>NZ_CP026652.1:0-4800000 GCF_002946835.1 Streptomyces dengpaensis
TGATATGCCGTCACTCCGTGACGGTTCCTTGAATCGCTCCGCGATTCAAGGAACAGGAATTCGCTCCGCGAATTCCTGAAAAGCCGCCAGCTACGACCAAGTCTGTCGCTTCTTCCTCCCTGGCGAACTATCACCTCTTTGATTTAGCTTCCGTGGTTGCCGTCAACCCAAATGTGATTCTTTTTCTGCTAAACCCAGTAACGCCCCATCAAATTGCTTTGCACGTAAGCTTAATCTCCGGAACCTGAAACGCGGTCAGCCGATCCCTCCATGGATTACGCCTCCTGCCGTCATCAAAAAAGGACGTAGGCACAACCCCAACTTTAGCGGCCATCAATCGGCAGCAAACTTCATCAGCTAGGCTGTAACTCAACTCAAATCGAGTAGAGCTGGTATTCGGAGAGGTTTGCACTCTCCGAGTCGAACAACAAATTTTGTACCCAACTGTCTCATCGTTAAAGGCCCCAGCGGAATCAACCACTGGGGCCTTAACATTGATCGCGTTTAGCATTGCTATCGCCGGTTAGTCCACCAAAGCACCAGCAGTGTCACAACGCTACTCCCCAGCTTGTAACTCATGCCGTTCCAGAACTGACTCAACGGGTTCCCTCGTTGCGATCCGGCCAGTTTGCGCAGGTCAAAGCGTCGTGGCTGGTAGACATGCCTACGGCTGTGAGCCTTCCTAGGACGATTCCGGTTAGGCTTACTCATGCGGCGAGCTCCTGTGCGTCGTGGCGAGGGGAGCCCTCCCCCCCAACTGGTTTCGTAGGCCATGAGGTTGGGGTGCAGGGCTCCCTTTGTCGTTTATTGCGACGGAGTCTAACGGGTACTCAGGCTGCGTGTCCGGTGGGGACTGCAATCCGCTCACATGCCCCAGCGTCGAGTGTGGAAAATACGACGCTGTAGCCCCTACGCAAGTGTCTATTTCCGATTCTTTACTCACAGACCCGGAGAGGTAGCCGTACTTGGTTTGCCGCGGGTCTACAAGGATGAGGGCTCGACGCTCCTCAGGTACGCCAGGCAACGGCCGGGCTCCCTGAGCTATCGCCAGATCTGGCAGCTGCTGACCGCGTTCGGCGGCCTCCATGGGATCGGCACCGTACGAACCACTGACGGCGAGCCACTGAGCAATGCGCGGCCATCGGCGTGGTCATTGGGGGTGGACAGTTGTCGACATGCTCTCCGCACACGGCACCACAGTGTGCATCGCCGGCCCGGGGTTACACCGGTTACAGCGGGTCGACGGTGAAAAGGCGCCGGTCGAGGTCCAGATGCACAGTGCCGCCGTTCTGCTCGCGCAGCTGGCGCCAGGCGGTGTAGCCGGTGAGGATGGCGTGCTCCCAGTCCGCGGCGCGGCAGACGCTGACCTCGAGGTGTGCGGTCATGTGCGCGATGGTGGTGAGGAGTTCGTTGTCGATGTGCTTGATGTCGGCGAAGTAGCGGTGGCGCGCGGCGTAGGAGAAGACGAGGGCTGAGATGCCTTCCTCGATGGCGATGGCGCGGCCGCCGTCTTCGGCTTCGTCGACGGCAGGGTCGCTTTTGCGTTTGCGGCTGAGGAGGAAGCGGGTGACGGGGGACCAGCCGAGGACGGCAGCGTGGGCGAGGTGGAAGGCGTCGTGGAAGCGGTAGTTGTCCTCGATGTGGGAGGCGCTGGTGAGGGGGTCGCCTGCGGGGGTTCCGTCTTCTCGGGTGAGGACGATGACGGTGCGGCCGTCGTCTCGGGTGGGGGTGAAGGTGAGGGTGGTTTGGCGCGGGAGGCGCTCGTGTTCGGGGAAGTGTTCGTCGAAGCGGGTGTGTTCGGTGTCGGGGGTGGTGCGCCAGCGGTCTTTGGTCTTTTCCAGGCTGGCGGTGGCGATGTCGTCGAGGTCGAGGTCGAAGCGGTGGGCGAGGGCGGCTATGTACCACAGGACGTCGCCGAGTTCTTCGCGTAGTTGGTGTTTGCCCTGTTCGTAGGCGGGTCCGTCGCGCAGGTGTTTTTTGTAGGCGGTGGTGAGGGATCCGACTTCGCCGGCGAGGCCGAGGAGGGGGACGAGGACGGGGTCGGTGTCTTCGGCCGGTGGTTGCAGGGTCTTGATGGCGGCCTGTTGGTAGCGCTGGAAGTCCATACCTGCTCCCTTGTCTGATCTTGAGACATCGCTGTCGGATTTCCCGACGTTGTCGTATCCTAGGACAACGACGTTGGAAATGCAGACGATTGGGGGGAAGTGCTGAGTACCGTCACACCGGGCATCGACGACATCGTCTCGGTCCTCATCGAGTTCCTGGCCGAGCTGCAGGACCGGTCCGCGGCCGAGGTGAGCGCCGAACTCCAAGAAGGCGGAGCAGAGTTGCCGGTCGACTCTCTCCTGATTGTGGAGATCCTCACGCGCGTTGAGGAGCGCTACTCCATCGCCATTCCTGCCGACCGCGAGTCGGCGCAGGCCACCCGGTCTGTGCGGGCTTTCGCCCGCGCGGTGCGGGAGGCCATCATCGAAAGGCAGCAGTCATGACCCCTCCCCCCTCCGACGCCCGCGCCCGCGATCCTGAACTCATCCAGCTCGGCGAGCGGTTGAAGAAGACCCGCGACTACCTCAACATGTCGCAGCAGTTCGTCTCCGACAGCACCGGCATTCCCCGTTCGGCGATCAGCGACATCGAGCGCGGCGAGCGGCGCGTGGACAGCCTGGAGCTGAAGAAGCTCGCCCGTCTGTACCGGCAGCCGGTCGCCTACTTCCTGGCCGAGGAGGAGGACGCGGACGCCGGCGAGTACGCCCTGGCCGGACTGCCGCGCGCACTGGCCCAGTTGACCGACGGCGACCAGAAGACGGTGATGGAGTTCGCCGAGTACCTCTCACTGCGGCGAGCGGCCGAGAAGGAGCAGGAAGGTGCCGCCGGGCAGGGCGCGCAGCGGTGAACTGGACGGTGGCGCACCGTATCGCCGGGATCGCGGCCGTCCAGGCCCATCGCAACCTGGGCATCGACCGCACCCGGTACGTGCCTGTCCACCAGGCTTTGAAGGCGGCCGGAGTGGTAGGCATGGCGCAGCCGATGCCGCGCCTGTTCGGTGTCTACTTCTCTCCCGCCGACAACGGGCCCGCCGTGTTGCTCAACGCCAACCTGAACATCGTCACCCAGCGGCACACCGCGGCCCACGAGCTGGGACACCACCATCTGCGGCACCGTACGGCGGCCGACGACGACCTCAGTCCGGCGCTGCGGTGGGGCAACGGCAGCTGGCCGGACGAGGAGAAGACCGCGGAGGCGTTCGCCGCCTGGTTCCTCATGCCGCGCCCCGCGGTGCTGGCCGGGCTCGACCGGATCTGTCAAGGGCAGCCGACCAGCCCGGAGCACGTGTACCGGCTGGCCAGGGAGCTGGGCACCTCCTACGCGGGCACCGTGCGGCACCTGCAGCATCTCCGTCTGCTGGAAGCGAACCGTGCAAGCCAGTGGGCGAAGATCTCTCCGGCCGCGCTGCGCACTTCCCTGGCGGGCGGGTCAGCCCTGCCGGCAGACGCCCATGTCCACGTCGTCACCGCCAGTTCACATCTGCAGCAGGTGCATGCCGACGTCGGTGACCTGCTGATCGTGCGCGTCGACGGGGCCGCCTTCGTCTCGCTGCCCAAGGGCCTGGCCCGCTGGACGGGTGCAACGCAGACGGCCTCGCCTGTCGAGGCGGCCATGGTGACCGACGAATTCTCCGATCCCGTCGTGCTGGAGGTGTCCGCGGCCGGCCGGGACGAGCCGGTGCATCTGACGGTGGTCCGTGACTCGCCTCGCGCCGGTGTGCACGACGTCTGGCCGGACTGACGTTGTCCCGCGCCGGACTCCTTGTTGATCCCGTCGACCGTGCCAGGAGGATTAATGATCAGCTTCGATGTCACCGGCCGTGACCTCACCCGCGCCTGGATCGCCGCCTGCAACGCCCTTGACCGCAAGGACAACCCGTCGCGCACCGGCCTGCACACCGTGGTGCGCATCGCCGACCCGACTGCCGATGACGCGGCCTTCCGCGCGGAACTGGACCGGCTGCGCATCGCCAAGCGGCACGAACCCGTCGAGACGATCGCGAGCACCTTGTTCCCGGCTGCTCTCGCCGAGAAGGCCGCCGACCACGCCGAGCTCGTGGCCCGCTACCGCGCCATGTATCCGAGGCTGCGGCGCTATCCCGGCAATGCCCACGGTACCTACTTCGGCCGTCTCGTCGCCTACCCCGGTGCGAAGAGGACCGACATCGACCAGGTCGGCAATATCATCAGCCGCCTGCGTAAGCAGGCTTCGGGCAAGGGCCCGATGACGGCCGCTTACGAAGCAGACCTGGCGCACCCCGACGATGGCGACGTACCGGCCGAGCTGCTCGTGCATGCCGCCGACCGCGACAACCTGTACCGCGGCTTCCCCTGTCTGAGCCACTGCTCCTTCCAGCTGGACCGCGACGGCCGGGTGCATGCCGCGGCGCTGTATCGCAGCCACTACATGTTCGAACGGGCCTACGGCAACTACCTGGGCCTGGGCAGGCTCCTGGCCTACATTGCGGACCAAGCGGGCCTGGCCGTCGGCACTCTGACCGTCGTTGCCGGGCACGCCCATCTGGACGGGCCGATCACCGCCATACGGCCGCTGCTGAGCGACACCCCGACTCTGGCCGCATAGGAGCGCGTCTCAGCAGGGGCCGTTGATGCCCCACTTGGGAGGGAACCAGGCTGGCACCGGCGCCGCCGAGGACCGGTAGGTCTGCTTGATGCGGCTGCGGCCGCTGATCCCGGCGATCTCCGGGTGGGCGACGCGTGCGTACTTGTCGACCTCGCAGAACAGGTTCTGGCAGTCGATCAGCTGCAGCGGGCGCCCTCTCAGGCCCGTGAAGGTCAGGCCCAGACGGGCGAAGTGCTCGTCCTGGGTGTCGGCCATGTACCGGATCATGTCGGCCTCGATGCCGTCGGCCGCCGGACCGAAGCACTTGCGGATCCCGTCCCTCGCGCCGGGCCCGGCGACGACGAAGTCCATCTCCGAAAACGGCATCTGGGCGGCGTAGTTGAGGTCGATGACGAACTGGTAGGCCAGGAACGGGCCGATGGCCGGATAGCCCAGCAGGACCTCGTAGGCATCCTGCAGCGTCGGCGCGGCCAGGACCTTCTCCGGGGCGCCGGAGGTCATCATCATCTCCAGCAGCCGCAGATGGTTGCGGTGCTTGCGCTCCTCCCCCAGCTGCGGCGGCGGCACGATGTAGGCGGCCGAGTACAGCCGCTCCCCCGCCGCGAACGCCCGCGACAGCACCCGGTCAAAGGCCCGGTAGTCGTAGCCGTCCCACCGCACCTTGCCCAGCGCGCCGGTCAGCAGCCGCCACGTGGATTCCTTGTTGAAGATCTTGAACAGCAGGGTGCGGAAGAAGACCTCTTCCCACTCCTGCTCGCCGCGGTAGATGACGTCGCCGATCAGGGCCTGGCTGACCCGGTCCGCGGCCCGGTAGCAGTTGGTGAACCGGTGCCGCGACAGGATCGGATCGCTCGTCCACGGCCCCGGCCCGCCGGCCAGCCGCGTCTCGTACACCGCCTGCCGCGCCGCAGCGAACCGCCAGTACGTGTCGAACACCGGCGTCGGATGCAGCACTCGCCCCGCAATACGAATCCCGGCCGCAGCGGCAGCCCCCGAGCCCTCCGGCGTCCGGCGTCCTTGCAGCAGCGTCACCATGCGCTCAATATATATTCGATACAGGGTAGTTGGCATGGACAAGGGGGGACCGTGGACCTGCTGTGGCAGCAGCCCCGCCGAAACACACTCGTCTCCTGGCCCAAGGATGTCGACCAGCGCCTCGACATACTCGTGCGTGTCGCAGTCGCCGCCGGCGAACAGACTTCCCGCTCCCAGATCCTGGCCGCACTCGTCGCCACCGCCGAAGCGAACCCCGACGCCGTCGCGGAACTTCTCCACGCCTACCGACGCCTGGCCAGCGACGCTCTGGCCGCGGACAACGAACGCCCCGATCTGCCCACCGTCCGTGTCCCCGGCCCCACCCGCGCACAGTGACTCAGCGGAGCTCCCCACCAGCTCATCCGGCTCAACAGCCGGGTAATCCTTGTCGCTCATGTCCGTCCGATCCGGAGGCCAGGGACTCACGGCGAGCCCCCGCCAACCTGTCACGTCACGGACTTACACGATCTTTCAGACACACCCCGCCCAGGGCGTGCCGTATGGCGGGGAGCTGTCAGAGAGCCGTACGGAGGCTCTCGCAGAGATCGATCCAGGGCGGTGCCCGGCGTGGGAGATCGGCTGGCAGCGTGCATACCGGCTCGCTCTCGCCCACGGGCGGGCCGGGGGCGCCCTCCCTGAGCGGGATCGTGCAGGGCGAGGACCTCGGCGCGTGGATCACCGTGCAGCGCGCGGGCTGGGATCGGCTGGTGCCTGTGCAGCAGTTCCTGCTGGAGACGATCGGCGTGGAGCCCGCGGCTGAGGGCCAGGCGGCGGTGTCGGCGCGGCGGTCACAGGATGAGCGGTGGGCCGCCAACCTCGCGGCCGCCCGACAGTTCCACGCCCGCGAAGGCCACCTCCGGCCGGCACGCAAGCACGTCGAACTGGTAGACGGGGAGGGAATCAAGCTCGGTGCGTTCCTGGACAACGCCCGTTGTCGCGCTGGGAAGTTGAGCGAGCAGCGGCGCGCGGCGCTCGATGAGTTGGGCATGCGCTGGTAGTCCTGGCGTGGAGGCATCAGCGGACTCGGAGTGTCGTGTCTGTTGGCCGTGGACGTCGTTTCATTGGAGATCGCGTATCCGGGCCCCGAACCTGGTGCGCGAGTGCTGAGGCTTCTGGCTTCCGCTGCCCCTACCTGCTTGTGCGCCTCCTTGTGACCGTCGCGGATCGTGCTTCGGCGCCGGAACGCATCGGCCCGGACTTGTGAGTCCGGGCCGATGCGTTCTGTGTATTGGCGGGGTTCCTACCGGACAGGCGGAAGGGCGATGGCCGCCGCCCATGCGCTCGCGGCCGCACCGAACATCTCGGTGCTGCCCGGCAGCCCATGGATGAAGAGGTAGGTCGCAACGGTGAATGAGAAACAGCCAAAAGCCGTCAGCGCGATACGCGTGCACGTCCGGGCGGTGCGCAGAACACGGCGGCGCCGGGCGCGACGGGACCGCATGCGCTGGCGGGCGCGCTGGTGCCGCTGCAGCACCCGTACGTCCGCCTCGATCACCGCGATCCGCTGGCGGCGGCGGTGGAGGTCGGCCTCGATCACCGCGATCTGGTGCCGCTTGAAGTCGAGGACGGCCTCGGCCACGGCCGCCTCGCCGCGACGGCCGGCCAGGTCCAGCTCAGCCTCGGCGAGGAGCTCCTCGAGGAAGTTCCGCTCACCGAGGGGCTGTCCCTGTGGCGTCGGCGCGCCGGGCGAGGGGTTGAGGGATGACATCGCGCTTTCCTCCTATGCACGTGGCCGAGGCCGAAAAACCTGTGGCCCGACCGGGGTTACATCCCAGTCGGGCCACAGGCCGCATCCGTTACACGCGTTGTCTGTTCCTTCTGTGCTCGTCTCGCGCGTGCTCGCGGTTCCTTCTGTAGGAGCGCATCCGCATGGCGGTCGTGGGCTTGCCCTCGTGTTCGAGGCTGACCTTCGAGTTGGCGCGGTGGCTGCGCAGGTAGTGATGGGAGACCACGGCCACCAGGGCAGGAATATTCGCGAGGAGGTGGATGGGGGCAGAGGCATCTCCGGACCAGATCACGATGGTCATCACGACGCACGCGCCGACGGTGCCGGCCAGCAGTCCTACTTGGGCGAGTGTGCGGACGGGGCTGAAGCGGGGCCGATTCTCAGGCCTTTTTGCGGAGTTGCTGGTGCGCTGCGGCTTCGGCGGCACGATCACACGCCTGGTCTGGCGGGGAACCGGCTCCGGCCGCGGCTGGTGCGGCATCGTCGGCGTCGATGGATTCTCCTGCTCGTCCGTGCCCGGTTGCGCGGCGGTCGCCGAACCGGAGCTCACGCCCGTGTTCCTCGCCTCGGTGTTCTTCGTCGCGGTGTTCTTCACCTCGAACAGCATGAGTTCCTCGCCGCGCTGGAGGATCGCGTCGAAGCGGGCGGCTTTCGCCTCCTCGCTCGCCGGGTCCGGGAGAGGCTCGGCGAAGAACTCGGCGAGGTCCGCCTCGAACTCCGCGTCGGACTCCGGGAGCAGTCCCTCGCCTGCGGGTGGCAGCGGGGGGTACGTCGGCGCAGGTGCGGCCTGGGTCTCGTCACGGTCGTCGTTCACTGGCCCGTCCCTTCGTCTCGCATCCTCTTCGCCTTCGCGCGCCCGCGTGCCAGGTGCTGCCGCTCGAGGTTCTCGCTGATGCCCTTGATCATGGCGCGTTCCGCGGCCGGGTAGCCGTCGTGCTCGAGTTGGATGCTCAGCCGCTGTTGTTCGGGCAGCTTGGCCATCAGTTCCTTGAGCTGGGTGATCTCGTAGGCGTTCTCCGGGAGGGCCTCGCCATCGGTGACCTGCGACTCGCGGCCGCGGCCAAGGGCGGGATCATCGCCGTTGATCTGGTCACGGGCGACGTGCGCGGCGATACGGCGCTGGCGCACGTTGTTGTCGATGATGTCCACGCACCGCCTGTGTAGGATGCGAAGAAAGTACGCCTTCCGCTGTTCTGGTTCCAGTTCGTACAGCTGCTCCCATTTTGTCCACATTTGTGACATCGCTTCCTGGGTGGCGGCCTCTGCCTCCCACTGCTGCAGCCAGTGGCGACCCCGCCCGTATCTCACCCCGTTGGCGTACCACTGCCTGTAGAACGCCTCGAATTCGTCCTTTTTGCGGTGGTGGCCGGTCATGGGCGCCCGCCGTGTGCACCGGTCGTCATGGTCTTCCCGTCGCGCGTGCCGCGGGCGCCACGCGCCCCGATTCGAAACAGTCGCCCGCCGCGCGCCGTTCGTTACACCCCACGGCCAGACTTTTCTGGGAGAGCCGGACACCGGCCCAGAACGCCTCCCTGCCGACGTCTGCTGCCCAGCCTCAACGAGCCCGGCCCGGCGATAGCAACGCTCGGCCGCATGAACTCGGCGCAGCGGCGGCGCGGGGTCCGGACCCACACCTGGGGCCAGAGGGGCCGGTAGAGGACCGATGGGCAACCGACCTGGCGGCCGAACGGTAATTCCACGCCTGTGAGGGGCACTTGTGGGTCCCGCGCAACCACGTCGAACAGACCGGAGTCGAGGGCGAGGGCGAAAGGGGACGGGCGTGGAGGCGGTCCGGCCGGGGCGCTCAGAGCGAAGGCTCCGCGGAAGCAGCACAGCACGAAGAACACCAGAAGACCGCGGGGCCGTGATCAGACAGAGGCCGATCTCCGGAGCACCTCGCCGGCGCAGAACCGCCGAACTCACCCCTCACCTGTACCAATGCGGTGGCCTTCAACGGGTCGCGACGGCAGGGTCTGTTGCCAGAGCCTGCTGGCCTCCCCGTTGCGGTCCGGGCCGCCCCCACCGCGAAGTCGGCAGACCGGCGCTCTCCCGTGTCACCAGTGCGCTGACAGGCCCCCATGGCGCGCCTGTCGACGACGGACGTCGTTTCACAAGAGATCGCACACGAGGACCGAACCTGGTGTGCGACGGTTGAGGACTCGACTTCCGCTGCCCGGTCTAGGGTTCTCAGCCGTAGCCCGGCCCCTGTAACGCTCTGGCGGGGCCGGGCTACCTGCTGCGCGAGCGCCGCGGGCGCTCACGCAGTTCGGAGCGGCAGGCCGGGCAGTGCCGGTCAACTCACCCCGCCGTCACCGGCATCCCTGCGTTTCCGCAGGCCACAGAGGCCGCTCGAAGGACGGCACGCCGGGGCCGACACCGCCCGGCCCCGGCACTCGTTCGCCGGACACCGGCACAAGCAGACCGTCGACTGCGGTGACGGGGGCGCTGAGATGCCATACCGGGTTGTGAGCGGAGGGCAGTTGGGGTGAAGGCAGTCCTGAAGGTGACGCCTGCCGTGGGCGAGACGACGTGGTCGTTCCTGCACCGGGTGGCAGCCGCGTACGGGCTGGAGGCCGGTGCCCTGGCGGGATCGTGGCGGTGGTCGAACCCGGTGCAGCGCAAGGACAGTTGGCGTCCGGATGGTGAGGTGTTGCTGGACGAGGCGGCGCAGGAGCAGCTGGCCGGGTGGTGCGGTGTCCCGGCGGAGTATCTGGCGCAGGCGTTGCCGTCGTGGGGAGCCGGGCGGGAGGCGCTGGCCGGCCGGGGCGGGGACGGGCAGGGGTGGGCGCGGTGGCGGCGGGGGGCGGCTGAGTGGGGGCCGGTGGTGTTCGGCTGCTCGTTGTGCGCGGCTTCGCGTGGGGCGGGTAGGGGGCGGGTGTGGGTGTATCGGCCGCGGTGGCGGCGGTTGTGCGTGCGGCACGGCCGGTGGCTTTTGGACGTCGGTGAGGGGCATCCGCTGCGGTTCGTCGATGTGGCGGGGCTGACGGTGGAGCTGGGGCGGGCGCTGCGTCGTTGGGGGCGGGTGGCTCGGGCCGGGGCGGCGGGCGGGGCGGATCCGGGTGAGGTGTTCGCTCTGGCGCGTGCGGTGGTGTGCGAGTGGTGGGGGCGCAAGGAGTTCTGGGAGCGGGAGCAGGTGTGGGGGGCCCGGCTCGAGGAGGTTGTAGCCGCTACCCGCTGGTGGGGTGGGGATGCGGATCCGGTGGGCTGGGGAGCGGAGCAGTGGCGGCTGCTGGTGCGGGACGTGGTGGTGTTCCCGGAGATTGTCGGGGTGGCGGGTCCCCTGGTGGAGCCGGACGTGCGGCAGCTGGTGGCCGGTGAGGGGGCGAGTGGGCTTGTGCGGGGGCGGGATGTGGATGCGCGCCTTGCCGCGGTGCTGGGTGAGCGTTTGAAGCGACGGTGGCTTGTTGAACTGGAAGAGGACGGGCATGGGGCGTTGACGTCCTGGGTGCGGGCGGTCGTACGGGAGCAGCGTCGTGCGATCGGATCACGGCCGGGGCAGGGGCGTGGGCTGTGGTGGGTGCGGGCCGTGCACCGGCCGGTGGAGGTGGGGGCGGGTCTGCGGCTCCTGGCCGGTTCCCCGGGCTCCGTTACGGATGCGGGTGTATGTGGGGTGCAAGGCCCTGTAGGCGGGGGTGGGTGGGAGGTGGGGCCGGTGGTGCCGCGGTGGGAGGGACGAAGCGGCAACTTGCAGCAGCGGCGTGCTCAGCAGTTCGCTGAAGGGCTCGAGCATGCTCGCCGTCACGTGCGCGAGGTCGGGCATCTGGCCCTCGCGCACACCGGTTCCGGTGTACGGGAGGGGTTCGATCTGGGGCGGTGGGTGGCCAACCGGCGAGCGGAAGCCGCGGCGTTGACCGTGGAGCAGGCAGCGCAGCTGCGTGAGCTGGACAGGTGGTGGAATCCGCCCTGGCCCGTCGACTGGCAGCGCGCCTGGTATCGAGCCCGGGCCTTCGTTGATCAGCACGGGCCGGTCGATGGCGGGAGCAACCTCGCAGGGCTGCCGACGTGGCTGGAGCGGTGGCTGCGCCTGCAGATCAGCCAGTACGGGCACCTGCGCGAGGAGCAGCGGAGTCTGCTCGGTGAGCTCGGCCTCACCGCAGCGGAGGTGCGGCGTTTTCATGCGTGGCCCGGTCGCCGTCGCGCCGCTGCAGACGGCCTGGAGGTTGCGGGCGCCTTCGCTGCCCGGCACGGCCACCTCGCCGTCTCCAAGCCGACCTGCGTCGACGGTTTCGCTCTGGGGGCCTGGCTGAACGAGGCGCGCTGCCGCCAGCGCAGCGCCGGCCGTCCCACCCGCCTGGGACGGCAGCTGGACGCCATCGATGCCGGGTGGAACCCGTCCTGGCCGGTTGTTTGGCAGCGCACCTGGTGGGCTGCCCGGTATCACCTCACCGGGCTCCCCAAGGGGACGGTGTGGTGGCCCGATGCTCCCGAACCTGAGTACACCGCTGTGTGGCTGCGGGAGCAGTTGGCGCGGCGGCCGCTGTTGCAGCCCGGCCAGCGGAGCCTGGTCGAGCAGTTGTTGCCGCTGGCCGGTGAGGCGCCGGTGTGGCAGCCGCGGATCAGCGACGCCGCCTGGCGGGCCGTGTCCGCTCTTCTTCCTCCGCTGTCGCATAGCGGTGGCCGCCGACGCTGCGAGCGACAGATCCTGGAAGCCATCGTCCATATCGCCTGCACGAAGACGACGTGGAGGCGTCTGCCCCAGGCTCTGGGGTCCGCTTGGACCTGCCAGCAGCGTTTCGGCCGCTGGCGCGAGGACGGCACCCTTGAGCGCATCTGCCGTGCCCGCCTGCCCGAACCCGACACTCGCTGGCAGCGGCCTCTGGCCGCCTGGCTCGTGTCCGCTCCGCATGGTGGCTGAGGAGGGGCGCTGCAGCGGGACAGGCAGCGCGCATCCGGCTCTCTCGTGTGTCGGTGGGGTGCTGTGGCGTCCGGCTAAGCGGCCGCCCTCCCCTCGTGGGGCGCGGGTAGTCGGCTGACCGAAGCGGCCACGGTTTCGGTCCGGGCCTTTTGGACCAACTGCTCGTGGGCCTGGATCCACTTGTCGAGGTTCCTGGCCCGGGACGGGACGTCCCTGAGAATCCGGACCGCGGCAGCCAGCCACCGCTCCAGATCGACCGCTTTGACCACATGGCAGGCTCTCAGGAAGGCGACGGCCTGCTGGGGGTCTACGGGCAGAACGTCGCCGGCGATGATGCGGCGCGCGGTGGTCGCGGGCAGCCGGCCGGGCCCGCAGGCGCGCTCCATCTCGCCGGGCGAGGGGTAACCGGCCCACACGTGCTGCCGGCGCAGGGCGCGCAGGAAGTCGGCTGGGGTGGCCAGCAGCGTGGGATCGGGTGCCGTGCGAACGTAGTACGGGGCGCGCGTGGCCCGGCGGGCCCTGATCCACAGTTGGCGGGCCTCGTCGATGAGATATTCGAGGTAGAAGTCCCGGTCGCTGATGTTCGCGAGGATGAATTCCTCGACCGTCTCCCAGGAGGGCACGACAGCGCCGGATGCGGCACGCTCGAACGTCGCGGCAGACACTGATGTGCTGCGTCGAGCCATCTGCTGGTAGGTCATCTGCGCCTGATGCCGGCGTGCGCGCAGGAAGTCGGCGAGCGTCGCCCGGGCGGGCACGGTGCGGTCGACAGGGTTCTCGCGGCGTCCCATCACCACCACCTCAGTTCCCGGCATTGAAGTAGGCGCGCACGATGCGGCTGAGCCGACCGCCGCCGCGGCTCGGCATGACGGCCAGGACGACGACCGCGGCGCCGATGCCTCCGGCTCCCGCCAGCAGCCTCAAAACGTCCTGGACGTTGTGCGCGTCGGGTGCCAGGCAGGCCGCGGTGACGACGAAGGCCACGATCACGAACGCGTGCGGCATGCCTAGCCGAACGGACGGGACGGTTCTGTGGCGATGTTGAAGAAGGTGTCGCGGTACGCGACGCAGCCGGGGGCTTGCTGCCCATGAACAATCTCCTGACTACCGTCCGGCGACCAGCCGATCGCCGGACGGTGCTCTATGGCTCCAACCGGGGCACCGGTGCGGTCAAGGGGAGTTGGCGCTCCCTGCGCGCAAATGGGCTGCTACTGCCGCCAGTTTCCCAGCCCCTACGCCACTCCTGAGGGGGCATCAGTCAATTGCCTCATCAACGCGCCAACGAGTCCTTTTGTCGAAGAGGACGTCACCCACGGCGGTTCGAGACCCGCCAGGACGGCCCGGACGGGCCGGGCAGGCAGAAGTCGCAGGTCACGGCGCTGCGAGCGGGCCTACCACGTGCTGCTGACAATGCGTTCCGGGCCGACAATCGAGGAAACGGCGCAGGTCAGGGCGGGTTCCGTAGTCGTTCGGGGCGGATTCGTGGAGGTATTTCGGGTGACAGCTTCGCATGGTGGCGTCCACCAGGGGCAGGGCGCTGGCCTGCGTTGATTCAGGATCACGCCATCCGGGTTTCTCCTTTGCCTCCTGGAGAGGGAGACTTCTCATCACGGGCAGCCGCGAAACGGCCCGCCCGCCCTGATTGCTACTGGCTCCAACCACTGCAGCAGGGAACGGGCAGGTGTTGGCGCACCTGCCCAGGTGAAGCCGATTCCCGTGCCCGTATGGACGGGACATCGGCTTCACCTGTATCTGTGTCCGTCTCAGGGCCGCAGTTGCCCGGCAGGCTATCCCGGCGTGATTGCCGGGGGCAGCGCCCCGGCCCGCTTCATTCGCAGGTGCCGTCAGGTACTGGCCGACTGCCGTCAGCCCGGCTACGCCGCACCATGGCCTCGGCGCGTCGTGGCCCTGCAAGGACTCCTCCGGCGGCGGGCGCTGCCGTACCTGCGCCACCAAGTTGTGTGCTGGTGAAAGCGCGGGGGCCGGTCCGGCTGTTCAGCTGAGAACCGCTCGTTCGGGTGGGAGCGGGCAGATCCGTGTGCGTCGTGGAGTCGGCCCCGACTTGAGTGGCGAGGTGACACGAGATGAAGGCGCAGACCGTGCCTTAGGCCGTGCCGGCGAGGTGCACGGGATGCACGGCCTGGCTGTGGAAGTGGCTTTCACCGAGGAGTGGGGCCGCTTCACTCAGCTGCCCTGGGACCTGGCAGCCGGCTCGGTGCGTTTTGAGGAGCTGTCCCCGGTATCGGCTTTCCCGGTGGCGCCTGGGGGCCGCCGTGCGCCCGGATGGTGGTGGTCGGCCAACCGGTCGGCACGTGGTGCACGGATCCGTCGCAATGCGCACCCAGTTGATGGTGCTGGACCGCGACCCCGAGGTGACCGGCCTGTCCGCACGACCTGCACGGTTCCTGTGGCGGGATCCAGCCGGTGGGGGCGTACGTGCGTGGGTCCGCAGCTGTTCGCCCGCTACGCGGACGGCACCGGCCTGCTGGCCGACTGTCCCTCCAGCCCCACCGCGGGCAGCGAGCTGACGCAGCGCGCTCGGATGGTGCTGGAGGCGGCGTGCGCGCGGGTGGGCTGGGTCTACCGGAGTCTGGAGCCGCCGGGGGCGGTGAGGACGGCGAATCTGCGGTGGCTGGCCGGCTACCGGCATCCTCGCCACCAGGGACCGTCCTGGCTGCGGTCCGCGCTGGCCGCCGTGTTCGCGGTGCCGCGGCCGCTCGGGGACGGGGTGGCGTTGGCGGGCGATCCGCTGCAGGTCTTACCGGCCCTGTACCACGCCTGTGGGCCGGGCAGTTGGTGGCGTCGCTCGATGAACCGCTCGGCCAGCAGACGGTGCTCCGCACCTGCGCCGCCAGCGGCAGCGGCAGGCATGCCTCTGCCCTGGCGGCGGGCGCGGTGGGCGCGGTGAGGGAGGAGCCCGGTGACAGGGCAGCAAGAGCGGTGGCGGCCGGTGGTGGCGGTCGGAGCACATGTTGTCCACCGGGGAGAGACCTGGCAGGTGGCCGCTCTGCAGGGCCAGCAGCTCTGTCTGGTGCAGGAGAACGGTGCCGAGAAGACCCTGCTGATGGGTCATTTGTTCGCCGATCCCGGCTTCGAGGTAGTGGGCGCGCGGGCGCCGCAAGCGGTCCCGCAGTGGGGGTTGTTCGAGACCGTGCCGGCGGCCGCCCAGCAGCGGGCTTTGGCGTGGCTGCCCCACATCCGGGAGGTGGAGACCGGGTGGCCGCATCCGCCAGGAAGCCGCGCCGGCCAGACGATGAGGCCGCAGTACGACCCGAAGCGGTGGACGCTGGCCGAGCGGGACGCTGCCAAGGCCAGGGAACTGACGTTGCTGGGCTTTGCCCGGGTGACCCGCACGACGGTGGAGCGGATGCGGCTCGCCCGCCGGCAGGGCCTGTGGGGGCTGGTCGACAAACGCACCGTCCGCTCCGCCCGCCCGGCCGGCCGCGCCGACGAACGGGTCGTGGCCGCGGTACTGGAGGCCTTGCGGCGTCAGCGCGGCCGGTCGAGAGGCACCGTGAAGGGACTGCGGGTGCTGACCGGGCAGATCCTCGACGACCTGCACGGGCCGCAAGCGGTGGCGCTGCCGCCGCCGTCGTCGTTCTACCGGCTGGTCAACGCCCTCGCCGACCCGGCCGAGCTGCCCGGCCGGGCGGCGCACACGGCCACCGCACCCGCCCGCATGCCCTCAGCGCCGCTGGTGCTACGGCCCGGGGAACAGGTGCAGATCGACACCACCCGCCTGGACATCATGGCCGTCCTCGAGGACGGCACCCTCGGGCGGCCGGAGCTGACCATCGCCGTCGACGTCGCCACCCGCTCCATCCTCGCCGCCGTGCTGCGCCCGCACAGCACCAAAGCCGTCGACGCCGCCCTGCTCCTGGCCGAGATGGCCGTCCCCCACCCAGCACGGCCCACCTGGCCTCAGTCGCTGCATCTGTCGCGGGCCGAGGTGCCCTACGAGCGGATGCTGTCGCTGGACGAACGGCTGGAGGGCGCGGCCGCCCGCCCGGTCATCGTGCCCGAGACGATCGTCGTCGACCGCGGCAAGATCTACCTCTCCGCCTGCTTCGTCGCCGCCTGCGAGATGCTCGGAGTGAGCGTGCAGCCCGCCCCACCCCGACGCCCGCAGGCCAAGGCCGTGGTGGAACGGACCTTCGGCGCGATCAACGACCTGTTCTGCCAGCACGTCGCCGGCCACACCGGCTCCAGCCCCCTCAGACGCGGCCCTGACGTGGCCGCGAGGCACGGTGGACGGTCCCGCAGTTGCAGGACCTCCTCGACGAATGGATCACCTGCGGGTGGCAGAACCGGCCCCACGACGGACTGCGCCACCCCGTCCTGCCCAAGACCGCCCTCACACCGAACCAGATGTGGGCCGCGCTGATCACCCTCAGCGGATACGTCCCCGTGCCGCTGACGGGGGCCGACTACCTCGAACTGCTGCCCGTGCGCTGGCAGCCCATCACCGACCGCGGTATCCGTCTGAACCACCGCACCTACAACCACCCCGTCCTCAACCCCTACCGCGGCCGGCGCTCGCCCCACGCGGCAAGGACGGCAAGTGGGATCCACCACAATCCGCACGACGCCCGCCAGATCTGGATCCGCCTCACCGACGGACAGCTCCACGCAATCCCCTGGATCCACCGCGACCACGTCCACCAGCCCTTCGACGAGCAGACCTGGCGCCACGTCCAGAGCGAAGTCGAACAACGCGCAGGCCGCGACCAGCACGAAGCCGACCTCGCCGACGCACTCGACCAGCTCCTGCGCCGCACCCGCGGCCCCGCAGAAACGGACCACAGCAGCCGTCGCAGGAAAACCCGCCCCACCAGCAGCGCAGCACAGCTGTCCACACTGCCCGACCTGCCAGGTCAGCAAGGAGCACGCGATACACAGACCGCCGACCCGGCCGTAGAGACCGCCGGCCATGCGCCGGTCACCCAGGCAGACAGCGGAACGCACAGTGCGCACGGCGGCCCGACGCCGGGCCTGGACTGGAGCGAGAGCCTGGACGATCCCATCGGCGCCGACCCGGCGACCGGCACCGGCACCGGCACCGGCACCGGCACACACAAACAGGACGGTACGGACATGAGGCCGGCGGGGGTAGACGGATACGGGCTGTGGGACGCCGAAGCGGAGGCCGAGCAATGGTGAACACCCCACCAGGCACAAAAGATGCGCCGTCCGGCCGACACCCGCCAACGACCGACCGGCTGCCTGGTGTCGCGGCACCTACGGACGCCGAGGCCCCTCGCGCAGGACCAGTCGGTGACCACCTGGGACGGCTTCCATGCCTTCGCCACCACACCCGCAGCGGCCCCTCCCCCGCCCGGAGCGCCGCCCGCAGCCTCGCCGAACGCCTCGCCTACCACTCGCGGTTCGTCACCGTACGCACACCGGCCATCGACACCCTCGCCAAGAACGTGCGCACCCTGATGATCCTCGGCCGCCACCAGACCGTCACCGCACGGCCCTCCCTCATCGTCACCGGCCCCGCCGGCGCCGGGAAAACCACCGCCCTGCTGCAGGTCGGCCGCGTCTGCCACCTCGCCCACACCCGACGCCACGGCCCCACAGCCACAGCCGGACACGTCCCCGTCGCCTACGTCCTGGTCCCGCCCGCCGCCACCGCCAAAACCCTCGCCCTCGAATTCGCCCGCTACCTCGGCATCCCCGCCACCACCCGCATGTCCCAGGCCCAGATCACCAGCGCCGTCTGCCACACCTACACAGCCGCCCACGTCGAACTGGTCATGATCGACGAAATCCACCGCCTCAACCCCGCACCACCACCGGCGCCCAGACCGCCGACTGGATCAAAGACCTCACCGAACGCATCGGCGCCACCTTCATCTACGCCGGCATCGACGTCACCACCACACCCCTGTTCACCGGCGTCCGCGGCGCCCAACTCGCCGGCCGCGCCTCCCTCATCGACTGCGCCGCCTTCCCCGCCCGCCTCGGCGAGGCAGAGCCCTTCCGCGACCTCATCACCGCCATGGAAAACGCACTCGACCTACGCCACCACAAACCCGGCACCCTCCCCCACCTGGCCCCTACCTCCACGAGCGCACCGCCGGACGCATCGGCAGCCTCGCCCGCCTCATCCGCCAGGCCGCCATCACCGCCATCAGCGACGGCACCGAACGCATCACCAAAACCACCCTCGACGCCATCCGCCTGGACCACCTCGCCGAACAACACCACCGCCCCCGTAAGGGCGGGAACGCAGCACCCCGTGAACCAGGCCCATGCCGCAACCCTCGCGCAGCGCGTGGTCGCAGATGGGACGGCCGGCCGGGGGCGCCTCACCCCGGCGGGGGTCCCTCCGGGGTGGACGGCCCGGCTGTCAACCGGCCTTTTCGACCGTGGCGGTGTCTATCCACCTCGCCAAGATGCTGAAAGCGGCGAGCTGCTCCAGGGCCTCGTTCTCTTGAAGTTCCTCGTCCTCTTCGTGGGCGATGGGGTTCCGGATGGCCGCATACACGCCCCGCGCGTAGTTCCCGGCACCGTCGTGACGGTTGCGGAACGTATCGCCTCCGTCGTTCGCACTCAGGCGCAGACGAGGGTGCCCGCAACGGGTGCGTTGGTAGAGAAGGCGTCGGACAGGAGCTTGGCTTCCGAAGCATCCCTGCGCTCGAGCTTCGCCTGAGCCTGGGCGTTCACCGCCCTCGCAGCAGCTCCGACCGCTTCACGGAAGTGGCCGCTGCCCCACAAGCCCTGCACGCTGCCCCAGACCCATGGATGCAGCGTGGACGCATCGAGCTGGGGCGCACCACTGCCAAGGTTCTCCTGCAGCTCCTGCTCCGCCTCCAGCAGGGCGATCGCACGGTGCGCCGCCTCACGATGGCGCCACATCGGCTGCCTCGCGGCCTCCTCCCACTCCGCGGTTCGCCAGACAGGCAGCACACGGTCCAAAATCTGCTCCACAATCTGCGCCGCAGCCTGCACCTCCGCCTTGGGCTGATCGAACTTGTAGCCCCAAAAACCAACGGTGTTCGGGGCGTCCGGCACGTACGTCACCGGGCAGTGACGAGGAAAGCCTTCAGCTTTGCGATGGCCCAGTCCTTGTTCATCTGCGTCATGAACCAGATGCTGCCCCACGCCACCGACAACGCCCCTGTCCGCAGAACCGCAGCGTGCCCTCCGCAGGGTCTACGTGCCAGCCTGCGACTTGAACCGCCATACGGCGTGCTCCAGTCCGCCGGGTTCGTGCCCGAGAACAGCGGCAGCCTCTTCGTACGCGGCCCGCAGCTCCTCGTACCGCAGACCCGCGACACCGGCATCCACCGCGAAGTCACGCAGGTGTACGTCCACTGCAACCTGCGACCGACCGACGAGGTTGCCGATGTAGTCGACGCTCTTCGGCCCCACCCCTTTCACCGCGCGCAGAGCGGCGCGATTGTCCTGGTGGTCGAGCCACACATGGAGGTCGTCCGGGTATCAACACCTCGGGCGACCAGCAATTCGGTGATGGCGTGGGCCGTCGCGACCCTGCTCGGGGCGTTGAAGTCCATGGCGGCGGCAAGGTCTTCCGCAGCGATCCGTGCCTGAAAGCCGCGGACTGTGACGGCATCAGGCCACACCGACTGCAGCCGGAGAAGCCGCGGCCGGATAGTCGATCGGTACGGCCGCCGCGCATGGAAGCTGGCATCGCAGATGACAGCGCCCATGTGCGTCCAGCCACCGGGCGAGTGGAATGGGCCGTCACCGAGGACAGACCGAACGTAGTCCGCGAGCAGCTAAGCAGGTCTAGGAGTGGACATGCACCCAATGATCGTGCCCTGGTCCACCGCGCGTGCCGAGACCGAACATTGGAAGGCGCAGCTGACACAGTGGCGGACGATCCGTCTGCCGCCGCCAGCGGTCAGCGTCGCGCATACAGCCTCAGCTGCCGACGGTGCGGCCTGTCTGCGCCCAACGGCCGTCCGGAGTGACCCCGAAGCTCAGTCGCCAAGGCTTGTGCCCCTCAGCTTCGCAGTCGGCCCACAGCCTGATCGTCGCGTCCTGGTACTGCTGCCGCCAACGTTCTTCACCATCAGCGCCTTCGTACCAAGTCGGCTTTGCAGAAGGGTCAAGGGCCAGCCTGGTGCGGTCGCCTGCTTCCAGTGGGAATGGTGCGTTACTCCGACCGAGTCGGTCAGCACCGTCGATGCCGGGCCGGAACCGGTAGGGACCCCAGATGATCCCTGCGATCTCGTCAGGCGTCGGACCGCCGGCAAGGCTGAGCACCCGGGAACGGTCGAAGTCGTCACGGATGGTGAGTCGTACGCTGAGTCGGCCCAGTTGGGCCGGCCCATCAAAGCGGACGTAGAGCAGCCCATCCGACTGCTCCAGTTTCAGCCGGAGCTGCGGAGTCAGAGCGTTGTGCCAGCGGTCCCTCTCGATCTGAGCAACGGATGCCGCGGTGTCGTTTGCCTGACGTGAGGCCTGCCAAGCACCGAACGCAGCGAGCCCGCTGAACGCGGCTGCAAGGGCCGCGATGGATGTGTCTGCAATGCCCATGCGGGACTGTAACCCAGCTGGAGTAGCAGCCATCAGGCGCACCACTACACCCACAGGAAACTCAAGATCATTCCCACCCAACTACAAGACCCCAGGCCAACCACCCGAACACCCAAACCGAACACCCCAGCAGGCCAACCCACTTACACCCGACAGGGACCGCTCCCCCACCTCAAAATCCCAACTGGAAAACGGGACACCAGACCAGAACAGCCACGCCCCCTGAAGATCACTGCTCCGTCACAGCGGTCCCTCGCTGGGCTCTCTCAATCTCCTCTGCGTACGCGCTGCCCGTCCTCCGGACCCTTCCCGGCATGGCCCGCTTCAGGTGAGTGCCGGTACCAAAGCGCCCTGTCCCTGGCAGCTGGGATGCCAGGGACAGGGCGCTTTACGGCGGGTCAGGCCTCCACGTAGGCGACGACGACAACAGTACGCAGGGCGGTGAGCTAATAGATGACACGGACGTCGTCGACGGCGTACTCGCGTAGTTCGGGGTGGGAGTCGGGAATTGGGCTGCCGAGGTCCGGGGCGACGGACAGTGCGGTCAGGGCGCGGTCCAGGGCGTGGATCTCGGCTTCGTCGGTGATGGCCTCGATCTGCTTGGCGGCGGAGTCGGTGAAGAAGATCCGTGCGCGTCCGCGGGCTTGCTGGGCCATCAGGCGACGTGCCCCCGCTGGGCGTGGAGCTGGGGTGAGCCTGGCCTCGCGCAGTTCCTCCCAGGGGACGCAGTCCTCGATGGCAGGCAGGCCGTTGGCGGCGATGTCCTCCAGGACGGCGGCAACCTGGTCGGCCTGCTGGCGTTTGCGGGCGGCGTACGCGCGTTGTCACCGAAGATTGGTGACCAGCAGATTCGTGCCATCGAACTTTGAGTGACGGTGCCACGCCCCCTCACAGGGGGCGGCGACTGCGGTCGGCGCCAAGCGGGTGACACGGCCGCTGCACTTCCCGGCTCGGCAGAGTTTTCTCTGGTGAGATACCGACAGATCTCCGAATATCTCGCAGAAAAGAGTCGACTCGTGGCTGAGCACATCCTTGAGCCGGAGGCGCAGGAGTTCGCGGACGCGACTGCCAGCCCGCCCTTCCTGTACGAACTCGGTCCAGAAGGCGCCCGCAAGGTGCTCGACGACGTTCAGGCCGCGCCGGTCGCTAAGCTCGAGGTCGGCGAGGACAAGTGGTTCACGGTGCCGGCCGAGGTGGGCGACGTCCGAGTCCGCCTCATTAAGCCGCTGGGAGCCGCAGGCCCCCTGCCCGTCATCCTGTACATCCACGGAGGCGGGTGGGTCCTCGGCAACTCGGGCACCCACGACCGGCTCATCCGCGAACTGTGCGACGGCGCCAAGGCCGCGATCGCCTTCGTCGAGTACGACCGCTCGCCCGAGGCTCACTATCCCGTGGCGATCGAGCAGGCGTACGCGACCGCGCAGTGGATCACCAAGAACGGGGCGAGCGAAGGCCTCGACACCAGCCGCATGGCGGTGGCCGGCGACTCGGTCGGGGGGAACATGACGGCCGCCGTGGCGATCATGGCCACCCAGCGGGGCGACGTGAGCTTCGTGCACCAGTCGATGTACTACCCAGTCACGGACGCCGCCCAGGACACCGCAAGCTATCAGGAGTTCGCCGACGGCCCGTTCCTCACAGCCAGGGCCATGGCGTGGTTCTGGGACTCCTACAGCCCCGACCACGAGCAGCGCAACGAAATCACGGCCTCACCGCTGCGCGCCACGCTGGACGACCTTCGCGACCTGCCCCCGGCCTTCGTGATCGTCGACGAAAACGACGTCCTCCGCGACGAGGGCGAGGCCTACGCTGCCAAGCTCACCCAGGCCGGCGTCCCGACTACGAGTGTTCGCTACAACGGCATCATCCACGACTTCATGATGCTCAACCCGGTCCGCTCCACCAAGGCCACAACGGCAGCCATCGAACAAGCCATCCATGTCCTGCGAAAAGCACTCGGCACCCTCTAGTGCTGTGACCGCATAGGTTCGCCGGTTGGGTCAGGCCGCGTCGGCGAGGGGGCGTCCGCCCCAGCGGATGCCTTTCTCGCTGCGGATGCGGGCGCGTTCTTTGCGTTGGGCGGCCAGGACGTCGGGGTGGCGGGCGTTGGTGTTGCGCCAGCGCAGGTATGCGTGCAGCTCACGGGTCTGGACTGTGTGGTTCGGATGGTGGGAGTTGGCCAGGGTGAACTGCCGCAGTGGCCCGAAGTGCGCCTCGATCGGGTTGGCCCAGGAGGCGTTGGTCGGGGTGAAGCACAGCTCGACCTTGTTCCTCTGCGCCCACCGGCGGATCTTCGTGCCCTTGTGCGCGGAGAGGTTGTCCAGGATCACGTAGATCGGGGCGCCGTCCGGGCGGGCGGCCCGGACGGACTTGAGTGCGGCCAGGCTGTTGGCCGCTCCCTTGCGACGGCGGTTGACGCCCCACAAGGTGTCGTCGCCGATCGAGTAGCAGCCGTGGAAGTAGGTGACGCCGTGGGTGCGGTGGTAGGTCGCCGGGACTCGGTCGGGGCGGCCCTGCCCGGCCCAGCAGGCTCCCCCGGTGGGGCGGATGCCCAGCGGGCCGAACTCGTCAAAAGCGAATACGCGGTCGGGGAAGTTCTCCAGGACGTACTCGATCCGGTCGAGCTTGGCGTCGCGCTCAGGGTCGGTGGACTCCTTCCAGGTCTTGGTCCGCTGGAAGGTCACGCCGCGGCGGGCGAGCAGGCCGCGTAAGGTCTCGCGGCCGATTCGGATCACCCGGCCGTGGACTTTGCGCAGGTAGGCGACGAGTTTGCGCAGCGACCAGCGGGTGAAGGGCTGGCCGAGCTTGGCGGGGCGGGTGGTGGCCGTCTGGATGACGAAGTTCTCGTCGTCAGGGCTGAGCAGGCGGGGACGGCCTCCCGCCCATTGAGGGTCCAGGCAGGCCAGGCCGATCTCGTTGAACCGGTGGATCACATCGCGCACGGTGTCGTCGTCGGCCTGCACCAGCTGGGCGATCACCGGCACACGGTTCCCGCCGGCCGAGGCCAGCAGCATCATCGCCCGCCGATAGCGCACCGAACTCGTACTGCCACGGCGCACGATCTGCTGCAGACGCCGCCCCTCCTGGTCGGTCAGTCTGCGCACACGGACAGGCTCAGCCACCACGCCTCCAGCGATCAGATCGGATGTCACCGCACATCCAACCGCCACGACCACCAACCCGGCGAACCTATGCGGTCACAGCACTAGCCCTGGATTTCGCACGTTGGGATTCACTCCGTCGTTCAGCGAGGTTGGGCTGGATCGATCTTGAGTAGTTCGAGCAGGCGGACCTGGATCTGCTCGGGGATGAGGATCTTGGGTGGTGAGCCGTCGTGGGCGGACAGGTAGCGGATCCTGCTGAGCGCGAAGAAGATCAGGCGCCCGGTGGGCTTCACGGTCCGGTTGTCGAAGGCGTAGAAGCCGACGAGGCCGGTGGCCCGGAGCAGGTGTGGGTGCCGAAAACCCCATCCATGGCCTTTGACCTGCAGATTGTCGTGAAAGGCCAGTGCTGGCCGCATGGGCGTGTCAGGTACTGCCCTACCTCGCCGTGTCGAGCGTGTTCGCCCTCATCCGGCTGCTGCCGATGGGCGCTGTGGACAAGGACATCGAGATCTTGACGCTGCGCCACCAGTTGGCTGTCCTGCAGCGGCAGATCGACAGGCCACGCGTAACACGGGCGGACCGCGCTTTCCTGGCCGCGCTCCTCCACCGGCTCCCCAGGCCCAAGCTGCGGCAGCTGTACCTGATCGTCTCGCCGGAGACGGTGCTGAGGTGGCACCGGGACCTCATGCGCCGTCGCCACGGGGCTGCCTCTCGCCGCAGGCGCTCTGGCAGGCCGCCGACCCGTCGCTCCATCCAGGCCCTCGTCCTGCGCTTGGCCCGCGAGAACAACTCCTGGGGGTATCGGCGTGTCCACGGTGAACTCGCCGTGCTCGGCATCAAGGTGGCACCCTCCACGGTCTGGGAGATCCTACGAGCGCACGGGATCGAGCCGGCGCCCGAACGCGCCCGTCAGACCTGGGCCGCGTTCCTGCGTGGCCAGGCCCACGCGATCCTGGCCTGCGACTTCTTCACCGTCACTACCCTGAACGGCGCGACCCTTTACGTCTTCGCCGTCATCGAGCACGCCAACCGCCGCATCCGCATTCTCGGCGCGACCGCCCACCCCACCGCCGGCTGGGTCACCCAAGCCGCGAGGAACCTCGTCATGGACCTCCAGGACGCCGGCGCCACCATCACACACCTGATCAGGGACCGCGACAGCAAGTTCACCCGCGCATTCGACTCCGTCTTCGAGGACGAAGGCATCGAGATCGTCACCACCGGCATCCGCGTGCCCCGCATGAACTCGATCACGGAACGCTGGGTACAGACCTGCCGACACGAACTCCTCGACCGCACCTTGATCTGGAACCAGGCCCACCTGCTCCACGCGCTCGGCGAGTTTGAGTCCTTCCACAACCAGCATCGGCCTCACCGCACCCTGCACAGCGCGGCACCCCTGCGGCCGCTCCCCGAACCGATCACCGAACCGGACCGGTTCGACCGCCTCGACATCCACCGACATGACCGACTCGGCGGCCTCCTCCACGAGTACGCACACGCGGCCTGACCAGCGCGGACGTAATAATCGGCACCCGCAACCTGTGGCGGGCCGTCGACCAGGACGGCAACGTCCTGGACATCCTCGGGCAGAACCGGCGGGACAAGACCGCCGCACGGCGTTTCTTCCGCCGCCTGATGAAGAAGACCCGGGCGGTGCCCAGGGTGATCGTCACGGACAAAGCTCCGCTCCTACGGCGCCGCCCACCGCGAGGTCACGCCCTCGGTCGAACACCGCTCCCACAAAGGCCTGAACAACCGGGCCGAGAACAGCCACCAGCCGACAAGGCAGCGTGAAGGTGCGATGAAGGGCTTCCGCAGTACCGGTGGGGCGCAGCGGTTCCTGTCCGCGTTCAGCGGCATCTCACCCGACCTCCGGCCCCACCGCCACCTGATGAGCGCACCCGACTACCGAGCCGAGATGACCATCCGCTTCGCGATCTGGGACCAGATCACCGGCTCTGCCGGCCGGCCCACCACGGCCTGAACACAGGCCCGGACCGCGGGCCCACCATGCCCCGACGAGCCATCAGACACGTGCACACCCAACAACGTGACAGCGCCCCCTGGGGCCTATCGGCGCAGCTGCGTGAGCAGTCGACGAACCTCGTCGGCCGGCGGCACGCCCAGCTCCCCCATCCGCATGACGTACCGTTGGTAGAGCGCCAGCACGGCGTCATCGCTGCCGCTGGCATGCGCCAGCGTGATGGCGAGCCGCCAGGCCTGCTCGCGGTACGGATCCTCGCGAAGCACGCTGTCGACCAGTCCCTTCGCCTCGCGATAACGGTTCATTCGATAGGCGAGCTTGGCTGCGTCCACTCGCGCCGACACGAAGGTCTCGCGCAGGGCCACGCGGCGCTCGGCGACCCATTCACTGGAGATGGTCGCCAGGTAGGGCCCCCTCTCGGCACTGCTGAGTGCACGCGACAACGTCTGGAGACGGATCTCTCCGTCCTGTCTCCCGGCCTGAGCTATGAGGTCGACCGCCTGTTGCGCCGACCCCATCGCCAGCGAGGCGCCGACCAGTTGGAAGACGTCGCCGTCCTGAACCGGGCTCAGGCCCTCGGGCAGTGCCTCGCGAAGCCGGTACAGCGCCTGCCGCAGATAGCTGCGCCCGGCGGCATCGTTGCGGCCACTGAAGAGCGCCCTGACAAGCTCCTCGCGTGTCGCCCTCCGATTGGGCGCCCAGAGCAGGTAGCTGAGGAGTTCGAGACTCTTCGTCAGCCGGGGCCGGGTCACGTTTCCGTCGATCATGAGGGTCGGCTCGCCGAACTCCTCAAGGACGAGTCGGGGCGTACTCACGTTCACGCGTACGGGACGTTGGCCCGAGAGGACGGCGAGGATCTCGTGCCAGGGCGACATGCGGCTGGACTTGGTGTCCGCAGCTCTGGCCGCAACCGACGGCACGTCCGCAAGGGCCGTCAGCAGCAGGTGCTGTGTTCCCTGCATCGAGGCGGAGGCCATCGCGAGGTCGGCCGTGGCGTCGGACTCGTCCTCGAGGCCGAGGCGCCATTGCGCCTCGGCCAGGTACACGGCGGCCGTCGGGAGATCGAGATGGCAGTCTCCCTTCTGCATGCTCCGGAGGCATTCTGTTAGGTAGTCGCGCGCCTCGGCATCCCTGTTCTGCAGAAGCATCGACAGACCCGACCACATCTGCCACGTCTCGCGCGTCAGGGCATAGTCCAAGACGCCGTTGGCAGCCGCCGCCGCTAGCACGCAGTCGGCACGTTGCCTGTTGCCTTCGAGGCGCAGCCACAGCTTGGCTTCAGCGAGAAGGCTCATGTTCCAGTACACCTTCGAGCCTGTTGACGCAATGAGGTCCCGCCCCCGCTTAAGCAAGGACCAGGCTTCTTCTCCGCGGCCAAGGTCCAGCATGAGATCGACGGCGTCGACGCCCTGCAACCAAACCGGCTGCGACGAACCGCGACGACGCTCGTACATGGCCATCGCGGCGTCCAAGCGACCTGTGGCGCGCAATGCAGCAACGACCCAGGGACCCCCGAGGACAGTGCGCCACGGATCGAACGAACCCGGGTCGTCGAGTCCTTCAAGGCGACCGCGCACGAAGGAGAGCCGCATCAGCAGACCGTCGAGCGGGCCGGACGGCGTGGTCGAGAACTCGGGGAAGGGCGGCGGCTCCTCGCCGGTAGCCAGTGCGATCATTGTCAACGCGATCTGCCGGTTCCTGCCGGGGGGCAGCCGGTCGGCGAGGGACCGCACCTCCTCGATCCGTCCGGAGTGCCAGAGGCACCAACAGGCCAGGACATGGGCCTCCTCGAAGTTGGGAGCCTCCGGCTCCGGAAGCCAGGCATATCCATGGCGATCGATGAGCTCCACTCCGCGAGCACATTGCTCGAGTGCGAACGCAATGCGCAGGATGACCGATCCGATCTCCGGCGTCAGATTCCGGACCGACGCTCCCAGTGCATCGAGCCAACGTGCCGCCGCCGCGAAGTCCATCCGCGCAACGAGGCTGGGGAGTGCTACGGCAGCCAGCCGCCCAGCCGCCTCCAGGTCACCGAGCCGGAGCAATTCGTCGACGGCTTCCTCGTGCTCGCCGCTGGCGATCAGGACGTCGGCGTACCTGCGACGAACCATGTCGAGCGTCTTGGCATCCTCCCGTCCCATGGCCTCGAGCAGGAAGTCTCGGAAGACCGGGTGCGCCGTCATACGCGAACCGTCCGAGGACCACGTCACGGGAAGGTGCCGGGCGCGGAGGTCTGCCATGACCTGCGCCGCGTTCTCCTGGCCCAGGGCCCGGGCGCCGCCCACCGACACCTCTTCCAGTAGACTGGTGTGCAGGAGGAACGTTCTTTCCGTCAGGGAAAGGAAGTTGAAGACGTTCGCTGCGACATAGCACCGCAGCAGGTCGGGATCCATCGTGTGAGAGCGTGTATGGCGCCAGCCCTCGAACAGGACGCCCATAACCCAGCCCCCCGTCGCCGCCACGGCCTGAACCGGATCCACGTCGGCGCGACCGACGGTTCGCAGGGCTGCGGCGGCTTCCTGGGCGTCGAAAGAAAGATCGCTCTCGACCAGCTCACCCACCCGGCCGAACTCGCTCGTCGAGCCCAAGTCGACGCGGACGTCGACGCGCGAGATCAGGACAAGGTTCACGCCGGACGGCAGGTAGCGAGCGAAGGACGACAGCACGGCCACGCAGGTCTCGTCGGGGGCGACTCGTTCCACGTTGTCGCACACGAGAATGAGCCGACTGCCCTGGAGGCTTTCCGCCAGCAGTCCCGCTGCCTCACCGATGTGAAGACTGCTGCTCAGGGCATCAGACGCCACATCGGCTGCGCTGGGGACAGCACCCTCAGCAGCGACCTCGAGATAGACGAGCAGGCGGCCCGCCTGCTCGGTACCGTCGAGTGACAGCCAGGCAACGGGCCTGTCGAGGTCACTGACGGCCAGGGCCACCGCCGTGGTCTTGCCGGCCCCAGCCGTCGCGAACACGTTCACCACGGTGTGGCGTTCGAGCAACCCCCTCAGCCGTTGACTGAGCCTTTCGCGAACGACGATGCCCTTCGACGGCACCGGCATGGCCAGTTTTCGCCTGATGATCGCGCGATGGTGTCGGCCTGGCGCCCTCGAGCCGCTAGGCCGGTCGGAAGCAGAGTCACCCATCTATCGTCGCGCCTCCGCCGCGTGCTCGGTGACGGGCGGTGCTCCGGAGGCGGTCTGCTGGCGTGGCACGGGCCGGGTGGCCGTGGCGGGCGTGCGGGTGATCGCGATGACGGTCTCGTTGACCGCCATCGACGCCGGCTACGACGCGGTCGACAAATGGGAGACTACCGCAACTCAACACAGCTTTGCGGGCGACGAGCTTGATCACGCGGTTGATGCCCTCGCTCTTGGCGTTACTGCGGCCTGTGTCGATGAACGCGGCGATCTCGGTCCACCAGCGGTCGACGGTGGCAGCAAGGGTACGGACTTCGAGGATGTCGGAGTCCGCGCACCAGGTGAGGAACTTCCAGCGGACATGGCCGACTTGGTGGCGGTCGGCCCCGGTGCGGGCCAGAGCGAGGAGGTTTCGCAGGTTCTCCACCTATTCACCGCTCCCGACTACCAAGCCGAGATGACCATCCGCTTCGCCATCTGGGACCAGATCACCGGCGCCACCGGCCAGACCACCCCGGCCTGAACGCAGGCCCAAACCGCGGGCCACCATGCCCCGACGCACCGTCAGACACCCACACACCCAATAACGTGACAACACCCTCGCCCGGGTTAGCCCGAGATCAGGCGACGGGCTTCGACAGGCCGCCGTCGACGCGCAGCACCTGACCGGTCACGTAGGAAGCGTCGTCGGACGCCAGGAACGCCGCCGCAGCACCGATTTCGGCGGTCTCGGCCCAGCGGTCCAGGCGAATGCCAAGCCCCTTGGCCATGCCGGCCCGAACCTCTTCGGCGCTCTTGCCCTGCTGCTTGGCCATGGCCTCGGTCTTGGTGAGCCAGCCCTCGGTCTTCGTCATTCCGGGGGAGATCGCGTTGACCCGGATGTTGCTGGGAGCCGCCTCGGACGCCAGGTAGCTCGTGAGCGCGACCACGCCCGCATTCACGATGGCCGTAGGACCGGTGTTGGGAATCAGCGCGTGCGCAGTCGCGCCGACAACATTGACGATGTTGCCGCTGCCAGTCCGGCTCAAGAACGGGAGAGCGGCCTGCGAGACGCGAATGAACCCGATCAGCTTCGTGTCGAAGGCCGACGCGATGTTCTCCTCGTCGACCTTGTCCAGGGTGGTCGGCGCGAGCTGCGGCCCTGCGTTGTTGACGAGGATGTCAAGGCTGCCCTGCCACGCGTGGACCTCTGCCAGCGCGCTGTTGACGGAATCCGCGTCGGTGACGTCCGCGACGACGGGGAGCACGTTCGCGGCGTCGGCTCCATCGGTGAGACGACCGGCCGCAGCCTTGACGGCAGCCTCGTCCCTGGCCGCGATCGCCACCTTGGCGCCACGCTCGAGCAGCGCCTGCGCGATGGCGAAGCCAAGGCCTCGACTACCACCGGTCACGAAAGCCGTACGGCCCTCCAAGTTCCAACCTGCAGCCATGTTCAACTCCTCGAGTTAGTGACGGTGAAGGCGGATTGCTCCATGAGGCGGCAAAGCCGCGAGCGTCGGTCGAGTGAGACGAGCACCAGGGGCGGGTCCAGAGACACGGCGGTGAACGCGTTGACCGTCGCGCCGTGCAGGCCGCCCTCAGGCTCGCGGCAGGTCACCACCGTGACACCGGTGGCGAAGTGCCCCAGGGCCCGGCGTAGTTCCCGTGGGTCGATCGCCATCTGCCACACCTTTCGTCAGGAGTGCTCGACACCGAGGGCGGTGTCGACCAGCACGTCCTAGCGGGCGAGGAGCCCGGTCAGTGCCCGGCTGAGCTCGGTCGTGGGATCGGGCACTCCCTCGCGGCTACGCCAGCCGACGAAGCCGTCGGGGCGAACGAGCGCGGCTCCGGCCGGGCCGATCCCGTAGGCAGCCGCGATGTCGTCGCCTCGTGTGTCGACCAGCGGTGTGACCACCGGCAGGCCATTGCGGGCCGCCGCATCTGCCGCCTCCTGCCAGGGCCGGCCCGAATCCCCGGTCACCAGGACGAAGCCGTTTCCGAACAGGTCGAGGATGGATCGATCAGAGTCGAGTTCGACGTGAGGTGCGCGGGTTCCGGGTTGTCCGAGCGCCTGCCGGGGGCGCCCGACCCGTGTGTCGTCGTCTGCCGCTTCGGCATCGGGCAGGATCGCCGCGGAGTGGTAGCGGTAGCCGATCTCCATGCTGAAGTCGTCCACGAGCTCGGGGACGTCCTCGGTCATCAGCTCCGGCGTGACCCGGTGGCGGTAGCGCGAATAGGCCTGATCGATCGTCAGCTCACCGACCGGGCGACGCTCGGCGTCGTAGCTGTCCAGCAGCGCTTCGCCGGCTGTGCCTTGAACGACCATCGCGAGCTTCCACGCGAGATTGTGCGCGTCGTGGATGCCGGTGTTGCCGCCGAACCCTCCCATGGGCGGTACCACATGGGCCGCGTCTCCGGCGAGGAAGATCCGGCCTGCCTGGTAGCGTTCGGCCACGTCGGCGGTGGCCACCCATTCCGCGACGTCGTCGATCTGCACCGGGAGATCCGGCAGTCCGATGGCACTCCGGAGGAGTCGGGCGGCCCCTTCGGTCGTGAGCTCTCGCGTGACGTCCAAGGTGCCAGGAAGGGTGGGGTCACCCAGCGTGTTGACGACGAGGAACCCCGACGTCCCCGTTCGCTCGAACCGGAAGAAGCCACGCAGGGCCGGGTTGGTGACGTAGATGACGCCGAGTTCGGTCCCCTTGAGGAGTTCACGGCAGTCGGCGTGGAAGTAGATCGTCGCACTGCGGGAGAGCTGGCCGTGTCCGCCCATCTTGATCCCGAGCTGCCCGCGGATCGGGCTGCGGTTGCCGTCGGCTGCGACGACGTACCGGGCGCGAACCTGCTCGACCGCGCCGGTCCCATGGTCTCGGATGGTGGCGGTGACACCTTCGTCGTCCTGCTCCAGGGACACAACTTCGGCGTTGTAGCGCAGGGTTGCCCCGAGGGCCTCAGCGCGCTCGCGTAGCAACGGCTCCAGCGCATCCTGAGCGACGAACAGGCGCCGGGAGGGACTGAACTCGGCGACCCCTTGATTGAGGTCGGGGATATAGGACGCGACCTCGCCTTCGGCCAGGGTGCGGACCTCGTTGATACCACCGTTGGGGAAGTACCGCTCGGCCGAAAGTTGCTGGAGGGCCGGTTCGAGCCCGACCGAGCGCATCAGCTCGAGAGTGCGCAGGTGCAGGTGTCCCGCACGGGGGTGGATGGCAGTGCCTGGGTGGCGCTCGACAGCAAGAACTTCGACGCCTTGCTGGGCGAGGAACAGCGCCGTGGACAGCCCGACCAGGCTGCCACCGACGACCAGGACTGGGACCTCGTTCGTGTTCACGGTGTGCGTCACACCGTGAACGATGAGGCCCCCGGGCCAAATTTGTCGATCTGCTGATGGTGATGTAAGACATCGATCGCAGCTATTGTCGCAGCCCATGAACCTGGGAAGCGTCGATCTCAACCTGCTGCTCGCGTTGGACGCCCTGCTCACCGAGCGGAACGTGACCCGGGCGGCGACCCGCGTGGGGCTCAGTCAGCCCGGCATGAGCAGCGCTCTGGCCCGGTTGCGGAAACTGTTCGACGACCCGCTGCTCGTTCGTGAGGGCACGACGCTCGTCGCGACGGCACGCGCCGAAGCGCTCATGCAACCGGTCCGGGAGGCCCTCGACATCATCCAGCGCGCACTGAACAACCGGCTCGGGTTCGACCCTGACACCGACGAGTGCACGGTCAGGATCAGCTGTTCCGATTACAGCGTGCTCATATTGATCGGGCCGCTCGTGCGCCGCCTTGCCGCCGAGGCGCCCGGTGTCACGATCCAGATCCGGCCCCGCTCGCCCGATCCTTCGCGGATGCTGCGCGACGGTGCGACAGACCTCGTCATCGAGCCGACGGCGATCATGGGGGAGGTCTCCTTGCCTTCGCAGCCGTTGTTCACCGATCGATGGCTGTGCGGCGTCTGGGAGGGCAACAGCCAGGTCGGTGACGAGCTGAGCATGCAGACGTACCTGCGGCTCGGCCACGTCATCTATTCGATGGCAGCTGACCTGCCGGCCGCCGTCGTGGACACCTACCTGGCCCGAACCGCGCCGCCACGACGGGTTGAGTTCACCGTGGAGAGCTTCCTGATCGCGCCGGCGCTTCTGCAGGGCACCGACCTGATCACCTTGGTGCTCGAGAGATCGGTCCCCCACCTGCCAAGCACCGCGGCGATCCGGCTGCTCGATCCCCCGCTGGAGCTTCCGGCGCTCATCCAGAGACTGTGGTGGAGTCCGCACCGCACCACGGACCCGGCGCTCACGTGGGTCCGGGCGAAGATCGGTGAGGTCGCCGCCAGCCTGAACGCTCCTGGCGTTTGACCTGGCGCCTGTCTCCACGGCTCGCCCGGGAACACTGGCGAGGAGACTCGGCGGAACCCGGGGGCAGCACAAGGTCGACGCTCCCAGGTTCATGAGCTGTAACAATAACTCGGATCAATATCATCCAATGACGCCAGCAGCTTGGCAAAAGTGGCCCGTGGTCCGATTGTTAGTGGGTGATACACGGCATGACCACGGACGAGGTTCCCGTTTGATCGCGGCGGGCACCGATGCGGGCTGCTGTCGGCCCCACCCGAGTTGCTGGGCGTGATCACCTGCTGCGGGCAACCGTCGACACAGTGCTGCCCGGGGCGATCCGCCCCGGGCAGCGAAAAGCGCTTGGTTGGTTGGAACTGGAACGGAGAGCTCACCGAGGAGATCCGTGTGATCCACCAGGCCAACTACGGCGTCTACGGCGCTCGCAAGATCCACGCCGCGCTGCTGCGGCGCGGACACACGGTGGCGCGCTGCACGGTCGAGCGTCTTATGCGGCAGGCCAGCCTGCGCGGCGTGATCCGGGTCAAGAGCCCGCGCACCACCCGGCCCGCCGCCGAGACCGCCCGCCCCGCCGAACTGGTGAACCGTCAGTTCACTGCCCAGGCACCCAACCAGCTGTGGGTCGCGGACATCACCTACATCCGTACGTTCTCCGGCTGGGTATACGCCGCGTTCGTCATCGACGTCTTCTCGCGCATGGTGGTCGGCTGGCAGGTCACCACCTCCCTGACACCGACCTCGCCCTGGACGCCCTGGAGATGGCGATATGGCGCCGCCGCCATGCCGGCGGCGACCTGTCGGGACTGGTGCACCACTCCGACCGCGGCGTGCAATACCGCGCCATCCGCTACACCGAGCGCCTCGAGCAAGCTCAGGTCGTCGCCTCGGTCGGCTCCAAGGTCGACTCATATGACAACGCCCTCGCGGAGGCATTCAACAGTTTGTTCAAGGCCGAACTGATCCGCAACAAGGGTCCCTGGACCGGCCTCAACGACCTCGAGGTCGCTGTCGCCGAGTACATCGACTGGTTCAACCAGCGACGGCTCCACGGCGAGCTGGGGCACGTTCCGCCCGCCGAGTACGAGGCTCTCCACGCAACGACCCGCACCCACGAACCCGCCCTGAAAACCAGCTAACCCACTCTCCACGAAACCCGGGGCTTGACACCCACAGTGTTGGAGGCAGTAATGAGTGCGAACATCGATCTCGCGGCAGATGGCCCATCGCCGTCCGAGGCGGACCTGCTGAGTGGGTACGAGCGTTATCACACGCGCAGCCCCAAGGAGGCCGAGATCGGGTTCGCGACACTCCTCGCCCCGCACCGGCTCCGCGTCGGACCGGACCAGACCGGATTCTCCGCGCTCACCCGCGCCGCCGGCGCCGACGGCGCGTTCGTGTACTACATCAGCTGGGGCTGCGAGGTGATGTTCGATCGCCCCGCATACGACGAGTACGTCGCGGTGTTGATGCCGACGAAGGGTTGGCTCGGCGTGCACCATGAGGGGCGGCGCCATGTCATCGCGGCTGGCCAGTCGTTCGCCGTCCTGTCCCCGGGACAGGACGTCCGCATGCGATGGTCGCCCGACAGCGAGGTGTTCTCGCTGCGGGTCGACCTTCGCTGCGTGCGCAGGATGCTGCGCACCCTCGCCCCTGCCGGCACGGCCGACCGGCCACTGCGGTTCGCCGGCCCCGCCGTGGACCTGCAGTACGGAGCATCGGTGCACGGGGCGGCGCGCCTGCTCGCCACGGTGTTTGGCCAGTACGCGTCCACGGACTCGGTGCCACAGCCGGTCGTCCGGCAACTGGCCGACCACGCGGCTACTGCCGTTCTGCTGGGGTTGGAGCACAACTACCTCGACGAGGTCATGCACGGCGGGCCGGCCAGCCGACCTGGACCCACGGACGTGCGGACCGCCGTCGAGCTCATCGACGCCGAGACCTACGCACGGTACACCATCGCCGATCTGGCGCGGCTGTCGGGTGTGACGGTGCGCACCCTGGAGCTGGCGTTCCGCCGGTCGATGGCCGTCAGTCCGTACGTCTACCTGCAACGCGAGCGGCTGGCCAAGGCGCACCGTGAGCTGCAGGCGGCCAATCCCGCGGACCGGGTCATGGTCGCCGACGTCGCCATGCGGTGGGGTTTCGGGCACAACGGCCGGTTCGCGGCCCGGTATCGGCAAACCTACGGCGTGCTGCCGTCCGAGACGCTGCGGCAGGCCTGTGCTGACCTGTACCGCTCGAATACTCGATTGTGTGGCTGACCTGCGTTGTCGCCGGCGGACTTGACATGGCGCTGGTTAGCTTGCCGGATGCTGCTCAAGATCGTCTACGTGACTCCACCCACGCGTAAACGACTCCGTTGGGAAAAGCGAGATTCGAGCGTGCCTGTGTCGTTCGTCTTGCTGGTGGCTATGGTCGTTGGCGGGATAGGGGGATTGGGATGTCGCTGGAGGCGCGGTCGGATGAAGGGGTGCCTGAGCTGACGGCGCGGGTGGTCCGGGCCTCGTTTCCCAAGGGGACCTTGGCCATCCGGATCCGGGAAGCTCTCGGCGCACTGTTCACGGACGAGGACTTCGTCGAGGCCTTTCCCGACCGGGGCCGGCCCGCGATCTCGCCAGGGGCCCTGGCACTGGTGCCGGTGCTGCAGTATGCCGAAGGACTCTCCGACCGGCAGGCCGCTGACCAGGTGCGAGCGCGCATGGACTGGAAGTTCCTGCTGGGCTTGGAGCTGGATGATCCGGGGTTCGACTTCACTGTCCTGGGTGACTTCCGCTCCCGTCTGATCACGCACGGGCTGGAGGAGCGGGTCCTGGAGGTGGTGCTGGCCCGGCTGTCGGAGGCCGCACTGCTGCGGGCCGGTGGCCGACAGCGCACCGACTCCACGCACGTGCTGGCAGCGGTGCGCACGCTGAACCGGATGGAGTTCGTCGGCGAGACACTGCGGACAGCGCTGGAAGCGCTGGCGGCGGCCGCTCCGGACTGGCTGACGCCGTTGATCAGCCCCGCGTGGGTGGAGCGGTATGGGGCCAAGGTCGACAACTACCGCTTCCCGAAAGGGGAGAACGTCCGCCGGGAATGGGCCGAGCAGGTCGGGCGGGACGGGTTCGCTCTCCTGGACGCCATCGATGGCCCGGCCGCGCCGGCCTGGCTGCGCGAGATCCCGGCAGTGGGCATCCTTCGCCGGGCCTGGGCAGAGCAGTATCACAGGGACGGACAGGAGGTGCGCTGGCGGGAGGGCAAGGACCTCCCGCCAGCCAGAGACAGGCTGTCCTCCCCCTATGACACCGACGCCCACTACGGCATCAAACGCGGGGCAGGCTGGTGCGGTTACAAAGTCCAGACTCCTACAACGCAATAGGTAACCCGGGGTGGGGTCCGAACTCGTGGACGGGATCGAGTGCTTGATGGTGATCCTGTCGGGGCCGATCCGGATTTCTTTGACCACCGCGCGCAGGACGCGTTGTCGGTCGAGGATCGAGCTGGTCCTGGCGTTCTCGCGCAGCCGTGACAGGAACGCCTCCAGGTTCTCGGCGAGTTTGAGGTAGGCCTGTTGGTCGACGAGCTGGGCGGCCAGTGCATCCAGTTGCCTTTGGAGGGTGTGTCGCTTGGTCCGTAGTGTGGGCATCCGGTCGCGAAGCTCCTGCAGGGTGACCAGCTCTTCTTGATAGGCGTTGACCATGCGGTTGATCTGGGCTTCGACCCTGGCGATCTCCTGGTGCAACCGCTGTTGGCGGGCCTGGACCGGGTCGGCGTCGCGCATCCGCTCCAGGCGCCGTTCCAGCTCGTCGCGGACCAGTGCCGGGTCGGACAGCAGGGCGACCACCTTCTCCCAGATGAGTTCGTCGAGGGCGTCGGCCCGCAGCGGGCGGCTTGTGCAGACCCTCACGCCTCCGGGCAGCTCCCAGCCGTTGGTGCCGGGGCAGCGGTAGTAGTGGTACTTCTTCGGGCCCGGCCCCTGCGAGGTCCGGTTGTAGGCGTATCCGCAGATGTCGCACACCAGCAGTCCCTGCAGGAGCGCGGGCGCTTTGGTGTTGCGCGGGGAAAACTTCGCGTTCTCGGCCAGCCGCCGTTGGACCAGTGCGAAGACGTCCTCGCTGACCAGCGCGGGAACCGGGATGTCGATCCACTCCTCGCGGGGCCGGGCAACCACGCCGGCCTGCGCTGGGACGCTTTGTCCGGCAAGCCGGGAGGTCCGGTTGGCCCGCGGTGCGGCCGATGCGGTCTGGGTCTTCCCGAACGCTGCCCGTCCCATGTAGGCGGGATTGCGCAGCAATCGGCCCAGCGTGCCGGCGTCCCACTGCGGGTTGCCCTTCGGCGAGGGGATCTGGCCGGCTGTCAGTTCCCGGGCCAGTGCCCGCATGGAGATCCCGCCGACGGCGTACCGGTGGAAGATCCGTGCCACCACCAGGGCCTCGGCCTCGACCACCGCATAGGCGGCCGCTCCGTACTCGGCCCGGGACAGGTAGCGGTAGCCGTACGGAGCCCTGCCCAGAACACTGGTCGCCCCGCTGCGGGCCCGGTGCAGTCTGCCGTGTCGAGGACACTCGGGCGTAGAGCGCTGCATGGATCATGGCCGTTACCTCGCTGGCCTGGGCGGCGTCCCCGCAGGGGGACGAGGATCTGGTAGGCGGTGGCGAGCTCCGCCGCGCCGAGCCGATCGAAGACGAACTCGAACGTGATCTCGGGGTCGTCCATCGATGCTCCCAATCGATGGTGGCTGCCCCGCACACGACCGGCCCCGCAAGACGACATCGGGAGCACGACCTGCACTTCGAACGTAGCGTCGGGCACGTCAAGCGTCTGCACCCCTGGGCGACCGGGTTCGGAGATCAGCAGTCAGACCCGCCATGACCTCGAACTCGAAGTTGCCTTTTGCGTTGTAGACGTCCATCTGAGTGAGACCTGCGAGCCGGACGCACCGCATCTGATCACCAACGTGGAGACCACGAACGCCACCGTCAACGACACCGAGGTCACCGCGACCATCCACCACCATCTGGCCGAGCGGGTGCTGAAGCCGCGTGAGCATGTGATCGACGCCGGACATGTCACCGCCGCCCACATCCTGGCCGCCCGCGAGGATCACGGCATCAACCTGGTCGGCCCCGTCGGCACTGACACCCACCACAGCGGACGTGATGCACAGGCACCGGACCTGACCCAGGCCGCCTTCACCACGAACTGGCAGGCCAGGAAAGTCATCTGCCCCCAGGGGGCGACCAGTGCCAGCTGGTCCCAGCAGCGCAAGGCCAGCGGCACTCCCATCGTCCGGGTGCACTTCGCGCTCGCCGACTGCATCGCCTGCCCGCTGAAACCAAGGTGCACCAAGGCAGCCAACGGCAAGTGGGGCCGCAGCCTCACCCTGCTGCCCCGCGAGCAGCAGCAGATCCTCGAAGAACGACGCGCCGAACAGCAGACCGACCTCTGGAAGAAACGCTACGACGTTCGCGCCGGGGTTGAGGGCACCATCTCCCAGGCCGTCCGCCGCACCCACCTGCGACGCACTCCCTACCGAGGCCAGAGCAAAACCCACCTCGCGAACATCCTCTCCGCCGCCCTCAACATCACCCGCGTCGACGCCTGGCTGAACGACACCCCACTCGCGTCTCCCACCTAGCACGCCTCACCCCCGCGGCATGACCCGCTCGCAAGAGCCGTTCTGCGGATTTCCCAACGGAGTCGTAAACGCGTGGGCTTCCTGTGTCGGTGGCTAGGCCGCCGCGCAGAGGGCCAGCCCGGCCCTGTCGAGGACGTTCAGCGCGCCTACGTGGTCGGCGTTCGCGAGGAAGCCGCACGAGGTGCACTCGAACGTCGCTTGTGTGGTGCGGTTCTCCTTCGCGACGTGCCCGCATTGGGGGCAGGTACGGGAGGTGTTGCGGGCGTTAACGGGGATCACTCGACGACTGGCGCTTTCAGCCTTGTTCGCCAGGATTGCCAGGAACTGCCCCCAACCCGCGTCGAGGATGCTTCGGTTCAAGCCTGCTTTGGCGGCGGCACCGTTGGCAAGGAACGCCCCGTCGTTGTCCGGGTCGGGCTTGGCTTTCGGGGCGCGGGTCATGCCCGCTGTGTTCAACTGCTCGTGTCCGATCACGTCGTGCTCGCGCACGAGATCGAGGGCCCTCTTGTGGTGGTGGTCGAGACGCTGGCGCCGGATCTTGGCGTGCAGTTTGGCGACCTTCCGCGCTGCTGCCCGGTGCTTCTTCGTGCGCCGACGGGTGCGTTGGGGGAAGGCGTCGAGTGCCCGCTGGGCTTCGGCCAGGGCATCGGCGGACGCTTGGAGAAAGCGCGGGTTGGCGACGTGCACGCCCTCGCTGGTAGTCATCAAGTGCGTCACACCCAGGTCGATGCCGACGATCGCTCCCGTCCGGTCAAGCGGCTCGGCGGGCACGTCGTCACAGGCGAGGATCACGTACCAGTGCTTGCCCTCACGCTTGACGGAGACTGTCTTCACGCGGCCCTTCACGGGCCGGTGCTGGTGCACACGGACGTGTCCGAGGCCTTGCAGCCGCACGCGGGTGACCGGGTCGTGCGGTGTGGAGTTCCAGCGGCAGCCGTCACCGTCCTTGGGGAAGGTCACCGTGTCGAAGTGCCCGGCGCCCTTGTAGCGCGGGTATCCGGGTGTCTGACCGGCCTTGACCCGGCGGAAGAACGCGGTGAACGCCTTGTCCAGGCGCCGCAAGGTGGCCTGCTGGCTGGAGAAGGACCAGCGGCCCTGCCGCTGCGGGTCGAACGCCCGGATCTCCTTGACCTGGGCGGACTGGTCTCCGTAGGTGACGCTGGTCTTCGAGGCGTGCCGGTAGGCGTCGCGGCGCTCCTGTAACGCGCCGTTGTAGAGCGAGCGGTGATCGCGCAGCATTTCGGACAGAGCCTGGGCCTGGCGGACGGTGGGGCGAAGGCGGAACGTGAAGGCGCGTATCAAGGTCGCGCCTCCTTGTCCTTCTCCCAGGGCCTCTCCCACTGGGTGTTGATGTACTTCTCCACCGTGGCGGCGCTGACCGCGCCCACCGAGGCGGTGAAGTACGACGACGACCACAGCGTGGGCATCCGCGACTTCAGGTGCGGGAACTCATCCCGCAGCACGCGGGAGGTGAAGCCCTTGAACTGGTTGGCCACATACGACGCCGACGACTTGGGATCGTGCTTGACGAACAGGTGAACGTGGTCGGGCATCACCTCAAGGGCGATGATCTCCCACCCGCGCTCGGCGGCCTTCTGCTCGATCAGCTCACGCAGCCGGACCGCGACCCGTCCGCCGAGGACCGCACGGCGGTACTTCGGGCACCACACCACATGGAGCCCGAGGTCATACACACCGCCGGAGAACCGGCGAACCTTCCTGGTCACAGCCACACAATCACTATACAAACGCGGCAGGTCTAGTGTGGCAAGGATGCGGTACAGGTGAACAGCGCAGATCCGTGGGGAAAGTTGATGTCAGACCAGCCCAGAGAAGCCATTCCCCACGCCGCTAAAGCGCGTCCCCTGGCTAGATCCTGATGGCACGCGCCGCAGACGATGAGCGTCTTGCGCCGCATTCTTGCCATGAGCGTGGCCCACGCGGCATCGTCATCCAGCTGTCAGGCTCGCTACGGGTGCGGCTGGCCGACACGACAGTCTTCGCGCGGCCGTACCGGACAATGACAATCGTGGGCAACGACCAGCCTGTGGACATCAGTTGGCCCGCCTCGACCCGGGTCATCATGGCGTGGCTGGAGTGCGCCGCGCTGACAAGCGCTCTCCGCATCCTCCTGCCGCGGACGGGACAGGAACGGGTGCGCGTGGCATCGGCACCGATTTCGGGCGCGGAGGGGTTCGCGATCTACGGGGCCGTTCAGCCTGGATCCACCGATCGGTGATGGGCCGTGGGGAGGGCTGACGCACAGAGGTGCCCGCTGAGCTGGGATGATGGGAGTTCTCACGCTTCCACCAGGCCCGACCAGCAAGGCACCTCGTAAGTGAAATCCTCCCACAGCCCCGCGGTGACGTTCGCCGCCTTCGACGATCCGAACCTGATCGCGCACGGCGGGCTGGCGCCTGCGGTCCGACTGGCCGAGCGGTGTGGCTTGCCCGAGCTGGTCCGCACCAGGGTCCGCCTGGACCATGCGGGCAACGGGGCCGGGGCCGCACCGGACGCGAAGGTGATGTCGCTGGTCACCGCGATGCTCGCGGGCGCGGACAGCATCGACGACACCGACGTACTGCGGCACGGCGCGATGGCCAAGGCGTTCGCCGGGATGCGTGCCCCCTCCACCCTCGGCAGCTTCCTGCGCGCGTTCACCTGGGGCCATGTGCGCCAACTGCAGTCCGCCGCCCGCGCGTTCACGTGCCGACTGGCCGGGCACTGCCAGCTGCTGCCCGGCGCGGACCAGGTGGTCTACCTGGACATCGACTCCAAGGTGAAGCAGGTCTACGGCGCCGCCAAGCAGGGTGCCGAACACGGCTACACCAAGGTCAGGGGCCTGCACTTCCAGATCGTGGTCGCCTCCACCCCGCTCGCCGCCCCGGTCGTCGTCGCCGAGCGGCTGCGCAAGGGCTCGGCCGGCTCGGCCAAGGGTGCCGCCACGCTGATCGCCGAGGCCATCAAGGCCGTACGGGCCATGGGCGCCACCGGCATGGTCGTTGTCCGCGCCGACTCGGCGTTCTTCTCCCACAAGGTCGTCGCCGTCTGCCGCCGTCACAAGGCCCGCTTCTCCCTGGCCGTCGCCCAGCGCAAGAAGGTCCGCGAACTCATCGCCACCATCCCCGAGACCGCCTGGACACCGATCAAGTACCCCAAGGCGATCTGGGACAAGGACGAGGAGCGCTGGATCTCCGACGCGGAGGTCGCCGAGGTCGAGTACACCGCGTTCACCGGCAAGGCCAAGAAGTACCGCGCCACCGCCCGGCTCCTGGTCCGCCGGGTGCGACGACTGAACGACGCCCATATCCCGGACAGACAGGGCGAGTTGTTCAAGGTCTGGCGCTTCCATGCGGTGTTCACCGACAGCCCCTACGCGCTGGTCGAAGCGGAGCGGTGCCACCGTGCGCACGCCGTAGTGGAACAGGTCTTCGCCGATCTGGAGGACTCAGCTCTCGGCCATCTGCCGTCGGGGAAGTTCACCGCGAACGCTGCCTGGCTCACCCTGGCCGTGCTCGCCCACAATCTCACCCGCGCCCTGGGCACGCTCGCCTCGGCGTTCCATGCCAAGGCCCGCACGGGCACCATCCGCTGCCAACTCCTGGCCGTACCAGCACGGTTGGCTGCCCGAGCCCGCACCCTGACCTTCCACCTGCCCGAACGCTGGCCGTGGCAGGACGCCTTCACCAGCCTGTGGACGGCGGTCGGCTGCAAGCTACGGACCTGATCCGCTCAGCAGGCCCACCCACCCACGCCCAAGGACCTCGGAGACCCCGCCACCGGGACGGCCACCCGGCACTCACCCCTGCCCACCAGCGGAAACCCGCCTGGAACCCCGCGCCGAAATAACCCGAAACCGCCCACCGGAATACCGCCGGTGGATTCAGGTTCAGATCATCGCCCGCGCCTTCGATGAGTTCGGTTCCCCGGAGGCGGTCCCGGCCACGCAGTCCCGGGTGCTCGCTCAGCAGATGCTCGTCACGACGCTGCTCGCCGTGCCGTACTCCTTCTCCGCGCGGCTGCGGGAGCCGGCCGTGCTCGCCTCGGACGCCAAGGTCCAGGCGGCATTGCGCCTGGTGGCCGCGGAGCAGTTCGCGGAGCGGTCAATTCTTGACCTTGCTGCCGAGCTGGGCATCAGCCTGCGCGCGCTCGAGCTCGGGTTTCGGCGCGAGCTGGACACCACCCCCCATGAGTACCTGCGCACCTCCCGCCTCGCGCGCGCACGAGGAACTGGCACGCGCCGACGCTCGCTGCACCACCGTGAGCGCCATCGCCGGCAAGTGGGGCTTTGCCCACCACGGCCGGTTTGCCCGCGCCTACCGTGAGCTGTTCGGCGAGTCGCCTGCCCAGACGCTGCGTTCCTGACGCTGCGTCAATCCCTTTCGCGGATCGGCTCTAGGCCGTTCGCGTTCCGGCTGTTCCGCCATCTCCGGGCTTCCTAGCGTGTGAGCCCAGCCACTCAACCGCACAGGAAGACCAGGGTGATGACGTTCTTCAGCCTTGAGGACAAGATCAGGCAGGCAGGCGGCAACCCGGCCAGGATGCTGCGCGAGGACCCGACTGAGCCCTATCTCTTCCCCTTCCGGGAGCAGTTCAGCAACTGGCGCGACGAGCAGACGGCGTGGGCCACCACGGCGACCCTGTTCGACCAGTCGTTCCACATGCAAGACATCTACTTCACCGGCCCGGACGTCAAGCGGCTGTTCTCGGAGAGTGCGGTGAACAACTTCGCGACGTTCGGGCGCAACCGCGCCAAGCAGTTGGTCGCGGTCAACCCCGACGGCGACATCATCGGTGACGGGATCGTCTTCGGGTTCGAGGACGACCGGTATGTGCTTGTCGGCACGCCTCCCGCCTCCGACTGGCTGGCTTTCCGCGCGCAGAGCGGCGACTACGACGTTGAGGTCGAAGCGGACCCGGCGACCCCCTTCAACCCCAATCCGCGCAAGAAGTTCCGCTATCAGCTCCAGGGTCCCCGCAGCCTCGACATCATCCGCAAGGCCGCGGGCGACGCGATCGACCACATCAAATTCTTCCAGATGGGCGAGTTCCAGATCGCAGGCGTGCCGATCCGCGCGCTCAACCACACGATGATGGGCGTCCCCGGACAGGAGCACACCGGCCTGGAGATGACCGGGCCGGTCGCCGAGAGTCAGCGTGTGCTGGACGCCCTGGTGCATGCCGGCGAGGAGTTCGGGATGCGCATGGGCGGCTCGCTCGCCTACGCGACGGTCGCCCAAGCCTCCGGATGGTTCCCCATGCCGGTCCCCGCGGTCTACCTCGGCGACGAGCTGCGGGCCTACCGGCAGCACCTGCCCGCCGCGAGCTTCGAGGGCCGCGCCTCCATCGGCGGCAGCCTGGAGTCCGACGACATCCGCGACTACTACCTCACCCCCTGGGACCTCGGCTACGGGCATCTCATCCACTTCGAGCACGAGTTCGTCGGCCGTGACGGGCTCCTGGCCCGCAAGGACGAGCCGCACAAGACCAAGGTGTTCCTGCGCTGGAACGACCAGGACGCCGGCGACGCGATCACCAGCAGCCTCTTCGACGCCCCGAACGGCGCCAAGTTCATGGAGATGCCCTCTGCTGCTTACGCCATGGCCCACTACGACCAGGTCCGGGTCAGCGGCACGCAGATCGGGGTCGCCAACTGGCCGGTGTACATCACCAACTTCGGCGGCTGGGTTCCAACCGGCCTCATCGACGATCAGTACGCCAAGGAAGGCACCGAGGTCGAGGTGCTGTGGGGCAACGAGTCCGCGATCGGAGTCAAGCCGCGCGTCGAGGCCCACAAGACCCGTGGCATCCGCGCCACCGTCCACACCGCGCCCCCGCTCAAGAAGCACTGACGAGGCCCTGGACACGATGACATCAAAAGGAGCCGCAGCGGTGACGCCCACGGCTGACGCCGGAACCTCAGCGGACACGGGGCGCACTGGGGACGAGGGACGCCTTATCGTCCACGGCCAGGACCGCTCCGGCGTCGTGGCGGGCGTCTCCGCCGCGCTGACCGCGGCGGGCGCGAACATCGTCTCCCTCGACCAGTACTCCACTGACCCATCCGGGGGGCGGTTCTTCCAGCGGACGGTCTTTCGCATCCACGGCCTCGCCGTCGTGCGGCCTGACCTGGAGGCCGTGTTGCAAGAGCGGATCGGCGCGGACCTCGGCCTGCAACGGAGCCTCGTCGAGGCCGCCAGGTCCAAGCGGGTCGCGATCTTCGCGTCGCAGACTGATCACTGCCTGCTTGACCTGCTGTGGCGGCAGCGCCGCGGGGAACTGAACATGTCCGTCGCGATGGTGGTCTCCCATCACCCCCGATCTCGCCGAGGAGGTCCGCCAGTTCAACGTCCCGTACTTCTCCGTTCCCGTCGAGAACGGGGACAAGAAGGCGGCGGAGCGGGAACCTCTCCGGCTGCTGAAGGGCAACGTCGACCTGGTCATCCTCGCCCGGTACATGCAGATCATCTCCGACGACTTCATCCGCGAGGTCGGGGTGCCCATCATCAACATCCACCATTCCTTCCTGCCGGCGTTCATCGGGGCCGGCCCGTGCCAGAAGGCCTAGGTCCGCGGGGTGGAGCTCGTCGGCGCCGCGGCGCATACGTCACCGAGGATCTCGATGAGGGGCCGATCATCGAGCAGGACGTGGTGCGCGTCACCCACGCCGACTCGGTGCGTGACCAGATGCGGCGCGGTGCCGATGTCGAGCGCACGGTCCTGGCCCGTGCCGTCGGCTGGCATTGCGGGGACCGCGTGCTGCGGGACGGCAACTCGACGGTCGTGCTCGCGTCGTGACCGCCGCGATCATCGACGGTGCCGCCGTCGCACGGGCGAGCCGTGCCCGAACCGCCGGCCGCGCGGCCGCGTTCCGTGCCCGCCACGGCGTCGCCCCGGGGCTCGCCACCGTCCTGGTCGGCGACGACCCGGCCAGCGAGGTGTATGTGCGCAACAAGCGCCGGGCAGCCACGGAAGCTGGCATTGCGGACTTCCACCGGCACCTGGACGCACGGTCCGCGCCAGACGACCTGGCCGGCGTCATCGCCGATCTCGGCGCCGACCACCGGGTGTCAGGCATCCTGCTCCAGCTGCCCGTCCCCCAGCATCTGGACGGGCCGGCGCTGGTCGACCTCATCCCCCCGGACAAGGACGTCGACGGGCTCACCACCCTGAGCCAGGGCCTGCTCGCCCGGGGGCTGCCCGGCCTGCGGCCGTGCACCCCCAGCGGTGTCATCGAGCTGCTGGACTCCGCCGACGTCGGCCTGGCCGGCGCGCACGTCGTCGTGGTCGGCCGCTCCGAACTGGTCGGCAAGCCGATGGCGCAGCTCCTGCTCGGGCGTGACGCCACCGTCACGATCGCCCACTCCCGCACTCGGAACCTCGAGGCGGTCACCCGGGAGGCCGACATCCTGGTCGTCGCGGCCGGCCGGCCCGCGCTGATCACGGCGCGGCACGTGAAACCCGGCGCGGCCGTCATCGACGTCGGCATCCACCGCACCAGTCACGGGCTGGCCGGCGACGTCGCCTTCGACGAGGTCTCCGCCGTGGCCGGGTACCTGACACCGGTCCCCGGCGGCGTCGGCCCGATGACGATCGCCGCCCTTCTCTCCAACACCGTCTCCGCCGCCGAGATCAGGGCGGCGGCCACTGAATCCACGGACCGGAGGTCCCCGCACCATGTCCTATGACATCCTCGACGGCTTGTCGCCTGAGATGACCGGGAAAGACGTTCCCTCCTCGACGAAGCACGCGCCCTGCTCCCGGCAGGCACCCGCGTGAACGTCACCTACCTCGGCAACGAGAACTTCGAGATGCGACGGGAGGGGATCTGATGGCAGTGCACACGTCCCCCGGAACGGCAGGAGATCCGGCGAGCGGGGCAGCGGTCCGGTCACTTATCGGCGACGCTGCCATCGAAGTGATCCCGCTGCGCAGCGCGGATGAGAAACTGAAGGCGATTCCCGAGGGAACGACGGTCTCCGTGACCACCTCGGCGAAGCTGGGCCTGGGCCGGACCCTGGAGTTTGCCGAGCGGGCGGTGCGGGCGGGGTTCAACGTTGTCCCGCACCTGGCCGCGCGGCAGCTGACCGGCGAGGAGGAGCTGCGCAGGTTCATCGGCCGGCTGGGGGAGCTGGGGATCAGCCGGCTGTACCTCATCGGGGGGGACGTGACGCCGCCCGCGGGGCCGTATGACTCTTCGCTGCAGGTCCTTGAGGCCATGCAGCGCATGGATCATGGGCTGCGCCGGATCGGCGTGGCGTGTTATCCCGAGGGGCACCCGAAGATCAGCGACGCGGCGCTGTCTGAGGCGCTGCGCGATAAGCAGCCTTATGCCGCGTACATGGTGAGCCAGCTGTGCTTCAGCCCCGAGGTGCTGGTGTCGTGGCTGCGGCGGGTGCGCGGTGAGGGCATCACGCTGCCGTTGCTTATCGGGCTGGCCGCCCCGATGCAGGTGACCAAGCTGATCAAGCTGGGGCCGCAGATCGGGGTCGGCACCTCGGTGCGGTACCTCGCCAAGCAGCACGGGTTCATCGGCAATGTCCTGAAGGGCGGCGCCTACCGGCCCGAGAGCCTGCTGCTGGAGATTGGCGATGCGGTCACGTCGCCGGAGCTGGGGATCGAGGGGCTGCACCTGTTCTCGTTCAACCAGGTCGAGGAGACCGTCCGGTGGCAGCGGGATATCACGGCGGCCTCTTCCGGGGCCGCGCGGTGACCGCGGTCGGAAATACCGAACAGCCGGAGACAGTCCTGGATGAGTGGCTGGCCGCCGCCGGGGAGGACCCGGCCGCGTTCTACCACCGGTCCCTGATCACCGTCGTGGGCAGGTCCAATAACGTCGGCAAGCCCGCCGTGTCCCTGGCCTATGGCCGGCAGGCGGCGGTGGAGTCGGTCGATGAGTGGGCCAGCCGCTCGGGCCGGCTCGGCCTGCATACCCGCCGGGCCGACGTCCTCATCGTCGCCGCCGGCGTGCCTGGGCTCATCCGCGCCGAGCACGTCCGCGAGGGCGCGGTCGTCCTCGACGTCGGCATCAACCAGGTCACCGACCCCGCCACCGGCAACGGCCGCCTGGTCGGCGACGTGGACTACGACGCGGTCGCCCCCCGGGTGCGGGCCATCACGCCGGTTCCCGGCGGGATCGGCCCGGTCACCGACGTGTGGGTCATCCGCAACACGGTCGCTGCGGCCAGGAACGCCGCCCGGCAGCGCTGCGCGTGACCCGGTCGTCTCGTCAGGAAGGAGCATCCTCATCATGGCCGCCATCACCCTAGCGCCGGGGACCGAGTACGTGCTCACAGTGTCGTGCGCCAACCGGCCCGGCCTCCTCCACGCCATCTCCAGCTTCCTCGTCGATCACGACGCCAACGTGATCGAGAACAAGCAGTTCGACGACCGGCAGGCCGACATGTTCTTCATGCGGGTCCAGTTCGAGTCGGCGTCGGGCAGCCCGCTCGACGCTGGGGCGCTACGGAAGGACTTCGCCGAGGTCGCTGAGCCCTGCGGCATGACCTGGAACCTCACCGACGCCGCGCAGCGCCAGCGGGTCCTCATCATGGTCAGCAAGTACGGCCATTGCCTCAACGACCTGCTGTTCCGGGCCAGCACCGGATGGCTCAACATCGACATCGTCGCGGTCGTGTCCAACCACCCCGACCTCGCGCCCCTGGCCGACGACTACGAGATCCCGTTCTACCACGTGCCCGTCGACCCCGCCGACAAGGCCAAGGCCGAGGCCGAGCTGCTCCGGCTCGCCGACGAGCACCGGGCCGACCTGGTCGTCCTCGCCCGCTACATGCAGATCCTGTCCGACGACCTATGCCGACAGCTGGAAGGCCGGGCGATCAACATCCACCACTCCATGCTCCCCAGCTTCAAGGGCGCCCGCCCCTACTTCCAGGCCTACGAACGCGGCGTCAAACTCGTCGGCGCCACCGCCCATTACGTGACCGCGGACCTGGACGAGGGACCGATCATCGAGCAGACCGTGACGCCTGTCAACCACTCGATGACCGCCGGGGACTTCACCGCGATCGGACGGGACACCGAGTGCCTGGCCCTGGCGCACGCCGTCCGGTGGCACACCGAAAACCGCGTCCTGCTCGACGGCAAGCGGACCGTCGTCTTCCGATGACAGCCGCGATGACCAGTAGTTTCGGCTTGGATATGCGACTGTTCGGCGCCGAACCCAATGATCTCGAACGGTCCGGCCTGACTCTCACCGACCGCGTGCTTCTGCACCGTTTTGCGACGTCACGGACCGTGGTCTTCCAATGACCTGCACCTGCGGCGCCGTGGACGCGGTCGCGGCCATGGCGTACCTGGACGGGCTGACCGGCTATGAGCAGACCGGCCGGCTGGAGCAGCCCACGCTTGAGCGGATGGCCCGCCTGGCCGGCGCGCTGGGCGACCCGCAGCGCGCCTACCCGGTCATTCACCTGACCGGCACGAACGGGAAGGGCTCCACGGCCGCGATGATCGCCAGCTTGCTGAGCGGCCAGGGACTGCGGGTCGGGACCTACACCAGCCCGCATGTCACCCGGCTGGCCGAGCGCGTCACGATCGGCGGGAAGCCCGTCGCGGACGAGGCCCTGGCCGGGGCTGTTGACCGGGTCAGGCAGGCGGCCGTGCGGGCCGGGGTCACGCCGAGCTGGTTCGAGGCAGTGACCGCCGCCGCGCTGTGGCTGCTGGCCGCGGCCGGGGTGGACGTGGCCGTGATCGAGGTGGGGATGTTGGGCCGCTGGGATGCCACGAACGTCGCCGACGGGGCGGTGGCCGTGGTCACCAACGTGCAGCTGGACCACACGGACGTGGCGGGCCCGACGCGGGCGGGGATCGCGGCGGAGAAGGCGGGCATCATCAAGCCGGGCGCCACCCTCGTCCTGGGGGAGCGGGACCCGGGGCTCCGGGCCATCTTCGAGGCACAGCACCCGGCCCGCATCCTGGCCGCGGGCCAGGAGATGTCCTGGCGCAACCGCCGCGTTACCCCGGCTGGTTCCCTGGTCGATCTCGTCAACCTCTGGGGGACGCGGGCCGGGATCGCAGTCGGCATGTTCGGCGCGCATCAGTGTGACAACGCGCTGCTGGCGCTGACAGCCGCCGAGGCGTTCACCGGGGCGCCGATCCCCGCGGCCGCCGTGACCGCCGCCCTGGGCGGCACGCAGGTTCCCGGACGCTTCGAGATCGTCCGGACCAGCCCGGTCGTGGCCCTGGACGGCGCGCACAACCCGGCCGGCGCGGCGGCGCTGCGCCGGACCATCGAGGAGAGCTTTGCCTCCGTCACGCCCCGGATCCTGGTCTACGGCACCCTGGCCGGCCGGGACCCCGTCGAGTTCCTTGACCAGGCCGGGGTCCGGTCCGCGGACCTCGTCGTCACCACCGAACCGGCTTCCCCGCGGGCAATGTCGGCCGATCTCCTTGCCGGGGTGGTCCGCGGCTTCGGGGTGCCCGTCACACCCGTCAGGCGGCCCGCGCAGGCCCTTTCGGCCGCGGTGACCGCGGCGGGCCGCCGCGGCCTGGTCGTCGCCACGGGCTCGCTATATCTCATCGCCCCCCCCTCAGAGCCGCCGCCCTCGAACGCCCGTCCGGAGTGCTTCCATGACCGCCGACACCCTGACCGCGCCCGCCGCCTCCCGGCCTCGCCCCGCTGCCCAGCCGCGCCAGGATGTCCCGGGGTTTCCCCGCCGGGACCGCTGCCTGGTGATGGGGATCGTCAACGTCACGCCTGATTCCTTCTCCGACGGCGGGGCCTGCCTGGCTGCGGCGAGCGCCGTGGAGCACGGCCTGGCGCTGGCCCGCTCCGGGGCGGACATCATCGATGTGGGCGGTGAATCGACCCGGCCCGGCGCTGGCCGCACCGGGGAAGCCGAGGAACTGCGGCGGGTGCTGCCCGTGATCCGCGAGCTGTCCGGGGCGGGCCTCACGGTGACCATCGACACCACGCGCTCCCGGGTGGCCGAGGCGGCGCTGGCGGCCGGGGCAGCGGGCATCAACGACGTCAGCGGCGGGCTCGCCGACCCGGCGATGGCCGCGCTGGCCGCCGGGGCGCGCGTCCCCTATGTCGCGATGCACTGGCGCGGCCCCAGCCGCGACATGCAGCAGCGCGCGGTCTACGCCGATGTCGTCGCCGAGGTCGCCGCCGAGCTCCGCTCCCGGCTGGACGCGCTCCTGCGGGCCGGCATCGACCGCCGGCAGCTCGTGCTCGATCCCGGCCTCGGCTTCGCCAAACGGCCCGCGCACAACTGGCAATTGCTGAACCGGCTCGGCGAACTGCGGGCGCTGGGCCAGCCGGTGCTGATCGGAGCGTCCCGCAAGTCGTTCCTGGGCGCGCTGCCGGGCCCGGGCGGCAATACCCCGCCGCCGTCGGCGCGGGACATGGCCACCGCGGCCGTCTCCGCGCTGGCCGCCGCCGCGGGCGCGTACTGCGTCCGCGTGCATGACGTGACCGCCACGCTCGATGCCGTGCGGGTGGCCGCCGCGTGGACGGCATCGAGCGTGGACACGGCTCGGCCGGAAGAGGGCTGATGATGATTCCTGACGTGCAGAGCTGGCCCGATGACCGCGGGATCGGGCTTGACGAGGTGGGTATCACCGGGGTCCGTTACCCGGTCTCGGTGTTCGACGCCGGCCACGGCAAGCAGGACACGGTGGCCGGCGTGACGCTATCGGTCTCGCTCCCGCCGGAGAAGAAGGGCGCCCGCCTCAGCCGGTTCGTCGAGGTTCTCGACGCCCATGCGGGCGAGGTGACGCCCCAGACCATCCCCGTGATCCTCACGGCGCTGCAGGACCGGCTCGGCAGCCCGGCCGCCCGCCTGCACCTGAGGTTCCCGTACTTTCTGCGGCGCAGCGCCCCGGTCAGCGGGGCCACCGCAATGATGGACTATGAGTGCGGGATCACCGCGTCGGCACGCGGAGATGATGTCCGCCTGGCGATCAGCGCGCGTGTCCCGGTGACCAGCGTCTGCCCGTGCAGCAAGGCCATCAGCGACTACGGGGCGCACAACCAGCGCAGCCACATCACCATCGAGGCCGAGCCAGCCGCCGGGGTCGGCCCCGCCCAGGCGCCGGTGTGGCTGGAGGGCCTCATCACCGCGGCCGAGACGACCGCGTCCAGCCCGGTCTTCCCGCTGCTCAAGCGTGCCGACGAGCGGCAGGTCATCATGCACGGCTACGACCACCCGGTGTTCGTCGAGGACATGGCCCGCGGGGTCACCGAACGGCTGCGCGCCGACTCCTGGATCGCGCGCTTCACCGTGGAAGCGGCCAGCGACGAAAGCATCCACGACCACAGCGCCTTCGCCCGGCTTTCCTGGCCGCCGCACCGCTAAGCCTCGGAGGACAGATATGCCGGACGACAGTGCGGGCCTTATCCAGCGGCGCGTCGCCTGCGCCCTGGAACCCCTGGAGGTGCTTGCGCGGCTGGGCGGCCGTCCCGGGCTTACCGGCCTCATCGGTTCCTGGGCGGGCGGCGGAGCGCTGATCACCTCCGACCCGGTCGCGCCGGCCACATCCATCGCCGACATCGACGAGCATCCCGCGGCCGCGGCCGGTCCTGGTGATGGCACGGCCGCCCTGCCTGATCCCGCCGGGTTTGTCGGCGGCGGCTGGTTCGGGGTTCTGGGCTATCAGCTCGGCCGCGATCTCGAGCGCCTGCCCGCCCCGCCGCCGCGGCCGGCCCCGGTGCCGGAGCTGCGGGTGTCCTACTTCGACCACGTGCTGCGGTACGACGCGGGGGCGGGAACCTGGTGGTTCGAATCGGTGGCCGGCCCGGACCGGGCCGAGCGGCATTACCGCCAGGTCACCGCCCGGCTGCACGGCCGAGCGCCGGCCTCCCGTGGCTACGAGTTCGGCCCGTTCCGGATGACCCCCGCGCCCGCGGCGCATCAGGACGCGGTCGCCCGCTGCCTGGAGCACATCGCCGCAGGCGACATCTTCCAGGCCAACATCTGCCTGCGGGCGGCGGCGGCGTTCCAGGGGGATCCGCTGGAGGCGTTCATCCGCGGCGTCCGCGGGCTGCGGCCCGCGTACGCGGCCTACGTGACCACCAGCCACGGCGCAGTGGCCAGCTTCTCCCCGGAGCTGTTCCTGGACCGGCGCGGCCGGGCCGTGCTGACCTCGCCGATCAAGGGCACCGCGCCGCTTTCGGCCGATCCGCGCGACCTGGCGTCCTCCCAGAAGGACCAGGCCGAGAACACGATGATCGTGGACCTGATGCGCAACGACCTGAGCCGGGTCTGCCTCCCCGGATCCGTTCACGTGCCGTCCACGGCCCGGGCCGAGGCGCACACCGGCGTGTGGCATCTCGTCCGCGACATCTCCGGCACCCTGCGCCCCGGCGTCACCGACTCGCAGCTGGTCCGCGTCACCTTCCCGCCCGGCAGCGTCACAGGCGCGCCGAAGGTCCGCGCGATGGAGCTGATCAGCCAGCTGGAGACCACCGGACGCGAGGCCTACACCGGAGCCATCGGCTACGCGTCCGCTGCGCGGCTGGAGATGAACGTCGCCATCCGGACGTTCGAGTTCCTCGGTGACACCGCGTGGATCGGCGTCGGCGGGGGTATCGTCCTGGACTCCGATCCCGCCAAAGAGATGCGCGAGTGCCTGGACAAGCTGCAGCCCCTCCTGACCGCCGTCGGCGCCGCGCTGGACGAATCTGCGCTAGACGACCCTACCCGGCAGCCCGGTCCACGGCGGGTCGGCACCGCCCGCCCCGCTGTCGGACGCGACGATGCGGTCACCACGCGCCGGCCGCAGGCCGGCCTCGGGGTCTTCGAGACCATGCTCGTCACCAGGGGGAATGTCCCTCACCTGGCCGCGCACCTGGGACGGCTGAGCGCAAGCGTCCGGGACCTGTACTCCGCGGCCCTGCCAGACGGGCTTGAGCACCGCATCCGGGCCAGCGCCGGCACGTGCGCCGGCCGCGGCCGGCTCAGGGTGACCGTGACACCTGGCCGGGACACCGAGTCGATCACCCTCACGCCCCTCACCGGCCCGGCCAGCCCGCCGGTGACGCTCGTCCCGGTCCAGGTCCCCGGCGGATGGGGAGTCCACAAATGGGCCGACCGGACGATACTCGACCGGGACGGAAACGGCGCCCCCTGGCCCCCGGGACGCGATGCCCTGATCATGGACGACCAGGACCTGCTCGAAACCGGCCGCGCGTCGCTGTTCCTGGCCGACGACGACGGGGTCCACACGCCCCGGCTGGACGGCAGGCTGCTGCCCGGCACGACGCGGCGCCAGGTGATCGATGTCCTCGGCCAGGCAGGCATCCCGGTCCATGAGCACCGGCTGACGCTCACCGACCTGTCCCGCGCCACGGAAGTCTTCCTCACCAACGCCATCCGCGGCGTGACCCCCGTCGCCGGCTGCACCGCTCTGCCCGGGCGCGCATGGACGCGCGGCCCGCTCACCGCATGGCTGCAATCCCGCCTCCGGGACACGCCGCACGCCCCGCCCCGGCGCCGGCCCCCGCCCCGCTCCCGCGTGCTGCTGGTCGACAACTACGACTCGTTCGTCTACAACCTCGCGCGCTACTGCCAGGAACTCGGCGCCCGCACCACCGTCCTCCGCAACGACGACCCCGCACTGGACCCGGAAACGATCGCGGGCCGCTACGACCACGTGATCATCTCCCCCGGACCCGGCGACCCGGCCTCAGCGGGCCGCAGCGTGGACATCATCCGCCGGCTGGCCGGCGTGACGCCCATCCTCGGCGTCTGCCTCGGCCACCAGTGCATCGGCGAGGCATTCGGCGGCCGCACCGTCCGCGCGCCCCGCCCGGTCCACGGACGCCACACGCTCATCCACCACGACCAGCAGGGAATCTTCGCCGGACTGCCGCCACTCCTCACCGCCGGCCGCTACCACTCACTGGTCACCGACGAATCCACCCTGCCCGGCGTCCTCACCCCCACCGCCCGCACGCCCGCCAGCCTGCTGATGGGCGTGCGCCACCGCCATCTCCCCGTGCACGGCATCCAGGCCCACCCGGAATCCATTCTCACGCCGCGAGGCCACGACCTGCTGGCGAACTTCCTCGCGATCCCCCCGGATCGCGCAAGTGCTTCGAGGCTCGCGTCGAACGCACCGGCAGGAAGCCACTGGTCGGACGATTCGGCGGGATCCCGCTGAGACGGAACAAGAAGACGGTCATCACCGACCGGCGGCTTGCCCCGGTCAACACCAAACGCAAGGAGCTGGTCACCCGGCTCCTCGCCGGACGGTGCGAGGCATGCGGGCGCATCGACGAGGTGGAAGTTCACCACGTTGCCAAGCTCGCAGACCTCGGACGATCAGTCAACCGGCCGCCGTGGGCAGATCTCATGGCCGCAAGACACCGCAAAACCCTTGTGGTCTGCGGAAGTTGTCACGCGGACATCCACGGCAAGAACCCCGTCCCGGCACTCACGGCGTAGTCACTGGAGAGCGACGTGCGGGGAATGCTCGCATGCGTCGTTCGGGCTGGGGGCCGTGGGAAAAGGACCTGCTCAGCAGGCACCTCGCCGACGGCTCACCAGACTAGCTAGTGCTGTGACCGCATAGGTTCGCCGGGTTGCGTTCAGGCCGCCTGTGACTCGCAGCGATACCTGGCCACTCGCAGGCGTGGATGGCCACTCCCGTTGCGGCATCGAGCGATGAGTTCCGATACGAAGAGAGGTCTTCTTGGGCGGACGTGCTCGTGAGGTGCCAGTAGAGGCGCCGCTCAGTCCTCGGATCGTGGGCACATACGAACTCGACCAAGCTTGATGACCGGTAAGGAGACTCCAGCGTGAGCGACATTGTGGTCCAGAAGATCGTCCGGCCTGAGCGCGCAGTATCGGGCCCGTGGCTGGAGGTAATCGCCTCGAATCTCGATTACCACCGAGCGACCTTCTTGTGGAAGTGCGAGAGCCTCTCGGATGCACAACTGCGGCTACGTCCTGTGAGGTCGTCGGCGTTGACCCTGCTGGGGCTCATGCGCCATCTGCAGGGGGTTGAGCGTGCCTGGTTCCAGCGGAGGTTGGCCGGCACGACGCCTCGCTTCTTCCCCTATCGGACCTACGTCACCGCTGACGGTGGCGAGTGGTACGACGAGTCGGACGCTACGCCGGCCAGGGACGTCTACGAGGACTACCTAAAGGCGTGCGAGGAGTCGCGGCAGGTATTCGCGAAGGTGACCGTCGACCTCGCGCGCATCGTGCCGAATCCGGAGTTCGGTGACACCGATGTGCGGTTCGTCCTTGAGCACGTGATCGAGGAGTACGCCCGCCACGTCGGCCATGCGGATCTCCTCCGCGAGGCCATCGATGGCGCCACCGGCGAGTAGCCGACCGCTGCGCCCCACGAAGCATGCCTCGGCCCAGCATGCGACGAATCGCTACCGTACTGACCAGCTACCGCTGAGCAAAATGGCCAACCACCCGTGAGCACAGGCTGGTCACCAGGGGTCCTGCGACCGCCCCTGGCCACATATCGCTGGCGGTCACACCGCCGTGGCGAGGGGCCGACCGCCCCAGCGGATGCCCCCTCGCCGCTGCGGCCTGAGCGACCCGGCGAACCTATGCGGTCAGAGCACTAGTCTAGCCGGCTCGTCCGCCGAGCCCTAGGAAGAACGGGCCAGCCAACTGACTACCGTGAGTCGAGGGCGTTTCGGGGGCTGATACTGGTGGGCTCGCAGATTCAACTATCGCCAGTTCTCTGCAAGAACGAGCAACCGGTGACGGTGTGTGGTCGTAATTCAGTAGGCTCGCCCGCCTGTGACTGGTAGAGGCAGCACCTTCAACCGGCGTCGCGACCGTCCGGAGGAGCCTTGCCCGGCACGGGCAGCAGCACGGGCTGCGCCTGTGGCCGGTCGGCACCGTACTGGCGCCCTTGGCTGCCCAACGCCAACGACCCAGCGACCGGCCATCGTTCACCTCTCCCACACTTTTCCATCACCCGACGGTCACATGCTGGGTATGCTCCTGGAGCTCCATTCGCACCACTGAGGGGGGATTCCTCATGCGCATGCGCCATGCCCTGACGGCCGCCGCCGCTGCCGGGACGCTCGCCGCCGTCGTTGCCGCCCCGGCACAGGCCACCGAGTATTCTTCCGCGCTGAAAATCAAGGGCATCCAGTACGACGCGCCCGGCCGGGACTCCAACAGCTGCTCCACGGGCAATACCAAGGACGAGTACCTGACGATCAAGAACTACTCACGCAGCACGACCGTGAACCTGAAGGGCTACGTGGTCAAGGACGCCGCCGGCAACCGGTTCCCCTTCACCGCGAACCACTACCTCCAGCCCGGCGACTACATCAAACTCCGCGGCGGCCGCGGCACCGACTCCGACGCCAACAACGTCGTCTACCGCCAGAACTGCAACTTCATGTGGAACAACGACAAGGACACCATCTACCTCTACAAGCCCTCCGGTGCCCGCGCCGACGTCCACTCCTACACCAAAACCAGTAACGACCCCGACGGCAACGGCTACATCACCTATCACGGCTGAACCAGCCGCCACGGCCCGCCGGCCGCGCCCGCTTCTCCGCGAAAGGCGCATCGGTGCCCCAGTAGAAGAAGCGCAGCCATCGCCCCACCACAAGGCCCCAATTGCCGTTAGCTTGTCCCTACAGTTCTAGCGCGGGTTCACACCGGTCCTGTCGCAGAGCGGCACGGCATCCGTGTCGAGGTGGACGAGCGCTGCGGGCGGGTGCGGCACCGGCGGCCGGAGCTTGCGACGGTGGGGGAGCTGATGGTCACCGCCCCGTTCCAGGTTCAAGGCAAGCGGCTGCAGTATCCCGGCTCCAGCTCCGTGTCACTGCATGACAGTTGGAATTGCCGACAAGAGCGGACAGGGTCAGACGGTGATGTCGGCGGTGACGCCGGCGAACAGGTCGTCCTCAGGGAGCGAGGTGTCGACCAGCGAGCGGGCCAGCTCGTACTCCTCGGTCGGCCAGACCTCGCGCTGGACGTCGAGCGGTACCCGGAACCATGGGCCGTCCGGGTCGATCTGGGTGGCGTGGGCGATCAACGCCCGGTCGCGCACCTCGAACCAGTCGGCGCACTGCACCCGGGTGGTGAACTCGCGCTCCTTGCGGCCCTCCTTCTCCCAGCCGGCGATCCACTCGCCGTAGGGGGACTCGTGGCCGTGTTCCACCAGGTAGGCGTGGAGGGCTCGGATCCGGGCCATCGACATGCCGTGGTTGTAGTACAGCTTCAGCGGCTGCCAGGGCTCACCGGACTCCGGGTAGGCGTCGGGGTCCCCTGCCGCATCGAAGGCGGCCATCGTGATCGTGTGGGTCATGATGTGGTCGGGGTGCGGGTAGCCGCCGGTCTCGTCGTACGTGGTGATCACGTGCGGGCGGAACTCGCGGATGAGCCGCACCAGCGGCTCCGCGGCCTTCTCCCCCAACTCCAGGGCGAAGCAGCCCTCGGGCAGCGGGGGCAGCGGGTCGCCCTCCGGCAGGCCGGAGTCGACAAAGCCCAGCCATGCCTGCTTGACGCCGAGGATCTCCCGCGCGGCATCCATCTCCTTGCGCCGGACCTCGTGGAGGTTGGCCTCGATCTCCGGGTCGCCCTGGAGCTTGGGGTTGAGGATGGAACCGCGCTCTCCCCCGGTGCAGGTGGCCACCAGGACGTCCACGCCCTGGGCGACGTACTTCGCCATGCTGGCCGCGCCCTTGCTGGACTCGTCGTCCGGGTGGGCGTGGACCGCCATCATCCGCAACTGCTCTGTCAACGCATGTTCCTTCCGAATCGCCCCGCTGCGGGGCGGGAGTCCTCAGCCGGGGCCCTCCGCACCGAACAGAGGACCACTCACCGGCCTGCCATGCCTTTCATGGCCGTAATGTGGTGTGCGTATCGGTCCACCGTCGCCGTGGCGGTCAACTCGAGTTCTTCGTCGAGCATCTGGGTCCACGTCATGGTGTACACGCCCGGTGCCCGGACGCCGCGGGCTGTTCAGCAGGCCGTTCAGCCTCCACATGCCGTCGGCGTCGCACCGGGTTGCGGATCGCACGGCTCAGCTCGTACGCCCCGTCCTCCTTGTCGAGCCCGTGGGTTGCGCGGTGAGATGGGGCCCGGAGTGGGACGCCCGCTGTGGCGGCCGCGATCCCGATGCCCGACGCCGGGGGGCTGTCAGACCGGTCCGCGGTCAGGCGCGGAACAGCAGCACGATCGTGGCCACGAGTACGCCGAGAGCCACCGCGGCGACGCCGTAGCCCGCACGGTGCGTCCGCACGCCGGGCAGGTGAGCGTCGAGAGCGAGGCGGCCGGGCCCGCTGAGGGCCAGGGCCGCCGCCCCTGCGGCAAGGGTGAGTTCGTACTCCACGCCCGTCGGGGCGAAGAAGCCGCCACCCCACTTCACGGCCACGGCGTTCACCATGATTCCGACGACCGCCGCTCCGGCGAGCGGCGTCAGCAGCCCCAGGGCGAGGCCCAGCCCGCCGAGCAGTTCGCTCAGCCCTGCCACCACGGCCATCGCCTTCCCGGACGGATAACCGACGGAGGTGAAGAACTGTCCCGTACCGTCCACACCTCCCCCGGAGAACCAGCCGAACAGTTTCTGCGCTCCATGGCTCGCCATCGGCAGGCCGAGGGCCAGGCGCAACAGCAGCAGCCCGGCGTCGTGGGCGTGCAGCCGGGTACCTGGCTCACCGGCTCCGGAAGCGCGGGAGTCGGAGTGGTTCAGAGTGTCGACAGGCAAAACGGACATCTCGGAGTCCTTTCTGAGGATGCTTTGTACGGCCTGCGAGCCCGACGTCGCGTCGCGCCGCGCGACCCATGAGGGCGCAGCGATTGCATGGCGAGGAGATGCCGGGTCGCATGTATCGGTCCGGAGGTGCGGGAACGGGAGATCAAGCAGGGCGCCGACCGGCGGGCTCGCAGTCGTCCAGGACCTTCCTGGCGCGCTTGGGGCAGCCGGGCGCTGAGCCGCTCATTCAGGAAGCCGGGGCAGGTCCCGGGGATCCGTGGCTGCACGGCGTCCCTCAACGTCCCCACGACAGGTTTCCTCAGGGCTACCTGGTACCTCAGTGGGCAACCACCGCCACCTCGTCCTCGACGCCCTCACTGCCCTCACTGCCCGCGCGGCCGGCGTTGACCAGGGCCAGGACGATCAGCGTGGCGATCACCAGCATGCCGACGGCGAACCAGATGGCGTTGGCGTAGCCGTGCACCACACCCTGCAGCTGGACCAGCTGCCGCTGCGGCTCCGTCGCGGCGTCGGCGATGTGGTCCTTGACATACGAGGTCGTCGCGGAGGCGGCGATCGTGTTCAGCAGGGCCGTGCCGATCGCGCCACCCACCTGCTGCGAGGTGTTGATCATCGCGGAGGCGACACCGGCGTCCCGGGGCTCGATGCCCAGGGTGGGCAGGGACATGGCGGGCGTGAACGTCGTACCCATACCGAGACCCAGCAGCACCAGCGCCGGCAGGACGGTCGAGGCGTACGACGAGCTGACCTCCAGCTGCGCCAGCAGGAGCATGCCGGCCATGGCCACCAGGAAGCCGGGGCCCATCAGGAACCGGGGCGGGACGCGGGTCACCAGACGCGTGCCGATCTGGGTCGAGCCGACCATCATGCCCGCCACCATCGGCAGGAAGCAGAACCCGCTCTTGACCGGCGAGTAGCCCTTCACGACCTGCAGGTAGTACGTCAGGAACAGGAAGGTGCCGAACATCGCGATGACCGCGATACCGAGGGAGAGGTAGACGCCACCGCGGTTGCGGTCGGTGATCACGCGCAGGGGCAGCAGTGGTGCCTTGACCTTGGCCTCGGTGAAAACGAAGGTAAGCAGCAGGACCACCGACACGACGAACAGGGAGATGGTCGTGGTGTCGCCCCAGCCGTCGGACTCGGCACGGGTGAAGCCGTAGACCAGCGAGACCAGGCCCAGGGTGGACAGGACGACGCCGGGGATGTCGAGCGGCGAGTGGTTGCGGCCGCCCTCGGGCTCACGGACGACGAAGTAGGCGCCGGCCGCCGCGGCGATCGCGAACGGGACGTTGACGAAGAACGTCCAGCGCCAGTCCAGGTACTGGGTGAGCACACCTCCGAGGATGAAGCCGACGGCGCTGCCGCCACCGGCGATGGCGCCGTAGATGCCGAACGCCTTGGCGCGCTCCTTGGCGTCCGTGAACATCACGGCGAGCAGCGAGAGCGCGGCCGGGGCGAGCAGGGCGCCGAAGACGCCCTGGAGGGCGCGGGCGCCGAACATCATCGCGCCGGTGGTCGCCGCGCCGCCGAGCGCGGAGGCGGCGGCGAAACCGATCAGGCCTATGACGAAGGCGCGCTTGCGGCCCCACAGGTCGCCCACCCGGCCGCCGAACAGGAGCAGACCGCCGAAGGCCAGGGCGTAGGCCGTGACGACCCACTGCCGGTCACCGTCGGAGATGCCCAGATCCTGCTGGGCGGAAGGCAGGGCGATGTTCACGATGGTGGTGTCGAGGACGACCATCAGCTGGGCGAGCGCGATGAAGACGAGCGCTTTCCAGCGGTTGGCGTGCGCGTCACCGGGAGCCTTGAAAGCAGTTCGGGACATGAAGGTATCCACTTCGGGACTTCGTGAGGAAAGGGCTGGCTGAAGGTGCCTGAGGGCGTGCGCTCTGCGCGAGGGCCTCCGCCATGGAAGAGGTGACTACGTGTCCGGCGATTCCCGCTCGCGTCGGCGCGTTCGGCGGTACTGCGCCCCCAGACCCCCGCCCCCGTGCCCGGTCAGGGCGTGAGGTCGATGATGCGGAGCGGCTGGTCCCTCGGACGGCCTGCCCCGTGGACAGCCATCCGCTGGGCCGGCCGTCCTGGATCGGGGAGTGGCGATGGCGGCTACGCGGACGGGGCCGACATGGTGAGCGAGTTCCCAGCGGTGGCGACGGCCAGAGAAACTGTTGGACTCTTCCCCGCCGTCCAGGTTGATCCGGACGGCAGCGGTACGCCGCATCGTGAAGCGGCCCGAGGGGCCTTCGCGGTCGAAGGCCCACTCCGTGGCCCGGTAGCGGGAATGGTGGGGCTCTCCGGTGCGGTCCCGGAACTGGAACGCAGTCCGTTCCGGGACTCACCTGAGAATGGACGGTCTCCCCGTCGCCCGCCTTCCGACGGGCGAGGGCGTCAGACCCGGACGGTCTTGAGGGCGCGGGCCCAGGACTCGAGCTGGTCGAACAGGGTGGTCGTGGCAGCGTCGTGCTGCTCGCCCGGCTTGAAGACGGAGAAGTTCTCGAAGTCGGTGAACAGCGAGAAGGACAGCTGCTGACGTACGTGGGCCAACTGCAGTTCGCTGGCCACGCCCCGCAGGTGCTCGATGGCCCGAGCGCCGCCGAGCGAGCCGTAGGAGACGAAGGCGGCGGCCTTGTTGTTCCACTCGCCGTACAGGTAGTCGATCGCGTTCTTGAGTACGCCGGAGGTGGAGTGGTTGTACTCGGGGGTCACGAAGATGTATCCGTCAAACTCGGCGATCTTGGCCGCCCACGCCTTGGTGTGCTCACCCTGGTACTGGCCCATGGCCGGCGGAATGGCCTCGTCCAGGTGGGGCAGCGGGTAGTCGGCGAGGTCGACCAGCTCGTACTCGACGCCGGTGCGGGCGCCGGACCGGTCCACCACCCAGTCCGCGACAACCTTGCCGTTGCGGCCGGGCCGGGTGCTGCCGAGGATGACGGCGATCTTCAGGTCACTCATGGGGTCTTCTCCTTGATGGGCCGCCGATGCGAGGCCGACCCTTTCATATGAACATTCATGTCACACTCTAGAGGACGGACTCATGAATGTTCAAGTGTGAGCGCGACTCCTGAACGTTCATGCCAGATAGACTCCGGGCATGCCTGAACAGCCTCCGCACCCGAACGATCAGCGCCGCTGGCTGACCCCGGCGGAGCTAAAGACATGGCAGCAACTCGGCCTGATGATGCAGAGACTGCCCAGCGCCCTGGAAGCGCAGCTGCAGCAGGACGCGCACCTCAGTTACATCGAGTACTACGTCCTCGCCGGACTGTCCGAGCAGCCGGGACACCGCATGCGCATGAGCGACCTGGCCGTCCGCGCCAACTCCGAACAGTCCCGCCTCTCCCACCTGATCAGCAGGCTGGAACGCCGAGGATTCGTCCGCCGCGAACCCGACCCCACCAACGGCCGCTACACCCAAGCGATCCTGACCGAAGCCGGCCACGCCCACCTCGCCGAAGCCGCCCCAGGACACGTAGCCCGGGTACGCGACCTCGTCTTCGACGTTCTCGACCCCGCCGAACTCGACACCCTGTGCACCACCGCCGAGAGGATCAACGAGACGATCGACCGCCAGGAACAGCAGGCCAACCCCCACAAGAACACCGCCCCTCGGCAACCACAGCAGGACACCACGCCGCAATGAACCTCGACGCGAGCAACTCCGGACATCCGACGTCGCACGCAACGACCCCGGCAACAGCCGTCACGGTGGCGCCACTCATCCCCATCCCAGACGTCCTGAGATCCCTACCGAACCCGGGGCGGTTTGATCACACCGCTTGGTCCGGGCAAACGGGCGGGACCGGCCGCCGGCAGCCGTCGCCGACGCCCATACAAGCCACGCGCATGTACGGGGGCAGAGACCTGAAGCCCAGAGAGATCATGAGTGAATGACCCGCCTACTGACTCGAAGCGACTTGCAGGCCGTGCTCGAGCCGGTGTCTTGCATGGCTGCGCTGCGCGACGGCTTCCGCGCCGCCGCCTCCCCGATAGCCGGACAAAGAATACGTACTGACCTGCCATTTCCCGGAACGGCCACGGCTCTGATCCCCGGTGTACTGCCTGGCATCAAGGCGTACACGGTGAAAGTCAACGCCAAGTTCCCAGGTGCCCGACCAGCTCTGCGCGGAGTTGTCTGCCTCCACAGTGGTGATGACGGTCGACTTCTCGCGCTGATGGATTCCGCCACCATCACCGCATGGCGCACCGGACTGGCTGCGGCCCTGGGAACCCACCTTCTGGCCAGCCCCGCCTCGGCGGCCGGGTCAGTACTCGGAGTGATCGGCGCAGGCGCGCAGGCCGAGCTCGTGGTGCATGGTCTGAGTGCCTTGCGACGGCATCGCGAGATCGTCATTCACGACTCGGATCCGGATCGCGCCCACGCCTTCGCCTCACGCCACGACGGACGCCTCCTGACATCTGCCACACAGGTCGCCGCAGCCGCTGACATCGTCCTGCTCGCCACCTGGTCACGCTCACCGCTGCTCCGGCTGGCCGATACCCGGCCAGGACAGCACATCACAAGCCTAGGAGCCGACGAACCCGGCAAACAGGAACTCGCCGCCGACCTGCTGGAATCTGCACTCCTGGTCGTCGACGACCGAGAACTCGCCGCGACCACAGGCGCGCTGTCGGCCGCCGGCCTTGCGGCCTGGGCTGCCGAGGCCACACTCAGCGAGGTTCTGCGTGGCGACCATCCGGGACGTACCCGCGCGACGGACCGCTCCGTCTACGCGCCTGTCGGACTTCCCTGGCAAGACCTCGCTCTGGCGTGGGTCGCCTACCAGCAGGCAGAGCAGCATGACATCGGACAGAAGATCGACCTGCTCTCCTGACACTTCTCCGGCAGGTGGACCCACTGCGTTCCGGTCTGGAACTTGAAGGCGATCGCGTCGATCACCTCCCGGTGATCCCGCCAGCGGCCGCCCCGCTTCGGCGTCCGGTCCGGGAGCAACGGCTCGATCCGAGCCCACTGCGCATCTGTTAACGGCACACCCGGACCAACAACCGACCGATCCAAACGAAACCGCCTAGTCGTGTGGGAGGGCGAACGACTGGCCCACCAGCCGGTCAGCTACTGCGCGCGGCCTTCGACCAGACCGGCATCACTCCCCGGCAGCTGTGGACCGACCGCGTCCTGGACGAAGCCCGCCACAGCATTGATCCTGTCCATCTGGTCCGGCTGTTCGGCATTCACCCCAACACTGCCGTGCGGCCCTGCCGCGCATCCGCTGAGGATTCCGGCCGTCAGCTCGGCTGGGTGACGCCCATCCCGGCGCCAGGCGACGTCTGGCGCACGGGTTCCGGCGTAATCGCCTCCAGAAAGGTGCGACCCTGCGTACGCTCGTAGCCGAACATCACCTGGCTTCCTCGGGATTGGTCGGGGCCAGAAGGCCGTCGCCCGGCCACAGAGACCACCCCGCTTCCGCCCAGGCCAGTTGCTTGCCGACCTCGCCCAGGACCTCTATACGTTCGGCGGGCCCATACGCATGACACCGCCCGGCCGCCGGGTCGTAGGCCCGCACCTCGCTGTGCGGGCCAGAGCACACCAGGGCACGGGCAATGTCCGGCAGGCCCAGGCTGAGAGCGTCGCAGTCACGGTCACCGATGAGACAAAGTAGCCCTGATGTTGGTCGACTGAGGCGTCACGGTGACGTCAGCGTCGATCCGCAATCGCAAGAGTCCCTTTTTTGTCGCGCTCCCTCGCCTGAGGCTCACGGATTGACCGGCTGCCCGCTCACTTGACAGGTGCGAGCGGCAGCGGCGCTCCCAACTGCACGCCGCACTACTGACCGAGCTTCGCAAGACCTGCTTGCCGTTCGGCACGGCGCGTCGATAAACGGGTTCCCGAGCGGCAGCGGACGATTCCGGATCTTCGTGCGGCTGCGGGCGATGACCGGTGTGGACATAGTTTGTCCACACTCGGTCAAGTAGTGAGTCCGGGTGGGACCCGACGACCGGCGATCTGCTGGCCGGGCAGGAGGAAGGCGTCGGGCAACGGGGTCCCAAGCGCCCTGCGATAGGGCAGGGAGTGGTCCTTGCACAGCCAATAGGTCTCGCCCTCCGGGGTGGTGACCTTATCGAGACCGGCCCAGCGTTCCTCGGGGTCCAGCTCTTTCAGCAGCGTGTAGAGGGCCCTGTGGTCGGCATGGCGGTCCCCGCGAATCTGAGTGCTCATGCGCAGTTCCGAGCCGTCGGGTCCACGCAGCACGGAGGGCCCCGCCCCAGGCACCGTGTCGAGGACGGCTTTCATCAGCTCCAGGTCGTCCTTCAGCATTTCTCCAAGGTCAGCCGCGGCAACGCCGAGCACGGGGCCGACCAGCGGAACGGCGTACCGAAGTACCTTCAATACGCGCTCCGCATGCGAGAGCAGCATTGATTCCACTTCCGAGGTGACCCTGACCTCGTAGCCCTCGGCCGCAGGCATACGATGCCAGGCCCCGGGCGCCTCGCAGTACAGGCGCAGCCGCAGCACACGGCCCGGAAGCACCCCGAGCATCCGGCGCCGGGGCATCTTGGCCACGGAGATGATGCTGGGACAGATCGCAGACTCCTGCGAGTTCCGCTGCCGCAGGGAGGCGAGGAAAGTGCGCTGCTGGTCCGCCGCGATCGCAGCTTGCTGTACCCGGGCTTCGCGTAGCTCGTCGAGGATGTCGTTGCTCCGGCTCTCGATTCCGGCCAACCGCCCTTCCATCGCACTGCTGAGGTCGGACACACGTTGCTGGAGGGAGAAAGCCAGTTCGGTCATCCGGTCCGGCGCAGAAGTGCCCGTGCCCAGGAGCAGTGTCCGTACATCGAGGTCCTCCAGGTGGACTGGGCACTCCACGACCTCGCGGGGCTGGGGCAGACTGAGTCTGTGGAGAAGTTGGTCGTGGGGAAACTCGTGCGGACACGGTCTTCCCTGCACGATTCCGGGACACGGCACCAGCCGAACCACGTCCAGGCCGGGGTAGCGGCGCAGGGTCTGCTCGAAGCCGTTCTTGAGGACGGCGAAGAAGTCATGCGGGTACGGTCCGCAGGTCGCGATCTCAGCTGTCATGGTGTGCCGGTCCACGGTGACCAGTCCCAGATGCGTGGCGTCGTGGTCGCGCAGCAGCGCACCGCTGCGCCAGTGCAGCCCCGTGGTGAACCGGTGCTCGCGGGCGATGAACCAGGTCGGGATACCTGGCGGGACAGTGTTCAGGCGGTATCGCAACCGGATGAGGCGGCGGTGCCGTCGCCGCGCTGACTCCCACTCGCGGGCGTACGCGGGTGGTTCCCAGGGGAGCAGTTCCACCACCAGACTGCTGTGGCGGTCGGTTGTCCGGTAGGACAGGTCGAAGCGCTCCATCATGCTGATGAAGTGCTGGTGCAGGGCCACATCGAGGTCGGCCCACAGTGCCCTGCGGTGATCGGGGGTGAACACGCCGTCGTTCTCGCGTACTTGCCGGGCGTCGAGAACGCGGCTGATGTACGAGGTCAGCCACTGTGGGTGGAGAACGACGAGGTCCTTGAGCTCCTCATCGTCGGAGTACATCAGAATGTCCCCGAGACTGTGCAGGGCCGAGGCCAGTACAGCCTGTTGGAGAGGGTCCGTGACGGCGTTCTCGGCCATGAAGCCGTACAGCTGGGACGGTGTGACATACCGTTCGGAGCGGGCGCGCACCGCGTCGGCGGCCTTCAGCCAGTCGCGGGGCCAGCGCACGCCCATCAGCGGGAGGCGAGCGGCTTCGATGGCAATGCGTTCCCGCACTGCGTCGATGCCCAGGCCACTGGCGGAGTCCGCGGACATGCTGGCAACGATCATGCCTGGGTAAGCGGCCTGGATGGAGGACAGCGGTAAGTCAGCGGGGCGGGGATCCAGATGGGTGGCGACAAGGATCACCGGTGCCTGCGGGGCACGTGCCTTGATCAGGTCGAGCCAGTAGTAGAGCTTGCTCTCCTCCCAGCCCACTTGGGCGTCCCACAGCAGCAGGAACAGGGAGCGATCGGTCAGGAAGAACTGGTGCGTGGCGTGGTAAATGTCCTGGCCGCCGAAATCCCAAGTGGTCAAGTCCATGGTGATGTCGGAGTTCGGCGTCGGCGGCATGGGATGGCGCAGACGCAGCCGGGAGACCTCAAGTCCGTGTGTGCTGTTCTCGCCGAGGTCGAAGGGTTCTCCGCGCAGTGCCTTGAGCAGCGAGGTCTTGCCTGCCCGCCCCTGGCCGACCAGGAGCACCTTGGACGTCCACTGCCGCTCGGAGCCTTGGGCTTGTGAGGCCAGGAAGGCCAGGATGGCGGACCGGCCCCCGGAGATGATCTCGGGCGGCGGAGTGACCAGTGGATTGTCGTCGACCTCCAAGACCACCAGCCGTCTGAGTAGCTGTTGTCGTACCGATCTTGGGGTTTGTCGATCGCACGGGAGTCCCGATTGGGTGGTCGCGGGGGTGCTCGGCGCATACGAGCAGGGCCTCCTGAACAGCTCGTTGGTGTCGAATCACCGAGCAACATCAGGAGGCCCTGGTGCCGCAGTGTTCCGTGTCGACGGGCGGGCAGTCCAGTTCAGTCATGCTGGAGTGTGACTGTCTGGCTCACCGGTTCGGAAACGCCGCCGACAACGGGTCCAGGCAGCCGCGTTATCCGACGGATATGACGGACGCGGAGTGGGCGGCCATCCGGCCGTTGTTGCCGGTGCCTGGCTGGATGCGCGGACGGGGAGGGCAGCCGGAGGCGTACTGCCACCGGGCGATACTCGATGCGATCCGCTACCTGGTCGACAATGGCATCAAGTGGCGGGCGATGCCGGCCGACTTCCCGCCGTGGGACCGGGTGTATGCGTTCTTCCGCCGCTGGCGCGACCACGGCATGGTCAAGGAGTTCCACGACCGGCTGCGCGCCAAGGTCCGCGAGAAGTTGGGCCGCGACGCGGAGCCGACGGCCGGTGTGATCGACTCGCAGTCGGTCAAGGCGGACGCCGTCGTCGGCTCTGACAGCCGCGGGTTCGACGGCGGCAAGTTGATCAACGGGCGCAAGCGGCACGTCGTGGTCGACACGCTCGGCCTGCTGCTGGGGGTGATGGTCACCGCTGCGGACACCGGCGACCGCGCCGCCGCCCGGGTCCTGCTGCACCAAGTCGCGGACGCGCACCATCGGTTGGCCCTGGTCTGGGCTGATGGCGGCTACACCGGCAGCCTCGTCGAGTACTGCCTGGCCACGCTCGCGCTGGTCCTGGCGATCGTCAGACGCAGCGACGACCAGAAGGGGTTCGTGGTGCTGCCCAAGCGGTGGATCGTCGAGATCTGTCAAGCACAGTGCACTCATGGAGTCTGTTGCCCTGCTGTTTCGGCGGTCTCGGTCCAGATGCGGCGGCTGTACCAGCCAGGCGGACGTGTCCGGCGTTCGCGGAGTTCGGCGAGCTCTCGCTGGTCGGCGTGGGCGATGAGCCGGTGGGGCCAGCGGCTCTCCCGGCGGGTGGTGATCCAGCCGCGGTTGATCCAGGCGTAGAGGGTGGAGGTGGTCATGTCCAGCTCGGCGGCCAGGTGCTTGAGCCACCACTCGTCCGGGCCGGGCTCTTCGCCGGGTGGTGCGGGACGGTGCCGGTGGACACGGCCTGCGGGGCAGGCGAGGCGGCGCATGAGGTCGCGGACGGTGGCCGCGGAGATCCGTTTGCCACCCTTCGCGGGCCTGAAGCCCTCGGTTTCCAGACGGTCGGCGATCCCGCTGGCGCCGATGCCCTGGCCTGCGAGTTCGCGGATCCGCTCGGTCAGTTGCGGGTAGTAGCTGAGCTGATCCAGCCGCTGGACCGGGCGGATGACCTCTCCCGCCGTAGTGGTCCCGCCAGCCCAGACGATCGTGACCTTCACCTGCTCGCTGGTGCCGAGCACGGTGACGGCGACCTTGTCGACGACCGCGCGAACGATCTCCTTGCGGTCCGCTGTCGTGGTGCTGCGCGCACGCCACAAACCCTCGATGTCGCCGGCCAGAGCCGTGAGGGTCTGCCGCTCGGCCGGAGTGAGGATGTGCGGGCTGCTGCGGGTGAAGCGGTCGTAGTCCTCGCGGAGTTGCTGCTGGGCGGCGAGTGCGTCCTCCCACTCCTTCTCCAGCTGGCGCACGACCAGGCGGTTCTCCGGTTCGGCGAGGTGGTGGCTGCGGCGGGCCCGGTCGGCGTCCTGCGCGGCGCGTTCCAGCCGCTGTGACCACAGCCGTTCCAGCTCGGCTCGCTCAGCCAGGACCTGGTCGGCCGCGTGCAGGGACACCTCGACGGCGGCGGGCGTGAGTGCCGCGAGGACCTGCTGCTCGACGAAGGCGTCCACGCAGGTGGAGTTGAGCAGCTGGCAGTTCTTCTCCGCGCCGTAGTTGGTCTTGTCCCGGGCGCACACGTATTCGGGCAGGGCCTTGCTGTGCTGGGTGTGGTAGCGCACGCTCATGCGCCGGTTGCAGCGTCCGCAGTGCACCAGCCCGGCCGCGAGGGCGGGGCCGCCCCGGACCGTGCCCATGGCTTCGGCGCGGGCGCGGTTGGCCGCCAGCTTCGCCTCGTTCGTCTCGAACTGGGTGACGGTGATGTAGGCGGGCAGGACGTTCGGGATCATCACATGCCATCCGTCCCGGGAGCGGACGACCCGTCCGGTGCTCGGCCGGGCCGGGTCCTGGCGGCGCGGGTCGATCCGGCGCCGCCCGTAGGCATAGATGCCGGCATAGGCGGGATTGTGCAGCAGGTTCTGCAACGTCATCCGGTTCGGCCTTCGCCATTCCAGGGTGCCCTTGTCCGGCCCCTCACGCAGCCGGATGCCTAACTGGATGTCATGGTCGACGAGATAGCGCAGGACACCGTGCAACGTGCCGAGCCGTTCGAACTGCGCGAAGATCACGCGAATCACGGTCTGCACCTGTTCGTCCGGGTCCAAAGTCACCTCCCCGGACGGGCGGCGGATGTAACCGCTGGGCAGAGGGAAGGCCAGCTCGCCTCGGCGGGCCTTGTTCAGGCGCCCGCTCCACATCCGTTGCTTGATCAGGTGAAGTTCGGCCTCGCTCATCGTGCCCTTGAGCCCCAGCAGCAGCCGGTCGTTGTACTCGGCCGGGTCGTAGACCCCGTCGGTGTCCGCCAGTACCGCACCCGACAGGGCACACAGCTGTCACCGATCAGCTGGTACCAGTCCCTGCCGGAGCGGGCCAGACGGGACATCTCGATCCCCAGCACGAGACCGACGTGGTCCAGCCCGATCTCGGTGACCAGCCGCTGGAAGCCGGTGCGGGCCACCGCACTCGACCCCGACTTGCCCAGGTCATCATCGATCACCAGGACCCGGTCCGCCTGCCAGCCCAGCGCGACCGCCCGGTCTACCAGGGCGTACTGCAACCGGGTCGACTCCTGGTGCTCGACGAGCTGCTGGCGGGTGGACTGGCGGACATAGATCACCGCGAGCCGCTGCAGGTGACGGTCGTCGATCTTGCTGCCAGGCCGCTCCCACGGCATCACCGAGGTCATCGCCGGTCCCGCTCACTCGCCGTCGCGGCGGCCGACAACGCGCGGCTCGCCAGCCGCACCAACTGCCCCACCACCGCCTGCCGGTTCGCCCCCGGCAGTGCTGCCCACACCTGCCCGTCCGGCACCACCGGAATCGTTCTCTGGGGCCGACGTCCCTGTCGTCTCGCATGACGACCTGTTCCCCTCGTCGCTCAGCCGGCCCCGCAACCGTCGGGCCACAACGACCAAGCGCTGCAGGCCCTCACGGCCGATTATCGGCGTCAGCCCGCTGCCTTGACTATCCATAAGCGCAGTGTGCTTGGACGATGGAGCGGTTCTTCGCCCACCTGATGCGCACCCGCCGCCTGGCACGCGACTACGAACGCCGCACCACCAGCGCCGAAGCGATGGTCTACTGGTCGATGATCTTGCTCATGACGCGCCGCCTGGCCCGGCCACACCCTGCGCGAGGGTGAACCGGCCCGGCGCGGGCTCGGCCAGCCAGCCCCGCGCGACCAGGCGTTTCGCCTTCGACCGCAGTGCCTCCACCCGCGCCGGCACCACGTCCATCCCGAACGAGACGGCCATCTCCTGGCAGGTCAGCGGCCCTTGATGGAGCCGGAGACGGTCCGCGAGCGCCTGCAGAATGCGCTGGTAATCCACCGACAGCACCGACCAGGCCAGCCCCTCACGCCACACCGGCACCTGCGACTTCGCCGCGGTCGGCGCCGACGATGTCTCCTCGGCCTGCCCCATGGCGGGCGCTGTCCCAACGGCCTGGGCGTGGCCTTGCCCGGGCTCGTCCACCGGGGCCAGCACCTCGCCGACCCGTGAGCGGGCGATGGCCCACTCCCGCCATTCCCGCTCGGCCACGGCCAGCTCGGCCTGGATGCGGTCGGCCTCCTCCCTCAGCCCATCCACGCGACGGCGGGCGGCGACCTCGCGCTGTTCCAGCAACCCCACGACCGTCGGCATCCACGACCTCCACCGAAGCGACGACACGCCACCACTCCCACGGGAACGCCCGCCCTATGCCCGACCAGCGAAAACGCCGACCTCAGGTTCGGTACGACAACAGCTACTGACACTCAATGACTTGGGATGTCTGCCGCGACCGGGGCGGCGCCTTTGCCGACGGCGCCCGCTCCGGAGCCCCCGATGCGGTCCAGGTCGCAGATCTCTGGCACATCTGGCACAACCTTGCCGAAGCGGTGAAGCACCTGGTCAGCAAGCACAGCGCCTGCCTGCGTGAGCCGGATCCCGACCCGGAATCGATTCCCGACGTCGTATGCCCGCCCATCTCGCACGCGGGCCGGCTGGCCGCCCGGGTCCGGCAGCACCACACCGCCGTTCATGAACTCCTCGACCAGGGCCTGAGTGTCCGGGCCGCGGCCCGCCGCCTGGAGCTGGCCCGCAACACCGTCCGGCGCTATGCCCGGGCCGCGACCTGGCAGGAACTGGCCACCGGCCGCTGGCAGAACCTCCCCAACACCCTGGACCCCTACAAGCCCTAACTCCACAGGCGCTGGAATGAAGGCCACACCAGCGGAGCCAAGCTCCACGCCGAACTCCGCGAACGCGGCTTCACCGGCTCCGGCAGACCCACGTCTGCAGCGGGATGCGCTCCTGATCGCGAATGCGGCGGAGTCACCGGTCCTGGGCCAGGACGACGAGCTCTGCGAACAAGCCCCCGGCGTCCACCAGGTCCTCGTACCTGCCCTGTTCGATCACTCGGCCGTTGTCCATGACAAGGATCCGGTCGGCGAGCCGTGCGTTCTCGAGCTGATGGGTGACGACGATCGTCATGCGCTCGGCGGCGATCCGCTTGATCTCCAGGAAGATTGCGTGCTCACCGCGGGCGTCCATCTGCGAGGTCGGCTCATCCAAGATCAGTAGCGGAGTCTGCCGGTACAACGCGCGGCCGCACACGAGTCGCTGCCACTGCCCTCCGGACAGTTCGGCGCCGCCCCACAGCTCCTTGGCGAGAAGGGTGTCGAGCTGCTGGGGCAGCTTCTCGATCGCTTCACGCATTCCGACGGCGTCGACGACGTCCCACACCGACTCGTCGCCGAATGTCTTCGGCTGGCCGAGGGTGATGTTCTCGCGGGTGCGTAGCGGCCAGCATGCGAAGCCCTGCGGGACGAGCGCGGTGCGCTTCCACACGGCATCAGGGTCGGCCTGGGCGAGATCTACGCTGTCCCACAGGACGCGGCCCTTGTCGGCAAGCAGGATGCCGGTGATGAGCTTGGCCAGGGTCGACTTGCCCGAGCCGTTCTCGCCGACGATGGCCAGGATCTCGCCGCGGCGCAGCGTCAGCGATACCCCCGCGACGGCCGGTTCCTCCTTGCCGGGGTACTGGTACACGACCTCGTCGAGGCGGATCTCATCCACGCGTTCCGGGATGGTCAATTCCCCGCGCTTGGGGGCGCGTTCACCGGCCATGTCGAGGAAGGACCGCATGTCGGCCAGATAGAGGGAGGTGTGGAACATAGCGGCGCCGTGGATGACGAACTGGGAGAGCGCGGCCAGTGTGGTCTGGACGGCGACCACGGCGGTGGCTGCGACGGGCAAGGCAACCCGGCCGGTGGTTGCCAGCCAGGCGAGGGTGGCCCAGGTGCCCAGCAGGAACACCCCGCCCAGGGCGCTGGTCGCCAGGACGATGCGTAGCATCCGCGGGGCGGCGGTCAAGGTGCGCTGGTCGATCCGGTCGGACAGGGCGCGGTACCAGTAGATGAGGTAGCCGGTCATGCCGTTCGCGCGGACCTCGTCGCCGTAGCGGGAGTAGGTGGCCCACCAGCGCATCATGGAGCGCACGTTGCGGTCGCCGACGTTGAGGTAGTGGGTCTCGTAGTCGACCCGCGCGGACAGTACGGCTCCGGCGCCGGCCGGGAGCACGGCCAGCATAAGCAGAGGCAGCATCAGCGGGTGCAGCGCCGTGATCACCCCACTCGCTGCGATCATGCGGGTCAGGGCGGACATGAACCGCTGGGCGTCCTGCACCATCATCCGGGTCCGGGTGACGCCGACTTCGGCGGCCTCCTGCCGGTCGGCGAATCCGTCCTCACCGTACGCGGATGACTCCACGCGGCACACGGCGGCGACGAGGGCAATGTCCGCTTCGGTCATCAGCAGAGGTGTGATCCGCCCGTCGGCGTACGAGGACAGGGCGCTGCTGATTCGGCCGATGCCCGCAGCCGTCGTCACCACGACCAGGGCGGGTAGTGCGGCGTGCAGGCGTTCGGAAACGGTGGCAGTGGCGAGGAGGTGGGTCATCGCCCGGGCGGTGAACGCGAGAACGACGGCGGCCGCGATGCCGGAGAGCAGTTGGCAGACGAGGAGCAGCACGACACCGGTCCTGTCGACAGCCCACGCCATCCGCGCGGTATGCCCGAGCACGGAGGGAAGGCGTTGGCACATCGCTCCGAAACTGGCATCTGCCAGCGGGTTCTTGCCGTACTTGCCCTCGAAGGTGATGGTGGCCGGGGGTGGAGGGGGAGGCGTCTCCTCGTTTGCAGTCGAGGCGTCAGTCACAGTCACCTGTATCCCTCCTCGGGGGTCGGTGCCGCACCAGGATGGCTCGGCGGTGCACGGCATAACGACGCGGCGCCGGAATCGAACATGCTCGATTCCGGACGCGCTGGGGGCCTTGAAAAACAAGGGGTCGAACGCCTGGACCCGTGATGGCGCCGTCCTCGAGCGGCAAGGATTGGCCGAATCGCCGACGCCTGAAACGCCTGTGACGAATGAAGTTTCCGGCGGTTGTTCGGCTCGTGGCGACCGTCGGGCGCAACCCGTGACCAAGATCATTCTTGCCTAATTGGGCAAGCCTGGTCCGGATGGGCAACGTTCTTCCGGATCGTGTGGTCGCTCGTACGCAGCGCCTTGGCGAGTGTGTCGCTCAACTCGCTGGGGAGCGACCCGGCTCCGAGTGCGCAGGCCTGGAGGAGAGCACGGCAGTCCTGCGCCTCTCGGTCTGCGGCGAGGGCGGTGAACATGGGGTGCGCCAGGGTCTCTCGGGCGGCGTAGCCATCGGTTGCCTTGATCGTCCGGCGGTACAGCTCCGCGACCACCGGGCGCGCGGCCGGGTCCTCGGGCGAAGCGACCACGTCCAGCACCGCGAGGCCGAGCCGCGTGTTGAAGACGGTCATGCCGTCCCCGTCTGGACGTTCGAGATAGGTGGTCACCAGGTTCTGCAGGGGGCGCCGCCACGCCAGGCCCGCTGCCCGGAGGAACAGGAGGGTTAGGCAGCCCGTGACGGCGTGCTCCCAGGGTTCCCCGGACTGCGTGGCGGCCAACAGGTTGTTGGCGCCGCGGGTGTTGCCTGTGGTGAGGGCGGCAAGGACGGCGACTTGGCGGCCGTCGAACATCCGCTGTCCGACGCCGCGGTGTGCCTCGATATGGGCGAGGGCTTCGGTCCAGCGTCCGGCAGCGGTCAGGGCTCGTGTCCCGTCGGCGAGGAGGACCCGCCACAGCCAGCCGCGGACCTCCTCACGGTCCTCGGCGTTCGCAGTGATGTCGGCTGGTACGGCGATGTCCTCCACCTGAGCTGGGGACTCGGTGCCGACAGCGTCGAGCAGTGCGAGGAGGCGTTGGCGACCGTCGTCGTGCTGCCCGGCGCGGATTTGGAGGCGCGCGAGGTTGACGACGGGTTCAAGGGCCCGGATTGCGGTCTTGCCGGTCAAGGGGGCGGCGTGCAGGTAGGCCGCAGCGTGCTGGTGGCACATCGTGCGGGCGGCGTCCGGGTCGCCTATGTCGGAGGCGATCAACGCGGCCTGGTTGTAGACGGTGGAGGCCACGCTCGCATCGTCCAGCTTCGCCGCGGTGTCGGCGAGTTCGGCCAGCGCGTGCACGCGCTGGGCCAGAGGGAGGCAGGCGGGACGGGGGCGTGCGACGAGCGGGAAGCGCTGGGCTACAGCGTCAGGGAGTTTCCACACCGTCCGCGGCGCTCCTCTCGGTGGGGTCCGGGCCGAAAATGACGGTCTTCGCGGCGGCCGTGAGGGCGGCCTGCATGGCGTGGGGCAGGCCGACCCGGTTCCAGGCGAAAAGCACGTGATGGGCCAGGACGTCACGCAGGCCGCGGTGAAGCTGCCCGGAATCCATCAGGTGGGCCAGTTCCCGTCCGGCATCGGTGTAGGCACGGGCCCATCCGGCGACATGGGCCAGCGGCCCGCCGACGCCCATCAGGTCTTCCCCGTTCACGGAGATCAGCCGGTGCACGGCAGCGTGCAGGCGGTCGCGGTTGGCCTGGTCGGTGTTGGGGGGTAGGCCGCGGTGGGCGCAGACACGTGCCCATACGTCGCCCTGCTCGTACCAGTCCAGCCCGGCGGAGCGCATCAGGAGGCTGCACAGCATGAGGGATGACTCGCGCCGGTGTTTGCCGGCGTCGCCTTGGAGGTGGTCAATCAGGCTGCGGCTGTCGCGGTGGAAGAGGCGGTGCGCGGATGTCATGGCTTCGGCGCCGCCGAAGGCGTGCACCTCGGGTTCGTAGATGATCTCCGTCCACCCTTTGATGTACCCGTCGGCGATCAGCGCGTCCAGGCCCTGGCCGATGCGGTCTTGCGCGTCGGCAGTAGGTAGGTAGCGCACGCGCCAGCACGGGCGTTTGCGGACCAGGAACCACGCTGTGAGCGCGCCTTCGTCTTCAACGGCGCGCAGGAGCGGGGCGAGTTGGGCCAGAGCGACTATCTCAGCGCGTTCCCAGTCCGGGAACGTGACGTTGGCCTGGCACCAGGTGGGTGGGTTCATGAGGCGGTCTCCGAGGTGTTCACGCCAGGGCGAGGAAGGTGTCCCAGTGGGGGGCAGGCGCGCTGCCCGTGCCCAGGGTGTGCAGGGCGAGGGCCGCTCCGGCGGCTCCGTCGAGGAGTTCCGGGTCGTGGTCGTTCTGGTCGAGAGCTGTGATCAGTCGGTCGGCCAGGCGCGGAAGCTCCGCGGTGATCTCGGTGTTGCCCGTCTCGGTGGCCATCCGCCATGCGGCGTGCAGCAGGCCAGCTGTGCCGTGGCACAGCCCGACCTCGGGGAGCTTGTCCAGTTGGTGCGGGTCACGCAGGGTCGCGAGGATCGCGTTCTCGGCCGCCTGAACGCGGGTCGGGTCGCGGAGGGCGAGTCCGGCCAACTGCTGGGCGCGGGCGGTGCCGCTGATGCCGTAGCACCAGGAGGGCTGGGGGCGAAGGTCGGGATGGACGTGCCCGTCGGTTGCCTGCTGCATAGAGATCAGGCCCGGCCACCACGGGCCATTCTCGTCCCATTGGCGCCACTGGTCGGTCCAGGCGCAGATCCGTTCGGCCGCGTCGGCCATGCCGGGTACGGCCAGGCCGTGCAGCAGTGCGAGGGACAGCACGGACAGCGTGGAGCCGATGCCGTGAGAGAGCCCGAAGTTCCCGTGCCCCTGGGGGTAGTCGGTGCTGGGTGCACCGGTGGGCGCGACGTTCATCCACCACGGCGGCAGATCGGCCGGATCGGGCAGAGGCTCGGTCAGGCGCACCAGATAGGACAGGACGTCTCGGGTGATCTCGTGGTGCGGTTGTCGGCTCAGGTGGTAGGCGCCCAGCCCGGACAGGCCCTGGATCAGGTCGAACTCTTTCATGGGGGGCCGCTCGTCACGGTCGATGCGCAGGTGGGCCTCAGCCAGGCGGGTCCGGGTGACGGTGAGCGTCGCCTCGTCCAAGCGCTCCAGAACACGCAGATAGCGGCTGGATGCGCTGGCCGCGCGGTGCGTGATGAACGCGAGGGCCGGAGCGCCGAAATACAGGTTCGCGTTGACCGCTGCGCTCACTTCGCCGTGCACGGCCGCGGCCAGCCACGTGTGCGCGGTGTCCCAGTCACCGCGGCCAGTCCGGGCGCGCTCGATGTGCAGCAGGGCGATGCCCGAGGCTCCTCCCGCGAGAGACTGCGGCCACGTGCGGGCGCCGTCCGGCCGGCCGCCGGGCCACACGGTGCGGGGGTCGGCCAGGGCCTGGGCCAGTTGGTCGGCGGTCGACAGCGTGGCGGAGGCGGGGGCTGACGCGGTCACGGTGTCCTCCTTGCTCGTGCTGTCCAGCTCAGGGCGGCAGCTCTGGCCAGATGCAGGTGTGCGCGTTCCTGGGGCAGTCCCGGCCCGCACATCCGGACGTGGTGGAGATGCAGCAGATCAGGGAGCAGGTCCTGGGCGTGCGTCTCCGAGTCCTCCAGCGCGCTGCGGTAGGCGACCAGTGCCACGCGGCGTGCGGACCAGCTCGTGGTGACGCGCGCGTCCAGGCCCGAAGGCGCGGCGTTCACCAGGTCGACGGCTTGGCGGTAGACGGCGCGGGGCGGCGCAGTCGTGCCCGTGCGGGTGTGCTCGATCAGCCAGCGCATTGCCGCGGGGTGATTGCCGAGCAGGCCGGTGGCGATGTCCACCATGCTCGCGGCGGTCATCGCGCGGAGGTCGGGCGCGTTCTTCCCGGCCTGTACGGCGAGTTGGGCCAGGGCGGCGGTCGTGTCGGCGGCGAAATACTCCTCGGCTGCGTCCATCGCCGCGGGGCCGCCGAAGCGCGCCGTCTCCGGATGGTAGGTCTCCAGGCTGGCGTGGGTGATCAGGCCGCTGCGCCGAAGCTGCCGGGTCCACTCGCCGATCTGCTCGATGGCAGAGCCGAGCGTGCCGGGCGCGCAGGTCAGACGGACGCGGAGGTGGTCCTCGGGGTCTTGGTAGCGCACGAACCACCAACGGGGTCCGCCCAGTTCTTCGAACAGGGTCGGCAGGTGCCGGGTCAGGAGGGAGTTCTGCCGGTCGCGATGCCCGTGGAGCTGGAGGTAGATGCGGTTGTCGCAGCCGGGCAGATGGCCGTGCTCGCGGCTGACGACGTGGACTGATCCTCGGACGGGGGCAACGGCCTGATCTGTGGCGACCAGGGGGATGACGACCTCGTGAGCGCGGCCGCCGGCCCATCCCAGATCCCCCGGCTTCGGCCCTGCGCGCAGCGTCACCTTGCCCTCGCGGTCCAGGTGGGTGCGCAGCAGGGCCCGGTGTGAGGGCTCCGTCAGGTCCAGGGCCATGCACTGGTCGGCCTCGCTCAGGTATACCCGCTCGGGCAGATGAACGTCACGGCGCCATTGGTTCAGGGCCTCGTCCCACTGCGGCCACGGTGCCGGCGCGGCGGGGAGGTCGTCGCTGGTGAGGAGCCAGCGGGCCGGGGACAGGATCGTGCGTCCGTAGCGCAGCGCAGGCAGAAACGGCAGGTTGGAGGCGGCAGTGCCCCACATGAATCCGGTGCATGGGACGGCCAGCGCGACGGGTGCCTCGGCCAGGAATCGGGCCAGCGGATGGGTGTGGTAGCCCAGGTCTACGGCGTTGAGCAGCAGCGTGTGCACCGGGCGGCGGCGGGAGAGCGAGACCAGGTGCAGCCGTTCGGCGTCGGCGGTCACCGCAAGGTCCGTGATGGGAATGAGGCTGGTGTCCGAGCCCTGGTAGTCGCCGAGCGAGATCACCAGATCGGTCACCTGCGGGGCACGCGCGACGTTCTCAGCGGGTACGGACAGCGGGGTGGAGCTGATCTGCGCAACGACGGCGCCTCGGTGCACTCCGGGCAGCCCGGCGTACACCTTGGTCATGCGGCGACGGTCCTCGGCGCCCAGCAGGCCCAGGAAGCGGCCGGTGGTCGTTCCGGCCGAGCGCGCCACCCCGACGACGTGCAGTGTGAACTCGCCCTGCTGCATGGCCGGACCGCTCGTGGCGTCGATGCGCACGGTCACCTCGGTGCTCGGCTGGACGGCGTGCCCGGGATCTGTGGTGGCCAGTTCCTCGATGGCGGCATCGTCGAGTTCGACTTCAAGGCGGCGCTGCATCCCGGCGGCGTGGGCGAGTTTGATGAGTCGGCTGTCACGGTCGGGCAGGGGGGAGGGCGCCGACGCGGAGGTGGACCCGAGGTAGCCGGGTGGGTATCCGAGCGCCTCGACGGCGTCCAGGACGGGGACGACCGCCCTTGTCCCGTACCGCTCAAGGAACCGGGTGTGCCACTCGGCCCATCCGGTCAGCGCTGCGCGGGGCGCGAGACGGGTGAGTGCCTTGGCCGCTGCTGCTGCCTCCTCGGCCACCGTTTCCGGGACGACCAGGTCCCAGTCCACCCGCAGATCGAGCGCGGTCTTGGGGGCCTCGCACAACTCTGCTGTCTCGTCGGGTGCGAGATGCTGCGTGTGTGTGAGGAGGGCCGCGAGTGGGTCGGTGACCGTCATCGCCGCGCCGAGGCCGGTGATCAGGAATCGTTGCCTGACAAGGCCGGCGAGCAGCTTCTCGATCGTGGTGAGCGGCGCGGTCGGGAAACTGGCGGAGAGCTTCGCGGCAAGGTCCCTCCACAGGATCGGTGTCCGTGCGCTGTCCAGGGCTTCGCGGATCGGTCCGGTCACGCGTATCTGCACGTGTACGGCAGCGCCGTCGCGCGTGCCGCGTGGGCGGTGCTCGATCACCACGTACCCGTCGCGCTCGACGATGAGGCTGGAGGCGAGCAGCATCAGATGGGGCCGCAGTCCGCTGTGTTCCTCGAACCGGTCGATGAGGGTCGTGGTCCATGCCGCGTCGGGTCTGGCGGATGCCTGGTGCCCGGTGCCCATGCGCAGCGCGGGGGCGGCGCCTATTCGCGCGGCCGCGACCCCGGCGAAGAGACCGAATGGGGTGGCGCGCGTGCGGGCCCGCAGCAGGTAGCGCAGCACGGAGAGCACTGTGCGGCGTACGGCGGGATCCGGCAGCGAGTGGCCGGCACAGACCTGGGTCACTCGATTCGCGAGGTCCGGGCTCGCGGCTTTGACGGCGGTTGCGAAGTCGGCCGTCTGCCAGGTCTGTTGCAGCCACGACCGCCACGACGTGCTGTTCGCTGACGGGCCGTTCAGGTCCGGCCAGACCATTTGACGGTCGGAGTTCAACGCGGCCGCTCGTATTACTGCTGCGTCAACGTAGCGATACACACACCCCTCCTGTGACTGCGCGGTGCCCGGCCGCGCCCATGGGGCAGGCGCGGCCGGGCACCGCGTTGAACGCGGTCTGGTGCTGTTACGGGCAGCTCGTGCACGCGGACTGGCACGTCGAGCCGCAGCCGTCGTTCGTCAGACGGATGAGCTGGTCCGCGGCGGGGCCGCCTTCGACGATCGTGATGTCCAGGTCGAAGTCAGCGGACTCCTGCTGTTCGGCGGCCGGCTGCGCGGGCGCGACCGGGTGCTCCAGTTGAACGGTCATGCATGCCTCCTTGGGGCAGTGGGCTGATGGTCCCGGGGCCCGGGAGTGGGCCCTGGAGTCTTAGTGCCAGGTCACCGTGACGATGCCGTGGCGCTTGAGCACGGTGTTCTGGGGTAGGGGGGACGGGGCGGTGCCCGGCAGGTACCTGATCGTTGCCGCTCCCCGACGGCGGTGGTCCTGGGCCCAGTGCCGGAGCAGATTCAGGTACTGGTCCGCGAGTGCTTCGGCTTGCGGCCCGTGGGCGACCACGCCGCTCTCGAAGCCGTCGGTGTCCTCGTTCTCACGGCGGGTGCGGTACGCGATGCTGTCCTCGCTGACCAGCGCCGGCACACCGAGCAGGGCCGATGCTTCCACGAGCCCGTTCTCGACGATGTCCCTGGACGCATGCAGCCGGGCCGGCCTCGACAGATGGAGCGTGAGGTACAGCTCCAGCTCGTCGGGCAGGTCGTAGGCCGCTCCCGACCAGAACTCCAGCCTGGGGGTGTCCAGGGCGCGATTCAGTGCCTCTGTGTTGAGCGGTACCCGCACGTCCTCGGTCTGCACGGCGACGCCGTCCCGCAGCAACGCCTTGCGTTCCTTTGCAGCTCCTTCGCCCTGCATGGGCACGAAGCGGGCCAGACGGTAGGAGTCGCTGACCAGACCCTCGCCGTCGCGGTCGAACGCGATCGAACGAGTCGTGCCGCGCACCGTCAGCGGGACGACGAGCCTGCCCTTCGCGGCAAGCTCACTGATCCACGACGGAGGGATGTCCCACGCGGCCGCGGTAACGATGATCCGGTCGTACGGTGCTCCATCGGGAACACCGGCCTCGCCGTCGGCAACTACGGTCTTCACCTGTCCGTACCCGGCGTCGTCCAAGCACAGACGGGCGCGGTCGACGATGTCACGGTCGATGTCGACCGTGGTGACCGCCCCGTCGCTGCCCACGAGTTCCTGGATGAGCGCGGCGTTGTATCCGCCGGAGCCGATCTCCAGGACCTTCATGCCGGGCTCGATGTCGGCCTGCTCCAGCATCACGCCCTGGAGGTGTGCGGCGGACATGACGCTGATGTCCAGGCCGAGCTCGTCCTTCTTGACCGGCACGGTGCGGTGAAGGTCGTAGGCGAGTTCCAGGGGCGCGTCCGGTGCGAACCGGTGCCGGGGCACTTTGGCGAAGGCAGCGGCGACAGGCTCGGACGTGATCGCGTCCTGGTCACGGAGTGCACGGACCATGTCCGCACGCAGCGCGTCTGGATCGTGAACGGTCGAGTCACCGATAGCAGTCATCCGATTACCTAATTCCTGTTGGGGTTTTGGGGCTTCCCGCCGGGCAGCCTCGGCCTGGGGTGGCGAAGAGCTAACCAGGGCGCCATACCTTGAGAACGGCTACGCACCGCCGGTCGGTGTGGCCGTCGGAGTTCGGCTGAAAAGCGGTCTGAGAGATCGTCACCGCCGTTCTCCTTCCTCTCGTTGAACCGGTCGTGTGGGGAGAAGCCCAGTGGGAGGAGGGGGCTCCTCCCCACACGTCTCGTCCGGCACCGAGCCGTATTCGCAGGTCCGGCTGCCGGGTTGTGCACCCGCCCGTTATCGGCGACCGTCACGCAACTGATGACGGGCGGGCAGTCTGTGGTCAGGGGCGTGCGCGCAGGGCCCCGGCGGCAGAAATGAGGTCATCCAGGTCGACGACGGTGACGCCTCGTAGCTCGCGCACGAGCTGCGAGGCCAGGAACAATGGGGTCAATCGCCGCTTTCTGTACGGCAGCGGGGTTCTTGCGGACTCGCTGTCGAACTCGACGGGCTCGGGTCGTCCGTCGGGGCCGGTGCGGTGGAGCGTCCCGATCACTCCGTACAGCCGCGGGAGCCTGACCCGGAGTGCCACGGCTCCGGCCCGCACAAGGTGTCCGCATTCCTCGACTGCGGCCTTCGCGTGCTCCAGACACAGGGGCGGCTGAGCTGTGAGGTGCCCCTCCCAGCTGTCCGTGGACCTATCGTCTTGCTGCGTGGCCAGGAACAGGTATCCCAGCTCGGTGCGGCTGGGCTGTTGCACGCACACCTGGCATCGCAGTTCTTCCATGCACTCCCGCTGCCGCGAAGGGTGCACGTCCTGCCACCGCGGTCTTCCGGTGAGCTCGTTGCCGTAGCGGGACTGGGAACAGCGTGCCCAGAGCACGCCTCGCTCGTCTCGGTCGCCCGGCCCTTCGTTCAGGTAGAACAATCCCTTACCGCCGGGCCGCAGGCTCAGGTTCGAAAGCGAGTCGGCCTGTTCGCCTTGGCGGGCGGTGATGTACGGCACGAGGTGACTGGCTGGGAGGGGCGTGCTGGTCATGGAGTTGCCTCCCTCGACGTAGCGCGCGTCATGAGGCGGTATCTCCCATCAGGTCGAGAATCGCGAGGATGGCCAGGGCGAGCCGTCGGAGGTGGCCCGGCGCGTCATCGGGGTGGGGGTGCTCGGCGCTCAGGTAGATCAGGCGCCGCATCTCGTCGACCGGGTACGGCTGCACGAGGAACGGAACGATCTCCACGAACGTGGTGGTCGCCTTGCGGAACCGCGCCGCGATGGCCGTGACCAGATGCGGGACAGGGTGGGCGTACTCGCCGAGTACAGCCTCCAGGTCGTTGTACAGCTGCTCGTCGATCGCCTCGCTGGCGAGGAAGCGGCGAAGGCCGTACAGGACCACACCCAGCGTCTCGTGATCGTTGGAGGCTCGCTGGCTCAGCAACCGCACGGCGACGTCAGCTGTCACTGCGACCATTACGATCTGCCATCGGGGATCGCAAGGGAGCACCACGTCATGGTGCCGTCGGGGCTCACGCCCCACTCCTTCGCGACGGCTGCGACGAGGAAGAGGCCGCGGCCGTTCTCGTCGGCCACGCCGGCGGAACGCATCCGGGCCGGAGTCGCGGTGCCGTCGGTCACTTCGATGCGAAGTTCATAGGCGGAGCGTCGCACCCTGAGTCCGACCGGTCTTCCCTTGCCATGCTTGATGGCGTTGGTGACCAACTCGGAGACGACGAGCGTGGCGTCGTCGGCCAGCATCGTCAGGTCCCAGTGACGCAGCTGGGCTCTTGTGATCCGTCTCATCTGCCCGGTGCGGTTGTCAGCCGGGAGGAAGTCGACCTCGAAGCCGCTCTCGACTGCCGGGTCCCAGGCTGAGGCAGCAAGGGCAACAGACCTGGTGGTCGTCATCGCTCCCGTGGCGAGAGTGATGGTTCGCTCCGTCATCATCCCGCCTCCGAGAGCAATAGTGTGGGGACGGAGGTGGGGGCGGGAACGAACCCCTGCGGCATGGGGAACAGTGGCTCACCAAGGGCACGCCAGAAGAGCCGATCGCCGGTGAAGGCACGTCGTGCATGCAGCCAGCGTTCGTTGTCCAGCAGGTAGCCCTGGCCGGGAGCCAGGGGGAGACGCGCCTGATGACGTACGGCTGCGGCCCGCAGTTGCGGGAGGTAGGGCTGAACGATCGGGTTCCAGCGCGCCAGCCCGTCGAACCGCAGACGAACGGACACCCTCAGATCGTCGTGCACGGTGAACACCTGTGTGGCGTGGCCGTCGCCGGCGCCGAAGAGCGCGGTGCGGGGTTGTGCCAGCGCAACTCCGGCGTCCCTTTCACGAGTGAAGAGGTCGGAATGCACGGACTGCCCGTCGGTGAGCAGGCATTCCCCACCGGTCACGGCAGCTTGCCCGCACACAAGGAGCATCAGACGGGGCGGATTGGGTGTGCCGGAGCGTTCAGTGTGCGGTTCGAGGGGGCCGTTGCCAAAGCCAGCAAAGCCCGCCCGATGCGGGTCGCGTCGGGTGTCGCGGGTGGTGAGGCCGTCCGGGTCACTGTCGCGGTGCGGCACCAGATTCATGATCCGGGTGGCAAAGGCGAGCACGGCAGTGCGCGAGGCGAGACCGTCGACAGTGACCAGGCCTGTGTCCCGCAGCCGCCCCGCGATCTGCTCTTCCGCTCCTGGCACGGTGAGGTCGATACGGTTGCGCACGAAGACGTCGGCGTACGGCTGATGAACTCGGCGCATCACGGATCTCCTTCGCGGCCATGTGGTGCTTCCACTGTTCGGCGCTGCTGGGTCGTGGGTAAAGCGACAGATTGTCGACTCGGGCAATTCGCCCACGCCCAACTCGCGGCAGGGGCCGCGTGCTACGTTCCGACCACCCCCGGCCGTACGTGCAATCCGAGGAGAGCGATGGCGTACACGCCCCCCACCTGGCCCGTCTCCGTAAAGGGCGTGGCCGTGGACAGCCGCCGACGCGTACTGCTGCTGAAGAACGAGCGCGAGGAATGGGAGCTGCCCGGAGGCCGACTCGAACCCTCCGATGGCACGCCGGAGTTGGCAGTGGAGAGGGAGATCGAGGAGGAGACCGGCTGGGCGGTCAAGGCCGGTCCTCTGCTGGACGTGTGGATCTACCAGCCCCTGCCTGTGACCATGCCGGACCGGCGAGTCGTGATCGTCACCTACGGCTGCAGCGTCCTCACCCCGGACAAGATCCCCGTGGTGAGTCACGAGCACAAGCAGCTCGGCATGTTCACCGCCAACAAAGTGCCCGGCCTGACCATGCCGGACGGATACAAGCAGTCCATCGCCGCCTGGTACGCACGGATGTGACCGACCATGGACAGCTCGATGGTGGCACGGCGCTCGCAACACACCCTGTGGCACTGGGCAACCCCACAGGCCGTGGCAGTCCTCGCCACCCGTGATCTCGGGGCCATCCTGAGCTTCCACCGCGCCGTGCACGGCATGAACCAGTCCGAACTCGGTCGGCTCCTCGGCTACGACAAGACGTACATCTCGCTCCTCGAACTGGGCAAACGGAGCCTCGAAGACATCGGCTCTTGCCGGTACATCGCCGAGGCCCTGCGTCTGCCCCTGCACGTCGTCGGCGTCACCGATCCCGCGGACACCGACCACCGCGCCATGCTCCAGTTCGGCGAGTCCACCGTCCGCCTCGCTGAGATCGCCCGGCAGTCCGGACACGCCTCCGAAGCCGTCGCCGAGCTCTGGCCCCTGGTCGCCCGGCTCGAAGCGCGCATGGAGGACGGGCACACGGAACGGGACGTCCTGCACCTCCTGGCACGAGCCCGTGTCGGCCTCGGCGTCGCCCTGGGCAACGTCCTGCCAGAGGAACGACTGAGCACCGCCGCCCGCTGGACCGCGAAGAGCATCGACATCGCCCGCTACTTCGGCGCCCCGTCCTTCACCTCTTACGTTCTGCGCATGCACGGCAACGAACTGCGCAAGGCCCGCCTCCACGGCGCCGCCGTCGACCGACTGCAGCACGCGGCTGCCCTTGCACCAGACCACGAGGCGAAAGCAGCAGTGCTGCCGCTCCTCGCTCGCGCGGCCGGCGCCCTTCGGAACCAGCCCCTGTTCGACGAGGCGATGAGGGAAACGAACCGGCTCCTCGACGAGACCGAACACACGTTGTTGTTCAACCCCTACGCCCTGCACGAGATCCGGTTGCGGGGGTTGATGGCCACTGGCAGGACCGACATCGCCATACAACTGGTCGAGCAGGGCAGTCCTGTGCCGACGACCACCGTCGCCCCGCAGTGGCGCGTGATCGAGCTCATCACCATGGCCCAGGTACGGCTGGCCGCCGACGACTGCGGCGGCGCCGCGCAGTCCCTGCACACCGCCGTCGACGAAGCTGTCCGCCAGCGCCTTCCCCACCAATTGCAGCGCATCGTGCGCGCGGCGCACCACCTGCTGCCGGAGATCAGAGAAGTCGCAGACCATGCCCTGGACCGGATTCGGCAAGAGATGGCCGCCTAACTTGATCTCGTCCCAGGGCAGCGCCGGCTGGCCTCGGTCGCCCGACTTGAGGAACGTGGTCATGGGCCCATGGCACCGCGCTACGAAGCCGTCTACCAGGGGAATCCAGAGGGGGAAAAATCTGTCAAGGGGGGAAACCCAGGGGGGAATTGGGGCCATGATTGGATTCCGCCCACGACAGAGGTCACACTCATGCCAGATCCGTTCGCCGAACTGTTGCTCCGGCTCCGGAAGGACGCAGGCCGGACGCAAGAGCAGCAGGCAGACGCGATCAACGCTGTCTCCGGCCGGGCAACCCTGACCCGCCGGGAGATCAGCCGCTATGAGAAGTTCGAGAACGTCCCTACGGACCACACACTCGCCCACATCGCAGCGGCCTCCGGCGTCCCCTTCGAAGAACTACTGCGGGAGGCCAAGGCCGCCCGCGCCCGACGGAGGAGGTGGAACGTCCGTGAAGAGGAGGACCAGGACGACGTGAAGCGCCGCAAGCTGCTGGGCAGCGCCGTCATCGGCGTAAGCGCGGCTGCCGAGCCCTGGGGGCGACTCGCCTTTGCTCTCAGCAGGGGCTCCCGCATCGACACGCCCGCTGCGGTCGCGCTCATCAACCGAGCTGCTGACCTGCACGTCCAGGAACTCAATCTCAGTGCCCGCCGCCTGCAGAGCACGGTTGAGTCGCACCTTGACGCGATCACCGCCGCCCTGCCTCACGCCGGCGAGCACGAACGGGCTCTCACCATCGCAGCCGGGGAGACCGCTGCCCTTGCCGGATGGGTGGCCTGGGACCTGGGCGAGTACGACAAGGCTGGCGCCTATTACGACGTCACGACTGAGTGCGCGGCGAAGGCCGGGCATCCTCCCCTCAGAGCCTTGGCCCTCACCTACGCCAGCTACGGGGCTCCGACACCGAAGAGGAAGCTAGAACTCCTGGCCCAGGCCTCCCAGGATGTGCGCGGCCACGGCAACGCCGCGGCCGCAGCCTGGGTCCTCGCAAGGCAGGCGGAGGAAGCTGCCGCGGTCGGCGACGAGACAGGTGCGCTGCGTGCGCTTGATCGAGCACGCTTCGCTTACGACTTCGCGGATCACACCAGCGAACAGGCATGGGTCCGCTTCGTGACGCCGTACCGGATGGATTCGTTGGCCCTGTCCGTGTACGGGCAGTTGGGGCGATCCGAACTCACCGCCACGGCCGACACCGCGGTCGACCGCCTCGGGGACGAACTACCGGATGGCGGCGTCGTCGTCCTCGGTGATCTCGCCTCGGCCCTCCTGCGCGGAGGGGACGTCGAACAAGGCGTCTACGTATCGCGCCAGTTCACGGCCGCGTCACAAGCCAAGCCCAACACGATGGGCAAGGAACGCGCCGCGAAAATCGCCGCGTGGCTCCCCGACAGTGAGCGGGAACTCGCCCATCACTTGCGGCAGTTCGCGTCCTGAATCGATCCCCTCGTTCGGTACACGGGCAAGCTCAGGACACGAGCGCCGTCGCTCGTCAGTCCCGCGTTGTCTCCTCAACAACCCACGACAGGTACGCCTCCGACCCGCCGGTCACAGGCAGCGTGATCCACTGAGGGACGTCATACGGGTGCTTCTCGGACAGCCATGCCTCCAGCTGCGGGAGACGGTCTGTCGTCGTCATGTACGAGATACGCCACTCCCGCGCCGTCTCGACCTCGTTCTTCCACCAGTAGACGGCGGTGATCGGCGCGTCGATGTGAACGCCCGCTGCCAACTTGCTCTCAACCGCGCCCCGTGCCAGCGCCCTTGCCTGTTCCTCGTTGTCGATGGTCGTCTGCGCGATCACAATCTCGTTGGCCATGCAACTGCCTCTCCAGCTCGGTATACCACGACCCTACCCAGCACGTGGCTTGCCCCCGCGCAGGCCCTGATCACCGAGGACGTCTTGACGTGACGCCTGGGTCTGCTGCTGCCGCGCAACTGCGGCAAGAAGCCGTTCGGGATCAGACATCCCGGGCACGGATACCCAGGCGCGCATCTCCTGGTCGGACAGGCCATCGACGGTGACTTGTGCGTAGCCGGCTGCGGTGTTCGGGGGGACGAGAGAGCGGAACGCAGCATCGGAGATCAGGAAAGCCATAGGGAACCCGGGCTCGGAGGTGAGGGCAGCCCTGAGTGCCGGAGCGTTGACCATGCGGGCGACTTGGTCCCTGCTGGCCCCGGTCCATCCGTGGTGATCGTGGGCTACTGCGCCTGTGTGCAGGGCTGCCCGAAGCCGCAACTGTGCCTGGGGTGAAGCCAGCCGATTGAGGTCGCGCAGTGCTTCGAGCAATGCGCGGGGCAGGGTGGCGAGCACCCGTTCCAGGGGGACGGTCGCCGGGAGGAGCGCGATCAGGCTGCCGTCGCCGCCGTCCTCGATACTGACGTGCTTGGGCTGAATACCGCAGGACTGGACTGCGTTGTCGAAAACCGCCTGCAGCGCTCTTTGGAGAGAGTGTTGCTCGGGTGTGTTGCGATGGCTGAATTGCTCGATGTCCAGTGCCAGAAGTGTGCCCCAGGTCGGGGTGTCGACGCCTGGAGCGAGGAAGAGCTGAGCAGACGTGCGGCGGCTTGATGGCGGACGGGATTCCGCTGTGGTCCAGCGGTCCTGTCCTTGTGGCGCAGGGTCGTCGAACACGAGTGTTTCCGCGGCGTCGCTGCCCTCGGCCGCCGCGGCGGCGTCGGCCTCGCGGGACTTGATGACCTGCGCCTGGTGCTGCTCGAAGCGAGCCTGCGCCTCGGCGTACTGGCGCTCCCACTCCTCGCGCTGCTTCTCGTAGCCCTCGAGCCAGTCGTTGGTCTCGGGGTCGAAGCCCTCGGGGTAGATGTAGTTGCCCTGGTCGTCGTAGGACGCGGCCATGCCGTACAGGGTCGGGTCGAACTCGACCGAGGCCGGGTCGGCACCGAAGGACTCGTTGGCCTGCTTCAGCGAGAGGCTGATGCGACGACGCTCGAGGTCGATGTCGATGACCTTGACGAAGATCTCGTCGTTGACCTGGACGACCTGCTCCGGGATCTCCACGTGGCGCTCGGCCAGCTCGGAGATGTGGACCAGACCCTCGATGCCCTCGTCCACGCGGACGAACGCACCGAACGGAACCAGCTTGGTGACCTTACCCGGGACGACCTGACCGATCTGGTGCGTACGGGCGAACTGCTGCCACGGGTCTTCCTGCGTCGCCTTGAGCGACAGGGAGACGCGCTCGCGGTCCATGTCGACGTCGAGGACCTCGACGGTGACTTCCTGGCCGACCTCGACAACCTCGGAGGGGTGGTCGATGTGCTTCCAGGAGAGCTCGGAGACGTGCACGAGGCCGTCGACGCCACCCAGGTCCACGAAGGCACCGAAGTTGACGATCGAGGACACGACGCCGGAGCGGACCTGCCCCTTCTGGAGGGTGGTGAGGAACGTCTGGCGGACCTCGGACTGGGTCTGCTCCAGCCAGGCACGGCGGGACAGGACCACGTTGTTGCGGTTCTTGTCCAGCTCGATGATCTTCGCCTCGAGCTCCTTGCCCACGTAGGGCTGGAGGTCGTGGACACGGCGCATCTCGACGAGAGACGCGGGCAGGAAGCCGCGGAGGCCGATGTCGAGGATGAGACCACCCTTGACGACCTCGATGACGGTACCGGTGACGATGCCGTCCTCTTCCTTGATCTTCTCGATCGTGCCCCAGGCACGCTCGTACTGGGCGCGCTTCTTCGAGAGGATCAGGCGGCCTTCCTTGTCCTCCTTCTGGAGAACAAGGGCTTCGATCTCGTCGCCGACGGCCACGACCTCGTTCGGGTCGACGTCGTGCTTGATCGAAAGCTCGCGGCTCGGGATGACACCTTCGGTCTTGTAACCGATGTCGAGCAGGACCTCGTCCCGGTCGACCTTCACGATGACGCCGTCGACGATGTCGCCGTCGTTGAAGTACTTGATCGTCTCGTCGATCGCGGCGAGGAAGGCTTCCTCGTTACCGATGTCGTTGATGGCGACGGGTGGCGCGGTGGCCTCTGCGAGATCTATGGCCACCGCCGTGGCAGGCCAGGCTGCGGCGAGATGCGGGTGCGTTGCCTGCCACGGTGCGGCGGCGTGGGCCGCAACCGTGCTGGGCGCGCTGTGCCGGCGGCGCGCCCGGGACGGCGGTGGGCTGCTGTGCCAGCTGTCGCTGCTCTTTTCCAGCAGGTTCTGGCACACCGTGTAGGAGGCTTTGACCAGCCGTGCGACGGGGTGGTCTGCTCCGACCAGCTCGGTGATGGTCCGGCATTGCCGCCGCAGGTCCCGGCAGATCTGTGCCGACCGGGTGTGTTCGGTGGTCGAGCGCACGCATTCGAGCCGGGCTACCGCGAGGTTGCCGGTCGCGGCAAGGGTCTGAGGATGGCACGCGCCGAGGCGCCGGGACAGGCGGGTGCTGATGAAGGCCAGCTGTGTGGTGGCCCGGTCCAGGCGTGCTGTTGATTGGGCTGCCCGTGCGCACTCAACCTGCACGGCGGCGAGTTTGCCTTGCACGACCAGTGCGCGGGGATGGTCGGCACCGAGTATGGCGGACAGGCGCTGGCTGGCCGCTTCCAGTACTCCTGCCGCATGCTCGAGCCGGTCGTTGGACTGCGCCTCACGTGCCGACTCGACGTAGGCCAGCGCGAGCTGAGCCACGATCAGGTAGCCCTGCGGGTCGCGAGAGTCGAGTGTGGCGAGGGCGGTCAGGGAGGCGTTCCTGAGCTCTGCCATCGGCGCGTCATCGACGTCCTGCGGCTTCTTGCGGCGGCCGAGAGTGACCCGCACGCCTGCAAGAAGCTGGCGGATTTCGGCAGGTGGCGTGCCAGGTGCCGTGCCGAGGTGGTCCTCGGCCTGGGCCAGCCAGTGGGCTGCCTGCTCCGGCTGCGTACTGGCACTTATGGCCGCGAGGTTGGCCAGAGCCCGGCCCCGCGACCAATCCGGACCGCCGCCGCTGTCAGATGCCGGAGCCGACGGGATCGCGGGTAAGGCGCCGTCTCCCGGCGCGGCTGGAGGGCTGTCGGCGCTGGCATCAGCTGCTCCGCCCCGCCCGGTGCTGCGGGGGACAAAAGCGGCTGTTGCCTGATCGCTGGCCAAGAGCCGCTGGGCCTCATCTGGGCGGCCGAGGCAGGTGAGCAGCACAGCGCACCGGTTGGGATCGCCGCCCGGCGGACGGCCCTGGGGCGGGTGTGAGACGAGCTGCTTCACCAGGGCGTAGGAAGCGTCGTTCAGCCCCATCTGGTACAGCAGCCACGCCAACCGCATCACGGAGACAAGGTCGTCGCCATAGGCAGGAAAATCTCCCGCAGCCCACCGGGCCGTGAATGTCTTCAGTGCATCGGGCACCGTGACTCGGCGGGCATCGCGCAGTGCCGCTTCAGCACACGCCACAGCATCTTCATACGAATCGATCATGCCTCACCCCCCTTGTCGCCGCTGAGCGACCCGTGTGCGCGCAACGCCTTCGTGAGGTCGTCGAGCAACCGTAGGCGGAAAGCGTCCAAGTCCAGTCGGTCGACCAGCCTGCTGTCGCCCAAGTGGTCGAGAAATTTGAGAGAGTCTTCCGTCCGAGCACACAGCTGGGCCACCACCGGGTCCCTGATGTCCTGAGGAGACCACGCGACGGCCTCTGCCTTGGGTGATATGTCCAAAGTGGCTGTGCTGGAATCCCCGTCGCCGCAAACTGGAGGGGTTTGATGGTGTGCTCCGGCGCGCGCCTGCGCGCTGTGCGCCTGCCCGGCACCGGGGGCGGCGGGGAGCACGACCGCTTCCTCGGGTGAGGGGGCCGCAGCCGACTGAGCCGCCGGCAGAGGACTGCCGGTCAGCCATTGCGCCAAGCTCAGAGCGGACAGCCCTGGGAACGCCTCCATCGCACTGTCGATCGCCGTGGCGATCACCCCGTCGGCGGCGCTGGGACCCGACCAGCGAGGGGAGCTGGGTCCCATGAGCACACCCACCAGAGTCTGCTCCGTATCCGCGGTCACCCGTTCGACAGGCCCGCCGCCGAAGGCGCTGTAATCCTTGGCCGGCCCGTCCAGCACCAGCTGAAGAGTCGTACGGCAGGGAGCATCCTGCGCGTGGTCGTGCACGACGTCGTCCACCGTGCCGTGCAACGGGCGCCGCACGCGCGGGGGGGTGTAAGGGGCCAGCCAGTCATCGCCCTTGACGACATGATCCATACGCGGAGTGGGAAGAACCTGACTCGGCCGGGCCACCACCAAGATCAAAGCAAGGCCGGCCTCCGGCTGCAAGTCGACAACCCGCCCTTCCAGCTCCACCGGTTCTTCGCCGGCCAGCTCCAGGACCAGCGTGGAGCCGTTGTCGAGCGACTGCACGCACTCAATGAGCGTCATGACGAAGAAACGGGTGATGAAAAACCCGCCGCCCAGCACGGCATTGTGCTGACACAGGTCGACCCAGTACTCGTCTTCGTTCATGAGTCCCTCAGATCCGTTCGCGTACGATCGGCCATGGGCCGAAAACCTCAACTGTTCGTGCACCCGCCTTCCGTAGGCGCCCCGCTCGTCTTGCACCCACAACGCTGCCTTGTGCCCCATCGGTTCCGCCCGGACAGGCACACAAGAAGTGAGGGCGCACGGCAGCAAGGCAGGCGCACAACGGAGCGCGAAACCCCCTCACGCACGCCTCCCGCTGGTCATGCGCGCCCCAGAGCGCGGCTGGCGCCCGAGATCACGGCGGTCGCCAGCAGCCATCCGGACACGATGAGGAAAACGGCAACCGCCTTGTCCCAGCCCGCAGGATCGAAAGCGGAGCGGTAGCCCAACGAGACGACGGGCACCAACAGATCCACGCAGTACAGCACCGGATCGAAGACGCGCTGGCCCGAACCGCCCACCCGGGCGGGCGTGCGCACCGAGAACCAAGAAGAGCCCGCCGCCACCAGAGCCAGCAACCACAGCAGCGCCCGCCGCGGAGCGTACCCATAGCCGAACAGGACGTCCTGCACAATGCCCCAGATCCGGCCGGTGAACCGGTCCCCACGCCGCAGGTGCCGCTCCCGTGCATGGCGTACAGTCCGCGCCGCTCTCTCGTCCCCGGACAACTGGTAGGACACGGCCAGTTGTTCGAAGACGCCGACCCCTGCCTCCTTGTCGAGGGCGAGCCAGCCGAGCCGGCCCTTCACATCCACAGGCGAGGCGGAACCCAGGCGTTTGTAGACCAGCCCCTCGATGTCGAGGTTGCCCGGGAGAGGCCAGGCAGACGGATCGTCGACCAGGGCGCCGACGTGAGCATCCCGCAAGACGATTCGTCCTTGCGGAGCGCTGTGCAGGTCAAGGCGCAGCCGCGGGGTCGTCAGCCTGCTGAGGACAAGTCCCGCGTGCGGGCCGGCCAGGGTGGCATCGTGAAAGGTGACCACGGACTCGACGGCGGCTCCCCGCAGGAGGACCTGGCCACTGGTGTGGAAACCCCAGTCCGCGTAAAACCCCCGGCCGCAGGCCAGCCCGGTGGCATCCAGGCCGCCGACCCGCGCCCCGTTCAAACCGACAGCGTGCCCGACCCGGGCGTCGCGCAGATAGAGCGCTCCGGTGGAGTTCAGGTCCTGTCCCTGGACAGCGCCGTCAACCCGCAGCCGGGGGGCAAAACACGACCACAGGCCGGTGGAGAACAGGGACAGCTCCTCTGCCACCAGGTTGCCGGCGATCCGCGCGTCCGCAAGCCGCAGCGGCGCATGAGCAGAAGACTCCGGCACCCGGCGCGGTGCCCGCACCCCGTCGCGCACGGCGCCCACCCCGGTGCCCAGTGCCATCGGCTGGCCAGGCTCAGCACCGATGCGGCAGCCGGCCAGCCGCACATCTCCCTCGACCGCAAGGCCGTCGGCCATCAACGCGGGAACACGCGAGGCACCGAGATCCAGCGACACCGCCGAAAGACCGCGCAGATCCAGAGGGTCCGCAAAGTGGCACTCCACGAACTCCAGTCCGAAACCGAGCCGCCGGTGCGTCAGATCCACCGGACCCACGATGCGCGCACCCCGTAACCGGAACGGCCCGGACGCCGGGTCGTGGCCGGCCACCGCGGCCTCAAGTCTGCTCGCCCCGATGGACCTTCCCGCCGCCGCCACACGCTGCAGCCGGGCCATATCACCATGCCACGCCATCGCCAGATCCCCCGATACGTTCCGCAGGCATATCACCACAACATGCGCCACCACGGGCCCGGTTCGGACAGACTGGGCCGATGAGCGGATGCACCTACTTCGGTGAGGAAGCAGCGGCCGCACTGGAGCAGTGGCAGCGCGGCGGGCGCACGCTGGACTTCGTGGAGGCACTGCCGGACGGCGGCAGCGGAGCCCGGCTGGCCATCTTCCATCACGACGGGGACGCAGACCACCCGGAACACAAACTGCTGATCAAACTCTGCGCACCGGACGAAGGCGCCGTCACCGAACCCTACGACCTGGATATCGCATGGAAGTCAGGCCCGCCGTTCAACAAAGGAGCACGCACCTTCGACTTCCCCGACCGCCGCCTCGTCCGACAGGTCTACCCGCCGCTGGCGGTGGGAGACACCTGGCTGATGTTTCTCAGCATTGCCCTCGACGACCGCGGGGATCACGAACTGACCCCGCTCAGTGGGCTCACTTCCCCCACAGAGCGCGCCACCGTTGCCGCAGCAGTCATCCGTTCGGTGCTGAGCGAGTGGAATCCGGACCCGGGCGCCGATCACACCATGTCGGCGCTGGAATACCTGCGCCAGGCGCTCGGCCACCGGGCAGCCCCCGACAGCCGACTGGCCCGCACGGCAACCCGCGTTCTGGGCGCCGACGCCCAGCGTCCGCACATTACGTTGCCGGGCTGCTCCGAATCCCTGCCCAACCCCCTGCTGTTCCCCAGCTCGCCGCTGGCCGGACTGAAGCCACCCACCGTCGCTCTGGGACGCGCCCACTACGACCTGCACCCCGCCAACATCATGGTGGAGACGACCCCCTCACTCGTCCCCGACGCCCATCGCCTCGTCGACCTGTCACGCTTTCAGCAACGCGGCCTGCTGGCACGGGATCCGGTACATCTCACACTGTGCCTGGTCTGCGACTACCTCCCTGAGCTGAGCGAGCGAGCCCTCAACGACCTGATCGAACTTCTCACCGCAGACGCGGCACCCGACCCGAACGAGGACTTGCTGCCTGCCAGCTTGCACTCGACCATTCAGCAGACACGATCCGCGCCGGACGACTGGCGCCTCACCCGGCACTACTCCTTGACCGATTGGCGCCCCCAGTATCTTCTCGCCCTCCAAGCCTGCGCCCTGATGTTCGTCACGCGACGCGCACGCGAAAGAGAACAGACGTGGTTTCTGGAACTTGCCGCCCGCGCCTGCGCCGCCTTCGCCCCCGTGGCCAAGACCATCTCATCGCCCCCACAGCCACCCCCCACAACCCCAAAGGACACCGCTACGCCACCACGCTCCTTGGCGGAATTCCCCACGCCCACAGCTGTCCAGGCAGAACTGGAACGCCAGCGCCCGCAGCTGACCCACGCCCTGAACCGGCTCTCCGACGCCCGCTTCGACCGCATCCTCGCCGAGAACCTGCGCACGGTCATCCACCGATGCGAGAAGCTGGAACGAATGGCGGCCCATACCCCCTCCACGCACCCCAACGCTGCAGTCGATCCGCCCTGGCAACCGGTGCTCGAGACAGCCCGTGCCCTGGACGAGATCCGAACCTGGCACGAGCACCGGCCGAACAGCCGTGAAGAATTTCAGCGCGTCCGAGACCAATTCCTCGCCGCCCTCAGCACGCTCCTGGACCATCAGGACCCGACAACGGAAGATCTATCCGCAGGCCCCCGCCCATAGCACCATCCCCAGCACCGTCACCACCCGCACAGCCCCGTGCCACGACCGAAGCGCCACGGCTCTCCCGCGTCTACTCGACCACCTGGTCCCTGGCCTGCTCCAGACCGAGGGCTCCGCGCGGGCCGTGCTCAGCACCAACGCCCGGCTGCTGGACCTACCGGACGACGCCGCAGCGCGCCTCGAACGGTCGAAAGTCCCTCCACGAACCGGGGCACCGGGTTCGTCATGCTGGTCGAAGAGGGCGTCATCTACCACCGGTTGGGTAACGCAGGGTCTGGTACGGCACCCAGGCCCGCCGCCGGCACGAGCACCCCCGCGAAGTCCTCAAGCGAGTCGAACGCCCACGCGCTACCCGTCACGGTGAGGGTCGTACGGGCGGGCCTGAACTCCGGATAACCTCCCCGTCTCCGGAGTCCATGAACTGGCCGGGATCACCGCGTAGGGATCAACAACGGTGCACCGCCCGTACGATGCCAGCGTGACCGCCCGCCGCACCCTTGGCACCGGCCCTCAGGCTCCGGCGCACAGCATCCGCGCCGCCCAGGCCGATCTCCTCGACGCCCTGCCCGGTGTCCGCCTCCCCGACCTTGACGAGCTGCGGGGCCGGGGAGTGCTCGGAGCGCAAACGGCGGCGCCCCGGGGGCCGCGCCGTGTTCTTGGAGCCGGCGGCCGCCCGGTCGACGACCCGTCCACCTCGCTCGGCTGACGCGCCCTCAGCGCCGCCGTTATCTCAGTGGGCATTTAGAGACCGTCCATGTCGGTAAGTAACTTTCATGGCCGTCAGGTTTGAGGTGTTTGCCCCATACGCGCACTCTCGCGTCCATCGAGCTGCGAACTTGGCCGCCCGTTTGCTCCGGTTCTCGTGCGCGAAGTCCGTCTGGTTCGAAGATCAGGCAGAAACGCCCAGCAGCAGCGGAACAGCACTGTCCGCCGCATCCATGATCACGCTGCGCGCGAAAGCGCGAGGCTAAGGCTCGGCATCGGATCGGACGGGCCGCTGAACCCATTCCTGGGCATCTTCTGCGCGGTGACCCATCCGGCGCGTCCCGAAGAGGCCGTCGACATCACCACTGCTGTGCGGGCTTACACCCTCGGTAGCGCTTGGGCGCAGCGCCGTGAGCACGAACTCGGCCTGCTCACCCCCGGCTACCTTGCCGATCTCGCCGTACTCTCCCAGGACATCTTCAGCGTCGAGACAGAGGCACTTCCCACCACAGAGAGCGTGCTCACCATGGTCGGAGGAGCTATCTGCCACCGAACCGGCGCATGCTGACCACCGGGTCTCATCCTCGCCCGCCTGCCCTGGGGCACAGCTCAACCTCGCGGGCGAGGTACTGCCGGGCGAATTCGCTATTCTCACCCACATACGACGCCGTGATGCGCTACGCGGTGCTTCGCGAGCAGCACCCCTAGCCTGAAGTCGTCCACGCCGTGATTGTTGGACACGATCGCGGCGTGGACGGCCCCTGCGTCCAGGAGCGCACGGATGAGCGTCGTGGGAAGCAGCCCGAAGCGCCGACCGCCATGCTTGCCCCGGGGCCCAGATCCGTCAGGGGCGCCGCCGTATCCTGGTACACCTTGTCCATCATCGCTCCCCTGCTGCCTGCTGCACACGGCCGGTGACCTCGCCCAGACCTATGCTTCCGGACCTGACGGCGCTGCGGCGCCGCCTTGAGGATCTCTATGCTCCCACTCCTGAAGACGGCGTCGAAGGCCCGAGTGCGGCGGCTGTCGCGGTCGCACAGCAGGTCTCTCCTCGGCCTTCCGCGGCCTCGCCCGGGAAGCTCCCGTAGCGCAGTCCGCCGTGCGAGTGCGTGGGCCAGACCGGCCACTGCCGCTTCCAGCGGGCGATTTCCGAGGACGGCAGGATCTGCAGCCAGCGCGGGTCTCGGGCGCTGCGGTCGGCGAGCGTCTTCTCCTTGACCATGGAGTCGTACTGGTCGAGGGAGTCCTCGAGGGTGTTGGCGTTGGGCACGATCTCGTGGCCGAAGAACCGCGCGTGCCGCCTGACCCCGGGGATCCGGGAGAGCTCGGGCTGCCAGTTGTCGGCCGCCACACCGTTCTCCGAGGAGACCCAGATGCCGTCGGGGGTGTTGAGCACGAGCGAGTGGTTGCCGTCGGTGTGGCCGGGCGTCCACAGCAGGCTCACGCCGACGCCGAGTTCCACGTCTGCGTCGAAGGCGGCGACGCGGTCCTCGGGCACACCATCCATGCCGCCGTCGACGTACCAGGCCCACTGCATCGGGTGCGGCGAGGCGAAGGTGCCCAGCTCCTTGCGGTGCACCAGCAGGGATGCGCGGGGGAACAGCGGCTCGGGCGGGGTCGCCTGTCCGGGGAGGGGCTTGGAGCTGCCCATGATCAGCCGGACGTCCTGAACGTGCAGGTGGTCGAAGCTGACGTAGTCGACGTCCTCCGGACGCAGACCGCACAGGGGCAGCACCTCCTCGGGCTCGTGGTAATAGCGGGTGAACACCCGGTCGCTGAGGAAGTCACCTGCCAGGCGCTTGAGTTGGGCGTAGAAGGGGGCGGTGCTCGACCCGGCGGCGACGGTGGGTTCCCAGACCAGGGTCCTGGGCACTCCGTCGAAGCCGTCGAAGTGCACGACCAGTACCCGGTTGACGATGTTGACGAACGGGTTCGGACCGATCGCGGCGCCGTGGAAGGCGTACCGGGTGGGGTACGGCGCGGCCGCGATGTCGAAGCTGCGCACCGCGTGGATCCGGCCCTGGCCGCGGAAGCGCTCGCGATAGGCGAGGGCGGCCTCGCGCACGGCCTGGAGCCGGTCGCCCCGTGGCCACACCTCGTGCACGCCCTCGAATTCCGGGATCGTGCGCATGCCTGCGCTGACGGTGTCACCAGGCGGTGGCTGCTCGGTTCCGGGCGCGCTCATCGTTCCGTCCTTTCCGTGGTTTGTGGGGCGGCGCCGCCGGTTTGTGTCGCGGTGCCGCCGCTGTCGCGCTCGTAGGCGGCGCGTACCGACGGGTCCGTGAGCGCGGCCAGCTGGTCGGGCACGACCAACCGCAGCCACCCCGCCCGGGCCTTGGCCGGCAGCAGCGCGGAGACCCACGGGACCAGACCGATGTGCCGCGGTACGAACACCTCGGGCCGGGGGCGGAGGACCACGCTCAGGACCGTTCGGGCGACGTCCTGCGGGGTCAGACGGCGGGTGGGGCCGGCGCTGGTGCCGACCGCCAGCTCGGTGTCCACGACACCGGGCATGACAAGGGAGACCTGGACACCGCTGCCGCGCAGTTCGGCCCGCACCGCGGAGCTGTAGCCGTGGACGGCGTGCTTGGTGGCGGCGTAGGTGGCCTCGCCCATGGGGGTCACTTTGCTGGCCGCGGACGCGATATTGACGATGTGTCCGCTGCCGCGGGCGCGCATCCGGGGCGCCGCGAGCTTCATCCCGCGCAGCACCCCGTGCACGTTCACGTCGAACTGGCGGACCGCGGTCTGCTCGCCCTCGTCCGCGAACGGCCCGACCCACATGATCCCGGCGTTGTTGACCAGTACGTCCACGGGCCCGAACCGCTCTTCCGCCCGGTCCAGGAAGGCCGCGAACGACGCGGTGTCCGTGACGTCCAGGGCGAAGCCCGCCGCATGGCCGTCCTCGGTGCGGCAGATCTCCTCCGCCGCGGTTCGGGTCGACGCCTCGTCCAGGTCTCCGAGCGCGACCAGGGCGCCAGCCCCCGCCAGGGTGTCCGCGACGGCCCGGCCGATGCCGCGGCCCGCGCCGGTGACCGCGACCACCCGGCCCTCGAGCGGCGATCGGGCCGAGCGGGGCAGCGGTCTTCCCGTCCCACGGCGTACCGACTCGTCTGTCATGGCTCTCCGTCCTTGCACGCATCGTGCGGGCCGCCTGCCAGAACTCAATCTGACATGGAGCAGGGTCAGATTGATCGGGCATGCTGTCAAGGAGTCCGACAGGAATGCAGTGAGGTGGGCGTGACGGCACGGGGCGAGGGACGCCGGTACGGGGGCCGTGACGCGGCACAGCGACGCGAGGAGCGGCGAGCACGGCTGATCGCCGCCGGACTGGAGCTGTTCGGCACCACCGGCTACGCGGCCACGTCGGTGAAGAGCATCTGCCGGGAGGCCGGGCTCACCGAGCGGTACTTCTACGAATCGCTGCGCGACCGGGAGGATCTGCTCGCCACGGTCTACGACGAGCTGATCCGCGGGGTCCAGGTGGCGACCTTCGCCGCAGCCGACCAGGCCGGTCCGGAGCTCGAAGCGCAGGTCCGCGCCGGCCTCGACGTATTCGTCCGCGCGCTGACCGACGATCCGCGCAAGGCCCGCATCGTGCTTATCGAGGTGGTCGGGGTCAGCCCCCGCCTCGAACAGCGCCGCCACGCGGTCATGCACGAGTTCGCCGACTTCATCGCCGCCGTCGCGCTCCGCCACATGGGGACACGGACGACGCCGAAACTGCCCATGATGGCGATCGCACTCGTCGGCGGCGTCAACGAACTCCTGGTCGACTGGACGCTCGGCCGCCAGAAAGGCAGCGTCGAGGAGATCGTGGATCTGTGCACCCTGCTGATCGTCGCCGCGTACGACGCATTGGCCCGTCAAGCCTGAGGACGCCACCCCCGGGGTTCATCGCGACGGGGCCGGGGGCGAGGCCAAGGACACTGCGCCGTCGCCGGGCCGAGTTGGCCGTGGCCGAGCAGGAATGGATGGAGTGGGCCATGGCCCGCTCGCGGTCGGCGAGGTGTGACCCCCGATGCGGGCAACGCCGCGCCCAAGCAGTCCGGATATCGCCGGGCATCGAGGAGCAGGCCGGAAAGACGTCGCCAGCGTCGGCGCGGCGAAGGCGGGCTTTGACAGCGGGCTCCGGCCCCACCTGACAGTCAGGGCTGGCTCCACCGGTGTTGGCGGCAACATCATCGAGACCGGCGCCGACTCCTACCGCCTGGCCCATGCCAAGACTCGGCAGGTCGGCGGCTGACAAGACCGCCTCCGCGATCACGCAGTGGAGGTCCTGTCAGCCCGGACCCGCGCCGATACGGGCCAGGACCTGGTCGGCCAATTCCTGCGGGTTTGGCCATCGAGGTGACAACCCCTCGGACACCACGGCCCTCGTCCCGATGGTGGCGAAGACCCAGCACAACCACCAGGCCGCCGGACTCCCCGGCGACATCCAACTCTGGCTCGCCGACAGCGGATACGCCTCCACCGCAGCTTTCGAGGCCCTCGCTGACCTGCCACTGCTGGTCTCGGTCACCAGCGAAGCCCACCAGGCAGGATTCCCCGCGAAGCGCCAAAACGCGCCCGCCGGCCAGCACGCCATGGCCGCCCGCCTCGCCACCCCGGCCGGTCAAGCCCAGTACCGTCAAGGCAGCGCCCTGGTCGAACCAGGATTCGCGCAACTCTTCCAGCGGTTCGGCCGCCACCTCAACTACCGCGGCGGCCAAGAGGTCGACACCGAGATCAAGCTCCTCGGCACAGTCCACAACCTCAACAAGATCCTCAGCCACACAGCCGAAACTCGCTCTTGACCATCACCAAGCGGAAGTTGTGCGACAGCCTCCGGCCCGTCCGGCGGCCGCACCCGCGAGCTGAACCGGCAGGGCCATGCAGTGGCCCGCTGCACGATCGAGCGCCTGATGCGTGAGGTCGGCATCGCCGGCGCGGTCCGCGGCAAGAAGGTCATCACCACCCTCCCGGACCCGGCCGCCGCCCGGGCCCCGGACCGCGTCGACCGCGAGATAGGGCACATCCCGCCCGTCGAATACGAAGCCAATGCCGTACGCGGCCCTGGGCGCGGGTTCACCAGACCCCCGCGCCGGACAGCCACGACCCGACCAGAAACCCCGGAGGACCCCGTGCGGCGACGCACCTTCGCCGGCTCCGCTCTCGGCCTCGCAGCCGCAGCCGCCCTGCCTCCTGCCCCAGCCCACGGCGCGCTGCGCGTCGGCATGAGCGACGCCGACCGTCTTGAGCACGCCTTCCAGCAGCTGATCGCCTCCGACAACGAGCACGGCGCCGCCCTCGACATCCAGACGCGTGCCCTCGCGTTCGCCCACCACGCCATGGAACTCCAGCAGGTCGGCTCAGCCAGCCAGCGCGTCCGCGCCCGCCTCTACTACCTGGCAGCCGCATTCACCGGCACCGCCCTGTGGGCCGCCATCGACACCAGACAGACCGACCGCGCCCAACGCCACCTCGACCGAGCAATGACGCTGGCCAGCCTGTCGGGCAGCGAGGAAATCCGGCTCCGGCTGCTCGGGCACGCCACCCTCCTCGCCAGCCAGCAGGACAATCCCCACGACGCGGTGGCCGCAGCGCAGGCCGGCCGCGCCTCCTCCATGTGCCGCCGCGACCCCGTGTTCCGTTCCCTGGCCTCAGCCCGCCTCGCCGGGGTCCTGGCAGCACAAAAGGACCATCGCGGTGTGGAACGTGCCCTCGACAGCGCCCGCGACGCCCTCGCCAAAGCGGACCCGCACACCCAACGGCCCGCCTGGGTCGGCTTCTACGACCGTGCCGAACTTGAAGGGCTCTCCGCGATCGCGTGCACCAAGCTCGGTCAACACGAGCAGGCAGAGGCGCACTTCCACCGCACCCTGGCCCAACTACGGCCCGAGTACCGACGCAACCGCACCTACTACCGCACCCAACTGGCCCTTTCGCAGATCAGGCAACGCGACGTAGAGCACGCCTATGCCACCGCGAGCTCTGTACTGACCCGCGACGGCGATGATTCACTGACCGGGCGATCAGGACGCCTGCTGGACGAGTTCACCCAGGCTCTGGCGGCCATCGCCCCAGGCAGCCGCTATGCAGCCGACTGGGCCGACCAGCACGCGAACGCCAGGAGGGCATGACCATGGACGTCGAGGTCAAGCACTACACCGCCGAACAGCTCCCCGAGATCCGGCACATCATCCTCGACATTCATGCTGAAGTCCGCCACGGTGACTTCAAGTTGAACAACGACTTCAACAGCGTGGAACGGTTCGACGAGCGCCTCGCCCGCTACTCCTCCCGCCCCGGCTTCACCGCAGCGGTCGGCTGGGAAGGCGACGAACCAGTCGGCTTCGCATTCGGCATCACGCTCGGCCCGGACAGCACATGGTGGCGCTCGATGACCACGCCGCTGCCCGACGGCTACACCACCGAGGACGGAAAACGCACCGTCGCCCTCAACGAGATCGTCGTCCGCAAGCCGTGGCGCGGGCGGGGCGTGGCCTGGCAGATCCACGAAGAATGGCTGGCCCGCCGCACCGAGCAGCGCGTCACCCTCCTGGTGAACCCGGCCGCGGGCAACGGGTCCGTGCAGGCCGTCTACGAGGCGTGGGGCTACCGGACCGTCGGCCAACAGCAGCCGTTCCCCGACAGCCCCGTCTACGCGTCCATGACCCGCGAACTGGCCTGACCCATCCAGACGTTCACGCATCGACGGCGGCGCTGAGCGCGCCCACGTCCGGGCGCGGCCCAAAGGCTCGCAGGCATCGCGGACGCGAGATCGGCCACGCCGCCGCAGCCTCCACCGAGCGGAGCGTGCCTGTGGCCTTGTCGGTGTCCCGGTGGCTGGTCCAACCGCACCCGGCGCCGTCGAACACCTCCATGAACTGCACGCCCGCCTCACGGGCCCGGTTGAGGGTGCCCGCGTTGTAGGCGACTGCGGACTTGGCGAGCGTCGCCGACTCCGCCCATGCATGCACCGGCTCCCAGGCACCGTTGCGGTAGATGACGTACGTCAGTTGGTGCTCGCCGACGTTCCACGCGGCTCACCCCCGCTCGCGCGGGGAGGACCCCGATCCGGAGTCGTGGGCCGAGGCTGTCGCCGGCTCACCCCCGCCTGCGCGGGGAGGACTCGCAGATGGCCACACCGTTGGGCGCAGCGACCGGCTCACCCCTGCCTGCGCGGGGAGGACACCTGGTCGATGTAGCGGGTCAGGCCGCCCTGCGGCTCACCCCCGCCTGCGCGGGGAGGACCGCTCGACCAACGGCCGCTCGGCCACCGCGACTGGCTCACCCCCGCCTGCGCGGGGAGGACTCGTCGTCCGCCGGGCGGTACGGGGCGGTGTACGGCTCACCCCCGCCTGCGCGGGGAGGACGCCCGCACGTCGTGGGCCCTGGACTCCGGAGGCGGCTCACCCCCGCCTGCGCGGGGAGGACCCGGTTGCCACTGAGTCACAGGGCGGGACCTCCGGCTCACCCCCGCCTGCGCGGGGAGGACACCGTCGTCCCGATGGAGACGGCCCGAGTCCCCGGCTCACCCCCGCCTGCGCGGGGAGGACATCCGGAGCATGGCGTCCTGATGCTCGTTCAGCGGCTCACCCCCGCCTGCGCGGGGAGGACCGACGGCAGGACGGGCACCGGTACTCGTACTGCGGCTCACCCCCGCCTGCGCGGGGAGGACAACGCCCGGCTGCTGCTCCATCAGTCCCGGCACGGCTCACCCCCGCCTGCGCGGGGAGGACCGGTCCACGAGGGTGAACATGCTCGCCGCGTACGGCTCACCCCCGCCTGCGCGGGGAGGACGACAACGCGTGCCGCCAATACCCGGCCTTCTTCGGCTCACCCCCGCCTGCGCGGGGAGGACTCGTTGAGCTTGTTCTTCGCCGACTCCAACGACGGCTCACCCCCGCCTGCGCGGGGAGGACACCACTGAGGAATGCCACCGAAGAGCAAGGGACGGCTCACCCCCGCCTGCGCGGGGAGGACACGAATCCGCCGAACCGGTTGAGGACGTAGAGCGGCTCACCCCCGCCTGCGCGGGGAGGACGTGACGGGCACCCAAGGGTGGGACCGCGCGGACGGCTCACCCCCGCCTGCGCGGGGAGGACGCGTGCCGCTGCCGGCCACGTCAGCCCTTCAGCGGCTCACCCCCGCCTGCGCGGGGAGGACGTGGTGGTGGTGAGGGTGTCCATGGCGGGCTCCGGCTCACCCCCGCCTGCGCGGGGAGGACTTCGGGCTGGACCCGGTCGCCAACTTCATGACCGGCTCACCCCCGCCTGCGCGGGGAGGACGATGCTCGTTCCCATCCCCGTGGACCGGTGACCGGCTCACCCCCGCCTGCGCGGGGAGGACCTGAGCGCAGGTCTCACGGCTGGACGGCTCGGCGGCTCACCCCCGCCTGCGCGGGGAGGACGCCAAGGATGCCGGTATCGAGAACCTGTCCGCCGGCTCACCCCCGCCTGCGCGGGGAGGACCTCGGAAACCATTCCGACGGAAACGCGAACGGCGGCTCACCCCCGCCTGCGCGGGGAGGACGCCCGGGGGGGGTGATGGCCCCCCGGGCCTCAGCGGCTCACCCCCGCCTGCGCGGGGAGGACGCGGTGAACGAGAACTTCGGGTGGCTGCGCGATGGCTCACCCCCGCCTGCGCGGGGAGGACGGCTGCGTCTGCCACTGCGAATACGGGCTCGGCGGCTCACCCCCGCCTGCGCGGGGAGGACTCCGGCATGCGACGGGCCAGCGCGTCGAGCACCGGCTCACCCCCGCCTGCGCGGGGAGGACGGGTCGCTGGGCCGCTGCCACCCGTGGTTGATCGGCTCACCCCCGCCTGCGCGGGGAGGACATCCGCTTGCGGGCGATACGCCTGAAGTCGTGCGGCTCACCCCCGCCTGCGCGGGGAGGACGATGGGAGAGGGCTCATGAGTCGCATGCAGGGCGGCTCACCCCCGCCTGCGCGGGGAGGACTGGGCCGCCTCCGCACCGCTACCGACCTACAGCGGCTCACCCCCGCCTGCGCGGGGAGGACGGCATCGCCGCCGCACGCCTCGACGGCCACAGCGGCTCACCCCCGCCTGCGCGGGGAGGACGAGACCCTGGACCAGTTCACGTGGAACCTCGACGGCTCACCCCCGCCTGCGCGGGGAGGACGTGGATTTTCTCGCCGACCTCGCGCAATGAAGAGGCTCACCCCCGCCTGCGCGGGGAGGACCCGTGGGCCGCAGACGGCCGGTAGGCGCCCACCGGCTCACCCCCGCCTGCGCGGGGAGGACAATGCTCCCCCGCTCGCCTTAGGGGGCCCGTGCGGCTCACCCCCGCCTGCGCGGGGAGGACACACACCCCGATGGCCCCGGCCAAGAGGAAGCCGGCTCACCCCCGCCTGCGCGGGGAGGACCCATGGCGGCGGGCGGCGGAGAGATCAGCAGCCGGCTCACCCCCGCCTGCGCGGGGAGGACGCGTCATGGCCTACGGGGCGTACCAGTTCGCGCGGCTCACCCCCGCCTGCGCGGGGAGGACGCACTCCGCGGCCACGTAGGCCTCGGATGCGGCGGCTCACCCCCGCCTGCGCGGGGAGGACCTGTACACCGAGTCGATGTTGTTCAGCGTCAGCGGCTCACCCCCGCCTGCGCGGGGAGGACTGCCAGCCCAACGTGTACTCGGGCAGGATGAACGGCTCACCCCCGCCTGCGCGGGGAGGACACGCGAGTCACGCGCAGCAGGTAGGGGCGGGCCGGCTCACCCCCGCCTGCGCGGGGAGGACATCGTCTCGATCCTCATCCTCGGGATCATCGTCGGCTCACCCCCGCCTGCGCGGGGAGGACTTCACGCTGGCCTGGTTGATCAAGCCGGCGTTCGGCTCACCCCCGCCTGCGCGGGGAGGACCCTTCGTGACCTGCGGCGTCAGGAAGGCTTTGCGATTACTTGACTACGAATGTTGCGCCGCATTGTGTTGCCTCTGGGTGGCCGCGTTGGTGGCCACACGTTACCGCTGAACACTGTCACGCGTGCTTGCAGTGCAGGCATATCCCGAGCTTTGGGGATGCGTTGTCGGTGGTGGCTGCTATCTCTGTATCCGCGGTGATTGTGCCGCAGGGGAGATGGGGGGCCGTATGACGGTGCCGACTGTTGATGTGCGCCTGTGGGGGAAACACAGGGGCCTGACAAGCTCCTATCCGGCGATCTGTCATCTGTTGGATACGGCAGCAGTTGCGGGGGCTTTGTGGGATGTGACGTTGACCGACGAGGCCAGGGCACGGACGGCGCGGCGGCTTGGTGTATCGGCGGAGGTGTGTCGGCAGTGGCTGTGCCTGTGGGCCGGGCTGCACGACATCGGGAAGGTCAGCCCGCCGTTCCAGGCGATGGTGCCAGAGGCATACAAGGCGCTGGCCGACGATCCCGCATACGTGCACAAGCCGGGCGCGGAACGGGAAAGCCTGCGCCATGATGCAGCCGGGCACTGGGCGTTGACGCAGATCCTGGCCGAATGGAACTACGCCCAGGCACGTACTCCTTCCCAATCTCCGCATCATCAGGTCGCCCAGTTGCTGGGGGGCCATCACGGCTGCTTCCACCGCTCGCTGGAGATCAAACATCTGAAGGATCTTGAGGGGTGGATGCCGGGGCTGGGCGGTCCCGGGTGGGCGGCGCAGCGGCGCGCGCACGCAGAGGCGGTGCGGCACCTGGTCGGCGGCGACGGCGGGATGCCGGCGCTGGAGCGGGCGTTGCCAGCGGATGTTGCGGTGCGGTTCCTGGGGATGATCGTGGTCGCGGACTGGCTGGTGAGCCAGGAGAGCGTGATCGAGGCAAGGTTGCCCGCCGAGGGCTGGGAGGCCGGCGAGGGGGAGTTGCGGCGGCACTGGGGTGGGGCCGTTGCGCAGGCCAGGAGTGTTGTGACGGCGGCCCGTCTGGGTGTGGCGCGGTTTCCTGCTCGCGATTTCGGCGAGCAGTTCCCGTTCGTGCCCAATGCTCTGCAGGCCTCTGTGGCGGAGGATTTGGCGGGGCTGGTGGACGGCGGGGGAGGAGGCTTGTTGCTGGTCACCGCGCCGACCGGGGACGGCAAGACCGAGACGGCGCTGCATGCGGCGTCGGTCATGGCACGGGCCTCTGGGGCGGGCGGCCTGTATTTCGCGCTGCCGACGATGGCCACGGCGGACGCCATGTTCGGCCGGGTTGCCGATTTCGCCGAGGCGAACGTGGGCGGGGACCGGGCCCTGACGCTGCTGCACAGCATGGCGTGGCTGAGCGACGCCTACGGGCAGGCCGCGACGACGCTGGACGCCGCGGTCGGCGGGGGCCTGGGTGCGACGGTGTCCGACGGGCACACGGCCACCGATGCCGGGCAATGGCTGCGGGGCGCCAAACGGGGTCTGCTCGCCCCATTGGGCGCGGGCACTATCGATCAGGCGCTGACCGGGGTGCTGCCCGTCCGCTACAACGTGCTGCGTCTGCTGGGTTTGTCGAACAAGGTGTTCGTGGTGGACGAGGCGCACGCCTACGGGCCGTGGATGCACAGTCTGCTGGTGCGGTTGCTGGAGTGGCTGGGGGCGATGGGCACTCCGGTGGTGCTGTTGTCGGCGACGTTGGCGGGCCGTGCGGCGACGTCGCTGGTGGAGGCCTACCGGCGCGGATGCGGCTTTCGTGATCCGGCGGCGGTGCAGCCGGTGTATCCGGGCTGGCTGTATGTGGACGCCGGCACCGGCGCGGTGTCGTCCCCGCGGCCGGTGGCCAGCGGCAGGCCCCGCACCGTGCGGCTGGACGTCGAGGGCGTCGCATGGGACACCAGCCTCCGGGGCACAGACGCTGTCGGGGCTGGTACCCGCAGTGCGGTGCTGGTTCGGCATCTGGAGCCGGTGGTGACCGGCGGCGGGTGCGCCCTGGTGTGCTGCACAACGGTGGCGGAGGCGCAGCGTACGTATCGGCTGCTGCAGGACCGGTTCCCCGAGTTGGCGGCGGAGCCGGATGGGCTGATGCTGCTGCATTCGCGGTATCCGGCGCAGCGCCGCAAGGAGATCACCGACGCCTGCGAGGCGGCGTTCGGCAAGCCCCGGTCCGATGACGCGCCGGGCCGGCGGCCGCGGCGGGCGATCTTGGTGGCCACGCAGGTGGTGGAGCAGTCACTCGACCTGGACTTCGACCTGGTGGTGACGGATCTGGCACCGCTGGCACAGCTGTTGCAGCGGGCGGGCCGGTGCATGCGACACGAGCGCGAGGGGCGCCCGGCTTGGGTGGGTGACGATCCTCGGTTGGTCGTCCTGGAACCCGCCGTCGACGGGCAGGTCGCGGTGCCGCGCACGTGGGGGACCGTCTACGACGCTGCGCTGCTGCGCCGGACCTCGGTGTTGTTGCGGGAGTCGCAGACGGCGGGGATCGCGGTGCCCGGCGATGTGCAGCGGCTTGTCGATGCCGTCTATGCGCAGGACTTCGCGGACCGGCTGCCGGCCGCGGCGGCCGACCAGCTGCGTCGGCAGGACGCCGAGCGTGAGGCGTCGGAGCTGGCCGAGAAGCAGTTGGCCGCGATGACGACCGTGCCGCCGCCCACCGGCCTGGTGAACCTGGCCAAATTGAGCGGCGAACGCACAGATCTGCTGGACGAGGCGTTGGTGACCACCCGGCTGGGCGCGGACTCCGAGCGGGCCGTGTGCCTGTACCGGCAGCCCGACGGAGGCTGGACGCTCGATCCGCAAGGCGAGATCCCCGTTCCGGCCGCCGATCGTGCCGGCGGCGGCAAGCGACTGGAAAGGGACGGTGTCCGGGCGGTCATGCGCCAGACCGTGCCGATTCCGGGCCGGTGGCTGGCAGGGCGCGGCCCCGACCAGGAAGTACCCGCGGGGTGGGCGGACCAGCCGGTCCTGTCCGACCTGGTGGTCCTGCGCATGACCCCGACCCCGCAGCAGCAGCTGGACGGGGATCCGCCCGGCAGCAGCTGGTCGTGCCGGGTCGGCGACCACACGCTGACGATGTCCGACATCGGACTTCGTCGATCGGCCTGAAACCCCATCACTCTTGCCATAGTGTGGCCTCACCCTTTCGGCGTACCCGGTACGCCGAAAGGGCTCTACCCCCGCTCGCGCGGGGAATCGGCCAGCAGTTCGAGGCTTTGACACCCCGTCACTCGGCTCACCCCTGCCTGCGCAGGGATGCAGGAAGCCTACCCATTTCCTTTTCGGAGGCCCTATGCCTGTCGCTGACCTCTACGACCTTTGGGACCGGCCGGCGGTGCCGGTCCGCTGGGCGGAGCACGCGCCGCCCGACGACCGACCCGAAACGGTCGGGTTCCGGGACCTATTGACGCGCGCTCACGAGATCGCCGGCATCGCGGTGCCGTTGCCGCCCGCGTTGTCGGCCCTGTACCGGGTGCTGTACGCGCTGACGGCCCGCGTCACCGGCCTGGACGCGCCGGACGGGTGGCACGAGCGCCGCTACGAGGTGCTGGACCAGGGCCAGTTCACGCCGGAATGCGTCGACGTCTACGCCGACCGCTACCGTGACCGGCTCCGTCTCTACGACCCGCAGCGCCCGTTCCTGCAGGACCCGCGGCTGGCAGAGCAGTGCGACAAGCCGGCCGGAGTGAACAAGCTGGTCACGACCCGGCCGTCGGGTTCCAACCACTCCTGGTTCCAGCACGCCGTCGACTCCCGGCCCGACCACCTCAGCTCCGCGGACGCACTGCAGCACCTGCTGGTGTGGCGGTACTACGGTCCGTCCGGCCGGTGCTCGGCCCGGACCGTCGGCGGGAAGAAAGAGGCGAATTCGACTGCCGGGCCGCTGCGCAGCGCCCTGTCCTACCACCCGGTGGGCCGGACCCTGTTCGAGACGCTGCTGGCGGGAGTGGTCGAACCCGACCCGTACGCCCGCCCCGAGGTGGATCTGTGCCCGTGGGAGCGCGATGACCTGCCCGACCCGCGCACCCTCAACAATGTCGTCACCGGACAGCTGTCCGGTCTGACCGCCCGCTCCCAGCATGCGCTGCTCCTGGTTCCCGACGACACCGGCCTTGAGGTGAGGGACGCCTACATCACGTGGGCGTTCCGGGACAGGCTGCCGCGGGACGACGACTTCCTGATCTGGCAGATCAGCCAGGCCGGCAACCCCTACGCCCGGTACGCGGATTCCGGGCGGGCGCTGTGGCGTGACCTGGACGCGCTACTGCTGAAGGAGTCCCCGGGCAAAGAGGTCCGGCGGCCTCGCGTGTTCGACAGCGCCGTGGACCTGGGCCTGGAGGACCTGCGGGTGCAGGCACTGGGGATCGAGCAGGAGGGCCAGGCCAAGGACACCCAGCTGGTGTCGGCGTCGACGCCCCCGGTCCTGTCGCTGGCCGAGGAACGCGACCCTGAGGCCGCCCGCATGATCGCCGGCTTGCGGATCAGCGGGGAGGCGGCCGGGTCACGGCTGAACCGGGCCACCAAGCAGGCCTGGGCAGTCTTCAGCAACGCACGCAAGGCCGAGGACTGCGCATGGTCGCGGGACGCGGCAGCACGGTACTGGCCGGCTGCGGAGGCGGAGTTCTGGCAGCGGCTCGGCGAGCGGCGTTTCGACGGCGCCGCACGGTCCTTCCGGCAGATCGCCGAAGGCGTCTACCACCAGGTCACACAGACCGCGGCCGGCACCCTGCGCGGCGCGAAAGCACGCGAGAGCGCCCGCATCGAACTGTACGGAGGACGCCCCAAGAAGCCTGCCGCGCAGGCTGCCCGCACCCCTGCCGCAGCAGGCGGCACCGAGACGGAGACCCCATGACAGACACCCACACCAGCGCGGCACCGGCACCAACCGCCGACGCCGGCTCACCATCACCCTGGCTGACACAGGCCAGGGGCTTCGTCGCCCGCATCGAAGCGGTCTGCGCCGCCGACCCGGGCGCGCGCGCCGCGCTGCGCAGCGGCCTGGGCAAGCCGCTGGACGAGGTGCCGCGGATGCACCGCATCGTCGCCCCCCTGCTCCCGCTGTCGGTGCGGGACGACGACACGCAGCGCGCCTTCTACACCTTGGCGTCGCTGATCGCCGCGCAGAAGTCCGAGGTGCTGCGGGCCGACCGCGCCGCCCCGGTCGCTGCTGCCACAAACACCAGTGGCGATGACCTGCCCGCACCGGTTCCCTCCCCCTACGGCCCCTCCCTGGGGCTGACGTTCGCCGCGGCGGTCTCGGCGGACGGCCGCAACGGACTGCGGGAGAACACCGCCGAAACCAGGCTGAACCTGCTCACCCGGCAGAGCACGCCGGGACTGCACCGCCACCTGCCCGCAGCAGTGCGGCAGCTGTGCGACAAGAAGACGCCACCGGACTGGGCCCAACTCCTGGTCCACCTGCGGGCCTGGCCGCGCGACCGCAAGAAGATCGGCCGCCGCTGGCTCCAGGACTTCTACCGCGCCCGCCACAAGGCAGCCCTCGACGCCGCCCGCGAAGCGGCCGACACGCTGCCCGACCATCCCACCGACGACCAGCCGTAACCCCTGCACCGGCCGACCCGGCCCGCAACCCATCACATGCAAAGGAAACCTGCCATGACCCAGCAGCCCGCCGCCGGCATCCCCGGACGCTTCATCTGCATCCACGTCCTGCAGTCCGTCCCCTACTCCAACCTCAACCGCGACGACACCAACTCCGTCAAGACCGTCCAGTACGGCGACCGCGAACGCACCCGCGTCAGCAGCCAGTGCTGGAAGCGCGCCGTACGCCGCTACTTCCAGAACACCATCGGACAGCAGGCGCTGCGCACCCGCCGCATCGGCGAAGCCGTCGAGAAGACGCTACGCGAACAGCGGGAATGGCCGGCCGACCTCGCCCGCCGCGCCGGCCAGCACATCGCAGCCGGCTCCAGCATCAAGGCCGACCCGCCGTCCAACGACGACCCGGCCTGGAGCACCAACGCCATGGTCTACGTCCCCGCCACCGCCGTCGGTGAACTCGCCGACATCGCCGCAGCCCACCGCGAACAGCTCGAAGCGGCCAAGGACATGAAGAAGGGCGGCAAGAGCGTCCTGCCGACCGACGACATCGACCAGATCCTCCGCTCCCGCAACGGCGTCATCAACCTCTTCGGCCGCATGCTCGCCGAAATCGACGACGCCAGCGTCGACGGCGCCGTCCAGGTCGCCCACGCTCTGACCACCCACGGCACCGACGTCGAAATCGACTACTTCGCCGCCGTCGACGACATCACCGACACCTGGAGCGACACCACCGGCAGCGCCCACATGGGCAGCACCGAATACAGCGCCGGCGTCTTCTACCGCTACGCCACCATCGACCTGAACGACCTGCTGCGCAACATCGGCGGCGACCTGGCGGCAGCCAGGGAACTGGCCGCCGCGTTCATCGAGGCGTTCGTGCTGTCACTGCCCGAGGCCAAGAAGACCGCGACCGCCCCCCACACCATCCCCGATCTCGTCCACCTCACCGTGCGCAGCGACCGGCCCGTCTCCTACGCCGCCGCGTTCGAGCAGCCCGTGACCGCCGACCGCACCGGCGGGTTCGCCGCCCCCTCCCGCGTAGCCCTGGACACCTACGCGACCGCCGCAGGCCGCCTGCTGGGCGGCCGCGGACTGCTCAACGCAGGCTGGGCCAGCCTGGAGACCAAGGACCTGGGCGGCCTCGGCAACCGTGCCGACTCCTACCCCGACCTGATCGACACCGCCGTCACCGCCGCACTCGGGGAGGGCGACCAGGCGTGACTCCTGCCCACGACCCAAGACACGCGCCCGCCGGGATCCTGCTGCACCTGGCCGGGCCGCTGCAGTCCTGGGGCACCCACAGCGCGTTCAACGAACGCGACACCGCCCGCTTCCCCACCCGCTCCGGCATCATCGGCCTGCTCGCAGCATGCCTGGGCCGCCGACGCGGCCAGCCCGTCGACGACCTGGCCCGCCTGTCGTTGACCACCCGCACCGACCGGCCCGGCGTGCTCCTACGAGACCTGCACACCGTCGGCGGCGGCCTGCTCGCCAAAGGCACCGTCACCACCGCCGAAGGCAAGAAACGCCCCCCAGCCCAGGGCACGTTGCTGTCCCACCGCACCTACCTCGCCGACGCCGCCTTCACCGCCGCCCTCACCGGCAACGACACCGCCCTGCTCCATGAATGCGCAGAGGCCGTTCAACAGCCGGTCTGGCCGCCCTACCTCGGCCGCAGATCCTGCCCACCCGAAGGACCTCTGCTGATCGGCCTCCTCCAGGACCCGCTCCACCACCTCGTCCGCCTCCCGTTGGCCCGCACCGGTGCACCCCTGCGCCAGCCGGCCCCCGACGGCACCCCGCCCGCCGAGCAGTCCCGAGGCGAGAGCGTGGACTTCCACAGCGATGCCCCACTGCACCACCTCCCGATCCCACCGTCCGGCGGCGACCCGGACCACCTCGACGGCAGCACACCCATCGGCGAGGTCACCGACGACCCGCTGGACCTGTCCCCGCGCCGCCGCACCTACCGGGCCCGCCCGGTCTACCGCCGCACCGTCCACCTGCCCGACACCCCCCGCGGCGGACTCGGCGCCGACTACCTGACCGCCCTGCACACCTACCTGAACTCCACGGCCAGCGAACTGCAAGGAGGCGCGGCATGACGCTGTGGCTCACCCGCATCCAGCCGGACCTCCGCCACCGCGATGTCCGCCGCGACCTCGCCAGCGCGGTCGGCATGCACCACCGGCTGATGATGCTCTTCCCCGACGACCTGGGCCCCACCGCCCGCAACACCCTCGGTGCCCTCTACCGCATAGAGGATGCCGCCGGCCCCACCCGCAGCCCGCAGGTCCTCGTGCAAAGCCGCGAACGCCCCGACCCCAGCCGGCTCCCCGCCGGCTACGGCACCACAACCACCAAAGACATCTCCGCGCTGATCGGCCTGCTTGCCAACGGCCTGGCCGTCCGCTACCGCATCGACGCCAACGCCGTCCGCAAACCCGGCCACACCACCAGAGCAGCCACCGGCGCCAAAGCCGTCATCCCCCTGTCCGGCGCCGACGCCGACGAGTGGTGGGCCCGCCAGGCCGAAGAACGGTCCGGCCTGAAACTCACCAGTACCCACAGCACCCCGCTCACCGCCGCTAGCGGCGAACGCCACCAGGACAAACGCCAGATCAAACACGCCCGCACCCGCTTCGAAGGCACCGCCGTCGTCACCGACCACACCACCTTGCAACAACGGATCCTCGAAGGCATCGGCCGCGGCAAGTCCTACGGCTGCGGCCTCCTCAGCCTCGCACCCCTCACCAACCCCGCAAGGTAACCCCATGCCCCAAGCGAGCTCGGCGCGGCGCAAACTCGCCGCGCCGACCGTCGCCATGCTCCCCCGCGTCGGCGACTCCCTGTCCTTCCTCTACCTCGACATCGTCCGCATCCACCAGGACGACACCGGCGTCTGCGCACAGGTCACCACCGAGCAACGCGGCACCGAACTGGTCTACCTGCCGACCGCCGCCCTCAGCTGCGTCCTCCTCGGCCCCGGGACCAGCATCACCGCCCGAGCCCTGACCACTTTGGCCCGCCACGGCACGACCGTCGTCATCACCGGATCCGGCGGCGTCCGCGCCTACGCCGGCATGACACCGGACTCCCTCAGCACCACCTGGCTCCACCACCAAGCCCGCGCCTGGGCCGACGACACCCAACGCCTCGCCGTCGCCACCCGCATGTACGAACACCGCTTCGGCCACGGCACCGTCCCACCCGGCACCACCCTCGCCCAACTCCGCGGCCTCGAAGGCCAACGCGTCAAAGCCCTCTACAAACTCCTCGCCCAACAACACCGCATCGGCCGCTTCAAACGCGCCTACGACCCAGACGCCTGGGACACCCAAGACCCCGTCAACCTCGCCCTCTCCTCCGCCAACACCTGCCTGTACGGCATCGTCCACGCCACCCTGCTCGCCATGGGCTGCTCACCCGCCCTCGGCTTCGTCCACAGCGGCAACCAACAAGCCTTCGTCTACGACATCGCCGACCTGTACAAAGCAGAACTCACCCTCCCCCTGGCCTTCTCCCTCCACTCCAGCACCCAACCAGAAGCCGAAGCACGCCGCCGCTTCCGCGACGGCCTACGCCTGTTCAAACTCATGCCGCGCGTCGTGACCGACGTCCAACGCCTCCTGCAGCCCGACCTCGACATCGACGAACCGGACCCCGAGGAACAGCTCGTCGACCTGTGGGACCCCGTCTCCGGCGTCCTCCCCGGCGGAACCAACTACGCAGGAGACGCCCCATGACAGACCACAGACGGCCCCACGAAAGAGCGCCATGGCCTCCATGATCACCCTCACCATGTCCGCGGTCCCCGACCACCTCGGCGGAGCACTCAGCCGCTGGCTCCTCGAAGTCACCCCACAGATGTACGTCGGTACAGTCTCGGCCAAAGTGCGTGACCAACTATGGGATGCCATCACCGCCTGTGTGGAAGAAGGCGTCGCCGTCATGGTCTATCCAGCCGCGAACGAACAGGGCTTCGAGCTACGCACGGCAGGCCAGCACCGCCGTAACCCCATCGACTTCGACGGCCTCACGCTGGTCGGCTTCAGCCTCCTCGACGACAAGTACGGTAAAGAAACGGCAAACCCGGTATAACGTTGCAGGTCGCGAAGTGTCCTCCCCGCGCAGGCGGGGGTGAGCCGTTCTCCGTTGCGGTCAACCGCCGCACCTACGAGTCCTCCCCGCGCAGGCGGGGGTGAGCCGCCCTCCGGATGGCGGGGCAAGGGGAGTGCACAGTCCTCCCCGCGCAGGCGGGGGTGAGCCGCCTGGGAGCAGGTGGAGAGCGGGGAGTTCCCGGTCCTCCCCGCGCAGGCGGGGGTGAGCCGGAGAACTGCCCGGCCTCGGAGGGGCGGCCCTTGTCCTCCCCGCGCAGGCGGGGGTGAGCCGCCCCGTCAGCCCCCTTGGGGGCGCAGACGGAAGTCCTCCCCGCGCAGGCGGGGGTGAGCCGGGCGGAAAGCAGCAGGCGCAGGTGGTGGCCGCGTCCTCCCCGCGCAGGCGGGGGTGAGCCGGCTTCGGAGTCGTGGGGTGTCGGCTCGAACTCGTCCTCCCCGCGCAGGCGGGGGTGAGCCGTCCATCAAGATCACCAACGGCTCCACACAGAAGTCCTCCCCGCGCAGGCGGGGGTGAGCCGCCCCGCGCCGTCGCCGAGTGCCCGTCCGTAGCGTCCTCCCCGCGCAGGCGGGGGTGAGCCGGTCGAGCTTGTGGCCATTCAGAATGAGGCGCCGTCCTCCCCGCGCAGGCGGGGGTGAGCCGCCAGCCGCCCCGCCGTCTCCGCCCGGCCACCGGTCCTCCCCGCGCAGGCGGGGGTGAGCCGGAACATGACCTCGGCGACGATGCCCGCGGTCAGTCCTCCCCGCGCAGGCGGGGGTGAGCCGGCTGGGATGAGCTGGACGTTGCCGGGTGGGACGTCCTCCCCGCGCAGGCGGGGGTGAGCCTCGTTGACGCGGACGGCGCCGGTGAGCCTGCTCGTCCTCCCCGCGCAGGCGGGGGTGAGCCGTGGCCGAGGACGTCCATGTAGGTGGGAGCTGCGTCCTCCCCGCGCAGGCGGGGGTGAGCCGAACAACCAGATGTCGTCTGCGCCGTAGGGCCAGTCCTCCCCGCGCAGGCGGGGGTGAGCCGGCCATGCTGGGCATGGGCAACCTGTCCATGCCGTCCTCCCCGCGCAGGCGGGGGTGAGCCGCGTCAGACAGCCCGGATCTTCGCTCCTCGTCGGTCCTCCCCGCGCAGGCGGGGGTGAGCCGCGAAGCGCAAGAGGCAGTACCCGGGCCTCCACGTCCTCCCCGCGCAGGCGGGGGTGAGCCGCCAAGAGGCCCACCTATACCGAGATGCGCACCGTCCTCCCCGCGCAGGCGGGGGTGAGCCGTCGCAGACGGGCCTGAGCCAGCCGTCAGAAAGGTCCTCCCCGCGCAGGCGGGGGTGAGCCGACCCACCCGATCGAAGAGGTCGCCGTCCACCCGTCCTCCCCGCGCAGGCGGGGGTGAGCCGGCTATGGGGCCGCATTTTCGATGATGCTCACCGTCCTCCCCGCGCAGGCGGGGGTGAGCCGGATCTCCGGCACTGGTTCGAGGAGAGGTGAACGTCCTCCCCGCGCAGGCGGGGGTGAGCCGACGCGCCCCGCCTTGGCATCCCCCACGAGCTGGTCCTCCCCGCGCAGGCGGGGGTGAGCCCGCCTGTAGGCACAGGAACTTCACAAAGCCTACGTCCTCCCCGCGCAGGCGGGGGTGAGCCGGCCCGGTAGCGGGAGCAGCGGGCGCACTGGCCGTCCTCCCCGCGCAGGCGGGGGTGAGCCGCCGGATGCACGGCAGTTCCCGGCTCCTGATTTGTCCTCCCCGCGCAGGCGGGGGTGAGCCGTCCCTTCCGTGCTCTCGACACCAGACCACCAGCTCGGGGCGGGCCCCGGTGACGGCCGCCAGCAGGGCGCAGACCACGGCCGTGACGGAGGCGACGAACAGGGTGCTCGGACCGTAGGCGTCGCGTGCAGAGCAGCGGGCACGCCCCAGCCATCCGCTGCCGGTCCCGGTGCTGGTGAGGGGATGGCCTGCCGGGCACGCCGACCGCCAGGGTTCCTCGGGCGGCACCGAGAACCGGTACGCGGGACGGGGATATGAGCACGCCCGTGCCGAAGCCCCACAGAGCGGCAGCCGTGATGATCAGCAACGTCTCCACCGGACGGAGCTTAGGGTCAGGCCTGGCGCCAGGAACGCAGCCTCTCGGCGATGCCGTACGAGTCCAGCCCCAGCCCCCGGATGTCGTAGATCAGTTCCCGCCAGAGCTCAAACTTCGTGTCCACGCGTTCTCCGGAGGCCTCCAGGTAGGCAATGGCGACGCCGTATCCGTACACCTCGTTGCGGGCCGGGAGCGGGCGCAGCAGCACGCACTCCTCCAGCATGACGGCAGCCCGCCAGAAAGCGTCGGGATGGTGCTGATCATGCCGGGGCGGGTCGACCCGATGGCGCTGGGCCATGCCGACGAGCACAGAGAAGTCGTTGACGGTCAGGTCGTCCCGGAGGATCTCTTCCTGGCGCTCGAGGAACCACCGGTAGTCGACGTACACGACGGGAGGCACAGGTCAGGCCGCCCGCGAGGTGTCGTGCGCGACAGGTGGCAGCCCGCCGAACTCGGCATCGAAGGCGTCCATAACGCCGGGCTCGCTGATCGCGCGGCGGAAGGCGGCGGTCGCAGTCTGCAAGGCTCGCTCTTGTTCCTTCTCCCCAGCCACCTTGGCGAGGTAGGCCTTCACAGACAGACCTTCGGCAGCGGCGAGGCCTTGCAGGGTGTCCCTGGTGATCGTGTCGACCTTGACAGTGGTTTCAGCCATACCCGAAGTATCTCGCACGGTATACGCGTCGCGCTACCTTCTCGCTTGCGAGCGTCACCGCCTCACGGCCCCGGCTGGTCCCCCGTCCAGCCGGGCTTTGGCGTGCTGGAGGCGGCCCGCAGCCCCTGTGTGACTTACCGACCGTGCGGGTGAGCCGGACGACGAGGGCCGCCCGGCTACGAAGATCACAACTCGTTTGGGATCTTCGAGAGGGAGCTTCGTGCGCTTCACCCATGCTGCGCGTGCCGTGGCCACCGCGTACGCGGTCTCACGCGAACCCGACCCCTCGCAATCGAACACCGGGGTGACACTCCGCGACCGCTCCCCAAGATCTGTGCCAGAGCCGAGAACGGGCAGCGCTTCGACACCGATTCGGGAGCAGTCCCTCCCCGAGACCGGGCCGGAATGTCCACGAGTTTCAACGGCACGATGCCTTCCCGCGCAGCGGACCACCGGGGCGCCCGCACCCTACTGACGTACGTTCGGCGCATGCCACACGCCATGGATTTCGGTTCGGAGGCCCCGTGAGTGGGAGGCCTTGCGCCCGCTGGAGTTCGACCGTCCATCGCGGCGCTGGCGGCCCCTCGCCGGGTCCCACCGCAGCCGAGGCGGGTCGGGCCCTGGCCTTGCCTCTCCGGACGTCCCCGACGACGAGGCCCCGCTGGCGGACGGTCCAAGGCCTGTCCGAGGAGTCGTGATCAGAACCATTGGGGGACCGCCGACGACATCCAGGTCTACAGCGGCCTGGATCGACGGACCGCGTATCCGCGGTTCAGGCGGCTGGTCACCGGGCACGAGCGGCGTCAGGGCCTCACTCCTCGGCCCGTTGGGTGATGGCTGCCTCGGTGCGGTCCCCCAGGAACTCGTACCACCGGCGCTCCAGGCAGACGTAACGCACATCGGCTTCGACGAGGCTGAGGAAAGCCGACACGGTCTCAGTAAGACGTTGCTGCAGCCCCGGGTCGGCCAGCGTTCCGTCCTCGGCGAAGGCCTGATAGGCGTTGGGCAGGCTGAACATGTCCGGATAGACGCGGGTGCCCAGGTGCTCCAGGGGAACCCTGAGTGCCCACAGCCCGCGGTTGCCGCCGACCAAGGACGGCGAGGCGGACACGAGCATGGCGTGCTTGGTCTTGAAAGGCTGCGGCTGGACACGCGAGACCCAGTCGATCGCGTTCTTCAGCAATCCGGGAATGGAGCCGTTGTACTCGGGCGAGGAGATGACGAAGGCATCGCTCTGCTCGAGCCGGTCGCGCAGCGCGAGGGCACCGTTCGGCAGTCCTTCGGCGGTTTCCACGTCGCCGTCGTACAACGGCATGTCGAAATCGCGCATGGCGGCGAGGTCGACAGTGGCACCGGTGTCGGAAACCAGCCGGGCCACGAGGGAGGCAAGGCGGGCGTTGGCCGATTCAGCCCGCAGCGCCGCGCCGAAGACGAGGATCCGCAGCGGGCTGGGAGGTGCGTCCGTGGGCATGGGCATGTCCTTCCGTCGTAGGCGCTCGCGCCCGACAGGGCGCCACACTGACCAGTGTGGTTCCCCGCCGTGCGAGACAGGGCTGGGACTCGACAGGCCGGAGCCCGTCGGGCCGGTGGGCCAGCCACAGGGTGCGTCCCATTCTCGTGGACATCACCCGACCGCGGATTCGGGTGCCTTCCAGACCCGTGAACAACTGACTCCACGACACGGGCTCTGGCCCACTTCTTGTGGTCTGTGATGTGAGGTCTCAGGAGTCCGTTGACACTTCTGCCTCATGAGATGCCTGACGGTCTCGGGACATGGTTGACGTACTCAAGACTTGCTGGACAAGGATCGGTCACAGCTTGGGTGCGTGGATCTTGGCCTTCCAGCGTGTGACGGGCCGTTGCTCCTTGCGTGGATGGAGGGCGAGTTCGGTTCCGTCGAGGGTGACACGGAAGTGGGTGTCCTCGACGTAGATGGTGACGATCTTGCCGGCGTAGGTGCGGCCGACCCGCAGTCGCTGGCGGGTGACCATGACAACGCCGTCACGCGGCACCTTGCGTTCCACCTTGATCGGTTCTGGTGCCGCGGGCGGCAGCTCGGTCTGGGCCAGGCGCGCGCCATGGAGTTTGTGGCGCTGGTCGGCCGGGAGCGGGGAGGGCAGGGTCTTGGCGAGCAGGCCGTTGTGGACTACGTGCAGGAGGTGGCCGTCCAGCCGGAGGGTGACCTTCTGTTTCGCGAGTTCCGGGCCGATCTTCACCTTGTTCCCGCCCAGGGAGGCTTTGCCCTCATGGTCGAGGGATCGGTCGACTTCGACCACGGTGTAGTCGGGCATTGAGGTGAGGGATTGGGCCGCCGCAGTGGCCGGTGGTGGTCCTGCGGGGCGGGCTCCGCGCAGGGTGAGCACGTGGAGGTCCTCGGCGTCCAGGTGCGAGACCGTGGTCTTGGTCAGTTCGCCGCCGAGAAAGATGTGCACCGTGTGCTCGTCGACCCACACGTGCGCCCTCGTGCCAGCGTGCCGTGTGCCCACCCGGACGCGGCGGTCTCGCAGGAGGTTCACATGGCCGCTCGCGGCCACGACGGTGTCGAACTCCACGGCACCGGCGGACGGTGCCAGCAGTAGCGGCCCGGACAGGGCGCTGGCCGCCTGTTGGGTGCCGGGGCGTCGTGGGGCGGGGACGGTCTGGGCCGGATCGGGCTGGGAGGCCGGACGGAACAGGCTGGCCGGAGTGGCCATGTTCAGTGCCTGATGGGGACGCTGTGAGTTATAGGCGCGCACCCACTGGGTGATCGCCTCCTGCGCCGTGGGCAGATCGGCGAACGGTCCGACGGAGTCCAGCAACTCACGGCGCAGCGTCTGGTGCCATCGCTCGATCTTGCCGGTCGTGGTCGGGGAGTACGGCTTGGTCAGCTTGGCGTTCACGCCGTTCTCGCGGCAGACGCGTTCGAAGAGGACCTCAGCCGGGCCGGTGCGGGTGAAACGGCCGGTGAACTGTTTGCCGTTGTCGGTCAACACCTCGGCCGGCACTCCGTAGATGCGCATGGCCCGCACGAACGCGTCGACGACAGCTCGCCCAGAGGGAACCGCCAGCACCTCAGCAACCACCACGTAGCGGGAGTGGTCGTCGATCCCGGTGAGCATCTTGCACTCGCGTCCGTCGGCCAGGAAGATCCCGCCGACCAGGTCGAGCTGCCAGAGGTGCATCGGAGCCTCGCGCTGCCACCGCTTGTACTTGCGCGGGTGCCGCTGTTCCTGCGGGCGAATGAGCCCGTTGCGCGACAGCACCCGATGAACGGTCGCGCGTGAGACCGTTGCTGTCTCCTCGCGGGCGAGTTCATGAGCAATTCGGCGGGCACCCCACCGTGGATGGGCCCGCCGCATCTCGCAGACCCGTGCCTCCACTTCGGGCGGCAGGCGGGTCGGGCTGGAATGAGGACGCCGAGAAGTCTCCCGTAGTGCCTCGTAACCGCCCGCCGCGTGGCGAGCTTTCCAGGTATAGATCGACTGCCGCGAGACGCCGTACCGGGTGGCTACCTCGGTGACCGGAGAACCGTTCAACACCTCGAGCACCGCTCGGTACCTCTGTTCGACCAGCCAGTCTCGGTGCCGCTGGTCACGCGCATCTTTCGGCACACCTGCAGAGTCGAGACCGGGCAGAACCCTGTCAAGAGTGTCTCGATGACAGCGCGTCAACTATGTCCTGAGTCCTCACATCACATGGTCTCGCGCACAGCGTGACTGTTGATCTCTGGGTGCTGCGGGTTAAGGTCGCCCGAAAATCGCCCGGCCGGGATCCGGTGGGGGCGACAGTGCTACACCGTGAACGAAGTACGGCCGCAGCTGGATGGGCTGCTGTTCTCCTCAGTAGAGGGCGTGTTCGTGGAATCCGACACGGTCGTCCGGGTCGAGGTCCAGACGACCGCCGACCGGGCGGCATGCCCAGGATGCGGGTGCTGGGCGGACCGAAGACACGGCGGCGGCGGGTGAGATTCCCGCCGCCGACTCACCTGGTCGTGATGTGTTTTTCGCGCAGTCAGGCCGAGCGGGCACTTGCCCAACTGGTCAGGCTGTTGGGGGAGTTGGGGCTGAAGCCGAAGGCAGCCAAGACGCGGATCGTGCACCTGGAAGTGGGTGGGGAAGGCTTCGACTTCCTCGGATTCCACCACCGTCAGGTCCGTTCCCGGGGGCTGCACCGACGTCGACGCGTCGAGTTCCTCGCCCGCTGGCCCTCGAACAGGGCGATGCAGCACGCCCGCGACCGGATCCGGGAGATCACCGCCCGGCGCAGGCTCCCGCTGCACCCGCAAGTGATCGTGGAGGATCTGAATCTGTTCCTCCGCGGGTGGATGGCGTACTTCCGGTATGGCCATTCCGCCCGCCGCTTCAGCAAGATCGGAAGATTCGCGCAGGAGAGAGTCGCGCACTTCATCAGCAGGAAGCACCGGCGCAGCCGGAACTTCGGCTGGTGGGTGTTGATGGTCTCGTCTCCGAACCGGCTCGGACTGATCAGCCCCTATGGAATCGTCGTGGCACCCAGGGCCGGAAGGCCCTGGCGGGAGAGACCGAATGCCGCCGGTGAACGGCGTCGGTGAGCCGTGTGCGGGAGAACCGCATGCACGGTTCGAAGCGGCGGGGGCTGGAAACGGAGCGGACGTGCTCCGCCACCGTGCCAGCCCCCGACCCTACAGGAAGACTCGTTGTTGGGCAGGCATCCGCAACAGAGAATCCCGTCTTCAATACCCCCCGGCGATACGGACGGCAAGCAGGCTAGCAGCATCCGTCTCTTGGGGCGCGGCGCACTGTAGCTCTTGTTGGATCTTCCGCATTGCGTTTTCGTAAGATTCTGATCGGTCCCCGCTATCGATGGCCTCCCGGTATGCGGTGAGTTCCTCAAGGGTTGCGGGATGCTTTCCGTAGTCGTGCTCAGGAAAGAGCGGGTCAAAGGAGGAAAGGATCTCGCCGTTTTCCGCATATGAGATCCATGTCGACCCTGTCTCGCTCAGCCTCGCAGACAGGGCGACCGTGCCGCGCGAAACGGACTTGAGGATTTCATCACTTGCAAGGTAGGGTCCTTCAGATTCAATGGCGAAGGACCAGTCGCCGTGGGTACCGGCACGAAGCAACGGACCGCTATTATCGAGAATGCCGCTGCTGTGCAGCTCATCCACGTTCAGGCCGGGAACATCTCCCTCGTCGATGTCTTCCCCGAACGCTTTGATAGCATCTGCTTCGAGACGATTCAAGGGGATCGGATGGATCTCACCTCCTGACACCCTGCTTAGAAGCTCGGTAGGGGGAATCCCTCTCACAAAGAGGGCGCAGTACCCGGTTCCGTAGAGCTGGGAGTTCGGGAAGATGCTGGCGCTCACAATGCCACCTCGATCGATTAACTAATCACTGCACGGTCCGGCCCGCCGTTCGGTGGGCCGGACCGTGCATTCCGTGCGGGTATTACCCTACCGGCTGGCCAGCGTCTACCCAGTAGGCGTCGTTCTCAAGGAGACGCCACTCCACTGTCTTCCTTCCGAGATCGCCGCCCACGCCCTCATTCTGTGCCTTCGGCATGCTGGCGCGGGCGCACTTCGCGTCCGCGGAAGGCAGCTTGCCCTGATTGAGTCCGGGCCATGTGAGAGACAGATACAGCTTGCCCTCGATGGTCTGAGAGGTGACCATGTACTGCTGGCAGGCTGCTCCAGACGTGACCCCTAGCCGCCTGCCGCTCTCCTTCGTCCTGGCGAACGGGAACTCGTCGCATTGGACTGGCGGCGGGGTGCTCGCGTGAGGCTTGAATGTGCTGTCGCAGACCACGGCGCGGTTCTTGTCCACTTCGCTCTGGACGGACTCGCGGTGCAGAGGCTGCCCGCGGCCTTCCCAGCCCGGGTGCGTTGCCATGCTCGCCTGGACCATGCCGATGAACTGACGAGCCTGGCTGTACTGCTGACTCACCACGAAGGTGGGGGTGAACGCCGGTACGACACAACCCGCGTAACTGCCAACCTCCGCGTCGCAACGCACCAGGTACTGACCGCCGTTCTGCTCCCCGTGGCCTCCCCACCTGGTCGTACCGACGGTCCCTCCGATGTTGGCAGTCAGCGCATAGCTGATGAGGAAAGACTTGTTCCCTGTGTTGCCGGTCCACGAACGGGTGAAGCCGCCGTCGATTGACCCACCGACCGTGATTGGTCGAGGTGCATTCCACGGGTCTGCATTCTGCTTACAGCTGGTGTCGAGTGAGCAGATCGCGTCCACCTTCACTGTCATCGCACTCGACGTGAGGTCAGCCTTCGTGAGATCGAACTTCATGTACTCGAAGAACTCAGGGATTGCGTTCTGGGTGTCGATCTCCTGCTCAAGGGTGCCGTAGGCGTTGCCCAAGATCACACCCGTCGTTACGTCCATCATGATGATGACGACACCGTGCCGCGAGCAAATAGAATCGCGTGTCACATAGACCTGATTCTCCGGTTCTCCTCCGCACCACACGACGCTCGCCGCAGATGAGGATGAAATACCCTGCGTCTTTGCAAACTCTTTCGGGGTCTGCCATTCGAAGCATACGGCCCGCTTCTGGCCAGCCTTCTTGAGAGCCTTCAGATTGCGCTTTGTCTCAGCGCAGGTGGACTGCGGTGATGCCTGATTCGTTTCAGGGAGATTCTGGAATTCTGACGGTCGATCGCCTATATTCTGGGTGGAGCTGGTGCTGGCCTGCTCGTCTTCGGCTATTGCGGCTAATGGTCGAGCCGAAGGCGTTGTGTCGGCACTGGCCGTGACGGGCGCAAGTAGCGCAAGGATTGATGCTGCAACCACTGCCAGAGATCTTCTATGTCTGGTGCGCAAATTTCCCCCAGGTCGTCGTACGGACGCTTGCGTCCGTCTCGACAGCCCAGGCATTCACGGCATGATCACTTCGTCAACGATCAATTCCGGACAGTAAACGACGGCGGCGACTATCAATGAATCCCGGTCGGCCCGTTACACCGCGGCGTTGGAGAAGGGCATAGTTGCGTAGGCCGCTGTACGGGTTGAGCGGACGCAGCCACGGCTTCGTTGTACCTGCTGGATCGGGGGCGATGGCCCATCTGATGGCCAAGAGGCCAGGGCGGCTGGTCCGGTCCCTCCCGTCCTGTGTTCGAAGCCTGCTTCAACCGCCACAGGGCACCAAGAACGTTGCGTGTCAGTTCCGCTGGATGGAGTTCCTGACCTGGGAAGGACGTCAACTGACGTATGTCTGGGGGCGCTTCCCTCTGCTGTGGCGGGCGGACGAGGGGGCCATGGTGTCATTGTCCGAGGAGACGGAGGCATGGGAGGTCGCGGCTCGGAGGGTGGACTTCAGGCGGCGGTCGCGTAGTTGGTGTCCCGGATGACCGCAGCGAGGGATCAGGCTTCTTGGGTCCCAGTGCGCGATCTCCCCTCCTGGCACACGCCTACCCGGAGGGCATTCCACTCGTTCCAATAGCCGGACTTACCGACAACGGCCATATATGAATCTCCTCAAAGCGGTTGGAAAGTAGTGGGGTTGCGCTCCTGATCAGGGCGTCTTGTGCTGGCCTCGGGCCGGACAGCGGGGAGAGGTGCCCGGCGGGGCGGAACTGCGGGCGCGCGGCGAGCAGGACGGCGAGAGCGAAGGCCGCTCCGGCGGCGGGGAGCGCGGCGCTGGCGAGGGGGTGCTCGGCGAGGCGTCCGGCGAGGGCGGTGCCGGCGGACTGCCCGGCGCCGATCGACAGGATCAGCCACGCGTACGCCTCGCTGGTGCGGCCCGCGGGGGTCAGGATGTCGGTGGTCACGTAAGCGCAGGCGACCACGACGGTGAGGAACGCACCGGGCACGACGACCGCAGCGGTGGCCGCGTACGGGCCCAGGAGGGCAAGGAGCGGGAGCCACCCGACCAGGAACGCGGCCCCAGCAGCGATCAGTTGGCCGGTGGTGGTGCCGGTCCAGGTGCGGCGTCCGTAGATGAGTCCGCCCAGGAAGCTGCCGGTCGAGAACGCGGCGGGGATGATCCCCGAGAGCATGTCCTGCTCGTGGTGCTCGGCCATGGCGATCGACCACACGTTCATGGCCCCGATCGCAAAACCGATGCCGGTGAGGGAAACGAACAGCAGCACCGTGCCGGGGCTGGCCAGCCGGCGCCTCGGGCGGGCATGCGCGCTTGCGCACCGTGCGGGACGCCAGCGTCGGGAGGGCGGAGTGAAGACGACGGTGGCGGTGCCGACCAAACCGAGGGCGGCGGTGACGGCGAGCGCGACGGCGGGGTCGTACGCGGAGGCGAGCGCGGCGACCAGCAACGGACCGACGATGTACAGCAGGCCCTGCGTGCCGGTGTCGAGGGCGAGCGCGGCGTGCCGGAGGCGGGGGTTGGGCAGCACGCTCGGCCACAGGGCACGGAGCCCGGCCTCCAAAGCCGGCGTGGTCAGGCCGCCGGCGATGACGATCACCGTGGCGAGGGCCGGCCCACCGTACGGGCCGGCCGCCGGCAGGGCCACCAGGAGCGCCGAGTTGAGCAGCGCGGCCGGGAGATGCACCCGGGTCTGGCCGTGGCGGTCCATCAGGCGTCCCTTGACCGGCTGCGCCAGCGCGGAGGACAGCCCGTACAGGGCGCTGAGCAGACCGCCGAAGACGATGCTGCCTCCGGTCGCGGTGGCCCACAGGAGGATGGCGACGGGCGCCATGCCATTGGGGAGGCGGCCGGTGAGGGTGCCGCCGAGCAGGCGGGCTACGTACGGGCTGGCCAGCACCGCGCCATAGGTGATGCGCGGTGCCGGTGCCGGGGGTGCGGTCAGGGGCAACGGGTGCTTTCTCTCTCGAGTGACGGCGCCTAGCGGCGGCGGGCGGGTGTGGGGGTGCGCGGTGGCGTGGGCGGTGTGGTGTCCACGGCAGGGCGCGGGCGGGCCCGCGGCTGGGGGGTTCGGTGCGGCGGCAGGACGGCGACGGTCGCGCCGAGGTCCTCGGCCACCTCGTGCACTTCGCGGATGAGGAAGTCGATCTGCCGGCCGAGCGCGGCGAGCCGGACCGCGATCTGTCGGCCCTGCACGGTCTCCAGCGCGGCTGCGAACTGGCCTGCGGTTTCCAGGAGTTCCTGCAGGCAGACGTTCGCGCGCAGTACGCCGGGTGGGACCGGGGCGGGCAGCATCTGCCCGGCCCCGTATTCGTGGGCGTAGTGCCCGATCACCTGCCAGCCCGGTGCGTCCGGATCGCCTCTGAGGGCGATCAACGTGGAGTCGTCGTCCTCGATCAGATGGGCGAGGGTGATCGGCTGGCCGTCGGCGGCGTACCACGACTCCGTCAGCTCCAGCTCGCCTCGCCTCTGCGCGGCTTGGGCCTTCTCGGTCCACCTCTGTTGTTCTTCGCCGGTCAGCGGGGTCTCGGGCTGATGGTGCTGGCCGACGAGGCTGCTGGCGATGAAGCTGTGGTCGGCCCAGGAGGCGAGGTGGGGCCACAGGGCCGCGTGTTGTGCGCGTTCGGCCGCTGAGCCGGGGGCGGCGGGCCGGTCGACCGCGTGTTGTGCGCGTTCGGCCGCTGAGCCGGGGGCGGCGGGCCGGTCGAGGGCCCGGCGGATCTCGGCGGCGGAGGTTCCAAGAGCATCCAGCACGGTCTGCCACCCGGTGAGGTGCCGGGCGGGCGGCAGCTCGTCGAGCGCGCGGCGGGCGGCATTGAGCAATCCATCGGCGTACGGGGCGAGGTGCGTGCGGTACGCCTCGACGGCCGCCTGGTTGCGGCGGGTGAGGGCGGCTGCCGCGGCGCCTGCGTGAACGGTGCGACCGAAGCGGTCGCGGGTCATGTCGAGCGCGGTATCGGTCTCGCGGCCGATGACGGACATCCGCAGCCGGAAGTCGCCTGCTCGGTACGCGAGGTCGGTCACCGCGAGCAGGGAGCCTTCGGGCACACGGTCGCTCATCGGGTTCGCCCGCCATCCGAGGCCGTCAGGTGGACGGTCGGCGCGTAGGTGGGCCTCGGCGGGATCGGCCGGGCCGTCGGCGGCGAGGTGGCGGGCGGTTTGCCGCGCTGCGTCGTTGGGCCGGCGGCGGCTTGTGCGAGACGGCTGCGGCGTTCCAGGAGCCCGTTCGGCCGGACCGGACGTGGTGGGCTGGCCGAGGTGGCGGGGCCGAGCGGGATGTCGGCGTGCACGGCGTAGCCCTGGCGGCGCAGATCGTGCACGGCCTGGCGGGTGCGGCGGGGCCCGTCGCGCTCGGGCTCGGCGAGTCGGAAGAGCCCAAGTTCGCTGGAGACGGGCTCGAACTGCTCCCTGACCAGGTACCACTGTGCCAGGTGCGGGGAGATGGAGGGAGTGAAGGACGCGACGAAGCCGTGTTCCTTATGAGTGCCGAAGACGAAGTGGGTGCCGGGTTCCAAAGGCGGGGTTCTCCTCACGATGTCGGGGGCGGAGCCGGTCAGCGGCGGTGCACGGGATGCGTTGCAGGGAGGGGACGTGGCGGTGCGGATACGGCGAGGGCTGTGCGCTGGTGTGGTGCACTGACGCGGGCTTGGCGCACGAACGTCTCGCTGTCGGTGAGCCAGGTCTCAATGGCCGGCCACGTCCGCGCGTTGCGCTCCTGCGTCGGGAGCGGATCGCCGTAGACCAGCTCCTCCAGCAGGGTCTCGGCGTCGGCCAGGCGAGCGAGCGCCGGAGTGTCCTGGGGCCATGGGCTGCTGGCGGGGTGGCACCTGTCGAGCAACGCCGGGGCATGGTCCCCGACGGTAAGTAGCTGTTGTCGTACCGATCTTGGGGTTTGTCGATCGCACGGGAGTCCCGATTGGGTGGTCGCGGGGTGCTCGGCGCATACGAGCAGGGCCTCCTGAACAGCTCGTTGGTGTCGAATCACCGAGCAACATCAGGAGGCCCTGGTGCCGCAGTGTTCCGTGTCGACGGGCGGGCAGTCCAGTTCAGTCATGCTGGAGTGTGACTGTCTGGCTCACCGGTTCGGAAACGCCGCCGACAACGGGTCCAGGCAGCCGCGTTATCCGACGGATATGACGGACGCGGAGTGGGCGGCCATCCGGCCGTTGTTGCCGGTGCCTGGCTGGATGCGCGGACGGGGAGGGCAGCCGGAGGCGTACTGCCACCGGGCGATACTCGATGCGATCCGCTACCTGGTCGACAATGGCATCAAGTGGCGGGCGATGCCCGCCGACTTCCCGCCGTGGGACCGGGTGTATGCGTTCTTCCGCCGCTGGCGCGACCACGGCATGGTCAAGGAGTTCCACGACCGGCTGCGCGCCAAGGTCCGCGAGAAGTTGGGCCGCGACGCGGAGCCGACGGCCGGTGTGATCGACTCGCAGTCGGTCAAGGCGGACGCCGTCGTCGGCTCTGACAGCCGCGGGTTCGACGGCGGCAAGTTGATCAACGGGCGCAAGCGGCACGTCGTGGTCGACACGCTCGGCCTGCTGCTGGGGGTGATGGTCACCGCTGCGGACACCGGCGACCGCGCCGCCGCCCGGGTCCTGCTGCACCAAGTCGCGGACGCGCACCATCGGTTGGCCCTGGTCTGGGCTGATGGCGGCTACACCGGCAGCCTCGTCGAGTACTGCCTGGCCACGCTCGCGCTGGTCCTGGCGATCGTCAGACGCAGCGACGACCAGAAGGGGTTCGTGGTGCTGCCCAAGCGGTGGATCGTCGAGATCTGTCAAGCACAGTGCACTCATGGAGTCTGTTGCCCTGCTGTTTCGGCGGTCTCGGTCCAGATGCGGCGGCTGTACCAGCCAGGCGGACGTGTCCGGCGTTCGCGGAGTTCGGCGAGCTCTCGCTGGTCGGCGTGGGCGATGAGCCGGTGGGGCCAGCGGCTCTCCCGGCGGGTGGTGATCCAGCCGCGGTTGATCCAGGCGTAGAGGGTGGAGGTGGTCATGTCCAGCTCGGCGGCCAGGTGCTTGAGCCACCACTCGTCCGGGCCGGGCTCTTCGCCGGGTGGTGCGGGACGGTGCCGGTGGACACGGCCTGCGGGGCAGGCGAGGCGGCGCATGAGGTCGCGGACGGTGGCCGCGGAGATCCGTTTGCCACCCTTCGCGGGCCTGAAGCCCTCGGTTTCCAGACGGTCGGCGATCCCGCTGGCGCCGATGCCCTGGCCTGCGAGTTCGCGGATCCGCTCGGTCAGTTGCGGGTAGTAGCTGAGCTGATCCAGCCGCTGGACCGGGCGGATGACCTCTCCCGCCGTAGTGGTCCCGCCAGCCCAGACGATCGTGACCTTCACCTGCTCGCTGGTGCCGAGCACGGTGACGGCGACCTTGTCGACGACCGCGCGAACGATCTCCTTGCGGTCCGCTGTCGTGGTGCTGCGCGCACGCCACAAACCCTCGATGTCGCCGGCCAGAGCCGTGAGGGTCTGCCGCTCGGCCGGAGTGAGGATGTGCGGGCTGCTGCGGGTGAAGCGGTCGTAGTCCTCGCGGAGTTGCTGCTGGGCGGCGAGTGCGTCCTCCCACTCCTTCTCCAGCTGGCGCACGACCAGGCGGTTCTCCGGTTCGGCGAGGTGGTGGCTGCGGCGGGCCCGGTCGGCGTCCTGCGCGGCGCGTTCCAGCCGCTGTGACCACAGCCGTTCCAGCTCGGCTCGCTCAGCCAGGACCTGGTCGGCCGCGTGCAGGGACACCTCGACGGCGGCGGGCGTGAGTGCCGCGAGGACCTGCTGCTCGACGAAGGCGTCCACGCAGGTGGAGTTGAGCAGCTGGCAGTTCTTCTCCGCGCCGTAGTTGGTCTTGTCCCGGGCGCACACGTATTCGGGCAGGGCCTTGCTGTGCTGGGTGTGGTAGCGCACGCTCATGCGCCGGTTGCAGCGTCCGCAGTGCACCAGCCCGGCCGCGAGGGCGGGGCCGCCCCGGACCGTGCCCATGGCTTCGGCGCGGGCGCGGTTGGCCGCCAGCTTCGCCTCGTTCGTCTCGAACTGGGTGACGGTGATGTAGGCGGGCAGGACGTTCGGGATCATCACATGCCATCCGTCCCGGGAGCGGACGACCCGTCCGGTGCTCGGCCGGGCCGGGTCCTGGCGGCGCGGGTCGATCCGGCGCCGCCCGTAGGCATAGATGCCGGCATAGGCGGGATTGTGCAGCAGGTTCTGCAACGTCATCCGGTTCGGCCTTCGCCATTCCAGGGTGCCCTTGTCCGGCCCCTCACGCAGCCGGATGCCTAACTGGATGTCATGGTCGACGAGATAGCGCAGGACACCGTGCAACGTGCCGAGCCGTTCGAACTGCGCGAAGATCACGCGAATCACGGTCTGCACCTGTTCGTCCGGGTCCAAAGTCACCTCCCCGGACGGGCGGCGGATGTAACCGCTGGGCAGAGGGAAGGCCAGCTCGCCTCGGCGGGCCTTGTTCAGGCGCCCGCTCCACATCCGTTGCTTGATCAGGTGAAGTTCGGCCTCGCTCATCGTGCCCTTGAGCCCCAGCAGCAGCCGGTCGTTGTACTCGGCCGGGTCGTAGACCCCGTCGGTGTCCGCCAGTACCGCACCCGACAGGGCACACAGCTGTAAGGTCGGCCCGGAGCGCGGTTCTGGCCTTTCGACCAGCCCGTTTCTCCGGACCGCCTCCCGAACCCGCCGTGCGAGTCGTCCCCGCAACGGGCTCTCCACAAGCCCCGGTCAGGGCCGTGGTTCGATCCTCATGCCGCTGCCAGCGGCCAGGGTGAGGGAATCACCGATCCCCGGTAGCGATACCGAGTCGTGCGTACCACCCCGGTGTGGAACAGCTCCCGCTCCTGGCCTCTAGGCCACCATCCACCGTCGCAGTAGCGGCGGCGGAGCTCCTTCCGGGAGATCCTGCGATGCTTGCGGCGGATCCATCCGATCACCCGGCGCCAGACATAGGCGTCCAGGAACTGGAAGGTCACGCTCGACACCCCAGGGCGGAAGAACGCGGTCCATCCCCGCAGCACCGGATTGATCCGGAGCAGGAGGATGTCCAGCGGATGGTTCGTATCGACCTGTCGGCAGATGGTCTTGACCTTCGCCATGACGGCGCGGAGCGCCTTTCTGGACGGATAGGTATAGACGTACTTCCGGTCTGTGCCCCGCTTGCGGTGGCGCTGGATGCGCCAGCCCAAGAAGTCCATGCCCTCGTCGATATGGGTGATCAGGGTCTTTTCCTCCGACAGATGCAGCCCGATCCGGGCGAGCACCTGAGCGGCCTCCTCGCGCAAGGCCTCGGCGTCGCCCCTGGTGCCCGCCACCATCAGCGCCCAGTCGTCCGCGAACCGGACAAGCCGGTGATTCGGAAGACCGTGGCGGCGGCGTTTGGCGCGCTCCCAGGACTTGGACGCCGGGCCTCCCGGCGCCTGGGCGAAGTGCTCGTCCAGGACCGCGAGAGCGACGTTGCTGAGCAACGGCGAAAGAATTGAACCCTGAGGAGTACCGGTATCGGTGTCTTCCAGCGCGCCCTCCTCCGTGAGGATGCCCGCCTTCAAGAACGCCTTCACCAGCGCCAGAACGCGTCTGTCGCCGATCCGACCCCGCACCCGGTCTAGCAACTCAGGATGCGAAATCTCGTCAAAACAGGCCCGAATGTCGCCCTCAACGATCCACTCATAGGAGTGGGACGTGAAGTGCCGCACCTCGGACACCGCGTCATGGACCCGATGCTTGGGGCGGAATCCGTAGGAACACGGAAGGAAATCCGCCTCAAAGATCGGCTCTAGCACCAGCTTCAAGGACGCCTGCACCATCCGGTCGCGGATCGAACTGACCCCCAGGCGGCGGCGCTTGGCCGTCCCCGGCTTCGGGATCAGCCGCTCCCGCGACGGCAGTGGACGGAAACTGCGGTCCTTTAAAGAGGTCCGCAGCTCGTCGAGGAACGCCTCGACGCCCGGCCGCAGCGCGATGGACGAGGCCGTATGGCCGTCCACCCCTGCGGTCTTCGCCCCTTTGTTGCTCCGAACCCGGTCCCATGCAATGAGCAGGAACGCGGGGTCGGCTACGAGGTTCATCAGGTCGTCGAACCGTCGATGAGGATCTTCTACGGCCCAACGGTGCAGCTTGGTCTGGATCTCCAGTACCCGGCGCTCGGCCTTCATCAAGGCCCACTCCAGCTCGTCGGTATTCACCAACGTCCTCCCGGCATTCCAGCATCCTCCCTGCCGACTTGCTGGCCCCCTTCCCCAAGTGCCGGGTTCTCCCCGGCTCGGAGTACTACGGGGCCTCCGCCCCACCCGACGGCCGTCAGCCGGCAACGAGCCTGCCCACCACCGGACCGGATGTCCGGGGGGAGGGCGACCGCAGGTGGTTCCCACGTTCACTACGCATCGTTCGGCCAGGTCGGCGTCCAGCTATACCCCGGCAGCATCGCCACGCCTACGCCGCAGGCTTTCAGCGTGGCCTCCCCACCGTCTATTGGAACCGGCTTCGGAGTTGACCCGCCTAATCGAATCGGGTCACGTACTGCAATCCCGGCCCATATCCGCCAGATTGGAGCCGGGAGGCACCGTTACGGAGCTTCAACCACTGGTTCACTTGCGTTACGCCTTCTGACCTCGCTAGCCGGACCCGGACCGTCTGGCAGTACCGACCCGTCCCGACGTTGTCGAGGCTGCTTCCACCCTCCCCGGCGATCCCCGGCTCAGGCTGCCTCCAGCTTCAACCCGGCCGCTGCGACGGCCAGGCGGTGAAGTCGTTTCACCTCCACACGATGACGTAGTACTTCGTGGCGCACCGATCAGCTGGTACCAGTCCCTGCCGGAGCGGGCCAGACGGGACATCTCGATCCCCAGCACGAGACCGACGTGGTCCAGCCCGATCTCGGTGACCAGCCGCTGGAAGCCGGTGCGGGCCACCGCACTCGACCCCGACTTGCCCAGGTCATCATCGATCACCAGGACCCGGTCCGCCTGCCAGCCCAGCGCGACCGCCCGGTCTACCAGGGCGTACTGCAACCGGGTCGACTCCTGGTGCTCGACGAGCTGCTGGCGGGTGGACTGGCGGACATAGATCACCGCGAGCCGCTGCAGGTGACGGTCGTCGATCTTGCTGCCAGGCCGCTCCCACGGCATCACCGAGGTCATCGCCGGTCCCGCTCACTCGCCGTCGCGGCGGCCGACAACGCGCGGCTCGCCAGCCGCACCAACTGCCCCACCACCGCCTGCCGGTTCGCCCCCGGCAGTGCTGCCCACACCTGCCCGTCCGGCACCACCGGAATCGTTCTCTGGGGCCGACGTCCCTGTCGTCTCGCATGACGACCTGTTCCCCTCGTCGCTCAGCCGGCCCCGCAACCGTCGGGCCACAACGACCAAGCGCTGCAGGCCCTCACGGCCGATTATCGGCGTCAGCCCGCTGCCTTGACTATCCATAAGCGCAGTGTGCTTGGACGATGGAGCGGTTCTTCGCCCACCTGATGCGCACCCGTCGCCTGGTGCGCGACTTCGAGCGCCGCACCGCCAGCGCCGAGGCGATGGTCTACTGGTCGATGATCTTGCTCATGACGCGCCGCCTGGCCCGGCCACACCCTGCGCGAGGGTGAACCGGCCCGGCGCGGGCTCGGCCAGCCAGCCCCGCGCGACCAGGCGTTTCGCCTTCGACCGCAGTGCCTCCACCCGCGCCGGCACCACGTCCATCCCGAACGCTGCGGCCATCTCCTGGCAGGTCAGCGGCCCTTGACCGAGCCGGGCTCGGTCTCCGGCCGCCTGCAGGATGCGCTGGTAGTCCGCCGACAGCACCGACCAGGGCTGCCCTTCACGCCACATGGGCACCTGCGACTTCGGCTTCACCGCATCCCGGGGCGCCGACGGCGCAGCCGCATCCCGCACATCCGGAGTGAACTCCGTGCTGGCGGTATCGCCGCCGTCCGAAGCCAGCACCGTATCGACCCGCCTGCGGGCGATCACCCACTCCTGCCATTCCAGCTCGGCCACGGCCAACTCGGCCTGGATACGGTCGGCCTCCTCACGCAGCTCGTCCACGCGACGGCGGGCACCCAGCTCACGCTGTTCCAACAGACCAGCCACCGACGGCATCCACGACCTCCCGGGAGCGACAGCACGACAGGCCACTACTCCCACGGGACCTCCGGCCCTACGCCCGACCAGCGGAAACGCAGCCCTCAAGTCCGGAAAGACAACAACTTCTTAGCTCCCGAGGTAGCCGCAAAACTGGGACAGGTGACGTTCCTGGAGCTGGAGATCACCGGGCGGTGCCAGCTCACGTGCGCGTCGCACTGCTACGCGCAGGCCGGCCCGACGCAGGGGCACGGCAGCATGACCGGTGACGACTGGCGACGTGTCATCGACGAAGCTGCCACCATCGGTGTGGAGACCGTGCAGTTCATCGGCGGCGAGCCCACCCTGCACCCCGAGTTCACCGAGCTGGTCGGACACGCTCTGGACGCCGGCCGGCGAGTCCAGGCGTATTCCAACCTGTACCGGGTGCATGCGGAGCACTGGACGCTGTTCTCGCACCCGTCCGTGACGCTGGGCACCTCGTACTACTCCGACCACGCCGCCGAACACGACCAGATCACCGGCCGGAAGGGCTCGCACGGCTCCACCCGCGCCAACATCATCGAGGCCGTACGCCGCGGCATCTGCGTGAAGGTCGGCATCGTCCACATGCGCGACGGGCAGCGCTCCGAGCAGGCCCGCGCCGAGATGACCAGGCTGGGTGTGACGCGGGTCCACGTCGACCGGGTGCGCGGTGTCGGCAACGCAGCGAAGACGCTGATCCCGTCCACGTCCCAGCTGTGCGGGCGGTGCGCGGACGGGAAGGCGGCAATCCTGCCCGACGGGAAAGTCGCCCCGTGCGTGCTGGGCCGGTTCCTGCCCGCCGGCGACGTCAAGACCGGATCCCTGATCGAGGTGCTCGCCGGACAGCGGTGGGCACAGGTCGCCGCAAGCATCCCGCGGCACCACCGGAAGGGCTGCACGCCGGACGAGGACTCGTGCATGCCCTCACCCCGCACGGCCACGGCCTGCAATCCTGACCAGGACGGCTCAGACTGCGCGCTGGCCGAAACCCCCGCCTGTGAGCCCGCGTACGACTAGGAGGCCCGATGGACTGGCAGACGCACGCACGGCGCCTGGCGGACGAAGTGGTCCGTCCCGAGTCACGCTGGCACCACCCCCTGGCCACCACGCCGCGGCACGTGTTCGTGCCGCGCTGGTGGGCAGACGGCGACCAAGGATGGGAGCTGCGAGACGGTCTGGCCGACCCCGAAGCGTGGATGCGTGCCGTCTACTCGGACCAAACGCTGGTGACCCGCTTGGGCCCCCTGCACGCCGACGACGCCGAAGCCGACGCCACGACCACGGCGGGCAAACCCACCTCCTCGTCAACGCTGCCGGGACTGGTGGTGACCATGTACCGGCATGCGGTGATCGCCGACGACTCCCGGACGCTGGTGACGACCGGCACCGGCTACGGCACCGCGCTGTTGTGCCGACGGCTCGGCGAGGAGCGGGTGACGAGCGTGGACGTCGACGCGCACCTGGTCAAGGTCGCAGGTGAACGGCTCGACTCCATCGGGCTGCACCCGCACCTGGCCGCCTGTGACATCACCGGGGAGCTGCCCGGCGAGTACGACCGCATCGTTGCCACCGTGTCCGTCCGGCCCGTTCCTGCCTCCTGGCTGCGCGCTCTGCGGCCCGGCGGCCGGCTGGTGACGACGATCGCCGGAACGGGACTGATCCTGACCGCGAACAAAACGGAGGACGGCGGCGCCACGGGCCGCATCGAGTGGGACCGGGCCGGGTTCATGCGCACCCGCCACGGCAACGACTACGAGTACCCGACGGACGACGTCTGGGAGACGTTGGCGCAGGACGAGGCAGAGGAAACCTTCACCAGCCGCTACCCGCTGCTGTACCCGCCCGACGCGTGGGACGTCATGTCGATGCTCGAGCTGCAGCTCCCCGGCATCGACTACCGGCTCAGCCAGGACGGCGACACCCGCACGGTGGGGCTGCGGTACCCCGACGGGTCGTGGGCCCGCGCCACGGCGACCGGATTCCTCGAGCCGCCCGTCGTACACCAGGGCGGCCCCCGGCGGCTGTGGTCCGCTCTGGAGCGCATTCGCAACCGCCTCAACCGTGAGGGCGCCCTCCCCGTCTACGGCGCCCGGGTCACCATCACGCCGGACGGGGTGACCACCCTGAACCGCGGGTCCTGGGCGTGCACCCTGTAGCCCCAGACCTGCCCTCCGCAGTGTCCCCCAGGTGGTCCCCTGCCCGGGGGACACAGCAACCGGGTGCAACAGAACACAGCCACAGAACACGGGCACTTTGCCCGGCTGCAAGCTGTCCGGCCACGAGGCGTCTCCCCCTGCCGTCTACGGCGGATCACGGCCGAAGGCCGGCGACCGTGGGCGGCGCCTAGAAGATCACTGAAAATGTTGCGGGTTCTGGCCCCGGCCCGGCCGGGCCGGGGCCAGTCTTGTAGGCATGCAGGGGGAATGGGCCGGGGAGATGGCCGGGCCGGATGTGTGGGAGACCTGCCGGGAGTTGATCCCGGCCGGGAGCGTGTTTGCGTTCCTGGCCGAGCACCGGGAGGCACTGTTCCCGCCGTCGATGTTCGCCGACATGTATCCCTCGTCCAACGGCCGTCCGAGTCTGCCGCCGCAGGTCCTGGCCGCGACCGTGGTGCTGCAGAGCCTGCAGGGGTTGTCGGACTTCGAGACGGTCCAGGAACTGCGGTGTGATCTGCGGTGGAAAGCGGCCTGCGGGCTGGGCTTGTACGACATGGCATTCGATCCGTCGCTGCTGACGTACTTTAGGCGCCGTCTGCGCCACTCGGCCGATCCGATGCGGATCTTCACCAAGGTCAAGGAAGTCGTGGCCGCGACCGGCGTACTCAAGGGCAGGCAGCGGCGGGCGCTGGACTCCACCGTCCTCGATGACGCGGTGGCCACCCAGGACACCGTTACCCAGATCATCTCCGCCATCCGCCGGGTGATCCGCGAGGTCCCCGGAGCCCAGGAGGTGGCCGCAGAGCACTGCCACGCGCACGACTACACCGACCCGGGCAAACCGAAGATCGCCTGGAACGACGAGCAGGCGCGCGCCGCGCTGGTCGATGCGCTGGTCACCGACGCCCTCAACCTGCTCGGGCACCTGCCCGAGCGGGAGCTGGGCGAGAAGGCCGCGAACGCGGTGGGCCTGCTGGCCCTGGTCGCCGGGCAGGACGTCGAGCCGGCCCCCGACTCCGACGGACGCGACGGGCGCTGGCGCATCGCCCAGCGCACCGTGCCCGACCGGACGGTGTCCACCGTCGATCCCGACGCCCGGCACATCCACAAAAACCGCACCCGCCACCAGGACGGCTTCAAAGGACACGTCTCCTTCGAGCCGGAGAGCGGGCTGTTCACCGCCGTCGCCCTCACCGGCGGCTATGGTCCCGGCAGCCACGAAGCGGCCGTTGCCGGTGAACTGCTGGACGGGGAGGACGGCGCATTAACCGTGCTCGGCGACTCCGCCTACGGGACCGGCGACCTGCGCGAACAGTTGCAGGCCGCAGGCCACACCCTGGTCATCAAGCCACCGCCGCTGCGACAGGTGATCCCCGGCGGCTTCACCATCGACGACTTCCGCATCGACCCAGCCGCCGGCACCGCGACCTGCCCGGCCGGACGCACCGCCAACCTCGGCCAGGTCAAAGCGGACGGCGCCCGCACCGCCCAGTTCAAACACCTCTGCGCCGACTGCCCCCTGCGCGGGCGCTGCACCACCTCCAAGACCGGACGCACCCTCAACGTCCATCCCCAGCACCAACTGCTGACCGCCGCCCGGCGAGAGGCGGCCGACCCAGCCTGGCAGGCCGAATACCGCAGATGGCGGCCCCCGGTCGAACGCGCCATCGCCTGGCTGGTCGCCAAGGGCAACCGCCGCGTCCCGCACCGCGGCATCATCGCCAACAACATCTGGCTCCACCACCGCGCCGCCGCCCTCAACCTCCGCCGACTGATCAACCTCGGACTCACCCGAACCGGCACCACCTGGCACCTCACCCCGGCCACCGCATAGCGACAAGGGCCGCCCGGCCCACGGCCGGACAGCCCCAACAACAAGATTTTCAGCAGCCTTCTAGATGATCTATTCCAAGGGGTCAGTGATCGTAGGCGATCAGTGAGCGTAGGACGGTTTGTCCGGTGGCGTCGTTGTGCCAGATCGCGGCGGTCAGCGCGAGGATGCGTTGCATGACGCGGGCTATGACACCTCCGGGTGTGCGCCCTCGGTGCCGTTCGAGGTCAAGCTGTCCCTTGAAGGTCTCGTTGATCGATTCGATGACCTGCCGCAGCGGCTTGAACAGGGCGGCACCAGGCCGTTCCCATTCACCTTTACGGGCAGGCCGCAGCAACTGGACTCCATGCTCGGACAGTTCGCGTTCGAAACCACGGCCGAAGTAGTTCTTGTCGCCGATGAGAGTCTGTCGGGGGCGCTCTCGCAGAAGCTCGCATTCGGCGGCCAGGAGGTCAAGGAGGGTCTCGCGTTCGTCGGCCTTGGCCCCGGTCAGGACGAAGGCGATGGGCAGGCCCTGAAGGGTGCACACCAGGTGCAGGCGCAGGCCCCAGAAAAAGCGGCTGTGGCTGGCGCAGTAGCCGTATTCGGCCCAGCCTGCCAGGTCGGAGCGTTTGACGGTCTCGCGGGAGCGGCCGCATTCCACCGGGGTGGAGTCCACGACCCATACGTCGTCGCTCCACACCGAGATGGTGGCGGCCAGGATCCGGTTGACGCTTCGCATCAGACCGGCGGCCTTGCGCAGCCGCTTGTTGTAGCCGGGCTGCTGGGGCAGGTAGGGGAAGAGGTGGCGCAGGTGGGCACGAGCATGGCGGAGCCATTTGGCCTCGGAGGTGAAGCCGAGTATGGCCTGCATCGTGGCGAGGGTGACCAGTTCGGCATCGCTCAGGCGGGGCGTAATGCCGACCGGCGGGCGCCACGGCGCCAGCCCAGGATGCTCCTTCAGGATGTCGTCGGTCGTCGCATAGAGTGCTGTCGCGAGGGTGTCCACGTCGTTCGTTACAAAACGATCTTGGACACCCTCGTTCTCGTCTCCGCAGGCACCCCTTGGACCACACCACCAGGAGGAACCAGTGTCATACCCGCAACTGCTCACCCCCGAGGAGAGGCTCGCCGACGCGAAGAAGCAGCTGAGCCTCCCGCGTATCGTCGTGATCTGCGGCTCCACCCGCTTCATGACCGAGATGACCGAGGCCGATCTGCGGGAGACCAAAGCCGGAAAGATTGTCGTCAAACCGGGCTGTGACATGAAGTCGCCGCACGAACTTTGGTCCGATCCTGTCGAGGCCGAGGCGCTGAAGGTTCGACTCGACGATCTGCACCGAGCGAAGATCCGGCTCGCTGATGAGGTGCTCGTAGTCGGCGACTACATCGGAGACAGCACCCGAGCCGAAATCGCCTACGCCCGGTCGCTGGGCAAGCCCGTGCGGTTCACGCACCCCGAAGTCGACCCTGACGCCTGACCGCCCGCTGCCACCTCGACAACCAGGGCCGGCAGCCTGCCGCCTGACCGTCTCGCGGTGGCTTCGGCCGCCGCCCACCCCACACCCTCCGCAGGCATCCCTTGGAATTGATCAGGAACTGCCCTACTTCGTCGAGGAGTTCCTCCTCTTGCGGGTACAGCTCGCTGGTGTCGTAGGTGGGGCCGCCGGACAGGTACGGCAGCAGCGGCGCCGTGAGCAGCAATGCGCACAGGGGAGCCCGCCGCCAGACGGGGCGTACGGCGGCCGGGTCCGCCACCTCCCGGATACGCAGGGCGGCCAGTCCGCTGCCCACCAGCGCGGCGGCCAACTCGCCGGAGCGCAGGGAGCTGTCGGCCGCTCCCATCAGAGCGTCCCATCCGGCGTCCCCCAAAGCGTTCAGGCACTCGGCCGGTGCGGTCTCCTTCGCTCCGCATGCCTGCAGGTCGCGTCCGCGGGCGGCGACGATCCACTGGTAGGGGATCGCGTCGGTGCCACGGGGCAGCGTTCCGCGGCCCGCCAGGTATGCCGTGGTCCTGGCCGCGACCCCGTCGATGACGGCGGACGTCCACGCAGAGCGGCGCAGCACCAGTAGGCGACCGCGGGCCGTCGAACAATCCGCCTGTTCCCGGTCCGGTGGGGAACAGGTCGGTCCGCACCCTGCGTTAGGGTTGTGGTCATGCCAGATGGCCCCGTTGTGACGTCGCATCCCGTGGTCGAAGCCGTGCTGGCGCACTACCGCCTGCAGATCGGCCCGGACCTGGACACCTATCGCAACCATGTCTACCGCGGCCTCAACTACCAGCGGCGACTGCTCGGGCGCAAAGAGGTCTCGAACGACCAGGCGCTCACCTGGGCAGTGCACGACCTGGGGATCTGGACCGCACGCACCTTCGACTACCTGGCGCCCTCGGCGGAGCTGGCGCGCCAGCATGCCGGCGAGGCCGAGGTGGCAGACCTGCCGCGGGTCATACAGATGGTGGAACTGCACCACAAGCTGCGCCCCGTGCACGATCCGCTGATCGAGACCTTTCGCAAGGCCGACCGGATCGACGTCATGCGAGGTCATCTCCGCAGCGGTCTCGGACGCCGGGAGGTCGACGAGATCACCGAGGCACTGCCGTACTGCGGGTTCCATCGCTTCCTGCTGCGCGAGGCGACCCGGCACATCACGCGGCACCCGCTCCATCCGCTCCCCATGTTCCGTTGGTAGTCCATCGCATACGCAGACAGAGGGGACCCGATAAATCGCCCGACTTTCCCGGTTACTGACCTTGTCGGATTAGCTTCGGGTGGTCTGGGGTGGGGGTCAGTCCGGTCTCGGTGAGGCAGCCGTCGATGAGTTCGGGATGGCGTTGGATGTGGGCGAGGCCTCGGCGGAGGGTGCGGGTGAGGTGGTCGGGATCGGCGAATGCAATGTTGGCCATCGGCCCTCGCCGTAACAGGGACCAGACGCCTTCCACCGGATTCAAGTCCGGACTGTAGGAAGGAAGTTGGATGACCGTGAGCCAGTCGTGGCCGGCGGCGTACGCGCGCAGTCCGGCGGTGCGATGGGTGTTCAGATTGTCCCAGACGACGACGATCGGGGCGCCGAGTTGCAGGTGCGCGCGGACCAAGAGGTCGCGGTAGTCCTGCCAGGCGAAGCTCTTGCGTGCTCCTTTGAGGAGCGAGTGGAAGCGGGGCCGGTAGATCAGTCGGGACCTCTCGCCGGGCCGGTAGCAGCACATCGCGGCTACCGAGATCCGTCGTCGGGACCGGCCCCGCACTGTGACTATGGGAGTCTGTCCCGGCCGGCCCCACGTGCGGGCTCGTGGCGGCGTCATCGCGAACCCGGCCTCGTCCTCGAAGACGATCCAGGCATCGAGCGCCGCCGCGGTCGTTCCACCTGCGGCCACACGTCCTTCTTCCAGAGCTCGACCGCGCGTTCGTCACGTTCCAGCGCGCGTCGGGCCGGGCTCTGCCAGGACCAGCCGTGGCGGTGCAGGAGTCGCCACACTCCCGCGATAGAGCAGCTGATCTGAAACTGGCGGCCGATCAGTGTTCTGACGCGTTCCAGTGTCCACCGCTGGTCTTCCCAGCCATGCGTGGCCGGACCTTTGGCGAGCTCCTTTTCCAGCAGGGCGAACCGTTCGTCCGACAGCTTCGGCAGTTTCGCGGGTCCCTTCGACTTCAGACCCTCCATACCGCCCTCACGCCAGTTGCGGCGCCATTGCTCCACCGAACGCTCGCTCACCCGCAGTTCTCTGGCGATGTCCGAAGTCTTGGCACCTCGTGCGAACCTCTGCCCGGCGTCCAGCCGGATCCCTTCACGCGCAGCCCGCCGCTTTGTCTTCTCGGAGCCTCCTCGGGGCCGTTTGTTGGGCCGGTAGCTGAGGCCGTTCATGATGACCTGGTGGCTGGTGTTGATCAGCCGGTCCAGGAGTGACTCGGCGACGACGGGGTTGGGGAAGAGCGGATACCAGTCGCTCGGCGCCCGGTTGCTCGTGAGGATCAGGGACCGACCCTGCCGCTCGCTGACCAGCTCGTAGAGGTCGTCGGCCTGGGCCGCGGTGAGCTGGCGCATCGCGAAGTCGTCGAGGATGAGCACGTCGGGACGTACCAACTCGCGCAGCCGACGGTCCCAGGTGCGGTCCGCATGGCCGCCGGCCAGGTCCGCCAGGATGCGGCTGGTCTTCGCGAAGCGGACGTTGGCGTCCTGCCGGATGGCCAGGTGCCCGAGCGCCTGGGCGACGTGTGTCTTCCCGACGCCGACCGGCCCGAACAGAATTATGGACTCGCCGGTGTGCAGCCAGCGCAGGGCGGCGAGGTCGCGGATCTGGGCCGCGGGCAGCTTCGGGGAGGCGGCGAAGTCGAACTCCTCCAGGGTGACCTGCTGCTCGAACTTCGCGCGGTGCAGGCGGCGTTGGAAGGCGACGGTGTCCGGCGGGTGATCTCGTCCTGGCAGAGCGTCTGGAGGAATTCGAGGTGTCCCAGCTCGCCGCCGTGGGCCTGGGCCAGGCGGGCGTCGAGGGTTTCCAGCATGCCCGACAGCTTCAGCGCGCACGAGCGCGCTGGAGCTGATGCTCGCCTCCTGGGCCGAGCAGATCCCGGTGCAGGCACCCGGCGACTGGGTCGGCTTCCAGCTGCGCACCGCCCGCGACTCACCAGAAAGGTGCCCCTGATCCCGCCCCGGATACGAACAAGGCGACGTGGGGCATCCGCAAGCTCTCGCTCAAACCGGCCCTGCGAGGATGCAGCCATGGACGATCGGCGCACATTGGCCGCGGGATGCCAGGATCAGCCGCGACTGTAGACCTGGCGGCCGGCGAAGTACGTCTCGTCGACCTGCGTTCGGTGGATCCGTTCGGGGGCGATCTCGAACAGGTTCTGGTCCAGGACGATGAGGTCGGCCGAGCGCCCGACGGCAATCCGGCCCGCTTCGTCGCCGAGGCCCATCGAGACCGCCGCGTTGTGGGTGTAGATCCTCAACACCGTCTCGAGGTCCAGCCCCTGCTCTCGATTCAGCTCTCCTGGGAAGGAACCGGTCGGGTCGGCGCGCGTCACCATCGCCTCGATGCCGAGCCACGGCGACGGGGTGGGATTCGCGCAGGGCCAGTCCGACCCGGCGACCAGCAGCGCTCCCGTCTCGTCCAGGTCGCGGAACGGCCATATGCGGTCCATCCGCTCGTCGTCGAGCACGGCACGGACCGCCTCCGTGATGGGGTTCGGCCACCACACCGCGGGTGACAGGTCTGCCACGACGCCGAGCTCGGCGAAACGGGGCAGGTCGTCGGGGTGCACAAACGCGACGTGCGCGATCTGGGCGCGAAGGCCCGGACCCCGCAGGTCCCGGACGACCTCGACCGCGTCGAGGATCAGGCGTACGGATCCGTCCCCGAGGGCGTGCAGCTTGACGCCAAGACCACGCCGATGCGCATTGTCGAGCAGGCGCACCAGTTCCGGCATCGTGAAGTAGGTCGTCCCCGCGTAGTGCAAGTCGTGGTGATGGTGGTCTCCGGTGTACGGCTCGAGGAACGCCGCCGTGTACGACATGGGAATGCCGTCGACCACGCCCTTGATGAAGTCGGGCCGCAGATGCGCGGTGCGGTACTCCTCGGCCACGTTGAACAGCTCGTCCCCGACCTCGCCGACGTCGACGACGAAGTCGCGCGCCGGCAACGAGGCCACCACCCACGCGTTTAGCGCCCCGCTCTCGTCGAGGTCACGGAAGGCCGCCAACGCCGTACGGAACGTCGCAGCCTCCTGGGTCGCGGTGATGCCGAACGAGTTCAGAATCTCGATCGCCCGCTCCGCCGACTTCGCCTTCCGCTCCGCCAGATCGGGCATGTGGGCCTGGGCAACCTCCTCGGCATGGCGACATGCCAGCTCCCACAGGACTCCCGTCAACTGCCCCTCGGCGTCGCGAACGTAGAAGCCGCCTTCGGGATCCGGCGTGTCCGCCGTCACGCCCATCAGGTCAAGAGTCCGCGAGTTCACCCATCGGTTGTGCTGTGTGTCGTCGCGCAACAGGACCGGGTGCTCCGGGCTGACCTCGTCGAGTCTGGCCAGGTACGAAGCGTCCTTGATCTCGCCCATCACCAGGCTGCCGACGATGCCGCCGATGATCCACGTGCCGGGCTCGAGGCGCTCCGCCTCGGCGCGCACGATGTCGAGGATCTTCTCGAGGGAGTCCGAGGGGTCGATGGCGACCTCCCAGTAGTCGGCAGCGCCGCCGAGCATGAGGTGCGAGTGTCCGTCGACGATGCCAGGCATCATCATGCGACCACCGAGGTCACGGACGACCGTTCGCTCCTTCGCCAGCGGAAGCACCTCGTCGTCACTCCCGACCGAAACGACGCGGCCGTCGGCGACCGCCACCGCGCTCGCCCAAGGACGATCCGGATCAACCGTGTAGACGGCGGCGTTGTGGAGGATCAGGTCTGGCCCGGCTGCGGTCATGGCGTTGACGTCCCTTCTGGGTCGGCCCGTCGATCGAAGGACCGTTCGGATGGTTGGAGGTGAGCGATCAGCCACGCAGGGCTGAGGCGAAGATGCCGGGCAGCGCGCTCCAGCGCGGCCGGGCGTGGAACGCGACCAGGCGACGGCCGGTGCCGGCCACGGTCCGGTTGGACACGAACCACGGGGGCTTCGGACTGATCGACCACTCCCCGTGGACCAGCGACCGGTGCAGCGGCCGTTGAGCGCCCGATCCAATTCCGCTTGCAGCAGCGGCGGCTCGTCCGCCAGGACTCAGCCCCGTCACGGCACTGCCACATTCCGCTCCGCCTGAACTGCAGGCGGCCCATGACGTGGCCGGCGGCTCTGTCGACTCACCGGGAGCGGAACTCGTCGCACCGATCAGGGAGGGTCCCGAGGGTCCCGGCGTGACTCAGCCTCGCAGGGCCGAGGCGAAGATGGCCGGCAGGGCAGTCCAGCGCGGGCGCGCCGAGAACGCGGTCAGGAGCCTGCCGGTCGTCGCAGCAGTCCGGTTCGTCACGAACCACGCGGGCTTGGGTGAGAGGGCCAACTCGCCGTTGAGGAGGGAACGCGGGGCCGGACGGAAGGGCCCGCGGACCACGGTGCGTTCGGTTCGGTCGAGCAACAGCGCGTTGTGGACCACGCCGATGCCGCTCTGCACGTCCTGGAGCGTGTGTCCGGGAAAGGCGCCCCAGGTCGCGCGGGGGGTGAGGTAGCCGACCCCGGTCCATGCGTTGATGCCGACCGTGCCGTAGCGAAGGTCGGCGACGGCCTGGTCCAGGTGCGGTCCCAGCCGGGCCGCTGTCGAGGGGTGAACGACGATGTTGGCGCCCAGCGTGCCGTACAGACGCTCGTTGGCGAAGGTGACTGCCGCGTCGAGGAAGTCGGCTCCGGCACCGGGCAGCTCGACGAGGCCGAGCACCGGTCCGAAGTACTCGGTGGTGAAGGCGCTCTCCGCGGTGTCGGTCGCGTCCAGGCCCGGCAGCAGAGTGCGCTCGGGCGTCCCGCCGACGGCCTCGGCTGCGGGGTGCAGTGCCCGCGCACCGGAGACCCGGGTCTCACAGCCCGGGTACCACCCCGGCCGTGCGGGGGCCTGCGCCAGTGCCGTCCGCAGAGCCTCGACGAACTCACCCTTCTGCGGCCAGTCGGAGCTGACGACCACCACCTGGGCGGCGACGCAGTTGAACCCGCTGTTGTGCAGCCGTTGTGTGGCGACGTGCTCGGCCTGGAAGCGCAGGTCGGCCTTGGACCAGGTGCCCGGCACGACGATCACCGGGCCGACGCCGCCGAGTTCGCTGGTGATGGGCTTGGTCAGCTGCGGGGCCCCGGCTGCACGGGCGTCGGCTCCGGCCTGCCCCACACCCCACACGATGGCATCGTGCGTCGCCTGGCCGCCGGTCATGTGCACCCGATGCCGAGGCCGTGTTCGCGCGGCACATGGACCGCATCGCCTCTCGGGACCTGATGGCGCAGGGCGAGGACAGCGATGCTCGGACCGCGAGCAGCCACGCCACCGCGACGACGGGACAGCAGAGTTGAACGCGCACACGTTGACTGCTCCCCTCCCTGAAGGGAGGGGATTTTCTCCTTCAGAGTTGAGTGGGGATTCCAGGCTCAGGCCGCCTCCTGGCCCAGCGGGCCAGGAGGTCTTACGCCCTCGATACCTGCCGGGCTCAGACCCGCCCGGACCAGCATCACGTGCGCGGAGTTCTTGTCCCTGGGGCAGACGGCTCCGCACGCGGTGCAGGCATACGTTCTCTCGGAAAGAGGCAGTGCGTGCTTGGTTCTCGCTCCGCACTGCGCACAGTCCATCGTGGTGTGCGCGGGGTGCACCAGGTGCACGATGCGCCCGTGCTTGCGCGCCATCTCCAGCAGTGCCCTCTTCGTGCTGCTGATGGCCGCGTCCGCTGCCTTGCGCGCCATGGTGGTCCTGGCGAGGAACTTGGGCCGGAAGTCCTCTGCCGCTATGGCGTCGTGGTCGCGCACGACCTTCTTGGCCCACTTGCGGCCGGTGTCTTCCCGCTGCCGGGCGACCTTCTTGTGCAGCTGCGCACGGAGCCGCTGTGCCTCCCGGTAGCCCTTCGACCCCGCTTGCCCCTTCTTCGGCTTGCGGCGCGCCATCATCCGGTCGTACCGGGTCAGCTTCGCCTGAGCCTTCTTCCCATGCCCGGCATGCGGAAGGTCGTGGTCGTCGCTGGTGGTGGTTGCGGTCTCCTTCACGCCCCAGTCCACGCCGAGCACCCGGCCCGTCGCCGGGAGCGGCTGGATCTCGGCGGCAACGACGAAGGAGCAGTACCAGTGCCCCACACTGTCTTGGTGGACGCGGACGCTGGACGGGTCGGCCGGAAGGCCGCGGGACCACACCACCGTCAGACTGATGCCGCCGGCCAGATGCAACCGGCCGTCGTTGAGGCGGAAGCCGCGCTTGGTGTAGTTCAAGGTCGCGCGCGCCTCGCGCTTCTTCTTCCAGCGCGGCATCCCTGCCCGCTGCCGCATGGGCAACCGGTCCCTGACGTCCTTGTGGGCCTTGGCACGGGATTTCCCGAAGTCGCGGATGATCTGCTGCTGAGGAACCGAGGATCCGCGGGCCAGCCACGGGGTGGTGCGCCGCGCTTGGGTCAGCATCGTGTCGAGCTGGGCCGGCCCGCATGTCTGCTTCTCGCCGGTCGCCTTGTTGCGCCGGTGCACGGCCTTGGACTTGGCCACGCACTCGTTCCACACCCACCGGCAGCGGTCCCACTCGCCGAGAAGGGCCTTCTCGGCGCCGGCCGAGACGCGAAGACGATAGGTGTACCGGGCGTGCCCTGCACCCTCCGTCATCGCTCCCGCAGCCATGAATCTCAACCTACCCGGGAGGTACGACAGTTGACCCCCATTTGATCTTTGTGGTGCCTCACCTGCGCGAAGGGCGGACGCCCAATCGCCCTGGCGGCGATTCGGCTTTTCCTGCCCTGCTCCGCAGGAGTCCGAATCCTCCCCGGCCTGAAGGCCGGGGCATCCTCGGAGGAACCGGTGACCATCGTGTCCGGGTCGATGCGCAGTGCGTGCATCGGTCCTCCGTGATTGCGCAGCCTGCTGGCCGTGACGTGGCACCGGATGCGCAATCGGTGCGCGGTGGCGGAGTTACTGCTGCGCGCTGGTGTGGTGGCGGATGAGGGCCTGCCAGCGGCGCTCGAAGTCTGCGGCGTTCTCGGTGATGTAGTCGGTGGTTACGGGCTTGTTGTACTGAGCGGTGATACCGCGGGCTGCGCACTCCTGCGCAACGGCGTCGGGCGCAGGCTGTTCGCTGCGCATCCGGTACTCGGCCCAGGCGTTGTAGACGCGGGACGGCAGGAAGTAGCGGCGCAGATTGCCAGGGCTGACGGGTTTGCCGCCCCGGCCGTACATGTCCTGCTGTGCGAGATAGGCGGACAGTTCCTCGGCTGTCGGCTCGTCGCCGTGCTCGGTCTGGTATCCCGTCCACGCCAGGTAGTAGCGGTCGGCTGTGGTGAGGACCGCGCCCTCTCCCGCTGTCTTCTCCGGACCTGGCGGCGGGGCATCGATGGGGGCGTTCACCCGCGGGATGCGCTTCTCCTTGGCGGCCTGCGCACCCGCACCGGCGGACGCTGCCTCGGGCTCCTCCTCCGGGAGGACCTCGTCGGCGGCCTGCTCGCCGGGATCGGCGGATGCCTTTTCGGCGGGTGGCTCGCTGCTGCCGACCTCGCGCTCCTGGAAGCTCGCGACGAAGGCTGCCAAGTCGTCGCCGGTGATGGGTCGACCGCCGTCTCCCGTGATGGAGTCCCGCTCATACACGTACGCGGCGAGGGCAGCGGCATCCGGGTACGTGCCGTACTCCTGCACGTAGGTGCGCCAGCGGCTGTGGAAGTAGTCGTACCACGAATGGTCGGCCGGCTCCCCTTGGTCGGCGTCTGCGGGCCCTTGGCCATCGGGCGCATAGCGCGCATGGAGGACCTGGAGCAGGGGCTGCACCTGGTCCTGGGAGAGCGGGGCGCCGGATCCCGTGGAGATGCCATAGGTGTCGCGGAGCCAGAAGGCCCACTGCGACGGGGTCGGTTCGACTTGGAATTGGGTGAGGAACGCCTGGTAGGCCTCGGCGAACCGCTCGGCGGCTTCCTCGGCCGACTCCTGCGGTTCCTCCAGCTGCTCGGGAACCGGAGTTGAGACCGGGGGCTGAACCGGTTCCGGCTCCGCACTCTCCAGCTCGGCCGATGTCTGCTCGTGCTCTGCTGCCGTCTCGAGTGTGGTGTCTTCCGGCCGCCTGAGGGCGGGGACCCGCTCGACGGTGAACAGGATCGGTGGCTCCTCGATGCCAGCGGCGGCGAGACCAGCGGGCGCGGTCTCGGCGAGCGGGACGCCGTACCGGGCCAGGCGGAGCGGCATCAGCGCTTCGACGGGGGCCTTGCGCCTCCATGCGCGGCCGAAGCGTGAGCGGAGGCTGGCCTGGTAGACCAGGCGTTCCTGCTCCAGCTTGATGACCTGTTCGTAGGAGCGGAGCTCCCAGAGCTTCATGCGCCGCCACAGCAGGAACGTGGGCACGGGCGAAAGGAGCCAGCGGGTGAGGCGGACGCCTTCCATGTGCTTGTCCGCGGTGATGTCGGCGATCCGGCCGATCGCGTGCCGGGCCGCCTCGACCGCGACCACGAACAGGATCGGGATCACGCTGTGCATGCCCACGCCCAGCGGGTCCGGCCAGGCCGCCGCACCGTTGAACGCGATCGTCGCCGCCGACAGCAGCCACGCCGTCTGGCGCAGCAGCGGGAAGGGGATCCTGATCCAGGTCAGGAGCAGGTCCAGGGCGAGGAGGACGCAGATGCCCGCGTCGATACCGATCGGGAAGACATAGGAGAAGTTCCCGAAGCCCTTCTGGAGAGCGAGCTCGCGGACGGCTGCGTACGAACCCGCGAAGCCGATCGCGGCGATGATCACGGCGCCCGTCACGACCACACCGATGAGGACCTGGTGTGTCCGGGTCAGCTGGGGTATCTCACCGTTTCCCGCAGCCACGTCCCACTCCCCTGTTCGAGCCTCACAACTGAGCAGCTCTCACACTCCCATGATCTGTGTGGTGCTGTGTGTATGAGGAGCACCCTGCTTCAGATCGTCAACGGAAAGTAATCGCTTGGGACTTGGTACCGGTTGATCTTCCGTCGACCGGTACCAAGTCACGACGGAGCGCCCAGGGGCCTCACCGTTTTGTCAAGGCAGCGATACGTGTTCGGGTGCGGCGACCGATGCGGGGACGTTCTCGGAACCTGGTGCGCTGGCTGCACGCGCTGGATCAGCGGGATCCGGGAGGAAGCAGAACGGCCCCGCTCTCCCGCCGCATGGCAGGGGGCGGGGCCGTGGGCGACTGGGTCAGTCGGCCCGAGCCGCGGCCTGTTGAGGAATCGTCAAGACCTGTGGATCAATTCAGTTGGGCTGGTCCCTGTGTCGCAACTGACGGCTCGCTGCGTTTCGGATGCGGCTGGTTCGTCCGCATTCGGCCAGCAGTCTGAGGGCCTTGGGTGAGGTTACGATCTGCGTGGTTGCGGCCGTGCGCTGGAACCAGTCGGTCGCCCCGGTGAGCTCTTCGGCGGTCCATGGGTTGCCCAGGGCGATGGTTCTGAGCAGGGTCCACTCGCGCAGGCGGAGGGTGAGGAAGTCGCGATCCGTGATCACCTCGGTCATGGTCTGGGCCCAGGCCGTGAACCGGGGGTCGGTCAGCAGGTCGGCGGCCCGGCGGTCCAGATGGCGTCCCACCGCGCTGTCCGCCATCGTCGCGTCCTGGTCGCGCAGGACGGCGGCCACCAGGTCGGCCTCGTCCGCCTCGGCGACGGCTTCCAGTGCCTGCAGGTAGCGGGCGAAGCGCCGGTGCTCGGCGGGCTCCTCGTCGAGGTGGGGGCCGGTCATGCCGCGATCCCTTCCGGCCGCTCAACCAGCTGGCCGCGCTCGAAGCAGGCACCGGCCCGAACCAGGGCAACCAGGTGGGGGGCGTTGACTGCGCGCCAGCGGGCCTGTGCGGATTCGATCAGCTTGAACACCATGCCCAACGCGGCGGCCCGGCTGCCGGCGCCTTTGGTGACCTTGGTTCGCAGCCGGACGGTGGCGAAGGTTGACTCGATGGGGTTCGTGGTCCGCAGATGGATCCAGTGCTCGGCGGGAAAATCGAAGAACGCCAGGAGCTCGTCCTCGTCGTCGGTGATCCGCTTGACGACCTTGGGGTACTTCGCCCCGTATTGCTTGGCGAACGCGGCGACGGCCTGGGCCGCGTGCTCCTTGTCCTCGGCGTTGTAGATCTCCTGGATAGCGCGCTTGGCGGCGGGCTGGGCCGACTTCGGCAGTGCGTCCAGGACGTTGGCGGTCTTGTGCACCCAGCACCGCTGGTGGCGAGTGTCGGGGAAGACCTCGTGCAACGCGTTCCAGAAGCCGAGTGCGCCGTCGCCGACGGCCAGGACCGGGGCTCGCATGCCCCGGCGAGCGCAGTCGCGCAACAGCGCTGCCCATGCCTCGGACGACTCGCGATAGCCGTCGGTCATTCGCGATCAGCTCCTTGGTGCCGTCCGCGCGTACCCCCATCAGCACGAGCACGGCGGCCTTTGCCTCTTCCAGGCGTATCCGCAGGTGGACGCCGCCGGCCCAGACGTAGACGTAGTCGGTGGTGGACAGGTCGCAGTCCATGAACGCCGTGTGGTCGGCCTGCCACTGAGTGGTCAGCCGGGGCACCGTCGCGGGCGACAGGCCCGCCGAGGAGCCGAGGAATTGCTGGAGCGCGGGCATGAAATCGCCGGAGGCAGGCCATGGAGGTAGAGCAGCGGCAGCACTTCGCTGATCTTCGGGGACTTGCGGCACCAGGGCGGCAGGATCGCCGACGAGAACCGCTTGCGCTCACCGGTCACCTCATCGATCCGCTTGTCGTTCACCCGCGGGGCCCTGACCTGGACCGTCCCGGCCGCCGTTGCGACCTTCCTCGGCTGGTGGAAACCGTTGCGCACGACCAGACGCCGGCCGGTCTCGTCCCTCTGATCCGCCAACTCGGCTATGTAGCTGTTGACTTCGGCCTCCATCGCGGCGGCCAGCATACGCCGTGCGCCTTCACGGACGATCTCGTCAATCAAGGAGCCATTCGGGGTGGTGCCATCGGCGTTGACTACGCTGAGCACGGGCGTGCCTTCCCGACCGACGTTCGCAGCGTCGGCCTACTCGGTGACCTTCAATCGATCACTCGGGAAGGTACGCCCTTCGCGCGCCACCCCGAGGCCGATCCACAGACATCCGAGCTTGCTAAGAAGTCAAGCCGCGAGCGTGACTGGCGCCGTGGACGCGGCGGGAAACGCCTTGCCGGGATCGAACCTCTGCCCGGTCTGCAGGCAGTGGTGGAGGCATCCCAGGAGGCGGTTGAAGACGTTGCGCATGGCGGCGGTGTGCCGGTCCCCGAGGTCCCGGCGTCGGTCGTATTCGGCCTTGACCTGTGGGGAGGGCAGCGCGCCGAAGATCCATACGTAGCCTGCGGCGGCCAGGCGCTGGTTCTTCACCCGACGGTGGCGCACGAGGTGGCTCTTGCCGCTGGCGATGGTGACCGGCGCCGAGCCGGCATACGCCTTCAGAGCGCGGGCGTCGGCGAAGCGGGCGCGGTCGTCACCGATCTCGGCCAGGACGCGTGCGCCGGGTGAGCGGCCCTATCCCCGGGAAGCCGCCCAGGATTTCGGCGTCCGGATGCCCGGCGAACGCCTCGGCCGCAGCCTCGGCGAGGTCGTCGGCTGCCCGGCAGGCGGCATCCAACTGGGCTACCAGCGCGAGGGTTTGCCGCCCCATAGCCTGCTCGACGAGCGGCGGCTGGTGCAGGTAGTCGCTGGTGAAAATGGTGCGCAGCCGTTCCACCCAGACCTCGATGTTCCGCTGCCGTCCCGGCGGCTCTTCACGAGGCCGACGTGCCTGGACACCGCTTCAAGGGCTCCAAGACGACTGCCCGCATCTGCGGCACTGCCCCGCAGCTTCCGGGGCGGGTGCCCCGTCTGGGGTACAGGGCCCGGGGATCTGCGGCTGCGCCGTGTGGGCGCGAGTGGCCGGAAGCGATGCCGCAGGCAGGCAGCGGGGCCCGAGGACCCCGGCTGCGTGCCCGCCGGGACGGTGTGTCAGACCATGGCGAGTCGGTCCACCAGCAGCTCCACCCTCCGCTCGGCGTCCCCCGGCGGCAGCCGTCCCGCCCGGGTCAGGGTGGCCAGCCCGTGCATGGCCGCCCAGAACACCTCGGTGAACAATGCCGGGTGGACGCCGTCCCCGGCGACCTCGCCGAGGCTTTCCAGCAGGGCGGCGAAGGCGTCCTTCAGCGGCTCCGGGGTGTCCTCGTCCGCGAACGCCAGGCCGCCGTCGAGCTGGAACATGGCGTCGTAGACCGCCGGGTTGCGCTCGGCGAAGTCGAGGTAGGCGCGGGCGAGGGCGGTGACCCGGGTGCGAGGGCCGTCCGCGGCGGAGGTCGCGGCCCGCAGCGCCGCGGCCATCTCGGCGGCGCCCTCGAGGGCGACGGCGCCGATGATCTCGCGCTTGCCGCGGAAATGGCTGTAGAGGACGGGCTGGCTGTATTCGATGCGCTCGGCGAGCCGGCGGGTGGTGACCGCGTCCCAGCCCTGCTGCTCGGCGAGTTCGCGGGCTGTCGCCACGATGAGGCGCTCGCGGTCCGCCCGTTCGCGCTGCTTGCGTTCCTGTACCGACATGATTCGATTCTAGCGCCGCTAGACAAGCAAGCGGCAGCAGCGCTAGCGTTGCCTCATCAGCTAGCAACACTAGATTCCGGGAGGGTCATCATGCTCAACGCACTCGAGGTCTTAACCACCGTGGTCGTCGGCCTGATGGTGGGGGTGGAGTTCTCGGTCGCCTTCGTCATCAACCCGATCCTCGACGGACTCCCCGGCGACAACGGCCTGCGCGGCCGCACCCACGGGGCCCGGATGCTCGGCACCTTGATGCCGTTCTGGTACATCGGCTCACTCGTCCTGAGCGCGGTCTGGGCCATCGCAGGATGGCATCACCACGGCGCCGGCCTCGTCGTCCTCGCCGCCGCGCTGCTGATCTTGAGCGTGATCATGTCGCTCCTGCTGCTCGTCCCGATCAACAACCGGGGCAAGACGTGGACCACCGAGAACCTGCCCGAGGACTGGAAGGAGCAGATGAACCGCTGGGACCGCTTCCACTACGTCCGCGTCGCCGTCATCATTGCCGCCTTCGCTCTGTTGGTCGCCGCCCTCGCCTGAGCCCGCGGGCCGACACCGCGCTGGTGGCGCCGAACTGCGGGCCGTCGGCGGCCTGCCCGGCGGTCAGGACGAACGCCAGCGGACGGCACCTGCGGTCGGCGGCGAGGTGGACCTTGCTTGTCTGCCCACCCCGGGAGCGTCCCAGGAGTGCGGCGCTTCAGCCGGAGTTTGCAACGGCGCCGGATGCGCCGTCGCTCTTCCCGCCCGGGATCGTGAACGACCCGGTTCGAGATATCGTTCGAGGCCGGAAGGCAAGGAACAAGTCAAAGGTCAGTGGCTCGCTCGTGGCGGGGTTCGTACATGCCCACTTCGCCGCCGCCCGGCAGGCGGAACCGGGTGAGGCGGCCCCAGCCAGCATCTGTGACCGGTTGCGTGAACTCGACGCCCTTCGCGGCCAGCTCTCCCACGGTCGCGTTGACGTCGTCGCACATGAGGTAGAACTCGTGCGACTCCGGGCCGTCCGTAGGATGCACGGCGATCTCTGCCGGTGGCAGTTTGAAGATCAGCCAGCCGCCGCCCGCGTCCACGTGCGGATAGCCCAGCACATCCTTGAAGAACGCCCGGTCGGCTTCCGCATCTCGGCTGTAGAGGATGACGTGTCCACCATTGATCATGTGACGAGCATAAGCGGTGGAGGCGACGCTGCTCGCCTTCTGCCGGGACCAGATCGCCGCCTACAAGGTTCCGCGACGCATCGTCCTGCGGACCACCGCACTCCCGCGCACCGCGACCGGGAAACTGGTCCGCACCGCGCTTACGGAAGAGGCGCAGGCCCTGTGGAAGGGCGCGGAAGGCTGACGCCGAGCCAGCCCAGGGCTGCCAAGTTAGCCGTGAGGTCGGCGGGTGAGGGTGTGTCAGGGCATGCTGGGGTTGGTAGTAGCCACTCCAACGCTTCCTGTCCGCAGCGCCTGGGCGTCGTAGACGACGACCACGGGCCGTATACAGCGCTGCAGATCGGACTCGATCAGGTCTTCGGCGGCGGCGATGCGCCGCGGCGGCACTGTCGAGTTCCCTGACACCCACGGACAACTTGACAACGCCACAGCCGGACGCATCGGTGAGACGGCTCGTTCCTATCGGTGAGACGGCTCGTTCCTAAGCGACCGTGAGCACGATCTTGCCCTGGATGTGCCCCCGGGCGATGCGCTCGTGCGCCGCCCGGGCATCCGCGAGCGGGAACGTGCTGTCGATCGCGACGCGAATCTTCCCCGCGTCAACCAAGCTCTCCAGTTCGGCGAGCTGCGCGCCGCTCGAGCGGACCGACACGGCCGTGACCGTGACACCCAACTCCGCGTTCTCCTCGTCGTCGAACTGGCCGAAGTACACCGGGTAGAGGGACCCGCCGCGCTTGAGGGTGCGCAGGAAGCGCCTGCTGGCTGGACCCCCGACGGCGTCCAGGACCAGGTCGACGTCACGGACGACCTCCTCGGGCCGCTCCTTGGTGTAGTCGATGAACTCGTCGGCGCCGAGCTCGCGCAGGAACGTCTCGTGGGCGCCGGAGGCCACGGCGATGACGCGGGCCCCCTTCCACTTGGCCAGTTGGAGAGCGAGGTGCCCCACGCCACCGGCAGCGCCGTTGATGAGCACCGTGCTCTCGCTGTCGAGTGCCATCGGGCGGTGCTGGGCCTCTTGGAACGGCGAGGGATGATCGTGCCCGAGCTCGATCAAGAACTGCCACGCCGTCAACCCCGACATGGCCAGGGCGGCGGCGTGCACGTGGTCGATGCCAGCCAGCTTGCGGGCGAGGTCGGACGCCGGTGCGGTGACGTACTCGGCGTACGCGCTGCTCTGGAGAACGGTGGGGAAGCGCAGAAGGCCGATCACCTCATCTCCGACCGCGAAGCCGTTGACGTCGGCGGCAACGGCTTCCACGACGCCTGAGACGTCGGTCCCCGGAATCAGGGGGAGATGGAACTGAGGCCTGATCTCGGGGGGTATGTCGGGCATCCCCTCGCGCGCGTACCGGTCAGGAGGGTTGACGCCGACCGCGTGCACGCGCACGAGCACCTCACCCGGCCCCGGCTCGGGAACCGGCACCTCCTCATGGCGCAGCACCTCAGGGCCGCCGAACTCGTGCAGCTGGATCGCCTTCATGGTCTGTTTCGGCACAGCTCTTTCCTGCGTCTCTCTCGGGGGTAAACTAAGTGAACCAATGATCCGTTTTTCTGGACCATTGATCCGAATATATGGACCACTGATCCGGATAGTCAAGAGGGACAGATGCGGGCCGACGCCAGGAAGAACCGCGACCACCTGCTCGCAGTAGCGGGCACCGCCATCGCCGAGCAGGGCGTCGACGTGTCACTGCGCGACATCGCGCGCAGGGCCGATGTCGGGCTCGCGACGCTGCTGCGGCACTTCCCGACACGCGAGGCGCTGCTCGATGCCCTGCTCCACACGAGCTTCAACGAGCTGACCGCCAAGGCAGGCGCCCTCGAAACGGACGACTCACCCGGCGATGCCCTCGTTTCATGGCTGCGCGACTGCGTCGGGTGGACAACCGAGTACCGGGGCGCGGTCGTGCTGATGGCAGCCGCCATCGAGGACCCCAAGTCCGCACTCCACACTTCGTGCGTCACCCTGCGCGCAGCCGGTGCGCGGCTCCTCACCCGTGCCCAGGCCGCGGGCATGGCGCGGACCGACATTGATGGCGCCGACTTGTTCGCGCTGGTAGAGGCGCTCGCCTGGCTCGGCGACCAGCGCTCGCTCGCGCCACGCGCCGATCACCTCTTCGACGTTGTCGCCAGCGCGATCCTGACCAGCACAGCGAGCAGCGATACCGAGGGGGAACGCCGCCCTCGCGCCCGTAGCTGAAATCGTCGCGCACGCGGACCGGCGAACTCGGCCGCGTGCCCGGCAAGAGCGGATCGACGCCGAGTTCGCCAAGGCGGTCAAGGTCACCGGCATCGAGCCGCGCGCTCCCCGGGAGCGGACCGCGAACGCTGGGAAGCGGCCGACGAAGGCGGCGCGCACGAACAGTTCGAGGCCCAGGGCATCTTGTTGGGGACGGATGCCGGCGGTGCCGTCATCCAGCAGTTCGTCGAGCCGGTTAGGCGATGAGTGACGCACGAAGCGCGGAGTGCGGATTCGATGTCCTCGATGGCGGCTGCCATCAGCACGGTCACGCCCCGGTACTCGGTTGTCCACCCGACGCAGTCGCGTAGCCACGAAACGAGAGCGTCTTCGGGCGAGCTCGACATCTCGAACTCGCCTGCCTTTGCCGTCAGTTCGTGTGGAGCAGGGCATCGAGCAGCGCCTCGCGTGTCGGGAAGTGCCGCAGCAGCGCCGTCGCCGTCTCCACCGGCACCCGCGCCGCCCTGCCCCCCATTCTCGGATTCGACACCGTGCGCCCCTGGACCAGCCGCGAGGCCACCAGCGCCGACAAGGTGCCCGGCCGCCTCGCCGTCGTCGGCGGTGGTGTGGTGGCCGTCGAGATGGCCACCGCCTGGCAGGCCCTCGGCTCCCAGGTGACCATGCTGGTCCTCGAGAACGGGCTCCTCGAGCGGATGGAGCCGTTCGCCGGCGAACTGGTCGCCGACGGACTGCGCGAAGCAGGCGTCAACATCCGCTTCAACACCACCGTCACCTCCATGGCCCGCGAGGGCGGCGAGGACAGCGAGGTGCGGATCACGCTGTCCGACGGCGGGCAGCTGGCCGTGGACGAGATCCTGCTGGCGACCGGCCGCGCCCCGCAGACCCGCGACGTCGGCCTGGAGACCGTCGGTCTCACCCCCGGCGACTGGCTGACCGTCGACGACACCTTCCGGGTCACCGGCGTCGACGGCGGCTGGCTCTACGCCGTCGGCGACGTCAACCGCCGCGCCCTGATGACGCATCAGGGCAAGTACCAGGCCCGGATCGCCGGCACCGTCATCGGCGCCCGCGCCAAGGCAGAGCCCATCGACGACGCCCCCTGGGGCGCGCATGTCGCCACCGCCGACCACGCGGCCGTCCCCCAGGTCGTCTTCACCACCCCCGAGGTCGCCTCCGTCGGCCTGACCAGCCGCGAGGCCGAGCAGAGCGGCCGCAGCATCGAGGTCGTCGACTACGACCTCGCCCGCGTCGCCGGCGCCCACCAGTACGGCGAGGACTACCGCGGCCGGGCCCGCATGCTTATCGACACCGACCGCAACACCGTGGTGGGCGTCACCTTCGCCGGCCCCGGCGTCGGGGAACTGGTGCACTCGGCCACCATCGCGGTCGCCGGCGAGGTGCCCCTCGACCGGCTCTGGCACGCCGTCCCCGCCTTCCCCACCCTCGGCGAAGTCTGGCTGCGGCTGCTGGAGACCTACCGCGGCTGAGCCTGCTCCGGCCGGCGTGCGGGGCGGTCCTGGCCTCCGCCGGGTGACTCGGTCGTCTGCGGGCGAGGAGCGATCCCCCCTATCCCGGTGGCCGGCAGTCTTCTTCGGTCGACGTGCCCGCCCCGCCAGGAGTGCGCAGAGAGGGACGCGGCAGCCATGAACCACCCGTGGGACTACTTCACCGCGAACGAGCGGCAGGCGGGACTGGACGGCGACCGGTCTGGCTCGCGACTGCGCCGATCGCGGCCGCACTGGTCTTCGCCCTGCCACTGCGGCTGGCTCGCCCACCGGTACCGGTGGGCGCACGTCCCCCTGGTCTCCGGCCTCGGCGTGCTGCACACCGTGCCGGCCCTGGTGATGTTCCTGACGATCCCCGAAGTGCTGGGCACTCGGATCCTCGACCCGCTCAACGTCGTGATCGCGTTGAGCGGGTACACCTTCGCACTGCTCGTGCGGAGCGTGGTGGACGGCCTGGACACGGTACCGGCGGACGTCCTCGCCACGGCCGCCGCCCTCGGGCACACCGCGCGCCAGCAGCTGCTGCCGGTGCAGCTGCCACTGGCCCTCTCGGTCATCGGCGCGGGCCTGCGTGTGGCCGCCGTCTCCAACGTCAGACTCGTCTCGGTCGCCTCCGTCATCGGGTCGGCCGGCTCGTCCTCCTGCGCTCGCTTACCGGCCGCGGACTGAGCGGGTTCAGCCGGTCATCTCCGACGCCCCCGCCAGTCGCGCCGACGCCATCGCCCCCGTCTTGCACCGCGTCCGATCCTGCCCGCCGTGCGCGAGGCCGACAGTCCAGCACCCCAGGGCGGAGACCGTCCAGCACCGGCAACCTCCTCCCTGGCGCCCGGGGCATCCGACGCGCCACACCAGGCACCTTCAAGATCAGGACCTACAGTTGAAGTACGCGGCGGACCTGGCGGGAGGCGGGCTGAACCAATCGGTTCGGCTGCCGGACGGGGGCCCGTCGCCGGAACGGGGCGGGCAGGGATGGAAGCGGAGGTGCTTTCGAAATGCCCAACGATGACGTGCTCGCGCTTGTCGACGAGGGCGGCCGGGTGGTCGAGTGGACACGCCCCGCCGAGGAGCTGTTCGGATGGTCCGCCGAACAGGCCGTCGGCCGGTCCGTGACCGCGCTCCTGCGTGAGCCCGCCACCGACGGCGAACAGCGACGGGAAAGACTCCCGGACACCAGCGCGATCCAGGTCAAGCCGATGCTGCACGGCACCTCTGTGCTGTGGCAGGTGCGCGCGGCAGAGGGCACCGCACCGGGACGGAACACACCCGAGCACAAAGTGTCGGGATGGGACGTGCCGGGGCAGGTCCTGTCGATCTTGGAAGCTGTGTTCGCCCATTCCCCGGTGGGACTGCTCGTCCTCGACGACCGACTGCGCGTGGTCCGCACGAGCAGCGCCGCCGGCGGGCTGTGCGACACCTCTGCGGGGCAGGCGGGGCACCTGGCGGGCAGGCACTTCACCGAGGCGTGTGCATTCGAGGACGCCCAGGAAGAAGCCGTCGTAGCGCGACGGGTCCTAGGGAGCGGCAAGCCGGAGGTGAACCGGACCGTCCGGGTCCTGAGAGCACCGGGCGGGCCCCGAAGCCGCACCGCATCCGTCTCCTACTTCCGCCTGGCGGACTCCCACGGCGATGCCATCGGAGTGGTGGTGGCGTACATGGTCGACGTCTCCGAGCGGGAGAACGCACAGCACCGCCTCGCCCTCCTGGAAGCGGTCCGCACGCGCGTGGGGCACCGGCTGAATGTGATGCACGTCTGCCAGGAGCTGGTGGAGGCCGTGATGCCCGCCTTCGCCGACGTCGCCGATGTCGAGGTGATCGAGGACGTCGTCCGCGGGGAAGACCCTCCCCCCTCCCCCGTCCAGCCGGACCTCCCGCTGCGCCGAGCGGCCTTCCGCGGCGACATCGGGAGTCACCCGGCCGCAGTCGTGCGCCCCTTGCCGGCCGGCACCCCCTTCTCGCACGTCCTGTCCGACCTCCGGCCCCGCCTCATCCCCCTCGAAAAGAACAGCTCATGGCAGGCCGCCGACCCCGAACGAGCCGACATCATCGAGCGATCCGGCGCCCACTCCCTGATCGTCGCGCCACTGGCGATGCACGGGCAGACTCTGGGCGTGGTCAGCTTCTACCGTGGCCGGCAGCAGGACCCCTTCGAGCAGGACGACATCACGGTGGCCTGCGCGGTGTGCGCGCACGCGGCGCTCTGCATCAACAACGCCCGCCTCTTCATGCGCGAATGGATGATCGCGTCGACCGTCCAGCGCAGGCTTCTCCCCCAGCACCCCGCCGCGCAGGCCACGGTGGAGATCGCCCCACTGCACCACGCCGACCCGCAGGGCGGCAGCGCATGGTTCGACACCATCGCCCTGCCGGGCGCGCGGACCGCGCTGATCGTCGGCAACGTGGCCGGGCAGGGCATCGCCGCCGCCGTCACCATGGGACTGCTGCGCACAGCGCTCCATACACTCGCCGCCCTGGACCTGGAGCCCGACGAACTGCTGGCCCGCCTGAGCGACACCGCAGCCCGTCTCGTCGCCGCACGCGCCTCACTGCCCCCCACCGACCCCCTCAACCGCGAACCGCTCACCGCCGGCTGCATCATCGCCATCTACGACCCGGTCGACCTCACCTGCACCATCGCCCGCTCCGGCCTCCCCGAACCGATCGTGATCCTCCCCGACGGCACCCCCGCCGACCTGTCCGTCCCCCCAGGCCCCCCGCTCGCCGAAGCGGACAACGCCCCCTTCCCCGCCACCACCGTCAGCATCTCCGAAGGAACCACGCTGGCCATGGGCACAGCCACACTCGCCGACCAGCTCCTGGCACCCAGCGGCCCCCTGCGCCCACTCCTGCACCGCACCCCCGCAACGCCCCTGCCGCACATACGCGACACCCTCGCCGACGCACTCACCCACAACCACCCCACCGGCGAGACACTCCTCCTTCTCGCCCGCACCAAAGCACTGCCCGCCGACCAGGTACTGACCTGCGACCTCCCCGCAGACCCCGAGGCCGCACCGATCGCCCGCGCCGCCACCCGCCGCCAACTGGACGCCTGGAAGGTGGACGGAGAAACAGCATTCACCACCGAACTCATCGTCAGCGAGTTCGTCGGCAACGCGGTCCGCTACGGCACCCCGCCCCTACGACTCCGCCTGCTCCACCACCAGAAGCTGACCTGCGAAGTCACCGACACCGCAGCCAGCGCCCCCCAGGTCAAACACGCCCGCACCATCGACGAGACAGGCCGAGGCCTGCACATCGTCGCCACCCTCGCCGACCAATGGGGCACCCGCTACCAGCCCCAACGAAAAACCGTCTGGGCAGAACAGCCGACGGGGGCGTCGGCGGCACCTCCATAACCCGAGTCGCCCGCAAGGAAGTAACCGCGCGGGCACGGCGCCCGGACGGCCAGGCGCCGCACCCCACTTCAAAGCTCTGTCTCGCGCGGCGTCGCCTGCTCGCCGCGGTCGCCACTACTCGACGATCAGCTCGACCGGACTGCTGCCGCGGGTCGCCTTGGAGCAGGGACAGACCTGGACCGCGCGACCGTCCCAACCGTTGGCGGTGGCAACGGCGGAGTACAGCGTGTCCATCGATACCTCGGTCAAACCCCCCATGACGTACGAAGTTGATCTGGCTCCACCGGTATGACAAGGCAGTTCAGGCCAGGGAGCCTCTTCCAACCTGATGGGTCTGCTGCACGATCGGGTGACATCTGAACTGGCTTGCCCTGTGGGGCGAGTGGGAAAGATGTCGCTGCGCCCAAGCCTGTGACGCTGTCGAAGTGGATGCGTCGCGCGGACATCGACGACGGTGTGAAACCCGTGACGAGCACGAAGGAGAACGCGGAACTGCGTGCCGCGCGTCAGCGGATCAAGCGGGGATTCACGGTGAGAGCCGCTGCTCTCAACGACGCCGGATCCCAGCCATTTTCCCCAGGTCAGCCACGGATTCGCCGTCAAATGATCGCAGCCGTCCAAGTCGAGCGGTTCGTGTCGGCAGCAGCAGCGACAGCCATGGCCATCCCCGTGGTCAGCCGCACGCGGCCGTGGTCGGCTGTCGACGATAAGGGGTGAGTCTGCGACCTGGCTCGCCTCGGTATGCGTGCCTCGTGGATCCGTTCCCGATCACGTACATGGATGAGCCGATTCCCTCGGAAGACCGCAGGAAAGCGCCGGGCCTGGCAGACTGTGCGCCACCTGGGGGGATTGTCGTGCCGGATGAGCTGACCGTCTGCCGGATACTCGGGGACCAGCCGTTCGCCGAGATCGGCCGGCCCGTGTGGGCGGTGACCGACGAGCGTCACGGCTGTGTCATCGCGGCCGGTGACCTCGGGCACGTCATGTGGCGCGGTACGGGCCACTGGCTCGGCTACCGGATAGGCGTGTACGAGGCCGGCACGCTCCGTCCGCGCCACGTCGTCGCCTCCCGCTACTCCGTATGTGCCATCGAGCCTCACCCCGAGCTGCCGCTCGTCGCCGTCGGCACCGGCCGCTACGACGGCTCGTGGGACTTTCAGGGACAGCTGCTCCTGCTGCACCTGGAGACCGGGCGCGTGACGAACCTGCTGAGCAAGAGCCGCCAAGTGCGCCACCTGCGCTGGCTGGAGGACGGCAGGCTCGCGATGCTGCTCTCCCCCGAGGACAAGGACGGCGGCTTCCGCAAGGGCTTCGAGCTGGCCGTCGCGGTGGACGACTGGCTGTCTGCTCCGGCCGGTCTGGTCGACCCCGACGACACACGCCATCCGATGGTCGAGAGCGGGCTCCTTTACGACCCGCATGTGGAGAACACCCTCGCGCGGCTGACGGAGGGCCGGTGGCGGCGGCGGGCGGAGGTGCGGGACCTGGCGGTGCTGGCCGACGGCCGGGTGCTCGCCACCGGCCGGCACACGGACCTCGAATGCTGGGATCCGTCGGGCGCGCTGAAGTGGGCTCTTCCTGCGGACGGGGAGGGGAGCGTCCGGGTCGAGGCGGCCCCTGACGACGAGTCGGCGTGGGTGACGTACCGGGGCTACCGGCGCGACGAGGTGACGGGTCGCCCGGTTGACCGCGCGACCACTGTTCGGCGGATATCGACGGCGGACGGCGGTGCGGTGGACTGCGTGGACGTGCCGTCGGTCCCCGCACTGTGCGCCGCGGACGAAGGCTGGCTTGCCCTGCGCCCGCAAGGGCGCGACGCACACGCCGCTCTGCTGCTCGCCCCCACGCACCAGGAGGCGGCACGCCTCGGTCTCGTCCCCAGCCGCTCCAACTCCCCGGCGCTGCGCGTCAGACACAGCGCCCGTCTGCTGTATGTGGACGGCCCCGGCCCGGACGACGACGCGCCGTGGATCCACGCGATCGATCCTCCAGGCGCCCACGGCCCCGCCACTCTGCGCGCCCTCTTCCCCTTGCGCTGGGACCCGGCGTCCGCACTCCAGCCCTGGTACGGCCCCGCCGTCGAGCTGACACACACCCTCGTCCACGCGGGCCGGTCATACGAACAGGGCGCCGCCTACGTGGAAGCCCGCGAGGGCACGTACGTCGTGAGCCGCCGGCTGCCGGACGGAGAGGCACGCTGGGTGTACGGCACCGACAAGCCGCTCGCCGATCTCGACGGCGACGAGCGGAGGGTGTACGTCGTGTATCTCACCGGTGAGGTGGAGACCCTGGACACGGCGACGGGCGAGGTGCGAGCCCGGCACACCCTGCGCGCGCACGGCCACCCGGTCACGCCGGTGTCCGCCGCGTACCGGGCGGAGCAACAGCGGCTGGTCGTGGGGACGGTGGACGGGCGGATCCTGGACTGCTCGGTCCCGGGTTGACCGGGTCAGTAGAAACCGCCCGCCACTAGACGAGTTGATCCGAAGTGGTCAGCGAAGGGAGTCGGTGACGAATCGTGCCCGCTTCGCGACGGAGGTGAGGGGAAGGTGTACCAGTTCGTAACCGTAGGCGGTGTACGTGGTGACCATTGACTCGTAGGTGCGCTCGGCCTCCTGGTAGGACTGCCTGCGCTCGCTGTCCTGCTTGTAGATCTCCGGCCAGGGGGTGCGATGAACACGCGGTGGTGGTACCGAAACCTCTGCGCGGCAGTGTGAACGTGGTCCGGTACGGGCAGCCCTTCCAGCTTCAGGTAGCCCACGATGTCAGGGACTCCTCGGTCGAAGAGGACGGGTGCCGTCTGTGCTGCGGCGATGCGGTAAGAACGCAGTTCCCAGCAGAGCATCAGTTCGGCGAACAAAGCTGTATCTGCCCAGGGCAGCGCCCGTCCGGCGATTGCGACCTGGTCCTGGATGATGCCGCGCCCTGCCTCATGGGACCGCGCGTAGCCGTGGGTCGGACCGCAGTGGTCGGCGCGCAGCTGGGCGAGTATCTCGCCGTAGTGGTCGGCGTACAGGATCCCTTCGACCACCACGTGATATCCGGCGTCCAGGGCGTAGCGGGCGGTCAGGTCGATCAGGCCGATGTTCGCCGCGCCGGGCCGGTCCCGCTCGCGCAGCACAATCCGGCGGAGGTTGTCCTGGCCGACGAGGGCCAGGCCACAGCCGAAACGGTCGCGGATGCCGGCCGCGACGGACGACTTGCCCGAGGCGCTGTTACCGCGCAGGACGACCAGCCTCGTGTCTTCGGGTACCCACCATCATCCGCGGAGGCTACCGGCAGCCACCGACACCGCCCGCCCGTTGCCGGTGACAAGGCGCGGCGACGGCACCGAACGCATCACCAACGCCACGCTGGACGCGGTGCAACGTCTTCGCCGTTGGGCAGGACCGCGGAGAGCAGCACGATGCGGGTGGCGGGGGTGTCGCGGCGGATGCGGGTGGTGTTCGTCCACGAGGCCGCGAACTGGCGGGACGGTGGAGCGTGCGACCGCTGACCTGGTCACGGCCGGATGGGAGCCGCTCGCCGCCTACCAGGGCGTCCACAACGGCTGGAAGGCTCTCCACGCGGTGTGCGGGCAGATCCGGTATCCGCGGCTCGCCGAGATCCGGTCCGGACAGGTGTGCTGCTCGGGCTGCAACGGATCGGTGCGGGTCAGCGACGAGGAGGCCGCCGAGTTCATGCGCTCCGCCGGCTTCAAACCGCTGGCCCCCTACCCGGGCAGCCAGATGCCGTGGCTGTGTCAGTGCCTGCGGTGCGGCGGCACCGTCAAACCCCGATACACCACCGTGCGCAAGGGCGGCGGATGCGGGAAGTGCGCGCTGGTCGGACGGGTGGCCACGCGGCGGACCAACTTCTCGGTCCAGGCGGTTGCGGAGATGCGCGCCGTCGGCCTCGAGCCGATGGAGCCCTGCCCGGGGACGCTGGCCCGGTGGCGATGCCAGCACGTGTGTGGGCGAGTCGTCTTCCCCACCCATCACCTGGCGAAGTACGGGCGAGGGGTGTGCCGCCAGTGCTCGGGGAAGCCCGCTCGTCGAGCCTCACGAAGCCGCCGCGAGGGTACGCACGCTCGGCTTCACACCCCTGGAGCCGTATCCGGGGCGGCTGGGTACCCCGTGGCGTATGCAGTGTCTGACCTGCGACACCGTGGTGGTCAAGGCCCTCCAGGGGGCGGGAGGTTGCCGCCGGTGCCGCCCCTTCGGCACCAACCACGGCCTTCCGTCCCTGGTATATGTCCTGCACCACCCGCACATGAACGCCGTGAAGATCGGTATCACCAACATCGGCACGACACGGCTCGCCGGGCCCGGCTGGCCGAGGCCCGCCACGACGACGGTGTGGAGGTGATCCGCCTCACCGCGGCCGGACAGGAGATCGACTTCGCCCCAGCCGCCGCACCGCTGCTGCGCCGTCTGCTCGAAGGCGGATGGTGGACCCTGGCCGATCTGGCGAATGCCGCCGGCCTCGCCGTGCCCGATGCAGTTGGCGTCGTGGGTGAGTTGGTGGACGCTCAGGCCGTCTGCGTCCGGGCCGGTCACCAGTGATTGCCGCGCTGGCGCTCGGCACGTACCGGCTGCGGGACGTGGCCACCGCGGCCCGGTACGCCGCCGCGTCAGGAGCCAGCTGGCTGGATACCGCGCCCAACTACCTGCGCGGCCGCGCCCAGACACTCCTCGCTCCCGTCCTCGACGAACACCCACACCTGCAGGTCGCGACGAAGACCGGATTCGTCGCCCCGCAGACCAGCAACGCCGCTTGGGCGGCGGGCATCCTGCCGCCCGGCACACGCCACAGCCTGCGCCCTCGGTACGTCCGGTGGCAGGTGGAACGCAATCGGCACGAACTCGGCCGAGATCGCATCGACACCGTCTTCCTCCACAACCCCGAACGCGTCGGTGAGGCCTCGCTCTACCAGGTCCTGAGGGATGCCTTCGCGGCCCTCGAGCAGGAAGCAGCCGCCGGGCACCTTGTCTCGTACGGCGTCGCGACCTGGACCGGCTTCCACGACCGGCTGTTCACCGTCGCCGACCTCGACCGCCTCGCCACCGAAGCGGCCGGGAGTCCGCAACATCATCTCAAGGCCATCCAGCTGCCGGTCAGCCTCGTGATGGACTCGGCGCTCGCCGCGGCGCTGGACGGGCACGGCCCGATCGCCAACGCTACCGCCCGGCGATGGGACGTACACGCCTCTGCGCCCCTGCACGGCGGAGAGCTGTCAGCCCTGGCCACCGCCGAACTCGCGGCCCTGCTCCACCCCTCGCTGAGCATCGCCCAGGCCTGCCTCCTGGCCGTCGCTTCCTGCCCCGGCGTCCCAAAAGTGCTGCTGTCCGCCTCCACTCCGGCACACTGGGACGCCGCTCGCGCAGCCCTCGACGAGCAGCCCCTGCCCGCCGAGACCGTGCGGAAGGCCCTCGATGTACTCGCCCCCCACCACCCCGACTGACGAACAGCGCGCCCTGACCGCCCAGTCGGCCGCCGCCGACGCCCTCGGCATCACGGTCACCGGTCCCCGCCAGTGGGGCTACCAGGGCCGTACCCTCGGCCAGCAGGCCCACCACCTTGCCCACGGGGCCTGCTGGCTGCGTCTCATCTCTGCCCCGGCCGGCCAGGCGAACGGAAAACTCTGGGACGGCACCGAAGAGGCCGCCGCCGCGTTCCCCACCGTGCGCAAACCCGCCCTCCATGCCCTCCACGACCTGCACCACGGCGGCCTTGTCTTCCGCGCCGAGCTGTCGGAGTTCATCGCCAGCCCGACCTGCTCGCCCGAGCCCGTCCTGCGCACCGAACTGAACCTGACCCCGGCATGGTGGACGAGCCTGCGCACCGACCTCGACACCATTGCCGCCACCCACACCACCCGTGTTGCCGTGCGGCAGGAATGGATCTCGCGGGCCGTCCCTCAGCACGCCCGAGTTCCCGCACCGGACATCACCAACTGGGCCACGGCACACGGCGACTTCCACTTCGCCAACATCACCCGCCAACCCGTCATCCTGGACTGGGAAGGCTTCGGCTCCGCCCCCCTCGGCTACGACGCCGCCATGCTCTACGCCTACTCCCTGCTCACCCCCGCCACGGCCGCCACGATCCGCCGGGAACTCCCCGTCCTGAACACCCCAGTCGGCAACACGGCCCTCCTCATCGTCGCCGCTGACCTCCTGCAGTCCTGCTCCCGCGGCAACCACCCCGAACTGGCCGCCCCCCTACGAGCCCTCGTCGCCTCCATCACCTGAGGAACCACCGCTCCTTCAGAGGACAGGACCTGATGCGTAGTCAATGAGGGTAAATCCGGGGCAGTACGCAACGGTTGCGAACCGGAGCTGAGGGAGTCGCGGCACACTGCACCGGTGGGCCCTCCGGTGGCAGGCACCCAGCGGGCCATCCGTACGGATGGACTTCTGAAGGCTCGTCCCAGACCGGTGCCCCCGCTGCCTACCGTCACCAACATGGAGGCCGAATATCTACGCCATGGCGTGCCTTTGGCGGACTACCAGCTGACCAAGGCCGACCACCGTCGGCAGCAAGAGGCTGTGCAATTCCATGAGTGGGTTCAACGCCAACTCCAAGGCTCCTCCCTGGTCAGAAGAACGTCGGGAGCGACTGCTCGAGCTTCTCGGGCCTCCGACTCCTCCGCGGGAACTGCACCGGTGGCGGCTGCGTTTGTACTGCGGACACGTCATCGAGGCGACCCGTAACCGGAAGAGCCCACGGCCCGATGGAGGGGTCTGCGGCAAGGAGCGCTGCCCAGTGTGCGGTCTGGACCCAGCCGTGATCGTCGCCTTCGAGCCCCTGGGACCCGTCGCCGAACCCCCTGCCGAAAACCGCTCTCAGAGGCCCAGCCGCTCCGCCCGGAAGCCGCCTGCAGATCGGCGCAGCAAGGCCGAACTGGTAGCTGAGAACAACGCGCTGCGTGCGGAACTGGAGGCCCTGCGAGATCAGGCATAGACCGACCATGGGTGGGCTCGGTCAAAGGCTGAGACGGTCTGGGCCAAGCGGCAGGCCGTTTGCCCAGAGTCGGGGCGATTCAGCCTCGCCCCGTGAGTCCAGGTCTGCGTGTGCCCGCCCCTTGTCCGCGGTGACGGGGACAGGGGTGCGGCAGGGTGATCGTCAATCCAGGCCAGGCCTCCGATGTCGAGCCGGCGGCGGGTACGGGTGACGGCGACGTAGGCGAGGCGAGCTTCGCCGTCGTCGATCGGGCCGGGCACCGCGCGGCCGGTGTCGTCCAGCTGGTCGCTGTCCTTGGGCGGGGTGAAGTCGTCGGCGATTTTCACCCGCGCCCATTCACGACCCTTGGCCTTGTGGACGGTGGAGACGGTCACCTCGGCCTGTTGCTCGGGGACGAGTTGAGCAACAGCGCTGAGGATGACGTCGATGCCGTGGGTGTCGACAAGGTCGACCAGCGGCTGCAGATCACGTCCGGCCGGGTCGTGGGTGGCGTAGTCCTGCAGTTCACCCCAGGAGGGGAACAGGACCAGTTCGGGATGGGTGGTGCGGCGGCCTTCCTTCAGGTCGCGGGCGGCCAGGGCGAGGGCGCGCAGGCTGTCTCCTCCCCCGACCAGGGCCACCCGGTACCTGGTGGCCAGCAGTTCCATGACCTGGGCCATGGCGCCGACGTTGGTTCGGCACAGCACGGCGTCGGGCCGGGTGACGGGCCCGCCTTCGTCGACCAGCTACTCCCACAGGGACGAGACCCCGGTGAAATCCCCGAGGTCTCCGCAGCAGGCACCACCGGATGGCTGGCGCCCCTCGCTTCCCGAATCCTCAGCATCCTCGACACCGGAACATGCACGTTGGCAGGCGCACTCCCGGCTCACGGCTATGTCTACCTGCCGCTTTCAGTACCGGACCGGCATGTGGTCTACCTGCGCATCGCGGCCCAGCCCACCATGACGCCGTGGCCGGTGAACACTCCCTCGGTCGTCCTGACCGCCGCGGGCACCGTGGCGCTGGAGATGTACCAGGAGCCCAGCGACCTGCAGGCCCATCGCCCGCAGTACGCGCGCAGCTTCGGTCCCGAGCAGGTGCTCGCCGTGCACCCCGGCACGCTGTGCGCGATGCAGAGCAGCGACGACGGCCTGCAGGTGCTCGCCACCGCTCGCACCACGCCCGATACAGATGAACGGCTGTCCGGCGACGAGTACGCGGCCGCCGCCCGGCGCGCTCGTTGGACGCTCGAAAGCCTTACCAGCGCCCCGGCGGGTGGCCTCTGATGAGGACCGCCAGCACATGGCTCGACGCCGTGCCGTCGCTGGACTCGACCGACCTGCGCGGCGTGCTGCGCATCAGCCGCGCCGTGCTGGACCAACTCGCGCAAGACCGGTACCTACTGACCCGGCTGGTCGGCGAAGTGCTCCACGACCCGCAGCGCCTGGCCGCCAGCCGTGTCACGCTGCTGCTCAACCGGCTGTCGCTCTACCAAGCTCCGGACCGCGGCTTCGAGGTCCGCCTGAACATGAACCCGCGGCCCGACAACCAGCGCGTTGCGCACGACCACCGCTACGCATTTGCCACCCAGATCCTCGCCGGCGGCTACGTGCACGTCGTGCGGCGCCGCACCAACGGCTGGGACGGCCCGTTCACCGGGACCGACCTCGAGCCGGGAATCGTGACCATCGAGCGGCCCGGCAGCGCGTACACGCTCGGCGAGGCGATGGTGCACCAGGCCGTGATGGAGCCGGACACCGTCACCCTGTTCGTACGCGGCCCGCGCCGCGCTGCGCACCGGGCTCACCGCGCTCGGCGCCACACAGCGGCTGGCGAACCCCTGGCTCTGGGACGCGATCACCACCGCGATCCTGCGCCAAGTCGTGCGCGCCGACCAAGCCCGCAAGCTCTACCGCGCCTGGTGCCGCGCCTTCGGCACCGACGTCGACGGCCCGTTCGGTGAACTCGCCGTCGCGCCCACGCACACCGAGGTCCTCACACTGGCCGACGAGGAGTTCGCCGGCGTCGGCGCGAAATTCCACCACACTGCGCTGCACGCCGCGGCCACGCACTACCAGCAGCACCACAGCACGTGGGAGCGCATGGATGCCGCCCACCTGGTCACCGCGTTGACGGGCATCCCCCGCATCGGGCCATGGACTGCCGCGGCGGCCGCTGCCGACTTCACCGGCGACTTCAGCATCTACCCCCACGATGACCTCTCCGTGCGGACCTGGGCCGCCCAGATCGCGCCCGCCCACCCGTGGCCCGACAAGAAAGACAAGGCGTTCGGCCCGCTGTGGACCGGATGGGCCGGAACCGACCGCACCGCCCTGCACACCCTGACCCTCTCCACCCTCACCTGGGGCTCACATGCCCGATGACCTGGAGGACCCATGCGGCAGTTACCGCTGATCACGGGCGCCGACGCCACCCACACGCTCGACGCTTTGTTCGTGAACGCGCCGCTGCGCGACTACGACCTGCGGCCGCGCACCAACGACTACACGCTCCCCGTGCTGGGCATGGCCTACATCGCCACCTACGCCCAGCAGGCCGGCTTCAACGTCGGCGTCCTGGACGCTGAAGCCCACGGCCTGGGCATCGAAGAGACCGCGAGGATCGTCAACACAGTCGCGCCCCGGTGGGCAGCGATGAACCTGCTCGCCCCCACCTACGAGATGTCCGCGCGGATTGCGGCCAAGCTCGATCCGAGCATCGCTCTGATGGTCGGCGGGCACCACGTCCCGTCACTCCTTCCACCTGTGATGGGCGGTGCCCGCGCTTGCTGGGATACCAGGACTCGAACCTGAACTAACGGAACCAGAAACCGTCGGGCTGCCAATTACCCCATATCCCATTTGCCCGAAGACCGCGGGAGCTCGGCCAGCCGGGCGTGCCCTACCACGTATCGCTGTACGGCCTGTCTAATGTATGCATGCTCTCCGTGATGGTCGGTGATGTGTGCCGGAGTGTCGACCAGAGGTTGACATCGATGATCACCAGATCGGGGCCCAGCACCAGATACGGGCTGGGTGTGGCGGCGAACAGCGCCCGGTAGTCAATCCTCGGTGCTGTCACGCGCTCTCCCTTGCCGTCACGTGGCCGCCACGGCCAACAGCGCCGCTGGTCCTCAAAGTCCCCGCCGCCGACGGCAGTCAGTGAGTGTGTGCCGCCCGCACGCTCGTCCGCCACCTCCAGCAGCAGCTCATCCTGCCGCGCCCCCGGCCAGCTCGCCAATCGCCGGATCCGATCGGGGAGATTCCTCCCTCCTGAGCAGCTCGCCCGATTGCGGTCGGGGCGACGTCGCCTTAGCTTCAGCGCGTCGGAATCATTCCGAAAAAGCCAACATCATCCCTTATGTTGGCTTTCCCGTGGCATCGAATGGAGCATTCATGTCGGTGATGACCGCTACCCCGCCCCTGCAGCAGTTCGGCCAGCAGATCGCCGGGCCGCAGCAGCAGATCGCGCAGGTCGTTCAGCAGACGATCCAGCAGGCCTGCCAGCAGGCGAGTCAGCAGATCGCGCAGCGCATGCAGCAGACGCTGCAGCAGATCCAGCAGGTCCAGCAGCAGCTGCAGCAGCAGGGTCTGGCCCACCAGGCGCACCCGTACCTGGCCGTCGCGCTGCACACGACGCTGCTTCAGGGTGTGCGCAGCGCCGTGGAGCAGTCCGTGCAGCAGGCGCTGCCGACTGCCATCTTGACGCTCGTGCAGCAGAGCCAGCAGGGCCAGCAGCCGTTCGGTCAGCCGTACCCGCAGCAGTACCAGCAGCCTGGCTTCGGCTTCGGCCAGATGGGTCAGCCCTTCGGTATCGGCTGACATAAGGCGGTGTGCTGTGCGGTGTGCCCGGGAGCGGTTCCCGGGCACACCGCACAGCCGTGGAAGCCGCGAGCCGCTCGTCATCCGGATCAGAAGCTCAAAAACCGAAGCAGGCATGGTGAAGGTGGACGTAATGGTCAAGGACAGGCCCGGAAACAAGCCCCGGAACAACCGCCAGAGCGAATCCGAGGCACGAGGGCCGGCGGGCCGGGCCCTGAGGACAAAGAAGCGGCGCCACGCAAGAAGGGCACGCCGTCACCGATCGCCGTGCAGCCGCGCCGGCAGCGTGACATCGTGACACCGCTGCCGCAGCAACTGCTCCCACCGGGAGTGCCCGAGCCGGGCATGGACGCGGTGTGCGACCGGCTGGAGAGCATGCCCGAGGTCACGGTGGTCCGCAGACTCACCCCGTCGGACAAGCTGCAGTCGGCTGGAGTGCAGCCCTCCTGCCCGGAGATCGTGGTCGTCGAGGCCGCCGAGGCCCAGGTACCGGGGATGCGGTCGCTGCATGTGCACATCGAGCCGGACCTGCCGCTGTCCGCAGCCGGACCCGCCGCCACGCCGGCCGCAGGGATGCTGCCGCTGCGGGACCCAGGGCTGGTCACGCCCCTGGAGAAGCCCGTGGAGGTCTCACTGCGCGTCTGCGGCCCGGACGGCGAACCGCTGGCCGGCGCCGGAGTGTTCCTGATCGGGGCGAGTTGGCCGGGCCGGAGGGTCACCCTCACCCTGGCGACGGAGACCACCCACTCCATCCAGTCCCTGTACGTCCGGCCCACGGGCGGCTACACCGACCGCTGGATCCACCGCCCCGACCTGTCGGCGACCCAGGACAACCTCGTCACCCTCACTCCGCTGGCCAAGGTCTACCCGGAACTGGAGGAACGCCAGCAATACGGCTGGGGCCAACAGGCGATGCGGCTGGACCAGCTGCCGCCCACCTTCCGCGCCTTCGGCATCAAGATCGGGGTTATCGGTACGGGCGTCAGCACCGACCACCCCGACCTGAAGGACTCTGTTGGCGGATTCGGTGACCGCTCTTGGTGATCTTGTTTGATCGAGCAGTCTGATGGAGGCTCGGTTCCATCGTGCGGGGAGGCAAGGAGGGACTGCGATGTCGCTGCGCCCCGTGCCTGCTCCGCCCGTTCCGGAGGCCACTGCGCGAGTAGCTCGCGCCGCGTTCCGTAAGGGCTGTCTGGCCATGCGGATCCGGGATGAACTCGGTCCGCTGTTCGAGGACGAGCAGTTCGCTCGGGCATTTCCGCGCCGGGGTGGTCCAGCCTGGTCGCCGGGCCAGTTAGCGATGGTCAGCGTGCTGCAGTTCGCGGAGGGCCTAACGGACCGGCAGCCCGCCACGGCGGCCGCCGACGTGATGGTCCCGCGCTCCAAGGCCTCGGCGGCACGCCCCAGGGAGCCGCTCCGCCCCAGGTCAGCGGCTTGCTTGAGGGCCCTCCAGTACGGGCCGGGAGCAGTGTTGCGCAGCCGGGCAAACGACACGACCTGGCGGTGGGCCTCACGCCGCCGGCCGTCCTGCAGGAGCCGCACCCAGCAGGAGCTGGAGGCGTCCAGCACCATGTCCCCGCCGTGCCCGGTCAGGTGCAGCGGCAGCCCTCGCACCGGGCGCAGATACGCGGTATCCATGGCGTACATCGCCGCCTCCATCACCGGCTCCGACGAGCCCGGCCACAGGGTCAGCTCGCCCCACCGGCCCGCCCGCACAGCCGGGAGCGCACCTCGGAGTTCCTGGTCTGCGGCTGGGCAGTCGCCCACGACCGCGAGCGCGACCGGCCCTTCGACAGCCGTACGCACCCGCGCGGCCGGGGCCCAGCGGACATCGCCGAGGCCGTCGATCGTCAATCCGCCCACGGCGGCCGTGCCGCCGCTCATCCACTCCCGTTCCATCTGTTCGCCTCCCCTGTGACGCGCCCGGGGGCCGACCGCCGTAGCGGCCGGCCCCCGGGGTGCTCGGTGGTGTCCTGGGCTTGTCAGCCCTCGAAGTAGTTGGACTTGTCCGAGTCGTTGAACGTCTGGCGGCCCAGGGTGAGGGTCGACACCAGGTGGGTGCTGACCTGCGGCGCGAAGCCACCGGTGCTCGGCGCCGCGGCGGACGTGTTCTCGGCGGCGGGCTGGGTGGTGACGATGGTCTGCTCGGCCATGACCGGCCTCCCTTGTCATCGGTGAATGTGGAGGTGGTGCTGCCTCTATGCCACCGCGAGACAAGTCCTGTTCCCAGAGACGGAGTTGGGCACTTGCTTGGAGTGGATCTGGGAGAAACCTGGGACGGTCCTGGGACGTCAGCCCTCCAGGAGCTCGAGGACGGCACGCTTGTAGGCGGCGTACACCGTGGGCAGTTCGGCGAGGTGGGCGCGCTCGTCGATGCCGTGCAGCCCCTCGTACGGCACGCCGAAGCCGGCGGTGGCCGGGATGCCCTCCCCGGCGAGCAGGTTGCCGATGTTCGACGGCCCCGCGGTCTTCGACCGGACCCTGAGCCCCGCCTCGGCGGCGGCATTCAGCAGGGCCGCGGCGGGCTGCTCGTTCTCGGCGAGGCGGAAGGGTGGCCACGTGGCGATCGGGGTGATCTCAGTGGGCGTCGGGGCGGGCAGTTCCGCGTCAAGCTCGGCGACGGCCTTGCGGACGAGCGTCTCGGCGTCGTAGCCGTCGAAGGTCGGGGTGGTGCGGATGTCGACATTGAGTTCGCACCGGTCGGGAGTGACCGAGAAGCCCTGGCCGCCGTGGAAGGACGTGACCGACAGCTTCGGCGACAGCGGGAACCCCGAGGCCCCGGCGGCGCTGGGAAGTTCGGCGGCGTCCAGGAGCTTGACGAGATAGGCGGCACGGGAGATCGCTCCCACCACATTCTTGCTGGAGCCGGAGTGCCCGGAGGGGGCATGCACGGCGATGGTGGCCCGCCACAGACCCCGGCCGCCGACCACGACCTCCTCCATGCCGGGGTAACCGATCATCACCCCGGCGGGGCGGGCCGCATGCGGGTCGGCGAGGTAGGCGCGGGCGCCACCGAAGCCGCCGGTGTGCTCGTCGACGTCCAGGAGCACGGCGAGCCCGCCGCGCAGCGTCTCGGCGCGGGGCGCGAGGTCGGCGGCGATGTGGCAGAACATCGCCGCGGCGAGCTTGGAGTCCGCAGCCCCTCGGCCGAGCAGCCAGCCATCCACCACGTCCCCGGAGGCGGGCGGGAAGGAGCAGGCGGTCTCGTCACCGTACGGGGCGGTGTCCACGCACGCGTCCAGCGTCCACCAGGAGCCCGGACGGCCGCCGGGGATCTCCACCAGCAGCCCCACCAGCTCACCGGTGCCGTCGTGCAGATGACGGTGCGGCAGGCCGCGCGCGGCGAGCCAGTCCTCCAGCACACCCAGGACGGGCCCGTAGTCGTCGATCCCGCCCCGGCTCGGCCGCCGGATCAGCTCCCGGGCCAGCTCCACCGCGGATGCCGTACGGCCCTCGGCCTGCTGAAGGTCCTCGCTCACGCTTCTCCCTCACCCCTCCGTAGTGCCGTACCGGCAGCGCACGGACGGCATCGATCGTCTCCACCGGCCGCGCGGACGCGCACGCCTCCCGACCATGGTGGACGAGCCCCACCGCCGCCTCGCGACTGAGTAACACGCCGCAGTCGAACCCCTCCGCCCCATGGAACGAGGGCAGCGGCACCACCGCGGCGGCCTCGGACGCCACGAAGAAGCGTTCCAGCGCCTCGGCCGGCTCCACCATCCCGATGCGCAGCGTCTTGACGCCGTTGCGGCGCGCGGCCGGATCGCGCAGCTCCATTGACTTGCTCCTCGCCCTGATGGGCGAGGATTCTGGCCTTCTCGACTTGTTGCTGTGCCGCTACGCGGCTCGGGGTTCGGTCGGGAGTCCGTGGCTTCCTGTTTCTTCGCGCTGTGCCGGGATTGCTCCTGGTCTTACCGGCGCTCCGCAGGCTGATACCGCCAGTCCGGCGGCCGTTTTCACGTTGAGTGCGGCGTTGTGGTCGCGGTCGTGGACGGTGCCGCAGGCGGTACAGGTCCATTCCCGGACGTCGAGGGGTTTGGGTCCGTCCTTGACGCCGCAGGTGGAGCAGGTCTGGGAGGTCGGCTCGAACCGGCCGATCTTGACCAGGGTGCGGCCGTACCGTTCTGCTTTGTATTCCAGCATGCTGATGAACGATGCCCATCCGGCGTCGTGCACGGACTTGGCCAGCTTCGTGCGGGCCAGTCCCGCCACCGACAGGTCCTCCACGCCGATCCCTTGGTTCTCGCAGATCAGCTTCGTGGAGAGCTGGTGGTGGAACTCGCGTCGCGCGTCGGTGACCTTGGCGTGGGCGCGGGCGACCTTGAGGCGGGCCTTGGCCCGGTTCTTGGATCCCTTCTGCTTGCGGGACAGCTCCCGCTGGGCCTTCTTCAGCTTCTTCTCCACGCGCCGGAGGAAGCGCGGGGAATCGGTCTTCGTGCCGTCGGACAGGACCGCGAAGTGGGTCAGGCCGAGATCGATGCCGATGGTGTGCTGGGTTTCGGGCATCCGTGTCGCGTCGGCGGTGGGGTCGGTGTCGATGACGAAGGAGGCGAAGTACCGTTTGGCCGCGTCCTTGATGACGGTGACGGAGGTGGGGGTGGAGGGCAGGGTGCGGGACCACTTCACCTTGACCGCGCCGATCTTCGGCAGGTTCAGAGGGCCGTTGTCGGTGATGTTCCAGCGGGCGTTGGCGGTGAAGCGGATCGACTGCCGGGCGTCCTTGCGGGACTTGAAGCGGGGCGGGCCGGTCCTGGGGCCTTTGCGGGTGCCCCTGAGAGAGGCGAAGAAGTTCTTGTAGGCGGCCTCGGCGTCCCGCAGGGACTGCTGGAGCACCACCGCGGAGACCTCGCCAAGCCAGGACCGCCCGGTGGTCCGCTTGGCCTCGGTGATCAGGCGCGTGGACAGCTCCCCGGCCTTCGGGAACGGCTGCCCGGCTTTACGGGCGTCTTCACGGGCACGCACCGCGTCGTTGAACACCACCCGGGCGCACCCGAACGCCCTGGCCAGCGCGGTGCGCTGACCGGCATTCGGGTAGAGCCTGAACGCGTACCTGAGCTGCATGACCGTCACCCTGCATACTTGGGTTATGGGTGAGATGCAGGAGATCAGAACTGGCCGGCACTGTGCTTTCGTGATGCATGTGCACTTGGTTTTCGTGACCAAGTTCCGGCACAAGGTGTTCACTGACGCTCATCTGACACGCATGGAGGAGATCATGCAGTCGGTCTGCGGCGACTTCGAGTGCGAGCTGGTGGAGTTCAACGGCGAGGACAACCACGTCCACCTGCTGGTGAACTTCCCGCCCAAGGTTGCCGTGACCAAGCTGGTCAACTCCCTCAAGGGTGTCTCCTCCCGCCGCCTGCGCCAGGAGTTCCCCGACCTGGTGCGCCACTACTGGCGGGCCAACAAGCTCTGGTCCGGGTCTTACTTCGCCGGAACCGTCGGCGGCGCCCCGCTCTCCGTGGTCCGGCAGTACATCGAACAGCAGAACCGGCCGGTGTGAGCACTGCCCGGCTCCGCCGGGAGCAGCACTCGCGACGCTCCGCGCCGCAGGCGAAGCACTGCGGTGTCCGGCGCTGCCGGACCTGAGTCTGCGACGCTCCGCGTCGCCACTGTCAGATTCGCTTCACCACCGGCCTGAAGGCCGATGCACTGCGAATGAATTCCGGTAGCCGCACCAAGTGGTCGGCGAGCGCCCAATGCCGGGGCGGCCCGTACAGCACCCGGTAGTGGACCAGATCGGGGCGCAGGGCCACGGCCGTCTCGATCGCCGCCAGATACGCCTTCTCCCGCGACCGGCTACCGGTAACCACCAGTTGCTCACGAGCTCCCGCGACGACATCAACCATCGCCTCGACCAAGTCCGTCCAGCGGGTGAGCACCTTGACGACCACAGCCGTCCGGAGCTCTCCAGCACGCTCGTGGCCGCGCCGTCCTGATGCGCGAACAGCACTTCGGGCCGCTCACGGTATAACTGGCAGAGCCCAGCCCGGTTCCGCTTGCCCGCACGGCGCCGCCCGGACTCCCACGCGCTCATCAGGCTCGCGTCCGCAGCCCCGCCGGTGATCACATTCAGCGCGTCGGCGGCCTCCTCCAGCGTCATGTTCCGCGCCACCCGGGCCCTCTTGAGCGCCGAGTCCGTACTGCTTGCCGCGGCCACGGACACCGCCCCCTCCATCCACCGACGTGTACCCGCAGTCTTCCCCGCCTGCTTGCGGTTCAGCAGGCCCCCCAACCAGCCCTTCTCTCGGGCCGTAACTGCCGTACGCGACGCCCACCGGCACCTGTCTGGGCGAGAAACGTGCCTTACATGCCTGCACAAACTTCGGGCCATGACCAGCAGTTGTACTTGACAGATGCAGATAAGGCCGGGCGGCCGCTGGGCCGGCGGCTGCGCGCCGTCCTCGGACGGCACGGCGTCCCGGTCGAGGTCGACGAGCGCTACGGACCGGTGCGAGCGTGTGGCCGGGTGGTCCTCAAGTCGACATCGCGCACGGGCGGCGGGACAATCGAAAGAGCTCTTGAGCCTGCGGGCCCGCCATCGTAGAGCTGCGGCCTGCAGGAAGATACGGGTTCCATAGACGACCCACCCTCGTGGTTCCTTCGGCGGGGCGTCCTTCTCGAGGAGCCGGCACGCACCATCCAGGCGCAGTGCCTGGTGCCTGTGTCAAGTCCCGAGATCAGGGGACATGACGCCCCCGCAGTGCCGGGATCTACTTTTCGAAGACCGTCGGGTGAGCGGGGTCCATCCGACTCCTTTCACCCTTCCTGACTTCGAAGGATGAATTCTCATGAGTCACGCCTATCAAAAAATGAACGGACGTATGCGCCTGGCTGTGCTGGCACCGCTGGCGGTGTCTTCGCTGGCGCTTGGGTCGGTGACGTTCTTGGCGGCACCGGCACAGTCGGCACCAAATCCCAGCTGCGGTTTGTCAAAGACCGAGGATCCGAGCAGGTTCACGGTCAGCGGCAAGAATTTCAAGCCGAACGAGGATGTGCTCTTCAAGGCCGGCGCCGCACCAGCAGGCACAACAACGACGGACGCTAAGGGGAGTTTCACGGCCCAGATCAATGGGCCCGAGGGCACAGTCAAGGCAGTGCAGATCGACGGTGGTCCCACGGTCACGTGCGGCACGGTCGCGGAGACCGAGGAGCAGAACGAGACAGACGCGTACCTGGAGGGCCGCAAGAAAGGTTACGCGGAGGGCAAGAAGTGCGAGGACGCACAGGAGCCGCCGCAGGACTTTGGTCCAAGAGATCCCGGGTGGCGGGAAGGCTTCGATGACGGAAAGGCGGAGGCAGAAAAGAAGTTCTGCAAGAAGCGATAACAACCGGGTTCTCGAGGCAAGGGAGCCCCGGCTGCAAGCCGGGGCTCCCTTGTTCAGCGCTGCGGCAGACAAGGCATGGGGCCGGTCGGTCACCGGGATCTCTGGGGAGCCGGGTACCGTCCCGTGCCATGACTACATCACGCCCCGTTCCGGTGCTGCCCTCGGAGGGGCGCCGGATTGCCATGGTTGGGAAGGGCGGTGCGGGCATCGCGGGCATCGCGGGCCGAGGCTCCGAGGGCGGCTCGATCGTCGAGTTCGCCGTCGGCACCATCGACCTCATCCGCTGAGTCCTCGATCGCAACAGGTCGCTGTCGCTCCGCAACCACAAGGACGACAACTCCGAGGACGAGGTCCTGAAGTCGGTGCCGGACTCCAGCGTCAAAATGGTCGAGGTCTTCGTGGAGCAGCACCTTCGGGAGTGCCGGGCCAACTCCGACTACGTCACCAACTGCCGCAAGGGGCCGGCGGAGAACACCGCCGACATCGAACGCGACGTGCGCATCATGGTCCCGGGCGGCAAGTTCGGCACGTACATCGGGGAGAAGCTCCTCCCCGTCATGAAGGACAGGACGAGGAGCGCGCGGACTCAGTTTTCCGAGGTCAGCAGCAAGTTCGCCGTACTGGCCGCGTTGGTCCTCGTGGCCCTGCTCGGCATAGTGGTCTGCATAGCCTGGCTGATTGCGCGACGGACCCCGTCCGCCGACCTGCCGCAGGTTCTGCTCGGGCTCAGTCACGTCATCTCCGCGCTCTGCGGCCTGCTGCCCTGGGGCAAGCCCTCGGCGCCACCGGCCCTCCAGCCGCCCCCGGCTGTGGAGCAGGAACCCGCGGCAGTGCCGACCGTGGTGGTCGTGCGGAGCGAGACCGCGCTGCGGTCTGCCGGGTCAGGGCGCGAGGGATGAGTCGGCGACCCCGAGCCGGCGCGCAACACCGGCCCCGCGTGGAGCGCACCGACTCGCTTAGTTTCGTCCTCCGCCGACTCGACCAGGAAAGGGCGAGCGCGCTCCTCGCCTATGCGCTGTATGGCGCGAACCGCGCCGACCTGGCTCGGGGGCTGGGGATCGACAAGTGGGTCGCCCAGTTCACGTCCCAGACCGCGCTGTGGCAAGCACGCCTGTCGAAGAACCACACCAACGCCTGGGAATTCTGGGCCGGGGACGATGGGAACTCTCTTGTCGTCGACGAGGAACTGCGGGCCCTGATCCGCGAATGGAACATCGAGGAGCGGTTCGCGCCCCACTGCCGACAGTGCCGTGTGGTCTTCGAGCGCCCCAAGAGCGCTCGGCGACCGCGCGAGTACTGCTCCAACGCGTGCCGTCAGAAGGCATATCGCGCCCGCCTGAAGACGGCGCGCTCAGGAGACGGCGACCGCGTGTGAGCGCCCCGAGAGGGCAGGTGGAGGTCAACGTGATGCAGGCAGGCTCTCGCGAGCGTTCGGTACAAGCGAGTCCCGCCCTGCCGCCAGCTCTGGCACGTACTTGTACAGCGTGGTGCGGGAGACGCCCAGCAGCTTGGCGATCGAGGTGATCGTGTTCTCCGGGTCGGTCAGCAAACCGCGGGCGCGACGGATCTCTCGGCGACGCCTGAATTCTGACCCTCTGACGGCGGATCAAAAGTGACCCTCTCGGTGGTCTTCGCCTGAACCTGATCTTGATCGGAAGGTCAGGAGGGAAGGGTGATCCGCGTGGAGGACTGGGCAGAGATCCGCAGGCTGCACCGGGCCGAGCAGATGCCGATCCGGGCGATCGCCCGGCATCTGGGCATCTCGAAGAACACGGTGAAGCGTGCACTGGCGAGTGACCGGCCGCCGAAGTACGAGCGGCCGGCCAAGGGCTCGGTGGTCGACGCGGTCGAGGTGCAGATCCGTGAGCTGCTCAGGGAGACCCCGACGATGCCTGCCACGGTGATCGCCGAGCGGATCGGATGGGAGCGCGGGATGACGGTCCTCAAGGAGCGGGTGCGGGAACTGCGGCCCGCCTACGTTCCCGTCGATCCGGTCTCCCGCACGACCTATCAGCCGGGCGAGCTGGCCCAGTGCGACCTGTGGTTTCCCGACGCGGACATCCCGCTCGGCTACGGGCAGACGGGGCGTCCGCCGGTGCTGGTGATGGTGTCCGGCTACTCGCGGGTGATCGCCGCGCGGATGCTGCCCTCCCGCACGACCGGCGACCTGATCGACGGGCACTGGCGGCTGCTGAACGGGTGGGGCGCCGTGCCCAAAACGCTGGTCTGGGACAACGAGGCCGGGGTCGGCCGCGGCAGGCTCACCGCAGAGTTCGCCGCGTTCGCCGGCCTGCTCGCCACCAAGATCTACCTCTGCAGGCCCCGTGACCCCGAGGCGAAAGGGCTGGTCGAACGCGCGAACGGTTATCTCGAGACCTCGTTCCTGCCCGGCCGCACGTTCAGCGGCCCCGGCGACTTCAACACCCAGCTGACCACCTGGCTGGCGGTTGCCAACCGGCGCCTGCACCGCACCCTTAAGGCCCGTCCCGCCGACCGCTGGGAGACCGACCGGGCCGGGATGCTCACCCTGCCGCCCGTCGACCCGCCCGCCTGGTGGCGGATGCAGACCCGCATCGGGCGTGACCACTACGTCCGCGTCGATACCAACGACTACTCCGTGCACCCCGAGGCGATCGGACGCACCGTCACCGTGCTCACCGACAACGACGAGGTCATCGCGCTGGCGCCCGGCGGCGTGATCGTCGCCCGCCACCCCCGCTGCTGGGCCCGCCACCAGACCCTCACCGATCCCGATCACGCCGCTGCGGGCCAGACGATGCGCGGGCAGGCCCGCCATCAGCAGGCCGCCCAGGCCGAGGCCGGCCCGCTCGTCGAGGTCGAGCAACGCGAACTCGGCGCCTATGACCGGCTGTTCACCGTCATCGAAGGCGGCGGCGACAGGGAGGCCGGCTGATGCCTCGCACCACCAGTGCCCCGGCCCAAAGCACCGGAGCGGGCCGCAGGACCGGCTCCCAGACCATCGCCGACCTCGCTTTCCTCGCCCGCGCGATGAAGGCCCCGGCCCTGCTGGACGCCGCCGACCGGCTCGCCGAACGCGCCCGCAAGGAGTCCTGGACCCACGCCGAATACCTCGTCGCCTGCCTCCAACGCGAAGTGTCCGCCCGCGAATCACACGGCGGCGAGGCGAGAGTACGTGCCGCCCGCTTCCCCGCGATCAAGACGATCGAGGAGCTCGACGTCACCCATCTGCGCGGCATGACGCGACAACAGCTCGCGCATCTGGGCACGTTGGACTTCATCGCCGGCAAGGAGAACGCCGTCTTTCTGGGCCCGCCGGGCACGGGCAAGACACACCTGGCGATCGGCCTCGCGGTCCGCGCCTGCCAGGCCGGACACCGCGTCGCCTTCGCCACCGCCGCCGAGTGGGTCGACCGCCTGGCCGCTGCCCACCACTCCGGACGGCTCCAGGCCGAGCTCACCAAGCTGAGCCGCTACCCGCTGATCGTGGTGGACGAGGTCGGCTACATCCCCTTCGAAGCCGAGGCCGCGAACCTGTTCTTCCAGCTCATCTCGAACCGATACGAACGCGCGTCCGTGATCGTCACCAGCAACAAACCCTTCGGACGCTGGGGAGAGGTCTTCGGCGACGAGACCGTCGCCGCCGCCATGATCGACCGCCTCGTCCACCACGCCGAGGTCCACTCCCTCAAAGGCGACTCATTCCGCATGCGAGGACGCGAACTCGGACGCGTCCCCGCCACTACCGACAACGACTGAAACGACCGAACCGAAGACACCCGGGTCAGATTTCACCTGTCCAGACTGGGTCCGAGTTCAGCCGCCGCCGACAGGATCTGTTCCTCCGTCATGGCGGGCGGCCGGCCGATCCGTTCGCCCCGAGCCCGCGCGGCCGCCAGGCCCTCGTGGGTGCCCTGCACGATCAGCTCGCGGATGAACTCCGCGAGCGCGGCGAACACGTGGAAGACCAGGCGGCCGCCGGGCGTGGTGGTGTCGAGGGACTCGTGCAGCGACTGGAAGCCGATCCCGCGCTTGCGGAGCCCCGCCACGATGGAGATCAGGTCTTGGATCGAGCGCCCGAGGCGGTCGAGGGAGGGCACCACGAGGGTGTCGCCGGGGCGGAGGTAGTCGAGGCACTTCCACAGCTCCTCGCGTTCCGCGTTCTTGCCGGACTTCTTGTCGGTGAACACCCGCACGCAGCTGGCCGCTTCGAGGGCCGCGATCTGTCGGTCGAGCAGCTGCCCCTGCGTGGACACCCGCCCGTACCCGACCCGGGCTCCGGACGCGTTCGCGGGGAAGGTCTCCATCGGGCTGTCGGCGTCAGCCCATTCTGCGGTCGTCGTCATGCACGGCACCGTACAGAAAAGGGTTCCAAGAGGTTCTTGAACACGCCGAGTTGATGAACACCCTTCTTGAACGCCGGGAGCCGACTCTCCGGCCGGAGTTGCCCCCGCAAGGGATGTTGTCCAACAACCGATCGGTTGTTGGGTATGAGGTCGGCGAGCCGCGTAGGGCGAATCGCGCCGTTCAACAAGGGCGGGCCTCAGGGGCCTCCGTCAGGCGGCAGACTAACCGCACTCGGCGACAGCCATCGTGATGGACCACGGCAGGGAAGGCGCATGGGAGATCGCAACGAGGAACGGATCGACTTACACCCCGTAGATCGCCTGGAACGGAGCCGCCGCGTCCGACGCTTGAGGTTCAGATCTGCTGTCGCGTTCGCGATCGGCCTTGCGCTTGCCGTCGGCAGCTATTTCATGGTCGGCTCGGCCGCGTCAGAGCCTCCCGGAGATGATCTAGCGGACGGCGACATCGTTGGTCTGATCACCGCGCTAGCCGGTTTGATCAGTGCCCTTGGAGGTGCCCTCGGCGGCTACGCTGCACTGATCATGGCGAGGCGCACCACCCAGCAGGAGCGAACTCGACGTGACCTTCCGCCCGATACCGGAAACGGCGGCTGACAAGAACACGTCGGCCGGTTTCGGTGCGATAGCGGTGCCTACAGGACGCCGATCAGGGCGTTGTCCTCCCACTGGTCGACGACTTCGAGGTATCCGGCGAGCACCTTGGAGTGCGGGGCCAATCCGCCCTGTTTGGCGATGACGATCTGGTCGTGGCCCTTGAGCCGGGAGGAGGTGGCCAGCCCGCGGCGGGGGGAGTGTCCGGTGAACCGGATCTCGATTCCGGCGCGTTCGCCGGCGCGGGTGATGACGTCGCCGATGGACTCGGGCTGCAGTCCGCCCTCCATGAGGGTGTGCCAGCGGGAGTGCAGGCGGCGCCACGCGTAGTCGTCCGGGTCGGTGAGCTCGGCGGCTTCCTTCCATGCGGTCCATGCGCGGACCGGGCAGATGGAGGGCCGGGAGCCGTACGGCACGGGCACGATCCGGGGGCGGATCTTGGAGACGCGCATGTCGGCGACGAGTCCGCCGGTGGCGCCGCAGAACTTGCTCCAGCTCGCCCAGTCCTGGGCGTAGCCCTTGCGGGTCCGCTCCGGGCGGCCGTCCGCGACCGCGCGCACGGCCTGTCCGTCGATGTGCTCCAGCGCGGCCCGGGTCGCGGTGTCGTACTCCTCGGGCCGGACCGGTGCCGCCGGGGTGACGACCGGTACGACTGTTACCCGACTGTCTGTCATGACCCGTCCTGTATGCCGGAGATGAGCCCTGTTCTGGACTCCGGACATGAGGACGTTATCCGGGCTCCAGGCGACAGCTCTCACACGACCTCGCACCGGCGTCCTGTCCGCCGGATAGTGGATCAAGAACTCATCGTCTGCGGCCACCAGCCAGAGTGTCCCGTCTCCACGGGGCTACTCCGATGCCACGGTCTATCTACAAGTACGTGCCGGAACTGGCGGCGGGTCGGGACTCCCTGGTGGCGACTGCTCCCCGGCGACTCTGCCCGCCCCTCGCTGACCCTGGGATTTGGGAAGTACCGTGGCTCAGGGGAACTGTGAAGTCGGCCCGGGGCGCGGTTCCGGTCTTCCGACCGGCCCGTTTCCCCGGACCGCTTCCCGCACCCGGCGTGCCCGTTTCCGGGCACCGGGCGCTCCACAAGCCCTGTCATGGGCATCCGGGGGTCCTCATCCCGTGACTGGCCAGGGAGTTGGGATCTTCGTTCCCCGGTATCGGTAGCGCGTCGTGCCTACCTTCGCCGGGTTGAACAGTGATCGCTCCTCCGAGGCCGGCCACCACACGCCGCCCTTGTAATAGCGGTGGCGCAGGTCCTTCCAGCTGGACCGGCGGTGTTTGCGGCGCAACCATCGGCCGACCTGTTGCCATGTGTAGAAGCTCAGGTAGCCGAAGGCGGCGCTGGACACGCCGGGGCGGAAGTAGACGCACCAGCCCTTGAGCGCCGGATTGAGCTGGCGCAACAGAGCATCGAGCGGCTGGCTCGTGTCCATCTGTCGGCAGAGGGTCCTGACCTTGCCCGTCACGGCCTGCACGGCCTTGCGTGCGGGATAGGTGTAGACGTACTGCTTGGACGTACCTCGCTTGCGGTGGCGCTGGATACGCCAGCCGAGGAAGTCGAGGCCCCCGTCGATGTGGGTGATCAGAGTCTTCTCCGGTGACAGGCGCAGGCCCATCGGAGAGAGGACTCCAGCGATCTCCTCGCGCAGGGCTTCAGCGTCGGCTTTGGTGCCTGAAACGACCAGACACCAGTCGTCCGCGTACCGGATAAGCCGGTAGTTGGGCAGACCTTTGCGACGACGCTTGGCCCGCTCACTCGCACTGACACCTGGACCTCCCGGGGCCTGGGCGATGTGCTCGTCTAGGACCGAGAGAGCCACGTTGCTCATGAGCGGCGAGAGGATCGAACCCTGCGGGGTTCCGGCGCGGGTCTCTCGCAGCACGCGGTCCTCACCGAGGATGCCCGCTTTGAGGAACGCCTTCACCAGTGCCAGGACGCGCTTGTCCCCGACTCGTCTGCGTACCCGGTCCATCAGGGCCGGGTGCGAGATTTCGTCGAAGCAGGCTTTGATGTCGCCCTCAACGATCCACTCATACGAGCGGGACGCCATGTGACGCACCTCGGCCACAGCGTCGTGAGCACGACGGTTCGGGCGGAACCCGTAGGAACACGGTAGGAACTCCGCCTCGAAAATCGGCTCCAGCACCAGCTTCAAGGATGCCTGGACCACCCGGTCGGTCACGGTGGCGATCCCCAGACGACGCAACCTGCCGCCTGTCTTGGGGATCATCCGTTCCCGCACCGGCAGCGGCTGGAAACTACGGTCCTTGACCTGCGACCGCAGCCCGTCGAGGAAGTCCTCGACGCCCTGTCCGGCCTCGACGGAACGGGCGGTGCGCCCGTCCACCCCGGCCGTGCGCGCACCCTTGTTGCCCCGCACCCGATCCCACGCCACCAGAAGGAAGGCGGGATCGGCGACGAGATTGAAGAGGTCATCGAACCTGCGATGAGGGTCATCACGGGCCCAACAGTGCAGCTTGGTCTGGATCTTCAGTACCTTGCGCTCCGCCTGATACTCGGCGTGCTCAAGCTCGTCGGTGTTCACCGGCGACAACCTCCTGACATTCCAGTAACTTCGTCTGCTGGCTTGCTGGCCCCCTTGGCCCTGCGACCGGTTCTCCCGGTCTCCTTGTTGGGTCGTTACTCCCACGACTACTACGGGGCCTCCGCCCCATCCGACAGCCCTCAGTCGACAACGGACCTGCCCGCCGCCGGACTGGCTGTCCAGAGGGAAGGGCGACTGCGGATGGTTCCCACGTTCACCACGAAATCGATCAAGGAGGGAGGTGCCCACCTATACCCCGGCAGCCTCGCCATGCCTACGCCGCAGGCTTTCGGCATGGCCTCCCCACCAGACCCGCGATCCGGCTTCGGAGTTGAACATCACCCAAACGAGTGACGGTCACGCGCTGCATCTCGACCCGTATCCGTCAGGTTTGAGTCGAGTGCGACAGTTACAGGGCTTCGGACAGTGGTTCCTCGCGTACACCTTCTCCTCGCTGCTAGCCGGACCCGGGTCATCTGACAGTGCCGACCCGTCCCGTACGTTGTCGGGGCTGCTCTCACCGTTGCGCGCGTTTCCGCACTTCGACTGCCCCCAGCTTCACCGGTCAGCTGCGACTGACCGGCGGTGAGGTCCTTTCACCCTCACTCGATTTCATGGCGCCTCGTGGCGCACCACGGGATGTCGCACACTCCTCGCCTACAACTTCAGGGCGTACAGAGTGCTGGACCTGCTCCGGTCGAAACCGACGGCGTACAGCATCTCGTCGGCCATCACGGGCGACCAGCCGAAGCTGCGATCGGTCGCATGCCTCCAGCGCTCCCGGCCGGTCGCGGCGTCCACCGCGTACAGACCGTGCCCGGTGGTTACGTACACAACGTTGCCGTTCAACACGGGCGAGTTGAACAGGCCCCCACGGCCAGCGGTCACCCCGCCGTCGACGGCAAGGTCCCACCGCTGTCGGCCGGTTGCGGTGTCCACCGCGTGCAGCTTGCCGTCCACGCTGCCGAAGTACGCCATACCATTGGCCACCGCCGGAGGCGCCTGTACCTCGTCGCCAGCCTCGAACTTCCAACTCTCGTGGCGCCTCCCCCCGAGTGGTGGACACCTGATCGCCGCCCCGCTGGGGGGCGGCAGAAGGTGATCGATTATGGTGATGAAGGTCTATTCACCCGAGTTCAAGGCGGATGCCGTCGCGCTGTACCTGTCGGACCCGGGCCACACCTTCGAGAGTGTGGCGAAGGACCTCGGCGTCAACCGCGAGACGCTGCGTACCTGGGTGCGCGCGCACCGCGCCCGCGGCGGCCAGGACCCGACGGCGGATACGAGTGCGAAGGACGGCAGGACCGTGGCGAAAGCGGCCACGCGCGAGGAGCTGGAGGCGGAACTGGCCTCGGTGCGCGCGGAGTTGAAGCAGGCGCGCAAGGAGATGCACAAGCTCTCCCAGGAACGCGACATCCTGCGTAAGGCGACGAAGTTTTTCGCGACGGAGATGAACTGGTAAGCCGCTTCCTGTTCATTGATGATCACCGCGACGTCTTCAGCGTCAAGCGGCTGTGCGAGGTGTTGTGCGTCGCACGCTCCGGCTTCTACAAGTGGCTCATCTCGCGCCCGGCGCGCGAGCAGCGGGCGCGGGCCGATGCCGAGCTCGCCGAGCGGATCCGGGGCATCCACGCCGAGTCCGGCGGCACCTACGGCGCACCGAGAATCACCGCCGAGCTGCGGGACGCGCACGGCATGGAGATCAACGAGAAGCGGGTCGCTCGGGTGATGCGCGCCTTCGGCGTCGCCGGCTACCGCAAGCGGCGCAGGACCGTCACCACCGTCCCGGATCCCGATGCCGCGGTGGTGCCGGACCTGTTCCGGCGGGACTTCACCGCACCTGCGCCGAACATGAAGTACATGGGCGACATCACCTATCTGCCGGTCGGTGACGGGGAGTTCCTCTATCTGGCGACCGTACTGGACTGCTTCAGCCGCCGGGTGGCCGGCTGGTCGATCACGGATCACATGCGCACCGAGCTGGTCGCCGACGCGCTGACGGCCGCCGACGCGCTCCGCGGCGGCCTCGCCGGCGCCGTCTTCCACAGTGACCACGGCGCCCAGTACTCGTCCGCCGAATTCGCCTCCCTGTGCGAGGAGTTGGGCGTAGTCCGGTCGATGGGAGCCGTGGGCACCTCCGCCGACAACGCCGCCTGCGAGTCCTTCCACGCCTCCCTCAAACGCGAGACATTGGGCGACCGGCGACGCTGGGACGACGCTGAACAGTGCCGTCAGGAGGTGTTCGCCTGGCTGGTGCGATACAACTCACGTCGCCGGCACTCCGCCAACGCCCAGATCAGTCCCGTCAACTACGAGACATCACATAGCATGACTCTTGCCGTATAAGCATGCGAAGAGTGCCCACTCTCGTGGGGGAAGGCCCCGTCACCCGAAGCGGCATCCAGCGCGTACAGGCTGTGGTCCGTGCTGCCGAAGTACACCGTCCCTCGGACAACTGCCACGGACGACACCCAGGCACCGTCCGCGTTGAACGTCCACCGCTCCTTGCCGGTGGAAGCGACCCGGGCATACAGGTATCCGAAGCCGCCGACGTACACCACACCGCCTGCCACCGTCGGCGCAGTGGCTTCACTACCGGTGTCGAAGTCCCACCGCGGCTTCCCGCTCGTCGCATCCACTGCGTACAGGGTGCCGGTCACGGTGCTGACGTAGACGATCCCGTCAGCCACAGCCGGCGACTGCACCAGCGGCCCGCCCGCGTCGAATGCCCACCGCTCGTTTCCGGTTTCGGCGTCCACCGCGTAAAGGTTGCCGTCCACGCTGGCGGAGTACACCACTCCGTCAGCCACAGTCGGCGGTGAGCCCCACTCGTCGGTATCCGAAGAGGAGGGAAGGAAGCCGCCTGTACCGAACTTCCACCGCTCCTCGCCGGTCGCGGCGTCGACTGCGTGCAGGCCTTTGTCCAAGCTGCCGAAGTAAGCCACCCCGTCGGCGACAGTCGGTGTCAGGCCCTTGTCGACCTTCCACCGTTCCTTTGGCGCGGAGACACCACCCTGCACGGACTCGGAGCCTTCACCGGAACCGTTGCCGAAGTTGTTGATGATGTTGACGGTGCCGATCGATCCGAGGACAAGCAGCAGGGCCACGGCCACCGCCGCGATGGCGAGAACGATGTAGGCGCCCCGCGTCCTGTGGATAGTTAACGGCCCGAAGTTGATGGTTCCGCTCACCTTGCTGCGGTTGATCGTCAACGTGTTGACGTGCGCGTTCCCGCCCGCCGTTACGGTCGCTTCGAGCTGCCGGGCGAAGCCCGCGTTGCCCCTGACCTCATCAGTCAGCAGGGTCCGCACGTGCTGCTGCGCCTCCGGCTGCTGCGGATCCTCCTGCAGCCGATCCAGGGCCGCTCTCCCCTCCTCCGACTCACCGAGCCGCTGCCGAACGACCCGAGTGACTTCTTCACCCGCCGCAGTCCCCACGCTGGTCGCAGCTCCCGTCGCCAGCGCCGACATGATCTGTACGGCGATAGCCGCGAGGTTGCCCGGCTCCATCCCCCACGCCCCCCTTTTCCGTGACCGCTAGTGACACCTCGTGTCACATGCCCCTCTGCTGGTCACGTGAATCGCATAACCGAGCGGGCCGCTGGCCGCCAACCATTGGCCGCGTCTACGCCGGGCAGCGACCGGGGCGTACATGCGGGAAACCTCATGCTCCGGAGCGGTGGCGCATTCGATCTACCGGTTCCGGCAGAAGGTGCTGCGCACGGCCCTGGATCTCACGTGGCCGCAGCTCGGCGCCCCGTACCTCGGCCTGCCCGCGGACGCCGAGCAGGCGGCCCGGATCATTTCATGGTTGAACAGCCAGGAAGCGGTGGCCAGTTGAGCAAACTCCCCCGCCCCTGACCGCGGTCGAGCGCGGCGCTTGGGGCGTGGGCACCGAGTCAGCAGCCGACGGAGGTCTGCCCACACTGCGTACGCTTCGTGGCCGAACATCACTTGGCTTCCTCGGGATTGGTCGCGGCCAGAAGGCCGTCGCCCGGCCACAGAGACCACCCCGCTTCCGCCCAGGCCAGTTGCTTGCCGACCTCGACAAGGACCTCTATACGTTCGGCCGGCCCGTACGCCTGACACCGCCCGGCCGCCGGGTCGTAGGCCCGCACCTCGCTGTGCGGGCCGGAGCACACCAGGGCACGGGCAATGTCCGGCAGGCCCAGGCTGAGAGCGTCGCAGTCACGGTCACGGATGAGCTGGAGCAGGTCCGCAGTGACCGCTTCCCAGTCGCCGACCTCCGGCCAGAGCGCACCGCCGCCCAGTTCGTGCGTGAGCGTGGACAGCGGCACGATCTCGCGCTGCCGGCAGCCACGGGTAACGCGGTCGTAGATGCGCGCGCCGTCAGGCTGTTGTACGCGCGGGTGCAGCAGGGAGGCTGCGGCCACGAGCGAGGTGTTGATTTCCTGGGCGGCGGCCGGGTAGTACGCCTCGTGCGCGAACAGCAGGTACACCTCGCTCGTCCGCTGCTCGGGAGCGTCCTGCAGGTGGGGCATGTGTGTTTCCTCCTTCGTTGACGAAATGCGGGTCGTTGCTTGGGCTGAGGCATGGGGCTTTCGGCGAGGCCCGGGTGGACAGGGGCCCAGCGGTGTGTCGCCCTGCGTGCTTGCGGCGATCTGGCTGGCGAGTTGCAGCATCAGGTGCTCCCGGGCGATGAGCTCGCTGGAGGCCGAGCGTGTGTCGTGGGTTTGGAGCAGGTCTGCTGTGTCGAACAGCTGGTGGTGGCCGATCTCGACGGCGCGCCGCAGCTGGTGGGCGTCGCTGCCGGCGGCGGCGTGGACGAGGCCGGTGTGGAGGGCGGCGAGGCGCTGAAGGTAGCGGCAGGCGGCTTCGTCCTCGACGATCCGGATGTTCTCGCAGGCGCGGGCATCGAGCGGGCCGGGGAGATGCTCGGCAAGCAGCGGGGCCAAGGCGGCCAACTGGCAAGGCGGCCGGAAGGCCCGGTGTCCGCTTGCCGCCGCTCTCGGGCGTGCCGGAGGCGAGCCGCACACTGAGGCGGTCCGCGCCCCCGCGCTGTCGGCTTGGCAGGGTTCCGGGGCCGTGAAACGCTCATTTTATGGCATATCTGTCCCGCGTCTGCACATCGATCTCGAACGGGTGAGCCCGGCTGCCTGCCGGGAATCCCCCGGGATCCAGGCTCCCGTTCGGGAGTAAGGAACAGCCATGAGGACGACTGAGCACGCTCACGACCGCGACGACCACAGTGACCCCACCTTGTACCGCACTCCGGCGGATGCCGTCGCCGCGCCCCCGGAGAAGCTCGCCTATGTCGTCGGTTTCGACCCGAGCGCACAGCGCGCGGACGCGTTGTTCACCGTCGGCACCGACCCCGAATCCCCCGTATACGGCCGCGTGACCGCCCACGCCGAGCTACCCGGTCTGGGCAACGAACTGCACCACTTCGGCTGGAACGCCTGCTCGAGCGCGCTGGCGCATGCCGGTCATCATCACGCTGCGCGGCGCTACCTCATCATCCCGGGACTGCGCTCCTCCCGGCTGCACGTCTTCGACACCGGCCCCGATCCCGCCCGCCCGCTCCTGGTCAAGGTGGTCGAGCCCGAGGAGCTGGCCGCCAAGGCCGGATATTCGCGTCCGCACACACTCCACTGCGGCCCCGACGGAGTGTTCCTGTCCTGCCTGGGCGGCCCGGACGGTGCGGACGGACCTGGCGGCGTCGCGCTGCTGGACCATGAAAGCTTCGAAGTGCTGCGCGCCTGGGAGAGCGACCGCGGACCGCAGCGGTTCGCCTACGACCTCTGGTGGCATCTGCGCCAGAACATCGCCGTGACCAGCGAGTGGGGCACCCCCTCGATGTTCGAGGACGGCCTTGTCCCCGAACTGCTGCTGGGTCGCCAGTACGGCCACTCGCTGCACTTCTGGGAGCTGGACTCTGGCCGGCACCTGCAGCGCATCGATCTGGGGGATGAGAACCAGATGGTGCTGGAGCTGCGTCCCGCGCACGACCCCGAGGCGACGTGGGGGTTCGCACACGCCGTGGTCAACGTGGAGGACTTGTCGGCGTCGGTGTGGCTGTGGAACCGGGAGGGCGAGGACTTCGTGGTCCACAAGGTGATCACCATCCCTGCCGAGCCCGCGCAAACGGAGGACCTGCCCCCGGCGCTGCAGCCGTTCGGCGCCGTGCCCCCATTGATCACCGACATCGACCTGTCGGTTGACGACCAGTGGCTGTACGTATCCGCATGGGGAACCGGCGACCTGTTCCAGTACGACGTGAGCGACCCGTTCCATCCGAGGCAGACCGCGTCCGTGCGTCTTGGCGGCATCGTCAGCCAACAGCCGCATCCCGCCGAGCCGGAGATTCCGCTGTCCGGCGGAGCGCAGATGGTCGAGCTCAGCCGCGACGGGCGGCGCGTGTACCTGACGAACTCCTTGTACGGCACGTGGGACGCGCAGTTCTATCCCGCGGGAATCGACCCGTGGATGGTCAAACTCGACGCCGACACCTCGGACGGCGGGCTCTCCGTCGACAGCCGCTTCTACCCGCACGGCCCGGACTTCCTGGGCTTGCGCGTGCACCAGACACGCCTGCAAGGCGGCGACGCCTCCTCGGATTCGTACTGCTACAGCCGCTGACCGCTCGTGCTCCGCGAGCGTCGGCGCCGGCGCTCGCGGCGGTTGCCGCCGCGGTGGCGAAGCCTCTGCCTGTCATGCCGGCCCCTGGGCGGTCCGGGCGGCGGACGACACCGGATGCCGGCAACTTCGCGCTGACCGCGTGCCCCATGACACCACGCCACGCCGATCTCAGGTGTGGTCGACCCTTGGCAACGCCCGCCCGGAATAGCCGCAGCCTGCACAGTGCGCGTCCACACCTGAGCCCGGACACTGCATCGCCGTCATTTCTCATGACCATCCGAGAGCCCTTGGATCGCCAACCGCTGCTGCAACTCATCGATAAACGCTGTCACTGGAAAGGGAGTCGTTTGTCGACACATCGGGAGTCACTTCGTGATTCGGCTGTGTGATCAATGTCGATGAGGTTGGGAGTCGCTGCCGCCGTTCTCTCAGGCCGAGCCGCAGCACATTCGAGGATTCGGTCCGCGCCGCCTTCGACGCGGAGGGCAATTCGTCTTGATCTGTCCGCGAGGCTGCTGGTGTAGGCGTGATTATTTGTAGGCGGCGACAGCGGCGAAGTAGATACCGAGAGCGGCGGCTGCGGCGCCCGCGCCGCTGATGATCGCCTGGGGGATGCCGACGCCGGAGCCGCGGGCGAGCAGGCCCGCGATGATGGCGATGTTGAGGGCGGCGGACAGGGCGAGCAGCAGGGACATGATCTGCAGTGGGCTCATGGCGGGAACTCCCTGTGATGGTGATGCCGGCCCTGGTGGGCTGTGCGGATGAGTTCGACGCTGGCTGTCCAGCCAGCTGTCCAGCAGGAGTTGGCTGCAGATTGGATACATCGATCCGAAGCGGGCTGGTGGGCCCCTAGGGTTCACGGCATGTCAGGGCGTGCGTGCGCCCGGGTGTCGAGGGGCCAAGTGGACATCCGCGCACGGGCCAGAGGGAGCGAAAGGGCGTCCTGATGACGGCACCGGGGGTGCAGGAACCGGACTACGACACGCTAGTCGCCGAACTGGTCGCGTTCCGCGTCGACCGCCTGCAGGGGAAGCTGTCCAACCGCACACTGGCCGAGGCCGCCGGCGTCAGTCCCACCACGATCGGGAACTGGCTGAACCTGCAAGAACGGCCGTTCCCTCAGAAGATCGATCCGCTGCTGAACCTGCTGCGGGCCATACGGACCTATGCCGAGAGCGCCAGGCTGGCCGACGACCCGGCGGCGGGCGCACTGCTGGATGCGCAGCGGTGGCGCCGTGCCTACAAAGCCAAGGCCCGTCAGAACGCGGACGGAACACGCGCCGCGGTTGTGGCCGAGCATGGCCAGACGGTGCTGGAGCGCATGCGGCCGGGCCAGCCCCTGCCGCTGGTGACGGACCCGTTTCACCTGGAGGTCCACCACGCGATCGACTCCCAGACCGCCGGACTGCCGGTGCTTCCCGAATACGTGCCGCGCGAGCACGACCGCCTACTCGGCGAGGTTGTGGAACGGGCGGCTGACGACCAGGACCGGTTCAGGTTCGGGCGGGAGCCCGATGGAAGTGCTGCCGGGCCGTGGACGTGGGAGGACCTGGAGTGATCTGGGAAACAGACGTTTCCCGGTTGAACGGTTTCCCCTGGTGCTGCCTCCCGGACGCCTCTGTTGAGGCGTGATTCTTGGCTGTCCAAGGCCCAGTGGAGGCGAACCAGGACGCGATCGTCCACGTCCCGCCCCCGGCCGCCCCTACAGCCCGGAGTGACCATCACAGAGGCTGGTGGGACGGCTGCGGCGTACGGACGCGGAATCAGCAAGTGATGCCCGGGAGCCAGTTGGGCAGATCTGGCGTCCCCGTTCGTGAGGAGTAAGGGGGACGGATGGGCAGCGATCCGCGATGATGATCGGCCATGTGGTCCGCAGAGCCGGCACGGCGCCCGGGCGGGAGCGCCGCCTCGGGCACCGCGTCGGCCGTGGGGCAAGGTCAGGCGGGAGTGATGTTCTCCGCTTGCGGGCCCTTCTGGCCTTGGGTGATGTCGAAGGTCACGGCCTGGCCTTCCTGAAGCTCCCGGAAGCCGCTGGCGTTGATGTTGGAGTAGTGCGCGAAGACGTCGGGACCACCGCCATCCTGCGCGATGAAACCGAAGCCCTTCTCGGCGTTGAACCACTTGACGGTTCCGCTGGCCATGCCGATGCCTTTCATCTGATGACGGGTCCGCACCGCGCGTACCCGGAGGTGGTCGTCTTGGTCCTCGGGTACTGCACAGCAAAACGCCCGCACCTAGGCGCGGGCAGGAACTGCGAACCACGACATCTGCGGACGACGCTACAGGGCGGATGCGCCGGTCACCAGTGAGTAAGCCCCCTCAAAGACAGAACGGTGTTGAGCTGCCTCGACCTGGACCTGTCCGCTCAGGCAGCGGTCCATCGCCGCGTGCAACGACTGGTCTCTTCCTCCGGAATCTCCCGCCAGCTGTTGGCCAGCACGTGGAGGTGAGGCTCCGCACGGCGGGGATCCCGCAGGCGGGGACGGTCATGTGGCGCTCCATCCCATAGCGCGCCGGGCCTGCTTCACGGCGCGGGCAGTGGGCGCGATGAAAGACTAGCGAAAGGAGTGGGGTTCACTTTGTCAAGCGCTCGGCGCGGTCTCGCGCCGTCTCAGCGGCGCGGCGTGCCTGCTGCGCGGCATGGTCTGTTTCCGCGGCTCGGTTGCGGGCGTTGTCGAGGTCGTTTCGGACCCGGCGTCGCAGCTCCACCGTGGCGTGTAGTTGCTGGGCCAGTTCCGTCGCGCGCTCTTCGAGTTGACGGAGTGTTGATTCGGTCCGCTCGACGGTCGCCTGAGCCTGGTGGTGTTCCTCCTCGCGCTGGCGGGCCTGCTGTTCGGCCGCTTCCGCCGCGCGCTGAGCCTGGACGAGCTTTCTGCGCCGTGCCTCTCCGGGTCGCTGTTCGCGGGCGGACTTGGGGCCGGCCATGTCTGGGCGCTCTGGCCTCGGCGGTGTCTTGCGTCCGCGTGCCTTGGAGGGTGCGGGAGCCTGGCGGGTGGGTGCTTCGGCTACGGCGGCCGCGGTGAATCCGACGGGAGGGACGAGGGCCTTGACGAGCCGGCCGGAGGCCCATTGCTGGGCCGCGGCCGGGTCCGCGAGAGCCGCGTGCAGGGTCTGCTCGACCTTCCGCTGCGCGGCCTCACCGAGGGGATGTCCGGCCCCGGCCGCCAAGTCGCGGGCCTGCCGCGATAGTGCGCCGACGAGGGTGTGCTGCCGGCGGTTCAGGCGTCTGAGCTGGGTGCCATCAGCGTTGTGGTGGGCCTGGCGCAGGCCTTCGCCCAGGCGAAGCAGCCGGGTGACCTGAGCGGGCTTCGAGTGGACCAGCAGGTTGCTGGCCCAGGCCGACAGCGTGGGGCGGCGCAGCGCAGCAATCTGGGCGGCCAGCTTGCCTTCGCCGGCTGTGAGGGCCTCGTCCGCAACCGCATCGCGTGCCTCGACGAACCGGGTCGGATGCAGCACGTACAACTCGTCGGCGATGCTCTCCACATCCACAGCTCACCGCCGCCCTTCCCTTCTCGGTACAGGTATGCCCGCTTTGTCGAAATAGATCGCCTACATCACCCCTGATGCCGCAGGTCAGATGCGCCGTGCGGTGCGGTCGGCTTGACGCGGCTCGGCGGGGGTGGTTGGGCCAGGTCGGTCCGTGAACGACGAGACGCCGAAAAGCGGGCCGAGCTGCCGCATCGTCAGGTTCGTGCGGTAGTACACCGCGACCACCAGCACCCGCTCGGCCAGCGGCAGACTCCACGGCCGACCCATCATCGTCGCATCTTGGATGTGAGCCCCGCAGACCGCATGGCTGGCCACCGGACACCGCGTTGGTGCCGGGCCCGGTGACGGCGGGCCCGGCGCACCGGCCCAGTGCCGGGGATCCCGGCCGTGCAGGTCCACCTCAGCATGGCGGGGCGCTCCCGGTGGCGCGGCCGTGCCGGCCCCGGGCACCTCGGTGTCTGACCAGGCCGCGAGTCTTCGTCAGGTCCGCCTGCCGTCTCAATGGCCCGGGGGGTCCGGAGCAGGGCTTCGGCGTAGTCGCATGACGTCCGGTTCGTGATCATCCGAGGCCGAGGAGTGCGAGGGGGCGGCGAGGGTCGCGGGCGTTGCGGCGGAGGCCAGCGGCGATGTTCTTCACTCCGGCCGTGCGGAGGGCTCCGATGGCGAGGTTGCGCCAGGTGGCCATCGCGCGGGGCGCGTTGCCGGTCCGCAGCTGGGAGGCGTCCTCGGCGAAGGTGGTGTCGCGGACATGGTGCAGGGCCTCGATCTTCCAGTGGTCGCGGACGAGTTCGGCGAGCTGGGCCGCGGTGGCCTGCTCGGCGGTCAGGCTGGTCACGGCGTAGACCGTCTTGACGGTGGTCTTGTCGGTCTTGCGGTCGGTGCGCCGGCGCTTGAGCTGGACGGCCTGGCGGGCTCCGGGGAAAAGGAGGCTGTTCACGGTGGCGACCTTGATCCGGCGGATCTCCGAGCGGCCGTGGCCGATGCCCCGGGTGCGTCCCGGAAGCGGGATGTCTTTCCAGGGAAGGGACTTGAGCTGCCGGCGCAGCTTCTTCTGATTGCCCTTGACGATCACGATGTAGTGCGCTGCGCGGCCGAGGAGGTAGTCGGCGTGCTCACGTTGGGTGTGCATCGCGTCGCTGGTGACGACGGTTCCTGCCAGGTCGGCGACGGTGTCCAGCAGCGGCTGGAAGCAGGTTATTTCATTCGTCTTCTCGCCGACGTCCAGCTGGGCCAGGACCAGGCCGGTGGTGTGCTCCAGTGCGGCGAGCAGGTGGATCTTGCGGCCCTTCGCTTTGGCCGCGCCACGCAGGCTTTTGCCGTCCACTGCGAGGCCGCGCGGCTCCTCATCATCGGCCTCGCCGAGCACTGGGTGAGCGGCGAGCGGTGGCCGGCACTCTGTTGTCTCAGGATGCTGCAAGTGATCCTGTTCCCGGGGTGCCGGTTCGGTGTCCAAGGCCCGACTGCTGTGTTTCTCCTCCGGTTGCTTCTCCGGCCCCGAACCCCGGCCACCCGACATGTGCCGGAGTGGTACCACCGGTGGGTCTGATTCGTTCTGGGTCACAGCATCCGTACGCCGACCTGTTCCCAGGCCTTGTCCACCGCCTGGAGTTCCTCGCCATGGCCGTAGCGTGCGCGGGCGGCGCTCATCGTCAGTTTGGCGAAGTCAGAAAAAAGGGCCCGCTCTGCAAGTTCACCACCCGTGAGGACGTCGTACCAGATCTGTCCGGCCCTTTCCCAGGCATGACCGCCAAGGGCGGTGGCGACCAGATAGAACGCGTGATTGGGGATACCCGAGTTGATGTGAATACCGCCGTCGTCGCGGTCGGTGCGGACATAGTCGTCCATGGTCGCGGGCTGCGGGTCCTTGCCGAGGACGTCATCGTCGTATGCGGTGCCGGGAGCCTTCATGGAGCGCAGCGCCACCCCGGTCACGCGGGGGGTGAACAAACCGGCGCCGATGAGCCAGTCGGCCTCACCAGCCGTCTGGCCCAACGAGTATTGCTTCACGAGTGAGCCGAACACATCGCAGATCGACTCGTGCAGCGCGCCGGGCTGACCGTAGAAAGAGAGGTTCGCCGTGTACTGCACAACGCCGTGTGTGAGTTCATGTGCCGTCACGTCCATGGGGATGGTGAAGTCCTGGAAAACCTCGCCGTCGCCATCCCCGTAGATCATCTGCTCGCCGTCCCAGAAGGCGTTGTTGTACGCCTCGCCGCTATGAACCACCGCGACGAGTGGCAGGCCTTCTCCGTCCAGTGAATCGCGCCCGAATGCCCTCAGGAAGAAGTCATATGTGTCCCCCAGCGCGCTGTATGCGCGGTTGACCGTGGCGTCCCGCGTGGGTGGATCGCCCTCGATGCGCACCCTCCTGCCCGGCCGAGCGGTTGCCGACGCGGCTTCGTAGACGCTGACGCGGGGAGACCGGAGTCGCTCGACCGCCTGCACGACGAAACGGCGCGGCACCCTCGCGCGGCGGCAGATTTCCTGCTCGCCCAATCGCTCGATGACTTGCTCGACGGTGAGGTCGTTCACAGAGGCGGCCTGCCGAAGGAAAGCGACCGTTTTGTCGACCGGTACGGGCGGATCCCGGTGCGGCGGGCTGGTCGGCCGCAGCCAGGTCGTCCACACGCCGGCGCTCGCGAGTCGGGAGGTCGCGTACTCGGCCGCGGAGCCCGGAACGAGCGGGCTTTTCTTGTCCGCATCTCTCTCCGCATCGCGAGCCAGCAGTTGCAAGCACGAAACGGCCATGAGCGGGGGCGTGCTGATGGTGGACTCGGGCCGCCGCCCGCCCAGTTCCGGTCGCAGAACGCGGACATCAGGGTGCCCGGGCATCCGCCGGACCAATTCCTCTGTGATGGCCTGGAATTGCCGACGTCGTTCCTTCGCGCTCTCCGCCGGTTCGGGTGTCTGGAGCGCGTGAGCGCACACAAGGGCCTGCATAGGATTGAAAGCGTCACTGAGCAGGCGCTCGACCATCTCGCCGGAAACCAGGCAGCGATTCTGGCGCAGGCCGGACAGAACGATCTCCTGCGCCAGGGTCATCTCATTGTTCGGATCCCACGCAGTTCCCCATGGAATCGTGTGAATCGCGGCATGCACGGGATCGAGGCCTCTCCTGCCTGCCGGAACGAAAGCAACGGTCGTCCAGTCCGGCTCCACCCACAACGCAAGCGCCAGTGTCAGGAGACCGCTTCGCCATTCGAGGCGATAACTGCCCGCCGGAACGCGGCAACTCCAGGTCACCCATGACTCGGCACCGCTTCCTCCCGTCTCCCAGGCGTCGGGGTGCAGTACGTGGCCTGCCTCGTCCGTGATCTGCCAGACGAAGGGGCTGTCGTGGTTCGCGGAGTGGGTCACCCCGAGGAGCAGGACAACCAGCGACGGTATTTCGCTGCCTGAGCCAGGCGTCGAGTGACGGCTCCAATGACCCGCTGCCCTCTGATGTTCCGCATGGGCCGGCAGCGTGCCCGCCAGTGGGGCGGCGCAGGGCAGATCCATGAGGGAGGGCTGGTCAGTCCGCAGTCGTGCCGGTCGGGTAGTGGACATCGGTGTCCCTTCCCTTCACGGAGAACTCGCAGTAAGGATCCTCGGCCTCGTAGTCCCTGGGACCGACCCAGTACGTTCCGCTGGGCAACGACAGCTCCCACGGTGTGTCACTCCGCGCGTCCGCGCGGACCAGAAGGTCCTCGTAGTCGTCTCTGATCACCAGGTCCTTGACGTCGTGCGTGAAGTGCACCCGTACCCGGTAGGTCTCCGTGGGATCCTCGCGGCGCACGATGACGGGCATGCCCTGTTGCAGACGCACGGACGCCAGTTGGCGCCTGTCCGTGTGGCGGAAGACGAGACGGCGTACGTGATCGTCGAGCCCTGGAACCGTCACGCGCCCCGCCGTGTCCACGCCTGCGCGCATTCCGTCCAGGAGAGCTGTCGTGAAGTAGCCCCGCAGCGGCTCGCCGTCGGCCGCGGCTGCCGGTTCCAACGCCTGCTGGCCCCTCTCGGCTGCCAGCCCGAGGACGACACTGGGTAGATCGTTGGGACGCCACGCCTGCACCATCGGAGGTCCGCACGGGAGCAGGTGCAGCTCTTCCCGGCAGCAGTCGACGAAGAAGAGGACTTCCTTGAAGGGGCCGGATCGTCCGTACCAGTCGGCCAGAAGTTGGACCTCGACATGGTTGACCAGCCCGCCCTCGTCGGCCGATGGCATCAGGACGGCGCACCCGGTGCCACCTGGGGCTGTGCCGTGTCCGGCCAGGTATCCGTAGAGACGAGACCGTTCCCAACTCTCCGGCGAGGACTCCAGCTTGGCGCTCAGCCGGTTGTTGAGTTCGACGAAGTCTCTGAAGATCCGGTCCGCTGTGGGCTGTGCGGAGACGGCATCGATGACGTCCGTGTCCCCGGAGGCCGGTACCCGGATGATGTTCTCCTCAGGCACGTCGCCACCATGGGGATCGACGAGCCAGCGATGGAACGCCTCCGCGTCGTTGACCGGGCCGTGCAGATCGTCGAGCGAGACGTACCGGTTGATGCCGGAAACCACGGCGTAGTGATGTTCGTGCATGGGACTTCCCGTCTCAACCGGAAATCATCACTTGCAGGTTGGCGAGCAGCGCGGGATCCGTGCGGAACTGCGCATGGGAGCGCGCCCCGCACTCTGCCCCCGGCGACAAGACGAACGCACGGGGCTCGGCATCGGCGACGACACGTACTTCCTCGGCCTCGGCTCCGCCCGCGGTCTGCCCGGAGCCGTACCAGCGCGCCATTCCGGACAGCGGGACCGCCGCGCTCGTGCCGTTGGGGTCGCGCTCCAGCGCCCCGGAAACGAAGTACAGCAGCGAGCGCGGATACGCGACAGGCACGAGATGATCGGCCTTCTCGGCCTCGTCCGTCAACGCGAACATCCGGAATCGTTCGAAGGCTGTGTTCCTTCTGCGGAGTGTTGACGCCAGCTCGGGAAAAGTGCACATGGGAGCCAGGGCGACCACATCGCGTACCCGGAAGTCCGCAGAGAGGGGGCTGCCGGCCGAGCCTCGACGAGCGTCGAAGGCGGCAAGGAACGCGTTCATCAGCGGGACGCCGGAGCCGTGGCCCACCACCGTGACTTCCTTACGCTCCGGTACCGAGACGGTCTCGATGAAGCGGTCCAGAAAGTAGCGCCCGGCGCCCGCCGGACTCCCGTCACCCGAACGGAACGCCGTGGCCGCTTCGTCCTTCATCCCGGACCACAGTGCGGCACCCAGGTGGGCGAGGCAGAACTCTCGCAGAATCTCCTCGACCGCCGTGGGGTAGAGGCCGTGATGGGTACCGGCCCGGAATCTTTCGATCACCGCCCGGGCCGCGCTCACTACCTTGCGGACCAACAGACCAGTGACGACTTCCGGTACGGCACGGGAACTGTGCCTGCTCTCGGCCTGCTCCGCGGCTTCGGTGCGCGTGGAAGACATCAACAACTCACTGTCACGCGCCGAGCGACCAAGGCTCCGTAGCTACTGGTCCTCCGACAACGCGCGGACGAGCCACTGTGACTCGGCGTCGGTCAACTGGGGCATGTCCGCCGGAGGAGTCAGCGAGGCGTAGGGCTCGACTCCGTCCTTCTCCATGGTTTTGAGTTCGACAGCCACACGATGGGGAGTGGGGAGGGGCAGGCTTCCGGACCGTGACCGTCCGCGCGTGCCGGGTACCGAACGCTCCGCGGCTTTGCCGAGAACGCACCACAGCACGCGCTTCAGCGCGATTTCGAAGACGGCCTCACGCAGGACACGGGGCAAGTTCCGCGTCAGCGTCTCCCCCAGCCCACCGCCCTGCAGGACGAAGACGGAACGGGCACCGGCCCCGCCGTAGGCCTCCGCGGCATCACCCAAGGCGGAGGCCATAGCCTCGCGGTCAAGCGGACCACCCGCGAAATGCAGTACGACTCGCTGCCGATCCAGTGAGGCGATCAGCGTGTCCACGGTCGCGTTCACGGCGGACTGACTTGTTTGGGGCTCCGTGAGCTCAAGCCATCGCAACTCGTCAGACGCTGCCATGAGACCGCTCGTCTCCGCCAACCGCCCGTGGCCGTGCGGCACTCCCCCGTAATTCCCTCACCGGCAGACTCCCCCTTGTGCGGCGGTGACACGGCGTCAGTGGCGTGAGTGTGTCACCGCCTGAGGGAAGCGTCCAGGTATGGCCAGAGCGTCCCGTCTCGGCTCAACCCACGGCGCAGGTGGTTCCGTTGAGCGTGCATGCGCCGGGTGCCGCGCTGTTCCCGCTGTGGCTCGCCTGATAGCCGATCGTCACGTTCGCGTTAGGGGCGAGTGTGCCGTTGTACGAGGCATTCATCACTGTCACCGTGCCCGTGGTCGGGGTGTATGTCCCACCGACGCCACGTACAGGTCAGGGCGCCCGTGCGCTACCACCGACCGATCATCACGATGGCAGTGACTACGCAGAGCAGAGAGAAGGGGCGCGTCCATCGGAACAGGGGAACGCCAGCACACCTGTACGTCCAACTTCCCTGTCCCCTGGGCCAGACAGGGGACACAAATGCCCGGAAAGGGACATCAGGAATTAGACGCTACACCTGGAGTAATCCGGAAACGGCACCCACGGACAGACTCTGGCCGGATCCCCCGTGCGGCGTAGAGGTGCCGTCAGAGTCCAGTCCGCTTCGGCCATCGGACGGTGGGATCAACAAGCCAGGCCATGCCCACCGTCGGCGGCCCTTCCGCGTCGGTCGCCGCCGCGTTCGTGTACAGGGCGGGCCCGGAGGGCGGACATGGACGGCTGGAACTCCCGGGGCCCATACTGGTGGGCTCGCATATTCAACTATCGCCAGTTCGTGTCGGAGTACGCCGCCCTCGGGTGCCGAGCGGTGGGATGCCGGCTGGCGCTGGCGGGGCAAGCGCGGCGACGTCCTCCGCCGGCGGCACCTGGAGCCGATACGCCCCCTGTGATCATGAACGGTGCCGATGACTGACACTGTCGGGATGACCCGACCCAGAATCCGTGTCGCCGCATACGTGATCCGGCATCGCGCCGTCCTCGAGCTCCTGGCGTTCGACCACATCGGTATGCCGGAAGCTGGCACCCAGGTTCCTGCGGGAGGAGTCAACTCAGGGGAAGAACTCGAAGAAGCGGTCCTTCGAGAGGTCGCTGAGGAGACCGGTCTGCACCGTGCTCCGGCAGATCGCCGTGGAGGACAAGCCTCACCCCGACACGGGACAGCCACGACGAACTAGCTTCTTCTACCTCCAGGCGCCCGCAGACACCCCCGATGCCTGGGAGCACCACGTCCACGGCGACGGAGACGACGCCGGCCTCATCTTCGCCTGCCGGTTCCTCCCACTTCCCCTGAAGCAGCCACTGGCAGACGGCCAGGACGCGTGGTTGGACCGCATCGACCCGCGCTGGACCACCGTTACCGGCGACAGTCAGTAATTGACGAAGTGGCCCAGCACCTGGGCGGCATGAGTCGCCTGCTCGGGGGCGCCCTGCACGATCTGTTCCAGCGCCAGAACTCCCCCGATCCGTACATATCTCGCCTCGGAGCCGAGGCGTTCCAGTGCCTTGGTGAACCGGTCTGTGACCTGACCGCGTCGACTCAACCGGTAATTACGGACCGTGTACGGCAGTGCTGCGCCAGCTCCGATCGCGGCGGCACACGCCACCAGGGCACACTCCGTCGTACCGGGGCCGGTTCCCGAAGTTCCCAGGGGTTTTCCCCGAGCCGTACCCCGAAGCGTGGCGGCTCGCACCGTTCCTAATGTCTCCCACGGGGGATGCGGTGAGCATCCGGCACGGGACCGGACGGCACCTTCCCCACGAGGGAGATGATCGCTGTGGGACCGAACGACGTGGAGATCGTCCGAGTCTTTGCCCGGAAGACGACCAGCCCGAACGCCGACCCGACTCTGAACCCCAAGGAGGCGGCCGAGATCGCGGTGGAGGTGGAGGCGGGCGACGCCATCTTCCGGATCGGGGCGCCCTACGAGGTCGAGATCACCGTCAAGGATCTCGTCGACGGCACGAACATCCAGACGGCGACGGCCAACGTGGTCAGCGGGCTGCTCAGCCAGGCCCCTTGGGACAAGCAGCAGGCCGCGTTCGTCTTCGGCATCGCCGCCGCGGAGCTGGAAAAGCACAAGGGGCACCAGTGCGAGGTCTACGCCTCCGTATACATGGGCCTGACGGACCCGGACGCGAGCTTCGCGACCAGCCCGCGCTTCCTCATCCAGCGCTGACCGGGCCGGGCGGAAATCTCGCCACCAGCCCCACCCGGGACGAGATGCCGAGCTTCGCGTAGGCATGGCCCAGGTGGTACTCGACCGTCTTCACGCTGAGCACCAGCTCCCGGGCGATTTGGCGGTTGGTGAGACCGGAGGCTGCGAGCCGGGCGACGGCCAGTTCCTGCGGGGTCAGCACAGGGCCGCTGTCGGGCGGCATTGGGCGAAACCTTGCCGCACCGCTGGTCCCGCAGGCGGCGAGTTCCCGCGCGCAGCGCTCCAGGAGGGGGACCGCGCCGAGGGCCGTCAGGGTTTCGTGCGCGGCCTGGAGCGCTTGCGCGGCGGCGGCCCTGCGGCCGGTCCGGCGCAGCAGCTCGCCCAGCGCGAGCTGGAGGCGGGCCCGTTCGTACGGCGCGGTGACCCGGGCCGCGTGCGCCAGCCCGGCACGGAACACGTCCTCGGCGGCGTCGGGCTCATGCCGTGCCGCCAGCAGCTCGCCCCGGACCCGGCAGTCGGTGGCCTGGGCGGCCCGGTGGCCGCGGGCGGCGGCCAGCGCCTCGAAGGCGGTCAGTACGCGGTCCGCCTCGTCGAGGCGCCCGAGTCCGACGAACGCTTCGGCCAGCAGATCGCGCCACGGCGCGGTCATCGGCTCGCACAGCCCCTCGGCGGCGTCGGCCTCCAGGAGCGGCAGCAGCTCCGCCGCGGCGGCGTCCGGCTGCCCCCGCAGGATCGCGAGAAAGGCGCGCACACGCCGGGACTCGGTCATGACGGTCCCCGGCGTGACCGGTATGTCGGGCACCTGATCCAGATGCCACTCCGCGCGGTCGTAGTCCCCGCGGGCGGCGAGGACGCGTGCGGCCGCTGCATGCACGGTCAGGTGCAGCTCATTGCCGGTGTCGTCGGTGAGGGAGGCGGCCGATTCCAGGCATAGCGCTGCCTCCTCCCAGGCCCCCAGTCCGTACTGCGTGAGACCCATCTCCAACATCGCGATGATGCGCAGCATCATCGGCCCGTCGCGGCAGATGAACAGGGCTTCCCGCAAGTCCCGCTCCGCGTTCTCCAGGTCGCCCGACCACATCCGCAGGAGGCCGCGTCCGCAGAGCAGATCCACATCGGCCGCGGCGACGAGCGAGGCGTCCGGCAACTCCGTGGCCACGGCGAGCCCGCGCCCGATGTCACCGCTGAGGCCGTAACCGGTCATCCGGGCGTAGCGCAGCATGGTGCTGGAGGCCCGCCGGGCGGACAGCCGCAAGGCCTGTTCGGCCCATTCGGCCGCCTGCAGGCCGTGGTTGAGGGACAGCGCCATGAAGCTGAGCTGCCCGGCGATGTACGAGGCCAGCTCCGGGTCCGCCGCGCTGTCACAGATGCTCCAGGCATCCCGCAGGAGGGGCTCAGCCTGCCTGATGTCGCCGTCGAACGGCAACATCAGGGCCCGCGCGTACCGGTGTGCCGTCGAGCAGGCATCCCCCGGCAGCTCGTCGAACAGCACCTGCGCCTCGTCGCGGCGGCCCTCCCACAGCAACGCCTCGACCGCCTCGACGCCGTACCGCTCCCGGTCCCGCTCCGCGCGAGCCAGCCGGGCGGCGTCGCGCAGCAGCGGGGCGGCCGTCCCCCAGCGCCGGGCGGCGGCCTCGGCGTGGGCCAAGTCGGCGAGCTGTCCGGCCAGCGCGTCGTCCGGACCCTGCGCGGCGTGCACCAGGTGCTGGAGGCGGCCGAACGCCGTGTCGGACTGCCCGGCCGCGGCCCGGTGCAGCGCATGCCGCAGTACGGGGCCGAGCCGCCGGTAGACGGTGGCGCGGAGCATGGGGTGCGGAAAGGACACGCGGGGGCCGCCAGGTTCCGGCGTCTCGTCGAGCAGTCCGGCGCCGACCGCCTCCTCCAGTGCCGGCAGCGGAAGCTTCAGCTCCGCGAGCCGGGCGGCCGCGTGCAGCGGACAGGACATCCCAAGCACACTCGCCGCGGCGACCAGGGCCTGCGCCTCGTCGGTGCAGCCCGCCAGCCGCTGTTCGATCAATCGGGCGTACCCCAGGGGCGCGGGCAGCAGGAACGTCGCGGACATCAAGTGGGCGGGCGGTACCTGTTCGAGCAGCGCCTTGACGTGCAGCGGGTTGCCGGCGGTGTGGTCGAGCAGCCGTACGACGGCGGTCGGCGGCAGCGGACCAGTACTGGCGGCGGCGAGTTCGCAGACCTCGCCCGCGGTCAGGCCGGTCAGGGTCAGGCGCAGCGCGCCCTCGCCGGTGAGCAGTCGGCGCAATCCCTCGGGCAACGCCGGATCATCGGCCTCTCGTAGGACGACGACCGTGAGGACCCGGTCCGCGCGCAACCGGCGCAGGGCGAAGGCCAACGCCTGCAGGGACGAGGAGTCCGCCCAATGCGCGTCGTCCACCACGAGAACCAGAGGTCCGGCATTGCGCGTCTGGAGTTCACCGAGCACATCGAGCAGCCGAGAGCCGACGGTCGGTGCGTCGGCCGCCGGAGGCCGGGGGACGGCCTGCTCCGTGTGTGGTGACAGCAGTTGATCGAGCAAACCGAACGGGAGACCGGTCTCGTTCTCCTCCCCGCAGCCTTTCAGCACCTCGGCCCCGGGGTGCCCTGCGAGGAAGCGGCCGATGAGGGCAGTCTTGCCGATCCCGGCCGGCCCGTCGACCAGCACCAGACGAGGCGCACCGGCGATGACCTGTGCCAGTTGGTCGTTGAGAGCCGAGAGATGGCTGTTCCGCCCGACGAACAGATCGCCCATGTCGGCCACCTCCCCCTGTGCCCGCGGCGGACGGTCCCCCTGGCCACCCTCGCGCACGGAAGAGGACCGCTCAAGGGGGCCCCGCGGCCAACCCCCGTGGTCCTGCGGCTCCTATAGGGAGGAGCACCGGACTGTTCAATCCACGCGGGCAGACCCGCTACAGTCCGCCGCCGACCACTACGGGAAACCGGTTAGAAACGAAGTCATCCCTACTCCCCGGCTCAGTTGCGGCTGAGCTGACGCGTGACGCCCGCCACGACCGTCGTCGTGAGCAGCCACCCGGCCGCGATCAGCCGTAGGCAAGCCACTGCGTACCGCTGGACGTCCAGTACCAGGCGTTGCGCTGGCCGAGGCGCCAATGGGGGTCAGCAGGTCGAGGGTGTAGGGGAGGGCGTGGAAGACGGGCCCGTCGGCAGGGTTGCGGGCGACCGGGTGCTGGCCGCGGAAGACCAAGGTGCCCAGGAGGGTCAGGGCCAGCAGCCAGATCCCGGCCCGCCAGGGGCGGTAGCCGTATCCGACCGTGATGTCGAGCAGCCGGCCCCAGGCGCGCCCGGCGGCGTGCAGGGTGCGGCGCCGGTGTCGCTGCTTGGCGAGCAGCACGCGGCGGGCCTCGTTGTCGTGACCGATCTTGCGGTACCAAGTGGCGAGAAGTCGCCGATCTGTGCCTGGGCGCAGTCCAGGGCGACCCCTTCGCCCTGGAGGAGCGCGCCCTCGAAGGCGAGGAGGTCGGCGACGCGTGCCCCGCGCAGGGCGACGGTCGCCTCGGCCGTGAACCCGTCCGTACACACCAGGGGCGCGATCACCGCCCGATCGGCGCACAGAGACTGGCCCCATCCCGTACCGAGGTGCGCGCCCTCGAGGAGCAGCCCACTGGGGAACTGCGCGCCGACCAGCCGTGTGCCGCCATGGACGGTGAAGCCCCGGCGGGCGAACAGGGCACCACCTACCTGGAGCCCGCCTGCGAACACGGCCCAGTCCCCGGGCAGCGAGATAGTGGACCCGCTTGGTGCAAGGACCCCTCGACGCGGGCGTCGATGAGTGAGAGCTGTCCGTCGACGTGCGAATGCTCGATCAGGAAGCGGCCGTTGACCCGCGCCAAGCGGGCATCGAAGCGGCGCAGATGGCTGTACCTAACGCAGAGGGTACGGATCGTTGTCCCAGTCATGCTGATCTCGTCCTCGACGTGGCACCCGTCGAGCCACAGGGCGTGGCCGATTTCGGCATCGTCGAGTTCCAGGCGCCCGGTGATCCGTGCCCCGGCGAGCCGTAAGGTGGCCACCGCGGCCTCCTGCCGGGTGTTGGCCCCGAGCAGGAGGGCGACCACGACCTCGGCCCGCACGGTCCGCTCGCGCCCCCAGCTCCCGCCCTGCGCCGGGTCGTCCTCGTCCGGCGTCCCGGTGCGCAGGTCGGCCCAGCGGCCCTCGGGGAAGGCATCCCACAACATCCGCTCGGGAGCGCTGAGTTGGTCATACGACAGCATCCGGGCAGCTCAAGGAAACAGCACGGCCACGCGAAGGGGGCGGGCAGCCCGTCCGCACGCGCGTCGCAGCGTAGGAAGCCGCTCAGAGCTCCGGGACGAAGCCCCCGGATGCCGAACGCAGTCACGCCGGTACATACATCGGCCCGGCGGCTCTTCGTGGTGACGCCCCCCAGTGGCCCGCACCCAACGCCCCACAACCCTGGTGATCGAGGACGTCGAGCAGCTGCTGGAGGGCACCGTGCCCGGCTGCGGTGACGACAACCCCTACAACGGAGCGGAGCACTTCCGTCGTCTCGATGAAGCGGAAGGGCTGCTGCGCCCCTCCGAACTGGCGGCCCGCATCGGCCCCTGCACCACCGCCCAGTTCGTGCGTGAGCGTGGACAGCGGCACGATCTCGCGCTGCCGGCGGCCACGGGTAACGCGGTCGTAGATGCGCGCGCCGTCAGGCTGCCGTAGCGTCGGCGGCCCCGTCCTGGTGGTGGGCGGGGCCGCGGTGGGACCGGGTCAGGGTGAGTCAGCCGGAGGCTACTCTGCCTCTTCGGCCGTTTCAGCCGGTGCCTCTTCAGCCGCAGGGGCCTCGGGAGCTGCCTCCTCGGCCGTTTCAGCCGGTGCCTCTTCAGCCGCAGGGGCCTCGGGAGCTGCCTCCTCGGCCGTTTCAGCCGGTGCCTCTTCAGCCGCAGGGGCCTCGGGAGCTGCCTCCTCGGCCGTTTCAGCCGGTGCCTCTTCAGCCGCGGGGGCCTCGGGAGCTGCCTCCTCGGCCGCGGGCGTTTCGGTCTCCTCGGCCTCGGGGGGCTCCTGCTCGATGTCGCTCATGCGTTCACCTCCTTCCATTCTGGCGATTTGCGGAGGGACTTAGCCATTGCATAGCCGGGCATAGCGGCACAATCAGAGTGAAACAGAAGCAATTACCTCAATTGGAAAATCTACCGCTCACCGGCCCCTTGTCCAGAGGGTTCCTCTGTAGGAAGAGCCAGCGACTGGCTTCGCGGCGTTGCTCCTGCCCACGCGGTCGGCGGAACGACTTTGGCCGGGAGTTTCAATGACCGAGTCAAGCCGCCTGCCCGCGCTACGCCTACGCCGAAGGGCAGGAGGAGGAGTTGCGGAAGCTGCTCGGCGACGTCAGCGTCCTCCGCGACCGCCGCGGCGGCGGCAGCCAGCCCCTCCCGCTGAGCCTCCTGCGCGAACGGTAGGCCGTGGACGCCGCGACGCCCCAGGCGACAGCCTGGGGCGTCGCGGCGCTGAGGCAGCGCGTGTTCTGCCCCTTTGCCCGGTGTGTGACCCGGTGGAGCAGGCGCCGTAGGTCCGCCCACACCGCCCGTGGCTCATATCCGAACATCGTCTTCACTCCCCCTTTCACGGGGCGGGCCGGCGGGGAGCGGTCCCACATCGCCCGCGGCCCATCGCCCTCTCACGCGCGCTGGCAGTGACGTGCCGGGCGTGCGTCGAGGTGCTGGCTGTGCCGTCTGCTCGGCGCCGGGCGGGTACGGGCCCAACGGCCGCTCGTGCTGGCGGGGCTGGCCCGCATCGGCTGGGGCGTCCTCGGTTTTGGTGTGCTTCAGGGTCTGGGCGACCTGGTCGGCGAGCTGGACCATCAGCAGCTCGCGGGCGATGAGTTGGCCCGAGGCCGAGTGGGTGTCCTGGGTCTGGATCAGGCCGACGCCGTCCCACAGCATGTGCTGGCCGATCTCGGCCGAGCGGCGCAGTTCGTAGCGGTCGCTGCCAGTGGCGGCCTGGACGAGGTAGGTGTGCAGTGCGGCGAGGCGCTGGAGGTAGCGGCAGGCGCCGTCGCCTTCGACGCTGCGGACGTGTGTGCGGGCCCGGGCGTCCAGGCGTCTGGGCAGGTGCTCGGCGAGCAGCGGCGCGAGCACCATCGCCGGCAGTGCGACGTCGGCGGGGACGCCATGGCCCATGGCGAACAGGCCGGCGACCAGGCCGATGAGGGCGACGGCAGCGGCGGACACCCGCAGGGATCCGGGAATCGTGGGGGCCAGGGCGATGCGCTGGGCCGGACGCCTGGTCAACCAGCGAAGGGCCAGGCGCTGCATACGCGTCGCGGCAGGGGTGAGCACTCCGATCTGATGAGGGCTTTCGGGGAGAGTGCCGTCACCGGGGACGGTCCAGGCGAGCCAGCCCCACCGCGTGCGTTCGTACACCAGCACGGGCTGGCACTCGGCTGAGCACGCGGTGTTGCGGACGTGGCCGGTCCGCAGGGCACGTGATCGTTCCGCCTCCCACCGGCCCGGATCGAGGGTGAAGGGACGCTGGTGCTGCGAGGGTGCGGTCGGCGGTGATGCGTGGAGCGTGTCCGTCATGAGCTGCTTCCTTCCAGTCGGGTCAGGGCGGAGGCACACGTCGCGCAGCGGCCGTCGCTGTCGGGGTGGGCGCGCCGGGGGGTCGGCCCCGGGCAGGTGCGGCACAGCGGCCAGCCGAGGCAGGCCGGGCAGAGGTCTTCGCCGGGGGCAGTTGCGGGAACGCCGCAGCCGGCGCATTCGACGAGGGCCCGGTAGGTCTGGGCCTCGCTCACGGTGCGGGCGGCAGCCGTCGTCGACCGCTCGACGAGCTCCTCCGCCGACGGGGCGTCGTGATGGGCCGCCGCGATGGAAGGGGGCGGGTAGGCCTGGGCGGCTCGCAGACGGGCGGCGATGATCGCCCCGACCGAGGTACGCACGGGATGCGGCAAGGGGCGATCGGTGATGATGTGCCGGAGCTGTTCGCTGCTGAAGCCGGCGTCCATCATCACGTACTCGGCCCTGGTCGGTCAGCGCCTTCCCGGTCAGCAGCAGTTCAGGACGGCTGGCTCCGATGTCGAGCAGCAGCCGGATACCCGGATGCATCTCGTCTGCCGGTGGCGGGGCCGTTGAGGGCGCTGTCGGGTCCGGCTGGTCCGTCCTTCCAGGCATCCGCGCGGCTGTGCGGTCGCACGGACGGAGGGTCTGGTGTTCTGCTTGTTGGTCTTCTTTCTGTTGGTGTTCTTAGTGGGCTAATGAGCCAACGTAGGGTTATCCACTGGTGGAAAATCCGACTCTGATTGTGACCTGTGGTTTTGCAGGCTGGGCAGGTCGGTGATGCAGTACGCGGCCGCGCCGAGGGTGCCGTCCCGGTCGCGCTCGCGCTCCCGGAGCAGGAAGCCGTGCGTCTCCAGTTGGTGCAGGCTGGAGAGCCGGTCCCTGTGACCGATGTCCCGACGCGAGGGCCGGTAGGCACTTGGCCGTCGATACACCACTCCAGCGGGCGTGACCCTCTCCCCCACCCTCCTGGACGCCGTGCTGGTTCCCCACCCCAGTCCCGCGTGGCCAGCGAGTGTCGTCGCCCTCATCCAGCTCCTGGCGTTCTCCATGAGCCTCGGTCTGCTGGCCGACCGCGATTCGCTGGCGCTGGGGCGCTATCCATGGGCACGGCTCGCTGACGTGCACAACCTCGGTTCGCTTACGGCCTGGGCATCGTCGGTCGCGGCCGCGCTCGCCACAGCGGTAGCTGCACTCCTCCTCGCTGGGGTGCAACCATTCGTGACGGATCTGGTGCACCCTCCGGCCCCGACTCCACAGACGAATCCCCCCGCGAATACCGCCTCGGCCTAGGCATCGCGACCCGCTACGACAAGACCGCCGAGTCCTACCAAGCGGCCGTCACCCTCGCCTCGCTCCTGATGTGGGCGTGACATTTGAAGACAACTCCTAAGCGGCCTGGCCGAGGTTCGCTTCGGTACGGCCGTGCCCGATAGGGGCGCCGGGATCAGCGGCGCACTTCGCCCCGCCCGCTTGGCGCCGTAACCCGAAAAAGCAGTGGCCGCGCGGGCTCGGGGCCACATACGTTCGCCTCCATGGTTGACGCAACTTTCGGGCATCCGCGCCTCGCCGCCATCTACGACCCACTCGATCCGGACCGCAGCGATCTCGACGCGTATCTCGCGATGGCGGAGGAGTTCGGCGCGCGGTCCGTGCTGGACATCGGGTGCGGTACGGGCGTGTTCGCGCTGCTGCTCGCCGAGCGCGGGATTACGGTCACCGGGATCGATCCCGCGCGGGCGTCCGTCGACGTCGCGCGTGGCAAGCCGGGCGCGGAGCGGGTGCGCTGGCTCGACGGCGACGCGGGGGACCTGCCGCCCATGCAGATCGACCTGGTGACGATGACCGGGAACGTCGCCCAGGCGATCGCCGATCCGCAGGCGTGGCATACGACGCTGCGCGGCGCGTACGAGGCTCTGCGGCCCGGCGGGCGGCTTGTCTTCGAGACGCGCGATCCGGCGCAGCGCGTGTGGGAGGAGTGGGCGGAGTGGACGCGCGAGACCACGTACCGCATGACGGACATCCCGGGCGTCGGCCACGTCGAGACCTGGGCCGAGCTGACGGACGTGAGCCTGCCGCTGGTGAGCTTCCGGGGTACGCACGTGTTCGCTGCGGACGGGGACGTACTGACCTCGGAATCGACACTTCGCTTCCGCGAACGTATGGAGATCGAGCGGGACTTGCACGAGCACGGCTTCGTCGTCGAGGACGTACGCGACGCACCCGACCGGCCGGGCAGGGAGTTCGTGTTCGTGGCGCGGCACGGTACCGCGGAGCCCGTCCCTCCCGGAATGCCCTAGGGAGCGTGCGCACCACACAGCGCCGGGCAGACGGGACTTTGAAGACACTCCCTAGATAGGGGCTGGGCTCCACCTGGGCCTCGTCGGTCATGTCCGCCACCACGTAGCGGGCCGAACCGCCGGCGGCCTCGATCAGGCGGACGGTCTCCTTCAGGGTCTTTGCGGTGCGGCCGGCGACCGTCACCAGCGCCCCCTCCGCGGCCAGGGCCAGGGCGGAGGCCCGTCCGATGCCGCTGCCGCCGCCGGTGACGAACGCCGAGGTGCCTGCAAACTGCTGGGTCATGTCTGTGATCTCTCTTGTTGCGGTGGGGTGTTGTGTTTTGTGGCGTGGTCGGTCAGGAGCGCCGCTGCACGGCGGTCACCTGCGGGCAAGAGCCCGGCGGCTGGCGCTGTGCGGTGGCACCTCGCATCGGTGGGGCACGACGTCAGAGCTGCGCTGTGCCCTGGACGATGACCTCGTTGACGTTGACGTCGGCCGGCTGAGCGATGGCGTAGCCGATGGCCTGGGCGATGGCCGAGGCGTCGATACCGACCGCTTCGAGCGCTGACCGCACCGTGTTCTGCTGCTCGGGGTTGCCACCGGAGTGGGTGAGCTCGGTCTTGGTGAGGCCGGGGCTGACGACGGTGACGCGAAGGTCGGCGGTCTCCTGGCGCAGGCCCTCGGACACGGCGCGTACGGCGAACTTCGTCGCGCAGTACACGACCCCGGTCGGGTCCACGCGGTGCGCGGCGGTGGAGGCGACGTTGATGATGTGCCCGGACCGGCGCTCACGCATGGAGGGCAGGACCCCCGCGATGCCGTGCAGCACGCCGCGCAGGTTCACGTCGATCATCTGGTCCCATTCGTCGACGCGCAGCTCCTCCATGAGGCCCAGCGGCATCACACCGGCATTGTTGACCAGGACGTCGACGCGCCCGTGGCGTTCGAGCGCGCCGGCGACGAAGGCGTTCACGCTGTCGCGATCGGTAACGTCCAGCTGCGCGGACTCGGCGCGGTGGCCGGCCTCGGTCAGCTCGGTGACCAGACGGTCCAGGCGGTCCACGCGACGGGCACCGAGGACGACCTGGTGGCCAGCGGCGGCGAGGTTGCGGGTGGTCGCCTCGCCGATGCCCCCGGACGCGCCCGTCACCAGGACGATCTTGCGGTCGGGGGACTGGGTGGTGCTGTTCATGGCTGTGCTTCCTCAGATGTTCTGCCGGCCCTTGTGACCGGGTGACACATCAAGAGCACCACCGGACCGAAACACCAGGTAGAACTCTCCTTGTCCCGGGGTTCGGCCTACGGGGGGGCCCAGCAGAACCCCCCGTGGACAGGAAGCGGTCGGTTCGCAGAGCTAGCCTGAAATACATGAGCCAGCCCGTGCCCGAGACCGATATTCGGGATTTCCTGCGGACACGCCGGGCCCGCATCACCCCGCAACAAGCCGGTCTTCCTCCGCACCCGGGCGTGCGCCGAGTGCCTGGTCTCCGGCGCGAGGAAGTCGCCCAGCTCGCCGGAGTCAGCGTGGACTACTACGTACGGCTGGAACGTGGACGCACTACGAGCGTCTCCGCTGCCGTCCTGGACGCCGTCGCTCGCGCGCTGCAACTCAACGACACCGAACGTAACCATTTGTTCGCCCTGGCCAACCCCACCCGGCAGCGCCCGCAAGCCAGGGCGGCCCAGCGTGCCCGCCCCGGGCTGCTGCGGGCGCTGGAGAATGTCGCCGGCGTCCCGGCCCTGCTTCTGGGGCACCGCCTGGACGTCCTGGCCACCAATCACCTGGCCCGCGCCTTCTATCGTGACTTCGAGGGCCTGCCGGCCGGCGAGTGGAACATGGCCCGCTACATGTTCCTCGACCCCGCCGCCCGGGATCTCTACGTCGACTGGCCCGAGACCGCCCGCGAAAACGTGGGCATGCTGCGCCTGCATGCCAGCCACCATCCACGCGATCCCCGGCTGGCCCAGCTGGTTAATGAACTGTCCGTCGGCGACCGGGACTTCCGCCGGTGGTGGTCGGACCACGACGTGTACCAGCCCAAGTACGGCTCCAAGCGCTACCACCACCCACTCGTCGGGGACCTCACCCTTGGCTTCGAGGCCTTCAAGCCCATGGGCGACCCCGACCAGACGCTCGGCCTGTACACCGTCGAACCCGGATCACCGTCGGAAAACGCCCTGCGCTTGCTTGCCAGCTGGACCGCTGACAACACGCACATCCAGCCCGAGGAAGGCTTGGGGGGGTGCGCCCCGCCCGGCCGTGGGGCGGCGGGGCAGGCCTGAGGGGCCTGCGCCGTCGCCCTCATGGCCGGGCCCACCGCGAGACCGGCCGGGGGGCGGGCACGGATGGACGGCTGAGGTGACGTCGCCTGCCAGATCGGCACGTTCCTGGCCTACGGCTCCGCCAGGGGCCGGGCGTTGATTGACCGGGAACTTTACGTGCCCGAGTCGTGGACGGACGACCGGGCCCGGTGCCGGGCCGCCGGGATCGACGACGCAGTGCCGTTCGCCACGAAGGTCGAGCACCTCAAATGGATGCTGCAACGCGCCTTCGACGCGTGCGTCCCGTTCGCCTGGGTCACCGCGGATGAGGCCTACGGCCAGGTGAAGCACTTGAGGGCATGGCTGGAGGAACGCGCGGTGGCGCATGTACTGGCCACCAAAGTCAACGACACCGTGACCACGACGGACGGTTGGCAGGTGAGGGTCGATGACCTGGTGTCCGCGCTACCGCTGCAGGCGTGAAAGCGGATCTCGGCCGGGGCCGGCGCCCACGGCCAGCGGATCTACCACTGGGCCCGCATCGCGATCCGGCGCAGCTGGACGGGCGGGTTCGGGCACTGGGTGCTCGCCCGCCGCAGCATCACCGACCCCACCAAGATCGCCTACTACATCTGCTACGTCCCCACAGTTTCACGGCTGAAAGACCTGGTCAGGACGGCGGGCCCTCGCTGGCAGGTGGAGGAGTGCTTCCAGACCGCGAAGGGCGAATGCGGACTGGATCACTACCAGGTGCGGCTGTACCGGGCCTGGTACCGGCACATCACCCTCGCCATGGCCGCCCTCGCCTACCTCACCGCCGTCCGCATAGCAGAAGCCACAAAGGGGGGCAGCTTCAGCGACGATCAAGACCTCATACCGCTCAGCGTCCCGGAGATCCGCCGCATGATCGGACACCTCGTCACCACGCCCCGCCACAAGAACAACGACCACCATCTGCGCTGGTCACGCTTCCGACGACGCAGCCAAGCCCGAGCCCGCCGCTGCCACTACAAACGCCGAGGCCACACCCACATGCGGTTGCAGTACTAACCGGGAACGTCCATGGGGCAACGGCGCATGCCAGCCGGTGGACGTTGTCGGAAAGCCTGCGCAGGAGACCGCGTGCACAGTTTGCAGTGGCGGGGGACTGGAAACGGAGCATCAACCACCGCGCCGGTCCCCACCGCAGACCGCTCCAAGCAGCGTGACGTCGAGGAGGGCTTCTAGCTGGGAAACCGTCTGCTTGGGATCTTCAGCAAAGATGGTTTCCATGCCCAAATCCGCAGCAGGCGGGAGGTAATGGCGGTTGTCGTCAACGAACACGCACGCCTCACCTGGAAGTTCCATCATGTCCAGCATGAGCCGGAAGATCTCAGGGTCCGGCTTGCGAATGCGGTGGTGCTCTGAAATCAGTACCGCATCGAATCGCTCGTCAAGATCGTAGCCATCGTAAAGGTTCCACGGCGTTAGTCCGACGCTGTTCGAGAGAACTCCCACCCGCACTCCTGCCTCGCGGGCCGCTTGCGCTGCATTAAGCATCAGCGGCTCGGGACGTAGGTCGGCGAAAATCCTTCCCATGAGGTTGTCGGGTCGGACACCGAGGCTCTTCGCGGCATGTGCGTTCCACTGAACTTGCGCAATGTCTCCACGTTCCAGCTCATGTGTGACGCGGGTTCCCTTGGGGTCGAGGTACAGGGCGTCCTTTTTGTACCTGGCCCGGTCTGTCAGCGGCGGAGGACCGAGAACGGGCGAGGCTACGTGGACGAACGGCGAGTCGTGGGAGCGACTCTCACCGCGATTCGGCGAGGGCGAGCCCGGGATCCGAGCGGCGAGTTCGTCCTCACGCCGGGCCCAACGGCGCCCAGTCGTCTACGACTCGTCGGCGGCGGACGGCTCGGTCTCTGGCTTTCCGAACGGGTATGCGGCCCAGGCCTGGTCGAGGATCGCATCATGTCCGTTGGCGGCAACCGCCCTTTCCCCTACGGGGTGAGGGCTCCTGTCCACCCCTGAGTCCGGGTGGCCAGGCCCTCTTGAGGCTTGGCGGCGCACGGGCCGAAAAGTGTGCGCTCCTCCCACTCCTGCGAACGCCTCTGCGCGCCGCCCCGTCGACCGGATATTGCCTCCGCCGAAGGGGAATTGCGAGCGACAGTTGTCCTAAACGGGGGACGTAGAGGGGAACCAGTGGGCACCTACGGCGAAGACCTCAAGGAGCGCGGGCAGCAGCTGCGGCAGTGCGTGAGGGACCGCGAGTTCATGGAGGCAGCCGAGACCACGTTGGATACGGCGAAGGAACTGGGCTACGGCGCGGCAGGGCTGGTCGCCGAGGTGGTGGCGGTGGCGTCCGGCGCGCTCGTCGGAGCGGCGACGGGAACCATTGCCGGCGCGGTGATCGCCGGCCCGGTCGGCGGTACGGTCGGCTCGATCGGCGGCGGCTACACCGGGGCCACCGCGGGTTTGACCGCGGCAGAGACGATCCATCGGAACTACTTCGGCGCGAGCACCGAGGAGCGCCAGCGGGTCAACGTCCTGGGCGGCCGGGTACGGAGCGCCGTCTTCGCGGTCAAGGGGATGCACAAGTGGGCCCACTCCGAGACGGCCAGACGGATGGTCAGGGCTTGCTTGACGCAGGGGAAGGCGGGGGTGCGGTGACCCGGCTCGTCGTTCCGCGTCCGCCCGCTCCTGAGCCGAGAACGGGGAGGACGCCATGGAACCGGTGTCGTTGATCGTCGCAGCCCTGGTGGCAGGTGCCGCGGCGGGCGCCACCGACGCCACCAAGGAGGCCGTCGCCGCCGCGTACCGGCGGTTGCTGGGGGCGGTACGCGCACGCCTCGCCGATCGTCCGGACGGCCTGCTGACGCTGGACCGCTTTGCGGAGGAACCGGCGACATGGGAGCCGTCGCTGCGGGCCGAGCTCGCCGCGGCCGGTGCAGACCGCGACGAGGCGCTGATGGCCCTGGCGCGGCAGATGCTGGCGGGAACGGCGCAGGACGGCCCCGGCCCGAAGTACCAGACCGAGTTTCACGGCCAGGTGGGCAGCGCCGTCGTCGGCGATACCGCGCACGTGGAGGTGACCGTCCACAAGCCCGGTCCGGCGACCGACCGGGCCTGAGACACCGACGCCATGAAACGGGCCCGGCCGGAGCACGTGGAATTCCACGAATCCGTCGAAGTCGCCATGATCGGCGACCACAACACCGTCACCGTCCACCGGCACGCGCCGCGGCTGCCCGCCCCCTTTCTCGCACCGAGCCGGCCGTCCAGTCTGCTGGTGGGCCGGGACGAACTGCGCGGACGGATCCGCGAACTGCTCTCCGACGGTGTGGTCGCGCTCCATGGGCTGCCCGGGGTCGGCAAGACCGCGCTCGCGCTGGACATCGCCTATGACGACGAAGTCCGGACCCGTTTCCCCGACGGCGTGCTGTGGGCGGGACTCGGCATCCAAGGCAATGTGCTGCGGCACCTGGCCGACTGGGGAGAGCACATCGGAGTGGGAACCCAGGACCTACGTGCGCACACCGCCGCCGGCTGGGCCGAGGCCCTCCACCGGAAGATCGGCGCACGCCGCTTCTTGCTCATCGTCGATGACGCCTGGGATGCGAGCGACGCTCTGGCACTGCAAATGGGTGGGCCGAACTGCGCCCAGCTGCTGACCACCCGGTCCCCCGGCGTCGCCCTGGAGTTCGGCGGGGCTGTACTGCGCGTGGACGAACTGGCGCCCCCGGACGGCTTGTGCCTGCTCGAAACACTCGCCGAAGAGGCCATGGGATCGAACCGCGAGGCAGCGGCCCAACTGGTCTCCCTCGTCGGCGGACTGCCACTGGCACTCACGCTGATGGGGCACCACCTCAGGGGAGCGGCGTTCAACGGCCAGCCCGGCGTCACCGAAGCACTTGAGCGGCTGCGGCTGGCCGAGGAGCGTCTGCGGCTCGAACGCCGCCAGGCCCCGAGTGCTGTGCATCCCAGCCTTCCGGCCGACCTGCCGATCTCCCTGTTGTCCGTGCTGGAGATCGGCCACGCCCAGCTGCCCGCGTCCGCCCAGGAAGCCCTCCGCGACCTGACGGCGTTCCCGCCCAAACCCAACAGCTTCGCGACGACCGCCGCACAGGCCGTCACCCAAGCCGCGGCGGATACGCTGCGCGCCATCGTACGAGCCGGGCTCATCGAGTCCGCCGGCGCGGATCGCCATGTCATGCACCAGGTGGTCCACGATTTCGTACGCGCCAAAGGCCCACCGGCCGCTGCCGAGCGCCGCATGGCCCAGCTGTACGTGGGCATGGTCGGCAAGAGGGCCGATGGAGCCGAGGAGGGCGCCATGACCAGCGAACAGTTCCAGCAAGAACTCGGCAACGTCCTGCAGGCGCTCGACCACGCACACCGGCACGGCATGCACGAGACCCTGCTCTCCGGGGTCGATGCCGCCTACCCCCTGCTGGTGAACCGAGGCCTGTACGCGGTGGCCGAGCCCCACCTCCAGCACGCTCTGCACGCCGCGCGCGCGGTCGGGGACGCCCAGGCGGAGGCCCGCACCTTGCTTCGCCTGGGCAGCGTGATCCTGGAGCGAGGCGACCTGCGTCAAGGCGGCAGATATCTCGACGAAGGCATGCAACGCGCCCAGCAGGCCGACTCCGTGGGAGAGATCGTCGACCTCCTGCTGAAGATGGGCTGGAGCACCGGCATGCGCGGCGATTTGGAACGCGCCAGGCGGCACTTCGCCGACGCGCTCATCGGGACGCAGGGCGCGGAGGCCGTACCGGCGCTGCAGGGCCTGGGCTGGGTGGCGGGACTGCAGGGCAGGCACGACGAGTCGGCCGCCCATCTTTACCGCGGCCTGGAGCTCGCTCGCGAGAGCGGCGATCCGTCCCGGATCGCGGGACTGCTGCAGGTCGGCGGGTGGATGCGGGCCCTGGCAGGCGACTACGGCGGGTCGGCGGAGCTCTTCGAGGAGTGCCTCGAGCTGTCACGTACCGAGCACTTGGGCACCGAAGAGGTGGATGCGATGCACGGCCTCGGCTGGCTCGCCACCGAACGCGGCCACGGCGACCAAGCCCGCATCCAGCTCACCGAGGCGCTGCGGCTAGCCCGCGAGCTGGACTACCACGAACGCGTCCCCATCCTGGTCAACCTGGGGCGAGTCATGATCAGGACAGGAGACTTCGACGGCGGCGGCCGGCTGCTGCGGGAGGCCGAACAATTGGTCCGCGAACAAGACCGCCCCGAGAAGCTGAGCGATGTGCTGCGGGAACTGGGCAGGTACGAACTGGCTGCCGGGGCCCACGAGCCAGCCGAACGCCACCTCCGGGAGAGCCTGCAGATCGCCGAACAGATCGCAATGCGCGCGCCCCTGGCAGCAGCTCTGGAAGCCCTGGCCGAGTCCGAACTGGCGCACGGCCATACATCCGCCGCACGCGAACTGCTACTGCGCGCCATGCGGTTGGAGCGCGGCAACGCAGCCGTACTGGCCCGCCTGCGGCTGGCTCTGGCGGCGGTCCACGAGGCGGAGGGCGATCTCGTCACGGCGGAGGAGCTCTTCCGGGCATCCCTCGCCGGTGCCGAGCGAACAGGCCAGGAGGAACGCGCCGCCTTGAGCTTGGCCGGAGCGGCTCGCGCGGTCGCAACCGCCGGAAACCCACAGAGCGCTCGCGCACTGGGCATCGACGCCCTCGAACGGCTCCGCAACCTCGCCAGCCCTCACACGGCAGAGGTCCAGGAGTGGCTAAGAAGCTGCATCTGACACCCGCACGACAAAGAGACGTCATGGCTGGGGCTGACCACATCACCCCTGACCAGCTCACCGCCGATCTCGACCGGCCCGGTACCGAAGCCAGCGGCGCCACACTCAAAGCCAGCGCCACCCTGCTGGCCGCGCTCACCCACGCCGTGATCCTCATCGAGGCCGTGGACAACTCCGAGGCGATGTACACGGCCGAGACCGCCGTCGCCCGCCACCGGCCCCTGCTCGCCCCACTCGCCACCAACGACGTGCGCTCCAGCGGCAGCGCCCGCCTGCTCGCCGAGCAGCACGCCGTCAACTGCCCGACCCCCGCGCGAGCACTCGCCCTGCTCTGAGAAGCCCCAACCACCCTCCCGTGCCCGGCCATTCACGGTCCGGACACGGCCCCCAGGAAAGGACCGCCCCGTGCTTGAGCACGTCGACTTCTTCGAAGCCGTCGTCACCGCCTACCCCAACGACGCCGACCACGCCCCGCTGCTGGAAGCCCCCGTCCACGCGCGCCCGCCCACCTGGAGCGCATGCGGTCCCACCCGGACATCGCCGGGGAGGTGCTGCGGCTGGAGTACACGGCGATGAGCCTCAACCCGAACGCACCGCTGTACGGCAAGCGCAGCCTGCTGGAGCTCTTGACCGCTCCCAGCCGCGGGACCGAGCGCGCCTGGAGGCGTTCGAGCGCGAGCTCGACATGCCGTGGGCGCTCCACCACATCCGCCGCCTGTTCCTTCTGTCCGCCTCCGGCGAGCGGCGCCCAGTGAAACGCTCCACCGAGCGCGTCGACCTCGGCCGCCCGCGGCAGCTGGCACGGCCTTTGATCACCAAGTCTGAACGGCACAGCGTCGAGGTAGAGCACAACCCGGTGTACGGGCGCGCCTGTACGTGGGTCCGCGGCACGGCGTGGCCGACGGCGGAGGAACTGTTCGCCACCGCCCCCACCCGCGTGATCAACAAGTAGGACCAGAAAATTTGAACAGGAGTGGGACGCCCTGATCTCGGGCTCCACCGCCCAGCTCCCGCTCGACTGCCCGCCCCTCACCACCTCGTCCGAACTGCTGGACGTACGACTCCGTGCCCGGCGCCGGCGACTGGTCCGGCACCTCGCGCTGCATGTCTTCGACCTGGTCTTCGGCAGAGATCACGCTCTCCGCAAGCTGAAGGTCAGTGTCCAGCAGGGCGCTGGTGGCACGGCCCATGGCCGAACCGACCAGGTTCGCCATCTCCACCAGACCCTCGCTGATCGACTCCAGCTCCTTGTGGTAGGCCTCGCGCATCCGTCCTCACCGTCCAGTCCTCGGCCCACCTGCACCAATTGCCAGATTCGCACATGGTGTCTGCCGGGCGGCCGCTGGAGGGCCTGCCAGCGTTCAAGGCGGTAGCCGGTGACGAGCTCGGCGGAGATGCGGACGACGTGGTCCATGCCCATGTCGATCCGGGGAATGAGGAGCTGCTGGTGAGCCACGTCCAACGGGGCAGTAATCCGCGTGGCCCGGCTGGTGACCATGACGCTCCAGCCAGTACGGGTGTGCACATGGAGCTGGTCGGCCTCCTAGACCACGATCGCGCCTGCATGGGGTGCGGATGACGATGGTGTCGCTGTCGACCAGGTGGCTGACCGGGCGGATCACCGGCAGTGCCTGCGGGGTGAAGCAACAGCGTCGGCTTGCGGACTCGGTGTCGACAGGGCCATGACCTGCGCAGGCCGTGAGAGCAGGAGTGGAGCAATGAGCTGCACCAAGGCAGGCTGAATGCATGCAGTCACTCTTCCGCTCATCTCCCCGGTCGGGAGCGGACGGCCAGAACAGGGTTCTCTTCACGCTCGCGCGGTGTGTGCCCATTGCGCTTGCTCTGCTCGTTTTGGGGACTGAGCTGTCGCCGGCGCACTTTCTGTACACCGGCCCTGTGCTGACTGCGACGCCGGCGCTGGCCGCGGTGACGATGGGCCCCAAGGGCACCCTCTCGACGGCCTGCCTCGCTCTGGCCGTCAGCGTGACCACCGCCACCTACAACCACGCATGGGGCACCCAGCAGGTCTACACCAACTTCATGGCCATTCTGGTGGTGTCCGTGGCCAGTGTCATGACCAGCTGGGCCATCGCCACGCGCAGGAGGATCGAGCTGGACCAGGTCCGCCGGATCGCGGTGGCGGCGCAGGAGGTCATCCTGCGGCCTGTCCCCGCACGGCTGGGCCCGGTGCGGGCAGCCAGCCTATGTCTGGCGGCCGAGACGGGAGCACAGGTCGGCGGTGATCTGTATGAGGCCGTTCAGACCCGGTACGGCGTCCGGTTGATCGTGGGGGACGTGCGGGGCAAGGGGCTGAATGCCATGCGCGCGGTCGCGGTGGTGCTGGGCGCCTTCCGGGAGGCCGTGCACTACGAGGATGACCCGGTGGAGGTAATGAACCACTGCGCGGCTGCGCTGCAACGGGAGGCCGCCGTGCCGGGTGCGTTCGATCAGGAAGCCCTGATGGAGGGGTTCACCACCGCGCTCATGGCCCAGGTGCTGCCGGACGAACCCGTGGTACGGCTGGTCAACCGCGGCCATCCGCCTCCGCTGGTCCTGCACCAGGGCCAGGTTCATGCCCTGATGCCCGCCTGCCCACTGCCGCCCTTCGGCCTGGAAGACCTCATCACCGACTCTCCCGTCAAGCCCGACAGCTATCCGTTCCTGCCCGGTGACCGTCTGCTGCTGTATACCGACGGCGTGGTCGAGGCCCGCAATCGAGACGACAGCTTCTTTGCGCTGCCGGACGCCATGGAAGGGATGCATGCCGATACACCCCAGGAGTTCCTGGAAGGCCTGCACCAGCAATTGCTCCATCACACCGAGGGCCGCTTGGCGGATGATGTGGCGATGATCCTCATCGACCGGACCGGCGAAGAAGCCGACTGCGTCGCCGGCAGACAGGGGGCAGCACATTGACCAGGTGGCCGCGTCTTCCCCCTCGAAGACCAGGGAGGGGCTATCGATGTCAGGCCGCCGGTTTCAGGGTGGTGCTTTCAGCGCCGGCGCCAGCAGTTCGACCAGGACGGCCCTGAGTCGTCCTCATAGGCCAGCTCAGCCGGTGGGCCGTCGTCGAGGACGTACGCGACGCACCCGACCGGCCGGGCAGGGAGTTCGTGTTCGTGGCGCGGCGCGGTACCGCGGAGCCCGTCCCTCCCGGAATGCCCTAGGGAGCGTGCGCACCACACAGCGCCGGGCAGACGGGACTTTGAAGACACTCCCTAGGACGGCAGTATCCCGACAACGTCACCGGTTGTCTCACTTTGCAGTGCCCGGGCCGTCCGCGCTTGCCGCAGGAAACGCTCCCTGAGGGTGAGGTCCACTTTTCATCTGGTGCCCACGGTCCACGATTCAGCCGTTACCGACACCCGTCCGTTCAACTACCCGGCCTTGGGGGGAAGCGTGTCCTGGCGTCCTCGGTGTGGGCGCGCATGACCTGCTGGGCGCGTGCGTCATCGCGGGCGGCGATGGCCGCGATCAGCTCACGATGCTCTACCCAAGCCTGGCGGACGATGGGTGTGTAGTACCGGCGGACCCTGTGCTCGACATGGGCGGCCAGCTCCGCGAGCACTGCGTTCCCGGCCAGTTCCATGACACAAGCGTGGAACGTGGCGTTCGCGATCACCACCGCGTCCACGTCGTCGGCGGCGACCGCAGCCTCGCCCGTCGCGCACAGCTCGTCCAGCCGCTCAAGTCCCTCGGCCGAGGAGCCGACCGCGGCCAGGCGCGCCGCCTCGGTCTCCAGCAAAGCGCGGACGACAAAGAGCTGGTCGGTCTCGTCCCCGGTCGGCTCGTGGACGAAAGCACCCTGGGCGGGGCGAAGGTCCACCCACCCTTCGGTGTTCAGCCGCTGCAGCGCCTCGCGTACGGGCTGCCGGGAGACCCCGAGGTGGCCCGCGAGTTCGCTCTCCACCAGGCGCTGGCCAGGGTGCAGCGACCGTGAACTGATCAGCTCCAGCAGCGCCTCATACACCCGCTCGCGCAGCGGTCCCGGGCGCTCCAGCTTGGCCATTGATCCTTGCGGCAGCCCGTTGAACAGCATCTCGGCCTCCACTGAACTCTCCTATTTTTTTCAATCTACGGACCTCACCCAACGTGAGGAAGAGCATCGAACTCGTCTTGCCGAGGATCACCGCGCTGGCCGCCTTGAGACGGGAGACTGCCACGGTGTCCTCGGTCGCCATGAAGCCCTCGAACGCAGGAATGCCCCAAGTCGTGGGCAACCCCACGTACGTTGAAGGACTCCTTGACTGTCATCGGCACCCCGAGGTGAGGTTGCCGCGCGCCCTTCGCCCGAGCCTCGTCGGCGTCACGGGCCGCGCTCAGGGCACGGTCGAAGTCGCGCACACAGACCGCGTTGATGTCGGTGTCGTAAATGGAGTTCACGCGGGTTCCTCGGCTGTCCTGATGAAGAGAACAGGGCAAGTGAGGAGGTGAGAGCCCCCGTGCTGGCTTCCTTTCGTCCGTGTCGAGTCCTCTGAGTTACTGGCAGATTCCGCTAGTTCGGCCAGTAACTTGCGTATTCATGCGGGATTCAGGAAGTCGCCGCCGCCTGACGTTGCTGACCGGGCAGGATCCGACGCAGGCATAGAAGCTGCGTCATAGCCAGCCGACCTTCTCGATCACTTCGGCGGCAACCTCGCCAACCGAGCGCGTGGTGGCGTCGACGGTGAAGTCATCGACTGCTGCTTGGTGTGGATGGCAAGCCCGTCGGCCTCCCAGGTCGCAGACTCACGGCCCCGAACTCACCCTCCACCCGGTGGCTACACCTCAGATCACCAGCGGGTTCGCTGATCGACCACCTTCAGAATTCCCGAACCCACTGGATTTCGTCTACCGCCGCCAAAAAGCCACCGGCGTCGCCTACACCATCCACCAGCCGTCCGGCCTCGTCATCCACGCCGCCGGTTCCGGCAACGTGGACCTCGCCGACCGGCCCGGCCTCACCGCGCCATCGCCCCTGCTACCAGCAAGCCGAAGACGACGCGGCCAAGACACAGACCTCCACGCCCACCAAGCGGGCCCTTGGATGACTCGAGCTCACATGCGCCAACGATTCACCCTGCCTGGGAGAGCGAGGCATCACTCGACAGGAACATCCAGTTCCACTCGTGCGTACTATCTCTACACTTCCGCAGGCCGCGGCAGTTGTGTCCCGTGGTGGCCCGGCCATCACCGACGGGACACGCTCTCCATCCGATCGCGGACATGACCCAGTCCTTTCACCACCATGCCCGCGGACCAAAAGAAAGGCACCTGTCATGCCGGAAAGCCAGACCCACGCCACAGAGTTGACCTCGCAGTACCTCGCCCAGGTGTCGGGCGACCTTGAGCGCAATGCCAAGGAGCAGGAACGTGTCGCTGCGGACATCGAGGCCCTGCAGGAGCAGTTGCGTGCCCTGCAGCACGACCACACCGTGTTGGTGAACATGCAGCAGGCACTCGGCGGCGCACGCCCCACCACCGAGGCAGACACCACGGTCGCGCCTGCCGTGCCGCACCAGGCCTCCGCCGCACCCGGGCAGAGCAAGCCGAAGAAGGCAGCCGCCACGGGTACGAAGAAGTCGGCGCCCAAGAAGACCGCCTCCAAGGCCTCGCCCGCGCAGGCATCCACAACAGCCACCAAGCCGACCCTCGTCGACCTGATCCGCGGCCACCTCGGCCAGCAGAGCGAGCCGCGTTCCGCCGCCGAAATCTCCGCCGCGCTCACCGAAGCCCACCCCGACCGCAGCATCAAGACAACCGTCGTGCGCACCACTCTCGAAAACCTGGTCGCCAAGAGCCACGCACACCGCACCAAGCAGGGCTCATCCGTCTTCTACACCACGGCGGCCGCTGCGGAGCCTGCTGCGGCCGAACCACAGCAGGAGGCAGTGGCTTCCCAATGAGGTTTGTCATGCCGTCTCGATCACCGGGGGCGTGATCTGGTAGCTCCGTCGGTCGCGGATCAGCGCCCATAGGACGGTGACGCGTCGGCGGGCGAGGGCGAGGACGGCTTGGACATGTCGCTTGCCCTGACGGCGTTTGCGGTCGTAGAACTGGCGGGAGTTGGGGTCGTAGCGGATGCTCATCAGGGCGGACATGTAGAAGACGCGTTGCAGGCCGCGGTGATATTGCCGGGGTCGGTGTAAGTTGCCGTTCTTCTTGCCCGAGTCGTGTGGTGCGGGCGCCAGGCCGGCGAAGGCAGCCAGACGGTCAGGGGTTGCGAAGTACTCCAGGTCGCTGCCCACCGCGGCGAGGAATTCGGCACCGAGCAGGGGGCCGATGCCGGGCATGCTCTCGATCACTTCGGCGAGCTCGTGGAGGCGAAACCGGCTCGCGATGAGCCGGTCGGTCTGGCTGATCTTGTCGTTGAGGGCCATGACTTCCTCGGCCAGAGTTCGCACCATCTCGGCGATGGCTGTTTCGCCGGGAACGGCCGTGTGCTGGGATTCGGCGGCTCCAACTGCCGCGGTGGCGACTGCTTCCGCGCTGCGGACCCCACCTCAAACCGTTAACGCCAGCCGAAGACGTCGAGGGCGAAGAATGAGGGCGAGCCCGGCCTCGGGAACTTGAAGGAGGCCAACCGGAATGCGCCGAAAGCAGGCAACAGGTGTGGTCCGTTGATCCCCTGCTCGACACGCTGACGGCCCCAACCCATGCGCCACTTACAGTAATCCAAGAGCCGCTATTCGTGACACTGCGTGGCCGGAAACGTACTCTCCTGACCGTCCGAGCGCGATCATCACTGATCGCTTCTGAAGAGATCCGCCGAACGCTATCGGAGGAGATCTGTGTACGGAGAGGCCTGGGGCTGTCATGGGGTACCGGGAGTGGAGACACCGATGGAGGCTGTACGCGGCCGGGGTCGCGGGGGTGATGCTCACGGGAACGCTGAGCGCCCCCGCGTGGAGCGCGCCGACGCCGTCCCCGCCCCAGGGAGGGTGGCAGAAGTGGTCAGCAGCGCTGGAGGCGGCGGCGACCGGCGACCGGCGTGGCCTAGCACCTGCCTACGATGAGGTCCGAGGGCTGCTCGCGGCGCAGAAACAGACCGCGACCCCGGCCGCGCGCCGACGGATCGGGGGCATCGAGAACTCACTGTCGTCGGGCTACAGGCGTCTGAACGAGAGCGGCTCGTCCCAGGGGCTGGCCAACAATGCCGCGGCCCTGTTGAAGCAGCCGCCGAAGGCCCCACACTCCACGGCCCGACGGCCGCTGCCCTCCGTGCGCGTGTCCCGGACGGGTGACACACCGAGCCTGCCGAGCAACGCCCCCGCAGGAGCGGACGTGGGCCAGGAGTCGGTCACCTCCTCCGCCGAGATCAAGAAACTGGCGGCCGACCTCAAGTCCCCTTCCAGCATCTACTCGTGGGTGCGCAAGAACACCGTCAGCGTCCCGGTTTGGGGCGTCGCCCAGGGCGCCGGCGGTTGCCTGCAGACGAGGGTCTGCTCCCCGCACGACACGTCTTTGCTGCTGTCGTCGCTCCTTCGGGCCCGCGGGGTCGAGACCCGCTACGAGCGCGGCGTCGTCCAGATGAAGGTCAAACAGTTCCGGCAGGCGATGGGCGACTTCACCGATGTGGACGCCGCGGTGCAGTTCGCCGCGTCGCTGGGAACGCCCGTCAGCGTGGAAACCGACGCTGCGAACAAACCGGTGGCGGTCAATGTCGGGCACATCTGGGTTCAGGCCTATATCCGGCCCCGCGACGGCAATGGAGCCGATCGCACCGCGCAGTATGGGCAGAGTGACAATCCCCCCGCGAAACCGCGCTGGGTCCGTCTCGACGCCTCGCTGAAGCCGCTGAAGTTCATCAAACCGGTGAACCTCGCCAAGGTCACCGGCGCGACGCCGGCCGCGTTCAAGCAGCTCGCCGCGGACCTGGTCGACACCGACCCCGACTATCCGGCCGTCACCGGAGTGGACGCCGCCAAGCTGGAGGCCGTGCAGGTCCAGTGGCGCCAGAAGCTGTCGGCCAAGCTCCAGGAGATGGTGCGCGATAGGGCGACCGTCGGCGACGCCTTCGGCGGGATGGTCGCGGCGGTGCCCTCTCAGTCAACAGCCATGGGCCCGCCCGGGCATATCACCAAGGTGGTGTCCAGTACGGCTGATATCCCCGCTGGGGACTATCACTTCGTCCGGCTCACTGTCGCGGATCAGACCACGGTCACCGTGCCGACCTACCGGATGGCCACCCAGCGCCTGACGATTGCCTACGTGTCGGCATCAGCGGCCGACGCCGAGACCATCAACGACAACGGTGGCCTGGCCAAGGTTCCCCCCTACCTGGTGGACCTGCGCCCGGTGATGTACCTCAACGGCAACAAGCAGGCCACCGGTGGCCCGGTCACCATGGGCCAGTACCAGCAGGTCGCGGTGTCACTCTCCGACCCGGCGGGAGGCGTCCGCACCTACACCCATAGCATCGCGGCAGGCACCTACGCCAACGTCGGCATCAGCACCGGCAGCGAGACAGGGCACACTCTCGCCGGTCGCGAGGCCGGCTTCAAGAGCACCTACCAGCGGCTGAACGACGGCGCCGACGTGGATTTCGAGAACGTCATCGGCGCGGTCCTGGACGGACACGCACAGCAGTACTACCTGTCGGTCGACGCCTTCAACGCGTCCATCAGCAACCAGCGCAACGTCCGGATGGCCAGCCCGCCTCGCGAGCTGCTGATGATGTTCATGCCCGCCTTCCAGTATTCGGGCGACACGGCGATCTCCACTCTTGGCGTCGGCATGCTCATGGACGCCCAGGGGATGGTGTACTCCTCGGTGTCCCGGTCGGGGAACACCCAGGCGGCCGTGGACACCATGCTGCAGTCCGGGCTGATGGGTTCCCAGCTGGAAAGCGCCATTTTCGAGGCGACCGAGGAGACCCGGTCGGTCTCCACCGTCGAATTGCACGGCCAAGCCCTGGCCCAGCAGATCCCCTTGGCCGCGTTGAACCCCGCCCTCGCGGACACCGTCAGCGCCAAGCTGAATCTCAGCCAGGTCGACCGCGACCTCATCGCGTCGGCGGCACGCAACGGCTCCGCCGTCATCGCCACCACCTCCCCCGTTACCTACCTCCGGTGGACAGGCTCGGCATGGGCCACCCTCGATCCCCGCACCGGAGCGACCGGCAGCCTCATCCACGGGGGCCTGTTCGGCGGCGGCACCGCCGATCTCAACAGCGTGCAGATGGCGCCCTGGGGCAGCGCCGCCTCGACGTTGCTCGAGGCGACCGACGAGGCCATCAAGTCGACCGGCGGGCGCTCAAGGGCCCTGGCCGCGATCCCCGGCGTCAACAAGGCCCTCGCAGGCCTCATCGCATATGACCGCGGTGTCGCCGTCTACAACTCCACCGGCAGCGGGCTGTACGCAGCATTGGTCGCGGCGGACTCCCTCCTGGTCTCCCAACTCGTAGGCGCGGCGCAAATTGGGCTCGTCGGCCTCGCCGTCACGGCAACGGCCGGGTCCGGCGGCGCGGCCACCGCCCTCGCCGCCGCCGGTCTCGTCGCCGGCGTGATCGCCCTCGACAAACTCGGAGACGTGCACACCAACGCCGTCATCGAGGCCGTTAACGCACTTCCTCGGCCTCCGGCCCCCTTCTGATCCTCCGGCATCACCGGCTGGGCCGGAACGGTGAACATCTCACCGTTCCGGCCCAGCCATAACCGTTTTCGGGCCAAGAGCACAAAGGCGCTGAACCTGTCGGTGGGTGATGAGAAAGGTGGCGAGGCCGAGGAAAGCTCCGTGGATATCGTCTCTCCTCTCCCAGCGGATCCGGCGACATCGGAACCGTGCAGCCAGGCGGTTGGGCTGGCCGCGACGGCGAGTCGCTCGCCGGTGGGCGGGGCCCGCCCAGCTCAGGGCATTGAAGAAGGAGAACGCCGAACTCAAGCGGGCCAACGAGATCCTGAAGGCCGCGGCAAGTTTCTTCGCGGCCGAGCTCGACCGGCCACACACTCGCTCGTAGCGTTCATCGACGAGCACCGGGACCGCTTCGGCGGCGTCGAGCCGATCTGCAGAACCCTCACCGAGCACGGCTGCAAGATCGCCCCTTCCACGTACTACGCCCACAAGAAACGCCTCGAAACTCCCTCTGCTCGTTCCGTGCGCGATGAGGAACTCAAGGAGCTGATCCAGGGGGTCTACACGTCCATGGCCTGGGAGGTCTGAGGGTTTGAGGATATGAGCGAGCCGGTCCCAGGCCCGACCAGTGGCGGTGCCATGAAGACGTGTGCCGGGCCGTGGGGGTGGCAGGACCACCCTCCACCGCCCAACATGGGGCCGTCAGGTGCTAGTCACCGACTCCACCATGGGGAGTGAGCAGGTCCGCCGGGCGAGCAGGAGGACGGCCACCGCCGCGGTGAGGAGGGAGACCGGGATGTAGATGGCGGGTGCCACTGCGGCAGCCGGCATATTCAGCAACGCGGGGCTGAGCGCGATGGCGACGGCGAGGGCACCGTTGTGGATGCCGATCTCCATCGACGAGGCGACGGCTTGGGGCCGCTCGACGCGGACGAGACGGGGCACCCAGTAGCCGATGACCAGGTTCAGGACGCTGAACGCCGCCGTGAGCGGAAGGATGGAGCTCAAGGACCGGCCGAGCTCGCGGGAGTTGTGCAGGATCGCACCCACGACGACCACCAACAACACGACAAGCGCGACGATCCGTACGGCACGCTTGAGGGACTGCGCCAGGCCCGGGCGAAGGCGCCGTAGCGTCATACCCAGGGCGACGGGCAGTACGACGGTGGCGATCAGCGTGAGGACGCCGTGCGGTTGCAGGCCGATGTTGTGGGCGTGGCCGAGGTAGTGGCGGGTCACGCCCCACATGACGAGCGGCAGCGTGACCACGGCGAGCAGCGAGTTGACCGCGGTGAGGGTGATGTTCAACGCGATGTCACCGCGGGCGAAGTGGCTGTAGACGGCCGCGAGCGTTCCGCCGGGCGATGCGGCCAGGAGGAGCATCCCGACAGCGGTGTCGGTGTCCGCGCCGGTCAGTGCAAGCAGGGCCAGGCACAGCGCGGGCATCAATACCAGTTGGCAGGCCAGTGCCGTGCCCACTGCGCGCGGCACGCTGATCACGCGGGCGAAGTCCGCGAAGGTGAGGGACAGTCCCAGGCCGAGCATGATCACCGCCAGGGCGAGCGGCAACACCACGGTGGTCAAGACAGAGCTGTGCAACATCTTCTCCTCTGGATCAGTGCCGGTGGTATTCGCCGAACGATTTGGCGAAGAAGGCACGCAGTGCCTCCTTGTGGTCGTTCTTCAGGAACAACTCGGACAGTTCGTCGACCTGCCGCCGGTGCGCCTCGTCCCGGTTCATCTCCAGGGCGTCGTTCACGCAGCGCTTGGTGGCCTCGACGGACAGGGGGGCGCGAGTCGCGATCCGCTCCGCCTTCGCCAGCGCTACGTGCATGAGCGCCTCGGGTGAGCACACCTCGGTGACCAGTCCCCAGGCCGCGGCCCGCTCGGCTCCGTAGCGTTCGCCGGTGAGGAGGATCTCCTTGGCGGGACCGAGTCCCACGATCCTGGCCAGGCGCCAGAAGTTGGCCATGAGGCCCACGTTGACCCCGGCCGCGACGAAGGACGCCTCGCTCGATGCGACGCGGATGTCGCAGGCCAGGGCCAGCTCGAGCCCGCCGCCGACGGCAGGCCCGTTGACCGCGGCGATCACCGGGGCACGGAACCTCTCCAGGCCGTCGACGATCCGCTCGAAGTCCCCTACGAAGTCCGGCAGTTCGGTTCGGCTCATTCGCTGGTCCTGGACCAGGTCTGCGCCGGCGGTGAACACGCCTCCGGCTCCGGTGAGGACGACGGCACGAACCTCTTGGTCCTTCTCCAGCCGGTCGATGGCTGTCTTCAGGTGGGCCCGGCTCTCCCAGGAGAGGGTGTTGACGGGCGGGTTGCTCAGTGTGATCACCACGACGTGCGGGGTGTGGTGCCGCAGCTGGACTGCGCTCACTTCTCCTCCTTGGCCACGCCCGCGGCGAGCAGGGCCTCGATCTCGGACGGGCTGAAGCCCGCCTCGGTCAGCACATTGGTGGTGTGCTCGCCCAGCAGCGGGGCCGGACGGCGGATGGCTGCCGGAGTGTGGGAGAGCTTGACGGGCACTCCGATGTGCTTGACCGTCCCCGCCGTGGGGTGTTCGACCTCGACGAGCATCCGCCTGGCCCGGACCTGGGGATCGGAGTAGACCTGACCGATGTCGTACACGGGTCCGGCGGGAATGCCGTGTGGCAGGAGGACGTCCATCCAGTGCTCGGTGGATTGCTCCAGGAACTTCTTCCGCAGTTCCTTCGTCAGCGACGGGCGGTTGGCCAGGCGGGACATCGGGTCGGCAAATCGCGGGTCCGCCCCCAGCCCCGGCCATTCGAGGGCCTTCACGAGGTGTTCCCACATCCGCTGATTGGGTGTGCCGACGGTCAGCCAGCCGTCGGCGGTCCGGAACGCCTCGTAGGGGGCCGCGAGCCGCATCTGCGAACCGAGCGGGCCGGCTACTTGTCCGGTGGCGAACAGGACAGCGCTCTCCCACACCATCAGGGAGATGCCGGCCTCCAGTAGTGAGGTGTCCACGTACTGCCCCTCGCCGGTGCGCAGACGGTGGACATAGGCGGCGAGCACACCGTTGGCGGCCAGGGTCCCCGCGGCAAGGTCGCAGATCGGCACGCCCGCCTTGACCAGCTCGCCGCCGGGCTCCCCGGTGACGCTCATGATCCCGGACATGCCCTGGGCGATGAGGTCGTACCCGCCTCGGCCGGCCAGCGGGCCGTCTTGGCCGAATCCCGAGATCGAGCAGTAGACCAGTGCGGGGTTCCGTGTGGCGAGGCTCGGATAGTCGCAGCCGAGCCGCTGCATGGCCCCGGGCCTGAAGTTCTCGACGAGGACATCAGCTCCCTCGCTGAGCCTGCGCAGTGCGTCGGCACCCCGCTTGTCCCGCAAGTCCAGGGCGATCCCGCGCTTGTTCCGGTTCACCGCCATGTACGCCGGCGACTGGCCGCCAGGGAAATCGGCTCCCCAGCCACGCAGTTCGTCGCCGGTCGGACGCTCGACTTTGATCACGTCGGCGCCCAAGTCGGCGAGGAGCGCCGCGCAGTAGGCGCCAGCCATCACTTGGCTGACGTCCAGAACTCTCACGCCGTCGAGGGGACCCGTCATCGCACCTCCCGAGATTCATACGGCACACGACGTCGCCTTGGTCGACGACAACGGCGAGTTACGGGCTCGGCACCCAGCTCGGCGCCCGGGTCCTCGCCGAGATCGGGGACGACCGAACACGATTCGCCGACGCCCGCGGCCTCAAGGCGTATGCGGGCTCCTCGCCCATCACCCGGGCCTCCGGCAAGAAGTCGAGCATCACCCGTCGATGGGTCAAGAACGACCGGCTCAACCACGTCGGCTACCTCTGGGCTTTCTCCGCCATCACCGCCTCACCCGGCGCCAAAGCGCACTACCGGCGGCGTCGTGACGACCACGGAGACTGGCACGCAGCCGCCCAGCGCAACCTCTTCAACCGCATGATCGGCCAGCTCTACCACTGCCTCCAGAAACACGAACTGTTCGATGAACAGACCGCGTTCCCAGTTCAACTTGCCGCCGCAGCTTGACACTTAGCCGCGTGAGGTGTCTGTTGTCGCCGTTGCACGCTGCCGGGTGCGCAGTCCGGTTCGGTCGCCCTTGATTGCGACTGCCTGGCCCACGGTTCGGGAACGCTGCTGAGAATTCGATGTGCTTCGATGCTCCGTAGAGCGGGGTCGTCGAGGGTCCCGTCGACGTACTACGGGCGTCGCCGCAAAGCGGAGGGGCTGAGGTCTGCGATCTTCGGGTAGCCGTCGACCGCCATGAGGAGGTCGGCCTCCGCGAGGAGGGAACGCAGCACGTGGACGATTCCGTCCTCGCCCCCCAGCGCCAGACCGTAGACGTAGGGCCGCCCCACCGCCACCGCTCGCGCTCCCAGCGCCAGGGCTTTCACGATGTGGTCGCCGGAGCGCACGCCCGAATCGAAGATCACCGGAGTCTCGCCGGCGGCTTCGACGACATCGGGCAGCATGTCGAGTGCGGCAAGGCCACCGTTGGCCTGGCGTCCACCGTGGTTCGAGCAGTAGATCGCATCGGCACCGCCGTCGACGGCCCGTTGGACGTCCTCGGGATGCATGATTCCCTTGAGGATCAGCGGCAGGTCGGTCATGGAACGGAACCAGGCGAGATCGTCCCACGTCAGCCGCGGATTGCCGAAGGTCATCGCCCAGGCTCCCACGGCGGCTTGAAGGTCCTCTGCCGGGTACTTGGCCAGCCGGGACGTGAAGACCGGGTCGCTGAAGTAGTTCTCAAGGGCCAGCCCTCGCAGCTGGGGGAAGTTCGAGCGGCTGAGGTCACGAGGCCGCCACCCGGGGATCCAGGTGTACAGCGTGACGACGATCCCCTGGAAACCCGCCTTCTCGGCCCGCTGCACCAGGCTTTCGGCGAGTTCCCGGTCGTTCGGGGGGTAGAGCTGGAAGAAGCCCGGGGTGTCACCGATCTGAGCCGCGACAGCCTCCATGGGGTCGACCGTGAGCGTGGAGGCGATCATCGGAACACCGGTCCGCGCCGAGGCTCGCGCCACGGCCAGGTCACCATGGCCGTCCTGCGCGCACAGGCCGATCACACCCACGGGGGCCATCAACAGCGGGGATGGGAGGGACAGCCCGCACAGCTCGATGGACAGGTCTCGCTGGGCTCCGTCGACGAGCATCCTCGGGATCAGCCCCCAGTCGTCGAACGCCGAGACGTTGAGGTCCTGGGTGTGCTCGTCGCCCGCCCCGCCGGCGACATAGGAATTCCCCAGTGGCAGCCAGTTAGGTTCCCCGCCGTGGCCACTAAGATTCCCCGCTGGCGGCCACCTCATCTACGCCCCCTTGATCGCCAAGAGGGAAACGGTAGACCGCCCACGCCCAACTGTCGTCGCTTTAGGCAGAATTCGCCCACCGACGGCACCTGCAGGTACACCTCTCGGGCGTCGAACACCGTGGTCGTTGGGTCCTGGGCCGCCATACCAGCTCCCGATCAGCCATCCCTCGCGTCGGCTGGCTCGTTGCACAGAGTCACCGCTCTCGGCGCAGCGGTAGGTGGAGAAGCTGGCCCCGTCTGTGCCAAGCGCGTGGCCGACAGCGCCCGCCATCCGTTGGCATGGTGCGGCCGGGGCGCACCATGCGACGTCCCAGCCGGCAGGGTCTCCTGGGGATGGCCGGCCTACGCAACTGCTCCTGGGGCGTTTGTCAGTGCCACACTGTGTCCCCGGGGAGAGGGGTGGGCCATGGGGTTCGGTTTCCGTGTCGGTGTTCCGGGGATCAGTGAAGCTGCGCCATCTTGAAGTGGCTGGTCAGGGTGCTGGTGTGATGTCGTTTCGGGGTGCTCGTGCTGGTCGTGGGCGGCAGCCTGGGGTGTAGATCGTCTGGCGGGAGTGGGTTTGTGGATTCCCGTCCGTCGTCGCGGGTGCCGCTCCTACGCTCCGGCCCATGATGGATCCCGAGGTGTCGGAGCGGATCGCCGCGCGGCGTGCGGAGCTGGACGGACTCGAAGAGCAACTGGTCAAGCAGCTGTCGGAGGTACGAGCTGAGCGCGATGAGCTGGCCGTGGCCGAGCGGGTGTGGCAGCGTGCGGTGGATCGAGGCTAAGCAGGCACGTTTCTTCTCTGGTGTCGAAGAGTTCGTCATCAGCGTTCCATTGATGCCGACTCAGCAGAATCGTGGTTGTCTCCGACCTTGTCCGTCCCTACTGTCCTTATCGATCCCGTCCGCGCCGCCGGGCGCCGGGACCGATGGACTGCGTTGAGGAAGGAGCGGTGTGGGCTTGGGCAGTTGAGGACCGCGGGATGCGCGGGGTGAGGCGGAGACGTCACAGCCAACTGTTCTGCGCCGCCTTCATTCCTGCTTCGAACCGGCTCTGTGCGCCGAGGCGCTCCATGATGGCGGACATCTGCCGGCGTACCGTGCGCAGTCCGATTCCTAGTCGTTTGGCGGCGACCTCGTCCGTCATGCCCTGGGCCAGCAGGGTCAGCAATTTGTGCTGGGTCTCCGTCAGGCCGTGGTCCGGATGCGTGCTCTGACCTCTGCTGTACGGGACGGCGGCGGTCCATGTCAGCTGGTACGTCGCGACCAGAGTGGCGACGATGCCGGGCTCGCGCGTGATGAGCGCGCCGGCACGGGAGTTGTCTGGATCGATCGGCACGACCGCGACCTTCCGGTCGAAGATCAGCATGCGGGGCGGCAGCACGGTGGCGGTGCGCACCTGTCCCCCCTGCTCGGCCAGCCACTCCGCGTAGGTACGCGTCGGCTCGTCGTGGCGCATGGTGTCCTGATAGAGGTTGCGCAGGGTGATTCCTCGTTTCAGCGCTTCCTCGTCGAGAGGGCGGGAGGCGTTGAGGCTCGCCTGGGACTGGGCGCCGCCGGGGAGCACCGCGAGACACTCGTCCTCGACCTCTTGGGCGAGGATCTCAAGTTTCGTCTCGATGGCGTCGATGCCGATCAGTCGTTCCGTGCAGTCGTATACGAGGCTGAGGGTCGCCGCGGCTTCCGCCACCGCCGCTCTCATGGCGGCTAACTCCTGTACCTGTCGGGCTAGTTCAACTTCCTGGTTGCGTATCAGCTTGGTGAGGGCGACCGGGACACTCACCGCGCGGACGCTCGCGGGATCTTCTCTTGACGGGCGGACGAGAGACAACTCGGCTAGTTCTGCGAGTGCGGTAGATATTTCGTCTTCCTTGAGGCCGAGTGCTTCTTCGAGTTCTACGGACCGTGACTGCGGCCGGCCCGCCAAAGTCATGTATACGGCTTCGGCCGTCGAGCTGAGGCCCAGAACAGCTAGCATCGTCACCGCGCGTTTTTCTCCTGTCTTCTTCCCTCCCCCGTCTCGCACGCAACGCGCTGATTGTGCCCCGGCCGGACTCGCTTCAACCACACGAGAGTTGACCTGAAGTGGGCTGACCAGGGATGTGGCACCTAGGTGCCTCGGCACGGAGGTGCCACCAGGTGGGTATTCCATCGGCACTGGCCCGTCGGCCAGACTGCTGATCGCCGGCGACCGCCGCACCAGACGGATTGATCCCTGACTCACCGGAAGTAAGGGATCGTCCTTCTCGGGATTTATCTGGATCCCATGCCGCATCGTGAATGAGGAGTACTTCCCATGTCCAAGATCGCGGGCCTCGTGGCCGCTGCCGTCCTCGCCGTCGCTTCCCTCTCCGCCGTCGGAAAGGCGGCCTCCGTCGCCCTGTCGGGAGACGACATCGGCTGGGACTCCATGGGGTCGGTCTCGGCCCTGCACGACTCCGGTCGGACCGCGCAGTCCGCTCTGACCTCGGACAACGTTGTCGAGTCGCTCTGACCTGGAACTCTGCTCGCCCCGAGCACGACGAGACCGCCGCCATGAGTCCCAAGGAGTCCACCGTGATCTCGACGGAGGGTCAGACCGCACCTCCACGCGCCGACTTCGCGCCCCGCGCGACGGACCAGCCCGTCCGCCTGGTCATCCTGGACGAAGACCCGATTCTGCGGGCCGGGATCCGGGCGATTCTCGACTCCTACGCACAGATCGAGATCGTTGCCGATTTCGGTTCGGCGAGACAGGCATCCAGCCGTGCCCCGCAGACACGGCCCGATGTGCTGCTCGTCGGTGGCGACTGTCTCAAGGACAGGGCAGGAACGGCGCTGCACGATCAGGTCACGACCGGTCGGAGACCGGCCGTGGTGACCTTGATGCAGCCGGACGACGCCGTCACGCTGCGCAAGGCGGTGAAGTACGCGGTCCGCGGCTTCGTGGACCGCAACACCAGCCAGCGTGATCTCGGCACCGCCGTGCTGGAGGCACACGGCGGGCGCACCTATCTGTCCGCCTCCATCGCCGAGGTCCTGGTGGCCTGGATGGCGGACGGCATCCGGCGCGAGCACCTGTCGCTGCCCCAGGTCGAGGACGTGCTGACCGAGCGGGAGCTGGAGGTGCTGGAAGCCCTGGGTCACGGCATCACCAACACCGCCATCGCCCATCGGCTGCATGTCCAGGAGGCCACGGTCCGCAGCCACGTCTACCACATCCTCACCAAGCTCAACCTGCGCACCCGTACCGAAGCGGTACTGCTGGGCCACAGCTACGCGAACAGGCGTCCGGCCCTGCGGCCGCCGAGCTGAACACGCACGGCGATGACGAACCGGTGGTCCGTCCCCTGGGGACGGACCACCGGTTCGTTTCGCAGGAGCTAGCGTGCGGCGGCGGCCAGGGCGGCCCGGGCCCGAGCGGGCCGCAGCACGACGGCGGCGGCCAGCGCCACGACCGCGGTCGCCGGGCCGAGCAGCAGCATGTGATGGACGCTGACACCGGCGAGGAGCGCGCCGGCGAACGCGTATCCGATGCTCTGCGCGGCGACGAGGATGGTGAAGGCCTCCGACATCCGGGACTGCGGGACCACGTACCCGGGTGCCTCCGTCATCACCGAGTTCAGCGGTGCGGCGCACAGACCGAGGAGTGCGAAGCCCGCGACCAGTCCCCACCAGCCCGAGACCGTGGCGATGACCAGTGTGGCTGCCGTCATCGTGAGCAGCAGGACGACGGCACGCACCGTGAGCCCGATGCCGATCCGGGTCGCGTACCAGGCGTAGACGAGCCCGGCCAGGGCGCTGGCCCCGCCGAGCACCGCCGTGAGGACGGCGGCCTCGGTGGCGCCGCCGCCGTCGAGGGTCACCCGGGGCAGCGCGCCCACTTCGGCGGTGCCCAGGAAGTGTCCGAAGGCCATGGTCACCAGCGCCCAGAACAGGAAGGTCGGGTTGCGCCAGACGCCGACCGAGTCCGGGAGGCCGGGTGCGATTCCGTCGTCCTCCTTCTCCGGCTTGCCGGTGGCCTCGTTCGCGTCCTGGAGAACGGCCGCGTCGGACGGCTTCGGCCACAGCAGCAGCGCGGCGGCCAGCATGGCGGCACCCATGGCGGCCAGCGCGTACGCGGGACTGAAGAGGGCGCAGACGACCACCACGAAGGGTGCTCCGATGACGATGAGTTCGACGAGAACCGCGTCGAGCGACAACGCGGAGCCTATGAGTCGCTGCGGCACCGTGGTGCGCAGCAGGGTCCTGATGGCGCCGCCGACCCCGAAGGTGGCCATGTTGCCGATGAGGGACAGGACGAACAGGGTCCACAGCGGTGCGTGTACGACGAAGCCGCCGGCCACCCCGAGCCGCGCAACGCCACCCGCGGCCAGGACCCGTGGAGTCCACCGTTCGCGGCCCAGCCGCTCCAGCAGCCGGCTGAACAGCGGCGCGATCAGGATGCAGGGCACCGTCGTGAAGCCGACCAGCATGCCGCCCACGGCGGGGCTGCCAGTGTAGTGCGTGCTGGCCAGGACCAGGGCGAACGGGGCCATGATGGGAGGGAGCCGGTGCAGCATGGTGGCGGCCACCCACCGCCAGTACGCTGCGTTCCTGATCAGTTCGGCCACGGGCCGGTCCGGAGCCGGCCGTTCGGGCGCGTCGGTTGCGTCGGTCGTCATTGTTTCTCCACGGTGTTGCTGAGAGGGGTGCGTCGGCCGCCGGTGTCCGCGGCGTCCGTTCCGGCCGAGACGGGCTGGTCCGGGTCGGTGGTGTACTGGGTGAGCAGCCGTTCGTATGCTGAGGCGAGGTCGCGCGCCGTGGTCTCGTCGAACAGGCTCGTGCGGTAGGTCAGGCCCACTTCCAGCCGGTCGCCGTGGTCCTCGACCACGCAGACCAATTCGAACTTCGCGTATCCGGTCGGCAGGATGACGTTCTGGTCGAGGGTCAGTCCGGAGAAGGAGCGCTCCAGCGCCTTCGCGTCCTCCAGCGCGAACAGCACCTGGAAGTACGGACTACGGCCGGGGTACCGGCGCGGGCCCAGCTTCTCCACCAACTGGTCGAACGGCAGCGCCTGGTGTGCGTAGGTGCCGAGACAGTTGTCGCGCACCATGGCCAGAAGGTCGCGGAAGCGGACGCCCGTGGGCACCTGCTGGCGCAGGACGACGGTGTTGTTGACGCAGCCGATCAGCCGGTCGGTGAGCGGACCTCCCCGGTTGGCGACCGGCGTGCCCACACATAGGTCGTCGCTGCCCGAGCGGACGTGCAGCAGGGAGTAGAAGCAGGTGAGCAGCACCATGAACGGGGTGACGCCCTCGCGCCTGGCCAGCGTGTGGACGGCTTCCCGCAGGGCGGCGGGCAGGTCCACCGCCAGACGCCGGCCGCGGTAGTCGACGGTCTCCGGTACGGGACGGTCGAAGCCGAGGTCCAGCGGCTCGGGCTCCGGATCGGCGAGCCGGCCGCGCCAGTAGTCGACCAGCCGGTCGAGGTTCTCTCCCCGCAGGTGGTTGCGCTGCCACAGGGCGTAGTTGCCGTACTGGAGCGAGGGCGCCGGCAGGTCCGGGTCGCGGTCGGTGTGGAAGGCCGTGTAGCAGGCGGCGAGTTCGTCCATGAAGACGTCCACGGACACGAAGTCGACGATGAGGTGGTGCGCGGTGAACACGGCGATGTGCTCAGTCGGTGACAGGGACAGGACGAGGACCCGCAGCAGCGGGGGCACGGCCGGGTCGATCGGTTCACGTATCTCCGCTTCGCGCAGTGCCGGCACGTCGTGCGGTCGTGTCGACACGTCGACGTACCGTACGGGGATGTCCCTGTCCGGGGCAACGAACTGGACCGGGCTGCCGCCGAGAAGACCGAAGGAGGTGCGCAGCGACTCGTGTCGTCGGGCGATCTCCTCGATCGCGCGGTTGAACGCGCCGCGGTCCAGCGGTCCGGTCAGCCGGCACTGCCAGGCCTCGTTGTACAGCGGGATGTCCCGGGCGAGTTTGCTGAGCATGTACAGGCCCTGCTGGGCCGGTGAGATCGGTGCGGCGCGATGGCCGTCGGAGTACCGGGCGAGGGAGGCCTCGATGGCGGCGCGTTTGCGGGCCCATTGGGCCATCTCGCGGATCTCGACCTCTTTGGCCACCTGCGCGGCCTGCGGGGTCTGTTGCCCGTCCGGTCGTTTGCCGTCGATGAGGGCGGCGAGTTGGGCGACGGTCCGGGACGCCAGCAGGTCGTTCGGCAGGATGTCGATGCCGAGTTCGCGGTGCAGCCGTGCCGCGATCTTCACCGCCTGCAGCGAGTTGCCGCCGAGGGCGAGGAACTCGTCGTCCGCGGCGACGTGGTCGAGCTTGAGCACCGACCGCCAGATCGCGGCCAGGTCCGCCTCCGTGCCCGGCCTGGGCGGCCGGCCGGCCGCGGCGCCGTCCCACCCGCCCGGTGCCGTGGACGACAGCGCCGCGAAGTCGACCTTGCCGTGCGCGGTGAGCGGAATCGCGTCCAGGACGGTGACGGTGGCCGGCACCATGTAGGCCGGGAGCAACCCGGTCAGGTAGTCGTGCAGTTGCGCGGCGCGGGGGTCGTCCGGCTGGGCCGGGCGCTCTCCGGGGGCCGGTGTGACGTGGGCCAGCAGGACGGCGCTCTCGCTGCCGTCCTCCCGCCGTTCCACGGTGACCAGGGCCTGTCGTACGGCGGGATGCTGCTGAAGTACCGCCTCGATCTCGCCGGGCTCGACCCGGAACCCGCGGATCTTCACCTGGTTGTCCGTGCGGCCCAGGAACTCCAGCTGGCCGTCCGGGAGCAGCCGCGCCATGTCGCCGGTGCGGTACATACGGCTGCCGGCGGGTCCGTACGGGTCGGGCAGGAAGCGAGCCGCGGTCTCGCCCGGCGCCCGGTGGTAGCCGCGGGCCAGGGCCCGGCCCGCGACGAACACCTCGCCGGCGTCGCCCCTGGCCACGGGAAGCAGGTCGCCGTCCAGGAGCCGTACGTCTGTGTTGTCGATGGCGGTGCCGATCGGCAGCAGCCCGTCCGCGCGAGGCGCGGTGCGGCCCGAGTGGTGGTAGGTGGCGGTGGCGGTCGACTCGGTGGGGCCGTAGACATGGATCAGCGGGATCCCGGACTCGCGCCAGGCCAGCACCCGGTCGGGCCGCACCCGGTCGCCGCCCATCACCACGCATCGGACCGTGTCGGGCAGGCGCTGTCCGGACTCGGCCAATTCGTCGGCCAGCTGGTGCCAGTAGGCGGTGGTGATCTCGAAGCCGGTGACCGCGTACCGCTCCAGGATCTGCAGGAAGTGGCGGACGGTCGGCAGCGCCCGCTGATAGCCGGCCATGAGCAGCGTCGCACCGCTGAGCAGGGCGGGGAAGATCTCCTCCAGGGCGGCGGAGAAGCTGACGGAGGCGAGCTGGAGGAACCGCTGACCGGGCCCGAGACCGAAGGTGCCGGCCGCGGCCTGCGCGAGGTTGGTGAGACCACGGTGGGTAATCAGCACACCCTTGGGCGCGCCGGTGGAGCCGGAGGTGTAGATGACGCAGGCCGTGCTGTCCGGGCTCACCTCCACCCGCGGCGGCAGCGCGGGCTCACCGGCGAGCTCCGTGAATCCGGCGTCCAGCAGCAGGAGTTCGGCGTTGCCGTGCGGGAGCCGCGCCGCCGTCTCCGGTTGCGCGACGACCACGGCCGCGCCGGAGTGCTCCAACAGGTGGCTCAGCCGGGCGGCCGGGTAGTCGGGGTCGAGCGGCACGAAGGCCGCGCCCGCCTTCATGATGCCGAGCATGGCCACCGCGAGACCTACGGACGGCTCGACACAGATGCCCACCCGGGACTCGGTGCCGACGCCCAGAGCGATCAGCCGGTGCGCCAACCGGTCAGCGAGCGCGTCGAGTTCGGCGAACGTGAGCTGCTCGGTGTCGGCCCAGGCGGTGTCGGGGCCCGCCACCGAGGCGACGGCGGTCGTAGCGGGATGCTCCCGGGCACGCCGGGCGAAGACGTCGTGCACGCCGGCGGTCTCGAACGACGTTCCGGGGGACAGCCCCGGAGTGAGCAGGTCTTGGGGCGCGGTCATGCGGCTCCATCCTCGTGGTCTGGCGCTGCGGAAAGGCGGGAAAGGGGCACTGCGCGACGCGCGGTCGCGTCGCTCAGGCCGCCAGGGCGGGCACGGCCTCCCGCCCCGCGGGCGGACGGTACTTTCCGGTGATACGCGGCGCGTTGTCGAAGACGTGGTACATCCGGTCGACGATCTCCGGTGCTGGACCGGCACCCGGGCGGTCGTTGTAGTCCATGATCTGCCGGGCCAGCCGGTGGAACTCGATGATGTCCGGCATTTCGAGGCCCTTGCCCAGAAGGTAGGGAAGCGCCCAGAAGTCGAAGTTGTATCCCGGCATCCACAGTGAGTTGGTCACCTGGTCGAACAGGGCGTGGCAGGCGTCCACGGCACCGTTGATGTCCATGGTGTTGTGCCGCCAGTTGTACTCCCGTCCGGAGAGCCCGAACTCGGCCGCCTGCTTCTGCACCGGCGCGCGGTGGTTGTACCACCAGGGTTCGGTGCGCCAGAAGGTCGGGCCGACCTCGTTGATGAAGTCGATGGTGTTCTGGACGGTCTTCTCGGTCTCGCCGGGGAACCCGGAGATGAACGAGGCGAAGGTGTCGATGCCCCGCGCGTGCAGGCGTTCGATGCCGACCCGGTAGCGGTCGAGCGTGGCCACCTTCGACATGTTGCGCAGGATCCCGTCGTCGCCGGCCTCGATGCCGAGGAAGACCGCGCGGCACTTGCTCTCCGCCATCAGGTTGTAGGTCTCCTCGTCGCGGGCCGTGCCCGCGCGGAAGAAGGAGTACCACTGGAATCCGAAGTCGTTGCGCGCCATCATCCGGCACAACTCCTTGAACCGGGGTCCGGGCACGTTGAAGGTGTCGTCGATGAACACCATCTGCTTGACGCCCATCCGGTCGAGCTGTCGCAGTTCCCGTTCCACGGTCTCCACACTGGCCAGCGTCAACGCGCCCGCACGTATCGGGTAGTCGCAGAAGCTGCACTTGAAGGCGCAGCTGCGTGCGGTGCGGGTGTGCACGGTCGGGCCGAGGCTGTCGCCGAACATGGACCAGTCGATGGCGCACTCGTCCAGCACGTTGGCCTCGGCCTTGATACGGGTGAGTTTGAAGTCACCGGCACCGGTGGGCAGCAACAGGTTCGGTACGTCCTTCAGGTCGCCGCCGTCGCGCAGCGCCGCGGCGACCTGGGTGAGGGTCCACTCTCCTTGGGACTCGTTGATGTAGACGTCGGCGTCCATCCACGCCAGGACCTCCGAGAGTTCGTCCTTCTCCAGGTCCTTGAGCAGGTTGCCGACCAGAGGGCCGCCCACCACGATCGTCGTTTCGGGCAGCACCTCGCGGATGAAGCGGGTGATCTCCACGACCGGGTTCGGGATGATGTAGTACGTGGTGGTGATCGCCACGGCGCGGGGGCGCCGGGTCTGGAGGATGTCGCGGATGCGGTCCTGCTCGCAGCCGAAGAGACTGGTGCACTCCGCGGAGAAGCCGTGCCTGAGCAGGTAGTTGGCCAGGTAGTGGGCGGCGAGGTTGGGTGTCTCGCCGCCGTGTATGTAGACGTTCTCGTCCATCTTTCCCGCACGGTGCAGGACTTTGTTCATCACGTCCATGTACGGCAGCCGTTCGCCGTCGAACAGCAGATGGTCGCGCATGAACATCAGGCGCTCGGGATCCCGCGCGCCGCGGTTGCTGACCCGGTTCCACTGCTGCGAAAACGGTACGTCGTTGTAGCCGATGATCAGGCAGTCCAGGTCGGAAGTGGTGGCCATGACTGAGCTCCGGTCTCTTCGGGAGGGCGGACGGCGAGGCGGAAGGGGGTCAGCGCGAGGGCTCTTCGTTCTTGGTCAGCGCCAGCAACCCGGCCGAGAACATCTGCACGGTCGGCCGGCGCAGCAGGACGTCGAGAGGAACCTTGCGGCCGAGCGCGTCCTGGACGGCGCCCATGACCTGTACCGCGCGGAAGGAGTCCCCACCGATGTCGAAGAAGTCCTCGTCACGGGCGAGCCGGGGCACACCCAGCACCGCCCGCCAGATCCCGGACACCAGATCTTCCATGCGGTCGGGGGTGGAGAGGTCGGTGGCCGCCGGAAGCGGCGTGGGCGACGCCGGGCGTTCGGCCAGGGCACGTTCCGACAGCAGCCGCCGGTCCAGCTTGCCGTTCTGGGTCAGGGGCAGCGCGTCGAGGACGGCGATGGCGGAGGGCAGCATGGCCTGCGGGAGCCACTCCCCCAGGCGTTCGCGCATCTCGTCGGGCAGCGCCGCCCGATCCGCGTCCGGCTCCGGTACGACGAAGGCGTACAGCCGTTTGTCGCTGCCGTCACCCGCGGCGACCACGGCGGCCTGGCGCACCCCGGGACAGCGCAGCGCCGTCGCCTCGATCTCCCCGGTCTCCACGCGCACCCCACGGATCTTCACCTGGTGGTCGATCCGCCCCAGGAACTCCAGTGCGCCGTCCGCGTGACGGCGGGCCAGGTCCCCGGTGCGGTACAGGCGGCCCTCGGTGCCGGGAACGCCGGTGACGAACCGCTCGGCCGTCAGCTCCGGACGGCCCAGGTATCCGTCGGCCACCCCCACGCCTCCGATGTAGACCTCGCCCGGCTGCCCGTCGGGGACCGGCTGGCGGTTCTCGTCGAGGAGGTGCACGGTCGTGTCGGGTATCGGCGGGCCGATGAGCACCAGATCCGGATCCGGGTGGCGCGGGCAGGTCCAGGCGGTGGCGAAGACGGTGCACTCACTGGGCCCGTAGATGTTGGTCAGCGAGGCGGTGGAGCGCGCGTGGAAGCGCCGGACCAGGTCGGGAGCGAGGGCCTCGCCGCCGACGATGACGTACTTGAGGCCGTCGTAGCGTTCGTCGCCGTCGCGGTCGAGTAGGAACAGCTCCAGCAGCGACGGCACGCAGCAGAGCGTCGTGACGTGGGCGTCACGGATCAGCTGGGCCAGGTGGGCGGCGTCGCGCTGGCGTCCCGGTTCCGCGATCACCACGGCCGCGCCGACCAGCAGAGGCCAGTACAGCTCGGCGAGATACAGGTCGAAGGTGCAGGTGGTGTGGTGCAGGACGCGGTCGCCCGGTCCCATCGGGTGGCCGCTTTGGAAGGCCACCATCCGGGAGGCCACCGCGGCGTGGCTGATGATGGAGGCCTTGGGGCGGCCGGTGGAGCCGGAGGTGAACAGCACAACCGCGGGTGCCTCGGGTGCGCCGTCGGTGTGCGGCCGCGGAGTGCGCGGCGGCGGCAGCCGGCGGCCGTCCAAGGACAGGACCGGCACCGGCGGGTCGAGCCGGGCCGCGCCGTGCGGATCCGTGATGACCAGGCGCGGGGCGCAGTCCTCGATCTCGTGCCGGGTCCGCTCGGGCGGGTCGCCCACGTCGAAGGCGACGTGGGCCGCGCCGGCGAACACGACGGCGAGGACGGACACCACGAACTCGATGGAGCGCGGCTGATAGACCGCGACCCGGTCGCCGTCGACCACGCCCCGGTCGCGCAGTGCTCCGGCCAGCGCCAGGACACGGTCTTCGAGTTCGCCCGCCGTGACGACGACGTCGCCGTGGATGAGCGCGGGCAGGTCCGGCTCGCGCTCCCACTGCCGCAGAAGGAGGCGGTCCAGCCGCGCTTCGGCCGCTGCCTCGGTCAATTCCATCACCGTGCGCCTTCCTCGTCGTGTGGCCTCATGGGTGTCGCGTCGCGCCGTGCGGCCGGCCGGTGAGGGCTCACCGGAAGTGGTCCAGGTTCGCCTTGATCGCCCCCACCAGCTCGGCCGGGCGTTCGACCAGGAGCATGTGGCCGCCCGGCACCCGGGCCTGCCGCGTCCGCTTGGCGAACGGCGCCCAGCCGGCCACCCGTTCGGGCGGGCACAGCGGGTCGTCCTCGCCGGAGATCACCAGCAGGGCAGAGGTCAGCACGGGTTCGGGCCCGCTCCGGTAGTCCTGGACGGCGCGCATGTCGGCGACGATGAGCGGCAGGTAGGTGTGGGCCATGTCGTCGTCGGCGACGTGCTCGGGGACGTAGCCGAAGCCGCGTACCGCGGCCATGAGTTCCGCGGTGTCGTCGCCGTCGGGCAGCAGGCGCGTGGTGTGCGGCGGACGGTCCACCGACCAGTAGGAGACCGTGACGAGACCGGCCACCAGTCCCGGGGCGGAGTCCTGCAGCGCGCGCACCGCCTCCAGGGCGATCACGGCGCCGGCGCAGACGCCGACCACCAGCAGAGGTGCCGTGCCCGGCAGGGCGCGTGCGGTGGCCGCCACATCGGCGGCCAGAGTGCCCAGGTCCCCGACCGGCTCGCGGATACGGGACTCACGGCCCGGCAGCCGCGCGGCCGCGAGCTGCCAGTCCGGCGGGAGGTGCGGGCTCAGCACGCGTGCGTTGGCCGCTCCGGCTCCCGAGTGCGGGACCAGCAGGACGCGCCACGCGGCCGTGTCCGGGTCACCGCCGATCAGTACATAGGGTTTGCCTGCCACGGCTGTCTCCGATCGCTGTCGTCGTACGCCCGGGTCACCGATCCGCTCCGTCAACGGGCCCGGCCCGGTCGATGTGTGCTGCCGGGCGGGGCCCGATGTGCGCGAGGACCTCGGGGCGGGTCATCTCCTCGTGGGTGCAGTTGGCCACGTGCCGCACCAGCTCTCCGCCGACGTACGGCAGCCACAGCTCCGGTACGAAGGCTCCGCCGTCCCGCCGGTCGGCGGCGGCGATGTGCACCAACGTTCCGGTACGTGCTGGCGTGCCCCGCGGGAGACGGCCGTGTAGACATTCGCGAGCCGGGATCGCAGGTCTTCGGCGATACCGAGGCCGGCCGTCTCCAGCTGGTCGACGCAGAACACCGGTGTGCCGTCGCCCGTGGGCCGCCTGGTCACGGGTGAGGGTCGCGCCGGTCGGATTGTGCGGGAAGTTGACGACCACCATGCGGGTGCGGCTGGTGAGCAGCGGGCGCAGGGTGTCCAGGCAGGGCCGGAAGCCGTCCTCCGGACGGAGCCGCCAGCGCTTGATTCGGCAGCCGATGGCCTCGGCGACTGATTGCAGCGAATGATGGGCGGGGTCCACGACCACAACCTCGTCGCCGGACGTGAGCAAGGCGTTCATGGCCGCGAAGATTGCTTCGGTGAATCCGTGGGTGGCCATGATGCGGTCCGTGTCCCCGGCGCCGAACCGGACCACCAACGCCTCGCGCAGCTCCCGGCCTCCGTACGATTCGCTGTCGTCAAAGGTGAGAGCGTCCAGCTCCGAGGGGTGGATGCCCAGCAGTTGGCGCAGCTCCGACAGACTCCAGGACTGCACGCCGCTGCTGCCCAGGTCGATCTTCGTGTCGAAGTAGAAGTCGCGCATCCAGTCTTCGAGTGGCGCGTGCGGAAGTCTCATGAGGGGTCGCTCGCCGTCAGTTGCGCCCGGAGGGCAGCGGCAGTGTGCGGGAGTTGGGGTTCGCGCAGGATGCTGTAGTGGTCTCCCGGCACCTCCACAACGCTCAGTGGCCCAGTCACCTGGTGGGACCAACCGTGGTCCACCGCGTCACCCAGCCGCCCGGAGCGTGCGGCGAGCAGGGTCACCGGTCCCGGGTAGGGGGTGGCAGGCCGGTAGTGGTCCAGCGCGACGGCGTGTGCCGCGTACGTTCGGAACAGGCGGTCCAGCAGGACCAGGTCGTCGTCAAGTGAGAGCACACCGGCGGCCTTGGCACGTGCCAGCAACCGCTCGAGGCCGGCGCGCACCCCGATCTCCGCAAGGTCGGTATATGACAGGCTGAAGTCGAGGTCCAGGTTGCCTCCCCAGTCTGCGGCAAAGTCGGCCAGCAGCGCGACCTCGTCCTGCTCACCGCCGGTGGCGCCATGCAGGTGGGCCGTTGGATGCGGTGGGTAGCTGTCCAGCATCACCACCGGGAGAGGCCGACCCGTCGACTGGAGGAACTGCCGGGCCATCTCCAGGGCGACGGCACCTCCCATTGACCAGCCCGCGAGGAGGAAAGGCCGGTCGGTGGTGGCTTTCGGTAGGGCGGCCAGGTAGGAGGCTGCCATGGCCTCGATGCGGTCGCGTGGCACCTCGTCGTCGCTGAGGCCGCGCGCGACCAGGCCGTAGACGGGCCGGTCCGAGCCCAGTTCGTCGCACAGCCCGGCGTAGCACAGGACGTTCCCGCCGATGGGGTGGACGAGGAAGACGGGCGCCCCAGCACCGCTGCCACGCAACGTCACCAGGGGTGACGCGTTGCCCGTGGCGTCCTCTTCGCTCAGCAGGGCGGCCAGCTGCTCGACCGTGGGTGCCTGGAAGACGGCGGCGGGCCGGACAGCCCGGCCGCCGGCCTGCTCGATGCGGGCCACCATCCGCATGGCTGAGAGGGAGTTGCCGCCGAGGTCGAAGAAGTTGTCGTGCAGGCCGATGTCGTCCCGGTGCAGGACCTCTGCCCAGGCGTCCGCGACCTGGCGCTCGTGCGGGGTGCGTGGCCGTTCGGCGGCTTCCCTCGCCGGCCGGTCAACCGTCGGCGCCGGCAACCTCGCCCGGTCGAGCTTGCCATTCGCCGTGAGCGTCAGCGCCTCCAGCACCACCACGGCTGCAGGTACCATGTACTCCGGCAACACCGCCGCCACATGCGCCCGCAAGAGGGCGGATTCAGTGGCGGCGCCCGTCGTCGGCACAACGTACGCGACGATCCGTTTGTCACCCGGAACGTCCTCGCGAACCGTGGCGGCAGCCTGCCGTACAGCTGGATGCGTCAGGAGCGCGGACTCGATCTCGCCGAGTTCGATACGGAAGCCGCGGACCTTGACCTGGTCGTCCGTGCGGCCGAGGTAGGCGAGTGTTCCGTCGGCGTTCCATTTGACGAGGTCGCCGGTACGGTACATCCGCTCGCCCGGAGTACCGAAGGGGTTGGGCAGGAACCGTTCCGCCGACAGAGAGGGCTGCCGGAAGTACCCCCTGGCCAGCTGTATACCGGACAGATACAGCTCCCCGGGGACACCGGTGGGAACGAGCTGGAGGGAGGCGTCCAGCACGTAGACCTGTGTGTTGTCGGTGGGCCGGCCGATCGGCGTCGGACCGTCGTCAGGGCCCATGGGCCGTCCGGTCCACGCGGTCACGGCGATGGTGGCTTCGGTCGGTCCGTAGAGATTGTGCAAGGGGACGTCAAACATGGCGTCAAATGCACGATGCAGCTCGGATGGCAATGCCTCACCGATGCAGATCACCAGACGCAGGTCAACGCATGCGCGGGCCATGCGGTCGTTGAGGAACAACTGGAGCATCGAGGGGACGAACTGGACGACTGTCACCCGCTCGTCCTGGATGAGCCCAGTAAGGTAACGGGCGTCCCGGTGACCGCCCGGCCGGGCCACCACTATCGTGGCACCCGACACCAAAGGCCAGAACAGCTCCCATACCGATACATCAAATCCCACCGGCGTCTTGTGCAGAACGCGGTCGGCCGCAGTCAGCTTGTACTCACGCTGCATCCACGCGAATTGGTTGATCACGCTGACGTGAGAGACGGTCACACCCTTGGGTCGGCCGGTGGAGCCAGAGGTGTAGATGACATAGGCCGGGTGCTCGGGCAACAGGGGTCCGTTGCGGTCTACGTCGGTGAGGTCCGTACTGTCCAGATCTGTCAGGAGCGACACCGTCTCCGGGGTGTCGAGGAGCAGGACCGCGGCGCCGTGCCGCTCGGACAGCACGCTTGTTTCCTGGACAGAAGTCTCCGTGATGATGGTGACGGGTCGGGCGTCGTCAAGCATGTAGCCGATGCGGTCTGCGGGGTAGTCGAGGTCGATCGGTACGTATGCTCCGCCGGCCTTGAGTACGGCCAGCAAGGCGACGATCAGGTCTGCCGATCTGGGCAGAGCGACCGCGACCAGAGACTCCGGGCCGACGCCTCGCTTGACCAAGGCCCTCGCGAGACGATTCGCTCGCTCGTTCAGACCGGTATATGACAGTTCCTCCCCCTCGAAGGCGACCACGGCCTCCACCGAAGGTGGCACCTGCACGTCGGCCACGCGTTCGGGCCCGACGCCGCGCCTCCGCGAGGAGCGGGCCAACCGCTCGGCACGGGCGTCCCATTCGGCGTAGGTGGTATCGACGCCGTCGCAGAGCACGGCCGAGGCGTCTGGTGTGCGGCGCACCTGCTCCTCGATCAGGCCGTGCAGCGTGGTGGGCGCGCCCGGTACGGCCGGTCCCAGTCCCTGTCGCAGTAGCCCCGACGCCTCCTCGGGCAGGAGCAGGTCCACGCTTCCCAGAGTCCGCTCCGGTTCAGCAAGGAACTGGGCGAGGAGATGCGCATAGCGCTGACTCAGCCGCTGCGCGGTCTCCGGCTCGAACAGGTCGGTGCGGTAGCCGATCTCGCACCGTAGCGTGTCGCCATCCTCCACCACGTCCAGGCTCAGGTCGAACTTGGCGTCGCGCGTGGTCACTGCGCAGGGGGCGACCTCGATGCCGGGAAGCTGCACAGGGTCCTCGGCGCCGGTGTTCTGGAGGGTGAACATGGCCTGGAACAGTGGGTTGTGGCTCAGGGTCCGCTCCGGCTTGAGCTCCTCGACGACCAGCTCGAAGGGCACGTCCTGGTGCTCCAATGCCTCGAGCACCGTCTGCCGGGTCCGCCGCAGGTACGCCCGGAACGTGAGCTCGTCCGCGGCCTCTCCGCGAAGCACCACGGTGTTGACGAAGAATCCGAGCAGCGCCTCCAGTTCGGTGCGCGGCCGACAGGCAACGTGGGATCCCACCAGGACCTCCCGCTGCCCCGACAGTCGGGCCAGCAGTACCTGGTAGGCAGCAAGCAGCACCATGTAAAGGGTGCAGCCCTCCGCGCGCGCCCGGGAGCGGACGGCGGCCGTCAAGTCCGGAGGCAGAACGAAGGCAAACTGCGCACCGGTGTACGACGCCGCAGCCGGACGGGGCCGGTCCGTCGGCAAGGCCAGTAGGCCAGGGGCACCGGCCAGGGCACGCCGCCAGTAGGCGAGCCCCTCGGTCAGGGCGCCTTGGTCGAACCGGGTCTGCTGCCACACGGAGTAGTCGGTGTACTGCAACGCCGGTTCGGCGAGCGGCGAGAGGCGGCCCGCCCCGAACGCGGCGTACAACGCGGCTAGTTCGTCGAAGAGAACGCCGAACGACCAACCGTCGAAGACCGCGTGGTGGAAGACCAGCACTAGGGTGTGCTCAGCCGGGGCCGAGCGCACCAGCAGCGCGTGGAAGAGCGGCTCTTCGGCCAGGTCGAACGGGCGGGACAGCTCGCGCTCGGCCAGCAGGCGCACCGCCGCGGCCCGCTCCGCCGACGGGAGCGCGCTGACGTCTCGCACCGGCAGCCGGACCGGGCCGGCGTCGTGGACCACCTGCATGGGGACGCCGTCCTCGGCGGTGAAGGTGGTCCGCAGCACCTGGTGCCTGCGGACGATCTCCGTCAGGCATCGCTCCAGCAGGTCCGGGTCGAGAGGGCCGCGCAACGTCATCGCTTTGCCCAGATTGTAGGCAGACCGGTCACCCGGCTCCATGACCCGGTCCAGGAACCACAACGCGCGTTGAGCCGTGGATGCGGGCACGGGCGCGGCCCCAGCGAGACCAGCCTGCAACACGATCGAGTCGGTGTCGAAGGGGCCGCGCTGCCGCAGCCGAAGTTTCTCCGGCGACAGGGCGGACACGGACAGACTTAGCTCGCTCATCTGATTACTCGGGATCCGTGGCGGCAGCATGACGTCGAGGTCGCCCTGGACCGCTTCCGGCCGTTCGTCCGCGTTCTGGAGCGTGAGGGCCAGTTCCGCCACCGTCGGCGCCTCAAACAGCGTCCGCAGCCCCATCTCGACGTTGAGCACGTCGCTCACCCTGGCGATCAGCCGGGCCGCCAGCATGGAGTGACCGCCGATGTCGAAAAAGTCGTCATCGAGTCCGACCGAGGGCAGGCCGAGTACGTCGGCGAACAGCTCGCGCAGCACGGCCTCGAGGGGTGTGCCCGGCTCCCGGTCGGCCGGTCCGCAGACAGGCTCGGGCGCGGGAAGGGCTGCCCGGTCCAGCCGCCCGTTCGGCGCGGTGGGCAGATCGTCAGTCACCAGGACGGCCGCGGGCACCATGTGGGCCGCGAGCAGGCCCGCGACGTGCCGGCGCAGCTGTTGCGGTTCGACGGTCGCGCCCGGGGCTGCCACCACGTGGGCGACCGGGCGCGGGCCGTCGGTGTGGTCGGCTATCGACACGACCGCCCGCTCCACCTCCGGGTGGCTCCGCAGCGCGGCCTCGACTGCGCCGGGCTCCACGGGCAGGCCGTGCACCAGGACTCGATGGGCGGCGCGTCCGAGGACGACGACCCGCCCCCGATTGTCCAGGCGGGCGAGATCGCCGGTACGGAACATCCGTGCCCCGGGCGGTCCGTAGGGGTCAGGGAGGAACCGTGCCGCAGTGCGGGCCGGACGGCCGTGGTACCCCTGTGCCAGACCCGCGCCGCCGATGTACAACTCGCCGTTCACGCCCGGAGGAAGCCTGCGCAGGTCCGCGTCGAGCACCCGGGCGCGGACCCCGGCGGCCGGGGCGGCCGGGAGCAGCCCGGACGGGGTCGGCCGGAGCTCGGCTGTGAGGGCGAGGACGGAGGTCTCGGTCTGCCCGTACCCGATGGCCGGCGCGTGTTCGCCGTCCGGCTGGGCGCCCGGGGCCGCCGGGCCCTCGTCTGTGAGAGCCAGGACCCGCACGCGACCCGAGCCGTCGCCGGGTCCGGGGCGGACGAGGGTGAGGTGGTGGGACGACGGCTCGTCGGCGGAGGCGGGAACCAGGTGGGCGCCGGTGGTCAGCGCCGTGAAGGTTTCCAAGAGAGCGAGGTCGGTTCCCGGGGCGCCGTGCAGACGGACCGAGCTGCCCGGCGTTACCGCCAAGGTCGCGGCCGTGTGGTCAAGCGCGTTCGCGAGGCCGTCATGGGTGAGCAGCACTCCGTGCGGTTCCGCGTCGTCCGCGCCGGTGTACAGCAGGAAGGCCGCCTGGCCGGGCAGGACGTGGGTCGGCCGGGAGGTGCGGGTGAGTGCGGCGATGTCGGCGGTGAGGGCTTCGTCGTCGAGGAGGAGGACGGTTTCGGCGTCCAGCGGCTCGCGGAGTGCCGCCTTGTCGGTGATCACCAGAGCCGGGCGAGCGTCGGCCAGGACAGCGCGCAGCGTGTCCGTCGGCGCCTGGAGGTCGACGGGCAGACACACGGCACCCGCCTTGAGGACCGCCAGTGTGACCAGGACGTGGTCCGGCGACCGGGGCAGAGCCACGGCCACGACCGTCTCCGGGGTGACGCCGTGAGTGGTCAGCCACTGGGCGAGCCGGGCCGCGCCGGCGTCGAGGTCGCCGTAGGAGACGGTGCGTTCGCCGTCCGAGACGGCCGGCTCCTGGGGCGTGGCAATCGCGTGCCGCTGGACCAGGTCGTGCAGGCAGGCGGAGCGCACCGGTGGTGCCGACTGCTCGGCGAGCAGGAGCCGTTCCTCCGGGAGGAGCATCTCCAGGGCGCCGATGGGCGTGTCCGGCTGCGCCACGACGCTCTCGAGGAGCTGCCGGTAGTGCGCGACCATGCGCGCGACGCCTGGCTCGTCGAACAGATCGGTGGCGTATTCCACGGTCACGTCGATGGTGCCGTCGCGCTCGACGGCCGACACGTTCAGGTCGAACTTCGAGCGGCCGAGCTCGATGGGCAGGAGCTGTCCCATCTCCAACCCGCTGAAATGGGTCCGCTGTTGCCATTCGTCCTCGTCGTGGGACTCGAACACGACCTGGACGAGCGGGTTGTGGCTGAGGCCGCGGTGCGGGGCCAGTTCCTCCACCAGGCGGTCGAAGGAAAGCGCCTGGTGATCGTAGGCGGACAGAAACGTGGCCCGGGTGCGGCGCAGGTGCTCCCGGAAGCTCGGATCACCGGTCAGATCGCTGCGCACCACCAGGGTATTGACGAAGTAGCCGATCATCTGCTCGAACTCGCTGCGGACCCGGCCGTGGACCACGGTCCCCACGCTGATGTCGCGCTGTCCGCTGTAGCGGGACAGGACGACCTGGAAGCCAGCCAGCAGGACCGTGTACAGGGTGCTGCGCTCGCCGCGGGCCAAATCGCGCAGTCGCTCGCTGAGTTCGGCCGGGAAAACGGCGGTGTACTCCGCTCCGGCGTGCGACTGTTCGGCCGGGCGCGGCCGTAGCGTCGGCAGGGCCAGCAGGCCCGGTGCGCCGGCGAGCTGTCGGCGCCAGTAGCCGATCAGCCGCTCCAGCCGCGGACCGGTGAGGTGGCGGCGCTGCCAGCGGGCGAACTCCGGGTACTGGGGCGGGGGCGCGGTGTTCGGGAGCGCACCGCCCGCGACGAGAGCGTTGTAGACCTGGGAGAGGTCGCGCAGGGCCACGTCCACCGAGACGGCGTCGAAAACGATGTGGTGGACGACGATCGTGAAAACGTGTTCCTCGTCTGCCACGCGGATCAGCCGGAAGCGGGCCAGAGGGCCCTTCTCCAGGTCGAAGGCGGTGGCGACCTCTGCGGCGCACAGGTCCTCCGTCCGCTGTTCGCGTGCGGGGCCGTCCAGCTCGCGCAGGTCGTCGACCGGGACGGGTATGCGGAGCTGGGGCTGTACGGCCTGGAGCGGGCGGCCGTCCTCGACGGTGAACGTGGTGCGCAGGGCCGCGTGCCGGGCGACCAGCGCGTCCACCGCCCCAGTGAGCGCGTCGGTGTCCAGACGGCCGCCGAGCCGCAGGCGCCAGCCAATCGTGTAGAGCCGGTCGTTGGGTTTGATCTGATCGATGAGCCACAAGCCCTGCTGGGTGACCGAGGTCTCGCAGGTCTGCGGGCCGCCGCGCTCGCGCAGCGTCCGTTCCACCAAGGCTCGCTGCTCCGGCGGCAGGTCGTTGAGCCGGGCGAGGAGTTCCGCGACGTCCATCAGCGCGTCCCCCGCCGTTCCACCAGTGCCTTGCGCAGGCGGGCCAGCCCTTCACCGAAGGCGTCCTCGGCGCCGCCGAAGCCCAGACGGACGCGGTCGGAATGACCGAAGCCGGAGCCGGGGACCAGCAGCACGTCGTAGCGGCTGCCCAGGACCTGGCAGAGGTCCTCGGTGTCGGTGACGCCCCGGAAGGCGGGGAAGGCCGTGACACCGCCCGAGGGCGGAGTCCAGGACATCAGGTCGGCGTTCTCCTCGGCCCATGTGCCCAGCCGGCCGAGATTGCGAGCCGCCTGGGCACGGCGGTCGGCGAGAATGCGGTCCGCGCCGGCCAGGGCGCGTGCGGCGAGGAACTCGGTCACGGGCGACAGACAGATCGTCAGGGCGTCGCGCAGCGGCACCAGACGGGCCAGGATCTCCGGCGCGGCCAGGCACCAGCCGACGCGGGTGCCCGGCAGTCCGTAGGCCTTCGACATCGTGCCCAGACCGATACAGCGGTCGTGCAGGGTGGCCGGGTCCGGCAACTGCTCACGGTCGTGGACCAGTTCGGCAAAGGCGCCGTCCCACACGAGGTGCAGGTCATGGCCGTCCACCAGGGCCAGCAGATCGTCGAACTGTTCACGGGTGAGGTGGGCGCCGGTGGGGTTGTGCGGGAAATTGACGACGATCATGCGGGTGTCGGGTGTGACCAGGGCGCGCAGGTCGTCGAGGTCGGGCGTGAAGCCGCTCTCGGGACGCAGCTGCCAGCGCACCAGCCGGCAACCGATGGCCTCGGCGACGGACGTCAACGAGTGGTAGGCGGGATCCACGACGACGACCTCGTCACCGGCGGACAGCAGGGCGTTCATCACGGCGAAGATCGCCTCGGTGGAGCCGTGGGTGGTCATCACACGGTTCGTGTCACCGGCGGCGAAGCGGTCGGCGATGGCCTGGCGCAGCGCCGCGCCTCCGTAGGAGGGGGTGTCGTCCAGACTGATGCCGTCCAGCTCCTCGACGGTGATCCCGAGAAGGCGCCTCAGTTCGGCCAGGGACCAGCACTGCACGCCGCTGCTGCCCAAGTCGATCGAGGTGTCGAAGTAGAAGTCACGCATCCAGTCCTCCAAGGCGGCGCGTGGCAGATGCATGGCGTGCTCCTGATTCGTGAGTGGGACGCGGTCCTTCGGCGAGTCCTCGGGGCGTTCTGGTTGAGACTTCGGGGGCGGCAGCCGGCCGGCGCCGGTCACGGCACGGGATGACCCTCGCGCGCGGTGCGGCTCTGGGCGGTGGCGGAGGTGCGGGACAGGCCGTGCAGGACTTCGAGCGCGGCCGTGACGCCGCTGCCGGGTCGCACCGGGTGGCCGAACTCGGCCAGGCCCAGTTCAACGGCGGACAGCGCGGTCAGTACGTCGAACTCGTCCATGAAGCCGCAGTGTCCGATCCGCAGGACGCGGCCGTCCAAGGGCGCCTGCGCACCGGCCAGTTGCAGGGCGTAACGGTCCAGCAGCCGGTCGACCAGTGCGGTCGCGTCCACGCCCGCGGGCATTTCGGCGGCGGTGACGGCGCTGTGCCGGTCGTCGTCCGGTGAGAACAGCCGCAGTCCGAGACCGTGCACGCCCGCCCGAGCCATCCGGCCGAGCCGCACATGACGGGCCAGGACATGGTCCAGGCCCTCGGCGTGGATCTGCCGCAGGGCCACGTCGAGCTGGCTGATCAGGGAGATGGCCGGAGTCCACGGGGTGCGGGGGACCTGTGCTGCGAGTGCTGTCCGAGCCTCGTCCCAGTCGAAGTAGAAGCGCGGGAGGCGGGCGTGCCGGTGCTGTTCCCAGGCGCGTTCGCCGACGCTGGTGAACGCCAGGCCGGGCGGCGTCATCAGTGCCTTCTGACAGCCGCCGACGACGACGTCGACGCCCCAGTCATCGGTGCGCAACTCGCAGGCGCCGACCCCGGACGCGGAGTCCACCACGGTGATCAGCGGTGCGCACGCGGCCGCGAATCCGCGGATGTCGTTGACCACGGCGGTCGAGGTCTCGCAGTGGACGGCGATCGCGGCCTTCAGGCCGGGGCCGGCGGCCGCCGCGGCGATCCGGGCCAGGTCCAGCGGCTCGCCCCAGGCGTGCCGCACCTCGGTGACGTCCAGCCCGAACGCGGTGGCCATCTGGACCCAGCGCTCGCCGAAGGCGCCGTTGGCGGCGACCAGGACCCGGTCGCCGGGCGCGAACAGGTTCTGCAGGGTGCCTTCGAACGCTCCGGTCATGCTGGAGGTGAACAGCAGCACGTCGGCGCGGGTGCGCAAAGTCCGCTGGAGGTTGGCGACGACCCGGGTGAACACCTCGGCGTAGGCCTGGGTGCGCTCGTCCTCGACGGGCAGCACCGCGGCCGCGGTGACCTCGGGAGGTGTCGGTGTGGGACCCGGGACCATCAACCGGTATTTCCTCATGGGGCGGTCACGCCTTTCGCTGGAGGCCTGGGCACGGAGGGGCGCGAGGCAGGGGTCAGAAGACGACACGGGAATCGGCACTCACCCGGGCGTCCCGGGACTTGCGCAGGTCGCGCGTGACGTTGACCCGTCGCAGCCAACGATCGTGTCCGTCGTAGCGGGCCTGGTAGGGGTTCCTGCCGTGGACGGCCTTGTAGTTGTCGATGAAGAGCACATCGCCCGGTCGCAGGGCGATGCCGGTCAGCTTGGCGTCGATCTGCTCGACGAGGGCTTCGAACGCGGCCGCCGCCTCCGGGTCGTCGGCCGTCCGGTCCATGAAGTAGGGATCGAGCCGGCCGTAGGGCGTCCGCGAGTCGCCGAAGAGAACCGGCACCTTCTCGGGAGCGGCGTTGACCCGGTCGATCCTGCGGATGCTGCGTTCGATGACGTCCGCCGGTGCCTGGAGACGGCTGCGCGCGGTGCGGTTCTCCGGCTGGTGGGAGTTGTCCGGGCGGATGACGTAGCGCGGGCCGGCCAGCGCCCGCCTGGTCTCCGCGTCCAGCTCCAGGTCGTCGAAGAGCGCGTAGGTGGTCTGCACCGCGTCCGGGTTGCGCAGGCACATGAGACCGACGTACTCGGCGCGATACGGGTGGAACGCGTCCTCGGTGTGCCATGTCAGCGGCTCGGCTGTGGACGAGTTGAGCTGGGCGTGCTCATGGCCCTTGATCGGCACCACGTCGTGCAGGAGCCGCCCGTCCTGCTGGGTGGCCCAGGCTATGGGGTCGCCCAGCAGCGAGGCACACATCAGCAGGAACATGTCCTCGCGTCGGGTACGACCGTCGTCGTCGGCTTCGCCCCACTGCGCGGGCGTCGCGCCGATCCCGGCGTCGTCCACCCGGAAACCGCTGATCACGCACCCACCGGAGGGTTCTTTGAGACGGAAGGCGTTCAGCCGGGCCCGCAGCGGTCGCGGCATCTCCTGCGCGCGCAGGGCCACGGCGTCGAGGAGCTGCTCGTCGGTCGCCGGCTCCTCGGCGAGCAGCTCCTCGACGAGGGTGTCAATCAGCGCGCGGTCGGCGTCAGTCAGATCTATCCGGTACATGCTCAGCTCCGTGGGAAGGTCCGGTGCCCGGTGGTGCCGGTGGTCATCCGTGTGCGGCGTCGTCGGCCGAGGGGCCCTCCAACCCCAGCAGGGTGAGCGCCTGCTCCTCGGAGAGACGGTCGATGTCGGCGAGGAGGTCCTCGAGGCTCAGCTCGTCCTCCGGGTGCGGGGACACCTCCGGTGCCGAGGGCCGCGCGCCGAGCTCGGTCAGCCGGTATGCCACGTCCAGCACGGTCGGCAGGTCGAAGAAGTCGGCCAGCGGCAGGTCGACGTCGTAGCGGTCGGCGATTTTGCCGACGAGCCGCACGGCCAGCATCGAGTAGCCGCCCAGCGCGAAGAAGTCGTCGTCCGCACCGATGCCGTCGTCCTCGAACGCCTCCCGCCACAGGGGCAGCAGACCGCCGAGGATGCCGAACGCAGGGAGCTCCGCGTGGTCCACGGAGCCGTCCTCGGCGCGCGGAAGCTCCGGCACGGGGACGAGAGCGATCCCGTCGGACACGGGATGAGCCTCCTGCTTCAGATGCCGGCGCAGTTCCGCCACGTCGAAGGCGTGGCCGTCCTCGACGAGGACGTACACGACCGGCTCGCCGTCGCTGTGCGTGATGCCTATGGCCTCACGCACCGCGGGATGGCGGTGGAGTCCGACCACGCAGGTGTCCAACACATGCTTGGTGCGATCCATTCGGTTGACCCAGACTCTCTGCTCGTCACTTGGTCGCTTGCGTCCGGTACTGCGCTGCGGCAGTCCGCGATGCGACCGCCCACGTAAAACCCTAGGAACGCCGGGAGCCGAGGGGCAATGAACGGCCGGATCAACTACGGTCAGAGGTTCGCGGAAACGCCTCAACAATCCGCTGAGAGCATCACGTCCGCACCGCTGTCGACTACGCAAATCCAAGAAATAGGCTCCTGAGGAGTTCCCCTGTTTCTTGTCTCCGCTCACCGGATGAAGTGAGAGAAGGAATCATCGTGATGGAAACACAGGAAAACGCCGAGCAGTTCGCGGTGGTCGTCAACGACGAGGAGCAGTACTCGATATGGCCCGCCGACCGTGCGCTGCCGGAGGGCTGGCAGAAGGAGGGGCGCACCGGTACGCGCGAGGAGTGCCTGTCGCACATCGACACGGTGTGGACCGACCTGCGTCCGCGCAGCGTGCGGGAGCGCGCCGAGGCGCACGGCTAGGTGGCCGCGAAACAGCGCGACGGGCTGCGACTGTTCGGGCTGCCGCCGCAGGCGTGCGAGCGGGTCGCCGCACTGTGGCCAGGCCCGCTGGCGGGCGTGGGACCGGATGACCGCAAGACGTCCGGCCCCTGCGCCGCCGCACTCGTGTGGCAGGGCGACGACGCCGAGGTGGCGGCGTTCCTGGGCGCGCACCCGGAGTGCCGTTGGCTGCACACCACGGCCGTGGGCGTGCCGCAAGCGGTGCTGCGGCACGCGGACGCGACCGGTCTCACGGTCACCAACGGCGCAGGGACGCGCGGCAGCGCGGTGGCGGAACACGTCCTGGCGCTGCTGCTGGCCCACTTCAAGGGCCTCCCGCAGACGCTGGCGGCGCAGCGGGAGCGGGACTGGAAGGTGCCGGTCGCCGCGGAGCTGCGCGGCCGGCGGACCGGAGTCCTGGGCCTCGGGGACATCGGCCGCCGGACGGCCCGCCTCCTCGACGCGTTCGGGGCGCGGGTGACGGGCTGTCGGCGCAGTGCGGGCGGCAGCCCCGGTTCCGGCTTCCCGGTTCCGGGGGTGTCCGCGGTGTACGGGCGCGAGCGGATCGAGGAGTTCCTGACCGGACTCGATGTCCTCGTGGTGGCCGTGCCGCTGACCGAGGAGACCGCCGGGCTCATCGGCAGCGCCGAACTGGCGCTGCTGCGGCCGGGAGCCGTGCTGGTCAACGTCGGCAGGGGCCCGGTGGTGGACGAGGTCGCGCTGGTGTCCGCGCTGCGCACCGGGCGGCTGGCCGGCGCGGCTCTGGACGTGTTCGCCGCCGAGCCGCTGCCCGCGTCGTCTCCGCTGTGGTCGGAGCCCGGAGTGCTGATCACGCCGCACAGCGCGGACGCCACAGCTGAGACGGACCAGCGGTGCCTGGAGCTCCTGCTGGACAACCTGACCCGGTTCGGCGCGGGCCGGCCGCTGCGCAACGTCGTGGATCCGGCGCGCGGTTACTGATGCCCGGGGTTCGGGCGCGGATCGGGAGACAGGGGCCGGGGGCCGCACGCCTGTGTGCGGCCCCCGGCCCCTGTCTCCCGATCCCGCCTGGTCATCCCGCGTGGGCGTCAACCTGTTCCTGGTCGTATCCGTGCTCCTGTCGCTCGCGGGCCGGGCGTGGCCGTGGTGATCGCACCAGGACGCGTTTGAGCCAGCGGTCGCTGCCGTCGTACCGGGGCGTGAAGGCCAGCCTGCCGTGCACCACGGCGTCGTTGTCGATGATCAGCAGGTCGCCCGGTTCCAACGGGACGACATGGCCGTTGGCCTCCAGAGCGTGACCGAGCCGGTCGAAGGCGGCGATGAAGTCCGGGTCGTCGGTGAGCCGGTGCGTGTAGGAGGGGTCGTAGCGGATGCCCAGAGCGCCGTGCTCGCGGTGCCAGAGCGTGGCGATCCCGATCGGCCGGCGCAGCTCCGCCTCCCGGTCGGCGTAGCTGTCGTCGGGCAGCACGACGGTCAGGGGCCGTTGCAGCTGTTCGACGTCGGCTGCCGTCAGGGGCGCGCTGGTGGCGCTGGAAAGTCTGCTGCCGACGTCGTCCGGGTTGCGCACGCAGGCCAGCAGCAGGATGTCGGCCCGGTACGGGTGAAAGGCGTCCTCGGTGTGCCAGGCGAGCGGGACCACGCTGCCGGCGCCGACCTGGAGGCGCTCCTGACCGGGGCTGGGCAGGATGTTGTGGACGATCCGCCCGTCCTGCTGGTTGCGCCAGCCGAACACCCGCCCGAGACGGGAGGCGACTAGGGCCAGAGCGATGTCGAGATCGGCGTTGCGCCGAGGGTCGCTCGCCCGCCAGTGCAGAGGCGTGGGGCCCGGGTCACCGCAGTCCAGCAGTCCTTTGACGACGCGGTGACCGATGTGCGGATCGGGAGGCTGGACGAGTTCGTCGAGGCCCGCGGCTAGGCTCTGCGGGAGCCGCCTCGCGTCGGGAGCGGACAGCACGGTGTCGCCTGTGGCGCCGCCGGCAGCCAGCGTCCGCGCCGCTCGCAGGAGGTCCTTCCCGAGCTCCCGGTCCGCGCGATTTATTTCCTGCACCGGCATGCGGTCTACCTTTCAGGGACCTTTCAAAAAATGGAGGTCGCTCCGGCAGGAGCCGACCGGTCAGTGAACCGGTGATGAGGCCGGTTTGACCTTGCTTCAGGGGACAGCTTCCGGTCCCGGTGATACACCGGTCAAGGGATCTGAGACTATTCCGCACTTTGTCATCGCTGCCATCGCGACTTCAATTCGGCCATGCCAACAAAATGCTGATGAGGGCTCATCGAAAAATGTGTGCCGGGTTCGTTCGTTCCACGGATTGCCGGGCTGTCGGCGGCGCCTAGAGTCGTTTCGCGGAAGCCGATTCCGCGGGAACGGCACCGGGTCGTCCCGCTGGCGGACACGCTCTTCGGAGGGTGAGAGGTGGTCTGGAGTTGATCGACAGCACTGTGGCCGACACCCCGGCGGAGTCACGCTCCGTGTTCAGTCGCTCCGGCCCGCACGCGGCAGACGCCGGCGAGGCGTTGCTCCACGAACGCATCGCCGCACACGCGCACCGCGTGCCGGACGCGCCGGCGGTGACCTGTGATGGGCGGACGCTCACTTACGGAGACCTGGACGCCCGCGCCGAGCGGCTCGCCGCCGGCCTGCGAACCCGGGTGCACGACGAAGACGCCGTCATCGCGGTGTTGATGGACCGTTCGACCGACCTGATCGTTACGCTGCTCGGCGTGCTGAAGGCGGGCTGCGCGTATCTGGCGCTCAACACCGCTGACCCGGACCGGCGTCTGGCGGAGCTGGTCGCCGACGCCGGGGCACGTCTGGCCGTGGCGGCACCCGAGCACGCCGGACGGCTGCCGGACACCGTTGAGACCCTGACACTGGCCACAGCGCCCTCGCGCACCGGCCCGGCGAACGTCTCCTCGGCCGCCGCGCGGGCCGACCGCGCAGCAGCGGCCCAGGCCCGCGCGGCCGACGACCTGGCCTACGTGTGTTACACGTCGGGCTCCACCGGTGCGCCCAAAGGCGTGGGCGTGACCCATCGCGGCGTTCTGCGTCTGGTGGTGTCGCAGGACTGGCTGCGTCTGACACCCGAGGACACCGTGCTCCAGGTCTCCGCGGTGTCCTTCGACGCGTCGACGCTGGAGATTTTCGGCGCGCTCTGCGCGGGCTGTCGCCTGGTGGTGCACCCCGGCGGGGGACCGGTCGATCTCGATGCTCTGGCCGCCACCGTCACCGGCCACAGGGTGACCGTGGTCAACTTGGCCACCGGCCTGCTCCACCAGCTGATCGAGAGCCGGTTGTCCTTCTTCGCCGGTCTCCGGCACGTGGTGACGGGAGGCGACGTCGCCTCGCCCGCACTCGTGGCCCGACTCCTGGACGCCTGGCCGGGTCTGACGTTCACCAACGGCTACGGCCCCACGGAGAACACCACGTTCACGACGTGCTGGACCACCAGCGGGCCGCCGCCGGACGCCGTTCCCATCGGTACGGCCGTCACCGGCACCGGGGTCGCCGTGCTCGACGACGCGATGCGGCCGGTGACGGCGGGCGGCACCGGCGAGATATACACCTGGGGTGGGGGCCTGGCACGCGGCTACCTGGGCCGGCCCGCGGCCACCGCGGAGCGCTTCCTGCCCTGCCCGTTCGGGCCGCCGGGGTCGCGGATGTACCGCACCGGCGACCTGGCCCGGCTGCTGCCGGACGGGAACCTGGAGTTCGCCGGACGCACCGACCGGCAGGTCAAGGTGCACGGTTACCGAGTGGAACCGGGTGCCGTCGAGGCGGCCCTGGCCCGGCAGTCCGGCGTCGACCGGGCGGTCGTCGTGGTCGAACAGGACGACGCCGGCCGTAAACGCCTGGTCGGCCATGCCGTTCCGAGCGGCACCGCGGACGAGGGGCTGGGCGCACGGCTGCGCGCCTCGCTGGCCGCCGAACTGCCCGGCTACGCCGTCCCGGACACGATCCTGGTGCACACCACGCTGCCGGTCACCGCGCACGGCAAGGTGGACCGTTCCGCCCTCACGAGCGCGGGCCCACGGCCGCGCGCAGTGGCCAACGCCTACGTTCCTCCGGCCACGCCGCTCCAGCGGCGCCTCACCGAGCTGTGGAGCGCGCTGCTGGACACCGCGCCCGTCGGGATCGACGACGACTTCTTCGACCTGGGCGGCCACTCGCTCCTGGCCGCCGAACTGCTGGACGTCATGCACAAGGAGCTGGGCGTCGAGATACCGGCCACCGCGCTGTATCTGCGCTCCACCGTCGCCGAGCTGAGCGAGGCCGTGGGCGAGACCCTGGCCGGACGGGAGATCCGATCGTGACCGTCTCACCGCACCACACGCCGGCCCCGCCCATCGCCTCCGGATGCCCGGTGCACCAGGGCGGAGCCGGCCTGGGAGCCCTCGCCGACCTGGCCGATCCCGCGCTCTACAGCGACCGCGACCCCCATGCGACGTGGACCGAGCTGAGGCGCCGGACGCCCGTCACCCGGCACGAGAAGGACGGCCACCCGTACTGGTCGGTGACCCGGTACGCGGACATCGACCGGGTGCTGCGCGACCACGCCACGTTCACCTCGCAACGCGGCACCCTGCTCTACCTCCTCGGCCGGGGCGACCCGGCGGGCGGCCACCAGATGGCGGCGACGGATCCGCCGCGGCACACGTCGCTGCGCGAACCGCTGCAGCGGGCACTGGCCGTCAAGCCCACCATGGAGCGGCGAGAGCAGATCCGCGCGGTGGTGACGGATCTGCTGGCGCCGCTGGCCGACGGAGGCCCCTACGACCTCGCGGCCCACGCGAACCAGCTGCCGATGGCCGTGGCCGGCGTGCTGATGGGGCTGCCCAAGGAGGACTGGGGCCGGCTGGTCGACCTCACCACCGCGTCCGTGGCACCGGAGGACCCGCGCTACCGCGACGAGCGCGGCATCGACCGGGTGCTCAACATGGCCCACCGCGGCCTGTTCGCCTACTTCCACGAGATCGTCCACGAGCGGCGCACGCACCCGGGCGACGACCTGATCAGCCTGCTGCTGAGGATGGAGATCGACGGCCGCCCGCTCACCGCGGGCGAGGTCATCTCCAACTGCTACAGCTTGCTGCTCGGCGCCAACGTGACCACGGCCCAGGTCCCGGTGAGCACCCTCGCGGAACTCATGGGCACACCGGCCCTTCAGGACTGGGCCGACCGGCCGGACCTGATCGTCAGCGGAGTGGACGAGGCGCTGCGCTGGGCCACGCCTACCACGCACTTCATCCGCTACGCCACCAGGGATGTGCACCTGGGCGGCACCCGTGTCGCGGCGGGCGACGCGGTGGCGGTGTGGCTGCCGTCCGCCAACCGCGACGAGGACGTCTTCCGAAACCCGTTCACCTTCCACGTCGCCCGTCGCCCCAACAAGCATCTGGCGTTCGGCATCGGCCCGCACTACTGCGTGGGCCACACCGTGGCCAAGGTGACCCTGCGACTCTTCTTCGCCGAGCTGTTCAGCCGGTTCACCGACATCGTCCCGGTCGGCCCGGGCAAGCGACTGTACTCCAACACGATCTACGGGTGGACCGAGATGCCGATCACCGCCCGCACGCGGCCGCGGGCTCGCCAGGCCGCCTATTGACCCGTGGCCGCCCGCTGTCCGCCGCCGGGCGGCCGTCAGCCGAACCGAAGGTGAGGTCCACCAACCGATGCCGATCGCCGGCCGACCCCCGCGCTGGTTTCTGAGAGAACCGCTTCCCGACGCCCGAGCCCGAGTGTTCCTGCTGCCCTATTCGGGATGCGGCGCGTCCATGTACCGCCACTGGCCGTCCGAGTACCAGGGCGTCAACTTCGTGCCGGTGCAGCTGCCGGGACGCGAGAACCGGCTGCGGGAGCAGCCCTTCGAGACGTACCAGGAGCTGGGCCGCGTCCTGTCCGAGGTCCTGGAACCCCATCTGGACGGCCCCTACGCCCTGTTCGGCCACTGCAGCGCGGCGCTCGCAGCCTACGAGACCGCGGTGCAAGCCGTCGGCCGCGGCGCGCGGCCGCCACAACGGCTGTTCGTCTCCTCCGAGGTGGCCCCGCAGGATGGGCCGTACGGCCGTCATCTCCAGATGGACGACGAGGAGCTGGCCGAGGAGCTGCGCGGGCTGATCGTGCAGTTGGGCGGCAACCCGCTGCCCACGTTCGTCGGCATGACCCTGGGTGTGCTGCGGCGCGACATCGAGGTCAACCGCCGCTACCACCTGACCGATCCGCCGAAGCTGCCGTGTCCGATCACCGCGATCGGGTGGAGCGGCGACGTCGGGATGGAGCCGGAGCGGATGACCGGCTGGGCGGCATGCGGCGAAATGGATCAGGTCGTCTTCGACGGCGGCCACTACGGCTTCATCGAGGGCCCCGAGAAGCTGCTGCGGCTCTTGGCCGACGGCGTCACCGCAGACCGGCCGTCCACAGGACCAGCCGGCGGAAGGAGTGAAGAGGCATGTTGATCCTGTCGTTCAAGGAAGGACACGACAGCGCGGTCACGGCGATCGACGACGGCCGCCTGCTGTTCTCGCTGGAGGCGGAGAAGGACTCCTTCCCGCGCTACGACTCGCTGACCGCGGAGGTGCTGCTAGCCGCCGCGGAGCGGCTGGACCGGCTACCGGACGTGGTGGCCGTCGGCGGCTGGGTGAAGGGAACGTATTCCGAGGAGCCGCCCTCGCGCACCGGCTACTTCGGCGTCGGCGAAGGGTCGGTGTCCGACCAGGCGGGCCGGTTCTTCGGCAAGGACGTGCGGGTCTTCTCCTCCACCCATGAGCGCTCGCACATCATGACCGCCTACGGGCTCTCGCCGTTCCCCGCCGGGCAGCCGTACTACTGCCTGGTGTGGGAGGGCAACATCGGCTCCTTCTACCGCATCGACGAGAGCGGCGGCGTCACCCACCTGCGGCACGTCATGTCCGACCCGGGCAACAAGTACGCCTATCTGTTCGCCCTGGCCGACCGGAAGTTCACCGCCAACAAGGGCGTCCTGCGGCTCCAGGACGCGGGCAAGCAGATGGCCCTGACGGGCTTCGCCCGGCGCACCGAGACCACCGCGGAGGAGCGGGAGCTCATCGACTTCCTGCTCGCGCAGGAGCGGATCATCACGACCCTGGGCAAGAACGAGATGGACTGGACGCCGTTCCGGAACATCGGAGTCGAGTCGCAGGAGTACAAGGACCTGGCGGCGAAGTTCTCCGACGCCATCTTCGACCGCTTCCACGCCTATGCCGCGGAGCACCTGACCGAGGGGCTGCCGCTGCTGATCTCCGGCGGCTGCGGGCTGAACTGCGAGTGGAACCGCCGCTGGTCCGAATGCGGCCTGTTCCCGCAGGTCTTCGTGCCACCGTGCCCGAACGACAGCGGCTCCTCACTGGGCACTGCCATCGACGCTCAGCTGCACTACACGGGCATGGCGACCGTGGAGTGGGACGTCTACGCCGGCGACGAATTCGTGGAGGACACCGCCTTCGACCCGGAGCGCTACGAGACCCGGCCGCTGGACTACGGCGAGGTGGCGCGGTTCATCGCCGACGGAGGCATCATCGGCTGGGCCCGCGGCCGGTGGGAGATGGGCCCCAGGGCGCTGGGCAACCGGTCGATCCTGGCGGCGCCCTTCAGCGCGGAGACCACCGCCCGGCTGAACAAGATCAAGCAGCGGGAAGGATACCGTCCCATCGCTCCGCTCTGCCTGGAGGAGGACGCCGGGCAATGGTTCGAGGGCTCCGTCCCGGACCCCTACATGCTCTACTTCAGCACCGTTCGCTCCCAGGCCCTCAAGGCCGTGACACACGTCGACGGCACGGCGCGCGCCCAGACCGTGACCCGCAAGCAGAACCCGGCCGTGGCCTCTTTGCTGACCGCCTTCCGCGACCTCACCGGGTTCAGCGTGCTGTGCAACACCTCGCTCAACTTCTCCGGCCGCGGCTTCATCAACCGCACCAGCGACCTGATCCGCTACGGCGAGCAGCACGACCTCGACGGCTACGTGGTCGGGGACACCTTCGTCACCCGGCGCGTCCCGCGGCCCTGAGCCGGGACCGCGCGGTCCCGGACCCCGCGCCCCTGTGAGAGCACTCGTGTACGTGTGAAAGAGGGAACACCCATGCAGCAGAGCAAGGTAAGGCTGAGCGGACGACAGGCCGATCCGGAGTTCTTCCGCTTCGAGGAGCGCAGCGAACTCGACTACGGGCTCGTCCTGGACGTCCTGCACGGCCGCAGGCTCGGAGTGATCTTCCGGGACGTCATACCTCCAGCCGCGCGTAAGGAACTGACCGAGCGGTTCTGGGCCAGTCCCGCACGCCAGCACCGCGAGGGCGAGCCGTCGCACTACGTCGGCGCCTACCACTGGAACAAGAGCGCCGACACCTACCTCCGGGAAGCCGCCGAGGTGGCCGACCACGTACAGGAGGTGATCGACGCTCCTGGTTCGCCCTGGCACACCTTCCGGCGGGGCGTGAACGAGGCCCTGCGGCAGGAGGGCGCCTCACTGAGAGTCGCGGAGATGGACGGCCGCTCCGCTTCCGCGGCACTCATCCGCGCGTGGGACAAGGAGGGCGACTTCTCCCTCGACCCGCACGAGGACGAGGCACAGTGCAAGGATGCGCGCCAGGCCGGCTTCGAGATCCAGCGCGTCCTGGAGCACGACATCTGCGCGGTGAACATGTGCACCGAGCACACCGCCGGAGGACGGCTGGTGATCTGGAACATCCGCCCCGACGACGCGACGCGGCACGCCCTGGGCATCGAGCTGACCGGCCTGCCCTACACGGCCGAGGCCCTGGCCGACTTCGAGGAACTGCGCCTGGACATCCGCGAGGGCGACGTCTACGCCTTCAACGGCGCCTTCGTGCACGCGGTGGACGCCAACACCGGCAACCGCACCACGGTGTCCTTCATCATGGGCTTCACCGACGCCCACACGGTCGTGAGCTGGACCTGAGGCCGGCACGGCCGACGGCCCGCACCGGCCGCACCCGACGTCCAGGGCCCGCCTTCCCGAGCGTGCGCCGACTCCGCGCGACGCCGTTGATGCCCCGACGGGGAGGGCGGGCCCTGGCGATGTCCGTGGCGCTGAGACCAAGGGGAGGTAGGGAGAGGTGGACGTGGACGACCAGCTCGGGTCGTACCGGCGTGACCGGCCGGGCCCGATTGCCGGTTCCGGTTCCGGTTCCGGTTCCGGTTCAGGTGTCGAAGGAGCATACGGCAACGGGTGTCCGTACAGCGGCGCGCGGGCCGGGAGCACCGGCGCTGCCGGGCAAGCCGGCGGTGCGGACTCGGGCACCGAGGACTTCGACAGCCATGACCCGGCCTTGGCCGAGAACCCCTTTCCCGCCTATGCGCGCCTGCGGTCGCGGTGCCCTGTCTCCTGGAGCCGGGCCTGGGGTGGCTTCTGGGTCGCGACACGGCATGCGGAGGTCTCGGAGGCGGGGCGCGACGGAGTGTTCCGCACCGGGCACGTGCTGGCCGACGGGACCCTTCAGGGTGTGACCATTCCGCCTCTGGGACAGACCGGCAGGCTGGTGCCGCTGGAGGAGGACGCACCGCGGAACCTCAAGTTTCGCAAGTTGCTGTCGTCGTTCTACTCCGCGGGCAAGGTGCGCGAACGGATGCCGGAACTACGCCGGTTGGCCCAGGAGAGCGTCGACGCCGTCATCTCCGAGGGCGCCTGCGATCTCGTCACCGCGCTGACGCTGCGGGTGCCGGGCGTCGTCACCATGCGCGATCTGGGGCTGCCGGACGACCGCTGGTTCGAGATCGACTCGCTGGTCCACCAGGCGCTGCTGGCCGCACCGCACGATCTCGCCGGGGCCCGCGACCACGCGCAGCGCATCACGATGGCTCTGGTGGAGGAACTGGACGTGCGCCGCGAATACGGCACCGACACCACGGACCGCAGTCTGTTCCCGCTTCTCCTGGCGGGCAGGGTGGACGGCGAGCCCGTGTCCGACGAGGACATCCTGTCGATGCTGTACCTCATCCTGCTGGGCATCGACCCGGTGTCCTCCCTGACCGCGACGGCGCTTCTGCACCTGGCGGAGCATCCGTCGCTCAGGGCCCGCCTGATCGCGGACCCGGCCCTCATCTCGCGTGCCGCGGACGAATACCTCCGGTGGATGTCGCCGGTGCAGGGCACCGGCCGCACCGTCGCCGAGCACGTCGAGCTCGGGGGCCGTACGCTGCGGGCGGGCGAGAGGGTCTTCGTCAGCTGGGCCTCGGCCAACCGCGACGAGGCGGTCTTCGCCGACCCCGACACCGTCGACCTCGACCGCGACATCTCAGGACACCTCGCCTTCGGCGCCGGCTCGCACTACTGCCTGGGCGCCTCCCTGGTGCGGGCCCTGTTCACCGTGATGCTGGAAGAGGTGCTCACCCGGATTCCGGACTACCGGGTGAGCAACCGTGGGGCCGTCACCTGGTTTCCCGACATCACGTCCTTCTACGGCGTCACCTCGCTCCCTATCCGTTTCACTCCACGGTCCGGCTGAAATCCGACCGGGTCCTGGTGCGGTGACTCGTGACGACGGCCGCACGAGAGCACCACCGGGACGGAGAAAAGCGGCCCGGCGTCGCACGCTGTGCGGACCAGTGCGGAGCCGCAAGTCAACAGATCAGCGACGTGGCATCCGCGTAATTCCAACGGCCCTTCGAATTCGAGGCGATTGACCCTCATTCCGGCGGCACTGTAGAACATGGACGGACACGGCGATGCCGGGCGGCCTTCGGGTCTTCGGAAATTCGGTCCACGAAAGTCGGTTCAGCGCATTCCGTTCCTGGCAAATGTCGGCGGCCGTGACGAACGGCATGACAGCTGCCTGTTCGGCGGCCGAAATCCCTGATTCCTCCCTCGACAAGGACGCCCATGCCCGAACTCATGAGCCGGACGGCCGTACCGCGGCGCGTGACGGCGCCGCACGCGCTCGCCTCCTTCGCCGCGGTGGTCCACCGGCACACCGGCCAGGACGACGTCACCATCGACTGCCACGTCTCCGGCGACGGCACCGCGGGCACCGGCGTCGTCACCGTCGAACTGGGCGACGACCCCTCGTTCTCCGTCCTCGTAGACCGGGCAACGGCCGCCCGGGACGAACTTCCCGAGGCATCGAGTGCCGGCGCCGAGGAGCAGGAGGACGTACCGGAGACCGACTACACGTTCGCGTACGAGGCGGACAGCCTGACACTCCTGGCCCATGGCGCCCGCGCCCCCGGTCTGGAGGCCGCGGCACGCACCGCCTCGCTGTGCGGGACCCACGACCCGGCCCGCCGTGCGGTGTCGGCCCTGGACCCGGCCACGGAGGCGGAGAGCCGCGGACTGCGGGTCCTCGGCCACGGCGACCGCACGCCGCCACCACCGCGCTGCGTGCACGAACTGGTTGCCGAGCGGGCCGCCGCCACACCCGAGGCGCCCGCCGTCAGCCGAGCCGGCCGAGTGCTGACATACGGAGAACTCGACGCGCGCGCCGAGCAACCGGCCGTACGCCTGCGAGCGGCCGGACTCGGAACGCACCGGGTGGCCGCCGTCCTGCAGCGACGCTCACCGGAGCTCGTCGTCACCCTCCTGAGCATCCTGGGGACCGGCGGGGCCTACCTGGTGCTCGACCCAAAGGACCCGGCCGAGCGGCAGGCACGGCTGGTCCGCGACGCCGGCGCGGTACTCCTCATAGCCGAGGACGGGCTGGGCGACCGCGCGCCGGCGGATCTGGGCGGCGAACGGGTACCGAGCCTCATCGATCTCACGCTCGGCATCCTCCGCGAGGACATCGAGGCCAACAAGCGCTACCACCTGCCCGATCCACCGCGTCTGCCGGTGGCGATCACGGCCATCGGCTGGTCCCGCGACTTCGAGGTCCCCTACCGGAGCATGGGCGGGCGGGCCGACTGCGGTACCACCGACTTCGAGGTGCTGGAGGATGAGCAGTACACCTTCACCGAGGCGCATGCCGCGCTGCTCGGAGTGTTTTCGGCGGGTCTCCTGCCCACGGCCGCGGAGCACCTGCGGTGAGCGGGGCGGCTTCCGCCGGCGCCCGTCAGGACCGTTGGGTGCGGCGACTGAGTTCCGGCGACGATCCGCGCTGCCAGCTGTTCTGTCTGCACTGCGCGGGCAGCGGACCAGGCATGTTCCGGGACCTGCCGGACCATCTGCCCGACGACGTCTCCGTCGAAGCGGTGCTGCTGCCCGGCCGCGAGAACCGGATCGCAGAACGCCCCTACGACCGGATGGGACCCTTGGTGGAGGCACTGGCCGAGGCGCTCGGCCCGCGGTTGGACCTGCCCTATGCGTTCTTCGGCTACAGCATGGGCGCCCAGGTGTCGTTCAACCTCACGCACGCGCTGCGCGGCCGCGGACTGCCGCTTCCCATGGGCCTGTTCGTGGCCGCGAGCCCGGGACCCTACCTGCAACGTGAGGTGCCCGCCTGGAACGAGTCCGACGACCGGCTGGTCGAATACCTGCGCGAACTCGGCGGCACGGCACCGCACGTGCTCGACGACCCGGACCTGCTGGACCTCCTGCTGCCCACCCTCCGAGCCGATCTGACCGTGGTCGCGACCTGGCCCTACCGCGCGCGGCCGACACTGCCGGTCGCCGTCCGGGCGTTCTCCGGAGCCGAGGACGGACCCGCTTCTCCCGAACGGATGGGGGCGTGGCGGATGGAGACACACGGCGTCTTCCGGCAGAGCGTCCTGCCCGGCGGCCACTTCTTCATCAACGACGCACTGCCGACCATCGCCGGCGTCATCACCGCGGACCTGATGGAGATGCTCGGCCCGCCCACCGCGAGCACCGCCCGGACGGGCACGGGCAGACCGCCCCACCCCTAGAACCCGCCTCCCGTCCTCCTCGTACACCGACGTCTGGAGCCACCATGAGCGCACAGCCGCCCGACTTCTCACTGACCGAAGCCGAGTTGGAACAGTTCCACCGCGACGGCTATCTCGGCCCCTTCGACCTGTACGAGGAGGACGAGACGGAGCAGCACCTGCGCGCGCTGCGCCCCGACCTCCTCGACACCGAACTGGCCGTCTACAGCACGGACGACAGCGTCTCCGGGATCACCAACCTGACCACCTACGACCGTTACCGTCTTCGTGGCGCGGCCGCTGATCGGCCGGCTGCTCGGCCTGGTCCAACGGTCGGAGAACTCCGGCGACCTGGGCGCCGCGACCGTGGTCGGGCTGCTCGTGCTGGCGGCGACCGGTACCCATGCGTTGCAGATGGAGCCCATCCTCGGTGCGTTCCTGTGCGGCATCGTCATCGGATCCGCAGCGGGCACGGGGCGGCGATTCCTGAGTGCCGTAAGGCCGTTCATCATGGCGGTTCTCGCACCGCCGTTCCTCGCCACCGCGGGCCTCCAGGCCAATCTGTCGGCGCTGGCGGATCCCTCGGTGCTCATGGCCGCCGTGGTCACGCTCGCCGTCGCGGTCGGGGCGAAACTCGCCGGCGGCTATGCGGGGGCCCGGCTGACGGATCGAGACACAACGAATCGCTGTCCATCGGCGCCGGACTGAATGCCCGGGGCGTCGTGGAGATCGTGCTGGCTTCGGTCGGCCTTGGCATCGGACTGCTCAACACCTCCTCCCGCACCGTCATCGTCCTGGTGGCGGTGGTGACCTCGGGCATGGCACCGCCGATCCTGCGGCGACCACGAACCTCATCGCCCTGACGACCACGGAGATCGAACGCGAACGCCGGTACGCCACCGAGCTCGTGGCGCGGTGAGGCACACCCGGCCGAGCCGGCTGCCCATGACCAGGAATAACCGGTCCCGGAAGGAGCGACCGTGAAGGCGCAGGACGTATCGCACATCGAGATCTATGCGCGCGACAAGAAGCCGGTCATGCGCCGTCTCGTCTCCGACCTGCGTTTCGTGCGAGTGGCGGACTCCGTCGAGGTCGACCGCAGCTCGGTGCTGCTCAGGCGCGGCAACGCCCAGGTCGTGATCACTTCGGGCTGGGCGACCCGCCGCGCGGGGTCCCGCCACCAGGAGCGGATCGCGGACATCGCCGTCGCCTGCGACGACGTGGACGCCACTCGTAACGCCGCGCTGGCGGCCGGCGCCACGGTCACTCTGTCCGCGCAGGGCAACCCGATCGTCTCGGGAATCGGAGACGTCACCTACACACTGCTACCCGCGGGCACGCGCGCCGGATTCCTTCCCGACGGCCGCAACTGGGTGCCGAGTCCACCACAGGCCGCGCAGCCGGAGCCGGACGGTCCTGACCACGTGACACTGCGACTCGACATGGAGATCCCGGACAACCACGCGGCCTTCTACCGGAACGTCCTCAACGTCGCGAGTCCGTGGACCGAACCGGCACCACCGCAGGCCGGGACGGACGTCCTTGCTCTACAGAGCTCGACGGGACGCGTATCGGTGGTTCTCGTGAACGGTGGCCGCACGGGGTGACCCTTTCGTCGCATCACCGACGTAACGCCTCACCGCACGCCGGACCTGCCGACGTGACCAGTCCGCACGTCGGACGCGCCGACGCAACCGCAAGCACCGGCGCGGATCCACAGTCCAGACCACAAGCCGGCCACTGTGCCCTTCCCGATGAGGCGACTCGACGGGCAGTACAACGCGCTCACACCGGAGGAAACCGTATGCCGTCACTCGAAGGGAACCTGATCATGCCGCGCCCTCTGCGGGTAGCCGTCGTCGGAGCCGGCCCGGCCGGGATCTACGCCGCCGACGCCCTGCTCAAGTCCGAGGTGGCCGCCGGTCCCGGTGTGTCAATCGACCTCTTCGAGCGGATGCCCGCCCCGTTCGGCCTGATCCGGTACGGCGTCGCCCCCGACCACCCGCGTATCAAGGGCATCGTCACCGCTTTGCACCAGGTCCTGGACAAGCCGCAGATCCGGCTTTTCGGCAACATCGACTATCCCACCGACATCAGCCTGGACGACCTGCGCACCTTCTACGACGCGGTGGTCTTCTCCACCGGTGCGACGGCCGACCGCGAGCTGCCGATCCCCGGCATCGACCTGCAGGGTTCCTACGGCGCCGCCGACTTCGTCTCCTGGTACGACGGGCATCCGGACGTGCCGCGCACCTGGCCGCTCAACGCCGAGAAGGTCGCGGTCCTCGGTGTCGGCAACGTCGCGCTGGACGTGGCCCGCATCCTGGCCAAGACCGCGGAGGAGCTGCTGGCGACCGAGATCCCGCCGAACGTCCACGACGGTCTGAAGGCGAACAAGGCCGTGGAGATCCACGTGTTCGGCCGCCGCGGCCCGGCGCAGGCGAAGTTCTCCCCGATGGAGCTGCGCGAGCTGGACCACTCCCCGAACATCGAGGTCGTCGTCGATCCCGAGGACATCGACTACGACGCGGGCTCGATCGAGACCCGGCGCGGCAACAAGCAGGCCGATATCGTCGCCAAGACCCTGGAGAACTGGGCGATCCGCGATGTCGGGAAACGTCCGCACAAGCTGTTCCTGCACTTCTTCGAGTCGCCCGCGGAGATCCTCGGCGAGGACGGCCACGTCGTCGGCCTGCGCACCGAGCGCACCGCCCTGGACGGCACCGGCAACGTCAAGGGCACCGGTGAATTCAGGGACTGGGACGTCAGCGCGGTCTACCGCGCGGTCGGCTACCTCTCCGAGAAGCTGCCCAAGCTGCCTTGGGACATCGAGACCGGCACCGTCCCGGACGAGGGCGGCCGGGTCATCGACGAGGCCGGCAGCCATGTGCCGTCCACCTACGTCACCGGCTGGATCCGCCGCGGCCCCGTCGGCCTGATCGGCCACACCAAGGGGGACGCCAACGAGACGGTCGCCAACCTGCTCGACGACCACGCCCACGGCCGGCTGCACACCCCCGCCACGCCCGACCCCGAGGCCGTGGACGCCTTCCTCACCGAGCGCCGGGTCCACTTCACCACCTGGGAGGGCTGGTACAAGCTGGACGCCGCCGAGAAGGCCCTGGGCGAGCCGCAGAGCCGCGAACGCGTGAAGATCGTCGAGCGCGAGGACATGCTCCGCGAGAGCGGGGCCGGGATCCGGTCTTGAGGCACGCTTCACACGCCGCGTGCAGCTGCGCACCGCGCCGACGCCGTCTGACAGGCAGCCGGGACCGTCAGGGCCGAAACGCGAGAACGAGGAGGAGCGTGGAACGGCTGAGGGCGTCTCGTCACGTGGCGGGGCCCGGGCCGCGGCAGTCGCAGCGCTCCGTGTCGATGATCCGCAGTCGGCTCACCACGGACACGACGTACCGGTTGACGTGCCGGGCGTACACCTCGTCCTGGCTCGGACAGCCGACCGGGCGGGCAAGGAGGAAGGAACGCCGCTGAAGGCGACCAGTCCCGAACCGGCGGCGCAGGCAACGGCAGAGCCGGCGTGCTCCCCGCGCCTGCAGGGATGGTTCCACGACGCGGATCTGGGCGAGGATGCCCGCTTCGCGCGCCTCGCGCTGGCTGTCCGGGTCCTTGAGCGTGCGGCCGCAGGGTGCGTGCTGCACCGACGGCCGCGGCATCACCACCGCCCACACTTACGACAACTGCGACCGCGTCAGGACCGAGACGGCAGGAAGCGCCACCGCGGGCTTCACCGTGACGCCGACGCCAGCCTGACCGCCCGCACCACGCCGGGCCGCCACCACCTGCACCCACGACACACTCGGCCGTCCCACCAAGGCCATCGAGACCAAGGACGGCTCCACCACCGCGGCGTGGGCCTACTGCTACGACAGGGTCGCAAACCGCACCGCCAACTCCACCGGCACCCGGAGCAGCGAGACCTGGACGCCGTTCACCCGGCTCGCCTCCTGCATTCAGGCCGGCACCAACACCAACAGGACTTACGCACCTCTGTCGGCATCACCGTGGGTACGAGGAGCAGAGGCAGCAACGCCTGAGAGGAAACACGCAACAAGTGAGTGATCGCGTCCTGAACCACGCGTCCCTCCACTGAGAAGGCGGACGATCGCCCGACCGATGCTGGTACCACCACCGGTCACCGCGTTCTAGGACACCCGTTGGTCCTTGCCGGCCTGGGCCAACGGGCCGGCACTTGGGCGGAATCCTTGCGGCGACGCTGCTTCGGGTCGGCACCGGCGGCCGCTACGCATTCGCCCAGCCCTGGGGTCCCCCGCCATGCAGATGCCCGGGTGTATAACCAGACGTAGGAAAGACGCGAACTATCTGACTGCCACCCGAATATGCCATCGCGAAACGCTTCGCCCAGAATCGTCACCAGTTCACGCGCGAGGGCGGAGACCCAGTCCGCCGATGCCAGCTGCGGTCGATAGCACCGCCCAACGCGGCGTAACGGCTTCACAGCATCGCGTGCCGCGACCTCCACGGATCCGGGCTCTCCGCACTGGCCGACCGTGCCGCATCAAATCTGCCCCTCAGCTCCTAGAGGTTGTCCCGTATGGGGTGTGAGTTATCGGGTGAGGGCCAGGTTGTGTAGTCGGGCGATGCCGAGCATGGCCTGGTGAACGCCGTTGCCCTTGAGCCGGCAGTCGCGCAGGATCTGTTCTTCAGTCGGGACAGGGCGTGTTCCACCCGAGCTCGGGCGTGGCGATGGACGGTGTTCTCCGCCTCCTGCTGTGGGCTGAGATGCGTCTGGCCACGCCGTTTGCGGTGCGGGATGAGCAGGCCGGTTCCCTGTTGACTTGCTCCTCGCCCTGAAGGGCGAGGAGCAAGTCAAGAAAGCCGCTCAATCCGCCGGGCCCGGCATCGCGCCCTCGGCAAGCTTGATGCGGGTCCAGACGTTCATGTTGACGACGACGGCGACGATCTCGAGCATCTCCTCCGGGCTGAAGTGCGCAGCGAGCGCGTCGTGGAAGCGCTGGAACGCCGCGTCGCGGTCGGTGTCGGCGGCGCGGGTGAGCGCCTCGGCGTAGCGGAGCGCCGCCTGCTCGGCCTCGGAGTGAAGCTCGGTCTCCCACCACGCGGTCAGGGTGTCGATCTTGGCCCGGGGGATGCCCGCCTCGCGCGCCGCCTGGTAGTGCAGGTTGAGGCAGTAGGTGCAGTTGTTGAGCTGCGAGACCCGCAGACGCAGGAGCTGGGCGAGGCCGCGGTCGATCCGCAGCTCCGCTGTGTATCCGAACGCATCCGCGCCCATCCGAGCCATGCCGATCAGCGACTCGTTCCCGCTCGCGTCGAGCCGGCGGTTCGCGATCTGGACATCGTCAGTCATCTCGGTCCTTTCGGTGCTCATCGTTCCCCTGCCCGCGCGTCCGCGCCCCGCCCCGAGCCGCTCGGTCATCTATGACGCAACCCCTGTTCCGGCCGATCGAGGGGACGCGCTGGCGGCGTCGGGCGGCTCGGCGAACGCGATCAGGGTCGCGGTCTCTGTGAACGGATTGTCGCTCCAGTGCCGTCTCGATATGTCGTTTTCGACACGCGAAAGCGAAACGGCGGCGTCTGCCTCGTGAGCCACACAGCCCGCCCTGACCTGCGGCTTCGAGGCAGAAAAACACCTACTCAGCCTAATTCCCCAGGCAAACCCGCACTGACCTGCGGCCGGCCGCCAGGGGAGGGACGGCCCGGTCGCCAGCTACGTCGCGGGCGCGCGACCCGACCGGGCGGGCCTCGGCGGTCGTAGCGGTGGGTGCACGGGGTGTCGGGGCAGATACGGCACATGAAGAAGTACATGCCGCCCAGGTCACCCAGGGCCATGTCGTGCCCGAACGCGTCGAGGGCGGCGGGATCGGCCTCGGCCCGTCAGGACGGGATCGCGGCCCCGTCCTGGCGGGGGCCCCAGTCGTCCACAGGGAGCCACCGGCCCATGCCTGGTTCAGTCGCGGTGACGCTGAGCAGGTGTTCCATGCGGGTGCCGCAGCCTGCGCAGTCGGGCCAGTCGGGCTCCTGGGTCCACCCCGGGTAGCCGCCAACCTTGCTCTATTGCGTGGTGGCCACCTCGAAGTAGTCGTAGCCCCGTTCCTCCCGCAGGGCCTCAAACCGCTGGTCGAGCAGCTCGCTGAGTCCCTCCGGCAGGTCCCGGTTCGGGTACTCCACGGCCGGAGTGGGGGAAAGAGTGCACGGGCGCGGCAGGTAGTCCTCCTCCGCAATATGCGGGCGAGGTGGTTCCCCGGCAGCGGCGCCGGCGGCCGTCAGAGTCGTGCTGCGCCAGTAAGGCTGAACTTGCGGCGAATACAAGCCGCCATTCAGCTCGCCGTCATGGCTCGGCCATGGCAGGTCATGAGCGTTCCGCTGTGACCAAACGGCCGCCATGGGAGAGGTACATGAGTACGACTGGGAATCAGAACCGACTGGACAGACGCGCTTTGCTGCAGGCCGCAGTCGTCATACCTGCGGCCGGTGCGGCAGCCGCGGCATTTGATGCGGCCCCGGCCCGGGCCGCCGAGGCGACCCGAGGGAGCGGCGGGTTCGACACGGCGAGCCCTCGCTTCGCGCTCGCCGTCCTGCCCGACACGCAGTACCTCTTCGACGCCGACAGCTCGGACCCCGAGCCCCTGCGTGCGACGTTCCGCTACCTCACCGCCGAGCGGGACGAGGCGAACATCGCCTTCATGACGCACCTGGGCGACGTCACCGAGCACGGCACCGAGCAGGAGATCGAGCTCGCCGCCGACACCTTCCGCACCCTTGACGGCGCCGTCCCGTACAGCGTCCTGGCGGGCAACCACGACATCCGCTCCTCGACGGACGACCAGCGCGGCGACTCCGCCTACCTCACGGCCTTCGGGCCCAAGCGCTACGCCTCCATGCCCACCTTCCGGGGCGCCTCGCCCGACGGCTACAACAGCTATCACGTCCTGCGTGCCGCCGGCCGCGACTGGCTGATCCTCGCCCTCGACTGGCGGGTGTCGGACAAGGGAATGCGATGGGCGCAGGGAGTACTCGACGCACACCCGACCCTGCCGGCGATCCTGACCACGCACGACATCGCCTGGTCGGACGACGACGGCACGGCGCAGCTGTCGGGCCATGGCCAACGGCTGTGGGACGGACTCATCCGCGGCAACGACCAGATCTTCCTCGCACTGGGCGGCCACTACTGGCCGCCCGGCCGCACCGTTTTGACCAATGACGCTGACAACGATGTCCACGTTCACATCACCAACTATCAGGACCGTTACTACGGCGGCGCCGGCATGATCCGCCTCTATGGTTTCGACCTGGTCCGCAAGGTCATCGACGTGGAGACCTTCTCACCGTGGTTCCTGGACCGCGACCCGCAGAAGCGGGCACCACTGGCGGCGGAGACCATCGAACTGACCGGGCCCACCGACCGGTTCAGCATGAGCATCGACTTCGACGAGCGCTTCAAGAATTTCGCGCCCGTCGTACCGCCGAAGCCGCGTCCGGCCTCCGCCGTGATGCCGCGCGGCACGGTCGCGTACTGGCGTTTCGACGCTTCTGGGATCCCCGCGGCGGGAACGGCGGGCGCCCCTGTGACCGACGGCACCGTGGTGCGTGACCTCAGCGGCAACGGCAACGACCTGTCCGTGAGCCGCCTGCACTCCAGTGCAGCGGACGCACTCACCTGGTCGCCAGACCACCACCTGGGCCAGCCTGCACACGCCAGCCTCCGCTTCGACGGGGGCAAGGGCCCCGACCGCGGAGCGGTGCTGAGGACCAGTCCCGGCGCCGCCCTCAACAGCGAGAAGTTCCCCCACGGCTACACCATCGAGACCTTCGTCAGGCTGCCGGAGCCCTTCGAGGGCGACCACAGTTGGATGGGCATCCTGAGCTGGGAGGGGCGCAACGGCGACGCCGGCAAGACCACCGGCTGGTCGCCCCTGGAGCCGACCTGCAGCCTCAACCTGTCGCCGGAGCGGTTCCTCCAGTTCGTCGTCTACCCGCACCGACAGGACGCCGATCCGACGTCGTGGAGCCATGCCGTGCCCATCGGCCGCTGGATGCACATCGCCGTCGTCAACGACGGGCACCGCACGACCATGTACGTGGACGGCTCGAAGATCGCCCGCAATCCGTCGCAGCCGTCGACCGGCATCGCCACGCTCGGCAAGCCGTTCGTCATCGGCGCCACACAGTTCGACGAGCGATTCGGACAGGGCTTCTACGGCTCGATCGGCGACACCCGCATCGTCAACCATGCCCTGTCACCAAGGCACTTCCTCACACCCTTCAAGTGAGGTACCCGGCTCGAGTCCCGTGACCCCGGTCCACACCACCCAGGAACCAGGCGCCGTCCCGCTCCGCCACAAAGCGGAGCGGCACACGCTCACCGGTGTCCGGCCCCCGCACAAGGGAGCGGGCCGCCGGTGACCCATGCCGCCGGCGACGTCTGCACCGCACCCACAACGCGCCCGGCCCTTGACCCGGCCATCAGGCGAGGGCGCGGGTGACCGCGACGCGCTGCTGCTCGCCGCCGGGGGGCGCGCTACATGAGTCCCACTCCGTGCGGCAGCGCGAACAGGTGGTATGCGCAGTGCTCGTAAGCGGCTTCCGCCGCTTACGAGCCACAGGTCCGACCCGCCGCGTTTGGCCAGGCTGTCCTGGCCCTCCGTGCACCGCGGGCAGGCCGGATCCCCGTCCGGCAGGAGTCTCGGCGGGCGGACGCAAGGTGCCGGGCAAGACGGATCTGCGCGCCCACCGCACTATCGAAGGGATCCCAATCCACTCCGCGTTCCCCGGCGAGCCAGAACTCGTCCGCAATGGCCCGGATCTCCTTCATCGTCGGGTAGAGGCGAACACAGTCCGTACAGGTGAACATCCAGGCCGGGGGCAGCGGCCACTGGCCGGCGGGGCTGATCTCGTCGGCGCTCATGCGCGTCACCGTAGTGCCTGCGGCTCCCCGGAGTTGACCGCTGCTTCGGCATCCCCAGGAGCTGGAGGGCATCACCGGCAAGTCCCGCCCAGACGGCGCGCTCCTGCGGCCTGGAGCCAGCCAGCTGTTCCGGGGTGAGGGCGGCGGTGATGCCCTCCAACTGGATGCGAGAGCCGACCAGTTACTCCCTCGGCGATTCAAGACGCTCAGAGAACACGCCTCTGGAACGACACACCGTCGCCAAGGCCACTCGATCACCGAGATGCGAAACAGGTACTTTAGTACCCATTTGTGAGGCGTCCATGACAGTGCGGACCGTCGTCTGCGGTAGCGCGGCTGTCAGGTTGTTATGGCCAGGCTGGTCATCTTTGACGCTGAGTCACAGGAGCTGCGGCTATGATCCCCGCAACCGGGGGTGAGCGATGAAGCGCGGGCTTCTTGTGAGTGTCGGCGTACTGCTGTCAGTGGTGACCGGTTGCACGGAGGTCAGCCCCCCTCTCAGTTCTCCTCCCCCTTCCTCTGCTCCTTCTTCGCCTGCTTCCTCCCGTTCTCCGGAGCCGCCCGAGCCCGGTCCCGCCACGCCACTGGGCGCGGCGACGATCACCGTGGAGGACGCGCAGCTGGTCGAGGCGTACAGAAAGAAAGCGTTGTTTCCCGCGGGTGCGGCTGTTCCGGCGACGTCCGAGGTGGCGGTTCTGCGGCGCGGCCAGCCGGTGGGTACGGGTGACCTTGTCTGGATGCCGGACGCCAACACGTTCTGCCTGGTGTCGATCCGCGAGCGGGCATCGGACCGGCAGTGCTTCAATCTTGCGGCGAAGCGGAAGCCACAGGGCTACGTGCACGTGGGCAGAGGCACTCCGCACGACGTTGGCGACCCCGCAGAGCCGCACCGGTTGTGGCTCACCGTCAGCGTTGTCGAGAACACCAGCGGGCCCTTCGCCTACACCGGCGGTACGCCGGAGCACGCAACCCCGGTGCAGGAAGCCACGGTGAAGTTCCCCTCGGGCAGGACGATGACATTTCTGACGTACGAATTCCCGGAGGGCATGAGTATCCCGATGGACGCTGAGATCTGCAGTACGGGCCGGGCTGTCTGCTTCAAAGCATTCGAACCGAACGCTATCGGGCAATAGGTGATGGCCGCCTGCTGTGAAGGTCTGAGGGGCTGAGCTTCCTCTGCTAGGTGATACGTCGGGTCATGAGGGTGATGCCAGCCCAAGTGATGAGTGCTTCGGAGCGCTGGACGAGCCTCTCGTAGTCGCGAGCGTGGCGGCGGGCGTACATGAGCCGGGCCAACCCCATGGCTGTGCCGCCTGTCTGCGCCGGATCGTCGCCGCGGGCATCCCCCTCAGCCACGAGGCCCTCGACGCAGCGGGCCCCGGGCCGGGCGCGGCGAGCCTGCGCGCCACCCTTGTCCACCTGGGAATTCTCCCGCCTCGCAACGAGGCCGTTGCCGGGCTACAGCCCTGGCTGGTGCGCATTCTCGCCAAGCTCCCCTCACGGCACCGCCACACGCTGCGTATCTACGCGGAGTGGTCGGTCCTGCGCCAAGCCCGACGTCGAGCCGCCCGAACCCGTTTCACACCAGCCAGCGCCGCACGGGTGCGCCAAACCGTCCGCTGTGCAGCCGCCTTCCTCACCTGGCTCACTGACCAGGGCCTCCTGCTGGCCGACCTCACGCAGGCCGACGTCGACCGGTCGCTGTCCGAACATCCGGGACGCTGGCAAGTGCGAGACTTCCTGCGCTGGGCACATCAACGCAGCCCGGCCGGCGAACACGAGATCCCCGACCGGCCCAGAGATGATCCCCACCGCTGGTGGGACGAGGCCGACCACTGGGCACACCTGCAACGCTGTCTGCAGGACGAGACCCTGCCGCTGGACGTCCGGGCGGCCGGCGCCGTGATGCTGCTGTACGGGATAACGATCACCCGCATCACGGAACTCACTACGACCGCCCTAACCGGCGGCAACGAGCCGTCTCTGGTCCTTGGCGACCATCCCACCACGCTGCCGCCGACCGTCTACCGCGTCCTGCGTCACCAAGCAGACCATGCCCAGCCTGACTCGGCCGTCGGCCGCACCACACGTCGCACCGCCTGGATCTTCCCAGGCTATGCCGCAGGCACCCATCGTTCCGCCGCCACCCTCGCACGCAAGCTCCGCCGCCACGGCCTGCCCGCCCACCCTTGCCGGAACACCGCGCTTCTCGCACTGTCCACCGACCTGCCTGCCTCCGTTCTCAGCGAAACGCTGGGCATCAGCATCACCTCCGCCCTGCAGTGGACCCGTCGGACCGCCCGCGACTGGAACGCATACCTGAGCTCGCGGTCCACGCAGACAACCGACACCGCCACCGTGAACAAGTTCGCCCAGGAAGGTAGAAGCGCCTCATCGCATCCCGGTGAGACGTCGGACATCCCATCGACACCCTCCTCCGCCTCGTCGGCTGGGCGCCCGTCCTTATGCGGTGGCCGGGGTGTGCGACCCGGCGGCGCCTGCAGCCCCACGAATACCGCAGCCTTCGAATACGTGACGGGTACCAGCAGTACGCGAGGACCTCGCCCCCGACCAGCTGCCCCTCTTCGAAGCCTGACCTCCCTCCGTACGACCGGGAAGCCATCGTCAACGGTCGGCGCATACAGGTTGGAGCAGGCCCGGGCCTGCTGGAGCCCCCGGGCGCACCCGAGCCGAGGTCCCGGTTCAGCTCAGCCGGCGGCGCCTTCGGCCAGGGCTGCCTCCAGACTGACGGCTGTGTTGAGGATCAAGTCACGGACAGGCGGCGGCAGCACCCCCGGCATCTCCAGGACGTGCCACTGACAGCCGGGCACCAACCCGTCCAGCACGGCGAACATCTGACGCTGGAACAGCAACACCAGCGCCGAGAGAGCACCGCTCGACGGCGACCAGTGGCGCTCGCGCAGGGTCTCCAGAACGGACAGCCCGGACAGCAACTGCCTGCCCTTCAGCCACTCCGTGACGGCTTCCCCGATCTGTCCGCCGTCCAGCTCGCCTTCTACCCGCTCACACAGGTCCACGGCCCACTCGCGCACCTGCCGAGCCGTCCTCCAGCCGGCGGCCAGGTCCTCCAGCGACGCCGTGTCGGCCACGCCCCGCAGAACGTCGCGGGCATCGCCGCCGGGAACGAACGTCAGCGAACCGTCGTCCGCCAGCACCATGTCCGCGGCATCCGGGACGTCCTGCTGGGTGGTCTCGACGAGCGAGGCGATCGGATGAGAAGCCATGCCCGGAGCCATCGCGCGCAGCAGGTCCCCGATCTCCTGCAAGGACACGGTGCCACCGAGGACCGCCGTCACGGCAGTCAGCGAGGCGTCCTGCGTTGTGAGCCGCGACGGCTCGGTGCTCTTGTCCAGCTCAGCCAGCTCCGCGGGAAGTCCGCCCAGGAGGCGGGCGATGCGCTCGTCGATACGCCGCGCCCGGGCGGGAACGAGAGTGACAGTCTGGCCCATCTCGGCGAGGCGGCCGACGACATGGTCCACGTGCCCCTCCAGACCCAGGCCGTCGCCCGAACTGTCGTCCTCACCGGGCAAGGCGACGGTGTCCACTGCGGCACGGAAGGCGGCCCGCACCGTCACCTCCGGTACCGGGAGACCTTCGGCAAACAGCAGCAGCGCCAGGTCTGTCGGCCTCTTGCCCCGGGCGGCGCGGCGGGCGAGAGCAAGGACCAGGTCGAAACTCTCAGGCGGCGGCGACGAAGTGCTGCCCCTGCCCCGGCCGAGGCCTCCGCCGCGGACGTTGCCCGGCAGCAGTCCCGCACGCCGCCAGCCTGCGAGCTGCTTGGCCGTGACGGTGAGGTCGTGACGCGCCGCGTGATCGATGAGCTGCTGGTCAGCCGCGCTGAGGCCGTTGCTGGAAGACATGGCGCGAAGCTAGCGGCGCCCCCACCGGCTGCGGGCCGGTTTTAGGACTCCTAACAAAAGTGGTGGACTTGACCTGGTCAGAGGTCGGTGTCGCGCACGAGGCCGCCAGGTATCGGGACGCAGTCAGCCGCGTAATCGCACGCGATAAACCCGGCGACGTCGGCGATCATCCCCGGGATACTGGTCGCCCATGGATGAGGTCAAAGTCGTTGTCGCCCATTCCGAGCGCGCGACCCTGCGCGTCGGCGACGTGTTCCTGAAGGTGGACGCCGATCAGGCGCGCATCGACGTCGAGGTCGAGGCGATGTCCCTCGCGCCGGTCCCGACCCCGGAGGTCCTGTGGCGCAAGCCGCCCGTGCTCGCGATCGCCGCACTCCCGGGGACGACGCTTGGGCGCCTCGGCGGGCCGTCGACCGGGTCACCGGCGGCGTGGGCCGCGGCGGGCGCCGCCATCCGGAAGCTGCACGACGCGCCGCTGCCGCCCCGGCCCGGCCGGGCCGGCCGGAGCATCGTCGCGCTGGCGGCGGAACTCGACGACGAGTGCGAGTTGCTCGTGACGAACGGCCTCCTGCCCGCTGACCTGGTCACCCACAACCGCCAGGTCGCCGAGGCCGCGCTCCGGCCGTGGACTCCGGCGTTCACGCACGGCGACCTGCAGATCGCGCACGTCTTCGTCGACGGCGACGAGGTCACGGGCATCATCGACTGGTCCGAGGCGGGCCAGGGTGATGCCCTGTACGACCTCGCCACCTTCACGCTCGGACACGAGGAGCACCTCGACGACGTCGTCGCCGGCTATGGCACCGACATCGACCTCGACGTGATCCACGCGTGGTGGTCGTTGCGAAGCCTGCTGGTGGTTCGCTGGCTGATCGAGCACGGCTTCGACCCGTTCGCGCCGGGCTGTGAGGTCGACGTGCTGAGATCCCGGATGTGAGGCTGCGCGGGCCCGACTGCTACCGGAATTCATTCGCAGTGCATCGGCCTTCAGGCCGGTGGTGAAGCGAATCTGACAGTGGCGACGCGGAGCGTCGCAGACTCAGGTCCGGCAGCGCCGGACACCGCAGTGCTTCGCCTGCGGCGCGGAGCGTCGCGAGTGCTTCTCCCGGCGGAGCCGGGCAGTGCTCACACCGGCCGGTTCTGCTGTTCGATGTACTGCCGGACCACGGAGAGCGGGGCGCCGCCGACGGTTCCGGCGAAGTAAGACCCGGACCAGAGCTTGTTGGCCCGCCAGTAGTGGCGCACCAGGTCGGGGAACTCCTGGCGCAGGCGGCGGGAGGAGACACCCTTGAGGGAGTTGACCAGCTTGGTCACGGCGACCTTGGGCGGGAAGTTCACCAGCAGGTGGACGTGGTTGTCCTCGCCGTTGAACTCCACCAGCTCGCACTCGAAGTCGCCGCAGACCGACTGCATGATCTCCTCCATGCGTGTCAGATGAGCGTCAGTGAACACCTTGTGCCGGAACTTGGTCACGAAAACCAAGTGCACATGCATCACGAAAGCACAGTGCCGGCCAGTTCTGATCTCCTGCATCTCACCCATAACCCAAGTATGTAGGGTGACGGTCATGCAGCTCAGGTACGCGTTCAGGCTCTACCCGAATGCCGGTCAGCGCACCGCGCTGGCCAGGGCGTTCGGGTGCGCCCGGGTGGTGTTCAACGACGCGGTGCGTGCCCGTGAAGACGCCCGTAAAGCCGGGCAGCCGTTCCCGAAGGCCGGGGAGCTGTCCACGCGCCTGATCACCGAGGCCAAGCGGACCACCGGGCGGTCCTGGCTGGGCGAGGTGTCCGCCGTCGTCCTCCAGCAGTCCCTGCGGGACGCCGAGGCCGCCTACAAGAACTTCTTCGCCTCTCTCAGGGGCACCCGCAAGGGTCCCAGGACCGGCCCGCCCCGCTTCAAGTCCCGCAAGGACGCCCGGCAGTCGATCCGCTTCACCGCCAACGCCCGCTGGAACATCACCGACAACGGCCGTCTGAACCTGCCGAAGATCGGCGCGGTCAAGGTGAAGTGGTCCCGCACCCTGCCCTCCACCCCCACCTCCGTCACCGTCATCAAGGACGCGGCCGGGCGGTATTTCGCCTCCTTCGTCATCGACACCGACCCCGCCGCCGACGCGACACGGATGCCCGAAACCGACCGCACCATCGGCATCGATCTCGGCCTGACCCACTTCGCGGTCCTGTCCGACGGCACGAAGACCGATTCCCCGCGCTTCCTCCGGCGCGTGGAGAAGAAGCTGAAGAAGGCCCAGCGGGAGCTGTCCCGAACGCAGAAGGGAAGCAAGAACCGGGCCAAGGCCCGCCTCAAGGTCGCCCGCGCCCACGCCAAGGTCACCGACGCGCGACGCGAGTTCCACCACCAGCTCTCCACGAAGCTGATCTGCGAGAACCAAGGGATCGGCGTGGAGGACCTGTCGGTGGCGGGACTGGCCCGCACAAAGCTGGCCAAGTCCGTGCACGACGCCGGATGGGCATCGTTCATCAGCACGCTGGAATACAAAGCAGAACGGTACGGCCGCACCCTGGTCAAGATCGGCCGGTTCGAGCCGACCTCCCAGACCTGCTCCACCTGCGGCGTCAAGGACGGACCCAAACCCCTCGACGTCCGGGAATGGACCTGTACCGCCTGCGGCACCGTCCACGACCGCGACCACAACGCCGCACTCAACGTGAAAACGGCCGCCGGACTGGCGGTATCAGCCTGCGGAGCGCCGGTAAGACCAGGAGCAATCCCGGCACAGCGCGAAGAAACAGGAAGCCACGGACTCCCGACCGAACCCCGAGCCGCGTAGCGGCACAGCAACGATCGAGAAGGCCAGAATCCTCGCCCATCAGGGCGAGGAGCAAGTCAACAGGCCGATGTCCATGCCCTGACGGGGCACGTCCTGGTCCAGCCGATCGACGAGTTCAACCGGCCGGCGAAGGCCGACTACGGCGCGGTTCGCATCCCGCCCACCGACGCTGAGGTCGCCACGCTGTTCGCCGGCTGGCGGGCGGCATTGCCGGAGGCGCGCAAGTATCTGACCGCGGCCCGCGACTACGTCGCGGCGTCCCTGTGGCGCCGGGTGGGCCTGCGGATCAACGAGTCAACGAAGCTGGACATCAAGGACTGGCGTCCGGACCTGGGCGACTTCGGCAAGATCCACGTCCGTTTCGGCAAGGGCAGCCGCGGCCGCGGGCCGAAACCGCGTCTGGTCGCGGCGATCGACTCCACCGACGCTGCTGAACTGGTGGCTGTGCGATGTCCGCCGCCAGTTCGGCGACGACTACCAGGACCCCAACGCGCCGTTGCTGCCGAGCGAGCGACACGATCCGCACACCGGCCTGTGCGGACGGATCGGTGACGACGCCCTGCGCTCGGGGTTCAAGACCGCCGTCGGCCTCTACCTCCCCAGTTGGGCCGGGCGGCTGACTCCGCACGGGATGCGGCACTTCTGCGCGAGCTCGTTGTACCTGGGGCTTCGCGGTCAGCGACAGCACCATCTCATCCAGCGCACCCGTCCTGCGGGCGTACTTGGGCAGCAACCGCGGGCTGAAGGTGCCCAGCCGGTCCCGGGGGACCTGCACGGTCACCGTGCCGACCTCCGTCATAACTTTCTTGGCCCGGTAACCGTTGCGCATGTTGCCGCCCGAGCGCGAACCACGGCCGCCGGCCTGCCCGGCCTCCGCCGCGAGATGCACATCCATCTCGGCCTCCAGGGCGGCCTGCATCAGATGCTGGGCCAGCTCGGGCAGCAGCCCGCCCTCACCCATCAACCGCAGCCCGCCGAGACGCACCTTCTCGGCCGCCAGCGCGGCCAGCTCCTCCAGCAACTCGCTGGACAGACCGTTCGCGGATACAGGCATCGACTTCACCTCGGCACCCTCGACGCTCTCACCGGCCCCGGCAAGCGACACACCGTCAGCGGCCTCGATCAGGTGATCCGTTGTCGTACTCATCAGGTGACTCCTTCGGGGAAACACACACCTGACTCATGACTCATGACACTCCCCTCTGCCGGGGAGTGTCAGTGCGTGGCGGGCTTGGGGTGCCGGTGCTGCCCGTGGGGCCCGTGGTGCTGGGAGTGAGGGGCCGCCTCGCTGCGGGGCGCGTCTGGCACGGTGAACCCCGCGCCGGCCGGAGCGAGTGCGGTCAGGGTCACTGCGACGAGTCTGCGGACGGCATCCGGGGTGGGCATGGCGCGGGCGGCGCTGAGGGCGTGGAGGCAGAAGGGCGCGAGTTCGTCGGGATCGACGTCAGCCCGGAGTTCGCCCGCCGCGGCAGCGTCGGCGATCAGGTCGCGGACCATAGCGACGAGGCGCTGGTGCGCCCGCGCCATGTGGTCGCCCTGATGCAGCAGGGCGGAGATGTCCGAGCCGTGGTCGCCCCGCCGGGAGTGCATGTGCAGCGCGTAGGCGTCCAGGACGGCGTGCAGCCGCGCGCCCGCGCCCTCGGTGTGGTCGCGGACCTGGGCGAGCTCGTCGAGCTGCGCGGTGACGAGTCGCTCGTGCCATGCGGCTAGCACCGATTCGACGTCGGGAAAGTATTTGTACAGCGTCGCGCGGCCGATCCCGCTGCGTTCGGCGACGCGCGACATCGTCACCGAGAGTGGGCCCTGCTCGGAGACCAGCGCGGCGGTGGCGTCCAGGGCTGCCTTGCGGACCGCATTGCGGTGCTCCTCGATGGTGGCGTTCCACAGCTTCGGCATCCCCTCACTATACGCATCGCCCACGGTGTGACACTCTGACTTGACAGAAACACCTTGTATTGAAAAAGCTCGGCGGCGGCAATCACGCCGAAACAGCACCCCGAGGAGACGTCATGTCCGATCTGCCCACACACCCCGACCACGGACCCGACGACGGTCCCGGCCACGAGCCGTCTCCGGCGCCCCGGTCCCGGCGCGTCGCCACCCTCGGCGGCGTCACCGCCGGGGTGCTGGTCGTGCTGATGGTCGTGCTCCACCTGGCCGGCGTCGTCGGCCCCGGCGCGCACTGAACGGCGGCGCGACGATGATCGAGGCAATCGGCCTGAGCAAGCACTATGGCGGCACCGTTGCCGTCGACAACCTGTCCTTCACCGTCCGCCCCGGGCAGGTGACCGGCTTCCTCGGCCCCAACGGCGCCGGGAAGTCCACCACGATGCGAATGATCCTCGGCCTGGACGCGCCGACCGCGGGGACGGTGACCGTCAATGGCCGCCTCTATGCGTCCTACCGCCGACCACTGTTCCAGCTCGGCGCGCTGCTCGACGCCAAAGCTGTCCACGGCGGACGCAGCGCGGCAAACCACCTGCGCGCGCTCGCGGCGAGCAACCGCATCGGCCGACGTCGGGTCACCCAGGTCCTGGAGCAGGTGGGCCTGGGCAGCGCCGCCGCCCGGCGCGCGGGCGGGTTCTCGCTCGGCATGGGCCAGCGGCTCGGCATCGCAGCCGCGCTACTGGGCGATCCGCCGGTGCTGATGTTCGACGAGCCCGTCAACGGACTGGACCCGGAGGGCGTGCTGTGGATCCGCACGCTGCTGCGGTCGCTGGCCGCCGAGGGCCGCACCGTCTTCCTCTCCAGCCACCTGATGAGCGAGATGGCGCTGACCGCCGACCGGCTGGTCATCATCGGCCGCGGCCGGCTGATCGTCGAGACCTCCGTGGCCGATTTCCTCGCCGCCGCGGAGGGCAACTACATCCGCGTCCGCTCCCCGCAGAACACGGACCTCGCCGCCCTGCTCACCGCACGCGGGGCACAGGTCACCACGCAGGACGACGACAGCCTGCGCGTCACCGGCCTCAGCAGCGAGGCGATCGGCGAGGTGGCCCGCAGCCACCAGCTCGCCCTGCAGGAACTGGCCGAACGTCAGGTCTCCCTGGAGGAGCGCTACATGGAACTCACCGCCGACACCACCGACTACCACGCCGCCGGGCCACTCGCTCCGGCCGCGCCGTGAAACCGAAGGGCCCAGCCACCATGACCGTCCTCGCCGCCACGGCGACAAAGGATCCCGAGCGCGTTGCCGCCCTGCCCTGGTTCCGCGACATCCTGCGCGCGGAGTTCATCAAGCTCGCCTCGGTCCGCTCCACCTTCTGGACCCTGGCCACCGTCGTGCTGTCCAACACGATCCTGGCGGCACTGGCCGCCGTCTTCCTCGCCAGCCGCCTCCAGGGGGAACAAGCGGCGAAGGACCCGGTCCGGCTCAGCCTGCTGGGCCTGCACATCTCGCAACTCGCCATCGTCGTCCTCGGCGTGCTGGTCGTCACCGGCGAGTACAGCAGCGGGCTGATCCGCGCCACCCTGGCCGCCGTCCCGCAGCGGCGCACCGTCCTGGCGGCCAAGACGCTCGCCTTCACCGCGACCGCGCTCGTGGTCGGCGTCACGGCCAGCTTCGCCGCCTACGCCGCGTTCCAGGCATTCCTGTCGGGGACCGCAACCGCGATGAAGCTCTCCCTGGGCGACCCCGGGGTGCTGCGCGCCGTCGTCGGAGGCGGCCTCTACCTGACCGTGCTGGGCCTGCTCGGCCTGGGCCTCGGGGCGGCCCTGCGTTCCAGCGCGGGCGGGATCGCCGCGACGCTCGGACTGCTCATGGTGCCCACCATCCTGCTGAGCATGCTCCCGCAGAACTGGCAGACCACCATCGGCCCCTACATCCCGATGCAGGCCGGTGACGCGATCTACTCCCTGAACGCCGAGGCGGGCAGCCTCTCCACCTGGAACGGCCTCGGCGTCTTCAGCCTCTACGCCGCGCTGGCACTCACCGCCGGCTTCTGGGTCATCCGCCGCCGGGACGCCTGACACCACCAGACGGAGGAGGACCGCCATGACCATCAGTATCACCTGCACCAACTGCCACCAGGAGATCACCGGCCAGGACGAAGACGACCTCGTCCCCCGGGTCCAGGCCCACGTCGCCGACCACGCCCGCGCCCAGGGACACGAACACACCCCCACCCGCGAGCAGATCCTCACCCGCCTCCGCCGCCGCAGGGCCGCGCCTGACGCCCCCTCGCACGGCACTGGCCGACGGGACGAGCACGGCCCGCCGAGCTGAACACCGAGCATCGGCCTCGACCTCGGCCTCGACCTCGGCGTCGTCTGGGCGGACCGAGCCGCCCGGATCGGCGGTCGTTCACTGGAGGGGGCGACTGTCGATGCGGGCGCGCTCACTTCGGCGCGGGCGGTGGCCCTGCGGTCGCGCAGGCCGGGCCGGAGGCAGCCAGCATCACAGCGCCGGAGAGGGCGAAGGCCCAGAGGTAGCCGGTCCTCTCCACGAGCCAGCCTCGGCGGCCTTCGCGGCCCAGTTTTTCCTCTCGCGCAGTTGCTGGTGTGCACGCCCCGGGCAGACACCCGCGCGTTCACGACCCTGACTGGCTACACCACTTCGCGGGACGCCATCATCGGTTCGCTCCCGTCGCACACGAGCGTGTATCGCACGAGGCTTCTCCAGCCCCGGACTCGGGAGCCCGGCACCGAGGTGATGTCAGCTCCCGCGCAGGAGCGTGATCGCTGGGCTCGGTGTCGTTGATGGGGTGGCTGACTTGGGTCTGGTCCCCCTGGTCGGTTCCTCTTATCGCTTGATGCGTCCGCGGATGGCGAGGGCAGCGAGGCCGAGCAGGACGGGTTCGGTCAGGCGGGAGGCCATTTCGGTGTAGGTGCCGGCGGTGGTGAGGTCCTGGTCGGAAGACCGGAAGATCACCGAGTTGACCACCACTCGCAGGCTTTTCTCGAAACGCTTGGTGGAGAGGCGCTCGTGGATGGCGTCGGTGGGGTTGGCCGGGTCGGGCTTCTGGGTGGGCAGCCGTACCTGCTGGCCGGTCACGCTGCCGACGGTCTCCGGCTTCCAGCTGTCGGCGGGCAGACCCCAGAGCATCATCGCAAGCAGTGTGCTGGTCATCGCGAGCAGCAGCCACACCGCGGCGCGGGTGGCGCGCAGTCCGTATCCCGAGAGCGCCCAGTACGCGACCAGGAGAGCCCGTTCGGCGCGCGGCCGGTCGTGATCGTGGCGGCGCATCTCCATCTCGCCGTAGTAGAAGTCTGCCGCGTCCGGCTCGTTCTTGCTGTCCTCGAATGCCTTGCGTAGCGCCCGGTAGACCGGGGCGAGCTGCGCGGGCCCCACATGTCCTGTATGCCCGGTGTCGGGGATGGCCTGCTGCCAGCCTGGAACGGCGGTGGGTTGGCGGGAGCGCCAGTGGTGTTCCTCGGCGAGGGTTCGGCGCTGGGTGAACCGCTGGGGGCGGAGCCGCCGCCATTGCGTGCGGGCCGGGACGGTGGCGAAGGTGCAGTTGCCTTCCAGGCGGATCTGGTCGAGGTGGACGGTCCTGGTGAACAGGCACCGCGTCAGGTCGATGTCGGCGAGCACCAGGTGGGCGGCGTCTACCCCGCGCAGGGAAACGATCCGCACCCCGGAGCCGGCTGTGTCGGCGAGGCGATCCTCCGGGACGACGGCACCGCGAGTTCCGCGGGAGTGGCGAAAGTGGGCTTGCTCGGCGGCGATGCTCAGGGGGTATTCGAAGTCGGCGTGCGCGAAGTCGACGTCGGTATGGCGCAGTCGCAGCGTGGCGGTTGATGCCCAGTGCGTCCGGTGACACTCCAGGCGCCGGGCCGCGATCGACAGCGTCACCGGCCCGCTGAACCTCGCCCCCGACAGGAACACCGTCTTCCCGCAGACCATCGGCCCCAACTCCCCCGCTCGCTCGAACACCGCCTCACCGAAATCGACGTCTTCGGTGAAGCTGGCCGCCTCGAAATCGGCGATGCCAGTGAAGCTGGCCGACCCGAACTCGGCGATGCCGTTGAAGGTGGCCGACTCGAAATCGGCGGTGCCGGTGAAGGTAGCCAAGTGGAACCGGGCGTCGCCGGTGAAGGTCGCCGACCCGAACCCGGCGTCGCCGGTGAAGGTCGCCGACCGAAACTGGGCGGTGCCGGTGAAGGTGGCCGACGCGAACCGGGCGTCGCCAGTGAAGGTGGCCGAGTAGAAATCGGCGGTATCGGTGAAGGCGGCCGCCCGGAAGCCGGCGCCGGTGAAGGCGGCCGAGATGAACACGGCGGCGCCGGCGAAGGTGGCCAAGAGGAACCAGGCTTCGCCGGTGAAGGTGGCCGAGTGGAACCGGGCGGTGCCGGTGAAGGTGACCGACTCGAACCCGGCAGTGCCGGTGAAGGTGACCGAGTCGAACTGGGCTTCACGGGCGAAGGTGACCGACTCGAACCAGGCGTTGCCGGCGAAGGTGGCCAAGTGGAACCGGGCGTCGCCGGTGAAGATGGCCGACTCGAAATTAGCGTTGCCGGTGAAGGCGGCCGATTCGAAGCGGGCGTCGCCGAGACGTGGGTGGTTTGTGATGGGATCGTTGAGGGCGTTGAGTAGTTGGTCGAGCAGTTGGTCGGTGAAGCTGGTGCCCCGGTAGTCGATGTCGTCGCCGGCGTTCAGGCTCGCGAGGTGGGTGTCGCGGTCGAGGCTGGAGAGGTGTGCCAGGCAGGACGGGTGCGGGTCGACAGAGCGTCCGGTGCACCCGGCGCGGTCCCCGCCGGTTACGCCGTCACCGCAGTACGGCCAGTCCGGAACGACAAGGGCTGGGGTAGATGCCATACGGGTGAGTACACCGCCTGCCCACCGACGGTCGCCAGGCGGCCCCCGTAAAACGCCCGCGCGCCCTGAATCGCCCCGTGGACCGGCCTCCGCCCGCCAGGGAATTCGTCGGCTTCAACACGGGATCATCACAGTTACGGGCTCGCAGAGCCGCAGGTAAACGCTCTTCGTCGGTGGCCCTTCATGCACCCCAGACCGGCGAAGAAGTCGAGCTTCGTTGTTGTCCCGTCTCTGTCGATCTGGTCCCGGTCTCATCCGAAAATGGAGAGAGCGGAAGGCACGCGTCATCAGCCCGTGGGCGAAGCGCCGGCGGGTGGGCTGTGTCTCGGTCATGCGGCGGGTGCGAGGGTGACGGTGAAGCCGAGGGCTTCGAGCTGGCGGATGTGGTTGCGCTTGCGGCGGTCGGGGTCGATGCGGGTGTCGTAGTAGTCGGAGCCCAGGTCGTGGAAGCGGGTGTCCGGGGTCGAGAGCAGGTGCCAGATGACCACCAGGAGCGAGCGGCCGACTGCGACCAGGGCCTTCTTCTTGCCGCGGCGGCGGCCGATGCGCCGGTAACGCTCGCCGAGGAAGGTGTCGGTCCTTCCGGCTGCGGTGGCGCAGTTGCCCAGCACGCGGGCCAGGTAGGAGTTGCCGTGGCCCGTGGTGCCCCGGCCCTTCTTCTTCCCCGCGGATTCCTTGACGCCGGGGGCGAACTTCGCCCAGGAGGCGAGGTGGGCGGCGGTGGGGAACCGGGTCATGTCCAGGCCGATCTCGGCGATGATTACGTGGGCTGCGATCGGGTTGATGCCGGGGATCTCGCTAAGCCTCGATCCACCGACGCGCTCTGAAGATGATCTCTTGGTCGTTTTGTGGGCTGGTTTCGGTCGGTGGTCGTGGATGGGCAGGTTGTAGCTGCTGGTCTGCCCAGCTTTTCCACGGGTTCGGTTCCGGTCGGGCCCTGGCGGGCGGGGTGGTCAGGGGGGATCAGGCCGGTGCGGGTGGGTCGTGGACAGTGTCGAAGAGGTGTGTCCAGGCGTGCTGCCAGGGCCAGTTGTGTGGCAGGTGCAGGGTGATGCGTCGTGCGGAGCGGGCGATCCGGGCCGGGACCTGAACCAGGTGGCTGCGGAGGGTGGCGGTGGTGGCCTTGGTATGGAAGGGCGAGGTCAGTGCACCGGTGGCCCGCAGCAGGTTGTAGGTCATCGCCCACAGGGTCAGCCAGGCGGCGTTGGCGTGGAAGTGCCCGGAGGGCAGGTGGGTCAGGGCGCCGGCTTTGGTGTCGGCGATGACCTGCTCGACCACCGCGTGGTGCCGGTGTTCCCGCTCGGCTTGCAGGGTTGCGGCGGGCTGGTCGGTGAAGAAGGGGTGGTAGCGCCAGACGGGAAACAGCTCGCCCTGTTCACCCATGACGGCGGGTTTGGCCAGGTCACGGACGCGGCGCACGATCAGCCGGGCGGTGACCCGCTCGCTCCTTTTGCGGCTCGCGAAGGCGCTGTATTGGGGTATCTCGGCGACTTCGGCGTCCGAGATGAGTTCACCGGTCTCGGGGTCGGGCACCGCGGTCGGGTAACTGATGTGTTGCCAGGCGTCGTCGGGAATGCTGTGGACGGCTCGTTTGATGGAGGGGTTCATGCCGGTGGTGATCGAGAAGTGGGCTCCGGCCCGGTGGCAGGCGGCGATCACCCCGGCGTTGTAGAACTGCGAGTCGGCCCGCAGAATGCGCATGCCGGTGCAGCCGGCCTCGACGGCGGTGGCCAGGGCCTCGCTCACGAATTTCGGGGCGCCCGGGAGTCGGCTGCTTTGCCGCGTCGCATCCGGACCCCGGCGATCACCGGCCGCGCGTGCGGGGTGCAGATCGTGGCGAGGAGAGGGTGCAGGGTGCGGATGCCTTTGAACCGGCCGTACTCGGCGCCCTGCTTGGTCCGGCCGTAGACGCGTTTGTGGGTGGAGTCGACATCGATGAACGCCATCGCGTCGGCGCCGGGCAGCAGTGGAGTGTGCGCGGCCAGCGCGGCCAGGAATCTGCGGTGGACGGCGTGGAGTTGGAGGGCGTGACCGTGGGTGAACGCGCGAAGGAAGGTGCCCAGCGTGGACGGGGCGCGGATACCCGCGAACACGGCCGGCATCGCACCGTGCCGCAGGATGTGAAGGTCGTCGATGCTGTCCGCGCCCGCAGCCATGCCGCCCACGATGCTGGTGACCTTGGCTTCCGCCGCAGCCCCCGCACCGTTCCTGGCTCCGGTCAGCTTCACCTTCGCAGCCACCAGTCGCGGCAGGCCGCACCGCTCGGCCAGCCGCATCACCGGGACCAGCCCGGCATGTGCGATCAGATTCGGGTCATCGAACACAGCGGAGACCGCTGCTGGAGTGTGGGAAACTTGCATCTACGAGGTGCCTTGCTGATTGTGCGTGCTGGAAGCGTCAGAACTCCCATCATCGCAGGTCAGCAGGCACCTCTTCTTGATTACTCATCCACAGGACGCGAGTCACTCGGTGGATCGAGGCTAAGCCGGGCGATGGCGTCGGCGTAGGGGTCGACCTCCGCGCCGATCCGGGCATCCAGGGAGGCGATGTCGGCGTTGATGGCGTCGATGCGGCCGAGCATCTTGGCGAGCAGGAACGCGTGGTGATCGGTGAAGTGGCCGGTGAACGCCTCCTCCAGTTCGGCGAGTTTGGCACGCAGGCGGCGGCGGGCGTATTGGGCCAGCACCTTGGGGTCGCGCTCCCCGGCGATGAGGGCGGCGAGCATGTCGCGGCCGGAGGGGCCGAAGATGTCGGTGGCCACCGCGGTGACCTTGATCTGGGCGTCCTCCAGAAGCTTCTCCACGCGCTGCTTCTCACTGGTGCGCGCGACCACCAGGTCGGTGCGGTAGCGGGTCAGGTCCCGCAGCACGCGGATCTCGCGCGGCGGGACGAAGCTGGGGCGGATCATCTGCCGTTCAGCGATCTTGGCCAGCCAGACTGCGTCGAGCTTGTCGGTCTTGGGCCGGCCTGGCAGGTGCTTGACGTCCCTCGCGTTGACCAGCCACACCTCGAAGCCGGCCGCCTCCAGGAGGTAGAACGCGGGCCGCCAGTAGTCGGACGTGGCCTCCATGACCACTCGGCTCACCCCCAGGCAGCGCAGGTGGTCACACATGCCCAGCAGGGAGCGGGTCATGGTCGGGTAGGTCACGACCTCCTGCATGCGCCGCCCCGGGAACCCCTCACGGGGCACCCGGGTGCAGCACACGACCTCGGCCTTGCCGATGTCCAGCGCGGCAACCCGCTCGATGATCTCCTCGGTGTCCTGCGTCTCTTCCAGCACCACTGCCCTCCCTCAACTCCCGGGCGGCTGCCACCTGTGGGAGCCAAAGGGCTGGTGGAGGAATCTCATCCGCGTGCTCGAAGCGACACTGAAGGCGCCCGATGACTGGCTCCCCGCGCCCGGCTCAGTTACGACCTCGAAGGTCACAGACAAGACGGCGTCAACAGGCAGCAACCACACCCATTTTCCGCCCGGAACGGGCGTCGCCGCAGGGGATCCGATGGGCTCAGGTGATCTGGTCCGCCCGGGCGGACGGTGTTGTCCCGTCGCGTCGAACCGCGGCTTGTCGCACTGATCTGTGCACTGAGCCTGCGGTGGGAGGCCGGGACAGGTTTGAGTGAGACCGTGTCCCGCTTTGGGGTGGCTCTTGTCTCGTTGCAGGTGGCTTGTCTCAATGAAGCTCCGCCATCTTGAAGTGGCTGGTCAGCGGGGTGGCGTGACCTCGTTTCGGGGTGCTCGTGCTGGTCGTGGGCGGCAGTCTGTGTTGTAGATCGTCCGGCGGGGTGGTTTTGCCGATGAGATCACCGTCCTCAAACGGTCTACCCAGCGACACGACCGTTCCCGACAGGAGTGCCATGTCCACCATCCAGCCAGTGATCGTGACTGCCGACCAGGACGTTCTGCTCGGCTTCTATACGAAATTGTTCGGCGCTGAGGAGATCTTCCGGGTACCGGCGGAAGGCCCGGCCTTCTACCTCGGCTTGCGCATCGGCGACACCGACCTCGGGCTGGTGGCCAAGGCGAACCCGGGGACCGGGGCGGCGTCGCGGATCCTGCTCAGCATCGGTGTCGACGACGTCGACGAGACGCTCGGCCGGGTGGCGGCGCTGGGCGGCTCGGTCCGCGGCGGCCCCAACGACATGCCGTGGGGACAGCGCGTCGCCCACATCCAGGACCCCGACGGCAACCCGGTGAACCTCACTCAGCCGATACCGGTCCGGTGACGCTGTTCCGCGGTGCTTGTGCTGGTCGTGGGCTACCTGCGGTAGAGATCAATTGTCGGTAGTGGCCTCGACGTTCGTCAGGACGAGCAGCGCGCGAAACAGGTGGGTGGCGCGGGCGGGGTCAGTACGGAGCTTGGTGAGGATCCGCCAGACTTCAGGTGGGCAAAGCCGCGTTCGACGGGGACGCGTCCGGCGGCCAGGATTCGGTTGGCCTCCTTCTCGGCGGATGCGAGCCTGCGGGCGCGGGTGGCCTTGAAGCCGGTGACGACCACGGGATCGTCCCCGTCGTCGTCCAGGCCGAGGAAGCCCAGGTCGGCCAGGGCGCCGAGGCCAGCAGCACGCAGGTGGGCCAGGATGCGGTCGCGGCGGGCGGCGGTGATGTCGTGGGTGCGGCCAGGCCGGGCGGCCGATATCCACACCAGACGGCCCCGCTCGTCGGTGAGCGCGAGGACGTGCAGGCCGTGGCGGCGATGCTTGCCGGAGTAGTTCGGGCGGTTCGCCTCTCCGGTACGGCGCTGGGTGGGGATGAGGGTGCCGTCGATCAGGACGACCTCGCCGCCCCGCCGGGCGATCTTCTTCAGGGCGCGGTCCAGGCGAGGGGCCTTCGCGGCCAGCAGGTGGATCAGCTCGTCGCGCCAGCGCCGGATGGTGGTGGCGGAGATGTCGTTGCCGCCGGCCATGTCGGCCAGGCGCTGATCGTGCCGCAGCACGGCCAAGACGATCACCGCGATCCTCCCGGGCGGCAGCGCCCGCCACCTCGACCGTATCGCTTTCAGATGGCGTCGCAGCAGGTCGGTGAGGTAGTGCAGGGTGTGCGTGGACAGCGGCAGGCGGCACTGGTAGACCAGGGACACGGTGTCCCCGGCGTGCTCTTTGGTTTTCGTCACACAATTCCAACAGCCGCCGGGGGCACCTTGGTTACGCCCCGATCGCCGTGCGGACCGTTCACGGGCGGGTGGTGAACTTCCCGTCGGGTCGTTTGTGCAGCCAGCCGCGGTCGGCCAGCTTCGTGAGCTTCCCGCGCAACGGCTCCAGCTTGCCCGTACCCCGGTGTCCAAGCCCAGCACCTCGCCGATCTGCCGGGTGGAGACCGGGCCGGCGGCCTGCCGCACCGCGGTCAGGATGCGCTGGTACTCCGCCGGCAGTGCGGACTCAGCCACCCCCGGCCACGGTCCGGGACCCGCCGCACCGCCCGACCTGCCACCTGGACCACCGGCGACCCGGCCTCCGTGCGCTCGTCGGCGAGCTGCTCGCTCATCCGCTGCCACACCCGCTCGGCCACGGCCAGCTCATCGCGCTCAGCTCGTACCTCCGACAGCTGCTTGACCAGCTGCTCTTCGAGTCCGTCCAGCTCCGCACGCCGCGCGGCGATCCGCTCCAACTCCTCGGGATCCATCATGGGCCGGAGCGTAGGAGCGGCACCCGCGACGACGGACGGGAATCCACAAACCCACTCCTGCCAGACGATCTACACCCCAGACTGCCGCCCACGACCAGCACGAGCACCCCGAAACGACATCACACCAGCACCCTGACCAGCCACTTCAAGATGGCGCAGCTTCAATCCAGTGGACATCGTCCTGGCGTGGACGATCAGGGGGAACTACCGGGCGGTGGGGACGGGGCGGCCGGCTTCGAGGTGGCCTGGGTCCGGGATGGTGTCGAGGCACGCAGGCCGTTGGAGGACGTGACCGGGATGGCCTTCGAGGAGGTCGCTCCGGTGCGGCGGGAATTCCCGTCGCACCGGGGGCAGAGGAACTTTCCGGGGTTGTACTGGGCGGCCACGATGCTGCGGCATGTGGGGTTCGAGTCCTGGCTGGAGCGTGATCACGCGATCTCGATGGACTTCGATCCTCGTGCCACGTGGTTCGCGTCGCAGCCGTTCTGGCTGTTCTGGACGTCAGCAGAGGGGATGCGGCTGTCCCACGCGCCGGACTACTTCGCCCGTCGGGCCGATGGGTCGGCCGTAGTGGTGGACTGCCTGCCGGAGGCTCGTCGGCGCAAGCCGCGGGACCTGGCCAAGTTCGCCGGTACCCAGACTGCATGCGAGGCGGTGGGGTGGGACTTCCGGAGTCAGCCTCCACCACCTCCTCCAACCCGGCCTGACCGAACCGTGGATGGCGAAACCCGGCGAGCCACCGTAGGTTCGCCACTCGCACCCGGTCGATCTCGCGTCGCCGTTCCCGGCCCCCTGGTGGGGCAGGCAGCGCAGGTCGGTGACCCGTGGTCCTGCCGTTCGTCTTTCATCTGTTGTGGTGCGGGCGGCTGACGACGGATCTGTCGCGCCCCTTGGGTGACCACGATTTGGTGAGCCGAGTGGAGGGTTGATGACGGAGCACGAGCGGCCGAAGGGCGTGCTGCGGGTGGGTGACCGGGTCCGGTTCGAGGACCGAGTCCACACGGTGGTGGGCCTGTCGGGCACGACCGTCCGCCTGGTCGACGAGCACAACACCGCGAGCATGGTGATGTTCGCCCACCTGATGGCGTCAGACGGGCTCAAGCTGCTGGACTCTACGGCGCCCACGCCGGGACTTCCGCCCTTCGGCCTGTTGGACACCGTTCCCGAAGTGGCCCTGCGCAAGGCCCGGTTCTTCGAGAAGCACCTGATCGAGGTGGAGACCGGACTGCCTCCCGACGCCCCGAAGGGCACTGGCCCTCGACCGGAGTACGACCCGCAGTGGCGGACCGTGAACGAGCGCCTCGTGGCCAAAGCGGCCGAGCTGACCGCGGCAGGCAACGAGGTGTCGGAACGGACGCTGTTCCGGCTGCGGTCGAAGTGGCGGGATGAAGGGTTGTGGGGCCTGGTGGACCGGCGGGCCACCAGGCTGTCCATGGCACCGGGCACCGGGCGGGTGGACGAGCGGCTGGTCGAGGCGGTGCTGGAGGTCCTGGCCGCGCAGGAGGATTCGTCGACGGGGACCCGCACCCGCGTGATCCGGCTGGCCGAGAAGCTGGTCGCCGAACGGCACGGGGCTCATAGCCTGCCAGCTTCGGGATCTTCGCGGACTGTCAAGGGTGGCCGAAGGTTCGCCTTTCGCGCCAGAGCGCGGAGGGCTAGTGTTCGGGCAGCGAGTGACCCACGAGGAGTTAAGACATGCCCGGTCGTCCGAGCGCGCGTTGACGTTGTAGGCCGTGATCGGCCTGTCATCGCGTGCTGCCCTTGATGTTGCGGCACAGCGAGCCTTTCCCTGCCTGAACGGTCGGTGCACCTGTTGTGCGCCGGGTGGCGGGCCTCGTTGTCGGCAATCCAAGGGATCCTCGTGCCGTCCGCTTCCTCCGCTGAATCCGATTCCAGTCGACCTGTTCCGTCAAGCCTGTGGCGGGACGGCGACTTCCGTAGACTCTGGGTGGGTCAGACGGCCTCCCAACTCGGCGAACATGCAGGTCTGTTGGTGTTGCCGCTCTTCGCCGTCCTGACATTCAACACCGGTGCCGGCCAGTTGGGCCTCCTCCGCGCGGTGGGGCAGGCGCCGATCCTGTTGCTCTCGCTTTTCGTCGGCGCGTGGGTGGACAGATGGCGGACCCGCACGGTGATGGTGCTGACGGACATCGGCCGGACCCTGGCACTGGGCGCCGCCGCCGTGGCCGGCCTCCTCGATTGGCTCGGCCTGCCCGCACTGTTCGTGGTCGCCTTCGCCGTCGGGGTCCTGTCCGTGTTCTTCGACGTGGCATACCAGGCGTCTCTCGTGCGGCTGGTGAAACGCGATCAGTTGGTGCGAGGCAACAGCGCGCTCGAGGGCAGCCGGTCCGCGGCACAGATCGGCGGTCCCGCCCTCGGCGGCGCGTTGGTGTCCCTGCTGTCGGCGCCGATCGCTGCCGCCTCCAGCGCGCTGTTCTTCGCGTTGTCATTCCTGTCGATCCGGCGGATCCGGCGCCACGAATCGATCCCGGAGCGCTCGGAACGTCCCCCTCGCATATGGCGGCGGATCCATGAGGGCCTCCGTTTTGTCGTCAGCGATACCTCGCTGCGGACCGTGTGTCTCGCCTCGGCCGCCTTCCAGTTCTCCTTCGCGGCCATGATGACCGTCTATCTGCTCTTCCTGCCGCGGGAACTGCACCTGTCGGGCACCACCGTCGGGCTGGCGCTCGCGGCGACGGGGCCGGGCGCGCTCCTGGGCTCAATGCTGGCCGCCCGCCTGCCGAGCCGGTTCGGTTATGGTGCGGTGCTCGTATCCGCGGCGGCACTCGGCGACGGCGCGTTCCTATGCGTGCCCGCGCTGCACGGTTCCGCTGCGGTGACGGTTCCCGCTCTCCTTGCGGTCAGCTTCGTGTTCGGGACCGGCGGCCAGTTGGTGAATGTCACGGTCATGGCCGTCCGGCAGGCGGTCACTCCGGACGGGATGCAAGGCCGTACGGCCGCGACGATCACGTTTGTCGGCATGGGGCTGACCCCGCCCGGCTCTCTGCTCGGTGGATTTCTCGCGGAGGAGTGGGGGTTGCGCACCAGCCTCCTGGTGACGGCCGCAGGCATGATGCTGTCCCCAGTGGTGATGGCTTTGTCTCCGCTCGCACGGCTGGGACGGGCGCTTCCGGCCTCGCAGGACGCGCCGCCGACAGCCACCTGACCCGAAGCCCAACGAGACGGCTCTCCGCGACACCGGTGAGGCTCGACGCTCCCGCCAATGACTTGGGGCCATCGCTCCACCAGCCACCCACCAGGTGACGTGGAGGAACGTCAGCCACATCACGGGGTGGGGAACAAGAGCAGGTCTGGGGAACGACCCGAGCACGGGTGGGGAATTTCGAGAAGCCTCATCAACAGTGGCTTCTCTGCTCACTCGCCCCACAATGTCGGTGTGGACTCAGCCTGGGGAACAGCTCTCATCGCTCTCGCCGGAACACTTGTGGGCGCCGTCCTCTCGCTGCTCGGCGGCATCTGGCAGCAGAAACGGAACGAGAAGGTCGCCGAAGAGGACCGCCGGACCGTTCTACGCGAGGCGAGCCTCAACCGTCACCGGCCCCTCAGGCAGACTCTTGCCCGCGGTCAGCGCCTTGGCGCCGGCCGCGACGGTCGCGCCGCCGACCGCCAGGCTTCCGCCGGACGCCCCACCGGTCACCAGTTCCGCGATCTCCGCGCGTTCCTTCGGTGCCGCCGAGGGCCTTCCTTGCCGCGGCCCAGAACGCCTCGTGGACGGCGGTGAACGTGCCCGCGGCGCGGGCTTGGTGCAACGCCTCGGAGCGTTCCAGGGCGCCGGGCCTGGTCAGCAGGGCCTCCAGGTAGTGGTCCAGCACGAGATGGTCGGCGCCACGGCCGGCCAGGCGGGGACGCCGGGCGATCTCCCGGCGCCCGTCACAGATGACGAGCCCGTCGCAGGTGAGCGTGATGGTGACCTTGCGGTCGATGAAGCGGACCGGAACCGAGTACCGGCGCATCTTCACGGTGATCATGCGGTAGCGGTCGACGCGGGGAGTGAGCGTGATTCCGGTAGTGAACGGATCGTCGGGCAGGTGCAGCGGGTGGTCCTGCCTCGCGGGCGAAGTCCTGTGCGATCGAGCGCATCCTCGCCCCGATCCGCCGCTCGTCCTCCCTGGCCTCGAACTCGGCGAACTGGGCGTCGAGTTCGTCCAGGCTGTCGACCTGCGGCACCGGGGTGAGGTAGTTGCGGCGGAAGGAGCCGACCTGGCCCTCGACCCCGCCCTTCATCGTTGGCGCCGCGCAGTACTGGCTCGCGGTAGAAAGGGGTGAATCCGTAGCATTCGGTAAAGTTTGTCCAGCGCTGGTTCTCCTCCCGCGAGCGGCTGCGGAAGATGACCTTCTTCACGGCCGGGGTGAGGTTGTCATAACGGACCCGCCCGGCCGGCACCCCGCCCAGCGTGTTCGGGACCTGTCCCCACACACAATCGATGCGCGGAACAGCGCAGCAAAGGAGTGAACCCATGACCCGCAGGCGAGTACTCATCACGGGCGCGTCCAAAGGCATCGGCCGCGCCCTCGCCGAGCAGCTGGCAGGAGAAGGTCATACCCCCGTGGGCATCGCCCGCAGCGCACCCCAGTCCTTTCCCGGCGAGTTCCACGAAGCCGACCTTGCCGACCGTGCGGCCACCGATCAGGTCCTGGGCGAAGTGATGGCCGCGGGACCGGTCGACGCCGTGGTCAACAATGTGGGGATGGTGCGACCCGCGCCCGTCGGGGAGGTCGCTCTGTCCGACCTCGACGCGGTTCTCGACATGAACGTGCGCACCGCGGTCCAGATCGTCCAGGCCGTCTTGCCCGGCATGCTCGAACGATCCTGGGGTCGCGTGGTGAACGTCACCAGCCTGGTCACCCTGGGGTTGCCCGATCGAACGGCCTACGGTGCGGCCAAGGCCGCCCTGGAGTTCTTGACGCGAGGCTGGGCCGGAGAGCTTGCTGCACACGGGATCACCGTCAACGCCGTCGCCCCGGGCCCCACCGAGACCGAGTTGTTCCGGGAGACCAACCCGCCTGGGTCGGCCGGAGCCGCCCGCTACCTGGCGACTGTTCCCATGGGAAGGTTCGGGCGCCCGGACGAGCTCGCAGCCGCCATCGCCTTCCTGCTCTCCGAGAAGGCGGGTTTCATCACCGGCCAGATCCTGCGCGTCGACGGCGGTGCGAGCATCGGCCGCAACAGTGCCTGAGAACGGCTGACACGATGGGATGGATCGGCGCTGCAGGCCGTATCCGTGTGGCGAGTCGAGCGTTGCCGCGACGTGCGGGAGCATCACCGTGGATCATGTCGCATGAGCTGTGGGCGCGGAACCGCTTCCAGTTCATTGAGGACCACCGCGCCTGGGCGTGAAGCGGTTGTGTGCCGTGCTGGAGGCAGCAAGCTCCAGCTTCTACAAGTGGCGGGCCGGCCGCGAGGCCCGCGCCGCGCGCGAGGGGGCCGATGCCGCGCTTGCCGAGCGGATCCGGGCCGTGCAGGGCGAGTGGTACGGAACGTGGGGCCGCCCCCGGATCACCGCCGAGCTGCGCGACGAGGGCGAGCGTGTGAACCACAAGCGCGTCGGGCGGTTGGTACGGAAGTTCGGCATCGCCGGTCTGCGGCTGCGCAAGCGCCAGGTCACCACCGTGCCCGAGCCGTCCGCCACACCGGTGCCGGACCTGTTCCAGCGCGACTTCACCGCGAGCGCGCCGAACACCAAGTACGTCGGCGACATCACCTGCCTGCCGGTGAGCGACGGCGAGTTCCTGTATCTGGCAACCGTGATCGACTGCTTCTCACGCCGCTGGTGGGCTGGTCGATCGCCGACCACATGCGCACTTCTCTGGTCGGCGACGCGCTCAGGGCAGCCGCCGCGACCCGCGGCAGCCTGACCGGAGCCGTCTTCCACAGCGATCACGGAGCGCAGTACACCTCTCGCGAATTCGCTGACCTCTGCGCCGAGTTGGGGGTACGGCAGTCCACGGGCGCGGTCGGCGCGAGCGAGACAACGCCCTCGGCGAGTGGTTCTACGCCGCCCTCAAACGTGAGGCGCTCCGGGGCGCCCGGCCGCTTCGACGGCGCTCGCGCCTGCCGCCTGGCCGTCTTCCGCTGGACCACCCGCTACAACACCCGCCGACGGCACTCGGCGAACGGACAGCAGGCACCGATCGCCTACGAACGGCAGTCACCCACCCTGACACTTGCCGCATAACGACACGAACAGGTGTCCACTCTTCGAGGGCAAGGCCCTTCAGCGCATGCATGTGCCCTTCGAAGAACGCCTACTGACCGCATGACCACGAGATGCGGTGCATGGCCTTGTCCGAACAGGCCTGCCGGAAGGCGAACAGGTAACAGCGCGTGCGGCGCCCGGCAATGTCCACGTAGACGTCGCCGAAGTCGACCTCGGCGTCCGCACCGAGCGCGTTGTGCCGGGTCACGAACGCCTCCATCGGCGCCCCGGCCTGGGCCGCGATCTCCTTGCGCCGGGCCGCGACGAAGTCCCGCACCGTCGGATACGGGATCGCCTCCCCGAACTCCTCCTCGATCCGCGCGACGATACGCCGCACGGAGTGCCGCTGCGGGCGCGGCGCGTCCAGATCCGCCAGCAGCCAGGCACCGATCGTTTCCTTGTACGGCTCCATCCGGGGCGAGGTCCGTGCCGGTCGACGCCCCGGCACGGGTACCGGCGAGGCCAGAGCCTCGCGAACGAGCCGACGGTGGACGCCGCACTTCCGCGACAAGGCCCGGATCGACATCTGCTGTTACCAACTGTCCCGCCGGATCCGATCGAACAGCTCTGGCTTGGACAAAGACATTCACAGCACGCCCCCGCCGGAGACCACAGGAACCGTCTCACCGCAAGAGCCGGGGTGGGGCCACTTTGCGGCTCTGGCAGCGATCACGGGGAGTCGTCACAGTCGGTACCGGAGCTGTTCGATTCCTCCTTGAGCGCCGGGGCACGCCTTCCCGATTCGAGCCGTACCTGACGCTCCCTCACCTCACACAGAATGAGGCTGTCCGTCCTCGTACACGTCGACGTCCTGGACATGGACGAACACGAACTCTCCTGGAAGGACGTGCTCTTCGGCGAGGTCGCGCTGCGGGTCGACTCGGCAACGTGCAGTACGGCGGCAACGACCGTCCAAGCTCGCGGCATCGGTCGCGAGGGCTGTTGCCCCAGCTGCGGAACCCTGTCAGTTCGGGTGCACGATCGCTACCGAAGGCGGCTGCAGGACGTTCCGCTCGCTGCTCGGTGTGTGCGCATCGAGTTGGAGGTCCGAAGGTTCGTCTGCGCGAACAGCCAGTGCGTGCAGAGGACGTTCGCCGAGCAGATTCCGGGCTTCACCAGCGCCTACGCACGCTGCACCGACCGGCTGGGGGCACTGCTGAACGTGATCGCGCTGGCCCTGGCCGGGCGGGCTGGATCCCGGATGGCGACCGCGCTGGGCATCGTGGCGGGGCGGATGGGGCTGCTGAACCGGGTGCGGGCGATGCCCGACCCCTCGTACGCCACTCCGCGGGTGCTCGGGGTCGACGACTTCGCGATTAAACGTGGCCACACCTATGCCACCGTGCTGACCTGCGGAGACACACACCGGGTCGTCGACGTGCTGCCCACCCGGGAGGCTGGGCCGTTGACCATGTGGCTGCTCGCACATCCCGGCGTGGAGGTCATCTGCCGCGACCGGGCCGGGGCCTACGCCGAAGGCGCCGCCGCCGGCGCCCCCGACGCCCAACAAGTCGCCGATCGCTACCACCTGTGGGCCAACCTCGGCCAGGCCGTCGAGAAGTGCGTCGCCGCCCACCGCACCTGCCTTCCTTCACGGTCATCGACGCCCAACTTGCCCCAGACTCCACAGCCACCGCGTCCGGCGACGTCGCACGGCAACGGCCGACTCGCCGCCCGCCTTCAGGCTCACCATGCCCTGGTCCACGGCCTGTTGGAGCAGGGCATGGGGCTCCGGGCCATCGCCCGCCACCTAGGCTGGGGCCGTCACACCGTGCAGCGATACGCCCGCGCCGAGCACTGGCACCAGGTCTCGCCAGGGCGTCATCTCCGGGGCAGCAGCCTGGATGTCCACCACGCCTACCTGAGCCGACGCATCGCCGAGACACGGGGCCGCATCTCCCTGGTGGCCCTGCATCGTGAACTGGCTGAACGCGGGTGGCACGGCAGTTACTCCACGCTGCGCGACTGGGCCGTCCAGCGCCTTCCTCAGCCGCGCCGAACTCCGCAGCCACCCCCGGCGCCACCGAGTATCCGGCAGGTCACCGGCTGGCTCACCCGCCGGCCGTCCTCGCTGACCGAGGATGAACACCAGCAGCTCAAAGCGGTCCTGGAGCACTGCTCCGAGCTGACCACCGCGCACCAACTCGTCCGCGACTTCGGCGACATGCTCACCGAGCAGACCGGCGTGCTCCTACCCGCCTGGATCGGCGAGGCCATGGCAGCGGACCTGCCGGGCCTGACCAGCTTCGCCCGCGGCCTCACCAACGACATCGACGCCGTGACCGCCGGACTCACGCTCCGCTGGAGCTCAGGCATCACCGAGGGCGCCGTGAACAGAATCAAGAAGATCAAGCGGCAGCTCTACGGACGGGCCGAATTCGAACTCTTACGGAAGATGATCCTGCTGGCGTGACCTGCTGTGACGACTCCCCGTGATCGCTGCCAGAGCCCACTTTGCCCCGTCACCACCCCTCAATGCGTCCGAGCGACCCTCCAACTGGGGCCGCTGGAAGCCAGCATGCCGCGGCCGCTGAACAAGGTCGGAGCCACCGAAAGCGACTTCCCGACCCCGGGGACAGAAGAAGGCATGTCCGGTGGACAGTTCTGCAGACGCGGCGCTCACCACCGCCCCGACGGCCTGTCGGCCTCACCGGCGCGGCGATCGCCCTGCTGGATGCGAAGGGGACGGTGGCCGGACGGACCCAGGCCGCCCAGCGGCCGGCCGGCTGCTCGGCCGCAGAAGTGGTGGGCCGCTCTGCCGCCGTCTGCCGGCGGCAGCCGGGACCCGCGCGCAGGGCCTCGGCGTTCTCGGTGCGGAGCAGTGCCCCCACCGGTCCGGCTTCACCACACTCCGCCACCGCGACGGCCGCGGCATCGGCGTACGCCTGTGGGTGCAGTCGCTGCACGGATTACAGGACGGCCGGGGTCCGATGGGCGGTGTCGGCGGCCCGGGCGGCCGCGCTCTCCTCGTGCGGCGGCCGGCGGATCAGGGGCGCAGCCGCCCCGGGGGCGCTGGGCCTGCCGGGCCGCCTGCCCGTCGGTGCCGGGAGTAGTAGGTCGGCCACTCGGCCGCGGTACCGGATGATCGGTGGGCTGTCTACCCATTATGCGGAGGGCAGCAGACCTGGGGCAGGGGAATGGCAGCGCCCTCGCCAAGGTTGCGATAGTCTGCATCCATCCAAGACGGCCGGTCATATTGATGGCTTCCACCGTTTCAAGGGTGGCGTTGTGCAGGACAAAAGCGGTGTTCCCACGCACTCGATGTTGGGTGGGGAGCACCTTAAGGCAGGCATCCATGACCTCCGCTCTAGATGATCAAGGGAGTAACGATGGGGAGTCTTACCCTCACTGCTGTCGGCGGCGACCTGAACGAGACCGTCACGCTCAACGAGCACCTGGACCTCACCCCTGGGGCCGATGAGGTCGTCGTCAGTGTCGAGGCGGCGCCGATCAATAATGCCGATGTGCTGTTCGCGGCCGGCTGGTTCGGGATGTACCCGCAGGTTCCCAGCGGACTGGGCGCCGAGGGAGTCGGACGGGTCCTGCGCGTCGGGCCGGGGGCGGACCCCTCTCTTGTCGGGCAGCGTGTGCTGATCCTGCCGGCTTTCACCTATGGAACCTGGGCGAACGAGACCGTGGTGCCCGCGCGGAACGTGATCCCGGTTTCCAGCCGGGCCGACGTTCTCCAGCTCGCCATGCTGCCGGTGAATCCGGCGACGGCTCATACCCTGCTCAACGAGTACGTCGACCTTGAGCCGGGTGAGTGGATCGGGCTGAACCTGGCCAATTCCGCTGTCGGTCAGTACGTCATCGCCCTGGCAGAGCGAGCGGGCTACAAGACTCTGGCTGTTGTCCGCAGGGAAGAGGCAGCCAAGCAGGTACGGCAGCTGGGCGCCGACCTCGTGCTCGTGGACGGCGAGGACCTCGGCGACCGGGTGGCTGAGGCTCTCGCCGGTGCCCGGCTGCGGGTGCTGTTCGAGGGCACCGGCGATCCCGCGCAGGTCGCCGAGCTGGTCCGCTCGGTGGAAGACGGCGGCAGCGTCGTCACTTTCTCTGCGGCCACCGGCCAGGCGCCGGCCATTCCGCTGGGCGACCTCATCTACCGCGGGATCTCACTGCGCGCCTTCTACATTCTCAACTGGATCCGTGACACCCCCCGCGAGAAGCTCGAGCGGGTCTATGCGGAACTCGCTGAGCTTGCCGAGCAAGGCGTTGTCTCCGCAGCGGTGGAGGCGACCTACCCGCTGGACCAGTACCAGGCGGCCCTCGCACACGCGCAGCGCACCGAGCGCTCCGGCAAGATCCTCTTCACCCCGACCCACCGCTCCGCTTAGTGCCGGCCTCGGCATGACATCCGGGTGGCCCCAGCAGCCTCCTACTGGGGCCACCCGAGGCGCTCGCAGGCAAGTGCCGAACGCCATGGAGCCATGGCCGCCGGACGGGCGCGTTGTTTCTGCACAGCGCCGGTACACCGGCGAAGGCGCAACTGGCGCGAGCCGCCGGGACTCTCCACGTCGTCGACCGCCTCGCGCCTGACGCCGCTTCGCTGATCAAGGAGGTGGCGCCGGCAGGTCGCGCGCTGGAGACAGTCACCGATGCCCTCCACTCAGGGAGTCTTCCGGTCGGCGCCGAAGCTGGGCTCCCGTTGCTCCGTTTCAGAGGACACGTATCTGGCACACGAAGCCCTGGAGCAGGGCGCGACAGGAAAGGTCCTCATCGACCTCGGCTGATACTCAACAGGACTTCGACGTTTTCCTAGGTCAGCAAGGCAAGGGCACCTTCGGTATGCGACGGGGGCCGGGTGATCCGGCCCGCGCACTGGAGGTGACTCTGCGCGCTGTGGTCACGGCCGTACGCGCGGTGCAGCACCACTGCCGCGTGCGCGCCTGCAACAACGATCGCCTGCGAGCAGAGGATCATCAGCCGGCCCGGTCACCGAGCAGGGCGGCCGACACCTGCGCCACCAGCCAGAATTCGTCGCGGGCGCACACGATCATTGTGACGGTCACCATCTTCCCTGTAGGAGCGTGCACCACGCGTATCTCCGCCCGCGCCATCCGCGCCATCCGCGGCGCTTCGGCCCGCAGACCGAAGGACGCCCGCAGTAGCCGGCCCGTGCGACCGGTCCGCCCAGGCGGGCTCGCCGGGCCCAGAAGGACGAGCGCTGACGGCGCCTTGTCCACAACGGTCACCACCAGCCGCAGGTCACCACCGCCGCCGACGTCATCGCGGCCCGCGCCCGCGCGTCAACGACAAATGCGTCGACGAGGTCCGGGGGAACGCAAGCGGTTCTCCTCTGCGATCTGCAGCTGCGGTGCCGCAAGTTCCCGAGGATCACCGAAGGACATCCGCCACTCACCAACCGAACAAATGCGACTGCCGCTCTTCAGTGCGCCAGCGCGGACGGCCTCATCGTCGGCGCTTCAACAGAACGTTCCGTAAAGTCTGAATTGAGACCATGGCAAAGATCATTGTCACAGCGACCCCTTTCGAGGGTCATGTCACGCCCCTCGCGGCGATTGCAGCCGACCTGACCAATCGCGGGCACGAGGTGCTCTTCTACACGGGCGCCCGGTTCGAAGAGCGGGTACGCAAGACCGGGGCGCGCTTCGTTCCCTACCCCGCGGAGGTCGACTACGCCGACCTCGCAGCCGCCTTCCCCGAACGCGAGGGGCTCGCCCCCTTCAACCGCATGGTCTTCGACATCAAGCACGTCCTCTCCGACCCCGTGCCGGTCCACGACAAGCGCCTGCAGGAACTGCTCGCCGAGTTCCCCGCCACCGTGGTCATCAGCGAGCCCATGTCCTACGGGACGCTGCCGACGGCCCTCCGCCCACGGGACCAGCGCCCACTCATGGTGAACATCGGCATAGCACCGCCCACCTTCGACAGTGTGGACACCGCGCCCTTCGGGCCGGGACTGCTCCCGCCCACCACCGGCGAAGAGCGCGCTCGCTACGACGAGATGCGCGCGCAGACGCGGACGATGTTCGCCGATGCACAGAAGTACATGGACGGTGTCTTCACCTCAGTGGGAGTCACTCTCCCCGACTTCCTCTTCAACGCCTTCGGCACGGTCCCCGATCACCTGCTCCAGCTGACCGTCCCCGCCTTCGAGTACCCGCGCAGCGACGCGCCGGAGGGGTTCCGCTTCATCGGCCCCGTCCCGCCCGGCCCCGACATCGACTTCGAACGTCCCCACTGGTGGGCGGACCTGTCCTCCGGTCGACCGGTCGTCGTCGTCACCCAGGGAACCGTGGACAACGGCGACCTGTCCCGGCTCGTCGTCCCCACGATCCGCGCTCTCGCGGACGCAGACGTCACCGTCGTCGCCGCCACTGCACGCCCCGACGGCCCCGACCTGGTGCGCGCGGAGATGGACGGCGAGGTCCCCGGCAACGTCCACCTCGCCGCATTCGTGCCCTTCGAACAGCTGCTGCCGCTCGCCGACGTCCTGGTCACCAACGCCGGCTACGGCGGCGTCCAGACCGCGCTGCGCCACGGCGTCCCTCTCGTCGTCGGCGGCGAGACCGAGGACAAGCCCGAGGTCGCCGCCCGCGTCGAATGGTCCGGCACCGGCGTCAACCTGCGCACCAGCAGCCCAGAGGTGGCGGCCGTCCGCGCCGCCGTCGACCAGGTGTTGAACGAGCCGCGTTACCGAGAGCGCGCGCGCGGAATGCAGAGCCAGTTCGGCGAGTACCACCCCTTCGACACCATCGCCGAGATTGCCGAATCGGCGTAGCAAAGCGCACATGCCGCACAGTGCTTCCGCTCAGCAGGCGGGAAAGCAAGGGAGGACCGCCGAGCCATACCTCGATCGAACCCACAGCCCGCCCCCGCGTATCGAGGAGGAGAGGCCCGCATCCCGGCCGCAATGGGAGCTCTCCTTGATCACCTGACGTCGCGAAAAGAGGGGCCGGTCATTGGCGAGAGGTTATGTCGGTGGGCCCTGCCGTTACCTGCCTGATCGGCAAGAACGAGTCGGGCAAGACGACGATCCTCAAGGCGCCGGCTGAACCCGGCGAACAACCCGGACGGCAGGGCTGCGGAGGTCCACAGTGCTGGCGAGCATCGGCTCGGGCAGGTACCACGTCATGCCCCATGGCTTCCACGCCAGGGGCCTCGGCCCTACCTGCGCCCTTGTTCTTTCCGCGTCCGAGAAGCGGTCCGGCGCCGGGCGCCGGCGAGTCATGTCAGTGGGGAATCCACCGGACGCGGTAACGGGCCTGAAGCTCTTGGGCAGTCATACCCCGCCGTCGGGCCCGTTCCCGCTCCCCGGCGGCCCGCTGCGCGTCGCGTCATCCGCCTGGGTTGCCGTCCAGGGGGGCATCGGCGACGGCGAGTCCGGGCGCCTCCCCGTGCGCGTCGGTGTCCTGGAGCGGACCGAACGGTGCCGGGCCGATACCGGAGACACCGACGAGGTCGGGCGGCCCGCTCGTGGCCATGAACGTGCCTGCTCGGCCATCGGGGAGGGTCAGCAGTCCTGGCGAGGCGTCCCAGAGGTCGTCGTCGGTGTCCTGCTCCCGACCCAGGTGGTGTGCCGCACGGAGACGGTCACCCATGCCTACCGGATCGGCTGCCCGGACTACTGGTGCGCCTTCGCTCCGGCGTGGCCGCACTGGCCGGCCGGGTAGTCCGCAAGCCGGCACAACGAGGGTGCGGGACTGCGGGAGCACGGTCGGCACGCCCGCCGGCCGGCGGTAGTCGACCCGAAGTCGACGGAGCGCCAGGCCCCGAAGTGCCCTCCGGACAGCAGCCACTGAGCCCGGAGCCCGCCCTCGCGGGCGGCCGCCGACCCCGAAGGGGGTGGCTCAACTTAACGTGCTTACAGGTAGATGGAGTGCAGGTGCTGGTAGCGGGCCAGGGCCTCGTGTCCCAGCTCACGTCCCATGCCGCTGGCCTTCGTAGGTGTACAGAGCCTGGTGATTTCGCTTGTTGCACCAAGTAGTGCGGCGTCTCAAGAACAGTCAGCAGACGATGCGGCGGTGCGGCGGGCACGAGGGCCGGTCCGAGCGTCGAACACCCGCCCCTGCCGGCCCGGTCGCCCGAGGTCTGCAGCGTGGCGGCGTCGCACGGGCGAGCCCCGGCCGCCTACCGGGCTCCGCACGGCTGCGGCACCGAGTGCATGACTCGTGTGCGGCGGACCTGCCAGGAATCCGCCGTCACGGCCGGGGGGTGGTCCCTTTCCGGGTGCGGAAGGGGCACCCTCCCGAGTGTCGCGGGAGTGCCGCTGTTGCGGGTTACGCCTTGGTGTATCCGCCGTTCCACCAGTCGGTGACCAGGGAGGCGTAGCCGGTGGCATCTTCTTCTCAGGTGAAGTGGCCGGCGTTGAGGTAGTCGAGCCTGCTGTGCGGGAGGTGCTTGTGGAGGTATTCGGCGTTGGCGGGGGGGACGGCGGTGTCGTGCCGGCCGGCGATGATCTGCACGGGTGTCTTGATGTCGGGCAGGAGTTCGCCGAGGGCGGGGAGGTTGGTGTGGTAGGAGCGGACGTAGGCCATGGATTCGACGAATTTGTCGCCTTCGTAGGCCGACAGGTAGTCCTCGCGTATGTCGGCGGGAAGGGTGTGGTTCTCGATGGTGTCCAGTGCACCGCTGACGACCTGGCGTCCGATGCCCCGGTAGGGGGTGATGTCGGGGGTGAACACCCAGTCGCGGAGTACGGTGCCGAGTTGGATGGGGAATGCGGCGCCGCCGCTGCCGATGACCACGCTGCGCAGTCGGCCGGGGTTTGCGGCGGCTGCGAACAGCAGGGCTCCGGTGCCGATGTCGGTTCCGACGGCGTGGGGGTTCTTCAGGCCGAACGCGTCGGCGATCTTGATGACGAAGTCGCCCATCGCCTTGGGTGACAGCAGGGTTTCCCGGCGTTCGGAGTGTCCGAAGCCGGGGAGGTCGATGGCGATGAGGCGGGTGTTCCTGGCCAGGTGGGGCCACATCTGGTCGAAGGCGAACAGGCTTTCCGGCCAGGGGCACAGCAAGAGTGCCTCCCTGCCGCCCTTGTCCGCCGGGCCGCTGTCCGCGTAGCGGATGGACAGCCCGTCGACGGTGCGGTGGCGCGGCTGAATGACCGCCCGGGACGAACCGCCCCCGGCCGCCGTTCCCCGTTCCGCCGCCGACGCCGTACCCGTCAGCCCGATGCCTGCCGCCGCACCGGCCATGGCCCCGCCCAACATCGTGCGCCGGGGCGCACCGCTTCCGTTCTGCATAACGCCTCCTTCGAAACGACTGAGTTCAATATGACCGACCGTCTTAGTCTCGTCAATGGCCTGTCGGACGGCGAACGCGCCACTCGCCCGCCCTGGGCCGGCACCGCAGGCTCGATCGGTGGATCCGTTGCCGTCCCGGTCCCGGCTTCGAGGCCCTGTCGGCCAGTGACGGAAGGGGGCCCCACCTCATCTCCTCCACGCGGCCGCCCGGGACCTTTGCGTCGACCGGCCTGCGGTCGCCCGCGAGTCGTCGGCATACCGCGCCTGACGCCGCCCGCCGCTGGTGGGCTGATCGCGACGTGGGTTTGCCGAGTGCGGCACCAAGCGCTGCCGCACTCGGCTGGTCGGCAAAATCCCCCTCTGTCGCGAGGCCTTCCCTGCGGTCAATGTCCGATCAGACGCTCGTTGCGCATACCGCCGAACCAGCCAGTGCGCTCGGCTTAGCCCCTGCGCAGGGTCGCGGTGCGAGGTCTCCTGTGATCGGGAGTCCATGTAGGCTATAGTGAGACGGTTGGTCGTATTCCTTGGGAGGTGAGATGGCCAGAGCGAGCCTGCGCGAGGACATCGTCAATGCGGCGGTCGAGCAGTTCCACATGTTCGGTTTCACCGCGGCCGGGGTGAAGGACATCACCGACGCGGCCGGTGCGCCCAAGGGCTCTTTCTACAACCATTTCGAGAGCAAGGAAGCCCTGGCCGTCATCGCCCTGGAGCGGTACGGGGCCACCCGTGGGCTGGCGGCCCTCGGTGACACAAGCGTGCCGCCGCTGGCCCGGTTGCGTTGGCATTTCGAAGCCCTGCGCGACGAGAATCTCGCCTACGGGTTCAGCCGGGGCTGTCTCATCGGTGATCTGGCCACCGAGATCGCCGACCACAGCGAGGTTGTTCGGAAGGCCGTTCAGGACAGCATGCAGCAATGGTGCGACGCCCTGAGCGGGACGATCGCCGAAGCCCAGCAGGCGGGCGAGGTCACCAAGGCCCTGGAGGCCGACACCATCGCGCGCTTCGTCCTCAGCGCCTGGGAGGGAGCGCTTGTCTCGGCGCGCTCCGACAAGTCGGCGAAGTCGTTCGAGGCCTTCTTCACCGTCGTCTTCGGCGTCGTTCTGCGCTGAGCGACGGCCCATCGGCCCCGGTTGCCGGCAGGCCGTTCACATGTCCGGGACAGGCAGGTCCACCGAGACCGTCTTGCCGCTGCCGTTGGGGTAGGTGTTCCACGTGCTGGCCAGGGCTTGCACGATGAGCAGGCCGCGGCCGTGCTCGGCCTCGGCGTTCTCCTCCTCGGCCCTGGCCAGAGGTGCAGGAACCGACGGGTTGCCGTCGCAGTCCCGCACCTCCAGCCGGACATGATCGACGAAATTCTGCGCGGCATGGACCGCCAGGCCGCTGACGGCACCGTGCCGCGCTCATCAGCATGCGGCCGGGGCCCGAAAGCAGGGCCACCTGCAGAAGGAACCACCGGGCGGTGTCTTCACCGAGCCTTTTGATCACGGACTGGGACGCTCGCGCGGCGGGTTCACCACCAAGCTGCACCTGGCTGTCGAGCAGGGTCAGAAGCTCATGTCCATTGTGGTGACGGCCGGACAGCGCGGCGATTCGCCGCAGTTCGAGGCCGTGCTGGAGAAAGTTCGCGTGCCCCGCATCGGGGTGGGCCGACCACGCATACGCCAAGAACCGGCTACGGAGGCGACAGCACTGAGCGAAGCTGCCTTCGAGAGCTGACCCCGAGCTTCGCGAAAACATTGCCGAGGTGCCATTCCACCGTGCGCGGGCTGATGAACAGTTGGGCAGCGATCTCCTGGTTGGTGTGCCCGTCTCTGGCCAGCTTGGCGATGTGGGCTTCCTGGCTGGTGAGTTCGGTGTCGGTGCTGATCGTCCGCTTGCGTGCGGTTTCCCCGGTCGCCAAGAGCTCCTTGCGGGCACGCTCGGCAAAGCCGTCGGCTCCGAACCGGCTGAACGCTTCGTAGGCGGAGCGTAGCTGAGTACGACTTTCCTGGCGGCGGTTCTCGCGACGCAGCCACTCGCCGTACAGCAGCCGGGCGCGGGCCAGGTGGACAGCGATCCGGCAGCGTCCGAGGTGCTCGATCGCCTCCTGATAAAGTTCATCGGCACGCTGGTTGTCGCTCACCAGTGCGCGAGAGCAGGCACCCACGCCCAGGGCCCATTCAGTTCCGCTCGCGCGTGTGCGTTCGGTGAGCTTGTCCAGCGCCGCCGCGGCGGCCTCCGGTTGCCGGCTGCGGGTGGCCGCCTCGATCAGCTCGGCCAGTGCCCACCCGAAGAAGCCCAGATCCTCGTACTGGCATGCGCGCGTGGCGGCTGCCAGCGCCTCGTCGTAGCGGCCGAGGCCGTTGTACAGCACGGCGATCGTGTACTCGGCGAAGCTGACCGTTCGTCCTTCACCGCGGGCGCTCGCGTCTTTGATGCCGGTTTGGATTACGTCCAGCGCCGGGGACTCCTGCGCTTGCCAGGCGCTCAGGAGGAGGGCCGGGTACACCATCGGCGCGTTGCCCGTCGCCTGTGAGATCGCTGACGCTTCGTCTATCAGAGCGGCCGCGATATCGAATTCGCCGGCGTGCACGTGGTAGCAGGCCTTGTACGTCAGTGCCATCGGGAGGACGGAGAGCGCCCCTGTATCGCGGGCGATGCGGACGGCGCCGGTCGCCAGCTCATGCCAGGCGTCGTCGTCCCACAGCTCTGGTGCGAGGGGCTCGGGTGTCACCGGACAAGCGAGCCACAGCCAGCGCCTTTCTGTATCCGCTACGTTGCATTGCTGCTCTTGCCAGATGACTTGCAGCGTGTGTCTGAGGATGTCGACGCTGGCTGCGTAGCCATCGATGAGCAGGCTGGTCATGCTCTCCAAAAGGACATCGACCGTCCGGGGCGGCATCGTTGCCGGCGGTGCGGTGCGGGCCGCCTCGGCCACCTCCCGCTGTCCGAGCCCTTCACTCAGATGACCGGCGAAGATCGCCGCATTGACCGCTTCAAGCAGGGTGTCCCGGGCAAGGGCAGCGTCAAGCGGCGCCAAGCGCTGTGCGGCCTCGAGCAGGAGCCGGGGCGCGGCGCTGCCTCGAACCTGTGAGAACACCAGCCGGGCCCGCAGCCGCTCGAGCCGGGCGTGCTGCAGGTCGTCGAGCGGCCCGGCCTCCGCGACGGCCAGCAGGTTGACCGCCTGCTCTACGCCACCTGCGTCGATGTCGAGCTGAGCGGCGTCTAGTGATCGGGTGACGCGGCGTGCGGGATCGGGCGTCAGTTCCGCCGCCCGCCGCAGGAACGAGGCAGCGGCAGCGGCTCCGCCTCTGCCCTGAGCCCGGTCCGCCGAGCGTTCCAGGTCACGGGCGACGCTCTCATCGGGCCCAGTGGCGGCCTGAGCACGATGCCACGCCCTGCGGTCGGGATCGAGCTGGGGATCGACGGCCTGTGCCAACACTCGGTGGGCCGCCCGGCGATCCGGCGGGGGCGTCCGTTGGTAGACGGCGGAACGCGCGAGCGGGTGGTGGAACCGCACCCTGGCGCCGAACTCCACCAATCCTTCGCTCTCGGCCGGGGCTGCGGCGTCCACCGGTATGTCCTGCAAACTGGCTGCGCGCCACAGCAGGCCGCCGTCTCCGGTCGGCTCGGCCGCAGCCGTCACCAGAAGCCGCTGACTGTCGGGAGGCAGTGACCGGAACTGCTGGTAGAAGGCGTTTTCGATGCGGCTTGCCAAGGGGCGCCTGCCGGGAAGCCAGAAGCCGCCCGCCAGCTCCGTAGGCGCGCGTGGCAACTGCAGCAGGGCCATCGGGTTGCCGTGAGCCTCGGCAACGATACGGTCCCGTACCAGCGGGTCGAGGGGTACGCGGACGGCCGATGCCAGCAGGGCACGCGCGTCGGGCTCGCTCAGACCGTTGACGATCAGTTCCGGCAGACCGGCCAGCTCAGGATGGTCATCCGGCTCCCGCAGGGCGAAGATCAAAGCTATCGATTCGGCCATCAACCGCCTGGCGACAAACGCCAGCACCTCTATGGACTCCTTATCCAGCCACTGCGCATCATCGATGAGGCAGGCCAGTGGCTGGGCCTCCGCGGCGGTGGCCAGCAGACCGAGCGCTGCCAGGCCCACCAGGAACCGGTTCGGCGCTTTGCCCTCCCTTAGTCCGAACGCGACGGATAGTGCATCGCGCTGCGGGCCGGGCAGCTCATGAAGGCGACCCAGCATGGGCGCGCACAGCTGATGAAGGCTCGCGAACGGAAGCTCCATCTCCCACTCGATGCCTGAGATGCCGACGGTACGGAATCCGACGGCCTGGCCGGCTGCGTAGTCCAGCAACGCGGTCTTGCCGATCCCTGCCTCGCCGCGAAGGACCAGCACCGTGCTGCTACCCGCCCGCGCCGTGGCCAGGACACGCTCCAGCGCAGCCAGCTCCCGGCTCCGCCCCAGCAGTCCGACCTGAGTATCGCTGGCGAACACGCCCATGGTCGCTCTCCTGACCCACTGCTTGGTGCGTTCCATCAGGTCGAGGCATTTGGCTTGCGTCTACGCGCCCCAACGCGCCGACTCGACCTCGCAGGCCTCGCCGCCGATCCAAACGACCGATCGGCTGGGCATGCTCCCTTCAGACACCACCTGAGGCCGCCATAAGCACCATAGTGCGTTTCAGGGTTTTAGGCGGTTATGAGCCCTATATCGATGTGGGGCTTGCTGTGCTCTGCTCATCGCCCGGTCCGCGGACGCCTCCTTGGCGCACTGGATTCGCCGACCGTTGCAGACAGCGACTGTTCGCGTCTGTACGTGACCCCAGAGTTGCGTCGCCTCTGCCGCTGGCGCGGCGCCCCGGGGTGCCACGGAGCAATCCCCGGGGGTTTGCCGGGGGCGATGCATGCCCGGCCTCGGGAACGGTGGACGAGTCGGCGACACAAGGTCGCTGGCGACAGCAAGGAGATCTACATGACCGTCACTCCCGTCACTCCCGAGATTCGACCGTTCACGTTCGAGTTCCCCGAAACGGAACTCAACGATCTGCGTGCGCGTATCGAGGCGGCGCGGTGGCCTGAGAAGGAGACCGTCGCGGACCAGTCGCAGGGCACGCAGCTGGAGACGATGAAAGAGCTCGCGCGGTACTGGGCGTCAGAGTACGACTGGCGCAAGGTCGAGGCGAAGCTGAAGGCCCTGCCGCATTTCATCACCGAGATCGACGACCTGGACATCCACTTCATCCATGTCCGATCGAAGCATGAGGATGCTCTTCCGCTGATCATCACCCACGGGTGGCCAGGCTCGATCATCGAGCAGCTGAAGATCATCGAGCCGCTGACCAACCCCACCGCCCACGGCGGGAGCGCCTCGGACGCCTTCCACGTGGTCATCCCGTCCATGCCCGGCTATGGCTTCTCGGCCAAGCCGACCACGACCGGCTGGGGTCCCGAGCGGATCGCCCGTGCCTGGGGCGAGCTGATGAAGCGCCTCGGCTACACCAAGTACGTCGCCCAAGGCGGCGACTGGGGTGCGATCATCGCGGACTTTATGGGGGTGCAGGAGCCCGAAGGCCTGGTTGGCATCCACACCAACATGGCCGGAGTGGTTCCGCCCGCCATCGACGCTGCGCTCATCGCGGGCAACCCGCTGCCTGCGGGCCTCTCGCTCTCCGATGAGGAGAAGGCGGCGGTCGAGCAGCTGGACTTCGTGTACCGGCACGTCTACTTCGCCTACATGATGGGGTCGCGTCCGCAGACCCTGACCGGGCTCGCGGATTCTCCGGTCGGTCTGGCGGCCTTCCTCCTTGACCATGATGCGGCCAGCCTGGCCATGATCTCCCGGTCCTTCGCCGGACAGCCCGAGGGCCTGACCCGGGACGACGTCCTCGACAACATCACGCTCTTCTGGCTGACCAATACGCCGATTTCCGCGTCTCGTCTGTATGCGGAGAACAAGACGTCGTTCTTCGGCGTCAAGGGCGTCAACCTGCCGGTTGCCGTGAGCGTTTTCCCTGACGAGATGTACCAGGCTCCGAAGAGCTGGGCGGAGCAGGCCTACTCGAACCTCGTCCACTACAACCGGCTCCCCAAGGGCGGCCACTTCGCGGCCTGGGAGCAGCCGGAGCTCCTCGTGAACGAGATCCGCTCGGGCTTCCGAAGCCTGCGGTAACCGACCGCGCCTGGCACCTGCGCAGGCGCCAGCCCGGCGGGCGGCCGAGCGGCCCAACTCCTGGTCCGCTCGGCCGCCGCGTACTCCTTAACCTCTACCCAGACGGTCCTTCGCTCCCCCGGTAGCGGGTGCCCCGCTGGCCCGCGAAATCGCAACGATGAACAGCCCTCAACCCCTCACGCAGCGACGTATCCCCTCCGACAACGACACCGACATCCAGATCCCGCCCCGCGGAGCCCAGGCAGACCGAACCGCCCTCACACAACAGCACCGGATCCAGTCAAGCACCTCGTACGATTCGAACGCGAGGCCATGCCATTCCTCGACCGGTTGTACGCGACCGCGACGCACATAACCCGCGACGGCGCCCACGCCGAGGACCTGGTTCAGACGACGAACTGCTGCAGGTTCTGCATCAGCCCCCGCAGATAGCAGTCGCTTTTGGCCCGCTGGTCCTTGCGCGGTATCGAGGCGAACACATCCGCCACGAATAACGCCAACGTCGCCCGAACACGATTGACTTCACGTGCGTCCACCCATTCAGAATGCCCCTGGACAAGACCGACACACAGACCTAGGGCGTGTATCGAAAGTAGATCTTGGTCGTGGGATGATCTTGGTTCGTGGCACGTGGAGATCTGACGGACGAGCAATGGGCGGTGCTGGAGCCGTTGTTGCCGAGGGGCAAGAAGCCCGGCCGCCCGCTGACGTGGGCCCGGCGACAGCTGATCGACGGCATACGGTTCCGGGTCCGCACCGGTGTCCCGTGGCGGGACATGCCCGCCGAGTACGGACCCTGGGGTCGGGTGTACGACCTGTTCCGTCGATGGCAGCGGGACGGCACCTGGCATCGGATCTTCACCGCGTTGCAGGCCCGGGCGGATGCCAAGGAGCTGATCACCTGGGACCTCAACGTAGACTCCACGATCGTGCGCGCCCACCAGCACGCCGCCGGTGAGCGTAAAAAGGGGAGTTCCAACAGGAACCGCCTGGCGGTGTCGCCTGCGAACCGGACGACCACGGGCTAGGACGCTCCCGCGGCGGTGTTACCACCAAACTGCACCTGGCCGTCGAACAGAGGCAGAAGCCCATGTCCATCGTGATCACGGCCGGGCAGCGCGGGGATTCTCCGCAGTTCGAGGTCGTTCTGGGCCGCATCCGGGTGCCCCGACTGGGGTGCGGCAGGCCCCGCGTGCGCCCGCGACGGGTGCGGGCGGACAAGGCGTACGCGTCCCGCAAGAACCGCGCCTACCTGCGGCGTCGCGGTATCCGCTGCACCATTCCGGACAAGGCCGACCAGGTCCGCAACCGCAAGAAGCGCGGGTCCAGCGGTGGCCGGCCACCGAAGTTCGACCCAGAGGACTACAAGGCCCGGCACGCGGTCGAGTGCGGCATCAATCGCCTCAAGAGACATCGAGCCGTGGCCACCAGGTACGACAAACTCGCGGTCCGCTACGAGGCTACCGTCCTCGTTGCCGTTGCCGCCATCAACGAGTGGTTGTGACGTACTGGTCCGACGACAACTCGAACACCCGTACTCGCCGACCGCAGGTGGGATTGACGGTCTCACGGACCGGATGCATCCCCAGTTTGGTCATGATCCGTTCGGAGGCGTCGTTGCCCACTTGAGTGACGCTGACGATCCGCTCCAGCCCTCGCTCTTCGAACCCGAACCGTACAGCGGCCGCAGCGGCCTCGGTGGCCAAGCCCTGCCCCCAGTGGGAACGTCCCAGCCGCCAGCCGACCTCAACCGCCGGCAGTACCTCCGGCAAGAAGTCGGGCACCGAAAGGCCGGTGAACCCGGCCAGCTCGCCAGTGGACCGGATCTCCACGGCGAACAGGCCGAAGCCCTGTGACTCCCACTCGCTCTCCCATGCCTGGACCCCGCCGCGAGTCTGCTGTTCGTCACGGACGCTGCCGTCACGGATCCACCGCATGACCTCGGGGTCGGCATTGACGGCAGCCATGGGCGCAACGTCTTCCTCGCGCCAGCGACGCAGGATCAAACGGGGAGTCTCAAGCGTGACCATCCAATCATTCTGGATCACAAATGGGCTCTCCGCCATCCTCACCAGGCACTTTCGATACGCGCCCTAACGCCGCCGCGCACGGCAGAGGTCAAGCTGACGCGCGAGAGCAGCTAGTGCTCTGACCGCATAGGTTCGCCGGGTCGGTGCTCGGACCGGCTGGACTCGGTGTGGGAACAATTTGAGCGGTCGCGGAGCCGATCAAACTAGGCTCCCAGCATGTCTGGTCCGACGTTGGTGATCGAGTTGGCGGAGCCGCTCTCCCCGGCTGCGCTGAGGGAGTTCCGCGCGTTGATGGTGGGGCTCTCCTCCCACTTCGCCGAGAAGCGGCCCGGGTTCTTCGACGTCAACGTGCCCGCAGAGCGACTGGGCGTCGAGGACAGGCGGGAGGAGGACTGGCGAAAGCCGTTCCCGCTTCCACTCCTCGGCAACCACTCCGCGGACGAGGAGCTCACGGCCCTGGTCGGATTCAATCCGCAGCGCGAGGACTGGCGTCGGCCCTTCCTGGTCTACTTGATGGGGCCGGGCGTCGGCGACGAGAGCATCTTCGAGGCTGAGCACGCGGACGAGCCCGAGGTGGAGGCCATCCTCGGCTTCAGGCCGACCCATGCCGTCAACGTCAGCGCCGGCTGCAATCGCGAGATCGACCACGTGGCAACGGCCCTGCTGACCGCCGCTGTCATGGACGTCATCGGGGGCGTGGCCAAAGCCGAGCTGCTGGACGGACAGGCGTCGGTCGTCGCTGGCCTTCCGGGGGTGTTGGGGATCGCGGACGACGATTGGATGGCGCTGGGAACGGCGGAGTTCCTGCGGGCCTGGGTTGGGCACCCCGCCTTCCGGCTGGTCAAGTAGCCCAGGCGGATCCGCGGCGGAGGTGGTGCTGTGACCTGGAACGTTCGCCTTGTTGCCTGATCATGCGGCGAGAGCGGGTCGGCCTCCCCAGCGGATGCCTTTCTCGCTGCGGATGCGGGCGCGTTCCTTGCGTTCGGCGGCCAGGACGTCGTGGTGGCGGGCGTTGGCGTTGCGCCAGCGGAGGTAGGCGTGCAGGGTCCGGGTCTGCACGGTGTGGTTGGGGTGGTGGGAGTTGGCGATGGTGAACTGCCGCAGCGGTCCGAAGTGCGCTTCGATCGGGTTCGCCCACGAGGCGTAGGTCGGGGTGAAGCACAACTCGACCTTGTTCTTCTTCGCCCAGCGCCGGATGTCGGCGCCCTTGTGGGCGGACAGGTTGTCCAGGATCACGTAGATCGGGGCGCCGTCGGGCCGGGCGGCGCGGATCGATTTCAGCGCGGCCAGCGTGTTCACGGCTCCCTTCTTGCGCCGGTTCACGCCCCACAGGCGGTCGTCGCCCATTAAGAGTCGTGGAAGTACCGCACGCCGTGGGTGCGGTGGTAGGTGGCCGGCAGCCGGTCGGGACGCCGTTTTTCGGCCCAGCCCGAGCCCGCGGTGGGCCGGATCCCCAGCGGGCCGAACTCGTCGAAGGCGAAAACCCGGTCCGGGAAGCGGTCAAGGACGTGCTCGATACGGTCCAGCTTCGTCTCCCGTTCGGGGACCGGGGACTCCTTCCAGGTCTTGGTGCGCTGGAAGGTGACGCCGCGGCGGGCGAGCAGGCACCGTAACGCCTCACGGCCGATGCGGATCACCCGGCCGTGCACTTTGCGCAGGTAGGCGATCAGCTTGCGCAGCGACCAGCGGGTGAACGGCTGGCCGAGCTTGACCGGTCGTGTGGTGGCCGTCGCGATGACGAAGTCCTCGTCGTCATCGCTGAGTTGGCGGGGACGGCCTCCCGCCCACCGAGGGTCCAGGCAGGCCAGGCCCTTCTCATTGAACGCGTGGATCACGTCCCGGACGGTGTCCTCGTCGGCCTGGACCAGCTGGGCGATCACCGGCACCCGGTTCCCGCCGGCCGAGGCCAGCAGCATCATCGCCCGCCGGTAGCGAACCGAACTGGTGCTGCCCCGGCGCACGATCTGCTGCAGCCGTTGGCCTTCCTGGTCGGTCGGTCTGCGCACACGGACGGGCTCGGCCACCGCGCCTCCAGCGGTCGGATCAGATGTCACCGCACATCCAACCGCTACGACCGCCGACCCGGCGAACCTATGCGGTCACAGCACTAGATGGCCTTGGCTGGGCCACCTTCCATCGGTTAAAAGGGTCTGTCCATGGCTCCGGGCGGAGGAAACAGCCGTCTTCACCACGTTGCGAGTCCCGTCCGCCCCGCTCAACAAGGCTACTCATCTGGCTGTCGTGAGCATAAGAATGTAGCTGTAGCCCGGGGCGAAGTAGAGACCGAGTTGAAAGCCAACACCTACGCTGCCTGCAACGCCATGACGTACGTCGAGGCAGCCCTCTACCTGACACGACATCACCCAGGCACCCGACGCGAATGGGGTGTCAATGCCGGAGGCAACGCCGTAACCAGCGACCTGTTGCACGGTGGCGTTAAAGTACACAAAGCCGGACACGCCCGCACTCCAGCCGAGGTCCGGTCCAAAGCGCGCGGCCCCGGAGAACATGATCCCGACATTGCCCTGGGTATCCCACACATAGTAGATACCAGCCTCGAGGCCGGCACCTATCTGAGCGTCGGCACTGAAGCCTATGCCGAAGGTGTAAGGCTGCACGGCAGGTGCCGTTGTGTCACGTTGAGCTACTGTGGGCGTCGCGAGACCGCTGACGAGGTCAGTATGTGAATCGGATAGCTCCACATCGGAAAGTGGAGAACGAAGCCCTCGGTCGAGGAGGCGAGCTGATCTCGGCGCGCTAGAGACGTTGGCTGGAGCGGCAGCGAGGGGATCAAAGGCGAATTCCTGGAGAGTCAGCGGTTCTGGCTCATGGCCGGAGGGATCCTTGGTGTTGATTGGGTCGTAGTAGCCGTAGGCATATCGGTCGTAGGCCGCCCCTCGCTGAGGGTCGGCGACGATGTTGTCCGGCGTGATGAAGCGGCCGAGGATCGGGTCGAGTTCACGTGCCCCAAGGTGCACGAGTCCGCTGTCGTCGTCCTGCCTGGCCCCAATGAACCGGAGATCGTCCCCGGTGCCGGGCTGTGTGTAGCGCGCCGTGCCGAAGGGCTCGTAGTCGTAGTACTGAAGGGGGCGCCCGTCGTCACGGCTAATCACCGCGACCGACCCCCGCGCGTCGACATGGTAGTAGCGCACCCCGGGCGGGTCTGCGGGACCGCCGGTTCCCCATGTCCAGTGCGAGCGCGCCAGCGTGCGGCTGCCCAGCAGGTAGGACTTGCGTGGCTCGCCCCAGTCGTCGATCTCTACGTACGGATCCGCGAACACAGTCCGGCTCAGCAATGAGGGCACATCCTTGACGACGCGTTGTCCGTCCGCGTCGTACCCGTAGGTGACGGATTTGCCGTCCTTCGTGGTGAAGCCGGTGAGGTTCCCATCGGCGTCCCAGGTGTGGCCGATCGTCCGTGTTCCGGTCAGCGCCCGTCCTGCCGCGTCGTAGGTGTACGTTGCTTGTCCAGCTGACGTGACCGCGTTGGGGTGGGCGGGATCGCTGTAGCTGTACGCGCCGACCGCGGACCGTCCAGTGAGCCGGCCCGGGCCGTCATAGGAGTAGGTGTCCTTGAGGTGTGAACTCTCGTTACCGAGGCGCCCGTACGCATCGTAGCCGTACCGCTTTTGGTAACCGACTGGTGCCGAGCGGTCCTCGCCGGTGATTCGGCCCGCCGTGTCGTGGCCGAACTCTAGTGAGAGCGTGGGCCAGTTGCCTGTCATGCCGGATAGCTGGATCCGGTCGGGCCAGGCTCGGTCTGGGTCGGGTGTCACCTGCTCAGTCACTCCATTTCCGTGGGTGATGGATGCGACGCGGTCGCCGGGCGTGTACGTCACCTCGGTCGCGTAGCCGCCCACGGATCGGATCCTGCCGGCCTCGTCGTAGGAGTAGCCGACCCGCTCCGCCTGGTCTGAGAGCTTCCCCGTGCGGTCGGGGTATCGGACGGCGACCAGCTCCCCGCCTGGGCCCCAGGTGCGCCCGACCTCTGCGCAGGTCGCCGCGACGCAGGTCCGCTCCAGGGCAAGTCGGCCCCCAGCGTCATACCATCGGTCCTCGCGTGCCTGACTGGATGTGCGGTGCGTCCGGGTGACCTGCCCGGTGGAGTGGCCGTGGGGAAGGCCGGTATCCGGGTCCTTGTCGTACGCCCAGGTAGCGCGGTCGGTGAGAAGGGAGCCGTCATAGAAGCTGCGCGACGTTAGTCGCCCGAGCGCGTCGTAGTTGTGCTCTACGCGCTGCCCGGCGGCATTGGTCCGGCTCCGTACCCGGCCGGCGTCGTCGAACGTGCGCGAAACACAGCCACTGTCCGGGTCGCACTCCCGCCACACCCAGCCCAGTGGCCCCGTCTTCCAGGTGGTGGTGCCCGTTGGCGCGACGCTCTCGCTCAGCTGGTCTAGGGCGTCGTACCGCAGCTGCGTCGTCAGCGGTGGTGCGCCGGTACCGGCTTCCTCCGCTCGGGTCACCCGCCCGAGACCGTCGAAGAACTGCTGTACGGCCCGGTTGGTCTCGTCGGAGCGGCGCGTCATCCCGGGTGAATAGCTGTAGGCGACGGTCGAGCGGTCCGGGCGCAGGACGAGCAGCGGCCGGTCTAGGGTGTCGTACCCGAACCGGGTGACCGGTACGGCAGCCCCGCGCACGCCCCAGTCGGACTCCTGCGCCACGAGCGTCGAATCGTCGGTGAAGGTACGGAAGCGGGTGTAGCCGCCGGAACGCTCGTCCCGGTGCACTCGATGTAGCCCGTCGAAGTGATACATACGGTTGACCAAGCCGTTCACCCCGCCCGCGGAGCAAGTGTCCTCACTGATCCGCTGGCCGCCCGGCACCCCCGGCCAGACGCCCCAATCGACGTACCGGTGGATCAGGCAACCCCCGTCGGGGTTGTCGGTGCGCCGGTGTCGGCCCAACGGGTCCCACGCGATGGACGTAGTGAGCCCGTTCGCATCGATCATCGTGGTGGCGCGGCCGAGAACCGTGTCCCAGGCGGTGCTGGTGCACCACACGCTGTTGCATTCCCGCACCGGGAACCTGGCGTACGTCTCGTCCCAGTCGGTGCGGGTCGCGACCCCGGACGGGTCGGTCACGGCCGTCACATTGCCGTGCCCGTCGTGCTGGTAGCCAGTCGCCAGGAACCGGCCGAGCGTCGGCTCCAGCACGCTCACGGTGCGGGCGTCACCCACTGCCGGCGCCTGCAGGTATGAGGTGTTGTGGTCATACACGGTCTGCCGCTCGGACGCTGGAGTTCCGCTGCCGTCCTCGATCCGGGTCCAGGCGGGCAGGGCGACGATGTACGCATCCACATTGGGTACGTAGCCCGTCTTGGTGATCCGGTTGTCGGCAGGAGTGTCGTCTTGTCCGTCGCGGTTAGCGTCGTCGTACACCCCCGACTCCTCGACGACCGTCGTGTTGCCGTAGTCGTCGTGCTCGTAGCGGACGCGGATCTGGCGGCAGTCGCTCTCACCTTTGCACTCGCGTCGTATTGTCTGGAAGGGCTCGCAGGTCCACGGCGGACCATCGCTGCTCTCGGCCAACATGGCGCGCTCGTCAAGGAGCAGGGTGCCGTTCGGGGACAGCGTTGTCTGCGCGTTCGCTCTCCCCGCGCAGCCCGGGGTCTGCGGATACAGCGTCACGGTCTTCCGGCGGCCTTCTACCGTCTCCTCGGCTTTTCGGAAGCCCAGCAGCCGTTGCAGCGGGTAGGAGTAGGCCAGTCCCTGCCGGACGTACGACGTCCGCTGCCAGCCCAGAAGCCGGTTCCCGCCGTCGAGTTCCTGGGTGCGGACGACAGGGACTGCCACGCCGGGCGGCACCCCGTCGTGGCGGCCCGCCGAACTCTCATACGTGACCCGGATGGTGCGCCCCAGTCCTGAGTAGGCCATGTTCATCAGCCGGGGTGCGGCGCCGAGCGGTAGATGCGCTTGATCGGGGCCAGCGCCTGGGCCGCTCCCCGGTACCACCCGGAACAGCTGTCGGGTGGTGTCCTCGGCGCGGTCCACTGGAACCCAGCCCGCGGCGGCGGGGGCCGGGGAGGTGAGAGCGGTGCGCTCCGGGGCGAGCTTGGCACAGGAGTTGGCGATCCGCCGGACGAACCCGAAGCCAGGGTCGGCGGCCGTGCCGCTGTTGACCCACGTCACTTCGTCGCAGCCGTCGCCGTCCAGGTCGGCGGCGTTCCAGCGGGGCGAGTGGTCACCGATCCCAAGTGGGGCGGAGTCGTGGTCGAAGCTGCCGAGGCCATATGACAGCAGCCGGTCCGCCCGTGTAGTTCCCGGCTCCGTGGGCGATGCTTTGTCGAACGCTATCCGGATCAGGTCGATTCGGCCGTCGCCGTTGAGCTCGGCTGGCTGCCAGTTAGTGGCCGCCGCCGTTGGGGCGCCGAGAGTGGTACTCCGGGCCGCCCAGTCCCCGGCACCGTTGGAGAGCAGCGCGAGCACCGACTCCTGGCGGTCACCGCCGCGCGGTGTCATCACCGACACTTGGACCAAGTCGACCCGGCCGTCGCCATCGATGTCCGCGGGCATCATCCGAGAGGTAACCGATGGCGGGTCGTCCACCTCCACTGGTTCGGTCACCGGACGCCAGCCGCCCTGGCCGTCGGCGAACAAAGTGGTCACGGACACCTCTGCGGATCCGGAAGGGCGCACACGCACCAGGTCGGCGGTTCCGTCGCCGTTCACGTCAGCAGCTACCCACGAACGTACATCGGGGTCGGTGAGACCAGTGCCCGCCGAACCGGGCGCAACCGCGTAGTTGCCAAGGCCGACGGAGAACAGCAGTAGAGAATGCACCCGGCTGGCTGCCGAGTCTGCGGTCAGCAGCAACAGATCCGCTTTGCCGTCCGGACCTCCCGCAGGACTGCCGAAATCGGCGACCATCAACCTCCGCAGATCCACCCCCGGGTATGACTTCGCTGCTTCCAGCTTTCTTCGCGCAACCGTGAGCTGATGTCCTGATGATGCCAGTGCCGTGTAGACGGTCAATCCCGGATTAGTGGCGCGTACATAGACCCAGTCCTCGCGCCCGTCCCCGGAGACATCGGCGCTCTTCCCCGCCTGGAAGGAGTAACTGCTGGCCGAGAAATGGACGTTGATCGAGAATGTCGAGGAATGCGAGAGGGTGCTGCTCGCGGGTCCGGTGAAGACAAGATCGCCTCGTCCGTCACCGTTCACATCACCGGTGCCCACTTCGTGGGCCGTCGGTCCGTTGCCGCACGCCAGCTGGGTCAGCGGCGACAGGGTGTGACAGTGGAAGTCCCACGGCAGGGACTCGTCAGGCTCAGCCCGCCAGCTTTCGGAAGGAGAGCCAGGACGGGGATCGTCCCGAAAAATCCGCTTGGACTTGACCGTGGCCGGATACTGCGCAGGCTCGGACGGGGCTACGGCTGGCCCTACGAGCAGCACATCGCTGCGACCGTCCCCATCCAAATCCGTGATCAGCCACCGGGGGCCTACCAGGGTCGCCATCTTGAGGGATAGCCGCTGGTGGAGCGTCATCCACGACGCGTCCACGTCGGTGTCTCGAGACTCAGTCTCGAACGATCCGTCGTACCGGGCCAGCGCAGTGGTCAGCCGGACTCTCCAGCCTGAGTCATTCTGGTACCGCTGGGCAAGGAGCAGATCGGTGCGGCCGTCGCCGTCGAAATCACCCGCATGAGCTAGCTCGCCGGTCGCGTAGGTAGTGATCGCGGGAATCGTTCCGAGCGCGAATTCCGGTGAATCGAACGGGACTTGGGTCGACTGTGTCAGCGTAGTGTGCGAACCGTCGCCACGCGACAGTGCCAGTCGCAGGGACGCCGTTGGCCCGCTGTCGCGCTGCCTGCTCTCTACTCCCAGCACATCCGCTCGCCGGTCGCCATCCGCGTCGCCGACGAACCAGTGGGCATCGTCGCGCCGTTCGTACGACCACGGCGTGGGCGATGCAGTGGGCTCGCCGAACCGGCTGCCGTCGGAAAGGGCCACGAGCAACTCCGTGACGATGCTGTTGTTGGCCCCCTCCACTCCGTGGACCGTGATCAGGTCGTCGCGTCCGTCACCGTCATGATCGGCGAGGAACCAGCGCCAGCGTGGATTCCAGCCGCTCAGCGCGGTCATTGCCGTGTCGCCCTGCTGAACGATGGAGCCGTTCGGGCCGCCTAGAGCGATCTCCGACCGGGGCACGTTTCCGACCGGATCTCCCCACACGTTGACGAGGTCGGCCCGGCCGTCACCGTTGACATCGCCCGTCAACAGTCGGTTCGCCTGCGCAGCGCCTGTTGTCCCGACCTCCTCGAACGTCAGCGGCCAGGTGGTCGGTTGCTCAACGGTGTCGTAGTCCCCGGTCGCCGTGCGCAGCCGGATCTGCAAGGCCATCGGCAGCTTGGCCTTGGCGCGGTACGCCCCGCCCAGGACGCTGATGTGATCCGACCGACCATCCCCGTTGACGTCAGCGAGCAGGAACTGCGTTCCGCCTACCTGCACCATGTCGCCGGGAGGATTCGAGAAGAGCGGCAGCGCAGTCGGCATGGACGTGTCTCGGTACCCTGGGCCGCCTTGGTCGGTGTCTTGGAAAGAGTCCCCGGCCAGTGGCTCTCGTGCCGGGCCCTGGGAATCGAGATCTGGCTGCTGCCATCCGAACGTCTCTTCGGGCAGCGCTGTTCCACTGAGTACCCGGCCTTTACCGTCCAATGCGGCGTCGTTGCCGTATCGGGTGACGCCGGCGAGCTGGGAGGCTGCTCCCTTCGCGTATCGCAGCGCAAGCACCGAGCGCACCGCCGGCCCGACCCGCACCTCAATCGTGGTCAGCCGAAGCCCGGTGACCAGCAATGCCTCGCCCATCCCCTGACTAACCGGGTCGGGCCGATCCTCGTAGTGCAGGACGATCCGGGTGCGGCCAGAGGCTTCCGGGGTGTCTAGGTATTCGATGTCCTTGAGGTAGCAGGCGTCACTGCCGTCGCACCACCGGTGGTAACGCACCTCGTCTCCGTGCGAGTTGCGACGCTCGGCGAGGCCGAACATCACGTTGTGCGCCTTGCCCAGCCATGAGGTATACGTGCTGAGGGTGCCGCCCCGATCCCACACCAACCAGCCGTCCCCGGTTCTGGCGATCCGCCGGTAGGTCTCCCGCTCGGTGGAGTGGGTGCCGCCAGATCGGCAGCTGACCCCAGGCTTGGCCTGCGCCTGACATGCGACGAGCCGTTCGCCGTCGAGCAAGAAGTCGTCGCTTCCGTCCATCCGAGGTGCGCCCCGACCGCGCGCGACGCGCTGTATCGAGGAGTCGCCGGACAGATCCCACCCCAACCCGGCGATCCCAGCCCCATGCCGGGAGTCGTACGTCAGGCCGGGCGACGGCTCAAGACCATGGAAGGATGGCACCGACACTGGCACCTGTTGGACGAACCGCCCGTCGTCGGTCGTGCCGCCTGGTGGAGATTCACCAAAGACTGAAGAGTCCCCGGCGGTCAGGGGGGTTTCAGGGCCGCCGCTTCCTGAGCCCATTGCAGACGGCCCCGTGGCTATCGCGGGCGACGGACTGGAGCCGCCCTGTGTGGCGGCAGCGGGCAACAGGAGGACCAGGACGGCCACGAAGCCCGCGAGCCGGCGGGACTGTCGCCGCATGTGCCGCGCCCGCCAGCCCCCGTCGTCGGCCATTGGCTACTCCCCAGCGGCGGTGACGGCAACCAGTGTGATCGCTCCCGGATCCGCCGCGCCAGGGGCCCCGCTCAAGACCGTGCTTCTGACGTCACCGAAGGGAAACCACGTCCCATCTTCGCGCCCGATCGTGGGCCACAACCTCCCGGTAGGGCCTGCAAATACGACATGCAGTTCGCCATCGGTCGCGGCGCAGCCCAGAGCTTGAAGGCCATGTCCCGGGTTCGTGTGCCAGATCTTCCCCGAAGAACTGACAATTGATAAACGAAGCTCCACGCCGACCAGGATGATGGCCGTAATCACGCTTGTCGAGAGTGACGCAGTCAGGACACGACAACGGGTTATCAGCATTGAGGATCAGAATTCTCAGAATTCGCTGCACCTGACTGCAGCCCCACCAAGCCAGGTTTTCAGGGGAGCCCAGAGCCTGGAGCACGGCATCCAACGGCGCCGACTGCCTCGTAGTGGAGCTTGCGGTTCAGCTGATTCGGCAGGAGCCGTGGTCGAGGGGGGCAAGGTCGGTTCCAGCGCTCAGCGCGGTAGGTGTGCGGTCCGCTCGGGGTGCGCCGCCTTGATGTTACGCATCGCGGTCGTGTCGTTGATGCCGAAAAGCCGAATCAGGCGAATGGGATCTTCCGTCTCGAATGCCTCATGGAGGATGCGATCCTGCCGAAGAGTTTGCATCGACAGTCCGGCCCTTTTGAAGACCTTGCCGATCGCGTCCAAGCTGACGGTCGGCCTGACGTCGGCCGCGGTCCATCGGTTGATCAACAGGTGAGGGTTGCGTGTGGCTGGCCACCGTCGGTGTCGTTCCTTGGCGCATTCCGAGGCGCATTGGTAGGTGAGCTCGTCCAGGTAGATGACGTGCCGTCGGCCGCGCCGTCGTACCACAAGTCGCTCCCGGGGCAGGTCGAGGTCAGCGTGGAGGAGTCCGCGCAGGTCGGTGCCGTTGAGCGCGTGGTCGCAGACCAGAGCGATCACGAACGTTCGAAGATGTTGTGCGCGTGCCCGAGCAGGCCAGCCAGCAGGTCTGATGGGACGGAGGGCGGCACTGTCTCGATGACCGCGACCCGCAGGTTCGGGACAGCGCAGCCGACGGACACGTGCAGGGCACGTCCAGTCGGGTCGGTGTGGCGCAGGCCGCGGTTCGTGGCCGCGGATCTCCAGCGTGAGCATGTCCGGGTCCAGGCGGAAGTGCCAGGGCTGGGTGTTGTGGATCGATGGGGCGGCCACAGCCGCGGAGACCAGCGTCTCCAGGGTGGTTGCCGTCGAGGACTGCGGTCCGCATCGGGGCCTCCTCCCCGCCCTGCTCCGACGGGGGGCAGCGCGGCTCTCGGTGGCCGCACCAGCCTGACGCCCAGCGCCGTGGGAGGGGCAGGGGCCGTCCGGCCCCACGCGGGGTCTGGACGGCTCAGCCGGTGCTCACCTTGCGGGCCGGTCGCCTGCGTCCGGTTGCTCCAGATGCGAGGCCAGTACCGCGGCCTGGACGCGGCGCTGGACACCGAGTTTGGCCAGTAGCCGGGAGATGTGGTTCTTGACCGTCTTCTCCGAGAGGTACAGCTTCTTGCCGATCTCGCGGTTGGTCAGACCGTCGCCGATCAGGGCGAGGATGTCCCGCTCGCGGGGCGACAGGCTCGCCAGTTCGGGTGCGATGGTCGGCGTCTCGGCCGGGTCGGCGCGCAGCGACCGCATCAGGCGGGCCGTGGTCGCGGGGTCCAGCATGGACTGGCCCGAGGCGACCGCGCGGACCGCCGAGACCAGGTCGGAACCTCTGATCTGCTTGAGGACATAGCCCGAAGCCCCGGCCATGATGGCATCGAGCAGCGCGTCCTCGTCGTCGAACGACGTCAGCATCAGACAGGCCAGCTCCAGCATCTGGCTGCGCAGCTCCCGGCAGACCGTGATGCCATCGCCGTCCGGAAGGCGTACGTCGAGCACGGCGACATGCGGGCGCAGCGCCGGGCCGCGAGCGAGGGCGTGCTCGACGGTGTCCGCGTCGCCGACTACCGAGATGTCCGGTTCGGCGTCGAGCAGGTCGGTGATGCCGCGTCGTACGACCTCGTGATCGTCGAGCAGGAAGACACGGATCGGATCCTGCTCAGTGAAGGTGCGTGTCTCGGTCATGACGACCCCTTGTTCCCCGGTGACTGACGGGCCGCGGGCTGCCCGTGACGACGATCATTACTCGGCAGGCCCGGTTGCACTAGGGCCGACCGGCCCCACTCGGCTTCGAGACGCGCCCTCACCGGCCCAACGGTCACGGTCAGACGGCCCCTCCCGCCCGGCGATCAGCTGGTGAGACCTTCCATGCCGTACTCAGGCTGGTTGTGCCGATGAGGGGGCGTGATCGATGCGGAAGGCAAGGCGTACGAAGATTCTGGGGTGGCGGTGGCGGCGAAATCCGCTGCGACGGCACAGCGACGTGGTCGAGGCGTCGATCGTTCTGGCGACCTGGGCGACTGCCGTCGTCGGCGGGGCCGCTGCCGGCGTGGTCGCGGCGCGGGCCGTGGACGGCACGGTGCGGCATGACCGGGCGGAGCGGAGGCCGGTGTCGGCCGTGATGGTGCGCAGTGCGCCGAGCGGGATGCGAGATTTGGCCACCGGGCTGGAGTACGACCAAGTGGCGGCCAAAGTGCGTTGGACCGACGGCAGCGGCACCCTACGGACCGGTGAGTCCAGCGTGAAGAGTGGGACTGCTGCCGGTGCCGTGGTGACGGTGTGGACCGACAGTCACGGGCGCCTGGTGTCCGGCCGATCGGTTCGACGGAAGCTGGGCACGCGTCGGGCTGACTTGCGTGGGTGTCGGGCTCGCGGGCGGGCAGGGCGCTGACCTTCCAGTCCTGCATCAGCCGCACGATCTCCTTGAAGGTGGCCTTGCGGCCGATGGCGGTGACCGTGTGGGTCATGACATCGCTGACGATGTGCGGGGTGCCGTGCATGGTGGCTCCCTCTCGTTGTTCAGACATGGGTGCCGGCGCCGTACGGGGCGTACAGGTCCAGTAGCCGGGTCCGGGAGGAGCGGAGGCGGTGGGCGAGCACGTCACCGACCCATTGGGTGATGCTATGGCCCATGGCCGGGTCCTCTTTGCACATCAGGCGGACGGTTGTGGCGTCGAACTCGTACGCCCGCACCGGGGTCGTCGCCTCGGCACCCAGGTGCCAGACGTGCGGCGTGAACAGCCAGGACCAGCCGACGAGTTCGTTGTGCCGGAGAGTCTCGATGACGGCCGCGCGGCGACCCGGCACGTGCATGTCGAGCTCGACGTTGCCCGTGCGGATGATCCAGAACCGGTCGGCCCGGCCGCCCTCCTCGAACAGGCGCGTCCCTTGCGGGAAGGACACCTCGCGGGCGACGCGCGTGAGCCGTTGCCGGTGCTCGGCGGGCAGCGCGCGCAGCATGCTGGGCGTAGGGGTGGTGATCATGGCGTGCCTCCCGACGGATGTGGGAACTGTCATCGCCAGCGTGTGCCCGCCCCCGGGGGCGGACCATGGGCCACTCGGGCCATCGGTCAGGCCACTCGGCTCCGATGAGGAGACGTCCGGCACCCTGCAGCAACGTCGCCCCAGCTGTTCCATGAAGGCGTGAGACGGCCCGCCCGGTGGAGGGGGTGAGCACTGTCCTTCAACGTCACCACCTACCGGAAACTGACTGGCGGCGAACTCGGCCCTACCCTCAACTTCGCCACCCGCCTTGACCGGCTCGGTGTCCCGATGTGGATCCGCTACGTCCTGGTGCCGGGCTGGACCGACGCGCCGGAGTCCGTCGAGGGCCTGGCCCACTTCGTGGCGGGCCTCGGCTCGGTCGACCGCGTGGACGTGCTGCCGTTCCACAAGCTCGGCGCCGCGAAGTACGAGGACCTGGGTCTCCCGTTCCCGCTGCGCGACACCCCGAGCCCGACCCGGGAGTCGGTCGAACGGGTACGGGAGCGGTTCCGTGCCCACGGCTTGACGGCTTACTGAACGAGGGTGAAGCGGAGTCATCGCCTCCAGGAACCCTCAGGGCTGCGCTCGGGCATCGTGCTCGGGTGGGAGACTTGGCCGTTCGCCGCTTGGGCAAGCCAGGCAGCCCACCTGCTGATGAATTCGTCCAGGTCCCCGATGACGAGGGGAGTGAAAGGCCAGGCCACCTGGTGCATAGCCATGCCCGGGTTCACGGCACCGCGTGATTCGTGGTGCGGGTTGAGTGCGAAGGGATCCATGGTCCCTGTGACAGGGCGGATCGGGGTGCTCATGAAGGCGGTCTCGAACCACTGGTACTGGTCTTGCATCTGTGCGTCGGCGTACCAGAGGGAGTGGCTACGGCCTTCGTACCCGTGATAGTTGGCAGGGATCTTCAGGGACAGCGTCGCGGAGGCGATGACGTCGAATGGGGCCGGCGTTGAGTCGGTGCGCCAGATCTCGGAGACGGTCTCTTGCGGGCCGGACAGGGTCAGCTGAGCGTCGGTCATCCGGATGGTCCAGCCGCCCTGCTTGCCCATGCGGATCTCCGCGCTGGGGGCAGCGTTCTTCAGGGTCGTCAGGAAGTCGTCGGCGATGAAGCCGAAGGAGGTCTTGGCTGCCTCGAACAGGTCTTTGCGAAGGTCGGCTTCGGTGGCCTGCTCCGATGCACGGCGGTCCGCTTCGGCCCTGCGCGCGACCGAGCTCTGATTGGCTTCGGCGAGGGCGGCCAGTCCCCCGGACATCGCGCTGATGGGGACGTGTCGCAGGCGCGCCAGCAGGTTGCCGGGAGCTGGCCGCCCCTGTGGTCCCTTGAAGAGGCATTCCGTGACGAGCGCGGCCAGGAGCGGGGGCGCGGTCGTCAGCGGGGGCGGGGTGCCGCGCAGGCGCCGTTCGGCGAAGTCGGCGTCGGTGGCGCCAGTGAAGGGGGTGAATCCTTCCAGGAGTTCGTGGGCGAGGATTCCCAGGGCGTAGATGTCGCTGGCACTGGTGGCCCGCTGGTTGCTCCAGCGTTCGGGGGCCATGTACGCGAAGGTGCCGTGGAGCTTGAAGGTCGGCTTCGCGGTGGTGGCTTCGGCGTACCGGGCGATGCCGAAGTCGGCGAGGCACCAACGGCCGCCCATTAGCAGGATGTTCGCCGGCTTCAGGTCGCGATGGACGATGCCGCGGTCTTTGAGGTCGACCAAGGTTTTGGCGACGTCGGAGAGCACGTTCTGGGACATGAGCCGCTTTCCCCCGTCTCACCTCAGGATCCACCGGTGGCACGCGCGGCCGCGGACTGTGCACCAACCGGAGGCCGGGACACGCACCCCAACAGGCCCTGTAAACAGGGCCGTTCAGTCCCACCGTCACGGACCTTCGGCATCCGGCGACCGGTGTTCGACGCGGCCAGAGTGAGAGGCGTCAGACACCGACCGAACTGTCCTCATCGTCCCCGAAGGGATCACGACCATGGCCGTGCACGAGCACCCTCACCGGGGTTCGGGCTTCCACCTGCCGTCCTTCCGCAGGAGCCGGACCGCCTCCGCCCCCGCATCCGAGTCCGCCGTGTCGGCACGCAGCGACACGCACATCGCGCAGGCCTACGTCTTCGCGTCCCTGCGCCTGCTCACTGGGTTCGTCTTCCTGTGGGCCTTCCTCGACAAGACCTTCGGCTTCGGTTACGCGACCCAGTCCGGCAAGGGCTGGATCGATGGCGGCTCGCCGACCAAGGGCTTCCTCAGCGGAGTGGCCGCCGGGCCGATGGAGTCCACCTTCCATTCCTGGGCCGGGGCCGCCTGGGCCGACTGGCTGTTCATGCTCGGTCTGCTCGGGATCGGCGTTGCGCTGATCGCCGGTGTGGCGCTGCGGTTCGCGGCCGTCGCAGGCACTTTGATGATGGCGCTGATGTGGGTCGCCGAGTGGCCGCCCGCCCAGCACCTCTCCGACGGTTCGCCGAGCATGTCGACGAACCCGTTCGCGGAGTACCACCTCATTTACGCCGTCGTGCTGATCGGCCTGGCCGCCGCCTCCGCCGGCGACACCCTCGGCCTCGGGAAGCTCTGGGCCAAGCTCCCGCTCGTCCGTCGCAGCCGCTGGCTGCGCTGACCGCGGGAGGCGCGGCGGGCCCCACTGGGGGAAAGCGGGTCCGCCGCGCCGAAGCGACACCGGCCTGGGCCGGTCGGCCCTTGGCTGGGACCTGCGGCCCCTGCCAAGGGCCTCATCCGAAGACGACGCTCGAATCGGGACCCCCCGATTCAGGAGGTGGAGATCATGACCCGCACTGTCACCGTCGGCCTCGACGGCTCTCCCGAGAGCCGCGCGGCGGCCGAATGGGCGGCCCGCGAGGCGCAGTTGCTCGGCCTTCCGCTGAGGCTGGTCCATGTCTGGGAGCCGGTACCGGCGCCCATGGCACAGGCACCGCTCCTCGGCGCGGAGACCCAGCAGCACTGGACCGAGCGGATTCCCCGCGAAGCGGCCGAGGGCATCCGGCTGCGCCACCCCGGGCTCGACGTGATCACCGAGCAGCTGTCAGGCCGGCCCGCCGATGTGCTGACGAGCGCGGCGCAGGACGCCGAGCTGCTGGTCCTCGGCTCCCGCGGGCTGAGCGGCATCGGCGGGTTCATGGTCGGGTCGGTCGGGCTGTCCGTCGTGGCGCACGTCCAGCGGCCGGTCGTCCTGGTCCGCGCCGGTGAACAGGCCGCCGACGAACACGAGATGGACCCCGCCGGGATCCCGTCCAGCGCGGCTCCGTTCCGGCCCGTCGTCCTCGGCCTCGACATCGAGAGCCCCGACGACGAACTGATCGGATTCGCGTTCGCCGCAGCGGCCCGCCGCGTCCCGCCCCTCGAAGACCACCACCAGCCGGGTACCCGTCGCCCGCACCCACTCCTGCAGCTTACCAACTCCGTCTGCAGGCGGAGCAGTTCCTTCTCGTACGTCGTGCGCGGCAGCCTCGCCGCGGCTTTGCCGGCCATGCCGCCTCCACCGCCCGTTGACCCACGTCGATGACTTCCGGAGCCACTGATGCCCAAGGTCGAACACCAGGACGCCACCGTACTTTCCGACGACGAACTGCGCACTCTGGACGCCCACTGGCGGGCCGCCAACTACCTGGCCGCGGGACAGATCTATCTGATGGCGAACCCGCTGTTGACCGAGCCGCTGAAGCCGGAGCACATCAAGCCGCGGCTGCTCGGTCACTGGGGCACCTCGCCCGGACTGAACCTCGTGTACACCCACCTCAACCGTGTGATCAAGGCGCGAGGGCTCGACGCGCTGTGCGTGTGGGGTCCGGGGCACGGCGGGCCGTCCGTGCTCGCCAACTCGTGGCTGGAGGGCAGCTACAGCGAGACCTACCCCGATGTGTCGCGCGACGCGGCAGGGATGGAGTGGCTGTTCCGGCAGTTCTCGTTCCCGGGCGGGGTGCCGAGTCATGTGGCGCCGGAGACGCCGGGTTCGATCCACGAGGGCGGAGAGCTCGGCTACTCGCTCGCCCACGCCTACGGCGCCGCCTTCGACAACCCGGATCTGCTGGTCGCCTGCGTGATCGGCGACGGCGAGGCGGAGACCGGGCCGCTGGCCGCCTCCTGGCACTCCAACAAGTTCCTCGACCCGGTGCATGACGGGGCGGTGCTGCCGATCCTCCACCTCAACGGCTACAAGATCGCCAACCCGACCGTGCTCTCCCCTCTCCCGGAAGCCGAACTCGGCGCGCTGCTACGGGGATACGGCCACGACCCCATCCACGTGAGCGGCGACGATCCGATCCAGGTGCACCGGGCCATGGCCCAGGCGCTCGACGACGCGCTGGACCGCATCGCGATGATGCAGCGCACGGCCCGCGAAGACGGCGCCACCCAGCGCGTGCACTGGCCGATGATCGTGCTGCGCACCCCGAAGGGATGGACGGGCCCCGCGGAAGTCGACGGTGAGCCCGTCGAAGGGACCTGTCGCGCGCACCAAGTACCACTGGCGGGCGTCCGCGAAAACCCGGAGCACCTGCGGCAGTTGGAGAAATGGCTGCGCTCGTACCGGCCCGAGGAACTGTTTCACCCGGAGGGCCGGCCGGTCGCCGACATCCTCGCCTGCGTCCCCGACGGTTCCCGGCGCCTGGGCGCCACCGCACACGCCAACGGCGGCCTCCTCGTCCGCGACCTGCCCATCCGGTCCCTGGACACGTTCGCCGTGCCGGTCGAGAAGCCCGGCACGACCCTGCACGAGCCGACCCGGGTCCTCGGAGACCTCCTCGAACAGGTCATGAACGACACCCGCATCAGCCGGGACTTCCGCGTCGTCGGCCCAGACGAGACCGCCTCCAACAGGCTCCAGGCCGTCTTCGGCGCCAGCGGCAAGGCCTGGCAGGCGGACACCCTCCCCGTCGACGAGCACCTGGACCGGCACAGCCGCGTGATGGAGATCCTCTCCGAACACCTCTGCCAGGGCTGGCTGGAGGGCTACCTTCTCACCGGTCGGCACGGGCTGTTCTCCTGCTACGAGGCGTTCGTGCACATCGTCGACTCGATGGTCAACCAGCACATCAAGTGGCTGAAGACGTCGCGGGAGTTGCCGTGGCGGGCCCCCATCGCCTCCCTCAACTACCTGCTGACCTCACACGTGTGGCGCCAGGACCACAACGGCTTCTCCCACCAGGACCCCGGCTTCGTCGACCACGTTCTCAACAAGAGCCCCGAAGTCGTACGGGTCTACCTGCCCCCGGATGCCAACACCCTCCTGTCCGTCGCCGACCATGCCCTGCGCAGCCGCGACTACGTCAACGTCATCGTGGCCGGCAAACAGCCCTGCTTCGACTGGCTGTCCATGGACGCCGCCCGCGCCCACTGCGCCCGCGGCGTCGGCATCTGGGACTGGGCCGGCAGCGAGAACGGCGGCGAACCGGACGTCGTGCTGGCCTGCGCCGGCGACGTGCCCACCCAGGAGGTGCTGGCCGCCGCCCAGCTGCTCCGGCGCCACCTGCCCGACCTCGCCGTCCGCGTGGTCAACGTCGTCGACATGACCCGGCTCATGCAGCGCGAGGAACACCCGCACGGCATGAGCGACTTCGAGTACGACGGCCTGTTCACCAAGGACAAGCCGGTGATCTTCGCCTACCACGGCTACCCGTGGCTGATCCACCGGCTCGCCTACCGCCGCACCGGCCACAAGAACCTCCACGTGCGCGGCTACAAGGAGTCCGGCACCACGACCACACCCTTCGACATGGTCGTCCGCAACGACCTCGACCGCTACCGCCTGGTCATGGACGTCATCGACCGCGTCCCCGGCCTCGCGGTGCGCGCCGCCGCCGTACGCCAGCAGATGGCCGACGCCCGCACCCGCCACCACGCCTGGATCCGCGAGCACGGCACCGACCTGCCCGAGGTCGCCGACTGGACCTGGAACGCCTGAACACCCCTGCTCCCGGAGGGAGTTCACCACCATGACCGTACGCGTCGGCATCAACGGCTTCGGCCGCATCGGCCGCACCTACCTGCGCGCGGCACTCGACCGCGCCGAAGCGGGCACCCAGGACGTCGAGGTGGTCGCGATCAACGACATCACCTCACCCGCCACCCTGGCCCACCTGCTGGAGTACGACTCGACGTTCGGACGTATCGGACGCGAGGTCGCACACGACGACAGCTCGATCACCGTCGACGGCCGGCGCATCGCCGTCACCGCCGAGCGCGACCCGGCGGCCCTGCACTGGGGCGACACCGGGGTCGGCGTCGTCATCGAGTCCACCGGCCGCTTCCGGGATCGCGACTCGGCCGCCCTGCACCTGAAGAGCGGTGCGCACACGGTCCTGCTGTCGGCGCCCGGCAAGGGCGTGGACGCCACCATCGTGCTGGGCGTCAACGACGACACCTACGACCGGCACCGCGACCGGATCGTCTCGGCCGCCTCCTGCACCGCCAACTGCGTCGCGCCCATGGTGAAGGTGCTGCACGAGGCCTTCGGCATCGACCGCGGCGTGATGACCACCATCCACGGCTACACCAACGACCAGGCCCTCCTCGACGGCCCGCACAAGGACCTGCGGCGCGCTCGCTCGGCGGCCCTGAGCATTATCCCGACCAGCACGGGCGCCGCCCGCGCCGTGGGGCTCGTAGTGCCCGACCTGGCCGGGGCGCTCGACGGGATCGCGGTCCGCGTCCCGGTGGAGGACGGTTCCCTCACCGACCTCGCCGTGGTCCTGAACCGCGAGGCGACGGTGGACGAGATCAACGAGGCGTTCGCCACGGCTGCCGAGGGGCCGCTCAACGGCATCCTGCGGGTGTCGAAGGCCCCGATCGTCTCCCGCGATGTCATCGGCGACCCCGCCTCCTGCATCTTCGATCCGGCCCTCACCCAGGCCAACGGCACCCTCGTCAAGGTCTTCGGCTGGTACGACAACGAGTGGGGCTACACCAACCGGCTCCTCGACCTCACGGCCCTCGTCGCCGACGACTGACCCACGCCGAGGGGACCAGTGCCGCCGATCACCGGTCCCTCCCCACACCAGGGACGACCAGCGGAAATGTTGGGCCGAGCGGCTCCCGACGCACCCCGGACAGCCCATGGGCCCCCTCGCCGATCCGCTGGATGCTCGAAGTGCCGAGAGGCTTGGAGGAGACCCACGATGACCACGACGACCGACGACGTGTTCAACCGACCCCCGGTCCACGCCCTTCTCGCGGACGGCACCACCGTGTGCATCCGTCCCGTGGCACCGGGCGAACACGATCAACTGCAGGGCCTCTACGAGGAGATGTCCCCGGAGAACCTGCGATTCAGGTTCTTCGCGGCAAGCCGACGGTCGGCCGCCCTGGCCGCCGACCGGGCCTGCGCCTCGGCCCGCCCCGGCTACCACGCCCTGCTGGCCGAGACACAGGGCCGGGTCATCGGCCTCGCCGAATACGACACGGGAGACGGCAAGGACTCCGCGGAGGTCTCCATCGCCGTCGCCGACGGACTGCACCACCGGGGCGTCGGCACCCTGCTGGTCGAGCACCTGGTGTCCGCGGCCCGCGCTGAGGGCATCACCTCCTTCACGGCCGACGCGCTAAGCGAGAACCACGAGGTGCTGCGGCTCTTCGCCGACCTCGGCCTGAGGACGGCCCGCCGCTTCGAAGGCCCGGAAGTACGGTGCACCATCGCGCTCGACGCCGGCGACACCTACCTCACGGCCGTGGAGGAACGCGGCCGGACCGCCGATGTCGCCAGCCTCCGCCCCCTGCTGCGGCCGAACGTCGTCGCAGTCGTAGGCGCCGGACGCAAACCCGGGTCGGTCGGCCGGGCGATCCTCCACCACCTGCACTCCGGCGGCTTCACCCGGCGCCTCTTCGCGGTGAACCCCAGCGCCACATCCATCCTCGGCGTCCCGTCCCACCCGTCCGTGAGCGCCCTGCCCCGGACCCCGGACCCCGCGGTCGTCGCCGTGCCCGCCGCGGCCGTGCCGGCCACCGCCGAGGAGTGCGGCAAGGCGGGCGTACGGGCCCTGCTCGTGGTGACCGCCGACCTCGACAGCAGCCAGGCGCAGGCGCTTCTGACCGCCTGCCGCAGCTACGGCATGCGCCTCGTCGGACCGAACTGCCTGGGGATCGCCAACCCCGAGCCGGAGCGGCGGCTCGATGCCACGTTCGCCGCCGGCCACCCTCGCCCCGGAACGGCGGGCGTCGCCGTGCAGTCCGGCGGGGTCGGCATCGCCCTGCTCGACGGGCTCTCCCGCCTGGGCATCGGCGTCTCCTCCTTCGCCTCCCTCGGCGACAAGTTCGACGTCAGCGGCAATGACATGCTCCAGTGGTGGGAGAGCGATTGCCGCACCGGCATCGCCCTGCTGCACCTGGAGTCGTTCGGCAATCCGCGCGCGTTCTCCCGTACGGCCCGCCGCGTGACCCGCCGCATGCCGGTACTCACCGTCGACGCCGGGCGCACCGACGCGGGCCGCCGCGCCGCCGCCTCGCACACAGCGGCCGCCGCCAGCCGCACCATGACCCGCCAGGCCCTGTTCACCCAGGCCGGCATCACAGCCACCCGCTCGGTCGGTGAACTCCTCGAAACCGCCGCCCTGTTGCACTCCCAGCCACTGCCGGAGGGTTCCCGGGTCGCGATCATCACCAACGCGGGTGGCGCGGGCGTCCTGGCGGCGGACGCCTGCGCGGACGCCGGACTCGCCCTACCAACGTTCAACCCCTCGACGGTCGACGACCTGCTCGCCGTACTGCCCGACGGCGCCGCGATCGGCAACCCCGTCGACGCCACCGCCGCGATGACGGAGGAACAGCTCGGCGCGTGCGTGGACCGGCTCATGCGGTGCGCGGGCATCGACGCCGTGTTGGTGGCCCTCGTCCCCACCGCGGTCGCCCAGGCCACCGGAGACGACCTGGTGCGAGCACTCACCCGGTCCCCCGGACGCCGGACCCGACGGCGCAGAAAGGGAACCTCCAGGCGTGCACGGCGCGCAACCTCACGCCCCAAAACCGGGCGGTGTCGAACGCGAAGTCAACGGCTCCCTCCGCCGGTTCGCGAGCATCCACACCGAGCACGATCTCGGTGAAGGGGCGCGCGGGATGCCAAGCGGTGGGCTCCTCGGGGACCAGGACGACAGGGCAGGCCGAGAACGTGAGGACGTCCCGCCCTCGCATGCTTGCCACGACCAGCTTCGCGTCGTCCAGGCTGTCGGGCAGCGAGTGAAAGATGACCCGGAGCGGAAGTCCGCGCAGCGTTGCTTCCCGCCGGGCCCACTGGACGACTGCCTGGTGCTGCGTCGAGCGGTCGACGCAGGCGACGATGACTCGTTCCATGACGCTCCCTCTTCCTCTCATGCGGACACATGCTTGCCAGGGCCTCCTGTGGGGGATCTGAGCCTCAGCCGGTCCTGTGCCCCCACTGCGGACCCACCAGGTCCCACTCCCGGCCCCACCCGTCGACGCGCCGCCGGTCGAGCCGCCACCGAGCCACCGCTCCCACGACATGGACGGCGCCGGCGAGGGCGAGCCCGGCGAAGGTGCCCAGGGCGCCCGCCTCGACGGCGGCCTCGGTGGAACTCGGCGGTGCGGTGGTCAGCGTGCCGTGCCGGTCCTGCCAGACCACGACACCGGTTCCGGCCTTGAGCCCGGTGTCGACCAGGGCGCGGCCGGTGCGGGTGGAGCCGTCGGGGGCAGTCCAGCGGACCTTTGCCGGAGTCTTGTCGCCCGAGGACCAGCGGCCGGGTGAGGGCTTCGGCACGTCGCTGAGGAGTACGGCACGGACGGAGGTCCGCTCGACCCGCTGTTGCGGGAACGTCTCGTCGGCGGCGTGCGCCGTCACCAGACCGGCGACCATGCCGCCCGCCGCGACCACCGCCCACACGGCCAGCACGATCCAGGCCTCGACGATGTCGTCCCGGCGTCGTAGCGGGTTGCTCCGCCAGCGCCAGAACCGCTTCCCCACCCGCTTGCCGCCGCTCATGGCTCCGCACCCCCTCCAGTCGTCACACCTTCGAAGGTGGCAGTCGCTGAAGCGCGGTGACATGGGCCGAGGAGGCGACGTCGTAGGGCCGCCCGGCACCGCTTCCCGGCTGGAAGTGGGCCGTTCAGCCCATGGCGACAAGGGAGTTGTCGCCAGCTCGCGTACGCTCCAATGCCCTGGACAGGTCGGAGTGCACCTCGAACACCCCGGCCAGGCCCGCGGCGCGGAGAATCCGCAGGAAGCGCCTGTTGCCGGTGACCAGCCGGAGCCGGCCGTGACGTGCCCGGACCCGGTTCCGCGCCCGGCACAGGACACCCAGTCCGGCGCAGTCGATGAAGGACATGGGACGCAGGTCGAGCACCAGGTCGGGTTGCGGGCCCGAGGCCAGGATGTCGAGGAGTGCTGCCAGCGGTATCGCTGTCACGAGGTCGATCTCGCCGTGCAGCGCGACGATCGTCGTCCCATCGACGGTGCGTACCGCCGGGGACGGTGCGAGCCTCGTGTGGTTCTCGGACATAGCCTGATCAAATCCCCGCCGGTGACCGGGCGGAAGGGCCGATCGGTCCCTGCCTCGTGGGTCCGGTGGGCCCGCCGGAAACCGCATGCGGCAGCCGTACGAACCAGACCCTGTCCGGCTCCTCAAGGGGCCCGACCGGCCCATGCGGTCCGCGCGCGTGCGGGCCAAGCTGGACTTGCGGGGCAAATCCGACGCAGGGCGGCGCCAGGCTCGTATCGGTGCCGGCATCCCGCCGCCGGCCCCGGCCCCGCAGCCCATCGAGTGGGGAGAGAGACGTCATGAAAGGCTTCGTGTTCCACGGCGCCGGACAGTCGGCCTGGGAGGAGGTCCCGGACCCGGCCATCAAGGAGCCCACCGACGCGATCGTGCGCGTCGGGGCCGTCACCATCTGCGGCACGGACCTGCACATCCTCAAGGGCGACGTCCCCGAGGTGCGCCCTGGCACCGTGCTGGGACATGAGGCGGTCGGTGAGATCGTCGATGTCGGCAGTGACGTCCGGACCGTGCGGCCGGGAGACCGGGTCCTGGTCTCCTGCATCAGCGCGTGCGGGCGGTGCTCCTATTGCCGTCAGGGAATGTACGGCCAGTGCCGGGGTGGCGGGGGCTGGATCCTCGGCCACCTGATCGACGGCACTCAGGCCGAGTACGTCCGGGTCCCCTACGCCGACCTGTCCGTGCACCCGTTGCCTGCCGCCATGGACAGCGAAGACGCGGTCCTGCTGGCCGACATCTTCCCCACCTCGTACGAGGTGGGCGTGCTCAACGGGCACGTCCGTCCCGGAGACACCGTCGTCGTGGTCGGCGCGGGCCCCATCGGACTGGCGGCCATCGCCACGGCCCGGCTGTTCACCCCCGAACGGATCGTCGCCGTCGACCTGGCCCCCGCCCGACTGGAGGCCGCCCGGCAGCTGGGCGCCGACGCCGTGGCCGACGCCCGGGAGACGCCCGAACAGCTGGTCGCCGACCTCACCGACGGGCTCGGCGCGGACGTCGTCATCGAGGCGGTCGGCGTGCCGGAGAGCTTCGAACTGTGCACCCGCATGGTCCGGCCCGGCGGCCACGTCGCCAACGTCGGCGTGCACGGCGCCCCCGCGACCCTGCACCTGGAAGACCTGTGGATCAAGAACATCACCATCACCACGGGTCTGGTCGACACCTACTCCACCCCGACCCTGCTGCGAATGGCGGCCGCCGGCCGCCTGCCCACCTCGCAGCTGGTCACCCACACCTTCCCGCTGGACCGCATGGAGGAGGCGTACAACGTCTTCGCCCAGGCTGCCGACACCGGCGCCCTCAAGGTCGTGCTCGGCGGGGAGCAGCACGAGGTCGCCGTACGCGCGGCCTGACGAAGGGACGTGAGGAGCCATGGCTGAACGGACACGGCTGGACGCGGCGGCCGAACGGCCTCTGGGCGATCTGGGACGCCGCATCGCCACGCGACGCGCGCAACTCGGCCTGGCCCGGCGGGAGACGGCCATCCGGGCGGGCATGGCTCCCAGCTACCTGAGGCATCTGGAGGAGCACCCGGGCGCCGCTCCGAACAGGGGAACGCTCCTCAGCCTGGCCGTGGCGCTGGAGACCACGGTGCCGGAGCTCGCCCGCGGCGACGCCGACCTCCCGCCCGGCCTGGAACAGGCGGCCCGCGCCCCCCGAGTTCACCGAACTGGGACAGGACGAGTGCAGATCCCTCCTTGGGACACACGGTGTGGGGAGGATCGCGGTGTCCACCACTTCGGGACCCGTCATCGCTCCTGTCAACTACAGCGTCGTGGATGGCGTGATCGCGTTCCGGACGGCCTCTGGCACGACGCCGTCGCTGGCGTCCGGCCGTTTGGTGGCCTGCGAAGTCGACCGCATCGACGAGGCCTTCAGCCGCGGCTGGAGCGTTGTCGTGCGTGGGCGCGCGCGAACCGTGACGGATCCCGACGAGACACGTCGGCTCGACGAAGGGGCGTACAGCACGCCCTGGGCGGGAGGCCGACGTGAGCTGTGGATGTGTGTCGATCCGCTCGCGGTCACCGGGCGCCGGATCACCGTGTGACGTTCCCTTCCCCCTGCGACTGGTGAGAGAAGCACGACTGATGTACGCCAACGACGGATTCCGTGAACTCGACCGGCGCGAATGCATGCGGCTGCTGACGCAGGTGCCCGTCGGCCGCATCGTCCACACGCGCGAGGCTTTGCCCGCCGTGCTTCCCGTCAATTTCGCCCTGGACGAGGGAGCAGTGGTCGTGCGCACCTCCGCCGCATCAGAACTCGTACGAGCGGTCGACGGTGCGGTGGTCGCCTTCGAGGTCGACGAGGTCGACGCGACAGCGCAATCCGGCTGGAGCGTCGTCGTCACCGGACCCGCCACGGTCGTCGCCGAACCGGCCGAACACGAACGGCTGTTGCGGACCGGCCCGCGCTCCTGGGTGCCGTCGCCGGAGGAGGTCTTCGTTCGGATCGAGCCGGAGCTGGTGACCGGACGCGAAGTCGTCGGCGGACGTACCGTCTACGGCCTGGAACTCACTGCGGCTGACGACCGCGGTCTGTCGTTCTGACCGCTACCGGACAGAAGTCCGCCCGGCGACAGATCTGCGCCGGGCGGACGATGAGGCGAAGTACGCAAGCTCAGGAGAACAGCTCCGGTTCACGTCGGCCGAGGCGGGCGCGCACCGCTTCCACGGCCTCCCACTGCTCGGGCTCCAACAACGCCAGGGCGGCGGGGAAGACGCCGTCCTGCTCCTTGAGGATGTGCTCCCGCAGCAGGTCGAGGGTCGTGATCAGCCGATCCGGCCAGCTCAGGTCGGCGAGGAAGGGGCCGCTCGCCTCGGCCAGGACGGCGTCGATACGGCGGTGCTCGTCCCGCAGCGCGGCGATCTTCTCTGGGAACTCCCCGGCCGGCGCCGGGAACAGTCCGTGTTCTTCCACCTGGGTGTGCGGCCCCAGCACGGAGGCGATCTCGCGGGCGAGTTCCGCCATCAGGGCGATCTCACCGTCCTGCCGGGCGTCCCGTACGCGGCTGATGAGTGTCACGGCCTTCTCGTGCTCCTGGGTCAACTCGTCGATGGTCTCCAGTGCCTGGCACCCGCAGTACTCACACATGACACGTTCCCCTCTCAGTGCTGTTGCGCGAGCCGACGCCGGGCCACGGCGTGGCGCACACCGGTCTGCGTGAAGGTGAGGGCCCCGGCGGCGACCGCCGAGAGCAGGACCAGGCCGAGGGCGTACGAGCCGTACGTGCCGTATAGCGAGCCCATCAGCAGCGGCGGGACGAAGCCGCCCAGGCCGCCCGCGGCGCCGACGATACCGGTGACCGAACCGACCTTGTTCGCCGGCGCCAGCAGGGCAACCAGGGCGAACACGGCACCGCTGGCCGCCCCGAGCGCGGCACCCAACGACAGGAACGCGAGGGTGCCGACCGGTGCCAGCGCCGGAGTGAAGGACTGGGCGATGGCTCCGGCGAACACCACGCCCAGCGATCCGGCCAGCACCTTCACCGGCCCGACGCGGTCCGACAGCCAGCCGCCGACCGGCCGCATCGCCACAGCCAGCAGCACGAACCCGGCCATACGGTTGGCGGCGTCGGCTTGGGTGAGCCCGTAGCCGGTCTTGAGGTAGGTCGGCAGGTAGACGGAGAAGGCCACGTAGCCGCCGAACGCGACCGCCCGGCGGGAGACGTGTTCCTCGATCACGACACTGCTCAAGCGTCGAACGGGGCCCACCGGGCCGGGCAGGTGCTGTCCGTCCCCACCGCAAGGCCGAACGGCCCCAGTACGTCGTCGGTGGGGTGCACGCCGATGCCCGTTCCCCACTCGTTCACGGCGAGGGCGGCCAGCGGACCACCGGACGCCGGACCCAATTCCGTACCGTCACGCGCGGCGGGCCGGTACCGTGACCCATGACCGGAACGGCTGGTGTCCGCCCGCCCACGGGACCGAGGAGACGCAGGTGGGAAGCCCCGACGAGCCCCGGGAGGCCCGCGTACGGCTGCCGCAGCTGAGGCTGGACGAGCTGCTGGAGGAACTCCAGGCCCGTCTGGACACGGCCCGTGGCACCCGCGACCGGGTGCACAGTCTGCTGGAGGCAGTGCTCTCGGTCGGCCGAGAGCTGGACCTGGAGCAGGCGCTGCACAGCATCGTCGAAGCCGCCGCAGTACTGGTCGACGCCGAATACGCGGCCCTCGGAGTGATCGGGCCGGACGGCAAGCGGCTGTCCGCCTTCCACACGGTCGGGGTCACCAAGGAGCAGATCGCCCGGATCGGCCCGTTCCCGGGGGGGCACGGCATCCTCGGCGAGCTGATCAACCGTCCCGAGCCGCTGCGCCTGACGAAGATCTCCGAGCACCCCGCCTCGTACGGCTTCCCGCCCAACCACCCGCCGATGAACACCTTCCTCGGCGTCCCCATCCGAGTGCGCGACCAGGTCTTCGGCAACCTGTACCTCACCGAGAAGCGCGGCGGAGCGCAGTTCGACGAGGAGGACGAGTCGGTCCTCTCCACCCTGGCGGTGGCGGCCGGCGTCGCGATCGACAACGCCCGCCTGTACGAAGAGTCCCGGCTGCGCGAGCGGTGGCTGCGGGCGAACGCGGAGATCACTCAAAGTCTGATGTCAGGCAGCCTTCGCGCCGAGGTCCTCGGCCTGATCGCCGAGCGAGCCCGGGAAATCACCGGCGCCGCCCTGGCCATGGTCGCGATGCCGATGGAGGACACCGACTCGCTCAGCGTGGAACTCGCCATCGGGCCCGAGGCGGAGTCACTGCGCGGACTGGTGCTGCCCGTCGACGGCAGCCTGATCGGCGAGGCCTTCTCGACGGTCGCCCCCGTCACCAGCCCGGACGTCTCCCATGACGAACGAGTCCCGGCCGGTCCCCCGAGCTTCACCGGACTCGGTCCCGGCGTCGCCGTTCCCGTAGGCACGGGGGAGGGCGGCGTACGCGGCGTCGTCCTGCTGATCCGAGGGGCGAGGCAGACGGTGTTCACCGGCAAGGAGATCGAACCGCTGCAGGGCTTCGCCGCGCAGGCGGCCGTCGCCATGGAGCTCGCGGAACGGCGTGCGGACGCCGAAGAGGTCGCGGTGCTCAAGGACCGCGACCGCATCGCCCGCGACCTGCACGACCTGGCGATCCAGCGGCTGTTCGCCACGGGCATGACCTTGCAGAGCGCGGGCCGGTTCATCGAGCACCCCGAGGCCTCCGAGCGCGTGGTGCGCGCGGTGGACGACTTGGACGAGACCATCAGGATTATCAGGTCGACGATCTTCGGACTGCGAGTGCGTGACGGCGGTGCCGGGACGGGACTGCGCGCGCGAGTCGTGCGGGCGGTCGGCGAGGCCGCCCCGGTGCTCGGCTTCGCCCCCAGCGTCCGGATGGAGGGCCTGGTGGACACGGACGTGCCCCAGGACGTCGCCGACCAGGTCATCGCCGTACTCTCCGAGGCCCTCACCAACATCGCCCGACACGCCCAAGCCTCCCGCGCCGACGTCGTCCTCACGGCCGACTCCCCGCAGGTCCGCCTCACGGTCACGGACAACGGCGTCGGCATCGCCCCCGACGGCCGCCGCAGCGGGTTGCACAATATGGCGGAGCGGGCCGAACAGCTCGGTGGCGCGCTGGAGCTGAGCAGTCCTCATGAAGGGGGCACCACGATGGTGTGGTGGGTGCCGGTGCCTGCCGAGTAGAGACCCGCGTGGGGCGGGGTGCCTCCGGCCGGAAGTGCGGCGCTTGCCGTCGGCGGCTTGGGCCCCGCTCAGCAGGGGAGCGGACGTCCGGACAGGGTCCGCAGGTCGGGGGGCTCCGGTCGGCGACCTGTTCCACTTCAATGCCCCGAGGTGCGAGATGCTCTTGGGCTGTTTGGAACTTCCCGGCATTCCCTGTACACGTTGCCAACTTGATACCCGCCAGCGTGTAGCTGGCCGAGCAGCTGGGCCCGGCCGGTGGGTATGGGCAGTGAACGGCACAGCCGCATGCCCGCCCGGCCGGCCGTGAGCGCGATGGATCGCCACATCATCTTTACGCCGGGCCCGGCACGGGCATAACGCCTGGTCAGGCCCTCCACCTGCTCGACGAGCGTACGGCGTTCGCAGCCGGGAACGTCGCAGAAGAAGCGCCGGACCTCCAGCTTCACCACCAGCCGGCGCCCGCCGACGGGACACTCGGCCAGCCGTCGCCCGACTCGTCCGGCCTGACGTGCTCATCCTCGAGAAGCGGACGCCAGGGAGTCCGGCGTGGCCTGGGCGACTGACGGCCGACGCGTCAGCGGCCGTCGTGGCTTGTTCGCGGATGTGCCGGACGGTGCCGGTTCAGAGCCATCCGCGGCGTGCGGCCTGCCAGGCGAGTTGCATACGGGTCGTCGCGCCGGCGTGCTCCATCATGCTCTGGATACGGCGCTGGACGGTCCGCCGGCTCAGCCCCATCTGCGAGGCGATCGCTTTGTCGGCGACTCCCGCCACCAGCAGGGACAGCAGCTTGTGGTCGGTGGGGGAAAGGGAGTTGGCGCCGCCGACGCCGTCGGTGCCCGAGACCGCGCCGGCGTCGTCGACGTGCAGGGGGACGGCGTCCTCCCAGTAGCGCTCGAACAGGGCGATCAGGGCGGCGAGCAGGTTGCTGTCCCTGACCAACGCGGTGGTGGGCTCTTCCGGGCTGCCATGGGGTCCGCCGGCCACGAGAGGGAAGATGGCGACGGAACGGTCCGCGATCGCCAGGCGCAGCGGCAAGTGCGGTACGGCGCGGGCGACCTCGCCGGCCCGTACGCCCGCGACGACGTTGTCCACGGCACCTTCGTCGTCGAAGAACGTCTTCTCGTACAGCACCCGGTACCGAACGCCCCGGCTCAGTGCCTGGAACTCCTCGGTGTTGCTGCCGGACGGCATGGCCACGTACTGGGCCTTGCAGAACCAGAGCATCTCGTCCTGCGCGCCGGTCTGGATCTGCCGGAGGTGCTGACGCAGGGCTTCGGCCCCGGTGATGACCTCCAGCAACTGGCCGGCGTCGTGCCGGCGCATCGTGTCCCGGTAGGACTCGACCAGACGGGTGGCCTCGACCCGGGCAAGGTCCAGTGCGTCGGCGCTGCGCTTCAGTCGGGGCAGCAGCGCCACGTCCGGGGGAGCCGCCCGGTACACCCGGGGGGTCGCGTCCGTATGGCTGGCGAGGCCCTTGGACGTCAGTGACGTCAGGATCCGCTCGGCCTCCAGCTCCGTCAGGCCGGCCCGCTGGACGAGGTCCGCCGTCGTAGCGCGGCCGGACGTCACGAGCAGCCCGTAGACGGACTCCTCCTCGGGAGTGACTCCCGCGGGCTCCAGCACCACGAATGTCTCTCCTCGGCCCCTGGGATTCAATGATTGAACTCGCTGGTTGAATACCGTACTACATCAGAGGGAGGAGAGCTCGGCGACGGCGGGGTCCGCCTCGGCTCCGGGTCGGTGCGCGTTCCGGCGGAAGCGACGGCGGAGGTCCCGGTGACCGTCGACCCGGCCCGTGCCGGGAGGGGCAAATTCTACGGCTATGTGACGGCCGCTTCGGCGGACGGGAAGAGGCCTTGGCGATCCGCCCGGCCAGGTCGGGATGGGTCTGGTCGACGCCGGTGTCCAGGACGGCGACCTTCACCCCGTCGCCCCGGTAACCGGCCTGCCACACATCCGGGGCACCGATCTGTGCCGTGCTGCGGTCGAGGGACGCGCCCACCCGGCCGTCCAGCCACACCCGCGGGATGGCGGCGACCTCGGCCACCTTCAACTGCCCGCCGGCGGGGACCAGTTCCTTCCAGAACCGGCCAAGGTCGGTGTCGGACACGCGCATCGCCCGTGCGTCAATGCTGTCGAGCCTGCGGACGGGGGACTCCCGCCGCCAGAGCGGTGAGGTCGTTGATGGCGGCTGCCGCCACGCCGTCCGCCCGCCCTACGATGAGCGGCAGCGCGTCGGTGTGGGCCTCGTCGTACTTCTGCGCGACGAGCGCCGTCACGTCGAACAACTGCCGGTCGAGGCGGCCGGATGCGACCAGGGTGCCGGCGTGGGACGCAAGCACCGTCAGATGCCCGTCCAGCTCCTGGGTCCGGAAGAGGACGCCCCGTCGTCCCGCGCCAGGGGTGACGGAGGCGATCTGCCGGCCGTCCGAGGCCCTGGTGACCGTCACGCTGTCACCGGTGATCCGTCGCACCGTCGCCATGCCGTTGGCCGACGTGCTCGCAACGGCGCCCTCACGCGGGCCACTTGCGCCCGCGGACACGGACGCCGCCGCCCCCGCAACCAGCGCCAAGCCTGTCGATACCGCCGCCACCAGGCGGATCCGTCTCATCAGTCCTGCGCCTTCCCTCGGCCCGCAGTGTGGTGTTCATGCGCTGGAAGGAATCAGCTGGCAGCGGATGAGGTGTCACTCGATTCCGGTGGCACAGGTGGGACATGTCGCAACGGTGACACCGCTCGGTGCCAGACGACCGGGAGGCGTCCACGGCGACCGCGGGCCGGCTCTGGCCGGGAAGCTGGGAGCCGTGCAACCGAGCGCCCCGCTCTGCCCACCGCCGCTGCGAGGAGCATCGGCCGCCGCCACCGTGGCCAGGCTGATGCGGATCCGTACCGGAACAACCCGGTGCGCATGCCGCGGGCGGGGCCGCAGACCGCGGCCCCGCCCGGTTCGTACTCCGTCGGTGACGTCAGCGCAGGCCGAAGGCCCGGGTGATCGTCTGGGAGACGGCGTTGTCGGCGCTGTCCCGGCCGGTGACCCGGAGGCTGACGAAGCCGGCGGACTTCGGGGCCTCGAGGCTCGTCCGCCATCCGTCACCGGCGCGGTCCAGGTCGGCCCGCTGCCAGGTCGCCCCGTCGTCGTACGAGATCTCGACGGAGAGCTTCCCGATGGCGGCGGTCGTTCCGGGCAGGTGCGATGCGGTCACCGTGAGCTTGGCGCGCCGGTCCGCCCGGCCCGCCTTGTCGGTGTCCACGCCGTAGTCGAGCTGGATCAGCGGCAGGGACTCTACCGACTCGACCCCGGTGGCCGCGGAGGTGAAGTTCCACTCGGTCAGCGTGTGCGTCGAGTACGGGTGAGCCCAGGCGCCCCGGTCGTTGTCGACCACCAGCCGGTAGGGCAGCCGCTCCGCGGCGAGCCGGGGAACCGGCAGGAACTCGGCGTTGCCCCAGTTGAGTTGGCGGTCACCCTGGTAGAGCGACATCCAGTTCTTGACGTCGAAGTTGCCGCGGGCATCCCCGACATGGCCGGCGCCGGAGTCGCCCCAGCCGGGCGCGGGGATGTACACGGTGTCGAGGTAGCGCACCGGTTGGGAGCTCGTCGGGCCCATTCGGGGTCGCTGGATCGGTCCGAACCAGTCGGCCTTGCCGGCCCTACCGGCCGGGTAGCGCAGGTTATTGATCGAGTGCTGCCCGGTCTCCGTGGGAATGAAGGCGCTTTCGTACCAAGCGGCGTCGGAGGTGACCCAGTCGGTCCGCTCTCCCTGGGCGGGAACGGTGAGCTGGTTTCCGGCGGTCCAGCCCTGCCACACGTCGTAACGGAACTCGTTCGCCTTGCCGGGCCGGTGGTTGCGGAACGAGACGTCCACCCGGCCCAGGTCGCGCGGCTCCACCCGCCAGGTCGGGTCCGCCGGGACGGCGCCGGTCCAGTGGTGCACGACGTCGTAGAGATAGTCGGTGGTGGGATGCGAGGTGACCTTCAGCTCGACGGAGCCCCGCTGGAGCGCGTCGATCAGGTCGTCGCCCTGGTCGGTGTTGAGTGTCGCGACCGTCAGCGGGGCCGGGCTCTCCGGGCTCCAGGGGTTCTCGTCCCAGGGCCGCAGCCGGCCGATGCCGTCGTGGGCGACCAGGAGCATCTGCGCGCCCGCCGCCGCGGCGGCCTCCGCCTGCTCCTTGATCGTGACGGAGTCGCTGCGCCGCACTACCACGGCCTTGCCGCGTACGCCCTTGCGGGCGAGTGTCTCGGCCGCACCCTCCTCAGCGAAGACCGCCCCCAGGGTCCGGGTGCCGGCCGGCAGCGGCTTGGCCGCACGCTTGACCAGCGGGTCGTCGAAGGTCTCCGACTTCGTGCCCACGGTCAGCGCCGGCTGCTCGAGGCGGAAGCGGGCGCCGAACTCGAACTTGCCGTCGGTGACCTTCTCTCCGGTCGGCAGCGCCCAGATACTGTCGTAGGTCTCGTTGGGCATCGTGGAGGACTCGACCAGGCTGTCGGTGAACGACCGGTGGATGTCCAGTCGCGGAGCGACGGCGGTGGTCTGCCTCGGCGCGTGGGCGAGGATCTGACGGGCCTTCCGGCCGTCCAGGGTGACGGTACGGTCCTGGTCCAGCTTGACGTCGTTGAAGGCGAGCATCGCCATGCCCAGCGAGTGCGGCCCGTTGGCCCCCCGCACATCGGCGATGAGCCATCCGCTGTAGCTGCCGACCGGCAGCCGTGCGGTGCCGGTGCCGGACGCGTCGAGATCCACCACCGTGAACAGGCGGTGAGCGGTGAGGACGACCCTGCCGGACAGCGGCTTGCCCGCCCGGTCCTTCGCGACGATGGTCAGGTTCTGCCGCTGCCCCTCCTTCGCCGCGCCGATCAGGGTCCTGGCCCGGACCTTTCCGGCGCTGTCCTTACCGGTGATCATGCCGCTGATCTGCTGGTCCGTGGGCAGTCGGTCCAGGACCGCGGTCAGGAGGACCGAGGTGGTGCCGTGGGCGGGAACGGTGACCTTGTCCTCGGAGAGGGTGAACAGCCCCGCCGGGGCGGCCGCGTCGATCGCCAGGTCGAGGCTGACCGGGGCGTCGCCGGTGTTGGTGTACGTCACCTTCCGGACGTCGGTCTCACCCGGCTCGTGTGGCCAGGCGCTGAAGCCGGAGAAGGCGCTGACGGTCGCGAAGACCGAGGTGTTCACCGCCGCCAGGGCGTCGAGCCGCCCACCGCCGGCCTGGTACGGGGTGTACGACGGGGTGGCCTTGGCGCTGCTGACCAGTGCTTCCTTCAGCTGCGCGCCGGTCCAGTCGGGGTGGACGGAGGCCAGCAGCGCGGCGGCGCCGGCGACGTGCGGTGTCGCCATCGACGTACCGCTCATCGTGGTGTAGTAGCCCGAGCCTCGGCGGTAGTGGGAGCGGGCCGCGAGGATGTCGACGCCGGGTGCGGTGATTTCGGGCTTCAGCCCGAAATCACCGACACGCGGGCCCGTGCTGGAGAAGTCGGCGAGCTGGTCCGCGGAGTCGACGGCGCCGACGGTCAGCGCGGAGTCCGCGGCACCGGGGCTGCTGATGGAGTTCGGACCTCCGTTGCCCGCCGCGATGACGAACAGCGCGCCGGTCTCGAGGCTGAGCCGGTCGACCGCCTGGCTCATCGGGTCGGTGGCGTCACCGCCTCCGCCCAGGCTCATGCTGATGATCTTGGCCTGCTGGTCCCGGGCGGCCCATTCCATGCCCGCGATGATCCAGGACTCCTGGCCCGAGCCGTTCTGGTCGAGCACCTTGCCGATCTCCAGCCGGGCGCCTGGGGCGACACCGCGCTCCTGGCCGTCGGAGGCACTGCCGGTGCCGGCGACCGTCGAGGCGACGTGGGTGCCGTGACCGTGGTAGTCGGCGACATCCGGCTCGTGCGGGACGAAGCTGGCGCTGTCGTCGATCTGCTCGGCCAGGTCGGGGTGCTCGGTGTCCACACCGGTGTCGAGCACCGCCACCTTCACACCCTTGCCGGTGTTCCCCCTTGCCCAGACCTGCTGCGCACCGATCTGTGCGGTCGAATCGGCGAGGCCGGCCCTCACCTTGCCGTCGAGCCAGACCTTGGCGATGCCACCCGCGAAGGCCGGCTTCGCCGACCGGGACGCCGCGCCGGAACCGCCGGTGAGCGCTGACCAGAACGCCGGAGCCTGCTTGCGGTTCTGCGCGAGGGCCGCGCCCTGAATGCTGCCCAGCCGGCGCACGACGGTTGAGCCGGCCACCTTCGGCTGGGTGCGGGACCTGGCGGCGGCGTCGGTGTAGCTCACGACGAGCGGGAGCCGGGAGGTGTGCGCGTCGTCGTATCCGTCGGCGACCAGCCGGGTCACGTTGAACAGCTGCTTGTCCAGCTTTCCGGCGCTGACGTACGGCAGGACGGAGTCGGGATAGACGTACATCGAGCCGTCGATGACGGCCCGGTGGAAGCCTGTGGTGGTTCCGTTCGCGCCTTCGAAGGACCGGACGACGGTGCCGTCGGCGGCGGTGCCGATCGTGACCTTGTCACCGGTGATCAGGGTGACGGTGTGCGTGCCGCCGTTGCCGGGGGACCACTGTGCGGCTTTGGCGGACACGGGGGTGGCCGGGCTCGCGGACACCACGGCGGTGGCTGGTACGACCCCGAGTGCCAGGGCCGCGACCGCGCCGAGCGCGATCAACCTGGGTCTGGGAAGGGGCATTTCGGGCAAGGAGGGCCTCCAGGCGAACCAGGAACGGGAGTTGACCTGGATCATGGAGGCGCCCTCGGCCTCCGGCAATGGATTCCCCCTGGCGCGGCTGCGTCATGGCACAACTGCGCTACCGCCGGGCCGGAAACGGGCCGGGGCGAGCGAGGCGCGGCCGATCCGGTTGAGGCCGAAGACCAGCAGGACCAGCCCGGCCGTGGCGACGACCTCGCCCAGCCACAGGTGACCGTCGGACCGGTCGTGGGCGGAGAACTTCACCAGCGGCCTCGCGAACATCGCGTCGGCCAGGATCGCCCCGCCGATCGCCCCCGGCGCGAGCTGCGCTCCATCCTCGACTGGCTGGACTTCGCCGGCATCGAAGCCGACGAGCTGACCGTGCACGACCTCGACGACGTGTTCTTCGCCCTGACCCGCTCCACCGTGCCGAGCCAGCCCAGCCAGCCCAAGGAGGCTGTCCGATGAGCTCCCTCTCCCTCGCCGTGCGCGACTATGCTGCGCCACAACCTCCTGCACGCCCGCCGCTACCGTCCCTGACACTGAATCAGCTGCTCACCCCGGTCATGCTGCTGCTTTTCGTCTACCTCTTCGGCGACGTGATGAGCGCCGGCATCGGCAGCGGGGGGCGGACCGGTCCGAGTACATCGCGTATCTCGTCCCCGGCCTCCTGCTGATGACCATCGGCGGCACCACGATCGGGACCGCGGTGTCCGTTGCCCGTGCAGGCCGGTGCCGTACGACGAGAACGGGCCGGGAGGGGCGTCCAGCAGGGCCAGGCCCGGTAGTCCTAGCTCGGACACCAGGGAGCAAGTAAACCGCTGTTGACTTGCTCCTCGGGCTGAAGCCCGAGGATTCTGGCCTTCCCGCCCGAACCCTGTGCCGCTACGCGGCACAGGGTTCGGGCGGGAATCCGTGGCTTCCTGTTTCTTCGCGCTGTGCCGGGACGAGTCCTGGTCTTACCGGCGCTCCGCAGGCTGTCACCGCCCGTCCGGCGGCCGTTTTGACGTTCTTCGCGGCATTGTGGTCCCGGTCGTGGACGGTGCCGCAGGCGGTGCAGGTCCATTCCCGGACGTTCAGGGGCTTGGGGCCGTCTTTGATACCGCAGGCCGAGCAGGTCTGGGAGGTCGGCTCGAACCGGCCGATCTTGACCAGGGTCCGCCCGTACCGGGCCGCCTTGTACTCCAGCATGTTCACGAACGCCGACCATCCGGCGTCATGGACACTCCTGGCCAGCCTGGTGCGCGCGAGTCCTTGGACCGCCAGGTCCTCCACGCCGATCGCTTGGTTGTCGCGGATCAGCTGAGTGGAGAGCTGGTGGTGAAACTCGCGGCGGGCATCGGCCACCTTCGCGTGGGCGCGGGCGACCTTCAGACGGGCCTTGGCCCGGTTCTTCGATCCCTTCTGCTTGCGGGACAGCTCCCGCTGGGCCTTCTTCAGTTTCTTCTCCGCCCGGCGCAGAAACCGAGGAGAGTCGATCTTCGTCCCGTCGGAGAGGACGGCGAAGTGGGTCAGGCCCAGGTCGATGCCGACCGTCTGGTCGGTGCCGGGCATCCGGGCGGCGTCCGCGCCCGGGTCGGTGTCAACGACGAACGAGGCGAAATACCGTCCGGCCGCGTCCTTGACCACGGTGACCGAGGAGGGCCGCGCGGGCAAGGTCCTCGACCACTTCACCTTCACCGCGCCGATCTTCGGGAGGTTCAGCCTCCCGGAACCAGTGATCGACCAGCGGGCATTGGCCGTGAACCGGATCGACTGACGGCTGTCCTTGCGGGACTTGAAGCGGGGCGCACCGGTCTTCGCGCCCTTACGCTCGCCCTTGAGGGAGGCGAAGAAGTTCTTGTAGGCGGCCTCCGCGTCGCGCAGGGACTGCTGGAGCACCACCGAGGAGACCTCGCCCAGCCAGGCCCGTGAAGCGGTCTGCTTCGCGGCGGTGATCAGCTTCTTGGACAACTCGCCGGCCGTCGGGAATGGCTCGCCCGCCCCGCGGGCGTCCTCGCGAGCACGCACGGCATCGTTGAACACGACGCGGGCGCACCCGAACGCCCTGGCCAGCGCGAGGCGTTGGCCAGGTTCCGGGTACAGCCTGAAGGCGTACCGAAGCTGCATGCGGTGATCGTACGAACGAGCGCCGCCCGCTACCAGAGGGAACGTATGAACGGTCGGTACTCCCTTGAAACCAGGCAGGACAGAGCGGGCCGAACGAGGGAGGCGTTGCCCGGCCTCTCCGGATCGGACCCCGTGACGCTCCGCGCCGGCCGTGGTGGCGCCTGCGCTCTCATGCTCCGCAGGACAGCATCCGTGACGCTCCGCGCCACAGTCACAGATTCGCTTCACCACCGGCCTGAAGGCCGATGCACTGCGAATGAATCCCGGTAGCGGTTGCCGACGGCGTGGTGTGTCCGGTCTCCCAAGAGGTATTTGGCCTATGCCGCTGCTGAACTCCCAAACAATGCAGACGTGTTGGCCGCCCCACCGCGTCTCTGCGGTATGTGCATAGTGGCATCGCGCGAGAGCGTCGACCAGGCCTGTGCGGGGACGGCCGATGCGCTTCTTGCCCGGCAGCATCCTTCCCTCGGTCTCGCGGCGCTTGGCGGCGGCGATGCCATCGGCGTGACGTTCGGCGCACAGCTCGTTCTCGTACTCGGCGGCCGCTGCAAGGACGGCGAACATGAACCGGCCTTCACATGCACCACATGGCACCGGGTGGTGCCGCTTGGTGCCATCCGGTGCCGCCCGGCGTCACTCCACGTCCCCAAAAGGCGCTGTGGCAGGGCTGCTCCGGCCCGCGCTGCACCCCGCAATCGGGAACGCCTTACGGTGGGCGCCCCGGCCGTCCCTGGTTCGGCCCCCATGCCACGGTCCAGGCCGCGGTGGTCGAGTGGATCAAGAGCGGCACCTTCAACGGCGCCGCGAACGGCCGCTTCACCGTCAACGAAAGCGGCGTGGCGAACCCCTCCCCGTGACGAGCAGCATCGGACGCTGCATTCGCACTACCGCATCCGACATCACCCGCCAGACCGCGGGTGGCGTCAAGACCAGTCAGCGACGTGCGAGCACGGTCAGAGGTGCCCTCATAGTCCCGTCGGAACGACTCCCGGCCTCGGGCTCTGGCACTTCTTGTGGAGCGGTGACGCTCGGTCAGAAGCTGCGGGGCCCCGCATGTCGATCGCTGTTGGTGTCAGGCGTTCGGCCGCAGTAGCCCCCGCCGTGGCCTGCGAGGCCACGGCGGGGGCAACAGGTGATGAGCCCGGTGGTTCGTCAGATGTCGTACAGGCTGGCGGTAACTGACCCCTCGTCGGTGGAGATGGTGTAGCTGCCAGGGCCCTCGACCGGCACGCAGCCAGGCGGCGAGGACGTCGTCGTCGTTGATGCCGGTGTCGTCCTCGCCCACGAAGGCGCACACCTCGGTGACGGGGTGGTCGACGAACCTCATCTCGTAGGGGGCGGCGTCCGGGTAGCGCGGGAGGGTGGGGGTGTTGATGTCGACGTCCGGGTGTTCCCACAGTGCGGTCTGCTGGCCCCAGGGCGCCTGCAGGCAGACCCTTCCGTAGGGCTCGGGCAGGTCGTTGTTGTCGCTCTCCTTGGGGTTGGAGAAGTCGATCGAGTACACGACGGGTCCAGGTGCCGCCGCCTGTGCAGAGGTGGCAGCCCTGCCGAGCAGCAGCAGTGCTGTCGAGGCAACAGCCGCCAGACGGCCCACGGAATTGAAACGCATTCCCCTCCCCTTTCGCTTTTAGTAGTCATGCGACTACGCAGAGGGGCGATAGGGGAACGATGACGCCCGCTCGTCGGGAGCGATGCTGAAACCACTCAGGGGACTGACGCTGGTGCTCACCTCGCATGCCGTGCGCGTCGCCTGGCCCATCGCGGTCGCACAGCTTCGAGTTCGGGGCAGTTGGCCGGTCTGCAGTGATCGCTGGTCGGGCCGCGGAGGGCTCCGTTCTCAATACCGGGGCGCTAGCGGGAGGTGCGCCGCCCCGGATCGCCCCGAGGGCGGCACGCCGTCATCCTGGAACGTAGGGGGTCTCCCGCGGCCGGAAGGAGCTTCCGATGAAGGCCGTACGAACCCACGATCGTGATGCGGCTGCAGACAGCCTGGTTGTGGAGGAGGCACCATACCCGTACGCGGGCGAGGGCGACGTGATCGTAAAGGTGCACGCTGCCTCCTTCACCCCGGATGAGCTGAGCTGGCCGGCCACCTGGGTCGACCGTGGCGGCAGGGACCGAGCGCCCGTCATTCCGGGACACGAGGTGTCCGGTGAGGTCGCCGAGGTCGCGGTCGGCACCACCGGGCTGTCGGCCGGTCAGCGTGTCATCGGGCTGACCGACTGGAACCGGGACGGCACTCTCGCGGAGTATGTGGCGGTGGAGGCGCGCAATCTGGCTCCGCTGCCTGCGGGAATCGACCACGTGCAGGCGGCGGCTCTGCCGATGCCGGGCCTCACCGCCTGGCAGGGCCTCTTCATACACGGAAGGCTGGAGGCTGGGCAGAGCGTGCTCGTGCACGGTGCGGGAGGAGGCGTGGGAATGGCCGCGACGCAGCTTGCCCGCGAAGCCGGGGCGCGCGTGATCGGGACGGGGCGCGCGGGGAGCCGGGACCGGGTGCTGGAGCTCGGCGCAGAGGTTTTCGTCGACCTCGAACAGCCGGGGTGGGAGGAAGCGGTAGGCCGCGTCGACCTCGTCTTCGATGCCCTCGGCGGGGAGGTACTCGATCGCTCGGCCGCCGTGGTCGGGCCCGGCGGCACGCTGGTGAGCATCGTCCAACCCCCGAACGTGCGGCCCGAGGACGGTCGGGCCATGTATTTCATCGTCGAACCCAACCGTGGTCACCTCCTGGAGATCATCAGCAGGCATCGGGAGGGCTGGCTGCGCCCGGTGGTGGGTGCCGTCCATCCTCTGGACCGTGCGCCGGAGGCGTTCCGCGCGAAGAAGGGAACAGTCGGCAAGACCGTCATCCACGTTGTGTGAGCGCCACACAGCCGGATCAGTGTCCTTGCCGCCAGGAGTACGTACTGGCTTCGCTGCGTGTGTCGTCGTGGCCAGTCTCGCTCGGCTCGTCTGCCCCGGCGCTCGCGGACGTTCTCGACGCGTTCGCTCTGGGTGTGGGGCCCAGAGGGCTCAGCCCAGGTAGAAGTCCTTGCGAGCGGCAACGAACGCCTCGATTGTTTGGGCAGGTACGCCCGTGACGCGCTCGACGTCGTCGGTCGCGCGGTCGTAGCGGTTCTCGCGGTGCAGTCGGGCCATGGTGGCGATGTGCTCTTCGGTGTGTGGCGGCAGGCCCACCTTGGCGAGGACCTCGGCCCGCCACTGGTCCAGCGGCACGTCTACGTAGGACACCGGACGCCCCAACGCCCGTGAGAACTCCTCGGCCATCTCGGTCATGTCGACCGTGCGCGGCCCGGTGAGCTCGTAGACGTGTCCGATGTGCGGGGCCGGGTCGCGGAGCACGGTGGCGACCACTCGGGCGACGTCGTCCACGGCGACGGGCGAGGTGCGCCCGGTGCCGAAGGGCAGCGCGATCGTGCCGTTCTCCCGGATCGACCGTGCCGGCAGCGTGGTGAACAGCGGGTTGTCCAGGAACGATGTCGGCCGGATGTGGACCACCGGCAGGCCCGACCAGTTCAGTACCTGCTCCCCCAGCCAGTGCAGCCGCTGCTGATGCGACTCCGCGGTGCTGGTGGCGGTCATCTGGGACACCGTCATCTGGGACATGTCCACCAGGGCGTCCAGGTTCCCGTGCTCGCGCGCCACGCTGGCCGCCACGGTTGTTGCCAGCAGATGGTCAGGCGATACGGGCATCGCGAAGTACATCCTCCCGACACCCTCCAGCGCTGCCGCGACGCTCTCGGGCCGGGTCAGATCCCCGAGGACGACCTCCGCTCCGAGCCCACGCAGCTGAGCCGCACGTTCGTCGTCGCGGCGGACCATCGCGCGCACGGGCACGTCCTGCGCGCGCAGTTGGTCGAGGACCGTGCGGCCCACGCCACCGGCATTGGCGATGAGAACTAGGTTGCTGGCAACCATCGGTCGCTCTCCTTGTGAGGAGCTGAGTGGGGTCTGATGCCACGTGCGGGGGGGTGTGCAAGGTTTTCGGGAGGTGCGGCCGAGTGCGGCAGGTGCCGAGCGGTTGTGAGGGCCTCTTCCAGCCTAGATAGGACGGCGGGATCCCGCTTGAGGGACGCTGTCTGATGGGGTGGGGCGCGCTGAAGGCCGACGCAGCAGGCGACGAAGGCCGGGTGGCCTTCACTGGCGGTCGGCGGGCGGCTTGGTTGGGCTTGGCAGATATCTCGGCCGCCGCGGTGGGCGTCTGCTCACGCTCAGAAGCGGATCCGATGGGGATCTTCGGGCCAAGGCGATAGGAGCGGGGGTGGCAAGGTGTCCCCCTTGAACCCCTGACCCACCGCTTGTCACCGGCGCAGAGGGGCACCTTTGACGTTTACGAGCATGTACTCTTATTGTCATCTCGTGAGGCCCTGGAGGATGCCATGAACCGTGCGCCGACGAACCGCGGCGACTCGTGCAACAACCTGGCCCTGCGCAAGGCCGCCCGGTACCTCGGCGCGACCTACGACAAGGCCCTGGCCCCGGTCGGTCTTCGTGCGACGCAGTTCAGCATCCTGCAGGTGCTGAGTGTGCACGGAGAAATGACGATCACCAGTCTCGCCGACATGATCGCCATGGACCGCACGACGATGGCCTCGAACCTCAAGCCGCTGGCGCGCGAGGGCCTGGTGACCGTCGAGCCATCGGCGGCCGATCGCCGCGCACGGGTTGTCACCATCACGCCGGAGGGTCTCTCCCGGATGAAGACGGCGCTACCGCGGTGGAAAGCCGTGCAGGCCCGGTTCGAGGACAGCTTCGGCGCCGGAGAGGCAGCCCAACTGCGCGTATCCCTGGAAGCCGTCCTCCACACCGGCTTCGAGCCCTGGGCCGAGTAGGGCACGACTCCCAGAGCGCCACGCTGAGTGCGTGCTCTGTCCGGGAATTGCCGACCCCCACCTCCCGCCGCCACGCCCCACCGGCTCGACGGCGCGATGGGGCCACTGCATGCCGTGTGCCAGTACCGCTCACCGCGCCGACCGCCCGGCCATGACTGGGGCGAGCGCATTTGCCTCACCCCGAATACGAGCATATACTCCTATGTGCCGTCAGGTACGCCGCGCAGCGCACGGTGCAGCGATGTCCGCGTGCCGCGCTTCGACCCAGGCGGCACTTGCCCGCGCGCGGCTCGCGGGCTGACGTAACCCAGGGTGGGTCGGCTCCGCCGACCGTGACCACCTCATGAACCGGTGACGCACAGGGTGCGAGATTCACCGATACCAAGAAAGAAGAACCCCCCACATGGATCTGAAGCTCGAACTCATCGTCCTTCCCGTCTCCGACGTCGATCGGGCCAAGGCCTTCTACGAGAAGCTGGGCTTCCGCCTGGACGTGGACAAGGCCGCCAGTGAGGACTGGCGCGCGGTGCACTTCACCCCGCCCGGCTCCGAGTGCTCGATCATCTTCGGCAAGGGGCTCACCTCCGCCGCCCCCGGCTCGGCCCAGGGCTTGTACCTCATCGTCACCGACATCGAGCAGGCCCACGCGGAGCTCACCGGTCGCGGCATCGAGGTCAGCGAGGTCTTCCACAACGCCGGAGCAGCCATCTTCCAAGGCCACGAGGCCGGAGACGTCACCCACAAGCTCCAGGGCCAGGAACGCCTCGCCGGCCCGCACCCCGAGCGCGCCTCCTACAGCTCCCTTCTCACCTTCAGCGACCCGGACGGCAACGGCTGGGTGCTCCAGGAGGTCACGCAGCGGGCCCCCGGCCGCTGACCCCACGCCAGTCACCCAGAGATGCGACGGCCGTCACCAGCCGGCATGGCGGCCGGCCCCTTTTCAGCCCTGAGGGCAGCACCGGCGCAGGACCGCTGGGCGGAGGTGTACTCCACGCCCAGCGGTCCGGCTGAATGGACCGCCTCGGCCGCGCGTGGCCGTGCGGATCTCCCCGGCGAAGTACCAGCGCACCGTTGGCCAGAGCCGTGCGCCAACATGGCCGAGAGGCGAGCAGGCCCGGCTGGCCTCCCGTGAAGGCGCCGCAGCAGCCCCACAGAGTTACAGGAGCAGTGATGAATGAAGCAGTGAGGAACGAGGCACCCCGCACCTACGACGTGATCGTCATCGGCGCGGGCCCGGTCGGCGAGAACGTCGCCGACCGGGCCCGCGCCGCAGGGCTCAGCACCGCGATCGTGGAGCGCGAACTGCTGGGCGGCGAGTGCTCGTACTGGGCCTGCGACCCGAGCAAGGCGCTGCTGCGGCCGGTGTTGGCACGCGCTGACGCCCGCCGCGTGCCTGGGCTGCGCCAGGCGGTGGACGGGCCGCTGGACGTCGACGCGGTCCTCGCGCACCGCGACAAGATCGCCTCCTACTGGAAGGACGACAGCCAGGTCGACTGGCTGGAGTCGGTCTCCGTCGATCTGATACGCGGCCACGGGCGGCTCGACGGTCCCAAGCAGGTGGCGGTGCAGACCCCGGAGGGCGACACCGTCCATCTGACCGCGCGACACGCCGTCGCCCTCTGCACCGGCACGAGCACGGCCCTGCCCGACATACCCGGGCTCGGCACCGTACGCCCCTGGACCAACCGCGAGGCAACCAGCGCAGGGCGGGTACCCGGCCGGCTGGCCGTGGTCGGCGGCGGTGTGGTGGCCGTCGAGATGGCCACCGCCTGGCAGGCCCTCGGCTCCCAAGTGACCATGCTGGTCCGCGGGGACGGACTGCTTGAGAGGATGGAGCCGTTCGCCGGCGAGCTGGTCGCTGAGGCGCTGCGCGAAGCCGGCGTCGACATCCGGTTGAAAACCTCCGTAGCCTCCCTGGCGCGCGCAGGCGGCGCGGGCGGCGAGGTGCGGATCGCGCTGGCGGACGGCGGGGCGCTGGCCGCGGACGAGATCCTGTTCGCCACCGGCCGAGCCCCGCGCACCGCGGACGTCGGCCTGGAGAACGTCGGCCTCACTCCCGGGGACTGGCTGGCCGTGGACGACACCTGCCGGGTGACCGACGTCGCCGGCGGCTGGCTCTACGCCGTCGGCGATGTCAGCCACCGTGCCCTGCTGACCCATCAGGGCAAGTACCAGGCCCGGATCGCCGGTGCCGCCATAGGAGCCCGCGCCAAGGGAGAGCCGGTCGACGACGCCAGGTGGGGCGCGCACGTCGCGACCGCCGACCACGCGGCCGTACCGCAGGTCGTCTTCACCGACCCGGAGGTCGCGTCCGTCGGCCTGACCACGCGCGAGGCAGAGCGGACCGGGCGCCGGATCGAGGTGGTGGACTACGACCTCGCACGGGTCGCGGGTGCTCACCTGTACGCCGACGGCTATCGCGGTCAGGCCCGCATGCTCATCGACACCGACCGCGGCACCGTGGCCGGGGTCACCTTCGTCGGCTCCGGCGTCGGGGAACTGCTGCACTCGGCCACCATCGCGGTCACGGGAGAGGTGCCGGTGGAAAGGCTCTGGCACGCCGTGCCGGCGTTCCCGACGATCAGCGAAGTCTGGCTCAGGCTGCTGGAGACCTACCGGGACCAGCAGCAGCCAAGCCGGTCGTAGCGAGCTGGCACATCGCCGAACTCGGCCACGTTGGGCACACCGCTGCCAGGCGTGCCTCCCGAACCGGGGCTGACAGGTGCGCCGCAGCGGATGAGCCGGTGTAATCCAGCCCGCTTCCTGGCTCCTTCACGGACCTTGTTCAGGCCGGCGACGGACGCCGACGCCCCTGATCGGTCCCGGCAGCACTACGAACATCTGGTCGTCGTCGACGGCAGGTCGCCCGCGGGTCCACCGCGGCGAAGAATGCGCAGAGACCCGTTGCGGTGAGGAGGAGCGACGCGTTACTGCTCAGATCTGTAGTCGGCGGGGTTTCCATGACGGGTTCTCTCGACGAAGGCTGCCTCGTCCTGGACGACGCGGTTGGCTTCCTCGAACACGCTGAGGACCTGTTCAGCGGGGATGACGGCAGCGCCGGACGCGTCCGCGAACACGTAATCACCCGGGTGGACGGTCACGCCGGACACCACGACCGGCCGGTTGGCCTCGAACGGCGTTACCACATCACCCCCCCATTTGGTCGTCTCCCCCCAGCAGTAGGCGGCGAAGTCGTAACTCGCGATTTGGGGGAAGTCCCGGAGACGACCGTCTGCCAGGATGCCCGCAAGACCGTGTACTGCCACTAGCGAGAGCTTTGCTCCGCCGCCGAGTGATACGTCGGTATGTCCGTTGCTGGCCAGGACCAGCACCCGCCCCTGTGCGCCATCTCCGATGGCGTCATCGAACAGCCGGATGAAATTGAATTGCTCGGCTGGGAGTGTTTCCTCGCATGAAGGGAGATACGAGATCGTCACCGCGGGGCCCAGGAGAACGCGGTCCGGAGTTGGGCTCACCAGGTCGTTGATGTGACACCTGTGGCGGTGTATCCGTCCCATGGCATCGACGACGTCGGGGGTACGTACTTGCGAGGCCAGATCTCGCACGCGGTCGTTCTTGTCTGCCATGGGGCCTCCCGAGCCGACGTGCTGCCTTGTCGTAGGCAGCGGGAACGAAACCAGAGCATTGTGGACAATCGGCGCCATGACGGTAACGCCACGGGCCCTCCGCTCGGTTGCCACATGAGGTGCCTTGCTTCACGGTACCCATAAGCCCCCGAGAATTCCTGAGCACGGGCCGCGGCGTGAATCTCGCAGGAGGTACACGGTCAGCCCCGAGGAAACGGCTCCATCACCCCGCCCCCGCGCGCCGGGCAGCCGCCTGCCGAGATGCTGTGCTGCGCGATGTCCTTAAGAATGGAAACCGCGTACTTCGAAGAATGGGGGCACCGCATGCCCATCGTTTCGCGCGGATTCCACGGCCGAGCACGGGATACACAGCACAGACTGCCTCCTGGGCAGTACGAGACCACCGACTTCCCCGTTCTGTCCGCAGGCCCCACCCCCGCGGTGAACCTTGACGAGTGGGAGTTCACCATCCGCACAGAGGCGGGGGCACGGCACAGCTGGAACTGGGCACAGTTCACGTCGTTGCCCAGCCAGACACCGACCGTTGACCTCCACTGTGTCACCAAGTGGTCGAAGTTCGACACGGAGTGGCAGGGAGTGTCCTTGGACCTCCTTCTGGAGGACGTGGAGACCAGTGCCGACTACGCGCTCGTTCACTCTTACGGCGATTACACCACCAACCTGCCCCTGGAGGACCTTCTCGACGGGCAGGCATGGATCGCGTACCGCTACGACGGCGAGGAACTCGCACCAGAGCACGGCGGCCCCGCCAGGCTGCTGATTCCGCACCTGTACTTGTGGAAGTCCGCCAAGTGGGTGCACGGAATCCAGCTGCTCGACGAGGACGAACGGGGCTTCTGGGAGAGCGTCGGCTACCACAATTATGGGGACCCATGGCGCGAGCAGCGGTATCAAGGCGACTAGGCGACCGGCTGAGCTGGAAGACGGCCCGCCTGGCCGATCGGCGCATCGAGTCCGACGTTGCGCGCACCCTCGTCTTCGAGGTGCCCGGCTGGCCGGGGCATCTGGCGGGGCAGCATGCCGATGTCCGGCTCACGGCGGAGGACGGCTACAGCACACAGCGCAGTTACTCACTGGCGTCGGCACCCGATGGCGAGAGCGTCGAGCTGACCGTCCAGCGTGTCAGTGACGGCGAGGTCTCCCCGTACCTGACGGACGAACTCGCCGTGGGCGACGTGGTGGAATTGCGCGGACCGGTCGGTGGCTGGTTTGTGTGGCGGCCCGAGCAGAAGGAACCGATTCTGCTTGTCGCCGGCGGCTCCGGCCTGGTGCCACTGATGGCGATGATCCGCATGCGCCGCGCGGTCGGCAGCCGTACGCCCTTCCGGTTGGTGTACAGCGTCCGCAGCCCTGAGTACCAGCTCTTCGTATCCGAGTTGAGACGGGACGACCCGGGCCTCGACAAGACGTACCTCTACACCCGCTCCAGCCCACCGCAGTGGCCGCGGCCCCCCGGGCAGATCACCGCTTCGGACCTGTCAAGCGCCGGATGGCCACCGGACTTCGAACCCACTTGCTACGTCTGCGGTTCCACCGGCTTCGTCGAAAAGGCCGCCGGCCTGCTGGTGGCCCTCGGCCACCACCCTGGCCGTATCCGCACCGAGCGTTTTGGGCCCAGCGGATGAGGAGACGCCGGCTGTCGGGGTTCACTCACCTGCGCCGCGCGACGGCCGCCCGTAGCATCGCAGTCGCGCATGCCACCCGCCCGATCGGCGCATGGTTTGCCTAGCCCGCGCTACGGGAGCTCGTCAGTCGCTGTGTCGTCGGTAACGACGTGTACGGCGGCCTCCTCGGCGGAAGCAGCTGCCCCATCGATCCCCACATCCCGAGCGAAGAGGTCCGACTCCGTACCTGGGTCACCAGTCACTCCCTCCCAGGCCACGAGCCGGCCGGCGCGGGCATCTCCGACCTCGTCGTCCAGGAGTTCGCCGTCCGAGTCCAGCAAGTCGCCCAGACCGTCACCCTCCGGGGCAGCCACTTCACCTTGCTCACGGGCCAGCCGCTCCGCGAGCGGCTCCCTTTGGTGCTGCTCCGCCGCTGTCACGCCCCAGCTCCTCACCGCCCAAGGACGCTCTGGCGGCGAGTACCCCTCGTCAAGCGCCGTGGACAGTCCGCGGTCGTCGAGGGTGTCCTCTGCCTCCAGCACGCCTGGATCTTCCTCAACCTCGTCCCGTGTCTCACCGTCCGCCATTTCCCGCTCCTCGGAGATCGCACGATCGCGTCTGGGATCCACAACCACGATTCCACTGAACAGACCGCGCGACGATTCTTCACTTCACAGGTCGGGGCCGCCCACTTCGACGGGATCTGTGCTTGCCCTGCTCTCTCAGGGGTATGGCTCGGACCCCACTGCGCGACTTCCTGCGGACGGAAACCGGCAGTGCCGCGCGCCGCCTTCGCGGAGCCAAGTTCTACCTCGTTGTCCATAATGGGAGGTGGACCCACCAGTGGCCGGGCGCCATCTGGCGATGTCTCAGAGTGACCAGTTCCTGTATAGCGGCGAGAGCCCAGCGGTCACCGCGCTCCGTATACAGACGCGCCCCCTGTGGTCTGCCCGCCCGCGTTCGGTCTCCTCCTGAGACACGCCCATGATCCCGGCCCCGTATGCCCGGGCGCATCGGCACAAGAGGGAGCTCTGAATCTCCATGACCCTGACCCCTGACTTCCTCGACGGCAACGCCGCCGCCGGGGACCTCGAGTCCCTGTTCGGCACCGACATGACCATGGCTACTGGACGATGCCACGGCTGCGGTGAACAGATGGCGCTTGCCCAAACGCACGCCTACCTCGACGGTCCCGGAATGGTGCTGCGCTGTCCCGGCTGCGACGGCGTTCTGCTTCGCCTGGTCCGCTCCCCCGCCGAGATGTGGCTCGACGCCAGCGGACTGGATTACCTCAAGATCCCCACACCGGCATGACGTACGACGTGGCCGAGGTTCACGGGGCGAGCGCTGTGTTCCGCGACTTCGAGAAGGTGTTGGGCCACTTTGCCTGAGACGGAACCGCATGATCATTTACAACACACTCACAAAGCGGAAAGAGCGATTCGAGCCCATTACCCCGGGTGTGGTGCGGATGTTCGTGTGCGGGCCCACCGTCTATGCCCTCAGCCACGTCGGACATGCCAAGACCTACACACAGTTCGATCTGATTGCTCGCTACCTGCGCCATCGTGGGTACCGAGTGACCTACGCGCAGAACATCACCGACATCGACAACAAGATCATCCGTCGCGCGCAGGAGACGAGCACCGACCCTCGGGCGCTGGCTGCCCGGTACGAGGAGCTGTACCTCGAGGACATGGCTGCGTTGCGCAACACGAGCATCGATGTGTACGCCCGCGCCCACGACTACATCGGTGCCATCGTCGCCCAGGTCCAGGAACTCATCAGATGCGGTCACGCCTACAGACTGGATGACGGCTGGTACTTCGACCTCGGAACCTTCCCCGAGTACGGCAAGCTTTCCGGGCGTACCGACGTGCGGCCCGAGGACTCCGTGTCCCGTATCGACGAGCACACGGGCAAGCGAAATCCTGGCGACTTCGCTTTGTGGAAGGCCCGCAAGGAGGGCGAACCTTACTGGGACTGTCCGCTCGGACCAGGGCGGCCAGGCTGGCACATCGAAGATACGGCGATCACCGAAGCCCTGTTCGGCCCGCAGTACGACCTGCACGGCGGCGCTGTCGATCTGATCTTTCCCCACCACGAGGCCGAGGTAGCGCAATTGGAGGCGGCATCTGGCCGCTCCCCGCTGGCCCGATACTGGATGCACACCGGCCTTCTCCGGGTCGGCGGCGAGAAGATGTCGAAGAGTTCCGGGAACTTTCTTACCGTCCGAGAGGCTCTGGCGATCACCGACTTCCGCACGCTCCGCTACGCGTTCGTGAGCCAGCACTACCGGTCGTCCATGGAACTCAGCGACGACACCCTCCACCAGGCTCGGGCTGCACGGCGCCGTATCGAGAACTTCGCGCACACCATCCGCGCTACTGACAGTCCCGAATCCACGGCTTTGGTCGATCAGACGCGTACCGCCTTCTTCGCGCGCATGGACGACGATTTCGACACCCCCGGCGCGCTCGCTGTCCTGTTCCAGTACATCCGCGAGCAGAACCGCAGTACGACCCCGGCCGGCCCCGCATCCGCTGCGCTGCTCAACGAGATCAATGCCCTGTTCGACGCCTTCGTGCTCGACAAGCAGGCGGACGAAGACCAGGAGATTGCTGCCGCCGTCGAACGCCGACGTCGACTGCGCAGCGGCCGGAACTTCGCCGAGGCCGATGCTGTCCGCGCGGACCTGGCCGAACGCGGCATTGCCCTCGAGGACACCCCCGACGGAACGCGCTGGTGGCGCAGTCACGGCTGACGTCAGCGCACGGGCCTCATTCGGGGCTGACGGACCCCAAGCTCGCATCATCGACCGTGCCCAAAAGGATGGAGGCAACGGAGCACCCGTTGAATACAGGCAGTCCAACTAGACAATCCGTCCCGGGGGTTCCTTGCCATCACCAAGATACGAGCATATGCTCCTAACTGGAGCTTGCGTCAACCACGTATGTCGAAGGAGCCACACCATGGCCGTCGTAAAGGCCGCTGCAGTCCAGATCAGCCCCGTGCTCTACAGCCGCGCAGGCACCGTTGAAAGAGTCGTGAAGAAGATCCGCGAGTTGGGAAAGAAGGGCGTCCAGTTCGCGGTCTTCCCCGAGACCGTCGTTCCCTACTACCCCTACTTCTCCTTCGTGCAGCCGCCCTACATGATGGCCAAAGAACATCTGCGCCTGCTCGAAGAGGCGGTGACCGTACCGTCCGCCGAGACCAACGCGATCGCCGAAGCCGCCCGGGAAACTCACATGGTCGTCTCGATCGGAGTCAACGAGCGTGACGGCGGCACCATTTACAATACGCAGCTGCTGTTCGATGCCGACGGCACGCTGATCCAGCGCCGCCGCAAGATCACGCCGACCTACCATGAGCGGATGATCTGGGGCCAGGGCGACGGTTCGGGCTTGCGCGCGGTGGACAGCGCCATCGGCCGCATCGGCCAGCTCGCATGCTGGGAGCACTACCTGCCGCTGGCGCGCTATGCCCTGATCGCCGACGGCGAGCAGATCCACGCCGCGATGTATCCCGGCGCGTTCGGCGGCCCGCAGTTCGCCGAGCAGATCGAGATCAACATCCGCCAGCATGCCCTGGAATCGGCCTGCTTCGTGGTCAACGCCACCGCGTGGCTCGATCCCGACCAGCAGGCGCAGATCGCCAAGGACACCGGCGGCCCCGTCGGTGCGATTTCCGGCGGCTGCTTCACTGCCATCGTCGACCCCGAAGGCCGCATCATCGGCGAGCCGCTCAAGTCCGGCGCAGGCGAAGTGATCGCCGACCTGGACTTCGCGCAGATCGACCTGCGCAAGCGCCTCATGGATGCGCGCGGCCACTACAGCCGCCCGGAACTGCTCAGCCTGCAGATCGAACGCACGCCGACGGCCAACCTCCACGAGCGTGACACCCATGCATCGGTCCAGACCGCTCGGGCGGTCCAAGAAGACCGCTCCGTCGAGGCCCAGTGAGCCTGCGCAGCCGGCGAGGGCGCGGACGGTTTGCCGTCACTCCCGCGACGCCCTCACCAAGGAGCCGGTGACCTGGCCGATCGCCATGCCGACGGTTCCGGATAGAAGGAGCGCCTGGGCGACGTCCGCGAGCGCGGATTTCATCTGCTGTGCGCCAGCGGCGTCCCCTCCGGACTACGAGCGGATCGTGTCGGTGCTGAAGTCGGAAGCGGGCCGGGAAGGCATGCGCTGCCAGCAGCTGGCCGTGGCCCTGGGGCTGGAGGCGGTCCCGACGAAGGTCGAGGGGCTGCGGTCGAAGGCGAAACGTCTGGTGGAGCGGGGGTGGGCACTGCAGGTGCGGCCGGGGCTCTGCGTCTCGTGGCTTGACCTTAGGCCGCCAGCTGTTGGCGGTCAGGGGCAGGCAAGGCGTCCCCAGCTGTGCCAGGGACCCAGCGGGTCACCCTTCCGGCCGGGTTTCGCTGTGGACCATGGACCTGGCCGTGTCGGCCTGGACTCGAGGGTTATGTCGGCAGCCTTGTTACGTGTCGGCTCGGACGATGGTGGCGAGGACGCCGTTGAAGGCCTCGGTGGAGGTGGGGTGGTTGTAGACGGTGTCGCGGAGTTCGGCCGCCGTGACCCCGTGCCGCATGGCGAGCGCGACGGTGTTGATGAGTTCCTGCGCTTCGACGCTGAGCAGGGCGGCGCCCAGAATCTCGTCGGTGTCGGCGTCGATGACGAACTTCATAACTCCGCGGGTCTCCTCGACGATGTACGAACGCGGCATGGGGAGGATCTCGGCGACCGGCTGGCTTGCGATCTTGACTCGGTGCCCGGCTGCGCGGGCTTCCTTCTCGGTGAGTCCGACGGTTGCCAGTGGGGGGGTGATGAAGAGGGTGTGGGGGATGGCGACCCGGTCGGCGGTGGAGCGTTTGCCCTCGCCGATGAGTTGGTCGAGGACGATGCGGCTGTCGTCGAGGGAGATGTAGGTGAACTGCGGCCCGCCGTTGACGTCGCCGAGGGCGAAGATGTGCGGCTGGCTGGTGCGTAGGTGCTCGTCGACTTCGACCGCGACGCGCTCGGTGGTGCGCACACCGGCAGCGTCCAGCGCCAGATCGCCGGTGGCCGGTGCGCGGCCTGTGGCGGCCAGGATCGCGTCGGCTTCCAGGGTGTGTTGTTGGCCGTCTTTTTCGTAGACGACGGTCGCGGAGGTCTCGCCGTCACGGATTTCCGTGATGTTCGCACCGACGATGAGCTCGATACCTTCGTCCACCAGGATGCCCTCGGCGACAGCGGCAACGTCGTCATCCACGAGGCGAAAGATCTTCGGTGCTGCCTCGAGCACGGTGACCTGGGATCCGAACTGCCCATAGATCGAGGCGAATTCCAGGCCGAGGTAGCCGCCTCCGATGATCGCCAGCCGTCCCGGCAGAATGGTCGTGTCGATCAGTTCGCGGCTGGTCACGGTGTACTGGCTGGTCCGCAGGCCGGGAATATCGAGGACGATCGGCTCCGACCCGGTGTTGATCAGGATCGTCTCGGCGGTGACCGTCAGGTGGCCGTCGCCGGTCTCGACGCTCACGGTGTGCGGGTCGGTGAACGCGGCCGCGCCGGTGATCACCGTGACGGTGTCCATGTCGTTCAGCACGTCGTAGCTGACGCCGCGGAACAGCTTGGTCAGCGCCTGCACCTCGCCGACGGAGCGCTCGTACCACTCCTGCGGCACGTCCTCCGGCCGACCTTTGCGGGAATGGTGGACGAGTGCCTTGCTCGGTACGCAGCCGACATTCGGGCAGGTGCCGCCGTACATCCTCTCCGACCGCTCGACCAGCACCACGCGCTTGCCGAGCCCACCCATCGTCGAGGCCACCGTCTTGCCGCCCTTGCCGAACCCGATCACGAGCACATCGGCATGAAGGCTTTGGTGCGTGGTGTCCATGTCCGCTCCCATTTCGTAATAGATGAGCGCAAATCGAAATAGATGAGCGCGAAATAGATGAAGCAGCAACAGATAAGGGACTCGTCCCGACCGGTTGTGCGTCGGGCCGGGTGTGTGACCACCTCCTTCATCTCAACGGCACCACCAACACCGTGCCGCCGCAACTGGCCACCCGCGCGGCAACACTGGAGCGATTCCGTCCGGCCGGCGCAGTGCATCATCCGCCGCGACGCCTGGCTTACCGGCACCCCGCGCGGGAAAAGCAGGTGGATTCGTTCGACACCCAACCAACCGGTTCCACGACCTTTGAGCCCGTGGTGTAACTCAGGGTGTTCTTGTGAGCGCTCTACGGATTTTGACTTGGCGAAACCTGGACGTCTAATATCCAGATAATGCCCAACGGTCAAGGGTGCCGAGTGGGCCATGCATGCACTGCTCAACCTGGCATGACTGGGGGACGGCGAGCCGATGGCGACGACCATGCAGCCGTCCGCCGGTCACGACCTGTCGGCTCACCATGGGGCGAACCGAGGCGGCCCGGCGGAAGTTGCCGGCCGCGCAGCATGACCGCGCTTCCGGACATAATTCCGGATGAGAAGTATCCCGATTAGTGTCGCAGGGGGCGGTGATGTCAGAACGAAGCGAAAGGCGATCACCATGATCGACGCCATACGCAATCGGCCGAGCGAACTCGACCAGGTTCCCGACCGCGACCCCGAGGAGACCGCCGAGTGGGCGGCCTCCCTCGATGCCGTCGCCGAAGCCGCCGGGCCTCACCGCGCTACGTATCTCATGCGCCGCACCCTCGAACATGCCGAGAATGCCGGTCTGGTCCTGCCGAAGCTGCTGGAAAGCGACTACGTCAACAGCATCCCCACGGCCGCTGAGCCGTCGTTTCCGGGCGATGAGGAGATGGAACGGCGCATCACCGCGTGGAACCGCTGGAACGCGGCTGCGATGGTGACCCGTGGCAGCCGGTACGGGCTCGGCGGCCACATCGCCACCTTCGCCTCCGCCGCCTGGCTCTACGAGACCGGCTTCAACCACTTCTTCCGGGGCAAGGACGCAGGCGGCTCGGGCGACCAGCTCTTCATCCAGGGGCACGCGTCCCCCGGCATCTACGCCCGGGCCTTCCTCGACGGAAGACTCACGGAGGCCCAGCTGGACCGCTTCCGACAGGAGACGGGCGGCGACGGCCTGCCCTCCTACCCGCACCCGCGCCGCCTCCCCTGGCTGTGGGAGTTCCCGACGGTGTCGATGGGGCTGGGCCCACTGACCGCGATCCACCAGGCGCGCTTCAATCGCTACCTGCACCACCGCGGCATCAAGGACACCTCCGCTTCACACGTGTGGGCGTTCTTGGGGGACGGCGAGATGGACGAACCCGAGTCGACCGCGGCCCTGGCCCTCGCCGGCCGCGAAGGACTGGACAACCTCACCTTCGTCGTCAACTGCAACCTGCAGCGACTCGACGGACCGGTCCGCGCCAATTTCAAGATCGTCCAGGAGCTGGAGGCCCAGTTCCGCGCGGCAGGCTGGAACGTTGTCAAGGCACTGTGGGGCACGGCCTGGGGCGAGCTGTTCGTACTCGACACCACGGGCGCACTCGTACGGCGGCTGCGCGAGGTCCCCGACGGACAGTTCCAGACGTACGCGACACGCGACGTGGCCTATATCCGTGAGCATTTCTTCGGTGCGGATCCGGCGCTCGTCGAAATGGCGAAGGTGCTGACCGACGCGAAGATCGCCGACTGCTTCCATGCCTCACGGGCCGGCCACGAACCGCGCAAGGTGTACGCCGCCTACCGTGCGGCGGTCGAGCACCGGGGCGCGCCGACGGTGGTTCTCGCCCAGACGGTCAAAGGCCACACGCTCGGCCAGGGGTTCGAGTCACGCAACGCCAATCACCAGATGAAGAAGTTGACTGGCAAGGAGTTCCGCGCGATGCGCGACCTGCTCGAACTTCCCATTCCAGACAGCAGGCTGGACGAAGAACTGGTGCCGTACGTCCACCCCGGCGCTGACGCTCCTGAGGTCCGCTACCTTCACGAGCGCCGGGCAGCACTGGGTGGCCCGGCGCCGGCCCGCAGGTTCCACCCGGTGGCGCTGCCCACGCCGTCCGCCAAGCCCTTCCAGGCACTTGCCAAGGGCTCGGGACGCCAGGAGATCGCCACGACCATGGCATTCATCCGCCTGGTCAAGGACCTGATGCGCCAGGAGGAAACCGGAAGGCGTTGGGTGCCGATCGTCCCGGACGAGGCCCGCACCTTCGGCATGGAGTCCTTCTTCCCCACCTTCGGGATCTACTCCCCGCTCGGCCAGAACTACGACCCCGTCGACCGTGACCAACTCCTCTACTACAAGGAGGCGGAAGACGGCCAGATCCTCAACGAGGGCATCACCGAGGCCGGTTCGATGGCCTCCTTCACGGCTGCCGCCACGTCCTACGCGACTCACGGCGAACCGATGATTCCCTTCTACATCTTCTACGCGATGTTCGGCTGGCAGCGCACGGCCGACCAGATGTGGGCGCTGGCGGACCAGCTCGGCCGCGGCTTCCTCGTCGGGGCCACCGCCGGTCGCACCACCATGACCGGCGAAGGTCTGCAGCACGGCGACGGCCATTCCCACCTGATCGCCTCCACCAATCCGGCAGCGGTCGCCTACGATCCCGCCTTCGCATACGAGATCGCCGTGATCGTCCGTGAAGGACTGCGCCGTATGTACGGGCCGCACCCGGAGGACGTGTTCTACTACCTCACCGTCTACAACGAGTCCAGGATCCAGCCCCCCATGCCGGACGGGCCGGGCGTGGAAGAGGGCATCCTCAAGGGTCTGTACCGCTTCCGACAGGCTCAGACGCCCCCTCTGGCCGCGAAGGCCCCCCGCCTGCAGCTCCTGGCCTCCGGAACCGCCATCCACTGGGTACTGGAAGCCCAGCGACTGCTTACCGAGGACTGGGGCGTGGCCGCCGACGTGTGGTCCGCCACCTCCTGGAGCGAGCTGCGGCGTGACGCCCTGGAGTGTGACGCCGCACAGCTGAAGGGTGAGGAGCGGGTTCCCTACGTCACCCGTGCGCTGGCCGGCGCGCCTGGCCCCGTTCTCGCTGTCAGCGACTGGATGCGAACGGTCCCGGACCAGATCAGCCAGTGGGTGCCGCAGGCGTGGCATTCGATCGGCACGGACGGCTTCGGGCTCTCCGACACCCGGGAGGCGGTGCGCCGTCACTTCGGGGTCGATCCCCACTCGATCGTGGTCGCGGCGCTCTCGGCCCTCGCCCGAAGCGGCGACGTGAAGTCGGAGACCGTGCAGGAGGCCCGAGAACGGTACGGGCTGTGACGCCACGGGCGAAGCCCGCGGCGGATGGGGGTGGCCGGCGAGGACCAGTTGTGGTGCCAGGGAGAAGGCGTCGATGCAGGCGGGGCCGAGCGGGCTTCGGCACCCGCGTGCCAGCGGCGCGAGACGTCCGCGCGCGGGACGTCCGCGCGCGGGCTTCCCCCGGCGACGGGATGCGTGCAGGTTTCCGCACATGCATGGTGGATTCGTCTGCTGCTGGGACCGTGCCTGTGGCACGGCCTGGGCCGGCATTCCGCCGCCAACGGCAAAGGCCTCGCTGCAGCCGGTTTCTGACTGCCGTCCGCGGCCGTGGTGCCGCCGAACGGGGCGGCATGGAAGGTGACTGCCAGCCGGCTCGTTTCTCATTCTCCGAGCTCAGGAAGGTGATCAACATGAATGGCACTGTCCGGGAAGTGATCATCATCGGCTCTGGTCCGGCCGGTTACACCGCCGCGATCTACGCAGCCCGTGCCCAGCTACGCCCGCTGGTGTTCGAGGGGGCCGTCTCCGCCGGCGGCGCGCTGATGAACACCACCGACGTGGAGAACTATCCGGGGTTCCCCGATGCCGTCTTGGGCCCGGACCTGATGGACAAGATGCGCACCCAAGCGGAGCGCTTCGGTGCCGAGCTGGTCCGCGACGACGTCATCGAAGCGCGCCTTGAGAACACGGTCAAAGAGGTCGTCGACAGCGCAGGAGAGACCCACCGCGCCAGGGCGGTCATCCTGGCCACCGGGTCCCGCTACCGCGAGCTGGGGCTGGCCAACGAAAAGCGGCTGGCCGGCCGCGGCGTGAGCTGGTGCGCCACCTGTGACGGCTTCTTCTTCCGAGACCAGGACCTCGTGGTCGTGGGCGGTGGCGACTCCGCCATGGAGGAGGCCACCTTCCTGACGAAGTTCGCCCGCTCGGTCACCGTCGTGCACCGCCGGGACAGCCTGCGCGCCTCGAAGATCATGCAGGAACGGGCGCGCCGCAACGAGAAGATCCGTTTCCTGTGGAACCGGGACGTGGTGGACGTACTCGGGGAGGAGAAGGTCACCGGTGTCCGAGTGCGCGACGTGAACAGCGGAGAGGAGAGCGACCTACCGGTGACCGGCGTCTTCGTCGCCATCGGGCACGATCCACGGGTCGATCTGGTCAAGGGCCGGATCTCTCTCGACACCGCCGGTTACATCGCCGTCGAAGACAGGTCCACGCGCACCAACCTGAACGGCGTGTTCGCCTGCGGCGACGTCGTCGACCACGAGTACCGGCAGGCCGTCACCGCCGCCGGGACCGGCTGCGCGGCGGCCCTGGATGCCGAACGCTACCTCGCGGCGCTCGACGACTGCACCACCTGCGAGGAAGCGCGCTTCGAGGCCACAGCCGTAGCCGAGCTCGTGCACTGACCCACAACCGCCGGCTGGGGCAGGTGCGGGGCGCACGCTCGACGCCCGCGGCCTCGCGCTCCGCCGGCTCTGGGCCTGGCGCTCCGGCTGGCGACACCGGCCGAGTCATGCCTCGGCTTCGAGCTGCGAGAGTCTGCTGCGGCAGTCCGGCGCTTCCGGTGGTCTGCAGCCGGGATCGACCAGCGGCCCGACCAGTTGAAGCGGTTTGCCGCAGGGGGCCGCGCACAGGGCGCCGGAGGGGCCGAGGGGGCTCCCCGGCCGCGCGCAGCGTGGTCGGGGAGCCCCCTCGGGCCTTGTGGGATGGGCAAGTCGGCTCAGTTGCCGTTGACCGGGTATCGGCTCGTGGTCGCGACGCGGTTGAAGGCGTTCATCACCGTTGCCAGCCAGGCGACCGCCGAGACCTGATCTGCGGAGAGCACAGCTGCGGCCGCGTTGTAGTCCTCGTCGCTCACGTGCCCTTCCGGCACGCGCGTGATCGACTCAGCCAGGCGTAGGGCCGCGCGGTCAGTCTCGGAGAAGTAGCCGGTTTCTTCCCAAGCGGGCAGCACTGCGATCCGGTCCGGATCCTCGCCCTTCTTGAGTGCGTCGCGGGTGTGCATTTTGAGGCAGAACGCACAGCCGTTGATCTGGGACGTGCGTATCTTCACCAGCTCGACCAGGAGCGGGTCAAGACCCGCTGCGGTGGTGGTCTCTGTCACCGCCGTCGACAAGGCGAGAAGAGCCTTGTAATTGGCCGGGTGCTGCTTTCCCATGTTGACGCGTTGCTTCTCAGTCATGGGTTCCTCCTACTCAAGTGACTGACGACCATAGGTCCTGCCTCAGCTTCGTCTGATCTGCGCCGTCGTCCGCGTGGCCGGTGGTTTCGCGATCACGCATGGCAGTGAATACCGTTGAGGAAACCCCTACCACCCGTTACCCAGCCTTCGCGGATCAGCGACCTTGACGTCTCCCGTGGTGGGGATGAAAGCGACCGACAGCTTCGCCGGTTCTGTCCTGCTGGTGTTTTCCGTGAGCACGTGATGGGCGGCCGACTGTTCGACCCAGCTCGCCTTCGTGGTAAGTACGCATTCTCCCGCCAGCGAGCTTGCTGCGCATCGTGGTGCCGTCGAGCACGTAGGCGTACACCAAACCTCGCCTTTGGCATTCGCCAGCGCCTGTTCAAACAGAGGCGCTACCGTCGCTCACGGGCTCTCTACTACTGGGCAAGTTGCTGCCCCAATCCATCGGTTGTTGATCGGTGGCGACAGGACTCCGCGCCGGGAGAGGAGCCTGAGCCGCCGACGGGAACCGCTGACTCACGGTTTTCAAGGCGGCCCTGGCGTCCGAGGGCTGGTGGTGGTGCATCCCGGCCCTGTTACAGCACCTGACCGTTCGGTGCGAAGCTGTAGTCGGCCTCCTTCAGGAGGGCGTCGGCGTCGTCGACCGGCGGATAGAGGAGCTCGGTGTTGATAGTCACCTTGATCTCCTTGGCGGCCTGGCCAGTCACCTGAACCTCGCGGTGCCATCCCTGGGTGACTACGGCTCTGGCCGGTCCCAGGTCCAGGCATGTGCCGTACGGTTCCGGAGCGAAGGGAACCTGCGCCAGGCCGAGCAGGTCGGCCGCTACGTTGTGGCCGGCGAACTTGCCGAGCGGCTGGGCATGCTGGCAGCTCTGCATCACGGTGTGTCCGTCCTCCGCGATCGCAGCTGCCGTGTCGCCGGCCGCGTAGACGTCAGGGGTGCCGACGACGCGCAGGAACTCGTCGACGTGGAGCCGGCCGAGGCGGTCGCGTTCGCCGGGGATGAACGCGGTGAGCGGACTGGCGGTCATGCCCGCCGTCCACACGACGGTTGCCGCGGGAATGACCTCCCCGTCGGAGAGACGGACCTCGTGTTCGGTGAGTGACTCCACCGTGCGGCCCAGCCGCTGCTCGACCCCGAGGGACGTAAGCGCGCTCGCGACGTGAGGACGCGGTCCGGGCCCGAGCTCCGGGCCCAGGACATCCGCTCGTTCGACCAGGACGACGCGGACGGCATCAGTGCAACCCCTGGCGTCGGCGACTGCCGTGAGGCGACTCCCGATTTCCGTGGCAACCTCCAGGCCGGTGAACCCCGCCCCGACCACGACGGCGGTGAAGCGGCCCTGCTGCGGTTCTGCTTCCGGCAGTCGCTGCAGGTGGTTCTCGAGGGCGGCGGCTGCCGGCAGCGTGTCGACGTCGAACATCCGCTGAGCCCCGGGGAACTCCGGCCTGACCAACTGGCTGCCGGTCGCCAGGACCAGGCGGTCGTACGGGATGAGGTCAGTCCGGCCGTCCCTGCCGGTGGCGGTGACCGACTTTGCGGCTGTGTCAACGCGGGTCACTGTCGCCGCGATGCGGCGGACACCGATCGGCCCGAGAATCCGGTCGAGCGGGATGCGCATCTTCTCGGGATCCGCCTCGTACAGCCGCGGCCGCACCACCAGGTCGTCACCACCGCTGACCAGGGTGACCTGAAGCTCCGAATCCGAGACCCCGTTCTCACGGGCGGTGCGCACGGCGCCGGCCGCGCTCCATACGCCGGCGTAACCGCCACCAATGACCAGGATATTCATCGTCCAGATTGTCCTTCCAGCTCTGCAAGCGAGGCACCGGTCGAACCGGCCCCTGCGCCCGCTTGCGCGGGCGCTCTGGCTTCGCCGGGACCCATGCGCAGCACGGCGCCACGATCGAGTCCGACATTCAGGAGACTACATATCCTGGATATTCAGTGTCAAGATTGACTCGACACGAAGGCGCCAGGCCACGCCCGGCGCCACCGCACCTCAGGGCGACGAGGCTCCTGTTCACGCCGCTCTTCGGGGCCTGGCGCTGAGCAGCGGCGGCCCGACCACCTCGAGGGGCAGGGCGGGGCGGTTGAGAGTTGACTCCATTAATTCAGGACATATAGCGTCTCCGATATGAACTTGAGCAAGGGTGTCGAGTGGGCCATGCACACACTGCTCAACCTGGGCATGCTCGAGGATGGCGAGCCCGTGAGCAGCGCGCAGCTCGCCGCGGGGCACGGGCTGCCTGCGGCTTACCTCAACAAGCAGCTGCAGTTGCTGGTAAAAGCCGAACTGCTGACGTCCACCCCCGGCCCGCGCGGAGGATTCACGCTGGCACGGCCCATTGATTCGATCTCCCTGCTCGATGTCGTGGTGGCCATCGAAGGCAACGAACCCATCTTTCGATGCGCCGAAATCCGCCGTTGCGGGAAGATCGGTGAACTGAGCACGGGCAATACCTCCACCACCTGCGCGGTCAAGCGAGCCATGTACAGGGCGGACATGGCGTGGCGTGAGGCCCTGGCGAAGCAGAAACTGTCGGATGTCCAGAATGAGCTCGATATCGACAACCCCTCGGTGAGAAGGACTGTGCGTCGAGCTTTCGGGGGCGCGTGACGGGGGGACGACCGCGATCATCGACGCGGGAGTCGTGGACCACCAGGGCGTGCCCGCACACCGCCGGACGAGCGCACCGCGGTGCGCTCGTCCGGGAATGAGCTTGGGACCTGCACGAGTATGGCCACTCCGCCCTGATCCGCCTCGACACCCCAGATGCCGATCGACGGGAATGCAGACCGGTCCGCTCGGTGCTGTTACCGGCTGGTCCTGGCGCCCGGGGCCGCCCACTGCGGCTGCCTGCTGCGGCTGCCTGCTCCCACTGCCGACCGCTAGAAGACCTGGACGAAGCAGCCGAAGGCGATCACCCCCGCAGCCGTGACCGACGACAGCGTGATGAAGAATTTCCGGATCTTCACAGGGGTCTCCCTAGGAGAAGGCTCGATCGTTGAAATAGTTGGCGTCAGCACCGGACGACGCGCCGGGAAAGATCAATCCAAAATCCGGCCAACGCACTGCATCACTGCCCGATGCTGGCGTCCCGTCGGACTGACCCGAGGGGCGCAGTCACGACGACACCGTAGGGCGCGGAGGACCCGTCGTTAAGGCGCCGGCCTTGGCTCACAGGCACCAACGCACGAGCCACTCATCCGGGTTGTATGCATCCCTCGCCGGATCCTGCGCCACGGCTGGCCGCTCTTCAACCATGTCTTCCAAGCGGACGCGTTCCGGCAGCTTGGAGAACCGCAGTCGACGCATCGCCTCGGGTGCATCCATGGCCTTGCGTTCCTGATTCATTTCAACGCCTCCTCAGCGCAGCGATGCACAGCACTTGGTGACAGCCGCCCCATCCCTCGACAGGATTGGGAGCGATACTTCCTGGTGACTTCACGGATCCGAGAGTGGTGCGGCAGCGCAACCGCCCGGACGCTCCGTTCAGACATGCGCCAGGCCAGTCCTGCTTCGTCGGCATGTGACACGCAGACGTCACGGTGAGTGGACGATGATGCTCGCATGCTCCGCGTCACCCGTCAAGAGGGTGACGCGCTGGATGGATGACCGTGAGGCCGACAGAGAGCCGCGGATCGTCCACCGGAGAGCGTGGCTACCGCGCCCTATGACGTTCGAGGCATCGTTGCTCTGGATCGACGCCCCCATCGCTGGTTGTGATGGGGGGATGCCGACGATCCACTCACACTGACCGGCGGCGTCGCTCGACCTGCACCCCCACCCCCCGCGTACTCCCCTAGCGACCAGAAGCAGCCCGGTACGAAAGGCCGACCGCCGAAGACCTCGCCACGCTACTCAAGCCCGGTCAGCACTTCCAGCCGACCATGCGGCAGCACCGGCGCCGGAATCGGCCGCCCGTGCCGCGACCCGAGCGGCCTCCTGTGCTGCGCGCCCGGTCACCCGCCAAGTGAGCATTCGCAGCGCGGTGGCCGGGGCCGGCGGAAAGACGCCGAGCTGACCGAGCATGGTGACGTCATCGCGCACCGCCTCGTGGCCGATCACCTTGCCGTCACGGAGGTCGAGGACGTGAATCTGCTCGAAGTCGATCTCCCGCCCGGTAGGAGGTATGGCCTGATCAAGGGCCCCGTCGCGGAAGCGGACGAATGCACCGGTGTGGCGGCCCTGCATACGAAGGCGTACCCAGACCTGGGCGCCGTTGCCGGCAGTGTCGAGGATGGGCAGTTGCAAGTCACTGAACGCCGACCGCAGCCAGGCGCTCGAGGCGAGCACGCCCGCCGGTCCCGGGACAGCACAGGCCGGAGGCGCCTCGACCGCTTCGCGATTGCGGAAATCCTCATGCACTACCTCGACCGCCAGGGCCGGGTCCCCTGTCTCGAGGGTTCGGAAGAGGCCTCGGGCCAGGCCTGCGGGGTCCATTCCCATGGCATGCACTGCCTTTCATCGATGGTGCGCCGCGCTGTCGACCTCTGCGGCAAGGTGCTGCCACAGAGGAGCGGCGAAGTTCATGTTATAGGACACCTAATGAATAGAGAGACAGACTGACCAACCGTGTTTAGGATGACGGCATGCCCTCCAAGCGCGCCTACGTCTCGCCCCTCCGCGAGCAGGCCGCCGCGCAGACCCGCGCGCTGATCCTGCAGCGAGCTGCCGAGCTGTTTGCCGAGCGCGGTTACGGGCGGGTGACCGTCGCTGACATCGCCTCAGCGGCCGGGGTCGCTCCGAAGACCGTTTTCGCCAGCGCTGGGAGCAAGAGCGACATCCTGGACCGAATCGTCGACCAGGCCGTGGTCGCCTCCGGCTATGAACGGTCGATGCAGCACCTGCTTGCCCTGCAGACTCCCGACGGGGTCATCAAAGCGCTGGCCCACGGCACGCGGCGGGGCAACGAGGGCCAGTTCACCGTGCACGAAGCGATCCGCAAGGCGCTGCCCGTCCACGAGAACGGCGAGGCACTGTGGGAGCGGTCCACCGCCGTCTACCGCGAAGCGATCCACGCCGCCGCGAGCCACCTGCATACGCTGACTCCACTGTCCTCCTACGCGATCGAGGAGACAGCTGACCTGCTGTGGTTCTGGTTCGGCCCCACCGGCTGGCGCACCCTCGTGGTCGAGAACAACTGGTCGTGGGACAAAGCTGAAGACTTCCTTCACCGCACTGCCGTCGCCACCCTGCTCTGAAGCCAGGCTCACTCGCGGTTGCGGGCCGTTACGAGAGGGCAGGCAGGCGAGGGCAGCCTTGCGCCACCGGGGCACGATGAGCTCAACGCAAGGTCCGTTGGGGCGGCGTGGTTCACTCCAGCGCGTCAGCCGGCAAGATTCACTTCCGTGCGCGAGCAGTCGCTCTTCAAGGCTCAGCCAGGGCAGCCGCCGGCCTCGCCACCCTTGTATTGCTCACCGTCGGCAACGCCACCAGCGGTGCCACCATCGGCGCCGACCTGCTGTCGGCCGCGGCCCGAGCTGTCTCCGCACTCCTGCCGCCTGGAGCAGCCGTCCGCGCCGTCACCGACCTGAGCTACTTCAGCGGGGCGCACACGGCAGGCCCCGTGATCACGCTCACCCTGTGGGCTGCCATCGCTGCACTCCTGCTCAGCCTGCGCCCCCGCCTGACGCAGCGGCGCAAGGCCGCAGGCTGACCCGCACCCCCGGCCCAGTCGTTCCACAGCCGCAAGGCTGAGAGTCCGGAGAACCCGCGTGGCCGGGTTCAGGCAGGAAGCGCCCATCCAGGCGAGGCCGCGAGGTGGGGTGAAGGGCGCGGAGTACGAGGAGCCGGCGCGGCCGACCGTAGGCCACTCACCCTGCCGCCCGTCCCCCGTCACCGCCTTGACGGGTGACGACCATGCTGCAACTATCGAGCCACCTCCTGAACAGGTGACTCGCGATACGGGTCCCTACCAAGGAGCTTTCTCGACTTACGAGATTCGCGACGTTCCGACTTCCCTAACACGAGGACATGCAATGCCGAACAGCTACACCGCCGTTGTGAACGTCACCGGCGAGGGCCGCAACGGTGGCCGCGTCCAGTCCGACGACCGTGTGCTGGAGACCGCTCTGGCCTACCCCAAGGAGCTCGGCGGGGCCGGCGATGCCACCAACCCCGAGCAGCTGCCGGCTGGGGCGCCTGTTTCCTGGGCGCCGTCCGTCGCGCCGCCGCCGACCGCCAGGTCAAGCTGACCAGCACTGAGATCACCGCTGAGATCACTCTGGGCCACGGCAACGACGGCTTCTCCCTCGCCGCAGTCCTCAACCTCGAACTCGGCGGCGTCGACCAGGACGGGGCCACCGAGCTCGCCAACGCTGCTCACCAGCTCTGCCCCTACTCGAAGGCCACCCGCGGCAACATCCCCGTCACCATCAACGCCACTGCCGTCTGACCTCACCGAGAGAACCGGCGGAGCCCTGACCGGCCCCTCGAGCGGCGGCCCCGCAGCACCCCGGCTCCGTCCCCGCACAGTCCAGTGCGGGGACGGAGTGCGGAACCCGCCTCCACACACACCCCGCACCCCTCGTGTGCAGAGGCGAGACAGGATGGGTCAACGGCTCACTGGCAACGCACCAGACCGTTTTCCATGCGACAGAAGGATGACAAGTGATGAGTGAAGTCCCGCAGAAGGCATTGCTGGCGGGTGGTTGCTTCTGGGGCATGCAGGACCTACTTCGGTCGCTCCCGGGTATTTTGACCACTCGGGTGGGATACAGCGGCGGCGATGTGCCGCGTCCGTCCTATCGCAACCACGGAACCCACGCCGAGTCGATCGAGATCACCTTCACCCCCACGGCAACCGACTACCGCACCATCCTGGAACACTTCTTCCAGATCCATGACCCGACAACGAAGAACCGGCAGGGAAACGACGTCGGCGCCAGCTACCGCTCCGCCATCTTCTACCTCGATGACGAGCAGCGACGTGTCGCTGAGGACACCATCGCCGATGTCGAGGCATCGGGCTTGTGGCCGGGAGAGGTGGTGACCGAAGTCGTCCCGGCCGGCGCGTTCTGGGAAGCCGAGCCGGAGCACCAGGACTACCTGCAGCGCTACCCGGACGGCTACACCTGTCACTTCCCACGCCCGAACTGGCGGCTGCCCAAGCGCGCAGATTCCTGACCCAGGGACCGTGACGCTGCGCTCTCCCCACTTGGCGTGAGAACTACAGAGCCACCCCCAAATCCCCTAGCCGTCACCATTTTGTCAGGTGACGAATGTGTGTGAGTGTCGATTAACAACCCAACAAGGGTTGTTCACCGTCGATCGGAGCGCGACCGGCCCTCCAGCCGGACCGAGGATCCCTACCTCCCCATCGCCACCGAATCGACATCCAACCGAACGGAGCGGCAAGTTGCCGAGCGTGTTGAAGACCAACAAGGTGCGTTACCTGAGCGCAGCCGCCGGCATGGCTGCTGTCGTCGCGGGTGTCGCAATTGCCCCGCTGGCGTCGGCCAGCACGTCGACTTCCAGCGGTGCGTCCGACACTCGGCATCGCGCGGAGATCTTTGAGCTGGTCGGCAAGCAGACCGCGATCAAGGACCTCGATCTGGGCGAGAAGGGCATCAGCCTGGGTGACCAGCGTGTCATCCACGAAGACCTGTACCGTGACGGTGAGAAGGTCGGCGATCACAGCGTGATCTGCACCTATACCCATGTCAGCCCGGCCGCACTCCAGTGCCTGGGTACCTTCTCTCTGCCTGACGGGCAGTTCGCCGCACAGGCACTGCTCCACCTGCCTGCCCCGTCGTATGTCGACGTCGGCATCACTGGCGGATCGGGGGACTACCGCAGCGCCCAGGGCTTTGTCCGCACCGTTCCCGCCGGTGAGACGGAGAGGCACTTCACCGTCCACCTGAAGCGCTGACGCTCGATCGGTGAACCAACCGTTGCGCTTGCCGAGGCCGAGGCGGCTACCTGCGCATGATGTCCGGCGAAGCCCGCTCACAGGGTGGTGCTTGAGCCCACCCTGTGAGCGCCCGGGCACGTGGCGTGTGACTGTTGCGAGGAAGCACCCAGTCACTGGAAGCCACCTGCGGAAACGGCCAAGCGGGCTCGGTGCCGGCGACGCTACGACCAGAGACTTCGTCGAACCCTGGCGCGAACCTCGCCTGTAGTACGGGCGAGGTCTCGTGCCGAGGTAATCGAAGACTTCGACAGCGGACGATGCGGCACTCGCAGAAGGGCTAGCGGGGTGGAGGGATCAGGCGGTCATGTCGAGCACGACGCGGAATCGCGGTCGGCCGGACATCATGTACTCGTATGCCTTGGGTGCCTCTGAAAGCGGCATGACCTCCGTCAGGGGCCTGATATTGCGATCAAGGCTGAACTGGAGATTGTCCTCGTTCTCGATCGAGGTGCCCGTGAGGCTGCCACGAAGTCTGCGGCTTCCCGAAATGAGATCCAAGGTCTGAACAGCGATGGAGTCATCAGCCACGCCCACCACGACCATCTCGCCACGGGGCTTGAGGCCGGCGATCAACGGGGACATGGATGCTCCGCTCGAGGCGGTCGCGATGATTCCCTCGGCGCCGCCCAACCTCTGGAGTGCCTCCCCCGGGTCCTCGGCAGAACTGTCGATGTAGTGATCCGCTCCGAGGCTCACGGCCATCTCTGCCTTGTCGGTTCCGCGGGCGATCGCGGCAACCCGGTAGCCGAATCTGTTCGCATACTGCACGGCGAGGTGTCCAAGGCCGCCAATGCCCTGGACCGCAACCAGTGCGCCGGGCACGCGGTCCAGACTCCGCACGCCGACGTAGGTGGTCAGACCAGCGCACAGCAGAGGCGCCGCGTCGATGGAAGACAGTCCCTCCGGAATGCGGACGAGGCCGCTTGCCCTGGCCACGACGTACTCGGCGTAGCCTCCGTCCATCGACGTACCCATCAGGGGCTGGCGCTGGCAGTTGACGAAGTCGCCGCGCCGACAGTACTCACATTCGCCGCACTGTCCGGCGAGGAAGCCGACACCGACGCGGTCACCCACCTGCCAGGCGCTGACGCCCGGACCGACGGCGTCGATGACCCCCACGATCTCGTGACCGGGCACGATCGGCGCGGAGGGATCGGGGCGCCTTCCCTTGACCGCCATCTCGTCCGAGTGGCACACGCCGCACGCCTCGACCCGAAGCCGTACGTGCCCGGCTCCCGGATCGGTCAGCTGTCGCTGCGTAAGGGAAAATTGCCCTCCGGCCACTTCGACTGCTCGATAATTCACCATGCCATCGTCCTTTCACACTGCCGCGGATGAACCACGTGTCATGGCGGTCGGCTGCAGGACGATCGCAAGGAGTGAACGATGCGCCCCGAGGCGGCCTCCCCGAGGCTTTACTTCAGATGAGATTGAGCGCGTCAAGAACCCGGCCACCGCTTCGCTGTCGCCTTTCACCGTGGTGTATTCACGCCGGCGGAGCCGGATTGTTGCCCAGGCGGTGAAGTCGTGTGTCGTCGATTCTACGGTGGCGGCCGGTGCGTCGCTCCTGGCCGTGTGCGTCACGCCGATCCGTCCCTGCCCCGGCCGCGAGCTCGGCCGCGACCGCATCGGTGACCTCGCTGATCAGGTCCGGCGACACCCCGACACCGTACTTGCCGGCCAGATGCGGCGGAGGTCCCGCACCGCTACCGTGATCGCCCCCTCATCCGTCAGCACGGTCTTCGGCAAAGTCCCGTTGCGGCTGTTGCCCGACCCGCGGCCGACCAGATCGTTCTCCTTTTAGCCGAGGCGCTTGGTCATCTTGGTGTCCAGGGCATGCTCCAGCACCGCCTGCAGTTCCTGAGAAACCGGTTCCGTCACGCCGAGGCGGCAAAACCGGGCAACCCTCTGTGCGGGACTGGGAGATGCGGACTCATGCCTCCTCACGGAGGTCGCCGCCGCCGGGATTCGCAGGCGACGCGGCTCCATGGACGACTCGTCCCCGACCGGGTACGGGCGGCGCGACGGCCTCACAAGCGGCCTCAGGAGCCGGTGGCCGACTCCGGCCTCAGGACCGTGACCTCGCTCGGATGCAGCACACGACCGCTGGGGAGTGTCATCTCGAGCCGTGCCACGCGCTCACCGGTGCTCTTCTTGACGAGCGGCGGGGGCTCCTCGTCCAGGGTGAAGAGGAAGTCCCCGCCCCACTGGTGCAATGCGTTCAGCACCAGGCGAAGCGACTCCCCCTTCTCCGTGAGGACGTACTCCTGATACGCGCTGCCGTCCGAAGCGGGCTGCAGACGCAGGATGCCGTGGGAGACGAGTTTGGCCAGCCTTGAGCTCAGGATGTTCCGGGCCAGGCCGAGGTGCTTCTGAAACTCGTTGAAGCGACGTACGCCATCCAATGCGTCACGGATGATCAGGAGCGACCACCGGTCCCCGATCTGGTCGAGCGACCGGGCGACCGGGCACGGGGCAGCACCCAAAGCAGTTCTGCGCACTTGAGTGGCCCTCCCGATGCGGCGCCGTGAGTCGTCTCCCCCGGTCAGCATTGTGGTTGCGAATCTAAACCGTCTCGCTCTCGTGGGCAAACACCCGCCGGCAGGGCGGCCTCGCCTCTTCGCCGTCTATACGGTCGCAACGGTCCGGCGGCGTCGCGCGTGCAGGAGTGTGGCCGCGTACAGGGCGAGGAATGCCGCGCTCACCGCGGCCAACAGCAGCCACGACACCGCCGTCCAGCCAGGCACATCCGTCCCGTGGAGCCAGCGGAGAAGGAAGTTGGTGCCGGCCGCGACAGGGAAGGAGAAGATCCAAAATCCGTAGTGGAACGACTGCTGGCGCAGGTCCGGGATGAGGAATGCGACGACCAGGAGGGTGAAGAGCAGCAGTCCGGCGAAACCCTGGCCCACGGCGTCGAACGTGCCGTGGTTGGCCGCCGTCCAGGCCAGTCCGCCGACGGCCGGCGGGATGACCAGCACCGTGAGGGTGGGACGGGCTGGCCGGGGCATATTGCCGCCGTTGGCGACCAGGCCACCGAGGATGACGGTGCCGAAGGCGAGCCAGTACAGGACGCCGACGGCGAAGGTCAGCGCGGCGACCTCCGTCAGTCGCAGCGTCGAGGCGGTGGCGCTGGAGATGAACGGGGCGGAGACCACCGGCAGCAGATACCCGGGATGCAGCGGAGCGGAGGCCAGACCGCCCGTGACCCAGTGCGCCAGAAGGCGAGCGGCGATGATCGCGGCCGTCATGGCGAACACCGCATAGGCCCATCGGGCGGCGTCCAGTTGGTAGCGGGAGAAGTGCCCGGCCGCGAGCATTCCGACGATGGGGACGTAGGCGAGGGTGAATCCCTGGCCGGGGTGGTGCAGGTGGTCGAGGACGTTACGCCACCGCCCGCCTCCGTGGCGTATGTACTGCACCAGCAGCACCAGCCACACCAGGCCGCTCACCGCGAACAGCGCATCGCCCGCCCACAGGGGCGCGCCGAGAGTGACCGTTGCGGACTGCCATGCGCCGCCGAGCCCGGCCGTGCCGAGGGAGATCGACAGCAGACTGATCCTCTCCGTACGGAAATCGGGTGATCGTCTCGCATTGCCGGTGCGGCTCCTTCCCACAGCGTCGATGGCCGTGGCGTGCGGAGTCCGCTGCGGTGCGACGAACCCGTCCACCGCTTCCTCATGTGTGCCGACCGGTTGCATGGTGCCCTTTCCGCCCCTTTCCGGAGCCCTCGATCAGGGGGCGCGACGTGGACAGCGGAGGGAGATCCCGCCGTCGGCGCCAGCCGTTTCGGTTGCAAAGTTAAACCAGAATGGCTCCGATGGCCAACCAGGACACATAAGAGCCAAAAGTCGTATACTTGTGTCGTTAGGTGGGTGGAAAGTGACTACGAGGAGTGATCGGGATGAGTTGGCCGGCCACGGCTCGCTACGACAGGGACCCAGCCCCAGGCGGACTTGCCTTCGTTCAGGACCTCATGAACACCATCGCCGCAGGCAAGCCGCGCACGACGGACCTCCTTCAGGACCTCGGTGACGCCCAGGCCTGGCTCGATCAGGCACTGGCGGAGTGGGGCAGGGTCACGGGCACCCCCACGGCCGGGATCGATCTCGACCCGCGCGACCTGAAAGAGCTCCGCACCTTCCGCGACGACCTGCGCCGGCCGGACGGAGCAGACGGTGACAGCACCCTTCCCTCGCTGCATACCGCAGCTGTAGCGCTGCAGCTCGGCGGGGACGGACAGGTTCGCGTCGAACCGCGCGGCACCGGCTGGCGGCGCGTGGCGTCTCTGGCCTTGATCGAGATCTTCCAGGCCCAGCAGGCCGGCACCTGGCAGCGGTTCAAGAGGTGCCGCAACGACCGTTGCCAGACGATGTTCTTCGACCGGTCGCGCAACAACAGCGGCGTCTGGCACGACGTCAAGCTGTGCGGTAACGCGGCGAATCTGCGGGCCTACCGGGCTAGGCAGCGCACCAAGAGCGCATCGTAGGCACCACACCGGCCGGTCTCCGGCGCGCGGGGCTGCCTACCGGACCTCCGGTAGGCAGCCCCGCAGCGCAGGTGCATTCAGCGAGCACGACCCCGGGGAGGGCGGCGCGCCAGAGCGGTTTCCCGGCGACACGGCACCCTCTCCCTCGTTTCACTTCCCGCGAGCGGTCAGTCACGGACCCATTCGTCCTTTTTGTCCGGACCGAGAGGGAATCTCCCCGATGCCTCCCCTTGTTAGACACAAGCAAAGCGCTTACGTTTCTGTTGATGAGCTCGTTGAGGCGCCGTCCATTGGTCTGGCGGTGCGGCACCACGACGCGAGCCGCTCCTGCGGCGATAGCCGTACGGCGTGTTGCGCCGTCCCCGCGCCACGTCCCAACCAAGGGAGGTTCCCCGATGATCATTGATGCCGGAGAGCTCGACGCCACTTCCGCGTACAAACTGCTGATCGGCAGCGTCATTCCGCGCGCCGTGGCCTGGGTCAGCACGGTTTCCCCTGAGGGCGTGGCCAACCTCGCGCCCATCTCCTTCTTCACCGTGGTCGGGCGGAAACCACCCATGGTCTCGATCACCCTGCAGCCGCAGTCTGACGGAGTCACGCTGAAGGACACCTTCGTCAACATCCGTGACACCGGCGAGTTCGTCACCAATCTGGCGACGCTGCCGCAGGCGGACGCGATGCACGCATCGGCGTTCGAGTTCGACCCGGCCGTGGACGAGTTCCAGGCGCTCGGACTGGGGAAGGAGCCATCCGTGGTGGTGCGCGCGCCCCGGGTCAAGGAGGCGCCGATCTCGTTCGAGTGCGTCGTCGACCGCATCATTCCGGTCGGGGACGACGGAGTCGATCACGTGGTGTGGGGCAGGGTGGTGCGGTTCCACATCCGGGACGACCTGTATCTGGAGCGAGGGCGGATCGACACCGCCGCGCTCCCGGCCGTCGGACGGCTCGCCGCCGAGTACACCCTGGTCGACAACGTCTTCACCACGCCTTTGGACGAGGAACTGCGCGCGGCCCGAAACGGCAGCCGGATGCGGCGGCTGGACGCACGCTCGGACGGCTTCTCCCCGATCGACAGCAAGGACTGGTCGCCCGCTGGTGCGACGTCCGCTCCCGGAAAGTGAGCACAGCGATGAGGACTGAACGAATCGGGACGACCGGCGTGCGGTTCCGCCGCGGCGGCGCGGGCGACGTGGCCGTCGTGTTCGTCCACGGCTTCCTCGACGACCAGTACATCTGGGACGCGCTGACCGCCGAACTCCAGTCCCCCGTCGAATACGTCACCGTCGACCTGGCCGGCTGCGGGGACCGCACAGCGGCGGACGGAGTGTTCGGTTACGACCGGTTCACCGACGAGGTCGGCGCGGTCGTGGACGCCCTCGGCAAGCCCTTCGTGATCGTCGGTCAGAGCATGGGGTCGGCGGTGGCCGAGCTGGTCGCCGCTGCCCGGCCCGACCGTGCGCTTGGCCTGGTGCTGGTGACGCCGGTTCCGCTGGCGGGCACGCACCTGCCCGACGAGATGATCGAGCAGTTCCGCTCCCTGGGCGGCAGTCTCGAAGGGCAGCGCGGGGTGCGTAACCAGCTGTCCGTCGCCCTGCCGGACGGCGAATTCGACCGACTGCTGGCGACCGGCGTGCGCGTGCGTCCGGAGGTCGTGCGCGACTTCGCCGACACCTGGAACAACGGGCACGCGGCAGGCTCGGAGCCGAGCCGCTTCACCGGCCCGGTACTCATCGTCCGCGGCGAGGGTGACGGGTTCGTCACCGAGGAACTGGTGAACGGTGGGGTCGCGCCGCGCTTCGGCTCGGTGGAGACGGTGTCGGTCGCCAAGGGCGGGCACTGGGTCCACGCCGAGCAGCCAGCCGCGGTCGCCACGCACCTCGACCGCTTCCTCTCCGGCATAGCCGCGTCGGGCGGCAGGACCGCGTCGCAGGACGAGCGCCCGCAGGGCTGGACCGGTGCCTTCGCGCAGCAGTCGTCCGAGGCGTTCGACGAGGCGTTCGCCGCAGACGTGGTGCTGGAAGCCAGCGTGCTCACCCGTCCGATCGAGGGCCGGGACCAGGTCAAGAACGTGATGGGGACAGCGAGCGTCATCTATGAGTCCCTCGCCTTCACCCAGGAGACCGCAAACGGTCAGCAGACCTACCTGGAGTGGGAGGCCACCGCGTTCGGCGGCGTGCGGATGCAGGGCGTGACCGTACTGACCAAGGACGCACAGGGGCAGATCGTCCGAGCCGCCATCCACCACCGGCCGCTGGGCGCCGTCCTGCGGTTCTCCGGTGAACTGCGTGAGCGGCTCAGCGGCGTGGTCCCGGCCGACCTTTTCCACCAGGGCTGAGCCCCGAATTCCTACCAGGAGGTTTCCGATGGCAGAGCGCGAGAACGTCGAGTTCGAGGCCGACGGCGGAGTCACGCTGCGCGGATGGCTCTTCCTGCCGGACGGGCCTGGCCCGCACCCGGCGATCACGATGGCCCACGGCTACGCGGGTGTCAGGGACCACGGTCTCGAACCCTTCGCGCGGACCTTCGCCGAGAACGGGTTCGTCGTCCTGCTGCACGACCACCGCACCTTCGGGGCCAGCGATGGCCAGCCGCGACAGGACGTCGACCCCTGGCAGCAGATCTCCGACTGGCGGCGGGCCATCTCCTACCTGGAGAGCCGGCCCGAGGTCGACTCCGACCGGATCGGCCTGTGGGGCACCAGCTACGCCGGCGGCCATGCCATCGTGCTGGGCGCGACCGATCGCCGGCTGCGGGCCGTGGTCTCCCAGGTGCCGACCATCAGCGGCTACGAGCAGGGGCTGCGCCGCGTCGCACCAGACGCCGTCGCGGTCCTCGAGGAGTCCTTCGCCGAGGACGAACGAGCGCAGCTGCGCGGCGAGGCACCGCGCACCCTGGCCATCGTCAGCGGCGACCCGACGGTGCCCGCCTCCTACCGCTCGCAGGAGGCCATCGACTTCTACCTGCAGCCCAAGCCCGACGGCGTGTGGGAGAACAAGGTCACCCTCCGTTCCAACCGGGCGGCCCGCATGTACGAGCCCGGGACCTGGATCACGCGGGTCTCCCCCACACCGCTGCTCATGGTGGTCGCCCTCGGCGACACGGTCACCGTGACCGACCTGGCCCTCGCGGCCTACGAGCGCGCGCTCGAGCCGAAGCAGCTGCAGCTGATCCCCGGCGGCCACTTCGACCCCTACGTCGCCCAGTTCGACCAGGCCAGCACTGCCGCCCTCGACTGGTTCCGCCAGCACCTCGCGTGAAGTTCGAAGCCTGATACCTGAAGCCTGAAGGAAAGATCATGCCTCACCTGACCTACTCCATCGACGACGCCATCGCCACCCTGGTCCTGAGCAACCCGCCGCAGAACCGCATCGATGCGCAGATGGCCACCGAGCTCGCCGAGGCCCTGGAGGCAATCGGCAACAGCGACGCCCGGGCCGTCCTGATCCGCGCGGAAGGCCCCGACTTCAGCTTCGGCGGCGACATCCTCGACTGGCCGGACGCGGACGTACGGGAACTGCGGACCCTCTTCGAGCGCTACATGCAGGTCTTCAACCAGCTTGAGCGGCTCCCGCTGCCGGTGATCGCCGCCGTCCACGGCCTGTGCTTCGGCGGCGGTCTGGAACTCGCGCTGCGCGCCGATGTCATCTTCGCCACCGAGACGGCCCGCTTCGGCCACCCCGAGCAGACCCTGGGCATCGTCACCCTGCTCGGCGGGATCTACCGGGTCGCCGAACGCGCGGGAAGGGCGCGCGCCTCCGAATGGGCACTCACCTCGGAACAGGTGCCCGCCTCGGTCATGGCCGAGGCCGGTGTGATCAACCGGGTCGTCGCCGACGACGACCTGCTGACCGAGGCAACCGCCTTCGCCCGCAAGGCCGCCAAGGGCCCCACCCGCGCCTACGCCGCCCATAAGGCCCTGCTGCGCGCCTGGGCCGTCGGCGGGATCTCCGCGGCGGACGAGGCGATGTTCGACATCGCCATGCCGCTGTTCGAGACCGACGACGTCAAGGCAGGCCTGGCCTCGGCAGTCAACGCCTCCAAGGCCGGACTGCCCCGTCCCGCGGTCGACTTCCAGGGCCGCTGACAAGCCACCCCATACCCCGGAACCGACCTGGACGCCCATATCCTTCTCAGCCTTTTCCGACGCGTTGGCGTAGGTGAAGGCCACGTTGGCGCCCTCTGCGGCAAGTCGCCGAGCCACCGCGGCACCGACGCCTCTCGACGCCCCGGTGACAAGGGCGGTCTTGCCGGAAAGATGTTTGGTCACGTCGCGAACTCCAATGCGCATCATTGATAATTGCGGCCGAATGGGATTCAGATGCTCTTCTGAACGGCGCCCGTTACTGCGGAAAAATTCTCGAAGAGAAGTTTTGTATCGTCCAGTGCAGCAGAGTCGGTGCCCGCTACAAGCCGTGGACGGGACGGTCGTCGGCCACGGGAAAGTGGCGGCCCGGCCGCGGTGGCGGCCGGGCTCCGCCAATGCCCGGCGACGGACCGGGGCAATCACGTGACAGCCAGGGGTGGATACTCACCCCTGGAGCGACCCCCACACGACCGTCCATTCGCGCACGTCCGCAGTCGCGTGGCCGGAGCGGACGATGGGACTCTCCTGGTAGAGGGCCGTTGCCTGCTCGAGGGAGTCACAGCTCAGGATGGCCATACCGCCGGCGCCGTCGTTGAAGGGGCCTGAGACGACGAGGGTGCCCTCGTCGTACAGCTTGGCCAGGAAAGCCTGCTGCGCCCCACTCACCTCCTGGCCCGGCAGTCCTGCGGGGAATCCGAGCGTCACAACGAAATGCTTCATGTCATCCTCCTGGTCCGGGAGTCCACCCCGCGGGTTTCCGTTGGCCTGTGCCGTCCGGCCGGCGTGGGTGGCGGCGCGACATCACCACGCCGACCGGAGAAGTCGATCAGCCGTTCGGCGCCGCGGGGAAGCGCGGAGCGAGCCACTCGACGACAGACCGCAGGGCCTTGTGCCGTGCCGGCAAAGGCGTGGCGAAATGCGCGGCCTCGAAGAACCGCATCGTCTTGTCCTCGGCCGGACTGGCGTCGAACTGCGCCTTACTGGTGTCGGGGAAGCCCAGGCTGTCCGACGTCAGACTGATCAGAAGCAGCGGCTCGTGAACCGACTTCAGCGACTCGATGAGCGTGGCCCGCGTCGACAGCCCCGACCAGGTGCTCAGCCACGCCCGCGGCGTGACCAGCCGGCCGAACCCGGCAGGCGCGTAATTGACCTGGTCCGGCCGGGACCCGAGGATCGAGGCGGGCGTCCGGGTGGACTTCCAGGCGTGCAGGCTCAGATCCAGGTACGCCGGGTCGGCCTCGGTCCGGTGGACGGTCATGTAGGTGCCGAGCACCGCGCGGCGGGTGATGTAGGTGCGCTCCTCCAGCGGCAGGTCGGTGAACCCCGGTTGCTGCGTCTGCTGCCGGTAGCGCTGCTGCTCGGCGATCAACCCGCGGGCGCGGGCGTCGAGCCGGGCCACACGGTCCCGCTGCGCCGCCCGGTACCGCTCCAGGAAATCCATGGAGTACTTGCTCGGCTCCGGGGGCTCGCAAAAGCCGTTCGCCGGGTTGTACATGTCCAGCTCGGGATCCACCGCCAGCGGATCGTTCTCGTCGATCACCGACGGGTCGATGCCGGTCAGCATGAACGCTCCCTGGCCGGGATGTGCTGCCAGCAGGACGATACCGTCCGCGCTCGGCATCTGAACCGCGTTGAGGTCCAGCGGCTCCCCGGCCGCGGTGTCCCTCAGCCTTCCCGGCAAGGCCGTGCTCGCCTGCTGCTGGTAGAACGCCAGAAGCGATCCACCGCCGCTGTTGCCGAGCAGCACGATCTTCTCGAAACCCCGCTCGTTCCTGAGATGGCTCAGCCCGGCCGCGAGATCGAGCAGCACCCGCTCGTGCTCGCAGTCGACATCGTTGTTCAGGCTCCGCGGCTGGTGGGCGTAGAAGGCGTACCCGGCCTCCAGGACCGCCGGAGCGGCGTAGTGCCGGCTCATGTCGCCCCGGGGATGCGACACCACCACCACCGTGCGCTCACCGCCACGCGCGTAGAGAAACCCGCGCGAGACCACACCGTCAAAGGCGGCAACCGGGATGACCGTCGTCTCGGTCCCCGCCGGCAGCTCGTCGAAATCGATGAGACCGACGGCGTTGGCGCTGATCGACTTCTGCTCAGTCACTGACCGTCACCCGGCGTCTCCTGCCGGACCTGGCTGTAGTGCTCCCAACGCCTCGCGGCCTGGACCTCCGGCGTGGGAATCAGCGCACGCACCGTGTCCACGAAGATCATCTCCATGTCGGTGCGGTCGATCTTCTTCTTGCGGATGTTCTCCATGATCGCGTGCGGGAGGCCGTGGTGCAGGCCCCGCGGGATGACGGAGATGCTGGCCGGGGCGATCTCCAGACTGAGAGCCGTCCCCCTGTGGAAGAACGACAACTCGTCGTAGTCCATGTTGCGGTGGTACGGCGGGAAGGGTTCCGCGTCCGCAGCTGACTCGAGCGGACGGGGGAGCAGGGCGCCCACCATGAAGCTGGGCGTGGCGAACATGGCGGAGGCGGACGGCATGATGTGCATGCGGTCGCTCATGATCGGCCGGTAGTCCCGGATGTTGATCTTGAAAGGGAACAGGTCGCCCTTCCAGCCCTCGACGTCGATCGGGTCGAAGTCGTAGAACGCCGAGGTGTACTCGCCCAGGGTCTTGATCCGCACCGGCCACTCGCCGTCCTCGTTGCGGCCGTCACCCAGCTCGTCCAGCTCCGGGGTGGGCACATACAGCAGGGCCGGATCGAACGGAGCGCGCCGGCCGAGCGGGCCGATGTCGGCGAAGCCGAGCTCCTCGACCGACTCGACGATCAGGAAGTAGTTCACCGGACCGGCCGGACGGATCCGGTACGTCGTGCCCTTCGGCACCAGGACGTAGTCACCGGGCTCATAGGGGATCGGGCCGAACTCGGTGTAGAAGGTGCCGGTGCCCTCGTGCACGAAGTACAGCTCGTCCCCGTCGGCGTTACGCGCCGAATAGGTCATGTTCGCGCTGCGCCGGCTCACCCAGATGGACACGTCGGGGTTGTGGAACAGCCGCAGCGGGCCACCATCGGCGTCCGTCAGGTCGGTGGGCTCCAGCACTCGCCCGTCGAAGTCGAGGTTGTCCGCGTTTTCCTCGACACGCTTCCAGTTGGTCGGCTCGTTGCGCCGGTACAGGTGTGCGTCACGGCCCTCGAAGCCCTGTCGCGTGAGCATGTCCTCGTGCAGGTCGGGCAGCGCCTTGCGGCCCGCCCCCGCCTGCCGCAGCACCTTGCCCCTGCTGTGGTGAATCCACGACCGCATCGGCCTGAGTTCCATCGGACAGTCTCCTTCGGCTCCGTCGGACTACTTCCTGTGACGATGCACGCCACGCACCGAGTGGTGGCACCCCGTGGGGATACTCCGTACTCGCAGGGAGAGGCTGCTGCCGCGTCGGCGCCCTACCGTGTCGCTGAGCGATGCGCACCGCGCGGTCCTCGTGCGTGAGATGACGAGGCGAGGGGCCGTGATGTTCGGCCGGGCCTGCGTCGGACCGCGGGGATCGCCGGGATTTCGTGCCAGGAATCCGTGACGCATACCGAACCGGATGTACGCGCGGCGACGTCCGGTGAGCGGCGCCAACCGTGCGTCGAAGATACAGACCGTCTGTGACCGAACCACATGTGTGACGAAAGGTGAGTCAATGAGTTCCTACCGCGTGGGTCTGCTGGTGCCGAGTTCCAACACAACGATGGAGACCGAAGTTCCTGAGGTGCTGCGTCGGGTGGCGGCAACGACTGGTGACCGGTTCACCTTCCACTCCAGCCGGATGCGGATGAAGACAGTCAGCGAGAGCGAGCTCGCCGCGATGAACGCGGACGCCGATCGCGCGGCGGTCGAGCTGGCTGACGCGTCCGTGGACGTGATGGCCTACGCGTGCCTGGTCGCCATCATGGCCCAGGGCCGCGGCGCGCACCGTGACATCGAGAACCGGCTCACCAAGACGTCGGCGGACGCGGGTGCACCCGTGGACGTCGTCTCCAGCGCGGGGGCCCTCGTCGCCGGACTGCACCACATCGGTGCCCGCAAGGTGTCGCTCGTTACCCCGTATCTCAAGCCGCTCACCGCACGTGTGGTCGACTACATCGAGGGAGAAGGCATCGAGGTCCAGGACGCCATCAGTCTGGAGGTGGACGACAACCTGGCCGTCGGACGCCTCGACCAGGGACAGCTGCCGGAGATCGCACGCCGGCTCGACACCCGCGGGGCTGACGCGGTGGTGCTGAGCGCTTGCGTGCAGATGCCGTCCCTGGACGCGATTCCCGCCGCCGAAGCCGTCGTCGACCTGCCGGTCGTCACCGCCGCGACCGCCACGTCCTGGCAGGTGCTGTCCGCACTGGAGGCCTACGCCCCGGTTCCCGGAACCGGCGCACTGTTTCGAGGCTGAGGCCGGGGAGGCATCTCCAAAGAAGCCTTGACCCTCGAAGCCATGACGTGAGAACCGCCTCGACGAACGAATGGCTCTCGTGGCCGCACATGCGGGAGAGCCCGCACACCGTCCGCGAGCGCGTCGCTTCTCGCATGTGAACGACCTGCCGAACGTCTACCTGTTGTCATAAGGAGCCCGTCATGACGGCTGGAAATGCTACGGAGCCGCGCAACGGCGCGCCGGGGCGCCTCGGAGACCCTGAGCGGTCGCTCAAGACCGATCCCCGGGTCCATCCGGGTGTCATAGCGGCGCTGGCGCCGTTCGGGCTCGACGGGCTGGCGACAGCGCCACCGGTGAGTCCCCGTTCCACGCGTGCGGAACTGCTGGAATTCGCGGCCGGCGCCGAGTCGGCCTTCGAGCCGGTCTTCGAGGCGCTGACGGCCGGACTGCCCGAGGTCGAGGGCGTCGTGTCCCAGACGCACACCGTCACGGGAGCGGACGGCCACGAGATCAGGCTCTATGCGTCCCGCCCAAAGGACGTGCAGGGCCCGCTGCCGTGCGTCTACCACATTCACGGCGGCGGCATGGTCATCATGGGAGCCACGAGCGCCGTCTACAACCGGTGGCGGCAGGAACTTGCCGCTACCGGCCTGGTCGTGATCGGCGTCGAGTTCCGCAATGGTGCGGGCAAGCTCGGCCCGCATCCCTACCCAGCCGGGCTGGAGGACTGTGCCACCGGTGTGAAGTGGGTCGCGGCGCATGCCGCCGAGTTGGGTGTGTCGAACATCGTGGTCTCGGGCGACTCGGGCGGCGCCAACCTCGCTCTCGCGCTGGCCATCAAGGCCAAACGGGAGGGCTTCCTCTCCGCGATCTCCGGGGTGTACGCGCAGTGCCCGTACGTCTACGGCAAGTGGGCCCATGACAGCGAGGAGCTGCCATCCGTGGCCGAGAACGACGGGTACTTCAACCACCGCGACATGATGCAGGTACTCGCCGAGATCTACGACCCAGGTTCGGCGAACATCGACGAAGCGACCTGCTGGCCCTCCCGGGCCACGACCGCCGACCTGGAGGGGCTTGTGCCGCACGTGATCTCAGTCAACGAGGTCGATCCGCTGCGTGACGAGGGACTCGACTACTACCGCAAGCTGCTCGCGGCAGGCGTCCCGACGATCGGCTGGATGAACATGGGACTGTGTCACATCGGCGAGGTCCTCTTCCGCGCCACGATGCCCGATGTCTACGCAGCCACGGTCCGCAGCATCAACAGCTTCGCTCACTCCATGCGGTGACCTGCGTCACGACAGATGAGGAGCTCGACTTCTCGGCATCGGAGTCGAGTTCCTCTCGTACACCGGCGCACAGAGCCGGGCGTCAGAGGCTCGTGCACCAGCGCCGGATCACGTCCGGCGGCGTGGCGTAAGCCGGGCTGAGGACGGGCGCCCGCCCGGTACAGTTCCCGAACCCACCGTACTTGACATTTCAACCAGCTATTAATTCTAACTTGACCGAACAAGCGCCGCGCGACCGCTTCTGACGCCATTGCGGGCGACTCATCACTGTCGGCGTGCGTCTGACAACCAACGTTCCGCCTTCTCCTTACCAATGAGGGTGCTTTCCCCATGTCAATGGCATTCGAACACCACACAAGCGGATCACTGTACGTTCCTGCGGGCGAGGGTCTGGTCAAATGGATGGCCGGAGATGAGTACACAGTCAAGGCTTCTGCGAACGAGACGAACGGATCGCTCGGCTTCATTGTCGGCACCGTTCCCCCGGGCAACGGTCCCGTCGCGCACTCTCACACGCGCCACGACGAAGCATTCTTCATGCTCGATGGCGAGCTGGAGTTTCTCGACGGCGACAAGACTTTCGTGGGGTCGGCCGGTGACTTTGTCTTCGTTCCGCGCGGCGTGCGACACCGATTCAAGAATATCTCCTCCCGCGACGCAAAGTTGGCTTTCTTGTACACCCCGGGCGGTATAGAGCGCTCGATGATCGAGCATGGACACGACCCGGAGCCTGGGCAGCGGCCGAAGCTTTGGACAGCCGACGATTTCTCGCCGGGGTTGGTGGCGATGATGGAGGAGCTCGGCACCCTCGTCCTTCCCGAGCAGAATCCGTGACGTTGTCAACTCGATGGGAGTGGTCCCGGTCAGGGCGGGTTAAGTCCCGCTGGGGGCCGTGATGGTGCCGCGGCCGGGCCGCGGTGGGCAGGCCGGCGCCCACGTTCCAGGTGGTGAGTCGGCGGGTCATCTCGGCGCGGCGGGCAGGAGCGCTGGGCCTGGATCCACAGAGCCGCATTCGATGAGTGCGGCTCTGTGATTTTCGTGCTGGATTCTGCGGTGTTTTCGCTGGTGGGCAGGGGTGGTCACCGGCCTCGATCTTTCATGACCAACCATCACAAGTGCTGTGGCCTGGGGTGATGCGCACGATGTCCCGCACCCGACAGGCGCACGGACGATAGCGGATATCCTGCGCGTCACCGCAGATGGGAGCCGTCCTGGGGCGCGTATCGAGTCGTGATCAATCTGCGGGATCCGTCCTGGTGGCGGGGGCCGATCCGGTGGATCGTCTTGCATGAGGCGAGCCCAACCGACCGATCAGGAGTGGGAGTTCATCGGGCCGTAGCTGCAGATCGGCAGCTACGGCCCGTACCCCGAGCGGCTGCCGCAGCGGTTAGAGGGCGTGATCTGGCGGTTCCGGGCGGGCGGGCAGTGGCGCGAGATGCCGAAGGAGTTCGGTGCCTGGCCGACCGTTCGCAACCGCTTCCGGCAGTGGAGGGACGCCGGTGTCCTCGAAGCCCTGCCGCGGTGCCTGACCGCGGAAGCCATGAAACGGAGTGAGGTGGACCTGTCCCTGGTCAGCGTGGACTCCACCACCGCCCGGGCCCACCACGACGCTGCCGGGACGCATCTCGTCCAGGACGTCGTCACCGCCCTGGAACAGGCGGACGCCGAGGGGAGAAGGCCCGGCAAAAGGGGGCGAACCGGAGGGACACGACGGGCAGGACGCCGGAAATGACCCCCAGCGGGAAGAGCGACGACGCACCGCCACCGGCGCGAGCTCCGGCTGAAAGCTGCCCTGCTCGGGCGCTCCAGGGGTGGCCAGACCAGCAAGATCCGTCTCGCCGCCGACCGCAAGTGCCGCCCGCTGGCGTTTGTCCTGACCGCGGGACAGGCCGCAGCAGCCCGCAGTTCATCCCCGTACTCAAGATTGGACGATGCGGAGAGGTGGAGGTGCGGAGAGCAGCGCTTTGATGGCGGACGTGGTCTTCTCGTCGCGCGGCAGCCACAACTGGAGCCAGTGGTTGGCCTCTCCGACGAGGAGAACCTCACGACTGAGGTTGAGGATCCCGGCATCGGGGTGAGAGAGACGGCTGCCGCCCGGTTGCCTGAACGCGACCGGGTGAGCGGCCCACCGCGACGCGAACTCAGGAACCGCACCCAGGTCGTCGACCAGGGTGCGGAACTCGTCGTCGAAACCCCAGTCCGGTTGGGCGGACCGCAGCCAGCCCACCACCTCATCCGCTGTAGCCGCCCAAGCACGGTCGGCGAACACCTGGCGCGCCGTGGGGTTCAGGAAGTGGTAGCGAATGAAGTTGGGCGAGTCCTCATCCAGCACACCCATCGGCCTGATCACCGCTTCGCACGCGCTGTTCCATGCCACAACGTTGTAGATCGGCCCGAGCAAGCACGCCGGCGTGGGATCGAGATGGTCCAGCAGCGCACGCACCGTGGGCCGTACCTCATCGCTGACCGGGCGGGGAGCTGGGAAGAGCGCGGCGCTGTGCCGTTTCATGGCCAATATCGCAAGGTGCCGCTTCTCGTCATCCGAGAGCCGCAGCGCCTCGGCGAGCGCGGCGAGCACCGCGACAGACGGATTGGTGTCCCGGCCCTGCTCCAGCCGTTCCAGATACTCGATGCTCAAGCCGGCGAGCGTGGCGAGTTCCTCCCGTCGCAGTCCGGGGGTTCGCCGCCGACCGTACGACGGCAACCCGACCTGTTCGGGTTTCAGTTGCTCCCGGCGCGATCGCAAAAACGCCGCCAGCTCGCCTCCGTTGGTCATCCTCCCATCACGCCCCCCAGTCCGCACCGTAGGCTCTCCCTCCGGGTACCACGATCGTGCGGGCCGTGTGCCGACGGATGCCCGCGGCGGATTGCCGGACTGGACAGCGCTCAGCGACGATTCCGAAACCCGCTCGATGAAATTTCCCACCCTGGGCGACTCGTTTCCGAACATCGCTCCGGTCGGCGACGGCCCGCTCGAGCCGCATCTCGCGCTCCCGGTCCCGGAAGCAGCCCGGCCCGAACCGAGCCACACCGCTCCTTCCCCTCCGCCAATCCACATGGCGCGCGAAGCGATCGATCCACTCGCCCGGCGTGACCGGCCGGCCTCCACGACAAGCCGCGCCGAAATCGTCAGAGTTGGGGCGGAGGTTCAGCATCGCGGGCCCACGGTCATCTTCGCTCAACTCCCCGGGCAGCACGGCTCGCCGTCCTCTTCTTTGACGGCACAGCGTGGGTGGACTCTTCGCCCTGCCTGGACCTTGACTGATCCATATACGCCGAATTATGAGTCTCTCCGGGCTCAGCTCAGTACCCCGGAAAATGATCGATCACCGGCGATGGAGGCGGCAGTTCGGTCACGGCCGCTCCCGGAGTGCTCTTGCGAAGCGAAGGAAAGCCCGGCCTCCATGACCAGACCTACTGCCTTTCGCGGGTCCTTCTCCCGCTGCGCGCGTTCCAGTGCGGGAGCGATCACATCGTTGAATTCCTGGTCGAGAACGGCCTTTACAAGCTCTTCCTTGCTAGGGAAGCGCCGGTAGAGCGTGGCAATACCGAGCCCCGCCTCGGCCGCGATCTCTTCCATGGGGACGTTCAGGCCACCACGGCGGAACACCGCATGCGCGGCATCGACGATACGGCGAACGTTGCGAGCCGCGTCGGCCCGGAGTTTTGGCTGGTCAGCATCGGTCACTCGGACAGTATAGCAACTGATGCCAGCCTATCAGTTGTCACGTCCAGGACGTATCTGATAGGCTCCAATCGGTTGTGAAGATGAGGCGACGCGGTGCGTTTTCCCATAGTGCGGCAGATCGTAAGGGTGAGTCCTGGCCTGGCGTACGTCGCGCAGCGCCTCCTCATGATGTCGCGGTATTTCGCCTCGCAGCCATGGGGCGGCCCGTGTACGGCCCTCGCGAATTGCGCACCCGTGAAGCTCCCTGAGCCGGCAGGGCCCTGAAAGTCTCCCGCAGCCGCCGGGCGGGACTCGCTGATCGATCTTACTGGGGGTAAGGCCTGGGCCTGCCCAGGACCTGTGGGCCCTTCGCAATTCATTGCACGGGGCAGAACAAGGAAGGAAGTTCCTCGTATGAACGAAGCCACCATGCGGGCCTATCGGATCCCTTCGCTCAATTCCCCGGCCGAATGGGCGCAGATACCTGTGCCCAGCCCTGACTCCGGCGAAGTCCTGATCCAGATGGCGGCGGCCGGTCTGTGCCATACCGATCTGGAAATCATGGACAAGGGCGTGCAGTTCGTACCGCACAAGGACCGTCCCTACACGCTCGGGCACGAGAACGTCGGTTACGTGGCCGAGCTCGGCCCAGGGGTCACGGACATGGTCGTGGGCGAGGCGGTCGTAGTGAACTCGGGCATGACCTGCGGCACGTGTGAATACTGCCTGGCCGGCCAGGACAACTACTGCGACAACCGTCCCGGTTACTACGGCCTGAGTGACGACGGCGGCCTCGCCCCCTACCTCCTCGCGCGGCGCCGCGACCTCATACCCATCGGTGACCTCGATCCGATCCAGGCCGCACCGCTCGGCGACGCCGCCGCGACCGCGTACGGCGCCGTCAACGCCGTCCTGCCATACATCCACCCGAACGGTTTCGTGGTCGTGGTCGGCATCGGCGGCCTCGGCTCGTTCGCCCTGCAGTTCCTGCGCCTGAACACCTCGGCCACCATCATCGCGGTCGACCTGGCCGACAAGCTTGCCCACGCCCGCAGCCGAGGCGCCCACCACACCGTCACCAGCGACCCCTCGGCGGCAGCGACGATCAGGGAGCTCACCGGCGGTCGCGGTGCCGACGCAATCATCGACTTCGTCGGTGTCGACGCCACGTTGCAGCTCGCCACCGACGTCGTCCGTCCCACCGGCTGCATCAACTTCGTCGGTACGGGCGGCGGCACCCTGCCGTTCCATTTCATGGACCCGCCCCTGGGCGTGCACGTCGTCGCCACGGCCAGCTATGCGATGCGGGAACTGAAGGACCTGGTCAGGCTCGCCCAACGAGGCCTGATCACCGTCGACGTCACCACGTACGCCTTCCAAGACCTGGAGGAGGCCTACCGTGCCCTGCGAGAGGGCCGGATCCTGGGGCGCGCGGTCGTCACCTTCGACGGCAAACGCCCCGCAGCGTGACATGTGAATTCCACTTACCTGAGTGCCCGAACTCAAGGTCCCTCGATGGGCGTCCCACGAGCCACTGAGAACTACGGTGTTGGGGTGACTGTTGTTGAGGCCGTGGCACGTGTGCGAGTCAGTAACGGGCGTCCTGTTGAGCAGTTGGCATGCCATCCGCGGCTTCCCCTGGTCGCCGGCTTGGACTCGGAACGTCCGGCGGTCCACGTCTGGGACTGCGAGGCAGGGCAGCTGCACGAACTCGGTTCTGTTGGCGCCGAGTCGACTGTCTACGGCGATGCCGTCGGTTGGGACCGGACGAAGCGGACACCCGCTGTGACATGGCATCCAGACCAGCCGCTGCTCGTAGTGGCGGGCGAGGGCGGAGTGGTGCAGTGGACTCCTGCCGGGCTCTCCGAACTGGAAGGTCTTCCACCCACGGCCCGCTACCGCAGTCTGGCATTCAGCCCGGACGGGCAGACATTGTGGGCATCGCCGTCTTCAGGCAATGAAGAGAGCGCATGGGGCAGCTCTGACGTCCTCGACCTCGCTTCGGGAACCGTCAGTACGGGCCCACCTTGGGACACCGGGGTCGCGGAGCATCCCGCCGGCGGCTTGGTGGCCACGCTCTGCAGCGATCAAGGCGCGACGCTCGGACTCTTCGCGCGAGTCGATCACGAGACCGCGCCTGCTGCGATGCGAGTGCTTCGCCGGGCGCTGATCTTGGATGCCGACGGCTACGAGACGCCGATCTTCAGCGCAGACGGACGCCATCTTGCGATTCGAGGCAACGCATACGACAACTCACTGGAGGTATTCGAGTTTCCTTCGCTTCACCGCGTTCTGGCGACAACTCTCGGCGACCCCAGCCCGGGCTACCCATACCCGCAAGAGTGGCTTGAACAGATGCGCGCCTGGTCGCGACACAACATCGCGTTCGGAGCCCAACCTGGCGTGCTCTGGGTCGGAACGCCCACCGGGACTCTTGTCGAAGTCGACCTCGAAACTCGGCACGCGGTCGAGCACGACGTACTGGCCGGCTGTCCGGTGTCCGGGCTGGGCACCACGACGACGGGCGAGCTCGTCATCGCCAGCGGTGGAGGCGATCTTGTGCTCTTGTCCGTGCGCGCCGGTTCCGCAAAGACCCCCACCACGGACGGCGATACGTCGAGGGCCGCAGTCACAGCGTTCTTGGACGCCACCTCCGAGGTTCCTGACGACAGCGACCTGGAGACACACCTCGTCGTAACCGACGGAGCCCGCACCTGGGAATCAGATGATCTGGCGACAGTGACCACCGCAACCGCAACAGATCCGACCTGGCTGCAACTTCAAGCAGCTATCAACAACGTGCGCGACCAGGACAAGTAACCGCTCGAACGTGCATAGTCACCTTCAGGATGTGGGACAGCAGCCGCTGTCCCGGGGGCAGCCAGCCATCGGATGGACCGCGCGCTCCGACGTCCAGCCTGCCGGGGACGTATCCGCGTACCCAGCAGGGTACGTTCACGCGAATGCCGACAGCGGCGGCCGGAGGCCATTACGGCGAAGTACGGGGCCAAAGCAGCGCCCGTGCACGAGCGTTCTCTTCAGCGGAGTGAGGCAAAGGTCGCATCCTCGCCAGCGCCTCCAAGAACGGCATCCCCACTGCCCGCGCGGGCGGCCGCGACCTGCCCGGCCTGGTTCTGGACATCGACGCCACCCTGGTCACCTGCCACTCGGAGAAGGAGCAGACAGCGCCCACCTACAAGCGCGGCTTCGGCTACCACCTGATGCTGTGTTTCCCGGACAACACCGGCGAGGCCCTGGCCGGGGTGCTGCGTTCCGGCAACGCCAGCGCGAACACCGCCGCCGACCACATCACCGTCCTGGATACCGCCCTGGCCCAGATCCCCGACGCCCACCGCCACGGCACCGACACCCTCATCGCACCGACAGCGCGGGAGGCGCGAAAGCGTTCCTCCAAATGGGGAGGCTAGCGGCTGGCGGACCAAGCCGCCGATCAGTGAAGTACAGCGGCGAGGGCCGCGCCGGAAAGTCGGCTCTCAGACCTGTTCGGCGCCAGCCCGCTTGCGTGCACGATAATTGCGCAGGTTGGCCGCATTGCCGCAGACGCGGACGTCGTGCCAGACGCCACTGTTATTGCGGGAGCGGTCGTAGAAGGCAGCCGAGCAGCGCGTGTTTCGGCAAGACTTAAGGCGGCGCAGCGTGTCGGTGCACTGCGCCTGGTAGACCTCGATGAGGGCGAGTGACGCCACCTGCCTCCATCCCGTTCCGCGTGGCTCGGCGTGAATGGACCCGTGCTCGTCGAGCCGCAAGGCGGTGGGCAAGGTCATCAGTGAAGCCACCGGGCCGGACTCCGGTGCCGAGTCGCCGACGTGCGCCTGCAGGATTTGGCCCAGATCATGACGGAAGTCGCGGAGGCCCTGCACGTCCTCGACTGTCAGATCGATGCTGGGTGCGGGCCGGTGGGACACGCTGCTCCAGCTCTTCAATGCTTGGTCAAGCCAAGCACGAGCGCCCTCAGCGGTCTGCAGAAGGTCGGGCTCGCGCGGCTTGCCGGCGGACAGTGTGTTGAGCAGGTCCTGCACGAAGGCCAGCCCGCTCGGGGCGGGCTCCAGGCCGTATCGGACCGTCGCAGGCCAGGACATTCTCGGATCTCTTTCCGTGACGGCAACTATGGCAACATGCCCATAGCGTATTTACTTATTACGTTTTAAAGTGTAACTCCCCGAGTGGTTGGTGTCAGCTTCCCTGAAGTTCGGCACATGCCCCGGTTTGGTCGCCCGCGTAGACTGCGCGACTCGGGTGAATCCACGAACAGAAGCATCTGAGTCTTGGGTACCGCTCCGCTCGCAAGTGGACAGCCAGCCTCGCAGGGTGACGTCGCCCTCCGCGGTAACAGCGGCGCTCGATCCTCATGTGTTCTCATTCGTCCGCGCCGGGCATCGTGGCTCCAGAAGGCGACCACTCAACGGTGCCGATCGGTGACCACTCCTTCGTACGACCCTCGAGACGCGTGGCACGCCGGCTTTGGCAGGCCTCGAGCACGTGCTCGTCCAGCGGAGTGGTGAAGATGCGCATGTGAGGCTGCCGGTCGCTCGTCCCCACTTGCCTGCGAACGCTGACTGGCCACGAACTTTGGCGCCTCAGGCTGCGGGATGTGGCCCACCCGGGATATCCACAGGCTGGCAGCCAGGGCCGCCAGGTCAGCCCTTGGCGGACCTGGCCGAGCCCCACAGTGCGCCCTGGTTGACCCGGCCGGGATGCAGTTCCAACATCCCGCGGTAGAGGTCAAGAGTGGTCGTAGTGCGCTCGGCGACTGCCTCGAAGTCGTGGATGTAGCGCCGGGTCTCGGCGATTGCCTCCGGGTCGTCAGGGCGGTCGGGGTTCTTGTGTCCCGCGACCACCACTTCAGGGTCCAGTGCGGCGATGGTGTCCAGCGCGTTCAGCCAGGCCCGGCGGCCCTCGGCGGGCGATTCAGCGAGGTAGAGGTGCACATCGTTGTAGACGGCGTCACCGGCTACGACCAAGCCGATCGACGGTACGTGCAGGCAGGTGGTGTCGTCGGTGTCCGTGTGCCCAAGTCCCACGACGACAATGTCGTGGCCCTCCAGCTCCAGACGATCGCCAGCCAGCGGCTCTGCGGCCACGAGTCTGTCCGGGATCTGGCCGGGGAAGCGCTTGTTCCAGAACGACGCGACAAGCTCCGGCGCCATCTGGTGCGTCATCTGCTCCACCACAGCTGGCGCAGCGACCGCGCGCGCCCCCGGGAAGCGCTCGAGAAGGGTGCCCAGCCCGAACCAGTGGTCACCGTGCCCGTGGGTCACGAAGACCGTGGTGAGGTTCTTGCCGCTCGCCGCAACCCAGTCCGCCAGCCGGTCGGCCTGCTCGGCAGTCATCATCGCGTCAACCAGTACCGCATCGCGCTCGCCCGTGATCAGTGTCGCCGTGATGGGCGACCACATGCGCCGGGGGAGATCGGGCGGCAGGTCCGCGATCTCGGTGGGGATCGACGGCGCTACGTGGACACTCCAGCTCAGCTGCGCTCCAGGCATGATCGCTCCCTTGGGACTCTGAGGCAGCCTCGAGGACTTTGACTGCTCCCCTCCCTGAAGGGAGGGGATTCTCTCCTTCAGAGTTGAGTGGGGATTCCAGGCTCAGGCCGCCTCCTGGCCCAGCGGGCCAGGATGTCTTACGCCCTCGATACCTGCCGGGCTCAGACCCGCCCGGACCAGCATCACGTGCGCGGAGTTCTTGTCCCTGGGGCAGACGGCTCCGCACGCGGTGCAGGCATACGTTCTCTCGGAAAGAGGCAGTGCGTGCTTGGTTCTCGCTCCGCACTGCGCACAGTCCATCGTGGTGTGCGCGGGGTGCACCAGGTGCACGATGCGCCCGTGCTTGCGCGCCATCTCCAGCAGTGCCCTCTTCGTGCTGCTGATGGCCGCGTCCGCTGCCTTGCGCGCCATGGTGGTCCTGGCGAGGAACTTGGGCCGGAAGTCCTCTGCCGCTATGGCGTCGTGGTCGCGCACGACCTTCTTGGCCCACTTGCGGCCGGTGTCTTCCCGCTGCCGGGCGACCTTCTTGTGCAGCTGCGCACGGAGCCGCTGTGCCTCCCGGTAGCCCTTCGACCCCGCTTGCCCCTTCTTCGGCTTGCGGCGCGCCATCATCCGGTCGTACCGGGTCAGCTTCGCCTGAGCCTTCTTCCCATGCCCGGCATGCGGAAGGTCGTGGTCGTCGCTGGTGGTGGTTGCGGTCTCCTTCACGCCCCAGTCCACGCCGAGCACCCGGCCCGTCGCCGGGAGCGGCTGGATCTCGGCGGCAACGACGAAGGAGCAGTACCAGTGCCCCACACTGTCTTGGTGGACGCGGACGCTGGACGGGTCGGCCGGAAGGTCGCGGGACCACACCACCGTCAGACTGATGCCGCCGGCCAGATGCAACCGGCCGTCGTTGAGGCGGAAGCCGCGCTTGGTGTAGTTCAAGGTCGGGCCCGCCTCGCGCTTCTTCTTCCAGCGCGGCATCCCTGCCCGCTGCCGCATGGGCAACCGGTCCCTGCTGTCCTTGTGGGCCTTGGCTCGGGATTTCCCGAAGTCGCGGATGATCTGCTGCTGAGGAACCGAGGATCCGCGGGCCAGCCACGGGGTGGTGCGCCGGGCTTGGGTCAGCATCGTGTCGAGCTGGGCCGGGCCGCATGTCTGCTTCTCGCCGGTCGCCTTGTTGCGCCGGTGCGCGGCCTTGGACTTGGCCACGCACTCGTTCCACACCCACCGGCAGCGGTCCCACTCGCCGAGAAGGGCCTTCTCGGCGCCGGCCGAGACGCGAAGACGATAGGTGTACCGGGCGTGCCCCGCACCCTCCGTCATCGCTCCCGCAGCCATGAATCTCAACCTACCCGGGAGGTACGACAGTTGACCCCCATTTGATCTTTGTGGTGCCTCACCTGCGCGAAGGGCGGACGCCCAATCGCCCTGGCGGCGATTCGGCTTCTCCTGCCCTGCTCCGCAGGAGTCCGAATCCTCCCCGGCCTGGGATCGGGTAGTAGCGATCGGGGCCATCAATGAACCCGGCTTCTACGCGGAGCGGGCGGCCGTGCACGCTGACCAAGTAGCGCGCATACCCGAGGGCGTCTCGTTCATCTCTGCGGCGGCGCTGCCGATCGCATCGCTGTCCGCGTGGTACACGCTCCGCCGGCTGGCCGACCTGCAGCCGGGAGAGTCCGTCCTCATCAATGCCGCGGCCGGCGGGGTCGGCAGTGCGGCCGTGCAGATCGCCGCAGAAGTCGGCGCGACCGTGATTGCCACTGCAGGGTCTCAGGCAAGGCGTGACTGGGTCAGCGGACTGGGAGCCGAGCATGTACTCGACTCCCGAACCACCTCGAGCGACGAGCGCGTGGGCAAGATCCTGCAACTCACGGACGGCCAGGGCGTTCACGTCGCCCTTGACCTCGTCGGCGGTGACGCTTTCGGTGAGAGTCTGACAAGCCTTGCCCACGGTGGACGCGTCATCTCCGCGGCCAATGTCGCGCTGCAACCTAGCACCATCGACACGCGTGACTTCTACCCCAAGAACGCGCGAATCTACGGGTTTCAGATCACAGGCCTGATAGAGGACGGATATGACGCGCGAGGAGACCTCACGGATCTCCTCGCCCGGGTCGCACACCGGCGTCTCACCGTGCCCGTCGACGCTGCCTACGAACTCACTGAGGCAGGCAAGGCTCATGCCCACCTTGAGCAGCGCACCAACCAGGGCAAGATCGTGCTGGCTGTTCGTCACAGCTGACAGCACCGCGGGCCCGACGCGACTTACGGTGTGGCCGTCTGTCGGCGGCTGTGGCAGGGCTTTTGCCGACCTCACGCCGACTTTGCCGAAATCCGGTCGTATGAGGTCGAGGCCCCCTTTTCCGCGGCTGCGTGCCACGCGGCGGTCCTCGCAAGCTCGGTGGCGGCCGGACGGATGCTGATCCGGCGGGCAGTTGCGCGCCGATGTGGGAGCTTGCTGCTTCACCTGCGTCTTGTGGAGAGTCGACAAGTGCGAGTGCAGTGGTTGCTTGTGGCGACGCCGCTCTTCTTGGCCCGCTGACAGAGCGGTCCCTGGGTTCGCCGTGGGGCTCCGGCCGTCCACCGCCTGCTCGTGCCGTTCTTCCTGCTCACCAACTGGAACCATTTCCTAGCGGGACCTTGCGCCCCGGCATCAGGCGGTCCAGCTCACCAGGGGGAACTTCAGGGACGGGCAGACGACGGCGAGAAGTACCTGCGGCTGGGACGGCTGATGGCGTGGGCCCGCGAGGGGCGGACGCGGGCCCACGCCGGTTCGACGGACGGATCCGGCGGCGGACGGTGCGTCGGCGGCTCGCCCGGAGGACTCCTACGGACGCCTCGACGCGCGAAGCCGCTCCTCAACTGGTGTGCTGGTAGCTCTTACGGGCTTTTCGTGTCACTGGAGAGAGCCAGATGAGCACCTATCGAGTTGCGCAGGTCGCCGCCGCCGGCGGTCCGCTCGAGATCGTCGAGCGTGACGTTCCTCAGCCCGGCCCCGGCCATGTACGGATCGCCGTGGAGGCTTGCGGGATCTGCCACAGCGACGCCGCGTTCGTCAACGATTTGCTGCCGGGGGGCGTCAGCTTTCCGGTGGTCCCCGGGCACGAGATTGCCGGGCGCATCGACGCACTGGGGGAAAGGACGAACAGCGTCTGGCAGGTCGGCGACCGGGTGGCGGTGGGCTGGTTCGGCGGCAGTTGCCGCCGTTGCACACCCTGCCGACAGGGTGACTTCATGATGTGTGTCAACCTGAAGGTCCCCGGATGGGCTTACGACGGCGGGTTCGCCGAGTACGTGATCGCACCGACCGATGCCTTGGCCCGTATCCCCGACGAGCTGGCGCCGGCCGATGCCGCGCCCTTGGCCTGTGCCGGGGTGACCACATACAACGGTCTGCGGCGCAGCTCCGCACGGCCGGACGACCTGGTCGCCGTGCTCGGCATCGGAGGCCTCGGTCACTTGGCGGTGCGGTACGCGGTCGCCATGGGCTTCGAAACCGTGGCCATCGCCCGCGGGTCGGACAAGGAGGACTTCGCCCGTCAGCTCGGTGCCCACCACTACATCGACAGCCTCGCGGACACCCCCGTCGCGGAAGCACTCCAGTCCCTCGGCGGCGCCAAGGTGGTCCTGGCCACCGCCGCCAACTCCGGCGCCATCACGGCCACCGCGGACGGGCTCAGCCACCGCGGCGAGCTGGTGGTCGTCGGCGTGGACATCGAGCCGCTGGGCATCAACCCGGGCCAGCTAATCATGCGCGGGCTCCTCGTCCGGGGCCATTCGGGCGGGACCGCGCAGGAGATTGAGGAAACCCTGTCGTTCAGCGCCCGGCACGGGATCCGCCCTATGGTCGAGGCCGTGCCGTTGGGCCAGGTGGACGAGGCCTACCGGAAGATGATGGACGGCGCCGCCCGGTTCCGGATGGTGGTCACCACCCACTGACAGGGGTGTGATCACTGGGCGGTCCGCGTGAGGTCCTTGATCCAGATCATCGAGCAGGCACAGATCCGGGTGGCCAGGAGGGCCTGGAGTTCGCGGAGGACCGCGTAGAGGGTCAGGCCGGCGCAGGGGCTTTGGGGTCGAGCCGGAGCAGCGTGCAGAAGACCTGGGCGAGGGAGGCGGGGGTCACATGCCGGTGCCGGCCCAGGCAGTTGCGGCCTTCGAAGTGGTCCAGCCCGAGGCCGTCTTTGAGCTCGCGGTGACACCTCACGCCCTCAACTCGTCAAGCAGCTACGGCGAGTTGTGAGACGACGGCCAGGGCCATCACCGGGGTGATCATCGAGGCTTCACCTGGCAGGACTACCGCGACTTTCTCGTCCGGGCCAACCTCCGGCTCGGCGACCCCATCGTGGTCGTCCGGGACAATCTGAACGTTCATCGCTGCAGCCGGTTACGGCAGTACGCAGCCGAGCACGACTGGCTCACCAGCCCGTCATGCGCATCCCGCAGATGGCACCCGTGATCGAATGATCACCATTGCGGTTGCCTCGAACACCGCTCGGTTGGCCACAACGCACTGACTGCGCGGCCCTGCGCCTGTCTGAGGCGATCGCGCGCGTGCCGGAGGGGCACGTGAGCGACGAGGACTACAACGCGGCCGCAGCTGTGGTCTCCGCAGATCAGGTCTCGGCGGTTGCCTGGCCGGCAACGGTGATGGACGCCTTCAGCCGCGTCGCGATCACAAGTGTTTACGGTCGCCGCGACTGAGCCACCGATCGGCCCGCTGCGGCAAGCTGCTTCAGCTGATCGGGCCACCGGTCACCCCGGGCCGCAGCGGGCGCCGCGGCCTTGGTGACACCCCGAAGTCGCGGGAGACCTGAGTGAATCCTCGGAGTAGTACGGGGCTCCGTTGCAGCGCCTCTCGGCCCGGGGCCGACGCGCCGGCAGCTCTCCGGCGATCCGCCGCTCAGCGATCCGCTCGCTGGGTTTCCGCGCCCGCCGACGCGCCCGACCGCTGTGCGCTCGCGGATCAACTCGCTCAGGAGGCGGACAACCGGGCAGGACCATGGCTACTCCTTGCCGGCTCGGCGGCTGTCTCGACGGCACGGCGGCGAGGAGCGGGACCGGCGGCCGGGCCTCTCGGGCAGGGTGGGCCGGTCCGGACGTACGGTTGTGCTATGAGTGCTGCACCGGACGATGGCGCTGCTCAGGCGTACGGGTCCGACCCTCCCGACGCCGCCGGGTCGGCACTCCGGGTGGAGTTGGACCGGCTGCTGGACCTCGCTGTGTGCGACACGGGCGCGCACGCGGGAGCGGTCTTCCTGCTGGCGCCCGACGGGCAGGCGCTGCGGCTCGAGGTGACCGCCGGCATGCCGGCGGAGTATCTCGCGCCCTGGCTTGGGGTGGGGCTGTCCAGTCCTGTTCCGGTGGCCGAGGCGGTGCGCGAGCGACGGCTGGTGTGGCTCGGCCGCCCCGAGGAGCTCGCCCGTCGCTACCCGCGCACGGCGATCGCCCTGCCGTACCAATTCGCGGTGGCCGCGGCGCCGATCCTCACCGGCACCACCGCCTGGGGCGCGCTGCTGCTGTTCTGGCCCTGCTGCGACACCGCCGAGCTTGCCGACCCGGGCTCCGAGCGGGTCGGCGCCGCCTGTCGGCGCCTGGGGCGGTTGCTGCGGGACGCCGCCGACGCCGGCCGCCCGGTCACTCCCGGGGCGCTGCCGCGCATGCTGCCCCAGCCGCCCACCCGGACGTGGGAGCCGACCGAGGCACTGGCCGCAGCGCACTTCGCCGAACGCCTGCCGGGAGGCAGTTGCACCCTCGACCTCGAGGGCAGATTCACCTACCTCAGCGCCACGGCCGCCGATCTGCTGGGCGGCAGCATCCCCGATCTGCTCGGCAGGCGCCCCTGGCAGGCCCTGTCCTGGTCCACCGACCCGGCCTTCGAGGACCGCTTCCGTGCCGCCGTGGTCAGTCGGCAGCCAGGATTCTTCACCGCCATGGTCCCGCCGGACCGGTGGCTCGCATTCGAGCTCTACCCCGACGGCTCCGGGGTGAGCGTCCGCATTGTGCCGGCCGATCCCGGCCGCACCTCCACGGCAGCGCCCGCCGGGACGGGGACGCCCCGGGGCGAGCCAATTCCCCTGGGCGAGCTTTATCAGGTGCTGCACCTGGCCGCCGCCCTCTCCGAAGCCGTCGGCGTGGGCGACGTGGTCGACCTGGTTGCCGACGAGATGCTGCCGGCCTTTCACGCCAGCACCCTGGCCCTGTTCGCGGTCGAGGACGGCAGGCTGCGCCTTATTGGCTGCCGGGGCTACAACCCCTATCCCCCGGAGCTCTTCGACGGAGCGACGCTGACCTCCCCGGCCGCGGTCGGCACCCTCGCCGGCGGCGTGCCGAACTTCTTCGCCACCTTCGAGGAGGTGGTCCGCGCCTACCCGCTCGCCCCCCGCCAGGACGGTCTGCACGCCTGGGCCTATCTGCCGCTGATCGCCTCCGGGCGCCCGGTGGGCTTGTGCGTGCTCGCCTTCGACCGGCCCCACCCCTTCTCCGGCAGTCAGCGGACCGTCCTCACCGCACTCGCCGGACTGATCGCGCAGGCGCTGGAACGGGCCCGCCTGTACGACACCGCCCAAGAGCTCGCGCAGACCCTGCAAGCGGCTCTGCTCCCCGACTCGCTGCCCGACCTTCCCGGACTGGATGTGGCCGCCCGCTATCTGCCCAGCGTCCGCGGCATGGACATCGGCGGCGACTTCTACGACCTGGTCCGGGTGGACGACACCACCGCGGCCGCAGTCATCGGCGACGTCCAGGGCCACAACGTCACCGCCGCCGCACTCATGGGCCGTTGCCGCCTCACCATTCGCTCCCACGCCGCCGCCGGGGCGACGCCGGCGCAGGCCCTCGCGCAGGCCAATCGCCGGCTGGTCGACCTGGACCCGGGCCGCTTCGTCAGCTGCCTGTACGTCCAGCTCGACCTCGCACACCGCCGGGCCGTCCTGGCCACCGCCGGGCACCCCCCGCCGATCCTGCGCCACCCCGACGGACACGCCGAGGTTCTCCGCGTGCCGCCGGGGGTGCTGCTCGGCATCGACCTCGAAGCGGACTATCCCACCACCGAGATCCCGCTAGAGCCCGGCACCGTCCTCGCCCTGTACACCGACGGACTCGTCGAGACGCCCGGTGGCGACCTGGACGACGCCATGGCCGGGCTCGCCGCCCAGCTCGCCCAGGCCCGGCCCCAGCCCGTGGACCAGCTCGCCACGGCCCTGATCGACCACGCACGGCAGACTGCCCCGCGGACGGACGACATCGCCCTGCTGCTCATCAGGTTTGTCACCGCCGGGTAGCGTACCAAGCCGCGGGCCGCGCGATGCGCCAGGTCGCCGCACGCCCCCGCAAACACGTCGTCCCCTTCGGCGCCGGCAACCGTAAGTGCATCGGCGACAAGTTCAGCCGGCTGGAAGCCACCATCACCGTGGCCACCATCCTGCCCGGCTGGCGGCTGGCGGCTGCCGCAAGGTCAGCCTGCGCGTGGCGCTTACCAGGAGAGGAGCGGGCAGCCGGCAAGAAGGCGCCCTCCACCCCTAAGTACAAGTGCGTCATGTACTTCGCCGGGTCCGCATGCAGGCCGTCGGCTCCCCGACGGTGGTCGTCCGGACCGTGCCGCCGAGGATGCCGGCCCGCACCACCAGACTTCCCGTCCTCGAACCTGCCGTCGTGTACCGCGGACCGCCGCGATGTGCCCCTCCTGCTCCGTCCCGTCCCGGGCCGACGGCTAGCCGGCCCGGGACGGGGCGGAGATGCTGATCCAGCTCACTCCGTCGGTTTCGGTTCATCGACCTTGGTCGGATCGCCTGTGTTCGACACGATGACGGCCAGCAGCTTGGCCCGTTCCGTCGAGCTCGCGTTCTCCGTGAGCGCGTGGAAGGAGTTCGGTGGTTCGACCCAGTGCTCGCCGACGCGGTAGGTGCGGACCGGCTCGTTGTCGAGCTGGCTGCGTACAGTGCCCTCGAGCACGTAGGCGTAGACGAACGCCTCGCCATGGCGATGCGGCACCGCGCGTGCGGAGGGCGGGAAGTCGACGACCTCCGAGGTGAACGTCTTGCCCCGGACATTCGGCAGTTCCTGCTCAAGCAGTACCTTCACCGTCTCGGAGGGCGGCGTGGGGGGCGTCGGTGGTGTGGTTGGTGAGGGCTGCGCATTCCCAGAGACTGCCGCTTTCGCCGCGGATGGCTCGGCAGCAGTCGCTCCCCCTGCCGCGGGGACGAATGCGGCGGTCGCGGCCACCATGCCGGCAGCCAGACACCGCAGGGCTCGTCGTGTTTTGATCATGACGTCGAACCTCCGGTCCTACTCGACGGTCATCGACCAGCGCGCAGATTCCCCATCATCGGTGAGGAACCGCCCTCCCGCGACTTCGCGGTCATCGGTCCCGGCGGCCTCTGCGTACCGAGCGTCCCGCCAGCAGCAGAGTCACGGCATTGGGCAGACACTGTGCCGCCCGGGCCGGATCCCTGCCTCCGCACCTGAACCGTGCACTCCCACCCCACCGACGACGACACCGCCGCAGCAGCAGCAGCCACCGTGCTCTTGCCAACTCCCGGTGTCCCGGTCACGGTCACCAGCCGGTGACGGGCCACCAACTTGCCCGCCGCAGCCGTCTCCTCCTGCCGGCCGATCACAGCAGTGCGCTCACCCCCCATACGCGGGCCTGCCCCCGAACCGCCACCGCTTGTCCACACTGTCGTCCTGCTTCCCTGCGTCTGCGCTGTTCACTGAACCAGCCGCGCAGCCTCCCGCCCAACAGCCCGCCCTCAGGAAAAACCGTTGCCGCAAGCCGCGCCACGGCAGGCCCAACGCGTCCCGCGTACGCCGCGGTCGCGGCACGCCACGCCAGACACCCCACCGAAACCTAGAACTCAGGCCCGAATACCGAGGCCGGTGCGATCCAGCCGGAACATTTCAGTCGGATACCACCGGCCACACTGCGCGGGGCTGGTGCCCCGCACGATCAGGGAGGCGGTCGGTAGATGGCGGCCGGCGGAGCAGCCACGCAGGCACCCGGCTCGGCGGTGGTCACCAGCCGCTCCACCCAGGTCTGATCGGTGAGATGACCGGGGAGGGCCCGGCGTTGCACGGTGCCGGACTGGTCCGGGTAGAGGAACTGGATCGCTGCGCGCTGAGTTCGCGGTTGGGCGCTGCTGCGGGCGGACACCAGTGGCGATGTCGTGCCGCGGTCCGTAAGAGCATGACGCTCTCGACCATCGCGCAGATGCTGCGCCGACACGGCTTCAGCCAACAGGTCCCGGCCCGCCGCGCAGTGGAGCGCAGCGAGGAAGCCGTCACCGGCTGGGGGAAGGAGGACTGGCCCCGCGTGGAAGGACCGCGGCGGCGATCGGGCCTGGTTGTGCTTCGAGGACGAACCCGGCTTCTCGGCATCGGCGTACGGCGGCGGACACCTCCCCGCGTTGGCCTGGCCGTGGATTACGCCGGTTCCAGAAGAACGGCCGGCAGGGTGCCGTGCACGATCAGGTCTTTCGGTAGCGAGAGTCCGAAGAATCCTTCGACGACGCCCAGCGCGATGCGGTGCACGTCCTCTCGGTCCCGCTCCGGGTCCGGCAGGCCGGCAGCGGTCAGCAGCTCCTGCAGTCGGGCGGCCGTCGCGGGGTCGCCGTCGACCCCCTGGTAGCCCCACGAGGCGGCCAGGTGCAGATTGCAGGCGCTCAGCAGGCGGCCGTCGTGAAAGCAGGCGAAGTGCGGCGGGACCGGTTTGCCGTTCTCCTCCTCGTACTCCAGGAGGCAGACGTGCGCGCCGCCGCGCGATACCGGTGCCAGTGGGCCGAACTCGCCCTGCCAGCCGCCGTACGCTACCGCGTATGTCCAGTCCCCGGTGTGGCCGAGGCGCAGCCCGATGCCGTCGGAGGAATCGCCGTACGTGTCGTCCATGAGCTCCAGAAGGGACTCTCCGGTGTGCTCCCCGGCCGCCACGGCGGTGTGCTTCGTGTCGTACAACACGGTCGCCGCGAGGCGGTCGGCGAGCTCTTCCGGGGAGAGCCCACGGGCAAGCACCACGTGGTAGCCCCCGAAGGCGATGGATTGGCGGGCAGCGAGCCAGGTCGTTCCGTTGGTCATGACGGCCATCCTGGCTGGTCCCTCTGACACCACGGGCGTCGGACCCCATGGGCTTCCCCACTCCCGGCGGCCACGGCGGAACCGCGTGCGGGTCGACTGGCCCTTAGCCTCGATCCACCGACGCGCTCTGAAGATGATCTCTTGGTCGTTTTGTGGGCTGGTTTCGGTCGGTGGTCGTGGATGGGCAGGTTGTAGCTGCTGGTCTGCCCAGCTTTTCCACGGGTTCGGTTCCGGTCGGGCCCTGGCGGGCGGGGTGGTCAGGGGGGATCAGGCCGGTGCGGGTGGGTCGTGGACAGTGTCGAAGAGGTGTGTCCAGGCGTGCTGCCAGGGCCAGTTGTGTGGCAGGTGCAGGGTGATGCGTCGTGCGGAGCGGGCGATCCGGGCCGGGACCTGAACCAGGTGGCTGCGGAGGGTGGCGGTGGTGGCCTTGGTATGGAAGGGCGAGGTCAGTGCACCGGTGGCCCGCAGCAGGTTGTAGGTCATCGCCCACAGGGTCAGCCAGGCGGCGTTGGCGTGGAAGTGCCGGAGGGCAGGTGGGTCAGGGCGCCGGCTTTGGTGTCGGCGATGACCTGCTCGACCACCGCGTGGTGCCGGTGTTCCCGCTCGGCTTGCAGGGTTGCGGCGGGCTGGTCGGTGAAGAAGGGGTGGTAGCGCCAGACGGGAAACAGCTCGCCCTGTTCACCCATGACGGCGGGTTTGGCCAGGTCACGGACGCGGCGCACGATCAGCCGGGCGGTGACCCGCTCGCTCCTTTTGCGGCTCGCGAAGGCGCTGTATTGGGGTATCTCGGCGACTTCGGCGTCCGAGATGAGTTCACCGGTCTCGGGGTCGGGCACCGCGGTCGGGTAACTGATGTGTTGCCAGGCGTCGTCGGGAATGCTGTGGACGGCTCGTTTGATGGAGGGGTTCATGCCGGTGGTGATCGAGAAGTGGGCTCCGGCCCGGTGGCAGGCGGCGATCACCCCGGCGTTGTAGAACTGCGAGTCGGCCCGCAGAATGCGCATGCCGGTGCAGCCGGCCTCGACGGCGGTGGCCAGGGCCTCGCTCACGAATTTCGGGGCGCCCCGGGAGTCGGCTGCTTTGCCGCGTCGCATCCGGACCCCGGCGATCACCGGCCGCGCGTGCGGGGTGCAGATCGTGGCGAGGAGAGGGTGCAGGGTGCGGATGCCTTTGAACCGGCCGTACTCGGCGCCCTGCTTGGTCCGGCCGTAGACGCGTTTGTGGGTGGAGTCGACATCGATGAACGCCATCGCGTCGGCGCCGGGCAGCAGTGGAGTGTGCGCGGCCAGCGCGGCCAGGAATCTGCGGTGGACGGCGTGGAGTTGGAGGGCGTGACCGTGGGTGAACGCGCGAAGGAAGGTGCCCAGCGTGGACGGGGCGCGGATACCCGCGAACACGGCCGGCATCGCACCGTGCCGCAGGATGTGAAGGTCGTCGATGCTGTCCGCGCCCGCAGCCATGCCGCCCACGATGCTGGTGACCTTGGCTTCCGCCGCAGCCCCCGCACCGTTCCTGGCTCCGGTCAGCTTCACCTTCGCAGCCACCAGTCGCGGCAGGCCGCACCGCTCGGCCAGCCGCATCACCGGGACCAGCCCGGCATGTGCGATCAGATTCGGGTCATCGAACACAGCGGAGACCGCTGCTGGAGTGTGGGAAACTTGCATCTACGAGGTGCCTTGCTGATTGTGCGTGCTGGAAGCGTCAGAACTCCCATCATCGCAGGTCAGCAGGCACCTCTTCTTGATTACTCATCCACAGGACGCGAGTCACTCGGTGGATCGAGGCTTAGGGACGCTCGCGTGTCGTCGTTGCACACAGCAACACTGGCTCCAAAGCAAGCACCCACGCGTTCTTTGAGGGGGTTTCATGGCACCAGGCGCGGCCCCGCCGGACTCGGGGACCGGACGGCACGCCCATGCCTGCCTCTGCGCTCCCCGCACCCGGGCCTCTGCCCCGGGACGCCATGCGGTCACTGGTAGCGGCCGTCGAAGCGGGCTCCGCTCTTGAGGTCCGAGAACCGGAGGCCGGCGACGTGCCCCTCCTCCACCACCCACTGGAGATCGTAGGAGGCCCGGTAGGAGGGCGGCCAGAAGGAGCAGAAGTGGCCGCTCTCGTCGACGGACCACGTCCCCTCCGTCTGGCGCCCGGCCTCGAAGTAGCGGGTGGTGCCATCGGGGTCGAAGGTTTGCCTCGCGCCGTCGCTGTAGATGAGGGTTCCTGCGGTGACGGCGGCTGGGATGTGCTCAGCCGGCACGCGTGCGCCGTCTTGGGCGGCCACGCCGTCGAGGTTTCTGGTCACTGTGCGGTCCTCCCGTCGGGCCCAGGCGGACTTTCGTGGGCGGGGCTTTGCTGGGGACGTGCGGCCCTGCGAGGCAGGATGCCCGGGGCCGATCGAGGCAGGGCGGCCGTGCGGCCCGGGCGGGGGTGATCCGCCGCTCCCGGCGGCTGGCGGCCCCGGGAGCGGCCCGGAGGCCGGGCTTCCAGGGGCGGCTTTTTAGGCTTCGGCGGCCCCCCTTTCCGGCGAGTCGAAGACGCTCAGGTACGCGCCGTAGCCCTCCTGTTCAAGCTTTTCGACGGGGATGAATCGCAGGGACGAGGAGTTGATGCAGTACCGCAGCCCGCCGCGGTCGCTGGGCCCGTCGGGGAACAGGTGGCCGAGGTGGCTGTCCCCCTGAGCCGATCGGACCTCGACACGGACCATGCCGTGGCTGGTGTCAGGGCGCTCGACCACGTGGCCGGGGTCCAGGGGCTTCGTAAAGCTGGGCCACCCGGACCTGCTGTCGTACTTGTCCACTGAGGCGAACAGGGGCTCCCCGGACACGATGTCCACGTAGATCCCGGGTGCCTTGTTGTCCCAGTAGGCGTTGGCGAACGCGGGCTCCGTCCCGTCCTGCTGGGTCACGCGAAACTGCTGGTCCGTGAGCTGCGAGATGCGCTCCGGGCTCTTGCGGTATTCCGGCATGCCAACCTCCAAGGCGGCGCGGCTACGTCATTTCCGAGGGTTCGCGGCGCTCGACGCCCGCGTGCCCTTCCCGCGGCGGGCGGGGCCGTCGCCCGCCCGAGCGCCGCGAAGGCGGCCAACTGGACTGGCTGCGAAGGGCGTCGGCGGTCATGGGCCGAGACACCGCCCGGCGGCCGGCGCGGTGCTCGAAGCGCGCCTGGCGCTGGGTTGCGACAGCGCCTACCGCGACCAGGTTACTGCTCTGCAGCGCGAGATGGCGGCGCCCCGGGGGCGGCCGTGGGGCCCAGCATCCGGGGCGCTCGCCTCGCCCGGCGCGCGCCTCACAGCGCTCGAGGGCGCCGTCGAGCAGCCTGGCCCAGACCTGGAGGCACGCCACGCATCGTCGACGCGGCCGACGGCGGCCTCGGTGGTGCGGCGGCAGGCTCCCAGGGCGGCGGCTGTCAGCGAACTCCACGGAGCGGAGAACGTCCGACTTGTCGTCTGCTTCCACTGACCGCACATCAGCAGCGCAACGCCGCCTGTCCCACAGCAGGCAGCCATAACCGAACGCGACGAAGCCGCGGCCCGTCGTAGTACTGGTCGGCCTCGATGTTCCAGAACCGGCTCTCCCCCGGTTCGACGCTGGTCAGAAGGCGGTGCCCCCCGCCTTCCGGCGGTGCCCCCGCCTTCCGCGCGTGCTTCGTTCGGTGCCGCGAGGGTGCGGCATCAGTGATGCCTCCCTGATGAGGCGCCGTCGTCAGGTTTCAGTGCCCGTGCGCGCCAGGATGCCTTTGAGCAGCCCCGTGGCCTGGCCCACCTCGATGAGGTAGCCATCCGGATCGCGCATTTAGCGCGGGTGGGACCTGATGGCTGCCGACCCAGGCCGTACGGCCGCCGCCCGGTTTCTGAGCGCCGTCCTCGGCCGCGCAGGGAACAGGGCCATGGCTGCGGGAGCGGTTGCGTGGTCTGGGGTGCCGTGTAGCGTCGTGAGGTAGAAGGAGTCGTGGATCCGAAGTCGTGCCGCCCGTGATCGCGATCGCGGGCGTTCTTGCTGTTCGGCCCCTGGGCAGACTTCGAACCTGTACTGCACGCTTGCGCCGGCCAGGCCCTGAGGGCCCACGCAGCGGGCGCCCCACGGATACCGCGTCCGCGTGGACCTTCTGGAGGAAGGGGTGCGCCATGGCAACAGACACCACCGCCGAAGAAGAACAGGTCGGCTTCGCTGATCTCGACTTGGACGCGGAGCTCGTGCGGGCGCTGTCCGCACTGGGCTACGAAGAGCCCACCCCGATCCAGCGGGAGGCGATCCCTCCCCTGTTGGAGGGCCATGATCTGCTGGGGCAGGCTGCTACGGGCACCGGGAAGACCGCCGCATTCGCCCTGCCGGTGCTGCAGCGCATTCCCCGGGACCGCAAGGATGGGCTACCAGCCGCCCTGGTACTGGTGCCCACCCGGGAGCTGGCCATCCAGGTGTCGGAGGCCGTCCACCGCTACGGCACCGGCCTGGGCATCCGTGTCCTGCCTGTCTACGGCGGGCAGCCGATCGGGCGGCAGCTGCGCTCCCTGGAACGCGGCGTCGACGTGGTGGTGGCCACCCCGGGGCGGGCACTGGACCACATCGCGCGCGGGACACTGCGGCTCGACGGTCTGCAAACCGTCGTCCTGGACGAGGCCGACGAAATGCTTGACATGGGCTTCTCCGAGGACATCGACGCGATCCTGGAGAACGTGCCGGAAGAGCGCCAGACGGTGCTGTTCTCAGCGACGATGCCGGGCCGTATCGACTCCATGGCCCGGCGTCACCTGTCCGATCCGGTCCGTATCCAGATCGAGCGGGAAGCGCCGGCCCCGGGCGAGGCTCCGAAGACAAGGGAATCCGCCTACGTCATACGGCGGGCGCAGAAACCCGCCGCGCTCGGGAGGCTGCTGGACCTGGAGGCACCCGAGGCCGCCATCGTGTTCTGCCGTACGCGCGAGGAGGTGGACCAGCTTTCCGAGACCCTCAACGGGCGCGGCTACCGGGCCGAAGCCCTGCACGGCGGACTGAGCCAGGAACAGCGCGACCGCGTGATGGGCCGGCTGCGCGGCGGCACCGCGGACCTGCTGGTCGCCACCGACGTCGCCGCCCGCGGCATCGACGTCGAACACCTCACGCATGTGATCAATTACGACGTGCCCTCCGCGCCGGAGTCCTACGTCCACCGGATCGGCCGGGTCGGGCGCGCGGGACGCGAGGGCGTGGCGATCACACTGGCGGAGCCACGCGAACACCGGCAGCTCAAGGCAATCGAGCGGGCGACCGGACGCAAAATCCCCGTGGAGATGGTGCCGTCCGTCGCGGATCTGCGGGCCAGGCGCCTGGAGCTGACGCGGGCCGCGCTGCACGAGAGCATCCTGGAGGACGAGGACCTGGAACGGTTCCGGGTCGTGGTGGAGAACCTCGCCGACGAGTTCGATGTGATGGATGTGGCGCTGGCCGCGGTGAAGCTGGCGCACGAGACGGGTGGCGCCGCCATCGACGAGGAAGAGATCCCCGAGGTCGCCCCCCTGCACCGAGACAAGGACAGGAGCCGGGAGAGGGGCAGGGGCGGGGAGCGCGGCCCGCGCGGACGCAAGGGCGGCGGCGGGCCCCAACGGGGCATGACACGCCTGTTCGTCGGCGCCGGCCGCAGCGCCGGCATCCGGCCGCAGGACCTCGTCGGCGCCATCACCGGCGAATCGCAACTCAACGGCCGGGACATCGGCTCCATCGAGATCGCCGACCGCTTCTCCCTGGTGGAGGTCCCCGAGAACGCGGCAACCGACGTCATCGGCGCCCTGCGCGGCAGCACCATCAAGGGACGCAAACCCACCGTCCGCCGGGAGCGGGCCCAGACCCGCTGACCGACAATGGCCGCCTTGCGGGCGGCGGACTGGGCTGTGCCCACCCCACAACCACGACAGGCACGACAACCACGACAGGCCCCGAATGCCTCCCGGGGCCTGCCGCGTTGAATGCACCTGGCAGGACGCCAGCCTGACCCATGAGGCCGGACGGCCTGGTAGTACTCCGGGGGCAGATCATGGACTCCACGGCCGAGATACGACCTGCCGCCAGTCGCATCAGGAGCATCAGCAGGCGAGACGACGCGCCTTCTCTACTGCTTCCAGGCCCGCGTACAGCGCGGGTTCGCCGCCTCTGCAGCGCCGCCTGCCTCCTGTCTCAGCCCTCGGCTGGCCGCGCCCGGCGGCGGGTCACGTCCGCTGGGGTGCAGGCGGCAGAAGGACGAGGGGACGACGAGCGTCTGTTCCTGAGTGACGGTGTGGCCTAAGGTCTCCCTCTCCGTACGTTCCGGCCAGGCGAAGATGTAGGCCGACCGAAGGAAGTGATGATGCAACACCGCCCGGCACGCCAATGCCACCACCGCGACGGTCCGGATCGAATACCGGCCCGACACCCTTGCCGTCCAGGTCGACGACGACGGCAAGGCCACCCCCGATGACGCTCCGGCCCCCGGCCTCGGGCTGCTCGGCATGCGCGAACGCATCACCGCCCTCGGCGGCCGGCTGCGCGCGCAGCCGCGTACCGAGCACGGCTTCACCGTCCAGGCCAAACTCCCCGTGGAGCGAGGATCATGATCCGTGTCCTGCTGGTCGACGACCAGCCGCTCATCCGCAGCGGCTTCCGCGCACTGCTCGACCTCGAGGACGACATCGAGGTGGTGGCCGAGGCCGCCGACGGCACGGAGGGCTTGGCGCTCATCAAGGAGCAGCTGCCCGATGTCGCGCTCATCGACATCCAGATGCCGGCCCGCCGCGGTGCTGTGGATGAGCAAGCCGTCAACGTCGCACCTGCGTGGTGGGCCGACGGGCAGGCTCGAACAGTTCGATGAGGTTGCCTGCCGGGTCGGCCAGCAGGATCTGGCGCCCGCCGGGACCGGAGACGACGTCACTGCGGAAGGAGAGACCGGCGGCGTGCAGCCGGGCGATCTCGGCATCGAGGTCGTCGTAGGTGAGGTGGATGCGATTGCCGCCCGAGACGGCAGCCTCCTTCGGGGTGGCCCGCGCGCCCGAGCTCGCCGGGCCCGACAGCAGCAGCCGCAGCCGGCCACGGACCACGTCGGCGAAGGCAGGGACGGCGCTGGAGTGCAGCGTGAACCCGAGGTGGGTGGTGTAGAAGTCGGTGGCGGCCTGCACGTCATCGACGAGGTAGCGGACGCTGACGTATTCGTCGTGAGTGGTCATGGCTCGGACCTCGCAACGGTCTCGGGGGTGTTCAGGACGGGGATCAGATACCTGATACGGGTGTCTATGTCTGCCGCCGCGTGCTGAAAGGCCGCGTAGTCGGCCTGGCCGGTGTCACCCGCTGCGCCGGGGTCGGCCATGCTCCAGTGGACCCGCCGCGGGCCGAACTCCGGGCAGACCTCACGGGCCTTGTCGCACAAGGTGATCACGTGGTCGAAGCGGCGGCCGGCCAGGTCGTCCACGTGCTGGGTAGGCCGACCGGAGAGGTCGATGCCGAACGACTCGCGCAGCACCCGGACAGCATGCGGGTGCACCTGCGGCTTGGGCCTGGTGCCCGCACTGGCCGCCGTCACACGGCCGGCGGTGTGGTGGCGCAGCAGGGCCTCAGCGATCGGCGAGCGGGCGCTGTTGCCGGTGCATACGAAGAGCACCGCAACACGGCGGGACCGCTCCCCGGCGACCGGACGGCAGGGCGGTGAGACGTCCCGGCGCAGCGCCGGGTGCAGGGCGGCACCGCTGGCGGCCAGCGCCTCAGCGCAACGCTCCAGGTCCAGGCGGTAGTAGGTGTCCCGGCCATCGAAACTGCTGCGCCGGGCCGTGACCAGACCGCCGTCGCGCAGCAGCCGTAGGTGATACGAGACCAGGTTCTGCGGCTCCCCGACGCGTTCTACCAGTTCACGGACCCGATAGTCGCCGTCGGCGAGTTCCGTCAGCAGCCGCCAGCGCAGCGGATGCGCAGCCAGCCGGATGAACTCGGGCGGCGCGACGGCCACGTCCCAGGCACGGGATCCCATACGCCGACGATACATCAAGCCAGATTGATGCATCCACACCAAGTGATCAGAGAGGTATGCGCTCGCCGACCAGGAGGCGCCTTAACCGGAGCAGAAGACCAACGGGACGACCACCTCCGTGCTGCGCGCCCGCCGGCCCGCTGCGACGAGGATCGGACGCGGTCGTACATGCCGCCAGTCGGCTCGATGCGGTGGACCCGGTCGACCTTCTCCGACGTCAGTTGGACGTCGTCGGTGGCCCGCAGCTGTACGGCGGTGAGGATCTTCCCGTCCAGCTCCTTCGGGCGCAGGCTCAGGCTCGGGGCGACGCCGGAACCGGCGCGGACCAGGGCCATGCCCGTGGCGTTCTTGCCCTCGGCCAGCGCGACGAGCGGGAAGACGCCGTCGCCGAGGGTGACCAGGCTTTCCAAAGGGTCGGCTACCGGGCCTGGCCCTGCTGCAGCGGCGGGGCAGCCCGGCGACCCGGTCCGTCCCCGCCGGATCACAACGCGACACCCGCCGCCAGGTCACCACCGACCCGGTGCCCCTGCGGATAATCCGCAAAAGCCGTATGCCCTCATCGTCATCGATCTCACGGACCCGCACACGTTCTGCCACCCGGACAAACGGGGTAGCGCGCCGCCCGCGCCAGCACCCGGGCGGCGCGTATCACAACAGGGCGAACGTTGCCTGATGCGGCACCAGGAAGCGCGTCGGCTCTGGCCCCGCCCGGCGAGCCGCACGAAGCCGTCCAACCCTCGTGGTCTGCAAAGCCCGGCACCGGGATCGGTGTTCCGGGCTCCGCACCCATGTCGATCTCGCGGGTCAGCCTTCGGAGGGACGCGGGGAGCGCAGGTGCGCCCGTTCCTTCAGCTCCTCCTCGTCGACCAACGTGAGCATCGGCTGACCCGGCGCGCACACCATGGTCACCACGAACTTGGTCGGTGCGTCCGACAGGGCGTTGCCGTCCTGGTAGTGGATCACGTCACCGCCCGGCTCCCAGAACGTCCCACCGGCCTCGACCACACGCTCCGGCTCACCCTCGAGCTCGAACCGGAGCGCGCCCTCCATCACATAGCCGAACGACGGGCCCGAGTGGCGATGCGGAGGGAGCCCGGGGTGACCGGGAGGCCAATCGACGAGGATCGTCATTCCCGAACCACCTTCGGGAAAGAAGGGCGGAGTGACTTCCTGCAGCAACTTGACTTCGGGCGGCAAGGAGACCTCGTGGGCGCTCCCGTGCTCTGGGTTCTTCGCTGACATGTACCACACCTCCGTAAGCCTGCCCGGAATGTACGATCTTGCGTCGGCCACCGCATTCCGGACCGGTGTACCGACCCACTCGTTCGGCGGTGACCAAGTTCGCCGGTTCCCGGCTCACACAACTCGCTTCGCGATGAGGACAAGCCACAGCCGGCATCCGTGACAGGCTGTGTGCCTTCTGCCTCGCCCAGACGGTCTCGAGACCACCCTGCCTCCCCTCGGCGGCCGCCACAATCCGGGAGCCAGCGGCATCGAGACCGCATCGCACCATGTCATCGGCGGGCATCTCGTGCCGCATCAGGCAACGTTCGCCCTTTGTGATTGACGCCGCGCCCCGGTGATCGCTGGGGCGGCGTCGGGCCGTCAAGCTATGCGGGTGGCAGAGCGAGTACGGGGTTCTGGCGTGGCCGACGGACACGCGGTGGGATGTCCGCGTCAGTGGCCGTGGCCTTTGTCGTGCTGTTCCTCGTGCTGCACATCACCGGCAGCGGAATGGGACCCGGCATGCACGGCGGCCACTGATGGCCATGCCGCCCGGCATCCGCAAAGCCACCCTCACCGCGCACGTCGCGTCGTCCGTCGGCTGGCTCGGGTGGGTCGCCGTCTTCCTGGTACCGGCCGTCGTCGGCCTGAACGGTGACGACCCGCAGCGCGTCCGCGGCTCCTATCTCGCCATGGAGGTGACCGGCTGGTACGTGATCGTCCCGCTGGCGTTCGCCTCACTGCTGACCGGGTTCGTCCAGTCCCTGGGCACCACCTGGGGACTGTTCCGCCACTACTGGCTCCTGGCCAAGCTCGCGCTGACCGCCCTGGCCACATTCCTCCTCCTGCTGCACATGCAGGTGGCCGACCAGGTGGCGGACGCGGCGGCACGCACGAACCTGACCGGCACCGACCTGGGCGGGATGAGGGGCCAGCTCGTGTTCGACGCCGCAGCCGCCCTGGTCGTACTGCTTACGACCACGGCACTGTCGGTCTTCAAACCGCGCGGGATCACCCGTTACAGGTGGCGCGTGCAGCACGGACAACGAGCCGAACGTGCTGGTGGCGCCTCAGCCATGGATACGGCGGCTCCGGTTCAGACCTGACCGGATTGGCCCCGGCGCTGCGCCGCACCGCCATCCGGCTCAGCGGCGCGGTCGCCGCCGCCACGGCCACCCGCGCCAGGTCCGTGGCGAGCATCAGCTGAGCAGGTGCTGGTGCGCGATGCGCGATGCGCGATGCGCTGCAGCGTGTGCTGCAGGACGTCGCCTCGGCAGGCTGTCCGTTCCCGGGGAGGGGGCGGCAGCAATGAACGGGCCGGTCGGTCTCCGCACGGCCGTCCTGCTGCTCGCCGGCGCGGGGCGACGTACGTCGCCTCCCAGCACCCCGCCTTCGGCACCGCCCTCCTGGTCGGAGTTGCCGTCGTCACTCTCCTCCACGTCCTCCTGGGGCGGAGATGACCGTGCGACTGGTAGGGAGGCCGCAGAGAAAACCGACAAGGCCAGCAGGCTCTGTCGATCCCCGTCCGGCAGCGACCGTGCGCACCATGCGGCTCCCTAACGGCAGTGCCTACGAGATCGAGAAGGCTGCGGCGCTGGTCCACCGCCAGCGCGTCGCCACGCCGGTGGCACAAGGGGCGCACGATGCTGCGGGCGCCGTCACCGCGTGATCACCGCATGCCGGATCCGACCGGCAAGACACCCAGCCGGGCCCGAACGCCGAGGGCGAACATCTTGGGGCCGAAGTCAGCGGGAGCCCGTACACGCCGTCTCTGGGCTCGATGGTGGTTCATTATCCGCCGGGCCGGGCGAGCAGGAACCCGGACTGCTGTCGCGCGGCCCCCGCTCAATGACGCACCTGCTCATGCGCGCTGGAATGGATCGACTATGGCTTCAGCCGGTGGAAGGGGCTCTCTGGGGGTGAGGGTCAGTGCCTCCATCACGAATTCTAGGTAGCGGTTCCATCCTTCGCTTTGCTGGCTGAACGTGGGCAGTACGCTCAGGAGCATCAGAAGGAGCCGCAACGTATCGTTCTCTGGATCAAGATCCCGTCGCAGGAAACCCTGCTCCTGGCCGCGCTGGATCAATCGGCTTGCCGGGCCGAGAAACGACTGTGCTATTTCCAGTGTCATCCCTGCTGGAAAAGCGACCCGCTCATGAGCAGCCGTCCTCATAGCCGCCTCAAAAGCAATGCGCAGCCCTGTGCGCGGGTCTGCTTCGGCCTCCGCCCCTGTCAGAGCCGGAGCGATATCCGTCTCGAAAATATCCCAGACGACGCTTCGCACCAGGTCATCCCGAGTCGGGAATCGGCGATAAAGAGTGGCGATTCCGAGACCTGCTGCTCTGGCGATATCGTCTGCGGAAGCGTGCGGGTTCTCCCTGAGTACCGCGCGACCGGCATCAAGAATGCGCCGAGCGTTCCGGGATGCGTCACGGCGCAGCGTCGGCCGCTTTACCCCAGGGATATTTGACGAATCACTTAGCCCAGACATGACTGACAGATTAGCAGAGTGCCACACCGAAGCCGCGGCCTCGACGCCGCCGTTCCCCTGTCCGGGAATGGGGCAGGGAGGAACTGTGCGCCGGGCCGCCGCTTGAGGAACCGTGCTGGCTCAGGGTGTCAGTACCGGAAATTGCTCGGGAGGTTTGCCTCGCTGCGCAGCACCTCACCGTCGGGGGAGCCGACCGCCTGAGCCGCCTGCGCCGTGACCACAATCGGCCACTGCGTCTCCAGCATGACCATCATCCCCTCGGACTTCTCCGGCACGAGGTCGGCCTGAGTGGCAGCCTCCCAGACGGGTTCTCCCATCCCATGCGAGGTCATCATGTTGGTCAGCGTGCTTATGCCCTGCAGGTAGCCGCCCGGATTCGACGCCTCCTCGATCACGCCGACCCACTCGGTGCTCACGTTGCGGTGGTACCACGGGGGCCGGAAGGTGTTCTCTGCAACCGACCATACGGAAGGCACGATGAGGAAGTCGATGTTGGGCAGGCCCGGTGTGCTGGTCACCGAGGTGAGCGCCGTCAGCATCGAAGGATCCGGGTGGTCGAAGCTGACCGTGCCCAGGGCCTGGAAGTCATGGAGCTTGTAGACGTAGGGGACGCTGTTCCCGTGCCACGCCACGACGTCCAGCGGAGAGTGGTCGTAGGTGGCGCTCCAGAGATTTCCGGCGACCTTGTGGATCACCTCGAACGGCCGCTCTTCATCGTCATAGGCGGCAACGGGGGCACGGAAATCGCGGGCGTTCGCCAGTCCCGTGGCGCCGATGAGGCCGAGTTCCGGGAGGGCGAACGGCGTGCCGAAGTTCTCGCACACGTACCCGCGGACGAACGCCGGGGCGTCTTCCTGACCGGCGGCGCCCAGGATCTCGACGCGGAACTTGATGCCACGGGGTATCAGGGCGACCGAGCCGGGCTCCACGCTCAGCAGACCGAGTTCGGTGTGGATGAGCAGACCGCCCAACTCGGGCACGATCAGCAATTCGCCGTCAGCATTGCTGAACACGCGATCGGTCATGGAGGTGTCGGCCGTGTAGAGGTGGATCGCCATGCCGCTGCGCAGGGCGGGATCACCGTTGCCGCCCACGGTCCACAGGCCCGAGACGAAATCGGTTCCTGCCGCAGGCGCCGGCCTCGGCGCCCAGAACAGCAGCCTCGGCTCTACGGGAACCTCCGTGAACGGCGGCGTGAGCAGGGTCCCGCGATCGATGCGATTGAAAGGCGGGTGCACGATCGACGGACGGATGCGGTAGAGCCAGGTCCGGCGAGTGATCGGCCGGAGTTCGGTGAACGCCGTGCCGGACAGCAGCTCCGTGTACAAGCCGTGTGCAGGACGCTGAGGGTTGTTGCGTCCCTCCGGCAGCGTCCCCGCCAGGGCCTCACTGCTGTGCTCGTTGCCGAAACCAGTGGAGTAGCTCAGCGATGCCGCCCTCTTGCGGGCCCGTTCCCGCACCTGAGCCTCCGCCTTGATCCCCTCAGGGTTGATCGTCATTTCCAGATCCTTCCGCGTTGAACTTTGCCCGATACGTCCCGCCGTGCGGGCGTCGTGATGTTCGTGGCGCGCGCAGTCGTAGATCAAGCTGCCGTCTCGCCGACCCGTCGGGTGACCCGACCTCAAACTGATACTGGTCTATCAGTTGCCCCATCGAAGCGCAACTGATATACCTCTATCAGCTGTAGGGATCCGGGCTTTGCCTGGTCGTCGGAGGAGACCACTTGATCTTCCGAAACAGGGACCGCTTTGCGGGACCGACACACGGGGCGGGCATCCGACTCGCCCTGCGCCGCCTCAAGCGGCTCTCCACCCCAGGCCAGGAATTGTCCTGAATTAATCGCACGCACGAGGTGACAGGTCGGCAGGGAAAATATTTCCTCCTGCTGACTGCTTCACGATCCCGGTATTCGATGGAGGCGTTGGACGGAATGGATAACATGCGCATCGCGGTGCTTGACGATTACCAGCAGGTAGCAAAGAAGTTCGCCGACTGGGATTCCCTGAAAGCCCACGTGGAGGTATTCCACGGGCATCTTCCTGACGCGGACAAAGTTGTAGCGCAGCTAGCCGATTTCGATGTGGTGGTGGCGATGCGAGAGCGTACGCCGTTCCCGGCCGATGTACTGCGGCGACTCAGTCAGCTGAAGCTGCTCGTCACCACCGGGATGGGCAACGCCGCCATCGACATCCCAGCCGCCAACGCACAGGGCGTCGTGGTGTGCGGCACGGACTACCCCCGTTTCTCGGCCGCGCCTGAGCTCACCTGGGCTCTGATCCTCGCTGCTGCCAAGAACATTCCCGGCGAGACGCAGCTGGTACGCGAAGGCGGGTGGCAACTGGGCGTCGGCTCTGACCTGGAGGGCAGGACGCTTGGTTTGCTGGGACTCGGCAGGATCGGATCCAGGGTGGCCCGGGTGGGCCAGGCGTTCGGCATGAAGACCATCGCCTGGAGCCAGAACCTCACAGCCGAAAAGGCCGCGGAACACGGTGTGACCGCCGTGTCCAAGCAGGAGCTGTTCACCAGCTCCGATGTGCTGTCGATCCACATGATTCTCAGCGACCGCACCCGCGGCCTCGTCGGAGCGACCGAAATTTCCTCCATGAAGCCGACGGCTCTACTGGTCAACACCTCGCGAGGCCCCATCGTGGACGAAGACGCACTGGTCGGCGCCTTGCAGGAGCGACGGATCGGCGGTGCAGCGCTCGACGTGTTCGACATCGAGCCCCTGCCGGCACACCACGTACTGCGAAGCCTGGACAACGCCGTCGTCACCCCGCATATCGGCTACGTGACAGAAGGCAACTACGAGACCTTCTACAAAGAGGCCGTCGAGGACATCGCAGCGTTTGCCGCAGGCACGCCGATCCGCGTCCTTAAGTGACACGTCCGGGATTCCATCCGGCCCCGGTCAGACAACACGGCGATCCCCTCCCTTTCAGACAACAGAAACACCCACCGAGCTCGACCACAGAAAGGTCCTTCCATGAGTGACAGGCATGAAATCACCGAACTTCTTGCACGGTATGGGCAGGCACTCGAAGAACGTGACGGAGAAGCCCTCGCGGAACTGTTCGCCCAGGATGGGGAATTCCAGATATTCAGCCGGTATGGCCGAGACGACTACGTCGCACACGGCGCGGACGTGATCGGCCGCGCCAGTATCCGCGCCATGATGCAGAACAGCTCCCTGCCTGCCGGCCGCGGCATGCATTACCTGACCACCGACCACATCGTGGAAATCACCGGGGACACGGCGCGAATGCGCGCCCAGTTTGTGGTAGTGGAGTCCAATGCCGACGCTCGGCCCGAACCCGACAACGGCTGGCCCTTCGGATTCAACATGGTGCACGGGGGGCTGGCACTCACCATGATCGGCCGCTATGACTCCCACCTGCTCAGGACCGAGGACGGCTGGGTGTTCACGCTCCATCAGGTGAAGCACAATCTCCCGATGGCGCTGCCGCCGAAGAAGTAATTCTCTCAGCGGATCCTATCCGAACATATCAGCTCCATGGCATGACAAGGCGAATAGCTTTCGCGGGCCGCCTGCGGCCCGCGAAGAAGACTGAACACAGGGCGGAGAAACATGGCTGTATGGGAAGTTGTCCAGCTTACGGTCGCGCAGGGCAGTGAAGAAGATTTCGAGTCCGTTTTCCGAGCGCAGTTGCCGATCCTTGAAGAGGCCGACGGTTGTTTGGACCTGCAACTGCTCCGCGCCGTTGACCGGGAAGGCGTGTTCCTGCTCCTTGTCCTGTGGCAGTCGATGGAGCACCACACCGTTGTGTTCGTGAAGACCGAGGGATTCACCAAGTTCTCCACCGCGGTGGCGCCCTTCTTCACCGCACCGCCCACCCCATTCCACGCGATCACCGTGATCGATGGTCTCTGAACAGCCGCCGTCCCACCCGATCAGCCAAGTAATGTGCGGAGAGAAATAGTGAGTGCATCGCAGTCAACACCTTCTGACGGGTCGCTGACCGGTGACTTCCTTGACGGGCCCTTCGTGGGCCTGGGCTATCGGACGTCTACCCATGAGGGCGTGACCGACGAGGCGGGGAGGTTCTTCTATCAGGCCGGCGAGACGGTGACCTTCTTCATCGGCAGCCTGGTCATCGGCACCGCGGCTGCGGCTGCGCATCTGACGCTGGCGAGTCTGCGTGACAGGGCCGCGGCCGGGGATTCGGATCCCACGCTCCCGGGAACAGTCAATCGTGCGCGCTTCGTTCAGAGCCTGGGGCGGGAGGCGGACCTACGCATCGGCGTGACGATCGACAAGACCGTCCGCGACGTGGTCAGCCTCCATGCCGAAGACATTTCGTTCGAGCGCGACGCGAACTCCTTCGCGACGTCGGACGCCGTCCGCGCGGTATTCAGCGAGCTCGGGCTCCGTTTCCGAGGATCTGCTGAGACACGCAACCACCTCCGGCGTGCTCTCGCGGGCATCAAGCTATTCCGGGACGTCAAGATCCCCACCCGCGACGGGAGCTATCTCCTGGCAGACGTCTTCCGCCCCCTGGAGGCCGGTTCCTACCCGGTCCTCATGCGGCTGGGGATCTACGGTAGAGCGTTCGAGACGGGGTCGGTCTTCAGCGAGGCAGACCACGCTGCGAGTGAGGAGAAGGAAGCCACCTGGTTCGAGAAGAACACCGACGGCATCCCCTCGTATTTCCGGTACTCGGAAAACGCGGTCAGCGCAAACGCCAGCACGTGGGTACCGCGTGGGTATGTCGTCGTCCGAGTGGACGGCCGCGGAGTGGGCAACACGCCGGGAACGCTGAATCCGTTCTCGAAGCAGGAAGCACTCGACTACTACGACGCCATCCAATGGGCTGCCGAACAGTCCTGGAGCAACGGCAGCGTCGGACTCTATGGCGGCTCGTACAACGCAACCATCCAGTGGAACGTCGCTGCTCTGCAGCCGCCCGCTCTCAAAGCGATTGCTCCCCTTTCATCGGACTCGGACGCCTATCGCGACCTGGCGTATCCGGGAGGCATCCTCCTCAAGAACTACCGCCGCTGGTGGTGGGAGGGGATGGTAGGCAAGGCAAGACGCCGGAATGCTGACGCCGTAGACTTTATTGATGAGTTGGCCAGCCACCCGTGGGACGACGATTACTACGCGGGAGGGGGGCTCCTGTCGGCTGATTTCGCCGGCATCGACATCCCCGTCCTCACGGCGGTGAGCCAGACCTTGATGATTCACTCGCGCGCCGGTTTCGAAGCGTTCTCACAGCTGTCGTCGCCTTTCAAACAACTGCTGGTCCTGGACGCCGCTTACAGCTCATACATGTATGAGGACTGCCGGCCCGAATTGGAAGCGTTCTTCGACCGGTTCCTCAAGGGAGAGGAGCCGGCCCGGGAGCCGTCGCCGGTCCGCATGATCATGCGGACCGGCGACGGAGGCTTCGAATGGCGTGACGCAGCCACCTGGCCGGTTCCCGGCACGGAATACCGCAAGCTCTACCTCGCCACCGCCAGCGGGCACGGGCACGGGCACGGGCACGGGCACGGAACCATCACTGCGCACCTGCCCGAGCTCATGGGAACTGCTGAGTATTCCGCCGATGTGCAGGCAGCGGCCCCCGGGCTGCCGATGGCGGTGTTCGAATCAGCCCCCCTCGACGAGGACCTCGAGTTGGCGGGTCATTTCCGGGCCGTCTTGTGGGTCGCGTCCACGTCGGCCGACGCCGACTTCTTCGTCGCGCTACGCGTTATGGACGGTCAGCGAGAAGTCACCTACCAGACTCGCGACCCTGAATCGGTTGCCCCGCTCACCTGGGGATGCCTCAAGGCCTCGCATCGGGTTCTTGATCCCGAACGTTCCACCGCCGAGCGCCCCTGGCACACGCACCGACGAGAAGACGCCCTGCCTCTACTGCCCAACGAAGTCGTCAAGTTGGAGGTCGAAATGATGGCGGCCACCGGACGCATCGCGGCAGGACATCACCTGCGCATTGAGATTTCACCCGCTGAGGGCCGCGGGACCACCCCAGGCTGGGAACGTGACTACGACGATTCCTATCACCATGAGGCCGTCAACCGCGTTTTCACGGGTCGCCTGCTCCCCAGCTCGATCACTCTCCCCGTAGTCCCCCGCCAGGCCCCTTAGGCGTGCAGCGGTACATCAGTATCACCATGTGCAGCCACTGCTCATCGACGCAGATGCGGCAGTGCAACTTGGGCGAACACAGCGCACCGCATCACCCCCCGGGGTGCGTTCTTTCGTCGTCCACCGGCAGACGGGCGGCGTCGGCCGGTGGACGAACGGCGCGCAGCACAACACGCACCTCTTGCACCCCCAATTCTGTGGACGGAATGCCACACCATGACAATCTCCACTCCTGGCAGCGTGTCCCGGACATTCGAGCTGCGTGATGGGCTGAGCATCACCGTGGACGAACGAGGTGATGCCGCAGGCGGCACCGGCATCCTGCTGCTGCACGGCGGCGGTGGAACGCAGTCGGTGGCGGAACGGAACTGGCAGCCGCACTGTCGGAACACTCTTACGTGATCACCCCCACGCATCCCGGTTTCGATGGCCGGCCCCGGCCGGACTGGTTCGACAGCGTCACCGACCTCGCCTTGGCATATCTCGCTCTCCTCGACGTGCTCAACCTGCGCAAGGTCCTGGTCATCGGCAACTCGCTCGGCGGCTGGATCGCCTCGGACATGGCCCTGCACGACATCTACGGGCGGCTCAGCGGGTTGGTCGTGATGAACGCGGTCGGCATCAGCACCGACGGTCCCGAGAAAATCACCGACGCCAGGGCGCTTCCCCCGACCGAGGTCGGCCGCCTGGCCTTCCACAACCCGAGCCTGCTCCCCGACCCCGCCACGCTGAGCGACGCACAAGAGACGGCGGCGGCCGACAACCAGCGGCCCTGGAACTCTATGCAGGCGAGCCGTACATGCACGATCCGAAGTTGCGGCGCCGGCTGCACCGCGTCACCCTGCCCGTCCTCGTTCTGTGGGGTGAGCAGGACGGCGTCGTGCCGGCGGAGTACGGACGCGTGTACGCGGACTCGTTCGCCAACGCCTACTTGCAGCCCATCATCAACGCCGGGCATATGCCCCATGTCGAGCAGCCCGACCTGACCCTTGATGCCATCGGGGCGCTCGTCGTCGGCAAGCTGGCAAAGGTCACCATGGGGTGACCTCACGCCCTCACTTACCGTGTTGTGACGCGTAATGGACAGGGTTTCGGAGGCTGTCCGCCTTCTCCTGGCTCACATCAAGCAGTGGTGGCAACAGCGGTTCATCTCAATTCCGGGGAATTGCCTTGCGCGGCTTGGGAACTGGAGCGGTGAACCCGCCGCCGCGATAGTCCCGCGTCCACCGGTCCCTGGCGGCCGAACGACGTAGGTCTAGGCGATATCCAGGAGCCAGCCTTCGTCGATGAGGACGATCGGTGCCATCAGGCGGCAGCCTGCCTCTGACCGCTGGAACCGGGCGGCGAAGCCGGCGGCGTGCTCGTCGGAGCACCACGCTCAACGTGATCGCGCACGAAGACCTCAAGATCCCAAACATGAGCAAGGCCCCCGCACCCAGGCCCGACCCCACTTGAGTCCGAGATCCGCCCGCGGACGATATGACGCATCGACTCACCGCCAGCACTCCAGACCCCTCGATCCAGGCGCTCCGCCCACACCCGACTGTCGGATTCTGCCGGGCAACTGAGCCGTTCGGCTGGCGAATCGCACGGCTCTGGAGGCGCACTCGCGGCACAGGCGGTCCGACGAGTGTCTGCCCGCGGGGCGATGCGTCACCTGAATCGCAGGGAGTTTAGATGATGTGTCAACTATATGGTCGGGAGCGCCGACGGCCGAGCACGGGTTGGCGGTCAGGCTGCCAGGTCACTCGACGCCGAGGCGGCGGTCCTCGCGCTGATCACGGCCCGCCCGCGTTCCGATTCCGGGAAGCGGATGAGCATCGCGCGCAGCTCCCCGGCGTCGACGTTGGCGCCGAAAGGCTCGGTGCCCGGTTCGAGCCGTACTCCTTCGGCGAGGCGACCCGCCATGACGGGCTCGAAGCCGAAAGCGTTGACGAGACGCGCGACGGTGCCGAGGTCGTCCGGGTGGTCACCGGCGATCGCGATCGCCTTGCGTCCCGCCGTTCCCGCGGGCTGAGAGCCGTCCTCGAGATCGTGGTAGCCCATGTGGTTGAACGCCTTGACCAACCGCGCTCCGGAAAGATACGCCTGCACGATCTCGCTCGAGGAGGTGAGTGGGTCGGTGAGGTCATCGCGGATGCCGTCGACCTCCCACCAGTAGTTCATGGCGTCGATGACGAGCTTGCCCCGCAGCGCCTCGGCCGGAATCGTGCGGTACTTGCCGAGCGGGAGCGCCAGGATGACGACATCTGCCTCCGCGGCGGCCGCCGTGGTGACCGGGACGGCGCCGGGGGTGAGGACTTCGATGGTGAGTGCGATCTTGGCGGGGTCGCCCGATCCGGCGATGAGCACGCGATAGCCGGCTGTCAGGGCCAGTCGTGCCAGCACGGTGCCGACCTTCCCCGCGCCCAGGATGCCGACCGTGTGCACGGCGGCGGTGGTGGTGTTGTCCATTTCTGCTCCGTTCATGGCGTCAGCCTGCGAGGATGTCGCGGACCATCGGGAGCACCTTGGTGCCGTACAGCTCAACTGTGCGCAGGCGGGCGCTGATCGGCTGTGCCCCCGTGGTGTAGATGAGGTCGAAACGGCCGACGCCGAGCGCCTTGATGGCTCGGGCCATCTTGCGGGCGACCGTCTCGGGCGAGCCGATGTAGAGCGAGCCGTGCTCGATCTCGGCCTCGTACTCCTCCTTGCGGAGCGGCGGCCAGCCCCGAAGCGCGCCGATGCGGTCACGGATGACCTTGTAGTGCGGCCAGTGCAGCTCCCGGGCCTCCTCGTCCGTGTCGGCGATGAAGCCGGGCGAGTGCATTCCGACCGGGTGGGCGGTCGTGCCGAACTTGTCGGTGGCTCGCTGGTAGAGGTCGATGTAGGGCGCGAAGCGCTCCGGGCTGCCGCCGATGATGGCGATCATGAGAGGGAACCCGTAGTGCGCTGTGCGGATGACCGACTGGGGTGAACCGCCGACACCGACCCAGGTGTTCAGGTGCCCGGACTCGGTCTTGGGGAAGACGTCAGCGCTGTCGAGCGGAGCCCGCTTGCTGCCGCTCCAGGTGACGGGCTTCTCCTCCAGCAGTTTGGCGAAGAGCTCGATCTTCTCCTCGAACAGCACGTCGTAGTCGGTCAGGTCGTATCCGAAGAGCGGGAAGGACTCGGTGAAGGAGCCGCGCCCGAGGATGACCTCGGCGCGGCCGTTCGAGAGGGCGTCCACGGTGGAGAACCGCTGGAACACGCGGACCGGGTCGTCCGAGCTCAGCACGGTCACGCCGGACGAGAGGCGGATACGGCTGGTACGTGTGGCGATGCCGGCGAGCACGGTCTCCGGAGTGGAGATCGCGAACTCCGGACGGTGGTGTTCACCGAGCGCGATGACGTCGACGCCGGTCTGCTCCGCGAGAACGGCCTCGTCGAGGACCTGCCGGATGGCCCGCGCGTCGGACACCAGGGTGCCTGAATCGTCCTCCGGCACATCGCCGAACGTGTCCAGACCGAAGGCGAGATCAGACATGGCTTGGCTCCTTCGTGAGCAGTTCCCTCACCCGCGGGGCGACTTCGCTGCCCAGCAGCTCGATCGTGCGGGCCCGGGCTTCGCGGGGGAGGTTCATGACGTCGTACTTGAGATCGAAACGGCTGAGGTGCAGATCGCGGGCCATCGTGGCGATCTTGCGTGCGACGGTCTCGGGGGAGCCGACGAAGAGCGCTCCCTTGTCGACTTCCGACAGGTAGCGCTCGCGGTTCGGCTTGTAGAACCCGCGCTCCTCCGCAAGGGCGGCGACGACCGGTTGCCAGTACTGCCACCAGGTCTCGATCGCCTCCTCGTCACTGTCGGCGATGAGCCCCAGCGAGTGCTGGGCGACGGGCTGCCTGGTGTGCCCGAACTGTTCGAGCGTCCGGTGGTAGAGCTCGACGTGACCGGCGAAGCGCTGGGGGCGTCCGCCGATGACGGCCAGCATGAGCGGCAGGCCGTAACGTGCCGCGCGGACCACGGAGTTCGGGCTGCCGCCCACGCCCATCCAGGTGGGAATGCCACCGGGCGGCATCCGGGGACGCAGTTGCTGCTCGACGAGCGGCGGCCGGAACCGGCCCGACCAGGTCACCGTCTCCTCACGCTGGAGGCGCATGAACAGGTCGAGCTTCTCCTCGAACAGTTCCTCGTAGTCGGCGAGGTCGTAGCCGAACAGCGGGAACGACTCGGTGGCCGATGCCCGCCCCAGTACGAGCTGGGCACGGCCGTTCGACGCGGCGTCCAGCGTGGAGAACTCGTGGTACAGCCGCACGGGGTCGTTGGTGCTCAGTACGGTCACCGACGTGCCGAGCCGGATGCGTTCCGTCGCGGTGGCGATCGCGGCGAGCAGGACGGGGGTGGCGCTGTCGTTGTGGCCTGCACGGTAGTGCTCGCCGACGCTGAACACGTCGATCCCCACGGCTTCGGCCAGCTTGGCCTCCTCGATCAACAGGCGAACGGTCTCGGCATCGCTCAGCGGCCGGCCGCCGTCGGTGGCTACCTCTCCGAACGAGTTCAGCCCCAATTCGAACGCTGTGGCCGTCATGGACTCCTCCTACTGGCAACCGGGACATCCGATGTCGCGCGGCAGCGATTGGTTGACGTATCAATCATTGTTCAACATAATTGACGTGTCAACCAAAGCCAAAGGGGGTGGCGCCATGGGAGAGCAACGCAGAGCGTTCCACACCGCCGAGGAACTGCGGATCTGGCAGGACTTCATCGAGACGACGGAAGAGCTCCGCTCCGAACTCTCCTCACGCCTGCACGGCGAGTCCTCCTTGTCACCCGGCGACTTCGCCGCGCTCCTCGCGCTGCGAGAAGCGCAAGGGCGGCTGCGCCCCTCCGAACTGGCGGCCCGCATCGGCTGGCAGCGCAGCCGGCTCTCGCACCAGATCAAGCGCATGGAGCGACGAGGGCTGATTCGGCGCGAGAAACACGTCACCGACGGCCGAGGCGCCGAGGTGGTGCTCACGGCCGAAGGCAGGGAAGCATTCCGCAACGCATGGGTGCCGCATCTGCGTGCCGTCCGCGAACTGTTCGTCCATCCGCTCACGCCGGACGAGCTCGAGGCAGCCGGGCGGATCGCGGCGGCGCTACGCGACCGCCTGAGGGCATCTCGTAACAGCTGAGGGGTTGTTGCCGCGGGCGAACGGGAGTCACTGCCCTATACAGCCCCCGGCCTTCCCCTCGCCCTTCGTCCTCGCTCCGCGACCGCCGCCCAACACATCGAAGGCGCCGCCACCGAGGTCGGGCGTGGACCGTCCATCCGGGACACCTTCCCCACACCGGGCAAGGTGACCTGGCCGCCGACCACAGGGCGTGGACTTCCACCGCCATCTGGCGGACGGTCTCGTCGACCGGGCCCTCGCCATCTACAACGCCCGCCGCTACACCCGCGAGCACCGTGCCGCCGTAGCACGGCAGCAGCGCCTGCTGCCTCAACGAGTTGGTGACCAACGCAATCCGGTAAGGCGGCCCCGTTGGACTGCGCCTGATCCGGGAGGACGTACTGGTCTGCGAGGTCACCGACCCGAGCAACACCCAACCGAAGCTGCGGCGGGCTCGAACGACGGACGAGGGAGGCCGCGGACTCTTCCTCGTGGCCTAGCTCACCACCCGCTGGCGCTGCCGTGACGGGCAGTCGGGCAAGACCTTCTGGCGGAGCAGTCCTTCACCGAGCAGACCGGTCCGGCTTTGTGGGACGCGAAGGCCCTGGTGCCGTGACATGCCGGTCCGGCGGACGCCGCCAGCTGCCAGGTGGGCCCGGAGGCGCGGCCCGAGAAAGTCAGAGCAGGACAGGCCGTGCCGCGCCTCCGGAGTCGGGGCGACCGTCAGGTGGGGCCTGGCGGGGCAGGGGCCATCACGTGGCCGAAGATCCCGCAGGTTTGGTGAAGTGTCAACTAGTCTACACTTTCTCCATGGAAGAAACGGTGCGGTGGTTGACGCCGGAGGAGCAGCATGCGTGGCGCAGCTTCGTCCGCCTTCAGGAGAGGCTCCGGGGCCGGTTGTCACGCTTGTTGCAGACGGAGTCCAATGTCTCGCCCGCGGACTTCGCAGTGCTGGTCGAGCTGACGGACGCACCTGATGGGCGGCAGCGGTTTCTGGATCTTGCCCGTGCATTGGAATGGGAGAAGAGCCGGATCTCCCACCAGATCTCCCGTATGGTCAAGCGTGGCCTGGTGGTGCGGGAAGAGTGTCCCGAGGACGGGCGCGGAGCCTTCGTGGTCATCACGGACGCGGGGCGCGCGATGATCGAGGCCGCTGCCTCGCGTCACGTGGAGGCGGTGCGCGCTCTGTTCCTCGACCATGTCACGCCGGCGGAGCTGCGGACGCTGGCTCAGATCTCCGAGCGCGTGGTGGAAAAGCTGGACGAGGACGCGTCCTGACCGGGACGGGTCGGGGCGAGCCGTGTCGCGTGGGTGGTCCGACGCGGGTCACATGGCCAGAGCGCCTGTTCGGCAGTGCAGACCGGCTCGCGACCTATGCGGGACCGGCCCCCACCGCGCACGATTCCGACGCGTCAGCGGGAACCTGCACCACCCCACCGCTACCACCGCGGGCTGCAACGCGTCTTCTACATGTCCGCCATGAGCAGCATCCACTTCTGCCCGGAATCCCGCCGCTTTTACCAGTGCAAACGAGCCGAGGGGAAACGCCACACCCAGGCCGTCCTGGCCCTGGCCCGGCAACGCGTCAACGTCCTCTGGGCTCTACTTCGAGACGGACGCCGCTTCGAACCCGCACAACCCGCCGCAAGTTCAGCTTGACAAGCCCATGGGGAAGTCTGCCGCCTCGCGACCACCCGCGCCCAAGCGGAACGAGCCGGCATCTGAGCACAATCCACCTGCTCTATCGAACCGGACCGCACTCATCGACGATCATGGTCGGCTCCGACAGGAACACATCCCGGTCGACGCGGCCGTAAGCGATGTTGAACGTGTCGAGCCAGTACGACCAGCCGCGGATTCCCAGCGCACTGGTGAACCGGTAGTTCAACTGCCATCGGACCCACTGCCCGGGAAGCAGTCGAACTGCCGGCGGCCTGCGCGGCCGAGGTGGCAAACCGAAGAGTGGCTCCACACGAGCGAGCACCCGGAGCCGATCGCCTTCGTCCCTCAGGCTGACGCCGATCTCGCGAAGATCTCTCTGGCTCGAACGTGGCTGGAAGCCGTCACGCTCGGACATCTGGACGAAGTGGGCGAACTCGGAGGGCACCTGAGGCAATGGGAAGCCCAACGGCGCCGCATTCCTGCGAGCAGCAGCCTTCCCGCCCCGAGACTGCTTCGTCCAGGACGTCTTGATCCACTGCACCGCGATCGCCACTGCACCTGCCCTTTCGCCTAGAGCCTACGGTCAGCACTCCCTTGACGTCACCAAGGTTCCGACACGGTTACCTGCTGCCACTTCTCAGCAACACTCCTCAGGCTTCGAGCCCCAGACTGCTGTCCGAAGCCGCCTGCAAACATTCCCCGATCTCACCTACGCAGCCCGGCTGTCCGAACGCGGTGACGAGCTGGTCCGTGGTGACGATGGCATGGGCGTATGTGGGGCCGTTCAGTTCCAGTGCGGCATGGATCTTTTCGGGAGTGAGGGCCGCGGTGGCGTCACGGACCAGCGTCACGCGGTAGCCCAGTTCCAGGTCCTCACTCTCGGGCATGGTCGCTACTCTCGGGCATGGTCGCTCCACATCTCACCAGGGGGCGATTCAGCGGATGGCAGGGAGGCACACGGGTGCCAGAGCATGGAATGGGTCTGATGCGGCCCTGCGGCCGTCATGGCCTGCAGAGATGAACATCGTCCGGCCTCGTGGGGCGGGAAGAAGCGGTGTCGGGCAAGGCGGCGCCCGCGCGGGCCACGGCGCCAGTGACGGCGGCCAGCAGCGCCAGGAGGATGACCACGATGCCGTACCCGGTGGTTGTGGTGCGCAGGCCGAGGTACGGCACAGCAAGCCCGGCCAGCACGGCGGGAACGCTGAGGGCCAGATAGCTGACGAGGTAGACGGAGGCGAACAGTTCCGCGCGCTGCGCGGGCCCGGCCAGTGCCGCGAGCGAGCGGAAGGCGCCCAGGAAGGAGCCGCCGAAGCCGACGCCGGCGATGGCCGTTCCGACAAAGAACAACGGCGCAGAGGCCCCGGTCAGGGCGAGCAGGCTAAGACCGGTCCCCGCAGCGAGCACAACCGAACCGGCGACCATCATGCGCCGTGGCGCCAGGTGATGCACCAGTAGGGAGGCGGCGGCTGCAGCGCCGTAGAGTGTGGCCACCACCAAGCCGCCGACCAGATGACTTTCGATGTGCAGGACGGCAGCGGCCAGCGAGGGACCCAGCGCGAGGTAGAGCCCGCCCATGGCCCACACGGCGACGAGGCAGGGCGTGGCTGCCAGGAAGGCCCTGCGGGCCGGAGTCGGCACGGCCACCCGTGGCTGCAGCGAAGCCCAGGCACCGGGCTGGGGCGAGACCGGATCGGGCAGGAAGAACACCACCACGGCCAGCAGCACGAAGACAACGGTGAGCAGGACGAAGACCAGCACCGTGGGTGCTGGCGCGTACTGCACCAACAGGCCGCTGCCCAGCGCCCCTACAGCCAGTCCGGCGGCGGGGGCAACGGCGTTTACGACGGCGCCGAGGCGCGAGGTGGGTGACGGCTGCAAGTCCATCAGCCCGGCGCTGATCGCCCCCGCTGCTGCGCCGGTCGCCAGGCCCTGCAGGATGCGAGCCAGCAGAAGTGGCCCGACGCCGTCAGCGGTGAGGAACACGACCATCGCCACGGCCTCGACGATCAGTGAGGCGGCGAGTACGGGACGTCTACCGATGTGATCAGAGAGCCCTCCGACGATCAGTAGCGCGACCAACAGAGCCACGACGTACACCGCGAAGATGTCGGTGAGCACGATCGGCGAGAAGCCCCAGCGGTGCTGATAGACCACATAGAGCGGGGACGGGGCACCGGCCGCGGCCAGGAAGGCGAGCAGAGCAACACCCAGCAGCCAGAAGCCGACCGGGCGCGGCACTCGTCGTGTGAGGACTGCTGGCGGCATGGTGCTCACAGCTCCCCGACCGCTGCACCGAACTCCAGCTCAGTGCGGGAGCGTTCCTGCATCCCGCGCTGCATCAGCGCGCCGATCCGGGCAGCGCTCGACGGATCACGCGCCAGGACCTGGAAAAAGCCCGCATCGACATGAACATCCTCCTTCGGCGGTAGGCCGGCCGCGTTGATCCGGCGCTTGGCCAGCCGCACAGCCGCCTCCGGGAACTTGGCGATGCGCTCGGCGAGGCCCTCGATGTAGGCAATCAACTCACCATCCGGCAGGGCCTTGTTGACCACGCCGATACGCTCGGCCTCCCGTCCGTCGAGGTCCTCGGAGCCCAGGATCACCTGCATCGCCTGGCCGCGGCCGGCGAGCCGCACCAGCTGCTGCACCGCTCCCGCACCGGGGAAGGTGCCCACCCCCACCTCGGGCTGCCCGATCACCGCACGTTCCAGGGATGCGAACCGCATGTCGCACGCGTACAGGAACTCCGCACCTGCACCGCGCGCCCGGCCCTCGAGGACCGCGATCGTAACGGGACGCGCCTCACTGAGCCGCCGGTACAGCGCACCCAGACCGACGTCGTCCGGCCCCCCGGACGCCGCCGCGGCAGCCGTGTACTCAGCAATCCGCTTCAGGTCCACATGCGGGAGGAAGAAGTCCGCATCCGCACTCCGGAAGACAACAACGCGCACATCGCTGTCGGCGTCGGTCTCGTCGAGCAGCGCGACCAGATCCGCGACGAACCGCTCGTCGATCAGATTGATCGGAGGGTTGTCGATCGTCGCCCACAGGACCCCGTTGCGCAGCTCGGTCCGGATCGTCTCGTAGCTCCAGGCCATCGTCCTCAGCTCCTTCAAACGCGTCCACTTGCGATTTGCAAGCGACACGCCAACACTGGCAGCCTTGCTTGTGATTTGCAAGTGACAGGCGTGCGCCCCGCACCACGCGCCTAAGGGTCGCTCCCGGCGCCCGGGCGTGACGTTGGTGAACCGACGCCGGACCAGCCCGGGCGCTCCGCACGCAGGAAACAAGCAGCCTGCGCGAGAGCTCCAGCAGGCAGGAACTGGCTCGGTCCACGACTTGATGGGCAGGCTAATTACCTGGAATTTCTGCGAGGCCCAGTTAAATGTGAGGGAAAAGCCGAAACCGAGAAAGCTTTTCAGGTCCACCCGTGGATTGGATACCGTCCGTCTTCCTACGGGCACCGGGTATTTGCTGTGCCTTCAGCCGGATTCGGCTGGGTTACAGGTCTGGCTGGATTCCCCTCGCCGTCCTGAGCGAAATGACCGACAAGATGCTTTGGTTGGCCGATCGCCCTCCCGAGTTTTCCGATCAGCCGAAGCCGTTTTGCGAGGACGGCGTCATCCGCGACGATTCGGACGGCGTGCAACGCCTCATCAGGTGCAGACGGCAGCGCTGAAGACCGCTGGCATGCCGTTGTCCCCGCCATCCCGGCGGTTCGCCGCATACAGTCGGGCCTTGGACCTCACAGTCCTCGGCGCCCGTCACGGCACGGCGCATGTCCATGCTTGCGCCGTAAAGGCTCTCGGGGTCGCCAGAACTCTCCGATATCCAGGCGCGAGTGCCTCGCCGGTGTCCGCATCATCAAGTTCATCGGCTTATGGCTCCGTTCGCTTCAGCTCGGTCAGCGTCGCCTCGACCGCTGCGATCGCCTTGCTCGCTTCTTTCTCCCCGATGTCCAGGTAGAACACGGCTCTGGCACCGTCCTCGCCCGAAGGCAGCACGTGGACGCCTCGGCGGTGCATTTCCTCGACGAAGACGGCGGCTTTGGTGTCCGTCAGGCGGAAGCGCACGATGTTGGTGTGCACCGTCGACGGGTCCAGATCGACCCCGTCGAGGGATGCCACTGCTTGGGCGAACCGCCGCGCGTGTGCATGCGTTTCGTGAAGGCGCGCGCGGTGGTGCTCGGACATGCAGGGCGCCGGCGGCGACGATGCCCGCCTGTCGGAAGCCGCCTCCGAGATTCCGCGGCGGCGCTGCGGGGAGGGCGGCGCCCCACGGCCGGCAGCGGCGACTCGGGAACCGGGCGCGGTCGCACGGCTACGTCCGCTTGACGGGCAAGGCCGTTGACCGCCAGCGATGCCGCACGCTCGGCCGCCGCGTGTTCCCCCGCACCTGACCCGCGAGCTGGAAGAAACCTTCGCCGCGGACGAGCTCGCCCAGGCCCGGGTCAAGGCGCCGGCCATGCAGGTGTTCGTCAATGCCGATCCTGAGGCGCCGGCCTCCTACCGCGCCGCCGACACGATCGCCTTTTACCTGCAGCATGATCTGCGCGAGGGCCTCTGGGAGACCGCGTCACCGTTCAGTCCAACCGGCGCTCGAGGTCCTACGATCCCGGCAACTGGATCGACCAGATCTCCCCGACACCCCTCATGATGGTGGTCGGCACCCACGACACCGTCGCCCCCACCGACCTGGCCCCTGGCGCCTTTGAGCACGTACTCGAGCCCAAGGAACTCGTCCTCATGCCGGGCGATCACTTCGATCCCTATCTCGGGCTTCGAGGCGGGCACCGATGCCGCGGTGCGGTTCTTCCGCACGCACCTGCAGGCAGGGTGAGACGACGGGGTGGCCCATCAGGAGGCACGGCGGGGCGCCCCTCCCCCAGGCCGCGGCCTCCGGTCCGGATCAGGGCTCGTCCGGTCACCCATGCTTTAGAATTGCAAGTAACTGGGTTTGGGAGGTACCGGTGAAGCGTCGAGAACTGGGCCATTCGACATGTCCGATCGACCGCTCTCTGTCCGAGGTCGGCGACACCTGGACACTCCAGATCCTCCGTGACGCCATGCACGGCGTCACACGGTTCACGGACTTCAACAAGCAGATCGGCGTCGCGTCCAACATCCTTTCCGCACGGCTGCAGAAGCTCGTGGCCGTTGGCATCTTCGAGATCCACGAGTCGACGCTCGGCAACTCCCACGAGTACGTCCTCACCGAGAAGGGCCGGGATTTCCACACCGTCCTCTCAGCCCTGCGCCAGTGGGGGCAGAAGCACCTCTTCGAGGACGACGAGCCGATGAACCGTGTCATCGACGCCCGGACAGGACAACCGCCCCGCCCTCTGTCCCTCACCGCCGAGGACGGCAGGGAACTGTCCCCCGACGACCTGCTCCTGGTCCAGTCGCGGGCGGCGGACCCCATCGAAAAGGCGACACCAATCGACACGCCTCGTCGCCGCCAGGCGTGACGGGGTGGCCCACGCCGCCCTCCGGGTGCTGCTCCAGCAGTTACCGCAGCTAGGGCCAATTGCGAAAGTGGATCTTGGTCGTGCACCGTGGTGGGACGTTCCGGAGCGGTACGGGCCGTAGGAGCAGGTGTACGACCTGTTCCGCCGCTGGCAGCGCGATGGCACCTGGAAGCGGATCTTCGAGAGGCTGCAGGCCGCGGCGGATGCAAAGGGCCTCGTCACGTGGGACATCAGCGTGGACTCCACCATCGCGCGGGCGCACCAGCCCGCTGCCGGGGCGCGTACGGCGACCTCGCGGCGGAGGTTCCCGGCAAGGTCGACGTCGCGACCAAGCGTGCCGGACCGTACGCTGCGCGCTCTGGCCGAGGCCCTCATGGCAACAGATCGTCTGTCGGCACGGTCGCGTTGTGGTGGGCGCGGATGAGCGCGATCACGGTGTCGGCAGTGCGGTCGAGGTGGCTGCGGCCATCGGGCAACCGAGCCGTCGGGCTGATGTAGCTGCGCGGCCCGACGTGCGTGGCCGGGTCGAGTCGGTGCACGGTGATCTTCCCGGCGCGGATGGCCCGGTTCCATGCGCTGCCGCGGAACAGCCGCCAGCGCTGAGGGAAGATCCAGGTACCGACCCGCTCGATCCGGTCGCTCGCACTGGTCAGCTGATGCAGCTGCTCGGCACGGCTGAGGTCGTTGGCGCCGTTGTGGAACCCACCGAGCGTGATCAGCAGGAGCGGGGAGCGCAGCTGGGTGTGCAGTTCATCGACCGCGCCGCCGGCGACCTGGGCACCGCCGCTGTAGCTGAGCAGCACCACAGGGATACCGCTGTCGGGCTGGTAGCCGGCGAGCCGGAGCTGCGTGGCGATCTGGGAGCCGACGGCCCGGTTGTACAGGGGGCGGTACCGGTGGTCGGCGGCGACGAAGGTCTGCATGACATTGTGCAGGAACAGCAGCAGCCCGATGCGGCGGCGCAGCCACGCCCACACCGGCCGCTCGGCAAGCGGGTCGGCCAGCGGCGAGTAGGGCAGCACCTGACCCAGCACCCGCAGCTCCGGCGCTCCGGCGATCAAGGCCTTGACCAGCAGGCCGCCGTCCCGGCTGTCACGGAAGCGGCGCTTGCCGATGCCGTCCAGGTAGACCAGGTAGGCACCCGGGGGTCTATCGGGGGCCGCACCCCGGGCATAGGGCACGCCCTCGGGAAGTGCGGTGGTGGGGGCCCGCCAGCCGGCGCCGTAGGCCAGAACCTCGTAGCGGGCCAGCAGGGCTTCGGCGAGCAGAGCCGGTCCGATCGCGCAGACCCAGAGCAGGAAACCGTTCATGCGACCGACACCCGCGCCTCGGCCGCGCTGATCCTCACGACCAGACGCCGAACGGCCTCTACCGCGACACCAAGCCCGGCCCCGGCGACGGCCACACAACCGGCGGCGCCCCACCAGCCCAGCCCGGTCGCCGCGGCGAGCGGGCTGACCAGCCCGGCCCCGGCACCTACAAAGAGCAGCAGGTGGAGGAAGGGCCCGAGCAACGGGAACGCCAGGACGGCAGCGAGCATCAGCGGGGCGACCAGGCCTGGTGTCCACACCAACTCTTCGCCCGGGGGCGGAGAGGACAACACCAGCTCGGCCAGGGTCCATGCGGTCAGCGGCCACAGCGCGAACACCGCACCCTCGACGAGGCCGCCGGCCAACATAAAGCTGGCCACGAGAGTCCGCGACATGCCAGGCCGGCGCACCGCCAGAGGCAGGATGCGCCCGACGGCCTCCGACACCCCGGCGAGCAGCAGCAGGGCGACGACGATGAGTGGCATGACTCAGCCTCGCTGTGACGGATCGACGTGAGCCGACTGACCGACCGAGCCGTTCGCCTGCAGATACCGCTCGAGTTCGTCGGCGGCGCGCCGGTATCCACCCGCCTCGTGCTGGGCAACCTGCAGGGTTGCCGCGGCTGCCCGGAACCGGGCGTCGTCGAGCAGGCGCCCGGCGAGGGCCCGCACGGAGCCCTCGGTGACGTCCTGGGTACGGATCGACAGGCCGGCGCCGAGCTCGACGACGCGGCGGGCCACCAACGGCTGGTCAGCGCCCTGCGGGACCACCAGCATCGGAACCCCGGCATACATGGCCTCGTTGACGCTGTTCATCCCGCCATGGGTGACGAACAGCGCCGCCCGCTCCAGCACCTCCGGTTGCGGCACGAAGCGGCGGGCGAGCACATTGGCCGGCAACGGACCCAGCGCGGCGGGATCGGTCTGCCCGGTGGAGACGATCACGGTGCCGCCCAGCGGGGCGAGCGCGGTGGCGAAGCTGCGCAGCAGCTGCGGGTCGGCGGTGAACACCGTGCCCAGGGAGGCGTACAGCACCGGGTCCTGCAGTCGGTCGGCCGGGAACGACGGGTCGACCGGGCGGGCGCCGATGCTTGGGCCGACGAACCGGTAGGACTGGTCGAAGTCCTCGGCGTCAGGCTGGAACACCCGGGAGGTGTAGACCACATTGAGCGGCTGGCGGATGTTTTCCAGGTCGAGCGGTGGCAACCCACGCGTGTCGAAGCGGCGGCGCAGCCACCAGCGCGACCGCAGGTAGTCCAGGACGCTGCGGGGCTGAGTCGTCGCCGTGGCCAGCAGGCCCCACGAACCGCTGGTGGGGCTGGGCATATGCCGGTTGAACGCGAACGTGGTGAACGACGACGCCGCCGGCACCTTGAGTTCGCGGGCAGCGACTGCGCCCCACAAACAGGCGTTGTCGTGGACGACCAGGTCGGGCTGGATGCGGCGCAGGTCGGTGAGCACAGGGGGCACCAAGTGGACGGCGGTGCGCGCAAGCCCCTCCATGAACGTGACCGCCGTCGGCCGATCGGGGAACGGCTGGTCGCCCCCGGGGTAGAGGCACACGGTCGCGCCAGTGGCCGCTATCTGCTCACTGAACGCGGGCGAGGTGTGGTACGTAACGGAGTGACCGCGCCGGACAAGCTCGGCCACGACCGGCAGCGTCGGGTTGACGCGCCCGTGCATGGCGATGTTGAGGAACGCGATGGTACTCACAGGGCGACCCCCGCTACGGAAGAAGTCGATGCCTCGCCCGGGTCGGCAGACGCCGCCGGAGGATCGTCGACCCGATACAGGCCCGGCCCACTGATGCGCAGCCCGTCGAGAAAACGTCCCGCCGTGCGGGACGCGGTGCTGATCAGCCGCTGGGAATGGCCGAAGTCCCACGGAGATGGCCAGGCGTCGATGCCGGTCGGCAGCACGACGGTCGGGATGTGTCGGGACACCTCGTGCAGATCACGCTCGATCTGATGGTGCATCAGCAGCAGTCCGGCCCTGGCGGCGACCGCGCCGGCCCGTCGGGGCGGGACGACCGGGCTCAACGGCGAGCTCTCCGGCCCGCTCGACACCACCACCACGCTGGCCGCCCCGGACTGCAGGGCCGCCAGTACCGGGACGTAAGCGATCACCCCGCCGTCGACGAGCGTCCTGCCCTCACGGTCCACCGGGGGCAGCATCCCGGGAATGGCCGCGCTGGCCAGCAGCGCGGACTCGAGGTCCCCGTGGTCGAGCAACGCCGGAGCCCCGGTGCCCAGGTCCATGGCCACCGCGGTGAACGGTACCGCCAACTGCTCGATCCGCGACGGCAGCCCAGCCCGGGCAATCAGCCGACGCAGGCCGCGATCGGTGAAGATGCTGGCCCGTGAGGACAGGTAGCCGAGCGGATACACCTCACGGCGGCGCAACCGGGTCCACACGTGGTCCAGCCACGGCGCGGCCCTGTCGGGGTGGGCGGCCGCGATGGCCCCGTTGAGGGCGCCCACCGAGGTTCCGATGATCATGTCCGGGACGAATCCGCGCTCCTCCAGCGCGTACCCGACACCAACATGCGCCGCTCCGAGCACGCCACCGGCGCCCACCACCACGGCCACGGGACGGGGAAGGGCGCGCAAGCCCGCCGACGTCGAGCCCTCGGGCGGCCGGCTCGATGACAGGGAACGCGTCCCCTTGTCGCCCGTCATGGTTCGACGCCTCTTGTGGCCACGACCACTCGTCGAGTCGCCCCCGCTGAAGCCCAAGCGAGCCCATGAGACCGGTATCCGGCCACAAGCAATCATCGTGATCCACCTTTTTCACCACGGCACCGAATCGAATGGGTCTCTCAACCACCTCAGGGCGGCAACCCGATCCGTGACGCCAACCGCCCGACGTGTCGGGTGAAGCCGTCACTGAGACGTGCGACGACGCGCCGCGTCCATCGGCCGCGAGGTGCATGGCGCCTCGCGAGATCCGTGGTTCTGGTACCCGGATCGAGAAGCATTGAGGTAGAGCAGGTCGCTGCCGTCTCCTCCGGGGAGCGAGGTCGGCGTGCGGTGTCAACCGTGTCGACAATCGTGACCGTCTCGTCGAGCGGCGCCCGGCCCGTACGGGCGAAACCCACCGTGACATCCTCGAACCCGATCGACATGCCGCAGAAGAGCATCAGCTCGTCCGGGGGTGACAGGACCTCCGCGACGGTCGCGTGGTACTTCGCCCATGCCATCTGCGGGCAGCTGTGCAGCCCTTCAGCGCGGAGCAGCAGCATGACGGTCTGCAGATAGATGCCGGCGTCGGACCATTGGGCCGGGCCCATGTCGCGGTCGACGTAGCAGAACAGGGCGGCGGGTGCGCCGAAACAGTCCCAGTTCGCGGCAGCGGCCCTCTGGCGTGCCTCCAGGTCCTCGCGCGGAATACCGAGTGCGCCGTAGCGCTGCTCGCCGAAGGCGGACCGGCGTTCGCGGTACGGGGACTTCAGTACGGGCGGGTACTGCTGGTACTCCGGCGCGTCCCAGGGGTCGCATACGGCCAGGCGCTCGCCGGTGCGCTTCTTGAGCTCGGCCAGCGCCCCGCCGGTCAGCACATAGATGTGCCACGGCTGGAGGTTCGATGCGGACGGCGCCCAGGCCGCGGCGGACAGCACGCGCTCCAGCACCTCCCTCGGGACATGCCGGTCGGTGAATCCCCGCACTGCCCGTCGGCTCGTGACCGCCTCATAGACGTCCAACATCGCCCACCTCCCATCTGCTCAACGTTTACCTTCGTTATACTAGCGACAGTATCATTCAATACCATCTCAAGTGTAACAATCCTCGGGTGCACATCCCCAGCCCTTGGTTTCCCGCCTCGGGCATCACTTTTTGGAGGAAGTCCATGGCCACGCTGCTGCACATCGACTCGTCCGTGTTCCCCGGCGAGGCGTCCTCGTCCCGTTCGGTCGCGGACGCCTTCCGCAAGGCCTGGGAGGAGCAGCACCCCGAGGGGACGGTGATCTACCGCGACATCGCCGCCAGCCCTGTCCCGCACATCACGGCCGACGCCCACACCGCCTGGTTCGCCTCCCCGTCCGAGCGCACCCCGGAGCAGTCCGCCGCGTTCGCCGCGCGCGTGAAGCTCATCGAGGAGCTGGAGAAGGCGGACGCCGTCCTGATCGGCGCCCCCATGTACAACTACTCGATCCCGTCGACCCTCAAGGCATGGCTGGACAACGTGATCTTGCCCGGCCGCACCGCCGGCGAGACTCCCTCCGCCCAGGGCACCCCGGTCACCGTCGTCGCCAGCCGCGGCGGCTCCTACGCGCCGGGCACCCCCCGCGAGGGCTACGAGTTCGTACAGAACTACCTGGAGGCCGTCCTCAAGGGCTCCCTCGGCCTGGACCTCGACTTCATCGTCCCGGAACTCACCATGGCCCCCCGTAACCCGGCCATGTCCGAACTGGTCCCCCTCTACGAGGCCTCCCGCAGGCGCGCCTTCGAGGACGCGGCCAGGAAGGCCAAGGAACTCGCGGAACGCCTCGCCGTGTAACCCCCGGCCATAGACGCCGTGTGACGCCTCGCCCCAGGACGTCACACGGCGTCCTCGTCGCCTGCGCCCTCTCCGACGGCAACGGTGACGCTCAGTCCCTGGGGGCCGGTAGCCCGGAGCTGGGGGCGGCCGGGGCGTTCGGCCCGCAAGCAGGCCGCGCATCGAGACGACGGCGATGCGTGTGAGGGTGAAGAGCATTCCGCCGGCCAGGTATGCCGCGCGGTAGCCGAGCGGCCGGCTCGGTCCCCGTCGGCGATGGAGGCCTGACCTGCGCCCGGAGCCAGGGCCGGCGCGTAGCGACGACGGCCGCAGCTCTCAAGGCCGGGTTCGCCGCGAAAGCCGCATGGGACGACGCACGCCCGCGCGGCAGGCAACCGGTGCGCGGGCGCGCTTACGCCTCTCCGCCTGCGGGATAGGCGAACCGGGTCAGCAGATCCGTCAGCTGCTCGGGCTCGCCGGGCCCCAGTTCGGCAACCAGACGCTCAGCCAGCGGCACCGCCGCCGCATGAGCTGCATCGAAAAGCTCGATGCCCTGAGGCGTGATCTCCACTGCCCGCACCCGCCGGTCCCCCGGAACAGCCTTGCGTACGGCCAGCCCCTTACGCTCCAGGTCGTCCACGACCCGCATGACTCCCGCCTTGTCCGACCCCGTCGCCGCCGCCAGGTCCCGCTGCACCACGGACCCGCCGTCGACCAGCACGATCAACACGGCAAAATGCCGCAACTCGATGTCGAGAGGCCGAAGCGCCTCCGCCATCACCGCGGCCGCGCGCCAGTGCGCCCGGCGCAGCAGCAAGCCGAGAGCGAAAGGCGAGGTATCCCCGGGACGGTCGGTCGCACGCGAGGCGGTGGTTTGAGGAACGTCGGCACTCATGTGAGCACGTTACCAAGCTACAAATTCATTCGATACGGTATCGTTTGAAATTAAACGGCTACGTCAGCTACGGCCCGTTGCCTCACGCCTGAAAGACCTGGTCAAGACCGCGACTAGGTGGAGTCCCGCGGCGGAACTCGGTCGAAGACGGATTCCAGGTGGGCGAGGTTTCCGTGGGCGTCCCGCTGCAGAGCACGCGGACTTGGCACCCGCTGAAGTACCGCCAGCCAGGCGGCTACGTCGGAGGCGTCCCGGCGTGTTCCTGCCCCGTCCCGCCCTGAGAATGTTCTTACCGGTCTCCGCACCACACCAACTGGCGCTTCTCGATCTCGTCGGTGAGCGCGGCTGGCAGTGCCAGTACTCTGAGGGCGAGACGGTGCTGCGGGTGCCCAGGGCGGATGCGGTGCTCTCCCGCCCGGACGACGCCAAGTGCCCTTGGCTGCGAGTCTGGCCGTCCCACCCGTCATGTGACCGCTGTTGCGTTCCCTGGCCGATCTTCCTGCCGCAGTAGGGCCGGCAGGCTGCAGCCACACACGCAACGCTCTGCTCACATGGCGACGTGGTCTTTGCTCGACCCGATGTGGCCAGCGAGAGCCACGTCGGCACAAGGGCTTATTTCGCCGAGGGCCTGAGGCTGTTCGTGTGTGACGAATCGGCTGCTCACACGCACCCTTGAGCCAGCTGTCAGTGCGGGCGCCCGGGCATGATCCAGACGCTTCCGCTGGCCCTGCCGGGCACGCCGGTGGACCTCCACCACATCGAACTGACCGCGCTCTACTCCACGGGCTGAGGCGTTGGGATCGACGATGTCGCAGCCGCACACAACGGTGAGCTCTGGGTCCCTGGTTTCGAGGCGTGACCGATGAGCATCAGAGTGGGTCGAGGCGGGTCTTGAGCAGGCAGAACTCATTGCCTTCGGGGTCGGCCAGGACATGCCACTGCTCCTCCCCTGTCTGGCCGATGTCGGCCGGGCGAGCACCGAGCTTGAGAAGGCGTTCGAGCTCGGAGTCCTGATCGCGGTCGGTGGCGTTGACGTCGATGTGCAGCCGGGATTTCCCCTTCTCCGGCTCATCCCTGCGACTGAGGAAGATCGTCGGCTGCGGACCGCCGAACCCTTCGCGCGGCCCGATCTCCACCGAGCCGTCGTCCTCGCGATCGAGCACGACGAAGTCCAGGACCTCGCACCAGAACCGCGCCAGCACCTCAGGGTCGCGGCAACCGAGCACGAGCTCACCGATACGACATGCCATTAACGAAACCTACTCTCAGCCTGGGAACTGCAGGGGAGGCCACACGCGAACCTCATGGCTCCCAGCAGCGAAAACGATCCCGCGATCGTACCGGGCGAGGCAGCACGGGCGAAGTGATTTCAGGGCTGCCCCTGTCCGGGCAGCCGGGCAAGGACGTTGGCCCTGCAGTCGGGAAGCTGACTTTGAGACACGACCTAGTTCTAGGCGCTATACCGCTTGCACCGACACACCTACGGCGGAACAGGACCCGGCAACAGCCTACTTGGGTATCGGATCAGCATCCGGTACTCCGCGGGCAGCGAGGTCATGGCCAGTGCCCTGTGCTGCTCCGCCCGCAGCGACGAGACCGCTTCGCCGGTGGCCATTCGAAGCGACTTGGGGAGGGCAGGCAGGATCAATGTCAATGGCTGGCTTTTGATGTCACCTCAGGTTGGACGAGAACCGAGGGATTGCTGGAGCGCCGCTCGGGAATGAGGGAGAGTCAACGCGCCCCAGGACGGAGTCCTGGGTGCCGCGAGGCAAGTCCAGCTCGTCCGGCACCAGCCGCTCGACTACCCCCATGCCCGAGACAACGAGCTACCGCCGATCAAGCCACCGTCTTGTCGTGCTGTCGGCGCACGATCTCGGAGATCCAGATGGGCGCGAACGGAGATGTGCACCCCGGGGAAGTCGGGTAGTCCTTGAGCACCTCCAGGCGCTCACCGATGTCGATTGCGCGGGTGCGGTGCTCGGCGTGCTCGATCCCGATCTGAGCCAGGCAGTGGTTCATCGCCCACTGCAGGCGACCCGGGGCGTCTTTCATCTCCGCCTCGATGACGTCGAGCAGTCCTGCGAGGTCGACGCCGGCGGGCTTCTTCGCCACGCGTTCGGTGGTCAGTGCCCAGCCGGCACTCGCGACCACTGGATCCGGATCGGCGGACCAGGCCAGGCGCAGCTCTTCGGAGTGCGGGTTCTTCTTCACCACGTAGTTCACGAGCCAGTCGTGCACCTTGGGCTTGCGCGCCTCGCGCAACATGACGTCCAACTCGTCACGCTCGAACGCCTTCGGGCGGCAGATCAGGATCGCCAGCAGTCTCGCCGCGGTGTCATCCGTCTCCCAGAGCTGGCACGCGAGTTCCTGCTGCGTCTTCAGCCGCTTCGCGAGCGCGCGCAGCTTGCCGAGATTCACACCGTGATCGTCACCGTGTTTCTCGTTCACCTCGCGTGTCTTCGGGTCCTCGAGCTCGGCCAGTTCGGCCATCACCTCGGCCACCATCGTCTCGGCCACCTCAGCCTCCTGTCCGTCACGTGCGAGATTCAGCCTACGAGGGAAGTCGGCCTGCTGTCGTACACGCCGGTTCGGCGGCAGCCACCGACACGAACGACACAGTCCAGGACCTGTTGCCGTCGAGGCTCGCCGGCCCCGTGGTCGAACTGATCAAGATCCGGACCCTCGCCGAGGCCGGGGTCCCGCCGGCGCGGGAGCTGCTACAGGCCGACTTGCCAAATGAGACGACTTCCTAGGAGCGCAGAGCGTCGACGGGCTCCATGCGGGAGGCCCGCAGTGACGGGTAGAGACCGGCCAGGAGTCCGACGAGGGCTCCGGCGACCGGGGCTCCGAAAGCGAGACGGACGTCCAGAACCGGAGTCCAGTCCCTGATGGCGGAGACGGCCACCACGACGACCATGCCCAGGACGGCGCCGATGACGCCGCCGATGAGTCCGATGGTCGTCGACTCGACCAGGAACTGGCCGGCGACCTGTCGTCGCGAGGCGCCGAGGGCGCGGCGCAGTCCGATCTCCCCGATCCGCTCCATGACCGTCACCAGCGTCACGTTGGCGATGCCGATGGCCCCGACCACCAGCGAGACCAGTCCGAGTACCAGGAACAGGCCGTTGACGTCGCCCTGTACTCCCTTGCGTGCCTTGGTCAGGTCGGGCGGTGCCGTGACGGTGAGGGCGTCCTCGGCTCCGGGAGCCAGCGCGATCGGTGCCTGCTGGGCAACCTGCTTCGCCGCGCCGAGCGCGGTGTTGATCAGTACCCGGGTCACGACTCCGAGGCCCAGCTGGTCCGTGGCTGTCGTGGGCGGCAGGATCACCGCGGTGGAGACCTGCTGTTCCCGTTCGGCTCCGCCGAGAATCCCGATCACGGTATAGGCCTGGCCCTTCAGGAAGACCGCGGGAGAGTCCTGAATCGAACTGATGCCAAGGAGCCGTGCGGCCTGGTCGCCGAGCACCGCCACCCGGTCGTGCCTGGCGATGTCCCCGTCGTCGAAGAAGCGCCCGGCGGTCATCCTGCCGCGCACCGCTGCGGGCAGCGTGGGGGACGCGGCGAGGACCGCCATGGCCTGGCCGGTGACGTCCCCGGGAGCGACCACGTCATTCGCACGGACCTGGACGCTCGCGGTTGCCTGGGAGTCGGCGATCGCGGCCACCGAATCGACCCCGGCCAGCCGCCGGACCGCGTCGACGCCCGACCAGTCCACGAGCGGGACCGGGTCGGCCGACGGGGGCGGCGGGGGTACCACCACGGTGACTGAGGTGGCGGTGAGGGCGTCGAAGCGGCCGACGATCTGGTTGCCCGCAGTGGCCGAGACTCCGATGGTGATGACGAGGGTGGCGATGCCCAGAACCGTGCCCAGGGTGGTCAGGGCGGAGCGCACCGGACGGGCGAGCACCCCTGCCAGCGCCTCGGTCCACAGGTCCCTGAAGTCCATCCAGGGACGCTCGATGCCCCTGGCCTTGCCGCGGCGCCGTACACGTCCCCGCCGAGCGGTGTGCCGTCCGCCGGTGTACCGGTCGGCGATCGGCGGGGCCAACGGGTCCAACGGGTCTGCCGGGTCCACTGGGCCTGCCAGGTCTGCCGGGTCCATTGGATCTGCCGGATCCACCGGGGCCGCCGACTCCAGGACGCGCGCGCGGGCCCTCATCGGCTCTCCTCGGTGAGCCGTCCGTCGCTGATCCTTACCCGCCTGTCGGCCCGCAAGCTGACCGCCTCCTCATGGGTGATCACGACCAGGGTCATGCCCTGCTCGCTCAGCTGGCCGAAGAGGTCCAGCACCGACTCGGTGTTCTCACTGTCGAGGTTGCCGGTGGGCTCGTCGCAGAGCAGCAGAGCAGGCTCGCTCATCAGTGCCCGGGCGATCGCCGCACGCTGCCTTTCACCACCGGAGAGCCTGTCCGGCCGGAAGCCGGCCCGGTGGGCCAGGCCCACCCGTTCCAGCGCCTCCTTGGCCCTTGTGCGGCGGCCGGCGCGGCCGCGCCCGGGGCGCGGCCGTCGGTAGGTCTCGGCGAGCATGACGTTCTCGTCCACCGTCCGGTAGGGCAGCAGGTGGAAGGACTGGAAGACGAATCCGATCCGGCTGCCGCGCAGTGAGGTGCGCTCCAGATCGCCGAGCGCGTTGGTCTCCACCCCGTCGAGCCAGTAGGAACCCGAAGTGGGGCGGTCCAGCAGTCCCAGGGTGTTGAGCAGTGTCGACTTGCCGGAACCGGACGGTCCGACGATCGACAGGTGCTCGCCGCGCCGGACGGCCAGGTTCACGTCCCGCAGGGCATGCACCGGCGGTTCGGAGTCGAAGGTCCGGTCGACGGCGACCAGTTGAATAACGGTGTCCGAGTCGGGCACGACGGACGCCGGTACGACGGACGCCGGTACGACGGGCGCCGGTACGACGGACGCCGGCACCACGGACGCTGGTACGACGGGCGTCGGCAGGCCGGACGCCGGTACGGCGGACGCCGGCAGGCCGGGCGTCGGCAGGCCGGGCGTCGGCAGGCCGGTCATTGCCCGACCACCACCTGATCGCCCACCTTCAGTGCGTCACCGGACGGCGTGACCTCCACCTGCCCCTCAGCGGAAAGACCCGCCTTGACGGCGACCTCCACCACTGTGGTGCCACGCCGGACCCGCACCATGGCCTGGCCGTCCGCCGTCGTGTGGAGCGCGGCGACGGGCACGGTCAACACGTCACCGTCCGACGAACCCACCTCGATGGTCACCTTCGCGGACCCGTTGGCGTTCTTTGTCAACTTCCCCACCGGGATGGAGATCTGCACCGGTACCGGAGCCGAGGCGTCACCGCTCCCGCCGCCCGATGTCCCCGGTGCGTTCGTGTCGTCCCCCGAGTCGTTCTTCGGCACATCGTCGCCGAGTGCGACCAGCTTCCCCTCCACCTTCTTGCCGTCGGGGGTCTCCACCCGCGCCGTCATGCCCTTGTGGAGCAATGTGGCGTCGTTGCCCGGTACCACGGCCTGCACCACCACCTCGGAGCTGGTCACCGTGCCGACCGGTCCGGACGGGGTGTCACCGATCTTCACGGACACTTCGTCCAACCGGGCCGGAAGATCCGGCAGGAAGACGATCTCACCCGCGGGGACCTTGGTTCCGTAGCCGGCCCGGAAAGCGGAGAGTGCGGCGTTGGCCGTGTTCAACTGCTGCTGTGCTGCCCTGAGCCGCAGTCTTCCCTCTTCACCACCGGTGCCGGCATCGCTGCCAGAGCCCTCGGAGCCCTCAGACCCCTCGGAGCCGCTGCCGGGATTCTGTGCCGCGAGGAGGGCCTGCTGCGCGGTGGTCACAGCCGCTTCCAGCGTCCCCAGCTGCTGCCTGTCCGCGAGAGAGGGCTCCTGCGCGCGAAAGCCCTTGCTCCCGTACCAGCGGCTCACCGCCGCGGCGTCCCCCTGGCCGTACGTCCCGGTGGACCCACCGGGGGCGAAGCCGAGCCGGGCCAGGGCCCGTTCGAGTTGCTTGACATCGTCTCCGGTCGCGCCGGGACCCAGCGTGCGGTACATCGGAACGGATCCCCGCAGCACCAGAACCGGTCGGCCGCTCACCTGCATCAGCACGTCGCCCTCCGTCACCTCCGCCCCGGCGACCGGTGCCTTGGTGACCCGTTGGACGACGGCATCGCCGGCCCCGGAGTCCCCGGAGCCGGATTCCGGGGCGCCGACGGGCCCGGCCAGGTCCAGCCGCTGCGGTGAGGCGTACTCCACCGAACCCTGGGCGACCACCGTCGCGGTCAGCGACCGCCGCTCGACCGCGACGGTGACCGGTCCGACCTTCGGCGGCCGGTGCGCGGCAGCCGCGTCCGAGGGCGACTGCATCTGCGATCCGGCGAACCAGCCGCCCACCCCCACCAGTGCCACCCCGGCAACGATGATCCCCAACTGCTTGGGCCGGCTGCTCACCCGTTTGCGGCGACTCACCCGACACCACCGCTACCGCTGGTCGGGGCCTTGAAGAACTTCGGGAAGTAGGCGGCCCGGAATTCCCTGCCGCACTCCAGGTCCTTTATCGCCTGGCCGATGTCCTTGGTGAGCAGCGGCAGAGCCTCGTCCTTGCTCATGGTCTTCGCGGGGGTGCCATCGGCGTTCACGTCGCCCAGACTGGAGCCGGGGGGAGCGGACGAGCTCGCCTGGAACTTCACCATGTCGCCGATGCCGGTCGGTTGCGTGGTCGTGACGGAGATGCCGTGGTCCCTCAGGCAGGAGGCGTACGACTGCGCCAGAGCGACGAGCTCCGGGTCACCGTTGAGCGCCTGCGCGTTCGCCTGGTCCTGTGCCTTGGCCTGGGCACCTTGCTCCTGGGCCGACGCGGAGCCGTAGACCTCCTCCTGGGCTGACCGCAGGCAACCGTCCGGCCACTTGCCGCCGGCCTTCGCCTCGCGTCCCGGGACCCCCATCGCCTTGTCGTAGGCGGCCCGCTGCTCGGAAGTGAGTGCGGCGACGTAGTTCCCGTTGGCGGCGTCGGCGGAGTTCTCCTGGGCCGCCCCGCTGCCCAGTGCCCGGGGATCGTTGGGGTAGACGATGCCGGCGTAGACACCGAAACCGTACTTCTCCCGGTACTTCTTGGTCAGCTTGTAGTCCGCCCCGTTGGTTGCCCAGGATGCCTCGGGATCCTCCGGGGCTACGGGGGTGTAGATGAACCCCTGCTTCTTCATGCAGGCTGCGATCGCGTTCTCCAAGAGGTACTGCTTCTTGAGGTCCGCGCCGGCGTCCGCGGGAACGTCGAGTTGCCCCGACGACCCGGCCGAGGACTTCCCGCCGCCGGCCGAGGACTCCCCGCCGTCCGCCGAGTGAGATGCCGTGCCGCAGGCCGCCAGCAGCGGCAGCAGACTCACCGCAACGGCCAGTTTCCGAACAGTGCGGGATCCAGACATGCTCTTCCATTCGATCGAGAGGGTGGGTGTTGCGTACAGGCCAGGGGAAGCCGCGGAATCGTGGGCGTCGTGGGCTCTGCCCACGCCGCCAGCACCGGCGCACCGGCGCACCGGGAACACGGCACCGTGAGCGTCTGATGGCCTTCACGACCACGGGGTGCCGTCGCCGAGTTCGAGATTCGCGTCCGCAGGTGATGGCCGCTGGCTCGGACGATGACCAAGCTGTAACAGCCGGTTTCGGGCCCGGCGTGAACCACCAGGTGGTCACAGCCCGTTCAAGCTGCCTTCCGCAACCGCTGGGAGGGCGAGTCGTCGCCGGTTCACTGCACGTGCGGCCCGGTGACGAAGTGACCGTTCTCGTCGTAGGGCCAGGCGTTGGCGATGCATCCGTGCAGGCCCTTGATCTGCTGCATCATCACGGGGGCCAGTTGGCCGGGGCCCGCGCAGGTCCTGTGTGTGTAGCCCAGGAAGTGCCCCATCTCGTGGTTGATGATCAGCGCCCGGTAGTCATGGATCGGACCGTCGAAGGTGGGCGAGCCCTCGACCCAGCGCTTGAGGTTCACCACCACCCCACCGGGGACCTCGCAGTTGTATTCGCCTTGGGTGTTCTGCTGGATGCCCGCCCAGCACAGGGCGTCCGCCGTCCCCGGTGTCGCGATCGTCACCGTGAGGTCGTGGGGCTGTCCCGCGCTCACCAACTGGAACGAGTAGGCCGGGTTGTCGGTCCAGCCCCGGGGGGCGGCGAGTATGCCGGCGATCTCGTCCGCCGCTTGGGCCGGCGAGATGTCGAGGCCGGTCTCGACCTTCACCACGTACCGGAGTGGACGCGGACCGTGGCCGACCTTCGCACCACTGGCCTGCGCGGTGACGAACGTGCCGGCGCCCGTCGAGGGGACGTCGATCTCGGTGGGCGTCGGGGTCGGGGTGGGCGTCGGAGTGGGCGTACGGGTGGGCGTCGGAGTGGGCGTGGGGGTGATGGGTGCCACGCTCCGCGGGTGCGGCGCACCGCTCGACGCGTCGCTTCGCCCACCGTCCAGGAAGAACGCGGCGGAGCCGAGCAGGCCCGCGGCCACCAGTGTGCCGACCAGGTACCTCCGGCCCCGGCGGCGCGGACGGCCCCGGCGGTGCCAGGACCGGTGACGGCCACCGTGGTGGGAGGCTACTGCGCTGCCAGTGGTCGATGCGTCTTCCCGCTGTCGTGCCGAATGCATGGCAACTCAAACTGGTCATTTCAGATGATCGCCATGAGTTCGAACAATCACGAACCGATAACGAGCGGTCGCTCGGCCGGTTCAACGGGGTTGCCCGCCCGGCGGCACGCCGATGTGACCCTTCTGTAACGGCTCCCGAGAGGGGCTCTTTCACAGGCCGGCAACCGAACGCGATCTGCTTAGACTGTCGACGTGCCACGAGTCCTTATTGTCGAAGACGACCCAGATGTCCGTAAGGCCGTCCAGCTGGGGCTGCGACACCAGGGGCATGACGTCTTCGCCGCCGCAACGGGTGAAGAGGGATTGGAACAGCTCCACCCCTTCCGTCCGGACGTCGTCGTACTCGACCTCATGCTGCCCGGCATGTCCGGCCTCGACGTATGCCGGCGGATCAGGGATCGCGACCAGGTGCCGATCATCATGGTGACCGCCAAGGGCGACGACATCGACGTGGTCGTGGGGCTGGAGGCCGGCGCGGACGACTACGTGGTCAAGCCCGTGCGGGCCCGGGTGCTCGACGCGCGAATACGGGCCGTACTGCGCAGGCAGGACGCGTCGGTCTCCGACGCCGTCCGGCCCAGGGCGGAGTCGCACGGCGAGCTGGTCATCGACCGGGCCGGGCTCGTGGTGACAAACCGCGGGGAACCCGTCGCGCTCGCCCCCTCCGAGCTTCGGCTGCTGCTGACCCTGTCGGCCTCGCCCGGACAGGTGTTCAGCCGCCAGCAGCTGCTGGAAGCGGTCTGGGAGCACAGCTACTACGGCGACATACGCCTCGTGGACGCCTGTGTGAAGCGATTGCGCGGCAAGCTCGGTGAGCTGGGCGGGGATCCCCGGTACATCCGGACCGTACGCGGCTTCGGTTACCGCTTCGGTTCCCCGTGAGCGGCCAGAGATCCGTACGGGCACGCAAGCACGTACGCAAGCGCGATGCCGTCGCAGCCGGACAGGGCCCCAGGCCGGCGAGGTTTTATCAGGCGGTCCTGGCGAAGGTCCCGCTTCCGCTGCGGGGCCTGCGCCCCCGCCTGGTGGTGGCCTTCGTCCTGGTGGCCATGGCCAGTGCCCTGAGCACCGGAGCCGTCGCCTTCCGGGAGGCGCGCACGGGGGTGCTGCAGCAGAGCCAGGACTCCGTCATCCGGCAGTTTCGGACCAACGTCGACGCCGTGGCTGCCGACATTCCCCCGGCGCCGAGCCAGGCGCACTTGCAGAAGGCGGTGGCCCAGGTACTCCAGGCCAACCAGTCACAAGGGCGGCGGGTACTGGCCACGTACGGCAGCCTCCGCGCCTACGCGCCGAGTGCGGACTTCGACAAGCTCAGCCCGGAACTGCGCCGGTCCGTGGACACCAAACGCGCCGCGGTGTTCCAACGGGTGAACGCCGACGGGCATCCCTACCTCATCGTCGGAATGCCGGTCACGTACAACAGCGGCGCAGGCACGGAGTCCAGGCTCTCGGGGATGGTGATGTACCTGGTGGTGCCGCAGAACACCGAACAGGCCTACGTCGAAGCGATGGTCACCGCCATCGAGCACGCCACCCTGGTGGCACTGGGCCTCGCCGTCGTCCTGGCGCTGCTGGCCGCCAGCGGCGTACTCCGTCCCGTACGGGCGTTGCGCCGGGCGACACGTCGGATGGCCGAGGGGCACCTCGACGTCCGGCTGGTCGTCAACGGTTCCGACGAACTGGCCGACCTCTCGCGGTCCTTCAACCACACGGCGGCAGCCCTGGAGCTCTCGGTCGCGGAGTTGCGCCGCCTGGAGGCCCAGGCGCGCCGCTTCGTCGCGGACGTCTCCCACGAACTGCGGACGCCGCTGGCGGCGATGTCGGCGGTCACCGACGTGCTGGACGCGAACACGCCGCACTTGAACCGGGATACCGGCGAGGCGTTGCGGCTCATCAGTGAGGGAACCAGTCGGCTGAGCGGGCTGGTGAACGACCTGATGGAGATCTCCCGCTTCGACGCGGGCGCGGCCGAACTCAGCCTGGACGAGATCGACCTGGCCGAGTTCGTACAGCACACCCTCGCCGCTCGGGGGTGGCAGGGCCAAGTGGAGACCCACCTGCCCCGACCGGGCGTGCTCCGGACGCGCGTGGACCCGCGCCGGCTCGACGTGGTGATGGCCAATCTGGTCGGCAACGCGCTGCGGCACGGGGCGCCGCCGGTGCGGCTGACCATGGGCGTGAGACAGGAGCGAGCGGACGTGGCGTGGGCCGTCATCGAGGTGACCGACAACGGACCCGGCATCGCCAAGGAAGCCATGCCACACATCTTCGAGCGCTTCTACAAGGCGAGCACCACACGGACCAGAAGCGAGAGCAGCGGACTGGGCCTGGCCATCACGGCGGAGAACGTGCATCTGCACGGAGGACGCATCAGCGCCGCCAACCTTCCCGGGGGCGGAGCGGCGTTCACGGTCGAACTCCCCCTGCACCGCGACATCGCAGCCGCCGACCACGACTCCACGGCGGATGCCCGGTGAAGGGCTCGCGCGTGACGGCGCTGCTGGCCGGGCTCGCGGCCGCGTTCACACTGACGGCGTGCGGAGTCCCCCCGTCCGACGTCATCCAGGCCGGCGAACCGGCGAGCGGCATGTTCTCCCCCAGTCCCAAGCCCTCGGTGCCGGTCGTCGTCTCCCTCTATTTCCTGGACGACGGTGATCTGACGGCTTATCCCCGCAAGATCGGCGATCCTGCGGACCTCGGGACCGTCGTGGCCCGACTGTTCGGCGGACCGACGACAAGCGAGACCGTGACGGCCACCACGGAGCTGCCCCGCCTGACGGATACACCGGACGTGACGGCCGGCAGCGGCAACGGCGTCTCCATCAAGCTCCCCAATCATGTCGCTCCCCTCAGCCACCCGGCCATGCTGCAGTTGGCGTGCACGGTGGCTCACGTGAGTGGGTCGTATGCCGCGCTGCCCGCGGACGCGCATCGGGACGGCGCCCCTGCCGCTCCTCCCGTCCATGCGCAGCGCTCCCCCGCACACACGAGCGTCCATGTGCTCGGGGACGGATGGACGATGACGCAGTCGGCCGACTCGTGTCCCGACCCTCCGCAGCCGTAGGAGGAGCCCGGGCACGGCCCCGGTACTGGCAGAGATCATTGTTCGACTGGTCTGTATCCGTCCTTCACGGCGACCGCTGAACGGGCTCTGCGCTCCCCGTCACCGCTTCAGACAGCGGGCAACCGGGCCGGCGTTGTCAGTGGTGGCGTGCAGGATGACCGGCATGACAACACCTGTTGCAGTGATTGTGGATGCCGCCGCCTACGCGCAGGCGGTCAAGGACGCGGTGGAGGCGTCGGCCGCCTACTATGCGGGCGGCACGTCGGTGCTCGACGATGACGCCTACGACCGGCTGGTACGGGGCATCGCCGTGTGGGAGGCCGGCCATCCCGATCAGGTGCTGCCCGATTCGCCGACCGGGAAGGTCGCCGGGGGTGCCGTGGAGGGGGATGTCCCGCACACGGTGGCGATGCTGAGCCTGGACAACGTGTTCTCGCCGGAGGAATTCACCGCCTGGACCGCATCGCTGGCCCGCAGGGTCGGCCACGAGGTGGAGCGGTTCAGTGTCGAGCCCAAGCTCGACGGCCTCGCGATCGCCGCCCGCTACCAGGGCGGCCGCCTCACGCAGCTGATCACTCGCGGCGACGGGACGGCCGGGGAGGACGTCTCGCACGCGATCGGCACCATCGAAGGCCTGCCCGACAAGCTGACCGAGCCGGTCACGGTGGAGGTGCGCGGCGAAGTCCTCATGACCACCGCCCAGTTCGAGCACGCCAACGAGGTACGCACCGCACATGGCGGACAGCCGTTCGCGAACCCGCGCAACGCCGCGGCGGGCACCCTGCGCGCCAAGGACCGCGCCTACACCGTGCCGATGACGTTCTTCGGCTACGGCCTCCTGCCACTGCCCGGCACCGAGGCCCGGCTCGCCGCGCGGCTGGGCGAGGTCGCGCACAGCGATCTGATGGCGCAGGCTGCTGGGCTCGGGGTGAACACCACCGCCTCCACCGCGGTGCCCGGCGTCAGTGCCGACACCGCCGGGCAGGTTCTGGCCCGCGTACGGGAGGTCGCCGCGCTGCGCGCGCAGTTGCCGTTCGGGATCGACGGGATCGTCATCAAGGCCGACCTGGCCGCCGACCAGCGCGCCGCCGGATCCGGTTCGCGTGCCCCGCGCTGGGCGATCGCCTACAAGCTGCCCGCCGTGGAGAAGATAACCCGGTTGCTGGAGGTGGAGTGGAACGTGGGCCGCACCGGCATCATCGCCCCCCGCGCCGTCCTTGAACCCGTCGAGATCGACGGCTCCACCATCACCTATGCCACCCTCCACAACCCGGCCGACATCACCCGCCGCGACCTGCGCCTGGGCGACCACGTCATGGTCCACCGGGCCGGCGACGTCATCCCCCGCATCGAAGCCCCCGTCGCACACCTGCGCACCGGCGACGAACGGCCCATTGATTTCCCCGCAGTGTGCCCGCGGTGCGGTGGCGGCATCGACACCAGCGAGCAGCGCTGGCGCTGCGCCAACGGCCGCAACTGCCACCTGGTGGCTGCCCTGTCCTACGCAGCCGGCCGCGACCAGCTCGACATCGGGGGCCTGGGTCACACCCGTGTCGTCCAGCTTGTCGAAGCCGGCCTGGTCGCCGATCTCGCGGACCTGTTCACCCTCACCCGCGACCAGCTTCTGAGCCTGGACCGTATGGGAGAAACCAGCACCGACAACCTCCTCGCCGCGATCACCAAGGCCAAGGAGCAGCCGCTGTCGCGGGTGCTGTGCGCGCTCGGGGTGCGCGGCACCGGCCGCTCCATGTCCCGGCGCATCGCCCGCCACTTCGCCACCATGGACAACCTCCGCGCCGCCGACGCCGAAGCGATCCAGCAAGTCGACGGCATCGGCACCGAGAAGGCCCCGTCCATCGTCGCCGAACTCGCCGAACTCGCCCCGCTCATCGACAAACTCACCACAGCCGGAGTCAACATGACCGAGCCCGGCGCGATCCCACTTGCCACCGCAGCCGGCAACGCCGACGGCAACGCGCAGCACGAGGAGACGGCGGGCGGGCCGCTGGCCGGTATGACGGTCGTCGTCACCGGCGCCATGACCGGTGCGCTGGAGGAACTCAGTCGCAACCAGATGAACGAACTCATCGAACGCGCCGGCGGCCGCTCCTCCTCCAGCGTCTCCAAGAAGACCACGCTCGTCGTCGCCGGAGAAGGCGCCGGTTCCAAACAGGCCAAGGCCGAAACCCTCGGGATTCGTCTGGCAGCCCCAGAGGAATTCGCCGCGCTCGTCGCCGGCTTCCTCAACTGACAGCACGCCCCGCAGGGATCGTCGGGTGGGCCGCCTCACAGCGGCCACCCCGGCAGGCCGGCGAACAACCTCCTGCGGACTCAGACGCGATGGGTCGTCCGCTGCCAGTTACGCCATCGTCGTCCCCGGTTTCGGAGGAGACAGCACTGAGCGGAGCTGTCTGCGGGAACTGACCCCGAGCTTGGTGAAGACGTTGCCGAGGTGCCACTCCCCCGTGCGTGGGCTGATGAACAGCTGGGGTCGCTTCGCTGGACAGCCGGGCCGGACGTCTGCACAGGCTCTGCCTGGGCGGGGCGGCCGAGTGGCTCAATGACGAGCGGCTCGGCCGCCCCGAAGTGCGTCGTCCGACCGCCTTCGACAACCACTACTGGCCGGCGCTCTGCTTCGTCGACGCGGACGGCATCATCTGCTGCACTGCCCAGACGGTCTTTCCCCGCTCCCAGTAGCGGGTGCCCCACTGGTCCGCGAGGCTCGCGATGATGAACAGACCTCTGCCTGTCTCGTCGATGGTGCGGGCATGTTTCACCTGTGGAGCGCTGGTCGCGCCGTCGCTGACCTCGCTGGTCAGCATCCGGTCGAAGATCAGACGTAGCTGCAGGGGCGGAGCGCCGTAGCGGACCGCGTTGCCGACAAGTTCGCTGACGATGAGCTCATTGGTGAACGCCGTTTCCTCGTCCACACCCCAAACGCTCAGTTGGCGACGGGCTGCCGCACGGGCAATCGGTGCGGCCTCGGGGTCCGCCGGTAGGGAGAGGGCCAACACCCGATCTGCGGGCAGCGCCTTCATACGGGCAAGCAGCATCAATGTCTCGCCGATCCGGTGGCCGCCCGTGAGCGCGTTCGCGATTTTGTCGCACACTACTGGCAGGTGCCGCGTGCTGGCGCCGTTCAGGAGCGGACGCAGCGGACCGGATGGCGCCAGAACCTCGTCCGCGAGCGCGGCCGTGCCCATCGCCAGGGTGCTCCCTTCGGCAAGTTTGACAGTTGTCGCGGGGAATGGGGCGTCGCCCGTTCCGGTGAGCGGAGGACCTGGGGGCACGGGCAGGTTGGCCGATGCGCCGTCCGGAAAGACGGCGACTGGCTCTGGGATGCCGGCGCGGGCGATGGTGCAGGTGAGATCGACCGGGTCGTAGATCGCGATGGCGCAGCTGACGGTAAGTGGCTCACTTTGCAGGGGATCCTGGGGAGGCAGTGCGAGGCGCTCGGCGGCGAGACGCACTGCGGTGTCGCTCAAGCGGGCGAGCAGTTCGTCGGGCCGCAGGTCCAGGGCGGCGAGCGTATGGATGGCTGTCCGCAGTTGCCCCATCGTGATGGCTGCGGATATGCCTCGTCCGCCGACGTCGCCGACGATCAGCGCGGTCCGTGCACCGGGCAGGGCGATGGCGTCGAACCACGCGCCGCCGCCCTCCGGACCGGGCAGGTGCAGCTGGGAGGTCTCGACGGTGGCATGCGTGGCAGGGTGTTGGGGGAGAAGCCTGCGCTGGACGGTTGACGCGATAATCCACTCGCGCATGTACTGACGGGCATTGTTGATGCAGAGCGCGGCGTGTTCGCACGCGGCGGACGCCAGCTCGACGTCATCCTCATCAAAGGGGTCTTCTTGCTGGTGGCGGTAGAAGCTGACCACACCCAAGGCCTGGCCGCGCAACGCCAGGGGTGCCACGATCAGGGAGTGGGCACCGGATCGCCTGATGGCATCGGCTCGGGCTGGGTCGGCGGCTAGCCACGAGCTGTCCTCCTCGATCGAGATGAGGCGCGGCCGAAGGTCGGCCAGGACGCGCGAGAAGGGGGTGTCGGCCGACAGGGGACGCACGTCTCCGGCCGGGCGGGCCGGGATGGGACCTTGGCAGGCTGTTCGGCGCAGGGGAACGTCCCGGTGGACGGGGACCGAAGGAGGCTCCTCTCCGCAGACGACGTCTTCGATCACCTCAACGACAGCGATCCCCGCGAAGGCAGGAACGACCGCCTCCACCAGCTCGCGGCAGACAGCGGGCACGTTCAGCGCGTGCCCCACTCGTGCGCGGACCGTATCCAGGAGGGCCAGGCGGTTCTGTGCGTTCTCGCGCTCGGTGACATCGACCGCGGATGCCACCAGACCGAGCACATCGCCGTGGGAGGCCTCCAGGCGGAAGTAGGAGACGGAGTAGATGCGGCGCCTGGGCCGGCCCGGCGCCTGGCCGCCCCGGACGAGCCTGTTCACCACGGGCTCTCCGCTCTCCAGGACCCTTTGCGCCACGGCGGCTTCTTCCTCGGGGTCTTCGAGTTCGTACGCCTCCGTGAAGCGCCTGCCGAGCAGGTGTCCCACCGGCGTGTCGCGCAGCCCGCGGGTGGCGCTGTTCATGCGGACCACGCGCAGTTGATCGTCCAGGACCTGCAGTCCCACCGGAGACTGGGTGAACATGGCCTTCAGGACCGCCACGTCCTCCCCTCGTGAAACAGCCCCTGCTGTCGCGCACACCTGCCAAGCAACGGAAGTGCCGCGCAGCACCGGCTTGACCAGCACCGGGGCCACATCCGAGCGACTGCCCCGACGCCATCCGCCGACAGCGCCGGCCTCATGCATCAGCGTGGCGACGGACTGACCAACGGCCTCCTCGGCGGACCATCCGAACAGCTCCTCAGCGGGACGTCGCCACTGGGTGACGCGGCCGCCCTCATCGAGGTTCATGAGCACGTCACCGTCGGACATTGGAACGCACCTCCGCTCCCATCCCCTGGTCCGCTTGCCCGGTGCGCTCCACCGATCGGCGCAGCGCACCCCTCCACCAGTTCAAGCGCGTGGCAGTCCACCGGCAACCCGACCCGACTTCCGCCAAGCCCTGCCTGGGGCGTGGTGAGCCGCCGACGATCGCGTAACGCCTGGCTGGCGGCCGACCACTCATCACCCCTCCATATCTTCGTGACGTCCGCTCTGGCGAGCAGCGGGTGTGTTTCGGTGCGCATTGAGGAGAGCGCCATCATCGGTCGCGGCAGTGGTCGGCGCGGGCGACCGCGGCCTCTGAGGTGGTGTGCCGCGCCGTCGACAGCGTCCTGCTGGTCGGTGCGCAGCGCGAGCCGTGGGCCGGGCTGGGTGCTCGCGGCCATCGCGCTGTTCCTCGGCCTCTGGCGCCGGGCGGGTGCGCAGGGCGGGTATCGCCTCCACGACATCCACGCGCACCTCAGTATCGGCAACCTGGGCTTCGATGAGTACGCCGCCTGGGCCCACGACGATCTCGAAGGGATCTACCGGTCGTTCGGAGGTGCGTGCTGGCACGGGCAGGCCCTCAGGGCGTCGGACAACCGGGCAGGGCGATCCGCCGGCCGCCCTCCGCTGCGCCGGGTGCGGACGGTGCCAGGCGAGAACCCGTGAACCCGCTCCAGGTTGCGGCGGTACCAGGCAGGGCCCGGCGGACAGGTCTCCGAGCTCATCGAGACCGCCCGCAAGTTCGCCCGCACCGCCGTCGAGTGCCGCACGGCACGGGCACAGAAAGCAAGCCCCGCCTCCCGGGTATGGGAGGCGGCTGTATGGAGCGCCGGGCAGGCCTTGCACCTGCATTTCCCCGCAGGAAGCGGGGCGCCAAGCCCCGCACGCCGCTTTTGGAGTAATAGACGTTCGCCCTGTTCGGCCGTGTCACGCTGTGGTCTCGATTGATCAGGTGGTGTCAGGAGGCCAGAAATGTACCGCTCAAGTGAGGGGCTGTACGAGCAGATCCATCCTGACCGGCGGTCGGACCCGACGGTTCGGCAGTCAGCCCAGCCGTACCCCGTGCGCCGGAACACGGCGGCGGCAGCCGCCCCGGCGGGCAACCCTGTCGAGGCCGATGCCGAGTGCAAGCCCGCCGCAGCGCCCGACAACGCCTCGTTCACGCCGACCGGCACCGATTGCTGCCCGCTGAAGGTGGCCGAGACCGGATTTCGGGCCGCTGGGCGCTCCTGATGGCCGGAGAGAAGGAAGAGAAACAACCGAGGCAGCCGCGCCTTCCCAATCTGCACCTGCGTCTGCGCGCCGAACTGGGCCAGATCGACGAGCAGTTGCGCGCCTTGCTGGACGCCATGGACCGGCTGCAGGGCCTCCTGGATGCGGTGGTGGCCATCAGCCGGGAGGTGGAGCTGCCTGCGGTGCTGAACCGTATCGTGACCACCGCGATGGACCTGGTCGGTGCCCGCTACGGGGCGCTGGGCGTCCTCAACGATTCCGGGGAGTACTTGGAGCAGTTCATTGCCGCAGGGCTGTCCGAACAGGAACGCGCTGCTCTGGCCGAGACCGGCTTGCCTCGCGGTGCGGGCGTCCTCGGGCACGTGATCCGCCACCCCGAGCCCCTGCGGGTCGACGACATTTCGGCCCATCCGGCCTCCGCCGGTTTTCCGCCCGGCCACCCGCGCTTGCGCACCTTGCTCGGCGTCGCCATCAGCGTCCGCGGCAAGATCTACGGTGACCTCTACCTCTCCGAGCGGCACGACGGACAGCCCTTCGACGCCCACGACGAGGAGATCGTCGTAGCCCTGGCCAGCGCAGCCGGCATCGCGATCGAAAACGTCCGCCTGTTTGAACGGGTTCGCGTCGCAGCCGAGCAGTTCCAGCGGCTTCTGCTGCCAACGCTGCCCGACCTGCGGCCTTTCACCGCCGCCGCCATCTACCGGCCCGCTGCCGAGCCCAGCCAGCTCGGCGGGGACTGGTACGACGCCATCCCGCTGCCCGACAACGTTGTTGCGGTCGTCATCGGTGACGTGGTCGGCCACGATCTGCGGGCCGCGGCCGCCATGGCCTCCACCCGTAACATGCTGCGCGCCTTGCTGTTCGACCGGAGCAGTCCGCCCGGTGCGATCCTGACCCAGCTCGACCACGCCCTGCAGACCATCACGAACAATCCCCTCACCACCACCACCCTGGCGCGTATCGAACCAGAAGGACCAGGCTGGCGGCTCCGCTGGAGTGCCGCGGGCCACGTTCCACCGCTGTTGCTCACCCCTGAGCTCCGGGCGGAATACCTGATCGCCGAGCCCGGGCTGCCGCTCGGGGTCGACCCCGAGATGCCCCGTCCTGACCACTCCCACTTCCTGCCACCAGGCGCCACCGTGGTCTTCTTCACTGACGGGCTGGTCGAGCACCCTGACCACTCCATCGACGAGAGTCTGAACGAGCTCGCCGATCTCGCCACCGTGTATGGCGCCCTGCCCCTGCAAGAGTTCGTTCAAGCACTGGCCGATCACCACCCCAGCGACGGTCACGACGACATGGCCATCCTCGCCCTGCGCACCCCGCACGCCTGATCCCCGACGCCGGCCGATCCGAGCGCGCGCCATGGCGAAAGGGGCCACGCGACCCGGCCTCGTCCTGTGATCGAGAGCCGAACATCCAGCTCAGCGGCGCTGTGGAGGATCCCGGGGATCCGACGGATGATGGACTCCGGGGCGATGTCAACGCGGAGGTCGCCCGATGACTGTCGCGCGGCACGAATGGCTCCGGCGCAGCGGGGTGGCCGCCCTGGAGATGTGCGCCGTTGCCGCGCTGTACTACGGCTCGGCCCAGGTGGGGCTGCTCCAGCAAGTGGTACGCGGCCAGGTCACCCCGCTGTGGCCCCCGACCGGTATCGCCCTGGCGAGCCTGCTCCTGCGCGGCCCGCGGGTCTGGCCCGGGATCGCACTCGGCGCCCTCCTGGTCAACCTCTCGCTCGGGCCATCGATCCCGGCCGTGCTCGCGATCGCGTTGGGAAACACCCTCGCGCCCGTCTGCTCGTACCTGCTGCTCTGCTCCGCCGTACGGGGTTCCTTGACTTGCTCCTCGGGCTGAAGCCCGAGGATTCTGGCCTTCTCGTCCGTTGCTGTGCCGCTACGCGGCACAGGGTTCGGGCGGGAATCCGTGGCTTCCTGTTTCTTCGCGCTGTGCCGGGACGAGTCCTGGTCTTACCGGCGCTCCGCAGGCTGTCACCGCCCGTCCGGCGGCCGTTTTGACGTTCTTCGCGGCATTGTGGTCCCGGTCGTGGACGGTGCCGCAGGCGGTGCAGGTCCATTCCCGGACGTTCAGGGGCTTGGGGCCGTCTTTGATACCGCAGGCCGAGCAGGTCTGGGAGGTCGGCTCGAACCGGCCGATCTTGACCAGGGTCCGCCCGTACCGGGCCGCCTTGTACTCCAGCATGTTCACGAACGCCGACCATCCGGCGTCATGGACACTCCTGGCCAGCCTGGTGCGCGCGAGTCCTTGGACCGCCAGGTCCTCCACGCCGATCGCTTGGTTGTCGCGGATCAGCTGAGTGGAGAGCTGGTGGTGAAACTCGCGGCGGGCATCGGCCACCTTCGCGTGGGCGCGGGCGACCTTCAGACGGGCCTTGGCCCGGTTCTTCGATCCCTTCTGCTTGCGGGACAGCTCCCGCTGGGCCTTCTTCAGTTTCTTCTCCGCCCGGCGCAGAAACCGAGGAGAGCCGATCTTCGTCCCGTCGGAGAGGACGGCGAAGTGGGTCAGGCCCAGGTCGATGCCGACCGTCTGATCGGTGCCGGGCATCCGGGCGGCGTCCGCGCCCGGGTCGGTGTCAACGACGAACGAGGCGAAATACCGTCCGGCCGCGTCCTTGACCACGGTGACCGAGGAGGGCCGCGCGGGCAAGGTCCTCGACCACTTCACCTTCACCGCGCCGATCTTCGGGAGGTTCAGCCTCCCGGAACCAGTGATCGACCAGCGGGCATTGGCCGTGAACCGGATCGACTGACGGCTGTCCTTGCGGGACTTGAACCGGGGCGCACCGGTCTTCGCGCCCTTACGCTCGCCCCTGAGGGAGGCGAAGAAGTTCTTGTAGGCGACCTCCGCGTCACGCAGGGACTGCTGGAGGACGACCGCGGAGACCTCGCCCAGCCAGGACCGCTCGGGTGTCTGCTTGGCCTGGGTGATCAGCTTCTGGGACAGCACACCCGCCGTCGGGAAGGGTTCGCCCGCCCCGCGGGCGTCCTCGCGAGCACGCACGGCATCGTTGAACACGACGCGGGCGCACCCGAACGCCCTGGCCAGCGCGAGGCGTTGGCCAGGTTCCGGGTACAGCCTGAAGGCGTACCGAAGCTGCATGCGGTGATCGTACGAACGAGCGCCGCCCGCTACCAGAGGGAACGTATGAACGGTCGGTACTCCCTTGAAACCAGGCAGGACAGAGCGGGCCGAACGAGGGAGGCGTTGCCCGGCCTCTCCGGATCGGACCCCGTGACGCTCCGCGCCACAGTCACAGATTCGCTTCACCACCGGCCTGAAGGCCGATGCACTGCGAATGAATCCCGGTAGCGCAAGCCGGGCTTGTCGTAGCGCGTCGCCACGGCGCGGTGCCTCTTGAGGCGGTTGATGCACACTCGACGGCGTGCCGCGCCTTGCAGTCCATCGTGTCGGATGTCGGCGGCCGCCCACCGCGGGAGCCACGATTCTCGCGGTTGCGGGTCTGATCGACCTTGTCCGGGACGGTGCAGCGGATGCCTGATCTGCGCAGGTAGGCGCGGTTGTTGTGGGTGGGTCCTTCACCTTCCGGGCGAACCGCCCACCGATCGAGTGCGCGGGGGCCGTTCGCATCGTCCGGAGGTTCCGCCCGGCACCTGACACCTTTTGCCGACGCCGTCGACGAAGGCGCGTCAGCGGTGGTGGCCGTGCCGGCCGAGGGTCTCCACGGGGGTCGCGCCGGGGCGGGTCCACTGCGGCACGGGCCGGCTGGTCGGGCCCCAGGTGGCCTTCCCGTCGGCGTCCGAGCGCCAGGACCAGCACGGGCTGCGCCCCTCGGGCCAGCCCTCGGGGTTGTCCTCCCACGCCTCGCCGCGGCCGTAGGGCGTCATGTCGAGCAGGCCCAAGGACCCGTTGACCCGCTCGTTGCCACGGCCCGTCGTGGAGTAGGTGAGGAACACGCGGTCGCCGTCGCGCAGGAAACAGGTGATGTAACCCATGCTGCCGCCGACCGGCGCGTCCACGTCACGCACCGAGTACCAGGGCTGGGTGTAGCCCATGAACTCGACGTAGGGAGCCACCTCATCCCACGGGCCCGAGGTCAGGACGGCGAACGAGACGCTCCGGGCGTTGAGGTAGACCGCGTCCTTCAGGTGCCAGGCCGTGGTGGTGCAGCCCTCGCACTGCCCCTGGTGCGGCGCGCCGTCGTACCACATGTGCTTGTAGACCACGAGCTCGTCGCGGCCCTGGAACAGGTCCAGGAACGGGACCGGGCCGTCGGGTCCGACGACCTCGACCGTCCCGTCGAGCTCCACCATCGGCAGCCGGCGGCGGGCCGCGGCGAGGGAGTCGCCCTCGCGGGTGTGGGCCTTCTCGCGGACCAGAAGCTCGTCACGGGCGGTCTGCCAGGTGGCCAGGTCAACGACGGGCGGGCGGCCGGGCAGCGCCGTGGTCGGGTCGTCGGGTGTGGTCGTCATGGTGTCCTCCGTGGTGTCTCATGCCGGGCAGCGTCGTACGACGCCCTACGACGGTCACCAGAACAGACTCGCGACCAGCCGGAACTCATCGCGGCAGGGGGCGCCCTCGGCCGAGCCTGCACGGACCACGTCGGGCCGACAAGTTCACAGATGCGCTCTCGCAGTGGGTGCGCGCTACGTGGTTTCCTCGTGGGCAGTGGCTCCTGCTGCGAGGAGGAGTTCGGCTGCTTCTGGATAGGGGCCGCTGAGCGCCCAGTCGAGGGGAGAGCGACCCGCGCCGTGGTCTTCGTGGACGTTCGGGTCGGCACCGTGAGCCAGCAGTTCGCGCACCGTTTCGGTGTGCCCCCAGCATGCGGCTGCACACAGGGGCGTGCCTTCCGTGCCGTGTCCGCTTTCGGTGTCGGGCGATGCCCCGGCTGCCAAAAGCAGGCGGGCGATCTCGGCGACTCCGTGTACGGATGCCGCATACAAAGGGGTGGTGCCCTCGGTGTTCGCCGCCTCTGGGTCGGCTCCAGCTCGCAGCAGCGATGTGACACGCGAGGCGTCACCCAACATGGCTGCCACGACGAGGTGTTGAGAGAGCTTCTTCCGCCGGCGTCGGTTCACGGGTGTCGAGGTTAGCGGCCCGGATCGCGGGAGCGGTGGTCCCCCTGCCGCGTTGCGGGAGGGCGACGCAGGTCACATTTGTGGGTGTCACAAATTGCGGGAGCTGTTCCGTCCAAGAGGTGTAACCACCAGCAACGACACAGGAGCGCACCATGGGAGCTCGGTTGAACCTCTCCGCCAACCCGGTCGCAGTCAAGTTCGGGAAGCACATCATCGCCGCGGACAAGGTGCTCGCGGACTCGACGCTGCCGGCCGCGACGCGGGAACTGGTCAAGATCCGCGCCAGCCAGATCAATGGCTGCGGTTTCTGCACCGACATGCACACCAAGGACGCCGCGCACGCCGGGGAGACCTCGACGCGCCTCAACCTGGTCGCGGCCTGGCGGGAGGCCACGGTGTTCACCGACGCCGAGCGCGCCGCTCTGGAGCTGACGGAGCAGGGCACCCGCATCGCCGACGCGGCCGGCGGTGTCACGCACGAGGCATGGGCGAATGCCGCCAAGCACTTCGACGAGGACCAGCTCGCCGCCCTGGTATGCGCCATCGCCCTCATCAACGCCTTCAACCGCGGGAACGTCATCGTTCAGCAGCCCGCCGGCGACTACCAGCCCGGCCAGTTCGCATAACCAGGAGAGCCTGGCCGGGACTGCTGGTGCCCCCGCGGCCCGCAGCATCACACGCCCTGGGCGCCCCTCGCCGGGGCCTGGGGGGCGCGCCCGGGGCGCCTGGGGGGCGGCGTGGCGCCTTGGCAGGCATCCGCTCTACCCGCGGGCAGCTGCCCAGGCAAGGACGTAGCCGAAGCTGTTGAGGGCGCAGTGCAGGGCCATAGGAGGGATCAGGCTGCCGGAACGGCGGCGAAGTTCGCAGAAGAGCACGCCGGCGAGGCCGGTACCGACGACGGCGGCCGCGACGGACAAGGTGACGCCGGCTGTCCCGGTACCGAAGACGGCTTCAGCTGCAGCGTTGGCCCGGGTGAGTCCTCGGGACGGCAGCACGTGCCAGAAGCCGAACAGGGTGGACGAGAGTGCTGTGGCCCATACGGGGCCGCGAAGCCGCGTGATCATGGCCCACAGGACGCCGCGGAAGCCCACCTCCTCGAGCAGCACCGTGCCGAACGGCACGCGCACCAGGACCCGGTACACCAGTTCCCCTGCCGACTGCCCCGCAGCGCGTTCGTCCTCGAAGGCCTCCCGGGTGAGCGGCAGGGCCCACGCGACGAGGTAGACGACGAGGACGACCCCGGCAAGGACGACTCCCCAGCGCAGCCCACGGCGTGCCGATGCCCGGCCGAGCCCCAGCTCGTCCCAGCTCAGGCCGGACCGGCGGGCGATCGTCACGAGCAGCGCGGTTGCAATGACGCAGACCGTGACGTACCAGTCGGCGGCCAGCACGTTGGTGAGCGTGCTCGCGGCCGCGAGCACGCTGACGGCGAGGAGCAGCCACCACATGGTGCCTTCAGCATCCCTGAAACGGAGAAAGGACGTGGGCCTGGCGCCCGCCGGGTGGGAGACGGTACTGCTCGCGCGCCGCGATGGACCACGCGGCGGAACGGGGCCGGGCCCCCGCAGAACAAAGGTCGTCTGACCAGGTCGCGCACATGAGTGAGTCCCGAAGTCACAGACTGACCACGTACTCCTGGAGTCCAGCAGGAACTGTCTGTCCCCGCTCGTGACTTGCTCCAGGCCGCCCTGGCCGATGGCAGCATCGGCGCGGGGGAACCCGCTGGTTTCGCCGTACCTGGGGTGTCCCCTCACCTTTGAGGAGAACGCTGTCGTCGAGCGGGCTCATTCTCTCGCCCTACCTGGCGTGGGCCTGCGCCGATCTGCTTGCCGATGTCGCTGTAGGTTCCGGTTTGACATGTCGTCTGGTGCTCCGATGACCTGCGGCTTCGAGCGAGTGTCCAGATGGTTTGTCGGCGGTGCCGTCCAGCCGACCTGTCGTTTTCTCGAGTTGGCTTGCGGACGCGACCTCTTCGTGGGCCATGACGTTCACTGGCCATGGCTGGGGCGCGGAGCTGCGGGTTGCCCGGTTTCGGCAGTCTCATCTGCGAGCTCTGCGAGCATCGGGCCGATGTGGGTGACGAGTTCAGGCACGGATCGCTGCAATTCATCCGTCGTGATGGCGATGGTCGCCGCCAGGGCACGGTTGAGTTCGGATGTGCTGATGGACTTGACGAGGGTTGCCTCGATGCTCGCCATGAGCTCGTCCGGCAGGAGATGGGCGCCCTTGGCGTAGGAGGCTGGGTGGCCCAGCCGGAGGCTTGCCAATGTGATCACGTGGTCGCGCATGGCGCTGATCCAGTGCTCGGCCTGCCACCAGCGGGCGCGTTGGATGCAGATTCGGGCGTGCAGTGCGTGGTGCCAGAGGAGCCCGACAAGGGTGTTGCGGTCAGGCGGAGAGAAGGGATCGACTGGCTGTTCCTGGCCGAAGAGGGTTTGCCACTGCGGGCCGCGGGGGCCGAAGTCGGCTTCGGGAGCGAATGTCAGGTCGATCTCGAGCCACTGGGGCAGGAGGAAGACGCGGATCTTGCTCGCGCCGGCAGGCAGATCCCAGTGATGTTGGGCGTTGAGCTCCTTGTAGAGCCACTGGGTCCAGCGGTCGAGCGTGGTGGTGAGGTCGCCGCGGACGGCGAGGACAAGGTCCGTGTCCGACCAGCGGTCTTCGGAGCCAACGGCCAGCGAGCCGGTGAAGGCGGCGCCCACGATGGCGTCGTCCGTTTCCGCGTGAGCAAGGAGGTGATCTCGGACCTGCGTCCGATCAGCGATGGTGAACAACGTGCAACTCCCTTTGAATAGATCTGAATTGGGCTTGGTGTGCCAAGGTCGGAGGCTGGCGCGGACAGGACGGCGCAGATTCGCGCTGACCGTCGTGACACCGCTGATCATGAAATGTCCCGTGCTGCTTCGGCCGGGGGCAGGGGCATGGTCGCCGCTCGTGCGTTGCGGGTGTGGAGCTCATGGGCCGCGGCTTGGCGCCCCTCGGGGGTGAGGGTGTAGTAGGTGCGGCGGCGTCCTGCTCCGCGTCCTGGGGTTGCCCGGCTGAGCCAGCTGGCGTCGTCCTCGGTTCGGCTGGTGAGCCAGTCGGCCTGTTCCAGTTGGCGGAGCCGTGTGGAGAGGCTGCTTTGGCGGATGCCGGTCCGGGCGCTGACCTGGTGGCCGAAGAACTCTGTGTCTGCGTGGTCGAGGAGATCACGCAGGAGCGTGAGTGTCTCGGCTCGGACCCGGATGCGTGCGACGGGGATGTCGTCGTAGGGCCGGAGAGGGCTGGGCGGGCGGCGGGTGCTGAAGTTCTGCATCGCCTGGGCGAGGGCGTGTTCGTCGGGCATGGCGAATAGCTGGCTGCTGGTCAGCGCACTGCGCATGAGTTCCTGGACAGGTTCGTGCGCGAGGCCGCGGAGCAGCGACTGGCCGCGTGCGGTGGGGCGTTGCGGCTTGTTGAAGACGGAGCGGTGGAAGAGCGCGGCGTCGAGGTCTCGTTCGAGTCGCTGGAACTGGGTAACGAGGGCGCTCTGCTCGGCCTTGAGGTAGTGAGCCGCCGTCTCCAGGGACGGGAAGGCCATGGTGATCTGGAAGCGGTGCAGTCGGTGCCAGCCGTGCAGGGTGCCTTCGACCGCCGTGCGGACGTCGCGGGGCAGGTTGGTGTCGAGCTGGGCGAGCATCACGGTGCGGCTGTGAACGCCCTGCGGACGCAGTGGGACGTCGAGCTGTTGGAGCCGTCGGCGAATCGTCTCGTCCTCGACGCCGACTTCCCGGGCGATGTCGCCGGTCGATCGCTTGCGGGTGAGGTATTGCTCGCGGAGCCAGCCTTCGTCGATGGGTGTGGGGCGGCGGGTGCGGTAGATGGTGATGCCGTGAGCCTGCGCGTGCTCGACCAGGAGGTAGCGGGGGAAGCCGGTCGCGCGAGCGATCTGGGTGAGCGTCTTTCCGCCTTCGGTGTATTCGCGATGCAGGAACTCGGGGGTGAAGATACGGCTGGCCCGTTCGCGCAGGCGCCAGGCGGCCAGCGGTGAGGCTTTGCCTGTCCAGACTTGCGGTTCAGTGGTGACGTGCTCCAGGGCGAAGCGGATGTGGGCGAGGGTGGTGTCCAGTTCTCGGGCGGCCTCGCCGGGGGCTCGTTGTTCGGTGATGACGATGCGGTGAACGGCGTCGAGGTCGATGTCGTCGGGGTGGCGTCCGGGCAGGTCGAGGCCGTCGGCGAAGGCGTGGGGTGGCTCCCAGGTGAGTGGTTCGTCGATGCCGAGGCCGTCGAGCACGGTGCGGCCGTGGTCGTGCAGAGCCTCGCGCTGTGGAGTGGTCAGGCTGAAGGTGAAGGCGAGATAGCGGCCGCGGTCGGTGTTGTTCTTCAGGGACAGCGGATAGCGGGGATCGTGGAGATCGGCGCCGGTCAACAGCTGATAGAGGTAGCGCTGGGCGTGGACGTAACGAGGAGTCTGTGACTTGGCGTTGACCCTCTCGCCGGGCTGGCAGCCGGTGGCGAAACACATCTGCCGCCAGGTGTCCTCCGTCAGCGGGGCCGGTGGAACCGCGGTGCGTCGCCGCTCGTAGTCGATGGGACTGCCGTGTTCGTCCAGGTGGACGGCGAGGGCGCAAAGAGCCGTCAGAACGTCGGGGTGGCCGCTTTGCAGGCTCCTTTGCAGGGTGACGGTGATGGCATTGGGCAGGTGAGGGTGGAGCCGGTCGGTGATCTGACGGGCGCTGCGGACCGCCTCGCCGGGCATCAGCAGCAAGGCGGAGGCGATCCCGCGGAACAAGTTCTCCTGCATGCCCTGCTGCGGGAAGAGCCGGACGGTCCAGCCTGGCCAGAGCAGCTGCGGGAGATGTCGGACGCGGTCGGTCACCCGTGCGTCGCCTCGGCGCGGGGTCTGCGCTTGCGGGGTGGGGGACAGGTAGCGCAGCCGGTCGATCGCGCCCATCTGCTGGTCGCCAGCGCGCAGGAAACGGCGCCGGGCGGGTGCGCTGAGAGCGGTCCACTGGGCCGCGGTCATGGCCTTGGGGATGACCTTGCCCTTGGTGTCCTGCCGGTGGCGCAGCGAGCGGAGGGCCGCAATGCCTGCTGCCTCGTCGCCGTCCAGCAGCGGGCGGGCAGCGTGGACGATGACGCCACGGACCGCAGCCTCGAGGTGCTGGACTCGCTGGGCGGGACTGCGTAGGTCCCGCGGACGCCGGCCCCATGCCCGGATGACCAGCGGGCCCATGCCGGCGAGGTCTGCCTCGGTGACGGTGCGCATCACCCAGGCGGTGCAGGCGTGCAGGTCCGAGAGCATCGCGTGGGCTCGGGCGGCATCCGAGTGGCCGCTCTGCCCGTCGACCCAGCGCTGTGCGGCGAGCAGCGGATGGCCGGGCGCCAGGGGCAGCGGTCCGGCGCCAGTGAGGTCCGCGCCACAGACGGGCGAGTGCCCATCGGGCCGCCAGGTGCAGGTGGCGGGCGGTGTGAGATGGGTGCGACTGGGCAGCCTGACGCGGACGCCCTCGCCGCAGCCGGGACACTCATCGTGCAGGAGCGTGCCGTGCCGCCGGCAGGCGAACGTCCAGGGCATCCACCACGACAGCGTCCATCGGCCACCCTGTTCGGCCAGACACTGCGGGCAAAACCGGCAGCGTCGCTGGCGCTGAGGCCCGAACGGGAAACCCGGCCGGACCACGGCCTGATCAAGCCGCCCTGCCGGAAGTCCGGTGCGGGCCTCCAGCATCCGCAACTGGGCGGAGGCGATGCCGGTGACCAGGCGCCGGGTCATGTAGTCGCGGGGCAGGCCGAGCACGGACAGGAAGCCAGGGAACGTCAGCCCATTGCGTCGGGCAAGCGCCTCCAGCCAACTGTCCAGTCCCTCACCCGGCAGGATGCCGACCCGCAGGGGCAGCACACGCGTCTCGCTCATGCCGTGTCCCCCAGCGCCGAGGGCATCGTGCCGCGTGCCAGGGCGGCCGCCATCTGCTGGCGGGTCTGCTCGGATGCCTCATCCAGCCGGACGCCGTCGAGAACCGTGCGGTTGAGGGTCTCGGCGCCGGTGCGGATCGCGCGATAGCAGCCGCGCAGGACCAGGGTGAAGTACGACCCAACGTGCCCGCTGGTGCGTTCGAAAAGGTAGTCCGCCAGTCGCACCAGCATGCCCGGCCGGTGATCGACCAGGACCAGACGGGACTCGGTGGCCTTCAGCAGACTCCGCCAGTGCTGTCGGCCCTGGTCGGTGTCGAGCCGGAATGGATCCACCCCGAGCCGGGTCCAGCGGCGGGCGGTCTGGGCCAGCACGGTGTTCTTGCCGGTCAGTCCGTCGGCGAAGAACCGTCGTTCGGCCAGGCCGACCCCGACATAGATGAAGGTCACCGGGAGCTCGTTGGCCAGCCACTTCAGGTGGTTGGACACGGCCAGCCCGTCGCGGCGGTCCAGGTCGATGAAGTGGATGTCGTCGATGATCCCGAGCTGGGTCTCGCAGGACAGCACGCAGTCCAGCGCGTGGCTGGCCAGGGCGGCGGCGTTGGCCCGGTCGGTGGCGGGGTGGCCGTAGAACTCGCAGATCATCCGGTTCAAAGTGCGCAGGGTGGTGTTGGAGGTCAGGCCGACCCGGAAGACCGGGATGCGCTCGTGACCGGCGTCGGTCACCTGGGAAAGGCGGCGCATCTGCTGCCGGTCGAAGGTGCGGCCGTAGAGGTTGGCGATGGTGGTCTTGCCCAGCCCGGGCAGGGCGTCGATGACGGCCGCGGATCGGATGCGGTCGCCGTCCTGCCGGTTGCTGGCCACTATCTGGTCCAACTCCTCGTGAATAGAGGACAGTTGAGGAGTGTTGACGATGCCGAAGTTGGCATGCCAGTCGTGGCGGGCGTCGTTGTAGTCCTCGGACGCTTCCTCGCTCAGCCCCTTCAGCTGGGCGCGGGTGAGTTGCTCGGGCCGCTGCCGGGCGGGGGCGTCGGCGAAGCGGCGCCAGCCTTCCTTGCGGGAGAGGCTGAACGGGTTCGGCTGCTTCACTCGATCACCTCGAAGGCGTCGGCGTAGAAGTCGTCACCGTCCGGGACATCGAAGATCTCGTCCTCCTGGTCGCTGTCCCCGGCGGGCAGTTCCGCAACCAGCCGCAGTTCAGGTGGGGCGGTGAGGCTGGACTGCTCGGGCAGGAGCGGCAGGGCCAGGGCACTGCGTTCGGCCGACAGCCGTACTGCCATGCGGCGTTCGCGGCGGTCGGTGACCATGCCCTGGTCCCAGCGGGCCAGTAGGGCCGAGAGCGCCTGCGAGGCGTCGATATGGCGGCCCTTGCGGGCTGCGAGCCGCCGGGCGTAGGTGGCGGCCTCGCTGCTGAACGGCATGCTCAACGCGGGAGCGTGTTCCCACTCCAGGGCATGCCAGGACTCGTCGTCAGGGTCCTGGAAGTAGACGAAACGGACATCATCCGGGTTGACGTGGATCGGCCACTGCTTGCCGAACCCGGCCCCGTAGGGGCTGGGCGCATTCCGGTAGCCGTCCAGGACTGGCCCGTTGTAACGCAGCCCGTCGACCTCGACCCCGTAATGCTGGATCGTGCGGGCCTTGACCGCGAGGAACTGGAAGGCCAGGTCGGGCGAGGCCGGCATGCGCAGCCGGCCCGCCCGCGCCAGCCCGATGCGCAGCATCTCCAGCGGCGACAGCGACAGCTTCGGCCACTGCGGGACGACCAGCCCGTCATGCTCACGCCGGTGATAGACCTCGCAGATCCACTCGCGGATGATCTCCTCCACCTCGTGCAGGTAGAAGAATGCGGCCTCCTCCACCGCCTCGCCACGGCTGTGGACGTCCGGCCCCTTGTAGGCGGGCAGGTGCTGGATCAGCCCCTCACGCAGCGAGCGGAAAAACCGCTCGACGGTCGGTTTATCGGTGGGCTTCTTAGGCTGGGCCGGCTGGATCGACATGCCGAGGCGGGTGCAGACGCCGATGACATGCGCGGACATGAACGCCCGTCCGTGGTCGATCACCACGGTCTCGGGCGGACACAGCCCCCTGCCCGGGAGCAGGCCGTCGCCGTCCTCGGTGAACACCACCTCCTCCCACAGCCCGTGATACGGAGCCAGCCCAGGCCGGGTCGCGTGCTCCAGCGGCGGGCAGACCGCCTCGAACAACACCCCGGCGACATCGACCGCCTTCGTGGAACATGCCGTGACCCGAAGCCCCACAATGCAGCGGGAGAACAGGTCCTGGGCAACGGTGAGCTGGAGCGGAACCCAGCGGCAGGTCACCGGCTCCATGCCGTAGATGTCCAGATCCTGCGTGTCGAGCACCACGTACTCGCCCGGGCGGCTGGCCCGCAGCCGCCCGTAGGTGCCCTGCGGACGCTGGGCGATCGACCGGCGGGCCTTCGCGCTGCCGGACACCGCGTTCGTGCCCTTGGCCAGCGTGGCGAGCCGGTCGTAAGCCGTGCTCCGGGCCGGAACAGGGACCGTGCCCTCGCCGTACTCAGCGACAAGACGTTCCGCCGCCCGCCGCAGCAGAGCCGAACGGGTCGGGGTCGAGGCGTCCACTGACTCCGCCATCACCCGCCGGACCGCTTCCTCCCACCGAGGGTCGATCCGTGAGCCGTTGCCCTTCACCACCCGTGCGTCGATGAGACCAGCCTCACCGCTCTCGCGGTAGGCGTTCAGCCACCGCCAAAGCGTGCGCGGCGAAACACCCAGCTCGGCCGCCTTCGCCGAGACACGATCCTTCAGCGGCAGGCCGGGATCGAACCCGGGACGGGGCTCAGACGCCAGGGCGCTGTCCGCATGACCGGCCCGGAAGCCGCTCAGCACCTCCCGGACATGGCCAGCGCGTTCCCGCAGGGTCGTGCGCTGGGCCGCCGAAAGGCTCGCCATCAGCAGCCCGACACCGTCCAGGGCACTCGTCCGGGCGGGCTCCGTGGGGCGTGCCCCCGCCGCCAGCCGACCGAGCGGGATCGCGCTGAACTCACCCGTTCGCTCGCTGCGTGCTGTCACCTGGAGCCCTTCGAGGCCCAGGACCTCGATGACATCACCACCGAAGAACAGACGCACTCCCGCAAAGACCTCCACCGTCTGCCCGTTCACGCCGCCGCCCGGATGCTGGTCGCGCGAGAGAGCGGAGCCCGCAGCTCTGCGAGGAGATCGCCGGACCACAGCAGATGCAACACGACCGGCAGGACGGCCTCGGTCGGATACTTCGCGGCCAGAGCCGCCTCGATCCCGCCAATCGTCGACTGGCAGCGAGCTGTCTCCAGCACCTGGGGAACCAGGGAAACCTCCAGCAGGCGCCGGCGCCGGTAGCCGGCGAGGAAGCGCACGTTCTCCACCACCGTCGGCTCGGCCCCCGACCAGGTCTCATAGACCCAGCCGCGGCGTGAACACAACTGGCGTGTCCAGTCGAACTGCGCGATCACCTTGGAATCCTTCATGCGTGAGGGGGCTTTGACGTCCACGACGGTCACCAGACCATCGGCGTGGACAAGGAACAGGTCGGGGACGTGATGCCGGAGGCGGTCACCGTCCGGCCCGATCAGCTGGAACGGCTGGGCCGCGATCTTCACGACGCCTGGGTCGAAGTCGGCGAGCAGAATCCGGGCCAGCTCCAGCCGGCTCTCGTAGGCAACCAGTCGGCCAGTTGACGCAGCGTGGTACCAGCCCGAATAGTGCTTGCGGCCCCGGTACCAGCGGAACTCACGGACCGGCTGTCCGGCCGCCACTTCCTCCACGGACAACTGGTCCAAGCCGACCTCGACCAGCTGATCACCAGCCCGCCGGTACACAGCCCGAACCGTCCGAGCTTCTGTCGTGCCCATTTCGTCCAAATCAGCCGCCATGGCCACCCCTTCGTGTCCGATGCCATCGACATCAAGACACTGGCTTTCACCACCAGTAACCTGGTTGAGAAGCCGGGAAAACCCAACGAACGACCGGGTCCGCGAGGTAGAGCGCGACCACGTTCCGGGCCTGGCAGGGACCGAAGAGAGCGTGTCGACTGACAAGTTGACGACAAACAACTTGGACAGTGACATCTCTAATCGGAACCTACAGTCGCCGTGGGCGGCGACGGAGTCGGCTGGGATGGAGATGGCGACTTCACGGACGTCCTCGCTGATACTCACGTCGGCATCAGGGGTGGGGCGGGTAGGTCAGGTGTCCGTCCTGGATATGCGCGTGCCTGTTCAGGACCGCCGGCTTCGCTGTCGTGGCCGACATGATGTGGGCAACTTCGACGCCGGCGACGATCAACGCATCCGTGATCAGCCTGCGATGGCAGCGCCTTGGCACCGCCTCGCTGCACATGATCGCCGGCCGTTCGTGTTCAGCCAGCTCGAGCAATTCATTCAGACCCTCCGCGAATTCACCGCTGTCCATGTAGTCGGCGTAATCGCGGAAGGCTTTGATCCGCCATGCGCCGTTCACGCTCGGCACGTCCTTGGGGGTGTGTCGCCGGCCGCCCAATTTTGGGATCCACCGGTATCCGATATCAGGAGGCAGTGCGTCGATGATCTCCGACTGATTCCAATGCGGAAACTTCCTCGACCACGGGAACGAACGAACATCGACCAAGCAGGTTATGTCGTTGTTTCGCAACATCGTCAGCATTTCGTCGAAGTCGCGTGTTGAATGCCCCACCGTACAGATACGGTTCGTCATCCTGCCGCCTCGCCCACGTCACTGAATCGTGCGACCAGGCGTGTCGAATTGGCCGTTGAGATATCCCGGATGCGCGCCTGGAAGCGTGCCGCCAACTCCCTACAGTTTCGTCAGCGCGCCTCCCTTGTACATGGCGATGTGATCGGTTTTGTCACTCCTGATCTCGTATTGCGGGTCACTTTCAGTGCAGTGATGCACGTACCCTTTGTACTTCACGTCCTGCGTGTGCTTCTTGATGATGACGCCTTCGACGTGTCCTGCTTCGGAGTTCCATCGGACGTGGTCTCCAACAGCGAATTGCTCCGCCATTCCCACTCCTTTCGCTCCGCGTGACCTGGCGCGGCGATGCCCCGATCAGGCCGGTCGGGGACTTTCGCGGACCATACGTAAATGCGGCCGTCGTCGACCTTCACCTCCCAGCACGGCTCGTCGAGCGCCGTCGGCCCGCGCATCTTCGATCCGCTGGGGCGTGGTGGTCGCTCCTCGTCCCAGATGGGCAGGGTGAGCGGCTTCCTGAACGCTACCGAGTCATGGTTGCAAGGGGCCGGGGTGCCGGCCAACTCGAGCATCTCACCGAGCATGCCTGGTCGGCAGAAACCCGGCTTTCCGGTGATCGGGGTCGCGCAGTTCGGCGAGTTGACTTGCTCCTCGGGCTGAAGCCCGAGGATTCTGGCCTTCTCGTCCGTTGCTGTGCCGCTACGCGGCACAGGGTTCGGGCGGGAATCCGTGGCTTCCTGTTTCTTCGCGCTGTGCCGGGACGAGTCCTGGTCTTACCGGCGCTCCGCAGGCTGTCACCGCCCGTCCGGCGGCCGTTTTGACGTTCTTCGCGGCATTGTGGTCCCGGTCGTGGACGGTGCCGCAGGCGGTGCAGGTCCATTCCCGGACGTTCAGGGGCTTGGGGCCGTCTTTGATACCGCAGGCCGAGCAGGTCTGGGAGGTCGGCTCGAACCGGCCGATCTTGACCAGGGTCCGCCCGTACCGGGCCGCCTTGTACTCCAGCATGTTCACGAACGCCGACCATCCGGCGTCATGGACACTCCTGGCCAGCCTGGTGCGCGCGAGTCCTTGGACCGCCAGGTCCTCCACGCCGATCGCTTGGTTGTCGCGGATCAGCTGAGTGGAGAGCTGGTGGTGAAACTCGCGGCGGGCATCGGCCACCTTCGCGTGGGCGCGGGCGACCTTCAGACGGGCCTTGGCCCGGTTCTTCGATCCCTTCTGCTTGCGGGACAGCTCCCGCTGGGCCTTCTTCAGTTTCTTCTCCGCCCGGCGCAGAAACCGAGGAGAGTCGATCTTCGTCCCGTCGGAGAGGACGGCGAAGTGGGTCAGGCCCAGGTCGATGCCGACCGTCTGATCGGTGCCGGGCATCCGGGCGGCGTCCGCGCCCGGGTCGGTGTCAACGACGAACGAGGCGAAGTACCGTCCGGCCGCGTCCTTGACCACGGTGACCGAGGAGGGCCGCGCGGGCAAGGTCCTCGACCACTTCACCTTCACCGCGCCGATCTTCGGGAGGTTCAGCCTCCCGGAACCAGTGATCGACCAGCGGGCATTGGCCGTGAACCGGATCGACTGCCGGCTGTCCTTGCGGGACTTGAAGCGGGGCGCACCGGTCTTCGCGCCCTTACGCTCGCCCCTGAGGGAGGCGAAGAAGTTCTTGTAGGCGACCTCCGCGTCGCGCAGGGACTGCTGGAGGACGACCGCGGAGACCTCGCCCAGCCAGGACCGCTCGGGTGTCTGCTTGGCCTGGGTGATCAGCTTCTGGGACAGCACACCCGCCGTGGGGAAGGGTTCGCCCGCCCCGCGGGCGTCCTCGCGAGCACGCACGGCATCGTTGAACACGACGCGGGCGCACCCGAACGCCCTGGCCAGCGCGAGGCGTTGGCCAGGTTCCGGGTACAGCCTGAAGGCGTACCGAAGCTGCATGCGGTGATCGTACGAACGAGCGCCGCCCGCTACCAGAGGGAACGTATGAACGGTCGGTACTCCCTTGAAACCAGGCAGGACAGAGCGGGCCGAACGGGGGAGGCGTTGCCCGGCCTCTCCGGATCGGACCCCGTGACGCTCCGCGCCGGCCGTGGTGGCGCCTTGCTCCGCAGGACAGGATCCGTGACGCTCCGCGCCACAGTCACAGATTCGCTTCACCACCGGCCTGAAGGCCCATGCACTGCGAATGAATCCCGGTAGCGATGACGTGGACGATCGAGCCCGCCTCGGCGCCGGCGATGCGGGCACGCAGCCTTAGCCTCGATCCACCGAGTGACTCGCGTCCTGTGGATGAGTAATCAAGAAGAGGTGCCTGCTGACCTGCGATGATGGGAGTTCTGACGCTTCCAGCACGCACAATCAGCAAGGCACCTCGTAGATGCAAGTTTCCCACACTCCAGCAGCGGTCTCCGCTGTGTTCGATGACCCGAATCTGATCGCACATGCCGGGCTGGTCCCGGTGATGCGGCTGGCCGAGCGGTGCGGCCTGCCGCGACTGGTGGCTGCGAAGGTGAAGCTGACCGGAGCCAGGAACGGTGCGGGGGCTGCGGCGGAAGCCAAGGTCACCAGCATCGTGGGCGGCATGGCTGCGGGCGCGGACAGCATCGACGACCTTCACATCCTGCGGCACGGTGCGATGCCGGCCGTGTTCGCGGGTATCCGCGCCCCGTCCACGCTGGGCACCTTCCTTCGCGCGTTCACCCACGGTCACGCCCTCCAACTCCACGCCGTCCACCGCAGATTCCTGGCCGCGCTGGCCGCGCACACTCCACTGCTGCCCGGCGCCGACGCGATGGCGTTCATCGATGTCGACTCCACCCACAAACGCGTCTACGGCCGGACCAAGCAGGGCGCCGAGTACGGCCGGTTCAAAGGCATCCGCACCCTGCACCCTCTCCTCGCCACGATCTGCACCCCGCACGCGCGGCCGGTGATCGCCGGGGTCCGGATGCGACGCGGCAAAGCAGCCGACTCCCGGGGCGCCCCGAAATTCGTGAGCGAGGCCCTGGCCACCGCCGTCGAGGCCGGCTGCACCGGCATGCGCATTCTGCGGGCCGACTCGCAGTTCTACAACGCCGGGGTGATCGCCGCCTGCCACCGGGCCGGAGCCCACTTCTCGATCACCACCGGCATGAACCCCTCCATCAAACGAGCCGTCCACAGCATTCCCGACGACGCCTGGCAACACATCAGTTACCCGACCGCGGTGCCCGACCCCGAGACCGGTGAACTCATCTCGGACGCCGAAGTCGCCGAGATACCCCAATACAGCGCCTTCGCGAGCCGCAAAAGGAGCGAGCGGGTCACCGCCCGGCTGATCGTGCGCCGCGTCCGTGACCTGGCCAAACCCGCCGTCATGGGTGAACAGGGCGAGCTGTTTCCCGTCTGGCGCTACCACCCCTTCTTCACCGACCAGCCCGCCGCAACCCTGCAAGCCGAGCGGGAACACCGGCACCACGCGGTGGTCGAGCAGGTCATCGCCGACACCAAAGCCGGCGCCCTGACCCACCTGCCCTCCGGGCACTTCCACGCCAACGCCGCCTGGCTGACCCTGTGGGCGATGACCTACAACCTGCTGCGGGCCACCGGTGCACTGACCTCGCCCTTCCATACCAAGGCCACCACCGCCACCCTCCGCAGCCACCTGGTTCAGGTCCCGGCCCGGATCGCCCGCTCCGCACGACGCATCACCCTGCACCTGCCACACAACTGGCCCTGGCAGCACGCCTGGACACACCTCTTCGACACTGTCCACGACCCACCCGCACCGGCCTGATCCCCCCTGACCACCCCGCCCGCCAGGGCCCGACCGGAACCGAACCCGTGGAAAAGCTGGGCAGACCAGCAGCTACAACCTGCCCATCCACGACCACCGACCGAAACCAGCCCACAAAACGACCAAGAGATCATCTTCAGAGCGCGTCGGTGGATCGAGGCTTAGCAGGAGGGTGACGCACAGCAGGCCGGTGCCGTCGACGGTGATGTCCGCCGACGGCGCGGGGGTTTCGGTCATCGGGGCAGAGTCTGGGTGACGCGCCACAGGCGGCGGGGCAGCTCGCCTTCCTCGAAGGCGTGGACTTCGTTTAGGGCCCAACCGTCGGCGAGTGCATCGACCAGCCCGCGGCCGAAGAAGTGGACCGCGAAGCCGCCGTGCTCGAAGATGTCGTCGCCGTGCGCGGTGCCGGCGCCGTAGTGGGCGTCGCCGGTGTGCCGCACGGTGTACACGAACACGCCGCCGGGCCGCAGGACACGGCGGACCTCGGCGACCAGGGCGTGGATCTCCTTCGTCGACAGCGCCATGCACAGCAGCATGTGCGCGAAGACCGCGTCCACCGAGGCGTCCGGCAGGGCCAGCGGCTCGCGAACGTCGTGCACTGCGGTTGTCACCCGCTCATCGACTCCCTGGGAGCGGGCGACGTCGCGCAGCTGCTCCAGCCCGACGGGGCTGAAGTCGGTTGCCTGGACGGTGAAGCCCTCACGGGCGAAGAACAGCGCGTCGCGGCCGTGCCCGGCCCCCAGCTCCAGCACGTCTTGGGCCCCCGCCGTCCTGAATGCGGCGACGGCGTGTACCGCGGGCTCGGACGGCTCCTCGCCGTACATGCCCGGGTGCGCGGCGTAGGTGTCCTGCCAGTGCCGCCGCTGGCTCTCGGCCAGTTCCTGCTCGTCCGCCACGGTCTTTCCCTTCCCACGTGCCCGCGGGCAGCCTAGACGTGTCGCTGCCCGCTGAGCGGCTCCGGGGGGCGACTTGATCACGGCCGCCGTCGGCCTGGACGGTCGGGAGACGTGATGGGCCACGTCGAGGCACGTGCCGGCCTTGGGGAACATCGGTACGGGGTTAGTGCTGAGCACGCGGCAGGGATGGTCGGCCTACGCGGCCCACCTGCCACGCGACCGAGTGCCGATTGCCCTCCGCCTGCTGCGGCTTGATGTCCATCGGGTTATGGCCTGTCCCCGGCTGGCTGAGGGCGGACGGTGAGGATCTGCTGGGCGTGGCCGGTGGGGCCGGTGACGTCGTGCAGGACGGTGGTGGTGACGCCCTGGCCGGTGGGTCCGAAGGTGACAGTGGTGTCGAGTCCGGTCCAGCGGCCTTCGGGCTGGCGGTGGAGGTGGATGGTGAGGTGGACGTTCGGGAACATCCAGGCGGTGGGCGGCTGGCGTACGGCGATGCCGTTGGCGGTGTCGACGAGCGCGACGTAGGACGCGAGCGGACTGGAGTTCTGCCCGGCGACGAGATCGACCGGGCACCGGCAGCCGGCGAAGTCGAGGTCCTTGATGTTCACGCCCAGGATCTCCTCCGAGCGCCCGGCGGTCACGTAGAGCATCCGCCACAGCGTCTTCTCCCGCAGGTGCACCTCGCGGCGGGCGATCAGCCGGTCGATGGCAATCCGCGAGCGGGCCGGGGTCTCGGAGTCCGGCACCGCCAGCCGCTTCGCCCGGGCCGGGACCGCCGGCCCCTCGTAGCCGCGCTCCCGGCACCATCCGAGCCAGACCAGCACCGACGCCCGGCGCGAGTTCCAGGTGTTGACCGCGGAGGCGCCGCACAGCAGTTCGAGGGCCTCGCCGACCTCGTCGTCCGCGACCGACGCCAGCGGCCGGCCCTCGCCGAGCCGCTCTGCGGTCTTGCCCACCCCGAGATCCCCTAGTTCCTGACCGTGTTCGGGTTGCCGAGCGAATCGAGGAACACATCGGCCGCCGCGCGGACGGAGAGGGCCTTGCCGGTCGGCACTGCGCCGGTACCGCGGTCATGCACCGGATGCCCCACCGGTGCGGACCCGGGCCAGCACCTGGACGGCCAACTCCTGGGGGGTCAGCTCACCGTCCAGGAACACCGTGTCGCCGGGGAGAGTGTCAGCCGCGGCCCTGCACGGTTCGATCCTGTCCTTGCACCAGCGCCGGACCCGCTCGTCCTGCTCGGGGTCGTCCGGGGTGAAGCTCCGGCCGTCGATCCGCTTCTCCAGGACCTCCCGGGAGACTTTGAGGAAGAAGTGGTGAACGTCGATGCCCGCGCCCTTCAACGCGCCGAAGATCTCGCCGACATACCCGGAGTTGACCAGCGTCATGGGGACCAGAACCGGGCGGCGGTACTCCTCGACCAGCCCCACCGCCAGGTCGGCGACCTGCCGCCGCCACAGCCGCAGATCCTGGAAGTCGCCGGTCGGCACCTCCACGATCTCCCGCAGCACATAGCCGACCATCTCCGGGTCGTAGACCAGCGCCTCGGGCCAGCGCTGACGCAACGCGTCCACCAGCGTGCTCTTGCCGCTGCCGAACGCACCGTTCACCCAGACAACCAACGCAATCCTCTCCCCACCCCGTTGCCGAGCCCGCGTCGAGCGCGGCATGTCGGACCAGCATGCCGCGCGGCTCAGGCTGGGCCCAACTCCCTTGCCAGATCACGCCTGAAAGATCGCCAAGCAGGGCCGACTCCAATCCGCCGAGCGGGGTCGGCTCACGTTGCCAGCCGCCAGGGCGGGACGGGTGCGGCAGGCGGAGCACGCACAGCGCCGTGCTGCGGGCCAAGCGCACGGGCGGTCTGTGACGGCCTGCCGCAATGGCGGCGACGCCGCTGGACCGAACCTCCAGTACTCCAGCCGCATTTCGTGTTCAGAGCTGAGCCGTCGCTGGTCGTGGCTTTGGCAGCCAAAGGGGCCCAGGCGGTCGTGGACCGGCAGGGCTGGCAGGCCTGGCAGGGCCAAGGTGATGTGACGGTGCCAGGAGGTGATGTGTATGACGTGACAGTGGTCCAGGCCGGCACCGTACGTGGCGACTTGGAAGCTTTCGTGGCCGCAAAGCCTTCTATGATTCGGACATGCCATCGCACAGCGTCGCCCCGGTCGAAAGCGTGCCGCCGCGTGGCCGGGCCACCGCCGCCGTCGACCGGGTGGTGACCGGGATTTCTCTGTGGTGGATGGCCTCTCCCATTACCTTTGTGCTTTCTGTGTTCATCTCCGTTCAGTCGCGCGATCCCATTTGGGCGCGGGTCTCCGGTGCCCTGTTGGCGGCAAGCATGGGCGGCGTCGTGGCAGCGCCCGCCATCGGGCTCGTGTTGGCGCTCGTCGGGCGGCGCTGGCGAGCCCGTCGGCGCTTCGCCGCCATGGCAGCCGTGTCCGCTGCCGTGATCATCCTGCTCCTGCTCCTCTGGGAACTCATCCGCGAGTGCCCGGACGGCTATCACTGTTAGTGCTCCCGCGGCCGACCAGGTGATGGCCACCGCGGCGGGCCGGTTCGGCCAGGCCCGCGAACCCGCGCCACAGCACGGGCGTTCGTGGCAGAACAGTGCGGTGATGCGGATGGTGCTGCACCGCTTCATGGGCGAGGAAACCGGTCGCGCCCCGTAAGGTGGGCCGTTAACCTCCGCCGGAGCGCAATGAGGTACGACACGCGACCGCGCAGGGAGCCAGGCATGGAGACCGAGGGCACGCGAACCGACCGTTTGGGCGTACTGCTCGACCAGTTCGACCACGCCAGGGAGATGGCCCAGGTGCGGCTGACGGGGCTCAGCGACGAGGAGTACCTGTGGGAGCCGGTGCCCGGTTGCTGGTCGATCCGGCGCCGGAGCGAGGCGGCGACACCCAGGGCGTTCGGGCCGGCCCAGTGGGTGCTCGACCTGGGCGCCCCGGACATCCCGTCGAACGAGTACGCCGAGGTTGCCCGGCAGACAGCCGGCGGCATGACCGTCGCCAAGATCGCCGACGACTGGAGCGTGAGTGTCGAGCGAGTCGAGGAGATCCTCGCCCACACCGGTGCGCCGGAGCCTGACGAATCGCCGGTCACGACCATCGCGTGGCGGCTGGGGCACCTGCACTTCTGCTTCGCGGGCGGATGGGAGTGGACCTTCGGTGAACGGCGGCAGGAGCCGAAGCTGCTGGTCGACTTCACCCCCTCCGCCGCCTTGGCACTCGAGCGGTTCTGGGCGCTGATCGACCGCTGGCGCGACAGCGTCGCCGCCATCACCGACGAGCAGCTCGACACGGTCGGCTTCTCGCAGTACCCGTACGGCTCCGACCCCGACGACCCGTTCATCGTCGTGCTGTCGGGGGCCAACCTCGAATTCATCCACCACATGGCCGAGATCGCGTTGCTCCGCGACCTGTGGCGGGCCCGCTTCACCACTCCCGGGTAGGCCCGGGCGCGCATGGCGTTTCCGATCCAGACACGGGTGAGCGGTTCGTAACCTGCGGCGTGAGCTTGTCAGTTACGCAAGCGCCACGGCAGGAACGTCGAGGTGCTGGCCGACCCCTTCGGGCGGATCAGCTGGGCCTCGCTGGCCCTGCCTGGGGCCACCCATGACCTGACCGCCACGTCCTCGCGCTTCACCTTGCCGCGTCAGCGTGAGCTTGAGCTTGAGCTTGAATAGGCTCAGTCTGCCGGAATCCAGCGGCAGCACTCCGCTGCCGACACAGCGGCTGGAGTACTAGGCGGCGAAGCCCACGTTGGTGACGTACTCGTACTGGCCCCACTGGGAACCGAGGTCCACGATCTTCTCCACCCATGCGTCATCCAGTGCCTGGGCGTCGTCGTTCGCCCAGGCTTCCACTACACGGTCCCACTGACGCACGTTCAGGCTCCGGTATCCCACCACCCGCTGGCGCGGGCGGGGCACCTGGGACTGGTTCAGCGGATGGATTTCCACGCGTGTGCCGCGGCCTTCAGCGTTGAGGCGGCCAAGGAGGTAGCGGGCCACGTTGTGGCGGCGCACCGCCCGGTAGGCGGTCTCGATGAGGTGGAGGTTCTTCTTCGAGGGGATGCGTTTGCCCTGCAGCCATGCGTTCACGGTGCGGTCGGTGACGGTCAGGCCCGCCTCGCGGGCAGCGGCGCGCGCATGGTCGGTCCGAGTCAGATAGTGCAGACGTGCCAGCAACCCGCGGCGCGCCGTGACCGGGGTGGTGATATAACCGGCGAGGACGTCGAGCTGGCGGGCAACCGCCTCATAGCCCTTGATGCCGCGGGCACCGAACTTACCGAACTCGATGTTCCTTTCCGGCATTTCGGTGTTTCCTCCCGCGCTTTCATTCCCCGCCGATGCGTTCTCCGCCGGATTTCCGGAGTCCCAGGATATCGTAACTCGGGTTCATGAGCGGCGGGTTGAGGGTCGTTTCCTGCGGATACCGGTCATGCCGTTGTGATGTCTCCGGCAGCCCGAGTTCCCGCTCTGCAGGCCGCAGTGCCGGCCCAACCGGGAAGCCCGTTTTCCCGGCAAACTGGCCTGAGTTGACGCCTGTATGGGACGGATCCGTTTCCCGGTCGGCTGCGTACACGTCCCCGCCTTCATTCACAGATTCGCGGACGCCTGCGAACGGATCAGGTGCGTCCAATCGGGGCGGCACTTCCTCGTCGACGAGGACGAGCATGGGCTGGCCGGGGCTCGCACATCATCGTGACGACGAACCGGCTCGGGACGCCTTTGCGATTGTTGCCGTCCTGACAGTGAATGACGTCGCCGCCCTGCTCCCAGAACGCCTCCCCGGCGCGGATCACCCGCTCGGGCTCTCCCTCCAGCTCGAACAGCATCTCGCCCTCCAGCACATAGCCGAAGGCCGACGGCGGAAAGTCGATCGGCTGCGTCACAGATGGCCGCCAGCGCATCCCGGAGCGCGGACACCCGTCCCGCTGGCAGCCCTCGACGGCAGCCGCCTCGTCGCCCACGGCACGCGGTCAGCCCCGAGCGGGCTGACGAGAAGCGCACGCAGCGAGTGTGCCGCCAGCCCGCCGTTTTCAGGCTGGTCTGCCGGGAACCGTCCCGCAACCGGTATCCGGCCTGGCCCCACGACCAGGGCGTACGCGGTGCCGGCCGGCCCAGGCCGGAGGTGTGGGATCCGGTGCGCGCGGCGCAGCGCTTGTGAGGCGTACGGTGGTCGAAAGCGACGCGTTTCGACCGTGGGCGCGGGCGATGCAGACCGCCGCCGGCATCGGCGTCGGCACAGCAGGACTGGGGCTCGGCCCGGTTCGGCCCGTGTGATTCGTACGCAGTGCCTCCGCACACAACGGGACGGCAGGTCTGCCCGGACGCCCTCGGAACTTGAACGCTCGACGAAGGGTGCGCCATGAAGTTCACAGTCCTGGGGGGCAGTGGTCTGATCGGCAGGCAGGTGGTCCAACTGCTGTCAGCGGCCGGCCACGACGTCGTATCCGCTTCGCGGTCCACCGGAGTCGACGTGATCAGCGGCAAGGGCCTGGACGAGGCTCTCACGGACGCCGACGTGCTGATCGACCTGACGAACTCCCCAGTATTCGATGAGTCCTCGATCGAATTCTTCGAAAGGTCGATGAGCAACGTCGGGGCCGCAGCGGAGGCGGCCAGTGTCCGCCACCACGTGATTCTGTCGATCGTCGGCGTGGACCAGGTGCCGCGGCTCGACTACTACCGCGCCAAGGTCACTCAGGAGAATCTCCTCGAGAACGCGGCGACGCCGTACTCGATCGTGCGCGCCACGCAGTTCTTCGAGTTCGTCGAAGCCATCCTGTCCTGGACCACCGAGGGTGACACCGTCCGCCTGCCGACCACCCCCTTGCAGCCGGTGGCCGGCGCCGACGTCGCCGCGGCGGTCGCAGCGGCCGCCTCCGGCAACCCGTTGCAGGGCATCCGCAATGTGGCGGGCCCTGAGGTCTTCCCCCTCGACGAGCTGGGCCGGATCACTCTGGCAGCACGCCCCGACGGCCGCCACGTGGTCACCGACAACGAGGCGGGCCTGTTCGCCGTGGTCACCGGGGACGTACTGACCGCACCGGAAGGCGCCGACCTCGCCCCGACGCACTACAGGGACTGGCTTCAGCAGCCGCAGCCGAACGCGCGCTGACGCCGTCATCAGGGGAGGCACACGGTCGGGCGTCATCGTTCCTGAGTTCCGATGACGGACATGGGCGCCGGTGCGGGCCGTTGACGCCGCCTGTGGCTGGGAAGTCGCTCCCGGGGGTGCACAAAGACCTCGCCATTGATCAGGTGACTTCGAGTCCGCCGTCTACCGTGAGCACTTGGCCGGTGAGCCAGGCGGTCTGCGCATCGGCGACGGCTATGCCTCCTGCTCCGGCGCATCGCGCGCGTACCCGATCCTCAGGAGCTGGGACAACAGGTCGGCACGGCGAAGCAGCGGGTCGACCACGTCGTATCTGACCTGTATGCGTTCCCCGGCGGGCTGGACGCTTCCGACGGAAGCCTCTCTGTGCCTGCGGGAGCACGCCGGGAAGCCGTCTGATTCGTGATGACGCGCAGCCATCCCAACTGCCTCCTCGCACAACGGATGAGCGCAGCCGCGGCCTCCACCCGTCGGCCGCGTCTCGCCATGTCGGGCGTACGACAGGGGGTTTGCCTCTGCCCCTGGGACACCTGGTGCCTGCAAGACAACTGATCCTTCCCGACGGTTGTGCTGTCCCGGCAGGCAGAGCTCTCCCGCGCGTTGTCGGAGGCAGACCGCAGCACCGGATTTACCCGGCGGAGGGCAGTGCTCTCTGCCGGGATCCGGCAATGTTCGGCCCGCCTGGCTGCGCGCCAAGAACCTGTCAATGCCGCGTAAAGAACCTGTAGGTTTCCAGCGGTGTGCCGGGAAGTCTGGTCGGCGGTTCGAGGGCAACTCTGCTCGCCGATCGGGGGTTTGGTCATGGTGCTCGTCGTGGTCTTCGGGGTGGCGCTGCTGATCGCGGTGCTGCTGTCGGGCCTTGCGGCCCGGACGGTGTTGTCGACAGGTGGCCGCGTGGCCGACCCGCAGAAGGTTCCGGCCGCCAATCGTCGACGGCCACGGTCGGGGACCGGCCCACGGATGTCTGGATCACGCATCGAGGGGTGTCTGATGGCTGCCGGAACCAGGCCGTGAGGTCTTGAGGTTCCGCATGGGAGCTGGCTTGGTCACGGTGCGGTGGCCGGGGACGCGGCACCACGGGGAGAGGACAGCCATCGCCCGCAGGGCCGTCGACCCAGGCAGACGAGGAGTGTGCACCGTGATCGACGAGCTCCGGGTTATCGGTTGGTCGGTACTCGCCCTGCCTCTCGCCATCTCCGCACTGCGCGCCTGTGCTCCCCGACGAGTCAGGAAGCACATCAGTCCGTGGGGTATCCGCGACGGGGAGTCGCACTGCTGGTGTTCTGGGCGAGCGGAATGGTCGGCCCGCCGGCCCGGTGGGGCGGGCTGAATTCCGAGGACAGCACCTTCCATTCCGAGGACAGCGCCTTTCTCGCGTTCCCCGCGCAGTTCGGGTTGATGATGTTCGGGAGCGGGGCTGATCTGCGGCTCGCAGCTCGGCGAGTGGTTCTACCGGCAGACCAGGAGGTCACGGCACCTCACGAGGCGTGGGGCCGTGACGGGCGGCCGCACGGCCCGCAGTCCACCGGCTGACTCAGCCTGTCCTCCACCTCCACCGGGTGTCGATCCGCTCCCACTCCGCGGCCCACTCCGCCAGCCGGCGTCGCTCCAACCCCGAACGCGCCGCCCGGACGGCACCCCACACCAGGCCACCCGTGCTCGCTGCCGCCAGCACCCCTCCCGAAACCGCGTGGAGCCGGGCTTCCCCCTCGGTCAGGGGCGCGGCGGTGATCCGCCCGTTCTGGTCTGTCCACACGGTGACCGAGCTCCCGGCCCGGGTCCTGGGGGGCACCCTGGCCTCGTCCGTACGTGTCGAGCCGTCCGCCTCGGTCCAGCGCACCGCCGCCCACACCCGGTGATCGGTGGTGGCCCCCGCGGGCGGCCGGTCGGCCGCGTCCTCGACGAGTACGGCCGGGACCTCACGGCGCTCCGTGCGCTGCCGCTCGGCGGACCGTTCGACCGCGGCGACCGCGACCAGCCCCGCGATCAGGCCACCGATCAGGACGATCACCCAGCCGGCAAGCACGACCCACGCCTCGATGACGTCGCTGCGCCGCTTGAGCGGATTCCGCCGCCACCGCCACAGCCGCACCCGAGCACACCGTGACCCAGTCATCGACCGACACCCCCTCGAAGCACCAGGAGCACACATCCAGTGTGCTCCCGACGGCGTCTGCCGCGTATGTCTCGCGTCAATGTCCTCGCCTGCCCGCCACGGGTGTACGACGCTGAGTGCAGGGACGTTTTCAGCAGATGAGGAGCCCGCCGTGCGCGCGCGTGACCTGGCGGTTGGATACGAGACGGTGAGCGTCGACAGTGACGCCATGGACGCGGCCCGGCTGATGGCCGAGCACAAGCTGCCAGGTCTGCTGGTGCTGGACAAGCAGGGTGAGCCGAAGGCGATCCTGCCCGGCTCCCAGATGATCAAGGTGCTGGTGCCCGCCTATGTGGTGGAGGATCCGACGCTCGCCGCCGTCGTCGACGAGAAGCACGCCGACCGGCTGTGCCAGGCGCTGAAGGGCCGCCGCGTCGGGGACTGCCTGTCGAGCAAGGCCGAGCCGCCGCCGATCGCGGACCCGGACGACACGGCGCTGGAGGTGGCCGCGCTCATGGCCCGTGTGCCGCAGCCCGCTGGTCGCTGTCACGTCCAAGGACAAGGCCGGGACGCACCTGCTCGGTGTGATCACCGCGTCGCACCTCCTGCATGAGCTGCTCGGCGCCGCGGGGCCGTCGGCCACCACGTGACCGGCCTGTGCCCCGCACGCCTGCGGGCTCCTCTCGGCCGGAAGCCTGAAGGATCCCGCGCCACACCACACCGTCGATCCGACAGCCGAGACGATCCAGCACCGACATGCCGCACCGCAGCGTGCCCGACTCCAGGGGCCGCCGGCCCCCCTGTTCGAGGCTGGTGCCACAGCACCGGATGGGCCGCCAGGATCCGCGGGTCTGCCGCCACCACCCAGTGCCAGGCCGGCGAGGTGCTCTTCCGCTGGGCCGCGCCCGGCCAGGGCATGTCTCTTTGGTGGGTTGATCAGTTGACCGGATGTGTCTGTCCGGTTAGTGATCACTGATGCGATGTGGGCTCGGATCGAGCCGTAGAGCCGCCTGACCCGGTCCGCGGGCGGCGGTGGGCCGACCACCGCCGCACCCTGGAGGCCATCGCGTGGAAGTACCGCACCTGTCCGCCCTGGCGGTACTTCCCGACGAGCTCGGTTCTTTCCAGACCGCTCACAAGCGGCTGATCGGGTGGGCCGTGGACGGCACCTGGACGAAGATCCTTACGGCTGTGCCGGCGGCGGCCGACGCTGATGACGGCCCGGACTGGACCGTGTCGGTGGACTGCCCGGTCGTGCGGGCGCACCAGCACGCCGCCGGAGCACGCAAAAAGAGGGGGCCGCAGGCCGCGACGAGCCGGACCATCACGCACTCGGACGCTCCCGCGGCGGGCTGAGCAGCAAGGTCCACCTGGCCGCGGACGGCGGCGCACGCCCGATCGCCTTCGCATCCTCATCTGGGCACGACGCTGACCAAAGCGATAGAACCTTGCCATGCCAAGCTTCGAGGTCACACCGATAGGTACAGTCCGGAACAACCGGACGGACGTCCAGGACACGGACAACTGGGGTGCCGTCCGCAGCACGATCACCATCGACGAGCGCTTCGGCGAGGCGTGCCTCCAGGGTCTGGAGGGCTTCTCCCACGTGGAGGTCCTCTTCATCTTCGACCAGTTCCCGGAACACGACGACTACCGCGAACCCCGCCCCTACCGCGGCCGCTCCGACCTCCCGCCCGTTGGTGTCTTCGCCGGCCGCGGCCCCCGCAGACCGAACCGCATCGGGGTGACGTGCTGCGCCATCGAATCCGTCCACGGCCGCGAAGTGACGGTGGTGGGCCTCGACGCGGTCTCCGGCACCCCGGTCATTGACCTGAAGCCGACGATGGCGGAGTTCCGCCCGGTGAACATCAAGCAGCCGGAATGGGCCAGCCGCCTGATGTCGGAGTACTTCCAGCCGTAAACGGCCCCCCGCCAACCTGCCCGCCCGCACCGCCTCACCCTAGGACAGGTCACGAATGCGGCTGGAGTACTGATCGGACAGGCATGTCCGATCAACTGACCGCCCGGCCTAAGCCTCGATCCACCGAGTGACTCGCGTCCTGTGGATGAGTAATCAAGAAGAGGTGCCTGCTGACCTGCGATGATGGGAGTTCTGACGCTTCCAGCACGCACAATCAGCAAGGCACCTCGTAGATGCAAGTTTCCCACACTCCAGCAGCGGTCTCCGCTGTGTTCGATGACCCGAATCTGATCGCACATGCCGGGCTGGTCCCGGTGATGCGGCTGGCCGAGCGGTGCGGCCTGCCGCGACTGGTGGCTGCGAAGGTGAAGCTGACCGGAGCCAGGAACGGTGCGGGGGCTGCGGCGGAAGCCAAGGTCACCAGCATCGTGGGCGGCATGGCTGCGGGCGCGGACAGCATCGACGACCTTCACATCCTGCGGCACGGTGCGATGCCGGCCGTGTTCGCGGGTATCCGCGCCCCGTCCACGCTGGGCACCTTCCTTCGCGCGTTCACCCACGGTCACGCCCTCCAACTCCACGCCGTCCACCGCAGATTCCTGGCCGCGCTGGCCGCGCACACTCCACTGCTGCCCGGCTCCGACGCGATGGCGTTCATCGATGTCGACTCCACCCACAAACGCGTCTACGGCCGGACCAAGCAGGGCGCCGAGTACGGCCGGTTCAAAGGCATCCGCACCCTGCACCCTCTCCTCGCCACGATCTGCACCCCGCACGCGCGGCCGGTGATCGCCGGGGTCCGGATGCGACGCGGCAAAGCAGCCGACTCCCGGGGCGCCCCGAAATTCGTGAGCGAGGCCCTGGCCACCGCCGTCGAGGCCGGCTGCACCGGCATGCGCATTCTGCGGGCCGACTCGCAGTTCTACAACGCCGGGGTGATCGCCGCCTGCCACCGGGCCGGAGCCCACTTCTCGATCACCACCGGCATGAACCCCTCCATCAAACGAGCCGTCCACAGCATTCCCGACGACGCCTGGCAACACATCAGTTACCCGACCGCGGTGCCCGACCCCGAGACCGGTGAACTCATCTCGGACGCCGAAGTCGCCGAGATACCCCAATACAGCGCCTTCGCGAGCCGCAAAAGGAGCGAGCGGGTCACCGCCCGGCTGATCGTGCGCCGCGTCCGTGACCTGGCCAAACCCGCCGTCATGGGTGAACAGGGCGAGCTGTTTCCCGTCTGGCGCTACCACCCCTTCTTCACCGACCAGCCCGCCGCAACCCTGCAAGCCGAGCGGGAACACCGGCACCACGCGGTGGTCGAGCAGGTCATCGCCGACACCAAAGCCGGCGCCCTGACCCACCTGCCCTCCGGGCACTTCCACGCCAACGCCGCCTGGCTGACCCTGTGGGCGATGACCTACAACCTGCTGCGGGCCACCGGTGCACTGACCTCGCCCTTCCATACCAAGGCCACCACCGCCACCCTCCGCAGCCACCTGGTTCAGGTCCCGGCCCGGATCGCCCGCTCCGCACGACGCATCACCCTGCACCTGCCACACAACTGGCCCTGGCAGCACGCCTGGACACACCTCTTCGACACTGTCCACGACCCACCCGCACCGGCCTGATCCCCCCTGACCACCCCGCCCGCCAGGGCCCGACCGGAACCGAACCCGTGGAAAAGCTGGGCAGACCAGCAGCTACAACCTGCCCATCCACGACCACCGACCGAAACCAGCCCACAAAACGACCAAGAGATCATCTTCAGAGCGCGTCGGTGGATCGAGGCTAAGAGACACGCCCTAGCCGCGGCTCAGGCGGCAGGGAACGCGTGACCGTGGGGGCGTGGCGGAGTTTCGGGACGACGGTGGGCAGTTGGCGGCCGGCGAGCAGCCGTGCTCCGGCGGCGGTGATGAACGGGCCGAACGCGACGGAGAACCAGGGCAGTTGCTGTTGGACCTGTCCGGCGACGGGCTGGACGGCGAGGCCGAAGATGCCGAAGAGGGCGGCGAATCCTGTGGTCATCGCATGGCGGCGAGCGCGCGTCCCACGGCGGTGCGCACCGATCGGTTGCTCGCCGTGTCCAAGCGGCAGCCCCAGCCTCGCAAGAGGCGATAGACGGTGTCGACCTCCCGGTCCACGATCTTGGGGGCGAAGACCGTGCGGGCCAAGCGCAGCCGTTCGAGGCTGAGGAACAGGGCCTCGTCCACGGGCGCACAGCAGTTCCGCCGCCGACGGCAGGGGCGCCGCCCCGGCGAGCACCCCCGCCGGGGCGGCGGGCAGCGCCCGCGCAGCCCCCCTCGGCCGAGCCGGACAACCCCCGCTCTACGCGCCCGGCCCCCGGCCCCGCGGCCGCTCGGGACCCGAGCGGCGAAGGTGCGCGGGCTGCCCGGTGGCGCCGGGTGCGGCGCCCTGGCCCGGGACGGAGGGCGTGCCGGGCGTCGCGCGCGGTGTCGTACCGGGCGTCGTGCCGGGCGTCGTGCCCGGCGTCGTACCCGGTGGCGTGCCCGGTGTCGTCGAGCGGGCCCTGGCCGCGGCGGCCGGTCCCCGCTCCGGCTGCCCGGCCGGCGTCATCAGCCCCGCGGCCAGCGCGTCGATCCGGTCAAGGCGCTCGCTCCACTCCGGGCCCATGTGGGTGCGCAGCTTGTGCTGCACGGCGCGGAAGTCGGCGCTCTCCTTCGCCGTCCAGGGACGCGAGCGCTCCGTCTCGACCGCTGCGCGCAGGCCCGGCTCGCTCTGCCACCGGCCGGCAGTGACCGTGTTGGTGTAGCGCGGCGCGCCCTCGCCGCGGCGGAAGACCGCGACCTGGTCGGCCGGCCGGGCCACGTCGATGCGATCGGCAAGGTCGAGGATGCCCCGGTAGGACTGGTCCGCGTTGGCCTGGACGGTGAGCCGCCCGTGGCCGCGTTCTGCGACCTGCTCGAAGTAGCGGTTGACGATGCCCTGGTCGCTCTGCGCCTGGGACACCGCCAGGAACATCGCCTCGACGCGGAAGCCGGCCTGACGGTACGCCAGCATGGTCCGCTCCACCGCCACCGCGTCCTGCGAGGTCTCCTGGATGACCGCGTTCAGCCTGTGCTCGCGGACGTACTCGTGCGCCTTGGCCATCCACGACCTGCCGTCCGCCCGGGTGTACGCCGCCATCAACTTGTCGTCCTGCGCCAGAAGTTCGTCGTAGCGCGGGTGGAAGGGCTTGTACAGATCGCTGTCGACGTCGACGAAACCGCCGCGCTTGTTCAGCACCTCGGCGACCATGGCGGTCACCCTGCTCTTGCCCGCCCCGGGCTGGCCCACCAGGAACACGACCGCCGGCGTCTGCTGCGGCGTGCGGCCGGACAGCAGATCCGGGACGATCTGCTCGCTGAAGATACGGCGGTTGACCGCCTCGGGCAGCAGGTAGCGGGCGGCATCTCCGGGAGCCGTCACCGTCGGACCTCGCGGATCTGCCGGGCCAGCTCGGTCATCTCCCGGCGGGTGCGGGCGATCGCTGCGTGATCGGCGGGGTCCAGGCTCTCCCGCAGACGCTGCACCTCGCGACGGCCGGCGATGGCTGCGGCGATCGCCTGCGCGTCGGGCTCGGGCCTGGCCTCCTCGGCGGCGATCCGCGCGCTGTAGGCGCCGACCACGCCGTTGACGGCCTCGATCGCCGCCTCGTACGCGACGGCCTCCTCACTGTCCCACTCAAAGCCCCGCATCTGGCCGAGAACCGACGGGTTCTCCCCACTCGCACTCGCACTCATCACGCGTCCCCTCTCGTCACCGGTCTGTTCACCCGTCAAGTCGCTGATCCCTTTGCTGCCGGTTCCATGCACAGCCCACCCGTTGCCGGCCGAGTCCCCCGGTAAGGGATGCAACGCAGCGTGCGGGGGCACGCCGCGGGTCTGAAGCAGGCTCCACAGGCCCGGCGGATGAGGTTGCGGAGGGACATGACTTCACCGCGGAGCCGGATTGGGCTCAGGTGTATGCCGCCCGGTCGGCGGCGACCGGGCGGAAGCTGAACGTGGACGACGAACTCGCGGCGGCACTGTACGGCGGCCACCGCGGCGAGTCCCAGGCCCAGGACGGCTACCGACTCGACGACCGACGGGCCGGTGGGATCGTCGAGTTGCCGGCCCGGCGCAAGGTCTGGCCGTGCCGGGCACGGTGATGTTGACGTATTGGCCGGGCCAGGGATGCGATCCATCGCCCGATACGGCTATTTCGTGACGTTTCCTCACGAATGGATGGTGCGTGGGCGCACATCCCTTACAGGAGGGCCGCGCCGGCCAGTCTGCGCGGGCGCCTACGTCGGCCGACCGGGAATGGTTGCAGCGGATCACAGTGACATCCATCACGTCGGCTCCCCCCATCAACGTGGTCGGGTAGTACATGGCGGCTGGGCGATATAGGCAGACTTGCCGCCCGGAAACAGACATACGGTGCGCTTGGCCCGACGGCATGCGCCCGCCCCCCTGGCTCACACCGCCCGCCGTGCACAGGCGGCCTCCTGACACAACGCCAGACCCCGGCGCGCTCTGGTACGCCGCGTCAGCACACCCGCGCGCCCGATTCAAGGGCGCTGGGGACTACGAGGCCGGGTAGTAGAAGTGCTCGTTGCCGCCCGCTGACCCAGCTTTTAACAATGACGGCCCCAGAACGCGTCACCGCAGGTCAGGCACGGCATCCCCGCCGAGCCGACCCCACCGGGGCGCACCCGCGACGACCGAGCGAGGCCCGCATGAACAAGCACCGCAGGAAGACGCGCCACCGGCAGATCACCATCGCTGCCCTCGCGCTGAGCGCGCTGGCCATACCGTCCGCCGCCATGGCCTGTATGAACGACCCGGCCGCCGCCAACGCCGCCACGCCCCCCGGCCCGTGGCAGAACGCGTCCCTCAACCAGCCGGGGACGGCCGGCGAGCAGCCCCTCCCGCCCATGCCCACGGCGCCGCCCGCACAGGACGCCACCACACCCGCCTCGAACGCACCCGCCGCGCCCACCGCGTCCCCGAGCTCCCCCGACGCCGAGGCCCCCGCATCCGGTGCCGCAGACCGCATCGTGACCCTGGTCAACAGCGAGCGCAGCAAGGCCGGCTGCTCCCCCGTGACGCTGAACGAGAAGCTCTCCAAGGCCGCCCAGGACCACAGCGCGGACATGGCCAGCCACCAGAACATGTCGCACACCGGATCCGACGGCTCGGACCCGGGGACACGGATCACGCGCGCCGGCTACAGCTGGAGCACCTACGGCGAAAACGTCGCCTACGGATACTCCAGCCCCGAGCAGGTCATGGCCGGCTGGATGTCCAGCCCCGGCCACAAGAAGAACATCCTGAACTGCGGTTTCAAGGAGATCGGCGTCGGCCTCGCCCAGCCCGGCAACTACTGGACACAGGACTTCGGCACCGCCCGCTGAGCACCCGCACCGGCCCTGACACACCAGGGCTGCATCCCCGGCCCTCCCGGCTCCCAACACCGTTTGCCTGTCACGGTGTTGGGAGCCGGGAGGGCCGCCGCGCGCGGGTAAAGCGGCCGGCTCCTTCAGGCTTGGCGCTCCGGTTTGGTGACGCGGAACGCGAACTGGCCGCAGAAGGTGAGCTTGCGCAGGTTCACCAGCGCTGTCCGCCGCCCCGTCTGCTCAGCCCAGCGGTCGATCTCCGTATTGAGCGGGGACTCTTCGTTCCAGTACCGCCCGTAGGTGCTCTTCCGCCCGCCGTGGTAGGCCCGCATGATCAGCGACACCCCGTCCAGGGAGGGCCGGATCTCCTTGAGGGCGAGCCCGGCCTCCTCCAGAAGGACCCGGAAACCGTAGGGCGTGTAGTTCCACAAGCTGAAGGAGTGGTACGGCTCGAACTGGGACGTGCTGCCGATGAACAGCCCGCCCGGCCGCAGCACCCGGCCGACCTCCGCCAGCAACTCCCGCGGATGCGCAACGTGCTCGAAGACCTGGTGCGAGTAGACCAGCGGCACGGTGTCCGAGCCGAAGGGCAGATGGATGCCGTCGAAGTGAACCACCGGCCCACCGTTGCCTGGCCGGTGCTGCGCGGCCTCCGGGGAATCGCGCACGTCGACCCCCACCCACCGCACCGCCGGATCGTGTCGCTTGAACAGCGCGACAGAGGTGCCCCGGCCGCACCCCAGGTCAACCACCCGGTCAGGCGCGCCCGGCGAACTCATCACCTCATCCAGGTAGTAACGCGACGTGACCTGACGGGCGTGGTCGTCGGGAATGCAGTCATACAGGAGGTCCCACAGGTTCGCCATGCCCTGAGGCTACGAACACCCAGCCCGGGCAGGCCGTGAGCCCGCCCGGCGTTTCGCGGCAGCCCCCTCAGGCGGCCGCCCCCTCCGTGAGGGAGCACCCCGGCGCGGCGCGCACCGCCGCGCCGGATGCCGCAGTGGCGCTAGCCGAGCATGCGGTCCAGGTTGAAGGCCGCGCTGATCAGAGCGAGATGAGTGAAGGCCTGAGGGAAATTGCCGCCCTGTTCGCCGGTGCGGCCGATCTCCTCCGCGTACAGGCCCAGATGGTTGGCGTAGGTGAGCATCTTTTCGAACGCCAGGCGCGCCTCGTCCAGCCGGCCCGCGCGGGTGAGCGCCTCGACGTACCAGAACGAGCAGATCGAGAAGGTGCCCTCCTCGCCGGGCAGGCCGTCCGGGCTGGCCTCGGGGTCGTAGCGGTAGACGAGGGAGTCGCAGACCAGGTCCTCGCCCAGCGCGTCCAGCGTGGCCAGCCACTTCGGGTCAGTCGGGGAAATGAACTTCGCCAGCGGCATCATCAGCAACGATGCATCCAGAATGTCGCCGTCCTCGGACTGGACGAAGGCGCCCCGCGCCTCGGACCAGCCCTGGCGCATGATCCGACGGTAAATCGCATCGCGGGCGGCGCCCCAGCGGACCATGTCGGCGGGCAGGCCGCGGTGGCGGGCCAGCCGCATCGCGCGTTCGATCGCCACCCAGCACATCAGCCGCGAGTACAGGAACCTCTTGCGGCCGCCCCGGGTCTCCCAGATGCCCTCATCGCTCTGGTCCCAGTTCCCGCACACCCAGTCGACGAGCTCACTGATCCGCTCCCAGTGATCACTGGAGATCGGTTTGCCCCACTTGTCGTACAGATAGAGGGAGTCGACCAGCGCCCCGTAGATGTCCAGCTGCAGCTGGTCGACGGCGGCGTTGCCGACCCGCACCGGCGCCGAGCCACGGTAGCCCTCCAAATGGGGCAGCACCTGCTCGGGCAGGTCACGGCGCCCGTCGATGCCGTACATGATCTGCAGCGGGTCAGCCGCGCCGGGACCTTCGTCCGCCCCGGACATATCGAGGCGGACGTGTTCGGACAGAAAGCCCATGAATGCCTCGGCCTCGTCGGTGAACCCCAGCCGGAGCAACGCGTACACGCAAAACGCGGCGTCGCGGATCCACACATAGCGGTAGTCCCAGTTGCGTTCGCCGCCGATGTTCTCGGGCAGGCTGGTGGTCGGCGCGGCGATGATCGCACCGGTCGGGGCGTAGGTGAGCAGCTTCAAAGTCAGGGCGGAGCGGTGCACCATCTCCCGCCAGCGGCCGCGGTAGCGGGACTTCGACAGCCATCGCCGCCAGTAGGCGACGGTCGCGTTGAACTCCCGCTCCGCCTCCGCCACCGCGCAAAAACGCGGACCTACGTCCCCGCCGACGCGGTCGATGGTGAAGACCGCGGAGGAGCCCTCGCTCAGCTTGAACAGCGACCACACATCCGGCCCCGCGACCTCGAAGGGCACCGTGGAGGTCAGCGCCAGCCGCAGCGAAGACGACACGAACACGACCTGGCCGGCCTCGGCGTGCACGGTGTGCTCGGCCCGGCCGTAATCGAAGCGGGGGGCGACGCGGGCGCGGAAGGGCAGCGTTCCGCGCACACACACCACACGGCGGATCAAACGGTGCCGGCCCGCCTCACGGGACTCGTCGACCACCGGCATGAAGTCCTGGATCTCGCCCACCCCGTCCTCCGCGAAGAAGCGGGTGATCAGCACATTGGTGTCGGGGAAGTAGAACTGCTTGGTGCGGGCCTCGACGTCCGGGGCGAGTTCGAAGGATCCGCCCCGGTCGGCATCCAGGATCGAGGCGAAGACGCTGGGCGCGTCGAAACGCGGACAGCAGTACCAGTCGATGGTGCCGTTCGTGCCGACCAGAGCAGCGCTGCGCAGATCACCGATCAGACCGTGGTCGGAGATCGGCAGATAACGGGGCGCACCGGCACCCAAGGGGCCACCCGGGCCTCCGCGTGCCCCGCTCCTCGTAGCAGCCTCAGCAGCCGTCACAGCCCTCGCATCAGTCACACCAGTAATGCCACTCGCATCAGGCACGCCAGGCACATCCGGCACGCCAGTCGTATCAGCCACGTCAGCCATACCGGCCTCCCTGAACCCACGCCCGCGCCGCCCCCTTCGACTCCAGGCTAACCAGTCAGGGCCGCCGCAGCCCGCGCTCACCGGGAATGGACCACGGTGCGGGGCGCGGCAGGGGCAGGAAGAAGCGGCCGCGGGGCCGGGGGGCACCGCGATCCGGCGGCCGCAGCGGGCGGCCGCCGGGGGCGGGACGGCTGCCCGGCCGGCGGCAGGCGGGCAAAACGCCCCGACGGGCACGTGGGCGGGTCGGTCCACCGCGCCCGGCCTGGGCTTGGGCATCGACTATGGGCTGCTGGTCGTCTCGCGGTTCCGCGAGGAGATCGCGGCCGGGCACGCCCCGAGCCCGGCCGCGATGCGCACCGTGCACATCGCCGACCACACGATCGTCTTCAGGGCCGCGACGGTCTGCGCCGTGGTCGCGACCGGGGCCACGGCGGCGCTGACCGTCCTGCCGGCCCTGCTCGCACTGCTCGGAGGGCGGGTGAACGCCTGGCCCTTCCGGGGACGCCGCCGCACCCGCGTGGGTGCGGCATCTTGCTGGTGGCAGGCCCTGCCACGCCAGGTCGTACGCCGCCCGCTGCTCGCCGCACTGCCGGTGACCGGCCTGCTGGCGGTGTGCGCCGCCCCGCTCACCACACCGCCGCCCATCGCCGCGTCCCCTGTTGGGCGAAGCTGAAAATGCCGAAGGGATGTCGACAACGGCGGACGAGCAGGCCCCGCTCGTGTGGTCCCTGGCGGTTGTGGGCAAGATGCGTTCTGGTCGGCAAGGTGTCGGCAGTTCAGGCAGGCCGCATGAATCGCCTCACCGCGAGGCCTTCGCATGTCATCTTCGCGCCAAGTCCGTGGCGGGAGCGATGACCCAATGGTTACTTCTCAGAACCCGGTCCGCGAACGTCACGTCGCATTCGGCGATGAGCCGGAAACCAAGAGATCGGCAGATGCCGTTCGAGGCCCCGTTGCTCGTTGCCGGGAACGCGTGCACGTCGCCCCAGCGGTCCTCGTCCCGAGCCAGTTCGAGCAGGGTACGGACCGCCAGCTTGCCCAGGCCGCGCCCCTGGAACTGCGGCAGGACCATCCATCCGATCTCCGACATGAGCCCGTCGCCGGTGTCATGGGACCAGATGGTCACCGACCCGGCCACCACGTCGGGTGTATCCGGATCAGGGACGATCATCTTGATCCAGGCGTCATCGGCCGCCGCCTCCAGGGCATCTCGACGCACTTTGTCTTCCATGCCTTCAGGCGGCAGTGGTCCGCCGAGGTGAGCCATCATGGCCGGATCACACCGCATCCGGACATAGGCGCCGACGTCGTCCGGCGTGACATTGCGCAACTGCACCGAATCCTCCTTACTTCACCCGGGATGCTCACATGATCCAAGGGGCCGGTCATCAGCGGCAGTTACTCCGCTCGTGCTGCCGGAACCGGCCCGTCCTCCGCAGCTTTCCACGACCTGCACAGCCCGGGCTGTGCAGTCGAGGACTTCGGGACTGGGTGCTCGGCGCGGAAGTGCCGAGCAGCCGCGCGGCATCCCGCACTCGACACTCACCGAGTCCCGCATTCCCGCTCAGGCAGCACCCCTGGAACCAGAACCCGAACCGGAATCCCGGCACCACGGCAACGGACACAGCGACGGGGTGAAGGCCGTTGAAGACCTTCACCCCGTCGAGTAGGGCGCCGCAGTCCGAGCGTCAACAATCCGTCCGGTCCACCGGCAAGAGCGGGTCAGACAGCGTCACCGCCGTCACCAACCCTGATGCAACCGGCACCATTACCACTCTTCACCACCTCCGTCCCCGCCGCCCATGTCGGTGCCGCCCTCCTCGGAGCCACCCATGTCGGTGCCGCCCTCCTCAGAGCCACCCATGTCGGTGCCGCCCTCCTCAGAGCCACCCATGTCGGTGCCGCCCCCCTCGGAGCCACCCATGTCGGTGCCGCCCTCCTCAGAGCCACCCATGTCGGTGCCGCCCCCCATGTCGGTGCCGCCCTCCTCAGAGCCACCCATGTCGGTGCCGCCCTCGGTAGTACTGGTGCCGTCCTCGGCACCCGAACCGGTGCCGTCCTCGGTACCCATACCCGTGCCGTCCTCGGTACCCATACCCGTGCCGTCCTCGGCACCCGTACCCGTGCCGTCCTCGGCACCCGTACCCGTGCCGTCCTCGGCACCCGTACCCGTGCCGTCCTCAGCACCCGAACCGGTGCCGTCCTCAGCACCCGAACCGGTGCCGTCCTCAGCACCCGTACCCGTGCCGTCCTCAGCACCCGAACCGGTGCCGTCCTCAGCACCCGAACCGGTGCCGTCCTCAGCACCCGAACCGGTGCCGTCCTCAGCACCCGAACCGGTGCCGTCCTCAGCACCCGAACCGGTGCCGTCCTCAGCACCCGTACCCGTGCCGTCCTCAGCACCCGTACCCGTGCCGTCCTCAGCACCCGAACCGGTGCCGTCCTCAGCACCCGTACCCGTGCCGTCCTCAGCACCCGTACCCGTGCCGTCCTCAGCACCCGTACCCGTGCCGTCCTCAGCACCCGTACCCGTGCCGTCCTCAGCACCCGTACCCGTGCCGTCCTCAGCACCCGTACCCGGCTCTTCCTTGGGCTCCTCCTTGGGCTCCTCCTTCGGCTCCTCCTTCGGCTCCGGCTTCGGCTCCGGCTTCGGCTCCGGCTTCGGCTCCGGCTTCGGCTCCGGCTTCGGCTCAGGCTTCGGCTCAGGCTTCGGCTCCGGCTTCGGCTCAGGCTTCGGCTCCGGCTTCGGCTTCGGCTTGTGCGGATCCTCCTTCCAGTGGTCCTTGTCCTTGTAGTCCCAGTGGCGGTCGTCGTGATGCTTGTCCCAGTAGTAGTGGTTGTGGGTGTCCATGAAGTAGTACTTGTGGTGGTCCTTCCACACGTAGTACGTCTTGTAGTGGCCATCCCAGTAGTACCGGTGGTGCTTACCCCAGCAGTAGTGCTTCTTGTACTTCCTGTCCCAGTGACGCTTGTGCTTCTTGTCCCAGCAGTAATGCTTGTGATGCTTGCCCTTGCCCCCGGCAGCAATAGCCGCCACCGACGCCTCGGCCGCCGGCGCCGCCGTAGCCGCGGCAGCCGGCAGGACAACGCCCCCGGCCACCACCACGGACGACGCCACCACCGCGGCGACACTGAGCCGACGCCCGGAACCGCCACTACCGCGCTTACGGATCACACGAGTCATGTTTTTCTCCTCCTGATAGCGAAAAGTGATTTCCACATACTCGGGCGCCTCGTTTTCTTTCCGGTCTTTCCGGTCTTTGCGTCGATCCGGTCTTTCCGGTGAGGCCCGCACCACCAGTAGGCCCGAAACGGACAACACGGTCACGTTCCGGAAACTCGGGACTTGACACACTCAAAAACAACAAGTAAAAGCCCCCGCGATAACGCAGCAAAAACCGCCCCACCACGACCGGCGCCGCATCCGACCCCGGCACCACCGCGCCAGCGCCTCTCCGGACTGCGGCTCAAGTTGTGTGGTGTGGTCGCACTCGCCGCGAGCCGGCGGTTGCGGGACTCGAACGTGAAGTTGCGCAAAAAGAGAGGGACTTGATGGCATCGGTCCCACCGACACCGACCACGACGGCACCCCGGCAAGCTTCCGGATGCCACTCAGGAAAGCCCAAGGGCGGCAGACTCACCCTCGACCAGCAGCAGCCCAACAAGGTCAAAGGCCGCACCGTCCTCCATGGGCCTACGGTCACGTATCTATCCAGTTAGTTACGGAATGGATGCACCCTCATGGAACACCGCGCCCTGGGCGGCCAGGGCCTGACCGTCGGAGCCCAAGGCCTCGGCTGCATGGGTATGAGCGCCTTCTACGGCGCCACCGACGAGACCGAGTCGTTCTCCGAACTAGATGTGCGCCAGGGGCCTGCTGGCCCAGTTGCAGCAGTTCGAAGCGGACAGGTTGGGTCGTGAACGGGTGAATGTCTGCCCCGGGGAATGCACCCGCTGGCGGTAACTGCTCCCTGAACAAAGGCGGCCACGGGCGTAGTTTCGAGGTTGCTGGCGAACTGCTGGTCCATAGGGAACGCGTGCGACGTCGGCAGGTACCTGTTGTCCCTGCCCTTGATCACTTCGGTTTCCGGCCGCTGGGCACTCACGGTCCTACGTGCAGATACGCCGCCCACAGACTCGGAGTGGCGGGGTATCGGTCGCTCAGTTCTTGAATCGCTCCGTGGAGTGCGCGTGCCGCTTGCCCGATGTCCAGGGCTCCGCCCTGGCTCGTGCGCAGACGTGTGTACGTGGCTTCGCACACCTCCGCCGCGATGGCGTCCGCCACCGGCCAAAGCGTCCCGATCACCTGTGGGAACCCCGCGGACTGGAACGCCGCCGAGAGGTGGATCGCCTCGTCCATGAGCGCGCCGCTGAACGATGCCGTGGAACAGGCCGACAGGTAGGCCAGCCGGGCTCGGGGCAGGTGCAGCCGCGAGACGTCCCGTACGGTGAGCGGACGCGTCTGGTAGTCGTGCAGTAGTAGCCGACTTTCCGTAGGGTGCGCCGAGTCGTAGCGGCCGTGGCACGCGAAGTGGACGATGCCGTACGACGGCAGCGCCGACCGAACGGCATCATAGGTGGCGGCCGATCCGATCAATTCGGTCGCGTCAGTCAAGCAGACCAGCGATTGGACCTCGTCGCGGGCGGCCGGCAGTGGTGGCTCACCCGGCGTCTCGGGCATGGCCACGACGAGCACGCGGGCATCGGCGTCCGGCAGCTGAGAGAGGGCCTGCGTGCGGCGCAGAGCGCGCGTGGTCGAGGTGTATGAGAAGACCGCACGATCCAGCGCCCGGTCTCCGCTGTCCGACATTGCCGCGTGGAGGGGAAAGCAGGCCAGTGGCCCACTCGGCGAACACCACAGGCGCGGCAGCAGGTGGGTCGGTGCCGCTTCGGTGAAGCGGAGCCGGTCAAGCACGGGACCCACGACCGCCGTCCAGAGCCAGGCCAGTGTTGCCCGAACCGTGTCCTGAGCGGCCTTTTGTTCCCGTAAAGATACGGCGGGCTGATGAAGGATCTCCAGGGCGGTGAGAAATTCCGATGCCTTCTCTGTCGTCGACCGATCCGTCAAGAGGGGGAGAGGCAGCGGATCAATGTGGCCGTCGGGGTGCAACAGGAGGGCGCTGCCGCCGTGTGCGCTCGCGCTCAGCAGGGCGACGGGGCCGTCCACACCGGGATGAAGCGGCATGCCCTCTTGCTCGGGCCTGCTGAGGAAGTCGGCGAAACCTGGGAGTGCACGGATTTCGGCGAGCACCGTGTGCCAGCCGTCGGTCAGCCGCCGCCGTGCGTCCGCGACGGCGCCGGGTATCGGCGGATCGGAGACGGCCCGCCACCCGAACGACTGGGTTGTCGCAGGGCCAGGCACCATGTCGGTGCCGGGATGATCGAGTAGTTCGCGCAGTTGCTCGAAACGGTTCGCCAGGTGCGGTGCTCGCTCGCGCAGTCTGGTTGATTCGTCCCGCTCCTCCAGTTCCTGGGCCCACAGCACACCCCGGCCGGCTTCCAGCAGCCGGACGGCATCCACCGGCCGCCCGGCTCGTACGGCACACGCGGCGGCGTCGGCTGCCAGACCGCTGACCGTACTCAGGCCGTGTTCCTGGTCGACGCGGCGCAGCGATCGGGGTGCGAGCTGCGGTAGGAGATCAATGGCCAGCGCGTAGGCGTCGGTCGCGCCATTCCAGTCCTTGGTTACGGCCAGTAGCTGCCCCCATCGCTGTGCCGCGCTGAGCCGGAGGGCCGGCCGCGTGAACTCGCTGAGGGCGGTCGTGCGGAAGCAACTCGCGGCATGGTCCTGCACTCGCCGACTTTTCCGCAGCGTAGCGTGCAGCAACAGCACGTCGCCCAACTCGGCCGCGTAGACGGGATAGTTGTCGGGACCGCTCCGTACCGCATCCTCCAGCAGTTCCTGTGCCTTCAGGACCAGCAGCCCGGCTGAATAACGCTTCTTCACACGTGGCCAGTCACGTAGGCGTCGTCGACGAGCCCTGGGACCGACGGTTGAAGGCGCCAACACGCGGAGGGCCTTGGTGGTGAGCATGAAGGCGAGCGCGCGCAGTAGCTCGGGATAGGTGACACTGCTCAGCGGGGTCCGCTCCAGTGCCTGCCAGGCCACGTCGATTGCCTCGTCCGTGAGCGCGTCATCATCCTTGGCTCGTAGAAACAAGGTGTGCGCCCGCGTTGTGAGGGCATCCGCACTCTCTGGTGCCGACTCGACCGCCCTGAGGCTGAACTCGGCCGCCTGGTCCAGATCCTCTTCCGCGGCCGTGCGCTCGTACCGCAACAGCAGGTGCAGGGCGAGTGCTATGCAGCTGCGAGTGCGCACTTCCGACCCGAGCGGCGCGGCTTCCACAGCAGTCTTCAGCACGGTGATCGCCTCGTCGAGGTCCGACAGGCCGCCTCCTACCTCCGGGGGAGGCCACATGTATCAACCTCTGGGCGGTCCCGACGAGCATCCAGTCGAGGAAGTACTCGCGTGCCCAGGCGCGAATCGGTGCATGCGAGCGGAGGTGCCCGCATGGGGTGCTCGGATCACTGATCCCGTGTGCAGCGTCTATGATCGGCCACTTACCCGTGTCAGGATCGGATCTTGAATGCCATCCTGGCCGAGCTGGGCAAGAGGGTGGCCGAGCGCTGGCTGTCGCTGCTGGTGCTGCCGGGGGCGCTCTATCTAGCGGTCGCGGCGGCGGGGGCGGTGGTACTGCGGCATAGCGGCTGGTACGACCTGGTGATGCTCGCCGACTACCTGAACCGGGTCGCTGCCCGTCGTCGGGGAATCGGGCAGGTGGTGCTGATCAGCGGAGCGATGCTGCTCGGATCTGCAGGCGTGGGCTTGGTGGCGCAGGCGGTGAGCGGCGGCGTGGCACGGTTGTGGCTCGCGGCAGGGCGCGGGCCTCTGGGGCGTCGACTGACCGGTTGGCGCCGGAAGCGCTGGCAGGCTGCTCACGAGGCGTACCAGAACGCGCTGCTGGAGCGTTACCGCCGGCAGCAAGGGTGGGGGGAGGGGGGCAACCGCAGCCCGCTGCCGGACTCCGCTCGGCTACTCGTCGTACGCAACCGGATCTGCCTTGTCGAGCCGGACCGGCCGACCTGGATGGCCGATCGGATGCGGGCGGCCGGTGAGCGTGTGCACCGAGCATACGACCTGGACCTGACGGCAGCGTGGCCGCGGCTGTGGCTGTGCATGCCCGATATGGCGCGCGCCGAAATCGCGACCGCTCAATCCGCCTTCGCGTCAGCATCCCGGTTGGCCGGTTGGGGTCTGCTGTATCTGGTGCTCGCGGTGTGGTGGTGGCCCTCTGCCGTGATCGCGTGCGTGACTGTGGGCGCGGCCTGGCAGCGCGGCAGGGCGGCGACGGCCGCCCTCGCCGAATTGGTGGAGTCGGCGGTGGACCTGTACGGGCGGGACCTGGCCCAGGCGTTGGGACTGTCGTGCCCGGATGAGTTCACGCCCGACCACGGGGCGTCACTGACCCGCATGCTACGCAAGGGCGTCTAACCTCACGAAGCTCTGCAGTCTCCTTGCTGGTCGCGGCGTAAAGCTTGACTGTGCTGTGGCCGCTGTCGACGGCGGCGACTGTCAGCTGGCGAGCCGGGTAACCGCAAGTTGGCCATTGCGCCCTTCGCGTAGCTGATGACAGGTCAGGTCGTCACGAGTGCCCGGTCGACTGCTGCATTGCGGGACCTGAGACTTCGCCGCGAATGCGGCTACACCACTCGGCGGAACATGATCCAGAGGTTCGCGGAATCCTGGACGACCGGCGACAGGAACCCGGACTGTCCCATTCTTGGTGACAGCGCGGTATTCATCGGTTGGCCTGGTCACGCGGCGGCGGGCGATGAACGCGCGGTGTGCTTCGATCGCGTCGGTGGGGTAGATCGCTAATGGTGGAGTCGGGTATGGGAACTGCCCGAATGCCTGCGGCCCGGAGTGCATGTGGCACTCCGGGACCGGGCGTTCAGCCGCTTGCGCGAGGGCCAGTCAGACCTGTTCGAAGTGGAATGCCTTGATGAAGCAGTCGCGGGGCTGGGCGACGGCGAAGAGGATGCAGTCCACGAGCGACTGACCGGTGAGGGGATCTTTGGACTCGCGCGGGGTGGTCTTCCACTCCTCGGAGAGCGGGTCGGCGTTGTCGAAGTCGGGCGGGTAGAGCGATATCACCCGGACGCCTTGGGGCCGCAGGCGCTTGGAGAGGATCTCGGTAAATCCGGCCTGGGCGCTCTTGGCTGCGTAGAAGGCGTCGTGCGCATCCGAGCGATGATGGCCGGCGGTTCCGCAGGCGGAGACCATCGTCACTACATCCGGCTTGTCCGAGTTGAGAAGGAGAGGGAGGAAGCGCTTCACGGTCAGGACAGTGCCGGTGGCGCCGGACGAGATGGTGTCGATGATGTCGGCGTCGGAGGCTGACTGGAGGTCTGGGCCATCGAGGTAGCGGGAGCCATTGTTGATCAGGATGTCGACGCGGTCGGTGTGGCGGGCAACGCTGGACGCGAAGTCGCTGATTGAGGCGGGGTCTGTCAGATCGCAGGCAAAGGCGTGGACCCTCTGATGCCCTCGGTCGTGAATCTCGTCACGGACACGTTCGGCGGCAGCGAGACTGCGGGCGGAGAGGAAGACCTCGGCGCCGAGGTCCGCGAGCCGGATCGCCAGACTTCGCCCGAAGTCGCGGCCAGCAGCGGTAATGACGACACGGTAGTTGTCGAGTTTCATGGCTTTGCTCCTTATTTGTGGGTCGGTTGATGCGTTGTGTTGCGGCGACTGACGTCAGCTGCGTAGGCGGCCCAGTCTCCGCCGGATGCCTTCTGCCATTGGACGGCGACTTGGATGTGGACGCCGAGCATCCTGGCGAGGATGGCGGCGGGCAGTTCGGCGGCGAGGGTGAACAGGGCTGTGGAGCGGTCCTGTTGGGGTCGAATGCCGATCTTGTGCAGCCGCAGACCGACCTGACTGTCGCTGAGTGGGCGCCCTGGTTGTCCTCCGGGGAAGAGCCAAGGGGCGTCGTCCGGAGTGCCGATCTTGGCCTTGCCGCGTCGGGTCGCTACGAGCTCGCGGACCAAGGCACCAAGCGGCATCGTGAGGGTGACGGGCGAGGTGCCGAAGGTAATCGCGACCGTCTCGCCGGTGGTGTCGACGTCCTCGACAGTGAGTTGGCTGATGGTGGAGATCTTCTGCGCGTAGAGGATCAGCAGCAGTCCAGCGACTCGGTCCGTGGTGGGCAGCGTGTCGTCGTTGAGAAGGCGTCGTGCGTCGTCCCAGCGTTTCTCGCTGTCGATGGTGCCCTGTGGGCCGGTCCAGCGGACGGCGCCGCAGGTGAGGCCGTGGGCATGACGATGCTGTACGGACCAGCGGACGAAGTGGCCGGTCTCGTCGCGGTAGCGGAAGGCGGGATCGGTAATCCAGCGTTCCAGATCGGCTTGTGTGCAGGCGCCCAGGGCGAGACCTTCGCCGGCGAGCCAGGCGAGGAAGTTGTCGGCGGCGTTGATGTGGCAGCGCACGTTCATGTCCTGCAGTTGAGTGGTGTGCTGTTGGCCGACTCGGCGGCGGAGCCGGCGCAGGTGGTGCCAGACCGCGTAACCGTGCAGGATCCGGCAAGTTCGGCGAGGTCTGTGCGAGCCTGGACGGTTGTGGTGATCCATTTCTCCAAAGCGACGAGCCGTTCGTCGCGCGGCGGCAGGGATCCCGTGGCGACGAGGACGCTGCGAAGGTGAGCCAGCACCTTGCCCGGCGGGAGCTCATCGAGGAGGTCGTGGGTGACGGGACGCTCGTCGCGTCCTATGCGTTCCAGCAGGTCCCGGGCCTTTGCTCGAGAGATCCAGGCCAGAGCGACATCCGGGCGAGGTCTACGGCGGCAATCCAAAGCTCCGGGCCGCCCTGGAGGAACGCGGCCTGGGCTATGTGCTCGCGGTGGCCTGCTCGGCCGAAGTGACCACCGGTGCAGGCACGCGTCCCAGGAGGCCCGGCACAGCAGGTGCTGCATGCCGTGCGGGGCCGATTCCCCGGCCCACTCCGCGATCGTCCAGCAGTTCTTGCGCGGCAGGTCGGACAGCAGGCCCAGCACCAACCGCCCAGCCCGCAGGCGGGGTTCGCGCCGGGCGAACCGGCCAGCGATCCGGCCCATGGCCACCTCGAACGCCTCCCGCCACCGGACGGGATCTATGCTGTGACCTGCGGCCACCGTCTCGTCGTTAGTCCACACAACTCGCGATGATCAACGGTGGCCGCACCCGTGCCTGCACCGGCCCCCATGTGACCGAGCGCGACATTTGTCACCGACACGGACGGGTGACCTGTCACCTGCCGCGGGTTTGCGTGCTGTCTGTCACAAGCGATGACGCGGACAAGATGGGGCAGGCAGTGCCGCGGCTCACTTCGGAAGCGTGGAGACCTCGCCGACGGCGGCGAGCAGTTCGAAGGGGAGCTCTCGATCGACTTGGCCGATGGTGAGCCCGAGCCAGCGACCAGTAGACGGCACCTGCCACATCTGCATGCTCCCAGCAAGGTTGCACAGGGAGCCCAGAGGTTCGGGCGCCTCCTCGATGTCTGGGTAGTCCGGGTTGTCGAGCCCGAGATAGGGCCACAGATCGACCACGGTCGGACTGCCCCAACGCCCAGCCAGCACCGTGACCAGTGCGGTGAGGTCTGCCTCCAACTCCTCTTCGGCCGCCGTGATCGTCTCTGGATCAGGAGCGTCCCAGAAGTCCCGGCTCTCCCGGAGAACGGCGATGTGATACCCGGGCCCGCCCCATCCGTGTTGCGTCTTCGACTGGCCTTCCTGTTCGGGGAACGGCAGAGCAATCAAGGCATCGATGACCGACAGTTGCTCCTCAGCAGAGCTTGCGGACCGGGGCTGGATCGGCATGGCCGAAGTGTAGGGCTGGTGACAGATGTCGTGCCCAGTCACGCCCCACCAGCAAGATCACGATCTACAGCTGGAGTACTAGACTATGTCCAGATCCCTCCCGGGACTGGCCCGCAAACGCTCAGGCCGACGCGGCCCTGCTATCGGCCGGTTACAGTTCGTGATCAGCGGGATTGTCAAACCATGGCCGCGCAACGGCGGCGGAAGCGAGAATTCCGGGAATATTTTCGCGCGCGCCGGATTGCTTTGATCATTCACGCTTGACGGCGACGCACCCGTTCCGGCACTCACGACAAGGAGAGGACCGGCACGGGAGCCCGCGGCGAGCGTCTCCGACAACCCCGGCCGTCGTCGACCGACGAGCTACCGCCCAACCGCGATGCCTTCGGGATACTTGCCGTGTCGAATCCGTCCAGACTGAATCCGGCCAAGACCGCCACGATTCCCGAGACCGCCGCAAGCCCAATCGCCGGCACCGGTAGTCGCGCTGAAAACTCCACCGAATGGCCGCACCGACACTCACCGGGCGCCAGCGCTCGCTTCGGTCCACCCGCCGCGCCACGAACCGCCGCCGCCAACTCAAGACCGGCCGCCACACCACCCCTTCGGCGATTGAAGCCACCACACACGCGCCCATTCGGGGGATTTCACCTGATTCGCCGACCCTGCTCACCGCGCTTACCTTTTTACCAATATGCAGGAATCTAGTGAGGGTAGGACGTAGTGGAACTAGCAATCGCCCACGAGACCATCGCGCGGTGGCAGTTCGGCATGACGACCGTCTATCACTTCCTCTTCGTCCCGCTCAGCATCGGCCTGGGGATCATCGTTGCCGGCCTGGAGACCGCCTGGGTGCGGACAGGCAAGGTGAAGTACTTCCACGCCACCAAGTTCTGGGGCAAGCTCCTGCTGATCAACATCGCGATGGGCGTCGTCACGGGCATCATGCAGGAATTCCAGTTCGGCATGAACTGGTCCGACTACTCGCGCTTCGTCGGTGACGTCTTCGGCGCCCCGCTGGCGATGGAGGCGCTGATCGCCTTCTTCTTCGAGTCCACGTTCATCGGACTGTGGATCTTCGGCTGGCACCGGCTTCCGAAGAAGCTGCATCTCGCGTGCATCTACATGGTCACCATCGGCAGCATTCTCTCCGCGTACTTCATCCTGGCGGCCAACTCCTTCATGCAGCACCCGGTCGGCTACCGGATCGACCCCTCCACACGCAAGGCCCAGCTCACGGACATCTGGGCGGTGCTGTTCCAGGACACCACCCTGGTGGTGGTCTTCCACACCCTGACGGCGGCCTTCCTCACCGGCGCCGCCTTCGTGATGGGCATCGCCGCCTACCACTTGTGGCGGGCCAAGCGCGGCAAGGACACCAACCGGCAGAGGATCAGCGCCATGCGCAGTTCGCTGCGATGCGCCCTGGTCATCGCGGTGGTCGCCGGAATCCTCACCGCGCTCTCCGGAGACCGTCTGTCCAAGGTCATGTTCGAGCAGCAGCCGATGAAGATGGCAGCGGCCGAGGCCCTCTGGGAGACCCAGGCGCCCGCTCCCTTCTCGATCTTCTCGGTCGGTGACGTCGGCACGGGCCGCAACCTGATCGCGCTGGAGGTCCCAGCGGCACTGTCCTTCCTCGCGAAGAGCGACTTCTCCTCCCCCGTCCCCGGAATCAACACCCGGGCAGAGGAGCAGGTTCGCCAGTTCGGTGGCACACGGGAGGAGTACATCCCGGACATCTTCATGACGTACTGGGGCTTCCGCCTCATGATTTTCTTCGGCATGACCAGCTTCGGCATCGGCCTCCTCGGCCTCTGGCTCACCCGGAAGAAGTTCTGGCTGGATCCCTCGTACCGCACAGGGGACGACGAGCCACCGACTCTGATGCTGACGAACAAGATCGCGATGAACACCTTCTTCACCAAGTGGAGCTGGCGTATCGCCGCCCTCACCCTGGCCTTCCCCCTGGTCGCCAACAGCTTCGGCTGGATCTTCACCGAGATGGGCCGTCAGCCCTGGGTGGTCTTCCACCTGCAGACGACCACGGACGCCGTCTCCCCCAACGTCAGCATGGCCGAGCAGATCACCTCGCTGGTCGCGTTCAGCGTGCTCTACGCGATTCTCGCGGTGGTCGAGGTAGGGCTCCTGATCAAGTACGCCAAGCCGGGCCCGGACGTCGACGAGCAGCCGCCGGCCAAGGACCCCACCCTGCGCCCCTCCGCGGAGGACGCCGACAAGCCCCTCGCCTTCGCCTACTGAGGACGGATCGCCATGCATCTCTACGATCTCTGGTTCACCCTGATCGCCGTCCTCTGGGTCGGCTACTTCTTCCTCGAGGGCTTCGACTTCGGCATCGGCGTCCTTACCCAGCTGATGGCCCGCAACCACACCGAACGACGGGTCCTCATCAACACGATCGCCCCGGTGTGGGACGGCAACGAGGTCTGGGTGATCTCAGCCGCGGGTGCGACCTTCGCGGCCTTCCCGGACTGGTACGCCACCATGTTCAGCGGCTTCTACATTCCGCTGCTGATCATCCTGATCTGCCTGATCGCCCGGGGCGTGTCCTTCGAGTACCGGGGCAAGCGGTCGGGCGATCGCTGGCAGCGCAACTGGGAGCAGGTCACCTTCTGGACGTCCGTGATCACCCCGTTCATGTGGGGCCTGATCTTCGCCAACATCGTCCGCGGCCTCGCGATCAACGCGGACAAGTCGTACGTGGGCGCGATCGGGGATCTGTTCAACGGGTACGCGATCCTCGGTGGCTTCGTGACGCTGGCGCTGTTCACCTGCCATGGCGCGATCTTCGCGGCGCTGAAGACGGACGGTGAGATCCGTGAACGCGCCCGCAAGCTGGCGCCCGTGCTGGGTCTGGTGTCGCTCTTGCTGATGCTGGCCTTCCTGCTCTGGACGCAGGTGAACTCCGGCAACGGCCAGAGCCTGGGCGTGATGATCGTCTCGTTCGTCGCGCTGCTCGTGGCGATGTTCTTCAACCAACTGGGCCGTGAGGGCTGGGCGTTCGTCTTCTCGGGCCTGACCATTGTGGCGAGCTTCGCGATGCTGTTCCTCACCCTGTTCCCCGAGGTCATGCCGTCGACGCTCAACCCCGACTGGTCGCTGACGGTCAGCAACTCCTCGTCCGCGCCCTACACCCTGACGGTGATGACCATCGTCACGGCCGTGTTCGTCCCGCTTGTCCTGCTCTACCAGGGCTGGACGTACTGGGTCTTCCGCAAGCGCATCGCCGTTCACCACATCCCGGCGGGTCACTGAAACAACGAGGCTCCCTGGCTGAAAGAGGAGCCGGGGAGCCTCGTCCATGTCTGCCCGAGCCCGGTGGCTCAGCAGGCCGCCCCTCTTCATCAGGTAGCAGCGGTGATGGTGACCTTGAGGTGCTTCATGAGCGGCTGGTCGCTCTGGATGCTGTAGTCGGAGATCCCGATCAGCACGTTCATCTCCGGCATGTAGCCCATCGCGCAACCGCGCGGGATGTCGTACGGGATGGCAAGGAAGCCGTTGAGGGAGCGCTGGGAGCCGTCCTTCGCAGTCGCGGTGATGTCGACGGGGTCGAACTCGGAGACACCGCGCTCGCGCATGTCGTCCTCATTCATGAAGACGAGCTCGCGCAGGTTCTTGATACCCCGATAGCGGTCGTGGTCCGAATAGATCGTGGTGTTCCATTGATCGTGGGAGCGCATGGTGCCCAACGCCAGGGTCCCCGGGGCAGGCACAACCCTGGGGAGCGGCGCACGGGAGAACTCCGCGCGTCCGGACGGGGTGAGGAAGACCAGTTCGCGCGCCGGCTGCTTGATGCGGAAGCCCAGCGGCAGGCGGACACGGCGGTTGAAGTCCTCGAATCCGTCAAGGGCTTGGGACATGGTGTCGCGGATGCGGTCGTAGTCCTCGATGTACCACTCCCACGGAGTGGGACTGGCCGGCAGGGCAGCGCGCGCCATGCCGGCGATGATGGCGGGCTCGGACAGCAGGTGCCGTGACGCCGGTCGCTTCATGCCGATGGACAGATGGACCATGCTCATCGAGTCCTCGACGGACGTGCTCTGGATGCCGTTGCGCTGGTGGTCCTTCTCGGTGCGGCCGAGGCAGGGCAGGATGAGGGCTTGGCGACCGTGGACCAGATGGCTGCGGTTCAGCTTGGTGCTGACCTGGACCGTGAGGTCGCACTTGCGCAACGCCTCGTAGGTGTACGGGCTGTCGGGCGCGGCGAGGGCGAAGTTGCCGCCCATGCCCACGAACACCTTCACATCGCCGCGGTGCATCGCCTGGATGGAGCCGACCGTGTCCAGACCGTGGTCACGGGGCGGTTCGATCTTGCAGACCTCGCCGAGCCGGTCACGCGTACCAGAACCTTGGTCACGCTCTTCGCCGCGCCCCAGCCGGCGGCGGGGTGATGGTAGGGGTGGAAGCTGGGCTCACCCTGGGGGATGGGCCCCACTCGGGGCTCCACCTGTGAAAGGTCCTGCCCGTCGTTGACATTGGAGGCGTTCAAAACTCTCACCCTTCCGCCGTCGAGGCGTGCGCCGAAAAATGACGCTTTCAGCCAGGCTATGCCGGTTGATCAGTCCTCGCTACGCGGCTCGCAGCCCACGCGGTCCCGTGCGTCCGCCCGTACGAGACCGCCTGTTCACGCCGTACGAGAAGGCGACCGGGCTCATGGTCACCGGCGCCGCCGGTGACGGTGTCCGCTTCCGTCCGGCTTCAATCCGTCTCGGTTTCCTGCGACTTCGCTGCGAGTGTCTGCTCGCGGCGTCCTACGACAGCGAGCGCGGCCGCTGTGCTCACTCCGAATGCGAGGAGGATCATGGCCGGGCGGTCGAGACGGTAACGAGTGAGATGATCGAACGAATAGCAGCCCGCGCCGGACAGGCCCAGGCTCGCGGCGACGAAGCCGAGGTAGGCCGGGTACTCGTAGCCGCCGGCAGCGGCGAAGAAGCCGTGCGGACGGTGGACCGCAACCGCACCGGACATGGCACCGGCCGCGGCCGCGCCCGCCGCTGGGGTGGCGATGCCGAGCGCGAGCAGGAGGCCGCCGCCTGCCTCGCCGAGGCCTGCGGCGACAGCGCTCGGCTTGCCGGGGCGGAAGCCCATGGCCTCCATCGCCTGCCCAGTGCCCTCGATGCCTTCTCCGCCGAACCAGCCGAAGAGCTTCTGCGCACCGTGCGCGAAGAGCACGCCGCCGGTGCCGAGGCGCACAGCCAGCAGTCCGAGATCCTTGCGGTGGAGGCAGCCCATGGCGAGGTCCTTCCCTAGACGGAACAGTCCATTCCAGTGTTCGCCCTGGACGCGCCGTCCGCCGCTCGGGTTGAGCCGGGCAGCGCTGTCGCCGTCGGCGCCAGAACGCGGACACCGCGGTGTGGCACGGAGTGCTCACCATGTCCCGATCACGGCGAGGAGAGGGCAACGGCGGCAAGAACACGGCGCGTTGCCACAAGTCGCGGACTACGACCGGGACGCGGCAGGATACGAAGACAGGTCATTCCCAGCTCGTGTGGATCACTCCCGTGATCCAACTGCTTTGCTAGGAAATGCAGTAATTGTCGAATTTGTTCAGCTATTCCGCCTGCACCACAGGAGCGGGAATGACCGGTAGCCCCGAGCCGATCAGCGCCGACGCGCGTCGCGCGTTCGAGTAAGAACTTGCCGATCTGCGCGCGGAGCGCGGACTGGTTGCCAAGACGTTGCAGGACCCCGATGCGGATGCGGTGGGCGATCGCGCCGATCAAGCCGACGAGTTGCAGCGCGCCGATCAACTCGACCGCCTGGACAGCCGCATCAACGAGATCACCGTACGGCTCCGCCAAGCGGACCTGGCCGGTTCTGCCAGCACCGACATGGTCGGCGTGGGCAGCACTGTCACCGTCCGGTTCGACGACGGCACAGTGGACACTCTCCAGATCGGCGAGGTTGCCGAGGCTCTGGATCAAACATTGGTCACCGCTGACAGCCCGCTCGGCCGTGCGCTGCTCGGCCGCCGTGCCGGTGACACCGCCCGCTACGACACACCCGACGGCCAGGCGACCGCGGTTGTGGTGTCGATCGGCGAGCCGCACAGCAGCAAGTGAACCGTCCGGTCACGCCCGTCGCGCGCACACCCTGATAAACGCCTGCACAATCCAGTATTCGGGCCCAGGGATTTTCTCGAGGATGCGGCCGGGGCCATATTCAGAAGGCGCTCAGCTTTCGTAGCGAGTCGGCGGGAAGGGGGGCCGTCCCTTTCGTGAGATTTGAGACTGGATTTCACCCAGCCCAACCTCACGATTGATCTCGGTGTGCACGGCCTCGTACTCCGCCCAAGGGTCCTCCGTCCTGACAGGCAGGCCTGCTTCCCGTCGATCCTCGTCGGTGCGCCTTTCGAGTTCTTCCACATCGGGTCGCAGCGGCAGACCTCGCCCATGACCGAAATCCGGGTTTCCTTCGACTTCTCGGTTGGATTTGTGATGATGCGCCATGGGTCCTCCTAGAACGAACACCCGGGCGTGCTCACGCCCGGGTGTACCTGCCCCTCTGCCCTGACTCTTCGGCAGATGCAGCAGCGCCGCGTCAGGACTTCTTCGCTTCTTCTGCATCGTCAGCCGCCGGCTGCGCGTCGTTCCTCTCCACTGTGCAGTGGAGCGTGTCGTTCTTCACGTCGGCGACGATCGTGTCTCCGGGCTCGGCCTCGCCGCTGAGCAGGAGTGAGGCGATACGGTTGTCCAGCTCTGTCTGGATCGTGCGTCGCAGCGGACGGGCGCCGAACTCCGGCTGGTGACCATGCGCGATGAGAAGCTTCTTGGCGGCTTCCGTGACGTCCAGCTTCATGCCCTGCGCGTGCACCCGGTGCTTGGTCTGGTCCAGCAGATGATCCACGATCTGCGACAGATCCTCCTTGGTGAGGCCGTGGAAGATGATGATGTCGTCGATGCGGTTCAGGAACTCCGGCCGGAACTGGGCCCGTAGCTCGCCCATCAACTCGTCCTTGATCTCGGACACGTCGCCTTCGTGCGCGAGGATGAGGTGTGCGCCGATGTTGGACGTCATGATGATGACGCAGTGACTGAAGCTGACGGTGCGCCCCTGGGCGTCCGTCAGACGTCCGTCGTCGAGGATCTGGAGCAGCGCGTTGAAGACGTCAGGGTGGGCCTTTTCCACCTCGTCGAACAGGACCACGCTGTAGGGCTGGCGGCGTACCTTCTCGGTGAGCTGGCCCGCTTCTTCGTAGCCGACGTATCCGGGAGGCGCGCCGACGAGCCGGGCGACCGTGTGCTTCTCCTGGAACTCGCTCATGTCGAAGCGGATCATGCGATTCTCGTCGCCGAACAGGAGCTCGGCGAGGGTCTTGGCGAGTTCGGTCTTGCCCACACCGGTGGGGCCCAGGAAGAGGAACGAGCCGACGGGCCGGTTCGGGTCGCCCATGCCCGCGCGACTGCGGCGTACCGCTTGGGCGATCGCGGTGACCGCCTCGTCCTGGCCGACGATCCGTTCATGCATCTCCTCTTCGAGCTTGAGGAGTTTTTCCTTCTCGCTCGCGGTGAGTTGAGAGACCGGGATGCCCGTACGCCGGGAGACGACGTCCGCGACGTCGCCCGCCGTGACGGTGACGACGCCCTCGCGACGCTCCTCGATCCCCGCGAGTTCGGCCTCCGCTTCAGCGATCTGGCGCTTCAGCTGCCCTGCCTTGTCGAAGTCCTCGGCCGCGACGGCCTGGTCCAGCTCACGCCGCAGCTTGGCGATGTGGTCTTCGCGGCTGATGACCTCGGTGGAGCGGCCGGCACTGCGCAGGCGCACGCGGGCGCTCGCCTGGTCCATCACGTCGATCGCCTTGTCGGGCAGGAACCGGTCGCTGATGTATCGATCGGACAGTTCCGCCGCGGCCGCGATGGCCGCGTCATCGATGCGGACCTGATGGTGAGCCTCATAGGGGTCGCGCAGCCCCTCCAGGATCAGAACGGTCTCCTCGACCGTCGGTTCCGGCACCATCACCGGCTGGAAGCGACGTTCTAGCGCGGCGTCCTTCTCGACATACCTGCGGTACTCGTCGATGGTCGACGCGCCCACCATGTGGAGCTCCCCGCGCGCGAGCGCCGGCTTGAGGATGTTGCCCGCGTCCATCGCGCCCTCGCCCGTCGCACCCGCGCCGACGACCGTGTGCATTTCGTCGATGAACAGAATGATGTTTCCTTCTGATTCCTGGACGTCCTCGATGACCTTCTTCAGCCGCTCCTCGAACTGCCCCCGGTACTGCGCACCCGCCACCATGCCGGACAGGTCGAGGGCGACCACCCTCTTGCCCTTCAGGGTTTCGGGAACCCCTCCGGCCACGATGCGCTGGGCCAGCCCCTCCACGATCGCGGTCTTCCCGACGCCCGGCTCACCGATGAGCACAGGGTTGTTCTTGGAACGCCGCGAGAGAATTTCGACGGTCTGCTCGATCTCGTCGGCCCGTCCGACCACAGGGTCGAGCTTTCCGGCCTTCGCCTCTTCCGTCAGGTCCCGCCCGTACTCGTCCAGCGTCGTGGCGGGCTTCTTGCGCTCGGCGGGCAGTCCGTCCTGGCGGGCCGCCTGCTCCGCGAGGCCGGCCAGCCTTCCCACATCCTGGCCCTCCGCGCGCAGCATCTGGGCAGCACCTGTGTCGGCTTCACCCAGCAGCGCGCCGAGAATGTGCTCGGGGCCGATGTAGGAGACCCTGGCTGCCTGAGACCGGGCGTACGCGGCGGCGAGTGTGCGCTTGGCCGCCGGCGTGAGGCCGGGTTCCGCGGACGGCTCGCCCGATTCCCGGGGAAGGACTTCGGCGATCTGGGATCCGAGCTCATCGGGATCCACGCCTGCCTGAGCGAGGAGCGTGCGTGCGGGGTCGACCTTCGTAGTCGCCCACAGCAGGTGCTCCGTGTCGAGATCTGACGTTCCGTCCTCGAGCGCCCGTCGCGCGGCCAGGTTGAGAAGCTCGTGCGACGACTCGGTCAGCAGCCGTCCGATCGGCACGCGCTGTACGGCGGGTGGCGATGACGCAGGTGACATGCCAAAGAACCGATTCAACATTTCACTGAACGGATCAGACGAACCAAAGCCGAATGACGACATCGACATGGCATCTCCTGGTGGGAGGGCAGACCCTACGACTCAGAGGCGCCCTATAACTCAAGCGCGATACCCATTGCTCCGCAAGTGGAACAAGACCCGCTGCTCCGCAGGTGGAACCACGTGCGCGGAACAAATGCGCGGTACTGCCGCAAGGAATCTCCACAAGGTCTTTGGCACGGGGTGTCCCGGAACATCCCCCGCTTCCTTGACGGCGTACGCTTGCCATCGGTAATCGACGGCTGGCCATCAGTAATCACGCGAGGAGAAATGTGATGGGTGAACGAGCGGACATCGCCCGGTCGGGAACGGCCAGGACGGCCTGGTGGGCCGGCGGCGATCCAGCGACCGAACTGCAGCACCTGTGGGGCGAGGTCAGCCGTTTGCTTGAGCGGTCGTCGCAGACGACGGCCCCTTCTCGGCACTGGATGCCTTTGGTCGAGGAAGAGGACTCGGGAGACTCGTACCTGGTCCGCGCGGAGCTTCCCGGTATCCCTCGTGAACGCGTGAGCGTGGAGGTCGACGACCGCGAGTTGCATATCCATGGAACAGTCGAAGAATCGATGCAAGGCAACGCGCTGCGGCGTCGGTCGGGCTCGTTTTCCTATGGCATTCGCATTCCGGGTGACGTCAATACCGAAGGGGTCCGGGCCGACCTCCGCGACGGAGTTCTGACCGTCCGCCTGCCGAAGACAGGAACGTCGACACGGCGCACGATCACCGTCGACTCGTAGGGGCACGATCACGGTCGACTCGTAGGGGAACGACAGGATGAACGGCTGAGCGCCCTGTACCCCGACCCGATGTCAACGGGTCTCGCCCGCTGTCACCGCGTCTTGGACGGTGCTTCGCCCGCATCGGAGAGCCCGCTTGGGTCCAGTTGTGTGGCCGATGCCGGCGAGCGTGGGGCCTCGCAGTGATGAAACGCCGTTTCGGCCTCTCTGTCGCGCACCATGGGATAGGGCTGCTCGCGCAGCTCGCGCACCGTCCGGCCGAGGTCCTCGAACATCAGCGACGCCAGGTCTGACGAGAAGCCGTTCTTTCTTGAGTACGTCGCGGCCCGCAACTACGCCCTGGCCGTCGTCTTCCTCACGCCGATCGCGCTGCTGCTGAGCGACCTGTCGGCGCCCGCCCCACCCGGCTGGCTGGTCCTCGACCGGGCGCTGGGCAGCGTCGTAGGGATCGTCGTGGGGCTGCTGTGTGCGCTGCTGATCGTCCACGACCGCGCCGCGACACGAGTGGACCGCGCGCTGGCCGCGTGCACGGAAGCCGCCGACCGGACCGAACAGTCCCTGGCCCCCTCCGCCGGCCCGCCGCCCCCAGCCGTCCAGGTGCATCTGGCCACGGCAGTCGTGGAACTGCGCGAGGCCGACGACACCGCGGCGGGTGAGCTGTGGCTGGCGGGGATCGACCCCACCGAACTCGCCGCCGCCGAGGAGCGCGCCTACCTCCTGCTCGACCGGTTGCACCGCCATGGGCACTAGTCGTTTGCCTCTGCGAAGTGCCCGCCACACCAACCTCCGAGTGCCGGGTCGGCCCGCAACTTCGGTCGCATGAGGTCCAGTTCGCCGGCAAGCTCCCGCCAGGCCACTGGCCGTCGGCCCGGTCGTGGCATTCGGCCGGGTATGGCAGGCTCGTTCGGCAGTTTCGGTTCCTACGGCGTGGTGGGAACACCGGTCGTCTGGCGCGACGGTGAGGTGATTCCCGTTGTGAAGATCGACGGAGGACCCGCCATCACTCCACAGGAGTTCCTGGCCCAGCTCCCGAAGTGAGGTGGTGCGCCGGATAGCGTGGTGAGATGCACCATCAGGTAACCGATGTCGATACCGCGGCGGCGATGGGCAGCGGTGACGTGCCTGTGCTCTCTACTCCCCGGCTGATCGCATGGATTGAGGCGGCGACAGTACGGGCCGCCGCGCCGTTCACCGAGGCGGGCCAGACGACGGTTGGGACTGCGGTCCGTATCAAGCATCTCCGTGCCACGCGCGTGGGTGGCCGGGTTGAGGTTGTCGCCGAGCCCCCCGCCGCCGCGGTGGGCCGGCGGCTCACCTTCCTCGTACGGGCCGTCGACAGCTCCGGAGAGATCGTCGCGACGGGGGAGATCGACCGGGCGATCGTCGACCGCCGGCGGTTCCTCGCCGCCACGCCCGACCCTGGATCGGACCGCTGACCGAAGCGGCCCGCGCCTCGTTCTGTGCGCATCGGGACGCGTCATGGAAGGCCGGATGGGTTCACATCCCGCGGTCGCCGAGTGGCTCGAGTTCCGCCCAGATCGTCTTTCCCCGGTGCTCGCGGCGGGTCCCCCATCGTTCCGTGAGCTGCGCGGTGATGTAGAGCCCGCGTCCGTTCTCGTCGTCGTCCTCCGCGAGCCGCAGGTGCGGGGCGGTACTGCTGTCGTCGGTGACCTCGATGATGAGGCCGCGGTCGCGGATCAGGCGCAGCCGGACAGGTTCCCTCGAATACCGGATGGCGTTGGTGACCAGTTCGCTGACCACCAGGACCGCGGAGAAGGTCAGGTCTTTCATCCCCCAGTCGGACAGTTGGCGCTCCGCACGGGCACGGGCGTCGGCGGCAGTCGCGGGGTCGTTGGGCAGGGTCCACGAGACGACCTGATCGGCCCCGAGACCGCGGGTCTTCGCCAGGAGGAGTACGCCGTCGCTCGGGGAGCGCTGGGGCACCAGTGCCGCCAGAGCCGCGTCGCACACCTCCTGCAGGGAGGCGCCGCGGGGTTGCAGGGCGTCGGTCAGGCAGACCAACTCCCTCGGCGCTTCGGGGCCGCTGCCGCGGAGCAGGAGGGAGTTGCCAAGGAACATCACGCAGCCCTCGGGCATCTCCGTCTCGGCCACCCGGTACCTGGGGCTTCCGCGTCCCAGGGGCGAGCCGATCGGTACATGGGTGAACTCCACCCGGCCGCCGGGGCGGGCGATCGCGGGCGGCGGGTGGCCGGCGCTCGCCAGGATGCCCCGGCGGGCCACGGGGTCGTAGACGGCGTACAGGCACGTGGTGCCCGAGCGTCGGCCGTCCGGGTTCTCGTCGAGCGCGTGTGAGTCCTCCCCGTCTAAGCGGGTGGTCAGGTCGTGGACACGTTCGAGGATCTCCCCGGGCGGCAGGTCGAGAGATGCCAGGGCGCCGATGGCCGCCCGCAGCCCGCCCATGGCGACGGCGGCGCGGATACCGCGACCGGGTGGGGACCCGACGACCAGGGCGACCCGCGCCCCGGACAGCGGGATGACGTCGAACCAGTCCCCGCCGGCTCCGCTGGGCAAGTAGCCGTGTGCGGTCTTGACCGCGGTTTTTGAGGGCACGTCAAGAGGCCGCAGGGTGAGCTGGAGAATCCGGGCGACGGAGTGCTCGCGGGCGTACAGCCGGGCGTTGTCCAGGCACAGAGCGGTGTGCTGCGCCAGTTCGACGGCCAGCTCGAGATCGTCGTGGTTGAACGGCTCCGGCGATTGCTCGCGGTAGAAGCGGGCCAGGCCCAGCAGAACGCCACGGGCGCACAGCGGCACCGCCATCCCTGAGTGCGCCCCGGTCTCGGCCATGGCGTCGCCGCCCGGTTTCCGGGCGGGGTCCCGGGTATCCGCTCCCGACCTGCTCATGAGCAGGGGCCGCTGGTGCGCCAGCACCTCGGCGTAGGGGGACCCGGTGGGAAACTTGATGACGTTCCCGACGTCATCTGCCATGTGCGAGGCCGGTTCGTGGGCGCATTTGCGGCCGGCGCATCGCATCAACAGGTCTTCCCCGAGGGAGTCGAGGGCGGGAGCGTCACCGCGAAGGTCCGAGTCCAGCACGTCTACGCGCACCATGTCGGCGAGGTCGGGCACGGTGATGTCGGCGAGTTCCTGCGCGGTGCGGACGATGTCGAGTGTGGTTCCGATCGCCGTGGTGGCTCGCCGGAGAAGGCCCAGCCGGACACGGTCTCGGTACTGGTCGGTGACATCTGCGACAGCGAGGGCCAGCCCTACGACGCCGCCCGCCGCGCCACGCAGCCGGAATCCCGAAACCGACGCCACGGTTTCCGGGAGATCCGGGGTGGTGGCCTTGATCTCGATGTCGATTCTCGGGACTCCGTCGGCCAGTACCTCCCGCAGCATCGCCTCGAGGGGCTCGCGGTACGAGGCATCCGCCCACTGCCAGAGGGGACGGCCGAGGGCGTCCTCCAGCAGGAAGGCGTCATGGGCGGCCGCGGCGGCGTTGAAGCGCACGAGCCGCAGGTCGGTGTCCAGCAGGTAGTGGGGTTGGGGAGACCCGGAGAACAACGCCTCGAAGGCGGCCTCGTCTAGTTCACGCCCCACGTCTGCGGGCCTTCTGTGCGGTGTATCCACGGCTCGGGCTACTCCCGGCGGATGAGGATGTTCTGTGCTGTGTCGTCCACGCGGGCGAACGACGTACGCGTGGAGCGGACGCAGTGGGGCGGAGGGAGTGGGGCCGGCGAGGGGGCGGAGGGACGCCTGCTCGCCCATCGTGCGCGCGACACCACACCACGTGGTGACCGGATTTCTGGCAGGAAGCGGCCGCTGTCCCCAGTGTCGCCGTCTGACCGGCAGCTCGCGACATGGATCTTCTTGTCCCGGCCGTCGCCCCTCATGGCCCACCTGGGCTAACAAATACGCACCGCCTGGCGTCGGGCGGCACAGTATGAGTGCAGGCCGCTTGCCGGGAGGATGCATGCACGAGAAACTGCTGAGCAAGATCGTTACCGAGCTCTTGCATCCGCGCCACGACGCGTCGCACACCTCAGAGGACCGGTCGGCGCCTGCCGGCTTCGAACTGGATCCCGCGCTGGTCAGCGGCTTCACTGCCGGTTCGCTGGACGCGCAGGACGAGGCGGCACTCGCTGACCAGGTGGCGGAGCTGCTGCCGTTCCACTGGGTTCTGCCCAACACGGCCCGCGCGGCGATGACGCAGGTCATCGACCACCTCGGTGGTCAACGCGAGCTGATGGCGTGGCTTGACCGGCATCCCGGCCTGCCACGACTGGTGGCACGGCTGTACGTCCTCATGGGGCTGCTCGACCAGTGCAGCGCAGAGCCCGCGGTCGTCACCGCCCTGCGCGAATTCCGGGAGCGGACACCTTATCCATCAGGCCTCAAGGACTACCTGGTACCGGAAACCGACGACGAGACCCTCGCCACCCTCGCTTTCAAGATCGAGGAGCTGCTCGGCGACAGGCGGGGAGAAGAAGCCGTTCATCTGGCTCTGGCCACGGCGACTTGGCTTCAGGAGGCCGCGCCCGGCGCCGAGACCCACGATCCCAAGTTCGGTGAGATGGGCGAGCTGATGGGCCACATTCGCCACGACATCCAGTCCGCGGCCGCCGGAACCTGAGCATTGCACCTCGTGATCCACCTCTCGGCCCGCAAGGCCTTTGCTGATCGGGGCAGCCCGTCAGTCCTCGCATGACCAACATGCGGCGCGGCGCCTACCGCCACAGGCTTGTGCTAGGCCCTGTCGTCAGACTCCCACCCCCACTGCCTGAAGGGCGTGGGAGGTGCCCCCACTCGCCGCACCGGCCCCAGGCCCAAGTACAGCCAGTACGAGGGCCAGGGCCCGGCACGCCGGGAGCACGCACCTACAGCGGCATCAGCCGCTCCGCGGCGGGCGCGAGGCCCGCCCTCCGGGCGGACGACGGGAGTCTGACGACAGGACCTAGCGGCTGCGAGGAGGTGGCGACGGATGCCGGTCTGGCGGATGAGGGATTTCCACGAGGACGACCTGGACCAAGCCATTCGGATGTGGGACCAGAGCGGGATGGACGACCAGCCGCCTCCGGCCTTTCCGATCTCGGAGGTGATCGCCGCGGCCCGGACGGGACAGCCCGCGGTGGTGGCTGTGGTGGGCGACGAACTCGTGGGGCTGGCGGTGGCGCGGACCGACGGCGAGCGAGCGTGGATCCTGCTGGTGGCGCTGGCCGCAGGCTGGCGGCACCGAGGGATCGGCAGCAACCTCCTCGCGGAGTTGGAGCGGCGGCTGCGGGCGGCGGGAGTACGGCGCATCAGCGCGCTGCTCCCGGCGGACGCCACCGGCACGGCTGCGCTGCTGAACTCGGGCTACCGGTCACGGGAGGGCCTGGTCTATTTCGAGATGGTGGAGCACCTGCCCGCGGCCGACGCGGGGCTCCTCGAGGCGCTCGGCGGAAGGGTGCCGGCCAGTGGACTGTGGGGCTCGCTGGCTGGGATGGAACACGAGAAGCAGATCGTCGAGCGACGGATCGTGCTGCCGTTGCAGGAGACGGAACTGGTCGAGCAGTACGGGGTCGTCCCGCCGAAGGCGGTGATCCTCTTCGGGCCGCCGGGCACCGGAAAGACCAGCTTCGTCAAGGCGGTCGCGTCCCGTCTGAGCTGGCCGTTCGTCGAACTGTTTCCCTCCCGACTGGCCGCTTCCAACGGCACGCCGGGGCTGGCCTCGGCGCTTCGGGAGGTCTTTTCCGACATCACCGCCTTGGAATCGGTGGTGCTGTTCATCGACGAGGTCGAGGAGATCGCCAGTGTGCGGTCGGGAATGGCCGCCGATCCCGGGCACATGGTGACCAACGAACTGCTCAAGCTGATACCCGGTTTCCGAGAGCACGACGAGCATTTGATGGTCTGCGCGACCAATTCGGTGCGCTCTCTGGACCCCGCGTTCCTGCGCCCGGGCCGATTCGACTACGTGATTCCCGTCGGCCCTCCCAATGCCACGGCGCGAGCGGCGATCTGGCGGCGGTATCTGGGGACGGCTGCCGAAACGGTCGACGTCAATCGGCTGGTGGAGGCATCCGAGTTGTTCACCCCCGCCGACATCGAGTTCGCCGCGCGCAAGGGAGCGCAGGCGGCATTCGAACGCGAGGTGGTCCACCGCAAAGGGGAACCCGCCACCACGGAGACCTACCTCGCCGCCATCCACGACACCCGGCCGACCCTCACCGACCAGATGATCAAGGACTTCCAAGGGGACATGGAGCGATTCACCCGGATGTGAAGTGAGATCGTTCCTACGGCCGTCACACATTTCGAGATATTCGAGTTTCCTATCCCGGCAGGGCTCTCCAGAATTTCCTATCCCGGCATGCTCTCCGGAATTTCCTATCCCGGCATGCTCTCCGGAAATTCTCCAGTCGGCCGCGCTGTATCGGGACGGTATGCCCCGCCGACGGCGAAGTCCCACCCTTGATCACCCGTGCCTGTCAAGCATTCGGGCGCACCTCTTTGAACTGCCACACGAGAGGGATGGCCAGTGGGCTCGACACGGAACCACGGCATCGAATGCCACAGTCTTCTCCGTGCACCACAGGAGGAAATCGTGGCAAGGGTCGTGTGTGCCCCGCAGATCCCGGCGGGGCACTGACCATGCGTCCGGTCGATCCCCGGCTGCTGGCGTACGCCCGTGCCACCCGCGTCTTCCTCGCCGGATCCGTGATCCTCGGCGGGGTGAGCGCGGCTCTGCTGGTGGCCCAGGCCGGCCTGCTCGTCGACATCGTCGTACGGGTCTTCCAGGAGCGCTCCTACGACCTGACCGGGTCGTTGCTCGATTTGGTGGCCGTCACCCTCGGGCGGGCGCTGGTGGCCTGGCTGACCGAGCTGACGGCCCATCGGTCGGTGGCCCTCGTGAAGTCCACCCTGCGCAAGCGTCTGCTCGACCACGCCACCACGCTCGGCCCGTCGGGTGCGCCGTCGCGCTGATGGCGACGTCCGCGTGGCTGATCTCGCGGGCCTCCGAAATGCCTCCGGTCCTCTACCTGTTGGTCGCCGTGACCTCCGTCCGGGCGTTCGGGATCGGGCGGAGCGTGTTCCGCTACGCCGAGCGGCTGGTGTCGCACAACGCGGTCCTCAAGGCCCTCCAAGGCGTACGAACCACTGTGTACCGCCGCCTTGAGCTAGCTCTGTGGTGGATGTCGAGCCGGTGCGGGTCACTGACCGGGGATGTTCAGGACCTCCACGGTGGTCCCGGCCGGCACGCCGCCGGAGGGGACCACAGCGAGGCCGTCGGCGAGCGCCAGCCCGCGGAGCATCGCCGGACCGTGGAACGGGAGCGGCGCCACCTGGTCGTCTGTGCGGACCACCGGCATGAGCCGGGTGTCCCGCGGGTGCCCCGGCAGCGCGGCAGCGGCCCGCATCCGGTGCGGCTCGGCGTCCGCGTGTCCGCCGAGGCGTCGCAGCAGGGGCGCGGCCAGGGTGACCGTGCCGGCTACGGCGGCCAGCGGATTGCCGGGCAGGCCGACCAGGCGGCGGGGAAGACCGTCGGCGGCGGTCGGCAGCTCGGCGAGCAGCATGGGGTGCCCGGGCCGTACGGCGACGGAGTCGACCAGCAGCCTGGCGCCGACCTCGCCGAGGGTGTCGTGCAGGAAGTCCACCGGTCCGGCGGCGGTGCTGCCCGTGGTGACCACGACATCGGCCGAGGAGTGGCGCAGGGCCTCCCGCAGCGGTGCCAAGTCGTCCGCCACCCGATGCCGGCCGATCACCTCCGCGCCGCAGCTGTGCAGCCAGGACGGCAGCAGCGGGCCGAGCGCGTCACGGACCCGCCCGTCCCTGGGCAGGCCGGACTCCAGCAACTCGTCGCCGAGAACGAGCAGTTCGACGGTCGGGCGTCGGTGGACCTGCAGCCGGTCGTACCCGGCCGCCGCCGCCAGGCCCAGCACGGCCGGCGTCACGGTGGTGCCGGACGGGAGGAGGGGTTCACCGGCGTGGCACTCCTGGCCGCGGGGCCGGATGTCGCGGCCCACAGCCACAGGACCCAGGTCCCGGTGGTCGTACAGCATGCCGTTCCGCGCATCGACCGAGCCGTGTTCCCGGCGCAGTACGGCGGTCGCGCCTGTCGGCAGCCGGGCACCGGTGGCGATCGGTACGGCGGTTCCGTCGCTCAGCGGCTCGGGCCGGTGGCCGGCCAGTACGGCGCTGTCGCGCAGGTGCCACGGCCCGGCCCCGGCCACGGCCCAGCCGTCCATCGCGGAGGTGTCGAACGACGGCAGATCGGTGAGCGCGGCGAGCGGTTCGGCGAGGGCGTGGCCGAGAGCATCGGTCAGGTCGCGGGCGACGGGGGTCAGCGGTTGTGCGGCGCTGTGGCGGGCGACCGAGCGGGCCTGCTCCCACGCCAGGGCAGGGCCCGTCGCGCACGGTCCAGCCTGGGCAGGGTGCGGTGCCGTCCCCTCGAGGGTGGTCATGCGGTCTCCGGGCCCTGCTTGTCCTCGGTGCCCCAGCGCTCGGCCAGCGCGACCACCCGGCGGTTCGCATCGGCGACCGCCGCGGGCCCGCCGCCCTCCTGCGCGGCGGCCAGGCCGACCAGGAAGGCGGTCAGAGGAGCGGCCGGGCGCGCCACACCATGGGCGACGACCTTGGTCATGTCGAGCAGGCCGGCTACGTCGACATCGAGGTCGACGCCCAGTTCGGCCTTGACCGCGGCAATCCATTCATACATCGAGCTCATCTTGTCCTCTCATACATCGAGCTCATCTTGTCCTCGGTTCCTGTCCTCGGTTCTTGTCTTCGCCCCCGATGGCGTCTTGTCCTCGCCCCGCACAACGGGCGCCCCGCACAACGGTGCGCACTGTCATCCGCCGATGGCCGACATGGGCCGTTCCGGGCGGCGGAACTCCGGGCTGTTGATGGCGTGGCCCGGTCCCTTGCCCCCGATGCAGGTCCGCCAGGCCGCCTCCAGCGCCGCGTCGTCGGCTCCGCCGCGCAGCAGGGCCCGCAGGTCGGACTCCTCGGTGGCGAAGAGGCAGTTGCGCAGTTGCCCGTCGGCGGTGAGCCGCACCCGGTCACAACTGCCGCAGAAGGGGCGGGTGACGCTGGCGATGACCCCGACCACGGCATCCGTGCCGACGATCCGCCACTCCTCGGCGGGCGCGTTGTCCCGCCGCCCGACCGGGACGAGTTCGAAGCGCTCGCCCAGGCGGCCCAGGATCTCCTCGGCCGTGACCATCCGCTCGCGGTCCCAGGCACCTTGTGCGTCCAGTGGCATCGACTCGATGAACCGCATGCGGTAACCGTGCTCGGCGGCGAAGGCGGCCAGATCGGCGATCTCGTCGTCGTTGACGCCGCGGACGGGGACCGCGTTGACCTTGACCGGATTCAGGCCCGCGGCACGCGCCGCGTACAGCCCGTCCAGCACGTCGGTGAGACGGTCGCGCCGGGTGATCTCGGCGTAGCGCTCGGAACGCAGCGTGTCCAGGCTGACGTTGACCCGGTTCAGTCCCGCCTCGCTCAGGGCGGCGGCACTGCGGGACAGGCCGATGCCGTTGGTGGTGAGCGACAGTTCCGGGGCCGCATCCAAGGCGGAGAGGCGGGCGATCAGACCCGGCAGACCGCGGCGCAGCAGCGGTTCGCCGCCGGTCAGTCTGACCTTGGAGATGCCCAGGCGCTGGGTGGCGACACGGACCAGGCGCACGACCTCGTCGTCGGTGAGCACCTCGGCCTTGGGCAGCCAGTCCAGGCCCTCGGCCGGCATGCAGTACGTGCACCGCAGGTTGCACCGGTCGGTGAGGGAGACCCTCAGGTCCGTGTGGATCCGGCCGAAGCGGTCCACCAGCGGGGCCGGGGCCTGAGTGGCGGGTAGCCTCTCGGCCAAGCCCTGGCCGCTCGGAGCTGTGCCGGCGGGATCGCTGCGGTGATCAGGGTTCGGTCGGGGCACGGGTGCCTTCTTCCTCTGCCCGGAGGCAGTCATGCGGTGCGAGATCGAAGGCGGCGGTGACGTTCCGCCGCTCGGCGGCATGCTGACGGGGGTTCTGCCCCCGTCGTGTGTCCGGCTTCCCGGGTGTTCCCGCCAGCACGCCGTGCCCGGGAGCGGCTGCTCGGCACAGACGACGGCTGCGGCGCGACGCAGGACGTCGCGGAGCCCGCCGCGCTGAGGTCCCGGCGCGGGCGTGCGGGTGGGCCCGCCCCACCGTTGAGCGCAGCGACTGCTCGGCCTTTGCGGTCATCAGGCTGACGGCCGTCGTACCGAGCGGCCCGGGGGCGGCACGGACGGCAGGCGTCGCGCTGGGATGACCGCGCAGGCCGGGAGCAACGGGCTTCATGGTGCCTCGGCCTTCAGTTCACGGCGTTCGTGACGAGATCGGTGGTGGAGGCAGCCGGGGCGTGGTGGACCGGAGCGGGGATGTGCTGGACGCCGATCCGCTTGCGGAACACCCAGTAGGTCCAGCCCTGGTAGAGCAGCACCAGCGGGGTGGCGAAGGCCGCGACCCAGGTGATGATCCCCAGCGTGTACCGGCGGGCGGCCGCGTTGGTGGCGGTCAGGCTCCAGGCCGGGGCGAGGCTGGAGGGCATGACCTCCGGGAAGAGCGCCAGGAAGAGCATCGCCACGGACGCCACCACGGTGACGCCGGAGCTGATGAACGCCCAGCCCTCCCGGCCGCGCCGGTTGAAGTGCCATCGCGCGATGGTGTCCGGGGCCAGTGCCAGGTCCACGGCAGGTCTCTCCTCACTCCAGGGGGCGCTCGCGAAGTCGAGCCCGGCGCCGCCGGAGGGTGAATACGAATATTTCGGCCATAACACCCAAAAGAGACCTAACGACGGTTTCGTCGGGTGTGACATCAGGGTCTGCCGGCGGTTCTTTTTCCGCGGCAATGAATGTGTGATTACTGCTCGTCGGCCAGCGTCAACCAATTTCCCGGCCAAGTCAAAGAGGGGTCATCGATTGAGCCTGGATCCACCGATCGGTGATGGGCCGTGGGGAGGGCTGACGCACAGAGGTGCCCGCTGAGCTGGGATGATGGGAGTTCTCACGCTTCCACCAGGCCCGACCAGCAAGGCACCTCGTAAGTGAAATCCTCCCACAGCCCCGCGGTGACGTTCGCCGCCTTCGACGATCCGAACCTGATCGCGCACGGCGGGCTGGCGCCTGCGGTCCGACTGGCCGAGCGGTGTGGCTTGCCCGAGCTGGTCCGCACCAGGGTCCGCCTGGACCATGCGGGCAACGGGGCCGGGGCCGCACCGGACGCGAAGGTGATGTCGCTGGTCACCGCGATGCTCGCGGGCGCGGACAGCATCGACGACACCGACGTACTGCGGCACGGCGCGATGGCCAAGGCGTTCGCCGGGATGCGTGCCCCCTCCACCCTCGGCAGCTTCCTGCGCGCGTTCACCTGGGGCCATGTGCGCCAACTGCAGTCCGCCGCCCGCGCGTTCACGTGCCGACTGGCCGGGCACTGCCAGCTGCTGCCCGGCGCGGACCAGGTGGTCTACCTGGACATCGACTCCAAGGTGAAGCAGGTCTACGGCGCCGCCAAGCAGGGTGCCGAACACGGCTACACCAAGGTCAGGGGCCTGCACTTCCAGATCGTGGTCGCCTCCACCCCGCTCGCCGCCCCGGTCGTCGTCGCCGAGCGGCTGCGCAAGGGCTCGGCCGGCTCGGCCAAGGGTGCCGCCACGCTGATCGCCGAGGCCATCAAGGCCGTACGGGCCATGGGCGCCACCGGCATGGTCGTTGTCCGCGCCGACTCGGCGTTCTTCTCCCACAAGGTCGTCGCCGTCTGCCGCCGTCACAAGGCCCGCTTCTCCCTGGCCGTCGCCCAGCGCAAGAAGGTCCGCGAACTCATCGCCACCATCCCCGAGACCGCCTGGACACCGATCAAGTACCCCAAGGCGATCTGGGACAAGGACGAGGAGCGCTGGATCTCCGACGCGGAGGTCGCCGAGGTCGAGTACACCGCGTTCACCGGCAAGGCCAAGAAGTACCGCGCCACCGCCCGGCTCCTGGTCCGCCGGGTGCGACGACTGAACGACGCCCATATCCCGGACAGACAGGGCGAGTTGTTCAAGGTCTGGCGCTTCCATGCGGTGTTCACCGACAGCCCCTACGCGCTGGTCGAAGCGGAGCGGTGCCACCGTGCGCACGCCGTAGTGGAACAGGTCTTCGCCGATCTGGAGGACTCAGCTCTCGGCCATCTGCCGTCGGGGAAGTTCACCGCGAACGCTGCCTGGCTCACCCTGGCCGTGCTCGCCCACAATCTCACCCGCGCCCTGGGCACGCTCGCCTCGGCGTTCCATGCCAAGGCCCGCACGGGCACCATCCGCTGCCAACTCCTGGCCGTACCAGCACGGTTGGCTGCCCGAGCCCGCACCCTGACCTTCCACCTGCCCGAACGCTGGCCGTGGCAGGACGCCTTCACCAGCCTGTGGACGGCGGTCGGCTGCAAGCTACGGACCTGATCCGCTCAGCAGGCCCACCCACCCACGCCCAAGGACCTCGGAGACCCCGCCACCGGGACGGCCACCCGGCACTCACCCCTGCCCACCAGCGGAAACCCGCCTGGAACCCCGCGCCGAAATAACCCGAAACCGCCCACCGGAATACCGCCGGTGGATTCAGGTTGAGTAATCGATGGTACTTATCTCTGACCCGGCGGCGGCGCCGAGGCGTTCACCGGTCCGCGTTGCGCCTGGTCCGCGGCGTGTTCGGCACGGTGGAGCATACGCTCACCGCCCTCACGGAAAAGCCGGAGAGCGCACGGGAACCGGGTGTGAGATTCGCCGGCCACGGCTGAGAAGCGGCAGATAAACAGCGCCTATCGGGCCATCGAAATGGCTTCTTTGACTTTCCTTGCGGAATGGCAGAAGCTGCCCCTGCAGCGGGATCCGGATAACGCGAATCGGCGGCGCATATCTCCCCGCCGACCGGAACCCGCCTGTACAGGCGTATGTCAGAAAGAGGCAGAGCACACGATGAGCAGCAGCATCGAGGACCCGACCGACGACCTGACAGTCACGCCTCCCAAGACGTGGGCGACGGGTGTCCCCGCCGTGACACACGCGCTGGAGTACTCCCTGAGCCAGACGTCCCCGCGGCGCACCATGCTCACGCTGCTGAACATCAACCAGGCCAAGGGCATCGACTGCCCGGGCTGTGCCTGGCCCGAGCCCGCGCCGGGCAAGCGGCACATGAACGAGTACTGCGAGAACGGCGCCAAGCACATCAACGACGAGGCCACCTCGCGCCGCGTCACCCGTGACTTCTTCCGCCAGTACCCGATCGCCGAGCTGGACTCGAAGTCCGACTACTGGCTCAACCAGCAGGGCCGGCTGACCGAGCCCCTGGTGAAGTGGCCCGGCGCCACCCACTACGAGCCGATCAGCTGGGACAAGGCCTTCGAAGTCCTCGGCAAGGAGCTCAAGAAGCTCGCCTCCCCCGACGAGGCCCTCTTCTACGTCTCCGGCCGCCTCAACAACGAGGCCGCCTTCCTCCTGCAGCTCTTCGCCCGCGCGTACGGCACCAACAACCTGCCGGACTGCTCCAACATGTGCCACGAGTCCAGCGGCTTCGCCATGTCGCAGACGCTCGGCATCGGCAAGGGCACGGTCTCGCTGCACGACCTGGAGAACTCCGACCTGGTCTTCGTCGTGGGCCAGAACCCGGGCACCAACCACCCGCGCATGCTGTCCGCGCTGGAGGAGACCAAGCGCCACGGCGGCCAGGTCGTCGCAGTCAACACGCTCCCCGAGGCCGGCCTGCTCCGCTTCAAGCACCCGCAGCGCCCGCGCGGCGTCATCGGCAAGGGCACGCAGATCGCCGACCAGTTCCTGCACATCCGGGCCGGCGGCGACCTCGCCCTCTTCCAGGCGCTGAACCTGCTGCTGCTGGAGGCCGAGGACGCCGCGCCGGGCACGGTCATCGACCGCGCCTTCATCGAGAAGAACACCACCGGCTACGCCGACTTCGAGAAGCACGCGCGTCAGGTCACCTGGGAGCACATCTACGACGCGACCGGTCTGTCCCGCGAGGAGATCGACGAGGTCTTCCAGCGCGTCCTGAAGGCCAAGTCGGTCATCGTGTGCTGGGCGATGGGCCTCACCCAGCACAAGCACGGCGTCCCCTCCATCCGCGAGGTCATCAACTTCCTGATGCTGCGCGGCAACATAGGCAAGCCCGGCGCCGGTGCCTGCCCCGTGCGCGGCCACAGCAACGTGCAGGGCGACCGCACCATGGGCGTGTGGGAGCAGATGTCGCAGGAGTTCCTGGACGCTCTGGGCAAGGAGTTCAACTTCACCCCGCCCAACCACCACGGCCTGGACGCCATCCACGGCATACGCGCCATGTACGAGAAGCGCGCCAGGTTCTTCCTCGGCGTCGCCGGCAACTTCGTACGGGCCACCCCTGACAGCGACGTCACCGAGCAGGCCATGCGCAACTGCAGCCTGACGGCGCACATTTCGACCAAGCTGAACCGCTCCCACACGGTCTGCGGTGAGACCGCGCTGATCCTGCCCACCCTGGGCCGCAGCGACAAGGACTTCCAGGCCACCGGCGAGCAGTTCATCACCGTCGAGGACTCGATGAGCGACGTGCACGCCTCCCGGGGCAAGCTGCCGCCGGCCTCCCCGCACCTGCTGAGCGAGGTCGCCATCATCAGCCGGATAGCCCTCGAGACCATCGGTGACAAGTACGGCATCCCGTGGAAGGGCTTCGAGAACGACTACAACACCATCCGCGACCGGATCTCCCGCGTCGTCCCGGGCTTCGAGGACTTCAACGCCCGCGTCTCCAAGCCGGGCGGCTTCAACCTGCCCAACCCGGCCAACAACGGGGTCTTCAACACCCCGAGCGGCAAGGCCGTCTTCACGCAGAACGAGTTCACGATGCCGCACGTGCCCGAGGGTCACCTGCTGCTGCAGACGCTGCGCTCGCACGACCAGTGGAACACCATCTGGTACGCCCCCAACGACCGCTACCGGGGCATCCACAACGCCCGCCGCGTCGTGATGGTCAACCCGGCCGACCTCAAGCTCCTCGGCATCGAGGACGGCGACATGGTCGACCTGGTCAACGTCTGGCACGACAACAGGGAGCGCCGCGCCGAGAACTTCAAGGTCGTCGCCTACCCCGCGAGCCCCGGCTCCGCCGCGGCCTACTACCCGGAGACGAACGTCCTGGTCCCGCTGGACAGTGTCGCCGACATCAGCAACTGCCCCACCTCCAAGGGCGTGGTGATCCGTCTGGAGCCCGCGCGCCATTCCGGCTGAGCCCTCACACGGCTCCCCCCTGACTGTCCGGGTCGTGCCCGCACCCGGACAGCCGGTCTTACCTCGCGGCGGTCGGCATCGTCGTGCGGCGGCCGCCCCTGCGCACCGTCGTCGGGCCGGGGCCGTCCGGCGGGACCGTACACATACAGAACAAGAAGCTCCGCGTTCAGAAAGGTACTGCCCTGCATGACCGCATCTCGCGCCGCGTGCGATTGGCTTCCGGCGGCGGCTGCGGTGTCGGCCGCCGGGTGGGGCGCGAACCAGTTCACCCCGCTCGCGGTGGTGTACCGGACACAGGAACGCTGGCCCCCTCTCCCGGTCGCCGCCATGTTCACCATCTACCTTCTGGGGCTCCTCCCCGGTCTGCTGCTCGGTGGCCCCGCAGCGGACCGACTCGGGAGAAGGCGCGTGGTGCGGCACGCGCTGGTACTGACCGCCGCCGCCAGCACCCTCCTGGCGGCGGCGGTTGTGTCCCAGACTGCCGTGTACATCAGCCGGCTGGCCACCGGCGTCGCGGCCGGCGTCATCCTGACCGCGGGAACCAAGTGGCTGCAGGAACTGTCCGCCAGGACCGGGCACCCCGAGGCCGGCCGCCGGCGCGCGACGTACGCCACCGGTGGCGGCTTCGCCGCCGGAGCCTTGGCGGCGGGCGCCCTCGCCGAATGGCTGCCGCAGCCGATGGTGCTGCCCTGCCTCGTCCACGCCCTGCTGGCCCTGCTGGTGTTGGTCGCAACCGCCCAGGTGCCGGAGACCAAGCCGTCATCCCCCATCACCCTGTGGGAGCCGCGCGCCGCGGGCCTGCGCCGGGCGGCCGTCATGAACCCCCGCTTCGTGCGGGTGGTGCTTCCGGCGAGCCCGGCGGTCTTCGGCGCCGCCACCGTGGCCTACGTCGTGCTGCCGCCGCTGGTGGCCGACCGGGTCCCGGGCTACGCGCCGGTGTTCAGCGGCCTCGTGACGGCGCTGACGCTCGTCGTCGGCATGGCCGTTCAGCCCCTGGCCGCATGGCTGGACCACGCGCACAGCGCGCGGGCGACACTTGTCTCCATGGTCACCGTGATCGGCGGACTTCTGGTGGGAGCTTTCGCCGTGTACTGGAACTCCGCGGCCGTGGTGCTGGCCGCGGCGGTCCTCCTGGGCGCGGGGTACGGCCTCACCCTGGCCTCGGGACTGATGGAAATCGAACGGCTGGCGCCACCAAAGGCCCGCCCGTCCAGGGCCTTCGTCTACCAAGGGGCCACCTACAGCGGCTTTCTCACACCACTCCTGCTCGCCGTCACCGCCGGGGCCGCACCGTACCCCACCCTCCTGACCGGCCTCGCCGCCGTGGGCGGGCTGTGCCTGGTGATCACGGCACGGTACAGCCGCCGGAATCTTCCGTGATGGCGTGGGAACACGGCGGGGTACGCCGCAGGTCATATGGTCGGCCGTCGGGCCGGGACCGGTCGCCCTGGGGCGAGGCCCGGCCTGCCCGACCGTCGCATCAGCTCAACCGCACAGGACCGTCGGAGCAGAGCTCCGAGGAGAGGAGTACAGCATGGGTCGAGTGACCGTACGGCGACGGGTGCTACGCGTCCGGGACGGGGCCGGTTCGCATCGCGCGGACACCCTGGCCGCCGAGGAGCCGATGGAGATCCGGGTCGGTGGGCGCCCGCTCACCGTGACCATGCGAACCCCTGGCGACGACTTCGACCTCGCTGCCGGATTCCTGGTGAGTGAGGGTGTGGTGCACAAGGCCGACGACGTGGCCGGGATCCGCTACTGCGCGGGCGCCACGTCCGACGGCGGCAACACCTACAACGTCGTGGACGTCGTCCTTGGCCCGGGCGTGACCGCCCCCGACGCGTCGCTGGAGCGGAACTTCTACACCACGTCGTCGTGCGGACTGTGCGGCAAGGCCAGCCTGGACGCCGTACGCACCACGGCCGCGTGGTCCGTTGCCGAGGACCCGCTGTCCATCGAGCCGAAGGTGCTGACGGAGCTGCCCGACCGGCTGCGGGCGGCCCAGAAGGTGTTCGACAGCACCGGTGGTCTGCACGCCGCCGGGCTCTTCTCGGTTGACGGGGAACTGCTGTGCCTGCGCGAGGACGTCGGCCGGCACAACGCCGTGGACAAGGTCGTCGGCCACGCCCTGCGGGAGGGACTGCTGCCGCTGCGCGAAACGGTGCTGATGGTGAGCGGGCGGGCGTCCTTCGAGCTGGTGCAGAAGGCGGTGATGGCCGGGATCCCCATGCTGGCGGCCGTATCCGCGCCGTCCTCGCTGGCCGTCGATCTGGCCGAGGAGAGCGGGCTCACCCTGGTCGGTTTCCTGCGCGGTTCCTCGATGAACGTCTACACCGGCGCCGAACGCCTGCAAGGGGTGCCCGCGGTCTGACCGGCCCGCCTCTCGAACCACGGAGGTGGCAGACCGAGTTCAGCGGGATCAGCCGCTCTGCGGCGGGGCCTGCGCCCGCCGCAGAGCGGCTGATCCCGCTGCCGGTGCCTGCTCCCGCGCCCGCCGCGCGTCGCAGATCAGGTGCGCCCGCGCATCGCGCGTGCTCGCCGCGGCGTGCGGCCCCGATTGGCTTTCCGACGAACGGTCGGGTAGACCCATGGCGTGCTGTTTCGCCAACTCGAATACCTGGTGGCCCTCTCCCGGGAGCATCATTTCGCCCGTGCCGCCCAGGTCTGCCATGTCTCCCAGCCCGCTCTGTCCGAGGCGATCCGGAAACTGGAGGAGGAGCTGGACGTGCCGCTGGTCCGGCGCGGCCGCAAGTACGAAGGGCTCACACCCGAGGGCGAGCGCATCGTGGTGTGGGCGCAGCGGATCCTGGCCGACCGCGACGCCCTCAAGGACGAGGTCGGCGCCCTGCGCACCGGACTGAGCGGCAGGATGCGGATCGGCTTGGTCCCGACCGCCTCCGGCGCCGTGGGCCTTCTGACCGCCCCGTTCTGCGCCGCGCACCCGCTGGTCACCGTGGAGGTCATAGCGGACCTCCAGTCGGAGGACATTCTCCGGCAGCTGCAGAATTTCGAGATCGACGCCGGAATCACCTATCTGCACAAGGGGCTTTCGGAGAACTTCCAGTCGGTCCCGCTGTACGAGGAACGGTATGTGCTGCTGACCGACGCCGCCGACGGTCTGGCGCAGGGGACGACGGCGACCTGGGCGGAGGCGTCACGGCTGCCGCTGTGCCTGCTGACCGGTGTCATGCAGGGGCGTCAGGTGCTGGACGAGGTGTTCACCGAGGCCGGGCTCCGGCCGTCGCCGCGGGTCGAGACCGATTCGGTGGCCGCCCTGTTCGCCCACGTCAGGACCGGCCGGTGGGCCAGCATCGTGCCGCACACCTGGCTTCACGTGTTCGGCGTCCCGCACGGAATGCGTGCGGTGCCGCTGGTCGAGCCTGCCCGGACGGTGCCGGTCGGGCTGGTGGTCACCGCCCGGGAACCGGGTTCGGTGATGGCCCGCGCCCTGACGGACATCGCCCAGCACGCCGATGTCGCCGCCGCGTTGGAACGCCTCCCCGGGGACACCGGCCCGCAGTAAGTGCCGAGCCGACTGCCGGCCATGGCGGCATGCCTTCCCCTTCGGTCGTCTCCTGGAGGTTCGCATGACGACCACCGCCCGGCTGCGGGCCTTCGTCGCCCTCGCCGAGACCGGGTCCGTGAAGGCGGCGGCACAGCTCCTCGTGGTGACGGAGTCCGCCGTCTCGGCGGCTGTCGCCGCTCTCACCCGGGAGATCGGTGTCCCGCTGGTGGAGCGGGTGGGAAGAGGCGTGTGCCTCACACCTTCCGGGCAGACCTACGCCGGCTACGCCCGCACCATCCTCGGCCTGCACGAGGAAGCGCTGACCGCCGCGCGCGGTGACATCGGGGGCGAGGACGGGGACGCCGAGCGCGGTGACGAGGCCGTCGTCGACCTCATGGAGACCACGGCGGAGCGTCGTGCGGAGCTGGCCGCGCGCCTGCCGCAGCACGCGGTCCTCGCCGCCCACATCGGCAAAGACACTCAGCGCGCCGGCACCGACCCGGCCGCCCTGCTCGGTCCATGGAGCTCCGGCCGGCGGCTCGCCGTCGCGGGCGGGCTCACCGCCGACGACCTGCCCGGGTTCGCCGGCGCCGGTGACATCCGGGTCATCGTCGGATCGGCCGTCACCGCCGCCGCCGATCCCGCGGAAGCGGCCGGTCGCCTGGCCCGGGCGGCAGGCCGCAGCTGACCATCCGCCTCAACGGATGCGCCTCAACGGACAGTAGAGACAAGGCAGTTGCACGCAATAACCGACCACCTCACCGAAGGACTGAGGAAGCAGATCCTCGCCGAGATCGACGGAGTCATCGCCCTCGTCGACGACGCGCTGGAATCCCTGGCCATGACCCTGCGGAACGCGGAGCGCATCTTCGTCACAGGGGAAGGGCGTTCGGGACTCATGGCGAAGGCCTTCGCCATGCGGCTGATGCACCTCGGACTGCCCGTGCACGTCATCGGCGAGACCACGACGCCAGCCGTCGCCCAGGGCGACACCGCGCGGGCACCGTCCGGGTCGCCGAACAGGCCGTGCGGGCAGGCTCCCGTGTGCATGCGGTGACCACGGCACCCGAGTCGCCCCTCGCCACACTGGCCGAGTCCACCTTGGTGATCCCGGCCGCCACCAAGTACCGGCGCCCCGGCGTGCGGCAGAGCCACAGAACGCCGGCCAGGCCGGTGGTCGCCTAGTGTGGAGGTATGGGCGGCGGCGTAGTGACGCTGTTCCTGTGCGGCGATGTGATGCTCGGGCGCGGCGTCGACCAGATCCTCCCGCACCCCGGAGATCCGGAGCTGCGGGAGTTCTACGTCGAGGATGCCCGGTCGTACGTGGAGCTGGCGGAGCGGGTGAGCGGCCCGATCCCCGCCCCGGTCACCCCCTCCTGGCCGTGGGGCGAGGCGCTCCGGTTGCTGGACGGGGCGGCTCCGGACGCTCGGATCGTGAACCTGGAGACGGCCATCACCCGCTGCGACGCGTTCGCGCCCGGCAAGGGGATCCACTACCGGATGCACCCGGCCAACGTGCCCGCCGTGGCGGTGGCACGCCCCGACGTCTGCGTCCTGGCCAACAACCACGTACTCGACTTCGGCCGCCCCGGCCTCGAGGAGACGCTCGAGTCGCTGGCCCGGGCGGGGCTGCGGGCGGCAGGCGCGGGGCGCACCGCCGACGAGGCGTACGCGCCCGCGACGGTTCCCGTCGGTGACGGCGCCCGCGTCCTGGTCTTCGCCCTCGGGACGGCGTCCAGCGGCGTTCCCTCCAGCTGGGCGGCGGCCTCGGACCGGCCCGGAGTCGCCTACGTGTCCGAGCCGTCCGCCGCCGCGGCCGACAGGGTGATCCAGCGGGTACGCCGGGCGAAACGCCCGGGTGACATCACGGTGGTCTCGGTGCACTGGGGCTCCAACTGGGGATACCGCGTCCCCCGGCACCACGTCCGCTTCGCGCATGCGCTGATCGACGGCGGCGTGGACGTCGTGCACGGGCACTCTTCGCACCACCCCCGTCCCCTCGAGGTGTATGGCAACCGGCTGATCCTGTACGGCTGCGGGGACTTCATCGACGACTACGAGGGCATCAACGGCTACGAGGAGTACCGCGACGACCTTCGGCTCGCCTACCTGCTCTCGGTGGAGCGGGGCACCGGGCGACTGACCGGCCTGCGCATGACACCGCTTCAGGCGCGCCGTATGCGCCTGGAACCCGCGACCGTCGAGGACCAAACCTGGCTGCGAGCGACGCTCGACCGGATCAGCCCCGGCGTCCACATCACCCCCGGTCGCGATGGCGCGCTCGAGTTGGTGCACCCGGCGGTCACCCATGGGGCAGGCAGCGATACCTGAGCGGCGCCCCACGCGGGAGGGAAACCGGACCGCTGATCCCTCGCGAACCGGGGCGGGCGCTGTGCGCAGGGGACGGCTGCGCGCCCCCGAGCGCCGCTTGTCACCACCAGCTGTGACGCACTAATGTCGCCACGCCTTGGTGAACGGGAAATCCGGTGTGATGCCGGTGCGGCCCTCGCCACTGTGATCGGGAAGTCCGGCTCCAGCCCTCGCGGGCAGCCACTGGGTCCTCGGACCCGGGAAGGCGGAGTTCGGGCGGTGTCACCCGTCAGCCAGGAGACCGGCCAAGGCGCGTCAACCATCCACGAGGTGCTGGAGAGGGTCTGCTGAGCCATGCACATAGCCGAGGGTTTTCTTCCTCCGGCGCACGCGGTCGCCTGGGGCGTCGCGTCAGCGCCATTCGTCGTCCACGGAGTCCGGTCACTCACCCGTGAGGTCAGGGAGCACCCCGAGAGCACCCTGCTCCTCGGCGCCTCCGGAGCCTTCACCTTCGTTCTGTCCGCGCTGAAGCTGCCCTCGGTGACCGGGAGTTGCTCACACCCCACCGGCACGGGGCTGGGTGCCATTCTCTTCCGGCCGCCGATCATGGCGGTGCTGGGCACCATCACTCTGCTCTTCCAGGCGCTGCTGCTCGCGCACGGCGGACTCACCACGCTCGGCGCCAACGTGTTCTCCATGGCGATCGTCGGGCCGTGGGCCGGGTACGGGATGTACCGGTTGCTGCGGCGGTACGGTGTGCCGCTCATGGTCGCGGTGTTCTTCGGCGCGTTCGTCGCCGACCTGTTCACCTACTGCGTCACCAGTGTGCAGCTCGCGCTCGCCTTCCCCGACCCGAGCAGCGGATTCCTGGGCGCACTCGGCAAGTTCGGGTCCATCTTCGCCGTCACGCAGATTCCGCTGGCGGTGAGCGAGGGGCTCCTCACCGTCCTCGTCATGCGGCTGCTCGTGCAGTCCAGCAAGGGCGAACTGACGCGGCTCGGGGTGCTCCTGACGAAGAAGGACGCCCGCACCGGCAGCGAGGCGATGGCCTGATGGACGAGAAGAGCCTGACGGACAAGAAGATGAGCAAGAGCGCGAAGACCAACCTCCTTCTGGTGCTGGCCGTGATCGCGCTGGCCGTGCTGCCGCTGGCCCTCGGTCTCGGCGACGACAAGGAGGAGCCGTTCACCGGGTCCGATGGCCAGGCCGAGACGGCGATCACCGAGATCGAGCCGGACTACGAACCCTGGTTCTCACCCCTGTACGTGCCGCCGTCCGGCGAGATCGAGTCGGCGCTGTTCGCCCTCCAGGCGGCCATCGGCGCGGGCGTCCTCGCCTACTACTTCGGACTCCACCGGGGACGCCGTCAGGGCGAGGCGCGGGCCCGGGAACGGCAGCAGGCCGAAAGTGCCGCGAGCGGCGCCGGGGAGTCCGGGGCCTCACAGGTCCCTGAACCCTCACAAGTTCCCGGGGCCTCACAGGTTCCCGGGGCCTCTCAGGTCCCCGAGGCCTGAGCCTCGTGCTGCCGATCGACGCGGCGGCGCACAGCAGTCGCTGGCGCCGCCGTCATCCCGTGGACAAGGCCGTGCTCGGGCTGGGGCTCACCGCGCTGGCGATCTCGCTGCCGCCCTGGCCGGGGGCCGCGCTGGTACTCGTGACGGCCGTGGCCGTGCTGCTCGGACCGGCGGGTGTGCCAGTGCGCAGGCTGTGGCGTGCCTACCGGGTGCCGCTGGGCTTCTGTGTGACGGGTGCGGTGACGCTGCTCGTGCAGGTCGGTGGTCCCGGCGGGTTCGTGGCGCTGGCCGACGGCGGGGCCGTACGGGCCGGTGAGCTGCTGTTGCGCTCCTCGGCCGCTTCCCTCGGCGTCCTGCTGTTCGCGTTCACGACGCCGATGTCCGACCTGCTGCCGCGCCTGGTGAAGGCCGGGGTGCCCGCGCCGGTCGTGGATGTGGCCCTGGTGACGTACCGCATGAGCTTCCTGCTGCTCGACTCCGTACGGCTGATCCGGGACGCGCAGGCCGCGCGGCTCGGGCACACGACCCGGGCCGCACAGTGGCGTTCCCTGGCCGGGCTCGGCGCCACCGCATTCGTCCGGTCCTTCGACCGGGCCGCGCGGCTCCAGGCCGGGCTCGCCGGACGCGGCTACGACGGGACACTGCGTGTTCTGGTGCCCGAGGCCCATGTCTCCGTCCGGTTCACCGGGGCGAGTGTCGCCCTGCTCGCGGCACTGGCCGCCCTCACCTTCGTACTCGAAAGGCCGCTGACATGAGCGAGCCCGCGCTGGTCGCCCTGCGGGGCGTGTCCTTCGCCTATGAGGACGGCCCCGCCGTGCTCAGCGATCTCGATTTCGCGGTGCGTGAGGGGCGCGCACTCGCTCTGCTCGGGCGCAACGGGAGCGGCAAGACGACGCTGATGCGGCTGCTCAGCGGCGGACTGCGGCCACGCTCCGGGGAGTTGGTGGTGGAGGGGCGGGCGGTCCGGTACGACCGCAAGGGGCTGACCCGGTTGCGGACAGCGGTCCAGCTGGTCGTCCAGGACCCGGACGACCAGTTGTTCGCCGCGTCCGTCGCCCAGGACATCTCGTTCGGGCCGCTGAACCTCGGCCTGCCCGACATCCAGGTACGGGCACGCGTCGCGGAGGCGCTCGCGGCCCTGGACATCACCGCTCTCGCCGACCGGCCCACCCACCTGCTCTCCTACGGGCAGCGCAAGCGGACGGCGATCGCGGGTGCCGTCGCCATGCGGCCGCGCGTCCTGATCCTCGACGAGCCGACCGCGGGGCTCGACCCGGACGGCCAGGAGCGGCTGCTCGCCACCCTCGACGGGCTGCGCGAGGGCGGCACCACCGTGGTGATGGCCACGCACGACGTCGACCTCGCCCTGCGCTGGGCCGACGACGTGGCCCTGCTGACCCCGTCCGGCGTGCACACCGGGCCCGCGGCCCCGACGCTGGCCCGCACGGACCTCCTCCATCAGGCGGGGCTGCGCCTGCCGTGGGGCATCGCGGCGGCCGAAGTGCTGCGTGCGCAGGGCCTCCTGGCCGACACCGTTCCGGGACCACGCACCCCGGCCGAACTGGCCGCCCTGTCCCTGCCGCACAACACGCCCCGGATACCGGCCGATGGCTGACGCACCCCGCACCGTCCGCATCGTGGACATGCTGCTCCGCCGGATCGCACCGGCGGTTCCGGCTCACCACCAGCAGGGTGCGGCCCAACACGCAGATCCACGCCCACAGAACGTCCCCGCCGAGGCGACTCCTGGCGCGGCAACTTCACGGCCTCGGATGGCAGCGGCGGCCTGGACGTCGCGGACTCCTCACGTGGTCGGCTCGTCGAAGCTGGCGAAGTACGCGGCCGCCATGTCCTCGTCCGCGTGGCCCTGCGCGGCGGCGCGCTCCATCCGGGCGGCGCTCGCGGCGGCCACGTCCAGGCGCACGCCGCTCCGCTCACCCGCCTCGACGATCAGGCGGGCGTCCTTCGCGGCGGTGCCGACGGCGAACTGCGGCGGGGTCAGCTGGTCGTTGAGGATCAGCCCGGACTTCGCCCGCAGGTACCCCATGTCCAACGGGCCGCCCTCGATGGCGTCGAAGAAGCTCTGCGGGTCCACGCCGAGCGCCTGCGACAGGGCCAGGACCTCACCCGTCGCGGCCGTGGCCGCGATGACCCAGCTGTTGGCCACCAGCTTCAGCCGGGTCGCGCTGCCGGCCGCACCGTCGTCACCGGTCCACACCGTACGGGCGCCGACCGCGTCGAACACCGGCCTCACCTTCTCCCGGCCCTCCGCCGGTCCCGCGGCCAGGACCAGCAGCTGACCGGCCTCGGCGGGCTGCCGCGTGCCCAGCACCGGGGCGTCGTAGAAGGTCAGGTCGTGCTCGCGGGCGAAAGCGGAGAGGTCGGCGATCGCCTCGATGCCCGCGGTGGTCGACTGCACCCACGCGGTGCCGGGGCGCAGAGCCGGGGCGGCCTCGCGCATCACCTCGAGGGCGGAGGGACCGTCGTAGAGCATGGTCAGGACGACGTCGGCGCCCTGCACGGCCTCGGCGGGGGTGTCGGCAACGAACGCGCCGTCGTCCGCCAGCGGTTCGGCCTTGGCGCGACTGCGGTTCCAGGCGCGGACGGTGTGTCCGGCCCTGGCGAGGTTACGGGCCATCGCGGCGCCCATGATCCCGGTGCCCAGGACGCTCACGGTGAATTTGTCGGTCATGACGTCAACTTCCCTGTCCGTGCGAGGTGGTGAAGGCCGAGGCCCGGGTGCGCCCTGAAGGCCGGGCGCACCCGGGGGCTCGGTGGTGGTCAGGCACCGAGCATGCCGGAAGCGACGCGGACCAGGCCGTCCAGCCGGGCTTGGCGGCCCGTGTGGCTGCATCGTCGCCACTCGGGTGGGCGGTCGCCACCCGGCGACGTCCACGACACTAGGCCGGACACCCATCCGAGGGCCGACACGACTGAGGCCCGGGCGGCCGGCGGCTCCCGCCAGCCGGCCCGGCCGAGCTCCTGTGTGTGCGGGTGCTGCCCGCACTCGCGCCGCTCGTCACGGACGGCGTGCAGCTGCGCGTCACGACGGGTCTGACCGATCAACTGCTCGAAGAGCTCAAAGCCGGACGCCACGACCTGGTCATCGCCACCACCCGCCCGCGTGGCCGGACCCTGACGGCGGTACCCCTGATGGACGAGGAGTTCGTCCTTGTCGCCGCCCCGGAGTGGGCCGATCGTCTCGCCGGCGGTGTGACCGCCGAGGGGCCGCGCGTCCTGCACACCGTCCCCCTGATCACTTACGCCGAGGACGTTCCCATCGTCCGCCGCTACTGGCGCCACGTCTTCGAGCAGCGTCTGAACTGCCGTGCCGCCGTCACCATGCCCGACTTGCGCGGCGTCCTCGCGGCAGTCACCGCCGGGGCCGGCTTCACGGTCCTCCCCCGGTATCTCTGCCAGGACGAACTCGCCTCCGGTGCCCTCGTCACCCTCCACGAGACCGACGACCCGCCCATCAACACGGCCTATCTCGTCCAACGCCCCGCCACCCCCGGAAATCCCCACGTCACCCTGGTGCGGGACCGGCTCCTTGGCCTGGGTCCGTCCTGGTGACGTGGCCGACCGTGTACACGTCCTTGACCTTCACCTCGGCGACACCGCGGCCCTCCGGGAACACCCCGCGCCACTCCCCGGTCACGTGCAGCTCGTCGGTGCCCATCACGCGGACGACCGTCAGGCCCTCGTCGTATGCCTTGTAGGCCTTCATCCAGAGGTTGGCGAAGGCCTGGGAGCGGATGAGGTGCATCCAGTCGGGGCGGTACAGCTCCCGGTTGTAGTTCGACTCCCCCATCGTGGAGACGAACTTGGAGTACATCGCCTTCACATACTCCAGCATCATCTCGTCCTCGTCCGCGATGGCCCGGTCCCGGGCGTCCTTCAGCGCGACGCGGAACTTCTCCAGCAGGCCCTCCGTCGCCCCCGACGTGAACGACTCGTGGATTTCGGGCGGGTCGCACAGACCGTACTTCGGTGAGGACAGACGCAGCAGTAGGCGGAGGGTGGGTTCGGTCACCCACAGCGGCCCCGGCTCGTCCCTGTTCCCCAGCGGGTTGGGCAGGATCGCCTCGTGCTCCCACGCGGGCGGGGTGATCAGGTGGACGCCCGCGCGGCGGCGGTCGTGATCGCCTCCCGTGGAGTGTTCCAGCTGGCCGATCGGCAAATGCGTCTTGAGCGCGGACAGGTAGGCGCCGTTGATGTCGAGCGCGGTCACCTCGTGCGCGCCGGGCGGGAGTTCCTCGCGCGCCCACTTGGGGCGGGCCTCCCAGATCTGGTCGGAACCGCGGGCGGACTGCTTGCGCAGGATGTCCGGGATCCAGGGGTGCGCCACGATGTCGTACCGCCCGCCCTTGCGGGTGGCGTCCAGCAACGCCATCGCGTCCGGGATCGCGCGCTTCAGCAACGCCGCTGTCGCCTCGTCGACGTCGCCCTCGTGCTGGGCGAGCGCGGCCGCGACGGCCTCGCCGATCGGGTCGGGGGTGTCGGACGCGGCCCGCAGACGGCGCCCGGCGGGGACGACCTTCACCGGCGTGTGCGGACCGGTGCTCTCGGACGGGTTGCCGGGCCTCGCGGGCCGCTTCGGCTGATCGGCCGCTGCCGTACGGCACTCGGCGGGGTCCAAGTGCTGCGGGAAGCCGGCGACCTGGTGGCGGGCCGGGCTGCCGCACAGAACGCAGGGTTCGGGCGCCGGGAGGGCTTCGACCTCGTCGGCGCCCCCTTCGTCCGCCGCGGCCTCACTGGCGCTGTCGTCGGTATCGGAGGCTGCGCAGGTGCCGGCGGGCGGAGCGCTGGCCGGTTCCTCGCGCTGGGCCTCCAGCTTGGTGCGGGCCCCGTCGAGGAAGTACGCGTACTTCTCGCGGACTTCGCCGCTCGGGTCCCGCCCGGACTCCCAGCCGCCGACCGTGGACGGGCTCACTCCGAGGACCTGGGCCACCTGCGTGCGCGACACGTTCAACCCCTCACGCAGCGCCCGCCGTTCCTCCGCGGGTGGCAGCGGAACCTCCTGCCTGGCGCCGGCCAGCAGGGCGTCGATCGCGTCGAAGTCCGTCATCGTACGGCTCCCTGCTCCCGTACCGGCCGTACGGCGGCGCCGCGCCGGGCGGCCGTGCGGCGGCGGTCCTCCGGGAGGGCTTCGGAGGCCTGGGTCGGGCCGGCCATGAGGTCCAGATCGCTGATACCGAAGTGCGTGGCCACGGCCTCGCAGTCGGCCAGGCTCCAGGCGGCGGAACCGGACTGACGGCGGCTCACCTGGGCCTGGCTGACGCCCAGGGCGGCCGCCAGGTCGGTCTGCGACTCACCCGTGGCATGCAGAAGCGCTGCCACCGCCGATCGCACCCGTGCTTCCAGACTCATCCGCATACCGCCGAATCTACCACTTGAATCCCATTGGCCATGCGAATTACGAATACCAGGGTCTTCGTCTCAGGAGTGCGCTGCGCGGTCGCCCGTCCCTGATCCGGCGTTGTCAGTGGTCGCCACTATGTTCAGTCGTGTCCCGCCGTTGTGGCGCGGAAGTCCCTTTGGTGCAGAGGAGATGACGCATTGTCAGATGGGGAGAAGTCGAGCACGGCACGGGTGATACCACCCGCACGGCCACGCAAGCTCGCCAAGGTCCCGTTCGTCGAGTTGGCCGACGGACGTCTGCAGGGCGTGGTGTCCAGCGGCTCGGACATCGAGCGGGTCTATGTCTCGTCGGTCGCGGCGGGCACCTACGCGTACGCGTGCAGCACCAACAACAACCGGCCGTGCGGCGGTGCGCGGGGCTCGTTCTGCAATCACATCCGGGCCCTGATCAACGAGGCGGTGCTGCAGTACGGCGCCGAGCGCGTCGCCCGCTACCTGAGGGTCGAGACCGTGGACGGGGAGCCGAGCGCGCACACCATCGCGTACGGCATGACCAGCGCCCGTCCGCCGCAGGGAGACACCAAGGCCGCCGCGACCGTCTTCAGCAGGTTCCTGCGCCACCTGGCCTACCTCGAACTCGCCCCGACGACCGCACCGTTGCCGGAGATGCAGTGGTTTCCGCCGACCAGGGCGGCGGCGTGATGCGGGCCGACCTGCTGATGGAATCCATCGACGGGCTCGACGAAGCCCTGGCGGCCGTCGACGCCCTTGACCGGGTGCTCGTCACCGGTCTGCTCCGCCCCCAGCCCGCTCAGGCCGCCGGCCTGACCGAGCTCGCCCACGCCGTGGCGGGGACGCCGCTGGCCGCCAGGGTCGCCGAGGCGGCCGAGAAGGCGGCGGCCGGAGCCGCGAGCGAGGACCACTTCGTCGTCCTCGCCGCCGCCCGCACCGCACTGCTCGGCTCCGTTCACGACGCGCTCACCGCCCGCGTGGACGAGGCCACCGGCCGGACCCGCGGCGAGGAAACCGACCCGGCGCCCGGCGGGCAGCAAGCGGCGAACGTGCTCGCCGCCGCCCGCGCCTGGCTGTCCGACCTGGCACGCTCCGGGTGGCAGGGCATGGACCACGACCTGGTCTCCGGATCGGCACAAGTCGTCTCCGCGATGCTTCCGGACCCGGCGCTGCGCCGCCTGGCGACGCTCCTCGACGGCTTCGCCGCCGAACTCGCCGCATCCTGCCCGGGCGCGGCCCTGGAACGGATCCCGGTACGCCGGTGGGCCGACCTGTGGTCGCGCGCGATGCTCCTCACGCTGCCCGGCGCCGCGGACGCGCCCGCGACCAGTACGGTCACCGGCCGCCTCCTGCCCCTCGGCATCGATGTGCAGGAGCACACGACCGCCGTACAGGCCCAGGTCCACGCGGTGTTCGAGCCCGCGGACGGCGGCCCGTCCCTCCTGGTGCGTGCCGGTGTGTCGGCGCCGAAGCCCGACACGGTCGTCGGAGCCGGCCTCTGGCAGCTGCTCCGCCCCCACATGTCGCTGCTGGCGGCGGTCAGTGAGGGCCGCTCGATGGAGCTCGCAGACATGCCGGTCACCTCCGAGGGCGACCTGGTCTGGAGCGACGAGCACGCACGCCCGGGCGAGCCCGCCGACGCCTTCGTGACCGCCCGCGTCGCCCTGCCCACCGCCGCCGACTCGGCAATCGCACCGCTGGACCGACACCCGGCCCGCATCGCCGTGCCTGTCTTCCTGGAGGGCTATACGGCCCAGCAGGACGACGGCACGCTGACGTTCGGCGTCGCCGGACACCCGCTCGCCGTCGACACCGATCGCATGCCGACCGCCGGCCCGCTCACCCCCAAGGACGTCGCGGCGTCCGGCGCGTGCATCGGGCTGCTCCGGTGGGACGCGGGGGTTTTCAGCGTCCAGCCGCTCGCCGTCGAGACCACCGTGCGCAAGAAGGCCGTCGCGGTCCACGCCGGGGCATGGGCCGGCGGCACCACCGACAAGGCCGGAGCCAAGGCCGAGAAGGCCGCCACCGATGCCGTGACCGTGTTGCGCGAGCGCGCCGGAAGGCTGCTGCGGAAATGACCCATCCGACCACTGCCCCGGCGACCGACCCGACGATCGCGCAGACCTCCGAGGCGGACGCGCACGACAACCGCCGCCAAGTCCTGTACTGGCGGCTCCTCGCCCGCCTCTTCGACCACGAGGAGCAGGCCACGCTGGAATCGTCGAGCCTCGCCGTCGTCGAGGACATCGGTCTGCCGTCCGCGCTCCTCGACCCGCAGGCCTCCGTCGACTCGATCGTGCAGCGCCACCCGGAGCTGGCCGCCGAGTTCGACGGTCTGATGGCGCCCGAGCCCGAGCCCGACACCAACGGCGACACCAACGGCGACGGCGACGCTGCCGGACGCGACCGGGCCGCCGAAGTCCGGCGCGCCGCGCTCGTCTCCAAGGTGCTGCTCAACGTCTTCGCCTCCGGCTCCGGCACGGTCACCGCAGGGCAGCTGGCGCGCTGGCAGTCCGACGCGGGCTGGCTGGAGCGCGCGCTCGGCTGCCGGCCGGGCGAGCTCCGCGGCGGCCGCGCCGCGGGAGGCGGGGCGGGCGCAGGCGTCAGCCCGACCGGCACCGGCGGCCGGGGCACGACGCCCGATCTCAGCCGGCTGATTCCGGCGATCGGCCCGGAACTCGGCGCCATCGAGGCCGAGCTCGTCAAGCGGATGCACCTGCGCGAGGTGCTCGCCGACCCCAAGCTCGCCGCGCAGCTGACCCCGAGCATGTCGCTGATCGAGCAGTTGCTGCGGGACAAGAACAATCTCTCGGGTGTGGCCCTGGCCAATGCCAAGGCCCTGATCCGGCGCTTCGTCGACGAGGTCGCCGAAGTGCTGCGCACGCAGGTGGAGAAGTCCGCGGTGGGCGCCCTGGACCGCTCGGTCCCGCCCAAGCGGGTGTTCCGCAACCTCGACCTCGACCGCACGATCTGGAAGAACCTCACCAACTGGAGCCCGGAGGAGGAGCGGTTGTACGTCGACCGCCTCTACTACCGGCACACCGCGCGCAAGACGACACCCCAGCGGCTGATCGTCGTCGTGGACCAGTCGGGCTCGATGGTCGACTCGATGGTGAACTGCACCATCCTGGCGTCGATCTTCGCCGGGCTGCCGAAGGTGGACGTCCACCTGATCGCGTACGACACACAGGCGCTCGACCTCACGCCATGGGTGCACGACCCCTTCGAGACCCTGCTGCGCACCAACCTCGGGGGCGGCACCGACGGCACGGTCGCCATGGCACTGGCCCAGCCGAAGATCGCCGAGCCCCGCAACACGGTCGTGGTGTGGATCTCCGACTTCTACGAATGGCGGACCGAGCCGCTGTTCGAGTCCATGGCCGCCATTCACCGCTCGGGGGCCAAGTTCATTCCGGTCGGCTCGGTGACCAGTTCCGGCCGCGGCAGTGTCAACCCGTGGTTCCGGGAGCGCTTCAAGGACCTCGGTACGCCGGTGCTCTCCGGCCACATCCGCAAGCTCGTCCACGAACTCAAGACGTTTCTCGCTTAAGACTTTTCCTGACTCAGAAAGGCCCTGTTATGTCTGACCTGTTGCGCGCCCCTGCCGAGATCAAGTTCGCCGAGGAGCTGGACTGGCTGGAGTCCGTCGACGACAACCCCAAGCCCTTCTCCTGGCGCCTGTCCCCGAAGATGGTCCGCCTGTTCGTCCTGGGCTCCGAGCGCTCCGACGGCCTGGACCGGGAGATCTCGCAGAAGTGGTTCGGCGACCGCAGCTTCGTCGAGCGCTCCATCGTCACGCTGGCCTCCGACCGCGGACTGCTGCTGATCGGCGACCCCGGCACCGGCAAGAGCTGGCTGGCCGAGCTGCTGTCGGCCGCGATCTCCCGCAATTCCACCCAGGTGGTGCAGGGCACGGCCGGCACCACCGAGGACCACATCAAGTACTCCTGGAACGTGTCCATGGTCATCGCCAAGGGCCAGTCGCGGGAGTCGATGATCCCCTCGCCGATCATGACGGCGATGGAGACCGGCACGATCGGCCGTTTCGAGGAACTCACCCGCTCCACCAGCGACGTCCAGGACGCGTTGATCTCGATCCTGTCCGAGAAGTACATCTCCGTGCCGGAGCTGGACAGCGACAACATCGTCTTCGCCAAGCCCGGCTTCTCGGTCATCGCCACCGCCAACAGCCGCGACCGGGGCGTCAACGACCTGTCCTCGGCGCTCAAGCGCCGCTTCAACTTCGTCCGCATTCCGGTGGTCACGAACAAGAAGAGCGAGGCGGAGATCGTCCGCTTCCGCACCGAGGAACTGCTGCGCCGCCACCAGATCGAGCTGGATGTGCCGCCGACGCTGCTCGACGTGCTGCTGCAGAGCTTCGCCGACCTGCGTGCCTCGGCGGCCGCGGCCGGCAGCGACGACGAGAAGCTGGAGTCCGCGCTGTCCACCGCCGAGCAGATCGGCGTACTGGAGGACGCGATCCTGCACAGCAACTTCTTCGGCGAACGTGCCCTGACCGCCCACACGCTGGCCTCCTCGCTCGTCGGATCGCTGGCGCGCCGCGAGCCGGAGGACCTGGCCATCCTCAACAAGTACCTGCACGGCGTCGTCGAGCCACGCAGCAAGGAAGAGGGCGGATCCTGGCCGGAGTTCCTGGAGGGCGGCCGCGACGCGATCGCCACCCTGTCATGAGCGGCACCGACGGCCGCACGCTCACGAGCGGCGCAGACGAGGGGACGTTCACCGGGCTCCGTACTCAACTCCAGGAAGCCGCCCAGACGTTCGCCGACGGACCGGACGCCCTGGAGGGCATCCTCCTCGGCATCGTCGACGACGTCGACCGCGCGGTGCGCGAGCCGCTGGAGATCTTCCCCGTCTGCCACCACTCGCCCGCCTCCGCGCTCGCGATGGCCCGCCGCCTGCGGGAGAAGCAGCCGAAGGTCGTGTACCTGGAGCTGTGCGAGGACATGGCGCCGCTGCTGACCGAACTGCGCAACTGCAAGCTCCCGGTGGCGGTCCAGGCGTTCGCGTCCGAAGTCGACGGCTTCCCGGCCGAGTGGTCCCCGCTGTCGGTGGTCGCGCCGATCACCGAGGCCTCGGCCGAATACCAGGCGATCGCCTACGCACTGGACACGCCGGGCGTCGAACTGGTCCTCGTCGACCGTTCCTCCGATCACGTCTTCCAGTGGGACGCACGCGCGGAGCACTCCGAGGGGCCGGCCGACCCGGACGCACCGGCCGCCGAGGAGGAGGCCGCGCTGCACGGCGACGCGGTCGGCGTCGAGATCGGCGACCTGCGGCCGCGCTTCGCCGAACTGGAGGAGCACCTGCTGCGTCACGGCAGGGTGCGGCACTGGTCGGAGTGGTGGCACCAGTACGTCGAACTGCCGCTCGGCGACAGCGACCACGACACCTACCGCCAGGTCATGCTCCTGATCGGCAGCCTCTTCCGGCGCCTCGCACCCGGCGACCCCCATCGGGTGCGCGTGGACGAGGACCGCGAGCGCTACATGTGGACCAGGATGCGCGAGCATCTGACCGCGACCGGCACCGATCCCGCGGACTGCCTGTACGTCTGCGGCGCCTTCCACGCGGCCAGCCCCGTCGAGGAGTTCGGCGTCCACGGCTCCGGCACCTTCGAGATCAGCCCGCGCAGTGCCACCAAGTGGCAGCACGGCCTGATTCCGTCGAGCCACGCGGCGATCGAGGCGCAGTTCGGCCTCGCCGCGGGCTCGGTGTCGATCGCTGAGACCGTCTGGGCGAAGAACGTCAGGCGCACGCGCGTGGAGCCGTACCGCCTGGCGGGACAGGCAGGTGCGAAGAAGTCGAAGGCCAAGAAGAAGACGGCGGCCGCTCCCGTGCAGGAGGTCGCTCCGTCCGACAAGCTGACCGGCTTCCTGCGGCGACCGCCCGTGCTGGACCGGCTGGACGAGGCCGAACTGCTCGGCTGGTCGGTGGAGATCGTGCGCGCCACGCGCCGCAACGGCTATCTCGCGTCCACCGCCGACGCCATCGCGGTGTTCGAGACGTCGATCCTGCTGGCCGGGATGCGCGACCGGGCCAAGCCGACGCCGTACGACTTCCAGGACGCGGCCGTCACCTGTATCGAGAAGGACACCGTGCCCGGCCGACGCGACGTCCGCCGCCTGGTCGAGATCATGATGGGCGGCGACCGGATCGGCCAGGTCGGCTACGACGCGCTGCCACCCCTGGCCCGCGACGTGCACGACCGGCTCGCGCCGCTGAACCTGAAGCTCCAGCAGCGCGGTGTGCAACGGGCGCTGCTGGACATAGCGTCCCAGCCGGAACTGGGGCAGTGCTCCGACGTGCTGTGGATGCTGCGGTACCTGATGCCGCAGGGCGCCGCTCGCCCGATCATGGGCGAGCGGACACTGGACGAACGGCCGATCCAGGAGTCGTGGGACCTGGCGCTGGGCACCCACCAGCGTGCGCTCATCGAGCTCGGCTACGAGGGCGTCAGCATCGAGCAGGTCCTGGAACAGCGCCTGCGCCGCACGGCGTACGGCCCGCAGGCCACCGCGGCGACCGTCCTGCAAGCCGTCGAGGACGCGACGCTGTACCTGCGCAGCCGGCGTCTCGCCGACGAGCTGGGCACGCGCGCTCTGGAGGTGCTGTCGGCCGAACGCAGCGTCGACGGCGCGCCGGAGGTGCTGCGCCGGGTGCGGCGGCTGCTGGCGTACTACCGCACCAGCGAGCCGTTGCTGCCACCGTGGATCGAGTCCTTCGTCAAGACCGGGTACGCGCATTACTGCACCCTGCTGCCGACGGCGTTCACCGACGAGGACGCCACTGTCCGTCAAGTGGCGGCGATGCTGGGCTTCTTGTTCAGCATGGAGAGCCTGGCGCTGTCGCTGGGGTGCGACCGGACCCAACTGGAGCTGGCGGTCGCCCAGTCGCATCCGGAGGATCCGTCGAAGACGGCGCTGCTGTGGGCGGCTCAGACGCAGCTCGGGTACCTCTCCCGCGCGGACCTTCGGGCGCGGTGCGACGAACTGCTCGGCAACCCCTTGGTGGTGCCCGCCTATCCGCGCTACCTCAGCGGCTTCGTCCACGCCCTGGAGCCCGTCCCGGGCCTCACCGACTTCGTCGTGGAGGCAGTGTCGAACGCGTTCGGACGGCTGCCGGACCCGGTGCTCCTGCCGTGGCTGCCGACCCTGATCAGCACCCTGCGTTCCGGGGGCGCCGACCTGGCCCCGCTGCTGATCCGCGAGGCGGGACGGATCTTCCCCGGCCGGCTCGCGGCGCTGGACGAGTGGGTGCCGCCGTGGCGCGCGCGGCCGGAGCCGCTGTCCGTGCGTCCAGCCCGGCGCGCGGACGTCGGCCCGGGTGCCGCCCTGCTCGCCGCCCACCCCGCGACGTGCGACGCGGTGGCGACTCTGCTGGGCTGCGACGGGACATGGGAGACGGCGGATCCCGGCCCGCAGGGCGCGGCACTGCTCGGTCGCCATCCGGACACGGCGGTGGCACTGGAGGCGCTGCTGGCCGTCCGGTGATCCCGGCACCGGTTCACCGCGGAGGGCGCTCGTCCGCTTCACCCGCGGCAGACCGGTGCCGCATGTCGGACGCCTCGCGCGCGCTCTCCGCTGACGTACGGTTACCGGGAGCGGCCGGTCACCGAGGGGGCCGAAATGGCGGATGTCCAGGGCGAGTTAGTGCGGGCGCTGCCCGGCACCTTGCGGGAGCACGCGGCACGGCGGGGCGGCAAGACCGCCCACCGGGACGCCCGTCGCGCCGTCTCCTACGCGGAGTGGGAGGAGCGCACCGGCCGGCTGGCGGGGCACCTGGCGCGGCTCGGGATCCGGCGCGGGGACCGGGTCGCGATCCATCTGGGCAGCCGGGTGGAGCTGGTGGAGAGTTGCCTCGGCGTGCTGCGGGCCGGCGCCATCGGCGTACTGCTCAATCCCGGCGCGTCGGACGAGGAGTTGGCGTACCTCCTCGACGAGAGCGGCGCGGTCCTGGTCGTCACCGAGGAGCCGCTGCTGCCGCGGGTCGCCCGACTGGCCGCGTGGCGGCCCGGGTTACGGGTGGTGGTCGCCACGTCGGGCCCGTCCCGGCCGAAGCGCTCACCTCCCCGGCCGACACGCTCGCCTCCCCCGCCGACACGCTCACATCCCCTGCCGACACGCTCACCTTCGAGGAGCTGGCCGGAACGGATCCGGGCCTGGCGCCCCGGGACGATCTCGGCCTCGACGATCCGGCCTGGATCCTCTACACCTCAGGCACCACGGGCAAAAGCAAGGGCGCCATCTCCACGCAGCGTTCCGCCCTGTGGGCGGTGGCCGCGGCGTACGTACCGGCGTTCGGGCTGCGGGAGCGGGACCGGCTGCTGTGGCCCCTGCCGATGTTCCACGCCTACGCCCACTCGCTGTGCCTGCTGGGGGTGGTCTCGGTCGGTGCGAGCGCCCACCTCCTCGACCGGGGCGCGAACGTCGCTCAGGCACTCGCGGCGCAGCCGTTCACCATGCTGGCCGGAGTGCCCGCCACCTACCGCCTGCTGCTGGACTCGCTGCGCGAGACGCCGGCACCCGTGCCCCCTTCTCTGCGGGTGTGCCTCACCGGGGGCGCGGCGCCACCTCGGCGACCGCCCGTACGTCGTCGTGGGTCACTCCATGGGCGGAACGGTCGCACACGCCATCGCCACACGTCTGGCGGCCGACGGCACGCCCCCGGCCGGGCTCGTCCTGGTGGACTCGTACCACATCACCCCTGACCGGGAGGCCGAACCGTGGCTGCTGGCCCTGCCCGCCCGGATCCCGCTCACCATCGGTGACGGTTCGACACCGCGGTGGACGACCTGACGCTGCTGTCACTGGGCGCGTACACCCGGATCTTCCGCGGCTGGCATCCGGAGCCGACGGATGTTCCCACGCTGCTGGTGCGCGCCACGGAGCCACTGCCGCACATGCCGGATCAGTGGCAGTCCTCCTGGCCCGGCCCGCACGACACGGCGGACGTCCCCGGCACCCATCTGAGCATGCTCGAGAACCACGCCACGACGACGGCCGAAGCCATCCGCGGATGGATCGAAGCGCTCGGCCCGGCGGCCGGGTGACGCCGGAGTACGAGCGTGCGAAAGCGACGGTCACCCGGTCGGCGCCACCGCGCCCCGATTACCGAAGTCAACCCGGTCGGCGCCCTCGACGGGGCACCTGCCGGTGTGGACGGCTCCCACGTCTGTACGAAAAAGATGGACAACTGCTTATGAGACGCGCCGCCACAGTTCTCGCACAGAGCGGCACAAAACGTGTGTTATTCGGTCATGGACAAACACACGCGGCGCACCTTGCTCGGTACCTCGATCGTGGCCATCGGCTCGGGAGTCCTGGCCGCCTGTTCCAGGGGGGGTTCGCCCTCAGGAACCGGTTCGCACTCGGCGGCCGCCTCCCCGCCCGGGGCCGACCCGCACACGGGGGCCAACCCGTACGCGGCGGGTGACCCGTACGCGGTGGCCAGCCCGCACGCGGGGAGCGGCCCGCACGCGGAGGCAGGCCCGCACGCGCGGGGCAGGGCCTTCCGCGAAAGCGGCGGCACCTTCGTCCCCAAGGGACCCAAGGGATACGTGAACCCGTCCGATCCCGAGGTCATCGCCGTCGAGAAGGAACGCGGGCCCGGACCCGTCCGCAGGTTCAGGCTCATCGCCACCGAGACGTCCCTCGACCTGGGCGGCCCGACCGTCAGGACATGGGCGTACGGCGACAGGCTGCCCGGCAAGGAGATCCGGGTAACCGCGGGCGACATCCTCGATCTCACACTCGCCAACCACCTGCCCGAGGCGACGACGCTGCACTCGCACGGCATCCGGATGCGCTGCGACATGGACGGCGTACCGGGCCTGACCCAGTACTCCATCAGGCCCGGTGCGGACTTCAACTACCGCTTCGCCGTGACGCACCCAGGCACGTACTGGCTGCATTCGCACTCGGGACTGCAGGTCGACCGGGGCCTGTACGCCCCACTGATCATCGAGGACCCCCGGGAGCCGCTGTCCTACGACAAGGAGTGGGTCATCGTCCTGGACGACTGGGTGGACGGCGTGGCCGGTTCGACCCCGGACGGGGTGCTCGCGCAGTTGCTCGACGGCAAAAAGATGGCGCACATGGACATGGGTGAGGGCACCTCGCACGACGGTTCCCGACACGCCGACGAGGGCGCCCGCTGGCACGCCGACAAGCACGCCGGACCCTCCCGCGTGCTGCACGGTTCCCGCAGCCGCATGCTGCAGGGAGAGGGCGGCAACGTCGACTACCCGTTCTACCTGATCAACGGCCGCCTCCCGCACGCCCCTTCGGTGTTCCGGGCCCGCCCCGGCGAGCGCATCCGGCTGCGGATCATCAACGCCGGGAGCGAGACGGCGTTCCGGGTGGCCCTGGGCGGCCACAAGATGACGATCACGCACACGGACGGCTACCCGGTCCAGCACGCGAGGACCGACGCGCTGCTGATCGGCATGGCCGAACGCTACGACGTGCTGATCACCGCCAAGGACGGAGTGTTCCCGCTGGTCGCGCTCGCCGAGGGCAAGGACGCACGAGCCATGGCCATCCTGCGCACCGGCGGCGGGGCCCCGCCCCGGTCCGTACATCTGCGGGAGCTCAACGGCCAGGTCGTACCGGCCAGACGCCTGGTACCGCAGGATTCCGTGGCCCTCTGCAACCGCCGCCCGGACCGCGAGCTGCGCTTCAGGCTGACCGGCGGCCACAGGAAGTACGACTGGAGCTTCGACCACCAGCCCTACTCCGTGACACAACGCCATCCGATCCGGCAGGGCGAGCGGGTCCGTCTGACCCTCATCAACGCCACCGATATGTTCCACCCCGTGCACTTGCACGGCCACACGTTCGCCCTGAAGGGCTTCGGCGCGGTCGGAGCCCGCAAGGACACCTCCCTGGTCCTGCCGCACCGCAAAATCGTGGTCGACTTCAACGCCGACAATCCGGGCCTGTGGATGCTCCACTGCCACAACCAGTACCACTCCGAATCCGGCATGATGACCATCCTCGGCTACCGGAAGTGACGAAGACGTCCCAGGGGATGCGCTGCCTGGGGACGGTGTGAGCTTTCTTCGCCCCCGCCGCCCCTACGCGTCCCGTACCTGGGGGCTGCCGCCCCCAGACACCCGCTGTCGCGCTGACGCGCTCGTCCTCGAACGCCGGACGGGCCAAACCCTTTCAGCCCGCTCCGGCGTTCGAGGAGCGGGGTCCGGGGCGGAGCCCCAGGTGCGGGACGGGTACCTTCGGAGGCGGCGCGGCGGTCAGTCCCTGAGGCGGTCGATGTGGCGGATCTTGTTGGTCGCGTCCAGGGCGGCGACCTTGTAGGACTCCGCGAGTGTCGGGTAGTTGAACACGGCGTCGACCAGGTAGTCGACCGTGCCGCCGCAGCCCATGACGGACTGGCCGATGTGGATGAGTTCGGTGGCGCCGGTGCCGAAGCAATGCACGCCGAGCAGTGTGCGGTCCTCAGGGGAGACCAGCAGCTTGAGCATGCCGTGCGAGTCGCCGATGATCTGGCCCCGGGCCAGTTCGCGATAGCGGGAGATGCCGACCTCGAACGGCACGCGGTCCTCGGTGAGTTGGTCCTCGGTCCGCCCGATGAAGCTGATCTCCGGGATGGTGTAGATGCCGATCGGCTGCAGGTCGTGCATCCGGTTCACCGGCTCGCCGCAGGCGTGGTACGCCGCCGTTCGGCCCTGCTCCATCGACGTCGCCGCCAGCGCGGGGAAGCCGATGACGTCCCCTACGGCGTAGACGTGCGGCACCTCGGTGCGGTAGTGCTCGTCAACGGTGATGCGGCCGCGCGCGTCGGCGGACAGGCCCGCCTTGTCCAGGTCGAGTTCGTCGGTGAGGCCCTGGCGGCCCGCCGAGTACATCACGGCGTCCGCGGGGATCTTCTTGCCACTCTCCAGAACCGTGAGGGTGCCTCGGGGATGACGTTCGACCGCGGCGACGGTCTCTCCGAACCGGAAGGTGACGGCCAGCTCCCGCAGGTGGTACTTCAGCGACTCGATCACCTCGACGTCGCAGAAGTCGAGCATGCCGGGCCGCTTCTCGACCACCGTGATCTTGCTGCCGAGGGCGGCGAACATGGAGGCGTACTCCATGCCGATCACCCCCGCCCCGACGATGACCATGGAACGCGGCACCTGCTCCAGGTTGAGCACATTGTCCGAGTCCATGATCGTCCGCCCGTCGAACTCGACGCTCGCGGGCCTGGCCGGACGGGTGCCGGTGGCGATGACGATGCGCTCGGCGGTCAACTGCCGTTCGTTGCCGTTCACTTCGCGCAGGGCGATCGTGTGGTCGTCGAGGAAGCGGCCGGTGCCCGCGAAGAGAGAGACGTGGTTGCGTGACAACTGGCTGCGGATGACGTCGACTTCCCGGCTGACCACGTGCTCGGTGCGCGCGGTCAGATCGGCGACGGTGATGTCCTCCTTGAGGCGGTAGCTCTGGCCGTACAGATCCCGCTGGGTGAGGCCGGTGAGATACAGAACCGCCTCACGCAGGGTCTTGGAAGGGATGGTCCCGGTGTGGATGGAGACCCCGCCGACCATGTCGGGGCGGTCGATGACGGCGACCCGACGGCCGAGCTTGGCCGCCGCGATGGCGGCCTTCTGGCCGCCCGGGCCGGATCCGATGACGAGCATGTCGAAGTCGGGCACGCTCCGGAGTCTGTCAGGCCGAGACCTTCCCTAGTGCTGTGACCGCATAGGTTCGCCGGGTTGGTGGTCGTGGCGGTTGGATGTGCGGTGACATCCGATCTGATCGCTGGAGGCGTGGTGGCTGAGCCTGTCCGTGTGCGCAGACTGACCGACCAGGAGGGGCGGCGTCTGCAGCAGATCGTGCGCCGTGGCAGTACGAGTTCGGTGCGCTATCGGCGGGCGATGATGCTGCTGGCCTCGGCCGGCGGGAACCGTGTGCCGGTGATCGCCCAGCTGGTGCAGGCCGACGACGACACCGTGCGCGATGTGATCCACCGGTTCAACGAGATCGGCCTGGCCTGCCTGGACCCTCAATGGGCGGGAGGCCGTCCCCGCCTGCTCAGCCCTGACGACGAGAACTTCGTCATCCAGACGGCCACCACCCGCCCCGCCAAGCTCGGCCAGCCCTTCACCCGCTGGTCGCTGCGCAAACTCGTCGCCTACCTGCGCAAAGTCCACGGCCGGGTGATCCGAATCGGCCGCGAGACCTTACGCGGCCTGCTCGCCCGCCGCGGCGTGACCTTCCAGCGGACCAAGACCTGGAAGGAGTCCACCGACCCTGAGCGCGACGCCAAGCTCGACCGGATCGAGTACGTCCTGGAGAACTTCCCCGACCGCGTATTCGCTTTTGACGAGTTCGGCCCGCTGGGCATCCGCCCCACCGGGGGAGCCTGCTGGGCCGGGCAGGGCCGCCCCGACCGAGTCCCGGCGACCTACCACCGCACCCACGGCGTCACCTACTTCCACGGCTGCTACTCGATCGGCGACGACACCTTGTGGGGCGTCAACCGCCGTCGCAAGGGAGCGGCCAACAGCCTGGCCGCACTCAAGTCCGTCCGGGCCGCCCGCCCGGACGGCGCCCCGATCTACGTGATCCTGGACAACCTCTCCGCGCACAAGGGCACGAAGATCCGCCGGTGGGCGCAGAAGAACAAGGTCGAGCTGTGCTTCACCCCGACCAACGCCTCCTGGGCCAACCCGATCGAGGCGCACTTCGGGCCACTGCGGCAGTTCACCCTCGCCAACTCCCACCATCCGAACCACACAGTCCAGACCCGTGAGCTGCACGCATACCTGCGCTGGCGCAACACCAACGCCCGCCACCCCGACGTCCTGGCCGCCCAACGCAAAGAACGCGCCCGCATCCGCAGCGAGAAAGGCATCCGCTGGGGCGGACGCGCCCTCGCCGACGCGGCCTGACCCAACCGGCGAACCTATGCGGTCACAGCACTAGGAAGGGTGAGCCGGGGATCAGAAGGGACGGCGCCGGGACGGGAATTCGGCGGCGGGCGAACTGATCGGTGAATCGTGCGCGGCCGTCGCCCTTCTGGGCTACATTCGAGAACCCTCGCACCGGCGCCTGTGGGGTGCGGCCACGTTGAGGAGAATTCCGGAGCGGCGCATGCACCAGTCCGACCTTCCTCCACCGGCGACAACACCGCTGCAGGGGGGACTCGCCGACAGTCTCCTCGAAACGGCACACCGCACCCCTCACCTTCCGCAGATCGCGCGCCGCCTCGATGCCTCCTCCCCGGTCTGGGTGCCGGTGACCGCCGTCGAGTTGTGGGACGAGGTTTCCGACCTGGCGCGCGGGCTCGTCGTGTCGGGGTTACGCCCGGGCGACCGCGTGGCCATCATGGCGCGTACCCGCTACGAGTGGACCGTGCTCTGCCATGCGCTGTGGTCGGTGGGCGCGGAAGTCGTTCCGATCTACCCGACGTCGTCGCACGACCAGGTCGGGTGGATCCTCAAGGACGCGCACTGCGTCGCCGTGGTGGTCGAGGACGAGCAGGGCGCCATGACGGTCGGCTCGGCGTGTGCCGAGCTCCCGTTCCTGCGCCACGTCTGGCAGTTGGACACCGGGGCGCTGTCGCACCTGGCCGACCGGGGCCAGGCGATACCGGCGACGACGGTCGACTCGCTGCGCCGGATCGTGCTGCCCGATTCGACCGCGGTCATCGCCTACACGTCCGGCACGACGGCACACCCCAGGGGCTGCGCCCTGACGCATCGCAACGTGGCGAGCCTCTGCGACACGCTGCTCGCAGGCTGGAGACAGACGACGGCTCCTCCGGGAGAGCAGCCCGCCATCCTCGCCTTCCTCCCCTTCTCCCATGTGTACGGCCTCTTGGTCCAGGGGATCTGTCTGCGCGGCGGCGTCCTGATGGGACATGAACCCGATCTGCGGGTGGAGGCGCTCTCCGCGGCCTTCCGGTCCTTCCGGCCGACCTTCCTGTTCGCGGTTCCGTTCGTCTTCGAGAAGATCTACAAGAATTTTCTGCGAACGGCCCAGCAGACGGGCCGTGGGGCGCTGTTCGAGCGTGCCGTCCGCACCGCGCAGGACTTCGCCGCCGCCGAAGAGCGTCACCGCCTGGGCGCCGGTCCCGGCCCCGGCTTCGACCTGCGGCTGCAGCACTCCCTCTACGAGAAGACGGTGTACAAGAAGCTGCGCGCGACGCTGGGCGGGAGGGTGTGCGGCGCCGTGTCGGGTGGTTCGCCCCTGAACCGTGAACTCGCCCTCTTCTACGCGGGAATCGGGATCTTCGTGCACGACGGATACGGGCTGACGGAGACGAGCGGAGGCATCACGGCGCAGCCGGTGGGGCGGGGGAAGATCGGAACGGTCGGACAGCCCTTGCCGGGCACGGAGGTGCACGTGGCCGACGACGGGGAGATCTTCGTCTGGGGGCCCTCGGTCTTCCAGGGATACATCAATGACGTCCAGGCCAATCAGGAGACGTTCCACAACGGTTGGCTGGCCACCGGGGACATCGGCCGTCTGGACTCCGAGGGTTATCTGACCATCACCGGGCGCAAGAAGGACATCATCATCACGAGTGGCGGCAAGAGTGTGGCTCCCGCCGCTCTCGAGGAGCGCCTGCGGGCCCACCCGCTCGTCCATCATGCCGTGGTGGTGGGCGACAACCGGCCCTGCGTGGGGGCCCTCATCACGCTGGATCCCGAATTCGTCGCGCACTGGCGTGCGTCCCGGGCCAAGGGTGATACACCGGTCCGGGACGCGCGCGAGGAGAACGAACTGCGGGAGGAAGTCAGACGCGCGGTCGGCGCCGCCAACAGCACCGTGTCCCGCTCGGAATCCATTCGGGTGTTCCGCGTCCTCCCGGAGCTCTTCGATCTGTCCAACGGATTGCTCACGCCCTCGATGAAGTTGCGCCGCGATGAGATCACTCGGCGGTTCGCCGCCGAGATCGAGGCGATGTATCAGGGGTCGTCGCGGGTTCCGCGGGAGTACGCGACCAGTGAGCCGTCGCTCTGGGAGGACTCGGACAACGTTTTCCGGTGAACCGGTCCGGCGCCGTCGCGGCGGGATTGATCATGCGTCGACCTTGACCGGCACGGTCGACCTCGACCGCACACAGGAGGGACTAGTCAGGTCGCCGGTGCCACCGTGTCCCGCGTACGCACCCATCCGAGCAGGGCCACCGAGCTCACCGCCGCGAACGCGCACCACGTCGAGACGAACTCCAGCTCCCACAGCGCCCAGCAGATCACCGCCCCCACCGCCACCAGGGCGCCGAGCGACAGCAGTCCGCGATCGCCGGAGAGCAGCAGCGCGCCGACGGTGGCGAGGAGGTAGCCCGCGACGAGCAGTTCCGGGTGGGACAGGTCGATGACGTAGCCGACGGTGTGGCCGCGGATCTCGGCCGTCACGGGACCGGTGGCGAGGGCGTACGCGAGGGCCGCCGCGGTCGCGAGGCCGGACGCGAGCGGGAGCGTCAGCCGGCGCCGGGCACGCCCCGGCACCGCGCACACCACGCCCGCCGGCACCCACACCGCCAGCAGCGGAAGGGCGATCACAGCCCAGGCGACGGTGGCGGGACCCGTCCCTCCGCCCGCGTCCCAGACCACGGACTCGATGATCTGGTGGGCTCCGAGCAGCAACGGCAGCGCGGCCAGCGGGAGATCCCCCCAACTGCGCACCTGCGTCACACAAGCCACTCCGACAGCGGCGATCCCGGCACCTGCTGCCAGATCGGCCGTCGCACTCCAGCACATCGCGTCACCCACCGCGTCAACAGGGGTCCGGCGTCACAAGATCGCGCCTTTCGGTGCACCACGCTAGGCCGCCGCACCGCGATGCCCGTCGAGGACACGAGCCTGGCCCGATGTGCCGCGCGGCCGAACTCGCGCGCCCGCAACTCGGCGAAGCCGACCGCGCCATCCGCACCGCCCGCACCGTCCTCGCCACCGGCGCCATCCGCACCGCCCGCGCCACCGGCGCCACGCGCACCGCCCGCGCCACCCGCGCCGTCCGCCCGCAGCCCGACGAAGCCGCTCCCCTCGTCCGCCCCGCGCGGCTCTGCGAAGCCGCCCGCCCCGCCCGTGCCGGAGCCGTCTCCTGCGCCGCATGTGTCGCCGGTGGTCTCAGTCGTCCCCATCGTCGCCCCCTCCGCCTCGACCGGGCCCGCGGCCTGCCCGACGGACCTGCTGCCGCCCGGCCCTCATCATCCGCCGGTACGGTCCGCGCCACAGGTCTTCTCAACCCCTGAAGCTTCAACAAAGCCCTGCGTGGCCGCTCCCGCCCCGGGAGCGGCCACGCCAGACTCGGCGCGTGGTGCGCGGGGAGCCGAGGCGGGGGATGCTTGTAGCTGATGGGACAGCGGATACGCAGGTGCTAGTGATGCCGTCGGGGGCCTTCCGGTACGGGAGGCCTCCTCTGGCTATGGCTGGGCTGATCCCGGAGGTATGCCGAGGGCCTCTTCCGGCAGGCACCCGCGCCATCGACCCGCGACCGCTGCCGGCCAGTGACGTCAGGACGGTACGGCGATGAAGAGCTATGGAAACCGCCACGGTGGAGTCGTCACCAGTCAGTCGGTGTTCGGAGCGCCGTGCTGGGTCAGCCTGACCACACGCGACCTGCGGGCCGCGGAGGACTTCTACCACGCCGTACTGGGCTGGGAGTGGGACTCCGACAGCAAGATGGGCGAGCAGTACCGGATCGCCCGCGTCGACAAGGTCCCCGTCGCGGGGCTCTCAGAGGTGGACTTCGTGGCCAGGACGGCGGTCGCCTGGACCGCCTACTTCGCCGTGTCGAGTGCGAACGAGACGGTAGCCCGTAGCCAGGAGCGCGGGGGTACGACCGCGGTGGGCCCGATCTCACTGCCGCCGGGCCGGGCGGCACTGCTGGCCGACCGGGACGGGGCGGTCTTCGGTATCTGGGAGGGCGAACTGGTGTCCGGCTGGGAGACGTGGCGCCGCGCGGCACCCGTCTTCATACGGCTGCACACCCGCGACGCCTTCGACGCCGCCCTGTTCTACGGAGAGGTTCTGGACTGGGCATCCTCGACCCCCGGATGCTGCGAGGTCCGCTACGAGGAGAACGAGGTCGTCCTGCGCAGTCAGGAGCAGGTCGTGGCCAGGATCCACTCGGGCGCGGTGGGGGCGGCGCCCGATCCCACCATCCGGCCGCACTGGCAGATCCACTTCGCGGTCTCCGACGTGGAGGCCTGTGCCCGGGCCGCGCGAGCGCACGGCGGCACGGCCCATCAGCAGGGGGTCGGCTCGACGGAGGCGGTCCTCAGCGACCCCGACGGGGCGCACTTCACCGTGACCTCCAAGGCCGCCGTATAGGACCTCCAAGGCCGCGTCCCGTCCTGCTCCCCCAGCTGCCAGCGCCTCCCCCAGCGCCGTGCGCCCGTACAGGACGTAGAGACCCCGCCGGTGCGACACCAGCAGCTCCGCCTCGCGCAGCACGGAGGGCGAGCCTGACCGTGCCGGTAGTGGCCCAGGCCATGGCCCTGCTGGGCCTGTACGCGGGCGGGCGCAGCCAGGCGGTGGTGGTCGCCATGCTGATGCTGCTGGGGGCGTCGGTGGGCCCCTTCGTCATGGCCACGCAGAGTGAGGTGCTGCGCGTCGCGCCCGGGCGGACGGAGCCGGCCCTGGCGGCGAACTCGGCCGCCTTCAACGCGGGCGTCGCGGCGGGCGCGCTGACCGGAGGCGCCCTGCTGTCCGCCATCGGGGTGCGCGGAACCTTCCTGGTCGGGGGGCTGCTGACGCTCGCGGCGCTGGCGGTGCTGACGTGGCCGGCGCATACGCGCCCGGAGGAAGTCACCCCGCCCACGACGCGACGGAATCCGCGGATCGGGCTCCAATAGAGGGTGATGGGATTCAACCGGTACGACAGGTGCCGCCGAGCCGCGCGTCATGGCGGCGGTGCGATGGAGGTCCGCGATGTCCACTGCTCTCCGGCTCCTGCCCGCCCTCTCCCGCGAACATCGCGAACGGCTGATGAGCGTGGCCCGCGAGGTCGCGTTCCCCGAGGACGGGAGGATCTTCGAGGCAGGCGGAACCGCGGACCGTTTCTGGGTGGTCCGCTCCGGAACGGTCTCCCTCTACCAGCAGGTCGTCGCGGACAGACGCATCTCCGTGGCGACCCTCGGGCCAGGTGATCTGCTCGGCTGGTCCTGGCTGTTTCCGCCCCACACATGGGATTTCGGCGCCGAGGCCTTCAGTCCCGTACGCGCCTACGAGTTCGACGCCGCTCGGGTACGCACCCTGTGCGACCAGGATCCGACGCTGGAGCTGTCCCTGACCCGGACGATCGGCGCCATCCTGGCCCACCGGCTCGAGACGACGCGAGCGGCGCTGATCGAGCACTACGCGCGGCACGGAAGAAGTGGCGACGGCTGAGGGCAGGACAGGAATCGAGCCTGGGATAGGAATCTCGTATGGACGACACCCCCGATTCCTTCGAGCTCCTCCCCGGCGCGGTCGACTCGCCCGTGATCCTGCACGTGCCGCACTCCTCGCGGCACCTCCCGGTGCCGGTGCGCGACGGCATCGTGCTCGACGACGCGGCGCTGGAGCGCGAGTTGGACCACATCACGGACGCGCACACCGCGGAGCTGGCCGAGGCCGTGGCCGAGGCGGCGGGACGCACGCCGTGGCGGTTCGTCAACCGGCTGTCCCGGCTGGTCATCGATCCCGAACGCTTTCCCGACGAGCGCGAGGAGATGCTGGCCGTCGGGATGGGCGCGGTCTACACACGCACCACGCATCGCAGGCCCCTGCGGCCCGCGGACGTGGATCCGCGGCCGCTGATCGACCGTTACTTCCACCCGTACGCACGGGCGATGACGGCGGCGGTCGCCGACCGGCTAGCCGCCACCGGGCGCGCCGTGATCGTCGACGTCCACTCGTATCCGTCGGCTCGGCTGCCGTACGAGCTGCACGGCGACGGGCCGCGGCCGCACATCTGCGTCGGGACCGACGCCTTTCACACGCCGCCCGAGCTGGTCACCCTCGCGGAAAAGGCGTTCGCGGTCCTCGGCGATGTGGGGTTCGACAGCCCGTTCTCCGGTGCGTACGTACCGCTGAGGTTCTACGAGAGGGAGCCGCGGGTCACCGCCCTGATGGTGGAGATCCGGCGGGACACGTACATGACCGAACCGGGAGGGCCTGCGGGCCCGGGGTTCGCACGGCTCGCCTCGGCGCTGACGGCTCTCGTCGATGCCGTGGTCAGCGGGTGAAGCGCCAGCGGGTCTGGCTGAAGCGCTCGCCCCTGCCGACCCGAAGACGGTGTCGGGCGCCACCGCGAAGACCACGGCGCGGCCCGCGTCCGTGGTCTCCTCGGTCGGCGTTCCGGCGGCCGGTCGCGCAACGGCCTGTCCGTGGAGCGCGGATACCCCTAGGGTCGGGGTAAGCAACCGCTTAGCCACAGACTCGGGAAGGCACGGAATCATGCCGGTCGTCGACGCCTGGATGCAGCACCCCACCCTCCGCCACTCCAACCACGAGATGTTCGAGTCGCTGCGCCGCTGGACGGGCATGGGAATGCTGGAAGAACCCCTGCCGGTCAAGACCACGGTGGCGGCGCTGGCGGCCGCCGACGTGGAGATCGGGCTGTCCGCGGCCTGGTACGGGCCGCAGGGGCCGCTCATCAGCAACGACGAGGTCGCCGAGTTCGTCGCCCAGTCCGAGGGGCGGCTGCGTGGCGTGGCGTGCGTGGATCTGGCGAAGCCGGTCGCCGCCGTACGAGAACTGCGGCGGGCCGTCGAGGAACTCGGGTTCGTGGCGCTCAGGATCGTGCCGTGGCTGTGGCAGCTGCCGCCCACCGACCGGCTCTACTACCCGCTGTACGCCGCCTGCGCCGAGCTCGGCGTCCCGTTCTGCACGCAGGTCGGGCACACCGGACCGCTGCGCCCCTCGGAGACCGGCCGGCCGATCCCGTACATCGACCAGGTCGCCATCGACTTCCCCGAACTGACCATCGTCTGCGGGCACATCGGTTACCCGTGGACCACGGAGATGATCGCGGTGGCCGACAAGCACCCGCGCGTCTACATCGACACCAGCGCGTACACCGCCCGCCGCTACCCGCCCGAGCTGGTGGAGTATCTGCGCGGCCGGGGACGCCGGAAGGTCCTCTTCGGCTCCAACTACCCCATGATCACGCCGGCTCAGGCGCTGGAGCACCTCGCCGACCTGCGCCTGGACGATGAGACCACCGAGCTGTTCCTGTCGGGCAACGCCCGGTCCGTCTTCCGCCTCGGGAATCAGTCGTAAGGCGCGGCCCCCGGGCGGGCCCCACGGTCCGCGACACCCTGCCGCCCCGGGCGGACACCCTCGCGCCCTTCGCGTGAGCGCCCGGATTCCGAGCAAAGGTGACCGATCGTACATACGATTGAGCCGTAAACCGGCCGAACCGCGTACGCGCGGCCGGGACGACACCGACCCGCTCGGGGTGGGAGGCGTATGACACAGGCCGCCGGTCCGGCGCGGACCGTCATTCTGACCGTGGATGACGATCCCGGGGTGTCGCGTGCCGTGGCCCGCGACCTCAGGCGCCGCTACGGCGAGGCGCACCGGATCGTCCGCGCCGAATCCGGGGAGACCGCGCTGGACGCGCTGCGGGAGCTGAAGCTGCGCGGCGACCAGGTGGCGGTGATCCTCGCCGACTACCGGATGCCGCAGATGAACGGCATCGAGTTCCTGGAGCAGGCGCTCGACGTGTATCCGGGCGCCCGGCGCGTGCTGCTGACCGCGTACGCGGACACGAACGCGGCGATCGACGCGATCAATGTGATCGATCTCGATCACTACCTGCTCAAGCCGTGGGATCCGCCGGAGGAGAAGCTCTATCCGGTCGTGGACGATCTCCTGGACGCGTGGCGGGCCAGCGACTACCGGCCCGTGCCGATGTGCAAGGTGGTCGGGCACCGGTACTCCGCGCGCACCTCGGGCGTCCGGGAATTCCTGGCCCGCAACCAGGTGCCCTACCGCTGGTACGCGTCCGACACACCGGAGGGGCAGCGGCTGCTGGCCGCCGCCGGGCAGGACGGGGGGCGGCTGCCGCTGGTGATCACGCCGGACGGTACGCCGCTGGTGGAGCCCGAGGACCCGGATCTGGCGGCGCGGGTGGGGCTGGCCACGACACCGACGGAGGAGTTCTACGACCTCGTCGTGATCGGCGGCGGTCCGGCCGGTCTCGGGGCCGCCGTGTACGGCGCGTCGGAAGGGCTGCGGACCGTCCTCGTCGAGCGGTCGGCGACCGGCGGGCAGGCGGGACAGAGCTCGCGGATCGAGAACTACCTCGGCTTCCCGGACGGTGTGTCCGGGGCGCAGCTCACCGACCGGGCGCGGCGGCAGGCGGCGAAGTTCGGCGCCGAGATCCTCACCGCGCGCGAGGTGACCGGTCTCGAGGCCACCGGGGCGTCGCACACCATCCGCTTCTCCGACGGTTCCGCGATCGCCGCGCACGCCGTGATCCTGGCGACCGGTGTGTCGTACCGGCAGTTGGAGGCGCCCGGTATCGCGGACCTGACGGGTTGCGGGGTGTTCTACGGTTCGGCGCTGACCGAGGCGGCCGCCTGCCAGGGGCACGACGTGTACATCGTGGGCGGGGCGAACTCGGCCGGGCAGGCCGCCCTGTACCTGGCGCGGGGCGCGAAGTCCGTCACCATCCTCGTCCGCGGCTCCTCGCTGTCCGCATCGATGTCCCACTATCTGGTCCAGCAGATCGACGAGGCACCCAACATCACGGTGCGCACCGGTACGGTCGTCGAGGCAGCGCACGGCACGGACCATCTGGAGCAGCTCACCCTCCGCGATGTGGCGAGCGGGCACACCGAACTCGTCGACGCGCAGTGGATGTTCGTGTTCATCGGCGCGGCCCCGCTCACCGACTGGCTGGAGGGGACCGTCCTCAGGGACGAACGCGGGTTCATCATGGCCGGCCCGGACATGACGCCCGACGGACAGCCGCCCCCGGGCTGGGAGCTGGACCGGCCGCCGTACCACCTGGAGACCAATGTGCCCGGCGTGTTCGTCGCGGGAGACGCGCGCGCCGAGTCCGCGAAGCGGGTCGCGTCCGCGGTCGGAGAGGGAGCCATGGCCGTCATGCTCGTCCACCGTTATCTGGAGCAGTCATGAGCGGGTACCTGGAGCGGTCATGAGCGGGCGCCCGATGCCGTGCGATGCGGCCGAGCTCAGCACGCTGTTCCTGTTCGAGAAGCTGAACACTGAGCAGCTCGACCGGCTGTGCCGGGAAGGCCGGGTGGAGATGTTCGAGCCCGGCGATGTGTACCGCGAGGGCGAGCCCGCCACCTGCTTCTTCGTGCTCCTCGAAGGCACCGTCGTGATGTCGCGCCTGGTCGGCAGGGACGACGTGGAGATCAGCCGCAGCTCCCAGCGCGGGGTGTACGCGGGGGCCATGCAGGCGTATCTGGCCGGCCAGGACCAGGCGGTCTACAAGGGCTCCATGCGGGTCATCGAGCCCTCGCGGTTCTTCGTCCTGCCCGCCCAGACGTTCTCGGCGATCCTGCGCGACTGGTTCCCCATGGCCGTGCATCTGCTGGAGGGGATGTTCTTCGGCAGCCAGAAGACCCAGCGGACGATCGGTCAGCGCGAGCGGCTGCTGGCGCTCGGCTCGCTGGCGGCCGGACTCACGCATGAGCTCAACAACCCGGCGGCCGCCGCGGTCCGGGCCACCTCGGCGCTGCGCGAGCGGGTGGCCGGCATGCGGCACAAGCTGGGCATGATCGCGGCGGGCCCGTACGCGCGCGACGCTCTGGAGACCCTCGTCGAGATCCAGGAGCGCACGGCAGAACAGGTCGCCAAGGCCACGCCCTTGAGCCCTCTGGAGGCGTCCGACCGGGAGGACGCCCTCGCCGACTGGCTCGACGACCACGGCATCGCGGGCGGCTGGCAGTTGGCACCGACGTTCGTGCAGGCGGGTCTCGACACGGACTGGCTGGACCAGGTCGCGGCCGCTGTCGACGAGCAGTCCCTCGACGGCGCGGTCCGGTGGCTCAACTACACCGTGGAGACCGAGCTCCTGATGAACGAGATCGAGGACTCCACGGCCCGTGTCTCGCACCTCGTGAACGCGGCCAGGCAGTACTCGCAGCTCGACCGGGCGCCCTACCAGGTCGCCGATCTGCACGAACTGCTGGACAGCACGCTGATGATGCTCTCCGGCAAGATGGGCCCCGGCGTCAAGGTCGTCAAGGAGTACGACCGTACGCTGCCGAAGATCCCCGCCTATCCGGGCGAGTTGAACCAGGTATGGACCAACCTCATCGACAACGCCGTGTCGGCGATGGACGGCGAGGGGACGCTGACGGTGCGCACGGCGCTCGACGGGGACCAGGCGCTCGTCGAGTTCCGCGACACCGGGCCCGGGGTGCCCGCCGAGATCCGCGACCGCATCTTCGACCCGTTCTTCACCACCAAGCCGGTCGGTGAGGGCACCGGGCTCGGCCTGGACATCTCGTGGCGGATCGTCGTCAACAAACACCGCGGGAGCCTCCAAGTGCGGTCCGTGCCCGACGACACCCGTTTCCAGGTACGTCTTCCGCTGACCGTCACGGACACCTCCGAGGAGCCGTCATGACCACCTCGACCGGAATCGACCCCACCGTCCCGCCGAGCGGCACCGGCTGCGTCGAGTGCGACGCCGTCGGCGGGTGGTGGTTCCATCTGCGGCGCTGCGCGCAGTGCGGTCACATCGCCTGCTGCGACGACTCGCCTGCCAAGCACGCCACCGCCCACGCGCGGAGCACCGGGCACCCCGTCATCCGCAGCTTCGAGCCGGGCGAGAGCTGGTTCTGGAACTACGACACGTCCGAGCTGTACGAGTCGGGGCCCGGCCTCGCTCCCCCGGCGAGCCACCCGGCCGACCAGCCCACCCCCGGACCGGCCGGACGCGTTCCGGCGAACTGGGCCGAGACGCTTCGCTGAGGGAGCACGCTGCGGGGGTGCGCTGCTGCGGGGACGTCCTGCGGGGCGGGGTTCAGCGCCGGACGATGTTGGGCAGGGTGCCCTGTTGAGCCATGGCCATGCGGAAAGGTTGACTGCGTTGACTGCCTTGATCGGTATCCCGGAGATCCGGACCATGGCCGAACGGATCGCCGGCCATGTCGTGCGAACACCCACGGTGCCGAGTCCAGGGCTGTCGTCGCTGCTGAACGCACCGGTCACGGTGAAACTGGAACTGCTGCAGCGCACAGGGTCGTTCAAGGCGCGTGGCGCGACGGCAAAGCTGCTCGCGCTGAGCGAGGCCGAGCGCGCGGCGGGTGTCGTGGCGGTGAGCGGCGGCAACCACGGGATCGCGCTCGCGGTGATGGCCGCCGCGCTCGATGTGAAGGCGACCGTGGTGATGCCGCGGTCGGCCCCGGCGCGGTCCGCCGAGATCGTGGAGTCGACCGGCGCCCTCCTGCGACTGACCGACGGCATGGACGAAGCGTTCGCGCTCATGGAGCGGTTGCGGGACGAGGGGCTGACGCCCGTCCACCCCTTCGACGATCCGCTCGTGATCGCCGGACAGGGCACCGTCGGCCTGGAGTTCGCCGACGACGCCGGCGAACTGACCGACGTGCTCGTCAGCATCGGGGGCGGCGGGCTGATCTCCGGTGTCGCCGCGGCACTGCGCACGCTGCGGCCCGGGGTGCGGATCTGGGGTGTGGAGACGGAAGGCGCGCAGGCCATGTCGGAGGCGTTGGCCGCGGGCGGTCCGGTACCGGTGGCACTGTCGTCGATCGTGACCACGCTCAGCGCACCCGCCGTCTCGCACCTGACCTACGACCATGTGTCCGCCCTGGTCGACGACGTGCTCGTGATCCCGGACCGCGAGGCGGTCCAGGGCATTCTCGACCTCGCCGACCACGCCAAGGTGTGGGCCGAACCGGCCGCGGGCTGTCTGCTGCCCGCGGCCCGGCGGGTACGGGAACGTGTGGGTGACGGGGCGCGGCTCGGGCTGGTGCTGTGCGGGGGCAACGCGGCCCCCGGAGACGTCATGTCCTGGGCGGAGCGTTTCGGCCTGAACTGAGCATGTGCGGTCCGCCGAGTACCTGTGCGCAGCACCTCCGCGGAGCACCTCCGCGTACGGGCCGAGGCGTGAGCGCTTGATTCTGAATTCAACCACTGGAAGGTTGCCGTCGAGGGTGCACCCGTCCGGATGCGCGTCGCCGCACTCAGGACGATGCTGGAAACATGTCCGGACGCGCACCCCTGATCGTGCATCCAGCGTTGGGCACCGGCGGCCGCCAGGTGACCGCGCGGGGTGAGAATCTCGGCGTGGCCTTTTCGGACGAGGACCTGCTGGAGTTTCTGGGCCGGGCAGGCCTGCCGGACGCGGAAGATCTCCTGGACGACCCGGCCTGGGTGAAGTGGCGTGGGGGGCAGGCGCACTACTACGGGGCCGCATAGGAGTCACACGACTTGGGGCACCCCGCCCGCGGGGGCCTCGCTGTGCGATGGCGTTGCTCCGATCGGGGGGCGCACTCACCCGACTCGGTGGGCGGCGGCAAGCGCGCGTACCACCGGCGTGGACGCGGACGTTGCCCCGGCATGGACAGCACTCACACAGCACTGCGGCGCGTTACGACCCGTCTGCGCACGGGCAGCCCGTGCGCCGAACTGACCAACGACTACCGGAGCCATCCGCCGATCTACGCCCAGCTCGTCGTGGAGTGGCGAGCCAAGGGCCGCCTGGTCCCGGAGCGTCGCGAGGCGCGTGAGGTGCTGTGGGCTTCCTTCGCCGCGCCGGCTCCGCAGGCGGACGAGGCCGACCCCGAATCCGAATCCGAACCCCAGCCCAGCCCCGGGCCCGTGCCCGCGGTTCCCGTGCCCCGCGGCCTCCCGCGCTGGGTGAGGACTACTCCTCGCTGAGCGGCGCCAGGACGGCCAGCGTTCCGTTGGCCTGACGCAGCGCCAGCTCCAGGGGGAGGGCGGGGTGCAGGGCGCCGGTCCCGTCCGGAGGGATGATCCACTCCAGGAATCCCGCGGACCGGTACGGAGGCGGTACGGCGACCCACGAGCCCTTGCCGAGGTGGCGCAGGCCCGACCCCTCCCAGCGGCTGGCGGGATCGGGCGGCAGGAAGAAGCCGACGCGGTGGGCCGCGCAGTCCACCAGCGTGGGCCCCGGTACCTGAAGCGGTTCGCACCACAGGATGTCCAGGGCGAGCAGGCCCAGCGGTTCGGGAACGCTCAGCACGTCCCAGAAGCGCCCGGCTTCCAGGAGCACGCCACCGTTGCCGTGATCCCACTCCCATTTGCACGCCCGGGGGTCCCTGGCGGCCGCGGCCAGCCACTCCACGCTTTGCATCCACATCGCGTTCGTCATGGCCCACTCCCGGATATTCCACTCCGCTCGGCAGACGCGGAGAAAGACACAGCCAGCGGGCCCGCGACGGCGCATCAGCCCCTGGGCATATGCATGGTGGTAAATATTTCTATGCGGCGGAAGGGGTGGCGCGCCCTGGCGTTTTCCCGCGGCCGGTCAAAGCGAGGGCAACGCTGCGTGGAGCGGGTGCGGTGGACCGCCACGCAAGCGAGGCGCGTGCCCCCGTGCGATGAACGTGTGCTCGACGAGTTCCGCCCGAGGGGGATGTCCGGCGTTGACGGGTCACCGTCATAATGCTCGGGTGATCACCCCCTCCCCCACAGCCGTACAGCGCGTCCCCGTCGTCATCGTCGGCGCGGGACCGGCCGGTCTCACCCTCGGCAACATCCTGCGCGCCGCGTCCGTCGACTGCGTGGTCCTGGAGAACGAGAGCCGGGAGTTCATCGAACAGCGGCCCCGGGCGGGGTTCATCGAGGAGTGGGCGGTGCGCGCCCTGCACCAACGGGGGCTGGCCGACCGGCTGGTGGAGCGGGCGCAGCCGCACAGCGAGTGCGAGTTCCGGATCGACGGCGAACGTCACCGGTTCGGGTACGCCGAGCTGACCGGGGACCGCCACTTCGTCTATCCGCAGCCGCTGTTGGTGACCGACCTGGTGCGCGAGTACGCCGATGTGCGCGGCGGCGACATCCGGTTCGGCGTACGGGATGTGGCCCTGCACGCGATCGACAGCGACCAGCCCTCGGTGCTGTACACGGATCCGGCCACGGGTGAGCGCCGGCGCATCGTGTGCGAGGTGATCGCCGGCTGCGACGGCGCGCGCGGAGTGACCCGCACCTACGTGCCGCCGGAGAGCGGGTCGATGGCCCGGTACGACTACGGGGTCGGCTGGCTGGCGCTGCTCGCCGAGGCCCCGCCGTCCTGCGACTGTGTCGTCTTCGGTGTCCACCCGCGTGGATTCGCCGCGCACATGGCCCGCAGCCCCCAGGTCACCCGCTACTACCTGGAGGTGACACCCGGCGACGACCCGGAGAACTGGCCGCACGAACGGGTGTGGTCGGAGCTCCACGCCCGGCTGTCGGTGCCGGGGGCTCCACCGCTCACCGAGGGACGGCTGACCGAAAAGCGGGTCCTCGACATGCACAGCTACGTCGTGGAGCCGATGACGTACGGACGGCTGTTCCTGGCCGGCGACTCCGCGCACCTCGTGGCACCGATCGCCGCGAAGGGCATGAACCTGGCGCTGTACGACGCGCTGCTCCTGGCGGACGCGCTGATCGCCTGCTTCGGGACGGGTGACGCCGGCGGGCTGCGCGACTACTCGGCGGCCTGTCTGCGGCGCGTGTGGGAGTACCAGGAATTCTCGCAGTGGTTCGCGGAGTTGCTGCACGGGCCGTCGTCGGGCGATCGCTACCGGGCGGGGGCCGCGGGCGCGCGGCTGCGGCGGATCCTCGGCTCACCCGCCGCGGCGGCCACCTTCGCGGACTCGTACATCGGCAAGGGCACGGGTCTCTGACCGTCACGGGCGGCTGGCCTGTTCCTTTCGCACACGTGGGCGCCCGTAGGGAAGTTCGGGGAAAACAGGCCCCTGGAACCGTCGGCCGTTGAGTGCTCGACGTCACACCCTCCGTATGTCCGGGAAAAGGTGAGAGCCCGGTGCGCAGCGAGGGATGACATGGTCAACGTGCAAGACTCTACGGGCGAGTTGGTCGCCGGGAGATACCGGCTGCTCGAAGTCGTCCTCCAGGAAGAGGGGCGCGTCGGCTGGCACGGCCAGGACGTGGAGTTCGACCGGCCGGTCACCTTGATCCGGTCGCGGGTCCCGGAGCAGTGGCGCGAGGAGGCGGAGCGCCACAGGGCCGCCCGGATCCTGCGCGAGTCCGAACTCCTGGGGCTGGACTGTCCCGGCCGAGTGGCCACGGTCGTCGACGTGATCGAGGAGCACGAGTTCGTCTGGACGGTCACGGAGCGGTCCCCGGGCGACCCGCTGACCGACCTCCTTGGACGCGGTCCCGTGAACTGCGTCCGGGCGGCCCGCATCGGGCTCGGCATCCTCGATGTCCTCGCGGCCGCCCATCGCAAGGGGCTGACGCACGGCGATCTCAGCCCCGGCCACGTCAGCGTGCACGAACGGGGCGCGGTCACGGTGAGCGGATTCGGCCTCATGGGGGCCACCGGCTCGCCGCGCGTCACCGCGCCGTCGTACGCCGCTCCCGAGCAGGCCCGTGGCGAGGGCACAGGACCGGCGGCGGACCTGTGGGCGCTGGGCGCGATCCTGTACGCGATGGTCGAGGGCCGGCCGCCCATCCAGGACCGTGGGCGGCTCGACGCCACACTCCGCGCGGTGGACCGGCTGCCGATCCGGGCCCCGCTGAACGCAGGACCGCTCGGTCCGGTCATTCAGGGTCTGCTGCGCAGGGATCTCGGGGAACGGGTGCCCGAGCCGGTCGTACGCGAGGCCCTGACCCGCATCCTCAAGGAGGACTTCGCCAGTGCGAGGTCTACGGCGCCCCTGCCCTTCTTCCTGGACGTCGGCGTCATCGCCCGGCGATCGGCACGGGTGTGGCGCGGACGATCCGTCAGCACGCCCGTGCTCGTGGGTGGGGCGCTGGCCGTGACGGTCGTCTGTTTCGCCGTGCTCACCGCTGCGGGCGGACTGCCCGACGGGGAGACCTCCGCATCCGGCGCGGCTCCCTCACCGACCGCTCCCGGCCACCCGTCGCCCGGCTCGTCCGGTGTCGCCACGCTCCCCCCGCGGACACCACCGGCGTCGCCCACTCCGTCCCCCTCCTCCACCAGCGGGGAGAAGGCCACGGCCGGCTTCTCCCTCTACCGCGCGCCCGAGGGCTTCTCCCTCCGCCTCCCCGATGGCTGGAAACCCCTGCGGACCAAGAACGCTGACGACCAGTCCTACCGGATCACCTTCGGCGCGAGCGGTGACCCGCGCACGCTGGCCGTCACCTACAGCACCCGGCTGGGAACGGATCCGGTCGCTGTCTGGAGTGAACTGGAGCCGTCCCTGCGCAGCGCCTCCGCGGGCTACAAGCGGGTGGGTGACATCCGTGCCGTGGACTATCGCGGCTACCAGGGGGCCGACATGGAGTGGCTGTCCGTATCCGACGGGGTCCGCGAGCGCACCTTCGGCCGGGGCTTCCTCATCGGCGACAACCGGGGCTTCTCCCTGCGCTGGACGACCCCGGCCGACGACTGGAACACCTCCGGCAACCAGCGAGCGCTGGACGTCTTCCTGACGACCTTTCAGGCAACGTAGCCGCGATCCCGAATCCCCTTCCCCTCGGCGTCAGAAGTGCCGTTCGGGGATGCGGAGTTCGGGTCGTCGCTGCGACAGCCAGAGGGCGACCTCGTCGGCGATGGGCTGGCCGGTCTCCAGCTCGATGAAGCCGAACTGGCCGCCCTGGTTGCCCTCCAGGAACCACCAGACGCCCGCCTCGTCCTCGGCGAAGTCGAAGGCGGCGTACGCGAGTCCGGTGAGGGCCAGATAGTCGTGGACGGAGCGGGCGATACGGTCCGGCACCGCGACGGCCTCCCAGACGTGTCCGGTGTCGCCGAACCGCCCGTCGATCTGCCCGGGCACGGCGGCCTTCCGGGCGGCGAACAGGCGGGTGCCGACGCCGGTCAGCCGGATGTCGGCACGCTTGGGAATGTACTGCTGGAGCAGCGCGGGACCGGCCGCGACCCCGGAGAAGTCCGCACCGGGTCCGATGAGCGTGGTCGGCAGGGCCGCCGGCGGCTCGCCGGGCGGTGGCCCCGAGGCGGACTTCACCACCACGTCCCGGTACTCCTCGACGAATTGCCGGGCCACCCGCGGAGCGGTCGTGATGACGGTCGGCGGCACCGCGAAGCCGCTGCTGTGGGCGACCCGCAACTGCCAGGGCTTGTGCCGGGCCTGCTCGGCACGGCGCGGGTGGTTCATCCAGCGGGTGGAGGCGGAGTAGAGCATGCCGAACAGGGCCTGACGGGTCTCGGCCGTGAGCCACGGCGAGGGCTCGGCGGCGTGCGCGGCGGGCTCACCCGGCCTGCGCACCCACACGGAGCGCAGGCCACCCATGCTGAGCACATGGCCGTTGACCGACAGATAGCCGTCGAAGTCACCGTGGGCGTAGTCGGCCGACAGCACCGCCTTTCCCGGCAGATCGGCGGGGTCGAGGCGCACCATGGGCACGCCCCGTTCATGCAGTTTGGCCACCACCATGTCGGCGGTGACGTCCTGCTCGGCCGTGAGAATGAGTACGGTCATGTGCTCGGTCGGCCGTCAGTCGTCGAAGTGCGTCTGGGAACCGGCCGTGGACGTCGTGGTGCCCATGGCCATGAGGAGCGCGCGATCGCTGACCGCGGGGCGTCCGTCGGGCAGCACATTCAACTGCAGGGACACATCGAAGTGGTACGGGGGCACTGCGGCCGACTGCCCCGTGGGCAAGGCATAGTTGAGGGTGAACGGTCGCACGAGGGATCCTTCCGCGGTCTCACGATGCTCGACGCCCACCCGTACGTGTCATGACCGTAAGAAACTCATTACTTTCGCCACATCGGGTTGCAGGTCATCACATCGCGTCGTTGCCCGCTTGCTCGATTCCGATCAACTGGTGTGTCCGCTTGGTTCAGGTCCAGTCGTCCGTACTAGTGGTTCCGCGTGTCTGTCTGCTCGATTCGCCAGCCCGAACCTTCGGCCAATGCTTCATTCTCCGTAGCCCCAACGCCCCACGATCCCAGGAGAGTTCCCGGTGCGCGCAAACCCTTTCGTGACGCGTCGGCCCACCCTCGCCATCGGTATCCGCGTCCCGCCACGATGTGGTGAGTCGGCCTGAGGCGCGGTATCGGCGTCACCGCCGATCCATTTCCTCAGGGAGACCGTGTGGGTGCTGGTCGGGCTGCCGTTGATCGTACTGACCCGGCGGCGGTTTCCGCTCACGACCCTGCTGTGCTGTCTGCTCGCGGCCCACGCACTGGTGCTCGCCGTCGGGGGCCACTACACGTACGCGCGGGTCCCGTTGGGCGACTGGGTGCGGGACGGGCTGGGGCTCGACCGCAATCCGTACGACAGGTTCGGGCACCTCATGCAGGGCTTCGTACCCGCCATCCTGGTGCGGGAGTTGCTCAGCCGGACCTCACCGCTGCGCGGCAGCCGCTGGCCGGCTCCACTGACCGTGTGCGTCTGTCTCGCCTTCAGCGCGGTCTTCGAGATGTTCGAGTGGGCGGCGGCGGTGATCGGCGGACAGGCGGCAGACGACTTCCTGGCCACTCAGGGCGATGTGTGGGACACCCAGTGGGACATGTTCTGCGCCCTGATCGGAGCCACCCTTTCGGTGCTGCTGCTGAGCCGCCTGCACGACCGGCAGCTCGGCGCACTCGCGGCGTCGGGCCGGCGGTAGCAGCAGGACAGCGGCAGGCAGCGGCAGGCAGCGGCAGGCAGCGGCAGCGCGAACGGGTGGGCGCCCCCCAGTAGGTGCGCCCACCCGTTCTCGTGTCGGTCGTCCTACCAGCGGCCCTCCACCTGCTCCTTGATCCGCCGCTCGTAGAGGTCCTCGATCGCGTCCAGCGTCTTCTGCGACAGCTCAGGCAGCTTCGCGGCCGCCGCGTTGGCGCGGGCCTGTTCGGGTGAGCGGGCGCCCGGGATCACCGTGGTCACGCCGGGCTGCTGGATGATCCAGCGCAGTGCCAACTGGGCCGGGGTGTAACCCTCCGGGGCGAGGGCGGAGAACTCGGCCGCCGCCTCCACGCCGGCCGCGAAGTCGACTCCGGAGAAGGTCTCGCCCTGGTCGAAGGACTCTCCGTGGCGGTTGTACGTCCGGTGGTCGTTCTCCGCGAAGACCGTGTCCTTGGTGTACTTGCCGGAGAGCAGGCCGGAGGCGAGCGGTACGCGGGCGATGATGCCGACGCCCGCCTCCCGGGCCGCCGGAAGCACCTGCCGCAGCGGCTTCAAGCGGAAGGGGTTGAGGATGATCTGGACGCTCGCCACGTTCGGGCGGGCGAGCGCGGTCAGCGCCTCGTCGCACGTCTCCACGCTCACGCCGTACGCGGCGATCCGCTCCTCGTCGACCAGTGTGTCGAGGGCGTCGAACACCTCGTCGGAGGAGTAGACGGGCGTCGGCGGGCAGTGCAGCTGCACCAGGTCGACGCGGTCGACACCGAGATTGCGCCGGGAACGGTCGTTCCAGGCGCGGAAGTTGTCGAGGACGTAGTTCCGCGGGATCTGCTCGACGCGGCGGCCCATCTTGGTCGCGACCAGCACATGCAGGTCCGGCCTGCTCCGCAGGAACGTGGCGATCGTCTCCTCGCTCCGCCCGTCGCCGTACACGTCGGCCGTGTCGAAGAAGGTCACCCCTGACTCGGCGGCCGTCTCCAGCACGGCCAGGGCGTCCCGATCACTCACATCGCCCCAGTCGGCACCCAACTGCCAGGTGCCGAGACCGACGACCGAAGCATGCTGACCTGATCTGTCGAATACGCGCTCTTCCATGCCTCAGTCTGACACCTCCCCTCCCTCCGGCAGGACGTCAACGCCCTGCCGTGGCACATGCGTCCGTGCGGGCTCTCCTTGCGCGCCGCAGCGCGTCGGCGTTCATACGACCCCGGTGGCGGGCGCCGGGGTGCTGTCCACCCGTAGCCGGACCTGGACTTCCTGATCACCGGCCTCCTCGGTTCTCTCCTGCACGGTGAACGCCTCGTCCAGCACGTCCCGGAGGCGCTGGACGGCGCCCGGAGTGCCCTGCGCCTCCAGTGACACCGGACCCGACAGACGTGCGGTGGGCTTTGCGGTGCTCTTGGGCGCGGTGGCCGTGTCGAACGTTCCGGACCAGACCGTGGGGCGATGTTCCGCGCGCTCGTGCGGCTCGTCCTCGGCGCAGCGATCGGAGCTGAATTGACCGCACAGCACGGCGAACAGGCGCCCGGCGTCCTCCGCGGAGCAGTCGCTGAGCACTACCTGAACCTGCGATGCGGGCAGCGGACCCTCACTCATCGAAATCCTCTCCCTCTCGGTTGCGGACGGGCCGACCCCGCGTGTGGACGGGCAGGCCGGCCGCGCGTGTACGGGCAGGCCGTCCTGCTGTCGCGGGTACCCCGAGGCGGCGGGCGAAACGAGGGCCGCGCCCATCGCATGCAGTGATACACGCCCAGGTCAACACGGTCCGTGAGCTATGTTGAATGCTTGTGGGACAAGAAGAAGGCGCATCGGTGCCATCGTCGCAGCAGGCACGCGCGCAGGCATCTGCGATCACCTCGGGGAAGACCGGCCCTGAGGCGGGCGCGGCACCGATGTCCCAGCTCAGGGGGCTGTTCGACGGGCCCCGGCTCTCTCCGGGGCAGCGGCGTATCGCCCAGTATCTGATCGAGCACATCACCGAGGCGGCGTTCCTGTCGATCACCGATCTCGCCGAGCGGGTGGGGGTGAGCCAGCCCTCGGTGACCCGTTTCGCCGCGGCGGTCGGCTTCAGCGGTTACCCCGCGCTACGGGAGAAGCTCCAGTCGATCGCGCTCGGCATCCTCGGCAGCACGCCGGGCACGCCCGCGGAGGCCACGAGCAACGAGCTGCAGGCCGCGGTGGACGCCGAGATCGAGAACCTGGAGAACCTGCGGCGGGACTTCGCGGAACCGGACGAGGTGATCCGCGTCGGCCGGGCCCTGTCGCAGTCGACGCCACTGACGGTCCTGGGCCTGCGGATCTCCGTCTCGCTGGCCGAGTACTTCGCGTACGCCGCGCGCCGCATCCACCCGGACGTACGGCTGGTGACCCGGGGCGGCAGCGTCGCCTACGACGCGCTGCTCCAGTCGCGCGAGGCGGGCGGCACCTGGGTGCTTGCCTTCGGGATGCCCCGGCACGCCCAGGAGACGCTCACGGCCCTGCGCGTCGCCCGCAACGCGGGTCTCCAGGTGGCCCTGATCACCGACCAGGGGCTCGGGCCGCTGGCGGACGAGGCCGACGTGACCTTCACCATCGGCACCGGTTCCCGCCTCGTCTTCGACTCCTACTCCGCGCCCGTCGTCATGTCGGCGGCGCTGCTGCAGGCCATGACCGACGCCGATCCGGAGCGGACGCAGGCCCGCCTGGAGGAGTACGAGCAGGTCGCCGACCAGCACCACTTCTTCCTCAGGGACTGAAGTCCGCCGCCTGCCCCCACAGCATCACGGGATCATTCACAACAAACCACGCATGAATGTTTTCATGTTCTTGCGCATCCAGCCGCATATATAAATACTTCTCGCGGATCGTTGACCAGGATGCCTCCGGGTCACGTCCCACGATCGCCCGGGGCCGTCCGCTCCTACCCGCATCGGGGTCCCGGGTGTTCGGACGGGCCCCGCTCGCGCGAGCGCCCGTGGCGGCGGCCCCGGCCATCCCCTAGACCGGGGCCGTCCCAGACTCCCCCCACGCCCGTCCCCGCCGACGTGACCCGGAAGCGATGAACATGGCCCTCACGACTTACTCACCGATCACCTCGGACTGGCCGCGCCAGGTCAAGACCCCTGGCAGCTTCGACTGGGAGCGGTCGGCGGTCACGTGGCTGCGTGAGCTGGTGCCGGCCCGCTACGCGAGCTACCCCGTTCTGCGCAAGCACCCCGTGCTCCTCGCCCGCCACGCGCAGATCCAGGTGCAGCACGAGATCCGGGTCGCCCGGACCGCCCTGCAGACCGCGCGGGCCGAACTGCCCGCCCTCGGCCTGCACGAGGGCGCCATCGAACACACCATCAAGCTGTACGCCGCCGAGGTCATGCAGCTCCAGCACATCGCCCGCAGCATCCGCGCGGTGACCCAGGCTCTCGTGGACCACAGCGCCACGCGGAACTGAACGCGCCCCGGACCAGGGCGATACGAGCCGCGCGGGCGGGAAGAGGTAAGGGGAGACGGCCCCGCCCGGTCGGCCGTCCTCCGAGAGCCCTGGACGGACCCATGGATTCCACGCTCTGGACGGTGGTCGTCATCGGCGCGGTCCTGGGCGCCGTCGCGCTCGGGATGGCGCTGGTGCTCCTGGTCCGGCTCGTCCGTGCCCGCCGTGATCTGCGGCGGGCCGGGCTTCCGACGGGGCCGCGCTGGGTCTTCTGGGGCGCCGTCGCCTATCTCGTGCTGCCGGTCGATCTGCTGCCCGACCCCGTCTATCTGGACGACATCGGCGTCCTCCTCCTGGCCCTTCGCTCGCTGCGCGCCGTACCCCGGTGATCGATGCCGCGCCGGTCACGGGAACCCTCGCGTACCGGCGGGCCGTTGACCACGTGACGGCCCGTGACGACAGGGCCCAGAGGTCGCTACGAATCAACGCGTCGACGGGGGGCACCATGAGCGAGCTGGTTCCCGGGGGCAACCTGCCCCTGCCGGGCGGCACCCTGACCCTCGGGGTGCCCGGCCCCTTCGATGTGTTTGCGCTCATCACCGACGACAGCGGAAAGGTGCGCGGCGACGGCGACTTCGTGTTCTACAACCAGCCGAGCGCGCCCGGCGCCCGGCTGGCGGGCGAGCACCTGACGATCGATCCGATGGGACTGCGGCCCGGAGCGAGCCGCGTCACCGTGGTCGTCAGCCCCGCCGACCCTGAGCCGGCTGCCCGCGCCCACCCTGCACATCACCGCGCCGAGCAGTCCCGGCGCACGCTGTGCGACCCCGTGTTCAGCCAGGGGGGTCTGGCTTACGTCGCCGACCGCCGCTCCGGCGATATGTACTGGACGGCGCTGTGGGCGCGGCCCTTCAGTCCCGCGGATCTGCGGCGGACGGCGAGTGAGGTCATCGCGCTCACCAACGCCGAGCGGACGGCGTGCGGCCTGCCACCGCTGTCGCCCGACTCCCCGCTCACCACCGCGGCCCAGGCACACAGCGCCGACATGGTGGCCCGCGCCTTCTACTCCCACACCTCCCCCGACGGCAGCCGGCCCTGGGACCGTGCCGCAGCCGCGGGCTGCACCCGCCGCACCATCGGCGAGAACATCGCCTGCGGGCAGCGCTCCCCCGCCGAGGTCGTCCGCGGCTGGATGAACAGCCCCGGCCATCGCGCCAACATCCTGAAACCCGACTTCACCCACATAGGCATCGGCCTCGCCGGGGGCGGCAAGGCGGGCACGTACTGGACGCAGCTCTTCGGCGGCTGAAACCCACCGCCCTCGTGCCGCGCCTTCCGATGCGCCCTTTCTGATTCACCGTTTCTGATTCACCCTCGGGCAATGCAGCCCACGCGCCCCTCGAGCACGTAGAGATGGTGCCGACGCCCGCATTCGCGGCGCGGTTCGTGCCGGGAATGCGCACCGGCAGAGGGAACTCGGGAGAAGAATCAGATGGTCTCAGCAACGGTAGGCAGAGGTACGGCTGGTACGGCCCTGGGTGCGGTTCTGCTGTCCCTCCTGGCAGCCCCCGCACAGGCAGCCACCCCCGTGGCCGAGGGCCGTACGAACACCGAACAGGTCGCGGCGGCCGGGGCGTTGGCCGCGCCCGACGAAGCGGGGCTGCGCAAAGTGCTGCGTACGGCGCTGTGGCAGGGAGCCCCGGGCGCGATGGCGCGGATCGACGACAACGGCAGAGTGCACCGGCTGTCCGAGGGGATCGCCGACCGGGCTACCAAACGGGCCATGAGCACGAACGACCGGTTCCGCGTCGGCAGCGTCACCAAGACGTTCTCCGCCGTGGTGCTGCTCCAACTGGCCGACGAGGGCAAGCTGCAGCTGGACAAGTCGGTCAACGGCTATCTGCCCGGGCTGCTGCCCGACCAGCGCATCACGGTGCGCCATGTGCTCAGCCACCGCAGCGGCCTGTACGACTACACCAACGACATGTTCGCCCGTACGGTCCCGGGCTTCGAGTCCGTGCGCAACAAGGTGTTCAGCTACCGGGACCTGGTGAAGCTGTCACTGAAGAAGCCGCGCACGAACGCGCCGGGCGCGGCCTACGCGTACTCGAACACCAACTTCGTCGTCGCGGGCATGCTCATCGAGAAGCTGACCGGCCACTCCGTAGGCACGGAATACAAGAACCGCATCTTCGAACCGCTGAATCTCACCAACACCTTCTACGTCCACCCCGGCACCGCGATCCCGGGCAGCCACGCCCGCGGCTATCTCAAGCCCGACGAGGCCGGCAAGGCCCTGGTGGACTCCACCCGGCAGACGGCCTCCTGGGCGCAGAGCGCGGGTGCCATCATCTCGACCGCGCACGACCTGGACGTCTTCCTCTCCGCGCTGCTCCGCGAAAAGCTCACCTCCGCGGCCCAGCTGACGCAGATGCAGAAGTGGACGACGGTCAACAGCACGACGAAGTACGGCCTCGGTCTGCGCCGCCGTGACCTGTCGTGCGGGGTCTCGGTGTACGGGCACACGGGCACCGTGCAGGGCTTCTACACGTACGCGTTCACCTCGAAGGACGGCAAGCGCAGCCTCACCGCGCTGGCCAACACCTCCAACAACACCACCGTGCTGAACACCATGTACCGCACCCTGGAATTCGCGTTCTGCGGCAAGTCCGCGGCCAAGGCGGCCACGCGGTGAAACCGTCCGGGAGCACGAGGACATCGCACCCGCCATCGCCCGCGACTGACCTCGCGGGCCGCGCCTCACCCCTGCCGGCCGGTGGCAGGCGCCACGCCACCGGCCCTACGGCGGGTCAGTCGCGCGGGAACGAGTGGTGCTCGTGGGCGACCGTCCACCGTCCGTGTTCCTTGCGCAGTCCGAGGGTGAGCCTGAGGCGCAGGTCGGGATCCTCGGCGAACTCCTTCGCGGTTCCGCAGCGCAGGAGGGCGTGCGCGTACGCCACGTCGTCGCCCGCGGTGATGTCGAGGGACTCGATCTCGAACGTCGCGCCCTGTGACTGCCATTCGAAGAACGGCGGCCAGGTCTCGCGGTACCCGTCGATGCCATGGACCCCCTCGTAGGGCGGCGGCACGTCGTACATCACCATGTCGTCCGCGTGGTCCACCAGCACGCCGTCGAGGTCGGCGCGGTTCACGGCGGCGGCCCACTGCTCGATCAAGGTGCGGATCTGCTGCTCGTCTTCGTTCATGGGCGATCTTTGCCCCGTCCCGCCCGCGCCTTCCCATCCGGGCCTCCATACGGATACTGGGGCCATGCGTGTCGCCGTCTTCATGACCCTGCCCGGCCTGGTCATCCTGCTGACCGTGCTGGCCTTCGCGGATCAGCTGCTGCTGCGGGCCGGCCTGGCGGGCCTGCTGCCCTGGCGCAATGGTGCGCGCCAGGGCCAGATCTCCGCGACGGGGTTCGAACAGCTGCACGCGAGTCTGTCGCCGGGCAAGCAGAACGAGCTGAAGGAACGGCAGTCGGCGCTGCTGACGCGGGACGACGAGGAGGACGGGGCGCCGTCGAACCGGACGACGGTCGATCTGGACGGCGGGACCGCGGTCGTCCGGATGCCGCGGGCCGAGCAGTAGGAGGGGCAGCGGTGGAGCGGGAAGCCGGGAAGCCCGGCGGCGCGCAGATGACCTTCGACGACCTCCTGGAGCGCGCGGCTTCGCTCGTACGTCCCGGACGGCGCGCCCTCCTCGGCATCACCGGCAGCCCCGGAGCGGGCAAGACGACGCTCGCCGAGCGCCTGGTGCGGCGGCTGAACGGTGCCGGGCCCGACTGGGTCGCGCACGTGCCGATGGACGGATTCCATCTCGCGGACGTCGAGTTGGACCGACTCGGCCGCCGCGACCGCAAGGGCGCCCCCGACACGTTCGACGCGGCGGGCTACGCGGCACTGTTGCGCCGGCTGCGCGAGAACGAGGACGAGCTCGTCTACGCGCCCGGCTTCGAGCGGACCCTCGAACAGCCCCTGGCCAGCGCCATCCCCGTGCCCCGCACCGCCCGGCTGGTCATCACCGAGGGCAACTATCTCCTCCTTCGCGACGCTGCCTGGGCTCGCGCGCGGTCGCAGCTGGACGAGGTCTGGTTCTGCGAGCTCGACGAGGCCGAACGCGTACGGCGACTTGTGGACCGGCACGAGGAGTTCGGCAAGGACCGCGACACGGCGGTGGCATGGGTGCTCGGCACGGACCAGCGCAACGCCGACCTGATCGCCGCGACACGGGACCGCGCCGACCTGGTCGTCGGAGCGTCGGTAAGCGAGGGTGGAGCGCCAGTTCCGGTTCCCCACGCTCATCGCCCGCGGGATCGCCGATCGGTGCGGTGAACGCCGAGCCGCTGGTCCGGCGAGCGCGGCACGTCCGTGTCCGAAACCCGCCGGACGCAGTGCCGGGCAGGCGGCAAAATAGCTGGTGAGGCGATGTCGACACCGCCGGAAGACGCTCGAAAGGACACCTCCGATGACTGTCTGCACGACCATCGACAGCCCCCTGGGCGAGCTGCTGCTGGTGGGCGAGGAGTCGGCCACCGCGAAGGGCGGCACGGCACTGGCGTCGCTGTCCATGCCCGGCCAGAAGCACGGAGTCGCCGTCGAGGACGGCTGGGTCGAGGACGCGGACGCGTTCGCCGAGATCGCCGCCCAGCTGCGCTCCTACTTCGACGGCACGCTGACGCACTTCGACATCGAGTACGTCACGCGCGGCAGCGATTTCCAGCAGCGGGTATGGAAGGCCCTGGAGGCCATCCCGTACGGGACCACGCTCAGCTACGGCGACGTCGCGGCGCGGATCGGCGCATCGCGGGCCGCGGTACGCGCCGTGGGTACGGCGATCGGCGCGAACCCGCTGCTGGTCGTACGCCCCTGCCACCGGGTGATCGGCGCGAACGGGGCGCTCACCGGGTACGCCGCGGGCCTGGAGCGCAAGCGGCAGCTCCTGGATCTGGAGAAGGTGCCCCTGCCCTTCTGATCAAGGCCGGGCACGACGCGCAGCCTCTGCGCACGACCCGTACCCCGCTCGTACAACGTGAAGAATGGGCGTCACGGGGTAAGACCACCTTCGGGGAGCGGAGAGGGTCGCAGTGGGTGCGAGCGAGGAACGAGACGTGCTGGCCCGCGGACGCTTCGACATGGCGGACGCCGCGCCACTGCTGCTCGATGCCCGGATGGCGGTGACCAGCTGGACCGCGGACGCCGAGCGGCTGCTCGGGTATCCGGCCGCCGACGTGCTGGGACGGCGCGCGGCCGAGCTGCTTGTCCCCGAGGACGCGGCGAGGATCCCGGAGCTGGTCGAGCGGTGCCGCGAGGAGAGCAGCTGGACCGGCCTGCTGTCCGCCCGCCACCGGGACGGGCACCCGGTCCTGATGATGGTTCGGGTCGTTCCGGTGCAGCACCGCGGGAACCCGGCGCGCTGGGTGGTGCTGATCGCCGATCTGGGGGACGGTCCGGGCTGGGACATGAGCCGGTCGGTGCTGGAGCGGCTGGCCGCGCGCTCGCCGGTGGGCATCGCGATCGTGGACACGGACCTGCGGTATGTGTGGTCGAACGCCGCGCTTCAGCAGTTCGGCGGCGGCCCGCCCCAGCAGCGCCTGGGACGGCGGCTGGCCGAGGTCCAGCCCGGCCTGGACGCCGAGCGGCTCGAAGCGCAGATGCGCCGGGTACTGGAGACCGGCGAGTCGGTCGTCGCCTACGAGCATGTGGGCCGGGTACAGTCCGCGCCGCACCGCGAGTCGGCCCACTCGATGTCGTTCATCCGGCTGGAGGACGACCACGGCAACCCGATCGGCGTGTACTACACCGTCGTCGACGTCACCGAGCGCCACCGGGCGCGCAAGCGGCTCGCCCTCCTGGACCGGGCCGGTGACCACATCGGCCGCAGCCTGGACGTCCTGCAGACCGCCCAGGAGCTGGCCGACGTCGCGGTTCCCGGGATGGCCGACTTCGTCACGGTGGACCTGCTGGAGTCCGTGCTCAAGGGAGCCGAACCGCCGCCCGGTCCGCAGAGCGACGCGGACGCGGTGCCACTGCGGCGCGCCGGACAGCAGTCCGTACGGGCAGGGGTCCCCGAGACCGTCGTGGACATCGGCGACGTGGCCGCCTATCTGGCCGGGTCTCCCCCGGTCCGGTGTCTGGCCGACGGCGAGTCCTGGCGCGAGGAGCGGCTGGATCCGCTGGCCACGGTGTGGGCCACCGGCACGCCCGAGAGCCGGGCCGCCTCCTTCCTCGACCTCGGGCTGCACAGCGTGATGATCGTGCCGATCCGCGCCCGGGGCATCACGCTGGGCATCACCACGTTCTTCCGGCGCACCCGCCAGGACCCGTTCGACGAGGACGACCTGAGCCTCGCCGAGGAGTTCGTCGCCCGGGCCGCCCTGTGCGTCGACAACGCCCGCCGCTACAGCAGCGAACGCGACGCGGCCCTCGTCCTGCAGCGCAACCTGCTCCCGCACGGCTTCCCGGAGCAGGACGCGGTGGAGGTCGCGGCCTGCTACCGGCCCGCCGACGAACTGACAGGTCTGGGCGGCGACTGGTTCGACGTCATTCCCCTGTCCGGGGCCCGGGTGGCGCTGGTGGTGGGCGAGGTCGCCGGGCACGGCATCGACGGCGCCGCCGCGATGGGACGGCTGCGGGCCTCCGTGCAGACCCTCGCCGACCTGGACCTGCCCCCCGAGGAGGTGCTCGCCCACCTCGATGATCTGGTCAGCCGCGCCGCCCGCGAGGAGGGCTCGGGTGCGGACACCCATACGAGCGGCATGCAGGCAGTGGGCGCGAGCTGTCTGTACGTGGTGTACGACCCGGTGAGCGGGGGGTGCGCCATGGCGAGCGCGGGCCATCCCGCACCCGCGATCGTCGCCCCGGACGGCACCGTGACGTTCGCCGAGCTCCCTTGCGGCCCAGCGCTCGGCATGGGCGGACTGCCTTTCGAATCGGTCGAGTTGGACCTGACGGAGGGCACCGTGCTCGCCCTGCACACCGACGGTCTGATCGCCACACCTGGTACGGGGCGGAACCCGGAAGCGGGCCGGGAACGGCTGCGCCGCGCGCTGGCGGCGCAACCGCAGCCGCTGGACGGACGGTGCCGCACCATCGTGGACGAGCTCGTGCCGACGCGTCCGTACGACGACGTGGCGCTGCTGATGGCCCGCACCCGGCGTCTGGGGGCCGAGCGGGTCGCGACCTGGGACCTGCGCGTCGACCCGGCCGTCGTCGCCGACGCGCGGAAGGCGACGACCGCGCAGTTGACGGCCTGGGGCCTGGACGAGCTGGCCTTCACCACCGAACTGATCGTGAGCGAACTCGTCACCAACGCCATCCGGCACGCCAGCGGCCCGATCCGGTTGCGGCTCATCACCGAACAGGCCCTCATCTGCGAGGTGTCCGACGGCGGCACCACCTCCCCGCACCTGCGCCATCCGAAGACGACCGACGAGGGCGGCCGCGGTCTCTTCCTGATCTCCCAGTTCACCCAGCGGTGGGGCACCCGCTACACCCCGGACGGGAAGATCATCTGGGCCGAGCAGTCCCTCACGGAGCCACCGGTCTGACGTACGCGCGTGGGGGCCGCTTCGCCGAACGGCCCCCACACACCTACCGGGTCAGCGCGCGCGAGCGGGACGGCGCTCAGCCGGCGGTCGCCCCGAGGGCAGCGCGCACATCAGCCCTCCGGGCGTAGCAGCCCGCGCTCGTACGCCTTGGCCAGCCGCTGCGGGACGCGATACGACGAGCCGTCGACGGTGATCGGCACGAGCTGCGGCGTGGTGGCCTTCCACTGTGCGCGGCGGTGACGGGTGTTGCTGCGGGACATCTTCCGTTTGGGGACGGCCATGGGGGATCTCCTGGATGGATGAGCTGATGGAGCCCGTACGCTATATGAAAATGGATCCCATTACCAAGCCTGTCTGTCGACGGCACGCAGCCGCGGGAATCTGAACATCGACAGCCTTACGGGTGGGTCGAGTCGGCGGCCGACCAGACCCGGCCCTCCGGAAGGCCGAGCACCCCAGGACCGTCAGCCACGGACGGGTGAACCGGACGGCCCGAAGCCGAACAGCCATACCGTTCGCGCGTATATCCGGACATTCGTGCGCTACAGCCCAGTTACGACTTCCCCAAGTCTTGGTGGCCAGGGGGTGAGCTCGCCATGATGGCAACATGACGTTGGCGTTGAGAGCCATGACGCGCCTGGCGGACTGGCCGGACCTCGCGGAGGCCCGGCCGAGCTGCGGCACGGGGCGGGCCCTGTGCTCTGCCCAGAGCGAGATCATCCACTTCCATACGGACCGCGACGTGGACCTGCACCTCACGGACCGGGCCATCCGGCGCTTCGAGGACCACCTCAGGGACTCGACCGCGGTCCGCATGGTGCCCGGCTCGCGCTGGGTGACCATCCACCTCGAAGTCGACTCGGACATCGACCTGTTGCTGACCCTGGTGAGCGTTGCCCTCAAGGCCCACCAGTCATGGCCGGTTCCGGGCGATGGGCCGGCGTCGGGGTGCAATGATCGCCCATGAACGCGCCGAGGCCGAGCGGGTTCGTGTGACTGCCGAGCGGGTTCATGTGGCCGCCGAGCGACTTCATGTGGCTCAGGCCGCGAGCAAGGAACTGAGTTCCCTCCTTCGTGTGCACTGAGTGCCATCCCCTTCGCTTCGAGATGCTAGTTTCCGTCCATGGACGAGGGACCCCGGCTCCGCGAGCCCGCCGACGCGACGAGCGTGAAGCCGCCCATGCGGGACGCCCTGGTCGCGGCGGCCTTCCAACTGTTCCTGGAGCGCGGTTACGAGCAGACCACGGTCGACGACATCGTGGCGCTCGCCGGGGTCGGCCGCCGCTCGTTCTTCCGCTACTTCCCGTCCAAGGACGACGTGGTCTTCCCGGACCACGAGCGCTGCCTGGCCGACATGAAGGCGTTCCTGGGCGACCCGGCCGAGGCGGACGACGACCCGGTGCAGCGGGTCTGCGACGCCGCCCGGCTGGTCATGCGCATGTACGCCCAGAACCCGACGTTCTCCGTCCAGCGCTACCGCCTCACCAAGAAGGTCCCGGGCCTGCGCGCCTACGAGTTGTCGGTCGTCTGGCGCTACGAACGCGCCCTCGCCGAGTATCTGCGCGGGCGCTTCGCCGGCCTGCCCGACGGCACATTGCGGGCCGACGTCATCACCGCGGCCGTGGTCGCCGCACACAACAACGCCCTGCGCTCCTGGCTGCGTTCGGACGGGCAGGGAGACGCGACGGCGGCGGTCGACCACGCGCTCGGGTACGCGCGGGACACCTTCGGGAGCCCGCCCGGAGACACGGCGGCCGAGGAGCGCGAGGACGTGGTCGTCGTCATCTCCCGGCGCGGAGCGCCGATGTGGCGGGTCGTCCAGGAAATCGAGTCCACGCTGGGACGGGACTGATCACACCCACCGCTCCGACAGTTTGATGGCCCCTGCTCCGACCGGGCTGAGGAGCACTCCGATCCGGCCGAGAGCCACTCCGGCCGGATTGAGGGTACCGAGTGCCTTTACTGGTGACACTGAGTGCCATAGTCTGGGGTCGTGCACGGCGATCCGGGCACCTTCAAACTCCGGCCGAGCGCAGGGAGATGACATCGTGTACCACCCAGGAACCGCCCTTCATCCGGAGCCCGGAACCGCGCCGGACGTACTCGACGCGGTCCCTGCGGAGCAGCAGGCGGACGCCCTCCTCTTCCAGCGTTGCCACTGGTGCGCTACCGCGATGTACCAGCGCCTCCTCTGCCCGGTCTGCGCGGGCAGCGACCTGCGGACGGAAGCGAGCGCGGGGACGGGCATCGTGCGTCATTCCACGGTCATCCACCGCAACACCCCGGCGGCGCGCAACGTGTCCCTCATCGAGATGACCGAGGGCTTCACCGTCCGGGGCAGGGTCATGGGCGTGCCCGGCGACGTCCACAGCGGCGACCGCGTCCAACTCGCCACCGCCCAGGACCCGGTGCGCCGACAGCCGGTGTTCCAGCTGGTCGACGGCCCCTACCGGGGCTGGGTCTGACACTCCCGGCCGACGCCCCTCCCGCCGTGCTGCACCACGCGGCTCCGTCAGGGAGTCAGCGAGATGCGGATGCCCACCGTGCCGCTCACGCCGCGGCGCAGACGGCTGCCCAAGAGGGTGAGACGGCCGATCAACCCGTACTTGCGGGCGATGAGTTGCCGGTAGCGGGCGGTCTCGGCCGCGTCGAGGATCTCGGCCGTGGCCGGAACCTGGTCGCCGGTCGGCCTGCCCCTCATGTCGCAGGGGCCCACCAGGACATCGGCCCTGTTGCGGATCCGCTTCACCTTCCAGGAGTCCGCGGCGGTCCAGGCGCCGAGCGCCGCACCGTCGGGCACCACCCACACCGGAGTCGCGACGCCCGTTCCGTTCTTGCGGTAGCTGGTGATGAGCAGGTACTGCCCCGAACCGAGCGCGCCCAGCGTGTTCTCGTCCATGCCGGAAGTCTAGGCGGCCCGGTTGCGAGCCCCGGGCCGCCCAGGTGGTTCGGCTAGGACAGCTGGCCGTTGTAGTCGGGCAGCTTGAAGGTGCGCTCGGCGTGGCCGCCGACGACGTCGGTGGTGTTGTTGCCGACGTTGGCGATGATCGTGTAGCCGAGGGACTCGATCTGCGCCCGCTTGCTGGTCTTGTAGGCGCCGACCTCGTCGAAGAGGTCCGGCAGGTCACGCACGTAGAGGCCGGAGACCGGGTAACCGACCGTCTGCAGGTTCCACTTGGTCTCGCCGTAGAGAATGCCGGGGCGCGCGGTCACGAAGAAGATGGCGACGCCTCGGGCGTGCGCGTAGCGGGCGAGCTCCAGGGAGGCCGTGACCGCCGGGGTGGGGAGTTGATACCAGGGGTGGAAGTCCGTCTCCAGCGTGGTGTTGTCGATGTCGAAGACGAGGGCCAGCTTCTGCCCGTCGGCCTGTGCGGTGCGCTGCTCGACGTACGGCATCGCCTGGTCGATGACGGCCTGGACGTCGCGCTGCCAGGTTGCGTAGTCGACGTCGGCCGCTGCCGCCGTCGTGCTCGCCGTCACCTGGGCCGGAGCCGCGGCCGCGGACCCGGCGGTGGTGACCGTCCCTCCGATCCCCAGCGCCACGACGGCCGAGACCGCGCCGATCCTGCGCCCCATACGGCGTCCTGTCATGCCTGCCCCCTTCTCAGTACTCACGTACTCACGTCGGAGCGGCGAGGGTGCCTCGTCCCTCGCCGCGCGGGACATGATCGTGCCCGGTGATGTACGCGAGGGGAAGCGGTAGTTACCGATCGGTAGTAATCTCGCCGCCCCGGTCTCGCCCCGTCGCGGGGTGGCAAGCGCGGGCGTCCCGTGTGAGCCTGGGCTCGCGGCCGGCGTGCCGCGGCGTCGGCTCAAGGAGCTCGAGGAACTCACGCTTCACGGGGTTCCAGGAGCTCAGGGAGCTCAAGGAAAGAGGCTGCTCGGATGGACGCACCGAACATCGTCATCGTCGGCGCGGGTTTCGCCGGAGTCGAGGCCGCCCGGGGGCTCGAGCGGGCGCTCCTCCCCGGCGAGGCCCGGATCACCCTGGTCAGCCCGACCGACTACCAGCTCTATCTGCCGCTGCTGCCGCATGTCGCCGCCGGTATCCTCACCCCCCAGTCCGTGGCGCCCTCGCTGCGCCGGCTCCTGCGCCGCACCGTGCTGGTGCCGGGTGGGGTGGTCGGCGTGGATCCGGGGGCCAAGATGTGTGTCGTCCGCAAGATCACCGGGGAACTCGTCGACCTGTCGTACGACTACCTGGTCCTCACTCCGGGCAGTGTGACCCGCACCTTCGACATCCCCGGGCTGCTGAACGAGGCGCGCGGCATGAAGACGCTCGCCCAGGCCGTGTATCTGCGCGACCATGTGATCGCCCAACTGGACCTGGCGGCAGCCACGTTGGACGAGGAGGAGCGGGCGGCGCGGCTGCAGTTCGTGGTGGTCGGCGGCGGTTACGCGGGCACCGAGACCGCGGCCACTCTGCAGCGCCTGACCACCGCGGCGGCGAAGCGCTACCACCCCCGTCTCGACCCCCGCCTCATCAAGTGGCATCTGGTCGACATCGCCCCCAAGCTGCTGCCGGAGCTCGGCGAGAAGCTGGGCACGAGCGCGATGCGCATGCTGATGGAACGCGGGATGCGGATCTCCCTCAAGACCTCCGTCGCCTCCGTGACCGAGGACTACGTCACTCTCACCGACGGCCGGGTGCTGCCCTCCCGGACGCTGGTGTGGACGGCGGGTGTCGCGGCGAGCCCGCTGGTCGATTCGCTGGGCGCCGAGACCGTACACGGCCGACTGCTCGCCCAGCCCGACTTCCGGGTGCTGGGACTGGACGGGGTGTTCGCTCTGGGCGACGCGGCGGCCGTACCCGACCTGGCCAAGGGTGACGGCTCATACTGTGTGCCGACCGCCCAGCACGCCGCCCGGCAGGGCCGGCACGCGGCGAAGAACCTGACGGCGCTGCTGCGCGGGGAGCCCATGACGCCGTACAAGCACAAGGACCTCGGTCTCGTCGTCGACCTCGGCGGCCGCGACGCGGTGTCCAAACCGCTCGGCATCGACCTCAAGGGGGTGCCCGCGCAGGTCGTGGCCCGCGGATACCACCTGTACGCCCTGCGCACGGGCGCGGCCCGCTTCCGTACCGGAGCCAACTGGCTCCTCAAGGCGGTCGCGGGCTACGACTTCGTCCGCACCGGCTTCCTCGCCGACCGCAAGGGAACCCTGCGGGACTTCGAGCACACCGATGTCTATCTCACGCCGGAGGAGGTGGCCGCCCGCACGCGCTACTGACGCCCGCGCTCATCCGCCGAAGCCGCATGGTCGCCAACAGCGAACTGCTTCGCCATGGCCGCTCTTTTCGCTCCGCGTGCCCTCGCGCGGCGGCCCGATCAGGCGCTTGGTCCGTCAGGCAGTCGCGGACCGTACGTAGATGCGCCCGTCGTCGACCTTCACCTCCCAGCTCGGCTCGTCGACCGACGCCGGTCCGCGCATCGCTTTGCCGTCCTCAAGCCGGAAGACGCTGCCATGCCAGGGACAGATGAGACAGCCGTCGTGAGCGACCTTGCCTTCGTCGAGCGGGCCTCCGGCGTGGGTGCAGGTGGCCGAGAGCGCGTACACCGCCCCCTCGTGCCGGACCAGTACCACCGGCACTCCGCCCGGCGTCACCCGGAGGGGCTTGCCGTCGCCCAGGGCGGACAGCGCCGCGACGTCGGTCCAGTCGGTGACAGGCTCCTGGAACGCGGTGTGGTTGACACCCATGCCACGAACGAGCGTCAGATACCCGCCCAGGTAGGCGGCGCACACGGTGATGCCGAGCCCCACGCCGCTCAGTGCCACCCCGGTCCGATGCCGTCCCCGTCGCCGGGCCACCCAGGATGCCGCCTGGAGCGCGGTCGCCGCCGCGTTGGACACGGCGTGTACGAAGCCCACCCGCTGCGTCGCGCCGTAGGCGTCGGACCAGTCGGACGCCCCCGCAGCCGCGGTCGGCAGCGTGGCGATCAGTCCGACGCCGACAAGGCGACGCGCCGAGGTGGCCCCGGTCCTGCCCGCGGTCACGTCCAGAGTGGACGCCATGATCCATGCGCCGATGGGCAGGTCCGACAGTACGGGGTGCAACGGATGGCCCAGCCAGGTGCCCGACAGCGCATTCTTGACCGCGCCGGAACGGGTGGCCCGCTGCACCCATCCGCCGGCCGTGCCGGATATTCCGTCGAGCGCCTTGAGGCCCCCGATGCGTTCGATGACGTCTTCGATCTGCTGGGGCATGGTGGTCGCTCCTCATCGCAGATGGACAGGGTGAGCGGCTTCCCGAACGCTACCGACTCATGGTCGCAGGGGGCCGGGGTGTCGGCCAACTCGTGCATCTCACCGAGCATGCCTGACCAGCAGAAGTGTGGCTTTCGGATCTCGCCGGCGTGGGCGCTGCCCCGGTCCGCCTGTGCACGGGCAACCACTGCCATGGCGATCGACGAACCGGGTGGCCGGTGGCGGACCGTCCTCCGGCATCCGATGCTGGTTGAGGTGGGTTGCCAACGCACCGGAGAACACACCGTCGCAGACGCATGCCGCTCACCGGGAGAGACATGGACCAGATCGCCACGCAGACAGTCCCCGGCAAGCAAGCCATCGATACCGAGCCGCAGTACATCGACGCGCCGCTCACCGCGTCGGCGGCCTTCCTGGTGCTGGTCATCAAGGAGGACGAGCAGGCGATGGCCACCGCCCGCTCCGTGGTCGCCAGTACGGACGACCTCGTCAAGGACGTCTGTATCCGTGCCAGTGGAGGCCAGTTCAACTGCAATGTCGGCATCTCGCATCGCGCCTGGGAGCCGCTGACCGGGAAGCCGTTGCCCAAGGAGCTCAGGCCGTTTCAGGAGATCAAAGGTTCCCGGCACACCGCCGTCGCCACAGCGGGCGACTTGCTCTACCACATCCGGGCGGAGTCGTTCGACCTGATCGTCGAGTTCGAAAAGATCGTGCTCGAGGCTTTCGGCGATTCCGTGACAGTGGTGGATGACGTCGCCGGCTTCCGCTACTTCGACGGGCGCGACCTCCTCGAATTCATCGACGGCACGGCGAACCCGGATGGCCTTGACCTGCCGGCCGCCACCCTTGTCGGCTCCGAGGATCCGGCCTACGCCGGGGGCAGCTACGTCGTCATCCAGAAGTACCTGCACGACCTGTCTGCCTGGCGCGCGGAGACCGTCGAGACTCAGGAGGACATCATCGGGCGTACCAAGTTCGACAACGTCGAAAAGCCGGACGCGACCGAGGGCCAGAAGTCACACAAAACGCTCTGCACCATCAAAGACGCCGACGGCGAACACGACATCCTGCGCGACAACATGCCGTTCGCCGTTCCCGGCCGCGGCGAGTACGGCACGTATTTCATCGGGTACTCCAGGCATCTGTGGGTCACCGAGAAAATGCTCGAGCGGATGTTCATCGGCGATCCGCCCCCTCTGTACGACAGGATTCTCGACTTCTCCACGGCCGTCACCGGGGTGACGTTCTTCGCCCCGGCCCGCCAGTTCCTGAGCGATCTGGCCGACTGACCCGCGTGTGGGCCGCGCGGGCGTGCTCGGCCGGCCTGCGTTCACAGCGGGGCGGTCGTCCACGGCGACCCGGCGGTGAACGGGCGGGCGTGTGCGCACGTATGAGGGGAGGGCTCTCGACCGGGTCCCCTCGGCGGTGGTGACGCCGTGCCGTTCGGCTTCGGGAGCCCTTGGATGAGGCATGCACGACGACGGATCGTCCGACGGGGGGCGCAATGCGCGGCCGTCGGCGGGCTGCTCTGCGGAGGGCTGATGGTGACGCACGCGATGGCGAGCGAACCGTCCGACACGTCGCGTGCCACGGGCAGTTCGGCGCAAGCCGCCGCCGACACGGGTGCCGCGCTGGTGTCGCGCCTCGGCACCTCCCGTACCGCTGGGAGCTGGATCGCCTCGGACGGGCGCCCGGTCGTCGCGGTGACCGACCAGGCCGCGGCCGCCGAGGTGACGGAGGCCGGTGCCCGCGCCAAGGTGGTGGGGCACAGCATGCGGGACCTCAAGTCCGCGACGGCGACCTTGAGTTCGGCGCCCCGGGTGGCGGGCACCGCCTGGGCCATGGACTACACCAAGAACGAGGTCGTGGTGCGGGCCGACAGCACGGTCTCCGCCTCCGACTGGTCGCGCATGACCGAACTGGCGGATGACATCGGGGGTTTCGTGCGCATGCAGCGGACGGAGGGCACGTTCACCACACGGCTGAACGGCGCGCAGCCGCTCTTCTCGACCGCGGGGCGCTGTTCGGCGGGCTTCAATGTGACCAACGGGCAGAGCGAGTTCATCCTCACGGCCGGTCACTGCGGTCCTGCCGGGTCCCTGTGGTTCGCCGACAACCAGGGCAACCAGCAGGTGGGCCGGACCATCACCACGGCGTTCCCGGGCAGCGACTTCTCCCTCGTGCGGTACGACAAGGGGCAGCAGACCACCGTCGGCAGCAATGTCGTGGCCATCGGCGGCGGAAACGGCGTACGGATCACGGGGGCCGCCGATCCGACCGTGGGCCAGCGGGTCTTCCGTAGCGGCAGCACCAGCGGGCTGCGGGACGGAAAGGTGACGGCGCTCAACGCGACGGTCAACTACCCGGAGGGCACGGTCACCGGGCTCATCGAGACCACCGTGTGCGCCGAACCCGGCGACAGCGGCGGCCCGTTGTTCTCCGAGGGCATCGCGCTCGGAGTGACCTCGGGAGGCAACGGGGACTGCACCACCGGCGGTACGACGTTCTTCCAGCCGGTCACCAAGGCGCTGACGGCGCTGGATGTGCGGCTCGCGGGGCAGCCCGAGGCTCCGGCCAGTGCGGGGGCCCAGGCCTCCCCCGCGCCTGCGGCGTCGCCGGGCGCGGCCTCGGCCCCACCCTCGCAGGGCGCGGCGGTCACGCCGGGCTCTGCCGCGCCGGGAGCTGTCGAGCCGGTGGACACCACCGGCAGTGCCGAGACGCTGGTCTCCCGGCTCACCGACCCGCGGAACATCGGCCCGGGCCTGCTGGTCATCGCGGGAAGTCTCATCGCCCTGGTGGCAACGCGCTACATCCGCACGGAACAGGACCGCAACGCCTACCGTCGGGAGCATGCGCGGAGTTGGGGCTAGGGCCTGTCCGGCGGATCAGGTCGCAGAGGAGCAACGGCACCTCATGGGCGCCGGTGAGCGGGGCTTGGTGCGTGCACCTGCAAGGCGGAGGAGGGCGGCGACGTGATGGGGGTGCCCCCGCGGTGGGGGTACCTCCCGCGCGAGCGAAGCCGAGCGTGGGGGAGCATTCGAGCGTGGGGGAGTCGGCGAGTGACGACAACGCCGCAGATGGGCGTGCCAAGCCCCGCGTCTGCGGCATGATCCGCCGGACAGGCCCTGCCGTGCCGGGGAGTCGGGGCTCCGCGCTCACCGGGCGGGGGCGGAGAACCGGCTGGTCACGCCGCCTGTGTGGGCCGGTTGTCGGACGCCTCCGACCATTCCAGGACGAGCCGCTGGTATTCCCGCCGCTCCTCCATGGTCAGCGTGCCGCCCGTCCGGAACCAGAGGGCCCGGATCTCCTCGTTGACCTAGGCGGCGGAGCGCTCCGAGGCGGCTTCAGGAGTGGTGGACATGATGTGAAGCATACGGGCCTTGACGTGAAGGCGATGTGAGTAAAGGTGCACCGGGCGACATTACGGACGTGAAGCTCATCACTCACGCGTCCGCGGCCCTCAACGCCAGTATCTGGATGGCCAACACCGGGGCGCCGCACGCCCCGTCGTGGAAGCAGGACCGGTGAACCGGCCGACCGTCAGGTGCCCGGCTTCCGGCCGTACACGAACACCTCGTCGCCGTTCTTCAGCAGCGACCAGTACTTCTTGGCATCGATCGTGGTCATGTTGACGCAGCCGTGCGAGCCGGGCGGCTTCCACATGCTGGCGCCGACCGCGTGGAAGGCCTGGCCGCCGTCGAAGAACTGGCTGTAGGGCATGGACACGTCGTAGATGCTCGAGACGTGGTCGACCTTCCGCCAGGAGACCTTCTTCAGGCCGGTGCGGGTCTCGTATCCGTCCTGGCCCGTACGGACCGGCACCGGGCCATGAACGATCCGGTCGCCGTCCTGGATCCAGCTGAGCTGGAGCGTCAGGTCGACGCAGGCGATACGGCCCTTGTCGACGGGGCACGTGCCGGCCTTGTCGGGATTCTTCCCGACGGCCTTCTGCTTGTTCATCAGGTCCATCACGCCCCAGGTCCCGGAACCCGCGTATCCGATGTTCGGGGTGATGCCGTGCTTGGTCCGGAAGGCCTGGATCGCCTCGCAGTCGGCGGTGGACTGCCGGCCGTCGACCGGCCGGCCCAGGAACTTCTCCGCCTGCTTCTGGTACGGACCGGCCTGAGTCATACAGGTCGCGGCCTGCGCGGGCGTCGCGCCCAGCGCCAGGGTCAGCGGTGCGACCAGCCCGGCGATCCCGAGCACGACGGCTCCTCGTCTGCGTATGTCCCCCATGGCGGGCCTTCCCTTTCGTACTTTCTCCGCTTCTGCCTGCTGGACCCGCATCGGAGAGTGTGCGTTGCAGGGCTGGTCGGGCTGCGACGAAACGGTGACATTCTGTGCGCAAAGCCGCCCCACGGGCAGCTTGCGACTCTAGGCGATCGGGAGGAAGACCAGCGCGGCGCGGTCAGTTGCGTGGATCACGGCGGGGACCGGTGCCACCCGGCTTCCGCCGACCGGAGGCCGGGCGCGCGTAGGGGCGCGCCGCCCCGGCTTCCTCGGGGCTCCTGAGCCGACTGTGAGGAGAATCTCAGGCGCCTACCGCAGCAATCCCACCGCCCGCGTGAGCACCTCGGACGTCGCCGTGAACGCCAGCCGCAGGTGGTGGGTCAAGGTCGCCCGGTCCGCCGCGAACAGCGGCCCCGGCGACACGGCGAGCCCGCGTCGTGCGGCGCGTTCCGCCAGGCCCGTGGCCGTCGTGGTCCCGGCGAGGTGCAGCCAGAGGCAGAGTCCGCCGTCCGGAAGGGTGTACGTCCATCCCGTCCCGGTCAGGAGTCCGGCGAGGTGGTCATGCTGGACGCGGAGGCGGGCCCGGCGGTCGGCGAGGACCTCGACCAGGCCGCCGCTCGCGCTCCCACCCTCGCCCGCGCCTTCGCCCTTGCCCTTGCCCTCGCCTTCGCCCTTGCCCTTGCCCGCGCCTTCGCCCTTGCCCTTGCCCTCGCCTTCGCCCTTGCCATCGCCGTCGCCATCGCGCAGCAGCTCCGTGGCGATCGGCTGCAGCGCTTGACGTCCTCGAACGTCATGGCGCCGGCGTCCTCAGACGCCGGGGCGCCGCGTGACCGCCTGCCGGAAGCCGGTGTTGACCGCCAGCAGGCCCCCGTCCACGCTCAGGGTCGTGCCGGTGATCCAGGCCGCGTCCGGGGAGGCGAGGAAGGCGACGGCGGCCGCGATGTCCTCCGGCTCGCCGACCCGCCGCAGCGGATAGAGCTCGGCGACGGCGGCGAGGGCGTCGTCCCGTCCGTCCCACGCGGTGGTGCGTACCGTGCCCGGTGCCACCAGGTTGACGCGCACGCCCCGCTCGGCGGCGTGCCCGGCCAGGGTGCGGGTCAGCGACATGAGACCCGCCTTGGCCGCGCTGTAGGCGTGGTTGCCGAAGTCCTGGATGCCGTTGACGGAGCCGATGCCGACGATGGCGCCGCGGCCCGAGGCCGCGAGGTGTGGAAGCGCCGCACGGGAGCAGCGGTAGGCGCCGGTCAGGGTGATGTCGAGGTCGCGGGCCCACACCTCGTCCGGCTCGTCCTCGAAGAGCGGGGCGTCAGGGGTGCAGCGGTACGCGTTGTTGACCAGGACGTCGAGCGAGCCGAAGGTGTCCACGGCGTACGCGACCGCCGCCTCGACCGCGTCCCGGTCCGCCACGTCACACCGGAACCCCTCGGCCCGCCCGCCGCGTTCCCGTACAGACGCCGCCGTCTTCTCCGCCTCGGCCACGTCCACGTCGGTGACGAGCACCTGGGCGCCCTCGTCGGCCAGCCGGCGAGCGGTCGCCGCGCCGATACCGCGCGCCGCGCCCGTGATCAGAACCCCGTACCCCTCGAAACGCCTCATCGCAGTCATGGGACGGGAAGGTACTGCCGTGATCGTCCCGGGGACAGATGCCGTGCGGCCATGACCGCGTTCGTCGATGCGGCCCGCCGGCCGCCCCACCCGCGTGCCCTCAGCGGTAGCCCGTCACGTCCGCCGGCTTCCCCGTGTCCTGGACCTCGACCAGGTAGCGCCAGGCATCCGGGCGGCTGCCGTCGCGGTCCGTGAAGCCGTACTCCTGGGCGAGCTGGCCGCTGGAGAGCGACTCGCCGTTCCAGCGTGCGACGTCGGAGTCGGCGGCCAGGGCGGCGACGGCGCGGCCCACGTAGTACGGCGTCTCGGAGATGCCGAAGTGCGGGACGCGCTCCAGGGCGTCGCGCCAGTTCTCCTCGGTCACGCCGAAGTTGTCGAGCATCATCTCGGAGCGCAGCCACCCGGGGGTGAGTGCCACGGCGGTGGCTCCGCGCGGGCCCAGTTCCTGACCCAGGGCGAACGCCGCGCGCAGCACCGACCACTTGGCGAGGTCGTAGAAGTAGGAGTTGCGGTAGGTGTTCCGGTTGTACTCGGCGGTGCCATCGGTCATCTCGACGACCAGGCCGCCGGGATGGCGCAGCAGCAGGGGAAGCGCGTGGTGGTTGGTGATCGCGTGAGTCTCCACAGCGAGGCGCAGCAGCCGCAGGCCGTTGTCCAGGTTGTGCTCCCAGACCGGGCTGTCCCACTCGAAGAGCTTTTCGCCGCCCCAGATGTCGTTGACCAGGACGTCGAGACGGCCCTGTTCGTCCGCGATGCGGGCGACCAAGACCTCCACCTCGGACGGGACGAGGTGGTCGGTGGGGACGGCGATGCCCCGGCCGCCCGCCGCCGTGACCAGGTCCGCGGTGTCCTCGACGGTCTCCGGGCGGTCGTACTCCGAGCGCCGCTCGCGGGTGCTGCGCCCGGTCACGTAGACGGTGGCACCGGCCGCGCCGAGCTCGACGGCGATGCCGCGCCCCGCTCCGCGCGTCGCCCCGGCGACCAGCGCGACCTTGCCCCGCAGCGAGCCCGGCGACGTACCGCCCCGCATGCCTTCCTGGGCGCCAGCCCGCACGCCTTCCCGCGGCCCTGACATGTCCGACCTCCGTACGCGTAGTGCTCACGGGCTGCCTTCGCCCATGTGTCCCCACGAGCGTGCCCCGGAAGCCGGACATCTTCTGTCAGGTTTCTGCACGCAGTTCCGTCGTGTCAGTGCCCCCGCGCGATCCATTCCTCCAGATGCGGTGCCTCGGCGCCGATCGTGGTCGACTCCCCGTGGCCCGTACGGACGACCGTGTCGGGCGGAAGGACCAGCAGGCGTTCGCGGATCGAATCGATGATCGTCGGGAAGTGGGAGTAGGAGCGCCCGGTGGCTCCCGGGCCGCCCTTGAAGAGCGTGTCGCCGGTGAAGACGGTGCCCAGGCCGGGGTCGTACAGGCAGACCGCGCCGAAGGCGTGGCCCGGGGTGTGCAGGACGGTCAGGTCGGCGCCGGCCGCCTCGATGACCAGGCCGTCCTCCAGCCAGGCGTCGGGGAGGCGGTCGGGGTGGGTCTGTTTCCACAGCGGCAGGTCGTCGGGGTGCAGCCAGATCGTGGCGCCGGTGCGCTCGGCGAGGGCGGGGGCGGCGTCGATGTGGTCGTTGTGGGCGTGGGTGCAGACGATGGCGAGGAGCCGCCGGTCGCCGACCGCCTCCGCGATGGCGTCCGCGTCGTGGGCGGCGTCGATGACGATGGCCTCGTGGTCGTCGCCGACGATCCAGACGTTGTTCTCGACGTCCCAGGTGCCGCCGTCGAGCGAGAACGTTCCCGCGGTGACGAGGCGTTCGATGCGGGTGGTCATCACAGCACCACCACCGAGCGCAGGACGTCGCCGTGCCGCATCCGCTCGAAGGCCGCCTCCACCTCGTCCAGGCCGATCGTCTCGGAAACGAACGCGCCCAGGTCGAGGCGTCCCTGGAGGTGCAGGTCGATCAGCATCGGGAAGTCGCGGGAGGGCAGGCAGTCGCCGTACCAGGACGACTTGAGGGCGCCGCCGCGTCCGAAGACGTCGAGCAGCGGCAGGTCGAGCTTCATCTCCGGGGTGGGTACGCCGACGAGGACGACGGTGCCGGCGAGGTCACGGGCGTAGAAGGCCTGCTCGTACGTGTCCGGGCGGCCGACGGCCTCGATGACGACGTCGGCTCCGAAGCCGCCGGTGAGTTCGCGGATGGCCTCGACGGGGTCGGTCTCCCGGGAGTTGACGGTGTGGGTGGCGCCCAGCTTCTCGGCCGTCGTGAGCTTCCGGTCGTCGATGTCCACGGCGATGATCTTCGCCGCGCCCGCGAGACGGGATCCGGCGATCGCCGCGTCGCCGACGCCTCCGCAGCCGATGACCGCGACCGAGTCGCCCCGGCCGACGTTGCCGGTGTTGATGGCGGCCCCGAGTCCGGCCATCACGCCGCAGCCGAGGAGTCCTGCCACCGCCGGGGAGACGGCCGGGTCGACCTTGGTGCACTGTCCGGCGGCGACGAGCGTCTTCTCGGCGAAGGCGCCGATGCCGAGGGCCGGGGACAGCTCCGTGCCGTCCGTGAGCGTCATCTTCTGCCGCGCGTTGTGCGTGTTGAAGCAGTACCAGGGGCGACCGCGCAGACAGGCCCGGCACTGTCCGCACACCGCACGCCAGTTGAGGACGACGAAGTCGCCGGGCACGATGTCCTGGACGCCCTCGCCGACCGACTCCACGATCCCCGCCGCCTCGTGACCGAGCAGGAACGGGAAGTCGTCGCTGATGCCGCCCTCTTTGTAGTGCAGGTCGGTGTGGCAAACTCCGCACGCCTGGACCTGCACCACGGCCTCTCCCGGCCCCGGATCCGGCACGACGACGGTCTCGATGCGCACCGGCTCGTTCTTGCCCGGTGCGATCACGCCGCGTACATCCTGCGCCATGTGATGAGCCCTTTCCGTAGGTCGACGTTCCGTCAGCCGACCCTACGGCGTGACCGACCGGTAGCAGGCGAGGTGGCGCTGGCCGCCGCGCTCCCGTCACCACCACCCGCGGCACGGCGGCGCCGCCGGCCGAGCTGCCGCACAGCCGGCCACGGGCCGCCGGCCTCGACGCGCCCCTGGCCCCGGCCCGCTTGAGCGCGGCCTTGGCCCCGGCCCGCCGGCCTCGGGGCGGCCTTGGCCACGCTCACCGGCCGCCGGCACCTGACGTACCTCGAACTCGGCCCAGGCTACGGCCAGGTGACCGATTCCCGGTCGGCGTCCTCCCCGACGTAGCCTGAACGCCCCGTACCGACCCCCGCAAGGAGCGCCGTGAGCATCCCCCGGACCGAGCCCGACCCGCCCGCGTGGCGCCTGCTGCTCGGGTATGTACGACCGCACCGATGGGCGCTGCTCGCGGGCGCGTTGCTGGCGCTCGCGACCGGGGCCACCGGTCTCGTGCTGCCGCTGGTGGCGCGCGGGCTCATCGAGGACCTGGCGCACGACCGGCCCATCGGACGGGCACTGCTCGCCATGGCGGCACTCGTGGTCGCCAACGCGGCCGTGGGGGCGCTGGGTTCGTATGTCCTGCGACGCACCGCCGAGTCGGTGGTGCTCGGCGCGCGGCGCGCCCTGTCGTCATATCTGCTGCGGCTGCGCATACCCGCCGTGGACCGCAGCGAACCGGGCGACCTGATGGCCCGGATCACCTCCGACACGACCCTGTTGCGCGAGGTCACGACCGACTCCCTCGTCGGCATCGGCACCGGCGGACTGACCCTCGTCGCGACGGTGGTGATGATGGGCCTGGTCGACGTGACGCTGCTCGGTGTCACGCTGGGGGTGATCCTCTGCGCGGGCACGGTGCTCGGCGTGATCGTGCCCCGCATCAACCGGGCGAGCAAGCAGGCGCAGGACGCCGTCGGCGTGATGGGCGCCTCCCTAGAACGGATCCTCGGCGCGCTGCGCACCGTCAAGGCGTCCGGCGCCGAGCACCGTGAGGAGCAGACCATCCACGCGGCGGCCGAGGAGTCGTGGCGGCAGAGCGTACGGGCCGCAAAGTGGTCGGCGGCCGCGGGCAATACGGCCGGTCTGGCGATGCAGATCGCGTTCATCACGGTGCTCGCGGTGGGCGGTGCGCGGGTCGCGACCGGCGCCATCGGCGTGGGCACGCTGGTCGCCTTCCTCCTCTACGTCTTCTATCTGATGTCGCCGATCCAGCAGGTGGTCGGCGCGATCACGCAGTACCAGACCGGTGCCGCCGCACTCGCGCGGATCCAGGAGGCGCTGCGGCTGCCGGCCGAACCGGTGGCCCTGCCCGCGCCGTTGCCGTCCGGGGGCGCCGAACCGGCCGCGCTCGCCTTCGACGACGTCCGCTTCCGGTACGCCGACGACCTTCCGTACGTCCACCATGGTGTGACCTTCGCCGTTCCGGCCCGCGGTATGACCGCGTTCGTCGGTCCTTCCGGCGCGGGCAAGACCACCGTCTTCTCGCTCATCGAGCGGTTCTACGACCCCGAGGAGGGCGTGATCACGCTCGACGGCCTTGCGCTGGAGCAGTGGGATCTGCCCCAGCTCCGTTCCGCCATCGGCTATGTGGAGCAGGACGCGCCGGTCCTGTCGGGCTCTCTGCGCGACAATCTGCTGCTCGGCAATCCGGAGGCCGACGACGCCGACCTCACGCGCGTACTGAAGACGACCCGCCTGGACGGGCTGGTCGCGCGGCTGCCGCGCGGCCTGGACACCCTCGTCGGCCACCGCGGCACCAAGCTGTCCGGCGGCGAGCGCCAACGCGTCGCCATCGGCCGCGCCCTGCTGCGCCGGCCCCGCCTGCTGCTCCTGGACGAGGCGACGTCGCAGCTCGACGCCGTCAATGAGGCGGCGTTGCGCGACACGGTCGCCGATGTCGCCCGGACGACCACGGTCCTGGTGGTCGCGCACCGGCTGTCCACCGTCACGATGGCCGACCGCATCGTCGTCATGGACGCGGGCCGCATCCGCGCCGTCGGCACGCACCGCGAACTCGTCGCCTCGGATCCCCTCTACGCCGAACTGGCCGCCACCCAGTTCCTCGCGACCGCCGGCTAGCCCTCCAAAGGTGCCGCCGGTCGCACGGCCACGGCGGCGGTCTTCTCGCCCTCGTGCAGGAGACCGCCGGCGCCCGCCTCCGCGAACACGTTGTAGGGACCATTGACACCCGCGCGTGCCGCTCTGACGCAAAACAGTGGATAAAACTTCACTCAGCGAACGAGCGAGCCGCTCGGCCCTCTGGTTCGTGCTCACCGCGGCCGGGGCACTGCTGCTCAAGGCACATCTCCCGCTGGGCGTGACGTACGCCGTCGTCGCGATCACGGGAGTCTGGCTGTTCAGCGCGCAGGTGATGGTGTACGCCACCGCCAACACGGTCTACCGCGAAAGTGAGCGCGCTGCCGGGCTCGGCCTCGTCACCGGGGTCGGCCGCACCGGCGCCGTCGTCGGGCCCTGGCTGATCGGCTCGCTCGCCGCGAACGGCCACCAGAACTGGGGCTTCACCACATTCGCCCTGACCGGGCTGCTCGGCGCGGTGGCGATCGCGCTCATACCGCTGGCCCGGCGCACGAGCCGGCGGCAGCGAGCCGCCACGTCGGGCCTCGTCGCCGCGGAGGCGTGAACGACGGCGGGGCGTGAACGACGGCGAGCCCCGGCAGAACGTCCATGTTCTGCCGCGGCTCGCCATGACCGAACGGTGTCGTCGTACCCGAAGGACGTCGCGCCCGAGCGGTGTCGCGCCGACCTACTCGATGCCCGACAGGAGCCCGGTGACGGGGGCGGCCAGATCGGTCACCTGGTGCAACTCGTTGAGGTCGTTCAGACGGTTGAGACCGGCCAGCTGCTCGGAGGGCCGCGGGATTTGACCCCGGTGCTCGGCGGGAATGTCACTCACCGCGAGCGAGTCGAGCTCGGCGATCGGGTTCAGCTTCCCCGGGTCCCGGGCCTCGGAGCCGGCCGCGATCGCCAGCGGCGCGGCGAGGCCCGTGACACCGACGGCGAGACCAACGGCGGCGACCATACGTCGTGTTGAGATCATGCTTTCAGCAACGCCCCCGGGGACGGGCGGACACGGCCGTGCCGCGTCGCTCACCCGAGAGGCTCATCGGGCGGTTGCGCTTGCCGTGGACCGTGCGGCGGAGGAGTCTCGGAGGTGAGGCCCTTCGCGGTCCACTCCTCGCTGGTCCGCGGCCTTCCAAGGAGGTCACTATGGGCACCGCGGCAGGCCCCGCCTTCGACACCGAAACGCTGCGCCGGGGCATTGAAGGACACAATGCGGCAGATCTGCTGTCGCTCTACGCCGACGACGCGGAACTGCGCGTCGTCGACCGCAACACCCAACCCAGCCACCCGATGATCAAACACGGTCGCGCCGAGATCGCCGAGATGCTCAACGACGTCTACAGCCGTGACATGACGCACAAGCTGGAGCAGTGCGTCATCCAGGGCGACCATGTCGCCTACACCGAGTCCTGCGAGTACCCGGACGGTGTGAAGGTACTGGCTACGTCGATGATGTCGCTGCGCGACGGCAAGATCGCCGATCAGACACTCGTGCAGGCATGGGACGAGTAGGAAGGGACTGGCCGAGGGTCCAGATCAGGTCCCATCTGACCTGGACCTTTTCGGCGAGTGCGGCGATGGGCCGGTCGCGTACCGGCCGGAGGCGGCTGCCACGCCCCATGTCCGCGGCAGCTCTGCGAGCGTCCGCCTCACTGCTGGGCTCAGTGCTGCGCGCGGCGCGTTCCCACTCTCGTCCGCCGGCACCGCGCGCCGCCCGGCGGCATCGCATCCGGCGCCGGTGAACTGGGCCCGTGGGCGCCGGTGAACTGGGCCCGTGGAGGGGCGAACCACGTCGTGCGGCGAGGACATCAAGCCGGGAGCCGTCGTCATCGATGCGGGCTACAACCCCGGGAACATCGGCGACGTCGACTTCGACACCGCCCGCGAGCGGGCAGGCCTGATCACGCCCGTGCCGGGTGGCGTCGGTCCGATGACGATCGCGGTCCTGCTGGAACAGACCGTGACCGGGGCGGAGCGCCAACTCGGCGTCTGAGAACCGCGCTTCGGGCGCTGCCGGCCTGGCGCGCGCTGCGCCCCGGCGGCGCCCGTCAGTCCACCACCTGGCCGCAGCTGACATTGGGGACCGCGCCGGTCATGGCGCCGGCGTAGTCCGATGCCATGAGCGCCGCGACGTTACCGACGTCAGCGAGCGAGGGCAGGCGTTTCAGCAACGTCATGTCCGTGAGACTGGCGATGAACTCGTCACGCGTCATCCCGGCAGCGGCCGCGTGCTTGTCCAGCACCTCCTGGATCGACTCCACCGATCCGGCCGAGCGCAGACAGATGACGCGCACCCCCTGGGGTCCGAGCTCCGCCGCCAGCGTGCGAGAAAAGCCCTCCAGCGCGGCGCAGCTGACGCCGAAGCCGCCGACGAGGGGGAAAGGTACCCGGGCGGGGGTCGCCGTGATCATCATGATCACACCCGAACCCGCCTCGATCATGTACGGTGCGACCGCCTTCGCGGTCAGGAACTGCGTTCTGGTCGCGAGGGTGACCGGGCGCGCGAAGTCGTCGTAGGACATCTCGATGAGCGGTGTCCCCTGAACTTCGTCCAGTCCGATGGCGTTGAACGAAACGTCAACTCTCCCGGCTTCCTTGACGATCCCGGCGACGCACTCGTTCACGGACTGCTCGTCGAGCGCATCGACCTGAGCCGTCGCGGCCGTTCCTCCCGCGGCGGAGATCTCCGCGGCCACGGCCTCGAGTGTGGCCCGTGTACGACCGGCGAGGAAGACCCTGGCTCCCTCCCGGGCAAAGGCACGAGCGACCGCGCCGCCAATCGCCCCACCGGCTCCGTAGATCACGGCGTTCTTGTCTGCGAGCAACATAGGCATCAGGGGTGGTCGCGCGGATGGAGCATCTGTCCCTGGAACCATCGTCCGCGCGAGCAGGCCAGATCGCACCTCGGGCCCCCGCCGCGGTTCCGGGCACCGATCGGGTGCGGCTCCTTGGTGAGCGCGGCCCGGTCCTCGGTGATCTTCGGCCGCCGCCCGCCGACCCATCAGGAGCATCCGGGAGGATCCGGGAGGATCCGTCGACGAGATGCCGCAGCATGGGTACGTAGAACGCGGGTTGGGCGTTGTCCGGGCGCGGAAAGCCATCGCGGAACGTGTTGGCTGTGCTGGTGGAATCGAGCCGCTGCGTTGACCGTTAGGCGGGGCCGTCATCGCGCTTCGCGCTCGTCCTCACACGCCGTACGGGCTGGAAGAGGACACCACCCCGCCGGCCGCAGGATCCCCAGCAGTTGCCGGACCAGTTCGTCCACCACCTCGTCGAGCGTCGCGGCCACCCAGCCCGCGCGCCAGTCATGGAGGAGGCCGTTGACGCTGCCGATGAACGCGGTCGCCGCGATCCGGTAGTCGCGCGGTGCCGCCTCCCCGTGGGCGGCCGCGGCCGCCGCCTCCGCGCAGATGAAGTCCACCCAGCGGGCACGGCGGGCGAGCCGTTGTTCCTCCAACCGGGGGCTCACACCGATGATTTCGACGAAGGTGATGCGGATGCGCCGCGGATCGCTCGTCACATTCGCGGCATACGCGCGGAAGACCGCCGTCACCCGCTCGGCGAGCGGCAGGTCCCGCGCGTCGACGAGCGCGGCAAGGGCGGCCTCCTCGGCCCAGTCGTTGACCTGGAGGTGCAGCGCGGCCAGGACGTCTTCGAGGGTGCGGAACTCCTCGTAGAACTGTCGCGTCGACAGACCCGCCGCCTCGCTGAGCGCCGCGACGGTCGTGGACCGATAGCCGGGGCTGTCGCCGAACAGCTGGAGCGCGGCGTCCAGGAAGCGGCGTCGCCGCTCGGCCTGCCGCTCTTCGGCGGACCTGCCGCCGTAGCGACCGGTCGGCGTCTTGAGCCTGCCCGCCAACTGCCCCTCCTCGCCCTGGTCGGCCGTTCGGTCAATTTTGTCGTGTACGCGGTCTTGTGGAGAAGGCCGCCCCCTCCTTACTTTTCAGTAAGTTCACTCTGAATGCGCTCGTGTTCAGATTCCTCGCCCTGTCACGGCACGCCCCCACCCCAGAGGAGAGAGCAGTCATGCCTGCCTTCAGAACCAGGCACCTTTGCTCCGTAGCCGCCGCCCTCGCCCTGACCGTCACCGCTCCCGCGACCGCCGCCACCCGTGCCGACACCTCCGCCGCCGCCCTCCGCGAGGTGCTGTTCGTGGCCAACAACTGGGACGGCACCGCGGATGTCATCAAGTCGACCGGCGACTTCGCGAAGATCGGCCGGATCGACGTCATCCCGGACAAGGACACGCGGATGGCGGAGATCAGCGCCAATCCGATCAAGTGGGCCTATTTCCTGGCCATCCGCAACAGCGTCGGCGAGGGACACGACCAGTTCGCCGACGACATGTACTCCACGCCGGACGGGAAGTCGGTGGTCGTCTCCCGTCCGAGCTTCGCCGATGTCGTCTCGATCGACCTCGCCAGCGGGCAGATCAACTGGCGTTTCCCGGTGTCCGGTTACCGTGCGGACCACATGGCGGTCTCCCCCGACGGCACCCGGGTCGCGGTCTCGGCCTCGACCGCGAACACCGTGCACGTGCTGAACATCGGCACCGGTCAGCAGCTCGGTTCGTTCGCGACCGGCGACAAGCCGCACGAGAACGTCTTCTCCAAGGACGGCAAGTACATCTGGAACATGTCCATCGGCGAGGTGAACACGGCGCTCGACGACCCGTTCTGGGACTGGACGAAGGGCGACCGGCGCATCACGGTCGCGGATGCGACGACCTACCGGCAGGTCAAGGTCATCGACATGCGGCAGCGGCTGGACGCGATCGGCCTCAAGGACCACTCGGACGCCGTCCGCCCGGCCGCGTTCTCGCCCGACGAGTCCAAGCTCTACTTCCAGGTCTCGTTCTTCAACGGCTTCTTCGAGTACGACGTCGCGACGGACAAGATCACCCGTACGAAGACCCTGCCGAAGAACCCGGCGACCGGCGACGACCGCACCACCTTCGTCAACGACTCGCGCCATCACGGCATTTCGATGAAGCCGGACGGCAGCAAGCTGTGCGTCGCGGGCACCATGGACGACTACGCGACCGTCGTCGACCGCGCCACGCTCCAGGAGGGCCCGCTCGTCACCGCCTCCAAGCCCTACTGGGCCACGGTCAGCGGCGACGGTGCCTCCTGCGTCGTGTCAGAGAGCGGCGCCGACCAGGTCACGGCCATCGACTTCGCCACGGGCCGCAAGACGGTGTCCGTGCCGGTGGGCGACCATCCGCAGCGGGTACGACTGGGCCATGTGGCGGCGGACTGGACGGGCCCGGCCTCCTGAACCCCGGCCAACTGCCGTTGTCGGGCTGGCAGATGACCGGCCCGGCTGCGGCTACCGGGTATAAGCGGGCCAGAACAAGGGGCGCCTCACCCGCCGACCCGGCGTGTCACGTTCAGCAGGTACTCCTTCCGGTTCAGCGGGTTGTGGTCGGTGCGCGGCCGCTCCGGGACCGTGCCGCCGCGCGCGACGGGCGCGTAGTGGTCGAAGGCGCTCTCCACCTCGCCCTCGCCCCGGGTCAGTCCGGGCAACTGCTGTCCCAGCCCGTGCACATGGGCTGCCGGCAGCGTGCCGTCGAGGACGCAGACGGCACCTCGCGTCTCGGTGGTCTGCGGCACGGCGCGTACCCCCGCCAGCACGGGAAGCAGGGCGCCCAGGGTGTCCACCGGGGCCTCGATCCGGAAGCGGTGCATGGGCTCGTACACCTGCGTGTCCGCCCGCCGCAGCGCCTCGATCAGGACCAGCGGGGTCACCCCGCGGAAGTCGGCCCCGGTGCTGGACATGCTCTTGTCGAAGCCCTGGTGGGCATGGCTCTGCCTCGGCGAGTAGCCGGAGTGGGTCATGGTGACCGTGCAGTCGGTGACCTGCCAGCCGTGCAGTCCCTGGCCGAGGGTCTGGCGCACGGTGTCCTCGACGGCCTTGAAGAAGGCGTACGGCATGGCACCCAGCTCGACCTCCAGCCGGAACGCCACGCCCGATCCGGCCGGCGCGGGGTCGACGCGCAGGCCGACCGTGGCGAGGAAGGGGTTCGGATCCTTCTTGTTGAACTCGACCGCCGCTCCCCTCCCGACGGGCCGCTCGATGCAGAGCGGTGTCGTCTCCCGGAACGTGACGTCCAGGCCGAAGTCGTCCGCGAGGGTGGCCTGAACGACCTCCTTCTGCACCTCGCCATAGAGGGACACGGAGATCTCCTGGCGGATCTCGTCGTGCCTGAGGCCGATCAGCGGGTCCTGTTCGGCGAGCCGGGTGAGCGCGAGGTGGAGGGCCCGCTTGTCCGTGCCCGGCCCGGGGACGACGACGGTTTCGAGGGTCGGGGGCGCGAAGAAGTGCTCGTACGCCTTCCTCGGTACTCCCCCACGCTCGGCTGCGCTCGCGCGGGGGGACCCCCAGATCGCGTCGCCGATCCTGATCTCGCCGAGGCCCCACAGCTTGCCGATCCGGCCCGCGGGGACCTGCTCGGCACGGACGTCCGTGCCGTGGTCGAAGACGCTGACCGCGGTCACCTTGCCCTCCGCGCGGCCAACGTCTGCGCGGCCGTTGCCTGCGCGGCCGTCGCCGAAGGGGATGCGGTCGCGGGTGCGGAGCGTTCCGGAGAAGATGCGCGCGTAGGCGACTTTCTCCCCCGCCGGGCCCCGCTCCACCTTGAAGACGGTGCCGGACAGCGGACCGTCGGGGTCTCCGTCCGCGGCCGGCAGCAACTCCTTGATTCCGGTGATCAGTTCGGCCACGCCCGCGCCCGTCATGGCGGAGCCGAAGTACACCGGGTGTACGAGGGCCTGCCGGGTCTGGTCGGTGAGGGCCGCGCGGAGGCGGTCGTAGGACACGGCGTCCTCGACGTAGGCGGTCAGCAGATCGTCGTCGTGGTCGGCGAGGACGTCGAGCGCGGCCGGGCCGAGGCCCGGGGTCACGTGGGCGTCACGCGTGCCGATGCCGGCGACCGACCCCATGGGGACGACCGCCGGGGTGAGCCGCTCGCAGACGGCTCGCAGGACGCCCTCGTAGCGCGCTCCGCGTCGGTCGATCTTGTTGACGAAGACGAGCGTGGGGATACGCAGCCGCTGCAGGGTGCGCATCAGGACACGGGTCTGCGCCTGGACGCCCTCCACGGCCGAGACGACGAGTACGGCGCCGTCCAGCACGCTGAGCACCCGCTCCACCTCGGCGATGAAGTCCGGGTGGCCGGGTGTGTCGATGAGGTTGACCGTCACGTCGTCGACCGGGAAGGAGACGACGGCGGACTTGATGGTGATGCCGCGCTGCCGTTCCAGCGCGAGCGAGTCGGTCTGCGTACTGCCGGCGTCGACGCTGCCGATCTCGTCGATCACCCCGGCGGTGTGCAGCAGCCGCTCGGTGAGGCTGGTCTTACCGGCGTCGACGTGCGCGAGGATTCCAAGATTGAGCAAGTGCACTGAGTGTCATGTCCTTGGGCATCGGAGGGATTCCTTCGTGGGTGGACATGCACGCAGTACGCATCGGTGCTCCTCATGAGTGACGACGGGTCCCGTGCAATACAGCAGAACCGGACACGCCGAGGCAATGGATTAACACTCAACGAAGCCTGCCGCAGCACTCGCCGCCATCAGGACGTAGTCATAGAGTGACGTACGTCAAGTGACGTAGATCACGTCAGGCACCTGTTTCCCTCGCATCCGTACGCACGGTCTCTGGAGGGCCACATGACCCATATCTCGGTAAAGGTGGACGGCACGACGTACGAGGACGAGGTGGAACCCCGCCTTCTGCTGATCCACTACCTGCGCGACCGCCTGGGCCTGACCGGCACCCCGATCGGCTGTGACACCTCCAACTGCGGGGCGTGCACGGTCGAGCTGGACGGCGATAGCGTCAAGAGCTGCTCGGTACTGGCCGTCCAGGCGGACGGGAGCCAAGTGACGACGGTCGAAGGGCTCGCCCAGGACGGCGAGTGGACCGGGCTGCAGCGGGCGTTCCACGAGAAGCACGGCCTGCAGTGCGGCTACTGCACCCCGGGCATGATCATGGCGGCCCGGGATCTGCTGAAGGAGAACCCGAACCCGACCTCGGACGACGTGCGGCAGGCCCTGGAGGGCAACCTCTGCCGGTGCACCGGCTACCAGAACATCGTGCGCGCGGTGCTGGCCGCCGCCGGACGCTCGGGGCAGGAGGTCTCGGCATGACCGACCAGATCGCCGAACCCGAGGTCGGCCGCTCCCGCGCCCGCAAGGAGGACGCCCGGCTCGTCACCGGACAGACCAACTGGACCGACAACATCCAGGTCAGCGGCCTGCTCCAGCTGGCGATCCTGCGCAGCCCCATGGCGCACGCCCGCATCGGCCGGATCGACGTCTCCCCCGCGCTCGCCCGGCCCGGGGTCATCGCGGCGTTCAGCGGACGCGATCTCGCGGAGGGCCTGGGGTCGCTGCCGTGCGCCTGGCCTGTGACCGAGGACATCGTGCTCCCCGACCACCCGCCGATCGCCGTCGACGAGGTGCGCTACGCCGGAGACCCGGTGGCCGTCGTGGTCGCCCGCGACCGGTACGCGGCCGCCGACGCGCTCGAGGCGATCGAGGTCGACTACGAACCGCTGCCCCCGGTCCTCGACCTGGAGGCCGCGCTCGCCGAGGACGCCCCGCTGGTCCACTCGGACAAGGGCACGAACCGCTGCTACGACTGGCTGCTCGCGACCGGCGAGGACTTCGCCTCCGTACGGGAGCGCGCGGACGTCACGGTCAAGCGCCGCTACCACCAGCAGCGGCTGATCCCCAACGCCATGGAGCCGCGCGCGGTCGTCGTCACCCCGCTGCCCGCCTCCGGCGAGTACACGCTCTACTCGGCGACCCAGATCCCGCACATCCTGCGGATCATGCTGGCGGTGGTCACCGGCATCCCCGAGCAGAAGCTCCGCGTGATCGCCCCCGACGTGGGCGGCGGCTTCGGCTCCAAGCTCCAGGTGTACGGCGAGGAGGCCATCGCCCTCGCGGTCGCCCGTCGGCTCGGCCGCCCGGTGAAGTGGACGGAGTCCCGCTCCGAGGGCTATCTGGCGACCCATCACGGCCGCGGCATGATCCAGGACATCGAGATCGCCGCGGACCGTGACGGCAAGCTGCTCGGCCTCAAGGTCGACCTGCTGGCCGACATGGGCGCGTATCTGATGCTGGTCACGCCGGGCATCCCGATCCTCGGCGCGTTCATGTATCCGGCGATCTACAAGATGGACTCTTACGAGTTCAACTGCACCGGCGTCTTCACGACCAGGACGCCCACCGACGCCTACCGCGGCGCCGGGCGCCCGGAGGCGACGTACGCCATCGAGCGGATCATGGACGAGCTGGCCGCCGAACTCGGCCTGGATCCCATCGAGTTGCGGCGCCGGAACTGGATCCGGCACGAGGAGTTCCCGTACACCTCGATCGCCGGTCTGACCTACGACAGCGGCAACTACGAGGCCGCGACCGAGCGGGCGCTCGCGCTGTTCGGGTACGACAAGCTGCGCGCCGAGCAGGCGGACCGCCATGAGCGGGGGGACACCGTGCGGCTCGGCATCGGTGTGTCGACGTACACCGAGATGTGCGGGCTCGCGCCGAGCCGGGTGCTCAGGGATCTGCGGTACGCGGCCGGCGGCTGGGAGGCGGCGAGCATCCGCATGCTGCCCACCGGCAAGGTCGAGGTGGTCACCGGCACCAGCCCGCACGGGCAGGGGCATGTGACCTGCTGGAGCCAGATCGCCGCCGACGTGCTGGGCGTGCCCTTCGAGGACGTCCAGGTCGTGCACGGCGACACGAAGGCCGCCCCGCAGGGCATGGACACCTACGGATCGCGGTCGCTGGTCGTCGGCGGGACGGCCGTCCACCACGCGGCGGTGAAGGTGATCGACAAGGCGCGTCGGGTGGCCGCGCATCTGCTCGAAGCGAGTGAGAACGACCTGGAGTTCACGAACGGCGTGTTCTCCGTGACGGGCTCCCCGGAGGCGCGCAAGACCATCCAGGAGGTTGCCTTCGCGACCTTCTCCTCGCACGACCTGCCCGAGGGCATGGAACCCACGATCAACGCCGAGTACGTCGTCGACCCGGAGAACTTCTCCTACCCGCACGGCACGCACCTGTGCGCGGTCGAGGTCGACACCGAGACCGGGCGCACACAGATCCGGTCGTACGTCAGCGTCGACGATGTCGGCCGGGTCATCAACCCGATGATCGTCGAGGGCCAGGTGCACGGCGGGCTGGCGCAGGGCATCGCGCAGGCGCTGTACGAGGAGGCGGTGTACGACGACGAGGGCAACCTGGTGTCGGGCACCATGGCCGACTATCTCGTGCCCTCGTCCGCCGATCTGCCCGAGTTCGTGACGGACCGGACGGAGACGCCCGCCGTCTCGAATCCCTTGGGGGTCAAGGGAGTTGGCGAGGCGGGGACCATCGCGTCGACGCCCGCCGTCGTCAACGCGATCGTGGACGCGCTACGGCCGCTGGGCGTCACGGACGTGCGGATGCCCTGTACGCCGCAGCGGGTCTGGGAGGCCATCGAGGACGCCTCCGGAGGTTCTGGAGCCTCCGAAGATTCCGGCGCTCTCGGAGAGGAGGGCTCGGCATGATTCCCCCGGCATTCGAGTACGCGAGGCCCACGAGCGTCGACGAGGCCGTGCGGACGCTCGCGGACGCGGGCGAGGACGCGAAGGTGCTGGCCGGCGGGCAGAGCCTGCTGCCGCTGCTCCGCCTGCGGCTCGCCTTTCCCGAACTCGTCGTCGACGTCGGCCGGATTCCGGAACTGCGCGGGATCCGCGAGGGCGAGGGCACGCTGATCATCGGCGCGATGACCTCCCACCACGACGTCATCCGCGACCCCCGGGTATGCCGGCACGCCGGGCTGCTCGCGGCGGCCACGGCCACGGTCGCCGATCCCGCCGTACGCCATCGCGGCACCCTCGGAGGTTCGCTCGCGCACGCCGATCCGGCCGGTGACCTGCCCGCCGTGATCCTCGCGCTCGACGCGACGCTGATCGCGGTCGGACCCGAGGGGCGCCGGGCCATCCCGGCCCGCGAGTTCTTCGTGGACTATCTGCAGACGGCGCTCAGGCCGGACGAACTCCTCGTGGAGGTGGAGATCCCGACGACCGACGGCTGGGGGTTCCATTACGAGAAGTTCAACCGGGTCGCGCAGGCCTGGGCGGTCGTCGGCGTGGCGGCGCTCGTGCGGCGCGACAACGGGCACATCACCGCGTCGCGGATCGGGCTGACCAACATGGGCTCGACGCCGCTGCGGGCCGCGGCCACCGAGGAGGCGCTCGTGGGCGCCGACGCGGCGGGCTCGGTGCGGCGGGCCGCTCAGGTGGCGGCGGACGGTACGCACCCGTCGTCGGATCCCTCGGCCTCGCCCGCCTACCGTGCGCACCTCGCCCGGGTGCTCACGCGGCGCGCGGTGCTGTCCGCGGCCGGGATGGGGTGAAGTGCCCATCGCCGGAAGGGTAGTGGACGGTTTCAGCGGTCCGGACGAGGTGCGGGCCCGCCTGGAGAAGACGGGGTATCTCGTTGACGAAGGGCTGGCCGTCGCCTGCTTCCTGGCGCTGCGGCTGCACCGGCCGATCTTCTGCGAGGGCGACGCGGGCGTGGGCAAGACCGCGCTCGCGTCCGCCCTCGCCGAGGCGACCGGCGCCCCGCTGATCCGGCTGCAGTGCTACGAGGGCATCGACGCGTCCCAGGCCCTGTACGACTGGGACTTCCCGCGTCAGCTCCTGCATCTGCGGGCCGCCGAGGCGGCGGGCATCACGGACGCCGACCGGCTCGAGGCCGAGCTGTACGACCGGCGGTTCCTCATCGCCCGGCCCCTGCTCCAGGCGCTGGAGACGCAGCCGTGCGTTCTGCTGGTCGACGAAGTCGACCGCGCGGACGACGAGTTCGAGGCGTTCTTGCTGGAGCTGTTGTCGGAGTACGCGGTGAGCATTCCCGAACTGGGCACGCTGCGCGCCGAGGTGCCGCCGGTCGTGGTCCTCACCTCCAACCGCACCCGCGAGGTGCACGACGCGCTGAAGCGACGCTGCCTCTACCACTGGTTCGACCACCCGGGGTTCGCCCGCGAACTCGCCATCGTCAGAAGGAGGTTGCCGGAGGTGACCGCCCGGCTCGCCGATCAGGTGACCGCGCTCGTCCAGGCCCTGCGCGCCGAGGACCTGCTCAAACCGCCGGGGGTCGCGGAGACGATCGACTGGGCGGAGGCCCTGCACGCGCTGGGCGCGACCGAGGTGGACGCCGAGCTGGCGGTGGCCACGCTGGGGTCGGTCCTGAAGTACCGGGAGGACGCGGAGCGGGCCCGGGGGCTCGATCTGTCGGGGATCCTCGCGGCGCGGGGGACGTAAGGGCATGGGGCGTGAGGGCATGGGAAGTACGGCCTGGGAACGCGGAGGCGGGAGCACGGTCGATGCGCCGGCCGTCCTGGTCGGATTCGCCCGTGCGCTGCGCGCGGCCGGTGTCGAGGCCGGGCCCGACCGTGTCCAGGCCTTCATCGGCGCACTCGATCTCCTCGATCCCGGGGTGCGCTTCGACGTGTACTGGGCCGGGCGGCTCACGCTGTGCGGGAGCCGGGACGATCTGGAGCGGTTCGAGCGGGTCTTCGCGGCCTACTTCGGCGAGAAGGGCGACGCGCGACCCGCCCGGGCTGCCGTGCCGCCCCGGCTGCGCACGGTCGTACGGGCCGCAGGGCCCGCACCGCCCGGGGCGGCACGGGCGTCGGAGGACGGCGTACCGGCGCCGGCGCTGGCCAGTTCCACCGAGGTCCTGCGCCACCGCGACGTCGCCGGGCTCACGGCGGCCGAGCGGGAGCAACTGCGGCGGCTGCTGGACGCGTTCCGTCTGCCCGGCGAGGTGCGGCGCTCCGCGCGGCGGCACCCGGCACGGCGTGGCAGCGTGGATCCGCGGCGTACCGTACGGGAGTTGCTGCGCCGCGGCGGTGAGCCGGCCCGGCTGCGGCGGCACGCGCGGGCCGAGCGCCCGCGCCGGGTGGTGCTGCTCGTGGATGTGAGCGGTTCGATGTCCCCGTACGCGGACGCGCTGCTGCGATGCGCGCACGCGGCCTCGCGCGGCACCCGCACGGAGGTGTTCACGATCGGCACCCGGCTGACCCGAGTGACCCGCGAGCTCGCGCACCGCGACCCCGACACGGCCATGGCGGCGCTCGCGGCGGCGGTCCCGGACTGGCGCGGCGGCACCCGGCTGGGCGAGATGCTGCGGGCCTTCCTCGACCAGTGGGGCAGGCGGGGCATGGCGCGCGGCGCGGTCGTGGTGCTGCTCTCGGACGGCTGGGAGCGTGGCGATCCCGCCCTGCTCGCGGCCCAGATGCGACGCTTGCACCGGCTCGCGCACCGGGTGATCTGGGCCAATCCGCGCAAGGCCCGCCCCGGTTACGCACCCCTGGCCGCCGGGATGGCGGCGGCGCTGCCGAGCGTTGACGCCTTCGTCGAGGGGCACAGCCTGGCCGCGCTGGAGCGTCTGGCGGCGGTGGTGAGAGGAGCGGATCCTTGAGGAGAACCGAGTCCTGGAGACAGAAGCACCCCCCGGTGAAGGGATCGAGCGATGCGTGACATCCTCCCGGCGCTGAACGAGTGGTATGCGGCGGGAACCCCGTTCGGGCTCGCGACGGTCGTCGCGGTCAGCCGCAGCGCGCCCCGCGACCCGGGCGCGGCCATGGCCGTCGGCCCCGGGGACGAGGTCGTGGGCAGTGTGTCCGGCGGCTGCGTCGAGGGCGCGGTCTTCGAGCTGGCCCAGGAGGTGGTGGAGTCCGGCGAAGCGCGCCTGGAGACCTTCGGGTACAGCGACGAGGACGCGTTCGCCGTCGGGCTCACCTGCGGCGGCGAGATCACCCTGCTCGTCCGGCGGGTGTCCCCCGCCGACGATCCGTCCTTCGGCGCGGTGGCCGAGTCGGTGGCCGCGGGCCGCCCGGTGACAGTGGCCACGGTGATCGACGGACCGGCGCCGCGCGGGGCCACGCTCGCCGTGTGGCCGGACGCGGACACGGGGCCTTCCGGCCAGGACGCCGGGCCTCCGGGCGAGGTCTCGGGCTCGCTCGGGGCGACCGGTCTGGACGTCGCCGTCACCGCCGACGCGCGCGGCGAACTGGCCCAGGGCATCACCGGGCGGCGGCACTACGGCCCGCACGGCGAGCGCCGCGAGGACGCCGTCACCGTGTTCCTCAACTCCTTCGCGCCACCGCCCCGCATGCTGGTCTTCGGCGCGATCGACTACGCGGCCGCGGTGGCCCGTATCGGCTCCTTCCTCGGCTACCGGGTCACGGTGTGCGACGCCCGTCCGGTCTTCGCCACGCCGAAACGGTTCCCGGAGGGCGTGGAGGTCGTCGTCGAGTGGCCGCACCGCTATCTGAGCGGCACGACGACCGACGCGCGCACGGTGATCTGCGTCCTCACCCACGACCCGAAGTTCGACGTGCCCCTGCTGGAGGAGGCGCTGCGCCGCCCGGCCGCGTACATCGGGGCGATGGGCAGCCGTCGTACCCACGACGAGCGGACGAAGCGGCTGAAGGAGGCCGGCCTGTCGGAGCGCGAACTGTCCCGGCTGCGGTCGCCCGTCGGGCTCGACCTGGGGGCGCGTACGCCCGAGGAGGTGGCCGTGTCCGTCGCCGCGGAGATCATCGCGATGCGGTGGGGCGGCAGCGGGGCGCCCCTGACGGCGACCTTGGGCGCGATCCACTCGGCCGGCGCCACCCCGTCCGAGGTGCCCGGCGCCACCCCCGTCTGAGGAGAGAGAAATGGAACTGCACCACGAGTTCACGGTCCCGGTCCCGGTCCAGGACGCCTGGCGGGTCCTCCTCGACATCGAGCGGGTCGCCCCGTGCATGCCGGGCGCGACGGTCGAGGACTACGACGGCAAGACCGTGACCGGTTCGGTGAAGGTGAAGGTGGGCCCGATCACGGTCACGTACCGGGGCACCGGCGTCTTCGAGGAGCAGGACGAGGAGACGCACCGGATGGTCCTGATCGCGAGCGGCAAGGAGACACGCGGCCAGGGCACGGCGCGGGCGCGGGTCACCGGCACACTCAGCGAACGCGACGGCGGCACCGCCGTGTCCGTGGACACCGATCTGACGGTGACGGGCCGTCCGGCGCAGTTTGGGCGCGGCGTCATGGCGGAGGTGGGCGACAAGCTGGTCGGGCAGTTCGCGGACTGTCTGTCCCAGCGCCTCGAAGAATCCCAGCGCGTCGGCGAGTCCGGCCGACGCGACGACGCCGCCCGGCTGGACGAATCCGGCCGACGTGACGAGTCCGGCAGGCTCGAACAAACCGAGCTGATCAACGAGTCCACGGTTTCGGCAAGTTCCGAGCCGGAGCCGATCGACCTGCTCCGGACGGCAGGGGTGCCGGTCGCCAAGCGGCTGGTGGCGGGGTTCGCCGCGGTCGCCGCGGCAGTCCTGGTGATCTCGCGGCTACGACGCCGTACGCGCCGCTGAGTGCTGCGGCCGGCCTCGTCCCGGTGACCGGCGATCACCTGCGTGCCGGACGAAGGCCCTCGTAGCGGAGCTACTTGGGCCTTTGGCCGGTGCGGCGAGAGGGCGTGCCGGGCGGCGTGGGGGCGTGCCTGAACTTCCCCGAGGCCGCTTAGGTCGGGGAAGCGTTCGGCGCAGCGGCGTTCGCGGCCCTGGGCGGCGCCGGTCTCGTGGACGACTCCGAAGCGCAGGCCGCCCAGTTCGGCGCGGGCGATCTCGGGGAGGCGGGCGCGCAGGGCCGGGCCGTCGTTGTTGCCGTACACGCCGATGACCCGGTCGGCGCGGTCCTCCAGCAGGTCGAGAGTGGCGATGTCCACCCAGTCGCCCGCGTGGATCACGACGTCGGCGAGCGGGATGCCGGCGAGCAGTTGCTCCGGCAGTTCGCTGGCCCGCTGGGGCAGGTGGGTGTCGGACATGAGGAGGAGACGCACTCCCTCAGGCTGTCACTCCAGGACGACCTCGGCCCAGACCTGCTTCCCTCCGCTCACCGGCACGGTCCCCCACGCCGCCGACATGGCCTCGACGAGGAGGATGCCGCGTCCTCCGGTGGCCTCCCAGCCGATGCTGGTGGGCTTGATCGGCGATCGCGCCGAGTTGTCGGCGACCGCGACCCGCAGACGGTGGTTGACCAGGGTGAGGTCGAGCCTGACCTGCCCGTCGGTGTGCACGAGGGCATTGGTGACGAGTTCGGAGACGATGAGGAGCACGGCGTCCGTGTAGTCGCCCGTGTCCCAGGCGCGCAGGGTGCGCTTGGTGAAGCGGCGGGCGTGTCCGACCGCCTCGGGGACCCGCCAGATGGTCCAGCTCTCGCGGCGCGGGCGCACCGCCAAGCCGTCGTAGCGCATCAGGAGGAGGGCGACGTCGTCGCTGCGGTTGGCGCCCGCGAGCAGTCCGTCGGCGACGAGTCCGAGGTGGCCCGGGTCGGAGGCGCCCAGCTCGGAGGCGAGCCGGTTCAGGCCGTCCTCGATGTCGACCTCGACGGACTCGACGAGACCGTCCGTGGTCAGCGCCACGACGGTGCCGGGCTGCAGCCGCAGCGGGCTCATGGGGAATTCGGCCTGGGTGAGGACACCGAGCGGCGGTCCGCCCTCGGACTCGGGGACCTCCGTGCGGCCGTCCGGGTGGCGCAGCACCGGGGGCAGATGTCCGGCGCGCACGTACCAGGCGGAGCCCTCCTCCATGTCGACGTCGACGTAGCAGCAGGTGGCGAAGAGGTCGGTCTCCAGGTCGACGAGGAGCCGGTTGGCGTGCGAGACCACCACGTCCGGGGGATGCCCTTCGATGGCGTACGCGCGCAGGGCGGTGCGCATCTGGCCCATGAGGGTCGCGGCCGAGGTGTTGTGTCCCTGGACGTCGCCGATGACGAGGGCAACGTGGTTGTCGGGCAGCGGGATCACGTCGTACCAGTCGCCGCCGACCTCCAGGCCCGCCGTGGTCGGGAGATAGCGAGCCACGGCCACCGCGCCGGGCAGCCGGGGCAGGCGGCGCGGGAGCAGGGTGCGCTGGAGCATGCCGATGAGCTCGTGTTCGGCGTCGAAGGCACGGGCGCGCATCAGGGCCTGGCCCGCGAGCCCGGCGGCCGCGGTGAGCAGGGCACGTTCGTCGGGGCCGAAGTCGTGCGGGGCGTCCCAGCCGATCAGGCAGAGGCCGGCCATGCTTCTGCCGGAGGGCAGCGGCAGGACGGCGAGGCCGCCGGGGCCGACATCGGCAATCGCCGGTTCCAGGGGCGTCCCGGCGGGCCAGACGGCGGGGCGTCCCTCGTTGAGGGCCGCGGCGAGGGTCGGCATGGCGCGGACGGGCGCGTCGGGCCACTCCGAGCGCCATTCGGTGCGCCACAGTTCGGGCCAGGCCTCCGGCTCGGGCGGGTCGAGGAGGGTGACCACGAGGCGGTCGCCCTCGAGTTCGGCGAGCGCGATCCGGTCGGCTTGGAGGGGCCCGCGCAGTACGGCGACCACGGCGCGGCCGACATCGCGGACGGTGCCCGCGGTGGCGAGAGCCGTGGCGAGTCGCTGGACGCGGGCCACGTCGTTGACGCCGGAGCGCACCTTCGAGGCGTCGGAGACCGTGCCCACGAGCCGCGCCGGACGGCCTTCGCCGCCGGGCAGCAGGCGGGCGCGCAGCCGCAGCCAGCGCTGTCCGCCGGAGGGCTGCAGAATGCGGAACTCCAGCTCGCGGTCGCCGATGGACATGTGGTCCTGCTCCACCGCGGACATCAGCGAGGGCAGGTCTTCCGGCACGGTCATCGACAGCAGTGTCTCCACCTTGCCGTCGAATTCGGCCGGGCTCAGGCCGAACAGCTCCAGCATCGCGTCGTCGACTTCGACGTGCCCCGTGTCCATGGAGAGGCTGAAGGAGTTGGCCTGCGGTTCGCCGGTGTCCGCGGCTGTGGCGGGCGGGCAGACGACGGCTTCGGCGAGCAGGCCCAGGCTCTCCCGGTCCTCGGGGCTGAAGCCGTCCGGGTGTTCGCTGACGGCGACCAGGCAGCCACCGTCCCGCAGCGGCAGCACGCCCAGCGAGAAGTCCTGGGAGTCCTGGGACGGCAGCCCACGGGCGTCGGCGCAGCGGCCGAGGTCCTCCGGGCCGAGCCAGCGGGGCCGGCCCGAGCGGTGGGCGTCCACCGCGGGGGATCCGTTGGAGAGGGGGTAGCTGTCGCCCATCCCGTACAGCGTCCCCGGCACCCCGGCGGACTCCGTCAGGTGCAGCGCGTCGCCGCTGTCGCTCGGCGCGTACACGGCGGCCAAGGTCGCGTGGGCGAAGACGAGGGCCTGTTCGAGGACGCGGTGGAGTCGTTCGCGCGGGTCGAGGTCCGTGGTGAGCGTCTTGAGGGCAAGTTCGACACGCGGCGTTCTCGTTCTGCGTCCCGCCGCTCCCTCACTGACCACGTCCGCAATTACAGCGCTTCCGGGCCGTTGGCGCAGCCCCTGTGACCATTCCGAATCTTGGTCGTTCCGAATCCGTCGGCCTGCGGCGCGGCACCGTCCGTGGCGCTGGGCGGGATGTCCGGGGTGTCCGCCTCGCCACGCCGATGGTGGCGCGGCTGCCGTACGGACTGTGCGCGCTGGTTCTGTACGGCGGTTCAGTTACGCCGACGCGGCGACCGCCGAGCTGCTCGGCATCCCGGTCGGCGTGGGCGGGCCTACTGCCGGACGGGCGGGAAGTCACGTCTCGACGGAGGGGCCCGCAGGTGCGAGCGCTCCGGCCCACGCGGGGCACGTACGTGCGAGAGGCGCACGCGAGGCCCGTACGCGCAAAGGGTCCGGCCCTCCCGCCGGAGGGCCGGACCCTTCCACTGCCGACCGGTACCGCCTTTCCGCGGCCGGGTCAGTGGCTGGTGGTCACCGGCGTCACGGAGTCGTGGTCACCAGACCCGAGCCGTCGTCAACACCGGTGCCGGACTGGTCGTTCGCATGGCCCGCCTGGTCGTCGGCCGCACCGCCGGCCTGGTCACCGGCATCCGCCGGGTCACTCGCACCGGCGCCCGGGTCCGCCGCGTCTCCGGCTCCGGCGTCTCCGGCGCCCGCGTCCCCGGCTCCGGCATCCCCGGCGCCCGCGTCCCCGGCCCCGGCGTCACCCGCGCCCAGCGTCGCGCCGACCGCCTCCAGCGCGGTCGTGACCGGCTGGAAGAAGGTCTCGCCGCCGCTGGTGCAGTCGCCGCTGCCGCCCGAGGTCAGGCCGATCGCGCTGCCGTCCTGGGTGAACAAAGAGCCACCGCTGTCGCCGGGTTCGGCGCAGACGTCGGTCTGGATGAGGCCGGTGACCGTGCCCTCCGGGTAGTTGACGGTGGCGTCGAGCCCGGTGACGGTGCCGTCGTTCAGACCGGTCGTGCTGCCCATACGGATGACCTGCTGGCCCACGGCGGCCTCGGCGGCCTGGGTGATCTCGACGGTCTCGCCGTTGCCGATGTTGACGACGCTGTTGGCCTGGGTGTTCGGGTCGTCGTACTTGACGAGGGCGAAGTCGCCCTCACCGGGGAAGGTGGCCTGGTCGACGGTGGCGATCGGCGCGCCGTCCTGCGTGTCGGACCACTGGGCGGTCGCGACACCGCAGTGGCCCGCGGTGAGGAAGGCGGGGCTGCCGTCGCCCGCGGTGACGTTGAAGCCGAGCGAGCAGCGGGCGCCGCCGCCGAAGATGGCGTCTCCGCCGTCGACGAAGGTCTTGAAGGTGCCCGCGGATTTCTTGATGGTCGCCACGCCTGAGCCGAGGCCCTCCACCGTCGACTCCAGCGTGTCCCACTTGGCGCCGGTGACGGTCGAGTCGGCGGTGACACGGATCTCGTTGGTCTTCGGGTCGACGGCCCACGCCGTGCCCGGGATCGTCGCGTCGGCCTTCAACGTCTGGGCGGCGGACTGGAGTTCGGAGGTGCTGTTCTCCACCTCGTTGGGAACCGCGCCTGCCTTCTTGATCTCGTTGACGACATTGCTGTTGTCGCCGACGACGTTGATGATGATCTGCTGCTTGGCGGCGTCGTAGTACGACCCGGCGAACGCGTCGCCCAGTTGGGAGGCGAGCTGCGAGGCGACGCCGGCGGCATCGTTCGCCTTGAAGGTCTTCGGGGTGGTGTCGTCCCCATCCGTCTGGGACGCGTTGGCATTGGGCAGCAGAAGCGCCGCCGCTCCGAGCGCCGCCACGCTTCCTGCCGCGAGAACGGCCTTGCGCTTGGGTATCCGCTTGTGACTCAACTCTTGACCTCCTGGGGACGGGGTCGATGCCGCCGTCCGGCAGCTGACTGGGGGCGCCTGGATGGTTGTTGATACGCGTGAGCCACGTGGGGTGTTCAACTGCCGTGGTTAAAGGCAGGAGTTATGTCGGCGAAAGGCACGGAAGACGAGGCGATCCCGCCTTTTCGCCGAGCAACCGGAGAACGGCCGGCAACCGGGGAACAATGCCTCGTATGACGCTGCACATCGCCGAGGCCGACAAGATCCTCTCCGACCACTTCGCCCCCTGGGTGCTCGATCTCGGGCTGTCCGTGGCGGAGTTGGACGGCCGCCGTGCGGTCCTGCGGCTGCCGTGGTCCGCGCGGCTGGCCCGGGAGGGCGGTTCCCTGTCGGGCCAGGCCCTGATGGCCGCCGCCGACACGGCGACCGTGATCGCGGTGTCCGCGGCGCGCGGCGCCTTCGTGCCGATGACCACCGTTCAGCAGTCCACGAGCTTCCAGCGGGCGGTGACGGACGCGGACGTACTGGTCGAGGCGGTCCTCACCAGGCTGGGCCGCCGGATGGCCTTCGCGGACATCACGATGACCGCCGAGGGGTCCCAGGAGATCGCGGCGCGGGCGAGCACGGTGTACGCGCTGCTGGGCTGAGCGAAGCGAGCCGCCGCACTCCCGGAGCGCGGCCGGGCGAAGAGAAACGCCCACTCCCGGAACGCGGCCGAGCGAAGCGAACTACCCACTCCCGGAACGCGACTGAGCGAAGGGCACTGCTGCGCCACCGGAGCGCACCGAAACAGTCCGTTACCGGTTGGCAACGGTCCGTCTCCGACCCGGAACGGAATCCCGGCTTCAGCGAATCTGCACACCGAATACGCAACGAGGTCACCGTGCGCGGCGGATCTGCACAGTCGCGCGCCCCCCTCCGCGCCATTGCGACAGGACTGTCCCATTCTTTCCGGGGGCGGCAAGAGGCCGGACGAACCGACTCCGGGAACGGTGTGAAGAACTCGCCACAGAGTCGTGTGCGCGCGTGCACGATTGGCTGGCCGTCGTCCTCAAGGTCCCAGGTGAGAGCCACGGTTGATTGGAAGCGCGGCACACGGGCGTGCTTTGATCCGTTGCGCCGCGGGTCGCACCGGCTCCCGAAAACGGGGCCACGCGCTCGCGGTGGCGGCCGTCGTCTGTCCCCAGAGGGGGGCCGCTCTCCCCCTTTTGACATACCCATACGAAGGGAAGTTCCATCATGAACTCCACCCCCCGTGTTGAGACCGCCGAGATCTCGGACGCCGACCTCGACAACGTCTCCGGCGGCCTGCAGCTGAACGCCCTCGGCACCGTCACCGAGCTGGTTGACGGCGTTGCCCCGGTCTCCGGCCTGGTGGGCACGGCTGTCGGCACCGTCGAGGGTGTCACCGGTCTGAACACCGCCCCGGTCACCGGCCTGGTCGCGGGTCTCTGATCGCATTTCATGCCGTTGAGTCCCGGAACCGCTTCCCGGTTCCGGGGCTCTCGGGTGCCGTAAATCTCCTGAACAGGTGAGGGAAGTTCCGTGCAGTTCCGCCAACAGGCCCTCGCCAAGCTGCAGTCGCCCGAAGAGCTCGACCTTCCGGTGCGTTTCGCCCGTCCCCAGGGCTGGCTCGTCCTCTCGGTGACGGTCGTCGCCATGGCGGCCGCGTCCGTGTGGGCCGTCAGCGGCACCGTCGCGTCCACGGTCAGCGCGCCCGCCATCCTCACGCATGGCGAGGGCAGTTACGTCCTGCAGAGCCCCGTCGCCGGGCAGGTCACCGAGATCCTCGCCAAGGAGGGCCAGCGGCTCGCCGCGAACGCCCCCGTCCTGGAGGTCCGTACGGCACAAGGCGAAACGGCCGTCGTCCGAACGGTCGCCGCGGGCCGGATCACCACGCTCGCCGCCACGATCGGCGCGATCATCTCGACCGGCGCGAACGTCGCCGCCGTGGAGAAGGTCGCCGACGCCGACGATCCGCTGTACGCGACCGTGTACGTCCCCGCCGAGAACGCCTCCACGATTCCCGCGAACGCCGCCGTCGACCTCACCGTCCAGTCGGTGCCGACCCAGCAGTACGGGGTGTTGCGCGGCCATGTGAAGACGGTCGACCGCACGGCGCAGACCCAGCAGCAGATCGCCACGTTCCTCGGCGACAACCAGCTCGGCGAGCAGTTCACCAAGAAGGGCAGGCCGGTGGCCGTCCTGGTCCGGCTCGACCGTTCGTCCCGCACGAAGAGCGGCCTCAAGTGGTCCTCGGCGGACGGGCCGCCGTTCACCCTCACCTCCATGACCCTGGCCACGGGTTCGATCCGCCTGGCCGATCAGCGCCCCATCGATTGGCTCCTTCCGTGACCCCCGCACAGGACACCCGGAGCAGACGTCGCTCCGCCCCGCCGAAGCGCACGATGCCCAAGGGCCGGGGCAAGACCGTGCGTACGCCCACCGTCCTCCAGATGGAGGCCGTCGAGTGCGGCGCCGCCTCGCTCGCGATGGTGCTCGGCCACTACGGGCGCCACATCCCGCTCGAAGAGCTGCGCATCGCCTGCGGCGTCTCGCGGGACGGCTCGCGCGCCAGCAACCTGCTGAAGGCGGCGCGCAGTTACGGCCTGACGGCCAAGGGCATGCAGATGGACACGGCGGCGCTCGCCGAGGTGAAGGCGCCCGCGATCCTGTTCTGGGAGTTCAACCACTACGTCGTGTACGACGGCATGGGGCGCCGCTTCGGACGGCGCGGCGTGCACATCAACGACCCCGGCAAGGGCCGGCGTTTCGTCCCCATGGAGGACTTCGACACCAGCTTCACCGGCGTGGTCCTGGTCATGGAGCCGGGACCCGACTTCCGCAAGGGCGGCCGCAAACCGGGCGTCCTGGGCGCCATGCCGGCGCGGATGCGCGGCACTTCGGGGACGATGCCGGCCGCCGTGCTGGCGAGTCTGCTGCTGGTGGCGGTCGGGGCGGCGGTGCCCGCGCTGAGCCGGACGTACATCGACACGTATCTGATCGGTGGTCAGACCTCGCTGCTCGGCGTGCTGTTCGCGTCGATGGGCGCCTCGGTGCTGCTCACGGTGGTGCTGACCTGGCTGCAGCAGGCGAATCTGCTGCGCGGCCGCATCATTTCCTCCACACTCAGCAGCGCTCGCTTCCTGCGCCATCTGCTGCGGCTGCCGGTCACGTTCTTCTCCCAGCGCAGCCCGGCAGACCTGGTGCAGCGGCTCCAGTCGAACGACGCGGTGTCCGAGACCCTGGCCCGCGATCTCGCGGCGGCGGGCGTGGACGCGATCGTGGTCGTGCTCTACGCGGTGCTGCTCTACACGTACGACCCGCAGCTCACCGCCGTCGGCATCGGCGTCGCGCTGCTCAACGTGGTGGCGATGCGGGTGGTGATCCGGCTGCGCGCGACGCGCACCGCGAAGCTGCGCGCGGACACCGCACGGCTCACCAACACGGCCTACACCGGCCTGCAGTTGATCGAGACGATGAAGGCGACCGGCGGCGAGGACGGCTACTTCCGCAAGTGGGCCGGACAGCACGCCACCACACTGGAGGAGCAGCAGCGCCTCGGTGTGCCGAGCGCCTGGCTGGGTGTGGTCGCGCCGACGCTCGCGACGCTCAACTCCGCGCTGATCCTGTGGATCGGCGGTATGCGAGCGATCGAGGGGCACATCTCGGTGGGTCTGCTGGTCGCCTTCCAGGCCCTCGTCACCCGCTTCACCGCGCCCATCACCCGCCTCAACGGCGTCGCGGGCCGCATCCAGGACTTCGCGGCCGACGTGGCCCGCCTCAAGGACGTCGAGAACTTCCAGGCCGACCCGCTCTACGCCCGCTCCGGGACCGGCGAGTCCACCCGCCGGCTGCACGGCCATGTCGAGCTGGAGAACATCACGTTCGGCTACAGCCCGCTCGACAAGCCCCTGCTCACCGGCTTCTCGCTGACGGTCGGCCCGGGCCAGCAGGTCGCTCTGGTGGGCGGCTCGGGAAGCGGCAAGTCCACGGTCTCCCGGCTGATTTCGGGCCTGTACGCGCCCTGGGAGGGCACGATCCGTATCGACGGGCAGCGTCTGGAGGACATCCCGCGCGGGGCGCTCGCGGCCTCCGTGTCCTTCGTCGACCAGGACGTCTTCCTCTTCGAGGGAACGGTCCGCGACAACATCGCGCTGTGGGACCCGTCCATACCGGACGACGCCGTGGTCGCGGCACTTGAGGACGCGGCGCTGTACGACGTGGTGATGCGCCGACCCGGCGGCATCCACAGCCGGGTCGAGCAGGACGGGCGCAACTTCTCCGGCGGTCAGCGGCAACGCCTGGAGATCGCCCGGGCGCTGGTGCGCAGGCCCAGCATCCTGGTGCTCGACGAGGTGACCAGCGCGCTGGACGCGGAGACCGAGCAGACCGTCATCGACAACCTGCGCAAGCGCGGCTGCGCCTGTGTGGTGATCGCGCACCGGCTCAGCACCGTGCGCGACAGCGACGAGATCGTCGTACTTCAGCACGGCACGATCGTGGAACGCGGGCGGCACGACGCCCTGGTGGCGGTCGGCGGTCCGTACGCCGAGCTGGTCAAGGAGCGATGAGATGACCACGGTTCACGAGGGCGTTCACGAGGGAGACCTCGTCCTCGGCGCACTCGGCGGCATGGGTACGCCGATCGACTGCTCCGGCCTCAACCGCCTTGATCTGGAAGGCCCGCAGGTCCTCTGGCTCGTCGCGGCGGGCGCCATGGACCTGTTCGCGGTCGACGCCGTGCAGCAGGGCCACTGGCACCACCTCGGCCGGCTCGAAGCGGGTTCGCTGCTGCTCGGCCCGGTCGCGGGACCCCAGCACACGCTCGTCGGACGTCCCCTGCGCGACTGCGTGGTGCGCCGCATCGTGCTGCGCGAGCTGTACCAGGCCGTCGACACGCAGACCTGGTCGTACGACGAGTACGGCAACCCCCAGTACGTACCTCCGACGACGAGCCCGCTGGAGTACGCCCTCGCCCTCGGCGTCGGCCGGGGCCTGTCCATCCTCTTCCAGGCCCCGATGGCCACGGAGAACGCCGCCGCGCTCACCGACGACGACGTCTTCTGGATGCAGGTGCCGCCCGGGAGCGTGCAGTACGGCTCGCTGTACGGCGCGGAAGCGGCGGCCGACCTGCTGATGGATTCCGGTGTCTGGCAGGGCATGGTCGACCAGCAGTACCGGCTGCTGGCCACGCTCGACCGCTGGATCGAGCAGCTGGAGGCCAGCCACGAGGACCGTACGGCGGCGGGCATCAAGGCGGGCGAGGCCGTCCGCGCCCAGGCCGACCGGACGCTGCTCGCGTCCATCGGCAAGTCGTCGGCGAAGCGTCCGACGGCGGCCGACGCCGACGCCACCTACGCGGCCTGCAAGCTGGTCGCCCGGGAGGCCGGGATCTCCCTCGCGGAGTCCGTGCAGAGCGGTACGGAGAGCGAACGGCTCGACCCGGTCGAGCGGATCGCGCTCGCCTCGCGCGTCCGCACCCGTGCCGTACGTCTCGACGGGCGCTGGTGGCGCGACAACATCGGTCCGCTGATCGGCCACCGGGCGGTGTCCGGCGCACCGGTCGCGCTGCTGTGGCGACGCGGCGGATATGTGGCCGTGCAGCCGTCCTCCGGGCGTGAGACGCCCGTCGAGAAGGCCAACGCGGCGGAGTTCGAGCCGCGCGCCGTGATGTTCTACCGTCCGCTGCCCGAGCGGACGTTGAGCCCGCTGCGGCTGCTGCGGTTCTGTCTGGGGGGCACGGGTGGCGATCTGCGCAATCTGGCGATCAGCGGCCTGGTGACCGTCGCGATCGGCGCGCTGGTGCCGATCGCCACCGGAAAGGTGCTCGGCGAGTACGTGCCGAAGGCGCAGCACGGCCTCATCGTGCAGGTCTGCCTGGCCATCATGATCACCAGCATCGTGTCGGCGGCGTTCATGCTGCTGCAGAACCTCACGATGCTGCGCATGGAGGGCCGTATCGAGGCGACGCTCCAGCCGGCCGTGTGGGACCGGCTGCTCCGGCTGCCGACGAAATTCTTCACCTCCCGCTCGACCGGTGAACTCGCCAGTGCCGCCATGGGCATCAGCGCGATCCGCCGGCTCCTGGCGGGTGTCGGCCCGACGGTCGCGCAGGCCGGTACGGTCGGCGCGATGAACCTGGGGCTGCTGCTCTGGTACAGCGTGCCGATGGCGCTGGCCGCGATCGGCATGCTCGTCGTGATCGCGGCCGTGTTCCTGGGGCTCGGCCTGTGGCAGCTGCGCTGGCAGCGGCGTCTGGTCGTCCTCGGCAACAAGCTGAACAACCAGGCGTTCCAGACCCTGCGCGGTCTGCCCAAGCTGCGGGTCGCGGCGGCCGAGAACTACGCGTACGCCGCGTGGGCGGGCGAGTTCGCGCGCAGCCGTGAACTCCAGCAGCGGGTCGGCCGCATCAAGAACCTGACCACGGTGATGGGCGCGGTGTATCTGCCGCTGTGCTCGCTGCTGATGTTCATGCTGCTGGCCGGTCCGGCGCGCGGTTCCCTGTCGGCCGCCGACTTCCTCACCTTCAATACGGCGATGACGATGCTGCTGACTTCGGTCACCCAGCTGACCGGCGCGTTCGTGTCGGCGGCGGCCGCGCTGCCGATGTTCGAGGAGATCAAGCCGGTGCTGGAGGCGACGCCGGAGGTGCGGGTGGCGAGCACCCGCCCGGGCGTCCTGTCGGGCGGCGTCGAGGCGCGACGCCTGTCGTTCCGGTACGCCGACGACGGGCCGCTCGTCCTCGACGACGTGTCCTTCGACATCAGGCCGGGCGAGTTCGTGGCGATCGTCGGGCCGAGCGGCTGCGGCAAGTCCACACTGCTGCGGCTGCTGATCGGCTTCGACAAGCCCGTCTCGGGCAGTGTGCTGTACGACGGCCAGGATCTGGCGGCCCTCGACCAGTCCGCCGTACGCCGTCAGTGCGGTGTGGTGCTCCAGCACGCGCAGCCGTTCACCGGCTCGATCCTGGACTGCATCTGCGGCACCGAGCCGTACACGCCCGAGGAGGCGATGGCGGCGGCCGAGATGGCGGGCCTCGCGGAAGACATCAAGCGGATGCCGATGGGGCTGCACACGATCGTCTCCGGCGGCGGCGCGATCTCCGGCGGCCAGCGCCAGCGCCTGATGATCGCCCAGGCGCTGATCCGCCGCCCGCGCATCCTCTTCTTCGACGAGGCGACCAGCGCCCTGGACAACGAAACCCAGCGGACGGTCATCGAGAGCACCCGGGCGCTCAACGCCACCCGGATCGTGATCGCGCACCGGCTGTCCACGGTGCTGGACGCGGACCGCGTCATCGTGATGGAGGAGGGCCGGGTGGCCCAGCAGGGCCCGCCCGCGGCGCTCTTGGCGGACACGGGCGGGCGGCTGCACGAGCTGGTGCGGCGGCAGCTGGCCTGACGGGGTCGGCCCGGGCTGGGCGGGTCAGCCCGGAATGGGCCGGTCAAGTCAGACCTGGGCGGGCTCAGTCCAGACCCGGGACGGGGGCGCCGGACGGGAGCCCGGCCTCGATGTAGCCGCGGTAGAACTCCTTCCATGGCGCCCCAGCCCCTGCGTGCGGACCCGCGAAGCGCTCGCCCCGGGCCTTCGCGTCCAGGGCAGCGAGGCACACCTCCCAGCCCGCGCCGTTGCGCGCGGCGGTGTTCTCGGCCTCGAGGACGTTGGTGAGCGTGAAGTGCGTGCGCTTGTCGTCGAGGGCTTCGAGGTCGAAGTGCAGCTCGTCGCCGCCCCAGACGAAGGACAGGTGGCGCGGCGCTTCGACCGCGATGACGCGCCCGGTCGAGTCCTCCATGTTCGGGTCGCCGCTGAACGTGACGGTGCCGCCCGGCCGCAGCTCGATCTCGGCGCGGGACGGGAACCACCCGGCGAGTTCGTCGGGGTCGGTCACGAACTGCCAGACGCGGTCGACGGGGTGGTCGTAGGTGCGGCTGAAGCGGACGGCGGGCCGGCCGTCGTCGAGGGTGAGGTAGGTGCCGGTGAGGGCGGTGGGTTCGGCGGACATGGTGGCTCAATCCTTCGGGAGAGTTCTTCGTGCGTTGGGTCGTGCCTCGGGTTCTGCGCGGTCGTCCGACGACGGCTCCCCCGCCGCCTCGTCCAGGCGGCGGCCGAGCGTGTCGAGACTCTCGTTCCACAGCTTCCGGTACGGAGCCAGCCAGACGTCGAGGGCGGCGATCGGGGCCGGGTCGAGCGCGTAGACGCGGCGTTGCGCGTCCTGCCGTACCCGCACGATCCCCGCGTCCCGCAGCACGCGCAGATGCTTCGAGGTGCTCGGCTGACTCAGCCCGCACGCTTCGACGATCTCACCGACGGCCTGCGGCCGCTCCAGGAGCAGCGCGACGATGGCCCGCCGGTGGGGGTCGGCGAGTGCGGTCCAGAGAGAGGCATCGGACATGGACGCAATATGCCTCTAGGGTTATATGCCTGTCAAGGAATACTGAGTTTTGTGGAGGGCTCATGCGTCCCCATCCGTAGAGGGCTCATGCGTCTCCGGCGGCCGGCCGGCTCGTTCGCTGCCAGTAGCGGGCTGCCGCGGCGGCGAGGCGGGCCTGCTGAGCCAGCTCGTCCTGCGGCTGTACGGGCCGGTACACGACGAGGGCCTGGTGCGCCTTCTCCAGCCTCAGCTGCTCGGGCGAGGGCGCGATTTCACCGTCGTACGCGAGGTGGTCCGTATCCGTGAGTCCCTCCAGCTCCACCCACGACACATGTTCGGCGCTGTAAACCCGGGAGCGGTGGAGCGCTCCGGCGAGCGCGGAGGCGATGACGCGGGTGCGGGCGAAGCGGTGGTTGCCGTCGATCATGCGCAGGTCGAGCAGTCCGTCGTCCAGGCGCGGCCTGAAGCCCGGGGCGAAACCCTCGGGGACGTAGCGGCCGTTGCCCGCGAAGAGCAGCCACAGGCGGCGGGGGTGGCCGTTGACGCTCAGCTCCATGGGGGTCGCGGTGCGCAGCACCCGGATGAGGGCGACCGCCGCGGCGGGCCACTTGCCCCACCGCTCCTCCAAGTGCTGGCGGAGCCGGACGAGTTCGGGGTACATGCCGATGCTGAAGGTGTTCAGGAACCGCACGCCCTGGCCGTCCCCCGGGTGCGCCACGCCGATGTCGACGCGCACCGCCTCGCCCCGGGTGACCGCGACGGCGGTGTCCTCGAAGTCCGGTACGCCCACGTCCTGGGCGAAGTGGTTGAGGGTGCCGCCGGGGAACACCGCCAGCGCGAGCCCCCGTTCGGCCGCCGCGCGGGCCGCGGCGTTGACGCTGCCGTCGCCGCCGCACACGCCCAGCGCGCCGCCCGTCCGCGCGGCCCGTTCGACCGCTTCGGCGAGCAGGGCCGCGAAGTCGTCGCCGGGGCCGCGCTCGAACAGCTCGGCCCGGGGCAGCAGGTCGCGCAGCCGCTCAGCGGGCGGCAGGCCCGCGGCCGCCGCGCCGTTGCCGGCTTGGCTGTTGACGAAGACGACCAGGCCCTTCCCGCGGGGCAGCGCCGGCGCGGGCGCCGCGGGCCGTTCGCGCTCCGGGACGGCCGCGCGCGGCAGCCACCAGCGGCAGGTGAGCGCGGCGGCCCCGGCGCCGATCGCCACCCCGGCCAGCACGTCCAAGGGGTAGTGCACACCCACGTAGACGCGCGAGAAGGCGACCGACGCGGCGAAGGGCGCGACCAGGGCGCCATAGCGAGTGGACTCCAGGGCGACTCCGGTCGCGAAGGCCGCCGCCGAGGCGGCGTGTCCGGACGGGAAGGACGTGGTCCGCGGCTGGTGCCTGAGGTGCCGGATCGGCGGTACGAGGTCCAGCAGCGGGCGGGGGCGCCGGGCGCTCCACTTCACCACGGTGTTGACGGTCAGTGAGGCCAGCGCGAGCGATCCCACCCCGCGCAAGGCGGCCCGCCGGGCCGTGCGTCCGCCGCTCAGCGCGAGTCCGGCCGCGGTGGCCAGCCACAGGCGTCCGTGGTCGGCGGAGTGGCTGAGCCGCCGCAGCACCGGATCGGCCGCGGGCACCCGCGCCCCGGCCACCCGCGTGAACAGCCGCTGGTCCATCTCCCCGATTACTCCCATGCTCCACCGCTACGGTACTGGGCCCGGTTCGGCATCCGGGAGGACTCGGAGCGGTGATTTGTCTGCTCCGGGCGGCGGTTCGGGCTGGAAAGTTCTTAGCCCGTCCGGCGTTTGAGGACGAGCGCGTCAGCGCGATACGGGGGCTCTGGGGGGGGCAGAGCCCCCCAGATACGGGACGGGCAGGGGCGGAGGGGGCGAAAACCCTCCCGGCCCCTGACGGTTCACAGACGTTCCCGCGGGCGTGCCGCCCGAGCACCGGGGTACATCCCGGTGCATGCGGGTCAGTGTGGTGGATGTGGGGGCGCAAACGGTGCGGCTCGTGGTGGCGGACGCCGAGGGCGGGGTACCGCTGCCGGTGCACACCGCCAAGTGGCGGCTGCGGTTGTCCGAGCAGGTGGCGCACGGCAGCCCGATCTCCGACGAGGACGTGGGCCGGCTGGTCGAGGCGGTGCGCGCGGCGGGCCACACGGCCCAGCGGTGGGGCACGGCGGCCCCGTTGGCCTTCGCGACCGCCGTGGTGCGCAATGCCCCGAACCGCCTGGAGGTGCTGCGGACCGTACGCGCACAGACCGGTGTGCTGCTGTGCACCCTGCCGGGCGAGGTCGAGGCCGAGCTCACATTCCTCGGGGCGCGCCGCTGGATGGGCTGGCGCTCGGGGCCGCTCGCGCTCCTCGACATCGGTGGCGGCTCGCTGGAGGTGGCCTTCGGGAGGGGTCGGCTGCCGGACTTCGTCGCCTCGCTGCCGCTCGGCGCATGCCGGCTGACCCGCGAGTTCTTCGAGGGCCAGGACCCTCCGTCGCCCGACAGCGTCAGGGCGCTGCGCCGCGCCGTACGTCATGAGCTGCGGGACGTGGCCGCGCGGATCCGCTGGGAGGGGCCGCGTACCGCCGTCGCGACGTCCCGGACCTTCCAGCAGCTGGCCCGGCTGTGCGGTGCGCCGCCCGGACGCCACGGCCTGTTCGTGGAACGGGAGTTGCGCCGGGCGGACCTGCGCGACTCGCTCGACCGCCTCGCCCGGCTCACCGCCGCGGAGCGTGCGCTGCTGCCGGGCATCTCGGCACCACGGGCCGCCCAGAGCCTGGCCGGTGCGGTGGTCGGGCATACGGCGATGAAGCTGACGGGCCTGAAGAGGGTCTCGATCTGCCCCTGGGCGATCCGGGAGGGCGTCCTGCTGCGGCACATCGAGGAGGGGGCTTCCTGGTGGGCGGGCGTCATCCGGCACAGCGACGACGACGCGCCGCTGACCGGCGGGGCCCATCTGCGCATCGCGGCCCGGGCGCACTGAACGGGCCCCGGAGGCGCGGCGGATGCCTGCCGGGCCCACGCACGCATCCTGCCAGGCCCACGCAGGCATCCAGCCGGGCCCACGCACGCATCCTGCCAGGCCCACGCAGGCATCCAGCCGGGGCCGCGCACGCATCCAGCCGGGGCCGCGTCCGCGAATCCTGCCGGGCCCACACACGAATGCCGAGGGCCGGCCGACGGCCCCACTCCGTCCGGCCGGCCCCCGGTGCGAAATCGCGTGGCCCCGTGCCGGAGCCCGCACTCCCCAGTTACGGACCCCGGTCGGTGCTCACGAGGGCCGCGCGATCCCGGTCCCTCAGAACGTGAAGACGGTCGTCCCGTAGGAGCTCTTCACGCACTCGTTGGCGAAGGTGCGCTCGTAGGAGACGCGCTTGCCCTGCCAGACGCCGTCGACCGTGACGACCACGGGGTCGAACTGCTTCGTGCACACGACCCCGTCTCTGACCGTCAGGGCGTCGAAGTCGCCGTCGGCTCCTTGGAGTTCGGCGCAGGCCTGGGTGGCGGCGGGGTGGGTGCCGGAGGCGGTCGGGGCGCAGTTCAGAGTGACCGCGCGTTCCGGAGTGACGCCGGCCGCGCTGTGGCCGTGGCCCACGGTGAGCACCAGGGCCGAGGGGGCGTAGAGCCCGGACGGCGCATTGCCCGGGGCCGCGAGGGCGGTCCCGGTCAGGGGTCCGCAGACGGCGGTGGCCGTCAGGGTGAGGGTCGCTGCCCAGCGCGCGGTGGTCGGCATGGTGTGCATCCTTCCGCTCGGTCGAAAGCGATACCGGCTCGGTTGGGTGCCGGTTCGCTTGGGTGACGGTCCGGTCGAGTGCCGGACCGGCGAGCGCGAGTCTGCCGAGTCCGCACCGGAAACACACATCGACCCCACGCGTTTCGGTAACTTTGAGTATTGAAGCAGTGGCGTGAAGTTACGGAATTCGAACGCGCAAGCCCCGAAACTGAGCCGCTGCTGATCGTCGCGAGCGCTTTCCTGGCCGGATTCCGGGGGCTCGGCAATAGGCCTGAAACATTCCGCTTCGGCCCGTAGCCGACTCCTTCCCGGCTCCTTCCGCCCGTCACCGACTTCTCCGCCGGTCACCGACGTCTCCGCCCGTCCCCTGCTGCGCCTTCAGCTCACGGCGGACATCAGGACGTCTTCGGGCGCACCCCCTTGCGTATCCCGCACAACGGAGTAACCGTCATTACATGATTACAGCGGAGCAGCGCGAGAAGCTGCGCGGCTGGTTCGCCGGCCGCTTGCCCGACGATCTCTTCGAGAGCCTGGCGGAGGTGACGGTCGACCGCGAGGAGATCACCGTCATCGGCCGCATCCCCGAGCCCCGGCTCACCGAAGGCGCCTCGGACGCCGAGAAGGAGGCGGCCGTCCAGTCACGTATCCAGGAATTCCGGGAGCGCACCCGCGAGGACCGGGTCGCGGTGGCCCGCGAGGCGGAGCACCGGTTCCGCAGAAAGGTCTCCTGGGGCGTCGAGTGCGGGGACGAGCGTGCCCTGTTCACGCACATCGCCGCGCCCGTCATGACCCGGTTGCGCCAGCCCGAACGCCAGGTCCTCGACACCCTCATCGCCGCCGGGGTCGCCCGCAGCCGCAGTGACGCCCTCGCCTGGTGCGTACGCCTCGTGCAGCGCCACACCGACGACTGGCTCACGGAGCTGCGCGACTCGCTGGAGCATGTGCAGCGGGTCCGGGCCAAGGGCCCCGACGCCGAACCGCAGGACGCCCCGTCCGACGAGGAGTGACGCCGTACGACCAAGTCCACGCCTGGCGGTACGTCCCACTGCGCCCTCAGGGATACCGCGCCACACTGAAACAGTTGTCGACGCGACAACAGGTTTCGACGAATTGAGGTGGTCGCGGATGAAGTTCGGCGTGTCGACGTTCCTCACCGACGAGGGCATCGGTCCGGCCGCGCTGGGGCCGGCCCTGGAGGAGCGCGGGTTCGACGCGCTACTGCTCGCCGAGCACTCGCACATTCCGGTCAGCCGGGAGACGCCGTACCCGGCCGGTGGCGATCTCCCGCGCATCTACTACCGCACACTCGATCCGTTCGTGGCACTCGCCGCGGCGGCCTCCGTGACCCGCGAGCTGCTCCTGGGCACCGGGATCGCCCTGGTCGTCCAGCGTGACCCGATCCACACCGCGAAGGAGGTCGCCTCCCTCGACCTGATCTCCGGGGGCCGCGCCGTGTTCGGTGTCGGCGCCGGCTGGAACCGGGAGGAGATGCGCAACCACGGAACGGATCCGGCCACGCGGGGCCGGCTGATGGACGAGCGAATCCGCGCGATCATCGAGCTGTGGACCAAGGACGAGGCCGAATTCCACGGCGACTTCGTCGACTTCGACCCGGTCAACAGCTGGCCCAAGCCCGTCCAGCAGCCGCATCCGCCCATCTGGGTCGGGGGCAACAGCGAGCGCGCCTTCGCCCGCGTCGCCGCGTACGGGACGGCGTGGATGCCCACCGGCGTGCCGCCCAAGGAGCTGGGCGCACTGATCGACCGTATGCGGGCGACGGCCGGTGACCGGCCATCCGTCGTGGTGTACGGGGCCCAGCACGACGCGGAGTCCCTCGACCTCTACACGGAACTCGGCGTCGAACGCGCGCTGCTCTATCTGCCGACCCGGCCCAAGGACCAGACACTGCAGCTGCTGGACGACCTGGCCGAGGCCGTGTCCGCCCACCGCTGACAGCGCCCACGCCGCCAGGGAATCGGAGCTCACCGTGCCGGACTTGGACGAGGACGAGGCGCGCCGACGGTTCCTGACGGCACGGTCCGCGCGCCTGGCGACGGTCGACGCCGAGCTGCGCCCCCACTTGGTGCCGGTCGTGTTCGCGGCGCACGGCGGCGAGATCGTCACCGCCATCGACCACAAACCCAAAAGAACGCAGCGGGTGAAGCGGCTGCGCAACATCGCCGCCCACCCGGCCGTCTGTCTGCTCGTGGACGCCTACGACGAGGACTGGGACCGGCTGTGGTGGGTACGGGCGGACGGCGACGCGCGCATCGTGCCGCCCGGCGCGCCGGAGCCCCCCGTCGAGGCCGCGTACGCCGCGGCGATCGCCGCGCTGCGGGACAAATACGCGCAGTACCAACAGCAGCCGCCCGACGGCCCGGTGATCGCGATCACCGTCCACCGCTGGCACGGCTGGCGCGCCGCACCGACCGGCTGAGCCGCGGCACACTCCGTTCCGCGCACCTCGGGGTGCACGGCCGCGTGGTGGGCTCCTCCCTCTCCCTGCTCACGGCCATCGCCTTCTTCTCCATCTCGGTGTGGAGCTCCGGCGACGCCCTGGTCGGCGGCGCGCACCGGCTGCCAGGACTCCATCAGCTGCCCTCGACGGCGAGCGCGGGCTGCGCCCGGGGCAGCCGGTCACGGTCTCCCAACCGCGCAACCACTTCGCACTGGAGGAGGCCGACGCCTATGTGACCGCGCTCGGCGAGCAGTGGCTGCTGTTCCGTCGCTCCGACGGCACCCTGTCGATGCTCGCCGACCGCTGTCCGCACCGAGGCGCGCCGCTCTCGCTCGGCAAGCACCTCGGTGACCGGGTCGCCTGCTGGTACCACGGCGTCGAGGTCGAGACCGACGGCACGGTCTCCCTCCGTCCCCGGTCTGCCCGGCTGCAGCCTGGAGGGCAAGAAGCTGGTCACCTCGCTGCCGGTGCGCGAGGTCGCAGGCGCGATCCTCGCCTGCTTCGGGGACGAGGAGCACTGTCGTCCGGCTGCGCCGCTTGTACCGGGCGGCGGCCGAGGCCCAGTCGTCGGCGCGCGCCTGAGAAAGCCGGTCATGGCAACGACCGGGTGCGTGGCCCCCGCCGGAAGTGAACCAGGTGGCAGCGGCTACGTCCTGATCGTGCGGGCGATGTCCAGCGTGAGGCGCTGCCAGGGATCGCGGGGGTCACGGGACGTTAGTTCGCTGATGCGGCGCAGGCGGTAGCGGAGGGACTGCGGGTGGAGGCGCAGTTCGCGGGCTGCGGCGTTCGCCGAGCCGGTGTCGATGTACGCGGTGAGCGCCTCAAGCAGGTGCCGCTGGCCCGGCTCCGTGAGCGGCCCGAGGACCAGGCGGGCGATGTGGTCCGGCGCGGCGGCCGGGTGCCCTGCGAGCAGGGCGAGGACATGCGCGTCCGCGTCCGTGAGGACGCGTCCGGGCCGGTGGGCGTGGGCGGGCGCCGTGTCGAGGGCGTCGGCGGCGAGACGGTGGGCGACGGCCACCCGATCCAGGCTCTCGCCCGTGATCGCGCACCCGCGCCAGGACCGCCCGCCCAGAACCTCCCCCGCCCTGGCGGCAGCTCCGGCCGGCAGCAACAGAACGGCACGGGAACTGCGCACCGTCGCCGATGAGGTGACCTCGTCGCCCGGAACGACCAGCGCGTCGAGCAGCGCCGTCGCCGCGTCGTGCGCCATCTCGGGACGGTCCACCCCGACCGGCTCTGCCACCAGCAGACAGTAGGGATCCGGGAGTTGGATGCCCAGCCGGGCCGAACGGTCCGTCAGCGCGCCCACGGAGGCGTGCCGCCCGGCGATCAGGTCGTCGAGCAGCAGCCGCAGGGCCCGGTCGCGGTCAGCGGTGAGGTCCTCGCTGGTCGCGGCGTACGCCGTGGCCATCTCCTCGGAGAGGGTGTCAAGCGTGGTCAGCAGCATGCAGGCGAGCGCGAAGGCGTCCGCGGCGGTGAGCCGGGGCGCGCGAGCGGCGATCTCGTCCGTGAGGACGGTCCCGGCCACGCGATAGGCGCGCAGCACCGCCTGCACGGGCCGCCCGTCCGCTGCCCGGGCCGCCGCGATGCCCCGGAACCGCCGTAGGTCGGCCGGCTCCAACGTGCCGTCGGTCGCCCAGAGGTGGAGCAGCCGCTCCAGCCCCCAGGCCGCGATGGCCCGTACCTCCGGCAGTCGGCTGTCGTCGAGCGCGGCGTACACCGGGACCTGTTCGTGGACGGCGGCGACGATCGCCTCCACGACGCGCGGGTCGGCGACCATCTCCTGTCGGATGCGTTCTCGGACCTCGGACGGCTTGTTTGTCACCAAGTGATAGTCCCAGCCGCGCGATGTGCGCACCACCCTGGACGGACCTTGTCACAGTCGTCAGGATCGACGTCGTACAGCGCGGTCTCAGGGACGAGAGGCGGGACGTACGGATGGCAAAGCATTGGGCCGACTTCCAGTACGAGATCTATCTGAACGGTATGACGGGCGCCATACCGCGGCTGCCCACCGATCTGACCCGGCTGGAGGAGCTCACCGAGCAGCGGCTCGGGCCCGGTCCGGTCGGCTATGTGGCGGGCAGCGCGGGCAACGGCAGCACCGCCCGCGCCAACCGGGCCGCGCTCGACCGGCGCCGGATCGTGCCGCGCATGCTGCGCGATGTGCACGAACGCGACCTGTCCGTCGAGGTGTTGGGGCGCCCGCTGCCCGCGCCGCTCGCGCTCGCCCCGGTCGGCGTGCTGTCGATCATGCACCCGGACGCGGAGTCCGCCGCCGCGCGGGCCGCTGCGGCGCAGGGCGTCCCGTACATCCTGTCGTCGGCCTCCAGCACCCCCATGGAGCAGGTCGCGGAGGCGATGGGTGAGGCGGAGCGCTGGTTCCAGCTGTACTGGGCGAAGGACCGCGAGGTCACCCGGAGCTTCCTGAACCGGGCGAAGGCGGCCGGGTACACGGCGCTGCTCGTCACCCTCGACACTCCGCTGCTGGCGTGGCGGCCGCGCGACCTCGACCAGGCGTATCTGCCGTTCCTGCACGGCGTGGGCACCGCCAACTACTTCTCCGACCCGGCGTTCCAGGCGGGCCTGGCCAAGCCGGTGCACGAGGACCCGAACGCGGCCGTGATGCACTTCGTGGGCATGTTCGCGGACCCCGGCAAGACCTGGCCGGACCTGGCCTTCCTGCGGGAGAACTGGGACGGGCCGATCGTCCTGAAGGGAATCCTCCATCCCGACGACGCCCGGCGTGCCGCCGACGCCGGGATGGACGCCGTGGTCGTCTCCAACCACGGCGGCCGGCAGGTGGCCGGTTCGGTCGCCGCCGCGGACGCGCTGCCGCGTGTGGTGGAGGCGGTCGGCGACCGGCTCACCGTCCTGTTCGACAGCGGGATCCGCACGGGCGACGACATCTTCAAGGCGCTCGCGCTCGGCGCGCGGGCCGTGCTCGTCGGACGCCCCTACGCCTACGGGCTCGGCCTCGACGGGCAGGCGGGCGTCGAGCACGTCATCCGCTGTCTGCTGGCCGAGTTCGACCTCACGCTGGCCCTGTCCGGGCACGCCCGCCCCGCCACCATCGGCCCCGACGACCTGATCGAGGAAACCGCATGACCGTCACCGCCATGAAGAACGTCCTGGCCGTCGTCTCGCCGCACGTCGGGGGCCGTACGGCGGGCGCGGGGCTCGCGACCGTGTTCCCCGGGCAGGCCCGTGTCACCGTTGTGGAGGCGACGGACGAGGACCCCGCCGCGCTGCGCGCCGCGCACGTCATCATCACGGGGCTCGGCCCGGTGACGGCCGAACACATCGCCGCCGCACCGGAGTTGGAGCTGATCCAGTGCGCGAGCCACGGCTTCGACTACGTCGACCTCGACGCGGCGCGCGCCCAGGGCGTGCCGGTGTGCAACATCGGCTCCAGCGGCGCCGAGAAGCAGAATGTCGCCGAGCAGACCTTCGCGCTGATGCTGGCGCTCGCCAAGCAGCTGGTACCGGCGCACACGGCGCTGGCCGAGGCGGACTGGGCGCTGCCGCGGCTGCAGCAGTCCATCACCGAGCTGTCCGGCAAGACACTCGGCATCGTCGGACTCGGCCACATCGGCGAGGAGGTCGCCCGCCGCGCGCTCGCCTTCGACATGACCATCGTGTACGCCGGTCCGCAGCCCGTCTCCAAGGAGACGGAGGTCCGGCTCGGCGGCGCCCGCCATGTCGAACTCGACGAACTGCTGCGTACGTCGGACTACATCACGCTGCACGCGCCGCTCACCGAGGCGACCCGGCATCTGCTGAACGCCGAGCGGCTCGCGCTCCTCAAGCCGACCACGTTCGTGGTCAACACCGCGCGGGGCGCCCTGATCGACCAGGACGCCCTCGCGGACGCGCTGGAGGCGGGCGCCCTGGCCGGAGCGGGCCTCGACGTCTTCGACCCCGAACCGCCCACTCCGGCCCTGCGGTTGCTCAAGGCCCCGAACGTGGTGCTCTCACCGCATGTCGCGGGCGTCACCCGCGAGACGCTCGTACGGATCGCGCTGGCGGCCGTCCAGAACGCCGCCGACTTCGTGGCCGGCAAGCTACCGCAGGATGTCGTCTCGTAGCGTCAGAGCCCGACTCCCGTGGTGGTGATGCCGGGGAGTTGCGGAGACAGAGGCAGCGTCATGGGAAGGGGCGACGCGGGCGCCGGGTTCGCACCGTGGTCACCGGCGCCGGCGCCGTCACGGGCACTGTCACTGATCGCCACGGCGCGCCGTTCCTGGTAGGTCTCCGCAGGGATGGCCTCCGGCCCGGCGGTCATCCCTGCGGACGGCTCGCGCGTCGGCACGCCCGCCGACACGGACGGGCCGTCTGCGGGCGGCGCGTCGCTGACGGGCCGCGACGAGGGGCTCTCCGTGCCCGCGATCGACAGCGACTGGGGGGCGGCCGGCGAGAAGTCGGTCCGCCACCGCTGCACGTCGGCGCCGTCACGTACCTTGACGACGATGTCGGCGTCGGGGTCGGTGGACGCGGGCGCGACGGCGAGTCCCTCGCCCCAGCGGGGCAGCAACTCGCCCCGTACGGTGAGGTCGTAGCGCATGTCGTCGGCGCGTGCCGCGTTCTGGGCGGCGCAGCGGTCCAGGAACACGACACCGTTGTCGGCGTGCGATTCGAGGCACAGCTCCGGGTCGGCGATGCTGCGCAGCAGACCGTTCTCCTCGTACGACCACTGCTGGGTCCAGGCGGACGAGCACACCGCCAGCCTGGCCTCGGCGCCGTCCTTCGCCTCGCCGCCCCGGATGTCGAGGCACAGGTCGGCGGTGAGGTTGCGCAGCCGGGTCCGCTCGGTGGCCGTGGGCAGGTCGGCCGAGGTGGGCGGGGACGACAGGGCGGGCGGGGCCAGGGATCCGGGGGCGGGCGACAGGGTGCGGCCGCTGCTCGCGCCCGTGGACGCCGTGGGGTCGGCGCCGTCGCCGTGCGAGAGCAGACTGACGGACAGCACGGTCACGAGGAGCGCCGTCGAGACCAGACCCGCCCCGGTGAGCAGAGCCGTCGAGTGCCGCTGCCCCCGCTGGACGATGCGGGCCGGAGCGGGGATCTGGGACAGCAGACGGTGGCGTCCACCGCCTCCCGCACGTCCACCGGTCGCCGGACGTCCACCGGTCGCCGGGCGTCGGCCATGTCCATGACGCCTCCCACCGAAGGGGGTTGCGCCCCGCGTGCGTACGTGCTGCGCGCGCCCCGGGCGCGAGTCGAGATAGCGCCGTGCACCCCAGCCGAGCATCGCTTCGCCGAGCAGCGGGCCCAACCCGCCCTCGAAATGGCCGAGTTGCTCGGCGGCATAACGACAGTAGGCGCACTCCATCAGATGGTGCTGGACATCGGGCAGCAAGGCGCCGCCGCGGCGAATCGGCACGTCCAGCAACCGGTTGTGGAAGCGGCATTCCTGAGTCGACGCGAGTTCCCGGTGGGCGCGTACACAGCCCTCACGGAATTGCTCGCGGGCCTGCTCCAGAGCGGCCGACGCGGTGTCGGTATCCATGCCCGACAGACCGGCCGGTACGGATATGGGCTCGGCCTCGACCTCGGTGTGCCACAGCAGGCAGCGGGCGAGTCCCGGGAGGGTCTGGAAAGCGCGCTCGGCGAGCTTCCGATTTTCGGCCGTCATCGACTTCGCCGCGCGCATACCGCGGCCTCCCGCGGGTTTCCTCAGGTCCGGCAGCACACCGGATATGCGATCGTCCGCGGACCATTCCCTGACTGTGTCCCTTACCGCCACGAGGAGTTGGGGCCTCAGTGCCATACCGGACCCGCCTTGTGCGAGGCGGTCGAGTACCTGATGGAAGGAGGTCGCGGTCACCAGGGAGGCGACGTTCGCCGAAGAAGCGAGGCAGATGACCGCGTAGTCGTACGTCGGCTGCCAGTGACGGGCCATCAGCAGAGCTGCGGGATGGGCGGCCTCGCTCTCCGGCCGGCCTCTCAGCAGGGCGGCAAGGCTCTCGTCGGATTCGCCGGGAACGCCGGCGGGCGGATAAGGGGGACGAGGGGGGTGGGGGGTGTGCACAGAGCGGGTTCCTTCCAAGGTGCAAGGTGGCACACAGAAGTTCTTGCCCGCCGAAAAGGAGCCCCCTGGTTGGTGCATACCTTTTTGACGGCCCTTTGAGCGCGTTGTTGACCCGGATTATTGAACGGTGATTCAGACCCGGCCATTGACCAAGTGCAGGACGTTCACCCTCGCACAACCCGCTCATGACCAACAAGGCACTTGAGCAACATCCGCATCATTGAAAGATAGTCAGCCCAAGGGCAACTTGTGCGACTCGCACCGGCTTTCGATATTTCCCGCGCCCCGTGATGTGCTCCGTGATGTGCTCCGTCAAGTGCATCCGTGATGCGCCCCGCGATACCCCCGTCACGCGACCGCGACACGTCTCCTCTCGGAGGCATGCTCATCGTCCTCAGGTGGCGGTGGGGCCTTCGGTGTTGAGCAGCACGGCGGTCGAGGCGCGTTCGAGGACGAGGCCCTGTTCGACGGCCGCGCGGATCCCCGCGAACGATGCCGCGCCGCAGGGGCCGGACGCGACACCGAGGGCGGCCAGGTCGTGGGAAGCGCGCACGCTGTCGGCGTCGGAGACGGCGACAGCGGCGTCCAGACCGCCGCGGAGGAAGGGCCAGGCGATGCTGGACGGGGTTCCGCAATTGAGCCCCGCCATGATGGTGTCGCCGGTAGTCACGCTCATCGGCCGGCCGTGGACGAGGCTCGCCAGAACGCAGGACGCCGCTTCGGGTTCCACGGACAGCAGACGCGGACCCCGGGTACGGCGGCTGCGGTAGTGCGTGACCGCCGCCTGCGCGAGGGATCCCACACCGACCGGAACGGCCACGAGATCGGGCAACTCGACTCCCCCGGCGGCCAGTTGGGAGTCGATCTCGGCGAACAGGGTCGAGTAGCCCTCGACGATCCAGCCCGGGATCTCCTCGTAACCGGGCCACGCGGTGTCCTGCACCAGGACGGCGCCGGGATCCTCCGCGACCGCCGCGGCCCGGCGCACCGCCTCGTCGTACGGGCCGTCCACCCGCGTCACCTGTGCCCCTTCCCGGGCGATGGCGTCCACGGCGCCCGGCCACACGCCCTTCGGCACGAGGACGTGGGCGCGCTGCCCGAGCAGACGGGCCATACGGGACACGGCCCGGCCGTGATTGCCGTCGGTGGCGGTGACGAGGGTGAGCGGACCATCGGCCGTGGCGAGGATCCGGTGGATCGCCCAGGACGCCCCCAGCGCCTTGAAGGCGGGCAGACCGAGCCGGGACGACTCGTCCTTCACGAAGAGCCGGGCGACGCCCAACTCGGCGGCGACAGTGGGCAGTTCGATCAGGGGGGTGGGCGTACAACCGGGCAGGGAGGCATGGAAGGCGCGTACCTCGTCGGGGACCGGCGGGCAGGTCCAGTCCCGGGCGGCGGGCCTCATGAACAGCTGCATACGACCGACCCGCGCCTGACGAGCATGTGCGTACGACCGACCTGCGCCCCACGCTCAGACGCACAGGCCCACCACCACCTGCCTGGCGCACAGACCAGTGGGGCCACCGCGCCTGGCGCACAGACCAGTGGGGCCACCGCGCCTCGCGCACAGACCCGTGGGGCCACCGCGCCTCGCGCACAGACCCGTGGGCCTCCGCGCCCCTCGCGTACAGCCGCCACCGGCCACCGCGTCATCGGCCGGGCTCAGATCTGCCAGGACCGCAGCCGGTCCGCCGCGCCGTAGACATCCGCCTTGCCGGAGATCAGATCGCGGGCGAGGCCGACGAGCGCTCCGTACGGCGGGTCGATGCCGACGCCGCTGACGAACATGTACGCGACCGCCGCCGAGCAGGCGAAGCGGGCGTTGGCGGCCGGCAACGGCTTCAGCAGGGCCAGGGTGTGCAGGAGCGCGGCGGCGCGCCAGGCCGGGTCGGAGTCGACGCCGAGGCGGGGCGGGTCGACCCGGTGCCGGGCCACGGCGGCGACGAGCGCCGAGAAGTCGTTGACCGTGGGCTGGTCGGGCAGGACCTCTTCGTGTCGCTGGAGGAGCCAGGGCACGTCGATATGGATGACGGGAGCCATCGGTCAGGCGACCCGCCCCTCGCCCTTGGCGGGTGGTTCGTCCTCGGGGAAGGCGGCGGCGAACTCGTCCGCGTGCGCGGCGAAGAAGCGGCGGAAAACCTCCGCACCCTCCTGCAGCGCCCGGTGCCGCACGATGTCGGCCGCGGCCGCCTCCCGCACCAGGGCCTTCATCGACGTACCGCGCTCTTTGGCTATCTGCCGCAGGTCTTCTAGCTCGCGGTCGCTGAACTCCACGTTGAGAGCTGGCATGCCCTCACGGTACCGCGAAGGTACTTACTGGTAAATAATCCCAGCTCAATTGCAGCCCCGGGCGGTACCGGCGAGGTCCGGTCCGCGGCGCGAGGCACGGGGCCGCATCGCCCGCCGGCATCAGCGCGGCTGCCGGCGCGCCGCCTCCGTCAGCGACAGCCAGTGCGCCGACGCGGTGAGCGGCAGGCAGATCCAGTCCTTCATGGGGCGGCCACCCATGGGGTCGAAGAGATGCGTACCGGAGAGGGCGAGCGCCTCGGCGTGTTCGGGGGTGTCGCGGTGCAGGCGGACGACGAGTTCGCCTTCGTGGAGGCCGACGAACGCCTTGCCGTTCGGGTCCTTCAGACAGGGCATCCCGAACATCTTGGAGAGCTTCGCCCCGCGTGGTGCGAGGTCCTCGGCGAGACCGGCGAACAGCTGGTCCGCGTCGGCCATCAGGCGGCCTTCCGTCCGGTGAAGGCGAGCAGGCGCTCCAGCGGGGTGGCGTCGGCGGCGGGCTCGATCTCGGGGCCGAAGGCTCCGTTCGCGCGGGCGCCGTCGGCGATCTGCGTGGCGACCGCGGTCGCGGTGGCGACCACGTCGTCGTCGGCTGTGAAGGGCTGGCCGGTGGCGGTGGCCAGGTCCCAGCCGTGCACGGTCAGCTCCATGATGGTGATCATCCCGGCGAACGGCGCGGGGTAGGTGTTCGACGCGAAGGGCGTCTCGCCCTCCCAGGCGCTCGGTACGGCCCACGCGGCGGTGAGCCGGTCGGCGAGCGGCGGGAAGACCACCCAGGGCGCCTCGGTCAGCTCCGTCGGCGCGTCGGCGGGGAGCTGCTCCTTCCCCGCGGCGTGGGCGCTCATCACGAGCGTGGCGAGCAGGTGCTCGCTGAGCTGGTGGACATCGAAGTCGGCGCAGGGCGTGGGGAGTTCGCGCTTGCCGGTGAGGGCGGGCTGCTGGACGTGCGCGACGAGGTTCCGGGCGGCGCGGGCGAGCTGGTCGGCGAGCTCGACGGGGGTGGCGTTCATGGCGGTTGCTCCTGTTCGGATGGGGCTGATGCGTCGACGAGAGGACTGATCAGCAAGGGGTTCTGCAAGGGGTTCAGCAGGGACTGACTCGGCTCAGCCGAAAAAAGGAGCGGGCTTGCCCGTCTCCGCGTACGCCTTGAGCGCCGTGAACTTCGTGGCCCACCCATAGGTGAAGTGGCGAAAGGCGTCGTCCTGGGCCGGGAACCCGGCGTGCGTGAAGCGCAGCAGGACCCCGCCCTCGGGGACGTCGAGGATCTCGTACGTCTGCGTGGTGCCGGCCCACGGCCCGTTCTCACCGTCCAGGACCAGGCGCCGGTCGCCGGACTCGGTGATCCGCAGCCGCCAGGGCTCCGGCACGCCGGGGAAGCTCAGCGCGTGCTCCGCACCGACGCCCTCCCCTATCTCCGCGTCGGCCGTGAACCAGCCGCGTACGCCGGTTTCGGTGGCGATGGCTTCGCGGACAGTGTCCGCCTCGGCCTCGATGGTCAGCTGCATCGCGATGTCGGCCATCGGATGTCCTCTCAGAGCATGTCGGTTGTGTCCGGGATCGCCCGGACTTCATTCTTTAGCCGACACTAAAATAAGAGACGGAGGAGCGCAAGTTCTAGCCGTGACTAAAATAAGCAGCGTGGATCAGGTGAAGGCGATCAGCGAGCCGCGGCGGCGGGCGATTCTGCAGCTCGTGTGGCACGACGAGCTGTCGGCGGGAGACATCGCCGAGCGCTTCGACGTCACCTTCGGCGCGGTCTCCCAGCATCTGAAAGTGCTCCGCGAGGCGGGCCTGGTCGTCGTCCGGAAGGACGGCACCAAGCGGTACTACCGCGCGGACCGTGCTGGGATGGGACCGCTGGCCGCCTACCTGGAATCGATGTGGGGCGACTCGCTGGACGCCCTGGCCGCGCTCGCCGAACAGGCCGAGCGGGAGGAGGAGCACAAGTGACGATCACCCCCGACGGCTCCGTCGTCGTACAACGGCACATCAAGGCCCGCCCGGAGACCGTGTTCTCCTTCTTCACCGACACCGAGCGATGGCTGTCCTGGCAGGGCATGGAGGGCGTCTTCGACCCGACGCCCGGGGGCGCGTACCGGATGCGGGTCGTCGGTGACGCCACCGCTTCCGGGCGCTTCGAGGAGGTCGAGCCGTACACGCGGATCGTCTTCACCTGGGGCTGGGAGAACGAGGGCGATCCGGTGCCGCCCGGCAGCAGCCGGGTCGAGGTCACCTTCGCCCCCGAGCCGGACGGCACCCTGCTCACGCTCACCCACTCCGGCCTGCCCGAACCGGCCCGCGAGCCGCACCAGGAGGGCTGGGAGCACTACCTCGACCGGCTCGCCGTACGGGCGCCCGGCGGCGACCCCGGCCCGGACAGCTGGATGGAGCCGAAGCCCGCCTGAGCGCGCGCCGCACCGAAGGACAAGTCGGCAAAGAGCACCGGCCTGAGATGTACGTCACACTTCACCCGTCGGATGTCACATTCGGACCCCGTTTTCCCCTCGCAGTAGTGAGCGCATCAAGGGGAGGCGAGGCATGTCCGAATGCACCAGGGCAGGGACCGGCAGCACGACATCCGGCAGGGGTGGGACGCGGCTGTTCAAAAAGTTCGTCCACGTACGGCGGGACGAGATAGCGGCCGGTGAGCGCCCGTGACGTCGACCGGTCAAACCGCCACGCGTCCCAGCGCGCGTTCCGCCGGGAAGGCATCCTCAGGCGAGCGCGTCGCCGACTGGTTCGACGGCCGGCTCGGCGTCTACTCCCTCGGCAAGCGGTACCTCCGCAAGGTCTTCCCGGACCACTGGTCCTTCCTGCTCGGCGAGATCTGCCTCTACAGCTTCCTCGTCCTCATCCTCACGGGCGTCTATCTCACGCTGTTCTTCCATCCGTCGATGAACGAGGTGGTCTACCACGGCAGTTACGTCCCGCTGAACGGCATCCGCATGTCCGAGGCCTACGCCTCGACGCTGGACATCAGCTTCGACGTGCGCGGCGGGCTGCTGATCCGGCAGATCCACCACTGGGCCGCGCTGATCTTCCTCGGCGGAATGCTGGTGCACATGATGCGGCACTTCTTCACGGGCTCGTTCCGCAAGCCCCGTGAGGTGAACTGGCTGTTCGGCTGGACGCTGCTGTTCCTCGGCTTGTTCGAGGGACTGTTCGGCTACTCGCTGCCGGACGATCTGCTGTCCGGGACCGGGCTGCGGTTCGTGGAGGGGGCGACCCTGTCGGTGCCGATCGTCGGCACGTATCTGTCGATGTTCCTCTTCGGCGGGGAGTTCCCCGGAGACGACATCGTCGCCCGCTTCTACTCGCTGCATGTCCTGCTGATTCCGGGGATCATGGCGGCCCTCGTCGTGGCCCATCTGATCCTGGTCGTCTACCACAAGCACACCCAGTTCGGCGGACCGGGAAAGACCGAACGCAACGTCGTGGGACCGCCGTTCCTGCCGGTCTACATGGCGAAGGCGGGCGGCTTCTTCTTCCTGGTGTTCGGTTTCATCGCGCTGATCTCGGCGGTCGCGACCATCAACCCGGTCTGGACGTACGGCCCTTACCGTGCCGACCAGGTGTCGACCGGCGCCCAGCCGGACTGGTACCTGGGCTTCGCGGAAGGGCTGGTCCGCATCATGCCGGGCTGGGAGATCACCATGGCGGGGCACACGCTGGTGCTCGGCGTGCTCATCCCCATCCTCGTCTTCCCGCTGCTCCTCATCCTCATCGGGGTCTATCCGTTCATCGAGGCCAAGGTCACCGGAGACCGGCGCGAGCACCATCTGCTGGACCGCCCGCGCAACCGGCCGGTCCGCACCTCCCTCGGGACGGCGTGGATCAGCGTCTATCTGATCCTGCTCGCCGGCGGCGGCAACGACATCGTGGCGACACGCTTCCATCTGTCGATCAACACCGTGACCTGGGCCGTGCGCATAGCCCTGTTCCTGGTACCCGTCGTCGTCTTCGCCGTCACCCGCCGCATCTGCCTGGGGCTGCAGCTACGGGACCGGGAGCTGGTGGCGCACGGCCGTGCGACCGGCATCATCAAGCGCCTGCCGCACGGCGAGTACGTCGAGGTGCACCGGCCTCTCAGCCCGGCCGAACTCCACACCCTGACCGAGCACGAGCACCGGGAGCTCTCAGGCCACCGGGACCTCCAGACGGCAGATTCGCAGCCCGCCGTCGGCGGCTCCGTCGATCAGCACCGAGCTACGGGTGACCGTCCTGACGGCTCTCCCGCGTCGGGAGTCGTCGGCCATCCCAACTGATCGTGAGCCAACGGATTCTGACGGTGTAACATGCGCTTGTGTCAAGGCTCCGGCACGCACGTCCGACCCACACCCCGCATCGGCCGGAGACCCGCCTTGCGGACATGCCACGTCGGCGGTCCGGGGGCGGGTGGGCGGTTCGCGTCGCAGGGTGCGGAGTGCGCCTACGCACTAGGCTGGAAACCGAGCGAGGCGCTTGTTCACTGTGAGTGTGCGCAATGGAGTGGCGACGATGACCCCGGTCCACCCCCTCGACGAGGCCGCCACGGCACGGGCAGTCATCGCTGAGAACGGCACCCTGATCCACTGGAGCGAGGGGGCCCGCCGCCTGCTGGGGTACGCGCCGGAGGAGGTCGAGGGCCGCCCCGCGGCGGACCTGCTGGACCCGTCGGGCGGCGCCGCGCCGGCCGAACCCACCGGCGACATCTGGAACGGCACTCTCTCGCTGCGTCACCGCGACGGACACACTCTCTCCGTGTGGCTGCTCGCCCATCGCAGGGAAGCGAAGGACGAATGGCTCGTGGTCACCCCGGTGCAGGTCGCGCCGCCGCGCCCACCGGACGACCCGCTGGTCAAGGCGGTGTTCACACAGGCGCCCTGCGCCATGGCCGCCTACGACGAACGGCTGCGGCTGTACGCGCAGAACGACGCGATGGCCGATGTCGTCGGTCTCCCGGAGGCGCGCATCCGAGGCCTGAGGATCTCCGAGATCGGCGGCACGCAGGTGAGCGAGCAGCTCGAGGAGGACATGCTCGGCGTGTTCCTCTCCGGCGTGGGCCGCGACGTGGAGACATACACGCGCACGGGCGGCGAGAACCGCGCGCACGCCTGGCTGCTGCGGTTCGCCCCGCTGACCGATGCCGAGGGCCAGGTACGCGGCGTGTCCCTGGCCGCGCACGACTTCACCGAGCGGTACAGGGACAGGGAGCGACTGCAACTGCTCAACGAGGCGAGCATGCGCATCGGCAGCACCCTCGACGTCACCCGGACGGCCCAAGAGCTCGTCGACGTCTTCGTGCCCGCCCTCGCCGACTTCGCCGGCGTGGATCTGCTGGATCCGCCGGAACACGGCGGCGAGCCGCACGCCGCGCCGCCGAGCACCCCGATCACGCTCCGCCGCGCCGCCCATCGGTCCGTGACCCCTGGCTCTCCGGAGGCGTCGGTCATACTCGGCGAGGCCGACGTCTACCCCGCCTCCTCACCGCAGGCCAACGCACTGGTCACCGGCCGGACGATCGCGGCACCGGACGCGACCACCACGCCGGAGGAGTGGGTGGCCTGGGACAAACGCCGGGGCGAGCGCTTCGCGAAGCACGGCGTCCACACCACCATGTGGGTGCCCATCCAGGCCCGGGGCCAGACCCTGGGCGTGGTCGTACTCGCCCGCTTCCGGCGGCCCGATCCCTTCACCCCCGACGACGTCTCGCTCGCGGAGGAGGTCACGGCCAGGGCCGCTGTCTGTCTCGACAATGCCCAGCGCTTCGCCCGCGAGCGCAAGACCGCGCTGGCCCTGCAGCGCAGCCTGCTGCCCCGCTCACTCCCCCGGACGGCGGCCCTGGAGGCGGCCTCGCGCTACCTTCCCGCGGCACGTGCCGGGGTGGGCGGCGACTGGTTCGACGTGATTCCGCTGTCCGGGATGCGGGTCGCCATGGTCGTCGGCGATGTCGTCGGCCACGGCATCCAGGCCTCGGCGGCCATGGGGCGGCTGCGCACGGCCGTCCGCACGCTCGCCGACATCGACCTGGCTCCGGACGAGTTGCTCACGCACCTGGACGACCTCGTCGTACGACTGTCCGTGGAGGCCGGTTCCGGCACCACCGGTGAGTTCGGCGCCACCTGCCTGTACGCGGTGTACGACCCGGTCTCCCGGCGCTGCACCCTCGCCCGGGCGGGGCATCCGCCGCCCTTCATCGTCCCTCCGAACGGTCTGCCGCGGGAGATCGACCTCCCGGCGGGGCCGCCGCTGGGCCTGGGGGGACTGCCGTTCGAGTCCGTAGAACTCGAACTGAGCGAAGGCACGGTGCTGGCCCTGTACACAGACGGGCTGCTCTGGACCCCTGGGCGGGACCTCGACGTCGGCCGCGCCCTGCTGTCCCGGGCCCTGGAACAGTCGTCACATTCCCTGGAATGGGCGTGTCATGCGATCCTGCAGGCGCTGCTGCCGGTGGGTGGCGCCACGGACGACGTGGCCCTGCTGCTCGCCCGCACGCACGGGCTGGCGGCATCCCACGTGGCGACCTGGGACGTTCCCGCCGACCCTGCCCACGTCGCGCCGATCCGCAAAAAGGTGATCGAACAGCTCGACGCCTGGGGGCTGAGCGAGGCGACGTTCACGGCCGAGCTCGTGGTGAGCGAACTGGTCACCAATGCCATCCGGTACGGCGAGCCGCCCATTCGGCTGCGTCTCCTTCACGACGCCACCACCCTGATCTGCGAGGTCTCCGACAGGAGCCACACCGCCCCGCATCTGCGCCGGGCGAAGGTCTTCGACGAGGGGGGCCGCGGGCTGCTGCTCGTCGCCCAGCTCACCCAGCGCTGGGGCAGTCGGTACACGGCCGAAGGCAAGACGATCTGGGCGGAGTTGGCGCTGCTCGGGGAGGCCTGACACATCACCAGCCCGCTGCCTCCCCCGCGTCATGAGCGGTTCCGGTCCGGTAGGCGCCCGGCGGTGTGCCGTACCGCTGCCGGAAGACCCGGTTGAAGTGGAAGGGGCTCGGGAAACCGGAGGCCGCGGCCACCCGTTCCACGGGGAGGTCGGTGGCTTCCAGAAGCCGGGCCGCGTGCAGCAGCCGGGCGTCGCGCAGGGCCCGCATCGGGGAGCGGCCGAGCTGCTCGGTGAAGAGGTGGGCGAAACGGGACGGGGAGAGGGACACGGCCTCGGCGAGTGACCGTACGGTGTGCGGTGCGGCGGGGTCGGCGGCGATCAGGGATGCGGCCCCGTGGATGCGTGGGTCGACGCCGGAGCGGCGTGCCTCCGCCCGGGCGGTGGCGAGCAGGACGATCTCCTCCAGGGAACAGAGGGCCAGCTCACGGGCGGCGGCGCCGTGCGCGACCGCGACCTCGCCGTCGGAGGGGTCCGCGGGGCTGGGCGGTGGGCCGTCGCCCGTCCAGCGGGCGTCGGCGAGCATCCGGCGGAAGGCGGCCTCGATGCGTACCGCGGTCCGTTCCCTGCGGACCTGGCTCTCCTCCATGCGGGCCTGGCTCCGCACTCCGCCGCCTGCCTCGCTCCGCGCTCCGCGTGCCTCGCTCCGCACACCGCCCGCCTCGCTCAGCTCGACGCGTGCCTCGCTCCGCACGCCGCCCGCCCCGCCCCGCTCGACGAGCGCCCGGCTCCACGCGGGTGCCACCGCGTACAGCCCGTCGTCGAGGGCGTACGGCCGTAGCCACGCCGGCCAGGAGGCTCGGGCCTGGCAGTGCACCCACCAGAACGCCCAGTGCCCGGCGCCCGGTTCGACCGCGTAGTGGTGCGGCACGCCGGGCCCCTGGACCACCAGATCCCCGGCACCGGCCACCGTCAGCGCCGCCCCTTGCGCGAGCCGTCCCCGTCCGCCCGTGGTCCAGGTGAACAGCCAACTGTCCGCACCGCGCGGCCGGTTGACGCGGTACCCCGGTCGCTGGTCGAAGCGTCCGATGGTCACGAGGCCGGGCGGCGGGCACGGGTCAGCAGGCTCGGACAACTCCTCAGCACGCACAGGCATCCTCCCGAAAGGGGCACCGACCTAGCGTGAGGCACCGGGGACACCGGTGAGAAGGGACAGGGCGGATGACAGTCAGAGACATCAGCCGGCTCGGGGAGTTCGAGGCGAACGGCTTCACGGTGGTGCGGGGACTGTTCGATGCCTCCGAAATCGACGAGCTGTGCGCGGAGTTCACGGCGCTCCACGCCGCCGGACCGGTCCCGGGACACTTCGAACCCCGCCCCACGGAGACCAGCGGCCTGGACGATCCGCTGCACGCCTACCCCCGCGTCCTGCATCCGCACCGCATCAGCGCTCTGTCACGGCGCTGCCTCCTCGATCCCCGGTTGCGGGACATCCTGGAGACCCTGCTGGGCGAGGAGGTCCTGGCCGCGCAGAGCATGTTCTACTTCAAGCCGCCCGGCGCCCGTGGCCAGGCGCTGCACCAGGACAACTTCTATCTGCGGGTCGAGCCGGGCACCTGCGTGGCCGCCTGGATCGCCTGCGACACGATCGACCGCGAGAACGGCGGCCTGGAGGTCGTCCCGGGCACGCACCGCATGGACCTGTTCTGTCCGGAGGAGGCGGACGCGGCGCTGTCCTTCGCGCGCGAGTACGTTCCGCCGCCGCCCGGCCTCGCCGCCGTCCCCGTCGACATGGAGCCGGGGGACGTCCTGTTCTTCAACGGCAGCCTCGTACACGGCTCAGGCCCCAACCGCAGCCCCGACCGCTTCCGCCGCTCCTTCATCGGCCACTACGTGGGCCGCTCCACACAACGCATCGCACGCTTCTACCGGACGCTCACGATGAGCGGGGCCCCCGTCGCCCTGCCCGAGAGCGAGGGCGGCGGGCCGTGCGGCACGGGGTTCGCGGCGGCGGGTCCCCACTGAGGGCCGGTCACGCGGCGGATCCGGGGATCGTCCGGGAGGTGAAGTCGAGGATCGCGTCGGCGACCGCCCTGGGGTTCTCCAGGAGCATCGCGTGGCTGCCGTCGATCTCGGCGACCGTCACATCGGCGCGCTGCTCGGCCAGTTGGGCGAGATCCCGGGCAAGGCCCTGCGCGTACGCCCCCATCAGTTCGCCGAGCCATTCCATACCGGGAATCGGCGGTCCGGGTCGCAGCGCACGCCCGAGCAGCAGCGGTACGGCCACCCGACGGAAGAGGGCGAACGGGTCGAGTGACTCGACGGCGTTCAGCATCTCCCGTGCGTGTTGGCGTTCCGGCCGCGGCTCCAGTCGGCCGTCCGGCCTTTCGCGGAGGGAGCGCAGGACGCCCGCCTCCAACAGCTCGTAGGGGATGCCCAGTTGCTGCGACATCGCGCGCTCCCGGGCGAGCCGCCCCTTCAGCCCGTCGGCGGGGAGCGGCTCGCCGGACGCCGTCTCCGCCGCCTTCCGCACCTGGGCGAGCCGTTCGCCGACGTACGCGGGGTCGAGGCCCACGTACTGGTCGAGGCGGCCCCACGCGTATCCGTCGAGGTTCACCGCGCCGGGCGTGATGTGCGGGTGCTCCAGGGCGTACTGGACGGCGATCAACCCGCCGAGGGAGTGCCCGACGGGCAGCGCGCCGGGGATGCCGTACTCCTCGAGGACCGCCTCGATGTCCCCGAGCACATGGGGGAAGTCCCAGGTGCCGGACGGTGAGAGACCGTGTCCGCGGAGGTCGACGGCGAGGACCCGGTGCCGGGGGACGAGGAGCGGGGCGACGGCCGCCCAGTCGGCAAGGGTGCGTCCCGCGCCGTGCACGAGGAGCAGGGGTGGGCCGTCGCCCCCGTGGTCGTGAACAGCCAGTGCGATGCGGTCTCCGGTCATGTCCTGACGATACGGGTCATGTCCTGACCGGAGAGGTTCGGGTGCAGCGGGCCGCCGCCTGGCGTGGTGCCTCTGCCGCCGCGGGCTTGACGAGGGTGTGTCCGCACGCTTTGATCACGGCGTGCTGTGGTGCGACCCGGCACGCAGAGGTGCGCCCAGCCGGTAGCGGACTCGGTCCAAGTCCGGCCACAGTCGCCAGGATCGCGGGAAGCGTCCGAGGCGGGGTCGTACTCGCGATTGATGGAGTGGACATGTCCGTCACGCGTGTTTCCCGCGTCGGGGGTCCGGGGACGGCGGCTGTGCTGGCGACTCTGCTGGCGCTGACCGGCTGTGGTGCGGAGAAGGACACGGGCGCCGGGTCGCACGGATCGCCGGCGTCCGCCAAGGCCCCGGCGACCTCCTCGAAGCCCACGCCGAAGACCGCGTCGCCCCCGACGGCGGTCGAACTCCCTCCGCTGCACGCGGACTTCGACTACCAGATCGGCGGCGCCTATCCCCCGCCCTCCGGCGTCCGTATCGTCGCCCGCGACCGTACGGCGTCCCCCGCGCCCGGCCTCTACAACATCTGTTACGTCAACGCCTTCCAGGCGCAGCCAGGCGCCGAGGAGTCGTGGCCCGCCGACCTGCTGCTGCGCGACGCGCACGGCAAGCTGGTCGTCGACGAGGACTGGGACGAGGCGCTGCTCGACATCGGCACGGCGGCCAAACGGCAGCGCGTGGCCGCGCGGATCAACCAGTGGATCGACGGCTGCGCCGACAAGGGCTTCGACGCGGTCGAGCCCGACAACTACGACAGCTACACCCGCTCCCGGAACCTGGTGACCGCCGACGACGCCACCGCGTTCATCAGCCTGCTGTCGGCGCACGCGCACGCCCGGAATCTGGCCATCGGCCAGAAGAACACCGTGGAACTGGCGGCTCTCAGGTCCCGGACCGGGCTCGACTTCGCGGTGGCGGAGGAGTGCGGCGCGTACGACGAGTGCGGGGTGTACGCGAAGGCCTTCGACGACCGGGTGGTCGTCGTCGAGTACACCGACAGCGGTCTGCGCAAGGCCCGTTCGGGCTTCGGCGACCGGCTGAGCATCGTACGCCGGGATGTCGATGTGTCGACGCCCGGCAGCGAGGACTATGTCCGCCGGACCCGCTGACGAAAGACGTGACGGCGTCCGCGTTCATGCGGGCGCTCCATCGGCCGGAAATCCGGGCGGAGGCGGGCCAGGGACGGCACGCTTGAGCCACTGATGAGCAGGCTCGTACGGAACGGACGTAACCAAGGGCATGCCGACATTCATGGCCAGCAGGCGCGGGGACCGTGTGCCCGTGAGCAGCACGGAGCCGCCGAGGCGATGCGAGGGGCTGGGGCGGCACCGGCGGTGGCTGTTCGTGGTGGCCGTGGTCGCGCTGCTCGTGGAGATGGCGGTCGCGATGGTCACGACGGCCGTGGAGCAGACCCCCACGATCGACGAACCCGTGTACGCGGGCACGGCGGTGGTCTACGTCCAGCAGCACAGCCTGCGCTACAACCCCGAGCATCCACCGCTCGGCAAACTGATCATCGCGAGCGGGCTGGTGTTCGCCCGCCCGCACTTGGACGCGGACTTCCAGGGTGACCAGACGGAGCTGGGGCGGCGTCTGCTGTACGAGTCGGGCAACGATCCCTGGCGGGTGATGCTGTGGGCGCGGCTGCCGGTGATCGTGCTGACGCTGCTCTTCGGCCTGGTCGTCCTCGCGTTCGCCCGTGAACTGACCGGCCGTGCGGGCGGGTTGGTGGCGCTCGCGCTGTACGCGTTCTCCCCCGACGTCATCGCGCACGGCTCGCTGGCCACGCTCGACGCACCGGCGTCCGGTTTCCTCCTGACGTCGGTGTGGCTGGTGTGGCGGGCGAGGGGGCGTCCGCTGCTCCACCTGCTCCTGGCCGGTGCGGCGCTCGGCGCGGCGGTGGCCACGAAGATGAGTACGCTGCCCGCCGTTCCGGTGCTGCTGCTCCTGGCGGTGGCGTCCGTGTGGCACGGGCGCGGTCTCGGCACCGCCGGGAAGGCGCGGCTCGGCGCTGCGGCCGCGGCCGGGATGGCGCTGGCGGGCATCGCCGTGGTGTGGGCCGCCTACCTCGCCGTCGACCCGCAGCTGCGCTGGACAGCGCCGGCGAACCTGCCCGCCGTGCACGGACTGCGCGGGCTGCTCATCGACTGGCTGCCGTTCCCGCAGCCCTACCGGGACGGAATGCGGGTCCAGTACGGCTTCGAGAACACGCTCTGGGAAGGCTTCCTCTTCGGGCGCCTCTATCACGGCTCGCTCTGGTACTACCTGCCGGCCGCGCTGCTGGTGAAGACGCCGCTGGGCATGCTGGCGCTGTGGCTCGCCGGTGCCGTCGCGATGGTCGCCGTACGCCGGTTGCGGCCCGCCGTGCCGTACGTCCTGATCCTGCCGGCCGTGCTGCTGGGTGCGGCCATGCAGGGCTCCCGGGATCTCGGTGTGCGCTACGCGCTTTTCGTGCCGGTGTTCCTCGCGGTCGCGGCGGCCGGTGTCGTCGCCTTCCGGTGGCGGTGGGGCCCTGTCGCCGCGGCGGGGCTGGTCCTGTTCGCCGCCGTGAGCTCGCTGCGGGCGTACCCCTACTATCTGCCGTACTCCAACGAGGTGTTCGGCGGGCCCGCGAAGACCCATCTGCGTCTGCACGACTCGAACGTCGACTGGGGGCAGGATCTGGGGCGCCTCGCCGAGCGCCTGGAGCGGGGGTATCCGGACGAGCGGGTGTGGCTCGTCTACAAGGGTGCCGGGGTTCCCTCGTACTACGGGATCGAGGCGGCCGATCCGCGCGTGGTGCCTCCCGGCAAGGTGCGGGGGCTGCTTGTGGTGTCCGACTCCGCCGTCGCCAAAGCCGGCGGGCGGCTGGCGGAACTGCTCGCCACCAGCACGCCGGTCGACGAGGTCGGCCACTCGATCACGATCTACCGCCGGTCCTGAGCCGGGCGTTGGGGTGCGCGGGTGGGTTTTTCGCCCCCTCCGCCTCTACCCGTCCCGTACCTGGGGCTCCGCCCCAGACCCCGCTCCTCAAACGCCGGAGGGGCTGATTTTTGGCCCTGACTTCTCCGCGCAGGACCCGGCGAGCGTGACCTTCGGGCCTGTTGCTGGCAGGTCGCGGTCACCATGCCTGATTTCAGGTCTCGGTCACCATGGCTGATTTCAGGTCTCGGTCACCGTGATGGCGCTGACCGGGCAGGCCCGCGCCGCCTCCCGCACCATGGGGTCGCCGCCGCCGTCCTCGCGGCCCGGCAGCAGCTCGCTGAATCCGTCATCGTCCTGGGTGAAGACGTTCGGGGCGGTGAGGGCGCACTGGCCCGCACCGATGCAGACGTCCTTGTCGATGGAGATCTTGATAGTCATGCCCGCAGCCTCTTACCAAGTCAGGGGGAGTTCCAGCATCCCCTGGATCGTGTCGCCCGGTTTGAAGGGGATGTCGTCCACCGGTGCGGCGAGCCGCAGCCCGGGGAACCGGTCGAAGAGCGACAGCAGTGCGATCTCCATCTCGGCGCGGGCGAGGTTCTGGCCGAGGCACTGGTGGATGCCGAAGCCGAAGGCGACGTGATGCCGGGCCGAGCGGTGCCAGTCCAGGGCGTCCGGTTCGGGGAAGGCGTGCCCGTCGCGGTTGATGACGGAGGTGGAAAAGATCACTCCCTCGTCGGCGCGGATCGTCTTCCCGGCGACCTCGATGTCCTCGGTGGCGACCCGCAGCAGCCCGTCCGCGATGGAGAGGAAACGCAGCATCTCCTCGACGGCGGCGGGCATCAGCGTCGGCTCGGCCCGCAGTTCGGCCAGCTGTTCCGGGTGCCTGAGCAGGGTGAACGTACCGAGCGAGATCATGTTCGCCGTCGTCTCGTGCCCGGCCACGAGCAGGATCGTCGCGAGCGAGATCAGCTCCGCGCGGTCCACCGTGCCCGCGCGCAGCTGATCCTGGATGAGCTCGTCGAGCAGCCCGTCGCCCGACTCCCGCTGTTTGCGGTCGATCAACGATACGAAGTACGCGTCCAGTTGGTCGCGCGCGTTCTTGATGTCGGCCGCGGCCGGACCGCGCAGCAGCCTGCGGGACTGTTCCTCGAAGAAGTCGTGGTCGGCGTACGGGACGCCGAGCAGGGCGCAGATCACCATGGAGGGCACGGGCAGCGCGAAGGCGTCCACCAGGTCGGCCGGCGGGCCCTGCGCCGCCATCCGTTCGAGGAGCTGGTCGACGGTCTCCTGAATGCGCGGGCGCAGCGTGGCGACCCGTTTGAGGGTGAAGCTCGGGACCAGCATGCGGCGCTGGATGTGGTGCTCGGGGTCGTCGAGGCCGAGCAGCGCGACGCGGCGGTCACGGACCTTGGCGAACCGCTCCGTGGGCGCCGGGAAGGAGGGCAGGGTCCGGTCCGACGACAGTCGCGGGTCGGTGAGCAGTTCACGGGCGGTGGTGTGGCCGGTGACCACCCACACGCCGCGCCCGTCGAACAGGGAGATCCGCGAGAGCGGGCGTGCCTCGCGCAAAGGGTCGTAGGCGGTCGGCGGGTGGTAAGGACACGTACGGTCCTGGGGGAAGGCGATCGGTTCCGCGGTGGGGGGTCCCGCCGTGGGGGGCTGTGTCGTGAGGGGCTCTGTCATGGATGACCTCGCAAGCGCTGGTTCCCTCTTGCCGATCTTCATTAGATGCCCCAGGCACCTATACGGCCACACAAAGTTCGGCCAGATGCGCCGGACGCGCGATCTGGCCGAAGCGTGGGGGGGACCGCCGCCGAGTTCCTCGGGTTTCCCACGTGTGTCGTCGCCCTGGCGGCGCACACATGGCCTGATCCACTCCAGCCTAACTCCGGGGTAATTCGCTTGCGTGGCCCATCCGGTGGCCCCAGGATCTACGCATGTCCATGATCGAAGCCTTCCTGCCGCCGACCCCCGCCGCCGCTCGTCCGGTGCGGGTCCAGCAGCAGCCCGGCCGACCGCGGAGGCCTGCGCTTCCGCGGTCGTGACCGCCGCGCTCGTCGCGGGGCTTCTCGCGGGGTATGGCATCGCCATCCCCGTCGGAGCGGTCGCGACCTACCTCGTCTCCCTCACCGCTCGTACCTCCCTGCGGACCGGCGTCTGCGCCGCCCTGGGCGTCGCGACCGCCGACGGACTCTATGCCCTGGTCGCCGCGCTCGGCGGTTCCGCGCTCGCGGGCACGCTGCAGCCGGTACTGCTCCCGCTGCGCTGGGCCTCGGGACTGGTCCTTGCGGCGCTCGCCATACGGGGGGCGGTCAGCGCCTTCCGCCAGTACCGCGGCCAACGGCTCGCCGCCCGGTCCGGAGAGGATCCGCCGCACCCGGCGCGCGCGTATCTGGCGCTGCTGGGGATCACCCTGCTCAACCCCACCACGGTGATCTACTTCACCGCGCTGGTGCTGGGAAGCCGTACGGCCGACGCGGTTCGCCCTCTGGAGCAGGGGGTGTTCGTCCTCGCCGCGTTCGCCGCGTCCGCGAGCTGGCAGCTCCTGCTCGCCGGGGGCGGCGCACTGCTCGGCCGGGCCCTGACGGGGCACCGGGGGCGGCTGGTGACGGCGCTCGCGTCGAGCGTCGTGATCACGGTGCTGGCCGTGCGGATGCTCGTGGCGCCGCCGTGACCGAGAAGAGCGGCGGGCGAAGGCGCGCGGCAAGAGACGCGAACGAGACGCGCGGAAAAGAGCGCGGACCGTCCTGTCACATGTCCCCGCCGGGCTCCGTCAGTGCAGTGACTGAGCAGTGCAGTGGCAGAGCAGAAGACGCCGCGAACTCTTGAGGAGCATGTCATGCAGGCACGGATGAAGAACCCGGCGATGATCCTTCCTGGCGCCATGGAGGCCATCCAGGGGCTGATCAAGGCCACCGGCAAGGGCGGTGTCCCGCAGGAGACCCTGGAGCTCATACACCTGCGGGCCAGCCAGATCAACGGGTGCAGCGCCTGTGTCGACGGGGGTGGCCGGGGCGCGAAGAAGGCAGGCATGACGGACGAGCGCCTGTGGTCCGTCGCGGCCTGGCGCGAGGCGCCGTACTACACGGACGCCGAGCGGGCCGCCCTGGCGCTGGCCGAGGAGATGACCCGGCTGGGTGACCGTTCCGGCGACGCGGTCTGCGACGAACTGTGGGACGAGGTCGCCGACCACTACGACGAGCAGCAGCTCGCCGCGCTCATCCTCTGGATCGCCACGACGAACTTCTTCAACCGGCTCAACGCGACGATCAAGGAGCCTGCGGGGGCCACCTGGGGGTGAGCTCCGGGGGCATGGCGCGGATGATTTGCGCCGGTGCCGCTGTTGCAGTCTGCTGAGAAGGAATCGGTACGACGCGACGATGGGACGGAAGTCATGCCTCTTGAGGGCGAGTACGAACCCAGCCCGACGCAGTGGGTGCGTGAGCAGGTGGAGCTGTACGAGAGCTCCGGGGGCACCAAGGGGACGACGCTGATGGACACCGGCCTGCCCGTCATCATTCTCACCACTCGCGGCGCCAAGAGCGGCAAGATCCGCAAGAGCCCGCTGATGCGCGTCGAGCACGACGGACGCTACGCGGTCGTCGCCTCGCTGGGCGGTGCCCCCAAGCACCCGGTCTGGTACTACAACGTCACGTCCGATCCCCACGTGGAGCTCCAGGACGGCCCCGTCCTCCAGGACATGACGGCCCGTGAGGTCACGGGTGAGGAGAAGGCGCTGTGGTGGGAGCGCGCGGTCGCCGCGTATCCCCCGTACGCCGACTACCAGAAGAAGACCGAGCGCGAGATCCCCGTCTTCGTGCTGGAGCCGACCGACTGACGCTCGCGCGAATTTCCTTGGAATCGGCGCGCATGATCCGCCCCCCACGGGGCATCCGAGCGTCAGGCCCCGCCGCGTTCCCCCGTCGCGGCGGGGCTTCCCTCTGTGACACGGCCGACGTCGACCGCCGAGCCAGAGGAGACCAGGTGTCCACGAAGCCCAAGAAGCTCAAACTCCCCCTCGCCTACAAGCTCCTCGGCTTCGTGCTGAGTTGGGCCGGCGGCGCCGTCGCCGGCCGTCCTCGGACAAGGGCGGCCGGGACTGAAGATCAGTCGGCCACTCGTCGGCCTCGCGCCAGGCCTGCACACGCCGCGGGATGATGCGGAAGTAGAGGCAGGCGGGGTGAGTTGACGTGCGTACGCGAACCATCTCGACGACACCGGGAGCGTACGGACGGGGGCGCTGGCGGATCTCGTCGTCCTGGACCGCGACCCGTACGCGGGGCGTCCGGAAGCGATCGGTGAGACGAAAGTGGCGCTCACGTATGTCGGCGGTGAGTGCGTGTACGAGGCACCGGAAGTCTGACTCGGACCTGTGCCGGGGGCTCTGCATCCGACACCACCTGCGGCGGGGCGAGTTGAGCGGCTCGCCCCGCATTTCACACCCGCATCACGCGTAATCGATCTCACACCATAGATCGTTTAGGCTCAGGGCAGTCTCGAAGTGCACTTGAGTCGTCAACTAGCGGCTCAAAATGAGCAGTTCGAGTCGGCGGGCGTCCATTCCAATCGCCCGCTCGCAGGGGCGGGGGCCTGCGTTATGTCTCAAGAGAGGATGCGAATGCCGCAGGACGTCAGGTTCGACCTCCCCTTCACCACCCCGGTCAGCGAGCACCTGGAGTACGCCCGAGAGCGCCATCTGCGCTGGGTGTGGGACATGGGACTGGTGCGCAGCCAGGCCGGGTTCGAGGAGTACCAGTCCTGGGACCTTCCCGAGGCGGCGGCACGAACCTACCCCCACGCCTCGGCCGACGACATGGTCGTCCTGATGAACTGGTTCTCCCTGGCCTTCCTGTTCGACGACCAGTTCGACACGGGACAACCCGACCGCGCCGACCGCATAGCGGAGGTCGCACGAGAACTGATCGTCACGCCGCTGCGTCCCGCCGGGACCGCTCCCCGGGTGGTGTGCCCGATCACCGTGGCCTGGGCCGAGGTCTGGGCCCATCTCTCGGATGGCATGTCCCTGACCTGGCGGACCCGGTTCGCCGCGTCCTGGGGACGCTTCCTCGTGGCGCACACCGAGGAGGTCGACCTCGCGGCGCAGGGCCTGGAGGGCACGCTCGGCCTCAAGGAGTACGCCGAGTTCCGGCGCCGTACGGTGGGCATCCACCACAGCATCGACGCCGGTGAGCGCAGCCGGCGCTTCGAGGTGCCGCCTCAGGTGCAGGCGCATCCGCTGATGATCCGGATGCGGGACCTGGCCTCGGACACCATCGGGTTCATGAACGACATCCACTCCTTCGAGCGCGAGAAGCGCCGGGGAGACGGACACAACCTGATCGCCGTGCTGCACCGCGAGACCGGCTGCACGTGGGAGGAGGCCGCCGCCGAGGCGTACAGGATGACCACGGAATGCCTCGACGAGTACCTCGAACTGGAGGCGCGCGTCCCGCAGATGTGCGAGGAGCTCGGCCTGAGCGCCGAGCAGCGTGTCCAGGTGCGGATGGGCGTGGAGGCCATCCAGCACTGGATCAACGGCAATTACGAATGGGCCCTGACCACGGGCCGCTACGCCGCCGCGAAGGAAGGCCCGGCCGCCACCGCGGAGTTGGCGGGCAAGGGGTCCTTGGACGATCTGCTCGCGGTGTGACGGACGGTTTCTGCCCGGCCGGAGTGCTCCGGCCGGGCAGAAACGTCACAGAAACGATCAGGCTCCGGCGACCTGCGCTGCGAACTCGACGGGCAGGGAGTCGAGCCGTGCCTCCCAGGTGGAGGCGGTCGAGGTGAGTTCGTCGGGCGTGACGGCCAGGCGCAGGCCCGGCAGCCGGTGCAGCAGCACGTCGACGGCCGTCTCGATGATGGCCTGGCCGATGTTCTGGCCCGGGCACTCGTGGGCGCCGCCGCTGAACGCCAAATGCGACTGGTTGCCCTGGACGGAGACACCCGCGTCGGGCCGGATGTCCGGGTCGAGGTTGCCCGCAGTGAGACCGAGCACCAGGAGGTCGCCCTCCTTGATGTGGTGGCCGCCGAGTTCGAGATCGGTGGCGGCGAAGCGCCCCGGCAGGACCGCCAGGGGCGGGGTGTTCCACATGACCTCCTCGACGACGGCGGAGACGTTCAGCTGTCCGCTCACCAGACCCGCCAGGCGGGAGGTGTCGGTGAGGATCAGCTGCAGCACCCGGGCCAGCAGATTGCTGGTGGTGATGTGCGCGGTGATCAGCACCAGGCGCAGATGGCTGAGGATCTCGTCCTCGTCGAGGCCGGCGTGGTGCCCGATCAGCCCGGTGGTGAAGTCGGCGCCGGGCTCGGCACGCTTGCGGTCGGCGAGTTCCCCGAGGATCCGCATGATGCGGTCGTTGTGGGCGACGGCGTCCTCACCGCCCTTGATGACCTGGGCGCAGGAGACTGCCAGGTTGTGGCCCTCGCCCGCCGGGAGCCCGAAGAGCCTGGTCAGCACGAGCATCGGCAGGTACTCGGCGTAGTCGGACACCAGGTCGGCTTTGCCTCCGTTCGCGAACGCGTCGATCTGCTTGTTCGCGAAGTGCGTGACATGGCGCCGGATCCCGCGGCCCGCCACCGTCAGCAGGTTGTCGGTGACCGCCCCGCGCAGCCTGCGGTGCGGCTCGCCGTCCTGGGACACACAGTCGGGGCGCCAGCCGAGCATCGGGATCAGCGGTGAGGAGTCTTCGACGCGGCCCTCCTTCCAGTCCCGCCAGATCCGCGCGTCACGGCTGAACTGGCGGGGGTTGTCGAGCACGCGCCGGTTCTCCCGGTAGCCGAGGACCAGCCAGGCGGGAATGTCGCCCTCGAGGAGGATCGGCGCCACCGCCCCGTACTCCTTGCGCAGCCGCGCGTAGATGCCGTGGGGATCGAGCGCCGCCTCCGCCCCGTACAGCCGGGTGAGATCGCCCGCGCCGCCGTGCGCGACGGGGCAACCGCGGGGGACGTCGGGTCCGTCTAAGGGCTGGTCGTTCATCGGGGCTCCATAGCGACGGCAGAGCGTTCCTTGAGGTGACGTATCAGCGCGATCAGCACGTCACGGCTGGAGGACCGGTCGCGGGCGTCACAGGCCACGATCGGAGTGTGCGGGGAGATGTCCAGGGCGTCGCGGATCTCTTCGATCGGGTGGTCCTGGGAGTCGGGGAAGACGTTCAGGGCGATGACGAAGGGGACGTTCTGCCGCTCCATCTCCTCGATGGCCCGGAAGCTGGAGGCCAGCCGCCGGGTGTCCACCAGGACGACCGCGCCGAGGGCACCCTTGAACAGGCCGTTCCACAGGAACCAGAACCGCTCCTGGCCGGGCGTGCCGAACAGGTACAGCACCAGTTCGTCGTTGATGCCGATCTTGCCGAAGTCCAGGCTGACGGTGGTCTCCGTCTTGTCCACCACGCCGATCAGGTTGTCGACGCCGGCACTGGCCTGGGTCAGTGTCTCCTCCGTGGTCAGCGGCTTGATGTCGCTGACCGAGCGCACCATGGTGGTCTTGCCGGTGCCGAAGCCGCCGGCGATCATCACCTTCACCGAGCGGGTGCCGCCGCCCGCACCCCGGTCGGGGTGGTCAAAGCCTTTGAAGTCCACTGAGTACCTCCTCAAGGAGCGCGAGGTCGGCCCCGCTGCCGGCGTCCGACGCCGGGATGGGATGACGGGCTTCGACGCGGCCTGCGTCCAGCAGATCGGCCAGGAGCACCGCGAGAATGTTGAAGGGCAATCCGAGGTGGGCGCCCAGTTCGGCCACCGAGAACGGATCGCGGCAGCGCCGGATGATCTCCTCGTGCTCGTGCTGCATGCCGGGTACGGCCGCTGCGCGGGAGACGATGAGGGTCGCCACGTCAAGGCCCGACGCCGAACCGCCCGGTCCGCTGCGGCCACCGGTGAGGACGTAGTAGCGCTCGAGACCGGACGGGTCCGTGGGCCGGCGGGGAGCACTCATCCAGAGTGCTCCTCCAGCCGCGGAGTGGTGCCGAGGAGCTCACCCATCCTGCGGGCCAGATCCCTCATCTGGTGACCGAGAAGACCCTGGTCGAGGCCTTCCTTTGCCAGCACTCCGAGGTACGTCTCCACGCCGGCCCGCACCACGAACAGGTGGCCACCGTCGACCTCGATCATCGCGAGCCGCAGTTGCCCCGCGTACTGGGGGAACTGCTCGGCCACCGGCTGGGCCAGCGCCTGCAGGCCCGCGACCACGGCCGCGAAGCGGTCCACGTCGTCGGGGTCGTCGGCGCCGTAAGAGGTGATGGCCTTGCCGTCGCTCGATGCCACGAGGGCGAAGCGGATCTCCTGGATGCTCTCCGTCAGGTCGCGGAGCGCCCAGCTCACGTCGGTTCCCTGTTGCGTCATGTGGACTAGTCGCTCTCTTCAGTGCGGTGCTCGTTGGACTCGCGTCCGGCGCTCTTCTCGCTGTCGGCGGCCGGACCGTTGTCCGTGGTCGTCTCGCTCGACGGGCCGCTCTCGCGTCCCGCCGTGGCGAAGGCGGCGAGGCCGGCGAAGGACGCGTCCGGCGGTACGGCGGCCATGGCCTCCACGGTCTCGTCGGCGGCCTTCGGCCGCGGCACCGACGGTTCGTTCTTCCTGCTGCGGCGCCGGGGCAGGCCACCGGGCGTGGTGTCCGCGGCCTCGGCGGCCGGTGCGGGGGCGGCCGGGGCCGGTGCGGCGCTCGGCGCGGCCACCGCGGCCTGGACCGGGGCCGGTTCGGCGACGGCGGCGGGCAGCGGGCTGAAGTACTTGTGAGGTACGACCACGACGACCGACGTACCGAGCCAGGGCGAGTCCGCGAAGGTGACCCGGATGCCGTAGCGGCGCGCCAGGGCGCCCACCACGCGCAGGCCCAGGTTGGCGTCCTCGGAGATGCCTCCGAGGCCGGGGCCCGCCGAGGTGCCCGCGAGGGACTGCTCCGCCTCGCGCTTCTTCTCCTCGTTCAGGCCCTTGCCCGCGTCCTGGATCTCGATGCCGACGCCGTTCGGGACCTCCTTGCCGGAGACGACCACGGGCTCGGTGGGCGGCGAGTAGCGCGCCGCGTTGTCGAGGAGGTGGGCGAAGATCAGCGTGAGGTGGTCCACCAGACCGCCGTCGACGCCGAGTTCGGGCAGGTGGCGGACCTGGACGCGGTCGAAGTCCTTGATGCGGCCGATGCCGCCGCGGACCACGCTGAGCAGTCGCTGCGGTTCCTGCCACTGGCGTCCGGGCCGGTCCGAGCCGCCGAGCACGCCGATGCTGGCGGCGAGACAGTCGGCGGGGCCGATCTCCTGGTCCAGTTCCATGAGGCCCTGGGCGACCGCGGGCAGCCGCCCGTGTTCGCCCTGCATCTCGTGCAGGCGCCCGCGCAGCTTGCTGGTCAGTACGTGGATACGGCTGCCGATGCTGATCACGGCCTGCTCGGCCGAGGTGGAGCGGTCGAGCTCCTCCTCCATACCGATCAGCGCGGTCCTGAGGACCTTGCGCAGCTCGGCCCGCAGCTCGGGGCCCGCGTCCAGTTCCTCGGCGATCTCCGGCAGGATGTCGTCGATGGCGTCACCGGCCCGCAGCCGCTTGAGCGCGTCGGGCAGATGCGTGTCGGCGAGTCGGGCGACGGCGGCCTGCTGGGAGGCGAGTTGCTCCTGCCAGACCCCGGCTTCGTCGGCGATCCGCGTCTCATAGCCCTGGGCCTCCGAGACAAGCCGGGCCTCGTGGGCCTTGGTCTCCTCGGCGAGCCGCGTCTCGAAGGCCTGGGCCTGCTCGGCGAGGCGCGCCTCGAAGGCGTCGGCCTGTTCGGCCAGTTGGGCTTCCAGACCGGAGCGCTCGGCCGTGAACTTCCGCTCCAGGCCCGACACGTGCTGCTGCCACTGCTGCGACTGCTCGGCCTGGGAGGCACGGAAGTCGCCGGTGGTGCGGCGCAGTTGGGACTGGGTACGGACGAGGAGCCGTACGCAGACGGCGCTGGCCGCGGTGGCCGCGGCACCGGCGAACGTCGCGGGTATCTGGACCTGGTCGGGTCCCGCGACGGCGGTGGCGACGGTCCCAGCGCCTAAGGCGAGCGGCATCAGCCACCAGCTGTACCAGGTGACCGGTGCCCGCGCCGCCGGGGGCGGAGTGGCAAGTTCCATCTGGATCCTTCGAAAGCAACACGTGCGAACGGGGGGGTGTGTTGGCGCCGTAGGCGTCGACAACGAAGCGTGAGGCGACCGAATGTGTTCGCGTCAACTCGCAGCGCCACAGGGGAGCTTATCGGGTTTGAGATCGAAAGGATCAACTCCCCTCCGCATACCGGTGAGTATCCGATCGCGCTCCGAAAGGTGTGCTCTTCTCGACAAATCCCTTCACCGATACCGCAATCACGCACATTGTGTAGCCATCGAACCGACGGATGTGATCAATCCGTCGGGGGTATACGGCGATCGCCAGGGGCATGCATGTCATGCTCAATGCCACTCGGAATGATCTTGAGGAGACGTACGGATGAGTCCCCTGCCGGGTTCCCCCACCGTGGCGCCCACCGCGCCCGGCCGCCTGCCCCTGATCGGACACGCTCACCAACTGGCCCGTCGTCCGCTGGACTTCATGGACTCCCTGCGCGGACAGGGCAGCGTCGTAAGGATCCTGCTCGGACCCACCCCCGCCTACGTGGTCACCGACCCCGCCGTCACGCGCAAAGTGCTGGTGACGGAGGTCGACGCCTTCGCCAAGGGCGGAAAGATCATCGACGCGCTGCGGGTGTTCTTCGGCGACGGGCTCGCCACCATCGCCGACGGCGACCTGCACATGAAGCACAGGCGCCTGATGCAGCCCATGTTCAACAAGGCGCACATCGCGACCCGCGGCGACGTCATGATCGACCACGTGCGGACCGCGACCTACGCCTGGACACCGGGAGTCGCGCGCGAGACGTACGAGGACATGAACGACCTCACGCTCTCGACGTTTCTGGTGGCCCTCTTCGGTTCGGGTCTGCCCGCCCATGTCGAGGAGGAGTTCACCGGCCTCATGCCGGCGATCATGCGCGGCACGATCCGGCAGACCATCCTGCCGGGCTGGGTGACCAAGCTGCCGCTCCCGGCGAACCGGGCGCACGAGCGGCGTGTGGCGCGCCTGCGCGCCCTCATCGACCAGGCGATCGACCACCATCGTGCCCAGTTGGCGGCGGCGCCGACCGCCTCCGAGGCACCGGCAGGCTGCCCGGCGCACCAGTCCGCCGAACAGGCCCCCGGCGGCGGACTGTTCTCCACCCTGCTCACCGCCGACGACCCGGAGACCGGCCCGCTCTCCCGCCAGCAGCTCCAGGACGAGGCGATCACCCTCCTGACCGGTGCCATCGAGACGACGGGAACGACCCTCGCCTGGGCGCTGTACGAGATCAGCAGGAACCCGAAGACCGAGCAACGCCTGCACGAGGAGCTCGACGCGGCGTGCGGCGACCGCCCGCTCACCCAGCAGGACCTGGCCGCTCTCCCGTACATGCGCGCCGTGCTGAAGGAGACCATGCGCATGTACGGCCCGGCCTGGCTGGTCACGCGGACCACCACGCGCCCGGTCACGCTGGACGGCCACCCGATACCGAAGGGCGCGGACGTCATCTACAGCCCTTACGTCCATCAGCACGACCCCGAGGTCTACGCCGACCCCGGCACCTTCGCCCCTGACCGCTGGGAGCCGGAGCGAGCGAAGGGCGTCAACCGTTCCTCGTTCCTGGCCTTCGGTGACGGCCGCCGCAAGTGCATCGGCGAGGAGTTCGCCTGGACGGAACTCCTCATCATCCTCGCCACGGTTCTCCAGCGGTGGCGGCTGACGCTCACCTCGGCTCCCCCGCGCCCGCAGGCCATCGTGACGGTCAAGCCGGACAAGCTGTCGATGACACCGCACCCGCGTACGGCATAGGGGCCGGCGGCCTCCCCCGGTGCTCGGCGTCCGTGATGGCGAGCGCCGGAGGCCGACCGGAGCGGTCAGGCCCTGCGCAGCATCCGGTTGGCGCCCGCGGCAGCCGTCGTCGCGAGCAGCCAGCCGAGGCAGACCAGGGCCACGGCCGCCCACTGCTCCGCCCCGTCACCGCCTCGACCCGCAGCTCCGCCCCCGCGACAAGCGTGAGTGCCGGTGATGACTGCGTTGTGATCACCTGACAACCGTGGTGCGTTCACCGTCGACGCCGGCGGCGGAAGTGGGGAGGCTCAGCCGGGCGGCCGACAGGTGAGGTGTGCCGCGTCCCGGGGTGCCGCATGCCACACATGCGGCATTGCGCGGACGTACCACACGAGTGCTTGATCCATTGGAATGAGCCGGTCGACGGCGGTTCCCCTGTCAAGATCCCCATCGGGGTACCGGCACGCGACCGTGTTCGCCAACGAGGAGCTGGCCGCCCTACGCCACCCCCGGGCAGTCCGGGTCGGGTTACTGTGGCCTGTCGCTCAACCGTCCCCTTGAGTGTTTGGAGCCTGCCGTGCCCTCCCTCGCCACTCTCCTCGAAGAGCACCCGATCGTCGCGAGCGTCAAGGACGATGCCGGGTTGAAGGCGGTGCTGGAATCCGATTGCAAGGTGGCCTTCCTGCTGTACGGGTCGATTCTCGACCTGCCGGAGATCGTCGCCTCCCTCAAGGCGGCGGGGAAGATCGTGCTGGTCAACGTGGACCTGCTGGAGGGTTTCGGCGGCAAGGAGATCGTGGTGCGCTATGTGAAGGAGCGCACTGAGGCGGACGGCATCCTCAGCTCCAAGGCGTTCATGGTGCGTGCCGCCCGTGAGCTGGGACTCTACGCCGTGCACCGGTTCTTCCTGATCGACTCGTTGTCGTACCGGAACCTGGCGAAGCAGGTCGCGATGTCGAAGGCCGACAGTGTGGAGATCCTGCCGGGCTGCATGCCGCGGGTGATCGGCTGGGTGGTCGCGGACATCGACGTGCCACTGATCGCGGGCGGCCTGGTCTGCGACCGCGACGACGTGATCGCCGCTCTGGGCGCGGGTGCGGCGGCCATCGCCTCGTCGAATCAGGACGTCTGGAAGATGTGACGACGGCGCGGCCGGGCGACCGGAGCCCGCGCCGGTCGCCCGCGTCGGGCTCCGACTGGTGCGGCCCGCCGCCGAACCGGGATACGCGCCGGCCACCGTGGTCAGCGCGGTGCTCGCGGACGTCGAGGGCGGCTGGCGCCGGTCGCCGGCGAGCTCGGCGGTGATCGCCGTGGTCTGCGTGGCGCTGTGCGGGGGCGTTCCGGAGTCGCGCGCTGGCTGCTCAGCCGCGACCGCCGGGCGGAGGCGGAGGCACTGATCACCCGCTACGGCATCGAGATCGACATCGTCGCCGAGGCCTATGGGGCGCCTTTCGTGCTGTGGATCGGAGCCGGAGTTCTCGCGCTGGGCGGGCACGTCTCGCATTTCCTGGCCCCTGAGACCAGGGACCTGGATCTCGCCGTCGCGGCCCGCGCTTCACGGAGAATGTGACGGCGGACACAGCTGAAGGCATTGACTGTGGCGACGCTCGGAACGTAACTTTGGCGGCGCTCGACCAAAAACTTCATATTGGCTGCCACCTCGCGTGGCGGCAGTTACTAGAGACGAGAGAACAGTAACTCCCTTTCAACAGGGTGTTTGCTGTTCTCTTTTTTTGGGTCCGCAGCTTTCGATTTGTCCGAAATCACCACAAGGGAGTGGTCCATGACGGAGGGAACCAGCCGGTCACGGCGGTGGGTCGCCTTTCTGATCCTGTCGATGACCGGCGGCATCATCTACCAGGTGGCGTACATCCGGTTCGTCTTCCTGGGCCCAACGGCGAAGGCGCTGGAGCTTTCGGCCCAGGACTACGGAAACATCGTCTCCGTGTTCGGTGTCGTGGCGATGGTGATGTACTTCTTCGGCGGCTGGTTCGCCGACAAATTCTCCCCGCGGCTGCTGATCACCATCGCATTGGCGGGCACCGGAATCGCCGACATCTATCTGGCCGCGGCGCCAGGGTATTTCGGCACTCTTCTCGTCCACATCGCCTTCGCAATCCTCGGAATGGGCCTGTACTGGCCTGCTCTGGTGAAGGCGATCGGCATGCTGGGTGACGCCTCCGAGCAGGGCCGGCTCTTCGGTTTCCTGGAAGGCGTGCGCGGTCTCACCTCGACGCTCGTGGGCCTGGTGGGAACCGCGATCGTCGCCATGGCCGTCGTCCCTGCCCACGGCGTCCTGTGGTTGATCCGGATCTACGGCATCCTCTGCTTCGTGCTCGCCGCGGCCGTCTGGTTCTGCGTGAAGGAGGACAGGGAGAAGCTGGCCGCGCTCGGCTCCTCCACCGTCACCCTGCGCCAGCTGCTGCATGCGGCGAAGAACAAGTACACCTGGCTGATCGGCCTCACCGTCATGCTGATGTACTGCTTCTACACCACGCTCGGCTACTTCTCGCCGCTGCTGGAGTACCAGTACGGCCTGGCCGCCGGGTTGATCGGTGTCATCGGCGTCGTGCGCACCTATGTCTTCCAGTTCGTCGCCGGCCCGACCGGCGGAGTCCTGGTCGACAAGGTCACCAAGTCCTCGCCGAAGTTCCTGCGCTGGATGTTCGCCGGCTGTGCGGTGATCGCCGCCGCCTTCCTGCTGATGCCGCGTACCAGCGCGTTGGCGTGGGTCGCCCTGACCCTGATGTTCGTGTTGTGCCTGTTCGTCTTCGCCGCCCGCGGCGTCTACTGGGCGACGGTCGGCGAGGTGGAGATTCCCGAGAACGAGCGCGGCGGCGTGATCGGCCTCGCTTCCGGGCTGGCCTATCTCCCCGACGCCTTCCTCCCGGCGCTGGCCGCCTGGTGGATCGGCGACCCGACCGCGAAGCCCGCAGTCCCCGAACACGGCGGCGGCTACACCACCATGTTCGCCGTCCTGTTCGCCGCCGCCGTCCTCGGCCTGGTCGTCACGACGGTCACCCAGCGGGTCCGCGCCCGCGAACTGGCGGCCCGCACCGCCGCCCCCGAACCGCAGCTCGCTGCCGGCTGACCCCCACCCCGACACCCTTCCCGGAGACGTACTCATGGACATCACCGAGTTCAACCGCGACTTCTTCTCCCTGGACGGCAAGAACGCCATCGTCACCGGCGGCAACACCGGCCTCGGCCAGGCGTTCTCGCTGGCCCTGGCCAAGGCCGGCGCCAACGTGTTCGTGCCCAGTGTGACGCCGGACGACGGCACGACCGCGAAGCTGATCGAGGCCGAGGGCCGCAGGATGGAGTTCCTCCAGGCCGATCTCACCAAGCCGGGCGTCCCCGCCCAGATCGCCCAGGGCTGCGTGGATGCCTTCGGCTCGCTCGACATCGTCGTGAACTCCGCCGGCATCTCCAACCTCGCCTCTGTCGAGGAGTTCGGCCGCGCGGAGTGGGACCCGATGATCAACGTCAACCTGACCGCGCCGTTCGAGCTGAGCCATGAGGCGATCAAGTTCATGATCCCGCAGCGCTCCGGCAAGATCATCAACATCGCCTCGATGTTCTCCTTCCTCGGCGGCCAGTGGTCCCCGGCCTACGCCGCCACCAAGCACGGCATCGCCGGTTTCACCAAGGCGTACTGCGACGAGCTCGCGCAGTACAACATCCAGGTCAACGCGATCGCCCCGGGCTACTTCGCCACGAAGATCACCGAGGAGACCCGCGCCAACCCCGAGGCCAACCAGCGCGTGCTCGATCACATCCCGGCCGGCCGCTGGGGCGACGTCGCCGACCTCATGGGCGCGACCGTGTTCCTTGCCTCCCGCGCGGCCGACTACGTCAACGGGCACGTCCTGGCCGTCGACGGCGGCTACCTGGTCCGCTGACCCAGGCCTCCTCACTTCCACCACAACCAGCCCCCACCTGCCCCGAAGAAGCAAGAGGAAGATTCACCATGGCACCGTCCGTCTCCAAGCTGGACCGAGGGAACATCGTCGCCGGGCTCGTCGGCCTGGTCGGCGCCGGGAAGGTCGTCACCGACGAGGAGCAGCTGCGCGAGGCGAGCGTGGACCGCTTCAAGAAGTTCACCTCCGTCCACGGCATCTTCGACGGCCCCTTCCCCAGCGCCATCGTGAAGGCGGGGAACACCGCCGACGTCGCTGCCGTCCTGAAGTTCGCGAACGAGAACCGGATCAACGTGGTGGCCCGCACCGGCCGTACCGGCACCGAGGGCGGTCTGGAGACCGCCGTCGAGGACACCATCGTCCTCGACGGCTCGGGCATCGACGAGATCATCAAGATCGACGCCGAGAACATGCAGGTGACCGTCGGCTGCGGCGTTCCGTTGCAGAAGCTCGAGGACATCCTGCGCGGGCAGGGCCTGACCACCGGCCACTCACCGCAGTCCAAGCCGCTGGCCCAGTACGGCGGTCTGGTCTCCACCCGCTCCATCGGGCAGCTGTCCACTCTCTACGGCGCCATCGAGGACATGGTCGTCGGCCTGGAGGCGGTCTTCCCCGACGGCACCGTCTCGCGGGTCAAGAACGTCCCGCGCCGCGCCGCCGGTCCGGACATCCGGCACATCGTCATCGGCAACGAGGGCGCCCTGTGCTACATCACCGAAGTCACCATCAAGGTCTTCAGGTACCAGCCGGAGAACAACGAGTACCACGGCTTCCTCGTCGACGACCTGGCCACTGGTGTATCCGTCATCCGCGAGGTGGTCACCAACGGCTTCCGTCCCTCCGTCGTGCGCGTCTACTCGCCCGAGGACGCCCGCCAGCACTTCTCCCACTTCTACGAGGGCAAGTGCGTGGTCGTCTTCGTCGCCGAGGGCCCGAAGGGTCTGGTCAAGGCGACCAGCGAGGAGATCGTGCGGGTCGCGGACCAGCACAAGCACATCAAGGTCGACTCCGAACTGATCTCCACCTGGTTCGCCAACCTCAACTGGGGCCAGGACAAGATCGACGCGGAGAAGCAGACCATGCTCCGCGAGAACGAGCTGGGCTACACCACCGAGGTCTCGGTCGACTGGTCGCACACCGTCGAGCTCTACGACAACGTCATGGGCCGGATTCGCCACGAGTACCCGCACACCGGCGACCTGACCATGCTCGGCGCGCACTCCTCGCACTCCTACCAGACCGGCACGAACCTCTACTTCGTCTACGACTACAAGATCAACTGCGAGCCGCGGGAAGAGATCGACAAGTACCACATCCCGCTCAACGCGATCATCGTCGAAGAGGCTCTCAAGGTTGGCGGCTCCATGGTCCACCACCACGGCATCGGCAAGTACCGCACCCCGTGGACCAAGGAGGAGCACGGCTCCGCGTACCACATGCTCGCCAAGCTCAAGACCGCCTTCGACCCGAACGGCATCATGAACAAGGGCACGATCTTCCCGATCGAGGACTGAGCCGCACCCCGGTGCCGGACCGCCCACAGCGCGGTCCGGCACCGGCCCGCATCGACTTTCGACCCCTCTGACTTCCCGCCCGGACGACGGCGCCCGGGCCCCGCACCCCCGGAGTGGGCATGACCCGGTACTTCATCGGCATCGACAACGGCTCGCAGTCCTCCAAGGTCAGCGTCTTCGACGAGCACGGCCACGTCGTCAGCGTGGCCCGCCGCGCCCTGCGCCCCTACGACACCCCGCGCCCCGGCGTCGTCGAGCATCCCGACGACGACCTGTGGACCTCGATCGGCGCCGCCGCCGGCGAGGCGATGGCCGCCTTCCCCGGCGACCCGGCCGACATCGTGGGCGTCGGACTGTGCACCATCCGCTTCTGCCGCGCGGTCCTGAAGGCGGACGGCACCCTCGCCCAGCCCGTCATGAGCTGGATGGACGCCCGAGTCTCCCGCCCCTACGAGCGGGAAACCCCCGACGCCGCCTACGTCACCACCTCCTCCGGGTACATCACCCACCGCATGACCGGGCAGTTCCGGGACACCGCCGCCAACTACGCCGGCATGTGGCCGCTGGACTCCGACACCTTCGACTGGAAGACCGACGACGCCGGGATCGCCGAACTCGGCCTCGACCGCTCGATGCTCTTCGACCTCGTCCAGCCCGGCGCCATCCTCGGCACCGTGACCGAGGCCGCCGCCGCCCACACCGGTATCCCCGCCGGCCTGCCCGTCGTCGCCACCGCGAACGACAAGGCCGTCGAGGCCCTCGGCTGCGGCCTGCGCTCCGACGACACCCTCCTGGTCTCCCTCGGCACCTACGTCGCCGGCATGACCACCGGCAGCCGCAACGTCACGGACAGCGCCGACTTCTGGACCAACTACGCGGCCACCCCGCACGCCTACCTCTACGAGAGCTATGGCGTACGGCGCGGTATGTGGACGGTCAGCTGGTACCGCGACCTGCTCGGCGAGGAAGCGGCCGGCCCGGCCCGCGAGGCGGGCATCAGCCCGGAGGAGTACATCAACCGGCAGGCGGCCCTCGTCCCGCCCGGCTCCGACGGCCTGATCACCGTCCTCGACTGGCTCGCCCCCACCGAGGCGCCCCACCGCAAGGGCTCCATCCTCGGCTTCGACGGCCGCCAGGGCCGCTTCCACATCTACCGCTCGATCCTCGAAGGGCTCGCGCTGACGATCGGTGAGACGGCCGGCAAGATGGCGGCCGAACTCGGCACGGACTTCAAGGAGGTCATCGTCTCCGGCGGCGGCTCCGCCTCCGACGTCATGATGCAGATCTTCGCCGACGTCTTCGGCGTCCCCGCCCGCCGCTCCGCCGTCGCCGACGCCGCCGGCCTCGGCTCAGTCATCACCGCCGCCGTCGCCACCGGTACCTACCCGGACTTCGACACCGCCATCGACGCCATGGTGCGCCCAGGTGAGACCTTCACCCCCGCCCCGGCCGAACACGCCCTCTACACGAAGCTCCAGAAGATCCACTCCGAGGCCCGCCGTCACACCGACGGCATCTATGTGGAGTCCTACGAGCTGTTCGGCTGAGCCCGGCCACCGCGGTGGGGGGATGCCTCGGGGGTGGCCCAGTCCGGCACGTCGGGGAGGCCTGGGTAACGGACCCTGCCGTCGCGGACCGGTGTTCGCGGGGTCTCCTCGACGGCCGGGCCCGCCCCCTCGGGGGGCAACGGCGTCCTCCCGGACGCGGCACCTTCGACTGCCCCCGGACCGGCGAAGCCGACCTGTGGAGTGCGTCTCCGCACACGTCGTTCCTCCGGATGCGGACACGCACCGCGTCTGCCACCTCGGCGCCTGGCGCGGGCCGCGCGGGAGTGTTGCGTCGGTCGAGGCTCCCCGAGAACAACGACCGCCGGGAATGCGGTGCGGGGCGACGGCGTTAAGGGGATTGTCTGACATGTTTGAGTCAATTGACTCGGTGGTGGAAGGAGCACCTCATGCCACGGAGCACCACACGACCTGTCGTCACGCTGAAGTCGACGGCCGGTACCGGCGTCACCTACGTGACGCGCAAGAACCGTCTCAACGACCCTGACCGGCTGGTTCTGCGCAAGTACGACCCGATCGCCGACGAGCACGTCCTCTTCCGCGAAGAGCGATGACCCCTCGCCTTCGCCGGCCCGCGGCGAAGGCCACCGACCAACGACACCGCAAGAGACCCGTACCCACCCCGTCTCCGGCCCGGTCGTCTTCCGCGACCGCACCTCAGGTGTCCAGTTTTCCCCCGCCCTGCGTATCCGGTTCCGGGCGCTTGATCTCGTCGACGAGCCACCCGACCCGGACAGCCTCGCGTGTCGTGGACAACGCGGGTCGCGTGGAGCACTGCGAGTGGTGGCACTGCCGCGTCGTTCCGCCGCTGACCGCGGACCCAGTTCGATTCTGAAGAAGGAGACCACGATGAAGGTGCGCAAGTCGCTGCGCTCATTGAAGGACAAGCCCGGTGCGCAGGTGGTGCGTCGACGGGGCGCGACGTTCGTCATCAACAAGAAGGACCCGCGCTTCAAGGCCCGCCAGGGCTGACGGGCAGCATGGCCCTAGTCGCCCCGGCACCGTGTGCGTGGTGCCGGGCGCGGGCCCCGTGGTACGTCACCAAGACGGTCCCGGCGATCCGTACATCCCGCAGGCGCAGCCGCGGCAGATGTCCCGACTCGGCCGGTGGTGGCGCGAGCAGCAGTGCGCGGACGACCGAGGCCCGGACCTCGCCGGCGTCCGCGTACCACTCCCCCTGCGGAAAGCGGCCCACATCGCCTGCTCACGCGCGCTCCACCCACCCGCCGTGAGACTGCCCGACACGTCAACTCCCCTTCCGGAAGCGGAGATCCGGTGCATCGCTACCCCAGGCCGGCGAAGCACAACCGGATGACCGCCGGGCGTGATCTTCGGGCAGGCCCTGCCCGGCGCACTCGCCCAGGCCCGACGCCCGGGCGGCACCGCTCGTCCGGTGGCTAGCGGGTGGCCTGGAACGTACGCCGGTACGCCAGCGGTGAGACGCCGATCGCGGCGTGCAGATGCTGGCGCAGCGAGGTGCCGGTCGCGAAGCCGACCTCGCCGGCGATCTGGTCCACCGACAGGTCGCTGGACTCCAGCAGATGGCGGGCCCGGAAGACCCGCTGCTGGATGAGCCAGCGGCCGGGGCTCATGCCCACCTCGTCGTTGAAGCGGCGGGCGAAGGTGCGCAGGCTCATCCGGGCGTGGCCTGCCAGGTCGGTCAGGGTCAGCGGGTCGCCGAGGTGGGCCAGGGCCCACGCGCGCGTGGCGGCTGTGCTCGTCGCCGTGGGTTCCGGCACGGGCTGCTCGATGTACTGGGCCTGGCCGCCGTCACGCAGGGGCGGGACGACACAGCGCCGGGCCACCTTGTTCGCCAGCTCGCTGCCGTGGTCCTTGCGCACGATGTGCAGACAGGCGTCGACCCCGGACGCGGCGCCGGCCGAGGTGAGGACCGTGTCGTCGTCGACGAACAGCACGTCGGCGTCGAGGGGAACGTGCGGGTACATGCTCCGGAACAGGTCGGCCAGCCGCCAGTGTGTCGTCGCCCGGTGACCTTCCAGCAGACCCGCCGCCGCCAGGACGAAGGCGCCCGTGCAGATGGAGAGGATGCGGGCGTCGGGCCGGATGAGCGCGAGCGCCGCCCTGACCTCGTCGGGGAGCTCCGCGGTGACGCTCCACGGGTCGATGGGCGCGATCACCACGGTGTCCGCCGTGCGCAGCGCCTCGGGACCGTGGTCCACGGTGACCGAGAAGTCGGCGTTGGTCCGGACGGGGCGTCCGTCGGCGGTGCAGGTCACCACCTCGTACCGGCCGTCCGCCGCGCCGAAGATCCTGCTGGGGATGCCCAGTTCGAAGGGATAGACGCCGTCCAGCGCCAGGACCACGACTCGCTCCACATGCCGCATGGCACGATCCTATCGAAGGTTGGCAATCGTGCCATGTTCGTGCCGGGCGAACCCCGGCAGGCTGGACGACCATGAACACTGTGAACACGATGCGAGCCATCAGTCAGGACGTCCTCGGCGGTCCCGAGGTCCTCAGGGAAGTGGAGGTGGAGCGGCCGACGCCGCGCGCCAACGAGGTGCTGGTCCGGGTGCGCGCCGCCGGAGTCAATCCGACCGACTGGAAGCACCGCGCCGGCGGCGGCTTCCTGGGCGAGCCGCCCTTCGTCCTCGGCTGGGACGTCTCCGGCGTCGTCGAGGCGACGGGGATCGGCGTCGCCCGCTTCAAGCCGGGTGACGAGGTCTTCGGCATGCTGTCCTACCCGTACGGTCACGGCTCGCACGCCGAGTACGTCACCGCCCCGGCCCGCGCCTTCGCGCACAAGCCGTCCGTGATCGACCACATCCAGGCGGGCGCTCTGCCGCTGGTCTCCCTGACCGCGTACCAGGCCCTGGTCGAGACGGCGGACATCCAGCCGGGGCAGCGGGTACTGATCCACGCGGCGGCCGGCGGGGTCGGGCACGTGGCCGTGCAGATCGCCAAGGCGCGGGGCGCGTATGTGATCGGTACGGCAAGCGCGGGCAAGCACGACTTCCTGCGCCAACTCGGCGTGGACGAGACGATCGACTACCGGGCGACCGACTTCGTCGAGGCCGTCCAGGACGTCGACGTCGTCCTGGACACGCTCGGTGGCGACAACAGCCTGCGCTCACTGCGTGTACTGCGCCCGGGCGGGGTCGTGGTGTCGATCCTGCCGGTGGGGTCGGACGACTTCTACGAGGAGGCCGAGCGGCTCGGCGTACGGGCGGTCAGGATGCTCGTCGACGCCTCCCACAGCGGGATGAAGGCGATCGCGGAGCTCGTGGAGGCGGGCAAGCTGCGCGCCACGATCGCCGGGACGTTCCCGTCGGCCGATGCCGCCAAGGCGCATGAGCTCGGCGAGACCGGCCGGACCGCGGGGAAGCTGGTCCTGGTGATGGACTGACCTCGCGGCCTGTGACGCCACGCCTCGTCCGGGGCTCCGGTCTCGCGCGCCCGCTGCCGCCGTCGGCTCGCCGGACGAGGCGCAGAGTCGCAGAGTCGCAGAGTCGCCCGGAAGCTACTTCCGGATCTTGGTGACCTGCCCTGCCCCGACCGTCCTGCCGCCCTCACGGATGGCGAACTTCAGCCCTTCCTCCATGGCGATGGGCTGGATCAACTGCACCTGCATGGTGGTGTTGTCGCCCGGCATGACCATCTCCGTGCCCTTGGGCAGCGTCACGACGCCGGTCACGTCCGTCGTACGGAAGTAGAACTGCGGCCGGTAGTTGTCGAAGAACGGCGTGTGCCGGCCGCCCTCGTCCTTGGACAGGATGTACGCGCGCGCGTCGAACTCCGTGTGCGGGGTCACCGAGCCCGGCTTGATGACGACCTGCCCGCGCTCCACGTCCTCGCGCTTCACGCCCCGCAGCAGCAGTCCGACGTTCTCTCCCGCCCGGCCCTCGTCGAGGAGTTTGCGGAACATCTCGATGCCGGTGACGGTGGTCTTCGTCTTCTGCTCGTGAATGCCGATGATCTCGACCTCGTTGTGGACCTTCAGCACACCGCGCTCGATGCGCCCGGTGACGACCGTGCCGCGGCCGGTGATGGTGAACACGTCCTCGATGGGCATCAGGAACGGCCGGTCGACATCGCGTACCGGCTCGGGCACGAACTGGTCGATGGCCGCGAGGAGTTCCAGGATGGAGGCACTCCACGTCGGGTCGCCTTCGAGGGCCTTGAGCGCGGAGACCCGGACGACCGGGACGTCGTCGCCCGGGAACTCGTACTCGATGAGCAGCTCGCGCACTTCGAGCTCGACGAGTTCCAGGATCTCCTCGTCGTCCACCATGTCGGTCTTGTTGAGGGCGACGACGATGTACGGGACGCCGACCTGCCGGGCCAGCAGGACGTGTTCCTTGGTCTGCGGCATCGGGCCGTCGGTCGCCGCGACGACCAGGATGGCGCCGTCCATCTGCGCCGCGCCCGTGATCATGTTCTTGATGTAGTCCGCGTGTCCCGGGCAGTCGACGTGCGCGTAGTGCCGGTTCTCCGTCTGGTACTCGACGTGCGCGATCGAGATCGTGATGCCGCGCTGGCGTTCCTCGGGAGCCTTGTCGATCTGGTCGAAGGGCGTGTAGGGGTTCAGGTCGGGGAACTGGTCGTGCAACACCTTGGTCATGGCCGCCGTGAGCGTCGTCTTACCGTGGTCGATGTGACCGATGGTGCCGATGTTGACGTGCGGCTTGGTCCGCTCGAATTTCGCCTTCGCCACTGCAAGCCCTCCTGATCACCTGGGTGACGCCGAGCGTTGCTTCACTGCTTCCTGACCGGGCGAATCGCCGCGCTCGTGGCCGGGCGAACGGACAGGAAGTTCCTGTCCTTCCTGTCTATTCGCTCTCAGGCGCGTCGAACAGGGCGCTGACGGACTCGCCGTTGTGAATGCGCCGCACGGCCTCGGCGAGCGCCGGGGCGATGGACAGGACGCGCAGCTTCTCCGTGTGCTTCTCGATCGGGACCGGCACCGTGTTCGTGCACACGATCTCCAGGACGTCGGGCTGGTCGCTGAGCCGCTTGAGGGCGCCCGCGGCAAACAGCCCGTGCGTGCAGGCCACCCGGATGGACCGCGGCCCGAGTTCCCGCAGCCGCTCCAGGAGTTCGAGGACCGTGCTGCCCTTGGCGATCTCGTCGTCCAGCACGATGACGTCCCGCCCGGTGACGTCACCGATGACCGAACTGATGCTGACCCGGTCGTCGGCGAACCGCTGCTTGGCACCGGCGGCCACCTGGGCGCCGATCAGCCGGGCGAAGGCCGCCGCCTCCTTGGCGTTGCCGAGGTCCGGCGACACCACCGTCGTACGCGACAGGTCGTAGCCGCGGAAGTGCGCGGCGAGCTCCCGCAGGGCGTGCAGATGGTCGACCGGGACCGAGAAGAAGCCGTGCACCTGCGGCGAGTGCAGCGTCATCGCGAGGACGCGGCTCGCCCCGGCCGCCACCATCAGGTCCGCCACGAGCCGTCCGCCCATGGAGATCCGCGGCATGTCCTTCTTGTCCGAGCGGGCGTACGAGTAGTGCGGCATGACCACGGTGATGCGCCCGGCGGAGGCTCCGCGCGCCGCGTCGCACATCATCAGCAGCTCGACGAGATGCTCCTGCACAGGCGTGACCAGCGGCTGTACCAGGAAGACATCGCGCTCGCGGCAGTTGGCCTGGAGCTGGACCTCCAGGCAGTCGTTGGCGAACCGGCTGACGCGGGTGGGGCTGAGGGGCACACCGAGATGCGCGCAGACCTCGGCCGCCAGCTCAGGATGGGCACTACCGCTGAACACGGCGATGTCACGCACGACCGCTCCTCGCTTGAGCAAACCGGGCTCAGTCGCCGGTTGGCAAGATCGGCCCGGGGGGCGTGCTTCATGGTACTGGGACACGGTCCGCGCGGCGCTGCTCGCCTGGCCGCACGGCCGGGAGGGCCGGGAAGCCGACGGGCGTAGGGCGACCCGCGGTTCGCCGCCCCGGATGCGGTATTCCGAGCGGACGCGATGCGTCATCGTCGTACGGCGAACTGCGGTCGGTCCAAGAGACGATCAGCACCACGTGCGTCCAACATGGCGTTCTGGAAGGGGATTTGGGGGCACTCGCCTCAGTGAAGGGAGGACTGTCGACATGACGACGTCCATCAAGCAGACGCCCCCCTCGACGCCCGCCAAGCGGCGGATGCCCGGCTGGGCGAAGGTGGTCACCGCGGTCGCGCTGGTGCTCGTGGTGCTGTTCGCCGGTCTGCGGCTGAGCGTGCTGCCGGGGCTGCGCGATCTGTTCGGCACGGAGACGCACGACCGGTCGGGGCCCACGCTCCTGAAGTCCATCCAGGACCTGAGCCGTTACGACGCCGCCTCGGGCAACTTCCAGGTGGTCGTGGATCTGGAGAAGGACGCCAAGTACCTGCCGGACGCGCTCCGCGGCACCCGCACCCTGTACGTGGGGGCGGGCACTGTCGACGCGTATGTCGACCTCGGCCGGCTCGACAAGAACGACGTGACGGTCAACGACGACCGTACGTCCGCCACGCTCCGGCTCCCCCACGCGGCGCTGGGCAAGCCCGCCCTCGACGCCGACCACTCGTATGCCGTGTCGAAACAGCGCGGTCTCCTTGACCGGCTCGGCGATCTCTTCTCCGACAACCCCAACAGCGAGCGCGCCGTGCAGAAGCTCGCGGTGAAGCACATCGGTGAGGCGGCGAAGGACAGCCGCCTGACCGCGCGCGCCGAGACGAACACCACCAGCATGCTGGAAGGCCTTCTGCGCTCCCTGGGCTTCAAGGAGGTGACGGTCACCTACGGCACCTGACCCGTCGAGCTCACGTCACCGTGCGGGCCATGCCGCCGTCGTCCTACTCGGCATCGGCGCCATCCATTGGGGTAACCGCCCTTATTCAGAGGGCAGTTGGAAACCGGGAGGATCGCATGGCCCGTACGGCGCCACGCACGCGTGCCGCGAAATCCGGTCGCCGGACAGCGGCGGCGAAGTCAGCGGGCCCGAAACCGGCACCGAAGTCCGGTCGCCGGGCCTCGGCGCCACCCGGTGGGCGCGGAGCGCTCCCGCTCGCCGTGCGACTGATGGCCATGGCGCTGGCCTTCGCGGCCATGGTGGCGTTCGCGGCCGCGCTGGCCCGGCTGACGCTGGAGCCGTCCCCGGCGTCAGAGGCGCTGACCCACAGCAACCTGCGCCCCGGCCGCTCACTGCGCGCCTATCTCGACCAGCCGGAACTGCGCGACGCCGTCAAGCAGATCGGCGGAAACCTGCTGCTCGGTATTCCCTTCGGGGTGTTGTTGCCCGTGCTGGTGCCAAGGGCCCTGGGAATCCTGCGCGTTGCGGCGCTGACCGCGGCGGTCATGCTCCTGGTCGAGCTCATCCAGGGGGCGCTCATCACCGGGCGCGCCTTCGACATCGACGACGTCATCCTCAACACGGCCGGGGCACTGGTGGGTTATCTGCTGCTGGGGCGGCGGCTCGGCCGGGCGGTACACCCCAAGAAGCGCCGTAGCTCCTGACAGGCACTCAGTAACCGTCTGTCAAGTATGGGTCTGGTCAAGTAATGGTCTGGACCAAGCTCTTGACACCCCCTTAGCTCACTCCTTGAATCAAGAGGCGAAGCATCACCCCCACTCAGTTACCCCCCACTCAGTCGGCGCACCCGTCCCCCGGGTCGCCGTACGGAAGGGAGAGTCATGGACTCCCCGCGCCTGCTCCGAAGATGCCTCTTCGCCGCGCTGTCCGCCGTGCTCGTCGCGTCCGCCGCCCTCACTCCCGCGTACGCGGGCCCCGAGGAGGCCGCTGCCGCCGCCGTGACGTTCCAGGACACCTTCGACGGCCCGGCAGGTTCGGCCGTCGACTCGTCCAAGTGGCAGATCGAGACCGGCGACAACGTCAACAACCACGAGCGGCAGTACTACACGTCCGGAAACAAGAACGCGGCCCTGGACGGCCAGGGCCATCTGGTCATCACCGCACGCAAGGAGAATCCGGCCAACTACCAGTGCTGGTACGGAACGTGCCAGTACACCTCGGCCCGGCTGAACACCGCGGGCAAGTTCACCACCACATACGGCCGTGTCGAGGCCCGGATGAAGATTCCGCGCGGCCAGGGCATGTGGCCCGCGTTCTGGATGCTCGGCAACGACATCGGACAGGTCGGCTGGCCGAACTCCGGCGAGATCGACATCATGGAGAACGTCGGCTTCGAGCCGTCGACCGTGCACGGCACGCTCCATGGTCCCGGGTACTCCGGCTCGGGCGGCATCGGCGCCGGATACTCCCTGCCGAACGGCCAGGCCTTCGCGGACGCCTTCCACACGTTCGCGGTCGACTGGGCGCCCGGCTCGATCACCTGGTCGGTGGACGGCACGGTCTACCAGCGGCGTACGCCCGCCGATCTGGGCGGCAACCCATGGGTGTTCGACAAGCCGTTCTTCCTCATTCTCAACCTCGCGGTCGGCGGCTACTGGCCGGGCGACCCCGACGGCTCCACCGTCTTCCCGCAGCAACTCGTCGTGGACGAGGTGAAGGTGACGACGAGTGACAGCCCGGGCGGCTCGGGCGTTCCGATCACGGGCCTCGCGGGCAAGTGCGTGGACGTGGCCGGGGCGAACTCCGCCAACGGCACTCCCGTACAGCTCTACGACTGCAACGGAACCGCCGCCCAGAAGTGGACGGTGGCCTCGGACGGCACCCTCCGCGCGCTGGGCAAGTGCCTGGACGTCACGAACAACGGCACGGCGGACGGTTCGACCGTCCAGCTGTGGGACTGCACCGGCGGTCCGAACCAGAAGTGGACGGTCACCGCGGCCCGCGACATCGTGAATCCGCAGGCCAACAAGTGTCTGGACGTCACGGGCAACAACTCGGCCACCGGCACACGACTGCAGATCTGGTCGTGCACCGGTGGAGCCAACCAGAAGTGGACGGTGGGCTGAGGTCCTGCCGGTTCATGACCGTCCGCCCGCGGTGCTCGCCGCGGGCGGACGCAACCGGTCGGCCGGTGTCAGGAATGGACTCGGCCGATGCCGGTCGGAACGGTTCGGAATCGGTCCGCTTCAGCCGGTGTCAGCCGGTCAGCAGCTCACTGGCTGGTGTCGGCCGGTCAGCAGCTCATGGTCCAGGTGTGCGAGTCGCCGCGGTCGTTGGCGACGCCGTTGTAGCCGACCTCCTCACCGGGGGTGAGGCAGATCGTCATGTCGCCGCCCTGCCAGGCGTCCTCGTAGACCTGGACGTGGTCCTTGACGCCCGGTCCCGAGATGCCGTGGTTGGCCCAAGAGGAGTCGGTGTCGGCGATCCAGCTCTCCCACCAGCCGTCGTCCCCCGACCAATTGGCGCGCTGACCGTCGAAGTTGGTGTTCTCCCATACGCAGAAGTCGCCGCTGGGACAGTCCGCCGCGCCGGACGGCGTGGCGAGGGCCAGGCCGCCCCCGAGGGCGAGGAGGGCCGCGGCGGCGAAGGTGGCGAGGCGCTTGGTGATCACGAGGTGGTACTGCCTTTCTCTCGGGTTACCGGAACGGTCCGCTCGGCGTACAGGGCCGCCGCGCGGTGCAGTGCGCGAGTGCGCAGCTGCTGGTAGGTGGTCAGTTGGGCGCGCCGGTCGGCGCGGACCTCGGCCAGCAGCGCCGGCTCCAATCGGGCGCGCAGCCCGGCCAGGCCGCTCCGGTGCGCGCAGCGCGCGGAGACGGCGGGGTCGGGGCGCTCGGGCCGGGGGCCGTGCGCCGGGGTGGTGCACTGGGCCCAACGGGCGGTCGCGGCACGGTAGTCGGGGTCGCGTTTCATGCGCTGCTGGGCCTCGGCCCGCAGGTTGTTCACGACGACCCGGGTGCGGAACCAGCGGCCCTGCTCCCCGTACAGCTCGCGTTGCGCGGTGGCCAGGCAGCCGTCGGTGTGGGCGGTGACGGTGTAACCGGTGGCGAGGGTGACGGAGAGCTCGGGGCGGCCGCTGCCGAACAGGGCGGCCTGGAGCCGCTGGTCGTCCTCCGCCGAGGCCTTCCGCTCGTCGAGGGGGGGGCCGTTGGTCCGAGGGCGAGGCCCGCTGGCCCGAGGCCGCGTGCCCCTGGTCCGAGGCCGCGTGCCCCTGGTCCGAGGCCGCGTGCCCCTGGTCCGACGCGGGCCGCAGGGTCAGGCCCTGGCGGGCGAGACACCGGTCGACGAGCACCTGCTGGGCGGTGTCGATGAGGTCGTCCTTGCCGCGCTCGGTGGTGGGCAGCGCCAAGGCTCCCCGTGCACCCGTCGCGTCCGTGGTCGTGCCGCATCCGGTCAGCGCCAGCGCTCCCAGCAGCGCCAGCGCGGTGGCGCACAGCGCGCGTAACAGTCGCACGCGTCAGCCGACCTCGCAGCCCATCGTCGTATCGGCGACGCCGTCGAGCCGGGCGCCCCAGGGCCAGTTGTCGGCCAGATCGTGCGTGCGAATCAGCCGGTGGTGACAAGTGTCACGGCCCCATTCGATGGCGTACACCGCGGTGTCGGCATTGGTGCGGAAGGAAGCGGCCTTGTCCTGGAGGAAGTCGGGCACATCCGTATAGCCGGGTGGTGTGTAGCACCAGGACGAGCCGTGCTGTCCGGCGGCCGTCCAGAAGCACACGTCCCCGGCGAGCGGCGCGCCAACGGCGGTGGCGGGGGCGGGGGCGGCCCCCGGCAAGGCGGCGGCGAGGGCAGCTGCGGGCACGGCGAAGCCACGGAACACGACGACTCCCGTCGGGAAGAGAGGACGCCGGGCGGTGATGATCACCCGGCGAGATCAGCGTGCCCTCGCGGGAGCGGACCCATGCGCGGTTCCCACCGATTGATGATCTTTGCCGGGGTGCGGGGGCATTCGTCCCCCACGCAGCTCACAACGGCGCGAAACCCGCAGGTCCGCGCGCTCCCCGAGCTGCTGCAGTGCGGCCGCGGGTCAGCGCAGTGTCCAGGTGAGTTTGTCGCCGCCCACCCAGCGGACCACTTCCGGGTCGTCGAGGTCGTGGACCGTGATGCCGTAGGCCGCGGCGGTCTCCAGGACGTCGGTGAGCGCTTTGGCCTCACCGACCACCTCGCCGTCGATCTCCATGATCCGGAACGGCGGCGTGCCCGGCTGTACCCCGAGCACCATGATCCGCGGGTGGGAGATGTGGGGGCTCGCGATTTCGGTCATGAATAGAGCGTAGAGCGGTTCGCCCGGGTCAGCGGCTGAGAGCCATCGCGCCGCGGAAGCGTCCAGCCGCCGTGCGCGCCGGCGGCGGCTGGGCAACGCTGGAGGAACGGCCTGGCAACGCTGGAAGGAGGGGGCAGGAGGTGCCGATGGACCCCGTCGAGGCCCTGGACCGGATCGCGTTCCTGCTGGAGCGGGCCCAGGCCCCCACCTACCGCGTACGTGCCTTCCGCACCGCGCAGGCCGTCCTGACCGCGTTGCCCGCCGACGAGGTGGCGGAGCGTGCCGCCGGCGGATCGCTGGAGTCGCTCAAGGGCATCGGGCCGAAGACGGCGCAGGTCGTGCGCGAGGCGCTGGCCGGTGAGGTGCCCGGCTATCTGGACAAGCTGGAGCGGGAGGCCGGGGCGCCGGCTTCCGGTGCGGGTGAGGGGTTGCGGGCGCTGCTGCGCGGCGACTGCCATCTGCACTCCGACTGGTCGGACGGCGGCAGCCCGATCGAGGACATGGGCCGGACCGCGGCGTGGATCGGGCACGAGTGGGCGGTGCTCACGGACCACTCACCGCGGCTGACCGTGGCGCGCGGTCTGTCGCCCGAGCGGCTGCGGGAGCAGCTGGACGTGGTGGCGGAGCTGAACGCGACCTGGGCGCCGTTCCGGCTGCTCACGGGCATCGAGTGCGACATCCTCGAGGACGGTTCGCTCGACCAGGAGCCGGAGCTGCTGGAGCGGCTCGACGTCGTGGTGGTGTCCGTGCACTCCAAGCTGCGGATGGACGCCCGCCCGATGACCCGCCGCATGGTCGCCGCCATACGCGATCCGCACTCCGACATCCTCGGGCACTGCACCGGACGGCTGCTCGTCGGGCGGGACGGGGGTGCCGCGCGGCCGGAGTCGCGGTTCGACGCGGACGCGGTCTTCGCCGCGTGCGCCGAGACCGGCACGGCCGTGGAGATCAACAGCCGTCCCGAGCGGCTCGACCCGCCGCGGCCGCTGCTGCGCCGGGCTGTCGAGGCGGGTGTCCTCCTCTCGATCGACACCGACGCGCACGCACCCGGTCAGCTGGACTGGCAGATCAACGGCTGCGCCCGGGCGGAGGAGTGCGGGGTGCCCGCCGAGCGGGTGGTCACCACCTGGCCCGTCGACGACCTGCTGACCTGGGCCCGGGAGCGCCGGCTGCCGCAGTGATCCAGATCACCGTGGGCGCCGGAACACACATGGACAGTTGCCCGTTGAACAATCCGTGGGTGCGGATGGGACAGTGTCCCCGGGCCTCACCTTTTGCCCACAGGGACGATCGTCCGGCTGAAGCCCTGTGGAGCGTTTCGCCGAGAGGCGACCGCCATCCGTGCCCACCACAGGCGGCCCCGACCGAGATTCCCCCGTCCGGTCGGGGTCTTTTCTTTGCCCGCGGGTCTTTCCCGGAAGTTCTTTCCCGCGGGTCTTTCCCGGGAGCCGGACGGCGACGTCCGTTTGACATCGAGTTCTCTCCAACTCGTAGCGTGCGGCACATGAGCACTGCACAGCACAAGATCGGCTCGGGTTTCGGTGCCCGGAGCACCGCCGACGACGTCCTCGAGGGCATCGACCTCTCCGGAAAGCTCGCGATCGTCACGGGCGGTTACTCGGGCCTCGGCCTGGAGGCGACCCGCTCGCTCACCAAGGCGGGCGCCCATGTCATCGTCCCCGCGCGGCGCCCGGCCGCCGCCCGGGAGGCGCTGGAGGGCATCGACGGGGTCGAGGTGGACGAGCTCGACCTCGGCGACCTGGAGAGCGTGCGCGCCTTCGCCGACCGGTTCCTCGCCTCGGACCGCGTCATCGACATCGTCATCAACAATGCGGGAATCATGGCCTGCCCGGAGACGCGGGTCGGCCCCGGCTGGGAGGCGCAGTTCGCGACCAACCACCTCGGTCACTACGCCCTCGTGAACCGGCTCTGGCCTGCGATCGAGCCCGGCGGGGCGCGCGTCGTCTCCGTGTCGTCCCGCGCTCACCTCCTGTCCGGCATGCGCTGGGACGACGTGCACTGGACGAACGGCTACGACAAGTGGCAGGCGTACGGCCAGGCCAAGACGGCGAACGTCCTGTTCGCCGTACACCTCGACCGGCTCGGCCGGGAATCCGGCGTACGGGCGTTCGCCCTGCACCCCGGTGGCATCCTCACGCCGCTCCAGCGCCATCTCCCGACGGAGGAGATGGTCGAGCGCGGCTGGATCGACGAGAACGGCAACCCGCTGGACCCCGAGGCCTTCAAGACGCCGGAGCAGGGCGCGGCCACCGAGGTGTGGGCCGCGACCTCGCCGCAGCTGGCCGGTATGGGCGGGGTGTACTGCGAGGACTGCGAGATCGCCGAGCCCGCTCCGGCGGACGGCACCAGGGTCGGCGTGGCCGACTACGCGATCGACTCCGAGCAGGCCGCGCGGCTGTGGGAGCTGTCGGCGGAGCTGACCGGGGTGAACGCGTTCGAATGAACCTCGAGCGTGCTGTCGGGCCGGAGGCGCTGAAAATCAGCCCCTCCGGCGTTTGAGGAGCGGGGTCTGGGGCGCTGCATCCATCAGCGGCTCCGCCGCGGGCCCAGGTACGGGACGGGTAGGGGCGGAGGGGGCGAAGCAAACCCGAGCAGCAGGCCGATGACGGCGAGAACCAGCGGATCCCCCGCCAGGGATCAGCGCGGCGCCCGCTCCCCCAGCGCCGTGCGCCAAGCCGGTGACGGCCCCTCGCCCGCCGGTTCGGCCCGGCGCCCGCCGCGGGCGAAGAAGTCGGCGAGAGGGAGGATCGCGGCGCCGACCGTGACCGCGTCCGGGCCGAGTTCGCCGAGGTCGATGGAGACGCGCTCGGCGGGGTAGCGCAGGGCGTACGAGGTCGCGTACCGGCGCACGGCGGGCAGAAAGCGGATGCCGAGCTGGAGGCCCGCCCAGCCGCCGATGAGGATGCGCTCGGGCTGGAAGAGGTTGATCAGGTCGGACAGGCCCGCGCCCACATACTCGGCGGCCTCCTCCAGGACGGCGAGCGCCACGGGGTCGGGCTCGGCGTCCCCGGCGGGGTAGGCGGCGGCGAGCATCGCGGTGAGCGCGGTCTCCTCGTCGGTGCCCTCCGGGGGGCGCCCGCCCTCCTCGCGCCAGCGGTCGAGGAGCGCCTCGGCGCCCGCGTACGCCTCCAGACAGCCCAGGGCGCCGCAGCGGCAGCGGCGCCCCCTGACCCGTACGGTCAGATGGCCCCACTCCACGGACCGGCCGTTCTCCACGTCCTCCGTGACGAGGCAGGCGCCGACGCCGGAGCCGAAGAGGACGACGACCGCGTTGCGGGCGCCGCGTCCGGAGCCGAACCACATCTCGGCCTGGCCGAGGGTCCGGGCGCCGTTGTCCGCGAAGTACGGGACGGAGTCGGGGAGTTCGCAGGCCGAGCGGAGCAGGGATTCGAGCGGGACAGCGTCCCAGCCGATCGTCTGGCCGTGCACGACCGCGCCCAGCTCGGGGGTGCGGGCCACGATGCCGGGGACGCCGATGCCGACGCCGAGGAGCTGTTCTGGGGCGATCTCCGCCTCGGCGAGGACGTCCGCGATGCCGTCACGGATGTGGCCGACGATGAGGTCGACGTCGTAATCCTGGCGCTTCGGCGCGTCCTCGGCCTCGTATCCCTGGCCCTTCGACGGCTGATCGGCCTCGTATCCCTGGCGCTCCGACGATCCCTGACGCTCCGACTGCTGGCCGGCCTCGTACCCCTGGGGCGGCTCCAACGGCCGTTCGGTTCGGGCGAGTTCGGTGAGGGTCAGATCGAACAGCTCGACGCGGACGCGGGTTTCGCCGACGTCGACGCCGATCATGTGGCCGCTGCCGGGCACGACGCGCAGCAGGGTGCGCGGGCGGCCGCCGTCGGAGTCGACGCTGCCCGCCTCCTCGACCAGTCCGTCGGCGACGAGTTCGGCGACCACGTTGCTGACGGAACCGGAACTCAGTCCGGTGGCCGGGCCCAGCTCGTAACGGCTCATCGGCCCGTCGAAATACAACCGTTGCAGTACGGCGGTGCGATTGCCCCGCCGCAGGTCACGCACCGTCCGCCCGTTCCACCCCGCCATGTGCATCCCTTCCGGCCCGCCCGACCTGCAAGATACCGCTGCGCGATCCCTTGACGCGACTTTCTTCCGGGTCTTAACTCACGTCCTAAATTAAGCCATGAGGGTCGTTCGGGAAGTGAACGCGGGCGCCTCTCGCGGCTCTCCCTCCGGGAAAGGGACACAAGCAGCCATGCGCAGAATCCGAGCCGCGGCCGCCGGTGCGGTCACCATTTCCTTGCTGACCGCCGCGACCGCCTGTGGCGGCGGCTCGTCGAGTGGCGGGTCCAACGACTCGCCGAAGACGCTCACGTACTGGGCCTCCAACCAGGGCGCCAGCGTAGAGGTGGACAAGAAGGTCCTCCAGCCCGAACTCGACAAGTTCGAGAAGCAGACCGGGATCAAGGTGAAGGTGGAGGTCGTGCCCTGGTCCGACCTGCTGAACCGGATCCTCACCGCGACCACGTCCGGTCAGGGCCCCGACGTGCTGAACATCGGCAACACCTGGAGCGCATCCCTGCAGGCCACCGGGGCGCTGCTGCCCTGGGACGCCGAGAACTTCGACAAGATCGGCGGCAAGGACCGCTTCGTCGACTCGGCACTCGGCTCGACGGGCGCGCAGGGCAAGGACCCGGCCGCGGTGCCGCTGTACTCGATGGCGTACGCGCTCTACTACAACAAGAAGATGTTCGCCGACGCGGGAATCTCCCAGCCGCCGGCCACCTGGGACGAGCTGATCGCCGACGGCAAGAAACTGTCCAAGGACGGCAAGTGGGGCCTCGGCGCCGAGGGTTCGAACCCGTCGGAGAACATCCACCACGCCTTCGTCTTCGCCCAGCAGCACGGGGCCGGCTTCTTCACCGCCGACGGCAAGCCCGACTTCACGTCCGAGGGCGCGGTCGCCGCGGTCAAGCAGTACGTCGACCTGATGGCGAAGGACAAGATCATCGCGCCGGGCAACGCCGAGTACGCGCAGAACCAGTCCGTGAGCGACTTCGCCAAGGGCAAGTCGGCGATGCTGCTGTGGCAGTCGGCGTCCGCCAACCTGACGTCGCAGGGCATGAGTGAGGACGCGTACGGCATCGCCCCGGTGCCCGTGCAGTCCGGCACGCCGGGGACCGGCACAAACGTCAACTCGATGGTCGCGGGCATTAATCTGGCGGTCTTCAAGAACACCGACAACCTCGACGGCGCGACGAAGTTCGTGAAGTTCATGACCAGCGACGCGGAGCAGAAGATCCTCAACAAGGCCTACAGCTCGATTCCGCCGGTCAAGAACGCCCAGGCGGACCCGACCTTCAACACCCCGGCGAACGCGGTCCTCAAGGACACCCTGGCCAAGAGCGCCGCCGCGCTGCCGCAGGTCGCCGACGAGTCGCAGTTCGAGACATCGGTCGGTACGGCCGTCAAGGAGCTGTTCGCCGACGCCGCTGCCGGACGGCCGGTGACCACGGAATCGGTGCGGGCCAAGCTCGGGAAGGCCCAGCAGCAGATGCCGACGAAGTGAGCACGATGACGACCGCCATGGCGGAGAGCGCCGTGGGCGGGAGTCCCCCCGGTGCGCCGGCGCGCGACACCCGCCGCCGCACCGGGCGGATCCGCCGCATCGGACTGCCGTATCTGCTGCTTCTGCCCGCTCTGCTCCTCGAACTCCTGGTCCATCTGGTGCCGATGGCGACCGGCATCGTGATGAGCTTCAAGGAGCTCACGCAGTTCTACATCCGCGACTGGGGCACGGCGCCGTGGTCCGGCCTCGACAACTACAAGGTCTCGGTGGACTTCAGCGCGCCCGTCGGCCAGGCGCTGCTCCACTCGTTCCTCGTCACGGTCGGCTTCACGCTGCTGTCGGTCGGCCTGTGCTGGCTGATCGGCACAGCGGCGGCGGTCTTCATGCAGGACACCTTCCGGGGCCGCGGACTGCTGCGGGCGCTCTTCCTCGTCCCGTACGCGTTGCCCGTCTACGCGGCCGTCATCACCTGGGTGTTCATGTTCCAGCACGACAACGGCCTGGTGAACCACGTCCTGCACGACCAGCTCGGCCTCACCGACAAGCCCTCCTTCTGGCTCCTCGGCGACAACAGCTTCGTCGCGCTGCTGACGGTGTCGGTGTGGAAGGGCTGGCCGTTCGCCTTCCTCATCGTCATGGCCGGGCTGCAGAACATCCCGAAGGAGCTGTACGAGGCCGCCGCGCTCGACGGTGCGGGCATGTGGCAGCAGATCCGCCGCATCACGCTGCCGTCACTCCGCCCCGTCAACCAGGTGCTGATCCTGGTGCTGTTCCTGTGGACGTTCAACGACTTCAACACGCCGTACGTCCTGTTCGGCAAGACGGCACCGGAGGCCGCGGACCTCATCTCGGTGCACATCTACCAAGCCAGCTTCGTCACCTGGAACTTCGGCGCCGGGTCCGCGATGTCCGTCCTCCTGCTGCTCTTCCTGCTCGTCGTGACGGGCGTGTACCTCGTGCTCACCTCGCGCGGACGGAGGACCGCCGATGTCTAGGTCCGTGAAGTCCCCGTTCGCGATGTCCAGGTCCCCGATGGCGCCGCCCCGGTCCTTCCTCTGGTCCCGGCGGATCTTCCTCACCCTGCTCACCGGCTTCGTCCTGGTGCCGGTGTACGTCATGGTCTCCAGCTCCCTGAAGCCGCTCGCCGACGTCACGGGCAAGTTCCGCTGGCTGCCGAGCGGCCTCACCATCCGCCCGTACATCGACATCTGGTCGACGGTGCCGCTGGCGAAGTACTTCGTGAACTCACTGATCGTGGCGGGCGCGGCGACGGTCTGCTCGGTGGTGATCGCGGTCTTCGCGGCGTACGCGGTGAGCCGCTACCACTTCCGCGGCAAGCGCGTCTTCACCGTGACAGTGCTGTCCACGCAGATGTTCCCGGGCATCCTCTTCCTGCTTCCGCTCTTCCTGCTGTACGTCAACATCGGCAACGCCACGGGGATCGCGCTGTTCGGCTCGCGCGGCGGACTGATCCTGACGTATCTCACCTTCTCCCTCCCGTTCTCGATCTGGATGCTGATCGGGTACTTCGACTCGGTGCCGCGTGATCTGGACGAGGCGGCGCTGGTCGACGGCTGCGGACCTCTCGGGGCGCTGTTCCGTGTGGTGGTGCCCGCCGCGATCCCCGGCATCGTCGCGGTCGCCGTGTACGCCTTCATGACCGCCTGGGGAGAGGTGCTGTTCGCGTCGGTGATGACCAACGACACCACCCGCACGCTCGCCGTCGGGCTCCAGGGCTACTCCACGCTGACCGACGTGTACTGGAACCAGATCATGGCCGCCTCGCTGGTGGTCAGCGTCCCCGTGGTCGCGGGCTTCCTGCTGCTCCAGCGCTATCTCGTCGCCGGACTGACGGCGGGAGCCGTCAAGTGACCGGCTCCGCCTCTCCCGAAGGGACTTCCGTGACCATCGACCTCGCCGCACTCCCCCAGGACTTCCTGTGGGGCACGGCCACGTCGGCCTACCAGATCGAGGGCGCCGTGGCCGAGGACGGCCGCTTCCCCTCGATCTGGGACACCTACGCGCACACCCCCGGCAAGATCGCGGGCGGCGACGACGGGGACATCGCCTGCGACCACTACCACCGCTGGCGCGAGGACGTCGCGCTCATGCGCCAACTCGGCACCAACGCCTACCGGTTGTCGGTCGCGTGGCCGCGTGTGGTCCCGGGCGGCGACGGTCCGGTCAACGCGAAGGGGCTCGACTTCTACGACGCGCTGATCGACGCCCTGCTGGAAGCGGGCATCACGCCCTCCGTCACGCTGTACCACTGGGATCTGCCGCAGGTGCTCCAGGACCGCGGCGGCTGGCCGGTCCGTGACACGGCGCACCACTTCGCCTCGTACGCGGCGGTCGTCGCGGAGCGGCTGGGTGACCGCGTCACGCACTGGACCACGCTCAACGAGCCCTTGTGCTCGGCCTGGATCGGCCACCTGGAAGGGCTGATGGCCCCGGGCCTGACCGACCTCACCGCCGCGGTCCGCGCCTCGTACCACCTCCTCCTCGGCCACGGCCTGGCCACCCAGGCGCTGCGGGCCGCGGTGCCGAACGCCCAGATCGGCATCGTCAACAACCTGTCCAGCGTCGAGCCCGCCTCCGGTCGACCCGAGGACGTCGCGGCGGCGCTGCGTCTGGACGGTCACAGCAACCGCTGGTGGCTGGACCCGGTCCACGGGCGCGGCTTCCCGGCGGACATGCGCGAGGTGTACGGAGTCGAACTCCCGGAAGTCTCTGGCGACTTGGAGACGATCGCCGAGCCGCTGGACTGGCTGGGCCTCAACTACTACTTCCCGTCCACCGCCGCCGACGACCCCACGGGACCGGCCCCGCACGTCCGCGCGGTCCGCCGTCTCGGCGTGCCCCGCACCGGCATGGACTGGGAGGTCGACGCCGCCGGAATCGAACGCCTCCTCTTCCGCCTCACGGACGACTACGGCGCCCGCAAGCTGTACGTCACGGAGAACGGCTCCGCCTACCCCGACGTGGTACGCCCCGACGGGACCGTCGACGACCCCGAGCGCACCGCGTACCTCGAACAGCACCTCGCGGCCTGCACATCAGCGGTCCGCAAGGGCGTTCCGCTCGCCGGCTACTTCGCCTGGTCGCTCCTCGACAACTTCGAGTGGGCGTACGGCTACGACAAGCGCTTCGGGCTCGTGCACGTCGACTACAAGACGCAGCGGCGCACGGTGAAGAGAAGCGGTCACCGGTACGCGGAGATCATCCGGGAGCACGGCGGGAGGGGGCACGGGGCGGCCTAGGCAATCTCGTCGAGGGCGGCGACGAGCTGCGGAGCCACCGCCTCGCGCACCCAGGCCACGCGTTCGTCGCCGGGTGCGCGAGGCACGGTCTCGACGAGCATGATCAGGCCCCCGCGGCCTCGGCGGCGCGGAGGTGCTCGGCGTGCGGGAAGTCCGCATCCGGGGCGTCATAGCCGAAGTAGCAGACGTCCGGGGCCAGTTGCGCGCGGTGATCGCCGCGGTGCGGTCGGCGATGGCTCCGCGGAACGGGGCGAGTCCCGTGCCCGCCGCGACCATGACGACCGGGGCGCTGTCGTCGATACGGAAGGTTTCGTCGGCCGAACCCCGGAGGGAATCCCCATGAGATCACTCACCGAGCAGGACATCCGCACCTCGTTCATCAACTGCTCCAAGGGTGAGGCCAAGCGTCTCGCGATCCCCCGGGAACTCGACGAACGCCCCTGGGACGACCTGGACTTCCTGGGCTGGCGAGATCCCGGAGCGCCCGGCCGCAGCTATATCGTCACCGAGCGGGGCGAGGACCTCGTCGGCATCACGCTGCGCTTCCCGTTCTCCCAGCGCGGCTTCCTGCACCGCAGCATGTGCTCGCTGTGCCTGACGACCCACCCGGGCAACGGTGTCTCGCTGATGACGGCACGCAAGGCGGGCGCGGCCGGCCGCGAGGGCAACTCGGTCGGTGTCTGCATCTGCGCCGACCTGGCCTGTTCCCTGTACGTACGCGGCAAGAAGGTCCCCCTGTCGGGAGCCCGCTTCGAGGAAAGCCTCACGACGGAGGAGCAGATCGCCCGGACGGTACGCAACCTGTCGGCATTCCTCGACAAGCTCGTCCTCTAGGTGATCCTCCAGCTCGTCCTCCGAGGAGGAAACCAGCAGGAAACGGGCGCGCGGGTCCCGGGCCGGGCCGGTTACGGACAGCTAGGGTCCTCATCGAAGACCGTCGTTCGGTACGCCTGTGAAACGGGAAAACCCCAAGGATGCAAGAGGAACGTGGTGAGTGGGCGGAGTCCGTCGCCCGCTTGGTGAAGCAACGCCGGGAACCCGTGGTCGTCCAGACGCTCAGGTCGACGGCCGCCGCGACGATCGCGTACGTCGTCGCCGTGCACCTCAGCCCCGAGTCCGCACCCCTCACCGCTCCCCTGACCGCGCTGCTGGTCGTCCAGGTCACCCTGTACTCCACGCTCATCACCAGCATCCGGCGGGTGAACTCCGTGGTGGCCGGCGTCGTCATCGCCATCGGCTTCAGCACCCTCGTGGGTCTGACCTGGTGGAGTCTGGGCCTGATCATCCTCGCCTCGCTGATCGTGGGACATCTCGTCCGGGTCGACGAGTTCGTGCCCGAGGTGGCGATCAGCGCCATGCTGGTCCTCGGTGTCACCCGGGTGGGCGACATCGCGTGGGCACGGGTGGTGGAGACGCTGATCGGGGCGATCGTGGGGCTCGCCGCCAATTCCGTGCTCCCGCCGCCGGTGTGGGTGGGCCCGGCCGGTGAGTCCATGGAGGAGCTGGCCCGCCGGATGCGGCGGTTGATGCTGCGGATCGGCGAGGAGGCGGCGGGTCAGACCCCCTTCAAGCTCGCGGCCGAACGGCTGCACGAGGCACGCCGCCTCGACCACGACATCACCGCGGTGGACGCGGCGCTGCTACAGGCCGAGGAGAGCCTGAAGCTCAACCCGCGCGTCCGCGAGGGCCTGCTGCACCGGGTCGTCCTGCGCACCGGGCTCGACACCCTGGAGATCTGCACCGTGGTCCTGCGCGTCCTCGCGCGCAGTCTCACCGACCTCGCCAAGGAGCGTGAACCCCAGCCGCTGTTCGCGCCGCAGGCCGGGGCCACCCTGGAGCAGTTGCTGTCCGAGGTCGCCGACGCCATCGTCAGCTTCGCCGTCCTGGTCACCACCGATGTGAGCCGCAGCGCCGAGTCGGCCGAGGCACGGCTCAGCGCGGAACTGACCACGGCGGCCGGCACCCGCGACAAGCTGGCCCAGCTGTTCCTCGACGAGGTCCAGCGGGACCCCCGCCAGTGGCAGCTGCACGGCGCCGTCCTCACCGAGGTCAACCGCATCATCGACGAGCTCGACACGGAGCACCGCACCCACCGGCTGCTGGAGGAGCTGGACCGCTGCACCCACGAAGAGCACGAGCGCCATCCCCGCCTCACCCGCCTGCGCCAGCAGCTGCGCACCCTGGCGCTGCTGCGCAGGAACCGGAACCGCCCGGCCGCTTCTCGTCGTTCTACGTGACGAAGCGATATGACGGCGCGACACGACGTCATGGAAGCGGTACGACGTTCGATGAGGCGAAACGACGAGGGGGCGGGCGAATGACCGAGGGCACCGTGCGGATCGACGGGAACACACTGCGGCTGCCGGGCGGGGTGCAGGTGCGCTTCATGCGGACCCTGCGGCTGCCCGAGACGGGCACGCACGCGCTTCCTCCGGGGCTCGGCGAGTTCCCGATACGCCGTGTCGAGGACTACGCGGACACGGTGCCCGCCGAGTGGCGGGCGCGCGGCGGTGTGATGCTGCCGGTGTATCTGCGCGAGGCCATGTGGCTGAGTTTCGCCGGGACGTCGGAGCCGGCCGCCCTGCAGGTCGGCGTGGGCAAGGTGTGCGCCGTCTCGGGCAAACCGTGGAGTTCCCGGCTCGCCCGGGATCCGCAGAACTATGTGGTGCTGCCGCGCCAGCCGTGGCTGGACGGCATCAACTCCGGGAAGGGGACGGTCCGCCAGTTCGTGGCGGTGCCCCTGGGCCTGGGCGCCACGGTCGAGGGCCAGGTCACCGGCGAGGAGGTGTGGGGCGGCGTACAGCTGCAGTCCTTCCCGCTGCGTGACGAGGAGCTGGCGGCGTGGCGTGAGGCGGAGCGCCGCAGGGCGGAGCAGGCCCGGGAGATGGCCCCACCTCCGCCCGGGAGCGGCTACGGTGCCGCGTTCCCCATGGCCGCCGCACCGGCCGCGCCGGGCGCCGCTCCGGCCCCGCAGGGAGCCGCTCCGGCTCCCGCGGGCGCTCCGCCGGGGCGCCCGCGGAGTGCCCCGGCGATGGGCCTCGGCGTCGGCGGTTCGATGCGCCAGGAGGTCTACCGGGACGACCGGCCGCTCACATCCTGGGCCAAGACGCCGGCCGGACGCGTCTTCGTCCATCTCGTGACGCCTCCGGAGTGGCGCCGTATCACCGGCGAGGCGCCCCCGCCGTCCCCCGTGGACCGGGCGGCCTACACCCGCGCCGGGCTCCCCTGGTTCGACTACTACGACCAGGACGCCACCGATCTTGCCCCGACGGACACGCTGGGCTCGGTCCAGCCGGTCGGCGACTGGCTCGGCGACGACCACGAGCCCTGGCAGCAGCCCTCACCCCATCAGGTGAAGCCGCTCGGAGACGCGCCGGGCAAGCCGGTCGAGGACGGTGACTGGTAGGCGCGGCAAGCGTGTTCCGCAGGACGCACATCCTGTTGACGTTTTTGCACTGCGGGGGTGTCGCACGCCAAGGTGGCTGTCACAGCTGAGGCAACCGACACCCTGAGGTGCAGGCATGAGCAGTGGTGCAGAACCGGCGCGAGGCTCGGGCGGCGGCTGGACCAGGCGCCGTTTCGTCGGCGTGCTGGCGGGAGCCGCCGCGGTGACGACGGTCCCGGCACCGGCCGCCCCCGGGCCGGACCCGGCGGCGGCCCCGACGACGCCGGCAGCGCCCACGCCCGGATCCGCCCCGTCCCCGTCCCCCACCCACCGCGCCGGCCCGCGCCCGCTGTTCCTCGGCACGTACACCTCGGTCGACGGCGGCGGCACCGGGATCGGTGTCGCCACCTACGACGCCACGACGGGGCGTATCACGGGCGCCGGCACCATCACGGGTGTCGGTGACCCGTCGTATCTGGCCCTTCATCCGGACGGCCGCACGCTGTACGCCGTCAATGAGCGGGACGAGGGCGGGGTGACGGCCGTACGTCTGCACTCGAACAAGGTGCTCGGCACGCGCGGCACCGGTGGGTCGGCCCCCTGCCATCTGTCGGTCCATCCGAGCGGGCGCTGGCTGCTGAGCGCCAACTACGGCTCGGGCAGCGTGGCCGTGCACCCCATCGACGCCTCGGGCGCGCTCGGTGAACGCACCGACCTGGTGACGCACTCCCGTCCGGCGCCCGGCCCGGGTCAGCAGGGCCCGCACGCCCACCAGGTCATCACCAGTCCCGACGGCGGTCATGTGCTCGCCGTCGACCTGGGCACCGACACCGTCTACAGCTACCGGCTGAACGGGTCCGAGGGCACGCTGACCGAGGTGTCGCAGGCACGGACGCGGCCGGGTGCGGGCCCCCGTCACCTCACGTTCCACCCCGGCGGCCGCTACGCCTATCTCGCCAACGAGGTCGACAACACCGTGGCGGTCTGCGCCTACGGTCCGGCCACCGGGCGGCTCACAGTGGGCGAGCCGCAGTCCACGGGCACGGGTGAGGGCACGAGTTACCCGGCACAGATCCTGGTGACGGCGAACGGCGCGTACGCCTATCTCGCCAACCGCGGCCACAACAGCCTGACGCGCTACGCGATCGAGGCGGACGGCGCACGTCTCAGGCTCCTGGACACCGTGCCGGTGGGCGGCGACTTCCCGCGCCAGATCGCGTTCTCGCCGGACGGGCGGCTGCTGTTCGCGGCGAACCAGAGGTCGAGCACCGTGAGTGTCTTCCACGTCGACGGCGAGAGCGGCGAACTCCGGCTCGCGGGCGAGCCGTTCGCCTCACCCGTCGCGGTCTGTGCGCTGCCGCTGTAGCGCGCGGGGGCAGGAGGCGGCGCTCGCCTGGGTGAGCAGGACGTGCATGCGTTCCGTGAGCTGGGCGACGTCGTCGGCGGGCGCGTGGAAGGGCAGGCGTACGTCGCCGTTGCCCCGCGCCCGCTCGATGCGCAGCGTGAGCCCGTGGCGGTCGACGGCGAGGGGCTGGACGCGCACGGCGCCGTGCAGGCTGTCCGGTTCGACGAGGCGGGTGAGCCGCTCGACCGCGTCCGGGTGGGCGTCGGCGAGATGGGTGAGCAGCTGGGCCTCGGCCAGGGCGAGGGGGTCGGGCTCGGCGTCTGCGAACTCGTCCAGGTCGAGCACGACCGTCCCGGACGGCTGCCGCAGCACGGCGCGCGTCGGGCGGAAAGCAAGGTGTCCGTCCTCGGGGACGAACCAGCCGGCGAGCCACAGCCGGGCGCGGATCCGGTTGCGCAGCGGGACGGGCGCCACGTCGGCGAACTCGAGGACGGCGGACGGCTCGCCGCGCGGCGCGCAGATCGCGGCCGCGAGCAGCGTGCTGTCCTCCGGCACGTGCAGGAGCACCCGGCCGTCCGCGGCGACGGTGTGCGCGCCGACGAACTCCTCCCGGCCGCCCTCGGCGGTCACCGCGCAGGACCATGTCGCGGCGAGTACCGAGCGGGCGCGTTCCGCAGCGGCGGGCTCGGCCGTCCGGGTGTGACGGTCACCCATCAGATTCCTCCTTAGGTAAGGCTTGCCTAACCTACCGAAGATCCGGGTGTACGCCAACCAGGCCTCCCGCATCCGTGGGCGTTCAGGAGGTGATCGCGCCCAGCAGCGCCCGCGCGCACAGATCGCGCACCTGCTCGCGGGTCAGCTCCGCACCCCTGAGCCATTCCAGGCACACGGCCGTGGTGAAGGCCAGCCACCCCCGGACGGCGATCCGGAGTTCGGGGCGGTCCTGCGGCGCCCGGCCGAGCTCGGGGTCCGCGGCGAGCGCCTCCAGGATCTGCCGCTCCTGCGCGGCCAGCGCCCGCTGGTAGACCTTGCGCACGGCCTGGTCGCCCGCCGCGTCGGCGCGGTGGAAGGCGCGGAAGCCGTGCGCGTGTTCCTCGACGTATCCGAGGAAGGTGTCGAGGCCCGCGGCCAGTTGCTCGCGGACGGGAATTCCGGGTACGGCGGCGGTCATCCGCAGCATCCGATGGCTCTCACGCTCGACGACGGCCGCGAAGAAGTCCCGTTTCGTCGGGAAGTAGTGGTACAGCAGTCCGCGCGAGACTCCGGCGATCTCGGCGACCTGCTCGATCCACACGTCGTCGTACGGGCTCTCCGAGAACAGCCGGGCCCCGACCGACAGGAGCTGCTCTCTGCGCTCCTCGGTGCTGAGCCGCCGACGCCCGCGCTCCCCCTGTTTCCCCGCCATGCCCGCACCTTACTTGACGTGGGTTCGACAACGGGACCAGACTGAAATCGGCTATTGAACTCGCGTACAACAGACTCAACTCACCCCAGGCACAAGGGAGATGGCGTCATGGCGGAGACGAAGGGGACCGCGCTGCCCAAGGGGTTCCGCAGCGCCGAGCTGGGCTGGCCGGAGCTGCACCGCATTCCGCATCCGCCGCGCCGTGTGCCGCTGATCGGCGATGTGCTCGGCGCGGGCGTGCGATCGCCGCTGCAGGATTCGATGCGCTTCGGGCGTCGGCTCGGGCCGATCTTCCGGCGCAAGGCCTTCGGGAAGGAGATCGTCTTCGTCTGGGGCGCGGATCTCGCGGCCGAGCTGGCGGACGAGTCGCGGTTCGCCAAGCACGTGGGCCTCGGGGTCGCCAATCTCCGCCCTGTGGCCGGGGACGGCCTCTTCACGGCGTACAACCACGAGCCCAACTGGCAGCTGGCGCACGACGTCCTGGCCCCCGGCTTCAGCCGCGAGGCCATGGAGGGCTACCACCCGATGATGCTGGCCGTCGCCGAGCGGCTGACGGACCGCTGGGACCGGGAGCAGGCGGCCGGGCGCGCGGTGGACGTACCCGGCGACATGACGAAGCTGACGCTGGAGACGATCGCCCGGACCGGCTTCGGCCATGACTTCGGTTCCTTCGAGCGCTCCCGGCCGCATCCCTTCGTGAACGCGATGGTGGGCACGCTGACGTACGCGCAGCGCCTCAATGCCGTCCCCGGTCCGCTGGCTCCGCTGCTGCTGCGCGGCGCCATCCGGCGCAACGAGGCGGACATCGCGTATCTCCATCGCACGGTCGACGCGGTGGTGGCCGCCCGTCGATCCGCCGACGGGGAAGGCGACTTGCTGGACCGGATGCTGAAGACGGCACACCCGGAGACCGGGGAACGGCTCGCGCCGGAGAACATTCGCCGTCAGGTCATCACCTTCCTGGTCGCCGGCCACGAGACCACCTCGGGCGCGCTCTCCTTCGCCCTGCACTACCTGTCCCGGCACCCTGACGTCGCCGCGCGCGCCCGGGCCGAGGTCGACCGGGTCTGGGGCGACACGGACCGGCCCGGGTACGACCAGGTCGCCAGGCTGCGGTACCTCCGCCGGGTCCTCGACGAATCGCTGCGGCTGTGGCCGACGGCGCCGGCCTTCGCGCGGGAGGCCCGGCAGGACACGGTGCTGGGCGGTGTCCACCCCATGCGGCAGGGCGCGTGGACGCTGGTCCTGACGGCGATGCTGCACCGCGATCCGCAGGCGTGGGGCGCCGACGCCGAGCGGTTCGACCCGGATCGCTTCGACGCCAAGGCCGTACGGGCCCGGCCCGCGCACACCTTCAAGCCCTTCGGCACCGGGGCGCGGGCCTGTATCGGCCGCCAGTTCGCCCTGCACGAGGCGACGCTGGTCCTCGGGCTGCTGCTGCGCCGCTACGAGCTGCTGGCCGACCCGGACTACCGGCTGCGCGTGGCCGAGCGGCTGACGTTGATGCCGGAGGGGCTGCGGCTGCGGCTCGAACGCCGCGTGCCCACACCGGACTCAGTGCCGGCCCGTCCAGTGATCCGGACGGGTGACTGACTCCGGAAGCCGGGTGCCGACGCTGCCCCGGGCCGCGTTCAGCTGCGGCTGGGTCAGGAAGAACGCGCCGGCCAGGTCGGCGTCCGTGAGGTCGGTGTCGCGCAGGTCGGCGCCGATCAGGTCCGCGCCGCGCAGATCGGCGCCGGTGAGATCGGCGGCGATGAGGTAGGCGCCGCGCAGGTTGGCGCCCCGCAGGTCGGCCCCCTTGAGCCGGGCCCCCATGAGGTCGGCGCCCCGGCGGTCCTTGCGCTTTCCGCGGCCGCTTCCCGCCCGCACGAGCTCACTGGTGCGCAGCAACAGCGCATTCACTTCCTGCCGGTGAGCGTCCACGTCCAACTCGCCGAGTTCCTCGGGGGTTTGGCGGGTGAGCCGCTCCGTCGTGCCGAGCGCGCGGCGGATGTCGGCGTGCACGGGGCGGGCCGCGGGGAGCGTCAGCGCCTCGTTGAGGTACCAGAGCAGTTCGTGGAGCTGGCGGACGACCGGGAACACGTCGAGCATCTGCCGGGCGCGCTCCCGCGATCCCGAGCGCCAGTCCGCATCGCCGAAGGTGACCTGGGAGACCTTCTGGCCCGCGCCGAAGCAGTCGTACACGGTGCAGCCCGTGAAGCCCTTGTCCCGCAGCCGCGTGTGGATGCCGCACCGGAAGTCGGTCTCCAGGTTCGGGCAGGGCTTTCCGGCGTCCTTGTCGATCGCGAAGTCCGCCGAGCGGGAGAAGGGCAGTGCGACGCAACACAGCCCGAAGCAGCGCGCACAGTCGCCGCGCAGGTCGTGCAGGTCGCGCAGGTCGGCTCTCTGGTCTGGCATGCCGCCAGCTTACTGACCTGCTTGAACCGCCCCGGGGCCGCGCAAGTGGCCATGCCGCGCAAGTGGCCATGCCGCGCAAGTGGCCATGCCGCGCAGCGGCGTTCAGGCGGTGTCGGAGCCGCCGTAGTTCCGCACGGCTTCCAGGTACTCGGCCACCGCGTCCCGGTTGCGCGTCAGGCACTCGATGCGCTGACTCATCCGTCCCAGCTCCGTTTCCAGAGTGCTGATCATCTCCGGGGTGGCATCGGGGAAGTGGATCGCCCGCGGCTTGTCCAGGCACGGCAGGATCTGCTTGATGATGCGGGTGGGCAGCCCGGCGTCGAGCAGCCCCCGGATCTGCAGCACCCGGTCGACGAGGCGCTCGTCGTACTCTCGGTAGCCGTTCGGGGAGCGCTCGGAGACGATGAGGCCCTGCTCTTCGTAGTAACGCAGCAGTCTCCGGCTGGTGTTGGTCCGCTCCGACAGCATGGCTTCCCGGCGAAGCGATCGAGCGCGGCGGGCGTGGCCACCTGATCGTCAGTCCTCCCCCAAGGGCAGGGCGAGACGCTCGAGGCGCTCGGGGTCGGACAGGATGTACATGCCGGTGATCCGGCCGTCGGCGATCGTGACGGCCGTGACCGACACCGGCCGGCCCTCGGGTGCGGTGACGACACCCAGCGCGCCGTTGACCAGCGCGAGCCGTGCGACCTGAGCGAACTGCCGGAACGTAAAGGCCTGTTCGGCCACCGCCTTCGCCCCGTGCACCACCTTGGACGCGGCCGCTCCGCGCACCAGGGCACCCGAGTCGACGCGCAGCACCACGTCCGGGTGGAGCAGGGCGACGAGTGCCTCGAAGTCGCCGCCGCGGGAGGCGGCCAGGAAGGCGTCGAGCACCTGGCGCTGCCGGCCGAGGTCGGGATCGGCCGACGGGGTGGCCCCCTGGACCCTGCGGCGGGCCCGGCTGGCCAGCTGCCGGGTCGCCGCCGAACTGCGTTCCACGATCGGCGCGATGTCGTCGAACGGCACCGCGAACATGTCGTGCAGGACGAACACCAGCCGCTCGGCGGGCTCCAGCGTCTCCAGGACCACGAGCAGGGCAAGGCCGACCGAGTCCGCCTGGAGCACCTCCTGTTCGGGGTCGATCTGCGACAGGGGCCGGATCACCGGGTCCGGGACGAAGGTCTCGTCGATCGGCTCCTCGCGGCGCGCGGCGCGCGAGCGCAGCATGTCCAGGCAGACCCGGCCCACCACCGTGGTGAGCCAGCCGCCGAGGTTCTGGATGGCGTCCGCGTCGGTCCGGCTCAGCTTCAGCCAGGTCTCCTGCACGGCGTCGTCCGCCTCGGCCAGCGAGCCCAGCATCCGATAGGCCACGGCCCGCGGCTGCCCACGGTGCTGCTCGAAGCGGTCGGCGAGCAGTTCGTCGTCGTTCATCCCGTCCCCGTTCGGTATGTGTCGCTCACCCGATGATCCCATTACGCTGCCGAGGGAGGGAGGGCCGATCCCGCTAACGGGTTCGCGCTGCCGGGCTCCCGCTACTGGGCTCTGGCTAACGGGCGAAGAGTTCGAACGCCACCGCCGGCGCCCCGCCGAAGCGCTCGCCGGTGGTCGTGGCGGTCGCGGTCAGGAATTCCCGTACGTACGTCTCCGGGTCCTCGCTCGTCAACGCCTCGATGTAGGTGCGGTGTTCGAGGAGGGAGCGCACCGCGCGCTCCAGGCCGGGCCTTGCGTCCACCGCGTGGGTCGGGGTGCTCGAGCCCGCGACGGCGACCCAGCGGACGCCGTTCCACGGCGCCAGTCCCCGCTCGGTGAGTTCGGGGAAGATCCAGCGGTTGCCGGCGTCCGCGGCCGCGTCCAGGGTGGCGCGGCCGACGGCGATGTGGTCGGGGGTGTTCCATCCGACGCCGCCCCAGGTGTCCCGGTGGTTGAGGGTGATGACCAGTTCGGGGCGGTGGCGGCGGATCGCGGCGGCGATGTCGCGGCGCAGGGCGGTGCCGTACTCGATCACCCCGTCCTGGTGGCCGAGGAACTCCACGGCCGAGACGCCCACGGCCGCCGCGCTCGCCCGCTGCTCGCGCTCGCGCAGTGGGCCGCACTGGGCGGGCTCCAGGGTGTCGATGCCCGCCTCGCCGCGGGTCGCGAGGACGTAGGCGACCTCGCGACCCGCGTCGGTCCAGGCCGCGACCGCCGCCGAGCAGCCGTACTCCAGGTCGTCCGGGTGGGCCACCACGGCGAGGGCGCGCTGCCAGTCGCCGGGCATCGGCTGGAGCTGGCTGATCGTCGGCTCGCTCATGGGTGCAGACTATGCCGACCCGCTGCCGTCGCCACCCCTCTGGCGCGGCTCGTCCGTCACCCCTGACGTCAGGCCTCGTCGCGCGCCAGCGCGAGCAGGCGATCCAGGACGCGCGGCCCGCCGGCCCGTACACCGTCGTGCTCGAACTCGTCGGTCACCCAGGTGCGCAGGCCCTGGACGGCGCGTGCGGTGCGCAGGGCGTGCTCGGTGTCGACGTACATGTCGTCGTGGTAGACCGCCGCGGCGACCGGCACCTCGTTGGCGGCGAGCCGGGCGGGGTCGTACAGCGGCCGCCAGTCGGTGCGGGCGGCCAGTTCCTCGGCGGTCTCGCGCAGGGGGCGCAGCGCCGGGTCGGTCTCGAACGTCCAGGGGTGCACGGACTCGCCGGTGAACAGCAGCGGTCCGTCGTCCGCGAGGGCCTTGGCCGCGTCGAACTGCGGGAACTCGGCGCGCACCCGCTCGGCGGACCAGGCGGTGGGGGGACCGCCCTGGGCGTAGCAGGCCTCGTGGACGAGCGCGTACAGGGGGTGCCCCGCGTACGAGAGCAGGCTCTGGACGTCCTCCTGGAAGGCGTCGGAGAGGGCCGTGCCGTGCGCGGTGCGGACGAAGGCCTCCTCCAGGAGGTAGTGCAGCCGGTGGCTGCCCTCGCCGCCGCCGAGGACGATGCCGAGCGACTGGAAGGCCTCGACGGTCAGGCGGTAGCCGCCGTTCAGGACCGGCTCGTGCTGGAGGAGGTACTCCGCGATCTGGCGGGCCCGGTCGACGTCCTGCGGGTAGCGCGCGTAGTGCGCGGCGACCTTGCGCTCGATGCGCGGGTACGCGGCCCGGTAGACGTCGTCCGCGTGCGCGTCGAGGGAGGGCAGGCCACCGGTGATGACCGCGGTGCGCAGGCCCTCCGGCGCGGTGGACAGGTAGTGCACCGTGCAGAAGCCGCCGAAGCTCTGGCCGAGTACGGTCCAGGGGGCGCCGCCGGTCAGCCCGGGACGGATGGCCTCGCAGTCGCGCACGATGGAGTCGGCGCGGAAGTGGGTGAGGTAGTCGGCCTGTTCGTGTGGGCCGCCGCGCAGCGGGAGGGTCTGCCGGTTGGCCGGGGTGGAGTGGCCGGTGCCGCGCTGGTCGAGGAGCAGCACCCGGAACTCCTGCACCGCGCGGCCGAGCCAGGCCTGCTTGCCGATGAAGCGGTTGGCGCCGAAGCCGGGGCCGCCTTGGAGATAGACCAGCCAGGGAAGGTCCTGGTGTGCCTTGTCGCTCGCGACGACCTCGCGGGCGAACAGTTCGATGCTCTCTCCCGTCGGGTCGTCGTGGTCGAGGGGCACGGTGAAGTGGTGGTCGGTGAGGACGACACCGGGCTGGCGGTAGCTGAGAGTCAACAGGGCTCCCGAGACGTAAGGGCTTCAGGCTGTGTCCCAGTTGAGCACACGTTCCGCGGTCGGCGGCCCGGGGATCAAGAAAACTTGCTGAATACCCGGTCAGCCCGTGTGCCGTGACCGCCCGCTCCGCGCTGAACGCTCAGCGCGCCGGCAGGCTGGAGCGGCGCACCACCAGCTCCGGCTGGAGGACGAGCCGCTGGTGCTCGTGCCGCGTGGGTGCGGTCTCCGCCCTGATCTCCTCCAGGAGCAGCTCGGCGGCCAGGGCGCCCATGGCCACGGCGGGCTGCCGTACGGAGGTGAGCGGGACGGCGGCGGCGGCCGCGAACTCGATGTCGTCGTAGCCGACGATCGCCAGGTCGTCCGGGACGCCGACGCCCGCCGCGTACATGCCCTGCAGGACGCCGAGCGCGAGCAGGTCGTTGGCGCAGAACACGGCGGTGGGGCGCTCGGCGAGGCCCAGGAGCCGGGCCCCGGCGTCGCGCCCCGCGGCCACGTCGAGGCGCTCGGTGGGCAGCTCGCGCAGGCACTCCGGGCCGAGCCCCGCCTCGGCCAGGGCGTTCAGGGCGCCCGTCCGGCGGTCCCTGACCTGGTTCAGTCCGGGCGGCCCGCTGACGTACGCGATGGAACGGTGACCGGCGTCCACGAGATGCCGTACGGCCAGCGCGCCGCCCGACACGTCGTCGACCGAGACCGAGCACTCGGTGGTGCCCTCGGCGACCCGGTCGACCAGCACGAACGGGATGCCGTTGCGGCGGAACGCCTCGATGTTGCGGCCACTCGCGTCGGTGGGCGTCAGGAGCACGCCGCGCACCCGCTGCTCGGCGAAGAGCGACAGATAGTCGGCCTCCTCGCTCGCGCTCTGCGCGCTGTTGCAGACCATCACGCCGAGCCCGGTCTCCCGTGCGGCGCGCTCGGCGCCGCGCGCCACGTCCACGAAGAACGGGTTGCCCATGTCGAGGACGAGCAGGCCCATGATCCGGCTGCGGCCGGCCCGCAGCTGACGCGCGGACTCGCTGCGGACGTAACCGAGCCGGTCGATCGCCGACAGCACGCGCGCCCGGGTCTCGGAGGCGACCGTGTCGGGGCGGTTGATCACGTTCGAGACCGTGCCGACGGAGACTCCGGCGGCACGGGCGACGTCCTTGATACCCACCGACTGGGCCATCAGGCAGGGACCTCCAGGGTGATGAGTAGCGGCGGGCCAGTTCTCACATTACTCGCGTGCCCTCCAAGGGCGGTGGGCACGAGGGCAGGGTCAGGCGAGGTGGAAGACTTCGGTGAGGGGCTTCATGGCGTCGTCGGGTCCGGCGCCGTCCAGTGACTCGAAGAACGGCGCCGTCTCCGCCTGCCAGCGGGCATTGATGCCGGTGGCCGCCAGGCCGGCCTGTGCGGCCGCGAAGTCCTCGGTCTCCAAGTAGGCGACCAGCAGGCCGTCCTCGCGCAGGAAGAGCGAGTAGTTGTGCCAGCCGGTGGCCGAGAGCGCTTCGAGCTTCTCGGGCCACACGGCGGCGTGCCGCTCGCGGTACTCGTCGAGGCGGTCCGCACGGACCTTCAGCAGAAAGCACACGCGCTGCATCAAGGGCCTTCCGGGGTAAGGGGATGGAGCGGCTAGAAGTCGAACTGGTCGATGTTCTTCGCGTCGAAGACGGTCGGCTTGCCCAGGTTGATCACGCCGTCCTTGCCGATGGTGAAGGAGCCCATGTCACCGGCCTTGAAGGTCTCGCCCTCCTTGCCGGTGATCTGTCCGGAGGACAGCGCCACGGCGGTCCGCGCGGCCAGCTCGCCCAGCTTCGCCGGGTCCCACAGCTCGAAGGCCTCGACGGTGCCGTTCTTGACGTACTTGCGCATGTCGTTGGGGGTGCCCAGGCCCGTCAGCTTGACCTTGCCCTTGTACTTGGAGCCGGACAGGTACTGGGCCGCCGCCTTGATGCCGACGGTGGTCGGGGAGATGATCCCCTTGAGGTTCGGGTGCTCCTGGAGCAGGCCCTGCGTCTGCTGGAAGGACTGCTGGGCGTCGTCGTTGCCGTACGCGACCTTGACCAGCTTGATGTCCTTGTACTTCGGGTCCTTCAGCTCGTCCTTCATGAAGTCGATCCAGGTGTTCTGGTTCGTCGCGGTCTGCGCGGCGGACAGGATCGCGATCTCGCCCTTGTAGCCGATCTGTTCGGCGAGCAGCTGCACCTCGGTGCGGCCCAGGTCCTCGGCGCTGGCCTGCGAGACGAAGGCGTTGCGGCAGTCGGTCTTGGTGTCGGAGTCGTAGGTGACGACCTTGATCTTGTTCGTCATGGCCTGCTTGAGCGCGGTGCACAGGGCGCCCGGGTCCTGCGCGGAGACCGCCATCGCGTCGACCTGCTGCTGGGTGAGCGTGTTGACGTAACTCACCTGGCCGCTGGTGTCGGTGGCGCTGCTGGGGCCGACCTCCTTGTAGGTGGAGCCCAGTTCCTTGAGGGCCTTCTCGCCGCCCTTGTCGGCGGAGGTGAAGTACGGGTTGTTGACCTGCTTGGGCAGGAAGCCGACGGTCAGGCCCTTCTTGGTGGCGGCGTTCGGGTCGGCCTTGCCGACGGCGGCGCCCGAACCACCCGAGTTCTTGACGTCGTTCTTGGTGGTGCCGCCGCACGCGGTGGCGGCCAGGGCGAGCGAGGTGACGGCGGCGAGGGCCGCGCAGGTACGGCGGATGGATGACTTGCGCATGGCGGGGTCCTTTACGGGGTGAGTGGGTGCGCCCCAAAGGGGCGCGGGGCTGTATCGATATGCGGCTCCGCCGCGTGGGCGCGACCGGCCACGGACGGCCTGCAGCTTTCGAACGGCCGGCCAGGCGGAGCGCTTACGCGGCGCTGCGGCCCGCCCTCGCCACGGAGATCTGCCGCGCGGCCCGGGGGCCGAGCACGGAGACGACGAGCAGCACGCCGGTGACGACGATCTGCGACTGTGCGGAGACGTTCAGGAGGCTCATCACGTTCTGCAGCGCGCCGAGCAGGAAGACGCCCGCGATCGCGCCGCCGAGCGTGCCCTTGCCGCCGTCGAAGTCGATGCCCCCGAGCAACACGGCGGCGACGACCGAGAGTTCGAGCCCCGTGGCGTTGTCGTAGCGGGCGCTGGCGTAGTGCAGTGCCCAGAAGACGCCGGTCAGCGAAGCCATGAAGTCGGTGGCGACGAAGAGGATCAGTTTCTGCCGCTTGACGCGGATGCCGGCGAACCGCGCGGCCTCCTCGTTGGCGCCGGTCGCGAAGGCCGAACGTCCGAACGGGGTGGCGTGCAGGACCACCACCGCGATGGCCAGCAGCACCAGGAAGGGCAGGAAGGCCTGCGGAATGAAGGTGATCCCGATGCGTCCGGCCGCGAAGTCCAGGTACTGGGTGGGGAAATCGGTCACCGAGTCCTGGCCGAGCACGATCTGCGCGATGCCCCGGTAGGCGGCGAGCGTACCGATGGTGACGGCGAGGGACGGCAGCCCGAGCCGGGTCACCAGCAGGCCGTTGACGAGCCCGCACACAGCCCCGAGCAGCAGGCACAGCGGGATGATCGTCTCGATCGGCATGCCCTGGTTCCACAGGGCGCCCATCACCGCACCGGACAGCCCGGCCGTGGACGCGACCGAGAGGTCGATCTCACCGGACACCACCAGCAGGGTCATCGGCAGGGCGATCAACGCGATCGGCAGGGTGTTGCCGATCAGGAACGACAGGTTGAGGGCGTTGCCGAAGCCGTCCACGAACCCGAAGGAGAACAGCAGCAGGACGATGAGGAGGGCGCCGACGGCCGTGTCCCAGCGGACGGCGCGCGCGAGGGGCGAGTCAGCCATGGCGGGCGTTCCTCTTCTTCAGGGCGGCGGCCACGCGCAGCGCGACGATCCGGTCGACGGCGATGGCGAGGATGAGCAGGATGCCGTTGATGGCCAGCACCCAGACGGAGCTGACGCCGAGGGCGGGCAGCACGCTGGTGACGGAGGTGAGCAGCAGCGCGCCGAGGGCGGCGCCGTAGACGCTGCCAGAGCCGCCGGTGAAGACGACACCGCCGACCACGACCGCGCTGACGACGGTGAGTTCATAGCCGCTGCTGGTGCCGGAGTCGACGTTGCCGAACCGGGCGAGGTACAGCGCGCCCGCGAGCCCGGCGAGACCGCCGCAGACGACGTACGCGGTGAGGATCCGCTTGCGGACGGGAATGCCGGCGAGGCGTGCCGCCTCGGGGTTGGAGCCGAGGGCGTACAGCTCGCGGCCGCTGCCGAAGTGCCTGAGGTAGTACGCGGTGACCACCAGCACGGCCAGGGCGATCAGGGCGAGATACGGCACCGCCGAGATACCGCCGGAGCCGAAGTCGACGAAGCCGCCCGGGAGGTCGGCCGCGGTGATCTGCCGGGAGCCGACCCAGATGGAGTCGATGCCGCGGATGATGTAGAGCGTGCCGAGGGTGACGACGAGCGCGGGCACCTGACCGAGGCTGACGAGCGTGCCGTTGACCAGTCCGCAGCCGACGCCGAGCAGGACCGCGAGGAGCACGGCGACGACGGGGTTGCCGCCGCCCTGCAGGTAGGTGCCGGCCGCGAAGGCGCTGATGCCCAGGGTCGAGCCCACCGACAGGTCGACGTTGCGGGTGATGACGACCAGCGACTGCCCGGTGGCGACGAGGACGAGGATGGTCGCGTTCAGCAGCAGGAACATGGCACCCCATCCCGAAGCCGCCGCTCTGCTGGCCCGTTCTCATCGGCTCGGCGCCGATCCCCGTAACACCAACTACGCGGGCGGCAACGCGTCCGCGAAGGGCACCGACACCGATCCCGTGACCGGGGGCGACGTCGAATTGATGTGGGTCAAGGGGTCCGGCGGCGATCTCGGTACGCTCACCGAGTCGGGGCTGGCCGTCCTGCGGCTGGACCGGCTGCTGGCGCTGAAGGACGTCTACCCGGGTGTCGAGCGCGAGGACGAGATGGTCGCCGCGTTCGACTACTGCCTGCATGGCAAGGGAGGTGCCGCCCCGTCCATCGACACTGCGATGCACGGCCTGGTGGACGTGGCGCACGTCGACCACCTCCACCCCGACTCGGGCATCGCGCTCGCCTGCGCGGCCGACGGGGAGAAGCTGACCGCCGACTGCTTCGGCGGCCGTGTGGTGTGGGTGCCCTGGCGCCGCCCCGGTTTCCAGCTCGGCCTGGACATCGCGGCCGTCAAGGAGGCCAGCCCGCAGGCCATCGGGTGCGTGCTCGGCGGCCATGGCATCACGGCGTGGGGCGCCACCGCCGAGGAGTGCGAGCGCAACTCGCTGCACATCATCCGCACAGCCGAGGCCTTCCTCGCCGAGCGCGGGAAGGCGGAGCAGTTCGGGCCGGTCGTCGAGGGGTATGCGGCCCTGCCCGAGGCGGACCGCCGTGAACGGGCCGCCGCTCTGGCGCCCTACGTCCGGGCCATCGCCTCCCAGGACAAGCCGCAGGTCGGCCACTTCACCGACGCGGACGTCGTCCTGGACTTCCTCGCCCGCGCCGAGCACCCGCGTCTCGCCGCGCTCGGCACCTCGTGCCCTGACCACTTCCTGCGTACGAAGGTCAGGCCGCTCGTCCTCGATATGCCGGCGGCGGCTCCTCCGGAGGACGCGATCGAGCGCCTCAAGGAGCTGCACGCCGAGTACCGCGAGGAGTACGCCGCCTACTACCGGCGGCACGCCGTGCCCGGCTCCCCCGCGATGCGCGGCGCGGACCCGGCGATCGTGCTCGTGCCCGGCGTCGGCATGTTCTCCTTCGGCAAGGACAAGCAGACCGCGCGGGTGGCCGGCGAGTTCTACGTCAACGCGATCAACGTGATGCGGGGCGCCGAGGCCGTCTCGACGTACGCGCCGATCGAGGAGTCGGAGAAGTTCCGCATCGAGTACTGGGCCTTGGAGGAGGCCAAGCTCCAGCGGATGCCGAGGCCCAGGCCGCTGGCGACGCGGGTGGCGCTGGTGACGGGCGCGGGCAGCGGCATCGGCAAGGCGATCGCCGAGCGGCTGGTGGCCGAGGGCGCGTGTGTCGTGGTCGCGGACCTCAACGCGGAGAACGCGGCCCAGGTCGCCTCGGCGCTCGGCGGCCCCGACAAGGCCGTCGCCGTCACCGTCGACGTGACCTCCGAGGAGCAGATCGCCGAGGCGTTCAAGGCGGCGGTGCTGGCCTTCGGCGGCGTCGACCTGGTGGTCAACAACGCGGGCATCTCCATCTCCAAGCCCCTGTTGGAGACCACCGCGAAGGACTGGGACCTCCAGCACGACATCATGGCCCGCGGCTCCTTCCTCGTCTCGCGCGAGGCGGCCCGGGTGATGATCGCGCAGGGCCGTGGCGGCGACATCGTCTACGTCGCCTCCAAGAACGCGGTCTTCGCCGGACCGAACAACATCGCGTACTCCGCGACCAAGGCCGATCAGGCTCATCAAGTACGGCTGCTGGCAGCCGAGTTGGGCGAGCACGGGATCCGGGTCAACGGCGTCAGCCCCGACGGGGTGGTCCGCGGATCGGGGATCTTCGCGGGCGGCTGGGGAGCGCAGCGGGCGGCGACCTACGGCATCGAGGAGGAGAAGCTCGGCGAGTTCTACGCCCAGCGGACCATCCTCAAGCGGGAGGTGCTGCCGGAGCACGTCGCGAACGCCGTGTTCGCCCTGACGGGTGGGGACTTGACGCACACCACCGGACTCCACGTCCCGGTCGACGCCGGCGTCGCCGCCGCCTTCCTGCGATGAGTGCGTCGTTCGCCGCGGTCGACCTCGGCGCGTCCAGCGGACGCGTCATGGTCGGCCGTGTCGGGCCCGACACGCTGGACCTCACCGAGGCACACCGCTTCCGGAACCGGCCGGTCCGGGTCCCCGAGGGACTGCGCTGGGACATCCTCGCGCTGTACGCGGACGTCCTCGACGGTCTGCGCGCGGCCGGGCAGGTCGACTCGGTCGGCATCGACAGCTGGGCCGTGGACTACGGCCTGCTGGACGCGGACGGAGCGCTGCTCGGCAACCCCGTGCACTACCGCGACGCCCGTACGGAGGGTGTCGCGGAGAAGGCGTGGGCCACCGTGCCCGCCGCCGAGCTGTACGCGGCGACCGGGCTCCAGTACGCGCCGTTCAACACCCTGTACCAGTTGGCGGCGGCCCGGTCCTCGGTTCAACTCGGCGCCGCCGAGCGGCTGTTGCTCATCCCGGACCTGTTGACGTACTGGCTCACGGGCGAGGCGGGCACGGAGCTCACCAACGCCTCGACCACCCAGCTGATCAACCCAAGGACGCGCGACTGGTCGTACGACCTGGCGGAGCGGCTCGGCATCGACCTCACGCTGTTCGCGCCGCTGCGCCGCCCCGGCGACCCGGCCGGGCTGCTCCGGCCGCATGTGCTGGAGGAGACCGGGCTCACCGGCCCGGTCCCGGTGACGACAGTCGGTTCGCACGACACCGCCTCGGCGGTGGCCGCCGTCCCGGCCACCGGGGAGCGGTTCGCGTACATCTGCACCGGCACCTGGTCCCTGGTGGGCCTGGAGCTGGACGCGCCCGTGCTCACCGAGGCGAGCCGGGCGGCCAACTTCACCAATGAACTGGGCCTGGACGGCACGGTCCGCTATCTGCGCAACATCATGGGGCTGTGGCTGCTCCAGGAGTGCGTACGGGAATGGGGCCACCCCGATCTGGAGCAACTCCTGTCCGCCGCCGCCGAGGTGGCGCCGCTGCGGTCCGTGGTGGACGCGGGCGACGCGGCGTTCCTGGCGCCGGGCCGGATGCCCGCCCGGATCGCCGACGCCTGCCGGGCGTCGGGGCAGCCGGTGCCCGAGTCCCCCGCCGAGGTGACGCGCTGCATCCTCGACTCCCTCGCGCTCGCCCATCGCCGGGCGGTCGACGAGACGCAGTCCCTCGCCGGCCACCCGGTCGACGTCGTGCACATCGTGGGCGGCGGGACCCGCAACACCCTGCTCTGCCGGCTCACCGCCGACGCCTGCGGTCTGCCGGTCGTCGCGGGCCCCGCCGAGGCGGCCGCGCTAGGCAACGTCCTCGTGCAGGCCCGGGCCCACGGGCTGGTGGGCGACCTGGAAGAGATGCGCCGGCTGCTCGCCCGTACCCAGCCCTTGCGGCGGTACGAGCCGCGGGGCGACACGGCGGCCTGGCGGGCGGCCGAGGCGAGGCTCGCGCCGTCATGAACCGTGCGGCGCGACCCGGGTGGTGCTCGGTGTCTCCCGCACCGCGCACCCCCTGCGTAGGCTGCAGGCATCCGATGATCGAGAACAAGGAGCCGCGATGCGTGTCGCTCTGTTCCTGACCTGTGTCAACGACACGCTGTATCCGGATACCGGCCGTGCCGTGGTGAAACTGCTGACCAGGCTGGGCGTGGACGTCGATTTCCCGATGGGGCAGACGTGCTGCGGTCAGGCGCACTACAACACCGGCTATCGCCATGAGGCCGAGCCGCTGGCCCGGCATTTCTCCGATGTGTTCGGGGAGTACGAGGCGATCGTGACGCCGTCCGGATCGTGCGGGGCGATGGTGCGGGAGCTGTATCCGCGGATGGGCGAGCGGGCGCGGGCCGAAGGGCGTGGCGACACCCTGGCCCGGACGCTGGCGCCGGTCGTGCCGAAGACGTACGAGCTCACCGAGTTCCTGGTCGACGTGCTCGGCGTGACGGACGTCGGCGCGTACTACCCGCACACGGTGACCTACCACCCCACCTGCCACGGGCTGCGCAGCCTGGGTCTGGGCGACCGGCCGCGCCGGCTGCTCCAGGCCGTCAAGGGACTTGAGCTGCGCGAGCTGCCCGGCGCCGACGAGTGCTGCGGCTTCGGCGGCACCTTCGCCGTCAAGAACCCCGACGTCTCGGCGGCGATGGGCGCAGACAAGGTGCGCAACGCCGAGTCGACGGGCGCCGATGTGCTGTGTGCGGCCGACAACTCCTGTCTGATGCACATCGGCGGCACGATGGGCCGCCTCGACACAGGGATGCGGCCCGTCCACATCGCGGAGATCCTGGCGAGCACGGAAGAGGAGCCGATGTCATGAGCGGGACGTTCGTAGGGATGCCTGTGTTTCCCCCACCCGCCCACGCTGCGTTTCCCCCACCCGCCCACGCTGCGTTTCTCCCACCCGCCCACGCTGCGTTTCTCCCACCCGCCCACCCCGCCTTCCCGAAGGCCGCGCACGAGGCCGTCCACAACACGACCCTGCGCGGCAATCTGCGGCACGCCACCCACACGATCCGCGCCAAGCGCGCCAAGGCGGTCGCGGAGGTGTCCGACTGGGCGGCACTGCGCGAGGCGGGCAAGCAGATCAAGGACCACACCCTCCGCCATCTCGACGGGTATCTGGTGCGGTTGGAGGAGGCGGTCACGGCGGCCGGGGGCACCGTGCACTGGGCCGCCGACGCCGACGAGGCCAACCGGATCGTCACGGAGCTGGTCAAGGCGACCGGCGAGACAGAGGTCGTCAAGGTCAAGTCGATGGCCACCCAGGAGATCGGACTCAATGAGGCGCTGGAGGCCGAGGGCATCCACGCCTACGAGACCGATCTCGCCGAACTCATCGTGCAGTTGGGCAAGGACCGTCCGTCGCACATCCTGGTCCCGGCGATCCACCGCAACCGCGGCGAGATCCGCGACATCTTCGCCCGCGAGATGAGTGAGTGGGGCCGCCCGGCTCCCGAGGGCCTGACCGACACGCCCGCCGAGCTGGCCGAAGCCGCCCGGCTGCACCTGCGGGAGAAGTTCCTGCGCGCCAAGGTCGGTGTCTCCGGAGCCAACTTCATGGTCGCCGAGACCGGCACGCTCGTCGTCGTCGAGTCCGAGGGCAACGGCCGGATGTGCCTCACCCTCCCCGAGACCCTGATCTCGGTCGTCGGCATCGAGAAGATCGTGCCGACCTGGCAGGACCTGGAGGTCCTCCTCCAGACACTCCCCCGCTCCTCGACGGCCGAGCGCATGAACCCGTACACGAGCATGTGGACGGGCACCACGGACGAGGACGGACCCCAGACCTTCCACCTGGTCCTCCTCGACAACGGCCGCACCGACACGCTCGCCGACGAAGTCGGCCGCCAGGCGCTGCGCTGCATCCGCTGCTCGGCGTGTCTCAACGTCTGCCCGGTGTACGAGCGGGCGGGCGGCCACGCGTACGGCTCGGTCTACCCGGGCCCGATCGGCGCCATCCTCAGCCCCCAGCTCCGGGGCACCGCGAGCGAGATCGACGCCTCGCTCCCGTACGCCTCCTCGCTGTGCGGCGCCTGCTACGAGGTCTGCCCGGTCGCCATCGACATCCCGGAAGTCCTCGTCCACCTGCGCGAACGGGTCGCCGAGGGCGGTCGCGTGACGAAGGACGGCAACAAGGTCGTGCTCAAGCCCGCCAAGGGGCACGCCGCCGAACGGGCGGCGATGCGTGCCGCGCGCTGGGCGTTCAGCCACCCCGGCGCGCTGCGCACCGGCCAGCGCCTCGCGTCGCGGACGCGCCGCTTCCAGCCGCGGACGCTGCCGGGCCCCGGCAAGGCGTGGAGCGCGAGCCGTGATCTGCCGTCCCTGCCCGCGGAGCCGTTCCGCGACTGGTGGCAGCGTACGCACGGTGGAGACCGCCGGTGAGCCGGAAGGGCGCGCCGGTGTCGAGCGGCCGAGCGCGCGGAGGCCCCGACGGAGGAGGGGCTGAGCACGGTCGGTCTCCCGACACCGGCTGCGGCGCCCTGGAGGCGAGCCGCGAGGACAGAGGAGTCGCGAAGTGAGCAGCAGGGATCTGATCCTGGGCCGGGTGCGGCGCGCGATCGCGGACGTACGCCAGGACGACACGCCGTACGAGCAGGCCGTCGACCGGAGCTATCTGCGCGAGCACGGCAGGCGGAGTGTCGCGGAGACGGTGGATCTGCTGGCCGAGAACCTGGCGGACTACCGGGCGATCGTGCACCGCTGCGCGTCCGGCGAGCTGGCGGCCACGATTGCGGGGCTGCTCGCCGAGCGGGCCGCGGGGTCGGTGGTCGTCCCGGCGGGTCTGGACGCGGCATGGCTGGCGGCGACCGATGTGACGCGTGTCCCGGACCGGCTCGGCAGCACACCGCGAGAGCTGGACGCGGTCGACAGCGTGGTCACCGCGTGTGCGGTGGCCATCGCCGAGACCGGCACCATCGTGCTGGACGGCGGCCCCGATCAGGGCCGCCGCCGCATCACACTCGTTCCTGACCACCACATCTGTGTCGTCCGCGTGCCCGACCAGGTCGTGTCCTCCGTGCCCCAGGCCCTGCAACGCCTCGACCCGACCCGGCCGTTGACATGGATCTCCGGGCCGTCGGCGACCAGTGACATCGAGCTGGACCGGGTCGAGGGGGTGCACGGTCCGCGCACCCTGGAGGTGGTGCTGGTGAGCGATCAGCCCAGGGCGGACGTCACCTCGTAACCGCCGGACGGGAGCCGGTAGGAGGCCACCGCGTCGTCGAAGCCCAGGAACTCGACGCCGGGTACCTCGGCCAGCGGCGTCCTGCCCGCGCGAACGGTGGAAGGGTCGATGGCCGGGAGGCGCAGGGTCGCTTCGCTGTTCGCCGGGACCACCGCCCGGTAGGTCAGCGTCCGGTCCCGCAGCGTCCATTCGCTGACGATCTCGCCGTAGGGCGAGCCGTGCGACGCGGCCACGTGGGTGATCGTCCCGGTGGGGTCGACATGCGGCTTGAGCAGGAAGTGCCGGAACCCGGGATGGGCCGGGTCCTTCGCGATGCCGGCCATGTCCTCGTACATCCACTCCATGATCGCGCCGTAGGAGTAGTGGTTGAACGAGTTCATCTCGACCGGTCCGAAGCCGTCCTCCTTCGAGTACGAGTTCCAGCGCTCCCAGATGGTGGTGGCGCCGTTCTTCACCGAGTACAGCCATGACGGCATGGCGTCCTGGAGCAGCAGCTTGTAGGCGAGGTCGGCGCGGCCCTGGTCGGTGAGCACCGGGGCGAGCACGTTCACGCCGAGGAAGCCGACGGACAGGGTGTTCTCGGCGTACCGCACGCGGGTGCTGTCGGGGTGGGCCGCCTTGTAGGCCGCGTCGTTCCCGATGTTCTCGGCGAGCAGGTCGACGATCTGGCGGCGCTGGGCGTCGGTGTCGTACAGACCGAGCTTGAGGACCCACACCAGCGCGGTCTGGCTGTCGTCCTCGGGAGCCGTGCCGTTGATGGGGGACCCGCCGAGGCTGGATCGTACGGTCACCTTTCCGCCGCTGGTGCTGAGGTACTTGGTGATGAAGGCCCGTTTGATGGCGGCGAAGAGCCTGTCGTACTTTCCGGCCTCCGTCGTGCGCCCGGTGGCTCGGGCCATCTGTGCCATCAACTGGGCGCTGTAGCGGGTCGAGGCGCGCAGCGGAGTGCCGGAGTAGCGCACCGCCACCGAGTCGGGTGACTCGACGCGGCCGCTGTTCCAGACATTCGCGCGGCTACGGGTCAGGCGCTCGGGCGAGGTGGCCACCAGGATCTGATACGCCGTCTGGCGCCGGCCTCGTGCCGCGGACACCATGCGCCAGCCGAAGCGTGGCTTGTCCGCGTCCACGCCGAGCGGGTTCGTCCGGTGCTCCACGGTCAGCCCCGACAGGGAGGTCCGGTCCGCGGCGGCCGGCGCGGCCCAGGCCGTGCCTCCCGTCCCGGCCCCTCCGGCCATCGCGGCGACTCCGGCGCCCAGCGCCGTACCGAGCACCGTTCTGCGTCGTACGTTTCCTGTTCCTTCGGTCACGCCGTCATCCCTTCGGCTTTCTAAGCACGCGGGTTATAACGTTTCACTCCGGTCGACGGCGAACATAGTGGCGTCCAGTGAGCCTGTCCACCACTCCAACACCACGATCACCAGAAAAAATCAGGCGCAATTGACCGGCGGTCATAGGCAGCAACAGGCATGCACATGAGGCAACTTCCAGCCTGATTGAAACTTTTCAAAAACGGAGCGCAGGGTTCAGAGGTCATGGGGCGCGGTTGGTGAGCGGGGAGCGGACGGCGCGGTTAGCGTGAGGGAATGATCCGGTTCGAGCAGGTCACCAAGCGCTACCCGGACGGCACGACCGCCGTGGACGACCTCTCCTTCGAGGTCGCCGAGGGCGAACTCGTCACGCTCGTCGGCCCGTCGGGCTGCGGCAAGACGACGACCATGATGATGGTGAACCGGCTGATCGAGCCGACGTCCGGCCAGATCTTCGTGAACGGCGAGGACATCGCCGCGGTCGATCCGGTGCGGCTGCGGCGGCGGATCGGTTACGTCATCCAGCAGGTCGGGCTGTTCCCGCACCGGACGATCCTCGACAACACGGCGACCGTGCCGACGCTGGTCGGCTGGAAGAAGGCGAAGGCGCGGGCGCGCGCCGCCGAGCTGCTCGCTCTGGTGGGCCTGGACCCGAAGACGTACGGATCGCGTTATCCGGACCAGCTGTCGGGCGGTCAGCGGCAACGGGTGGGCGTGGCGCGGGCGCTGGCCGCCGACCCGCCCGTCCTGCTGATGGACGAGCCGTTCGGGGCCGTCGACCCGGTGGTGCGGGAGCAGTTGCAGGACGAGTTCCTGCGGATGCAGCACGCCGTACGCAAGACGGTGTTGCTGGTCACGCACGACATCGAGGAGGCGGTGCGGCTCGGCGACCGGATCGCGGTGTACGGGCAGGGGCGCATCGAGCAGTTCGACACGCCGGGCGCTGTCCTCGGCAGGCCCGCCACGCCGTACGTCGCCGACTTCGTGGGCGCCGACCGCGGCCTGAAGCGGCTGTCGGTCACCGCGATCGAGGCCGACGACCTCCAGCAGCCGCCGGTCGCGCGCCTGGACGAGCCCGCCGCCCATGCCGCCGCCCGGCTGCACACGGAGGGCGCCCGCTGGGCCGTCGTGCTCGACACGCGGGGCGATCTGCACGGATGGGTGGGCGTCGACGAACTCGGGGCGGGCGGTACGGTCGGCGACCTCACCCACCGGATGAGCTCCTGGGTGCCCGTGGGCGCGCCACTGAAGCAGGCCTTCGGCGTGATGCTCCAGCACGACGCGGGATGGGTCGCCGTGCTGGACGGGGCACGCTTCCTCGGCGTCCTGACGCCGGCGAAGCTGCACGAGGCGCTGCGACGGTCGGTGGACGCCGACGCCCTCGGTGTGTCGCGGGGGCAGGTGGAGTTCGAGTCGGTGGCGGACGCCTGAGCGGCGGACCGGGGGCATTCTGGTTGACCGGGGGTGCGTTCCGGCGGACCGGGGGTGCGTTCCGGCGCACCGCTGACACCCCCTGGGCCTCACTTCCGACACCCCCTGGGCCTCACCTCTGGCACCTGCCGGGCCCCGCTTCTCCCCCGGGCCTCACTTCAGCAGCCCTTTGTCCTTCAGATACGTCCGCGCCACGTCGTCCGGCAACCGTCGCCAGCTGTCCACCTGCTGGTTCATGGACGCCAAATCGGCGGTCGTGAGGACGTCGTTGAGCTTGCTGAGCGCCTTGGTGACCGGGCGGCCGCCCGCGCGGGCGCGGCTGACGACCGGCACGACGTAGTCGGCGTTCTGCAGGTGCTTGTCGTCGGCGAGGAGCACCAGGCCGAATTCCTCCAGGGTCGCGTCCGTCGTGGTGGTCAGCACCATCTGGTCCCGGCCGCTCTGCACGGCCAGCTTCGCCTGGGTGGTGCCGACGCCCTTCGGGTCGACGGCGGTGATGTCGATGCCAAAGGTCTTCTTCAACCCCGGCTCGCAGTAAGGTCGTTGCACGCACTCGTCGCCCGCCGCGAGCCGCACCTTCAGGCCGGACCTGCCGAGGTCGCTGAGTGTCTTGAGGTGATGCTGACGGGCGTACGCCGCCGTCACGGCGAAGGCGTTCTGATCGACGGCCCTGCCGGGGTTCAGGACGGTGAGGCCGCGGGGCGTGGCCAGCTTGCGCAGGGCCGCCATCGTGGCGTCGAGGTCAGGTGAGCCGACGGGCGGTGCGTCGGCGCCGTTGGTCTTGGCGTTCAGCCAGTCCGCGAAGGTGGCCGCGTATTCGGGGACGACGTCGATCTGGCCCGATTCCAGGGCGGGTTCGTAGAGTTCGCGGTTGGCGACCGTGATCATGGAGGTCTTGTAGCCGGCCTGGTTCAGCAGCAGCGCGTACATCTGGGCCAGCAGATCGCTCTCGGTGAAGCCGGCCGAGCCGATGGTCAGATGCCTGCTGTCGCCGGGCGAGACGGTGACCGCGTCCCGGTTTTCCAGGGACGGGCCGGTGGTGCAGCCGCTCAACAGGACCAGAGCCACCAGTGCGCTCCCCCGCCTCACGGCGAGCGCGCCCCGTGCGGCCCTCCGCCTCATCGCGCCCCCCACGCCCCGTGCCGCCCTCCGCCTCACCGCGCCCCCCATGCCCCGTGCGGCCCTCCGCCTCACCGCGCCCCCCACGCCCCGTGCGGCCCTCCGCCTCACCGCGCTCCCCTCACCAAGTGCGGAGCCAGCCGCTCCACGACCTCGAAGATCCCCTCGACGATCAGCGCGAACACGGCGACCAGGACGGCACCGGCGACGACCTGGGGCGTACTCGCCAGATTGAAACCCGCGGTGATGATCCGGCCGAGCCCTCCGCCACCCGCGAGCGCGGCGATGGTGGCGGTCGCGACCAGCTGGACGGCGGCCAGCCGCACCCCGTTCAGGACCATCGGCAGCGAAAGGGGCAGTTCTACGTGAAACAACATCTGGCGGCCGGTCATGCCCATTCCCCGCGCCGCCTGCACGATGCTGCGGTTGACCTCGCGCATGCCGACGTACGCGTTGGTGAGCAGTGGCGGAACGGCGAACAGCACGAGCGCTACGACCGTCGGCCCCTCGCCCCACTTGCCGATGGGTGTCAGGAGCAGCAGGACGAGAACGGCGAAGGTGGGCACCGCGCGGCCGACGTTGGAGATGTTCACGGCCAGCGCGCCGCCCCTGCCGAGATGCCCCAGGACGAGGGCGACCGGCAGCGCAATCAGGCAGCTGACGACCAGACAGACGACGGTCATGACCAGGTGCTGGAAGAGCCGGTGCCAGATGCCCTCGTCGCCCGACCAGTGCGCGGGGTCGGCGAGCCAGTCCCAGGCGGCGGTCAGGGCGTTCATCCGCGGGCCGCCCTGGTCCAGGGGGTGATGAGCCGCTGTACGCCCAGCAGGAGGAGGTCCGCGAGGACGGCGATGACCACGCACAGCACGGACGCGGTGAGGACCTGGGCCTTGAAGTAGGTGTTCATGCCCGCGTAGATGAGGTTGCCGAGCCCTCCGAAGCCGACGATCGCGCCGACCGTGAGCAGCGCGACCGCCGAGACGGTGGCGATCCGCAGCCCGGCCATGGCGGCGGGCACGGCGAGCGGCAGTTCGACGGTGAGCAGCAGCCTGATGGGCCCGTAGCCCATGCCGCGCGCGGCCTGCCGGGTCTCCTCGGGGACGGCGCGCAGGCCCGCGAGGATGTTCCGCACGAGCACAGTCAGCGAGTAGAGGACGAGGCCCGCGACGACCAGGGCGGCCGACAGCCCGTAGACGGGCAGGAGCAGCGAGAACATGGCGAGCGACGGGATCGTGTAGAGAATCGTGGTCACCGCCAGCACCGGACCGGCCGCGAGGCCCCAGCGGCGGGCGAGTACGGCCAGCGGCAGCGCGATGAGGAGCCCGATGAGGACGGAGACCGCGGTGAGTTGGAAGTGCTGGACGACCGCGTCGAGGATGATCTGGCGGCGGGTGCTCAGATACTCACCGCAGATCCATTCGTTGCGCGCGAGGCAGTCGTCCGGGGGCGCGGTCACTCGTCCATTGCATCGGCGGCCGACGGGGGCGGCGCGTTGTGGTGGCCCGTACGTGCGACAGCCGTACGGAGTGCTCGACTACGGGGTGCCGCAGGTACGGGGTGTCGTTGAGTACACCCCGGAATACGGATTCTGCGCCCCATGTGGTCCCGTCCCGGTCTCCGTAGCTTCGTCGGCAGGGCACAGGGCGTGCCGGACGGAGAGTGATGACGATGTTTCGGACCAGCTCATGACGCACGAGCGACAAGGGACCCGCCTCCGAGGCACTGCGGCTGGTGAAGGTCGGCAAGACCCCATCATGCTGATCAACTCCCTGTACGAGGCGACGACTTACCGCAGCGGGGAGTTCGGCCGACAGCGGCTGGCGGGTGCGACGCCGGGCCAGGTGCTGGGCATGGTCGGCGTCGAGGGCGTGATCGTGACGGTGACCGGGGTCTTCTTCGGCACCGTGGCCGGGCTCGCGGGGATCCTCCCGTTCACCCTGGTCCGTACGGACGCGGCATGGCCGGGCCAGGGACTGGGCATCTGGCTCATTGTCGTCGCGGTCGCGGCGGCGGTGACGATGGGCACCAGCCTGTTCACGGCCCGGCGCACGGTGCGGACGCCCGCGGTGGCGGCGGTGACGGTCGCCGCGTGACCGGACGCTCGATCCGGGGAGGGGCACCCGCCCGAGCGGGTGCCCCTTCGCCCGCGTTGGCATGCGCCGCGCCCAGTGGCGACGATGGAGTCGAAGGACGCGGCCCGACCCCGGAGGGGACGATGAACCGAGACGCTCGTTCGGGAGACGACGAGCCGCGCGCCATCCCCGAGGAGAGGGCATCGCCCGCCGGGGAGTCGGCATCGCCCGCCGAGGAGTCGGTTTCGCCCGCCGACGAGTCGGTATCGCCCGCCGAGGAGACGGACCGGATCGCCGAGGAGGCGGACCAGATTGTCGGGGAGGCGGACCAGGTTGTCGGGGAGGCGGACCAGATTGTCGAGCTGCGAGAAGAAATCGACCAGTTGAAGGAAGCCGTCACCTCGCACGCCGTCGTGGACCAGGCGATCGGCGTGGTGGTCGCCCTCGTTCGAGTGACCCCCGATCAAGGGTGGACCGTTCTCAGGGAGATTTCCCAGCACACGAACATCAAGCTGCGCACGATCGCGGAGATGATCATTTCCTGGGGAGGGAAAGGAGATCTGTCACCCGAGATTCGCGCGGCCCTTGAGGACACGATCGACAAATACGGGCCCACGCAGATCCCGGATTCTCCGTCCGCCCCGTAACCCTGGAAACCTCGACGTCCCGGAAGCCCCGAACCCCTCGAACCCCTCGAACCCCTCGAAGTCCCCGAAGCCGCCGAAGCCGCCGAAGCCCTCGAAAAGGTTTGGATCGTTTCCGCCCCGGTAGTCCGAAGAGAGGCGAGAAGCTGGCCAACCGCTCCCGGGAGGGTTCGGCAGTGAGCTCGCCCCCGGCCGCCCGGACCGAGCGAACTCGACCGGGCGCCCGGGTAGGAACGCTGACCGTTCCAGGGGCTATGCGGCATTGGAGAGCACCTGATCCCGCAGCGCGGCGCAGCTGTTGTTGATCAGACGGGACACATGCATCTGCGAGATGCCGAGCCGCTCCGCGATACGGCTCTGCGTCATGTCGCCGAAGAACCGCAGGTAGAGGATGGTCCGCTCACGCTCGGGCAGCGCGCTCAGGGCGGGCTTCACGGCCTCGCGGTCGACGACCAGGTCGAAGCCGTCGTCGGGCTCGCCCAGGGCGTCGGCGAGGGCGTATCCGTCCTCGCTGCCCGGCAGTTCGGCGTCGAGCGAGAGCGCGGCGAAGCTGTCCAGGGCCTCCAGGGCGGTGCGTACCTCGTCCTCGCCGAGGTGCGCGCACGCGGCGATCTCGGCGATGGTGGGCTGTCGGCCCGGCATCGTCTGGGACAGGTCCTTCAAGGCGGTACGCACCCGGTTGCGCAGATCCTGGACACGGCGCGGCACGTGCAGGACCCACATGTGGTCACGGAAATGGCGTTTGATCTCGCCCGTGATGGTCGGGACCGCATAGCTCTCGAAGGCGTTGCCCCGCGTCGGGTCGAACCGGTCGACCGCCTTGACCAGGCCCAGCGCCGCGACCTGGCTGAGGTCCTCGATGGATTCACCCCTGCCCCGGTACTGGCCCGCGATGCGTTCCGCCATGGGCAGCCAGGCGCGCACGATCTCATTGCGCAGTTCCTGCCGCTCGGGGCCGTCGGGCAGCGCGCACAGCGTCGCGAAGGCGGCGGCGGTGTCCGGAGCGTCGTCGTGTGGATGTTGCTTCGTTGCGACCGTGACACGCATGGTGCTCACAACTCCCTCAGGGGGTGCTGAGTGGACAGTCACCATGGGAGGGGCACGCACGCGCAGCGGTTGGAGACACCCGCGGTCCGGCGTAGCAGCCCCCACGGACGTGCCTCCTGTCCGAAGCACTCAAGCAACATTTTTCCCGCTTCGACCCGTCAAAAGCAATATCGGCTGATCGAAAGCGTCCCCGGCGCGTGAAGGCCGTCCCCGGCGCGTGGCGACTGACGCCGGGGACGGAGCATGGCGGAGCGGTTCCTCAGCCTCGGGGATACGCCCCTACCACCGCGGCCCTACCACCGCGTACAGCTGGTCGCCGCGGTAGTCCTGCTGCCAGGTGGTGGGGAGGCCGAGGGCGGTGGGGGCATCGGCGATACCCGCACCGGTGCGGGCCGGGTCGGCGCCGGGCAGGGGGCGGCAGGCGGCCCTCAGCAGGGTGTGCAGTCGGTCGGCGCGGGCCGGGGTGCGCGGGACGGCCTGAGTGCGCAGGTAGTCGTGGTGCGCAAGCAGCAGCGCCGCCAGGCCCGTGACGTAGGACGCGGCGATCGCGGTGCCGTCGGCAGGTGTGTAACCGTCGCCGAGTCCGGTGGTGATCACCGCCGCGCCGGGGGCGACCAGGTCGACGCCGGGTCCGGTGGGGGTGAACGGGGCGGGATAGGGCCCGCCCCAGGGCGGTTGCACGGCCGCGAGGGGACTGTTGGCGGGGTAGGTGCCGGTGTGGGCGATCGCCCCTACCGCCAGGACGCCGGGCAGCGCGGCGAGGTGGGTGACCGGGCCGGCGGTGTCGCCGGCCGGGGCGATGACGGTGATACCGGCGGCGTGCGCGTCCAGCAGCTTCCATGCGACCAGCTGGGACGGGGCCTCGTAGGCGAGGCCGAGCTGGGCGATGTCGATGTCGTGGGTGACGCAGTGGTCGATCGCCTGCAGCAGGTCGCTGACGTGCCCGCCGGGGAACAGCTTGAGGGCGTGGAGCTCGGCCTCCGCGGCGATCCCGGTGATGCCGGTGCGATTGTCGGCCGCGGCGATGATCCCGGCGCACTGGGTGCCCCGGCCGGTGGCGTCCGTTCCCCACGTGCCGGTTCCGGAACCGGTGAAGTCGTGACCGTTCCGGACGGTGTCCTTCAGGTCCGGGTGGCCGGTGTTCACGCCGGAGTCGAGGAGGGCGATACGGATGCCGTGGCCGCGGTAGGTCGGGGGGATCTGGTGGAGTCGCATGGCCTGGACTCCCCAACCGCTCAGCACCTGGCTGGGAAAGCCCTCGAACGTGTCGGACAGGGCCTGCACCTCGATCACGGCCTCTGCGCCGTCACCCCGGAAGCGCGGGCGGCCGGTTCGCAGCGGCCAGTACCCGCCCACCGGTCGCACATGGACGGCCTGGACGGTGTCCGGGGTGTCCGCGATCAGGGTGAGGTGCACCCGGCCGTCAGGACCCGTGACCCCGTGCGCGGTCGCGCCGGTCCCGATCGACCAAACGTGCGCGCCGGGAATCGCCTCACCGTCGCTGCCCTTGATCCGCAGCGTGATGTGCTCGGGCTCCTCCAGCGTGACGGCCAGTGCCGGGTCGACCACGGGCACGGTCGTGCCGAAGCCGCCGCCGACCGGTGCGGTGGGCGTGTAGCAGAGCGGCTGGTCGATCTCCACGACGACCTGCGGGTTCGCCGCCAGGGCGCGGGCCCGCTCGTCCGGCATCGCGACCACCGCGACCGGCGGGCACGCGAGATGCGGCTCGGCGATGGCCCCCAGCCCCTGCGAGCGTGACGGCCGCAGCTGTGCCAGGGGTTCCACATCGGGGTCCTCCTCCAGCAGCGCGAACAGCGCGGCGGCCTCGATCGGCGGCACCCCGCCGACCAGCGAGCCCACCACGCGCGGCGCCACCAGATACCGGCCCCAGCCCGCCCTCAGACCCCGCCCCGGCACACGGGACTCGGGCCGCTCGTGCCTTCCCTCAGCCATACCGCCCGGCTCGCCCGTGGCCGACGACTGCTGGCCCGCCTCCCCCTGGGCGCCCTGGGACTTCGCGCCTTCGCCTCCGTTGCCCGGCTTCATACCGTTGCCGCCCTGCTCACTCATCACCCAACCGCCATCTCAGACTCATAGGGTCGTCATGTGTTCTGGATCTTGCTGGTGGGAGCGGGCGTGTCTCCGCTCCCACCAGCGGCCCGTGGCCCGGTGCCTCGAACCGGGCCACGGATCCGGCCGGGCGGCCTCACCCTGGGAGTGGGTGCGGACGGCGCCCGGCCGGCGGTCTCACATGCCCAGAGGCGACATCTGCCCGTACTGCGGCTGCCGCCCGTACTGCGGCTGCTGCCCGTACTGAGACTGCTGGCCGTACTGCGAGGGCTGGCCGTACTGCGGCTGCTGCCCGGGGAACTGGCCCTGGCCCTGGAGCTGGCCGAACTGGCCGAACTGGCCCTGCGGCTGCTGGCCGTACTGGCCGGTCTGTCCCTGGCCGGCGATCTGGGCCAGCGTGGTGTGGATGACAGGGGCGACGCGGCGGGCGCATTCGGTCAGCACGCTGCTCCAGGCGTGCGGCGGGATCTGTCCCTGCGCCTGGATCCCCATCATGATCTGCGGGTCCATCCGCAGTTGCTCCACCACCGCGCTCACCGCCGTCGCGGCACAACGCAGCGACAACTCCGTTACGAGCTGCGGAATCTGCTGCCCCTGCATCCCGAACTGGCCCTGCTGGCCGAACGGTGACTGGCCGAGCGTCTGCTGCGAGATCGGGGGCTGGCTGTACGGCTGCTGGCTCCAGGGCTGCTGCGTCTGCGACGGGCTGATGTGCTGGGGGGTGTAGACGGACATACTGCTCCTCCTTGAGCGTCCGGATGCACACGATGAGCGGCAAACCAAGCACGGCTGCCGCCACGGAGCAGCAAACCACCAACCGACGAAGAACACATTCCGGGACATAACACCCAGTGACATAGGTGCCCGCAGACGACGCCGCCCGCCCCCGCGGCCGCGGCGCGGACCTGCGCAAGAACCGCTCCGGCCGCACCGGACACTGTTGGCGAATTCGGCCGGCTGCCGACGAGTGACCCGCACCGGCCGGGGCGGGCAAAGTGGCCGATCCGCGCCAATGGGCGCACGCTGGAAAGCATGAGCGTGCACCCACCTTCCAGCGCTCAGCAAGTGCTGCCTTCGCTGAGCCCCATGCTGGCGGTGATCGGCCCGCCACCGAAGCCGGAAACCGAAGCCGAGTACGCGTACGAAACGCTCTGGAACGGGGCCCGCGTGATCGCCCACCTCCCAGGGGACGGCACCGTGCGCCTGCTGGCCGCCACCGGCATTGACGTCACCGCCCAGTACCCCGAACTCCGGTCGCTGGCCGCTTTGCTGCCCGGTCCGGAGGCGGTGCTGGACGGGGAGATCGTCGCCCGGGACAGCGAGGGTCGCCCGTCTGTGCAGCGGCTGCAGCAGCGCATGAGTCTGCACCACCCGGACGCGGTCACCCACGGAGCCAGGGACCTGCCCGTCAGGCTGATGCTCTTCGACATCCTGTATCTCGGGGAGCCGACCGTGCAGCTGCCCTACACCGCCCGCCGCGACCTCCTCGACGACCTCGGGCTGGCAGGACCTGGCGCCGCCGTGCCCGCGGCCTGGCCTTCGATGGCAGCCGAGGCACTGGAGCAGAGCGTCAGCGAGGGCTACGAGGGCGTGGTCGCGAAGCGACTCACCAGCCCCTACCTGCCCGGACGCCGCTCCCGCGACTGGATCAAGATCAAGCACCTCAACCAAGATCAAGCACCTCAACACGGGCAAGTGAACCCGGCGTAGGACGATTGGGCCAGTTGGCCGTAGCCCGGCGGCTACGGCCAACTGGCAACCGCTGCCCGGCTATGGCCGCCCGGCCACGGCTGGGGCCCGAGCAGATCGGTCAGCGCTACGCCGCAGGCGGCGTGAGGGGCAGTGCGGGCCGCTCGGCGGGAGACGCGAGTGCGTGGCAGACGGCCTCGAGCACGCCGCGGTCGAACAGCAGCGACAGGTGACCGACACCGTCAACGGCTACGTTGTCGACGAGCAGGTCCGGGTGACTGATCCGGGCATGGCCGGAGGGGATGACCATCTCGTCGAGTTCACTGTGGAAGGCGACGAAACGGGTCCGGCATCCCGGCGCCGGCAAGGCCAGTTCGGCGAGCAGGTCACTACCCGGCAGGATCTGCCGGATCATGGGGGCCGGGGCCGGGACAATGGCGGCCCAGGTTCCCTGATGGGGCGTTCCCAGAGTGACCAGGGTGTCCACCTGGGCATCGCCGCCCATGCGTTGCACGTAGTAACGGGCAATCAGGCCACCGAGGCTGTGGCTGACCACGTGAACGCGCTCGCAGCCACCGTGCTCGCACAACCGCCGTACCTCTTCGGCCAGTTGCTCAGCGGCGTCACTGATGTCCCCGGCCAGCGAACGGTAGTTCATCGCCGACACGCACGGAAAGCCACCGCGCAGGAGTCCGTTGCGCAGGACCGTCAGGACCGCTCGGTTCCCGCCCAGCCCGTGAACAAGCAGCACAGGGACGGGAGCGGCGGCGTCCCCGGACACGTTGCCGTGTCCGGTCGGCAGCCGCGGCAACGAGGGGTGAACGGTGCAGACACTCCCGCAGCCGTCGCCGGTGCCGAAAGGAAGAAGAGCCAGGACCGCGGTGACGGCAGCCGCCTCGGTGACCGCGCCACGCGCCATCCGGCCGACAGTTCGCGCTGGGTTTCCGTCCATCCCTGCATCCCTCCTGCGGCCCGCGATCACACGGGCACGGCGGCTCAGGTATGCCACCGCCAGGAATCGCGCCGTCGTGGCACCCGTTGCATACGAAGCAACGGCCGCCCAACCTGGCCGTGAACCCTGGCCGGGATTGTCCCTGTTTATTCTACTTTGAGGCTGCCGGGTGGCACTTTGAGGCCGTTCGGCCGGTGAACATGTCAGTCCGACGGCGAACCCTTCCCCCGCGGCGGCCCTGTGCCGAAACCTGCCCGGCCGCCCACTGCGGCCGGGCAGGTTTCGCCGCCGTTACGGCGGATTCACGAATCAGTTGACGCACGACCGAAAGAGCGACTGAACCGCCGCCCCGCCCGCACCTGGTCACGAGCGCTGCGCAGTCGCGTCACCTGGTACGCGCGGAGGCACTCTTCCATGGTCGACGCGGGCAGACCGGCCGCGAGGGCTTCGGCGTCCTGCACCGAGTGGTCGAAGCCCTGGCGCCGGTCATCGGCGTCTGGACGTGCGCGGCGTTTCCGACGAGCGCGAGGCGCCCGTTGGCGATCGCGTCCGGCACGTTCTCGGCGATCGGGGTGCCGATGAGCGCACGCCGGTTGATGCGGTCGAGGACGGTGTCCTGCCACGACTGGGACCAGAGGTCGCGTGCCTGGGCCGCGAGTTCGCGGTACGTCTGCGGTTGGAGCCGTCCAGCAGCTTCGTTTCGCCGTGGAAGTCAACGCCAACGAGACCGAGTGCGGCGCCGCATCGCGGAGAGGGACCCGATCGCTCCAGCATCGTGACGTCGAAACCGGCTCGCGACAGGCTCAGTCCGGTCATCAGACCCGAGAGGGAAGCACCCACGACGATGGCGGCGCCTCGGCGCCGGTGCCGGGATGCGGCATCGCGGAGGTCAGCGAACCCTTCCCCGCGGTTTCAGCGATACCGGCGGCAGTGCCGGCGCCGGGAGCGGATCGCCGTCGTATCCCTTCACCTCACCGAAGCGCGAGCCCGTCATCCAGTCCGTGCGGGCCTGCTCGATCTCCTCCTGGGTACGGCCGATGAAGTTCCAGAACATGATCAGCTCCTCCTCGAACGGCTCACCGCCCAGGAGCATCAGGGCCGCGTCCGACTCGGCGCGCAGGGGGAGTTCGCGGCGGCCACAGCCGAGGTAGAGCATCGAGCCGGGGAGTACCGGTACGCCGTCGACGTGGGCCTCGCCGGACATGGACAGCACGGCGTACTCGAAGTCGGGCTCCAGGGGCAGCCGTACGTCGGCGCCGCTCGCCAGGGCCAGGTCGGCGCCGACGATCGGCGTGAACGTCGTACCGGGCGAGGTCGCGCCGTCGACGCTGCCCAGGATGAGCGTGGCCTCGAGGCCGGGAGCCGTCACGACGGGCAGTTCGGCGTGGTGCTCGAAGCGCGGGTCGGTGTGGCGGTGGCCGTCCGGGAGGGCGACCCAGAGCTGCGCGCCGTGCAGGAAACGGGCGTGCGACTTGGGGCTCTCCTCGGAGTGGCTGATGGCCCGGCCCGAGGTCATGAGGCCCAGTTCGCGCGGGCGGATGGTCTGCAGGCTGCCCGTGGAGTCGCGGTGCAGCACCTCCCCCTCGTGCAGCCAGCTGACGGTCTGCAGGCCCATGTGCGGGTGCGGCGGAACCTGCATGCCGGGCTCGTCGGCGATGTCGTCGGGCCCGTAGTGATCGACGAAGCACCACGCGCCGACCATGCGGCGGCCCAGGTTGGGCAGGAGGCGGCGGACTTCGGTGGACTCGCCGAGCTTGACCCGGCGGGGGCTGAGGAGTTCACGTACCGGCTCGGCCACCACGAAACCGCGGCCACCACAGAGGGCGGGAACCGCCTCGCGATCAAGATTGCTCATGGCGCCCAACCTAGCCCCGTCGGGGACCGTCCGTCAGTCCATCCCCCCGGCAGTCCATCAAGCCGCCCATCGCGGGGCACTTGGCGCAGAACCGGCACGGGGCTTAGGACCTCGGTCGCGGGTGCGTACTCCGCTGGTCGGACCAGCCTCAAAAATAGTAGCCATGGACATAGTAGCCACGTACGGTTTCGGCCATGAGTTCGGTACCTGCTGGGGCGACGCCCGGATTTCTCGTCTGGCGTCTGTCGATGAAATGGCGTGTGGCCGTCGACCGGGCGGTCGCCCCGTTGGGCCTGACCCACGCGCAGTACGCACTGGTGGCATCGCTGTACGGCATGCGCAAGGACGGTGAGCGGCCCAGTCAGCGCCGGCTGGCCGACCACACCGGACTCGAACCGCTCTACGTCTCGAAGCTGGCCCGCGCCCTGGAGGCGGCCGGTCTCCTCGAGCGCACCCGGGACCCACGGGATCCCCGCGCCGTACAACTGGCGCTGACCGAGCAGGGGCACGATGTCGCGCGACGCGCGATCAAAATCGTCCAGGGACTGCTGAACCAGTTGCTGGAGCCGCTCGGCGGGCTCGACAGTCCCCGCTCGCGGGAGTTCACCCGGGACCTGACGACCCTGCTCGACGCACCTCTTGATCCATTCCGTGGGAACGACTGAGAACGACCGAGAGCGACAAGGAGCAGCCATGACCACTGCGACACCCACCGTCAACGGCCGGGTCATAGGCCTCGCGCACTACGCGGGCCGCGCTGTCCTGGAGAGCGTGCTGGAGGGCTACGGCATCACGTTCCAGCAGTCCGTGACCCTCAGGCTCGTCGCCATCGCGCCCGAGCCCGTCCTCCGCGAAGGGCTCGTCGGCCAGGTCACCGACGCGTTGAAGATCGACGAGGCGGACGTACACGCCGTCATCGAGGAGCTGATCGCCGGGAAGCATCTGGAAGTGGTCCCGCAGGAGCCGTCCCGGGTCTGGATCACGGACGCAGGGCGGGAGCTGTACGACAGGACCTCGGTCGAGACCGGCGAGATCTCGGCCAGGATCTACGCCGGGATTCCGGCGGAGGACCTGGCGGTCGCAGGGCGCGTGCTGGCCCTCGTCACGGAGCGCGCCAACGCGGAGCTGGCCGGCGCGTAACACTGGCCCAGCCCTGTCGTGGAATATTCAACCATCTAGTCGAGTTATGGGCGGTCGAAGGAGGTCAGCAGTGGAAATGACGTACTACGACCACGGGACGGCCGCGGAGCGCTGGGAGCGGGCGCGGATGTTCTTCGACGCCAGGGACTACGCCGCCGCGGCCCGGATTCTGGCCGGGCTGGTCGAGGAGGTACCGGAGCAGGTCGGACCGCGGCTGCTGCTGGCACGCTCCTACTACCACTCGGCCCAACTGCACCGCGCGGAGGAGGAGTTGCGGACACTCGTGGAGCTCGACCCGGTCGAGCACTACGCCCGGATGATGCTCGGGCGCACGCTGGAGCGCCAGGGGCGGCACGAGGAGGCGAAGTCGCACCTGCGCATCGCCTCGGCCTTCGCGGGCGACTTCGAGCAGATGTGATCGCCCCTTCGAGAACCCTCGGGGCGTAGGGAGCCACTTCGCGTGGCCCTGTTCAGGGCAGGCCGGTCACTTCGGTGACCGGCCTTTCCTGTGCCGCCTATGAGTTCGGCGGTCACTTCGCGGCGCGTCCGGTCACGCCGCCTGACCGCCGTAGGTGCGCTTCCCCCTCCGGTGCGCGATCTCGCCGAGGACCACGTCCACGGCGATGAACACCGCGAGCGGGATACCGAGCAGCGGGACGAAGTAGCCGAGGACGGCGACGACCGCCATGGCCGGTACGAGGATCTGCGGCGGGACCTGCTGCCAGGCTCGTGGCGCGGGGGCGTCCAGTTCCCGGGCTTGCGTGTGGCGTACGTCACATGGGGGTGTGGGGTCGCGCCGCGCGGGCGTCGCACGCGGGACGAGGCGCGCTCACACGGCGCTGGCGTCGCGCGCCGGAAAGATGCTGGGCTTGCCTGGAGCCGCCTCGCCCGGCGCGGGCCGGGTTGGCATTCTGGCGCGATGGCATCCGAACGTGACCTCAGCACCTCCCGCCCCCTGAGCGACCAGGTCGAGGAGCTCCTCTCGCGCGAAGGCCCGTTGCCGATCGTCGCCGCCGGTGATCCGGTGCTGCGCCGGGTCGCCGAGCCCTTCGATGGCCAACTGGACCCGGGGCTGCTGACCCGCTTCGTCGCGGCCCTGCGGGCGACGATGCACGCGGCGCCGGGCGTCGGCCTGGCAGCGCCGCAGGTCGGCGTACCGCTGCGGCTGGCCGTCATCGAGGACCCGGCGCCGGTGTCCGAGGAGCTGCGGCTGGCGCGCGGGCGGGTGCCGCAGCCGTTCCGGGTACTGGTCAATCCGTCGTACGAGGGGATCGGCGCGGCGCGGGCCGTGTTCTTCGAGGGGTGTCTGAGCGTTCCGGGCTGGCAGGCCGTGGTGGCCCGGCATGCGGAGGTGCGGCTGACGGCGCAGGACGAGCACGGCCACACGGTCGACGAGGTGTTCACCGGCTGGCCCGCGCGCATCGTCCAGCACGAGACGGACCACTTGGACGGCATGCTCTATCTCGACCGCGCCGAGCTGCGCTCGCTGTCCTCGAACCAGGAAGTGGCGGATCGCTGGACCCAGCCGACGCCGGAGCGAGCGGCCGAGGCTCTCGGTTTCACCCTGCCGGACTGAAACCACGGCCCCGCGTCCCCAGGGGGTCTCCCCCGCCTGAGCGCGGAACCCCACGCGGCGGGCCCACGGTCACCGACCGGATCCCGGAGGCGGGGCCTGGACGGCCCGTACAGGCCCCACGCGCGGCCGAGACCGCGACACTCCAACCCGGGCGGCCCGACCGATGGCCGGGGCCGCCCGGCTAGGCGCCGGCGTGAGGTGCCGGTTACGCGTCCCGGTACGCCTCCAGCAGCCGCAGCCACACCTCGCTCACCGTCGGATAGGACGGGACCGCGTGCCACAGGCGGCTGATCGGCACCTCGCCGGCGACCGCGACGGACGCCGAGTGGATCAGTTCGCCCACGCCGGGGCCGACGAAGGTGACGCCAAGGAGGATCTCGCGGTCGAGGTCGACGATCATGCAGGCCCGGCCGCGGTAGCCGTCCGCGTACAGGCCCGCGCCGGCGACCGAGGACATGTCGATGTCCACGGCCCGGACACGGTGGCCCGCCCGTTCCGCCTCGGCGAGGCAGAGGCCCACGGCCGCGGCCTCCGGGTCGGTGAAGACGCACTGGGGGACGGCCGCGTGGTCGGCGGTCGCGGAGTGCGCGCCCCAGGGGTCGGTCTCCAGGAGGGGTACGCCCGCGGCCCGGGCGGCGATGGCGGCGCCCGCGATCCGGGCCTGGTATTTGCCCTGGTGGGTGAGGAGTGCGCGGTGGTTGACGTCGCCGACCCCGTACAGCCAGTTGCTGCCGGCGACGCGAAGGCTGTCGTCGACGTCGAGCCAGGAGCCCGGCTCCAGTCCGATCGTGTCGAGGCCGATGTCGTCGGTGCGGGGTTCGCGGCCGGTGGCGAAGAGGATCTCGTCGGCCTCGATACGGTCGCCTGTGTTCGTCACGGCCACCACCGTGGAGCCCTCGCGGGTCACCGAGACCACCGAGGTGCCGGTGCGCACGTCGGCACCCGCCTCCTTCAGCGCTTCGGCGACCAGTTCCCCGGCGAAGGGCTCCATGCGGGACAGCAGGCCCATGCCGCGGGCGAGGACGGTGACCTGGGAGCCGAGGGCCTGCCAGGCCGTGGCCATCTCGGTGGCGACCACACCGCCGCCCACCACGATCAGCCGCCCGGGCACGGCGTGCGCGCTGGTGGCCTCGCGGCTGGTCCAGGGCTTGACCTCGGCAAGTCCCGGCAGATCGGGGAGCTGGGCGCGGCTGCCAGTACAGACGGCGACGGCGTGCCGGGCGGTCAGAGTGCGCACCTCCCCGTCCGGCCCCTCCACGGTCACCGTGCGTGGCCCCGCGAGCCGCCCGTGTCCGCGGTACAGGTCCGCTCCGATGCCGTCCAGCCAGCCGACCTGGCCGTCGTCCTTCCAGTGGGAGGTGTAGTAGTCGCGGTGGGCGAGGACCGCGGGGGCGTCGAGGGGGCCCTGCACGGCCTGGCTGAGGCCGGGCACGCGGCGGGCGTCGGCGCGGGCGATGGCCGGGCGCAGGAGGGCCTTGCTGGGCATACAGGCCCAGTACGAGCACTCGCCGCCGACCAGCTCGCTCTCCACGACCGCGGTGGACAGGCCTGCCGCGCGGGTGCGGTCGGCGACGTTCTCCCCCACCGGCCCGGCACCGAGCACCACGACGTCGTACGCGATGGATTCCGTTTCCGTCATGGGGCCAGTCTGGCTTCCTGGTGTGCGCCGTGGCCACACGGGTACGCACGCGGAATACTCCCCCGGCGGGCGGCGTTGTGCAAACCGGTTTGATCAGGACGCGAGGAAGAGGGAAACGCATATGAACAGCACCGTGGAGCTCACCAAGGAGAACTTCGACCAGACGGTCAAGGACAACGAGTTCGTCCTGATCGATTTCTGGGCGTCCTGGTGCGGGCCGTGCCGTCAGTTCGCGCCCGTCTACGAGAAGGCGGCCGAGGCCAACCCCGACCTGGTGTTCGCCAAGGTCGACACCGAGGCGCAGCCGGAGCTGGCCGCCGCCTTCGACATCCAGTCGATCCCGACCCTGATGATCGTCCGCGACCAGGTCGCGATCTTCGCCCAGCCGGGGGCGCTGCCCGAGGCGGCCCTGGACGACGTCATCGGTCAGGCCCGGAAGCTGGACATGGACGAGGTCCGCAAGTCCGTCGCCCAGCAGCAGGCCCAGCGAGGCGGCGAGTAAGACCCGGGGCACAGATCAGAACGGGTACGCCGCCACGCCCCCCGCGCCGTCGTCCAGCACACGTCGGTGAAGGCCTCCACCATGGCCTCACCGCCGCAGCGGGCGCCGGTGCCGGAGGCGGCGATCCCCTTCCCCGCGCACGCCGACGGCGGGGCTCATAACGCGAGCGGGAGTCCCGTGTAGTTCGCGGCGAGTTCGGCTGCCGCGTGGCGTGATGCCGTGATCCTGCGCAGCCGCGCGAGCTGTATGCGGCTGTCGAAGGCGTCCCCGCCCGGGTGAACGTGCAGCATCCGGGTCATGTCGTACGAGAAGCGCGTGGCCTGCCACACGCGGTTCAGGCACAACTCCGAGTAGCGGTCGAGCAGTCGGGTGGACCCCGTGCGATGGAACTCGGCGAAGCAGTGGGCCAGGACCCGTACGTCGGACACGGCGAGGTTGAGGCCCTTGGCACCCGTCGGCGGCACGATGTGCGCGGCGTCCCCGGCCAGGAACAGCCGTCCGTGGCTCATCGGCTCGTGGACGTAACTCCTCATCGGTGTCACGGACTTGGCGGTGATGAGGCCGCGCTCCAGCCGCCAGTCGCCGTCGATCGCGAAGCGTTCGTCAAGTTCGTCCCAGATGCGCTCGTCGGGCCAGTCGTCGGCGTCGGTGCCGTTCGGGACCTGCACGTACAGGCGTGACACCGAGGGCGAGCGCATGCTGTGCAGCGCGAAGCCGCCCGGGCCGCGCGCGTAGATCAACTCCTCGCAGGAGGGCGGCACATCGGCGAGGATCCCGAGCCAGGAGTACGGGTAGTCGTGCGCGTAGGTGCGGCTCGCCCCGGCCGGGAAGGCGTCGTGCGCGATGCCGTGGGAGCCGTCGCAGCCCACCACGTAGGCGCAGCTCAGGGTCTGTTCGCGTCCCTCGTGCAGGAACCGTACGACGGGTGAATCGCTCTCCGGCTTCTCCACGGCAATCGCCTCGGCCTCGAACAACAGCGGTGGCCCCTCGGCGAGTTGGAGGGCGACGAGGTCCTTCACGATCTCCGTCTGGGCATAGATCGTGACGGTGCGCCCGCCGGTGAGCGCGGGGAAGTCGATGCGGTGGCGCTCTCGGTCGAAGCGCAGCTCGATGCCGTGGTGGGTCAGGCCCTCGGCGCCCAGGCGGTCGGCGGCGCCGCACTCGCGCAGCGCGTCCACCGTGCCCTGCTCCAGCATTCCGGCGCGCTGGCGCTGCTCGACGTACGCGCGCGTCCTGCTCTCCAGGACGACACAGTCGATCCCCGTGCGGTGCAGCAGCCGGGCCAGCAGGAGACCGGCCGGGCCGCCGCCGATGATGCCTACCGTGGTCCGCAAGACGCGCCTCCCGTGTCCGGTCCGGCCGGAGCCGGGCCCCGGCCCCGCTCAGCTCGATGCCCGGTGCACGACCCTCGCTCCCAGCACCGCCTGGGTCTCGGGCACGGCACCCGGTTCGCGCACCGCCCGGTCGACCAGTTCGGCGAGGTCGCGTCCGGACGGCAGCTCGATGTGGACGGTGCTCAGCCGGGGCCGCAGCAGCCGTCCGAGCATCAGGTCGTCCGCGCCGATGACGGCCGTCTCGTCCGGGATGCCGATGCCCTCGTCCTGCAGGGCGCGCATCAGCAGCATCGCGTACTCGTCGCTGTACGCGAAGACGGCGTCGAGGTCGAGGGAGCGCCAGCGCGCCGCGAGCCGGGCGGCGCCCTCCTCCTCGTACGCCAGCGGCAGTTCGGTCACCGTCGCGTCCGTACCGTGCAGGGCGCGGCGTACGCCGTCGAGGCGGGGCTTGGAGAAGACCTCGAGGCCGGTCTCCCCGGGCATCACGACGCCGATGCGGCGGCGGCCGCGGGCGACCAGGTGGGTGCCCGCGCAGTGGCCGACCCGGTCGTGGTCCATGAGCAACGCGTGTGCGCCCTCCACGCGTTCGGGGCCCAGCGTGACCACGGCCCGGGCGCCGGAGCGCTTGAGGACGGCCACGCCCTGCGGGCCGAGCCCGCTGCCGGGCACCAGGACGGCGACCGGCCGCAGCTCGGCCCAGGCGCGGGCGGCCTCGTCGCCGCGCAGGCCCACGCTGCCGTACTGCACGACGGTGTAGTCGAGGCGGCCGAGGGCCCACTGGAGGTCATTGAAGAACTGGTTGTACAGGGGGCCGACGGGGATGGTCGGCGCGGGCATCAGGACCATGCGGCTGTGCCCGGCGCGCAGGCTGCGGGCGGCGGCGTGCGGGACGTACCCGAGTTCTTTGGCCGCCTCGTGGACGCGGCGGCGGGTGGGTTCGCTGATCCGGACGGTGCTGGTGTTGTTCAGGACGTACGAGACGGTCGCGCGCGAGACACCCGCGAGGCGTGCCACATCGGCACTCGTCGGCACGGGGCGTTGCACGGGCGACGGCGGGGCGGTCTGCTTCGGTATCTGCACCATGACGTATCGCATCCTTGCAGAGGCGCGGCGCGCCGCATTGTGCCGGGGGACGTTCGGGCCCCGGCACGGCGGAACTCACGCTTCCGCAAGGGAAGTTCCCCTTCCCGTACCGAATGACCCGTCCGGAGGTTACCGTTCGGTAGACGTCGTGCTTCGGAGGTTCCCTGTATGGCTCCCGACCGTGCCGCGGGTCTGGCGGAGTGTGCTCGCTCCCTCGCCGACGGCGAGGTGACCGCGCGCGAGCTGGTCGAGCGGGCGCTCGCCCGGATCGAGGCGACCCAGCCCACCCTCAACGCCTTCCGCCTGGTGCGCGCCGAGGCGGCGCTCGCCGAGGCCGACGCGGCGGACAAGGAGCTGACCGCGGGGGTGCGGCGACCGCTGCTCGGGGTGCCGGTGGCGGTCAAGGACGACATGGACGTGGCCGGCGAGCCCACCGCCTTCGGCTGCCGGGGCGACTTCCCGCCGAAGGCCGAGGACGGCGAGGCCGTACGCCGGCTGCGGGCGTCCGGAGCCATCGTCATCGGCAAGACCAACACGTGCGAGCTGGGCCAATGGCCCTTCACCGAGGGCCCGGCCTTCGGGGCCACCCGCAATCCCTGGCACCCCGGCCACACCCCGGGCGGCTCGTCCGGGGGCTCCGCGGCGGCGGTCGCGGCAGGTCTGGTCCCGGCCGCGCTGGGCTCGGACGGTGCGGGCTCGGTGCGCATTCCGGCCTCCTGGACCCATCTGATCGGCATCAAGCCGCAGCGCGGCCGGATCTCGACCTGGCCGCGCCCGGAGTCCTTCCAGGGCATCACGGTCAACGGGACGCTCGCCCGCACGGTCGCGGACGCGGCCCTCCTCCTGGACGCGGCGAGCGGCAACCACGACGGCGATCTGCACCGCCCGCCCGCGCTGCGCGTCTCGGACGCGGTCGGACGCGATCCGGGCCGCCTGCGGATCGCGCTGTCGCTGAAGCCGCCGTTCACCGCGCTGCCCGCCCGGCTCGACCCCGTCGTACGGGCGAAGGTCCTCGCGCTCGCGGAGCGGCTCACGGCGCTCGGGCACGTGGTGGAGGAGGCGGAGCCGCGCTACGGGCAGATCGGGCTCACGTTCATCCCGCGGGCGACGGTCGGCCTGGCCGAGCGGGTGCGCGACGTGCCGTTCCCGGATCTCCTCGACCGGCGCACCCGGGACGCCGCCCGGCTCGGCCGGCTGCTGGACGGCGCGCCGCTGCGTGCGGCCCGGCGGGCCGAGGCCACGCTGCACCGGCGGATCGGCGCGCTCTTCGACACGTACGACGTGCTCCTCGCGCCGACGACCGCCGCTCCCCCGCCCCGGATCGGCGCGATGGTCGACCTGAACGGCTTCGGGACCGACCGGGCCATGATCGCCGCATGCCCGTACGCCTGGCCGTGGAACATCCTCGGTTGGCCCGGGGTGAACGTCCCGGCCGGCCTCGTGGGCGACGGTCTGCCGGTCGGCGCCCAGTTGCTCGGTCCGGCGAACAGCGAGCCGCTTCTCGTGTCGCTGGCCGCGCAGTTGGAGGCGGACCTGCGCTGGCACGAGGCGTGGCCGCCGCACGAGGCGCCCGCGAACTCACCGGCCACGTAACGAAGTTCCGGCCTTAGTCTGTGACCATGGGCGATGTGTCGATGGTCGGGTTGATGGGGCGGGTGACCGGCACGGTCGGACCCGGGCTCGTCGGCGAGGTGATCGTCCGGGTGCGCGGCGGTGCCGAGCACTTCCTCGCGTATCCCGCCTCCGCGAAGGACCGCATCGAGCGGGGCACGGTGGTGATGGTGGTGGAGTATCTGCCGCCGCGCACGGTGTACGTGTCTGCGGCGTACGACGACTGACGCGCGTCGCGCGGAACGCCAGGCGCCGTGCGCGCAGCCGACTCGCGCCGCGTGCAACGCCGACTCGCGCCGCGTGCGACGCCGGCCGGCGCTCTGCGCGCAGCCGGCTCGCGATGTGCGGAACGCCGACCGACGCTGTGCGTACGGGAGTTGAACGGGGCTCGCCCAGGTGAGAGCCCCGCGCATCAAGACTGCAACAAGGATCCGTCAGCGTCTGGATCCCGGCCGTGCACAGGAGCACACTCCCGTTCGTTCGGTGCCGACAGGGCACCATGCGAAGGGGGGCGCATGCCGATGGTCGTCGGCGTCGCGGCGGGGGCGGTTGTCCTCGCACTGATCTTCATCGTTGTGGTCTTCAAACTCATGTGGCGCGTGGCGGAACCCAACGAAGCGCTGATCATCTCCGGTTCGAAGCATCGGACCGAAGGCCTCGAAGAAGGCATGGGATTCCGCATCGTGACGGGGCGCGGCACGCTGGTGGTGCCGGGCGTGCAGGCGGTGCGCAAGCTCTCGCTCGACCTCAACGAGACCGAGCTGTCCGTGGACTGCGTGACGCACCAGGGCATTCCGCTCAAGGTCCGTGGCGTGGTCATCTTCAAGGTGGGCGACGACTTCGTGTCGATCGCCAACGCGGGCCGCCGCTTCCTCGACCAGCAGAAGCTGATGGCGGAGCGGGTGCACAACGTGTTCGCCGGTCATCTGCTGTCCATCGTCGGCGGGCTGACCGTCGAGGACATGATCCGCGACCGCGAGAAACTGACCGGCCAGACGCGTGCCGCGTGCGGTACGGAGATGGAGAAGCTCGGCCTGATCGTCGACTCGCTGCAGATCCACGAGATCGAGGACCCGACCGGGTACATCAAGAACCTCGCCATGCCCCACGCCGCCGCGGTCCAGCGCGACGCGCGCATCGCGCAGGCGGAGGCCAACCGGCTCGCCACCGAGGCCGAACAGCAGGCCGCCGCCCGGATGTCCGAGGCGACCCGGGACAGCGAGATCCTCCAGGCCGGCTACCAGGCCGAGCGCGACAAGGCGGCCGCCAAGGCCCGGCAGGCCGGACCGCTCGCCGAGGCCGCCGCCCGGCAGGACGTCGTCGTGCAGGAGACACGCGTCGCTGAACTCGAGGCGCACCGCCGCGAGCAGCAGCTCCAGGCGGACGTCCGCAAGCCCGCGGACGCCAAGGCGTACGAGACCCGGGCCCGGGCCGAGGCCGAGCGTGACGCGCGCATCTCGGCCGCGCAGGCCAAGGCGAAGGAGACCGAACTCGCCGCCGCGGCCGAGGCGACCCGGGTCAAGACGGCCGCCAACGCCGAGGCCGAGGCGACCAAGGCGCGGGGGGCGGCCGCGGCGACGGCGACCCGTGCCACCGGTGAGGCCGAGGCCTCCGCCGCTCAGGCCAAGGGCCTCGCCGCCGCCGAGGCGACGCGCGCGCAGGGTCTGGCGGAGGCCGAGGCCATCAAGGCGCGGGCCGCCGCTCTCGCCGAGAACCAGGAGGCCGTGGTCGCCCAGCAACTCGCCGAGAACTGGCCGGAGATCGTCCAGGCGGGCGCGAGCGCGTTCGGCAACGTCGACCACATGGTGCTGCTCAACGGCGCCGACGGCATGTCCGACCTGTTCGCCAAAGCGCTCACCATGGGTGGCACCGGGCTGGGTCTTGCCCGGCAGTTGCTGGCCTCCATGAACCACAACGGTACGCCGGAGACCGGAGCCGCCGGGCTCAACGGCTTTGCGCCGCCTCGGCCGGAGAAGGTGCCGGTGGACGGGGCACCGGTGGAGAAGATGCCGGTCGAGAAGGTGCCCGTGGACAAGGACCAGGGATGAGGCGCTGACGCTTCGGCGGTGACGCGCCGAGGCTTCGGGCGTACGGGAGTTGGCCTCCGTACGCCCGAAGTCGTCTTCGTACCGCCCTACTCGGCGCAACGTTCCGCACACGCTCTAACCTGGCCCGCGTGACTGCCTTTACCGAAGAAGACGTGCCCGGCCGCTACGGCCCCTCCGCGACCACCGAGGCCGAGCCCCGCGAGGTCGGCCGGGTGAGGACCGAGTACTCCCCCGCGCACGACGGCGATCCCGATCCCGGCGAGATCGTGTGGACGTGGGTGCCCTTCGAGGAGAACGACGGCCGGGGCAAGGACCGCCCGGTACTCGTCGTCGCCCGCGAGGCCGCGGGCACGTTCCTCGCCGTCCAGCTCTCCAGCAAGCGGCACGACGGCGACCGCGAGTGGGTGCCGATCGGCAGCGGGCCGTGGGACCGGTCGGGGCGTGACTCGTGGGTGGCCGTGGACCGTGTGCTGCGGTTGCACGAGGACGGGATGCGGCGGGAGGCGTGTGCGCTGGACCGGATGCGGTTCAACTCCGTTGTGCACCGGTTGCGGTTGCGGTACGGGTGGCGCTGAGCGCGCCCCCGCCCCGCGAGAGGGGTCGTCTGTCCCGTGCGGACCGTCTGTGACTGGTCGCGCACCCGCGGCGGAGCCGCTGAGTGCCACAGCTCCGCGCCCCTCACCGCGTCACCGGCCCCGGCGCTCGCAGGTGAACGCCTGATCGAAGGCGCCGCGCGTCGTCCTGCCCGCCGTGCGGTCCAGGATCCCGAACACGACGTGGTCGAAGAACCCCTCGAAGCGGCCCTTGACCAGCAGCCCATGGAAGGCGGCCGCCACCTGCTCCGGGTCGTTCTGGAAGACCCCGCAGCCCCACGCCCCGAGCACCAGCCTCCGGTAGCCGTGGGCCGCGGCGGTCTCCAGGACCCTCTCCGCGCGCACGGCGAGGGCCCCCGGCAGCTCGGCGGCGCGCTCCGGGGCAGTACGCAGGACGACTCCGGCGTTGGGAGCCGCGGCGGTCAGGAATCCGGCCGTGTACGGCTCGCCGAGGAGTCGGCCGCGGTCGTCGCGGAAGACGGGTACGGCGGGTGAGTGGATGACACGGTCCGTGTAGAACGGGTCGCGGTGGGCGCGGTGGTGGTCGTAGAACTCCCGGGTCCGCAGCAGGCAGGTGTACAGCGCGGAGGCCCGGCACAGGGCCTCTTCCTGGGCCTGCGCGCCGTTCAGATAGCCGCCGCCCGGATTGCGCGCCGAGGCGAAGTTCAGGACGGCGACGGCGGCGTTCTGCCCGGAAACCCCGGCGATCCTTCGGGCGGCTTCCAAGCTGCTCTCGCCCGTGACCTCGAACAAAGTGTCGACGGGTGCGGCCGGGCGTATCTCCACCGGCTCGGGCCCATACATCCGCGTCCCGGTCCGGGCGGCCTCGGTCCCCGCGGCGATCGACACCTCCCGCCCGCCGGGCGCCCGATACGCGCCCGCCGCGACGATCTCCTCCGTCTGCTGCGCGATCGCGCGCAGGCGCGCGCTCATGGCGCGACCCCCGTACACGCCATGAACGCGCCCCTCGCGATCTCCCCCGTCGTGCCCATGAGCGCATCGTGAGCGATGCTGGTCCTGCGGCGCAACAGAGTTTCACCGCCCCGCAAACAGTGTTTCCTAGTTCGGAAAGCGATGATCCGTACCCTTGTGCGAACCGTCGAAAGCGTCTTGGGTGGGACGAGCAATTGCCGGTTCGGCCCACGAGACGCCGGGCCGGCGACATGGTGGAATCTCAGGAGGATCCCTACATGTCCGATTCGGTGAGTGACTGTGCGGAGCGCCGCTCCGCCGTCACCGAGGCCGAGGTGGAGGCGCTCGTTCACGGCATCTGCTTCAAGACCGGTCCGCCCCGGTACCTCGGTGTCGAAGTGGAATGGCTCATCCATGAGCTGCGGACGCCGCGGCTCCCCGTACCACCCGCACGACTTGAAGCGGCGTACGCCGCACTGCGGACCCTGCCCCTGCGTTCGGCGCTCACCGTCGAACCCGGCGGTCAGCTGGAGCTCAGCTCCGCTCCCGCGTCTTCTCTGATGGAGTGCATCGGGTCCGTCTCCGCCGACCTCGACGCCGTCCGCGCGACACTGCGCGAGGCAGGTCTCGGCCTCAGCGGCTATGGCCACGATCCCTGGAACCCCCCGAACCGCTTCCTCCATGAGCCCCGTTACGACGCCATGGAGCGCTACCTCGACCGCGCGGGGCCGGAAGGCCGCGCCATGATGTGCAGCTCCGCCTCCGTCCAGGTGTGCCTGGACGCCGGGTACGAGGAGCCGGGCCCGCTCGGGCACGGGCGCCGCTGGTGGCTGGCGCACCAGCTGGGCGCGGTCCTGGTGGCCGCGTTCGCCCACTCTCCGCTCGCCCGCGGGCGGCACACCGGCTGGCGCTCCACGCGGCAGTCGCTGTGGACGGCGATGGACCCCGGGCGGGCCGGCGCCCCTCCCCTGGACGGCGAGCCACGGGCCGCCTGGGCCCGGCACGTCCTGGACGCGTCGGTGATGTGCGTACGGGCGCCGAGCGGCCCCTGGACCGTACCGGAAGGCATGAGTTTCCGGCAGTGGACCCGGTCGGCGTCGCCGCCGGACCGGGCGGATCTCGACTATCACCTGACGACCCTGTTCCCACCGGTGCGTCCGCGCGGTCATCTCGAACTGCGCATGATCGACGCACAGCCGGGCGACGACGGCTGGATCGTGCCGCTCGCCGTGACAGCGGCCCTCTTCGACGACGCGGAGGCCGCCGAGATCGCGTACCGGACCGTCAAACCGCTCGCCGAGCGGGCGGACTCGCTGGCCGCGCCGCGCAATCCGCTGTGGCGGGACGCCGCGCGGTACGGCCTGGCGGACCCGGAGCTGCACGAGGCCGCCGTCGCCTGTTTCGCGGCGGCGGCCGAGGCCCTGCCCCGGCTCGGCGCCACCACCGAGGTCCTGGACGCCGTGGCGGAGTTCAACGACCGCTATGTGGCCCGGGGCCGCTGCCCCGCCGACGATCTGCTCGGCCCCTTCGACGGGCGATCCCCCACTCAACCGCACGGGCCGTCTCACGGCCCGTCCTACGGTCGGTTCCACGGGAAGGACATCCGCACATGACCGCCCCCGATTCACTCACGGACCCGGAGTCGCTCAGGGAGCGCGCGCTGGACGCGCTGACCACGGCCCGCGACCGCACCGCACTCCTCACCTCCTGTGTGGAGGACCCCGAACTGACCGCCCAGCACTCGCCGTTGATGTCCCCGCTGGTGTGGGACCTCGCGCACATCGGCAACCAGGAGGAGCTGTGGCTGCTGCGCACGGTCGCCGGGCGTGAGGCGATGCGGCCCGAGATCGACGGGCTGTACGACGCGTTCGAACATCCGCGCGCCGAGCGGCCTTCGCTGCCCCTGCTGCCTCCCGGCGAGGCCCGTCAGTACGCGGCCGAGGTGCGCGGCCGGGCGCTGGACGTGCTGGAGAGCACCGCGTTCCAGGGCACGCGGCTGACCGAGGCGGGTTTCGCCTTCGGGATGATCGCGCAGCACGAACAGCAGCACGACGAGACGATGCTGATCACCCATCAGCTCCGCAAGGGTCCGGCCGCCCTGACGGCACCGGATCCCGCGCCCGCGCCGCTGTTCACCGGACCGGCCGAAGTCCTGGTGCCCGGCGGCCCGTTCGCGATGGGCACGTCCACCGAGCCATGGGCGCTGGACAACGAACGGCCCGCCCACCGGCGTATCGTCCCCTCCTTCTACATCGACACCGTGCCGGTCACGAACGCCGCGTACCAGGCGTTCATCGAGGACGGCGGCTACGGCGACCGGCGCTGGTGGACCCCCGAGGGCTGGGACCACATCCGGGCGCACGGCATCAAGGCGCCGCTGTTCTGGCGCCGCGACGGCGGGCAGTGGCTGCGGCGCCGCTTCGGTGTCACCGAGCTGGTACCGCCCGACGAGCCGGTGCTGCACGTGTGCTGGTACGAGGCCGACGCGTACGCGCGCTGGGCGGGTCGGCGGCTGCCCACCGAGACCGAGTGGGAGAAGGCGGCCCGCCACGATCCGGCGTCCGACCGCTCCACGCGCTACCCGTGGGGCGACGCCGACCCCACCCCGGAACACGCCAACCTCGGCCAGCGCCATCTGCGCCCGGCGCCGGCCGGCAGCTATCCGGCGGGCGAATCGCCCCTGGGCGTACGGCAGTTGATCGGCGACGTGTGGGAGTGGACGTCGAGCGATCTGCAGCCCTATCCGGGCTTTGTGGCCTTCCCCTACCGGGAGTACTCGGAAGTGTTCTTCGGGCCGGAATACAAGGTGCTGCGCGGTGGTTCGTTCGCGGTGGACCCGGTGGTCTGCCGGGGCACGTTCCGCAACTGGGACTATCCGATCCGGCGGCAGATCTTCTCCGGCTTCCGTACGGCGCGGGACGCCGGACCGGAGAGTTCCTGATGTGCCGTCAACTGGCCTTCCTGGGCCCCGAGGAGCCGCTCGGCGCGCTGCTCGTGGAGCCGGAGCACAGCCTGTTCCGGCAGTCCTGGGCACCGCGGCAGCAGCGGTACGGGACGGTCAACGCCGATGGTTTCGGGGTGGGTTGGTACGCCGCGGGCGATCCCGTGCCCGCCCGGTACCGACGGGCCGGGCCCATCTGGGGCGACCAGTCGTTCGCGGACCTGGCCCGGGTCGTCAGGACCACCGCGCTGCTCGCGGCGGTGCGGGACGCGACCGTGGCGGGTGCGGACGGGGAGGCCGCGGCGGCGCCGTTCGCCGCGGGCCCCTGGCTGTTCAGCCACAACGGCGCCGTGCTCGGCTGGCCCGGCTCCCTCGCCCCGCTCGCCGCGACCCTGCCCGCGGTGGAGTTGCTGTCGCTGGAGGCCCGCTGCGACGCGGCTCTCGTCTGGGCGCTGGTCCTGCACCGGCTGCGCAGGGGTGACGACGAGAGTCAGGCGCTGGCCGACACGGTCCTGGAGGTCGCCGGGGCGGCCCCCGGGTCCCGGCTCAACCTGCTGCTCACCAACGGCGAGACGATCACCGCGACCGCCTGGGGCGACACCCTCTGGTATCTCACCGAGCCCGGCCGCCGCACCGTCGTGGCCTCCGAGCCCTACGACGACGACCCGCGCTGGCAGGAGGTCCCCGACCGCACACTCCTCACGGCGAGCCGCACCGAGGTGCTGCTCACCCCGCTCAAGGACATGACCGGCGACACCGCCGCCATGACATCCGCACCACCGAAGGAGCCCCGTACGTGAGTCCGTTCCTTCTCACCCGCACCCTGCCCGAGGACGCCACGGACGCCGCCCTGCGCGCCGACGTCCTGCAGGGCCTCACCCACTCGCCCAAAACGCTGCCGCCGAAGTGGTTCTACGACGCGCACGGCAGCGAACTCTTCGAGAAGATCACCGAACTTCCCGAGTACTACCCCACGCGTGCCGAGCGGGAGATCCTGATCGCCCGGGCCGGCGAGATCGCCACGGCCACCGGGGCACGCACCCTCGTCGAGCTGGGTTCCGGCTCGTCCGAGAAGACGCGGTCTCTCCTCAAAGCGCTGGCCGACGTGCACACGTACGTTCCCGTCGACGTCAGCGAGAGCGCGCTCACCCAGGCCGGGCACGCGCTGATGGAGGAGCACCCGGGCCTCGATGTGCATGCCCTGATCGCCGACTTCACCGGCGGTCTCGCGATGCCGGGCACGCCCGGACCGCGGCTCGTGGCGTTCCTCGGCGGCACGATCGGCAATCTGCTGCCCGCCGAACGCGCCGCGTTCCTGGCATCCGTACGGGCCCTGCTGTCGCCCGGCGACGCGCTGCTGCTGGGCACAGACCTCGTCAAGGACGAGTCGGTTCTGGTCGCCGCGTACGACGACGCGGCCGGGGTGACGGCCGCGTTCAACAAGAACGTGCTGACCGTCGTCAACCGTGAGCTCGGCGCCGACTTCGACCCCGACGCGTTCGATCATGTCGCCCTCTGGGACACCCAGCACGAGTGGATCGAGATGCGGCTGCGCTCGCGTACCGCGCAGACCGTGAAGATCCCCGCACTCGACCTCGCCGTCCACTTCGCGGACGGCGAGGAACTGCGGACCGAGATCTCGGCGAAGTTCCGCGAGGAGGGCGTACGCGGTGAACTGGCCGCCGCCGGCTTCGCGTTGACCCATTGGTGGACGGACGAGGAGGGTCGCTTCGCGCTGTCGTTGAGCAGGGCCGGATAGCGGGCGGGCGCCGCGCGGAACGGAGCGCCCGGGACCACCGTCGAGACGGCGGGCCGGGCGCTCCGTGCGCGGCGGGCGCTCCGTGGCGAGGCCGCCGCCCTCGTCCCAGGCGGGTGCCGCAGGCGCCGGACCCGTCACTCGGCCCTGCCCGCCAACGTCCGCGTGATGCTGGCCGAGGCGCGCCGGGCCTCCGTCGCCGGGTCGGATCCGGTGAGGACCTTCGTCATGTAGACCTTGATCGGGTTGTCGGCCTCGACGGCGGCCCACTGGGGCGTGGCGGGGGTCGCCCGGCCCTGCGCGGCGCCCGCCGCCATGGCCGCGACTCCTTTCTCGCCCGCCACCGCCGAGGCGAGGGTCGTCTTATTGGGCACGTAGCTCATCGTCCTGGCCAAGTCCTTCTGCCACTTGGCGCCGGCAAGTGCCGCGACGACGGCTGTGGCGCCCGGCCGGACGTCCGTGTTCTTAGGCACCACGAGGTCGGAGCCGCCGGTGAAGACCGCGCAGGGCTCGGCGGCCGTCGGGCCGGGCACGGGGAAGAAGCCCAGCTTGCCCTTGAGGCCGGGGTTCGCCCGCTCGATGGCCTGGACGAGGCCGGGCACGGCCACGATCTGGGCGACCCGTCCCTTGGCGAACTCTCCCGCCTGCGGCGGGTGTTCCTCGTCGGCGTTCACGGGCCCGTCGCCGAGTGCCTGCAGCCGCCGGTAGAAGTCCATGCCCCGCAGGGCGGCCGGCGTCTGCAGACTGCCCTCCCAGGTTCCGGCGGAGGCCTTCGTGGCGAGGTCGCCGCCCTCGTCCCAGATGAACCCGGCGAGGGTGTACCAGTCCTGTCCGGCCAGGTAGATCCCTTGGTTTTCCGAGGAGTTGAGCCGTTCAGTGTCCGCCAGCCACTGGTCGCGGGTCTGCGGCGGCTCCTTGATGCCGGCCTGGGCGAACAGGTCCTCGCGGTAGATGACGACGCGGTTGGCCGCGTACCAGGGGACACCGAACTGGCGGGAGCCGAAGCGGCCGGGTTCGGCGAGGCCCGGGAGCCAGTCGTTCATGCCCCAGTCGCGTAACGACTCAAGGCTCAGGTCGCTCAGCCCGTCGCCGTCCACGTACTGCGCGACCTGGGTGTTGCCGACCTCGATGACGTCGGGCGCGCCCTCGTCCTCCTGCTTCAGCGCCGCCTGGACCTTCTCGCCGATCCCGGTCCACTCCTGGATGCGGATGTCGAGCCGCAGGTCACCGTGGGTCCGCTCGAACTCCGCCGTGAACCGCCTCAGGAATTCCTTGGAGGTGCTGCCCTTCATCAGCCACACGGTGACGGTCCGCCGCCCGGCCCCTCCCTCGGGCAGGACACCGCAGGCGGTGAGCAGTAAGGCGGCGGCGCACACGACGGCGAGGAGGCGGGCTCTGCGGGGGCGGTTTCTCACGAGGGGTCCTGTTCTGTCTGGCGGACAGGGGCAAGAGGCCCGACGTGGGGGACGAGCTCAACGCTCGTACGGGTGTCTGGATTTTGGTATGTACCAATCAAGTGCGTCAAGGGCCGGAACCGGCCTGACGCAGCGCCGACAGCCCAGGACTCGCCCGCCATTCCATCCGGGGCATCCCCCCGACACCCCGGATATCTCGCGGACCGCCGCACCGTGGGGCACCGTGGAATGACGCGTGGCACACCCGCCACGGCGGAGAGGAGCACCCGCATGTCCGACAACACCTACCGGGTCACCGAGATCGTCGGCACCTCCCACGAGGGCGTCGACCAGGCCCTTCGCAACGGGATCAACCGGGCGTCGCAGACGCTGCGCAACCTGGACTGGTTCGAGGTCACGCAGGTCAGGGGGCAGATCGAGAACGGGCAGATCGAGCACTACCAGGTCTGCATGAAGGTCGGCTTCCGGCTCGAAGAAGGCGCGTGACCCCAGGCCCCCAGGCCTCCGTCCGGCACTTCAGAACCTGCGGACCCCCTCAGGTCCGCCCCTCCCGCTCCTGCGCGTCCATCAGCGCCGCCGACGCGGCCGCCCAGCGCGCTCGTACGACCCTGAAGCCCGCCCGCTCCGCGTCCTCACAGACGAGCTCGTCGTCATCCACGAGGACGCGGATCTCGCGGTCGCGGGCCAGTCTGCGGAGGATCTCCAGCTTGGTGCGGCGCGCGGGCCTGCGGTCGTCGTTGCGCCGCATCCAGATGCGCCCGTCGGGCAGCCCCTGGACAGCCAGCCAGTCGGCCGCCTCCCGGCGGCACCGCTCGGGGCGGCCGGTGAGGTAGACCACCTCGCACTCCTCAGCGCTCTTCAGTGCCAGCGCAATGCCCTCGGCCAGCGGTGGATCGTGCGGCGCCGCCGCGAAGAACGCGTCCCAGTCCCGCCGCTTGCGCTCCAGGAACCGCTGGCGGTGCGCGGTGTCCGCGAGGGTGCCGTCCAGGTCGAATATCGCCAGGGGTCTACTGCCGCTCTGCTCCTTCACGCGTGCCACCTTAAACAGGCCCGAGGGCCGTCGGCGCGGCCGTGTCAGTCCTCCGTGGAGGGGCGCAGCAGACCCGGGCCCGTCACCAGCGGTCCCGCGGCCGGGCCCCGAAGCGATGCTGACGGTCCGTCAAGTGCCTTCATGACTTCGAGCAGCATCTCGTGCGCGGAGAGCAGGGCGGTCATGGGCGAGGCGGCCGACGACGGCGGAAGAGGGGCGCGGGGCGTGAGGGAGGGCATGGGGGTACTCACTTCGGAGGCGGTGTTCCGCGGCTGAACAAGTCCGTGGCTGCCGGCACCGGGGCGGAGCTGAAGGGCGGGGGTCCCTTCGCTCCGCCCCGGTGCGGATCCGGGGTGGGTCAGGACAGCTTGGCCAGCTCTTCGGCCAGGATGTCGACCGACGCGGTGATCTGCTCCTCGGTGTGCTCGGAGGTGATGAAGAACCGCAGCCGTGCGAGCCGTTCCTCCACCGCCGGGTGCAGGATCGGGTTGGCGCTGACGCCGCGGGCGTAGAGCCGGTCGGAGAGCTGGAGCGCCTTCATGGAGTCACCGGTGATGGCGGGCACGATCGGGGTGCCCTCGCTGGTGCCCACGTCGATCCCGGCCTCGGCGGCGAGCCGCAGGAACAGCTCCGAGTTGTCGTGCAGCCGGGTCACCCGCTCGGGCTCCTCGCGGATCAGCCGCAGCGCGGCCAGCGCGGCGGCGGTGGACGCCGGGGGCAGGCCCGCGCTGAAGACGAAGCCCGGCAGCGTGTACCGGAAGTGCTCGATGAGCTCGTGCCGCCCCGCCACGTAACCCCCGCAGCTGGCCAGTGACTTGGAGAGGGTGCCCATCCAGACGTCGACGTCCTCGGGGGTGACTCCGGAAAACTCGGCCATGCCGCCGCCGGTCTTGCCCATGACGCCGATGCTGTGGGCCTCGTCCACCATGAGCAGGGCGCCGTGCTTCTCCTTGACAGCGATCAGGGCGGGCAGGTCGGCGGTGCCGCCGTCCATGCTGTAGACGCCCTCCACCACGATCAGCACGCGGCGGTAGCGGTCCCGTACCTGGCTCAGGATCCGGTCCAGGGCCGCGATGTCGTTGTGCGGGAAGGGCTGGCGGGCGGCGCCCGACTGGCGGCAGCCCTGGATGATGCTGTCGTGGGCGAGCGAGTCGTGCAGGATCAGGTCCTCGGCGCCCATGAGGTGGCCGATGACCGTGACGTTGGTGGCGTGGCCGCTGACCAGAGTCACCGCGGCCTGGGCGCCGACGAGTTCGGCCAGGCCCCGGTCGAGTTCCTCGTGCAGGGGGCGGTTGCCGGACAGGATGCGGGCGGCGGACACCGAGGAGCCGTAGCGCTCGACGGCGTCCGCGATGGCCGCGGAGACCGCTGGGTGCCCGGACAGGCCCAGGTAGTTGTAGCTGGAGAACGAGATCAGCTCGTGGTCCCCGACCCGGGTGGTGTCCCGGATGGTGCCCTCGTGCTGCAGGAAGTACGGGTTGTGGACACTGGCCGATGCGATGGTGCGGGCGCGCTCCAGCGAGGCGAGAACCTCGGGAAACGCGCGGACGTCGGCGGTCTCGCTGCGGTCCGCGACCGGGCGGCTCGGCCCGGCGGCGGCCGGAGCCTGCTGAACCGGCTCGGGCGTCGGGGCCGCGGCGCGCTGCGCCGTCATCGCCGCCGGCTGCGCCCCGAGGCGGCTCTGCACGGTCGCGACCGCCGCCGGGAACTCGCCGACGCTGTGTCCGACCGCGATGTCCGGCTCGACCCCGCAGGCGGCCAGCAGTTCCATGGTGCTGACGCCGGTGATGCCGAGGCCGGGCTGGCACACGTCGGTCACGGTCAGGGCCGCCTGCGCCTCGGCGTCGTCGGGCTCGTGCCCGCCCCACAGCAGATCGGGCAGCGCCTGCGGCAGCGTCGCGGACTCCTCGGCCGTGAACTCGGCCAGCTCGGCGGCGCGTTCGGCGAGGGCCGGGAAGCGCCGGACGAGGTCGGCCAGCATGCCGGGGCGCTGGGAGCCCTGGCCGGGGAAGGCGAAGGCCACCTTGCGGTCCTCGGCGGGCAGCGGCGCGGCTGTCGCGTGGATGCCCTCGGCCAGTTCGCCGAGGGCGCCTTCCGCCAGCCGCCGGGCGGCCACGTCGAGTTTGTCGCGCAGTTCCTCGCGGGTGGCGGCGACGACCGCCAGGCGCGCGGTGAGCAGTTCGCGGGAGGCGAGGGTGCGGGCCACGGCGGCCGGCGTGGCGTCCGGGGTGCCGGCGACGAAGCCGCGGATCTCCTCGGCGTGGCGGGCGAGGTCCGGCACGGACCCGGCGGAGAGCAGGAACAGCCAGGGCGCGTCCTCGTGCCCCTCGGCCGGACGGGCGTCGGACTGTGCGGCTCCGCGCGCGGCGGTCTGGGCCGCCGGCCCTGCGTCGCGCCGGACGGGTCCGGCGGCGGGCGCGCCTTCGAGCACGGCGTGCACGTTGGTGCCGCCGAAGCCGAAGGAGCTGACCCCGGCCCGGCGTACGTCGTCGTGCGGCCAGGGCTGCTGCTCGGTGGTGAGGCGCAGTCCCGCGGCGTCGAGCCCGAGCTCGCCGTTGACGCGCATCTCGGCGGGCTGCGGCGGTACGACGCCGTGGTGGACAGCGAGCGCCGCCTTCACCAGGCCCGCCGCCCCGGCCGCCGAGAGGACGAAGTCCATGACCGGCCATCTCCTCGGCGGGGCCGGCGGCGTCGAGTCGGTGGCCACGGTTCTCGCGCTCCACCAGCGGCTCGCTCCCCCGACCATCAACCTCGACACCATCGATCCCGAGGTCGAGGCCGATGTCGTCCGTGGTGAGCCGCGCGCCCTGCCGGACGGGCGGATCGCGGCCCTGAACAACTCCTTCGGCTTCGGCGGCCACAACGTGGTACTGGCCTTCCGTACCGTCTGATTCGCACCGTCCGCGCGTGCGCGCCGGGGCCGCTGTCCACCTTGGGCAGCGGCCTTGGCGCGCGCCGATGGACCACGCCCCAGCCGCGGCAAATGCGCCGCGGATCAGTGACCGCTGATCGCCCGAGGCGTGTACGGCCCCTCCAGCTCCTCGGTCTCCTTGTCCGTGAGCTCCAGGCCGAGGGAAGAGACCGCGTCCTCGATGTGGTGCGGCTTGGTGGCGCCGACGATGGGCGCGGTCACGGTGCTCTGGTGCAGCAGCCACGCCAGGGCGACCCGCGCACGCGGCACGTCACGCTCGGCGGCGATACGGGCGACGGCGTCGACGATCTCGCGGTCGCCGTCCTGGTAGAGGTTCCTGCCGAACTCGTCGGTCCGGCTGCGCGCGGTGGTCGCGTCCCAGTCGCGGGTGAGGCGGCCACGGGCGAGCGGGCTCCAGGGCAGTACGCCGACGCCCAGGTCCTCGCACAGCGGCAGCATCTCCCGCTCCTCCTCGCGGTAGAGGAGGTTGTAGTGGTTCTGCATGGAGACGAACCGTGTCCAGCCGTTCAGCCGGGCCGTGTACTGGGCCTTGGAGAACTGCCAGGCGTACATCGAACTCGCCCCGATGTAACGGGCCTTGCCCGCCTTGACCACGTCGTGCAGCGCCTCCATCGTCTCCTCGACGGGGGTGGCGGGGTCGAAGCGGTGGATCTGGTAGAGGTCCACGTAGTCGGTGCCCAGCCGGCGCAGGGTGTTGTCGATCTCCGTCATGATCGCCTTGCGGGACAGGCCGCGGCCGTTGGGGCCGTCGTGCATCGCGCCGTTCACCTTGCTGGCGATGACGACCTCGTCGCGGCGCGCAAGGCCCGTGAGCAGCACCAGGCCGACGATCTCCTCGCTGGTGCCGTCCGAGTAGACGTTCGCGGTGTCGAAGAAGTTGATTCCGGCTTCCAGCGCCTGGCGGATCAGCGGGCGGGACGCCTCCTCGTCGAGGGTCCACTCGTGCGGGCCACGGTCGGGCAGGCCGAAACTCATGCACCCCAGGCAGATCCGGGAGACGTCCAGGCCCGTCGAACCGAGCTTCACGTACTGCATGGGGCATTCCTGCTCTCGTTGGCGGTGGGGGCACTCCGACGACTTGATCCCTGCCCGCCCGGAGCGCCGCGAAGCGCCCCGGGCCGCGCCGGACGCCGCCTCGCCCCAAGCAGCCGGTGGTCACGGTGCACCCGGTGCGGGACGCCGACAAGATCCAACGGCCCTACCAGGGCCCGTACATGAGCGCCCGCCGGTACGTGATGAAGACGTTCTCGGACTCCAAGAGCCCGGCGCTGCGGGCGAGGGCCGAGCGGTTCCTGACCAACGCGCCCTGTCCCGCGTGCGGCGGCACCAAGCTGCGCCCGGAGGCGCTGGAGGTGACCTTCGCGGGGTCCAACATCGCCGAACTGGCCGCGCTGCCGCTGACGGAGCTGGTCGAGCGGCTCGAGCGCGCGGCGGAGCGCGAGAGCACGTCGGAGACGGCCCGGGTGCTCACCGACGATCTCAGAGAGCGCATCGCCCCGATCCTCGAACTCGGCCTCGGCTACATCAGTCTGGACCGGGCGACCCCCACGCTCTCGGTGGGCGAGCCGCAACGGCTGTGCCTTGCAACGCAGTTGCGCTTCGGGCTGTTCGGCGTGCTGACGGTTCGTCAGCGTGGGGCTACCTTCGCGGGCTGGGTCATCGACCTGGGGCCGGGCGGCGGCGACGCGGGCGGGCGGATCGCGGCCTCGGGGCCGCCGGCCGAGGTGGCGCGGGAGGACGGGAGCCGGACGGCACCCAATCTCGCCCGCGCCCTCCCTCGGGCGCGGTAGGCGTCAGCGGTGGGGCAGGGCGCTCGGTGCGTCCGATCCCCCTTGCGCGGCGCGGGCGAGGTCACGCCGGTCGGTGTATGCGCCGGGCGCGAGGACCGGCAGCACCCGCACGTCCGCGACGAGGTCGCTGGCGGACACGACCCGCCACACCGAGGTGAGCAGCGAGTCGCTCCCGACGAACGCGGGCGCGGTGCTCGCCGCTCCCCCGTCGAACCGGTAGTGCAGGTGCACCGGCTGGACCGGCACGGCAGCGTCCAGCGCGGACTGGAAGACGGCCCGCCGGAAATACCCCTGGGCCCGGCCGCACCAGGTGCTTCCCTCCGGGAAGACCACCACCGCCGAGCCGTCGCGCAGCGCGTCCGCGATCCGCGCCACCGTGTCGGGCAGCGCGCGCAGCCGGTCGCGCTCGATGAACAGCGCACCGCTCAGGGCGGTCAGCGCGCCCGCCACGGGCCACTGCCGGATCTCGGCCTTGGCCAGCATCCGGCCGGGACGGACGGCGGCGAGGAGGGGGATGTCCAGCCAGGAGATGTGGTTGGCGACCATCAGCAGACCACCGGTGGGCGGGGCGGCGCCGGTGATCCGTACGCGGACACCGGCGGCCCGCACCACTGTCCGGCACCAGGCCCTGATGAGCCGGTCGCGCGGCGCGGCGGAGATCCGTCCGACCACCGGGGTCAGGAGGATCCCGACTCCGGTCACGATGAGCAGGACGGCCAGCCGCAGCACCGCGCGCGGCAAGGCCGCCCGCGAACCCGTGGATTCGACGCAGTCCTTCGGGGAGCACGGGGCACTGGGCAGCCAGGCGCTCGTCGGCGCCGGGCCCGCGAGCGTCCCGCCGGGCACGGAGGCCCCCGGCGCGCCGTCCCGAGGGCGCGGCACCGTAGCAGTGGCCGGGAACGCCGTGTCCGTCCCCGCCGCGGCACGGCGGGGACGGAGTATCACACCGAGGCGGGACACGCTCGTCGCGCCCGCGCGAGACGTGTTCATCACGCCGGGGCGAGCGAGAGGAAGTGCCGCAGATAGCGCGAGTTGACCCGGCGCATCGACAGCAGCACGTACATGTCGGCCACGCCGAAGTCCGGGTCGTGGGCGGGCTGGCCGCACACCCAGGCGCCGAGGCGAAGGTAGCCGCGCAGGAGCGGGGGAAGCTCCGTGCGCTCGGGCCGGGCGACGCCCTCCGCGCTCCAGGGCAGCAGCGGACGTACGCGGTACTCCTCGGGCGCCAGGTACTTGGCCTGAACACGGTCCCAGGTCCCGGCCGCGAGTGCGCCGCCGTCGGCCAGCGGAATCGAGCAGCAGCCCGCGAGCCACTCATGGCCGCCATCGACCATGTAGCGGGCTATCCCGGCCCAGATGAGCCCGATGACCGCGCCGTCGCGGTGGTCGGGGTGGACGCAGGAGCGGCCGACCTCGACGAGTCCGGAGCGGATTCCGGCCAGCGGGCCGAGGTCGAACTCGCTCTCCGAGTACAGCCGCCCGGCGACCGCGGCCCGGTCCGGCGGCAGCAGCCGGTAGGTGCCGACGACCTGACCGGTGACCGTGTCGCGGACCAGCAGGTGGTCGCAGTACGCGTCGAAGGCATCGATGTCGTAGCCCGGCTGCGGGGTGGACAGGAGGGCGCCCATCTCTCCGGCGAAGACGTCGTGGCGCAGGCGCTGCGCGGCCCGGACGTCGTCCTCGTCACGGGCGAGGGTGACGGTGTAGCGGGTGGGGGCGACAGAGGGTGGGGGGCTGTCGAGGGTGGATACGCCGGTCATGGCACTCTCCTGGTCACGGGCCGGTTCGGCAGTGCGGCGGCAGACCGGGTCGGTGCGATCTGCGCGATCCTGTTCTTCCGATGCCGGTTGGCGTGCGCGTGACCTGCGCCAGGAGGGCGGATGTGGGGATGTTGAACCCCAGGGGTGGGACGGAAAGCGAGACGGGACCGGGAAGAGCACCACTCCCGGTCCCGCCCGTCCGCACCTTAACGGCGAACGATGTACGGCTAACGCTTTCCCGCCTTGCGGGACGCGCGCAGCCACTCCTTGTTCATGCTGGTGATGGAGAAGAGCGGAATGCCCTTCGGGCAGGCGGTCGCGCACTCTCCGGTGAGGGTGCAGCCGCCGAAGCCCTCCTCGTCCATCTGCGCCACCATGTCGAGCACCCGGGTCTCGCGCTCGGGCGCGCCCTGCGGCAGGACGTTCAGGTGGTTGATCTTCGCCGAGGTGAACAGCATCGCCGCGCCGTTCGGGCAGGCCGCCACGCAGGCACCGCAGCCGATGCACTCGGCGTGCTCGAAGGCGAAGTCGGCGTCCGGCTTGGGCACGGGCGTGGCGTGCGCCTCGGGCGCGGCGCCGGTCGGGGCGGTGATGTAGCCGCCGGCCTGGATGATCCGGTCGAAGGCCGACCGGTCCACCACGAGGTCCTTCACGACCGGGAAGGCCGAGGCGCGCCACGGCTCGATGTCGATCGTGTCGCCGTCCTGGAAGGCCCGCATGTGCAGCTGGCAGGTGGTGGTGCGTTCCGGTCCGTGCGCGTCGCCGTTGATGACGAGCGAGCACGCGCCGCAGATGCCCTCGCGGCAGTCGTGGTCGAAGGCGACCGGGTCCTCGCCCTTGAGGATGAGTTCCTCGTTGAGGGTGTCGAGCATCTCCAGGAAGGACATGTCGGCCGAGATGCCGTCCACCTCGTATGTGGACATCGCTCCGTCTGCGTCGGCGTTCTTCTGCCGCCAGACGCGCAGGGTGAGCTTCATGCGTAGCTCCGCTGAGTGGGGTGGACGTACTCGAAGACCAGGTCTTCCTTGTGGAGGGTCGGGGCCTCGCCCGTACCCGTGAACTCCCAGGCCGCCGCGTAGGAGAAGGCGTCGTCGTTGCGGGCGGCCTCGCCGTCCGGGGTCTGCGACTCCTCGCGGAAGTGGCCGCCGCAGGACTCGGCGCGGTGCAGCGCGTCGAGGCACATGAGCTCGGCGAGCTCCAGGTAGTCGACGATGCGGTTCGCCTTCTCCAGGGACTGGTTGAACTCCTCGCCGGTGCCGGGGACCTTGATGCGCCGCCAGAACTCCTCACGGATCTGCGGGATGCGCTCAAGTGCCTTGCGCAGCCCCGTCTCCGTACGGGCCATGCCGCAGAACTCCCACATGAGTTCGCCGACTTCGCGGTGGAAGGAGTCGGGGGTACGGTCGCCGTCGACGGCGAGGAGCAGCCGCAGCCGGTCCTCGGTCTCTGCCAGCACCTCCTGGACGACGGGGTGTTCGTCGGTGACCTGCTCGTGGTGCGGGTTGCGGGCGAGGTAGTCGTTGATCGTCGACGGCAGCACGAAGTAGCCGTCGGCGAGTCCCTGCATCAGGGCCGAGGCGCCCAGCCGGTTCGCTCCGTGGTCGGAGAAGTTGGCCTCGCCGATCGCGAACAGGCCGGGGATGGTGGTCTGCAGGTCGTAGTCGACCCACAGCCCGCCCATCGTGTAGTGCACGGCCGGGTAGATCCGCATCGGCACCTCGTACGGATCCTCGTCGGTGATCCGCTGGTACATGTCGAAGAGGTTGCCGTACTTGGCCTCGACGGCCTTGCGGCCCAGCCGCTTGATCGCGTCGGCGAAGTCCAGGTAGACGCCCTGGCCGCCGGGGCCGACGCCGCGGCCCTCGTCGCAGACGTTCTTCGCGGCGCGGGAGGCGATGTCGCGGGGCACGAGGTTGCCGAAGGACGGGTAGATGCGCTCCAGGTAGTAGTCGCGCTCGTCCTCGGGGATCTCGTTCGGCGGGCGGGTGTCACCCTTCGCCTTCGGCACCCAGATACGGCCGTCATTGCGCAGCGACTCGCTCATCAGGGTGAGCTTGGACTGGTGGTCGCCGGTGCGCGGAATGCAGGTGGGGTGGATCTGGGTGAAGCAGGGGTTGGCGAAGAGGGCGCCGCGCCGGTGGGCGCGCCAGACGGCGGTGGCGTTGGAGTTCATGGCGTTCGTCGAGAGGTAGAAGACGTTGCCGTATCCGCCGCTCGCCAGCACCACCGCGTCCGCGAAGTACGTGTCGATCTTCCCGGTGATCAGATCGCGGGCCACGATTCCGCGCGCCCGTCCGTCGACCACGATCACGTCGAGCATCTCGGTCCGCGGATGCATCTCGATATTGCCCGCGGCGATCTGCCGCGACAGCGCCTGGTACGCGCCGAGCAGCAGCTGCTGCCCGGTCTGCCCACGGGCGTAGAACGTCCGGGACACCTGGACGCCGCCGAAGGAACGCGTGTCGAGGAGACCGCCGTACTCACGGGCGAAGGGCACGCCCTGCGCGACGCACTGGTCGATGATCTCGACCGAGATCTGCGCCAGGCGGTGGACGTTGGACTCCCGGGCCCTGAAGTCGCCGCCCTTGACGGTGTCGTAGAAGAGCCGGTGGATGGAGTCGCCGTCGTTGCGGTAGTTCTTCGCCGCGTTGATGCCGCCCTGCGCGGCGATCGAGTGGGCGCGGCGCGGGGAGTCCTGGTAGCAGAACTGGACGACGTGGTAGCCCTGTTCGGCGAGCGTGGCGCCCGCGGAGCCGCCCGCGAGGCCGGTGCCGACGACGATCACCGTGTGCTTGCGGCGGTTGGCGGCGTTGACCAGTTTGGCCTCGAAGCGGCGGGTGTCCCAGCGCTCGTTGATCGGCCCGGACGGGGCCTTGCCGTCGACGACCGGCTCACCGGTCGTGTAGTCAGCGTAAGAAGTCATGTCAGCTCACCACTCCGGTCATGACGCCGATGGGTACGGCGATGAAGCCCGCCGTCAGCAACAGTGCGAGGACGTCGGCGACGGTCTTGAGGGCGCGGTCGCGGGTGCGGCTGCCGGCGCCCAGGGTCTGTGCCGCGCTCCAGAAGCCGTGCCGGATGTGCAGGCCGACCGCGAGCATCGCGACGATGTAGATGACGTTGCTGTACCAGGTGGAGAAGGTGTCCACGACGTTCTGGTACGCGAGGCCCTCCTGGAAGCCGCCGGGGTGCACGGTGCCGGTCGTCAGGTCGAGGAGGTGCCAGACGATGAACAGGCCGAGGATGATCCCGCCCCACCGCATGGTGCGTGTGGCGTAGCTGGCCCGCGGCTTCTTGTGGACGTACTTGCTCGGCCGCGCCTTGATGTCGCGGCGGCTGAGCTGGTAGGCGGAGGTGGCGTGTGCGACGACCGCGACCACGAGCACGACACGGATGGTCCAGAGCGTCCACCCGTAGTGCATGACGGGCTCGCCGACCGTACGCAGCCAGTGAGCGTAGTGGTTGAATTCGGCGGCCCCGAAGTAGATCTTCAGGTTCCCGATCATGTGGGCGACCAGGTACAGCAGCATGATCAGCCCGCTGACGGCCATCACAGTCTTCTTGCCGACGGAGCTGTCCCATACAGTGCGCGCCATCGACGGCCGTCGGTCCGTCCGCGTTGCCAGAGCCATGTGACGGACGCTAAAGCCCTCGGACCCGATCGGTCCAAGACATGGTCCGGTTTGTTTCCATAGACATGGACTATGGTCGAGGTGTGCAGTTCCAGCAGCTCCAGTACTTCGTGGCGGTCGCCGAGACCCGTCACTTCACCCGCGCCGCGGACCTGGTCCATGTCGCGCAGCCCTCGCTCTCCCAGCAGATCAAGGCGCTGGAGCGGGAGCTCGGGGCGGATCTGTTCCAGCGGGCGCGGGGGAACATCACGCTCACAGACGCGGGCGAGGCACTGCTGCCACTGGCCCGGCGCATCCTCGCCGACGCCGACACCGCCCGGCACGAGGTGCAGGAGCTGGCCCAGCTGCGCAGCGGCCGGGTCCGCCTCGGCGCCACTCCGAGCGTGTGCACGGGTCTGCTCCCGGACGTGCTGCGCGCCTTCCACGACCGTTATCCCGGCATCCGGCTGCTGATCGAGGAGGGCGGTTCGCACGATCTCGTACGCCATCTCGCGCGCGGCGCCCTCGACCTCGCCCTGGTCGTCCTCCCGCTCCCCACGCCGTCCCCCGCGCTGACCACGACGGAGGTGCTGCGCGAGGACCTGGTGGTGGTGTCGTCACCGGACGCGACCGCACCCGGCCGCGGTCGGCGCACGGTCCGCATCGCCGACCTGGAGGGCGAACGCCTGGTGATGTTCCGGCACGGCTACGACCTGCGGGAGCTGACCGTCGCCGCCTGTCGCGCCGAGGGCTTCGAACCCGACTTCGCCGTCGAGGGCGGTGAGATGGACGCCGTCCTCGGCTTCGTCCGTGCGGGGCTCGGCGTGGCCGTCGTACCGCACATGGTCGCCGCCCGGTCCGGTCGCGGGCTACGGGTGACCCCGCTCGCCCGGCCCGGACTCGAACGGAGGATCGCGCTGGCCCATCGCAGCGATGTGGCTCCGCCGCGGGCTGCGCGGGAGCTGCAGCGGATGCTGCTGGAGCGCTGAGGCGGGCGGACCCTGCGGTCTTCGCCCGGTCACCACGTCGGGATGAAGCCGCCGTCGATCACCAGGTCGCTGCCGGTGATGTTGCGGGCGCGGTCACTGGCGAGGAAGACCACCAGGTCGGCGACCTCGGCGGGGCGGGAGAAGCGGCCGGTGACGGTGGCACCGGCGGCCTGGGCCAGGACCTCGTCGGGGGTGACGCCGGTGGCGGCCGACAGGGTCTCCGCCACTCCGCCGCCGCCGAGCCACAGCTCCGTCTCGACCGGGCCGGGGCTGACGGTGTTGACGCGGATGCCCTGGGGGCCGACCTCCTTGGAGAGTGCCTTGGAGAAGGCGACCAGGGCGGCCTTGCCGGCGCTGTAGTCGATCACCATGGGGTCGGGCAGCGTGGCGTTGACCGAGGCGACCGTCACCACGGAGCCCTGACCTGCCGCCAGCATGACGGGCAGGGCGGCGCGGGTGACACGAACCGCCGTGAAGAGGTTCAGGTCGACCGTGCGCTGCCAGTCCTCGTCGGTCACCGACAGGAAGCCGCGGGTGCGGGCCGGGGCCGCGCCGACGTTGTTCACCAGGACGTCGACGCGTCCGTCTGCCGCCTCGACCAGCCGTTCGGCCGCCGTCGGCTCGGTGAGGTCGACGGGCACCCAGGTGACCGTGCCCTCCTTGACCAGCGCGTCCAGGCCCTCGGACGAGGTACGGGACCCGGCGACGACACGCGCCCCCGCTCTGGCCAGGGCCTCCACGACGGCCAGTCCGATGCCCTTGCTCGCGCCGGTCACCACGGCGGTCCTGCCGTGCAGCTCGATGCCCTTGTTGTCCTGTTCGTCCGCCATGCGGCCATCGTCCCCCGCATTCCGGCTGGGGGCAGCTCAAGGGGTGCGCGGGGCGCAAGGGCGGCACCGGGGTGTGCGTGGCGCAGGAGCGAGGGTTCCTGCGCCGGGGCGGAGCGAGGCGCGGGGCTCCGCGTCAGCCCGTCGCGTCCACCAGCGCCAGCTCGTGCAGCCGCTCCGGCGGGCCCGGCCGGGCGTAGTACCAGCCCTGGGCCGTGTCGCAGCCCAGTATCCGCAGCTGCTCGGCCTGCGCGCCCGTTTCCACGCCCTCGACCGTGATCGCGAGGTCGAGGCTGTGGGCGAGGGAGACGATGCCCTCGACGATCTTCAGATCGACCGGGTCGGCGGGGAACTGCTGCATGCCCTGGGTGAAGGATCGGTCCAGCTTGAGGATGCTGACCGGCAGGCGGCGCAGGTTGGCGAGGTTGGAGTAGCCCGTGCCGAAGTCGTCGAGGGCGATGTCGACGCCCATCTCGGCCAGCCGGCGCAGCGGTTTGAGCAGGTCGTCGTCGGCGCCGATCAACGCGGACTCGGTGACCTCCAGGCACAGCGCGTCGGCGTCGAGCCCTTCGCGCTCCAGGATGTCGACGGTGTCCTGAACCAGGCCGGGATGGGTCAGCTGGCACGGCGACAGGTTGACGTTGATCCGCAGCGGACCCGCGGCGGCGTGTCGTTCCTGCCACTCCCGGGCCTGGCGCACCGACTGCTCCAGGACCCAGCGGCCGAGCGGAACGATCAGCCCGGTGTGCTCGGCGAGCGGGATGAACCGGTCGGGCCCGAGGACACCGTGCTGCGGGTGCAGCCACCGCACCAGCGCCTCCGCGCCGCGCACGCTGCCGTCACCGAGGTGCACCAGCGGCTGGTACTCGATGAAGAACTCGCCCCGGTCCAGGGCCGCGGGCAGCGCGGTGGTCAGTCCGTGCCGGGTGATGGCGCGGGCGTCGGCCTCGGGGTCGGCGAGCTCGAAGCGGTTGCCGCCCGCGGACTTGGCCCGGTACATCGTGATGTCGGCGCTGCGCAGCACCTCGGCGGGGCCACGCTCACCGGCGGGTCCCTCGACGACACCGATGCTGCCGCGCACGGTCAGTTCACGGCCGTCGACGCTGATCGGGGTGACCAGCGCGTTCATGATGCGCCCGGCGAGCTCGTCGACCTCGCGCTCGGTGTCGGGTCCGGTGGTCAGGGCCACGAACTCGTCGCCGCCGAGCCGGGCGACCATCTCGCCCGGCGCCGTCGCGCAGGACTGCAGCCGGTCGGCGACCTCGACGAGCAGCCGGTCGCCGGCCGCGTGCCCGAGGCTGTCGTTGATGGTCTTGAAGCCGTCGAGGTCGAGGTAGCACAGCCCGAAGCGCTGGCCCTCCCTCGCGGACAACGCCTTCTCCAGGCGCTCGAAGAACAGGGTCCGGTTGGGTAGTCCGGTGAGCGCGTCGTGCGTGGCCTCGTACCGCAGCCGGAGGTTGAGCAGCCGCCGCTCGGTGGTGTCCTCCATCAGGGCCAGCTGGTACTGGGGTTCGCCGTCCGCGTCGCGCAGCAGGGAGACCGTCAGATTGGTCCACAGGGCCGTGCCGTCAGGACGGTAGAAGGCCTTCTCGACGTGGTAGTGCTCGCGCTCGCCGCGGACCAGCTCCTGGTACAGGCGCCAGATCTGAGGAGCGTCCTCGGGGTGCGTCCACTCGCAGACGTTGCGGCCGCGCATCGACTGCTCGGAGCCGCCGAACATGCGCAGCAGGGCTCCGTTGACCTGGAGGACGTTGCCGTCGAGGTCGGCGATGCCGATCCCTATGGCCGCGCCCTCGAACACCGCGCGGAAGCGGGCCTCGCTGGCGTGCAGCGCCTCGGCCACCGCGCTGCGGGCGTCCAACGCCGCCTGGGCGATGGCCTCCTGCTCGGCGAGTGTCCGCTCGCGCAGCGCCTGCGCGAACCCGGCGGCCATGGCGTGCTGCAACCGTGCCGACCGGGTGCGCAGTGCCTCCTGGGGCCCGTCCTCGCCGCAGTAGAGCACCAGATAGGCGTCCACGCAGTCGAGGGCGCGGCTGAGCGCCTCCGGGTCGGTGCAGTGCGCGGCGATCAGCGCGGCGCCCACCGCCTGGCCCTCGGCCGCGTCGAAGGTCCTGGCCCGCAGCGTCGCACTCAACCGCCGTGCGAGCGGCATGAGTTGCTGCTCGAACTCGGTCCGGGTCAGCGACGTGGAGGTGACCGGGTAGACGGCCCGGCTCCAGATCGTCGCGAACCGGCGCAGTCTGTCCTCCGGCCCGTCCGGCCCGTCCGGCTCGGCGGTCACGCCGTACGTCCCACGCCGGCGAACCCGGAGAAGGAATAGGGATCCTCGTCCTCGGGTGCCGTGTCGGGCCGCCAGTCCGGCATCGGCACCAGTCCGGGTTCCACCATGTCGTACCCCTCGAAGAACCGCGCGATCTCGTCGCGCGAGCGCATGATCAGCGGGTTGCGGATGCTCTGGTAGACGTCGACCGCACCCTCGGCCCGCTCCGGAGGGAGCGGAATTCCCTCGTACGAGGCATGCGTGACGACGAGCAGGCTGCCCGGCGCGAGTGCGTCGCGCAGTTCCGCCACCGCCTTGTACGGGTCGTCCTCGTCCTCCACGAAGTGCAGTATGGCAACGAGAAGGAGGGCGACCGGCCGGTTCAGGTCGATCAGACGCTGAACCTGTGGACTGTCCAGGATTTCCCGGGGCTTGAGGAGATCGCCGCCGACGACGTCCGCATCCTCGTTGCCCCGCAGCACGGCCTGGCTGTGCGCGACGGCCACCGGGTCGTGGTCGACGTACACGACGTGCGCGCCGGGGCGGGCCGCTTGGGCCACCTCGTGCACGTTCCCGAAGGTCGGGATGCCCGAACCGATGTCCAGGAACTGGGAGATGCCCTCGTCGTCCGCGAAACGCACGGCGCGGCGCATGAACGCCCGGTTCGCCTGCATGATCTTGGGAAGTCCCGGCATGAACTCCATCGCCTTGCGTGCCGCTTCCCGGTCGACCTCGAAGTTGTGCGAACCGCCCAGGTAGTAGTCATACATACGGGACACGCTCGGCACCGAGATGTCAATGCTTCGGGGGGCCCAGGCGGGACGCTCCATCTATCTCTCCACGGCATAGTCGGCTGCGTAGGCGATCCGGTGTTCGAGCAGAGGCTACTGATCGCCCGCCAAAGGGGCGAGCCAAAACGGAAATTGACCGTCCGTTCCCGGCCCCACCGCCTCCGGCAAGCGCCGAATTGACGCCCCGTGAACACGTGCCCAACACGCCTCTCACCGGCCCTGCGAAGACGCTCCGAAGCATTCCAAAAAGCTCCGGGGAGTTACAAAGAGTCGCCGTGGTGTCCGGACAGGCCGCGCACGGTTTCCGGACAGAAGTTCCTGGACGCCGAGCCGCTCCCCTCCATGCTCCTGGGCACGCCAAGCGGTCCGCCCCCTCCGTGGGGTGCGGAGGGGGCGGACCCGGGGTCGCGCGCGCTGTTCCGTTCGTCCGGCACACTGGCCTGTCCGCGTTCCCCTCCCTTCCGCGTTGCGTGGCTGTCTGGCGAGGCGATCCACCCTGGGGAGGTGATCCTTTACTCCGCCTCGGGCGCGCCGACCGGCTTTCCGTCGGGCGCGACGGCGTACCACGTGCCGCCCACGCCCTGACCGTTGGTGTCCCCGGCTTTCTTGTCACCGGTGAAGGTGTAAATGGGCCAGCAGTTGACCGTCATCTGCCGGACGCCGTCCGGGCGGGTGAAGGTCATCAGGTTCTTCTTCTTGACGCCCTCGGTGTCGTCCGCGGAGACCGGCGCGACGGCGGGCCACTTCTCCAGGCAGGCGCCCGTGCAGGCCGACACCGGCTTCGGCCAGGCCTCGTCCTTCATGAAGCGGTAGACCGTCATGCCGTTCTTGTCGACGACGATGTCACCGAGCTGGGGGTCCTTGCGGACCGAGAGGCCGGGCAGGTCGGCCAGCGTCGCCTTCTTGCCGGTGGGAGCCGACGCGAACCACGTACCGCCCACACCCTGACCGTTGGTGTCCCCGGCCTTGGTGTCCTTCGCGTACCGGTACATCGGCCAGCCGGCAACGGTCAGCTGCTTCGTGCCGTCCGTACGGGTGACCTCGCCGAGCAGCGCCTTGTCCACACCGGTGGCGGCCTCGGCGCCCTCGGCGGGCACGGGCGGCCAGGCCTTCGCACAGTCGCCGTCACAGCTCGACTTCGGCGGTTCGGCCGTGTCCTTGTCGAAGCGGTACAGGGTGAATCCGGCGCCGTCGGTCAGCACCTCGCCGAGCTCCGCGCTTTCCGTAACAGCGAGCTGACCCGCGGACTGCGCCTGGGCCGCGGCGCCCTGCTGGTCCTTGGCATCGGCGCCGTAGCCGTTGTCGGTGCTCGAGCCGGTGCCGATACCCGTTCCGTAATCACCCGCGGCCGCGGTGGCACCCACGTTCTGGCTACCGGTCTGGGGGGCCTGTTCCTGACCGCACGCCGTCGTGAGCGCCAGCACGGCCGCAGCTGACGCGACGAGTGCGGCGCTCCGCCAGGAGGTCTTCATTGGATAACTCCCGCTGTTCGCATTGGTGTTGCAGCGCCCTGCTGCGCCGCGCATGGCCCTAGGTACGGGCGGGAGTGTCGGAAGTGTTCAACGGGCTCACAAATTTCTTTCCGAATTCCTGTGACACGAACCGGGCGGTTCGCGCATGTGTACACACCCACCGGCGCATCCCCGTACAGCCCGTCAAACCGCCGGGAGGCGCACGCCCTCCCTTCGGGGCAATCTCCCGGCGCTCCGGCGTGGCAGGGCCCCGCGCGGCCCATGATCTTCGTCGTGCATGGACCCAAGCGGACCCGATCCGCCCTCGCCATACGGGTGTTGGCGCTGCTGACGCTGACCTGGATCCTCAGTGGAACGTCGCAAGGGGTGGCGGTCGCCGACTCGTGCGCGTACGCCTCCGTCGGCCCGGACGGCGACGGCAGTACGGCGGTGGCCGTCGCGGGAAGCGGCGCCGTGGCGGTCGTCGGGGACACCACGTGGTGCCCGACCCCCACACCGACGCCGACACCTACGCCGACGCCGACACCCGCCCCGACACCGACGCCCTCTCCCCCACCCACGCACGCACCGAGACCCGAACCACCGCCGCCTCCGCCTCCGCCTGTGGCGACACCACGGCCCGCGGCGCCGCGGGCCATCCCCGCACCGACGCCGACACCGAGTGCGCACCCCAAGCCGTCGCCGTCCCCGGTGAGTTATCCGGAGTACCACGCCCAGCGGCACAAGCACCCGCCCCGCGGTGGCCCGCCGCTGGTCTCCCTCACCCTGCTCATCACCGCGCCCGCGGTGCTCGCTGTCGCGGCGCTGCGCCCGCGCTGACCTCTGGAGGCAACTGTGTCGGAATGGCTTGTTCTCTCCCTCGCGATGGCGGCCGCGTGTCTGGTCGTCCTCATCGTGACCCTCGTACGTCATCGCACGGCCCGCGACGACGAGGATCCGTCGGAGACCCCGGACGTGATCGAGTACATGACCATGATGATCGGTGTGGTGTACGCCATCGTCCTGGGCCTGGCCATCGCCGGTGTCTGGGAGGCACGCGGCGTCGCCCAGAACCATGTGCAGACGGAGGCCCAGGCCCTGCACGAGATCTCGGAGCGGGTCCGCGTCTACCCGCCCGACGTGCGTGACCGCATCCGCGGCGACGTCAACACGTACGTCAGCCACGTCGTCACGACCGAGTGGAAGACCATGGCGAACCTGGGCCGCGTGACCGACCAGGGCGACCGGCTCTTCGGGAACATCCGCCAGGACGTCATCGGCTACGAGCCGAAGACGGACTTCGAGGCCCAGCAGTACCAGCCGCTCATCGACCAGGTGACGATGGCGGACGCCGCACGCGTCGCCCGCGCCGACTCGACGGAGCCGACCATGCCGGGCGTGGTGTGGTTCGGGCTGATCACTGGTGCCGTCGTGACCATCGGAATGGTCTTCGCGCTGCAGATCCGGCGCACCCCGCGCGAGCTGATCCTCGCCGGGCTCTTCTCCGCCCTGATCGCCTTCCTGCTCTTCCTGATCTGGGACTTCGACGCGCCCTACAGCCGGGGCATCACCGCCTCGGCGGAACCGTTCACCGCGCTGTTCCCGCACCTGCCCGGGTGACGGACCCTCACGGAGCACAGAGCCCTTCGCCCCGAGCCCTCGTCAGGAGGGGTCGGGGCGAAGGCTGTCACGTGCGGTTTCCGAAGGCGAGCTCCGGTCCCGAAGGGGGAGGACCGGCCAGTCGGGGCGATGCCTCTCAAATCCTCTTCTCGGACCTTCGGCGCACCCAGACCACTCCGCCGCCGATGACGGCCGTGGCCACCAGACCGCCGCCGATCGCCATGTCGGTGGGCGTGGCGCCAGTGGAACTGCTACCGCCGAGACCACCGCGAACACCGCCGATGACAGTGAAGGCGCGGGGGCGGGTCAGGCCGCCCGTCCCGACGCAGTTGACCATGATGTCGTACGAGCCAGGGCGCGCGTCGCGGTCGACGGTCGCCCTTCCGCTCGCCGTCTCGTTGCCGCCCGGGATGCGCGACAGGCTCGTCTGCCGGAACGCGGGCGAGTTCATGGTGCCGCCGTTCCGGCATCCGTCGACCGTCACCGTCAGCTGGCCGCCGGCGGCGATGACGCTGGGCACGGCGACGATGTTCCTCGACTTGCCCCCGAAGTTGTTGCCCTGGCCGGCCCCATGGTCGTTGCCCTGCCCGAAGTCGTCGTTGTTGCCGAAGCCGTTGTTGTTGCCGAACCCGTTGTTGTTTCCAAACCCGTTGTTGTTGCCGAACCCGTTGTTGTTGCCAGGCCCGAACCCGTTGTTGTTACCCGGCCCGAAACCGTTGTTGTTGCCCGGCACGCCCCCGTTGTTGTTGCCGAACCCGTTGTTGTTACCGGGCCCGAACCCGTTGTTGTTGTTACCCGGCCCGAAACCGTTGTTGTTGCCGGGCCCGGCCCCGTTGTTGTTGCCCGAGTCACCAAAGAAGTTGTCGTTCTGATGGCCCGAGTCGCCCGTACGGTACGTGGCGGCCGCGGGGGCGGCGAGCCCGAGGACGGCGGCCGCGGTGGCCGCGGCCGCCAAGGCGCGTGAGTTTCGCATCTGATCCTCCGCGGAAGGCGCCCCGGGAACTGTCCCCGGTCGATCGGCGAGAAAGCGCCTCCCAGACAGACCCTCAGATGCCGTGCACAGAGCCGCATTTCGAGAATGGTCCGTCCCGGTGAGAGGACACGCCGAGCGATTTCCACACAATCGGATATTGCCGCAGGTCACGGACCGTCAGAAAATTCCTGCTCGTGGCAACTCGGATGGCTCACGACGGAGGTACCCCGCCACCCGTTCGCCCGCGCCCCCGTCGCCCACCGGATGTGTTGCACTTAACGTTCTTATATGCGCGACGCACCCGGCGACGGCCGTGTCGAGAGGGGATGGCGAATGTCTGCGTCCTGGATGGCCGAAGAGGAGGAGCGGCAGAGGAAGCGCGCCCCGTGGGGCGTTATAGCGCTTGTTCTGCTGACCGGCCTCGCACTCATCCGGAATGGGTCCGGTGAGTTCGACGTGGGCCCTCCGCAGCCCGTTTCGGCGGCGGCAGCGGACAGCCGCACCCCCGGTGCGGCCCTGGCGAGCCCGCCGGCCTCGCTGCCGTTCGCCGTGGTCGACCGGGTCAGGATCCCGGCGCTCCAGGTCGACGCGCCGGCCATGCCCGTGGGCCTGGACGCGGACGGGTGGGTCGCCGCGCCGCCGCCGGAGGACCCCAACCTCGCGGGCTGGTTCACCGGCGCGGTCTCGCCCGGCGAAAAGGGCACGGCCGTGCTGGTGGGCCATGTCGACAATACGGAGGGTCCCGCCGTCTTCTACGGGCTCGGGGCGCTCAAGAAGGGAAACGGGGTCGAAGTCCTGCGCAAGGACGGCAAGACCGCGGTGTTCGAGATCTACGGCGTCGAGGTCTTCGCGAAGGACAAATTCCCCGGCGACCGCGTGTACAGCAGCAAGGGCGCTGCCGAATTGCGGGTCATCACCTGCGGCGGCGGTTTCTCCAAGCTGCACGGCTACGACGGAAACGTCGTCGTATTCGCCCGCCTGGTCGAGGTTCGCTGAGTGTTTCCGCGTTCCCGACCGGGCGGGCGAGAGCCCGTCGGGGCGCCAGGTCCTGTCGTCGAACTCCCGTCCTCCGCCCGGAGGCGGGCCCGCCTCCCCCGCCCTTGAGGCAGTGGGGAGGGAGTTCGACGACAGGCCCTAGAAGAATTGCCGGCGCGGCACGGTGATGTGGTAGCCGGAATCCAGCAGGTGGGGCAGATAGTCGCGCAGGGCCGCCACGGTCCGCGAGCGGTCGCCGCCCGCGTCGTGCGAGAGGATCACGACGCCCGGGGCGGCTCCGTCCTCGACCCGCTCGACGATCGTGGCGGTGCCCGGGGGCGGGGTCAGCCAGTCGAGGCTGTCGACCGTCCAGGCCAGCGGCTCCATGCCCAGTTTGGCGCCGATCTGGAAGGTCGCCCGGTTCCAGGCCCCGTACGGCGCCCGGAACCAGAGCGGCGGCTCGCCGTAGGCGTCGTCGATGAGCTCGCAGGTGCGCTCCATCTCGTAGCGGATCTCGGAGCGCGAGAGCTGGGTCAGCAGCGGGTGGGTCCAGGTGTGGTTGCCGACGATGTGTCCGTCGTCGGCCATCTCGCTCAGCAGGTCCTTGTTGTCGACGGCCATCCCGCCGCACACGAAGAACATCGCGCGCACGTCGTACGCGCGCAAAGTGGCCAGGATGTCCGGGGTGTAGCGCGGGTCGGGGCCGTCGTCGAAGGTCAGCACCATGCTGCTGCCGCGACCGGTCATGCGCAGGATCGGCTTGTGCCGGACGACGGTCCGGGCGGGCCTGTTGCGCGGCGGGCCGTATCCCGTCATCGGCTGGAGGCGGTGGGCGGAGGGCTTGAGGGCACGGTGCGGCTGCGCGCCGGCGCCCGAGACCGGAGAGGCACTCCGCACCGGCTTCGCGGCCGACTCGGCGGTCAGGAGGCGGGCCGTGCCCGCCGCCCCGGCGGCTCCGAGGACGGCGGCGCCTGCGATCAACACCCGGCGGCGGGTGAGCAGCTGATCCTCTTTCATGATTTATCAGTCACCCGTGGAGAGGCGGCGGAGCTCAGCAACACCGGGGCGGGGCATCGAAAGCACCCGCCTGGACGAGGTCAGCGGTGACGCACCACGGGAAACAGCCATGTCCCACACGGTCGACACCGGTCCCGAAGCGGTGAGCAGGACGCCGGGCGGGCCGAGCGCGTCGATGAAGGCCGCGAAGCCCGCAGGCGCCCTGCCCAGGAGGCTGCCCCGGGACGGAAGGGCGGCCCGCCGGCCCGTCGAGTGGGTTTCCCGGCGCCCCCATGGCGTCGGGACCTGCGGTTTCCGCTAGCCTCGAAGCCGTGGCGGAACAGCAGGGCGCGCAGAGCCCGCATCGATTCGAGCGGGGCACGGACGGTCCCAGGGTCATCGTCGTGGGCATGGACGGCTCCGACTCCTCGCTCCGTGCGGCGGCATACGCCGCCGGCCTGGCCAGGAGGCAGCACGCGCTGCTCGCCGTCGTGTACGTCCAGCCCGTCATGGCGGCGGGGGCGGCACTCGGCGTTCCGGTCGCCGAGACGACCGACGAGATCGCCGAGGACCTCGTCCAGATCATCCGCGACGCGACCGAGCGCCTCCAGGGCACGTTCGAGGTGCGCTGGGAGTTCCACACCTTCCGCGGCGACCCCTACAAAGGCCTGGTCACCGCCGCGGACGAGCTCAAGGCGGACGCCGTGGTGGTCGGCGCCTCGGAGCAGGCGGGACACCGGATCATCGGTTCGGTGGCGGTCCGGCTGGTGAAGGCGGGACGCTGGCCCGTCACCGTGGTGCCCTAAGACTGACGCAGATCTTGGTGAGGGGCTGTCCGGCATGTGGCCGGACAGCCCCTCCGGCATGTGGGGCGGCCGGCGTGAGTCAGGCCGCCCTGGTACGGACCGGGTGGACGCGGCACGCCGGCACAGCGCCGTCGCCGTCGTCAACGCCCCTCCCTGGCAGGCGAGTTCGGGCCGCCCGAGCCTCAGGTCTAGACAAAGGTGGACTCCGGTGCTGTCGTGCACACAACAGACGCTTCCAACGTTGAAAGCTTCCACCGCCCCGGCGGACACCACCCGCCGGGCGCCGCCGAGACCATGGAGCGAGAACCGTGGTGAGACAGCCGTTCCCCCTCACGCCCCCACTCCCCCGCCCGCGACGCGCCTGGCGCCAACTCCTGACCGCCGTGGTCCTGGCGCTGGCCACCGTCTCCGCACTCGTCTCCGGCACTACCCCGAGCCGCGCCGCGGCGGACTGGACACCCAGACCGGCGCCGATGACCACTCCGTGGACCAACCAGGTCCCGGTCGACAACCCGCTGCCGGACTACCCGCGCCCCCAGCTCACCCGCCCCGACTGGCTCAACCTCAACGGCATCTGGGACTTCGCCGTCACCTCCCGCGACGCCGGCCAGCCCGCGACCTTCGGCGAACAGATCCGCGTACCCTTCGTGCCCGAGTCCGCTCTCTCCGGCATCCAGCGCAAGATCACCCAGAACGACAAACTCTGGTACAAGCGCACCTTCACCGTCCCGTCCGGCTGGAACGGCCGCCGTGTCCAGCTCAACTTCGGTGCCTCCGACTGGGAGACCACGGTCTGGGTCAACGGACAGCAGGCCGGAGCCGTCCACCGGGGCGGCTACGACGACTTCTCGTACGACATCACCCCCCTGCTCAACGGCGGCACCAACACGATCGTCGTCTCCGCGTACGACCCGACCGAGACCGGCGGGCAGGCCATCGGCAAACAGCGCATCCAGGACGTCACCCCGCACCCCGGTCACAGCATCGTCTACACCGCATCCTCGGGGATCTGGCAGACCGTCTGGCTGGAGCCGACGGCCGCCGCCCACATCACCCGGATCGACATGGTCCCGAGCCTCGAGGACAACACCCTGCGCGTGACCGTGCGCGGCGCCGGCGCCGACGGCGCGGCCGTCAAGGTCACCGTCTCCTCCGGCGGCACGCCGGTCGGCAGCGCCACGGGAACGGTCGGCACCGAGTTCCCGGTGCCCGTGCCCGGCGCCCGCCTGTGGACGCCGGAGGATCCCTTTCTGTACGACGTCACGGCCGAACTGACGGGCAGCGCCGGAACCGACAAGGTCGGCAGTTACGCCGGCATGCGCTCCATCGCCGTCAAGGACGTGGGCGGCGTACGCCGGCCGGTCCTCAACGGCCAGTTCGTCTTCCAGACCGGCACTCTGGACCAGGGTTTCTGGCCGGACGGCATCTACACCGCGCCCACCGACGACGCCCTCAAGTACGACCTGCAGAAGCACAAGGACCTCGGCTTCAACATGGTCCGCAAGCACATCAAGGTCGAACCGCAGCGCTGGTTCTACTGGGCGGACCGGCTCGGGCTGCTGGTGTGGCAGGACATGCCCTCCATGGACAGCGGCAAGAGCCCGGACGGCGCGGCCCGCACCCAGTGGGAGAGCGAGTACCGCGCGATCATCGACGAGCACCGCAGTTCGCCCGCACTCATCCTGTGGGTGAACCAGAACGAGGGCTGGGGCCAGTACGACCAGGCCCGCATCGCCGACATGGTCAAGTCCTACGACCCCTCGCGCCTCGTCGACAACATGAGCGGCGTCAACTGCTGTGCCGCGCAGGACGGCGGCAACGGCGACGTGATCGACAACCACAACTACGTCGGGCCCGGCAACACCCCGACGGAGCCGGTCCGCGCCTCGGTGCTCGGCGAGTACGGGGGGCTCGGCTTCCGCGTTTCCGGTCACGAGTGGTACCCGGGCGGCGGGTTCAGTTACGAGGACCAGCCGAGCCTGGCCGCCCTGAACGACCGGCTCGTCGGACTGCTGAACGGCATCCGGGAGAACTCCATGCCCGCGGGCGGCCTGTCGGCCGCCGTCTACACGCAGATCACCGACGTCGAGAACGAGGCCAACGGCCTGCTGACCTACAACCGCCAGGTCGTCAAGGTCGACCAGGCCCGCGTCCGCGCGGCCAACCAGGCGCTCATCGCGGCGTCCCGCACCCTCGGTCCGACGGTGAAGCTGCCGCTGGAGCAGTACGTGTCGATCCGGGTCACCACGCCCGGCTTCACCAACCGCTACATCCGGCACTACGACGGGCTCGGCTTCACCGAGGTGGTGGACTCCGCCAGCAGCGGCCTGCTGAAGCAGGACGCGACATGGAAGGTGAAACCGGGGCTGGCGAACAGGCTCTGCTACTCCTTCGAGTCCCGCAACTACCCGGGTGAATACCTGCGCCATCGCGACTTCCGCGTCCGGCGCGAGGCCGGCGACAACTCCGCGGTGTACAAGGCGGACGCGACGTGGTGCCCGATCCAGGGCAACGGAGGCATCCGGCTGTCGGCGTCCAACTTCCCGGGCCAGTACCTGCGGCACATCAACGCCGAGCTGTGGCTCGCCCAGTCGGGCGGTACGCACACCTGGGACAACCCGGTCAACTTCACCGAGGACACCATCTGGGCGATCGAGGCGCCCTGGGCCCCCTGAGCCGAGCGCCCGCCGGGGTGCGGAAAGGACGGGCACGTCATGTCAGTACGGACTATGCCAGTACGAACCATGCCAGTACGAACCCATCGCATCCTCGGCGGGCTGCTGGCCCTGGCACTCGCCCTGGCCGGGCTGGTCGCCCTGCCCACCCCCTCCCGTGCCGCGACGCCGGTGTGCGCACTGGCCTGCGACACGCTCGACCCCTCCAAGGCAGCGCAGGAGACCTTCCCCGTACCCGACCGGAACATCAACGGCCGGATCCTGCGGCTGCACGTCTCCGACCCCGACGACATGGCCTGGGCCAGCATCGACAACGGTGTGACCGGCGACTCGGTCTGGCTGGACCGCTCCTGGGACCGGGGCGCCACCTGGGAGCCGCTGCTGGGCAAGGCCTCCATCCCCAGCACGTGGACCGGCACGCGCACGCTCATGTACAACATCACCGATCCGGTGGGCCACCGGCGCGGCTGGATCCGCGCCTGCGGCGACGCGGCCGCGGTCACCTGCACCGACTGGGTGTACCCGAAGGTCTGCGACGGTGCGTCCTGCGACGGCGCCGATCCCGCCACCGCGGCCGGCGACGAGCGACCGGTCCCGGCGACGACCCTGTTCGGGCGCACCATCAGCCTGCACATGGACCAGCGGAACGGCACGGCGTGGGGCGTCATCGAGAACGGCGGGGCGGGCGACGAGATCTGGCTCGACCGCTCCTGGGACGGCGGCGCGACCTGGCCCGAGGGCTCTTCGCTCGGCCGCACCAGCGTGCCGTCCGGGGGCACCACCACCAGAACGCTCATGTTCGCCACCCGGGACCCGCGCGGCCTGTTGTACGGCGGCGCGGTCCGCGCCTGTGGGCGCGAGGCCGCCCACCAGGAAGGCAGCTGCACGGCGTGGGCGAGGCCGGCACCGACGCGGGCGCGCGCGGCGGCGGACGCGCTCATGGCCTCGTACCACACCAACGAAGGCTGGTGGCGGAGCAGTTGGTGGAACTCGGCCGTCGCGCTCACCGCGCTGATCGACTTCGCCGATCGCACCGGGCGGCACGACTACGACTGGATCGTCTCCCGAACCTTCGAGCAGAACAACGGCGTCTTCCCCGCGGGCGGGCGCAGTTCGGACCCGGTCGAGGGGCACTTCATCAGCCGCGCCATCGACGACGCGGCCTGGTGGGGCGTGGCCTGGCTGGCGGCGTACGACTCCACGCACGATCGGCGCTACCTGGACGAGGCCGTCACCATCACGGCCTACGTCCACCAGTACTGGGACACGGGCACGTGCGGCGGTGGCGTCTGGTGGAACCGGGAGCGGACGTACAAGAACGCGGTGACCAACGGCCTGTACCTGTGGCTGACGACCGCGCTGCACCAGCGCATCCCCGGCGACACGGTATGGGGCGAGAGGGCGCGCACCGCCGCGAACTGGTACCTGAACAGCGGGATGATCAATTCCGCGGGTCTGGTCAACGACGGCCTCACCGCCGGCTGCGCCAACAACGGCCAGACCGTGTGGAGTTACAACCAGGGCCTTGCCATCGGCGCCTTCACCCAGTTGTGGCGCGGCACCGGCGAGAGCCGCTACCTGGACACCGCCAGGCGCCTCGCCGACGCCGCCCTGGCCTCGCCGCAACTGACGCGCGACGGGGTGCTGACCGAGTCCTGCGACACCGGCACCGCCTCATGCGACGACAACCAGAAACAGTTCAAGGGCATCTTCATGCGGCACCTCGACGACCTCGCGAACGCCATCGGATCGGCCGCCTACCGGGCGTACATCACGAAACAGGCTGACTCGATCTGGGGCACCGACCGGGACTCCCTGAACCGGCTCGGCCAGCGCTGGGCGGGCACCAGGCCGAACCAGACGGACTGGCGCACCCAGGCGAGCGCCCTCGAAGCACTCACCGCGGCGCAGTGAAGCCACGGACGGTCGCGGCCGGGCCGCCGATTGTTGCGCGCGGATGAAAATCCCCGCACGGTGCCCGGCCTGCCGTCACCTCGCTGACCTGCTGACGTGATCACCGCACCCGAGAAGACGGCCGCCAGGCCCGCGCACCATCGTGGCGTTCGGGCACACACGCCGGCTCTACGAGTTGCTGCGCGAGCGGGGCGACAACTTCTACCACTGGATGACATCGATGTCCGACGTCGGTGCCCGCGACTACGACCCCAGCCTCAGCTCCTTCGAATAGATCCGAGTAGAAAGGCACTTCGCGGCGTGAGACGCACCCGCATGCTCCTCACCGCCCTGGCCGGCACCCTGCTCGCCGCCCTGCTTCCCGCGCACCTCGCGACGGCGGCCCCCGCGCCCGAATCCCCCGCCGGCGTACGGCAGTCGGCGACGTACCGGAACCCGGTCACCGCCGACACCGTCGACACCTTCCCCGACCCGGCGCTCCTCCGCGGCAAGGACGGTAACTGGTACGCCTACGGCACGCAGAACCCCGTCTTCCAGAGCAAGGGCGAGACCGGCGAGCGGATGCTGCCCATCCTCAAGTCGGCCGACATGACGCACTGGGAGTACGCCGGGGAGGTCTTCACCCCGGCCACCCAGCCCGCCTGGCACAACGGCTCCCGCCTGTGGGCTCCCGACATCCGCTACACGAACGGGATCTACACGCTCTACTACTCCGTCCCCGGCAAGGACACGGTCGGCGTGGCCACCGCCCCCACACCCACAGGGCCGTGGACCGACCGGGGCGCCGTGCTGCCCACGCCGAGCGGCTGCGCCACCGGCAACATCGACCAGGCCCAGTTCACCGACGTCGGCGGTCAGCCGTACCTGTACTGGGGCAGCTACGACACGATCTGCGTGGCGAAGATGAACGGTGACCGCACCCGCATCGAGGGCCCGGTCACCGAAGTCGCCCAGGGCCGCCGTATGGAGGGCGCGTTCGTCGTGCGGCGCGGCGGCTTCTACTACCTCTTCTACTCGGACGCCGGCTGCTGCGACGGTGCCTTCAGCGGCTACCAGGTCAAGGTCGGCCGCGCCACCAGCCCCACCGGCCCCTTCCGGGACGACGAGGGCGTGGACCTGATGGCTCCCACCAGCAAGGGCGGCATCGTCGTCGGCGCCGGAAGCGGCTGGGCCGGACCGGGGCACAACGCCCTGCAGACCGACCTGTCAGGGCAGGACTGGCTCGTCTACCACGGCATCCCCGCCACCGACCCGGACCTGGACCGCTTCCCCGGCCTGGACCGCCAGCTCTCCCGGCGGCCGATGCTCATCGACCGGCTCGACTGGATCGACGGCTGGCCCGTGGTACGCGCGGGCGCCGGCCCCTCCGAGGGTGTCCAGCGCGCCCCGGTCACCACCTGGGCCGTCGGCAGCACCTTCAACGGCGGCTCCCTGTCCGGCTGGAGAGCGGAAGGCTCGGGCACGGACGGCTGGGTGCCCGCGACCGAGCAGGACCCGGGCGGGTTCGTCACCCACACGGGCAGTGCCACCGGCCCCGCCTACCTGGTCTCGGAGAGCAAGGCCCCCGCGCGGCTGCGCGCCGAGGCCGACCTGCGCGTCACCTCGGCCAGCGGCGCGGCAGGCCTGCTCGTCGGCTACGTCGACCCGGACAACTACGTCGTCGCCTGGCTGGACAAGGACCGGAACGCACTCGTCACCGATGTACGGGTGAACGGCGTCAGCGCGGGAGAGCGGGTGTCGGCACTGCCCTCCGGCTACCAGTGGAGCGCCTGGCGCAACGTCGCCGTCGAGGTCCGCGGTACGCACCTCACCGTCGAGGTCAGCGCCGACCGGCTGCGCGACGCCGTGGCCACGCAGGAGCGCACCCTGCCCGCCGCTGCCGCCCGGGCGGGCAAGGCCGGCATCGCCACCCGCGGCACCGGCGCGGCCGCGGACAACGTAGGGGCGGCGCAGCTCTACACCCCGGTCACCTCCCGAGTGCCCGATCCACAGCCGGGCGCACGGCTGCCCGCCTACAGCGACGACTTCGACGGCTCGGCCCTCTCCCCCGCCTGGTCCTGGGTCCGCGGCCCGGCGTCCGGGACGAGTGTCGGCGCCGGCGCGCTGTCCTGGCCGACCCAGAGCGCCGAGCTCTATCTCGGCAACAACACCGCGTCCGTGCTGACCCGGCCCGCGCCACAGGGCGACTACGTCGTGGAGACGAAGCTCCGGTTCGCTCCCGGAACCTCCAACCAGCAGGCGGGACTTGTGCTGTACGGGAACGACGACCAGTACCTCAAACTGGTCCACGCCGTGCTGCCGGTGAGCCATCACCCCGGGGCCGTCACGCACGTCACCGAGTTCGCGAGGGAGGGCGCGCGGCCGACCACGAGTCCGCCGCTTCCGGTGGCGTACGGACCGATGTTCGGCGGGCCGACCGCCGACACCCTTTGGCTGCGGTTGTCCTGCCACCGCGACGGCACGTCCGGCGCCCACGAGGTGCGCGCGGCGACGAGCACGGACGGGTCGCACTGGGCCTGGACGGGGGCCTGGACCCTGCCGGACGAAGGTCCCCTCAGGATCGGCCTCGTCTCACTGAACACCGCGGGGGCGACCGCGCACTTCGACTACGTGCATACGTATCGCGTCCGCTAGAGGCCTGCGGCGAGGGGCTGTCCGGCCGACAGGCCTGACAGCCCCTCCGGCTCATGCGGTGGCGCCGTGTCTACTGCGCCATGACGAGTCCGTCCTGGGCCGCGCCCCGGCTCAGGACGACGTCCCGGATACGGTCGCGTACGCCGCCGCCGGCCCGGGCACCCTGGTCCAGGGCGGGGTTGAGCGTGATGACGCGACCGGCGTCGAGGTCCAAGGTCTGGGGAAGGAACTCGGCCTTGGTCACCTCCCAGCGCCCGCCCCCCTGCGCGGGCGGCGCGAAGGTGAACCGCGCGATGGTGCTCGCGCTGCCGCGCGGGTCGCCCACACCCTGGTGGTCGACCATCTCGCCCGAGATCTGGTCACCCAGGCCATAGACGACCCAGGTGCCGTTGACCTTCTCGTACGCCTGCGGGATGTGCGTGCGCGTGCCGAGGATCAGGTCGATGTCGGGCCGCCCGTTCGTGTGCGAGGCGGTCAGCTGCTCGCTCAGCTGCAGCTGCTGCTCGTCCGGCTCCTCCTGCCATTCCGTGCCCCAGTGCAGGGATACGACGACCACGTCGGCGCCCGCTCCCCGGGCGGCCTTCGCGTCGGCGACGATCCTGTCGGGGTCGATCGGGTTGACCGCCCAGAGCTGCTCGGGCGGAAGCGGAATGCCGTTCGTGTCGTAGGTGTACGCGAGATGCGCGACCTTGGCCCCTCCCGCGTTCATCATGGTCACGCTCGTCGCCTCCTCCTCCGTGCGTGCCGATCCCGCGTGGCGCACACCCGCGGAGTCCAGGGCGTCCAGGGTGCGCTGAATGCCGGCGGCGCCGTCGTCGAGGGCGTGGTTCGAGGCGGTGGAGCAGCTGTCGTACCCCGTCGCCGCGAGCCCCTCGGCCACCTCCGGCGGGGTCATGAAGGCCGGGAAGCCGGTGTCGTCGCCGGCGCCGTACACCATCCCCACGTGGCAGATCGCCAGGTCGGCGCCGGACACGACGGGTTGGACTCCCGCGAGCATCGGCCGGAAGTCGTACCCGTTGCCTCCCGCGTCGGCGTTCGCCCGCTCGATGAGCGAGCCGTGCGGCAACACGTCGCCGGAGGCGACGAGGGTGAAACCGGATGCCGGGGCGGGGGCCGCCGGGTACCCGCTCTGCTGCGCCGGCATGGCTGTCGGCATCGGCATCTGCGTCGGCATCCCCTTGGGCACAGGTGCCGGTGCCGCGGTCGGCGGCTTCTGGGCCTGGCAGCCCGCGGTCGCCGCGATGAGGACAGCCGCGAGGGCCACGGTGGTCTGTCGCCGACGTGTGGTCATCAGCCTCGCCCCAATCGCGGTCGTATATGCATATGAATCAACAAGAATCCACATGAAAGGGCCGCTACGAGTCAAGGAACAACGTCATGATTTAGCCCGTCCGGCTTCGAGGAGGAGCCCTTCAGGGCGACACGAGGTCCAAGGGCTCGCCCCCGAACAGGGTCCGAGCGCAGCACCCGACGGCGGAGGTCCCCTCCCCCGATTGACCGTTCATCGCACCGCTCACCGACAGCTTCGACCGCCCACCGCAGACCCGTGCCCTGGCCCTGTCCCCGCGGAGCGGCACCCGCTGGCATACAGGCCATGACGGCCGGAACCACCACCTTCACGCACGGGACGACCGCCGAGCACGAGCTGGCCGCGTTGCAGCGCGAGCACGGCCGGCCCCTCTTCGCGCTGCTGCTGCGGCTCTGTGACGGCGACCGGCAGCGCGCCGAGGATCTGGTGCAGGAGACGTTCGTACGCGCCTGGCAGCACCCCGAGGCGCTGCGTGCCGACGACTTCGACTCGGTACGCCCCTGGCTGCTCACCGTGGGACGGCGGCTCGCGATCGACGCGCGGCGGGCCCGCCGGGCGCGCCCCGCGGAGGTCGGCGACGCGGTGCTGGACAGTGCGAGCGTCTGCGCCGATCACGCCGAGCGGTCCGCGGCGACGCTCGACGTGCGGGAGGCTGTGAAGACTCTCACTCCCGAGCACCGTGAAGTCCTGGTGCTGGTGTACTTCCAAGGGGCGAGCGTGGCGGAGGCCGCCGCTGCGCTCGGCATACCGCCCGGTACCGTGAAGTCTCGCGCGTACTACGCGCTGCGCGCCCTGCGCCGAGTTCTTCCGGGATACGCGGCCGACCTGCGGTGAAACCGAAGGCCGAGTCAAACCTCCGTAAAGCGCCTTGCTGAGGACCATGGTTGAGCAATCAGCTTGCCTCATCCGTGTTCCGGTTGGGGCCCGGGACGGGCATCGCGCACGTGAACCGGAGGAGGGCAGAAAGGGATGCTGCACAGAGGTCAAGAGAGCACGGACGGCACCGGCGGTGAGGAACTCACCGTCCCCATGGCCTGGTTGTACGCCGAGTACATCGCCGACGAACTGCTGCGGACCGGCGACCTGATGCCGCCCACGTCCTTCGAGTTCCGCGCCGGGCGCGACGCGCTGGCGCTGACCATCTTCCTTGCCGACAGCGGTGGCGAGCTCTCCGGCATCCGGGTCGTCTCGCAGCTGGAGACCTGGCTTTCGCTGACGGCGTACGACCAGCCGTGGCAGGACTGGGTGCGCGAGCACATGGCGCGGCTTGCGACCGAGGCCGCCGAGTCCAGTGCTCCCGCTCCGGACCTGGCGCTGGCGTCGGCGGCCTGGCGCTGGCTGGAGGAGACCGAGCTGCTCGCCCCCGACCTGGACGCGGTGCCCGGTGGCGGCCCGGTCCCGGGCGACGACGACGGCCCGAAGGTGTGGACGCCGGCGTGGCGCCTCGGGCTGCCGCTGGGGCATCTGGCGATCCATCTCTTCTGACAGCCACATCTGACCGCCTCTCCTGGCCTCCTCTCCCGGCCGCTTCCTCTGACCTCCACTCTTGACCGCCTCCTGAGACCTGCACCCCTGACCTGGTCCTCCGGCCACGAGCTGCGATGGCCACGAGGGCCGGCGGGATGTCCGAGCAAATTTTCTGGGCCCGCACCAATCCGCGGGCCCGCTCGCTCCGAATGTCTTGGTCGCGATTCCGGGCGGGTCTTGAGTGATTCGTCGGTCTGGTGCGTACCGGTGGGCAACAGCAGCACCACCCCCACCCCGCACCATCGCGACGAGGATTCGGTTTCGGTATGAGGTCCCTGGAACGGCATCATGGCGTCGGCGCCTACGCGCTCGGCGTGCTGGACGAGGCGGACGCCTTCCGCTTCGAGGACCACCTCATGGAGTGCCCTCGGTGCACGGCGCAGGTGACTGAGTTCCGTTCCGCCACACGGCAGTTGATGCTCTACCGACGGGCCACACCGCGCTCCGTGCACCCCTTCGCCGCCCCCGGACCCCGGCTTCTCGAACGGCTGCTCGGCGAGGTGGCGAAACGGAATCGGGCCGGGCGCAGGCGCCGGCTGTACGCGGTGGCGGCCTCCGTGGTGCTCGCCGCGGGCGGGCCCGCGATCGCGATCGTCACCGAGCACGGGCCCGGGTCGACACAGGTCGCCGCGACGGACGCGAGGACCGGCGTGTGGGCCCAGGTCACGACTCAGGACCGGGACTGGGGCAGCGAGATCGACGTCGAGGTCAAGGACGCCGGGGGTCCGCGGAGCTGTGAGCTCGTGGTCTTCGGCAAGGACGGCTCCGAGCAGACGGTGACCAGCTGGCTCGTGCACGCGCACGACGGAGAGATGACCAGACTGGAGGGCGGCGCCGCGCTCCCGTCCAAGGAGATCAGCCGCTTCGTGGTGCGCACGGTGGACGGCAAGCACCTGGTGACGCTCCAGCCCCGCTGATCACCGGCGACGCTCACGTCCACCGATCACCGGCGACGCTCAGTCCCACTGGCCCCTGGCAACGCTCAGTCCCACTGACCCCTGGCGACGCCCAAGTCCCGCTGATCAACGGCTCTTTCTGGCCCTCGCCTGTCAGCGGCCGCTACTTGAGCAGCCGGGACATCCTGCGGTCCGCGAGCGGTTTGCCGCCGGTCTGGCAGGTCGGGCAGTACTGCAGCGTGGAGTCGCTGAAGGAGACCTCGCGGATGGTGTCGCCGCACACCGGGCAGGGCTCGCCCGTCCTGCCGTGCACCCGCAGTCCGCTCTTCTTCTCCGCCTTCAGACGTCCGGCGGCCAGACCGTGGGAGCGCTCGACGGCCTCGGTGAGGGTCGAACGCAGGGCCTCGTACAGACGCCGTATCTCCTCGGGTGTCAGCGAGGCGGCGAGCTTGAAGGGGGACATCTTGGCCGCGTGCAGGATCTCGTCGCTGTACGCGTTCCCGACGCCCGCGATCAGGCTCTGGTCGCGCAGCGCGCCCTTAAGTTGGCGCCGCTCGCCCTCCAGCAGTTTCGCGAACCGCGTCTCGTCGAAGTCATCGGCAAGCGGGTCGGGGCCGAGGCGGGCCACGCCGGGGATCTCCGCGGGGTCCCGCACGACGTACACCGCGAGCCGCTTCTGGGTGCCGGCCTCGGTGAGGTCGAAACCCTCACCGGTCGCCAGCGCGACGCGCAGCGCGAGCGGGCCCTTGCCGGGGCGCGGCGGTCCGTCGGGCAGCGTGTCCCTCCAGTGCAGCCAGCCCGCGCGGGCCAGGTGCGTCACGAAGTGCGGGCCGTCCGTCTCGATGTCGAGGAACTTGCCATACCGGTGCACGGCCGTGACCTCGCGTCCCTCCAGGGCGGTGACGGGCGGGTCGTACGTCTTGAGGACACTGATGGCGACGGGCAGCACGCGCACGACCTCACGGCCGACGAGATGGTCGGCCAGGAAGTCCTTGAGCGCTTCGACCTCGGGCAGTTCCGGCATACGTCCAGAGTGCCATCCGGCAGCGACAACAGCAGGCGCCCTGCCGGAGCGGTCGATCGCGTACGGGGATGGTCAGTCCTGCGTACGGGGATGGTCAGTCCTGCGTACGGGAATGCTCGGTCCTGCGTACGGGGATGCCCGGTCCTGCGTTGGTCAGTCCTCTTCCGGGACGATGAACTCGCACCACACGCATTTGCCGCCGCCGCGGGCCTCCACGCCCCACACGTCGGTCAGCCGGTCGACGAGGAGCAGGCCGCGGCCGGAGACGCCGGACTCGCCGGCCTCCCGGCGGCGCGGCAGGGCGCTGGAGCAGTCCTCGACCTCGGCGCGCAGCCTGCGATCAGAGCCGGCGAGGACGCGCAGGGTGACGATGGCGGAGCCCTCGGTGTGCAGCAGGGCGTTGGTGATCAGTTCGTCGGCGATCAGCTCGATCTCGTCGGCGCGCTCGTCGGCGCCCCAGGCCTGCACCGCGGCGCGGATCAGGTGACGTGCCTCGGTGAGCGCCTCGGGATCGCCGGCGGCGACATGCTGCTGAAGCCGTCCGCCGGACCGCTGGTCGGTGAGACCGCGGCGGCGCAGAAGCAGCAGGGCGACATCGTCGTCGCCGCCCCGCTCCTCGGCCACGTCGATGAGCCGGTCGGCGAGGTCGCGGACGTCGTCCGGGCCGGAGCTGACCAGCCCCCGCAGGGTGCGCATGGCGTCGTCGAGGTCGATGCCGGGCTGCTCGACCAGGCCGTCGGTGTACAGCAGGAGGGTGTGCCCGGGGTCGAGTTCGATGCTGGTGACCGGATATTCGAGGCACCCGAACTCGGCGGACAGGCCGAGCGGAAGCCCCCCGTCGAGGGGCAGCCTGCGGCAGCTGCCGTCGGTGTGCCGCACCAGGGGGTCGATATGGCCGGCCCGGACCAGCTGGACCACTCCGGTGGACAGGTCGGCCTCTGCGTACAGGCAGGTCGCGAAGCGCTCGGTGTCGAGTTCGTGGAGGAAGACCGAGGCGCGGGCCATCACGGTGGCCGGGGTGTGGCCCTCGGCGGCGTAGGCGCGCAGCACGATGCGCAGCTGGCCCATGACGGCCGCCGCGTGGGTGTCGTGGCCCTGGACGTCACCGATGACGGCGCCGACGCGGCCGCCGGGCAGCGGGATCAGGTCGTACCAGTCGCCGCCGATATCCCGGCCGAGGGAGGCGGAGCGGTAGCGGACGGCGATGTCGGCGCCGGGCACGCTGGGGATGGAGCGCGGCAGCATGGCCTGCTGCAGGCCCTGGGCGAGGTCCTTCTCCTGCTCGTAGAACATGGCGCGCTGCAGACTCTGGGCGATGCTGCTGCCGAGCGCGACGAGGACGTTGCGCTCCTCCGGGGTGAAGCCGCGCCGGTCGTTGTAGAGCAGGCCCATGGCACCGATGGGGCGGGCCTGCACGATGAGCGGGAGATACGCGGCCGACGTGATCCCGAGGTCGGTGATGTGCGGCCACAGCAGCGGATACGACGCGGCGAAGTCCTCCGGCGACTCGATGAAGCGCGGGGCGAGGGTGCGCACGACCTCGCTCATCGGGTACTGCTCGTCGATGCGTGTGACCAGGGTGCCGGGTACGAAGCTGCCCTCGGGCCCCTCCGCGACCAGCCGGATCCGGGCGGCCTCCACCAGGCCCATGACCAGGCTCGTCGCGCCGAGGTGGGTGAGGCCCTGGGAGTCCTTGAGGACGTCGATGACGTCCTGGACGGTGCGGGCGTGCGCGAGCGCGGCCGTGGTGATCTGCACGACGTTCGTCTGCTGGCGCCTGGCCTCGTCCTGTTCGTCCTGCTCTAGGCGCGCCGCGTCCTCCGCCAGTTCCTGGGTGGCGTCGCGGACGATGCCGATGATCCGGCGTGGTCTGCCGGTCTCGTCACGGCGGATGCAGCCCTGGGTGTGGGTCCACCGCAGGGAACCGTCGCGGCAGCGGACGCGGAAGTAGGCGCCGTAGTTCTCGCTGCCGTCCTTGAGGGCCTGGGCGACCAGGGTGTCGAGGCGGATGCCCTCGCTCCGGGGGACACGCAGGGACAGGGTCTCGGGGTGGCCGTCGTACTCCTCCGGCCTCACGTCGAAGACCTCGTGCGCCTGGGCGTCCATCAGCATCAGACCGGTGTCCAGGTCCCAGGCGAAGCTGCCCATGCGGTTGAGCGCCAGGATCGGATCCGGGTGGGCGGGCCAGTCGTCCGGGAGTGACAGGGCACTCGCTCCCCGATCAACCATGGAGCCACCTTGCCAGGATTTGCCCGAATGTTCGACTTCTGGGGAGCCCGTCTCCGGGCTCCCCGGCCGCGCGTGAGCTCAGCTGTCGAAGACGTCGGGCGGGGCGTCGACGCTGCGCGGAGTTCCGACCGGGGAGCTCGGCGTGCTGTCCGGCTCCGTAGCCGGCGGGGCCGGGACGGTGGCCGTGGGGCACCCCGCCGAAGACCCGAGCCTCGCCGCGTCGGACAGCGGGGGACCGAAGTCGGTGGCCGGGTCCGGGGCGCTCTCGGTCGCTCGCGGCGCGCCGGTCTCCGTCCCGGTATCCGGACCCGTATCCGTCTCGGTGGGCGTGACGCAGTCGGGCTCGGACCCGTCGGGCGGCAGCACGGCATGGTCCTGGCGGCCGTCGTCGCCGATCCTGCGCTCGATCCAGGTGTTGTCGGCGATGTCGATGATCGTGATGGTGGTGATCACGGTGGGCGCCGGCGTCACCACGACGACCTCGCTGGGCCATCCGGCCCAGGGCTTGCCCTGAGTGACCGGGTCCCCACGGACCGGTACGGGCGGGTTCAGCGGGTTGCCGCTGGCGCAGCGGACGCGGGGCACGCCCCGGTTGTCGACGAGGACGGCGGTGCCCTCCTGGAGCACCGACTGGAAGCTGGTCACCCGTCCGTCGCCGTACCCGTGGTTGGTGACCCGCGTGTCGGCGCGCAGCACGACCGAGGTCAGCCCGCGCAGGTAGTCCGGGATGGCGGCCTGGGAGTTGCCCGAGGCCCGGGCGAAGGCACGGGCCTTGCTCCGGTCCGCGGCGAGGAACCCGATCTGCTTCTCGACATCGCAGCTGCCGGCGTTCTGGATGCCGCCGTAGAGGCCCGGCGTGGCGCCGGAGACCGAGCGCACGCCCTGCGCGGCGGAGGCGGTTCCGGTGGACGCCGGTTGCGGTATTCGGGTGACGGACGGCGGGGTCACAGTGGTGTCGGTGAAGGGGTCGGGACCCTGGGCCGCGACGGGCACAAGGAAGACCTCACCACTGGATCTGTCGGGCGCCACCTGGTCCTTCTCCTTGTCGACGCCACAGCCGGCGACTAGGAGCGCCGCCGCGAGCACGCAGGCTGTGACGAGGGTTCTGGTGGGTTTGTGCACCACGTACTCCCGTTCATCCCGGGCGAATCGTTCACTATTGTCTGCGTCGCCCGCTTGGCTCACGCAAGTTGGCTCTCGCAAGCGGAGGCAGTCACCCAGCGTCACAATGGAACGGAGAGGAGTGCTCGACGTGGAGTGGTTCGTCGCCCCCGAATACTGGCTGAGCCGACAGGTCTTCCAGCGGGCACTGGCCGTCGTGTACCTCATGGCGTTCCTGGGCGCGGCACTGCAGTTCCGCGCGCTGATCGGAGAACGCGGGATGCTGCCGGTCCCCCGCTTCCTCGGGCGCGTGCGGTTCCGGGACGCGCCGAGCGTGTTCCACTTGCGCTATTCGGACCGGTTCTTCGCGGCCTGGGCCTGGACGGGCTGCGCGGTGTCCGTGGCGTTGATCGCGGGCCTGGACTCGCAACTGCCGCTCTGGGGCGGGATGCTGCTGTGGCTCGCTCCCTGGGCGCTGTATCTGTCGATCGTCAACGTCGGCCAGACCTGGTATTCGTTCGGCTGGGAGTCCCTGCTCCTGGAGGTCGGCTTCCTGGCCGTGTTCCTCGGCAATGACGAGGTGGCCCCGCCGGTCGTCGTCCTCTTCCTGCTGCGCTGGGTGCTGTTCCGCGTCGAGTTCGGCGCCGGGCTGATCAAGATGCGGGGCGACCCGTGCTGGCGGAAGCTGACGTGCCTGGACTACCACCACGAGACGCAGCCGATGCCGGGCCCGCTGAGCTGGTTCTTCCACCATCTCCCGAAGCCGTTCCACCGGGTCGAGGTGGCCGCGAACCACGTCACTCAACTCGCTGTCCCGGTCCTGCTGTTCACTCCGCAGCCGATCGCGACGGCCGCCGCCTCGCTGATGGTCCTCACCCAGCTGTGGCTGGTCCTGTCCGGCAACTTCGCCTGGCTGAACTGGATCACCATCGTGGTGGCCCTGTCGGCGATCGAGTTCCCCACCACTCCCCCGCGGGTGGCCGGCCCACCGCTCTGGTACGTGATCGTGGTCCTCGCCGTGTCCGCGGGCCTGCTGGCCCTCAGCTATCGCCCGGCGCGCAATCTGCTCTCCCGGCGCCAGGTCATGAACCGTTCCTTCGACCCGCTCCATCTGGTCAACACGTACGGGGCGTTCGGCAGCATCAGCCGGGTGCGCTACGAGGTGGTCGTCGAGGGCACGGCGGACGACGTCCCGCGCGCGGACTCAAAGTGGCGGGAGTACGAGTTCAAGGGCAAGCCCGGCGATCCGCGCTACTGGCCGCGCCAGTTCGCGCCGTACCATCTGCGGCTCGACTGGCTGATGTGGTTCGCTGCGCTCTCCCCCGCCTACGCCGGTTCCTGGTTCTCGGGTCTGGTGGAGCGGCTCCTGGAGAACGACCGCGAGACGCTACGGCTGCTGCGCCGCTCCCCTTTCCCCGCCGACGCCCCGCCCCGCTACGTCCGCGCCCGCCTCTTCCAGTACCGGTACACGACGTGGCGCGAGCTGCGGGAGACGGGCGCGTGCTGGCACCGGACGTACGTGCGCGACTACGTGCCGCCGATGCGACTGGAGACGGAGGAGGAGCGCCGCATCAGGGACTAGCCAGGCGTTCCGTCGGGGAGGGAGCCGTGGGTCGCCGTCGGACGGTCGGAGAATGGAAAGTTCAAGGGCGTCAGCTCTCGACACAACACCTGACCCCGGGGCAGAGTGCTCTCCACCCTACTGACGAGTACGACGAGGAGCGCCCGTGACCACCTGGGTCGGCCGGACCGCCATCGAGATCGCCGCAGCCGTACGCGAGAAGCGCGCCACACCCCGGGAAGTCGTGGCCGAGCACCTCGCACGGATCGAGCGGCTCGATGGGCAGGTCGGAGCCTTCCGCACCGTACGGGCGGACGCGGCGCTCGCCGAGGCGGACGAGGTGGCGGCCCGTTCCGACCTGGCCGAACTCCCCCTCGCGGGCGTGCCCGTGGCCATCAAGGACAACCTGGCCGTACGCGGCGAGTCGAACAGGAACGGGTCCGCCGCGACTCCGGAGACGCCCGCTGACGAGGACCACGTCACCGTGGCCCGGCTGCGGGCGGCGGGCGCGGTGGTCGTGGGCCTGACGAACGTGCCCGAACTGTGCATCGTCGGCACTACGGACAGCGTGTACGGCATCGCCCGCAACCCCTGGGACACCACACGCTCGGCGGGCGGTTCGTCGGGCGGCAGCGCGGCCGCGGTGGCCGCCGGCCTGGTGCCGGTCGCCGTCGGCAACGACGGCATGGGCTCGCTGCGCATACCCGCGGCCAACTGCGGCCTCGTCACGCTCAAGCCGGGTCGCGGCGTGGTTCCGACGGGGTTCGACGGCGGTGACTGGTTCGGCATGGCCGAGCACGGCCCGCTGGCGACCACGGTCGAGGACCTCCGTCTGATGCTCTCGGTCCTCGCGGACACGGAGTTCGTTCGCCGGGACGAGCCGGCCCCGTGGAAGATCGCCGTGTCGCTGCGCAGCCCGATCGCCGGAGTCACCATCGGCACGCCGTACAGGACCGCGGTCCGGGATGCGGCCGGGCTGCTGGCCGGGGCGGGCCACAGGATACGGCGCGCCGACCCGCCATATCCCCTCTCGCTGAGCCTCACCGCGCTCCAGCTCTGGACGGCGGGCACCGCGGAGAGCGCCGAGGGCCTCGACCCGGCGCTGCTGGCCCGGCGGACCCGGGTCCACGCGGCTCTTGGTCGCCGCCTCCTGCGCACCGTCCGCACCGGCGACCACCGCGAACGCGTCCGCAGCCGCCTGACCCCGTTCTTCGCCGAGCACGACATCCTGCTCATGCCGGCCCTCGCCCGCCGCTCCCCCAAGGCCGGGCCCTGGCACGAGCGCGGCTGGCTGCGCAACATGCTGGCCAACTCGCACTACTCGCCGACGACGCCGCCCTGGAACCTCACCGGCTGGCCCGCCATGTCCGTCCCGTTCGGCACCCTGCCCTCGGGCGCCCCCTGCGCCGTACAGCTGGTGGGAAGCCCGGGGTCGGAGGCGGAGCTGCTGGAGCTGGCGGAACAGCTGGAGAAGCTGCACCCGTGGCAGCGGACGGCGCCGCTGGGCCAGAGCCGCACCTGACGTCGGCGTCAGGTTTTAGCAGTGGCGCAACGCGTGGACCCGGGCGACCTCCTCGGAGGTGCCCGGGTCCCAGGTGCAGGTCTCGGCGGCGACGATGCGGTGCCGGAAAGGCCGGATCCGCGGCCGGTCGTCGGCCGCGGCTCACCTGATCGGCATGGGAGTGAGTCCGGCACGCCCATGCTCTCGGCGATCGCGACGGTTCCTGCCGGGGGTCAGTCGACGCTGGGCAGGATGTGGGGCTCGGCGAGGTCGTCCTCGTAACCCGCGAGGCGGATCGGGGCGGACCTGGCCCACACGTCGAGGCTTCCGAGCTTCTTCTCGGGCCCACGGACCGCGCGCTCCACGCGTTCCTTGGGGCGCTGATCGCGATTCGTCTTCTCCGGTGTCACCGCGCACTCCTTATGTGTCGGGTCACCCTCGGGACGTACAGGTCCGGTCCGCTCCGGTCGCCTGACGCCCGCTCGGGTCTGAATCGAAGACAGTCAGGGACGCGGTGGCGCCGGTAACTCGTCTGAGAGCAGGCCGTGGTGACCGGCTTGTCCCGGGACGGACCGTGGGTGTGGGTGGAACCCCGAAAAGCTGTCCGTCCCTTATAGATTAACCAAATGAGCGGGCACCCGCTCGATGGGGCTGAAAACAAGAGGTTACTGTCACGCGTCACCCAGCATCCATCAGGCCCCAATCTGCGGTGATTTGAAACATGATGCCCTCTTCGAGGCCGCCCATTCGGCTCAATACCGCCCCTGGGCCGTGCCCGGACCCGCGCGCTCACCACCGGACTTGGGGCGCCGTCCTGGTGGCCGAACACGGAGTGATCCCAGCCCTGTTGACCGGCGGCGCACCGGCAAAGACGGGCGGCGTACCGGAAAAGGGGAACGGGTCCACCCATCTTTGAACACGGGACGCAGTTCAGGTCCCGTTGGCCGATTCGCAAGGCGGCCATGATCTGCTGACGCACGGCAACGGCTTTTCTCGCGGGAGGACTGACGCATGGAGCTGCGCAGCGTCGAGGAGCTGATGGATCTGCTGCACGCCTGCCGGGGCGCTTGGGACACCCCGGACCGCAGTGGCGACCCGGTCGATCTGCACGATCACGCGCTGCAGACCGCCGCACTGCTGCGCCGCGGCCATCCCAGCGACAAGGAACTCCAGGTGGCGGGCCTGGTGCACGACATAGGCCATCTGCTCAGGCCGGGTGACGACGCCGGTCACGCCGACGTCGCGGCCGACGCGGTACGGCCCCTGCTCGGCGAGCGGGTCTCCCGCCTCGTACGGATGCATGTCGCGGCGAAGCGCTATCTGGCGACCACGTCGCCGGGCCGCGGGCTGTCCCCGCAGAGCGCGCTGACCCTGACGGTGCAGGGCGGTGCCATGACGCCGCACGAGGCCGCCGCGTTCGAGCGCGATCCGATGTCCGAGGACGCGGTGACCCTGCGGCAGGCCGACGACGCGGGCAAGGTCGTCGGCCTGGACGCCGGGGTCATGGAGGACTGGCGCACGGTCCTGGAGCTGGTGGCGGCCCAGCACGCGCGCCTGGGAGCCGTCGACTGACGGCACGCGGTGACCGCCGGGGCCGGGGACCAGGGCGGCCCCGGCACGTCCACCTGGGCACGTTCACGCGACGGTGAGCTCCGTGGCCGGCACCCGCCGTCACCACTTGCCGGGCGCGTAGTCCTTCATGAAGACGCCGTACAGGTCCTCGCCCTGCTCGCCCCGGACGATCGGGTCGTACACGCGGGCCGCCCCGTCGATGAGGTCGAGGGGTGCGTGGAAGCCCGCGTCGGCGAGACGCATCTTGTCGGGGTGCGGGCGCTCGTCGGTGATCCAGCCGGTGTCGACGGCTGTCATCAGGATGCGGTCCTTCTCGAACATCTCCTGGGCGCTGGTGCGCGTGAGCATGTTCAGGGCGGCCTTGGCCATGTTGGTGTGCGGGTGGCCCGCGCCCTTGTAGCCGCGGTTGAAGACGCCCTCCATCGCGGAGACGTTCACGATGTACGTGCGCCTGGCGCCGGCGGCCGCCATCGCCGCGCGCAGGCGGCTGATCAGGATGAACGGCGCCGTCGAATTGCAGAGCTGGACCTCGAGGAGCTCGACCGGCGTGACCTCCTCGACCGCCTGGATCCAGCTGTTGGTGTCGTGCAGGTCGGGGACGAGCCCCCCCGCGTCGATCGCCGTACCGGCCGCGATCCGCTCCAGGGAGGCCGAGCCGGAGACCAGGGCCAGATCGGTGACGTCCTGCGCGGTGAGCGCGCCGCCCCCGGCGACCGGGAGCGCGGCGACGGCGCCGGAGCCGAAGGTGCCGATCACCTCGGCGGGCGGCAGCTCACCGGCGGGCAGCGGGCCCGCCTCGGCGGCGACCAGTTCGCTGTATGCCTGCGGGGAGCGGCGTACGGTCTGGGCCGCGTTGTTGATCAGGATGTCGAGCGGGCCCGCGGCGGCGACCGAGTCGGCGAGGGCGACGACCTGGGCCGGGTCGCGCAGGTCGATGCCGACGATCTTCAGACGGCCGATCCACTCGTCGCTGTCGGGCATGGACTTGAAGCGGCGGATCGCGTCGTTCGGGAAACGCGTGGTGATCGTGGTGTGCGCGCCGTCGCGCAGCAGGCGCAGCGCGATGTACATGCCGATCTTGGCGCGGCCGCCGGTGAGCAGCGCGCGCTTGCCGGTGAGGTCGGCTCGGGCGTCGCGGCGGGACCGGTTCTCGGCGGCGCAGTCCTGGCAGAGCTGGTGGTAGAAGTAGTCGACCTCGACGTACCGCGCCTTGCAGATGTAGCAGGAGCGCGGGCGCTGGAGTATCCCCGCGATCTCTCCGGCCCCGGTCACGGACGAGGGCAGGATGCCCTCGGTCTCGTCGTCGATGCGCTGCGCGGAGCCGGTCGCCGTGGCCTCGGTGACCGCCTTGTCGTGGGCGGTCTTGGCGGCCCGGCGCTCCTGACGGCGGCGCTGCTTGACCGTGCGGTAGATGCCCGCGGTGGCGCGCCGCACGGCGATGGCATCGGGGTGGTCGACCTCGATCTTCTCGAGTTCGTCGAGCACGCTGAGGCAGACGGCCAGCCGCTCGGGGTCGATGCCAGGCCCGTAGGACATCTCGTCCATGGCCGCGGGGCCGTCCTCTGTCACCGTCATCGCCGTTGCCGTTCCTCGGGTTGTGCGCCGCGTTCGAACCGCGCTCGCTGTCGAAGGCGGAATTTTACGGAGCAATGGTGCGCAGCACCAAACCCGAGATGATCAACGGCCGTCAGGAACCGCAGGCGACGGGCCTTCAGGGGCCTCAGGACCCGCAGGCGGCGATCAGCGTCTCCACCTCCTCGGACAGCGCACGCGCCAGCAGATCCAGGTCCGGCACGGCCTCGGCGTCGGCGACGAGCCCGTAGTGGACACGCCCGCGGTACGTCGAGACGGCCACCGCCAGCGCCTGCCCGCGGGCCAGCGGGGCGAACGGATAGACCTCGGCGAGCGGGCAGCCGCCGAGCTTCAGGCCGAGGCTGGGCAGCGGCACGCTGGTGACGAGGATGTCGAACAGCAGCCGGGCCGCCTGGCCGACGACGGGCCCGCCGAGCCGGTGCCCGAGCGGCGGCACATGATCGGCGAGCAGGGCGACGGCGCCGGCTCCCCGGTTGGGCCCCGCGTCCTTGTTGCGGTCCATCGCCGTCCGCACCGTCCGCAGCCGGCCGAGCGGGTCCGGGTCGCCGACGGGGAGCGGCATCAGGTACCCGGAGAGCCGGTTGCCCTGGGGGTGCGCGGTGCGCGGGCGGCGTTTGGAGACGGGGATCAGGGCACGGGGTGTGACGCCCGCGCTGCCGTCGCCGCGCTCGTCGAGCCAGGTGCGCAGGGCGCCGGCGACGACGGCGATCAGGACGTCGTTGACGGTGCCGCCGACGCTCTTGCGGACCCGGTGCACATCGTCCAGGTCGAGGACCACGCCCGCGGTACGGCGGGTTCCGGTGGGCTGTGAGGTCAGGGCGGGCGAGGAGCGGACGTCCAGGGTGGCACGGGCGACGGAGGCGCCGATGTCGAGGGCACGGCCCATGTCGGAGAGGGTGCCGCGGACGAGGCCCGGCAGCTTGCGGACGTCCGGGAGGAGCCCCCTGGGCGGCTCGGCGGGACGTCGGCGGAGCTCCGGCATGTCCACCGGGTCCATGATGGCGGCGGCCAGCATGAGCGCCCGCAGCCCGTCGGCGAGCGCGTGGTGGAACTTGAAGAGCACGGCGAACGACACGCCGTCCTCGCCGGGCAGCACATGCGCCTCCCACGGCGGCCGCCCGCGCTCCAGCGGGCGTTCCATCAGCCTGCCCGCGACCGCGTGGAAGTCCGCGGTCGGCGCGTGCAGCCGGACGTGGTCGAGCGGCTCGAAGTCGGGCGCGGGTTCGCGGGCCGCGCTCCCGAAGGCGAGCGGGGCGCGTGGCTGCCACTGCCAGACGTCACGGATCCGCATGCGCAGCCCGGGAACCGCGGCCGCGCGCGCCGCGAGCAGATCGGCGGCGTGCGCGCCCGCGGTGGGCGAGTGGGCCGCGAAGACGCCGAGGGCACCCAGGTGTATGGGGTGCTCGGCGGACTCGATGTTCCAGAACGCCAGGTCGAGTGGTGCCAGGAGGTCAGGTGTCACAGGTTCGCTCTCACCTCGAGTCAAAGGCTTGCTCTCATGTCAACGACGGGTGAGCAAGCAGTCAACCGCCGACAAGCGATTACGGTCAAGTACGATCAAGCTACGCACAGTTAACAGCAGATTAAGTCCCACCCCTCGTGAGAGGGGTGGGACTCAAGGGGCTCAAGGAGCGTCTGAGGTGCAGCCTGTCCTCTTCGTGCTCACTTCAGGGCCGGCGGCGCGGCATCGGCGGACGTCCCCCACCCGGACGGCTCGGAGCCGACCGTGAAGGAGAGCGAGCGCAGTCCTCGCAGCGCGTCGGTCGTCAGATACGTACGGCCGTACGGGGACCCGTCCGCGCGGGCCGACTGGATGTACCGGTCGCTGTCCGAGGTGCCCGGTGCCGTGACCGTCAGGGCGCTGCGCGGGTAGTAGCGCCGGTCGAGCGTCAGGTCGACCCGCTCGAAGACGGGCGTCGACAGGCCCCAGGTGTCGTAGCCGGGCTGCACCGGGAAGATCCCGATGGACGAGAGCACGTTCCAGGCGGACATCGTGCCCAGGTCGTCGTTGCCGGTCATCCCGGTCGGCGTGTCCGTGAACAGGGTCAGCGCGGCATGCACCACGTCGGTCGTCTTCCACGGCTGACCGGTCGAGAGGTAGGTGTACGGGGCGATGAGGTCGGGCTCGTTCTGCGGGTTGTACTTGTCCGCGTTGTAGTAGTCATACGGGCCGTTGACCCACACCTCGCGGGCGGTCTTCGCGGGGTCCTTGAGCAGCTGCTCGTACGCGAAAAACGAGTCGAGCCGGTCGTTGGCCGCCTGCTTGCCGCCGATGAGGCCGACCATGCCCGGCAGGTCCTGCGGCACCAGCCACTGGTACTGCCAGGACGTGCCCTCGTGGAAGCCCTCGCTCTGTGCCGGGTCCGCCGGTCCGGTGAAGACGCCGGAGGCGTCCCGCGCCCGGAAGAATCCCGTCGAACCGTCATGGACGGTGCGGTAGTTCTGGGCCCGTGCGGCATAGCGCGCGGCATCCGCGTCATGGCCCAGATCCCGGGCCATCGCCCCGAGCATCGCGTCCGACAGGGCGTACTCCAGCGTCGCGGACGCCCCGTGGTCGTAGTCCGAGTCACCGGGCTTCGCGTGCGGCCGGCCCTTGACGTACGGCGCGAAGCCGTTCGCCATGTACTCCTTGTTCGCCTCGCGGCCCACCGCCGGCGAGTCGGCGGGCGGCACCCCGTCGGCGTTCTTCTTCAGGGCGCGGTAGGCCCGCTCCTCGTACCCCTTGAGCAGGCCCTGCTGATAGGCGTTGGTGAGGAACGGGGTGACCGGGTCGCCGGTCATGATGTTCGTCTCGACCGTGCCGTAGCCCCACTTGGGCAGCCAGCCGCTCTCCTCGTCGATCTTGATGACGGAGATCGCCATGTCCCGCGCCTCACGCGGCGCGAGCAGGGACAGCAGCTGCGACTGGGTGCGGTAGGTGTCCCACAGCGACCAGTTCTGGTAGTACGTGAACCCCTGGGCGCGGTGGATCTTCTGGTCCCAGCCGGTGTAGCGGCCGTCGGCGTCGCTGCCGATGTTCGGCGCGAGGAAGGACCGGTAGAGCGACGAGTAGAACGTACGGCGCAGGGTGTCGCCGCCGCCCTGGGCGCGTACGTCGTCGAGCCGGTCCTCCCAGGCGCGGCGGGCCGCCCCACGGACGGCGTCGAACGAACGGCCGCCCTCGGAACGGAGGTTGACTGCCGCGCCGTCGGCATCCACGTACGAGAGCGCGGTGGTCGCCTCGACCGTACGGTCCTCGGTGGTGTCGAAGCGGACGAAGGCGCCGTTCCGGCCGTTGCTCACCGACTGCCGGGAGCTCTCGGTGACCGTGTCGCCGTTCCAGGTGCCCGAGGTCGTGAACGGCCGGTCGAAGCGGGTGATCGTGTACACGGTGTACGGCTTCGTGGGCTGGCAGAAGCCGCTGCCGGTGATCGCCGTGCGCACGGTCCGGTTGTCGAGGATCTCGACCTTGGTGGAGATGGTGCTGTGCAGCGACTGCCCGGTGTTGAGCAGCACATTGGCCTTGTCCGTGGCCGGGAAGGTGTAGCGCTGTACGCCGGTGCGCGCGGTGGCCGTCAGCTCGGCGTCGATGCCGGTCTTGAGTCCGACTTTGTAGTAGCCGGGGCTCGCCTTCTCGCTGTCGTGGCTGAACTCGGCCTGGTACTGGGCGTAGTCCGTCCGCGTGACGTCACCGGTCGTCGGCAGCACGGGCAGGTCGCCGCCGAGGCCGCAGCCGACGCCCGACAGATGGACGAGGGAGAAGCCGCGGATGTGGTTCTGGGAGTAGTCGTAGCCGGTGTTGTGGCCGGTGTCCGGGGAGAACTGCACCATGCCGAAGGGCACAGCGGCGCCGGGATAGGTGTTGCCCTCGTTCTCCGTTCCGATGAACGGGTTGACCAGATCGGTGAGTTGACCGTCGCGTGGCCCGGCGGCCTGAGCGGCCGGGCCGGCGAGTGTGCCGCCGAGGAGCACGGCCGCCGCGACCGCCGTTCTCGCACCGCGTAGTCGTTGGGTCCATCTCATGGGCGGGGACGCCTCCTCAAGGCTTGGACAACGCTGTCACAGCACAGCGCGAGCATTCTTCGTCGTGCGTACTCGTCAAGAGTCGTGACCGGCAGGTCAGTTCGGCTGTTACGCGAACCGCCACAGGTGATCCGCGGTGCCGTTGTCGTCGAACTGCACCACCTGTGCGCTGTTCGCCGTCGACATCCCGTCGACACCGAGCACCTTGCCGCTGTGCTTGTTGCGGACCAGGAACCAGCCGTCGCCCCGGTCGACGAAGGTCCACAGGTGATCGGCGGTGCCGTTGTCCTCGTACTGGACCACATGGGCGCTGTTGGCGGTGGACATGCCGTCGACGCCGAGCACCTTGCCGCTGTGGCCGTTGCGGATGAGGAACCAGCCGTCCGGCTTGTCGATCAGCTGCCAGGCGTGGTCGCCCGTCCCGGAGTTCTCGAACTGCACGACCCGGGCGCTGTTGGCGGTGGACATCCGGTCGACGGCCAGCACCTTGCCACTGTGCCGGTTGAGGATGCGGCGGAACGGGGGCTCCGGTATCCACGGGGTGCCGTCCGGGGCGGCCGTCGGGAAGGACGCGATCCTCAGCCGTGCCGCCCCCAGCGGAAGCAGCGTGACGGTCTCGACGGGCTCCCTGCTGCGCGCCGGGCTCTGCTGGAGCGGGGCGACGACGTGCTCGTTGTCGGCGACCCATTCGGGCAGGCGGCGCGCCTTGGCCAGGATCCGGACGGGACTGCCCTCGTGGGTGAACGGATCGCCGGTGAGCGGGCCGTCCGTGCGCCGCAGGACCGGTGAAGTGCCGGGCAGGAGGCCGTAGTTCCAGGGCGTGGTGGCATGCACCTCGTACTCGGGAAACGTGTCGGTGCCCGCGTAGCGGACGTACTGCTCGCCGATCCGCAGCCCGTAGGCGAGGGGGCCGTGGCTGACGCTCACGGAGTCGCGGTTGCCGTGCCAGGTGCGCACGGTGGTGCGCTGCGGCAGGCGCAGGGACACCCGGTCGCCGTTCGCCCAGGTGCGCTCGACGCGGACGAACGCAGGACCGTCCCCGGCCGCCACGATCCCTCCGTTGACGCGGAGTTGGGGCGCCGTGCACCAGCCGGGTATCCGCAGGTACAGCGGGAAGGCGACCGGGCGCGGGGTCTGGACCGTGAGGGTGATCGTCTCGCGGAACGGGTAGTCGGTGTCCTCGGTGACGGTCACCGGCGTACCGCCCGCGACCTGTGCGGTGACGCGGGACGGGGCGTACATGGCGGCGGCCAGGCCGTGGTCGGGCGTGGCCAGCCACAGTTCCTCGCTGAAGTAGGGCCAGCCCATGCCGTAGTTGTGCGGGCAGCAGCGGTACTGGTCGACGCCCGGCTGGTACGCCTGCATGGCGAAGCCGTTCTGGAACTGCCCCTGCGTCTTGCGGGCGTTGTCCAGGTCGACGCTGTTGGCGCTGGTGATGTAGTGGATGGCCTTGCCCTCGGGGTCGAGGGAGGCGGGCAGCATGTTGAAGGCGAGGTCCTCGCAGCGGTCCGCCCACACCGGGTCGCCGGTGACGCGGGTGAGCAGTTCGTGGCTGGCCATGAACTCGACGACGCCACAGGTCTCGAAGCCCTGCCGGGGGTCGCCGAAGCCGGGGCGGATGTTCTCGTCACCCGCGAGGCCGCCGCCGGGGAACTGGCCGTAGCCGTCCATGACTTGTTCGTACGCACGGTAGGTGGCCTGCGTGTGCGCGGCGGATCCCGAGCGCTGGGCGTACTGGGCCGGTTCGCGGAAGCCCTGGGCGATGTTGACGTTGTGCGGGCTCGGCAGGGGGCCGGTCCAGTCGGCTCCGTAGGTGTGCATCTTGTCGACGAGGTCGAGCAGGAAGCCGTCGCCGGTGCGGCGGTGGAGCCACAGCGCCACGTCCATACCGTCGCCCCAGCGCAGTGAGACCCAGCTGGTGTCGAAGGCTCCCCGGCCCTGGGCGTTCATGAAGCGCAGGAAGCGGGTCAGGAAGGGCACGATCCGCTCGTCGCGCGCGTACTCCTCGTAGCTGCGCAGGGCCTGGAGCAGCGGGAGGAAGGGCCAGAAGTCGGGGCCGCCGTTGAGCGAGGTGCGCAGGGCCCGCGGGCCGAAGAAGCCGTCGCTCTGCTGGGTGGCGAGGATGGCGTCGATCCAGCGGCGGGACTGTTCGAGCGCCGTGGTGTCGCGGGTGGCGATGGCCAGGGGGACGTATCCGCGCAGCCAGTAAGGCAGTTCCTCCCAGCCGCCGTTCTCCGGGTGGACCCATCCGCTGGTGGCGAAGTCAAGGAAGTGGGAGCGCTCGGCATAGCGGCCGCACAGGCCCGCGAGCTGCTGCCGCAGTTGCCCGTCGAGCCAGCCGCGCGGGGTGATGCTGCCGGGCGGCAGGCGGGTGAAGGCGTCCGGCAGGGGGCCGGCCGCCGCGGCGGCCGGGGAGGCCGTGCCGAGGGTGAGGGCTCCCAGGGCCAGGGAGCCCGTCTGCAGGAAGAGGCGTCTGTCGAGGGGCATTCGGGTGCTCCTGTGGGGACAGAGGGGAAGAGGGGGTACGGCCCGCCCGCTCCCGTGGGAGAGGGCGAGCCGTACGACGACCCTGAGCGGGTCAGGACGGGGCGCGCGGGCAGCGGCGGGGAGGCGTCGTGCGGGTGCGCCCCGCGGTCAGGAGCAGCCCGCCGGGATCGCCTGCGACGCGTCGTGGATCAGCGCGTCGTGGGCCGCCTTGAAGCGCTTCACATCGGGCTTGACCACCTTGCGGTCGTAGGTCACCAGCCCGTTCAACTCGCCCTCCACATCCGAGATCTGGGTGTAGACGGCGCCGTTGCTCCCCTTGCAGACGAGCTTGCGTACCTCGTCGAGGCGGGCGAGATAGGTGTCGGTGTACGTCGCGGGGTCGACGTCCACGTACGACTGCTGCACCGACCAGGCATGACCGGGCACCGCGAGGCCGAGACCGCCGTACTCGCCGCTGACCAGGGCCCGCTTCCCGTCGGGGGCGGGGGGCAGCGCGGGGCTCGGATAGCCGTGCTCGTCCATGATGTCGCCGGTGCCGCCGTCGGCCCCCAGGTTGAGGCCCGACATGTTGTTGACCAGCCGTGTCGGGTCCCAGGCCTTGGCCTGGGCGGCGACGCGGCCCACGTCGTACTGGCCCCAGCCCTCGTTGAACGTCACCCACATGACGATCGAGGGGCTGCTGATGTGCTCGTCGATCATCTGCTTCATCTCGTGCTCGAACTGGGCACGGGACGCGGCGTTCGGGTTGACCCCGGGGGTCATCGAGGGCATGTCCTGCCAGACCATCAGGCCCAGCTTGTCCGCCCAGTAGAACCAGCGGTCGGGTTCCACCTTGATGTGCTTGCGGACCGCGTTGAAGCCCGTCCGCTTGTGCAGCTTCAGGTCGTACGCGAGGGCCTCGTCGGTCGGCGCCGTGTGCAGTCCGTCGGGCCAGAAGCCCTGGTCGAGGGTGGCCATCATGAAGACGGGCTTGCCGTTCAGGATGGTGCGCGGGGTGCCGTTCACCTGCTCGACGGCGATGGACCGCATGCCGAAGTAGCTGCTGACCCGGTCGGCGCCGACGCGCACCTTGAGGTCGTAGAGGAACGGGTCGTCGGGCGACCACAGGCGCGGGTTGTCGATCTTCAGGACCAGCGGTTGTCCGGTGCTGCCGGTCACCGTGCCGACCCTGCTCTTCCCGGCGTACGCCGTGGCCGTGACCGGTACTCCGTCCCGCACGCCCCGCGGTTCGATGGTGAGCCTGCCGTTCTTGACGTCGGGGGTGAGCTTGAGCGAGTCGACATGGTCGGCCGCGACCGGCTCCATCCACACCGTCTGCCAGATGCCCGAGGACGGCGTGTACCAGATGCCGCTGGGGTCCAGGCTCTGCTTGCCGATCGGCGGGTTCTCGCCGCCCCGCGTGTCGGTCGGGTCGTAGACGCCGACGATCAGCTCCTGGGTGCGGCCGGGCTTCAGCGCGTCGGTGATGTCGGCGCTGAACTTGTCGTAGCCGCCCTTGTGTTCGGCGACCTTGGTGCCGTTGACGTACACCTGGGAGTGCCAGTCGACCGCGCCGAAGTTGAGCCGTAGCCGCTTGCCGGAGCCGACCTTCCAGTCCGCGGGCACGGTGAAGGTGCGGCGGTACCACATGCGGTCCTCGTGCCGTTGGAGGCCGGAGAGCTGGGACTCCACGGGGTACGGGACGAGGATCTTCTCTCCGAGGGTCTTGCCGACCGGGGGCTGTTCGCCGGCCCCGGCCGCGGCGAACTGCCACTGGCCGTTGAGGTTGCGCCAGTTGGCGCGGGTCAGCTGGGGTCGCGGGTACTCGGGGTGGGCGTTGTCCGGTCCGACCTCGTCCGCCCACTTCGTGCGCAGTTCGTAGGTGGAGTGGTTGGCGCCGCTGCTCCAGAAGGCACTGACAACGTTGCCGTTCGTGCCGGAGAGGCCGCCCTTGCCGTCGTAGCGCAGGTCCGCGGTGCCCTTGGCCGTGCCGGTCTTGTTGCCGACGACGGGTTCCTTGAGCTCGACGAGCAGGGCCTTGGGGTCGGCCGGGTCCAGTTTCGCCCCGTTCACGGGCCACTTGGCGCCGCCGATCACCGCCTCGACGTGGTCGGTGAATCCGGCAGGCGGCGCGGTAAGCGGCTGCGCGAAGTCGAGGCGCAGCGTACGGCCGTCGCGGGCGACCGTGGTCGCGATGGCGCCGTCGTAAACGTATCCGTCGGGCAGCCGGAACGCCGACTGCGGGACGGCCGTCTTGCTGCCGCCGGGCGGTGTCCAGCGCAGATGGAGGTTGGAGCCGCCGTAGTGCTCGAAGTACTCGACCTTGATGTCGTAGGCGTGCCCGGCGGTCAGGTCGACGGGGCCGGACGTCTGCTCCCGGTCCCAGTCGTCGACCCAGTGGTCGATGGCGAGCTTCCCGTCGACCCACAGCCGGAAGCCGTTGTCGCCGATGATCGAGAAGGTGTGGGCGCCGGTCTTCTCGGGCACGATCCTGCCGGTCCAGCGGACGCTGACGTCGTCGGACCGCCCGGTGGCGAAGTTCAGTCGCGGCTCCAGGTTGTCGAAGTCGAGTCGGGGGTCGAATCCGGTGGCCTTGAGCTCGTGGAAGTCGAAGGCTCCGGGGGCGGACTGGGTGTAGTAGTCGCCCTTGAGCCCGTGGACCTCGACGGGGTCGTCGGCCGCGGTCGCGGCGGGGGCGGCGGTGAGTCCCGCGATGCCGAGCGCCGCGGCGAGGAGTAGGGCGAGTCTGTCTCTGAATCGTCTGATGCGCACGAATCCTCCTTGGCTGAGGAAGGGTGGCGGCTCGCTGCTTCAGTCTGTACAACGTTGGAAGGAACGGCAGTTGGCATCACAGCACGGCGACCGGCCCCTGTCCAGGCTCATGACAAAAGCCCTGGCGGAAGGTCGCCCATCGAGGAAGAGGAGATCCCTTGCGGGTCAGCCTGAAGGACGTCGCGGAGCACGCCGGCGTCTCGATCAAGACCGTCTCGAACGTCGTGAACAACTACCCGCACGTCACTCCGGCCATGCGTGCCAAGGTCCAGGAGGCCATCGACGAGCTCGGTTACCGACCGAATCTGACGGCACGTCATCTACGCAAGGGGCGCACCGGCATCATCGCCCTCGCCGTGCCCGAGCTCGGCAACCCCTACTTCGCGGAGCTGGCCGGAGCGGTCATCGACGCCGCCGCCGAGCACGAGTTCACCGTGCTGCTGGACCACACCCGGGGCGACCGCGAGCAGGAGGTCCTGGTCACCCAGGGCTTCCGGGCCAATGTGATCGACGGTCTGATCCTCAGCCCGCTGGAGCTGGAGGCCGACGACCTGCGCGGCCGGGCCGACGACGTGCCGCTCGTGCTCCTCGGCGAGCGGGAGTACGACGCGCCCTACGACCACATCGCCATCGACAACGTGGCCGCGGCACGGTCGGCAGTACGCCATCTGCTGGGCTGGGGCCGCTCTCGGATCGCCTACCTGGGGGCCCGTACCGACTCGGCCAACCGGCCCGCCCAGCTGCGACTCGTGGGCTGGCGCGAGGAGTTGACGGCCGCGGGGGTACCCTCGCCGGACAGCCTGGTGGTGCCGGTCGGCGGCTGGAACCGCGACGAGGGCGCGCGGGCGATGGCCCGGCTGCTGGACTCCGGGGTACGCCCGGACGCGGTCTTCGCCTACAACGACCTGGTCGCGATCGGTGCGATGCGGGTGCTGCACGAGCGGGGGCTGAGGGTGCCGTGGGACGTCGCGGTGGTCGGGTTCGACGACATCGAGGAGGGCCGGTTCGGGGCCGCCTCGTTGACCACCATCTCGCCGGACAAGCCGGCCATCGCGCGGATGGCGGTGGCCTCGCTGCTGCGCAGCCTGTCGGGCCGCGCGGAGCCGGGCGGGCGTGAACTGACCGCGGATTTCCGGCTCGTGGAGCGCGAGAGCACCCTGGGGCGGCGCTGACGAGATTTCGGGCCGAAGGGTTTACAGCCATCTTCCAACGATGTAAAAACCTCCCCTGAACGACGTGCACAGCGAGTTGACCGCAAGAGCCGAACTTCCCCGGGAGCGCTCTCAGCGCCGGGGCGTGCCGTTTGGGGACTCCATGAAGCCGACCGCCATCCTTCGCCGAACCTCTGTCCGGACCCTCCTCGCCACCGGCCTCGTCACGAGCCTCGCGCTCGTCTCCGGATGCGCCAAGTCGGAGGACGACGCCGACCAGGACAAGAGCTCCACCAGCCAGGGCGACCCGGGCCAGGTCGTCGCGTCGCCCAGCGCGGGCGCCGGCCCCACCTGCGCCATCGACGCCTACGGCGGCAAGAAGATCGACCTCAAGACCGCGACCGTGGGCTTCTCCCAGTCCGAGAAGGAGGCGAACCCCTTCCGGATCGCGGAGACCGCCTCGATCAAGGCCGAGGCGCAGAAGCGGGGCGTGAAGCTGCTGACCTCCAACGCCCAGTCACAGTTCTCCAAGCAGATCAGCGACGTCCAGGACCTCATCGCCAAGGGCGCCGACCTGCTGGTGATCGCGCCGCTCAACTCCGACGGCTGGGAGCCGGTGCTGCGCTCCGCGTCGGCCAAGCACATCCCGATCGTCACCATCGACCGCAAGATCAACGCGGCTGCCTGCAAGGACTATGTGAGCTTCATCGGCTCCGACTTCGTCGAGCAGGGCAAGCGCGCCGCCGACCAGATGATCGAGGCGACGGGCGGCAAGGGTGAGATCGCGATCCTGCTCGGCGCCGCGGGCAACAACGTGACGACCGAGCGCACCAAGGGCTTTGAGGACCGCGTCAAGGAGAAGGCTCCCGGCCTCAAGATCGTCTTCAAGCAGACCGGTGAGTTCGCCCGCGAGAAGGGGCAGTCCGTCACCGAGAACCTCATCCAGTCCAAGCCGGGCATCACCGGGATCTACGCCGAGAACGACGAGATGGGCCTCGGCGCGGTCAACGCCCTGAAGGGGGCGGGCAAGAAGCCGGGCGCGGTGAAGATCGTGACGATCGACGGCACCCGCAACGCCGTGCAGGGGATCGTCGACGGCTGGATCGACGGGGTGATCGAGTCCAACCCGCGCTTCGGGCCGCTCGCCTTCCAGACCCTCGACTCCTTCACCCAGGGTGACAAGGTCGCCCAGGACATCGTGATCGAGGACAGCGCGTACACGACGGACAACGCCAAGTCCGAGCTGGGCAAGGCCTACTGACGTGCTGTCAGTCACTGGCCTGTCCAAGACCTTCCCCGGCGTGCGGGCCCTGTCCTCCGTGGACTTCACGGCCCGCGCCGGGGAGGTGCACGCGCTCATCGGCGAGAACGGCGCGGGCAAGTCGACGCTCATCAAGGTGCTCACGGGCGTGTACCAGCCGGACGAGGGCGAGGTGACCTACGACGGCTCCCCCGTCCGTTTCACCACTCCCCTGCAGGCCCAGCAGGCGGGCATCTCCACCATTTACCAGGAGGTCAACCTCGTTCCGCTGATGAGCGTGGCGCGCAACCTCCTGCTGGGCCGGGAGCCCCACAACCGGCTCGGCCTGATCGACTTCCGGCGCATGCACCAGCAGGCCGAGGAGGCGCTTCGCGGGCTCGGCATCCGCGTCGACGTGCGCCGGCAGCTGCGCGAACTGGGCGTCGGCGCCCAGCAGATGGTCGCGCTCGCCCGCGCCGTGTCGGTGGACGCGCGGGTCGTCATCATGGACGAACCGACCTCCTCGCTCGAACCCCGCGAGGTGGAGACCCTGTTCGGCGTGATCCGCACGCTGCGCGAGAGCGGCATCGCGGTGATCTACGTCAGCCATCGCCTCGACGAGCTGTACGCGATCTGCGACACGGTCACCGTGCTGCGCGACGGCAAGCTGGTGCACACCGGGCGGATCGCGGACCTGGACCGGCTGCGGCTCGTGTCCCTGATGCTGGGCCGGGAGATCGGCGTCGTACAGGACGAGGGGCTGACCAAGTTCACGGGGAGCCACGACGCGGCTTCCGAACCCGTTCTGCGGGCCGAGAACTTGACGGTCCGTCATCAGCTCCACGGCGTGTCCGTGGCCGTACGTCCCGGTGAGGTGGTGGGTCTTGGCGGGCTGCTCGGCTCGGGCCGCACGGAGACCGCCAAAGCCATCGCGGGCGCCCTGCGCATCGACTCCGGCCGGGTCGTGGTGGCGGGCACGGCGGTGCGCAGCGGCTCGACGCCGGCCGCGATCCGCGCGGGCATCAGCCTGCTGCCCGAGGACCGCAAGGCCGAGGGCGTCGTCCCCGGGCTCTCGGTCCGGGAGAACATCGCGCTCGCCGCGCTGCCCGGGCTCTCCCGCTTCGGTCTGGTCGACGAGGCACGCATCGACCGGATCGTCGACACGTTCATGAAACGGCTGCGCATCAAGGCGGCGGGCCCCCACCAGAAGGTCGGCGAGCTCTCCGGCGGCAACCAGCAGAAGGTCCTGCTGGCCCGCTGGCTGGCCATGCACCCCAAGGTCCTCCTGCTGGACGAACCGACCCGGGGCATCGACGTCGGCGCCAAGGCCGAGGTGCAGAAACTCATCGACGAACTCGCGGACGACGGCCTGGGCGTGGTGCTGATCTCCTCGGACACCGAGGAGTTGATCGAGGGCAGCGACCGGGTGGTCGTCCTCAAGGACGGCGCGGTCGTGGCGGAGCTGACCGGCGACGCCGTCACCGAGGACCGGCTGATGCGCGCCATCGCGACCGCGCACACCGCGCCCTCCGCGCCCGCGGCCCCCACCGCAACCACCGCCGCCGGAGGCGACGATGACTGATCTGACGCTGGGCCGGGCGACCGCCGACCGCGACCGGCTGCTGCGCCTGCTCCAGGAATACGGCGTCTATCTGGGCGTCGTGGTCCTGCTTCTGCTGAACATCGTCTTCACCTCACACTTCCTGTCCGCCGAGAACTTCCGCACCCAAGCGGTCCAGGTAGCCCCGGTCCTGATCGTGGCCCTCGGCATGGCGCTGGCCATCGGCAGCGAGGGCGTGGACCTGTCGGTGGGTTCGGTGATGGCCCTGTCCACCTCGCTCCTCTCGCTCTACCTCGGGTACGGCGTGTGGATCGCCGTACTGGCCGCGGTGGCGGGCGGCATCATGGTCGGCGTCGCAAACGGCGCCCTGATCGCCTTCGTCGGCGTCCAGCCGATCGTCGCGACACTCGCCCTGATGGTCGCCGGACGCGGACTGGCCCTGGTCCTGCTCCCCCAGCTCAAGGACGTGCACAACCCGGCCATGGCGGAGCTCGGTTCGGGCGATGTGCTCGGCGTTCCGTACCTGGTGCTGATCGCCGCCGCGCTCGCGCTGCTCATCGCGTTCGTCGTACGCCGCACAACGTTCGGCCGGCAGCTCCTGGCCCTCGGCGACAGCCGTCCGGCCGCGCGTCTCGCCGGGCTGCCGGTGCGTCGCGTACTGATCCTGGTGTACGTCTGCTCCGGCGTCCTCGCCGCGATCGCCGGCGTCCTGGCCACTGCGCGGCTGACCGCGAGCGACCCGACCTCGCTGGGCACCCTGATGGAACTGTCCGCGATCACCGCCGTCGTGGTCGGCGGCACTCCGCTGAGCGGCGGCCGGGTCCGCATCGGCGGCACGGTCGCCGGCGCGGTCCTGATCCAGTTGCTCACCACCACGCTCATCAAGCACGATCTGCCGCCGTCGTGGACCCAGATCGCCCAGGCCGTGGTGATCGTCCTCGCCGTCTACGCGGCACGGGAACGGGGGAAGCGATGACGGCCGACGTGGAGAGTCCGGTCCGCGCGATGAGCACACCCGAGGAAGAGCCCGTCGGCGCGAGCCGCTCCGAGCGGCTCAGCGCTCTCGCCCAGCAGCACGGCGCCCTGGTCACCCTCGTGGTCGCCGTGATCGCGGCGTCCCTGAGCTTCGACACGTTCCTGACCGGCGACAACCTGGAGAACATGGCGCTGTCCTCCGCGTTCCTCGCGGTGGTCGCGCTCGGTATGACCTTCGTGATCATCACGGGCGGCATCGACCTGTCGGTCGGCTCCACGTTCGCCCTCGGCGGGGTGCTGGCGGCCTGGGGTTCGCAGTACGGCACGGTGGTCGCCCTGCTGCTCCCGCTGGCCGTGTGCGGGCTGATCGGTCTGGTCAACGGTCTGCTGATCGCCCGCTCGCGGCTGGCCCCGTTCATCGTCACGCTCGCCTCGATGCTGGGCGCCCGGGGCATCCTGCTCTCCCTCACGGACGAGGGCTCCACCACGTATCTCGTGGACAAGGACTCGTTCTTCGCGAAACTCGGCCAGGACACGCTCCTCGGCATCGGTGTGCCCGTCTGGATCACCGTCGCGCTGTTCGTCCTTGGCGCGGTGGCGCTGCGGCGCACACGGTTCGGGCAGTACGTGTACGCGGTCGGCGGCAACGAGGACGCGGCGGCGCTGATGGGCACCCCCGTGGCCCGTACGAAGATCTCCGTGTACACGCTGTCCGGGCTGTGCGCGGGGCTCGCCGGCGCGCTCAACGCGGCCTGGCTGGTGTCGGGCGTGACGATCCTCGGCTCCGGCATGGAACTGGAGGCCATCTCCGCGGTGGTCATCGGCGGGACCCTGCTCACCGGCGGATTCGGCTTCCTCAGCGGCTCGCTGGTCGGTGTACTCCTGCTGAAGGTCATCCAGAACGTCATCAACCAGATCGGTTCACTGGACTCGGCCTACCAGCAGGTCGTCAGCGGCGCCTTCCTGGCCGTCGTGGTCATCGCGCAGACATGGCTGGGACGGCGACGGCGGGCGCTGTGAACCCTCCGTCGGGCCCAGGGAGGAGGTGTGTGCGGTCAGGGGACGCGCTGCCCCTTGCCCAAGGCGATCACCCCGCCCGTCGAGACGGTGTAGAGCTCCGCGTCCCGATCGGGGTTGACGCCGATCGTCGCACCCGGCGGTACCTCGACGTTCTTGTCGAGGACCGCGCCGCGCACCACCGCGCCCCGCCCGATGTGGACGTTGTCGTGCAGGACCGAGCCCTGCACGACCGCTCCTGGGTCGACGACGACGCCCGGTGAGAGCACGGACCTGGTGACCTGTCCCCGTATCAGGCAGCCCGCGCTGATGATGGACTCGCCGGCGATGCCCCCCGCGTTGAATCGCGCCGGCGACAGCTGCCCGGACGTGGTGTAGATGGGCCAGCTGCGGTTGTAGAGGTTGAAGGCGGGGCGCTCGGCGATCAGGTCCATGTGGGCGTCGTAGTACGCGTCGAGGGTGCCGACGTCGCGCCAGTAGCCCTGGTCGCGGGTGGTCTCGCCGGGTACGTGGTTGTCGCTGAAGTCGTACAGCTGCGCCTCGCCCCGGCCGGTGAGCATGGGCAGGATCGAACCGCCCATGTCGTGCACCGAGTGCCCGTCCTCGGCGTCCCGCTGGAGCGCCTCGATCAGGGCCTTGGTGGTGAAGATGTAGTTGCCCATCGAGGCGAAGACGCACTCGGGGTCGTCGGGGAGGCCCGGCGGGTCGGCGGGCTTCTCCAGGAAGCCCCGCACGGTCTGGCCGTCGGAGCCCGGGCTGATGACGCCGAAGGACGAGGACTCGGCGCGCGGCACCCGTATCCCGGCCACCGTCACGCCCGCGCCGCCCTCGATGTGCTGGGCCAGCATCTGGCGCGGGTCCATGCGGTAGACGTGGTCGGCGCCGAACACCGCGATGTAGTCCGGCCGTTCGTCGTGCACGAGGTTCAGGGACTGCAGGATCGCGTCGGCGCTGCCCAGGTACCAGCGCGGGCCGAGCCGCTGCTGGGCCGGGACGGGAGTGACGTAGTTGCCGAGCAGGCTCGACATCCGCCAGGTCGTGGTCACATGCCGGTCCAGGGAGTGCGACTTGTACTGCGTCAGGACGCAGATGCGCAGGATGTCGGCGTTGACGAGGTTGGAGAGCACGAAGTCGACGAGGCGGTACGTGCCGCCGAAGGTGACCGCGGGTTTCGCGCGGTCCGCGGTGAGGGGCATCAGACGCTTGCCCTCTCCCCCCGCGAGTACGATTCCCAGCACCGAAGGTCCACCGCGCATGCCGCCGCCCCTCTACGCCCGGTCGGGCCGCGCCCGCTGTGCCGGGCCGGCCCCGTTGCTGAACTGCACCTGTCCGATGGTTACCCCGGTTTGAGGACTTCCTCGTACAGCTGGACGGTCCTGCGGGCGACGGCGTCCCAGCCGAACTCCCGCACCGCGCGCTCCCGTCCGGCCTCGCCCATCCGCCGCGCCTGCCCGGGGTCGGCGAGCACGGAGTCGAGGGCCAGCGCCAGACCGGCCTCGAAGTCCCCCTCGACCGTCACGAGGGAACCCGTCACGCCGTGCTCGACCACCTCGGGAATCCCGCCGACCCGGGACGCCACCACGGCCGTTCCGCAGGCCATCGCCTCCAGGTTGACGATGCCGAGCGGCTCGTACACCGAGGGGCAGACGAACACGGCGGCATGCGTGAGGAGTTGGATGACGTCGGGGCGCGGCAGCATCTGCGGGATCCAGTGCACTCCCTCGCGTACGCCGCTCAACTCCTGGAAGAGATCGCGGAACTCCCGGTCGATCTCCGGGGTGTCCGGCGCGCCCGCGCACAGCACCACCTGCACGGCCGGGTCGAGATGCCGTACCGCGCGCAGGAGTTGGGGCACGCCCTTCTGGCGGGTGATGCGGCCGACGAACAGGACGTACGGGCGGCCGATGTCGATGCCGATACGGTCGAGGACGTCCGTGCCGTGGTCCGGGCGGTAGAGGGAGGTGTCGATGCCGTTGTGCACGACGCGCACCTTCGCCGGGTCCAGGGCCGGATAGCAGGCCAGGATGTCCTCGCGCATCGCGCCGGAGACGGCGATCACGGCGTCCGCGGCCTCGATGGCGGTGCGTTCGGCCCAGCTGGAGAGGGCGTAACCGCCGGCGAGCTGCTCGGCCTTCCAGGGGCGCAGCGGTTCCAGGGAGTGGGCGGTCATGACGTGCGGGATGCCGTGCAGGAGTTTGCCGAAGTGGCCGGCGAGGTTGGCGTACCACGTGTGCGAGTGGACGAGTTCGCGGCCTTCGAGGGCGGCGGCGATGGAGAGGTCCACGGAGAAGGTGCGCAGGGCGTCGTTGGCGCCGTCGAGCGAGGGCCAGGGCCGGTGGCGTACGACGCCGCCCGCGGCGCCCTCGCCCCAGCAGTGCACGTCCAGGTCAGTGAGACTGCGCAACTCCCGTGCGAGGAACTCGACATGGACGCCCGCACCGCCGTACACGTCCGGCGGGTATTCCCGGGTCAGCAGTCCCACGCGCACACAGCACCCCCGTCGTAGCGGCTGGTGCCCCTCATGGTCACTCAGTCGGGGCGGATGGGGAAGAGCGCGCGGGGACCGCGCGCAGACCGCGTGAGGTCGCGCGCGGACCATGTGAGGTCAGGAGGGGTGGGTCGCGCGCCGTGGCGGGCGGTCGAAGCAGCAGTCGCCGCACAGGCCGCCGCCGGGCAGCCGGTAGTAGAGGCAACAGCTGCGGCGGCGGAGCGTGCCGGCGTCGAGGGCGCCGGAGAGGTCGGGATGCGCGAAGAGTCCGGCGGCGAGCGTGCGGGCCCGCTCGCCCGCCTCCGGACGGCCGTTGGCCCGTGCCCAGCGGTCGATCTGGCGTACCGTGCCGGCCAGGGCGGAGCCCGCGTTGCCCCACAACAGGCGTGCCGAGACGTGGTACCGGGAGTGCAGGACCGTCGCCAGCGGGGCGAGGTGACCGGCTCGTACGACCTCGTCGACGGCCGTGGCGGGCAGGGCGCGCACCCGCGTCAGCCACAGATCGTCCGGAGCGCTGCCGTCCGGATCCCAGCACAGCAGCTCAGGATCGAGGTCGGGCACCCGTCCGTACAACGCGGCGGCGCCCAGCGCGATCGACCACAGCCGGGCCGCGAGGCCCTGTTGGGCGACCGAGACCGCGATCCGCGCTTCCGGCGCGTGAATACTCCGCGCGACTTTACGGACGCGAAACGTCATCGGATCCGCGTAAGCATCGCCGTGGGCCCGGACTTGTGGCGTCGTGTACGCCTGCGCGAGCGTGGGCAGCGGGCCGCGCGGCGGTACGCCGGTGCGCAGCACGAAGAAGCCGCCGAGCGCGCCGAGCGCCGCGAGTTCGGGGTCGAGGTCCACGAAGAGCAGTAGTACCAAGCCCCCTAAGGGTTCTCACCAGCGGGTCGGCCGCCGGTGTAACCCACCCTGGGGAGGACTGGGGGCGATGCGTACTCCATCGGTAGTAGGAGTCAATGCCTGCTCAGGTACGACGACGTGAACTAATTCGCCAGGCATCGTTGTTTGCATGGAAGCCGACCGTTCGTCGCACCGGGCAGACCGCGCCCGCCGTACGCAGAGGAGGGACGTATGAGTGCCCTCGCTTTGTCCGTGGTGCTCTGTTTCGTCTCCGCCGTCGCGTACGCGGGCGGCGCGATCGTGCAGGAGCAGGTCGCCCTGACCTCACCCGGCCAGACCTACGCGCCGCTGCGCAGGCCGGGCTGGTGGGCCGCTGTGGCGTTGAACGGCCTCGGCGGGCTGCTGCATGTGGTGGCCCTCGCCTACGGCCCGCTGAGCCTCGTACAGCCGCTCGGCGCGCTGACCATAGTCTTCGCCCTTCCCATGGCCGCCCTCTTCGTCGGCCGCAAGGCCGGAGCGACCGCCTGGCGCGGCGCCATCATGGCCACGGTGGGCCTCGCGGGCCTGCTGTCGCTGGTCGGCGCGGCCGACACGCAGTCCTTGGGCAGCGCCCAGCGCGTGGCACTTACCGTGGTGGCGGCCGGCTCCGTGGTGGCGTTGATGGTGGCGGGGCGCGCGGCGCACCGGCACCCGGCGGTGCGCAGTGTGCTGCTGGCGGTCGCGGCGGGCATCGCCTTCAGCATGTCCTCGGTGTTCACGAAGACGGTCGCGGTGGACTGGTCGCAGCAGGTGTCCGTCTCCGACCTTTCCAGCCTCGCCGTGATCGGTGTCTTCGCGACGGCCGGCATGCTGCTGTCGCAGGCCTCCTACCGGGGCGGCGGTCTGCCGGCCCCGCTGGCCACGCTGACGGTCGTGAACCCCGTCGTGGCGGCCGCCGTCGGCATCACGATGTTCGGCGAAACCTTCCGCTACGGCACGACCGGCACCGCCCTCGCGCTGGGCTGCGGAGTGGTCGCGGCGGGCGGTCTGATCCTGCTCACGACCGAGCGCATCGGCAGCACGCGGCCGGCGACCGCGGCCGCGCAGGCCACCGCGCCTGCCGCACAAGGGGTCGCGCCGGAGCCTGACGATCGCGTCGGCGAGGCGACCGCTGTGCCCGTCACGGTCGAGCCGGACCTCGCCGCGCTCACGACCGCTGTCCCTGCCGCCGTCGAGCCGGACCTCGCCACGCTCACGACGGCCGAGGCCGAGGTCGAGGAGCTGCTGGCCGGGCTTCCCGAGCAGGCCGTCGTCGAGGACGTCCTCATACCGGCCCAGGTGAGCGCGCCGGCGGTGGAGAGCACGTCGCGGGACACGGCGGAGGCGCCGGACGACCTGCCGTACTACACGGCGTTGTACGGCGCCCCCTATGTGCCGGTCGCCTTCGTCGGCCACCACCGCACGCGCGTCACATCCTGACCCCGCCCGCCCTCAGGTAGGCCACCGGGTCGATGTCGGTACCGAAGCCGGGCCCCCTCCGCACCTCGAAGTGCAGATGCGGGCCCGTGCTGTTGCCCGTGGACCCGGAGCGGCCGATCCGCTGGCCGCTCACCACGCTCTGCCCCGATTTCACGGAGATCGCGGACAGATGGGCGTACTGCGTGTAGTGGCCGTCGGCGTGCCGGATCACTACCTGGTACCCGAAGGAGCCGCCCCAGCCCGCCTCGGCGACCTGACCGGCCGCGACCGCCTGTACGGACGTGCCGGTGGCCACGGGGAAGTCGACCCCCGTGTGGTAACCCTTCGACCAAGACGAGCCGGAGGCTCGGTAGGGCGTGCCGGCCGACGCGTTCACGGGAGCGACGACCGAGGGAGCCTTGGCCTCCTTGGCCTGGTCCGTGGAGGACTGCTTCGTGGAGGACTGCTTCGTGGAGGACTGCTTCGTGGAGGACTGCTTCGTGGAGGACTGCTTCGTGGAGGACTGCTTCGTCGGTTTCGGCTTCGGTGCGTCCGTCGGTTTCGACTTGGGTGCGTCCGCCGGCTTCGGCTTCGGCGCGCTCCGCGTGGGCGCGGGCGTCTGGGCCTTGCCGCGCAGGTTCAGCCGCTGGCCCGGCAGGATCAGGTCCGGGTCGGAGCCCACGGTCTCGCGGTTCGCGGCGTACAGCGGCTGCCAGCCGCCCTGGACGTGCCGGGAGTCGGCGATGCCGGAGAGCGTGTCGCCGTGCACGACCGTGTACATCTCGGCGGTCCCCGCCTGCGACTGGGGCGTGTTCTGCGGCTTCACGTCCCGCACGGAGCGCTTCGTCGTCCCGGGCGAGGCGGCGCCGGACGGGTGGATGTCGGGGGTGTCGCCGCCTCTGGTCAGCCCGGCGCGGACCGAGCACACCGGCCAGGCGCCGGGCCCCTGCCCCTCGAGCACCTTCTCGGCGACGGCGATCTGCTGGTCCTTCGTGGCCTGATCCGCGCGCTGCGCGTAGACCTTGCCGCCGTACGCCTCCCAGGTGGACTGGGTGAACTGCAGCCCTCCGAAGTAGCCGTTGCCCGTGTTGATGCTCCAGTTGCCGCTGGACTCGCAGGCGGCGACCTTGTTCCAGGTGCCGGCATCGGCCCCGTGGGCGACTCCGGTGGTGACGAGCGGGAGGGCTATGCCCGCGCCCCCGGCCGTGACGGTGAGTGAGGCGCGGTTGATCCTGTTCGGCTGGTACCGGCGGTGCCGACCGCGTACGGCCATGAGCGGGCCCCCTAGACATGCGTCAGGAGCGGCAAAAGTAAGCGCTGCGAACAGGCCATGACAAGAGCGCAATCGGTCGTGCTGTGCGCTCCCGTGACGCCCGTGAGCCGGCTTCGCGCCAACGCCGCGCGGCCTAGTGGCGGAAGATGGCCGCATGCTGACACCGCGTCACTTCGTCAACGGCGGCGTCGGCCGATGAGGCATTCGGGGGCTCTTCTGCGTACCCCTCCCCGACGCGTCAAGATGGCAGGGAACGAAACTGACGAGCAAGACCGTTAGCACTGACGAGCACAACTGGCATCACTGATGCCAGCATTTATTAGGAGCCAATCGTATGAGCACTTCCGCCCAGATCGGCGTAACGGGTCTCGCGGTCATGGGCCGCAACCTCGCCCGCAACTTCGCCCGCAACGGCTACGCGGTCGCCGTGCACAACCGCACCGTCGGCCGGACCAAGGCGCTGATGGAGGAGTTCGGCCACGAGGGCGAGTTCGTGGCGGCCGAGACCGCGAAGGACTTCGTGGCGGCGCTGGAGCGGCCCCGGCGCCTGGTGATCATGGTGAAGGCGGGCGAGCCGACCGACGCGGTGATCGAGGAGTTCGCCCCGCTCCTGGAGCCCGGCGACATGATCATCGACGGCGGCAACGCGCACTTCGCGGACACCCGGCGCCGGGAGCGCGCACTGCGCGAGCAGGGCATCCATTTCGTCGGGACGGGCGTCTCCGGCGGTGAGGAGGGCGCCCTGCACGGCCCGAGCATCATGCCGGGCGGCTCGGCCGAGTCGTACGACTCCCTCGGCCCGATGCTGGAGAAGATCTCCGCGAAAGCCAAGGACGGGACGCCGTGCGTGACCCATGTGGGCCCCGACGGCGCCGGACACTTCGTGAAGATGGTCCACAACGGCATCGAGTACGCCGACATGCAGCTGATCGGCGAGGCCTACCAGCTGCTCCGCGATGTGGCCGGCTACTCCCCCGCCCAGATCGCGGACATCTTCCGCACCTGGAACACGGGCCGGCTCGACTCCTACCTGATCGAGATCACCGCCGAGGTCCTGTCGCACGTGGACGCGGCGACGGGCAAGCCGTTCGTGGACGTGGTCCAGGACCAGGCGGAGCAGAAGGGCACGGGCCGCTGGACCGTGCAGATCGCGCTGGACCTGGGCGTTCCGGTGTCCGGCATCGCGGAGGCGGTCTTCGCCCGTTCCCTGTCGGGCCACGCCGACCTGCGCGCCGCCTCGCGCGGACTCGCCGGTCCGAAGGCGAAGAAGCTCAGCGAGTCCGAGGCGGCGGCCTTCGCGGACAAGGTGGAGCAGGCGCTGTACGCGTCGAAGATCGTCTCGTACACGCAGGGCTTCCACGAGATCGCCGCGGGCAGCGACGAGTACGACTGGAACATCGACCTCGGCTCCGTCGCCGCCATCTGGCGTGGCGGCTGCATCATCCGGGCGGCCTTCCTCGACCGCATCCGCGCCGCGTACGACGCCCGGCCCGACCTGCCGAGCCTGCTGTCGGACGACACGTTCGCGCAGGAGATCGCGGACGCCCAGGACGACTGGCGCGAGGTCCTGGTCGCCGCCACCCGCCAGGGCGTCCCCACGCCCGGCTTCTCCGCGGCCCTCGCCTACTACGACGCCCTGCGCGCCGAGCGCCTGCCCGCCGCCCTCACTCAGGGACAGCGGGACTTCTTCGGGGCGCACACCTATCGGCGTACGGACCGGGAGGGCTCGTTCCACACGCTGTGGGGCGGGGACCGGTCGGAGGTCGAGGCGTAGGCATCTGCGATGCCGAGGTCGTCACGTCCCGGGGACCGGGGACGTGACGACCTCGGCATCGGGCCGACACCGTCGGCCACACCTCTCACTCTCTGTTCTGTGCACCCCCGGTGGGAGGCCCGTACGGGTACTCCCAGGAGATCGGCCCCGGCTGTGGCTCCGGCTCCGGTACCGGGTCGGGACCCGGGGGCTTAGGGATCGGAGACGGAGGCGGGACGGGCTCCGGCGTGGGGTGGGGACCCGGGTCGGGGACGGGCTCCGGGCGGTCGGGGCCCGGGCCCGGCGTGGGGCCCGGCTTCACCGGGTCGGGGAACGGATGCGTCATGGTGTCCTCCAGCCAGTCGGTACGTCCGCCCTGGACTTGTCCCCCGCGTACCCGGCCGCCGCGCGCCCACTCACCCCGTCGCGCGAGGGATGGCGGCCGGCTGGGCCTACCGGGGCTGCCGTGTGCGCACGGCGTCCGCACCGGCGGCGAGCCCCGGGCGGGGGCTGGACAGCACCGGGGTCGAGGTCGCGGTCAGCCGCTGGGCCGGGGCCATGGACGCCTGGGCGAGGACGATCGCGTCGGCGCCGGTGACCGCGTCGGCGGCGGCCGCCACCGCGCGGACGTAGCCCTCCGTGTCGCCCGCCACGAAGCGGGCCCACGCGCCCTCGAGCAGCTCGGTACGGATGTCTACGGGGCGCCCGGCCCTCCGGGCCTCCTCCTCGACGAGGGCGATGGTCGGCCCCAGGGTGCTCTCCACCGTCGCGAGGACGACGACGCGCGGGCCAACGGCCACCGCGGCGGCGGCCATCGGGCGGTCCACGCGGAGCACGGGCACGCCGACCCCCGCCCGCTCCGCGACGCCGCCGATGGTCGAGCAGGTGCAAAGCACGGCCCGCGCGCCCTCCGCGACGGCCCGTTCGAGCACCGCCCGCACCGCGTCGACCACCGCGTCCGGACCCTCGCGCCGTGCCCGGGCCAACAGCTCCTCGGCCACCAAGTGCCGCAGTTCCAGCCCCTGGTGTTCCTCGTCACGCAGGGCGTCGAAGACGGGGACGTGCACGGGCGAGGTGTGCAACAGGGCGAGCGGACCGCCGGACGTCATCGCAAGGCACCGGTCCCGGTCAGCCGCGGGGAGCCGGTCCCGGTCATCAGAAGCGGCCCGGGTGCGCTTTGAGCCACTCCACCGCCGCGTCCAGCAGCGCCGGGTCGGCCACCGGGGCCTCCTCGGGGTGGCCCGCCGCCCACTTCACGACGTACGGGCACAGCGGCGCGACCACGATGCCCTCGCGGGCGGCGATGGCGTACAGCTCACGGGCGAGGGAGCCCGCGATGCCCTGGCCCTCGTGCCCGGGTTCCACGATGGTGTGCACGGGGACGAGGGCCCGTGCGGGCGCTTCGAGGACGAAGTACTCGATATGGCCTACGACTTCGTCCCCGGCGAACGCCGCCAGCCAGCCGCCCGCCCGGTCGTCACGGATCTCCACGTCGCTCACGAGCACTCCTCGGGTCCTCCGGGTCTCCCCGACCAGGACCTGAGCGTAACCGATGATGATCAGCAGATCTCCGGGAGTCGGCGTCCTGACCGCGCCCGCCCTTCTGCGTGTGGTCGGTCATTCATGGAAATGGGCGGATTTGGCGCCGGGCGGCGGTGTCGTGGGTTCGAGTCGGACGACGATGCCTTTGGAAGTGGGCTGGTTGCTGATATCGGCGACGCTGTCGAGGGGGACGAGGGGCTGGACTTCGGGGTAGTAGGCGGCGGCGCACCCGCGGGTCGTGGGATAGGGGACGACCACGAACCCATCGACGCGTCGTTCGATGTCGTCGTCCCAGACGCCGATGATGTCGACGTATTGGCCCCTGGTGAGGCCGAGGTCGGACATGTCCTCGGGGTTGACCATGACGATGTTGCGGCCCCCGTGGATGCCACGGTAGCGGTCGTTGTCGGTGTAGGGGATGGTGTTCCACTGGTCGTGGGAGCGCATGCTCTGCAGGACGAGGGCTCCGGCGGGGGCGCGGGACATGTCGAAGTCGTTACGCGTGAACATGGCTTTGCCGGTGGGCGTGGCGAAGACGCCTTCGTTGACGGGGTTGGGCAGTTTGATGCCGCCGGGACGGGTGACGCGGCGGTTGAAGTCGTGGAACCCCGGGACGATGCGGGAGACGCGCTCCCGGATGGTGCCGTATTCGGCCTCGAATTCGAGCCAGGGGACTTTGACCTTGTCGCCGAGGGTGCGGTGGGCGAGCCGGCACAGGATGGCGACTTCGCTGAGCAGGAGCCGGGAGGCGGGAGGGAGTTTCCCGAAGGAGGTGTGGACCTCGCTCGAGGTGTTCTCCACGGTGACGAACTGCACGCCGCCCGCCTGGATGTCGATTTCGGTGCGGCCCAGGCAGGGCAGGATGAGCGCGGTCTCCCCGGTGACCGTGTGGGCTTTGCTGAGTTTGGTGGAGATCTGCGCGGTCAGGCGGCAGCGGCGGATGGCCTCGTCGGTGATGTGGGTGTCGGGAGCAGCGCGCACGAAGTTCCCCGCCAACGACAGGAACACCTTGATGCGGCCCTCGCGCATGGCCTTGATCGCTTTGACGGAGTCCACGCCGTGCTCGCGAGGCGGGTCGAACCCGAACTCGGCTTGGAGGGCGTCGAGGAATTCGTCGGGCATCTGTTCCCAGACACCCATGGTGCGGTCGCCCTGGACGTTGCTGTGTCCGCGCACGGGACTGGCCCCGGCGCCGGCACGGCCGAGGTTGCCGCGCAGCATGAGGAAGTTGACGATCTCGCGGACGGTGGGCACGCCGTGCCGTTGCTGGGTGACGCCCATGGCCCAGCAGACGATGACGCGCTTGGCGCGCAGCACGTAGTCGCGGACTTCCTCGATCCGCTGCCGGGTGAGTTGGGTGGCGGTGAGGATGTCGTCCCAGGAGACGCCGCGGGCGTGCTCGGCGAATTCCTCGAAGCCGGACGTGTGGGCGCTGATGAACTCGTTGTCGAGGACGGTGCCGGGGGCGGCGTCCTCGGCTTCCAGCAGCAGCCGGTTGACGCCCTGGAACAGGGCGAGGTCGCCACCGCTGCGGATGTGGAGGAACAGGTCGGAGATCTTGATGCCGTTGCCGATCACACCGCGGACCTGCTGGGGGTTCTTGAACCGGAACAGTCCCGCTTCGGGCAGCGTGTTCACGGCGATGATCTTGCCGCCGTTGACTTTGCACTTCTCCAGCGCGGACAGCTGGCGCGGATGGTTCGTCGCCGGGTTCTGCCCGACCAGGAAGACCAGGTCGGCCTGGTAGAAGTCCTCCAGCCCCACCGTGCCCTTGCCGGTGCCCAGCGTCTCGTGCAGGCCGAACCCGCTGGTCTCGTGGCACAGGTTGCTGCAGTCGGGCAGGTTGTTCGTGCCGAACGCGCGGGCGAACAGCTGCAGCACGAACGCCGACTCGTTGCTGGCCCGGCCGGAGGTGTAGAAGGCGGCCTCGTCCGGGGAGTCCAGTGATTTCAGCTCGTCCGCGACCAGACCGAGCGCGTCGTGCCAGCTGATCGGCTCGTAGTAGTCCGAGCCCGGTCGCTTGATCATCGGCTCGGTCAGCCGGCCCTGCTGGTTCAGCCACATATCCGACTGCCGGTTCAGCTCGGAGACCGAGTGGGTGCGGAAGAAGTCCCGGGTGATCCGCCGGCCGGTCGCCTCGTCATTGATGTGCTTGGCACCGTTCTCGCAGTACTCGTTCATGTGCCGGTGCCCCGGTGCCGGGTCCGACCAGGCACAGCCCGGACAGTCGATCCCGTCGACCTGGTTCATGGTCAACAGCGTCGTCGCGGTCGTGCGGAGCGTCGCCTCTTCGAGGGAATACTCCAACGCGTGCGTCACAGCGGGCACTCCCGCCGCCCACTTCTTGGGCGGAGTCACAGTCAGCCGCTCGTCCGGCTCCTGCTTCGGTGCCTTCTTCATGAGGAATGCCTCTCGCTCTGCCGTACGGGACGCCCAAATCCCCCATATAAGTTGATGCTGTGTCATAGCGGATTCCGTGTCACGCAGCCCAGCCGACCAGTCACCCCTGTCCGGCAGGGCCGACGACACCCGCGGCGGGTCACACGGTTGTTCAGCCGACGGTCCGGCTCGCCGCAGAGCGGTTCAGAGACGGCCCACCGCCGTCGTACGCTTCAGCCGACGGGCCACTTGGGGACCCGGCTCCTCGGCGGCTCCGGCTCCGCCGGCCGCACCCGGCCGTTGCGGATCGAGCCCCGCCACGCCCCACTCGCGTCCCCCAGCCCTTCGATGAACTCCTTGAAATTCCCCAGCTCATCGCGCACCACACGCCGCGTCATCTTCGACGGATCCGTCAGCCGGCCCACCACTCCACGCGGCCTGACCTGCATCCGCACCGTGACCACGGTCCGGTCCGGAGCCATCGAACGAAACGACACCTCACCCCAATGCCACGGATCACGTTCCGTACTCCGCCAGGCAACCAGCGAATCCGGTTCCTGCTCCACGATCTCCGCCCGGAACTCGCGACGCCACGGGCCCACCCTCACCGCCCATCGCGTCATCGCAGGGCTCACTTGATCCACCCGCTTCACCGCGGACATGAACCGCGGAAAGCTCTTGAACTGCGTCCACTGGTCGTACGCCGTACGCACCGGGACCGCGATCTCAACCGACTCTTGAATGGTGTTCATGGCCTACCAAAGGTGAATGGTGTTCATGGCCTACCAATTTCCAGGCGCCGACATCTTGTTTCCAGGCGCCGATACCTTGAGTGTCACCGCATCATCTGCACGCCGCCACGTGGATCATCGGCCCACCCGCCCATGCGCCAGGTAGGGAGCGGACCTCCCCATTGCCGCGGTGGCCGGGCTGCGGAGCAGGCACTCATCAGCCGAACGGGTGACGCAGCGCCGGTGAACGAGCGACGGAAGCGGCCGGTCTTGCATCGGGCTCGGCGTTCGCCGGTCGGCCGCCCCTGAGGAACGCGATCCGGATGAAGGAGACCTGACGGAGGCAGGCGAAACGCCGCCGTTATCCTTTCCGTCGTCCCGGAAACCGGCGAACATGCCGCGTCATGGACATCTTGCTCGTCGTCAGCGCGTTCAACAGCCTTTCCCAGCGCGTCTACGCCGAACTGTCGGACCTCGGACACCAGGTGGACGTCGTTCTCGCCCCGCACGGCCCCGAAGCGGTCCGTGCCGCCGTACGCGAGCTGCGCCCGGAGTTGATCATCGCCCCGATGCTGAAGACGGCGCTGCCCGAGGACGTGTGGCGGGAGCACACCTGCCTCGTCGTGCACCCGGGGCCGCCTGGCGACCGTGGGCCTTCCTCACTGGACTGGGCGATCGCCGCGGAGGCGCCGGACTGGGGGGTGACGGTACTCCAGGCCGAGGCGGCGATGGACGCGGGCGACATCTGGGCGGCGGAGTCGTTCGCGGTATCGCCGGTGGGCAAGAGCGACCTGTACCGCAACGAGGTCTCCGACGCCGCCTCGGCCGCCGTGCTGATGGCCGTACGGCGATACTCCGACGGGGCATTCAAACCGCGGCCGCAGCGCGATCCGGCCGTCCGCGTGGTGTGGCGCGACTTCTTCCGCCAGGAGCGACGAAGGATCGACTGGGCGAACGACACCACGGAGACGGTGCTGCGCAAGCTCCGCGGGGCCGACTCTCAGCCGGGCGTCCTGGACGAGCTCATGGGCCGAGAACTGTTCCTGCACGGCGGGCACCCCGAGGACGAACTGCGCGGACGCCCCGGTGACGTGCTCGCGACGCGAGCGGGAGCCATCTGCCGGGCCACCCGGGACGGAGCGGTGTGGATTCCGGAACTGCGCCCCCGCAAGAACTCCGGCGACCCCGCGCCGTTCCGTCGCCCCGCGGCCTCCGTTCTCGCCTCCTTCCTGGCGCAGCCCGGCGCCGCGTCGCCAGCGGAGTGCTCGCGCTCCGGTGACCGCCCGTCCTGGCTTCCGGAGGCCACCGTCGCGCTCGAACTTCCCCGCGATCGACGCACCTGGACCGACATCCGGTACCGGCAGCGCGGCGACATCGGCTTCCTGACCTTCTCCTTTCCAGGCGGGGCGATGAGCACCGACCACTGCCGCAGGCTGCTCGCCGCCTACCGGTACGCGCTCACCCGCCCCACCTCGGTGCTCGTCCTCGGCGGTGCGCGCGACTTCTTCTCCAACGGCATCCACCTGAACGTCATCGAGGCGGCCGCCGACCCGGCCGCCGAGTCCTGGGCCAACCTCAAGGCCATCGACGACCTGGTCGAGGCGGTGCTGTGCACCACCGACCGACTCGTGGTCGCGGCGCTCGGCGGCAACGCGGCGGCCGGCGGTCTCATGCTCGCCCTGGCCGCCGACCAGGTGTGGTGCCGTGCGGGCGCCGTCCTCAACCCGCACTACCGGCGAATGGGCCTGTACGGCTCGGAGTTCTGGACGTACACGCTGCCGCGCCGCGCCGGCGCGGAAACGGCCCTGCGGCTGACGACCGAGGCGTTGCCGGTAAGCGCCGGGACAGCCGCGCGGGACGGGCTGGTGGACCGTCTGGTACCGGTCGCGGCACGGGACTTCGCCGCCGAGGTCGAGCGAATGGCGGCTGCGCTCCTCGACGCCCCGGAAGACCTTCGACGACGGATCGCCGCGAAGGCCGCGACACGGCGTGCGGACGAGGAGGAACGACCGCTCGCCGAGTACCGGCGGGCCGAACTCGCCCGTATGCGCGCCACCTTCTTCGATCCGCACGCCCCGTACCACGCCCTGCGGTCGGCCTTCGTTCGGAAGCTGCCCGGCGGCTGCGCCCGGCCGCTGTCCCCGGCCGACGAGCAGGCCACCGGGGGCATCCGATGACTAGGTCAGGTACGCGTCTGCTGGTGGCGGGCGTCGGCAACATCTTCCTCGCCGACGACGCCTTCGGCCCCGAGGTGATCCGCGCCCTGGACCGGCGCCCGCTGCCGCCCGAAGTGCGTGTGCGGGACTTCGGCATCCGCGGCCTGGACCTTGCGTACGAGCTGCTGAACGACTACGCCACCGCCGTCCTGGTCGATGCGGCCGCACGCGGCCATCGGCCCGGCACCCTGTCGTTGATCGAGCCGGAACTCCCGCACGGCGCGCGGGCCACCGCCCCGCCCGAGGCCCATGGCATGGACCCGGCGAAGGTCCTGGCCCTGGCCGCCCACCTGGGCGACGAAACGCTACCGCGCGTCCTCGTGCTCGCCTGCGAGCCCCAGGTGCGGCCACGCGGCGACGAAGACATCCTGCCCGGCGTCAGCGCACCGGTGCGCGACGCGGTCGGCCAAGCCGTCGAGGCACTGCACGCCATGGTTCCCGTGCTGCTCGCCGACCCCGCGGCTACACCTCCGTTGAGCCGCCAGGAGGAATCCGCGGACCTGTCCGCGGCCGGGCTCGCGCTCCCGGTCGCCGGTGGCGCCGAGGATCGCTGGCGGAACGACTTTGCCCCGACTGTCACCACAGCTCATCGCGAGGAGCAGCGCCCCATGTGCGATTCCGCGGACGTCACCCACGCCGTCCTGGCCAAGAACGACGGCCTGGCCGAAAGCCTGCGCGCCGACCTGGCCCGGCGCGGGGTGAGCGAGGTCAATCTGCTGTCCAGCCCGGGCAGCGGCAAGACGGAACTGCTCGGACGCGTGCTGGCCCGTGCGCTGGAGCGGCGTATCCCGGTGGCCGCGCTCACCGCGGACCTCGCCACGGAGAACGACGCCCACCGACTGGCCCGTTCAGGAGCACCGGTCAAGCAGCTCCTGACCGACGGGCTGTGCCACCTGGAGGCCCGGCAGCTGCGCGGCCACGTGGAGAGCTGGCTGCCGCAGGACACCGCGCTGCTCTTCGTGGAGAACGTCGGCAACCTCGTCTGCCCCGCGTCCTACGACCTCGGGGAAAGCCTGCGCATCGTGCTCATGGCGGTGACGGAGGGCGAGGACAAGCCGCTGAAGTACCCCACCGCCTTCGGCTCCGCCCACCTGGTCGTGCTCACCAAGACCGACCTGGCCGAGCCCGCGGGCTTCGACGAAGACTCCTTCAACGCCCATGTGCAGCGGGTCAATCCCGGGGTGGAGGTCGTACGGACCTGCGCCCGCACCGGCGACGGAGTCGACGCCGTCCTGGAGCGCGTGCTCGCCGCGCGCGACGGGGGCCCGGTTCACCGGCCGCCCCTCGCACCCCACCCCCACGGCCATACCCATGTCGACCCCCGGGGCGCATCCGGCCTCACCGCCGGCCGCGTCTCGTGACAGCGCCCACCACCCAGGCGGTGCGCCGCCGCGTCACCGTACGCGGCACCGTGCAGGGCGTGGGTTTCCGCCCGTACGTGCACCGCCTGGCCACCGGCCTCGCGCTGACCGGCTTCGTGAGCAACACGGCGTACGGCGTGCTCATCGAGGTCGAGGGACCACCGGACGACGTCGCACGGTTCCGCGACCGGCTGCCCGCCGAGTTGCCGCCGCTGGCCGCCGTCACCGAGGTCGCGATCGAGGACCTGCCCGCCACCGGGGCCGACGACGCCTTCACGATCCGCTCGACCGAGCAGTCCCCGGGACGCACCCTCCTCCCGCCCGACACCGCGACCTGCGGCGACTGCCTACGCGAGCTGGCCGATCCTGCCGACCGCCGCCATCGGCACCCCTTCGTCACCTGCACCCACTGCGGGCCCCGCTTCACCATCGCCACCGGGATGCCGTACGACCGGGCCGTCACGACCATGGCCGACTTCCCGATGTGCCCCGCCTGCGCCCGGGAGTACGGCGACCCCGGCGACCGCCGCTTCCACGCCCAGCCCGTAGCGTGCCCCGACTGCGGCCCCAGGCTGCGCCTCGTGCCCGCGCCCGGCAGCGGCATCCGCGCCGCCAGGGACGCCGAGGCGCTGACGACGGCGCGGGCGCTGCTGACCGCCGGTCGGATCGTCGCCGTGAAGGGCCTCGGCGGTTACCACCTGGCCTGCGACGCCACCGACGCACGCGCCGTCGACAAGCTGCGCACCCGCAAGGAGCGGGGCGACAAGCCGTTCGCGGTGATGTGCGCGGACCTCGCCACCGTGCAGCGGATCGCCGCGGTGTCCGCGGCCGAGCGCGCCGCCCTCACCAGCGCCCGGCGTCCGATCGTCCTGCTGCGCCGGCACGCGTCGAACCTCGCTCCCGATGTGTGCCCCGGCAGCCCCCACCTCGGCGTGATGCTGCCGTACACCCCTGTCCACACCCTGCTGTTCGGCCTGCCGGGCGATCCGCCCGGCCCGCCCGCGCTGGTCATGACGAGCGGCAACCGCTCCGGCGAGCCGATCGTCACGGACGACGACGAGGCGCTGACCCGGCTGGCCGGGCTGGCCGACGCCTGGCTCGCCCACGACCGGGTCATCGCCTCCCCGTGCGACGACTCGCTGCTGCGGGTACGCCCCGACGGCACCGAACAGGTGCTGCGCCGCTCCCGCGGGTACGTGCCCCGGCCGCTGCGTCTGCCGGTCGCGGTGCGTCCCGCGCTCGCGGTGGGCGGCGATCTGAAGAACGCGCTGTGTGTCGGCGAGGGCGACCAGGCCTGGTTCGGCCCGCACATCGGTGACATGGGCGACCTGACCACCCTGGAGGCCGCGCAGCGCGCGGAGCGGCGGTTGCGGAGCCTGACCGGTGTGAGCCCCGAACTCGTCGCCGCGGACCGGCACCCGGCCTACCACTCGACTCGGTGGGCTCGCCGACATGCCCGCCAACTGACAGCTTCGGACGCTGCGTTCGTCCAGCACCACCACGCGCACATCGCCTCGGCCATGGCCCAGCACGGCCTCGACGGCACCACCCCCGTGATCGGCGTCGCGTTCGACGGCACCGGGTACGGCGACGACGGCACCGTCTGGGGCGGCGAGGTCCTGCTCGCGGACTTCACCGGCTACCGGCGTTTCGCCCATCTGGCGCCCGCGCCGCTCCCCGGCGGCGACGCGGGCGTGGCCAACCCGTGCCGTCTGGCGCTGGCGCGGCTGTGGGCCGCCGGCCTGCCGTGGGACGCGGACCTGCCCAGCGTCGCCGCCTGCGCGCCAGAGGAACTGGCCGTACTGGAACGGCAGGTGACGCGCCAGGTGGCCTGCGTGCCGACCTCCAGCATGGGACGGCTCTTCGACGCGGTGTCGTCCCTCGCGGGTGTGTGCCACCGCGTGGGATACGAGGCCCAGGCCGCCCTGGAGTTGGAGGCCGCGGCCGCTGCGGCCTGGGGCGCCGACGCCACGGCGTACGCCTTCGGCGTCGGCACCGGTCCCGTGCGGTGGGACCCGGCCCCGGTGCTGAGCGCGATCGTCGCCGACCTGCGGCGCGGCACCCCGGCACCGCTGATCGCCGCGCGCTTCCACCGCGGCGTCGCGCAGGCGGTGTCGGAGATCTGCAGGCGTGCACGCCGGACCACCGGTCTGGCCACCGTGGCCCTCACCGGCGGCGTCTTCGCCAACGCGCTGCTGGAGGAGGGCTGCACGGAACTGCTCGCCGCCGACGGCTTCACCGTACTGCGCCACGGCGAAGTCCCCCCGAACGACGGCGGTTTGGCCCTGGGCCAGCTGGTGGTCGCGGCGCACCTACGACAGGAGGAGTGACCCATGTGTTTGGCAGTGCCCGGCAAGGTCGTGGCCATCGACGGCAGCGCCGACCCGCTCACCGGGCTGATCGACTTCGGCGGCGTGCAGAAGCAGGCGTGTCTGGAGTACGTCCCCGATGTCCGGGTCGGCGAGTACGTCATTGTGCACGTCGGCTTCGCGCTCCAGCGCCTGGATGAGGAGTCGGCGCTGGCCTCCTTGAAGCTCTTCGAGGAACTGGGGCTGCTGGAGGAGGAGTTCGGCGACGCCTGGGAACAGGCGGCGCAGGAGGACGGAACCTCAGCGGCATCGGAGCGCGAGAACAGCGGGAGTGAGGCGCGATGAAGTACATCGACGAGTTCAACGACCCGGATCTCGCACGGCGGTTGCTGGACGAGATCCATGCCACCGCCACCCACCCGTGGGCGCTGATGGAGGTGTGCGGAGGGCAGACCCACTCCATCATCCGACACGGAATCGACCAACTCCTCCCCGAGCAGGTCGAGTTGATCCACGGCCCCGGCTGCCCCGTCTGCGTCACCCCGCTGGACGTCATCGACCAGGCGCTGGAGATCGCTTCGCGGCAAGGGGTGATCTTCTGCTCCTTCGGCGACATGCTCCGCGTTCCGGGCAGCGACCGCGACCTGTTCCGGGTCAAGGGCGAGGGGGGCGACGTACGCGTGGTCTACTCCCCGCTGGACGCCCTGGAGTTGGCCCGCCGGAACCCGGACCGGGAGGTGGTGTTCTTCGCGATCGGCTTCGAGACCACCGCCCCCGCCAACGCCATGGCCGTGCACCAGGCCCGCCGCCTGGGCCTGACCAACTTCAGCCTGCTGGTGTCCCATGTGCGGGTACCCCCGGCCATCGAGGCCATCATGACCTCCCCGGTCTGCCGGGTGCAGGGCTTCCTGGCCGCCGGCCACGTGTGCAGCGTGATGGGCACGGCCGAGTATCCGCAGCTCGCCGAGCGGTTCGGCGTACCGCTCGTGGTGACGGGGTTCGAACCGCTGGACATCCTCGAGGGCATTCGCCGGGCGGTGCGCCAACTGGAGCGCGGTGAGCACCGGGTGGAGAACGCGTACGCGCGGGCCGTGCGCGAGGCGGGCAACCCGGCCGCCCTGCGCATGATCGAGGAGGTGTTCGAGGTCACCGACCGCAACTGGCGCGGCATCGGACGCATCCCGCTGAGCGGGTGGCGGCTGGCCAAGGCCTTTCGGGCGTACGACGCCGAGCACCGCTTCGACGTCGGCGGCATCCGCACCGAGGAACCGGCCGAATGCCGCAGCGGCGAGGTGCTCCAGGGGCTGATCAAGCCGACCGAGTGCGCCGCGTTCGGCACCACCTGCACCCCGCGCACCCCGCTCGGCGCGACCATGGTCTCCAGCGAGGGCGCCTGCGCCGCCTACTACCTGTACCGCCGGATGAACGGCCCGACGCCCCAGGCCACCCGGGCCACGCGCGAGGAGATGAACCCCGTTGCCTGAGCTCGCCGACACCATCGATCCCGCCCGGTGGACCTGCCCCGCCCCCCTGCGCGACCAGCCCGTCGTGGTCATGGGGCACGGCGGAGGAGGCGCCCTCTCCGCCGAGCTCATGGAGCAGGTGTTCGCTCCCGCCTACGGCAACGCCACCCTCGCCGCGCTCACCGACTCCGCCGTGCTCCAACTGGGCGGCGCCCGGCTGGCGTTCTCCACCGACTCCTATGTGGTCAGGCCGCTGTTCTTCCCCGGCGGCAGCCTCGGCGACCTGGCGGTCAACGGCACGGTCAACGACCTGGCGATGAGCGGCGCCAGGCCCGCCTACCTGTCCGCCGCCTTCGTACTTGAGGAGGGCGTTGAGCTGACCGTGGTCGAGCGCATCGCGCGCGCCATGGGGGCGGCGGCCGAGACGGCCGGGGTCACCATCGCCACGGGTGACACCAAGGTGGTGGAGTCCGGGCACGGCGACGGTGTGTACGTCACCACCGCCGGGGTCGGGCTCGTGCCCGACGGGGTGGACATCCGCCCCCAGCGGGCGCGGCCCGGCGACGCCGTCATCGTCAGCGGTCCCATCGGCCTCCACGGCGTGGCGATCATGAGCGTGCGGGAGGGGCTGGAGTTCGGCGTCGAGATCGCCAGCGACACCGCGCCGCTGGCGGACCTGGTGGCCGCCATGCTGTCCGTCACCCCGGACATCCACGTGCTCCGCGACCCCACCCGCGGCGGCCTGGCCGCGTCCCTCAACGAGATCGCCCGCGCCTCGGGCACCGGCGTCCGGCTGAACGAGCGCGTCATCCCGGTGCCGGACGCCGTGGCCAACGCCTGCGGCTTCCTGGGCCTCGACCCTCTCTACGTCGCCAACGAGGGGCGACTGGTGGCCTTCGTACCCGGGTCGGCGGCGGATGAGGTCCTCGCGGCGATGCGCGCCCACCCGCAGGGCGCTGGTGCCACGCTGATCGGGGAGTGCGTCGCCGAGCACCCCGGCATGGTCGTGGTTTCGACCGGCCTCGGTGGCACACGCGTGGTCGACCTGCCGCTCGGGGAGCAACTGCCGCGCATCTGCTGATGCGCGCACGGGTGGCCCCGCCGGCGCGTACAGCTCCGGCGGGGCCACCCGTGCGTGTCAGGCCGATGCCCGTAACGACTCGATACCGGTGATCGCCAGCTCCCGCCCGCTGCGCAGGTCGTTGGACGGCTGATCGCAGCGCGGGCACCAGAAAAACGGGGGCATGCCCACCGCGAACTCCTCGGCACACGGGCCGCAGTAAGCCTGTGCGGAAACCTGCTCCACCACGAGACGGGCCGCGGCCAGGGCAGTGCCGTCGCGGGCCACCTCGAAGGCGAAACTCAGGGCGTCGGGAACGACCCCCGCCAGCTCGCCGACCCGGACGGTCACGGCGGAGACGGCATCGGCTCCGTCCGCCCGGGCGAGCGCGTCGGCCTGCTCGATGATCGCGGTCGCGATCGACAGCTCGTGCACCGCCGGCTCACGGGTACCGGCGGCGGGCGCGGAAGCCGCCGACGGTCATCCGCCGGATCCGCGCCTCACGCACCAGGCTGGGGATCTCCCGGACGCACAGCGCCAGGGAGAGCACGCCCACGACGAGAGCCTGGGCCTTCAGCACCCGCCGTCCCGTCATCACGGCTCCCGCGCGCGGGGCGGCCGGCCTTCTTCCTGCTCGTTGGACCTTCATTCCGGTAACTCCCTGCTGTTCCTCAACCCGGCGGGATGTTCGGCATGATCTTCAGGAGAGCGTCATGCTTCTTCGAACGGATCCCGGTGGAGCGGCGCGCGTCGGCGGTGCCGTCCTCGTGGTGCCCGCTCTGGTGCTCGTACGGCCCTTCGTTGCCCTCGTGCATACCGGGCACATGCCTGGGCGTGTCGGGCTTGGCCTGGGGCCGGCCGACTCTGATGGTGCCCATGGGGTGCTCCTTCCTCGCCTCCGCGCTGCGGAGGACGTGCTCAGGGCCGCTCGGTGAGGTCCTCGAAGAACCCTTCGACGGCCCGCCAGACCCGGCCCCCGCCGGACAGGCCCCGCCATTCCCTGCGTACGACCGCGACCATGCGGTAGCAGTCGTCGATCGGCACGATCCAGTGGTGGTCGAGGCCGTGGACGGTGTTCACCAGCAGTGCCTCCACCTCGGGTGCCATGGATGCGAGCTGCGGACACATCGCGGCCAGCCGCTGCCAGGACGCCGCGTCCACCTCCCACCGCATGGCGCCCGCCGGGCTCGGGCCCTGGGCCGTGACCGTGCCGTCGGCCCGGGGCACGAAGAAGACCAGCCCCACGGGCACACCCAGGATCGCCGTGTCCACCCTGGGCAGCCGGACCCTGCGCCGGGGGACGAGCCGGTAGCGCCCCTCGCCCGCCGCGTCGTCGGCGAACAGCACCGAGCAGGGGCGGCAGACGCAGCGCACCTCGTCGTCGCCGCCGTCGTAGAGGTGGCGGTGGTCGTCGGGCACCGGCGCCGCGCACAGTTCGCACAGCTCGGCCGCGGACGTCGCCGTGCGGTCGGCCGCGGAGCGGATGAGGCGGGCGAGCGCTCCGTCCGTGGTCACGGTGCACCTCGGTGCGTGAGCGTGGCCAGTGGTACGAAGGCCGGGGCCGGCCGCCGGTCCGGGGCGTCCGGCAGCGGCTCCACCGCCGTCAGCTCCGGAGCCATGGCGAGTACGGCCTCCCGGACCGCGGCGGCGACCTCGGTCGCCCCGCCGCCCCCACCCCCGCACCCGCTGCCACAACCGCCACCCGTCGTCACTCGCACCCGGCCCACCTGCCCGTCCACGCCGGCCCACTCCACGTCACCGCCCCCTTCGCGTACGGCGGGCCGCAGCCGTTCGACCGCGCGGGCGGCCCGGCGCTCGACCGGCTCCGGGTGGATCGCGTGCAGCACCATCAGGTGCCCCAACAGCTCGTCGTCGGCGAGGCGTTCGGCCAGCTGACCGTCCGCGTGGTCCAGGACCCGGGCGAGTGCCTCGCCGTAGACCTCGGTGAGCAGAGCCACCGCCTCGACAGCGGAGCGTGTGTGCGGACCGGGGGCGGAGTCGAGCCCTGCCAGCAGTTCGTCGAGACGGGCGAGCCTGGCCTCGACGGCTGGGTCCGCGAGACGTTCGACGGCCGGGGCCTCAGCCATGGTTCGCCCCGTACGTCGGCGAGTGCAGGGTCGTCAGCGTCTTGCCCTTGCCCATGTACATGTGCACGCCGCACGGCAGACAGGGGTCGAAGCTGCGGACGGTGCGCATGATGTCGACGCCCTTGAAGTCCTCCGGCCCGTTCTCCTCGAAGATGGGCTGGCCCTGGACGGCGTCCTCGTAGGGGCCGGGGGTGCCGTAGCTGTCGCGGGGGCTGGCGTTCCACGGGGTCGGCGGGTACGGGTGATAGTTGGCGATCTTCTTGTCCTTGATCACCAGGTGGTGGGAGAGGACGCCGCGCACCGCCTCGTGGAAGCCGCAGCCGATCGCCTCGTCAGGCACCTCGAAGTCCTCGAACACCTTGGTGTCGCCGGCCCGCACCAGCCCCATGGCCTCCTCGATGAACTGCAGGGCCATGGCGGCCGCGTAGGCCACGAAGTACGGCCGGGCGCGGTCCCGTTCGAGGGTGTTGCTCCACTTCGGGATGTGCCACTCCAGGGTCGTCTCCGGCAGCGTCTCGCCCTTGGGCAGGGAGATACGCACGCTGTTGCCGGTGGCCTTGACATACGGGGTGTCGACCAGCCCGCTCAGCGCGGTCGACCACAGCCGGGCGAGCGGGCCGCCGCCGGTGTCGAGGGCGAGGTGCTGACCGGACTTCTTGTCGTACCAGCGCGGGCTCATCACCCACGTGTACTTGTCGGCGAAGTCCCGCTTCTGCGGCACGGGGAGCGTCGTCTGGTTCCACGGGTGACGCATGTCGACGGGGTTGCCCAGCGGGTCGTGGGTGACGAAAGGCTTCTCGTTGACCCAGTCGTCGTAGTACGAGCTGCCGATCAGGATCCGGATGCCGAGGTTGATGTCGACGAGGTTGTTGGTGACCAGTTCACCGTCGACGATGACGCCCGGGGTGACGTACATCGCCTTGCCCCACTCGTTCATCGTCGCGTAGCGGTAGTCGCAGACGGCCGGGTCCTGCCAGGCGCCCCAGCAGCCGAGAAGGACGCGGCGGCGGCCGACCTCCTCGTAGCCGGGCAGCGCCTCGTAGAAGAAGTCGAAGACGTCGTCGTTCATGGCGACGGCCTTCTTGACGAAGTCGATGACCCGCATGAGCCGGCTGAGGTAGTCGGTGAAGACGGTCGGCGTCGGCATCGTGCCGACGCCACCGGGATACAGCGCGGACGGGTGGACGTGCCGCCCCTCCATCAGGCAGAACATCTCGCGGGTGACCCGGCTGACCTTCAGGGCCTCCTTGTAGACCTCGCCCTCGAAGGGGTTGAAGGCCTTCATGATGTCGGCGATCGTCCGGTAGCCGTGGATGTCCCCGCGGGGCGCGTCGGTGCGCTCGGCGCGGGCCAGGACACCGGGGTTGGTGGCCTTGACCATCGCCTCGCAGAAGTCCACGAAGACCAGGTTGTCCTGGAAGATCGTGTGGTCGAACATGTACTCGGCCGCTTCGCCGAGGTTGACGATCTGCTCGGCCAGCCGGGGTGGCTTGACGCCGTACGCCATCTGCTGGGCGTAGTCGGAGCACGTGGTGTGGTTGTCGCCGCAGATGCCACAGATGCGGGAGGTGATGAAGCCCGCGTCCCGGGGGTCCTTGCCCCGCATGAACACCGAGTAGCCGCGGAACAGCGACGAGGTGCTGTGGCACTCGACGACTTCCTGGTTGGCGAAGTCGATCTTCGTGTAGATGCCCAGGTTCCCGATGATGCGGGTGATCGGGTCCCAGGACATGTCCACGAGCTGTGGCGGCTTGCGTCCCGTAGGCCGGGCTTCGGTTGTGGTCATCGGTGGTACGGCCCCTCGCTGTCGGTGCTGTCGGTGCTGTCGGTGCTGTCGGTGCTGTCGGTGGCTGATGGGTGGCTGCGTGCGTGGATCGTGGAGTGCGCGTCAGGAACGCCAGTACGGGTCGTAACCGCTGGTGAGCTTGCGGTTCTTGTGGCGCCACTTGGTCTCGTGGTTCACCAGGTCGTTCGTGAAGCCGCGCAGCCGGCGGACGACGGCCCCGTACGGCTTGATGACCAGCGACGACAGCGTGGCGCCGGGCGGCTCGTCCATGAACGGCATGAACGCGTCGGGGAAGGCGGGCATCGTGCACCCGATGCAGATACCGCCGACGTTCGGGCAGCCGCCGACGCCGCCCATCCAGCCACGCTTGGGCACGTTGCAGTTCACGACCGGCCCCCAACAGCCCGTCTTGACCAGGCACTTGGGGGAGTTGTAGTCCATCGCGAACTCGGCCTGCTCGTAGTACGAGCCGCGGTCGCAGCCCTCGTGCACCGTCCTGCCGAACAGCCACTGCGGGCGCAGCATGTGGTCCAGCGAGGGCGGGGGCGCGGAGCCGGCCGCGTGATAGAGGACCCAGACCAGGGTCTCCATGAAGTTCTCGGGCTGGATCGGACAGCCAGGCACGTTCACGATGGGCAGGCCGCCCTGAGAGGTGAAGTCCCAGCCGAGGTAATCCGCGAGGCCCATGCACCCGGTCGGGTTGCCGGCCATCGCGTGGATGCCGCCGAAGGTGGCGCACGTGCCCGCGGCCACCACCGCCCAGGCCCTGGGGGCGAGTTGGTCGATCCACGTGTTCAGGGTTTCCGGTTGGCCGGTCTCCAGGTCGTTGCCGAAGGATGTCCAGTAGCCGTCGCCCTTGATGATGTTCTGGTTGGGGACCGAGCCCTCGATGACGAGGATGAACGGAGCCAGCTCGCCGCGCGCCGCCGCCCGGTACGGAGCGAGGAAGTCCTCGCCGCCCAGGGTCGGTGAGAGCACCTTGTTGTACAACGTCACCTTCGGCAGACCCGGGATCAGACCGAGGACCAGGTCTTCGATGGAGGGCTGGTCGGCGGCCGTCAGGGAGACGGTGTCGCCGTCGCAGCTCATCCCCTCGGAGATCCAGAGGATGGTCATCTCGTCGAAGCTGCTCTGCTTCTCGGCGCGGCCGGGTTCGCCGCGGACGTCGGTGGTGCCGCCATGGATGGTCATGTCATCGGCCTTTGCTGCAGGGGGTCTCGGAGTCGGTCGGGTGCCGCGGCGGGAGCCGGGGCCGACGTCTCGTCCGGGGCGTCGGCGGACCCGAGTGGCTGGAGTGGCTGGAGTGGCTCGAGCTCGTCGGGGCGGAAGTAGTGGAAGCGGCCATACCAGGTGTGCAGTTCGGACGCGGGGTCGTCGTCGACGGTGACGGCGAGATGCACGCTGCCGTCCACGTCATGGAAGACGGCGGCCACGTGTGCGGTCCGCCCGACCAGGAACATGTCCTGGGCGTCGGCGCCCCGGCCCCTCGGGCACAGCCGTACGCGGCTGCCCTTCCCCAGGGGGACGCCGTCGACGAGCACGGTGTCGGTGGCCGGGGACAGATCGGCGTCGGCGCCCTCCTGCCACCAGACGGGTCGTTCGGCGGCGGGGACGTCGGGCGTGCCGGTAGTGGGGAACGCGGGCGTAACGATGACAGGGGTGGCAGGGGTGGCCGGTGCCAGGGAGCGGACGGCGCCGTGCAGCCGCGCGAAGACCTCCTGGGGCATCGTGTCGACCCGGTCGAGGATCGCGGCGGCCCGCGCGTCGGTGGCGCGTGCCTCGCGCTTCTCCTCGTCCGTCAGCAGCATCGTGCGCAAGGTGAGAATCTCGTCGATCTCAGCGGCGTCGTGCAGGTCACCCGGGCTCTCCGGCGCCACCTGAGGGTGATCGGGGAGGATGACCGGCGAGGAGAGCAGGACGTGTCCGGTGGTGCCGACCCGCGGGTCAGGGCTGTCACTGGTGCTGGTCCGGGCCGCGGGGGGTTCTTCGCCGCCGAGCACGGGAAAGGTGAATTCGTTCCGGCACGCGCGGGCGTGTTCGCGCAGCCCGGCGGGCGGATCGATCAGTGAGACGAACTCCACGCCCTCACCGGCGACAAGGGTGTGCGTGGCGATGAGCGCACGGCGCAGCGCCTCGTCGCGAGGGGTCCCCGGAGACGGTGCGGGCCCCATGTGTGCGGTGCGCACCCGGAGCCGGCAGATGTCCTGGGAAAGCCGCTCGGCCATGAGCGTGATGCCGGCACATACCTCCTCTCGGCGCCGCACCGCCCTCCCGACGCCCCCGGGCAGTGGCTCGCTGTCCACGCCGGCCGCCGCTTCCACCGGAACGGTGTGTTCACGCCGGAGGAGGTCGTCCAGGGGAACGGCGAGGTCGGCCTTGCGCGGTACCGCCTCGTCGAAGGTCAGATGCGCCACGCCGTCGTCCGTGCGCAGCGACGCGACCGCACGGTGGCTGCCGTTCCGGCCGGCCTCCTCCATCTGCTTGTGCTGCATCTGCAGGTACCGCAGCCTCACCCGTACGACCGCACCGGGCCGTCGGACGCGCAGCAGACACTCGGTCTGCTGATACCAGGAATCCGCGGAACCGGACACACCTGGGACGACCGGGCCGGCCTGTTCCACCCAGTCCCGGGGGAACAGCACCCCGAACTGCCAGCGGACGCGGTTCTTGGTGGAAGACCGACGGTAGGGGTAGAGGAGGTACCCCTCGTAGAGGACTGCGTCGGCGACCGCGCTCATCTGCTCGAAGCCGTACCAGAACCCGTCCGGCGGCAGCTCTGTGCCAGCCCCTGTGACAGCACACGTCACGCCGCCCTCGACCAGGCCGTCCGGCATCCCGCCTCCTTGGATTCCTGCGCCTCCTCTGTGCGCCCATGCCTTCCACCACGGTCACACCGCTCACGCGCCCTCGCCCCTCCGGCCGAGCGGAACTGAGCCATTCGGGGGGTCAGCCTGTGCCGGACCGGCCGTGGAGGCGGACGCCGTTCCGCTGCGGTTCCGGCGGCCCCGGTCGCTCAAGGTCCTTGCCCTTGTGGGGCCTTGTGCCTGACGGATGCGGGTCTCAACTGCCCATCTGGGGCAGGACTCTGGCTCCAGCCAGGTGATCATTGAGGTGAATGCTCAGGGCTTGGGATCATGCGAGAGCGAGCACGACCGCCAGCGTCGAGTCGTACTGCTGCTGGCGCCCGGCGACCGACTCCAGGACCTGCTGGGCGCTCTCCCACTCCGCGGGCTGCGCCGTGGCAAAGTCCTGCCAGCCGATCACCACGAGCAGCGGCCCGGCACCTCGGGTCCCCAGCCCAGGTCGCCCGCGGCATCCGTGAACGCGTCCCAGTTGCGGCCGGCCGCCGCCGGCAGGCCCAGGGCGCTCGTGCAGCGGTCCATGAATCCGGCCTGGTCCGTGACGCCGGCGAGGTCGAGGGGGATGACCTTCCAACCGGCCGCACGGACTACCTGCGCGAGAGTGGCGTGGGTCATTTCAGCACCGCCTTCAGGGTCCGGTCCGCCTCTTCCTGGAGCCATCCCCGTGGGCGCGGGGAGCACCGGATGCCGACGATCGGCGCCGGCTTGTCGAGGGGACCATCCCCGCGGACGCGGGGAGCACGTGGCTAGACCCATCATCAGGCCTACCGCCTGGGGGGGGGAGCCACGTTGAGCGTCCTCCCCTGCGCCGGAGCCACCCTGGAAGACTCCTTACACCGGTGCGGCCCCAAGCTGCTGCCGGGCCCTGGTGAACGACGACTTGTTCGGGACCGACTGGTCCAACGACGGAGACGGCGCGCTGGACTCCACCGGCGCGAACGCGACAGACTGCGGCAACAGGGCCTCTTGGAACTGCTCGTTGGCTTCGACAAGCCCGAGCTGCCAAGAGGCCCTGCCTTCATGCGCCCACACCCACACGATCACCCGGTCAGAAGCCCCGTTCGACCAGACAAGCCCGCTGATCGGTAAGCGGATGGCTTCTGAAACCGCACAGGGCACTGAGGCCGGTCAGGCAGAGGTCTGGCCGGCCTCACGCTGTAGCCGGATGAGGAGGGCCATGAAGTCCAGCTCACCCAGGCCAGTCGAGATGCACGCCTGAAGCAGCTGCTGCACGACGCCGGTGACCGGCAGCGGAACTCCACCGGCTGCCGCCGACTCGAGGGCCAGGTCCACGTCCTTGCGCATAAGCCGCGAGCTGAACGTCGACGTGTAGTCGTCCGCCAGGAGGGGCCCGATCTTGTACTTCACGAACGGTGACGCGACCGCCGAGGCGCCGACGATCTCCAGAAGCTTGTCCCGTTGTACATCGTGTGCCTCCGCCAATGCGATGCACTCGGCGAGGAGTTCGGCCGTCCCGGCGACCATGAGGTTGAGAGCCAGCTTGATGATTCGGGCAGCATCCCCCTCGCCGGCGTAGAACACATGGGGACCGATGTCGCGAAGCAGACTTTCCACGGACGTAAAGTCGGCGTCCTCACCCGAGGCGATGATCGTGAGGTTCCCTGCACGCACGACACCCGGGTTTCCGCTCACTGGAGCGCGTAGGTAGCGGACGCCGCCGGCGGCAGCCGCGGCGGCCACCTCACGGGAGACCTCCGCAGAGACAGTGCTCATGTCGATGAGAGTCCGTCCCTTGCCGGACGCGGCGTGGGCGAGCCCACCGTCGGGCGCGAGCGCGATATCGGCCAGGGCATGGGAGTCTGCGACCATCGTGATGCAGACGTCTGACCGGGCCCATGCCTCATGGGGGGCGTCCAGCTCGAACGCGCCCTTGGCCACCAGGCCGTCTGCCTTGCCTTTCGACCGATTCCAGACGCTGACCTCATGGCCTGCGCTGATGAGTCGTTCGGCAATGGCGGATCCCATCTGGCCGAGACCCAGCACGGATACGTCCACGTTCATCTCCTGGGGACAAGGTGCGCGACATGCGCAAAGGGTTGTTGATCTCACCCAGGCCAGACACCTCGCGGTGATGCGCAGTACTGGCCTGGACGCCTGGACGGGGTCTTGCTAGATCGATGAAGCGAGCTGCCAGTCGAACGCCAGCTGCGCATGGGAACGGGGATCGCAGAGGCTGCCGAATCTCCCACCGAAGTACACAAGGGGGTCCGAGTCGACGGAGTAGCCGCAGCTGACCACCTCGCCGATGAAGATCGTGTGGTCTCCCCCGGCGATCTCTTCCTTCACGTTGCAAGCGAAGTGAGCGACTGAGCCGTCGACAACCGGGAGGTCGTGGTCGGTTCGCAGCCCCATGCCGGCGAACTTGTCGTCACACCGGCTCGCGAACCGAAGCGCGTGCCGTTCCTGGCCTTGTGAAAGAACGCTGACAGCGAAGACTCCGGAGCCGGAAATCGCGTCCCTCGTCGCAAGCGTGTTTCCGACGCACACCAGCAGCATGAGCGGATCCAGTGACACAGACGCAACAGCGCTGGCCGTCATCCCTGCCGGTCCGTTCGGAGTCCTGGTGGTCACGATCGTGACGCCGGTCGTGAACCGCGCCATTGCTCCGCGAAAGGTTGCACGCATCTCCTGCGTGGTCGATGCACCCATGATGCCCTCCGTTGCCTGTAACGAGATGGCTTGAGCTTTTCCTGTAGCCAGGTGGCTTGAGTGTGGCTGACGACATGTTTACCGATGCGAAATCGGCCGGACCTATCGGCGCAGCTGCATGACGAGCCGGCGAACCTCGTCGGACGGGGGCACGCCGAGCTCCCGCATCCGCGCGACGTACCGTTGGTAGAGCGCCAGCACGGCGTCATCGCTGCCGCTGGCATGCGCCAGCCTGATGGCGAGCTGCCAGGCCTGCTCACGGTAGGGGTCTTCGCGAAGCACCCGGTCGACCAGTCCCTTTGCCTCGCGATAACGGTTCATTCGATACGCGAGCTTGGCTGCGTCGACTCGAGCCGACAAAAAGGTCTCGGCCAGGACTGCACGCCGCTCGGCGACCCACTCACCTGAAACCGTCGCAAGGTAGGGCCCCTTCTCAGCACTGCTGAGGGCGCGCAACAGCGTCTGGAGACGAGTCTCTCCGTCCTGTCTCCCAGCCTGAGCGACGAGGTCGACTGACTGTTGTGCCGAACCCATGGCCAACGCGGGGCCAACCAGTTGAATGACGTCGCCGTCCTGCGACGGGCCCAAGCCGTCAGGCAGTACCTCGCGAAGCCGGTAGAGCGCCTGCCGCAGATAGCTGCGGCTGGCAGCATCATTGCGGCCGCCGAAGAGCGCCCCGAGAAGCTCTTCGCGTGTGGCCCTGCGGTCGGGTGCCCAGAGCAGGTAGCTGAGGAGCTCGACACTCTTCGTCAGCCGGGGCTGAGTCAGGTTTCCGTCGACCGTAAGGGTCGGCTCGCCGAACTCCTCAAGCACGAGTCGGGGCGTACTCACGTTCACGCGTACGGGATGTTCGCCCGAAAGCACGGCAAGGATCTCATGCCAGGCCGACATGCGACTGGACTTGGTGTCCGCAGCTCTGGCCGCAACCGACGGCACGTCCGCCAGGGCCGTCAGCAGCAGGTGCTGTGTTCCGTGCGTCGATGCGGAGACCATCGCCAGGTCGGCTGTGGCGTCGGACTCATCCTGGAGGCCGAGACGCCATTGTGCCTCGGCCAGGTACACGGCAACCGTCGGAAGATCGAGATGGCGGTCTCCCTTCTGCATGCTCCGGAGGCATTCCACGAGGTACTCGTGCCCCTCGGCATCTCTGTTCTGCCGAAGCATCGACAGACCCGACCACATCAGCCACGTCTCGCGTGTGAGGGTGTACTCCAAGGCTCCGTTGGCAGTCGCCTCCGCCAGCACGCGATCGGCACGTTGCGTGTCACGCTCGAGGCGCAGGCACAGCTTGGCTTCGACAAGCAGGCTCAAGTTCTTGTACACCTTCGAGCCGGTTGATGCGATGAGCTCTCTCCCCCGCTTGATGGACGCGCAGGCTTCGTCTCCGCGGCCGAGGTCAAGCATGAGATCGACCGCGTCGACGGCGTGCAACCAGACCGGCTGCGATGAACCACGGCGAGGCTCGAACATCGACATCGCGGCATCGAGTCGCCCGGTGACGCGCAGCGCGGCAACGACCCACGGGCCGCCGAGTATCGTGCGCCACGGATCGAACGACCCCGGGTCATCGAGTCCTTCAAGGCGACCGCGCAAGAAGGCAAGCCGCATCAGCAAACCGTCGAGTGGGCCGGACGGCGTGGTCGAGTACTCGGGAAAAGGTGGCGGCTCCTCGCCAGTGGCCAGCGCGATCAACGTGTGCGCGATGAGCCAGTTCCGGCCCGGTGGCAGCTGATCGGCAATGGACTGCGCCTCCTCGATCCGACCGGAGTGCCAAAGGCACCAACAGGCCAGGACGTGGGCCTCCTCGAAGTCGGGAGCCCCCGGCTCCGGAAGCCAGTCATATCCATGGCGATCGACGAGTTCCACTCCGCGATCGCATTGCTCGAGTGCGAACGCGACGCGCAGGATGACCGATCCGATCTCCGGGGTCGGCGTCCGGACCGACGCTCCCAGCGCATCGAGCCACCGTGCCGCCGGCGCGAAGTCCATCCGCGCGACGAGGCTGGGGAGGGCTACGGCAGCCAGCCGCCCAGCCGCCTCCAGGTCCCCGAGCCGGAGCAACTCGTCGACGGCTTCCTCGTGCTCGCCGCCGGCGATCAGGACCTCGGCGTGCCTGCGACGAACCGCGCCGAGCGTCCTGGCATCCTCCCGTCCCAGAGCCTTGCGCAGAAAGTCGCGAAACACCGGGTGCGGCGTCATGCGCGAACCGTCCGAGGACCACGTCACCGGAAGATGCCGGGCGCGGAGGTCCGCCATGACCTGCGCCGCATTCTCCTGACCCAGGGCCCGGGCACCCTCGACCGACACCTCCTCCAGCAGACTGGTATGAATGAGGAACGTTCTCTCAACCAGCGAAAGCGAGTTGAAGACGTTCGCTGCGACATAGGACCGCAGCGAGTCGGGATCCAGCTCGCGAGACTGCGCATGTCGCCAGCCCTCGAACAAGACACCAGTGACCCATCCCCCGGTAGCCGCCACCGCCTGAGCCGGATTCACGTCGACATGGCCGACCGTCCGTAGTGCCGCGGCGGCTTCCTGGGCGTCGAAAGAAAGATCGCTCTCGACCAGCTCGCCCACCCGGTCGCGCTCGCTCGTCGAGCCCGAGTCGAGGCGGACATCGACGCGCGAGACCAGTACGAGGTTCACGCCGGATGGCAGGTAGCGAGCGAAGGACGACAGCACCGCGACGCAGGTCTCGTCGGGGGCGATTCGCTCCACGTTGTCGCACACGAGGATGAGCCGGCTCCCTTGGAGGCTCTCAGCCAGCAGTCCGGCTGCCTCACCGATGTGGAGACTGCTGCTCAGGGCATCAGACGCCACATCGGCTGCGCTGGGGACAGCGCCCTCAACAGCCGCCTCGAGATAGACGAGCAGGCGGCCGGCCGCCTGCTCCGTACCGTCGAGTGACAGCCAGGCAACGGGCCTGTCGAGGTCACTGACAGCCAGAGCCACTGCCGTGGTCTTGCCGGCCCCGGCTGTAGCGAAGACATTCACCACAGTGTGGCGGTCGAGCAACCCTCTCAACCGTTGGCTGAGCCTCTCGCGAACGACGATGTCCTTCGCCGGCTCCGGCATTGCCAGTTTCCGTCTGATGATCGCGCGATGCTGTCGACCTGGCGCCTCTGAGCCGCTTGGTCGACCGGGATCGGAGTCACCCATCGATCGTCGCGTCCTCCGTGCGCCTCAGTGCTCTTCCGGGAGCTTACGCCAGTCGTCCGGGAAGAAGAACCCGTCCGAAGTCGGAGGAATCGGCGACTGCACTTCGATCCAACGGGCCGGTTCGGCACGTTCGTTGACGAAACCATGAGTGCCGTTGGTGCCTGCCCACACCAGATCGCCCGTCTCGATGACCTCCTCCTTGCCGTCGAGGGTCCCTCGCATTCCGCCGGATGTGAAGTAGTAGATCTCCTCGAACGGGTGGTAGTGGACCTTGGCCGCCTGGCCCGGGCCGGACTTCGGCGCGATCTCGCACACGAAGACGGTGTGATGCTGTGCTCCCAGGAGCTGGTCGACCATCATCCTGAGGCTGATGTTCTTGACGTTGGGACCGTGGTAGCCAGGCATCGACAGCTGCGCGTACGGGGCCATGTCCGAGTCCTCGAAGTGCCCGACGAAGCGATGCCGTGGGTCCGTCTCGGACGGCCGACCGAGATTCTCACCCGGAGCGGGCTTGGCGGCGATGCTGCTACGGGCTCCGTCGAACGTCGGCGGCTTCGGCGCGCGTACTCCGAGATACGTGAGTCCCTCATCACCGGCGGTCAGTGAGTGGGCGACGCCGACGGGCGCCACACCGTAGTCGCCGGAACCGAGTTCGTAGCGCAGACCGGCAAAGGCAGCTTCGCCGGTTCCGCCCGTGATGAACCAGGACTCCTCGAACGGGCAGCGGGTCCAGCCCGTTGTCGCGCCAGGAGCCAGCTCGTACAGGCTCACCTCCAGGTGCGAAGCACCCTGCTCATGCCCGACCAGGAGCGCCTGCCGAAGACCCGGCACGCCCTCGACATCGAAGAACTTCCGATCCGCCGCACGTGCGATGTAGTAAGCCATGTCAACCTCTCCGTCCACACGCGAAGATGCCCTGGCCGGCATCCCTCGCCTAGTTGCTGGGTGATCCTCGTCGGGCCTCCGCCCGAGGGAACGCTAAGGACGGCGGTCCGCGGCCGGCAACGGCCGCGGACCGCCCTGCACCGTCGTCGGCTCAGCGGACCCGTGAGCCCTCGAGCCGCACGCCGTCAAGGCGTCGGGCATACTCGGCCTGCTCGGTGTAAGCCGTCACCTCGGGGGCCTCGGCCTCCGGAAGGCCACAGACCTTCCGGGCAAGCTGCGTGAGCGGCCCGGAGGGCGACAGCTCCGAGCGCTTCATCGTGAGCATCCGGGTGGCGAGCAGCGGGGTTCCGTTGAACTGCTCGAAGGTGCTGATCCGGTCGCCGAAGTCGGTGAGGAAGAGGTCACGGATGACACGCGAGATGCGCATGCGGTCGTAGGGCTCGCCGACCGCACCCGCCTGCAGCGGCGCGAGCCAGTCGTGGAGCTCGGGGTTCTGCCACTGCTCCTCGGTGGGGAACAGGAGCGAGGCACGACCGGCGAGGTCGATCACCTCGTCCCTCATTTCCGCGTACTTGTCCAGGTAGTACGACCGGCCGAAGTCGAAGAGCAGGACGTTCGGCTTGTAGAGCCCCGCCGGCGAGATGAACCCTTCCGTCTCGGACGCGATCACGTGGGCTCGTATCGTCTGGTAGAACTCGACGAGACGCGCAAGGCGTGCCTGGACGGGCGGAAGCTGGTAGGTGCCGAGGTGCTCGGTCATCAGCATCGCGAGGCCGGCCATGAGCTCGGCCCGGACCATCGTCCGGATGAGCGCCTCGTAGTGCACCCAGTCGAAAATGCGCTGCGGGTACAGCGAAGCGTGCTCGGGACTGCCGATGTGGAAAACGTGCTCCCACGGAATGAACACGTTGTCGAAGATGACGGTGCATTCGAGCTCGTCACCGGCCGAGGCCAGCGGGTGGTTCTCGGGGTCGTCACGAACCGTCGCCTCGCGGGAAACCATCGCGATGCCCGGCGCGTTGGCCGGACACGCGCCGTAAATGACCTGTTCGCTCTCGATTCCCGGGCGGAAGAAGACGCCGATGTGAATGTAGTCGGCGAATGGCGTACCGGTGCTCACGGCTTTGACACCGTTGACCACGATGCCGTCGTCGCGGGTCTCCACGACGCGCAGCGCGGTCTGGGCCGCGGCCTGCTTGGACCGGTCGACCTGAGGGTCGATGAAGGCGAAGGCGCAGTTGAGATCGCCCTCCTTCACGAGCTCCAGGAAGTTCATGATGCCCACGGTCAGGTCACGCCCGCCGGTGCCCACGGACTGGTCACTCCACGGCTTCGGGTCCTCTTCGTAGGTGATCAGGCCATAGTTGTTCGCGCACGGGGTCCGGCCCGTCGAGCCGCCGTCGAGCTCCCGGACCACGGTCTCCAGATACACACGCTTGCGCCGCAGCCCTTCGGCGTCCGTGTGCGTGAACCACATCATCGAACGACGCACTCCGTCGTCATCGACGAAGGTCATGATGTCCTGCATCTCGGGCTCGTGATGCAGGTCGTAGAACTTCGCTATACGCTTGGCCTGCGCCCTGGTTGTCGGGTGGGTCGTGACGTCATCGACCCGTTCACCTCCGACCCAGACAACGCGCCCGTCCCTGAGGGACTCCAAGTACTGGTCGCCAGTTCGCATCAGATGCCACCTTCTCCACTTCACCGTGCTTGAACTGTTCTTGCCGGGTCGTGATACGCGTTCCACTCGACAGAGCGTCGCCCGGGAACTGCCGCGAATCCGTTTGTGAACCTAATCCTCAACGCGTTAGAAGCTGGGAAATCAGCGCCACAATCGGCCGACCATTCGAGCCGTTCAATTCAAAGCCACGGAAACACATCTCGCCCTGAAGTGGACATTCGCTCGGCCGTTGATTTCCTTGAGGTTAGCCACGAGGTGTTAGTGGGGTGTTAACGCGATGAGAGACGCCGTTAGCGATGCGTTAGCCGTCTCCTCAAGTCGGCCGATGCCACTGCCGACCGTAGCAATTGCAGCCCCGCGCCGGAGACCACCGCCTCCCCCGCGCGACGGCAACCCTGATCAGGATCCGAAGCGACCGAGGGCCGGCTCGTCCTCTCACGTGGCGAACTGACCGTCGGACAGCATGAGAAGCCTGGGCGGCCCCGTGCAAGCGAGCACAGTCCCACCCTCCCGCCATGCACACCGCCGGCGTTCCACCGACCGCTCACCCGAAGATCCTTCGCGATCGCCGTGCGCGTTCCGCACACCTCCGGCACCGGTGCAGTACCTCTGCCGGTCGCCGCGTCGTGCAGCAGCTGCTTCAGACGTGCATCTCGACCGGCCTGGGGGAGCTGGATTTCATGGCCCTCCTCGTCCGGCAACAGCGTGAGGCCGGCCAGGCTCCTGCCTGACCGGCCTCACTGTCCTGCGCGGTTTCAGAGCTGGGCTTCCACCGGTGCGGGTGGCTTCGGCATGTCCAGCTCGAAGGCCATGACACGGTGGAAGCGTGACAAGGCATTCCACATGCTGATGCACATGACCAGCTCTACCAACTGTGCTGCGTCGAACACCCGTTGCACGTCGTCGCGGACGCTCGCCGAGACGCCGGTGAGGCCATCGTCCGCGGGGACCGTCGGAAGCATGACCGTCATCTCCTCGGCCAGCTGAAGAGCCAGCTGCTCCTGCTCGGTGAAGCCTTCGAGCTTGCCGCTCGCAACGGCCGCGAGTTCGTCGACCTCCACCCCCTTGGCCAGCGCGGACGTGCAGCGGTGACTCGCTGTATAGCGACAGTGGTTGAGCACGGCGACGCGCACGGCGACCAGGTCCTTCACGCGCCCCTCCAACGCGCCTGGGCCGTTGAGCTGCCCGAGGAAGGGGAGGTATTTGGCGAGCAGGCCAGGACTGTTCCCGATGCCCGCCCAGGTGTTCAGCACTTCGCCGTAGGCCTTCACCCCCTGAGCGAGAGCGGGTTGGTCGACCGATGAGAACTGATCGGATGTGAGTATCGGCACCAGCGACATGGGAATCACCTTTCGACGGGTCCTGCCTGTAAGCGGCTGGCTCGGGGTGGGGGTGGGGCAGACTCCTGGGGAGTGGCCGTATCTGCAGGCTCGGCCGGGCAACGCGGTGAAGCGCCAGGTTTCCGCAGGCCGATCGCCATCCCCATCGTGGCGTTGAACCACGGCACGAGGAAGGTCAGGGCGATGCGAGTCGCCAGCACCCACGTGAACGGGCCTTCCCGGACCTGCGAGTACAGGTTGACCATGAACAGAGTTGACCCGACTAGCAGGGCGGCCGTGGTCGTCTGCGCCAGAGACCTGCCTCGTACGGCGCCGCGCAGCGCCACGCTCCAGGCGACAGCGGGAGCCTTCGCTTCAGGGTCTTGCTCGGGCAGGCTCATTGTGTCCTTCAACACTCCGGACGTCACCTCACGATCCGCTGCGGGTCCTCGAAGAGGCTGATGAACCTGCATCCACTGAGCCTCGACCGCACCGTCGACGGGCCGCTGGTTCACGGACAGGGCGAAACGCATCGTGCGTGCCACGACGCATTGACCTTGCCCCGGTCGCGGCCGCAGATCTCACCGAGGGTCCGCGGTAGGAGAGCGCGAATCTCGCCCGAGACTCTGCGGTCGCCCCCCAGGCCATCGGGCGGAGATCCGCTTACACCGTGACAGAGGATGGATCCAATTTCAACCATCCTCAGAGGGAATCTTGACATCGTGAGGCAGAATGGATCCGATAGCGCCTTAGGTGGCGGCAACCCAGCGGGGCCCGCCCTCTCGAGCTGCGCCTGCACCGCGTCCGACAGGCCCGGGCGGCTGATCATGCGGACGTTCTCGCGGGCGTCGGCACGCAGCAGACGATCGTTGCGGGATCAACAGGCCGATTTATCACGGACGTTGGCGTGCCGCCGACGTAACCGGAATCTGGACTTCCAGTCCGCCCAGTGCGTCCTGACACAGGAGGTTTCCATGAACGTGTCCGCAGAACCCCACTCCCACTCCGAGTTCCCCACCGACTTCCGCGGCGCGGTGTTGCGGCCCGGCGACGACCAGTACGATGCGGCGCGTGCGCTGTACCAGGGCCGTGCCGCCGACGAAGGCCCCGCGCTGATCGCACAGTGCGCCGACGAGGAGGACGTCGCGGCCGTGCTCAGCTATGCCTCCGCACGCGCCATCCCGGTGGCCGTGCGCAGCGGCGGGCATGGTTCCGACGGCTATGCGATGCCCGGTGGGGCGTTGGTCATTGACCTCTCGGCGATGCGGACGGTCACCGTCGACCCGGAGACCCGGGTGGTACGGGCCCAACCAGGCGTCAAGCTCGGCGAGATGGACGCCGCCGCACAGCAGCACGGCCTGGCGGTACCCGCCGGGACGGTCACCAGCACCGGCGTCGCCGGGCTGACTCTGGGCGGCGGCATCGGCTTCCTGATGCGCCGCTACGGCGCCACCGTCGACAATCTGCTGGCCTGCGACATGATCACCGTGGACGGCCGCAAGGTCCGCGCCGACGAGACCGAGAACCCCGAGCTGTTCTGGGCGCTGCGCGGCGGGGGCGGCAACTTCGGGGTCGTCACCTCGCTCGAGTACCGCGCGCACCCGGTCGGCCCCGAGGTCGTTGCCGGACAGCTGATCTTCCCGTTCGACCAGGCCGCCGACGTCCTCGGCAAGCTTTCGGCGCACCTGGCCACAGCCCCGCGGGAGCTGGGCCTGCTGGTCGCGATCGCTGATGCTCCCCCTCTGCCGATGCTGCCCGAGGAGGTGCACGGGAAGCCGGCGCTGATTCTCGTCGTGGTCTACACCGGAGAGCCCGCCACGGCCCATGAGGTCGTCGAGCCGCTCGCCGCGCTCGGCCAGCCGCTTGCCAACCTGGTCGCGAAGACCACATGGCTCCAGGCAAACAGCATGCTCGACGCCGTAGCCCCCTACGGCATGCGCATGAACCTGCGTGGTGGGTACCTGCCGACACTGTCCGCCGACGCCGTCGACGTGCTACTCGACAACGTTGCCGCCGTGCCGTCGAACCCCGGCCTCGTCTACTCGATCAACATCTCGTTCATGGGCGGCGCGATCTCCGAGGATGTCGACGAGGACGCCATGGCCTTCTCCCGTGAGGGAGCCGCCTGGCTGTGGGAAGCAATCTGCAAGTGGGACGCACCCGAGTACGACGCGCAGTACGACGAGTGGGCGACGACCCTCACCGAGGCGATGCGGCCGCACGCACTGACGAACTGTTACACCAACCTCACCGACGACCTGGGCGAAGAGTGGCGGCGCGGAGTGCACGGCAGCGAGGCCAAGCACCAGCGGCTGCGTTCGATCAAGGCCACCTGGGACCCTCACAACCTGCTCCGCTTCAACAAGAACATCGCCCCTGAGACCACCGACTGACCCGACACCGGCGGAGCGTCACACGGGCGGCCCTGTGTGTCGCTCCGCCCCTCGCCCCGTACCGGCGGGGCCATACCCGGGTCTCCGCAGCAACCCGGCCGTAGTCCTCAACGCGGAACCTTCGGTGACCATCTCTGACGTTCCGGGTGATCCTGGAAACACATGATCAAGCAGAGGTCGCCACGCTGCCCGGTGAACGGCGAGCCCCACCAAGAAATGATCTTGGTGGGGCTCAGAGGTCGCGCGGCGGAGGTTCGACGCGGAGTTCCGTGAAGCTCCTTCACGTGCCTGACTCGCGGGCGCCATCGGCGACCCGTGTCCGCGTGGCCCAGCGGGCTTGGGACGGCCTTCCCGTCAAAGGCCGGCAGAGCCGTTTCGGTGGCTGGACTGGCTCCCGGCTGTCGTGTTCAGATGCGACTGCGAGTCGCGCTGGGTTGTCAACGGTCCCGAGACGGTGAAGTAACGCTGGCCGGCGACGAGTAGCTCCTCCGCGGGGAACTTGGTGATCACCTCGCATCCGTCCGCGGTGACCACGAGCTCCTCCTCGATCCGGGCCGCGCCCCAGCCGTCCTTTGACGGCCAGTAGGTCTCCAGTGCGAACACCATGCCCTCTTCGAGCACCTCGGGGTGCTCGAGGGACACCAGTCGGGAGAACACCGGCTTCTCCCAGATCGACAGCCCGACGCCATGGCCGTACTGCAGCGCGAAGGCCGCTTCTTCGTCGGGGAACCCGAACTCCTGCGCCGTTGGCCACACCGAGACGATGTCGGCGGTTGTGGCTCCGGGGCGGACGAGGCTGATCGCTTCGTCCATGTACTCACGGCACCGCGTGTAGGCGTCGCGTTGAGCGGAAGAGGCACTGCCGACGGCGAACGTGCGGTAGTAGCAGGTGCGGTAGCCGTTGTAGCTGTGCAGGATGTCGAAGAACGCAGGATCACCGGGCCGCACGATGCGGTCCGAGAAGACGTGGGGGTGGGGTGCGCACCGCTCCCCGGAGATCGCGTTGACGCCTTCGACGAACTCCGAGCCGAGGTCGTAGAGCGTCTTGGCCACCACACCCACGCACTCGTTCTCGCGCACACCCGGCCGGAGGAACTCGTAGAGGTTTTCGTAGGCGGCATCGACCATCGAGCAGGCATGGGTGAGCAGGTGGATCTCGTCACGTGTCTTGATGCGCCGGGCTTCCAGGAACACCTGTTGGCCGTCGACGACGGTGATGCCCGCGTTCTGCAGGGCCGCCAGGACCGGGAGTTCGATGACGTCGACGCCGAGCGGCTCGCCGAGGAGCCCATAGAGCTCTAGCTCGTGCTTGATCTTCTGGGCGACGGTGTCGGCCATCCCGACCAGGGGGTTGATGGCGCCGCGCAACGTCGAGATGCCGGCGCGAGCGCCGCTCGGGTTGCGGGCATCGGCTCCGTGGTGGGCTCCGTGCGGATCACCGTCCGAGTGGGCCTTCGAGTAGTCCAGCCACGGGTTGTACAGCTGGTGGTGCTTGGCGGCTGAACCGAAGTCCCAGACGATCGGCTCACCTCCCCTGACCAGCAGGGAGAACCGGATCATCTTGTCGATCCCCCAGGTGCCGATGTGGGTCGAGGTCATGTAACGGATGTTGGCGAAGTCGAAGGCCAGGACCGCACCGACGTCGGACTGCTCCAACGACTTGCGGAGGCGGGCCAGCCGCTCGTCACGGAGCCTGCCCATGTCGATGCGGGTCTCCCAGTCGACCGAGTTCGGCCCAAACGTCGGAATCGCCATCACAAGTCCTTTGCCAAGCGGACAGCTACGGGTAGTGGAGCCGCACACGCGCCGCATGTACTCAACATGGCGCGCAAGCTAAGCGTTAAGTGCTACTGAACACCCGTGCGTGTGCGACGTCAACTGCCGATGCGCAGCAGGTTCGTTACGAGCAGCCTTCTTGCTGCGTGTCAGTGGAGCGCCAGGCGGGGATCGGGCCCTCGGTTCCCGACGCACCGGAGACGGCGACCACATGCCACAGGCCGCTCGCCGGCTCGTCGCTCTCGTTCACGTACAAGTGGGGAACTGCAGAGTCGAAGCTGATGGACGAGCCGGGTTCGAGGCTGTAGGTCTCGAACCCGAGGCGGACGGTCAGACGTCCCGACATCAGGAAGCCGTACTCCCGTCCATGGTGACTCATCAGCCCTCCGTTCGTGGAAGAGCTGCTGCCGGGTGGGTAGGTGACGAGCAGTGCATTGACAAGCGGGTCAGGGCTTGGTGTGAGCCGCTCCCAGGTGACGCCACTGTCCATCACGAGCTCTGCTCGCTTGTCGGGCGTCACAAGAGGGGACGCGGGGGCCGTCAGTGGGCCGGGACCGTGCTCGATCCCCGGTCCGGCGAGGAGCTGGTCGAACGAGATCGAGAGTTCGGACACCAGGGAGTAGAGGGTGGCGACCGAGGGTTCGGAGTGCCCATTCTCGATCTGGGACAACATGCTCGGTGAGATGCCGACGCGGCGACTCAACTCACGAACGCTGAGCTTGGCCTCAGTGCGAGCGGTGCGCAAGCGAGCGCGTGCTTCGGGGTCCACGGGTCCGTTCCCTCCTCGATTCCGGCAAGCGATCTACGGGCAGTCGTTGATCGGCGTCGGACGTTGCCCGGGGCCGGTGTACAGCAATACTAAACAAATAAATCAGAGGGTGTGCGCTGCTCGCAGGTGGACTGCCGGGTCTGCGTGGTGGTGACCATCTAGGAATCACCGTGCCCGATCTCGACGCCGCGACCCGGCTTTTCGTCGACGTACGTGGACGACTTCGAGGCCGCCCTGGCTCACCTCATCGCGCACGGCGTCCAGATCATGGGTGAGCCAACGGTGCGTACGACAGGACCAAGCGCTGGTCGGACCTGGGGCTCCTTCTTGGCTCCCTGGGGGCTCCAGCTGGAACTCGTCAGTTACCCGGGTGGGAAGGGCTATGAACGGCACACGTCCAGGCGTCTGTGGGATCCGCGGAACCCGGACGCCTGAGGGAGAAGTGGAACGCCGGCTCGGCCTACGAGGCTCGCTTCACGAACGTCACCTCGACAAAGGTGCCGGTCAGCGCTGTGCCCGTGACTGCGACCGTGTGGTCCTGGCACACGCGGAGCCCGCAAGGGTGACCGTCGACGTGACCGAGATAGAACCCGGGTGCGGGGCGCGCGAACGTGGACGGGATCAGTAACCGGCCCTCATCGCCAACGAATGCCGGAAGGGTGAAGGAGGCTCCCAGCAGGTCGGCGGCCCATTCGATGTCTCCGTCGGCGATCAGCCGGCGAATGCGCGTCGATGAGATCGGCTCACCGGTCGGGCCCCGCGTGACGAGCGGGACGACCCGGGTGCTCAGCTCGGGATACTGATCGAAAGTCGCTGTCGTCCCGGCGCCCCGGGCGCCGAATCGAAAGCCCTGGCCGACACTGACGAACTCCGCGCCGAGGCGGTCGATCACGACGGCTTCGACGAAGTCCTCAGCCGAGACTCGCGACCAGGCGTGGTCGAACGCGACGATAGCCACCCGCCGGATCCCCAAGGCCGCAAGCTTGTGGAGCTTGTACCGGCGATCGCTCAGCAGGCCCGGCACCCGGCGCGGCTCGAGCACCTGCATCGGGTGAGGGTCGAAAGTGAGCACTGTGTCGCACCCGTTGAGGACCTGACGGTGACCGAGGTGAACACCGTCGAAGGTCCCGATCGCGACTTTGGCGCGCGAGCGGGCTCCACCGGGGAGGCGGCGACCACCCGCGCCCCGTCTCCCGTGGGGTGCCTCGAGACTGAGGACCTCCATCGCCCATCCCTCCTTCACCCTCAGAGCAGCCTGAGCGCAGGCCAGTATGAACCGCGCACCGTTAGCCGTTGGCAAGGCGCGAGGCGGCCCGGCAGTCCACGTGTGAACCCTGCGTTAACCACGCTTGCACTGGCCTCGGCGATTCAGATCCACTCTCGGCAGTAGGTACGAACCGCTGACTGGAGGAACCGAACATGGCTGCAGGTTGGAACTTGGAGGGCCGCACGGCTTTCGTGACCGGTGGTAGTCGAGGCCTGGGCTTCGCCATCGCACAGGCGCTGCTCGAGCGTGGCGCCAAGGTGGCGATCGCAGCCAGGGACGAGGCGGCCGTCAAGGCTGCGGCCGGTCGTCTCACCGCCGGATCCGACGCGGAGGGCGTGCTCCCCGTCGTCGCGGACGTCACCGACGCGGATTCCGTCAACAGCGCGCTGGCAGAGGTCCACGCGTGGCAGGGCAGCCTTGACATCCTCGTCAACAACGCAGGGCCGCAGCTCGCGCCGACCACCCTGGACAAGGTCGACGAGGAGAACATCGCGTCGGCCTTCGACACGAAGCTGATCGGGTTCATTCGCGTCTCGCAGGCCGCTCTCCCGTTCTTGAGCCGGACTGGCAGCGGCAACATCGTCAATGTTGTCGGCGCGACTGCGCACGCGCTGATTCCCAACACCGGTCCTACGGCCATCGTGAATGCGGGCGTGGTCGCGCTCACGAGCTACCTGGCGTCCGAGGCGGCTCCCAGCAACATCCGGGTCAACGCGATCTCCCCCGGAATGACGAAGACCGAGGGCTGGCTCACCAAGACCGAGGCCATGGCCAAGCAGCAGGGCAAGAGCGCCGAAGAGGTTCGGGCCGGCATGGCCAAGGGGCTTGGCATTCGCCTGGACCGCTGGGCCGAGACCGCCGAAATCGGCGCCGCGGCGGCGTTCCTGGCGTCCGACGACGCCTCCTACGTGACCGGTCAGGTGCTGCGCGTCGACGGCGGGCTGTCGAAGCCCGTCGCCTGATCTCAGGCCCCCAGGCAAGCGCCATCCAAGGTCCGCACTCGCCTTGGATGGCGCTCCGGTTTGTGTACGTGAGTATCCGCCGAGTGCTCTGCAACATCGACACCCTGGAGTGTTGGGAATGCTGATCGGAATCGTGAGCGAAGCCCGCCGTGGCGAGACGCGCGTTGCCGCGACTCCTGCCACGGTGGTCCAGCTGGTGAAGCTGGGGTACGACGTCGTGGTGGAGCCGGGTGCTGGTGCGTTGTCAAGCTTCCCGGACGAGGCGTATGTCGAGGCCGGTGCGCGGGTCGGTGACCCGCTCGCGGCGGACGTCGTGCTCGGGGTGAATGCCCTCTCGTCGCTGCAGTTGGACGGGTTGAAGCCGGGTACGACGGTCATGGGCATCATGAGCCCGGCGCTGAACCCTGCGCTGATGGAGGACCTGGCGAAGCGGCCGATCACGGCGTTGGCGATGGATGCGGTGCCGCGTATCTCGCGGGCGCAGTCATTGGACGTGCTGTCGTCGATGGCGAACATCGCGGGTTACCGGGCGGTGGTGGAGGCCGCTCATGTCTTCGGCCGGTTCTTCACCGGTCAGGTGACGGCTGCGGGCAAGGTGCCGCCGGCCAAGGTGCTGGTCTGTGGTGCGGGGGTGGCGGGTCTGGCCGCGATCGGTGCGGCGGGAAGCCTGGGTGCCATCGTGTACGCCACCGACCCGCGTCCGGAAGTGGCCGATCAGGTCAGGTCGCTGGGCGGCGAGTACCTCTCGGTCGATACCGGGGACGCCGGCGAGGTGGAGGTGTCCGCCACGGGCTACGCCAAGGAGATGTCGACGGACTACAACTCCCGCGCGGCCGAGCTGTACAGAGACCGGATCACGGAGATGGACATCGTGATCACGACGGCACAGATCCCGGGCCGGCAGGCGCCGACGCTGATCACCGCGGAGATGGTGGCGCTGATGAGGTCGGGCAGCGTGATCGTGGACATGGCCGCCGCGAGCGGCGGCAACGTCGAGGGCATGGTCAAGGACGAGGCGGTGGTCACGGCCAACGGTGTGACGATCATCGGCTACACCGACCTGCCCGGTCGGTTGCCCGCGCAGGCGTCCCAGCTGTACGGCACCAACCTGGTCAACCTGATCAAGCTGATGACCCCGGACAAGGACGGCCGGCTGGTTCTGGACTTCGACGACGTGGTGCAGCGGTCGATGACCGTGGTGCGCGACGGCGAGTTGACCTGGCCGCCACCGCCGGTCCAGGTGTCCGCCGCTCCAGCAGCCGCTCCCGCCTCCGCACCCGCTGAGGTGAAGCCGGCCGGCCCCCAGACCAAGCCACCGGTGTCGACCCAGCGGCGGTTCACAGTGGTCGGGGTCGGCGCCACGGTGTTGTTCCTGCTCGCGGCCCTGTCCCCGTCGGCACTGCTGGGACACCTGACGGTGTTCGCGCTGGCGATCGTGATCGGCTACTACGTGATCGGGCAAGTGCACCACGCCCTGCACACGCCTCTGATGAGTGTGACCAACGCGATCTCAGGCATCATCGTGGTCGGCGCCCTGCTGCAGATCGGGCACGGTGACACCCCGAACGGCGCGGTGGTCACGGTGCTGTCGACGATCGCGATCCTGCTGGCCTCGGTCAACATCTTCGGTGGCTTCGCGGTGACCCGCCGGATGCTCTCCATGTTCTCGAGAAGCTGAAGGGCCCTGTCATGTCTGATCTGATGACTGTCGAGACCGCCGCGGCGGCTGCCTACATCGTCGCGGCCCTGCTCTTCATCCTGGCACTGGCCGGACTGTCCCGTCACGAGACCGCCAAGGCCGGCAAGACCTTCGGCATCGGCGGTATGGCGGTGGCCCTGGCCGCGACGATTGCGCTGGCGATCCACCATCACATCTCCGGAGTCGGTCTGGCGCTGATGATCGGCGCCATGGCGGTCGGTGCCGCGATAGGGCTGTGGCGGGCGCGGGTGGTGGAGATGACCGGGATGCCCGAGCTGATCGCCTTGCTGCACTCCTTCGTGGGTCTGGCCGCGGTGCTGGTGGGCTGGAACGGCTACCTGCACGTCGAGGCCAGCCTGGACGGCCCGGTCAGTGTCGAGGCCAAGGTGCTGGAGGCTCAGGAGCTGCTCGGGATCCATTCCGCCGAGGTGTTCATCGGCGTCTTCATCGGCGCGGTCACCTTCACCGGCTCGATCGTGGCGTTCCTCAAGCTCTCGGCCCGGATCAAGTCGTCCCCGCTGATGCTGCCCGGCAAGAACTACCTCAACCTCGGTGCCCTGGCCGCCTTCGCGGTGCTGACCACGTGGTTCGTGATCGACCCGGCGCTGTGGCTGCTGGTCGCGGTCACGATCGTCGCGCTGGCCCTGGGTTGGCACCTGGTCGCCTCGATCGGCGGCGGTGACATGCCGGTCGTGGTCTCGATGCTGAACTCCTACTCCGGCTGGGCGGCCGCGGCGTCGGGGTTCCTGCTCGAGAACGACCTGCTGATCATCACCGGCGCCCTGGTCGGCTCCTCGGGTGCCTACCTGTCCTCCGTCATGTGCAAGGCGATGAACCGGTCCTTCATCTCCGTGATCGCCGGCGGGTTCGGCATCGAGGCCGGCCCGGCCGACGACAAGGACTACGGCGAGCACCGCGAGATCACCGCCGAGGGCGTCGCCGAGCTCCTCGGGTCGGCCGACTCGGTGATCATCACCCCCGGCTACGGCATGGCCGTGGCACAGGCCCAGCACGGCGTCGCCGAGCTGACCCGCAAACTCAGGGACCGAGGCGTCGACGTGCGCTTCGGCATCCACCCTGTCGCGGGCCGGCTGCCGGGCCACATGAACGTCCTGCTCGCCGAGGCCAAGGTCCCCTACGACATCGTGCTGGAGATGGACGAGATCAACGACGACTTCGACGACACCGCCGTCGTCCTCGTCATCGGCGCCAACGACACCGTCAACCCCGCCGCCACCGAGGACCCAAGCTCGCCCATCGCCGGCATGCCCGTCCTTCAGGTCTGGAACGCCGAGAACGTCGTCGTCTTCAAACGCTCCATGGCCTCCGGGTATGCCGGCGTCCAGAACCCGCTCTTCTACCGCGACAACTCCTCCATGCTCTTCGGCGACGCCAAGGACCGCGTCGAAGGCATCCTCCGAGTCCTCTGAGGCCTGGGCGAGGACGCAGTAGCGACGCATCGCGACGCAGCAAGGCCGACATGCCAGGAATCGGACGCGCCGTCTTCGGCAAACAGACCGCAACGAAGCGAGAGGACTCAGATGATGAATAGCGTGGACAGTGCCTGGAGCGGCGGCATAGAGCAAGAAGTGGTCGGTGCCATCAGCGTCTTGACCATTCACAATGGCGAGCGGAACCTGCTGAACCCAGGCATGCTCAACGACATCCGCGCCCGGCTGCAGGAGTGTGACGACAACCCGGACATCCGCGCCGTCCTGCTCACCGGCGCAGGTGAGACCTTCTGTGGCGGTCTCGACATCGCTCCCATCAAAGCGGGTGCAGACCCAGCTCTGTTCGGCAAGGCATTGATCGAGACCCTCCGGATTTTCCCTCGTCTGGGTTTGCCTGTCGCGGCTGCCGTCAACGGCGACGCGCTCGCCAGTGGCGCCTCGTTCGTCGCGGCCTGCGACTTCGCCGTCGCAGTGGACAGTGCGCGAATCGGCACGGTGGAGGCCAGCGCCGGGATATGGCCGATGATCGCGCAAGTGCCCATCATTCATCGGCTCGGGCCGCGCCTGGCGATGGAGAACATAGGTTCCGGCGAGCCGTTCACCGCCGAGAGGGCCCGCGAAGTCGGTCTCGTGCAGGCCGTGGTCGAGGCCGGCCGAGCAGCTGTGGTCGCCCGGGAGTGGCTCGATAAGGCACTGAGGGCGGCCGGCGCAGGTGCCCCTGGCCGTCGCTCCCTCTACGAGTTCGCATCGATGTCATACGACGACGCGTTCGACGCGTCGCTGCCACGTTTCATCGAGCTTTTCGACCACTGAACTCTTCGGAGTGTTGTCGGGGGTGACGTGCGCTGGTCCTTGCGGTACGCCTGACCACCGCGACCTGGTCGTGCGGCCCATATCCAACTCGGCACCAGCATCGTCCTCGTCCAGGACGATCTCAACAGGCGACAGCCACCTGCGGCTCGGAGACGCCGTGCTGGTCACCTCCGCCGAGCGCGTCGAGGACGGTGAGGTCGCCGAGCTCACCGTCCTCGACGCAGGGCTGTACCCGGCGGAGTCGTTGTCCCCGTGGCCAGGATGCTCTTCCTCCTCGGCGTGCTCTTCGACGTTGTGACGTGACTTCAGAATCGCCGAAGCGTTCTCACCCGGTCCGATCGATCCGCGGTCGGGCTGAAGGTGCGGAGCCCCGGGTAGGCGCCGGCGGTCGTACGCGAACTGCGCGAGCTCCCTGGTCCGTTCTCGATGGAGGCGCTGGAGCAGTGCCTCCGGCCGAGTGTCTCGCCGAACTGGACGACTGCGGCCATCGCTTCCTTCCGGACGGCAGAGATGCAGGAGACGTCTGTGCGACACCCCGTGGTGCGCCACGAGGCGCCATGAAATCGAGTGAGGGTGAAAGGACCTCACCGCCGGTCAGTCGCAGCTGACCGGTGAAGCTGGGGGCAGTCGAAGTGCGGAAACGCGCGCAACGGTGAGAGCAGCCCCGACAACGTACGGGACGGGTCGGCACTGTCAGATGACCCGGGTCCGGCTAGCAGCGAGGAGAAGGTGTACGCGAGGAACCACTGTCCGAAGCCCTGTAACTGTCGCACTCGACTCAAACCTGACGGATACGGGTCGAGATGCAGCGCGTGACCGTCACTCGTTTGGGTGATGTTCAACTCCGAAGCCGGATCGCGGGTCTGGTGGGGAGGCCATGCCGAAAGCCTGCGGCGTAGGCATGGCGAGGCTGCCGGGGTATAGGTGGGCACCTCCCTCCTTGATCGATTTCGTGGTGAACGTGGGAACCATCCGCAGTCGCCCTTCCCTCTGGACAGCCAGTCCGGCGGCGGGCAGGTCCGTTGTCGACTGAGGGCTGTCGGATGGGGCGGAGGCCCCGTAGTAGTCGTGGGAGTAACGACCCAACAAGGAGACCGGGAGAACCGGTCGCAGGGCCAAGGGGGCCAGCAAGCCAGCAGACGAAGTTACTGGAATGTCAGGAGGTTGTCGCCGGTGAACACCGACGAGCTTGAGCACGCCGAGTATCAGGCGGAGCGCAAGGTACTGAAGATCCAGACCAAGCTGCACTGTTGGGCCCGTGATGACCCTCATCGCAGGTTCGATGACCTCTTCAATCTCGTCGCCGATCCCGCCTTCCTTCTGGTGGCGTGGGATCGGGTGCGGGGCAACAAGGGTGCGCGCACGGCCGGGGTGGACGGGCGCACCGCCCGTTCCGTCGAGGCCGGACAGGGCGTCGAGGACTTCCTCGACGGGCTGCGGTCGCAGGTCAAGGACCGTAGTTTCCAGCCGCTGCCGGTGCGGGAACGGATGATCCCCAAGACAGGCGGCAGGTTGCGTCGTCTGGGGATCGCCACCGTGACCGACCGGGTGGTCCAGGCATCCTTGAAGCTGGTGCTGGAGCCGATTTTCGAGGCGGAGTCCCTACCGTGTTCCTACGGGTTCCGCCCGAACCGTCGTGCTCACGACGCTGTGGCCGAGGTGCGTCACATGGCGTCCCGCTCGTATGAGTGGATCGTTGAGGGCGACATCAAAGCCTGCTTCGACGAAATCTCGCACCCGGCCCTGATGGACCGGGTACGCAGACGAGTCGGGGACAAGCGCGTCCTGGCACTGGTGAAGGCGTTCCTCAAAGCGGGCATCCTCGGTGAGGACCGCGTGCTGCGAGAGACCCGCGCCGGAACCCCGCAGGGTTCGATCCTCTCGCCGCTCATGAGCAACGTGGCTCTCTCGGTCCTAGACGAGCACATCGCCCAGGCCCCGGGAGGTCCAGGTGTCAGTGCGAGTGAGCGGGCCAAGCGTCGTCGCAAAGGTCTGCCCAACTACCGGCTTATCCGGTACGCGGACGACTGGTGTCTGGTCGTTTCAGGCACCAAAGCCGACGCTGAAGCCCTGCGCGAGGAGATCGCTGGAGTCCTCTCTCCGATGGGCCTGCGCCTGTCACCGGAGAAGACTCTGATCACCCACATCGACGGGGGCCTCGACTTCCTCGGCTGGCGTATCCAGCGCCACCGCAAGCGAGGTACGTCCAAGCAGTACGTCTACACCTATCCCGCACGCAAGGCCGTGCAGGCCGTGACGGGCAAGGTCAGGACCCTCTGCCGACAGATGGACACGAGCCAGCCGCTCGATGCTCTGTTGCGCCAGCTCAATCCGGCGCTCAAGGGCTGGTGCGTCTACTTCCGCCCCGGCGTGTCCAGCGCCGCCTTCGGCTACCTGAGCTTCTACACATGGCAACAGGTCGGCCGATGGTTGCGCCGCAAACACCGCCGGTCCAGCTGGAAGGACCTGCGCCACCGCTATTACAAGGGCGGCGTGTGGTGGCCGGCCTCGGAGGAGCGATCACTGTTCAACCCGGCGAAGGTAGGCACGACGCGCTACCGATACCGGGGAACGAAGATCCCAACTCCCTGGCCAGTCACGGGATGAGGACCCCCGGATGCCCATGACAGGGCTTGTGGAGCGCCCGGTGCCCGGAAACGGGCACGCCGGGTGCGGGAAGCGGTCCGGGGAAACGGGCCGGTCGGAAGACCGGAACCGCGCCCCGGGCCGACTTCACAGTTTCTCGTGGGATGTCGCACAGACGGCCACCGGATCTACGCGATCTGCCGGCCCCGGGTTTCCGGGAGCGCCAGCACGCCGACGATCACCAGGATGTACCCCAGGGCTCCGATACCCATGGCCGCCTTCAGTCCGAAGACCGAGGAGAGCACGCCGACGAGGACGGGGAAGAATGCGGCAACTCCCCGGCCGAAGTTGTGGGCGACGCCGACGCCGACGCCGCGCACCCGGCTGGGAAACAACTCGCTGAAGAACACGCCCGAACCGGCCAGCAATCCGCACGCCGCCATCCCCAGCGGCACGCCCAGCACCAGCAGCAGGCTGTTGGCCCCCTCGGGGATCCAGGTGTAGGCGACCACGCACACCACACCGCCGGCCGCGAAGAGGATGTACGTCTTCCGGCGGCCGATCCAGTCGTGCAGGAACCCACCACTGGCGTAGCCGAGGAAGCAGCCGACGATGATGACCGAGAGGTAGCCGCTGGTGCCGACGATCGTCAGTCCGCGCTCCTTGTGCAGGTAGGACGGCAGCCAGGTGAAGATGGCGAAGTACCCGCCTTGTGCCCCGATCCCGACCAGCAGGGTCAGCAGCGTGGTACGCCGCAGGTCACGGCGGAACAGCGCGACGAGTCCGCTCCACATCGACGTGGCGGTCTCCTCCTTGGCCCGGCGGCGATTCTCCTTCGAGGCGTCCGAGTCTTTGACGTTGCGCCGTATGAAGAGCAGCGCGAAGGCGGGGAGGATGCCGAGCATGAACAGGTAGCGCCAGGCGTCGGGGCCTGCATGGCTGAAGATGACGGAGTAGGCGATTACGGCCAGGGCCCAGCCGACCGCGTAGGAGCTGGCGACGAATCCCATGATCCGGCCGCGGTGCCGGGCGGGGGCGATCTCGGCGATCAGGACCGCGCCGGCCGCGAACTCACCACCGAACCCGAGGCCCTGGAGCCCCTTGAACAGCAGCATCTGACCGTAGTTCTGGGACAGGCCGGACAGCGCGGTGAAGACCGCGAAGGTCGCGATGGTGATCATCAGGACCCGCACCCGCCCCACCCGGTCCGCGAGCAGGCCCGCCAGGGCCCCGCCCACCGCCGAGGCCAGCACGGTGACGGTCACGATCAAGCCCGACTCGGTGGAGGTCAGCGCGAACGCCGCAGCGATGGACCCGAGGGCCAGCGGCAGCGTCATGAAGTCGAAGGCGTCCAGGCCCCACCCGGCGGACCCGGCCCAGAACGCGGGCCGGTGCTCGCGCGGGATGGAGCGGTACCACCGCGGAAAGGTCGGTTCCGGGGACGCGGTGGTCGTCGGCACGGCCGAGGGCGGTGCTTCGGTCATAGGGTTCTCCTGAGGTCGTTCTCGAACGGCTGCGGATCCCATGGGGGTTCTGTTGTGATCGGAGGGCGAGCCGGGGGTCTTGCGGCATCGGGCCCGGTTGCGGCTGCGCTCCTGTTGAAACGGGGCCCGGTACATGTCGAGGTCACCGTCGGCACGCATGGCTCGGAGTTTCGGGGCGGCCTCGGCTGCCGCCGGTCCCCCGCGGGCGCCCGTGATGTCGAGGTCCACTCGAGATCAGGAGGGCCGCTCACCGCCGCAGTTGTGTGACGAGTCGTCACACCTCCGCCCGCTGTGCGGGTTTCTGGCGGGAGAGCTCCAGGGGCCGGCCAGCCGGTCCGGAACTGGCGAGTACCACTGAGAAGCGGCAGACGGTGCGGCTGTTGGTTCCCCGTGTGCTCGGCGGCATCCTGCTTCCGCGTCGACACTGCCGTACGAGCCGGCCGGGCGCCCGAGGGAGCAAGCCGCAAGATGCTCCACCTGCTCATCGGTGAGGATCGAGTCGGTGGCGATGTGGTCGGCGAGCACCGCGAAGGACACCGGCGTGGCGAGCGTCTCCCCCGGCGAGGCAGCTCCTCACACCTCGGCGGCCGGCTCAGCGAGCGGCGCGGGGAGGTTCCAGGCCGATGACGTCGTGACCGTGTGCGAGGAGCCGGCAGGCGATGCCAGGGCCCCTCGCGCCCAGTCCGAGGAAAAACCGACGGTTCCCGTCAGCTCTTCCAGACCGTCTTGAGGTTGCAGAACTCCCGGATGCCTTCCGCGGCGAGTTCGCGGCCGATACCGGAGTCCTTGATGCCGCCGAAGGGCAGCTGGGGGTAGGAGACAGTCATACCGTTGACGAAGACGGCACCGGCCGCGAGACGGCTGATCAGGAACCGCTCCTCGTCCGGGTCGGTGGTCCACACGGACGAGCTCAGGCCGAAGGTCGTGTCGTTGGCGAGCTTCAAGGCCTGCTCGACGTCGTCGACCCGGTGGACCACTGCCAGCGGACCGAAGGCCTCCTCCCGGTACACCCGCATCTCGGTGGTGACCTCCTCCAGCACGGCCGGCTCGAAGAACCACCCCTCAGTTCCGACCGCCGACCCACCGCACCGCAGGAGGGCACCCTTCGCGACGGCGTCGCCGACCAGGTCGACGAGCTCGCGCCAGCCGGACTCCGTGGCGATCGGCCCGATCTCGGTCTCCTCGTCGAGCGGGTCGCCGACGGTCAGCGCCTTCGTGCCCGCGACAAAGGCCTCGACGAACTCGTCGTACACCTCCGTGTGGACGATGAACCGCTTGGCCGCGATGCAGGACTGACCGTTGTTGATCGTACGAGCGGTCACGGCGGTGCGGGCGGCCGCGCCGACATCGGCGGAAGGCAGCACGATGAACGGGTCGGACCCACCCAGCTCCAGCACGACCTTCTTCACCTCGGAGCCGGCGACAGCGGCGACCGACCGGCCGGCCGGCTCCGAACCGGTCAGCGTCGCGGCGGCGACGCGCCGGTCGCGGAGGACTGCTTCGACGTCGGCTGCCCCGATGAGGAGCGTCTGGAACGACCCGACGGGGAAGCCCGCTCGTTCGAAGAGCGTGTCGAGGTACATCGCGGACTGCGGCACGTTCGAGGCGTGCTTGAGCAGGCCGACGTTGCCGGCCATCAGCGCAGGCGCAGCGAAGCGGATCACCTGCCACATCGGATAGTTCCACGGCATCACGGCAAGAACGACGCCCAGAGGCTCGTAGGAGGTGTAGGCAGCCGAAGCTCCGACCGTGCTCGGGTCAGCGAGCGGCTGGTCGGCCAACAGGCTTTCGGCGTTGTCGGCGTAGAACCGCATCGCGTGCGCGCACTTGAGGACCTCTCCGCGGGCCTGCGCGATCGGCTTGCCCATCTCGATCGTGAGCCTTCGCGCCGTGTGGGCTGCCTCGGCCTCGACCAGGTCTGCGGCTGCCCGCATCCACCGGGCGCGAGTGTCGAAGTCGGTTGCCCGCAGCATCGCGGCCGCGGCCTCTGCTCGCGTCAGCCGCTGATTGACCTGTTCCTTCGTGAGGGAAGCGAACTCTTCGATGAGCTCACCGGTAGCGGGGTTGACAGTAGCGATGGGCACGGCGCTCTCCTCGTGGTGTGGGGCATTCAATGAGGCTTGATTGGATCCATCGTAGGCTTCGCAGGAATGGTGCGCCAGGGGATACGACGCAGATGCCCTCCGCTCGCATCTAGTTGGATACATTCTTGCCGCGCGTGCCCATCTGAGAACAGTTCGCGATGCGTTGAGAGAGCCAGCTGCGTGCGTCGAATGCGTAGGGCAGGGACGGCCACCGCGGTATCCGGCTGTCGCCCGCGCATGGCCTCGGTCAGGAGACGGTGCTCGGACAGTTGGTCGGCGCCGAACCGCAGGGTGGGTGTTCCGTGCCGGCGCTATCGCGTGTCGCTTCGCGATGAGCGCCAGGAGGTCGCCGTGATCAACAGCACGGCCACAACAGGCAGTAGCGCAGTCGATGCGGAGGAGCAGATCGACTTCGCGCGCCTTCGGGGCGAACGGCTCGCCCGGCTCAAGGTGCAGCTGGACATGTCGGAGTGCGGTGCAATCCTGGCTTCGACTTTTCCAACATCCGGTCCATGACGGCGACCCATATCGGGGCCTGAGCGATATCACCGGGTAGACCGGGTCCAGGGGCCGGTTCTGCCACTCGGACATCCACGCCGCTCGTCAGGTGCTGCTTCCTTGATCGGGAGTTACACCGGAAGACCGTACAGACTCCGTCACCGCTGTTCGACGAAGAGTTCGGGGTGAGCCATGAGTTCGACCCTGGTGCGGCGGATGTGCCCCGTGAGGTACCGCTCACCGTCTTCAGGATCACGGCGCCGCACGGCGTCGAGGATCAGCCGGTGTTCGGCGTTGACGATCGGGGCCCGGTCAGGGTCCGCGAGCACCATGAACGCACGGCGATAGTGCTGGGTGGAGTTCCAGAGCCGCTCCGTCATGGCCAGCAGGTGGTCGCTGGGGCAACCCGCGTAGGTCATCATGTGGAAGTCGCGGTCCAGAAGAAGGAACCGATTGACGTCGTTCTGGTTCTCGATCTCGTCCTGGATGTGCTCCAAGTGGGCGAGCTGCTGATCGGTGAGATGGGGGAGACTCTCGGTCAGAGTCAGCGGCTCGAGTCGCTCGCGCATCCGGTAGTACGTGTTCACGTCCTCGAGGCTGAGCACGGGAACCCGGGACCCTCGGTTGGGGAACGACTCGGTGAGGCCGTCGGATTCCAGGATCCGTAGCGCTTCGCGGACCGGGATCCGGCTCGTGCCGAGGCGCGCCGCGAGTTCATCCTGGCGCAACCAGGTGCCGGGGGGCAGATCGCCGGCGAGGATCTCGTCGCGAAGGATGCCGGCGATGCGCTGACTCCTGACACTGTCCGACCCGCGCGGATCGCGAGCGTGCTCAGGAGTCAAGAGCGGTCACCTCTGAACTTTGACGGGTCACGGTCGAAGGCCTTGCCAGCAGGATAGGACACGAGCTCGAAGTGCATTCCCCACGGTGAGAGGAAGTAGACCCATCGCTGCCCCTCTGACGGTCCGGCGCTGACGGTCGGGTCGCCCAGCACGGGTACGTCCCTCGCCCTCAGGTACGCCACGGCGTCGTCCAGATCTTCGACGTACAGCGCGACATGGTGGCCGCCGACGTCACTGTTGCGCGGGACAACCGTCTGCTGCACATCGGCTTGGTACTCGAAGACCTCGAACACGGCCTGCTCGCCACACCGGTAGAAGCGCAGTTGACGCATGACTGTGCGTGCGTCCACGTTCAGGTGCTCCGACATCCAGTCGCCTGCCGAGCTGAACGGGCCGAGCGAGTACAGGTACTCACAACCCAGGACGTCCACGAGCCACGCATGCGCCTGGTCCAGGTCCGGCACCGTGAATCCGATGTGATCCAGGCGCATGAGGCCAGGTAGAGCCATGGTTTTCCTCCTTTGGATCCAAAAGTGCTTCCCATGATGACGTCAGAGGCGGCAGAAGTCGAGCACAGTCTTGCAATTGGATCCAACTGTGTGGCAGGGTCGGTGCACTCCGGTCGATTGAAGGGGGCTCCCGATGCCTGCGGAACACACACTCGAAGCGAAGGCCGCGTGGTCGGAGTTCGTCGTCACCCAGGACGACTGGGACGCCGCGGCTCCGGACCTCCTGACGGGCATGTTCAGCCAGCTGGTGCTGATCCGGACCTTCGAGGAGTACGTCCTGGAGCTTGCCGCGGACGGGCTCATCCACGGCCCCGCGCACTCCAGCATCGGCCAGGAGGGCGGCGCGGTCGGTGCGTGCTTCGCCCTTGCGTCGGAGGACACGGTGAACGGGTCGCATCGTGGCCATCACCAGTTCCTCGCCAAGGTGCTCGCCCATCTGCATCCGAAAGGCATAGATCCGACGAAGCCGTTGCCCGAGGATGTGCGGGCCGCGCTCCTGCGCAGCCTGCGCGAAATCTGCGGACTGGACCGGGGCTTCAGCCACGGTCGAGGCGGCAGCATGCACCTCCAGTGGCACGAGGCCGGCGCCATCGGGACCAACGCGATCGTCGGTGGCGGGGTACCGCTCGCGGCCGGATCCGCGTGGGCCCACAAGAAGGCCGGCACTGACGCGGTGACCTTCACGTTCTTCGGCGACGGCGCGATCAACATCGGATCCACGCTGGAGAGCCTCAATCTCGCGGCGGCGTGGTCGCTGCCCTTGTGCTTCTTCGTCGAGAACAACCTGTACGCCGTCTCCACCCACGTGTCCGAAGTCACCGCCGAGGCACGGCTGTCCGGCCGCGGCCCGGGCTTCGGCATCCGGAGCTGGAAGGTCGACGGCATGGATCCGCTGGCCGTGTACCTCGTGACGCAGCAGGCCCTCGCGCACATGCGCAGCGGCGACGGTCCGACGATGATCGAAGCCGATGTGTACCGCTACTTCCACCAGAACGGTCCCTTTCCCGGCTCGGCGTTCCGGTATCGCACCAAGGAAGAGGAAGCGCAGTGGCGCGCTCGCGACCCGATCGACACCATGGTGGGACACCTGGTGCGACGCAGAATCCTCAGCAAGAGGGCGGTTGCGGAGACGATCAAGCGCGCCAAGGATCTGATGTCCGAACTCGGCGACGTCCTGCTGGAACCGCGGCCGGGCGGCAAGCCGGGTGAGCGACGCATCCGGCCCTCGGAGTGGCCCGACCCGGCGTTCGTCGACGAAGGCGTCCGGGGCGACCTGTCGGAGCTGGCCCAGATCGAGTTCACCGACGCCGAGGACTTCGCTGATGGCTTGACCGATGTCAAGTTCATCGGCGCCGTCGCCGGTGTGATGGGGCGCCGCCTGGAGACCGATCCTCGTGTCGTGGTGATGGGGGAGGACGTGCACCGGCTCAACGGCGGCACCAATGGCGCCACCCGCGGCCTGAGTGAGGAGTTCCCCGACCGCGTGATCGGGACCCCGATTTCGGAGAACGCGTTCGCCGGCCTCGGCGGCGGACTGGCTCTGGACGGCCGGTTCCGCCCGATCGTCGAGTTCATGTACGCCGACTTCATGTGGGTCGCGGCCGACCAGCTGTTCAACCAGATCGGCAAGGCCCGCCACATGTTCGGCGGCGAGGGCAAGGTGCCGTTCGTCCTGCGCAGCAAGGTCGCCACCGGTACCGGCTACGGATCACAGCACTCGATGGACCCGGCCGGCATCTTCGCGACGGCGGCGGGCTGGCGCATCGTCGCCCCGTCGACGCCGTTCGACTACGTCGGCCTGATGAACACGGCCTTGGCCTGCGACGACCCGGTCGTGGTCCTTGAGCACGTGGACCTGTACAACTCGACCGGTCCCGGACTGCCGGAGAACTACGACCACTACCTGCCGGTCGGCAAGGCCGCCGTACGCCGTGAGGGCGCGGCCCTGACCATCATCACCTACCTGGCGATGACGCCGGCCGTTCTGGAGGCCGTCGAACAGACGGGAGTGGACGCCGAGGTCATCGACCTGCGCTGGCTGGACCGGGCCAGTCTGGACTGGGACACGATCACGCAGTCGGTGAAGAAGACCAACAACGTGCTCATCGCCGAGCAGGGCGCCATCGGCACCTCCTACGGCGGCTGGCTCGCGGACGAGATCCAACGCCGGCTGTTCGACTGGCTCGACGCCCCGATCGAGCGCGTGACGGGTGGCGAGGCGTCGCCGAGCATCAGCAAGGTACTGGAGCGTGCCGCGTTCGCTTCCACGGAGGAAGTCGTCGCCAAGCTCCGCGAGATCTCGCAGGAGCAGAACAATGGCTGAGCTTCTGCGTATGCCCGAGGTCGCCGCCAACACCACAGAGGCGATCCTGGAATCCTGGAACGTCGGCTTGAACACCCCTTATGCGGCCGGACACCCGATCGTGACGGTGGAGACCGAGAAAGCCGCGGTCGACGTGGAAGCCGAGAGCGACGGCGTGCTACTGCGCCTCCTGGTGGAAGCAGGCACAACAGTCGCGGTGGGCACACCGATCGCAGTCTGGGGGGCACCGGGCGAAGCGGCGTCCGCGGTGGATGCCCTGGTGGCTTCGCTGGGTACCGGAGAAGCGCCGGTGACGGCTTCCAACGCCTCGGCGCCGGCGGCGGAAGAGCCGGGGACGCCGGCAGGCACGGTTGCTCCTGCCCCCACCGAGGCGGCGCGAGACAACAGCGAGCGCATCTTCGCCAGCCCGCTGGCGCGACGTCTCGCGCGCGAGCTCGGAGTCGATCTGAACGCTGTGGTAGGGAGCGGCCCGCACGGACGAATCCGGCGGTCCGACATCGAAGCAGCTGTCGCCAGGTCGGCGGAGCCGGAGGAAACATTGCCGGCAAAGGCCGGGGCGGAGAGCCAGAGCATCGGCACTTCGGCGGTCGATCCCCGATGGGTGGACGTGCCCAACACGCGGATGCGGGCGGCCATCGCCCGCCGGCTGACGGAGAGCAAGCAGAACACGCCGCACTTCTATCTACGCGCCAGCGCACGCGTCGACGCATTGCTTGAGCTGCGGCAACAGATCAACGCCGGCCAGGGCGTGAAGGTGTCGATCAACGACCTGCTCGTCAAGGCGATCGCGTCCGCGCACGTGGGCGTTCCCGCGATGAACGTGCAGTGGAACGACACCTCGATCCGGCACTTCTCGGACGTCGACATCGCCGTAGCCGTCGCCACCGACGGTGGTTTGGTCACCCCAGTGATCCGCGGCGTGGACTCCCTGTCGATGAGCGGCGTTGCCACGGGGACGAAGGACCTGATCGCCCGCGCGAAGGAGCGCCGGCTCCGGCAGGACGAACTGGAAGGCGGCACGATCACGATCACGAACCTCGGCATGTACGGCACCGAGGACTTCGCAGCGATCATCAACCCGCCACAGGCCGCGATCCTGGCCGTCGGTGCGGTGCGGCAGGAGGCAGTCGTCGAAGAGGGCGCGGTCAACATCGCGTCTGTTCTGCGTCTGACCCTCGCCGTCGATCACCGGTCGGTGGACGGCGCCACTGCGGCCGAGTGGATGAAGGCGTTCGTGGACGTGCTCGAGCACCCGCTCCGGATCCTGCTGTGAGTACCGGCGACCGCGAAGCGAAGGAGAACGCACCATGACGAGACCACGCTCGACCTCGTGATCCTCGGCGGTGGATCAGGCGGCTGTGCGGCCGCACTGCGCGGTGCGGAACTGGGGGTTCAGCGTTGCCCTCGTCGAAGAGGTGGGTCCGCCCAGACAGCCCGCGTTTACCGGCGGGCGCGAGCCGGGCGGGTCCAGGGTGGGCGGAGCCCATCGCGCAGCGACGCCCGCCAGGGCGCCCTTGACCCGCGGCGAGCACCGTATACGTGCTCGCCGTGCCCAAGTCCCAGTTCGCTGTGGGCTGTCCCCGCATCGAGGAGCTGTTCGCGCAGGCTCCGGCCCAGGCGTGCGAACGCATCTCGTGCGGCGAGGGTGCGAAGGGGCCGCGTGTCTACCAGTGGGCGGCAGTGCGGCTGCCGGCCGTCGCCGAGTTGGCGCACACCTTCCTGGCAGCGATGACCGTCCGGTCTCGGGAAAAGGGGGCTGCACTGTCGATCCCCTGGAAACGTAGAGACCTTCCTTATGCGGCCAGGCCCTCCTGGTGGTGGCTGGCGCGTGTTTCGCTGATGATCCGTTCGCACTCTTCGGGCGGCAGCCCGCCGGCCGCGCTGGGCCTGCGGCGCGTGTTGCGTCCGGCGCCGGCTCAGGTGGGACATCAAGGGGCGGCCGTACTTCTGCCTCCCCAAGGGCGGCAAGACACGCGAGGTACCCCTGTCCCCGAACCTCGCGACCCGGGCTCATGGCCACTTCCGGCGCTTTCCTCCCACCCCGTGCACGTTGCCGTGGCGGAACCCGGAGCCTCCGGCCAACGCCCTGGAGGCTCGACAGCGGAAGCCGGTCACCGTGCAGTTGGTACTCACGACCTCGCACGGCAAGGACGGGTACGCGCCGGCGCCCGCCGAAGTACGGCGGGCGCCGGGCCCGTGCCTATGCCACCGCTTCCTCGGCTGCCATCGCATCCTCGGACACCGCGATCTCCGGCGCGCCGTCCCGGCCGTTCGTGAACTGCGTCCGGTACAGCTCCGCGTACCGCCCCTCGGCGACGAGCAGTTCGTCGTGCGTCCCGCGTTCCACGATCCGCCCTGCCTCGACGACGAGGATCACGTCCGCGGCCCGCACGGTCGACAGCCGGTGCGCGATCACCACGGCGGTCCTGCCGTCCAGCGCCTCGGTGAGCGCCTCCTGGACGGCCGCCTCCGAGGTGTTGTCGAGGTGGGCGGTGGCCTCGTCGAGAATGACGACGCGCTGGCGGGCGAGCAGCAGCCGGGCGATGGTCATGCGCTGGCGCTCGCCGCCGGAGAGCCGGTAGCCGCGCTCGCCGACCACGGTGTCGAGGCCGTCGGGCAGGGAGCGTACGAGGTCTTCGAGACGGGCGCGGCGCAGGACGTCCCACAGCTCGTCCTCGGTCGCGGACGGGCGGGCGAGCAGCAGGTTCGCCCGTACCGAGTCGTGGAACAGGTGCCCGTCCTGGGTGACCATGCCCAGGGTCGCGCGCAGCGACTCGGCGCTCAGGTCGCGGACGTCGACGCCGCCGATGCGGACGGCGCCCTCGTCGGTGTCGTACAGCCGCGGCAGCAGTTGCGCGATGGTCGACTTGCCGGCGCCGGAGGAGCCGACGAGCGCGACGGTCTGGCCGGGTTCGGCGCGGAAGGAGACGCCGTGCAGGACGTCGGAGCCGCCGCGCGTGTCCAGGGCGGCGACCTCCTCCAGCGAGGCGAGGGAGACCTTGTCGGCGGAGGGGTAGGCGAAGCGGACGGCGTCGAATTCCACGGACGCCGGTCCCTCGGGCACCTTCCGTGCTTCCGGCTTGTCCTCGATGAGGGGCTTCAGGTCGAGCACCTCGAAGACGCGCTCGAAGCTGACCAGGGCGCTCATGACCTCGACGCGCGCCCCGGCGAGCGAGGTGAGCGGCGCGTACAGACGGGTCAGCAGCAGGGCCAGCGCGACGACCGCGCCGGGCTCCAGGGTGCCGCGCAGCGCGAACCAGCCGCCGAGCCCGTACACGAGGGCGAGGGCCAGCGCCGACACCAGCGTCAGGGCGGTGATGAACGCGGACTGCGCCATCGCCGTACGCACCCCGATGTCCCGCACCCGCCGGGCGCGCGCCGCGAACTCGGCGGACTCGTCCTCGGGCCGCCCGAAGAGCTTGACGAGGGTGGCGCCGGGCGCGGAGAACCGCTCGGTCATCCGGGTGCCCATGGCGGCGTTGAGGTTCGCGGCCTCCCGCTGGAGTCTGGCCATCCGGCTGCCCATCCGGCGTGCGGGCACCACGAACACCGGCAGCAGGACCAGTGCGAGCAGGGTGATCTGCCAGGACAGGGTGAGCATGACGGCGAGGGTGAGCACCAGCGTCACAAGGTTGCTGACGACGCCGGAGAGGGTGTTGCTGAAGGCGCGTTGGGCGCCGATGACGTCGTTGTTGAGACGACTGACGAGCGCTCCCGTACGGGTACGTGTGAAGAACGCGACCGGCATGCGCTGCACATGATCGAACACAGCCGTCCGCAGATCGAGGATCAGTCCCTCGCCGAGCGTCGACGAAAGCCGACGGCCGACGAGCCCGAGCGCCGCCTCGGCGAGCGCTATGACGGCGATGAGCACGGCAAGGCGGATGACGGTGCCCTCGTCGCCGCCGGACACGATGGCGTCCACGACGCTCCCCGCGAGCACCGGCGTCGCGACAGCGAGCAGCGCGGTCACCACGCTGAGCACGACGAACTGGGCGATACGGCGGCGGTGCGGGCGGGCGAAGGCGGCGATGCGGCGCAGCGTCGCGCGGGCGAAGGGTCGGCGCTCCTGCTGCGCGTTCATGACGCTGTGCAGCTGGGTCCAGGCTGTGGTCTCCATGCTCATGAGACAGACGGTATGACCTCAAGCAATATCGAGGTCAACACTCGCGTGAACGGCACCCCCTGGAAGGACCCGATGACGGGCCCGGCGCGTCAGCCGCCGTCCCCGTCCCCGTCCCCGGCGTGCCCAGCGCGTCAGCCGCCGTCCCCGCCTCCGGCGTGTCAGCCGCCGTCCCCGTCCCGGCAACCTCACGTTGACCTGGTGTGGAAAGCCTCTCCCGATGTGATGGTCGCTCGATTCCCCCAACGGTTTGCCGGACGCCTCCCCGTTCGGCAGATCCTCTGTCTGCTCCCGCTCGCACTGGTGCTGGTGGTCGCCGGGCGCCACTGGTCCGTACTCGCCGAGGGGTTCGGGCATCTGGCGACGGCGCACTGGCCGTGGCTGCTGGCCGCCGGCGCCGCGACTTGCCTGACCTGGGTCGCCGCGGCGGTCACGCGGCAGGGAGCACTCGTCGAGCGGCTGCCCGCGCTCCGGTTGCTCGTCACGCAGTTCGCCGCGGGCGCGGCCAACCACCTCCTGCCCACCGGCCTGGGCGCCAGCGCGGTCAATCTGCGCTTCATGGCGGTGTGCGGCGTCCCGCTGGCCCGCTCGTCGGCGGCGGTCGCGCTGTACCTCCTCGCGGAGTCGGTCGCGCGCGTGGGCCTGCTGCTCACCCTGCTGATCGTCTTCCCGAACGCGCTGCGGATCGGCACGCTCATTCCGCAGGGCGCCGTCGGGCCCTTGCTGCTGACGCTCGCTGCACTGGCGTGCGTCGCGCTGAGCTCCCTCGTACTCGTACGGAAGCTGCGCGCAGCGGTGCTCTCCTTCCTGCGCACCGCGCTCGGCGAGGCCCGCTCCGTGCACACGCGGCCTTCCCGCGCGCTCGCTCTGTGGGGCGGTTCGCTCGCCTTCCCGACCCTGCAGGCGGCCGGACTGGTCGCCGTGGGGCTGGCGCTGGACCTGCCGGTGCCGCCGGCGCACATGGTGGTCGCGTATCTCGCGGCCACGGTCGCCGTGGCCCTGGTCCCCACGCCTGGCGGCCTCGGCTCCGTGGAGGCCGCGCTCATCGTGACGCTCGTCGCGGCGGGCGGTCCGGTGGCCTTGGTGACGGCGGTGGTGCTGGCGTACCGGATCATCACGGTGTGGCTGCCGTTGCTCCCGGGGGCGCTGACGCTCGGGGCGCTGGTCCGCTGGAAGGTGATCTGAGCCGAACCCCCGGGCCCCTTCCCGGCGTGGGCCGTGCATTCCACCGGCAGTCGTGATACCGAGGGGTAACTTCGGCGCGCGGTGAGCACGCCGGTCGGGAGAAGGTCGGGAGAAGGGGACAGCACCATGCCGGTCCGTATCGAACGTGAGGGTTACGTCACCACGGTCGTCCTCTCGCGCCCCGAGGCCCGCAACGCGGTGGACGGACCGACCGCCGCCGAACTCGCCGACGCCTTCCGGGAGTTCGAGACCGATGAAGGGGCCAGGGTCGCGGTGCTGTGGGGCGAGGGCGGCACGTTCTGCGCGGGCGCGGACCTGAAGGCGATCGGCACCGAACGCGGCAACCAGGTCACCGAGGACGGCGACGGGCCGATGGGCCCCACCCGGATGCTGCTGTCCAAGCCGGTGATCGCGGCGGTCGCGGGACACGCCGTGGCCGGGGGCCTGGAGCTGGCGCTCTGGTGCGATCTGCGGGTCGCCGAGGAGGACGCCGTCTTCGGCGTCTTCTGCCGCCGCTGGGGCGTGCCGCTGATCGACGGCGGCACCGTACGGCTCCCCCGCCTCATCGGCACCAGCCGTGCGATGGACATGATCCTCACCGGCCGCCCGGTCACCGCCCCCGAGGCGTACGAGATGGGCCTCGCCAACCGCCTCGTCCCGACCGGCCGCGCCCGCGCGGAGGCGGAGCAACTCGCCGCCGCCATCGCCGACTTCCCGCAGTCCTGCCTCCGCAGCGACCGTGCCTCCGTCCTCGACCAGGAGGGCCTGGTCGAGCAGACGGCGATGCGCACCGAACTCCGTTACGGCATGGGCGTGTTGGCGGAGAGCCTGGAAGGTGCCGCCCGCTTCGCGTCGGGAGCCGGGAGGCACGGTTCGTTCAGCGGACTGTGACGCGGTCCGGTCCCCCGGCGGGATCGACCGCGCCCATCCACGGGGGTGACGCGACACATCCAGGCCATCTCGGGCGCGGCAACACAGGGGTAAGCCGCTTGCCTCAACTCTTCGGCGTACGGGGCAAGTTCGACGTATACGCTCTTCGTCCGACGGTCCTGCCGCACAAGCGCGCCCATGACTGGTTCGCCCGTCGACAGGTTCCGGGCGAGGAAGGTCTCCCCTGCCGCCGTCAATGGCCTTTCCGCGCAGGCCTGGTGACGGGCACGCAGCCCAATGCGGCAGGATGAGCGGTCGCCCCGGATTCGCGAACACCAGTCCGGGCGTGATCGTGCATTCCCGAATTCGAGCAGGTGGCAAGTGACGACACAGCACATCCGGCCCACGGGCCTTCTCCGCGGTCACCAGGGAGGTCATCGATGACGCGCTCACTCACCCTGGACGACTGGATGATCGCCGGAATCGCCGTCGCCGCGGGTCTTCTGGCGGCGTTCCTGCTGCGCATACTGCTGCGCTGGCTGGGCAAGCACGCGGACCGCACCCGCTGGAGCGGCGACGAGGTCATCGTGGCCGCCCTGCGGACCGTGGGCCCGTGGGCGGCGATCGTGGGCGGCGCGGCCACCGCGGGGGCGGCGCTGCCCCTCACGAAGACGGTCCAGCGCAACGTGAACCAGTCCCTGACCGTGCTGCTCATCCTCGTGGTGACGGTGGCGGCGGCCCGGATGGTCGCCGGTCTGGTGCGCACGGTCACACAGTCACGCTCCGGGGTCGCCGGGTCGGCCACGATCTTCGTCAACATCACCCGGGTCGTGGTCCTGGCGATCGGCTGCCTGGTGGTGCTGCAGACGCTGGGCATTTCCATAGCCCCGCTGCTCACCGCCCTGGGCGTTGGGGGTCTCGCCGTCGCGCTCGCCCTCCAGGACACCCTCGCCAACCTCTTCGCGGGCATCCACATCCTCGCCTCGAAGACCGTCCAGCCCGGCGACTACATCAGGCTGAGCAGCGGCGAGGAGGGCTACGTCGTCGACATCAACTGGCGGCAGACCACCATCCGCAACCTCTCCAACAACCTGGTCATCATCCCCAACGGCCAGCTCGCGGGGACCAACATGACCAACTACAACCGGCCCGAGCAGCAGCTGACCATCCTGGTTCAGGTGGGCGTCGCCTACGACAGTGACCTGGAGCACGTCGAGCAGGCCACGACCGAGGTGGTCGCGGAGGTGATGAACGACATCACCGGCGCCGTCCCGGACCACGAGCCCGCCATCCGCTTCCACACGTTCGGCGACTCCCGCATCGGCTTCACCGTGATCCTCGGCGTGGGCGAGTTCAGCGACCAGTACCGGATCAAGCACGAGTTCATCAAGCTCCTGCACAAGCGCTACCGCCTCGAGGGCATCCGGATTCCGGCGCCCGCGCGGACGGTGGCACTGCAGCCAGGCGGTGCGGAGCTCCTGGAGTCGGGCATCCCGCACCAGCGCGAGGCCACCACCCAGACGTAGCACCGGACCGTGCGCCGGACGTAGCACCGGGCGGAGCGTTTCCGCCCGGCTGCGCGTGCTGCCAGGCTCGGCGACAGAGGCCCGAGGCAGACCCCTGTCGAGCCGGGGTCGCTCACGAGATATCTTGATGTCGAGCAATGTTGCAGACGTGGAGCGGAGCACCCGGTGACTGACTCGACCATCATCTATACGCACACTGACGAGGCCCCGGCCCTGGCGACGTATTCGTTCCTGCCGGTGGTCCAGGCGTACGCCTCGCAGGCGGGTGTCACTGTGGAGACCCGTGACATCTCGCTGGCCGGGCGCATCATCGCCCTCTTCCCCGAGTTCCTCCAGGAGGGCCAGCGCATCGCCGACGCCCTCCACGAGCTCGGTGAGCTGGCCAAGACGCCCGAGGCGAACATCATCAAGCTGCCGAACGTCTCGGCGTCGATCCCGCAGCTGAGGGCCGCGATCGCCGAGCTGCAGGTGCAGGGCTACGCGCTTCCGGACTACCCGGACGACCCGAAGTCGGACGAGGAGCGCGACATCCGCGCCCGTTACGACAAGGTCAAGGGCTCCGCCGTGAACCCGGTGCTGCGCGAGGGCAACTCCGACCGCCGCGCCCCCGCGTCGGTCAAGAACTACGCCAAGACCCACCCGCACCGCATGGGCGCGTGGTCGTCGGACTCGAAGACGAACGTCGCCACCATGGGCGTCGACGACTTCCGCTCCACCGAGAAGTCCGCCGTGATCTCCGAGGCCGGCTCGCTCCGTATCGAGCTGGCGGGCGACGACGGCTCCACCACCGTGCTGCGTGAGTCCGTCCCCGTCCTCGCGGGCGAGGTCGTCGACGCCTCCGTCATGCACGTCGCGCCGCTGCGGGAGTTCCTCACGGCGCAGATCGCCCGTGCCAAGGCCGAGGGCGTGCTGTTCTCGGTGCACCTCAAGGCCACGATGATGAAGGTCTCCGACCCGATCATCTTCGGTCACGTCGTACGCGCCTTCTTCCCGAAGACCTTCGCCAAGTACGGCGAGACCTTCGCCGCCGCGGGTCTCACCCCGAACGACGGTCTCGGCGGCATCTACAAGGGCCTGGAGGCCCTGCCCGAGGGTGCCGAGATCAAGGCCTCCTTCGACGCCGAGCTCGCCGAGGGCCCGGAGCTGGCCATGGTCGACTCCGACAAGGGCATCACCAACCTGCACGTCCCGTCCGACGTGATCGTCGACGCCTCCATGCCGGCGATGATCCGCACCTCCGGGCACATGTGGGGCGCGGACGGCCAGGAGCACGACACCCTCGCGGTCCTGCCGGACAGCAGCTACTCCGGTGTCTACCAGGTCGTCATCGACGACTGCCGCGCCAACGGCGCCTTCGACCCGGCGACGATGGGCTCGGTCCCCAACGTCGGGCTGATGGCGCAGAAGGCCGAGGAGTACGGCAGCCACGACAAGACCTTCGAGATCCCGACCACCGGCACGGTCCGTCTCGTCGACCAGGCCGGGAACGTCGTCCTGGAGCAGGTCGTCTCCGCCGGCGACATCTTCCGCGCCTGCCAGGCCAAGGACGCCCCGATCCGCGACTGGGTCAAGCTCGCCGTCACCCGCGCCCGCGCCACCGGCGACCCGGCGGTGTTCTGGCTGGACGAGAACCGCGCCCACGACGCCGTGCTCATCGAGAAGGTCAAGCAGTACCTGCCGGAGCACGACACCGAGGGCCTGGACATCCGCATCCTGTCCCCGGAGGAGGCCACCAAGCTCTCCGTGGAGCGCATCCGCCGCGGCGAGAACACCATCTCCGTCACCGGCAACGTGCTGCGTGACTACCTGACCGACCTGTTCCCGATCCTGGAGCTGGGCACCAGCGCCAAGATGCTGTCGGTCGTCCCGCTGATGGCCGGCGGCGGCCTCTTCGAGACGGGCGCCGGCGGCTCCGCGCCGAAGCACGTCCAGCAGTTGGTCAAGGAGAACTACCTGCGCTGGGACAGCCTGGGCGAGTTCTTCGCGCTCGCGGCCAGCTTCGAGCACCTCGCGACGACCACGGGCAACGCGCGCGCCCAGGTCCTCGCCGACACCCTCGACCGCGCGACGGCGACCTTCCTCAACGAGGACAAGTCGCCGACCCGTCGCGTCGGTGGCATCGACAACCGCGGCAGCCACTTCTACCTGTCCCTGTACTGGGCGCAGGAGCTGGCGGGCCAGACCGACGACGCGGACCTCGCCAAGGCGTTCGGCCCGCTCGCCGAGAAGCTCACCGCGCAGGAGCAGACGATCGTCGGCGAGCTGATCGCGGTCCAGGGCTCCCCGGCCGACATCGGCGGCTACTACCAGCCCGACGCGGCCAAGGCCGCGGCCGTCATGCGCCCGTCGACGACCTGGAACGAGGCGCTGGCGACCCTCGCCTGACGCACACACCACCCCGTGGACCCAGGTCCGTGGCTGTGCCGCCCCGGCCGGATCTTCCGGCCGGGGCGGCCCGCGTTGTGGACCTGGGCCCGCGTTGCGGGGCGCCTACTCCATCCGCGCGCCAGGGAGGTGACAGGGGCTGCCCACCTGGGTGACCGGCGGTGGCGAGTGGGTGATCAGCGGTGGCGAGCCGTCACCCCCGCTCATAGCTTCGGCCTATGACGAAACGACAGATGGCCTACCTCGCGTGCACCGCCGCCGTCATGGCAACGGCGCTGGGCGCCGCCCCGTCCGCCGACCACGGGACAGTGCACCGGGTCAGTCCAGGTGAATCCATCCAGCAGGCGGTGAACGCCGCGAAGCCGGGGGACACGGTCCTCCTCTCCCCCGGTACCTACCGCGAGAGCGTCCGCGTCACGGTGTCGGACCTGACGCTGCGGGGCTCCGGCGCCGGCTCCGCCGTCATCGTGCCGGGCAAGTCCTCCGCAGGTGACCCGTGCGCCAAGGCCGGCAACGGCATCTGCGTGACCGGCACGGACGCCAGCCCCGTCGCGCGCGTCACCGTCCGCTCACTGACCCTCAGAGGCTTCGCCAAGCACGGCCTGTGGGCGTCGAGGACCGACCGGCTGATCGTCAGGGGAGTGACCGCCGAGAAGAACGGCCAGTGGGGCATCGCCCAGGAGCGGTCCGTCCGCGGGGTCTTCCGCGACAACACCGCCAAGGACAACGCCGACGCCGGCCTGTTCCTCTCCAACACGGTCGACACCGAGGAGGGAGCCCGGGACGCCAAGGGGACGGTGGTCAGCCACAACCGTCTCCTCGACAACCGGATCGGTGTCACGGTGCGGCGGCTGCGGAACCTGACCGTCGATCACAACGAGGCTACCGGGAACTGCTCCGCGGTGTTCGTCGTGGGTGACGAGTCGAAGCCCCGCGCCGGAGCGCTGAGCGTGCACCACAACTACATCCACGCCAACAACAAGTACTGCCCGAAGACCCCCCGGCTGCCCGCCCTGCAGGGCTCGGGCATCGTCCTCACCGGTACCGAGGACGCCCTGGTGACGCGGAACCGGGTCGAGGACAACGTGGGCTCATCCCCGCTGTCGGGCGGCATCGTGCTGTTCAAGAGCTTCGTGGGTGCCCTCAACGAGCGCAACGAGATCCGCGACAACGTGGTCCTGCGCAACGGCTCGGCCGATCTGGCCAACCGGGACGCCGGCAAGGGCAACACCTTCCACCGCAACAGGTGCGAGGTCTCCGAGCCCGCCGGAATGTGCTGACCCGTCAGCTCAGCCAGCCGGAGTGAGCTGACCCGTCAGCTCCCCGGCACCCCCACACGGCACCACAGCAGAAGCGAGGCACTAGATGACCACCGTTGATCAGGCTCCCCCGCCGCCCATGCGGCTGAGGGAGCTCGTGTTCGGGGCGGCATGCGCCGCCGCCGTACGCGCGGCCGCCCGACTGGGTGTGGCCGACGCCCTGGACGACACCCCCATGAACGTGGACGACCTGGCGGCGGCGGTGAAGACCCAGCCGCAGACACTGCGTCGGCTGCTGCGCGCACTGTCCTGCCAGGGGGTTTTCACGGAGCTCCCGGACGGCACGTTCGCGCATACGGCGATGTCCCGGCTGCTGCGCGAGGACGATCCGCAGAGCCTGCGGTACATCGCGCTGTGGTGCACCGAGCCGTGGACGTGGAACGTCTGGCCGAAGCTCGACGAGGCGGTGCGCTCCGGCCGCAACGTCTTCGAGGAGGTGTACGACAGGGAGTTCTTCGAGTACCTCAACGAAGAGGCCCCCGAGTCGGCGCACGTGTTCAACCGGGCCATGACGACGTCCAGCGAGCAGTCGGCGCGGGACGTTGCGAACCTCCTCGACATGCGGGGCGTTTCCTCGGTCGCGGACATCGGTGGCGGTCAGGGCCAGGTCGTGGTCAGTCTGCTGGAGAAGTACCCCACGATGCACGGCACCCTGCTCGACCTGCCGGGTGTGGTGGAGAACGCCGATCCACGCCTGCGCAAGGGCGGCTCGCTGGCCGACCGGGTGCGGATCGTGGCAGGCGACTGCCGCGAGGACATCCCGGTCCAGGCGGACATGTACATCATCAAGAACATCCTGGAGTGGGACGACGAGAGCACCCGCAGGGCGCTGTCGAACGTCCGCAAGGCGGCGCGGCCCGGTGCCCGCGTCGTCGTCATCGAGAACCTCGTGGACGACACCCCGTCGATGAAGTTCACGACGGCGATGGACCTTCTGCTGCTGCTCAACGTCGGCGGCGCGAAGCACACCCGCAAGAGCATGGTCGACCGGCTGTCCGACGCGGGTCTGGTCATCGGCGAGGTACGCCCGGTCAACGCGTACCTCCACGCCTTCGAGTGCACCATCCCCGCCTGACCGGGGCACAACCCGAGGCCGCCGGCTCCGCGTCTTTCGCGGGACCGGCGGCCTCGGGTTGTCTCCGGGCGCTCGCTCAGGAGCGGGCGTCCCGCTCCCAGCGGTAGAAGCACTGCGCCATGGCGTCCTTGGGGCTGCGCCATGTCTGCGGGTCGTACGCGCTGACGTACGCCGACAGCTTCTCGCTGATGCCGCGGAACTCGGAGTGCCCGGCCACCTTGGCGATGGCGGGTTCCGGGTCCTGTTCGGATTCGATGAGGTGCAGGTACACATCACCGAACTGGAAGAGGCTGCGCCGGTTGACGCCGATCAGATGCGGGAGTTCGCCGCTGTCGGAGGCGGCGAAGATGTCGGCGATCGCCGGCGCCGAATTCGGCGCCATGCGTGCCACGATCAGGGCGTTGTGCATCGGGGTCGTGTCCTTCCTTCGCCGGCGGTCAGCCGGGCATGACGGGCGCGCTGCGGCGGTCGCGGGCGACCTGTTCGATCCGGTCCCGGATCAGGGCCATCTGCGTGACGGAGTTGCGGTTGATGTTGTCCGTCATCCAGGCGTCGTCGACCGGGGCGTCGGGCTTCATCGCGAAGTCCTGCGTCCAGTGCATCTCGGTGCCCTGCGCGGTCTCCTTGTACTCCCACCGGATGTTCATGTGGGCGAAGGGGCCCGTCTCGACCCGGCGGGCCACGACGGTCCGCCGGGCACGGTCCATGGTCCGTTCCGACACCCAGCTCCAGACCTTGCCGTTCTCGTCCGGGTGCATGGTCAGACGGAAGGTCGTCGTGTCGCCGTCACGGGAGAGCACCTCCAGGGAGGCGTACTCGCTGAAGAGCTGCGGCCAGTTCTCGATGTCGTTGGTCATGTCCCAGACGAGGTCGAGAGGGGCGTCGATGGTGATGCTGTTCTCGGTGTGTCCTGCCACTTCAGGCTCCAGCCTTGAGGGTGTTGTTGACGAGGTCGAGGAATTCGCGGGGGGTCTTGCAGCGCTCGGCGTCGACGGGGAGCGGACGGCTGTACCGGTTCTCCAGCTCGCCGACGATGCCCAGCAGGCCGAGTGAGTCGAGGCCGAGGGTGCCGAAGGGCGAGTCCGACGAGGTTTCGAGGTCGCGGGGGTCGACGGTGACACCGGCCGCCTGCTTCATCAGCGTGGCCAGTTCGCCGACGGTCACTTCGATCATCATGAGTGTGTTCTCCTTCCCGCCCGGTCCTACCGGGCGGAGTCGCCGCCGCGGCGCACGACCAGCGCCGCGTTGGAGCCCATGAGTCCCCTGCTGAGGACCAGGGCCGTGTGCAGCTCGGCGGGGCGAGCGTGGGACATCACCAGGTCGAGGTCGTGGCAGATGTCGAACACGTTGGGGGTTGGGGGTATCTGGCCGTGTTCCATGGCGAGCACGGCGGCCGCGGTGTCCAGCACGGGGGCCGCGCAGTAGCTCCGCCCGCTGCCGGTCTTGGGTGCGGTGACGGGTACGCGCGTGCCGTGCGCCCCCAGGACATCGGCGATGGCCAGCGCTTCGGCGCGGTCCGCCTCCGGTACGCCCAGGGCGTCGGCGAACACGACGTCGATCTCCTCCGGGGCGCACCCCGCCTCGTCGAGGGCGCCCCGGATCGCGTGGGCGAGCCCCTCTCTGGTCCGCTTCCAGCGGGAGGCCCCGGTGAACGTCGCGGCATGCCCGGCCACGGTGGCCCGGACGGCCGCTCCGCGCTCGCGGGCCCGGGCCTCGTCCTCGACGACGAGCATGGCGCCGCCCTCCGCGGGCGCGAACCCGCGGGCCCCCTCGGTGAAGGGGCGGTAGGCGCGTTCGGGGTCCTCGCTGGTGCTGAGCTCGGGGTAGCCGAGCTGGCAGACCATCGAGTACGGGGCGAGGGGCGCCTCCGCGGCTCCGACGACCACCGCGCCGGTTCCGCGCCGTACCACCCGGGCCGCGTGCGCGATGGAGTCCAGGCCACCCGCCTCGTCGCTCGCGACCACTCCACAGGGCCCCTTGAAGCCGCTCCGGATGGAGATCTGGCCGGTGCTGGCGGCGTAGAACCAGGCGATGGACTGGTACGGGCCGACGAACCGCGATCCCTGTCCCCAGAGCTTCTGGAGTTCCCGCTGTCCGAACTCACCGCCACCGGATCCGGCGGCGGTCACCACGCCTATGGAGTACGGGTCCTCGGGGTCACGGCTGAGGCCCGCGTCGTCGAGGGCGAGGGCCGCCGCGGCCATGGCGAAGTGGCTGAACCGGTCGGTCTGGACGAGGAAGCGCTCCTCGATGATGGCCGCGGCGTCGAAGGACCGGACCTCACCCGCGACACTGAGCGGCAGGTGCCCGCATCCCTCGCGGCTGATCCGGTCCAGGACGCAGAGGCCTTCCCTGATGGACTTCCAGTACGTGTCGGCTCGCAGTCCGTTGGGCGCGACCACACCGATCCCGGTGATGGCCGTGCCCGTGGGGCGTCGATTGGTCATGGTGTCCTCCCGCCCGGCCCTGTCAGGAGCACCGCGGACTGGAATCCGCCGAATCCGCTGCCGACGGAGAGCACGTTCTTCAGCTTCCGCGGGCGTGCGGTGCGCGGCACGTAGTCCAGGTCGCACTCGGGGTCGGGGGTCTCGTAGTTCGCCGTCGGCGGTACCACCTGGTGCGTCAGAGCGAGGACGCAGGCGACGACCTCTATCGCACCGATCGCGCCCAGTGAGTGCCCCACCATGGATTTGATGGAGCTCATCGGGATGTCGTAGGCGTGGTCGCCCAGGGACCGCTTGACCGCCGCGGTCTCGTGCCGGTCGTTCTGCCGGGTGCCCGAGCCGTGTGCGTTGACGTAGTCGATCAGCGTGGGGTCGAGGCGGGCCTGGTCGAGCGTGCTGTCGATCGCCCGGGCCATCTCCAGCCCTTCGCCGGTCAGACCGGTCATGTGGTAGGCGTTGCCATAGGTCGCGTAGCCGCTGATCTCGCAGTACACGTGCGCGCCACGGGCTCGGGCGTGCTCGTACTCCTCCAGGACCAGGACCGCGCCGCCCTCGCCCATGACGAAGCCGTTGCGGTTCGCGTCGAAGGGCCGGGAGGCGTGCTCGGGGTCGTCGTTGTTGGGCGATGTCGCCTTGATCGCGTCGAAGCAGGCCATGGTGATCGGTGATATCGGCGAGTCCGACGCTCCGGCTATGCAGACGTCGGCCCGGCCCTCCTCGATGGTGTGGAAGGCGTAGCCGACCGCGTCGAGTCCCGATGTGCAGCCCGTGGAGACGGTCTGCACCGGGCCCTGGGCACCGAACCGCTCGGCGACGACCGAGGCGAGCGTGCTGGGCGAGAACGCCATGTGCAGTTTGGGTTCGGCCGCGCGATGGTCCACGTCCCACCGCCGTCCTCCCTCACTGACCAGGACGTAGTCGTGTTCCAGGCGGGTGGTACCGCCGACGGCGCTGCCCAGGGAGACTCCGATGCGCCAGGGGTTTTCCCGGTCGGTGTCGAGTCCGGAGTCGCGTACGGCTTCGCCGGCGGCGACCGCGGCGAACTGGATGTACCGGTCGGCGTAGTCGCGCAGCTCCGGGTTCAGGCCGTGCGCGAGGGGGTCGAAGTCGCATTCGGCGGCTATGCGCGAGCGCAGCCCCGCCGGATCGAACAGCGTGATGCCGCGGGTCGCGGTACGACCGTTGGCAAGGAGGTCCCAGAACGCCTTCGCCCCGGTGCCGCCCGGAGCGACCACACCGATACCGGTGACGGCCACCCGCCGGGTCACTTTATGGCCCCACTTCGCTCGGACGGCCGTCCGAGGTCGGGCGCCCCGACGGTGAACTCGGGGCCGTGCACAGCGTCGTCGGTCACCTCCGTGTCGACATGGCCGAGGCTGGGACGCGGGGCGAGGGGGCCCAGGTGGAAGACCATGCGGGCTTCCGTGTCGCCGACGTTGCGGAAGCGGTGCCGCATATTGATCGGGATCAAGAGGCCCTGATCGGGCTGGAGCGTGTGCGTGTCGCCGTCCAGGTCCACTTCGAGCGCCCCGGTGACGACGTACACGAACTCCTCGGAGTACGGGTGGTAGTGCTCGCCGATGCGCTCGCCGGGCTGGACGATGGCCAGGCCCATGAAGCCGCTGGTGGAACCCACCGTCGCCGGGGTGAGCATGGCCCGCAGGTCGCCGCCGCGCCTGCGGTTGGGTTCTGTCTCGCTCAGATCCACGATGCGTGGCTGCTTGATCATGGTTGATACCTCCGGGTGTTGCATTGACGTCCGGGCGAATCGCCGCGGACTCGGGCCGCGGGCGTCCGTCAGGCGTCCGTCGAACTGCGGTCGGTGATGGGCATCATGTCGGCGTGCGACAGGAGGCGGTTGATGTTGCGTTCCGTCTCCAGGGAGCCCTCGACGCCGATCGCGGCACCGTCGAGCAGGCGCTCCAACTCCGCTGCCTTCTTCGGGCCGTTGAGGCCGAGGGAGGCGACGGGGTCGGTGTCGAGTTCGCCCGTCAGGTCGACGAGGCGCACCACGATGTCGTCGCGCTGGAACACCGTGCTGCCGTACACGGGGCTGTTCGGGTCGTCCGCCGCGGCCTCGTCCTGGTGGGCGAGCAGCCGGGCGAGCTCCATCCCGCAGCCTCGCTTGGCCGGGTAGTACAGCGCGTGACGCCGCAGTTCGGCGGGTTCCGGCCGGCCGGACACCACGTGGTGCACGGCCGGGAGCGCGGCCCGGGTGAAGAAGACCCGCGCCGAGTCGGGGTCGCTCAGATCCCGGTCCTGTTCCAGGTACGGGTTGATGGCCTCCTCGACCGCCCGCACCTCGGGCTGGCGTGCGACGTGGCGCAGTGCCGCGAGGAGGTCGCCCTCCACTTCCACGGCGCGTACGACGCGGTTGCCGTGCATGAAGAGAGAGGTACGGCGCAGCTTCGTCGTGTCGTCGACCTGGGCCTGGGGTGACTTGTACCCGGCGAGAATCTCCGCGACCTTCGATTCGGAGCCCGGCTTGACGGTGAAGGTGAGGGCGTGGCGTGCCACACCGTCGCCCACGCGGGCCTCCACCTGCGTGTCCGCCTTGGCCGACCCTGGCGTGAGCGGCTGAACGGGGCTGGTCTCCCGGAGGATGCTGTAGCGCATGGACCGGGTGTCCCGGACACAGTTGTGCATGGGCCTGACGGTTTCCACATGCTCCTCGCTGTTCACCCACGCGAGGAAGGGCGGAGCACTCTCCCATTCGCTGGTGATGAGCCACTGCGAAGGGTTCTCGATGGACTGGCACAGCTGGTCACTGATGTGACCGGGGACCGATGCGACCTGATTGCGCATGTGCTCGTACGCGTCGAGGAATTGCTGCTGGGCACCTTCGTACAGATCGAGCAGCAGGATCACCCGCAGCCTGGAACCGTCGAAGGCCGACTGCGATATACGTGCTGTGGTGGTCATCCGGCACACCTCTTCCTTTTCTCACTGAAGGTCAGGAAACGACCGCCGTACCCGAAAAGCCGGGGTCGCCATGTGCTGATCGTTGACGGGAGCCCCGATACGCGCGAGCCCCACGGGGCGGACGAGTGAACCGCGTGTCATCCGGGTGCCCCGAGGGCGCCAACCGGTCAGCAAAAGGGCATGGAATCTGCATCCCATTTCCTGACTCACGTCGCAGGTGACGCTGGAGGCAAGCAATGAACCGATTGGAAGAGGCCGGCGAGGACGGTCACCACACGCCCGTCCTCATCGTCGGCGGCTCTCTGGTGGGCCTGTCCACCTCTCTGTTCCTGGGGCGTCTCGGCGTGCCGCACATCCTCGTCGAGCGCCACGCGGACACCTCGATCCATCCGCGCGGGCGCGGAAACAACGTGCGCACGATGGAGTTGTTCCGGGTGGCCGGGGCGGAGCGGCGCATCGAGGAGGCCGCATCGGTCCTGTCGGAGAACCACGGCATCATGCAGACGCCGACGCTGGTGGGCGATGCCGGCGAGTGGCTGTTCAAGGAGATCGACCCGGGCGGCGGGCTCGCGCGCTTCAGCCCCAGCGGGTGGTGTCTGTGCAGTCAGAACGACCTCGAACCGGTGCTGTTGGAGTGCGCCCGCGAGCTGGGCGGAGATCTGCGGTACTTCACGGAGATGCTGTCGTTCGAGCAGGACCGCCAGGGCGTGACAGCGCAGGTCAAGAGCCGGGAGACCGGCGAGCACACCACTATTCGAGCCGACTACCTCGTCGCGGCGGACGGTCCGCGCAGCCCGATCCGCGAGCGGCTCGGCATCGGACAGAACGGACCGGGCGACCTGTTCCACAACGTGAGCGTCACGTTCGACTCCCGCGGTCTCGCGGACGTCGTCGGTGACCGGCGTTTCATCGTCTGCTATCTGACCAATCCGGAGGCCGACGGTGCCCTCCTGCCGGTCGACAACCGGGAGCACTGGGTGTTCCACGCCCCCTGGCACCCCGAACACGGCGAGACGCTGGAGGAGTTCACCGACGAGCGGTGCGCGGAGCACATCCGGCGGGCCGTCGGCGTGCCGGATCTCGATGTGAAGATCACCGGCTCGGCCGCCTGGCACGCGGCCGAGCGGGTCGCCGAGCGATACGGGGACGGCCGGGTGTTCCTCGCCGGCGACTCGGCCCATGAGATGTCCCCCACCGGGGCGTTCGGCTCCAACACCGGTATCCAGGACGCGCACAACCTGGCCTGGAAACTGTCCGCCGTTCTGGGCGGCTGGGCCGGTCCCGGGCTGCTGGAGTCGTACGACGCCGAGCGCCGCCCGGTCGCGGAGGCGACGAGCGCGCGCGCCTCGTCGCGTTCGGTGGAGCACAGCCACCCCGGGTACACACCGGCTCCGGGGGCCGGCGGCACGGGTGGTCCCGGTGGCGCTGGTGGCGCCGGTGGCCCCGGTGGCCCCGGCCGTGGGGGTCCCGGTGGTCCCGGCCGTGGGGGTCCCGGTGGTCCCGGTCGCGGAATCCTCAACGTGGCGCTGGGCTACCGCTATCCGCAGGGCGCCGTCCTGGGCGCCGATCCGGCGATGCCGGTCGTACCCGAGAGCCTGCGCATGACGGGAGAGCCCGGGAGCCGTGCTCCCCATATGTGGCTGAACCGCGCCGGCACCCGCATCTCCACCCTCGACCTGTACGAGCGGTCCATGGTGCTGCTGAGCTCCGCGGGCGGCGCCTGCGGGTGGCACGCCGCGGCGACGAGTGTCGCGCGGCAGCTGTCCATGCCGCTCGACTCGTACCGCATCGGCATCGGGGCCGACGCGGAGCTGTCCCCCGCGAGCGACCTGGACTGGGCCGAGGTCCACGGTGTCACCGCCGACGGCGCGGTCCTGGTCCGCCCCGACGGTTTCGTCGCATGGCGGTCCGAAGGCCCGTCGGCGAATCCCGAAGCCGCGCTGCGGGAGGCCCTCGTGGCGATCCTCGATAGGGGCTGACGATCCCGTCCCGGTGAGCCGAGGACATCGCTCGCATCAGGCAACCGACCGCCGGCCGAAGGCCGGCGGTCGGCGTCTGTCGGCGGTCGGCGTCTGTCGGCGGTCGGCGTCTGTCGGCGGTCGGCGTCTGTCGGCGGTTGGCACCGGCACCGGCACGGCCCGTTGCTCACCGGCGTGGCCCTCTGCGACGGACGACGGGCCCCAGAGGGGTATCGGCCCGCTGGGGCTTGCCACCCCGCCACGCCCCAGGTATGAACACGGGCGACTCCCCATGCGCCCGCGTTCAGCCAATGCGCTGCTCCCGTTACGCCAGTCCGGCCCGCTCCAGCGCCTCGGATCCGGCTCGCAACGAGGCAATCCGCTCCTCCAGGGGGAGGTCCCCGGGGGACAGCGTGAGCGTGGTGACCCCGGCCTCGGCGTAGGCCCTCATGCGGTCGGCGATGCGGTCGACGGAGCCGAGCAGAGTGGTCTGGTCGATCAGGTCCTGCGGTACAGCGGCCGCTGCACCCTCTTTGTCGCCGGACAGGTACTTGTCCTGGATCTCGGCGGCTTCCCTCTCGTAGCCCATGCGCTGGGCGAGCTGGTTGTAGAAGTTCTGCTTGCGGCTGCCCATGCCGCCGACGTACAGGGCGGTGTGGGGCCGGAAGGCGTCGGCGAGCCGGGCGACATCCTTGTCGTCACCGACGACGAGCGGGACCGTGGGGCACACGTCGAAACCGTCGAGGGTCTTGCCGGCCTTCTCGCGCCCGGCACGCAGGTATCGGATCGAGGTCTCCTCGAGGTGCTCGGCCGAGGGGAAGATGAGCAGCGCGCCGTCGGCGATCTCGCCGGTCTGCTCCAGGTTCTTGGGGCCGATCGCGGCGATGTACAGCGGGATGTGCTCGCGCTCGGGGTGCACGGTGAGCTTGAGCGGCTTGCCCGGGCCGCCCGGCAGGGGCAGCGTCCAGTGCTCGCCCTCGTACGAGAGCCGCTCCCGCGTCATCGCCTTCCGTACGATCTCCACGTACTCGCGGGTGCGCGCCAGCGGCTTGTCGAACTTGACGCCGTACCAGCCCTCGGAGACCTGCGGCCCCGAGACGCCGAGGCCGAGACGGAACCGGCCGCCCGACAGGGAGTCCAGGGTCGCGGCGGTCATCGCGGTCATCGCGGGCTGACGGGCCGGGATCTGGAAGATGGCCGAGCCGACATCAATGCGCTCGGTCTGGGCGGCGACCCAGCTGAGCACGGTCGCCGCGTCCGAGCCGTAGGCCTCGGCGGCCCAGCAGACGGCGTATCCGAGCCGGTCGGCCTCCTGGGCGACGGCGAGATTTTCCGCGTCCATTCCGGCGCCCCAGTAACCGAGGTTGATCCCGAGCTGCATAACTGAATCCCTTACCGATCAATGCCCTCGCTTGCCCGCAGACCCTAGCCCGGAGATGCGTCGGAAGGCGGGCGGGGCTCGCCGGGATCGGGCAGGCGCCGGTGCTGCTGCAAGCCGGTAGGACCTCCCCGGGCAGGCCCCCTCGGGTGTCCGCGCCACCGTGCCCGTGAGCGCTTGTCCCGGGTATTCACGACCGGCGGCGCGCTCGGTCGGCTACGGTGCGTTCGTCTCAGCGTGCGGCGCTTGCCCGAAGAGCGCATCTCGGTACCCGGTGTCTGGCCGTCAGGCAGCAGCCTGCTCGTCGGCTCCCTTCGGTCCTGCCTGCCGGGACCGCCTCCGGCGCCCGTTTCCCCCGTGGGTCGCTGCTTCCCTTGGGGGTACCCGCGTACGTCGCCTTCGAGGACACCGCGTGCCTCGAACGGGATGGCCATGGTCTGAGCGAAGTCGTGATCGCGGGGCAATTCGCCCCGGACAATCTCAGGTTGCACACACCCTGCTCACGTGATGCGTTGGTAGCAGGTGCTGCAGCTCCGTCGCGGAATGGATCCACATCTGTACAGCCTCGACATGGCCTTCTCCGGATGTGCCCGGCACCGCATCATCCTCGACCCATGTTCCGGGTGCAGAGAGAGGGCCTCTTATGTCCACCGAAAACGGGCTTCCCAGTTCGCTGTCGGGCATCCGGGTGCTCGACCTGTCGACCGTTGTCATGGGCCCCTATGCCACGCAGATCCTCGGCGACCTCGGGGCGGATGTGATCAAGGTGGAAGCGCCGAGCGGCGACGTGTCCCGGTCGTCCTTCCCGCAGTTGCACCCGGGCATGTCCGCCCTGGCACTCAACGTCAACCGCAACAAACGCAGTCTCGGCCTGAACCTGAAGACGCCGGAGGGCCGCGAGGCACTGCTCAAGTTGGTGGAGACCGCGGACGTGGTCGTGACCAATATGCGCCAGCGGATGTCGGTGCGGCCGACCCGGCCGCCATCGACGAACTGCGGGCACGGTCACGGAAGGTCAGGGAACACTGGAAGCCGCCGTACTCAAGTCGCATGCCGAACCGGCACAGCGCCGCAGTCCATGTTGAGCGCACAGCTGGAGGAGATCAAGAGCAAGGTGTCCGCACTCACCGGCTGCGCCACCCTGCTGGGCGAGCATCTGCCGCGCACCCCGCAGGACACCGTTCCCGAGCTGTCCGAACTGGCCGACCCACTGCAGGAGCACCTTGGCGCGCTGGCCCGTGCCTCCGCCGGAGCAGAGCCCGCACCGGGCGCCCTTCGATCGGTCTACGACACCTTTGCCGCCCGCTCCGGCTTGCTGGCCGCGGCGGCCGACAGCTCCGGCAGCGGCGCGGCGCGCCTGGCCGTCGCCCTGAGCACCGGGACCGTCGACGCGGTTGAAGACCTCACAGCAGCCATCGCCACCCGCCACCGCCGCCACGCGGCCTGATGTAGGGCGGCGGTCTTCCTGTTCATCGGCTTCGGCCGACGGCCGGGCTGCCGTGGTCGGCCAGTACGTGGCGTTCGGCTACGAACCGGAGTCGGCCATGGTGCACATGCGACGGGCCATCGCGGGGCGGACCATGGACAACCAGGGCCGCGGCCTGTTCTCCCTGCTGCTGAGGCACCTGCCCGACGTGGACACCCGCGTGGTGCGCGCGGGTGAGTTCCCGTGGGACTCGCTGATCGGGTTCCCCTTCGGCGACGGGCACCCGCACGACAAGGACCTGATCACTCCTGTGACGCGGACCTGATCACTCCTGGCAAGGAGGCCGCCATGGATCGCTACCCGCCCATCGCCGACCACGGGCTCGTCGGAGATCTGCAGACCGCCGCTCTGGTTTCGTCCCAAGGCGTGATCGACTGGTTCGCGGCACCGCGCTTCGACTCGCCCAGTATCTTCGCCGCCCTGCTCGACCACGACGGCGGCGGCTATTTCCTCCTCGCTCCCGAAGCCCCCGAGGGGACCTGGAAGCAGCTCTACTACCCGGACACCGCCGTCGTAGTGACCCGCTTCATGTCACCCGACGGAGTCGGCGAGATCGTCGACCATATGCCGGCCCAACCGGGCCCGACGGCGACCGACCGGCACCGCCTGGTGCGTCTCGTGCGGGCGGTGCGCGGCACCGTATGCTTCCGCCTCGAGTGTCGGCCGCGGTTCGACTACGCGCGGGCCACCCACGAACTCGACCTGACGCACAACACGGCGACCTTCCGGGCCCCCAGGACGACGGCCTACCTTCAGGGCACCCTCCCGCTCGAACGGGACGAGCAGGACGTCCGGGGCGCCATCACCCTCCACGCCGGAGAGTCGGCGGCGGTGGTGTTCACCGTGTGTGCGCCGGGCGGGGAGGTTCCGCCATCACCCACCCTCGAGGGGATCAGCAAAGAGCTCTGGGAGAACATCGACTTCTGGCACAAGTGGCTGCACACCTCGTGCTACCACGGCCGCTGGACTGATGTGGTGCACCGTTCCGCGATCACCCTCAAGCTCCTGACGTACGCGCCCACGGGTGCGCCGGTCGCCGCCGCCACCATGGGACTGCCCGAGCAGGTCGGCGGTGAGCGCAACTGGGACTACCGGTACACTTGGGTGCGCGACGCCTCCCTGTCGGTCCGGGCACTGCTCGATCTCGGCTTCGTGGAGGAGGCGACCCGGTTCACCCGCTGGCTCGGCGACCGCCTGGCGGCCCGCGAGGGACCGGCCGGCGAACCCCTCCAGATCTTGTACCGGGTCGACGGCGACCCTCATCTGCCGGAGGAGGTCCTGGAGCACTTCGAGGGCTACCGCGGCTCCTACCCGGTCCGGGCCGGCAACGCCGCCGCCGACCAGCTGCAGCTCGACATCTACGGCGAAGCCCTCTATGCCCTGGCCGAGAGCCGCGAGGTCGGCGAAAGGTCGGGCTATCACGGATGGAAGTCCGTGGCCGCCACCCTGGACTGGCTCGCCGATTCCTGGGACCGGCCCGACGAGGGTATTTGGGAAACCCGGGGCGGACGCAAGGACTTCACATACAGCCGGGTGATGTGCTGGGCCGCATTCGACCGCGGTCTGAAGCTGGCAGCCGAGTACAGCAGGCCGGCCGACACCGTGCGCTGGACCCAGGTTCGAGACGTCATATTCGAAGAGGTCATGGAGCGCGGCTGGAACGATAAGGAGCAGTCGCTGGTCCAGCATTACGGCAGCGACATACTGGACGCCTCCCTGCTGCTCGCCCCGCGCGTCGGATTCATCTCCCCCCGGAGCCCCGGCTGGCTCAGCACCCTCGACGCCATGGAGCGCGTCCTCGTCTCCGACAGCCTCGTCTACCGCTACGACCCCGAGGCCTCCCCCGACGGACTGCGCGGCTCCGAAGGAACATTCAGCCTGTGCACGTTCCTGTACGTCGACGCCCTCGCCCGCGCGGGACGCCTCCAACAGGCTCGCTACACCTTCGAGAAGATGCAGACGTACGCGAACCACGTCGGCCTCTTCGCGGAGGAGATCGGCCTGAGCGGAGAGCAACTCGGCAATTTCCCCCAGGCCTTCACCCATCTCTCCCTCATCATGGCCGCGACGACGCTGGACCAGGCTCTCGACGGACGGCGCCGCTGAACGCCGCAACTCCCGGCCCGGGATTGAGGTCGGGTGCAGGCGCACCTGCCTCCGGACCGCTCGACGGGGTGCGGGTGACCGACCTGTCGACCGTGGTGCCAACATACGTCCCTGCGCGCTGGCCCGGCTGGGCATGAACTACCGGGCCGTCGCCGCCCGCAACCCGTGTCTGGTCTACGCGCACGCCCAGGGCTTCCGCAGCGACTCGGACCAGGCCGGCAACGCCGCGTACGACGAGACCCTGCAGGCCGCCTCCGGGCCGGCCGAGATCGCCAGCCGCGCACCGGGCACACCGATGGTCCTGCCGTCCAGCCTGGCCGACAAGATCGCCGGGCTGACCATCCTCTGCAGCGTCCTCGCCGCCCTGGCCCACCGCGGCCGGACCGGACAGGGCCGGCACATCGAGATCCCGATGACCGAAACCCTGCGCGCGTTCAACCTGGAAGGACACGCCGACGAGCCGGTCGAGGGCCCCACCGGCCTCCCACCGTCGACGCTCCAGGCTCGCAGGGCCCGCCGCACCGAGGACGGCCTGGCCGCGTGATGCCCTCCGGCACGCGGCAACCTCGAAGATCCGAAACGACCCACACGAAAAGGGCCCCCACAGGTTGTCACCCGCGAAGGCCCTTCGCACCGTCGGGACGACAGGATTTGAACCTGCGACCCCTTGACCCCCAGTCAAGTGCGCTACCAAGCTGCGCCACGTCCCGATGCCTGCCACCCGGGTTGACCCGCGTGATCATGCAGGTAAACAGTACCGCACGCGGCTGGATGGCCGCGCACGAGCGGTCATCGTCCCGTCGTACGGCGGGAGTACGCGGAGGGAATCCGGGGACGGAGCGCACAGCCGGTGGTGGGTGGCGGCTCACGCGCCACCCACGCTCCCGGCCGGCCCGTCAGGCGTAGGGGTCGAACGCGATGCCGGCCGGCTTGGCCTCCGCCAGGTGGTAGTTGAAATTGCCGTCCTTGAGGCCGAAGGTGGCGCTGCCGAAGTTGTACGCGCTCAGCTTGTCGCGCAGGCCCGCGGGGTAGCCGTTCCAGCCGACCAGGCTCGGGAACTGCCAGGTGTGGCGGTGGTTCTCCGGGGGTTCGTCGTTGGCGGTGGCCGGGCGGAAGCAGTGCGTGCTCAGGCCGTCCTTGTGGTAAACGATCTTGGGGTGCGTGCCGTCCCAGCGGATCTGGTCACGGCCGTAGATGTCGAAGTTGCCGTGCGCCGACGTGGACACGTACTTGGCCTCGTTGTTCTGCACCCACACCACGACGTGTTCCCAGTCGTGGCGGTGCCCGCCGAGGCTGCTGCCGGCCACGGCCTGGTCCTTCTCGAAGTAGAGGCCGTACATGACGGCGCACCAGCCGTTGTTGCACTTCTCGCGCGCGTAGCCGTTGGTGTTGTCGAGGTCCCAAGAGTCGCGGCACTGGCCGTTGAGGGCCCCGGAGGGATTGAGGCCAGGGTTGATGGTGCCGTCGGGGCCGATGGCGGGAGTCGGGTAACAGCCGTCGGTGTCGTAGTCGTAGGCCGGCTGGAACGTCTGCTCCAGCCCGTCGGCGTTCGCGGGCAGGGAATTCGGCGGGGCGGCCAGAGCGCTCCCCGGAAAGGCGACGACCAGCGCGACGGCGCCGCCGACGATGAGCGAGGCCTTACCGACCCGCGAGCTTCTCTTCACTGCTTCCTCCTGATCGACCGCGGCGTGGGGGCGGGGCAGACCAGGCGGTCGTCGTCTTGGCATGCCCAGCTCAGCTTTCCGGGAGCAGGGTGGACTACGCCAGCGCCGGTAGGTTTCGGAGCGATGAAGGATCAGACAATGGGGGGCGCAGGACGGCCCGTTGAACGTCAGGGAGGCACCTCACCGCTCAACTCCCGGGCCCAGCTGCCTCGTTGGCGCACCGGGCCCGGGCCGCCGTACGGCTACACCTTGCCGTCGGCGAGTTTCCACTCGCGGTGCAACGTGCCCAGCGGGATGCCGCGTTGGAAGACGGGCGTGCCGAAGACGGACAGCTGGATACGCAGGGTTCCGGTCACATCGACGCCGCCGTAGACGGCCCAGGAACCCGTCGCGCCGGCGTCGGTCCTCGCCGTGGAGCCGGTCGCGGACGTGGCGGAGAGCGAGCCCACGGCCTCACCACGGAGATACGGCGCCAGGTCGGCGGTGACACCGACCATTCCGTACAGGCCGACGGCGGCCTCCGCGCCGAGGGACGCCTTGACGCTTCCGGCCGCGGTGACGGAGGTGCGGACCGGCGTGCTCGTCATGTGCGACTCGTTGACCGGCGTCCAGCCCTGGGCCGGGCCGAAGGTGCCACCGGCCTTGAAGTCGCCCTTGAGGTCCTGCTCGATGTCGACGCTGACCCTGCCGTCGGCGCTGATCTGGAAGTAGCAGGTCAGATCGAGGTTCACCACGACGGGAATCGGGCCGACCTGGAGTACGGGGTCGGCGTGCAGCTTCGCGAACGGCACCCGCACGGCCTTGGCGGAGGCGGCGGCACGCCCCTTGACCGCCCACCGCGAGGTCCAGTCGCCGGAGACACCGAGATACGCGGCTCCCGGTCCGGAGCCGGCCGAGTCCCCGCCGTAGGAGAAGTCGACCTCGGGCGCGACCTGGACGAAGCCGGACACGGACGCCGTCGCCGAGGCGGGTGCCCCTTCGGCCGTGCCGACCTTCGCCCCGACGTCGATCCGCAGGCTGCCGAGCGGGACCTTGGCACCCTGGGGGCCGAAGCGGATGTCCCCCGTCTTCGCCCAGGAGACCTTCACCTCGGGCAGCAGCCGCTCGACGGCGAAGGAGGCGGGATCGACCGGGACAGAGCCCTTCGCGTCGTCGTCACCGAGCAACGCGTCCAGGGTCGTCGGCGCCGTCTGGACCTCGGTCCCGTCGGCACTCTCGCCGATCACCTTGGTGACCTTGGCGAGGAGCCCGTCCGGGGCACCGGGCGCGGGGGCGCTGGCGATGACGTCGCCGACAGCGGTGTCGTGCGGCTTCGCCGTACTCCCGGCGGTCGGGGACGGCGACGACGTCTCCTTTCCGCCCGAAGTCCCATTGTTCATCGGCGATATGACGGCCCGTCGGGTGCGACTGTCGTACGACGTCACCTTCAGCGCGGTTTTACGCGCCTTACTTCCCGCCGCGCCCGGCCGTGCGACGGCGGTCGAGGTGGCTGCCGCCTCGGGGGCGGCGGCGACGGCGAGCGGCGGGCCGCTGTCCGCGGTCGCGGCGGCGGAGGCGTCGGCGTTCCGGGCGCGTCCGTCGGCGGAGGAAGGGTGGGCACCGGGGTCAGCGGAGCAGCCGACGGCGAGTAAGAGGGCGGATGCGGCGAGCGCGGGCATGACGGCGCGCAGGGGCCGCTTGCGGATACGCAAGATCAGTCCTGAGGGGGGTGAGGGCAACATAGGGCTACCAGCGGTAACCGGGCATGAGCCTGTCATGAACCTGTGAAGCACGCTTCACATTCCGCACCCTCGGAGCGTGATGTACGCCACGCCAGAGGGCGACGAGCCGTTGTCGACGCCTCCCAACTGAACCTCGTAGAAAGGAAACTGACGGGTCATGAGCAAAAGCGCCGGAGTCGCGGGCTTGGATCAGGAGGGGTGTCGGCGGGACGTTCACGTCCCCGTTCACCGAGCGAAGCTCACATCGCCCTGGTGCGGCACGCGCGCAGCGGGTGGCAGTGAAAGTATGATCAGCCAATGTCTGACATGACCGAGACCACGCCCGGCTGGCTGTCTCCCGACGAGCTGGAAATGGCCCGCGCAAGCATGCCGATCCTGTACGTCGAGGCGGTACCGGTGCGCGTCGACGACAGCGGCGAAGTCACCCACATCGGACTCCTGCTGCGCATCGGGCCGGACGGCACCGTCAGCCGCACCCTCGTCTCCGGCCGGGTGCTGCACCACGAGCGGGTCCGCGACGCCCTCCTGCGCCACCTGGAGAAGGACCTCGGTCCGGTGGCACTGCCCCGGGTGCCGGCCTCCCTGCAGCCCTTCACCGTCGCCGAGTACTTCCCGACACTGGGGATCACGCCCTTCCACGACCCCCGCCAGCACGCCGTGTCCCTCGCCTACATCGTCCCGGTGACCGGCGACTGCCGCCCCCGGCAGGACGCCCTCGACCTGGTCTGGTTCAGCCCGGAAGAGGCATCGTCCCCGGTGGTCCTCGACGAGATGCCGGGCGGGCATGGAGTCCTGCTCAAGCAGGCCCTGGCGTATGTCGGCCGCCTGTCCTGAACGCGGGCACGGGCCGCCTGAGCGCGCGTACGAGCCGTCCTGAACGGAGACACACGGAAGGCCGTCTTCCCATTGCTGAGAAAACGGCCTCCGACCTGCTCAAAAGCTGGTCGGGACGACAGGATTTGAACCTGCGACCCCTTGACCCCCAGTCAAGTGCGCTACCAAGCTGCGCCACGTCCCGATGCGTTCACCCGCGGTGACCCGCGTGATCGTGCGCAACAGAACTTTACCCCACGTCGGGGGCTGCTCCGAAAAGGGCGTCCGGCGCGCGACAATCGGCGTATGAGCGGGACATCTGGTGCTCGGCGGGTCGGCGGGCGCGATCGGGACACGCAGGGACGGGCGCGGAACGCCCGGCCGCGCGACGGGCTGGGGCGCCCCCTGCCGTACGACGCGGACGGGGTGGAACGGCAGCCGGAGGGCGTCGTACGCAGCCCCGAGGAGACGGTCGCCGAGGCGCAGGCGCTGCTGGACGCGGGGAAACCGTTCCACGCGCACGAGGTCTTCGAGGACGCCTGGAAGTCGGGGCCCGAGGACGAGCGCGCGCTCTGGCGGGGTCTGGCCCAGCTCGCGGTGGGGCTCACGCACGCGGCCCGGGGGAACACGACGGGTGGCGCGCGACTGCTGCGGCGCGGCGCCGGCGCGGCCGAGGAGTGGGCGTCGGGGACCGGTCGGACGCGGCCGTACGGGATCGATCTTCCGGAACTGAGCGCCTGGGCGCGGGAATTGGCGGGGGTTGCGGAGCGGGAGGGCACGGCGATCAGCGCGGCGGCGTGGGCGCCCCGGCTGCGCGGGCGGGACGTCTGACGCGTCCCCGCCAGCGGGTCGGGCGGCACGTCTGACGCGTCGCACCGCACGAGACGGGCGGACGTCCGACGCGTCCTCCCCAGCGGGGCGGGCGGGACGTCTGACGCGTCCCCGCCAGCGGGTCGGGCGGCACGTCTGACGCGTCGTTTCCCACGAGACGGGCGGCCCGGCGCCGCGTCCGCCTGGGTGGGGCCGCCGGCCTGATCACGGGTGCGGTGCGTCCACTGTCAGTGGCGTGCGGCAGACTCTGTGTGTGCGAAAGATTCAGGTCATCGGGATTGGGGCGGGCGACCCCGATCAGCTCACGCTGCAGGCGGTCAAGGCGCTGAGGAGCACGGACGTGTTCTTCATCCTGGACAAGGGCGAGGTGAAGTCGGACCTCGTCCAGCTGCGCCGTGACATCCTCGACGCGCACAGACCGGAGGGGGCGTATCGCCTGGTCGAGGCCCGCGACCCGGACCGCGACCGGTCCGCGGGGGGTGCGGCGTACTCGCCGGCCGTCGGGGACTGGCGCAGTGCCCGCGCGGATATCTACGAGCGGCTGATCGCCGAGGAGCTGGGCGAGGACGAGACAGGCGCGTTCTTGGTGTGGGGCGATCCCGCACTGTACGACAGCACGCTCGGCATCCTGGAGGAAATCCTGGACCGGGGCGCGGTGACGTTCGCCTACGACGTCGTGCCCGGCATCAGCAGCGTCTCCGCGCTCGTCGCCCGGCATCGTACGGGGCTGAACCGCGTCGCGCGGCCCGTCCAGATCACCACGGGCCGCCGCCTGGCGGAGGGCTTCCCCGACGGGGTCGACGACGTGGTGGTCATGCTCGACGCCCACCAGACCTTCCGGCAGTACGCCGAGGAGGACATCGACATCTACTGGGGCGCCTACATAGGCACGCCCGACGAGATCCTCGCCTCCGGTCCCCTGGCCGAGGCGGCTCCCCGTATCGAGCGGCTGCGGGCCGAGGCCCGGGAGCGCAAGGGATGGATCATGGACACGTATCTGCTGCGCAGGCATCCGCGGAGCTAAGGCCACCAACGGGGGATCCGTCAGCGCGGGCTGAAGGCCAGCCGGGTCAGGGCCGCCGCGACGTCGGGTACGGCGGTCACGCCGTCCGGGAGTACGGGGCGGCGGACGACGACCACGGGGAGGCCGAGGTCACGGGCGGCGACGAGTTTGGCCGCCGTGGCGTCTCCCCCACTGTCCTTGGTCACCAGGACGTCGATGCGGTGCTCCCGCAGCAGGGTCCTCTCACCGTCCAGCGTGAACGGACCGCGCGCCAGCAGCACTTCGGCGTCGGCGGGCAGGGGCGGCTCGGGCGCCTCCACCGACCGTACGAGAAAGTGTAGTTCGGGCAGGTCGGTGAAGGCCGCAAGGCTCAGGCGGCCCGTGGTGAGGAAGACCCGGCGGCCCAACTCCGGGAGCAGCGCGGCGGCTTCGGCGAGGGAGGCCACCCAGTGCCACCCGTCGCCGTCGCCGGCGCGCCAGCCCGGGCGACGCAGCACCACAGCCGGGACTCCGGTCGCCGCCGCGGCCCGTGCGGCGTTGGCCGTGATGCCGGAGGCGAACGGATGCGTCGCGTCGACCACCGCATCCACGCCGTGCTCCCGCAGCCACGCGGCCAGACCTTCCGCCCCGCCGAACCCACCGATCCGTACGTCCCCTTCGAGCGCCCCCGGCCGGGACACACGCCCCGCGAGCGACGTCGTCACCCGCACACCGGGCCGCGCCGCCAGCTCGGCGGCGAGCTCGCGCGCCTCGGTGGTGCCGCCGAGGACCAGGACGTGGGGGGACATGGGGTCGAGCGTACGGGGCGGGACGGGCGAGCAGCTTCGGGGCCCCGGCCGGGGGGGGGCGTCGGGCCGCCAGCTCGCTTCCCGCCCAGGGGCACCCGCACCCGCCGGGTCGGGTCCTCGCCCGGGGCAGCCAACCCGCGCGACGGGTGCTCGCCCGCGTGCAGCGGGACCCTCCGGGGGCGTCCCGCCCGGATGCGGCCAGGACGGCAGATCGCATCCCCACCCAGATACAGCCGCACCCACAGACCGGGCCTCGCCCGGGGCAGCACGACCCGCAGGTCGGCCCCGCCCGGGTGCAGCCGGACCGGCACTCCGCCGCCCCTCCCGGGGCAGCCCCGCATCCTGCGGACGCGTCCCGCCCAGGTACGGCCCGGACGGCAAGTCGCATCCCCAACCAAATACGTCCGCACCCACAGGCCGGGCCCCGCCCGGGGCAGCACGACCCGCAGATCGGGTCCCCGCCCGGGTGCAGCCGGACCGGCACTCCGCCGCCCCTCCCGGGGCAGCCCCGCATCCTGCGGACGCGTCCCGCCCAGGTACGGCCCGGACGGCAAGTCGCATCCCCAACCAAATACGTCCGCACCCACAGGCCGGGCCCCGCCCGGGGCAGCACGACCCGCAGGTCGGGGCCCCGCCCGGGTGCAGCCGGACCGGCACTCCGCCGCCCCTCCCGGGGCAGCCCCGCATCCTGCGGACGCGTCCCGCCCAGGTACGGCCCGAACGGCAAGTCGCATCCCCAACCAAATACAGCCGCACCGCAGGTCGGACCCCCGCCCGCGTGCAGCGGGACCCGCCGGTTGCGTCCCGCCCGGGACCCGCCGGGTGGCGGCCCGGTGCGTTCGTGGCGGGCGTGCGTGGCGTGGGTGATGGTCGGTATCGTCCGGGCATGGAGTCGGTGCGTGCGGTTCTGATCGATATCGACGGTGTGCTCACGGTCTCGTGGAAGCCGTTGCCCGGCGCGGTCGAGGCACTGCGGCGGATCCGTGACTTGGGGCTGGGTGTCGCTCTGCTCACCAACACGACGTCCCGTACGCGGGCGTCGATCGCCGCGGCCCTGGCCGGAGCCGGTTTCCCCGTGGACGCCGGGGACATCCTCACCGCACCCGCCGCGACCGCCGCGTATCTCGCCGACCGTTATCCCGGCGCCCGGTGCTTCCTGGTGAACAGCGGTGACATCGCGGAGGACCTCGTGGGCGTCACGCTGCTCGACGATGACGCCGCCGACACCGACGCCGTGCCGGATGTCGTCGTCGTGGGCGGCGCCGGTCCCGAGTTCGGGTACGCGGCACTCAACCTGGCCTTCGGTCACCTCCAGCAGGGCGCCCGGCTGATCGCCATGCACCGCAACCTGTACTGGCGGACCGACCGGGGGCTGCAACTCGACACCGGCGCGTTCCTGGTCGGTCTGGAGCGGGCGGCCCGTATGGAGGCGGAGATCACCGGCAAGCCGGCGCCCGCGTTCTTCGAGACGGCGCTGGCGCGTCTCGGGGTCGGTCCCGGCGAGGCACTGATGGTCGGTGACGACATCGAGTCGGACGTGCTCGCGGCGCAGCGTGCGGGAATCACCGGTGTCCTCGTCAGGACCGGCAAATACCTGCCGGAGACGCATCGGGCGGCGAGCGGCGAGCCCGATCACGTCCTGGACTCCTTCGCGGATCTCCCCGCCCTGCTGGACGCCTCGGCTCCCCGGTAGCCGCCCCAGCGGTCAGCGCAGCAGGAGCTGGGCTCCGCCCACCACCGTCGCCGCGATCACCAGCCGCTCGAAGAACACTTGGTTGATTCGGTTCGCAGCCCATTTGCCGATGAACGCCCCGGGCACGACGAAGGCCACCAACGCCGCGTCCAGCAGCAGCGAGTTGCCGTCGATCAGACCGAGGCCCACGCTGAAGGGCACCTTGGCGACATTGACGATCAGGAAGAAGAAGGCGGAGGTGCCCAGGAAGCCCAGCTTCCGGAAGCCTGCCGACAGGAGATACATCGACATCACCGGGCCGCCCGCGTTGGCGACCATCGTCGTGAAGCCGCCGAGCGCCCCGTACGAACGGGCCTTGATCCGGCCCGTGCGCGTCAGCACCGAGTCGGGTTCCTCCTCCTGGGCGGCCACCACGCGACGGCGCCACAAGGTGACCGCCGCCATGAGCAGCAGGATCGCGCCGATCGAGGTCCGTACGATCCCGTCGTCGGCCCACGTCAGGAACAGTGTGCCGCCCACGACGCCCACGGCGACCGCCGGGAACAGCCGCCACAGCGTGGGCCAGTGGGCATGGCGCCGGTAGGTGAGGACGGCGAGCACATCCCCGGCGATCAGGACGGGCAGGAGCACACCGGTCGAGGCGCGGGCGGGCAGCACGGCGGCGAAGATCGCCAGGCTGACCGTGTTGGCCCCGCTCACGGCGGTCTTCGAGAAGCCGACGAGCAGGGCCGCGGCGGCGAGAGCGGCGAACTCCCAGATGGATATGTGCCAGAGCGTCATCGTGTTCATGCGGGAACCGATGCTATGCCCACGTATCTGGTCGGCGTGAGGAGGGTCTCGCCTGGTGGCTCCCACGTCGGCTCGTGCGGCACGTCCTCGGCTCCCGCTTGCGCCCGCGTGCGCTCAAGACGCCTCAGGACGCCTCAGGACGCCTCAGTGGCGTTCGACGAGCACGGCGCTCCCTTGCCCCACCCCCACGCACATCGTGGCGAGGCCGCGGGTCGCGCCGGTGCGGCGCATGCGGTGCAGCAGGGTGGTGAGGATGCGCGCGCCGGAGCAGCCGAGCGGGTGGCCCAGCGCGATGGCGCCGCCCGTCGGGTTGACGACGTCGGGGTCGATGCCGAGGCGGTCCACACAGGCGATGGCCTGTGCCGCGAACGCCTCGTTGAACTCGGCCTCCTCGATGTCGCCGATGCTCCAGCCGACGCGTCCGAGCGCCTTCTGCGTGGCGGGTACGGGGCCGATGCCCATGACGTCCGGGTGGACGCCGGCCGAGGCGCCCGCGGCATACCGCCCGAGGGACTCAAGATCCAGCTCGTTCAGGACCTCCTCGCTGACCAGCAGGACCCCGGCCGCGCCGTCGTTCATCGGCGAGGCATTGCCCGCGGTGACCGTGCCGCCCTCGCGGAACACCGGCCTGAGACGGGACAGCTTGTCGAGCGAGGTGTCCTCCCGTACGCATTCGTCGCTGTCGACGACGGCGCCGTCGGGGCGCTCCACGGGGAGCAGTTCGGTGTCGAAGCAGCCGTTCTTGCGGGCGTCGGCGGCGCGCTGGTGGCTGCGCAGCGCGAACGCGTCCTGGCGCTCGCGCGAGACGCCGTACCGCTCGGCGACCTCCTCGGCGGTCTCCCCCATCGACAGGAGCCCGTGCAGCTCCTTCATCGCGGGGTTGACCAGGCGCCAGCCGAGGCGGGTGTCGACGGTCTCGATGCGGTGCGGCAGGGCCTCGTCGGGCCGGGGCAGGACGAAGGGGGCGCGGCTCATGGACTCGGAGCCTCCGGCGAGCACGATGTCGGCCTCGCCGGAGGCGATGGCGCGGGCCGCCGTCGTGACGGCCTCGAGGCCGGAGGCGCACAGCCGGTTGACCGTGGCGCCGGGCACGGACTCGGGCAGCCCGGCGAGCAGCGCGGCCATGCGGGCGACATTGCGGTTGTCCTCGCCCGCCTGGTTGGCGGCGCCCCAGTAGACATCGTCGACGCGGGCCGGGTCGAGCGCGGGTACCTCGGCGACCAGGCCGCGGATCACGGTCGCGGCGAGGTCGTCGGGCCGTACGGAGGACAGGGCTCCGCGCAGCTTGCCGATGGGGGTGCGGCGGGAATCCGCCAGTTCCTCGACGTCGGCACCGGCATTCCCACCGAGCCGAACCTCCACCAGATCGCGCAGCTCACCGCTCCGGACGCGCGGGTCGTCTACGTCGACAACGACCCGATCGTTCTCGCGCACGCCGAGGCGCTGTTGCGCGGGACTCCGCAGGGCGTGACGGAGTACGTCCAGGCCGACGCGCGCGAGCCGCGGAAGATCCTCGAAGAAGCGGGGCGCGTCCTCGACTTCGACCGGCCCGTAGCCCTGTCGCTCATCGCCCTGATGCACTTCATCGCCGATGAGAGCGGCGCGTACGAGCTGGTAGACACGATGGTCGACGCGTTGGCGCCGGGCAGTTGTCTGGTCCTGTCGGCGATGACCGCCGACTTCGAGCCCGAGAACGTGCGGCGGGGTATCGAGATGTACACGAAGGGCGGCGTCACGCTCGTGGGCCGCTCGCACGCCGAAGTGAGCCGTTTCTTCAAGGGACTTGACCTGGTCGAGCCGGGGATCGTCTCCGTGAAGGACTGGCATCCGGAACTCGCCGAGGGCGAGACTCCGATCGGGGACGGGCCCATCTCTCTGTACGGCGGGGTCGGCTTCAAGTCCTGACGTGCGTCGTTGCGGCTGCCGGTCCGCTTTCCGCCGGTGGTGGGTCGGGGCCGTGCCGGTACATCCGCCCGTCGTGGCCGGTGGATCAGACGTTGGAATACAGGAACCGTCTCCAGATCCGAACGGGGCGACGGGCATGTGATGTACCGGCACGGCCCCTCCCGTGCGCTGGCGACTGCGGGTGCGTGGGGGCGTGCGTCCAGATCTTTCAGCCCGTCCGGCGAAGCCTTTTAGCCCGTCCGGCGTTTGAGGACGAGGCCGATCAGGCCGATGCGCGGGGCTGGGGGGCGGCAGCCCCCAGGTATGGGATGGGTAGGGGCGGAGGGGCGAAAGAAGCGCTGGGCTGCACCGCCGCACGTCATCCGCCCGCCGATCGCGTGTTCGTCCCGTACGGAGTCACGCCACTCCAACCTCACTCGGCCCGAGGGGTCTTGGCGTCTCGCGCGTAAACAGAGACGACGCTGCCGACGACACCTGAGGACCAAGGAGCAGGCGACGACATGAGATTCCTGGAGCGCGAGCGCGCGGCCCTCGGCAAACTGCTGCCCGGCCTGGACGAGAGTCTGCGGGCCGTCCCGCTGCTGACACTGGAAGGACCGAAGAGCCCGGGAATCCGGCTGTTCCGGGAACACGGAGGTCCCGGGCTGCTGGCTCCGACCGCCTTCCATGGCAGGGGTGCCACGGCCCTCGATGCCTTGCGGGTGCAGCGCGCCCTGGGCAGCCGCTCGCCCTCGCTCGCGGTGGCGACGACCATGCACCACTTCTCGATGGCCACCCTGGTCGGGCTGAGCGACTCCGGTGAGGGCCTCGAGTGGATGCTCATCGAGGGCGTCGCGTCCGACAACCGGCTCATGGCGTCCGGTTTCGCCGAGGGACGCAGCGGCACCGGCATCCTGTCGCCGTCGATGGCCGCCACGGTGACGCCCGAGGGGGTGCGGATCACCGGGGTGAAACGGCCGTGCAGCCTGGCCCGTTCCATGGATCTGCTCACCGCCAGTGTGATGGTGCCGTGCGAGGAAGGCGACGGCCAGGAGCTGGCCGTGGCCCTCGTGCCCGCCGACAGCGAGGGGCTGAGCGTCAGCGGCTTCTGGTCCAGCAGCTTCCTCGCGGGCGCCGAGAGCGACCAGGTCACCCTGGACAACGTACTGGTGCCGAAGGAACTCCTCGTGCGGACCGCGTCACCGGTCGGAGCCCGTCTGGACGCGGTGCAGACGGCGGGCCTGGTCTGGTTCGAACTGCTCATGACGGGCAGTTATCTCGGCGCCGCGAGCGCCCTGGTGGAGCGCGTCCTGCTCAACGACCGGGTGCCCGACGCCGAGCGGGTCCGGCTGCTCGTGGAGATCGAGGGGGCGATGGCCGCCGCGGAGGGGCTGGCCCGGCGGGTGGACGAGGGCACCCCCGATGAATCCGCACTCGCCGACTCGCTGTACGCCCGGTACACCGTGCAGGACTCCCTCGCCCGGATCGTCCCTCGGGCGGTCGAACTCCTCGGCGGGCTCAACTTCATGACGTCCGACGAGGTCGGCTACCTCGCCGCCTGCGCCAACGGGCTCGCCCTCCATCCGCCGTCGCGGTCACGGATGACCGGCCCGCTGTCCGCCTATCTCGCGGACGAGCCGCTGACGGTCGCCTGATTGATCACATCGTGGGTCACATCATGGGTCACATCATTGGTCACTGAGGGGATCACCTCGTTGATCACATGATTGATCGACTGGCTCGCCCGGGTCGCCCTGGACGCCCGCGGCACTCGGCACCGGCACCGGGCCGACGCCGGTTCGCCGGAGTCGGGCCGCATCCCGCGCCGTACGACCGAACCACTGTCCTCGTCAGCCTCCGAGCCGCCGTCCGACAGGCGATTGACACGAGTCATCGCACGACCAGCACCATCCGCTCACCCGACCGAGGGGGAACACCGACATGCCTCAGTCCCGGCCCCGGCCCAGCGCTCCGCCCACTCACCGACCGTCCACGAAACGTCCGACGCTGCTGCTCACCGGCGGCGCCGGGGTACTCGGCAGAGCCCTGATCGACGAGCTGTCCCGGGACATCCGGATCGTCTGCCTGCGCCATCGCACCCCGGTGAACGACCATCGGGTGCGTGAGGTCCACGCCGATCTGCTGGAGCCCGGACTCGGCCTGTCGCAGGCGGACTTCAAGCAGCTGGCCGCCGAGGTGGATCTGGTCGTGCACTCCGCCGCCGCGACCAACTGGAAGTCCGAGCCCGACGCCATCCGGCGTGCCAACCTGGACGGAACCTTGGCGATGCTCGACCTCGCCGCCCTCGCCGGTGCGTCGTTCTACCACATGAGCACCGCCTTCGTGGCCAATCCGCTGGCCCCGGAGGAACAGGAGCGCTTCCCCGGAGCCGCCGCGTATCTCGCGTCGAAGACCGCGGCCGAGCAGGTGGTCCGTGAGGCCCCGGTGCCGGGAGTGATCCTGCGTCCCTCGGTGGTGATGGGCGACTCCGTCACCGGTCGTATCGCCGGGATGCAGGGGCTGACGCGGGCGTTGGGCGCGATCGTCAAGGGCCAGGTGCCCGTGCTGCCGGGCGCGCCCGAGGCGCGGATCGACATGGTGCCCCAGGACGTCGTCGCCCGTGCGGTGGGCGACCTGGTGCGCGGCGGGGTCACGGACGGCGAGTACTGGCTGACGGCCGGCGCGCAGGCACTGCTGCAGCGCGAAGTGGTCGACATGTGCCTGGAGTTCGCGGAAGGGTACGGAGCCCGGCCGCATCCGCCGCGGCTCATTCCGCTGGAGTCGGTGCACCGTCTGCTGCTGCCCATGATCGAGGGCCCCACCTTCCCGGAGTCCTTGCGCCGCCGCTTCCACACCTACGCGGAACTGCTGCTGGTCTTCCAGCGGGCGCTCCCCTTCGAGTCGTCCCTGGGCTCACCGCACTGCGGCTCCGCGCTGTCGAAGGACGCCCTCAGGCAGGCGCTGGTCCGCAACCTCACCGCGTGGTCCACCGGGCGCGGCGGCATGCGCGCCCACCGCAGGGCGCAGTCGTCGCAGGAACCGGCCCCGTGTGCGCAGCACACGCCGAGCGCGGAGACCCGGGAGCTGGCCTCATGACCGCCCCGGTGACCACCGCCGTCCCCACCGCCCCCGGCACGCCGGACACGCCCGGCCTGGCGGACCGCGGGCACATCGCCCGGCTCTACCGCGAGCATCTGTCCTCCGGCCGCGCGGTCCTCGGTTCGGTACTCGGCGGCATGCTGGAGACGGCGTCCGACGGTGCGTGGGTGTACACCGAGGACGGCCGCCCTTACCTCGACTTCGGCGGCTACGGCGTCTTCATCCTGGGGCACCGGCACCCCGCCGTGACGGCGGCCGTGCACCGGCAGGTGGACACGCATCCGCTGGCCGGGCGGGTGTTCCTGGAGCCGGTCGCCGCCCGCGCCGCCGGTGCTCTGGCCGCGCGCACTCCGGCCGGTCTCGACCACGTCCACTTCGTCAACTCCGGTGCCGAGGCCACCGAAGCCGGTCTGAAGCTGGCCCGGGCCCACGGCCACACGGCTCTCGTCAGCACCGCCGGCGGCTACCACGGAAAGACCCTCGGCGCGCTCACCGCCACCGCCAACCCGAAGTATCAGCAGCCCTTCCAGCCCCTCCTGCCAGACAGCACCGTGGTGCCGTACGGGGACACGGACGCGATGGCGGCCGCACTCGCCGGACTCGGCCGCCGCGCCTGCGTGATCGTCGAGCCGGTGCAGGGAGAGGGCGGCGTACGCATTCCACCGCCCGGATATCTGGCGGAGGTGAGCAGGCTGTGCCGGACGTACGGCGCCTTCCTGATCGTCGACGAGATCCAGACCGGTCTCGGGCGGCTGGGCTCGTGGTGGGGCATGGAGGCCGAGGGTGCCGAGCGCGCGGCCCCCGATGTGCTGCTCGTCGGCAAGGGCCTCAGCGGAGGCGTGGTTCCGGTCGCGGCCATGGTCGCCACCGAGGCGGCGTACCGTCCCTTCTCACGGGACCCCTACCTGCACACCTCGACCTTCGCCGCCTCGCCGATCGCCTGCGCCGCCGCGTGGGCCGCGGTCGAGACCCTGGACCGGGAGGACCTCGTCGGCCGCGCCCAGGTGCTGGGCGACCGGCTGCTCACGGGCGTGCGGGCCGCCTGCGCCCCGTACAGCGGCGGTCTGGTGCACGAGGTGCGGGGCCGAGGACTGCTGATCGCCCTGGAGTTCACCGAGGAGCGGACCGTCGGTGAGCTGATCCTGGAGCTGGTCGGGCGCGGTGTCGTCGTGAACCACTCCCTCAACGCCACGCGGGTCCTGCGGCTGACGCCCCCCGCGATCATCGGCGACGAGGAGGTGCGGCTGTTTCTCGCCGCCCTGGCCGACGGGCTGCGCGCCGTCGCGACGCGCGTCGGCTGACGTGCGGGCAGCCATTGCCGAACGGCCGTCGCACAACAGCCGTCGCAGGACAGCCGGAGCGCCGTCAGAGGGCAACCGGCGATCAGAAAAACCTTCTGCGGAAAGGGAATCCCCCATGCGTCACGTGACCGTACGACTGACCGCTCACGACGTCGACCCCGAGACCGCCTACCAGCGGATCCGCGACTTCCGCCGCTATCCCGAAGTGACCGAGACCGTCCGCGAGGTCGCGGTCCATCCGCCCCATGACGACGGCACGGTGGTGTCGGACTGGACCGTCAGCTTCCGCAACGGTCTGATGCGCTGGACGGAACGCGACGCCTTCTTCCCGGAGACCCGGACCATCGGATTCACCCAGCTCACCGGCGACTTCGAACTCTTCGAGGGCACCTGGCGGTGCGCGTCCGGCGAGGACGGTACGGCGGTGACCTTCGACGCCGTGTTCGACCTGGGCATCCCCACCCTGGCGGAACTCCTGGATCCGGTGGCCGACTCAACCCTGCGCACCAACATCGAGCGGATCCTGCGCGGACTGCTCGGCAGGGTCACGCCCGCCCCGGCCCCCGCACTCGCCGACACCGCGGCCGCCGCGCATGGCTGACCTCACCCTCGCCCTGCGCGGCACGCCGGCCGCCGCGGGATGGGACGCGCTGCGGGACGAGCCCGGCCCGGACACCGTCCGCTGCCTCGGCCTCTACTCCAAACTCACGGCCGGCGTCACCGTCGTCACGGCCCTGGACGGCACCGGCCGTCCCACCGGGATGACGGTCTCCGCGCTGACATCGCTGTCGGCCAGGCCACCGCTCGTCCTCGCCTGTCTGCGGAGCGGTTCCCGCACTCTGAGTGCCTTGCGAGAACAAGGATCTTTTGCGGTCAGCTTGTTGACGGCCCATCAGAAGTCCATGGCCGAACGCTTCGCCGATTCTTCCGTGCCGCCCGCGCGACGCTTCACCGGCAGCCACGTACGGCAGGTGCTCGGTCTGCCGGTGCTCGTCGACGCGCTCGCGTGGTCGGTGTGCCTGGTCGAGGACGTACAGCCGTACGGCGATCACCACGCCGTCGTCGGACGCGTGATGGCGGTGGAGGTGAACGGCGGCCGGCCGCTGGTGTGGCACGACCGCGGCTTCCACACGCTCAACGGGCCCCGACCGACGTCGGCCGAGGACTGACCCAGTCATGGAGCCGTAAACGCCCGGCCGGGGTCTCCCGGCCGGGCGTTCGCGCGCTCCGCACACCCACTCTCCAGCCCCGATTCCCGATCGATCACCCCGCCCTGGGAGGCCGTATGTCCTTGCCCCGCATTCCCGGCATCAACTCCGAAAGTGCCGCTACCGAAATCGCCCGCACCCCCGAGCGGATGTCCGGCAACGCCCAGTCCATGGGCCACCGCGTCGGTGCCGCGCTCGACCCCGCCGCGGCGGAGGACGACTGGGGCCGGCCCCCGGACCAGAAGCGCCCGAACCCGGTCGTGCTGGCGCACGGCACGCTCGGCGACCGCGAGTCCGTCTGGCGGAAGATCGTGCCCGCACTCAGAACCGAAGGGCATCGCGTCTTCCGCCTGAACTACGGGGAGTTGCCCACCCTGCCGCGCCTGTACGGGCTCGGCGACATCCGCAAGTCGGCCCAGGAGCTGGCGGACTTCGTCGACCGGGTGCTGGCGGACACCAAGGCGGAACAGGTGGACCTCGTCGGCCACTCGCAGGGCGGGATGCTGCCGCACTACTACCTCAAGTACCTCGGCGGAACGGGGAAGGTGCGCCGCGTGGTGGGCATCGCGCCCAGCAGTCACGGCGTCGAGGTGGCGGGGCTGACGGCACTGGTCCGTCAAGTCCCCGGTGTGCGGGGGGTCGTGGAGGACAAGGTGCTGTTCCGGGTGAGCCCCGCGTTCACCCAGCTGCTGCACGACTCGGAGTTCGTGAGTGAGCTGGTGGCGCAGGGCGACACGGTGGACGGCGTCGGCTACACCGTCATCTGGACGACCCGGGACGAGCTGGTCCAGCCGCCCGAGTCACAGCAGCTGACGCCCACCCTGCCGGCGCACCCCGTCACGAACCTCTGTCTGCAGACCCTCGCCCCGGGGAACCGGACCACGCACCTGGCCATGCCGTACGACCCGGTCGTCATCAGGGAGACGGTCAAGGCGCTGGCCGATTGAGCCACGTACGACGAAGGGGGTGGTGCGGGCCCGCGAGGCCCGCACCACCCCCTTCTTTGTCGTCGGTTCAGTATGCCGTGCAGCGACCCCTCTCACCGGGCCAGATGCACACCTGGCCGAAGACGTCGAAGCCCGCTACGCCGTCCGGGTTGATCTTGTCGAACCGGGGCCTGGGGATCTGGATACCGTTGATCTGGTCACCGGCGAGCGGTCCGCTCGTGATGGTGCGGTCGGGCACCGGGCTGCCGTTCTTGAGGTCGCCCTTGTAGTAGAGGCTGCCGGCCTCGCCGGTGTTCCAGGTACCCACGTCTTTGCCCTCGACCGAGAACGTCGGCGGCAGCGCACCGAATCTCCCGATGCCTTCGATGTCCCAGACGACATCGGTCAGGTGCGGCGCCGCGCCACTGGGCGACCGGCAGTCCAGGTACCTGACGTGCCCGGTCACCCGGGCCTCCTTGACCAGCACGCCGAGCGACGGAGTGAAGTCCAGCTCGGCGTCGAGTCGGCACACGAGGTCGGGAACGGGCTCCGGGGCTGCCTGGGCCGCGGGAGCGGCCAGAGCCGTCCCCGCCATGAGGACGGCGGCCAGCACCGACCTCCGCCCGACGCGGGCCCGTCGGGCGGACACCTTCACTTGCGCTGAGAACGTCACTGCGTCCAGCTCCTCTCTTTTCAGACCGTGGCACGATCGCCACGGAGGCTTCAGGCCGTGGCCGTGCTGCCACGGAGGACTTCGCTCGCGGAACCGAGGTGTTGCGCGAGGTCGCGGTACGACTCCAGGACCCCGGTCTCGACGTACGGGATGTCCCGCTCGGCGCAGAACTCCTTGACGACGGGGTACGCGCGCCGCAGCGCGGAGCGGGGCATGCCCGGGAAGAGGTGATGCTCGATCTGGTAGTTCAGGCCGCCGTAGAAGAAGTCGCCGAGGTAGCCGGTGGGAAGGGTGCGCGAGGTGAGCACCTGGCGCTCCAGCCAGCTCCATTCCTCGCCCACGCGGGTCGGCAGGCCTTTGTGGTTGACGGCGAAGGCGAGGCCGAGCAGATAGCCGAGGAGGACCTGGTGGACCGCCAGGAACAGCAGCACGCTCGGCCAGGGCAGGAGCACGAAAAGCGCGCCGAAGAAGAGCACAGCGTGCAGGACCATCAGCCCGCCCTCAAGGAGCGGTTGGCGCAGGGCGCGGCGGCGCAGCGCGATGACTCCGGCGATGCGCAGGACCACGGCCTCCAGGCCCAGCAGCGGGAAGAACAGATACCGCTGGTTGGCGGCGAGGAAGCGGGCGAACCCTTTGCGGTCCTGGGCCTGTTCGGGCGCGAAGATCGCCACGCGGCGCAGGATGTCCGGGTCGAGTTCGAGGTGGTTGGGGTGGTTGTGGTGCCGGTTGTGGTGCTGCACCCACCAGCCGAAGCACACCCCGAGCATCAGGTTCCCGTGGACCAGGCCGAGCGCCTGGATGAACTTCCGGGACCGGGTGATCTGCCGGTGACCGGCGTCGTGCACCAGGAAGGCGAGCTGCTCGTGCCAGACGGCGAGCCACACGGCCGCCAGGACCACCTTCCACCAGACGCCGTCGGAGAGGGCGAGGGCCGCCCAGCCGACGGCGTTCATCAGCCAGACCACGACGATGCCGGTCACGTACTGCCCCTTGCGGGGCCGCATGAGCCCGGCTGCCTGGACGCGCCGGGTCAGTTCGCGGAAGTCCTCGTCGAGGGAGCCTGGTTCATGCGGTGAGGAGTTGACTGCCGGGTTGTCGGTCATCGGTGTACCACCGACCCTTTCCGTGTTCTGCGTGGGTGGAGCCGGGCAGGGGAATCACGCGGTCAGGCCCATGTCGGCGAGCCGTGACTCCTGGGTGGCGCGCGCCCATTCGGCGGCCGTCAGCATCCGCTCCTCGGCCGTGGTGTCGACCAGACGGCGGCCCGGCCACAGCTCGTAGTCGCCGGCGATGTCGCGGTGCTGCTCCAAGCCCTGCTGGTAGAGCTGCTCCCGACGGAATGTCAGTTCCTGGACGGGCAGCCGGGACCACAACTCCGTGCCATGCGCGACGAGTTCCCTGACACGGTCCAGCTCCTCGGGATGACGTCGTAGATGGCGCCGTACGATCGTGCTGCCGACCGAGAGATGCCGGATCTCGTCGATGCCCGCGGCCCGTTCGATCTCCGCGGCCGGCGGATCGAAGGGCCGCCACTTGCGCTCGCTCAGCTCGGCGGTCGGCGCGAGCACTCCTTCGACCAGGACGGTCAGGGTGATGACACCGCCGATGTAGTCCCGGTCCTGCTCCATGACCGCCAGCCCGAACCGCTCCAGGGGTACGAGGATCGCGTCCCGGTCGGCCCCGGCGAGCTCCTCCATGGTGGACTCCAACCGGTCGGCGGGCGTGCCGAGTTCGAGGAGGTGGCCGCGGAAGGCGTAGGCGTGGCGGGCCTCGTCCATCAGCTGGGAGGTGTAGAAGTCCATCCCGGCGAGGTCGGGTGCGTACGCGACGAGGAAGGAGAGGGCGCGGGTCGCCTTCTCCTCCGCCATCGAACGGAAGGCGAGCTCCCGCATGACGGCCTGGCGCAGCGGTCCGTCCGCCATCATGTGCGCCGGGACCGGTACGTCGGCGGACCGGCCCATCGGGTCGCCGCCGAGGGTGCCTTCCGGTACGGCTCGGAACCAGTAGCCGAGGTCGCAGCCCTCCGGTGTCAGCTCGGTGTGCAGGGCGCCTTCCAGGAGGCTCGGGGCGCGGTTCCGGTCGGCTTCCGCCGGGAACTTCGCGATGGATGTGGTCATTTCAGCCTTTCTGAACCAGGGATTGCTGATGGCGACTGCTGGTGGGTGACGCAGGTGTCGACTGCCGGTGGCGGACGCGGGCGGCGACTGCCGGTGGCGGACGCGGGCGGCGACTGCCGGTGGCGGACGCGGGCGGCGACTGCCGGCGCCGTTCAGACCGACTTGGTGAGGCGCATCAGCTGCCATACGGCGGCGGGGCTCACGCCGCCCTGGAACGCCAGGTATTCCGGTTCGATGAGCTGCGGGCGCCACTTGAGCTTGAAGGACTCCTGGGCGGCCGCCGGGTAGATGGCCTGCCCCTTGGCCGCCAGGAGTCCCACGCAGCGGTGCAGGACGCGGCTGGTCGGGCCAGGCGCATCGGTGTCCTGGCCGAGCTGCACGAACGGAGTGAACCCGAGGTGCAGCCAGCCGCACCCCTCGTCCTGGAACCGGCGCAGCGCGGTGGCGAACATCAGCTCCACCGTGCCGGGCGGGGCGTCCGGCAGCCGTCGTGTGAGGTCGTACAGCCAGCCGGCCCGTTCGCCGAACACGGGCGAGTAGGACACGTAACCGACGGTCCGCCCCTGATGGACGGCGGTGAACAGGCGCCGGTGCGGGGCGCCCGGGCCGCCGCGTTCGCCGATGAGGAACTCGAGTTCCTTGACGTGGCGGCCTTTCGCGCGCAGCCAGGCGGCGTCCACCGCGTCGAGGGCCTCAGCATCCTGCTCACCCACGGGCACTTCGGCGGCGGTGACGCCTTCCCTTCGGGCCCGGTTGACCATGTTGCGCACTTTGACCATGCGCTGGCCGCCCAGGCTGTAGCCCTCGAGCGCGATGCTGAAGGAGGCGCCGAACTGGTTGACCACGAAGCCGTGCCCCGCGTGCAACTCGGCCGCGGTTCGGGAGAGTTGTACGGCCACGACCCGGCGCCCCTCGCCTTCGGCCCGGTCGAGCAGCGCGGTCAGAAGCCGCTCCTGGTCCCGGTCCGCGCAGACGGGTCCGCCCAGCTGGAACAGATGACGCCGTCCGCCTTCCCGGTACGGGACGAAGCCGTCGACGCCGTCCGCGTGGAAGCGCCGGTTGCCCCTGTTCATGGCGAGGAACGCGCTGCTGTGGCTGCCGTGGCGGCGCAGCATCTCGTACGCCTGCGTGTCCGCGAGCGCCTGAGGGGGGTTCACCGGGCCGCCGCCTCGTGCCAGGGCACGGTCGCGAAGTCCCGTAGCGCGGACTGGACGGACGGATGCGGAACCGGCTCGAAGGCCACCGTGAACGACTTGGCGAAGTTGCCGAACAGGGCCCGGTCCCCGAACAGATGGATCGGCAGCACCAGCAGCGCCCACTCCCAGCCGTACGCCAGAACCCAGGCGCCGAGGACCGCGCCCTGGAAGCTGAGACTGTGCATGGTGTTGTAGAGCACGTAGTAGACGCGGGAGACCCTCTTGTCGGGGCTGCGGTGGTAGGCGAGCGCCCCGGGCAGATAGCCGATGACGTCGACGTACGCGAAGAGGACGACGGCGACCCACCAGCGCACCTCGGCCAGGTGCGCGAGGAAGAATCCGGCGGCCACCAGGAGCCCGAGCAGATACTCGAGCCGCAGGAGCCGGTAGGTGGTGGGGGTCTGGCAGAGATTGTGCCCGTCCACGGTCACCGCCCGTCGGCCGGGATCGTCGCGGAGGGGACCGTCGCGGTCGGGAGCGTCGCCGTGACCAGGATCATGCTGTTCGTCTCGACATCCGGGAACTCCGCGAGAAGCGGGGCGAACCGCTCGACCGCGTACGGCAGCGCCAGCAGGTCCGCGACCTGGGCCCGCCAGCCGTGGCCGCCCCACCAGCGCTCGGGGTCCGCGAGATGCCAGACCCACGGGGTTCCCGAGCCGGACAGGGCCTCCAGCCACGGCTTCACGAAGGGCGAGTCGGCGGCATCGGCGTTCAGGCACTCGGCACCGAGGGTGCTGCCCGGCGCGGAGAGCTTGCTCACGGCGGCGATCAGGCGCTCCACGGCCTCCGGCTGGAGGTAGAAGAGCAGCCCCTCGCACAGCCAGGCGGTGGGCAGGTTCGGGTCGAAGCCCGCGGCGACAAGCGCCCCACGCCAGTCGCCCAGCAGGTCGGCCGCGACCGTGGTGCGGCGGGCGGTGTCCGGGGCGCGGCCCGCGAGAACCCGCTCCTTGAAGGCCTGCACGGCGGGCAGGTCGACCTCGAAGACATGGGTTCGGTCCGGCCAGTCGAGCCGGTGAGCCCGGGTGTCCAACCCGGCGCCCAGCAGGACCACTTGACGGCATCCGGCGCGCGTGGCGGCGAGCAGGTGGTCGTCGAAGAAGCGGGTGCGCACGGCGAGCCAGTCGGGCAGCACCCGCTGCAGGACACCGGCGCCGGGCGGGGCACCGGCCGCCCCCGCGGCGGCCAGGAATTCGGCGGCCAGCGGATCGCTGAAGAGCGCGTCCGCCCGTGCGGTTTCCTGGGCCCGCATGCGTACGGTCCACAGGGCCGTCTCCGACACCCCTTCAAGGGAGGAACCGGAGCGCGGAGCGTCTTGGTGCGTCATGGGCATGGGGGATTCCTTACGGTGAACCAAGGGGTGGGTGAGGTGGGACGTACGACCGGGAGGCGGTGCGGCGCCCGGCCGCGCGGCCCGCAGGCGGTGACGCGCCCGGTCAGCGGGGCGCCCGGCGGCGGTCGAACAGCAGGGCCGCGGCGCCCAGGGCCAGCAGGCCGCGCGACGGCGACCAGGGCCGCTGCCCGCCCATGGCCGCGGGCGTGTACGGCTCGTGGACCTGGAGCGCGAGCTGGCGGTTGGCGGCGTCGGAGAGGAGTCCGCGCCACTGTTCGGGGGCGGTCGCGGTGGCGGCGAGCAGGTCCATCGTGTTGCGGGCGACCTGGTCCAGGGAGAAGTACTCGCGGATCAGCGCCAGGATGATCCCGCGCGCCTCCGCCTTGAAGACGTCCGCGAGGGCGATGTCCGGGGCGAGACAGCGCACCGAACCCTCCAGATTCGCGAAGGACTTGCCCAGCAGTGAGATGGCGGGCGACGAGCCGATGCCCCGTCGGGTCGCCTTCTCCAGGACGGTGGTCAGGGACACCCCGAAGTTGATGTCTTCGAGGGAGGCGGTGGCGACCTTGGGAACGAGCGCGGCCATGTCGGCCGCGAACGCGGGCAGGTTCGACCAGGCGGTGACGCGGCCCATGTCGGCCCACGCGTGCGCCAGTCCGTGGCCGTCGTTCTGGGCGATGGCCATGAGGAGCGGCAGCAGCTGCAGACTCGTACGCCGGTCGAGCCGGCCGACCATGCCCCAGTCGATCAGGGTGGCCGGGCCGCCGGGCAGCGCGAAGACGTTGCCCGCGTGCGGGTCTGCGTGGAACATCCGGTCGACGAAGTACCCGCGGTACATGAACCGCAGCAGGTCCTTGCCGATCTCGGTGCGTTCCCGGTCGCTGAACGAGCGGCGGTCGAGGTGGCGCACGGAGGCGCCCGGCGCCAGCGACTGGACGAGCACCTTGGGGGTGGCGTGGATGACCCGGGGCACTTCCAGCGTCGGGTAGCGCCGGATGTTCTCGCGGGCCTCGTCCATGTTGCGGGCCTCGCCGGTGAAGTCGAGCTCGGGTTCCATCGCGTCGAAGATGGAACCGAGCATCGCCTCCACGTCGATGACCTCGTTGAAGCGGGGAGCGGTACGGGCCACGATCTTGGACGCCTTGCGCATCAGGGCCATGTCCGCCTGGACCGCGTCCCGGATGCCCGGCCGCTGCACCTTGACCACCGCGGGCCGCCCGCCGGGCAGGGTCACTCGGTACACCTGGGCCAGGGACGCCGCTCCCAGCGGCCTGGTCGTCTCGATGTCGTCGAAGCGGAGTTTCCAGTCCGCGCCCAGCTCATGCCGGAGCACGGGTTCGAAGACGGAGAAGGGCTGGACGTCGACCTGGTCGTGCAGGTTCTGCAGCTCGCCGATCATGGAGGCGGGCACCATGTCGGGCCGGGTGGAGAGGATCTGACCGAGTTTCACATAGAACGGGCCGAGGCTCTCCAGTGCGTGCCGCACCGCCTTGGCCCGGCGCGCCCCTTCCTCCGAGGCGGCCCCGTCCCCGGCGGAGGCCTCGGCTTCCGCCGGGGACAGCGGGGACCGCCCGGCCCGCCGGCGCTCCCGCGTCATATGGCCGACCTCGTCGGCGACGAGGCTTCCCAGTACCTTCACAACCAGCCGGAGCCGACTGCCGAGCATGGCACTCATGTGTCACAACCTCCTGTGCCTGACGAGTTCCGTCGGTCATGCGGCGCGGTCACTCACCGAGGTGAGCCGGTACGCACCCGATGGCGGCCGGTGTGCCCCGGCTCGATGGCGGCGCCGGTGTGGCGCCGGCGCGGGTGTTGTCGGGCGCGGCGGCCGGTCAGCCTCCCTTCCTGGCCGCGGGCGCCCGTCCCCCGCCGGTCACGGCGCCGGTGACCTGCTGGACGTTCTCCAGCACGCCCACGAGGGACGAGACGAGCTCGGAGAGCTGGGCGATCTGCCCCGGCAGTGCGGCCAGTCCCTCCGCCATGTCGGCCGCTCCCGACACGGCCGATGTCACGCCGCCCGCCACCTGTCCGAGCGCGCCCAGCGGATTGGCTCCGCCCGCGGCACCTGCGGCACCGCTGAGGGCGGCGAGGGGGTTCGCCCCGCCCCCGGCGATGGCGGCGAGCGGGTTGGGCGCCCCGCCCGCGAACGCGGCCAGCGGATTGGCGGCGCCTCCGGCGAGCGCGGCCAGCGGGTTGGCCGCGCCGGCTCCGGCCGCGGCGTTGGCGGCGTTCGCGAGCGCGGCCACCGGATTGGCCACACCGCCGAGGGCGGACAGGGCACTGACCGTCCTCAGGACATCGCCCGGCAGTCCGCTCAGCGCCTGATACGGGTTTCCCGGATTGAACCAGTCGGAATGACTGTCGTCGTCTTTCCGGTCGAGAATCTCGTCGAACGCCTTCTTGGTGCTGTCGGCGATATCGCCGATAAATTCCTTGATGGTGTCCTGGGTATTGTTTTTGCCCACGGAAGAAACCCTTTCCCTCTCGCCTGTTCATCTGCACTCCCGGAATTCGGGAGCCGTTTGACACCCGCGGCGGCATGGGCCGGCCGCGGGAAGAGAACGGAAATCCGTTATGCCGCGACGCCGTCCAGGGCCTTCGCACAGACGAGCCGCAACCGCGCCCGCCCCCGGGTGAACGCGCCCTCGGCCGCCTTCACGGAGATCTGGTGCATGCGCGCGAATTCCAGCGTGGAGATTCCATGGGCGCGGGCGAGCACCACCTGGCGCTCACGGCCCCGCAGCAGGTGGACCTGGCGCAGCAGCCAGCGCCCGAAGTCCTGATCGCACACGCCCTCGTCTGGCGCCTCCGGCGCGTCCACGTCCGCCGCACGGCGCAACAACCGGCGCCTGCGCTCCAGTTCACGGTAGTGGTCTACACACAGCCGCAAGGCCACCGTGGTCAGAAAGGGACCGATCCGCTCGCGGTCCAGATTGCCGTGGGCGGCTGCCCGCAGCATCGCTTCCTGTACGCAGTCCTCCGCGTCCTGGGCGTTCGGGAGCCGCCGGCGGACCAGCCGCATCAGACGCTCCCGGTGACTGGCGATCACATCCCAGGACAGCTCGCGCCGCATCTCCTCCTGGGATTCATGGATAGCTCGATCGACGATACCGAATTCACCTAAGTGGTCTGCGAAATTCCTGTTGTCCATGGCCCCGAGACGATTTGTTGGTGCGAAGTCTGAATATTCGCACAGCCTATCCCAACCCGTCGCGAGGTAACTTTTCCGAGCCGACCGACCGACAAACCGAACCTCATGGCTTCCACTCGTCCGCATGAAACCGGAGGATCCTGTTCCGCGCCGCTCCCCGGCGTGCTAAGCATTTAGCGTGGGACTTCGCGACCCCTTGCGCCTGCTGAAACGTCCCGCCAAAAAGGCACGCACCCCGATACGGCTCAGAAATCACACCGGTATCACTGGCACGCGGTTCAAACACGCCAAAATTCAAGAGGGCCTTCGGACCGCGGGACTTCCCGTGCGGGCGGCATGGCGCCGCGCAGCACCGGCCCCAACGGCTCGGCGCCACCCGTCACGGCACTCCCGCGCCGCTGCCGGCGATGGCCGAAACTTTGCCCATGGCCGGGACCGTTTCTGGTGCGCCGCCCGCGGGGACATGCGCCCCTCCCCCAGCGTTGACGTGGCATCTAATTTTAAGACTTCGTTTTCTTGAGTCACTCGTGTTTAGAGGGGTAGGTTCGGTCCCATGACCGCATCCCAGACTCCGACCACCGCCGAGGAGCTGCGCGGTGCCGGCCTGCGGGTGACGGCCGCTCGTGTCGCGCTGCTCGAGACCGTCCGGAACGGCGACCATCTCGGCGTCGAGGCGATCGCCTCCGGCGTGCGTGATCGCGTAGGCCATATATCCCTTCAAGCCGTGTACGAAGCCCTCCACGCGTTCACCGCGGCGGGCCTCATACGCCGCATCGAACCGGCCGGAAGCCCGGCCCGGTTCGAGGGACGGGTGGGGGACAACCACCACCACGTCATGTGCCGGTCGTGCGGTGTCGTCGCCGACGTCGACTGCGCGGTCGGCGAGGCCCCGTGTCTGACCGCCTCCGACGACCACGGCTTCTCGATCGACGAGGCCGAGGTCATTTACTGGGGCGTGTGCCCCGGCTGTTCCACCCCTCGCATTACCTGAGCACCGCAACCGCGTTACTTGAACACCGTGACCGCATTACCTGAGCACCGTGATCCACCAAATCCGGAAGGATTGCCATGTCTGAGAACCCTGATGCAATCGTCACAGAAGTCGAGACGGAGGCCGCGGGTGGTTGCCCGGTCGCGCACGGGCGCGCACCTCACCCGACTCAGGGCGGTGGCAACCGTCAGTGGTGGCCCGAGCAGCTCAACCTGAAGATCCTCGCCAAGAACCCCCCGGCGGCCAACCCGCTCGGCGAGGAGTTCGACTACGCCGAGGCCTTCCAGACCCTCGACCTCCCGGCCGTGAAGCGGGACATCGCCGAGGTGCTGACGACCTCGCAGGACTGGTGGCCCGCCGACTTCGGCCACTACGGCCCGTTCATCATCCGGATGGCGTGGCACAGCGCCGGCACCTACCGGATCAGCGACGGCCGCGGCGGCGGCGGGACCGGCCAGCAGCGCTTCGCCCCCCTCAACAGCTGGCCGGACAACGGCAACCTGGACAAGGCCCGCCGTCTGCTGTGGCCGGTCAAGAAGAAGTACGGCCAGAGCCTGTCGTGGGCCGACCTCATGATCCTCGCCGGCAACGTGGCCCTGGAGTCGATGGGCTTCAAGACCTTCGGCTTCGGCGGCGGTCGTGAGGACGCCTGGGAGCCCGACGAGGACGTCTACTGGGGTCCCGAGACCACCTGGCTCGCCGACGAGCGCTACACCGGCGACCGGCAGCTGGAGGAACCCCTCGGCGCGGTCCAGATGGGCCTGATCTACGTCAACCCGGAGGGCCCGAACGGCAACCCGGACCCGATCGCCGCGGCCCGCGACGTCCGCGAGACGTTCCACCGGATGGCGATGAACGACGAGGAGACCGTCGCGCTGATCGCGGGCGGCCACACCTTCGGCAAGACCCACGGTGCCGCCCCGGACAGCAACCTCGGTCCCGACCCCGAGGCCGCCCCGATGCAGCAGATGGGCCTCGGCTGGAAGAACGCCTTCGGCACCGGCATGGGCGACGACACCATCACCAGCGGTCTCGAGGGTATCTGGACGGACACCCCGGTCACCTGGGACAACAGCTTCTTCGAGATCCTCTTCGGCTACGAGTGGGAGCTGTTCAAGAGCCCCGCCGGTGCCTACCAGTACCGGCCGAAGGACAGCGCCGGGGCGGGCACCGTACCCGACCCCCACGACCCGTCGAAGAGCCACGCCCCGACGATGCTCACGACCGACCTCTCGCTCCGGTTCGACCCGGTCTACGAGCCGATCTCGCGGCGCTTCAAGGACAACCCCGAGGAGTTCGCGGACGCCTTCGCCCGGGCCTGGTACAAGCTGACCCACCGCGACATGGGCCCCATCGTGCGCTACCTCGGCCCGGAGGTCCCGTCCGAGGTCCTGCTGTGGCAGGACCCCCTGCCCCCGAGGACGTACGAGCTCATCGACGCCCAGGACATCGCCGCCCTCAAGGGCCAGGTCCTCGACTCGGGCCTGTCGGTGTCCCAGCTCGTGTCCACCGCGTGGGCGTCCGCCTCGACCTTCCGCGGCAGCGACAAGCGCGGCGGCGCCAACGGCGCGCGCGTCCGTCTCGAGCCGCAGCGCGGCTGGGAGGCCAACGAGCCCGACGAGCTGGCGACGGTGCTGCGCACCCTGGAGGGCATCCAGCAGTCCTTCAACGCCGCCCAGACCGGTGGCAAGCAGGTCTCGCTGGCCGACCTGATCGTGCTCGCCGGTGCCGCGGGCGTCGAGAAGGCCGCCAACGACGCCGGCTTCGACATCGAGGTCCCGTTCACGCCGGGCCGGGTGGACGCGTCGCAGGAGCAGACCGACGTGGAGTCGTTCGCCGCGCTCGAGCTGCCCGCCGACGGGTTCCGCAACTACGTCGGGAAGGGCAACCGGCTGCCGGCCGAGTACCTGCTGCTCGACCGGTCGAACCTGCTGACCCTGAGCGCCCCCGAGATGACGGTCCTCGTGGGCGGTCTCCGCGTTCTGGGCGCCAACTACCAGCAGTCGCCGCTCGGTGTCTTCACCGAGACCCCCGGGGTCCTCACCAACGACTTCTACGTCAACCTGCTCGACCTGGGTACGACGTGGAAGGCGACGTCCGAGGACCAGAACACGTTCGAGGGCCGCGACGCCACGGGCGAGGTCAAGTGGACCGCCAGCCGTGCCGACCTCGTCTTCGGCTCGAACTCCGAGCTGCGCGCGGTCGCGGAGGTCTACGGCAGCGATGACGCGAAGGAGAAGTTCGTGAAGGACTTCGTCGCGGCGTGGCACAAGGTCATGAACCTCGACCGGTTCGACAACCGCTGATCCCGACGTCCGGGCCGGCCCGCACCGGCCGGCCCGGACGTCCCGCACCGCGGCCCTCTCGACGTCGTCAGCCTCCAGCGCTCGACGTCGAGGGGGCCGCGGCTGCAAGCGGCTCGCCTGCCATCGGGCTCGCGTTCAGGGCAAGTCGGCCCGCGCGGGGCTGTCGTCGAGGAAGCCGCCCGACTGGTGCTGCCACAGCTTCGCGTAGGCGCCGTCCGACGCGAGCAGCTCCTTGTGCGTGCCCTGCTCGACGATCCGTCCGCGGTCGAGGACGACGAGCTGGTCCATGGTGGCGACCGTGCTCAGGCGGTGCGCCACCACGAGCGCCGTCCGCCCCTTCATGAGCCGCCACAGCGCCTCCTGGACGAGGATCTCGCTCTCGGAGTCCAGGGCGCTGGTCGCCTCGTCGAGCAGCAGGATCGGCGCGTCGCGCAGGATCGCGCGGGCGAGAGCGACCCGCTGGCGCTGTCCGCCGGACAGCTTGACACCGCGCTCCCCCACCATGGTGTCGAAGCCGTCCGGCAGCGCGTCGGCGAACTCCGTGACATGCGCCGCCTCGGCCGCGCGGCGGATCTCGGCGTCGGTGGCGTCCGGCCGGGCGAACGCGATGTTGTCCCGCAGCGTGCGGTGGAACATCGCCGGGTCCTGCGGCACGTAGGCGATCAGGCTGCGCAGGTCGGCCTGGCGCAGCCTGCTGATGTCCTGACCCCCGATCAGGATCCGGCCGACGTCGATGTCCGTCATCCGCAGCAGCAGCCGGGTGAGCGTGGTCTTGCCGCCGCCGGACCGGCCGACGAGACCGACCTTCGCCCCGCTGGGCACGGCCAGGTCGAGCCCCTCGAACAGCGGCTGCGCGCCCCCGTGGGCGAAGGTCACCCGCTCGAAGCGGACGTCGGCGGCCCCGGGCAGCAGCGGCTCCGGCGACGCCGGGTCGAGCACGGTCGGCGGCGTCAGCAGCAGTTCCGTGAACTGCGCGGCCTCCGTCATCGAACTCTCCAGGCGGCGGTAGATCTGGTTGAACTCGAACATGATCCGCGTCGCGTTGGCGTAGTAGGTGAAGGCGACCACGACTCCCTCCACACCGTGCCCGCCCCCGCCGAGCGTGACCGCGAGCAGCAGGCCCAGCGCGTTGGTGAGTACGGACATCGGCGCGACCAGCGTGTCGATGCGCAGGTTGCTGTAGTCCCACGATTTCAGCATGAGCCGCCGCGACTGCGCGACGCGGGACCGGTGCTCGGCGGCCTCGCGTTCCTCGGCGGCGAACGCCCTGACCGTGTCCATGTTCATCAGGCTGTCGGCGACGTGGCCCGACACCCGGGCGAACGCCTCCTCGCGCTGGTCGACGAGCGCCTGGCGGCGCCGGATGAGGGGCACGACGCACAGCGCCGTCAGCGCGATCATCGCCAAGAGCCCGACGACGAGCAGCGGTTCGTAGTGCCACAGCACCACCGACCCGAACACCAGCGGCACGAAACTGCCCACGACCGAGAACGTCAGCGTGTCGACGCACTCCTCGAAGCGGGAGGCGAAGCTCAGGACCCGCTTGGTCAGCGAGCCGGCGAAGTTGTCGTGGAAGAACGCGGCGTCCTTGGCGAACAGCTCGTCCATGCCGATCACGTACAGGTGCTCGATGCCGAGGGCGTCCAGGCGGTTCAGGCAGTGCAGGCCGATGCGCCACAGCGCCTCCGCGAACAGCAGGACACCGGCGAAGCCGAGGACGTACGGCAGTGTCGTACCGATGGTCATACCGGTGCCGCCGGCGATGCGGCCGACGAGCTTCGCGACGACCAGCGGGGCGATGTAGTTCATGCCGATGTTGCCCAGCGCGGGCAGCAGCATCGCGGGCACCGTCAGCCGCCGGAGCCGGGACAACTCCCGTCCGTAGTAACGAAGGGCGAGGAGAACCGAGCCCCTGCCCGGTGGAACCTTGCGCGATTCAGGCGATCCCATCGCAACCCTGTGGTGTCGTGGGGCGGCCCGCGGCGACGCCAAGGTGCGAGTACGGGCAGGCCAGGAACCGCAGTGTCCCGCGACGCCGCCCACGGAGTCCAAGCGTTTTCCCGCCGCCGGCGGTTCGCTGAACATCACGCTCAGGTGTCGAGAGGCAGCGGGCCGTGTCATGGCGCTGCCACGTTGGCCATACTGAACGGGAGTTGGCCGGACGTGATTTCCGGACGGCTTCCTCGGCGGTCAAGGACACCGTTCATGGCCTTTCTGGCTGACGCTCACCAGCGGGGCGTCCTGCGACAAGTGGGAGCTGTGGACGAATTCCGCCACATGCGGCTGCAACAAACGCCGGCAGGCCACGACTCTGCCCCGGGTAACCGGTCCCTGGGTCCCGGATCAGTCCTCTTGGCTTTCAGAGGTACGGCATGACCAACGTCGACGTGCACCAGCACCTGTGGAGCCCCTCGCTGCTGGCGGCCCTGCGGTCCCGCCGCGAACCACCGTTCCTGGACGGCTGGACCCTGTTTCTGGACGGTGAGCCGCCCTACGAGATCGCACCCTCCGACCACGACGTCGCCCGCCGTACGGAACTCGCCGCCGCCGACGGCCTCGGCCGGGCACTCGTCTCGCTGTCCGCCCCGATCGGCGTGGAGTGGCTGCCCGCCGCCCAGGCGCGGCCCCTGCTCGACGCCTACCACGACGGCGCGGCCGAACTGCCCGAGCCGTTCGGCGCCTGGGCCGCCGCCTGCGTACGGGACATCGACGCGAACGCGACAGCCCAGGAGCTCGACCGGGGGTTCGCCGGCCTCCAGCTCCCGGCGAACGCCCTTGCCGACGCGACCGGTTACGCGCGGTGCGCCCCGCTGCTCGATCTGCTCGAAGAGTTCGACCTCCCGCTGTTCGTCCACCCGGGGCCCGCGCCCGGCGCGCCCGAAGGGCCAGGCTGGTGGCCCACGATGGTCCCGTACGTCCAGCAGATGCACGCCGCCTGGTTCGCCTTCCGGGCCTTCGGCCGGCCGCGCCATCCGCGCCTGCGGGTGTGCTTCGCACTGCTGGCCGGGCTCGCCCCCTTGCACGGTGAGCGCCTCGCCGCCCGGGTCGGGGGCCGGGAGAAGGCTGACCCCGGCGTCTTCGTCGAGACGTCCTCGTACGGGCCGCGTGCTGTCGACGCGATCGTCCGCGTCCTCGGCGCCGACGCCGTCGTCCAGGGCTCGGACCGGCCCTACGCGGAACCGCCGCGGCATCCCGGCTTCGGTCTGGGCGGAGCCGCGGCGTACGCCTTTCGCATCGCCAATCCGCGGCGGCTGCTCACCGGAGAGGTCAAGGTCTGAAGGGCCGGGGTACGTCGTCACGTGGGTACGTCATGACGTCGTCGGGTCCGGCTTCCGTACCGCGCCGTCGGTGGAGGCGCCCAAAGCTCCACCGCCACCGGCCCCTTCGGCCGCGCCACCTGCACCGGCACGCTGCCCAGCCCGCACCCGACCGGGCGCTGACAACCCGCCCCGAGGCCGGCGCGGCAGCCCGCAGACCCCAGGCCGCAGGCCGCACCGTGCGCCTGGGAGAAGCCCTGGCACCAAGCGCGGTCCGTGGTGTCCCCACTCGACAGGCGACGCGATGCCCCCTTCGCCGCCCCGGATGCAGGCCGCCAGTCACGCCAGGAAGCCGGACCGTCACCGGCCACTTCCAAGGTGCTGAGTCGCCGGCGGACCTGGCGGTGCCGCACGGCGGCCGACATGCTCGGACGACGGTTCCCCCCACGCACGCTATTGCGGGCGATCACCCGCGGGACACCTTCCGGCACGCCGCCCCGCACCCCGGACGCCCGCAGGGCGGCCAGCTCGTGGAGCGGACCGCGTTCGCCGCGACGTGAGCGCTGCCGGGATCCTGTTGATGCCGTTGTACTTGTTGCTGCGCGTCCACTCGATGTCACCGGTGAGTTCGATGCGCTCGACGCGGGCGGCGAACTGGCGGAGGATCACCTGGAGTTCGAGGCGGGCGAGGCTGGCGCCGAGGCAGAAGTGCGGCCCCTGCGCGAACCCGAGATGCGGATTGGGCTCGCGACGGACATCGCAACGCTGCGGGTCGCGGAACACCGCCTCGTCACGGTTGGCCGAGGCGAGCCAGTACACGACCCGGTCCCCGGCGGAGATCCGGTGTCCCGCCAGTTCGTAGTCCCGCGTGGCGGTGCGGACGTTGTGCGCGACGGGGCTCATCATGCGGACCGCTTCGTCGGGCAGTGTGGTGAGCACACTCGGATCGCCGGCGACCGTATCCAGGATCGTCGGGTCGGCGGCCATCGCCACGAGCGCCCACGATGCCGCGCTGCGTGTCGCGTCCGCCCCGGCGCCGAACAGGAGCTGGAAGAACGCGTCGATCTCCGGCTCGAGGAGGTGCGAAGGATCCTCGTCGGGGAGGTGGGCATGGGTGATGACCGAGAGCAGGTCGTCCTGCGGGTTGCGCCGCCGCTCGGCGACGATCTCCCGGCCGTACTGCAGAAGGCTCTCCGTCGCCGCGGCAGCCGATCCGCCGGCCGTCGAGCCGTCCTTGACGTCGAACACGTGGTGGACCCGCTCGGAGAGGAGGTGGCGGTCCTGCTGCGGGATCCCCATGAGCATGCAGATCGCCTGCAAGGGCAGCTCGCTGGTGACCGCCTCGACGAGGTCGCATTGCCCCATCTCGACGGCGGCGTCGATCAACGTCTCGGTCCGCCGCCGGAGTTCGTCCTCGAGCCGGTCCACCATCCTCGGCGTGAAGCCACCGGAGACAAGGCGGCGCAGCCGGGCATGGCGCGGGTTGTCCATCATGTTCATCATGTAGCCGGCCCATGGGTGATCGAAAAGGACCGTCCCCTGGGCGCTCGAGAACACGGCGGGGTCGAGCAGGATCTCCCGCGATTCGGCGTAGGTGTGCACCGACCAGAACCCGGTTCCCTTCGGGGTGTGCTCGGTGGGCTCGTGCCACCTGACCGGTGCTTCGCGGCGGAGCCGGGCGAACAGGTCCTGCGGGAACCCGTTGGCGAAGTGGTCGAGGTTCGTGAGGTCTGCTCGGACAGCCGCCGTCATGGGTGCGATCCTTCGTCTCTCGCCGGTTGCGGCGCACCGGACGCTGCCGCGCCGACGACGTCCCCATGCGGTGCCGAGCCGTCCGAGCGGCACCTTGGGAGCTGCCGCCGCGGCGCGTTGGGCACGGATCATCGACGACATGTTCACGATAGCCCCGGGGCCTCGTTCCCGCATCACAGGCCAGCAGGGCACCCCCGAGTAACTCGCGGACCGGGCGAAGGGCATGGCCGTGACGGGCGTGGTGACCGGCGCGTTCCCCGGCAGGACCAACGAGGCCGAGGAGCTCCTCGGCGAGCGGCACGGCCGTCGTGCGGCAGGGCGTGTTCATCAGCGATATCCTGAAGGGCATCGGTTTTCGAGCGGCCCGGTATCCAGACCGAGAAGGGCGAGAACCACTCGACGCCGATCAGCGAGGAGAACATCGAGGAGATCGACGGCGACTGGCTGTTCATCGGCACCCTGTCGTCGACCGGCTCGTACGCCGAACTCCTCGACGAGCTGGCCGAGAAGCCTGCCTACCAGCAGCTGAATGCCGTACGCGACAACCACGCGACCGTGGGCGACGGCTCCAAGTGGGCCTGGGCGGTGGGGAGGCGGCGGTCTCGGTGCTCGACGACATCCGGAAGGCGATGGTCACGTGAGTGCCGACCCTGAACTCTCCGGACGGCTGGCCCTCGTGACGGGCGCGGGCCGGGGCATCGGCAAGGCAGTGGTGACGGCGCTCGTCGAACGCGACGCCCGCGTACTCGCCACCGACCTGGACCCCGAGGGCGTGGAGGCGCTCGCCGAGAAGTACGGCGACCAGGTCGCCGCCCGCCCGCTCGACGTCACGGACGCCGCGGCCGTCGAGGCCCTCGTGGCCGAGACCGAGCGCACGCTCGGTGCGCTGGACATCGCCGTCAACGTCGCCGGAATCCTGCGGGGTTCCCCGGTCGTGGACCTGACGGACGCGGACTGGGCGGCCACGTTCGCCGTCAACACCAGCGGCGTTTTCCACGTCTCGCGGTCAGCCGCCCGCCGCATGACCGAGCGCGGCCGCGGCACCATCGTCACCGTCGCCTCGAATGCGGCCGGCATTCCCCGCGCGGGCCTGTCCGCCTACGCCGCCTCCAAGGCCGCCGCAGTGATGTTCACCAAATGCCTGGGCCTGGAGGTGGCCTCACGGGGCGTCCGCTGCAACACGGTCTCCCCCGGCTCGACCCTGACCGACATGCAGCGCGCCCTGTGGACTGTCTCCGACGACGAGGACCCGGCAGCCGCCGTGCGCCGCGTCGTCGAGGGAGACCTCGCGACGCACCGCACCGGCATCCCGCTCGGCCGGATGGCCGACCCCTCCGACGTCGCCGAGGCGGTCGCCTTCCTCGTGTCCGACCGTGCGCGTCACATCACCATGCACGACTTGTACGTCGACGGCGGCGCCACCCTGCGGGCCTGAACCCGCCCGCCCCGCAGCGGCTCCGCCGGCCACGGATCGTGCCCTCCCCCGCTGGAGACATCCATGTCTGCCTTCCTGCGCGACACCACAGCCACGCCTTTCGTCTCGCCCGGCGCGGCAACCGCCCTGCTCGACGCCTACCGCCCGGCCACCGACCGGTTCCTCGCCTCGCCCCACCACACCCTGCTGGGCAGGGGAACCGCCGCCGGCATACCCCACGACACGCGCCCGTTGACATGGCGGGTACGCAACGTGCTGAACGCACGCCGGCGTGCCGGCGCCTCGGCACCGGTCGTCGTGGGCTCCGTGCCCTTCGCCCCGGACGCGCCGCACTCGCTGGTCTCCCCCCAGTCGGTCCAGTGGGGTCCGCCGCTGCGGGAGGACCCGCTCATCGCCCTGCCCGCGCTGCTCCCGGAAGGGGGCACCGTCTGGCAGGTGCGGGAGGTTCCGGCGCCCGAGCAGTACGGCCAGGCGGTCGCCGACGCGGTGACGCGGATGCGGTCCGGGGAGTTCACCAAGGTCGTCCTCGCCCGCACCCTGGAGCTGACCTCGCCCGACGAGCCGGATCTGCCGGCCATGCTGAGCCGCCTGGCCCGCCGCGACCCTGCCGGATACACCTTCGCCGTCCCCAGCGGCCCCGGTCGCACGCTCATCGGAGCCAGCCCCGAACTCCTCGTCGCCCGCACGGGCGGCCGCCTGACCGGGAACCCACTGGGCGGATCCGCGGCGCGCAGCACCGACCTGGCCGAGGACGTCCAACGCGCGGCGGCGCTCCTGGAGTCGCCCAAGGACCTGCACGAGCACGCCGTCGTCGTCGACGCCGTACGGGAGGCGCTCGCGCCGTTCTGCACCCGCCTGGAGGTGCCCGAGCGGCCCACACTGGTGCGTACGGCGACGATGTGGCATCTGTCGACCACCGTCACGGGAGAGCTCACCGACCCCGGCGTCACCGCCCTGGAGCTGGCCTTGGCCCTGCACCCCACGCCGGCGGTGTGCGGCACCCCGACCGATGTGGCCCGTGCCGTCATCGCCGAGTCGGAGCCCTTCGACCGCGGCCCGTACACCGGCATGGTCGGCTGGCAGGACGCGGACGGGGACGGCGAGTGGGTCGTGACGATCCGCTGCGCCGAGGCCGAAGGGCGCTCGCTCAGGCTGTTCGCGGGCGCCGGGGTGGTGGCCGCCTCGTCTCCGGAGGCCGAGACAGCGGAGACCGGCGCCAAGTTCCGTACGTTTCTCGAGGCTATGGGGGCCTCGCTGTGACCCTCACCCCTGGCGTGGACGCGCCCACCTGGCCGCCGGAGTTCGCCGAGCGCTACCGCGCGGCGGGCTACTGGCGCGGCGAGACCTTCGGGGGCGTACTGCGCGAGCGTGCCGCCGCCCACCCCGACCGGATCGCCCTCGTGGACCCGGCGCCCGGGCGCCGCACCTGGACCTACCGGGAGCTGGACGAGCGCGCCGACCGGCTGGCCGCCGGATTCGCGGCGCGCGGGATCGGCAAGGGCGACCGGGTCGTCCTGCACCTCCCCAACGTCGGTGAGTTCATCGAGGTCGTCTTCGCGCTGTTCCGCATCGGCGCGCTGCCCGTGTACGCGCTGCCCGCGCACCGGGAGACGGAGATCGGCCACTTCTGCTCCTTCGCCGAGGCCGTCGCCTACGTGGTCCCCGACCGTCACGCGGGCTTCGACCACCGCGAGCTCGCGACGCGGGTGAGGAACCGCACGCCGAGCCTGCGGCATGTCTTCGTCGTCGGCGACCCGAGCGAGCACACCGCACTGTCCGACGTGCCCTGCGATCCGGTCGTCCTGCCCGCCGGACCGGAGCCGCACGAGCTGGCGTTCCTGCAGCTGTCGGGCGGTACGACGGGAGTGCCGAAACTCATCCCGCGCACCTACGACGACTACATCTACTCGCTGCGGGGCTCCAACGAGATCTGCGGCGTCGACGCGGACACCCGTTTCCTCGTCGTCCTGCCGGCCGCACACAACTTCCCGATGAGCTCGCCGGGTTGGCTGGGCACGCTGTATGCCGGGGGCACCGTCGTGCTGTGCCCCCGGCCCGACCCGACGACGGCCCTGCCGCTCATCGAGCGGGAGCGGATCACGATGACGGGTCTGGTGCCGCCGCTCGCCCTCCTGTGGACCGAGGCAGGTCCGAAAGCGCAGCACGACCTGTCGAGCCTGGAGTTGACGCTCGTTGGCGGCGCCAAATACAGCGCGGAGGCGGCGCGCCGTCTGGAACCCGCCCTGGGCTGCCGGCTGATGCAGGTCTTCGGCATGGCCGAGGGGCTCGTCAACTACACACGGCTGGACGACGACTTCGAGACCGTGGTCACCACGCAGGGCCGCCCGATCTCCCCGGACGACGAGATCCGCATCGTCGACGACACCGGACACGACGTCCCCGACGGCGCGTTCGGACAGCTGCTGACCCGCGGCCCGTACACGATCCGCGGCTACTGGCGCGCTCCCGAGCACAACGCTACGGCCTTCACGGAGGACGGCTTCTACCGCACCGGCGACGTCGTGCGCCGCACCCCGACCGGCCACCTCGTCGTCGAGGGCAGGGCCAAGGACCAGATCAACCGGGGCGGCGAGAAGGTCGCGCCGGAGGAGGTCGAGAACATCATCCTCGCCCATCCGTCCGTGCACGACGTCTCCGTCGTCGCCGTGCCCGACGCGTACCTCGGGGAACGCTCCCTCGCCTACGTCGTCCTCCGCGAGGGCGCCGAGCAGCTCAAGCCGGCCGCCATCAAGCGGTTCGTCCGTGACCGTGGCATCGCCGACTACAAGGTCCCCGATCTCGTCGAGTTCGTCGACGCCTTCCCGCAGACAGGAGTCGGCAAGGTCAGCAAGAAGGGGCTGCGGTCCGCCGCGGCCGCAACCGAGCAGCATTGAAAGGCTCTGTCCCATGGCACTCCCCGCCATCGCCTCCTATCCGCTGCCGACAGCGGACGAGCTGCCGGAGAACCGCGTCGACTGGACCGCGGACCCCGAGCGCGCCGTGCTGCTCGTCCACGACCTGCAGAACCACTTCCTCGGTGCGTTCCCGTCCGGCGAGCAGCCGCTGACGGGGATGCTGGACAACACCGGCCGGCTGCTGAAGCGCGCCCGCGGCCTCGGCGTACCGGTCGTGTACTCGACACAGCGCGGCGGCCAGACGCCCCGGCAGCGCGGGCTCCAGCTCGACTTCTGGGGCCCCGGCGCCGCCGACGACGCCGCTGCGCTCGCCGTGCCGGACGAGGTCGCGCCACAGCCCGGCGACAGGGTCCTGACCAAGTGGAAGTACAGCGCGTTCGTGCGCACCCAGCTGGCGCAGCTGCTCCGTGAGACGGGCCGCGACCAGCTGGTCGTCATCGGTGTGTACGCGCACATCGGGGTGGTGGTGACCGCCTGCGACGCGTGGATGCGGGACATTCAGGCGTTCGTCGTCGCCGATGCCGTCGCCGACTTCTCCCGAGACGACCACGACATGGCCCTGCGCTGGGCCGCCGGCCGCTGCGCGTTCGTGACCACCACCGACGCGCTCCTGAAGGAGTTCTGAGCACCGTGGCCCTCACTCTGGAGCAGCTCCGCAGCGATGTCGCCGACTCTCTCGGCGAGGATCCCGCGGACATCCCCCTCGACGAGAACCTCCTGGACTACGGACTCGACTCGGTCCGCATCATGGCCCTGCTCGAACGATGGCGCCGCGAGCACGGCGTCGAAACGGGCTTCGAGGACCTCGCCGAGCAGCCGGCCATCGAGGCCTGGGCGCCACTGCTGGGGGTGGTCTCATGACCGCCACCACGACGACCGGCACCGACGCCGACACCCCGGCATCCGTGCTGCCGCTGACGGCGGCCCAGTCGGGCATGTGGTACGCGCAGGCCCTCGATCCGCTCAGCCCCGCGCAGAACACCGCGGAGTGGCTGGAGATCGACGGGCCGCTCGACCCGGAGCTGTTCGCGGCGGCCCTGCGTCGCGTCACCACCGAGGCCGACGCCCTGCGGGTACGCGTCGAGAGCGGCCCGGACGGTCCGCGCCAGCACGTCAGCGCCACCGTCGAGCTGCCGCTGACCGTGGTCGATCTGCGCGGCCGTGACGGCGCCGAGCGGAAGGCCGAGACGTGGATGCGCGCCGATCTCGCCAAGCCCTGCGATCTGGCGGCCGGACCGCTCTTCCGGCATGCCTTGTTCCGGGTCGGCGCGCGGCGATGGCTGTGGTACCAGCGCATCCACCACCTCGTCATCGACGGCTTCGGCTACTCGCTGCTCGTACGCCGCACGGCCGAGGTCTACACGGCGCTCGTTCGCGGCGAGGAACCCGGCCCGCGCACCTTCGGAGCCCTCGCCGACCTGGTCGCCGAGGATGCCGCCTACCGCTCGTCCGACGCCTTCGCGGCCGACCGCGCCCATTGGACAAGGGCGTTCGCCGACCGGCCCGGGGCGCCCCGGCTGGCGGGCCGCGGCGCGCTGCCCTCGCGCGCGTTCCGTCGCCGCACGACCCAATTGCCTCCCGAGACCACCGAGCGGCTGCGCGACCTGGGCGCCCGGCTCCGCGCGACCTGGCCGGACGTTCTGATCGCCGCGCAGGCGCTGTACACCTCCCGTGCCACGGCGCAGTCCGACGTCGTGCTCGGCCTGCCCATGATGGGCCGCGTGGGGTCGGCCGCGCTGCGCGTGCCGGGCATGGTGATGAACGTGCTCCCGCTCAGGCTGGCCGTCACCCCCGACGCGACCTTCGCCGACCTGGTGCACCAGGTCGTGCTCGGCATCCGCGACGTGCGCCGCCACCAGCGCTACCGCTACGAGGACATCCGCCGCGACCTGGGGCTGCTCGGCGAGAACCGCGCCCTGATCGGCCCGCTCGTCAACGTCATGCCCTTCGACTACGGCGTCGACTTCGCGGGTGCGCCCGCGCGGGCGCACAACCTCGCCGCGGGCCCTGTCGACGACCTGACGGTCAACGTCTACGACCGCGCCGACGGCCGCGGCCTGCGCATCGACCACGACGGCAACCCCTCCCTGTACGAGGACGCCGACCTCGCCGCCCACCAGAAGCGCTTCCTGCACCTGCTGGACCGTCTCCTCCGCACCGACCCGCACCTGCCGCTCGCCGTACACACCATCGCGACGCCCGCCGAACACTCCCTGGTCCTGAACGAGTTCAACCAGACCGAACGCGCGCTGCCCGCGACCACGCTCATCGGCCCCATCGAGGCGCGCGCCCTGCGCGCCCCGGACGCGACCGCGCTGGTGTACGGGGACACCTCATGGACGTACGCGGAGCTCAACGCCCACGCCAACCGGCTGGCTCAGCACCTGCAGAGCCTCGGCGCCCGGCCGGGTGCGGTGGTCGCCGTCGCGGTACCCCGCTCGGTGGAGCTGGTCGCCACCGTGCTCGCCGCGCTCAAGTCGGGTGCCGCGTACCTGCCGCTCGACCCGGACTATCCGGCGCAGCGACTCGCGTACATGATCCGGGACGCGGCGCCGGTGTGCGCCGTGGTCGACCGTACGGGACGCCTTCCCGAGAACGCCGGGGCCCCACTCGTCGTCCTGGACGGACTCGACGTGTCCGCGTACCCGCCGACCAACCCGGCGCGTCCGCTCACCCCCGCCCACCCCGCGTACGTCATCTACACCTCCGGCTCGACGGGCCGCCCCAAGGGCGTCGTCGTCTCGCACGGGGCGATCGACAACCGGCTGCGCTGGATGCAGCACACCTTCCCGCTGACCGCCGACGACCGGGTGCTGCAGAAGACTCCGTCGTCGTTCGACGTGTCCGTGTGGGAGTTCTTCTGGCCGCTGCGCGAGGGCGCGGCGGTCGTCGTCGCCGGGCCGGGGGTGCACAAGGACCCGGTCGAACTCGCCCGCCTGATCCGCGAACAGTCCGTGACCACCTGCCACTTCGTGCCGTCGATGCTCCAGGTCTTCCTGGCCGAGGCCGACACGGCCGCCTGCGCGGGGCTGCGCCGGGTCTTCTGCGGCGGTGAGGCCCTGCCCCGCGAGACGGTGAACGCCTTCGTCAGGGCGCTGCCCGACGTCGAACTGCACAACCTGTACGGGCCGGCGGAGGCCGCCATCGATGTCACGCACCACGTGTGCGCCCCGAACCACAACGGCCCGGTGCCGATCGGCAGCCCCGTGTGGAACACCCGCCTGTACGTGCTGGACGCGGCGCTGCAGCCGTGCCCGCCGGGCATCCCGGGTGAGCTGTACCTGGTGGGCCGGCAGTTGGCCGACAGCTATCTGAACCGCCCCGCGCTGACGGCGTCCCGGTTCGTCGCCGACCCCTTCGGGCCGCCGGGCAGCCGGATGTACCGCACAGGCGACCTGGCGCGCTGGACCGGTCAGGGCGAGGTCGAGTACCTCGGCCGCTCCGACGACCAGGTGAAGCTGCGCGGGCAGCGCATCGAGCTGGGCGAGATCGAGGCCGCGCTGGTGGGGCAGACCGGCGTGGACGGCGCCTGCGCCGTGGTGCGGGAGGACCGGCTCATCGGGTACGTGACCGGGGGCGCCGACCCCGCGGCCGTACGGGCGTCACTGGCACGCGAGTTGCCCGAGCACATGATCCCGTCGGCCGTCGTCGCCATGGACGCGTTCCCGCTGAGCCCCAACGGGAAGCTCGACCGCCGCGCACTGCCCGCCCCCGTCTTCACCGGCGGTGAGGGCGCCAGACGTCCGTCCGGCCCGGTCGAGGAGGCGCTGACGCGGCTGTTCGCGGAGGTGCTCGGGGTCGGACGGGCCGGTCCCGACGACGCGTTCTTCGACCTGGGCGGGACGTCGCTGCTCGCGGTTCGGCTGGTGGGGCGGGTGCGGGAGGAGTTCGGCACCGAGCTGACCATCGGCTCGCTGTTCGAGGCGCCGACCCCCGCCGCTCTCGCCACCCGTCTCGAGGCCGCGGGGCGACCACGCGGTGCCGGCCCCAGAGGGAGCGCGGCCGAGGACGCCCTGGAGGTCCTCCTTCCGCTGCGTACCGAGGGCGAGCGGCCCCCGCTGTTCGCGTTCCACCCCGGCGGTGGCATCTCCTGGTGCTATGCGGGCCTGTCCGCCCGCCTCGGTCCGAACCAGCCCCTGTACGGCATCCAGGCGCGCGGCCTGGTCCGCGACGAGCCGCTGCCGCGCACGCTGCGGGAGCTGGCGGCCGACTACGCCGAGCGCCTGCGCACGGTGCGGCCACATGGTCCGTACCGGCTGCTCGGCTGGTCCCTCGGCGGGATCCTCGCCCACACCGTGGCCTGCGTGCTCCAGGAGGCCGGGGAGAAGGTCGAACTCCTCGCGCTGTTCGACGCGTTCCCGGCCGACCAGTGGCGCGAGCGGCCCGCGCCCGAGGAGGGCGACGCGCTCACGGCGGTGCTGCGCATGGCCGGCTTCGACCGCACCGACGAGCGCACCCGCGACGACGTGCTGGCCACGCTGCGCCGGGCGGGCAGCCCGCTCGCCGGGCTCGCCGACCGGACCCTGTCGAAGATCATCGACATCGTGCCCCGCCACGCGCGTATGGTGCGCGAACACCAGCACCGCCGCTACGACGGCGACCTGCTCTTCTTCACGGCAGCCGCGCCGCGGGCGGAGGACTGGCTCAGCTGGAAGGCATGGCGCCCGCACGTCAGCGGCGGGATCGTCAACCACGACCTGGACTGCACCCATCCGCAGCTGTTCCAGGACCGCCACCTCGACGCCATCGCCGCCATCCTGGCGGCGCGCCTGAAGGAGCTCGACGCATGAGCCGTGAAGCCGGTCCGTTCGATCCGGGCCCCGACGGCAAGGACACCCACCTCGTGCTGGAGAACGCCCACGGGCAGCTGTCCCTGTGGCCCGCCTGGCGCGCCGTACCGCCGGGTTGGAGCGCCCGCTTCGGCCCCGCCCCACACGACGCCTGCGCGCGCCAGGTGGATGCGGCCCGGGGATGATCCCGGCGCCGGACGAGGGCGCTGCTGCATGCCGCCGGAGAGCTGCCAGGAGTGGCTGCCGACGGCGCCGTCGAGGCCGACGCGTTCCAGGATGCGTTCGGCTTCGGCCCGGCGGGTGGCCCGGTCCAGGCCGCGGCGGCGCAGCGGTAGTGCGACGTTCTGACGGGCCGTGAGCCAGGGCAACAGGGAGCGGCCGTAGTCCTGGAAGACGACCGCCAGCCGTTCGGGCACGCCGGTGACCGGTGTGCCGTCGACGGTGATCGTGCCCTCGCGGGCGGAAATCAATCCGGCGATCGCGCGCAGCAGCGTGGACTTGCGGCAGCCCGACGGGCCGACGACGCACAGGAGTTGGCCGTCGGGCACGCTGAGGCTGATGTCGTGCAGGACGCTGTGGTCGGCCTTGCGCTGGCTCACTGAGTCGAGTCGGAGCATCCCGGTCCTTCACCCTGCCCGGCCGCGGTCGCATGATCCCGGTCGTGGTGATCTTCCTGGTGCTGCAGCGCCACATCGTTCGCGGCATCGCCAGCACGGGCCTGAAGTGAGGAGAGCCGTGGAGACAGGCGTGGGGCGGACGGTGCATGCCCTGGACGAGCGGGGCACCGTACGGGACTGGCTGGTCAGCCCGGCGTGGCGGGAGCCCGCGGACGACCTGGCCAGGCATCTGGCCGCGAACGGGGATCCGTGGGGCGAGCGCGGGCGGTGGCGGCTGACCAACGGGCCCGATGTCACGCCGCTCAAGGAGGAGTTGTACCGGCACCGGCCGCTGCGCCGTGGTCCGGTGACGGTGCCGGTCGTCGAGGGCGGGGAGATCGAGTACACCGGTCCGGGCGGTGTCCGGCACTCCGGGCAGTGGCAGCGGGTGCACACGGCGGCCGACGGGCTGGTCGACTGGAGCGAGTTCTGCTTCATCCCGGAGTACCGGGTCGCCCTCGCGGCCTGCGTGCTGGAGGTCGACCAGGCGGAGTGGCGGACGCTGCGGCTGGCCACCACCGGGCCCTCGCTGCTGTTCGTGGGTGGGGAGTTGGTCGGCGAGTCCGGTTCCGTGACGTACATGGAGCCGGCCGAGCGGGAGGTACGCCTTTGGCTGCCGTCCGGTACCACGACCGTCGTCGTCGCCTCCTGGCAGGTGGCGTTCCGTGAGGTGCGGCAGGTCGTGCGGCTGCGCGTCGACGGCCTGCCGGTGCGGGTCGTCGTGCCCTGCGAGGGTGCCGACGAATACGCCGCCGCCGTCGCCGAGCGCGTCCTCGACGCCGTGGGCGTGACACGGTGGGGGACGACCGACGGCGAGGCCACCCTCACCGGGCCGGAAGGCGCCGCGCTGCGGGTGCGGTGGGCGGGCCGCACCAGCCGGATACGGCTCACCGGCGGGCAGTCGACGCTGCGCCTGGCCGGACCCGGCGCGGGGAACGAGGTGGGCAGCGCCTCCATGCTGTCCACCGGCGCGACCACGCTGCGCGTCTCGGTGGACGACGACCGGTCGCCGGTGTTCCGTGAGCTCCCTATAGCCGTCCTGCCGAGCACGTACCGGTCCGCCCCTGAGGGGGAACCCGCTGAGTGGCGCGCGGAGTTCCTGCGGCACGCGGCGGGCTCGGACGGCACAGGGGGCGAACTCGTACGGGCCCTCACCGACCCCGGCCACCAGGTGTCCGCATCCGGCCTCGACCGCGCCCTGTGGATGATCGACAACAGGGCGGACTGCGCCGACTTCGAGGCGGTCGGGCTGTTCCACCTCTGGCGGCGGATCCCCGCGGAGCGCTGGGAGCCGGGGCTGCGCGAGCGCGTGCGCGCCGCGGTTCTCGGCTTCAAGTTCTGGATCGACCAACCCGGTCTCGACGCCATGTGCTACTTCACCGAGAACCACCAACTGGTGTGGCACACCGCCGAATTGCTGTGGGGCCTGGAGCTCGCCGGGGAGACCTTCGGCAACACCGGATGGACAGGCGCGGAGCACGCCGCCCATGCGCGGGACATCATGGTCGAGTGGATGCACCGCAAACTGGCCGGTGGATTCAGCGAGTTCGACTCCAACGCGTATCTCGCCATCGATCTGCTCGCGCTCGTGTCGCTTGTGGAGTTCGTGGAGTTCGTGGAGTTCGTGGAGTTCGTGGAGTCCGTGGAGTCCGTGGAGTCCGTGGAGTCCGTGGAGTCCGTGGAGTCCGTGGAGTCCGTGGAGTCCGTGGAGTCCGTCGACGACTCCCCCGACACCGGTGACCAGGAGGTCGTCGCACGGCTCGCGGCGGGCACCGGTGACCAAGAAGTCGTACAGCTCGCGGCGGGCGTCGCCGACCGGGTGCTGTTCAGCCTGGCGGCCAACTCCTGGCGCGGCATACATGGTTGCGCCCACGGCCGCTCCTACGTCTCGACCCTGCGCTCGTCCCGGCTGGAGGAGACCGCGCCGATCATGTGGGTCTGCTTCGGCACCGGCGCCCTCAACGACGCGGTGCTGCCGGCGGCGGTCGTCGCCACGGCCGGCCGCTATCGGATGCCGGAGATCATCCGGCAGGCCGCGCAGGACCTCCCGGAGAGCTGGTGGGGCCGGCAGAACTACCGCGGTGACTACCGGTTCGCCCACGACCTCCTCTCCCGCCCCTACGGCTCCGACCTCACCGTCTACAAGACCCCTGACGCGCTGCTCTCCTGCGTGAACGACTACCGCCCAGGCCTGCCAGGACTGCAGGAGCACATCTGGGGCGCCACGCTCGGCCCCGAGACCCAGGTGTTCGTCACCCATGCGCCCAACGCCTCCCTGTCGCCCTCGGCGCGGCCCAACGCCTGGGCGGGCAACCGCATCCTGCCCCGCGCCCGCCACCACCTCGGCACTGTCATGGCGCTCTACCGCATCCCCGCGGACGACGTCATGGGCTACACCCACGCGTGGTTCCCGCTCGCGGAGTTCGACGAGTGGCTGCAGCACGGTGTGTGGACGGTCGGACGCAAGGGCGGCGGATACGTGGCGCTGGCGACCGAGGGCGGGGCGCTGCCGGTGTCCTCGGGACCGGATGCCCGGCAGGAACTGAGGCCCGCCGGCCCCGGCACGGCCTGGGTGTGCACCGTGGGAAGACGCGCCGTACACGGCGGACTCGAAGAGTTCGCGCGTACGCTCAGCACCCCTGTCTTCGGGACGGCCAAGGTCGCCTTCCGTACACCCGAGGGCACCGACCTCTCCCTCGACTGGAGCGGCCCGTTCCTGGTCGACGGCCGGCCCGCCGACCTCGCCGAGGACGGGACGATCGCGACCCCGCCACAACTCGACAACCCGTACGCCCGGCTCACGGACGAGGCGACCTCACTGGCGATCGGACCACATGTCATCGACCTCGAGCACGGGCGCCCCCTATGAGCGGCGTACCCGCGGCATTCTCGAGACTTCGGCGGCCGCGGGTATCGCCGCCGCCATGTTCCGTGCCGCCGCACTCGGCATCGAGCCCGAGCGGCTGCGGGCCGCGGCCTGGCGCGCCCTCGCGGGTCTGCACCCGTACGTGGCCTCTGACGGCACCCTCACCCGTACCAGCGCGGGGACCGTTCTGCAGCTGATCCCCTTCGGCTACTCGGTGATCAGGAACGACCGGATTTCCTTGTCGACTCCCTCGGCGTCGAAGCCGGTCATCGGGCCGGCGGCCAGGCCGGCGGCGCGGACGCCGAGAACGAGCCTGCTGGGCCGCCCGCTTCGAAGCGGCGCGCGCACGGCAGCGGGTCTGGCGCTCCGAGGGGCGGGCGCGAAGCCGTGGTGCCCGCCCGCTCAGTCCACCGCCACGAGTTCGGTCAGCGTCAGCTCCTCACCGGGCTCCAGGGTCACGGTCGTGCTCCGCCCGCCCGCGGTCACGGTGGTCCTGCGGCCCCCGACACTGCGAAGGGTCGCCTCGCTGACGCGTCCCCGCTTCCAGGACACGTCCACGGTGAATCCCCCGCGGGCCCCGGCCCCCTTGAGCGAACCGGAGGGGGCCCAGGCCTCGGGCAGGGCCGGGAGCAGTTCGATGTGGCCGGGGCGGGAGTAGACGAGCATCTCCAGCATCGCGGCGGGTGTGCCCAGGTTGGCGTCGATCTGGAAGATGGCTCGGGTGTCCGACACCCGGTACATGTCGAAGAAGTTCATGGCCGTGCCGGTGTCACCGCCGGCCCACGGCCGCAGGTTCGTGAGGAGCAGTCGGTACGCCTTCTCCCCGTCCTTGAGCCGCGCCCAGCACAGCGCCCGCCAGGCGCAGGCCCAGCCGTAGCTCTCCATGCCCCGGGCGGCGAGCAGAGCCGTGGCTCCCTCGAGGGTGTCGGGGTCGTCGGCATCGGGGCGTATGCGGTCGCCGGGGAACAGGCCCATGAGCGGGGAGAGATGGCGATGCGTCGTCTCACCGAGGTTGTCCGGACTCATCCACTCCTCCAGCCATCCGGAGGTCGGGCTGACGCGCGGGAGGTAGAGGCGCTCGCGCAGGTCACGGATGGTGTCGGCGTGGGCGGTGTCGCGGCCGAGGGTGCGGCACGCCTGCTCGTAGTGGCCGAAGAGGGACCACAGGAGTTCCTGGGTGTAGGTGATGCCGCGGGCGTCCTGCGGGCCGTGCTCGGGTGACCAGTCGTGGTCGTCGATCAGGACCTCGCGTGCGGCGCCGGTGCCGGGGTCGGTGACCGTGGTGGTGATCAGGCGCGCCTCCCAGAACTCGCACGCGCCCTTCAGTAGCGGAAGGATGCGGGCCAGGTACTTCTGGTCCTGCGTGAACTCGTAGTGCTCGTAAAGGGATTCACACAGCCAGGCGTTGCCCGCCGGGTGCCACCACCAGCCCAGGCCGCCGTACGGGTTGGTGGAGAAGGCGACGGTCCAGCCGGCGACCTTGCCGGACGTGTTGCGGTAGCGGTTGCGCGGGTCGTTGAACTGCTCCTGGGTGACCTCGCTCCAGGCGGGAAGCTGGGACAGGCAGTAGTCGGCGAATGCGGTGAAGGTGTCGCCGAGGCCTGCGCGGTCCGACAGCCAGTAGTTCATCTGGATGTTGACGTCCGTGTGGTAGTCGCCCATCCAGTCCGGGGTGTTGCCCTCCAGCCACAGCCCCTGGAGCCCCACGGGCAGCCCGTCGCGCGAACCGCAGATCGCCAGGTAGCGGGCGAACTGCAGGTAGCTCGCCTCCAGTTCAGGATCAGGTTCGGATCCCTCGCTCGCCCGCGCCTTCAGCCGCAACCAGGAGTCGAGCCCGCGCTGCCGCTTGCTGGACGGGCCGAGGTCGAGGGTGAGCCGGTCGTAGCGGGACCGGTAGTCGGCGACATGGGTGTCGCGCAGCGCCGTACCCGAAGTCGCCGCAGTGGCGAGGGCTTTGGACTCGGCGAGCCGCAGCGGGTCGGCGTCCGGCGTGCGGTAACCGGTGCTGTGGTCGGGCGCGTAGTCGGTGCCGCCACTGATGACGACGGTGACCTCGGAGCAGTCGGTGAACGTGACGCGGTTGCCGGCGGCGGTCACGGTGCCGTCGTCCGCGCGGGCGGTGACGGCGGCGGCGTAGCGCAGGCCGTTGGCCAAGGAGGAGTTGAAGGAGGCGAGGCGCCGGGTGCGGTCGACGCCGGTGGTCTCGCCATGGGTGCCGGACAGGTGGACGCTGCCGGTGATGCTGCCGCCGCCGCTCTGACGGAGTCTGATGACGATGGTGTCGTCGGCGGCGGAGGCGAACATCTCCCGGACGTAAGCGACCTTGTCCTTGGAGTACGCCGTGGTGACCAGGCCGTTGCTGAGGTCGAGGGTGCGGCGGTAGCCGGTGACGGCGGAGCGGTCGTGTCCGGGCAGGCTCAGGGTGACCCGGGCCAGGAGCGTGAAACTGCCGAAGTCCTCGCGTCCGTACGGGAATTGCCCCTCGCTGTCGAGGGTCGTGTTGGAGCCGCCGGTCCACAGGGAGGCATCGGTCACGTGCAGGAGTTCGCGGGCGGGATCGCCGCCGACGAGCGCGCCCAGGCGCCCGTTGCCGAGCGGGAGGCCCTGCTCGATCAGGAGGTCCTCGTCGGCGGGCTCGGGGTACCACAGGGTGGTGGCCGCCTCGGCCGGGACGAGCGGAGAGGCGGTGGGGCGGCGCGGTGCGGCGTGGGCGGTGAAGGCGGGCGGGGTGCCGAGAGCGAGGGCGGTGCCGAGCCCGAGGATCATGCGGCGGGATGGTCCGTTGCTCATGTGCGGTCCTTCCGTGGGGAACGGCGAGGCCCCGGGAACGCGGGACCTCGCCGGGAACGTCTGAGGGGCCTACGACAGCTTGATCAGCCGGGAACCGTGGGCCGGCACGGACTTGGCGGTCCAGGTGTGCTTGAAGGAACCGAAGTCCTCGCGCGCGACGACGTCGCGCAGCTGCTGCGGGCCGCGCACGCCCAGGTCCTTGAAGTCGACCGTGATGTCGGCGGCCGAGGAGCCGAGGTTGTAGACCGCCGCGTACGTGTCGTCACCGATGCGCTTCGTCCACACCTGGGTGTCGCCGGAGCGGATCTGCCGGGGCAGGACGGCGGCCTGGTCGACGGCGATGACCTCGGGGTTGGTCAGGATGGCCTTGGCCTTGTCGTCGAGGAACCAGATGTCGCCGCCGACGTAGAGCGGGGACGAGGCCATCGACCAGAAGGTCATGACGGTCTGCCGCTCAGTGTCGCTGATTCCGTCCTGGAGGCCGCTGCCGGTGTTGTTGTTGATCGGCATGGCGTCGAGGTCGGCGAGGTAGCCGGGGGCGTCCAGCTTCTCGAGCCACTTGGGCAGATCGGTGAAGCGGTCGTCGACGGAGCTGGTCCAGGTGCTGGTCGTCTGGCAGTAGCACTCGATGTCGGTGTCGATGCGTACGCCGTTGGCGGCGTCCTTGAGGCCGTCGGCCGCGGCGATGTCGACGGGCCAGCCGCTGGCGCTGAGCCACATACGGCGGCCGCTGTGGTCGATGGCGGTCGACCAGGCCTTGATGTCGGCGACGTTGTCCTTCGTCACGCCGTCGATCTTGATGAAGTCGACGCCCCAGGAGGCGTACCGGGCGACGATGGAGTCGATGTAGTCCTGGGCGCAGGGGTTGCTGTAGTCGATCTTCCAGTTGCCGCCCCACATGTTGGACGGGGTCAGCGGCTTCACCGCGATGTCCTGTGCATGACAGTCCGTACCGAGGATCGGCGCGTTCTTGTCGTACACCTCCTTCTCCAGACCGGCGGCGCCGTACAGGCCGAGCTTGAGGCCCTTGCCGTGGACGTGGTCGGACAGCGCGGGCATGCCGCTGGGGAAGCGGCCCTTGTCGGCGTCGGGGATGCCGTTGGCATCGGTGTGGAAGTTCCAGTCGAAGTCGGCGTTCCAGCCGGCGTCGATGTTGAGGTGGTTGTAGCCGGCCGAGGCCAGCTTGCCGCTGAGGGAGTCGGCGGCGTTCTTGATGTTGCCCTCGTTCAGCCACCGGGTGCCGTAGTCGCTGTGTGCGGAGGACTCCACGCTCCAACTGCTCCAGCCCATGAAGGGTTTGACGTACGGGGTCTTCGCCTGGGCGGTGCCGGACGGCAGAGCGAAGGTCAACGGCAGCGCGCAGGCAGCAGCGAGTGCCGTACGACGGGACATTCTGATCACTGGACGTACCTCCGGGGAAAAAGGGGGACGGGAATCAGGACTTGAGACCGGACATCGCGATGCCCTGGACGATGTGGCGCTGGGCGACCAGGAACATGACCACGAGCGGGAGGACCGCCACGGTCGTGCCCGCGAACAGCTCGGGCAGGTTGACGGTCTGCGAGGCGAGGAAGCTGGAGAGGGCGATCTGGACGGTCCAGCTGCCGGGGTCCTGGCCGATCATGAGCGGCCACAGGAAGGAGTTCCACGCCTCGATGAAGGAGAGCGCACCGAGCGAGGCGATCATCGTGGTCGAGTTGGGCAGGATGACGCGCCAGTAGACGCCGAGGTGGCTCAGGCCGTCGAGGCGGCCCGCCTCCTCGATCTCCGCGGGGAAGGAGAGGTAGAAGCTGCGGAAGAGGATGACGGCGAACGCGCTGAACAGGCCCGGTGCGATCAGCCCCCACATCGTGTTGACGCCGCCCATCGACCCGACCACGACGAAGGTCGGCAGGAACGTGACGGACTGGGGGATCATCAGCGTGCCGACGATCAGCGACAGGACGAGGGCCCGGCCGGGCACCGCGAGCCGGGCCAGCGCATAACCCGCCATCGAGGCGAGCAGCGTGGACAGCGGCGCCGTGATCACCGCGATGAGCAGCGAGTTGACCAGGGACCTGCCGAACGGGCGTTCCGGATTGTCGAAGAGCCCGGTGAAGTTCTCCAGGCGCAGGGCGCCCGGCAGCCAGTGCCAGTCCGTGCTGGTGACCTCCGGCGTCGTCATGAAGGCGTTGCGCAGCAGCACGTAGAACGGGATCAGGAAGACCACGGCCAGCGCACACAGCACCACATAGGTGACGACGGAGCCGAGCAAGCCGCCTCGGTAACGGTTCATGGGTTCAGTCCTTGTCACGGGCGAACCCGAGGATCCGGCCCTGGACGAGCGTGACCAGCACGATCAGAAGGGTGAGCAGGAAGGCACCGGCGGAGCCGACGCCGTAGTCCTGGTCCTGGAGGGCGACGCCGTACAGATGCATGAGGGGGGTGCGTACGGGTTCGCTGCCGAGCGAGGCACCGGTGGAGAAGATCGCGTAGAACTCGTCGAAGGCCTGGAGCGCCGCGATGAGCATGAGCAACAGGATCGCGATCGACGTGTTGCGCAGCATGGGGAAGGTGATGCTGCGGAAGGTGCGCCAGGATCCGGCGCCGTCGAGGGCCGCGGCTTCGTACAAGTGCTGGGGGATGGCCTGGAGTCCGGCGATGAAGAGGATCATGTACAGGCCGACTTGGAGCCATAGCCGCAGGGTGACCAGCACGATCCAGTACAGCGGCGGGCTCTGCGTCTGGATCCAGGGAGTGGCCTCGGCGCCGAAGAGCGCACCGAGGGTGTTGGCGAGGCCGGACGGCACACCGCTGAACAGGGCCATCTTCCAGATCATCGCGGCGGCCACATAGCTGACGGCCGCCGGCAGCAGGAACGCCGTGCGGAAGAAGGCCCGGCCGCGCCGCACCCGGTTGACGAGGACGGCGAGGCCGAGGGACGCGGCGAAGGTGAGCGGCACGATGAGCGCGGTGAACAGCACGATCATCGTGAGCGCGTCACGGAACCGTTCGTCGCTGAGCAGCTGTTGGTAGTTGTCGAGGCCGACCCAGTTGCCGAGTGTGATGGTGCGGCGGGCCTCGCTGAAGCTGAGCAGGAAGCTCCAGCCGATGGCGACGTAGCGGAAGATACCGAGGCCGATGAGCATCGGCGCGGTGAGCGCGACGAAGGTGAGGATCTTCGACTGCCGCTCGGTCAGCCGCCGTCGGCGCGGCGCCGTGGCCGGCGCCGGCCGGGCGGCACTCTTGCGGGGGCGCATAGTGCCGGTGGCGGTCATGTGGCGTCAGTCCATCTGCTTGTCGAGGTCGGACTGTGCCCTGGCCTGGGCCTTGAGCAGGGTCTTCTCGGGCGCCGCCCCCTTGGCGATGTCGGCGGCCGCGGCGATGAAGCCCGTCTGCATGGCCTGGGTCCACTCGGCGGGGAAAGAGACGCCGTTCTGGTTTGCGATGGCGACAGCGTCCTTCGCCGCGCCCTTGCTCAACTCCAGGGTCTGCTGCGCCACTTCCGTCTGCGGCGGCACATGGAAGCCGTACTTCACGGCCCAGTCGACCTGGATGTCGGTCTGCTTGATCCACAGCCACTCGAGGTACTTCTTGGCTTCCGCGACATGCTTGCTCTTGGCGTTCACGCACTGGCTCCAGCCGCCGAGCCGGGCGACGGCCCGGCCCGAGGAGTCGTACGCCGGCCAGGGCACGACCCCGAAGTCGTCGCCGAGCGCCTCCTCGACGGCGGGCAGCGACCACAGGCCGCCCCACTGCATCGCGACGGCGCCCTGGTTGAGGGCCCCGGGGTCGTACCAGTCGGTGGTGAAGCCGAGCAGCAGCGACTTGTCGGCGTGCAGCTCGCGCAGGCCGCCTATGGAGCGTGCGGCGTCCGCGTAGGCGACCTTGTCTCCCTTGATGATGTCGACGCCCTGCGACCAGGCGAGGAGGTAGGGGCTGTCGCCGATGCCGTCGTTGCCGATGAACAGGCCCTTCACGTCGCCGTCCGTCAACTTCTTCGCGGTGTCGACGAGTTCGGCGAAGGTGGTGGGCGGGGTGACGCCCGCCTTGTTCAGCATCGACTTGCGGTAGTACAGCATCATGATGTCGTCGATGGTCTTGATGCCGTACAGCTTGCCGTCGACGGTCAGGTAGCCGAGGTCGGCCTTGTTGAAGCCGGCCTTGGCGGTGCCGTAGACATCGTCGAGCGGTTCGAGCTGCCCCTTGCGGGCCATCTCCGCCCGGAAGTCGCCGAGTTCGAAGATGTCGGGAGCGTCCGCGCCGAGCAGCGCGGCGTTGAGCTTGGTCTCGTACTGGGAGACGTCGGCGCCCCACACGACATTGACCGCGATGTCCGGGTTGGCCTTGGTGAACTCCTCGGCGTACCGCTTCACCGCGGCCTGGGTGCCCTCCTCCCCGTACTGGTGGTACCACTGCGTGAGCGTGACCTTGGCGCCCTTGGCGGCGGCGGTGCCCTGCGGGTTGCTGGAGCAGGCGACGGCGGTGCCGGCCACGAACAGCAGGGAGGTGCCGAGGAATGTCCGGCGGTTCAGAGCGGAACTGGCGGTCATGGCGGGGTCCTTCCGGGGGACGGCTCGGGGTGTGCAGGGACTTGGGGTTTCACGACGACTTGGGCTTCACGCGGCGAAGAGTGACTGGATGCTGACGGAGGCGGCGCCCCGCGCCCACTCCTCCCAGGGCAGCGGCCGCACGACGAGCGGGCAGCGGGCGGCTGCTCCGAAGAGCTGGGTGGTGAAGGCGGCGCGGATGTCCTCCTCGAAGAGGTCGTACGCGGCCAGGCCCTCGCCGGAGACAACGACCCGCTCGGGTCCGACCAGGTTGACCATGGCGGCGAGGCCGAGCCCGATCGCCTGGCCCGCCTCGGCGAACACGGCGCGGACTGCCGCGTCGCCGCCGTGGGCACGTTCGATCGCGCCGGCCATGTCGAGCGCGGGGTCACCGGAGACCGCACGGGCCCGGCCGACGATGGCCTCCTCGGAGGCGATGGCCTCGACACAACCGCGGGCACCACAGTGGCACGCGGGACCGTCACCGGCGGCCACCGGTACATGGCCGATCTCGCCGGCCACCCCGTAACCGCCCGCCACCAGACGGCCGCCCACCACAAGGCCGCAGCCGATGCCGACACCGACCGTGGCCAGGGCGAAGGAGTCGGCGCCCACGCCCTCGCCGAACCACTGCTCGGCGACGGTCAGCGCCTTCACATCGTTCTCGACGGTCACCATCAACGCGGTTTCCCCGGCGACCAGTTCGGCCAGCGGAACATCGTGCCAGCCGAGAAACGGCGAGTAGCGCACGACGCCGCCGGGCCGGTCCACGTCACCCGAGACCGAGAGGCCGAGGTGATGCGTGCGCTCGGCGTACTCGGGGCCGAGCTCCCGCACGAGCGCGGCGATGTCGGCCACGACCTGCTCGACGGACCGCCCGGACACGGCCATCCGGTGCGCGTCGCGCACCTGTGCCCTCAAGTCCGTGACGACACCGATGAGTTCATCGGCGGTGACCTTGACGCCGACGAAGAACTCCCGGTCTGCCCGGACAGCGAGGGGGTACGCGGGGCGACCCGCGCCTTCGACCGCCCGCTCCCCCTGTGGCAGCTCTTCCAGATAGCCGGCCTCGATCATCGGCTTGACCGCCTTGGTGACGGCAGCGGAGGAGAGACCGGTGATCCGGGCGATCTCGGGACGGACGACGGGTCCACGGGTGAGCACGGTCGTGAACACCGTGTTGGCCGCCGGAGACGCGAGCAGCTCCGCTCGGTTCAGCAACATGGGGGAAACGTAGGGGCATTAATTTCCTTCGTCAATATTTAAATTCAAGGAGTTGAGATCTAGGCTCCTTGCCCATGTCACAGGTGACCTTCGACGCGCCCACCCGCACGTTCCTGCTCACGACGCCCGCCACCTCGTACGCGCTGCGCATCGGCGCGGACGACACCCCGCGGCACGTGCACTGGGGCGCTCCCCTCACGCTCGACCAGGCCGCCGCCCTGCCGACGTACGACGGAGCGACCAGCAGCTTCGCCTCGACCAGCGGTGAGGAACTGGCGGTTGAGGGCGGACCCCGGTTCGGCGTGCCGTCGCTGCTCGTGCGGTACGAGGACGGGGCGCGCGGTGTGGAATGGGCGTACGAGGGCCATGACATCGACGGCGGCCGACTCGACGTACGGCTGCGCGACCGCCACTACCCGCTCGCGCTCACCCTCCACTACGCGGTCCACAAGGACAGCGACGTCCTCGAACGCTCCTTGACGCTGGGCCACTTGGGCACGGGCCGGGCGGACGCTCCGATCGAGATCCTGCGCTGCGACGCCGCCGCCTGGTCCGTCCCCCCCGCATCCGGCGTCCGGCTGAGCCACACGGTCGGCGAATGGGCGGGCGAGACGCAGCTGCGGCGGACCGAAGCGCCGTACGCGGAGACCGTGTTCACCAGCCGACGCGGTGTCTCGGGGCACTACGCGAACCCCTGGCTGATGGTCGACGCGGGCAACGCGGACGAGGACCACGGCGATGTGTGGAGCATGGTCCTTGCCTGGTCGGGGAGTTGGCGGATCTCGGCGCACCGCGACCACACCGGTGGCCCGTTCACGCTCACCGGCGGCGCGGGACACGAGGGACTGACCTGGCGACTGAACCCCGGCGAGAGTCATCGAACGCCGGTCTTCGCCGGGCAGTTCAGCCGGAGCGGCTTCGGCGGGACGAGCCGGGGCTGGCACCGTTACGTCGCCGCTCATGTGCTGCCCCGCCCTGACGAGGTACGCCCCGTTGTCTACAACAGCTGGGAGGCGACGGGCTGGGACGTCACGCTGGAGGGCCAGCGCGCGCTTGCCGAGCGCGCCGCGGGACTCGGCGCGGAACTGTTCGTCGTGGACGACGGCTGGTTCGGCCGGCGCACCAGCGACCGGGCCGGACTCGGCGACTGGCACCCGAACCCCGACCGTTTCCCGCACGGACTCGGCCCGCTCGTCGACGAGGTCCGGCGACGCGGAATGCGCTTCGGCCTGTGGGTCGAGCCGGAGATGACCAACCCGGACAGCGATCTGTACCGCGCGCACCCCGACTGGGTGCTGCACATGCCGCACCGCCGCCGCACCGAACTGCGCCACCAGCTCGTCCTGAACTTCGCCCGCACCGACGTCACCGAGTGGGCCTTCAAGTGGCTCGACCGGCTCGTGGCGACGCACGCGATCGACTTCCTCAAATGGGACATGAACCGCGCGCTCACGGAGGCCGGCTGGCCCGGCCACCCCGACGCCGAGCGCCTGTGGACCGATCACACGCGCGGCGTGTACGCCGTACTCGAACGCCTGCGCCGCGCCCACCCCGGCCTGCGCATCGAGGGCTGCGCGGGCGGTGGCGGCCGTGCGGACCTGGGGATGCTGGCCCGCACCGATCAGACCTGGATCTCCGACAACACGGACGCCGACGACCGGATCGCCATCCAGCACGGCTACAGCCAGATCTACCCGGCCCGCACCATGTCCGCCTGGGTCACCGACAGCCCCAACCCGCACACCGGACGCACCACACCCCTCCCCTACCGCTTCCACATCGCGATGGCCGGCGCGCTCGGCATCGGCGGCGACCTCGCGCGCTGGACCGATGCCGAACTGGCCGAGGCCCGCGAGCTGGTGGCGCTCTACAAGGAGATCCGCCCGGTGGTGCAGTTCGGCGAGCAGTACCGGCTGACGGACGCCGTGCAATACCGTGCGGACGACCGGATCGTAGTGATCGCCTGGGGCCGGACCCGCACCCTGCGCCTCGCCGGGCTCTCCCCTTCGGCGGTCTACGTCGACGACGCCACCGGCGCCGAATATCACGCGGCGAGCCTGCTCACGCACGGCCTGCCGATGCGTCTGCCGACGGGCGACCGGCCGAGTGCGGTGGTGCGGCTGACCCGGCGGTGACCCGGGACTGCGGCTCAGCCGAGGGTGGTCATCATGGCTGGGTAACCCGCAGGTGTCGCCGTTCGGCCAGCTCCTCCGCGCTCACCACGGTCAGAACCGGGGTACCCGGCAGCGCGAACATGGTCACCACCAGCTGCGACTGCGCGTCCGGAAGGTTGTTGGCGCCCTGGTAGTGGATCACGTCGCCCCCGGGCTCGAACAGGGCGTCACCGGCCTTGAGCACCCGGGGCGGCTGCCCCTCCAGCTCGAAGAGGATCTCACCCTCGGACACGTAGCCGAAGAGCGGCCCGGGGTGCCGGTGCGGCGGCGCGCCGGGGTCACCGGGCGCCAGGGTGACCCGGACGGTCCTGGCCTCGGCGCCGGCCGGGATCCGGACCGCTGCATCCGGCAGGGTCGCGATCACCTCAACGCCCGGGTGCAGGTGTGCGTGCTCAGCACTCATGTATTCCTCCAGAAGGAACTGTCCACGGTAAAGACAAGGCAGCCTCCCCGTTTGTGACAGCCCTACGCGGCGAACCTGCCCAGGGCCGCGCCGGGGATCCGGTCGCCCGAGCAAATGTTGCCGCAGTCCAGGCTGACGAAGGTTCGACCTCATGGAGGGTTACTGCTGGCTCTGGTAGTCGTCACCACCCGCGCGGGGAGGGCTCTGTCACACCATCGGCGCGAGGCCGGTCTTAGTTGTCGTCCCGCCCCCGCGGGGATGGTTCGGTCGGCTGTAAGGAGAGAACCGTGACTGTTCGGTCCAGGGAATTCGCGTTCGGTATGCCGTGGGAATCTCTTTACGGGTTCAGCCAGGCCGTGCAGGCCGGCGACACGATCTACGTCTCCGGGCAGTTGTCGCACGACAGCACCGGGGCCTTCGTCGGGGCGGGCGACTTCGAGCTCCAGGTGAGGACTACTTTCGACAACCTCGACCGGGGGCTGGAGCACTTCGGCGCCACCCGCGACCAGATCGTCGAGACCACCGTCCTCGTCAAGAACCTGCGGGAGCACGTCGACACGGTCGCCCGCCTGCACGCCGAGTACTGCGGCGACCATTGGCCCGCCAGCACCGTCATGGGTGTGTCCGACCTCGCGCTGCCCGACCAGCTCGTCGAGATCGGCGCGGTCGTCCGCCTTGACGTGACGCACTAGCTTGATCTTTGACCTCGGTCTTTGAGCGACGCGCCGTACTTGATCACTCGGTGTCTGCTGCTTCGCGATACCCCCATGGAGTCGCTTGCGGAACTTCCGTGCTTCTGGGGCGTGTTCCACTCCTGTCCGACCGCACGTTTGGACGCGGTATTGGAGCTGGTCGACGCAGTCCCGTGTGGCGACGGGCCGGTGAGGTCGCTGGCCGAGCTGTCGCTGGTGGGTGAACATCGCCGCGGTTATGGCGGGCTCTATGCGGCCGTGGCCCGGGGCCGGGTGGATATGTCCCGGCTGCGGCAGGCACTGGCCGCGGCCCTCTGCCGTTCCAGATCGGTGGCCTGGGCCGGCGCGCCGACTGAATGAGAAGACCAGTCACGATCGAAATCACCACCGTCCCAACGGCCTTCAGGCCTGGCGGGCCACCCTCACCCGCATCTTTGAACACCGCGCAACCCTCGCCACGCCCCCCATAAGGACCTTCATGCTGATCGCCGAAGCCCACGTTCGGACCGACCGCCCGAGCCGATATCTGACACAGCTGTGCAAGCAACCCAGCCAGATGGGCGGCCACATGCGGTCCCGCCTGCACCGCGACGGCAAAACACCGCCCCAGATCCAGCACGTCGAATGGTCCGACACACACGGGACCATCGACGTCGGCTCGGGCCGGTGCACCCTAGAGGCTGGCCCCGATTCGCTGACAGTCCGCGTCGAAGCCACCGACCAGGACAGCCTCCAGCGCATCCAGCAGCTGATCACCGGACGCCTGCAGAAGATCGGCAAGCGCGATGCACTGCAGGTCACTTGGCAACAGGCCGAAGCCGCCGATCGCCAGCCCGACGATCGCGCCACCGCGGCTCCCGCCCCTGCGCAGAGTCCCGTGCCCCGGTACATGCGCGAGATCAGCCGAAGGGGCTTGCTCGGGGCGGGACTCGGTGCCGCAGCGGCGATAGGAACCGCCGGCTGCGGCACCGCTTCCGGCAAGGACGGCCCGGCAGGGTCGGGTGGCGGTGGCGGGGGAAAGGGCGGGGGCAACGGCAAGCCGCCGGGCTCCACCGCCAAGCCCGTCCGGCTCATAGGTGACGGTTCGACCGCCGACACCGGGAAGCAGCCGAACCAGCCTGAACGGCCGGTCCCGCTCCAGCCGGGCGAGACCCCACCGCAATTCGTGATCTTCTCCTGGGACGGCGCGGGCGAGGTCGGGAACGGACTCTTCCCCCGTTTCCTGGAACTCGCCAGGAACCACGACGCGGCGATGACGTTCTTTCTCTCCGGGATCTATGTGCTGCCCGAGTCGAAGAAGACGCTCTACCGGCCGCCGAACAACGGGATCGGCGCGTCCGACATCGGCTATCTCACCGATGACCACATCAAGGACACCCTGAAGTACGTCCGCCAGGCCTGGCTCGACGGCCATGAGATAGGCACCCACTTCAACGGGCATTTCTGCGCCGGCTCCGGCTCGGTCGGAAACTGGACGCCCGCGCAGTGGCAGAGCGAGATCGACCAGGCCGTGTCCTTCGTCACCGAATGGAAGACGAACAGCGGCTGGACGGACGTCGAGCCGCTGCCCTTCGACTACCGCAAGGAACTCGTCGGCGCCCGCACGCCCTGCCTGCTCGGCCGGGACAATCTCCTGCCCACCGCCAAGAAGCTCGGCTGGCGCTACGACGCCAGCTCGCCCGGCGGCCGCCAGATGTGGCCCGAGAAGCGGGGCGGCGTCTGGGACCTGCCGCTGCAGGCCGTGCCGTTCCCCGGACGGTCCTTCGAGGTGCTCTCGATGGACTACAACATCCTCGCCAACCAGTCGCAGAATTCGACCAAGGGCATGCCCTCGCGCTATCCGGGCTGGCGCAAGCAGGCCACCGAGGCCTATCTCAACGGATTCAACCGGGCGTACGAGTCGAATCGCGCGCCCTTCTTCATAGGCAACCACTTCGAGCAGTGGAACGGCGGCATCTACATGGACGCCGTCGAAGAGGCGCTCAAAGGCATGGCCGGCAAGAAGGATGTACGCCTCGTGTCTTTCCGGCAGTTCTGCGACTGGCTCGACGTCCAGGACCCGAAGATCCTCGCGAAGCTCCGTACGCTCGAGGTCGGACAGTCGCCCGAGGGCGGCTGGAACACCTTCCTGCGGACGACCACCGCGATGGCCGACGCGCCCGGCATCGGCGGCGACCTCGCGCGCTGAACCGAGGCCGAACGGGGTCGCTGCTGCTCAACGGTGGCGGCGCGTGCCTTGTGATGCGCGCGTCACGCCCCCCAGAGAACCGACACCAGAGGCTTTCCACGCGCCGCCACCGCCCGGATCGCCTGCTCGGTAACTCCTGGTAGTTCACACTCGATCGCCCCTCCGCACTCGCCCACAACCCGGAAACGCACGTGAAGAGCCACCCGTCAGAAATGCCGGACATGCGTCCTGACGCGCGTGATCAGCGGTGGGAGGAACGGTGAGATCACCGTTGCCCCGGCCGCGGCGGACAGGGCGATGCTCCACGCGATCGGGCCGAGGGGGGTGCAGCCGAAGAACTGGCTCAGGACCGGGGTCTGGACGACGGCCGCCAATGCGACCAGGGAGCCGAGCGAGGAGATGACGATCGCTCTACTGCGGCCCCCGACCAGGAGGGTCTGGCCGAGCTGCGCGCCGACGAGCGCAACCAGGGCGACGGTGCGGGCGCGGGTGGCGCGGCCGGTGAACCGCGCGGCGAGCCAACCGGCCGTGGCGCCCAGGCCGGTGGCCACCGCACGGCACACCATCTCCTCGTTCAGAGCCGTGCCGAGCGAGACTTCGGGTCCCTCGCGGAGCATGCGCTCGGCGGCCTCCGGTTGCGGCGGGCGCAGGGCGACGGCCATGGCCGGAGCAAGATCGGTGAAGAGGTTGACCAGCAGGAGCTGGCGGGCCGTCAGGGGCGAGGTCCCGGTGGCAGCCGCACCGAGGAGTGTGAAGGCGATCTCGCCGAGATTGCCGCCGACCAGGATCGCCAGGGCCTGCCGCACGGAGGCCCACATCGCGCGGCCCTCCACGAGCGCGGCGAGCACCGTCTCCAGCCGGTCGTCCGTGACGACGAGGTCGGCCGCCGCACGCGCGGCAGGAGTGGCCCGCGTGCCGAACGCGATCCCGATGTCGGCGAGCCGGATGGCGGGCGCGTCGTTGGCGCCGTCGCCGGTCATCGCGACTGTGCGGCCCAGGCGTTGGAACGCCTGCACCACGCGGACCTTGTGCACGGGGGTGCCGCGGGCGACAACACCGACGTCGGGCAGCAGCTTGTCGAGGGCGCGGTCGTCCAGGTCGTCGAGTTCGGCTCCGGTCACCACCCGTCTGCCGTCCAGGACGCCCAGTTCACGGGCCATCGACTCCGCGGTGCCCGGGTGGTCTCCGGTGATCATCACGATGTGCACCCCGGCGTCCACGAGTTGGCGCACCGCGTCGCGGGCGGTTCCGCGCACCCGGTCGGCGAACGCGAGGAAGCCGAGGAAGTCGAGGCCGTCCACCGTCTCGTCGGTGAGTTTGCCGCCGGGTGCGTCCCGGAGCTCGGCGACCGCGAGAATCCGGTGGCCCTTGGCTGCCAGCTTCTCGCCCGTCGCGAGGATGGCCTTCCTGCCCTTGCGGTCCAGGGGTCGCCCGGCGCGGGTGGCGCAGCGCTCCACGACCTCCTCCGGTGCCCCCTTCACCGACAGAATCCGATGCCGACCGCAGCGGCCTCGCGTCGCGTGAAAGCCACGGCTGGGTTCGAACGGCAGGCTGGAGGCGCGCCGCCAGCCCGATGCGGCCGTGGTGCGGCTGACTCGGGCCTCCTCGGCGCCGTCGGTGACCGCGCCATCGGTGGCGTGTTCCAGTTCCCCGCCGTTGTGCGGGCGTGGCGTCGCCCGCAGCGCCGCGGCAAGGACGGCGCGCTGCTCGTCCTCGAGCCGTTCGAGGGGGCGGCTGTGGCCGTCGGCGGCGACGGCGACGAGGGAGATCCGCCCCTGGGTGAGGGTTCCCGTCTTGTCGAAGCACAGGACGTCGGTACGGCCGGCCGCCTCGATGGTACGGGGATGTCTGAGCAAGGCTCCGCGTGCGGAAAGCCGTCTGGCGGAGGCGAGTTGGGCGGCGGAGACCAAAAACGGCAGTCCTTCGGGCACGCTGGCCACGGCCAGCCCGACACCCGCCCCGACCGTGTCCCGGGCGGGGCGCCCGCGCAGCATGCCCGCCGCCACCACGGCAGCGGCCGAACCGAGAGCCACCGGCAGCGTGGTGCGGGTGATCCGGGCCAGTCGGCGTTCGACCCCGGCGGAGGGTGCCGCACCCCGTCCGCCCGCCGCGGCGCGGCCGGCCTCGGTGGCCGTTCCGGTCGCGACGACGACCGCGCGGCCACGGCCGGCCGCCACGGTGGTGCCCTCGTAGACCATGGACGTACGGTCCCCGAGGTCCGAGGCCAGAACGGGCGCCACGCTCTTGGCCACCGGCAGCGACTCGCCGGTCAGCGCGGATTCGTCGGCTTCCAGGTGGTGCGCCTCCAGCAGGCGTCCGTCGGCCGGCACCACGTCCCCCGGGTTCAGGTTCACCACGTCGCCCACGGCCAGTTCCTCGGCGGGGGCGATGGTCTCCTCCCCGTCCCGCACCACGTTGGCCATCACGGCCGACTCCCGCCGCAGCTGGGCGACCGCGCGGTCGGTCCGGTACCGCTGGAAGCCGCCGAAGAGCCCCGACAGAGCGGTGACCGCCACGATCACGACGGCGTCGAGGACGGCGCCCACCGACGCCGACATGGCCGCCCCGGCGCCGAGCACGGGCGTCAGCGGGTTCGCCATCTCGGACAGGTAGGCCTGAACGAGCGATGTGGTCGGTGCCGGTTCGCCGGTGGTCGTGGCCCTCGCCCGCGCCTCTTCGGCCGTGAGGCCGTCCTCGCTGCCACCGGCCCTGGCGAGTACGGTGGCCGGGTCCATGGCATGCCACGGGTGCCGCGGCGGGGGCAGCGGCGGGGGGCGCCGCAGCAGCCGTACCGCCGCCCAGACACCGACCGCAGTGCCCAGTGCGGCCGCCGCGTTGAACGCCGTCACACCCAGGGCTGCCGGGCGCCGCGCCCGTCCCGCCAGCACCGCCGTCGCACCGACCACGGCCGCGGCCTGGGCGAGCCGCACACCCCGGCGCGCGGTCTCCCTGGCGGTGCGGCAGGCATCCACGATCACCACGGCCGATGCGGGATCGCCGTCCAGGTACAGGTCCGCGCCCCAGGGCGGTGTCCCCTGCCGGTCGGCGAGGCCCACGCCGACATCGGCGGCCAGGAGCGCGCGCCGGTCGTGTGAGAGCAGCAGCACGCCGTCGCCGTCGCGCTGCAGGGCCCGTACGGAGTCGAGCAGCCGATCGCCTCCCTCACTCACCGCGTCGGCCTCCCGCACGGACGCGTCGGCGGTGTGCCCACCCGCGGCCACGACCTTGAGCCCGGCCGCGTGGGCGGCCAGGACGAAGGCGCTCGCGGCGTCGTGCATCTCGGGCAGCACGCTGATCACGGCGAGCAGGCGCTGTCCCTGCGCCAGGCCCAGCACGAGCCGCGCACCCTCCCGCTGCATGCGTTCCACGGCACGCTTCCCGGTGCGTCCCCGCAACGTCAGACGCTCGACCGGCCCCAGCACCCACTCCGCGTCCCGCTGTACGCGTTCCGGGGCGGAGCCGTCGAAGAGCCGGTGGGCCGTCGCGGCGAGTTCACCCGCGGGCGCGTCCTCGTCGAGGGCGACCAGATCGGCCAGGAGATGAGAACCGGTGGCAAGGGCCTCCGTGTCGAGCAGCACGGTGCCGATCCGGTCCAGCCTCCGCAGCGCCCCAGGGTCGGCCACGACAATTCCCCGGCGGGCCAGACCCCGGCCGACGGCGCAGGCGAAGCCCTCGCGCGCGAGCATCGGCGCCTTCGGGATCGCCGCCAGCGCCGCACCGGCGGCCCGCCCGCGGTGCCGGGTGACCAGCAACGATCCGGCGAACGACGCCGCCGCCACGGCGAGTGCCTGGTCTGCGTAGCGCTCGACCGGCCCGGGCTTCAGCGGCGCCTCGCGGGCAGGCGGCTCGGGCGCCGCGCGATGGGCCCCTGCTGCGGCGCTGCCTGCGAGGCGCGGCTCGGCCGCGGCCCAGGCGGCCGCCTCCGCGTCGGCCTCCATCGCGCGCAGGGCATGCCGCAGAGTGTCGACGCCGACCCCGGCCAGACCGCCGGAGCCCGCCTGGCCCAGCGCGGTGAGGGAGGCCAGGAGCACTCCGGCGTTGTCGGCGCCGACCGCCTGCTCCACCAGACCCCGCAGCCGGGGGTGGGTGTCGACGAGCGGGGCCAGCGCCGCGATGCCCGCAGGGATGGGGGTGCGGCGCGTCAGACCGGCCAACGCTGCCACGGGTGCCGCCGCCACGTGCAGCGCCATGGCCGAGGCGGCCCGGCGGACCGCCCCACCCGACACGGGATGCTCGGGCAGCGGATGCGCGACGCCGTGGGCCTCCTCCACCGCCTCGACCGCCTCGATCAGGGCGTCCGCAATCGTTTCGGTCCCGGACGGGCCCTTGGTGCCGACGACGGCGTGACCGAGCACGGTGTTCACCACCGCCCACTCCACCGAGGGCAGGTCGGCGAGCGCCCGCTCGACGTCCTCGGCCAGCTTCGTCGCCGCGGACTCAGGCAGGTCACCGGGGCGCAGACCCCGTACGGCGACGTGCGCGCGCCTTCCGAAGAACCGAACGCGCGCCCGGGCACCATCCTGCAGCGTGCCGGCCGCGGAGGACACCACAGCCCGCAGCAGACCGCGTCCCGGCAGCGCCACAGCACATCACCAGCTCCCTGCGGTCCGGCACTCACTCCGCGTGCACGGTCAGGCCAGGCATCCCTCGTTTCCATGGCAACGCTTTCCATGCGCGCACGCCACCGGAAGCGCGAGAGAATTGAGGAGGCACACCACACCGACTCCGATGAAGGGAGGAGTGGGGATGGCCAAGACAGCGGAGAAAACAGGACAGGAAACCCATGCGCACGACGGCGCAGGTCTGCACCTGCACATGCGCACGCTGCATCCTCCGGTACCGATTCCGTACCTCAGCAGGGAAGACGTAACGAGCACGGCCCGAGCCGCGACGGCACGGCTGCCCGGTACGCCCGCCGCCAAGGATCTCGCGTTCTACGGAGGCCTCGGAGTACTGGCCGTGGCGGGGGCTCTGGAATGGCCGGTCGCCCTGGCCGTCGGCGGAGCCACTTGGCTGGTACGCAGCGGACGGCAGAGGGAAAAGGAGGAGAAGCAGGACGTGGATGCCAAGACATAGGCGTCCAGGCATAGGGGACGTTCGGCGCCCGGGCCGGTCGCTCGGCCGGGAAGGCCGCCGGACGAAGCCACAACCAGATGGCGCGCGGTGGCGTGAGCGCTGCCGGGCGCCGTGGTGTTACGCGGCGGCCGGTGCGGAGACCGTGCGCACAGAGCGTGAGTAAGCGGACCACAGCTGCCACACCAGGCGCATGATGAACGCCTCAGCGAGCGCTACGGCGATCTTCGTTGCCACGGCTGCCAGTATCTCGGCCATGTTGGCTGACTTTCTGTACTCGGATACGGGTGTCTGAAACCAGACAATGCAGCACTTTCCTGCACCGCGGGTGCTGCTCCGGCGCATTTTTGATAGCTCTCAGGTGAACATGTGGTGTCTTAATCCGGCGGTTCTTGTACTGCCGCGTCGTTTTCACCGCCTCTTCCCCCCTGTCCTTCCGGGCCAGGGGAAGGTTCCTTCACCTCTTCCGGCATGTCCTCCGTGGGCGGCGGGTCCCGCGGGACGGTACCGGGCGAGTCCGGTCCCTCTCCATGCGTCCCGTTTCGATGACGGTGCGCATGACCTTCAGATGCACTCGCGAGTGCAAGGACGGGGTGCCCGAGGAGCAACCGGATTCGGGGGTGGTCGAAGATCAGGAGTCGGAGAGTCATCAGAGTAATTCCGTGGATCGGGGATCTGTCACGCTGCCTTGGCGGCGGCGAGCACCTCGTCGGCCAGCGGCTTGTCGAGGGCCGCGTGGACGAGGCCATCCGCCAGGCGGGGCATCTCGCGGCCGGCGACGAGGCCGCTGAGCTTTTGGGGCGAGGCCGGCAGTCCGAGCCGTCGGGCGCCGTCCAAGGCCTTGCGGTCGATGTACGGTGCGAACTCCGGCCACACCCCTTGGACGTCACGCAGGAAGATGTCGGCCCCCGTGGGCCCGATCCCCGGTACGTCCATCAGGGCCTTCTTCGGGTCGGGTTCCTCGCGCAGGCGGCGCAGATCGCCGTCGTACCGTTCGAGCAGCAGCTCGGCTCCCTTGCCGAGCATGGTCGAGGTGCGCTCGTCGTAGCGGCGGTAGCCGCCCTCGCCGAGCGCGTCGACGCGTTCTTGCCAGGATGCGTTCGCCATCGACCGCGGGTCGCGCAGCCCGGCATCGAACAGCGCCCGGGCCGCCGCCACCGCGATGTCGGCCCTGATACGGGCGCTGAGAAGTATCGCGAGTACGAGCGTCTGGTACAGCGGCGCCGGGGTATTGCGCAGTCGGATGCCGGCCTGCGCCGTATAGGTGCGCTGCTGCCGGTCGAGCAGTGCGCGAACCACCGCTTCGTCCCTCGCGGCGGTCGCCTTCCCACCAGACGTCCTGTCGGTCTTCGTAGTCATCGCCTAGTCACCGATTCAACGTTTCACGGGTCTTCCAAAGTGCCAAAGCGGGTTTTATTGGGAGTACCCGTCCAGGTCCGAACGATGCGGCCGTTTGTCACCAACGGTCTCGGGCACACGGGCCGTGGGCGGTCCCGAAGGGCCCGTCCACCAACCCCGAGGACAAGCGCCTGGCGATGCGCACGGTCCGTCGTGTGCGGTCGTGCTGCTCGTCGTGCTGACCCACCTCAAGGACCGTCCGCTGGTGATGCAGCGCTATCCCGACGGGTACCGGGGAAAGTCCTTCTTCCACAAGGACGTTCCCGACTACTTCCCCGACTGGATCCGTACCGTTCGCGTACCCAAGGAGGGCGGCAGCCTCACCATGGCGGTCTGCGACGACACGGCCACCCTCGTCTACCTCGCCAACCAGGCGTGCATCACGCCGCACCCGTGGCTGAGCCCCGCGAACTGCCTTGACTGCCCGGACCGGCTGGTCTTCGACCTCGACCCCGCCGAGGGCGACGGCGACGGCTTCGAGACGGTACGGTGGCACCGAGTCCTGACAGCCCGGTCCGGTGCATCGCGATGCCGTCGCACGGCAGTCGAGCCGCCGGCTCTGCTCTCCTGGCTGCCGTGCTACGGCCGCTCGGCCCACCCAGGGAGAACGGACACGAAGATCCTGATGCACAATGTCAGGACCGTCACCGCGGCGCTGCGCGCCTACCGGTACACACAGGGGGTCTGCTGCGTGATCCGGCGAACCCCCTCCGCTACCGTCGGCTCGACTCCGCCGCCCTCATGGACCAACGCAACGCCGCCGACGCCGCAGCGAAGGCAGAGCGCCTGCTCGCGACGTCCTCGGCCCACAGAGCAGCGGATCAGGCCAGACAGACACAGACTGTCATCCACTGACCCCGAAGCGGGACCTGCAGCGGCAGTCCCGTCGAGAGTGCACTCGGGAGCGGACCATGAGACTTTCGTTCCTCGAACACCTGTACAAACGGCCGGGTCCCTTCACATCGGTCTATCTGGACACCTCCCGCGACAACGTCATCGAGGATCCCGACGCCGCCATAGAACTGCGCTGGCGGCACCTGCGGGACGCGCTGACGTCCGAGGGAGCCGATCAGGACTCCCTCGCCGCGGCAGCAGAGGCCGTGGGCAGCGACACCGACGTCCCCGGCACCCACGGGCAGGCGGTGTTCACCGCTCACGGCCGACTGGCCCTGCTGGACGAACTGCCCGTCCCACCCGCACGGGACACAGCGCACTTCGGAACACTGCCGTACACCCTGCCCCTGATCGTCCAGCACTCCCCCGAGATCCCTTACCTGGCGGCGTACGTCCACTACAGCGGCCGTCACTCCACGGACGCCCCCGGCACCGTGCGGATCGAGGCCGAGATCGGCGTATGGCCCCTGACCAAGGTCACGCCGGGGCACCGCCTCCACGAGGAGATCCCGGTGAGCGACTGGCTGAACGCCGCCGAAGTCATAGGCCGGGAGCTGGAGGGCCACGCACTGCGGATCGACGCCGAGGCAGTGGTCGTCGCGGGAGACGTGTGGGCACGCGGCATTCTCGTCCGCCGGCTTCCCACCCCCCTGCGTGGACGGGTCATCACCGTCAAGGGCGCCGGTGAGTCCCGGCCGCGACGGGCGCTGCTGGAGCACCGGCTCGAAAGCCTCTTCAGCGGACGCATGGGCGCGCACGACCGGTCCCTGCTGGCAGCCTTCCTCGCCCAACGCGCACACAACGGAGCGTCTGCCGAAGGCCTGGCCCCAGCCGTGTCAGCCCTGCAACGCGGCCAGGTCAAAGCCCTCTTCCTCAACAACCACCCCGAGTCGCCGCTCCGTCTGTGGGCGGGCCCGGAACCCAGCCAACTCGCCCTCACCGAACAGGAACTGCGCTCCTACGGCATCCAGGACATGCGCGAGGAGCGTGCCGACGCGGTGCTCACCCGCGCCCTGGTCGGCACCCGGGCCGAGCTCGTCCTCGTACCCGAGCAGCAGGTGAGGCTGCACGAGGGCGTGGGCGTACTGCTCCGCTACACCGAACCCGGACCCCGTGCGTGACGCGCTCATACTCGGCGACGGTGCCGAACTCCCTCGCTCGTGGCCACCGCGTTCGGTTTGTAGTGCCAAAAGAGCGGCTCACTCCAATCGGAGCAGCTTGAGCCCTGTCCGTCAGGCCAACCTCACGGTGCGCCCGAGCTGCGCCGCCGCTCCGCGGAGCTCGGCCTCCCCCGGATCGGCGTCCACGATCTACGCCACACCGCCGCCACCATCATGATCAGCTCACGGGTTCCCCTGGCCGTGCTCTCCAAGACGCTGCGCCACTCGACGCTGTCCACCACCGTCAACCTCTACGGCCATCTGCTGCCCCACGCCGCCCGCGACGCCGTCACCGCCATCGACAGGGCCCTCACACGCGCCGACCGCAAACACCACAACCAGACAAACCCAGCCTCAGGAGGCCGCGCGGCCTGAGACCGGCCGCCGCGCGCTCAGGGGTTGCCATCACGCCCGCCATCACGTGTCCCCCGAACGCATCCAGCGGGTCTGCCGTCTCCGGCAAACCCGCTGGTGAACACCGTCGGGACGACAGGATTTGAACCTGCGACCCCTTGACCCCCAGTCAAGTGCGCTACCAAGCTGCGCCACGTCCCGGTGCCCGTCTGACCTGGGGTTTCCCCTGGCCGAACGCGCACGGAAACAATACCGCACTCGTACCGGTGATCGCGCACCGGTTATTCGGGGCCGAGGGCCGCGCGGGGCGAGGCCGAGGGGCGGCGCGGGGCGGGGTCGACGGTCGGCACAGACCGGGGTTGACCTCAAGTTTGCTTGAGGTTGCACGATCGTCGGCATGACGCTCACAGCGAAGCAGAGCTACACCTACGCGGACCTGTCCCGGCTGATGGGGCTGATGACCGGCGACGAGAAGCACGGTCCCGCGGCGACGTCCACGATGGACGCGCTATGGGTGCTGTACGACCGGGTGCTGCGCGTCACGCCCGAGCGAATGGGTGATCCACGGCGGGACCGGTTCCTGCTCTCCAAGGGGCACGGGCCGATGGCGTACTACGCGGTGCTCACGGCCAAGGGATTCCTGCCCGCCGAGTGGCTGCCCGGATTCGGCTCGTACGACTCGCCGCTGGGGCATCACCCGGACCGGGTGCTGGTGCCGGGCGCCGAGATCGGCAGCGGGTCGCTCGGGCACGGGCTGCCGATCGCCGTCGGCACGGCCCTCGGGCTGCGGGCGCAAGGCCTCGACGAGCCGCGGGTGTGGGTACTGATCGGCGACGCGGAACTCGACGAGGGCAGCAACCACGAGGCGATCGCCTTCGCCGGGCCCGCCGGTCTCGAACGGCTGCACACCGTGGTGATCGACAACTCCTCCGCCAGCCACGCACGGCCCGGCGGAATCGCCGCCCGGTTCGAGGCCGCCGGCTGGTCCGCGGCGACCGTGGACGGCCGTGACCACGAGGCCCTGTACGCCGCCTTCACCGCCCCGCATCCGGGTCGCCCACGGGTGGTCGTCGCCCAGGTCGAGCCGAAGGACGCCTGAGCCCCCTCCGCCGCCACCCGCCCCCCGTACGCCCCGGAAGGACACGACATTCCATGGACACCATGCGTGACCGTTTCGCCCCCGTCGTCTCGCAGCTGCTCGACGAGGACCCGCGGGTCGCGGTCGTCCTGGCCGAGATCGGCAAGGACGGCTTCGCCGAGGCCCAGCGCAAGCATCCGGACCGGGTGATCAACGTCGGTATCCGCGAGCAGCTCCTGATCGGGACGGGCGCGGGCCTCGCGCTCACCGGACTGCGGCCGGTTGTGCACACCTTCGCCAGCTTCCTCGTGGAGCGGCCCTTCGAGCAGGTCAAGCTGGACCTCGGGCACCAGGACGCGGGCGCGGTACTCGTCAGCGCGGCCGCGTCCTTCGACTGGCCCGCCGGTGGCTTCACCCACATGGCGCCCGGCGATGTAGCCCTGCTCGACACGCTGGACGGCTGGACCGTACACGTCCCGGGCCACCCGGACGAGGCGGATACGCTGCTGCGCCACGCCGTCGCCGCCGGGGACGACAAGGTGTACGTGCGGCTCTCCATGCAGTCCAACGCACAGGGGCTCGCGGTCGACGGAGCGCACTTCCTCACCGTCCGCGAAGGGCGGGCCGGTGTCGTCGCCGCCGTCGGGCCGATGCTCGACGCCGTGCTGGCCGCCACGGAGGGGCTCGACGTCACCGTGCTGTACGCCACCACGGTCCGCCCCTTCGACACGGCCTCGCTGCGCCGGGCCTCCGAAACGGCGGGCGCGGATGTCGTCCTCGTCGAGCCCTACCTGGCCGGCACCTCCACGGCCGCCGCGGGCGACGCGCTCGCCGACGTGCCCCACCGCGTCCTCGGTCTCGGCGTGGGCCGCCGCGAACTGCGCCGCTACGGGGACATCGACGAGCACGTGGCCGCACACGGCCTCGACGCGGGGTCGCTGCGGAAGCGGATCGACGGCTTCCTGGGAGAGCGGGTCCAAGCTTGACCGCCGGATTCCGGCCGCCGGACCGCGTCACACACGAACGCCCGCTGCCCTCGTACCCCGTGAACGCCTGAGGGATGTCAGCCGACGGACGGGCGGCCCAACTCCGGGTAGGAATCGAGCAGTCGGGGCAGGGCCGCCTGGCGCCAGGAGTCGGCGAGGATGTCGCGGAGTTCGTCCTCGTCCTCCAGAGCGGAGAGGCGGACCCGGACCCAGGCGAAGCCCGCCTCGTGGTCGGCGATCCAGAACTTCCCGGGTTCGGCCAGGACCAGTTCGTCGCGCTCCTCCTTGGGGCAGCGCACGGCGATGGAGGTCTCCTCCTCGGGCAGCGTGGCGAACATCTTTCCCGCGACCCGGAACGTGGGCATGCTCCAGGCGATCTTCTCCGTCGTGTCCGGCAAGGAGAGGGCAATACGGCGTACGTCTTCGGCATCCTGCATGAGACGCACCGTAGCCAACGGCACTGACAATCAGACGCCGGGGACAGCGGCCCTCACCTCCCGGAAGCGGCCCTGCCCACGTGCTCGGGACGCCATCTCGGACACGGGACGAGCGTGCGCGCTCAGACACGGGACGAGCGTGCGCGCCCCTCAGTCCACGATCGCGGCCTCCGCCAACGCGTCCAGCACCGGCCGGATCAGCGGATGGTCCTCCGCGCCGCGGCGTAGGGCGGCGAAGACGCGGCGCGTGGGCGCGATGCCGTCCACCGGGCGTACGACAACGCCCGCGAGGTCCATGCCGCGCAGCGCCGAGCGGGGCACCAGGGCCACGCCCGCGTCGGCCGAGGCGAGGGCGACGACGGCGCGGAAGTCGTCCGAGGAGTGTTCGAGACGGGGCTGGAATCCGGCGTTCTCGCAGGCCAGGACCACCACGTCGTGGCAGGGGTTACCCGGGTACGGGCCGATCCACGGGTCCTTGGCCAGCTCCGCGAGCGGGACTTCGTCGGCGTCGGCCAGACGGTGGGCGACCGGGACGACCGCGTCGAAGGGCTCGGCGTACAGCGGGACGTGCGCGAGGCGCGGGTCGTCGGCGGCCGGAGCGCCCCGGTACTCGACGGCGACCGCGATGTCGACCTGCCGGTCGAGCACCATCGGGAGGCTGGCATCGCCCTCGGCGTCCTGGACGCGGAGGCGGATGCCGGGCGCGGTCGCGGCGAGGCGGGCCAGCGCGGGGCCCACGACCAGGCCGATGCCGGTCGCGAAGGAGGCGACGGTGACCGTGCCCGCGGAGCCCGAGCTGTATGCGGCCAACTCGGCCTCGGCGCGCTCGAGTTGGGCGAGCACGGCGTTGGTGTGGCTGAGCAGGATCTCGCCGGCGGGCGTCAGCCGGACGCCCTTGGCGCCGCGGTCGACGAGCCGGTGGCCGGTCTCCTGCTCCAGCGCGGCCAGCTGCTGGGAGACGGCCGACGGGGTGAGATAGAGCGCGGCGGCAGCCGCCGTCACCGTGCGGTGGTCGGCCACCGCACGAAGGATGTGGAGCCGCCGCGCTTCGATCATGTGACCGATTCTCTCAGGTCACGCCCGTCTTTCCGCCCACCAGGTCACACACGCCCTATACCGACCAGGTCACACACGCCCTATACGCATGGCCCGCCAGGTCGCACACGCCCTTCAGCTCTCCCAGGGCACACACGCCCTTCAGCCCGCCAGTTCCGCTCGCGCCGCCACGAACGCGTCCACCGCCCGGTTCACGTCCTGCATCGAGTGCCCGGCGGACAGCTGCACCCGGATACGGGCCTGCCCCTGCGGCACCACGGGGTACGAGAAGCCGATCACGTATACGCCGCGCTCCAGGAGAAGCTCCGCCATGCGCCCGGCGACGGAAGCGTCGCCGATCATGACCGGGGCGATCGCGTGGTCGCCGGGGAGGATGTCGAAGCCCTCCTCGGTCATCCGGGAGCGGAACAGCGCAGTGTTCTCGGCGAGCCGGACGCGCAGGTCGTCGGCCGACTCCAGCAGGTCGAGGACCTTCAGGGAGGCCGCCGCGATCACCGGGGCGAGCGTGTTCGAGAAGAGGTACGGGCGGGAGCGCTGGCGCAGCAGGGCGACGATCTCGGCGCGGGCGGCGACGTAACCGCCGGACGCACCGCCGAGCGCCTTGCCGAGGGTGCCGGTGATGATGTCGACGCGGTCCATGACACCGTGCAGTTCGGGGGTGCCGCGGCCGCCGGGGCCGACGAAGCCGACGGCGTGCGAGTCGTCGACCATGACCATGGCGTCGTAGCGGTCGGCGAGGTCGCAGATCTCCTTCAGGGGTGCGACATAACCGTCCATCGAGAAGACGCCGTCGGTGACGATCAGCTTGCGGCGGGCGCCGGACGCCTCCTTCAACTGCCGCTCCAGGTCGGCCATGTCGCGGTTGGCGTAGCGGAAGCGGCGCGCCTTGGACAGCCGGATGCCGTCGATGATCGAGGCGTGGTTGAGCGCGTCGGAGATGACCGCGTCCTCCGCGCCGAGGAGGGTCTCGAAGACGCCGCCGTTGGCGTCGAAGCAGGAGGAGTAGAGGATCGTGTCCTCCTGGCCGAGGAACGCCGACAGCCGTGCCTCCAGCTCCTTGTGCACCTCCTGCGTACCGCAGATGAAGCGCACGGAGGCCATGCCGTAGCCCCAGCGGTCGAGGGCCTCGTGGGCGGCCGCGACGACCTCGGGGTGGTCGGCGAGACCGAGGTAGTTGTTGGCACAGAAGTTGAGGACCTCACCGGGGCGACCGCCCGCGGTGACGTTCACGGTCGCGGACTGCGGGGTGCCGATGACGCGCTCGGGCTTGTGCAGGCCGGCGGCGCGGATCTCGTCGAGGGTGGTGCGCAGATCGTCGCGTACGGAATCGAACATCATCAGTTCCTTGAAGTCCTCAGAGGGTCCAGTCGAGAATGATCTTGCCGCCGCGGCCGCTTGCCGCGTCGGCGAAGGCGGCCTCGTGGTCACGGAATCCGTACCGGCCGGTGATGACGTGCGCGAGGTCGAGGCCGCCTTCGAGGAGCACCGACATGGCGTACCAGGTCTCGAACATCTCGCGGCCGTAGATGCCCTTGATCGTGATCATGGAGGTGACGATCCGGGACCAGTCGACCGGGAACTCCTGCGACGGCAGGCCGAGCATCGCGATCCGGCCGCCGTGCGTCATGTTGGCGATCATGTCCCGCATCGCCTCGGGGCGGCCGGACATCTCCAGACCGATGTCGAAGCCCTCGCGCAGGCCCAGCTCGCGCTGGCCGTCGGCGATCGTCGAGCCCGCGACATTGAGGGCGAGGCTCACGCCGATCTTGCGGGCCAGCTCCAGACGCTCCTCGCTGACGTCGGTGATGACGACGTTGCGGGCGCCCGCGTGGCGGGCCACGGCCGCGGCCATCAGACCGATCGGTCCCGCCCCGGTGATCAGTACGTCCTCGCCGACCAGCGGGAAGGACAGCGCCGTGTGCACGGCGTTGCCGAACGGGTCGAAGATCGCGGCGATGTCGAGGTCGACGGGGACGCGGTGCACCCACACGTTGGCGGCGGGCAGCACCACGTACTCGGCGAACGCGCCGTCGCGGCCGACGCCCAGGCCGACCGTGGCGCGGCAGAGGTGGCGGCGCCCGGCCAGACAGTTGCGGCACTTGCCGCAGACGAGATGGCCCTCGCCGCTGACGCGGTCGCCGACCTTGATGTCGGCGACGTCGCGGCCGGTCTCGACGACCTCGCCGACGAACTCGTGGCCGACCACGAGCGGCGTACGGATGGCCTGTTGCGCCCAGCCGTCCCAGTTGCGGATGTGCAGGTCGGTGCCGCAGATCCCGGTCCTGAGGACTTTGATCAGTACGTCGCCGGGGCCGGCCTGCGGCTCCGGAACGTCCGCGAGCCAGAGCCCGGGCTCCGCCTTGTCCTTGACCAGCGCCTTCACGCAACGGCTCCTGTGGGTGAGGTCCCGGAGCAGGGCATGCCGAAGGGGCCCGTACCGGGGAGAGGGGTGAATTCCTGTAAGAATCTGCCGTACGGCGGTGCCCTTGGTCCATCGAGGTTTTCTTAAGCGCGGCCGCAGCTTTCCTTCACGCCTGCCCTGGGGCGTGTATCGAAAGTGCTGGTTACAGCCACTCGTTGATGGCCGCCCCCGCTCGCGCTAACGGTCGCCTCGTAACGGACGGCGAGTTTGTCGTACCGCGTCGCCACGGCGCAGTGTCTATTGAGGCGATTGCTACCGCACTCAACCGCGTGCCTGGGCTCGTAATCCTCCGAGTCGGACATGGGCGGACGGCCGCCGTGGGAGCCGAGGTTCCTTGGGTTGCGGGCCTGGTTGACCTTGTCCGGGATGGTGCGGCGAATGCCGCGTCTGCGCAGGTAGGAGCGGTTCCCGGGGGTGTCGGTGCGCCCGCCTGCCCGTACGAACCCGAGGAACTCGTCGATCAGCAACGGATCGGCTCCCCCGTGCTCGGCGCCCTCGCCGACCTCCGGCACCGGATACTCGGCGTCGGCCCGGTCGCGCTGCCCCGAGCAGCGCACGTTCCACACCTTCACCGCCCTCCTGGGTCCGTCCCCGGAGTTCTCCAGACGGCCGACGCCGCCGAAGACGGTGTCGTTGCGCCAGTAGTCGGGCGTGAAATGGCACTCTTGATAGGCCGCCAACACACTACTGTCCAAACGCATGTTGACGAACGACACGCCCTCGAGTCGATGACCGGGTTCAGCGCCAGTCGGGTGTGCGGGGGTCAATGGCCGTCCACCGTGTACCAGTCGTCCGTCTTGGGCTCTCCCGGAGCATGTTGTGGCCCACGTACAGGCGGGTGCCCGCCTCGAAGGCGGTGCGCAGGATCCGGTCCGGGTGATGTCGTGGGGGCTCGGGCGCCGAGTTCCTCCGTGGGGGCGAGGTCAACCTTCCGCGAGCGGCCGGTTCCGTATGAGGAGAGTCAGGGCCTGTGGTCAAGGCGTGTTCGGTTGGCTACTCTCTGATTTCCGTCAAGTGCCGTGCACCAGAGGCCTACTGCTGCCTGCCTTCGCTGTTCTTGGGGCGGCGGCTCGGATCCTCCGTGATGGAAAGGCGCCACGCAGTTCACGATTCGGCTGACTGCAAGGGGGACGCGATGCCTGAGATGATCTTCGGTTTCGGTGGGAACGACGCGCAGGAGATCGCCGATGAGGTGCAGAGCCTCGCGGAGTGGTTCGATGAGACACAGACCGTACGGCAGGCCGATATCACCAGGGTGAAGGGCCGGATACCGTCAGGCAGACAGGGCCTCCTCGACGAAACGCTGCGCTACTTCAGCGAGTCGGACCCTGTGGTCGCCGCCGGCGTGACGGCCTACTTCACCTGGCTGTACCAGAGGATCAAGACGAAGACTGTCAAGGTGAGCATCACGTGCCCCAACGGAGTAGTGATCAGCGGCACAGCGAAAACGTCGGATGACGTCTCCACGATCAAGGAGCGACTCCGTCGCGACTGCCAGGTGTGAAGGGGAGCTCGATGAAGGTGCCGTGGCCGACACGTCTGGTCGACCGGGAGAACTCGTGGGCGGTGCTCGTAGGAACGTCCGAGCAGCACTCTCCGCCCAGTAACCTGCCCCCGATTCCGCAGGCCGCGACAAGCGTTGAGGATTTCGCCCAGGTCCTGACCGGGCCCGTAGGCCTGTTCGCGAAGGAACGCGTCTTCACGGTGACGAATCCCAGAAGCACCGAGGAGGTTCTCGGCGTCCTCGATCGCATAGCGGGCCATAAGCCGGACGTCGTCCTGTTCTACTACGTCGGTCACGGCATGCAGGGGTCGCTCGCCGACGCCGGCAGCGGACGCAAGGAGCTGTTCCTCGCGCTTCCCGGGTCGATCGACGAACAGGCCGAAGCGGTCCGCACCGGCCTGCCCGTCAGTTCCGTCTTCAGCCGCCTCCGGTATCTGAGGGCAAAACAGTCAGTTGTGGTCCTCGACTGCTGCTGGGCCGCCCGAGCACTGGACGAACCCGGTGCCGGGGACGTTCACATTCTGTGCGCCACCGACAAGAACACTCCGGCGCTCTACGAGTTGACGGGGCGCCACACGGGGTTCACGGGAAGCCTGCTGGACCTGTTCGAGAAAGGGATTCCGGACGGCCCGCAGTATCTGGACCTGCAGACAGTCTTCCATCACCTTTCCGTGGTGCTGCCCACTACGCGCTGCACGGCGTCGGAGGAGTCCAACGGGTGCCTGCCGCGTCCTCGGCAGCAGACCACGGACCAGCGGGGCAATCTCGCGCTCGTCCGCAACCAGGCGTTCGGCACCGGGCTCAGTGCGGAAGGTCTTTCAACTCGGGCGGAGTTCGCCCGCCGTGTCGCGGCGCTGGGTGAGGACCCGCTGATAGATACGGGCGACCAGCGCATGCTTCTGGCACACGCAGCCGAACTCTTCGCGGCGATCGCGGTGGACACGGCCGCCCTTCACAACGCGCCGGACCTGGGGCGTCCGATTCTCACTGAATGACGTCGAATCCGCGTACAGCCTCCTGGCCTCCCGTCCGTCAGATGCCTCGCGTGCCCTGTGAGTGGTCTTCGCCCTCCCGCCGTTCGAGCCGCTCGACCAGCTCCGTCGCCAGGGACATGGCCCGCTGGTCCCGCCGCGGCGGCGAGCCCAGCATCTGGGCCGCGAACGCCTCCAGCCGCGGACGGACCTCTTCCATCTCCTCAGGTGTCACACCTGAGGAGATCACAACCCACACCCGGCAGGACAGACCAGTTACCTGACAAAGCCCTAATAGGACAGGACTCGCCGCGTTGTTGTGACACCGCACCACCGGCACAGGGGCGCGAACGGCACCGCCCGCCGTCGCCGATGTCACGGATCCACCGCGTGCTCGGTCATGGTGAGGAAACAATCTTGAGACCAGATACGCGACCACATGTCCGGCGGACGGTGTGCCGCCCACGACGTGGTGGGCCTATGGAAGGTGAGACACAATGTCGGAGAACTCACAGCACGGGCACGACGGCCACGGCCACGGCCATGGGACCGGCGGCGAGGACGGCCCGAGCTGGACCAGGGCGGCGAAGATGCTCCAAGACGCCTCCCCGATCACCGTCCCCGAGGGCGCCTCGGCGATGACGATCCACGTCGAGTGGGAGCCCGGCGACCCCGGCACCCCGCCGCACCGGCACTCCGGCCCGGCGTTCGGTTACGTCATCAGGGGTGCGGTCCGCTTCGAACTCGAGGGCGAGCCCGAGCGCGTCGTCGAGGCCGGCGGCACGTTCTGGGAGCCGGGCGGCGACGTCATCCACTACCAGGACGGCAACGCCCTCACCGACGCCAAGACCGAGTTCGTGGTCACCATGATGTGCGCGCCGGGCAAGCCCATGCTCGAGCTCGTCGACGAGGAGGAGCTCAAGCAGCGCGCCCACCTGCGCGCCCCGCGGCCCACCGCCTGACCCGCACATCCACGCCGGTTCCGAACGGAGCAGGTCGCTCCGGAGCGAGAGGGCGCGATCAGGCATGAGTGCCTCCGATGCCGTGTACTGCATGCTGACCGCGCTGTTCACGGCCACCGCCGTCCACGGGCTGCGGCGCGGCGTGATGTCCCGCAACACCGGATGGCGCGGACGCGGCGACCACTTGCTGCACACCGCCATGGCCCTGGTCATGGCGGTGATGCCGTGGAGCTGGGGCAGGTCGCTGCACCACACCGCGCAGGCGGTGTTCTTCGCGGCCGCCGCCCTGTGGTTCCCGCTCACCGCCGTCTGCCGGCACCAGGAGTCCCGCCTCGCCGCCACCGTCAGAAGACTGCCCTATACCGTCGGCATGGCCGCGATGGCGTGGATGGCGTGGACGGCCCACACCGCGGGCCCGCCGGCAGCCGCCGAAGCGACCACCGCCGCGCTGGCGCTGTACCTCCTGACGTACGCCCTGTGGTCGCTGATCCGCGTCATGCCTGCCCTGCGCACCGCCCCGTACCCCGCGGCGGGCCCGCACGCCGGGCAGGAGCCCTACGGGCACTTCTGGGACGGGTCGATGGCCCTGGGCACGGTCATCATGCTACTCATGCCGCACTGACCTCCGCCCACCCGCCACCGCAACCGCCCCCCAGGGGGCACATGCTGACAATCCCTCACCACACAGGTGATGTCCGCATGTTGTGTGCAGTGCCGTGTGCCAGGCCAGGGCGGCCCCCCGGGGCGCGCCCTGGCCTGGCGACGGCGCCCCGGCCGCCTGCTGTCCGCCGCGCTGGCGGGATGCGCCGCCCTCGCCGTGACCGCAGTGCGCCGACCCCGCCCCGGGCCCGGTGTCACACGGCCCGGGGACGGCCCGCCCCCGGTTCACAGACCGCCGACGACTGCCTTGCTGCGCATCAGGAAATCCGACAGGTAGCTGTCGTGGGCCCCCGGCGCCATCCAGTAGGTGGGCCAGTCGCCGATGTACACGTTGGCGATGCCGAGGCGCCCGCTCAGCACCCTGGCCTCCGGCACTGTGCCGCCTCTCGCGCAGGGGACATATGTGGGCTCCGTGACGTGGCATGGGCGTCATATGTGGGCTCCGTGGCTCGGGGCGTGTGCGGGCGCGTGGGCGAGGAGGTGACGGACCAGGGTGAGCAGGGTCTGCACGCCCGAGCTGGAGATCCGGGCATCGCAGCACACGACGGGGATCTCGGCGTCGAGGTCGATGGCCGCGCGCACCTCCTCGGGGTCGTAGCGGTAGGAGCCGTCGAACTCGTTGATGGCGACGATGAATCCGAGGCCGCGCTGCTCGAAGAAGTCGACGGCGGCGAAGCAGTCCTCCAGGCGGCGGGTGTCGGCGAGGATCACCGCGCCCAGCGCGCCTTCGGAGAGCTCGTCCCACATGAACCAGAACCGCTGCTGCCCGGGCGTACCGAACAGATAGAGGACGTGGTCCCGATCGAGGGTGATGCGGCCGAAGTCCATCGCCACGGTGGTCTCGACCTTGTTCTCGATGCCGTCGAGACTGTCGGTCGCGGCGCTGACCGTGGTCAGCAGCTCCTCCGTGCTGAGCGGTGCGATCTCGCTCACCGCGCCGACGAAGGTCGTCTTGCCGACCCCGAAACCTCCCGCCACCAGGATCTTCAGCGCGGTGGGGAAGGGGTCAGAGCTGTCGTCGTAGTCCATCGAGCACTGCCTCCAGAAGAGACTGGTCAGTGGGGTTGTGGTGGAAGGTCGCGGGCTTCGTGGTGAGCGCCCCGCAGTCGACGAGGTCGGAGAGCAGCACCTTGGTGACCGCCGCCGGCAGCTTCAGATGGGCGGCCGTCTCAGCGACCGAGACGGGCGCCCGGCACAGTTCGAGTGCCTGGGTGTGCTCGGGGCCGAGGTAGCCGAGGGGGGTGGATCCAGTGGCCCTCACCTGCGAGAGGAGGTCGAGCGCGGTCGTCGGCCGGGTCCGGCCGTTGCTGACCGTGTAGGGGCGCACAAGGCGTCCGGCCGCGTCATCGAGCCAGGGGCCGTCGCCGGCCGCGGCCACACTCAAGGCCTCAGTGCCGAGGGTCCGACGGCGGGCTGCCGGGGCGCGGTCATCAGGTACGGCCGCACGCTCTTGACCAGCATCGCCATCTCGTAGCCGAGCACCGCCGCGTCGGCCTCGCGGCCGGCGAGCACGGCGAGACAGGTGCCGGAGCCCGCGGTGGAGACGAACAGCAGGGTCGAGTCGAGCTCGACGACGACCTGCCGTACGTCGCCGCCGTCCCCGAAGCGGAGGCCCGCGCTGCGGCCGAGGGAGTAGAGGCCGGACGCCAGCGCCGCCATGTGGTCGGCGCTGTCCGGGTCGAGGCCGTGAACCGACTTCACAAGTCCGTCGCAGGACAGCAGTACCGCGCTTGTGGTGTGCGGTACGCGTTGTACGAGGCCGCTCATCAGCCAGTCGAGATCGGATACATGGCCGGTCGGCGCATCGCTCGCCATAGTGGATCGACTCCTTGAAGTACGCAGGTCTGCGGGAGCGGAGGGGGTGGGGGTGAGGGTGGGGGTAGTGAGGGGCGTGGTGAGGGGCGTGGTCATTCGGCCGGTGCGCTCCCGTCGTGCCGGGCGGTGAGGTCGTGTCCGGGGGCGGGCGCGGGAGCGGTGCCCCGCGTCCCGTGCGCCTCGTGGGGCGCCGGCGCGTGCGCCGTGTGCGCTTCGGCTATGTGCGCCGAGGATGCGCGCGTCGCGTCTGTCGGTCGTACGTCCGTGGGGGCGGCGCCGGTGGAGGCGGCGCCGGTGGAGGTCGCGCCGGTGGAGGCGGCGCCGGTGGAGGTCGCGCCGCGGGGAGTGGCACGCGCGGACGATGCCTCGCCGACCTGGGCCCCGCCGTCCATGTGCAGCGCATCCATGTGCGATCGCTCCATGTGCGCACTGCCCATATGCGCGTTGTCCATATGCGCGTTGTCCATATGCGCGTTGTCCATATGCGCGTTGTCCATATGCGCGTTATCCATGTGGGCGCGGTCCCTGGCCGCCTTGTCTCCGAGGGCACGGTCCATGTGGGGCGCACCCACAGGCGGCACCTCCACCCGGACCACTTCCAGGGGCGGCAGCGGCTCCGTGTGCACCAGGTCGAGGTGTGCCCGTTCCCTGGGCGATGCCTCCATGGATGGCGCCTCCATCGACGGTGCCTCCCTGCGCTCCGCCTCCGCGTGGGCCGCCTCCGCGAGTCCGATGCCGCGCTGGAACGCCGCCATGAGACCCGGGTCGTGGCCGACGACGTACTCCGTGTCCTGTCGGGGCGCGGGCCCGTCCCGCAGTTGGGGCGCGAGGTGCTCCTGGGCGCGTCGCGTGGGCAGTTGGGGCTTGCCCATAGTGCCGCGGACGGTTCCGCCCTGCGGTGTGAGCGGAGCGGCCACGTTCTCCACGGCGATGCGCCGGTCTTCGGGGCGAATGCCGGGCACGGCGTCCGCCGGATTGGGCCGGTCCCTGTGGGTATCTCGCATGGGCAGCGGCGTGGGACCGCCGCCACCCGCGACCGGCGGGGCCGGTGCACCCGGCGCGGCGGGCGGCGGTGCCTGGTCGCGCTGGGACTGCCGCGGCACAGCGGGCACCGCACGGCCTCCGGGCGCCGCGGGTGCCGACGCCGCCTGCGCGGTCTGCGGCCTCTCTGACGGCCCCCGTCCCCCGGTCATCTCCCGGTGCTGCCCCTGCGTTACGCCCCCAGGGGCGCCCGGCGCCGCCCCCAACAGCCCCTGTGGCACGACGAGTACGGCTTGGACACCGCCGTAGATGTTGGACTGCAACCGGACGTGGATGCCGTGCCGCCGGGCGAGTTGCGAGACCACGAACAGGCCGATGCGCCCATCCTGCAGCAGGCTGGCGACGTTGACCTGGTCGGGGTCGGCGAGCAGGGCGTTCATCTTGTTCTGCTCGCCGAGCGGCATGCCGAGGCCCCGGTCCTCGACCTCGACGGCGAGCCCGGAGGTGACGAGGTTTGCGCGGAGCAGCACTTGGGTGTGCGGGGCCGAGAACACCGTGGCGTTCTCGACGAGTTCGGCCAGCAGGTGGATCACGTCCGCGACCGCGTGCCCGCGCAGCATGCCATCGATCGGGGGAACCAGTTTGACCCGCGAGTACTGCTCTACCTCGGCGATCGCGGACCGCAGCACCTCCGTCATGGACACGGGGTTGCTCCACTGGCGGCGCGAGACCGCACCGCCGAGCACGGCGAGGTTCTCGGCGTGACGCCGGATGCGGGTGGCGAGGTGGTCGACGTGGAAGAGGCCCTTGAGCAGGTCGGGGTCCTCGATGCCGTTCTCGAGCTCGTCAAGGATCGAGATCTCGCGGTGCACGAGGGACTGCAGCCGCCGGGCCAGATTGACGAAGACCTCGACCTTCTGTTCGCTGCCCGCGTGGCTGGAGAGCTGCGCGGCCTGCACGACGGCCGCGACGGCACCGTCGTGGGCGCGCGAGAGGTCAGCGGCGAGCAGTTCGAAGTCGTCGGCGTCCGCGGGAGGTTGGCGACGCGCCTTGCGGGCGGGCGGACTGTCGCCCCGGCGCAGCCCTTCGACGAGGGCGCGCAGGTCGGCCTCGGTGCGCGCGCTCGTGCGTCGCAGGGCGCCCAGCCGCTCCCGTACGGACTGGGCGGCGCGGTCGGCGGCCACGGCGGCGATCAGGATGCCGGCCAGGGTCACGCCCACGGCTCCGGCGAGGACGGCCCACAGCGTGAGGCCGGGCCGGGCTCCTGTGGAGCGGACGGTGAACAGGACGGCCGCGCTCGCGCTGAGGGCCACCGCGATCGGCGGCAGGACGGCCAGGCGCAGCAGTTGGGGCCGCAGGTGGGTCTCGGGGAGCGAGGGGGCGGTGTGGGCGACGGGTCGCCCGTGCCGCCCGCCCTCGCGGCGGTCTGGGCGTGCGGCCGGTGCGCGAAGCTGAGACATCGGTGTCCTCGTACTGTGGCGTCGGGGGCACAGGGGCCCCCTCGGATCGTGCGCGACTCGGGCGTGCGCCATCGCGGTGCCGGTCGAGAGAGCCGAAAAAAACGGCCCCACGTCGCCCGACGGCAACTGACAGTAGTCGCCAACCCATCATCTGCGGTGGGCAGTTGACAAACTCCCCCGCACATGGTCCCGCTCTGGTATGAGGCCTCGTACGACAGACCGATACCTCCATCGGGCACGCGTTCTATCGGGGCGTCGACCCGATCGGAGCTGGTCAGAAGTGGTCACAAACAAACGGCGAGGGCCGGGGAGCAGTACGCTCCCCGGCCCTCGCCGGCGTTCGGACATTCAGCCCGCGGGCACCGTCTCCGGCTCTCCGCTGTCCTCCGTCGAGCCATCGGCGACATCACGCGGTGTGTCGGCGACGGTCTCCTCGATGGCGGGCCAGCCACCCGCCGGCGCCAGGGCCACGCCGCGCCACCAGGGCGCGGACGGGACGGTCTCCGCGGTGGGCTCGAAGGGCTCGCCGGGGCAGGGCAGCGCGACGCGCGCGCCGATCGCGCGCGCGGCGGCCATCGTCCCCTCGCCGGGGTCCACCCAGGGGTGGGTCGCCAGGTTGAACGTCGCCCAGTGGATCGGCAGCATTACTCCCGAGGGCTGCCCGCCCTGAAGGTCCAGGTGGGCGCGCATGCCCTCCTCGGGCGTCATGTGGATGTCGGGCCAGAACTCGCTGTACGCGCCGATCTGGATCATCGTGGCGTCGAACGGGCCGTGCGCGGCGCCTATGTCCTTGAAGCCGTCGAAATAGCCGGTGTCGCCGCTGTGGTAGATCCGGTGCTCGTCGCCCGCGACGGCCCAGGAGGCCCAGAGCGTGTGCTGCGCGTTGCGCAGGCCGCGGCCGCAGAAGTGCCGGGCCGGTGTGGCGGTCAGGGAGATTCCGCCGACCTTCGTCGTCTCGTTCCAGTCCAGCTCGCGCAGTCGGTCCGCCGACACACCCCAGTGTTCGAGGTGGGCTCCCACACCGAGCGGCACCGCGAAGACCGTGTCCGTGCCGGCCAGGGCCTTGATGGTGGGCAGGTCGAGGTGGTCGTAGTGGTCGTGCGAGATGACGACCACGTCGACCGGGCCGAGCGCGGCCAGCGGCAGGGGCACCGGGTGCAGCCGCTTGGGCCCGGCGAAGCTGAACGGGGAGCAGCGCTCGCCCCAGACCGGGTCGAAGAGCACGCGGTGTCCGTCGATCTCGGCGAGCACGCTGGAGTGCCCCATCCAGGTCAGCCGCAGCCCGCTCGGCGCGGGCCTGGCCAGGTCGGCGACCGTCGTCGCATGCACCGGCACCGTCCCTGCCGGGGCGCGGTGGACGCGCTCCTCCTTGCGGAAGTAGACCCTCGCGAGCTCGATCATGGAGCCGTCCGGGCTGATCCGGGCACTCTCCGGGTTCTTGAAGGCACCGTCCGCGAAATTCGGTGATCTGCGGATGCGCTCAAGGCGCTCACCACCCGGATCCGCGCCAAATGCGGCGGGCCTCAGCGAACGCAGCCCGGAGCTCAAGGTACGGAAACCGGTCACGGATACCTCCAGATGGAGTCAGTCAGGCTTTCATTATGGTCGACGCCTCTGACAGCACCGGGTCGCCCCTGTCACAGCGCGATGTCCATAGCGCCCTCGGTCGCCATCTCCTCAACCCCACCGCGCACGCGCTTCTTCCACGCGAAGGAAAAGTACGCGAACACCCTGGGCACACGGGTGCTCACTGCCCGCGGAACCGCGTACGAGCTGAAGCCACCGGGCCCACGACCCCATACTGATCATCCATTCAGTACGTTGACACAGCCGCACCCGCTCCCAATACTGACCGATGATTCAGTAACTGCCCCATCGGCACAGTCGGCCCCGACCACCCGACAACATACGGAGACCTCATGACCGCCCCCCTGATGACGCTCACCTGGACGGACCATGTCACCGGCCGCCAGGGGTTCCTCGTCGTCGACCGGCTGGTGCGAGGCGTCTCCAGCGGCGGACTGCGGATGCGGCCCGGCTGCACGCTGGACGAGGTCGCCGGGCTCGCCCGCGGCATGACCATGAAGGAAGCGCTGCACTACAACCCCGAGGGCCACTACATCCCGCTGGGCGGCGCCAAGGGCGGCATCGACTGCGACCCCCAGGACCCGGCGGCGTACGGACTTCTGGTGCGCTATCTGCGCGCCATGCGCCCGTACATCGAGAGCTTCTGGACCACCGGAGAGGACCTGGGCCTCACCCAGGACCTCGTTGACCGGGCGGCCGACGAGGCGGGGCTCGTCTCGTCCATCCAGGCCGTTTACCCACTGCTGGACGACGAGAAGACGGCACGCCGGCGGCTCGCGGACGCCTTCGCGGTCGAGGTGGACGGCATCGGTCTCGACGAACTGGTCGGCGGCTGCGGCGTCGCCGAGTCGGTGCTCGCGGCCTTGGACCGCGCCGGGGTGGCGTACGCGGGGACGCGTGTCTCCGTGCAGGGTCTTGGCACCATGGGCGGGGCCACGGCGCGGTTCCTCACGCGCGCGGGACTCAACGTCGTGGCCGTCGCCGACGTCGAGGGCACGATCGCCAACCCCGAGGGCCTCGACGTCGAGGCGCTGCTCTCGGCGCGTGACGCGTACGGGACGGTCGACCGCTCGGCGCTGCGCCCCGCCGACCGTGGACTCCCCGGCGACGCCTGGCTGTCCGCCGACGCGGAGGTGCTGGTGCCCGCCGCCGTCTCGTACACGATCGACGCCGTGAATCAGCGGCACATCACCGCCCGCTGGATTGTCGAGGCGGCCAACATGCCCGTCCTGGCCGAGGCGGAGGAACTGCTCACCGCGCGCGGAGTCACCGTCCTGCCGGACGTGGTGGTCAACTCCGGGACGAACGCCTGGTGGTGGTGGACGCTGTTCGGTGACATCGGCGCCGACGCGGAGGAGGCGTTCGCGTACACGCGGCGCTCCATGCGCGCCCTGATCGACCAGATGCTGGCCCGCGCGGAGGCCGACGGCACGACGCCGCGGACCGCCGCGCACGCCATCGTCACCGACCGGCTGCCGGTGATCGCGGAGCGGTTCGGGTGGTACGGGTGACGGGCAGCTGCGGGACGTGATCACGTTCCGCCGGGAGTCCTTCCACACCGGGCACGGACAAGTGCCGGGTGGCGGCCCGGAGTTCCTCTGCTCGCAGCCACCGTCCGGCGGCGCCCCGGCGAGGGATTAGGGTTGCCGCGTGGCGAGAGTGCGGTTGAGCGTGGCGGAGCGGCGTGAGGAATTGCTGCGGGCCGCCGTCGAGCAGATCGAGGCGCGGGGTGTGGCGGCGGTGCGGATCGCCGACGTGGCCTCGGCACTCGGGGTGAGCAACGCGCTGGTGCTGTACCACTTTTCGACGAAGGAGAAGCTGGTCGCCGCCGCATTCACGTACGCGGCCGAGGACGACCTCGCCCATCTGCGCAAGCTGCTCGGCCGCCGGACGACGGCGCTACGACGGCTACGGGCCGCCGTACGCTGGTACGCGCCGACCGGGCAGGCCAAGGGATGGCGGCTGTGGATCGAGGGCTGGGCGGCGGCGCTGCGCGAGCCCGCGCTGCGCGAGGTCACGCGTGACCTCGACAAGCAGTGGAAGGCCGCGATCACCGAGGTGATCGCGCAGGGGGTGGCCGCGGGCGAGTTCCACTGCCCGGATCCCACGGGGGCGGCCCTGCGGCTCACGGCGCTGCTGGACGGGCTGGCCGTCCAGATGACGGCGTACACGGGTGCGGTGTCGCGGGCGCGGACCCAGGAGTGGGTGGACGAGGCGCTCGCGCGTGAACTGGGGCTTGAGCGGGAGGCGTTGGCGGCGGCGGTGCGCTGATTGCGCCTCGCCTCGCGGAGCCGCCGGCCCACCGCGGCCCGCGTCGCCGGTCGCGTCCGTGACATCAGCAAAACCGCACCCGTCCTGCTGATGTCACGGACCTTCGCCGCGAACGACTGCGCGGCCTTTTGACGTCCACGTCGCCCTGAAGGGCGGCGATTCCGGTCCGTACCGCTCCGCGGAACCACCGTGGGTTCCTGCTTCAGCGACCTGTGCCGTTCCGCGAGGAGCGGTCTTACCTGGTCTCCACAGGCGTGACTTCCCGCCCGTCCGGCGGTAGGTCCGCCAACTACGTTGTCGGACAAGGCGACATTAGCAGCAGCTCTGCAGCCCTCCGGGCCGCTGAGCCAAGGATGCCCTTCACCTCTCCCCTGAAGCGTGGATCACTGGGCAAGCGTTCGGTAGACCGTCAACTGGGAGACGCCGCCCTGGTCTTCGTAGACCGGGAACAGCGAGAGGCTGTCGGTACGGATGTCGCGCTCCGCCACACCTTGGGCGCGTACGGCGTCGAGCAGGGCGTCCGACGCGGCGCTCCACCCGGCGAACGCCTCCTTCGCCGTCTTCGCGGTGGCGTCGACGCCCGCGCCGATGATCGCGAGGTCCGGCGCGGCGGTGGTGCTGCCCTGGCCGGTGACGGTGACCGTCGAGGGGGTGGGCTCGGCGCTCAGTCCCGGGCGCCCGGGCAGCGCGAACGCGGGTGCCGTCACCGCCTGTTGGAGGCCTACGGCGAGGAGGGTCACGGCGAGTGCGGTGGACGCACCGAGGCCGAGCGGCATGCGGAGTCTCCTTCGGGCGTCTCCCCTCTCGGGACGGCGGGGCGGTTCGCGGTCATCCCAGCACCACCGACCGCGCCCCGCCCCGCGCCACTCCCACGCTGTCACCTCACCGGTCGAGCCACCGGCGGTTCCTCCACGTGCCGCCGGGGCTTCGGCTGCCGAGCCTCAGGCCACGACTCGGCCCGCGCGCCTCAGGCCCCCCGAGGCGACCCTTACGACTCATGCCCTCCGCCTCGACCCGCGCGGCCTCAGGCCCCGACGCGACCCGCGCGGCTCAGGCCACCGCCTCGATCCGCATCTTGATGTCGTCGGGCGAAAGGGCCCCCTTGGCCGCAACATGGTCCCCCGACGACTCCCCGCGCAACCGCCGCCCGATCCACGGGACCAGGTATTCGCGCGCCCATTGGATGTCGTCGCGCCGCACTTCGAGCGTGCCGCGCGGCGGCAGCGGCGGCCACGCCTGGTCCGGGTCGGCGGGTACGTCGAGACCGAGCACCTGGCCGGCGCGGAGCGCCACCCGGGTGTGGCCCTCGGGCGAGAGGTGCAGCCGGTCGCCGTCCCAGGCGCGGCGGTCCTGGACCGTCTTGAGCGACCACAGGTCGAGCACGGGACAGCCGTACCGGTCCGCGATGGCCCGCACATGTCCGTTGTACGTGGCGATCTTGCCGCGCAGATGCTTCAGCACGGGCACGCCACGGGTGTCGAAGCCGGTGGTCACCATGACGGTGCCGACGGCGGAGGTGAGGTCGGCGACCGCGCGCTCGAAGCGCTCCGCGACCTCGTCGGGGTCGGTGCCGGGCCGGATGATGTCGTTGCCGCCCGCGCAGAAGGAAACCAGTTCGGGGGCAAGCTCTTTGGCGCGCTGGAGCTGGCCTTCGACGATCTGGTCGAGCAGCTTGCCGCGTACGGCTAGATTGTTGTATTTGAAGTCGCCCTCGGGCCGCCGGTCCGCGAGAAGAACCGCGAAACGGTCGGCCCAACCGACAAAGGCCCCGTCAGGGCCGGGGTCGCCGACGCCCTCGGTGAAGCTGTCCCCCACCGCCACGTACGACCCGATCACTGATGTGTTGTCACTCTTCGAATCGTTTGCCACGTCGGCCCATGATTCCCGTTCCGATGTGAGCTACGCGACCGTAGGGAGGGGTTGACGGATGGTGAGATAAGCCACTCGCCAAGTATTGGCCAACTAGGGAATAGAGCCGGAGGGCGCGCCGGAGAGGCCGATCCACCGGCCCGGCGTCCGGGAAGCGCGGCCCCAGTTCGTCGCCGTCCGACGCGTGCTCCTCGAAGCGCCACTCGGCGCCGCCGCTCGTCCGTCCGCACGGAGAAGGCGGGGCGGGCCAAGGGCGAGGGCGGGGCGGGGCAAGGGCTCCGACGGCAGTGCCTGTGGACAACTCATTGCCTCAGGAACCCATGTCGTATCGTCAAGAGCGCGACCCGAAAAGCAGGAGCCGTCGGGGCCGCCGAGCGAGGCCCGGCAGCGACGACGGCCGAATGGGAGGAGCCCCCGTGACGCAGCAGGTCCCGTCGACCGAGCCCGAGCTTGCCGGAGTGCGCAATTTCCGGGACGTGGGCGGACTGCCCACCGTGGACGGCCGGCGAGTGAAGCACGGACAGCTCTTCCGCAGCGGCCACCTGGCGCACGCCAGCGAGGAGGACGCCGCGTTCCTCACCTCCCTGGGGCTGCACACGATCTTCGACTTCCGCAATGCCGCGGACCAGAAGCTGGAGGGCCCGGACGTCGAACTGCCGGGTGTACGGAATGTGAATCTTCCGCTGACCGACCCGGCCGACGGTGTGGAGTTCTGGAAGATGGTCCGCGACGGTGACATCGACCAGTTGCGCACACTTCTCTCGGACGGCCAGGCCGCGAACCGGATGATCGCCTCCTACCGCACGATCATCAAGGAGCGCACCTCCGAGCATTCCCAGGTGCTGCATTCACTGGCGAACGACAGCGTGCCCGCGCTGATGCACTGTGCGGCCGGCAAGGACCGCGCGGGCCTGTCGATAGCCGTGACCCTGCTCGCCCTCGGTGTCGAGCGCGACGCGATCGTGGCGGACTACCTGGAGTCGAACGCCAAGCACCGCCGCTACCGGGTGCGCCGCAGCAGCACCTCCGCCTCCGCGTACTCCCCGGAGGTCATGGATCTGCTCAGCCCGCTCTTCGACGCGCGCGCCGAATACCTTGCGGCGGCCTTCGAGACGATCGAGGAGACCTGGGGCGGCGTCGACCCCTACCTGGAGCAGGCGCTGCGGATCACCCCGGAGCTCCGGGGGCGCCTGCGCGAGAAGCTTCTCGACTGACGGCTACTGGTGCTGCGCGCCCAGCTCGAACAGCAGATAGATGAAGGCCGCGAAGAGGTGGCCGACAGCGATGTAGATGATCAGCCGCACCCACAGGGCACGCGGGAACTTCTCCTCCAGGGACGACCGCTTCTTGGGCTCCGTGGGTTCTGTCATGACGTCTCTCCGGGGGTCGGAAGCCCCGTCGCCGGGCCGAGGCACAGCGCGGCGGTGGGGCTCTGCAGCAGGGTGTGTACGAACAGGAGCTCCGCCCCGTCGCCATCGGCGGCGGCGATGCGGTGCGGGGTGAGCGAGTCGAAGTGGGCGCTGTCGCCCGGCGCGAGCACGTACGCGGTGTCCCCGAGGCGCATTCGCAGCCGCCCCTGGAGGACGTACAGCCACTCCTCCCCGGGGTGGACACGCACGATGTCGCCCTGCGAGCGGTAGGGGACGCGCACCCGCAGCGCCTGCATGCCGCGACCGGCCGCGCCCGCTTGCCAGTACGTCCAGCCGCCCGCCGAGGTCGGGTCCATGCCGGCGGCGCGCACGACCGCGTCCCGGTCGGCGACCGTCTCGCCGAGCAGTTCGGAGACCGTCGTACCGTAGATACGGGCGAGCGCGAGCAGCATCGGCAGCGACGGCTGGCGCTGCCCGGTCTCCAGGCGCGAGAGGTGGGCGGGCGAGAGCCCGGCGGCGCGGGAGGCGGCCTCCAGCGTGAGGGAGGCGCGGCGGCGCAGCGCACGGAGGTGTGGTGCGACGACGGGCAGTTCGGCGGGCGGCTCGGCGGGCGGCTCGTCCACTGCCCCTGGCTCTACAGGGCTCATGTCTCCATTAAGCCCCAGATTTACCTCTGGGGCAAATTCCTTGCCCCAGAGGCAAAACTCCTCATCGGTTCGCGACTGCCTGCTTCACGAGCGTCTTCCCGAAGTCCCACATCAGCCCGCTCCCGCTGTGCGCGTCGTCCATGACGGCCGTGAAGGCCTCGACGAAGCGGTCCACGTCCTGCTCGCCGATGATCAGCGGCGGGATCAGCTTGATCACCTCCAGATGGTCGCCGGAGACCTGGGTGAGGATGCGGTGCCGTTGCAGCAGCGGTACGACCACCATCTGGGCGAACAGGCCTTTGCGCGCGGCCTGCAGCATGGTCCAGCGGCTGCGCAGCTTGAGCGACGTGGGCCGCCCGAACTCGATGCCGATCATCAGGCCCCGGCCGCGTACGTCACTCAGCAGCTCATACGTGTCGACGAGCGCCGCGAGCCGGGACTTCAGCCGCTCCCCGGTGGCCCGGACGCCCGCCACGATCTGCTCGTTCTCCATCACGGAGAGCACGGCCAGGCCCGCCGCCATGGCCTGGGCGTTCGAGCCGAAGCTCGCCGAGTGGACGAGGACCCGGTCCATCGACGAGTAGACCTTCTTGAAGATCCAGTCCTTGCCGAGGGTCGCGCCGACCGGCACATAGCCGCCGGAGAGGGCCTTGGCCACGCACACGAGGTCCGGTTCGACGCCTTCCTCGTGCTGGTAGGCGTAGAAGTCCCCGGTCCGCCCGAGGCCCGTCTGCACCTCGTCGGCGATGAGCAGCGCCTTGTGCTTGTGGAGCAGTTCCTGGGCGGCGCGCAGATATCCGGGCGGAGCCTCGTGCACGCCCTTGCCCTGGATGGGCTCGACGATGAGCGCGGCGACGTCGCCCTTCTTCAACTCCCGTGCCAGGGCGTCGAGATCGCCGAGCGGGACGGCCGTGTCGGGCAGCAGCGGGGCGAAGCCGTCGCGGAAGCCGTACTCGCCGTTCACGGACAGCGAGCCGGTGGTCAGCCCGTGGAAGGCGTGCGTGCAGTAGAGGATCCGCGGCTTGCCGGTGGCGTACCGGGCGAACTTCAGCGCGGTTTCGACGGCCTCCGTGCCGCTGTTGCCGAAGAACACCCGGTCCAGGTGCGGGCTGTGGCCGAGCAGCCGCTCCGCGAGGAGACCGGGGAGCGGCTGGCAGTCGAAGCGGGTGAGGTCGGCGAGCGAGGCGTCGAGGACGTCGTGCAGCGCCTGGCGGACGACGGGGTGGTGGCGGCCCAGGCCCATCACCCCGAACCCGGCGAGCATGTCCAGGTAGTCGTTGCCGTCCGCGTCCCAGAAGTGGGCGCCCTCGGCGCGCTCGTACACCTTGTCGAATCCGATGGTGTGCAGCATGCGCGGGAGCTGGTGGTTGAGGTACTTGGTGTGCAGCTCGTAGCGCTCGGCTCCGCGCTCGGCCAGCAGCGCGCCGAGGTCGAACTCCCGCTTCTGAGCAGGGTCGGTCATTCCTGTTTCTCCTTGAACAACTCTTCCTTGGACAGCTCGTCCGCGACCTTGGCCAGTTCGTCGTCGGCCTTGGACAGCTCGTCCTTGACGGCCAGGCCGGCGCTGATCCGCCCGGCTATCTCGACGGGCGTGAGACCGAGGTCGGCCAGCACCTCACCGCGCTTGGCATGCGCGAGGAACTGGTCCGGGATGCCGAACCGCCGTACGGGTACGTCGACTTCGGCGTCGCCCAGCGCCAGCGCGACCGCCGAGCCGACCCCGGCCGCCCGGCTGTTGTCCTCGACGACGGCGACGAGCCGGTGCTCGGCGGCGAGGCCGGGCAGCGAGGGGTCGACGGGTTTGACCCAGCGCGGGTCGACGACGGTGCAGCCGATGCCGCGGGCTTCGAGCAGTTCGGCGGCCTGGAGGCAGACGGGCGCCATGACGCCGACAGCGACGAGCAGCACCTCCGGGCGGTCCCCGCGATGCAGGACATCGAGCCCGCCCACCCGGTCGACGGCGGGAACCGAGGGCCCCACCGACTCCTTCGGGAAGCGGACGAGCGTCGGCGCGTCGTCCACGGCGACCGCCTCGCGCAGCTGGGCCCGTAACTGGTCGGCGTCGCGCGGCGCGGCGATCCTGAGGCCCGGTACGACCTGGAGGATCGACATGTCCCACATGCCGTTGTGCGAGGCTCCGTCGACGCCCGTGACGCCGGCCCGGTCCAGGACGAAGGTGACACCGCAGCGGTGCAGCGCGACGTCCATGAGGAGCTGGTCGAAGGCCCGGTTGAGGAAGGTGGCGTAGACGGCGACGACGGGATGCAGGCCACCCGTCGCGAGCCCGGCCGCGGACACCGCCGCGTGCTGCTCGGCTATCCCGACGTCCCACACCCGGTCGGGGAACTTCTCGGCGAACTTCCCGAGCCCGACCGGATGCAGCATGGCCGCCGTGATCGCCACGACGTCCTCGCGCTCGTCCCCGATCCGCACGATCTCGTCGCCGAACACCGAGGTCCAGGACGGCCCGTTGGAGGGCGCGAGCGGCTCGCAGGTGAGCGGGTCCATCACGCCGACCGTGTGGAAGTGGTCCTCCTCGTGCGCGAGCGCGGGCTCGTAGCCGCGTCCCTTCTCCGTCAGGCAGTGAATGAGCACGGGCCCGTGGAAGCGTTTCGCACGCCGCAGCGCCGACTCCACGGCCCCTACGTCGTGCCCGTCGATCGGCCCGACGTACTTGAGCCCGAGGTCCTCGAACATGCCCTGCGGCGCGAAGGCGTCCTTGAAGCCCTTCTTGGCACCGTGCAGCGACTCGTAGATGGTGTGGCCGATGACCGGCGTGCGCAGCAGTACGTCCTTGCCCCAGGCGAGGATCTGCTCGTAACTGTCCGTCGTCCGCAGGGTCGCGAGGTGGTTGGCGAGGCCGCCGATGGTGGGCGCGTACGAGCGTTCGTTGTCGTTGACGACGATGATCAGCGGGCGGTCCTTGGCGGCGGCGATGTTGTTCAGCGCCTCCCACGCCATGCCGCCGGTGAGGGCGCCGTCGCCGATGACGGCGACGACATGGCCCTTCTCGCCCTGTACTTGGCGGGCCTTGGCGAGCCCGTCCGCCCAGCCGAGCGCGGTGGACGCGTGGCTGTTCTCTATGATGTCGTGCTCGGACTCCTCGCGCGAGGGGTAGCCCGACAGGCCGCCCTTGCCGCGCAGCTTGGAGAAGTCCTGACGTCCCGTCAGCAGCTTGTGTACGTAGCTCTGGTGTCCGGTGTCCCACAGGATGCGGTCGACGGGTGACTCGAAGACCCGGTGGAGTGCGATGGAGAGTTCCACCACGCCCAGGTTGGGTCCCAGGTGACCGCCGGTCCTGGCGACCGCGTGCACCAGGAACTCCCTTATCTCGGCGGCCAGTTCACCGATCCCTGCCTCGGACAGCGCCTTCAGGTCGCGTGGTCCCCGGATGTTCTCCAGAATCGTCACGCTCGGGCCCCCTCTCGGTCCGTGCTGGTCAACTCACGGTGACGGCCGGTTCTCCGGACGCGACGCCGTCGTTCTCCATCTGCTCGGCGATCTTCATCGCCTCGTCGATGAGGGTCTCGACGATCTTCGACTCGGGTACGGTCTTGATGACCTCGCCCTTGACGAAGATCTGCCCCTTGCCGTTGCCGGAGGCGACCCCCAGGTCCGCCTCCCGCGCCTCGCCGGGGCCGTTGACGACGCAGCCCATGACCGCGACGCGCAACGGGACCTCCATCCCCTCCAGACCGGCCGTGACCTCGTCGGCCAGCTTGTACACATCGACCTGGGCGCGCCCGCAGGACGGGCACGACACGATCTCCAGACGCCGCTGACGCAGCCCGAGCGACTCCAGGATCTGGATGCCGACCTTGACCTCCTCGGCGGGCGGCGCGCTCAGGGAGACCCGGATGGTGTCCCCGATCCCCTCGCTGAGCAGCGCTCCGAAGGCGACGGCCGACTTGATGGTCCCCTGGAACGCCGGGCCGGCTTCCGTCACACCGAGGTGCAGCGGGTAGTCGCACTGGGCGGCCAGCTGCCGGTAGGCATTGACCATCACCACCGGGTCGTTGTGCTTCACCGAGATCTTGATGTCCCGGAACCCGTGCTCCTCGAAGAGCGACGCCTCCCACAGCGCCGACTCGACGAGCGCCTCCGGCGTCGCCTTGCCGTACTTCTGGAGCAGCCGCCGGTCGAGCGACCCGGCGTTCACCCCGATACGGATCGGGGTTCCCGCGTCCTTGGCGGCCCGCGCGATCTCCTTCACCTTGTCGTCGAACTGCTTGATGTTGCCCGGGTTCACACGCACCGCGGCGCAGCCCGCGGCGATCGCCGCGAACACGTACTTCGGCTGGAAGTGGATGTCCGCGATGACGGGGATCTGGGACTTGCGGGCGATGGTCGCGAGGGCGTCCGCGTCGTCCTGCGTGGGGCAGGCGACGCGCACGATCTGGCAGCCGGACGCGGTCAGCTCGGCGATCTGCTGCAGCGTGGCGCCGATGTCCGACGTACGCGTCGTCGTCATCGACTGCACCGACACCGGTGCTCCGCCCCCGACCGCCACCGGTCCGACCTGGATCTGCCGCGACACGCGACGCTCCGCGATCGGCCGGACCGGCACCTCGGGGAGGCCCAAGGAAACGGCGGTCATGACGTCACCCGCGGCTTTCCGTGAAGGTCTCGCGGGCGGCGCGCAGGGACTCCTTGAGGGAGCCCATGGTGGCGAGGACCGCGGTCGGCTCGTAGCCGCAGTGCGCCATGCAGTTGGCGCACCGGTCGTCCTTGCCGCGGCCGTAGGAGTCCCAGTCGGTCTCGTCCAGGAGCTGCTGGTACGTCTGCACGTACCCGTCGCTCATCAGGTAGCACGGCCTCTGCCAGCCGAAGAGCGAGTAGCTGGGGATCGCCCAGGCGGTGCACGGGAAGTCGACCTTGCCCTCCAGGAAGTCCAGGAAGAGCGGGCTCTGGTTGAGCCGCCAGCGGCGCCGGTTGCCGCCCGCGAAGGCCTTCTTGAACAGTTCCCGGGTCTGCTGGACGCCGAGGAAGTGCTCCTGGTCGGGGGCCTTCTCGTAGGCGTAGGCGGGCGAGAGCATCATCTCGTCCACCTTCAGGTCGTCGTTGAGGTAGTTGAGGACCTCGATGACGGTCTGCGGGGTGTCGGTGTTGAAGAAGGTCGAGTTGGTGGTGACCCGGAAGCCGCGCCGCTTGGCCTCCTTGATGGCCTCGACCGCCTCGTCGAAGACGCCCTCCTTGGCCACGGACTCGTCGTGGCGCTCGCGCAGCCCGTCGATGTGCACGGCCCACGCGAAGTAGGGCGAGGGCTTGAACTTGTCCATCTTCTTGCGCATGAGCAGCGCGTTGGTGCACAGGAAGACGAACTTCTTCTTGGCGACCAACTGCCGTACGATCTCGTCGATCTGCGGGTGCATCAGGGGCTCGCCACCGGCGATCGACACCATCGGCGCACCGGATTCGAGCACAGCGCCCACGGCCTGGGCCACGGGCATGCGCTGCTTGAGCACGCCCGCCGGGTGCTGGATCTTGCCGCAGCCCTCGCATTTGAGGTTGCACGCGAAGAGCGGCTCCAACTCGACGAGCAGCGCGAACTTGTCCCGCTTCCTGAGCTTCTGTTCAAACAGGTACGCAGCGACCTTCATGGACTGCCGAAGCGGCATGGCCATCTGGCTCACCTCCGGGGGAGCAGCAAAGAACGGTGCCATTCAAAGAAAGCGGGAAGGACGGCACGAAGAACACGGAAAGCTGATATTCCACCGCGGACCGTGCCGATACGGACGAGTTCATGTTCTGGAGCGTCCACGACCACCCGTACGGCCGCAACCGGGCGTGCGCCCGTGCGCGCGGCGCTGTGGAGCGTGGACGCCGATTCCATGTCAACCGCGATCGCGCCGGTCGCGAGCAGGTCCGCCCGTTCGTGACCGCGGACGACGTGATCGGAGCCGATGAGCGGCCCCGTGTGAACGGTGCGCCCGGGCATGGTGCGCACGAGTTCCTTGACCAGCAGGTCGGTTCCCGCGCACACAGTGGTGCCGCGTGGGTCCCGGGTCTCCTCGGCGACGACCAGGTCACCGGGGTGCATGCCCGGCGCGAGCCCGGCGCAGAAGCCCGTGGCCAGCACGGCGGCCTCGCGCAGCGCCGGGTCGGCGAGGACCCGGGTGACCGAGCGCGCGGCGGCCTTGGGCCCCATGCCCGTACGCAGCACGGTGACGGGCCCGGCGGCCCCCGTCCGGTCGCCGCTGCGCAGGGCGAGGTGCTCGATGCCGAGCGCGCAGGCGATCAGGAGCGGGGCCGGGTCGGGCTTGGTGCTCATCAACCCCCCTTGGCCGTGGCGAACGGCTCGCCGTGCACATACCGGCCGAGCGCGGTGAGCGGGAAGACCTGCCGGTAGAGGTGGTAGTTGATCGAGAAGTCCCACGGGAAGCCGGTACCGGTGAAGTACGGCTCGTCCCAGGAACCGTCCGCCAGCTGGGTCTCCGCGAGCCATGCGACCCCGCGCTCCACGGTCTTGGAGTCGTGCTCCCCGGCGGCGAGCAGGGCGAGGAGGGCCCAGCCGGTCTGGGAGGCGGTCGAGGCGCCGCGTCCGCTCCACTCGGTGACGTAGCGGTAGGAGCGCAGGTCCTCGCCCCAGCCTCCGTCGTCATTCTGCACGGACTCCAGCCACGCCACGGCACGCCGGATCACCGGGTGCGAGGCGGGCAGTCCTGCGGCGACGAGCGCCGGGACCACCGACCCGGTTCCGTAGACGTAGTTGACGCCCCAGCGCCCGAACCAGGAGCCGTTCGACTCCTGTTCGGCGAGCAGCCACTCGATGCCCCGGCGGGTGCGCGGGTCGTGCGCGAGTCCCTCGACGGCGAGCATTTCCACGACGTGCGCGGTGACGTCCGCGGACGGCGGGTCGATGACCTCCCCGAAGTCGCAGAACGGCAGCCGGTTGGGGAAGGCACTGGTGTTGTCGACGTCGAAGGCGCCCCATGCCCCGTTCTTCGACTGCATGCCGAGGTTCCAGCGCACCCCGCGCCCGATGGCCTTGTCGACGCGCTCCGGGTCGTGGTGCTGGACGCGGCGCAGCGCGAGGACGACCTCCGCGGTGTCGTCGATGTCGGGGTAGTTGTCGTTGTGGAACTCGAACGCCCATCCCCCCGGCGGGAGTTGGGGCCGCTTGACCGCCCAGTCACCGGGCCGCACGATCTCCTCGCCGAGCATCCAGTCCGCAGCCTTGACGAGCTGTGGGTGGTCGGCGGGCAGACCCGCGTCGACGAGCGCGATGGTCGCGAGGCAGGTGTCCCACACCGGCGACTGGCAGGCCTCGATCATCCGGGCGCCGTCCTCGCGCCACACGGCGAAACGGTCCAGCGAGGCCAATCCCTCGCGCATCACCGGGTGTTCGAGGTCGTAGCCGAGCAGACGCAGGGCGATGATCGAGTACACGGCGGGCGGCTGGATGCCTCCCCAGCAGCCGTCGTTCTCCTGCCGCTCGATGATCCAGCGGGCGGCCGTGTTCATCGCGGCCCTGCGCAGCCCGCGCGGCGCGACCTTGCGGAACTGGTGCAGGGCCTTGTCGAGGCGCTGGAAGACACCGTCCCAACTCGCCACGGGAGCAAGGGGCTTGACCGGGTTGGGGTTCCGCGGGTCGACGTGCAGCTCGTCGAGCGGGAACGGCGCGGGCCGCACCGGACGCTTCGCCGAGACGATGGTGAGCGGCACGATGGTCTGCCGCGCCCAGCACCCGAAGTCGTAGATGTTCAGCGGCATCCACTTCGGGAAGTAGATGAGCTCCGGCGGGAGTTCGGGCAGGTCGTCCCACTTCCACCAGCCGAACAGGGCGAGCCAGATCCGGGTGAAGACCCGGGAGGCGGCGATGCCGCCCCGCTCCCGGATCCACGCGGACGCCTTCGCCATGTGCGGCTCGTCCGGGGCGTCCCCGGCGAGCCGCAGGGCGACGTATGCCTCGATGGTGGTGGAGAGTTCGCCAGGTCCGCCGCAGAACGTGGCCCAGGTGCCGTCCTCGCGCTGCTCGCCGCGGATGAACAGTCCCGCCGCGCGTGTGGTCGACTCGTCGCGGATGCCAAGGAACTGACGCAGGAGCAGGTCCTCGGCGTCCATGGTGACGTTCGTCTCGAGGTCGCCCTTCCACCAGCCCTGGGCGTCCTGCCTCGAGAGCAGGAAGTCGGTGGCGCGCTGTACGGCGCGCGTGGCGGCGTCTCGGGTCTCGACTGTCCCGGCCGCCTCGGGAGTCGTCTCACTGTGTGTTCCGCTGGCCGAGGCAGCGCGGGGCGGCAGTGCCCCGGTGCTTCCGTCGGTCGTCGCTGTCATGGCTTCCCCTTCGTGCAGTGGTACGTCTCTGCTGTGGGTCCGCCGTCGGCCGGTGCTTCGATGCCCGCGGCACCGGCCGGCGACTACGCGAGGCTTATGCGACCGATAGTGATCATCTCTTCCGTACGACGACGAAGTCCGCGAGCGCCACGAACCGGGCCCGCACGTGGCCGGGCATCTGGACCGCGTCCAGGGCCTCGACGGCGATGGTGTGCTGGCGGCGCGCCTCCTGGGCGGTCCACTCGCGGCCGCCCGCCTCCTCGATGAGCGCGGCGCGCGCGGCGAACTCCTCCTCGGAGAAGTTCGCGAAGTCGCTGGCCTTGGCGTCCTCGGCGAGCAGTTGGCCGAGGCGCTCGGAGGCGGGCCCGCCCGCGGCGAGCGCGGCCACGACCGGCAGGGACTTCTTGCGCTGGCGCAGATCGCTCCAGGTCTGCTTGCCGGTGGCCTCCGGGTCGCCCCAGATGCCGAGGAGGTCGTCGACGGCCTGGAAGGCGAGGCCCAGGTGGTAGCCGTACTTCTCCAGCGCGTCGGCGGTGAAGTCGTCGGCGCCGCCGAGCACCGCGCCGATGGAGCTGGCGCAGGCGAGCAGGGCGCCCGTCTTGTTGCCCTCCATCTCCAGGCACTCCTCGACCGTGACGCGGTCGCGGTGCTCGTAGGAGATGTCCTGGGCCTGACCGTCGATCAGGGCGCGGGTGGCGGAGGTGAGGCGGCGGGTGGCGCGGCCCGCCTCGACGGTGCCGAGTTCCAGGAGGATCTCGTTGCCCAGCGCGAACAGGGCGTCGCCGACGAGGATCGCCTGGGCGGGGCCGTGCACCTTCCAGACGGTGTCGCGGTGGCGGCGCTGCTCGTCGCCGTCCATCAGGTCGTCGTGCAGCAGCGAGAAGTTGTGGACCAGTTCCACGGCGACCGCGCCCGGCACGCCCACCTCGGGGGCGGCGCCGGCGGCCTGCGCGGACAGGACGGCGAGCGCGGGGCGTACGGCCTTGCCGCCGTCGCCGTCCGCGGGGTTGCCCTCGGCGTCGATCCAGCCGAAGTGGTAAGCGGCGACGGTGTCCATGGGAGCTGCCAGGCGGTCGACGGCCGCCCTCAGTACCGGTGTGGTCAGGGTCCGGCCGCGCTCCAGGAGCGCGGTCACGTCCACCGCGTCGGCAGCCGTTTCGGCCGGGGGCACAGTGGGCACAGTCTCTCCTCTTGTTGCGATACCGGGGGTGCGGGGACCGGTCCCGTGCAGATCGAGCGTCACGCTGCCTCCTCGAAGAGCTCGAAGAGATGATCGCTGGGCCGGCCCAGGGCGCCGAGCGCGGCTCCCGCCGCGCCGACGCCACTGCGGACCGCACTCTCCATGGTCGCGGGCCACCCGGTGGCGGTCCACGATCCGGCCAGGTACAGGCCGGGGGCATTGGTGCGAGCGCCGGGCCGCAGCCGCCCGACGCCCGGGGTGGGTGCGAACGTCGCCGTGCGCTCCCGGGTCACGAAGAAGTCCTTCACGTGCGCCCCGCGCGTGGCCGGCAGCAGTCGCTCCAGCTCCGGCAGATAGCGCTCGCGCAGGACGGAAACGGGATCGTTGATCTCTTCCTGCGCGGCCGACTGCGACAGCGCGAGGTACTGGCCCTCGGTGAGCCCGGACGCCCCGGTCCGGTCGAAGACCCACTGCACCGGGGAGCCGAGCGCCGCGAAGAACGGCCTGCTCAGCACCTTCCGGTCGTAGACGACATGGACGTTGAGGATCGGCGCGGTGCCGATCTCCAGGAGCCGTTCAGGGGCGTCGAGCGCCCCCTCGGGCAGCAGTTCGTGGGCCTCGCGCTGGGGTACGGCGAGGACGACCGAGTCGGCCTCGATGCTCTCGCCGGGAACCTGAACGCCCCAACGCCCGTTTTCGTCAAGGGAGATGGAGGTGACGCGTGTACGGACCTCGGTACGGACGCCCGCGGAGTCGAGCGCCTTGCGGGCCAGGGTGTCGTGCAGTTCGCCCAGCGGGACGCGAGCCCAGCCGATGTCGGCCGCGCCCGGGTCGGACAGCAGACCGGTCTTGAACACCATCGCGGCGAGCCCGAGCGAGGCGTCGCCGGCCACCGCGTTGAGGGTGGCGACCCCGACAAGGTCCCACAGTGCTTCGACGGCACGCTGCGACTGACCGTGCCGGGCGAGCCAGTTGCCGAAGTTCTGCGCGTCGAGTGCCGGATCGGCGAGGTCCAGGCTCTTGAGGGCCAGTGCGGCACGCCCGACCTTGGCGCGTTCGGCGAGCGAGAGGTGCGGGTAGGTGGCGAGGCTGCGCGCCAGATGCAGCGGAACGGGCAGCGCGGCGCGGCTGAGCCGGCCCAGGCGCCGTCCTGGTGTGCCCTCGGCGTCGAGAACGGGCACGTCGAGACGATCCTGCAGAGGCGCGAGCGCGGCTCCGTCGATGCGGTCGAGGAACCAGCGGTAGGCGGTGCAGCAGCGCAGATACACATGCTGGCCGTTGTCGACGGTGAGGTCGCCGCGCTGGAAGGAGAACGCGAGACCGCCGAGCCGCGGGCGCCCTTCGAGCAGGGTGACCCGTACACCGGCGTCGGCGAGCGCGAGCGCGGCGGTGATCCCGGCGAGTCCTCCGCCGACCACTACCGCGGCTGCCCCGCCGGAGCTGCCCGCGGAACGCGTGACGTCGCTCATCGTGCACCCTCCCCCGCGGCCGCGCCGTGATGATCGAGCGGTGCGCGGCCGGCCGTTGCAGTCTGGGACGCCACCCGGCAGCGGAGGGTTGCCCGCCACTTTTCGCCGATGGAATCACCTTGGCCCATTTTGTCCATCAGGCACGCCTCCTGACGGTACGGCGGGACACATGCCGGGCGTCGAGACCGGACAGGCCGCGCACGGCGACGTACGCCTTCTCGCGCCCGGGCAGCGAGACCCGGCCGCGCAGCACGGCCTCCGGCTCGCGCTCGATGCGGTCGAGGAGGCGGCGGTAGATGCCGGCCATGGCCGCGACGCAGGCGCCGCTGCGCCGGTCGAGCATGGGCAGCAGGCGGTAGCCCTCGGCGAAAAGGGCGCGGGCCCGACGCACTTCGAAGTGCACGAGGCCCGCGAAGTCGGAGCCGGGCGGTGGTGTCGACCCGTCGAACCCGGCCGAGCAGCCGAACTTGGCGAGGTCGTCGGCGGGCAGATAGGTACGCCCGCCCGCGGCGTCCTCGCGTACGTCCCGCAGGATGTTGGTGAGTTGGAGCGCGAGCCCGAGCGTGTCGGCGTACTCCGGCGCGCGCTCGGCGCCGCGCGCCCCCGGTTCCGTGCCGAACACGCCGAGCGAGAGCCGCCCGATCGCTCCGGCCACGCAGCGGCAGTAGACCTTCAGGTCGTCCCAGGTCTCGTAGGTCTCACCGCGTACGTCCATGAGGACGCCGTCGATGAGTTCGTCGAGGCCGCCGAGGGGTACCGGGAAGTACGCGGCGGCGTGACTGAGGGCGACGGCGACCGGGTCGGTGTCGTCCTCGTCGACGGAGCCGGCGCGGATGCGGGCGAGCAGGGCCCGGGTGTCCTCGAGGCGGGCCACCTTGACGTCCGGTGCGAGCGCGCCGTCGCCGATGTCGTCGACACGCCGCGAGAACGCGTAGAGCGCCGACATCGCGCGGCGCTTGGGCGTGGGCAGAAGTCTGATGCCGTACGCGAAATTGCGGGCCTGCTGACCGGTCACTGCCTCGCAGTAGCTGTAAGCGGCGAGTACCGGTGCGGACGTGTGCGGTAGAGACTCCACGGTCCGGATCACCCCTTTCCTCGCAGAATCACTCCCACCTCGCGCAGCAACTGGAGCTTGCCGGGCTTGGGCGGGCCGGGAAGTACGTCGTATCCGTCGGCGGCAACCGCACGGATCGCCGCCCTTCCCCCCGCAACGAACCCCGCGAGCAGCAGCTTCAGCCTGCCGTGGACGCTACCCACGAGGGGGGTGCCTTCATTCAGGAGGTGCACGGCGCGTTCCGCCTCGTAGGCAATCAGTGCGCGCACCGATGCGTCTGCCGTGGCGGCGGCGAGATCCGCCTCCTGGACGTGAAAGCGCTTCATGTCCACGGCGGGCAGGTAGATCCGGTCGCGGCCGAGGTCCTCGGCGACGTCCTGGAGGTGCTCGACGATCTGCAGAGCCGTGCACACCGCGTCGGAGCGGCGGACGCGCTCGGGTGTGGAGGTGCCGGTGACGGAGAGAACCAGGCGGCCGACGGGGTTGGCGGACAGCTCGCAGTACGCGAGGAGGTCGTCGTAGGTCTCGTACCGCCTCACCAGCTGGTCCTGGCGATTGGCGGCGATGAGCCCGAGGAAGGGCTCTGGGGTGAGGCCCGCGCGGCGGACGGTGGGCTGGAGCCGGCGCAGCAGGGGGTGGCGCGGGGTCGAGTCGAACACGCGGTGAAGATCGGCTTCGAAGGCGTCGAGCAGGAGGAGGCGGTCCTCGGCCTCCTCGGGCGACACGCCGAGCAGGCAGGCGTCCGCGCCGCCGGGGGCGAGGTCGCCGTCACCGATGTCGTCGACGAGGCGGGCGAAGCCGTACACGGCCATCAGGTCGTCGCGCCAGGCCCTGGGCAGGAAGAAGGGCGCCACAGGGAAGTTCTCGGCCGCGGCTTTGTCGAGCGTGTCGCGCTCCGGATCGCCGGTACGCGCCGAACCGGCATCGGTCACCGCTCGCCACCCGGCGCGGGGACGGCACACGCATCGCGGAGCTGGAGAGTTTGCGTAGCCATTGCCGTCACATCTCCCGTTCTACACTGCCGACCCAATAGTGCCCATTTCGGACACGCCGCCCGGAGGTCCGTGCAGCGCGCCGGTGCCGGGTGTCGCGCATTATCGCCCTACTTGCCGCGATTCGGCACGTGTACAGCTTACGTTGTACAACGCGGCGCACCCCGTGGGGGTGTCCTGCACATCACAACAACACACCGATTGGCGTCAAGACTCCTAAGGCCAGCCGGAGTTGACGTTTCCTTTGCAGACGCAGGGCCCCGCCGAGGAGTTCCGGCGGGGCCCTGGGCTACCTGGGCTATTTGCCCGTGAACTTCTCGTACTCCTTGAGGACCTCTTCGGTCGGGCCGTCCATGCGCAGCTCGCCGCGCTCCAGCCACAGGACGCGGTCGCAGGTGTCGCGGATCGACTTGTTGTTGTGACTGACCAGGAACACCGTGCCGGCCTCCTTGCGCAGCTCGCGGATGCGGGCCTCGGAGCGCTTCTGGAAGGAGCGGTCGCCGGTGGCGAGGGCCTCGTCGATCATCAGGACGTCGTGGTCCTTGGCGGCCGCGATGGAAAAGCGCAGGCGGGCCGCCATACCGGACGAGTAGGTGCGCATCGGCAGGGTGATGAAGTCGCCCTTCTCGTTGATGCCCGAGAAGTCGACGATGTGCTGGTAGCGCGCCTTGATCTGCTCGCGGGACATGCCCATCGCGAGCCCGCCCAATATGACGTTCCGCTCGCCCGTCAGGTCGTTCATCAGGGCCGCGTTCACGCCGAGCAGCGAGGGCTGGCCGTCGGTGTAGACCTTGCCCTTCTCGGCGGGGAGCAGACCCGCGATGGCCCGCAGGAGGGTGGACTTGCCGGAGCCGTTCGAGCCGATCAGACCGATGGCCTCGCCGCGGTAGGCGACGAAGGAGACGCCCCGCACCGCGTGCACCTTGCGGACGCCGCGCTCCTCGCCGCGCTTGAGGATGCGGCTGAGGGCGGCGGTGGCACTGCCCTTGCCGGTCTTGGCGCCGTTGACGCGGTAGACGATGTGCAGCTCGTCCGCGATGACGGTGGGAATGTGGGACACGTTCTCAGCCACGGCCGTACCTCTCTTCCGCCTTCCAGAAGTACACGAACCCGCCGATGGCGACGAGGACGGCCCAGCCGCCCGCGACCGCCCAGACGTGCGGAGGCAGGTTCTCGGAGCCGTAGCCGTCGATGAGGGCGAAGCGCATCAGGTCCATGTAGACCGCGGCCGGGTTCCACTGAAGGATGTCGGCGATCCACTCAGGCCTGTCCTGCAGCATGACCGGGATGGAGAACATGACACCGGACGCGTACATCCACGTACGCAGGACGAACGGCATCAGCTGGGCCAGGTCCGGCGTCTTGGCGCCCATGCGCGCCACGATCAGCGCGAGGCCCGTGTTGAAGAGGAACTGCAGTGCGAGCACCGGGATGATCAGCAGCCAGGACAGGCCGGGGTAGCTGCCGAAGGCGACCGCCACGACGAACAGCACGATCATCGAGAAGAGCAGCTGCTGGAGCTGCTGGAGCGCGAACGAGATGGGCAGCGAGGCGCGCGGGAAGTGCAGCGCGCGCACCAGGCCCAGGTTGCCGGAGATCGCCCGGACGCCGGCCATGATCGAGCTCTGCGTGAAGGTGAAGACGAAGACGCCCGTGACCAGGAACGGGATGTACACCTCCTGCGACATCCCGCGGTTGGCCTTCAGGATCAGGCCGAAGATCAGGTAGTACACGAACGCGTTCAGCAGCGGTGTGGCGACCTGCCACAGCTGGCCCAGCTTGGCCTGGCTGTACTGGGCGGTGAGCTTCGCCTGCGAGAAGGCGAGGATGAAATGCCGCCGTCCCCACAGCTGCCGGACGTATCCGCCGAGTCCGGGCCGGGCACCGCTGACCGCGAGCCCGTACTTGGCGGCCAGCTCGGCCGCGGAGAGCCCGTCGTCGGGCGACGGTCGGTCGCTCACCGCGACTCCGCCGTCATGCGTTGTCTCACTCACAAGTGGAAACTTTCGTCTTCAAGATGCGCACAGCCTGGTCGGGCGTAGGCATGAGCCAGAGACCGGGTTACGGCCACGAATGCTCTCAGAAACGAGCTTGTCAGATGACAGGAGGTCGGCCCAGTCGGGTCAGCCGCCACACCGTACGCCACTTCATGGGACGCCGGGGCCCGCACGGACTGGTCCATCCCTCCCTGAAACCGCCGAACCACGCCCTGAGGGCGGGGCGCGAGGGGCGGCGCAGCAGCGTCAGGAGCAGCCAGACGCCGAGGTAGAGCGGAACGAGCGGCGCGGGAAGGTTTCGCCGAGCGAGCCAGACGCGGTTGCGGGCGACCATGCGGTGGTAGACCGCGTGCCGCGAGGGCGCGGTCGTCGGGTGGTACAGCACCATGTCGGACCGGTAGTCGATCATCCAGCCCGCGTCGAGGGCCCGCCATGCCAGGTCGGTTTCCTCGTGGGCGTAGAAGAATGCGTCCGGGAGCCCGCCGACCTCGGCCAGGACCTTCGTACGGACCGCGTTGGCGCCGCCGAGGAAGGTGGTGACGCGCGAGTTGCGCATCGGGTCGGCGGCGCGCAGCCGCGGGACGTGGCGGCGCTGGGTCGCGCCGGTCTCGGGGTCGGCGATACGGAAGCTGATGATGCCGAGCTCGGGGTCGGCGGCGAAGGCCTCGCGGCACAGCTCGGCCGTGTCGTGGTGCGCGAGAAGGCCGTCGTCGTCCAGGAAGAGCAGGATGTCGACGTCGGTGCCGCCGGGGCCGAAGGCCTCGATGCCGATGTTGCGGCCGCCGGGGATGCCGAGGTTCTCGGGCAGTTCGACGGTACGGACGCCCGCGGGGACGTCGGGGACGGGCGAGCCGTTGCCGACCACGACCACCTCGATGCGGTCGCCGTCCTGCTTGGCGACGGAGTCCAGCAGGGCCCGGAGTTCGTCGGGGCGGTTGCCCATCGTGATGACGACCGCGCCGACCTTCATCGCGGCGCTCACTTCAGCCTGCTCGAGGCGAGGATGGACACGAGGTGCAGCAGGGTCTGCAGGAGCGCGATGCCGGCCAGCACCGCGACGCCGAGCCGGGAGAAGAACAGGTCACCGCGCACGGTGTCCAGCACCGCCAGGACCAGGATCAGCAGCGACGCCTCGATCCCGAGCACCAGCCGGTGGACCTTCAGCGCCGCGGCGGCCTTGCGGGCGAGCGCTATGCCGGAGGAGCGCGGCTCGGACGCCGCCTCCTTGACCGGCGGCAGCCCGCTCTGGTGGCGGGCGACGCCGACGAGATCGGTCTCGGCCTTGATCAGGATCGCGCCGAGGGCGGCCAGGGTGCCGAGGAACGCCCAGAGCCAGTCGATCCGCCCGGGACCCCACAGATCGGCGGCGCGCAGGCCGAAGCCGACGAGCACCGCGGCGTCGGTCAGATAGGCACCGACCCGGTCCAGGTAGACCCCGCCGAGCGAGAACTGCTTCTTCCAGCGCGCGACCTCGCCGTCGACGCAGTCGAGCAGCAGGTACAGCTGGACCATCACCACGCCGAGCACGGCACCCGCGATCCCCGGCACCAGCAGGGCCGGGGCCGCGAGGACGCCGAAGACGGTCATCAGGTAGGTGAGCTGGTTGGGCGTGATCCTGGTGTTCACCAGGTAGCGGTCGCAGCGCAGCGAGATCTCTCGCATGTACAGGCGTCCCGCCCAGTGCTCACCGCTGCGCCGGTCCTTCACCCCTGCGGGGTGAACGACGGGGCGGAGTTCAGCTACCGATGGCCTTGGCATAGTCGACGTAGATGTCCTTGATCTGGTGGGTGGTCAGGTCGAGATGTTCGAGGATCGTGTAGCGGCCGGGCCGGGTCTGCGGGGCGAACTCGACGACCTGCACGAACTCGTCGACGGTGAAGCCGATCTCCTCCGGCAGCACCGGCAGCCCGTGCCGGTGCAGCACCTCCGCCATGTACGCCGACTCCTCGTGCGCCCCCCGCAGATACATCGCGAAGGCCGCCCCCATGCCGCACTGCTCGCCGTGGCTCGCCGCGCGCTTGGGGAAGAGGAGGTCGAAGGCGTGGTTGATCTCGTGGCAGGCACCGGAGGCGGGGCGTGAGTCGCCCGAGATCGACATCGCGACGCCGGTGAGGACCAGCGCCTCGGCGAGGACCTGGAGGAAGTCGTTGTCCCCGACGCCGCCTGGGTGCCGCAGGACGGCCTCACCGGCCTGGCGGGCCATCGCGGCGGCGAGACCGTCGATCTTCTCGCCGTTGACGCGGTTCGAGAGTTCCCAGTCCGCGATGGCGGAGACGTTGGACACGGCGTCGCCGATGCCAGCGCGCACGAACCGTACGGGGGCCTCGCGGATCACATCGAGGTCGATGACGACCGCGATCGGGTTCGGCACACCGTACGAGCCGCGGCCGGCGTCGTTGTCGAGCGTCGCGACGGGCGAGCACAGGCCGTCGTGGGCGAGGTTCGTGGGCACGGCGACCAGCGGGAGGCCGACACGCGCCGCGGCGAACTTCGCACAGTCGATGATCTTGCCGCCGCCCAGGCCGACGACCGCGTCGTAGTGTCCGGCCTTCATGGCACCGGCCAGCCGGATCGCGTCGTCCAGGGTGCCGCCGCCGACCTCGTACCAGGTGGCGCCCGGCAGGGCCGGGGCGATCCGCTCGCGCAGCTTCGCGCCGGAGCCGTTGCTCACCGCGACGGCGAGCTTGCCCGAGTGCGAGATCCGCTGGTCGGAGAGCACGCTCGCCAGATCGTCCAGGGCACCCGGACGGATGTCGACGACGACCGGCGAGGGGATGAGCCTCGTCAGTACTGGCACGCGATCTCACGTCCCTTGGCAAGGTCGTCGTGGTTGTCGATCTCGACCCACTTGACCTCGCCGATCGGCGCGACATCGATCTTGAAACCGCGGTTGACGAGCTCCTGGTAGCCGTGCTCGTAGAACTGCTGGGGGTCGGTCTCCCACACCGTCTTCAGCGCGTCGGCCAGCTCGGCGGCGGCCACGCCCTCGATGAGGGTGACGCCGATGTACTCGCCCGTCGCCTCGGACGGCTCCATGAGCTTGGTGATCTTCTGGACGCCCTTGTCGGGGTCCACGACGACCTTCATCTCCTCGTCGGCGAGGTTCTTCACCGTGTCGAGGGCGAGGATGATTTTCTTGCCGTCACCGCGGGCGGCGAGCAGCGTCTTCTCGACGGAGACCGGGTGCACGGTGTCGCCGTTGGCGAGGATCACACCCTCCTTGAGGGCGTCACGCCCGCACCACAGGGAGTAGGCGTTGTTCCACTCCTCGGCCTTGTCGTTGTCGATGAGGGTGATCTTGAGGCCGTACTTCTCCTCAAGGGCCGCATGGCGCTCGTACACGGCTTCCTTGCGGTAGCCGACGATGATCCCGACCTCGGTCAGACCGATCTCGGCGAAGTTGCCGAGCGTCAGGTCAAGGACCGTGATGCTGTCCTCTATGCCCGCGGGCCCCACCGGCACGAGAGCCTTGGGGAGGCTGTCGGTGTAGGGACGCAGACGCCGTCCGGCGCCGGCCGCCAGCACGAGGCCGATCATGCGGGTTCTCCTTCATCGTGTACGGCGGGGGCCCCGGAGGACACCCAGAAGCGGATGCTCTCGACGAGCACCAGCACGGCCACAGCCACGGCGAGCACCGTGAGCGCGACCTTGAACTGTGCGGCGGTGAGCAGCGCGGCCAGGACGGTGACCAGCAGCGTCCTGCCTTCGTGCCCGCCGATCGCCCGCACCAGCCAGTGCGGGGGCGCGCCGGCGCTCCCGCGGATGCGGTAGACCGTGTCGTAGTGATGGTAGGCGACGGCGGCCACCAGGCCGAAAGCCGCAGGCAAGGCCCCGTTCACCTCCGAGCGAGCAGCGAGTATCAGCACGGTGAGGTATTCCGCTGCCCGGAAGAGTGGTGGCACGAGCCAGTCGAGGGGGCCCTTGAGGGAGTGCGCGACCGCGCGGCCCGCGCAGGCCGCGTAGACGAGGGCGCCGACGATCACCTGCCAGTTTCCGAACGACCGGAACGACACGTCGACCAGCAGGATCACGGTGCCGAGTGCGGCCCAGAGGGGCGCGGCATAGGTGCGGGTCTTCGCCCTGCGGACCGGTCCCGCGGCCACCGCCTCGGCGATGGGACCCGAGTCGGTGAGGTCCGCCAGCGCCCGCGCCGCGCGGACCGTCCTCTCGGCCTTGCGGGTCAGGGAACGCAGCACGCGGCCCGCAGTCGTGTACGTCGCGGCGAAGGCGCAGCCGATGAGGAGCGCGTAGAAGGTGATGCGCGGTGTGGTCAGCGCGGTGAGCACGGCGATCATCGCCCATCGCTCGCCGATGGGCAGGACGATCATCCGGCGCACCCAGACCGTCCAGCCGACGCTGTCGAGCTTGTCCGAGAGCGCGGCGGTGGGGCTGGTGTTGCCGGTGGCGTCATGGTTCGCCTCGTTGAAGGAGAAGTCGACGACGTGCCTGCAGGTCTGCAGGATCATCGCGCCGAGCGCGAGCGCCCATACGTCGTCGCCGCCGCGGGCGGCTCCGAGGGCGAGGCCCGCGTAGTAGGCGTACTCCTTGGCGCGGTCGAAGGTCGCGTCCAGCCAGGCGCCGAGCGTCGAGTACTGCAGGGAGTAACGGGCGAGCTGCCCGTCGGTGCAGTCCAGGACGAAGGAGAACAGGAGCAGGAAGCCCGCCGCGACGAAGCCGGCGCGGGTACCGGTGGCGGCGCAGCCCGCGGCGATCAGGGCGGTGATCAGCGAGGCGGTGGTGACCTGGTTGGGGGTCAGGCCGCGGCGGGCGCACCAGCGGGCGATGTAGCGCGAGTACGGGCTGATGCAGTACGTGGTGAAGAAGCCGTCGCGGGCCTTGACGGCGCTGCGCAGGCGTACGGCTTCGTCGTCCACGGCCGAGACGGCCTGGCGGGCCTCGTTGCGTTCCTGCGGGTCGGTGGGGACGGCGGCGACGAGCGTGCCGAGTTCGGGGCGGTGGACGGTGACGCCGTCCGCGTCGAGGGCCGTGGTGAGACGCTCGGCGAGGCCGCCCGGGGCGGAGCTCTCGCGGGCCACGGCCCGGGTCAGCGCGCGGCGGGCCTCGGGCCGCACGGATATCGCGCCGGGCAGTGCGGAGGCGGCGAACCGGGGGTCCGTGAGGCCGAGGCGCAGCGCGTGCTGGTGGCCCACGAAGCGGGCGTCGACGACAGCGACCCGCTGGTCCGCCGGGACGGCGGCGAGGAGCGTCTCGGCCTCGCCCGCGTCCGAGGCGAGCCGCACGTCGAAGCCGAGCGACCGCAGATCGCCCTCAAGCGACGATCCGGGGACCGGCTGGCCGGTGAGGATGGCGGTCGACAGCGAACTCACTCCCTGGGTGCCGACGCGTCCGCGCCGGGCAAGTGCGTGATGGTATGGCCCGACGGCTGGAGCGTGGCCGGGCGGCATGTCGGCAGAGGCTATCGGATGAATGGAAGCGGGCGTTCACCACCCGTTCACGGCCCGATCCACCTGGTTTCGCTTGACCTCCACCGCGATCATCATCAGGGATCCGGGGCCCGCGCTCCAAACCCGTGCTCCCAGACCGCGGCATTCCCGGCATAGGAGACCGCGGGGGTCGCTTAGGGTGGGCGCCCATGACATGGCTGATCACAGGCGGAGCCGGATACATCGGGGCACATGTGGCGCGGGCGATGGCGGAGGCCGGGGAGCGCGTCGTCGCCCTCGACGACCTGTCCGCCGGGATACCGAACCGGCTTCCGGAGAGCATTCCGCTGGTGCGGGGCTCGTCACTCGACGCGGACCTGCTCAAGCGGGTCCTCGCGGACCATGCGGTGACGGGCGTCGTCCACCTCGCCGCCCGCAAGCAGGTCGGCGAGTCCGTGGACCGGCCGACGCGCTATTACCAGGACAACGTGGGCGGTCTCGCGACACTCCTGGAGGCGGTCGCGGAGGCGGGCATCAAGCGGTTCGTCTTCTCCTCGTCGGCGGCCGTCTACGGCAACCCCGATGTGGACCTCATCACGGAGGACACCCCCTGCGCCCCGATGAGCCCGTACGGCGAGACGAAGCTCGCCGGCGAGTGGCTGGTGCGGGCGGCGGGCCGGGCGCACGGCATCGCGACCGTGTGCCTGCGCTACTTCAACGTGGCGGGCGCGGCCGCTCCGGAGCTCGCCGACACCGGAGTGTTCAACGTCATCCCGATGGTCTTCGACCGCCTCACCCGCGACGAGGCCCCGCGGATCTTCGGCGACGACTACCCGACGCCGGACGGCACGTGTGTCCGCGACTACATCCACGTCGCCGACCTCGCCGACGCGCACCTGACGGCGGCCAAGCGGCTGGCCGGCGGCGCGACGGGCGATCTGACCGTGAACATCGGCCGCGGCGAAGGCGTATCGGTCCGCGAACTCATCACGCTCATCGGCGAGGTCAGCGGCGACACCCGGCAGCCGGTCGTCGAGCCGCGCCGTCCCGGTGATGCCCCGCGCGCGGTCGCCTCGGCCGCGCTGGCCGCGCGGGAGCTGGGCTGGAGCGCGCGGCGCGGGGTGCGCGAGATGGTCGAGTCGGCGTGGCAAGGCTGGCAGCTGCACCATGCCGGGCCCCAGGCCCACTGACCTTGCCGGCGCTCTGACCTGCGGATCGCTTCTGGACAGTTTCCGCAGGTCAAAGCATATGACAACGGTGTTCAGTGCCGCGTTGCCCGAAACCCGCCGCCCATAGTTCACTGTGATCCCGAGCAGAGAACAGGAGGCGGCTTTCATGGGGGCAGGGCACGACCACGGGCATACGCACGACGCTCTCGCCACCGGTACGGCGGCAGCGGCGTACCGCGGGCGGCTGCGCGTCGCGCTGTCGATCACGCTCACCGTCATGGTGGTCGAGATCGTCGGCGGTGTCGTCGCCGATTCGCTCGCGCTCATCGCCGACGCGGCGCACATGGCGACGGACGCGCTGGGCCTGGGCATGGCACTGCTCGCGATCCACTTCTCGAGCCTCCCGCCGAGCGAGAAGCGCACCTTCGGGTACGCGAGGGCCGAGATCCTCGCCGCGCTCGCCAACTGTCTGCTGCTGCTCGGCGTCGGCGGCTACGTCCTGTACGAGGCGATCCAGCGCTTCGTGACGCCCGCCGAAACCCACGGTGGTCTGACCGTCGTGTTCGGCGTGATCGGTCTGGTCGCGAACATGATCTCGCTGTCGCTGCTGATGCGCGGACAGAAGGACAGCCTGAACGTACGTGGCGCCTTCCTGGAGGTGGCGGCGGACGCGCTGGGCTCGCTGGCGGTCATCATCGCCGCGACGGTGATCATGACCACGGGCTGGCAGACCGCCGACCCGATCGCCTCGATCCTGATCGGCCTCATGATCGTCCCGCGTACCTGGAAGCTGTTCCAGGAGACGCTCGACGTGCTGCTGGAGGCCGCCCCCAAGGACGTCGACATGGCGGAGGTGCGGGCGCACATACTGGCGCTGCCGGGCGTCGAGGACGTGCACGACCTGCATGCCTGGACGATCACGTCCGGCATGCCGGTGCTGTCCGCGCATGTGGTCGTGAGCTCCGACGTCCTGAGCGCGATCGGCCACGAGAAGATGCTCCACGAGCTCCAGGGCTGCCTCGGCGTCCACTTCGACGTCGGTCACTGCACGTTCCAGCTGGAGCCGAGCGGGCACGCGCAGCACGAGACGAAGCTCTGCCATTGACGCGCTCCGCTATTGACGCGCTCTGCTGTTGACGCGGATTCGGCGTACTCATCGAACACCTGATGCCCCATGTCCTGGACGATTCCTCGCCGGCGGCACCGGGCAGGACATGCGGGAGCCGCCAAGTGCCGGGAGTGCCGGTCTCGTACGGCAGACTTGGGGTTCGGAGACCGATGCGAAGGATGGGTATGCCGATCACACCTGCCACCGCGACGCACAGTACGTCGAACGGCACCGCTGAAGCGATCTTGCTGGAGCTGGTCGACGAGGACGGCAACACGATCGGCACGGCGGAGAAGCTCGCCGCCCATCAGGCGCCCGGGCAGCTGCACCGCGCGTTCTCCGTGTTCCTCTTCGACGAGCACGGCCGGCTGCTGCTGCAGCAGCGCGCCCTCGGCAAGTACCACTCCCCCGGCGTCTGGTCGAACAGCTGCTGCGGCCACCCCTACCCGGGCGAGGCGCCCTTCGCGGCGGCGGCCCGGCGCACGTACGAGGAGCTCGGGGTCTCCCCGTCGCTGCTCGCCGAGGCGGGCACGGTCCGCTACAACCACCCGGACCCGGCATCGGGCCTGGTGGAGCAGGAGTACAACCACCTCTTCGTCGGGATGGTGCAGTCGCCGCTGCGCCCCGACCCGGAGGAGGTCGGCTCGACGGCCTTTGTCAGCGCCGCCGAGCTGGCGGAGCGGCACGCGAAGAACACCTTCTCGTCGTGGTTCATGACGGTGCTGGACGCGGCCCGTCCCGCAATCAGGGAACTGACGGGCCCGTCCGCGGGCTGGTGAGCCCGTCCCGCTGAACGACGCCGGCGGTGAGCGGCAGGGCTGCCCAGATCACCTTGCCGCCGCTCGCTGTGTGCTCGACGTCGCACACACCGCCCGACTCCCGGGTGACCTCCCGCACCAGCAGCAGCCCCCGGCCGCCGGTCTGCCCGTGGTCGGCCTCCAGGGCGGTCGGGCGGTAGGGATGGTTGTCCTCGACGGAGACGCGCACCCATTCGGCGCCGACGGCGACCTCCACGGCGAGCATCGGGGACAGCAGCACCGCGTGCCGGACCGCGTTCGTGACCAGTTCGGAGACGATCAGCAGGAGTCCCTGGACGAGGTCGTCCGAGACGGGCACCCCCTGGCGTGCCAGCAGGTCGCGGACGGCGTGTCGCGCCTGCGGCACGGAGGCGTCGATGGCGGGAGCGGTGAACCGCCACACCCCCTCGTACGGCAGCGGGCCCGGCGGTCTCCGGCCGAGAGGCACGTCCGTCCCGCTTTCAGGGCTCGGGTCGGCCCTCCGCCCGAGGTTCTCCATCGTCCGGTCGCCACCCTTGCGCTCGATTGTCACCACACCTTGAGTGTTGGTAACGCGCTGGTCCGCACCGGATACCTGAACAGAAGTCAGCAGTTATCGACAGCTTCTGAACGTCGGCGTATGACACGGTCAGTTGTGAGACTGCTCCTGTCCCCGTTGTGCCGACTTCCAGAGCTATTCGGGTTGTACGGGTTTGGCGCCGGCCTCGCCCGATTCGTGCCCGTCGGTCCGCTCGTCCTCGTGGCGCTCCGAGACCATGCCCAGGACCCGGTGTAGACGAGCCCAACGATGCCCGCGAGCACGAGGATCACGCCCAGCGCGGCGAGCCGGCCGAAGCCGCGGCGCAGTCGCGTGGTCTCGTTGGTCGCCGCCTTGCCTCTGAACCTGGTCATCGGCGTCTCCTCGCCTCCGGTCCCTCCTTGATCGTACGTTCGCGGTATGCCGCTAGCATCCGGCGTATGGAGCCTCAGCTGCTGCACCGTGTCGGCGACGGCGTCGCCACCGTCGTGATCCACCACCCGGCCAAGCGCAACGCCATGACGGCCGCCATGTGGCGGGCGCTGCCCGCCCTGCTCGACGGGCTGGCCGCCGACCCCGCCGTGCGGGCACTCGTGCTCACCGGAGAGGGCGGCACGTTCTGCGCGGGCGCCGACATATCGACGCTGCGGGGCTCCCCGGACGAGGCGCAGGGCCTCGCCGTGCTCGCCGAGGAGGCGCTGGCCGCCTTCCCCAAGCCGACGCTGGCCGCGATCCGCGGGTACTGCGTGGGCGGCGGGTCGCAGCTCGCGGCGGCCTGCGATCTGCGGTTCGCGGAGGAGGGGTCGCTGTTCGGGGTGACTCCGGCGAAGCTGGGGATCGTCTATCCGGCCTCCTCCACACGGCGGTTGGTGTCGCTGGTGGGTCCGGGAGCCGCCAAGTATCTGCTGTTCTCGGGCGAGTTGATCGACGCGGAGCGGGCGTTGCGCACGGGCCTGGTCGACGAGGTGCTGCCCGAGGGTGAACTCGACAAGCGCGTCGGGGAGTTCACGCGCGTCCTGGCCGCGCGCTCGCTGCTGACGCAGGCGGCGGCCAAGGAGTTCGCGAACGGGCACACGGACCGGGACGCGCACTGGGCAGAGCAGGCGCGGAGCAGCGGCGACACCGCGGAGGGCGTCACCGCCTTCCTGGAACGCCGGCAGCCCCGCTTCACCTGGACTCCCTGAGGCCTCATCCCGGCCGCGCGAGGCTACCTCCGGACTACCTGAGAGTGACGGTCGTGCGGAACTCCTCGACGAGGTGCGCGGGTGCCTTCTGCGGGGATCCGGCGTCGTAGGGCGGCTGCGGGTCGTACTCGGTCATCAGCTGGACGGCCTGGGCGCGTTCGTCGCCCGCGATCCGGCCCAGCAGGGTGAGGCCCATGTCGATGCCGGAGGAGACGCCGGCCGCCGTGACGTACTTGCCGTCGAACACGACCCGCTCTCCCGTCGGCTCGGCGCCGTATCGCTTGAGGAGGTCGAGGGCCAGCCAGTGGGAGGTGGCCCGGCGGCCGTCGAGGAGCCCAGCGGCGGCGAGCAGCAGGGAGCCCGTGCACACCGAGGTGGTCCAGGTGCTGCTGCGGTCGGCGGCCCGCAGCCAGCCCAGGAGTGCCTCGTTGTCCATCTGCGGGATCTGGCCCGGGCCTCCCGGGACCACCACGATGTCCGGGTTCGGCACCTCGGCCAGGGTCCTGTCGGCCATCAGTGCCAGATTGCCGGTGTCGGCGCGGACGGGGCCGGTGTGCTCGGCGACGAAGACGGTCTGCGCGCCGGGCAGGCGGCCGAGGGTCTCGTACGGGCCGACGGCGTCGAGGGCGGTGAAGCTGTCGTAGAGGACGATGGCGATCTGCATGAGGTTCTCCTCCTCGGAGTTCAGTTGAGGCGGGCGGGTCCGCGGAGTTCCGTTGAGGCGGGCGGGTCCGCGGAGTTCAGTTGATGTGGGCGGGCCGGAAGCGGCGTCGGTACTCCGCCGGTGCCGCGCCGAGCGTCTTCACGAAGGCGCGGCGCATCCCCTCGGGCGTGCCGTAGCCGGACGCCCGGGAGATCTCCTCGATGCCGTCGGCGGTGTCCTCCAGGAGGCGCCGCGCGTGTTCGAGGCGCACCCGCTCGACGTACCGGCCCGGCGTCATGCCGGTCTCGGTCTGGAAGGCGCGGGCGAAGTGGCGGGGCGAGAGGCGGGCACGGGCGGCGAGGGACTCGACGCTCAGGTCGCCTTCGGGGTGCTCGGTGATCCACTGCTGGACCTCGCGCAGCGGTTCGCGCTGCGCGGTCTGGGCGGCCAGCTGGGCGCTGAACTGGGCCTGGTTGCCCGGGCGTCGCAGGAAGACGACCAGGTGACGGGCGATGGTGAGGGCGGCCGCACGGCCCAGGTCCTCCTCCACGAGCGCGAGGGCCAGGTCGATGCCTGAGGTGACGCCCGCCGACGTGGACACCTCGCCGTCGCGCACGTAGATGGGGTCCGGGTCGACCTCGACCGCCGGGTGGTCGCGGGCCAGCTTGTCGCAGTAGGCCCAGTGGGTGGTGGCGCGGCGGCCGTCCAGGAGTCCCGCCGCGGCGAGCAGGATGGCGCCGGTGCAGACGGAGACCAGGCGTTCGGCGCGCGGGCCGTGCGCGCGCAGCCAGGCGGTCAGGCGGAGGTCCGGGGCGCGGGTGCCCCGGCCGCCCGGGACGATCAGCGTGTGCGGGGTGGGCACGTCGGCGAGTGCCTGGTCCGGGACGAGGGTGAGGCCGCTGGACGTGCGCACCGGCGCGCCGTCCAGGGAGGCGGTGCGGATGCGGTACGAGCCCTCGCGGTAGAGCTCGGCGCCCGCGAAGACCTCCATGGGGCCCGTGACGTCGAGGCTCTGCACATCGTCGAACAGGACGACCAGGACGATTCGCATGTGCTCAATTCTTCGCGCCCCAACGCGATGGCCGCAATGACCAGTACCCCACCTTTCCTGCCATCCCGTGTCCGGCGGTTCCCGACGTACTGACCAGTCGGTAATGTGCCCGGTATGACCACTCCACTGCCGGAGCGCGCCGGGCGGCGCTGCCACAACGTCCTCAACCCACTGCACTCGACGCACTACTTCTCGCCCGATCTTGACCGGGAGCTGACCGCGGTCGGGATCGAGGACAGCAGGGCCGCGTACTTCGCGGTGCGGGTCGCGGCCCTGGGGGCGGTGGGCCCGGGCACGGTGACGGCGACGTTCTACAACTTCCGCCACGAGCTCGTGGCGCGGCACGTGCCCGAGGTGTGGCGGACGGCCTCCCCGGAGACCGTGCTCGCGGCACGCGCGCGTGCCGTCGACGCGACGCTGCGGCGGCTGCTCGGAGAGGACGTCATCGCCTCCAAGGAGGTGGCCGAGGCGGCGGAGCTCGCGCTGCGCGCGGCCGAGGCCTGCGGCAGGACCGCGCGCCCGCTGTACGCCGCCCACGCGGACCTCCCCGTGCCCGAGGCGCCGCACCTCGCCTTCTGGCACGCGGCCACCCTGCTGCGCGAGCACCGCGGCGACGGTCACCTCACGGTGCTGCTCGACGCGGAGCTCGACCCGGTGGAGGCCTTGGTGAGCCACACCGCGACCGGCAAGGGCATGGCCCCGAAGTGGGTACTGGCCACCCGCGGCTGGTCCCGGGACGACTGGGAGGCCGCGGCCGGGCGGCTGCGGGAGCGTGGATTGCTCGACTCGGAGGGCGAGTTGACGGAGGCCGGAGTGGCCCTGCGCCAGGAGATCGAGGCGCGCACGGACCGGCTCGACCGTGCGCCGTACGAGCACCTGGGCGCGGCGGGCGTGGAACGGCTCACCGAACTGGCGAGGGGGTTCCTGATGACGGCGCTCGCCGCCGGAGCGTTCCCGGAGGACATGATCGGCAAGAACTGAGGTACCCGGACGTCTCCCGGCCTTCCGTGCCGGGAGACGAAAGGGGAGAGACATGTTGCGTGCTATCGCCGATGTGCTGCGGCAGACCGGCGGCGCGATCGCCACGGTCGTGACGCTGCCGTTCCGGGCGCTGGCCCGGCTGTTCGGCGGCGCCTCGCGCTCGGGGCGGACCCGCAGGGCCTGAGGGACTCCGTGTCCGCTGTGCCGTTTTCCGGCGCGGGACACGTCGTCGTGCCGCCCTGATCCCTCGTTGTCGGTGTCACCTGCCACAATTGCCGCGCAACCTCAGTGGAGAAGGCGGTACGGGATCGTGACGACACCCCTCGTAGGGTCCATCGAAGGCAGGATCGCCGAGGAGCTCGGCGTACGGGAGCGGCAGGTCAAGGCCGCCGTCGACTTGCTCGACGGCGGTTCGACGGTGCCCTTCATCGCCCGCTACCGCAAGGAAGCGACCGAGATGCTCGACGATGCGCAGCTGCGCACCGTCGAGGAGCGGCTGCGCTATCTGCGGGAGCTGGAGGAGCGGCGCGCCGCGATCCTCGACTCGGTGCGCGAGCAGGGCAAGCTCACCCCCGAGGTCGAGGCCCAGATCAGAGGCGCCGAGACGAAGGCGCGCCTCGAGGACATTTACCTGCCGTTCAAGCCGAAGCGGCGTACGAAGGCGCAGATCGCGCGCGAGGCGGGTCTGGAGCCGCTGGCCGAGGGCCTCCTCGGCGACCCGTCGGTCGAGCCGCTCGCCGTGGCGGCGGCCTTCGTCGACGCCGACAAGGGGGTGGCCGACTCGCAGGCCGCCCTCGACGGCGCCCGGGCGATTCTCACCGAGCGGTTCTCGGAGGACGCCGACCTGATCGGCGAGCTGCGCGAGCGCATGTGGGTACGGGGGCGGCTCGCCGCCAAGGTGCGGGACGGCAAGGAGGAGGCGGGCGCCAAGTTCGCCGACTACTTCGACTTCGCCGAGCCCTTCAAGGAACTGCCCTCGCACCGCATCCTCGCCATGCTGCGCGGCGAGAAGGAGGAGGTCCTCGACCTCGTCCTGGAGCCCGAGGAGCCGTCCGAGCAGCCCGGTCCTTCGTCGTACGAGGGGATCGTCGCCCACCGCTTCCAGATCGCCGACCGTGGCCGTCCCGCCGACAAGTGGCTCGCGGACACCGTCCGCTGGGCCTGGCGGACCCGGATTCTCGTGCACCTCGGCATCGACCTGCGGCTGCGGCTGCGGACGGCCGCCGAGGACGAGGCGGTGAACGTCTTCGCGGCGAACCTGCGGGACCTGCTGCTCGCCGCCCCGGCGGGCACGCGCGCGACGCTGGGCCTCGACCCCGGCTTCCGTACGGGTGTGAAGGTCGCCGTCGTCGACGCGACCGGCAAGGTCGTCGCCACGGACGTCATCTACCCGCACGTCCCCGCCAACAAGTGGGACGAGGCCATCGCCAAGCTCGCGCGGCTCGCCAAGGACCACGCGGTCGAGCTGATCGCGATCGGCAACGGCACGGCGTCCCGCGAGACCGACAAGCTCGCCGGTGAACTCATCACCAAGCACCCGGAGTTGAAGCTCACCAAGGTGATGGTGTCCGAGGCGGGGGCGTCCGTGTACTCGGCGTCCGCGTTCGCCTCGCAGGAGCTGCCCGACATGGACGTGTCGCTGCGTGGCGCCGTGTCCATCGCGCGCCGGCTCCAGGACCCGCTCGCCGAGCTGGTGAAGATCGATCCGAAGTCCATCGGTGTCGGGCAGTACCAGCACGACCTGTCCGAGGTGAAGCTGTCCCGCTCGCTGGACGCGGTGGTCGAGGACTGTGTGAACGGCGTGGGCGTGGACGTCAACACGGCGTCTGCTCCGCTGCTCGCCCGCGTCTCCGGCATCACCTCCGGACTCGCCGAGAACATCGTGGCGCACCGCGACGCCAACGGGCCCTTCCGGTCCCGTACGGCCCTCAAGGGCGTGGCCCGGCTCGGCCCCAAGGCGTACGAGCAGTGCGCGGGCTTCCTGCGCATCCGGGGCGGGGACGATCCGCTGGACGCGTCCAGCGTGCACCCCGAGGCGTACCCCGTGGTGCGGCGCATGGTGAAGACGGCGGGGAGCGAGGTCGCCTCCCTGATCGGCAACACCGGTGTGCTGCGCTCGCTGCGGCCGGACGACTTCGTCGACGAGACGTTCGGTCTGCCGACCGTCACCGACATCCTGAAGGAGCTGGAGAAGCCCGGGCGCGACCCGCGGCCCGCCTTCAAGACGGCCACGTTCAAGGAGGGCGTCGAGAAGATCTCCGACCTGGCCTCCGGAATGGTGCTGGAGGGTGTCGTCACCAACGTCGCGGCGTTCGGTGCCTTTGTGGATGTGGGTGTCCACCAGGACGGGCTCGTGCACGTATCCGCGATGTCCAAGACCTTTGTCAAGGACCCGCGGGACGTTGTGAAGCCCGGTGACATCGTCGAGGTGAAGGTGCTGGACGTCGATATCCCGCGTAAGCGGATCTCGTTGACGCTGCGGTTGGACGACGAGGCGGCGCCGGCCGCCCAGGACGGTGGACGCCCCCAGCGTGGGGGGCGGCCGCCGCAGCAGCGGGGGCAGCAGCCGCGCCAGGGGCGCGGGGGTGGTGGGTCGCGGCAGGCGCCGCCGCCCGCCAACAGTGCGATGGCTGATGCGCTGCGGCGCGCGGGGTTGGTTGACCCCAAGCGGGGGCGGGGCTGAGGTTTTCCGGTGCCGGGGCCTTGGTGACAGGGCCCCGGCGCTGGGGCTGAGCTTGAGGTGGGTGCGCTTACCGGCGCTCCCAGGGTGCCGCTCTCTTGGGGACGGGTGCCGCCCCAGCGGCACGATTGCCCGCAGCTACGCGGGTGGGCTGCCGGCCCTCGCGGCACGCATTCCTGCAGCTGCGGGGGCCACAGGGCTTCCGATCCTCGCGGCGCGAATGCCCGCGGCATTCCGCCTACGGGAGTTCCGTCACCTTGCCGTTCGCGACCTCCAAGCGGCGTGTTGTGCTTACCGCGTCCAGCATGCGGCGGTCGTGGGTGACCAGGAGCAGGGTGCCCTCGTAGGAGTCCAGGGCCGATTCCAGTTGTTCGATCGCTGGGAGGTCGAGGTGGTTGGTCGGCTCGTCGAGGACGAGGAGGTTGACGCCTCGGCCCTGGAGGAGGGCCAGTGCTGAGCGGGTGCGTTCGCCTGGGGAGAGGGTTGCCGCGGGGCGCAGGACGTGGTCGGACTTGAGGCCGAACTTGGCGAGCAGGGTGCGGACTTCGCCCGGCTCCGTGTCGGGGACGGCCGCGCAGAACGCGTCCAGCAGGGATTCCGAGCCGTGGAAGAGCTTGCGGGCCTGGTCGACCTCGCCGACGATCACGCCCGAGCCGACCGCGGCGTGGCCCGCGTCCAGGGGAATCCGGCCGAGCAGGGCGCCGAGCAGCGTGGACTTGCCCGCGCCGTTCGCGCCGGTGACCGCGACCCGGTCCGCCCAGTCGATCTGCAGGGTCGCCGGGCCGAAGGTGTAGTCGCCGCGCCGCACCTCCGCGTCACGGAGCGTGGCGACGACCGCGCCGGATCGCGGGGCCGCCGCGATCTCCATGCGCAGTTCCCACTCCTTGCGCGGCTCGTCGACGACATCGAGCCGCTCGATCATGCGCTGGGTCTGCCGGGCCTTCGCGGCCTGCTTCTCGCTGGCCTCGCTGCGGAACTTGCGGCCGATCTTGTCGTTGTCGTTGCCCGCCTTGCGCCGGGCGTTCTTGACGCCCTTGTCCATCCAGGAGCGCTGCATCTGGGCCCGGCCTTCGAGCGCGGCCCGCTTGTCGGCGTACTCCTCGTAGTCGTCGCGGGCGTGCCGGCGCGCCACGTCCCGCTCCTCCAGATAGGCCTCGTATCCACCGCCGTACAGCGTGATCTGCTGCTGCGCGAGGTCGAGTTCGAGCACCTTGGTGACCGTGCGGGTCAGAAACTCGCGGTCGTGGCTGACGACGACGGTTCCGGCGCGCAGGCCGCTCACGAAGCGTTCGAGGCGCTCCAGGCCGTCCAGGTCCAGGTCGTTCGTCGGCTCGTCGAGCAGGAACACGTCGTAGCGGGAGAGCAGGAGGGAGGCCAGTCCCGCGCGGGCCGCCTGACCGCCGGACAGGGACGTCATCGGCTGGTCCAGGTCCACGCCGAGTCCCAGGGAGTCGGAGACGTCCTCGGCACGCTCGTCGAGGTCGGCGCCGCCGAGGTCGAGCCAGCGCTCCAGGCTCGTGGCGTACGCGTCGTCCGCGCCGGGCGCCCCGTCGACGAGCGCCTGGGTCGCCTCGTCCATCACCCGCTGGGCCTCGGCGACGCCCGTGCGGCGCGCGAGGAACTCCCGTACCGTCTCGCCCTCCCGCCGCTCCGGCTCCTGCGGCAGATGCCCGACGGTCGCGGACGGCGGGGACAGCCGCAGCTCCCCCTGCTCCGGCGTGAGCAGACCGGCGAGCAGCCGCAGCAGCGTGGACTTGCCGGCGCCGTTGGCACCGACGAGGCCGATCACGTCGCCGGGCGCGACGACGAGGTCGAGCCCGGCGAAGAGCGAGCGGTCGCCGTGTCCGGCGGCGAGGTTCTTGGCGACGAGAGTGGCAGTCATCAGGAGGCCGATCCTAACGGCCCCGCCCGGCGACCAGCGCCGCGATTGTCACCGGCCACGTGTCTGGTGCCACCGGCCCCATGTCGGTGCCACCGCCCCTCACGTCAGCGTCATCAGCCGCATGTCAGCGCGCCATCGCCTCCACCAGCACACTCCCCGACGTGCGCGCCACGATGAACGACTCCCCCTTCACCGCCTTGGCGTCCAGCGCGACCCGGTGCCGGCCCGTCTCCAGGATCCCGTCGAAGACCTCGTGCGTGTGGCTGCGGGAGAGGCGGTCCAGCCGGTACGCGGTCAGCTGGACCCGGCAGGTGGAGGTGACCTCGATGCCCGCCTCGCCGTCGGCGGCGACCAGACGTGTGAGGCGCCGCAACTCCAGAGGGCTGCGGTCCAGGGCGTGCTCGATCTGGGCGACCAGGAGCGGAACGATCGGGGCGAGGCCCTCGACGTACGCGACCTCGACGCCCGCGCGCTGGAAGGACTGCCGTACGGCGGCGCGCTCCCCCTCGCCGACGGTCCGGCCGAAGACCACCGCGCCGTACGTACGGAGTTCGTCGGCCGGGACGTCCGTGGCGTCGCGGGTGATGTCGGCGCCGATGCCGATGGTGCGCAGGGCGGCGGCGAGTTTGGCGAGCAGCGAGACACGGTCGCCGATGAGCAGAACGCCGCGGCGGGGTCCCGTGTCGCCGTCGAGGAGGGAGTTCAGTGCGCTGCGGTAATCGGTGCCGTGGAAACGGAACGGTCCTATCCCGTGGTAGCCGTTGCGCTCCAGGTCCACCCGTTCGTCGGTCTGCCAGGCGAAGTCGCGCCACACATAGTCGTCGGCCGCCTTCTCGATGACGGCGGTGACGGCACCGCATTCGAGGCCCTCGCACTCGGGGCAGCCGTAGATGACGTACCGGCCGCCGCCGAGCGGGGCCTCGGCCTCCAGGAGGAGGCTGCGCACTTGGGCGGTGAAGATCGCGGGCGGCACGTCGGAGGCGAGCGGGGACACCGCGTCGAGGTCGGAGAGCTGGAACAGCAGCGGGCGACCGTCGACGATGAAGTCCACGAAATCCCGGTGCACTTGGAAGTCACCGTTGGCGAGGACTCCACCGGCACGCATCGCCGGTGCCAGGCCGAAGGTCGCGTACTCGGCAGACATGCTGTGAGTATCCCCAGTGTGGGAGCAGTCTGAGCACGGCATGACATATTCCGCTAACGTCCGGCGTGGCCGGCGAACGGAAGGGCGACGTCATGGTGGTCGGCCGGGGCGTCATCGGGATGACGACCGCCGTGGTGCCGGCCGAGCGGGGCCGGCGGGTGCGGGTGTGGCGCGGGAGCCCGCCGAGCGGACCACCTCGGCGGTTGCGGGGGCGCTGTGGTGGCCGCACCGGATCGAGCCGGCCGGGCCGGCGCGCAGGTGGGCGCTGCGGTCACGGGACCTGTACGAGGAGCCGGCGGAGCGGCCCGGGCCGGCCGACGTACGCATGGTCGAAGGGGTCCTCACCCGAGCGCCCCCCCTGACACTGCGCCCAGGGCAGGACTGTCCACAACAAAGTCGTGAGCACTCCTGCCCTCAGTGTCCTCCGCGTGAACTCGTGAACTCAGCAGTCGGTGTCGGGCGCGCCGACCGTGACATGGTACGGCGCGCGCTCGTCGAAGAGGAGCGGGACCAGGGCGCGCAGGGACTGGCGCAGGGGGACGTACGCGCCCGTCGCTTCCTTCCTCACCCTGACGCCGTGCAGGGCGAGTTCGTCCTTCACCTCCGTGTACTGGCCGGCGGTGAGCCGGTAGCCGCAGGGCGGGTCCTGGATCATTTCGGACGGTTCGGCCGGGTCGTTGTCGGCGCCGCCGAGGTAGACCGGGCCCTCGTCACGCCAACCCGCCAGCAGGGCCCGGCGCGTGGCCGATTCGACCGCAGCGCGGCGCTCGCCCGCGAACGCGAACAGGCCTTTGAGTGCCGCGAGTTGGGATTTCACCCGGCGGCGGTTGTTGAGCGACTCGTCGGCCTGTTCCTCGTCGGTGAGCGCGTCGACGCGGCTCTCGATGAGGAGGCCGACTCCGTGCTTGATGCCGGACATGTTGCGCAGGATGCGCTCCTGGCCGTCTCCGGCGGTCTGTTTGATCGGGTCGCCGGTGACGGGGTCGGTCCAGATGCCGTAGGTGCCGGTCGAGTACCCGGCGCTCTCCGCGGCGGGTCGTACATACGACAGGGAGAGCGTTTCGGCCTCGTCGTGGACGGCCGCGGCCGTGTTGAGGTTGCGGGGCCAGAGGTCGAAGAGGTCCTTGTCGTAGTACGGGGGTGTGGCGCCGTATTCGTGCAAGTCGTAGACCACGTCCGGTCGTTGGTCCCGCACGACGGCGGCCAGTGCCCGGGCTTCCGCCGTCTGGAGGGCGATGTGGTCACGGTTGATGTCCACGCCGTCGCTGTTGCCGCGGGTGTCGGCGGCCCGGCCGTCCGGGTTGGCGGTGGGCACGACCAGCACCGTGGTGCGGTCCAGGAAGCGCCGCGTGCGCCCATCGGTTGCGTAGGCCAGGTCGCGGATCGTGGTCAGGCAGGCCTCGCGGCCCGACGGTTCGTCGCCGTGCTGGGAGCAGACGAGCAGCACCCGGTGTTCGGCGCGGTGGTTGCCGATCCGGACGAGCTGGAGCGGGCGGCCCTGTGCGGTGCTGCCGATGCTCGCGACCGACACCCGGTCGGTGGCCTGGTCGACGGCGGCGAGGAAGTCCTGCTCCTCGGGCTGGGTGGTCCAGCGCGCGCCGTTGGACTGTTCGAAGCCGGTGCGGGGCGGGGCGTCCGAGGCGTGGGCGGGCACCGTCACCAGGGACGCGACGATCGCCGCCGCGGTCAGGGTCAGGGCAGGCAGGCGCATCACAGGCCTCCCCCCGGGATCCGCTGGACGGTGCGCGGCACGCCTACGCCGTCCAGGGTCGTGGCCTCCGGCGCAGCGGAACCGGCGCCGGCGGTGGCGCGGTCGAACGCGGCCGCACCGCCGACGAACGGTACGCGGGCCGACGTACGGGACAGGTCCACGGCCAGCGTCGGAGTGCTCGACGGCGGGTCGATCAGGTCCTTGTCCGTGCCGGCGACGATCAGCGCGAGGCGGTGGCCGGCCGGGACGACGTGGTCGGTGGCGGCCAGGTCGAGGGTGATCGTGTACGCCCTGCCCGGGGTGAGCGGGGCGCCCTGGTCGGAGGCGTGGTTGCCGAGGTCGGCCCAGCCGCGGCTGACGACCGTGTAGTCGACGGCGGCGGTCGTCGCCCGCGTCTCCTTGAAGCAGGGGCTGTCGCCCGTGGTGCTCGCGCCCCAGCAGGTGCGGTCGGTGAGCGTGGTGATGCCCTCGCCGCTCGCGGCGTAGTCGCGGATGGTGTCGGGGCCGAGGTCCGCGAGGACGGCGGTCAGGTGGGCCGTCGAGGTGGTCGGGGTCGCGGTGACGGTGACCTTGGAGGAGCCGGACAGGCGCAGGTCCCCGGTGAGCGGCCCGGTGACGAAGCCGGCCTTGTCGGGCGTCGGCGTGTCGATCCTGGCCGCCCAGTCGGTCTCGCTGAGCTGCGGGTTGTCGGTGAAGGTCTCGGTGCCCTCGCTCTTCGTGAGGCCGAGGGTGCCGACGCCGGCCTGGGTGCCGGAGGCGGGGTGCAGGGTCGCCGCCGCCGTGCCGCGCGGGGGCCAGACCTTGGAGGTGACCCACTGGTCGGGGTGGCGCTCGATGTCGGCCATGGGCTCGTCGTCGATGCCGTTGTCATAGCCGAGGAGTTCGTGGTCGAACCAGCGGTGCAGGGTGTCCACCCAGGTGGCGCGACGGAAGTCGAAGGGGTCGACGTGGCCGGTCTGGGAGAGCCAGACCTTGCGCTCGACGCCGTTCCTGGCGAGGGCGTCCCACCACGGGCCGACGTGCTGCATACGGACGTTGAGGTCCTGCATGCCGTGGATCAGGAAGACGCTCGCCTGCACCTTCGGGGCGTCCTTCACGTAGTCGCGCTCGGTCCACAGCGGGGTCCAGTCGCCGGTGCGCGGTGCCCCGTCGACGAGCTTCTGCTGGACGGCGGCGCACTTGGCGCGGGCGTCGGGGCTGTCGACGTAGTCGGACAGCCAGTCGGGGCCGGAGTCGTAGAGCGGGGCGCCCTTGGCGAAGTAGTAGTCGTACCAGGACGAGATGGCGCTGATCGGCACGATGGTCTTCAGGCCCTCGACACCGGTGGCGGCGACGCCGTTGGCGATGGTGCCGTCCCAGCTCTTGCCGATCATTCCGGTCTTGCCGTTGGTCCAGGTCGCCTTGACCGTGCCGGTGCCGGTCCGGGTGGTGTAGCCCTTGGCCCGGCCGTTCAGCCAGTCGACGACCGCTTTCGCGGACTGGATGTCGGAGCGGCCGCCGACGTCCACGCAGCCGTCGGAGCGGTTGGTGCCGGCCAGGTCGACGCCGACGAAGGCGTAGCCGCGCGGCACGAAGTAGTTGTCGTAGAACAGCGGCATCTGGACGACGTTGCCGTTCGCGTCGTACGTCTTCTTCTGGCTCTCGTTGCCGCGCCCGCAGCAGGAGTAGTACGGGCTGGCGTCCATGATCACGGGTATCTTGCGGCCCTGCTGGGCGAGTTCGCGGGGCCGGACGATGTCGACGGCGACGCGGTCGTTCTTGCCGTCGCTGTCGCCGTCGAGGCCGGTGTCCACCCAGACGGATTCACGGACGGCGTTCTCGTACGAGTAGAGCGGTCGGCTCTCGCGCGGGGCGCTGTGGGCCGCGGCCGGGGTGAGGACGGCGGCCGTCAGGGCGGCGACGGCGGCCGCGACGAGCGGTCTCCAGGTCGTGAAGCGCATGCGTATCGGCATGCGCGGACGGTACATCGGTCAACTCCCGTACAGAAGAGGGCAATCAGACGCGCCTGAGATCCGTGATGGCTCCGGGGACGGTCGGCTCATGTCGGCCGAATGGCATTCGTGTGACAGCTGCGGCCGTGGACACGCCCGGGCACACAGGGACTCAGTACTCGCTCAGCCAAAATCGGCGAGCATGGCGACGGAGTCGGTCGTGTCGAGTGCCTCTCCGCCTCGGAAGTAGCGCGCCAAATATCCCTGGCACCAGGCGAGTTGGCCCTCGTGCATGCTCGCGACCGTTGCCTCGTAGTCGTGGCGGCCAGTGGCCACCGGCCACTCCCCCGCCGAGCACCACGACGTCGTAACCGCCCGCTCGCGCCGGGGATGTTCACGCACCCCCTCCGCTCACGAGGACGCCCTTGGAATCCAACTCCTGGACTCGGGTGAGGAGTTCGTAGCGGCTGATGGCGTCGGCGCGCGTCGAGGGCACGGTGCAGGCGTACGCTCCGGCCACCGCGCCATACAGGCCGCATCGCAGCGGTGGCTCCCCGGCAAGCCGGCCGAGGAGGAAGCCGGAGGCGAAGGCGTCGCCGGCGCCGTTGGAGTCCACCACCGGCCCGGGGGGCGTGACGGCCGGAATGTGGGTCACCTCGTCGTCGGCCAGCAGATACGCGCCGTCGGCCCCGGCCGTGGCGACGACCACCTCCGCCCGGCCCCGCTCGACGATCTGACGCATCGTGCACTCCGGGTCCGCGAGCGCGGTGGTCGACACGAAGACGATGTCAGCGGCGTAGGCGAAGGGCTCGTGGTATGGGTTCACGCCGTCCCAGTTGTGCAGGTCGGTCGAGAGGGTGAGCCCGGCCTCGCGCAGCGCGGGGAGCGTGAACGAGCACGGGTACGTGATGACGACGTGGGCGTGGCAGCTCGCGGCGGCCAGCGTCTTGACCGTTTCCTCGGGCAGCCGGTCCTCCTCTCCCGAACGGCTCTCGTCGTACAGCGACAGCCGGCGCCCCTGCGGGTCGACGAGGTTGACCGCGCGCTTGGTGCCGCCGGGCTGGAGGACGTCGGTGAGCGGGATGCCGTGGTCGCGGTGCAGCGCGCGGACCAGCTCGCCCTCGTGGTCGTCGCCGATCATGTCGAGATGGTGGGTGCGCAGGCCCAGGGCGTGTACGCCGAGGGCGACGAAGTCTCCGCTCTGCCCGGCCCGGGTCTCGATGCCGGGCCGGATCATGTAGCTGTCGGCGAACGGGAGGGGCAGCTCGGGGACATACACGATCGTGTCGACACCCGCGCCGCCCAGAACGAGGACGTCGATCTCGCGACTGCTCATGGGGTTCCTCTCGGCTCTCTCGGCAGGTGAGTCAAGCAGGCCGTCCGAATCCTGGCAATGACTTGCAGAATCTTTCCGCAAGTCATTTCCGTTGCGGTTCACGGCCGTTGGGGGCGGCGCCCTTCACGTCGCGGTAGACCTCGGCGACCGCGCGCGGGCCGGGGTGCTCGGAGAGGTCCTCCAGCGTTACGGTGCGCCCGGACGGATCGGCCACCGGCAGCTGCCAGTTGGGGTATACGGCGGAGGTCCCGGGCGGGGCCGGAGTTCAGCGACGACATGGCGGCGGTCAGGACGACCAGGCGCGCGTACGACACGAAGGACCCGGAGGACGGCCGGTAGAGGACCAGCTCGCCCGGCGCGCGGACGACGAAGAACGCGAAGACGCCGCAGACGAGGTAGGCGATGGCCAGCGCGGGACCGGCGCTGTGGAGGCGACCGTCGGCGCCGAGGAAGAGCCCGGTGCCGATCGCCCCGCCGATCGCGATCATGTTGACGTGGCGGGCCTTGAGGTCCTTGCTGTAACCGGCATCGCCCGCGTCCACGGGCGTGCGGGCAGCCTCGGTGCGGGATGCGGCCTTGGCCGTGTCGACGACGTCTTTCCTCAAAGGTGCATCTACTGTCTGGTGCGCCCGACGCACGGCGTACGCGGGTGTCCGGATGCGCCTCGGACCGCGCCACCTCTGAGGCGGCACAGCCCGAAGGCCCACCATCCCCCACACAAAACCGCATATGCGATGACACGCGTCACATAGCAGTACATCTCACATAGTGGTCAGCCAGGACCACCATCCGCTCCGGGCACTTTCACACGACTGGTGAGACAGCAATACTGTTGCATCTGATCGCCGCACGACGGCGCAGGCAGCCGCACTACGTTACGACAGGACCTGCCATGACGACGGACACCGAGGAGCCGACGCTCACGGTCGACGAGCTGGCCGCGCACGCGGGCGTCACGGTCCGTACGGTCCGCTTCTACAGCTCCAAGGGCCTGCTGCCGCCGCCCATGATCGGTCCCCGGCGCGTGGGCCACTACAGCCAGCAGCATCTGGCCCGGCTCGCGCTCATCGAGGAACTGCAGCACCAGGGCATGACGCTCGCCGCGATCGAGCGCTATCTGACGCAGCTGCCGCCCGACCTGAGCGCCCACGACCTCGCCCTGCACCGCGCCGTGGTGGCTTCTTGGACACCCGACGCCGCGGAGGACATGCCGCGCGAGGAGCTCGAGCGGCGGGCCGGGCGCGCCCTGGACGACGAGGATCTCGACCGGCTCGCCGCGATGAACGTCATCGAGCACACCGGGGATTCCTTCCGCGTGGACCCGGGGCTGCTGCGGCTCGGCGTACAGCTGCTCGACGTACCGCTCGCGCACGAGACGATCCTGGCGGCGCGGACCGTCCTCCTGGAGCATTCGCGCGCGGCGGCCCACGAGCTGTCCACGCTGCTGCGTGAGGCGGTGAGCGGGCGTGAGTCCGTGGCGGCGGTGAAGTCGCTGTCGGCGCACATGCAGCCGCTGGTGGTGCAGGCGCTGCTGACCACGTTCCAGCGCTCGCTGAAGGAGGAGCTCCGGGAGTGGCTCAAGGAGTCCTGAGCCACTCCCGCGTACGACTCAGTGGCGGGCCACTGAGGGTTACTTCGTGTCGGCGAACTTCTCGCCCTTCTCCGCCTTCTCGACGAGCAGCGCGGGCGGCGTGAAGCGCTCCCCGTAGCGCTCGGCGAGCTCACGCGCGCGTGCCACGAATCCGGGCAGCCCCGTACCCGTCCCGGCGCCGGCACCGCCGTCGTATCCGTTGATGTACTGGAGCACGCCGCCGGTCCAGCCCGGGAAGCCGATGCCGAAGATGGAGCCGATGTTGGCGTCGGCGACGGACGTCAGCACACCTTCCTCGAGGAGCCGGACGGTGTCCAGCGCCTCGGCGAAGAGCATGCGCTCCTGCATGTCCTTGAAGGGGATCTCGTAGCCCGGCTTGGTGAAGTGCTCGCGCAGCCCCGGCCAGAGTCTGCCGCGCTTGCCGTCCTCGCCGTACTCGTAGAAGCCCGCGCCGCCGCTGCGCCCGGTGCGCCCGAACTCGTCGACCATGCGGTCGATCACGGCCTCGGCCGGGTGCGTCTGCCAGGTGCCGCCCGCCTCCTCGACGGCCTGCTTCGACTCCTTGCGGATCTTGCGCGGCAGGGTGAGCGTGAGCTCGTCCATCAGGGACAGGACCTTGGCCGGGTAGCCGGCCTGGGCGGCGGCCTGCTCGACGGACGCGGGCTCGATGCCCTCGCCGACCATCGCGACGCCCTCGTTGATGAAGTGCCCGATGACACGCGAGGTGAAGAAGCCGCGCGAGTCGTTGACGACGATCGGGGTCTTCTTGATCTGCCGGACGAGGTCGAAGGCGCGCGCCAGTGCCTCGTCGCCGGTTTGCTCGCCCTTGATGATCTCGACGAGCGGCATCTTGTCGACGGGCGAGAAGAAGTGCAGTCCGATGAAGTCGTTCTGCCGCTCGACGCCCTCGGCGAGCACGGTGATCGGCAGGGTCGAGGTGTTGGAGCACAGCAGCGCGTCCGGCTCGACGATGTTCTGGATCTCCTGGAACACCTTGTGCTTGAGCGCCGTGTCCTCGAAGACGGCTTCGATCACGGCGTCGCAGCCGGCCAGGTCCTTAGGGTCGGCGGTGGGCGTGATGCGGGCGAGCAGCTCGTCCGCCTTCTCCTGCGCCGTACGTCGCCGGGAGACGGCCTTCGCGCAGAGCTTCTCGGAGTAGGCCTTGCCCTTGGCCGCCGCCTCCGCCGACACGTCCTTGAGGACGACGTCGATGCCCGCGCGGGCGCACGAGTAGGCGATGCCCGCGCCCATCATCCCGGCGCCGAGGACGGCGACCTTGCGGACCTGGCGCGGCTCGATGCCCTGGGGCCGGTTGGCGCCGGAGTTGACCGCCTGGAGGTCGAAGAAGAACGCCTGGATCATGTTCTTCGCGGTCTGCCCGGTCACCAGCTCGGTGAAGTAGCGCGCCTCGATGATCAGGGCGGTCTCGAAGTCGACCTGGGAGCCCTCGACGGCGGCCGCGAGGATGTTGCGCGGGGCCGGGTAGGGGGCGCCGTTCAGCTGCTTCTTCAGGTTGGCCGGGAAGGCGGGCAGGTTGGCGGCGAACTTAGGGTTGGACGGCGTGCCGCCCGGGATCTTGTAGCCCGGCTTGTCCCAGGGCTGCTGCGACTCGGGGTTGGCGTCGATGAAGGCGCGCGCCTTGGCGAGCAGCTCCTCGGGGGTGGCGGCGACTTCGTGGACGAGTCCGTTCTCCAGGGCCCGCTGCGGCGAGTACTGGGTGCCCTGGAGCAGCACCTTCAGCAGGGCGTCCGCGATGCCCATGAGGCGGACGGTGCGGGTGACGCCGCCGCCGGCGGGGAGCAGGCCGAGGGTGACCTCGGGCAGGCCGATCTTGGAGCCGGGCGCGTCGAGGGCGACGCGGTGGTGGGAGGCGAGGGCGATCTCGTAACCTCCGCCGAGCGCCGCGCCGTTGATGGCGGCGACGACCGGCTTGCCGAGGGTCTCGATGCGGCGCAGGGAGGACTTGATGGCCGTACCGGTGTCGAACGCCTGCTGGGCGTTCTCCGGCCCGGCCTGGATCATGTCCTTCAGGTCGCCGCCGGCGAAGAAGGTCTTCTTCGCGGAGGTGTAGATGATCCCGCGGATGGAGTCCTTCTCGGCCTCGGCGCGCTCGGCGATCGCCGCGATCGAGTCCTTGAAGGCCTGGTTCATCGTGTTGGCCGACTGGTTGGGGTCGTCGAGGACGAGCGTGACGATGCCGGTCTCGTCCTGTTCCCAGCGGATGGTGGTGCTCTCGGTCATGAGGAGGGTCTCCGTAGAAGCCGTGTAGCCGTGGAAGTCGGGTGGTCCGCCGGGGAGTTACAGACGCTCGACGATGGTCGCGATGCCCATGCCGCCGCCCACGCACAGCGTGGCGAGGCCGTAGCGCTTGTCCTGGCGCTCCAGTTCGTCGACGAGGGTGCCGAGAATCATCGCGCCGGTCGCGCCGAGCGGGTGGCCGAGCGCGATCGCGCCGCCGTTGACGTTGACCTTGTCCAGGGACAGGCCCATGTCCTTCACGAAGCGCAGGACGACGGCCGCGAAGGCCTCGTTGATCTCGACGAGGTCGATGTCGTCGATGGTCAGGCCGGCCTTGGCGAGCGCCTTGCGGGTCGCGGGCGCGGGCCCGGTGAGCATGATGGTGGGCTCGGAGCCGGAGACGGCCGCGGAGACGATCCGGGCGCGCGGGGTGAGGCCGTGGCGCTCGCCGACCTCCTTCGAGCCGATGGCGACCAGGGACGCGCCGTCGACGATGCCCGAGGAGTTGCCCGCGTGGTGGACGTGGTCGATCTCCTCGACCCAGTGGTACTTCTGCAGCGCCACGGCGTCGAAGCCGCCCAGCTCGCCGATGTCCGCGAACGACGGCTTCAGCTTGCCGAGGGAGTCGGCGGTGGTGCCCGGGCGCATGTGCTCGTCGTGGTCGAGGACGACGAGCCCGCTGCGGTCCTTTACGGGGACGACGGACTTGTCGAAGCGCCCGTCCTTCCACGCGGCGGCGGCGCGCTCCTGGGACAGGGCCGCGTACTCGTCGACATCCCGGCGCGAGAAGCCTTCGATCGTGGCGATGAGGTCGGCACCGATGCCCTGCGGCACGAAGTTGGTGGCCATGTTGGTCATCGGGTCGGCGAACCACGCGCCGCCGTCCGAGGCCATCGGCACCCGCGACATCGACTCGACGCCGCCCGCGAGCACCAGGTCCTCCCAGCCCGAGCGGACCTTCATCGCCGCCAGGTTGACGGCTTCGAGGCCCGAGGCACAGAAGCGGTTCTCCTGGACGCCGGCCACCGTGTCGGGCAGTCCGGCGGCGATCGCCGCGATGCGGGCGATGTCGGAGCCCTGGTCGCCGACCGGGCCCACGACACCGAGCACGATGTCGTCGATCGCGGCCGGGTCGAGGCCCGGGAAGCGGCGCTGGATCTCGTGGATGAGCCCAACGACCAGGTCGATGGGCTTGGTGCCGTGCAGGGCGCCGTTCGCCTTGCCGCGGCCGCGCGGGGTGCGGATCGCGTCGTACACGTACGCTTCGGTGCTCACTGACAAGCCTTTCAGGGAGGGTGGGGAGGGCAGGGCTAGCCGAGCAGGGAACGGCCGATGATCTCCTTCATGATCTCGGTGGTCCCGCCGTAGATGGTCTGGATACGTCCGTCGGTGAAGGCCCGGGCGACGCGGTACTCCGTCATGTAGCCGTAGCCGCCGTGCAGTTGGAGGCAGCGGTCCGCGACCCGCTTCTGCAGTTCGGTGGCCCACCACTTGGCCATCGAGGCATGCACCGCGTCGAGTTCCCCCTTCGAGTGATCGACGATGCAGCGGTCGAGGAACGTCCGGGTGACGGCGCACTCGGTGGCCATCTCGGCTATCTCGAAGCGGATGTGCTGGAGCTTGGAGAGCGGCCGTCCGAAGGCCTCGCGCTCCTTGACGTACTCGGTGGTGATCTCCAGCAGGTACTCGGCGGCCGCGATCCCGGCGACGGCGATGCCCATGCGCTCCTGCGCCAGGTTCGTCATGAGGTGGACGAAGGCGCCGTTCAGCTCGCCGAGCAGGTTCTCCTTGGGGACGCGTACGTCGTTGAAGAACAGCTCGGCCGTGTCCTGGGACTTCTGGCCGATCTTGTCGAGGTTGCGGCCGCGCTCGAAGCCCTCCATGCCGCGCTCGACGACGAGCAGGGAGAGCCCGTGGGCGCCCCCTTCAGGAGTCGTCTTCGCGACCACGATCACGAGGTCGGCCAGGATGCCGTTGGAGATGAAGGTCTTGGAGCCGTTGAGAAGCCAGTGATCGCCCTGGTCCTCGGCATGCGTCGCGATGCCCTGGAGGTCGGATCCGGCGCCGGGCTCGGTCATGGCGATCGCCGTGATCAGCGAGCCGTCGCAGAAGCCGGGCAGCCAGCGCCGCTTCTGCTCCTCGGTGGCCAGGCCCGTCAGATACGGCCCGATGATGTCGTTGTGCAGCCCGAGGGCGAGCCCGGCGGCTCCCGCGCGGGTGAACTCCTCGGCGAGTACGGCGCTGTAGCGGAAGTCGGTATCGCCGCCGCCCCCGTACTCCTCGGGGACGGCGAGCCCGAGGAGCCCCTGCTTCCCTGCCGCCCGCCAGGCCTCGCGCGAGACGATGCCGTCCTTCTCCCACTGCTCGTAGTGGGGCACCACCTCTTTGGCGAGGAAGGTGCGCGCGGTGTCGCGGAACGCGTCGTGCTCGGCGGTGAAGATCTGCCGCTTCATGCGGGAAACGCCCTCCTGGAGTTCATACGGGACACGCCTTCCTAGAGCCAGCCCTTGACGGTTTCGACGAGCCGGGCCGGTTCCGGTCCGACGGGGATGACGTTGAGCATCGTCACTCCGGCCTCGCGGAAGGCCTCGACACGCTCGCGGACGTACCCCTCGGGACCGCACAGCGAGATGAGCTCGCAGAACTCGTCCGGCACGGCGGCCTCGGCCTCCTTGTCCCGGCGCGCGGCGCCCTCCGCCAGGGGTGTGCCCCACACCTGGCGCGCCCTCTCCGGGATGAACAGGGTGGGCAGCCAGCCGTCCGCGAGTTCGGCGGTCATCCGGACGTTGGCGGGGCCCGCGAGCCAGACGGCGTCGAGGCCCGCGGCTTCCAGGGCGGCGACGTCGTCGGCGGCCTGCCGGGGATCGCCCGCGTAGTCGAGCGGGAGGGAGAGCCGCATCAGTCGCCGTCCTTCATCGGGCCGTCCTTCATCGGGCCGTCCTTCATCGGGCCGTCCTTCATCGGGCCGTCCTTCATCGGGCCGTCCTTCATCAATGCGGGTACGTCCCAGTCGCGGGCCACGTCCGCGGTGTCGGCGCCCGGTCGGGCCGGCCCCGTGCGGACGGCGGTGCGGGTGACCGAGAAGCGGGGCGCGGGAGCCGGCTGGGTGATGCCGTCGTGGTCGACGAAGGTGCCGCGGGCGGCGAGATGCGGGTGGGCGGGCGCCTCGCTGAGCGACAGGACCGGTGCCACGCACGCGTCCGTGCCCTCGAAGACCGCGGTCCACTCGTCTCTCGTACGGGTCTTGAAGCGGGCGGCGACCGTCTCGCGCAGCTCGCCCCAGCGGGCCAGGTCCTTGCGGGCGGAGGCGTGTTCCCCGATGCCGAGCAGTTCGACGAACTCGTCGTAGAACTGCTGCTCCAGGGCTCCCACCGCCATGTATTGCCCGTCGGCCGTCTCGTACGTCCCGTAATACGGGCAGCCGCCGTCGAGGAGGTTGGCGCCGCGCCGGTCCTGCCAGCCGCCGGCGGCGAACATGCCGTGGATCATCGCGGCGAGGTGCGCGGCGCCGTCGACGATGGCCGCGTCCACGACCTGTCCCGCGCCGGTCGCGCGCGCGTGGTGAAGCCCGGCGAGGACGCCGACGACCAGGTAGAGGGAGCCGCCCGCGTAGTCACCGACGAGGTTCGCGGGGACCGTGGGCGGCTCGTCCGGCCTGCCGATCATGCCGAGGGTGCCGGTCAGGGCGATGTACGCGATGTCGTGCCCGGCGCGCTGGGCGAGCGGGCCCTCCTGGCCCCAGCCGGTCATGCGTCCGTAGACGAGCCTCGGGTTGCGTGCGTGGCAGGTCTCGGGGCCCACGCCGAGGCGCTCGGCGACGCCGGGGCGGTACCCCTCGATCAGGATGTCGGCGCGTCCGACCAGGTCGAGGACGCGGTCCTGGCCGTCCTTGGTCTTCAGGTCGATGATCACGGACCGCTTGTTGCGGTTGGTGATGTCGTACTCCGGGTTGATCGCGAGCCCCGCACCACCGGGCCGGTCGACTCGGACGACGTCCGCGCCGAGGTCGGCGAGGAGCATGGCGGCGAACGGGCCGGGGCCGATGCCCGCCAGCTCGACCACGCGCACGCCAGTGAGGGGTCCTTGCCCCGGCGTCCCTGCCATTAAGCCCCCAGCACTGTGACACTACTGATGTGACATCAACGATGTTAAGAACCGGTGCCACACCAGACAAGCCCTTGACGAGCAAGCGCTTAGTTAAATTCCGGCAGGTGGATCGCGACGATCCCGTCGATGGATCGTGACGAAACGGGACGAAACTTGGCGCGTCAGCGCTCGTCCAGCTCCGCGACCAGCTTCTTCGGCGCGATCGTCCGGTAGCTCTCCTCGACCCAGTCGCACAGCAGCTCCGCGGCCGGGGCGCCTCGCTCCTCCAGGGGTATGCGCACCCAGCCGGACCTGCCGAGGCCGTATCCGGCGGGCTCGGCGCCGGGTGAGGTGAGCGCGTGGGCGTGTGCGGCCTCGTCCTTGAGCTTCAGGGTGACGCCCATCGGATAGCTGCCGTCGTCCGTGCCGAGGAAGACGAACACCTTCTTGTTGACCTTCGCGACGGTGTCGCCCCAGGGGAACTCCTCCGTGGCGCCGGGCAGGCCGAGGGCGAACTCCCGGACCCTCTGCCACTTTTTCAGGGCGTTCCTCGGCACGGCCACGGCTACCTCCGACCTCGTCGTCCGACCTCTTCGCGCGACCTCATCGTTCGGCCGCTCGTCCCTCACGCTAGCCTCAGCCACCGACAACGGCGCTTCGCACAGGGTCAAGGGGTGTCATGAGCAGGCAAAACGCTACGGATCGCGCGTACGACATCGTGCTTTTCGGAGCCACGGGGTTCGTCGGGACACTGACCGCGGAGTACCTCGCCGCGCACGCGCCCGAAGGACTGCGCTGGGCGATCGCGGGGCGCAACGCGCAGAAGCTGGACCGGCTGCGCGAGCGGCTTTCCGGCACCCCCGGCGTGCTCCTGGCGGACGTGTCCGATCCGGAGTCGCTGCGCGAACTCGCCCGGCACGCGCGCGTGGTGGCCACGACGGTCGGGCCGTACATCCAGTACGGCGAGGAGTTGGTGGCCGCCTGCGCGGACACCGGGACCGACTACGTGGACCTCACCGGTGAGCCCGAGTTCGTGGACCTGATGTACGTCCGCCACGACGCCCGCGCGCGGGAGACGGGCGCTCGGCTCGTGCACGGCTGCGGCTTCGACTCGATTCCGCACGACCTGGGCGCGTACTTCACCGTGCGGCAGCTTCCCGAGGGCGTGCCGCTGAGGGTCGACGCGTTCGTCAGCTCCCAGGCCATGATCTCGGGAGGCACCTTCGCCTCGGCGCTCAACCAGTTCGCGCGCGGACGCCACATGCTCGCCGCGGCGCGGGACCGCAAACGGCACGAGCCGCGGCTGATGGGCCGGCGGGCGCAGGCGCCGCTGGGCGCGCCGCGGTTCGCCAAGGAGGTCGGGGCGTGGGCGCTGCCGCTGCCCACCATCGACGCCCAGGTGGTGCAGCGGTCCGCGCGGGCCCTGGAGCGGTACGGGCCGGACTTCCGCTACCGCAACTACGCGGCCGTCGAGCGGCTGCCGGTCGCCATGGGCGGGGTCGCTGCGGTGGGCGCGCTCTTCACCGCGGCCCAACTGCCGCCCGCGCGGCGCTGGTTGTCCAGCCGGATCAAGCCCGGGGAAGGGCCGAGTGACGCGCGGCGCGCGAAGAGCTGGTTCTCGGTGCGGTTCGTGGGCGAGGGCGGCGGGCGGCGTGTCTTCACCGAGGTCGCGGGCGGCGACCCCGGCTACGACGAGACCGCCAAGATGCTCGCCGAGTCCGCGCTGTCCCTCGTCTTCGACGACCTTCCGACAACGTCCGGGCAGGTCACGACGGCGGTGGCGATGGGCGACGCGCTGACGCGGCGCCTCCGCGAGGCGGGGATCACGTTCCGGGTGGCGGCTGCCCTGTAGCGGGCGACCGCAGTGTTGCGGGCGCGCCGCTCATCGCGTTGTTCCGGGCGCGCCGTCATCGCGGTGTTGCGGACGTCAGGACGACCAGCCCGTGACCGTGTAGATCATCCCGCCCAGCCACGCGAGTCCGGCGAGCACGGCGAGGACCAGCGCGGCCGTCACGGCGCGCTCGACGGGCTGGGTGGGATGGGCGGCGGGCTTCGGGGCACGGTGCGTCGTCATGTCCCACAGCCTGCCGATCATGGCGGGACCGGCACATCCGTACAGGTACTCAGAACGCGTACTCAGAAGCCGCACTCCGTCAACGAGTCGGGGCTCTCAGGGGGTTACCTTCCGAAGAGCCCGCCTGCAGAGGGAGTCCGCGCGTCGGGTGGACTCCGGGAGGCGGTACTTCGGGGTGAGCGCGAGCGTGTGCGCGCACGCGTTGTCGAGGCTCACCCGGTGGCCGGCCGACACGAACACCGGCTTGACGCCGTCCCGCGTACGCAGCGCGCGGCCGACCTCCTCGGCGCCGGTGCGTCCGTCCGCGAGGAGCGGGGACGCGCTGCCGCGCCGGGCGCCCGGTTCCTCGTACGAGAAGGTGAAGGGGTTCTTGGCGACCCCGATCGTGGGGAGCCCGGTGAGGACGCCGAGATGGCTGGCGAGGCCGAAGCGGCGCGGGTGGGCCAGGCCGTAGCCGTCGCAGACGACGAGGCCGGGGGCGCAGGGCAGGGCGTCGAGTGCGGCCAGGACGGTCGGGATCTCGCGGAAGGCGAGCAGTCCGGGCACGTACGGGAACGACACCTGGCCGACGGCGGTGGCCTCGGCGACGACGTCGAGGGTCGCCGCGTCGAGCACGACGGCCGCGGCCGCGACGACGTCCCTCTCGTCGTCGTAGGCGACGTCGACCCCCGTCACCCGGCCGCTGCCGGGCGGGGGCCCCGGCTCGCCGAGCACCACCCGCTCCCGCAGCTCGTCCTGCACGGCTCGGGCCTGCTCTTCGGTGGCGGGCCAGCCCGCGGGAATCCTTACGGTCGTCATGGTGGTGTCGAGCCTAGGAGGTTCAGCAGCGGGCGGTCGGGCAGGGGTAGCCTCTCGATCATGTTCGTGCTGGAGCTGAGTTTCACCGCACCGATCGAAGCCGTTGACGCCGCGCACGCAGCCCATGTCGCCTGGCTCGACGAGCACTACGCGGCCGGACTCTTTCTCGCCTCGGGGCGCAAGAACCCCCGCGACGGCGGTGTGATCCTCGCCGTCGCGGAGGACCGGGCGCACATCGAGAAAATCGTCTCGGGCGACCCGTTCGTCACGGCGGACGTGTGCGCGTACCGCGTCACCGAGTTCGTCGCGACCAAGACCGCGCCCGCCCTGGAGGGGTACCGGGAGACCCTTCGCTGAGCCGGACGGCCCCGGCCACTTGTCGCCGAGGGCGCGCTTCAGCTCGCTCGTGTTCATGTCCGAACGGCCGTGGATGTTGCGCCGCTTGGCCTCCTCGTACAGCTGGTCGTAGGTGGGGCCCTGGACGCCCTTGTGCGAGCGCTGACCGCCGCGCTTGCCGGACGACATGTCATCGAGGGACGTACGGCTGGCGGTCTTCGACTCACCGGACCGGGCGCGCTCCGCCGGGGGCCCGGGGGTGTCCCCCGGAAAACACAGCCACCGTCCGCGCGGCGATCTCCTCGGCGCGCTTCCTGCTCTCGCCCCGGTCGAGTGCGCTCTCCTTGACGCGCTCGTACTGGCGTTCCCGCTTGGGGCTCGAACCGCGTGGCATGACCGGTCACTTCCTTTCGGGGTGGGGGTCACCTACGAGTACCCGCTTCCCCGGGGATCACCGTCAGCGCTCCAGCCGGGCCACCCGTCCCTTCTCACCGGAGGCCCAGCAGCCCAGGTCGGGGGCGCAGTCCACGGTGTCGTACGAGCCGGTGTCCACGGTGCGCCAGGTGCGGCCGCCGTCCGTCGTCAGGTCGGTGCCGGTGGGGCCGACCGCGAGCGCGGCGGTGCGGCTGTGCGGGAGCCAGGTGACGCCGGAGCGGTACGCAGGCGGGGGCTGGGCGGCGGGGGTCCAGGTGCGGCCGCCGTCGGGGGTGAGCGCCGCGGCCTGGGGTGAGGCCTGGCCGGCGCGGTAGTCGCCGCCGACCGCGAGGCCGTGCGTACGGTCGCGGAAGGCGAGGGCGAAGACACCGCGCGCGGGGTCGCCGGCCGGGATCGGCGTGTCGGCGGCCGTCCAGGTCAGCCCTCGGTCGGAGGAGTGCAGCACGCGCGCGCGTGCACCCCCGCCGGTGGCCAGCCACGCATCGCGCGGCCCCGAACTGACCAGGCACTGCCCACTGGCCGCGAAGCCCGCCTCGCCGTCCTGCGCCGCGGGCATCCCGGCGTTGGGCAGCACCTTCCAGGAGCGGCCGCCGTCACGGGTCGACAGAATGCGGAACCTGCCGTCCACCGGGTCGCTCATCGCGAGGCCATGGCGGCGGTCGAAGAAGGTGAGGCAGTCGTAGAAGGCCTGGGCTTCGGTGTTGCGGAAGGACTCCGTCCAGGTCGCGCCGCCGTCGTCGGTGCGCAACACGCGGGAGGCCTCGCCCTCGCCGATGGCCAGGACCACGGCGCGGCGCGCGTCGAACGCCTCGATGTCGCGGAACTCCAGGTCCCCGGCCGCGGGCGGGGAGACGTTCCGCCAGTTCGCGCCGCCGTCGGTGGTGCGCAGCACGGTGCCCTGGGAGCCGGCCAGCCAGGCCGTGTGCCGGCTGACTGCCGAGAGTCCCCGGAACCGTACGTCCGTGCCGCTGTCCTTGAGTTCCCAGTGCGGCGCCTTCGCCGCCTCGTCCGCCCGCGCGGGTGCCGTCGGCGCGGCGGCGAGCGCGGGCGGTGTCAGCGCGGCGGCGAGCGCGGCCGCACAGAGTCCCACGGTGACCGTCCGACGCGTACGTCTCGTCTTCCCCAAGCCCCTCATGGCGGGGGAAGCTAGCCCACTCCCCCGAGGCCGTCCAGATGGCGTCCTCCGGGAACCCCGGGGCCTCGACCGAGTGTCCTCTCGGATGTCCGGAGAGCACGGGACAAGAAATGGATCACCACAGGTGGATCACCACAGGTGGATCACCACAGGTGGATCACCACAGGTGGATCACCACAGGTGGATCACCACAGGTGGATCACCACAGTGAATGAACTCGGTGACAGAGGTCACTCGGGTCCCAGGTGCACGCACTGGCACGTTTCTTCGTCTCTTCCATTGACCGACCTCATCCGCCCGGAGTTCGACCAGCCGTCACAAGGGAGCAAGGCGTTGTCCACCGTCATCGAGCAGCCCGTAGAGGCCCGACTCGTCGCCGCCGCGCCGCGGATGCCGAGCATTCCCGCGACGCTCCATTACGACCGGCGCGATCCCTTCGCCGTTCGCATGGCCTTCCCCGCCCCGGCCACGCTGGAGGGCGTGGAGGTCTGCTGGACCTTCTCGCGCGAGCTGCTCGCGTCGGGGCTGGAGGAGTCGGTGGGCTGGGGCGACGTACGGGTGCGGCCGTACGGCTACGACCGCACCGTTCTGGAGTTCCACGCCCCCGAGGGCACCGCGGTGGTGCATGTCCGCTCGGGCGAGGTGCGGCGGTTCCTGCAGCGCACGACGGAGCTGGTGCCCGCCGGTCTTGAGCACCTGCAGGTGGACCTGGACCACGACCTGGCGGAGCTGATGCGGGGTCCTTGCTGAAGTTCGTGCGGGGCGCGTTCAGCGGGCGTGCCTTCGGCGAGGGTGTTCACGGTCACCGGATCGACGGCTCCGACGACGAAGACACCGCCGGCTCGGGCGCGCGGCTCGGCTCCGCGTGCCCTCAACTCCCCGCAGCCGCCCCCGTCGCCGCCCCCGCCGTCACCGCCACGATGATCGCCGCGCGCACCTCCTGGATGGCCTTCGCCAGGGCCGGAGTCGCCGCGCCGCTGCGTTCGTTCAGGGCTTCGATGCGGGTCTTGTGGAGCTTGCGGTCCTTGGTCGGGACGAGGGAGCGGAGTTCGGCCGCGGCGGCGAGGGCGATGAGGGCCGCGTCGCGGTCGGAGACCTCGGCGACGGGCAGGGGGCCTTCCAGTACCTGGCGGGCTTCGGCGTGCAGTGCGTCCACGGCGGACACCTGTTCCAGCTTGTACTCCACGGAGGGGAAGAGCCCGAGGACCCGCTTCTTCTCCGGCCGGAGGTATCCCTCGAGCGCGAGCTGCGCGCGTACGGCGTCCAGAGTGTCGCGCGCCGCCCGCACCGTCACCCATGCCTTCCACTTCCGCGGCCGGGACTCCGCGACGAGTTCCAGGAGCCCGTCGAGGACGGCGTCCCCGGTGCGGGAGTCGGCGTCGACAGGGGTGACGATGCCGTCGTCGTCGACGAGCAGTCCGCGCTGCGCGAGCTCGGTGAGGGCGCCGGCGCGCACCAGGTGGTGGAGGTGGGTCGCGCCGGTGACCTTGAGCCTCGTGGTGTCCCAGGCCAGGAGGTAGAGCCGGGCGGGCAGCGAGAGCGAGCCGTTCGGCAAGGGATCTCCTTCTCGTCTTCTCGTCGGGGGCCACGTCCACCCTGAGGCATTGATCCTCAAGCCCTGATCCTTAATCCTTTGACAGCGTTCAGGGGCGGCTCTACGGTGCATATCGGTTCTGTTGCCGTCGATAGGAGAAGGACGTTGCTCGTCTGAGGTCTGAGACACCGCGTCACACACAGTCGGCTTTCCCCCGGCCTTCGTGTGCGCAGCGTGCGACCTCGGCGTACGAGCCGTCCTCCGGTGCGGGCCCTTCTTGCCACCCTCTGAACTGGCCCTCCGAACTGGATCGTCGTCACCTCGCGGTGTCCCGAACGCGTACCCCTGACCACATCCAGCAACCGCGAGGCCCTCATGTCTACCTTCCCCACCTCCATCACCTGTACCTCCCTCTCCTTCGGCTGGCCGGACGGCACCACCGTCTTCGACGGACTCCAGGTCGCCTTCGGCCCCGGCAGGACCGGGCTCGTCGGCGTCAACGGATCAGGAAAATCAACCCTGTTGAAGCTGATCGCCGGGGAACTCGCCCCGGCCGACGGCACGGTCCGGGTCGCAGGCGAGGTCGGCTATCTGCCGCAGAACGTCACGCTCGACACCGGTCTGCGGGTCGACGAGACGCTCGGCATCGCCGCCGCCCGCGCCGCGCTGCACGCCATCGAGGCGGGCGACGTCGCCGAGGAGCACTTCGACGTCGTCGGCGACGACTGGGACGTCGAGGAGCGGGCGCTTGCGACACTCGGCGAACTCGGGCTCGGACACATCGGGCTGGACCGCACCATCGGCGAGGTCTCGGGCGGCGAGTCGGTGCTGCTGCGCCTGGCCGCGCTGCTGCTGCGCCGGCCCGACGTCCTGCTGCTGGACGAACCCACCAACAACCTCGACCTGTACGCGCGGCGGCGGCTGTACGCGGCCGTCGAGGCCTGGTCGGGGGTCATGGTCGTGGTCAGCCACGACCGCGAACTCCTCGACCTGGTGGACCAGGTCGCCGATCTGCGCTCCGGGAAGGTCACCTGGTACGGCGGCAACTTCTCCGCGTATGAGGAGGCGCTCGCGAGCGAACAGGAGGCGGCGGAGCGCATGGTGCGCGTCGCCGAGGCCGACCTGAAGAAGCAGAAGCGCGAACTGGTCGACGCTCAGGTCAAGTTGGCCCGCCGCAAGCGCTACGGCCAGAAGATGTTCGAGCAGAAGCGCGAGCCGAAGATCGTCATGGGTGCGCGCAAGCGCGCGGCGCAGGAGTCCGCGGGCAAGCACCGCATCATGCACGAGGAGAAGCTCGCCGAGGCGAAGGAGCGTCTCGACGACGCGGTGGAGGCCATACGGGACGACGACGAGATCCGCGTCGACCTGCCGTACACGGCCGTGCCGCCGGGCCGCACCGTCCTCACGCTCGAGAACCTGGAGGTGCGGTACGGAGCGCGCGTGGACGGCGTGTTCGACCTGCGCGGGCCTGAACGCGTCGCGCTGATCGGGCGCAACGGCGCGGGCAAGACGACGCTGCTGCGCACGATCGCCGGGGAGCTGGACGCGGTGTCCGGCGACGCGCGGACCCATGTGCCGCTGCGTTTCCTGCCGCAGCGGCTCGACGTCCTCGACGGGGAGCTGACCGTCGCCGAGAACGTGGCCCGATACGCGCCTGCCGCCACCAACAACCGGGTCCGGGCACGTCTGGCCCGCTTCCTGTTCAAGGGGGCGAAGGCCGACCAGCGCGCGGCCACCCTCTCGGGCGGCGAACGTTTCCGGGCCGCACTCGCCGCGCTGATGCTGGCCGAGCCCGCGCCGCAGCTCCTGATGCTCGACGAGCCGACGAACAACCTCGACATGGCGAGTGTCCGGCAGCTCACCACGGCCCTGGAGTCCTACGAGGGAGCGCTGATCGTCGCCAGCCACGACGTGCCCTTTCTGGAGTCGATCGGCATCACGCGCTGGCTGCTCCTGGAAGGAGGAGAACTGAAAGAAACCGATCCGGAATCTGTCGGGTCTCCCGCTTAGTACCCGGTGCGCGGGCCGCATAGCGTCGGTTCCAGGTGGTGCCCGACCTCAGGCAGGGGGCTTTTGCGCGCACGACCCGCGCTGCATGATGTGCGCCGACACCCCCTGCCGATTCGGAGTTCTCCCCGTGCCCAGCCAGAAAGCCCTCATCCGTCGGCCCAGTCCCCGTCTCGCCGAGGGGCTGGTGACGCACATCGAGCGCGCGAAGGTGGACGTCGGCCTGGCGGTCGAGCAGTGGGAGGCGTACGCGGAGGCACTGCGCGCGAACGGCTGGGAGACCGTCGAGGTGGACCCCGCCGACGACTGCCCGGACTCGGTGTTCGTCGAGGACACCGTGGTCGTCTTCCGCAATGTCGCCCTGATCGCGCGCCCCGGCGCCGAGTCGCGGCGCGGCGAGACCGCCGGGGTCGAGGAGGCCGTGGCCCGGCTGGGCTGTTCGGTGAACTGGATCTGGGAGCCCGGCACCCTCGACGGCGGCGACATCCTGAAGGTCGGCGACACGGTGTACGTGGGCCGCGGCGGGCGCACGAACGCGGCCGGGGTCCAGCAGTTGCGGGAGGCCTTCGAGCCGCTCGGTGCACGGGTCGTCGCCGTACCCGTGAGCAAGGTGCTGCACCTGAAGTCGGCGGTCACCGCGCTGCCCGACGGGACGGTCATCGGGCACGAGCCGCTGGTGGACACACCGTCGCTGTTCCCGCGCTTCCTGCCGGTGCCGGAGGAGTCCGGAGCGCATGTCGTGCTCCTGGGCGGCGGCAGGCTGCTGATGGCCGCGAGCGCGCCGAAGACGGCGGAGCTGCTCGCGGACCTCGGCCACGAACCGGTCCTCGTGGACATCAGCGAGTTGGAGAAGCTCGAAGGCTGTGTGACATGCCTCTCGGTACGGCTTCGGGAGTTGTACATCTGAACGGGGGATCGAGAGGCCCGTTCGGCCGCGAGGCCTGGGGATCCGAGGCGCTTCCGGCGTGCGCCCGGGCGCGTCCGGGGCGCGTCCGGGGCGCGCGGCCTCGCTCGGGTCCGCGCTGATCAGCGGCTTTACAGCGAACTTAACCTACGGCTTCGTAACCTACGGAGACGTAGCCTACGATGCCGTAGGTTCCGTCCCTGCTCGTTGTATTCGCTCGCTGTATCCCGTTCGTTATATTCCGCTCGCTGTACACGTCCCCTGGAGCACCCGTGACGATCACTTCGCCTCACCTCGGCAGCCCGTCAGCCGCCTGGACCGACGCTCGACTGCTGTACGCGCTGGAGGAAGTGGTCGAGACGGAGCTCAACCGCCACCTGAACGTGGCCAAGGACTGGATGCCGCACGAGTACGTGCCGTTCGGCGACGCCCGTAACTTCCCCGGCTTCTTCGAGGACGGCGAGGCCTGGGACAAGGAGCAGTCCAAGGTCACCGAGATCGGCCGGACCGCGCTCGTCGTCAACCTCCTCACCGAGGACAACCTGCCGAGCTACCACCACGAGATCGCCACGCTCTTCGGCCGTGACGGCGCCTGGGGCACCTGGGTGCACCGCTGGACCGCCGAAGAGGGCCGGCACGGCATCGTGATGCGCGACTACCTGCTCGCCTCCCGCGCCGTCGACCCCGACAAGCTCGAGGCGTTCCGCATGGCCCACATGAGCGAGGGCTTCGAGTCGGACAACCGTCACTCGATGCTGCACTCCGTCGCGTATGTCGCCTTCCAGGAGCTGGCGACCCGCATCTCGCACCGCAACACCGGCCACCAGTCGGGCGACCCGGTCTGCGACCGCATGCTGGCGCGCATCGCGACCGACGAGAACCTGCACATGGTCTTCTACCGCAACCTCCTGAAGGCCGCGTTCCAGCTGGCCCCCGATCTGACCATGCAGGCCGTGCGCGACGTCGTCGTCGACTTCCGGATGCCCGGTCACGGCATGCCCGGCTTCGAGCGCGCGGCCGCGCAGATGGCCATCGGCGAGGTCTACAACCTGCGCATCCACCACGACGACGTGCTCCAGCCGGTGCTGCGCCACCTCAAGGTCCTGGAGATCGACGGCCTCGGCCCCCAGGGCCTCAAGGCCCAGGAGGAGCTCGGCCTCTTCATGGACGGTCTGGACGCGGAGGCCTCGAAGTTCGACGCGAAGCTCGCGGCCCGTAAGGCGCGGATGGCGGCACGGGCCGCCGGCTGACGGCCTCCGCTCGCGGGCACCTCACTCGGTCACCCCGTTCGGTCACCCCGTTCGGCCACCCCACCCGGTCACCTCACTCGTACGCCGTCACTTGGTCGAGCGCCGCGTCCCGCACGTCGGCCACCGGGTGGCGGCGCAGTGATCTCAGCAGCTCCCGCCAGGGCGCGGCCCAGCCGGTCCGGGTGCCGATCGCCTCGGTGACGGCCGCCGCGAGCAGCCCCTCGCCGTACCCGCCGTGCGCGGCGAGCCGCCGTGCGGCGTCGAGCAGCGTCCCGGGATCCCCCTCGTGCGCCTGCCGCCCCAGCCGCTCCCCGAGTTCCCTGGCCGTGCGGGCGGCGAGCGCGGGGCGGCCTTCGGTGAGCGACGCCAGTCGCTCCAGTCGCTCCGGCTCGGCGTCCAGGTCGAGGTGGAACGCGGTGATCGCGGCGGACTGCGGTACGAAGCTGTCGTACTCGGCGAGCAGTTCAGCGGCGGCGAGGGCGGCGGGACGGATGGGTCCCGGGGCCGTCCGGGCCTGCTGGGCAAGGCGGGTGACAAGGTAGTCGACGCGCTGCCGGGCGGGCCGGTCGCGGCGCTCGTCGGCGTCGGCGCGGCCGCCGGCGTCTCCGGCATCAGCGTCGCCGATGGCGTCCGAGGCCGCGATCTCCTTCTCGGCCAGCGACTTCAGCGCCTGCTCAAGGCCGCGGCCACCCCGTGGCGAGCCCGCGGCGGCGGTCACCAGACCGTCGGCGGCGGCGCGCCAGCTCGTGCGTCGCGTCAGATCGGTGACGGCGTCGGCGAGGACCTTCGGGGCTTCAGGCGACCAGGGCGCCCAACGGGCCAGCTCGACGAAGGCCGGAGAGGCGGTCTCCGGGTCATCGGTGGACGACACATCGCGTACGAGGCGGGCGTACCGCTCGCGGTGGGGCTCGGGCAGGTCCAGCGGGGTGACGCGCAGGACCGCGGTGCGGAGCACCGGTTCGGCGCCGGCGGCGTCGCGCAGCAGGCCCCAGACCGGTTCCTCGGCGAGCAGGCCGCCCGCGAAGGCCACGCAGGCGGCACGTACGTCGACGTGGGCGCCCGGCGCCGCGTACGCCTCGGTCAGCAGCGCCGCCGCCCGCGGCATCGGGAGCCGTACGGCGGCGAGCCGGGCGGCCTCCTTGCGGCTGGTCACCTTGGCACGCGACGCGAACAGCACCGCGCGCAGCTGCTCGGCCAGCAGCGACGGCGCCGCGTACCGGGACGCCTGCGTGGCCGCGTACACGGCGACCCGCGCCCGCTCGCCGCCCGCGTGCGCGAGCAACTCGGGCAGCGCGTCGGCCGGGCGGTCGGTGCGGGCGAGGGCGGCGAGCGCCGCCTCGGCGAGCACCACGTCCGGGGAGTCCGTCCAGCGCCGTACGAGACCGGCGCCGGTGCCCGGGATCAGCGCGCCCCACGCGACGGCCGCGGCCCGCTGGTTGAGCGGCAGCCCGGCAGCCTCGGCCTGCTCCTTCAACTGCCGGGCCACCGCCCGCTGTTGGCGTGGCACCCAACGCCGTACGGCACAGCCCACCGGTACGGTCCAGGGGGTCCCCTTGGTCAGAAAGCGCCCGTACGGCGGGGCTTCGGCGAGCAGCACGTCGAGCAGATCGGTGCGGCGCCAGGTGATGATCTGCCGGACCGGCCACAGTGCGCCCACCGAGGGTTCGAGCGCGAGGACGCGTGCCACCCGTTCGTCCCGGGTCGCGGGCGGCTCCAGCCACAGCCCGACCGCGGTGCGCGCGGTCGCGTCATCGCCGTAACGGATGGCCTGCCACAGGAGTTCCTGCAGCTCGGGCATGCCCGCCGCGCGGCGGCCCACCGCGCGGGCGAGCGCGAAGGCGAGGCTGTAGTCGGCCTTCTCGGCGCCCGCCTCGATCCAGGGGCGCAGCGCCTCGTACACCTGGTGTTCCTGGCCGCGGCGCAGCCTGGCGTCGAGCCGGCCGAGGTCGGCGCCGCCGGTGTTGCCGGATATCCGGACCAGGGTGCGCAGCGCCCAGTTCACCAACTCCCGCCGCCCGCCCGCCGCGTGCTCGCGCAGCACGGACAGCGCGAGTGCGCTGAGGTGCTGCCGGGTGACAGGCGAGGAGTCGCGGGCCTCGACGGCGTCCGCGGCGATGCGGTCGAGGTGCGGCTCGGCGTCCTCGGTGAACAGCGCGGGCCTGACCCCGGACAGGGCGTGCAGCGCGGCCGAGCGCACCGGGTCGTGTTCGTTGCGCAGCCGCCCCATCTCCTCCAGTACGGAGGTGACGGCCGCGCCGTCGCCCAAGCGGGCGGCGTTGCGGATGAGCAACGGCCAGGCCGCGGTGCGGTCTTCGGCGGCCGGACGGCGGGTGGCCTCGACGAGCCGTTCGCGCACCTCGGCGACGGGCAGGAAGGACTCGGCGAGGAGCAGGGAGTTCTGCTGGGCGCCGCGTTCGCGCGCGGCGGCGGCCATCCGCCGGGCCTCCTCGGCGACACGGCTGCGGGGCAGCACGTCGAGGATGACCGTGTCGACGGTGCCGTGTCCGGCTCCGCGGCCTTCCTGCGCGGCCCGGTAGAAGGCGTGGCGTCGCGCGGGCGGGAGCGCCTTCACCAGCGGCGCGAGATCGCCCCGCTCGGCCAGGGCCCTGCCGTACGCGGCGAGTTCGGGCGCTCCGGAGCGGGCCAGCCTGCGCAGCACGGCGGGCTCCAGGGCGCGGCCGCGGCGGGCGGCGTATCCGGTCGGCGTGAGCAGCAGCCTCAGGAGCCGGCTCGGGTCGGCCTTCGCGAACGCTCCGAAGCAGGCGCGGAGTTCGTACGGAAGGGTGGCGGGCCCGAAGCGTTCGAGCAGGCCGAGCACGCGCAGGGGCTCCGCGCCGACCGTGGCGGCCACCCCCTCCGCGTACCGGCCCCACCAGGTGGCGCGGACGGCCTCGGGCAGCGCCGCCAACTCCTGTTCGGCGACGTCGAGAAGGATGCCGGGATGCCGCTTCGCGAGGGTCTTCCAGCCGGTGACGGCGTGGAAGAGTCCGGGAAGCAGTCCGACGACCGTATCCGCCGTGCACCCGGGCAGCAGCCGCGCCGCCTCCGCGTCGCCCCAGTCGCGCCGCACCCCGTCCACCAGCCCGTCCGCGAGCGCGGTGCGCCGCCCCACGACGATCGCGCGCAGCAGCTCTCTGCGGACCGCCTCCGGGGCGTCGTCGAGCGCCGCTTCGTAGGCGGAGTCGGGAACGTGGAGGCTCTCGGCGACGCGCAGGGCGTGTCCGCGTACGAAGGCGTCCGGGTCGGCGATGCGGTCCGCGATCCACTCGGCGTCCCGGCCGATGGACGCCGCGACGACGGCGATCCCGCGTTCGTAGGGTCCGCGGGTTTCGAGCACCTCCAGCACCGGCCGCAGCGGGACCGTCTCCCGCACCCGCAGGGCGAGTTCGCGCATGCGCTGCGGGTACGGAAGCGGGTCGAGGGCGTTCAGCAGACTCTCGGCGTGCTCATCGGGGGTGCGGGTGCGGGCCATGCGGGGATTCTGCCTGCCGGAAGGCGTGCGGCGTAATCGTTTCCAGATGCGGGCCGCTGAGCCGCCGGGGCATCATGCGCCCATGCATGACATCACCACGTGGGATCGGCCGGTGGAGTTCCTCCTCGGTCTGATCGAGTCCGACGACGCCGAGCGGGTACGGCGGCGGATCGGGCTGGAGCGGCCCGATGCCGACGAAGGTCAGGACAACCGCCACGCGTTGTACGCCTACGGGAAGCGCATGGCCCTGCCGTCCTCCGTCCTGCTGTGGGTTCTGGAGGAGGACGATCCGGAGCGGAACGCCGTCGTGTGGGGACACAGATCGGCGGACGACGCGATGCGCCGGGCCGTTGTGCTCGGCATACCCCACGGCCCCGGCCGCACGCGTGCCGTGCCGGTCGCGCAAGCACTGCGCCGCGTAGAAGAGCCGCCGGCGCCCGAGCACTTCGTCAAGTACGGGCTCATCGGCGCACTGCGGGTGTCGGCCTCCATGGGACCGGCCAGGGCTGCCGCGTCCATGGTCCTCGGGCGCCCCGGCTGGCAGGCGGTCGCCGACGCGGACCGGGAGCGCCCGCTGCCGGGCTACGCGCGCTGGGCCCTCGCCGTACGGCCCAATTGCCCGCCCGCGCTGCGCGCCCAGTTCGGCTCGCACGCGAAGTTCACCCACCGAGTCCGGCAGGCGGGACCGGTGCTCTCGCGGCGCGGCCCGGTGCGCGACAAGGTACTCGTCATCGCGTACGACACCTCGGGCTCCATGCCGGACCGGGTTATCGACTGGCTCACCGAACTCGTCGGCCGGATCGACGGGGTCGAGGCGCACTGGCTGTCCTTCGACGCGGTGGTGATGCCCTTCGAGCCGGGCAGCCGGGTCTACGGCGGAGGCGGCACGAGCTTCCAGGCCGTCGCCGACTACGTGGAGGGACGCACGGAGGTGAACGGCCGCCGCTGCGAGGTCAGTCCGGACGCCGTGGTGATGCTCACCGACGGATACGCTCCGCCGATCACACCCGCGGAGCCCGGCAAATGGATCTGGCTGATCACAGAGGGCGGCCATGAGTGGCCCGAGACCCACATACCGGCCATGGACTGCCATCGCGTGACCACAGGATCGCGGTAAAACCCTCAGCACCTCATGGTGACACTCCTCAACACCTCTCGGCAGCACCCCTCAGCACAGGATCAGGACGGATGACCACCGTTACCAACCCCGGCCGCACCGACCGCACCGCACCCGTGCCGTCCCGCCTCGAGGCGTTCATCGACGCGATGATCGACATGGGGCAGACGGGCCAGGTCTTCGGCGAGCACGGCATCGGCAAGACGGCGACGTTCTTCTCCCATATGGCGCGCGCCCACCCCGACGCCACGCTGGTCTACGTGCCCGCGGCGAATCTCACCCCCGACGATCTGCTCGTCAACGCGCCGGTACGGGACCCGCGCACCGGCGAACTCGTGCTGCGCCAGCTCGTGATGAACCAGCTCAAGCCCGGCACGCCGTTCGTGCTGCTCATCGACGACTCGCTGCAGGCCGGCGAGACCATCCAGTCGCAGCTGATGCAGGTTGCCTGCAACTGGACGCTGGGCGAGCACGATCTGCGGGCCCTGGGCTGCATCGGCGTCTTCCTCACCGACAACGAGTCCCTGGCCGAGACGTCGGCGCGGCGCAGTGACCTCGCCCTCCTGGACCGCATGGTCACGATGCGGATCACCGCGAACGACACGTCGTGGCGCCGCCACCTCGCGGCCACATACCGGGAATGGGACCTGGCTCCGGTCTTCTCGCTGTGGGCGTCCCTCTCCCCCACGCTCCGCGAACTGCTGTCGCCACGCACCCTGGACCACATCCTGGCCAACGCCCGGGAGGGCTTCCCGCTGCGCTGGGGCCTGCCCCTGGTGGACGGCGAGCGGCTGCGCCTCGTCGAGCCCGGTCCGGACGGCAAGCCCGGTCAGAACCGGACGGCGGAGATCTTGAACCGGATCGCCGAGTACGTGGGCGTGTCCAACCCGTCGACGCTTCCCGATCCCGTACGTCAGGTCGTCCGGGCCGCGCTGCGCAATCGCTGGACGGTGCTGCTGCAGGGCCCGCCGGGCTGCGGCAAGACCGAGCTCGTCCGGGAGACGGTGCGCGAGGGGCTGGGCCGGGAGCCGCTGTACTTCTCGCTGCCGGTGACCAACGTCGAGGACCTGTGCGTGCCGATCCCGTCGGCGGACGGCACGCTGGACAATCTGCTCGCGGCGAACTTCACCGGTCCCGAGCCGAAGGCGATCGTCTGGGACGAGTACAACCGGCCCAAGGACAAGGCCGCGTTCGCCAAGTTGATGGAGATCACCCAGGAGTGGTCGCTCGCGGGGCGCCGGATCGAGAACCTGCGGGCGCAGGTAGCCGTACAGAATCCGCCGTACCACCTGGGCCGCAAGCTGCTCGTCTCGCGGAACAACATCGCGCAGGCGACCCGTTTCACGGCCTCGCTGACGGTCGAGCCGGAAGACATCCCGGCCAATGAGTGGCTGCTCGCGCGCTATGGCCCGGACGCCGAGACCGTCCTGGAGTGGTGGAAGCACGACATCGACGACGACGGCCGTGCCTGGATCACCAAGCGGACCCTGGAGCGGCTCATCAAGCTGCACCGGCGCGGACTGCCCCTGGAGATGGCGACCGTCTACCTCGGCGACGGCGAGTACGCGCCGGTGCCGCTGACGGCGCTCATCGACCGGCTGAACGGCCGCCCGGTGGCCGGTCTGCGCGAGCTCGCCCGCGAGGCGGACGTCTGGGAGGCCCGGCTGCGGCGCGCCGCGGAGCACTCCGACGAGGGTGCCGACGACAGCGACGTGGTCCACCAGATCCTCGCCAACGCCGAGCTGTCCCAGCTGAAGAAGCACCGGAAGGTGGTGGGACGGCTGGTTCCCCTGCTGCCGCCGAAGCTGCGGGCGACGTATCTGGTGGGGGCGACGCAGGAGCAGCAGCGGTTCTGGACGGAGATATTCATGGGGATGCGGCGCTGATCACCGGTCGTCTCAGCCGTAGTCCTTGCCGTCGTCTCAGCCGTCGCCGTCGGGGGGTGCCGTGCGGTGGACGCTTCGTACGGCGGCGATGTCAGCCGGGACCGACGGTGGCGGGACATGCGCGCTCAGTGCTTCCAGGCGGCGCTTGATACTGGCCGCGATGCCCTGGCCGAGGACGAAGCGGGTGGCGGTGACGGCGCGCGGTGCGGTGTCGAGGAGGCGGTGGGCCTCGCGGCTGCGCATGCCGGTGTGGGTGAGGACGAGATGGCTGAGGCGGTTCTCGGCACCGGCCAGGGTGTCCGCGATGGCCTGGGCGGCAGTGAGGTCGACGTGGTTGTCGGCCGCGCCGAGGACGGCGGCCGCCCGTACCCGCCCCAGGTCGAGGAGCGTGACCCCGGCCGCGGTCGCCGCCGTCACCAGGCGGGCGGCGGCCTGCGGCCCGATGCCGTTGCTGGCGACGGAGAGCCGGGCAAGCCGCCCGTAGGGCGCCCGGTCGAGCGCGTCGGCGAGACGGAGCGCACCCCGGTCGCCCAACCGCGCGGCCGACACATAGAGTTCGTCGGTCGCACCCGCGGCGATCAACGCGGCCAAGGCCACCGCGCCGTCCGCGCCGAGGGGGTTTCCGCCGAGGAACAGCCGCTCGATGCGGCGACCGCTGTCCGCCGCGGCGAGGAGGGCTTCGGCGAGAACGACCGCGCCCGTCGCGTCGAGCCCGGTCTGCACGAGGTCGAGCGTGCGCAACGACCGTGCGGCCTCAATGAGTTCGGCGGCGGCCGGTCCTCCCCCGCTGCCGAGCGGATTGCGCTTGAGCCACACGCCGGTGACGACGCGCGGCGAGGCGCGCAGGTTGTCGGCGATGCGGCAGGCGCCGCCCGCGGTGATGCCGTTGCAGCCGAGGTAGAGCGTTTCGACGTCCGCGCTCGCGGTGACGGCCGCGGCGCCCTCGTCGCCGAGCCCGTCGGTGCCGAGCAGCAAGTGCCGTACGGGAGACGGCCCTTCGGACCCCGCGACCCCTTCAGACGCTGAGTACCGCTCGGACAGCGCCTCGGCGACGAGCGCGGCGCCCTCAGGACCGATCCCCTGCTTGCACAGATCGAGCCGGCCGTCGGGCAGCGCCGTACCCGTCGTGAAGTCCAGCCGTTCCCCCGCCGGACGGCCACCGCGCAACCAGTCGAGCAGTGGCGCCAGTTCGGCCACCGGACGCGGCACGACGGAGGGCACGCCCGCGAACGCGACTCGGACCTCCGCCCGTGGCTCCGACTCGGGCCCGCTCACCACTCCGCCTCCCGATAGTCCTTGAGGAACACCCCGGACGCGGGCGCGCCCGCTTCACCGCGCACGATCGGGTCGTACACCCGGGCCGCACCGTCCACGATGTCCAGCGGTGTACGGAACCCCGCGTCCGCCATGCGCTCCTTCTTCGGAGCGGGGTTCTCGTCGGTGATCCACCCCGTGTCGACGGCGCACATGTGCACGCCCCGCTCGGCCAGTTCGGCGGCGCTGGTCCGCGTGAGCATGTTGAGGGCTGCCTTGGCCATGTTGGTGTGCGGATGGCCGGCCGTCTTGTTGCGGACGGCGAAGCGGCCCTCGACGGCCGTCACGTCGACGACGTAGCGGCGCGGGTGCGGCGAGGCGAGCAGCAGTGGCAGCAGCCGGTCGCAGAGCAGCGCCGGGGCGAGCGCGTTGACCAGCTGCGTCTCCAGGACCTCGGCCGGATCCAGTTCACCGAGCCGCGCCGACCAGGAGTTGTCCGGGGAGGGGTCGGGCAGCAGCCCGGCCTCGTCGGCCTCGCGCAGCACCACGGGCAGCGCCGAAGGGCCTCCCTCCAGGGCGCGCATCGGTGTGAACCCAGGTGCCTGGCGGGCTCCTTCGGGCAGTTCCGCGTACTCCGCGTCGGCCAGCAGCGCATACGACTCCGGGGGCCGTCGCACCGTCTGCGCGGCGTTGTTCACGAGGATGTCGAGGGGCTCGCCCTCCTGCCGCAACTGCTCGCACAGGCCGAGCACCTGACGTGGATCGCGCAGGTCGACGGCGAGCACCGTCAGCCGGTCCAGCCACTTCTCGCTCTCCGGTTCGGCCCGGAAGCGGCGCATGGTGTCGTGCGGAAAGCGGCTGGTGACCAGGAGTTCGACGCCGTCGCGCAGCATCATCAGGGCGAGCTGGAAGCCGATCTTGACCCGGCCCCCGGTGAGCAGCGCACGGCGCCCGCTCAGGTCGGTGCCGAGCGTACGCCGGGCGGTGTTGTCGGCGGCGCACTCCGGGCACAGCCGGTGGTAGAAGGAGTCGACCTGTCGATAGGGCGTCTTGCAGATGTAGCAGGTGCGGGGCCTGACGAAGACGCCCCCCGCACCGGCCTCGGCGGGGCGGGCCAGCGGCGCGTCCTCCCGCCGGTCGAGCGCGCCGGTCGCGGTCGCGCCCATCGTGGCGGCGTCGGCGGCGGACAGTTCGGCACCGCGCGCCTTCCGCCTGCGCAGTCGTCCGTCGCGCGCGAAGGACGCGGCGACCTGTTCGGCCCGCAGCCGTACCGGGTCGTCAACGAGCAGAGCCCGCAGCTTCCCGACCGTACGGTGGAAAGCGGCCAGCTCGTCCTCCGTGATCCCCCGACCGTCACCCATGTGTCCCCGCCCCGCGTCCGTGCTGTCGTGGTCCCGGCCGGATTCGAACCGGCGTATCCGCCTTGGCAAGGCGACGAGTCTGCCTCTGCTCTACAGGACCCGGATCCCGGTGACCGTGGACCGGACGACCCGCGACGCAGCCCGGACGACCGGATTCGAACCGGCGTATCCGCCTTGAGAGGGCGGCGAGTCTGCCTCTGCTCTACGCCCGGCTGCGCCACCGGGATCTTAACCGCACGCCTGCTCGACCACACCGTGCCGTACGGCTGACGCGTACGACTGAGGGGTACCGGTTCAGTTCTGGGCCCTTCGCCTGAGGCCGAGGCGCTCCTTCTCGGAGAGGCCGCCCCAGACCCCGAAGCGTTCGTCGTTGTTCAGCGCGTACTCCAAGCACGCGGAGCGCATCGCGCACATGGCGCAGATGCGCTTCGCCTCCCGCACCGAGCTGCCCGGCTCGGGAAAGAAGAAGTCGGCCCCCGTCTGCGCGCAGAGTGCCTGCTCCTGCCAGGCCATGTCGGACGCAGTGATCGTTTCCAAGTACATGGGCAAGATCGTGCCTGGCGCCGAAAAACGTTCGATCAACGCGGGATCAATGACGCGTTCCATGGTCCGGGCGAGCCCCGCACGGCGACCTGCTCAAGCGCCCCCTGATGGTGCCCCCGCCGCGCACCCAAGCGCACGGCGGCGCGCAGGGCGCGTGAGAACCGCGCTGGGAGCGTGACAACAAGGAAAGCGCCTGGTCACCCAAGCTGTTCGTGCTCGACGCGCCGGCCCGCCGCCGCGCTCCGACGGCGATTGTCAGTGGTGGGTGGAAGACTCGTCGAGTGCAGGCAACGGTCCTTCAAACGGGACCCTTCAGAGGGAAGGCAATGATGCTCACCACCCGCTTTGTCACCGGCGCCCCGAACTGGGTCGATGTCGGCACCTCCGACATCGACGGCGCCATCGCTTTCTACGGAGGCCTCTTCGGCTGGCAGTTCCAGTCGGCGGGCCCGGACGCCGGAGGCTACGGCTTCTTCCAGCTCGACGGTAAGACCGTCGCCGCCGGTATGCAGACCACTCCGGAGCAGGGACCGCCCTCCTGGACGGTGTACTTCCAGAGCCCCGACGCGGAGGCCACGGCCAAGGCGGCGGAGCTGGCCAAGGGCTCCGTGCTCATGCAGCCCATGGACGTGATGGGCGAGGGCCACATGGCGATCCTCGCCGACGACGCGGGCGTGCCCTTCGGCATCTGGCAGCCGGGCCGCAACAAGGGCCTGGACGTGGCCGGGGACCCCGGCTCGCTGTGCTGGGTCGAGCTCTACACTCCGGACGTCCCCGAGGCCGCCGCGTTCTACGGCTCGGTCTTCGGCTGGAACACCTCGGCGATGCCGTTCCCCGGCGGCACCTACACCTGTATCAACCCAGCGGGGACCGAGGAGGAGGCCATGTTCGGCGGCGTCGTCCCGCTGGCCGACGACCCGACCGAGGCGGAGTCCGGCGCGTACTGGCTGCCGTACTTCGAGGTCACCGACACGGACGCCGCGGTCGCCAAGACCCAGGAGCTGGGCGGCACCGTCCGCATGCCCGCGACGGACCTGGAGGGCGTCGGCCGCATGGCGAAGCTCGCCGACCCGTATGGGGCACGCTTCGCGGTGATCAAGAGCGTGCCGCAGCAGGGCTGAACCCCGCCTGGTCCGGTAGGGGCCCCGATGTGCGGGCCCCTACCGAGCCCATTTCTCAGGCGGAGGCCCGTCGTACGAGTGTCGTCGGCAGCACCACACTGGACGGTGCGTCTCCGAGATGGTCTTCACCGGCCCGGCGGTCGAGATCACGCGCGGCCCCGTGGCCGAGGCCGCGCACAGCCCCACGGTCGAGGCCGCGCAGCAGCAGTCGGGCCATCAACCGGCCGATTTCCTCGATGTCCTGACGGACCGTCGTCAGCGGTGGGTCCGTCTGCTCGGCGACCGGCAGCATGTCGTCGAAGCCGATCACGGCGACGTCGTCGGGCACCCGCCGTCCGCGCTCACGCAGGACGCGCAGGGCGCCCGAGGCCGACAGATCGTTCGCGGCGAACACCGCGTCCACGTCGGGGCGGCGCTCAAGCAGCTCCCGCATCGCGTGCTCGCCGCCCGCGGGCGTGAAGTCGCCCTCGGCGATGAGCGCCGGATCGACGTCGGCCATGACGTCCCGGAACCCGTCGAGCCGGTCGGCCGCGGACGTCTGGTCGAGGGCGCCGGTGATGTGCGCGATGCGCGTACGGCCGAGTCCGGCGAGGTGACGTACGGCCTCGCGGGCGCCGCCCCGGTTGTCGCAGTCGACGTACACCGTGGGTGCGGCGTCGCGGGTGCCGTCGGCCCAGCCCGGGCGTCCGCCGAACACGGTCGGCACGCCCGCGCCCTGGATCAGTCCGGGCAACGGGTCGTGGAGGTGCAGGGAGAAGACGAGCGCGCCGTCGACGTGGCCGCCGGCGAGATAGCGGCCGACGCGTGCGTGGTCGTCGCGGCCCTCCGTGAGCAGCAGCACGAGTTGCGAGTCGTGTGCCGTCAATTCCTTGCTGATGCCGCGGAGTTGGAGTGCGAAGAAGGGGTCCGCGAAGACCCTGGTCTCCGGTTCGGCGATCACGACCGCCACCGCGTCATGGCGCCGCGTGACGAGGCTGCGCGCGGCCTGGTTCGGCACGTACCCGAGTTCTTCGACGGCCCGCCTCACCCGCTCGACGAGCGGCTCCCGCACGCCGTCACCACCGTTCACGACACGCGACGCGGTGGCACGGGAGACCCCGGCCCGCGCGGCCACGGCCTCCAACGTGGGGCGCGACGCTGTCCCGGTCACCTGTGGGCACCTCCTCGGCGGTTGCGGGTCAGGATAACCGCGCCCCCGCACACGCCGTGAGAGCGCTCCCGGATCACCGAAACCTCGGATCTCACAAAAGGCTTGCGCCGACGAGCCGTACGGGATGAAGATCGCCGCATGACCATGAGAAAGGCCCATGACGCCTGACCGCCCCGCGACCCCACTGGCCGCGTTCGCCCGACTCCCGCGCCCTTATCGGGACCGGCACATCGTCCGCAGCACGGTCGACGCCTTCGGGCGCGCGCACTGGCTCCTGACCGACGGGCCGCCCGAATCCCGCGGCAAGGAGCCGTACGACACCGTGGTCGTCACGGTCGGGGACGGCCGACCGCAGGAGACCCATCTCAGCCCGGTGCAAGGGAAGTTCCCCCGGTTCGACGCCCTCCCGGACGGCGGATTCGTCGTCGCGGAGACGCGCAGTGGCGTGCACGAGGAGCATGCGCAGGTCTTCGACGCCCTCGGACGCCTCTCCTGGACGTTTCGCGTGGGGGACGGAATCGAGCACCTGCTGGCCGACGAGGCCGGCGACCTGTGGGTGGGCTACTTCGACGAGGGTGTGTACGGCGACGACGAGCTCAGCTGGCCCGGGCTGCGACGCTGGAGCCACACGGGCGAACCTCTGTGGGCGTACCACCCGGAGGACGGCGGCGGCACGATCAGCGACTGCTACGCGCTCAACGTCAGCGGCCGCTCGGCGTGGGCCTGCGCCTATACGGACTTCTCCCTGCTGGAGATCGGCCCGGACCGGGGTGTGCGACCCCACGCCAACCAGGTCCGGGGTGCCAACGGACTGGCGGTCCATGACGGTCGCGTGACGTTCTTCGGCGGCTACGTGAACGACCACGACCGGCTCGTCATCGGCGAGCTGACAGATACGGGGGTCACCGCCGTCGCGGAGCGACGACTCGTCCGCCCCGACGGCACCGGCCTCGGTCCCCGCCGCCTCGTCTGCCGCGGCCCCCGCATCTACGTCCAGGAAGACCCCTTCACGGAGTGGACCGTGCTCGACATCAGCACCCGCTAGTGCTCATGCGCTTCGTGAGCCTCATGCGGCTCATGGGGCTCATGGGGCTCGTAACCCGGAATCGTCCCGTCCGTCTTCTTCACCAGGAACAACCCCACCATCCCCATGTCGGAATGGCTCTGGACGTGACAGTGGTACATCCACGCCCCGGCCCCGACGCCCTCCCCGGCGATCACCTGGAATCCGAACGAGTCCGCGGGCCCGACGATCTTGTTGTCGATGACCTGGCTCGGGTCGTCCGGCCCGGTCAGCAGCCCCGTACGGTTGTCCGCCCAGCGGTGACCGTGCATATGGAACGTGTGGTAGTACTCGCCGTGCGTGATCATCACGATCTCGACGCGGTCACCCACCGTGGCCTCGAAGTTGGGGCCGGAGTGACCCGTTTTGTTATTGATCGTCATGTCGTTGAAGACGATGGTGAAGGTCCGGTCGGGGAGGATGTCACCCTTGCGGCGGACGATCACTGGGCCGTAAAGGCCCTTCCGAATACCGCCCGTTCCGTGTTCGGTGCCGACCACATGGTCGTGGTAGTGCCAGTACCCCGCGCTCCCCGCGCGCCATGTGCCGTCCTTGCGGCGGCCGGGCGCGTGCGTGCGCCAGGTGTACGTGCGGGTGCCGCCCGGCTCGACGTCGCTCTTGTTCAACTTCGTTCCGTCGCTGGAGATTTCGTAGTCGAGGCCGTGGACGTGCAGGCTCGCCGCCACGTCCATCGTGTTCTCGAACTCGATGTGCAGCGTGTCGCCCTCGTTGAGCTCGATCAGCGGGCCGGGGACCGACGCCTTGCCCTTCTCGAAGCCGTAGCCCATCTGCCCGTCGGCCAGCTTCTCGGCGTACAGCTTGATGTGCCGGACCTCGCCGCCGGCCGGCGCGGACCGCGCCGGGCCGTCGGCGCTCACGGCCCGCGAGGCCATCGACAACGATGTCGCGCCCGTCGCGACCGCCGCCCCACCCAGCAGCATCCGCCGATTGAAGCCGCGCCTGTCCATGCCGAACTCCCCACTCTGGTACGGAATTTGCGGAGATGAACCTGTGAGACGGTAGCTGCCCGCCCGTCGTTTCTCCACACTCAGGACAAAGTTCGTTCCATCCCGGTCGTAGCTATTGGCGAGCCGTAAAAAGAGGTCTAGCTTCCTTGGCGCTGTTGCTGTGACCGACGAGGAGTGGATGACCACATGCGGCTCACATCGCATCAAACGACGTCAGTCTTACGAGGGTTGAGCGCGACAAAACACAGAGGCCGACCCCGTTCCTGGGCCGCCGCTCTGGCCGCCGGAGCCGTCATCGCCGGGGCGCTCTCGGCACCGTCCGCGAGCGCTCGCCCGGCTCCGGATCCGGCGCTGACAACGATGTCCGTCAAGTCGCCGCCGGGCGGCGCCAACGTACGGGTGCTGATCTTCTACGGTTCCGCGGCGGACGGGCCCGAAGCGCCGGTCGTGAACGCCGGAATCGAGGCCGTCGAGAAGATCGGCCTGTCCGGTTCCGCCGCCCAGCGCTTCAAGGTCGAGGCGACAGGCGACGCCTCGGTCTTCACCAACGAGACCAAGCTGGGCCGGTTCAACGCCATCGTGTTCCTCACGGGTGGCGGGGACGTCCTCGATCCGGAGCAGGAGGCCGGGCTCGAGGCCTACATGGAGGCGGGCGGCGGTTTCGTCGGCATCCATGACGCGGCCCGCGCCGAGCCGTACTCGGACTGGTTCACCGGACTCATCGGCGCCCGTCCGGCGAGCACCAGCCCGACGAACATCCAGCGGGCGACCGTTGAGGTCGGTGACCGGCAGCACCCTGCCACCAAGGACCTCCCGGTCCAGTGGAAGCGCCCCGACCAGTGGCTCAACTGGGTGAAGAACCCGTCGGGCGACGTACACACCGTGGCGCGGGTGCGCGAGTCGACGTATCAGCCGGGCGAGAGCAAGAACGGCTGGGACCATCCGGTGAGTTGGTGCCGCGACTACGACGGCGGCCGCTCTTTCTACACCGGTATGGGCGGCACGGTGTCGTCGTACGACGAGACCGAATTCCGTACGCATCTGCGCGGCGCCCTGCTCTGGACGACCCGCCTGGCGCAGGCCGACTGCAAGGCGACCATCAACGCCAGCTACAAGGCGGAGCGCCTGACGCAGCCCAATCAGCCCGGCCTGAACGACCAGATCGGCGAGCCGCACGGCCTGGTCACCGCACCCGACGGGCGCGTGCTCTCCATAGGCCGCGGCGGCGCGGACTCCTCCCGGCCGGTGATCACCGACTGGAACAACCCGGACGTCGGCAAGGGCAAGGGCGAGATCCACGTCTACGACCCGAAGACCAAGAAGGTCACCCTGGCGGGCGAGTTGACGGTCTTCGGCAACAAGGGCGGCGGCGACGAGCTGATCAAGGTCGAGGAGGGGCTGCTCGGCATCGAGATCGACCCTCGCTTCGAACAGAACGGCTGGGTGTATCTGCACTACACACCGCACTCGCAGATCAACCGCGACACGCGGATGGCCGAGCGCCGCGTCTCCCGCTTCACGCTCGATTCCGCCACCGGCAATCTGGACCTGAGCAGTGAGAAGGTACTGCTCAAGTGGCCAGTGCAGATCCACAGTTGCTGCCACGCGGGCGGCGGGATGGCCTGGGACTCGAAGGGCAACCTGTACATCGCGACGGGTGACAACAACTCCAGCCGCTTCAGCGACGGTTACTCGGGCAACAACCCCGTGCCCCACTACAAGGGCGTGTCGTTCGCGGACGCGCGCCGCACCGCGGGCAACACCAACAACCTCAACGGCAAGATCCTGCGCATCCACCCGGAGCCCGACGGCACGTACACGCTCCCGGAAGGCAATCTCTTCACCGGCGAGGAGACCGCCGAGGGCGGCGGCAAGACGCGCGGTGAGATCTATGTGATGGGGGTCAGGAATCCCGCGCGGATCGCCGTCGACAAGAAGACCGACACCCTGTACGCCGGGTGGGTCGGCCCGGACGCGGGCGCGCCGTCGACCACCTGGGGCCCCGCCAAGTACGACACCTTCGCCGTCATCACCAAGGCGGGCAACCGGGGCTGGCCGTACTGCATGGGCAACAACCAGCCCTACCGCGACCGCAATCTGCCCGACCCGACCAAGCCGCTCGGCTGGTACGACTGCGACCACCCCAAGAACGAGTCCCCGAACAACGACGGTCTCGTCAACCTCCCGCCGGTCACCGGCAGCAACATCTGGTACTCGCCCCAGGGCGGCGCTCCGGACTATCCCCGCGACGCGAACGGCATCCCCTCGTACAAGCAGGAGGAGGCCACCTATCTGCTGCCGTGGCTCAAGGGCGGCGGCCAGGCGGCGATGAACGGGCCGGTCTACCGGTACGACGCGACGAGTCCGAGTGACGCGTGGCCCTCGTACTGGGACGGCAAGTGGTTCGTCGGCGACTTCTACGACGCCGACCAGCCGCGCAACGCCGTGCTCACCGACCCGAAGACGCAAGGAGACGGCGGGCTGCCGATCCACTCGGAGTCACTGAAGAAGATCGTGCCCATCGGCAACGACGGCATCAAGAACCTCATGGACTGGAAGTTCGGACCGGACGGCGCGCTGTACGTCCTCGACTACGGGCGCGGCTTCTTCACCTCGGACTCCAAGTCGGCGCTGTGGAAGGTCACTTACACCGGTGGCGGGGCGACCCCGACCGCCGACCAGCTGGCAAGGGGGGCCCAGTGATGCGCCAACGAAGAGTCTGGACGGCTTTGCTCGCCGTGCTGCTGACGCTGCTCGGGCTTCCGGCGACGTCGGCGGCCGGACAGAGCGAAGCCCCGGCACGGGCGGCAGCCGCCCAGGTGCTCACCTGGACGGCCGGCGACGACATCACCAAGTACACGTCGGTGCCGACGACGGCGGTGGCGGGGCCGACGACGATCGTCTTCGAGAACAGCGTGGCGACCGGCAACACCACCGGTATGCCGCACACGCTGACGTTCGCGACGTCCGACCCCGAGTTCAACAGCGACGTCGAGCTCAACATCCTCGCCAACCCGAACGACGACCAGGGCGGCCGCCACACCGCCGAGGTCACGCTCACCCCGGGCCGCTACTTCTACCACTGCACGATCCCCGGCCACGGCCAGATGCAGGGCATCCTCGTCGTGACCGAGGGCAGCGGCGACGACACGACGGCGCCCGAGACGTCGGCGAGCGTGAGCGGTACGCAGAACGGGCAGGGGCAGTACGTCGGTTCGGCGAGCGTGACGATCAGCGCGACCGACACGGGCGGTTCCGGCGTCGACCGGACGGAGTACGCGGTCGGCGCCACGGGAGCCTGGCAGCCGTACACCACGCCCGTCGTGTTCGACCAGGTCGGCAGCCACACGGTTCGCTACCGGGCCACGGACAAATCCGGCAACGTGGCGGCGGAGAAGAGCGTCACATTCACGGTGGTCGCGCCGCCGTCCGACGACACGACACCGCCCGAGACCTCGGCGACGGTGAGCGGTATGCGGAACGATGAGGGGGCCTATCTCGACATGGCCACGGTCACCGTCTCCGCCTCCGACACCGGCTCGGGGGTCAACACGATCGAGTACGCGGTCGATTCCGGCGCCTGGATGCCGTACACCGCACCGGTGATGGTGCATCAACTCGGCGAGCACACCGTGCGCTACCGCGCCACCGACAAGGTGGGCAACGTGGCCGCCGAGAAGAGTGTCACGTTCACGGTGGTCGCGCCGCCCGCCGAGGACACGACGCCACCCGTGACGGGCGTGACCGTCGACGGGACGCTCAACTCCGACGGGGCGTACGTCGGGAACGCCAAGGTGACCGTGAGCGCCATGGACGAGGGCGGTTCGGGAGTCGCCGCGATCGAGTACTCGCTCGACGGCGGGCCCTATCTGGCGTACACCGCACCGGTGTCGGTGGACCGCGTCGGCGCGCACACCGTGGCGTACCGGGCGAGCGACAAGGCGGGCAACACGTCCGAGCCACGGACGGTGAGCTTCACGGTCGCGCCGGGCGGCGGCGTTCCCGCGCCCAACTGCCCTGAGTACGACGAGCGGTTGACGGTGATCGTCGGCACGGTCGACTCGGGCGTACCGAACCGGGTCACCAACAACCGTTGCCGCATCAATGAGTTGATCGAGGACGAGAGGGAGTGGACCTCCCAGGCGCTGTTCCTCAAGCACGTCACGACCGTCCTGGACAAGCTCCTCAAGGAAGGCGTCATCGACCAGCGCGAGGACAACCGGATCACCAAGGCCGCCAAGCAGTCCCGCATCGGCAAGCCGGGCCAGACGGAGGGCTACCGCACGATCTTCGACGGCTCGCAGGCGTCCTTCGACCGGTGGGAACATGTGGGCGGCGGCTCGTTCGGGCGGAACGCCGACGGATCGATGACGTCCGGCACGTCCAAGGGCGGGCTCGGCATGCTGTGGTTCCCGCAGCGCAAGTACGGCGACTTCTCGCTGAAGCTCCAGTGGCGTGACGACGCGCCGGGCACCGGTAACGCCAACTCCGGGGTGTTCGTGCGGTTCCCGGGGGTCCACGACCACCCGGAGGAGTCACGGCCCGAGTGGGTCGCCATCAAGTACGGCCACGAGGTGCAGGTGCTCGACCGGCCGGACGGCGACATGTACAAGACGGGGTCGGTCTACGGCTTCGACCGCGTGGGCCTCGCGGGTGCCGGCGTCACCCAGAAGGGCACCTGGAACGACTACGAGATCCGCGTCGTCGACCAGCACTACTCGGTGTACCGCAACGGCGTGCTGATCAACGAGTTCGACAACCTCGGCGGCCAGGACTTCTATCCGCCGCGCTCGGACGACCCGGGCACGGACGGACGGCGGTTCGCCTCCGGCTACCTCGGGCTTCAGGTGCACGGCACGACGGATGTGATCTCGTACCGGGACATCCGGATCAAGGAGTTGTGAGGGTCCACAGGGACGGCATCGGTCCTGTCTGAGCCGTTGTCAGTGGCGTGCGGCATGCTGTGATCAGTGGCAGCCGTACGCCACTGACGACGGGGAGGTCTGTGTTGCTCACGGGGATCGAAGAGGTCGACCGGGCGTCGATGGGGCACGCCGCCGACCTCCGGTCCCCATCGCGCCCGGGGACCGGTCCTCGTGCGCCGGACGGCGGATCCCGCGCGGTTCGCCGGGCTATTCCTCGTGCTTGGCCCGGCTCGGCTGCACCCGCTTCGGTTCGCCCGGCATCTTCGGGTACTCGGGCGGGTACGGCAGATCGCCCAGGCCGTGGTCGTGCTCGTCGCGGCTGGCGAGTTCCAGCAGGGCCTCCAAAGAGAAGGCGTGGTCGTCCATGTCGGCGTGCACATCGCCCAGTTCGGCGAAGCGTCCCGGCATGGTCGCGAGGTCGAAGTCCTGGGGCTGGGCGTCGTCCACCTCGTCCCAGCGCAGGGGTGCGGAGACGGGGGCGTGCGGGCGGGGGCGTACCGAGTAGGCGGAGGCGATGGTGCGGTCCCTGGCGGCCTGGTTGTAGTCCACGAAGATCTTTTCGCCCCGCTCCTCCTTCCACCAGGCGGTGGTGACCTGGTCGGGCATACGGCGCTCCAGTTCGCGCCCGACGGCGATGGCGGCCCGGCGCACCTGTGTGAAGGTCCAGCGCGGCTGGATCGGCACGAAGACGTGCAGGCCGCGACCGCCGGAGGTCTTGGGCCAGCCGCGCAGATCGCCGTACTCGTGGAGGACGGCGCGCAGTTCGTGGGCGGCGCGTACGGCGTCGGCGTAGTCCGTGCCGGGCTGTGGGTCGAGGTCGATGCGGAGTTCGTCGGGGCGGTCGACGTCGTCGCGGCGGACCGGCCACGGGTGGAAGGTGAGCGTGCCGAACTGGGCGGCCCACAGGACGGCGGCGGGCTCGGTGGGGCACATCTCGTCGGCGCTGCGGCCGCTGGGGAACGTGATGTGGGCCGTGGGGATCCAGTCGGGCATGTTCTTGGGTGCCCGCTTCTGGAAGAAGGACTCACCCGTCACACCGTCCGGGTACCGCTCCAGGGTGGTGGGGCGGTTACGGAGGGCGCGCAGGATGCCGTCGCCGACGGCCAGGTAGTACTGGGCGAGGTCCAGCTTCGTGAAACCGCGCTCGGGGAAGAAGATCTTGCCCGGGCTGGACAGACGTACGGTCCTCCCGGCTACCTCGAGTTCCACCGCGTCGCCCATGCTCGCCACGGTAGGCGCAGGGCGCACGCCTTGCACACCGGGCGAGAGGCCGCGTCACCGAGCAGAATCGGAGCCCTACCTGGCGCCCCTCACGCCGAACCGGCGAGCCTCTGACCCCGAGGGCCCGCTTCGGCAGGCAACGGCGGCCCAGCCGCGCTCGCCGTACGCGCAGATGCGCCGGCCGCAGCCAGGACATGGTGGCCAAGGCGAACAGGCTCTGGCCACCACGTCTTTCCCGGTCGGCCGAAGGTCAGGCGGGCCCACCCCGTCGCAGGGCATGCCGGCCACCCCGTCCGGACTTGCCGGAGTGCGCAGGCGGGCGGTCGGCATAAGGCTGGGGGCCAAGACCGTGCGCAGCCGGACCGCGACCAGCCCGATGCGGCAGCGCCCAACCGCCGAGCCGAGGAAGGGCGTGATCAGCGTGTCCCGGAGCCGCCGTCTGATCCTGAGCTCGCCGTCCGAGGTGTGGAGCCTGCTGTCCGACGGCGACCGCTACGGGGAGTGGGTGACAGGAACCCAGCAGGTGCTCGCCGCGGACCCGAACTGGCCGGCCGTGGGCGCCCGCCTGCAAGTCCGCGTCGGAGTCGGTCCTGTGACCCTCGACGACACGTGCGTCGTCCGCATCTGCGAACCGCGGCACCGTCTGGAACTGGAAGCGAAGGCAGATCCTTTCGGCGCGGCCCGCATCGCCATGAACTTGATCCCCTGGGGCGAGAACACCCTCTTCACCCTCGACTGGCACCCCCTCCGGGGCCCCGGCACCCGGATGCACGGACTCCCCGTGGACTACATCGTCGGGGTCCGCAACGGCATGATGCTGACGAAGCTGGCCCGGATCGCGGTGCGCGAGCACGTCGAGCATGTGTGAGGCCCGGATCGCGCCCGCCGCGCGCCTCGCGCCGGGCGCGCGTGGCTCATAGATTCGAAGCATGGATCTGCCGGTGATGCCGCCCGTGAAGCCGATGCTCGCCAAGTCCGTGGCGAAGATCCCGCCGGACATGCACTACGAGGCGAAGTGGGACGGTTTCCGGGCGATCGTGTTCCGCGACGGCGCCGAGGTCGAGCTCGGCAGTCGCACCGGGAAGACGCTGACCAGGTACTTTCCCGAGCTGGTCGAGGCGTTGCGGGAGCGGCTGCCGGAGCGTTGTGTGATGGACGGCGAGATCGTGATCGCCCGGGAGGGGCGGCTCGACTTCGACGCGCTCACGGAACGGATCCACCCCGCTCAGTCGCGGGTGCGGATGCTGGCCGAGAAGACCCCCGCCTCCTTCGTGGCCTTCGATCTGCTGGCGCTCGCCGACGAGTCGCTGCTCGACGTCCCGCTGGGCGACCGGCGCGCCCTGCTGGTCATGGCGCTGTCGGGCGTGACGGCACCGGTGCATGTGGCGCCGGCGACCACGGACCGCGAGGTGGCGCAGCGCTGGTTCGAGCACTACGAGGGCGCGGGCCTCGACGGAGTGATCGCCAAACCGCTCACGCTGCCCTATCTGCAGGACGAGCGCGCCATGTACAAGATCAAGCACGAGCGGACGGCGGACGTCGTCGTCGCCGGTTACCGCTTCCACAAGAGCGGGCCGGTGGTCGGCTCCCTGCTGCTCGGCCTGTACGACGACGGGGGCACCCTCCAGCACGTGGGCGTGAGCGCAGCGTTCCCGATGAAGCGGCGCGCGGAGCTGGTGGAGGAGCTGGAGCCGCTGCGGATGGAGGAGGTCGAGGAGCACCCGTGGGCGGCCTGGGCGGACGAGGCGGCGCACGAGACGGCACGGTTGCCGGGCGCGCCCAGCCGGTGGTCGTCGAAGAAGGACCTCTCCTGGGTGCCGCTGCGGCCCGAACGCGTGGCCGAGGTGGCCTACGACCACATGGAGAACGGCGTGCGGTTCCGGCACACGGCCCGCTTCCGCCGCTGGCGCCCCGACCGCGCCGCCGAGAGCTGCACATACGCCCAGTTGGAGGAGCCGGCGGGCTACGACCTCGCGGAGATCTTCGGCCCCCAGGACTGACCGCCGCCGACCAGCCCTCAGCTTCTCGCCCACGCACGCCACGCGGCCGATCACCCACTTACTCCACCGCCGATGTGCCGTCCTGTACTCCGCCTCCGATGTGCCGTAGTGCGCCGATCGGGTCAAGAGCGCCGCCCAAGCAGAGCCGATCGGCTCAAGTACCGCGCGCAATCAGAATCGAACGGGTATGGCCTCCGATGGGCCTATAAGCGCACAATCAAGGACGCGAGACGGGGGCGAACGGTGGGTATGCGACAGATGGCGCGAACGCGGCGCGGCGCGATGACGGCGGCACTGCTGGCCATCACGGCCATGGGATCCCTGATGACGGGCTGCACGGCGGATGACGGTGCGCGCGGCCGCACGGTCGACGACGGGCGCGGCCCGGCCCAGGGGCCGGGCGAGGACCACAAGGAGACCGCGAGCACAGGTTCGGTGCTCGCCGTGAAGATCGACAATGTACGGGCGGCCCGCCCCCAGACGGGCCTGGACGCAGCCGACGTCGTCTACACGGAGCAGGTCGAGGGCGGCCTCAGCCGGCTGATGGCGATCTACGCCAGCAAGTTCCCGAAGGCCATCGGGCCCGTGCGCAGCGCCCGCGAGTCGGATCTTGAGCTGCTGCGCCAGTTCGACGAGCCGACGCTCGCCTACTCGGGCGCCCAGCACAAGCTGCTGCCGCTGATCGAGAAGGCCCCGCTGGACGCCCAGCCGCCGGGAGAGGCGTCCAACGGGTACTACCGGGGGACGGACAAGCCCGCGCCGCACAATCTGTATCTGCGTCCCGAGCAGCTGGTGGGATCCGCGCCGGGCAGCGACGCCCTGACCACGGGGTTCCATTTCGGTACGGCGCCCGCGGGCGGCAGTCCGGAGACATCACGCACCGTGCGCTACCCGTCCGCCCGCTTCACCTTCACCTGGTCCGAGAGCCGGCAGCGCTGGCTGGTGGCCATGGACGGAACGCCCACCGTGACGACCGAGGGCAAGACGGTGGCTCCGGCGACGGTCGTCGTGCAGTACGTGAAGGTGCGCCCGTCCCAGTTCCACGACTCCCTGGGCAACAACACGCCGTACACGGAGACGGTGGGCTCGGGGAAGGCGGAGGTGCTGCGCGACGGCCGCGTCTTCGACGTGAACTGGGCGCGTCCCAACGCGGCGGACGGCACGGAGTTCACCACGTCGGACGGCACGCCGATGAACTTCGCGCCGGGCCAGGTGTGGGTGGTCTTCGCGAAGGCCTGAGGAGGCGTGACCGGCGGGCCGGACCCGGGGCCTACCGAACGGGCCTGACCAGGCCCTGCCGTCGAATGCGCGCCTGTCGGCCAATGCCTAAGCGGCGCCGGGGAAGTGCGGGTGCGTTCCCGCGTCGTTCGGTGCGTGCTCTCGGCGTGCCGGGCGAAGGTCCTCGTAGCGGAGCTACTTGGGCCTTTGGCCGGTGCGGCGAGAGTGCGTGCCGGGCGGCGTGGGTGCGTGCCTGAACTTCCCCGGGGTCGCTTAGCTCTGGGTGATGAGGGGTTCCGCCGGATTGCGGAGCCCCTCCGCCGCGTCCGAGACGCGCCGGATGAGGTCGAAGAACGTCGCCTGCTCCTCCGCGGAGAGCGGGGCGAGGAAGACCTGGTTCATGCGCGCGGTGCGGACGGTCAGCTTGCGGTGCGTGCGCTTCCCGTCGTCCGTGAGGCGCAGCAGGAAGCGGCGGCCGTCCTGCGGATCGCGCACCTTGTCGAGCAGTCCACGGCGGCCGAGCCGGCTGATGACCTCGGCGATGGTGGACCGGTCGAGCCCCACGCGCTCCCCCACGGTGCGCTGGTCCAGGCCCGGCTCGGCGACCAGCGCGTTGAGGACCGCGAACTGCGGCGAGGTGATCTCCTCCGAGACCATCGTGTTCCACAGCAGGTAGTGCGCCTGCTGCAGTCGCCGGGCCAGGTGCCCGGGGTGGGTGGAGAGGTCCACCGCGGCCATGTGCGCTCCTCAGCTCCACGTATGCGCGACCGACCGCGGCATACAAGGCTCATATTAGTCGGTGTACTGAACGATACCTGGGCAGGTCGGGACCTGTCTCGCCGTGCGCCGAGGTTCTCACGTGCGTAGAAGGTACGGGTCTTGACGGGCACAGAATCGGGTGGCAGCGTGTTGGAAACCTCGGAGAAATAATCAGTGCCCTGACTAATTTGAGTGCTGGGCGCTCGGGAGAGATGGGGCTTCACGGATGGACAAGGTGGTCGTCACGGCCCGACGCCTCCCTCGCCGCGATGGCGAAGCTCAGGCCGTCCTTCCGCACCGAGGGAGGCACGGTCACCGCGGGCAACGCCTCCCCGCTCAACGACGGCGCGGCCGCCCTGCTCCTGGTCGACGAGGAGGGCCTCAAGGCCACCGGCCGCGAGGCCCTCGCCCGGATCAGCGCGACCGGCGTCTCCGCCATCGACCCGCACTACTTCGGCCTCGCCCCCGTCGAGGCCGTGAACCGGGCACTCGCCAAGGCAGGCAAGGGATTTGACGCACTGTCAACACTAGAACTGAACGAGGCCTTCGCCGCCCAGGTACTCGGCTGCGTCGCCGAATGGCCCGAGTTCGACCCCGCGATCCTCAACCCGCAGGGCGGAGCCATCGCGCTCGGCCACCCCCTCGGCGCGTCCGGCGCCCGGCTCGCCGGAACCGTCGCCCACCAACTCGCCCGCGAGGGCTCCGGAGTTGGTGTCGCCACCCTCTGCATCGGTGTGGGCCAGGGCCTCGCCCTCGTCCTCGAACGATAGGAAGTCGACCATGGCTCTCACTCAGTCGGACATTGACATCGAGATCAGGGATCATCAGGACGCGTACGACAAGGCGGTCGCCGGCGGCGCCCCGGTCCTCCACCATCCGGTGCGCGACTACGCGCCGTACCGCAGCTCCGCGCTGCGCCACCCCAAGCAGCCGCTGGTCGCCGTGAACGGCGGCGACCCGGAGACGGTCGAGCTGTCGGGTCCGGTCTTCGGCGTCACCGACATCACCGAGATCGACAACGACCTGACGCGGCAGCACCGGGGCGAGCCGATCGGCGAGCGCATGACCGTCTCGGGACGGCTGCTCGACCGCGACGGCCGTCCCGTGCGCGGCCAGCTCATCGAGATCTGGCAGGCCAGCGCCGCCGGCCGCTATGCCCATCTGCGCGAACAGCACCCGGCGCCGCTCGATCCCAACTTCACTGGTGTGGGCCGTACCCTGACGGACGATCAGGGTCGGTACACGTTCACCACCATCAAGCCGGGACCGTACCCGTGGGGCAACCACACCAACGCGTGGCGGCCCGCACACATCCACTTCTCGGTCTTCGGTACGGCGTTCACGCAGCGGCTCGTGACGCAGATGTACTTCCCGGGCGACCCGCTGTTCCCGTACGACCCGATCCTGCGGTCCGTGACGGACGAGGCGGCCCGCAACCGTCTGGTCGCCGCCTACCAGCACGACCTCTCGCAGCCCGAGTTCTCCCTCGGGTACGCATGGGACATCGTCCTCGACGGTCCCTCCGCCACCTGGATCGAGGAAGGCCGCCCCGCATGACCGAGCGACTGCTCCCCACCCCGTCCCACACGATCGGCCCCTTCTACGGCCACGCGCTCCCCTTCCCCGGCGGCGGGCAGATGGCACCCCAGGGCCACCCCGACACGATCACCCTGCACGGGTACGTGTTCGACGGCGCCGGCAGCCCGGTCCCCGACGCCCTCCTGGACTTCTGGCAGGCGGCACCCGACGGGTCCCTGAAGGGCGCCCCCGGCTCGATGCGCCGCGACCCGTCGACGGGCGGCTTCCTGGGCCGCAACGGCATCGACTTCACGGGCTTCGGGCGGGTCGCCACGGACGCCGACGGCCACTACGCGCTGCACACGCTGCCGCCGGGCAACGCCGGACTGCCGTACATCAGCGTGTGTGTGTTCGCGCGCGGTCTGGTGCACCACCTCTTCACCCGCGCCTACCTCGCCGACGGCGCCGACCCGCTGCTCGACTCACTGCCGGCCGACCGGCGCGCCACGCTGATCGCGGCCGAGGGCGCCCACCGCACGTACCGTTTCGGCATCCGCCTTCAGGGCGAAGGCGAAACGGTCTTCCTGGAGTTCGCTTGACACTCCCACCCATCGGACGCGAGGTGCCCCCAGTCGATTCCGACGGCCTGCTCGCCCCCGGGTGGGTGGGCTCCCCCGCGTCGGCCGCCACCTCGGACGGGGCGTTTCTGCAGGCACTCCTCGACGCCGAGGCGGCGCTGACGCGGGCCCAGGCAGAGCTCGGGCCGGTTCCGGCCGAGGCCGCGGCGGCGGTGGCCGCCGTCTCCGCCGCCGACCTCGACGCCGGGGCGATCGCGCTGCTGGCCCGCGACGGCGGCAATCCGGTGATTCCGCTGGTCGCCCGGCTGACGGCGGCGGTCGGCGAGGAGTACGGGCCGTACGTCCATCGGGGTGCGACGAGTCAGGACATCATGGACACGGCCATGATGCTGGTCGCCCGTCGCACGCTCGACAAGATCGTGGAGGACCTGGAGCACACGGCGCGGGAGCTGGCGCGGCTGGCCGCCGACCACCGTGACACGGTGATGCCCGGGCGGACGCTCACCCAGCATGCGGTGCCGACCACCTTCGGGCTGAAGGCGGCCGGGTGGCGGTCGCTGGTGCTGGACGCGCGGGACCGGCTCACCGCCGTGCGGCTGCCCGCCCAACTGGGCGGAGCGGCCGGGACCTTGGCCGCCTTCACCGCCTTCGGTACCGAGCACACTCAGGCCCTTGTGGCCGCGTACGCACGTGAACTCGGGCTCGCCGAACCGGCGTTGCCCTGGCACACCCTGCGCACACCGATCGCCGATCTGGCCGGAGCGCTGGCCTTCACGGCCGGAGCCCTCGGCAAGATGGCGGCCGACGTCCTCACCCTCTCCCGTACGGAGATCGCGGAAGTCGCGGAGGGGGCCGGTGGCGGGTCGTCCGCGATGCCGCACAAGGCCAACCCCGTGGCGGCCACGATGATCGCAGCGTCGGCGCGGCGAGCACCGGGGCTCGCCGCCACGCTGTACGGCTCGATGGCCGCCGAGGACGAGCGGCCGGCCGGGGCGTGGCATGCCGAGTGGGAGCCGTTGCGCGATCTGCTACGGCTGGTCGGCAGCGCCGCGGGGAGCGCCTTCGAGCTGGCCGCGGGGCTCCGGGTGAACGCGCACAGCATGCGGGAACACCTCGGTCTCACCCATGGGTTGATCGTCTCGGAGCGGCTGGCCGTCGAGCTGGCTCCGGTCCTCGGGCGGGCCCGCGCGAAGGAGCTGCTGTCGCGGGCCGCGCGGCGCGCCGTCACCGAGGGGCGGCCTCTCGTGAACGTACTCGACGAGGAGCCCGACCTCAAAGATCTCGACCTCGCGGACCTCACCGACCCCACTCGCTACACGGGCTCCGCGGGAGCCCTGACCGACCGTGCCCTGGAGCGACGTTGACCCACGAACCGTCGTCGACCGACACGCCGTCGCTGACCGGCGAACCGTCGTCGACCCACCGACTGACCGACCACCGCACCGAGGGTCCCGCCACCGCTCCCCCGCTGCTCCTCGGTCCCTCGCTCGGCACATCGAGCGCCCTGTGGGACAAGATCGCGCCCGAGCTGTCCGTCACCCACCGGGTGGTCCGCTGGAACCTGCCGGGTCACGGCGGTTCGGCCGCGGACCTGATCGGTCCCGGCGCGACGGTCGCCGACCTAGCCGGGCTGGTCCTCGCCCTCGCCGACGCGCTCGGCATCGACCGGTTCGCGTACGCGGGCGTCTCGCTCGGCGGCGCGGTCGGGCTGCACCTGGCCGCGTACCACCCAGAGCGGGTGTCGTCCCTCGCCGTCATCTGCTCCTCTGCCCACTTCAACGGCTCCAAGCCCTGGGAGGAGCGCGCGGAGACCGTACGCCGCGAAGGGCTCGCCGCCCTGGCCGAGACCGCGAACTCCCGCTGGTTCACGCCCGGTTACACCGTGCCGCGGCTGGTCGAGGACCACCGGAACGCGGACCCCGAGGCGTACGCCGCCTGCTGCGACGCGCTCGCCGCCTTCGACCTCCGGGACCGGCTGCCGTCGATCACCGTGCCGACCCTGCTGATCGCGGGGCGCGAGGACCCGGCGACGCCGCCCGCGCATCTGCGGGAGATCGCCGACGCGGTACCCGGCGCCTCGCTCACCGAGATCGCGGGCGCCTCGCATCTGGCGCCCGCGGAGCGCCCGGAAGCCGTACTCGCCGCGCTGCGCGGGCACTTCGGCGGATACGCCTCGCGGGGCATGGAGGTACGCCGCGCGGTCCTCGGCGACGCGCACGTGGACCGCGCGCAGGCACGGCAGGTCCCCTTCACCGCCCGTGTCCAGGACTTCATCTCCCGCTACGCGTGGGGCGAGATCTGGACGGATCCCACGCTGACGCGCCGCGAGCGCAGCATGATCACACTCACCGCACTGGTGGCGCACGGCCACTACGACGAGCTGGCCCTGCACGTCCGCGCGGCACGGCGCAACGGGCTCACGCCCGAGGAGATCGGCGCGGTCCTGCTGCAGACGGCCGTGTACTGCGGTGTCCCGGCGGCCAATTCGGCCCTCGCCGTGGCCCAGCGGATGCTGGCCGAGGTGGACGCGGAGGGCGCTGAGGGAGCCTGACGGTCAGGGGGACCGGCAGGCGCGTGGGGCAAAGCCGGTCCGCTCCGGCTACGTCGTGCTCGCGCATCCCGGTCGTACGCCCGCGCCCGCGAGGGACGCCCACCGTGGGGCGCCGTCCCGCAAGGGGCGCCCCACGTGGCTAGAGGTCCCGCAGCGCCTGCTCCGTCCGGGCCGCCAGGCCGTCCGCACCGCACGAACGCGCCAGCGTCAGGCCCTTCTTGAGCTCCGGCACCGAGCGGGCGAGGATGCCGTACTCGACGCGGGCCGCCGCGTGTTCGTACTGGCAGGGCGAGGCTTCCAGGTACGTGACGGCCTGCGCAGCCAGGTGTACCGCGCGCCGGCCCGTTTCCAGGGCTGCCGCACAGCGGAGCGCCTCGCCGATGGCCGTGTCGGTGCCGAAGCGCTCGGCCTGGCGGCGGGCGTCGGCGGCCAGGGCGCCGGCGCGTGCCGGGTCCTCCGCGGCGAGGGCCCGGGCAAGGTCGACCGCCCAGGGGGCGAGCACCGTGTTGTAGTGACCGCGCGCGGTGGCGGCCTTCTCGGCTGCCTCCAGTTCGTTGATGCCGTCCTCCGCGCGACCGGCGGCGAGCAGCAGACGGCCGCGTACCGAACGGCAGTCCGGGAGGACGATCGTGGAGGGGTACGGCGAGTGGAAGTCGTAGCGTTCGGCGATCTCCGTGGCCTCCCCGACATGGCCGCGGGCGAGCAGCGTGTCGATGAGTCCGCAGGTCGCGGACCAGTACAGGGGCAGTCCGCGCCCGACCCGTTCGGCGAGGCGCAGCGCTTTGCGCTGGTACGTCTCCGCGTCGGCGAGCCGGCCCCTCCTGCGGTGCGCGAGGCCGAGGTAGGCGTTGGCCAGGGAGAGGTGGCCGCCGCTCCAGCCGGCCTTCACATAGGCGTGCAGGGCCTCGCTGAACAGGCTCTCGGCCCGGTCGAGCCGGTCGGCGTAGGCGTACGCGCTGCCGAGCATCAGCAGGAGCTCGACGCCCCACTCGGTGTCGGTCCAGCCGAGTCCGGGGGCGAGGCGGCCGTTGACGAGGGCGCGGTCGCAGAGTTCCACGACCTCCTCGGCGTTCTCGCCGCGCGTCATCGCGTCGAAGCCGCGCAGTATGAGCAGCGCGCGCTCGGAGTTGTCCCGCCCGGTACACGTCCTGACGAGGTCGGCGAGACCGCGGGAGTGTCCGGAGCGCTCCTCGCCCGCGTGGACGCCCTCCCACATGTAGTGCACGGCCTGCAGCCGCATCCGGGCGGGTCCCGGTGCGAGCCGGGCGACCTCCGCATCGACCGTGCGGACGGCCTCGTCCAGCTGGTCGTTGTGGAGCAGCGCCTGGGACAGCCGGAAGACGGCGTCCACGCGCATGTCGTCCTCGAGGCCGGGCCGGTCGAGCGCGGCGCGCAGATGGCCGATCGTGGTGGCGGGCGCGGTCAGGAGCGTGGCGCAGCCCAGTTCGTAGAGCACGCGGGCGTGGATGTCGGGAAGCGGGGGCTCGGCGAGTGCGCGCTCCAGGCAGCGCCTGGCCGCGTCGGGGGCGCCGACGGCAAGATGTTCGCGGGCGGCCTCGCGCATCTGCTCGACGAGTTCGGGGTCGTCGTCCGGGTGGACTTCGAGGAGATGGCGGGACGCCGCGGCCGCGCCGCGCCCGGACTCGGTGACCGCCCACGCGGCCTGGCCGTGCATCGCGGTGCGCAGGGCGTCGGGGATCGAGCGGTAGACGGCGGTGGCGATGAGCGGGTGGACGAACTCCAGGTCACCGTCGGGTGCTTGGCCGTTCGTGGGCTCGGTCCTGGTCATGATGCGGGCGGCGCCGAGGAGGTCGGCACAGCGGTGGGCCTCGTCGGCCTGCATTCCGGCGAGTTGGGCGGCGAGGTCGAGGGAGATCCCGGTGCCGAGGATCGCGGCCGCCCAGGCGAACCGGGTGGCGTCGATGCCGAGTCCTTCGAGGCGGGCGACGAGTCCGCGGCCGCGGGCGGCGCGGTTCAGCGCGCGCAGTTCGGCGGCCGATGCCTCGACCGGTTCCAGGTCGCTGTCCTGCACCTTGGCGAGCAGTTCGACGGTCTCGTACGGATTGCCGCCGGTGACCGCCCACACCTCGCGGCAGAACGGCGCGTCGGCGTGCTCCCCGAGCGTGGCGCGGGTGAGCCCGGCGGCCGCGGCGGGTGTCAGCGCGTTCAGTGTGGCGACCGGGCCGGCCGCGGCGGCGACGGCGTCGAGATGGCGGGCGCTGTCGCCGGTGAGCGGGTCGGAGCGACGCGCGACCACGACGAGGACGGACAGATCGTCGAGGCGCTCGGCGAACGCGGCGAGCCAGCGCAGGGTCTCCTGGTCCGCCCAGTGGGCGTCGTCGATGAGCAGCACGAGCGGCCACTCGCGCTTGGCGAGCCGCCGCACCGCCGCGACCAGACCGTCGCACACGCCCTGCGGGTCGGGCTGACGCTCGCCCGGTTCCGCTATGCCGAGGGCGGGTCCGGCGATGTCGTACCAGTCGCCCAGGTATTCGCGCGCCTCCTCGGGCAGCATCGAGACAAGGGCGGGCTGCAGCAACTGCCGTACGACATTGAAGGGGACGGACGTGATGGTCTCGCCGCCGCGTGCCGACCACACCGCGCAGCCGCTGCTCTCCGCCATCCGGCGGGCCTCGGCCAGGAGGGCGGTCTTGCCGAGGCCCGCCTCGCCGCTGAACATCAGCAGGCTTCCGGAAGACGCGGAGTCGGCGCACAGCGCGGCGATCGCCCCTTCGAGCGTGGCGACTTCCTCGTCGCGCTCCCACAGGGAAGCCGGGGCAACCGCTCCGGGCCGTGCCTGCGTCATCCCGCTACCTCCCCAGCGTCGCCCGAACGACGTACTGGCAACGAGCCTAGCCGTCCGGCAGCCACGGTGGAGGCGGGTCCGGACAGGCTGTTGCCGAGACGAGTGACAGCGAGGTTCCGAAAGCGACGCGTCGGGCCGCCCACCAGCCCTGGTGAGCGTTGTTGAGCGTCAACAACCCGTGATGCGCAACATGTGCGCTACTGAGCCCGTCACGAGGGTCCTGCGAGGAGCGCTCTGCCGGGCTCTCCGCAGCGCCTTGCTGGCGGGCTCAGTGGGCCATTCATCGATTGGCCTCCTCCCCCCTGGCGCGGCGCGCCGAAGGGATCCCCCGGCTCGCGCTTGAGCGGACCGGGATCTGATCCCCCGGCTCTCACTTCATCGGACCCGGGGAACCCTCTCATCCGGCTTTCACGCGGGACTCATACGGTGGGCACCATGACGCAGGCGACTCCTCCCGGCTGGTATCCCGACCCGGGGCAGACAAGTGACGCTCCCGCCACCGAACGCTGGTGGGACGGTAAGGCATGGACGGACCAGACGCGCCCCGTGGGGCCGGCCGCCACATGGGGTCCGCCGGCGTATCCGCCGGTCGCGGGACCGTATCCGCCGGCCGGCGGACCGTATCCGGCCGTTCCTCCGGGTTCGCCGCGGCGCGGGCTGCGCACCGCGATCGCCGTCGCCGCGGCGATCGCGGTGCTCGCGGGCATCGGGGGCGGGGTGTACGCGCTGACCGACAGCGACGGCGACAAGGGCAACGACGCAGCCTCCCAGAGCCCCGGCGGCCAGGGCGGACCCGGGGGCGGACAGGGCGGCACGGAAGGCCCTCCGGCCCCCGGTCAGTCGGGGCGGCCGCAGGCGGAGGACGGCTACGCCACGGACGTGTACAACGGCATCAGCATTCCGGTGCCCGACGGCTGGACCGGCCAGAGCGGTGCGGGCAGCGCCGGGATCTTCACCAAGGACACCTACAAATGCCCCGGTGACACCTCGCAGAACTGCCAGCGGGGCGGGGCGTACTCGGCTCCCGCGCAGGCGCAGGGCCTGAAGTCGACCACGGCGGAGGCGGCCGCCAAGGAGGACATCTCCAAGAACGCCGCTGAGTCGTACGGCAAGGGCTACGGAAAGATCACCTCGCACGAGGAGCTCGCCTCGAAGGCGGTCACGGTGGCCGGCGAGAAGGGTTATCTGGTCCGCTGGAAGGTCGTCACGAGCAAGGGCGACGACGGCTATGTCGAGTCGCTCGTCTTCCCCTCCCCCGCCGACTCGAAGTCGCTCGTCGTCGTCCGCTTCGGCGTCGACGTCAGCTCCAAGGCGCCCAAGCTGTCGGTGATCGACACGATTACCGAGGGCATCAAGGTGGCGTCGGGCGCCGGCGACAACGGGCAGAACGTATAGCCCGCCCACACATACGCAGCCCTGGCGCACGCATGTGGTCCATAGACATGCATCGGCCGGGTAGGGCGCCCCTCCGCTCAAGAGGAGCCCCACCCGGCCGGGGGGCGCGCCGCCCCCGTCCCCACGGTGCGGCGCGTGACAGGCCGACATCCGGTCATCCCTCGGACGGCGGCCTGAGTCTTATGTCAGGCCGAGGGCCGGCAGCACGGCCGCCTCCACGAACTCTGTGAGATATTCCGCATCCGCGGACCGGCCCTCCAGGACCGGGCGGATGCGCAGGACGCCGAGCAGCTGGGCGGGGACGAATTCCAGCGCCGGGTTACCGGCGGCGACCTCGCCCCGGTCGATCCCGCGCTGGATCATCTCCTTGATCGCCGCGGCCTCCGGCTCGACCAGCGCGCCGCGCAGCGCGTGCTGGAGCTGCTCGTCCTCCAGCAGGGCATGGCCGAGGCTCTGGAGCAGTTGGGTGTTGTCGTGCCCCGACCACTCGCCCGCGGCCTTCGCCACCGCGCGCAGGTCCCCGGCGAGCGAGCCGGTGTCGATCCCGGCGAACCGCGGACAGCTGTTGGCGCGCAGCGCGGCCGCCACCAACCGGGGCTTTGTCTTCCACTGACGGTACAGCGTGGACTTGCTGCAGCGGGTGCTCGCGGCCACGCCCTCCATGGTGAGCGCCTCGTAGCCGCATTCGCGGATCTGCTCGAGCGCGGCGTCGTAGAACTCCTGCTCACGCTCCGGCGTGATCTTGGAGCGGCGCGAGGCGACGACCGTCTCCGGTGCGTCCGCGGCCTGCGACGTCATGCGCTACTCCTCGCTCGCTGTCGGGTCGGTGCCGACCCGTGTCGGTGGTTCGCTTCCCCGAGTCTAATCGATACGCCACTGTACCGGTACGGATCCGTATCGGTACCCTCGCGTATCGGTACACTCGCGTATCGGTACATTGTCGTATCGATGACCCTTGGACAGGATCCACCCTTTTGTCGAATCGGGTGGAGGCTGTCCTGGGCTCAACGCGCACCACCCACGAAAGACGTCAGCAAGGGGGCCGGGGGATGCATTCCCGAACCGAGCCTGCAGAATCCGAATCCGAGTCCGCGTCCGACTCGGAGCCGCCCGACGCGGCCATACCTCGGGCGGCTCCGTACGGCGCCGCCACGGCCGCACACCGGGCGGCTCCGCGCAGCGCCGCCGTACGCCCGCCGCTCCTGCGTGAGCTGCTGCTCGTCGTAGGGCTCTTCGTCGTCTACAAGGCCGGCCGGCAGCTGGCCACCGGCCACACCGCCGAGGCCTTCCGCAACGCCGACCGCGTGTGGAACCTGGAGCGGTCCGTGCACCTGCCGGGCGAGGGCACCGTGCAGACGGCGCTGCTGCACGGCGACACCCTGGTGCGCCTCGCGAACACCTACTACGCGACCGTTCACTTCCCGGCCACCGCGGCCTTCCTGATCTGGCTGTATCTGCGGCGCCCGGCCCACTACGTCTGGGCGCGCCGCGTCCTCGCCGTGGTCACCGCCGCCGCCCTGGTGGGGCACCTCGCCTTCCCGCTCGCACCTCCGCGCCTGCTCGACGCGGCGGGTCTCGTGGACACCGGCCAGGTGTACGGGCCGACCGTGTACGGCGCGCACCCGGCGACCGACGAGATGGCGAACCAGTTCGCGGCGATGCCCTCGCTGCACTTCGGCTGGGCGCTGATGGTGGCGATCGGCCTGATCGCGGCGACGACGTCCCGGTGGCGCCGGCTGTGGCTGCTGCATCCGCTGCTCACCCTGCTGGTGATCGTCGGCACGGCGAACCACTACTGGCTCGACTCGGTCGTGGCCACCGCGCTGCTCGGCAGCGCGCTCGCGGTGATCCACTCGCCGCACCGCACGGTGACGACCGCGGGCCGCGCCAGGGAGCCTGAGCGCGCCGCTGCCCCCGTACAGGACGTGCCCGAGCTCGTGAGGGCGGGACGATGAGCGCCACGCTCGCCGCCGTCGTCCTGTCGCTGTTCTCGGCCGTCGCGTACGCCGTCGCGGCCGTCGCCCAGGAACGGCTCGCCGCCCGGTCCGTCGGCTCGGGCGCGCTGCGGCTGCTGACCGACGGGGCCTGGTGGTGGTCGGTGGTGCTGAACGCGTCCGGCGCCTTGCTGCATGTCGCCGCGCTCAAGTACGGCACGCTCACGCTGGTGCAGCCGCTCGGCGCGCTCACCCTGGTCGCCGCCGTGCCGTTGGGCGCGCGGGTGGCCGGACGGCGGGTCAGCCCGGTCGAGTGGCGCGGTACGGCGCTGACGCTGATCGGCCTCGCCGCGCTGCTGGTCACGGCGTCCGGGCCGGCGCCCGACGACGTGCTGAGTGTGCCGCAGGCGCTGGCCGTCGCCGGGACGACCGCCGTGCTGATCGGCACGCTGTCGCGGCGGGGCGCGCGGCCGGGGCTGCGGCACGCGACCGCCTCCGGGTTCGCCTCGGGTGTCGCCTCCGCGCTCACACAGACGGTGACGGTGGCCGCGACGGATCGCTCCGGCTCGCTGCTGAGCGCCCAAGTCGTCGTGGTAGCGCTGCTCGTGGCGGTCTTCGCGGTGGGCGGACTGTTCCTGGCGCAGACCGCGTACCAGGGCGGCCTCGGCGCTCCGCTCGCCGTCGTGACGCTCGCCAATCCGGTGGCCGCCGGCGTGATCGGCCTGTCCCTGCTCGGCGAACGCCTGCAGGGCGGCGTCGCGGGCGTACTGCTGGCGCTCGCCGGGGCGGCGGTCGCGGGGTGGGGCGTGGTGACGCTGTCACGGGCGGCGCCTGAGCCCGTACCTCCTCCCCTGCCGGACGACGACCACCCGGTCGCCGCGGTACTGGCCCTGGAGCCCGAGTCGGCGGCGTACAAACCCTCGTTGGTGCCGCAGCAGCCCGACTCGGGCCATCTGACCTCCCTCTGAGACGGAGACGCCCCCTCTGACAGCAGAGACGACGGAGCCATGAGCCGGGTCTGACCCTCGGCAAAGGACCCGCTGGTGGACCGGTGTTGCCGGTCGGTCACGAGGCCGACAGGACGCTGTGCAGCTTGAGTGCGAGGTGGACCTGGAGCGCGTGATCGCCGTGGCGCCACTGGGGCCCCAGCAGCGCGGTGACCCGGTCGATGCGGTGGTAGAGCGTGTTGACATGGACGAACAGGTCGGCGGCGGTGCGGGTGAGACTCGCGTCGCAGGCGAAGTAGGTCAGCAGGGTGCGGACGAGCTCACCTCCGCGGCGCTCGTCGTAGTCCAGGACGGGGCCGATGACGCGGCGGACGAACTGCTGCAGCTCCGCGCGGCCGGCCTGACTGAACAGCAGCCCGTAGATGCCCAGTTCGTCAGGTGCGGCGCCCTGCCCGTCCCGGTCGAGGGCGAGCAGGACGTCGAGGCACTGGGCCGCGTCGCGGTGGGCCTCGATGATGGCGTCGACGCCCGGGGCCGCCGGCGTACCGCCGACGGTCACCGCGTCGCCCACGGTGCGCGACAGGTGATCGGCCAGCGAACGCGCGGTCTCCGCGGGGGCATGGTCTCCGGGAAGCAGGACGACGACGTCGCCGCGGTACTCGCCCGCCAGTCCCTTGGCGTGGCCGGCGAACGCGGCGGCCGCGTCGGCGATGGACCGGCGGTGCCCGCCACCGCGACAGCGAGCCGCGAGGACGGTGTGGGGCCGGCCGAGGTCGAGACCCATCAGCGCGGCGCGGCGCCGCAGTCCTTCGAGATCCCTGTGCGGGGCGCCGAGCAGGTCTTCGAGGATTTCACCGCGCAGGCGGTGCTCGGCCTCGGCGACGCTGCGCTCGCTGAGCAGCATGAGCGCCGTGACCAGTGCCGCGCGCTCCAGGGAGCGCAGATCGTGGGCGTCGATGCGTTCCCTCACCAGGGCCAGGGAGCCGAGCACTTCGGTCCCGGCCGTGATCGGCGTGGCGCAGGTCGGGGCTCCGGTCCCCGACCGGGGGAGGCGGCGCGTGCGGCGGGACTCGGCGCTCAGCACGCAGGCCTCGTGCACGGCGCGAGCGGTCGGCGACCCCTCCGGGAGGGTGCCGCCCGTGCGCGCCTGGTCCACCAGCGGATCCCCGCCCACGGCGGCCATGACGCGGCCGTCGGGGTCGAGGACGAGAATGCTGCCGCCGAGGACTTCCGCGAGGTTCTGTGCGACGTCCGCCATACCGCCGCCGTGCAAAACGATGCTGGTCAGGCGCTCGTGCAGGGAGGCGGCCTGCTCCACGGACGTGCTGTGCGCCTTGATGACGGCGTTGGCCTCGGTGAGGTTGTCGACGGCGCGCTGGACTTCCTGGAACAGCGTGGCGTTCTCGATGGCGATGGCGGCGTGGTTGGCCAGGGACACGAGCAGGGCCACCTCGTGCTCGGAGAAGGGGCGGGCGCTCCGGTTGGCCGCGAACAGTACGCCGATGACCTTCTCGCCGAGCTCGAGCGGCACCCCCTGGATGGCGATCAGCCCCTCGGGGCGCACGATGTCGTCGACGGTGTGCTCGAAGCGCTGGTCGTGCAGGTAATCGGCGGTGTTGTAGGGGACGGCGGTCTTGGCCACCAGGCCGCCGAGGCCTGCCCCCATCGCCAGCCGGCAGTGTTTGAACGCCTCGGTCCGGATGCCGTCGGTGACCCGCATGTAGTTGTCGCCGCGCTGGATGTCGTTCAGCATCAGGTAGGCCGCGTCGGCGTCCAGCAGCACCTTGCCCCGGCGGACGATCGCCTGGAGTACCGCCTCCAGGTCGCGCAGCGAGGAGAGGTCTCCCGCGGTCTCGTACAGCGCGGCGAGTTCGTCCTCGCGGCGGCGGCGCTCCTCGAGCTGGCCCCTGACGTGGAGCGCGTCGTCGACCAGCGAACGCAGGTACGGCAGCTCGTCGGCGGGACAGCCGTCGAGGAGCGCCTGGTACTCCTCGGGTGCGGCGCTGTCGCGCAGCAGGCGCAGCAGTGTGCGGGCCTTGTCGACACCCACGCGTATCGGCGACAGGTCGCTGGTCATGGTTCCCCCTTGGGCGGCTCGCGCGGGCGGGCCGCGCGCCTGTGCTGCACGGCACGCGGCCCGTGAGGGCGTGGTGGGCCCCTACGATGGCACGCGCTGCGGCGTACCGTCGGGCTCCTGGACATGCGGCTCGTGCTCCGCGCGCTCCCCACCTCCGCGTACCCCCGCGACATGCGCGATGGTGCCCCACACCCCGCGCCGGAAGACCAGCACGGCGACGATGAACACTCCGCCCGTGACCAGTCCGGTCTCCTCGAAGCCGGCCGTGGACAGCCAGTCCTCGAGGCGGACGACGGCGGCGGCGCCGATCAGGCTGCCCCACAGGGTGCCGATACCGCCCAGGACGGTCATCACGACGACCTTGCCGGAGGTGGTCCAGTAGACCTCCTGCAGCGAGGCGAAGCCGTGGTTGACGGCGTAGAGGCCGCCCGCGAGGCCGGACAGGAACGCCGAGACGACGAAGACCACGAGCTTGTACCGGTCAGCGGAGTAGCCCAGTGCCCGCACACGATCGGGGTTCTCCCGCACGGCGGCCACGACCCGGCCGAACGGCGAGCGCACGATCCGCCAGGCCGCCGCCAGGCCGAGGAGTACCACGGGAAGCATGGCGTAGTAGAAGACGAAGGAGTCCGACAAGTCGATTCCGGGCAACTCCCTCGGGATGCCCTGCAGTCCGTTCTCGCCGCCGGTGACATCGCCCCACTGGTTGGCGATGAAGTACACCATCTGCGCGAAGGCCAGGGTGACCATGGCGAAGTAGATGCCGCTGCGCCGCACCGCGAGCCAGCCGATGGGGGCGGCGAGAAGCGCGGCGGCGGCGGCACCGCCCAGCACGGGGACGTAGAACGGCAGTCCGCTGTGGATGGCGATCAGTCCGGTGGCGTACGCCGAGGTACCCCAGAAGGCGGCGTGTCCGAAGGACAGCAGGCCGGCGTGCCCGAGCAGCAGATCGAAGGCGACGGCGAACAGCCCCCAGCACAGGATGTCGGCGGCGACCGGCGGATACAGCGCCCAGGGCAGGCCGAGGGCAGCGAGGAGCCCGGCCGCGAGCAGGCCCCACCGAAGGGGGGCGGGGTAGCGGCGCAGCTTGCCGAGGAGGGCGAAGATCATGCGTGTTCCTCCTTGCCGAACAGCCCGGCGGGGCGGATCAGCAGAACGACGGCCATCAGCAGGAAGACGGAGGTCTGGGACAGGACGGGGACGTACAGATTGCCGAGGGCCTGGAGCATGCCGATGACGAATCCGGCGAGCACCGAGCCGAAGACGGAGCCGAGGCCACCGATGACGACGACCGCGAACACGGTGATGATGAGGTCGCCGCCCATGGAGGAGTTGACCGCCCGCATGGGGGCAGCCAGCACTCCGGCCAGCGCGGCGAGGCCGACCCCGAAACCGAAGACGGGGGTCACCCAGCGCCCGGTGTCGATACCGAACGCCCGCGTCAGCTCCGGACGTTCGGTGGCGGCCCGCACGATGGTGCCGACGCGGGTGCGGGTCAGCACCAGCCACACCGCCAGGCAGACAGCCACGGACACCGCGAGGACGAAGACCTGGTAGCGGGGAAAGTCGAACAGGCCGAGGTCGACGGAGCCGGTGAACGGCGCGTCCTCGTACGGCTGGGAGTGCGAGCCGTACTTCATGCGCAGCAGATCCTGGCAGACCAGGGCGATGCCGAAGGTCAGCAGGAAGTTGTACAGCGGGTCCAGGGCCGCGAGGCGGCGGATGAGCAGCCGCTCAAGGAGGGTGCCCGCGACCGCGAGGGCGAGGGGTACGAGCAGCAGCGCCCACCAGAAGCCGAGCCCGGCGCTGTCGGCGAGGACGACCGCGCCGAACGCGCCGAGCATGTAGACGGCGCCGTGCGCGAAGTTCACCACGCGGAGCATGCCGAAGATGACGGCCAGGCCGAGCGCGAGCAGGGCGTAGAAACCGCCGCTGACCAGGCCGTTGAAGGTCTGCTGCAGGAACGAGGTCATGGGTGTCCTGTCGTCGGATGGCTGCCCGCCCGCACGGTCACGGGCGCGCAGCCTGACCGGGGTGGTCAGTTCATGCGGCAGTCCGGCGAGGGCTTGTCGAACGCCTCGTCGGCGGGGATGGTGTCGACGAGTTCGGTGAAGTCGCCGTCCTCGGTGGCCTTCGCCGGGTCCTTGACCTTGACCAGGTAGGCGTCGTGGACGACCCGGTGGTCCTCGGCGCGCAGGGTGGCGTTGCGGGCGAAGAAGTCGTTGAACTTCATCCCGTCCAGCTTCTTGGAGACGTCTTCGGCCTTGTCGGTGCCCGCCTTCTGCACGGCCTCCAGGTAGTGGGTGGCCGCCGAGTAGTCGGCCGCGTGGTCGAACGTCGGCCGTTGCCCGGTGCGTTCCTTGAACCGGTCGGCCCAGGCACGTGAGTCGTCGTCGAGGTTCCAGTACCAGGCGGTGGTGAACATCGTCCCGGCCAGCTTGTCCGCGCCGACGGCCTTGATGTCGCTGTCGAACAGCAGGCCGATGGCGAGCTCGATGCCCTTGTCCTTGAGCTTGAACTGCTCGTACTGCTTGACCACGTTGGCCAGGTCGCCGCCCGCCTGCAGGGCGCCGAGCACGTCCGGTTTCGGCTTGAGGCCGGGTGCCTTGAGCAGGAACGTGGAGTAGTTGTCGCTCGGGAAGGGGGTGGGGTCCTTGGCGACGACCGTGCCGCCCGCGCCCTGGACGGCGGTGGTGAACTTGGCCTGCATGTCCTGCCCGAAGGCGTAGTCCGGGTAGATCATGTACCAGTTCTTGCCGCCCTGTTCGGTCACCTTGGCTCCGGTGCCCTGCGCGAGCATGTAGGCGTCGTACGCCCATTCATAGGTGTAGGGGTTGCAGCTCTTGCCCGCGAGTTCGGTGGTGGCCGCGGCCGTGTTGAAGTACAGCCGCTTGGACTGCTGGGCGACGGTCGCCACCGCGAGCGCCGCAGACGAGGTCGGTACGTCGAAGAGGGCATCGGCCCTCTTGCGGTCGTACATCTCCCGGGCCTGGGTGTTGGCGACCTCCGGCTTGTTCTGGTGGTCCGCCTTGATGACCTCGATGTTCTCGGTGACGGCCTTGTCGCCGTACTTCTTCTTGAAGTCGTCGACGGCCATCTGCACGGCCTCGACCGAGCCCGGCCCGGCGATGTCGGCGTAGATGCCGGAGAGATCGGTGAGCACCCCGAGCACGATCTTGTCGTCGCTCACCTTCCCGCTGCCCGAGCTCGGGCCGCCGCCCCCGCAGCCCGCGAGCAGGGCCCCCACCGCGACTGCGGCCACGCCCGTCGACAATGTGCGCTTCATGTGTGGTGCCTCCTGATCGGTACGTGCGGGTGAGCGGAGGGTGGTTCAGAGGTGACGGTGCATCACAGGCCGAGGTGGGCGAGGAGTTCGCCCTCGCGTTCCCGTACGCCGGTGTTGTCCAGCGATTCGACGATCCGGCCCTGTGCGACGAGGTAGTGGCGGTCGGCGACCGTGGTGGCGAACCGCAGGTTCTGCTCCACGAGCAGCACGGCCACACCGTGTTCCTTCGCCTCGCGCAGGATCTCGCCGATGCGCTGGACGACGACCGGGGCGAGCCCTTCGGTCGGCTCGTCGCACAGCAGGAGGCGCGCACCGGCCCGTAGCACACGGGCGAGCGCGAGCATCTGCTGCTCGCCGCCGGAGAGCTTGCCACCGGGGAAACGGCGACGGGCCCCCAGCACCGGGAACGTGTCGTAGATCCGTTCCAGCGGCCACGGGGGGCTGCCCTTGACCGGTGGAAGAGTGAGGTTCTCCTCCACCGACAGGGCCGCGTAGATGCCGCGGTCGTCGGGGACGAAACCCAGGCCGAGGCGGGCCCGCCGGTGCGGGGGTGTCGTGGTGATGTCGCGGTCCGCGAACCGCACCCGGCCCGACATCGACCGGTGCAGGCCCATGACGCAGCGCAGCAGCGTGGTCTTGCCCGCGCCGTTGCGCCCCACGAGGGTGACCACCTCCCCCTCGCCGACCCGCAGGGACACGTCGTGCAGGACCTTCGCCTCGCCGTAGCGGGCGCTGACGCCCTCGATCTCAAGCAACGTCGGCTCCCAAGTACGCCTCGATGACCTGCGGATCGGACTTCACCTGGTCGTACGGGCCCTCGGCGAGCACTTCGCCGCGCTGCAGGACGGTGACGGTGTCGGCGAGTGAGCCGACGACGCTCATGTTGTGCTCGACCATCACCACGGTGCGGCCGGCGCGGATACGGGCGATCAGCGCCGTGGTCCGGTCGACGTCCTCCAGGCCCATCCCTGACGTCGGCTCGTCCAGCAGGAGCAGCTGCGGATCCAGCGCCAGCGCGATGGCCAGCTCCAGAGCGCGTTTCTGCCCGTACGGCAGGCTTCCGGCGGGCCGCTCGGCCAGCCGGACCAGGCCGACCTCGTCGAGGAGTTCGGCGGCACGGCCGGAGAAGCGGCGCATCAGCTTGTCGCTGCGCCACAGGCGGCGTCCCAGACCGGTGCCGGACTGCAGCGCCAGCTCCACGTGCTCACGGGCCGTCATCTGCGGGAAGAGGCTGGTGACCTGGAAGGAGCGGGCCACGCCGAGGCGGGCGATGCGCTCGGGCGGCTGTCCGGTGACATCGTGCCCGGCGAAGGTGATGCGCCCGCCCGACGGTCTGAGGAATCCGGTGAGCAGGTTGAACAGTGTGGTCTTGCCCGCCCCGTTGGGGCCCACCAGGGCGTGTACGGTGCCTTCGACGACGCTCAGGTCCACCTCGTTCACGGCGCGGAAGCCCTGGAACTCCTTGGCCAGGCCGTGTGTGACCAGAAGGGCGCGCGACTGTCTCATGACGACCTCGGCTGCGCGGGGGTACGTCGGCGGATGCCGATGTGACGCAGACGTTAAATTCGGCCACCCCCGGCGGCTACGGAGACAAACTCCAGACCACGCCCCCGGCGATTGTGGGATTCTTCCCGGCTCTCGGCGGCTGCCACTGCGGCGGGGTGGGAATCTGCTCCACTCCGGGCACCCCCGGACCGTGGGTTTCCTCCGTGGCCGGGCCGCTGCCGTCCGGTGACGATGTGCGCCATGGCAATGATGGAGACCCCGCTCAACACGTGGCTGCTGTTCGGCCACGCCCCGCGTTACTTTCCTGACACCGAGGTGGCCACGCGGTTCCCTGACGGCCATGTGCACCGCTACACCTACGCCGACTTCGCCCGCCGGGCCCAGCAGCTGATGCACGCTCTGGACGCCCTGGGCCTGGAGCCGGGCGAACGGGTGGCGACCCTGGCCTGGAACAGCTACCGGCACCTGGAGGCGTACTGGGGCGTGCCCTGCACCGGACGCGTCCTGCACACCCTCAACCTGCGGTTGTCACCCGAGGACCTGACGTACGTCATCAGGCACGCCGACGACCGCGCCATCCTGGTGGACCCCGACCTGCTGCCGCTGCTGGAGAAGGTGCACGCACGAGGCGGGCTGGAGGGCGTCCGGCACCTCGTCGTGCTCGGCGACACCGTCCCCGAGACCACGCTGCCGGGTGTGTCGGCCTACGAGGAGCTGATCGCCGGCCGGCCGTCCGCGTACCCGCCGCGCGACATCGACGAGATCGCTCCGCTCGGCCTGTGCTACACCTCCGGCACCACCGGCCGCCCCAAAGGTGTGGTCTATACGCACCGTTCCACCGTGCTGCACGCCATTGCCGCCTCCTCCCAGGCGGCCATGGCGATCGGCCCCGGCGACTGCGTCCTGCCGGTCGTACCGATGTTCCACGCCAATGCCTGGGGCATGCCCTACACCGCCACCCCGTACGGCGCCAAGCAGGTCTTCTCCAGCGGTCCCCTGGATCCGGCCGCGCTGGTCGAGTTGATGGCCGCCGAGCGGGTCACGGTCGCCGCCGGGGTGCCGACGATCTGGATGTCGGTCGCCGATGAGATCGAGGCCCGGGGCGGGCTGCCGGAGCTGCGGCATCTGCTGTGCGGAGGCGCCCGCCCGCCGCGCTCGCTGATCGAACGCTACCGCCGCGACTTCGGCATCCCCCTGATCCAGGTCTGGGGCATGACCGAGACGTCCCCGCTGGCCTCGCTGGCCTGGCCCAAGGAGCGGATGCGCGACTGGGACGAGCAGCGGATCACCGACGCCGTACGCACCCGGGCAGGGCTGCCGCTGCCCGGCGTGCAGATGGACATCCGCGACGAGGAGGGCAACTCCGTCGCCTGGGACGGCGAGTCGATGGGCGACCTGCTGGTCCGCGGACCCTGGGTCGCCAACTCCTACCTCGGGGACGAGGGAGCGGCCGGCTTCACCGAGGACGGCTGGTTCCGCACGGGTGACATCGCCATCGGCTCCCCGCACGGCTACGTCGTCATCGCCGACCGCGCCAAGGACCTCATCAAGTCCGGGGGCGAATGGATTTCCTCCGTGGACATGGAGTCGGCCGTCATGGCACTGCCCGAGGTCGCCGAGGCCGCGGTCATCGCCGTCCCCGACGACAGGTGGCAGGAACGCCCGCTGATCTGTGTCGCCACCCGACCGGGCAGCACGGTCACGCTCGACCGTATACGCGACCACCTGGAGCGCAGCGGCTTCGCGCGCTGGCAGCTTCCCGACCGCATCGAGGTCATGGAGGCCATCCCGCGGACGGGGGTCGGCAAGTTCGACAAGAAAGCGCTGCGCGCCCGGTTCGACTCCTGACGCGCCGGCACGGCTGAGCACGGGCACGTCGACTGCTCCACCAGCACGTCCGCGGCGCCCGAGCACGCGCTGCGGACTCCCCCCGTACCCGCACCCGCACCCTCGGAACCGGAGGCCCTCGAACCATGCGCCTGAGACAACGATTCGCCTTCCTCACCACGGCGGTCCTGACGGCAGCGGCGGCCACCGCCGGCGCCCCTGCGGGAGCCGTCGGCCACCCCACCGGACAGTGCGCCACACACGGCCACATCAGTGTGCCCGGCGCCGAGTTGCAGCGGGTCTCCTGCCACGACGACCTGACGACCAGCGCGCTGGCCGGCACGCAGTACACCGACACCACCGACCAGGCCGGCCTCACCGCACAGGGCACGCACAACCCCTCGGGCGTGCCCGGCACACAGATCGACGGCTATTTTCCGGACACCTCGCACCTGAACGCCACACACGGCTGGAACCACGACGCCCAGTTCGTCATCCGGCTGCCCGAGAAGTGGAACGGCAAGCTGGTCGTCACCGGAGCCCCCGGCGTGCGCAAGCAGTACTCGATGGACACCCTCGTCTCCGACTGGGTGCTGGCCCAGGGCTACGCCTTCGCCTCCACCGACAAGGGCAACAGCAGCCCGGATTTCTACACCGACGGCAGACGCCCGGGCGACGCCCAGGCCGAGTGGCACCGGCGCACCACACAGCTCACCCGCGCCGCCAAGGCGGTGGTGGCGCAGAGATACGGCAAGGCCCCCCGCCGCACGTACATGACCGGCATCTCCAACAGCGGCTACCTCACGCGCTGGCAGCTGGAACACCACCCGGAACTCTACGACGGCGGCGTCGACTGGGAAGGCACCCTCTGGCGGCCCCAGGGGCCGAACCTGTTCACCCTCCTGCCGACCGCCATCGCCCGTCAGCAGGGGCGGGCGAGCGACGAGGACATGTACGCGGCCGGGTTCACCCGCGGCTCCGAGTTCCTGTGGCCGTACCACGAGAAGGCCTACTGGGGGCTGACCCAGAAGATCTACCGCGCGGAGTTCGACCCTGCCTACGACCCGGCCTGTCCCGGCGCCTCGGCGGGCTCGACCCTCGAGGAGATCCTCGCCCCCTGCTCCTCCGACGCCATGTACGACTACGCCGCCCGGCCCCGCGCGGTCCACGACGCCGTCCAGCGGATCTCCCTCACGGGCCGCATAGCGAAGCCGATGATCACCCTGCACGGCGACATGGACACGCTCCTGCCCATCGGCGTCCAGTCCGATGTGTACGCGGACATGATCGCCGATCAGGGCCGAGCCGGCCTGCACCGCTACTACACGGTCGAGGGCGGCACCCACGTCGACAGCCTCTACAACTCCCACCCGGACCGGCTGCGGCCCATCCTGCCCTGCTATCGCGCCGCGTTCACCGCGATGACGGCCTGGGTGGAGCACCGTGACGCGCCCCCGGCGAGCGGAACCGTTCCCCGGCCCGGCTCGGGCGATCTGGTCAACTCCTGTTCCCTGAGGTGAGGTTGTGGTTCGGGGAACCCGGTTCTCCCCTCCCTTTCGCGCCCGGCCTTCCATCCCGCGCAATCACCAAGGCGGCACCATGAATTCCCCCTCTTCCAGCGTTCCACTGACGCGTCCCGCTCGTAGACCACGCTCGCGTCGCATGTCAGCGGCGTCGCTCGTCCTGTCCCTGATCGCCCTCGTCCTGGGGCTCCTCCCCGCACCGGCCGCGCAGGCCGCGAGCCTGACCGAGGTGACCGGGTTCGGCTCCAACCCCGGCAACCTGCAGATGTTCCGCTACGTTCCCGACGGGCTGCCTGCCGGCCGCCCGCTCGTGGTCGCCCTGCACGGCTGCACCCAGTCCGCGGCCGCCTTCGACAACGAGACCGGCTGGACGAAGTGGGCCGACACCTGGGGCTTCGCTCTGGTGCTGCCTCAGCAGAAGGCCGCCAACAACGCCAACTCCTGCTTCAACTGGTTCCAGTCCTCCGACTTCTCGCGCGGCCAGGGCGAGGCGCTGTCCGTCAAGCAGATGGTCGACAGGATGGCCGCCGACCACGGCACCGACGCCTCGCGTGTGTACGTCACCGGCCTCTCCGCCGGTGGAGCGATGACCTCGGTCATGGCGGCCTCCTACCCGGACGTCTTCGCCGGGGCATCGGTGCTCGCCGGCCTCCCGTTCGACTGCGCCCGCAGCGTCGCGGAGGCCTTCAGCTGTATGAACCCCGGCTCCAATCTGGGCGCGCAGCAGTGGGGCGACAAAGTCCGCGCCGCGTACCCCTCGTACGCGGGGTCGTATCCGACCGTGTCGGTGTGGCACGGCTCCAGTGACTCCACCGTCGCTCCGATGAACATGACCGAGATCGTCGAGCAGTGGACCCATGTCCACGGCACCGACGCGGTCGCGGACCTCAGCGACACCGTCCAGGGCTATCCGCACAAGGTCTACAGAAACGCTTCCGGCCGTGCCGTCGTCGAGTCGTACAGCATCACGGGCATGGGCCACGGCCAGCCGGTCGACCCGGGCAGCGGGGTCACGCAGTGCGGCACCGCGAGCCAGTACATCCCGGACGCGAACATCTGCGCCTCGTACTGGATCGGTCGGTCCTGGGGGCTGGCCGCGCCCGACGGAGGCGGCACCCTGCCCGCGCCGTCCGGGCTCACCGTCACCGCCACCACCGACTCCTCGGTGTCCCTGACCTGGAACGCGGTCGACGGCGCGGCCTCCTACCGTGTCTACCGCGGCGGCAGCCAGGCCGGCACGCCGTCCGCGGCCTCCTTCACCGACACCGGACTCGCCCCCGGCACGACCTACAGCTACACGGTCGCCGCCGTGGACGGCTCCGGCCAGGCCGGCGCGTCCTCCGCCGCCGTGCAGGCGGCCACCACCGGCGCCACCCACCAGTGCTACACCGACAACAACTACAACCACGTGGCCGCCGGCCGTGCCCACCAGAGCATGGGCTACGTCTACGCCAACGGCTCCAACCAGTCCATGGGCCTGTACAACGTCTTCGTCACACACACCCTCGAGGAGACCTCCCCCGGCTACTTCGTGATCGCCGACTCCGGCTGCCCGTCGTAATCCACCGGTGACGGCTACGCCCTCAAGAGGGGCCGCAATGCCGGGTGTTCCGGCGTCGCACCCGTGCGCGCGGCATTGCGGCCCCTTGGTGACCTCGCCGACGATGCCACCACCACGAGAGACGGGAGCCGCATCCATGCCTCACATGACCGCTTTCGCCAGGAACCAGTGGTACAGCTAGCGCACCTTTCTGACCTGTGCTTGCGTGGGGGCGCCGGCTCCCGAGCCTGCAGCGCCTGCGGTCCAGCGCATGCAGCCGGCCGAGCACGTCTCGGAGAACGGGCCGGCTCAGGGAGCTGAGATGACCGTGCGTCAGGCGCTCGACGCTTCCCTGGCAACCATGCGCACCGCACGGCGACGCAGCTCAAGCGGGTAGGAGAGGGTCGTGCCATGACTCGACTCCACCCAACGCGGGACAGTCCGGGGTCTCTACCGAACCCGGGCCGGTTCACCTAGACTCCAGGAGGAGCACTAAGGAGCGCGGAGGTTGGGCGATGTCGGAACGCTTGGCCTGGGGTGCTGGGACAGGAGTCTGCTCCGCCGGACATCCTCGAAGTTGCTCCGATGATTGAATCCGAACCCGGTCGATCGAGCAGGCCGAAGACACCAGGTCGTCACCACCGCACGATCATCAGACGGAAACTCGCAATCCCCGAGCCTGCGAAAGAGGTTGTCTACCGCCAGAGGCTCAGCCAACGCATACACGAGCTCCTCGACCGCCACACGGTGGTGAAAGTCTTTGCGACCGCCGGTGCTGGCAAGACAACCGCGGTCGTTCAGGCTCTTCGCGACCTCGAGAGGCCTGTTGCCTGGGTGTCGCTCGACGGGACGGAGCAGGCGGCGGGGCGGCTGCTCGTCTATATCGAGGCGGCTGTCGAGGACATAGTCTCCAGTGCAGCGGATGTCGCCTCGGATGCTCTGAGCAGCAGCCTTCAGATCGGTGAGGCAGCTGGACTGCTTGCCGAAAGCCTGCAGGGCAGTCGGCTCATTGTGGTCTGCGACAACGTGGAGCGAATCGCTTCCGACGAGAGCTGCACCGCGGTGCTGTCCTCCTTCGCCCGCTACCTGCCGTCCGACGCGAACCTCGTACTGATCTCGCGCGTCGACGTCCAGCTCGACTTGGGCTCGACCAGCGAGCGCGACCGGGTCGGCGAGCTGGTCGAGACCGACCTTGCCTTCGACGTCCAGGAGGCGAGCGCGGCACTTCGAACAGTCGGTGACGTCGACGTGGACCCCGCGCAGGCCGTAGCCGCGACGGAGGGATGGGTAACCGGCGTCTTGTTCAAGGGGTGGCGCCACGCCCGGTCTCGCGAGATGGATCCTGACTCACTACACTCCTACGTCGCCGCAAACATATTCAACTCGCTTTCCCTGGCCGAACGAACGTTACTGCTTCATACGAGCCCGTTGGGCGAGATATCGGTCGACGGAGCCCGGGCACTGGGCCAGGAGAATGCAGCGCACATCATGGCCGACCTGCGGGGCCGATATCTTCCGGTCACGTGGTCCGCCGATGGTTCGCGCATGACGCCCCACCCCATGTTCCGCGACTTCCTACAGGTGGCTCTCGAACGGGAGGACGCCAAGACGATCGGCGAGGTGCGTCGCAGACACACAGAAGTCCTGATCGCCAACGGCGCGCACGAGGAAGCCGTCGATGAGCTGCTTCGGCTCGGCGATGTGGAGGCGGCTGGGCGGTTGGCCGCCGCCGCCCTCCCAAGCCTGGTTGCGCGGATGGACTTCGCCCTGGCGGCACGTTGGCTCGATGCACTGGGTGCGTCGGTCCGGACCCCGACTCCGGAGATCGGATCCGTCGTCTTGCACGTTGCCTTTGCACTGGAGCAATGGGGTCGCGGAGTTGAGTTCATCGATCGGCACGGCTATGACTGGCTTCCAGAGCTGGGGGCTCCCAACTCGGAGGAGGCCCGCGTCCTGGCTTGTTGGTCCCTTTGGCACTCCGGACGGATCGACGAGGCCCGATCCGTCGGCGACCAGCTGCCACCTGGTCGGAACCGGCGCATCGCCGACACGTTGATCGCGGGCGCAACCGGCGAGGAGCCGCCACCCTTCCCGGAATTCTCAACGATGCCCTCCGGCCCACTCGACGGTTTGCTGATGCGCCTGGCCTTCATCCGCGGTCGCCTTGACGGACTCGACGACCCAGGCACGTTCGACCCGTGGCGCACTATCCTCGGGGGTCCCTGGGTCGTTGCTGCATTGCGCGCCACAGGGCGCTTGGAAGCCGCGATGGCTATGTACGAGCCTCGTCGCGGTTCGTCGCAGCCGGTTTGGTTGCAGGGCGTCGACGCCGTCGATCTCATGCTGGACCTTGGCCGCGGAGAAGAAGCCTGGTCCTTGCTTAAGCGGGGGCGGGACCTCATTGCGTCAACAGGCTCGAAGGTGTACTGGAACATGAGCCTTCTCGCTGAAGCCAAGCTGTGGCTGCGCCTCGAAGGCAACAGGCAACGTGCCGACCGCGTGCTAGCGGCGGCGGCTGCCAACGGCGCCTTGGACTATGCCCTGACGCGCGAGACGTGGCAGCTTTGGACGGGTCTTTCCATGCTGCTGCAAGGCAGAGATGCTGAGGCGCAGGAGCATCTCTCGGCATGCCTGCTGAGTATGCAGAGAGGAGACCGTCAGCTCGATCTCCCGACGGCTGCGGTGTACCTGGCCGAGGCGCAATGGCGGCTCGGCCTCGAGGATGAGTCCGACGCCACGGCAGAGCTGGCCATCGTCTCTGCCTCGACCCACGGGACTCATCACTTGCTGCTGACAGCGTTGGCGGACATGCCATCGGTTGCGATCAGGGCGGCGGACACCAAGCCCAGTCGCATGTCGAGCTATCACGAGGTCCTCGCCGTGCTCTCGGGCCGGCACCCCGTGCGCGTGAATGTGAGTGCGCCACGTCTCGTCCTCGAGGAGTTCGGAGAGCCGATTCTCACGGTCGACGGGAATGTGGTCCAGCCCCGCCTGACGAAGAGTGTTGAGCTGCTCAGCTATCTGCTCGTAAGCCCTGACCGGAGGGCTACACGCGATGAGCTTCTCGGCGCGCTCTTCGACGGCCGCAACGATGCTGCCGGCCGAAGCTACCTGCGCCAGGCCCTCTTCCGGCTTCGCCAGGCGCTCCCCGCAGACCTTGGGCCGTCGCAGGATGGGGATGTCTTCAGTTTGGTTGGCCCGGAGCTGGCGATGGGCTCGGCCCAGCGAGCTGTTGACATTATCGCGCAAGCCGGAAGGCAACACGGAGAGGTTCGACTCCAGACGCTCTTGCACGCCCTCAGCAGTGCAGAGAGGGGCGCTTTTCTGGCTACGGTGTCAGACACATGGGCCGCGGAGCGTCGCGTGGCTCTGACCGAGATCTTGCTGTCGGCCAGAGTCGACGCAGCCAAGTTGGCCTATCGATTGAACCGTCTTCGTGAGGCGAAGGGTCTGGTCGACTATGTGCTCCGCGAGGATCCCTACCGCGAGCAGGCCTGGCAGCTCGCGATCCAGCTTGAGTATGCCAGCGGCAGCGATGACGCAGTGTTGGCGCTTTATCAGCGGTACGTCGCACGGATGAGGGAGCTCGACGTCGCGCCGTCCAACGAGGTTCGCCGACTTGTCACCCAACTGCGCCGATAAGGGCTCGTGCAGATAGGCGCGATGGGATACCTCGGAAGTAGAACAGGCACAGGGCCTGTTGATCATGGAGTTGCGACGCTCTGTGATCACCGGGAGACCTGTGCCTGCCCTGCCATCCTGGCTGACCGAACCCCTCTGGGACCAATTCGCGGCGCTGCTGCCGGTTGGCCGGGCCCGATGCCCCGAACGCCGGCGGGCAGATGATCGTGGTCGCGAGCTGGCCCGCGCCGAGGACCGTATCCGCACCGCCCGCTCAACCGGCCTTACCAACCTGCCTCTCCACGACACCGCGCAGAACCAGGTCTGGCTGGAGATCGTCCAGATCGCCCTCGACCTGCTGGCCTGGATGCCGATGCTGTCCCTGACCGGCCCCGCCCAGCTGAGGGAACCCAAGCGCCTGAGGCTGCGGCTGTTCTCCGCCGCCGCCCAACTCGTCACCACCGGCCGGCGCCGCATCCTCCGCCTCGCGAAGCACTGGCCCTGGACAACAGTGATCAGCGATGGCCTGACGGGCCTCGCAGCGCTTCCGAACCCCGGCTGACCAGCAGCTTCCCGCCCTTACGAGCAGCACCACCCCGACCGGAGCCGTGGAACCCGGCGCCCACCCGACGCGACAGCAGGGCCATCAACCTGCCCACAAGCTGAAATCTCCGCTCCCAACAAGCAGAAAAGGTCCGTCAGCGAGCTGACGAACCCTCATGCAAGATCGACGGTTAAACACCAAGCTAACACCCTGTTCGCGGTTTGGTTAACGCCTTAACCGCGACGATGAGCCGCATCCCTGGAGAACTGGAGGCATGACCATGAGAACCGGTGCCGAGTACCTGGAATCTCTGCGTGACGGGCGTAACGTCTTCATCGATGGTGAGCGCATCGAGGATGTGACCAAGCATCCTCTGACCCGTGGATACGCCGCGCAGGCCGCGCGCTTCTACGACATGCATCACGAGCCCGAAAACGAGGCCTCCCTGACCTTCGTCGACGAGGACGGCACGCGACGCCCGATCGGCTGGTTGTATCCGCGAAACCAGCACGACCTCGAACGACGGCGCGACTACGCCAACCAGGTGATCCGCAGCTTTGGCGGCGGCGCGTTCGGCCGCCTCCCCCAGAGCAACAACGGCAACTGGTACGCCCTCGTGGACGACACCGCCCCTTGGGCTGAGCTGTCCAAGGACACGCCCGCGACCGTCGACCTCGCCCGCAACATCATCACGGACTTCGAGGCCAACCGCGACGCGGACCTCTGGACGGTCCCCCTGCTCAACGACGTGCAGCGCGACCGCTCGGACCCCGAGGCGGCCGCACGCAACCCGATGCTCCGCGTCAAGGAGCGCAATGACGAAGGCATCGTGGTCGAAGGCTGGAAGGGAGTCTCCACCGCGGTCATATTTGCCGACACGATACTGCTCGGCAACATAGTGAAGCCCGGGACAGAACCGGAGCACATCATCTGGGCGAGCGTCCCCGTGAACCACCCGAAGATCACGCACGTGGGACGCCGTTCCAACGCCACACCCGCCGAGTCCGCCTTCGAGCGGCCTCTGTCAAGCCTCGGCGACGAGCTCGACTCCATGACGTACTTCGATGACGTCCTCATCCCGTGGGAGCACATCTACCACCTGGGCGACGTCGATCACTCCAGGCTGTATGCGCAGCGTACGTTCGATTTCGAGCACGCCGACACCCTGCACCACATGATCGTCAACGCGGAGCTCATGACCGGACTGGCGGTCCTCATCGCACAGACAACGGGAACGCTTCAGCACCCGGTCGTGGGATCCGACATCGCCGACCTCGTCCGCTTCCACGAGACGCTGCGCGCCTTCACCATCGCTTCGGAGACGACCGCGTTCGTGACTCCCAGGGGGCTGTGCAAGCCGAACAACATCTTCTACGACTTCGGCCGCGCGCACTACCTCGAGAACGTGGGCCGGCTGACGGAGAAGATCGTGGAGATGTGCGGCCGCTCAGCGGTGTTGTCGCCGAGCGACAAGGATTTCGAGGTTCCCGAGATCGGCACCAGGCTTCTGGAGATGTTCCACGGCACGACGTTGAGCGCGCACGACAAGGTGCGGCTCTTCAAGTTCGTCCAGGACCGGTTCCTCAGCGACTGGGCCGGACGCTTCAGGTCGTTCGAGAGGTTCCAGGGCACGCCGTTGTTCCTCATCAAGCTGCTGACGATGCAGCGCATCTCGACCGACCCCGGCGGCTCCATCACTGAACTGGCCCGCGAGGCAATCGGTCTCGGCACCTCCGACGAGATGACCGCACGCGCCGTCGCCGAGCGGAAGGAGTTGTTCGCCTCGGTGACTTCCGTCGCCGGCGAGCCTGCGCGCGCTCGGGCGGCCGATGCCAATCAGGGCTTCTCGCTGGACGACAAGGATCAGCCCGACTACATCAAGACCCAGGACGCATGACCGCCACCGATGTGCTCGGCCCGCAAGATCCCGCGGGCCGGGCACATCGGCAGCGTGCTTCGCCCGCCGGCGATTCAGGAGGCCGTCCATGAACGCGGTCTGGATGCCCTCAACGGGCGTTGTCACGTAGTTGGGAGTGTGAGTGCCTGACGGTGGGCAAGGGCGTGGTCGGCCTGGGGCATTGGCCCTGGATCAGGCCGTCGCGGGCTGGCCGACGGCGCCGTTGATCTGCTCACAGTTGGCGAAGCGGAAATGTTTGTCCGGAATGCATGAGTCGGTGTCAGAGTGAGGAATTCTGATGCAAGCGTTCGTTCATCGGGGACAAGTCACCAAGGTGGTGTTCGGCAGGGGGACACGCAGCCGTATCCCCGACGAGGTCGTGCTCATGGGCTGCGAGCGCATGGTGGTGCTGTCCACCCCGAACCAGGCGGGGCAGGCTGCCGAGATGGGTGACCTCCTGGGCGCAGCGACGGTCGGGCACTTCGCCGAGGCGACCATGCACACACCGGTCGAGGTCACGGAGAAGGCGGTGGCGTACGTCCAGTCGGTCAAGGCCGATGGTGTGCTCACCGTCGGAGGAGGATCCACGATCGGTCTCGGCAAGGCCATCGCGGCCAGGACCGGACTTCCGCAGCTGGCGCTGCCCACGACGTACGCGGGATCGGAGATGACTCCGATCCTGGGGGAGACCGAAGGCGCCCGCAAGACCACGCGACGACTGCCCGAGGTCCTCCCCAGGACCGTGGTGTACGACGTCGACCTGACGCTGACGCTTCCTCCCGCCGTGGCTGCGGTCAGCGGCGTCAACGCCCTGGCGCACGCGGTGGAGGCGCTCTACGGACAGGACCACGACCCCATCGCGAACCTCATGGCCGGTGAGGCGGTCGACGCACTGATCCGTTGCCTGCCGGCGGTGATACGGCGCCCGGACGACCCGGAGGCACGCGCCGGGGCACTGTACGGCGCTTGGCTGGCCGGTACCTGCCTCGGGTCAGTCGGGATGGCGCTGCATCACAAGGTGTGTCATGTGCTGGGTGGCACGTTCAATCTGCCGCATGCCGAGACGCACACGGTGGTGCTTCCGCATGTCCTCGCCTTCAACGCGGCAGCCGCGCCCGATGCCGTCGAGCGCATCGCACGCACGCTTCCCGGCTCCGAGGGCGGTACAGCGGCCGCTCTCTTCGACTTCGTCGGAGAACTCGGCGCCCCCCGCGCCTTGAGGGACCTGGGCATGCCGGAAGCGAGGATCGACCAGGCAGCCGACCTGATCGTCCAGAACGCCTACTGGAATCCGCGCCCGGTGGACCGCTCATCGGCCAGGGCGCTGCTGACCCGGGCATGGGGCGGCGAACGCCCCGCAGCCTGATCCTCTCCTGCGCACTTTCCACCACAACAGCTTCATCACCAGGGAGCCCCTCATGCGTGACCCCAACAGTGAAACCATCACCAATGCGGTGATCGCCACCTTGGACGGCGCCAAGGACCCCCGTACCGCCGAGATCCTCGAGGCGCTCGTCCGTCACGCCCATGCCTTCGTCCGCGAAGTAGGACTGACCGAAGAAGAGTGGGCCACCGGCATCGACTTCCTCACCCGCACCGGTCACCTGTGCACCCCGACGCGGCAGGAGTTCATCCTGCTCTCCGATGTCCTGGGCGTCACCATGCTGGTGGACGCGCTGAACCACCAGCGCGAGTCGGTGGCCACCGAGAACAGCGTCATCGGCCCCTACTTCCGCGAGGACCGGCCGGAGCACTCCCACGCCGCCGACATCTCCGGGGGCCTCACGGGTACCCCGCTCTTCTTCGAGGGTCTGGTGACCGATCACAAGCGCGAGCCGGTCGCCGACGCGGCTGTCGACGTGTGGCACAGCGACGCCGACGGCCACTACGACGTCGATGTCCCGGGCCTGCAGGAGACCGCGATGCGCGCCCTGCTGCGGAGTGACGGCGAGGGTGGCTTCGCCTTTCGTTCCATCCGCCCGGCGAGCTACCCGATTCCGGGGGACGGAACGGTGGGCGAGCTCATGCGGGTCGCGGACCGGTCCTTGATGCGCCCCGCTCATGTCCACGTGGTCATCGACGCGCCCGGCTTCCAGCGGGTGACGACGATGCTGTTTCCGTCCGACGACCTGTACCTGGAGCAGGACCCGGTCTTCGGCGTCAAGGACTCGCTCGTGGTCGATTTCGCCTCCCACGAAGCCGGAACCGGACCGTACAGCGACCGCACGGACCAGCCCTACACCTTGCTCCGGCACACCTTCGTTCTCGCCCCCGACCAGGGCTGAGCCCTCGCCGGTGAGCGTTGCCTGTGGTGAAAAGCGGTTTCCCATGGCAAGACTTCCGGCCGACCGGAGCGTAGAGCCCTCGAGAGAGATCAGGGACCTGGTGGACCGGCTGCGGCATTGACCCGCCGCCACCACCCGGAACACACGCAACACCCGCTTCGCTGCATGGATCACGTCAGTTTCCCCGTCGTTAACGGGCGCTGGAGCACGCTCCAACTCACCCACAACACAGGGCTCAGATCAATCTTCAGGGAGGTCTACCGATGTCCGAGAGCCTTGAGATGCCCGAAACCCTTGACATGAAGCACGCCTTCCGGGCCACGATGAGCCGACTCGCCTCGGGGGTCAGCGTCATCACTACCCGGTCGGGGGACGCCCCGATCGGCATGACGGCCAGTGCCGTCACGTCCCTTTCGATGGACCCCCTGCAGCTGATCGTCTGCATCAGCAACCGCCTCTTCACCCGTGGCGCGATCGCCGAGCACGGACGATTCGCCGTCAACATCCTCGGGGAAGGCGGTCAAGCGCTCGCCAAGAACTTCGCGACCTCCAAGAAGGACAAGTTCGCAGGCGTGAGTGTCAGCGAGGAGCACGGTGTTCCGGTGCTCAAGGACGCCATCGCCTCCGTCGTGTGCGATGTGTCGGCGGCATTCCCCGGAGGGGACCACACCATTTTCGTCGGCGACGCCCGACACTTCGAGCACCAGGTGGAAGCCCGGCCACTGGTGTACTTCGCGGGCGCGTTCGGCGCCATGACCTGAGGGCATCGGCGGCCTCATCCGGTCATGCCAGCGGGTGAGGCCGTTGAAGTCCCGGCCTTCGGTGCCCGGCCCTCGGTCAGACGCCGAAGGCGCCGAATGATCGCCATCGCACTGGAGGAGGGGCAACGCGGCCTGTCGTCCAAGAGTTCCAGTTCCAGCGCGGCTTCGCGATCCCCGACATGTGGACCGGCACCCTGCTGCTCGGTCTGCTCGGCTTCCTGCTCTCCGTCGTCTTCCAGCTGGTCGAGCGGCGGGTGCTCGGCTGGTACCACGGTCTGCGCGCCGCCTCCCTTTCAAGGCTCGGTTCGCCTCCGGGGCGCTTGAGTCGGTGTCGAGCGGCTGCCGTGAACCTCGTGAAAGGGCGGTCCATGCACGCGTTTCTTGCCGTATCCGGGCTGCAGAAGGTCTACGAGGGGTCGGGGCGGCGGGTGGAGGCGGTCCGCGACCTCACCTTCACCGTCGAGGCCGGCGAACTCGTCTGTCTGGTCGGCCCGTCGGGCTGCGGCAAGACGACCCTGCTGAAGTGCGTGGGCGGGCTGCTCACCCCGACGGCGGGTGAAGTCCGCCTGGCCGGGCGCCCGGTGAGCGGGCCACCGCCCGGGATGGCGTTTGTGTTCCAGGAGTACGGGCAGAGCCTGTTCCCCTGGATGCGGGTGCGCGACAACGTCGAACTCCCCCTCAAACAGAATCCGTTGAGCAAAACGCGGCGACAGGAACTGGTCGCCGACGCGCTGGAGTCGGTCGGGCTGACGGATGCCGCGAAGGCGTACCCGTGGCAGCTCTCGGGCGGCATGCAGCAGCGTGTCGCCATTGCCCGCGCGCTGGCGTACGAGCCCGAGGTGCTGCTGATGTACGAGCCGTTCGCGGCGGTCGACACGCAGACCCGTGCCGATCTGGAGGACCTGGTGCGCGGGCTGTGGCGCCGGCGCGGGTTCACGATCCTGTTCGTGACCCACGACATCGACGAGGCCGTCTACCTCGGCGAGCGGGTGCTGATCCTCTCCGCCTCCCCGACTGTCGTCCAGGAACAGTTGAAGGTCGATCTCCCTGACGAGCGCGACCAGTTGCACACACGGGTGGCCCCGCGCTTCGCCGAGTTGCGGACCCATGTGTACGAGCAGGTCCAGGCGGCGAAGCGCGGGACACCGGTCACGAAGTCAGATACGCCTCCACCTCGCTGAACTGGGCCGCGGGCCAGCCGGTGTTGGCGGTGACCTGCAGCCGCAGGTAGCGCAGGTTCGTTCCGCTGGGCAGGGACACGGTCACCGTGTTCCCGGTCGCCGGGTCGAAGCGGTAGTCCCTCGACGCGACGACCGTCGAGTACGACGAGCCGTCGGTGCTGCCCAGGACGGACAGGGTCTGCGTGCGCGCCTGCCAGACGGAGGCGGGCGGCAGCTTCAGGACGAGGCGGCGGGCGGCCAGGGTCGACCCGAGGTCGACGGTCAAGGCCTGCGGGAAGGCATTGTTGGCGGACTCCCAGTAGGTGTTCGCGTCGCCGTCGACCGCCTTGCCGGGCGTGTAGACGTCCTGCGAACCGGTGGCGGTCGCCGGGCGGCCCTGGGCGAGGTTGCGGTTCGGATCAGGGTCCGGGATCCCGGAGCCGGGCTGCGGCCAGGTGGAGCAGTCGGCCCAGACGCTGTCCCAGCCGGAGTTGCCGCCGCCGTTGGTCAGCGTGAACACGCCGGAGCCTGTCGGGTACGGGCAGTTGTAGATGCCCGCGGCACCGACCCCGGTCGCCCGGACGTTGCGGAACGTGGCCGCGCCCTGCGATTCGGCCTGGACGACGACGGTGCCGGCCTCGTCGACGGTGGCGCCGTCGACGGTGATGTTCTTCGTCGCGTAGCCGCGCCCGCTGCCCGACACGAACTCGAAGGCGCTGTACGGGCTGTCGGTGATGGTCGTGCCGGTGATGCTGACGTTCGCCTCGATGGCGCTGTCGTACGAGTCGACGCGCAGCGCACCCATCGGATGGTTCCAGTTGGGGTTCATCGCACCCGCGCGGACGAGGGTGTTCCCGGAGACGGTGATGGTTCCGGCGAGTGGGTGGAAGGGGTCGAGGAACTTCTGGTTGGAGATGGCGATACCGCTGCCGAGGGCGTTGGTGTCGGCGACCAGGTTGTTCTTGACGGCGATGTCGGTGCCGCCGTAGATGGCGATGCCGTTGGCGAGGTTCGGCTGGGTGATGGTGTTGTTCTCGAAGCTGCTGTCGGTGTCGGGCGCGTAGAGCGACCACATGGCGAGCGCGTCGTCGCCCTGGTTGCGCAGGAAGTTGTTGCGGACGCGGACTCCGCGCGCGTTGCCGTTGAGGTTGAGGCCGTCGGCGGTCATGTCGAGGAAGCGGTTGTTCTCGACGATAAGGTTGTCGTTGTTGCCCGTCAGCCAGAGGCCGACCTTGAGGTGCTGGAGCCACATGCCGGAGACGCTGGAGTTCGGCCCCAGCGATCCGTTGACGAAGTTGTCGGGATTGGAGTCGACGCGCTCGGTGACCTCGCCGATGACCGCGAAGTCCCTGATGCGGACGTTGCCCGAGGAGCTGGACTGGTCGATGAAGCGCGAGGTGCGCACCACGGAGTGCCAGCTGCCGGCGCCCTGGAGCGTGACGTTCTGGACGCCGCTGAGGGAGGACGTCAGCTTGTACTCGCCCGGCGGGATCCAGACGACTCCGCCCTGGGCCGAGGAGATGGCGTCCCGGAAGGCCTGCGTGGAGTCGCCCTGGCCGCTGGGGTCGGCGCCCTTGGACGTGACGGACACCGATCCCGCGGGCTGGCCGACGGGATCGGCGACCTGTTCGAAATCGGCGACGTCGACGGTGACCTGGGTTCCCGTCGACTGGAAGGCGACCTTGTCGCCCGCCTGGACGTTCTGGCCGAGCAACAGCCGGGCGTTGTCGAAGAGATGGTGGGTCTTGGAGCCCGCGATCCAGCCGGTGTCCACGTACGAGTACTTGGAGGTGACGGCGAGGGTCTTGGCGAGCTTGGTGCCGTTGACATACACGTCGAGCGTGCCCGACTGGCCGTCGGGGACGCTGTACGAGACGTTCACCGCGTTGGCCGCGCTCGGCACGGTGAACGCGACGCGCTGGCCGGAGGTGAGGCGTACGGCCTGGCGCCCGGAGGCCTCCGAGGCGAGGGTGCCCTGGGTGTAGTCGGGGCCGATCTTCGTGCCCGTCGAGGTGGCGGACTCGGCTTCCACCGAGGTGAAGGGCAGGTCGGCGCCGGCGGCCGCGGCCGCTTGGGCGGTGGGGGCGAGTGCCACGAGCGTGCCGGCCGCCAGGGCGACGGCCACGCCGATGGCCGGAATGCGCCGGACCGGTCTGAGACTGGTGCTGTGCATGTGCTGATCCCTTCGTGTGGGGGGCCGGCGACACCGCCGGCCGTACGGGATAGCTCGGTGGAGCGCGGCGGTCTCAGGCGTGCAGCCAGACCGCCGTGTCCTGCGGGAGCAGGCCCTTGTCGTCCAAGGGGCCACTGCTGAGCAGGAGTTGGGTGTGTTCCGGGAGGTCGACCGGGCGTTCGGAAAGGTTGACGGCGCAGGTGAGGCCGTCCGTGCGCGTGAAGGCGAGGACGCCGTCGGGGGCGGGCAGCCAGCTGAGCGGGCCGTCGCCGAAGCCCGGTGTGGTGCGGCGGATGCGGAGCGCCGCACGGTAGAGGCGGAGCATCGAGCCGGGGTCCTCGGACTGGCGGTCGGCCGCGTAGGCGGGCCAGTCGGCGGGCTGTGGCAGCCAGGGTTCGTCCCGGGAGCCGAAGCCCGCGTACGGCGCCCCGGCCGCCCACGGCAGCGGCACCCGGCAGCCGTCGCGGCCCGGGTCGGTGCCGCCGGAGCGGAAGTGCATCGGGTCCTCGATGCGGTCGAGGGGGATGTCGGCCTCGGGCAGGCCGAGTTCCTCTCCTTGGTAGAGGTAGACGGCGCCGGGCAGGGCCAGCGACAGCAGGGCGGCGGCCCGGGCCCGGCGGGTACCAAGGGCGAGATCGGTAGGGGTGCCGAAGGCCTTGGCCGCGAAGTCGAATCCGGTGTCCGCGCGGCCGTAGCGGGTGACCGTGCGGGTCACGTCGTGGTTGCAGAGCACCCAGGTGGCGGGCGCGCCGACCGGCGCGTGCTCGGCGAGGGTCTCGTCGATCGACGTACGCAGCCGTGCCGCGTCCCAAGGGCAGGACAGGAAGGAGAAGTTGAAGGCGGTGTGCAGTTCGTCGGGGCGCAGATAGCGGGCGAAGCGCTCGGTGTCGGGGAGCCAGACCTCGCCGACGAAGATGCCGTCGTAGGCGTCGGCGACCGCGCGCCAGGAGCGGTAGATGTCGTGGAGTTCGTCGCGGTCGACGTACGGGTGCGGGCCGCGGCCATCGACGAAGTCGGGCAGGGCGGGGTCCTTGGCGAGCAGCGCGGCCGAGTCGATCCGGACGCCCGCGACGCCCCGCTCGAACCAGAAGCGCAGGACGTCCTCGTGCTCCTGGCGGACGGCCGGATGCGCCCAGTTGAGGTCGGGCTGTTCCGGCGTGAACAGATGGAGGTACCAGTCGCCGTCGGGAAGCCGGGTCCAGACGGGCTCGGCGGAGCCCAGGAACTGGGACGGCCAGTCGTTGGGCGGGAGTTCGCCGTGCGCGCCGCGTCCGGAACGGAAGTGGAAGAGCTCGCGCTCGGGGCCTCCGGCGAGGGCGGCCCGGAACCAGGGGTGCTGGTCGGAGACGTGGTTCGGCACGATGTCGACGAGGGTGCGGATGCCCAGCTCCCGTGCCTCGGCGATGAGTTTCTCCGCCTCGGCGAGCGTCCCGAAGGCGGGGTCGATGGCGCGGTAGTCGGCGACGTCGTAGCCGCCGTCCTTCATCGGCGACAGGTACCAGGGGCTGAACCACAGGGCATCCACGCCGAGTTCGGCGAGGTACGGGAGTCTGGCGCGGACCCCCGCGAGGTCGCCGGTGCCGTCGCCGTCGCCGTCCGCGAAGCTGCGGACGTACACCTGGTAGATGACGGCGGAGCGCCACCAGTCGTGCTGCGTGAGGGCATGGGTGGGCTGTCCCACGGTGCCTGCCTTTCTGTGTCGGAGAGGGGCGGTGTCAGCCCTTCGTGCTGCCCGCGCTGATCCCGGCGATGATGTGCCGCTGGAAGATCAGGAACATCGCGACCATGGGGATGCTGGCGATCACCATCGCGGCGATGAGCACGGTCAGCTGGATGTTCTGCGACAGCTGGACGAGTGCCACGCTGATCGGCTGTTTGCCGGTGTCGGAGAAGACCATCAGCGGCCAGAGGAAGTCCTGCCAGACCGCGACCAGCGCGAAGATCGACACGACCCCGAGCACCGGCCGTGACATCGGCAGGACGATCGACCAGAGGATGCGCAGCTTTCCGGCGCCGTCGATCTCGGCGGCCTCCAGCACATCACGCGGGATCTGGTCGAAGAACCGTTTCAGTAGATACAGGTTGAAGGCGTTGGCGGCCGCCGGGAGCCAGATGGCGAGGGGGTCATTGAGCAGGCCCAGGTCCGCCACGGTCAGGTACTTCGGTACGACGAGCGCCTGGGCCGGGACCATGAGCGTGGCGAGGATGCCGCCGAGGATCACCGTGCCGAAGACCGGCCTCAGCCGGGACAGCGCGTAGGCGGCGGCCGTGCACAGGACCAGCTGGAACAGCCAGGCGCCGGCCGCCTGGACCACCGTGTTCCACAGGTGCGTCGGCAGTTGCATCAGGTCCCAGGCGTCGGTGTAGCCGCTGAGGTGCCACCCCTCCGGGACGAGGGTGGGTGGGGTCCGCGCCACTTCGTCCGGCGACTTCACGGCGCCGGTCACCATCCAGTAGACGGGGAAGAGGAAGGCGAGTGCGAAGAGGAGTACGACGGAGGTGAAGACGGTCCAGTACACCGCCTTGCCGCGCGGGCGGGCGAGCGCGGCCGGGGAGACGAGGGTCCGGGTGCTCATTAGAGGACCATCCCTTCTGCAGCCCTCACGAGTAGGGTTGTGACCTCTCGGTCCCGGTGGGTGCATGGCCAAGTGTGCGAGCCGTTCGACGGCCAGCATGAGTTCCGCCAGCCCTGCCGGGCCGAGGCCGTCTGATCGGCTTCAGGGACACGCCCCGCTGAGGGCCGATTAATGAGCTCCCGGCAGACGACCTCACCACCGGGCAGGTGCTCCTCGAACCGCCTTGGAGTACGACGCACGTGTTCATCGGATGGGACTGGGCGACTGAGACCCATGACGTGACGGTCATGGACGCCACCGGCAAGCGCATCGATCGGTGGGAACTCGCCCATACCGAAGAAGGGTTCACCAAGACCCTGGCCCGGCTGCGCAAGCACGGAGCCCCGGCGGATCTGCCCGTGGCCATCGAGACCAGCCGCGGCCTGGCCGTCGACAGACTGCTCGCCGCCGGCCACCCCGTCGTGCCGGTCCACCCCAACGCCTTCAACGCGATGCGGGCACGCTGGGGTGCCTCCAAGGCCAAGACGGACGCCGGCGACAGCATGAAACTCGCCGACTACCTGCGCACCGACGGGCATCTCCTGCCCCGGCTGGAGCCCACTGAGCAGGCTACCTTGGACCTGCAGGCACTCACCCGGCAGCGGGCCGACCACATCGAAGCCAAGGTCGCCGCTGTCAACCAGCTCGCCTCGCTGCTGGACGAGCACTGGCCCGGCGGCAAGGCCGTCTTCGCCGACCTCGACAGCGACATCGCCATGGCTTTCCTGGAGCGTTACCCCACCCCCACCAAAGCGGCCAAGCTCACCGCTGGACGCCTCGAAGCGTGGTGCAAACGCCGCGGCTACTCCGGCAAGAAGCCCGGCAGTGTCCTCATCGAACGCCTGCGCTCGGCCCCGAAGGCCGCGTCCCGCCTGAGCGATGCCGTCGCCGAACAACTCGTCCGCGTCCAAATCCAGCTCGTGCAGGGCATACGCGCGACCATCCGCACGCTGGACAAGGCCATCACCGAGGCCACCGGGACGCATCCCTACGCGCCATTGTTCGCCACCATGCCGCGCATCGGCAAGGTCAGCCTCGGCCAGGTCATCGGGGAGATCGGCCCGATCCTGGAACGCGCCCAGAGCTGCGAACAGCTCATCGCCGAGGCCGGCGTCGTCCCCGTCACCCGCGCCTCGGGCAAGTCCCGCACGGTCGCCTTCCGCTTCGCGACCAACCGCAGGGCCCGCGTCGCGCTGACCACCTTCGTCGACAACAGCCGCCACGGCAGCGCTTGGGCCGCCAAGATCTACAACGACGCCAGAGCCCGCAAGAAGCGACACCCCCACGCCATCCGCATCCTGGCCCGTGCCTGGCTGCGCGTGATGTGGGCCTGCTGGCGCGACGGAACCTGCTACGACCCCGCCATCCACCAAGCCAACGACAAGATCAACGCACCCGCCGACGAGCCTCTGGCGGCATAGAGGTTGACTCAGGAAACTCATGCGGTGTCCTCCCCTTCGGTACGGGTGAGCCGCAGATAGACGGCGGAGAAGATGCCGAGGAACACCAGCAGCATCACGCTGAGCGCGCAGGCGCCGCCGAAGTCGTTGTAGAGGAAGGCGTACTTGTAGATGAGGTAGAGGACGGTGACCGTGGCGTTCTCCGGGCCGCCGCCCGTGATCACGAACGGTTCGGTGAAGACCTGCATCGTCGCGATGACCTGAAGGAGCATCAGCATGAGGATGACGAACCTGGTCTGCGGGATCGTCACATGGCGGATGCGTTGCAGCAGATTCGCGCCGTCCAGTTCGGCCGCCTCGTACAGCTCGCCGGGGATGGACTGGAGGGCGGCCAGGTAGATCAGGACGGTACCGCCCATGTTGGCCCAGGTCGCCACGATGACCAGGGAGACGAGTGCGGTGTCGGCGCCGTTGGACCAGTTCGAGGTGGGCAGGTGCAGGAGGCGCAGTGCCTCGTTGGCGAGGCCGGCGCCGGGGTCGTAGAACCACTTCCACAGCAGGGCGGTGACCACCGGCGGGATCATCACTGGCAGGTAGACCACGATGCGGAAGAAGGCCTTCGCGTGCCGGAGTTCGTTGAGGACGAGCGCCAGCACGAAGGGGATCGCGAAGCCGATGAGCAGGGCGAGCAGGGTGAAGGTGAGGGTGTTGCGCCAGGCCGCCGTGAACTCCGGGTCGTCGAAGACGCGGGTGAAGTTGGCGGCGCCGACCCACTCGGGATCCGAGCCGGGCGTGTACTTCTGGAAGGCGATCACGACGGCGCGGATCGCCGGGTACCAGGAGAACAGGGCGAAGCAGACGAGGCCGCCGAGGAGGAAGGCGTAGGCGCGGGCCTGGTCGGCGAGGCGGCGCCGCCTCCGGTCCCCTGCCGGGGGCGGCGCCTGCACCGGGCGTACCGCGATCGCCTCGACGGGTCGCGCGGTGGTCTTCGTCATGGGGTCAGCCCCGGGCCAGAACGCTGTCGATCTTGCCGGAGGCATCCTTCAGGAGCTGGTCGATGTCGGCGTCCTTCTTGGTGAGGACGGCGGAGACGGTCCCGTCGAGGACGGAGTAGATCTGCTGGGCGTGCGGCGGCTCGATCTTCATCTCGAGGTTCTGGTTGCCGTCGAGAAAGGACTGGTAGTTCTCGACGGGCACGTTGGCGTTGGCCTCCTTGACCTGCTGGTCCTTGACGTCGGCGGCGCCGGTGAACAGCCGTGGCTCGGGCAGGCCCACCGGTGCGTCGGCCTTCTTCGCACGGACGTAGTCGCCGAGGAAGCCGTCGCCGGGGGTGAGGAACATGTGGTCGAGCCACTTCAGGCCCGCCCGGATCTGCTCGGCACTCGCCTTCTTGTTGAACATGTAGCCGTCGCCGCCGATGAGGGTGCCCTGGCCGCCGGGCATGGGTGCGAGGGCGAGGTCCTTGTAATTGCCGCCCTTCTCCTTGACCAGGATCGGGATGTTGTCGGGGGCGGAGAGGTACATGCCGAGCTTGCCGGAGCCCATCATCTGCTGGACGTCGTTGATGACCAGGAGTTGCTTGCTGCCCATGGAGTTGTCGGTCCAGCGCATGTCGTGCAGGTTCTGCAGGACGGCCCGGCCCACGGGGGTGTCGATCGTCGCCTTCTTGCCGTCGGCGCTGACGACGTCGCCGCCCTGGGAGTACAGCTCGGCGGTGAAGTGCCAACCGCCCTGGTTCTGGGCGCTGTAGTCGGCGTAGCCGATGGTGCCGTTGCCGAGTCCGGCGATCTTCTTGGCGGCGGCGCGGAGTTCCTCCCAGGTGGCGGGCGGCTGGTTCGGGTCGAGCCCTGCCTCCTCGAAGAGCTTCTTGTTGTAGATCAGGCCCATCGAGTAGCCGGTGCGCGGGATGCCGTAGATCTTGCCGTCGACGGTGTAGATGTCGCGCAGCTGCTGCTGGATGGTCTCGTAGCTCTTCAACTCCTTGACGTACGGCGTGAGATCGGCGGCCTGGTTGATGTCGACGACGTGCTTGGCGTCGGTGAAGTACGTGTAGAAGACGTCCTCCATCTGGCCGCCGGCGAGCTTGGCGTCGAACGTCTTCGGGTCCTGGCAGGGGAACGCGTCGTGCGCGACGACGTCGATGTCCGGGTTGGCCTTCTCGAAGGAGGCGATGTCCTGCTCGAAGAACTGCCGGTCGACCTTGGCGCTCTTGGGCGGCATGCAGTTGACCGTGATGCGTGTCTTGCCGCCCCCTGAATCGTCGGCGGTGTCGTCGTTCGACCCGCAGGCGGTGAGGGCAAGGGAACAGATGCTGAGCGCGACGAACGTACGGCGGAACCCGCTGCTTCTCATCGGTGGACCCCTCTGGGCGGAAGCAAGGAAGGCCCACGGCGGCGCCCGCGAGCGCTAACCGCCGTGCCTGGCGCCGCACACTCAAGCACCGCCGACATCGGTCCGCAAGATGTCGCGCAGATTCTGTAATTATTTGACAGAGGCCGGAGATCAGCCTCGCGGGGCTTGCGCCGTCGAGCCCCGCACCACCAGCTCCGGCTCGAACAGCAGCTCGTCCGCCGGTACGGCCGTGCCGCCGACCTGGGCGTTCAGCAGCTCGACCGCCGCCCTGCCCATGGCCTCGATGGGCTGGCGGACGGTGGTGAGCGGCGGCTCCGTGCAGTTCATGAACGCGGAGTCGTCGTAGCCGACGACGGAGATCTGAGACGGAACGTCACGTCCCTTGCGCCGTACGGCCCTTACGGCGCCCAGCGCGAGCGGGTCGCTGGCGCAGATGATGCCGGTGACCCCCCGGTCGATGAGCCGGGAGGCGGCCGCGTGGCCGCCCTCGATCGAGAACATGGCGCGGGCGACACGCTCGTCCGGCAGGTCCCCGGCGAGCGCCCGCGCCGCGGCCAGCTTGCGTGCCGACGGCACATGGTCGCCGGGGCCGAGCACGAGCCCGATGCGCTCGTGGCCCAGCGAGGCCAGATGACGCCAGGCCTGCTCCACGGCCACGACGTCGTCACAGGAGACGGCCGGGAAGCCGAGGTGCTCTATGGCCGCGTTGACCAGCACCACCGGAATGTTGCGGTCCGCCAGCCGCCGGTAGTGGTCGTGCGGGGCGTCGGCCTGCGCGTACAGACCGCCAGCGAACACCACTCCGGAGACCTGCTGCTGGAGCAGCAGCTCCACATAGTCCGCCTCGGAGACGCCACCCTTGGTCTGGGTGCAGAGCACGGGGGTCAGGCCTAGCTGGGCCAGCGCCCCGCCGATCACTTCGGCGAACGCCGGGAAGATCGGGTTCTGCAGCTCCGGCAGCACGAGGCCCACGAGCCGCGCGCGTTCGCCGCGCAGCTGCGTGGGCCGCTCGTAGCCGAGGACGTCCAGGGCGGAGAGCACCGCCTGCCGGGTGGGCTCGGAGACTCCGGGCTTGCCGTTGAGCACCCGGCTGACCGTGGCCTCGCTGACCCCGACCTTCTTCGCCACCTGAGCAAGTCGTCGCGTCATGCACGCAAGAATAGCGCAAGTAATGCAAGTCACTTGCGTAACCGACGCTCAGACCGCCCGCAGTTCCGCCGCCCCGTTGCGGGTCTTGCGTGCCCTGCGCGGTCCGGCGGCCGCGCCGCGCCCCTCGCGCGGGACCAGCGTCATCCGCGTATAGCCCATGTCCTGAAGGGTCTTGGGGGTGTCGTCGACGATCCGGCAGAGCGTGCTGCCCCAGCGCGGGTCGGGGTGCAGCAACGGGCGTACGGCGCCGTCGTGCTCGACGGCGTCCGGGCCGACCGCGCGGATCCAGTGCGGCAGTCCGTGCCGGTAGGCGGCGTCCATGATCGGGTCCTGGGCGATGTCCCGGCGGATCGACTGGAGTCCGCGGTCCTGGCCGTGCCGCTCCACGGCGGCCGCGAAGTGGGCCAGCATCGGCAGGCACCAGCTCGATTCGTGCTCGCCGAGGACGGTGCCCGCGTCCGGGTGAAACAGGACGAACCGCAGGAAGTTGTCACCCGGCATGGCCGTCGGATGCGGGCTGACGCCGTCGAAAAGTGTCTCGAACGCGGCGTTGGACAGAACGACGTCCCAGCGGTGGTCGAAGACGACGGAGGGGAACGGCACCGCCTCTAGGAGGGCGGCGTAGTCCTGGAGATACGCCTGAGCCTCGAGACTCTCGGGGACAGGTCGCGGCCGGGACCGCTGCCTTCCTGCCTGGTACGCCATCGGGAGGTCACCCCTCTTGCCTCTGCGGCCTTCACGCGGCGCCCCGATCCTGCTGCCCCGGGCACAGGCATGTCAACTATCGTGGCATTTGGCGCCTGTTGACGGCTGAATCTCGCCACAGTTGTGGCGAGACCTGGATGTGAGTTCGACCCAGCCGCTAGTCTCCGGGGGGTTCCTGACCTTCGTGCGCGCAACCTGTAGAGAGACGTAGGAGATCTGTCGGTGACGGATGGCTTCGAGGTTCCGGGCGCCACGGCGACGGTTCTGCTGCAGGCCGTCGTGGCCCGGGTCACCGCGCTCGCCGACCGGCTCGGCGTGCAGCACGCCGAGGTTTTCGACGTCCAGCGGCTGTCGGCCGAGTCCGGCGTCCCCGAACCCGTGGTGAAGGCGCTGCTGAGCGGCCGCTGTGCCGGGGAGCCCGATCTGCAGGCCCGTTTCCTGCAGCGCCTGGACCTGCTGCGCCGCACCCGGCTCAAGCCGAACGGCCGTAAGTACACCCAGCAGGAGATCGCCGACGGCGCCGGCATGTCGCGCCAGCAGGCGGGCGCCCTCATCAACGGTGACCGGCGCCCCACCATGGAGCACTGCGACGCCATCCAGCGCTTCTTCCGGGTCCATGCCGGGTTCCTCACGGCCGAGGACTCGGAGGCGCTCGTGGGCGCGCTGCAGCGCTCGGAGCAGGAGCTCCTGCAGCGACTCGCCGACCGCGAGCGTGCGGCGGCCTCGGTCGCGGACGACCCGCTGGAGCGGCTGCTCCTGGACCACGGCGTCCGCGGAATCGCCTGGCGGGCCGCGCAGTTGCCCACCGACCAGCACCGGGACAAGGTCACCGAATGGCTGGACATGCTCCTGGAGAGCGTCAAGCGGCCCGATTCGTGAGCCGGGGGAGAGCTGTGGGCATCGGAAGGGAAATGCGCCGCCTGTGCGGCGAGTTGGTCGCGGAGCTCTCGCTCCCGGCACCGGCGGAACCCGCCGAGCTGTACGCGGCGCTGTGCGACGCGATGAGCAGACGCCGCGGCCGTCCCGTCCAGTTCCGTACGGCCCCGTTCCCGCCCGGCACCGCCAGCGGGCTGTGGCTCGACATGGCCGAGCAGGACCTCGTCGTCATCGAGGAACGCACCGCGCCCGACCACCAGTTGGTGATCCTCGGCCACGAGCTGTGGCACATGAAGGCCGGGCACTGCGGCCACGACGTCGAGGGCGCGGCCGTCGCGGCCCGCTTACTCAGCGACAGCGCGGATCTGCAGGCGACCGTCCTGAAGGTGGCCGCGCGCACCCGCTTCGACCTCGCCGACGAGAAGGACGCCGAGAGCTTCGGGCTGCTGCTCGCCAGCAAGTGCCGGACGTGGCTGGCCGGTTCGTCGCTGCGCGGCCCCGTGCAGCGCGACGGTCTGGCCGGCCGTATCGAGGCATCGCTGGGCTATCGCGGACCGCAGGGCTGAGGCACCCCCGTACATGGATGGGTCCAGCTACTACATTCCCGCCGTCGTCATGGGCGCCGCCATCGCCTTCAAGGGTCCCGCCCTGATCCGCGGCTGGCGCGATCCGCTGCTGCGGTCGGTGGGCGTGCTCCTGGCGCTGGCCGGCCTGGTGTTCCTCTTCGCGGCCCCGCCGACCATCGCCGAGGTCAACGTACTCACCGGGGTTCCCAACATCTCGGCGCCCCTGGTCTATTGCCTGCTCAGTGCCTACAGCGCGTCCTGTCTCGCGCTGATCATCAACTGGCGCGGCGGGCCGCCGGAGGTGACCCGCAGGCTCTCGCGCCGCTGGACGGCCGTGTACAGCGTGGTGGCTGTGGCGCTGATGGTGCTGTTCGCCCTGGGGGACGCCCCCGAGGAGCGGCTGCGGGACTTCGACACCCACTACGCCAACACTCCGTACACACGCGAGATGATCGTGCTCTACCTCGCGTCGCTCACCGTCGCGGGCGTCGCGATGAACGTCATGTGCTGGCGCTGGGCGATCCAGGTGCACGGCTGGCTGCGCGCCGGACTGGTGATCATCGCGTTGGGGTCGTTGTTCAACATCCCTTATTCGGCGGCCAAGTTCACCGCCGTGGCGGCCCGCTGGAACGGCGGGAACCTGGACGGCCTGAGCACCGACGTGGCGCCCGTGCTGGCCTCCGTCGGGGCCCAGATCACGGCGGTCGGCTTCTGTCTCCCGCTGGCCTGCCGCAGCATCGGGGACAGCTGGACGACCTGGTCGACGTACCGCCGGCTCGGGCCGCTGTGGCGTGAGCTGAAGCCGGTCTCCGTGCACGAGGACCGGGTGGTGCGGATCTCCTGGTGGTCCCCCGCCGAACTCCAGGTGACCCAGCGGGAGTCCGACATCCACGACGGCATGCTCAGCCTGTACCCCTACTTCGACTCCGAGGTGCGCTCCCATGCCTACGGCGCGGCCCTGGCGGCGGGCTCGCCGCCCGGCCAGGCGCAGGCCGAGGCGGACGCGGCGATGGTGACGGCGGCGGTGCGGGCCAGAGCCGCCGACCCGGAAGGCAGGGTCATCAGCTCGGCAGAGGCGGGCACCGCCCCGGCAGGATCGGCGTCCGCGTACACCGAGGGTCCACGCGACCTCGTGCGGATGTCCATCGCCCTGCGTCAGTCCCCCGTCGTCGCGGCCGCCCGAGAGCAGGCCACGACCAGGTCAGAGAGCGACTTCCATGAACGAACCAGCTAGTGCCGCTTCCCGTCGGGCCGTCGTCGTGGGCGCAGGTCTGGCCGGCCTGCTGGCCGCCGCGGCGCTGCACGAGTACGCCGACGTCACCGTCGTCGAGCGCGACGCGCTGCCGGACGGGCCCGAACCGCGCAAGGGCCTGCCGCAGGCCCGCCACGCCCATCTGCTGTGGTCGGGTGGCGCCCGCGCGATGGAGGAGCTGCTGCCCGGCGTGACCGACGCCTCGCTGGCCGCGGGCGCCCGGCGCATTCCGCTGCCGACCGGACTGGTGTCCATGTCGGCGCAGGGCTGGCTGCGGCGTTTCCCCGAGATGCAGTTCATGATCGCGTGCAGCCGGGACCTGCTCGACTCGGTCGTACGCGCACAGCTCGCCCAGCGGGAACGGATCACCCTTCTGCAGCGCACCGAGCTCCTCGGCCTGGAAGGCGATGCCTCCCGGGTGACGGGAGCGCGGATCCGGACCTCCGGGGGCGAGGAGCGCGTCCTGGAGGCCGATCTGGTCGTGGACGCCTCGGGGCGCGGCTCACGCGCGAGTGCCTGGCTGGAGGCGCTGGGCGTCACCGAGGCGCCGATGGACGAGGTCGACTCCGGACTCGCGTACGCCAGCCGGATCTTCCGCGCGCCCGCGGGCACGGCGGACTTCCCGGTGGTCAACGTCCAGCCGGACGCCGCGCAGCCGGTTCCCGGCCAGTCCTCGACGATCGTGCCCATCGAGGGCGGGCGCTGGCTGGTGACGCTGTCCGGCACCCGCGGCGGCCAGCCGACCGACTCCGCCGAGGAGTTCGCGGCGTTCGCGCGCGGCGTCAGGCATCCGGTCGTGGGCGAGCTGATCGCGGACGCGGAGCCGTTGACGGAGGTGGTGCTCTCCCGCAGCACGGTCAACAGGCGGCGCTTCTTCGAGAAGGTGAAGGACTGGCCCGAGGGGTTCGTCGTGCTCGGCGACGCCGTCGCCACGTACAACCCGGTCTACGGGCACGGCATGTCGGTGGCCGCGCAGGGCGCCGTGGCACTGCGCGGCCTGGTGGCCGAGCACGGGCCGGCGGCGCCGGGGCTGGCGCGGTCGGTGCAGCGTGCCGTGTCCCGTCCGGTGTCGACCGCCTGGGAACTGGCCACGAGCACGGACATCCGTTACCCCGGCGCGATCGGCAAGCAGCCCGGGGCCGCGCAGAATCTGCTCGGCCGCTATGTGAACCGGCTGATGCTGACCGCGACCGGACGTCCGCTGGTCACTCAGGCGCTGTTCAGCGCGATGACGCTGTCCGGCCCGCTCCCGGCCCTCTTCAAGCCGGAGATCGCCCTGGCGGTCCTGCGCGGCCCACGGCTTCCTGCCCTGGCCGAGCCGCCGTTCACGGAGCAGGAACGTGAGGCGGTCGGCGCGGCCGAGTCACCCACCCCGAGCTGACCTCGCGAACCGGCGGGGGGTGAGCGGGCGTCAGGTCGCCTGCGTTCGCTCGCCTCTCCGGGTTTCGTCGCGCTGCGTTCGCTCGCCTCTCCGGGTTTCGTCGCGCTGCGTTCGCTCGCCTCTCCGGGTTTCGTCGCGCTGCGTTCGCCCACCCTCCCATGGTCACGTCACCGCAGCGCATGCTCGCCTCGCGCAAGTCCCGTTCCACAAGGGATTTCCGCGAGGTTGCGCCTCCGCTGAGCGGGCGAACCTCCGCGTACCGAAACGGGATTGTCAGTGGCGGACGGCAAGCTGGAGTGACGCACCGCCATGTGCCGCTGTGCCGCTTACGGCCAGCCGACCGACCCGGGAGAGCCGTCCGATGCCCACCGCCGTACTGACCGACCACGAACGCGCCGCCGTGCAGGCCTACCTCCGTCTCCTGCAGAGCGTACGAGCCGCCTTCGACAGCCCGCCGGACCGGCGCCGACCATCCGTGGTGCCGCCCTCCGCGCTGGCCGAGGCGGAGCGGGCGCTGGCGGCGGCCGGGCTCGCGGGAAACGAGGAGGCGTTCTTCCGGCTGCTGCAGGCCTGGTGCCCTCCGCCGCCTCAGGTGTGAGGCACGACGACCACGGTGGCGACCAGACCTCGCTGGACGGTCCAGCGCCCGTCGAAGGCCCCGACGCGCTCGCCGTCCACCAGCGGGCCCGGTACGAGAAGTTGGGCGCGGAACCGCCCTGACAGGGCGGGGCCGCCGGCCGGGCCGGGGACGATGTCGATGTCCGCCTCGGAGAAGTCCAGCCACTGCGCGGTGAGCGGGAACCACGCCTTGTAGACCGACTCCTTGGCGCTGAACAGCAGCCGGTCCCAGTGGACGGAGGGGATCTCGGCGCCGAGCCGGTCGAGGCGGCTCACCTCCGTGGGCAGGGCCACGGCCTCGAGGACCCCCTCCGGAAGCGCCAGGTGGGGTTCGGCGTCTATGCCGAGCGAGACCAGATCGGTGGCGCGGGCGAGCGCGGCGGCGCTGTAGCCCTCGCAGTGCGTCATGCTGCCGATCAGGCCCGCAGGCCAGAGCGGTGCTCCGCGCTCGCCCGGCAGAATGGGCCCCGGGGGCACGCCGAGCTTCTCCATGGCGCGCCGGGCGCAGAAGCGCACGGTCGTGAACTCGCGGCGCCGCTTCTCCACGGCCCGGGTCAGGAGCGCCTGCTCCTCGGGGTACAGGGTCGCGCCGGCCACCCCGTCGTCACCGTAGGTCTCCACGGCCACGACCGACTCCGGGAGCAGCTCCTCCATCACCGGCTTTGACCTCCATCGGCAGAATGCGGCGCAGCGTGGCCGGCGGTCCCGGACGCAGACGCCATTCCCGGGGGTAGCCGACCGACACCTCTTCGAAGCGGACCCCCTCGTGCCAGGTGGTCCGCGGGATGTGGAGATGACCGTAGACCATGGCCTCGGCACGGAACCTGCGGTGCCAGTCGGCGGTCAGCCGGGTGCCGCACCACATCGCGAACTCGGGGTAGCGCAGGACGTCCGTCGGATGGCGGTCCAGCGGGTAGTGGTTGACCGGAATCGTGGGCAGATCGTCCGGCAGCTCGGCGAGCCTGCGCTCGGTCTCGGCGACCCGGGCCCGGCACCAGGCCTCGCGGCTCGGGTAGGGGTCGGGGTGGAGCACATGCTCGTCGGTGCAGATCACTCCGGTGCCCTGGGCGTAGGCCATCCCCTGTTCCTTGGTCGCGCAGCCCTGCGGCAGGAACGAGTAGTCGTAGAGCAGGAAGAGCGGCGTGACGACCGCGGGGCCGCCCGGCCCCTCCCAGACGGGGTACGGGTCCTCGGGGGTGATGACGCCCAACTCCCGGCACACGGCGACCAGATGCTCGTAACGGGCGACGCCGCGCAGCTGCACCGGGTCCTTGGGGTGCGTCCACAGCTCGTGGTTGCCGGGCACCCAGATCACCTTGCGGAAGCGTCCGCTGAGCGTTTCCAGGGCCCAGCGGATGTCGGCGACGACCTCCCCGACGTCACCGGCCACCAGGAGCCAGTCGTCGTCCGACTCGGGGCGCATCTTCTCGACGAGGGCGCGATTCTCGTCGTATCCGATGTGCAGATCGCTGATGGCCAGCAGGTTTCCGTGACCGCCGTCTGTCGACCGCACCCGTGACACCCCCGAAGAAGACGAATGGAATCCACAAGAACACATCCGCGCCCCGGGGGACAAGAACGGCCCGCGCCATTGATCAGGTCGGGGGATGCGCGGCGACGCGGAAGGGTGGGCGGGAATCCAGCAATCCGTAACACGCTCGTAGCAGCGCATTCGCCACGCGCCCCCTATGATCGCCCCAACACGGCCGCTTCGAACCTTCGTTGGCGTACGGCGGCTCGGTGTTCCTCCCTCCCCCCTGGCCGGGCACGGCCTGCTCCGCCGTGCCCGCGAACTGTGAAAGGCGGCCTGCATGGGATTCCGCGTACGCGTCTGGCTCAACCGCACGTACGCGGAGAATGTGTTCTTCATGGATCAGCTGCGAAGTAATCCGCAGAGCCGCCCGGTCGAGATCCATGCCACCCACGGCGACCCCGACTCCCCCATCCTGGCCGCCGCCGACACCGCCGCCATGGAGCCGGAGGGCCTCTCCCCGCGGGCGTACGTCGAGTACGCCCTCGACCAGTGCGCGCGCCACGACATCGACGTGTTCGTGCCGGTCCTGCACCAGGCCGCGATCGTGGCCCATCGCGCGGAGTTCGCCGCGCTCGGTACGGCCCTGCTCGCGCCGCCCGCCGAGGCCGTGGCCGTCTTCCAGGACAAGGCCACCGCCTACCAGGCGGTCCAGGCGGTGGGTGTGCCGGTGCCGCCGTGGTGGCGGGTGCGCACCGAGGAGGAACTGCTCACGGCGGTCGAGGCGCTGGAGTCCGCGGGACACAAGGCGTGCTTCAAACCGGCGGCGGGGGCCGGCGGGGTGGGCTTCCGCATCATCACGCGTTCCTCCTTCTCACTCGCGCACCTCGGCGGATTTCCGAGCCCGTACGTGCCGCTGAATCTGGTCCTGGACGCGCTGCGGGCGGCCGACCACCCCGTCGACTGGCTGGTGATGCCGCTCCTGGACGAGCCGGAGGTGTCCGTCGACTGTCTGACCGGGCCCGACGACCGGGTCCGCATGGCGGTGGGCCGCACCAAGAACGGGCGCCGTCGCGGGTTCACACTCCACCCGTCCTGGATCGAGCCCGCGCGTCTCCTCGCGGAGGCGTTCGGGCTTCACTATCTGACGAACATCCAGTTCCGCATGTTCGGCGACGAGCCCGTCCTCATGGACGTCAACACGCGTCCGGCTGGCGGACTGCACCAGCTCTCCCTGTGCGGCGTCAACGCGCCTTGGGCGGCTGTGCGGTTGGCGCTCGGTGAGGAGACGGGTGAGATGGCTCCGCCGTTCCTCGGGCAGGACTACGCGGTGGTCGCGGGCCCGCGTGCGGTGCGGGCGGTGGCGGTGCCGCAGCAGCGGAGCGACTCGCCCTCGGTGCCGTTGTCCGCGGTGGGCGCGGCGGCTCCGGGCGGCGGGGCCGCGCCCTCGGCCGCGGCCTCTGCGACGGCGCCGGGAAGCGCGGCCGCCGCCGCCGTCGCGCCCGCCTAGTCCCGCCCGCAGATCGGTTTTCGCCCCCTCCGCCCCTACCCCTCCCGTTCTTGGGGCTCCCCCAGACCCCGCCAGGGGGCTCTGCCCCCTGGACCCCCGCTCCTCAAACGCCGGAGGGGCTGAAATTACCGAGCGCCGGAGGGGCTGAAATGGTCCAGCGTCGGAGGGGCTGAACATTCGACGGCCGCAGTACCTTGACAGCTGGATTGGTCCATACCAACTTGGTGGCGCACCTCTCTGTACTCCCGAACACCCCCATTTCTTCAGGGAGATCGCGTGCCCATCACCTATTTCAGACGTTCCAGACGTCGCTTCCTCGCTCTGCTCGGCGCTGCCGCCCTGGCCCTGGCCGGGGCGGTCGCCCTTCCCACCACGGCCCACGCAGCCAACATCCTGACCAATGCCGGCTTCGAATCGGGCAGCCTCTCCCCGTGGACCTGCACCGGGAACCTGGGCTCGGTCGTCTCCAGTCCCGTGCACGGTGGCTCCAAGGCCCTTGCGGGGGCGGTGAGTTCCAGTGACAACGCGCAGTGCAGCCAGACCGTCTCCGTCCAGCCGAACACGGCGTACACCCTCTCGGGCTGGGTGCGCGGCAGCTATGTGTACCTGGGCGTGGACGGCGGTGCCTCGACCTGGACGACGTCCCCGTCGGCGTACAGCCGGCTCACGGTCTCGTTCACGACCGGTGCCTCGCAGACCAGCGCCAAGATCTACATCCACGGCTGGTACGCGCAGGGCACGTACTACGCCGACGACATCAGCCTCGACGGGCCGGGCGGCGGTGGCTCCGACACCCAGGCGCCGACCGCGCCCGGGAACCTGACCTCCACCGGCAAGACCGCCTCCAGCGTGTCCCTGTCGTGGGGCGCGTCGAGCGACAACGTCGGCGTGAGCGCGTACGACATCTACAGCGGCTCGAACCAGGTGCTCAGCGTGTCGGGCACGAGCGCCACGGTCAGCGGGCTGTCGGCGAGCACCTCCTACACGTTCACCGTCAAGGCGCGGGACGCGGCCGGAAACACCTCGGCGGCCTCCAACTCCGTGACCGTCACGACGAACGCGGGCGGTGGCGGCGGCACCGGCTTCAAGCAGGCGGCGCCCTACCTCTACCTCGGCTGGGGCGATCCGCCGAGTGCCACCTCGGTGATGAGCTCCACCGGGATCAAGTGGTACACGATGGCGTTCATCCTCTCCTCGGGCGGCTGCAACCCGGCCTGGGACGGATCGCGCGCGCTGACCGGCGGCAACGACCAGGCGGTCATCAACTCGATCCGTTCCGCGGGCGGTGACATCGTGCCGTCGATCGGCGGCTGGAGCGGCAACAAGCTCGGGCCGAACTGCTCGACGCCGGACGCGCTGGCGGGCGCGTACCAGCGGGTGATCGACGCGTACGGGCTCAAGGCGATCGACGTCGACATCGAGAACACCGACGAATTCGAGAATGCCGTCGTGCAGGACCGGATCCTCAACGCCCTGAAGATCGTCAAGGCGAACAACCCGGGCCTGCGCACGATCATCACTTTCGGCACCTCGACGACCGGCCCGACCTACTGGGGCGGCCGCCTCATCGACCAGGCCAAGGCCCTGAACGCGAACATCGACGTGTTCACGATCATGCCGTTCGACTTCGGCGGCGGCGCCGACATGTACGGCAACACCGTGGGCGCCACCGAAGGGCTGAAGACCAAGCTGAAGTCCACCTTCGGCTGGGACGACGCCACGGCCTACGCCCACATCGGCATCTCCGGCATGAACGGGCTCAGCGACCAGCAGGAGCTCACGAGTCCGTCGACCTGGACCCAGATCCGTGACTGGGCCAACTCCCACCACATCGCCCGGCTGGCCTTCTGGTCGGTCAACCGTGACCGGCCCTGTCCGGGCGGCGGCGTGGTGAGCAACTGCTCCGGCATCAGCCAGAACGCCTGGCAGTTCACCTCCATCACGGCCGGCTTCACGGGCTGAGGAACGGAACGGCCGAACGTACGGCGGTGGGTCGTCACGCACGACGGTGGGTCGTCGCGGACTTCCCGGCGGCCCACCGCACCATCGAACGAGAGGATGATGGCGTCCCACGGGCGCCCTCGCACCGGCCCGCGCCCTCGGCCACCCGGCGGCGCTCGCGCGGGCCGAGGCGGCGCTCGTCACTCCGGATAACCCCAGGCCTGCGCCAACTCCCTGAGCCTGGGCGACAGTTCCACCGACGGATCGGCGCCGCGGGCGGGCTGGACGCGGCCCGACTTGATGGTGTCGCTCCAGTCGCCGAGCTGGGGACGGAACGTGCCGTGGTCCTGGGTGCCGTAGTCGAGCATGGCGCTCTCCCAGGGGACGCCGAGGTACTCGCACAGGCCCCGGGTGGTCGTCTCCGGGTCGGCGGTGAGCCGTTCGTACGTGATCACGTGGGCGTCGAGGTTGTGGCGCGCCTCTTCGAGCTTCTCGCTGTAGTCGAGGACCTCGGCGTGGATGGCCGCGTGGTCGGGGTCCGAGCGGCGGTTGGTCAGGGAGGTGATGACCGCGCCCGGGTGGCGCAGCAGCACGATGTAGCGGGCGTTCGGCCAACATCGGTGCAGGCGGGGCCAGACGAGGGTGTTCGGCGGGGTCTTGTCGACGATGATCCGCTTGCCGCTGCGGGTGAGTTCGAGGTGCAGCAGCCGGTCCCACAGGGCGTGTTCCAGCTCGTCCTTGTCGAGTTCGAGCGCCTGCATGGCGTCCGCGGTGAAGTCCCGGGACAGGTGGACGTGGACGGTGCGCAGATGCATCTCGTGCGGGCCGCGTATCTGGCTGTGGCTGTTGAGCAGCACGCGCAGCAGGGTCGAGCCGGAGCGCACGGACGAAAGGACGAAGACGGGCGAGTCCACCAGGCGCGGGGCGCGCGGGGCGACGTACGGCTGCTCGTCGGGGCTGCCGGAGGTCCTCGGTGACGGCACGGCGTCGAGACTCCGGCGCGGCGGCCGCACCGCCTCCGCCATCAGCCTCCCCCGACGCCTCAGCCCCTTGCCGATCGCGGACATACGCGGGTCTCGCACCGTGACACCTTCCTCTCGCCGTTCCCTCGCATCACAAAGGGGAAGGGCGAACTCCAGATGTCGAGCGGGCAACGTGCCGGGGTCACGACGGGCGTGGCACCCGCCGTGACCAGGCCTCTTGCCTCTTCCTTAATTCTTCATGGGAAGTACGGTCATATTTTCGCGAAGCGCGGTCACCGCATCACCACATGCCGCGCCGACCGGCGCCCGCGGGGCCCCGCGGCACGGTTTCCGGCCGCTTACGCGAGGTAGGCCAGGCCGGGGTGGACCGAGGTGTATCCGTCGACCAGCCTGCGGGCCACGTTCACCGAGTCCACGAGCGGGTGCAGGGCGAAGGCCTTCACCGCGGTCGTCCGCGAGCCCGACTCGGCCGCGGACAGGACCTCGCGCTCCACCGCCTTGACCGCGCACACCAGGCCGGCGGCGTGGCCGGGCAGCGGGTCGACGGCGACGGGATGCGCACCGTTGGCGTCGACCAGGCAGGGCACCTCGATGACGGCCTCCGCGTCGAGCACGCTCAACGTGGAGCGGTTGCGGACGTTGAGGATCAGGGTCGTGCGCTCGTCACGCGCGATGGCCCGCATCAGCGCGAGGGCCACCTTCTCGTAGCCGCCGGACAGGTCGTCGGCCTCGCGCTCCCCGGCGCCCGCCGCCTCCCGGTTCTCCGCCATGTACGTGGCCTCGCGCTCGGCACGGGTGCGGTCCCAGGCGAGCAGGGCCGAGGCGCTCGGGTCCTTCATCTCCTCATAGAACCGAGCCTGTTGGTCGCGCAGGAAGGCGCCGCGGGTCTTCTCGGCCTCCTGGTAGGCCCGTACGGCTTCCCGGTTGAAGTAGTAGTAGTGCAGGTACTCGTTCGGGACCGCCCCCAGGGACTGGAGCCACTCCACGCCGAAGAGCCTGCCCTCCTCGAAGGAGCCGAGCAGTCCGGGGTCGGCGAGCAGGCGCGGGAGTACGTCACGGCCGGCTACGCGCAGCCCGCGCACCCAGCCGAGGTGGTTGAGGCCGACGTAGTCGATCCAGGCCTCGCGCGGGTTGGCGCCGAGGACCTTGGCGATACGACGGCCGAGGCCGACCGGCGAGTCGCAGATGCCGATGACGCGGTCGCCGAGGTGGCGGGACATGGCCTCGGTGACCAGGCCGGCCGGGTTGGTGAAGTTGATGACCCAGGCGTCCGGCGCCAGCCGGGCCACGCGCCGGGCGATGTCCACGGCGACGGGCACGGTCCGCAGACCGTACGCGATCCCGCCCGCCCCGACCGTCTCCTGCCCGAGGACACCCTCCGCCAGCGCCACCCGCTCGTCGTCGGCACGCCCCTCCAACCCGCCGACGCGGATCGCGGAGAAGACGAAGTCGGCGCCGCGCAGGGCCTCGTCGAGGTCGGTGGTGGCGGTGACCTCGGGCGCGTCCGGCACACCCGCCGCCTGTTCGGTCAGTACGCGGGCCACGGCGGAGAGCCGCTCCGCGTCCAGGTCGTGCAGGACGACGTGGGTGACGCGGCCCTCGGCGCGGTCCCCGAGGAGCGCCCCGTACACAAGCGGGACGCGGAATCCACCGCCGCCCAGAATAGTCAGTCTCACATAGGCACCCTACTGACCATCCCTGCCCATCGGCTCCGCCGACCGTCCTTGCCGAACTGGCCGATTCAAGCCTCGCCAATTTTGGCCATGTCCGCGACAATGACCTCGACGATCGGCCCAAACGATCCTCGGGGGACCCATGAAGCCTCTCCGGTTTCGCCAGACAACCAGGGCGCTGGCAGTCGTCGCGCTCGCTGGCAGCACTCTCGCGGTGTTCACGCCGCCCGCCCAGGCGGCTGATCCCCTCTACAGCGGAAGCCGCGTCTTCGACGTCGCGATACCCGGTGCCCGCTACCAGGGCACCCTCACGTGGTGGATCACGGGCGACCCTCAACTCATCGAGTCCGTGCCGCCAACCACCCATGCGCAGATCGCGGGCCTTGTCAGTGACACCGCTCCTGACGACGCGCGCGCGGTGGCCTATGTCGCCTACGAAACCGTTCCCTATGAGCGGAATTGCGTGGACTTCGGGCAGCCGCCCCCGCTCTGCACGTTCGACCCCGATGAAAGCCGACGCCAGTTCAACCTTCCGCAGTACGTGGGGGACGCCACTCCCAACGGCGCCACAAGGACCGCGAATTGGTCCCACTCGGAAGAAGGCGGCCAAATCGAGAACGCGCAGGTCGTAGTCTGCATCGAGCAGTGGAGGTACGACCCCGACCGGGTGATCACTTGCAGCGACGGCGGCTAGTAATCCAGCCGGACTCCTGTGTGTCCCGCCCGCCGGGCGGGACACAAGAGGAGCCAGTCAGTCCCAGGTGAACTGGAACCCGGAGTCGAGCGGGCCGCCGTCGGGAGAGGTCACGGTCTGTTCCAGCCTGACCGCCCCGCCGTCCCGAACCAGGCGGAGATGGACGTCCCACTCGTTCGCGATGTAGCACGAGCCGTCGAAGACCCAGTCTGTAGGGTCGATGAAGTCCGGGCAGTGCCTCTGGAGGACGCGAAGGTCGTAGGTGCGATCAGTGGGCGTGACGGGGCCGGTGTTGAGGATTCCCTGGACCTGCATCTCGAACCTCTCGCCCCACCAGCTGACGTTTTCCTCAGTGTTCTTGCTGACGCTCCAGGCGGCGGTGTCCTGGTGAGGGCAGGCGGCGAGGTTGATGCCCACCGAGGCGTACGTCGGGTGTTCGCATTCCCCGGCTCCGCCGGGCAGCTGTGCGGACGCTCCGCGCCTGGCAGAAAGCAGATGCGGCAAGGCTCGGCGTCGCCGCCACAGGAGGCGATTCCCCCCTGGAGTGAACGCCGGGGCATCCTCGCCAGAACCAGGTGAACCTCCCTGCGTCGAAAGGACTTTCACGGTTTTACCTCTTGACGACCGGAGTGACCGGGAGCACATTGGCCGCACTTTGGGAGCGCTCTCAAGCGAGGCTCTCCACGACACCGGCGCACCCCACTCCGTACCGAGAGGCACCCCCCATGAGCGAAAGCTCCGGCATATCCCACAGACGAGGGCGGCCCCTGCGGCGCGCCCTCATCGCCGTCCTCAGCACGCTCGGCCTGGCGGCCGCCGTCGCCACGGCCGCCACCCTGCCCGCGAACGCCTCCGCGCCCCCGCCGCCGTCGGGCTGGACGCAGGTCTTCCTCGACGACTTCAACGGCGCCGCGGGCTCCGGCGTCAACACCGCCACCTGGCAGTACGACATCGGCACTTCGTATCCCGGCGGTCCGCCCAACTGGGGCACCGGCGAGGTCGAGACGATGACCTCCAGCACCAGCAACGTCTCACTCGACGGCAACGGCAACCTGCGGATCACCCCGCGGCGCGACGCCGCCGGCAACTGGACCTCCGGCCGCATCGAGACGCATCGCACCGACTTCCAGCCGCCCTCGGGCGGCAAGCTGCGCGTCGAGTCGCGGATCCAGATGCCGAACGTCACCGGCGCCGCCGCCAAGGGCTACTGGCCCGCCTTCTGGATGCTGGGCGCGCCGTACCGCGGCAACTACCAGAACTGGCCGAGCGTCGGTGAGCTGGACATCATGGAGAACGTCCAGGGCCTCAACACCGCGTGGGCCGCGATGCACTGCGGCACCAACCCGGGCGGGCCCTGCAACGAGACGAGCGGCATCGGCGGTTCGACGCCCTGCACCGGCACGACCTGTCAGGCCGGCTTCCACACGTACTCCATGGAGTGGGACAGGTCGACGAGCGTCGAGGAGATCCGCTTCTACGTCGATGGGGCCAACTTCCACACGGTGAGGGCGAATCAGGTCGACGCGACGACCTGGGCGAACGCCACCAACCACGGCTTCTTCATCATCCTGAACGTCGCGATGGGCGGCGGCTTCCCGGCCGCGTTCGGCGGCGGCCCGGACAGCGGCACGCAGCCGGGCCACCCCATGGTCGTCGACTACGTGCAGGTCCTTCAGTCGAGTGGCGGCGGCACCACACCTCCCCCGTCCGGCAACCGTGACGCGTACAGCGCCATCCAGGCCGAGTCGTACGACGCCCAGTCCGGCCTGAGCACCGAGACGACGTCGGACACGGGCGGCGGGCAGAACATCGGCTGGCTCGCCAACGGCGACTGGGCGCTCTACCGGGGCGTCAACTTCGGCTCCACGGCGGCCACTCAGTTCCGCGCCCGCGTCGCGAGCGGTGCGGCGAGCGGGGTCAGCGGACTGGTCGAGGTGCGCCTCGACAGCCGTACCAGCGCACCCATCGGCAGCTTCGCCTTGGGCAACACGGGCGGCTGGCAGTCGTGGCGGACGGTCCCGGCGAACATCAGCTCCGTCACCGGAACCCACGACGTCTATCTGACCTTCACCAGCGGCCAGCCCGCGGACTTCGTGAACGTGAACTGGTTCGACTTCGCTCACTGACACGGACGCGGTCACTGACGCGGACGTCGGCGATGCCCCGCGAGGCGATCCTCGCGGGGCATCGCCGACGCGTACGGCATCACCACCGCGATCTGGGCCGTCGCCGCGCTCACCGCGGCGTCCGGCGTACTCGTCGCGGTCCGTATGTCCGAGACCCGGCCGAGAGGACTCCAAGCCCGGTAGCGGTCGGCCCGTCGGCCCCAACCGGTAGCGGGCGGCCCCTCAGCGCAGCTCGGCCCGGAACGCCACCGGAGTCGTCCCGGTGTGCTGGTGGAAGAACTTGGAGAAGTTGCCGGAGTCGAGGAAGCCCACGGCGACGCCGATGCGGCCTATGGGCATCTCCGTATGGGCGAGGAGCCGCTTGGCCTCCAGGATCACCCGCTTGTCGATGAAGCCCTTCGGCGTCTGCCCGGTGGCCGCGCGCACCGCGCGGACCAGGGTGCGGCGGGAGTAACCGAGGGCGTCGGCGTACATGCTGACGCTGTGGTTGGTGGCGAAGCCCTTCTCGACCGCGTCCCGGAAGCGGGTGAAGGTGGTGTCGGCCTGCTCGGCGGCCGCCTCCGCGGAGCTCACCTCGAGATGGGCGAGGCGCAGCAGGAACGCGGTCAGGGAGTGCCGCAGCACGGAGGTGTGCAGGCTGAGCGGCAGCGTGGTCGTGTCGACGTACTCGCGTTCCAGCTGGGCGAGCGAGTGCTCCAGGGCGGCCAGCTGGTCGGGGTCGGGGCGCAGCAGCGGAGGCAGGTCGTAGCGGTAGAGGCCGGTCGCCTCGACGGTCGACCGGGGCAGGAAGCCGGGCTGCATGGTCAGGACGGCTCCGCGGTAGCGGTCGGTCTTCGAGAAGCGGTGCACCTGGCCCGGGCGGATCCACAGGATGTCACCGGCGGAGACCTCGTACTCGGCGAAGTCGATCATGTGCCGGACGGGGCCCTCGCGGAAGAGCATCACCGTGTGGAAGTCGATGCGGTGCACGCGGTCCAGCGGCGCGTTGGTGTGCCAGACACGCTCGGTGCTCATCGAGCCGATCTGCATGCCGACGCCGCAGACGCTCAGGTCGGCCGGGAAGGAAAAGGTTCGGATCCCGTCGCCGTCTTGGGGCTTTCTGTCCGCCATGTCCTTCTCGCCCCGCCTCGGTCCCGCTGACGATGTCCCACTTTCACCGAAGCCTGGCACACGGACACCTTCAAATCCAAAAGTCATACTTTTACTTTTGAAGGCGTCCGACCAGTTGTTTCGCACTATCGAGGACTTCTTGAAGATGAGCACGCAGACACCTGACCGCTTCGAGTGGACCGATCTCGACCGGCGTGCCGTCGACACGGCCCGTCTTCTCGCGGCAGACGCCGTCCAGAAGGTCGGCAACGGCCACCCCGGCACCGCGATGAGCCTGGCCCCGGCCGCGTACACGCTCTTTCAGAAGGTGATGCGTCACGACCCCGCCGACCCGGAGTGGACCGGCCGTGACCGTTTCGTCCTCTCCCCCGGCCACACCTCGCTGACCCTGTACACCCAGCTCTTCCTGTCGGGCTACGAGCTCGGACTCGACGACCTGAAGGCGTTCCGTACGCAGGGGTCGAAGACGCCGGGCCACCCGGAGTACGGGCACACGGCAGGCGTCGAGACGACGACCGGACCGCTCGGCCAGGGTGTCGCCAACGCGGTGGGCATGGCGATGGCCGCCCGCTACGAGCGCGGCCTCTTCGACCCCGAGGCCCCCGAGGGCGAGTCGCCCTTCGACCACACCATCTGGGCGATCGTCTCGGACGGGGACCTGGAGGAGGGCATCTCCGCCGAGGCCTCCTCGCTCGCCGGCCACCAGAAGCTCGGCAACCTCGTCTTCGTCTACGACGACAACCACATCTCCATCGAGGGCGACACCGCCACGGCCTTCTCCGAGGACGTCCTCAAGCGGTACGAGGCCTACGGCTGGCACGTCCAGCGGATCGAGCCCTCCGCCGACGGCGACATCGACGTCCACGCGCTGTTCGCGGCGCTCAAGGCGGCCCAGGCCGACACCGAGCGCCCCTCGATCATCGCGATGCGCACGATCATCGCCTGGCCCGCGCCGAACGCGCAGAACACCGAGGCCTCCCACGGCTCGGCGCTCGGCGCCGAGGAGATCGCGGCCACCAAGCGGGTCCTGGGCTTCGACCCGGAGAAGTCCTTCGAGGTCGCGGACGAGGTGCTCGCCCATGCCCGCCAGGCCCTCGACCGCGGTGCCGAGGCGCACGCCGCCTGGGACAAGCAGGTCGCCGAGTGGCGTACCGAGCAGCCCGGGCGCGCACAGCTCTTCGACCGTGTCGTGGCCGGTCAGCTGCCCGAGGGCTGGGAGGCCGCGCTGCCGGTGTTCGAGGCGGGCACGTCCGTCGCGACCCGTGCCGCCTCCGGCAAGGTCCTCCAGGCGCTCGGCGGGGTGCTCCCCGAGCTGTGGGGCGGCTCCGCCGACCTCGCCGGCTCGAACAACACCACCATCGACAAGACCTCCTCCTTCCTGCCGAAGGGCAACCCGCTGCCGGAGGCCGACCCGTACGGCCGCACGATCCACTTCGGCATCCGCGAGTTCTCGATGGCCGCGGAGATGAACGGCATCGCCCTGCACGGCAACACCCGCATCTACGGCGGCACCTTCCTGGTCTTCTCCGACTACATGCGCAACGCCGTCCGCATGTCCGCGCTGATGCAGCTGCCGGTGACGTACGTCTGGACGCACGACTCCATCGGCCTCGGCGAGGACGGCCCCACGCACCAGCCGGTCGAGCACCTGGCCGCGCTGCGCGCCATCCCCGGCTTGAACATCGTCCGCCCGGCCGACGCCAACGAGACGGCCGTCGCCTGGGCCGAGATCCTCAAGCGGCACGCCACGAACCCGGCCCCGCACGGTCTGGCGCTCACCCGGCAGGGCGTACCGACGTACCCGGTCAACGCCGATGCGGCGCGCGGCGGTTACGTCCTTCAGGACTCCTCGACCGGGACCCCCGATGTCGTCCTCATCGCCACCGGCTCCGAGGTGCAGCTCGCCGTCGCCGCGCGCGAGCGGCTGGAGGCCGAGGGTGTGGGCACGCGGGTCGTGTCGATGCCGTCCGTCGAGTGGTTCGAGGAGCAGCCCGCGGAGTACCGCGAGAGCGTGCTGCCGCCGTCCGTGAAGGCCCGCGTGGCGGTCGAGGCGGGCATCGGCCTGACCTGGTACCGATTCGTCGGTGACGCCGGACGCATCGTCTCGCTGGAGCACTTCGGCGCTTCTGCCGACGCCAAGACCCTGTTCGCCGAGTTCGGCTTCACCGCCGAGAACGTCGCCGCCGCCGCGCGGGAGTCCGTCGCCGCCGCCCGCGGTTGATCCGTTCACACCAAGGAAGATGATTACTGTGACTGAAGCAACCGCGACCGCGGTACCCCTGAAGCGCCTCTCCGACGAAGGCGTCTCCATCTGGCTGGACGACCTTTCCCGCAAGCGGATCGCGTCCGGCAACCTCGCCGAACTCATCGCGACGAAGCACGTGGTGGGCGTCACCACCAACCCGTCCATCTTCCAGGCCGCCATCGGCTCCGGAGAGGGATACGAGGAGCAGCTGGCCGACCTCGCCGTGCGCGGTGTGACGGTCGACGAGGCCGTCCGCATGATGACCACCGCCGACGTGCGCGACGCCGCCGACATCCTGCGCCCGGTGTACGACGCGACCGGCCGCCGCGACGGCCGGGTCTCCATCGAGGTCGACCCCCGCCTCGCCCACAACACCGCCGCGACCGTCGCCGAGGCCAAGCAGCTCGCCTGGCTGGTCGACCGTCCGAACGTGATGATCAAGATCCCGGCGACGAAGGCCGGTCTCCCCGCGATCACCGAGGTCATCGGCCTCGGCATCAGCGTCAACGTCACGCTGATCTTCTCGCTGGAGCGCTACCGCGAGGTCATGGACGCCTACCTGGCGGGCCTGGAGAAGGCGCGGGCGGCCGGCATCGACCTGTCCACGATCCACTCCGTCGCCTCCTTCTTCGTCTCCCGCGTCGACAGCGAGATCGACAAGCGCCTGGCGAAGGCCGGCACGGACGAGGCCCTCGCCCTCAAGGGCAAGGCGGCGCTCGCCAACGCGCGGCTCGCCTACGAGGCGTACGAGGACGTGTTCGGGGGCGCCCGCTGGACCGCCCTCGCGCCGTCCGGCGCCCACAAGCAGCGCCCCCTGTGGGCCTCGACGGGCGTCAAGGACCCCGCGTACAAGGACACGCTGTACGTCGACGAGCTGGTCGCGCCGGGCACGGTCAACACCATGCCGGAGGCCACCCTCGACGCCACCGCCGACCACGGCGACATCCACGGCGACTCGGTGACCGGCGGCTATGAGCAGGCCCGCGCCGACCTGGCGGCCGTCGAGGCGCTCGGGGTCTCGTACGACGAGGTCGTGAAGCAGCTGGAGGACGAGGGCGTCGCCAAGTTCGAGGTGGCCTGGGAGGACCTGCTCGAGGCGGTCGCGACCTCGCTGAAGAGCAAGGGAGTTGACGGGGAATGAGCGCGGCGCATTCCGAGCAGGCGGCTCCCGGGGCGCCTGGGGCGGCGGCTCGCGACGCGGCTGTCGCGGCGGCTTCCGAAGCGGCTGCCGCGGTGGCTGCCGAGGCCACGGCCTCAGCGGCTCCCGAAACCGCCCCTGAGGCCGCCGAGGTGACCGCGGAAGCGGTCGCCGAGGCGCTCGGCATCCCTGCCGCCGACTGGGACAACCCCCTGCGCGACCCGCGCGACCGCCGGCTCCCCCGGATCGCGGGCCCGTCCGGGCTCGTCATCTTCGGTGTGACCGGTGACCTGTCCCGCAAGAAGCTGATGCCGGCCGTGTACGACCTCGCCAACCGCGGTCTGCTGCCGCCGGGCTTCTCGCTCGTGGGGTTCGCCCGCCGCGAGTGGGAGGACCAGGACTTCGCGCAGGTCGTCCACGACTCGGTGCGCGAGCACGCCCGTACGGAGTTCCGCGAGGAGGTCTGGCAGCAGCTCGCCGAGGGCATGCGGTTCATCCCGGGTGACTTCGACGACGACGACGCTTTCGAGCAGCTGCGCGCGGCGGTCGACGAGCTGGACTCCTCGCGCGGCACCAGCGGCAACTACGCCTTCTACCTCTCCGTACCGCCGAAGTTCTTCCCGAAGGTCGTCCAGCAGCTCAAGAAGCACGGGCTCGCGGACGCTCCGGAGGGCTCCTGGCGGCGCGCGGTCATCGAGAAGCCGTTCGGCCACGACCTGGTGAGCGCGCGCGAGCTGAACGCGATCGTGCACGAGGTGTTCGACCCGGACCAGGTGTTCCGCATCGACCACTACCTCGGCAAGGAGACCGTCCAGAACATCCTGGCGCTCCGCTTCGCCAACCAGATGTACGAGCCCGTCTGGAACCGGTCGTACGTCGACCACGTCCAGATCACGATGGCCGAGGACATCGGCATCGGCGGCCGGGCGGGCTACTACGACGGCATCGGATCCGCCCGGGATGTGATCCAGAATCACCTCCTCCAGCTGATGGCGCTGACCGCCATGGAGGAGCCGGCCGCCTTCGACGCCGAGTCGCTGCTGACCGAGAAGCTCAAGGTCCTCAGGGCCGTGAAGCTGCCGGAGAACCTGGGCGAGCACACCGTGCGCGGCCAGTACACGGCCAGCTGGCAGGGCGGCGAGCAGGTGCGCGGCTATCTGCAGGAGGACGGCATCGACCCCGCGTCGACGACCGACACCTACGCGGCCGTCAAGCTGGAGGTCGACAACCGCCGTTGGGCGGGCATCCCCTTCTACCTGCGCACCGGCAAGCGTCTGGGCCGCCGGGTCACGGAGATCGCGGTCGTCTTCCAGCGCGCCCCGCACTCCCCGTTCGACTCGACGGCCACCGAGGAGCTCGGCGCGAACGCGATCGTCATCCGCGTCCAGCCCGACGAGGGCATGACGGTGCGCTTCGGATCGAAGGTGCCGGGTACCTCGATGGAGATCCGGGACGTCACGATGGACTTCGCCTACGGCGAGTCGTTCACCGAGTCCAGCCCGGAGGCGTATGAACGCCTGATCCTGGATGTGCTGCTCGGCGACGCCAATCTCTTCCCCCGCCACCAGGAGGTGGAAGAGTCCTGGAAGATCCTCGACCCCATCGAGGGGTACTGGGAGAGCCATGGCAAGCCGGCGCAGTACCCCTCGGGCAGCTGGGGCCCGGAGGAAGCCGACGAGATGCTCGCACGAGACGGACGGAGCTGGCGCAGGCCATGAAGATCGACCTGACCGACACCACGGCAAGCAAGATCAACAAGGCCCTCGTGCAGGGGCGCCGGGCCATCGGCACCCCCGCCGTGGGCATGGTCCTGACGATGGTCATCGTCACCGACGAAGAGAACGCGTACGACTCGATCAAGGCGGCCGAGGAGGCCTCGCGCGAGCACCCCTCGCGCACCCTGGTCGTCATCAAGCGCGTCGCCCGCACCCCGCGTGACCGCACCAACTCCCGCCTGGACGCGGAGGTGCGCGTCGGCTCGGACGCGGGCACCGGTGAGACGGTCGTCCTGCGGACGTACGGCGAGGTCTCCGACCACGCCGAGTCCGTGGTCCTGCCGCTGCTGCTGCCCGACGCCCCGGTCGTCGTGTGGTGGCCGGTGGACGCGCCCGAGGTCCCGGTCAAGGACCCGCTGGGCGCCCTCGCGCAGCGCCGGATCACCGACATGTACGCCGTCGAGGCGCCGCTGGTCGCCCTGGAGTCCCGGGTCGCCTCGTACGCGCCCGGCGACACCGACCTGGCGTGGACCCGCCTGACGCCGTGGCGCTCGATGCTGGCCGCCGCGCTCGACCAGGCCCGTACGAACGTGATCTCGGCGGCCGTCGAGAGCGAGGCCGACAACCCGAGCGCCGAACTGCTGGCCCGCTGGCTGGAAGCACGGCTCCAGGTCCCGGTCGACCGGGTCGTGACCGCGGGGCCCGTGGTGACCGCCGTGCGGCTCGGCGCCGAGAACGGCGAGATCGTGATCGACCGCCCCGAGGGCCCGCTCGCCACGCTGTCCCTGCCCGGCCAGCCGCCGCGCACCCTCGCGCTGAAGGTGCGCTCCACCTCCGAGCTGATCGCCGAGGAGCTGCGCCGCCTCGACGCGGACGAGATGTACGCCGTCGCCCTGCGGGGCGAGGGCTCCAAGGAGAACCCCCGTCATGTCTGACTCCCCCAAGCTCACGCGGCGCCCCGAGTGGACGGCCCTGGAGGACCACCGCGGCGGTGCGCTCCTGCACCCGCGGCTGCGTGAGCTGTTCGCCGCCGACCCCGCACGCGCGGAGCGTTATGTCGTCCGGGTCGGCGACCTGCGCATCGACTACTCCAAACATCTGATCACCGACGAGACCCTCGCCCTGCTCCGGGAACTGGCCACCGCCACCGGTGTGTTCGCGCTGCGCGACGCCATGTTCCGCGGGGAGAAGATCAACGTCACCGAGCGCCGGGCGGTGCTGCACACGGCGCTGCGCGCCCCTCGGGACGCGGTGATCGAGGTCGACGGCGAGAACGTCGTCTCCGCGGTGCACGCGGTGCTCGACAAGATGGCCGACTTCGCCGACCGGGTCCGCTCGGGCGAGTGGACCGGCCACACCGGCAAGCCCATCAAGAACATCGTCAACATCGGCATCGGCGGCTCGGACCTCGGCCCGGCGATGGCGTACGAGGCGCTGCGCTCCTTCACGGACCGCGATCTGACGGTCCGCTTCGTGTCGAACGTGGACGGCGCGGATCTGCACGAGGCCGTCAGGGACCTGGACCCGGCCGAGACGCTGTTCATCATCGCGTCCAAGACCTTCACCACGATCGAGACCATCACCAACGCCACCTCGGCGCGCTCCTGGCTGCTCGCCGGGCTCGGAGGCGAGGAGAAGGCGGTCGCGAAGCACTTCGTGGCGCTGTCGACGAACGCCGCGAAGGTGTCGGACTTCGGCATCGACACGGCCAACATGTTCGAGTTCTGGGACTGGGTCGGCGGACGCTACTCGTACGACTCGGCGATCGGTCTCTCCCTGATGATCGCCATCGGCCCGGACCGTTTCCGGGAGATGCTCGACGGGTTCAGGGTCGTCGACGAGCACTTCAGGACGGCTCCCGCCGAGGCCAACGCGCCTTTGCTGCTGGGCCTGCTGGGCATCTGGTACGGCAACTTCTTCGACGCCCAGGCGCACGCCGTGCTGCCGTACTCGCACTACCTGTCCAAGTTCACGGCGTACCTGCAGCAGCTGGACATGGAGTCCAACGGCAAGTCGGTGGACCGGGACGGCCGCCCCGTGGAGTGGCAGACCGGGCCGGTCGTCTGGGGCACGCCGGGCACCAACGGCCAGCACGCGTACTACCAGCTCATCCACCAGGGCACGAAGCTGAACCCGGCCGACTTCATCGGCTTCGTCAACCCGGTCGACGAGTTGAGTGACGAACTCGGCGACCAGCACGACCTGTTGATGGCGAACTTCTTCGCGCAGACGCAGGCGCTGGCCTTCGGCAAGACGCCGGAGGAGGTGCGCGCCGAGGGGGTGCCCGAAGAGCTCGTGCCGCACAAGACGTTCAAGGGCAACCACCCGACGACCACCATCCTCGCGAGCGAACTGACGCCCTCCGTCCTCGGCCAGCTGATCGCGCTGTACGAGCACAAGGTGTTCGTCCAGGGCGCGATCTGGAACATCGACTCCTTCGACCAGTGGGGCGTCGAACTCGGCAAGGTCCTCGCCAAGCGCATCGAACCCGCGCTGACCGAGGGCACCGACGTGCCCGGCCTCGACCCCTCCACCGCCGCCCTCGTGGCCGCCTACCGCACTCTCCGGAAAGTGAACTGATATGCAGCTCGGACTTATCGGCCTCGGCAAGATGGGCGGCAACATGCGCGAGCGGATACGCCGCGCGGGCCACACCGTCATCGGCTACGACCACAATCCCGACCTCGCCGACGTGAGCAGCCTGACCGAACTGGTCGAGAAGCTCGAAGGCCCGCGTGTGGTGTGGGTGATGGTGCCCGCGGGCACCGCCACCCAGTCCGTCGTCGACGCGCTCGGTGACCTCCTCGCGCCCGGCGACACCGTCGTGGACGGCGGCAACTCCCGCTGGACGGACGACGAGAAGCACGCCGAGGAACTGGCGGCCAAGGGCATCGGCTTCGTGGACGCGGGCGTCTCGGGCGGCGTGTGGGGCCTGCAGAACGGCTACGCCCTGATGGTCGGCGGCGACGCCGAGCACATCGCCAAGGTGCAGCCGATCTTCGACGCGCTCAAGCCCGAGGGCGACTTCGGCTTCGTACACGCGGGCAAGGTCGGCGCGGGCCACTTCTCCAAGATGGTCCACAACGGCATCGAGTACGCCATGATGCAGGCCTATGCCGAGGGCTGGGAGCTCCTGGAGAAGGTCGACTCGGTCACCGATGTGCGCGAGGTCTTCCGCTCCTGGCAGGAGGGCACGGTCATCCGCTCCTGGCTGCTCGACCTCGCCGTCAACGCGCTGGACGACGACGAGCACCTCGACAAGCTCGGCGGCTACGCCGAGGACTCGGGCGAGGGCCGCTGGACGGTGGAAGCCGCCATCGACAACGCGGTGCCGCTCCCGGCGATCACCGCTTCGCTGTTCGCGCGCTTCGCCTCGCGGCAGGACGACTCGCCGCAGATGAAGATGATCGCGGCGCTGCGCAACCAGTTCGGCGGTCACGCCGTCGAGTCGAAGTAGCGGCCATGGGCGACCTCCTCCTCGTCCGCCACGGTGAGACCGAGTGGAGCGCGTCGGGCCGGCACACCAGCAGGACCGACCCTCCCCTCACCCGGCGCGGCGAGGAACAGGCCAAGTCCCTGGCCCCCCTGCTCGCCGACCGGACGTTCGCCCTCGTGCTCACCAGCCCGCTGGCCCGCGCGGTCCGCACCGCGGAACTCGCCGGCCTGTACGGCGCCGTACCCGATCCCGATCTCCGCGAGTGGGACTACGGTGCGTACGAAGGCGTCAGGACCGTCGAGATACACCGCACCCGGCCCGACTGGTACCTGTGGAACGACGGGGTGCCGCCGGGTCCGGCCGGTCACCCGGGCGAGTCGCCGACGGAGGTGGGACAGCGCGCCGACCGCGTGCTGTCCCGGATCGAGCCGGCGCTCGCCGGCGGTGACGTGGTCCTCGTGGCCCACGCCCACTTCCTGCGGGTGCTCACGGCCCGCCGCCTCGGGCTCGCCCCTGCGGACGGGCGGCTGTTCCAGCTGGCCACGGGCACGCTCAGCAGGCTCTCCACCGAGCACGGACGACCCGTGATCGCCGGGTGGAACGCCGGGGCCGTTCGCTAGCCGCTCCGCCGACGTCCCGGTCCGCGCGCGCGGGCGGACCGGGACGTCGGGCGAGTACAGGACGCTCTCTACGGAGCGAGCAGGAGATCCCCGTCGTCGTCGCGGAGCGGGGTGGTGGGGTCGTCGTAGAGGAGGGCGAGGCCGTGCGCCCACTCCGGGCCGTGGCCTGCGGCGGCTCTGTCCCTCAACTCCCATACGGCCTCCGGGAGTTGCTCCAATCGCTGGGCCCTGTCGAGGAGAGCGTCGATCCCCGCGCGGAACGCTTCGCCCTCGGAACCGAACGCGACCGAGGAGCGGGCGTTGGTCACCCAGAGCGCGACGCTGAACCCGGCGTCCAGCACACGGCCCATGGACGACTCGCCGAAGCCGTACGCCCCCGGTCCGTACAACACCGGGATGTCGCCGGCCGGCGTGAACCACGTCGTGCCGTGGGCCCGTACGAAACTCTCCTGCCGCGGGAGGTGCAGGGCCGTGAGCCGTTCGGCGTGCAGCAGGTCCCGCCAACGGCGCACACGCTCATCGATGTCGGCCTCCGGACGGTCGAGGGCGCGGATCACCACGGGGCGGCGCGCACCGAGCGGGTCCGACGGCGCCTGCGGAAGGCACCAGTGGTGCACGTTCAGGTCGAAGAGTTCGACGGGCAGGGCGAATTCGACCATGGCGGGGCGGTCCGGAAGGTCCGCCCTGCGCAACGCGTCGGCAAGTGAGGGCCCCAGCCTCGCCGGCAGATCCCCCAGCCGGGTGCCGTACGAATCCTCGGCGAACGGCACCGGGTTCGGCAGTCCGGCCGCCACCTCCCAGTCCACGTACCCCTGCTGCCACAACCGGGACCGTACGGTCACCACGACGCGCCCGCGCACCACCTGTCCCGACGTCTGCGCGAAACGCCTCCGGAGGTCCTCGACGCGCTCGATGTCGGTGCGGTCTCCGTCCGTGTACACCCGGTCGGCGCGGCCGCGGGCCTCCTCGGCCTCGACGAAGAGACCGAGGCCTTCGTACGCCCGGGTCAGGCCGCAGAGAGCGAGCCATTCCGGGAGGCGGTCGTCGCCCACCCTCTCGTATCGCTGGACGACGCGGAGCAGATCGTCCCTCGCCTCGTCGAACCTGTCCATGGCGCACAGGGCGACGGCGAGGCTCGTCACCGCCCCGGCCTCCGCCCGCACGTCCCCCAGCCGCAGGAACTGTCGAAGGGCCGCGTCGTAGGCGCCTCGCGCCGCCTCCCACTCGCCCCGCTCGGCCAGTACTGATCCGGTCTCGTGCCACATGTGGGCGGCCCCCTGCCGGTCGCCCTCCTGCTCGTAGAGGGAACGGGCGAGCTCGTAGGCTTCGAGAGCGTCAGACGTGCGGTTCAGTCCCAGGTACGCGGCTCCGAGGAGGCCGGAGACGACCGCCAGCCGGTCGCGGCCCACCCCGACGGGATCCGTCAGAGCGGCGGTGCAGCACCGTGCGCAGTCGTCGAAGCGCCGGTGCTCCAGCAGATAGGGCCCGAGCGTCGTGGACAACTGGACCGCGGCCTCGAACCGGCTCCTGTTCGCCGCCTCCGCCGTGACCGCGACCAGGTTCGCGCACTCGCCCTCCAGCCAGGCCGCCGCGTCCTCGCGCCGTCCGAACCAGCGGCCGTCCGGCTCCTCGGACGCCAGGCCGACGCGGCTCACGGCCTCCGCGGCGCAGGCGGCGTAGTACTCCAACAGGCGGGTGAACGCGGCCTCTTCGTCCTCCGCGGCCGTCTCCTCATCGGCCATCGCTCGTGCGTACTCCCGCACGGGCGGGGGCAGTCGCCAGCGCTCCGCGGAGCCCTCCCGTACGACGAAGTTGCCCTGGACGAGTGCCGTCAGCCGGTCGACGGCCCGCTCCTCGCTCCCGTCGAGCGCCACCGCGGTCGCGGTGCCGAAGGGCTCGGACAGCGGCGACAGCAGGCACAGCAGGCGGGCTTGGTCGGGAGGGAGGCCGCGATACCAGTCGTCGAACACGCGCTGGAGGCCGGCCACGGAACCGAAGAACCTGCCTTCGCCGGCCGATTCGCCGGCCGCGTCCTCCAGGGGTTGGCGGCGCAGCGCCGCGAGGCTTTGAGCGAGCCAGCGCAAGGCGCCCGGCATCCGCCCGCACAGGGACACCAGTTGCCGCGCGGGCCCGGGACTCGTCTCGACCCGTGTGTCCGTGGGATCCACGCTCATCAGGCACTGGTCGAGGAGTCGCACCGCGGCTTCCTCGCCGAGCGGCTCGACGTCGAGGACGGTCGCCGCGTGGCGGAAGGCGTACGGGGCCGGCATCCGCGTGCGCGAGGCGATGAGCACCGGATGGCGTCCGCGGGCACGCAGCAGGGGCTCGATCTCGTCGAGCGAGGAGACCTGGTCCAGGACCAGCAGCGTCGGCCGCAGTCCGTTCAGAGCGCGTCGGCAGACGCTCTCCGCCTGATCCGGGTCGAAGGCGAGTGACGAGCGGGGGGCGCCGATGCGGGAGAGCACCTCGACGACGAGCCGGTGGCCGTCGTGCGGCTCGGAGTCGTACTCCCTCGCGGCGGCGTACAGAACGCCGCCGGGGAACCAGTCCGAGCCTACGAGCGTGTGTGCGGCCCGCAGCGCGAGCTGCGTCTTGCCGACCTGCGGCATTCCCGTCACCAGGACGACGGGCCCCTGCTCGGTCGCGTCGGCTGTGATCGCCCGGATGAGCCGCTCCAGGTCCTCGTCGCGCCCGGTGAAGTGCTCGTCCAGGGGCGGCAGCACGGTCTGGGCCGTGCCGACCCGGCTCTCCGCGCTCTCGTGGCCCGGACTCCTCGGCGCAGCCGAAGTCACCGTCTCCAGGCCCCACTTCGCGGCGGTCCCCGCACCCGCGCCGCACCCCCGCACCGGAAGCCGCTCGGTGCGGAACGGCATCCCGCCCGCCGTGATCAGGGAGAGCCGGAGCTCCAACTGCCCGTCGGGCGCCGCCTGTCCGAGGAGGTAGACGACGAACCGCGCCGGGCCGTAGGTCCCGCCGAAGCGGTGCAGGACGAGGGTCGCGTCGCCTACGGTCTCCACCGCTAGCTCGGGACCGCCCTCCAGCATGCAGCCGATCGCGTACTCCTCCTGGTCGTACGGCCACTCCTGAGGGTCGTCGTCGTGTTCCAGGTCGACGGTGACCAGGTACTTCTGACCGGCCTCCGCCTCGCGGGGCCAGCTCACGACGGGGCGCAGACGTACGACGGGACTCGTCATGGCCCGGCGTCCTCCCCTCGAACCGTGGTCGTGCGCAACGTGGTGCCCGGATGTCCGAAGTACACGTACATACAGCTGTTGAAGAAGCGTCTGATCTCCTTCTCGGCGACCGCGGGGTTCCCGCCCCGCAGGGCTCGCTCGGCCCTCTCCAGACAGCCGCGCCGGTACTCCGTCAGGGCCGCGGCGAGGTTGAGCCCGCGGTCGTCCTCCCCTTCATGCTGCGCATCCGCCGCCCGGTCCACCAGCCACAGGGCGAATTCGTGCGACGGCAAGAGCTCCACGTCGCCCACGGTGGCGATGACCGCGCCGGCGCCCTTGCGCAGAAAGATCTCGGCGAAACTGCGCGGCTCGACGGACGGTTGCGCGGAGTCGGTGACGGTCCGCCCCGACACACAGGAGTTGATGAGGACGACGGCCCCGGTCCGCTGCAGCGCCGGCATGGGCTTGTACGCGAGCTGGTTGTACGGGATGTCGCCGAGGGTGAAGGTGTTCAGGTCCGTGGAGTAGCGGCCGTGACAGCGGATCAGCAGCAGGCCGAACGTCTCGTCCGAGGTGCTGAGCCGGTCGAGCAGGTGCTCCATCTTCTTGGACCGCTCGCCCACCTGGTACGCGGCGAAGGTGTCGGGGGCGAACTCCAGTTGCTCGTCCTCGCAGACCAGGACGCCGCCGCGCAGCTTGCTCATGGCGGCCGAGTAGGACAGAGCGCGCCGGCCGGCGTGCACCGTGGTCCAGCGGATGAGGGGGAGGAGCGCGCCGAGCCAGCCGGCCGGCTTCCGCAGCCGGGCGCAACGGCTCTCCGGGTCCGGGTCGTGGTAGTAGAGCTCCCAGGGGATCTCGAAGGCCGTCTGGTCCCAGACGACGAGCTGGGGATCGGGCTGCTCCGCGCGGAGCCGGTCGATCCACTGCTCGAGGCGGTGCTTGGTCCGCCACCACTCGGCGATCTCGTAGTACTTGGCCGCCCAGGGGTTGGCGGCCTTGCTGCTCGCGATGTGGGCGCCGAGGTCCGCGAGCGCCAGTTTCGGGGGACGCTGTTCCTCCAGCTCGTGGGGGCGGTCGGCTCGCCTGACCTTCTGGCGGTAGTGGAAGAAGAGGGTGAAGCTGGGCTCGCCGCGGGAGTGCCTGGCCATCACGCGGAGCATGGCCGCGTCGGCGGGCAGGGATCCCGTGATGTCGGACTTCTTGGGGCGCAGGCGCTTCGGTTTCGATGCCGTGTCGACGTCGTCCGGAATCTCGTCCAGGTCGTCGCCCGGCTCGCGACGGGCCGGCTGCCGGGGCGGCACGCTCTCCGCCGCCGTCATGCTCTCGGCCGCCCGCAGATAACTCCCCATCGTCGGGTGCCCGTCACCGGTCACGCGCCGCCCCCGATCCCCGAGCCCGATCCCGTTCCCGTCCCCGCTCCTCGCTCCGGTACGACCTCCTGACGGGCCCCCAGCGCGTCGGCGAGCTCGCCGGGCAGCTCGGGGTACTGGTCGGTCTCGGGTGCGACGACATACGTGCGCACCCGTCCCAGCGCCCGGATCGTCCCGGCGATGCGCAGCGCGTCGTCGAGGCCCTCCCGGCGCACGCGCGACGGGACGCGGCCGCGCAGGCTGGCATCGAGCGGTACGTTGCCGCGGCCGTCGGTGACGACGACGAGCACGGTCTCGTCCACGACGCCGCGGCCGCGTCGCAGGAAGCGGCGTACTTCATGGGCGGCGAGGTCGACGGCGTGCGCCAGGGGGCTGGCGCGCCCGGGGGTCCGCTGGAGCGCCTGGACGACCTCGGGGTCGAGCAGCGACGCGGCGCGGAAGCGTTCCGCGCACAGCTCGGACGCGGCACCGGCGTGCCCGAACTCGACCACGCTGACGGCGGCGTTCGTCTCGTACGCCCAGCGCAGATGCGGCGCGAGCGCCGGCGCCCAGTCGACGTCGTCGTGACAGGAGTGGTCGAGGACGAGCACGAGCGCCTGCGCGGGCTCGGCCTTGCGGCGGTACTGGCGGAGGTCCTCGGGGCGGACGATGAGGGTGCCGGGTGCGCTGTCCGTCTCGCGCCGCCGCACCGTCTGGAACCTCGCCGCCTCGACCAGGCTGGCGACGAGCGCCAGGTCGTGTACGTCCCGGGCGCGCACCGTTCCGAGCGGGCATCCGTGCAGCCGCCGTGAGGAGGTCCTGCGGTGTCCGGGCGGCCGGAGCGAGGCGAGTTGGGGCAGGGCGTCGGGGGCGTCCTCCGGGTAGCCGGAGGCAGCCGGTCCCGCCGGTCCGGCCGTCTCGACGGGGTCCATCGGGCGGGCGGGGCCCGAGCCCGCCACCGTGACCGGCGTGGCGACGGGCTCCTGCGGGGGCGCGCTGTCGGAGCGGTCCGTCCGCGAGAACGCGGGGGCGGGCGCGGGCGGCGGCAGGGCGGGCGGCTCGGAGGGCTCCGGGTCGTCGCGGCGGTGGGGTGCGGCGATGCCCAGCAGTTCGGCGGCGGCGTCGACATGGCGGGGCTCGACCTCCGCGTCGTGCGCCCGCGCCGCGAGGGCCCGCGCCAGCCGCGCCAGGGTCAGGCTCCGGCGCAGGCCGGGCGTACGGGTGGTGAGGGCGACCACCTGCCGGGCGGCCTCCGGCGCGAGCACCGGCAGGTTGCGGCCCTCCGTACGGTCGAGCCGCGGAAGCGCGGCGCCGAGGGCGGCCCGTTCGGTCCACTCGTCCGGGCGCGCGGGGGACCCGCCGGCCCGACCAGCGCCGGCCAGGCGCCACAACTCCCCGTTCAGGCGCGCCGCGTCCATCCGTACCGGAAACCTGTCGAGCAGGTGCGGCGAGAGGCGGGACGCCTCGGAACGGCGCAGGGCGGCGAGCCAGTGACCGCCGGGACGCCACAGCATGCTGTGGCCGTGCCGCTCGGCGGACGCCGCGTCCGCGTCCAGGACCGCGAGAGCCGCGCGGACGACGGCGGGGCCCGCCCGGCACAGGTCGGGGACCAGCAGGACGGGCGGCGGCGTACCCGGCTCCTCCACCAGGAGGCCCGGCAGCAGGCGGAGGCCGTCCCGCGACAGCAGCGTCCGCAACCACAGATCGTCCTCACTGAGCCACGAGCCGAGCGCCCGCACCGCGGGCGTCGGCCGCTCGTCGCCCACGCCCGGCTCGCGCACACCCGGTTCACCCGCGCCCGGCTCCGCCTGGCTCAGATGCGCGGCCAGCCAGTCTCCGAGCGCGGGCAGCAGCTCGGGGTCGAGGTCGAGGAAGACCACACCCGTGGACCGCGGTTGGGCCGCGACGCAGGCGAGGACCGTCAGAGCCCGGTCGACGGGGTCGACGAGCGCGGGCACGGCTCAGTCCGTCCGGTCGTCGAGCACGGCGCGTACGCGTTCGTCGTCCTGATCGGTCCAGGCCGCGAACGTTCCGGTGTCGCCCCGTCCCCGGCGGTGCACGAGCGCCGGTTTCGCGACGCGCCGGACATGGTCGCGGGACACCCGCTCGGCCCCCTCGATCGCGGCCAGCGCCCGCGCCGCCCTCATCAGCACGAGTTCGCCGCGGTGGCCCGCGAGGGCGAAGTCCTGGGCGAGTCGTGCGCAACGGGCGACGACGTCGGTGTCGTACCGCACCGTCGCCACACGCTCGCGTGCCGTGTCGAGCGTGGCCTTGCGCTCGCCGTCGCGGCGCAGGGCCTCGGCGATGAACTCCGAGGCGGGGGCCTCCCGTTCGGCTTCGAAGCGCAGCACGGTCTCCACGATCCGCTGCCGCTGCTCGTCGGTGGCTTCGGACTCGACCGTGGCCACCAAGCCGAATCGGTCGAGGAGTTGGGGCCGCAGTCCACCCTCGTCCGGGTTCATGGTGCCCACCAGGGTGAACTCCACGTTCCGCAGGTCCTCCGAGTGGTGGTCCCGTTCCAGCGGCAGTACGCCGGTGGAGGCGACGTCCAGGATGATGTTGACCAGATAGTCGTCGAGCAGATTGATCTCATCGACGTACAGCATCCGGGACGCGGAGCGAGCCGCCCGTTCCAGGAGACCCTCGGCTCTCGTCGACTTGCCGTGCATCAGCTCCGGAATCTCCCAGCCGCCCAGCACCCGGTCGTCGGTCGCGCCGATCGGCAGCGTCACCGGGAACTCGCTGACGGCCATCGTCGTGAAGGCCCGCACGGTCGTCGTCTTGGCGGTGCCGCGCTGTCCGGTGGCGAGGACGCCGCCGACGCCGGGACTGACGTACGCGATCTCCAGAGCGGTCCGCAGCTCCTCCTGCCCGACGATGAGCGAGTAGGGGAGCATGCGCCGCTCGCCCTGGTGCCGCTCCCCTTTGGGCTCCTCGGCCTCGGCCTCCTGGGCCTTGGCCTCCTCGGCCTTCGGCTTCTCGCCCGCGTCCGGTGTCCGGTCTTCCGTCGTCATGGCTGCTCCCCCTGGCCGGTCTCCTCGACCGTGTACCGAAACGCGGGCGGCAGCGGTATGCCCTGCCGCCACAGGTCGCACCACCACGCCGCGACCATCCGCTCCTCCGCCGGATCGTTCGGCAGCTTCGTCCCGAGCGCCGTGAGGAGGGCGAACCGGTGCAGGTCGAAGGCGGCGTGGAGGGAGTCCCCGTAGGCGAGTGCCGCCTGCACGGCCCCGCGGTAGGCGATCCAGGACAGGACGAGCGGGATCAGGGCGAGCGCGAGCCATCCTCCGCAGCGGACCAGCACCACGGCGGAGACGACGGCGGTGACGGCCATGGTCACCGCCATCCGCACCGCACCGTCCACGGCGTCCCTGCGGTCGTCGACGATGGCGCGCGTCTCGTCGCCGAGCAGCGGATACAGGCGCGGCCAGGCCACCACCGCGTCGAATCCGAAGGCTCGGCCCACGCCGTCGTCGGCCGCCGCGAGGGCGTTGCCGAGCGCGGTGGGCCGCACCAGGTGGTCGGGGAGCGGGTAGCGCCGCCGCAGCTCGCTGCCCGCGAAGCCCGCCTCCTGGACGACCGGTTCGGTGAGGGCGGCGGGGTTGCCCTGGGCCAGGGTCGCCCGGTCCTGCCACTTCTTCTTGCGGGCCCGCTGGCGTTCGCGGGCCCGGCCGGACCCCGGCCAGGCGGGACCGTACCCTTCCAGCAGGCGGACCATGGCGGTCTGGAAAGGGTTCAGCAGGACCGCGGTCAGCGTGATGGCCAGGACGAGGAAGACCACCTCGCCCACGCCGAGCGCGGCCGCCGTCTGCCAGGCGCGTCCGAAGCTCAGCCCGCCCTGGGGAGGCTCCACCCAGGCGCGCGCTCCCGCCCAGAACAACAGCAGGACGAAGAGCAGCGCGGCGTACGTCGGCAGATAACCGACCATGAAGAACCGGCGTCCGGAGCCGAGCCCCGCGGGCGGCGTGACCGCGTCGCCCAGCTTCATCGCACCAGCTCCATCGGTCCCGGGCAGTCGGCGGTGTCGGCGCACGTGGGCAGGAACCGGTCGTCGTAGTACGACAGTACGGCGGTCCGCCCGCAGCCGCCGCAGACGAAGCCGACGGCACGGAACCGCGTCGAGCGGCCCAGCAGTCCTGCGCGGTCCGCGGCTCCCACGTCGGCATCGGCACCGCCGGCGACGCCCTGCGCCCGGCGCAGTCGTGCCGCGTCGCTGATGCCCACGTCCGCACCGTCGAGCCGGAGCACCACGCGCTCGCGCGGATGCCGCCGGAAGTGCTCCGCCAGCCGTTCGGCGACGTCCTCCGCGCGGTCGTCCGCGGCCAGGTCGAGCGAGGCGTCGTACGTGGTCAGAGTCGGGTCGATGAGTCCCCCGTACCGCCGTCTGGCACGCGCGACGGTGTCATCCCTCACGGCTGTCCCCCTGCCCCCTGGTGCGGGCTGCCCTGTCCTGCGGATAGCCGTGAATTCTACGGAGCCGAGGGCCCCTTGTATCCCGTTGTGCCCAAGTCGTCTGCCGCCGTTCGCCGTGCAAGCCGGGGGAAATGACGTAACCCCCGCGCCGCGTCAACGCCCCGGTCGCGCCGCGTGCTGCGCGGCGAGGCGCACCGGGGCGTTCTGCGCGCCGTAGCCGCGGTATCCGCCGTCGCGCTGGACGAGTTCGAAGAAGACGCGGCCGACGGTCTGCGTGTAGCAGTGGCGGAACTCGCCGTCGTGGTCGCGGTCGTAGAGGATGCCGAGTTCGCGGTACGCCTCCAGCTCGCCGTCGGCGAACTCATGCCGTGCGGCGAGGTCGTCGTAGTAGTTCGCGGGCATCGGCAGCAGGAGGCCGCCCGCCGCGCGGAAGCGGCGGGCCGCGGCGACCACGTCGTCCGTGGCGAGCGCGATGTGCTGGGCGCGGGCGCCCTCGTCGGTGGGGCGGGGCCGACGCCGAGAGCGATGCGTACGCTGCCGTCGGCGTTGGCGACGGCGCGGCTGCGGTGCAGCCCGTACGGGTCGGCGACGTCGACGCTCTCCTGTGCGTCCAGCCCGAGCACGCTGCGGTGGAAGAAGCGCGACTTCGTCGAACTGGTGCCAGGGCTGGGTGAGCGCGAGATGGTCGATGCGGGTCACGGAGCGCGCGGTCGGCTGCTGCTCGACGGACTCGAAGTCGCCTGTCCAGTCGGGGAGTTCGGGGCGTCCGGTGGCGCAGATGAAGAGTTCGGTGCCGTCGGGGGCGGCCACCGCGTCGAGGGGCGCGTCCTCGAGGGCGCGGGGGACTCGGGCATCAGCCCGGCAGTAGTCGGGCAGAAAGCGGCCATCGCGCGGAAAGCGGCCATCGGGCGGACGCCGGCAGTCAGCCGGACACCAGCAGCTCGGTCCAGGTCCGCGCCACCCCGTCCAGCGAGAAGGACTCCCGCACCTGCTTGCGGGCCACCTCCCCGGCAAAGAGCCAGTCCTCCCGCTCCTCCAGCCCGGCGATCGCCTCCGCCATCGCCTCCGGACTCTCGTGGATCCACCGCCGGTCGTAGATCTCGTCCGCCCCGGGCCACGGCAGCAGCGCGGGTACGGCGCCGGAGGCCATGCCCTCGGCCGGCGCGAGGTGGAAGCTCTCGTCGTCGCTGGTGGACAGGACGTGTCCGATCCTGCGCAGCCAGCCCGCCACGTCAGGGCCGAACTCGTCGAAGACGACGGCCCCTTCGAGCAGCGGCGACCGCTGCATGCGGCGCAGTACGGCGTCGTAGTGCGCGCGCTCCTCGGGCTTGTTCCAGATCCACCAGTACTCCCATGGCGGCTTGGACTTGACCGACAGATGCCAGCGCCGGTCGCGGGCGCGCAGCGCTTCGAGGACGTCGAGGCCGAGGTCGAGGCGTTTGCGGCTGGGCGCGATGCCGATCATGCCGAGGCGGAAACGGGCACCCGGCGCCTTGGGCCGGTCGAGCTGATCGGTGTCGACCCAGTTCGGGATGGTCTGGATCTTCACCGCGGGCCAGCCCGTGCGCTCAAGGGTGCTGCGGGCGTAGTAGGGACTGACGCACACCACCCGGTCGACCGCGTCGATGTCGACCTGCTCCGGGTACCCGGCGTCCAGTTCGAAGCGGTGCAGCCGGACGACGAGCCGGCTTCCGGGCCGCTTGTGGCGGCTGTACCAGACGGCCGCAGGACCGCACCACTCGACGACCACCACGTCGGCCCAGTCGGCGAGTTCACGGCTGGCGGCCTGGTCGTGGCGGGCAAGCGCGGGCCAGGCGTCGATCCGTACCTCGACACCGGGCAGCGCGCGGACGTGGTCGAGCAGCCGCGAGAGGAACTTCAGGTCGTGCCCCGCGACGGCGATCCGCAGCGGCTGCGGCCGGGCGGCGACGGCGGGGGGCGCGGACGGAAGGGCCCGGTCGAGTTGCGTACGCCAGCGGACCGCCGCGTTCTTCATGGTGTACCGCCGGGCGGCGTCCCGGCAGCGGTCGGCGGCCATGCGCCGTGTCTCGGGCTCGCGTACGGCGCGGGCGACGGCTGCGGCGGCGTCCGTGAGTTCGGCGCCTCCGGGGACGTACAAGGGATAGTCGCTCCCGAGGAGCGCCTCGTGCGCGGGTGTGCGGTTGAGGATGACGGGCAGGCCGAGCGACCCGAACTCAAGGACTTTGGTGGAGAGTTCGAGGCTGGCGTCCAGGACCGGGTCCCGCCAGCCGAGGCCCAGATCGCAGTCGGCGGCGATGCGCATGGCTTCCTCGCGCGGCTGCCCGCCGTGGTGGTGGACGCCGGGGGTGGAGCGCAGCGCCTCGGCCATGGCGACCGGGAAGCCGGGGTGGGCGGGGTCTTTGTGGATCTTGTCGCCGACGGCGTGGAGTTCGGCCCGCACCCCCTGTTCGGCGAGCAGGGCCGGCAGACGCGTCATGGGCAGGGTGTTCCACCGCGGCGCGAACTTGCCGGTGTAGACGAGCCGTACGGGATCGTGCGGCCGGTCGTGCTCCGGCACCGGGAAGGCCGGTTCGGGCACGGCGGGCGGACTGAGCAGACAGCGGCCGCAGGCCTCCGGCACCCAGGTCTCCAGGAAGCAGCGCAACTCCTCGGTTTGGCACAGGAGTTGCTGTGAGGCGTTGGCGATGCGGGCGAGCCCCGCGCGTGCCTCCTCGGTCATCTCGGCCGGTGTCTGTGGGATGTCGGTGAGGTAGGCCCAGATCCGTCCGTCGAAGGCGCGGTCGGCGACGACCCGGGTGACCAGCCTGCGGCCGCGCAGCACCAGCAGGTCGCAGGGCTCGTCCTGGTCGAGCTGGGTGAGCAGCCGGGAGGCCTGTACGGGCGAGAGCGGGTGATCCCCCTGTCCGGGCACGAGCCGCTCCTCGTACGGACGCACCAGCGTGACCCCGGGCAGCCCCTCCAATGGGTCGGTCAACCTCCCTGTCACCACGGGCGACTTGAGGACGAGCCGGGTCCGGCAGCCCGCGAGGGCGAGCGCCCGCACGGTCGACTGGGCCCACACGGCCGAGCCGTCGATGAGGTTGAGGTCCACGTCGCCGTAGACGAGCGCACGCAGGATGCGGGTCATGACGGCTCCTTCCCACGCACGGCGAACAGGCGGTACCCCTCGCGCGACCAGGTGTCCGGCGGAGCGCCGGCCATCAGCAGCGACCGCCGGACGAGCAGCGGCCGCAGCACCGGTACGAAGGCGTAGTCGTCGGCGGCGGGGGTGTGGCCCACCGCGTCGGCGCCCGAGTACTCCTGGGCGCACATCAGGTCGAGCAGCAGGGTGTCCGGGCGGTCCTCGGACAGGTCCGACCAGTCCGCGATCCACGGCGCGGTGGGCGGTCCCGTGTGGACGGCGACCCCTGCGGCGGTGAGTTCGTCGAGCTCTTTCGGGTCGGGCACGACCACCTCGGCCGGCCGGTGGAGCTGGCCGAGCGCCTGGGCGACGAGCCGTGCGACGTCGGCCCGGTCCCCGGGTGCGGCCAGCACGGCGACGCGGCGCCTGTCCAGGGGGTCGGGGGCTCCGACGAGCCGGGCGAGCCGCGCCAGCCGCACCCGGGTGCTGTCCTGCGCGAACGCCTCCCGGAGCCGCTCCCTGCCGTCGGCGACCGGGTCGAGGCGGGAGAGCCGTACGCCGGCGTCCGCGTCGATGACGGCGTCCCAGGCGAGCTGCGCCAGTCCGGGAGCGCACGCCGCCGGGCCGTCCCGCCACAGCACCGCGGGCCGTCCCGACGCCCTTGCCTGTCCGACCAGTTCGGCGAGCCGGCGGTCCAGGTCGGGGGCCAGGGCGGTGCCGGTGAGGGACCACGGTCCGTCGGGGCCGGCGCATGCGCTCAGCTGGACGACGAAGGCGTCCGGGTCGGTCCGCTCCAGGAGCACGTGCCCGTCGTGCGGCAGCACCCGGCTCACGACGGCGTCCGCCGCGAAGTCCTCGGCGGCGCGGTCGGTCAGCACGCCGGTGATCACCAGGCGGTCACGGGGGCCCACGGACAGGGCACGGTGGGTGAGGTGGAGGCGGTCGTCGGCCGGGAGGTCCGGCTCCCGCGCAGTCTGCGGACGGGCGACCGCACTCTGCGGACGGACGACGGCTTCGGCCGGCCGCTTCCTCCCCTTCCCCTTCCGCTGCCGCCACATCCCGTACAGCTCCCCCGGCAGCCGGACCGCCCCGCGCTTCGGCGACCGCGCCGCCGTGACCAGCGCCTTCCCCACCCGCAGCGAGGTGGAGCCCTCCAGCATGGCCACGCGCGCCTCCAGCACGCCGACCCGTCCCCGGGCACGGCGCAGTGCGGAACTCAGCTGCTCCTTCTCCCGTACGGCGGCGGCCAGCCGGTCGGCGAGTCCGTCCTGGCGGACCGCGTCCAGGGCCCGCGCGGTCTCCTCGGCCGTGTCCTCCAGGTCGAGCAGGCGGGCGCGCAGGGACCGGGAGACCAGGTCGGCGAGGACGTACTCGCCGGCGATCCGCAGCGCCGTGGCGAGGCCTTCGGCCGGCACGGGTCGGCCGAACCAGTCGTGGGGCGGCAGGAGTTCGTCGGTGCAGGCGAAGACCGCACCCGCGTGCAGGTGGGCGTAGTCGAGTGCGGCGGCCCGCAGTACCTGGCAGTTGTGGGCCACCAGACTGTCGAGGAGCCGGTGGTAGGGGAGTTCGGGACCGGGGTGGCCGAAGACGATCAGACCGCGACCGCCGGGCCGCATCCGTTCCAGTACGGCGCGGCAGTCCGCCTCGTCGCCGTGCAGCGCGGATTGGGGGCCGTACGAGAGGAGCACCAGCTCCCCTTCGCCCACGGGTTGTTCGTGGCGGCGCAGTTCGATGCCCGGCGGGAGGTGCAGATACGGCTCCAGACGGAGGCCGCCGTCCGTCGCGTCCACGACGGAGGTGATGCCGTCCAGATGCGGGTGAAGCAGGTCGGTCAGGCGCATCAGCGGGTCCTCGTGAAGACGTGGAAGCCGGCCCGGCTCTCGCGGAAGCCGTAGGGCCGGAAGAGGGTGTGGGTCAGGCCGAGGGGTTCAAGTTCCCTGCGGTAGGCGGATGCCGGCCGGTGCAGCAGGTAGTCGCCGGGCGGGGTGGACTCGTGTGGGTCCTGGCCGGTCTCGTGTGTGTCCTCGTCGGTCTCGTGTGTGTCCTCGTCGGTCTCGTGTGTGTCCTCGTCGGTGAGGATCAGCCGGCCGGTGATCCGGACGAGCGAGGCGAGGTTGCGCAGTCCTGCCCTCCACTCCTCGTCGTCCAGGACGTGGAACAGGACGTCCACGCCCAGGACGACGTCGTACGGCCAGGGGCTGCGCCACTCGTCGAGCGCGGCGACGGCGTAGCGCGGGCCGCCGCCCCGGGAGCAGGCGTACGTGATGGCCTCGGGGCTGCTGTCGAAGGCGTCCACGCGGTGGCCGCAGCGTGCCAGGGCGCGTGCGAAGTACCCTTTCCCGCAGCCCGCGTCGAGCACGAACAGCGGGGCCCCCGGGCTGGACAGATCGCCGATCAGGGTGATCAGCTCGCCGAGCCGCAGCGCGTAGAAGATCTCGTTGCCGGGGCGGTCGAGGCCGATGTGCCCGCCGGAGGCGAGGTCGTCGCGTTCGAGATGCCGGGTGTCCCAGTAGGTGCGGGTGCTGTCAGTCATGGCGTCAGTGCGGGTGCTCTCAGTCATGGCGCTCCAGCCACTGGGTGACCACCCGGGCGATGCGAGCGCCCGCCTTCCCGTCCCACAGCGGCGGCCCTTCGGCGGGCGAGGGCGCCTGCCCGTCCAGCACCTTGCGCAGTGCGGGCACCAACTCGCCGTGTCGTACGAGGCGGTTGGTGCCGTGGGTGACGGTGACCGGGCGTTCGGTCGTGGTGCGCAGGGTCAGGCACGGGATGCCCAGCACGGTGGTCTCCTCCTGGACGCCGCCCGAGTCGGTGATCACGGCGGCGGCTCCCCGTACGAGACCCATGAAGGCGACGTATCCGAGCGGTTCGAAGAGGTGCACGCCGGGCGCGTGCGCGAGGCCCGCCGACCGCAGGGCCGCGCGCCCGCGCGGATGCAGGGGCACGGCGAGGTCCAGTTGGGTGGCCGCCTCGGTCAGCGCGCGGGCGGCGGCCCGGGCCGCCTCGGGGTCGTCGACGTTGGCGGGCCGGTGGAGCGTGACGACGCCATAGCGCTCGGGCAGTCCGTAGGCCGCGCGCACGGCGGCCGGATCGAAATGGTCCATATGGGTGAGCAGGGTGTCGATCATGGGGTTGCCGACGAAGTGGACCCGGCCGGAGTCGGCGCCCTCGCGGGCGAGGTGTCCGACGGCCTCGGGGCTGGTCGCGAACAGCAGCTCGGCGAGCTGGTCGACCAGGCGCCGGTTGACCTCCTCCGGCATCGTCATGTCGAAGCTCCGCAGCCCCGCCTCGACATGGGCCACCGGGATGCCCAGCTTGGCGGCGACGAGTGCGGCGGCGAGCGTGGAGTTGACGTCGCCGTAGACCACGACGAGCGCGGGAGCGCGGGCGGTGAACTCGCCCTCCAGCGCCACCAGCAGATCGGCGGTCTGGCGGGCGTGGCTGCCCGAGCCGACACCCAGGTCGGTGTCCGGCTCGGGCAGATCCAGCTCCCGGAAGAAGATCTGCGACATCCGCTCGTCGTAGTGCTGCCCGGTGTGCACCAGGACCTGTTCGTGCCCGCTGGTACGCAGCGCGGCGACGACCGGGGCGGCCTTCACGAAGTTCGGCCTGGTCCCGACGACATGCAGTACACGGCCGTTCATGTCGTACGTTCTCCGCTCTGTCGGCCTACCTTGGCGACATGTCCCGACGCATCCCCCGTGCTCTCAGCTTGGCCGCATCCGTGGCCTGGGGCGAGTTGCGGCACGATCCCGTGCGGAGCGCGTTGCTCGGGTTGCGGATGCTGCCGCCGCGTGCCCGGCGCGGGCTGCGGCCGGTCGAACGGCGGCTCGCCGCCCGCGCCCGTACGGCCGGACCGACAGCGGATCCGGCCCGTACGGCTGGGACCTCGGGTCCGCCCGCTTCTCGTGTGCCCGCCCCCGCCGGGCGGGTGATCAGGCCGGTGCCGGGCCGGGTGCTGCATCTGGTCACCAACGGGCTGCCGTTCAAGCAGGCGGGCTACACCGTGCGCACCCAGGCGCTCGCCGAGGCCCAGCGGGCGGCCGGGCTCGATCCGCACGTCGTGACGCGCATCGGGTTCCCGGTGGCGCAGGGCGTGCTGGACGCCCGCCCGCTGCAGCTCCTGGGCGGGGTGCCGCAGCACCGGCTGCTGCCGCTGTGGCTGCCGTACGGGCAGGATGCGGCGCTGGCGCGCAACGCCGAGCTGGCCGGGCGCCTGGTGGAGCGGTTGCGGCCCGCCGTGCTGCACGCGGCGACCGACCACGGCAACGGGCGCGTGGCGCTGGCCCTGCGCGAGGCGTACGGGCTGCCGGTCGTGTACGAGGTGCGGGGCTTCCTGGAGGAGACCTGGCTGACCCAGGCGCCGGGCCGCGGCCCGGACGACGAGACGTACCGCGTGCGGCGCGCCCTGGAGACGTACTGCATGCGTGAAGCCGATCTGGTGCTGACGCTGGGCACGGCGATGAAGGCCGAGATCGTGGCCCGCGGGGTGCCCGAGGAGCGGGTGCTGATCGTGCCGAACGCGGTGGACGAGGCGTTCCTCGCCCCGCCGCCGGACGGGGCGCCGCTGCGCGCCCGCCTCGGGATCGCGCCGGACGAGCTCGTCGTGGGCACCGTCAGCAGCCTCACGCCGCACGAGGGCATCGGCACATTGCTCCATGCGGGTGCCGAGCTGCGCCGCCGCGGTGTCCGGCTGCGGCTGCTGATCGTGGGCGACGGGCCGGAGCGCGCGGCGCTGGAGCGGCTGGCCGCCCGGCTGGGTCTCCGCGACGGCGTCGCCCTGTTCACCGGCCGGGTGCCGCACGCCCAAGTGCGGGATTTCCACGCCGTGCTGGATGTCTTCGCGGTGCCGCGCACCGACGAGCGGGTCTGCCGTCTCGTGACCCCGCTCAAGCCGGTCGAAGCGATGGCGAGCGGTCTTCCCGTGGCTGCCAGCGACCTCGCGGCCCTCAGAGAACTGGTCGAACAGGAGGTTACCGGGTGGCTAATCCCAGCTGAATCGCCTGATACTTGGGCGGACGCCCTCGAAGTATTGCTTTACAGTCAAAAACGGCGGCATGAATGGGGAGCGTCCGCTCGCGCACTGGTAGCGCGTGACCGCACCTGGAAGAGGGTCGCCACCACGACCCATGAGGCGTATCGCGCTCTTGGATGCGCCTGAGGCCCGGGACCCCCGAGCCGCACTGTTCTGACCCTTCGGATCCATGCACGTCCGCCCTGGGGCGGAGTGAGTCCCTATGCAGGTCGAGCGGAGTGAATCCCTATGCAGGTCGAACGGACCGGACCGCTCGGGGAATCGAGCGAACAGCTCGGGGAATTGGCCCAACAGCTCGGGGACGAGAAACACGCCGGACACGTGGAACTCGCGGTCATCGGACTCGGCTACGTCGGGTTGCCCCTCGCGAGGGAAGCGGCGGCGGTCGGACTGAGAGTCGCCGGGCTCGACCGTGACCCACGCGTCGTCGAGGCCCTCAATGCCGGACACTCCCATGTCGACGACGTGTCCGACGAGGACGTCCGGCGGATGCGCGCGGCGGGTTTCACGGCGTACACGGACGACGCCTGCCTGGCCCGTGCGCAGACCGTGGTCATCTGCGTGCCGACCCCGCTGAGCGAGGACGGCGGCCCCGATCTGAGCGCGGTGATCTCCGCCGCGCGAGCGGTCGCGGGCAGACTGCGGCGCGGACAGCTCGTCGTGCTGGAGTCGACCACCTATCCGGGCACCACCGACGAGGTCGTACGACCGCTGCTGGAGGAGTCGGGACTGAAGGTCGGCAAGGACGTCGCCCTGGCCTTCTCGCCGGAGCGCATCGACCCCGGCAACACCACGCACGGCCTGCGCGGCACACCCAAGGTGGTCGGCGGCTGCACTCCGTCGTGCGCGGCCCGCGCGGTCGCCTTCTACGGCAAGCTCGTCGACACCGTCGTCCAGGCGAAGGGCACCCGCGAGGCCGAAATGGCCAAGCTGCTTGAGAACACCTACCGGCACGTGAACATCGCCCTCGTCAACGAACTGGCCATCCTGTGCCAGGAGTTGCACGTCGACGTCTGGGACGCCATCCGCTGCGCCGGAACCAAGCCCTTCGGCTTCCAGGCCTTCCGGCCGAGCGCGGGAGTGGGCGGCCACTGCATCCCGATCGATCCCAACTACCTGTCGTACAAGGTGCGTTCGATCGGGTACGAGTTCCGGTTCGTCGAACTCGCCCGGGAGATCAACGCGCACATGCCCGAGTACGTCGTCCGGCGCGCCCAGGATCTGCTCAACCACCAGGGTCGCGCACTGCACGGCTCCCGGGTGCTGCTCCTCGGCGTCACCTACAAGCCGGACGTCGCCGACATGCGCGAGTCGCCGGCGGCGCCGGTCGCCCGGCTGCTGCGGGCCCGGGAGGCGGAGATCGCCTTCCACGACCCGTACGTCCCGCTGTGGTCGGTCGACGGTGTGACCGTCCCCCGCGTCGGCGATCCGGCGGCGGCCGTGCGCGAGCACGACCTGACGATCCTGCTCCAGGACCACTCCGCGTACGACCTCCCGGCCCTCGCCGACGAGGCCCGCCTGCTGTTCGACACCCGAGGGCGGATCTTCCGGCCCGGGGTCGAGGTGCTGTAGGCGACTGCCCATACCTCGCGTGGGCGACTCCGCTCGCCCCACTTGGACAACGCGGCAACTCCCTTCCCTCGCGCGCGATCGAAAGGCGCTCCGATGCGGATACTCGTCGTCACCGTCGTCCATCACCCGGAGGACGCGCGCATCCTGCACCGGCAGATCGCCTCCCTGCGGGAGCGCGGCCACCGGATCGTGTACGCGGCCCCGTTCACGGCCCGTCAGGTGCTGCCGCGCCCGGACCTCGAAGGCGTGGACCTCCCCCGGGCCGCGGGACGTGACCGCCGCGCCGCGGTACGCGCGGCGCGCGAGCTGCTGGCCGTGCGCGGGCACGAGGCCGACGTCGTCCTGCTCCACGACCCGGAGCTGCTGCTGACCCTGCCCGGCACGCTGCGCCGCTGGCGGCGGTCGGGAACCGCCCCGGTGGTCGTGTGGGACGTACACGAGGACACGGCGGCGGCGCTCACCATGAGGCGCTGGGTGCCGCGGGCCCTGCGACCGCCGCTCCGGCTGGGCGTGCGGGCGGCCGAGCGGTGGGCGGAACGCCATCTGCGTCTGCTGCTCGCCGAGGACGCCTACCAGGAGCGCTTCCGGCGCACTCACCCCGTGGTGCCCAACCTCGCGACCGCCCCGCCGGATCACCCCGAACCGCCCGGCAGCGAGCGGGTCGTCTACGTGGGCCAGCTGTCACGGGCGCGCGGCGCGCTCGACCTCATCGAGACGGCGCGGCTGCTCGGCCCCGCCCATCACGTCGAGGTGGTCGGCGCGGCGGACCCGGACGTACGGGACGCCCTGACGGCGGCGGACCGGGACGGCATACTGCGCTGGCACGGCTTCCTGCCCAACGACCGTGCGCTCGCCCTGCTCTCCGGCGCTCTGGCCGGCCTCTCCCTTCTCCACGACCAGCCCAACTACCGCCACTCGCGCCCGACCAAGGTCGTCGAGTACATGGCCTACGGCGTGCCCGTCGTCACCACGCCCACCCCACTCGCGGCCGAACTGGTCGAGCGGCACGGCTGCGGACTCGTCGTCCCGTACGAGGACCCGTCGGCGGCGGCGGAGGCCGTACGCCGTCTGAGCGCCGACGCGGTACTGCGGCTGCGGGCGGCCCAGAGCGGACGGGACGCGGCCCTCGCCGAACTGAACTGGCCCGACCGGGCAGCCGAGTTCGCGGAGTGGCTGGAGACCTGGGCGAAGGAGACGGCCGCCGCCAAGGGCCCTGGAACTCGTCGCTCCGCGGTCCCGGATGACACGGCGGGCCAGTCGTAGAGGCCATTCAGCCGGTACAGCCGGGCCGCCTCGGGGGACAGCAGGCGGTACGAGTCCTCGGCCGCGGCGCGCACCGGATCGCTGTCGGGCACCGCCGGCACCTCCGGGGAGGGTGCGGAGAGACGGGGCGCCGCGGCCCGGAGGGCGTACGGCGAGCCGCCGCACCGCTCCTCCGCATTGACGACCGCGAGCGTCCCCGCCCGGGGCTGCGCGCGCCGACAGCGAAGGGCGAAGGGTGGTCAGCGTCCGCGGGGAATGCCGTACGCCCGCTCCACATGGAGCCGGAGCACGAGGCGGCGGTCGCGGACCATGGCGGCGCGGTAGTCGTCCCAGTCGGGGTGCTCCCCGAGGACGTCCCGGTAGACCCGGATAAGTTCCTCGACGGTCTCGTCGTGCGGGTCCGCGGCGACGGGCGTCAGCTCGGCCGTGCCCTCGGCGACCGTGTACGCCCAGCGGTCCTCGCTCGTCACGTGGTACGAGGCTCGCGGGTCCCGGCGCAGGTTGCGGGTCTTGGCGCGGTCGTCCGTGAGTGAGACCCGGACGATCCGCTCGTCGGGGTAGTAGGCGTGGCTGACGTTCGACAGCTGGGGCCGCCCGTCCTTCTTGAGGGTGACGAGCACCCCGCCCTTGTACTCGGAGAGCAGCTTGAGCAGTGCGTCCTGCGTCGCGTCCTGAGTCATATATCGATCAACCCCTGGCATGAGACCGCCATTCCCGCGCCACTCCCGACCGTCCCGGAGCCATTCCCGCCCCTCCCTCCGGAGCCATTCCCAGGCCCTCCCTCCGGAGGCATTCCCAGGCCCCCCGTCGAGTAGACACTGTCTACCCCACACTGGTAGACAGTGTCTATGAGCGCATCGGAGACGGAGACGGGACTGCGGGCCCGGCTGATCGAAGCCGGCGTCGACCTGGTGACCAAGGAGGGTGCGCAGGCCCTGACCCTGCGGGAGATCGCCCGGCGCGCGGGCGTCTCCCACGGAGCGCCGCGCCGCTACTTCCCGACGCACCTGGAGCTGCTGTCGGCCATCGCGCGCCGGGGATTCACCGACCTGGGGGCCCGGGCGACGCAGGCAGTCGGTGAGAGCGAGGCCGGCCCCCGCGCCCAACTCGCCACGCTCGCGAGGGTCTACATGGACTTCGCCCTGACCAACCGCGGGATGTACGAGCTGATGTTCCGTCATGATCTGCTGGAGAGCAATCGGCTGGGTCTTCGAGAGACGAGCCTGCCGCTGTTCGGCGCGCTCGTGGACCTGGTGGGCCGGGTGCGGCCCGAGGCCGAGGCCCCGGTCGTCGCGGGTGCCCTGTGGGCCAACCTGCACGGGATCGCCCAGCTGTGGAGCTGGGGCAGCCTCCAACTCACCACGGGCACCGACGACTTCGTACCCCTGCTGCATGCCGCGCTGGGCGCGCACCTCGGGCCGGAGGAGCGGTGAACCCGCCCGCCTCACCGCTCCACCGTCGCCTCACGCTCACGAGCAGCGTCCTGGGCTTCGGCGCGACGTCGGCGGGGATCGGCTGGCGCCCGGCATCGGCTGGGTGATCGGGCTGTGGGTCGCGCAGGGCGTGTTCGGCGCCCTGCTGCAACCGGCCACGCTCGGGATGCTGCGCGCCGCGTACCCTCCGGACCGGCTCGGGATGCCCATCGCGCTGCCTACGAGCGCCATCGGTCTCGCGGCCGCCGCCGGGCGGCGTGGCGGGCGGGCTTCAGCAGACGGCCTTGAATGCCGGGACCACGCTCGAGGTCGCGGTGGCGGCCACGCTGATGAGCCTCACGACCGGTGTCGCGGCGGGTCCCCCGTTGACCGCGCTCGCGGCGGTCTCGGCGGTCGGTGTGCTGCTCGCCCTGAAGCTTCCAGGCCGCACACATATCCGGACCGCCAGCCTGGTTCCCCCGGAGGACGCCGCACGCGCCGGTACGAGACCATGAAAGGATCAGAGCCGCAGCCCGGAGGAGAGTCATGGGTCACCTGCGACAGGAGGTCGAGCCGCGCGAGGCCGGGCTCGATCCGGCGGCGCTGGCCCGCCTCGACCAGCACTTCGCCCGCCTGGTCGACGACGGCCGGCTGCCCGGCTACCTGGTCTCCGTCTCCCGGCACGGCCGCGTCGCGCACCTCACGACGTACGGCTGTCGCGACCGCGCGGCCCAACTCCCGGTCGAAACCGACACCTTGTGGCGGATCTACTCGATGACCAAGCCGGTCACGTCGGTCGCCGCGCTGATCCTCCTCGAAGAGGGCCACGTCCAACTCGACGACCCCGTGGCCGACTTCCTGCCCGCCTTCGCCGACCCACGGGTGTACGTGAGCGGCTCCGGCCCCGACACGAAGACCCGCCCGGCGGAACACCCCATCCTGATCCGCCATCTGCTGACCCACACCGCGGGCCTGACCTTCGGCTTCTACTACGCCCACCCCGTCGACGCGCTCTACCGGGACGCCGGTCTGGAGTCGTCGGTGCCGCCGGGCGCGAACCTGGCCGAGACCGTCGACGTATACGCCAGGATGCCACTCCAGTTCGAGGCGGGCACCCAGTGGAACTACTCGGTCGCCACCAATGTCCTCGGCCGTGTCATCGAGGTGGTGTCCGGCCGGGACCTCGACGACTTCCTCGCCGAGCGGGTCTTCGGCCCGCTCGGGATGGCGGACGCCGGGTTCCGCGTCAGCGACGAACAGGCCGGGCGGCTCGCGGAGCTCTACGGAGAGGACGACGAGGGCGGGATCACTCCGATCGCCGGGCTGCCGCTGCACGGCCGCCCCCGTTTCCTGTCCGGCAGCGGCGGCATGGTGGCCACCGCCCACGACTACCACCGTTTCATGGAGCTGCTCCGCCGCCGCGGCGAACTCGACGGAACCCGGCTGCTGCGCCCCGAGACCGTGGACCTGATGGTCACCAACCATCTCCCCGGCAACGCCGACCGCCGTACCTTCGGCAGCCCCGTCCACCAGGAGCCGGGCAACGCGGGCCTCGGCTTCGGCCTCGGCGTCTCCGTCGTGGTGGACCCGGACGTCACCGCGTCCCCTTCGAGCCTGGGCGCGTTCGGCTGGAGCGGAGTCGCGACCACGACGTTCTGGGTCGACCCGCACCACGACATGACCGTGCAGTTCCTGACCCAGCTCCGCCCCAGGACGTCCAGCTCGGTCTTTCCCGAGCTCAAGCGGCTCGTGCACGAGGCGGTGCTGGACTGATCGCCGTCACCCGGCCCTGATCGCGCCGAGGTGGTCGTCCAGGTGGGGGAGGTAGTGGTCGAGGCGCTCCCGCTTGGTCAGCAGGTAGGGCAGGTTCTCCTCGCACGGCGGTATCAGCAGCGGCACCTGCTCGGCGACCTTGATGCCGTGGCGCAGCAGGGACTCCCGCTTGCGCGGGTTGTTCGACAGCAGACGTACGGACCGTACGTCGAGGTCGTGCAGGATCTCCGCCGCCACCCGGTAGTCGCGGGCGTCCACCGGGAGGCCCTGGGCGAGGTTCGCCTCGACGGTGTCCATACCCTCGGCCTGGAGCTTCATCGCGCGCAGCTTGGCGAGCAGGCCGATCCCGCGGCCCTCGTGGCCCCGGAGGTAGACGAGGATGCCGCGCCCCTCGGCCACGATGGCGCGCAGCGCGGCGGTGAGCTGGGGGCCGCACTCGCAGTGCGTGGATCCGAAGGCGTCCCCGGTCAGGCACTCCGAATGGAGCCGGGCGAGCACGTCTCCTTCGCCCAGGGTGTCCAAGTCCCCGTACACGAGGGCCACTTGTTCCTCGCCCCGATCGTGGTCGAGGTAGCCGACGGCGTGGAAATCGCCGTAGACGGTGGGCAAGGGGGCAATCACGGCTCGTTCGACACCTTTGGGGTGGGCATTCCCGCCGAGTACGCCAACGTTTTCTGTCATGATCTGGTCCCTAAGCAGAGTCGAAAGGCCGTGAAAAACATGAGTAGTTCGGGAACGCCGTCGACGACGGTGTCCGGTCAGTTGCCGCTGGACACCACCGAGGATGTGCGAGAACGGGGGGCCGGTGTCGCCCGTCAGGTCGCCGTCCTTCCCGTCGGCAGCTTCGAACAGCACGGTCCGTTCCTTCCGCTGGCGACCGACACGCTCGTCGCGTGCGCCATCGCGCGGGAGGTCGCGGCCGCCTATCCGGTGCATCTCCTTCCTCCGGTGACGATCTCCTGCTCGCACGAGCACGCGGCCTGGCCGGGGACCGTCAGCATCTCCTCCGTCACGCTCCACGCGGTGGTACGGGACATCGCCGACTCGCTGCTCAGGTCGGGCGTCGACACCCTGGTGCTGGTCAACGGGCACGGCGGAAATTACGTCCTGGGCAACGTGGTTCAGGAGTCGGTGGGCAGCGGTACGCGTATGGCGCTTTTCCCTGCCATGGAGGACTGGGACTCGGCCCGCGAACGGGCCGGAGTACAGACCTCGTTGCTCAGCGATATGCATGCGGGAGAAATCGAGACCTCCATTCTTCTGCACGACCGTCCCGAATGCGTCAAAGCCGGTTATGAGACCTCCGATTTCGTCGCCGACGACCGACGCCATCTGCTCACTCTCGGTATGTCGGGCTATACCGAGTCCGGTGTCATCGGCCGTCCCTCGCTGGCTTCCGCCGAGAAAGGCAAGGAACTGCTGGCGGCACTGACGGATTCCTTCGGGGCGTATTTCTCCCTGGTGACGTCCAAGACGCTGCCTGGGGAAGGGGGAACTCCCCGCGATGCGCCGGTCGTTGATCGTCCGCATTGATCGTGTCCTCCCGCACTCTCCTCCCGACCCTCCCGGGGACGCCGGAGCGCCGCGCACCACCGGACGACCAGGACGACGGCTCCGGGCAGGCTCGCCGCGAAGCTGAGCACGCCGTAGACCACGGCGACGCTCAGGCCCATGCTCGCGCCGAGCCCCGCGGCGCCGAACGCCCAGGCGGTCACGCCCTCCCTGGGGCCCCACCCGCCGACGTTCAGCGGCAGCCCCATGGCGAGCAGGGCCAGCAGCGCCAGCGGTATCAACTGGGCGACGGACGCCGTGGATCCGGCGACCCGGGCGGCCAGCACGAACATGGCCAGGTGACCGGCCAGCACCACCACCGAGGAGAGCGTCACCCCGGGCCAGCTCCCCCGGGCGAGCAGCACGCCGCGCGCTTCCGCGAACGCGGCACGGACGGCTCCGTACCGCCGGGAGCGGGCCCGGCCTCTCCGTACGGCACCCACGGTCACCACCGAGCACAGCGACACGATCGCCAGGATCAGGAAGAGCCGCCGGGTCTCGACGAGCACCGGCGACGGCTGCGTCAGCAGCACCCCGGCCCCGACGGCCGCCAGCACCGCCTGCCCGGCGGTCCGTTCGAGCACGACCGCCCGCACTCCGCGGCCGATGTCCCCGGCGCTCTGGCCATGCCGTACGGCCCGGTGCACATCGCCGAGTACGCCGCCGGGCAGCGCCGCGTTCAGGAACAGCGCCCGGTAGTAGTCCGCGACGGCCGGCCCCAGCGACAGCCGGATCCGCAGCCCGCGGGCCACCAGAGACCACCGCCACGCGCTGAACACCGTGGTGAGCAGCCCGAGTCCGAGCGCCGCCAGCAGCGTCACCCCGTCGATCCGCCGCAGCCCGTCCAGAAATACACCGGTACCGAGCCGCCAGAGCAGCACCCCGAGGATGGCGGTACCGGCGACGGTGCCGAGGTGGGTGCGGAGCCGGGGGGTACTGAGCCTCGCGCGGACCCCGCCCGTGCGCGCACCCTTGGCACGCACACGGACCGCCGCCGCGTCCACCCCCACTGCCCCCACCGTCTCCACCCCGGCGCTCACCCCGCACCACCCGTAGGCCGGGGCAGGACCAGCACATCGCTGTGGTGGACCACCGCCCGCAACTCGCCCGCGGCGCACGCCGCCAGGCGGGAGCGCAGATACGGCTCCGCACGCGCCGCGAGGTCGGGCCGCTGCTCGCAGGCCGCGCCGACCCAGCCGCGCAGCCACTCCTCGGTGAGCGCGGCGTCGTCGGGTCCGAGCCGCCAGGGGCTCGGCCGCACCTGGACCGTCGCGCCGTACCGGGCGAAGGCGTCGCAGGCCACCGTGAGGGCGTCGGGGCCGAGCAGCTCGCCGCGGCGCTGATGGGCGTTGAACGCCTCGGCCAGCTCCGCGTCGAGCGGGTCGGCCGGTGCGAGTTCGATCCGTCCCACGACGGACAGCGTCAGCAGCGCCGGGACCCCGGCGCCCGCGCAGGCGGCCGCGAGCCGGTCGATCTCCTCGGCGGTGAGCACGTCCAGCAGCGCGGAGGCCGTCACCAGCGAGGCCCCGGACAGGGCGTCGGCGGTCAGCCGGCCGATGTCGCCGCGCTGTGTGGTGACGGTGACAGGGCTGCCGTCGGCGGCCGTGAGGGGCGCCTCCACGGTCGCGAAGTGCAGCAGATACGGGTCCCGGTCGTGCAGGATCCAGTGCTGGGCGCCGTCGAGGCGGGGGGCGAGCCAGCGGCCCATGGAGCCGGTTCCGCAGCCGAGATCGTGAATCACCAGGTCCGTGGAGCGATCGGACGGATTCGCGAACCGGACACGCAGCGGTTCGAGCAACTCGGCCGCCCGCGCGGCGGCGTCGGCGCCTTCCCTCAACTGGAGCCACTGAGGGGCGTACCGAGGCACCTCGTCGACACCGTCCTGCCCGACACGCTGACCAGGCACCCCTGTACTCGCCTTCTCCCCGGCGGGGGGCGTCGTCGTACTCACGCGGCCCTCCGGGGCTTGTGGGGAAGCCGGCCGAGCACACCGGCCAGGCTGCGGGCCGTCGTGGCCCAGCCGTCGAGCGCGGCGCGTCGCCCGCGGGCGGCGGCCTTGAGGCGGCGGCGTACGTCGGCCTCGCCGAACCAGCCGCGCAACTCCGCGGCGAGGGCCGTCGGATCCTCCGGTGGTACGAGGATGCCGGGCACGCCGCCGTCGGGCGCGCGCCCGACCGCCTCGGGAAGGCCGCCGACGTCCGTCGCGAGCACCGGGATCCCCCGCGCGAGCGCCTCGGTGACGGCCATGCCGTACGTCTCGGCGTACGACGTGAGGACCATGAGATCCGCGGCGGCGTAGCTGGCGTCGAGTTCGGCACCCGCCTGCGGCCCCACGAGGTGCAGCCGGTCGCCGAGGCCGTACTTCTCGATCAGGGCCCGCAGTTGGGCGACGTACGCCGGATCCTGGCCGAGTCCGCCGACGCAGACGCAGCTCCAGGGGAGGTCGGTGACGGTCGCGAGGGCCTCGACGAGGCGGTGCTGCCCCTTGCGCGGGGTGACCGCGGCGACGCACAGCAGTCGCGAGACGCCGTCGGTGCCGGAGGCGAGCGGCGCGATGTCGGCGCCGGGCGCGGCGAGATGGACCCGGTCGGGGGCGAGCCCGTGGTGGGCGACGAGCCGGCGGACGGCCCAGTCGCTGGTCGCCACGACGGCCGCGACGGCGCGGAGCGTCGTACGTTCGCGGGCGTCCAGGTCGGCGGCCACGTCGGGCGCGAGACCCGTCTCGTCGCCGAGCGGCAGATGCACCAGCACGACGAGGGCCAGCCGTTCGGCCTCGGGGACGATGATCTCGGGGACGCCGCAGGCGACGAGGCCGTCGAGCAGGACGACTGTGCCGTCCGGCAAGTCGCGGAGCGTACGGGCGAGTTCCGTACGGGCGGCCGCCGCGGGGCGGGGCCAGCTGCCCGCGACGGCGTGCTGGTGGACCTGCCAGCCGAAGCCGGGGAGGTCCAGACAGAGCCGCCGGTCGTAGGCGTTGCCGCCGCTCGGCGCGGTCGGGTCGTCGACACCGCCGGGCATGACGAAGTGCACGGAGCGCAGGGACATGGGGATGATCTCGGCGTTCTTGAGTGCGGTGTGCTGGACGGGCAGGTAATTCAGCGACGCCTGATCGGCGTTGAGGACCCGGTCCGTGCTCACGGACGCCCGGTCCGTCGTCGTGTCGGTCACAGGGCACGCTCGTAACTCGCCCAGGCGATGTGCGACTCGTGCAGCGTGACGGTGATGCCCGACAGGCCGCGGGCGCCCTCGCCGAGGGCTCCGGCGTGCACGCGGTCGGCGAGCCGGTCGGCGATGACCTTGGCCAGGAACTCCGTCGAGGTGTTCGTGTTCTTGAAGTCCGGCTCGTCGTCGAGGTTGCGGTAGTTCAACGCGCTCACGACGGCGCCGAGTTCCTGTGTGGCCAGCCCGATGTCGACGACGATGTTGTCGTCGTCCAGCTCGGCGCGCCGGAATGTGGCGTCCACCAGGAACGTCGCCCCGTGCAGGCGCTGCGCGGGTCCGAAGACCTCGCCACGGAAGCTGTGGGCGATCATCAGGTGATCGCGGACGGTGATGCTGAACAACGGACGACCCTCCAGGTGCGGTGCGTCTGATCCCCTGCCGGGGGCACGCCGTGTAGTACGGCTGCCCCGTTCTCCTTGTTCAGCTGCCCGTTCCCCTTTCTTTGGAGTCGTTGGAGGTCAGGCAGGTTGTTCCGCGCTCAGACGTCGTCGTACACGACGCGATGGCACAAGCCGGGTATCGATCCGGAGGCGAGCTTGGCCATCACGTCCGGCAGTTCCTCGAAGGCGCACTCGCCGGTGATGAGCGCGTCGAAGGCGGGTTCGGCGAGCAGTTCGAGGGCGAGCGCGAGCCGGTCGGCGTACGTCCTGCTGGCGCGCCGCGCGGGGGAAACGGAGCCCACCTGGCTGCTGCGCACGACCAGCCGCCGCGAGTGGAAGGCCTCCCCCAGCGGCAGGCTGACCCGCCGGTCGCCGTACCAGCTCAGTTCGAGCACGGTCCCCTCCTGGGCGAGGAGTTCCAGCGACCGGGTGAGTCCCGCCTCGGTGGCGCTGGCGTGCACGACGAGGTCGCACTCGCCCGCGGCGTCCTCGGGGAGCGCGAAGTCGACGCCGAGGGCGCGGGCGATGTCGCCGCGCGCGGGATCGGCGTCGACGAGCTGGACGCGTACGCCCGGGAAGCGGGCGAGGAGCGCGGCGACGGAGCAGCCGACCATGCCGCCGCCCACCACGGCGATCCGGTCGCCGATCAGCGGCGCGGCGTCCCACAGGGCGTTCACCGCGGTCTCGACGGTCCCGGCGAGGACGGCGCGCGCGGCGGGCACGGATTCCGGTACGACGGTCACGGCACTCGCCGGGACGACGTACCGCGTCTGATGCGGATACAGGCAGAAGACGGTCCGGCCGAGCAGCGACGCGGGTCCTTCCTCCACTTGGCCGACGCTGAGATAGCCGTACTTCACGGGGGCGGGGAAATCCCCGTCCTGGAACGGTGCACGCATCGAAGCATGCTGACTTTCCGGTACGCCCCCGCGGAAGACGAGAGTCTCGGTGCCCCGGCTCACTCCGGAGAAGAGCGTGCGCACCAGAACCTCCCCGTCCGCGGGGGGTGTCAGGGTGACGTCGCGTATCTCGCCGTGGCCGGGCGACCGGAGCCAGAAGGCGCGAGCTGTGAGTTCCATGGGCGTCCCCCTGAACGATTCAGCAGATCTTCACGTACGGACCGGTGACAAGCCGCGCACTGTACGCGGCGTTGATCGACTCTGTCATATGGCCGGAGGATGTGCGGTGGCCCTGAACAACACATACGACGCGAGGATCCTGGCCCAGGAGACCACGGTGGGAGCGGGTGTGCAGCTCCTGTTGCTGGCTCTGCTGGGGGCGGGGATCGGCATGGGGCCCGCGGGCTGGCTGACCGGCCTGGCCTTCGCGATTGCCACGTGGGCGGTGCTGACCCGCGCCCTGCGCCGCTCGCGGCCACGCTCCTTCGGTCCCGCCAATCGGGTGACGCTCGGCCGGGCCATCCTGGTCGGCGGGGTCACCGCCCTGGTCGCGGACTCCTTCCGGAGCTCGCCGCCGGTCACCCTGCTCGTCGGTCTGACGGCGGTCGCGCTGATCCTCGACGGCGTCGACGGCAAGGTCGCCCGCCGCACCGGTACGTCCTCCGCGCTGGGCGCCCGCTTCGACATGGAGGTCGACGCGTTCCTGATCCTGGTGCTGAGCGTGTACGTCGCGATGTCGGTCGGCCCGTGGGTGCTGCTGATCGGCACGATGCGGTACGCGTTCGTGGCGGCGGCCCGCGTGATGCCGTGGCTGAATGCCGCGCTGCCGCACAGCATGGCGCGCAAGACGGTGGCGGCCCTGCAGGGCGTCATCCTGCTCGTCGCCGGCTCCGGGATCCTGCCGCACGAGGCGACCGTCGGGATCGTGGGTCTGGCGCTGGCCTCGCTCGTCTGGTCGTTCGGCCGCGACATCGCGTGGCTGTGGCGCACGGGGGACCGCAAGCTCCTCGGCGCCCGAAAGCCGGTCGAGCGCACCGCCGAGCGCGATGGTGTGCGCACCGCCGAGCGCGCCGTCACGCGGACCGTCGAGTGCGCCGCCGAGCGCACCCTCGGGCGCACTGTCGTGCGTCATGCCGGACAGGTCATCCCGTCGTCGCGGCGGGTTCCGGCACGCTCTCGGGCCTGACCAGGCCGAGGTGGTCGCGCAGGGTGCTGCCTTCGTACTCCGTGCGGAAGACCGCGCATTCCTGGAGCAGCGGGCCCACGGTGTCGGCGAAGACGTCGAGGCCGCCCGGGGTGATGTGCGGGACGAAGATGAACCCGTCGGCGGCGTCGGCCTGGACGAAGGCGTTGATGGTCTCGGCGACGGTGGCCGGGGAGCCGACGAACGACTGGCGGTTGCCGGTCTCGATGACCCGGTCGCGGATCGACCAGTTGTCGGCCGCGGCCCGCTCCCGCCTGAGGACCGTCCGTCACCTCCGCCCTTCCGGCCGGGCGGGCTCACGGCCGCCCCGCACCACGGTCTCGTCAAGGTCTTCCGCACCGCACAACAGCCCGGCCGGGCGATCTGTTCCGGCCCCGCGCTGGAATTCGGGCCACGTCGCGACGGCTGACCGGCCCCGCGCCGGCGACCGTAACCCTCGGTGACCTGGAGAAAACTTCAACTGGCTAGACTGCGCAGCCTCGTAGACGTGATCGAGACGCGCACGAGCAAGACCGCCCCGAAGGGTTTCGACGCTTGATAGCCATCGAAGATGTCAGCAAGCGATATGCCGACGGCACGGTGGCCGTCGATCGCCTGTCCCTGCAGATACCGAACCACTCCATCACCGTTCTCGTTGGACCCTCGGGCTGCGGCAAGACCACCACGCTGCGCATGATCAACCGCATGGTCGAGCCCAGCAGCGGCACGATCCGGGTGAACGGCGAGGACATTCTGCGCCAGCCGGTCAACGCCCTGCGCCGTTCGATGGGTTACGTCATCCAGAACGCGGGGCTCTTCCAGCACCGCACGATCCTCGACAACATCGCCACGGTGCCGCGGCTGCTCGGCTGGTCCAAGCATCGCGCCCGGGCGCGTGCGGCCGAACTCATGGAGCGCGTCGGCCTCGACCCGGCCATGGCCCGCCGTTACCCGTACCAGCTCTCCGGCGGCCAGCAGCAGCGTGTCGGCGTCGCCCGCGCGCTGGCGTCGGACCCGCCGATCCTCCTCATGGACGAGCCGTTCTCCGCGGTCGACCCGGTCGTCCGCCGGGGCCTCCAGGAGGAGTTGCTCCGCATCCAGGGCGAACTCGGCAAGGCGATCGTGTTCGTCACCCACGACATGGACGAGGCCATCACGATCGGTGACCGTATCGCCGTGATGCGCACCGGCGGCACGCTCGCCCAATTCGCCTCCCCGGACGAGCTGTTGTCGTCTCCCGCCGACCCGTTCGTGGAGGAGTTCCTCGGCGCCGACCGGGGCATCCGCGGCCTGTCGTTCCTGTCCACCCGCGACCTCGAACTCGACCGCTCCCGGGTCTTCCCGGTCGGCTCCGACTGGCAGGAGATCGCCGGACGCGAAGACGCGACGTCGCCGGTGATGGTGACCGAGGCGGGCGGCAAGCCGCTCGGCTGGGCCGACCTCGCCACGTGGGACGGTGACGTCAAGGCCCTTGAGCCGTACGGGCAGGGCTTCGAGGTGGGCCGGGACTCGCTGCGCGTCGCCCTCGACCGGGCCGTGCTGTCGCCGACCGGTCAGGCGGTCGCGGTGGACGGTGCGGGGACGGTGCTGGGGCTCGCCGATCAGGCGACGATCGCCGCCGCGATCCGCGCGGCCCGGCAGCGACGGGCGGCGGACGCCCCGGACCTGTCCGAGGACGCCTCCGAGCTGAAGGCCACCCGATGAACGGCTTCTTCGACATACCGAGCGACCTTCAGCACAGCTATCTCGGCCTGATCTCCTGGCACATGCAGGAGGCCTTGATCCCGGTGCTCTTCGGTCTTGTGCTGGCGCTGCCGATCGGCCTGCTGTGCGTCCGCCTCAACTGGCTCTATCCGCCGGTGCTGTGGGCCACGACGGTGCTGTACGCGATCCCGTCGCTGGCCTTCTTCGTGGTGCTCATCGACTACACGGGGCTCAGCCGGCTCACCGTCATGATCCCGCTGTGTCTGTACACCCTGGTGATCCTCGTCCCGTCGGTCGTCGACGGCGTGCGTTCGGTCCCCGAGGAGACGAACTCCGCCGCGGCCGCGATGGGCATCGGTTACGTACGCCGCTATCTCCAGGTCCAACTGCCCATCGCCGTACCCGCGATCATGGCGGGGCTGCGCGTGGCGACCGCCTCCAGCATCAGCCTGGTCAGCGTCGGCGCGCTGATCGGCAACCAGGGGGCGCTCGGCAATCTGCTGACCACCGCGATGCTGTACCACCGGCCCCTCCTCGCGGTGAACTCGGTGGTCACCACCGCCGCCCTCGCGGTGCTGGTGGACGCCCTGCTGGTGGTGTTGCGGCGGGTGCTCACCCCCTGGCAGCCGCCGTCCCACGGCACGTCCGCACGCCGTACGTCGACGGTGGCGGACGCGTCCCCCCTTCCGGAGAGCGTCTCGTGAACGTACTGAACTTCATGCAATCGTTCTTCAGCGACGGCTCCCACTGGCACGGTTACGACGGCATCCCGCAGCGCGTCTGGGAACACCTCCAGTACTCCGCCGCGGCCCTCGTGATCGCCGCCGCCATCGGCCTGCCCATCGGCCTGGTCACCGGACACACCGGCCGCGGCGGCAACGCGCTGGCCTTCGTGTCCGCGGGTGCCCGTGCCCTGCCCACCTTCGGGCTGCTGGTGCTGATGTTCGTCTGGCTCGGCCTCGGCATCCTGCCGGTGATGATCCCGCTCGTCGTGCTGGCGATCCCCCCGGTGCTCATCACCACGTACGAGGCCATCCGCAGCGTGGACCCCTCCCCCGTCGATGCCGCGCGCGGCATGGGCATGGCGGAGGGGAAGATCCTGCTCCAGGTCGAGGTACCGGCGGCGCTGCCGCTGATCCTCAGCGGCCTGCGCTCCGCGGCGATCCAGATCGTGTCGACGGCGACGATCGCGGCGTATGTGAGCCTCGGCGGCGTCGGCCGCTACATCGTGGACGGCCTCTACCAGCGCGACTACGAGAAGGTCGTCGGCGGGGCCGCCCTGATCGCCGTCCTGGCGCTGCTCGTCCTGGTGCTGTTCTGGGCCGTGGGCCGGGTGGCCGTGTCGCCGGGGGTGCGCAGGCGCCGCGCCGCCTGACTGGCGTACGTGGCCGCGCCGCCTGACTGGCGTACGAGAAAGAGGGGGACGGGCTGTGTGGCCCGTCCCCCTTCACCGTTCGGCGGTGGCCAGCGCGTGTTCGAGGACGACGAGGAGCGCGTCCCGTACGGAACCGCGTTCGCGCGCGTCGAACACGGTGACGGGCACGTGGTCGGCGACGTCGAGGGCCCACCGTACGTCGTCCAGATCGTGGTCGACCTGGCCGTCGAAGGCGTTGATGGCCACCGCGAAGGGGATCTCGCGGTGCTCGAAGTAGTCGACGGCCGCGTAGCAGTCGTCGAGCCTGCGGGTGTCGACGATGACGAGCCCGCCGAGCGCGCCCTCGACGAGGTCGTCCCACATGAACCCGAAGCGCTCCTGGCCGGGGGTCCCGAACAGGTAGAGCTTCAGGGTCGGATCGAGCGTCACGCAGCCGAAGTCCATGGCGACGGTCGTCGTCATCTTCTCCGGGGTGTGGCTGAGGTCGTCGACGCCCGCGGCAACCGAGGTGATGGACGCCTCGGTGGTCAGCGGCTCAATCTCGGATATGGCGCCCACCGTGGTGGTCTTGCCCACGCCGAAGCCGCCCGCGATCACCATCTTCACGGGCAGGGGCGGCCGGGGCCCCGCGGACTCAGCCCTCACGGATGGCGCCCCGGGAGTCGGGGATAGCTCGGAGACCATCGATAACCCTTCGCAAAACGGTGACATCGCGGTTGGAATGGGCCTGCGGTGCGTACAGGGCCAGTTGGCCGTCGGAGCGTAGATCGTCGGCGAGCACCCGGATCACGTTCAAGTGCATCCGCAGTTTCGCCGCAATCTCCGCCAAAGACTGCGGCTCTCGGCAGACCGTGATGATGTCGCGGTGCTGTTCGAACACGAAGGCGTCCAGGGCAGCCAGTCCCACGTCCGTCGCGACCACCTGTGTCTCGATCGGGATCGGCGGTACGAGACTGTCGCCCCCGGCGATCCGCCCCGCGGTCAGCAGGAACGGCCGGACGACCGAAGCAGGACGCTCCGCGTCCCACCCGGCGTCGTCGGTGGCTGATGGCTCGCCGGCCGTCATCACGTCCTCCCCCTTCGCTTCGCGAGCCGTCACCGGTCATGTGACAGCCGTCGGACGTCAACAAGTGAGACGTCAACCGGCCGGACGTCAACTCGTCGGACGTCAACTGGTCGCTCCTCAAACGGTGGGCGCGACGCCCACGGTGTTCTTCAGCTCCATGACGAGCTGTGGGCTCAGGACCTCACCCGCCCGGTTGGCGAAGAGGGTCATCTCGTACGCGATGTTGCCGAGCTTCGCCTCCTTCGAGGCGACCACGCCGAGCACGGCGCCGGCGCCGAGCGCCGACACCAGGACGTGTCCTTCCTCCAGGTCGATGATGACCTTGTTCAGGCCGCCGAGACCGTAGTTGCCGGCGGCGCCCATGGCCAGGCTGGTGATGCCGGAGACGATCGCCGCGAGCCGTTCCGAGTCCGCCTGGCCGCGCAGTTGGGACACCGCGATGAGCAGTCCGTCGGAGGAGACTCCGATCACGTCGACGACCCCCGCCGTCTCGGTGGCGAATCGATTGAGCAGCCAATTGAAGTCGGCAGCGGCGGCCTTCACGTCCGTCACCGGTTCCACGGTTCCTTCCACTGCTCCGGACTCAGGCTCGCCTGTCCACATGGTCACTTGCTCATGCCTTCCGGGGGTGAGGGTCTGCTGGTAGGTCTGCTGTCGGGTGTGCTGGCTTCGGTCGGGGCGTCGGGCCTGCCGTCCGGTCGGCTCGCCGCAGTGGTCCGGCCGTCTGGTCGACTCGCCCCGGTGGTCCGGACCGCGGCGGACCGGCCCGCGGCGGTCCGGCCGTCGGCGGTCCGGCCGTCGGTGGACCGGCTGTCGGTGGACCGGCTGTCGGTGGACCGGCTGTCGGCCGCGCTCTCGCGCTGGGCGCGCAGGACGGCGGCCTCGAACTCGTCGATCTCGGATCGTGCCGCCTCCGCGTCCGCGGTCTGCCAGGCGGGCGGCCGCGGCTTCCTGACGGTTCGTGCGGGCATCCGGCTCGCCGCGGTGGTGGCCGACAGGGTCGCGCCGCGTACCCGGCGCCGCAGCGGAGCGGCATCGCTGGGCCTCGCCGGGGCCGCCGTACCGGAGCCGTGGTCGGAGCTGGTGCCCGAGCCGCGGTCGGAAGTTGTACGGGAGCCGCGGTCGGTACCGGTGCCGATGCCGATGCCGTCGGCGGGCCGGTACGCGCCGGGCCCGTTCGCCGGGTGGGCCATGGCGCGCTCGCCTCCGGTGTCGTCCGTGGGTTCCGGGTGGCGCGCGTGGCTGGGAGACTCCGCGTTGCGGGAGGGCGCCGGAACCCTCCGGGGCAGACCCGAGGGGCCGGGCGGTGACTCCACCGTCGCGGGGCGCGGCTCGCTCGCGCCGGAGTGGCGGGCCGGCGGCAGGATGTGCGGGGCCCGTGCCGCGGTATGCGCAGGGTCGGTGAGCAGGAGGTGGGTCGAGGGGACCACGACGGTGGCCGTGACGCCACCGCCCGGGGTGCGGGACAGGACGACTTCGATGCCCCAGCGCCGGGACAGTCCGCCGACCACGAACAGGCCCAGGACCTCCGTCGGCGCCAGGTCGAGCCGTTCACGCCGGATCAGCCGGGCGTTCTCCTCCACAAGGCGCTCGGGGCTCATCCCGAGCCCGTGGTCGATGATCTCGACGAGAACGCCGCCGGATCCGTGCCCGGGGCGCAGGACCACTTCGACGCCGCTGGTCGCCGGGGAGAACATCACCGCGTTCTCCAGCAGTTCGGCGAGCATCAGCGTCAGATCGCCGACGATGTCGGGGGCGACGGTGACATCGCCCTCGGCATGCGGAGTGACCCGCTGGTAGCCCTCGATCTGACCGAGCGCGGCGCGGACGATGTTGCTGAGCCGCATCGGCTCGGCGCCCAGGCCCGTCTCGCTGATTCCGGCGAGCAGCATCAGGCTGTCGGCGTTGCGCTGGAGGCGTACGGCGATGTGGTCGATGCGGTAGAGCCGGTCCAGCACCTCCGGGTCGGTCTCGCCGCGCTCCACCGAGTCGATCAGAGCGAGTTGACGTGCCGTCAGATTGCTGATGCGACGGCCGACGTTGCCGAACATCTCGGCGATGTTGCGGCGGCTGACGACCTGGCGCTCCAGCAGCGCGGTCGCGGTGACCTGAACCTGGTTGAAGGCTTCGGCGAGTTCACCGATCTCGTCGCGCACCGGCACGGGCACGGCTTCGAGGCGCGGTGGGCTCGCGTCGTCGGCGTCGTCGTCCGCGACCCGGGCCAGCTCGGTCTCGGCCGCGGTGGCCACGTGCTGGGCCGCCTCGGTGAGCGTCCGCACGGTCCGGACCACGGAGCGGCGCACCAGCACCGAGAACAGGAACCACGCCCCGAAGGCGAGCAGCGTGCCGGCGATCAGCCAGAACACCTGCCACCAGGCGTCGTTCGACGCGTCCTCGGTGTCGGCGGCGATCTCGCCGATCAGGTTCTGAGTGATCTTCAGCCGGTTCTCGGCCTGGCGCTCGTATGTGGGGTCGGCGCGCAGCGCGTCACCGAGGGCGACGCGCACCTGCCCCGCGTTCTCGGCGACCAGACCGCTCGGGTCGACCTGGAGCTCGGCCCAGTGCTGGGCGATGACGTTCTGGTACGGGCTGCGCTCGATCTCGGCGAGAACCGCGCCCTGTTCCTGGCTGGCGAACCGGGTGAACCGCTCGGCGTGGTAGCCGTACTGCTCGTAGTCGCCGACGGCACCGGTGAACTCGATGAGCGCGTTGGAGTCCCGGGTACGGGCGGCGAAGACGCTGGTCTCGAAGGACGCGTGAGCGGTGTCGGCGCGCAGCAGCGCGTCGAGCAGATTGCCCGCGGACGACGAGGACTCGGCGCCCAACTGGCCGAGTCCGAGGCCGTTGATGAGGCCCTCGATCACCGATCCGTACGCGGGGTCGATGTTGTCGGCGGGAATCGGACCCAGTTCGACGGTCTTGCGGAGGCTGTCCAGGCCCTCCAGTTCCTGCAGCGCCGAGGCCTCGGCGTCGGGCAGCCGGTCCCCGTAGGCCGAACGGACGGCCTCGATCTGGCGGTTGACCTGCCCTTGCGCCTGGAGGTACGAGGAGGCGTCGGGCGCGTTGTCACGGTCAAGGGCAGCCTGGTGGCGCAGGGAGACGAGGAGCGCCTGCCGGTGCTCGGTCTGCACGCTGTCGATGAGCTTGGTCACGTGCGCGCTGTCCCGCACGAGTTGGGCGGTGTCGGCGGCGGACCTGGCCCGGTCGACCTGGCTGTAGACGACGTACGAGAGCATCACGGAGACGACCACGAGCGGGACGATCACCAGGACGTTGAGTTTGCGGCGGAAAGGCAAACGGTCGAGGAGGGGTGGCCTTCGGCCTCTTGAGGGAGCCGTGGACGACTGCCCCTGGGCGGCCTTCTTTTCGTGCGCGGGCACCGACCCTCCTCGACTTTGTTCCCCTGGAAGCCCTTGGCCCGGGCTGGGTGTTTCAGTGGTTCAGCGATCGCGACAGCGCGCTCGGCCCGACAAGTGGAACAGGGCCCTCGACGCGGCCCCACAGTAGCGGCTGTCCCAAGAGTGCGGCCATGATCAGCCAAAAAGTGACAGGTGGAAACGCCGGATTCACCGTCGTATTGGTCGCGTTGTGCACACGGGGCGAAGCCACACGGTCCCCATCAGTCACCTGGAGGAGCCCGTACGGTCCTCATCAGCCATACGGATGGGCGCCGCATGGGGTCCGACTCAACACCGTACGGCGTCCGGCGGTGACAGGAATGACGTCGTACGGTCTCCGTCAGTGATCAGCAGTGATCTATTCGTGTCTTGACGGTCCTTAAGACGCCTCGATTGGATCGTCTGGACCATGACCACCCGCGTCTTCCGCCCACGACCACCCCACTCATGCCAAGTCTGGATGACCACGTGACGATCGCCCGAAGCACCAAAACGTCCGCAACGTACGCTGTTTCCCTGCTGGTTGTGGCCACGGCCGCACTGACGGGCTGCGGTTCCTCCGACGACTCCGGCAAGAACGACCCGTTGCAGGGGGACGCCGCCAAGGGCGGTACGGTCGTTGTCGGCTCCAACAACTTCCCCGAGAGCATCCTGCTTGCCGACATCTACGGTGAGGCCCTCAAGTCCAAGGACATCAAGGTCAGTTACAAGCTGAACATCGGCAGCCGCGAGACGACATACGGCCTGATCAAGAACGGCACGCTCACGGTCCTGCCCGAATACAACGGGGCCCTGCTCGCCTACCTCGACGCCAAGGCGGCCCCGAAGACGGTCGAGGAGACCAACAAGGCCATCACGGCCAAACTCGACGCGAAACTGGCCCTGTTGGAGCCGTCCGAGGCCCAGGACAAGGACGCGGTCGCCCTCAACGAGGCCACGGCCAAGAAGTACAACCTCACGGACAAGTCGACGATCGCCGACCTCGCCGACGTCTCGAAGGACCTGGTCATCGGCGGCTCGCCCGAGTTCCAGACCCGTCACCAGGGGCTGAAGGGCCTCAAGTCCGTCTACGGCATCGAATTCAAGTCCTTCAAAGCGCTGGACGCCGGCGGCCCGCTGACGGCGGCGGCCCTCAAGGGCAACAACATCCAGGCCGCGGACATCTTCACGACGGACCCTGGAATCGCCAAGAACAAGTTCGTGGTCCTGCAGGACTCCAAGGATCTCTTCGGATTCCAGAACGTCACTCCGCTGACGTACAAGAGCGATCTGCCGTCGGCCGGGGTTTCCGTGCTCAATGACGTCTCGGCGAAGCTTGACACGAAGACCCTGATCGAGCTCAACAGCCAGGTGCAGGAAGGAAAGGATCCCCTGGATGTGGCGAAGGCGTGGCTGTCGTCGGCCGGCCTGAGCTGAACTGAGCCGAGTTGAACTGAGCCGAGCTGGGCTGGGCCGGCCGGCGGTGTCTGAAGGCCGGGGCGGGAACCCGCTCCGGCCTGATGCCTTGGCGCCGAGGCGTCACGTCACAGGGCGGACGCCGGTCCCGTCCCTCCTCTGCTCAGGTCGGGCGGGAGCGATGATCGTGGCGGCGGTTCCTCTTGCGGTGGTTCCTAGCCCGGCGGCGGGGATGCCGGCGCCCAGCACCTGACACCGCGCGAGCCCATACCGCGCCCACAGCGCCGCCGTCCAGGCGCACAGCAGCGCATCGATGAGGTCCTCGCGGTGCTTGTACTCGGCCGAGGCCTCGGGCGAGGGTTCCTCGGCCAACCGACGCGACACCGGGTGGGAGGACAGCAGGAGCGGCGGATCGGCGGTGGCCAGCCCCGCGAGCCGCACGATCAGCTGGTCGCACTCGGCGGCCCGCACCGCACGCCACCGCGCCGTCGGCACGCGCGCGGGCCGCCGCTTGTACGTGGGCCTCTCCTGGTCGTAACCGAGCTCGGTCGCCCCGACGAGGGTCGTGTACGGATAGCACTCCGACATCACCAGACCACGCACCGGCGGTCCGGACGCGCCGTCGTCGTACACCCACCCCGCCGCGCGCAATCGCTCACGCAACAACACTCCCGCGAGGCGCGGCGACCCCAGATTCGTACTGTTCGCGCTCACCTTCCACCGCCCGTACCGCCGCCCCACCTCCCGCTCGCACGCCCGCTGGCCGCTTGGGTTGTCGACGACGAGCGGCGCATCGACGAACACGAGGGAAGACCGGCCCGAGGCCACCCCACCAATCCAGGCAACCGTCTCGTCGATCCCCCGGGTCCAGCCACAGTCGATCACCGCACCGGACCCGTCGATGACGGCGACACCCGTCTCATTGGGCCTGGCCCGGGGGCCGCCGCCCTGCGCCCAGGCGAGGTCGACACCGATGAACCGCTCGATCTCCATGGTTCGGTCCTACCAGAGGCGTGGGCGAGCGTGGGCGTGCCGCCGAAGATCGGGTCACGAATACGTATCGGACATTTAACACTTCAACCTTCACTTGAGGCGCACAACTTGGCTAGGTTGTCCTGGCAGTTGACCGCCGCCCCGGCAGGCGGAGTTCGGAAAGAGAGGCCGCTCATGGCACAGGACGACGGGCCGAGCCCGGAAGAGGTCCAGCGGCGGATCAGCGCCTTCTACGATCACGCCAAGACCGTGAGCGGGACCTACAACGCGCCCCGGGCGACGACCACGGGGGCGGCGCGCAAGCGCGTCACCCCGGACGCCGGCAACGCGCGCGGTCGCGAGGACACCGACGCCGCCAACCTCGCCAGGCAGTGGTTCAACGCGACGCGCGCACAGCTGGGCCCGACCGTGCCGGCAGTGCTGCCGCCCGACCGAACGCCGAACCGCGCGACCGGGAAAGGCCCCGCGAAAGCACGGGAGCTTCCCGAGGCCCCGACGCCCACAACGCGCCCCGGCAACGAACTCACGAGCGGTGACAGCGGATCGGCAATGGGACGCCCCGTCCCGGCATTGACCGCCGGACCCACCGCAGCACCCATAGCCGCGCTACCCGCCGCACCGGAGCCTCGCAGGGCTCTCCCCGCCCCGCTCACCGAACAGCTGCCACAGTCCTCACCAAAGACGCGCAAGGAACTGAACCGCCAAAAGCTGGCCGGGGCCAGGGAGTTGCTGTCCAGGCACACCGCGGAGCGCAAGACGCCGGTCGCACCGATGCAGGACACCTGGAACACCGCAGAGCCGCCACGCGTGAACCAAGCGCCAGAGGAGCGGCGGGAGTGGCAGGAATGGCCACCCCAACAATCGGCCGCCCTAGGCGCAGCCGTACCGATCGAAGCAGCCGTACCGATCGAAGCAGCCATACCGATCGCCGCAGCCCTACCGATCGGCGCGGACAGCACGTCGGACGCGGGCTACGGCAGAAACACCGCGAACGTCCTCGCCTTCGCCCTAGCCCAGATCGGCAGACCGTGCGTCTGGGGCGCGGCCGGCCCGGACTCCTACGACTGCTCCAGCCTCACCCAGGCCGCCTGGAAAGCCGCCGGAGTCGCACTCCCCCGCACCACCCACGACCAGGCAACCTACGGCAGGCCCATCCCCCTCGCCGAACTCCGCCCCGGCGACCTGATCTTCTTCTTCGCCAACATCAGCCACGTCGCCCTCTACGTCGGCAACGGCACAATGATCCACGCCCCGGGCCCAGGAGCCCGCATCCGCGAGGAGTCAATCTTCTTCGCCGGAGAGGCAGCGATCCACAGTGCGGCGCGCCCTGCCTAGGCCGGAGGCCGGCTACACGAACACCCAGTTGCGCTCCACCCGAGCAAGCTGACCGGGCGGCCCCCAGCCACCCTGCGGGGCATTGTCGGGCTGAGGGTTGGGGTTCGGTGTAGTCGTCATGATGCGTCTCCATTCGCGGTGCGGGGTCGCTCGATCGAGTCGGCCCCGCGTCGGCGGGCAAGAAGTTGGTTGGATGACAGTTCCCGCGTCCGGGAGCATGCGGTGGCGGCGCTCCGCCCGCTTCTGGCGGGGGGATCGCTCCGCCCCGCTTCCGGCATGGGATCAGGGACGCAGTCCGCGGATCTTCTGCCCTGCCTCGGTCGCCGGGTAGAGCACGGCGTCGGCCGTCGACGGGTTGTGCAGTTGTGTGCAACACCTTCGCCTCGGCAGGCTATTCGGTCACCCGATGCGGTCATGTGTTCGGTCAGGCAGCCTCTGTCGAGGCTTTGCGGGCGAGCAGTTGAATCTCCTGGAACTGCCGTCGGTCGGTGGGCTGGGGCTTGCGAACCATCCGGGCTACCTCGGCCAACCCGGACTTGCGCAGCATCGCGGCGAGGTGATCAGGCCACCACCGGTAGGCCGGCGCGACTGTGTGATCGAAGACCTGCGTCGGGTGAGACGGATCATCGCTTGCCGAAAAGCCGACCAGAAGGTGGGCGCCAGGTGCCAGCACACGATGGAACTCCGCCAGGATGACGGGGAGTTCCTGCGGCGGAGTGTGGATGATGGACCAACGTGAGAGTACGCCGCCCAGCACGCCGTCAGCGATGTTCAACGCGGCCATCGAGCCCACGTCGAACCGCAGGCCCGGATAGGCCTGTCGGGCCAACTTGATCATCGCGGGAGAGGCATCAACACCAAACGCCGCCAGCCCCAGCTCGTCCAGATAAGCGGTGATATGGCCAGGCCCACACCCCAGGTCCGCGACCTGACCGTCCCCGCTCGCACGTACGCCTCGGCGAAGGCACCCAAGACCGCACGGTCCAGGGGACTGTCACGCAGCGTGTCGCGGAACAGCTGCGCATAGGTGGGGGCAGCAGCGTCGTAGGCCTCGCGGGTGGCGCTGAGGGCATCGTGTTCGACCACGCTCGCGACAGTAGTTCCTGGCGCTGAGGCGAGCCGAGAGAATCACGATCTTCCCTCCCGCCTGTTCGCACGGCCCTGCGCAGTTTCGACCGCCAGTACCTCGTCGCCGACAACCGTGTCCTCGACCGCCCGCGTCCTGACCTCTGGGCGGCGCTCCGAGAGGGCCAGCTCTTCCTCAACCAGCAGTCGACACACCAAATCCGCTCAATGACGTCCGGCGCGACCGCGTCCCGTCCGTCGCCCTCGACCGCGTCCGCGCCGTCGGCTGAGACCCGCACGCGGGTTTCCGCAACAACTGCATTCTGTATACTGTCGGCACCAATGGCCCCGGCTCGGAGGCGACATGGAAGATCTGGATCCCGAGGTGGTGCTGGGAATGGCTGCCCAGGCACCCGACGGCATAGTGATCATCGACCGTGAAGGACTGATCCGCTATTGGAACCGGGGGGCGGAGCGCATCTTCGGGTTCTCGGCGGCCGAGGTCGCCGGTCGCAGCCTGGACATCATCATCCCCGAGCGCCACAGGCAGCGTCATTGGGACGGCTTCCAGACGGCCATGGCGCAAGGGACCAGCAGGTACGGGGAAGCGGACCTCCTTTCGGTTCCCGCGGTGGGGGCGGACGGCCGCAAGCTCTCCATCGAGTTCAGCGTGGTGCTGCTGGCCGATCCTGACGGCGGCGCGGGCCACTGCGGCGCCGTCATCCGGGATGTCACCGCTCGACGGGCCCGGGAAAAGGAACGGATGCGGCGTAACGAGGCCGCCACCGCCAGCACAACAGCCTGAGAAACGCCGCCGAAACACCGGGCCATCGCCGCGACCAGCGCGGCGATGGCCCGTGTCGTGTCCGGCGCCCGCACCATGCCGTGTCGCGTCCGGCGCCCGCCACACGCCGATGACCGCGTCGCGTCCGGCGCCCGCCACACGCCGATGACCGCGTCGTGTCCAGCGCCAGCCACACGCCGATGACCGCGTCGTGTCCAGCGCCAGCCACACGCCGATGACCGCGTCGTGTCCAGCGCCAGCCACACGCCGATGACCGCGTCGTGTCCAGCGCCAGCCACACGCCGATGACCGCGTGGTGTGTCCAGCGCCCGCGCACATGCCGGTGCCCTGCGCGCGAAAGCTCGTACGCAGGGCACCTGGGCAGTTCGGCTTCAGGTCAGGCCACGACCTGGCCTTCGTGCAGCTTGCGGATGTCGTCCGCGTCGTAGCCGAGGTCCGCGAGCACCTCGTCGGTGTGCTCGCCGAGCAGCGGCGCGCCCTTGATGTCGGGCTGGAAGCCGGAGAACTTGATCGGGCTGCCCACAGTCAGGTAGGTGCCGCGCTCCTTCTGCTCGACCTCGACGATCGTGCCGCTCTTGCGCATGCCGGGGTCCTCGGCGAGCTCCTTCATGCTGAGCACGGGGGCGCAGGGCACCTCCCACTCGCGCAGGATGTCGACCGCCTCGTACTTGGTCTTGTCGGCGAGCCACTTCTCGATCTCGCCGAAGATCTCCATGATGTGCGGCTGGCGGGCCCGGGCGGTGGTGTACTCCGGGTCGTCCTTCCACTCGGGGTGGCCGATGGCGTCGGCGGTGCGCGCCCAGTTCTGCTCCTGGATCGTGAAGTAGATGTAGGCGTTGGGGTCGGTCTCCCAGCCCTTGCACTTCAGGATCCAGCCCGGCTGGCCACCGCCACCGGCGTTGCCGCCGCGCGGCACCGCGTCGCCGAACTCGCCGTTCGGGTACTGCGGGTACTCCTCCAGGTAGCCGACCTTCGCCAGGCGCTGCTGGTCCCGGAGCTTGACGCGGGTCAGGTTGAGCACGGCGTCCTGCATGGACACCGACACCTTCTGGCCCAGCCCGGTCTCGTTGCGCTGGATGATCGCGGTCAGCAGGCCGATCATCAGGTGCATACCGGTGTTGCTGTCGCCGAGGGCCGAGCCGCTGATGGTGGGCGGACCGTCCCAGAAGCCGGTGGTGGACGCGGCGCCGCCGGCGGCCTGGGCGACGTTCTCGTAGACCTTGAGGTCGTTCCACTTGGAGTCGTCGTTGAAGCCCTTGATGGAACCGAAGATCAGACGCGGGTTCAGCTCGTGGATGCGGTCCCACCCGAGACCCATGCGGTCCATGGCGCCGGGCCCGAAGTTCTCCACCAGGATGTCCGACTCCCGGATCAGCTTCTCCATGACCTCCTTGCCCTCGGTGGTCTTGGTGTTGATGGCCAGCGAGCGCTTGTTGCTGTTCAGCATGGTGAAGTAGAGGGCGTCGAGGTCCTCGATGTCCCGCAGCTGACGGCGGGTCACATCGCCGCCGTCGATGCGCTCGACCTTGATGACGTCGGCGCCGAACCAGGCGAGCATCTGGGTGCATGCGGGACCGGCCTGGACACCGGTGAAGTCGATCACCTGGATTCCGGCGAGCGGCTTTTCACTCATGTTGGCTTCCTTCTCGTGAATGATCTCGTGCGGGGGGGAGTTCGAGGTGAAGGCGGTTACTTCTCAGGCGGTTACTTCTTCGCCGCCGTGATGTTGCCGACGGTGATGCCCTTCGGGTTGAGGTGCGAGATGTGACCGCTCTCGGTGCCGGCCGAGGGGTCGATCACGCAGTCGATGAGCGCCGGGCCGCCCGAGGCCAGTGCCTCGGTGAGGGCGGCGGTGACCTCGGCGGGCGTGGTCGCGCGATAGCCCTTGCCGCCGAACGCCTCGATCATCAGGTCGTGGCGGGCGGCGAGCATCAGGGTCGTCGGGGACGGTGCGTCGTCGAGCGGGTTGACGTCGTCGCCGCGGTAGACGCCGCCGTTGTTCATGATCACGGTGACGACCGGCAGCTTGTAGCGGCAGATCGTCTCCAACTCCATGCCGCTGAACCCGAAGGCGCTGTCGCCCTCCACGGCCACGACCGGCGCGCCGCTCTCGACGGCGGCGGCGATCGCGTACCCCATGCCGATGCCCATGACGCCCCAGGTACCGCTGTCGAGGCGGTGACGCGGTACGTGCATGTCGATCACGTTGCGCGCGATGTCCAGCGCGTTGGCGCCCTCGTTGACGAGGTAGGTCTCGGGTCGTGCGTGGATGACATCGCGTACGGCCTTCAGGGCGCCCATGAACTGCATGGGGTGCGGGTCGGCCTTGAGCCGCTCCGCCATCTTGGCCACGTTCTGCGCCGAGCGTGCCCCCAACTCCTCCCGCCAGGCGGCGGGGGCCGCGATCTGGCCGGGCTTGGTCCGCTCGGCGAGCGCGTCGAGGACCGACTCGATGTCGCCGACGAGCGGGGCTGCGATGGGCTGGTTGCTGTCCATCTCCCTGGGCTCGATGTCCACCTGGATGAACTTCGCGTCGGGGTTCCAGCTCGGTGCCTCGCCGTGGCTGAGCAGCCAGTTGAGGCGGGCGCCGACGAGCATCACGACGTCGGCCTTCTTCAGCGCCATCGAACGGGCGGTGGCCGCGGACTGCGGGTGGTCGTCGGGCAGCAGGCCCTTCGCCATCGACATCGGTACGTACGGGATGCCGGTGGACTCGATGAACTGGCGGATCCTGGCGTCCGCCTGGGCGTACGCGGCGCCCTTGCCGAGTACCACCAGCGGCCGCTCGGCGCTCGCGAGGAGCTCGATCGCGCGGTCCACCGCCTCGGGCGCGGGCAGTTGGCGCGGCGCCGGGTCGACGAGCCGGCTCAGCGTCCTGGCACCGGCCTCCGCGTCCATGATGGAGCCGAGCACCGCGGCGGGGATGTCGAGGTAGACCCCGCCGGGGCGCCCGGAGATCGCGGTGCGCAGCGCGCGGGCGATACCGCGGCCGATGTCCTCCACCCGGCTCACCCGGTACGCGGCCTTGACGAACGGCTGAGCGGCGGCGAGCTGGTCCATCTCCTCGTAGTCGCCCTGTTTGAGGTCGACGAGGTGGCGCTCGCTGGAGCCGGAGATCTGGACCATCGGGAAACAGTTCGTGGTGGCGTTCGCCAGTGCGACAAGGCCGTTGAGGAAGCCCGGCGCGGACACCGTCAGGGCCACGCCTGGCTTCTTCGTGAGGTAGCCGGCCGCCGCGGCCGCGTGTCCCGCGTTGCTCTCGTGACGGAAGCCGATGTAGCGGATGCCCTGCGCCTGAGCGAGGCGGGCCAGGTCGGTGATCGGGATGCCGACCACCCCGTAGATGGTGTCGACGTCGTTCAACTTGAGCGCGTCGACGACCAGGTGGTACCCGTCGGTGAGCTCGGTCGGAACGTCGGCGGTCGCCGCTGTCTCCAGTGTCGAGGGGGCGGTCATGGTCCGAGGTCCTCCTTGGGCAGGTCCTGCCGGTGCGGCTACTCATCTCACCTTCCTGACCTGGCCTCCCCGCGTCCAAGACCCATCGACGACCAGCTGATAAACAGCATCTATCGATGGCTGGCGGAGGCCCCCGACCTGCCCCGCAACTCCCTTGATAGACACCTGCTATCGGGCGTTCGCCACTGCGTATTGGACGCGTACCGCGCACCACCGCACGCTCGCAGAGGACTGCTTCATCGGACAGGGCACGGAGAGGTGGGGTCATGGCCGTTCCGGCGGCGGCATCCGTGCGCGGCGCGGACCGGTACCAACCTCCGGAGATCACCGGCCTTGCCGATCTCCTCGACCGGCAGGTGCGCGAGCGTCCGCGGGCCCGGGCTCTCATCGTCACCGGGGACCGGGTGCACCTGTCCTACCGCGCCCTCGCGGCCCTGGCCGACGACGTGGCCGCCCGGCTCGGCGGCACGGGGCTGCGCCGCGGCGACGCGATCGGACTGGTTTGCGCGAACAACGCCGAGTTCGTCGTCGCGCTCCTGGGTGCGGCGCGGGCCGGCCTGGTGGTCGCTCCGCTGGACCCGGCGCTGCCCGGGTCACAGCTGTCCGCCCGGCTCGAAGCGCTCGGTGCGCGGGCGCTCCTCCTCGGGCCGGCCGCCGCCGACGCCCCGCCCATCGCTCAGGTCCGGGTCCCGACCTGGCCCCTGCGCGTCGTCGCCTCCCGTGCCGGGACGGCGGCGGTCGCCCTGGACACCGGCGCGCGTGCGGTTCGCGACGTCCGGGGCGCGGCCCACGAACTCTCGGACCACGACGCCCTCGTCCTGTTCACGGCGGGGACCACCGACCGCGCCAGGATGGTCCCGCTGACGCACGCCAACGTGGCCGCGTCCGTGCGCGGTATCTGCGCCACGTACGAGCTGGGGCCGGGCGACGCGACGGTCGCGGTGATGCCGTTCTTCCACGGCCACGGACTGTTCGCGGCGCTGCTCGCGTCGCTGGCCGGCGGAGGATGCGTGCTGCTGCCCGAGCGGGGACGGTTCTCGGCGCGCACGTTCTGGGACGACATGCGCGCTGCGGCCGCCACCTGGTTCACGGCGGTCCCGGCCATCCATGAAATCCTCCTGGACCGGGCGGAGATCGCGTACCCGGGGCCGCAGACGCCGCCGCTGAAGTTCGTACGCAGTTGCAGTGCCCCCCTCAACACAGCGACACAGCGGGCGCTGGAGCGCACGTTCGGGGCACCGCTGCTGTCCGCGTACGGGATGACCGAGTCCACGCACCAGGTGACCAGCGAGCCGCTGCCACCGCGAGGGCCCCTGAAGCACGGGTCGGTCGGCCGGCCCACCGGAGTGGCTCTGCGTGTCGTCGACCAGGACGGGCGTACGTGTCCGGTCGGCACCCAGGGTGAGGTGTGGGTGCACGGCCCCACGGTCGCCCGCGGCTACCTCGGCGATCCGGGCGAGACGGCGCGCAGTTTCACCGACGAGTGGCTGCGCACCGGAGACCTGGGCGCACTCGACAAGGAGGGGTACCTGTCCCTCACCGGGCGTATCAAGAACCTCATCGACCGCGGGGGCGAGAAGATCTCGCCCGAGCATGTCGAGGACATTCTCGCCGGATGTCCCGGAGTCGCCGAGGCGGCCGTGTTCGCCATCCCCGACGCGACGTACGGGCAACGGGTCGGTGCCGCGGTGGTCGTACGCGGGGGCGAGGGCATCGGCGCCGAGCAGATCCTTCGGTACTGCCGTGACCGGCTGGCCTCCTTCGAGGTACCCGACCGGATCGCGCTCGTCGCCGCTCTGCCGCACACCGCCAAGGGAGGGCTCGACCGGCTCGCGGTGGAGGCCCGGTACGCGCCGTGACGCCAGGCGCGTACCGGCTCATCGCACGCGGTGCTCGGCCGGCAGTGGCTGGTTGAAGAAGTCGTCCAGCGCCAGGCCCGTGGCCGCGTTGACGAAGGCCCGGGCAGCTACCGAACCCGGGGTCGCCGCGTGGATCGCCACCGAGACCTGGGCACCTGCCTCCGGGTCGACCAGGGGCAGAGCTCTCGTCCTGCCGATCACCGGCATCGCACGCAACCACGTGTGGGGCACGATGCTCGCCCACTCCCCGCCGCCCACGTGCGCGTAGAGGGAGGCGATCGAGTCCGTCTCCACCTGCGGGGTCACCACGAACCCCTTGTCCGCGAAGACGCCGTCGATGATCTGGCGGATCCGCATGTCGGGCGTCAGGAGCGCGAGCGGCAACTGGGCCGCGTCCGCCCAGGTCATGGTGGATGTCTGGGACATCAGCTGATCGCCCGAGATCAGCAGCATGTACCGCTCCTGGTACAGGGGAACGACCTGCAGGCCTTCCCGGTCGCCGGGGTCGAAGTGGGCGATCGCCACGTCCAGTTCGAAGTCGCGCAGCTGGCGGTGCAGCTCCTTCGTCGACAGGCGGGAGCGGACCTGCACCTTGGCCAGCGGGTGCGCCGCACAGAACGCGGCCACGGGCAGCGCCAGGGTCGTCGACGCGGTGGGGTCCGTGCCCAGCCGCAGCGTCCCGGTGATGCCCGACTGCACGGCGGCCACCTCGGCCTTGAACGCGTCCTGCTCGGCGAGGATCCGCTTGGCCCACACGACGAGCCGTTCGCCCTCCGGGGTGAGGCCCTGGTAGTTGTGCCCCCGGTTGATCAGCGTGACGTTCAGCTCCCGCTCCAGCTTGGCGATCGCCGCCGAGAGCGCGGGCTGCGACACATAGCAGGATTCCGCCGCCCGGGCGAAGTGCCTCTCCCTGGCCACCGCTACGAAGTACTCCAGCTGGCGGAACAGCATGAACGACTCCTCGCTGAATGCCATGTGATCGGCCAAGCCTACCCACCCTGACCGGCCGCGCCCTTGGTCCGGCAGCGGCGTACCGCGCTGAGCGGGTCTGGCGAAGTCCGGTGCGGTGCGGCAGCGCCCCGAAGGGGCGCGGGGCTGTCACCTGTGCGGCTCCGCCGCGTGGGCGCGACCAGCCACGACGGACCCGCAGATGACGCACCGGACTTCCAGCGGAGCGCTTAGGCGGGCGCGGACGTCTGAGGCTCCGTACCGGCCGTGACGGCCCTACCGTGCCGCGCCAAGACGCCGAGGCACTGCGCACCGCCGGGCCCGACCGGGTCAACGTCTCGCTCGACACCCTGAGCCCGGAGGTCTTCCGCACCCTCACCTGGCTGGTCGACGGCGGGCCCGGCCGGGTCGGGGTGATCGCCTCGTCACCCGGCCGTTCTGCCGCGACTGCGACCGCACGCGGCTCACCGCCGACGGGCAGGTCCGGGACTGTCTGTTCGCCCGCGAGGAGTCGGGCCTGCGCACCGCCCTGCGCTCCGGTGCGTCCGACCAGGACCTCGCCGAACGCCGACGCGCCGCGATGTGGGACAAGAAGGCCGACTCGGGTCTCGGCGACCCGTCCTTCCTCCAGCCCCGACGCCCGATGTCCGCGATCGGCGGCTGACAGCCCGCCCAGTGCTGGGGGCCGGCGGGGCCGCACCGGCCCCGAGCGCCGGTGCGGCCCGCCGGTCAGCGCATCAGCCGCACGGCGGCGACCACCAACGGGTCGAGCCCGTCCGCTCCGGCGTCCACGAACTCGTACAACCGGGTGCGCATGCGCGGGTCCCAGAACCTGCCCAGGTGTCCCGCGATCGCCTCGGCGGCCAGCTCGCTCGGCAGGTGTCCATGGTGCGCGGCGATGTCGTTGGCCATCCTGGACTCCGGTGGCACTGTGCCCGCCATCTCAGTCCACCACCGTGACCAGTTGGCCGTCCTCGGCTTCGGCCACCTTCGTGTCACCGCGCTCGAGCGGGTGCGCGAGGCCGACCTGTACGGCGGTCACCTTGTACTCCGGGCAGTTGGTCGCCCAGTCCGAGTTCTCCGTGGTCACCACGTTGGCGCCGGTCACGGGGTGGTGGAACGTGGTGTAAACGACGCCGACAGGCATCCGGTCGGAGATCTCCGCGTGCAGGGTCGTCTGCCCGACACGGCTGGCCAGCGTCACCAGATCACCGTCCTTGATGCCACGTTCCTCGGCGTCGTGCGGGTGCAGCTCCAGGATGTCCTCGGGGTGCCACGCGACATTGCCGGTACGGCGGGTCTGCGCCCCGACGTTGTACTGGCTGAGGATGCGGCCCGTGGTCAGGACCAGGGGGAAGCGCCGGGTGCTGCGCTCGTTGGTCGCCACGTAGCTGGTGACCACGAACTTGCCCTTGCCGCGCACGAATTCGTCGACATGCATGACCGGAGTTCCCTCCGGAGCCGACTCGTTGCACGGCCACTGGACGCTGCCGAGCTTGTCCAGCACATCGAAGGAGACACCGGTGAAGGTCGGTGTGACCGTGGCGATCTCGTCCATGATCCGGCTCGGGTGGTCATAGGACATGGGGTAACCCATCGCGGTGGCGATCTCGCTGATGATCTGCCACTCGTGCTTGCCCGTCTTCGGCTTCATCACCGCGCGCACGCGGTTGATACGGCGCTCGGCGTTGGTGAAGGTGCCGTCCTTCTCCAGGAACGACGCACCGGGCAGGAAGACATGCGCGAACTTCGCCGTCTCGTTGAGGAACAGGTCCTGTACGACGACCAGTTCCATCGCTTCGAGCGCGGCGGTGACGTGCTTGAGGTTCGGGTCGGACTGAGCGATGTCCTCGCCGTGGACGAACAGGCCCCGGAAGGACCCGTCGATCGCGGCGTCGAACATGTTCGGGATCCGGAGTCCGGGCTCGGCGAGGATGGTGCCGCCCCAGAGGTTCTCGAACACATCGCGTACGGCGTCGTCGGAGACGTGACGGTAGCCGGGCAGCTCGTGCGGGAACGAACCCATGTCGCACGAGCCCTGCACGTTGTTCTGACCGCGCAGCGGGTTCACGCCGACGCCGTCCCGGCCGATGTTGCCGCATGCCATCGCGAGGTTGGCCATTCCCATGACCATGGTCGAGCCCTGGCTGTGCTCGGTGACGCCGAGGCCGTAGTAGATGGCCCCGTTGGGTGCGTTCGCGTACAGCCGGGCGGCCGCCCGCAGTTCCTCGGACGGTACGCCACTGATCTCCTCGGTCGCCTCCGGGCTGTTCTCCGGGCGGGCGACGAACTCCGCCCACTCGTCGAACCCTTCGCACCGCTGCTCCACGAAGGCCAGGTCGGCCAGGCCCTCGGTGACCACCACGTGCGCCATGGCGTTGACGACGGCGACGTTCGTGCTCGGCCTGAGCTGGAGGTGGTGCGCGGCCTCGATGTGCGGCGAGCGCACGAGATCGATGCGGCGCGGATCGACCACGATGAGCTCGGCGCCCTCGCGCAGGCGGCGCTTCATCCGGGAGGCGAACACCGGGTGCCCGTCCGTGGGGTTCGCGCCGATCACCATGATCACATCGGCCTCGGCGACCGACCGGAAGTCCTGGGTGCCGGCCGACTCGCCGAAGGTCTGCTTGAGTCCGTATCCCGTCGGGGAGTGGCAGACGCGGGCGCAGGTGTCGACGTTGTTGTTGCCGAAGGCCGCGCGCACCATCTTCTGTACGACGTAGACCTCTTCGTTGGTACAGCGCGACGAGGAGATGGCGCCGATCGAACTCGATCCGTACCGGTCCTGGAGCTCGCGCATCTTCGTGGCGACGGTGCCGATGGCCTCGTCCCACTCGACCTCACGCCACGGGTCGGTGATCCTTTCGCGGACCATGGGCTTGAGGACCCGGTCGGGGTGCGACGCGTAACCGAAGGCGAAGCGGCCCTTCACACAGGAGTGGCCCTCGTTCGCGCCGCCGTCCTTGTAGGGCACCATCCGCACCAGCTCGTCGCCGCGCAGCTCGGCCTTGAACGAGCAGCCGACACCGCAGTACGCGCACGTGGTGACCACCGACCTGGTCGGCATGCCGAGTTCGACCACTGAGCGCTCCTGAAGCGTCGAGGTCGGGCAGGCCTGCACGCAGGCCCCGCAGGACACGCACTCGGAGTCCAAGAAGGTCTCGCCGGCGCCCGCCGAGACCTTGGAGTCGAAGCCGCGCCCCTCGATGGTCAGCGCGAACGTGCCCTGCACCTCGCCGCAGGCCCGCACGCAGCGGGAGCAGGCGATGCACTTGGACGGGTCGAAGTCGAAGTACGGGTTGGACGTGTCCTTCTCGGCATCGAGGTGGTTCTCGCCCTCGTAGCCGTACCGCACCTGCCGCAGTCCGACCACGCCGGCCATGTCCTGCAACTCACAGTCGCCGTTGGCCGGGCAGGTGAGGCAGTCCAGCGGATGGTCGGAGATGTAGAGCTCCATGACGCCCTGGCGGAGCTTCTCCACCTTCGGCGTCTGGGTGCTCACCTTCATCCCGTCGGCGCACGGTGTGGTGCAGGACGCCGGGGTGCCGCGCCGGCCGTCGATCTCCACCACGCACAGCCGACACGAGCCGAACGCCTCAAGGCTGTCGGTGGCGCACAGTTTGGGTATGTCGACGCCGGCGAGCGCGGCGGCGCGCATCACCGACGTGCCCTCCGGGACGGTCACCGGCAGGCCGTCCACCTCCACCGACACCGTCGCCGGGCCGGGCCTTTCCGGGGTTCCGAAGTCGGGTTCCTTGAGGAGTGTCATGCCGTGCCCTCCGTCCTCACGCCAGTCGCTTGTACGGGTTGGATCTCCAGGCTTCGACGGCCGCCGAGGAAATCGTCGGGGAAATGAGCGAGGGCGCTGCGTACGGGCATCGGCGTCAGTCCGCCCATCGCGCACAGCGAACCATCGGTCATCAGGTCGCACAGATCCTCAAGCAACGCCAGATTCTCGTCCCGGTGCTCACCGGCCACGATCTTGTCGATCACCTCGACACCGCGCACCGAACCGACCCGGCACGGTGTGCACTTGCCACAGGACTCCTCGGCGCAGAACTCCATGGCGAAGCGCGCCTGGGCGGCCATGTCGACGCTGTCGTCGAACACCACGAGGCCGCCGTGGCCGACCATCGCACCGGCCGCCGCGAAGGCCTCGTAGTCCATCGGCAGGTCGAACATCGACGTCGGCAGATAGGCGCCGAGCGGCCCGCCGACCTGCACGGTGCGCACCGGGCGCCCGGAGAACGTACCGCCGCCGTAGTCCTCGACGAGTTCGCGCAGGGTGACGCCGAACGCGGTCTCCACGATGCCGCCGTGCGCGATGTTGCCGCCGAGCTGGAACACCTGGGTGCCGCGCGAGCGCTCGACGCCGAGTTCCTGGTACGCCTTCGCCCCGTCTGCGAGAACGATGGGGACGGTGGCCAGCGTGAGGACGTTGTTCACGACCGTCGGTTTGCCGAACAGGCCCTCGATCGCGGGGATCGGCGGCTTGGCGCGGACCATGCCCCGCTTGCCCTCCAGGCTCTCCAGCATGGAGGTCTCCTCGCCGCAGATGTACGCGCCGGCGCCGACGCGTACCTGCAGGTCGAAGTCGAGCGCCGAGCCGAGGATGCCCTTCCCTAGCCAGCCGTGCTCACGCGCGATGCCGATCGCCGCACGCATCGTGGCCACCGCGTCGGGGTACTCCGAGCGGATGTAGAGGTAGCCCTCGCTCGCGCCGACCGCGTGTGCGGCGATCGTCATGCCCTCGATGAGCATGAACGGGTCGCCTTCCATGACCATCCGGTCGGCGAAGGTCCCGCTGTCGCCCTCATCGGCGTTGCAGCAGACGAACTTCAGCTCGTCCGTGCATCCGAGCACCGTCTTCCACTTGATACCGGCCGGGAATCCCGCGCCGCCGCGGCCGCGCAGCCCGGATTCGGTGACCTCCGTGACCACGTCCTCGGGGGCGAGTTCCAGCGCCGCGCGCAGCCCGGCCAGTCCGCCGTGCTCCAGATAGTCCTGGGTCGACAGCGGGTCGGTCACGCCGACTCTGGCGAAGGTGACGCGTGTCTGGCGTGCCAGCCAGGGCAGTTCGTCCACGACGCCGAGCCGCAGCGGGTGGTCGGCTCCGTCGAGCATGCCGGCGGCGAGGAGTCCCTCCACCTCCGAGGGGGCCACCGGTCCGTACCCGACGCGGCCGTGCGGGGTCACCACCTCGATCAGCGGCTCCAGCCAGAGCATGCCGCGCGATCCGTTGCGTACCACTTCGATGTCGAAGTCTCCGCGAGCCGCCGCCAGTTGCAGGGCGTCCGCGACCTCGTCCGCGCCGACGGATCTGGCAGCCGAGTCGCGGGGGACGTAGACCTTCGCCGTGGAATCCGACCTCGGCGTGGAATCCGACCTCGCCGTGAAGTCCGACCTCGCCGTGAAGTCCGACCTCGCCGTGAAGTCCGAATGTGCCGTGGAGTCCGAAGAGTTGTTCATGAAGAGACCGTCCCGTTGAGGATCGCGCCCAGCTGGGCCGGGCCCACTCGTCCGTGCAGCCGACCGTTCACCTCTACCGTCGGCCCGAGAGCGCAGTTGCCGAGGCAGAAGACCTGCTCCACGGTCACCGCGCCGTCCGCCGTCGTCTCCCCGAGGGACAGTCCGGCCTCGCGGGCATAGCCCACCAGGCTGCCCGCGCCCAGGGCCTGGCAGGCCTCGGCACGGCATATCCGCACCGTGGTGCGTCCGGCAGGCTCGCGGCGAAAGTCGTGGTAGAAGGTCACCACTCCGTGGACGTCCGCACGGGAGAGGTTGAACTCGTCGGCGAGCACCGGTATCGCCTCTTGCGGCACATGGCCCAACTCGGCCTGAACGGCGTGCAGTACGGGCAGCAGCGCGCCGCGCTGACCTCGGTGACCGGCCGCCACCCTCCGCACCACGTTCTCGACCGTCACGTCACTCCCGCTGGTCGTCATGATCGCTCCCCAAGGGCCGATGGCGATGCTTGCAGGGGACTGGGACACTACCCCATACAGGCTTCTGTATACAGAACTCCGTCGACGAACATCGCCGGCCGAGGCAACCGAGGCAACCGGAAGGCGCCCGGCCGAGGGGCGGCCCTCGACAGCGCACGCCCCATGTTGCATACCAAAACCTGTATACTGAGGCCGCCGTCGGCAACCCTCTCGGCGGCCATCACTTGGTATTGCCGTCGGCTCCGCCGGCCCGGTGGCAGAACGGGGCAACCATGCGCGAGGCACTCACGGCCGCTGCGTCCCGGCGCGTCACCCGCCCGGCACCGCTGCGCCAGGCCGTCTACGACGCGCTGACCGAACTGATCGTCAGCGGCTCCCTCAAGCCCGGCCAGCACCTCGTCGAGGCCGAACTCGCCGAACACCTCGGCGTCAGCCGCCAGCCGGTACGCGAGGCGCTGCAACGACTCCAGACCAACGGCTGGGTCGACCTGCGCCCCGCCCAGGGCGCCTTCGTGCACTCCCCCACCGAGGAAGAGGCCGTCCAGCTGCTCAGCGTCCGCGCGGTCCTTGAGACCTACTCGGCCCAGCTCGCCGCCCAGAACGCGAAGCCCGAAGACGTCGAACGCCTCTGGGAGTTGCAGCAGGAGGGCGTCGAAGCGCTCGCCGAGGGTGATGTCGAACGTCTGGTCACCGCCAACACCGCTCTGCACGCCTACATCACCTCCATGGCCGACAACGCCGTACTGACTGAGCTGATCTCGCAGGTGGGCCAGAAGGTGCGCTGGTACTACACGCCCATCGCCCAGCCCCGCGGCAAGGAGGCCTGGAACGAGCACGCGCAGCTCATCAAGGCCATCGCCAAGGGGAACGCGGACCGCGCGAGCGAGATCATGCGCAAGCACACCGAGCGCACCACCGACTTCTATCGCAAGCAGATCGCTGCCGGGGCGGGCCAGGACTGACCGGACGGGCCGCCCCCGCAGCCGGATTCACGACGACGCGAGGGAATCGGTGACGCGGCGATCGGGCCGGAGCGGGACGTCGGCCACCGCCGAATGAACCGCCTCGCCGCCGACGGCGGCCTGTAGTTCGAGCAGCCACGGCAGGACGGTGCGCAGCACGATGTCGAGCCCACCGCCGTCCGGTCCGAGCATGGCGTCGGCGGGAACCAGGACCGGGTCGGCGAACACGGTGGACGTCGCACTGCCACCTGGCCCTCCCCCGTCGGGCCGGGCCGGCACGAACAGGTCCGGGGCGTGCGCGGGCACCACCCAGAGCGTCAGGCCGTCCGGCGCGGTGACCGGCCGGGAGGACCAGACGTAACTGTCGGCTTCTCCCGCCGCGACCACCTCATGCTTACGGGCACGCAGGGCGACCACATCTCCGGAGCGGGCGGCGCTGGAGCGTGCCGCCCAGAGCTCCCCCCGCACGCCCTGTTCGCCGGGGCCGTCCTCGGCCAGAGCGAGGCTGCCGAGGTGGCGACCGGCGGCGATCTCACCACGGACCCAGTCGCTGCCGTACGACTCGATGACGGCGACCGCCGCATAGTGGGACTGGAGCACGGCCGCCGTCGCCGGGCAGACGCGTGCGACCCGTGCCACCACCTCGGCGGCATCCGGCAATCCCATGCCGCCGCCGCCGAATTCCGTGGAGACGGTGAGTCCCAGCAGCCCGGCGCCGCCGAGGGCGGTCACAGACCCGCGGGGAAATCTGCCCTGACCGCCGGTCACTTCGGCGGACGGCGTGATGACTGTGCTCAGGACTTCAGAGAGAGCGATGCGGTACGACACGGGGTGACCCCCTCCTCGGGAACGCAGCTCTGCGCGAGAGCGAGCATGATTGCATACAGTATTCTGGATCCTTCCGGAGCGCCAGAGGCGAGGGAAGGGCAATCAACCAAGGGGGGGTTTCCGCGATTTCGCGCCACAGACGACACAGGCGACACAGACGACACAGGCGATGTAGACGATGCAGTCGACGCAGACGGCATGCAGCAGCGTCTGCGCCGGCACACCAGGAACACCGCCGACTTCTACTGCAAGCAGATCGCCGCGGTGGCCGCCCAGCGGAGGGGATGACCCGGGGCGGCTCGGCAGCGGGAACGGGAGTGGCTCAGTGCCGTGGGTCGATCGGATCGATCTCCCGCAGCAACCCCGTCGACACGTCGAAGACGAAACCTCGGACGTCATCGGTGTACGGCAGGAACGGCGACGTCCGCACCCGCTGCATCGACTGCCGTACGTCCTGATCGACGTCCCGAAATGCCTCGACGGCCCACGCCGGCCGCTGCCCGACCTCCATCTCCAGTTCGATCCGGAAGTCCTCGGTCAGGCTCTGCAGTCCGCAGCCGGTGTGGTGGATGAGTACGACGCTGCGTGTGCCCAGCGCGCGTTGACTGATCGTCAGGGAGCGGATCGTGTCGTCGGTGACCACTCCGCCCGCGTTACGGACGGTGTGACAATCGCCCAACTCCAATCCGAGCGCGGCGTGCAGGTCGATCCTGGCGTCCATACAGGCCACGACCGCGACGCGCAGGACGGGGCGGGCGCCCATGCCTGGGTCGACGAATCCGGCGGCGTAGGCGCGGTTGGACTCCACGAGCCGGTCGGTGACCGTCCCGCCGCCGGGAATCCTGCTGGTGGACTGAGCGAGACGGGGGGCCGGTGTCGACATGCTGGGCTACCTCACTCCGGTCGAGCGCCTGGGAGACAGATGTAGGTCACCCCTAAGGCGGGCAGATCCGTATACGGTATGAAGTAGCCAGTATTCTTCGTCCACCCGCGATCCCTTGTCCAGAGTCCGCGCAGTGGTTTCCCTTGGCAGGGCGAGGAGTTGGGGCGGGCACCGAACTCCCGCTCGGAGACCGGCTTCGGCCAGGTCAGGCCAGGCCGTGAGAGGTGGTCCACGCGAGAACGACTTCTAGGTGATAAACGCCGACTATCAAGCGTGCGCCGCCCCCTTTGACCGGCCCCGTCGACGGCCACGGTCAGATCACCCCTTGCGCCTTGAGCATCGGCAGCTCGTCATGCGAGATGCCGAGCTCGCCGAGGTAGATCTCCTCGTTGTGTTCGCCGAGCAGCGGGGACCGCTCCACCTCGACCGGGGAGTCGGACAGTTTCAGCGGGTTGCCGACCGTGACGTACGAACCGCGCTCGGGGTGCTCGACCTCGACGACGATCCCGTTGGCGGCGAGCGAGGCGTCCTCGATGATCTCCTTGGTGGACAGGACCGGACCACAGGGGATGTTGTGGGCGTTGAGCGCCTCCAGCACCCGCAACTTGGGGAGTGTGCTGGTCCATTCCTCGATGAGCTGGAACATCTTCTCCAGCTTGGGCAGCCTGGCTTCGGGGGTGGCCCACTCGGGGTCCTCGGCGAGTTCGGGCCGGCCGATGAGCTCGCTGATCGGCTTCCAGCCGACGGGCTGGACGATGACGTACACGTAGTCGTTCGGGCCGCCCGGCGCACACCTGACCGCCCACCCCGGCTGCCCGCCGCCACTCGCATTGCCCGACCGGGGAACCTCGTCGCCGAAGTCCTCGTTGGGATATTCAGCGAGCGGGCCATGGGCCAGGCGCTGCTGGTCGCGCAGTTTCACGCGGCAGAGGTTGAGCACGGCATGCTGCATGGCCACGTTGACCCGCTGGCCGCGGCCGGTGTGGGTGCGCTGGAAGAGGGCGGCGAGGATGCCCGCGACGGCGTGGATGCCGGTGCCGGAGTCGCCGATCTGGGCGCCGGTGGCGAGTGGGGGGCCGTCTTCGAAGCCGGTGGTCGACATGGATCCGCCCATGGCTTGGGCGACGACCTCGTACGCCTTGTAGTTGGTGTAGGGGCCTTCGCCGAAGCCCTTGATGGAGGCGTAGACGATCTGGGGGTTGATCTCGCGGATGCGGTCCCAGGTGAAGCCCATGCGGTCGATGGCGCCGGGTCCGAAGTTCTCGACCATGACGTCGCTGCGGCGGATCAGTTCCGTGAGGATCTGCTGGCCGCGGTCGGTCTTGGTGTTGAGGGTGATGCTGCGTTTGTTGCTGTTGAGCATCGTGAAGTAGAGGGAGTCGACGTCCGGGAGATCGCGCAGCTGCTTGCGGGTGATGTCACCGGTCGGCGCCTCCAGCTTGACCACATCGGCGCCGAGCCACGCGAGGATCTGCGTTGCGGACGGGCCGGACTGCACGTGCGTCATATCCAGGACGCGCACGCCCTCGAGAGCCTTCGTCATGATCGCCACCTTCGCGGTTCCGGGATCAGGCCATCCATACTGTAGATTGCATACCGTATGGAGTCGCTTCATGGTTGCGGCAGGAGCGAGGGATGTCCAGGGGGCGCCGAAGAATTCGTACCGCTACTTCGGCGGGAGCCGCACTCCTCCGATCACCGGAGGGACGGCGAGCTGATCTCGCGCCCGCCTGCTCCAAGCGCCCAACCACGGGCGCACTTACGCCTCTTCAGATGCCGTCACCCGTTCCAGACGATGTTGCAGACGTAGACGCACGAGTGTCGGGGAACCGCGAGGAACTGGATGAAGCCGCGTCCGCCGAAGATGGGGAAGTTCCTCAGCCCGCCGGGCTTGTCCTCCGGTCTGCCCCCTGCCGTTTCGGCGTCGCCGCCCAAGGCGGCGAGTTCGGTGGCGATCCGCTCCACCTCAGCGATCACGCCCACGGGGAGCCCAGCCGTCAGGTGCTCCTCGCTCGGGTTGTAGTCCCACTTCCAGTCGGTCACAGTCCGGCCTCGGCCTCCGCCTCCACGTGGATCTTCCTGATCTCCGTGATGGCATCCGCTGGATCCTCCACCCCGCCGCTCACCACCTCCTCCAGGTGCCGCAGGCGTGCGGCTCGTGAGGGATAGCGCTGGATCGCGACGAACACGCCCCACGTGTGGACGAAGGTGCGCAGCGGCGCGAGAGACTGGGCCTGCTGAGCGCTGGTGGTCGCGTCGACGAGATCACGGACGAACACCGGCATACGGCTCGGCGTCAGCTGCTCGACGGCGGCACGCAGGGCATCGGGGGTCAGAGCGGGCATGGGGATGAGCGGCTCACCGGCCTGCGGCTGCGCGGGCAGTGCGGTCACGGTCGTGCTCCCGGTTCGAGGGTGGGCGTTGACTGCGATCTCGACGGTACTCGCACCGCGCCGGATCGACTGCCGGATCGACGCACAGGTACGACCCGACCACACCGAGTGTCCGGTCGGCGTCTGTGCGATTGCCGCCGCGCCGAGTCGCCACGCGGCCTCCAGGGGATAAGGGGGTCGCAAAGAGTCGCACGTCCTACAGGCCAGCACGCGCCAGCAGGACTGCCAATGCCCCCGGCTTGACCTTCTGCACCGACCGCACCTGGCCGAGTTCCAGCTCGTCCCGGCCCACCGGGTTGCGGTACAGCGCGTCCGTGGGCCTGGGTAGCAGGGTCACGTCGACCCGGTAGGGGAAGTCGGAGTCGTCGGGGTCCTCCTGCGGCTCCCTGTCGACCTCGGCCACCGCGGCGACCGCCGACTCCGGTTGGCTGAAGAAGTACCACAGGCGGTCGCCCGGGTTCATGCGGTTGCGTCGGCTTAGCCAGAGGTCGAGTTCGGGGTCCTCGTGGGCGAGGCGGCGGATACCGCGTAGGGCCCGGAGACTCTGGCCGTCACACCGGCAGGGGGATGCGGGCGCAGAACCAGTACAGGCTGACGGCCACGACGGGAGCCGTCAGCGCGGGCAGGGCCCAGCGGTGCGCGGGGGTCCGGCGGAGCAGCGCCAGCGGCGGGAACAGCAGGGCGGTGAGGCACAGTTGCACCGCCTCGATGCCGACGTTGAAGCTCAGGAGCGACAGCAGCAGCTCCCAGGACCAGCTCTCGTCGATGCCCAGCGCGCCGGCGAAGCCCAGGCCGTGCAGGAGACCGAACACGAAGACGACCGGCAACCGCCATCGGGCGGTCCGGTCGCGGTCGCGGTACCTGAGGTTGGCGAGGGCCACGACGACGATCGACGCCGCGATGACCGGTTCGACGACCGCTCCCGGTACGTCCACGACGTCCATGGCCGCCAGCAGGAACGTGATGCTGTGTGCGGCGGTGAAGGCGGTCGCCGTGAGGACGACGTCGCGCAGGCCGCGGGCCCCCATGAGCAGGGACAGCAGGAAGAGGATGTGGTCCAGGCCGAACAGCAGGTGCTCGGCACCGAGCAGGAAGAACTCCACGACCTGGCGCGGCTCCTGGTGTTCGGCGGTCTTCAACGTCGGCTCCGCGGCGGTCAGGACCACGGAGCCCCGCTGCCCGTGGAGGTCGTAGTCGACGATCGTCTCCGTGCCGTGGACGAAGGTCTCGGCGTCGGGGAACAGCGCGCTGGAGATCTCATGGGTGCCCCCGGCGCCGCCCGCGCACGCGTAGGTGAGCGTCAGCACCGCGAAGGGTCGACTGCCGCGGGTGTGGACGTCCGCGTCGCCCGCCATGGTTGGCGTGCACGGTTTGTCGTCGTAGGTGACGGCGAAGCGCTCGGTGACGTACTCGGTCACGGCGTCGGCGTTGACCCGCAGTTGGCGAAGCTGCTCGGCCCGGTCCTTCGCTTCGTACGCCTCCGCGTAGAGCCAGGCCGACTTCATGAGCAGGTCGTACTCGAGGTCGAGCACGGCCTCGGCGTCGGTGCCGGTCACCTCGGCGTAGGCGCTGGTGCTCGCGTCGTGCGCGGCGGCCGGGGCGGGATGGACGAGGCCGGCTGTGACCAGGCCGCAGAGGATCGCCGCGGCGGCGAGGACGGCTGCGGGCAGCCGGCGGAGCGGCAGCCGGCGGGAGAGTAGCGGGAACGAAGGCACGGTGAGGTCTCGGGATTCCGGATCGGAGGCCTGGAGAATGGTGGCGGCCGCCGCCCCGGACTTGCTCGGTCCGTCCGGGGCGGCGGCGATCGGTGCTGTCACGTCATCCGGTCACTGTCGATCACTGTCGACTCGACGGGGTGAACCACCGGTACTCCTTGGAGTCCGGTCCCCAGGTGCCGGGACGGCCGTCGGCGTCCTTCGTGACGAAGACGCTCGGCTCGGACGCGGTCACGCCGCCGCCGGTGGAACGCGCCGTGACGAGCCACCCGTAGGCCGTGCCGGGCTTGAGGTCCTTCCACGTCACCGAGGCGATCTCACCGGAGTCGACCCGGCTCGTCCCGATGACGCTCACGGGGTTGTAGAGCGCGAGCGAGTCGGTCTTGAAGGTCGTCGTACGGGTGCTCAGGTCGACCGGCAGGACCATGTTGTCCTCGAGCCCGTTGTAGCGGTGGCTGGTGTCGTACTCGGTGGCGCCGAACTCGTCGAGCAGCGGGGAGTACGTGTCCACGATCAGCTCGGAACGGTCGACGTCGAACTGGAGCATCCGGAAGAAGCTCGCGCCGAACTGCAGCTGATCGGTGGGCTGGTAGCCGCCGATCTCGGTGAGCCCGAGCCGGTCGGCCGACACCGTGTAGAACTGGTAGTCCGCCAGCAGCTCGACGACACCGTGGCCGACCTGGCCCACCTTGGTCTTCACGTTGGTGCCCACGCCGTGCTCGTGGCCGGCGAGGATGAGGAACACGTTCGGGTTGTTCTCGACCACCTTCTTGTAGAGCATCGAGCCGTCGGGCGCGGAGAACTTGGCGCCGCGTCCGTCGGGGTTGCTGCTCGGCGCGAGGTAGTCGTGCGAGAGCAGGATGCCGTTGCGGTCGGGATACCGCTCGAAGACAGAGTCGGCCCACTCCGCCTCCTCGCGCGTCACGCCGTACGACAGGCCGACCACGACGAAGTCGAGGCCGCCCGCGGAGAACAGGTCGTAGTGGTTCTGGTTGTCGCCCGCGCGCCACGGGCCGCCGTACTCGGCGTGCTCCCAGCCCTTGGACAGCGCCGCATAGCGGTCGGGGCCGTAGTACTGGTTGTAGAGCGCGCCCGGACCGTTCTCGGTGCCCGACTGGTTGTCGTGGTTGCCCGCGATGACTCCGTTCGGGACGCCGGCGCCGTCCAGGACGCCCTGCTGCCTCGAGGACACTTCGAACTCGCCGACGACCTGCTGCCGGGTGGCCTCGTCGGCGGGCTTGCGGATGTTGTTCTCGATGATGTCGCCGGTGTGGGCGACATACGCGATCTTGCGGGCGGTCTTGTTCTTCTTGATCCAGTCGACGATGCCGCCGTAGGCGGACTCCCAGACGGCGCGCTCCTCGGCGGTCTCCTGCTCCACCGCGCCCTCGGAGAGGTATTGCGTGTCGGTGAAGTGGACGAGCGAGAAGTCGTAGGAGCCGGGGTCGGCGAAGCGGTTCGGGTCGCCCGGGTCGATGTCGTCGGCGAACGGGTCCTCACCCGTCACCATGACGTGGACCTTCTGGTGGTCGATGTACGTGCGGTCGACGACCGCGGTCAGGACGGTGTCGCCCTCGGCGGCGCCGCGGGCGCTCGTCAGGACGTCCCATGCCTCGGTCCGCGTGTTCCACACCCGCAGCGCCGCCAGCCGCTCGGGGTCGATGACGCCCTCCCAGCGCAGCACCGGGGAGTCCACGTGCCCTTTCACCTCGACGTCGAACCGCTGGTACGTCACGTCCCGGCCGGCCGGGGCGTCGAGCGTCTCGCCGTCGGCGGGCTCAAGTCCCCTGGCCGATACGCGCTTCTCGCCCTTGACCCGCAGCGTGGTCGGGACGGACGCGGCCGTGCCCTTGTACACCTGGTTCGGGGTGAGGATCTTGGCCTGGGAGAACGTCGCGTCCACCGTGCCGCCGTCGGGCTCGGCCACCTTCGCCGAGAGCGTCACATCGCGGTCCGCGTCGGTCGTGCCCGACGCCGGGGTGAGGTCCGCGGGGACGTCCGGGATGCCCGCGGAGGAGAAGACGACCTTACGGGTCCCGGTGTTGCCGAGGCTGTCGGTGGCGGTCACGGACAGGGTGTGCTCGCCCGCCGTCAGGCCGGGGCCCACCGGGGAGCCCAGGTCGATCGGCTCGCCGTCGAGTTTGACGTCCGGTCCGGTCACGACGCCGGAGGCGTCCTCCACCCGGACGTCGAGGACGACCGCCGCGGTGATCTTCTGACCGGCGGCCGGGGTGCTCTGCGCGACCTTCGGGGCCGAGTTGTCGCTGACCAGGGCGCGGGTCGAGGTCTGGCCCGTGGTGGAGGTCGCGGCGAGAGTGTGCCTGCCGTCCTCGATCTTGGTGGTGTCGAGGTCGGCACGCAGGCCCCGGGCCGGACCGTCCACGAGGAACTCCAGGTCGATCTCGGTCAGCGGAATCACGTTGTCGCCACAGTTGCCGTCACCCATGCCGTACAAGCTCTTCAGCATCTGGCCGGTGGCCGTGCCGTTTGCCGGAGTGACCGTGATGCCGGAGATCGCGAAGTCGTCACGGTTGTCGCCGCACGACGTCGGGAAGGTGCCGGTCACGAAGTCGACCGTGTTCCATCCGGGCACGAGCCACTCGTTCGGGAACGTCAGATCCACGTGCCGGCTCACGAAGTCGCTTTCAAGCAGCAGCTTCTGACCGTTGATGAGCACATGGTTGCCGTAGCGTGCCTCGATCGAGTTGCCGCCCACGGTGAAGCCGAGGGTCGCGTCGCCCGAACCGAGCGTCTGGGAGACATGCACCGCCGGGGCGTCGATCGTGTAGCGCAGCGTGGCCTCGCGCAGGGCGGTGTCGCTGCTGCCGCAGGTGCCGTCGCCCATGCTGTACGACGCGTCGATGTCCTGCCCCGTCACCGTGGCGCCGTCGAGAGCGAGCGCGAGGTGGGAGATCGCGAAGTCGTCGCGGTTGTTGCCGCAGGACTCCTTGTAGTCGCCGGTGACGACCTTGATCGTGTTGTCGCCGGGCACCAGGAACCGGGCCGGGATCGCGATGTCCACCCGCTGGTTCACCCAACTGCCGCCCAGGTCCACGCGCTTGCCGTTGACGAGCAGGTAGTTGTCGAACTTGTCGTCGATCGAGTTCGCGGCAACGTCGAAGGAGAACGTCGCGGCGCCGTTGCCGAGTGTGGGTTCGGTCTCTGGCGCCGCGCCGTCGACGGTCAGCGACTTGACGCCGCTGTCACCGCCCGCCGGGGTCGTCGCGAAGACCGGCTGCGTGCCCTTCACGAGCGAACCGTCCTTGGGCAGCAGACGCGGCGCCCCCTCCGGGGTGTTGTTCACGGTCACGGTGTGCTTGACGGATGCGCCCGAGGCGGTCGTAGCGGTGATGGTGTGCTTACCGTTCGCCAGCTTCGCCGTATCCACGTCCGCGGTGAGTCCGGTGGTGCCCTGGGGGTCGCCCAGGACGAAGAAGCTGAGCGTCGCCTTCGTGAGCAGCGAGGTGTTCGAGCCGCAGCTGCCGTCGCCGAAGGAGTACGTGTACTCGTTCTCCTCGCCGTCCGCGATCTCGCCGAGCAGCTCGAGGCCCACGTCCGACAGGACGAAGTCGTCGTAGTTGGTGCCGCACGAGCTCTCGACCGTGCCCGCGAAGACCTCGACCTTGTTCTCGCCCTTCACGAGATGCTCGTTCGGGATCTCGATCGTCGCCCGCTCGTTGACGAGGTCACCGATGTCCACCCGGTACGCGCCGTTGACCAGCACGTAGTTGTGGTAGCGCGCCTCCGTCGAGTTCGACCCGACGTCGAAGCTCAGCCGGGACACCCCCACCGTCCGGTCGGCGTCGAGCTCATCCCCGTCGATCGCGAGGCCGGTCACATCGTCGTCGGCCGCGGTCGGAGTGGCCGCGACCTTCGCCGTGCCCTCCAGGTACGCACCGTCGTGCGGAGTGAGCGTCGGCGGACTCGTGGTGCCGCCCGGCTCGACCTCACCCGCCTGCCGTGTCACCGGGCCGGGATCGGCGGGTGCGGCCACGGCGTTCCCACTCATGCTCGTGAGCAGCACGCCGGCCATGACCGCGGCGGCGAGAGGGGACCCGCCCCATATGCCACCGAACCGTCTTCGTCGCGCTGTCGGCTCCATCAGCGGAAGTCCCTCCTGTCGCCCAAAGGTGAAGGGCTCACTACGGCGCTCCGCAGCATGCCCATGGCAACCATCTTGGGCAGCACAGGTGAACTGGGCGGGGTCAGGCGCCAAAGGCAGAGGAAATACGGACGCAGCGTCATCCAGCAGGAAGCGGCTGTAGTTAGTCGCGGCGGTTGCGGCAGTTGCGGCAGTCGAGTAACGGCCGCAGAGCCGACCGGAGGACCCCGGGCCACATCACCGTCCTTACCCAGCCGTCGAGTTGGCCATCACCGAGCCGAAGAACCTCTCCTACCAGAGCTGCCGTACGTATCTGGAGGCGGACTTCGGGATGGGTGCGCCCTCACGCGCCCACAACGCCATGCGGCCGGCGGCATGGTGCCGCCGGCCGCATGGGTCGGGTACCGAATGTTCCAGGTTATTCGGATTCATTCGGTGTTATTCGGTGTTATTCGGTGTTACTTGGTGTGGACTCCATAGGCGCGGATGACCGTCTGATCCACCTGGTCGCCGGCCTTGTCCTGGGCCTGGACGCGCAGGGAGACATAGCCGGTGCCGTTGGCCGCGGCCTTGGGGTCGATCAGGGCCTTCCAGGCGCCCTTGCCCTCGTGCGACAGGCGCTCGACCTTGGTCCAGTGGGCTCCGTCGTCGTAGGAGACCCAGGCCCGCATCCGGTCGATCTCCGGGCCCTTGAGGCCGTCCTGGTGGCGGGCCTTCAGCGACACGGCGGTCGGACCCGAGGACCGCACCTGGTTGGCGCCGTCGACGGGTACGCCGTAGTCGAGCTGGATCAGCGGCAGCACCGTGCTCTTCGCCGTGGTCTGCGAGGAGAACGTCCAACTGGTGTCGGTGGAGGTGGAGATCTGCCACTCGGGACCGGCCGCACGGGCGGTGTGCACCTGGAGCCGGTAGTCGCCCTTGCCGCCGGTGACGGGGATGTCGCCCCACGCGTACCGCTGATCGGCGATCAGGTCGTCACCGCGGTACAGGCGGGTGCTGACCTCGTCGTCTCCCTTGGCGAAGCCGTAGTGCCCGGTCTCGCTCTCGGTGAACTCCGGGATCCGCAGGCCGATGGTGTCGCCGTCGCGGGCCGAGGAGAATCCCTCGACGCCCTTCGGGGCGGCCGGACGGATCACCGAGCGGTGCCAGTTCTCCTCCCGGACCTCACCGGGCTTGTACTGCTGGAATCCGGCCGTCGTACCGCCGGTGACCGGGAGCCCGATGTTCATGGGGATCGTGTTGTTGACACGGTGCAGCCACACGGTGTCGTCGGCGGTGACCGTCTCGGTGCGCACGGACGGCACCTTCACAAACGACTCGGTCTCCATGAGGAATGCGGTGTTCTGCCACGGGCGCCAGGCGAAGCGCTGCTCCGCGTTCCACTCGGACGCACCGGAGCGGTGGTAGTGGCTCTTGACCGTGGCGGTCGGCAGCCGGTCGATGTCGTAGACCATCCTGCCGGGCACCCGGTCGCGCTCGACCAGCGTCACGTCGTACTGGTACGGGCTCGCGGAGACGGCGGACCACTCGATCCGCACCTCGCGCTCGGACAGCAGCTCGGACAGTTCCCTGCCGTGGTCCTGGCTGACGCGCGCGGCCATGATCGGAAGGCGTTCGCCGCCGGCGGGGTGCCAGGGCATCCAGGGCGACCCGGGCCCGGGGTAGACCACCAGGGCCGCGGCCGCTCCGGCCGAGGCGGCCCGGGCCACACTCCCGTACTCATCGGATTCCGGGGCGATGAACGCGATCTTGCCGCGCAGATCCTTGCCCGCCAGTTCCTCCTCCGTAGCGGCTCCCACGTCCACGAGCGGGAGACGCCTGGTGCCGTCCACCAGGGGAGAGTGCATATACGGGGGGGCATAGAGGTCCGGGGCGCCCGGGCCGAGGGCCTTGACGGTCATACGGGGAGGAGCGAGCTGCCACCGGGAGTAGGCCTCGAAGGAACCCTTGGCGGGCTTGTCCGTCGGGGTGATGTACAGCGTGTTCATGACGCTGTACTCGATCACGCTGCTGGAGATGTCCCGGCCGCCGAAGGCGCGGTGGAAGCCGTAGTGCACCATGCCCTGCGACTCGGCCGGCTTCGGGGTGCGGATGTCGACCTTGACGGCCTTGCTCGCGTCCACCACCAGGGTGAGGTCGCGGTCGACCTTCAGCTCCGGACGGACGTCCATGCTGTGTTCGTCGCCGGTGCTGTTCTTGGACCCGACCAGCGCCTCGAAGAAGTAGGTGTCCTCAGGGAGTTGGAAGGTGACGTTCGGGCCGTGGATCTCAGGCAGGTAGTACCCGATGAAGTCCCATCGCGGATCACTGCCGAAGATCTGGAACCAGGTGACGGTGGACGGTTCCTGGCCCGAACGGCCGAGGCCGGTGAGCGTGATGGTGCGCAGCTTCCCCTGGACCGTCACCGCGACGGCGGTACCGGCCTTCACCGAGCCGTCGGCCGAGGTGGCGGTCAGGTGGCCGGTGTACCGGCCGCGGGCGGCCTCGGTGGGCGTGACCTTGACGGGCACGGTGGCGGTCGCACCGGCGGGCACGGTGACCGACGACTTGCCGGCCTCGATCAGCCCGGCGGGAGCCGCGGTGCCTCCGGCGCCCTTGACCTCCAGCGACAGGGACAGCTCTACGTCACTGTCGGAGTCGTTGGTGTAGGTGACCGTCCCGTTCACCGGGTCCTGGCCGGGCTGGACGGCGCCGAGGTTGAGGGTGCCGGTGGCGTGCACGGTCTGGGCCGAGGCTCGCGCCACGTCCATCCGGCCGCCGCCCTGGGCGTCCGTCTCGGTGTCCTCGACGACCTTGGCGGTGGAGACCAGGGCGTCCTTGATCCGGGCGGGGCTCCAGTCGGGGTGCTGCTGGCGCAACAGCGCGGCGGCGCCCGCCACATGGGGCGTGGCCATGGAGGTGCCGGAGGCCGCGGTGTAGAGGTCGTCGACCGGGGCGCCCATGGAGGTGCCGTGGGCGCGGGCCGCCACGATGCCCACACCGGGCGCCGTGATCTCGGGCTTCATCTCGGACGAGTCGCCCACCGGACCCCGGCTGGAGAACTCGGCGAGGGTGTCGTCGCGGTCCACCGCTCCCACGGTCAGCGCCCGGTTCGCGATGCCGGGCGAACCCACGGTGCCGGTGCCGGGGCCGGAGTTGCCCGCGGCGGTCACGAAGAGGGTGCCGGTCTCCTCGGTCAGCCGGTCGAGGGCGGCGGCCATCGGGTCGTTCTCCTGGGGCGGGCCGCCCAGGCTCATGTTGACGATGTCGGCGCCGGAGTGGGCGGCCCACTCCATGCCGGCCATCACCCAGGAGTTGTAACCGGACCCGTCGCTGCCGAGCACCTTGCCGATGAGGAGTTCGGCGTCGGGCGCGACGCCCTTGCGGGTGCTGTCGGAGCCGGCTCCGCTGCCCGCGACGGTGGAGGCCACATGGGTGCCGTGGCCGTGGCCGTCATCGGTGTTCTCGTCCGTGGTGAAGTTCTGCCCGCCGGCGATCCTGCCCCGCAGGTCGGGGTGTTCGGGATCGGCGCCGGTGTCGAGCACCGCGACCTTGACGCCCTTCCCGGTCGGGCCGGACTTCCAGACGTCCGGTGCCCCGATCTGCTCCACACTGCGGTCGAGCTCGGCGTTGACCTTGCCGTCCAGCCACACCTTGTCGATGTGCCCGGCGAGCTCGGGGCCGGACTTCCGGTTCTTCTGCGACGGCGCGGCGGTAGCGGACTTCCAGAAGTCCGGCAGTTCGGCCTTGTCGGCGCTCAGTGCGGCACCGTGCACACTGTTCAGCACGGCGGTCCGGCGGGTTCCGGCCGGTGCCTTCTGCTCCCGGAGCGAGTCGACGGCCTCGGCGTAGGAGACGATCAGCGGCAACCGGGCGCTGCGGGCGTCGTCATAGCCCTGCTCGATGAGCGAGGTGACATTGAAAAGGCTTCGGTCCAGTTGTCCCGAGGCCACATAGGGGATCGCCGACGACGGTGTGACATGCAGGGTGCCGTCGACGTCGCGGGTGCTGAACACCTCCTTCTCGTGGCCAGGGGCCGGCTTGACGGTCGCGGCCTGCCGGCCGTCGGCGAACCGCTCGACCTTCACCACATCGCCGGTCACCAGGGTCACGGTCCACGTCTTGGTGACCGTCCGGTCGCCCGAGGCGCCTGATCGCCCGGCCGCCGTCGGGGCCAACGGGGTGCCATGCGCCGCTGCGGGCATGGTCGTTGCGAGCAGAGTCACCGCGGCGGCGGCCACGGTCGCTCGCGTCGCCCGCGCCGGCCATGGGGTGTCGCCCCTGGTAGGCGCGGAAGTTGATATTGATCTCATAACGTGTGATCTTGCATGTTGCATACACGCAAGGTCAACGGGGTGCCGGTAAGAACCGTGTCACCAACCGCAAACGGTGGTGATTTCGGGAGGGCTTCACCCGTGTGGGTGAGTCCGAGGCCGTACGACTGCGGTGAGTGGAGCCTCGCGAGGACGATCGACGACCGTGGCCCGTATCCCGTTGGACCTGGACGAGTGGTCGAGCACTGCACACTGCTCAAGGACAAGCAGGAGCTTGTGTCCGGCAAGCGGGGCGCGACGCGGCTGGGCTTCGCCGGGTATGTTGGGTGTGTGGTGCCTGACGACGTGTCGGGGCGTGGTGGTGCCGGGTTCCGGGCCTGTGGTCAGGCAGTGGTGGGCTCGTCGGCAGCGCCGGTGATCTGGTTCCAGATGGCGAAGCGGATGGTCATCTCGGCTCGGTGGTCGGGTGCGGTCATGAGGTGGCGGTGGGCGGCGGCGCATTGCTGCGCCGCGACCACCGCGGGCAGGCCCTCGGGGATGGCCGCCACCGCCAGCGATACGGCACTGATGAACAGGTCGCCGAAGTCCTGCCCGCGTACCAGGCCGAGAATGAGCTCCGGCACGCTGCCCGCTCCCGGCCCAAGCGCCCGGGAAGACCGCGGACCGTGCGCTCCATCCGGCTGGTGACGTGCCATAGGGCATGCCTATGCATCGGCGGGTTCTGCACACCGGTCTTCCCGCCTCGTCTGCGCTGGTGAAGTGGTCGCCACTGGGCAGGGTGACGACTCCATCTACGTCAACCGTCGCGGTATGGCGGGTGCCGCGGTAGTCACTTGCGAGTTGGGTGCCCAGTGTCAGGACACCCGCAAGTCGATCCTCGACATACATGTGGCGATCAGGCAAGGGGATTTCGGACTCATGGGCCCCTGATTCTTTGGTCGCAGCGGGAAGGGGCGAGCTCCGAGACCAGAACCTACCCGTTCAAGGTCGAAAGGGCCGGAGTATGCCCAAGCGTTGCAGCTCAACAATGTGCTCTGCTGCACGCCGTGGTGCCTCGCCGCCCGTCACCAGGACCCCTGCCTCGATATTGCGCCGCGCCGCGGACTCGGTCAGGTTGGCGCTGCCCAGGAAGAGCATGCGACGGTCGGCGACCGCGAGTTTGGCGTGCTGGCGCGAGTGAGCGTGCCCGGCCGAGTCACGTGCCCAGTGCCAAAGACGCAACCCAGGAACGGACACGAACGCATCGGCTGGTTCCCGGCCCGAGAGGAGACCGCGCGCGCCCGCCAGTGTCTCGACCACGACGTGCGCTTTCACACCCCTTGCCGCGGCCTCGGTCAAAGCCTGTGTCAGGGCCGGATACGGGCGGGCCGCGTAAGTCATGGCCAGCAGTTCGTCACGAGACTCATTGATGACCTCGACAAGCACCTGGGCAGTCGCCCGCACCGGCACGGCCGGCGTCGAGGGGCCGCTCCACACCGTACGGACTTGAACCGTTTCCCGGGCATGCAGCAGAGCCGCGACATAGCCCCGAACGTAGGCCGCCGCCTCGGCGAAGGGAATCGACTCCGTCTCCACCGCGTCGTACAGCTTCTCGACGGCCACGCTGATCCCCGGTGTTGCCAGCTCGGTCAGTACCCGCTCTCTGCTGCGTCGTTGAGCCAGCAGTCCGGCGAGGTCCTTGCCACGAGAGGGGCCCAGGGCCAGAACGGCAGCCTCAGCAGCTCCCTCGAACTCTTTTCTGCTCACGGCAGCAGGCCGACCGGTGTCAGTACTTGTTCCTTGTCTCCGGAAAGCGGTACGAGGAAGCGGCGATCCAGGAACCGATTTGCGCGCTCGCATGTGGTCTCGGACACGAAGAGACAGACATGGCAGGCGGCTCCGTGCAGGTAGTCGCCCGGGTCGTGCGGCAGGCGCTCGGAGCACAGTGGGTCGGCCGAGCAGTGCCCGGCGTCGGTCAGGGCACGACGGACGATCCGGTCGAACTCGCGCTCCTCAGCAAGCGAAACAAGGCCTCCGAGGGTGCCCTCCGAATCGGGAACAGCGGTGTAGATGAGAATGCCCGTCCTTGGGTTCTTTTCGTCTCCCGCATAAATTCGCTCTGCGAGTGAGGCCGAGTTGTAGCCGCATTCCAGGGCGATGGTACGGATCAAAAGGTGGGAAAGCGTGTGCAGGGCGATGTACCGTGCCCCGGGCCAACCGAAGAAGGGATCGAAGTCGCTCGTCTTGCGGTCCGACTTTCGGTTTGCGCGGAATCGACCGAAAGCCTCCCTGTGGGCCTCCATATGCGGCGACTTCTCCATACGTGCCACCCAGTCGGCCATGAGGCCGTCCCGCACACGAAGGAAGATGCCCTCGCCGCGAACCTCGCTGGCCGGCACCCAGGGCTGCGTACCGCGGGACAGGTCTACCCGGCTGGCGATCTCCGGCGACTCAGGGTCAGGGGCGTCGAGCCTGGTGAAACCGATCAGGGCGCGTGCCTCGCGCAGCCGCTCCACTTGGCGAATGTCTGAGAAGAGTTCGCCGAGGCGGGGCGGAACGGAGACCTTCCGCAGGGCGAAGTCGTCACTCGGCGCTGGAACGGGGCCCGAGAGCGCGTCCCATTCGGGGCCGAAGAGGTCGGCCTGGACGTCGGGCGCGGAGGGAGCCAGTCCGTCGGATCCTTGCTTACGAGCCGCGATGGCCGCGACGACCGCGTCGGCCTCGAACTCTTTGAGGAACCCGAACTTGGGCATGCGTGCCATGAAGTCGAACTGTCCGCGATCATCTATGAGTTGCAAGTCGGGCCAGTGGTCGTCGAGGAGCTTGTCAATGTCTCCGCCCTGCCCCTTGGGCAGGGCCAGAGCGCTGAGAGTGAGCGGGAACCACTGATTGGACGCGCCCGCCACCATCAGGACCGAGTCCTGAGCACAGCCGTTCGCCGCGTATGTGCCCAGGTGCGGGTGACGTCCGCGGCACAGCGGTAGGTTGCGGCGGCCTCGCTCGCCCATCGCCTCGCGGATGTTGCGCTTCTCGCCGCAGGCGACGCATTCGATGGTGACGTTGGCGGCCTGGTTGCCGCCGTGGTCCTTCATGCGCAGCTTCGGGCGCGGCGTCTTGCTGCAGGCCTGCCCGTGGTGGACGTATGCCGTGTACGGAAACTCATCGAGATGGCCGACAGTGCAGACGAGGGTGAAGCGGGCAGCGACGGCGAGAGGCTTCCCCCGCTTGCAGTCGTGGACGAACTTCGCTTCGTGCGGCGTACGCGGGTTGGAGTTGATGAAGGCGAACTCACTGGAGTCGACGGCGGCCAGCACATTGCAGGCGGTGCAGCGCAGCCATTGAGGAAACGGTGTGACGGGCACCCCGACACCCTGCGCAGCCCAGCCCTTGGGGTCCGCGTCCCCACCCTCCAGCCATGGGGCGGCGCGCAACTGCTCGACCTGTCCGCGCCCGTAGCGCTGGAGGGATCGGTTGACGGCGGCGCGCAGCCGAGGCTCGTCGATGTCGTAATCGGTGATGCCGGAGTAGCTCCAGGCGTCAAGTCCCTTGACGAGAACCGAGAAATTCGGCAGATCGACGAGGGAGCCGATACCGGCGGTGAACATGAGGTGGCTGGGACGGACGGCTCCGACCCTGCGATTGCCGTGGGTGGTCATCGCTGTCCCTTCCTGGCCGCGTCGCCAGTGGTAGGTCCGTACTCGTCGCTGTCCACGGTGGCCGCCATGTCCTGGTCGGGGTCGGAATCAGTGTCGGGGGCTCCGAAGTTCCAGTCCGGGCCGCCTCCTGAGGATTCGTCGAGAAAGGCGCCGCCACCGGGGAGAAGGAGGTTGATTTCGTTCTCCGTCTCGCGCATCGACAGGCCGACGGTCAGCTCGGTCCACCGGGATCCGTCTGCCCGCCTCAGCAGCCCGCTCACGATCGTCGTCTTGCGCTTCTCCTTCCGGTAGCCGAGGGCCGAGCTGTTCTCGTCCCGCTTGCGGCGCCATTCGTCCTTCAGTCGGTCCAGACGTTCGCTCAGATATTGGCGCGGCCGCTCGCCCCCCACCCGTTCGGCCCGTTCCAGAAGCCGACGTTCGACGTCTTGGGCGAGCGGCCCGTTGAGGTCGACATGGTGGGCGTCCAGGTTGCGCGACGTGTCGTATGCGGCCTGGCGCAACGCGGCGACATAAGTGGCGGCCACGCCCCGGTCGAGGGCTCGGCGGGTGAACGGGGTGACGGAGAGAGCTTCGACCTGGCGGTAGAACGAGGCGTGGTAGTGCTCGAAGTCTTCGTAGTGGGCGAGATCTCGGGGGCGTGACCAGTTGTAGAGGGTCACGACGAGACCCGGGCGTTTGGCGTCACGGCCGACGCGCGAGGACGCCTGGATGTACTCGGCGGTGTTCTTGGGCTGGCCGACGACCAGCATCAGACCGAACCGGGAGACGTCGACACCCACCTGCAGCATGGAGGTGGCGAGGACGACGTCGACTGCCTGTCTGGCCGTCGGCGTCATGGCGGCGCGGGGTTCACGCTTCTCCTTCATGGCAGTCGCATACTCGCGCAGGAAGGCGCGTCGCCGGTCCGAGGTGTCGCGCTCGGGGTCGAACCCGATTTCCAGGCGCTTGAGGGCTGCGCCGATGTCAGCGGAGGAAATGCGCGAGGTCAGTTCCTGGATGCTGAGCATGCCGGCTCTGCTCACGATGCGATCGGCCAGCGTGTCCTGGCCTCTGCGGCTGCCGTTGGAGCGCACGCGGGTGGTGATGTCGTCGTCCATGTACCGCCGCATGCCGGCGAGTTCGCGGGTCGCATTGAAGTAGCCGACAAGCGTCATATAGGGGTCGGCCGGCTTGCCGTAGTCGTCGAAAAGTTGCTGCCCGGCGAGGAGCAGGATCTCGGCGACCCGGATCTCGGCAGCCTTGAGGCGGGTGCCGTGCGCGCACACGCCCAGGTAGCGGCGGCCGGGGTTCTCGCGGCTCAGCTCGACCTGTCGGGAGAAGAAGGTGTCACCGACGTCGAGGACCTGCGGCGGGAAGACGGCGACTTTGCGGCCGAAGACGCCGAGTACCTGATCGGCGGCCCGTTTAGTGGTCGCGGTCGATGCGACGATCTTGGGCCCGACCTCGTGGCGTTGTCCCCGGGCGTCGGTGACACTCCAGGTGCACAGCTGATCGACGGCGGACTCGAAGAGGCCGACGATGGTGCCGAGCGCACCGGAGATCAGGTGCAGCTCGTCCTGGATGATCAGGTCCGGGGGCCGCAGGCGGGTGACGGGCTGTGCGGTGACGCCGGGCATGTCGCCCTTCGCGTTGTGGCGGCTTCCGCAACCGGTTTTGGCGTCAAGGTCGTCGTGGCGGTAGCCGTGGCGGGGACAGAGCTCGGTGACCCTGCCGAACAGCAGACCGGCGTACCCGTTCCAGGGCAGCTGGGCGAACTTGTCCACGGTGGCGATCAGCAGAGACGGGGCGAGCCGATAGATCTCCTCGTCGACGGTGAGCACGGGGATGCCCTCGCCAGGCGATTCGCGCCGCGAGAAGGGGCAGCGGTCCTCGCCTTCCCCGCGCGGGCAGTACAGCAGAACGCGGCGCCGTCCTTCGTCGTACTCCATGTGGGAGCGGGCCGTCAGTCCGCTGCCGCACCAGGGGCAAGTGAGGACTTGAAGGACCCGCGCGTGCTTGTCGCTCGCGCTCTCCCTGGCGTCGGCGATCTGCTCCTTGGCCTCGTCGAACCAGTTGGGCGAGACAGAGGTTCCCACCCAGAGTCCGATACGGAACGGGGTGGCGCCCCAGCGGACGTCCCGCGCGAATTCCTCGCGGCGCAGCACCTCGCAGGCACTGACCAGTGCGGCGGCACGTTGGAACTGCTGGGCGGTCAGGAGGCGCAGGGTGTAGCGCATGAGGACACCGACGCCCGCCTCACCGCTGCGTGCCTCCGGTCCCGAGCCAAGCGTGCCTTGCAGGCGTCGCAGCGCGAAGGTGTAGGCGGCGATGCCGAGGTAGGCCTCGGTCTTGCCACCACCGGTCGGGAAGAACAGCAGGTCGACGAGTGCTTCGCGGCCGGTGCCACGGTGGGAGTGCCCCGGCTGGGTGAGTGAGTCGAGATTCAGAAGGACGAAAGCGAGCTGGAATGGACGCCAGCTGGCAGCCTCCTTGCCCTTGGCGTAGACCTCGTCGTACGCCTCCTGGTAGGAGTCGCGGTCGTCCTCACGACCGGCGCGAGCGGCGGCAATAGCGGTGTTGCGGCGCTGGAGTGCCATGGCCCGGTTGGCGAACCGGAAGGCCTCCAGGGCGGTTTCGTCGGCCACGAGCCTGTCGATGCCCAGAGTTATCCGGTCGCAGATCTCCAGTGCCTGTTCGATGGCGACGCCCGCCGATTCGCGCAGGTCATCGGGGAGCGAGTGAGCCTTGCGACGCTGCTGTTCGAGCCATGTGCCGTAGCCGTCGGCCAGCGGGGCGAGTGCGGCGCTGAGTTCGGTTCGGCGGGCAGGCACCGCGAGCGAGGCGAGTTCGTCCATGCCGAGCTCGAGCCCGCGGAGGAGATCCTGCTCCTCGAGGGTGGGTGCGGTAGTGGCCCGGACGTCGTCCTCCGGAAGCCAGGTGGTGGTGAGGCGGTGCGCGTTGCGCTCACCGTTGCGCACATGTGCATGCGCGGCGACGTTACGGCCTTTGGCGTGGCTGAGGCTGTCCCGGTAGAGGAGACGGAGCCGCCGATCCTCGGGGTCCTCGGGGGCGTTGCCTCGGTTCGCGAGATCCAGAGGGTCATCGACCGGGAGGAAGACCGCGGCCTGGTCGTCCGGAAACGCGGTGACCTCGATCGCGGTCTGGAAGAGCCAGTGGGCGTCGCGAGCCTCGCGGCTGTCCTGCTGCCGGTTCACCAGGGTCAGTTCGACGACGCGCAGATCTTCGGCGCCGGCTCGACCGGTGTGCTGTCGTACTTGTATGTCGAGGACAACGGCGTCGCCTTCGAGTTTGACGATCCGGTCGGCCGCACCGGTCACGTCGATGTCCACCGGGTACTCGATCGGTTCGCGCGACCAGACCCTACGGGTGGTGCCCCGGTCCGTGGCTTCCTCGGACTGCGTGTAGCGGCCCCAGCGGACGTGGGCGCTGAGTGTGCCGACAGAAGCGGGGACCGTGAAGGACAGCCCCATGGAGGATGCCCAGATGTGTCCGGCGGCCTGCGGGGTCAACCGGTCCTGGGGCTCACCGTCGTCGCCCTCCTGCTCGTCGCCCGAGTCACTGTCCGCGCTCTGGGCGGCCGCGAGTGCGATCCCCTCTCCGGTGACGGCCTGGGGTTGCGGCCCAAGCATGCCAACGAGGTAACGGTCGCGCGGCCCGGAAGAGGCGCTCGACAGAGTCTCAGTTTCACCGTCCCAGGGTCCCAGCAGATCGCGGCGGATGTAGGTGACAAGTCCGTCCCGCACCGCGTACGAGTCCCCGGAACGAAACGTCTGAGGCACTTCGTCAAGCGGGTGCGGTACAGCGGCTTGAGCAGGCTGGGCCGGCATTCGGTGGGTCCTTTCGGACAGATCCGGTGGGGCGCGAGCGTGGATCGATCGTACGACAGCACGAGAAATATAGACCGTTGACTGAGTTCACACAACGATCTGCGGAGCTCCGTCACTCCTGGCGGAACGAGTCTCTAGGCTGGTCCTCGGCCACCGACCACCCGCGACCTGAGGACGCCCATGCCCCGACTCGCCCTCTCCGACGACTTCGTAGCGGACCTCATCTCGCTCCAGAGGCCCGTCCAGAAGGAAGTCAACGACGCGATCCAGATGTTCCGGAGCATGACCGTTTCCCAGCTCCACGCCAGCAAGGGCATGCACCTGGAGAAACTCGAGCGGGCGCGGGATCCCCGGATCCGCACCATACGCATCACCAAGTTCTACCGAGGCGTTCTGCTCGCCCCCGATGACGGAAGCGAGCTGTTCACACTTCTTCGGGTCGCACCTCACGACGAGGCGATCAACTGGGCCTGCAAGCGCGCCTACTCGGTCAACGGCGCCACCGGAGGCCTCGAGGTACGCAACGTCGAAGCCCTTGAGCAGATGGAGACCTATTTCGAGACGAAGGCGGTCGCCACCCCTGCCCGCCTCTTCGAGAAGCACTCCGACACCGTGCTGCGCGACCTCGGCGTCGACGATCAGGTCCTGCGCTTGGCCCGCGTCTGTGTCACGGCCGACGATCTGACGGTCATGGCACCACCCATGATGCCCGCCGACCAGTACGAGGTGCTGGAGTACCTGGCGGCCGACTACTCCCCCGAAGATGTCTGGGAGCAGCTGATCGCTCCGCGTGGGCAGACCGTGCGCACGGCAGAGGACCGGCCGACGATCACCCTCACCGAAGCAATTCTCAACACCCCCAACCGCATTGTGGAAGTGACGGGCCCCGGCGAGCTGGAGCGGATCCTCACCGAGGACCTCACCCGCTGGCGCATCTTCCTCCACCCCGCCCAGCGCCGGTACGCCTATCACCCAGGCTTCAACGGACCCGCTCAGGTCACCGGCGGCCCCGGCACCGGCAAGACGGTCGTCGCCCTGCACCGCGTCCGACATCTGCTGCGTACTGGTCGTGAGGGCGACCGGATCCTGCTGACCACCTTCACGAACGCCATGGCGGCTGCTCTGCGGGACAGCCTGGCGCTCCTGCTCGGCGACGCCGACGCCCACCTGCTGGAACGCGTCGACGTCACGACGGTGGATTCGCTCGCCGCCCGGATCATCCGGGAGGCGCGGGGCAGTTCACCGAAACCTCTTACTGCCGGCGCGGAGAAGAGCGCTTGGACGCGTGCCACCGCACGCGAGGAACTCCCGTGGACGGAACAGTTCCTGTCCCAGGAGTATCGCAACGTCGTCCTGGCGCAGGGCCTGCGTACACCCGAGGAGTACCTGCGCTGTGTACGACGGGGGCGCGGTACCCAGGTGGGGCGAGTACAAAGAGCCCGGCTGTGGCGCGTGATGGACCGGTTCGCTGCAGATCTCGCCTCGCGCGACTCGGCGACGTACACGCAGCTGTGCGACCAGGCCGCGAGGATCCTGGCCGACGGCGGGCCGCGCTACCGCCACGTCGTCGTGGACGAGGCCCAAGATCTCCATCCGGCCCAGTGGCGAGTGCTGCGCGCCTGCGTCGCCTCCCAGTCCGACGACATGTTCCTCGTCGGCGACCCCCATCAGCGGATTTACGACTCCCGCGTCTCGCTGCGCTCGCTGGGTATCAACGTCCGAGGGCGTACGTCCCGGCTGCGTCTCAACTACCGCAGCACGGAAGAGATCCTGCGCTGGTCCGCATCGCTGCTCGACGGTCAGCCCGTGGGCCGACTCGGTGAGGACGACGACGAGGACAGCGGCCGGGATTCGCTCCGGGGCTACCGATCCCAGCTGCACGGCCGTATCCCGGCAGCACGCGGATACGGCAGCCAGGACGAGGAGCTGCGGGCGTTGATCGAGCAGATCCGGACCTGGATCGACCAGGACGGTGTCAAACCGTCCGAGGTGGCCGTGTGCGCCCGGTTCAACACGCTGGTCGACGCGGTCATCACCCGCCTGCGGCGGGAGGGCATCCCGGCGGTCGCGGTCAAGGACGATCCGGGTCCGGGGATATCAGGGGTGCGAGTGGCCACCATGCACGCGATGAAGGGGTTGGAGTTCCGCTGCGTGGCCGTCGTGGGCGTCACGTCGAGTGTGCTGCCGTTCGCCCCGCATGTGACGCCGGCCGAGGTTGATCCCGTGCAGCACCAATCGGATCTGCTGGCCGAGCACTGCCTGCTGTTCGTGGCGTGCACGCGGGCCCGCGATGCCCTCGCCATCTCGTGGAGCGGTGAGCGGAGCCGCATGCTGGACCCGGTCGCCGGCTGAGACGCACAAGCCCCGCCGCCCGAACCAAAAGCCGGTTCGGGCGGCGGGTCCCATCGGTGGATGCAGTTGTTCCGAGTCTTCCTCCGGCCTTGGTCCAGGAGCCTCAGACCTCAGACCCGGATCTCCCGGACGACGACGGTGTGCGTCTTGTCCTGAGAGGCGTCGTACGAGATTTCACGCCCCGGCGGCTGCCACATCAGTGCGTGCCCCAACGGAGACGACGGAGAAACGATGTCCGCCTCATCGGTGGGCAGTTCGGCAACTGTGTACAAGGTGCCGTCATCGACCTGCCCGTCGAATTCGAGGACGAGCAGGGCACCGGGGATCACGACCTTCGGCGTGCCCGTCTCCTGCCCGACACGGACAGCGTCGATGAACGTCCGCAGGAAACCGAGGCGCTTCGTTCGGCGATCACGCTGATCGGCTTTTGTCTTCCTGAGGAAGACGAGGTTGGCCGCGTCCATGCCGTCGGGAATCTCGTCCGGAGCGTCGACAGCGACCTGCAACTCCTGCATCTCGCGGACCAGCCGCTGGAAGGCGGCAGCCGGAATCTCCTGAACGGGGAGAGAATTCTGTGGGGCTCGGAGAGGCACCTGTCCCCGCTGCGGTCGAGGCACGGATGCCACGGGCCGTGCGACGGGCTTGGCTGCCGGTGCCGATGTGCGCACGGGCGCCGAGGCCGGGGTTCTCCCCTGCAGCGGAGCCGGCGCGGGAGTCGCCGCCTCACTTGCAGGAGCCGGCGTGGATTCGCGTGGGTCCCTGGGCTCGACGACCGAAATCACCGGCCGGGTCGGCGTGACAGCGGCTGCCTGGGAATCAGCTCGCTGGCTTGCGCCCTCCCTGCGCGCGCTCACCCCGTCGTCCCCGACCGGATCGCCGGCGGGCGAGACATCGGTCTGCCCATCCTCGGCTGGAAGTACGGACTCCTCCGGGTCCTCCCGGACCGGCTCGATCCCCAGCCGTTCCAACTCCGCCCAGAGCGGCGCGAGCGCCTGCTCACGGTCTAGGTGGAACCGGCTTCCGCGGATGCGGACGAAGGTCCAGTCGACGCGCTCCAGGTCGCGCTGCCTGGCAGCCGCCGTCGACGCGTCCTCGCCCTCCGCGAAGGCGTCACCGTCGCAGGCTACGGCGAGTCTGCGTGTCCCGCCCTCGACGACCAGGTCGATCGCGTGGCGGCCGACGCGGTAGCCGGGCCGCACACGGTAGTCGCGCGTGATCAGCTCCAGATACACCTTCTGCTGGAAGAGGCTGTCGAACGCTTCGTGCCGTACATCGGGCAGCACCTCACCCGCGACGGCAACGGTGTCCTCCTCCGCAGGCCGGGTGAGGTGGTCGAGCCACTGTCGACGCAGGTCGTTCTCGTGGAACTGTTCCGTGCGCGCACTGTGGAACACCCACACCTGGTCCTGGGCGCGGGAGGCGGCGACGTTGAGCCGCTGCTCGTACGTCTTGCCGTTGAAGCCACCCGGCACGGTCCCGGCAGCGGTGGTAGCCGAGTTGACGCAGGAGATGAACATGACGTGGCGTTCGTCGCCCTGGAAGTCCTCTGCGTCGCCGACCCGGATGCGTCGCTCCTCACGCTGCTCGTAGTCGAGGCGTTCGGCGAGCAGATTCTCCAGTTCCGCCAAGTGCCCCTTGCTGGCGCGGAGGCTGATGATGCCCATGGTCTTCCCGTCGTACGCGGGGTCTGCGCAGCAGCGCACGATCGCTTCGACGAGCGCTTCGGCCTCGGCGGTGTTGGCCAGTCGGGTGTTGCTGCCGAAGGCCTCGCCGTCCTCGACGTACACGGTACGGACCGGGGGCAGCCGGTCGGCACCGTACTGCCTCAGCGGCTGCAGCCGACCGTTGTAGCAGAGCTCGTTGGAGAAGGAGATGATCTCCGGCATGCACCGGAAGTGCTCCTTGAGCATGAGCGTGCCGCGGCCGGCGGAAAGTGCCTCCGTGAGATCGAAGAAGCTGGACTCGGGCCCGAAGAGACTGCGGACATCCGGCTCGAGTGCCGTGAGCAGCCGATCCCTCAGGTGGAAGTACTCGTCCTGCTTGAGGCCGACGTTGGAGGGGCTGACCTGCTTGCTGTCGCCGACGACGACCATCCGGTCGGCGAGCCAGCTCAGCAGCATGGCCTCCAGGCCGGACTGGCTGGCCTCGTCGACGATGACGACATCGAACATGCCGGGCCGGTCCATGGGCACGGTCTCCGCGACCTGGTGCAGCGGCATGATCCACGCCGGAACCGCTGTCTGCGCCTTGCGGAGTGCGGCCTGTGCGTCGCGCCGGTAGCGGTGCTGGTACTTGCCCTTGATGCGGCGAGCGGCCTGCTGGTACGCACTGAGCGCCCGGGACTGGTCACCGGTGAGCAGTCCGAGGCAGCGGTGCCAGGCGCGGGCGGCGGCGAGTCTGGCGAGCATGATGCGTGCCTCGTCGTCGGCCTCCGTCAGGCGCTTCCGCAGGGCGCGCTCGGCCTCGGGATCGGTGAGCCGCTCCATACGGTCCCGCCACGCGGACCAGGCCCAGGCCTCGGCGAGCAGCGGCAGCCGGGTGTCCCAGGCTGCGTCCTCGGGGGCGTCGGTGATCCCCTCGGCGAGTGCGGGGAACGCCTCGCGCACGCGTGTGAGTGCTGCGTGCTGTTCGACCCGTAGCCCGGCGGCCTCGCGGACCTCGGCGATCTCGTGGCTGAACTCGCGGTAACCATCGGGGTTCTGGGCGCGCACGGCGTCAAGTGCACGCGTGACGACAGGCGAGACGCCCGGCCGGTCGCTCCAGGTGCGCAGGAGTTCCTCGGTGTCCGCGATGACCCTGCGCGACTGTTCGGCGGCGCGCAGCGTGGTCGCCGCGCGCAGCAGGCCTCGTACGGCATTCTCGACGGGCGGGTCCTGCCAGGTGGCGACGGCCAGTTCCGGGGAGGTGGCTGCGGCGGTGAGCACGTCGGTGCGGGCGGCGGCGACGGCAAGAAGCGCTTCGAGCGCTTCAGCGTCCTGCCGTAGGCGAGCGAGTCGCGGACCGTGCCCCTGCCAGGCGCCGACGGGGGTTGCCCACTCGGATTCGACCTGCGCAAGGCGCAATTCGAGCTGTACGCGGGCGAGAACGACGGCCGCTGTTCCGACATCCTCGGGAGCCCGCCCGTCGACCCGGACGGCCTCCACGAACGCGCCGACGACCTTGGCCAGCTTCGAGCGCGTGCCGAGCGGCCCGCGCAGCTTCTGCCCCTGACCGAGCCCGTCGTGCAGAGTGGTGGCCTGGCCGAGCGCGGTGGCCGGGTCGTACTGCTCCAGGCCGCTGACCATCGCGGTACCCAGCGCGGCAAGCGAGGCGTCGACCGCCGCGAGGGCATCGGTGACGGCGGCCTGGCGGCTGCGCGCCTGCCAGTCCTGGCCCGCGGTCACCTCCTTCAGAAGCGCCACGGCCCACTCTCCGGCCGCAGCGGCGAGCGATGCGGCACGCGCCCGGGTAGCGGTGAAGGAGTCGAGAGCCGTCGAGAGCCGCTGCTGTTCGGCCTCTCCGAGGCCGCGCACGGCCGTGTCGTACTCCTCGCTCAGCGGATCCCGCCGCACCGCAGCGTGCGCCTCCTCCGCCGAACGCACGACGGAGACGGCTTCCTCGAAGTCGCCGGGGCTCGGCAGCTCGGAGGGGCCGGGTACTTCGGCGGCCAGAGCCTGGTGGTGCGGAGTGAAGGCGCGCGTGGCCTGCAGGAGGCGCAGAGCTTCGTCGGCGCTCAGAGTGGGCCGCTCCTGCGGGACCCGGCCGAGCCAGTCGTACCGTCCCGCCTCGGCGGTGAGGCGCTCGGCGATCTCCTGGAGACTGCCGCTGTAGTCGCCGATCTCGGCCACGAAGCGATGGGTCTCCTGCTCACGCAGCACGGCAAGATCGCGCAGCATGGCCTGCTGGGCGGACCGGGCCGCGGCGAGCCGTGCCTGGAGCGCACGGATCTCACGCTGCGAGGCTTTCGGGTCGTAACCGGCGTACTCGCTGAGGATCTTCTGTACGGATGCCTCGAGCTCTCGTTGGGCGGCCGCGCCGTCCTCGGTACGGCTCACGCACAGGTCACGGACGGACTCCGGCAGCTTGTCCCGCAGTACGCGCAGGGCGCGCGGAGTGTGGCTGGTGATGAGGACCCGCTTGCCCTGGGCGAGCAGGTCCGTGACCAGGTTGGCGATGGTGTGCGTCTTGCCGGTGCCGGGCGGGCCCTGTACGACGACAAGCCGGTTCGCACGCAGACGTTCGGCGATCGTGCGCTGCTCCTCATTGGCGGGCAGCGCAAAGTACATCTCGCCGGTGTCGGTCTCCGTGCCGTCGTCTTCGGCCGCCGCGAGATCGGCGGCGGTCAACGCCCCGTCGCGGCCGGCGATGTAGCCGAGCAGTTCGGTGGGAGGGGTGCCCGCGTCGATCTGGCGGGCGATGGCCTTGAGTGCGTCCATGGTCGACCGACGGTTGCGCTCACGCAGGACGAGTGCGGGTGTGAGCCCTACCTGCGGCACGTCGAGGGTACGCGGCTTGGCGCGTTCCACGGTCGGCACGTAGCTTCCGGCGCTGTGCGCCGCGTTGGCCCAGCTGCGCAGGGCAGTGTGCAGGGCTTCGAGATGTTCGGGGTCGGTGACGTCGGAGGCGCCTTCCAGCACCTCGACGATTCCCTCCCGCACGGGACCCGGCACATGCTGGGCTCCTTCGAGCATGCCTTCTTCGAGTTCCAGACCGACGCCGGTCGGGTCGGGAGCGGCAGTGAGCGTGCCTGTGGACGGGTCGAGCTGGATGGTGGCCCGATGGGTGACCAGGTGCCGTTCCACACGCTGGCCACCGGTCGTCTGCCAAGTCAGCCGACCGAGCCCGAGTACGAGTTCGTACGCCTCGCCGAGGTTGGCGGCGTCCTCATGCATCTTGTGAAGCCGGTCGTACAGCCGGACGTTGGGGTCGATCGCGCGCCGCCGCTCAGCCCAGGCGCGCCACTCCTGCTCCCAGGCGGCGTACAGCTTCTCGATCTTCTCCCGCATGGGGTGTTCGTCCAGCTCGTGGTAGGCCTTCTCCAGCGGAATTCCCTCGGACCAGTCCGGAAATTCGGGCTCGATCCGTCGGCGCAGGTGCGGGGCGCGAGTCTGCTTGAAGTCCCGGATGCGAGTCTCGTCCACCCAGGGCGCGAGCAGGGGCATGGGATGAGGGGCATCCTCGCGCTCTGGGCGTGTGACGGTCAGCCAGGCTGGGTCGTCGGTGGCGAGCACCCCGTCGAGCATCACCTCGACGCCCGTGGTGTCCGGCAGTTCCTCGAACCACACGGTGCCCGCTGCGCCGTCGAGAGTGCGGACGGGCCGGGCCTTGGACTCCTCGGCCTCGGCGAGAAACCTGAAGATCTGACGTACGCGCGTGGCGTCGGTCTCGTCGGCGGACAGCTCCTGTGTCCGGGCGGGCACGACACGTCGTTCGGGACCAGTCGGCTGCGACGGCACACCCCCGAGCACTGAACGGCTCGGAACACGGGGGCCATCCCCATCGGCAGACCCGGAATCGTTCACGGAATCCGGCTCCGCGTCAGCGAACAGGGACTGCTGCTGTTCGCCGAACAGCGCTGTCTGGTCGGGGAGCGGCGCCGGTGTGGCTCGCTCGGCCCCCACGCGAGTGCCTACAGGAGTCGGCGGAGTGGCCACGACCGTGGTGAAGGTGACGCTCTCACGCTCGTGTCGGCTCGGGAATCGCACCTCGATGTCCAGCTCCGCAGCGGTGCCGGCGGGAATGCTGTAGGCCCAGGTCGCCGAGATCCGGCGGCCCTTGCGCAGCGTGCCCTCTAGTTCGTCGTCGAGCACTTGGGTGTTGTAGTCCTGTACCTGGCGGCCCGTCTTTCCGTACGGGCCGCTGCGGACCAGCAGGCTGATTCCGTCGACGTCGATGGGCTGTGCCGTGCCGTTGCTCAGGTACAACGTGCACCGAACCAGGTCGTTGCCTTGGCGGTATCCGTGGGAGTCCTCGGGGTCGACAAGCTCGTACGGCACGACGTTGTCGACGCGGACATGCAGCCCGTCGTCGTACTGATAGTTGGAGCCGACCGGTTGCACACCGTCGCTCAGAACACTCTCACCCTGGCTCACACGCCACCCCACCGCTTCCGAGGGCCACGTAGTGGCCACTTGAGAAATCCCGCCCCAGCCACCCGAAGCACGAACCCAACGCGCCCCCCGGCACGTCAACTCGAGTGTGAACTGAGCACACGGATCGAGGGTATCAGCAGGGATCTGGCGAGGCCGTCCCGACGGGCAGCCACCCGCATCACGCATCGATAACAGGCCAGCAAGCACTTATAGGTATTGACTTAGTTCACAAGCCTAGCGCACGATGCTCCTGCGTCCTTCGTCCAACCTGTCGACCATCCCAAGGAAAGGCACACGCGCCATGCGCATGGAAGTGCTACACGTCTCGCCCGAGTTGGCCGCGAAGTGGCTCACGCGAAACACCAACAACCGGCCTCTCAGCAAGAACACGGTGCAGCAGCTGGCCGACCAGATCCAGCGCGGGGAATGGCAGTTGACACACCAGGGCATCGCCTTCGACGAGGACGATGTACTCATCGACGGTCAGCACCGGTTGGCGGCAATCGTCAAGGCCGGGCTCACAGTGCCACTGACCGTCACACACGGCGTGCCCCGCACCGCCTTCACAGTGATGGACACAGGGCGCAAGCGCACTGGTCGGGACGCGCTCGCCCTCGCCGGCGAGACCAACGCAACGCACCTGGCCGCAGCCCTGCGTGGGCTCCACCTCTACCTGCACGCACCGAACTCCGCGTGGAGCGGCAGCTCATCCGTCACCAGCAACGACCAGCTCCTGGTCATGCTCGAGAAGCACCCGGGCATCCGCGACGCCCTCTCTCACGGCATCGCACTCAACCGCGCATGCCGCATCACGGTCACGGCGGCGACGATTGGCTGGTACGTCACCACAGAGGCGCGGCCCGACATCGATCAGTCCTCCTGGCAGGACGGAGTCATCACCGGCGCGCGACTGGAACCCGGCGATCCGCGCCTCACGCTGCGCAACACCATGCTCAGCCTGGCGGCGGGCAAGACCCACCGTCGTCATGACGATTCACGCGAGCACCTGCTCTATTACCTCAAGTCGTGGAACGCCTGGGTCGAAGGCCGCACGATCAAGCTTCTGCGCCGGTCCCCGAACGAGACGATGCCCAGGATCTCCAACCAGTCGACCGCAGCGCTGGCGGACAGCGACGCCTGATGAGCAGCATCGCGCTCCCTACGTGAACGTCAGGATGAACCAAAACCCACCACCGTTGACTGAGTTCACGTTAGATTCAGTTGACCGCTGTCACCGAGGGCCGAGCCGCTGGACGGACTGGCAGGACCTGTGCACCCGGCAGGGAAAGGAAGCGCATGCGCGCCCAGGAGATCACCTTCCTCAAGCTCGTCCAAGGGGACAAGCAGTTCCAAGTACCGCTCTACCAGCGGACGTACAGCTGGGGCGGGGAGCAGCTGAAGCGCCTCTGGGAGGACGTCGGTGAACTCGTCGACCAGCATGTGTCCGGAGAGTCCACGGCACCGCACTTCCTCGGCTCAGTGGTACTGGCTCCGGGCCAGATCCAAGCGGGCGGCGTACAGAGATGGCTGGTCGTGGACGGTCAGCAACGACTGACCACCCTGATGCTGGCCTTCACCGCCCTGCGCGATCACCTCAAGGCGAGCGGCGAGTCGCGGGCCGCCGACAGGGTGCACCGGCAGATCCTGGTCAACGAGTTCCACGAGGGTTTCGACCACTACCGGTTGCTGCCCACCCAGGCCGACCGGGAAGCGTACACCGCATGTGTCCAGTCCCGGGCCGAGGCGGGCGGGGGTGACAACATCGGTGCGGCGTACCGCTTCTTCCGCGGTGCGCTCGCCGAGGGTCAGGAAGCGGATATACAGCGATGGGTGGCGACGGTCGAGACCGTCCTCAAAGACCTGCTCTCGATCGTGGAGATCACCGCCGAGCCGGGCGACAACGTGTACCGCATCTTCGAGTCGATCAACAACACGGGCGTCGGGCTCAGCCAGAGCGACCTGCTGCGCAACTACGTGTTCATGCTCCTTCCCAAGCGCGGTGAGCGGGTCTACCAAGAGCTGTGGTTGCCCATGCAACAGACCCTCGGACCAAAGAACCTCGAACTCCTCGTCTGGCTGGACCTGGTTGTGCGCGGCCACCACAAGACGAAACAGAGCGAGATCTACCGGGAACAGCAGAAACGGCTCCAGCCGCTTGCCGGCGACGAGGACGCGCTCCAGCGGGAGGTCGCCCAGCTCGCGGAGCGGGGGCGACGGTTCCTCCGGATCGTCGAACCTGCCCGTGAGCCCTCAACTTCTCTCCGTACCGTGTTGGAACGCCTCGCGGCCTGGGGCGGTCAGACCCACTACCCTCTGGCACTCCATCTGCTGGACCTCGTCGAGGCAGGCAGCACGACTACCGAAGACGCGGCGGAAGCCCTGCTCTATGTCGAGTCGTATTTGGTGAGGCGCCTCATCTGCCAGACACCGACCACGGGCCTCAACCGGATCTTCATGGAGGCCCCGAAGGAGCTGGAGACCGACCGGCCGGCGGCCGAAGCTGTCCGGCGGTTCCTGTCAGGCCGACGCCGTCGGTGGCCGAGCGACGAGGAGCTGCGCGAGGCGATCCGCAGCAAGCCGTTCTACTGGAGTGGCCGACCCCCACAGCGCAGTTACATTCTGCGTCGCCTTGAGGAGAGCTACCGCCCCACCGAGCCCGTCGACTTCGACAAGGCGTCCCTCAGCGTGGAGCACGTCCTCCCCCAGCGCCCGGCCCAGGCCTGGTTCGACCTGCTCGACGAAGAGACCGAGGGGAACCAGTCGCCACAGGAGCTGCACGACCTGCTCGTACACACGCTCGGCAACCTGACACTGACCGGCGACAATTCCAAGCTGTCCAACCATCCCTTCCAGCGCAAGCAGCAGATTCTCGAGTCGAGCGCCCTGCGCATGAATCTGGAGATCGCCTCCGCCGAGCGCTGGGGCAAGGCCGAGATCATGCACCGCGCCGACAGGCTCTCCGAGCGCGCGACGGAGCTGTGGCCGGGACCGATCGGCGGAGTGAAGCCGGCCGGCGACGAGTGGCCCGGCTGGACGGAGTTGCGGTCCGCGTTGGTCGCGATGCCGAGCGGCACCTGGACGACCTACGGCGATGTCGCCGAGCTGATCGGCAGCCACCCGGTACCCGTCGGCTCCTACCTGGGCGCCAACACGACGGTGATCGGCGCCTACCGCGTGCTCACTGTGGAAGGCAGGATCTCCCCTTCGTTCCGCTGGGCGGACGGCAGCGACCGGCCGCCGCCGCAGGACCTGCTGACGAGCGAGGGAGTGCGCTTCGACTCCCTGGGGCGAGCCCACCCTTCCCAGCGCCTGTCCGCCGCCGAGCTGGCCACCCTGTTGGGCAGGGACGTGACACAGCCCGCCGTACACGACCCGCTCCCCGAAGGAGAGGACGAGGCGGCCGCCGAGCGCTTCCGTGCGCAGCTACGGGAGAACTGGCCGGACGCGTACGCCGGAGTCATGGCAGCCCTCGACTTCTGGCGCCACCAGGGCGGCCATGTGACCTACGGCCGGCACGAGGAGACGAGCTGCTTCCCCATGCTGGACGCTGGTACCAGCCGCCGGCCCCACCTGATGTGGCCGGTCGGCATCTACCCCGTGAGCGGAACGGTCGAGGTGGTCTTCCAGTACCTGAAGACCCGCAGCCCCTTCGACGACACGGAACAGCGCCGGGAGCTCCTGAACCGCCTGAACAAGATCGACGGCATCGACCTGCCCGAGGCGAAGCTGGAGCTGCGTCCGTCCTTCCCGCTGAGTGTCTTCGCGCGGAACGGTGACGAGATCTGCGAGGTGCTGGACTGGTTCGTGGGGGTGGCGGCGCTGGATCTGGCGCGGCGGGGCTGAAGCCGAGCTCCGGATGCGGACGGTTGCCACTGTCCAGCACCCCTGCGGCTTGGAGCGGCATCCGCTGTTCGCCTTGGCCGATGTATGACCGGACCCCCGAAGGCCCTGCCTCCTGACCACCTGTCACACCGCGGCCTGCCCAGGCCACCCTCTGTTCAAGGAAGTGTTCGTGAGCGCAATCGGCTCCGGCGGAAGAGTCCAGCCGGCCCGTCCCGGCGACCCCTCCCGCATAGGCCCCTACCGCATCGTCGGCCGTCTCGGCGCGGGCGGTATGGGCACCGTCCATGCCGGCGTCACCTCCGACGGAATGCGCGTGGCGGTCAAGGTGATTCATCCCGAGCAGGCGCAGGAGCCGGAGTTCAGGGCTCGCTTCCGGCGCGAGGTGGAACTGTCCTCCCGTGTCACCGGGCCGCACCTGGTCCCACTGCTCGCCGCCGATCCGGACGCGCCGACCCCGTGGCTGGCCACCGCCTACGTTCCCGGGCCGACGCTGAACCAGCACGTGCTCGCTCACGGACCGCTCTCGGAAGGGAGCCTGTACGCCTTCGCGGCCGCCACGGCGCAGGCGCTGGCCGCCATTCATGCCGTGGGAGTGGTGCACCGTGATGTGAAACCGCAGAACGTCCTGCTCACGCCCGCCGGCCCCCGTGTGCTGGACTTCGGCATCGCGCACGCCGCCGACGGCACCAGCGTCACCCGTACCGGGGTCATGACCGGCACCCCCGGCTGGATCAGCCCCGAGCAGTACCGTCAGGGCACCGCGGGGCCGGCGGGTGACATGTTCGCGTGGGGAGCACTCGTGTCCTACGCGGCCACGGGCCGGCTGCCCTTCGTGGCCGGCGCGCCCGATGTGGTGGCCTTCCGCGTGATGTCGGGCGAGGCCGACCTGGACGGCGTCCCCGCACCACTGCGCCGCACCGTGGAGGAAGCGCTGGTCCAGGAACCGGGTGACCGCCCGTCGGCCGCCGAAGCCGCCCAGGAGTGCGCGGTGCTGCTGGCCTCTCAGGTCACTCAGGTAGCGAGTGCCGATGCGGTGCCCGCGACGGCCGTGGACATGATCACGGCCGTCTGGGAGGTGCCGGCCGCGGAGGACCCCACCTGGCAGCTGCCCTCGGAGCGGAGCCGTTCGAAGAAGCGACTGGCCGGTGCCGTCGTCCTCGCGGCAGGCGTCATCGGCGGCCTGGCCGGAGGAGTGGCGGCGCTGCTGCCCGGAGACGCCGGGGGCGGCCGTCATGCGCCCTCGTCCGCGGCCTCGGCGTCGCCGCTGGCCTCGGCCGTATCCGGGCAGTCTTCGGCGAGCGCCGCGAAGGGGGACGAGGCGGCGGAGCAGCAGGCCGCGAGCGGCAGCTCGGCGAGTGTGGCGAGCTGGAACCAGGCGCGAGCGGCACAGGGCGCGGGCGAGCATGACGTGGCGCGCGCGGTCCTGCACGACGAGGGTGTGGAGGCCCAGGACCTCGGCGGCGGCGTCGATTTCACCCCGGAAACCGTGCGGTTCCACGAGTCGCGCCGGGAGGTCTATCTCTCGTACCGGCTGACCTCCGACGAGCAGGGGACGATGTACGCGGAGACGGAGATCGCCAAGTCGATGTGTCTGACGCTGCGGGACCTCGTTCTCCGCCTGCACCCGGACCTGCCGTACCGCACGTACGTCATGGTGAAGGAGGAGCAGGGCCAGGATCCCCAGGTGACGTGGCAGGACGATTTCGTCACCAACGCCGAGTGCCAGTCGGCCGCCGACGACGGCACCGGGCAGGACACGGACGTTTCGCAGGACTGGCAGCCGGACGAGAACGGCCTGGGGCAGGCGATGATCCCCAGTACCGACAGTGCGGAGATCCGGGTCGCGGACGGAGCCGCCAGGAAGATCATCGCGGGAACCAACGGGATGCGTCAGACACTTGGCACGGATCGCGTGCTCGGCAACAGGCAGATCAAGGTGGGCTTCGACCCCGACAATGCGGTGATGTACGTCTGGTCGGACTACGTGAAGTGGAATGAGAAGCAGGTCGACTCCTGGGCGGGCCTGGTCGCCGGTGAGGCGTGCCGGGCTCTCGTGAACGAACGGGAGAGCGCGGGAAGCGCCTGGCCGTACTCTCGCTACGCCGTGGCGGAGATCGGCGGGTCGCACTACATGATGATCCGTTGGGGTACGGCCACCACGCAGGCCGACTGCCCGACCTGAGTGACAGGTCCGGACCGTGGCCGAGGTTGACCCTCGACCTTGTCGAGGGCCCAGAGTTCCGGGTGTGGAGAACGAGATGCGCAGCATTGGGGAGATGGCCCGGGACGGCGGACTGAGCGTGAGCGCGCTTCGGTTCTACGACCGTGCCGGTGTGCTGGTCCCCGCCTGGGTCGACCCGGTCAGCGGCTACCGCTGGTACGAGCCCCAGCAGCTGGAAGAGGCCCGGTTGCTGGCCCGGCTGCGCCGGGCAGGCATGCCGTTGGCGGACATTCGACTCGTCCTGGCCGCCTGGGCCGGCGCGGACACGGACCTGGTGCGCGGTCTCCTTCAGGCGCACCTGCGCCGTCTCGAACTGGGGCTGTCCGACGCCCGCAGCGAGTTCTCCACGCTCCGAGCTCTACTCGACCACAGGGAGAACCCCATGACTTCGCTCCGCACCGCCATAGCCCGGCTGTCCGTCCCCGCACCGGAACTCGCCGCCGCGCTGGACGCGGTCCGTTTCGCGGCCGGTACCGCCCCGGAGCTGCCGATGCTCGGCGGGATCCTGTTCGACATCGAAGGCGAAGGCCTCCACCTCGTGGCCACCGACCGCTACCGGATGGCCGTCGCGCAGGCACCCACGACCGGGCGCGGCGGGCTTCGCACGCAGGTCGTCGTGCCTCTTCCGCTCGCCGACGCGATACGGGCGCTGCTGACCGGCGAGGAACCTGTCCAGCTCGCGGTGGACGGTGACCGCGTCACGCTGGAGACCGGGGATCGGCAAGCGGCCGGCCAGAGCCTCGGCCACGAGTTCCCCGACTACCGTCGCCTCGTCCACCTGCCGGCCGGTCGCCGGGCCCACGTCAATACGGCGACCTTCCGGGAGGCGCTGAAGACCGGTCCGGTCCGCACGAGCGAGACCCGCAAGCAGGGCGGCGAGCCCCACGACCTCAGCGTGCTCAGGATGACGGCTGACGGGACCGTGATCGTGTGCGACGACGGTGACGACGACCAGAACAACGTCGCCGTCAACCGTGAGTTCCTTCTGCACGCGCTCACCGCCGGAGCCAGGGACGAGCTGATCCTGGAGCTGGGCGCGCCCATGGCACCGCTCGCGATCCGCCGCCCCGACGACGAGGACAGTTTCTCGCTCCTGATGCCGGTCCGCCTGGAGAACTAGCGTCCGTACGGGCCGGGTTGGTCCTTGTCTCCGTCCGCCAGACTCAGTCCCGCGTCGGCGTCACGGCACCTCGCACCGTACGAGTGCCCTGGCGAAGGGCTCACCGCTGCGCCGGGCGTACGTCATCCGCTCACGGACCTCGCTCAGGGTGCGGGGACGGTACCCGGGCCCGCCGCAGCAGCTCTTGTGGAATCGGACGCCCGCGCGCAGCAGCACGGACAGTGTCCGCCAGGCCGCGGTGTCCCGGCGGCGGGGTGCGGCGAAGGCAGAGCCCACGTGAATCAGCGGCTGCGCGCAGCGGGGGCAGGTCCGCTGCCTGTCCCTGTCGTAGGGCTGCTTGTACGAGGCCCGACAGGGGAGGCAGACGTAGTGGGTCTTCGCATGGGCCATGTCGCCAGGGTAGGCAGCGCACATGGAGAACTCGACGCAATTTCCGGGCCGTGACCGCCAGCAGGTCAACTCACCCGACGCCCCGGGTTCGTGTCACTCCCGCAGCCACCACTGGCGAGCGCCGCGACGACGAGCAGGGCGGTGCCCACGGCACGTCGGTGTCGGGACAATGGGCAACTCCGTATTCGGTCAACGGGCCTGGCTGGTGAGCTGATTGCTCGAAGGAGCACCGACCTTCGCATGCGGTGGACGCGAAGGACGGAACCACGTCTGCGGTCGAACCGCACCAGAGGCCCCGAGGCCGGCACTCGTGGCGGGAACACCGCTCACTTCGGCCTCTTCTTCGGTCGGGCGTCTCCGACCCCGGGCAGGGGACGTGCGCCGTTCAGCGGGTTCTTCGCCTTCTTCCCCTGCTCCGTCTTCTTCGCTCGCGCCGACTTCTTCGCGTCCACCGCCTTCTTCGCGCGCCGGCTCTGCCTAGGCTTCGGCTTCAGCGTGTCCGGTCGGCTGTCCAGCCAGCGGCGGGTGGTCGCCATCTCGGCGACCAACTGAGTGCGCTGCGGTTCCGGCAGCCTCGTCAGCGCCTCCTCCGCCCGCACCATGAGAGCCGCGGCGTGCTTCGGTCCCGGTCTCTGCCGTGCGCCACGCAGAGCATGCCGAATCTCCGTGTCGCGGTACAGGGGGATCCCGCCGCGACCCTCTGGCTGCGGTTTCGGCCGGGCCGGGGCCTGCCAAACCAGACCGCCTTGGACATGCACGATGGTCTGGCGCTGAGCAGGCTCCGTACTCTGCTGCGCGGCAAGCTGACCATCAGCGGTGAGCGGCAGCCGCGGCGGAGCCGTACGGGACGGTACCCCGTACACGGCGAACGCCCGGTCCGCCTCGCGCTGGCACCATCGTTTGAGTACCGCCGCCGTCGCGGGAACCCCGCAACCGACAGCGGCGATCACGTCCCCCACGTAGGGCGGCGGGTCACTCTCCCCGGTCCTGATCAGCGCCGACAGGAGCGGGCTCCCCTCGCCGCCGCCGGTCTGCTCCACTGCGACCAGCAAACCGACACGGTCCGGGACGGACAGCTCCAGCAGGGCGCTTCCGGCGGTTCGGGCCAGCGCCTCCCAGGTGGGCCGGGTCCGAAACCTCGCGGCGCTCACCAGTGCCTCCTTCAGCGCGAGCACCTGCTCCGCGCGGGACCGCCGCACCGGCGCTTCCCCGCGCGGGGCTCCTGCCGCGGCGGCCGGGCGGGGACCCGAACGTCGTCGCGGCTCAACGCCCGGGACCCGGAGCCCCGCAGGGGTCATCGCACAGGCGTCGAGGGGCACCCAGTCGGTGCTGCGCCGGGGGTCCTCCGCCCTGAGACGGATGCGCCGTACCGCACCGAGCGTCTCGAAGCGGAAGCGGAGCAGGTATCCGTACTCGTCGTACAGCTCCTCCAGGGTCTCCGGCTGGGCTGTTCCTGGACCGAAGACCCAGTCGAGGGTGAACGATTCACGGGAGAGCCTCTGGCGGGCCTGGTACCACTCGGCGTGCGCGAGCCTGCTGAACTGGAAGCGCACATGCTGCCTGGCCGCGCCCACCCGGAAGTCGACGGCGTCGCCGGGGCCGGATCCGAGGTCGCGTGAAGTGGCCTGCCCCTTCAGCCTGTTGCGTCCGGCCCATGCGGCGAGGTCGTCCTTGATGAAGAGGTGGTCCGCGCTGGCCGCGCCGGTGGCCGTACGGTGGCAGGAGGTGTGGGGTCGGTGAGCGAAGTGGCAGACCTTGTCGCGGTACAAACGGTCCGACAACTCGTTGCCGCAACCGCCGAGCTGGGTGCCGCACCAGTAGGTGTAGGTAGGGTGGCGTCGACGCCACCGGGTCAGTTCGTCCGCGTCCGTCGGCAGGATGATCGCGCGTCCCGAGTTCCGACTCCCGATCACCGCGGTCTGCACGAGTCTGCCGTCTGAGCCGATCATGAATCCCCCCGGGCCACGCGCGCCTGCCGGGAGGGCGGGCGACGTTGATCGCCATCAGTATGCGATCCATGTACTCAGTTCACAAGAGGTAAACGTCCGCTTCGCGCATTCGAGCGCGATCGCGAGGCCGGCGGCATACGCTCAACGGTCATCGGAACAAGAGGCCGGGAGGGGCACATGCAGAAGGGCACGCTTGAGTACGAGCAGGCTCTGGACGCCGTGATCGAGATCCTGCGTTCTCGGGCACGCCAAGGTGCGGCACCTATTCCGTACGGCGAACTGAGCAGCGAACTGGCACGGCTCGGTCATCACGTCCCCGCCTACGAGGGCCCCATGCCTTACCTCTTGGAAGACGCCTCGGTCCGAGAGAGCCCTGATGGATCACTGCCCCTGCTGTCGGCGCTCGTGGTGCTGAAGGACAGCGGCTGGCCGTCCGGCGGCTTCTTAAAGCTGGCCCGGCGCGCACCGTACAAGCGACCGGGTGACGACATGCAGCTGTGGACCCGGAAATCGAGAAGCTGGCGGAGCACTACGCCGATCACTGACGGTCTCCCTCGTCGGCGTCGCCGCGGCTTTCGCTGGGCTGCCGGCTCCGACGAGGGGTGGGTGCGTCACGAGCCCGCATTACGGAGCGGCACCTCCGCCCAGACGGTCTTCGTGTACGCATCACGGGAGGTGCAACCCCAGCTGTCCGCGTACGCCTCGACGACGAGTAGGCCGCGGCCCGATGTCGCGTCGAGGGGCGCCAACTCGGCTACGGAATGAGGGGGACGACTCTCCGGGCGGGCGTCTGTCACCTCGATACGGGCCGCGTCGGGCAGAAGGAGGAGCGTCAGCCGGAAGTCCCGGCCCGGGAGGCGGCCGTGGGTGATCGCGTTGGACGCCAGCTCGGCGGTGACGTGGGCGACGGCAAGCGCGGGGTCGGAGTCGTGCGGGAGGCCGGTCCACTCGGTGAGCTGCTGGACGGCGAGCTGGCGGGCGAGGCGGGCGCCGCGTCTGGTGCTGCTGAAGCGCAGGGTCAGTTGGGGGGCGGGCGTGTGGGGCGGCTTCGTTTCGTCGGTGGTCTGTTGTTGGGTCACGGTGTCAGCGTGATGGGGTGAATGGCCCGCCAACCAGGTACGACGGCCGTACGGCGTGCTGGTCGTACGGAGGGGGCGACTGGCTGTGCACTTGGTTGTACGGGTCCTGTACGGGCGTTGTACGGGTCCCGCGGCGTGTCCCGGTTCTTGCGGGCGGCGTTGAACATGGCCCGGTGGCGAACACGGTCGCGGGCGGCGGGGTGCGGAGCGGGACGGGAAGGGCGTGGGACTGTGAGGACGGTACGGGACGTACGGGACACGCGGGCGGGTCGCACAGCGAAGACGAAGGACGAGGCGCCCGATCTGCCGGGCGTGTGGTCGGCGTACGGTGTGCTCCTCCAGCATTTGCGCAAGCGAGCCGGGTTGAACCAGCAGCAGCTCGGGGACGCGATCGGCTACTCGCTGGAGCAGGTCGCGTCCGTCGAGCAGGGACGGCGGCCGGCGAAGGCGGCGTTCACGACGGCGGCGGAACGGGTGCTGAAGGCGGGCGGGGTTCTGGATGTGTTGCAGGACGAGGTGGACAGGGCGAAACTGCCAAGGTTCTTCCGGAACTTCGCGCTGATCGAGGCGGAGGTCGTGAGCCGGTTCTCCTACGATCCGCTGCTGGTGCCCGGGCTGTTGCAGACGGAGGGGTATGCGCGGGCGGTGTTCGCCGGGCACTGTCCGCCGCTCAGCGAGGAGATCATCGACCGGCATACGGAGGCGCGGCTGAGCCGGCAGAAGTTGCTGGCGCGGGTGCCGATGGCGGAGTTGTCGTTCATCGTGAGTGAGGAGGCTTTGCGCAACCCGGTGGCCGATGCGGAGATCATGCGAGGGCAGTGGCAACGCCTGCTGGAGGTGGGAGCGTTGCGCAATGTCGAGGTGCAGGTCATGCCCGCCTCGACGGGGTTCCACTCGGGCCTGAACGGGCCGTTCCTGGTGTTGGAGACGAACGAGCATCAACAAATCGGATACGTCGAGTCCCAGGAGGTCGGGTGCGTCGTTCGTGATCCAGCGGAGGTCAGCGCCTTCGGGTTGCGGTATGGCAAGCTGCGATCGCAGGCTTTGAACGCCGCCGAGTCGGCGCGGCTCATCGAACAGCTGGTGGGAGAGACATGAGCGTGGAGCAGGTATCCGAAAACGTGAACGGGCTGCGCTGGTTCAAGAGCAGCTACAGCGGATCGGGCGGCGGCGACTGCGTGGAGGTGGCCGCCGGACTGGACGCCGTGTACGTACGGGACTCGAAGGTCGTGGGTGGCGGGCCCGTGCTGCGGATCGGCCGGGATGAGTGGGCGGCGTTCGTGCCATGCGTTACGAGGTAGCCCTGAACAACTCCTGATGGGAATAGCCGGCTCACCTGCGCCACAGGCAACGGCGAGTCCGGACGCAGCGAGGACGTGCCGCTCCCTCGTGACACGTCCGCCTTGTCACCCACCACAGGAGGAGCAGGCATCAGCGCGGCGACGCCGCGGCCGCTTCGTCCGAGCGTCAGGGTCCGCACCTGGCAAGGCGCCCACCACGGAGTGGATTTGATCATCAGCCACCGCTGCGTAGCCAGCGGTTGTCGCGGGCGAAGCGTGACGCATCAGTCGCTGAGTCATCAGCAGGTCTCGACCGGAGGCACGGTACACAGCCGTACCAAACCGGTGCCTGAGCTGGTGATAGCGCATCCGGATGCCATGCTTCGCGGCAACACTGGCGATGGTACGCGATATACGCTCAGGGCTCACCCCATCCCATAGACGGCCCTCGTTCGTCAGATCCAACTCGCGTACGACGACTGGCGGAATTGGCACGATGTCGGTGCGACCGCCCTTGCCCTGGACGCGCAGAACCACCTCACGTTCTTGCAGGACCGAGATGTCGTCACGTCTGAGCTTGGCAGTCTCGTGCGCACGGAGGCCGCAGAAGGCCCCTAGGAGCACCCATGCTCTCTGGCGTCCCTCCGTATGGAGGGTCAACCGGGTCAACTCGCCTTCGGGTAACGGATTGGGCGTCGATCGTGGCGCCGGCGGCTTGCGTATGCCAGCCACGAGATCCACCCCCAGCCACTTCCCGAAGGCCTGAAGGTGGTTGAGGTAGGTCCGCCTGGACCAGGGCTTGAGTGAGCGCGCACCAAAGTAGCTCAACACGTGATCGACGGTCAGCTCCTCAACCCTCACGAGAGCGGCCTTTGCGATGGCTCGAACGCAACGGACTCTGGCGCCAATGGTGTTGTTCGAGTAACCGTCGGCACACTGTGCGGAAATGAAGTCGTCAAGAACCATGGGAAGGGGATGCGCAGCGCCACCCTGGCATAACCCTTCGCCATAAGAAATTGACCTTAAATACCTCACGTTTGGCCAGAAATACATACATTGCGAAATCGTCTGGTATCCGGAAACCGCCCAAGGGCATACATCGGCTCCTACGTGCTTGGCAGCGGGTTCGTCCTCGCTCCCGAGCAGGCCGAGGAATTGATCCAGCGGGACCCGCGCAACAAGGACGTCCTCTTCCCCTACCTCAACGGCGAGGACCTCAACTCCCGCCCGGACTGCTCCGCTAGCCGCTGGGTGATCAACTTCCATGACTGGCCCGAGGAACGGGCCCGCGAGTACCCCGAAGTATTCGCCATCGTCGAGCGTGACGTGAAGCCGGAGCGGCTCAAGAACAACCGGCCAGCGCGTCGAGACAGGTGGTGGCAATTCGCCGAACGGGCACCAAAGCTATACGAAACTATTGCCAACCTTGACCGTGTCTTGGTGGTAGCTCGCGTCAGCAAAACGGCACTCCCCGCGTTCATTCATACCGGACACGTGATTAGCGAAGCGGCAGTCGTGTTTGCCAGCAATAAGGCGACGGATCTTTCCCTGCTGAGCAGCGGAATCCACTACACCTGGGCTATCAATCGAGGATCCAGTCTCAAGGGCGATCTACGCTACACCCCTTCCGACGTCTATGAGACGCTGCCCCAACTTGCGCCTACAAGACGCATGCAGGCTGTAGGCTTGGAATTCGACAGATTTCGGAGAAGCGCCATGAATAACCGACAGGCGGGACTCACCAAGCTCTATAACATGGTCCATAACAGCTCCGTCGTCGACAATGACATTCAGGAGCTACGGAAGGCCCACCAGGAAATCGACGAAGCGGTGGCGGAAGCGTACGGCTGGACCGACCTTGAGCTGGGACATGGTTTCCATCAGACCCGACAGGGGCCTCGGTTTACGATCGCTCCCGCTGCGCAGACCGAGGTATTGGATCGACTCTTGGAACTCAACCATGAGCAACACGGCGCTAGTTCCGGTTCGGAACCATGTGTCAGGAACCGAAAGCCCGGAGAATCCGCCAAGCTGGGACTCTTCCGCGGAAGGCAAGCGGATGCTCTGTTCTAAATAAAGGGATCAGAACAGGAATTCGTCTCCGGGCGAGGTCGCCAGGCGAGGCCCCTGCCGTCGACGATCTGAAACTACTATATTTTGGCATTCGGTACGCGAATGCTGCGAATGGTTGAGTTCTAGAAGTCGGTCCAAAATCTCAGTCCGCACGATGGGAGCGATGATGAATCGGCGGCCCTGCTGGGTGTCGAAGAAGCTGTGCCCCAGTTCAAGGTCGGTCCAGCCGTACGCTTCCGCCACCGCTTCGTCGATTTCCTGATGGACCTTCCGTAGCTCCTGAATGTCATTGTCGACGACGGAACTGTCATGGATAATATTATAGAGCTTAGTCAGCCCTATGCCTCGATTGGCCATGATGACACTCCGCGAATTTTCAAGTGCCGAACCAGCTTCTTCCATAGCTGCCGTGGTTGGCGGTTGATACAGCGTTTCGAAACAATCGGACGGAATGAATCGAAGATCTGCCTTCAGGGCCGCCGAGTATTTCGCAGTCCAGCTGTATTGAATATTGCTGGATCGGAACGCCAGGTCGCAAGCGCGACTTGTTGACATGACGACGATCATGTGCGAAAGGACTTGTGTGGCTGGAACCATTGCTGGCATCTGCGTTCGACTGGTCTGTGCTACCACCAAGACACGGTCGAGGTCCTGGATTGCCTTGAGCATGGCTGGCCTTTTTTCCGCGTACTGCCACCAGTAGTCCCGGTAGACCTTGCGGTTGTTCTTCAGCCGTTCGGGCTTCACGTCCCGTTCCACGATGGCGAATACTTCGGGGTACTCGCGGGCCCGTTCCTCGGGCCAGTCATGGAAGTTGATCACCCAGCGGCTAGCGGAGCAGTCCGGGCGGGAGTTGAGGTCCTCGCCGTTGAGGTAGGGGAAGAGGACGTCCTTGCTGCGCGGGTCCCGCTGGATCAGATCCTCGGCCTGTTCGGGTGCGAGGAGGAACCCCTTGCCCAGGACGATAGAGCCCTGGAAGGACTGTCCGGAGTTTGCTACCAGACGGTACGGCTTGCCTGAGACTCGCGATCGCGGATCGAGTGACGTGGTCACGCCACGCACGGCCACACCGTCAAGGATGCGCTCAGCAGAATCCGCCAGCGAGCGGACAGCAGTCCACACCGCGCAATACTCCAGGGCCGCCGACTTCGAAGGCCATCGCGCACTCTTGATGGCACGGCGGATCGTGATACCCGCTGCCTCCAGTTGGTCGAGGCCAACCTCTCGCGAGTCGCCCTGCGCCAGCGTGTTCGTGGCGATCAAGCCTGTCTGACCGCCGCTGTTCAGTAGTTGATGGGCACGGAGCTCGAAGTATGCCACCAGGTCTGCACTACCACGCTTTCCGTGAGCAAGGTAGTCGACCATGTACTCACGGTAGGGCTCGCCCATCGTGCCCGTGAGCTTCTGGCCCCCCAAGAACGGCGGGTTCCCCACAATCGCGTCGAACCCACCGCGCAGCGAGAACACCTCCGGGAAAACGAGTGGCCAATGTACCGGCCGCCGCTCCAGCCCCCCGTCCGGCAGCTCCGCCCCCAGCCACTCCTTCGGCCTCACCCGCGCCTCGTGCATCACGTCCGAGTCGTCGTCAACCCCGTCCTCCATAATCCGCTGGACGATCCACGCCGCCTGCGGGAAGAGGTCCCTGACGCGCTCACCGCCGTCCTCCGCGTACCACTGCACCCGCCCCGAAGCACAAGTAGCCAGCGCAGCCCCCGCGATCAGGTCACCAACCAATCGCAGCCGCCGCGAATGCCGGTTGACCTCTTCCAACCGCTCCCGCTTCTTCTGAAGCGCCGGCAGGTCGACGCCCTTGATCGCCGTGATCGCCAACCGCTCCCGGGTCAGCTGATCCACCAACTGCCGCGCCTGCTCAGCCAAGATGTCAGCCTGCTGCTCCGGCTTCATGTGCACGCCCTGGATCTGCTCCATGTTGTGCACGCCCAGCAGCGAGTCCCCGCACACCAGCCGGTCGTCCAGGAACGTGAACGGACGCCCCGGGTCCATCGACACCAGCCACAGCGACAGCTTGGCCATCTCCACCGCCATGGGGTTGATGTCCACCCCGTACAGGCAGTGCTCGATGATCTGGCGGCGGGCCTCGACAACCACCGGGTCCTGTTCCGCGTCGGCCGCCGTCACGGCGTCGATCGCGCGCCCGGCCCGATAGACCATCGCGTCCGTACGGCCTTCGTTCTCCCAGGCCTCTATCAGACGGTCGCCCAAGTACCGGCAGGCGGCCACCAGGAACGCCGCCGAACCCATCGCTATATCCGCGACCTTCAGATCGAGGATCTGCCCGACGGACTTCAGCCGCCACTCCCCCGTGTCTGCCGTCTGCAGCGGGCCCGGCTCGTACACCAGCGGTTCCAGCGCGTGCAGTACGACCTCCTCCGCGAGGAAGCGGGGCGTGTAGTGCGTGCCCGTGTTCTTCCGGAGCGAGGACTCCGTGACGTACAGGGCGCCGTTCGGGATGACCGTCGGCAGGCCCCGCAGGTCGTCGCGCAGGATGCCTACGAAGGGCACCAGCCGCTCCGTCAGCGCAGGGTCCTTCGTCACCGCGTTCAGGCGGCGCCTCGCCTCCACGGCGGCATCGGTGGACAGCGGGGCAAGCTTCTTCTCCAACTGCCCTGCCGTGGCGGGCGGCTTGGGGTCCTTCCACTTCTCGTGGATGGCCTTCGCCAGCGCCTTCACCGACGCACCCGAACCTGACGACGTGGCCGCCTTCGCCGCCAGGGACTCCAGCTCCCGCAGCGGCACCTCGTGCTCCAGGCCCTCGGGACCGATCAGGCCCACCATGTGCTCGGTCGCCCTGCGCCCGTCGTAGGACAGCAGCCCCTCGTAGACGTAGCCGATCTGCTCGACGTCCAGGGCGCGGAAGCTGAGCGTGCGGACCTCGCGGTCCTTGCCCTTGCCGACGCGGACCTCCTGGACCGCCTGGAGCATGTGGAGCACCGTACGGTCGTCTATCGGGAGCAGCGGGGTGGTGCGCTCCAGCCACGGATACGTGTCGGGGTCGAAGATCGAGCCGTCGTACGCGGGCAGGTGGAAGCCGGAGCCCGGGTGGTCCACTCCCCCGTACACGGCGTGGAAGAGAGCGATCAGGCGGTGCCACGCCGACGTCGTGTGCTCCAGTGAGGTCTCGCCCTCCTCGTCCGCGCGCGCCTTCAGCTCGTCGCGCAGGAAGCGGGCGGAGTACGAGCGCGCGTACACCTCGTTGTCGGCGGGCAGCAGGCCCCGCTCCTCGGCGAACAGGAGGAAGACGATGCGCATCATCACCGCGACCGCGCCCCGGTAGACCTCGCCCGCGCCGACGCCGGACCCGTGCAGGCCCGGTGCGCCGTGCTCGACGGCCCGGACGTCGGCTCGGCCTATGGCGTCGACGAGGAGTTCCACCGCCTGCCGTACCTGGACGCCCAGCGCCTCGGTGACGTCCTCGCCCGCCGCCAGGCTCGCCTTCAGCAGCCCGACCAACGTCTCGGACTCGTCGTACTCGAAGAAGCGGCGGCGCCGCAGCAGCGACACGAACGCGCGGACGACGTTCCGCTCCGCCGCCTCGTTCCAGCCGATGGAGTCGAAGACGGCCGTGGTCGTGACGCCACCGAGTGGCGCCCAGACCAGGCACCACCAGCGGCCGTCCGTCACCAGGCCGAGCGGCACCCCGTGGTGACGCAGCAGACGGGCGAGGCGGTCGGCCGGCGCCGCCGCCCAGTCGCCGCCGCCTCCCGCGCGGGCGGTGGGCGCGGTGCCGGCCGGAACGGTCATCCCGAGCAGCCGCACCCGCTTGGCGGCGGTCTCGGCGCTGGGCTCGGTCGCCAGATCGGTCCCCGGGTCGACCAGGGCGAAGTCGGGGCGGACCTCGGTGTTGTGCTCCGCGACGCGCAGCGTGAGGCGGTCCAGGCCGTGGTGTTCCAACTCGCCCACGCGGAGAGTCAAGGCGTCGTTCCAGCCCAGGAGCCGGGTCAGGATGTACGCCACCCATTCGTCGCGCCCCGCCGTCGTGTCGGTCTGCCAGTCGGCGTGGCGGGCGCGCAGCCGGGCGCGTTCGTCCTTCTCCAGGGTGTCGAGCTGGGGCCAGGCCCTCAGCAGGACGGGCATGGTCAGGAAGGGGCCGGAGACCTCGGTGAGGTCCAGCCACTCCTGGTGCTGCCTGCGGCCGTCGGCGGCCTTGGCCTTGGCGGCGGCGACTCCACTGCTCATGGGGCGGCGGGGGCTCATCGGCGGGCTTCCTTTGCGGGAACGACGAAGACGACGGCGGCGGGGAAGAGGTGGGAGCGGGGTTCGCGGTAGCGGGCGGCGATGGCGGCGAGTTCGCGTTCGCGCTCGGCGGGAAGGCCTTCGAGGCGTTCCCGCCAGCGGCGGCGGTCGTCCTCGAACTGGCGGCGTTCGTGGCCGGTGAGCTCGTGGGTGGACAGCAGGGCGAGCTGTTCGCCGTCGCCGTCACCCTCCTCCTTGAGCTTGGCTCGCAGGGTGGCCTCGAAGCGGTCGAGAGTTGCGGTGATACGGCGCTCCTCCTCGACCCGGCGATCGGCGAGCCTGCTCCCGAGCTGGCGGCCGAGTTCGGTGGCGCGAGCTTCCAGCGAGTTGTAGAGCGGGTCGCGGAGCCTGGGCCAGGACTCGGTGAGCTCCTTACGTAGGTGCGGGGCGGCCTCGGTGCCCTCGGTGAGCGCCTGGGACAGGACCCGGCCCTGTTCGTTCACCGACTCCCAGCGGCGGAACCGGCCAGTGTCGCCGAACCAGCCGCCCGCGTACAGGACTTCCTCGTGCAGGCGGGTGCCGTCGGTGCCGACAAGGACGTAGCGCGCGTAGGCGGAGACCAGGGTGGTGGTGACGCCGGGGTCGTCGGAGACGACGGCAGTGACGCGGTTCAGGTCAACCACGTCGGCGTTCCAGACGGCTGCGGTGAGCAGGCGCGTGGAGAGGGCGACCAGCGGGTGCTTGAGGTGGGCGAGGACCACGTCGTCCTGGGCCTGTGCGGCAACCGCCGGGGAGAAGGTGAGGGGGCACTGTTCGCCCTCGCGGAGTTTGTGGGCGAGGCCGCGGGTGGCGCGCTCCCAGCTTCCCGAGAGGGGCTGCACCTCGAAGAGGTCGCCGGGCTCGAACTGCTTGGCACGGAACGAGGAGGGCAGCAGCGCCGGCTGGTTGTCGAGGCCGAGGGCGGTGTCGACGACGCGCTTGACGTTGGCCGGGGTCAGGCCGAGGGACGACACGGTGCCCTCGTACTGGTCGGCGAGCCTCTTGGTCTGGGCGGTGACGTTCTGCTCGGGCGCGACGTCGCCACCGGTGCGGCGGCCCTTGATCGGCTTGGGCTTGGCGTTCTCGATGTCGACCGGCGCGATGTCGCCGGTCATGCGGCGCTGTACGGCGTCGGCGAGGACGGCGTTGACGGAGCCGAGGTCGTGCTCCATGCGCGCGACCTTCTTGGCGACGCGGGAGAGGAATTCCAGGTCGGCCTCGTAGGAACCCGCCTGGGCCTGCTCCCATCCGGAGCCTATGAAGTGGTAGATCTCCGGGTCCCTCTTCTGACCCCAACGGTCGATGCGGCCTATTCGCTGCTCGAGCTTGTTGGGGTTGAAGGGTATGTCGTAGTTGATCAGGCGGTGGCAGTGGTTCTGGAGGTCGATGCCTTCGCCGGCGGCGTCGGTGGCGAGCAGGATGCGGACCTTGCCCTCGTGGAGGGACGGGTCGGCCTGGAAGCCGAGGCGGATGCGTTCGCGTTCCTCGGTGGACAAGCCGCCGTGGAGGCGTTCGACGCGGCCGCCGTCGGTGAGTTCCTCCTGCTGGAGGAGGTCGTAGAGCCACTCCTGGGTGTCGCGGTACTCGGTGAAGACGACTACCCGCTCGTTGGTCCAGAACGTGCCGTCGGACGGCCGGCAGATCGCCTTGAGTTCGCGGATCAGGGTCTCGGCCTTGGAGTCTGGGGCGGCCTCGTGGGTGAAGGCCCAGCGCTCCATCTCCTGGAGCAGGTCCAGTTCCCGGCCGTCCTCGGCGGGGGTGAGGGAGGTGGAGCGGGTGAGGGCGTCGTCTTCGGCGTCGACGAGGCCGGTGTCGTCGAGGTCGGCGACGAGATCGGCGAACTCCTCCAGCCACTCGGGGACTTCGGCGGCGGCCGCGCGACCGCGGGAGGAGCCGGTGTCCTCCAGGTGGGAGAGGTAGACCTGGACGGTGTGGAGGAAGGCCGCCGGAGAGGAGAACAGGCGCTTCTTCAGCAGCAGCGTCACCAGGTCTGCGGCGCGGCGGCCACCACGGGCCTTCGGGGACAGCTTCTTGCGGCGCAGTTCGGCGAACGATCCGAGCAGTTGGTGGATCTCACGCTCCTGCGGCGTGTAGTTGACCGAGAGTTCCAGGGTCTTGCGGGTACGGAAGCGGGGCGTCCCGTCGGGGTTCGTGACGGTGGACTTCAGGCGACGTACGACGGTGTCCTTGAGGGCTTCCTTGTCAGGGTCCACGCCGCGCGCGAAGCGCTGGTCGTCGATGAGTTCCAGGAGCGCCGTGTACGACTCGGGGTAGCCGTTGTGCGGGGTGGCCGAGAGGAAGAGCCGGTGCTCGAAGTGCGGGACGAGGCGCCGGATCAGCTTGGTCTGCTGGGAGTCGACCGCGTATACCTGCTTGGGTGCGGCGGGCGCCACGTGGTGCGCCTCGTCGAGGACGAGCAGGTCGAAAAAGCGCTTGTGCTCGCCGTCGGGGCTCTCCTCGGGGGCGCCGATGACCTCGTCGAGGAGGCGCTGGGCCTTCTGGCCGCGCAGCCAGGGCAGGGAGACGATGGTGAGCGGGTGGACGCGGAAGGGATTTGCTGCTGTGCCGTGGGTACGGCGCAGACGGGCGCAGTGCTCGGAGTCGACGATGGTGAACTCCAGGCCGAACTTCTCGGCCATCTCGTCCCGCCACTTGAGGGTGAGGCCGGCCGGGCAGACGACCATGGTGCGGCGGGCCCGGCCGCGCAGCAGCAGCTCCTGCACGACGAGGCCGGCCTCGATGGTCTTGCCGAGACCGACGTCGTCGGCGAGGAGGAGGTTGACGCGGGGTGCGCCGACCGCCCGGGAGACCGGCTCCAGCTGGTACGGCTCCACGGCGACGCCCGAACGGAACGGAGCCTGGAGGGTTTTGGCGTCGGCAGAGGCGACAGCGGACCAGCGAACGGCGTCGAGGAACGCGGCGAGGCGGTTCGGGGAGTCGTACGAACCGGTGGAGGCATCGGGGAGAGAACCGGCGGGCAGCACGCGGCGGCCGGGCTCCACCTCCCAGATGACGGAGAGGGTGTCGCCGAAACGGCCGTCGGCGACGGACTGGAGATGGACCAAGGTGGCGCCCCGGCGGTCCTCGTCGCCGTCGGCGGCCGGGGACTGTTCGACGCGTGCGACCACCCATGACTGGCCGCGCACCTCGACGAGATTGCCTTCCTCGGGGAGCTGTTCCGCCCCCGTCCGCTCGGTCTCGCGCTGAACTGCTGGCGTCATGGGCGCTGTTCCCCTCGGTGTCCCCTGCGCCGTCCGTAGACAGTGGCCCGTCTCCCCACCGGAACAGCACGATCGGAGCGTAACACGGCCCGTCAACTGTGAACAGAGATTACAAAGTTGGGGGCGTAGTACGTTTCAGCTTCAGGCCATGCGCCGCAGCCGACCCAGCAACATCCGACTGCGTCCGTGCCGGGTATCACCCTCGGGCAGCACCCTGTCCTCGTCGTCGGCCAGCCGCCGCACCAGTTCCGCCGCCGCGTGCCGCTCTCCCGTACGGACCAGCAGCACGGCGATCTCGTACCGCGTGTCCAGCACCGCGGGGTCACCAGGCCCGAGAAGGCTGCGCTGCTCGGCGAGGACCGACTTCAGCTCGTCCAGGGCCTCACGGGTGCGGCCGAGCGCGCCCACGCACAGGGCGGCTCCGGCTCGGGCGGTGAGAAAGTCGGCGCGCCCGAGGCCAGGGGCAGCCATGAGTTCCCCGTACTCCTCCAAGGCGCGGGCGGGGTGGCCGGACTGGCGCAGGGCGGCGATTTCGGTCAGTCGTGGGTGCGCGAGCGCCGTAGCAGCAGCCGTCGTCCGTGCCGGGGCCCAGGCCGCGAGCAGGGCGGCCACTTCGGCCGCGGAGGCAGGCCGGTCCTCGGGCTTCTTCTCCAGCAGGCCCGCCACGAGCATCTGCAACCCGGTCGGGACGCCGGAGCGGCGCTCGGCGAGCGGAGGCACGGGCTCGTTCGCGTGCCGGTGGTACAGCATGAAGGGGCTGCCGTCGGTGAAGGGGGGCGTCCCGGTGAGCAGTTCGTAGAGGACACAGCCCAGCGAGTAGAGGTCACTGGCGGGCACGGTCTTGCCCACGGCCTGCTCGGGTGCCATGTAGACGACCGTGCCGGGGGTCGCGTTGGCCGCGGTGAAGCGGGTTTCGCCAGGCTGGGGTTCCAGGGCGGCCGCAACACCGAAGTCGAGGACTTTGATCTCGCAGCCCGGGGTGATCATCAGGTTCGACGGTTTCAGGTCGCGGTGCACGACGCTCTGGCCGTGGGCGTAGGCAAGCACGTCGGCGGCACGCCGTGCGACGTCTGCCGCATGCTCGACCGCTAGCGGGCCGTCGCTCTCGAGTACGGCGTCGAGGGCACGGCCCGGGACGAGGTCCATGACGAGGTAGAGCTCGCCCTCGTGGCTGCCGTGATCATGGACGGCGGGGATGCCCGGGTGGTCCAGCCGGCTGGTGAGTCGCGCCTCGCGCAGGAACCGGCGCTCCAACGTGGTGAGTTCGGCACTGCGGCTGCGGGGCGCGAGGAGCTTTATGGCCACTTCCCGGCCGTGGTCACGGTCGTACGCCGCCCAGACGACCCCCATGCCGCCTCGGCCCAGCTCGTGCGTGAGCTCGTACCGTCCAAGGCTTCGCCGCATTGCGCCCGTCCCCAGTCCCGGCGCCCGCGGCGCCTGTCACACCCCTGCGGCCGGGAGCGGCGGGGCGCACCCGGTCAGCGAGGGCATCCTCTCACTGTTCACACGGGCCTCGGCCCCTGCGGTACGACGAAAGGGCGGCGTGGGTCCTCGGGCAGACCGCGGCGGGTGGCCAGCCCTGGGTCAGATTCCGGAAGGTAGGGGGCGAGGGCCGCGTAGACCTCGGTGGCGGAGGAGGGGCGGTCGTCCGGGCGCTTGGCGAGCAGGGCCGTGACCAGCTCCTGAAGGGCGCCGGGGACGTTCACGCCCGAGCCGGAGATGACGGGCGGGGGCGAGCTCAGGTGGCGGGAGGCCAGGAGCGCCGGCTGGTCTGTGGCGAAGGGCGTTCTGCCCGTGAGCATGTGGTGCAGCAGGCAGCCCACTGCGTAGAGATCGCTGCGGCCGTCGAGACGGTCTTGGCCCGAGAGCAGTTCGGGTGACGCGCAGAATATGTTGCCGATGCCCTCGCCGGTCATGGTCAGGCGCGGGTCGACGTCAGTGAGCAGCTTCACCAGTCCGAAGTCCAGGATCTTGACGACGCCGTCCCGCCGAACCATGACGTTCTGCGTCTTGAGGTCGCGGTGCACGAGGTCGGCGCCGTGGGCCGCGGATAGCCCGGCGCACAGCTGGGCGGCGACGGCGGCGGCCGAGGGCACGTCGAATCGTTCGCCCTCCTGCTGGTCGAAGAGGTACTCCAAGGTGGTGCCCTCGATCAGTTCCATCACCAGACAACAGGTGTCGTCCGTGATCGACGCGTCGAAGACCGTGGTGATGTTGGGGTGGTCGAGGCGCGCCGCGGCCTGCGCCTCCCTCTTGAAACGAGCCAGCGCCTCCTTGCGGCTCTGCGGGACGGCCAGCAGATCCGCGGCGATCGTCTTCACCGCCACGGGCCGCTCGAGATACAGGTCAGACCCTTGCCACACCTGCCCCATCACGCCTCGGCCGAGAACCGACTGCAGCTGGTAGCGGTCGCGCACCACTGTTCCCGCCGTGAATTTCTGCATTTCGCCCATCTTCCACACTTCTCACACAGCGACTGCGTAGTTCTACACTGTGAACAAAGTCAATGAGCGTAGTAGCCTTCCACGCACCCCAGCCACTGGGACCCTGACCAGCCCAGCCGGCCAAGCACCTCGGAGACTGTTCGATGAGTACAACCAACGCCGTACCCGTCAGCTTGGCCGAGATCGCCCGGATCGCCGGCGTGGGGCGCGCGGCAGTGAGCAACTGGCGCCGCCGTCATGACTCTTTTCCCACCCGCATCGGCGGCACCGACGTCAGTCCGCAGTTCTCACTGGCGGAGGTGGAGCAATGGCTGCGGGACAACGGCAAGCTCAAGGACATCGGTGGCCGCGAGTTCCTCTGGCCGCGGTTCGAGGCACTCGGCAGCAGGGACGAGTCGGGCTTGGCTGTCGCCGAGGCGGCCCGTCGAATGCGTGCTCCTCGTGCCCGGATTTCGCATTCCGAACTCTCCGCCGAAGCCCGAGAGTTGGTGGGCGAGGCGGCGAGGCTGGGGCGAAGCGAGGGGCAGCGCGAGACCTTTGAGTTCCTGCTGCAACGGTGGCTCGAAACGCATGTACGGCAGCTCAGCAGCACACCTCCGCAGCTCGCCTCGCTGATGACCCGGATCGCCCTTGCCGTCCGTCTCGGCGAGGGCGAAGGAGGGCTGACCGTCTTCGATCCAGCCTGCGGCACTGGGCATCTGCCTGCCGCGGCCGCGCAGGAATACGACGGTTCGGGCTTGGTAGTGCTGGGGTGCGAGCGGGATCCCGCACTCGCAGCGCTGGCCTCCGCCCGGCTCGGATTCATCACGGAGCACAGGGACGTCCGTACGGAGATCGCCACGGCTGACGCGCTGCGCGAGGATCCGTTCGCCGGGGCGCGAGCCGACATCGCGGTCTGCAACCCACCGTTCAACGAACGCGACTGGGGCTATGAGGAACTCGCCACCGACCAGCGCTGGACACACGGACTACCCCCGCGGACCGAGCCGGAACTGGCCTGGGTACAGCACCTGCTCTCTCACCTGAAGCCCGGCGGGACAGCTGTCATCGTCCTTCCACCCGCCGTCGCGTCACGCAAGGCGGGCCGACGCATCCGGGGTTCCCTGCTGCGTACCGGTGCGCTTCGAGCGGTCGTGGCCCTGCCACCCGGCAGCGCACAACCGCACAGTGTGTCACTCCAGTTGTGGGTTCTGAGGGCAGCTCCGGACAGCCCCCTCTCCGCTCCACCCAGCCAGGACGCGCTACTCGTGGACGCCACACACTTCGCACGACCCGGCGCGCGCGAGCCGGGACCCGACTGGGACGCTCTCGGCTCATTCGTCCTCTCCGCCGTGGAAGCCCTCGACCGTCCGGACGATGACCTACCGGAAAGCGCCGTGCGCGTCCCCCTGCTCGACCTGCTGGACGACGAGGTGGACGTCACTCCGGGTCGCTACACCGCGTCGAGCACGGAACCATCCGGCATCGAACTCGCGACATCGTGGGGACAGTTGGGGGCCTCCCTGACCGACCTGGCCGGTCAGGTGCAGTATCTTTCCAAACTCGGCTTCGAGGCCGAGACACCGCAGGCCACAGCTACCGTCGGGGACCTCGTCAAGGCCGGTGCCCTGACGCTCCGCGCCGGGCAACAACCATCGGAGACCGCGGCACCACCTCGTAAAACCGCCGTCCCGCTCCTTACCGTTCCTGACCTACTGATGGACGGCACTCCCAGCGGGCTACTCCTCGCCGACTCGGCACACACCATCGCGGAGGAGGGCGACGTCGTGGTCGCCGGAGTGATCAGGGCATTCAAAGCATGGGTGCACGAAGGACCGCCGATGGCCCTGGGTCCCCAGCTCTACTCCCTGCGGGTGGACCCGGAGAAACTGGATGCCCATTTCCTCGCCGGCTGTCTGCGCTCGCCCGCCAACGGACGCCAGGCAGGCACCCACGCCTCCAGCTCGTCCAGGGTTGACATCCGGCGCCTTCAGGTACTCCAACTTCCCCTGGAGGAGCAGGCGACTTACGCCGAAACCTTCCGTCGCCTCAAGGCCTTCGAGGCGCTTCTCACCAGGGCGGAGGGCCTGGGCAAGGGGCTGGTGGGCGACATGAGCGATCTACTCGCCGCGGGTGGGCTGATCATCTGACAGCATCGCACAGGTTCGGGCGCTCTTCGCTGTCTGCGACGAACCACCGGCCCAGTCAATGGAGTTGGTGCGTCGCCCATGAGCGCCAGGAGCGCCAGGTCCTCAGCGGCGCCGCTTGCCGCCCCGTCTGCCGTTCTTTCGGTGGCCGCGCTGCTGAACAAGGCCGACGTGGGCCTTGCGCTCCCAGGGCACACGCTCGGCGAGGGCCTGAAGGTCCGCGAGGCCCTCTCGGTCCGGGTGACCGGAGGCCAGAGCCGCCCGGAGGGCCTCTTCGGCCTCGCGACCCTGTTGGCGTAGTACCTCCCTCACCCCGTCGGCACCGGTCGCCTCACAGAGCTGCAACAGGCTTTCAGCGACCATGAGCAGGCTTTCCGGCTCCGTGAGGTCCTCGGGGGTGAGAATCTCCCGGCGGGCCAGGAGGCTCAGCGCGGTGGGAGCCAGCGAGGGGTCCGAACGCAGGCTTCGCAGCAGGAGCTCCCCGTCGTCGAGCGATGAGACGAGGACGTCCAGCATGGCCTCGGCCCGGGTACGGAACGGCATGGTCCGCACCGCGCGGACGAGCTGCTCCAGCGCCGCGGACCGGTCGCCGTGGACGGCGATCCACGCGGTGAGCTCCGCCCGGGCGGACTCCGGATCGTAGTGATCGGCGAGGACGCCCAGCAAACCGGCCGGCGCGGCCTGGGCAAGCTCGCCGATCAGGGGTGCGTCCCGGCCTTCGGCCAGCAGCCGACGGCGCACGGAGTCCGTTCCGAGGTCAGTGAGACGGATCAACTCGACCGGGCCCGAGTTCAGTTCGGACTTCAGTTTCCGGGCCCGCTGGGTGGCCTCGTCATCCAACAGAGCGTCACTCAACAGGGCGTCATCGGGCGGGGCGCCGTCCAACAGGGCGTCACCCGACAGGGTCTCGTCCAGCAGCGCGTCGTCCAGCGGCCCGGCAAGTCCGGTCGGCATCCCCGGCAGTATGCCGGACGGCGTCTCGAGGTCGTCATCGTCCTCGGCCGGTGTTCCGGCCCACCCCTCGAGGTCGTTCTCGCTCATCGCCAGATCCGCAAAGACAGGGTCGGCCATCCCCTGGTGGCACTCGATCGCCCCCAGGTCCTCCAGAACACCCAGCACGGTGCGCAGATCGTCATCGGCCTGTCCGAACCCGATGGAGTCCGTGGCCAAGACCTCGAGCAGGGAACTCGAGCGGTAAGCGAGGTTGACGGTGTCCCGCAGCCGGGGCCAGGGCATGGGGTACGGCAGGCTGTAGAGGGTTGCCAGTACGTCGGGCAGGACGACGTCGTACACGTCGTACTCGCCGAACAGCACGGATACTCCGTACCTGCCGCCGCGCCCGCCTCTCACTGGGCTGGGCAGCTCGCGGAACGCGTCGAACGCGCGCCGCCACAGTGCAAGCGGGTCGTTCAGCACAGGCTCGGCCTTGGCCACCGCGTACAGCCTCCCCTTGGCGACTCGTATCAGCCTGGCTGTCTTCGCCCACTCCACAAGGAGGTTGAGGCGCGGCAGGTCCGCGGACGAGCGGACCGAGTCCGTGTCATCTCCGGTGTCCAGCCGCTCCACGAGTTCCCGGGCATCTGACAGACGCAGCCTGCCGGAACCGGTAAGCGTCCTGCGGTCGCGCCCCGCCCACTCGGCCAAGCCACGCAGCTGCCGCAGGACCGGTGACCGGCCGGCCTGCTCCCGCAGGACGTCGTCGCCCGGGAGCGCGACCGGGAGCTGCGGCTCGGACCGTACGGGCCCGGAACTCCGCATGTGCCGCTCGACGATGGTCTGAAGCACCTCCGGGTCGTAGGGCACCTCGCCACCCTGTGCCCGCCCCACGAAGTCCTGCAACGCCTGCTCGTCGTGGACGTCGACGCCCCGCTCCGCGGCGGTAGTGATCCAGAACTTCGCCAGGCCCCAGCGGCTGCGGTCGGTCATCGCCTCCGCATAGCGGGGCGCCACCGCGTCGACGGCCTCCAGCACCTCGGGCAGGGACGCCCCTCGAGGATCGGCAAGATGGACGGCGTCCAGATACCGCAGCAGGCACCGCAGGGTGCCCGGCGCATCGGCGGGCTCCTCGTCGGGAAGTACGGTCACCGTCCGCGGAACCCAGTCGAGCAGGAACTCCTCGATGTGCCGCTGGTCCCACAGTCCCAGCCTGCCGTCCGGCGTACCGAGATGGCGGTAGTCCAGCGCGGCTTCGACGACGAACGGATCGGCGTCGATCCCGTTCTCCCAGGCCCACTGTTCGAACCGGTGGACAAGAAGAGCACAAACCGCCTCGTACTCGTTCTCCTCCGCGGGATTGAAGATCATCCGCATGGTTTCCCGCTCTTGTCTTTCGCAGGGCTCTGTCTCGTTGCCCACGCTACCGGCCGTGACGAACAAGCAGGTCCAGAACCGACAGGACGCCTAGAAGAGGTGCGGCAGTGCCGCCGCGGGTGCTCACCACGCAGGCGCACCGGTTCTCCCTGCCCTCCCCCGTCAGGCGCACCCGCCTGATGCGTCGCGGTGCGAGCGGAACAACCGCCGAGGACAGGGTGGGCGGCACCCTGGAGGAAGAGAAGGTGTGAAGGCGGGAGAGGAGGCGTGATGCGGACCAGCGACGAGATCTATCACCGGGTCCGCTGGGACCCGCGGTTCGACCCGGCCCGGTTCGTGCTGGGGATCAGCCAGCGCGGGGATGTCCTCAAACGCATCCCGCTGCCTTCCTTCGTGCCCGGGGGCGACATCCCGTGGCACCGGGTGGTGTTCATCGAGGCGGACGGCGAGGTGGTCTGGGACCGGGCCACGGGTGTGGACCGCATCGACGCGTCGGGCGCCGGCCGGGTGCGGGACCCGCAAGCGGACCTGAGCTTCGACACGAGCTCCGGCGGGGGCGAGCCCGCCGGCGTCCTCGACGTGTCCCCGACGGCCCGCACGGCGGTGGCCTGGATCCCGCCTGCGGAGCTGTGGCCGCCGATCCAGGACATCCGCCGGGACTACGATCCGCAGATCCACCGCTGGCCGCCGCACGTCAATGTGCTCTTCGGCTTCGTGCCGGAGTCCGACTTCGAGCGGGCGGCCCCGCTGCTCGCCGCGGCGACGGCCGAGACGCCGGTCTTCACCGCCCGGATGGACGGGGTGCGCACCTTCCGGCACAGGGCGTACTTCACGGTGTGGCTCGACCCGACGGCGGCCGGCGAGGCGCCGTGGGCGGACCTGCACCGCGTACTGCAGCAGCGGTTCCCGCGCTGTCGTGGGCCCGCCAAGAACTTCACCCCACATCTGTCCCTGGGCCGGACCCGGGATCCGCGGCGAGTCACCGCGGACTGCGCCACCCGGCTCGACGCCATGACGGCGACAGTCTGGGAACTCGTCCTGCTCTCACGCAGGGGCGACGGGCCGATGCGGCCACGGGCCACGGTCGCCCTGCGCACGGGCGAGGTCCGCCGGCTGCCCGCGCCCGGCCCCGAAGCGCCGGGCCCGGAGGACACGGCCTGGCTCTCCGAGATCACCGACAGGTGAGGCACATAGCCGGGTGAGGCAAGCCTGGCGTGCGCGGCCGGCGTGCTCGATCACCGCGAGTACATACAGCGGCGCCCCGGCGGCACCCACCTGGGCGGATGATTTATCGGCACCCGCAACCTAGGGTGGGGAGTGCAGGTCTGTGACACAGCCTGGGACGAGTGACGAAGCAGGAAGACGCGCGACAGCGCCCAGTCCGCTGTAGGCCAGGCCACGACGAGCGGCGACCGGCGCGGACCGCGCGCACGCCGTCGGGCGTTGGGGATGGACCAAGGGCGGTTCTGAACCATGAAAGATGTACATCGGCTTGAGCCCATCTCGGCGAACCCGGGAAGCGGCACCGTTCTCGCGGCGTGGGAACGGTTCGTGCAGGGCGAGGATCAGGTCCCGGGTGTCCGGCCTTTGGTGGCGATCTCCTGGCACCGCTGCCGAGAGGAGTACCGGGTCGATCCTCACCTCACAGAGGCACCGGTAGCCGTCGCGGAGCTCGACCATACGCCCGAGCACGATGTCGTATTCGCTGAGCTGGGATTTCGTGCCGCCTCCGTGGCACGTGAAGTGGGCAACTTCGGTGGCATCGTTACCGTCACGGATGCCACTGGCCGGATCCTGGCCGAGTGGGGTGATCAAGCCACGCTCGTCAGAGCCGGTGACTCCAATCTGGCGCCCTGGTTCTGCTGGTCCGAGTCCGCGGCCGGCACGAACGGCATGGGCACGGCGCTCGAGGCGTACGGCCCGGTGCCGATCAGGGGTGCGGAGCACTGGTGCCAGGCGTTCCACAACTGGGTCTGCGAGGGCATCGCGGTGCGTGACGTGGTGACCAGGGAACCGATCGCGGTCCTGAACATCTGCTCCTGGCGCAGCCAGCTTCCCGCCGACGCGGGAAGCTGGCTGGCGAACGCGGCCACCATGATCCAGTACAAGCTGAAGAGGCGCGCCCGCGACAGCGGCGCCGAGTTGGTCGCGGCCTACACCCAGGCCAGGGCACGCTCCAGTGCGGCGCTCGCCGCGGTGGACGCCGCGGGCAAGGTGGTGATCGCCGACGACATGGCAAGCGTGCTCCTTGGTGTCCCGGCGTCCACCCCGGCGGTCGACCCGACGCTGCGATGGCATGCCGGGCTGCCGGAATTGATCGCGGCCACCCGGCATGCCGCCAGGCAGGCAGCTCACAATCCTGACTGGGTCGGCTCGACGCAGATCTTCGCCCACCTCGCCGACGAGCCGACATCGATCAGCATCCGACCCGTCTTCTCGTCCGGACACCTGATCGGGAACCTGGTCTCGTTCGGTGCCTCCGACGGGGTGCAGTTGCCTCAGGCGGAGGGGTCCGCGCGCCCTCGGGTGCAGCCGCGCCGACTGGTCGCGATGCGCGACAACCGGATGGTGCTGCTGCGGCTGCCGGAAGTCTCCTTCGCTGAATCGCAGGGGAAAGACGTGTGGCTCTCCACCGATCAGGGGCGATTGCGAGCCGCCTCTCTGAGCCTGGACAAGCTCGACAGTGAGCTGGCGGATGCCGGCTTCCTGCGGGTGCACCGTCGGTATGTGGTCAACCTCAGCCGCATCCGGGAGATCGAGCGCGGGCTCAAGGGCGAGCTGTCTCTGGTCATGGATGACCGGACGAACGGGATGGTGCCGGTTTCCCGGCGGAACGCGCCGGCCGTGCGTCGCGCGCTGGACATCTGAGTTCCTTTCCACAACATCTGTTCCCGGAAGGAAAAGTTCCCGTGTCTGACAGTCCGGACGCCGTTGTCGGCGAGACGAACGTCGGGAGCGCGGGCGGCCTCGGCCTCGCTGTCCCGGCCGGGTATCGCAGTCACCCGACGGGGGGCGCGAGCAACCGCGACTGGTGGCCGAACCGGCTCAACCTGACGATCCTCCGGAAGCACCCCGCCATGGCCGACCCCATGGGCGAGGACTTCGACTATGCCGCGGAGTTCCGGACGCTCGACCTCGACGCCCTGGCGCGGGATGTCGACGAGGTGCTGACGACGTCGCAGGAGTGGTGGCCGGCCGACTTCGGCCACTACGGGCCGCTCGTGATCCGGATGGTGTGGCATAGCGCCGGGACGTACCGCATCGGCGACGGCCGCGGTGGCGCGGGCGCCGGCATGCAGCGTTTCGCGCCGCTGAACAGCTGGCCGGACAATCGCAACCTCGACAAGGCACGCCGACTGCTCTGGCCGGTGAAGAAGAAGTACGGCCGCAAGATTTCCTGGGCCGACCTGATGATCTTCGCGGGCAACCGCGCCCTGGAGACGATGGGCTTTACGACCTTCGGCTTCGCCGGCGGCCGGGCGGACGTCTGGGAGCCCGACGAGGACATCTACTGGGGTCCCGAGCGGGCCTGGCTCGGCAACCAACGTCACGGCGGCGTCCGGGAGCTGGAGAACCCTCTGGCCGCCGTCCAGATGGGCCTCATCTACGTCAACCCGGAGGGACCGAACACCGTCCCGGACCCGCTCACCGCGGCCCGGGACATCCGCGAGACGTTCCGGCGCATGGGGATGAACGACGAGGAGACCGTCGCGCTGATCGCGGGCGGCCACACGTTCGGGAAGACCCACGGCGCGGCCGACCCGGGCGCCTACCTCGGCCCCGAACCCGAGGGCGCCCCGCTCGAGGAGCAGGGCCTGGGCTGGAAGAGCAGCTTCGGCACCGGAAAGGGCGCGGACGCCATCTCCAGCGGGCTCGAGGGTACATGGACACCCACCCCGACAAGATGGGACAACAGCTTCTTCGAGACCCTGTTCGGCTACGAGTGGGACCTGGAGCTGAGCCCCGCCGGTCTGTGGCAGTGGATCCCGAGAGACGGCGGCGGGGCCGGCACCGTGCCGGACGCCCACGACCCGTCCACGACACACTCCCCGACGATTCTGACGACGGACCTCGCGCTGCGGTTGGACCCGGTCTACGAGCCGATCTCGCGGCGCTTCCTGGAGAACCCGGACCAGTTCGCGGACGCGTTCGCCCGGGTCTGGTTCAAGCTGACGCACCTCGACATGGGTCCGATCCAGCGCTACCTCGGACCGCTGGTCCCCCGGGAGACGCTGATCTGGCAGGACCCGGTCCCCGCCGTGGACCACGAGCTCGTCGGGGCGGCGGACATCGCCGCGCTCAAGAGCCAGATCCTCGCCTCCGGACTGTCGGTCTCGCAGCTCGTCTCGACCGCGTGGGCGTCGGCCTCGACGTTCCGCGTCAGCGACAAGCGTGGCGGGGCGAACGGCGCGCGCATCCGCCTCGAGCCGCAGCGGGGCTGGAAGGTCAACGACCCCGACACGCTGGCACAGGTGCTGCGCACCCTGGAGGGGATCCAGGAGTCCTTCAAGAACTCCCAGACCGGGGACAAGAAGATCTCGCTGGCCGACCTCATCGTGCTCGGCGGAGCCGCCGCCGTCGAACAGGCCGCCAAGACCGCCGGCTACGACGTCCAGGTCCCCTTCACTCCGGGGCGCACGGACGCCACGCAGGAGTGGACCGATGCGGAGTCCTTCGCCCCGCTCGAGCCGACCGCGGACGGGTTCCGCAACTACCGCGGCAAGGGCAACCGGCTGCCGTCGGAGCACCTGCTGGTCGACCGCGCGAACCTGCTGAACCTGAGCGCGCCCGAGATGACCGTCCTCGTGGGGGGCCTGCGGGTGCTGGACGCCAACTACCAGCAGTCGCCACTGGGCGTCTTCACCTCGGCGCCCGGAGCGCTGACCAACGACTTCTTCGTGAATCTGCTCGACACGGGCACGGAATGGAAGCCGACATCCGCGACCGCGGAGACCTTCGAGGGTCGCGACCGCGCCACCGGCGGGGTCAAGTGGACCGGTAGCCGCGTCGACCTCGTCTTCGGCTCGAACTCCGAACTGCGTGCCGTCGCGGAGGTCTACGCGAGCGACGACGCACGGGAGAAGTTCGTGCGGGACTTCGTCGCCGCGTGGGACAAGGTCATGAACCTCGATCGGTACGACCTCGCTTGATCCTCCCTCGGGGCCCGGATGCCGGCTTCCGGCTTCTCCTAGCGGTGGCACATCCGGTACGAGCGGTAGCTGGTCGCGGACGAACGGCATGAGCCGACCCGAACCGGCGCTCACCGTTGTCGATGTTATTCATCCGGCGTAGCGTGCTTATTGAATAAGGATTGCCACCCAGTATCGGGCCATGCGAAAAAAGTAATTCAGAGGTCAATTCGGAGAACATTTTTGCCCGAGCGGAGGTGTGCAACCTGCCGCGACGTGCCGCCGCCGTCCGCGCGGCCGATGCGAAGTGGGTACAGAGATTTCGCGATGAGGGGAGTGAAGCCCCAATGACGACCGCGCAGGAGCGAACCGAACTGCTCAACAAGATCGGGTTGGCCGCGCAGAACAAAGCAGCGCTGGGTCAAGTGCTGGGAACCGGAAGCATTGGGGAGGCCCATGAGGGAATGGATGGCCGCTTGCAGGCCACCATTCGTATCAACCCTGATGAGCTGACCTGGGATCCCTCTATTCTGGTCATGCCTCATGAAGGCGATATCGAGCTCGAGCTCGTCAATGACGACCTGAACACGCACTGCGCGCTCCTGCCGAGCAATGGCGACCGGAAGTTCATCTGGTTGGTGAACCATTCGCGAGGCCGGGCGACCCTCAACCTCGACGGGCCGGGCTACTACTGGTTCGGCTCGCCCACGGGCAATGACGAGGGCCGAGGGCTGACCGGGGCCATCGTCGTCCTGGGGGACGCTCCGCCGGAGGCTCGCCTCGACCGTCCCGAACAGCCGCGGCCATAGGAAGAAGAAGGAGGAGGCGGTGTAAATGACCGTCGACTACGTGGACGCGGGTGAGGCTGTCGATCAGGGAACCCTGACCGGCAAGGTCGCGGGCGGGGACGTCGCGCCGCCGGTAGTGGCCGGCGTCAACTACGAGCGCATACTCAATGCCCGCGAGGAACCCCAGAACTGGCTCACCTACTACGGCGCCTACAACGGGCAGCGGTACAGCCCGCTGGACCAGGTCAACACGGAGAACGTCAAGCGTATCGGCCCCGCATGGGTCTTCCAGGCCGGAACGACCGGCCTGATCGCGGGCGCGTCGACCTACTCGTTCGAGGCCGCCCCCATCGTCGTCGACGGGGTCATGTTCCTCTCCGGCTGGGACGGCTGGGTCTGGGCCCTTGACGCGAAGACGGGTGTGGAGATCTGGCGGTACAAGCATGCGGTCCCCTTCGACGTGTCCTTGTGCTGCGGGAACGTGAACCGTGGGGTCGCCGTGGCTCAGGGGAAGGTCTTCTTCGTCACGGCGAATGCTCGTGTGCTCGCGCTCGACGCCACCACCGGCAAGCGGGTCTGGGAGAGGACCTACGGAGACGTCCGGGCCGCGGAGAGCGCCACGGTCGCCCCCCTGGTCGTGAAGAACATGGTCATCGTCGGGAGTTCCGGCGGCGAGTTCGGCGTACGCGGCCACCTCGACGCGTTCGACCTCGACAGCGGCGAGCACCAGTGGCGCTGCTACACGGTGCCGAAGCCCGGGGAGCCCGGCTCGGAGACCTGGCCCGCCGACAGCGAGGCCTGGGCACGCGGTGGGGCGAACTGCTGGGTCACCAGCAGCTTCGACCCGGAGACGAACCTGCTGTACGTCGGCACCGGCAACCCGGCGCCCGACTTTGACGGAGGCGTCCGCGAGGGCGACAACCTCTTCACCGACAGCGTCATCGCCGTCGATGTGGACAGCGGTCAGATCCGCTGGCACTACCAGTGCACCCCGCACGACGTATGGGACTACGACAGCGTCGCGGAGTGCATCCTGTTCGAGCAGGACGGGCGCAAACTGCTCGGGCACTTCGACAAGAACGGCTACTTCTTCGTCCTTGATCGCACCAACGGCGCGAGGGTCCAGATCACTCCCTTCGTGGACCGCATCACGTGGGGGGCGATCACGAGGGACGGCCAGGTGACGGCCAAGGTGTACCCGGACAAGGAGGGAGAACCGGTCCACTTCTACCCGGGTCCGGCCGGCGCCAAGGAATGGACCCATGCGGCCTACAGCCCCAAGACCGGGCTCTTCTACGTCCCGGTCCAGGACACCGGTGCCACGGCCACCCGGCGGCGCCGGGAGTTCAAGGAGAGCATTCCGTACTGGGGCGCGGGCGTTCAGGTGGACATCGAGGACATGGCGGGGTCCATCAGCGCCTTCGACGCCACCGGCGAGGAGAAGTGGCGCTGGCGCAACGAACTCCCGATGTGCGCCTCGGTGCTGGCCACCGGTGGTGACCTGGTGTTCGCCGGTGAGCCCTCCGGGGAGTTCAACGCGCTCGACGCCCGCACAGGGGAGCTGCTGTGGCAGTTCCAGTGCGGAAGCGGCCACCACAGCAGCCCGACCACCTACATGGTCGACGGCAGGCAGTACATCGCCGTGCCGGTCGGTTGGGGCGGGTGGACCGAGGGATTCCTTCCCGGCATGCTCGGCGCGGGGCACGGAAGCGCCCTGATCGTCTTCGCCCTTCCGGAATCGTCGTAGCGCGTGACCGGAGCCTGCCGCAATCCGGGCAGAGAGGAGGTGAATCCATGGAGTCTCAGCTCGCTGTGTGGGAGACGCCCGAATTCGAGGAGATCACAGTCGCGGCCGAGGTGACCATGTACCTCGATCGGTTGGAGGACTAGCGGACGTGGGGCGGCGCCGGACCTGGTCCGGCGCCCTCCAACCACTCAGGACGGCCACAGACGGCCGGCCTGCGACGGACCCGGATTTTCGATGAACGGAGTGCCCGCGTGTTGCTGCGAGTGCTGGGCTCGGCGGCGGGGGGCGGCTCCCCGCAGTGGAACTGCGGCTGCTCGGTGTGCGCCGCGGTCCGCTCCCGGGCCGGCCTCGCGCGCACCCAGTCGTCGGTCGCGGTCAGCGCCGACCGCCGCCGCTGGTTCCTCATCAACGCCTCGCCCGACGCCCGCACCCAGATCGAGGCCTTCCCCGGCCTGCACCCGCACGAGGACCGGACGACGCCGCTGGAGGCGGTGCTGCTCACCGACGCCGAGCTGGACCACACGCTGGGACTGCTTCTGTTGCGCGAGGCCCGCGCCCTGCGGCTGTACGCCACGCCGACGGTGCCCAAGATCCTGGGTGCCGGCGGCTCGGGGATTCTGAGCACGCTCGAGCGCTACTGCCCGGTCGAGTGGCGGGCAGTGATCCCCGGCGCCGGCCTTGCCCTGGCGGACGGGCTGTCCTGCCGGGCGTTCGACGTGCCCACCATCAAGCGCGCTCGGTTCGGAGCCGGGGTGGACCACGGCCGCGTCGTGGGCTACCGGCTGACCGACGAGCGCAGCGGGGCGACGCTGGTGTACTTGCCAGGGGTGCAATCGCTGACGCCGGCGCTGCGCGTGGAGGTCGAGGGTTGCGCATGCCTCCTGATCGACGGGACCTGCTGGCGCGACGACGAACTCGTACGGCTCGGCCTGGCCGACAGGACGTCCCGGGAGATGGGCCACCTGCCCATCGACGGCCCGGACGGCAGCCTGGCCCAGCTCTCGTCGCTGTGCGTGGGGCGGACGATCTTCGTGCACATGAACAACACCAACCCGATCCTCCTGGAGGACGCGCCCGAGCGGCGCATCGTGGAGGAGAGCGGCATGGAGGTGGCCATGGACGGCCTCGAGGTCCAGGTGTAGGGCAGGTGTAGGGCCGTGACGACAACAACCACGAGAACCGGCGCCGACGGTTTCGTCGAGACGTTGCGGGCCCACTCGCGGCGGTACCACGACCAGCACCCGTTCCACGTCCGGATGAACGCCGGCCAGCTGAGCCGCAGGCAGATCCGAGGCTGGGTGGCCAACCGCTTCTACTACCAGGAGAACATCCCCCGCAAGGACGCCGCGATCCTTTCCAACTGCCCCGACCTCGAGGTCCGCCGCCGCTGGATCCGACGGATCATCGACCACGACGGCACTGCCGCCGGCGAGGGCGGCATCGAGGCGTGGCTGCGCCTCGGCGAGGCCACCGGGCTGACCCGCGAAGAGGTCCTGGACCACCGGCACCTGGTACCCGGCGTGCGGTTCGCCGTCGACGCCTACGTGAACTTCGCCCGGACCCGCCCGTGGGTGGAGGCGGTGGCGTCCTCGCTCACTGAGCTGTTCGCGCCCGACCTGATGGCGGCGCGGCTGGCCGGGTTCGAGCGGTGGTACCCGTGGATCGACTCCGAGGGCCTCGCCTACTTCCGCGCCCGCTTGGAGCAGGCCCCCCGCGACTGCGAGCACGCCCTCGAGGTGGTCACTGCGCACTGCCTCTCCGCCGAGTCCCAGGCGCGCGCCGTCGACGCGCTGTCGTTCAAGTGCGACGTCCTATGGAGCCTGCTGGACGCCATCGACCAGGCCTACCCGGAGTGACCGCCATGGACCCGACCCCTACCGGAACGACCCAGACCAACACCAGGACCCGATCCGTCGTCGGGGTGTCCGGCTCGGACCGGCCCCGGTTGGCGCGCCATGTCCGGATGACCTTCTGCCGGACCAGGCAGCGTCAGATCTTGCTGAACCCCGAGACGGTGGTGGTTCTGAACGGCAGCGGCGCGGACATCCTCGAGCTGTGCGATGGGCGGCACACCGTGGCCGAGATCGTGACCGAGCTGGGCGCACGCTACCAGGCCGTCCCGGACGACGAGGTGCGGCAGTTCCTGAGCCGGCTCGTCGCCCGGCGCTGGGTGGAGCTCGACGATGGATAGCCCGTTCGGCCTGCTCGCCGAGCTCACCTACCGCTGCCCGCTGGCCTGCTCGTACTGCTCGAACCCGCTGAACATGGCCGAGTACCAGGACGAGCTGACCACGGACGAGTGGCGGCGGGTACTGGCCGAGGCCGGCGACCTGGGGGTTCTGCAGTGCCATCTGTCCGGCGGGGAACCGCTGCTGCGGCGCGACCTGGTGGAGATCGTGGCGGACGCCCACGATCTGGGCCTCTACACCAACCTCGTGACCAGCGCCCTCGGGCTCTCGCGTCCGAGGGCCGAGCAACTGCGGACCGCCGGCCTGGACCACGTGCAGATCAGCATCCAGGCCGACGAGCCGGCCCTGTCCGACCGGATCGCCGGGACCCCGTCCTTCCGACGCAAGATCGAGGCGATGGGCCTGGTCAAGGAGTTGGGCTGGCCGCTCACCGTGAACGTGGTGCTGCACCGGTACAACATCGACCGCGTCGCCGAGGTGCTCGGGCTGGCCGAGGAGGTGGGCGCGGACCGGGTGGAGCTGGCCAACACCCAGTACTACGGCTGGGCCTGGCGGAACCGTGCCGCGCTGCTGCCGAGCCGGGCCCAGCTCGAGGCGGCCGAGGTCGTCGTGCGGGCCGCCCGGGACCGGCTGCGGGACCGCATGGACGTCATCTACGTCATCCCCGACTACTACAGCACCTACCCGAAGCCCTGCATGGGTGGATGGGCCTCCCGGCAGCTGACCGTGACGCCGAACGGCGACGTCCTGCCCTGCCCGGCCGCCCAGTCCCTGCCGTTGCCGCGGGCCAGCGTGCGGGAGGACCCGCTGGCGTGGATCTGGGCCGAGTCACCGGTGATGACCGCGTTCCGGGGGACGGACTGGATGCCGGAGCCCTGCCGGAGTTGCCCCCGGCGGGAGCTGGACTTCGGCGGGTGCCGCTGCCAGGCGTTCCTGCTCACCGGCGACGCCGCCCGCACCGACCCGGTCTGCCATCTGTCGCCCGACCACGACCTGGTCGCCCGGGCGGTCGAGGCCGCCAACGCCGACTCGCGGGCCGACGATCTTCCGCTTATCCCCCGCCCGCACCGGGTTCGCCGGCCGGCCCGCCAACCGGGTGGAGCGGACCGGCCCGCTCCCGGGGTTGAGTGAGGGCTAGCCGCCGAACACAAACGGCAGCGCCACAGCGGCGACGATCAAGGCGACTCCGCTCAGCAGGTCCGAGCGGATCCGGATGAGGCGCGCCGCGGCCCGCCCGAGCCGCAGCCCGATCAGCGACATCACCGCCGTCATGACGCCGAAGACGGCGGCCGAGAACCACGGCGAGAGCCCGAGGATCCCCAGGCTCGCCCCGGCGAACAGGTTGTCCAGGCTCAGCGTCAAAGGGATGCCGAACAGCACCCACGGGTGGTCCAACTCGTCCGGCTCGGGGTTCCGAAGGGCCGAGATGACAAGGTAGAGACCGTACCCACCGAGCGCGGTCGCGCCCACCAAATCGGCAACGTCCCCGACGGACTCTCCGATCTGGCGACCGATCAACAGCCCGACCAGGGGCATGATCGCGTCCCACAGCCCGAAGGTCAGTGCGACCTGCACCGCGCGCTTCAGACCGAATGGGACGGTGCCGAGAGCGATCGATACCCGGAAATTATCGAGACTGAGTACAAAACCCAGGCCCAGTATTTCCCAGATCATGACGGCGTCGCTGCCCGATGAAGACCGACGCGGGCAGGAACGACGCTGCCTAGACTAGGGTCGGCCATGACGACATGATATCTCGGACGGTCCGCGGAATAAATCCGGCAAGCCGATTTCTCGAAGATTCTCGACACTATTCACCCGACGATGGCCCGCGGAATCGCCACCTCGCGACGGCCCGCTCCCGGAAACACTCCCGCATCGACGGAAATCCGCCGGAGCCAGGAGCCGACCCGGACGAGTCGGCGGCCGTACAATGGACTCACGGAATTCACGATTGTCGTTCGCCCTTTCAACATTCGACCGTCGTGCGGTGCCGATTACTGAGCCCGCGCAGGTCAAATTCTATGCGCGTATTCCTGGAGGATGCCGCCGAGTTGATCACGACCGCTCGAGCCGTTCTGATTCGGTAATCAGTTCGGGTGCCGGTCGCCGAGGCGCCAACGCAACAACCCGGGAGATGGCTGAGAGTAATGGGCACATTGCACAGTGCATCCACGCAGTCAACGCCGACGAGAAAGGGCCACTCTACGACGCCCTGGGCATCACCGTCACCCACGAACACACAACGAGGACCCCGACCACCGGGTCGAGGCCCTCATCTGCGTATCGTCAGTGGTTGTGTCCGAGGGGCGAGTTGACCGCTAACGATACGGTCGTGATCCCGCAAGGGCGGTTCCGGATGCAAGATCCTCCGGGTGGTCCCACCATCTCCTCGTGAGAACTGGTTGCCAACCGCTCCAGTTGGCTGTTCGCGGACTGCCCGGAGAAGCTGCTGGACGCGGGGCGGGCGCGGTGATCAAGATGTCCCGCAGAGCCTCACCGGCGGTGGACGCTGACGGCATAGCCGCCGCCGTCGTAAGGGGCAGCGTCCCAGGTGGCGAAGCGGTCGACGATGGTGAGGCCAACCGCAGCGCAGCAGTCGTCGTACTCTGGCAGGGTGATGCTGGGCGGCACCGGCAGGTGGGCCTCGTCCAGGCCGAAGCCGGCGACGATCAGACCGCCCGGGCGCAGGGCCGCGGCCAGGCGCTCGACCACCGTGGCCTCGGTGCCAGCAGCAAGCAGCGGGAGCCGGAACGCGGGGTGCCGGGTCAGTGGGCGGATGGCGCGGAAGTCCCGCCTGTCGAGGGTGAGCACGGTGTCCGTCTCGTACTGTCCGGCCAGAACGACGTTCACCGAATCCGCGAGATCCAGCTTCAGCTCCGCGTACCGGTCCTGGACGGTCCGCGCGGTACGCAACGCGGCGGCGGACACCTCCGGTACCAGGACGCGCATGGACCGCTCCTGCTGCAGCAGCCAGTCCTGCACCACGTGCGCGGTCTTGCGGTCGACGTTGCGCGTGATGATGTGCTCGATCTCGGCGAACACCAGTGGCGAGATCACCGTCGCCGACGCCTCGCGAAACGCCCTGCGCGCCACCTCGTGCTCGGGATGACGCTGCGGCACCAGAGCATGTCCGGCGCCGAGCCGCTCCCCGCTGACGAGGAATTCGCCGTCGTCCAGCTCCAGGACGTCGGGGCAGTTGTTGTAGCCGGTCGACCCGCGCTCGGCGGGCGTCGATCCGATACGGCGCAGGGGACTCCTTGCAGTGACAGGATCGGTGCTATGGGCACCGAGACGGATTGGGTGTACCGGGTCTTCGAGCCGCACGGCTCGGAGGGATGGCGCCCTTACGGCAGCGATTCCGAACGGTGGCGGGGCGCGATCACCGCCGATGATTCGAGCGAGGGCCCCCAATACGCCGTCGCCCTCGTCGTCGCCGACCTGATGACCGAGTGGAAGATGCGCGGCCTTTCCCGGGCGAGGCACGTGCGGGTCCTCCTCTGGTGTGACGAGGAGGGCGACGAGGCGGACGCGGACATCATCGTGGAGGTCCGGCCGAACATCCACGCTGAGTGACCGGCGGGTGTCCGATTCGCCTTGTCTAACCCGATCCTGCGTCGGGCGTGTCGTAGGGCTCCAGCGACCGCGGCCTCCCTGTCGCCGACGGACGCACCCAGGTCGTGCATGCGGGCGACGAGATCGCGCCCGGCGCCCAGGACCAACTCCCGCACTGCGGTGGGCGCCTGCCGGTAACGGGGCACGGCTTCCGGCCGGTGCCCGACCATGCCGGGGCGGTCCGCACCGCCTGCTCGGGCAGCACCGCGGTATCAGAGCGCACCACCCCATACGCGATGCTCGGTCAGCCCCTCGCGGAAGGCGTCGGCCACCACCAGCGGCGGGTCCAGGCCCCAGCAGCGCAGCTCGTCGACCATGTCCAGGGCCAGCTGCCACTTCGGCACGTGCCCCACCGCGTCGGGGATGCGGGCCCGGCGGCGTCGGTCCACCCGGTCGGCCTCCTCGGCGGGCGCGGCGGCCCGGTCCCACTCGACGGGCAGGAACAGCCGCCAGTCCACCGGGCAGGAGGCGACGTCGGTGACCAGGTGCACGCTCGGGGCCACCTGACAGTTTCGCGGTCTTGCCCAGCGCCCCGCAGTACTGATCGTGTGGTTCTCGACAGGGTTGCTCGCGGCGGCGACCCGTGAGGAGTCGGCCGCCTTGGTCACGATCAGGAGTCGCGCAGGCCGCCCGGGAGGTCGCGCCGGCTGAGGTCGAGGGTGATCCGCCCTCCGCTCAGACGCTCGACGCCCTTGGCCACGTCCTGCCACTGGGCCGTGCTGAAGGAACGGGAATCCACGACGTGCTGACGACCACCGGCCGCGCGGACCGCGTACAGCGCGACGACGGGGTCGTGCCGGTCGCTGTCGAAGCCCAGGTCGGCGATGTCCGGCCAGGACAGCTCCACATAGTCCACCCAGTTCCGGCCTCCGGCGGCCGACCTGCGCTCCTGCTGTACCAGAAATCCCGTGGGTCCGGCCGTGAAGCGGACGCCTTTTCCGGTCACGGTGACGGGACCTGCCGCCGAACCGGTCGATCCCTGTGCGGCCGGTTCCCGCGCGGGCGCCGGCCGCGGTGACGCCCATCCCTCCTGCGCCCGTACGCCGTCCTGGGCCCTGCCGTCCTTGCGTCCGCCGCCGGTGTGTCCCCTTTCGTTGCTTCCCCCGTCCTGGGAGACCAGCCGCACGGACAGCAGCAGGTCACCCGACGGCCTCGGATAGCGGCCCGGTACGCCCTTGCCGCGTACGCGTACGATGCTCTTGTCCCGGGTTCCGGCGGGGACCCGGATCGTCACCGACTGCGGGGCGCGCCTGGTCAGCCCGCTTCCCCCGCAGACACGGCAGCGTTTCTGGCCGTCCTTGCCGGTTCCATGGCAGTAATCGCAGCGCACCCGGGCCCGGTACTCCACCGTCTTTGTCGTGCCGGCTGCGGCTTCCGTGGGGCTCAGCCGCACCACCCCGCGGATGTGCCGCGGTTCGTCGTGCCGTCTCGACCTCAGTCGCGCGAAACGGCCGCGCTGTTCGACGACTTGAAGACGAAAAGGCCGCTCTTCGCGCCGCGCCCGCACCTGGAGGCGGATTATGTAGCAGGAGCCGAGGACTATCGCCCCGCCGACGGCCATCCCGAGTACTCCCAAGCGCCGGTTCGCACTGCGCTGTTCCGCGAGGTCGGAGGTGTGGCTGTTGACATGGTTCGCGTTCACGGTCGTGGTCACGCACTTGTCGGACTCGTTCATCCGCTGTCCGCCGCAGTCCACGCCGTCCGTCAGGAAGGGCGACAGCCCCCAGCAGAACAGCACCACGCCGAAGACAAGAGCGGCATAACTCCCGTAACCCCGACCGCCGGTCACCGCCATCAGGCCCTTCCTTCACGAAGCCCTCCGTTGGACAGACACATCCTGGCCTACGGCGGTTGCATTGGGCACTGCGAACGCCGTGGAAGGCCCCGCACCCGGCCGGATGTGGTCCTGGCCGACAAGACATCCCACGCGGATAGGAGTCAAACGGCCATGACAGCGGTCCCCAACCACGGTCAGGGAACGCCCGATCGCGTTCGGGACGAAGGGGCCAGCGGGTAAGGCCGGTAGTCGCCCATCGGTCTCCATGGCCAAGATCTGGACGACGTGAGCAGGCTCAAGCACGCCAGGCGATCAAGGACTGCGAACGCCGACTCGCCCGCTACCAGGCCGCCTTCGAAGCCGGAGCCGACCCCGCCGTCGTCACCCAATGGATCAACGAGGCGCAGAGAGACAGGGAAGCGGCGCGGAAGAAACTCGACGCGCTCCCCGCCGCCGCCCGGAAGAAGGAACCCCCGCTCGACGCCCAGGAGTCCGAGGAGCCGGATGAAGATCAGGTAGAGCATGCGCAGCGCCATACAGCCCGAGGCTGCCATCACCGGACCGGAGTGCAAAGTGCCCGGTCAACTGCTATGCGTGCCTTTTCGGCACCCCACAGGGATCCGGCGTGGTTGACCACCCCGCGACCGTCGGCCGAGGCAACAAGCCTGGGGGCGTGACCCGGTAGTGTGCAAGGAGAAAGTGCCTTCCCGCTGTGATGACAGAGACCTTCGACAAGCCTCATCTTCCAATTCAGAAGGCACTTTCGCTTTCCCGATCAAGATCCGGACAGCATGCTAAGCGAAACGCGCAGGCTAGGGCACGATGTGGCCGGCCACGCGGAAGAGTCGATACCACTCCTCACGGGTCAACGGGAGCTCCGAGCCCGCCGCCGACTCGGCCACCCGACCTGGGTTGGTGGTCCCGAGTACTACCTGCATGTTCGCCGGATGGCGAGTGATCCACGCGACGGCGATCCCGGTGGGAGTCACATCGTACTTCGCGGCCAACTCGTCGAGGACGGCGTTCAGTTCCGGATAGTTCTCGAGGTCACCGATGAAGACCCCGTCGAAGAACCCCTTCTGGAACGGCGACCACGCCTGCACGGTCATTCCCCGGAGGCGTGAGTAGTCGAGCAGGCCGTTGTCGCGGTCGACCGACTGACCGAGATCGGCCATGTTGGCGGCGATTCCCGAGGCGATCATCGGGCAGTGGGTGATACTCAGCTGCACCTGGTTGGCCACCAGCGGTTGGCGCACCGCCGTCTTAAGCAGTTCGATCTGTCCCGGTGTGTGGTTGGAAACGCCGAAGTTCTCGACCTTCCCGGCCGAGTGGAGCTCGTCGAAGGCCGCGGCCACCTCCTCCGGCTCCACGAGGGTGTCGGGCCGGTGCAGCAGGAGCACGTCGAGGTACTCGGTGCGCAGGGCCGCCAGCGACTCGTCGACGGTGCGCACGATGTGCTCTTTGGAGAAGTCGAAGAAGCCGGACCGGATGCCGACCTTGCTCTGGATGACGATCGACTCCCGCTCCGCAGCAGAGAGTTTGATGGCCTGCCCGAACCGCGCTTCGCACGCGTGGCGGGAGGGGCCGTAGATGTCCGCGTGGTCGAAGGTGTTGATCCCGGCGTCCCGGGCGCTGCCGTAGAGGGTGCGGATGTCGTCATCTGCTAGTTCGGCGATGCGCATCAGCCCCAGGACGACGTTCGACGCGCGCAGTTCGGTCTGGGGGAAGGAGATCATTTTCATGGGACCATCCTGTCCGAGCGTGCTGACGGAGCGCGAGCGACCCCCGCATGACGATCGCAGGCCCAATCCATCCAGCACCGAGTCGATGATCAAGATTGTTCAGCAGGGACCTGCCCACTCGACACCGCCAGCCCGCACAGCATCCTGCGCCGCGACGACCTGGCGATACGCACCGAGCGCACCGTCTGGGCCGCCCGCCGCATCTGATCCCGAGCACTCCCGGGTTGCCCGCCGGTCGCCCCGGGATCACCGATCAGGACGCCCCTCGATCAGGATCCCCGTCCAATCCGATCAAATGTGCTGAGCGGTAACTGGAGCCCGCTCAGGATGTGCCACGGATGTCCTCCCACAGTGGCGTCAGCCGCATGAGCTGCTCATCCCGCCAGCGAACCCGCTCTTCCCATCGGTCCAGCGGCAAGAGAGTGCGACGCTGGCGTACCGCGGTCGACACCAAGTCCGGCGTCCACTGGTCGTTCTGCCCGCGCTCGGCGCCCATTCGCGCATACGCGGGGCCCATCTTCTCCGCGTGTGATTCAAGGCCGCCGCGGGTGTTGAGGTCCACGGTCTCGAACGGGCCGATGAGGCTCCATCGGCGCCCCAGACCGCTGCGGACGACTTCGTCGATCTCGTCGACGGTCGCTACCCCGTCGCGGACCAGGCAGTAGGCCTCACGGAGTATCGCGCCTTGGAGACGGTTGAACACGAAGCCTTCCGGTTCATGGTTGACCGTGATCGGGCGTAGCCCCGCACCGGTGTAGACGGTGCGAGCGCGCTCGACGGCCCATGTAGCGGTGCTGGGTGAGGGGACGAGCTCAATCACCGGGATGAGGTACGGCGGGTTGCCGGGGTGGCCGATCAGGATCCGCTCCCCCAGCCCTTCGGGCAGGTCCGCTGCGATCAGACTGGGACGTATCGCTGAGCTTGAGCTGGCGAACACCGCTTCAGCAGGCGCGCTCTGGGCCGCACTCCGGATCAAATCCTGCTTGACCCCCACCCGCTCCGGGGCGCATTCCTGCACCAGCGCCACCCCCTCGACCGCCTCCGCCAATTCGCGAGCGAACGTCACCCGCTCACTCACCGCGCTCGGAGTCTCTACGAGGCCGTGCACGGACAACTGGTCGAGGCGGTCCAAGAGTTCATCGTTGGCTCGCTCCAGAGCCGCCGGGTACGGATCCCACAGCCGGACCTCGTGCCCGGCCCTCGCGAAGACGATCGCGAAGGCGACCCCGATGGAGCCGGCGCCGGCGATGGCGACCGGCTCCGTCGGGCCATGCGCCGGCTCAACATCTGTGCTCGTCACACCGACCACCAGGTGCGGTCGTTGTCGTAGCCACGCTGGAGGATCTCGATCACGGACTCGTGGGTGAGGTCGCGCGGGTTGTTGGCCGTCAGGCGGGTCGCGAGCATCGCCTGGTCGGCCACGTAGGAGAAGTCTTTTGGGTCCAGGCCGAGCGTCTTCAGGTCGGTCGGACAGCCGACGGTCTCCAGCAGCGCCTCGATGCGGGAGATGCCGGCCTTCGCCTGATCCAACACCGTCGACTCGGGGTCCGCAGCGCCGAGCAGCGTACCGATCTCGGCGAATTCCGCGATCCGGGTCGGCAGGTTGAAGCGCATCACGTACGGCAGAAGCGCTCCGACGCCGAATCCGTGCGAGGTGTGGGTCAGTGCACCGATCGGGGACTGGATCGCGTGCGCCGCAGCGGTGCCGGCGGTGTTGATGGCCATGCCCGCGTTGTACGCGGCCAGCATGGTCGCGGAGCGTGCCTCGATGTCGGTCGGGTCGGCGACCACGCCCGCCAGGGACGAGTTGAGCAGGGTCAGGCCGCTGCGGCAGAAGATGTCGGTCAGCGGGTTCTTGCCGATGTAGAGGTGGTTGGCCAGGAAGTCGGGGGTCACATCTTTGACGCGGTCGGTGAATGTCTCGACCAGGTGGGTCAGCGCGTCCGCTGCCGTGGCCGCGGTGAGTGCCGGCGGGCAGGAGACCGTGAGTTCGGGGTCGATGACGGCGGCGTACGCCTCCAGGTGGGGGCTGGCCACGCCGATCTTCATGCCCTTGTCCTGGTCGAAGACGACCGAGATGCAGGTGACTTCGGCGCCGGTGCCGGCAGTGGTGGGTACGGTGATGACCGGTAGCCCGGGGCCGGGGACGAGGAACTCGCCGTAGTAGTCGCGGACGTCGCCGCCGTGGGCGAGGACGGCGGCAGACACCTTCGCCAGGTCGAGGCAGGATCCGCCGCCGACGGCGAGCAGGGCGTCCACGTCGGCGTCGCCGTACCGGTCGACGACGGTGAGTACGTTCTCGCGGGGCAGGTCCGGTTCGGCCTCGGAGAACACTGAGACCGTGATCCCTTGTCCTTCGATGGCGGTCACCATGTCCTTGAACTCGCTCACCTGTGCCATGCGGGCGTCGGTGACGACGAGGACGTGGCGTCCGATCTCGCCCAGGAGATGGGGCAGGTGGCGCCGTTCGCCGGGGCCGAAAATGACGGTCTTGGGCTGGCGGAGGACGCCGAGGGAGCCGACGCACGCGGTCACAGGCCTGCCTCCGTCTCGTTCACGGTGATGGCGAGGTACTTGGGTTCGAGGAACTCGTAGATCGCCTCGTGTCCGCCTTCGCGGCCGAGGCCGGAAGCCTTGATGCCGCCGAACGCGGCAGCGGGGTCGGCCATGATGCCGCGGTTGATGCCGACCATGCCGAAGTCGAGGCGCTCACTCACGGCGATGGCGCGGTCCACGTTGCGGGTGAACACGTACGCGGCGAGCCCGTACGTGGTGTCGTTGGCGACCTTGACCGCCTCGGCGGCCGAGTCGACGGTGTAGATCGTCGCGATGGGGGCGAACAGCTCCTGGTGGCACAGGTCGTCATCGGCCTCGGTCACGGAGAAGACGGTCGGCTCGAAGAAGAATCCGTCGCCCGGCACCTCCTTGCCGCCGGTCAGCAGGGTCGCGCCGATCTTGGAGAAGCCGTCTACGAGTTCCTTGACGGTGTCGCGCTGGCGGGCCGAGATGATCGGGCCGACCTCGGTGGCCGGATCGAAGCCGTCGCCGACCTTCAGCTTCTCGGTCAGCGCGACGAACTTGGCCGTGAACTCCTCAGCGACACTGCTGTCGACGATGATCCGGTTGGCCGCGACACACGCCTGGCCGGCGTTGCGGAACTTGCACACGATCGCCTGCTCGGCCGCCAGGTCCAGGTCGGCGTCGTCGAGCACGATGAACGGGCCGTCGCCGCCGAGTTCCATCGAGGCGTTGGTGATGTTCGCGGCGGCCTGGCTCAGCAGGGTGCTGCCCACACCGGTGGAGCCGGTGAAGCTCACCTTGCGCAGCCGGCTGTCCGCCATGAGCGCCGCCGACACCTTGGACGAGGTCGTGGTGTGGACGAGGTTGACCACACCCGCCGGGAAACCGGCGTCGTGCAGCGCCTGTACGAACAGCGCGCAGGTCAGCGGGGTCTCCTTCGCGGACTTCACCACGACGGTGCATCCGGCGGCGAGCGCCGCGCCGGCCTTGCGGGCAATCATCAGCAGCGGGAAGTTCCACGGAGTGATGAGCAGGCAGGGGCCGACGGGCTGGTGGGTGGTGACGACGCGGTAGGCGCCTCGGGAGCCGTGCGCGTAGGTGCCGTGGAGGTGGGCGATCTGCTCGGCGTACCAGAGGAAGAAGTCGACCGAGAGCTGGAACTCGCCCCGGGCCTCGCCCAGCGGCTTGCCGCTCTCCAGCGTCATGGTCTCGACGATGTCGTCGGCACGCTCCAGGAGCAGCCGGTGCGCGCGGTGGAACAGATCGGCACGCTCGCGCGGAAGCACATGCCGCCAGGCGTCCTGGGCGGCGACGGCCGCGTCGAGCGCGGCGCGTGACTGCTCCACCGTGCCGTCGGCGACCTCGGCGATCGTCCGGCCGTTGGCGGGGTTGACGACCGAGAACGTCTCGGCTGCGTGGGTCCACGCACCGTCGATGTACAAATCGACGGGTATCTCCCGTCCGCGGACCTGTGCGGTGACCGGCGCGGTCGGTGTCGTCATGGAAGGGTCCTCCTCTTTCGGCGGGAGCGGTGCGGCGGCAGCCAACCGGCTCGGGTGGAGCTGCCGCCGTTACGGCACGGCACGTTCCCGCGGTGTCGTATTACCGTCATCTCGTATTACGCTACGGGCCAAAGTGCCGGATCCGGTCTGGTGCATCGATTTGAGACAGTGCCTCACCAGCCCCAAGAGCCGCCGGGCCTGGCAAGCGACAGTTGGAGGTTGAGGGAGCCGCCATGAGCACTTCGAGACTGACGCGACACGCGGCACCGCTGCGGCAGCAGATCACACGGCTGCTTCGGGAAGACATCCTGAGCGGGACCTTCCAGCCTGGCGACGCCCTGCGCGAGAGCGCCCTGTGCGAGGCCTACGACGTCTCACGCACCGTGGTCAGAGAGGCGCTGCGCCAACTGGAGGCGGAGCGGCTGGTGACGGTGGTCGCCCACCACGGTCCGGTCGTGACCGTGTTGACGCCGCGGGACATTGAGCAGATCTACGAGGTACGGCGCGCGCTCGAGGGCCTGGTGGGCGAACTCTTCGTGGCACGTGCGTCGGAGCAGGTGAAGAAGGACTTGCAAGCGCTCCTGATCGAGATGGAGACGACCTACCTCAGGGGCACCGTCCAGACACGGGAGGAGGCGAACGAGCGGTTCTACGGGCTCCTGCTCGAAGGGGCAGGCAACCCGGTCCTCGCCGAGGACGTCGCCCGCGTCCACGCTCGGGTCCAGATCTTTCGCCGCTACGCGTTCATCGACGACGAACGGGCGCGGATCTCGTTCGAGGAATTCGGCCGCATCATCGAAGCCGCGGCTGTCTCGTGTGACGCCGTCGCGGCACGAGCCGCGTGCGAGCACCATGTCCATGGCGCGGCGGCGTTGGCCGTCGAGGAGTATCGCCAGCGTCTGGCCCGAGGCCTCAAGCGACTCGAATGATCCGGAATCGACACTCGTCGATCTTCCTCTGATTACAGAATCATCGCGAGATGGCGCTAGACGGGCCATGCCGCATTATGCTCCGGCTCTGCATTAGGAAGGGAAGGGCATGTCGACTGGGCCAGTCAACGCACTCAAAGACGAATGGTTGACCGGCAACACCGACCGCATCGATGTGGCGCCTGCGCTGCTGAGATCCTGGGAGCGTTCCCGGGAGGCGCTCGGTGTGCCGACCAATGTCCGCGAGGTGCCGCATGTCGCGGAAGATGAGCTCGATCAGCATCTTCTGGATCTTTTTCAGGCGCCGATGTCGCGTTTCTCCGCCGACTTGTCGGGAACGGGCGTCGGCCTTCTGCTCGCGGACGCCCAGGGCCGTATTCTCGGGCGCTGGGCCGCGGACCATGACGCTTGGCGCCACTTCGACAGAGTCGGCACCGACCGCGGGGCCGTCCTGGACGAGTCGCTCGTGGGCACCAACGGCGTCGGTACGGCCCTGGCGACCGGGAGTTGCGTCCAGATCACCGGCGCCGAGCATTACGCGGACATGTACAGCGACGCCGTCTGCACCGGAACGCCGATCCGGCACCCGCTGACCCAGAAGATCGTCGCTGTGGTGACGTTGTCCAGCGGGATCATCGAGGGCCGTTCGCTGCTGCGGCCCATGGTCAAGACGGTCGCCGACCAGTTGCAGCAGCATCTCCTCGATGTGGCCTCCCCCCAGGCCCGGGCGGTCTTCCAGGCGTTCGTGGACGCCTCGAAGGCGAAGGCCGGCGCGGTGGTCGGCTTCGGTCCGCAGGGACTGATCATGCAGAGCCAGGGCGCCGCCCGACTGTCCAGCGCGGATGTCGCGGTGCTCGGAGAGCTGGTCCAGCGGCAGTCCGGTGGCCGGTTCATCATCGAGCTCTCCGGCGGCCTCACCGAGGTCCGGCTGGCTCCGGTCGAGACGGGCGCCGGAGCGATCGTCTCCCTCCAGCGGGGCAGGACCTCGACCAGCACCGCGCTGGGGCCGGCCCGCACGCAGCTGATCGGACGCTCGCCGGACTGGATGGCGGCTCTGCACGCGGTCGCACGAAGGCGGGAGGCGACGCGGCCGGTGGTGATCGCCGGCGAGGCCGGCGTCGGGAAGACGTCGCTCGCCCTGGGGCTCCCCTTCCGTTCCGGCGATCCCGGGCCAGGTGCCCACATCGTGATCGACACGGTGGAGCGGACCCTGATCGGCGGGAAGCGATGGCTTCGCAACATCGCGGAGCGGCTGCAAGGCGGAGCGCCCGTCATCGTCAAGGGCTTCGACGCCCTCGACCCCGCTGCCAGGCTCGCGCTGGCCGGGCTGTTGGAGATGAGCGTTCTGAAGGGCCCGGTGATGCTCACCGCCACGCTTCGCTCGGCCGCGGAGGCGGAGGAGACGGCGGTCGGTCTCGGGGCGTCCCATGTGTGGGTTCCGCCGCTGCGGGAACGTACCGCCGACCTGCCCGCGCTGTGGCGCTACTTCACGGACCGGGCCATGCCGGGCGTCGGCCTGGAACCGCATGCGGAGACCCTTGGCCTGCTCACCGGATACCAGTGGCCGCGCAACCTCAAGGAACTCCACAACGTCGTGGAGGGGTTGGCGTTGGCCGGTAAGCGCGGATACGTCCTGCCCAGTGACCTGCCGGAGCGGATCCAGGGTTCGCGTGCGCTGACCATGATCGAGCGTGCCGAGCTCGAGGCGATCTCCCGGGCGCTGCGGGAAGCGGACGGGAACCGTTCCCGTGCCGCGGAGATACTCGGCCTGTCCCGGGCGACGATCTACCGCAAGATGAAGGCCTACAAGATCACCGACTCGTGACGGACGACTTCGAGGCGGCATCCGCGTAGCCCCTTCGCAGCCACAGGTATGCACAGAGTGGTCCGGGACCAGAGTCCCGGACCACTTTGTCGTTCGGTAGTCATCCGGCCGTGGGCAGCGCCCTTTGGCGTCGGCGCTGGGCCAGCCCGCGAAGGGCGGGGGCGGCCTGGCGCAGCAGGACCACCGCGGCCAGGACCGCTGCCTGCGCGATGAGTTGCTGAGCGTCGTTCCAACCCAGCGAGCGCAGCAGCTGTCCGAGCTGGGTGAGGAAGAGCGCCCCGACGCCGCTGGCCACGATGCTCGCGAGACCGCCGGTCATGGCGGTGCCGCCCAGTACTACGGCCGCGACCGTCGGAAGGACGTAGCTGTCCCCGATGAAGAGCCCGGGAGTGCGGGTGTAGCCGGCCAGGAGAACACCGGCGGCGCCGTAGGCGAGGCCCGCGAACCCGTAGGCGACGACCTGGTAGAGGGTGACGCGGATGCCCAGCGCCGAGGCGGTGGGAACGCTGACGCCGATGTAGGTCAACCGGCGCCCGACCGCCGAGCGCTTGGCGATGATGCCGCCCACGGCGAGCATGAGGACCGCGATGATGAACGTGTTCGGGATGCCGAAGGTCCGGTCGACGGAGAACCGGCTCAGGCCGCCCGGCGCGGTGGCCGGTGAGCCGCCGGAGATAGCGAGGACGGTGCCCAGCAGGACCGCGTTCATGCCGAGCGTCACGACCAGCGGCATGACGCGGGCGACCGCGACCAGGACTCCGTTGACCAGGCCGACGAGAGCGGGGGCGATCACGGCGACGGTGACGGCGAGCCACGCCGGCCAGCCGTGGGACTGGACCATGCAGGTGCACAGGGCCGCGGCGAGCGCGATCATGCCGGGCACCGACAGGTCGAGGCCGCGTTGCTGCACGACGAGGGTCTGGCCGGCGGCCGCCATGGCGAGCACGGCGGCGAAGGGCAGCATGCTCAGCAGCGGGGCTGAGCCCAGGCTGCCCTGCGCGATGGCGGGGCTGAGGGCGAAGAGGATGATCGTGGCGATCACGATCCCCACCCCGCTGCCCGACAGGAGACGGCGCCAGGTGGCGCCCGCGTCGAAGGTGCCCATGGCGTTCCCGTCATAACTCGCAGGGGGACGGGAGGCGTTGGTGGGTCGGGTGGTCATGCGTGTGCTCCCGTCCGGCGAGTACGGCGGAGCTGCGCGTACAGCACCGCGGCGCCGATGGTGACGAGGCCCGGGAGCCAGTAGCCCCAGGCAGGGGAAAGGTTGAGGAACGGGGAGACATTGACCAGCTGCTGAGCGAGGAGTGCCGCGGCGATGATCCCGATGAACGAACCGCGACCGCCGAAGATGCTCGCTCCCGCGAGCACGACCACGGTCACCGAATTGAGGGTGTAGGCGAGACCGGGACGGCCGTCACCGATGCCGATCTGGGCCATCAGGATGATGCCGGCGGGCAGGACCAGAACGGAGCAGATCACGTACGAGGTGAACTGGATCAGCCGTATCTTCACCCCGAGCCGCTCCGCGGCGTCCGGCTCGGACCCCAGAGCCCGCAGCTCGACGCCCCACCGGGTGCGGCGCAGTGCCAGCTCAAGGAGGAGCACGAGGAGCACCGCGATGATGGTCACCAGCGGAACCGCGCCGAAGTGGGCCTGGATGCCAGCTGCCACCGCCGGGAAGATCGTGCCGCCCGGCGTGTCCCGCAGGGACAGGTAGATGCCCTGGAGGGCCATGTAGACCGCGAGGGTGGCGACGACCGGGTTGATGCGGAACCAGGTCACCATGACGCCGTTGATCACGCCTACGGCGAGCGCGCCGGCGGCCATGATGATCAGACCGACGACGAGGTTTCCGCCGTCCACGATCCAGTACGACCCGATCACGACCAGGAAGCCCATGAGGGGGCCGACGGACAGGTCGAACCCTGCTCCCATGACGACGACCTGCTGCGCGGCACCGACCAGCAACAGCGGCGCGAGCATGAGCAGGAGGTTGTTGAGGTTGAGCTGGCCGAAGTAGTCGCCATTGTGCATTCCGGTACCGAGACCGAGGAGCACGACGATCAGCGCGATCACCGCCGCGGGGGCCTGGTCGCCGGCCAGCCAGTCCCGCAGTCGGCGACGCTTCGCCGGCCGGGTCTTCTCGTGGCCGCGCACGCTCGTCGAGGTCAGGGCGGCGTGCGCGATGGCCGCTTCGGTGATCTCCTCACCGGTGAGCTCCTCGACGACGCTTCCGCGCGACATGATCAGCACGCGGTGGCACAGGCCCTCCAGCTCGACGTTGTCGGAGGAGAGCACGATGACGGCGGCGCCGTCGTCGGCCGCGGTGCGCAGGATCTTGTACAGGTCGACGCGTGCACCGGCGTCGACACCTTGGGTGGGCTCCTCCACCACGAGGACCTTCGGTGTCGCGAGCAGCGTGCGTGCCATGACGGCCTTCTGCTGGTTGCCTCCGGACAGCGAGCTGATCGGCGTATCGGGGGTCGGCGTCTTGATCGCGAGGTTGCGGATCTGGTCCCTCGCGGTGGCCTGAGTCCGTACGTCGCTGACCAGGCCGAAGCGTCGGACCTTGTGCAGGGTGCGCGCCACGATGTTCTCGCTCACGCCGAGTGGCAGGAAGACACCTTCGCCGTGCCGGTCGGCCGGTACGTAGACGACACCGGCGTTCGCCGCCGCCGCGTTCCCGCCGCTGACCCGCTGCCCGTCGACGACGACCTCGCCCGACGTCGAGACCAGGCCGGCCAGGGCACGGACGAGCTCGGTCTGGCCATTGCCCTGGACCCCGGCCAGTCCGACGATCTCGCCGGAGCGGACGGTCAGGGAGATGTCGTCGAAGCCGTGACCGGACAGCCCGGTCACGACGAGTCGCTCGGCCGCGCCCGCGGGAACAGCTTCCTTGGCGGGGAAGACCGTCTCCAGTTTGCGGCCCACGACGCGCTCGACGATCTGCGCCTCGGTGACGGCCCCGGCGCCGAAGGTTCCGCGTGTCTGGCCGTCGCGAAGGACCGTGATCCGGTCGGCGATCTGTTTCACCTCAGGGATGCGGTGCGAGATGTAGACGACACCGGCGCCGGTCGCGACGGTCTCGCGGACCTTCGTGAACAGACGTTGCACTTCTTCGGCGTTGAGATGCTCGGTGGGCTCGTCGAGGATCAGGACCTTCGGGTTCAGCGCGAGCGCCTTGGCGATCTCGATGATGAACCGCTTCTCCATCGACAGATCGCCGACGCGGGCGCGCGGGTCGATCTCCATCTCCCACGGCGCGAGCGTCTCGCGGGCCCAGGCGGCCGCGCGGCGCAGTCCGCCGACGCGCTGGTACCCGACGCCGAGGGCCATGTTCTCCGCCACTGTCAGGTCGGGCAGAAGCGCCGGATGCTGGCGCACGATTCCGAGCCCGAGGCCGCGCGCCTGCTCGGGTTGCGCGTGCGTGAGCTGGGCGCCGCCGATGACGACGGTGCCGTCGTCCGCCGCCAACGCGCCCGAGGCCACGGCCATCAGCGTGGACTTGCCGGCGCCGTTCTCGCCGACCAGGGCGTGGACTTCGCCCGGGCGGACGTCGAAGCTGACCTCGTCCAGTGCGCGCACGCCCGGGAAGGACTTGCCGATGCCCTGCATGGAGAGCACCGAAGCGGCTTGCCCTGCCGTCTGACTTGCCGCGTGGTGGGACTGGGAGGGGTTGGGGCTGGCGCCCTGCTGCGGTGGCCGGACCTGAGTCTCAGGCCCTTTGCTGCCGAAGTTGGTCACGTCGGACTCCTGGAGGATTGAGGGGCGCGGACCTGAGTGGTCGGCCGGCGCCTCGGCTCGTTGACGGGGCCCTTACTGGGCGAGGTAGCCGCCGTCGATGACGAGCTCGGAACCGGTCACGAAGCTGGCCTCGTCGGAGGCGAGGAAGACGACTCCGGCGGCGATCTCCTCGGGCCGTCCGGCGCGGCCCATCGGGGTCTGGGAGATGACGTACTCGTTCACCTCAGGGGCCTGAGCCTCGGTCAGGGGGGTCCAGATGAAACCGGGGTGGACCGAGTTCACGCGGACGCGTTCCTTGGCGTAGCTGACGGCGGCGCTCTTGGACATGTTGCGCACCGCGCCCTTGGTCGCGTGGTAGGCGTGCGCACCGGCGACAGCGGCGCTGCCCCAGATCGAGGAGACGTTGATGATGCTGCCGCCGCCCTGGGTGATCATCTGCGGGATCACCTCACGCATCCCGAGCCAGGTGCCGGTCTGGTTGACCGCGACGACCCGGTTCCACTCCTCACTGGTGAGTTCGTGGACGGTCTCATAGGCGATGATGCCGGCGTTGTTGACGAGGAAGTCGACGCGCCCGTGGTGGTCGATGACCTCGGCGATCACACGCTGCCAGTCGGCTTCGCTGGACACGTCGAGGGACGCGTAGGTGACGCCGGCGCCGAATGAGTCGTCGGCGGCAGCGCGGCTGGTCGCGATGACGGCCGCGCCCTCGGCCGCCATGGCGTCGACGATCGCGTGGCCGATGCCGCGCGAGGCGCCGGTGACGATGCCGACCTTACCGTCGAGTCGATTCATGGGTGCTCCTCGGATATCCGTACGTGGCTGCGTGGTTGGGTTTCTGCGGGAAAGGGGGTTCGTGCGGGAAATCGCTGTCGAAAGCGCTGAGGTCGGCCGCCCGGGCCGTGAAGGAATTCGTGAAGGCCCGGGCATCTGCTGGGAATTGCGATGACCTCAATGCCGACTGGGCTGCTACAGGGCCTACTTGTAGAGAGCCTTGATCTGCTCGGTGGTCAGACCGGAAGAGAGAATCGCGTCAGCGGGCAGCGACTTGTCGTACTTCGGCATCATCTTCGGGTTGGTCGAGTCCTCGATGATCTCCAGGTTGTACGTCGAGGGCTCGGTGTCGGTGATGCCGTTGTAAGCGGCGAGCCCCTTGTTCAGAGCAGCCTCGACAACCCAGTTACGGGACGACTCGGTCGCGATCTGAAAGCTCGGGTACTGCTTGTGGTACTGGTACCAGAGGGACGCGAACTCGTTGGAGTCATTGGCCGACCAGACCGGCAGCGGCTTGTTCGCGGCGATGAACGCGCGGATACCGCCGACCGAACCGCCGCCGAAGTCGGAGACGATGCCGTCGATCTTCCCGTACTTCGTGATGAGACCGGCCACGACCTGTTGCGTCTTACTGACGTCCCAGTCGGTGGCGACGTAGCCGTCCGCGTTGAGCAGGTGCACGTCGGGATTGGCCGCGACGGCCTTCTTGACGCCCTCGTAGACGGTCTGGGAGTAGGCGCTGCCGGCGACACCGCCGAGCATGATCAGGTTGCCCTTGCCGTGCATCGCCTTGACGGTCCAGTCGGCGAGGTTCTTGCCGTACTCCTCGACGTTCTCGGAGACGAAGTCGACGTAGTCCTTGCCCGGAGTGCCGCCGATGCCGGAGACGATCGGCACGACCGCGACGCCGGCCGCGGTCGCCTTCTGGACGGCCGGCAGGAGGGCCTGTCCGGCGTCGCCGAAGGTGACGATCACCTTGACGCCCTGGGCGACCATCGAGTTGATGTCCGAGATCGCCTTCTGGGTGTTGTTCTGGGCGTCGGTCACCACGACCTGGGTGATGTTCTTGCACTTGGCCGCCTGGGCCTTGAAGAGCGCGATCGTGGCCTTGCGCCAGGTGTTGTTGTTGTTGCCGTCGGCGTAGCCGACCTTGATCGGCTTGGTGCCGCAGAACTTGCTGATGTCCGGGATGTCGGCCTGCACGCCGACACCGCCCACCTTCACGGTCGGCCACGGGCCGCCGGAGGCGCCGGAATCACCGGAGCCACCGGAACCGGTCGATCCGACGGAGCTGGTGGACAGACCCCCGCAGGCGCTGAGTGCCATGGCCATGGCGGCGGCGACGTTGGTCGCTGCGACGGCCCGCTTCTTGATGAACATGGAATGTCTCCTCGTCGAGAGCGATGAAGGACCTCGGTGGCCCGAGAGCACCAGGTGTGCGCAGGCGCCGGGCCGCGGGAGCCGAGCGCCCGGCCCGACTCCGAGGGCGGGGTCGCCGGCGTGATCGGAGTGATGTGATCGCCTGGGTGAGGGAAACGGGCTCGGTGAGGGCCCCGGCAGAAGGCTGTCGCGAGCAGGACCGTATGACGCGAGTCACTGTGAGACCGCAGTGCCTCATTTTGTGACAGCGTTCACCTTCGACGCCTGGGCGTGGTGATCCTCGACTGGCCGGGCCGACCGTCTGTCGGCCCGAGGAACAGCCAGTACCAGCAACGATGACGTTGAGGAGCACCCATGCCGCTTCCTGGTCCTTCAGACCCGCTTGGGGAGATCTACGCCGAGTGGAGCGCGGAGTTCGAGGCCAACCCGGAGATGTCGCTCCAGCTGATGCGCTGGGTCTTCGAGGACTGGCAGCGCGCGACCGCGGAGCCTGAAGGGGTCACCTACGCCACGACCACCATCGGCGGCGTGCCAGGCGTGCTCGTGACCCCCCTCGACGCGGATCCCTCCCAGGTGATGGTGGTCATGCACGGCGGAGGGTTCGCGCTCGGCTCCTCCGCCAGCCACCGCAAGCTCGCCGGCCACCTGGCCAAGGCCTGCGGAACGCATGCGTTCGTCCTGGACTTCCGGCTCGCGCCGGAGTTCCCGTTCCCGGCGCAGATCCAGGACGGCCTCGCCGTCCACCAGGCCCTCCTGGATCAGGGCATCAAGGCCGACGACGTCTCCTTTGTCGGCGACAGCGCCGGTGGCAACCTGGCGATCGCGATGACGCTCACGCTGCGCCGCGACGGCCGCCCGCTGCCCGGACGAGTCCTGACGATGTCGCCGTGGCTGAACATGGAGAACAGCGGTGCCACGATCGAGACCAACAACGACACCGACTTCCTGATCACGCGCGAGGGCCTCGCCGGGAACATCGCCCGGTATCTCTCCGGCGGCGCGGACCCGACGGACCCCTACGTCAACCCGCTCTACGCCACCTATGAGGGCTTCCCGCGGCTCTACGTCTGCGCGGCCGACACCGAGTCCCTCTTCGAGGACTCCGAGCGCCTGGTCGACCTGGCCGAGCGCGCCGGCGTAGACGTGACGTTCTCCATCGGCAAGGGCATGCAGCACGTCTTCCCGTTCCAGGCCGGGCGCCTTACGCGCGCCGACGAGGAGATCGCCGCCATGGCCGCCTGGTACCGGTCCTGACCAGCACCGTACCGGCGCCCTGGCCAGAGCTCTGACCGCGTCTTACCCCGTTTTTCCTTTTGCGCGCTCCTCCCTGAGTGCCCATCTGTCATCACTCGGTGAAAGGACCGACACTTACATGACCAGCAAGCCCGACTACGACGCCATCGTCATCGGCGCCGGCTTCTCCGGCCTGGCGATGCTCCACCACCTGCGCGAGATCGGTCTGTCGACCCTCGTGGTCGACGGCGAGGACGGCGTCGGCGGCACCTGGTGGGTCAACCGCTACCCCGGCGTCCGCACCGACAGCGAGTACAGCTACTACTCGTTCTCCTTCTCCAAGGAGGTCCGCGACGAGTGGACCTGGACCGAGCGGTACCCGGCCGGCGCGGAGGTCCTGACGTATCTCAACTTCGTCGCCGACCGGCTCGACCTGCGCAAGGACATCCGACTGTCCACCCGCGTGGAGAAAGCCGTCTACGACGAGGACGCGAACACCTGGACCGTCCACCTCGGCGACGGCACCACCCTGACCACGACCTACCTCGTCTCCGGCATGGGCGTCCTCTCGCAGGCGATCTTCCCGGCCATCAACGGCATCGCCACCTTCCAAGGCGAGAAGTACCACTCCGCGATGTGGCCACGCGATGGCGCGGACCTGACCGGCAAGCGGGTCGGCCTCATCGGGCTGGGTGCCTCCGGCATCCAGATGGTCCCCGAGATCGCCAAGGTCGCCGGCGACTTCCACGTCTTTCAGCGCACACCGAACTTCATCGTCGAGAGCACGAACGACCCGGTCACCGAGCAGGACATGGCCTACCTGCGTGACCACTACGACGAGATCTACGAGAAGGCGGCCAACCACCCCTTCGGCGTCGCGATGGAGCCGGCCGAGCACAGCGCCCTCGACGTCTCCGCCGAGGAGCGCGAGAGGATCTTCGAGAGCAAGTGGAACGAGGGCGGATTCCACTTCGCCAACGAGTGCTTCACCGACCTGGCCACCAACCACGAGGCCAGCGAGCTCGCCTCGGAGTTCATCCGCAAGAAGATCCGCGAGATCGTCGAGGTTAAGGACGTCGCCGACCTTCTGTCGCCGACCACCTACTCCTTCAACGGCAAGCGTGTCCCGACCGGGCACAATTACTACGCGGCGTTCAACCAGCCGAACGTGCACCTCGTCGACGTCGCCTCGCAGCCGATCAGCCGGATCTCCGAGCGTGGCGTGGTGGTCGGCGACACCGAGTACGAGCTCGACGTGCTGATCTTCGCCACCGGCTTCGACGCCATGACCGGCACCCTGACCAACATCGACATCGTGGGTCGCGGTGGCCGCACGCTGCGCGAGAAGTGGCTCGCCGACGGCCTGAAGTCCAACCTCGGCATCAACGCCAACGGGTTTCCGAACTTCTTCATGTCGCTGGGCCCGCAGACGCCGTACTCGAACCTGCCGGTCCCGATCCAGCTCGGTGCCCAGTGGCTCCAGAGGGCCATCGCGTGGGCGCGTGAGAACGGCGTTCCGTTCCTCGAGGCCACCCCCGAGTCGGAGGCCTGGTGGATGGAGGAGACCGAGCGGGCCGGCAAGGCCACCGTCATGTACTCCGAGGGCAAGAAGGCCAAGGCGTGGTTCCTGGGCGACAACCTCCCCGGCAAGCCTGAGGAGTTCCAGGTCTACATGGGCGGCGGGCAGGTGTACCAGCAGTTCTGCCGTGAGGCTGAGGAGGACGGCTACCGCTCCTTCCTGGCCGACCCGTCGGTCAAGGCCTGAGAACTCGACAGGGAAGGGGAATCGGTATGGGACGTCTGGACGACAAGGTCGCCCTGATCACCGGGGCCGCGATGGGCATGGGCCGGGCGACCGCGGAGCTGTTCGCGGCCGAGGGCGCCAAGGTCGCGGTCACCGACCTGGACGAGGGCAAGGGCAAGGAGGTCGTGGAGGGGATCCGCGCGGCAGGCGGGACTGCGGAGTTCTGGAGCCTGAACGTCGCCCGGGAGGCCGAGGCGAAATCGGTGATCGACGCGGCGGCAGCGGAGTTCGGCGGTCTCGACATCCTCGTCAACTGTGCCGGCATCATCGGCGTCGACAAGCCGACCCACGAGCTCACCGAGGCTGAGTGGGACGCCCTGTTCGCCGTCGATGTGAAGGGCGTCTTCTTCTGCACCAAGCATGCCGTCCCGCACATGATCGAGCGGGGCAAGGGCAGCATCGTCAACTACTCGTCCATCTACGGGATGATCGGGAACGACGAGTTCACGGCGTACCACGTGGCCAAGGGCGCGGTCTCGATGCAGACCAAGCAGGACGCGGCCAGCTACGGCAAGTACGACATCCGCGTGAACTCGGTCCACCCGAGCACGGTTCTGACCCCGCTGGTCGAGGGCATCGCGGCTGAGTTCCCCGGTGGGCTGCCGGCGTACGAGGAGTACATGACGAGCAATCAGTCGCTACGTCGCCTGGGTCGTCCGATCGATGTCGCCTACGGGGTCCTCTACCTGGCCTCGGACGAAGCGAGCTGGGTGACGGGCGTGAACCTGCCGATCGACGGCGGCTATACGGCACGCTGATCGGCCTATTGACGTCGGCCCTTCTCCGAAGCGATGGGAGAAGGGCCGACGCCGTAGGTGCCTCAGGAGGTCAGAGCAGTTCGACGTCGAGGCGGGAGCGCAGTTCGTCGAGGGTGGTGCCGTACGTCTCCAGCACGTGGACGCCGTCGGGCCGCAGGTCGAAAGTGGCGACCTCGGTGTAGATGCGGCTGACGCAGCCGACGCCGGTGAGCGGGTAGGTGCACTGCCGGACCAGTTTGGGAGCGCCGGACTTGGTGAAGAGTGTCATCATCACGTAGACGTCCCTCGCTCCGATGGCGAGGTCCATCGCGCCGCCGACAGCAGGGATGTCGCCGGGCTTGCCCGTGTGCCAGTTGGCCAGGTCACCGCGTTCGGAGACCTGGTAGGCGCCGAGCACGCAGACGTCGAGGTGGCCGCCGCGCATCATGGCGAAGGAGTCGGCGTGGTGGAAGTACGCCGCCCCCGGGAGCTCGGTGACCGGAACCTTGCCCGCGTTGGTCAGGTCGGGGTCGATCTGGTCGCCCTCGGCCTTCGGCCCCATGCCAAGCATGCCGTTCTCGGTGTGGAGGACGACGCCGAGTTCCTCGGGTAGATGGTCGGCGATCTTGGTGGGCTGGCCGATGCCGAGGTTGACGAACGCGCCGGCCGGGATGTCCCGTGCGATCACCGCGGCCACCTCGTCCATGCTGAGCGGACGGTCGACGGCGATCGGCGCCCCACTCGCGGACGCCGGGCGGGTCGAGGCGGTGGAGTCGGTGGTCATCGTGCCCCCTGGACGGTGTAGTGGCGGGACTTGACCGGGACGACGCGGTCGACGTATACGGACGGCGTGACGACCGCCTCCGGTTCGAGCTCGCCGAGCGGGACGACCTCGTCGACCTGGACGATCGTGGTGGTGGCGGCGGTCGCCATCACCGGGCCGAAGTTGCGGGCGGTCTTGCGGTAGACGAGGTTGCCCATCGGGTCGGCGCGGTGTGCGGAGATGAGGGCGTAGTCGCCCTTGATCGGATACTCCAGCAGGTAGTCGCGTCCGTCGATGGTGCGCACCTCCTTGCCCTCGGCGAGCGGGGTGCCGACCGCGGTCGGGCAGTAGAACGCGCCGATCCCGGCGCCGGCGGCCCGCATCCGCTCGGCGAGGTTGCCCTGGGGAACCACCTCCAACTCGATCTTCCCCTCGCGGTAGAGCGCGTCGAAGACGTAGGAGTCGACCTGCCGCGGGAAGGAACACAGCACCTTGCGGACCCGGCCGGCCGCGAGCAGCGCCGCGAGTCCGACGTCGCCGTTCCCGGCGTTGTTGGAGACGATCGTGAGGTCCTTCGCGCCCTGTCGGATGAGGGCGTCGATGAGGTCGAACGGCATCCCGGCCAGGCCGAAGCCGCCGACCAGAACGGTGGAACCGTCCTCGATCCCGGCGACGGCCTCGTCGGCCGAGTCCAGCACGGCGGTGCGGCTCACTTCGACACCCCCAGGTTCTCCAGTACGACGGCCAGCGCCTGGCCGACGCCGATGCAGATCGCGGCGACGCCGTACCGCTCGCGGCGTTCCCTGAGGACTGCGGCAAGGGTCCCGAGGATCCGGCCGCCTGAGGCGCCCAGCGGGTGCCCAATCGCGATGGCACCGCCGCGCTGGTTGACGATGCCGGGCTCGCGCAGGCCTTCCTTGAGCCAGGCGTCGACGCAGGCCAGTGACTGGACCGCGAACGCCTCGTTGAGCTCGACCGCACCGACCTGGTCCCAGGTGATCCCGGCGCGGGCGAGCGCTCGGCCCGCGGCCTCGACCGGGGCGTAGCCGAATTCCCGCGGATCCAGCGCCATCGCGCCTCTGCCGACGATCCGGCCGATCGGGTCGCGGCCGATGGTCGCTGCCGCTGCCTCGCTGCCGAGGATCACCGCGGAGGCGCCGTCGTTGAGCGGGGAGGCGTTGCCCGCGGTGATGGTGCCGTTCGGCCGGAAGGACGGCTTGAGCGCGGCGAGCTTCTCGGTGTCCGAGTCCGGGCGGATGCCCTCGTCGCGGACCAGGTGGCCGACCGGGGTGACCAGCGCGTCGTAGAAGCCGTCCTCCCACGCCTGGTGCGCGAGGCGGTGAGAGCGTACGGCGAACTCGTCCTGGCGCTCGCGGGAGATGCCGAAGCGCTCCTGGAGCTGCTCGTTGCACTCCCCCAGCGAGACGGTCCATTCCTTCGGCATCCGCGGGTTGACCAGCCGCCAGCCCAGGGTCGTCGACACCGCGGTGACATCGCCCGCCGGGAAGGCCCGCGACGGCTTGGGCAGCACCCACGGCGCCCGCGTCATCGACTCGACCCCGCCCACGAGTACGACGTCGGCGTCACCGGTCTCGATCGTGCGGGAGCCGGTCATCGCAGCGTCCAGGCTGGAGCCGCAGAGCCGGTTGATCGTCGAGCCGGGCACGCTGGTCGGCAGCCCGGCCAGCAGCGCGGCCATCCGGCCGACATTGCGGTTCTCCTCGCCGGCGCCGTTGGCGTTGCCCCAGACGACTTCGTCGATCGCGGCGGGGTCCAGCGAAGGCGCCTGCGCGAGCACACCGCTGATCGCGGCGGCGGCCAGATCGTCGGGCCGGACGCCGGCCAGCGCGCCGTTGAACTTGCCGAACGGAGTCCGTGTAGCGGCGTACAGGTATGCACTGTTCATGACTCGACGCTAGACGGCACCGCCGATACTGTGAAGTATCAATATCGACGTCGATTGAAACTCTGAGACTATGGATCTGCGCCAGCTCCGCTACTTCGTCGCCGTCGCGGAAGACCGCCATTTCAGACGTGCGGCCCAGCGTCTCCACATGGCACAGCCGCCGCTCTCCCAATCGATCCGGCAGTTGGAGGGTGAACTCGGCATCACCCTCTTCCACCGCACCACACGCCGGGTCGACCTCACCGACGCCGGCCGCGCCTACCTCGACCGGGTACGGGCGATCCTCGCCGAGGTCGACGAGGCCGCCCACCACGCCCGCCGGGTCGCCGCCGGTGCGGTCGGACACCTCACCCTCGGCTGCGTCGGCTCGGCGACGTACAGCCTGCTGCCGACCCTGTCGCGTCACCTCGCCACCGAGCTGCCGGGCATCGACTTCTCCTTCCGCGGGGAGATGCTCGCCCCGGATCAGGTGGAGGCGCTGCGCGGCGGCGCGATCGACGTGGCCCTGCTGCGCCCGCCCGCGGCCGACCTGTCCCTCACCGTCCACACCCTGCGCCGCGACCGCCTCGTGGTGGCACTCCCGTCCGACCATCCACTCGCCGCGAAGCCCCGGGTGCGCGCCACCGACCTCGCCGGCCTCGACCTGATCATGCACTCCGCGGACCGCCACTCGGTGATGCACGATGTCGTGCTCGGCGTCCTGCGAGACGTCGGCGTGGAGCCGCACATCCGACACGAGGTCGGGGAGACCTCGACACTCATCACGCTCGTCTCCGGCGGCCTCGGAGTCGCGGTCGTCCCCGAGCCGGTGACCGCACTCGCACTCGACGGCGTCGTCTACCGCCCCCTGATCCGCCCGGCCGCGTCGATCGAACTGGCCGTAGCCCACCGCACCGACCGCAACGAACCCCACCTGGCCCGGACGATCGAGGTCATTCGCCGACTTTTCTGAGGGGGCTGCGGGCTTCCGTCCTCGCCCAACACTGCGGGTGCCGATAAATCATCCAGCCTGGTCAGGCGGCATGTTGGTACTCGTGCAGGGTTCCGCCAAGTCGGTCTCGTCGGCGGACCTCCAGGTGTCTGATCTTCCCTGGTGCGTTGATCGTGTGCGGGAGTGGTCGGAGCGGAGGGGCTTGGCCCGGTCCACGACGCATAGGACAACGTCAACCGGGCACTCGGGATCGTCGACATCGTCGGGAACGTCGCGATGTTCGTCCCCGTGGGATGGCTGCTGCGCGTGGTGCTGCCGCAGGCGGGGGCGGTGGTCACGGGCGGGTGCGGGCCTGTCGCTGCTCATCGGGCTCGGCCAGTTGCTGTTGAGCCGCGCCGCCGACGTCAACGACGTCATGCTCACCTCGTGCGGGTGGGCCTTGGGCGCCGGCTTACCCGGCTTCGTACGCGGGCCTCGTAGCCGGGCCCTAAAGCCCGGCTTTCGACGCGCAGAAACCCGGCCCTCGCCTGGTGGGTGACCGGCAGTGGAAGGGTCGGTGAACTGGGTCATCTCTAGTTGCCGGGTGTGGAGCGAGCACTGCAGGGTTGGGGCCGACCGCCGTTCCCCTCACCACGGAAGTGCTCGACTGTGCGTCTGCTGACGTTTCTCGTCGCCCTTGTTGCCGTTCTCTTCGTCGCCCCTCCGGCGCAGGCACACGTCCGTGAGACCTCGGTCGTGGTCGACCTGCACGGCCAGGGCGACGGCGTCGCGGCTGTCGTCGACGTGGAGTACGACGTCCTCGCCCGGCTGCTGAGCCTCGACGGTGCCCTGAGCCCGGACGCGGCCGGCGCGGACGGCACGGCCGCCGAGGTGCCGACCGGGGTGCGGCGCAGTTCGCTGGACGCGCACGCGAGCGACGTGGAGGCGTACGTCGGCGAGCGGCTGCGGCTGAGCCGCGGCTCGATCGGGTGCACCGCTGCGGACGGTGCCCGCGTCGAACTCGCCGACTCCGGCGCGGCGCGGGTCGCGCTCGCCTACGACTGCCCGGCGTCCGGGGCGCTCACCGTCCGCAGTGACATCTTCCGCCCCTCCGACGGCGTCATCGACGGCACCACCACGAAGGTGGTCTACGACATCGATGGCAGCCGCGGTTCGACGCTGCTCGACACCGCCCGCACCAGCGTCACGGTGGGGCACACCGATCTGCTCGGTGAGATCCCGCGGTTCGTCAAGCTCGGGGCAGAGCACCTGTACTTCGGGCTCGACCATGTGCTGTTCCTGCTGGCGCTGCTGCTGGGCGCGAAGCGGCTGCGCGACGTCGTCGGGGTCGTCACGGCCTTCACGGTCGCGCACTCGGTGACCCTGGTGCCGGCCGCGATCGGCTGGGTCAGCGTGCCCGGGTGGATCGTCGAGCCGCTCATCGCGCTGTCGATCGCGTTCGTCGCGCTCGACAACCTGCTCTCGACGAGGACGAGGCACCGGCTGCCCGTGGTCTTCGGCTTCGGGCTGCTGCACGGGCTGGGCTTCGCGGGCGCGCTCAGCATCGACGGGCCGCTGTCGGTTTCGATGCTGGCCAACCTGGTCGCCTTCAACGTCGGCATCGAACTCGCCCAGTTGACGATTATCGCGCTCGCCTTCCCGGCGCTGCTGTTCCTGCGCAGGGCCGCGACCACGCCGGTCGCCGCTCGCGCCCTCACGCTCGGCACCGTCGCGGCGACCGTCGTCGTCGCAGGTGCCGGTCTGGTCTGGTTCGTCGAACGTTCCCCGCTCCTGACCTGACACCCACCTCCCCGCACTCTCAAGGATCCCGATGTCCGTGTTCACCTGGACACGCGCGCACATGCGCGCTGTCCTGTACACCACCATGCTGGGGCTCGCCTCCAGTGTGGTGGCGGGCCCGCTTACGCTGTACGCGGCGACCGCCATCGACCCGCCGGAGGCCACCGTCAGCGGCGTCGCGTACGTCGACGCCAACGGCGACGGCCAGCGCAGCTCCGACGAGGCCGGCCTGGCCGGTGTGCGCGTCTCCGACGGCACGGTCACCACCACGACCGCCGCCGACGGCTCCTACTCGCTGACGATCTCCACTGACCGTCGTAAGACGGACATCGTGTGGGCCGGCCAGCCGCGGGGCTACCGGTTCGGCTTGGACGAGTACAAGGAGCCGAGGTTCTGGGCGAACCTCGGCCAGCTCGCCGACGACGCCACGCCGACCGCGGACTTCGCGCTCGTCCGTGACGAACTCTCCGACGGCGACACCTTCTCCTGGGCCAACATCGCCGACCCGCACGTCAACGCACAGCTGCCCGATCAGGTACGCGAGATCAACTCCACGGGCACCGACCTGCGGTTCATCGCGGTCAGCGGCGACCTCACCAACGACGCCAGCCAGGGGCAGTTCGACGCGTACCGTCGCGGCACCCAGCAGTCGGCCGTCGGTGTCTGGCCGGCCGTCGGCAACCACGAGTACGCGAGCGGGTCGGCGTACGCGGACAGGATCGACAACTATCGCAAGAACGTCGGTCCGGAGTGGTACTCGTTCAACTACGGCAACCGGCACTTCGTGGTGCTCGAGAACAACGGCTCGGCGCCGTTCGAGGAGGAGCTGAACTGGCTCAAGGACGACCTCGCCGCGAGCGTTCCGCTCGACGACGACCCGGCCAACGACATCGAGGTCGTCGTCCTCACCCACCAGCCGATGAACGTCCCGTTCGGCTCGCCGTCGACGTACGACGCCTTCGGTGAGGTGCTCGAGCAGTACAAGGCGCAGCTGATCCTGGTCGGCCACGAGCACTCCAACCACGTCGAGAACAAGTCGGCGTTCGCCTCGACCGCCAAGCACATCCAGACCGTGTCGAGCTCTTACACGATCGACAACGCGCCCCGCGGCTTCCGCTACATCCACATGGCGGGTCCGGGCTTCGAGAACCCGTTCCGGATGTACGGCGAGAACGAGCACCTCACCATCGTCAGCCCCGCGCCGGGCTCGAAGGTGCCGGCCGAGAAGTTCCCGGGCATCCAGATCAACGCCTACGACACCGGCGACGAGGTCGTCTCGGCGAGCTACCGGATCGCCGGCGACAAGAAGTGGAGGCCGCTGCACCGCAGCGGCGAGTTCACCTGGCAGAGCAACCTGCCCGACAGCCTGCAGACGGTCGGTGAGCACAGCGTCGACGTGAAGGTGGTCGACGCGGCGGGCAAGACCTGGACCAAGTCGGCGGACTTCGCCCTCACCGACGAGCCGGCGCTCAAGCCGGTCGCCGGCGGTGACTGGGACCAGCACCACGGCAACGAGGGCCACTCCGGTGTCGCGCGGGAGCAGGAGGCCGGCCGCCGCCTGGCCTGGAGCTTCCGCACCAACGGCACCTTCCTCACCGGGTCGCCGGTCATCCACGACGGCGTCGTCTACGCGGGCACCCGCGACGAGAACGGCGACGGCAACAACCGGATCCACGCCGTCCAGCTCAAGAACGGCAAGGAGCTGTGGAACTTCGAGGTGCCGCAGTCGATCCACGGCAGCCTCGCCTACGGTGACGGCCTGATCTTCGCGCCGACCCTCGGCTCGGAGCTGTACGCCGTGGACGCGAAGACCGGCGAGCTGCGCTGGAAGGCCGAGCCCGAGGAGGCGCCGGCCCCGAACAACCAGCGCACCTACGGCTACTACTCGCCAGCCGTCTCCGGTCACACCGTGCTCTGGCCCTACCAGACCCGCTTCGGTATCGGCAGCCAGGGCGTCCTCAAGGCGCTCGACACCCGCACCGGCGAGCAGATCTGGGCCTCCCCGATGTCCGGCGCGACCATGAGTGACGGCACGCCCGCCGTCATGGACGGCACCGTGTACCTCGGCAACCAGACCGCCGACCGCGTGCTCGCCTACGACCTGGCCACCGGCGTCCGCAAGTGGACCGGAGCCGAGTCGCTCGGCGGCTGGCAGGACGGCGTGCCGACCGCGGCCGAGGGCAAGGTCTTCATCGGCGCCAACAACGGCATCGCCGCCCGTGACGGCAAGACCGGCGCGACGCTGTGGACGTACCGGAGCCCGCGTGCCTCGCTCGTCTCGAGCGGCTCGACCCCGAGCGCCGCGGCCGTCAAGGACGGCGTCGTCTACATGGGCTTCCCGAGTGGCGCCGTCGTCGCCCTCGACGCCCAGACCGGCAACGTCATCTGGGAGCGGATGCTGCCCGGCGACATCTACCACGGTGGCGTGATGTCCAGCCCGGTGGTGGCCGGTGGCACGCTCTTCGTCGGCGCCAACAACGGCAGGTTCTACGCCCTGGCCACCGACACCGGCCAGATCCTGTGGAACCACGAGACCGGCACCTGGGTGGGCGCAGGCCCGGCCGTCAGCGGCAACACCGTCGTGACAGGCGCCTGGGACGGCAACCTCTACGCCTACGTGCCGGGCGGTGAGTCCGCGCAGCGCTGGGCGACCGTGACCGGTACGGTCACCGACCCGGAGACGGGCGATCCGATCGCCGGCGCGAAGGTCACCGCCGTCGCCTCCGGTCAGGACACCGCGGTGACCAGCACCGACGCCCAGGGCAAGTACCGCATCGGCCTGCCCGCGTCGACCTGGACCGTCACGGCGGCCAAGCGCGGCCTGATCGTCGACGACCGCTCGGAGGTCCGCGTCACGGTCGGCACCACCGGCAACGAGACGGCCGACCTGAAGCTGATCAAGGTGACCCACCCGGTCGCCGGCAAGTCGACGTACGCGCCGGACTACGGCAACGGCAGCACGCGCACCGACGTCGTCACGGGCAGGGAGTACTACTACCTGGCCAACGACAAGGTCCGGGCGTCCGTGACGCCGTACACCGGCGGCAACAACGGCGTCGGCGGTCTGGGCCAGGGCGAGCTGTCGGACGTCATGCTCAACGACGCCAACGGCGCCGAGACCCTCGACTGGGGCGAGATGCTGCTGCGTCCGAGCCTCACGCCGCCCGACTCGTGGGACCGGCCGGGCGACCAGATCGACCTGCCCGACCTCGCGGTCGACGGCGCGGCCGTGGTCGGCAACGGTCAGTACCGGGGGAACGGGGCCATCAAGGCGCAAGTCCGCTACGAGACCCTGCCCGACGCTCCGGTCGTGAAGATGACGGTCAAGCTGACCAACACCGGCACCACGGGCTACCAGGGCTACTTCAACTACATGATCGACCCCGACAGCTCGGTCGACAACGGCCGGATCCCCGGGTTCAGCGGCACCAACCCGGGTCTGAAGACCTCGGGCTGGACCGGGAACTACGTCTACGTCGGTGCTGACACGGCCACCACGAACGGCCAGGCCGCCCACGGTCTCGCCTGGGCACAGGACAGGCCGGCCGCGGTCGGTGCGTACGGCTACATCGAGGGTCTCTACTACGACGCCACGATGGAGCCCGGTGCCACCAAGCAGTTCAGCTTCTACCACCTGACCGACTACGCGACCGCCGGTGGCGACCCCACCCGCAACATCGCGAAGTGGGCCGACGAGATCGACCTGCACGACGAGGCCGTCCCGGACGCCGCTCGCGCGGCCGGCACGATCACCGCGGACGGCGCCGCCGTCTCCGGTGCCCGGGTCGCCCTCGAGCAGGACGGCAAGGTGGTCGCGACCACGAGCACCGACGCCCGGGGCAAGTACCTCGTCAAGGCCCCGACCGGTCAGTACGACGTCCGGGTGTCCAAGCTGGGCTACCGGACGGCCGCCGACAAGGTCACCGTGCCGGTGGCGGGCAGCGGCGTCGCCGACGTCGCGCTGAGCCCGGTCAAGGTCGAGGCGAGCTACGGCAAGCAGATCGGCTCGGGTCTGGTCGAGGCAGGCCACGGCGACGTCATGCTCGAGAACGACAAGCTCTCGATGGCGATCGCCGATGCCTTCAACGACTCGCAGCTCTCCGGCAGCACTCGCGGCAAGCCGGTCGACATCGCCGTCCGCGGCATGGCCGACCAGTTCGACTGGATCAACCTGCCCTACGTCTCGGCGACTCAGCCGACCGGCGGTAACGCGTGGGATGTCCGTACGGTGGGGGCGACCGACGTCAAGATCGTCCAGGCGACCGGCGACAAGGGCGTCGTCCGGGTATCCGGGCCAGTCAATGGCTTCACGGGTCTGACGGCGACGACGACGTACACGCTGAAGCCGGGCGACAACTTCGCCACGGTCTCGACGGAGCTGAGCAACTCCGGCTCGGCTCCCCTCAGCGTGTGGACCGGTGACGCGATGGACCACGACTCGGCCGGCCAGGCCAGTGTCATCCCGGGCACCGGCATCGTCGCGCCGGGTGCGACGGCGGCGTACACCCCGACCAAGCCGTACATCGGTATGACCGGGACCGACCCGCAGGTGTTCGGTCTCGTCTACGGCACGCCGGCCAGCGCCTTCGACGTCTACGCCGCGGGCAACTGGGTGATGAGCCGATTCAACGTCGACGTGCCGGCGGGCGGTTCCTACACCCTCACCCGCAAGCTCGTCGTCACCCCGGGCACCGACGCGGTGGGCATCCTCGACGAGGTCCCCGCTCCGTAACGCACACCCACCCCACCACACGGGGCCGGCCCGGACTCCAACCGGGCCGGCCCCGTGCGCCGATCCGCCAGAACAACGCGGCGGGTCGCGTCAGGTGGACTGCATCACCACGACCTCCGGCATGCCGGAGTCTCCCAGTGGCTCAACTCCGGTGTGCCGGCGCCGGAGGCCGCCGCTCGCGCGGGTCACTCGGTGGACGTCCTACTCAAGATCTACGCCAAGTGCATCGACGGCCAGGAGTTCGTGGACGGTCCTCCGTTCTGGGCGCCCGGAGGGCGGGACGACGTGAATGAACTGCCTGGGTGCATCTCCTTCGACAAAGGCGGGCAGAATGGCAGCCCTGTCTTCCGGGTCTGGAGTGGATTCCTGCTACGGACTCCAGATCCGGTGCTCGTCCTGACGACTTCGGACGCCCCCGTTGCGGTCGAGACACTGGTGGGACTCCTGACGAGGGACAGCCCCGAAAGTCGAGGCGGTTCGGGGTCCTCAGGGCATTGACCTCTCCCGTCCGCCGGCGGTTTTACAGGCGTCTGCTGTTCGCGCGCAAGCACCCCTTCTGACTTGCGACGGGCTGCGCGAGTCGCCCCACATACGGCTAACCCGTCCACGTCTCGTCCACGCAGGTTTCAGTGATGCCGCAGTCGGGCGCCAACCGCTTCAGCTTCCGACCGGCCGCCAATGCCCACAGTTTTCACTGTTGAATGAGTAGTCGCTTGACCGAATGGTCACCTGCACCCGCTTCGCTGCGTTAGTGAAGTAGTTGTCGATGGGCTCACCGCCCTCTCTGTCAGCCTCTGGTGAGACGCCCCGCTTCGGCGGGTTAGTAATCCGAAGCCCTGACGGGCACACCCCGACGGGGTGAAAATCTGGGTGGGGGCGTCCGGCTGACGTCGTCTGGACTTGGCGTGTTCCGAGCCCGCGGGTTAGTAGGACGCTGGGATCCCCTTCGACAGGCACTCGGAACTGTTGCCTCGCGCACGTGTATCAGACTCTTCAGCCTGCTGGGCTCCCGCTGGACGTCCCCGCCGTCAGCGGGAGTTCGGCACGCGGAGGGGGATGAGGCATGGAGGTCGTTCACGAGCGGTGCGCCGCCGTCGACATCAGCAAGGCGGATGCAAAGGTCTGCATCCGGGTGCCGGGCCAGGGTCGTCGCCGGCGCAAGGAGACCCGGACGTTCACCACGATGACCCGCGACCTGCTGGCGATGCGGGACTGGCTGCTGTCCGAGGGCATCACCGTGGTAGGCATGGAGGCCACCGGCGACTACTGGAAGCCGATCTTCTACGTCCTGGAGCACGACGTCGAGTGCTGGCTGCTCAACGCCCGCCACATCAAGGCCGTCCCCGGCCGCAAGACCGATGTCAAGGACGCCGAGTGGCTGTGCGAGCTGGTCGAGCACGGCCTGGTCCGGCCCAGCTTCGTGCCGCCCGAGCCGATCCGGCAACTGCGTGACCTGACCCGCTACCGCACCGATGTGGTCCAGGAGCGCACCCGCGAGGCCCAGCGGCTGGAAAAGTTCCTGGAGGACGCGGGGATCAAGCTGTCCGTGGTGGTCTCGGACATGCTGGGCAAGTCTGCCCGGGCGATGCTGGAGGCCCTGATCGCCGGCGAGCGCGACCCACGGGTGCTGTCCGCACTGGCGCTCGGCCCGATGCGCGGCAAGATACCGGTCCTGACCGAGGCCCTCACCGGCCGGTTCACCGACCACCACGCCTTCGTCGTGCGCACCATGCTGGACCGCATCGACGCTGCGAACGCGACTGAGGAGCGGATCAGCACCGAGATCGCCCAGCGGCTGGAACAGCATGAGGCCCCCGACGGCCGCTCGTTTCGGCAGCTGATCGACCTGCTGGTCACTGTCCCCGGCGTCGGGACCCGAGCCGCCGAGGTGATCCTGGCGGAGATCGGCGCGGACATGTCCCGCTTCCCCAGCGCCGGTCACCTGGCCTCGTGGGCGGGGGTCTGCCCCGGCAACAACGAGTCCGGTGGCAGGCGCATGTCCGGCCGGACCCGCCACGGCGACCGCTACCTCAAAGCAGTCCTCGGCCAGGCAGCCTCCAGCGCGGGCCGGTCCAAAGGCACCTACCTCGCCTCCCGCTTCAAACGCATCGCCGCCCGACGGGGCAAGAAGCGGGCGCTGGTCGCCGTCGGGCACTCGATCCTGGTCTCGGCCTGGCACATGCTCACCCACGATGTCGTCTACCACGACCTCGGCCCCGACTACTTCCTTGAACGCCTCGGCAGTGACGGCCGCGCCCGCAAGACCCGACGCCTGGTCGGCCAACTCAACGAACTGGGCTACCAAGTGGTCCTCCAATCAGCAGACACGGCCTGAGCTGCGAAGGGGGTGGATTTTCGTATCAGCCTGAGAGGGCACGACAGGAGAACCACCCCCTCATGACCAGCACCAAGCCCGCCGGATCCGACCCGGCCCCCCGGCCGAAGCGCCGCACTTTCAGCCCCGAGTACAAGCTGCGGATCGTGGCCGAGTACGACGCCGAGAAGAAAGGCCCGCTCTACGAAGCCCTAGGCATCACCATCAGTTACGAAAATGCAACGAGGACCGCGACCGTAAGGTCGAGGCCCTCATCACCGTATCGTCAGTGGTTGTGTCCGAGGGGGGATCGATACCGGGAGCCCACGGAATGCGTGTCTCACCGCGGTACTTGAGCTATCGGTGTAGGGCAGATACCACTCAGCGTATTGAACTTGGACGCCGGTCGACATCCCTCACAGGGGTGGCGCTCTCTGGTCCCGGCCTTATCGAGGGGCAGGGGCAAGGGCCCTGTCGATTCCGGAGCACGAATCCCTCCCTCTTCGGGACGCTTTTCACCGAAGGGCTTCACAGGGCCCAGTGGCGGAAAGCTTCGATCCATTCGGCGCCCTCGGGCGGAGGGTCGGGCAGCGGGAGGTCTCGCAGACCTATGGGTTGGAGGATCCGTCCGCGGCGGCAGATCGCTACCACTCCGCTGCCTGGTCGCAGGTCGATCTCCTCGACGATGACGTCGACTCCCAGCACTTCGGTGGTGAAGGGCACGGTAACGCGGTCGCTGAGCACGGCATGGAAGCCGACCAGCTCTTCGTCCTCGCCGTAGGCGTCAACGAGCGCCTCGGCGATCATGGCGTCGAGGTCCTGGTCCGACAGACCCTCCACTGTGTGGTCCTTCCCTGCGAGATCAGTTCCTGGCCGGGGCGCCGCAGCACTTCTTGTATTTTCGGCCCGAGTCGCACCAGCATGGCCCGTTCCGCGGCGGGGGCCAGGCCAGCGACTCGTCCGGGTGGGCGCGCACCACATGCCTGCTGAACGCGCGGCGGGTGTCCGGGTTGTCGGCATCGCGCCCTTCACGGACGGCGAACTCCTCGTACGCGGCCAGGGTGGCGCTGACGATGTGCACCCGGGCGGCGCCGGCCTCCGCGTAGGCGCGCGCGTCGGTCTGCAGCCGCTGTGCGTAGGCGGTGTAGTCGTCCCCGTAGGAGTCGGTCGACTCGGGCCAGCGGGTGCGTACTGCGGCGAAGTCCTCGCGTACCCAGCGCAGCACGATCCCGTCGAAGGCCGCTGTGTCCTCGGGCACCTCCACCGGCCTCCCCGACGGCAGCCCACTCAGTGCCCGGTCCAACTCTTCGCCGAATTCCCCTAGTTCGGCGTCAGTCTCGGCTTCGGCGGCCAGGTCGTCGTCGGTCGGCTCCAGACCGAGGTCCCGGCGCAGGAGAGCCCGGCTGATGCGCAGCCCGTGGCGCAGTCGGGCGGCCTCGCCGCCACCGGTCCCCTTGTTCTCCCGCGCTGCGGGGTGTGCCAGGGCGGCCAGACACCAGTCAAGGGCCCGTTCGGACCTGCCGATCTCCCCGAGCATGTCGACCATGTCGTCGAAGACCTGCAGGTCGGCCACGGCCTCATCGGGCTGCTCGGTCAGCTCCTCGCGTAGGGCTTGCTCGGCCTGTTCGGCGTCCCGCTCGCGGTCCTGCGCGTAGAGCGTCTCCACCACCCCGACCTGCGCCTGTCGGCCGGCCGCGCCGCTGAGTTTCGTCGCCCGAGTGAACAGCTCCAGCGCCTTTGCGTCGTCGCCGCCCTGGTGCTGCTTGCCGCGGGCGGTCAGCCATCCGGCGTGCACCAGCGCGCGGCCCTGGTCCGGATCCCCGGGGTGCTCGTCGGCCCACTGTTCACACTGCGCCGCCGTCGGCTGCCTGCCCACCGTCGCGAGGAACTGCTCGTACGGGGAGTCGACGGCTCGGATAGGCGAAGGGGATGCGCTGCTCATACCGCGAGCCTACCGAGGACCGGCAGCCCAACTCCCCCTTCCTTTACGGGCCTGACACCGGGACGGGCCATGTGGTATCGACGGCCGACATCGCCGCGCTGCGGTCGGGCTGTGCCTGGACGTGCCGCACGCGCCCGCCTCTGGCCGTCCCCAACTCCGTGCCAAAGCCGCCCGGCCTAGTGGGTGGCTTCGGCGAACACCCATGTATGAAGGCGCCCTGGCTCGGCTCGCCCGGCCGGACGGTCAGGGGTTGGGGAAGCCCAGGGCGTCGAATCGGCGCATGAGCGAGGGCTTTCCTCGGTGGGCGGTGCGCAGTTCGCCGGATCTGCGGTCGAAGTCGGCGGCGCTGCCCTGACGTGCGTGGAGTGCGCGCAGGTCGCTGAGCAGCGCGACGGCCTGGTCGTAGGCGGCCGGTTTGCGCTGGGCGATGAGGTCGTCGACGGTGCGCCAGGCGGTCGCCTGGTCGCGGGCCAAGTGGTCCAGGCGCGCGTCGCGGGCCTCGGCGACTGCCCGTACTCGCGCTTGCTCCGCCGCCCCGCGTGCGGCCCGCTCCCGCTGGGCGCGCACGGTGCGGTGGCGGTGGGCCGCGTCCAGGAGCTGGGCCGCGCTGCGGCGTACCCCGGGGCCGCCCTCGCTGGTGCGTAGGGATTGCCGGAAGCGAGCCAGGAGTCCGGGGCCGAGCTGGGGGGCTGTGCCGAGGGCTGCCTGGAGCAGCAGGGTGTCCTTCTCGGGCGCCGGAAGTCCGGCGATGAAGGCGGCGAGCCTGTCCGGGGCGGCCGCCGACTCGGTGGCCGGAGCGCTGTCGGACGCTGCGACGGCGAGCAGGTCCTGCGGGACGCGCAGGAAGTCCGCGAGGGCCCGCTGCGGCCCGGTCAGCTCGGCCAGCCCGGCGGGGACGGATGGCTCCGTTTCGCGCTGGTACTCCTCTTCGTCATCGTCCGCGAGCTCCCAGACGGCGACGGCGGCCAGCCAGCCCAGGTACAACGGGCGAAGGTCCCCAGCCGCGAGCTCGGCGCGGAGCCCGGCGAACGAGGCGAGCTCGAAGGAGGTCTCGAAATCCCACTCGCCGCCGTCCTCGGCGCTCAGGGAGAAGTCCAGCAGGGTATGGCCGCCGCGCGTCCACACCGCGAGTGTCTCCTGAAGCGCGTAGCCCTGCGCGGTCTTGGCCGGGAGCACGGAGGCGGGGATACGCAGCAGAAGACGGCGGCTGCCCCAGTTCGCGTAGTACAGGTGGGCGTCGTAAAGCTGCTCGACGAGCTTGGTGGGATCGCCGTGGAAGTCACCCCAGTGATATTCGTTGACGAAGCTGGTGGAGGTGATCCGGGCCCGCGTAGACAGCGCTCTTACCTGGGCGATCTCGGCCTTGGTCAGCGGGCGGTCGACGGCCAGGAACTCGTAGTACTGGTACTCGCTCACGGCCCGGCAGCCTACCTGCGCGGCGGTTTGATGGGATGTCCGGATGAGCGAGGTTGAGGAGCTGGCCGGGCTGGTGGACGGGCTGCGCCGGGACAGGCGCCGCGGCCCCTACGCCGGGCACGGCGAATACCTGGATGCGGCCTGGGCCGTCCACGAAGCGGCCGAGCGGCTGCTGGACGGCGGGCTGGCGGACCAGGCGGCGCCGAAACTGCGCACCGCGGTGGACCGGGTGGCGAAGGCGTTGATGTACCTGGATGACTCCGGCGGCACTGTGGGCGACGCGTTGCGTGCGTTGACGGTCCTCTACGCCAAGGCCGTCTGTGCTGCGCCGCCGAGGCGTCCGCAGACGTTGGCCACGTGGATCGACAAGACCACGTTCGACGGGCCCGGCTGGCCCGACCTCCAACTGGCGGATTTCGCTGCCGGCCTCGGGCCGGTCGGACTGGCGCACCTCGCTGACCTGGTCGAGGACCGGGCGTCCGGCCTTACGGATGAGGACCGGTACGGGGCCGCTTCGCACATTCAGGATCTGCGTGAACAGCTGGCCGCGAACGTCGGCGACACGGACTGGTACATCGGTGTGGTGGCGCGCGACCTGCGCACCCCGGGCCAGTATCTGAAGATCACCGAGGCGCTGCGGGACGCTGCCCGCACCGAGGAGGCGACCGTCTGGGCGCGCCGCGGTCTGGCCGCCCACCCCACCAGCCCTTACCTGCCGCCGCTGCGCGATGCCCTGGTGGACCTGCTCACACGGGCGGGCAACGAAGAGGAGGCACTCGCCGTGCGCCGCGCGGCCTTCGAGCGCACCCCCGTACACGCGGTCTTCCATCCGCTGCAGGCCACCGCCACCCGCATCGGAAGTCCACAGACCATTCAGTGGGCGCTCGGCCTGCTGCGCGAACGGCTGCCGGCCAACCCCGCCGGCGCCCGGGAACTGATCTTGTGCCTGCAAGAGACCGGACAGCACGATGACGCCTGGCAGGTAGCCGTCGACCACCTTGACGACCTGGGTAAGTACCTGCTCCAGGACCTGATCGAACAACGGCGCACGACGCACCCGGCCGACGTGACCGGCCCCTACCGGCGCTTGATCGCCGGGTATCTGGCGGAGACCGGCAATAAGTACCGCTACCAGTACGCGGTACGCCACCTCAAGGCGCTGCGTGCGCTCCACCAACAGCTCGGCACCCCAGGCGAGTTCGCCGACTACCTGCACGCCCTGCGTGCCGAGCACATTTGGCGTCAGGCGACCAGGCATGGCGCGACTATCACCGGCTGAGTGACGAGCGGCAGCGCGGCCGGGCCCGTGCCTGGCTGGCCGACCAGGGCTACTGCCCACGACTGCCTTAGGAAGCCGAACCGGCCGGCCCACGGCTCCCTGACGCCTCCCCGGCCCCGCTCCTGAACTGAAGCGAACACCTCGGATGCGCCAGTGCGCTGGTTGTGCTCCCGCACCCCAACGGGCACCCCAGCCACAGGCGAAGCCATCCCGGACGAGACGCGCGGCCGCACCCGCTCTCCGTCCAGGGCCGACCGAGCCCGACCGGCGGCCTCGTACGCGGGAGGTGAGACGAATGGCGGGGCGAACTCTCGCTCTCGAACCGATCAAAGCGTCGGGCGATCCGGCATGCTGGCCACCTGGGCGAGTGAGACCGCCCGGCCCTCACCCGGCTCCGAACCCGGTGCGCCTGACGGGCTGCGCTTCGCGTTCTACGGCCGGGTGTCCACCGAGGACCATCAGGATCCGGAGACATCCCGGGGTTGGCAGCTGCTCCGCGCACAGGCGATCACCTCCGGGTACGGGCGGGTGACGGCCGAGTTCTTCGACGTCGGGCATAGCCGCGTCCTGCCCTGGACCCGCCGTCCGCGGGCCGCCGCGCTCGTGGCCGCCCTGGCCGATCCCGACCGCGGCTTCGACGCCATCGTCATCGGCTCCAGCGAGCGCGCCTTCTACGGCAACCAATTCGCCGCACTGGCGCCCTTGTTCGAGCACTACCGGATACCGGTGTGGATCCCAGAGCTGGGCGGACCCTTCGACCCCAAGATCCTCGCCCAGGAAGTGCTGATGGTCCTGCTGGGCATCCTCTCCAAGCGCGAGATCGCCCGCACCCGCATCCGGGTACGCACTGCCATGACCATCCAAGCCCGCGACCAGGGCCGCTACCTCGGCGGACGCCCACCGTACGGATATCGGCTGGTGGATGCCGGCCCGCACCCCAACCGGGCCCTGGCCCGCCGCGGTGTCCGCCTCCAGCGCCTCGACCCCCACCCCGAGTACGCCCCCATTGTGAAATGGATCTTCGCCCAGCGTCTGGCCGGACACAGCACGTCCCGCATCGCCCGCGCCCTGAACGACGCGGACATCCCCTGCCCGTCCGCCGCCGACCCTCAGCGCAACCCGCACCGCACCCACCGCCAGTGGACCCTCACCACCGTGCGCGCGATCTTGAGCAACCCCCGCTACACCGGCCGCCAGGTCTGGAACCGCCAGCGCACCGACCACGACCTGATCGACCCCGCCAACACCACACTCGGCCACCGCGACGTCATGCGCTGGAACACCCCGAACGACTGGATCATCTCCGCCCGACCCGCGCACCCGGCGCTGGTCAGCGAAGCCGACTTCATCACCGTCCAACACCTCCGCACCCACCGGGAAACCACACCCGGGCGCACCTATCTCCTGGCAGGGCTGTTGTGCTGCGGCATCTGCGGCCGACGCATGGAATCCCACTGGACCCACCACCGCACCGGCTACCGCTGCCGCCACGGCCACACCAGCGCCACCCGCCCCGACCCAGACCGCACCCCCAACACCTACCTACGCGAAGACCGAGCCCTGCCGCACCTGCCCGCCCTGTTCCTCCGCCTCACTGGCCACGCGGAGTCGTTTACGTCGGATCCGGTCAGCAGAGAGTCCGTGCAGCCCACCGTTGCCCAGGCGATCGCCTACCTTCGCAGCCAAGAGATCTCCCTGACCTACGACCCCGCGGCCAGGACCCTGACCGCGGACACACACCAGGCAGAGAGGATCACCATCAGCTAACTCGAAGTCCAGTGAACAGCCGCTGAAGAAAGGAGCCAGGCCGAAGGTACCGAAACCACGAACACCCGCCCCGGCCGGGAGCCGGAAGCGGGTGCCGATGTCCCCTGCCCAAAATCAGGGCACCGTGGGGCAACTCTGTTCTGTGTCCGAGGGGGGACTTGAACCCCCACGCCCGATAAAGGGCACTAGCACCTCAAGCTAGCGCGTCTGCCATTCCGCCACCCGGACCAGGTGTCTGTCGCCTGACCGGGGGTGTTCCCCACGGCGACATGGACAACAATACCAAGGTTTCGGAGTGCCTTTCACCTGCGTATCCGGGGCGCCGGAGCGGATGCGCGGGTCGGGCAGGGGGTGCGCCTGGAGTCTCACCATGGGTGACTAGGTGACTACCTGGGGCTCCGCGGGAGGGCGGCCGCCGAGGGCGCTCGGGATTGCGCGGTGGGCAGCGCGCAGGGCACACGGCGCGGGCTCGCCGGACTCGACGATCTGCTGCCGGTCGCTCCCGCCGACCCGCGCGAGCCGCTCGTACGACATGGCGAGCCGCTGACGCGGGCCGTGGAGCGAACGGTCCCCGCGGTGGCGTACCGCGCCTTCGCCCTGCGACCCGACCGGCAGGGCATCGAACAGCCGGACCACCGATGAACCTGGGCAACCGGTGAAGCCGGAGGGCTGGGCGGCGGCCGACCGGGCGGCGTCCCGCCAAGGACGCCGCCCGCCCGACCTCACGTCACGGCATGAGGTGATAGTCCGGGAAGTTGCCCGGCAACCGCTCCCCCGCCGGTCCCTGCGTCACGGCACGCACCAGCAGCTCCCCGCCCACGAACGCGCCGCGCCACGACGCGCCGAAGCCGCCGAAGAGCTCGTCGCGGTCGCCCCGGGAGCGCGGCTTGCCGTGGCCGACCTTGAAGGCACGGATCTGTGGTGCCAGGCGGTCGTACGTCGACTTGTCGTCCGTCGACAGCGTGGCGACCAGCGCGCCGTTCGACGCGTTCATGGCGGCGAGCAGCTCGGCCTCGGTGTCGACCAGGACGATGGTGTCGACCGGGCCGAAGGGCTCCGCGTGGTGCAGCGGTGAGGACGGGGGCGGGTTGAGGATCGTGACGGGCTGGAGGTACGCCGATGTGTCCTGGCCGGGCAGGAAGCGCGCGTCGGACAGCTTGCCTCGGTGCAGCGGGACGGCACCCCGGTCGATGGCCTCGGCGACCTGGTCGTGGAGTTCCTTGGCCTTGGCCGCGTTGATCACCGGGCCGAAGTCCAGGGCGGGGTACGGGTCGTCGGGGTGCTCGACCGCGAGCGGGTGACCGATGCGCAGGGTGCGGACCGCTGGGAGGTAGGCCGCCAGGAACTCGTCGAACAGGGCCCGCTGGACGACGAAGCGCGGGTAGGCCGTGCAGCGCTGCTTGCCGTAGTCGAAGAGCTTGGGGATGACCGCGGTCAGCGCGTCCCAGTCCGTGTAGTTCCAGATGCCCCAGGTATTGAGGCCCTCCTGTTCCAGTACGTGTCGCTTGCCCAGGTCGGCGACGGCGGTGGCCACCGCGGCACCCGTGTCGCGGCCGCCGACGAAGGAGACGCAGCCGATCTCGGGCGCCCTGACGAGCGCCTCGGACAGCTCGCGTCCGCTGCCGCTGACGAGGGTGACGGGGATCCCTTCGCGCGCGGCGAGCGCGCCGGCCAGGGTCAGACAGGCGACGCCGCCGTCGGTCGGGGTCTTGGCGATGACCGCGTTGCCTGCCAATGCCTGTACCAGCATTGCGTGAACGAGCACGCTCATCGGGTAGTTCCAGCTCGCGATGTTGGACACGGGTCCGTCGAGCGGAGTCCGGCCTTCCACCATGGGCTCGATGCCGTCGACGTACCAGCGCACTCCGTCGATGGCCCGGTCCACATCGGCCTGGGCGAGCCGCCAGGGCTTGCCGATCTCCCAGACCAGCAGGAGGGCGAGCAGTTCGCGGTGTTCGGTCAGGGCGTCGAGGGTCGCCGCCACGCGGGCCCGGCGCTCCGCGAGTGGCACGTGGCGCCAGGCGCGGTGCTGGTCGAGTGAGGCGCGTACGGCCTGCTGGGCGGTGGCGCCGTCCAGGCGCGGCGGGCCCGCGATGGGGCTGCCGTCGACGGGGCTGGTGGCGGGCAGCGCCCGGCCGTCCGCCCGCCAGGCGGCGCCCCAGAGGTTGAGGACGCGGTCGCCCTGGAACGCCTCGGGCGCGACCTGGAGGCAGCGCTGCCAGGCGTCGGCCCAGGACGTGCCGGACTTCACGACGAGGGTGGTGGGGTTGAGGGTGGTTGCCATTCGGTGTCTCCGCTCTCGGTGCACAGTCGGGGGCGGGGGGCCCGGCTTCTGCCGAACCGCAGGAAGCTCGGGCCCGCGCGAGCAGTTGTCGCGTATGTACGGAGGAATGATGTGAGGCTGCTAGGTCCGTACGGAGGAACGTAGTGAGGCCGCCGCGTCTCTGGCAGTCACCACACATTAACTATGAGTGACGTCACGTTCGGTTTCCAGCTGGTCCAGCACCAGCCGCGCCGTCTCGGTCGGGGTGCCGCCCACGCGCACCCCGACCGCCTCCAGGGCCATCTTCTTCGCCTGGGCGGTGCCCGACGAGCCGGAGACGATGGCGCCCGCATGCCCCATGGTCTTTCCTTCGGGGGCGGTGAATCCGGCGATGTAGCCGACGACGGGCTTGGTGACGTGGTCACGGATGTACGCGGCCGCCCGTTCCTCGGCGTCGCCGCCGATCTCCCCGATGAGAACGATCAGTTCGGTGTCGGGGTCGTCCTGGAAGGCCGCCAGGCAGTCGATGTGGGTGGTGCCGACGACGGGGTCGCCGCCGATGCCGACACAGGTCGAGAAGCCGATGTCCCGCAGCTCGTACATGAGTTGGTACGTGAGGGTGCCGGACTTGGAGACCAGGCCGATGCGTCCGGGCTTCGTGATGTCGGCGGGGATGATGCCCGCGTTCGACTGGCCCGGAGTGATCAGGCCCGGACAGTTGGGGCCGATCATGCGCGTGCCCTTGGTGGCGGCATACGCGCGGAAGGCGACGGAGTCGTGGACCGGGATGCCCTCGGTGATGACGACGGCGAGTCCGATTCCGGCGTCGGCGGCCTCCACAACGGCCGCCTTGGCGAAGGCCGGTGGGACGAAGACGACGCTCACGTCCGCTCCGGTCGCCTCTATGCCTTCGCGCACCGACCCGAAGACGGGAACGGTGATGGGGGTACCTCCCAGGCCCTTGAGGCACTGGGGGACGTCGAAGTCGACGGTCTGGCCCGCCTTGCGGGGGTTGACGCCGCCGACGACGTCCGTGTCGGCCGCGAGCATCCGCCGTGTGTGCTTCATGCCCTCGCCGCCGGTCATGCCCTGGACGAGGACCTTGGACTCCTTGGTGAGAAAGATGGCCATGTCCCGCTCCTTCAGCCGGCGTGGGCGAGTTGGGCGGCACGGCGCGCGGCGCCGTCCATGGTGGTGGCCTGCTGCACCAGGGGGTGCGCCCGGTCGTCGAGGATGGCCCGGCCGCGGACGGCGTTGTTGCCGTCGAGGCGGACCACAAGCGGCTTGGTCAGCTGGACGGCGTCCAGGGCCTGCACAATGCCGTCGGCGACCGCGTCGCAGGCGGTGATCCCGCCGAAGACATTGACGAAGACGGACTTCACGTCCGGGTCGGCGAGGATGACGGACAGGCCGTCGGCCATGATCTGGGCGGAGGCTCCGCCGCCGATGTCGAGGAAGTTCGCCGGGCGGGCGCCGCAGCCCGCGACCACGTCGAGGGTCGACATGACCAGGCCCGCGCCGTTGCCGATGACGCCGACCGCGCCGTCCAGCTTGACGTAGTTGAGGCCCTTGGCGGCGGCCGCCGCCTCCAGTGGATCACCGTGCTCGGCATCCTGCTCTCCCCAACGCGCCTGCCGGAAGCGGGCGTTGTCGTCGAGGGTGACCTTGCCGTCCAGAGCCAGGATCTGCCCCCGGGCCGTACGAACAAGGGGGTTCACCTCGACGAGGACGGCGTCCTCGCGGGTCAGCACCTGCCAGAGCCGTACGAGCACGTCGACCGTCTGCGGTGGCAGCCCCGCGGCCTCGGCGATCTCGGTCGCCTTCGCCGAGGTGACACCCTGCGCCGGGTCGACGGGGATACGCGCCACGGCCTCCGGCCTGCTCGTCGCCACCTCCTCGATCTCCATGCCCCCTTCGGCGGAGGCGATCGCGATGAAGCGTCCGGCCGCGCGGTCGAGGACGCACGAGATGTAGAACTCGCTCTCGATGTCCACAGGTTGGGCCAGCATCACCGTGCGGACCGTGTGGCCCTTGATGTCCATGCCGAGGATCTGGCGCGCCGTCAGTTCGGCGGCCGCCGGGTCCGCGGCGAGCTTCACCCCGCCCGCCTTGCCGCGCCCGCCGGTCTTCACCTGGGCTTTTACGACGACGCGACCACCGAGCCGGCGGGCGATCTCCCGCGCCCCCTTGGGCGAGTCCGTCACCTCGGCCCGCGGCACCAAGATGCCGTATTCCTGGAAGAGACCCCGTGCTTGATGCTCATACAGGTCCGTCATGAGGCTCCCGTCTTAAAAGTGCTGCACGCCCCCTGGACATCACCCATCGGATGCGGGATAACAATCTTCATACAGTATCCGTCGACTGTATGCAATGTGCCGCACATCGCCCACGACCTGCGACGCCAGGGCGCTGGAAGCCACGGACAAGTGAGGTGACCTGTGACGACGAAGGCTCTCGAAGGCATCCGCGTCCTGGATATGACGCACGTGCAGTCCGGTCCCTCGGCGACCCAACTGCTGGCCTGGCTGGGCGCCGATGTCATCAAGCTGGAGGCGCCGACCGGTGATATCACCCGCAAGCAGCTGCGCGACCTCCCGGACGTCGACTCCCTCTACTTCACGATGCTCAACAGCAACAAGCGCAGCATCACCCTCAACACCAAGACCGACCGCGGCCAGCAGATCCTCACGGAACTGATCCGCCGCAGCGACGTCATGGTCGAGAACTTCGGACCCGGGGCCATCGACCGCATGGGCTTCACCTGGGACCGCATCCGCGAGATCAACCCCCAGATCGTCTACGCCTCCATCAAGGGCTTCGGGGAAGGCCCCTACACCAACTACAAGGCGTACGAGGTCGTCGCCCAAGCCATGGGCGGATCCATGTCGACCACCGGCTTCGAAGACGGCCCCCCACTCGCGACCGGCGCCCAGATCGGCGACTCCGGCACCGGCATCCACGCCGTCGCGGGCATCCTCGCCGCCCTCTTCCAGCGCACCCACACCGGCCGCGGCCAGCGGGTCAACGTGGCCATGCAGCATGCCGTGCTCAACCTCTGCCGGGTGAAACTGCGCGACCAGCAGCGCCTGGCCCATGGCCCGCTCGCTGAATATCCCAACGAGGACTTCGGCGACGAGGTTCCCCGGTCGGGGAACGCCTCCGGCGGCGGCCAGCCCGGCTGGGCGGTCAGGTGTGCGCCGGGCGGCCCGAACGACTACGTGTACGTCATCGTCCAGCCCGTCGGCTGGAAGCCGATCAGCGAGCTCATCGGCCGGCCCGAACTCGCCGAGGACCCCGAGTGGGCCACCCCCGAAGCCAGGCTGCCCAAGCTGGAGAAGATGTTCCAGATGATCGAGGAGTGGTCGTCGACCCTCCCCAAGCTGCACGTGTTGGAGAGGCTCAACGCCCACAACATCCCCTGCGGCCCGATCCTGTCCACCAAGGAGATCATCGAGGACGCCTCGCTGGTCGCCAACGAGATGATCGTACGGGTGCCGCACCCCGAGCGGGGCGAGTTCGTGACCGTGGGCAGCCCGCTGAAACTCTCCGACTCCCCCGTCGACGTGACCAGTCCGCCGCTGCTCGGCGAGCACAACGAAGAGGTCTACGTCGGCGAACTCGGCCTCGGTGACGAGGAATTCCGGCTCCTCAAGTCGAACGGGGTCATCTGACGTGACGACATCTCCCGAGTTCCGCGAGCGCGGCATCGAGAAGTCGTCGTGGTGTCGCCGGCCGGTGACACCAAGGTCGAGGAGGCCTGTCCATACCTCTTCGGGCAACGGCGTCGTGGCCTACCCGTACACCACGGGGAAGCCGGTCGCGGCGCTCGGCGCCGCCAAGTACCGGTGGGCCTACACCGCAGGACTGTTGGGGGGCGGTCGATGAGCTGAGGGAGTTCGAACCACGGGACTCGCGGCAACCGCTCGCCGCGAGACCCGGCATGGGAAGTACGGACAGGGGGCGCTGGCCAGGCTTCTTCAACACGAGAGGTTCGATCGACATGGCGACAACAGACATCTCCACACCCGTCCCCTATAGGGAGGTGACGGACGCCAACGGCCGGAAGTATCGAATCGGTGAGACCGATATCGACATCATGGGCCGTCCACGCAAGTGGATGGTCATCCTGCCGTGGGTCGGCATGATGGGCATCAGCTCGGCCGAGTACGCATTCGCGTCGGCCGAGGACACCCTGCATATCGCACACGGATGGAACGACGGGCACATCTTCTGGATGCTCGGTGTCTGGGTGTTCTTCCAGGCAGCGGTGGCCTTCCCCGCCGGAAAGCTCAGGGAAAGCGGCAGACTGCCGGCCCGCTGGGCGATGATGCTCGGCGCACTCGGCACTCTGTTCGGATATCTGTCCCTCGCGCTCGCGCCGCATGTGATCGTCGCGTACGTCGGGTTCGGCATGTTCAGCGGTATGGGCGCGGGCATGGTCTACGCGACCTGCGTGAACATGGTCGGCAAGTGGTACCCGGAACGAAAGGGAGGCAAGACCGGCTTCGTCAACGGCGGATTCGCCTACGGTTCCGTGCCGTTCGTCTTCCTCTTCACCAACTACATGGATCTGACGAACTTCCGCTGGGTACTTGTCACGGTCGGTTTCTTCCTGGCCGCGACGGTTGCCGTGGCCGGCTCCTTCTTCAAGGACCCGCCGAAGAACTGGTGGCCGGCCGAGGTCGACCCGCTGCGTCCGCCCAACGACCCCCGTGCCCGGCGGGCGCTGGCCATGAACCCGCCTGCCGTACGGCAGTACACCCCGGGTGAGGCCTGGCGTACCGGGCGGGTAGCGCTGATGTGGTTCTGCCTGCTGTGCACCTCGGGCGTGAACATCTTCGGCATCGCCTTCCAGGTCGACATAGGCGAGGAGGCCGGCTTCGCCGGCGGGATCGTCGCGACGGCCATGTCGATGAAGGCCATCGTCAATGGCACCGGGCGCGGCGTGATCGGCTGGCTGTCGGACCGTTACGGGCGCAAGCGGTGCCTGATCTTCGTCTGCATCGTCCTCGGCCTTTCGCAGTACGGCATCCTGTGGTCCGCCGATATGAAGAACCTCCCGCTGTTCCTGCTCTTCTCCAGCATCTCCGGGTTCGGCGGAGGCGCCATCTTCCCGATGTTCGCGGCGATGACGGCGGACTACTTCGGCGAGAACAACAACGCCTCCAACTACGGCCTGGTCTACAGCTCCAAGCTGGTGTCCGGCCTGCTGGGAGCCGGCATGGGCAAGGTCGTGGTGGACAACTGGGGCCACAACGGGGCGTTCACTCTGGCCGGCTCGATCTCACTGTTCGCCGCGTTCATCGCACTGTTCCTGACACCACCGGGCCGGCCGAAGAAGGGGGTCAAGGCCAACCCGATGCCCATCAGCCGGGAGACGGACTGAGTCCTCGGCCGGGATTGACCGTGCACACCGAAGCGCCCCGGTTTCGCATCGGCGGATACGGCGGGACCGTGGGCTGCTGATCAGCGGGCCGCATATACTCCTGTCGCATTCGCGGTGAATCCACGCAAAAGGGCACGGCCGTCATGCCGGAATGGCTTCTGCCAAAGCCGTTCGGGCGGGGCCGTGCCCTTTTGTGCGCGCGGTCGGGCGGTTACTCGCCGCACTTCTCCCGGAGCGAGTGCAGGTGCTCGCTGGATTTACGGGCGAAGGCGAAGGACTCCTGCGGGTTGTCGTGTTCGGCCTGCCAGTGGTGGTAGGTGCGGCCCCGGTGGGTGCGCTGGGTCACCGACGACAGGAACGTCTTGTAGTCGATGTCGCCGTCACCGACGTCCGTCATCCGGTAGCCGTGCTCGACGGTGTCGTCGCGCACGCCGTCCTTGACGTGGAACAGCGGGTAGCGCTCGGGCTGCTTGAGTACGTAGCGCAGCGGATCGAAGGGAGCGGGGGTGCCGTCCACCCTCTTGCTGAAGCGGAACTGGCCGACGTACGCCCAGTAGATGTCCATCTCCAGGTAGACGAGGTCCGGGTCGGTTTCGGCGAGCAGCACGTCGTACAGGCGGACGCCCGGCCGGTCGGTGGCGAAGGAGAACTCCTCCGAGTGGTTGTGCTGGTAGAACTTCATGCCGCGCGCCTTGGCCGCGGCACCGTAGGTGTTGAACTCCTCCGCGGCCCGCTTCCAGGCGTCGACGGTCGAGCCGTACCGGAAGGGCCCGGACGCGGTGCCGATGTGCTTGAGGCCGAGCGCCTGGGCGTCGTCGAGGACCTTGGTGAGGTTGGTCGCGAAGGTGTACGCGTTGGGGTCGCTGGAGTAGTAGCCGACATGGCTGCCGATGGGGTTGAGTCCGTGGTCGCGGGCCAGCCGCTTCAGCTGGGCGAGCGTGATGGCACCTGCGGAGCCCTGGGTGTAGCCGGCGAACTCGATCTCGTCGTAGTCGTACTTCTGCAGCTCGGCGAAGACGGGTGCGAAGCCGAGGGTGGAGACCTTGTCGCGCAGGCTGTAGAGCTGGATTCCGAGGCGGCCGGGGGGCAGTACAGGACGGCTGTGTCCGTGGCCGTCGCCCTGCGACTCGGTGGCGGCGGCCGGGGTGGCGGCGGCTCCGAGGAACGCGGCCGCCGTGGCACCGGCGGCGACGCCGAGGATGCCGCGTCTGCTGAGGGTGCGGGACAGCTCCGGGTCGGGAGATATGCGGCTCATGACGGGGTGACTCCTGTCTCGATACGGATTGTCAGTGGCGTCTGATTCAGTGGAGTCCAGCGAGTTGGAGCAGCAATGACTTCACATCGGTGGCCGCGACGCGGCCCGTGACTGTGCGGGGGGTGGAGCAGATGATGAGCGGACCGTCGTCGTCGCTCATGGGAAGGCGGCCGTGGCTGCCTCGAATAGGTGAGGGGTCCAGGGGCACGACCGCCATGCGGTAGCGCATGCCGAGCTTCTTGCGGGCCAGAGCCGTGGCCGCCTTCACCTTGACGTAGGGGTCGAGGGGATCCATGAAGAGTTCGACCGGGTCGTAGCCGGGTTTGCGGTGGATCTCGACGAGCTGCGCGAAGTCGGGCGCGCGGGCGTCGTCGAGCCAGTAGTAGTACGTGAACCAGGCGTCCGGCTCCGCGACGGCGACGAGTTCGCCGGAGCGCGGATGGTCGAGGTGATGGGTCTTCTTGCCCTCGTCGTCGAGGAGCCGCTCGATGCCGGGCAGGTCGGCGAGCGCTGCTCTCGTGGCATCCAGGTCCTCTGGACGTCGCACGTAGACATGGGCGATCTGGTGGTCGGCGACCGCGAAGGCGCGGGAGGCCATCGGGTCGAGGTACTCCATGCCGTCCTGCGTGTGCACTTCCAGGAGTCCGGCGCGGCGCAGGGCGCGGTTGATGTCGACGGGGCGGTCCGCGCGCGTGATGCCGTACTCGGAGAGCGCGACGACGGTACGGCCCTCCGCCCTGGCGTCGTCGAGGAGAGGAGCCATGGCCGCGTCGAGGTCCGCGGCCGCCTGGAGGGAGCGCGGGTCGTCGGGGCCGAAGCGCTGCAGGTCGTAGTCGAGGTGAGGGAGGTAGCAGAGGGTCAGGTCCGGCCGCCGGGTGCGGTTGATGTGGCGGGTCGCATCGATGATCCAGCGGCTGGAGACGAGGTCGGCACCGGGACCCCAGAAGTGGAAGAGGGGGAACGTGCCGAGTTTCTCGGTGAGTTCGTCGTGCAGGGCCGGGGGCCTGGTGTAGCAGTCGGGTTCCTTGCGGCCGTCGGCGTAGTAGACGGGACGGGGAGTGACGGTGATGTCGGTGTCGGCGCCCATGGCGTACCACCAGCAGATATTGGCGACCGTGTAGCCGGGGTGCGCGCGCCGGGCGGCGTCCCACAGCTTGTCGCCTGAGACCAGGCCGTTGTGCTGACGCCACAGGAGTACGTCGCCGAGCTCGCGGAAGTACCAGCCGTTGCCGACGATGCCGTGCTGGGAGGGGTGGCTGCCGGTGAGGAAGGTGGACTGGGCGGCGCAGGTGACGGCGGGCAGGACGGTGCCGAGCGGGGCGCGGGAGCCGGACTGGCCTAGGGCCTTGAGGTGCGGCATGTGGTCGAGGAGACGGGGGGTGAGGCCGACGACGTCCAGGACGAGGAGAGGAGTGGGACGGCGGTGCTCGTCGGAGTGCTGCTCGGGCTGAGGTGCTGGTACCGGCGGCTGGGTCACGGCAGCTCCTTCAGGCCGAGGTCCGTCAACAGGTCGCGGGCGAGGGTGAGTTCGGCGGCGATGCCGTCGGCGAGCTGGGTACGGCCGCGGGGGCGCAGCTCGGACGGGAGGGCCTGCCACGTGTAGGTCTCGACCTCCAGGTGGCGGGTGAGCGGATGCGGGCCGCCGATGAGGCGGGTCAGTGCGGCACGGAGTACGGGGAGCGTGGAGGCGAGGGGCGCGGCGGGGGCCGCGTGCAGCGGGACATGGAAGTGGGCGCGCCACGGGGAGGCGTCGGGCAGGGCGTCGCCGGCGAGGGCCTCACCGAGGTCGTCGGTGCCGCGCAGTCCGGCGGCGGTCCGGGTGCGGGTCTGGTGCAGGAAGCGGGGTTCGTCGAAGGCGGCGAGGGCCGTGCGGACTTCGGGGAGATGGGGGTGTTCGGCGTGCAGGGCGGCTGAGAGCTGGGACTTGACGACGGGGACGCGGGCTTGGGTGAGCGCGTCCAGGGCGGTGTGCGGGTCTTCGAAGGAGGTGGCGAGGTGGCAGGTGTCGACGCAGATGCCGATGCGGTCGTGGCCGATCGTGGTGAGCGGGGCGAGGGCGTCGGCGGTGGTCTCCACGGTGCAGCCGGGTTCGGGTTCCAGGCCGACGCGGATGGAGCGGCCGGTGAGTTCGTGGAGGGCGTCGAGGCGTTCGGCGAGCCTGGCCAGTGCGGTGCGGGCTGCCGCCGCCCGCTCATCGGGGTACGCGGTGCGCCAGGCCAGGGGCAGAGTGGAGATGCTGCCTTCGGTGACGTCGTCGGGAAGGAGCTGGGCCAGGACGCGGGCGAGGTCGGTGGTGTGGGTGAGCCGTTCCGGGTCGGCCCAGTCCGGTTTGTAGACGCGGTACTTGACCTCTTCGGCGCCGAAACCTTCATAGGGGAAGCCGTTGAGGGTGACCACTTCGAGGCCGCGGCGGTCGAGTTCCGCGCGCAGGCCGCGCAGCGCCGACGGGTCGGTGACCAGCGCGTGGGCGGCGTCCTTGGCGAGCCACAGGCCGATGCCGAGGCGATCGCGGCCCAGGCGTCGGCGGACGGGTTCGCAGTGGTCGCGGAGCTGGGCGAGGACGCCGTCGAGCGTCTCGGCCGGGTGGACGTTCGTGCAGTAGGCGAGGTGGACGGTGGAGCCGTCCGGGTGGCGGAAGCGCATCGGTCACTCTCCGCCGCGGAGGATGGAATTGCCTTCGTGGGTGACGTCCGCGGTCGTGCTGTCGAGATTCAGCCGCCCGCTGAGCCCGTAGAAGGCCACGGGGTTGCGCCACAGCACCCGGTCGACCTCGTCGTCGGTGAACCCGGCCTTGAGCAGGGCGTCGCCGACGCGGCGGGTCTTGAGGGGATCGCTTTTCCCCCAGTCCGCGGCCGAGTTGACGAGCACCTGCTCCGGACCGTACTCCCGCAGGATCCCGACCATCCGCTCCTCGTCCATCTTGGTGTCCGGATAGACGGAGAAGCCCAGCCAGCAGCCGCTGTCCTTGGCCTCCTTGACGGTGGTCTCGTTGAGGTGGTCGACCAGGACCCGGTCCGGGGAGAGCGCGGACTCGCGGACGGCGTCCAGGGTGCGGCGCAGGCCGGCCAGCTTGTCGCGGTGCGGGGTGTGGACGAGCGCGGGCAGCCCGTGATCGGCGGCGAGCTGGAGCTGGGCGGCGAGCGCGGTGTCCTCGGCGGGGGTCATCGAGTCATAGCCGATCTCGCCCACGGCCACGACCTGGTCCTTGATGAGATACCGGGGCAGTTCGTCGAGGACGGGGACGCAGCGCGGGTCGTTCGCCTCCTTGGGGTTGAGGGCGAGCGTGCAGTGGTGGGCGATGCCGTACTGGGCGGCGCGGAAGGGTTCCCAGCCGAGGAGCGCGTCGAAGTAGTCGAGGAAGGAGGCAGGTGAGGTGCGGGGCTGGCCGAGCCAGAAAGAGGGCTCCACGACGGCGCGGACGCCGGCGGCGTGCATGGCCTCGTAGTCGTCGGTGGTCCGTGACGTCATGTGGATGTGGGGGTCGAAGATGCGCATCAGGACTCCTTGCCGGAGGTTCCATACGGGCCGGACGGGCCAGACGGGCCGTGGGCGTCGGGGACGCCGGACGGGCCGGGGCTTCGGGACGGGCCGGGGGTCCCGGGCATGCCGGTGGCCGTCGGCGCGGTCAGGGCCAGGACGCGGTACAGGTCCTCGGGTACGGGACGGCCCGCGGCGGTGCGTTCGTCGGCGTAGTCGCCGAGCATGCGGGCGAGTTCGGCGTCGGCGTGGGCGCGCCGGGGCAGGTCGGCCACCTCGTCGACGGGGACACCGGTGAACAGGCACTTCAGGACGGCGTGGCGCCAGTTGTGGGCGTCGAGGTGCCGGGCGGCGTACGGGCCGAGGGCGGCCGCGACGAGCCGGGTGTCGTTGGTGCGCAGGGCGTCCTCGACGAGGGACAGCGCGTCGGGCCCTGGCACGAGGTGGGGCAGGGCGTGCAGGACCGCCCGGCGTTCGGCGGCGGTGCCCTGACGGTAGACGCGGACGAGTGCGCCGGTGTCGGCTCGGGCGGCGTGCAGGAGGAGTACGCGGGCGGCGTCGGCGTACTCGGGCCCGCACCGGCGCCCGGCTTCGGCGATCCGCAACTCCCAGACCGAGATGGGGCCGTGGGTGCCGGGGTGGGCGGCCGCCTCGTCGAGTGCCTGGTCGAGCCAGGCGCGGGCGGGCTCGTCGAGGTGGGTGTTGAGGCGGGTGTGCAGGGCTGCGGGGGTGGGCTGGGCCGCCTCGTCGGGCTGGTTCGGGTGGCCGACCGGGTTGCGCCGGCTGGCCTGCTCGCCTTGGCTCTGCTGGTCCTGCTGGCTTGGCTGGTCCCGCCGGTCCTGCTGGCTTGGCTGGTCCCGCCGGTCCTGCCGGTCCTGCCGGTCCCGCCGGTCCTGCCGGTCCTGCCGGTCCTGCCGGTCCCGCCGGTCCTGCCGGTCCTGCCGGTCCTGCCGGTCCTGCCGGTCCTGCCGGTCCTGCCGGTCCTGCCGGTCCTGCCGGTCCTGCCGGTCCGGCTGGCTCTGCTGGCCCGGCTGACCCGGCTGGTCTGGCCGGCCCGGCTGATCCTTCTGGCTTTGCTGGGTTCGGTGTGGGTGGTTCACGGGGTTCTCCCTTCGGGGCTCTGGGGGATCGCCCGGGTCGCGCGGTGGAGGAACGGGAGGGACTGTGCCGCGAAGTGGGGGCCCGCGTGGGAGTGGCGGGGCAGTTCGACGACGGTGAGGGCCTGGTAGCCGGTGGCTGCCAGGGCTTCGAGTACGGGCGGGAAGTCGATCTCCCCGTCCCCGAACGGGAGGTGTTCATGAACGCCGCGGCGCATGTCCTCGATCTGGACGTGCCGCAGCCACGGGGCGGCGGCGCGCACGCAGTCGGCGGGCGGCAGGGGTTCGAGGCACTGGCAGTGGCCGATGTCGAGGGTGAGCCCGAGGGCCGCCGGGTCGCCGAGCGCTCGGCGCAGCCGGTGGAAGTCGGCGAGGGAGGCGAGCAGATGGCCGGGTTCGGGTTCGACGGCGAGGGGGACACCGGTGCGTGTGGCGGTGTCCAGCACGGGGGCGAGCGTCTCGGTCAGGCGCTTCCACGCCGTGTCCTCGTCCGTGTCGTCCGGTGTGACGCCGCTGAAGCAGTGGACGGCGTGGGCGCCGAGGTCGGCGGCGACCCGCACGGCCGTCATGAGCAGGTCGACACGGCGCGTACGGTCGTCCGGGTCCGGGTCCAGGAGCGAGGGACCGTGTTTGCGCCGCGGGTCGAGGACATAGCGGGCACCGGTCTCGACGGTGACGCCGAGGCCGAGGCTTGCCAGCCTGCGGGCCACCTTCCCGGTGCGGGCGGCCAGGTCCGGGGCGAGCGGGTCGAGGTGCATGTGGTCGAGGGTCAGGCCCACGCCGTCGTAGCCGAGGTCGGAGAGGAGGGCGAGAGCGTCGTCGAGACGGAGGTCGGTGAGGCCGTTGGTGCCGTAGCCGAAGCGGAGGGGGTGAGGACCCGGGTCCGGGGCGGGGCTCGCGGGTACGGCCGGGCGGGGGCTCACGTCGGTGGTCCGGCGGGGGCTCGAGGTCATGTGACGCTCACCTTCCTCGCGAACTTGCGGGCCGCTGGGGCGAGTGCGGCCGTCAGGATTGCGGTGACGGGGGCACCCGCGCGGGCGGCGAGGGCGGCTTGGAGAGGGATCATGGCGCGGATTCCGCCGGCGACGGCTCGTTGGGTGAGCGGAGGTGAAGGGTTCAGGGCGGCGTGGAAGAGAGGGCGGGCGGAGGTCGCGGCGTAGGCGAGGGTGAGGGCTCCGCGCAGGGTGTCTGACAAGGGGTTCGGTGAGGAGCGGGGGCCATCTGGGGTCGCGACGAGCCCTTGGCTGCGACTGGCCACCCTCGTGCCGCCAACACGCCTTTTCTGCAGGGCTGTTGGGGAGTCGCTGCCAGCTCGCTCCACGCCCGGCCGGCCGTTCGCCAGTGCCCAGGCCACCGCACCGGTCGTGGCCAGTCCGGCCAACGGTGGCACCGGCGAACTGCCCTGCGTCTCGCCGCGCGACACCGTGGTCACCGCGAGGGTGTGGGTGGCCAGGGCCAGCGCGGAGGGAAGCGCGCGACGGGCGGTGCGACAGGCGGTGGCCGTAGCACCGAGGACTACGTCAAGGCTGCGCACCGCACTCCCGGTGGCCGCCTGGCCGACGAGCCCAACCCGGCGGGGGGCCGTGCTGCCGGTAGCCGTCGCACCGAGGAGCACCTTCTGACCGTGCGCGGCACTTCCGGCGGGCGCCCGACCGAAGAGCCCACCCCGGCTGGGGGCCGTGCTGCCGGTAGCCGTCGCACCGAGGAGCACCTTCTGACCGTGTGCGGCACTTCCGGTGGGCTCCTGCCCGAAGAGCCCACCCCGGCGGGGGGCCGTGCCGACGGTAGCCGTCGCACCGAGGAGCACCTTCTGACCGTGCGCGGCACTTCCGGCGGGCGCCCGACCGAAGAGCCCACCCCGGCTGGGGGCCGTGCCGACGGTGGCCGTCGCACCGAGCAGTACGTCCAGGCCGCGTGCGGTCGCCATCGCCGCGGGTCCTGCGGGGGTTCGCTTGAGTGTCAGGTCGTACGCCCACACGGTGGCGGCGAGAGGTACGGCGACGGCGAGGGAGGGGCGGCCCGCGCGGGCGGCCAGGGCGAGACCCGCAGCCGTCAGGGCTCCGGCTGCCGCGAGCGCCGCGGCCGGGTGTATGCGGCCGGAGGGCAGCGGGCGGTGCGGGCGTTCCACCGCGTCCTCGGCGCGGTCGGCCCAGTCGTTGAGGGCCATGCCCGCCCCGTACAGGCAGAGGGAGGAACCGATGGCGAGCAGGGTGCGGGGGTTCGGGCGTGCGCCGACCGCGGCGGCCCCGGCGAGGGCGTCACCGGGGACGGTGAACAGGGCCGGCAGCCGCAGCAGTTCAGCCCAGGCCTCGGCCTTGGCCCGCGCACCCGCGCCAATCCCGGCCGCCTCCCCCACCCCACTCGGCCCACCCGCCCCGCTCGACCCGGCCAATTCGCTCGGTCCGTGTGCCCTGGGTCCGTGTGCGCTGTCTGCCCCGCCTGCCCGGATCGACCCGCCCGAAGTGACCGGCCCGCCAGGCCCGCCCGGCTTGCCCGGCCCGCCCGGCCCGCCTGACCTGTCCGCCCCGGCAGCCCCGCCCAACTCGCCGGACCCACTCGCCTTGGCCAACTTGCCCAACCCGACCAAGCCGACCAACCCACCCCATCCCCACACCCCAGGCCCCCTCCCCCTCAAAGCCCCTCCCCCGCGAACCCCCGAAGGCGCCCCGCGAACCCCGTCAACGCCGCGTACTGCTCCCCAAGGGCCGAAGGTCCTTCCCCCACCGGGTCCTTGAAATAGAAGCCCAGTTCGCTCAGGGGGCCGGTGAGGCCGGCTTCGTGGGCGCGGGCTGTCAGGCGGGCGAGGTCGAGGACCAGGGGGGCCGCGAGGGCGGAGTCGCAGCCCTGCCAGGTGGTTTGGAGGATCATCCGCGTGCCGAGGAAACCGTCGAAGGCGATGTGGTCCCAGGCGGTCTTCCAGTCGCCGAGGGCGGGGACGTCGTCGATGTGGGTCTCGCCCTCCGGGGTCGCGCCCAGGGTGTCCGCCAGCGCGCGCTCCTTGCCGGCGTTCTTGGCCGCGGCGGCGGCCGGGTCGGCGAGGGCCGCTCCGTCGCCGCCGCCGAGGAGATTCGTGCCGGACCAGGCGCGGACCGTCAGGGCACGCTGGGCGAACATCGGCCCGAGCACCGACCGGAGCAGCGTCTGGCCGGTCTTGCCGTCGCGTCCCGCGTAGGGCAGCCCGCTGGACTCGGCCAAGGACGCCAGCGCCGGGTGGTGCAGCCCCGTCGAAGGCGTGAAGTTCACGTACGGGCACCCGGCCCGCAACGCCGCCGCCGCGTACAGCGAACTCGGCGGCAGCGCGGTCCCGACCGAAGGGAGATCAGAAGCAACCGGACCAGCGGGAGCAGATGGCGTCGGCTCCGTCAAGGCCACCCCAGCGGCAGCAGGCGACGTCGGCTCCGTCGACGCCACGTTCACCACGACCGCCCGGGCCAGGCCGCACCGGCGTACGAAGTCCCGTATGTCCGCCGCGAAGGCATCCACCAGCTCGGCGGGGTCCCTGGTGTCGCCCGGTGCGGGCCCGCCCGGGCGGATCTCCCGGTCGGCGGCCTCCAGTTCGGCCGCGATCGCCGAGGGCAGGCCGTGCGGGAGCACACCCCCGGCGACCAGGGACTCCGCACGCTTCGGGAGCGGGCAGTCCACCGTGTCGTGCCCGCCGAAGACGAGGGACGACAGCGCGGGCAGGCCGCAGTCGGCGAAGAGGCCGGTTTCGGTGACCATGCCCGTCGGGGCGTGCAGCCCGGCGGTGACGGCCGCGCACCCCGCGATGACGGTGGTGGCAACGGAGCCGCGCGCTCCGATCAGCCACACTCCCACCCGGGGATCAGCAAGGGACGCGGACATGGGGCAGCCTCCTTGTCGTACGCCAGCTCGTACATCAGCTCGTACATCAGCTCGTACATCAGCTCGTACATCTGCTCGTACATCTGCTCGTACATCAGCTCGTACATCAGCTCGTACATCAGCTCGCACAGGGAATGCGAGACGGCGGGCGGGAGTACGGCACCTCCCGCCCGCCGCCGCTCAGTCGCCCGCCGAAGCCGGCCCGCCGCTGTGGGCCGCGGACTTCGTGGGCAGTTCCTTGATCCGGACGTTACGGAAGGACACCTCGTCGTCGGTCCCGTGGTTCTGGAGGCCGACGTGCCCGTCGCGCAGGCTCCGTGCCGGATCGGTGTTGGTGTAATCGTTGATCTTCACACCGTTGAGCCAGACGCGGAGCCGTTCGCCCTCCACGCGGATCTCGTACGTGTTCCACTCCCCCGGCGGGTTCAGCGCTTGGTCGCGCTTCTCGATGTCGGCGGACTGGAAGCTGTATACGGCCCCGGTGGTGCGATCAGGGGCGTCGGTCGCGTCGATCTGGATCTCGTAGCCGTTGTTCACGGCCGACCAGGGGTCGTCGGAGGCCGGGAAGCCCACGAAGACACCGGAGTTGTCGTCCCCGGCCACCTTCCAGTCGAGTTTCAGCGAGTACGCGCCGAAGCCGGAGTCCGCGTGCCAGAGCATCCCCAGGCCGCCGTTCGTGGTGAGCGTGCCGTCATCGCTCAGCGCGAACGAACCCGGTCCCGCCTGTCTCCACGCCGCCAGTGACTCGGCCGTGCCGTCGAAGAGCGGCCGGTAGCCGTTCTCCGGGCGGCAGTCGGCCTGCGCGGCACCGATGGCGTACCGGATTCCGCCCAACAGGTGCTGGCGGAAGGCCGGTTCGGCGTACGACTCCTTGGTGTGGCCGCCCCCGGTGTAGAAGGCGCGGCCGCCCCGGTACTCCTGGCACCAGGCGATCGGATGGTCGCCGCCCATCGTGCCGCCGGTGTACGACGACTCGTCGAGCGAGGCCAGGACGTGGGCGTGGTCACGCGGATTGGAGCGGTAGTTGTACCACTCGTCCGTGCGGTCCCAGGCCTTCGGGAGCTCCGAAGTCGCCGGGTGCGCCCGGTCCTCGACCTCGACCGTCGCCGGCTGGATCGCGGGGTGCGACTGGAAGTACGCGCCCGCGAGACCGCCGTAGAAGGCCCAGTCGTACTCGGTGTCGGCGGCCGCGTGGATGCCCACATAGCCGCCGCCCCGCTTGATGTACCGCTCGAAGGCGGTCTGCTGGGCGCTGTCGAGGACATCACCCGTGGTGGACAGGAACACCACCGCGTCGTACTGGGCGAGGTTGCGGGTGGTGAAGGCGCCCGCGTCCTCGGTGGCGTCGACGGCGAAGCCGCCCTCCGTCCCCAGGGCCCGTACGGCCGCGATTCCTTCCGGTATCGAGTCGTGCCGGAACCCCGCGGTCTTGGAGAAGACCAGGACCCGGCTCTCGTCGGCGTCGGAGGCGGCGCCGGAGCCGGCGTCTCGCGACGCGGCCGGTCCCGACACACAGCCGATGAGCAGAGCGGCGGCAGCACCCGCCGTCAGCATCCGTACCGATGCGCGCATGACCGTCTCCTCTCCTGTCAGCTCGTCGTGAAGGTGAAGTCGTCCACGTCGTAGAGCGCGCCGGTCCCGCTCCCCTTGAAGACGAGATAGAGCGTGGTGGTGCCGCGCGGCGCGCGGGAGAGATCCGCGCTCACGTCCTGGAAGGTCTCCCAGCCGCCGGTCACGGGCACGGTCGCGGAGCCCAGCAGTCGGCCGGTCGCGGAGCCCGCGCGGACCTCGAGGGTGCCGCCCGATCCGGCGGACGAGATGCGTGCCGTGATCTTCTTGGCGTCGCTCAGCACGTACGGCTTGAACGAGACCCAGTCCCCGTTGTTGATGTCGCCAACCGTCTTGCCGCCGTGGGCGGTTGCCTTCGAGATGACCGAGATCCCCGAGGACTCGCCGAAGTGCTCGGCCTGACGGTGCCTGGGCTGGGCGACATTCTGGTCGTGGCTGGTCAGCGCGGCCTGGCCGCCGCCTCCGCCGTCGGTGTACTCGGCGTCGAAGACTCCGAAGATGTTCGCGTCGTCGTCATGGCCGTCGCCCGCGCCGGTCTCGATGGTGCCGGTGCAGCCGTTGGCGGACGTCAGCAGGTGGCCGTGGCTGTCGTGGCCGAGGATGAAGTTGACCTTCACCTTGGCGCAGTCGATCGTCCCGTCCTCGGCGTCCGTCACCGTCACCTTGAAGGGCACGGTGTCACCGAAGCTGAACAGCTGGCCGTCGCGCGGAAGGTCGAGGGTCACCTTGGGCGCGGTGTTGCCGACCACGACCTGCACGCTCGCGTTGCCCGTACGCCCGCCGGCGTCCTTGGCCGTCACCGTCGCCGTGTACGTGCCGTTCTTCTTGTAGGTGTACGCCGGGTTCGCCGCCGTCGACTTGCCGCCGTCACCGAAGTCCCAGCTGTACGTGAGGGCGTCGCCGTCGGCGTCGGACGAACCGGCCGAGGAGAAGCGGACCTTGAGCGGGGCCTGACCCGAGGTGCGGTCGGCCGCGGCCTGCGCGACGGGCGAGTGGCCGTCGGTGGCGTTCTCGATCCGGTACAGGCCCGAGTTCTCGTCGCCGCCGAACCAGGCGGTGCCGTAGTCGAGGACGTACAGCGCCCCGTCGGGTCCGAAGGCCATGTCCATCACCTGCGTGCCCGTCCACGGGACGGAGTTGATGGACTGCACGATGCCGTCGCCGTCGCTCACGATGCGCTTGATCCAGCGGCGGCCGAACTCTCCGGCGAAGAAGTTCCCGTCGTACGCCTGCGGGAACTTCACCGGCGAGTCGAGCGAGGCGTCGTAGTGGTAGACCGGGCCGCCCATCGGGGACTCCGAGCCGTTGCCGAACTCCGGGACGGACGCGCCGTCGTACGGGATCCAGGCCTGCTGGGCCGGGGGCAGGTCCGTCAGCCCGGTGTTGTGGGGCGAGTTGTTCTTCGGCGCGCTGCAGTCGAAGGCCGCGCCCGAGGAGCCGGTCGCGAAGTCGTAGTCCACGTAGGCGTCGTTCTTGCCGGTGCAGTACGGCCATCCGAAGTTACCGGGGCCGGTGACGCGTGCGAACTCGACCTGGCCGGCGGGGCCGCGCGCCGGGTCGGTCGCGCCGGCGTCCGGGCCGTAGTCACCGACGTACAGAATGCCCGTCGCCTTGTCGACGCTGAAGCGGAACGGGTTGCGGAAGCCCATCGCGTAGATCTCGGGGCGCGTCTTGTCCGTGCCGGGGGCGAAGAGGTTCCCGTCGGGGATGGAGTACGAGCCGTCGGCGTTCACCTTGATGCGCAGGATCTTGCCGCGCAGGTCATTGGTGTTGCCGGACGAACGCTGGGCGTCGAAGACGGGGTTGCGGTCGGCGCGCTCGTCGATGGGCGTGAAGCCGTCCGACTGAAAGGGGTTGGTGTCGTCCCCGGTGGAGAGGTAGAGGTTCCCGGCCGCGTCGAAGTCGATGTCGCCGCCGACGTGGCAGCAGATGCCGCGCGTGGCCGGGACGTCCAGGATCTGCTTCTCGCTGGCCTTGTCGAGGGTGCCGTCGGTCTTCAGGACGAAGCGCGAGAGCCGGTTGACGCCGTCGAAGGGCGCGAAGTCCGCGGCGGTGCCCGTTTCCGGGGCGTCGCCCGCGGGGGTGTTCAGGGGCGGGGCGTAGTAAAGGTAGATGAAGCGGTTGTCCGCGAAGCCGGGGTCGAGGCCGACGCCCTGCAGGCCTTCCTCGTCGTGTGCGTAGACGTCGAGTTTGCCCGCGAGTTTCGTGTTGCCCGCGCTGTCGGTCAGCCGGAGTTCGCCGTCGCGCGAGGTGTGCAGGACGGAGCGGTCCGGGAGGACGGCGAGCGACATGGGCTCGCCGACCTCGGGTTCACCCTTGGCGAGGGTGACTTGCTGGAAGTCCTCGGCCGCGGCCGCGTTTTCCGAGGCCGCGTTCCCCGCGCCGGCGACGGCTGCGCCGGCCTGGGGTGCGGTGAGGGTGAGGGAGGCGGCCGCGAGCAGCGCGCCGCTCAGCAGGGCGAGCGCCCCGCGAAGTCTCGGACGTCTGGTGTGGCTCGTGTTCTTCCTGTTCTTCCTGTTTCTGGCATACGGGTGCACGAAATGCCTCCATGACGGGGCTGGTCGTACGAGTGGGTGATGTAGGGGATGCCTGACGCCGGGGTGCGCCGTCACCCCGGAAAGACAAGAAGGTCAGTTGCCGAACGCCGCGTCGAACGAAGCCGACGGCGGCTCGAAGTCGAACGCCTTGAGGCGGGTCAGGGCCTCGGGCGCGCCCTGGAGCCGGTCCATGCCGGCGTCCTCCCACTCGACCGAGATGGGGCCCGAGTAGTCGATGGAGCGCAGCATGCGGAAGACGTCCTCCCAGGGGACGTCGCCGTGGCCCGCGGACACGAAGTCCCAGCCGCGCCGCGGGTCGCCCCAGGGCAGGTGCGAGCCGAGGCGGCCGTTGCGCCCGTCCAGGCGCCTGCGGGCTTCCTTGCAGTCGACGTGGTAGATCCGGTCGCGGAAGTCCCACAGGAAACCGACCGGGTCGAGGTCCTGCCACACGAAGTGCGACGGGTCGAAGTTCAGCCCGAAGGCCGGTCGGTGGTCAACTGCCTCCAGAGCCCGGTGCGTTGTCCAGTAGTCGTAAGCGATCTCGCTCGGGTGGACCTCGTGCGCGAACCGCACGCCCTCGGCGTCGAAGACGTCCAGGATCGGGTTCCAGCGCGTCGCGAAGTCCTCGTAGCCGCGCTCGATCATCGACTCGGGCGCGGGCGGGAACATCGCGACCAGGTGCCAGATCGCCGAGCCGGTGAAGCCGATGACGGTGTCGACGCCGAAGGCGGCCGCGGCGCGCGCGGTGTCGGCGATCTCGGCGGCGGCCCGCTGCCGTACGCCCTCGGGTTCGCCGTCGCCCCAGATACGGGCGGGCAGGATCGCCTGGTGGCGCTCGTCGATGATGGCGTCGCAGACGGCCTGGCCCACCAAGTGGTTGGAGATCGCCCAGCACTTGAGCCCGTACTTGTCGAGGAGCGCGTGCCTGGAGTCGATGTACGCCGGGTCCGCGAGCGCTTTGTCGACCTCGAAGTGGTCCCCCCAGCAGGCGAGTTCGAGACCGTCGTAACCGAAGTCGCGGGCGAGGCGGCAGACCTCTTCGAGGGGAAGGTCGGCCCACTGGCCGGTGAAGAGCGTGAAGGTGCGGGGCATGTCCGAGGCTCCTCGGGATCAGACCGCTATGGGTGTGTAGACGGAGTTCTTCTCGGCGCTCTCCTCCACCGCCGCGAGCACGCGCTGCACTTGCAGCCCGTCGGCGAAGGACGGCACGGGAGGGCGGCTCGCCGCGATGGCGTGCACGAGGTCGCGGGCCTGGTGGACGAAGGTGTGCTCGTAGCCGAGGCCGTGGCCCGGCGGCCACCAGGCGTCCAGGTAGGGGTGGTCGGGCTCGGTGACGAGGATGCGGCGGAAGCCCGCGTGGGCGCCGGGTTCCGTGTGGTCGTGGTACGAGAGTTCGTTGAGACGTTCCAGGTCGAAGGCCAACGAGCCGCGCTCGGCGTTGAGTTCGATGCGCAGGGAGTTCTTGCGGCCGGTGGCGAAGCGGGACGCCTCGAAGGAGGCGAGGGCACCGGAGGCGAAGCGGCCGGTGAAAAGGGCGGCGTCGTCGACGGTGACCGTGCCGACGCCGGAACCCGCCCCCGTACCGCCCCCCGCCCCCGACACGGCCGACAGCCCGCTCGACGCCCCGCCCGGCAGCGGCCGCTCCCGTACGAACGTCTCGGTGAGCCCCGAGACCCCGACGAGCCGCTCCCCCGCCACATACTGCGCGAGGTCGATGATGTGCGCCCCCAGGTCGCCGAGGGCTCCCGACCCCGCGGCCTCCTTGCGCAGCCGCCAGGTGAGCGGGAACTCCCGGTTCACCAGCCAGTCCTGAAGATACGTCACCCGCACGTGCCGCAGGGTGCCCAGCCGCCCCTCGGCGACCATGGACCGGGCGAGCGAAGTGGCGGGCACCCGGCGGTAGTTGAAACCGACCATGGACATCTGACCGCGCTCCTGGGCGGCTTCGGCGGCGGCCACCATCATCTCGGCCTCCGCGACCGTGTTCGCGAGGGGCTTCTCGCACAGCACGTGCTTGCCCGCGGCCAGCGCGGCGACGGCGATCTCGGCGTGGCTGTCGCCGGGGGTACAGATGTCGACGAGGTCGACGTCGTCGCGGGCGATCAGGGCGCGCCAGTCGGTCTCGGCCGCCGCCCAGCCGTGCCGGTCCGCCATCGCCCGCACGGCCTGTCCGTCACGGCCGCAGACCGCGGCGAGGACCGGGCGGCGCGGCAGGTCGAAGACGCGCCCCACGGTGCGCCAGCCCTGTGAGTGGGCGGCGCCCATGAAGGCGTAGCCGACCATGCCCACGCCCAGGGGCGGCTTCTCGGTGTCGCCGCCCTGCTGCGGCTGTCCCATGCGGATGTCCTCCTCGTCGTCGTGGCGCGGTGGGGGGTGGGGTCTGACCCGGCTGATCCGCCGGGCAGACCCCTGGTGCGGGACGCATCACTTGAAGCCGGTGGCCATGTACTGCTGGACGTTGTCCTTGTCGACGACGGCCGAGTAGAGCGTGAGCGAGGCAGGGATCTCGAACTCGGCGAGGCCGCCGACGCCCTTGCCCTGGCCGAGCGCGCGGGCGAGGTCGATCGCGGACGCGGCCATGGTCGGCGGATACAGGACAGTGGCCTTGAGGACGCTGTTGTCGGCTTCGATGGCCTGGAAGGCGGAGAGGGCGCCGGCGCCGCCGACCATGAGGAAGTCGTCGCGCCCGGCCTGCTTGATGGCGCGCAGCGCGCCCACGCCCTGGTCGTCGTCGTGGTTCCACAGGGCGTCGAACTTCGACTGGGCCTGCAGGAGTTGGGCCATCTTGGCCTGCCCGGACTCGACGGTGAACTCGGCGGCCTGCCGCGCGACCTTCTTGATGTTCGGGTAGTTCTTGAGGGCCGCGTCGAAGCCCTCGGTGCGCTGCTGGGTGAGTTCCAGGTTGTCGAGCCCGGCGAGTTCGATGACGCGGGCGTTCTTCTTGTCCTTGAGCTTCTCGCCGATGTAGTGACCGGCGTTGAGGCCCATGCCGTAGTTGTCGCCGCCGATCCAGCAGCGGTACGCCTGCGGGGAGTTGAAGATCCGGTCGAGGTTGACGACGGGGATGCCGGCGCGCATGGCCTGGAGGCCCACCTGGGTGAGCGCCTTGCCGTCGGCGGGCAGCACGACCAGGACGTCGACCTTCTTGTTGATCAGTGTCTCGATCTGACCGATCTGGGCGGCCGTGTCGTTGGAGCCCTCGGTGATCTCCAGTGTGACGTCCGCGTACTTCTTGGCACGGCTCTTGGCGTTGTCGTTGATGGCGTTGAGCCAGCCGTGGTCGGCCTGCGGTCCCGCGAAGCCGATGGTGACGGGCTTGCCGGGCTTGTCGTCGGCGGCGGGCTGGCTGTTCGCGGCCGGCTTCTCGTCCTTGGGGTCGTTGCTGGTGCAGCCGGTGAGGAAGGCACCGGCCGAGACGGCGGCGGTCCCGAAGAGCAGTCCTCTGCGACTGGTGAGGCTGGTGGGTTCTGGCATGGCGGTGGACCCTTCCCGTGTCAGGTCGTACGTGCCCGTGTGCGCGCCGGGCTGTCAGGGGGTGTTTGCTGTACGCCGCTGGACCAGGACCGCGGCGACGATGATCGCGCCCTTGGCGATCTGCTGGACGTCGCTCTGGAGGTTGTTCAGCGCGAAGATGTTGGTGATCGTCGTGAAGATGAGGACGCCGAGCACGGCGCCGGTGATGGTGCCGCGGCCCCCGCTGAGCAGCGTGCCGCCGATGATCGCGGCCGCGATGGCGTCGAGTTCGTACAGGTTGCCGTTGGTGTTCTGGCCCGAGCCGGACAGGATGATCAGCAGGAAGGCGGCGATGCCGCAGCACAGTCCCGAGAGCAGATAGAGGTACAGCCGCTGCCGTCGTACGTCGATGCCGGCGAGCCGTGCCGCCTCCGCGTTGCCGCCGACGGCGACCGTGCGCCGCCCGAAGGTGGTGCGGTTGAGGACCAGCCAGCCGATGACCGTGACCACGGCGAAGACGAGTACCAGCGGCGGGATGCCGAGCACGTACGAGTCCCGTTCGCCGAGCTTCAGGATCCCGTCCACGGTGACGATCTGGGTCTTGCCGTCGGTGATCTGGAGGGCCAGGCCGCGGGCCGAGGCGAGCATGGCGAGCGTCGCGATGAAGGGGACCATCCCGCCGTATGCGATGAGCACGCCGTTGACCAGGCCGCAGCCCACGCCGACGATCACCGCGGTGAAGAGGATGCCCGCGAAGCCGTACTCCTGGGTGGCGACCGTGGTCGCCCACACGGAGGAGAGCGCGACGATCGCGCCGACCGACAGGTCGATTCCGCCGGAGGTGATGACGAACGTCATGCCGACGGTGACGACGCCGATCACCGAGGCCTGGGTGAGGACGAGTTGGAGGTTGCGGGTGTCGAGGAACTCGTCGGGCTTGGTGCTGCCGCCGATGATGATCAGGGCGGCGAGCACGCCGAGGAGCGAGACGGTGCGGACGTCGGCGCGGGCGACGAGAGCACGCAGCGGGCCGCCCCGGTCTGCCGCGCGATCGGTCTTTCGTTCGGCCGTTGGTCCCGGTGGGTGCGGTTTGCTGAGCACGGGCAACTCCCGTCATGACGCTGCTAGATTGGCTGCTGCCTAAAGGCAACGGTCAGGGCTTGACCGTCATGAGGCCGGTCATCGGCCGAGTGAGAAGCCACCTCCTTCGGGAACCGGCGGAGTCACCACAAGGTCGAGTACGCGAAACTCGTCCAGTTCCCGCGAAGGGCCGGAGTGGACAACCCGGCCCTCGCGGAGAATCACCACCCTGTCGGCCAGTCCCAGGACTTCGGGTATCTCGCTGGAGACCAGCAGGACGGCGAGGCCTTCGTCGGCGAGGCGGCGGATGACCGCATACAGCTCGGCGCGGGCGCCGACGTCGACCCCGCGGGTGGGTTCGTCGAGGAGCAGGACGCGGCAGCCGCGCAGCAGCCAGCGCGCCAGGACGGCCTTCTGCTGGTTGCCGCCGGACAGCGTCCGGACCGGGACCGACGGGTTGTCGGGGCGCAGGGAAAGCTCGCGTGTCGCCGCCCGTGCCGCGCCGCTTTCGGCGCTCCGGTCGATCCAGCCCCCGCGCGCGAAGCGGGACATGGAGGACACCGACACATTGCGGGTGACCGACTCCAGCATCAGCAGGGCCTGCGCCTTGCGTTCCTCCGGGGCGAGCCCGAGTCCGGCGCGGACGGCGGCGCGTACGCTTCCGGTGCGCAACGGCCGTCCGTCCACGCTGACATGACCGGCCGTCGGCCTGCGGGCCCCGTAGATCGTCTCCAGGATCTCGGAGCGCCCGGATCCGACGAGCCCGGCCAGACCGACGATCTCGCCGGGGCGCAGCTCCAGGTCGAGCGGCTCGAACTCCCCCTCACGGGCAAGGCCTTGGACCGTGAGCACGGGCTCTCCGGTTGGCTGTGACCGGGGCCGGTCCGGGAAGACGTACTCGACATTGCGCCCGGTCATCAGCGCGACGACCTCGCGCGTCGGGGTGGACTTCGCGGGCAGTCCGCCCGCGACCGCGCGCCCGTCCTTCAGTACGGTCACGCGGTCGCCGATGCGGCGGATCTCCTCCAGGCGGTGCGAGATGTAGACGACGGCGACGCCGTCGGCGGTCAGGTCGCCCACGATGCGGAAGAGGTTGTCGACCTCGTCGGGGTCGAGGGCCGCGGACGGTTCGTCCATGACGATCAGGCGTACATCGTGGGAGAGCGCCCGGGCCATGGAGACGATCTGCTGCTGGGCCGCCGACAGCTCACCGACGAGCCGCGCGGGGTCAATCTCCGGATGCCCAAGTCGCTTGAGCAGAGCGGCCGTTGAAGCCCGCGCCGCTTTTCCCCGTACGACGAAACCGGCGGCCGTGGGTTCATGTCCGAGGTGGACGTTCTCGGCCACCGACAGGCCTTCCACCAGGTCGAGTTCCTGGTAGATGGTGGCGATGCCCAGGCGCATGGCGGCGATCGGCGATTTGAGCGTGACATGATCCCCGCGCCAGCCGATGGTGCCCGCGTCGGGCTGGTGGGCGCCGGCCAGGACCTTGATGAGGGTGGACTTTCCGGCGCCGTTCTGGCCGAGCAGACAGTGCACTTCGCCGGCCTGGACGTCGAGGTCGACGCCGTCGAGGGCCCGGACTCCGGGGAACGACTTGGTGATGCCGGACATGGTGAGCAGCGGTGGTTCGGGTGCCATGACGGTTCCCCTTGGCGGGCGTGCGGGCCGGTTGCAGGGCAGGGCGGTGCGGGGGCGGGGCAAGGGTGGTGCGGAGTCGGTGCAGGGCGGAGCAGCGCGCTGTGCTGGTGAGCCGGTGAGCTGGTGAACCGGTGAGCTGGTGAGCTCTACGGCTCAGGTGTGCTTACGCAGGTGAGAACAGGTGGTCGCTGATGAGCCGGGCCGCGCCGATGACTCCCGCGGTGGGTCCCAACTCGCCCAGGACGATGGGGAGGTTGCCGGTCGCGAGCGGCAGCGACTGGCGGTAGACCTGGGTGCGGATCGCGGCGAGCAGGGTGTGGCCGAGACCCGTCACCCCGCCGCCGATCACCACCAGGCCTGGATTGAAGAAGCTGACCAGTCCGGCGATGACCTGGCCGGTGCGGTTGCCGCCCTCGCGGATCAGATCGAGCGCGGTGGCGTCGCCCGCGGCGGCCGCGGCGGCGACGTCGACGGCGCTCAGGCTGCCGTTCGTCTCCAGACGGGTCGCGAGTTCCGCCGAGCGGCCCTGCTGGGCCGCTTCCAGGGCGTCGCGCGCGAGCGCCGCGCCGCTGAAGTGGGCTTCCAGACAACCCCGGTTGCCGCAGGCGCACGGCCTTCCGTCGGGCACGGCCTGGATGTGCCCGATGTCGCCTGCGCTTCCCGTCGTACCACGGTAGACCTCACCGCTGACGACGATGCCGCAGCCGATACCCGTACCGATCTTGACGCAGAGGAAGTCGCCCACGGAACGTGCGACGCCCGCGTGCTGCTCCCCCATGGCCATCAGGTTCACGTCGTTGTCGACCATGACCGGGCAGCCGAGTTCCTGGCTGAGCGCCTCGCGGACCGGGAATCCGTCCCAGCCGGGCATGATCGGTGGGGCGACCGGGACGCCCTCGGGGAAACGGACGGGCCCCGGTACGCCGATGCCGGCGCCGTCGAACCCCTCCGTGAGCCCCGAGGCCTTCAACTTCGCGGCCATGGCGAGGACTTGCTCGAAGACCGCGACCGGTCCTTCGCGGACGTCCATGGGCTGGTTGATGTGCCCCAGGACTTCCAGCTCCGGGTTGGTGACGGCCACGTCGATCGAGGTCGCCCCGATGTCGACGCCGAGGAAGCGCAGCGCGGGGGCGAGCCGGATGTTGTGGGAGCGGCGACCGCCGCGGGAGGCGGCGAGTCCGTCGGCCACCACGAGGCCCGTCTCCAGGAGCCGTTCCACCTCGACGGCCAGTTTCGACCGCGAGAGGTCGATCTGATCGCCCAGCTGGGCACGGGAGTTGGGGCCACCGTCGCGCAACAGGCGCAGCAGCCTGGCCTGGTGGGCGTTCGCGGGTCGTGCCGTCATACGTCTCACGAGCCCCTCCCCGCCTCAATCGGCCTTGCGTCCGTCGTACGTCGAGTTCCGGTCAACTCACCGCCGGTCCTGCTTTCGAAGGGAACGTAGCAGCGGCTGCCGGGAGTGGGAAGAAGTAACGCACAGATTGCCGTCAACTTTCTCCACTCACAGGACAAAGAGGGGTCCCGGGCACGCCAGAGGCGCACAGCCAAGGCTGTGCGCCGGGTGACAGGGCGTTGCGCGAGGTACTGGGTCGCCCGACTCGGTGCCGGGTCGCCCGACTACTTCTCCCGCTCGTGGTACATCTTGCGCGTGTGCTCCGTGTGGGCGCGCATGACCGTCGTGGCGCGCTGCTCGTCGCGGTCCGCGATCGCCGCGATGAGCTCGCGGTGTTCGATCCAGGACTGGCGGCCGCGCTGCCGGGCGACCGGCGTGTAGTACCAGCGGACCCGCCGGTCGACCTGCGCGGCCAGCTCGGCGAGGACGGTGTTGCCCGCAAGCTCCATGACCTTCGCGTGGAGCCGGGCGTTCATCGCGACCGCGCCGTCCACGTCGTCGGCGGCGACCGCCCGCTCGCCCTGCGAGCAGAGTTCTTCGAGGGCGGTGATGGCCTCGGCGCCCGCGTTGGCGGCGGCAAGCCGGGCGGCCTCGGCCTCCAGGAGCGTACGGACCGTCAGGAGTTGGTCTGCCTCCTGCTCGGTCGGTTCGTGCACGAACGCGCCCTGGGCGGGCCGCAGATCGACCCAGCCCTCGGTGCTGAGGCGCTGCAAGGCCTCGCGCACGGGCTGCCGGGACACCCCGAGGTGCCCGGCGAGTTCGCTCTCGACGAGGTGCTGGCCCGGCTGGAGGGCGCGCGTGGTGATGAGTTCCAGCAGCGCTTCGTAGACGCGGTCGCGCAGCGGGCCGGGCCGTTCGAGCTTGGGCACCGCTCCCTGCGGCAGTCCTGTCGACAACATCGCGGTCCCCTCCTGGGCAGCGTTGTCGCTGCACTACGAAAGTCAATTATGAATTGTCTTTCGCCTACAGTCTACGGCGCACAAACGCCGGCAAGCACAGGTATGGGGCTCCTCACACCGTGACGTACGGGCAGCTCACGGGCAACGGACCACCTGTCCGGCGTACGACAGGTTCCCACCGAAGCCGAACAGCAGGACGGGGTCGCCCGCGGAGATCTCTCCGCGCTCCACGAGTTTGGAGAAGGCGAGCGGAATGCTCGCGGCGGACGTGTTCCCCGACTCCGTGACGTCCCGCGCGACGACGGCGTTGACCGCGCCGATCTTCAGGGCAAGGGGCTCGATGATGCGCAGGTTCGCCTGGTGCAGGACGACGCCCGCGAGGTCCTCGGGGGCGAGGCCCGCGCGCTCGCACGCCTTGCGTGCGATGGACGGCAGTTGCGTGGTTGCCCAGCGGTAGACGCTCTGCCCCTCCTGCGCGAACCGCGCGGGCGTGCCCTCGATCCGTACCGCGTGCCCCATCTCGGGCACCGAGCCCCACAGCACCGGCCCGATGCCGGGCTCCTCGGCGGCTTCGACCACGGCCGCCCCGGCGCCGTCCCCGACGAGGACGCAGGTCGTACGGTCCGTCCAGTCCGTCACGTCGGACATCTTGTCGGCGCCGATGACCAGGGCACGGGTCGCGGCACCGGCACGTACGGCGTGGTCGGCGGTCGCGAGGGCGTGCGTGAAGCCCGCACAGACGACGTTGACGTCCATCGCGGCCGGGGAGGGGATGCCGAGCCGGGCGGCGACACGGGCGGCCATGTTCGGGGAGCGGTCGACGGCGGTGGAGGTGGCGACGAGGACGAGATCGATGTCGACCGCACCGAGGCCCGCCGCCGCGAGCGCCTTGGCGGCGGCGTGCGCGGCCAGCTCGTCGACCGGCTCGTCGGGCCCGGCGATATGGCGTGTGCGGATGCCCACCCGGGTTCTGATCCACTCGTCGCTGGTGTCGACCAGGCCTGCCAGATCCTCGTTGGTGAGAATCCTGGCGGGCTGGTAATGGCCGACAGCGGCGATCCGTGAGCCGTTCATGAGCGATCCCCCTCGTGCTTTCGGTAGCGGGATCCTCCAGTCTGATCAGTGACTCACGGGTACGGCGGAGGGTGATTCCACAGGAAAGGGACGCCAGGCTTGTCGGCTTCTGTCAGACGCTCGGATGCCCGATCATCTTCCGTACGCACGCGCGAGCCCCGGCCCGCGCGCGTTCCGTACGCACGCCCGGGCCGGGGCCCACACGAGTTCAACCCGTACCCTCGGGAACTCACCCCGTGAACAATTGTTTGGCTTTCAGTACGAGCTCGTACAGGCCGTAGCAGAGGGGCGCACCCACCCACAGCCAGGCGAAGGCGATCAGTGGCCGCCTATGGGGCGGGCTGCTCTCGCTGGACATCGACAGCCTCCCTCGGTGCGGGGATGTGGTGGCGGGCATGGACGGGACGTACCAGCTCATTGGCGATGAACCCGACGACGAGCAGGCCGATCATGATCAGGAACGACAGTCCGTAGAGGGACGAACCGTGCTTGCCCGCCTCCTCCTGCCGGTCGGCGATCCAGTTCACGATCAGTGGGCCGAGGACACCCGCCATTGACCAGGCGGTGAGCAGCCGGCCGTGGATCGCGCCGACCTGGTAACTGCCGAAGAGGTCCTTCAGATACGCGGGAATCGTCGCGAAGCCGCCCCCGTAGAACGACAGGATCACCAGCGCGCAGATGATGAACAGCGGCTTCGACGAGTCCCCGAACCAGGCGATGAGCGCGTACATCAGCGCGCCCGCCCCGAGGTAGACCCGGTAGATGTTCTTGCGGCCGATCAGGTCGGACGTCGAGGACCAGCCGATACGGCCCGCCATGTTGGCCGCGGAGAGCAGCGCGACGAACCCCGCGGCCGCCGAGACCGACACGGGCGTGGAGGTGTCCGCGAAGAAGTCCGTGATCATCGGGGCGGCCTTCTCCAGGATGCCTGCCCCAACCCTTGCCGCTCATCATTCCATCCTGTAGACAATATTTCGTCGACAAGAGTTCGGCAGTTCCTCGGTACCCTCGACCGAACGGAGCGCCACACAGTGAAAGTCGCAGTTCTCGGCGCCGGTGCGATCGGCGCCTACGTCGGCGCCGCGCTGCACCGCGCAGGCGCCGATGTGCACCTCGTCGCCCGTGGACCGCATCTGGCGGCCATGAGGGAGCACGGAGTCCGCGTGCTCAGCCCCCGCGGTGACTTCACCGCGCGTGCCCACGCCACCGACGACCCGGCCGAGATCGGCCCGGTCGACTACGTCTTCCTGGGCCTGAAGGCCAACTCGTACGCGGCGTGCGGGCCGCTGATCGAGCCACTGCTGCACGACACCACGGCGGTGATCGCCGCCCAGAACGGCATCCCCTGGTGGTACTTCCACCAGCACGGCGGCCCGCACGACGGCCACCGTATCGAGAGCGTGGACCCGGACGGCGCGGTCAGTGCGGTGCTCGCGCCCGAACGGGCCATCGGTTGCGTTGTGTATGCCGCAACAGAGCTGGAAGGACCGGGAGTCGTACGTCATCTCGAAGGCACCCGGTTCTCCATCGGCGAGCCCGGCCGGTCCCTCTCCGAGCGCTGTCAGGCGTTCAGCGAGGCCATGCAGGCGGGCGGGCTCAAGTGCCCGGTCGAGCAGGACCTGCGCAACGACATCTGGCTCAAGCTGCTCGGCAATATCTCCTTCAACCCCATCAGCGCGCTGGCCCGCGCGACGATGCGGCAGATGTGCCTGCACGGCGGCACGCGCAAGGTCATCGAGATCATGATGACCGAGACGCTGGCGGTCGCGGAGGCCCTTGGCTGCAAGGTGGGCGTCTCCATCGAACGGCGGCTGGCCGGCGCGGAGCGCGTCGGCGATCACCGCACCTCCACACTCCAGGATCTGGAGCGCGGCAAACCGCTCGAACTCGACGTGCTGCTCGCGGCCGTCGTGGAGCTGGCGGAGATCACCGAGGTCCCGGTGCCGACGCTCCGTACCGTCCACGCCATCTCGGATCTGCTCGCGCTGAGGACGGCGGCATGAGGAGACCCCACCCGCAGGTCTACGCCCGGCCCGCGGACCCGCTGGTCCTGGACGTCGGCACCGACATCGCTCTGGCCCACGCGGTCGGCCGCGAGATCATCCACGCGGGGCTCGCCGACCACGCCTTCATCGAGCGGGCGACGAGCGAGTTCGAGGAGTACAGACAACTGGTCGAGCCCTGGACCCCGTCGCTCGCCGCAAAGGTGACGGGCGTACCGGTGTCCGCCATACGGGAGTTGGCGCGCGCGTACGCCCGGGACGAGCGCACCCGGCTGCCGCACCGGACGCCCGGCATCGCCGAGCACCCCAGCGAGGGCCTCCTCGGCCACCAGCACGTACAGAAGCGGGGCTGATCGACATGGGACGCGTCACGGAACGACGCAAGGTGATCCGTATCCGGGACGGGGCCCTGAGCACCCGCCCGGACACGCTCGTCGCCGAGGAACCACTGGAGATCCGCCTCAACGGCAAGCCGCTCGCCATCACCATGCGCACGCCGGGCGACGACTTCGCGCTGGCGGCGGGTTTCCTCGTCAGCGAGGGCGTGCTGGGCGAGGCCGACGAGCTGCAGAACATCGTGTACTGCGCGGGCGCGACGGATGGGGGCACCTCCCGCTCGAGCGGAGCCGAGAGTGGGGGACGCTCCAACACGTACAACGTCGTCGACGTGCGGACGGCACCCGGCGTCGTGATCCCTGACATCACGCTCGAACGCAATGTGTACACGACGTCGTCCTGCGGTCTGTGCGGCAAGGCGAGCCTTGACGCGGTCCGTACGACGGCCCGCTGGACGATCGACGACACGGAGGGCGACACCACTCCCCCGGTGCGGCTGGAACCCGAACTGCTCGCGAGCCTCCCCGACCGGCTGCGGGCGGCCCAGCGGGTCTTCGACCGGACCGGGGGTCTGCACGCGGCGGCGCTGTTCACCGAGGAGGGCGAGCTCGTCGACATACGCGAGGATGTGGGCCGGCACAACGCGGTCGACAAGCTGGTCGGCCGCGCCCTGCAGAACGGCACGCTCCCGCTGTCCCGGGCGGTTCTGCTGGTCTCGGGCCGGGCCTCCTTCGAGCTGGCGCAGAAGGCGGTGATGGCGGGCATTCCGGTGCTCGCGGCGGTCTCGGCTCCGTCGTCCCTCGCGGTCGACCTGGCCGCGGAGACAGGCCTGACCCTGGTCGGGTTCCTGCGCGGCGTCTCCATGAACGTGTACGCGGGTGAGCATCGCCTCGCCCTGCGGGCCGCGGCCGGCCAGGGCTGACCGGCTCCCCCGCGACACGGCGGCGGGGCCTCGAACGGCGGGGAGCGCCCCCTGCGCCGGAGAGGCCCCGCCTCAGCCCTGCTTCAGCCCTCCCGCCTACGCTTGCTGCTGCGACTGCGTGCCGGAGATCCGCGTCAACAGGCCCATGAACTGCGCCCGTTCAGCCGTCGAGAGTCGCTCCAGCAGGGTGCCGTTCGCCTCGCGCGCCGCCGTCACGGACGGGACGCTGAAGCCCGCCGTGCACGGGGAGTTCGTGCTGGAGGACGCCCCGAAGGCGTACGAGGCGATCGCGTCGCGGAGCAATCTCGGCAAAGTGACAGCGCGCCCCTGACACTCCCTCACCTCCGGCGGACCTGGTCCGCCGCGCAGAACCTCCCGTCCGGGGTGCGAGGCACTGGTGCGATCTGGTGTGAACATGACCGATGCACGCTTCTTGTGGGGTGCCTGAGAGCCCAAGTAGCGTCCGTGACAAGAACGTTGGACGTGGGATGTCCAGAGTATCCGGATTGCCCAGACGCATGAAGGGCAGGTCGCACCATGCCGTCAAGCCACCGCGCACGTCTGAGATCGACTCTCCGCACCCGTCTGAGATCCACCCTGACGATTCTTGTCACCGCCGCCTCGTTACTGGCGCTCCCGAGCCCAGCCGGAGCCGAACAGGCGGCCACGACCGGCGAGTTCGAACAGCAGGTTCTTTTCAAGGCTTCGCAGGACCCGGGCTATGCCTGCTTCCGCATCCCGGCCGTCGTGAAGACGACCAAGGGAACCCTGCTGGCGTTCGCCGAGGGACGTGTCCTCAACTGCGGTGATGCGGCCGACATAGACATCGTGGTCAAGCGCTCCACCGACGGCGGGCGCACCTGGGGTCCCCTCCAGATCGTCAACGAGGGCGGCGGCGACACGCACGGCAACCCCGCGCCCGTCGTGGACCGCAAGACGGGCCGCATCCTGCTGGCCGAGACGTACAACACGGGCCGTACGGACAGCGGGAGTTGCTCAGTCCCCTGCGACCGCACCCCGCACCTGCAGTACAGCGACGACGACGGACTGACCTGGTCGCAGCCGCGCGACCTGAGCGGCGAGATCCTCCCGCCGCGCTGGAACTCCTGGTACGCCACCGGGCCCGTGCACGGCATCCAGCTGACCCGCGGCAAGCACGCGGGTCGGCTCGTCTTCGGCGTCAACACCGAGACTTGGAACGGAAGTCGGGTCACCGCGAACCACGCCGCACTCATCACCAGTGACGACGGCGGCGACCACTGGGAGATCGGCGCGACCGACTCGTGGCCGATCGCGGACGACGGCACCTTCCGCCAGAAGCCGTCCGAGATGACGCTCACCGAACGCACCGACGGGTCGGTCCTCGTCAGCGGGCGCGAGCAGGACGGCACCGACCTCGGCCATCGCACCCAGGCCGTCAGCCGCGACGGCGGCGACAGCTTCACGGCCCCCTTCGTCGGCCTCCCGGACCTCTACACCCCCCAGGTCCAGGGGTCCTCGATCCGCCTCGGCGACCGGATCCTGCTGGCCTGTCCCGGCGACCCGGACCGCCGCAGGACCATGATGATCCGCTCCTCGTACGACGGCGGACGCACCTGGGACAGCGTGGACCGCGGCACCGTCGTCACCACGGACTGGTCCGGGTACTCGGACATGGTCCACATCGGCGGCGACACGCTGGGCCTGATGTACGAGGGCGGCCCGGTCGACGCGCGCGACGAGATCCGCTTCGCCCGCTTCACCGAGGACTGGCTCGCACCGCGCCGCGGCCCCGACCCGACGACCGCCGACTTCGCTCATCACGCGAAGCGGGCCGCGGTCCTCGGCGGCGCCCGGGAGACGGACGGGGTCTTCGGCGACGCGCTCGCCTTCGACGGCACCGACGACGCCGTACGACTGCCGTATCAGGACCGACTCCCGCTCGGAACCAAGGACTTCACGGCTTCCCTGTGGTTCAGATACACCGCCACCACCGGAGAGCAGCCGCTGCTGTGGATGGGCGGGATCGGGACGTCACAGCCGCAGGTGTGGCTGCGCGGCGAGCCCGCGTCCAACCGGATCACCGGGCTGATCACCACCAGGAACGGCGCGTCGCCCCCGGCCTCGGCCTTCGTGCGCACCACGGGGGCGTACAACGACGGCCAGTGGCACCATCTGGCGCTGCGCCGGGGCGGAGGACAGCTCACGCTGTTCATCGACGGTACGGCGATCAGCACGGCGGACGTACCCGGATCGGTCAGCCGCAACTCGCCGTTCGGGGTGCATGTCGGCCAACGGATGGACGGCCGGGCCTACTTCACGGGCGCGATCGACGACGTCCGCGTCTACGACCGGGCGTTGAGCGACGCCGAGCTGTCGTCCGGGCCCTCCCCGAACGTGACCCGGGACACCGTCGTGTGGCTCCCCATGGACCATGTGAGCGGGGGCCACTAACGTCCCTTCCGTGCCCGACGACGCACGAGCACGACGGCAGAACGGGACCGGGCTCGGCATCCTGCTGGCCCTGGTCTGCGCGGCCGTGCTGCTCACCGCCCTCCCGGACGACGACCGGGAGGGCGGCGGCACGTGTACGGCCCGTACGCTCACGTCCTGGACCCCGGACGCGAAGCTCACCGGCGAGTTCACCCGGTACGGGGACGACGCCGCCCGCGGCGACGACTGGACCGGCGGCGACGGCACTCACTCGGTGCGGCTGCCGGACGGGCGGGTGCTGTGGCTTTTCTCGGACACCTATCTCGGCCAGGTGCACGCGCCGCCGAACCCGGTCGGCGAGTCGTACGCGTGGCGTGACGCGGGCGCGCCCCTCGTGCGCAACGCGGCCGTGGTGATGTCCCGCGACGGCCGTCTGCGGACCACCCTTCCCGCGCCGGTGTTCCCGGACCCGGCGCCGCAGCGGTGGCGCTGGCCGGTGGCGGCCCGCGTCGAGCCCCGCTCCCCCGGCTCCTCGCGGCAGGTCGTCCGCGTCCTGCTGTGGACCCGTACGGCGGGCCAGTCCCCCTGGATCTACGGCGTCCCCACCGCCACCGAGGTGGCCACGCTGTCGCTTCCCGGCCTGCGCCTCGAGACCATCACGACGATCCTGGACCAGAGCTCCCTCGCGGACCCGTCCCGGCGCGTGCTGTTCGGCACCTCGGCGGTCGACGCGGGCGCGTGGACGTACGTCTTCGGCGGCGACGACGGACAGGCCGCCGCGCGCCCCGCCTCGCAGGCGTACGTCGCACGGGTGCCGCGCGGCAGGCTCGCCGAGCCGGGGGCCTGGGAGTACTGGGACGGCTCGGGGTGGGCGGTGCGGGCGCGTCCGGCGGCGGTGCTCGGGGACGGGCGGCGTACGGGCGTGGGCAGCGCGTTCACGGTGGTGCGCGACGGCGGCACGTACGTCCTGTTCACCATGGCCGCCGGCACCGCGGGCCTGACGACGATCACCTCGTACTGGGCGTGCTCGCCGGCCGGGCCCTGGCACGGGCCCACCCGGAGCTTCAGCCCGCCGCTTCCCGACGGCGAGGTGGCCGCGTACAACCCGCAGACGCACCCGGAGCTGAGCGACGGCGAACGGACCGTGCTCAGCTACGACGTCAACTGGCTGGACGCGACGGGCGCTTCGGCGCAGGCCAACCTCAGTCGGAACGTGTCCCTGTACCGACCGCGATTCGTGACTCTGCGACTGGGGGAACCGGGGTCGTAGCCGCCTCGGCCGCCTCGGGGTCGCGGGCGCGGCGCTTGGCGATCACCGCGCACACCATGAGCTGCATCTGGTGGAAGAGCATCAGCGGCAGCACGGCGAGCGAGGCGTGCGCGCCGAACAGCACGCCGGCCATGGGGAGTCCGGAGGCGAGGGACTTCTTCGATCCGGCGAACTGGATCGCGATCCGGTCCTCCCGGCTGAAGCGCAGGGCCTTCGCGCCGTACCAGGTGAGCGCGAGCATCACGGCCAGCAGCACGGCCTCGACGACCAGCAGCGCGCCGAGCCGGGCGGGGCTGACCTGATGCCAGATGCCCTGCACCATGCCCTCGCTGAACGCGGCGTACACGACGAGCAGGATCGAGCCGCGGTCGACGTATCCGAGGACCTTCCTGTGCCGCGCGATGAAGCCGCCGATCCAACGGCGCAGCACCTGCCCGGCCACGAACGGCACCAGCAGCTGGAGCACGACCTTGACCAGCGAGTCGGCGGAGAACCCGCCGCCGCTGTTGCCGAGCAGGGCCGCCGCGAGCAGCGGGGTGAGGACGATGCCGGCCAGCGAGGAGAAGGAGCCCGCGCAGATCGCGGCGGGCACATTGCCGCGCGCGATCGAGGTGAACGCGATCGACGACTGGATGGTCGACGGGACGAGCGTGAGGAAGAGGAGGCCGGTGTAGAGGTTGTGCGTCAGGAGCGCCGGTTCGAGGACTCCGGCGGCGAGACCGAGCAGCGGGAAGATCACGAAGGTGCAGGCCAGGACCGTGCCGTGGAGCCGCCAGTGCCTGAGCCCCTCGATCGCCTCACGGGTGGACAGGCGCGCCCCGTAGAGGAAGAAGAGGAGGGCGATCGCGGCCGTGGAGGCGCCCGACGCGACGTCGGCCGCCGCGCCCCGTGCGGGGAAGAGGGCCGCGAGCCCCACCGTCCCCAGCAACAGGACGATGTACGGGTCGACGGGCATCCAACGCGGCCATCGCAGGCGTTTCACAGTGCTCCACTTACTTTGCTGTACGTCCGTGTTCCTTCGCTGCACGTCCATGTCCGGTTGCTTCGCCGTGCGTCCGGGTGCGGACACGGGTCGTTGCCCTCTCCATCGTCCTCTTCCGGCGGGCGATCGGGAATCCGTCATACCGCTCTGACTGTCATCACGTTTTGCGATAGCCTGGGGTCCGTGTACGACCCTTCACATCTGCGTACGTTCCTGGCGGTGGCCCAGACCCTGAGCTTCACCCAGGCCGCCCGGCGCCTCGGGCTGCGCCAGTCCACGGTCAGCCAGCACGTGCGCCGCCTGGAGGACGCCGCGGGCCGTCAGCTGTTCTCGCGGGACACGCACTCCGTGGAACTCACGGAGGACGGCGAGGCCATGCTCGGCTTCGCACGCCGGATCCTGGAGGTGCACGAGCAGGCGACGCAGTTCTTCACCGGGACCCGGCTGCGCGGCCGGCTGCGCTTCGGCGCCTCCGAGGACTTCGTCCTGACCCGGCTGCCGGAGATCCTGGAGGGCTTCCGGTACGACCATCCCGAGGTGGACCTGGAGCTCACGGTCGAACTGTCGGGCACACTCCACGAACAGCTCGCGGCGGGCAGGCTCGACCTGGTGCTGGCGAAGCGGCGGCCCGAGGACCCGCGCGGCGAGCTCGTCTGGCACGACCGCCTGGTGTGGATCGGCGCGGAACGCCTGCGCCTCGACCCCGACCGCCCCGTCCCGCTGATCGTCTACCCGCCCCCGGGCATCACCCGCGCCCTCGCCTTCGAAGCCCTGGAGCGCCAGGGCAGACCGTGGCGCATCGCCTGCACCAGCGGCAGCCTCAACGGCCTCATCGCGGCGGCGCGCGCGGGGCTGGGCGTCATGGCCCATTCACAGGGGCTCGTCCCGCCGGGCCTCGTCCGCGTACCGGAGCGGGCCGGGCTGCCGGAACTCGGCGAGGTCGACTTCGTCCTGGTCCACGGGCACCGGCGTACGTCCGCGCAGGATGCGGCGGAGGCACTGGCGGCGGCGATCCTCGCGGGCGGGGAGCGACTGCACCGGGGGCGGCGGGGCTAGGCCGGGCCGGTTCCCGTGGACGCCGGCCGGTCCCCATGGACGCCGGGCCAGTCCCCGTGGAAAACGGCAGGTCCATGGACGGGCGCCGGGCGCGCTTCGCGGCGTAACCGCGTCGTACAGATTCCGTGGAGATTACGAGCCTGAAACCTACGGATCCGTAAGGGATTCTGTCCGGCCGTTCCCCTTGTGCGGGCATTTCCACGGCTGACCAGTGTGTATGCCGTGCCCCTCGGTCCACCGTCACCCCTCCCGCCCGGCAGCCGGGTGGGGTAGCTTTCACGGCGCTGTGCGGAGCGCCACAAGGAGTGGGATTGCGCGAGTTCACCAACCCTCCGTTGGCGTCGGCGCCGCCGGTGGGCGGCCTGGCCGATGTCGTGTTCGACCATGCCATGGAAGACCCGCTGCATATCGCTCTCGGCCGCAAGGACGATCGGGAGCAGTGGCGCGATGTGACCGCGGCCGAGTTCCGCGACGAGGTGCTCGCACTGGCCAAGGGCCTGCTCGCCCAGGGCGTCCGGTTCGGGGACCGGGTCGCGATCATGTGCCGTACGCGGTACGAGTGGACGCTCTTCGACTATGCCCTGTGGACGGTGGGCGCCCAGGTCGTGCCCATCTACCCCACCTCCTCCGCCGAGCAGGTCTTCTGGATGCTGCACGACGCGCAGGTGCGGGCCGTCATGGTGGAGCACGAGGACCACGCGATGACCGTCGCCACGGTCGTCGACCGGCTGCCGCAGCTGCGCAAGCTCTGGCAGCTCGACGTGGGCGCCGTCCAGGAGCTTTACGAGGCGGGCGCGCACATCGACGACGAGGTCGTCCACCGGCACCGGCGTGCGATCACGCCCGAGACGACCGCGACGATCATCTACACCTCCGGCACCACCGGGCGCCCCAAGGGCTGTGTCCTCTCGCACGCCAACTTCATGTTCGAGGCGGACACGGTCATCGAGCGCTGGGAACCCGTGTTCCACTCCAAGCGCGGCGACCAGGCGGCCACGCTGCTGTTCCTGCCGCTCGCCCATGTCTTCGGGCGGATGGTGCAGGTCGCCGCGATCCGCGGGAAGGTCAAGTTCGGGCACCAGCCGCAGCTGAACGCGGCGGCCCTGCTGTCGGACCTGGCCGCCTTCCAGCCGACGTTCTTCCTCGCGGTGCCGTACATCTTCGAGAAGGTCTTCAACGCGGCCCGCCGCAAGGCCGAGAAGGAAGGCAGGTCGGGCCCCTTCGAGAAGGCCGTCGAGGTCGCCGTGCGCTACGCGGACGCCATGGAGGCGAAGGCCTGGGGTATGGGCCCCGGCCCCTCGACGGCCCTGCGTCTGCAGCACCAGCTCTTCGACAAGCTCGTCTACTCCAAGGTGCGCGCCGCGATGGGCGGCCGGGTCAAGCACGCGATGTCGGGCGGCTCGGCCATGGACCGCCGGCTCGGCCTGTTCTTCGCGGGCGCGGGCGTCGTCATCTACGAGGGGTACGGACTCACCGAGTCCACGGCGGCCGCGTCCGCCAACCCTCCCGAGCGCACCCGGTTCGGCACCGTCGGCCTGGCGATCCCGGGCACCACCGTGCACATCGCGGACGACGGCGAGATCTGGCTGCGCGGCGACAACGTCTTCCAGGGCTACCTCAACGACCCCAAGGCCACCGACGCCGCGCTACACGACGGCTGGCTCGCCACCGGTGACCTGGGCTCCCTCGACGAGGACGGCTATCTCACCATCACCGGGCGCAAGAAGGAGATCCTGGTGACCTCCGGCGGCAAGAGCGTCTCGCCGCTGGGCCTGGAGGAGCGCGTCCGCGACCATCCGCTGGTCGCCCAGTGCATCGTCGTCGGCAACGACCGGCCGTACATCGCCGCGCTCGTCACCCTCGACTCCGAGGCCGTCGAACACTGGCTCGGGATGCGCGGCAAGCCGCACATGTCCCCGGCCGAGCTGGTGCGCGACTCCGACCTGGAGACCGAGGTGCGGCGCGCGGTGGTCGCGGCGAACACACTGGTCTCCCAGGCCGAGTCGATCCGCACCTTCCGGATACTGGCCCACCAGTTCACCGAGGAGCACGGGTTGCTGACGCCTTCACTGAAGCTGAAGCGGAAGGCGATCGAGAAGGCGTACTCGACGGAGGTCGAGGCGCTGTACCGGGCGTGACGGGACCCGGTCAAGGTCCCGGCCGAGGAGGCCGGGTCCCTTTCCGGCCAGCCCATGGTTGTCACGTTCCGGCCAACCTACGGCTCTCACGATCACTCCACAGGGAATCCACGGGTCAGGAATGCATCACAGCCCGTGGTCGTTGACCATGGGATAGCACCTGACGACAACCGAAGGATCGAGAGCACGTGAGCAGCAAGGTCCCCCCGATCATCCTGAACAACGGCGTCGAGATGCCTCAGCTGGGCTTCGGCGTCTGGCAGGTGCCGGACGACGAGGCGGAGCGGGCGGTCGCCACGGCGCTGCAGGCCGGGTATCGCAGCATCGACACTGCGGCGATCTACGGCAATGAAGAGGGCACCGGCAAGGCCATCGCCGCTTCCGGCATCGCCCGCGAGGACCTCTTCGTCACCACCAAGCTCTGGAACAGCGACCAGGGGTACGACGCGACGCTCCGCGCCTTCGACACGTCCCTGGAGAAGCTCGGTCTGGACTACATCGACCTGTATCTGATCCACTGGCCGCTGCCGTCCCGGGGCAAGTACATCGACACGTACAAGGCCTTCGAGAAGATCCACGCGGACGGTCGCGCGAAGGCCATCGGTGTCTCCAACTTCCTTCCGGAGCACCTGGAGAAGCTGATCGACGCGACGGCGGTCATCCCGGCCGTCAACCAGATCGAGCTGCACCCGCACCTCCAGCAGCACGCGGCGCGCGAGTACCACGCGCAGCAGGGCATCGCGACCGAGGCCTGGTCGCCGCTCGGCTCGGGCAAGGGTCTCCTGGAAGTCCCGGCGATCGTCGCCATCGCTCAGAAGCACGGCCGTACCCCGGCGCAGATCGTGCTCCGCTGGCACCTCCAGCTGGGCAACGTGGTGATCCCCAAGTCCGTGACCCCGTCCCGGATCAAGGAGAACATCGAGGTCTTCGACTTCTCGCTGGACGTCGAGGACATCGCGGCGATCTCGGCACTGAACGAGGACCGCCGCCTGGGTCCGGACCCGGCGACGTTCGACATGGGCTGAGCCCCAACACCCGGAAAGGCCCACCCGGATGACGCGATCCGGGCGGGCTTTTCTGTCAGTTGGGCTGGCCGATCGGCCGGACCACCACGGTGTTCACGTCGACTCCGCTGGGCTGCCCGATCGCCCAGACGATCGACTCGGCAAGTTGGTCCGCGGTGAGCAGATGTCCCGGGGGCAGGCTGCCGTAGCTGTCCCAGAACGGGGTCTCCACGCGGCCCGGGGAGATCAGGGTCACCCCGACGCCGTACTCGGTGACCTCACGGCGCGCGTTCTCCGCGAGGCCGGTCACGGCCCACTTGGTCGCGCCGTAAAGGTTGCCGGGCGTGAAGACGTGGCCCGCTACGCTGCCGATCAGCACGATCCGCCCCTTGGTCTCCTTCAGCGCGTCGATGGAGGCCCGGATGAGCAGGGCGGGACCGAGCACATTGGTGAGCACCATCTCGGACCAGCCGGCGGGGTCACCCGCGGCGACGCTGTCATGCGTGGCGAAACCGGCGTTGGCGACCACGGTGTCGAGCCGCCCGAACTCCTTGAGCGTCATCTCGACAGCCGCCTGGACCTGGTCGTACTCGGCCGCGTTCCCGACGATCGTCAACAGGCCCTCGGGACGGCCGAGTTCCTCGGCGAATCCGCGCAGCCGCTCCTCGCCGCGACCGGTGACGGCCACCCGCTGCCCGGCATCGAGAAGCCGCCGTGCGACCGCGGCGCCGATACCGCTTCCGCCTCCGGTGATGAGTGCGACAGGAGAGTCGGTCATTGGTTACCCCCATTTGTGTGCGGTGAACGCGGGGAGTTCATCACTTCGAGCACTCTCGAAGTCAAGACCCGCGGGCAGGTCACGGTGTTCGCCCGGCCGGGCCCTTGCTGATCACAGTCGGCTGCTCAACCACGGACGTTCACAGGAGAGTTGACGCTGAGTTCACTGCGCCGGTGCGCCCTCGCCGCGCTGCGCCGTGTGGACGGTCTGCGCCGACAGCAGGTAGACATCGGGGCGGTGATGCAGACTCTCCTTGTCGTCCGGGTCGAGGAGCCGGTCGAGGGTCGCGAGGTCGGACGCGTCGAGGACTTCTCCGAGGAAGTCCCGGCGGCGCTGGAATGTGGCCACGACAAACGCGCGGGCCTCCTGCGACAGCGGGGCGGGGAGGTCGAGCAGGAAGGTGCGGCTCCCGGTGGGGCGCAGGCCCACGGCGGCGAGCAGGCCGGGCCAGTCCTCGTTCTCCCGGACGGATCCGGGCAGCGTCGCCCGCATCTCGGTGAACCAGTCCTCATGGACCGCGTCGATACGGGACTGCAGTCCGGGGCGGCCGATGCCGATGTCGCGCGGGAGGCAGCGCGCGGTCAGGCCTCCCTCCAGCAGAGCGAGGGTGCCGCCGGGCGCGAGCGCCTGCGCGAAGCCGGCGAGGGCGGCGCGCTGGTCGCCGACGTGGTGCAGCGACTTGCTGGCCCACAGCAGGTCGGCGCGGTAGTCCAAGTCACCGAGGCCGTCGGCGAGTTCGGCCTCCAGCGTGCTGAAGCGATCGGCGATGCCGAGCCGCTCGGCGCGGGCGCGGGCGGCTTCGAGGAGCGGCTCCGCACCGTCGACGGCGACGACCCGGGCCTGCGGGAACGCGTCGGCGAGGAGGCAGGAGATGACGCCGGGGCCGCTGCCCGCGTCCACGATCAGCTCGGGCTCGGGCTGCCGCTCCCGCAGCCAGTCCGCCGCCTGCCGGTACATCGGGGCGTACAGGTCGGCCTCCCGCTCCAGCAGGGGGAGCATCTCCGCGAAGTCGATCTGTGTGTGGTCGTGGTGGTGCGCCGTCTGAGCGTGATCGTGGTGGTGGTGTGCCATGGTCGCGAGCCTCTCGTTCCGGGATGCCGACAGCGTGCTCCGCCACTCCCGGAAACGGCCAGTCGTGTTGCTCAAACAGCAAACCGGCCGAGCCCGCCGGAGGGGCTATCACTAGCCCGTCCGGCGTTTGGGGACGAGCGCGTTAGCGCGATGCGGGGGTTTGGGGGCGGCAGCCCCCAAGGACGATGGGGGTCCCCCGCTCTGGGGGTACCTCCCAGGCCCTTAAGGCACTGGGGGAGAAGCCGAGAGTGGGGAGGGTAGGGGCGCAGGGGGCGAAAAACCGCCCCCCGGCCCCGGTCCGGGAGCAGGCGTTCTCGGTGGACGGGGAGAGGACGTGCGTGACGAACTGGGTCATGGAGTTCACGCGGCCTTCGTGAAGGCCCTCAGGTCGAACTGGGGATCGGCGCGGCGCCGGTCCTGGTCCGGCAGTCCCACCAGCCGCGCGACGAACCGCTCGGTGAGCGGGTCGCCGGGCGGCAGCTGGGTGAACCAGCCGCGCCGCAGGTCGGCGGCCGTGCTGCGTGGGCTGCGGCCCTGACCGTGACCGGCGAAGCGCGCCTGCCCGGCCGGAACCAGTCCCTGCTCGGCGGCGCGCGCCTCCACGACCCGAGCGGCGTCGTTGGCGGGCCGGCGCGGCCGCGGGCCGAGGACCTCGTCGATGTCGCTGCCCACGTCGTGGGCGGCGGCCTTGTCGACGGTGGTGATGTACACGCCGCCGGGCCGTAACACGCGGGCGGACTCGGCGACGATCGCGCGAACGCCCTCGGGCTCGTCGACGAGATGCAGCAGCCACACGCTGGTGACGGCGTCGAAGGTCCCGTCGGGGAACGGCAGCCGACGGCCGTCGGACCGGACGACGGAACCCGGCAGCCGCGCGGCGGCCCTGACCGCCATGCCGTGCGCGGCGTCCACGCCCGTCACCCGCAGCCCGGGCCGGTCCGCGGCGAGCCGCCTGGTCACGATCCCGGTGCCGCAGGCGACGTCGAGCAGGCTGCGCGCGCCCTCGGGCACCAGGCCGAGCACGGCGCGGGCGGCCGCGGCGGCGCGTGGCTCACCGCCCCGCGTCGCGTCGTACTGCTCCGCTTCCTTGTCGTAGTCCAGCACCCGCGTCAACGCACCCCGTGCCCCGCGGCCAGCTCCTCCACCCTGCGGGCGAGATTGAAGTCGAGCTCGGTGACGGCTCCGCCGATGCTGTGCGTGTTCACGGTGAGGGAGACGGTGTTGTAGCCGAGCGTGAGGTCCGAGTGGTGATCGAGCTCTTCCTGCACCTGGGCGATGTGCACGACCATCGCGGTTGCCGCGAAGTGCGAACGGAGCCGATAGGAACGCGCAAGCCGGTCCCCTTCCAGCGACCACCCCGGCAGCTCCGCCAGCCGCTCTTCGATCTCCTTCTGCGACAACGGTTCGACGGCCATGACCTCGCTCCTTCCTACGACGCGACTGCGGATTCCTCTGCTCCTCACCCTGCCACAGCCCCCTGGGAACAGCCCGTCCGGCGTTTGAGGACGAGCGCGTCAGCGCGACAAGCGGGGGTCTGGGGGCGGCAGCCCCCAGGTATGGGAAGGGCAGGGGCGGAGGGGGCGAAAACCCCCCGACGGTCGCCGGACCCTCGACTACGGTCACCGTATGAGCATTGCCGCGTCCGACGCCCCCGCGCCCCCAACCGCCGCTCCCGAGAAGGGCATCGGCCCCCTGCTCCGCGCCTGGCGCGAGCAGCGGCGCGTGAGCCAGCTGGAGCTGGCGCTGCGCGCGGGCTCCTCGGCCCGGCACATCAGCTTCATCGAGACGGGCCGCTCCCGCCCCAGCCTCCCGGCCGACCCTGCGACGGCCAAGTACCTGCATTCACAGAACTCTTGATCAACCGTCAGTCCCAAAACCGGGCGGACATGACACACTGCTCGGGTACTTCGGCGCTTGGGGAGGCGTGGCGTGAGTGAGCGGCGGGCTGCGCCCACCGTGGGGCAGGTGGTACTGGGGCGGCGGCTGCAGGAGTTGCGGGAGGCCGCGGGTCTGAAGCGGGAGGAGGCGGCCCGCGTGCTGCGGGTCGCCCCGGCGACCGTGCGGCGGATGGAGGCGGCCGAGGTCGCCCTCAAGATCCCTTACGTGCAGGTGCTGTTGACGACGTACGGCGTGCCCGACGCCGAGGTGGCCGCCTTCGTCTCGCTGGCCGAGGAGGCGAACCGGCCCGGCTGGTGGCAGCGGTTCCACGACGTGCTGCCGGACTGGTTCAGCATGCACGTCAGCCTGGAGGGCGCCGCTCACATGATCCGCTCGTACGAGCCGCACTTCATGCCCGGACTGCTCCAGACCGAGGACTACGCACGGGCGGTACTGGAGGCCGGGACGGTCGGGCAGACGGGCCCCGAGACCATCGAGCGGCATGTGGCGCTGCGCATGAACCGGCAGAAGAAGCTGCTCACCCGCGAGAACCCGCCCCACCTCTGGGTGATCATGGACGAGACGGTGCTGCGCCGGCCCGTGAGCATCGACTCCTCCGTCATGCGGAACCAGATCGACCGGCTCCTCGAAGCGGCGGACAGCGATCACATCACGCTCCAGGTCGCCGAGTTCGCGAAGGGCCCGCATCCGGGGACGTACACGTCCTTCGCGCTGTTCCGCTTCGCGGAGCCGGAGCTGCCGGACATCGTCTACAGCGAGTACGTGACCGGTGCCCTGTACCTCGACTCGCGCGCCGAGGTGGGCCTGCACCTGGAGGTCCTCGACCTCATGACGGCCCACGCGGCCACCGCCCAGCGCACCAAGACGCTCCTCCAGGAGTTCCGCGAGAACTTCTGAGACACCGTCCGCATGAGGCACCACCCGAAGACCGAATGGTGCCGTCCCAGGTCACGCAGGACATCAGCCCCGAGGGCGTCGAGAAAGCCCGCCGGCTCGTCCGCCGGAGCGGCACCCCCTTCCCCCCGCGCACCCACGCCGAGTTCTCCCGCTTCTTCGACGGGCTGGAGCTGTTCGAACCCGGTGTGGTCTCCGTCTTCGCATGGCGCCCGGAAGCGGAGGACCTGGCCGCCCAGGCGGAGGGGCCCGTCCCCGTGTACGCGGGGGTCGCGCGCAAGCCCTGACCCGACTTTTACGCGGCGCCGCCCTTCGTGCGCTTGTCCTTGTCCTCGTCCACGATCTCGGCGTCCACCACGCCCTCCTCCTCGGCCGTGGTGTGCTCGGTGGCCGGTTCGTCCTGGGGCGTCTGCTGGGCCTGCGTGTACATCGCCTGCCCCATCTTCTGGCTGACGGTGGCCAGCTTCTCGATGCCGGCGCGCAGGGCGGCCGTGTCGGTGGCGGAGTCCTCCAGCAGCCGTTTCACGTCGGCGGCGGCGGACTCTACCTCCGTCTTCGTCTCGGAGGGGATGCGCTCGTCGTTCTCGCGGACGAACTTCTCGGTCTGGTAGACGAGTTGCTCGGCCTGGTTGCGGGTCTCGGCGGCCTCGCGGCGTTTGCGGTCCTCCTCCGCGTACTGCTCGGCGTCCCGCATCATGCGGTCGATGTCGTCCTTGGGGAGCGCGGAGCCGCCCGTGACGGTCATCTTCTGCTCGCGCCCGGTGGCGAGGTCCTTCGCCGAGACATGCATGATCCCGTTGGCGTCGATGTCGAAGGCGACCTCGATCTGCGGCACCCCGCGCGGCGCCGGCGGCAGCCCGGTGAGGTCGAAGACGCCCAGCTTCTTGTTGTACGCGGCGATCTCGCGTTCGCCCTGGTAGACCTGGATGCCGACCGACGGCTGGTTGTCGGCGGCCGTGGTGAAGATCTCCGAACGGCGCGTCGGAATCGTGGTGTTGCGCTCGATGAGCTTGGTCATGATGCCGCCCTTGGTCTCGATGCCGAGGGACAGCGGGGTGACATCGAGGAGCAGCACGTCCTTCACGTCGCCCCGGATGACGCCGGCCTGCAGGACGGCCCCGACCGCCACGACCTCGTCCGGGTTGACGCCCTTGTGCGGCTCCTTGCCGGTGAGTTCCTTCACGAGGTCGGTGACGGCGGGCATCCGGGTGGAGCCGCCGACCAGGATGACGTGGTCGACCGCGGACAGCTTGATGCCCGCGTCCTTGACCGCCTTATGGAAGGGGGTCTTGCAGCGGTCGAGCAAGTCGGCGGTCAGCTCCTGGAACTGAGCGCGCGTCAGCTTCTCGTCGAGGTGCAGCGGGCCCTCGGCGGTGGCGGTGATGTAGGGCAGGTTGATGGTGGTCTCGGAGGAGCTGGACAGCTCGATCTTGGCCTTCTCGGCGCCCTCGCGCAGCCGTTGCAGCGCCATCTTGTCGTGGCCGAGGTCGATGCCGTACGAGGCCTTGAAGCGCTGGACGAGGTGTTCGACGATCCGCTGGTCCCAGTCGTCGCCGCCGAGATGCGTGTCGCCGTTGGTCGCCTTGACCTCGATGACGCCGTCGCCGATCTCCAGGAGCGAGACGTCGAAAGTGCCGCCGCCCAGGTCGAAGACCAGGACGGTCTGCTCCTCACCGCGGTCGAGCCCGTACGCGAGGGCGGCGGCCGTCGGCTCGTTGATGATGCGCAGGACCTTGAGGCCCGCGATCTCGCCCGCCTCCTTGGTGGCCTGGCGCTGGGCGTCGTCGAAGTAGGCGGGCACGGTGATCACGGCGTCCGTGACGTCCTCGCCGAGGTAGGCCTCGGCGTCCCGCTTCAGCTTCTGCAGCACGCGCGCCGACAGCTCCTGCGCGCGGTAACGGGTGCCGTCGATGGTGCCCTGGTCCGGGAAGCGCCAGTCCGCGTCGCCCATGTGACGCTTGACCGAGCGCGCGGTGCGGTCCACGTTCGTCACCGCCTGCCGCTTGGCGACCTCGCCGACGAGTACCTCGCCGTGCTTGGCGAAGGCCACCACGGACGGTGTGGTGCGCGCGCCCTCCGCGTTCGCGACGACGGTGGGCTCACCGCCCTCCAGGACAGCCACCACCGAGTTCGTGGTACCGAGATCGATACCGACCGCACGTGCCATCTCCGTCCCCTTCCGCCAGGACCCTTGCCCACCTCCAGCACAAAACTTGAGTGGGCTGTTGTCAATGCTGTCACTCCACGTATCCCGAAAACGGCGAAGCCGCGCCCCGGTCGCCTGGCGCGGGGCGCGGCATCGAGGGGCGTACGCGCGTCAGGCGAGCTTGGCCGACAGGGTGATCGTCGTGCCGGTCAGCGCCTGGCTGACCGGGCAGTTCTTCTTGGCATCCTCGGCCGCGGAGACGAAGCCGTCGTTGTCGAGGCCCGGCACGGTGCCCTCGACGGTGAGGTGGATGCCGGTGATGCCCTCACCGGGCTGGAACATGACGTCGGCGTTGGTGACGAGCTTGCTCGGCGGGGTGCCGGCGCCCGCGAGGGCGTGCGACAGCGCCATGGAGAAGCAGCTGGAGTGGGCGGCGGCGATCAGCTCCTCCGGGCTGGTCTTGCCGTTCGCGTCCTGGGCCCGCGACGCCCACGTCACCGGCTGCTGGCCGATGCCGGAGGAGTCGAAGGTGACGACGCCGTTGCCCTCGAGCAGGTTGCCTTCCCACACGGTGTGTGCGGTGCGCGTGGTTGCCACGATGAATCCCTTCGCTGAGGTCCCGTTTTCGGGGTCCGTATCCACCATCCGATCACACCTGCGCCCGGCGCACCCGGAAAGGACGCGGTCTACTCGAAAGGGGCGCGGTGTCCCGGAAGGGCGGCACACCGCGCCCGGAAGACGGCACCGCGCGCGCTGAACGGGAGCCGCGCGCCCGGCAGAGCACACATACCGGCGGTGCGGGTTGGCCCCGCTGAACCCGTCGGAGCCCCGTCGGACGGCACGCTCGGCGAACCCTCAGGCGGCACGCTCATCCGGCTCGTCTGATTCGTCCGGGCGGTCCATCAGCGGCACTTGGGGACCGTTGCACTCGCGCAGCCACCGTCGCAGTACGCGGTGCACCTGCTCCGCGCCGACGAGTTCGGCTTCGTCCTCGACCGGCGCGGAGAGCGCCATCGGCGAGAGCAGGAAGGGCCGGCCCTGGGCCCCGCCGAGTCCGCCGTGCGAGCCGATCTGCTCCTCGAAGGCGAGGACTTCGCCCTCGCCGGGGTCGTACCAGGAGTTGACCATGATGTCGGCGGTGTGCGGGAAGGCGTGCGTACGTCGTACGGCGTCCGCGGCGCCCGGGCCGAAGTCGGCGAGCGGCCCGAGAAGTTCGTCGTCGAGTTCGTCCACCGGCACCTCCTTGCCGTGCGCGCCGAGCACCACGCCGCCGTGCTCCTTGCTGCGGACGAGTACGAAGCCGACGCCCGGGTGGTTGGCGAGGGTGGAGAGCAGCGCGGGATGGCGGCGGTCGATCTCCTCCCGGCTCATCCGGTGCGGTACGTCGGGGAAGGAGACCAGGCCCAGGTTGCCGGAGGCCAGCACGATGGGCTCGGAGCGGCGCCGCGAGGGGCGGTGCTGCTCGCCGCCCTCCTCGACCGGCCTGCGCAGCGCGGCCCGTACGGCGGCCCGCGCCTCGGCACCGCTGTGCGTGCTCTGTGCCTTGCGCGGCACGGGCAGCCCGCAGCCCGCGCGGACCAGATTGCCGAGCGTGAGTCCGTAACGGGTCAGGAACGTCTCGCCGGGGCTCTGGCCGTGGTCGGACAACAGCACGATCCGGTACGGCCGCGGCGCGTGCTCGGCGACCTTCGCGATCAGCGCGAGCGACCGGTCGAGGCGCTGCAGGACCTTCTCGGCGTCCCGGCTGTGCGGCCCTGAGTGGTGTGCCACTTCGTCGTACGCCACCAGGTCCGCGTAGACCGCGTTGCGCCCGGCGAGCATGTCGCCGATCACCGCGGCGACGACGACGTCCCGCTCGACGACGGTCGCGAAGGCGCGGACGAAGGGGTACAGCCCGCCCCGCCTCACGCGCGGGCGCCGTTGCTCGATCCGGGCCCGCATGGACTGGCCGATCTCCCGCAGGACGTCGGCGACGAAGGACATGGCCGTACGAACGGCGTTGGCGGGGTCGGAGAAGTACGCGAAGTAGCCCGCCCGCGAACGGTTCTCCCTTCCCCGCCGCGCGGCCACGGACAGGACGAGGGCGAGCTGGCCGGCGCCGCCGCTGAAGAGGTTGCCGCGGCTCGCGCCGTCGACGGCGAGCAGTCCTCCGTCGCCGGTGTGCTCGACGGCCCGGCGCTGGAGTTCGGCGGCGCTGGTGGGCCGGTTGCAGACCATGACCTCGCGGCTGTCCTTCTCGTACCACCGGAAGGCCGGGACGTCGTGGTTGCTGCCGTGCAGGATGCCCAGCTGGCTGGCGCCGGTCTGGCTGGACCAGTCGGTGCGCCAGGGGATGAGCCGGTGAGTGGGGCGGCGGCCTCCCAGCCACTGCGCCACGGTCGGCATGAGCCCCTGGCCGACGGCCCGTTCCAGGACGTCGTGGCCCACGCCGTCGAGCTGGAGGAAGACGGCGCCGGGGGTCGAGGGCCCCGCCCGTCCGTCGGCACGCCTGCGACGGCGGTCGGCGAGCCGGTACAGCCTGCGCCGGTACGCGTCGTCGTCCCGTACCGCGAGGGCACCGCCGGTGGCCGAGGCGACGGCGGACATCGCGGCGGCGACGACCACGGCGGTCTCGGGGGCGACCTCACCCTGCCCGGAGGGACTGATCCGCAGGGCGACCAGCAGCAAGGACCCGTTGAGGAAGAAGACCAGCAGCCCGAGCACGAGGGCGGGCACGAGCAGCAGCGCCCTGACGAGCAGGGGCCACACCAGCGACGAGAGCAGACCGAAGACGCCCGCGCCGGCCGCCGCGGTGGTCGCGATCTGCGTGGCGCTGTCCCCGTCATCCGACTGCAACTGGAAATCGGGCAGCGCACCGGCGAGGACGAGCATCGTGACCGTCGACACGGCCCACACCGTGATGCTCCGCCATACTCCGCTGAGGATCCGCCGCCAACGTCCTCCACCCACGCCCAGTCCACCTCACGTCCCGGCCCGCACGAGCCGCGAGGCCTGCTTCCACCCTGGCACAACGGGCGGGCGCGCTTCAGCGGCCGTCGTATCCGGCCGTCGGCATCGACAGACGGCGGTGGACCCGGGCCTTCATCTGCGCGTCGTACGACGGTTCGGCCGTGCCGACCGTCTCGACCCGTACGCCGCGGCGCACGCACTCGGCGGTGAACTCGTCGACGGAGGCGAGGGCACGCTCCAGCACACGGCGGCTGGGCGCCACGAAGAGATCGACGAGGCCCGCCTCGACGTCGGCCCACAGGGTGCGGTGGTCGGGGCGCAGACCCCGTACGAGGAGTTCGCGCGTGATCACGTAGCCGCGCTCGGCGGCCCAGCGGGCGCACATGGCGTGCTGGCTGCGGGAGTCGACGAGGAAGGGATCCGCGTCGAGCTCCTCCAGGGGCGTCAGACTGGCGATCGTCGTGACGCGGAGCGACGGGCCGCCCTGGTCAAGCCGTTCGAGCCGTTCGAGCTGTTCCAGCCCGTCGAGCGAGCACTTGAGGGCGTGCCTGCCGGAGGCACCGCGCGCGTCTCCCATGGCGTCCCCCTCACCTCCGGGTTCCCCGCCGACCCTACTCCTGCCCGTAGGCTCGGGGGGAGTCGCGCGAAGGAGGCAATGAGGTGCCGGCGGAGATCACCTGGTGGGGGCACGCCACCTGCACGCTGGCGGACTCCGGAACACGCGTGCTCACCGACCCCCTCTTCGCGCGCCGGCTCGCGCACCTCAGGCGCAGGCGCGGGGCGCCGCCCCCGCCCGCGGCGGCCGTCGCCGACGTGGCGCTCGTCTCGCATCTGCACGCCGACCATCTGCATCTGCCCTCGCTGGCACAGCTCGCCCCGGGCACCCGGCTGATCGTGCCGAGGGGCGCGCGGCGCGCGGTGCCCGGGCTGCGCGGGCTGGACCACCTGCGGCTCACCGAGGTGATGCCGGGCGACCGTACCCAGGTCGGTGACCTGGTCGTACGCACCGTGTCGGCGCGGCACGACGGGCGACGACTGCCCGTCGGTCCGCACCGCGCCCCCGCCGTCGGGTACGTCGTCGAGGGCGAGGCGCGAACGTACTTCGCCGGGGACACCGGGCTGTTCGCGTCGATGGCCGAGGAGGTCGGCCCCGTCGACGTAGCCCTGCTGCCGGTGGGCGGATGGGGGCCGTATCTCGGAGAGGGCCACCTCGACGCGGGGCGCGCGGTCGAGGCACTCGCCCAGTTGATGCCCCGCAGCGCCGTGCCGGTGCACTACGGCACGTACTGGCCGATCGGCCTGGACGCCGTGCGCCCCCACGAATTCCACGCCCCGGGCGAGGAGTTCGTCCGCCTCGCCGCCGAACGGACACCCCAGGTCGCGGTGCACCGCCTCGAACACGGGGAGAGCGTACGACCGGAGGTCGCCCGGTGACGATCCGGCGCGAGGAGCGCGCGGAGGGCACGCGGTGGGCGGCGCACCGACTCGCTGGAAACCGTGCGGAGGGCATCCGGTGGGCGGCGCACCGACTCGCTGGAAACCGTGCGGAGGGCATCCGGTGGGCGGCACAGCGGATCGCCGGACACCGCACGGACAGCATCCAGTCGGCGCCGCACCCGCTCGCCAGACACCACACGGACGACATCCAGTCCGCGCCGCACCCGCTCGCCAGACACCACACGGACGACATCCAGTCCGCGCCACACCCGCTCGCCAGACACCACACGGACGACATCCAGTCCGCGCCACACCCGCTCGCCAGACACCACACGGACGACATCCAGTCCGCGCCACACCCGCTCGCCGGAAACCGTGCGCTGACCGTCCCGGCCGCCGCGGCGGCGAAGGCCGCGGCGCAACGGCGGGGCAGCCGTGGCGCGGTCGTCGGCACGCCACGGGTTCCGCCCGGCGCAGTCGCGGACGGCGTCATACGGTGCCCCGCGCGCGGCCGAAGCGCGCGGGCGGAGGGTGCCCGGTGATGTCTCTCTTCCTGGCCGCCCCGGCCACGACCGTGCCGCCGGAGTCCACGCAGCAGGCGATCGGGTATCCGTCGCTGTTTCTGCTGGTGTTGATCGGCGCGCTGGTGCCGGTGGTGCCGACAGGGGCGCTGGTGAGTTCGGCGGCCGTGGTCGCGTTTCACCAGACGGCGCCGTTCGCGCTGCTGCTGGTCTTCGTGGTGGCGGCGCTCGCGGCGTTCCTGGGAGACGTCGCGCTGTACTGGCTCGGCCGGCGCGGTATGCGGTCCAGGAACGGCTCGCGCTGGCTGGAGACCCTCCGCGACCGCGCCCCCGAGGACCGGCTCGCCCGGGCCCAGGAGAAGCTGAGCGACCACGGCATCGCCGTGCTCGTCCTCTCCCGCCTCGTCCCGGCCGGCCGCATCCCGGTCATGCTCGCCTGCCTGCTGGCGAAGATGCCCCTGCACACCTTCGCCCGCGGTGACGTCCCGGCCTGCCTCGCCTGGGCGGTCACGTACCAACTGATCGGCATACTCGGCGGATCGCTCTTCAGCAAGCCGTGGGAGGGAGTGGTCGCGGCGGTCGTCCTGACGCTGGCGATCAGCGTGGCCCCGAGCGTGTGGCGGAGGGTCCGGAGGACGGCCGCGTAGCTCCTCAGCCCAGCACCCGCGAACCCCCCACCGGCAGATCCCACAGGTCCTCCCGGGCCAGCCCCGCCTCCTCCCAGGCCGCCCGCACCCGGGTCAGCGGTTCCAGGACGGGCTCGGCTGAGAGGACGAACGTGCCCCAGTGCATGGGCACCAGGCGATGGGCGCCGAGGTCGACGGCGGCCCGGACCGCCTCCTCCGGGTCGCAGTGGACGTCGCTGAGCCACCAGCGGGGGTCGTACGCGCCGATGGGGAGGAGGGCGAGGTCGATGCCGGGGTAGCGGCGGCCTATGCGGGCGAACCAGTGGCCGTACCCCGTGTCGCCCGCGAAGTACACGCGCTGTCCGTCGGACGCCGTCAGGACCCAGCCGCCCCACAGCGTGCGGCAGGTGTCGGTGAGCCTGCGCTTGGACCAGTGGTGGGCGGGGACGAAGTCGAAGCGGACAGCGCTCAGTTCGGCCGCCTCCCACCAGTCCAGCTCGGTGACGAGGGTGAACCGGCGGCGCCTGAACCAGCGGCCGAGACCGGCCGGTACGAACACCGGTGTGCCGCGCGGGAGCAGGCGCAGGGTCGGCGCGTCCAGGTGGTCGTAGTGGTTGTGGCTGATGACGACCGCGTCGACGCGCGGCAGCGCGCTCCAGGCCACGCCGACCGGTGTGATCCGGGTCGGGGTACCGAGGATCTTACGGGACCAGATGGGGTCGGTCAGGACGGTGAGCCCGCCGATCCGGATCACCCAACTGGAGTGCCCCGCCCAGGAGATGGCGACCGTGCGGGCGTCAACCCGGGGCAGCGGCCCCGGGTCGAACGGCACCAGCGGGATGTCGGCGAGCCCCTCGGCCCCGGGCCGCAACGCGCCCTCGCGCGCGAACCTGGCGAAGGCCCGCAGCCCGGGCAGCGGCGCGGTCAGCCGGTCCACGAAGGACCGCGGCCAGACACGCTTCTCGCCGAGCGGACGGGGCTCGGCGAGAGGCGTGAGAGGAGCGAGAGGCGTGAGAGCAGACAGGTGCCCGGCCGCCGCCGGGGGCGACGAGGACGCCGGATCGTCACCGTCCCGCGTGCTCGTGGTTGTCGTGTTGGTCGTGCTCGTGCTCGTGGTCGACTCGGACTGCTGCGTCATCGAGGAGGCTCCCATCGCTGAGCGTCGTCGCGGAGATCGTCGAAGGCCGACCCCAAGAGGGCCAACGCGCGTTGCACATGTGGCAGTTCCAACGGCGAGGGCGAGGCGAGGCATTCCGCCGCCCGCTCCTCGTCCGTGGCACCGAGCAGCGGCCCGGTGCCCAGGCGCACCCGGAGCGCCGCGAGTTCGTCGCCGAACCGGTGTCCGCCCGGCGCGGGCATCCCGAGCCGGGCGGTGAGGAAGTCCTCCAAGTCCTGGGCGTCGCCCACTCCGTGCGCGTCGAGCCCGTCACGCAGCGGTCCGAGGTCCACGTAAAGATGTCTCCCGGCCTGCGGGGGCCGCGCGACGGCGCCCGCGTCGACCACGGCGTGGTGCGCGGCGGCGGCCACGCGCGCGTGCAGCCCGACGGACGCCGTGAGCCACCGGGTGAGCTCGGCGGGCTCGCCGAGCGCGTACGCGGCCGCCGCGGCGACCGGCCCGGCGACCCGCGCGTCCAGCACGGTGAGCACGTCCAGGACACGGGCGCGCAGTTGGACCCCGAAGTCGTTGTCCGGGAAGCGGGCGACGGCGGCCGGCCAGCCCTGCGGCAGGAAGGCGCCCGCGAGGTCGCTGAGGACGGTGACCTCGTCGGGGAGCATCTCGGCGGGGCTGAGCAGCACCGTGTCGTGCGGCTGGTGCAGGGTGTCGCGCCAGGTCTCGTCGCTGACGACGTGCAGTCCCTCGCCCACCGCGGCCTCCACGGCCTCGTGGACGACCTCGGGCGGCGCGACGGTGGCGGTGGGGTCGTCGGCCACGGAGAGCACGAGCAGGCGCGGTTCACCTCCTTCGGCACGGACTCTGCGGACGGTCTCCAGGAGGGCGTACGGATCCGGGACGCCACCGCACTCCGCGGGCGTCGCCACATGGAACGCGGATCGCCCCAACAGGCGTGCCTGCGGCGCCCACCAGGCCGCGCACGGGCGCGGCACGATGACGTCGCCGCCCATTGCGCCGGTCAGCGCGAGGAGCAGCGCGGGGGCACCGGGCGCGGCGGCCACCCGGTGGGGTGCGGCGGGCAGTCCGCGCCGGCTCCAGTAGGCGCAGGCCGCGTCGAGGACCGCGGGGCCGCCGCCGAAGGGCTCGGCGGCGGCGCGGTCCGCGGCGGCGGCCAGCACGGAGCGGAGCTCCGGCGACACGGGCAGGCCCTGATCGGGGAGGGGCGGGCCGTAACGGACGGGGCCGTGCCCTTCCGGATCCGTACGCCGCATAGGTGCCTCCGCGCAGTCCGTGGTGCCGTGCCGTGTCGCCGGTGCGTTGCCCCGTGGTCGGTGCGTGCCCTGCTCCGGTGCTCCCGCCTCCGTACGCTGTCTGCTTCCCCTGGCCCTGCCCGTTCCGTTCGTAGGTCATTCGTGCGGCCCCTCGTACGGTTCCGCTCACGTCCTCGGCGTCTCCGTACCCAGGGTCGCGCCCTCGCATGGTCACCCGGTCGGGTGACGCCCGTCCCGGCGTCAAGCGTCCGTTGACCCGGCCTTGCGCCACAGCCGGTGGGCGGCGGCGCCCACCGCGCCCGCCATCAGTACGCTCCCCGCGATCAGCGCCGGGACGGACCCGGTGAAGGCACCGCCCTCACCGGCATCCACGCCGCGCTGGACGGTCGCGGGGTCTTCGTCCTCGCGCTCGCCGTACGAGGAGTCCTCCCCACGTTCATCGGACGAGGAGTCCTCCTCGCGCTCGTCGGTCGAGAGGTCGTCGTCGCGCTCACCAGTCGAGAGGTCATCCTCACGCTCGCCAGTCGAGAGGTCATCCTCACGCTCGCCAGTCGAGAGGTCATCCTCACGCTCACCAGTCGAGAGGTCGTCCTCGCGCTCACCAGTCGAGAGGTCATCCTCGCGCTCGCCGGTCGGGGGGTTCTGCACGGTGCCGCCTGCGACCGTGGCGCGAGGGGCCACGGTGTACGAGGCGGTCCACTGTTTCGGCGTGCCGCCCGGCTCCACGGGGCACGCGCCGTCGACCCCCCACTCGGATCCGGCGTCCGCCGCGGTGCCGCCGTCGTCGACGGTCTCGCCGGGCGGGATCCGGGCCGTACCGCTGTAGGCGGTGCCCGCCACGCTCGCGCCCGCCGCGGCGCTCCCCTCGGTGTCCGGCACGCCCGTGTCCGGCACGCCCACGTCCGGCACGTCAGTGCCCTGCACGTCAGTGCCCTGCACGCCCGTGTCCGGCACGGCCGTGTCCGCCACCCCGGTGTCGGGCACGCGGCGCAGCTGGACCTTGCCCGCCTCGAAGCCCTCCGAGGTGGCGTCGATGTACTCGGGCGGAGTTCCGTCGACCTCGTCGCAGGTGACGGAGATGGTGACGGTGCCACCGGGCTCGACGGATCCCGGGCTGACCTCCACGGCCGGATCCGCGAACGCGGCCGACGCGGCGGCACCCAGGGCGGCACCGGCCAGGGCGGTGACGGACAGGGCACGGGCGGTGAGGCGCATCGACTGGGCTCCTTCGGCGGGGCGGCTTTCCCGAGGGGCACGGCCGTCGTACCCCTCGGGGCCCATCACAGCCCGCCCGGCGGCGCGGCGCGCGCGGCCGGGCACCATTCGCGCGACACAGACGCCCGAGCGGGTGACCCCGGACGGGTGTCAGGCCGCGTCGCGCATCACCTGGTCACGCAGCCGGTCGCAGCAGCGGCTGATCAGGCGGGAGACGTGCATCTGGGAGATGCCGAGCTCGTCGGCGATGCGGCTCTGCGTCATGTCGCCGAAGAAGCGCATGTAGAGGATGGCGCGTTCACGCTCGGGCAGGGCCCGCAGGCGGGGTTTGACGGCCTCGCGGTCGATGACGGTGTCGAGGGCCGGGTCGGGCGAGCCGAGGGTGTCGCCCAGCGAGTAGCCGTCCTCGGCGCCCGGGAGTTCGGCGTCCATGGAGAGCGCGGTGTAGCTCTCCATGGCCTCCAGGCCGGTGAGGACCTCCGCCTCGCTCATCCGGGCGTGCTCGGCGATCTCGGCGACGGTGGGCCCCCGGCCGGACACGGTCTGCGTCCGCGCCAGGTCCTGGCTGGCGAACCGCACCCGGTTGCGTAAGTCCTGGACCCGGCGCGGTACGTGCAGGCTCCACATGTGGTCACGGAAGTGGCGCTTGATCTCTCCGGTGACGGTCGGCACGGCGTAGCTCTCGAAGGCGCTGCCGAGCCCGGGGTCGTAGCGGTCGACGGCCTTGACCAGGCCGAGCGCAGCGACCTGGCGCAGATCCTCGTAACTCTCGCCGCGGCTGCGGAACCGCCCCGCGAGCCGTTCGGCCATCGGCAGCCAGGCCTCGACGATCTCCCCACGGAGTGCGTCGCGCTGCCGTCCCGGGGGGAGCGTGGCGAGCCTGCGGAATGCCTCCCCGGTGTCGGGGGCGTCGTCGTGCCGATGATGCTTCGCGCTCGCTTGAGTTCGCATGGTGCGTCGCAACTCCCTTGAAGGTGCCTTGGGTTGGACGGTCACCGTGGGAGCGCACCCGAGCGCCGGACGGGTACACCCGTGGCGCGGTTCACCGCTCCCGACGGAGGTGCCTCCTGTCCGAAGCACTGGGAGTGCGCCTGCCCAAGGGCATACGGGGCAAACAAGGGCGACCGCGAGGGCGGGGCGGACGTGGGCGCGGCCGCGGAGCGACGTGTCGACGGCGGATTCACGGGTACACGACACCACCCCGAGCATCTGGAGGGAGTCATGGAGCGAGGAAGCGCCCGGATGAGCGCCCACCGGGACGACGAGATGAAGCAGGAACTACGAAGTCTGCTCACGTCCGGGCATCCCACCCGGACCGAGGAGTGGCACGACCCGGAGCCGACCGCCGAGGACGACCCGGAGGTCGCGGGCGGACCCGTGGCGCCGGGCCGCTCGGCCGCCTCCGTCGAGACGGTGCGGCTCGAACTGGCGCGGCTTCTGGGCCGTACGTCGTTCCCCGCGGGGCCCCGCGAGCTGATCGGCGTCCTGCGGGACAGGCACGCGCCGGACGTCTTCGTCGAAGCCCTGGAGCGCCTGCCGCACGAGGCGCGCTACACCACGGCGCACCAGCTGGCCGAAGCGGTCGTACGCGCGCGGTGAGCCGGCGGGCACGGGCGCCCGGCTCCAGCCGCACCGCCGGCCGGGAACGGCCGCCTCGACGCGCATCGACGGTCAGGGAAGGGAGCAGCCATGCGTATCGCGTTCCTGATGGCGCCGGTGGGCGTCGAGCAGATCGAACTCACCGAGCCCTGGCAGGCGGTGAAGAACGCGGGCGGCGAGCCCGTCCTGGTGTCCACGAAGCCGGGGCGGATCCAGGCGTTCCGCCATCTCGACAGGGCGGACACGTTCCCGGTGGACGAGGTCGTCGCCGAGGTGTCGGCCGAGGCCTTCGACGGGCTCGTGCTGCCGGGCGGTCTGGCCAACCCGGACGCCCTGCGGCTGGACGCGCGGGCCGTGTCCTTCGTACGCGACACCGTCGAGCGGGGCCGTCCGGTCGCCGCGATCTGTCATGCCCCCTGGACGCTCGTCGAGGCCGACGTGGTCCGGGGCCGGACCCTCACCTCCTGGCCGAGTCTGCGCACGGACGTCCGCAACGCGGGCGGCACCTGGGTCGACGAGCGGGTGCACGTCTGTGAGCAGGGGCCCAACACGCTGGTCACCAGCCGCAGGCCGGCCGATCTCAAGGCGTTCTGCGACGCGTTCCTGGCGGCCTTCGCGCGACAGGCGGCGTGACGGGGGCGAGGGCACACGGCAAGGGGCGGCGACCGCGCCTAGGGCGTACGCCCCATCAGGCACAGGAGCTTGGTCTGTACGTCGGCGCCGGGCGGCGGCTCGACCGGCGCGGCGAAGAGCCCGGTCTTGGCGAGGTCGGCGGCGTACGGCGTGACCTCGCGCACCGTGAAGCGCAGGAGGTCGTCCGGCAGCCGCTCGTCGGCGCCGATCGCATGGGACAGGTCCCAGGTGTGCACCGTCAGGTCGGCCACCATCTGGGAGCAGTAGAAGGCGGCCGTGGTGTCGGCGTACGAGAGACGGACGACGCGGTCGAGCGCGTCCGGCTCGGCGAAGGCGGCATGGGCGGCGTCCGCCGACCTGTCCCAGGCAGCGGCCGGATCGGAGCCCAGCACGTCGCCGTCGAAGGCATCGCCGATCTCCTCGACGGTGGCGCCGTCCCGGACCATCGCGGGGACCCACAGCTGTTCTGAGACGAGATGGCTGACGAGATCACGCACCGTCCAGTCGGTGCAGGGCGTGGGGGCGTTCCACTGGTCGTCCCGGACCGTGTGGACGCGGTCCCCGAACAGGGCGAGGGCCTCCGTGTGCCGGGTGAGCAGCGGGTTCGTGTCGGTCATGCCGGCGGCGTCTCGGCGCAGCACCGCTCCCGGGCCCCTTCACGGGTACGGGCGGCGGTGACAGGACGGCGCGGGTGACGGCGCAGGTACTCGCCCTCCAGCTGGGCCATGCGATGGTTGTGGGTCCGCAGCGCGTCGTTCGAACCGTGCAGCAGCGTGTCGTGGCGCGTGCGGTGGATGGTTTCCAGCTCTTTCATGAGCTGCTGGTCGTCCAGCCGGCCCGGGTCGACTCCGTTCATGGTGGTACCCCGCTCGTCGTGTCCTCGGTGCGGTCCGCGTACCCGCCCGCGAGCAGTGCCCCGAGCGAGGTCCGGGAGGGAGCCATGGATCTCACCTGTCTCCCCCCACTCTACGAACATCCGAGGCCCCGGGCTCTGCGAACGCCGGAGGCCGCGGGCCTCCTTAGGCGCCGGGAAGTGCCCGGAGTGATACGGCAGCGCCTAGCGGGCCCGCTCCACGCGGCGCTCGTCCCACACCGGCTCCTGGGTCTCGCGTACCCGGCCGTCGGAGCCGAGGACCAGATAGCGGTCGAAGGAGCGGGCGAACCAGCGGTCGTGGGTGACCGCGAGGACCGTGCCCTCGTACGCCTCCAGGCCCTCCTGGAGGGCCTCCGCGGACTCCAGGTCGAGGTTGTCCGTCGGCTCGTCCAGGAGCAGGGCCGTGGAGCCCTCCAGCTCCAGCAGGAGGATCTGGAAGCGGGCCTGCTGGCCGCCGGAGAGCCTTTCGAAGCGCTGCTCGGCCTGGGCGGTCAGCTCGTAGCGGCGCAGCCGGGACATCGCGGCCCCGCGGTCCTGGGAGTGCTCGGTCCACAGGATGTCGAGCAGGGTGCGGCCCTGCAGTTCCGGGTGGGCGTGCGTCTGAGCGAAGTGTCCGGGGACGACGCGGGCGCCGAGCTTCCACTCGCCCGTGTGCACCACGTCGTCGCCGGCGAGCAGCCGCAGGAAGTGCGACTTGCCGGAGCCGTTGGAGCCGAGGACGGCGACCCGTTCGCCGTAGAAGATCTCCAGGTCGAAGGGTTTCATCAGGCCGGTGAGCTCAAGTCCCTTGCAGGTGACGGCCCTTACGCCGGTACGGCCGCCCTTGAGCCGCATCCTGATGTCCTGCTCGCGCGGCGGCTCCGGAGGCGGTCCGGCCTCCTCGAACTTCCGCAGCCGGGTCTGCGCGGCCTGATAACGGGACGCCAACTCATGGCTGATGGACGCCGCCTGACGCAGACTCAGCACGAGCTTCTTCAGCTGGGCGTGCTTCTCGTCCCAGCGCCGCCGCAGTTCCTCGAAGCGCGCGAACCGCTCCCGCCGCGCCTCGTGATACGTCTCGAACCCGCCGCCGTGCACCCAGGCGTCCGCGCCGGTCGGACTGGGCTCGACACTGACGATCTTCTCGGCGGCGCGGGCGAGGAGCTCGCGGTCGTGCGACACGAAGAGGACGGTCTTGCGGGTCTCCTTGAGCCGCTCCTCCAGCCAGCGCTTTCCCGGTACGTCGAGGTAGTTGTCCGGCTCGTCGAGCAGCAGCACCTCGTCGGTGCCGCGCAGCAGGGCTTCCAGCACGAGCCGCTTCTGCTCTCCTCCGGAGAGCGTGCGCACCAACCGCCACTGCGCCTTCTCGTACGGGACACCGAGCGCGGCCATCGTGCACATGTCCCAGAGCGTCTCGGACTCGTATCCGCGCACCTCGGCCCAGTCGGACAGGGCCTGCGCGTAGCGCAGCTGCGCGGCCTCGTCGTCGACCGTCATGATCGCGTGCTCGGCCGCGTCCACGGCCCTCGCGGCCTCCTGGATCCGGGGCGGAGCCACGGACACCAGCAGCTCTCGTACGGTCGTCTCGTCCCGTACGGATCCCACGAACTGCCGCATCACGCCCAGGCCGCCGCCTACGGTGACGGTTCCGCCGTGCGGCTTCAGCTCTCCCGAGATCAGCCGGAGCAGCGTGGTCTTCCCGGCCCCGTTGGGCCCCACCAGGGCCACCACGGCGCCTTCCCCCACCCGAAACGACACGTCGCCGAGCAGCGCCCTCCCGTCGGGAAGGTAGTACTCCAAATGCGCGGCTTCGAGGTGTCCCATGAGGCGGCATTCTCCGCGAGCCCGGGGTCACGGGGCAAACGCGTATCCGGCGGGCCCGGCCTTGCGGGGTCTCGCCCCCTCCGCCCCTACCCTCCCCCGCTCGAGCGAAGCCGAGAGTCGGGGAGGGTAGGGGCGGAGGGGGCGAAAAACCCACCGCTGCGTCCACATAGCGAGACTTAGGTCTCAACATTCGACATGTCGGCGTACCGTGAGCGCGTAACCGACGACAAGGGGACCGGCCATGCCGAAGTCGCAGGAGACCGCCGTCTACACGCACGGCCACCACGAGTCCGTGCTGCGCTCGCACACCTGGCGCACCGCCGCCAACTCGGCGGCCTACCTGCTCGGCTCGCTGAAGCCCCACATGAAGATCCTGGACATCGGCTGCGGCCCGGGCACCATCACCGCCGACCTGGCGGAACTGGTCCCCGACGGGCAGGTCACAGGCGTCGACCGCGCGCCGGCCATCCTGGACCAGGCACGGACCGTGGCGGCCGAACGCGGCCTGGACAACGTCGAGTTCGCCGTCGCGGACATCCACGCACTGGAGTACCCGGACGACGCCTTCTGCGTGGTCCACGCCCACCAGGTACTGCAGCACGTGGGCGACCCGGTGCAGGCGCTGCGCGAGATGCGCCGGGTGACCAAGCCCGGCGGGTTCATCGCGGTCCGCGATGCGGACTACTCGGCCATGGCGTGGTACCCGCGGTCGCGGGGCCTGGACGACTGGCAGGACCTGTATCTGCGGGTGGCCCGCGCCAACGGCGGTGAGCCGGACGCAGGGCGCCGTCTCAAGACGTGGGCGCTGGCGTCCGGCATCCGGAACATCACGGCCACGTCGAGCACCTGGACCTTCGCCACCGAGGACGAGCGCGCGTGGTGGAGCGGCCTGTGGGCCGACCGCACGCTGGCCCCGGCGTACGCGGAACGCGCCACGGAGGGCGGCCACGCGACGGCGGAGCAGCTGCGGGCCGTGTCGGACGCCTGGCGGGAGTGGGGGCGACAGGAGGACGGCTGGTTCAGCGTCCTGCACGGAGAGATCCTCTGCCGCAAGGACGCCTGAAGAGATCCTTTACCGCAAGGACGTCTGATCGGTCAGCACGCGATGGTGATCGATCACGACGCGACGATGATCGGTCAGGGCACGATGGCCGTCTCCACCAGCAGCCGCGCCGCCGCGGCGATCGACTCGGCGTCGATACCCGCGGCATGCAGTTGCTCGGCGGGCGTCGCCGAGCCCGGCATCGTCCGCACGGCGAGGCGCACCAGGCGCGGTACGGGGCGGCCGTCGACGAACGCGTCGAGGATCGCGTCACCGAGGCCGCCCTCCTCGCGGTGGTCCTCGACGCTGAGGAGGCAGCCGGTGTGTTCGGCGGCCTCGCGCAGGGTGGCGCGGTCCACGGGTTTCACCGAGTAGAGGTCGATGACCCGGACCGGGATGCCCTCGCGTTCGAGCGACTCGGCGGCGGCCAGCGCCTCGTGGACGGTGACGCCCGCCGCGACGATGGTCAGCCGGTCCTCGCCGGAGGCGCGCAGCACCTTGCTGCCGCCGACCGGGAACTCCTCGGTGGGGCTGTAGATGACGGGGGTGGCCCCGCGCGAGGTGCGCAGATAGCGGATGCCCTCCAGACCCGCCATCGCGGCGACGAGCTTCGCCGCCTGGTTGGCGTCGCACGGGTACAGCACGGTCGAGTCGTACACCGTACGGAACATCGCCAGGTCCTCCAGGCCCATCTGGGACGGCCCGTCCTGGCCGATCGAGACACCCGCGTGCGAGCCGACGAGGTTGATGCCGGCGCCGCTGATCGCGGCCATGCGGACGAAATCGTGGGCGCGGGTGAGGAAGGCGGCGAACGTCGACGCGTACGGCAACCAGCCGCGCGCGGCCATTCCGACCGCGGTCGCGGCCAGTTGCTGCTCGGCGATGTAGCACTCGAAGAAGCGGTCGGGGTGTTCCTTGGCGAAGAACTCGGAGCGCGTCGAGTCGCTCACCTCGCCGTCCAGGGCGACGACGTCACCGCGGGCGGTGCCGAGCGCGGCGAGCGCCTGTCCGTACGCGTCACGGGTGGCGACCTTGTCGCCGACGTCGTAGCGGGGCAGCTCGAGGTGGCCCGACCGTATGGCGTGCACCATCCGAGCGGCGGGCGGCTGCTGGACCTCCACACGCCGGTCGTGTACGCCGCCGAGTTCCGCGATCGCCTCCTCGGCGTCCGGCAGCGGTTTGCCGTGCAGGCCCTCGCGGTCCTGGACCGAGGCGACGCCCTTGCCCTTGAGGGTGCGGGCGAGAATCGCGGTCGGCTGTCCGGCGAGGGACTCGGCCTCGGCGTACGCGCGGTCGATGGCCTCGACGTCGTGTCCGTCGATCTCGATGGTGTGCCATCCGAAGGCCTGGAACCGGCGCGCGTAGGCGTCCAGGTCGTGTCCGTGCCGCGTCGGCCCGCGCTGCCCGAGCCGGTTGACGTCGACGATCGCGATGAGGTTGTCGAGATGCTCGTATCCGGCGTGTTCGGCGGCCTCCCACACGGAGCCCTCGGCGAGCTCGCTGTCTCCGCACAGCACCCAGACGCGGTATCCCGTATGGTCCAGCCGCTTCCCGGCCAGCGCGATGCCGACCCCGACGCCCAGCCCCTGACCGAGGGAGCCGGTGGCCGTCTCGACCCACGGCAGCCGCCGGGGCGTCGGATGCCCTTCGAGGCGGCTGCCCAGCTTGCGGAAGGTGAGCAGTTCGGTCTCGCTGATCGCCCCCGCCGCCTTGTACGCGGCGTACAGCAACGGTGAGGCGTGCCCCTTGGAGAGCACGAAACGGTCGTTTCCGGCGTGCTGCGGCCGTTCGAAGTCGTAGCGCAGATGGTGGGCCAGCAGCACCGCCATCAGATCCGCGGCCGACATCGAGGACGTGGGGTGCCCGGACCCCGCCGCGGCGGCCGCCCGAACACTGTCGACACGCAACTGCTGTGCAAGATCAGTCAGTTGACGGATTTTCATGACTCTCCTTCCGGGCGGCCCGCGTGCGCGCACGGTCGGATTCCGGAAGTGGTTCGGATTCCGGAAGTGGTTCGGATCTCGGAAAGGGTCCGGATTCCGGGAGTGGTTACAGAAGGTAGCCGGTCAGCTTCAGCAGAGTGATGTCGGCTCACGTTCGTCTCGCCTCCGGCGCTGTCGCTCGGGCGGGGCTTTCCGCGTCCCCCCGGTCAGGGCACCCAAACCCGCGGCGCCTCCGATGTTTCGCGCGACCATCCGGGGTAACCCGGTCCGCGCGGCTCTCGGTCCAGACGGCGTCTCCTCTCCCGGTCGCTGGGCCGAGCTCGGTTTCGTCCCCGTCCCTCCGAAACGATCACGTCTCCCGCAGGACCCAACTAGGCTCCTGCTCATGGAGATTCTGGGAGCCACGCTGCGTATCTGCGTCGACGACCTGGAGGCCTCGGTCCCCTTCTACGAGAGACTCGCGGGCGGGCGCGCCCTGCGCTTCGAGCGGGGTGGCGTCTCCGTCGCCGCGGTCGGTTGTTTCCTGCTGATGAGCGGGCCCGAGGCCGAGCTGGACGTCCTGCGCAAGGTCGCCGCCACCATTGCCGTCACGGACGTCGACGAGGCCCACCGCGTCCTGAGCGAATCGGGCGCCCGCGTTCTGGCGGGCCCGGTCGCGACCCCGGCCGGCCGCAACCTGATCGCTCTGCATCCCGACGGGTCGGTGTACGAGTACGCGGACCGCCGGGCGGCGGAGTAGCCGGGCCGGGTTTTTTTCGCCCCCTCCGCCCCTGCCGGCAAGAATTCAGCCCCTCCGGCGTTTGAGGAGCGGGGTCTGGGGCGGAGCCCCAGGGACGGGCAGGGGCGGAGGGGGCGAAAACACGCTCCGGCCTCAGCCCGCCGACGGCCTCATCCGGAAGTCGTACCGCCCCGGCAACGGCTCGTCCGTAACCCGCTCCCACAGCGAAGAAATCGCCTCGTCCCCCTCCCTCAGATCCGCGACTTCGAACCCCGCGTCGAAAACGCCCCGAGCCGCCCCCGCGTCCCCCTCCGCCAGAAGCAACCGCGCCTCAAGAAGCCGGAATCGACCCCGCGCCCGAGTAGCGGGCAGCAGCCGTTCCCAGGCGCCCCGCGCGTCCGCCACCCGCCGCACCGCGAGCAACGCCTCCACGGCCTCCCGCCCCAGCGCGGCGGTCGCCGCGGTCCACACTTCCCCGGCGTCCCGCCGCTCCCGGCACAGATCGTCGAAGGCCTCGGCATAGCGGTCGGCGGCCCGCTCCCGGTTGCCCGCCTCCTGGTCGGCGACGGCGAGGCAGCGCAGCAACGGCCAGAGGGACGGCGCGAGTTCGAGCGCCCGCTCCCAACTCCGTACGGCCTGCGCCAGATCACCCGCGTGCCACTGGGCCACCCCGAGGTGGTACTCGGCGAGCGGCACGGCGGGCGCGGTCTCCAGCATGTCCCGCCAGTGCGGCGCGACCAGGGTCTCGCCGGGCGGACCGACCCGCCGCGGCTCGGGAAACGCACCGGACCGCAGCAACTCCAGCCACGGCGCCTGCGCCTCACCGAGCGTGGACTCGTCGAAGGGCGTACCGGGCAACTTGTAGGCGGCCCGCAGCACTTCGAGCGCACCCCAGCCAGACCCGGCGGCGAGCACCTCGCCGGGTTCGGCGTCGGCGTGCGGCAACCAGGCGTCGTACGCGGCCTCGACGTCACTCCGCGGAAGGGATGCCTCGAGCCGGGCCTCCGTCTCCGCCCGCGCCGCCTCCCAGTCCGCCCCGTGCACGGCCTCCGCGTTCGCGGTCAGCGGCCCGTACGCCTCCAGCCACGAAACATCGCTCTCCGCGTCGAGCCGCACGTGTTCGAGCTGCGTGCGCGCGAGCCCGGCCTGGATCTCGCAGTATCCGCCGGTCCCCGGCTCGGTGAGCCACTCCTGCCAGCGCCGGCCTCCCGGACCGGAGCCCCAGACGAACAGCTTGCGCCCGCGCAGCACGTCGGTGGACGTCTGCACGAGTCCGTCGCCCGCGTCGTCGAGCGCGGCGATCCAGCGACGCCGCCCGTCGGGCACCTCGTAGAAGTAGTCGGCGGGGTAAGGGCTGTTGAGCGGATAGGAACGGTCGCGTTCGCCGTACGACGGCACAGGCACCCGCCGCAGCCTTCGCTCGTAGCCGAAGTGCCAGGCCTCCTCGGCCGGCGCCAGCACCCTGCGCTCCTCGGGCACCGCGATGTTGGACCACCAGTACACGGGCGCGGGTTTCTCGTGCGGATTGCGGACGCGTACGCCGACGTACAGGAAGTCGGAGCCGTCCGGCAGCCACAGGTCGACCTGGAACGGAAGGTCGCGCAGCCGCTCCCATTCCCACAGGCGGAGCATCTCTCCGCCGCCGGGGGCGGGGACGCGGGCCGCGTGCACGGGCGAGCAGGACAGGGTGGTGTGGCCCGTCGCGCCGATGTTCCACTCGATGCCGCCGGAGAACCAGGCGCCGTTGAGGGCGAAGCAGGCGGGCTGCAACACCGGGTTGCGGTAGAGGAGTTCGCGCTCCGAGGGCTTGTGGAAGAGCGAGACGACACGGCCTCCGTAGCCGGGCAGCACGGTGACCCGCAGCCGGTCGTTCTCGAGCACGATCGTGTCGGTCTCGCGGGACGTCCGCCGTCTGTCGTACCCGTCCCGGACGCGTTCGGGCAGTACGCTGCGCAGCGGCTCGTACGCGATCTGCCGGGCCATGTCGCGCGGCAGACCCTCCCGGTCCCGTTCGTCGATGCGGTGCATCTCGTCGAGGGGCCGCAGCGGCGGCAGCGGGTTGTTCGGACCCAACTCGGCCGCGGGAAGCATCAGTACGTCACGTCGGATCGTCGTCACGATGACCATGCAACATGCTCTTCGAGCAGCTGACCAGGGTCTCCGCTCGTCAGGATCCGGTCATGATTCCGCAAAACCGCAGAGGACGGCGTCCGGCGGGTCTCCGGTCAGGACTCCGCGGTCGTCTTCCCGGCCGACTTCCCGGCCGACTTCCCGGCCGACTTCCCGGCCGACTTCCCGGCCGACTTCCCGGCCGACTTCCCGGCCGACTTGCCGGCCGACTTGCCGGTCATCTCCTTGGTGATGGCCCACCGCTCGTGGTCCCGCCAGGCCCCGTTGATGTAGATGAAGTCCGGTGAGAAGCCCTCCAGCCGGAAGCCGCAGCGCTCGGCGAGTGCGATGGAGGCGGTGTTCTGCGGCTGTGCGTTGATTTCGAGCCGGTGCAGTCCCATCGGGCCGAAGGCGTACCGCACGACGAGCCCGAGCCCCTCGGTCATCAGCCCGCGCCCGGCGGCGTGCGCGAAGGCGCCGTACCCCAGCGCCCCGCACAGAAAGCCGCCCTCCACGATGTTGTTGATGTTGATGAACCCGGCGATGCCCCCGCCGTCCCGCTCGCAGACGAGGAACCCGGCCTTCGTCGGATCCTCGATGAGCCGCGCCGCGTAAGCGGCATAGCCCTCGGCGCTGCCGGGCGGGAAGAGCCACGGATGATGCAGGTCCTTGCTCTCCCGGACCCGGGCGGTGAACTCCGCGCCGTCCTCGTAGGTGAAGTGCCGGATGCCCACGCGGGGACCTGCGGCGAGATAACCAACGTTCTCAGGCATCCTGTCACCCTACGCGACCGCGCGCTCAGCCCCCGCCCGCCGCTAGGCGAGCGCCGGTTCGTCCAGGGTCAGCGTCCCCGCGTCCGCGTCCAGTTCGGCCCTCACCCCGAACGGAATCGTCAGCGCCCCCTCGCAGTGGCCGAAACCGAGGTGCTCGACGACGGGCACGCCGAGACCGCCGAGCCGGTCGGCGAAGACCGCGCGCAGCCCCTCGTACGGACCGCAGTCCACCCAGGAACCGAGCGCGATCCCGGCGACGCCGTCGAGCCAGCCGGCCCGCAGCAGCTGGGTCAGGATCCGGTCGAGGCGGTACGCCTCCTCGCCGATGTCCTCGATCAGCAGCAGCCCGCCCCGGGCGGAGGCGCGGGCGTGCGGCGTGCCGAGGTCGGCGGCGAGCAGGCTCACGCAGCCGCCGAGGGTGATGCCCCGGGCCCGCCCGGGCACCAGGGCGGCAGTCCCGCTCGATGCGATGGTCCGCACCGATTCGGGCTCGAAGAGCGTCGCCCGCAGATGCTCCTGCGCCAAGGTGTTCTTGACGAAGTCGAGGGCCCCCACCATCGGCCCGTGCAGGGTCGCGAGCCCCAGGCGGGTCGCGAACGCCTCGTGCAGCGCCGTGATGTCACTGAACCCGACGAACACCTTGGGTCCCGCGGCCCGCAGGGCGTCCCAGTCGAGGAGGTCGACCATGCGCTGCGCGCCGTATCCGCCGCGGGCGCACAGCACCGCGTCGACGTCCGGATCGCACCAGGCGGCCTGGAAGTCGGCGGCCCGGTGCGCGTCGGTACCGGCCAGATAGGGGAACTCGGTGTGCCGGTCCAGGACATGGGGTGCCACCACCGGGTCGAGGTCCCAGCCGCGCAGGATGTCGAGGCCCGCCTGGAGCCGCTCCTCGGGCACGGGCCCGCTGGGCGCGACGACGGCGACGCGGGCACCTGCGGCGAGCCGCGCGGGTCGGGTCAGGGGGGTCGGTGAGGTCACTCGGCGTGCTCCGGTTTCCGGTCGAATTCCAGCTCGCTGGGCTTCACTTGGCCAGCTCCAAGGTAGGGATGCCGGGCGGGTTAAGCCCGAAGACCTGTGCGTACAGCGAGAGTTCCGACTCCAGGACCCGCACCATCGTCTCGGCCCGTCGGAAGCCGTGCCCCTCGCCCTCGAAGGCGATGTAGGCGTGCGGAACGCGCCGGCCATGCTGCTCCAGCCTGGCGAGGAACCGCTCGCACTGCACGGGCGGGCAGATGGCGTCGTCGAGCCCCTGGAGCAGCAGGAAGGGGGCGGTGATCCGGTCGGCCTGCTCGGTGGGCGAGCGCTGTGCGTACCGTCCGGGCACTTCCGCGAGCGGTCCGACCAGTGTCTCCAGGTACCGCGACTCGAAGTCGTGCGTCTCGCCCGACGCCCATCCGGTGAGGTCGAGGATCGGGTAGATGATCGTGCCGCAGGCGTACACATCGGTGCTCGTCAGGGACGCGGCCGTCGTCCAGCCGCCCGCGCTGCCCCCACGGATGGCGAGCCGCCGCCGGTCGGCGGTGCCCTCCTCGGCGAGCGCGAGCGCGACGGCCGCGCAGTCCTCGACGTCGACGACGCCCCACTGCTCGCGCAGCCGGTTGCGGTACTCCCGCCCGTGGCCCGTCGATCCCCCGTAGTTGACCTCCGCGACGCCGATCCCGCGTGAGGTGAAGTAGGCGATCTCCAGGTCGAGGACGAGGGGCGCGCGGCCGGTGGGACCGCCGTGCGCCCACACGACGTACGGCGGCAGCTCGTCGCCCGAGGCGGCGTGGCCGGGGTGGTGCGGTGGGTAGACGTGCGCGTGGATCTCGCGCCCAGCGGGCCCGCTGAAGGTGCGGATCTGCGGCTCCGGGTAGTACGCGGGGTCCACCGGGTCGTCGTGCGCGGCGCCGATCACCCGGGCCCGCCCGGTGCTGGCGTCCAGTTCGACGACCTCATAGGCGCTGCGGGGGCTGGCCCCGACGCCCACGACCCTGCTTCCGTGCGCGGCGAACGCCGGGGCGAACTCGCTCCACGGGCCCGCGGCGTCGACGACCTCACCGGTCTCCGGGTCCAGTATCCCGAGCGCGGTGGCGCCGCGCCCGTGCACGACGGCGATCAGCCCGCTGTCCAGCGGCGCGAACCAGCGGTACCCGATCTTCCACAGCGCGCCGCCGAACTCCTCCTCGCGCGGGCAGACAGCCGTATCCTCGCCGTCCCGGCCGAGCCGGTACAGGTTCCACCAGCCGGTGCGGTCGCTGACGTACAGCAGGGTGCCGTCGGGGGCCCAGTCGGCCTGGACGACGGACTCCTCCGGGCCGCCCGCGACGGACCGCGCGGCGCGCAGCGTGCCGTCCTCGGCGACGTCCGCGAGGATCACCTCCGTCCCGTCCCACGGCATCCGCGGGTGGTCCCAGGCGAGCCACGCCGCCTGCCGGCCGTCGGGGGAAAGCCGGGGGCCGGTGACGAACCGGTGCCGCCCGCCGGTCAGTTCCCGCACGGCCTCCCGGTCCCGCGCCGCCGATCCGTCCAACGGCACCGCGGCGAGCACCCGGCGTATGTCGCTCGGCCCCTCCCCGGTGAACTCCTCCAGGACGCACCACACTTCGCCGCGCTCCACCCGCACCTGCGGGTCCACCCAGCGCAGTCCGCCGCCCACGGACGAGACGGGGGTCAACGGGCGTGGTTCGGCGCCGGGTTCGAGGAGATACAGCCGCTGATCCGCGAAGTTGACGAAGACCACCAGGGGACCGTCGGGGCGCATGACCCCCGCCCATGGCTGACCGCCGTACTCGATGACGCGGCTGCGTACGTTCCAGGGGGCCGGCAGCACCGACTCCTCCGTGCCGTCGGCCCTCCGCCGTACGAGCGTGCGCCGTCCGCCTTCCGTGGGCCGGGGTCCGGTCCACCAGGCCTCGTCGCCGACGAAGCCCACGAACTCGGGGTGCCCGTCGTGCGCGGCGGCGAGCGTAGCGTCGATGGGCGAGGGCCACGAGCCGTACGCCGACGTCTGCATCTTGTCCCCCTAGGCCGTGCGCAGAAAGCGGTCGAGGACACGGACGCCGAAGTGGAGCGCCTCGACCGGCACGCGCTCGTCGACGCCGTGGAAGAGGGCCTGGTAGTCGAAGCCCTCCGGGAGCTTCAGCGGCGCGAATCCGTATCCGGTGATGCCGAGGCGCGAGAACTGCTTGGCGTCGGTGCCACCCGACATGCAGTACGGCACCACATGCCCCTCGGGCGCGAACTCCTCGACGGCCGCGCGCATCTTCGCGTACGTCGCCGAGTCCACCGGCGCCTGGAGGGCCACCTCGCGGTGGTGGAACTCCCAGTCCACGTCCGGTCCGGTGAGCCGGTCGAGGGTGGCGCGGAACTCGTCCTCGCAGCCGTGCAGATACCGGCCGTCCACGTACGCGACGGCCTCCCCCGGGATCACGTTGACCTTGTAACCGGCGCTCAGCATGGTCGGGTTGGCGCTGTTGCGTACGGTCGACTCGACGAGCGCGGCGGCGGGGCCGAGCTTCTTCAGAAGGCCGTCGACGTCGTCGAGGCCGGCGTCGACGCCGTACAGGGCCGCGAGTTCCGTGAGCGCCGCCCGTACGGTCGGGGTGAGCCGCAGGGGCCACGCGTACGACCCGATCCGGGTGATCGCGGCGGCGAGACGCGTCACCGCGTTGTCCAGGTTCACCTTGGAGCCGTGGCCCGCCCGGCCGTGCGCGGTGAGCTTGAGCCAGCCGGTGCCGCGCTCGCCCGCCGCGATCGGGTAGATCTGCCGCCCGCTGCCGTCGTGGAAGGTGAACGCCCCGGACTCGCTGACGCCCTCGGTGCAGCCCTCGAAGAGACCTGGGTGCTCGTCGGCGAGGAACCCCGAGCCGTCCTCGGCGCTCGCCTCCTCGTCGGCGGTGAACGCGATGACGATGTCACGGCGAGGACGCACTCCCTCGCGCGCCCAGTGGCGTACGACGGCCAGGATCATCGCGTCCATGTTCTTCATGTCGACCGCGCCGCGCCCCCACACGACGCCGTCGCGGATCTCCCCGGAGAACGGGTGCACGCTCCAGTCCTCCGCCTGCGCGGGCACGACGTCCAAGTGGCCGTGGACGAGCAGCGCGTCGGCGGACGGATCGGTTCCCTCGATGCGGGCGACGACGTTCGTACGCCCCTTCGTGCGCTCCAGGAGGGTGGGCTCCAGGCCCGCTTCGGCCAGCCGCGCGGCGGCGTACTCGGCGGCCGGGCGCTCCTGGCAGTCCCCGCCGCCCCGGTTGGTCGTGTCGATGCGGATGAGGTCGGAGGTGAACCGGACGACTTCGTCGAGAGCCAATGCGCTGTCTTCGCGAGCCTGCGCGTCTCCTTCGCGAGCCAGTGCGTCTTCCTCGCGAGCGAGTCCGTCAGCCATACTGCTCCTCCACCGCGGCCGAGACGATCGTGGTGACCGCCTTGAAGGTGCGAATCCCCTCGTACATGGTGTCGCTGGTGTACGCCACCTTCCGCTCCCCGATGCGCTCGACACCGGGCACGACGGTGGCGGCCATCGACAGGTGCTCGGCGTCGAACTCCACGGCGACGGTGAACGGCCCCCCGGCCACCAGTTCTTGACGCACCGCCAGGGACGCTGCCTCCTTGGCCGCGGCCCGGATGTCGGCGGCGGTCCTGGACGGCGTACGACACACGGCCGCGTAACGGGACACATGGTCCTTGACGGCGACCTTCAGCGCCTCGGGCGCGTACCCCAAGGCGTCCTCGCAGGCCACGTCGTCGCCGGTGACCAGGACGACCGGCACTCCGTACTCGGCGACGACGTGCGCGTTGAGCAGCCCCTCACTGGCCCGTACGTCGTTGACCCACACCCCAGTGATCGAGTTCGCTAGATAGGTGTGGGCGAGGACGCCCTCCATGCCGGCTCCCGCGTGATAGCCGACGAACGCGATGCCGTCCACGTCGTCGTGCTGCACGCCCTCCACCATGGACAGCGCCTTGTGCCGCCCGGTGAGCATCTCCGCTCGCTCGTCCAGCCGCTCCAGCAGAAGGTTCCGCATGGTCCAGTGCGCCTCGTTGATCAGCACCTCGTCGGCGCCGCCGTCGAAGAAGCCGAGCACGGCGGCGTTGACGTCCGAGGTGAACATCGAGCGGCACCGCTCCCACTGCGGAGTCCCCGGCAGCACGTCGGCCGGCCAGGTCACGCCCGTGGCGCCTTCCATGTCGGCGCTGATGAGGATTTTCACGACGCGCGGCCCCGTCGCGGGTCACAGGCTAGTCGTCCGGTCGGTGACACCGGTTTCCGGCGACACGCGGCGGTGGCGGAGATCTTCATGGTGGGTCACGTTACGCATCGACGGGGGGACTGTCACGAAGAGGTGAGGCGGTTCAGCCCCATTCCCCGCCCGGCACCGTGTGAACAAACGAAGCACCCTCTTGCTGACCGCACACAACAAACAAGGCCCAAGTCCGTGACCTGGGCCTTGTCCACCACCGCGTCGGTCACTTAGCGGGATCGAGCACGACCGGCAGCTCCGCGAGGCCGCGGAAGGCCGGGAAGGGAACCTGCAGCCATCGCGGTTCGCCGGCGGGGTCGGCCAGAGTCATCCTCGGGAACCGGTCGAAAAGGCCGGTGAGGGCCAGCTGCGCCTCCAGCCGGGCCAGCGGGGCCCCCAGACAGTAGTGGCTGCCGTGCCCGAACCCAAGGTGCGCGTCCTGCGCGTTCCCGGGGCGCATGACATCCAGCTCGTCCGGGGCATCGAACTTCAGCGGATCGCGGTTGGCCGAACTGAGCGCGATCTGGACCAGGGCGCCCTTCGGAATCCGCGTCCCGCCGTACTCCACGTCCTCAGTCGCGTAGCGGAACGTCGCGCTCTCCACGGAGCCGTCGTAGCGCACCAGTTCCTCGACCGCCGGGCGGATCAGCTCCGGGTTCTCCCGCACGGCGCGCAGCTGCGCGGGATGGGAAAGGAGGTGGTGGACGGCATTGCCGATGAGGTACGCGGTCGTCTTGTGGCCCGCGAACATCAGCAGGAACGCCGTGGAGACCAGCTCGTTCTCGCTGAGCCCGCCGTCGTTGTCCCGGACCGCGGTGAGCGCGCTCAGCAGATCGTCAGCCGGGCGGTCGCGCTTGGCCGCGATGAGGTCCGTGAAGTACGCGTGCAGATCTTCCTCCGCCTTCTGCTGGGCCCGCTTGGTCTCCTCGCTGAAGCCGGTCTGCGCCACCGTGGTGGACAGTTGCTGCATGTGCGACCGGTCCTGCGGCGGCACGCCCAGCAGGTCGCAGAGCACGATGATCGGCAGCGGGAACGCGAACGCGGGCAGCAGGTCGAAGGGCTCCCGGGCCGGGCACGCATCGAGCAGAGTCCCGGCGATGTCCTCGATCCGCGGCCCCAGCGCCTGCACGCGCCGCGGGGTGAACGCGGAGTTGACCAGCCTGCGCAGCCGGGTGTGCTTGGGCGCGTCCGAGTTGAGCATGTTGTCGTCCAGCGCGACGGACGAGTCACCGAAGATCCTCCGGTAGGCGTCCATGGCCCCGTACATGTCCTTGCTCAGCCGCGGATCCGACAGGGCGGCCCGCGCGTGCTCGTACCGGGTGATCAGGTAGGTCTCGTTGCCGTGCGGCGGTCTCATGGGGCAGACCGGCGCCGTTTCCCGGAGCTGGGCGTAGACCGCGTGAGGGTCGCGCCGGAACTCCGGGGTGCACCGCTCGGCTGCGGTGACGGCATCGTGCGTTGCGGTCATGGACGACTCCTCAGGTCGAAGACGGCCTCGGCATTGCCGCCGAGGATGAGCTGCTGGGATGCCCCGTCGACCGGCAGCTTCTCGATCATGCGGATGGAGTCCTCCAGCGGCGCCGCCATCGGCGGTGAGTCGGTGCCGAACAGCATCCGTTCGGGCCCCAGCACCTCTGCGTTCAGGCTCAGGTGCGCCGGGCTGAACGGGCTCGTGTCGACGTACATGCGCTGAAGCGCGGCGGCCGGGTCGGCCGTCGGTGCCTTGGCCGCCGCCGGGTCGGCCGCGGGCGCCTTGGCCGCCGAGGGGCCGGGGGCCGACGCGGGCCGCCCGGAGGGCGGCACGCCCCCGGCCCAGTGCCGGGGGCGCGCCGCCGTCTGCAGGCGCTCCGGCAGCAGCGCCATGGCGCCGCCGCCAGTTGCGCCGATCAGCCGCAGACCGGGGTATCTGTCCAGCCATCCCGCGAACGCGATCATGGCCATGCCCATGGTGATGTCGCCGAACCGGCCGATCTGCTCGACGAAGCCGGTCTCGTCGACCCGTTCGGTGCCGACCGGTTCGGCCGGTGCGTGCACCAGGACCGGCACCCCCGCCTCCGCGGCCAGCGCGAAGAAGGAGTCGGCACGCGGGGAGCCGAGCAGCTCTCCGTGGACGCTGGAGGTGGTGATCAGGCCGACGAAGGCGGGATCCGCCAGGGTCTCCCGCACCCCTTCGAGATGATCGTCGTCGCCGAACGGGTTGGCGTACACGTAACCGCGCAACTGGTCCGGGAACCTGCGGATCAGGCCCGACATCCACGCGTGGAAGCTGCGCAGCCGGTCGCGTGGTTGTGCGTAGTTGTCGACGCCCGGGACCCGCGCCATCGCGCCGGCGCCGACGGGGCTGCCGATGATGGTGAGATCAATGCCCGCCTGGGCGCGAGCGGCGAGCATGCCGTCGACGTCGGTCAGGCTCGGGGGCATGGGGAAGCGTTCGGCCGCCTCCGGTGGGGACAGATGCCCATGGATGTCAATGATCACGTGTCGCTTCCGGTTTCGGTGTGAGTACGCGGGTGACCGCGGCACAGTCCTGGTCGCCCAGTCCTTGCTCGGTGGCACGGACGTGGGTCTCTGCCGCGGCCGTCGCCAGCGGCAGACTCAGGCCGACTGCCGCTGCCTGCTTGGAAGCGAGCATGAGGTCTTTGGCCATCAGCCGCAGCCGGAAGTCCGGCTCCCCGAAGCGGCCGGAGGCCAGGCGCCGCGACTTGAACGCCATGACCGGCGAGGCGAAACCGCTGCCCGCGATCGTCTTGAGGACCAGCTGCCGGTCGAGTCCGCAGGCGGTGGCCAGTTCGGTGGCCTCGGCCAGGGCCTGCACCTCTATCCCCATCAGCAGGTTGAGGAGCAGCTTCATCCGCATGCCGGAACCGAGTGCGCCCAAATGGACGACCTCCTTGCCCAGCATCTCCAGCAGCGGCCGGCCGGCGTCGAACGCCCGCTGTTCGCCGCCGACGAACAGCCGCAGCTCGCCGACGCGGGCGTGGTCACGGTTGCCGAGCATGCCGACGTCCAGAACCCTGGGGACGTCCCCGGCGATCTGGACGACCTCTTCGGGGGCGACGGTGCTGGCGCAGATCAGGACACCGGGGTAGGGGCCCTTGGCCAGCACGCCGTCGGGTCCGCGCAGCACGGCGCCAAGGGCTTCGCCGTCGGCGACGGCGCAGATGGCGGCGCTCGTACCCGCGACGGCGTCGGCGGGGTGGGGCGCCACGATGGCGCCCGCCTCGGCAAGCGGTTCGGCCCGTTCCGCGGTGCGGTTCCAGACCCGGACCTGTAGTCCCTGGCCGAGGAGGCGGGCGGCCAGGCCGGCGCCCATCGCGCCGAGGCCGAGCACGGCGACGGGGCCGTTGGCTGTGCGCGTCATGACGACACCCCCAGGGTCTCCTTGACGACCCGGTACCGCAGTGACTGCGTCGAGTCGACCCACTGGCGCAGGGGAGCCACCAGTGCGCGGTGCTCCTCGCTCTGCTGCCAGGCGAAGAAGTGCTCGGCCGTCTTCCACTCGCTGGTGATCACCCACTGACGGGAGTCGTCCACGGGTTCTCCCAGCCTCTCGACGATGTGGCCCGGGGTGCGGGCGACAGACTTCCGGAGCTGGTCGTACAGATCGAGGAACCCTTGCTCGCCGCCCTCGATCACACGGACCGTGAAAACGACGCCCAGCTTCTCGGCCGAATGGCCCTTCTGTTCGGTGCCCATGTCTCCTCCTCGGGGTGAGATCCGGCAGGTCACCACCCCCACCGACTCATGAGCCCCGTTCGGACGCAACTCCGAATGGGGGACGGGCCAATGGGGACAAGGGGCTCACGCTTCGCCATTGGTCCCTTCGGGTGGGTGACGAGGCGTTCCGTTTCCCGGCTGTCGGACCCGGATGGCCTCACCCGAACGGGGCCCTGCCGTCCCCCTGTGAACGGGCCCTCGGATTACGCCCGATCGGGCGACGTTGAGGACGGCTCGGTGGCATCGCGGGCGCTTTACGCCTCATGGGTGACGCTGCGGGCCATGCGCATCCTGCCGCGCGCGTGAGGACGGCAGCCTCGGGTAACCGCTGCGCCGTGAGGCGGAGTCGGAGCGCGGATCGGCGTCCGGCGCCGGAACGGACGAAGGACCGGCCAGGCGGCTCCCCCCGAGGGAACCGCCTTGCCTTCGGTCAGTTGGCGCGCCCTGCCACGAGCCACCGGGACGGAAGTTCGATACGCGAGCCGTCGGCCGTGTACTCGGTCGTGACGAGCGGGAGTTCGCCGCTCGCGACGACCGTCAGGCCCGCGGCGCGCAGGTACTCGGGGACCGCGGCGTCCGCGACCTCGCCGGGGGCGATGCCGTGCCGGAAGACCGGAGCCAGCTTGGCGGGCGGGCCGTCGCCGCTCTGCGCCAGATCCCTCAGCACGAGACCGGCGGCCTCGGCGAGTTCGACGACGAACACCCGGCCGCGCTCCCCCGCCAGCGTCGCCAGGCCGTCCACCAACGGCTGCCGGTCGTCCGGCTCGGCCTGATGGAGCACCCCCCGCATATAGACGTTGGCGTCGCCGAGCTCCGCGTGCAGCGTCTCCGCCTCGGACTTCTCGGCCGCGTCGAGCAGCCGGTAGGCGGCCTGGCCCGCCGGGTCGGCATGGTGGGCGTGGTCGAGCGCGGCGGCGGAGAGGTCGGCGCCGACGACGTGCGGGAAGCGGTCGGCCAGGAAGCGGGTCTGGGTGCCGTTGCCGCAGCCGAGGTCCACGACGGGCAGGTCGCGGGCGGCCAGGTGCGGTTCGAAGAGGGCGAGGTGGACGCCCACGGTGAGCGTCGGCTCGGCGTCCCAGAAGACCGCCCCTTGCTCCTCAGGGGCCTCGCGCCAGAAGCTCTCCCAGGCTTCCCTGTACCGACTCGTCACGCTCATTGCCCGCTCCCCAGGTTGCGACCGCTGCCCGCCGGGACCTGGCGGGCCAGGTTCTGCCATCACACTCCCGTCGTCCGCCCGGAGGGCGGCAGACGGGAGTTTCGACGGCAGGGCCGAGATCGGTTTATCGCGCCCGGCGCGCGGCGACAAGCGCGCGGCGCGTTCCTTCACGGTCCGTTCGAGACCCGCGCGCCTTCGCACGCCGCCCGCGCCCCCTGCGCACCGGGCGACACGGCGGGGCTTCAGCCTCGCGGCAGCCGGACAGCCTCACCACAGCCGGCCGCCGACCCGGCGGCCGGTCAGCCTCGCCGCAGTCGGCCGGCGTCGCAGCGTTCGGTCAGCGAGGGTGGCCGCAGCCGGTCAGCGTTGTCGCGGCAGTGTCAGCTCGAACCACACGGTCTTGCCCGCGCTGGTCCGGCTGGCCCCCCACTCGCGGGCCAGCCTGCTGACGACACGCAGGCCGCGCCCGAACTCGTCACCGGGCCCGGCGCTGAGCAGCGTCGGCAGGGTGTGATCGTCGTCCGCCACCTCGCACAGCAGGGTGTCGCCCCGGACGAGCCGCAGCTCGATCTGGCGGCTGTGCGCGTGCCGTACGGCATTGGTGACCAGCTCACTGACCATCAGCTCGGCGCTGTCGGCCGACGCGGTCAGGCCCCACACATGCAGCTGCTCGCGGACCACGGCACGTGCCCTGCCCACCTCGATCGGGTCGAGCGCGAGCCGCCACTCGGCGACGTCCTCGGACGCGATGCCGTTGAGCCGGGCCATCAGGAGGGCGACGTCGTCCTTGCGGCCGCCGCGGGTGTTGAGCGCGCGGATGATGGTGTCGCAGGCGTCGTCCATGGACGCGGCCGGGTGGGCGGCGGACTCGCAGAGCGTGGCGAGGCCGACGCCGATGTCCTCGCCGCGCACCTCGACAAGGCCGTCGGTGCACATGACCAACCTGTCGCCGGGCGCCACGCGCACGCGTACCGCCTCGAAGGGCACTCCGCCGACTCCGATGGGCGCGCCCGTCGGCAGGTCGAGCAGCTCGCTGCGGCCGTCGTCGGCACGGACCAGGACGGGCGGGATGTGGCCCGCGTTGGCGAGGTGCAGCTCGCCGGCGATGGGGTCGTAGACGGCGTACAGACAGGTCGCGAGGTAGGGGTCGCCGAGCCGCTGGGCCAGGTCGTCCAGGTTGCGCAGGAGTTGGGCGGGCGGCAGGTCGAGCGCGGCCATGGTCTGGACGGCGGTGCGCAACTGGCCCATCATCGCGGCCGAGTTGAGGCCGTGGCCCATGACGTCGCCGACGACCAGGGCGGTGCGGGAGCCGGGCAGCTTCACCGAGTCGAACCAGTCGCCGCCGACACGCCCGAGGAGCGTGCCGGGCAGATAGCGGGTGGCGATGTCGCAGCCCGCCATGCGCGGCGCGATCTGCGGCAGCATGCTGTCCTGGAGGGTCTCGGCGACGCTCTCCTGGTAGGTGTACATGCGCGCGTTGTCGAGCACGAGGCCCGCGCGGGCGGCCAGTTCGGCGCCGGTGACCCGGTCCATGTCGTTGAACTCGACGCGCTCCGGGTGGCGCAGCAGGATCATGAAGCCGAGCACCACATTGCGGGCCTTCAGGGGCACGACCAGCATGGAGCGGTGGGTGATGAGCGGTCTGATGTCGCGCTTCTCGAACTGCGCGGCGATCATGTGCCCCATCTGCTCGCTGATGCGCGGCACGAGGACGGGCTCACCGGTGGTCATGCACTGGAAGAACGGCGTGTGCGCCGGAAAGGGCATGGCCTCGCCGACCGGCACGACGTCGTCCCAGCGGCCCGGCTCGTCCGTGTGCTCCAGGGCGACCCGGTGCCACATGGTGGTCGTGTCGGGCACCCCGTCGGGGAAACCCTCACCGGCGACGACCTGTTCACGCAGGTACGTACCCGCCACATCCGTGAAGCGCGGCACGACGGCCCGGCTGACCTCGAGGATGGTCTGCGCCAGGTCGAGGGAGGTGCCGATGCGGCCGCTGACCTCGTTGAGGAACTCCAGGCGTTCGCGTACGGCGACGTATTCGAGGTCCTCGCCCTCGTCCTGGACGTCCTGCGGCACGAGACGGCCGGAGGCCGCCGCCTTGGCCGCCCGCTCGCGGCGCGCCTTGCGCTCGGCTCTTCTTGGCACGCCCCAGTCGGGGGTGACGGGCACCCGGTCGTTCTGGCTGAACTCCAGGACGGGGTAGCCCAGTTCGAGGACCTGCGCGACGATGCGGGCGCTTTCGCCCACGCTCATGCTGGGCAGTATCTCGGGCAGCCGGCGGGCCAGCTCCTCGGCGCCGGGGAAGTCGGTGTGCAGCGCGAAGCCCGGCACGATGCGCCCGACGGGGGCTCCGTCGGCGTCGTGGTCCTCGTGACGCATCACGGCCGCGTCGGCGGCGAGCACCAGCAGCCGCTCCCGTCCGGGGCCCACCAGCGGGTACGCCCACCACAGGACGTCGGTCCGGTCGGGACCGGCCACTGTGAGCCGGGCACGCCCGGCGGCCGGGTAGGAGAGCCGCCCGTCGAGGGAGGACTCCAGACCGGGGCCGAGTCCGTCGTACGCCGCGTATGCCCCGTAGGGCGTCGTGTCGGCGTCCTCGGGGAGAGCGCCGGAGACGGGGAGCAGGTCGACGACGGGGCGGCCCACCGCGTCCTCCTTGGGGGCACCGAACAGTCGCCGGGCGCCGGTGCTCCAGTGCGAAACCAGCCCGTCGCGGCCCACGACGACCACCGCCAGGGGGATGCGGCCGACGGCGGCATGCTCCACCGAACCGTGCCCAGCTTCACGGCTGGGAGCTGCGCCTCCCTCGGTGCCACCGTCCATGGCCCAGGCCCTCTCTCCCCACGGCCCCGCAAGATCTGTGTCGCCTTCACTACCGTACGGCGACAGCCCGTCGCGATGTGTGGCAATACGGGAATTGACCGTGCCGGGCACGGCTCCGGCGCATGGCGCACGGGGGCTGCCGACGCGCAACGGATCGGTGCACGCCTCACCCGCTGCCCGGCCCCAGCGCCCCGTCCTCCTAGTCCTCGTGTCCCAGTTGCAAGTCCCGTTCCGTCCTGCCTCCCCCGGCGACCTGGAGCACGGTCGCCACCGGCGGATAGCCCGCGGCGATGACGGTGTACTCACCGGAGGACAGATCGACGAACCGGAACGTTCCGTCTGCGCCGGTGGTCAGCGTGTCCACCACGTTGCCCGCGGCGTCCAGGAGCGTCACGCGCGCGTCCTCGACGGGACGTCCGCCACCCGCCCGTACGGTGCCGCGCAGTACGGCGCCGCCGGCGAGTTCGACGTCCTGGCGGGTCTCGCGGGCGGCCTGGACGGTGACGGGGAGCGCGGCCGGGCGGAACGCGGGCGCGCTGGCGGCTAGGGTGTACTCGCCCGCCACCAACTCCGTGATGACATAGCCGCCTTCACGCCCGCTGCGTGTGGTGGCCACCACCTCGCCGTGCACATTGGTGAGCGTGACGGTGGCCTCGCGCACCGGGGAGCCGTCCGCGGTCAGGACGCTGCCTGCGAGGCGTCCCGCGCCGCCGAGCACGACGTCCAGCTCCACGGGGCGTTCGCCGACGGTCACCGCGACGGCCTGCGGCTGGTGGCCGCCGGCCGCGGCGATCAGGACGTACGACCCCGATCCGGGCGTGGACAGCGCGTACCGCCCGTCCTCCCCGCTGGCGCCCCGTCCGATCTGCTGTCCCGAGACGTCGATGAGGGTGAGCGCGGCGCGGGGCACGACGGTGCCGTCGGGGTGCTGGACCGTGCCGCAGACGGGGATGCCGGCGGCGTACGCCGAACGGCTCGGTGGGATCGGGGCGTTCACGTGTGCGGACTCCGGGTCGACGGTGGATGCGTGGTGGGACACCAGAGGTTTCTCCTTGAGGAAGAAGGCGATGAGCAGGCCGAGGACGAGCACAGGCACCAGGTAGAGGAAGATCCGCGGCATGGCGTCCGCGTAGGCCCTGATGTAGTCGTCGCGGAGCTCGGCGGGCATCGCGTGGACGAGCTGCGGGGTGATGGACTCGGAGTCCGGAAGACCGGTCCCCGCGTGCGAGGGGAGCCGGTCGGCGAGCGCGTCAGTGAGCCGATGGGCGAACAGCGTGCCGAAGACGGCGGCGCCGACGCTGCCGCCGATCTGCCGGAAGTAGTTGTTGGCGCTCGTCGCGGTGCCGAGGTCGGCCGGGCGTACGGAGTTCTGCACGGCGAGGATCAGGACCGGCATCACCATGCCGACGCCGACACCCAGCACCGCCATCCAGATGCTGTAGTGCAGCCGGGGCGTATCGATTTCGAGGCGGGACAGCAGCCACATGCCGATGGCCGACAGGGCGCTGCCGAGGACGGGATAGATCTTGTAGTGGCCGGTGCGGCTGATGAGGTGCCCGGAGACGATCGAGGCACCGACGATGCCGCCCATCATGGGGAGCATCAGGAGTCCGGACTCGGTGGCGGTGGCCCCGTCGACCATCTGCAGGAAGGTCGGCAGATAGCTGGCGGCCCCGAAGAGGGCGATGCCGATGACCAGGCCCACCAGTGCGGTGGTGTTGAAGACACCGTCCTTGAACAGGCGCAGCGGGATGAGGGGTTCGGTCGCGAAGTGCTCGGCGACGAAGAAGAGGACGGTGGCGGCGAGCGCGCCCGCCCCGAGCCCCAGGATGACCCGCGAGCCCCACGCGTACTCGGTGCCGCCCCAACTGGTCAGCAGGACCAGGCACGTTGACGCGGCGGTCAGGAGCAGGATCCCGAGGACGTCGACACGCCCCCTGGCGGTGGGCTTCGGCAGCTTGAGCACGACGGCGACGACGGCCAGCGTGACCAGGCCGAAGGGAACGTTGATGTAGAAACACCACCTCCAGGAGAGGTGGTCCGTGAAATAGCCGCCCAGGAGAGGGCCGGCCACCGAGGCGAGGCCGAACGCGGCGCCGATCAGGCCCATGAAGCGGCCGCGTTCGCGCGGCGGCACGATGTCCGCGATGATCGCCTGCACGCCGATCATGAGGCCGCCCGCGCCGACGCCCTGGATCGCGCGGAAGGCGATCAGCTGGTCCATGGTGCGCGACCAGCCGGCGAGCGCCGAGCCGGCGACGAAGACGACGATCGCGAACTGGAAGACGCCCTTGCGGCCGAACAGGTCGCCCAACTTGCCGTAGACCGGAAGTCCGACCGTGGACGTGAGCAGGTAGGCGGTGATCGCCCAGGACATCTTGTCCAGGCCGTGCAGCTCTCCGACGATCTTCGGGAGCGCGGTGGCCACGATCATCTGCTCCAGCGCGGCGAGCAGCAGCGCGAGCATGAGCACGAAGAAGACCAACCGAACCTGGCGCGGGCCCAGTTGGACGGGTTCGGCGGTCGCCGCCTCAGTGGGGTCCTGCGGGGGCGCGGCAGCCGGTTGTTCCTTCACCAGAGTGATCCCGCCCACGTACCCGCTCCCCTCGTCGCGCCCACCGCACAATCCCCGCTTATCGCGACAACTGCGAGCAAGCGCGACGAGTTACGGCGTACTGTCGCGCGACAGGGAGATCCACTCGAAACGGTGAGGGGGCAACGCGCCCTGGATGGCCACGCTTTGGGGCGCGGACCGCACGGCACGCCGGGGCGCGGACCGCGCGGCACGCCGGCGCGCGGACCGCACGCCGCCGCAACCTGCCGCCGTCGGCGGCGGCCTGCCGTCGGGACCTACTTCTCGATCTCGGCGGCGAGCTTGGCGAGCAGCGCGTCGTAGATCCGGGCGAGGCCCTTGGGCGCGAAGGTCCTCTCGAAGAAGCCGCCGATGCCGCCCGCGCCGTTCCAGACGGTGCTGACCACGACGCGCGACCTGCCCTCACCGGCCGGGGTGACCCGCCAGGTGGTGACCATCGAGGAGTTGCGGTCCTTCTCGACGAGCTCGCCGTCGGTGGGCTCGCTCACTTCGATCAGGCAGTCGCGGACGCGCTTGCTGGTGGCCTGGAGCTTCCAGTGCACGAGGGTGCCCTCGCCGTCGCCGCCCTCGCGCACCTCGTACTCACTGAAATGCTCGGGCAGCACCCTCGCGCGCGTGCCGCTGTAGTCGGCCAGGGCGTCGAACACCGCCTCCGCGTCCGCCGCGATGACCCGCTCCGTCGTGGCCTCGACCTGCGCCATGGCACTTCCTCCAGCACTTGGTTCCTCGGGGGTGTGTGGTCAGCCAACCACCAGGCGGCCCGGCCGCCCAAATCGGGGGGCGTGTAAACAAGGTCGCATGCCATGAGTCAAGAAGTTGGCAGAGTTCGATCTTGCCCGGGTCGGGATTCTCCATCTTTGGAGGGGCTCTTCATCGTGTTCGCGTGAGCGCGGGTAGACGACCGGAGGTAGGTCTGGCGCGGCCTCCGATCAGGGGCGGCGGCCCGCAAGGACGCAGAACTCGTTCCCCTCCGGGTCGGCAAGCGTGACCCAGCTCTCATCGCCCATTTGGCCGACGTCGGCGGGTCGAGCACCTAGGTCGAGCAGGCGACGGACCTCTTCGTCCTGCTCCCTGTCGGTTGGGTTGACGTCGATGTGGAGCCTGTTCTTGACGGTCTTGCCCTCGGGCACGCGCGCGAATGTCAACGTCGGTGGCACTGGGCCAAGGCGGTTCTTGCCTTCAGGCACCGCAGGGGAGCCAATGGTGACAATTCCGTCGTCTTCGTCTTGCACCTCATAGTCAAGGACCGAGCACCAGAACCGGGCGAGACCGCTGGGATCGGCACAGTCGATCGCAAGCTCGGTGAACTTACTGGCCATGTCAGGACCTCCCAGTCAAGTACCGGGTCCGCCAAAGGCTACACGCCAACCGCAGTGTTCGACGGCGAGGTATGCCGCACGTGGTGTGCGTTCGTCGAGGGCCTGGTGGGGTCGCAGAGTGCAGTAGGTGTGGCGGAACAGAACAGCGGGTCGCCGTCGGCGAACGCGTCGACCAACCGTCCCGCCAGTTGCCCACCGTCGCCGAGGACACCCCATGCCGACGTGCTGCCTCGGCCGGCGACAACTCCCCCTTAAACACGGCCAACACGACCTGGATCTGCTCGTCCACCGACACCTGCCGTGACACCTTCCGCTGTCTGCTCACCCAGCCATCCTTCCCGACCCCTCGACTCAACCCCTTGCCGGAAAGGCACTCCGCGCACGATCAAGGGAACATGTGTTCTATTCTGTGGCCAGTGCTATCGAGGAGGCGTCATGCGCTGGGAGAACCTCACAGTGGGCCCCGCCGGGGACCCCGCCCGGAACGCCGCGCTGTTCGGCGCGGACGCGGTGACCACCCGCACCTTCGACACACCGGAGTTCCGCGGGATCACCTTCCACGAGATCCGGGCGCGGTCGATCGTGAACCGCGTACCGGGGGCTTCCCGCATGCCCTTCGAGTGGACGGTCAACCCGTATCGGGGGTGCACGCACGCGTGCGTTTACTGCTTCGCACGCAAGACGCACAGCTATCTGGACCTCGACACGGGACTCGACTTCGACTCCCAGATCGTGGTGAAGGTCAACGCGCCGGACCTGCTGCGCCGCCGGCTCGCCTCGCACCGCTGGCACGGCGAGCACATCGCGATGGGCACCAACGTCGACTGCTACCAGCGGGCGGAGGGCCGTTACCGCCTCATGCCGGGCATCATCGCGGCCCTGCGCGACCACGCGAACCCCTTCTCGATCCTGACGAAGGGCACGCTGATCCTGCGCGACCTCGACCTCCTCAAGCAGGCGTCCGAGGTCACCGACGTCGGCATCTCCGTCTCCGTGGGCTTCACCGACCCCGAGCTGTGGCGCACCGTCGAGCCGGGCACTCCGGCCCCGGAACGCCGTCTGGACGTCGTCCGCACGCTGACGGACCACGGCATCGGCTGCGGCGTCCTGATGGCCCCCGTGATCCCGTTCCTGGGCGATCATCCAGCCCAACTGCGCGCCACCGTACGGGCGATCGCGGCCTCCGGCGCCACCTCGGTGACCCCGCTCGTGCTGCATCTGCGGCCGGGCGCCCGCGAGTGGTTCATGGCATGGCTGGAGCACCACCACCCCTACCTCGTACGCCGTTACGAGCGGCTGTACGCGGAGGGCGCCTACGCCCCGAAGTGGTACCAGCGCCGGATCACCCGTCAGGTCCACGAACTGGCCCAGGAGTACGGCATCGGCCCCACGTGCGCGGGGATGCCGCGCAGGATCACCGCTCCCGCCGAGCCGCCCGCGATTCCGGAGCCGACTCAGCTCACCCTGCTCTGACGATCCTTCACCATCCGTCGAGAGCACACGAGATCATTTCTGACCGACCTGTGAACAGTTCTGACGGCATCCGAGCGCATCCCGTGGCTCAATCGGGTCAAGTCTTGTCAGAACGAGTTCTTCCGGGCCTCCTTTCCGGGACGATGCGGCGAAGGCCGTGGCGTGCACGGCTCAACATCCTCCGTCCTGGGAGGCCTTATGAAGAAACGCGCCGCTGCTCTGTGCGGGGCAGCCGCCGTGCTGGCCGGGATGACCACGTCGATCCCCGCCGACGCGAGCGCCGGCCCCGCGACCGCACCGCGCACCACCCAGACCGCGAAGCTGACGTGGAAGAAGTGCGGCACCAGCCACTATCCGGCGCTGCAGTGCGCGTCCCTGAAGGTGCCACTGAACCATGCGAACCCGCACGGTCAGCAGATCACCCTCGCCCTGTCCCGCGTCCCGCACACCGCCAAGACGTACCAGGGGCCACTGCTCGTGAACCCCGGCGGTCCCGGCGGCAGCGGACTCACCCTCGCCGGGTTCGTGGCGTCCTCGCTGCCGAAGAAGGTGGCGGCGCAGTACGACGTCATCGGCTTCGACCCGCGCGGCGTCGGAAAGAGCAAGCCCGCCCTGAACTGCAAGCCCGGGCACTCCGACCCGGTACGCCCGGACTCCGTGCCGAGCACCCCGGCCATCGAGAAGGCCAACCTCGACCGCGCCAAGGCCTTCGCCAACGCGTGCGGCAAGAAGTACGCGAGCCTGCTGCCGTACATCGACACCGTGAGCGCGGTCCGGGACATGGACGCGATCCGCGGCGCGCTGGGCGCCAAGAAGATCAACTACTTCGGGTACTCCTACGGCACCTACCTGGGCGCCGTGTACGCGAAGCTCTACCCGCACCGGGTGCGGCGCCTGGTCCTGGACTCCATCGTCGACCCCACCGGCGTCTGGTACGAGGACAACCTCGGGCAGGACTACGCCTTCGACGACCGCCACCTCGCCTTCCTCGCCTGGGTCGCCCAGCACAACGCGACGTACAAGCTCGGCACCGACCCGGCCAAGGTCGAGGCCAAGTGGTACGCGATGCGCGCGGCGCTCGCCAAGAAGCCGGCACAGAAGACGGTGGGCGCCTCCGAACTGGAGGACACCTTCATTCCCGGCGGCTACTACAACGGCTACTGGCCCCATCTCGCCCAGGCGTTCGCTGACTACGTGAACGCCAAGGACGCGGACGCGCTCGTCGAGGCGTACGAGAACTTGGGTGCCGTCGACGCATCGGGCGACAACGGCTACAGCGTGTACACCTCGGTGCAGTGCCGTGACGCCTCCTGGCCGCGCGACTGGAACCAGTGGCGCAAGGACAACTGGGCGGTGTACGACAAGGCGCCGTTCATGACCTGGAACAACACCTGGTACAACGCGCCGTGCGCCTTCTGGCCGACCCGCTCGCTCCACCCGGTGGACGTCTCCAACCACGCCCTGCCGCCGGTGCTGCTCTTCCAGGCCACGAACGACGCGGCCACCCCGTACCAGGGCGGCGTGACGGTCCACCGCCAACTGCGCGGTTCCAGCCTGGTGGTCGAGCAGGGCGGCGGGAACCACGGCATCACGCTGAGCGGCAACGGCTGCCTGGACAAGCACCTGGCCGCGTATCTGACCAACGGCAAGGTGCCGCGCAGCGGTGGCGAGGTCGACGCGGTGTGCAAGAAGCTGCCCGACCCGGAGCCGCCCGCCACCAAGGCGGCGTCCACCGCCTCGCGCGGCTCGGCGCTGCACGGACTGCTCGGCTTCCGGGGCTGAACCGCCGCTGAGCAATGGCCCGTCGGGGGCATTGTCAGACCCGTGGTCCACCATGGACGCATGAGTGAGCTGACGCGCGTTTCCGCCCCCGACGGGGCCGCCCCCGCCGCCCCGCGCCCCCTCACCCCAGTCCCGGCTGGGCGAGTGAGTCGGCTCCGGGTCCGCGCGATGACCCTCGACGACTGCGATCGCGTGGCGGAGATCCGCGTCCGCGGCTGGCAGACCGCCTACAAGGGGCTCATACCGCAGCCGTACCTCGACACGCTCAGCGTGGAGGAGGACGCGGCGCGGCGGCGTACGTACGTCGAGCGGGGTGACCGGGCCGTCGTGGACCTGATCGCCGAGCAGGACGGCGAGGTCGTCGGCTGGGCCTGCCACGGGCCGTACCGGGACGGTGAAGTCCGCACCGAGGACGTCGAGTTGTATGCGATCTATGTGCATCCCGACCGGGTCGGAGAGGGGGTGGGGCGCGCGCTGCTGCGGGAGTCGGTCGGCCGGTGCGCGGCGGCCGGGTACGAGCGGATGCTGCTGTGGGTGCTCAAGGAGAACACCCTGGCGCGCCGTTTCTACGAGCGGGCCGGATTCGGCCCCGACGGCGCCGAGGAGCCCTTCGACGTGGACGGTGTCGCGGTGCCCGAGGTGCGCTACGTCCGCTCGCTGACCGGTGACGGCGTCAGCCGGTGACGGCATCAACCGGTCACGGCATCAACCGGTCACGGCATCAACCGGTCACGGCATCAACTGAGCCGTGTGCACGGCCAGTTGCGCAGACAGCGGGCGGGCCTAGGCCTTGGGCAGCCGCGCCAGCGCATGGACGGCCGCTTCCGCGAGTGCCGGATGCGCCAGCGCCTCGTTGAGGACGGGTCTCGCGCGTACGTCCCCCAGCGCGCCAAGACCCTCCACGCACGCAAGGGCGACTCGGCGGTACGGGTCGTGCGGGCGCAGCCTGCGCTCCAGGGTGGTGATCAGCGCGGGCACGGCCTCGGGGGCGCGCAGCTCGACCAGGAGCCGTACCGGGTGGAGCGCGTAGGCGACACGCAGCTCGTTCGTGGCGAGTGCGGCCGCCGCGCGCGCCGTGCGGGGGTCGCCGAGCCGGGCGAGGGCGTACGCGGCGGACGCGCAGCGCTGTGGATCGCGGTGGTTGAGCAGCAGGACGAGCGCCTCGAAGGCCCGCCGGTCTCCGGCGACCCCGAGCCGGAAGGCGACCAACTCCCGGGCCCACAGCGGTTGTCCGGGCGCGGTCAGCGCGGCCGCCAGCTCGTCCACGTCCTCGGTCGCCAGGAGACGGTCGTACGCCGCCGAGGCCCCGGCCTCGGTCCGTAAACGCTCCGTGAGTGATCGCAACGCTTGGTTCATGGCGCCGAGCCTAGAGAAGCCGGTCGATCCTGGAGAAGCCCGTACGGCTCCGGGGATGGGCATCACAAACTCAGGGCTGGCGCGCTCGTTACTGGCGGGTTAAGCTCAGACGAGCGAGTTACCCACTCGCGCACTCATTCATGGCGGCCTGGTGACGCAGCCGCCGTGATGGGGGCACCCCCCACGCCCTTAGGGCAGTGGGGGAAGTCGGTTCGGTACTTCACGTACCTGAGTACGACACGGCTCCGGGACAGGGCCGGTCGGCAACACCGTTCCCTGCGGCGTCCGTTCGTCGGCGACCCAGGACGGCACCGGGCGTGTGCGCTCGTCAGCCCGGCAACACCCGCAACCTCCGCACTGTGTGCGCCTATTGGCGTTTCCACGTGCGCACCTCAGTCGTCACCCTCTCTCAGGAGTCCCGCGATGGCCACTCCCCAGTCCGACATCCCTCTGTCCCAGCTCAAGACCGTCGCCGTCGTCGGCCTCGGCACCATGGGCACCGGCATCGCCGAGGTCCTCGCCCGGGCCGGCCGCGAGGTCATCGGCATCGACATCAGCGAGGCCGCCACCACCCAGGCCGTCACCGCGCTCGAGGCCTCGACCGCCCGCGCCGTGCGGCGCGAGCGTCTCACCGAGCAGGAGCGCGGCGACGTCCTCTCCCGCTTCCGTACGTTCACCGATCTCGCGGCCGCGGCCGACGCCGACCTGGTCATCGAGGTGACGCCGGAGTCGTACGACATCAAGCAGCAGGTCTTCCGGGCGCTCGACGGGATCGTGCGCCCGGAGACGATCCTCGCGACCGGCACCAACGCCCTGTCCGTGACGCGCCTCGCCGCCGACTCGGCCCGCCCCGAGCGCGTGCTCGGCCTGCACTTCTTCAACCCGGCCCCGGCCATGCGGCTGGTCGAGGTCGTCTCCTCGGTGCTGACCGCACCGTCGGCCGTCGCCGCGGTCACCGACCTCGCGCTGGAACTCGGCAAGGAGCCCGTCGCGGTCGGAGACCGGCCCGGATTCGTCGCCGACGGGCTGCTGTTCGGCTACCTCAACCAGGCCGCCGCGATGTACGAGGCGAAGTACGCCTCCCGCGAGGACATCGACGCCGCGATGAAGCTCGGCTGCGGGCTGCCCATGGGCCCGCTCGCGCTGCTCGACCTGATCGGCGTCGACACCGCGCGGACGGTCCTGGAGGCCATGTACGCCGCCTCACGCGACCGGCTGCACGCTCCCGCACCCATCCTCAAGCAGCTCAGCGAGGCGGGCCTGACCGGCCGGAAGTCGGGGCGCGGCTTCTTCACGTACGAGGCTCCCGGCAGCGCCACCGTCGTGCGCGACGCGCTGACACCGCTGGAGGGGGCCGCGCTCGCCCCGGGCCGCACCGTCCGCTCCGTCGGCGTCGCCGGCTCCGGCACGATGGCGTCCGGTATCGCCGAGGTCTTCGCGAAGGGCGGTTACGAGGTCGTCCTCGCCGCCCGCAGCGAGGAGAAGGCAGAGGCGGCCAAGTCCCGTATCGCCAAGTCGCTTTCGCGTTCTGTCGACAAGGGCCGGATGACGGCCGAGGCGGCGGCACAGACCCTGGACCGGATCACCCCGGCGGGCACGTACGACGCCTTCGCCGAGGTCGATCTGGCGCTGGAGGCGGTCGCCGAGGAGCTGGAGATCAAGCAGCAGCTGTTCGCCACTCTCGACAAGGTCTGCAAGCCCGGCGCGATCCTCGCCACCACCACCTCCTCGCTGCCCGTCGTCGCCTGCGCCCGCGTCACCTCGCGCCCGCAGGACGTGATCGGGATGCACTTCTTCAACCCGGCGCCCGCGATGAAGCTGGTCGAGGTGGTCCGTACGGTGCTGACCGCGGACGACGCCCACTCAACGGTTCGCGAGGTCTGCGTCAAGATCAAGAAGCATGCCGTCGACTGCGGTGACCGTGCCGGTTTCATCGTCAACGCGCTGCTGTTCCCGTATCTCAACAACGCGATCAAGATGGTGCAGGAGCACTATGCGTCTCTTGACGACATCGACGCGGCGATGAAGCTGGGCGGCGGGTACCCGATGGGCCCGTTCGAGCTCCTGGACGTGGTCGGGCTCGACGTCTCCCTGGCCATCGAGAAGGTTCTGCACCGCGAGTTCCGTGACCCGGGCCTGGCCCCGGCGCCGCTCCTGGAGCATCTGGTGGCCGCGGGCTGCCTCGGCCGCAAGACGGGCCGCGGCTTCCGCGAATATGCCCGGCGCTGAGCGCCCGGGCGACTGGTTCAGAGACAGCGCCGACTGGGGCGGACTGCTCGACCCGACCGGTAACCCCCCGCCCGTCGCGGGCGGGGGGATCCCCGGACATGCACGCTCTCCTGCGCACATGCAGTACGTTCGGGTCATGTCCCAGCCCGCCAAGTCCTCACGTACACCAGCCACGCCCGACGCGCCGGAAAGCGCCGCAGGCAGTCGCGCGGCCGCGCAGCGGCTCAAGATGCGCCGAGAACTGGCGGCCGCGGCCATGGAGCTGTTCGCGACCAAGGGCTACGAGGCGACCACCGTCGACGAGATCGCCGCCCGGGCCGGGGTGGCCCGCCGTACCTTCTTCCGCCACTTCCGCTCCAAGGAAGAGGCGATCTTCCCGGACCACGACGACACACTGATCCGGGCGGAGGCGGTGCTCAACGCGGCACCCGCCCATGAGCACCCGCTCGACACCGTGTGCCGTGGCATCAAGGAAGTCATGAAGATGTACGCGGCCCGGCCCGAGATCTCCGTCTCGCGCTACAAGCTGACCCGCGAGGTGCCGACGCTGCGGGAGGCCGAGATCGCCTCGGTGGCCCGGTACGAGCGGCTCTTCACGCGCTATCTCCTGGGCCACTTCGACGAGCACGCGCACGACGACGACGCCAACGACGATCCGCTGCTCGCGGAGGTCGCCGCGTCGGCCGTGGTCACGGCGCACAACCACGTCCTGCGGCGCTGGCTGCGGGCCGGCGGTCAGGGCGACGTGGAGGCCCAGCTGGACCACGCCTTCGCCATCGTCCGCAAGGCGTTCGGCACGGGGATCGGCGCCGGGCGCGAGGCTGCGCCTCGGTCGGCGCCCGCTTCCTCGTTCACGGAGGGGGATGTCCTGGTGACCGTGGCCCGGGTCGATGCGCCCCTGGACCAGGTCATGCGCACCATCGAGCAGGCGCTCAAGGAACGGTCGTAGCGACTTCTCTCAGAACACCGCGGCTCCGCCGCTTGTCCTCAATCGCCGGACGGGCCTTGAGCGCGTCCGGCGTTTTTGCGTCCCGATCTGGGTGTTTTGCGGGCGCATCTGATCGATCATCGCTCATCTGTTACGTAAAGATTTCACCTGAGCGCAATTTTTGGCACTCCGTGCCTTGTCAGGTGACACGGCGTGCCATACGTTGAAGGTGTCCGGGCGGCCGGCGTGCAGAGACCTTTCGTACGCCGGCTGTCCCCGCAAGCCGCATGGCGAGCGCGCCCGGACGCCTGCGTCACAGGCAACCTCCTGCGCCACAAAGCGCTGCCAACAGCACCACCTCCGCCGAACCGACGGCACACCCCTCAGCAGCAGCACCGACGTAACCCTCAGCGTCTCCCCTCAGACGCTTATCGCCGGAGGCAACACCGTGAAGGAAATCCTGGACGCGATTCAGTCGCAGACGGCCACGTCTGCCGACGTCGCCGCTCTGCCGCTCCCCGACTCGTACCGCGCGATCACCGTGCACAAGGACGAGACGGAGATGTTCGCCGGGCTCAGCACCCGCGACAAGGACCCCCGCAAGTCGATCCACCTGGACGACGTGCCGGTGCCGGAACTCGGCCCTGGCGAGGCCCTGGTGGCCGTCATGGCCTCCTCCGTGAACTACAACTCGGTCTGGACCTCGATCTTCGAGCCGCTGCCGACCTTCGGCTTCCTGGAGCGTTACGGCAAGCTCAGCGAGCTCACCAAGCGCCACGACCTGCCGTACCACATCATCGGCTCCGACCTCGCGGGCGTCGTCCTGCGCACCGGCCCCGGCGTCAACGCCTGGAAGCCCGGTGACGAGGTCGTCGCGCACTGCCTGTCCGTCGAGCTGGAGTCCTCCGACGGGCACAACGACACGATGCTCGACCCCGAGCAGCGCATCTGGGGCTTCGAGACGAACTTCGGCGGCCTCGCCGAGATCGCGCTCGTCAAGTCCAACCAGCTGATGCCGAAGCCGGATCACCTGAGCTGGGAGGAGGCCGCCGCTCCGGGTCTGGTCAACTCGACCGCGTACCGGCAGCTCGTGTCCCGCAACGGCGCCGGCATGAAGCAGGGCGACAACGTGCTCATCTGGGGCGCGAGCGGCGGACTCGGCTCGTACGCCACGCAGTTCGCGCTCGCCGGCGGCGCCAACCCGATCTGTGTCGTCAGCAGCCCGCAGAAGGCGGAGATCTGCCGGGCGATGGGCGCCGAGGCGATCATCGACCGCAACGCCGAGGACTACAAGTTCTGGAAGGACGAGCACACCCAGGACCCGAAGGAGTGGAAGCGCTTCGGCAAGCGCATCCGCGAGCTGACCGGCGGCGAGGACGTCGACATCGTCTTCGAGCACCCGGGCCGCGAGACCTTCGGCGCCTCCGTGTACGTCACCCGCAAGGGCGGCACGATCGTCACCTGCGCCTCGACCTCGGGCTACAACCACGAGTACGACAACCGCTACCTGTGGATGTCCCTGAAGCGCATCATCGGCTCGCACTTCGCCAACTACCGCGAGGCCTGGGAGGCCAACCGGCTCATCGCGAAGGGCAAGATCCACCCGACGCTCTCCAGGGTGTACTCCCTGGAGGAGACCGGTCAGGCCGCCTACGACGTGCACCGCAACCTTCACCAGGGCAAGGTCGGCGTGCTCGCGCTGGCGCCCCGCGAGGGCCTGGGCGTGCGCGACGAGGAGAAGCGCGCCCAGCACATCGACGCCATCAACCGCTTCCGGAACATCTGAGGTCCCCAGATGACAGAGCGCCAGAAAGACCGGCCGTGGCTCATGCGCACGTACGCCGGTCACTCCACGGCCGAGGCGTCGAACGAGCTGTACCGGCGCAACCTCGCCAAGGGCCAGACCGGCCTTTCGGTCGCGTTCGACCTGCCGACGCAGACCGGCTACGACCCCGACCACATCCTCGCCCGCGGCGAGGTCGGCCGGGTCGGGGTGCCGGTGTCCCATCTCGGTGACATGCGCCGTCTGTTCCAGGACATCCCCCTGGAGCAGATGAACACCTCGATGACCATCAACGCCACGGCCATGTGGCTGCTGGCGCTCTACCAGGTCGTCGCCGAGGAGCAGGGTGCGGACATCACCAAGCTCCAGGGGACGACCCAGAACGACATCGTGAAGGAGTACCTCTCGCGGGGGACGCACGTCTTCCCGCCGGGTCCCTCGCTCCGCCTGACGACGGACATGATCACCTACACGGTGAACCACATCCCGAAGTGGAACCCGATCAACATCTGCAGCTACCACCTGCAGGAGGCGGGCGCCACGCCGGTCCAGGAGATCGCGTACGCGATGTCCACCGCGATCGCCGTCCTGGACGCGGTGTTCGCGTCGGGCCAGATCGCCGAGGACCGCAAGGGTGACGTCGTCGCCCGTATCTCCTTCTTCGTGAACGCGGGCGTCCGCTTCATCGAGGAGATGTGCAAGATGCGGGCGTTCGGGCGGATCTGGGACAAGATCACGCGCGAGCGGTACGGCATCGAGGACCCCAAGCAGCGGCGCTTCCGGTACGGCGTCCAGGTCAACTCCCTCGGTCTGACCGAGGCGCAGCCGGAGAACAACGTCCAGCGGATCGTGCTCGAGATGCTGGCCGTGACGCTCTCGAAGGACGCACGCGCGCGTGCCGTGCAACTTCCCGCCTGGAACGAGGCGTTGGGCCTGCCCAGGCCCTGGGACCAGCAGTGGTCGCTGCGCATCCAGCAGGTGCTGGCGCACGAGAGCGATCTGCTGGAGTACGAGGACATCTTCGAGGGTTCGCATGTGATCGAGGCCAAGGTGTCGGCTCTCGTCGAGGAGTCGCTGGCCGAGATCGAGCGGATCCAGGAGATGGGCGGCGCGATGGCCGCCGTCGAGTCCGGCTACCTCAAGTCGCAGCTCGTCTCCTCGCACGCCGAGCGCCGGGGCCGTATCGAGTCCGGTCAGGAGAAGATCGTCGGTGTCAACATCTTCGAGTCGACCGAGCCGAACCCGCTCACGGCCGACTTGGACGCCGCGATCCACACGGTCGACCCGGCAGTCGAGGCCCGGGTAGTTCAGGCTCTGCGTGATTGGCGCCGCAATGCCGATAAAGTCGCCCTGTCCGACAACGCAGTTGAAGGACCTACCGCCGGGCAGGCGGAAGGTGACGCCTGTGGAGGCTTGTGTAAGACCGCGCCCTCTGGGGATCGGCAGAGGCCCGCGAAGCAGGAACCCATGGTGGTACCCAACCGCGGTACGGACCAGAATCGCCCGCCTTCGGACGAGCGAGGACGCCAACAGCCGCCCTTCAACCACTCGCGGCGGTGCAGGGCGTTGGGGCGGCTGAGAGACGCAGCCGCCACCGACGCCAACCTGATGGAAGCCACCTTGGAGTGCGCCCGCGCCGGTGTCACGACCGGCGAGTGGGCCGGGGTCCTGCGCGAGGTGTTCGGCGAGTTCCGCGCGCCGACCGGTGTCTCCTCCGCGCCCGTCGCGGTCACCGCCGAGGAGGGCACCGCGCTCGCGCTGGTGCGCCGCAAGGTGGATCTGACCGCGAAGGACCTCGGCGTCGGCAAGCTCCGCTTCCTGGTGGGCAAGCCGGGCCTGGACGGGCACTCCAACGGCGCCGAGCAGATCGCCGTGCGGGCCCGCGACGCCGGGTTCGAGGTGGTCTACCAGGGCATCCGGCTCACGCCCGAGCAGATCGTGGACGCGGCCGTCGCCGAGGACGTGCACGGTGTCGGCCTGTCCATCCTGTCCGGCTCGCACGCCCAGTTGGTGCCGGATGTGCTGGAGCGGCTGCGCGAGGCCGGAGCGGCCGACATTCCGGTGATCGCGGGCGGGATCATCCCGAACGCCGACGCCGAACAACTGCGGGCCGCGGGAGTGGCCGCGGTCTTCACCCCGAAGGACTTCGACATCACGGGAATCATCGGCCGTATCGTCGACGAGATCCGGAAAGCGAACAAGCTCGACCCCCTGGAGGTCCCCGCATGACCGCCCACCCGTCGCCCACCACCACCCTGCCTGACGGTCGCTCCGCGACCGGCTCCTCTGATTCGATCAACCGTCTGCGTCCGCGTCGCTCCTGCCTCGCGGTTCCGGGCAGCAACCCCCGCTTCCTGGAGAAGGCCCAGGGCCTCCCCGCGGACCAGGTCTTCCTCGACCTCGAGGACGCGTGTGCCCCGCTCGCCAAGCCCGAGGCGCGGCACACCATCGTCAAGTTCCTCAACGAGGGCGACTGGACTGGCAAGACGCGGGTCGTGCGCGTCAACGACTGGACGACCGAGTGGACGTACCGCGATGTCGTGACGGTGGTCGAGGGCGCGGGCCAGAACCTCGACTGCATCATGCTGCCGAAGGTGCAGGACGCCCAGCAGATCGTGGCGCTCGACCTGTTGCTGACGCAGATCGAGAAGACGATGGGCTTCGAGGTCGGCAAGATCGGTATTGAGGCGCAGATCGAGAACGCGAAGGGTCTGGTCAATGTCGACGACATTGCCGCTGCCTCGCCGCGTGTAGAGACCATCATCTTCGGCCCGGCCGACTTCATGGCGTCGATCAACATGAAGTCGCTCGTCGTCGGCGAGCAGCCCCCGGGCTACCCGGCGGACGCGTACCACTACATCCTGATGCGCATCCTGATGGCCGCCCGTACGCACAACCTCCAGGCGATCGACGGCCCCTACCTCCAGATCCGCAACCAGGAGGGCTACCGCGAGGTCGCCCAGCGCGCCGCCGCCCTCGGCTTCGACGGCAAGTGGGTGCTGCACCCGGACCAGGTCGCCGCGGCCAACGAGATCTTCTCGCCCTCCCAGGAGGACTTCGACCACGCCGAGCTGATCCTGGACGCGTACGAGTACTACACGTCCGAGGCCGGCGGCAAGAAGGGCTCCGCGATGCTCGGCGACGAGATGATCGACGAGGCCAGCCGCAAGATGGCGCTGGTCATCTCGGGCAAGGGCCGGGCCGCCGGCATGCAGCGCACCAGCACGTTCGAAGCCCCGGAGGCCTGAGCACCATGCAGTTCGGACGCACGTACGAAGAGTTCGAGGTCGGCGCGGTCTACAAGCACTGGCCCGGAAAGACGGTCACGGAGTACGACGACCACCTCTTCTGTCTCCTGACGATGAACCACCACCCGCTCCACATGGACGTCAACTACGCCGAGAACACGACGGACTTCGGCAAGAACGTCGTCGTCGGGAACTACATCTACTCGCTCCTGCTCGGCATGTCGGTCCCGGACGTCTCGGGCAAGGCGATCGCCAACCTGGAGATCGAGTCGCTGCGGCACGTGGCGCCGACCTTCCACGGCGACACGATCTACGGCGAGACGACGGTCCTCGACAAGACGCCCTCGAAGTCGAAGAACGACCGCGGGATCGTCTACGTCGAGACCAGGGGCTACAAGCAGGACGGCACGCTGGTCTGCGTGTTCCGCCGCAAGGTGATGGTCCCCACCGAGACGTACATCAAGGAGCGCGGCGGCGAGCAGCCCGGCCGCCCGGAACTGAACGCCCCTTCGGGAAAGACGGAGAAGTAGCCATGGCGCGACTCGCCCAGACCGCCGGTCTGACCGACATCCAGCAGGAGATCCTCTCCACCGTCCGCGACTTCGTGGACAAGGAGATCATCCCGGTCGCGACCGAGCTGGAGCACCGCGACGAGTACCCGCAGCAGATCGTCGACGGGCTGAAGGAACTGGGCCTCTTCGGCCTGATGATTCCGGAGGAGTACGGGGGCCTGGGCGAGTCGCTCCTCACCTACGCGCTCTGCGTCGAGGAGATCGCCCGCGGCTGGATGTCGGTCTCCGGCATCATCAACACCCACTTCATCGTGGCGTACATGCTCAAGCAGCACGGCACGCAGGAACAGAAGGACTACTTCCTGCCGCGCATGGCGCTCGGCGAGGTGCGGGGCGCGTTCTCGATGTCGGAGCCGGGCCTTGGCTCGGATGTGTCGGCGATCACGTCGAAGGCGGTCAAGGACGGCGACCAGTACGTCCTGAACGGTCAGAAGATGTGGCTGACGAACGGCGGCTCTTCGACTCTGGTGGCCGTTCTCGTCCGAAGCGACGAAGGACACCCCGAGGGGACCGCGCCCCACAAGTCGATGACGACCTTCCTGGTCGAGAAGGAGCCCGGCTTCGGAGAGGTCCGCCCCGGCCTCACCATCCCCGGGAAGATCGACAAGATGGGCTACAAGGGCGTCGACACGACCGAGCTCATCATGGACGGACTGCGCATTCCGGCCAATCGGGTGCTGGGCGGGACCACCGGCCGGGGATTTTACCAAATGATGGACGGAGTCGAGGTCGGCCGCGTGAATGTAGCGGCCCGTGGCTGCGGCGTCGCCCAGCGTGCGTTCGAGCTGGGCGTCTCCTATGCCCAGCAACGTCACACTTTCGGCAAGCCGATCGCCCAGCACCAGGCCATCCAGTTCAAGCTTGCCGAGATGGCTACCAAGGTCGAGGCCGCCCATGCCATGATGGTCAACGCTGCACGCAAAAAGGACTCCGGGGAGCGAAACGACCTCGAAGCGGGCATGGCGAAGTACCTCGCCTCCGAATACTGCAAGGAGGTCGTGGAGGATGCCTTCCGGATCCACGGCGGCTACGGCTTCTCCAAGGAGTACGAGATCGAGCGCCTCTACCGCGAGGCTCCGATGCTGTTGATCGGAGAGGGGACCGCCGAAATCCAGAAAATGATCATCGGGCGCAGGTTGCTCGAAGAGTATCGACTCCAGGGCTAGATGTCTGAGTTCGGGGTGTTTTCTTCGAGAAGAAGATCACACCCCGTCAGCACTCTTCGGCCGTCGACTCGGCAGCTTGGCTTGCCCAGTTGTGGCCCGCGACCGGTACGATCCCGGGAAAGCCGCCGTCCCCCGTTACAGCGCGGCATCATCCGCTACGAAGGTCATCCATGCCCCACAGCCAAACCTCTGCACCTCGCGGCCGGGTCCGCCTCGCGCGCGGAGCATCGCCGTGGCTTTTCCCGACCGTTGCCACCGCAGCACTCAGCCTGGTCCGCGCGCGCCGCTCCGGCGCCGCCAAGGCCGTGGCCGTACCCGCCACCGCGCTCGCGGCAGGCATGCTGTGGTTCTTCCGCGACCCCGAGCGCGAGATCGCCCGGGGCCGGGTCATCTCGCCCGCCGACGGTGTGGTGCAGAGCATCATGCCGTGGAAGGACGGACGCACTCGCGTCGCGATCTTCATGAGCCCGTTGAACGTCCATGTCAACCGTGCGCCGCTTTCCGGCACGGTGACGTCGGTCGAGCACATCCCCGGTGGGTTCGTGCCGGCGTTCAACAAGGAGAGCGAGAACAACGAGCGGGTCGTCTGGCACTTCGACACCGAGCTCGGCGACATCGAGATGATCCAGATCGCCGGCGCGGTCGCCCGTCGCATCGTCCCGTACATCCCCCAGGGCACCAAGGTCGAGCAGGGCGAGCGGATCGGTCTGATCCGCTTCGGCTCGCGCGTCGACATCTACCTCCCCGAGGGTGTCGAGGTCGACGTGGAGGTCGGTCAGAAGACCGTGGCTGGGGTGACTCGAATTGACCGTGATTGATCCCGAGACACAGGCCGGCTGGGTACCCGAGGACGACGAGGCGGATGAAGAGGAGGAGATGCCCCTCTCTCTCCGCCTCTCGATAGCGGACACCCTCACCCTCGGCAACGCCACGTGCGGCTTCATGGCGGTGTACTTCACCACCACCGGCATTCTGATCCCGCACCTCACCGGCAGCCAGGAGACGGGCATGGCGCGGCACAGCGCCGCCACGGCCGTCATCCTCATGCTCTGCGCGGCGGTCTTCGACCTCTTCGACGGTCTGGTCGCCCGCAAGCTGCGCTCCTCCCCCATGGGCGCGGAGCTGGACAACCTGTCGGACCTGATCAGCTTCGGTCTGGCGCCGGCGTACTTCGTCCTCGTCTACGGCATGGTCGCGGACGACGCGCATCAGCGGGTGGCGGCGGTGGGGGCCATCGTGGTCCTGCTGGCCGTGGTGCTGAGACTGGCGCGCTTCTCCTGCGTCACGGTCAAGGACGGCACGTTCCAGGGCATGCCGTCGCCGTTCGGGGCGCTGACGGTGGTCTCCATCGTGCTGCTGGAGCTTCCCTTCCCGGCCACCCTGATGGCGATCCTCGGCACGGCCTGGCTGATGGTGAGCCGGGTCGAGTACCCCAAGCCGCGAGGGCGCCTCGCCGTGGCGATGCTCTCCTGGATCGTGCTCAGCATGGGGCTGCTGGCGGCGTGGGCCTTCGACGCCCCGAGCGGCATGCTGCTCCTGCAGACCGGTTGCGCGCTGCAGCTGGTCATGGGTGCGGTCATTCCCCTCTTCGCCACGGCCCGGAAGGTGAACAACTTCCGGGACAACCGTCGCGAGGCCCGCGCGGCGCAGCTGCCCTAACGCCCGCCCTGTACGTCGTCGAAGGGCCCCGAACCATCTGGTTCGGGGCCCTTCGACATCGGTCGAGGGACGTCACGCGGACGTCAGCGAGGGTGTCAGGCTCCGGGGGTGTAGCCCTCGGCGGCGGACGAGGCCGCGGCCTCGCGGACGACCTTCATGCCGCCCACAGCGTTCTTGTCCGGCTGCAGGATGACGCTCTGCTTGGAGGACGGCGCCTTCGGGTCGCTGAAGTCCTGGGTGATGCCGAAGCCCACGTCGAAGGCGTCGATGGTCAGCAGGGCCTTGTCGACGCCCTCACGTGTGAGGTCCTTGGCCTCACACGCCTTCTTCAGGGCCTCGCCGAACGCGGAGACCGCGGTCCAGCCGGCCACCACGCCGTTGTCCAGGGAGTCCTTGGGATAGGCGGCCTGGTAGTCCTCGACAAGCTTCTTCGCCTCCGGGGTGTCGGCCCCGATCGGCAGCGAGGGCGAGGCCACGTAGTAGTTCGCCGTCAGGGCGGGGCCCGCCTGGGTGGCGAGCAGCTGCGGGGAGAAGGCCGAGTTGTTGCCGATGATCGGCACATTGAACTTGCCGGCCGCCGCGACACCGACGAGTGAGGCGGCCTGACGCGGGCCCGCGCTGATCACGATCGCCTTGACCCCCGCCTGCTTCAGCGCGGCGACCTGGCCGGTCATGTCGTTGTCCGTCGGTTTGATCTTCTGCTCGACGACCGTGAGCCCCGACTGCTTCGCCATGTACGTCGATCCGGTCAGCGCGTTCTCGCCGTAGTCCCCCTCGAAGTACACATGGCCGATCTTGTCGCCCTTCTTGAGGCCCTTCTCCTGCATCAGGAAGTCGATCGCGTTGATGGTCTCGATGTCGTACGTCGAGCCGATGACCCGGATGTACGGGCTGCCCAGCAGGGTGGCCGACCAGGCCTGCGGCAGGACGAGACCCTTGTCCTGGCCGTCGACGCGCTGTTTGACCGCGGCCACGAAGGGCGAGCCGATGAACTGCGTGAAGCCCAGGACCTTCGGCTCCAGCTCCGTGTACCCGGAGACGGCCTTCTGCGGGTCGTAGCCGTGGTCGCGCACCGTGAGCGCGAGCTTGTAGCCGCAGACGCCGCCCTGCGCGTTGGCCTGCTTCACGTAGAGCTGCTGGGCCTGGGTGACGCTCTTGCCGAGGGTCGCGTAGACGCCGGTCATGTCGGTGAGCACCCCGAGGTTGATCGTCTTGCCGGAGACCCCGTCGCCGGTCTTCACCCCGCCGGCCGCCTGCTTGTCGTCGTCGCCGTCCTTGGCCTTGGAACTGCAGCCGGCCAGCGCGAGCAGTACGGCAAGCGCCCCCGCGGCCAGCCTGGCCGTCTGTGTCGTCCTCATCGTTCCTCCCCTGGAGTGGACCCTGGAATGGACCCTGGAGCGGCCCCCGGAGGAGCCCCTTCGCTGGGCCTGACGCGACGCCGGGCGGCGGCCACCCTGACCAGGCCGCCCGGCAGGAAGAGCACCACCGCCACGACGGCGGCGCCGTAGAGATACCGGGATGCCTCGCCCGGTGCGACCCCGCCCGTTCCGGGGTCCGAGACGAGGGGCAGCGCGTCGCTGTAGTGGGTCAGCAGCTGCGGCAGCAGGGAGACGAACGCGGCCCCGACCACCGCCCCGGCGACCGAGCCGAGCCCGCCGATCACGATCATGGCGAGGTACTCCAGCGAGAGGGCGATCCCGAAGTAGTCGGGCACCGTCCGCTGGAAGACCAGGGCCAGCAGCACCCCGGCCAGGCCCGCGTACGTCGAGGAGAGCACGAAGACGGCGGCGCGGTAGCGGGCGACGGGCACGCCGATCACTCCGGCCGCGATCCGGTGGTCGCGGATCGCGTTCATGGCGCGGCCGGGGCGACCGCGCAGCACCCCGCGGGCGAAGAGCCCGCAGCCGAGGAGCAGTACCAGACCCGCGTACCAGAGCTTCTCGGCGGATCCGAACGGCACGGCGGCGACGACGAGTTCACGGTCGTCGAAGGTGAGGCCGAAGACGCTGAACGACGGTACGTCACGGCCGTTGAAGCCGCCCGTGAGATCGCGCGCGTTGAACAGCACGTGTTGCCCGATGAAAATCAGGGCGAGCGTGGCGATGCCGAGGTAGGCGCCGCGCAGCCGCCCCGCGATCGGGCTGAACAGGCCTCCGGCGAGCCCGGAGAGGGCGACTGCGAGCACGGCCGCGAGCCAGGTCGGCAGCCCCAGGCCGGTCAGGCCGTCGCCTCCGTCGGCGGCGAACACGCAGTAGCCGTACGCGCCGACCGCGAGGAAGAAGGCGTGCCCCATGGAGAGCTGCCCGGTCGCGCCGGTGAGCAGGTTGATGCCGATCGCGCCGATGGCCGCGGCCATCGCGAACAGGCCGGCCTGGAGCCAGAAGCGGTCGAGGTAGAAGGGCAGGGCGAGCAGCAGGACGCCGCCGGCGGTCCACCCGTACGCCCGGGAGCCGGGCAGCCGCAGGGCGGGGCCGCGAGCGGGCCGGGGCGCGCCGCTCGCCTCTTCGCGGGTGAGGACCTCAGACACGGGCGAGCTCCTTCGTGCCGAACAGCCCGGCGGGCCGGATGAGCAGGATCGCGACCATGACCAGGTAGGGCGCGAGGTCGCCGAGGCCGCGCCCGAGGAAGGTGAGGTCGCTCTGGTAGCCGGTCGCCAGGGACTCGGTGACGCCGACGAGAAGGCCGCCGACCAGCGCGCCCGTCGTCGAGTCGAGGCCCCCGAGGATCGCCGCGGGGAACGCCTTCAGCGCGGCGAGCGACGTGGCCCGTTCCAGGCCGGGTGTCGGGAAGACGGTCAGGAACAGCGCGGCGACGGCGGCGAGTCCCCCGGCCACCGCCCAGGCCCCGAGCGACACCCGGCCGAGCCGCACGCCCATCAGAGCCGCGGTCTCCGGGCTCTCCGCGGCCGCGCGCATCGCCACGCCCCAGGACGTGTACCGGAAGGCCAGCAGGAAGACCGTGATGAGCAGGGCCGCGGCGACGAAGGCCGCGATCCGGGTGTGCGCGAGGGAGACCGGCCCGACGGTGAGCACGGCGTCGCCCCACGGATCGCCCAGCGCCAGGACGTCCGTACCGAGGCGGCGGGTCAGCTCGGTGGTGAGCAGGATGTCGACGCCGATGGTGACGATGGCGAGGACACTGTGGTCGGAGCCGCGATAGCGGCGCATCACCAAGAACTCCACGGCGGCCCCCACCAGCGCGGCGCCCGCGACACCGGCGAGCAGGGCGGGCCAGAAGCCGATGTCGTCGTGGAGGGTCGCGGTGACGTAGCCGCCCGCGAGAAGCAGCGAGGCGTGGGCGAAGTTGACGACCTCGGTGGCCCGGAAGATGACGACGAAGCCGAGGGCGATGAGGGCGTAGACGGAGCCCAACGAGACGCCGTTGAGCAGGAGTTCGGCGAAGGTGCTCATGAAACGGTCCCCTCTCCGTCCGTGCGCTCACCCAGGTAGGCACGCACCACCGCGGGATCGTTCTGTACGTCGCCGGGGGCGCCGTCGGCGATCAGGCGCCCGAAGTCCAGTACGGTCACCGCGTCCGCGAGCCGCATCACCACCCCCATGTCGTGTTCCACCAGGACGATCGAGATGCCGAGGCTGTCGCGGACCCCGGCGACGACCGCGGCGGTACGGCGCCGTTCGTCGGCGGTCATGCCCGCGACGGGTTCGTCGAGGAGCAGGATCCGCGGCTCCATGCACAGGGCCCGGGCGAGTTCGGCGAGTTTCTGCTGCCCGTACGGGAGCGACCCCGCGGGCCGGTCGAGGTGGCGCTCCAGGCCCACGAACGCGGCGATCTCGCGGACGCGTTCGCGGTGCCGCCGCTCCTCGCGTGCCGCCGTGGGCAGCCGCAGTCCCGCGGCGAGGAAACCGGTACGGGTCAGCCGATGGCGGCCGAGCAGCAGGCAGTCCTCGACGGTGGCGTGCGGGGGCAGGGCGAGGTTCTGGAAGATACGGGCGACGCCAAGCTCCGCGATGCGGTGGGGCGGCAGGCCGGTCAGCTCCTGGTCGCCGAAGCGGACGCTGCCGGCAGCGGGCCGGCAGACACCGGACAGCACGTTGAAGCACGTGGACTTTCCCGCGCCGTTGGGTCCGATGAGAGCGTGCACGGTGCCCGGACGCACGGTGAAGCTGACCCCGTCCAGCGCGGTCAGCCCGGCGAAGCGGACCGTCACGTCCCTGACGTGAAGCGGCGGGACGTCGGGGGCTGCGGGTGGGTGTGCGGTTTCAAGGGCTTCAGGGCCCTCGGGGTATTCGGGGCCCTCGGGGGCTCCGGCGGTCTCGGGGACTTCGGCGGGCTCGGGGACGCCGCCTGATGCTGGAGCCTGTGCGGCGTCGGACGTCCCGGCGTTTTCAGGGCTTTCCACGGTGGGGCTCACCCCTTCCAGCGCGACAGGGCCGGAAGTCCGCCGCGCGCCGACGAGGACGCGTCGGCCGCCGCGTCCTCGTCGACCACGCCGAGATAGCGACGGCGCACCTCGTCGGAGGCGGCGAGCTCGTCCGCGGGACCGGAGAGGGTCACCTCGCCGACCTCCAGGACGTACGCGCGGGAAGCGAGCCGCAGGGCGAGGGCGGCGTTCTGCTCGACGAGGAGGACTGAGGTGCCCTGCTCGTTGATCTCCCGTACGGTGTCGGCGATCCGCGCGGCCATCAGCGGGGCGAGCCCGAGCGAGGGCTCGTCGAGGAGCAGCACCTTCGGGGCGCCCATGAGCGCCCGCCCGACCGCGAGCATCTGCTGCTCCCCGCCCGACAGCAGGCCGGCCCGCTGCTGGGCCCGGTCGGCGAGCACGGGGAACAGGTCGTGCACGCGGCGCAGGGCGCGGGCCCGGTCCGCCCGGCCGCCGGGGCCGCCGAGCGCCCCGGCGCGCAGATTGTCCGCGACCGTCATCCGGGCGAACACCCGCCGCCCCTCCGGGACTTGGGACACCCCGGCGGCGACCACCCGGTCCGGCGCCAGCCGGTCCAGCGGGCGCCCGCCCAGGCTGACCGTGCCGCCAGTCACCGCTCCCCCATGGAAGGAGAGGGTCCGGCACACCGCCCGCAGCAGCGTCGACTTGCCCGCGCCATTGCTGCCGAGGACCGCCACCACGGCTCCCTCGGGCACCTCCAGCGACACCTGACGCAGTGCGCGCACGGGTCCGTATCCGACCGACAGATCCCGCACAAGAAGAGCGGAACCGCCCATGGCACCCCCCATTCCTCACTCGGTGTGGCGCTCACCTCACCACCGGCGGGGACGCCCGTCCACGGCACGCGGGCGAAACGCGGCGGGAGCCCAGAGGTGGCGGCAGCCGGTTGTGCGCGCGCACAACACCGCGCGTCAGGGGCCTGTCCGGCAGCGTCCCTCGGTGGCATCCTCCGGCCATGGGAGGGCGCAGACCGCGAACCGGTCATGACTGGAAACTGCTCGCGGAGGCCTGCACGGCTCTGCTGGAACGGCTGCCGGAACTCGTCGACGAGCATCTGCGGCAGCTCACCGAGTACTCCCCGGTCTACGGACAGGTGCTGCCGTACGACCAGCAGTGGCGGGAGGCGGAGACGGCGATGCGTGTCGGCATCGAGACGATCACCGCGCCACGGGACTCGCCGCGCCGCGACCTGCAGCACGCCGAGGAGGCGGGCCGGCGCCGGGCCCAGCAGGGGCTGCCGCTGGAACTGCTCGTGCACGCCTACCGTGCCGCGGGCTATCTCGTGTGGGACGCGCTGCTGGAGAGCGCGGTGGGCCGCGAGCCCGAGCGGCTCGCGGCGCTGATGCGGTCCGCGACGATGGTGTGGTCGGCCGTGGACGCGCAGGCCACCATCGCGTCGGAGGCCTACCTTGCCACGGAGCGGGAGCTGCGGCGCCGTACGGACGAGCGGTTGCAGGCCCTGCTCGACGCCCTGCTCGAAGGACAGGAGGCGCCCGGACTCGCGGCGCGGGCGGCCGCGGGGCTCGATCTGCCGGAGCGCGGGCCGTATGCCGTGGTGGTGCTGCGTGCCGAGCGCCGCGACGGGCGGGAGGCGTTTCCCCGGCCCCTGCTGGGAGCCGGGCTCCGTTTCATCTGGCGGATGCGGGCCGACTGTGAGATCGGCGTGGTGGCACTGGGCCCCGGTCAGGGTCTCGACGCGGTGGCGCACCTGCTGGACGGACGGTGCTCGGGGCCGGGCGGTATCAGTCCGGTGGTGTCGGGCCTCGCCGAGCTGGGGCGGGCGCGGCGGATGGCCGAACTGGCCTTACGCACCTGCCCGCCGGACGCGACGGATGTCGTACGCCTCGATCAGCGGATGCCGACCGCCCTGGTGGTGAGCCAGCCGGAGCTCGCGGGGCGGTTGGTCGCGGACGTGTTCGGAACGCTGCTGGAGCTGGAGCCGGCGGATCGGGCGGTGCTGCTCGAAACGCTCGACGCGTGGCTGGCCTGCGAAGGTTCCGCGGGCCGGGCCGCGGGGCGTCTGTACTGCCATCGCAACACGGTGTTCAACCGCCTGCGGCGCCTGGAACAACTGACGTCCAGGTCCCTGGCCCGCCCCAGGGACCTGATCGAGATGACGCTGGCGCTGGACGCGTATCGGTTGGCGGGAGGCGGAGCGGCGGCCTGAGTTTTCAGCTCCGGCCGGCAAGTCTCAGCCCGTCCGGCGCTTGAGGACGAGCGCGAAGCGCGATGTCTTTCAGCCCGTCCGGCGTTTGAGGACGAGCGCGTCAGCGCGACACGGGGGGTCTGGGGGGCAGAGCCCCCCAGATACGGGACGGGTAGGGGCGGAGGGGGCGAAGAAACCCCCCACTCACCCCAGCCCGTCGCTCAAGAAGTCCCGCCCGATGTTCTCCGCCACCCGCTCCAGAATGGGCCCGGCGTCCGCGATGCACTTCGCGACGTCGGGCTCCAGCTCGGTCAACGGGTAGGCGCGGCGAATGCCGGCCTTACCGAGGACCTCAGGAGGGAGGGCGAGCCGACCGCAGACGGCGATGACCTCCTTGCCCGCCGCACGCGCGGCCGCGGCGACACCGGCAGGAGCCTTCCCATGAAGGGTCTGCTCATCGAGCGACCCCTCACCGGTGATCACCAGCGTGGCCCGGTCCAGCGCGGACGCGAACCCGAGCACATCGAGCATGACCTCGATACCGGACCGGAACCGGGCGCCGAGCACGAGGGCCCCGTATCCGATCCCACCCGCGGCCCCGGCACCGGGGGCTGCCGCGTACGCGGCGGCCTTGGGGCCGACTGCCTTCTCCAGGACGGTGGCGAAGTGGGCGAGGGCAGCGTCGAGGACGGCCACGTCGTCAGGGCTCGCCCCCTTCTGAGGACCGTAGACGGCGGGGGCGCCCTTGGGCCCGGTGAGCGGATTGTCCACGTCGCTGGCGAGGACGAAGTCCACGGAAGCCGAGCTCGAGGGCGAAGCCGAGAAGAGGCGACGGTCCAGCCCGGACAAATCGGCGGTCACCACGTCACGCAACGCACCCCCACCCGGCCCCACCGGCTCCCCCTCCGCGTCCAGAAAACGCGCCCCGAGCGCGGACAACATCCCCGCTCCACCATCCGTCGTGGCGCTACCGCCAACGCCGAACACAATCGTGCGCGCACCGGCGTCCAACGCGGCGCGCAGCAGCTCGCCAGAGCCGTACGTGGACGCCGTGAGCGGCGCGAAGACCCCGGCGGGCAGCCGCTGCAGCCCGCTCGCCTCCGCCATCTCCACGACCGCGGTGTCACCGCGCAGCGCATACGCCGCGGTCACCTCGTCACCCAGCGGCCCGGCCACCCGCACCTCACGCCGCTCGAAGCCCGCGGCGACCGCCGCGTCGACGGTGCCGTCGCCGCCGTCGGCCACCGGCAGCGACTCGACTTCGACGCGCGGCGCGACCCGGCGCAGTCCCGCCGTGACCCGCTCCGCGACCTGTACGGCCGTCAGCGATCCCTTGAACTTGTCCGCGGCGATGAGCACACGCGGAGTCCGATTCCCTGCAGCGTCCGCCACCTTGCATTCCCCTTGCTTTCCGGGCCTTGCTCACGTCAAGGCAGTCGCGCCGCTGCGACCTTAACCGGAGGGAGCCCCCGCCGTCATGCCCCGCCCGCCCGCGGAACCACACGGCTCCCCGATTGTCCGGCTCCCGGAATACCGCGCGTGCCCGCCCGGAATTGGGTAAACCAGAGCTATGACCCCTGTGGGCACTGAGCTCGCCGACCGCATCCTCGGGGGCTGGCTGGGCCGGATCGCCGGCAACATGCTCGGCAAGCCGGTCGAGCAGGGCGACCACTGGACGCGGGACCGGATCGACCGTTATCTGCGGCAGGCCGCGGCCCTGCCACTCACCGACTACCTGCCCGAACCCGTCACCGCCGACGGCGGCCCTGACGACGGCGGCGGCGAGTTCGAGCTGCGGCCCGAGTGGCGGCAGTGCGTACGCGGCCGTATTCACGGCAGCTGCCGTGACGACGACGTCGACTACGCCATCCTCGGGCTCGACCTCCTGGAGACCCACGGCTTCTCCTTCAGCACGGAGCAGGTCGGTGATCTGTGGCTGCTGCGGCTGCCGTATCTGCAGACGTTCACGGCGGAGCGGGCCGCGTACCGCAACCTCGCCAATGGGCTGAAACCGCCGCTGACGGCGACGTACGAGAATCCCTACCAGGAGTGGATCGGTGCGCTCATCCGCGCCGACGTCTACGGCTGGACCAGCCCCGGGCAGCCGCGCCGTGCGGCCTCCCTGGCCCGCCGGGACGCCGTCCTCTCCCACACCGGCAACGGCGTGTACGGCGCGATGTGGGCGGCGGCGCTGATCTCCGCGGCGTTCACCGCCCCCACCGTGCGGCAGGCGCTGGACACGGCGCTCACGGTCATCCCCGCGAGCAGCCGCCTCGCGCGCACCGTGCGCCGGGTGCTCACGCTCCACGAGACCCGGATGCCCTGGGAGGACACACTCAGCACCGTGGGTGAGGAGACCGCGGGCCTCGGCTGGATCCACACGATCCCGAACGCCGCGGTCCTGACCGCGGGGCTCCTGTACGGCGACGGCGACTTCACCCGCACCATCACGCTGACCGTCCGCGGCGGCCTGGACACCGACTCGAACGGGGCGACCGCGGGCTCCGTCGCGGGCGTCCTGTGCGGGGCCGAGGCCGTCCCATCCCAGTGGAAGGATCCGCTGGAGGACACGGTCCGCAGCGCGGTGTTCGGCTTCGACGGGGTACAGATCAGCGAGCTGGCATCGCGCACGGTCGCGCTCGCGGAGGCCGAGACATAGCGCACAGTCCCACTCGCGAAGGCCGGGACATAGCGCACAGTCCCACTCGCGAAGGCCGAGACATAGCACACAGTCCCACTCGCGGAGGCCGAGACATAGCGGACGGCGGCCCTAGGGACGGTGGCGTGACCCCGAAGTACCGCACGTACGCCGGGCGTTGGCGTAGGCGAGCCTTTGCCGCCTCGCCCAGCTGAGCAGGGCAGCGAGCCGGAGGAACGGTTGCCGAAGCTCGTTACCCTTCGTGGATGACCACTCAAGACTTCGCCACCTACATCGCCGGCCTGCCCCGCGTCCTCGCCGGGGCCGCCGCCCTCTTCCGTGACGCCGAAGGGCGAGTGCTGCTCGTCGAGCCCAACTACCGTGAGGGCTGGGCCCTTCCGGGTGGCACCGTCGAATCCGACGACGGGGAAACCCCACGGCAGGGCGCGCGCCGTGAGACCGCCGAGGAGATCGGCCTCGACGTCGAGCTCGGACGGCTCCTCGCGGTCGACTGGGTGCACGGTGCGGCGCGGCCCCCGCTGGTGGCCTACCTGTACGACGGCGGGGTCCTCGGCGAGGACGACCTCAAGTCGATCCGCCTGCAGGAGGAGGAGCTGCTCTCCTGGCGGCTGGTGCCGCGCGGGGAACTGGCCGAGTATCTGCCGGGTGCCCTGGGGCGGCGCGTACTCGCCGGGCTCGACGTACTGGCCAAGGGCGCGGGGACGGCGGAGCTGGAAAACGGCCACCGGGTGGGCTGACCGGGCGCGCAACAGCCGCCAAACCTCCTCGAAGACCAGCGATATCCATTCGCCGCGCCCCGCCGCGCGGCCTACCCTCGGCAGCATGACCAAGCCACTCGTCGCCCTTCTCAGCGGTGCCGGGATCTCCACGGATTCCGGGATCCCGGACTACCGCGGCCCCAACGGTCTGTGGCGGCGTGACCCCGAAGCCGAGAAGCTCGTCACGTACGAGTACTACATGGGCGATCCGGAGATCCGGCGACGCTCCTGGCAGATGCGGCGGAAGAACCGCACGCTGCAGGCGGAGCCGAATGCCGCGCACCGGGCCGTGGCCGAGCTGGAGCGGTCCGGGGTGCCGGTGCGGGTGATCACGCAGAACGTGGACGGGCTGCATCAGCTGGCCGGCATGCCGGCGCGGAAGGTGCTGGAACTGCACGGGACCGCGCGGACCGTGGTGTGCACCAAGTGCCACGCGAGGGCGCCGATGGAGGACGCGCTCGCGCGGGTCGACGCCGGTGAGGACGATCCGCCGTGCCTGGAGTGCGGCGGGATCCTCAAGTCGGCGACGGTGATGTTCGGCGAGCGGCTCGACCCGGTGGTGCTGGGTGAGGCGGTCGCCATCACCAAGGCCTGCCAGGTGTTCATCGCCGTCGGCAGCAGCCTCCAGGTGCAGCCCGCCGCGGGGCTCGCCGGTGTCGCCGCCGATCACGGAGCACGGCTGATCATCGTCAACGCCGAGCCGACACCGTACGACGACCGCGCCGACGAAGTCGTACGGGAACCGATCGGCACCGCCCTGCCGGAGCTGCTGCGCACGCTGAGCGACCAGAGCAACTAGCAGGAGCTGGCTGCGACTGGCACGGACTAGAAGAGAGCCGTGCCGCTCTCGAAGTCCAGCAGTCGCTTCTTGCGGTCCAGGCCGCCGCCGTATCCCGTGAGGCTGCCGTTCGCGCCGACGACGCGGTGGCAGGGCACGATGATGCCGATCGGGTTCTTGCCGTTGGCGAGGCCGACCGCGCGGGAGGCCTTGGGGTTGCCGAGGGCGTCGGCGAGCTCGCCGTACGAGCGGATCTCGCCGTACGGGATCGTGCGGAGCAGGTCCCAGACGCTGCGCTGGAAGGGCGTGCCGGCCAGCCGCAGGGGCAGGTCGAATTCCTTCAACTCCCCCGCGAAATAGGCGTGTAGCTGTGCGGTCGCCTCACCGAAGGGGGTGTCGTCGCTCCCCCACGCTCGGCTTCGCTCGCGCGGGGGGACCCCCATGCCGAAGGTCTCCTCGGGTGGGCGGTGGCGTTGGCCGGCCATGTAGAGGCCACACAGGACGCCGTCGTCGGCGACGAGGGTCAGAGGGCCGTACGGGCTGTCGATGACTGTGTGCTGTTTCACCGTTCAGAACTTTCTGGGCATCCTTGAATGGGCTTACACAGGAAGGAAGTTGATCGGGTGGCTGTCGGTCGCCCACAGGTACTGGACCGCGTACGCGCGCCAGGGGCGCCAGGCCGCGGCGCGTGCCGTGAGGGCGGCCGGGGTGGAGGGGAGGCCCAACTCCTGGGCGGCGCGCCGGATTCCGAGGTCGGTGGCGAGGAAGGCGTCGGGGTCGCCGAGGGCACGCATGGCGATGGCGTCGACCGTCCAGGGGCCGAAACCGGGAAGCGCCAGCAGCCGGGCGCGCGCCTCCTCCCAGTCGCTGTCCACCCCCAAGTGGAGGGCTCCGTCGGCGAGTTGGCGTACCAGTGTGGTGAACGTCGTGCGGCGGGTGCGTGGCATCGCGAGCGACTCGGGGTCGAGTGCGGCGAGCGACTCGGCCGAGGGGAAGAGGTGGGTGAGGCCGCCCTCGGGGTCGTCGACCGGTTCGCCGTGCGCGGTGACCAGGCGGGCCGCATGGGTGCGGGCGGCGGCCGTCGAGACCTGCTGGCCCAGCACGGCCCGTACGGCGAACTCGGCCTCGTCGACCGTGCGCGGCACCCGGCGGCCCGGCGCCTTGTCGACGAGCGGCGTGAGCAGCGGATCGGTGCGCAGCTGGTCGTCGACCGCGACCGGGTCGGCGTCCAGGTCGAGCATGCGGCGGCAGCGGCTGATCGCGACGGGCAGGTCGCGCAGGTCGCTGAGGGTCAGGCGGCAGGCGATGTGGTCCGACTTCGGCGTCAGCCCGACGATCCCGTGCCCGTACGGCAGCCGCAGGGTCCGCCGGTACGCCCCGTCGCGCCACTCCTCCACGCCGGGTACGGCGGTCGCCGCCAGGTGTCCGAAGAGGTTGTCGGGGTTGAGCGGGGCCCGGAAGGGAAGCCGGAGGCTCAGCGCTCCCGGGGTGCCTCCGGCCTGTGCCGCCGGCGTGTCTCCAACCGGTACCTCTGGCGTGCCGCCCGCCCGTACACCCGGCGTGTCCGCCGTGCCTCCCGCCCGCCTCTTGGGCAGCCGGGCGCGCAGCTCGCTCGGCGACTGGGCGAAGACCTCGCGCACGGTGTCGTTGAAGGTGCGGATCGACGCGAACCCCGCCGCGAAGGCGATCTCCGCGATCGGGAGGGGGGTCGTCTCGATGAGCAGCCGCGCGGTCTGGGCGCGCTGGGCCCGGGCGAGGGCGAGCGGTCCCGCGCCCAGCTCGGTCAGCAGTTGCCGTTCGATCTGGCGGGTGCTGTAGCCGAGCCGGGTGGCCAGGCCCGGGACGCCCTCGCGGTCCACGATGCCGTCGCCGATCAGGCGCATCGCGCGGGCGACGAGGTCGGCGCGCTGGTTCCATGCGGGCGAGCCGGGGCTGGCGTCCGGCCGGCACCGCTTGCAGGCCCGGAACCCGGCCTGCTGGCAGGCGGCGGCGCTCGGGTAGAAGGTCATGTTCTCGGGCTTCGGCGGCACGACCGGGCAGCTGGGCCGGCAGTAGATCCGTGTGGTCAGGACCGCCGTGAAGACCCATCCGTCGAACCGCGCGTCCTTCGACTGGACGGCGCGCACGCAGCGCTCTGTGTCCGTGTGCATTCCGTTCCGCATGCCTCAAGCATCGGGCACGCGAGGGGGCAGGTCTGGCGAGAATGCGACATGGAGGTGTCCTGGCCTGGTCCCTGGCCTGCCCCGCGATGCGTCGGCAATGTCCTCGGGATGGAGCGCCTCCCTCCCCTCACGCTGCTGGACCTCGAGGTCCTGGACATGCTGCTGGTGCCCGAAGAGCTCCGTGTCCACGTAGCCCGGCTCGATCACCCAGAAGCGCACGTTGCACTGCGTGTACTCCTGGCGCCAGGCCTCGGTGGCTCCAGTGACCCCGAAGCGCCGCTACCCCGCGTACACCTTCCGCCACGCGGACTCCCGCAGCAGCCGCAGCCCGTTGAGGCCGACGAGGACGGTGGAGCCCTCGTGACCCGCGACGCCGAGCGGGAGCGGAAGGTGCCCGAGCAGGTCCCACAGGACGAGGGCCGTGATGAACGTACCCGCGACGACGAGGTTCTGGATGACCAGGCGGCGGGCGGCGCGGGAGAGCCGTACGACCGCGGGGATGGCCGCCAGCTCGTCGCGGACGACGACGGCGTCGGCGGTCTCCAGGGCGAGGTCGGATCCGGCGCGGCCCATCGCGATCCCCGCGTGGGCGGCGGCCAGGGCGGGCGCGTCGTTGACGCCGTCGCCGACGAACAGGACCTTGCGGTCGGCGAGTTGGAGTACGGCCTCGACCTTGTCCTGCGGCAGCAGACCGGCGCGTACGTCGGTGATCCCGGTGGCGGCGGCCACCTGGGCGGCGGCGCGCGGGTTGTCGCCGGTGAGCAGTGCGGGTGCGGTGCCGGTCAGGGCGGTGAGCGCGGCGACGGTCTCGGGGGCGTCGGCGCGGAGGCGGTCGGCGAGGGTGAGGGTGCCGACGGGGGTGCCGACGCGTTCCACGAGAACGACCGTGCCGGCGTCCTCGGCGTCGGCGTGCGCGTCCGGGCGGCCGACGCCGGCGTCCTCGGCATAGGTGTGGGCATCCGGGCGACCGACACCGGCGTCCTCGGCATAGGTGTGGGCATCCGGGCGGCCGACCGTGATGACCTGGCCGTCCACCGTGGCGGTGACTCCGTGCCCCGGCTTCGCCGTGAAGTCGGCGGCGGGTGCGAGGCGCAGGCCGCGGGCGCGGGCGGCGGCCACGATCGCGCGGGCGAGCGGGTGTTCACTGGGGTGCTCGGCGGCGGCCGCCAGGGCTAGCAGTGCGTCCTCGTCCAGGCCGGACCCCGGCGAGGGACGTACGGCCGTCACCTCGGGCGCACCCTCGGTCAGCGTGCCGGTCTTGTCGAGGGCGGCCATGTCGGTCTCGCCGAGGCGTTCCATGGCAAGCGCCGACTTGACCAGCACGCCGTGTCGTCCGGCGGTGGCGATGGCGGAAAGCAGCGGCGGCATGGTGGCCAGCACCACCGCGCACGGCGATGCCACGATCATGAAGGTCATCGCCCGCAGGAGCGCGCCGGTGAGGTCCGCGCCGAAGGCCAGGGGCACCGCGAAGACGGCGAGGGTGGCGGCCACCACGGCCACGGCGTACCGCTGTTCGACCTTCTCGATGAACAGCTGCGTCGGCGCCTTGGTGCGGGACGCCTCCTCGACGAGGGTGACGATCCGGGCGATCACCGAGTCGGCGGGGTCGCGCTCGACGCGGACGCGCAGGGCTCCGGTGCCGTTGAGGGTGCCCGCGAAGACCTCGTCGCCGGGGGTCTTCAGGACCGGCAGCGGTTCACCGGTGATGGTCGCCTGGTCGGCCTCGCTGGTGCCGTCGAGTACTCGCCCGTCGGCGCCGATGCGCTCCCCGGGCCGGATCAACAGCACGTCTCCGACGGCGAGTTGGCCAGTGGGGACCGACTCCTCTCCGCCGGGGGTCACGCGCGTCGCGGTGGCGGGGGCGAGGTCGAGCAGACCCCGTACGGAGTCCTCGGTGCGGGCGGTGGCCAGGGCCTCCAGGGCGCCGGAGGTGGCGAAGATGACGATCAGCAGGGCGCCGTCCAGGACCTGTCCGATCGCGGCCGCGCCCAGGGCGGCGACGATCATCAGCAGGTCGACGTCCAGTGTCTTCTCGCGCAGCGCCCGCAGCCCTTCGAGCGCGGGTTCCCAGCCGCCGGCCGCGTACGCGATCACGTAGAGCGGGCCGTACGTCCACCCGGGCGCACCGCCCAGGTCCAGCGGAAGCGCGAGCAGGAAGGCGACGGTCGCGAGGAGCGCCCAGCGGGCCTCCGGCAGCGCGAGGACGCGAGTACGGCGCCGAGGGGGTGCCGTGGCTGGGCGGTCGGGGACGAGTGAGGGGGCGAGAGCGGGAGTCACGCGCAGCACGATACAGGAACACATGAAGACTCATTCATGTCTTCACATGCGGTGGGTAAGATACAGCCCATGGGTCATGGAGCCGTCACCGCCGCACAGGACGCCGCCGCGCGCGTACGCCTGGACGCGGCCAACGTCGCCAAGGTGGCCACCACGCTTCAGGCCCTGTCGACCCCCTCCCGCCTGCTGATCCTTGCCCGGCTGCGCGAAGGGCCGCTCCCGGCAACGGAGTTGGCCGCGGCGGTCGGCATGGAGCAGTCCGCCTGCTCGCACCAGCTGCGCCTGCTGCGCAACCTGGGCCTGGTCGTCGGCGAGCGCAGCGGCCGCTCGGTGGTGTACGCGCTGCACGACCACCATGTCGCCGAACTCCTCGACCAGGCGGTCTACCACGTGGAACATCTGCGGCTCGGCCTCACTGACGCCCCCGAGTGAGGACCTCACAGCACCCGGCGGCGCATCAGCACTCCCAGCGCCAGCAGCCCCGGGAGCAGCGGTAGCCAGACGGTGAGCAGCCGGTACCCGAGGACTGCCGATGCCGCGGCGCTGCCCGGTGCTCCGGCGAGGGTGAGGGCCAGCGCGAGGGCGGCGTCCAGGGAGCCGAAGCCGCCGGGAGTGGGCAGCAGGACGGCGGCGCTGCTCGCGGCGAGGTAGGCCAGTGCCACCTGGGCCGGGGACAGCGGCAGATCGATGGCCTGGGTGACGGCGACGACCACGGCGGCGTGGAGCGAGGCGAAGGCGAGCGAGCCGCCCCACAACGCGGCCGCCCGCACGGGGACTTCGTGCACGGCGCGGACGTCGGCCAGCACCGCTCGCAGCGCGCGCCGCAGCGGCCCCGCGAGGAGGGCCACCACGGTGGCGGCCGCCGCGACCGTCACCGCCCATGCCGTCGCGGAGACGTGCGGGAAGCGGAGTGTTCCGGGGCAGGCCAGCGCGAGCGCGGCGATCAGGCAGCCTCTCGCCACGGTCCCCGCGGAGGCCTTGACCGCCAGCGCGGTCACCGACCGTGCGACGGGCAGCCCGCACCGGTTCAGGAAGCGCAGATTGACGGCGCCCGCCCCGAGACCGGCGGGCAGCAGGTGGTTGGCGGCGGAGGCCGCGAACTGCACCGCCACCAGCCGCCCGGCGGGCAGCGGCCGGGCCACCGCGCCTTGCTGGGCGAGGGCCGAACACGCCCAGGTCGCCATGGTGGCGAAGGCCGCCACGAGCAGCCAGCCGCGGTCCGCGACGGCGAGCCGGACGGCTCCGCTCTCGATCACCGGCCAGTGCCGCCGGGCGAGATACACCGCGCACACCACCACGACGAGCGTGACCCCGGCATGCCAGGAGACCCGTCGGCCGACGGTGGTCGCGAGAGCGCCGGGCGGAAGCGTCATGCCGCTCGGCCTCCCGCTCCCGGCGCGACGTAGACGCGCAGGTTGCCTATGACGTGCGGTTCCCAGTCACGGGCATACGCGGGCGGGCGGCCTCCCGAGGTGGTGAGCGCGGCGACCGGCATGCGCTGTCCGGCCCGCACGATGCCGGCCGGGGTGACGTTGGCGTTGTGCCCGCTGGTCTCGACGGAGGAGCAACCGGCGTAGAACGCGATCGGGACGGCCTGCCGGCCGGTCAGCAGGCAGGGCGGCAGGACGCCGAGCCGGTGCAGCTCGGCCGCCGTGTTCGCCCAGCCCCGGTGGGAGACGGTGGTGCGGCGCACGCTGCCCGCCAGGACCGCGTACTGCACCGCCAGATGGCCGACGAGGCCGAGCGCCACCAGAGTCGCCGCCACCGGGCGCCAGACCCCGCTCGGGGTGGTGACCAGGTGGACGAGGGCGTCGGCGACGGGGATCGCGAGGAGGGCGTAGACCGGGAGCAGGAAGCGCGGCGCCGCGTATCCGATCATGAACAGATAGGGGAAGCCCGCCGTACTGGCGCAGGCCAGGGGCAGCAGCGTGCTCGCCGCGCGCCGGGCCTTGACGGCGACCACGATGCCGGCCGCGGCGAGCAGCGGCAGAGCGAACCACCACACCATCACCACCGGATCCGGCATCGCCCCGGTGCACGGACGGCACAGCGTGCGTCCGTCCAGGCTGCGCAGCTGGTCGCCGACGGCGATGTTCCAGCCCAGGCCGCCCTGGATGCGGGAGGCGTCGGCGAGCCGTTGGCCGAGGCCGCCGTAGCTGACGTACGCCTCGACGACCCACTCGCCCGCTCCGGCCGCCAAGCCCGCGACGAGGGCGAGAAGCAGCCGTGGCCGTCGCCACCGGCGGACCGCCACGGCGACGACGAGGAGCGGCAGGGTCACCCAGACCGCGTCGGTGGGCCGCATCCACGCCATCAGCGCGGTGCTCGGGCCCACTCCCCACAGCGCCGCCCGGTCGGAGCGGTCCGCCTGGGCACGCAGGAAGCAGCCGACGCAGGCCAGGGCGCCCATCGCCACCCAGTAGTTGGGCATGGCCTGCGGGCCGTAGAAGACGGTCACCCACAGCGTCGCGAACAGGGCACCGGCCATGGCCAGCACCCGTACCGGGAACAGCCCTCGCCAGACGCGCAGGGCCAGAAACAGGGCGAGTCCGGACAGCAGGGCGAGATAGATCCGCAGCAGTGTCGTGGACGACGACCAGGAGGCGATCGGCGCGACGAGCAGCGGGACGCCGCGGGCGCGCGGCGCGCTGAAGAACGCCGCGGGGGCCTGCCGGCTGACCTGACTGACGTACACCGTCTCGTCCCAGCCAAGGCCCATTCCGGGGCGTACGAGTACGAGTTGGGCCAAGGCGAAAGCGGCCGCCACCAGTGCGAGCCAGCGTTGGCCGGTGAGGTGTCCGAACGTGCGGGCGGCCGACGGCGGGCCATGACGCTTGGCGCCGATGAGCGGGAGGTTCAAGGTCTTGGCCATCGTCCACCCTTCAGCCCTACAAGCCGTAGGGTTGCTTCACCCCGCAAACGGAGGGCAAGGGTGGGAGTCGGGACAACAAGGTGACAGTCCGGAAAACATGGATAAATTAGCGCGCACCGGGCGGGGGTGCAGTCCGGGAAAGGCATCCGGGGGCCGACACCGTCCGCCTGCCCCTACGCGCTGTAAGGTGGCGGACATGGCTGGCACAGGCCCCCGCGGCAGAGCGGAACGGCGCAGCGCCGGTGCGTTGGAGAGCGAAGTCCTAGCCGCCCTGTGGGCCACCGAGGACGCCCTGACACCCGCCGAGATCCAGGCCGGGATCGGCGGCGGCCTCGCCTACAACACCGTGCACACCATCCTCAAGCGCCTGTACGACAAGGGCCTGGTGCGCCGTGACGTGGACGGACGGCGCGGCGCGTACCGGCCCGCCAAGAGCGCGGCCGAACTGACCGCCGAGGCCATGCACGAGTCCCTCGACCGCGCCCCCGACCCGATCGCGGCCCTGCAGCGGTTCGTTACCGGGCTGAGCCCCTGGGAGACGGCGGCCTTGCGCGACCTCCTCGGGGGGAACGGGCTCTGAGGATCGAGGCCTGCGTTCGCCTCGTCCTCGCGCCCTCGGCGCCCCGTCCGCCGTGGGCGCCGCCCCGCCCGCCCTCAGCGCGGTGACGGCACGGGCGACCTGCTAAGGCTTCGGCGGCTGTTCGAGGAGACGGAGGCCGGCCAGCGCTCCGGCATGGATCTGCTTCACCTTCCTCGCTGCGTCACTCACCTCGCCAGATGTTGTCGAAGGCCGCCTCTTCGATGCTGCGCCGCTGCCGTACAGCCTCCAGTTCCGTCACCGCGTCGATGACGGCGCCCAGGACCGTCGCGACCGGCTCGTCCACGCCGGTCGCGACCTCTTCGGCCGGCTCGTCGTGGACGCCGGCGGCGGCCGCCAGGCCGGCGAGGACGGGCTCGCCGGATGTCCAGCGGTCGGCCGCTCGGCGACGAGCCGGTGAGTCGACCAAACCCGCGCGGCCGGTCGGGACGGACATCCAGCGGTGGCGTCGCCGGGTGACCTGTCCTTCCGCCTCCAGGTCGGCGAGATAGGCCGCGGCCAGGCCACGGCCCCTGCGCCACAGCCAGTCCCCGACGGACTCGTACGGCGCCTGCCGGATGAGCGACGACATCGCCTCGTTCAGCAGGCGATCACTCAGGGTCCACTGCGGGCCGGGCACGATGCGGTCGCCGTCCAGGGTGAGGGCCTGGGCGTCGATGAGGTCGATCAGTTCGGCTCCCGCGAGGGCCAGTGACAGGGCGCCCTGCTCGACGGGACGGCTGGACCTGACGTCCATGGTGGTGATCAACAGGTCTCGCGGTGTGGTCATGAAGGACTCCACGTCAGAGGCAATCGGGGGGCGCTGCATCGCCCGGAGGGCCGCCTTACATCTGTGGCAAGCGTCGCACTACCACCATGTGCCGCGGGAAGCCGATGCGCAGCACGGCGGTGGCGGTGCCCGCCGCGAGAACCACGACGGTCGCCGGCATCAGGGCCTGGGCAGCCGGGGTGGAGTGGTGGCGCGACGGCCGGTGGCCGGTGGCCCCGGTGGCCCCGGTGGCCGAGGATCTGGCCGACGGACCGACGGACCGACGGACCGACGGAGTGACGGAGTGACGGAGTGATCGGACCGACGGAGTGATCGGACCGACGGAGTGGTCGGATGGGCGGAGTGGTCGGATGGGCGGGCCGAGCGCCTCGCCATGGGCCGGCTCAGCGGACTTGCGCGGCGAACACCTCGTACGCCCGCTCGTCGAAGAGGACGAACCTGACCTCCTCGACCGCCGTCTCCGTGCTCCGGACCGTCTCGACCGCGATGCGGGCGGCGTCCTGCATCGGCCAGCGGTAGACGCCGGTGGAGATGGCCGGGAACGCGACGGTGCGGGCGCCGAGCTCGTCGGCGACGCGCAGCGATTCCCGGTAGCAGGAGGCCAGCAGCTCGGAGCGGTCCTCGCTCTCGCTGAAGACGGGGCCCACGGTGTGGATCACCCACTGCGCGTCCAGCTCGCCCGCGGTGGTGGCGACCGCCTGGCCGGTGGGCAGGCCCTTGCCGTAGTGGGAGGCACGCAGCTTGCGGCACTCCTCCAGGATCGCGGGGCCGCCGCGGCGGTGGATCGCGCCGTCCACGCCGCCCCCGCCCAGCAGCGAGGAGTTCGCCGCGTTGACGATGGCGTCGACGGACTCGCGGGTGATGTCACCCAGCGCCAGCGTGATCGTGGTCATGACTGTCGCAGCCTCCTCCAGACGGCCTTAGCCGCGTTGTGCCCCGACATGCCGTGCACGCCGGGCCCCGGCGGGGTGGCCGACGAGCAGAGGAAGACGGCCGGGTGCGGGGTGCTGTACGGGAACGCAGACAGTTTGGGGCGCAGCAGGAGCTGAAGCCCGGAGGCGGCGCCGCAGGCGATGTCACCGCCCACGTAATTCGCGTTGCGGGCGGCGAGCTCGGGCGGGCCCGCGGTCGCGCGGGCCAGTACGCGGTCGCGGAAGCCGGGCGCGAACCGCTCCAGCTGTCGCTCGATCGCGTCCGTGAGATCGCCGGTCCAGCCGTTCGGAACATGCCCGTACGTCCAGAGGACCGCCTTGCCCTCGGGTGCCCGGGAGGGGTCCATGACGCTGGGCTGAACGGTGATCAGGAAGGGTGCGTCGGGCGCCCGGCCCTCGCGCGAGGCCGCCCGCAGCGCGGTGTCGATCTCCGCGCTGCTCCCGCCGATCTGCACGGTCCCGGCGGTGCGCGCCTCCTTGGCGGTCCAGGGCACCGGGCCGTCGAGCGCGTAGTCGACCTTGAAGACGCTCGCCCCGTACCGGTACCGCTCGTAGTACCGGCCCAGGCCGGCGATCCGGGCCAGTGCCGTGGGCGAGGTGTCGAAGACGTACGACCGCGCGGGGGGCAGGTCGTCCAGGCGCTTGACCTCGTAGTCGGTGTGGACGGTGCCGCCGAGGTCCTTGAGATACGCGGTGAGCGCGTCGGAGATGGACTGGGAGCCGCCGCGCGCGACCGGCCAGCCGCGTGCGTGTGCGGCCAGGGCGAAGACCAGGGCGACGGCGCTGGTGGCGATGCCGTCGAGCGGGGCGATGACGTGCGCCACGAGCCCGGCGAACAGGGCCTTGGCGCGCTCGTCGTGGAAGCGGCGCGTCAGCCAGGTCGACGGCGGCAGTCCGGCGAGGCCGAAGCGGGCGAGGGTGACCGGGTCGCGGGGCAGCGCGGTCAGCGGCAGCGACATGAAGTCGTGCACCAGCGTGTCCCACTGGGGCAGGAACGGGGCGACGAGCCTGCGGTACGCGCCCGCGTCGCGCGGTCCGAACGAGGCGGCCGTCTCGGCCACGGACCGCGAGAGCACCGCCGCCGTACCGTCGGGGAACGGGTGTGCCATGGGCAGCTCGGCGTGCAGCCACTCCAGGCCGTACCGGTCCAGGGGCATCGCCTTGAACGCGGGTGAGTTGATTCCCAGCGGATGCGCCGCCGAGCACGGGTCGTGCCGGAAACCGGGCAGGGTCAGCTCTTCGGTGCGCGCTCCCCCGCCCACGGTGTCCCGCGCTTCGAAGACGGCAACGGAGAAGCCCCGGCGGGCCAGCTCCACGGCAGCGGTCAGTCCGTTCGGCCCCGCACCCACCACGACCGTATCGAGCATCGACGGCACCTTCGGACTCCTTCGTCAGCCGATGGCCACTGAGGATCAGGATATGCCGGGGGACTGACACCCTTGGGGGCGCGGGGGGTTGAGGAGGCCGGACGCCCCGGATCGCGCGCGGGTCTCCCGGTCAGATCCCGGCCGCCACCTGATCGGGCTGCGCGGCCAGCAGGGCCACCACCCGGCGGGCCGTGGCCTCGTCCCGGGCCGCCGTGAACGGCAGCGCGTTGCCCCCGGTGACGCGGAACGGCTCTCCCGTGAGGGTCAGGTGGGCGCCGCCCGCCTCCTCGACGAGGAGCAGACCTGCGGCGTGGTCCCAGGCGGCCTCCCAGGAGAAGGCCGTGGCGTCCAACTCACCGCGGGCGATGGCCAGGTACTCCAGACCGGCCGAGCCGCACGGGCGCGGGTCGACGCCCTCGACGCGCAGGCCGAGGAGGGCACGCTTCTGCTCGTCCGTCGTGTAGTCCGGGTGGGACGTGGCGATGTGCAGGTCACGGCCGGGCTCGGGCGAGCCGGAGAGCAGCGGTACGCCGTTGAGTACGGCGCCCCGGCCGCGTATCGCGGTGGCGAACTCGTCGCGCGCGGGAGCGAACGTCCACGACGCGCGCACGACGCCGTTCAGCGTCAGCGCGACCAGCGTGCAGAAGCCGGGGTCGCCGTGCACGAACTGGCGCGTTCCGTCGACGGGGTCCACGATCCACACCGGCGCCGCGCCGCGTATCGCCTCGTAGGTCGCCGGGTTGGCGTGCACCGCCTCCTCGCCGACCACGACCGAGCCGGGCAGCAGTGCGGTGAGCGCCTCGGTGAGGTACTCCTCGGCCTTGCGGTCGGCGTCCGTCACGAGGTCGTGCGGGCCGGACTTCTGGTCGATCTCGTGCGCGGCGAGCTGCCGGAAACGCGGCATGATCTCGGCCGCGGCCGCTGTGCGCACCGCTTCTTCGACGTCGGACGTACGGAGGGCGAGAAACTCGTCGATGGTTTCGATGTCTACGATCATGGCTCAATGAGAGCACGGGCCACTGACAATCCCCACCGGATCGGTGTACTACGAGTGGAATTGCCATGAATTCCGGGGTTCGGAGATCGCATACCGAAGGTTCGGCGGCCGGCGACGCCGGCTAGGCCAGATCGGGCTCGGAGGTCTGTGACACCGGCGCGGCGAGACCGGCCCCGGCGGTCCGTGACACCGGCGCGGCAAGACCGGCCCCGGCGGTCCGTGACACCGGCGCGGCAAGACCGGCCCCGGCGGTCCGTGACACCGGCGCGGCAAGACCGGCCCCGGCGGTCCGTGACACCGGCGCGGCAAGACCGCGCCCGGCGATCAGCGGCCGACCGCGTACCCCTGCATCCCGCGCGGATTCGCCGCCGCCGACAGCACACCCGTCTCCGGGTCCCGTGCCACCGCGCACAGCCGCCCCTCGGACCAGGCGTCGGCGACCAGGACGTCATGGCCGCGGCGGCGCAGTTCCTTGACGACCGACTCGTCCATGCGGGACTCGACGGTGAGGCTGCCGGGGCGCATGCCGCGGGGGTAGAAGGAGCCGGGGAAGCTGTCGGTGTGCCAGTTCGGGGCGTCGATCGCGCCCTGGAGGTCGAGGCCGCCGCGCACCTCGGAGCGCAGCGCCACGGACAGGAAGAAGTGCGTCTGCCACTGGTCCTGCTGATCGCCGCCCGGGGTGCCGAACGCCATGACCGGCACCCCGTCGCGCAGCGCCAGCGAGGGGGTCAGCGTGGTACGCGGTCGCCGGCCCCGCGTCAGGGAGTTGGGCAGCCCCTCCTCCAGCCAGGCCATCTGCAGCCGGGTGCCGAGCGGGAAGCCCAGTCCGGGCACGACCGGGTTGGACTGCAGCCAGCCGCCGCTGGGAGTGGCGGCGACCATGTTGCCCCACCGGTCGACGATGTCGAGGTGGCAGGTGTCGCCCCGGGTACCGCCGTCCGGCGTCACGTCGGGTTCCGCGACCGTCCGGGCCACGGTCGGCTCACCTGCGCCCGGCGCCGCCGCCACGGCGAAGCCAGGCTCCCCGTCGGCCACCACGCGCGCGTGCCGGCTCAATCGCGGAGTACGGCCTCCGGGGCTGCCCGGGCGCAGCTCGTACGACGCCTTGTCGCCGACGAGCGCGCGCCGGGCGGCGTTGTATGCCGGCGACAGCAGCTCGTCGAGCGGAACGTCGGCCGCGTCCCCGTACCAGGCCTCCCGGTCGGCCATGGCGAGCTTGCAGCCCTCGACGAGCAGGTGGACGTAGTCGGCGGAGCCATGGCGCGGCAGCTCGGGCGGGAGCAGGGCCAGCTGCTGCAGGAGGACCGGGCCCTGACTCCAGGGGCCCGCCTTGCACAGGGTCCAGCCACGCCAGTCGTACGTCGCCGGGGCCTCGTAGCTCGCGGACCAGCCGGCCAGGTCGGCGGCTGTCAGGGTGCCGGTGTGGCGCTCGCCGCTGGTGTCCATCGTGGGCCGCCGGGCCTGGCGTACCAGGGCCTCGGCGATGAAGCCGGAGCGCCAGACCCTCCGCGCGGCCTCGATCTGCCCCACGCGGTCCGTCTCGCCGCCGATCTCGGCGAGCAGCCGTCGCCAGGTCGCGGCGAGGGCGGGATTGCGGAACAGCTCGCCGGGTCGCGGCGCCTTGCCGCCCGGCAGATACACCTCCGCCGACGAGGTCCACTCCGTCTCGAACAGCTCGCGCACGGTCTCGACCGTCTCGCCGACGCGCTCCACGGGCGCGTGTCCGTCCTCGGCGTACCCGATGGCGTACGAGAGGACGTCGGCGAGCGACTTGGTTCCGTGGTCGCGCAGCAGGAGCATCCAGGCGTCGAACGCGCCGGGCACGGCGGCGGCGAGCGGCCCGGTACCGGGTACGAGATCCAAACCGAGTCCCCTGTAGTGGGCGATCGTCGCTCCGGCGGGCGCGACGCCCTGTCCGCACAGCACCCGCACCTCGCCGCCCGCCGGGGCGAGGATGATCGGCACCTCGCCGGCGGGTCCGTTGAGGTGGGGCTCGACGACGTGCAGGACGAAGCCCGCGGCGACGGCGGCGTCGTACGCGTTGCCGCCGTCCTCCAGGACGGCCATCGCCGACTGCGAGGCGAGCCAGTGCGTGGAGGACACCATGCCGAAGGTGCCCTGGAGGGTAGGGCGGGTGGTGAACATACGGCCTCTCACCTCGATGTTTTCACGCATCGGCCGGACCGGTCGACGCTCAGGACGGCTCCTGGGGAGAATCTGGGGAGTTTGAGCCGGGCCCTCATCCATCTGCTGGCGCAGCAGGCTATCGATCGCCCGGCGCCCCTTCTTCCCCGCCTCCGGCATGAAGTGGGCGTAGTGATCGAGAGTGATGGTCGGTGATGAGTGCCCCAGCCACTTGGCGAGGGTCACGACCGACTCCCGTACTTCGTTGTCAGCACGAGGCGACGGCGCCCTGCCGTTCTCCTCCACCTGGCGGCGCGTCAGCCACCGCACCCGCACGCCCATCGCCGCGGTGTGGCTGTCCGTGGGCGTCGCCCTCACCCGGGAACCCGTCCCGACGGTGGCCGCCATCCGGCGCGCCGGTCAGAGGCGCTCGGAGGGGCCGGGACCCGACAGCACGTCGGTCGGGCCCGCCTCGGCCACCTTCGCCTCGCCTACCTTCACACTGCGCCGCTCGCGCTTGGCCACCCAGTTGGCGAACCACGACAGCAGCATGCACAGCCCGATGTAGATCGGGGAGATCACCATCACGACGGGGATGAACGGCAGGTCGTAGTCGAGGTTGGTGGCGATCAGCTTCCCAGCCTGGAGGAACTCCTCGTACGTGATCAGGAAGCCGAGCGAGGTGTCCTTCAGCGTCACCACCAGCTGGCTGATGATGGCAGGCAGCATGGCCCGTACTCCCTGCGGAATCAGGACGTACCGCATGACCTGCGTCTTGCGCATGCCGAGCGAGTACGCGGCCTCGCGCTGCCCGCGCGGCACGGAGTTGACGCCGGTGCGGAACACCTCGGCCAGCACCGAGCCGTTGTAGAGGGTCAGCCCGGTCACCAGCGCGGGCAGCGGCTGCACCTTCAGCGCCACGAAGATGAAGAAGATCATCACCAGCACCGGCATCGCGCGGAAGAACTCCACGAACAGCGTGGCGAGCCAGCGGATGGGCCGGTGGTCGGAGAGCCGGCCGCAAGCCAGGACGGCGCCCAGGGCGAGGGAGAGAACGCCGGCGTAGCCGAACGCCTTGAGCGTGTTGGCGAGCCCTTCGAGGAGCAGCTCCTGAATGCCCACGTACTGGAAGGGCCGCCACTTCACAGCCTCGAACTGCCCGGTGTCGAACAGGAGGTAGACGATCCAGCCGATGATCGCGAGGATCACGGCCACGGCCGCGGCGCCGAACCACCGGTGCCGGACCCGGGCCTTCGGGCCGGGAAGGTCGTAGAGGGCGGTCGCGGTCCTGGTCATCGGGGAACCCCCCAGCGCTTCTCCAGCACGTTGAACAGCGCGCTGATGGCGAGCGTCACGATCAGATAGCCGACAGCGATCCAGACGAAGGCCCAGACGATGTTGTAGCCCCTCTCGCCCAGCGGCTTGTAGACGCCGAGCAGCTCGGGGACGCTGAACGCCCCGGCGATGGCGGAGTTCTTGGCGAGCGCGATGAGCGTGGAGCCGATGGGCGGGATGACGGTCCGGAATGCCTGCGGCAGCACGACGAGGCCCAGGACCTGGACGAAGGTCATGCCGAGGCTGCGCGCCGCCTCGCCCTGCCCGACCGGGACGGTGTTGATCCCGGAGCGCACCACCTCGCAGATGAAGGCGGAGGTGTAGCAGCCGAGGGCGAGGATCGCGAAGGTCTCGAAGGGCAGCACGATGCCGAACCGCGGCAGCCCGAGGAACACGGCGAAGAACAGCAGCGTGAGCGGAGTGTTGCGCAGGACGGTGACCCACGCGGTGCCGAAGGTCCGCAAGGACCCGACGGGGGCCACGCGGAAGCCGGCCATGACGGTGCCGAGGCCGAGGGCCAGCAGCGAGGCGAGGATCGTGAGCTGCACCGTTCCCCACAGGCCGTCGCCGTAGAGCGACCAGTTGTCGAGGAGGACGTCCATCGGGTCCCTGAACTCCTTGAACTGCGTGCGTCGGTCGGTCAGTCCGCCGGATAGCGGTCGACCGGGGGCGGCTTGGGGGCGGGCTCGCCGGAGAGGCCGAGCGTGACGTCGTAGGCCTTCTTCCAGTCGCCGTCGGCCTCGCGCTCCTCGATGGCGTCGTCGAGCGCGAAGCGCAGCGCGTTGTCGTTCCGCGGGACTCCGATGCCGTACGGCTCCTGCGAGAAGGGCTTGCCGACGACCTTCAGCTCGTCGGGCACCTTGGCCGCGTAGCCGAGGAGGATCGTGTCGTCCGTGGTCACGGCGTCCACCTGGAGGGTGAGGAGGTTGTCCACGCAGATCGAGTAGTTGTCGTACGAGACGGCCTCGGCCTCGGGGAACTCCCGTTGCAACCGCTGGTACGGGGTGGAGCCGGACGCGGAGCAGACGGTCTTGCCGGCCAGGTCCTGCGGGCCCTTGATGTCCTCCTCGTCGGCCCGCACCAGCAGCGACTGGCCGGCCATGTAGTACGGGCCCGCGAATCCGACCTGCCGCTTGCGCAGGTCGTTGATGGTGTACGTGCCCACGTAGTAGTCGATCTGGCCGTTCTGGAGGGCGGTCTCGCGGTTGGCCGAGGCGATGGTGACGAACCGGATGGTGTCCGGGTCGAAGCCGAGCGAGGCCGACATCATCTTGGCGATCTCGATGTCGAATCCGGTGTACGCGCCGGTGGCCGGGTCCTTCTCGCCCAGGAAGGGCTGGTCCTCCTTGACGCCGACGACCAGGTGGCCGCGCGCCCGCGCCTTCCGCCAGGTCGGGGAGTCGGGCAGCTCGAAGTCCTGGGCGACCTGGTAGTGGGGCAGTTGCTCGGGCTGCGGGCCCTTGACGGGCGGGCTGCCCTCCTTGCCGCAGGCGGCGGCGAGGAGGGTGACCGCGATGAGCGCGAGGGCGGCGGCGATCGTACGTACGGCGCTGGCGCGTGCGGGCTTCAGGGCGTCCATGGCGTCACCTCCCGCTCAGTGCTCGAGGATCTTGGACAGGAAGTCCTTGGCCCGGTCGCTCTCGGGCGCGGTGAAGAACTCCTCGGGGGTGCGGTCCTCGACGATCCGCCCGCTGTCCATGAAGACGACGCGATGCGCGGAGGCGCGGGCGAAGCCCATCTCGTGGGTGACGACGACCATCGTCATGCCCTCGCCGGCGAGCTGCCGCATGACCTCCAGCACCTCGTTGATCATCTCCGGGTCGAGCGCCGAGGTCGGCTCGTCGAAGAGCATGACCTTCGGATCCATCGCGAGCGCGCGGGCGATGGCCACGCGCTGCTGCTGGCCGCCGGAGAGCTGCGCCGGGTACTTCACGGCCTGGTCGGCGAGTCCGACGCGGCCGAGGAGTTCCCGGGCCCGCTGCTCGGCGTCCTCCTTCTTGCGGCCGCGGACGCGGGTGGGGGCGAGGGCGACGTTCTCCAGCACGGTCATGTGCGGGAAGAGGTTGAAGGACTGGAAGACCATGCCGACGTCGGAGCGCAGCTTCGCCAGCGCCCGGCCCTCCTCGGGCAGCGGCTGCCGGTCCACCTTGATGGTGCCGGACTCGATGGTCTCGAGGCGGTTGATGGCGCGGCAGAGGGTGGACTTGCCGGAGCCGGAGGGGCCGATGACGACGACGACTTCGCCGCGGCCGACGGTGAGGTTGATGTCCCGGAGGACGTGCAGGCTCCCGTAGTGCTTGTTGACGTCGGACAGCTCGATCAACGGATCGGCTGCGGTGCCGGTGGCGGCTCCTTCTGCGGCCATGGCCAGCTCTGCCCACTCTCAGCTGTCGGGTCGCGGTCAGCGCAACCTATCCAGCCGAATGCCGCCCTTCCCCACGACACGCATCAAGCGGGCAATAACCGTATTATTGGCCCGGATCGCCATGTTCCGGCGCACGGGCGCACACCCGCTGCCAGCTCTCCGACGCCTCCGCGTAGACCTCGGACAGCTCGGGGGCGCCGGCCGCGGCCCAGTCGAGGCCCGCCTGTACGACGTCGATCTCGCGGCCCGAGGCCGGCCGCACCACCGGCCGCCCATTCGGCCACACCTGCCAGGCCGCCCCAGGCACCGTACGGATGATGACCGTGCCGAGGTAGAGGCCCGCGTCGTTGCCGAGCCAGGTCAGCTCCTCCGGGTCGTCGCGCCGGCGCGGCAGCAGCTGGTCCAGGGTCTCCAACGTGCGGGCGGAGTCGTCGAGTCGGAGAGCGGCCGAGGCCGCCCGGCTGCGCAGCAGCTCGCATGCGGAGAGCAGCTCGGCCACTCCCTCGGGGTCCTGCACGGGCGCGCCCACGACGGACATGCCTTCGGCCGGGCCGTACCGCTTGCGCCAGTCGTCCGTGAACGGGAGCTTCATACGCTGAGGTTCGCATCCATCCTCCGTCCGGCACCACAGAAGCGCCCGGCGGACGGAATTCAACACCAGTTCACACCAGGAGCGTTGACGTCCCCCACCGGTCTCCCTACTTTCATCCCGCACCGGTCGGATCACTGCGGATGCAGGAGGGGGCGGCCATGCTCGAGGCAGGACGACGCCGGACGGTCGGAATCGTCGTGGGAGGAGTGGCACTCTCCCTCGTCACGGCGGGCGCCCCCACAGTCGCGGCATCTTCCCCGCCGGCACCCCGTACGGAGCCGCTCCCCCTGGAGCGGCTCTTCGACAATACGGCGGTCAGCGACGACGACCGCCCCTCCGGGGCCGACTTCGACGGCTCGGGCAACTCCCTGTCCACCCAGGACCTGTCCGCCGCGGGCTGGACTCCCGGCCGCACGCTCGCGATCGACGGCGCCCGGCTGACCTGGCCCCGGACGGCGGCCGGTGAGCCGGGCGGCGGTCCCGACAACGTACGGGCCGATGGCCAGGCCGTACGGCTGCGCGGCCGCGGCGATGCGCTGTCCTTCCTCGTCGCCGGGACCGGGGCGGCCGCCGATGTGCGCGGCACCGGGACCGTGCACTACCGCGACGGCTCCACCAGCTCCTACACCCTCACCGCCCCCGACTGGCGCACCGGGCCGCTCAGCACCAAGGCCGTCGCCCTCCCCCACGTCAACTCCCCCGACGGGCAACGCGCCGAGAAGGCGCGGCTGTACGCGGTGGCGGTGCCGGTGGTGCGGGGCCGCGAGATCTCCTCCGTCGTGCTGCCCGACGACCCGGGCACGGGCGCGGATCTGCACGTCTTCGCGGCAGCCGTCCGCACGCCCGCGGGGGGCTGGACCGGCAGCTGGTCGGCGAGCACCTCCAGTTACGCCGCGGTCGGGCCGTGGACCGACCGGACCCTGCGGCTCGTCGTCCACACCAGCGCGGGCGGGCCCGCGGTGCGCGTCCGGCTCGCCAACACCTTCGCCGCCGGGCCGGTACGCATCGGCTCCGCCTCGGTCGCCGTGCAGGCGGCGGGCGCGGCGGCCGACGGCCCGCCGCGGCGGCTGAGCTTCAACGGGCGGCCCGGGACGGTGATCCCGGCGGGCGCCGAGGCGTTGGGCGACCCGCTGCCCTTCGCCGTGCCCGCCGGGACGAATCTGCTGGTCAGCATCCATCTGCCGGGGACGGTCACCGCCGCGCCAGTGCACTCGCGGGCGTACCAGCGCTCGTACGTGAGCGCGCCGGGCAGCGGCGACCGTACGGGCGACAGCGGCGCCGGCCTCTACACCGGCACGATCACCAACTGGCCATTCCTGACGGGCGTCGACACGGTCGGCGGGGCCGGGTCCGTGGTCACCCTCGGGGACTCCATCACCGACGGGGACAAGTCGACCGTCGACGGCAACCGTCGCTGGCCGGACGAGCTGGCGCGGCGGCTCAGCGCCCAGTCGGACGTGCCGCGGTACGGCGTGCTCAACCACGGGATCTCGGCCAACCGCGTCGTCACCGACCGCTACCCGGGCGACGGGGTGAGCACGGACATCGGCGGCGTGAGCGCCCAGCACCGGCTGGACCGCGATGTGCTGGCCCAGACCGGGGCCCGTACGGTCGTGGTCTTCGAAGGCGTCAACGACGTGCTCCGCGGCACCTCGGCGGAGGAGGTGATCGCCGGGCTGCGGTCCATCGCGGACCGGGCGCGGGCCCGTGGGCTGCGGGTGGTCGGCGCGACGATCGTGCCCTGCGAGGGCTGGAACGGCTGCACGCCGGAGGCCGACGCACGGCGCACGGCGATCAACGCGTTCATCCGGGACAACGGCGGCGTCTACGACGCGGTCCTCGATTTCGACGCGGTGGTCCGCGACCCGGAGCGCCCGCAGCGGATGCTGCCCGCGTACGACAGCGGCGACCATCTGCACCCCGGGGACGCGGGGCTGCGGGCGATGGCGGAGTCGATCGACCTGACGCGGCTCGTGCCGCGCAGCGGCTAGGAGCTGGGGATGTCCAGGTCGACGACGTCCGGCGCGTGGTCCGAGGCGCCCTTGCCCTTGCGCTCCTCGCGGTCCACGTAACTGTCCTTGACCGCACCCGCGAAGGCCGGGTTGCGGTGCGCACCGAGGCCTACGGAGGTGTACCCGTTCGTTGGACGACACACAAATGGCGGCCGGAACAACTGGTGGACCTGATCGAGCGGGCTGGACTGCGCCCGGTCGCCGAACTTCGGCTCCCTGCGGATGAGCAAAGCGGGCCGGGTTTGGTCGTCATGGCCGAGCAACCCGGCTGAGAATCAGGCGTCGGGAGCGACACAGGGTCCCGTGCCGGGCAAGGCTCCTCCGGACGGTCGCGACGCCGGTTGAAGGTGCTGCCGCTACCAGTCTCAGGCGTGGCGAGCCTACTGAACTACGACCACACACCGTCACCGGATTGTTCGTTCTCGCAGAGAACCGGCGATAGTTGAATATGCGAGCCCACCAGTACCAAGGCCGGGACCGGCCCCTGATCTGACACCGCGATCAACGAGAAGGGGTGCTGCCAGCCCGCTCAGAGCCGGGTTGGCAGCACCCCCTCCGCACCTGACAACTAGTCAGAATGTGCGTCAAACATCGCCGCGGGCGTCAGACATGCGTCGAGATATCGCCCGTAACGCCCACAGCGCACACCACCCAAAACCGCAAGTCAGGAGCCCTTTCCGGCAGGCTCCAGAATCGCCACGCACTCCACATGATGCGTCACCGGGATCGGGCCGAGCCTTGCTCCGCCGTACCTGCCACCGCCCCGGCAGCCACCACAGCGTCCCTCGGTCCCGTCGCCCACGCTCGGTAATGCTCCTCAGATCGGCAAAAGCGCATGCAGACGACCTCGCGCACGGCACCCCGCGTCTGTCCGGATGGACCGGGATGATCGGAATCATTCGCCCAGGGACGACGTTGGTGCTCATGGAGCGGAACGGAGGCGGATCGATGCACGGTGAGTACAAGATCCCGGGCGGCAAGCTCGTCGTGGTGGATCTGGACGTCGAGGGCGGAGTGCTGCGGCACGCGCGCGTGGCGGGCGATTTCTTCCTCGAACCGGACGAGGCGCTGGACGCCGTCGATCACGCGCTGAACGGCGCCCCGGCGGACACCGACGCCACGGGCCTGGCCGCCCGCATCGACGCCGCGCTCCCCGAGGGCACGGTCATGTACGGCCTGACCTCGGAGGGAATCGGCATCGCGGTGCGCCGGGCACTCGCGCGCGCCACCGACTGGACGGACTACGACTGGCAGCTGGTCCACGAGGGTCCGCAGTCCCCGGCGCTGCACATGGCCCTGGACGAGGTGCTGACCAGCGAGGTCGCCGCGGGCCGCCGTCCGCCGACCCTGCGGGTGTGGGAGTGGGGCGCTCCGTCCGTGATCATCGGCAGCTTCCAGTCGCTGCGCAACGAGGTCGACCCCGAGGGCGCCGCGCGCCACGGCATCGAGATCGTGCGCCGGATCTCCGGCGGGGGCGCGATGTTCGTGGAGCCGGGCAACACCATCACGTACTCGCTCTCCGTACCCGAGGCCCTCGTCCAGGGGCTTTCCTTCCAGGACAGCTACGCGTATCTCGACGACTGGGTGCTCGGCGCGCTCGGCGACATGGGGATCAAGGCCTGGTACCAGCCGTTGAACAACATCGCCACAGAACAGGGCAAAATCGCGGGCGCCGCCCAGAAGCGGGTGGTCGGACCCGGCGGAGGCCCCGGCGCCGTGCTCCATCACGTGACCATGTCGTACGACATCGACGCCGACAAGATGCTCGACGTGCTGCGCATCGGCCGGGAGAAGCTCTCCGACAAGGGCACGAAGAGCGCGAAGAAGCGGGTGGATCCACTGCGCCGGCAGACGGGGCTGGCGCGCGAGGCGGTCATCGAGCGCATGATCGACTCGTTCCGCGGCCGGTACGGGCTGACGGACGGCAAGGTGACGCCGGAGGAGCAGAGCCGGGCGGAGCAGCTGGCGCGAACGAAGTTCGGGTCTCCGGAGTGGACGGCGCGCGTGCCGTAACCCCGGCGCCCGGCGGACACGACAAGCCCGGTGGACACGACAGGGGGGCGCCGGGCTCGGTTTCTACGACGCGGACGCGGGGACCCATGGCGTCGTGCCCAGCGTGTTCTCCGGGCCGATGTCGAGGGGATCGTCCAGGCGTACGGTCGTGACGTCACGCCCCTGTTCCGGCGCGACCCGCAGATACGTACCGTCCTCGGCCGCCATCCGCCAGTACAGGCCCGCCCGCGCGGTCTCGCCCGGCGCGAGCGTCAGCGGCGAGGGGCCGGGATCGTCCGGCGCCATGAACACCTTGTCCGTCCCCTGGACGGTCCGCACGCCGGTGAGCAGGGCGCCCTCCCCGTCGAGGACACTGATGGACGGGTAACCGTTCAGCTCGTACGGCCGTGTGCCGCAGTTGGTGAGGGTGAGCGTCATGGCGCGCAGTCCCATGGCCGCGTTGACGAGGCCGGTGCCGAAACGCAGGCCGGACGGCGGGCAGCCCTGCGCCTGCTGGACCGGTACGGACGGCGAGGGCCCGGGGGTCGCCGACACAGGTGGTGGGGCGGCGTGGGTCTGGACCGGGGTGGGGCGGCGTTCGGGGTTGCTCTCGCGGTCCAGTTCGGCAGAGAGTCCGCATCCGCTCGTGGCCAGCGCCAACACGCAGGCGAGGGCGGCCGGGCGGGTCCACTGGAGGCGTATCGCGATCATGCGCCGATGATGGCACGGGGTCCCGGCGGACGCCGTCACTCCGCGTGCCCGCGCGCTGTCACCAGTCCCGACTCGTAGGCGAACACGACCAGTTCGGCCCGGTCACGGGCGCACAGCTTCGTCATCGCCCGGCTGATGTGGGTCTTGGCCGTGAAGGGGCTGATGACCATGTGCGCGGCGATCTCCTCGTTGGTGAAGCCGCGCGCGGCGAGCGCGGTGACCTCGCGTTCGCGGCGCGTGAGGCACTCCAGGCCCGGCGCGGTGGCCCGGTCCGGGGGCCGGGCGACGAACTCCCCGATCAGGGTGCGGGTCACGGACGGGGACAGCAGCGCCTCGCCGCCCGCGACGACCTCGATCGCCTGGAGCAGGTCGGCGGGCTCGGTGTCCTTGAGCAGGAATCCGCTGGCGCCGGCCCGCAGCGCGTCAAAGACGTACGCGTCCAGGCCGTAGTTGGTGCGCAGGTCGCGATGGCGTCGCTGTCCGACCCGGCACGCATCCTCGAGGTCCTCCACGGGTACGCCGACGTGAGCGTGACCCCGGTCGACACGGCCACGGTGTGGGGCCGGGACGCCGCGGACGCCGTCGACTTCATCCTCTCCCGCACACCCGGGCGGACCGTCTCGCCCGACACACGCGCGGCCCTGGAAGACCCCCTGCGCCCGTACGAGACGGATCGCGGCGTCCGCCTCGGGGCTCGGTTTGGCTCGTGACAGCGAGGCAGGGCGACGGACGTCATCCCACAGCCCGTCAACAGTGAGCAAGTGTCACCAGACAGGCACAGAGCGAGTTGGCACTTCCGCCTCACAAGGACTCATGTGACACTGGCGTCCCGTCCGCAGTGCGGACTCCTTCCGCACCATCCCCCACGAGAAGTGCGCCGTGCGTTCTCTTCCTATGCCGCTCGCTCTGACCGCGCGTCTGCTGCCGGTCGCCGTGCTCGCCTCGGCGGGCTGGGCCCTGTCGTCCGGCCCGTTCGCCGCGACCACGACCGCCGAGCGCAAACCCACGCAAAAGGCCACCGATTCGGCGTCCGCCCCGGCGGCGTCCGCGGCCACCAAGACGTACGCCGCCTCGCCCGAGCCCTGCGACGGCGTGACGAAGAAGACGGTCGAGTCCCTGGTTCCGGGCGCCAAGACGGCCGGCCAGGAGATCGCGTCGACCGACAAGTCCGTGCGCCGCACCTGCTCCTGGAACGCACTGAAGGGGTTCGACTACCGCTGGCTCGACGTCTCGTACGAGATCAAGGAGACGGACGAAGCGGCGCAGAAGTCCTATGAGGACCGCATCGCGGACAAAAGCGGCGGAGGCGCGGTCCCCGGCCTCGGCGACTCGGCCTACTCCGTCGTGAACCTCACCACCGAGGACAAGCAGCCGACCCGTGAGGGAGTGGTGATCGCCCGCGCGTCCAACGCGCTGGTGACCATCACATACAACGGCAGTGACTTCGAGACGAAGAAGGCGCCCGGTACGGACGAGATCAACAAGGGCGCCATCAAAGCCGCCAAGGAAGCGGTGGCCGCGCTGGAGGGCGGTCAGAAGGGCTGACCGCCCTCTTCCGCGCGTCAGGCCGCGGCCTCCTCGGGCTTCTCGCTCCGCAGCGCCATCAGCACCACGTACAGCAGCATCGACGTAGCGAGCCCGACCGCCCAGCCGTAGTCGGCCAGCGGCTCCAGTGCCGCGATGGGCCGTCCGTCGATCAGCGGATGGAAGTCGGCGCCGCCGATGGCCAGGACGCCGCCGGTGACGAAGGCGACGACGGCCCGCCAGTTCCAGCCGCCGTCGTACCAGTAGCGGCCTCCCGTGCGGTACAGGTCGGCGAGGTCGAGCCTGGTGCGGCGCAGGATCCAGTAGTCGGCGATGAGGATGCCGGCGACCGTGCCGAGCAGTCCGCCGACCAGGCCGAGCCAGGTGAAGATGTAGCCCTGCGGGTCGGAGTACAGCTTCCAGGGGAAGATCAGTACGCCGAGCACGCAGGTGGCGAGCGCTCCGGTGCGGAAACTGATCTTCCGCGGCGCGATGTTGGAGAAGTCGAAGGCCGGCGAGACCAGGTTGGCCGCGATGTTCACGGACAGGGTCGCGACCAGCACCGTGACCAGGGCGAAGAGGATTCCGGCGACGTGGTCGGTCTTGGCGGCCAGCTTGACCGGGTCCCAGATGGTCTCGCCGTACACCGCCTGGGAGCCCGAGGTGACCATGACGGACAGGAAGGCGAAGAGGGTCATGGTGGTGGGCAGGCCGAGCGCCTGGCCCCAGGTCTGCGCCTTCTGGCTCTTGCCGTAGCGGGTGAAGTCCGGGATGTTCAGCGACAGGGTGGACCAGAAGCCGATCATGCCCATGAGCGACGGCCAGAACAGCTTCCAGAAGTCGCCGCCCCAGCCGAGCTTGGAGGGCTGGTCGAGCAGCGGGCCGAAGCCGCCCGCCTTGCTGCTCATCCACCACAGCATCACACCGGCGCCGATGAGTACGAAGGGCGCCGCCCAGTTCTCGAAGCGGCGGATCGTCTCCATGCCCCGGTAGATGATGGCGACCTGGATCACCCAGAAGATCGCGAAGGACAGCCACATGGTCCACGCGTAGCCGCCGACCTGGGCGGCGTTCGCCCAGCCGTCACCGAAGAGCTTCCCGGCGAGGAAGTAGATCGCCTCGCCACCGATCCAGGTCTGGATGCCGAACCAGCCGCAGGCCACCAACGCCCGTACGACGGCAGGGAGGTTGGCGCCACGGATACCGAACGAAGCGCGGGCGAAGACCGGGAAGGGGATGCCGTACTTGGGTCCGGCGTGCCCGGTGAGCAGCATCGGGACCAGCACGATCAGGTTGGCCAGCGCGATGGTGAGGACGGCCTGCTTCCAGTCCATGCCGATGGCTATGAGGCCGGAGGCCAGCGTCCAGGAAGCGGTGTTGTGGGCCATGCCGACCCAGAGCGCCGAGAAGTTGTACGTGGTCCAGGTGCGCTTCTCGACCGGGACCGGCAGCAGGTCGTCGTTGGCGTAGGGGCCGCTGGGCGCGGGGGCGCCGGGGGCGATCTCCACCCGGCCGTCGGCGAGGGTGACTTGGGCGGCGGGCGGGCTGTCCGCTGGGACGGTCTCGGTCATGGGCAGGCCAATCAGGAGAGGAGTGACGGGAAAGGCGGTGCGGGTGACGCCGTGGGGGATGTGCGGGTGCGGCCAGTCCCCTTCCCGGGAGAGCGGGGAGGGGACGTACCGGAACTCAGGGAGCGTACGGGCAGAACACAGGCGCCGCGGTGGGACGGCACGCGGCGGGCTGGGGGCGGCCGGGAGACAGACCGGCCGCCCCCAGCAGCACGGTCAGCCGTTGACGGCCGGGATGACCGTCAACCCGTACGCGTCGATGGTGGCCTCCTGAGCGTCGTGCATGTCGTACACCGCGAACTGGTCGACGCCGAGCGCGCGCAGCGCGTTCAGCTTCTCGATGTGCATCTCGGGCGTGCCGATCAGGCAGAAGCGGTCGACGATCTCGTCGGGCACGAACGCGGTGTCGGGGTTGTCGGCGCGTCCGTGGTGGGAGTAGTCGTAGCCCTCGCGGGCCTTGATGTACTCGGTGAGTTCGTCGGGTACGGCGGCGGAGTGCTCGCCGTACTTGGCGACGAGGTCGGCGACGTGGTTGCCGACCATGCCGCCGAACCAGCGGCACTGCTCACGCGCGTGGGCGAGCGCCTCGGGCGAGTCGTCCTCGGTGATGTACGCGGGCGCGGCCACGCAGATCTTGACGTCCCCAGGGTCACGGCCGGCCTCGACCGCCGCGTTCTTCACGGCCTTGACCATGTACTCGGTCAGATAGAGGTCGGCAAGCTGGAGGATGAAGCCGTCGGCCTCCTCGCCGGTCATCTTGAGGGCCTTGGGGCCGTACGCGGCCATCCAGACCGGGAGTTGGGCTCCGCGCCTGACCCACGGGAACTTGACGACGGTGCCGCCGAGGTCGGCCTCGTCGCCGCGCGCGAGGGCGCGGATGACCTTCATGGCCTCGCTGATCCGCGCGAGCGTGTTGGGCTTGCGTCCGGCGACGCGCATCGCCGAGTCACCGCGGCCGATGCCGCACACCGTGCGGTTGCCGTACATGTCGTTGAGCGTCGCGAAGGTGGAGGCGGTGACCTCCCAGGTGCGGGTGCCTGGGTTGGTCACCATCGGGCCGACGGTCAACTTCTCGGTGTTCGCGAGGATCTGACTGTAGATCACAAAGGGTTCCTGCCACAGCACGGCGGAGTCGAAGGTCCAGCCGTACGTGAAGCCGTTGCCCTCGGCCCGCTGCATCAGCTCGATGACGCGGGAGGCAGGGGGATCGGTCTGCAGGACGAGTCCGAAGTCCATGGCGCCACTCCTAGTCGCTCAGAGAAGGTACTGACAGGTGGAACGCGGGGTGTAGACGCCGTGACCCGCGCGTCCGGTGAACTCCCGCTCGGTGATGACCGGTTCGCCGCGCGAGAGCACGGACTCGACGCGGCCGGTGACGCGCTTGCCCTCGTACGCCGAGTAGTCGACGTTCATGTGGTGCGTGTCGACCGACATGACCTGCTCGGCGTGCGGGTCGTAGATGACGATGTCGGCGTCGGCTCCCGGCGCGATGGTGCCCTTCTTCGGGTACAGGCCGAACATCCGGGCCGGGGTCGCGCAGGCGATCTCGATCCAGCGGCAGCGCGAGATGCGCCCGTCGACGACGGCCTGGTGGAGCAGGTCCATACGGTTCTCGACGCCCGGAAGGCCGTTGGGGATCTTCGAGAAGTCGCCCCGGCCGAGCTCCTTCTGGCCCACGAAGCAGAAGGGGCAGTGGTCCGTCGACACGACCTGGAGGTCGTTCGTGCGCAGGCCCCGCCACAGCGCCGCCTGGTGCTCCTTGGGCCGCAGCGGCGTCGAGCACACGTACTTCGAGCCCTCGAAGCCGGGCTCCGCGAGGTTGTCGGTCGACAGGAACAGGTACTGCGGGCAGGTCTCGCCGAAGACGTTCAGGCCCTCGTCGCGCGCCCGTGCCAGCTCGGCGACCGCCTCCTGCGCCGAGACGTGCACGACGTACAGGGGCGCGCCGGCCACCTGCGCGAGCTTGATCGCGCGGTGGGTGGCCTCGGCCTCCAGGAGCGCCTTGCGCACTTCCCCGTGGTAGCGCGGGTCGGTCTCGCCGCGGGCGAGCGCCTGCTCCACCAGGACGTCGATCGCGATGCCGTTCTCCGCGTGCATCATGATCAGGCCGCCGTTCTCGGCGGAGCGCTGCATGGCGCGCAGGATCTGGCCGTCGTCGCTGTAGAAGACGCCGGGGTAGGCCATGAACTGCTTGAAGGAGGTGACGCCCTCCTCGACCAGCAGATCCATCTCCTTGAGCGTCTCCTCGTTGACGTCGGAGACGATCATGTGGAAGGCGTAGTCGATGGCGCACTTGCCGTCGGCCTTGGCGTTCCAGGCGTCGAGGCCCTCGCGCAGCGAGTGGCCGACGCTCTGCACCGCGAAGTCGACGATGGTCGTGGTGCCGCCCCAGGCCGCGGCCCGGGTGCCCGTCTCGAAGGTGTCGGAGGCGAAGGTGCCGCCGAACGGCAGTTCCATGTGGGTGTGGGCGTCGACGCCGCCCGGAATCACGTACTTGCCGGTGGCGTCTATGGCCCGCTCGGCGGTCCACGCCTCGGCTGCCGGGGTGCCGGTCGCGGCGAGGGCGGCGATCCGGCCGTCCTCGATCAGGACGTCGGCATGGATCTCGTCGGACGCGGTGATGACGAGGCCACCACGGATGACGGTACGGCTCATGCTCCCTCTCCTTCCGGTCGTGCGTGCACTGAGGAAATACCGAAGCTGTTGAAAGCTGAGGTCAACGCTGTCTCTTCAGGAGGAACAAGGTTCCGCGGGCCCGGCCCCCCGTGCGCCGGGCCCGCGGAGCGCGCCGCGGCTGCGGCTGCGGCTGCGGCTGCGGCTGCGGCTGCGGCTGCGGCTGTGACTACGGCTACGGCTACGGCGCCGTCAGCGGCCCGTACGTCACCGGAGCGCGGTCGCGGTAGAACTGCCACCGGTCGCGGACTTCGCGGAGCTTGGCCATGTCCAGGTCGCGGACGACGAGTTCCGTCTCCTTGTCGCTCGCCACCTCGCCGACGAACTGGGCCTCCGGGTCCACGAAGTACGAGGTCCCGTAGAAGTCGTTGTCGCCGTACTCCTCGACGCCCACCCGGTTGATCGCGCCCACGAAGTACTCGTTGGCGACGGCCGCGGCCGGCTGCTCCAGCTGCCAGAGATAGCCCGACAGACCCCGCGAGGTGGCCGACGGGTTGAAGACGATCTCGGCACCCGCGAGGCCCAGCGCACGCCAGCCCTCCGGGAAGTGCCGGTCGTAGCAGATGTACACGCCGATCCTGCCGACCGCGGTGTCGAAGACCGGCCAGCCGGAGTTGCCCGGACGGAAGTAGAACTTCTCCCAGAATCCCGGCACTTGAGGGATGTGGGTCTTGCGGTACTTGCCCAGGTAGGAACCGTCGGCGTCGATCACCGCCGCGGTGTTGTACAGGACGCCCGGCTGCTCCTCCTCGTACATCGGAAGGACGAGGACGATGCCCAGTTCCTTGGCCAGCGCCTGGAAGCGCCGGACGATCGGGCCTTCGGGGATCTGCTCGGCGTACGCGTAGAACGCCTTGTCCTGGACCTGGCAGAAGTAGGGCCCGTAGAAGAGCTCCTGGAAGCACAGGACCTGTGCGCCCTGTGCGGCCGCGTCGCGGGCCGCCTGCTCGTGGACCTGGATCATCGACTCCTTGTCGCCGGTCCAGGCGGTCTGGAAGACGGCGGCGCGGATCACTCTGCTCATCGGGACCTCCGGTCGCTCGGTGTGCTGGGGCGGGCGTCGGAAGTGGCGTCGTCCGCCCGGAGAGCGGGCCCTGCGGCGTCCGGTGCGTGCTCTCGGCGTGCCGGGCGCAAGCCCTCGTACTGGACGTACTTGGGCTTGTGCCCGGTGCGGCGAGAGTGCGTGCCGGGCGTCGTGGGGCAGAGGGGACTTCCGACGCCCGCCCCAGGAGCCTAGGAAGCCCGGACGGTGGCTTTGAGTTGCACCGTGTCACGTCTGAAGTGCGGTGCCGTTCCACGGTGTCACTCCCGCGTTGTCCCATGTTTCACCTGAGTTGTTCCGTGTTTCGTCGTAGTTGCGCGTCGTGCTTCGGCGCCGTTGCGGGCCGTGCTTCGCCATCGTTCTCACCGTTGTTGTGCGTCGTGCGCGAGCAGGGCGATGTGTACGGACGCCGCCTGCTCGAAGTCGTCGAGATCCACGCCGAGTCGGGCCTCGATGGCCTCCAGACGCCGGTACAGCGCGGGCCTGCTGACGTGGTGGAGCTGCGCGGTGCGTGACTTGTTGCGGCCCGTCGCGAGATACGTCCGCAGCACGGGCAGCAGCTCCGGCTCCGCGTCGGCGCCGCACAGCAGCCCGTCCAACTCCCGCTCGGCGAAGGACTGGACGTGCGGATCGTCCCGCAGCAGCCGTATCAGACCGCGCAGATGCACGTCGCGGAGGCGCACCAGCACCGGGTGGTGCTGGTCGGCGGATGCGCCGGCGGCGGCCTCGGCGACGTGCAGGGCCTCGCGCAGGCCGCCGGGGACGTCGTCCCAGGCGGTGCGCGGCGAGGCGGCGGCCACGGTCGCGGGGGCGCCGGTCTCGTGGCGCAGACGGGCGGCGAAGTGCCCGGCCAGCGCCTCCGCGTCCTGGTCGCGGGCGAGGCTGAGCAGCACGGCGGTGGCCCCGTCCGCCAGCTCGGCGACGAGCCCCGAGAGCCCCACCATCCGGAGCACCCGGTCGAGCTGGGCCGGGTCGCCGTCCCGTACCACCAGCGGCACGAAGGTCCGCCGGTTGACGGGCAGTCCCGCCGCCCGCGCCCGCGGCAGCAGCTGCCGGGCCGGTACGACACCGCTCACCAAGTCGTTGAGCAGGCTCTGCGCCGACTCCTCCTCCCAGGTGTGCGCGGCGCCACCGAGCATCCGGTGCAGGACCAGGGCCTCGGCGGCACGGTCGGCGAGCAGCCGACCGGTCGCGGCGTCGCCGCGGTAGCCGCACAGCACGATGCGGCCCCAGCGTTCGCCGCGCCCGCCCAGCTCGGCCCGGATCCACCCGGCGCCCTCGCTGCCGCCCGCCTGGCGCGCGATGCGCTCCCAGTCGCGCAGCACGTCGTCCACGGCGGACCGCTCTCCCGCCGTGGCGAGGGCCCGGTGGGCGAGGTTGGTGACGACGACGGGGCAGGCGGCGTGCCCGGCGATCTCGTCGAGCATCCGCTGCAAGGGTGCGCCCGCGGTGATGAGTCCGGTGAGCGCGGTCCGTACGGCCTCGGAGAGGCTCACGGCCGCGAACTTGCTGCGGACCAGCCGGGACTGGACCTCCTCCGTCAACTCGGCGAAGGGGGAGGGCCGGTGGAGCACCACCATGGGCAGCCCGCATCGCTCCGCGGCCCGGCGCATCACGTCCGGCGGCGTGGGGAAGGCCCGGCCGAGTCCGAGGACCACGGCCGCGGCCTCCGCGCGGTGCAGCGAACGGATGTACTCGGCCTGCGCGTCCAGGTCACCGGCGAGCAGCACCCCGGTGGTGAGGACCATTTCGCCGCCGCTGAGCATCACGCCCACGTCGGCCGCCTCGGCGACATGCACCCAGCGCACAGGCCGGTCGAGATGTCCGGCACCGGCCACCACCTCGGGCTCTCCGGCGAGCACCCGGTCCAGGGTGAGGACCTGACGAACCGACAGGGCGGGTTCCAAGGCGGTGGTCATGACTCCCCTTTTTGTGGCTCGGTTCGCCTCCGGGGCGCTACAGCCGGTGTCGAGGACCCGACCGTGCTCGACCCTTCGGGCCTCCGCGCGCTCGTGTCGTCGACACCGGCGCGCCCCTTCGGCTCACTCGCCCTTGCTCACGTTCTGCTATTGGGCACACCTCAGCGCGCGCTCGAGCATCGCCGCGCCCTCCTCCGCCTCCGCGACGGTGAGCGACAGCGGTGGTGCGATGCGCAGCGCGCTGGTGTTGTGACCGCCGCCCTTGCCGATCAACAGCCCTTGCTCGCGGGCCGCTTCGAGCACGGCCGAGGCGCCCCGGGGGTTCGCCTCGTCCGAGCCCGGCCTGACCAGCTCCACGCCGATCATCAGCCCGCGCCCGCGCACCTCCCGTACGCCGTCGAGCTGCGCGGCGATCGCCCGCAGCCGCTCGATGAGCAGACCGCCGACGCGCCGGGCGTTGCCCTGGAGGTCGTGTTCGAGGAGGTACGTGAGGTTCGCGAGCCCCGCCGCCATGGTGACCGGCGAGCCGCCGAAGGTCGAGATGGAGTTGGAGTCGAGGCAGTTCATGATCTCGGCGCGTGCGACGACGCCGCCGATGGACATGCCGTTGCCGATGCCCTTGGCGAAGGTGAGCATGTCCGGCGGGCCCGCGGCGGCGTGCGCCTGCCAGCCCCAGAAGTGGTCGCCGGTGCGGCCCCAGCCGGTCTGCACCTCGTCGGAGATCCACAGGATGCCGTGCTCGTCCAGGACCTCGCGGAACGCGGCGTACAGCCCGTCGGGCGGCGTCGTGAAGCCGCCGACGCCCTGGATGGGTTCGGCGATCAGGGCCGCGGGCGGGCGGATGTGGCCGAGCAGGTCCTTCAGGTCCTCGACGCAGGCCGCGATGAACTCGGCGTCGCTGAGACCGGCGTACGGGCCGCGGGTGCGGACGCCGCCGTGGACGTACAGCGTCTGGAGCGGCGAGAGCGAGGTGGGCGACCAGCTCTTGTTGCCGGTGATGCCGACCGCGCTGAAGGAGCGGCCGTGGTAGCTGTTGCGCATCGCCAGGATCTGGTTGCTCTGCCGGTAGGCGGTGGCGAGCATCAGGGCCGTGTCGTTGGCCTCGGTGCCGGAGGTGGTGAAGAAGACGCGCGCGTCCGGGATGCCGGACAGCTGGGCGATCCGCTCGGCGAGGTCGACCATCGGCCGGTTGAGGTAGAGCGTCGAGGTGTGGATGATCCGCCCGGCCTGCTCGCTGACGGCCTTCGTCACCTCGGGCAGGGCGTGCGCGGTCATGGTGGTGAGGATGCCGCCGAAGAAGTCGAGGTACTTCTTGCCCTGGGCGTCCCAGACGTGGCGGCCCTCGCCGTGGGTGATCTCGATCGGGTCCTCGTAGTAGAGGGCGAGCCAGTCGGGCAGGACGGCCTTGTGGCGCGCGTACAGGTCGGTCACGGCTGCACCAGCCCTTCGTACGCGTCGGGGCGCCGGTCGCGGTAGAACGCCCACTGCTGCCGGACTTCCTCGATCAGGTCGAAGTCGAGGTCGCGGACGACGAGCTCCTCAGCCTTGTCGCTCGCGGTCTCCCCCACGAACTGTCCGCGCGGGTCGACGAAGTACGACGTCCCGTAGAAGTCGTTGTCACCGTACTCCTCCTGGCCCACCCGGTTGATCGCCGCGATGAAGTACTCGTTGGCGACGGCCGCCGCGGGCTGCTCCAGCTGCCAGAGGTAGGCGGACAGGCCGCGGGAAGTGGCGGAGGGGTTGTAGACCAGCTGCGCACCGTTCAGGCCGAGCTGCCGCCAGCCCTCCGGGAAGTGCCGGTCGTAGCAGATGTACACGCCGATTCTGCCGACCGCGGTGTCGAAGACGGGCCAGCCGACGTTGCCCGGCTTGAAGTAGTACTTCTCCCAGAAACCCTTCACCTGGGGGATGTGGTGCTTGCGGTACTTGCCGAGGTACGTGCCGTCGGCGTCGATCACGGCCGCCGTGTTGAAGTAGAAGCCGGACTGCTCGACCTCGAAGACGGGTACGACGATGACCATGCCGGTCTCGCGGGCGAGCTCCCGCATCCGCGTGACGGTGGGCCCGTCGGGCACGGGCTCCGCCCAGCGGTAGTGCTCGGGCTCCTGGACCTGGCAGAAGTAGGGTGCGTTGAAGACTTCCTGGAATCCGATGACCTTGGCGCCCTGCCGGGCCGCCTCGCGGGCGTGTTCCTCGTGCTTGGCGACCATGGATGCGGTGTCGCCCGTCCAGGTGGCCTGGACCAGGGCGGCACGTACGACGTTGGCCATGAGCTGCTCCTTCGACGGGACGTCAGAGAGCCTCTACGCCCGTAGACAAAGGCGGTAGAGGCTCGAAAGTAAGCCCCCTGGACAGCCTTGCCAAGACCATCGTCGTTAACCGGCTGAGTCCATCACGTTTCTTACCCCTGCGGGTGAGTGACGGGGCCGGGCACCGGGGTGGAGCGGCCGGCCGGGAGGGCCGGTCGCCGGGGATGGACGGGGCGCTCGGGAAAGCCGGTCACCGCGGTGGCGGTGATGGTCCGAAGGGCGGTCACGCGGTGAAGCCGGCGACCCGGAGCGCGTGCACGAGGTCCCAGTGGCGCTCGTCCGAGACGCTCTGGGCGGCCTCCAGGAGGAGCGGTACGAGGCGCTGCGGGTCCGCTTCCACGCTGCGGACCGCTTCCTCCGGGGTGCGTACGCGGACGTACGCACCGAGCAGTGCGCGGATCTCGCGCCGGCGGCCCTCCTCGGCGAGGTCCAGCACGGCGGCGCCGATCTCTGGCGCGGGGCGGGCGACGCCCTGGCGCAGCATCTGCTGCCCGTCGGCGGTCCGGCCGGCCGCGGCGAGCGCGTCCGAGGCGGCGACCAGGCGGTCGGCGGGGAGCGAGGCCGCCTCCCACAGCAGGGTGGCCCAGTCGGCGTCCAGGCCCGCGTGGTGCAGCTCCGCAGCGAGCAGCGGGATGCGGGCGGCGGGCCAGAAGGCGGCCTCGACGAGCAGGACATGCGCCTCGCCGCTCCGGCCCGAGCTCCGCAGCCGCGTCAGCGTCTCCACGACCTCGTCGGTCGCCCGCCGCGCATCCTCGTCCAGCGGCTCGACCTGCGGCTGCGCGGGCTCCTCCGGCGCCGCCACCCCCGCGAACCGGGCGCCCCGGGGAGCACGGCCACCCGGCGCGGCCGGAGCCGGAGCGGGCGCCGCCGCCTCAGGTACGACCACGGGGGGCGCCTCCGGTTCCATCATCCCGGCGAAACGGGCACTGCCCCGGGGTCGGCGCTTGGAGCGCTGCTTGGGGGTGGGGGGTGTGGGGCGCTCGGTGGCGGGGTGGGGGCTTTCGGGCTGGCGGGAGGGAGCGTGAGGGGTGCCGGGTTGTGCGGTGGGGGCGTGCCCGCCACCGCCCGGACCGTGCCCGCCACCGCCCGGACCGTACGCGTCGCCGCTCGGACCGTGCCCGCCGCCGCTCGGACCGTACGCGCCGCCGCTCGGACCGTACGCGTTGTCCCTCCGGCCGTACGCGCCGTCGTGCGTGCCGTACGCCGAGGCGTACGCATCCGCGCTCGCGTCGCCCGTAGGAGCGTGCGAGGAGGCGTGTGCGCCGGCGTCACCGAACGGTTCCGGCCCGTCCTCGGGCCCCCGCGGCCGGAACGCGTCCCCGGCCGCGCCCGCCGGGGACGGCGCGCCCCGCACCTGGGGGTGCAGGGCGCGGCGGTCGAGGCCGGCCATGCGGTGGCGGAGTTCGGTGCAGCGGGCCGTGGCTCGTGCATGGTCGTCCTGGGCCCAGGCGAGATCGAGCCGGATCGCCTCGGCCTCCTCCTGGGACCCGGCCGCGTGGAGCAGCCGGCCCAGCTCGGCCTGGCGCTCGGCCGCGTAGCGCTGTTCGCGGAGCATGACGTCGAGGCGGTCGCTGAGGGCATCCCGGCCTCCGGGCCGGGCGTCGTACGCGGCGAGCGAGGCGCCGTGCAGTCCGCGCGCCCGCTCGGTCTGCTGGGCCGCGGCCCGGTCGCCGTATCCCGTGGCGAGGTCCTGGAGGAGCGCCTCCACGATGTCCCACGGCGGCACTTCCCAGCCGTCCAGGCAGGCCCGCATGCCGTCGGGATCGCGCTGCCAGAACACTCCGCACCAGCCGCCGTCCTGATCGAGCCGCGCCATCAGCCCGTTCAGGTACATCGCGAACTCCCGCACCTGATCGGGGAGTTGTCCCACAGCCATCACATGACTCCCGCCCGACTGGAGTGCTGAGGCCCGACAGAAAACACCAGTCGTGTTACGGAGTGGCTACAGGGAGTTTTCGGAGCGGGCGCAGGCCGCTCCGGCATGAAGAACGCCGGTGTGCGGTCCACCAAGGCTGCACCTGGGAGCATTAAGGGGACATCAAAGGGAGTTTAAGGCGACCTCAAGGACCGAGGCCGTCCCGGCACGCCACCTCCGCCAGCGCGCACCGCACCACCAGGCTGTCCATCGACAGCCCCAGCGTGCGCGCCAGCGCCGCCACCGTGAAGAAGGCAGGCGTGGGTGCCCGCCCGGTTTCGATCTTGCGCAGCGTCTCGGCGGAGATTCCGGCGGCCGCGGCGACCTCCGCCATGCTGCGGCCGGCGCGGGCCTCGCGCAGCAACTGTCCGAGCCGCTCGCCGCGTTCGCGCTCTTCGGGGGTCAAGGGGGTGCGCACCATGCACCCATTCTAATACCGGTATAGTAATTGGCATGGTGGAACTGAAGACAGACACATCGATCGACGAGATGTACGCGGCGGGCCAGGTCGTGGGCCAGGCGCTCACGGCGGTACGGGAGGCGGCCGATGTCGGCGTCTCGCTGTTGGAACTGGACGCGGTGGCCCACCAGGTCCTGCGGGACGCGGGCGCGAGCTCCCCCTTCCTCGGCTACCGCCCCTCCTTCGCGCCCACCCCGTTCCCCGCGGTCATCTGCTCCTCCGTGAACGACGCCATCGTGCACGGCATCCCGGACGGCTACCGGCTGCGCGACGGCGACCTGGTCTCCATCGACTGCGGCGCCGAACTGGGCGGCTGGGTGGGCGACTCGGCGATCAGCTTCGTCGTCGGGACGCCGCGCGCCGCCGACGTACGGCTCGTCGAGACCGCCGAGCGCGCCCTCGCGGCGGGCATCGAGGCGGCCGTCGTCGGCAACCGCATCGGCGACATCGCACACGCCATCGGCACGGTGTGCCGCGCGGCGGGGTACGGCATCCCGGACGGCTTCGGCGGCCACGGCGTCGGCCGCCGTATGCACGAGGACCCGCCCGTCCCGAACGAGGGCCGCCCGCGCCGCGGCCTCCCCCTCCGCCACGGCATGGTCCTCGCCATCGAGCCCATGCTCATCGGCGGCGGCACCGACGGCTACCACGCGGCCCCCGACGGCTGGACCCTCCGTACGAACGACGCCTCCCGCGCGGCCCACACGGAACACACGGTGGCGATCACGGACGCGGGTCCCCGCGTCCTGACGGCGCGTTAGGCGTATGGCCCTGTGGGGCGAGCGGCTCCGCCACCCGCCCCACGGCATCACCTCTGGGACGCCGGCCGCACCACCATCGCCGACCCGCCCCCGCGCCGTACCTTCTCCGCCGCGGCGAGCCACTTGCCGTCCGGGAGGCGTTGTACGCCCGTCGTGGCACCGATCTCGGGGTTCTGGCGGAAGGCGTGGCCGATGGATTCCAGCCGGGCCTTCAACGGGCCGTTCCACAGACCGGGTTCGAGCTCGGTGGTGGTCTGGTTGCGCTGGCTGGCGCGGGGCGCGGCGATCGCGTCCACCAGGGGCAGGCGCCGGTCCAGGAATCCGGTCAGCGTCTGCAGCACCGTCGTGATGATGGTCGCGCCGCCCGGCGAACCGAGCGCCACCACGGGCTGGTTGTGGCGGTCGAGGACGATCGTCGGCGCGATGGACGAGCGCGGGCGCTTGCCGGGGCCGGGGAGGTTCGGGTCGTGCACGTCCGGGCTCGCGGGAGCGAAGGAGAAGTCCGTCAGCTCGTTGTTGAGGATGAAGCCGCGGCCCGGGACGGTGATGCCGCTGCCGCCGGTCTGCTCGATGGTCAGCGTGTAGGCGACGACGTTGCCCCACTTGTCGGCCGCCGTCAGGTGCGTGGTGTTCTCGCCCTCGTACGTCGTCGGGGCGGCCGTTCCGGCGGTGGAGCAGGCCGCCGGGTCGCTCGGGTCACCCGGCGCGAGCGGGCTCGTCAGCACCGCGTCGTCCTTGATCAGGCACTCCCGCGAGTCCGCGTACTGCTGCGACAGGAGCTGCTTCGCCGGTACGTCCTCGAAGGCCGGGTCGCCGACCCAGCGGCCCCGGTCCGCGAACGCTATCCGGCTCGCCTCGATGAAGCGGTGCAGGTACCGCGCCTCGCTCGCCTTCGAAAGGTCGGTCCTCTCCAGGATGTTGAGCGCCTCGCCGACGGTGGTGCCGCCCGAGGAGGAGGGCGCGATCGAGTAGACCTTCAGACCGCGGTACGTGGTCGTCGCCGGCGCCTGCCGCTTCGCCTCGTACTCCGTCAGGTCCGCCATGGATAGCTCGCCGGGGCGGGCGTTGTAGCCCGAACCCGGTTCCACCGGCGGCTTGTTCACGGTGTCTACGATCTCCTGACCGAGGGCGCCGTCGTAGATCGCGTCGACGCCCTTCTCGCCCAACTCCTTGTACGTACGCGCCAGATCGGGGTTCTTGAACGTCGAGCCGACCACCGGGAGCGCGCCGCCCGGAAGGAACAGCTCGGCGGTGTCCGGGAAGTTCTTGAAGCGGGCCTGGTTGGACTCGGTCTGCGAGCGGAAGGTCGCGTCGACCGTGAAACCGTCGCGGGCGATGCGCTCGGCGGGCTTCAGCACGCTGCCCAGCCGCCTGCTGCCCCACGCGTCGAGAGCCGTCTGCCAGGTGGCGGGGGTCCCGGGTGTGCCCACGCCCAGCCCGCTGGTCACGGCGTCGGCGAAGGCGATCGGCTTCCCGTTCTCCAGGAACAGCCCGGAGTCCGCGGTCAACGGCGCCGTCTCGCGGCCGTCGATCGTGTGCACCGTACGGGACTTGGCGTCGTAGTAGACGAAGTAGCCGCCTCCGCCGATGCCGGACGAGTAGGGCTCGGTGACGCCGAGGGCCGCGGCGGTGGCGACGGCCGCGTCCACGGCGTTGCCGCCCTTCTTCAGGATCTCGATCCCGGCGGCGGAGGCGTCCGGGTCGACGCTCGCCACGGCGCCGCCGTAGCCGACGGCGACGGGTACCTTCTCAGCGGAGGCATCGCTCGCTGGAGGCGGCGCCGCCGCGCCTACCGATATGACCGCTGCCGAAACCACCAAGACCGCCAGATTCCGCGCAAGAGGGCGACGCATCCGTACCTCCAGTCAACAGCCGTCCGCGCAGCGTAACGGCAGCGCCATGCCCGCGTCAGGACCCCCTCGAACACCGTTCCGCCTTCCCGCTAGCATGCGCGCACATGAATGACGACGTGCGCAACATCGTCCTCGGCGTGGTCGTGGCCGGCCTCAGCGCCGCGCTCGGCTGGCTCGCCCGTACCTATCTGTGGAGGCGCAAACTCCGCCGCCAGCAGGCCTTCTTCGGGCTGCCGGACAACTCCGAGTCGCTGCTCGTGGTGAACCGCGAGGCGGGCGGGCCGGAGCTCACGGTGATGCGCCACGACGTGTTCGCGCTCCTGGAGCTCGCCGCGCTGATCAAGGACTGCGGCGCGCACGCCCAGGTGGTCGCGCACGACGCGGCGCAGCAGGGATTCGGGGAGCGCACCGAGTTCTGCGTGGGCGGGCCGTCGTCGAACCGCCGGATGGCCGCGCATCTGCACTCCCTTCTGCCGGGCATCCGCGTCAACACCGACGCCGAGCCGGGCCCGGACCGCGGCGCCTTCCAGATCGGCAGCGAGCGCTACCGCCTGGAGCCGGGCAAGGGCGAGTACGTGATCCTCGCCCGGCTCACCGCGGACCAGGGCCGCGCCGCGCGACCGGTCTTCCTCTTCTGCGGCCAGCGCGCGATAACCAACCAGGCGGCGACCCGCTATCTCGCCCGCAACCACGAACGCCTCGCGCGCAAGTACGGCGGCAACTCCTTCGTCCTGCTCCTGAAGGTCGTCAATTCCCAGGCGTACGGGCCTGACGTCGTCGAACTCGTCTCGGACGTCACCCGGGCCGCCCAGGCCCCGCTGCCCACGCCCGCGCCGTCGCGCTCCTCGCATCGGTCGACGTCGTAGGGGCGCACATCCATGCGACCCGCGCGGTACGAATGTACGCCAATGTGATGTAACTGGCGCAAGGCGACCCAAAGGGACGTTTCCTCCCCTCTCCGTACGGTCCATAGCTTGTACGGAGGTACGTCCCCTTGATGCGTATGCACCCGCTGATTCCGCTCACCCTCGCCACGGCCGCGTCCGCCGCCGCCCTGAGCGCCTGCTCGGGGGGCTCCCCTTCCGCGGTGGACGCGGCCGTGGCGAACAAACCGAGGCCCCAGGCGAGCCCGAGCAGGCGGCAGCCGAAGCTGTCCGGGCCGGACCACGTCAACAAGGCCGATCACGTCAACAAGCTCATGCTCGCCCCCGGGAGGGGCACCACCGTCGGCGTCGCACAGCCGCTGTCGATCGTCTTCGACCACCCGGTGAAGAACAAGGCGGCGGTCGAGGAGCGTCTGACGGTCACCACCTCGACCCCCACCACCGGCTCATGGGGCTGGATCCGGAACCACAACGGCAGAGACCGCGCCGACTGGCGCCCGAAGGAGTACTGGAAGCCGGGGACGCAGGTGCGGCTGGAGGCTCACCTCAACGGGGTCGACTCCGGCGCGGACGGCGGCTGGTTCGTACGCGACTACACCACGCACTTCACCATCGGCGAGAGCCAGGTGGCCGAGGTCGACCTCGACAGCAAGCGCCTGACGCTGGTGCGCAACGGGCAGACGGTGCGGTCGATCCCGGTGTCGGCCGGCACGCCGGGCGGTGAGAAGGCCACCTGGGGCGGCACCTCCGTCCTCCTGTCCAAGGAGGGCACGATCAACATGCGCTCCGAGACGGTGGGCCTCGGCAACGCCTACGACAAGGTGGTCGACTACTCGATACGGCTCACCTGGTCGGGCATGTACGCGCACGCGGCGCCCTGGAACGCGGCGTACTTCGGCAGGAGCAACCGCAGCTCGGGCTGTATCGGCATAAGCGATTCCCATGCCTCCTGGCTGTACGAGCAGCTCCAGGTGGGCGACCCGTTCGAAGTGACGGGCGACGGCACGAAGGGCAGGCCCGCGCCCGGGAACGGGTACGGCGCGTGGAACCTGTCGTGGACCGACTGGCAGGCGAGGAGCGCGCTCCACTAGCGGGCCTGCTGTACCCGGTCGTAGGCCGGCGGACCGGCCTACGACCGGGTGCGGGCACGCCGCCGCGGCGGCGCGGGTGTCGATGCCTGTGATGCGCCCGCGGGCGATGGTGCTCAGGACCAGGAAGCCGTGGGCGGTGCCGACGACCTGGGCGTCCGCGGCGTACCGGGCGGCGCCGGTCACCCGGCGACGACGACCTCGTCGGCGCCGGGGAAGCGGTCGGACGTGGTGAACACCGGGCGGGCGTCGCACACGGTGGTGCGGTGGCCGAGCAGCCGCGCCTGCTGGGCCAGCGCGGCGGCGAAGTCGTTGGCGCCGAAGACCAGCATGCGCGGGGAGGGGACCAGGCTATTGACGAACAGCCGGATCTCCCCGGCGTCCCGCACGCTCGGGATGCGTACGAGCCCGCTGTCGCCCTGCCGCAGCAGGGTGCGTACCTCGGTACGGATGCGCGCGTCGTCGGCGGGCGATCCCGTACCGCCGAGGTCATCGTCGGCGGTGACCACCAGGTGGGCTCCGACGGCCTCCGGCCGGGGGTGCTCGAGGACGGTGGCCAGGGCGACCCGGGTGCCGGCGCACAACCGCTCGAGCAGGCCCGGCAGTTCGGGGTAGGTCTGGGCATCGACGGGTTCGATGAAGACCTCGGTGGTGCCGCCGCAGGTCACGCCGACCGCGAGGGCCGCGTCATCGCTGATCCCGTAGCGGGCCAGGCGGGGGGTGCGCTCGGCCATGACCTCCCGGGACAGTTCGTAGACCTCGCCCTCGACGCAGCCGCCCGGGATGTTGCCGACCACCTGTCACTGCGGGGTGATCAGCATCGGGGTGCCCGCGGGCCGGGGGGCCGAACCGGCGGTGGACACGACGGTGGCCAGGGCGGCGCTGCCCGTCGTCTGCCACGCCTGGTGCAGCGCTTCCCAGAGCGCGAACCGTGCGGCGGGTTCTGGTGCGGCCACGCCGGTCACCGGACCCTGCTCAGCCGGTCGAGGGCGTCGTGCAGGGCTCGCTGGACGAGTTCGACCTTGAACGCGTTGTGCTCGCGCGGCTGTGCTGAGTGGGTGCCGCATGGCTGTCGACAGCCATGCCTCAGCGGTGTCGTCGCCCATGAGACAAACGCTTGAACAATCGTTACCCGCACGTAACTTACCGACGGGTTACCCCTAGCGAGGGGCCGCGGCTACCGTCAGCTCACTTTGCACGGGCCTGAGTGAGGAGTGACCCTTGGATCCAAGGGGCGCGAAGCGCCTTCGATCAGGGCGGCGGTGGGTGACGGGCGGGCTCGGTCGTGGCGCCCTGCGTACGTCCGCCGTCGGTGCCGTCTCCGCGACGCTGATCGCCACCGCCGGCCTCGGTCCGGCTCCCGCGGCCCAGGCCGCCACCGGAGCGACGAGCATCCGTTTCGTCGACATCTCCGGCGCCGGCGGCACGGTCCTCAAGGCCAACGTCGTCACCCCCGAGGGCGCCGACGGCACCCGCAGCTACCCGCTCATCGTGCTGCCCACGAGCTGGGGCTTACCGCAGGTCCAGTACCTCGCGCAGGCCCAGAAGCTCGCGAACTCCGGTTATGTGGTGGTCAGTTACAACGTCCGCGGCTTCTGGCAGTCCGGCGGTGAGATAGAGGTGGCGGGACCGCCGGATGTGGCCGACGCGTCCAAGGTCGTCGACTGGGCGCTGGCGAACACCCCGGCCGACGCGCGGAAGGTGGGCATGGCGGGCGTCTCGTACAGCGCCGGAATCAGCCTGCTGGCCGCCGCGCACGACAAGAGAATCAAGGCGGTTGCCGCACTCAGCGGCTGGGCGGACCTGATCGAGTCGATCTATTCGGGCCGCACCCAGCACGCCCAGGCCGCCGCGCTGCTCGGTGGCGTGGGCCATCTCGCCGGCCGCCCCGGCGCCGAATTCCAGCAGACCCTCAAGGCCTTCTTCGCCTCGGACCTGTCGAAGGAGCCGGAGCTCCTCGCCTGGGGAAAGAAGCGCTCCCCCGAGACGTACATCGATCAGCTCAACGAGAACGGCGCCGCCGTCTTCGTGGCCAACACCTGGGGCGACACGATCTTCTCGCCCAACCAAAGCGCCGAGTTCTACGAGAAGTTGACCGGGCCCAAGCGCCTGGAGTTCCGCCCCGGCGACCATGCCACCGCCGAGATGACCGGTCTGTTCGGGCTCCCCAACGATGTGTGGACGAACACGCACCGCTGGTTCGACCACCACCTCAAGGGCGAGGACAACGGCATCGACCGCGAGCAGCCGGTCCAGCTCAAGTCCCGCTCCGCGGGCGGCTACGAGGGCTACCCGGACTGGAAGTCGGTCGGCACGACCACGAAGAAGATCGCCCTCGCGGGCACCACCACGATCCACACGAACGTCAACTCGGGGGCGGACGGCGGGATCACCTTCCTCTCCGGCATCCTCGACCAGCTCGCCCAGGTGCCCCCACTGGCCTGGATCCCGCTGCTGCCGCCCTATTGGGCCGCCGTCTGGCAGTCGGAGACGTACGCGAGCGCCCAACGGGTGCGTGGCACGGTCACGTTGCACACCACCGTCACCGCCACCAAGGAGAGCGGCACCCTCGTCGCGTACCTCTACGACGTGGGCCCGCTCGGTCTCGGCAAGCTGGTCAGCAACGCGCCGTACACCTTCCACGGGCAGACGCCCGGGAAGCCGTTCGGCGTCGACCTGGAGCTGTTCTCCACGGCCTACGACGTTCCGGCAGGGCATCGGCTCGCCCTGGTCGTCGACACGGTCGACCCGCTCTACATCGAGCACAACCCGTCCGGCGCGCAGCTGACCTTCTCCTCGCCGGAGCACGACCCGTCATACGTGTCGGTGCCCCTGCGCGAGCAGTGATCTCCGGCTGCCGCCGGACAGGCCCTAAGCCCTGTCGTCAAACTCCCTCCCCCACTGCCTTAAGGGCGTGGGAGGTGCCCCCAGCCCCGCGACGCCATGCACGCACTCTCGCCGCACCGGGCCCAAGCCCAAGTACATCCAGTACGAGGGCCAGGGCCCGGCACGCCGAGAGCACGCACCTACAGCGACGTCAGCCGCTCCGCGGCGGGCGCAGGGCGCGCCCTCCGGGCGGACGACGGGAGTTTGACGACAGGACCTAGCCCTCTGAGCCGGTTCGGCCGGTGCCCCCTGCACGGCCTCGTTTTTCACCCTCACTCCGGGGATGAACGCACCATCGTAGTCGACGTTCGACACGACGACTCATGCGATGCACTCACCGCGCCCAGCGCCTGAGGCCTAGGTCTCCGCGGCCTCGGCGTACACCTGTGACAGGCCGGGGGCGCCCTGCACGGCCCAGCCGAGGCCCGCCTCGATGACCGGGATCTCGCGGCCCGAGGCGAGCCGCACCGCCGGGCTGCCGCCGGGCCAGACGTGCCAGGCGGAACCGGGAACCGTGCGCACCACGACCGTACCGAGGTAGAGGCCGGCGTCGTTGCCGAGCCAGGGCAGGGCCTCGGGGTCGTCGCGCCAGCGCGGCAGGAGCTGGTCGAGCGCGGCCAACGAGGCCGGGGAGTCGTCGAGTTCGAGGCCCGCGGCCGAGGCGTGGGAGCGCAGCAGCTCGCACTCGGAGAGCAGCTCGGCCACGCCCTCCGGATCGTCCTCGAAGGCGGCGGCGAGCCCTCGGTCCCGGTCCGCCGAATGCCGCTTGCGCCACTTGTCCAAGAAGGGGATGTTCATGACCATGACCGGCCTCTCGGTGGGGTGCGATCGCCGACGGCTCCGTTTTCCCGGCATTTCCACGAATGTATCTTGCGGCAGTTGATCACGGAATCATGGGAATCGCGGCGCCGTGGCGCACCCCACCGGGCGCGCGGCGTGGTCCGCGGTCGCACGCGTACCGCCGTCGCGGCCTTACGCGGCGCAGGCGGAGGGCTTTCCCCCGGCCGGGCAGGCGAAAGCCGGTGGCTCCGGTCCGGAGCCACCGGCTCAACTGCTGTGCGGGCGGCGTGGTTTCGCGACGGTTCAGACGTCCAGGTCCACGACCACCGGCGCGTGGTCCGACGCTCCCTTGCCCTTGCGCTCCTCACGGTCCACGTACGCGTCGGTGACGGCCTTCGAGAACGCCTCGTTCCCGTAGACGAGGTCGATGCGCATGCCGCGGTTCTTGGGGAAGCAGAGCTGGCGGTAGTCCCAGTACGTGAAGGGGTGCTCGTACTTGAGGGGCCGCGGGACCACGTCCCCGAGGCCCGCCTCACGCAGCGAGGTCAGCGCGGCGCGCTCGGCCGGGGTGACGTGGGTGCTGCCCTCGAAGGCGGCCACGTCGTAGACGTCGTCGTCCGTCGGCGCCACGTTGTAGTCCCCCAGCACCGCGAACGGGCGGCTGCCCGTCGCGTCGCCCGCGACCGCGGCCTTGAGGGCCTCGAACCACTGGAGCTTGTATGCGTAGTGGGGGTGGTCCACCTCGCGTCCGTTCGGCACATACACCGACCAGACGCGGACCGGGCCGCAGGTCGCGGAGATGGCGCGGGGCTCCTCGACGCCCTCGTAGCCGGGGTCGCCGGGCAGGCCCTTGACCACGTCCTCGAGGCCGACTCGGGAGATCACCGCGACGCCGTTCCACCGGCCGGTCGCGTGCACCGCCGTCTCGTAGCCCAGCTCGCGCAGTTCGCCGGACGGGAACTGCTCGGCGGCGACCTTGGCCTCCTGGAGGCACAGCACATCCGTGCCGCTGCTCTCCAGCCAGGCCAGCAGCCTCGGGAGACGGGCGGTGATCGAGTTCACGTTCCAGGTGGCAATGCGCATGACTCACAACCTACCCGGCGGGTACGACAACGGGTCCGACGGCGGCTCGTTCCTCAGACCTCGGCCGATGCCCCCGGCGCCAGCCGCACGTGTTCGGAGCCGCCCAGGGCGCCGATCTGGTGGTCATAGATCGGGCGGGCGAGGTCCGTGAGCAGGGCGTCGTGGATGTCGTACGCGCGTTGGGGCTTGACCTCGCGGACGTAGTCGATGACCTCCGCGATCTTGTTCCACGGTGCCATGACCGGGAGCAACAGCGTCTCGACCGACTGGTCGGGAACCGTGAGGGCGTCGCCGGGGTGGAAGACGCGGCCGCCGTCGACGAGGTAGCCGACGTTGGTGATGCGCGGGATGTCCGGGTGGATCACGGCGTGCAGTTCGCCGTGCACCTGGACGTCGAAGCCCGCCGCGGTGAACGTGTCGCCGTGGCCGACCGTGTGCACACGGCCCGGGAAGGCGGCGGAGATCTTCTCCGCGACCGACCTCAGGGTCCAGATCTGGGCCTCGGGGTTGGACTCCAGGCCCGCCCGCAGCCGCTCCTCGTTGAAGTGGTCGGCGTGCTCGTGCGTGACCAGGATGGCCTCCGCGCCCACCGCGGAGTCCTCCTCGCTGAAACCGCCGGGGTCGATGACGAGCGTGCGCCCGTGCTTCTCGAGACGGACGCAGGCGTGCGACTTCTTCGTGAGCTTCATGGGGTCCATCCTGCCCCCGGCCCGGCTCCGGGGCCTGCCTGGGGCGGGGCCTACTCCTGCGGTGTGGTCTCCTCGCGGATGACCTGCTGCGCCACCTTGAACGCGCTGTTCGCCGCCGGTACGCCGCAGTAGACGGCCGCCTGGAGGAGCACCTCCTTGATCTCCACCGGGGTGAGGCCGTTGCGGAGGGCCGCGCGGGTGTGGAAGGCGAGCTCGTCGAGGTGGCCGCCCGCGACCAGCGCGGTGAGCGTCACGCAGCTGCGCGAACGCCGGTCGAGCCCGGGCCGGTCCCAGATCTCGCCCCACGCGTACCGGGTGATGAACTCCTGGAAGTCCCCGGAGAACTCGTCCGCCGAAGCCAGCGCCCGGTCGACATGCGCGTCCCCGAGCACCTCCCGACGGACCTTGATCCCGGCGTCGTACGGGTCGGGGCGGCCCATGCCCATACCCAGCCCCATGGCCTCGGGCTGCGCGGCGGGCGGGGCGATCTCGGCGACCGGCCCCATCTGCGGGGGCGGAGCGGCCAGCACGGGCCTGACCGGGGAGGCCGGGATCGCCATCTGGCCGGTGGCCGAGTCGAAGGCGGGTTGCCAGGCGGTGGAGAAGTGCCGTACGAGCAGGTCCGTGACCGCGGCGGGCTGTTCCACCGGGACCAGGTGGGATGCGCCGGGTACGACCGCGAGCCGGGCGTCCGGTATCCCGGCGACCAGCGTGCGCGCCTCGGCGGGCCCGGTGACCTGGTCGTCCGAGCCCACGAGCACGAGGGTCGGAACGCCGATCCGGGTGAGTTCGGCGCGTACGTCGAACGCGGCGAGCGCCTCGCAGGCCGCGATGTAGCAGCCGGGGTCGGTGGTGCGGACCATCTGTACGGCCCACTCGGTGATCGCCGGCTGGGCCGCGGCGAACCCGCTCGTGAACCAGCGCTCGGGCGATGTGCGCGCCATCGGGTCGAGGCCGTTCGTGCGCACGATCACACCGCGCTGGCGGAACTCGTCGGCCGTGCCGAACCGCGGCGAGGCCGCGATCAGGGCAAGCGAGGCGATCCGCTCCGGGTGGCGCAGGGCGAGCTCGATCCCGATCGCGCCGCTGAGTGCGCAGCCCGCGTAGCCGAAGCGGTGCACGCCGAGGCTGTCGAGGGTGGCGAGCAGCCGTGCGGCGAGTTCGCTGACGGAACCCGCGGGGTACGCGGGGGCTCCGCCGTGGCCCGGCAGGTCGAACCGGAAGATCCGCCAGTTCTTCGACAGCTCCGGGATCTGCCGGTCCCACATGTGCCATGTGGTACCCAGGGAGGGCCCCAGGATCAGGACCGGAGCCTCTTCTGGCCCGTCAAAGCGGTATTGCAGGGTGTTCGGTGGTGTCTCGCTCACCCGTCAGACCCTCTCATCTGTCACGAGATGTCACATCGCCGGGGTGAATCTAGCGGGCCTCGTCCCACTCTCGCCAAGTCGCTCGATTGGTAGTCCTCATGGGTCACGCCTTCTCCTCCGCCGCAGCCCCGTGCAGGCCATCCCATGTGGTGGCGGCTCCGCGAAGATCCTCTACATCCGGCTTGACGTACCACCGCTTGGTTGTCTTTACGTTCGTATGCCCAGCCCATCGCGCGAGGATGTGGTCCGGGACACCGTTGTTGGCCAGGAAGGTAAAGCACGACGCGCGTGCGTCGTAGAGCCTGACGCGACGGAGTCCGAGAAGCTCCATAAGCCGGTACGCGCGCCGACGAAGTTGCTTGATCGTGAAGGCATCCCCTGCTTCGTGCACCAACACGTAGCGTGACACCACGTACGCTTCCCCCAGAGCGAGCCTCTCATCCGCTTGGAGAGCCCTGAACGCCTTGAGAGCGGCTAGCACCGGAGCCGGCAGCGGCAGAACCCGCTCGCCCGCAAGAGACTTGGTGTCCTTCTCCACTACGTATCGATTTCCCAACATCGTGCGCGTGTTGGCAATGACGATCGTGGCGTTTTCCAAGTTAACGTCGTCCCACCGAAGGCCGCAGACTTCAGCTGGACGGAGCCCCATCAGTGAAAGAAGAAGCGCAGCGTATAGACGCTCCCCCCTAATGCCTTGGATGAACTTCTGAACCTCCTGGACATTCCAGGGTTGCACCTCCTCTTTACTTTTCCGCTCCTCTTTGCGCGCCCTACGGGGTATGGTCACGTGTGCAGCAACATTTACATGCACCAACCGCCGGGTAACGGCCCTTCCCAGAGCTTCCTTTAGTCGAGCAAGACTCATATCCACACTTGTGGCTCCGAGTGGCGACCCAGCCCTTTTGCCACGCACACGGCCATGCGTCAGCGCCCAGTCTCTCCACTCTTCCACATGCTCTTCAGTAAGGTCCTGGAGGCGGATGTTGCCAAGTCTCCCCCGAACTCGGTCCAGGGTAATCCTGTAGCTGTAGATGGTGGTTTCTTCGAGGTCATCGGCTTTCATAGCCAACCACCGGTCGAGCCATTCGTTCACGGTGATCTTGTTAGGCGGCACGAACGAGCCCTCGTTCCGCCGGTTAGTTATGCTCGCGTACTCAGCCTTCGCTTCCTTCAATGAATCGAAGGTGCGCCTCAACTGCTTTCGCTTCCCGGTCTCGGGGTCGATCCCTACATCGACAACAAACCGATATCTAACCATCCCCTTCGAGTTCGGCTGAAGCTTCTTGATCGGATCGGACAGAATACTCACTCTCCTTGACCTTAGGGGACGAACTGGCTGCGTTGCCCGCCGCGGCTCCACCGCCAAGCACAGCCGTGCGAACACCGTCAATGCTCTGCACGATCCCCGGTTTCGGTAACCGGGGATCACCTGCTACGTATCGCCCTGCGCGACGAGGGCCTGTCCCTCGCTGCCCCGATTCGGCATCGGTCAAGCGGCCAGCCGCTAGGTCCCGACGAGTTACTGCTCCGAGGTGCACCACGATGTATGAGAGGGTCGCGCGGGCAACGCAATGTCAGCGCTGTAGCAGATCCTCACCGAACAGCCCACCGGCGCAGACACAGAGACTGACCACCGTGTCCAGGGCTCTGCAGTTCCCCGTCTCCTGGGCGATCCACGCGTTCATAGCTCCGAGCGCTAAGAGGACGGGGGCTGTGAAGCGGGCAGATCGGATTGCGGGATTTGGCAGGTGGACCTCCTTGGGGTTGCGCTCGGTCATGGCACCGAGTAGCGCGGGCTGTGGACTGGGGACGGCCGACCATCTGCCGGTTCGGCCCGGAGGCCCGCATACCTTCACTGACCTGGTGTTTTCCAGGTCGTTGTACGTTGGCATGATCCCGGCGGAGGTTCCAGTCCGTTGGGGCTGTTTCTCGTCTGCCGTGAGCTGAAGGTCTCCGGCAGACACTCACTCGCTGCTCGGGGCCTTGCTGCACGTGTATGGACGCCTCAGTCGCGCCGCAGAAACGGGAAGCGGCAGTGCGTGAGCTGGGCTAGGTACAGAGGAAAAACGCTGCGCGAGGCGCACCGGGTGCTGCTCGCGCTGCCGAGCCGTCGCACCGTCCTGCTGACCTTGCGGCGCCCCTCGACGTTCCGGCCGCGCCTGGCACGGCCGATAGAATGTCCGGGCCCGGCCGCCGCCCCGGTGAGGGGCCCGTGTCCGGCGAGAGGACCCCGCAGTGAGCCAGCACCGTTCCGCCCGTGCGGCGGTGTTCTCGGCCGGGTCCTGGGGTACCGCAGTCGCCAAGATCCTGGCCGACGCCGGCACCGACGTCATCGTGCACGCCCGACGGGACGAGATCGCCGAGGCGATCAACACGGTTCACCGCAACCCTGGTTACTTCCCGGACGTCGAGCTGCCCGCCTCCCTGGCGGCCACGACCGACCCGGCCGCCGCGCTTCACCGTGCGGACTACCTCGTGCTGTCCATCCCCGCACAGTCCCTGCGGACCAACCTCGCTCTGTGGACGCCGCACATCGGGCCTGACACCGTGATCGTGTCTCTGATGAAGGGCATCGAACTGTGCAGCGGGCAACGGGCGAGCCAGGTCATCACCGAGGTGACCGGCGTCAGTGCGGACCGGGTCGCGGTGCTGTCGGGCCCGAACCTCGCCCGCGAGATCATGGACGGCGAGCCCGCCGCCGCCACCGTCGCCTGCCCCGACGAGGACGCCGCCCGCCGCTTTCAGCAGGCGTGCCGCACCTCGTACTTCCGGCCCTACACCAGCACCGACATCATCGGCTGCGAGCTGGGCGGCGCGATGAAGAACGTCATCGCCCTGGCGGTCGGCATCGCCTCGGGCATGGGCCTGGGCGACAACGCGTCGGCGATGCTCGTCACTCGCGGGCTGGCGGAGACCACCCGACTGGCGGTGGCCATGGGCGCTCAGCCAGCCACCCTCGCGGGGCTTGCCGGCCTCGGCGACCTCGTGGCCACCTGCTCCTCCCCGCTCTCCCGCAACCGCACATTCGGCACCCACCTCGGCCACGGCCTGAGCGTCGAACAGGCGACGGCCGCCACCCGGCAGACCACCGAGGGCGTCAAATCCGCCGAGGCGATCCTCGCCTTGGCTCATGTCCACGGCGTCGACATGCCGATCACCCAAGTGATCTCCGCCCTGCTGCACGAGAGGGCCACCCTCGACGAAGCCGCCGCCGCGCTCATGCAGCGGCCCCCCAAGCCCGAGCGCTGACCCCCGCGCTGCTCGTCCCGGAGACGATGCCGTATGACATCGCAGCCGGGAATCGAAGCGAAAGACGTCCCGGGACGTCCGGCCGATCACCGGCCAGCACCCGCGCCTTACGTCATAGTCTGCCGAGCATGGATCTCACCCTTTGGGCCCGTGACCTGGCCGGGTCCCTCCTTGCCGCGCCCCTGCCTCGACGCTGGGCACACTCTCAGGGCGTCGCCGCAAAGGCCCAGTCCCTGGCAGGAATCCTTGGCGACGATGCGGAACTGCTGTGGGCCGCGGCGATGCTGCACGACATCGGCTACGCGCCGTCACTGGCCACGACGGGGTTCCATCCGCTGGACGGCGCCCGTTACCTGCGTGACCATTCGGCCGCGGACGAGCGTTTGGTCCGGCTGGTCGCCAACCACTCTTGCGCGCTGTTGGAGGCGGAAGAGCGCGGAATGCGGGAAGAACTGGAGGCCGAGTTCCCGATCCTCGACCACGCCGAGTTGGTGGATGCCCTCGTGTATTGCGACATGACGACCACCCCTGACGGCACCCCCACCATGGTGGATGCCAGGCTGGCGGAGATCCTTACCCGGTACGACCGCGACAGCGCTGTCGGCCGATTCATTCGCCGGGCCGATGAGGATCTCCATGCTGCAGTGCACAGAGTCGAGGCCCGGCTGATCCTGACCGAGGGGTAAAGGAGCGCACAGCGCTCAGTCGACGTGGGGGTGCGTCCCGTCCAGGTAGTGGGCGATCTGGCGGCGCATCGAGGGATGGATGTCGTACGAGTCCAGATCGTCGGGCAGGACCCAGCGGACGTCGTCTGCTTCGTCGTTGACGGTCGGTTCGCCGCCGACGGGGCGTCCGATCACGGTCACCTCGTATGCCTGCCGGATCTCGCCGTCTGTGTAGGCCACCACGTGTTCAGGGAGCGAGTAGACGCCGAGGAGCCCGATGGGCAAGACATCGACTCCGGTCTCCTCCTTACATTCCCGCACCGCGCACTGGGCCGGGGATTCACCGATGTCCATAGCTCCGCCGGGCAGCGCGTACTGACCCGTATCGCGACGGCGCTGCAGGAGGATCGCGCCGTCGGTCTCCCGGACGGCGAGCATGTTGCACGCCGGGATCAGGGTGTTCGGCTTGGGTGCGTTCTCGTCATACCAGTACTCCGTACGTCCCATCGCGGGCCGTGCTCCTTACATGGATTCGGGTGACCAGGGTTTTGCAGTCTCCCAGACCGCGTCGAAGCTGCCGGTGTAGTGGTCGAACCAGCCGTCGTCCCCCAGGCGTCGCAGTTCGAACAGGGGGTTGGCGCTGGCGGGCTGCCCCCAGACGTGCGGGTTGACGAGGAGTGCGTCGTCGAAGCGGAAGAGGCTGTTGTACAGGGTTGTGTCGTGCAGGCGTACCTCGCAGCCGGGGGTGCCGATCAGCTTGCGGTAGTAGGTGAGTGATGCCCTGATCTTCGCGGAGAGGGTGCCGCCGATCCCTTCCTCCTCGTCCCGGACGGCGACCGCTTTGCCGGATGGGTCGCCGAAACAGAGGCGGACCCGGACGCCGGCGTCGGCGCGCTCGGCGAGCATCGCCGCCACGCGCGGGTTGGTCTGGGCGAAGAACGTTCCGCTGAATACCAGGACGTCGATGTGCTGCTGCGCGGACTTCAGGAGGCGGACCCAGGTCTTCTGTGGGACGCTCGCGCGGTTGGGAAAGGCGGCGACCAGTTCCGTCTGCTCTGTCGGCTGTCCCGGGGTGTCGTCCTCCTCCGGCGGCCACAGATACGATTCGTCCACGCCGAGACTCTGCGCAACCGCCCAGCGGTGCCTGCGGAGTGGCTGCCGGCCCAGGCTGATCCAGCGCTCCACCGTCTTGACGTCGACTTCGCAGGAGGCCGCAAGGTCCTCCGGGGTCACCTTCCGCTGGATCATCACCGTACGCAGCCGCTCGTTCACATTCGCATCTTCCCAGGACGTCCTGGGACGCGGCAAGATCTTGCGGGACGCCAGGACGTCCCAAGAGGGCACTATTAACAGGCAGTTCACGCTGCATACCCTGGGCACGTGCAGCTCATCGTGCTCTGGGACGTGGACCACACCCTCGTAGACAACGCCGGCGTGAGCAAAGAGATCTACGCCAGTGCCTTCAAGGACCTCGCGGGGCGGGATGCCGAGCTGCCCGCGCCGACGGAAGGGCGCACGGACCGAGCGATCATGCGCGAGATGTTCGCCCAGCACGGTCTGCCGGTTCCCCAATGGGAGTCGGCGCAGCGGGCGCTGGAAAAAGCCGGGCGGGGCCGCGAGGAGGATCTGCGACGACGGGGCCGGGTTCTGCCCGGTGTCCAGGAGGCATTGAAGGCGCTCGCGACAGACTCCGAGATCTGCTCGTCGGTCCTCACGGGCAACATCGCGGCGAATGCGCGCGTCAAGCTGGGGGCTTTCGGTCTCGACGGCCTGCTCGACATGCCCGTGGGTGGGTACGGCGAGGACAGCGAGGACCGGGCCCGTCTCGTCGATGCTGCCCGGGCCCGGATTCACGCCGCCTATGGCGTGGCAATGATGACGCCGACCGTGCTGATCGGTGACACGCCTCGCGACGTGCGGGCGGCGCATGACGCCGAGGCGCGCTGTATTGCTGTCGCCTCGGGCATCCACTCGGTGGCGGAACTCCGTGCCGCTGGCGCCGACTTCCTCCTTCCGGAACTGACGGATACGGATGGCCTGTTGGCCCACCTGCGCGCAGCAGCGGCCTGAGCCGGCCTGTCCCTGCCACCGGAGGGCCTCAGAGAGGTCAGGATTTGGATCGTGACGGGTCAGGGGCGCAGGGCGTAGCAGCGCATCGAGTCCAGGTCTTCGCTTCGTACCGATGACCAGGACGCGGTCAGCAATTCCGCCTGCTGCATAGTGATTCCGATCGATTTCCGTTCCTCCGGGAGGCGTTCAGCAAGAGGGGTCACCAGCCAGAAGGTTCCGCCGGGCGGGAGGAGGCATCGGATGCGGTCGAGGAATGCGGGCTTGTCCTTGATGAAGGCGAACACCAGGCGGCAGGTGACGAGGGCGTAGCCGGCGTCGGGAAGCACACTGGTGTCGCCGGTCTCGATGTCCAGCTGCTGGAAGACCGGGCCGTCGTTCGCGTTTTGCTCGGCCTGGGCGATCTTCAGAGCGGCGGAGGAGCAGTCGATCGCCGTGGTGCGGTATCCCAGGTCGGCGTGCAGGTACCGGGCGAGCGTGCCGTCGCCGCAGCCGATGTCGAGCGCGGGCCGGCCGCGGCCGGCGCTGAGGAAGTGGCGGGTCAGCTGTTGTTCCTCGGGGCCGAGGCTGCGGTAGCGGCGCCCCGAGGCCCAGAGCGGGTCCCAGTAATCGGCCGGGTCGGTGATCGTCATGGGTTGGCGGGCTCCTCGGTCGGGGTCAGGGAGATGGGGGCGGCGGGGCCGAGAGCGCGGACGGGTGAGTTCCACAGCACGAGGAACGGGACGACCAGGGCCGCGGTGATGAGCGTGAGGGTGAGGCGCAGGCCGAGCAGGGTGCCCAGGGCGCCGGCGGCGAGGGCGGCGAACGGGCGCAGGCTGAAGGCGAGCCAGGCTCCGGTGGCCTGGGCCCGTCCTTGGAGATGGTCGGGGGCGAGTTCCTGGCGGACGGCGCGCTGGAGTCCGCCGTGGCACACGGCGGCACCAGTTTGGACGACCATGCCAGCGCCGATGGCGATCTGCCCGCCGAGCCCGGGGCCGGCGAGGACCAGGGGAATCTGGGCGAGTGGGTTGAGGGCGAGCGCGCCGAGCATCACCCGGCCTGGGCCCCAGCGTCGTTCCAGGGGCTGCCAGACGAGGGCTCCGAGGACACCGCCAACGCCGCCGGCGCCCATGACGATCCCGAGGGCGGTCGGGCTCCAGTGCAGTTCGCGCAGCAGGTACAGCGACCACAGGGCGCTGCTGGCGGCCAGGACGAAGGAGGTGGCCGCATTCGACAGCACGATCGAGCACACGACGGGGGTGTGCAGGGTGTAGGTGAGGCCCTCACGGATTTCCGCCCAGTGGCTCGTGCCCGCCGTGCGGGCGGGAGACGGGTCCTCACGGTGCTTGATGCGCCACAGGAGCAGCGCGCTGACCAGGTAGGAGGCGGCATCGACGGTGACGGCGCGGGCCGCACCGAGCGCCGTAACGAGGACGCCGCCGGAGTTGGTGCCGATCAGGTCGGCCAGGGAGTTGTTGGCGCCCATCTTGGAGTTGCCGTCCTTGATCCGGCCTGGGCCGAGGAGGGCGGGCAGGTAGCTGATGGACGCGTTGCTGCCGATGACCTGCAGGGCGGCCACCGTGAAGGCGACCGCGTAGAGGTGGATCAGGGTGATGCGGGCGAGGAGTTGGGCGGTGGGGAGGGTGAGCAGGACGGCGGCGCAGAGCAGGTCGCAGGTGATGATCAGGGGGCGTTTGCGGCGGCGGTCGGCCAGGACGCCGGCGTGGAGGGACAGCAGCAGGGGTGGGAGTTTGGAGGCGAAGGCGATCAGCGCAACGTTGAAGGTGGAGGCGTGCAGGTCGACGACGGCCAGGACGGACAGCGCGATCGTGGTCACGCCACTTCCGGTAACGCTGATGCCCTGGGCGAAGGCGTAGTGCCGGAAGTCTCTGTCCCGCCACAGGCTTCCTGGGGTGTCGGGTTCGGATCGGTGCGGCACGTCAGCGAACTCCCCTCGTAGGTATGGCTGTTACGGCCCCGCCGTGCGGTGTCTCGTCCCGTGTTGGGCTCCCGCCGACGTCCAGGCCACGCGGTCAGCGCGGCAGGAGTCGTTCGACTCCTTCGCCGTGCAGCAGCTGGGTGATGTTTTCCACGAGGCCGCCGAGGTCGTCGGCCGGTCCGGTGGCTGCGACGTGGATCGCGTCGCCGTCGGAGGGATGGAAGACGGCGGCGTCGACTCTGATCCGGTGGGGTTTGTCGGTGTAGTGGGCGTGGACTGAGCAGGCGGTCTGGCAGTTGCCTTTGAGCTGGGCGAGGACGCCGCGCTCGACGGCCAGCAGCCGGGCGGTGGCGGGGTCGTTGATGGCGTCGAGGAAGTGGGCGGCGATGGTGTCGCCGCTTCGCTGCTCGACGACGAGCGTGCCCGCGCCGGTGGCCGGGGCCAGCACCGAGGCCGGGATGAGCTGTGTGGCACGGTCCGCATGGGACACCCGGCACAGTCCGGCGTAGGAGACCACGAGCGCGTCGAGGGGCTTGTCGCCTTCGCCGGCGTCGAGGCGGGCGAGTCTGGGCATCAGGTTGCCGCGCACCGGCTGGATGGTGAGGTAGGGGTAGCGGGTGCGGAGTTGGGCGATGCGGCGCGGCGCGCTCGTGCCGAGGATGCTTCCGGGTGGGAGGTCGTCCAGCGTGGCATCGGGCTGCCCGGCGGGGAGGACAAGGGCGTCCCGGGCGTCTTCGCGGGGCAGAACCGCGCCGATGGTGGTCTCGGTGCCGCGCTCATGGGGCCCGGGGAGGTCTTTGGCGCACGAGACGGTGACATCGACGCGTGCGGCGGCCAGCGCCCGGTCCAGCTCGCGTACCCAGACGGCCTTGCCGCCGATCTGCGCGAGGGCCCCTGGTGCAGATCACCGGCCGCCTTCATCGGGGCCACGTGTACGGCAACTTGGGGGAAGGCGCGTTCGAGTAGTCCGGCGACGTGGGCTGCTTGGACCATGGCCAGGTCGGAGTCGCGGGTTCCGATGACGATCTTGGGCGGGAGGTGGGTCACGGACGGATCCTGTGGTCGGGGAAGTGGGAGGTGAGAAGGGTGACGATCGTGGTGATGGCAAGGCCGACCGCGATCACGCCGAGGCAGCCCAGCAGGTCGCGCAGCGTGCTCCACAACGGGTCGGCGGCCCACTTGCTGCGCCGCCGCGCACCACCAGGCCGGGCGGTACGCGGCGGGTGGTGGCTGTTAGTCGGGGGTGCTGGCGGCATGTGATTCGCCGTTGGCTGAGGGAGTCGGCAGCACCAGTGGCGCGGCGGTGCCGTACTGGTTGGCCTGCATGAGGTACATGCGCCGGTAGGGGGAATCAGGCCGCGCCATGAGTTCCTGGTGGGAACCGCTCTCCACGAGGTGCCCCTCGTCCAGGACATAGATGATGTCGGCGTGCTGGACGCCGGCCATGCGGTGGCTGACCAGCACGACGGTCTTGCCTTCATCGGCCAGGCGGCGGATGCGTTCGAAGGACTCGATCTCGGCCTCGGGGTCGAGGGCGGAGGTGGGCTCATCAGCGATGACGAGGCTCGCCTGCCGATGGCGCAGCCGGGCTTGCCCGACCGTCTGCCACTGCCCCCCGGACAGTTCCTGGCCGCCGCGGAACTGCCGGGCCAGCAGGGTGCTGAGACCGCGGGGAAGAGCGGTGGCAAGCTTGTCGGCGCCCGAGTAGGCGGCAGCGCGGGTGATGTCGTCGTCCGCGTTGCGTTCCGGCTGGCCGATCTGGATGTTGGTTCGCAGGGTGAAGGGCCAGCGCTGGAAGCCCTGATCGAGAGCGGCCACGTGCCGGAAGATGTCCACCCGGTCGGCCTCGACGAGATCGGTCTGCCCCCACAGGACGCGGCCGGCCGTGGGCCGGTGCAGGCCGGCGAGGAGCTTCACCGCGGTGGACTTGCCGCTGCCGTTCGCGCCGACCAGGGCGATGACGGCCCCGCGTGGGAAGGTCAGGGTCACCTCGTGCAGGGCGGGAGTGTCGCGGTCGGGGTAGGTGAACGACACGTTCTCGAAGGTGACCTGGTCGGGAAAGTCGCTCACGGGCTGGCCGCCCGTGGGGATGGCCCGGCGTTCGGCTTCGTCACGGAAGCGGTCGAGGTCGCGGACGTAGAGGGACTCCTCGTGCAGCCGCAGGACGTTGTCGACGAGGGCGCCAAGGCTTGCTGAGCCGGTACGGATCGCGAGCGCGGCCGTGGCAACGGTGGCGGCGCTCATGTGGCCGGTCAGCCACAAAGCGCCCAGGCCCGCAAACGTGGCCGCCGACGCGAGGCCGGCCATGGCCGCGGCGATCAGTTCGGTGACCGCACGGCCGTCGGCAAGACGGGTCTGTTCGGCCTCGGCGGTCTGGCCCATCTCGTGGAAGTGATCGAGCAGGAAGGGGCCGACCTGGTGAACGCGGATCTCCGTAGCAGATTCCCGGGCGGTGATGAGGTTGTTGACCAGGCGCTTGGCCCGCTCGTGCTCGATCCACTGCATCCGGGACGCGTAGCGACGCCGGGCCACATGCATGGCGCCCCAGCCACGGGGCAGCGCGATGAGCAGCAGCAGCGGCAGCAGTACCGGGCTGAGGACCGTGACCACGCCGGCCGCGGCGACGAGGGAGAACACGCCGTTCACCACGGCCACGCAGACGCCGATCATGGTGCGGGAGGACTGGGCGCCGAAGTACGCCGAGTCCAGGAGCGTGCGGAACTCGCCGTCTTCGATGGCCTCGAGTTCCGCGCGGGCGGCGCCCTCCAGGAACTGCTCGGTGGCCAGCCTCTCCACCTTCGGCTCCAGCCGCCCGGTCCCCGCCGTCGACAAGCAGGCCAGGACGGTGCCGACCACCGCGATGATGCAGCCGGCGATCAGGGCCGGCAGTGCGGCGTGCAGCCGGGAGACGTTGTCTCCGTCCTTGAGCAGGGCTTGGATCACCTGGTTGGTGACCAGCAGCCCGGCGGCTTGGGTGATGCTCTGGCCCACCTCGGCGATCCCGATGGTCAACAGGGCACGGCGGTCCGCCTGCCAGGCCAGGCGCAGGGTGCTGCCCATCAGCGCCGGCAGCATCCGGGCGGCCTGCCCGAATTTGGTGTCCAGCCGCGCGTACTCGTGGCGCACCCAGCCGAAGTCATAGCGAAGCGCCCCACCGAAGAGCGCGACCTCGGACTCGGAGACGGTCTGTTCCCTCTTCCAGACCCGTTTCAGGAGCCTCTTCACCGCGCCTCCGATACGGCCGAGCTGGACAGGACGTGGGACTTGCCGTCGATCAGATCGGCCGGCACACCGGCGAGCAGCGCGGCGTGCGCCGCCTGGATGCGGCGGGCAAGGCGGCGCGGCAGCCGCGCGAGGGCCTCCTCGACGGGGAGGAACTCGGCGGCACTGATCTCCCCGTCCGCGAATCGCAGGGACTGTGTCTGCTGGTCGGTGAGGGGACCCACGTGGAACACCGTGACGACCATGGCCCGCCCGTACCGGGCGGCGGGGACCTGGTCCAGGACGAGGAACCGGCCGATGGGCACGCCGGTCAGGTCGAGTTCCTCGGCCAGTTCACGTTCCAGGCCCTCGATCTGCGTTTCGCCGGCCTGCACCATGCCGCCGGGCATGTCGAAGCCGTCCTTGTAAGTCGGGTCAACCACGAGAATCCGGCCGTCGGCATCGGTGATCAAGGCGGTGCAGGAGGCCATGGGCGCCTCGACCTGGGCCCAGTACGCCCGCTGCTCGTCGGTGACCACGCGGTCAGGGCCGCCGACGGTCTGTTCGGTGGTGTCAGGTTCGCCGGACATGAGAGTCCTCCTCCAGGGACAGAAAAGCGGGGCAGGGCGTCGCGCCGGCAGGACTCCGGCACAAAGGTGCGTCACATGCGGACGTCAGGGCAGGAGGGCCGCCATGCCCGCGTGGGGGATCTCGATCGCGGCCTGCGGCGGACTCAGCGGAATTCCCCAGCGGGCTGCCGCCGTTTGAGCCGCGTACTCGGCCTGTTCGGCTCCGGCGCGTCCGAGGCCGAGCAGCTCGCTCGCCTGCACCGGGCTGACCAGCAGCCGGCCGTAGGTGATGCCGGTCGCGACATCCGGTGCTGCCGGCCCCAGGGAGTCGATGCGTGCGATGTAACGTGCCCGGGCGTTCGCCCCTGTGCCAGGGCCGTAGACCGCACCGTCCGGATCGAGGAGATAGCCAAGGTAGGCAGCATCGTGCAGGCGCAGAGCCGCCTCTTCGGCGGCTTCACGCAGTGCCGCCGCCTTCGGCCCGTCATCGTCCATTTCAACCGTTCCGCCCGGCAGGACGACATGGCCGTCGCGCGGATCCACGAGAACGACGACCCGGCCGAGCGGGTCGAAGGCCCACACCCACGCTTGCTTCACGGGAAGGCCGACGGCGGGGACCATGGCCGGGTGCCAGGCGATGTCCTGGTAGCCGATCGCAATGCGCGGGATGACGTTCAATCGCAGCAGTGCCCGTCCGAGCCCGACGGTCTCACCGTCTTCCAGCACAGCGGGTCCGGCACGGTCGATCCGGGCGCGCAAGGCAGCGAGCATCCGTCGCCCCTCGATCGGGAACATCCGGGATGCGGCCTGGGCCGGCGGAAGGAAGTCGAACGAGGTGATCTCGTCCTCGGGCAAGCGAATCCGGGCGATGTCACTCTCCTCCAGGACGCCACCGTCCCAGATGGAGACGGATTCACCGGGAAAGCCGTACACCTTCCCGAACTCCGGATTGCCCTTGCTGACCCAGTCCACCGCCAGCAGCTGGCGTACACCGAGGGACAGCCCGAGTTCCTCGGTCACCTCGCGCACCGCCGCGGCCGAGGGCCGCTCCGCCTGGTCCACGCTCCCGCCGGGCAATAGCAGCCTTCCGGGCCGGTACGCGGGATCCAGGGCCAAAACCCTGCCCTCTGCATCGGTGAAGAGCACCGCGGCCCCGCCCCAGAAAACCGCGCGTGAGCGCGCATAGTCCTCCGGCGCCATCAAACCCACCGGCTCGCGCACGTCGTCAGCAGGCATCGGGCCACCCCACCGTGCTCGCGCTCTGGCCCCGCCGAATACAGATCAGGGCCTGACGGGTGTAGCGCACGAGCTTCTCTGGCAGAGCCGAGAGCAGCCACCACTGCAGCTCCGCGCACTTATCAGGTTCCGCGACATGAGGCCGCCCGGCGTACTGATTGGCGGTGAAGAAGACTTGGAGCCGACTCTCGCGAGTCTTGGGGTCGTAGTCATGGACCGTGTGCGCGACCACCAAGTCCGCCTCTTCGAGAGCGATGCCCAGCTCCTCCCGAGCCTCACGGACCATGCCTGCGAGGAAGGACTCCCCCTCCTCAAGATGGCCGGCCGGAACATGCCACCATCCGTCACACCAAGCAGTGCCCGCACGGAGACCGAGCAGCACCCGGTCGCCCTGAACCAGGACTAAGTGAAGTCCGATCACAGAACGGTGGGGCGACACCTTCTCCTTCTCGACATGCCGGTGACGAAGGGCAGTTGACCGCGCGGGCCGCAAGGCAGGCCCCCGGGTGCAGGACGATCCGTTCTGCGAACGCGACACATGCGCACGCGGCCTCGTGCCAGGTAATGGCATGGGTTCGGTCAACGCCTCGGCAAGAGCGTCGGGGTGATACCGACGGCGCCTAACAGGCAGCACACACGGCACAGCGGGGCCTCCCGAGCATGAGGAATTCAATGCGTACGCCGCCTGTGACCGCAGCGACTCGGGTGCCCGTTGCCGGACTCAGCCGAGTCTATCTAGCCTGAGCCGTAAGGTGGTTGGGCGAGTCCGTGTTGTGGCCGCTTCCACTCGATGTGGTAGTTCTTCAGAGCCGTATCCGCATCGAGCCTGCGTCGCGGCAAGGTAATTCTGAGGGTCGACTTGGGCTGCTGCTCTGGTCCGGCCGAACGCCGCCGACGCGATCCGCGCAGGTGTTCGCCAGTGCTCCTCGCCTCGGCCTCCACAGGTCCACCTTGACTCGCGTCCCGTGTAGGAACTGGCTCGAGCTCGCCCGCCGTAACGCAGGATGTCGTCTTAGCGGCGTTGCAGGGCGCTATGGCCCAACGCATGTGCGGCGGGTAGCACTGCTGCCCGTCAGTGTGCAAGGTCGGGCGGATCTGGCCCACCTCGGGGGCGAATCCCCAGTGTCCACGCGGTGTTCGCGTCAGGCGGCGACGGCGCCGGTGCGTACGGCGAACTCCCGCAGGCCGGGCAGGCTTCCCGGGGTGTAGAGGAGATCGGCGGTGAGCGTGCGGATTGCGGGGCGTCGGACTTCTTCGGGTGCGACGTGTTCGATGGCTCGCAGTGCGCTGAAGGTGCGGCGCCCGTCGCCAAGTTGGTGCCACATGCGGGCTGTGTCGGTGAGATAGCGCGCGACTCTTTCGGTGTTGGCCAGTTGCGCTGGCACCACACGTTGGACGTACGGAACGGCGTCGTCGGGTGTTCCGAGAACTGTGAGACTGCTGATCCTGTACATCGCGACCTCGGCGGGGCTTGCCGAGATCGTGAACAGCCCGGCTGGTTTCCCGTTCTGTTGAGGGATTCGACCGGCGGTCTCTTCGGCTTCCTGGAGCAGGTCGAGCGCGGTACTGCGGCGGCCTCCGGAGGCGGCGGTGTAAGCGGCGGTCATGAGGAGGCAGACGCGGGCGGCAAGGGTGTCGGCCTGCGGCTGGCCCTTCTCCGCGGTGAGGGTGGTCGCGGTCCGGGCGAGGAAGTCGACGGCGGCGGCACTGCGACCGGCGCGGCGCATGGTGATGGCCAGGACTCGTGCGGCGTCGCTGAGAGGGCGCGGGTCACCGCTTGCCCGTGCGGCGATGAGGGCGCGGTCGGCAGTAGCCCAGGCAGCCTCGGAGTGTTGCTTGACGGCGAGTTCGGTGGCCAGGACGTAGGAGCGTGCGACGGCTGCCTGGGCGCGCTCCCGCGTGCGGCCGGTGGTGGCGTCCCGGGTCGCTTCCGCCGTCGCAATGAGCGAGGGCAGGGCGCTTCCCAGAGCGCTGTAGCGGGCGCCGGAGAACAACTCGCGGGCGGTCGTGAGCCCCGTGTCGAGGTCTTTGAGGCTTGTCGGCTGTCCGGCCACCGGTTCAAACAAGGCCCGTTCCATGGCGGCGGCCGGTTTGTGGATGGCCGGTGTTGCTGCGGCGGGCTCGGAGCGGGTGCCGGCGATCAGGCTGGCGCCGAGTCCCAGTGCACCGGCCATGAGTTCGCGACGTCGCACATCGTCCTCCTGCTCCTGCTCCTGCTCCTGCTCGGTTTCGGTCACCCTAGCGGCCGTCGGCAGGGGGATGTGCGCGTTGCGGCGCGTCCGGCGGTCGGAGTCGGCTGCGTCGTCGCCGAGGCCCAGACGGGCGGGCGGGATGCCCAGTCCCTCGGCGATTCGGGTCAGGACGTCGACGCTCTGCACTTGGCGCAGTCCGCGCTCGATCTCACTGATGTCGGACTGGGCGAGCCCGACGAGGGAGCCCACGGTGGTCTGGCTGGCGCCCGTGTACTGCCGGAAGTGCTTGAGCACGGTGGCGATGTCGCGTTCCGCGAGGGCTCGCCGGGCCCTTTCCCGATCCCACAGATCGGCAGGAACGTCGAGCTGGGAGGGGCTGCGCACGGCGATCTCCCCCTTGGAGGCAGTGGCATGAATGAGCTCAGCGTAGAGGCGCCATGACTGCCTGTCAGGGCCTTCGCCGGACGTCCAGAGGCCCGTCCTATAGGGCCTTCGGATGGGTTTTCCCACCTCTTTTTTCCAGTCTGTGAGTGCACGGACCATCTCCGACACAGCCCCCGGTAACCGTCTGTTTCCGCCAGCCTGTGCCGGGCTCATCCCTAAGGAGAGTTCCGACATGCCGCAGCCTCCCCCTCCGCCCCCTCCGCCCCCTCCTCCGGGACCGATCCCAATCCCGCCACCGCCGGGCGGCGGTTCGTAAGCCCCGGCTCCAGGCCGTGTGTCTCGATTCCTGAGCGCACGGCCGCCCGGCTCAAACCCAGGTAACGACACGGGAGACCGCTGTGCAGGAATTCATCGTGCTCAACCCCGACGAGCTGGGGCAGGACCCTGCGGTCGGAATGGACCTGGCCGTCGCCCTCGGCGTGCGCTACCTGGAGATCCGCACCGCCTACGGCGCGAACGCTCTGATGCTGGACGACGGCCAGCTCCGCGAGGTGCGCCGCCTGGCCGACGAACGGGGCCTTCAGGTGACGGCGTTGGCGTCCCCGCTGTGGAAGTGGTGTCGGCCCGAAGCCGTCCCCGGCAAGGTCGACAGCTTCGGATTCCCCACGCAGGTGCCAGCCGAGGACCGCGAACGCTGGGTGGATCGCGCGCTCGCCGTGGCCGACATCCTGGGCACCGGTCTGGTCCGTGTCTTCTCCCACCTGTCCGTGGGCAACAACCTCACCGAGTCGTTCGTGGACGACCCGCTGCTGACGTACGCCCTCAAACACGCCGAACGAGCTGGAGTGCGGTTGCTGCTGGAGAACGAGCCGGTGTGCACGGTCGCCGAGCCGACGCCTCTCCTGGACGTGCTGCGTCCGCACACCGGCCTCGGGCTGTGGCTCGATCTGGGAAACCTGTACGAGGTCGGCTACGGCACGGCGGAAGCCGTCGAGGCCCTCGCACCGTACGCGGAGTACGTCCACATCAAGGACTTCGTGCCTCGCGACGACGGCATGAAGCAGTTCGTCGCGGCAGGCGACGGCGACGTTCCGTACGCTGAGCTGCTCCCTGCTCTCCACCGGGTCCGGCCGGCGCTCCCGTACGCCCTGGAGACGCACGTGCACGAGAGTCCGGGGGGCGCTTTGACCCGCGGTGCGGCGTTCCTGCGCGCGTCCCTTCCGGGTGGTCTGGCGTGAGGCGGGTTCTCCTGATCGGGGCCGGAGAGGTCGGGGCCAAGCACGCCGACGCCCTCACTCGTGCCGAGGGGATGTATCTGGTGGGCGTCGCCGATCCCCGCCCGGACGCTGTCCCGCCAGCCGGGGTGCCGCTGCTCGCCCGGTGGGACACTGCGCTGGACACGCTGGCCCCGGACGTCGTCGTGGTGGCGACTCCCCCCGGCATCGCCCTGGAGGCGGCACGCGCCGCCGCCCGTAGCGGCGCGACCGTATTGGTCGAGAAGCCCGCCACACTCGCCCCTTCCGCTCTGGTGCCAGCAGCAGAAGACGGACGGATCTTCGTCGCCTTCCAGCCGCACTTCGCCCCCGGACTCGCCGAACTGCTCGACCGGGCGCCCGCGGTACGCCGGGCCGACGTGACGCTGGTGTGCCGGCGGGACCGCGCGTACTACAGGACCTGGCGCACGCGGTACGCCACCGCCGGGGGCGTACTGCACCAGCAGGCCATCCACGGCCTCGCCCTCGCCCTGCGTCTCCTGCCGCCCTCGCCGATTACGTCCTGCACGGCCGGTGTGCGCCGTGTCCGGCAGTGGGCCGAATCCGAAGACCACATCATCGTCCGGGCCGTCCTCCAAGGCGGCTCCGTCCTCACGGTGGACGCACGGGTCGACAGCGACCAGCCACGCCGCCACGAAGTAACCCTGCACCTGGAGGACGGCCGGCCCATCCAAGTGCGCGGCCGCAACCTCGAAGCCGGGCTCGGTGATCCGGCCAATGCCCCCAGCGATCTGGACTTGCGCCGGGCCCTGTACCGCGCCCTGCCCGCGGGCGATACGGGTCCGCACCACCCTTCCCTGTTCCCGCTCCCGGCGCTCAGGCGCACCCTGGAGGTCATCGACCATGTCTACCGCAGCACGCACGACGTTCCTGAGGCCGGTTCTGCCGCATGACCTCAGCGTCGAGGTCGTCGAGCGGAAGGGCGTCGGACACCCCGACACCCTGGCCGACTCCATCGCCGAACTCGCCTCGATCCGCTACAGCGCCTACTGCCTGCGCGAGTTCGGTGCCGTCCTGCACCACAACCTCGACAAGGTCGCCGTTCTCGGTGGCCGCGCCCGCTTCGGCGACAGGGACGGCGCATACGACCGGCCTGTGCGCGTGATCTTCGGCGGTCGGATCTCCATGTCCTTCGCCGGACGTGCGATCCCTGTTCGCGAGATCCTCGAAGACGCCGCCGCGGAACAACTGGCCGCCGCTCTGCCGGGTTTCGACCACATCACCTGGCAGGTCCAGCACGAGACGACCGACTCCTCGAAGTTCGAGCACTGGTTCGCTCCCCGCGGCCTGGAGGACCTTCCGGAGCGTCTCACCGCATTCTCGAACGACACCGCGTTCCTCGTCGGCACCGCGCAGCGCACCACGGCTGAGAGCGTCGCGCTGCTCACCGAGGCGTGGTTCCGGCGGCGACCGTGGGCGGGCAGCGACATCAAGGCCCTGGTCATCCGTGACGGGCACGCGCTGACGGTCACCACGTGTGTGCCGGCCGTCGCCGGGCATTTGACCAGCAGCGCCGAGTTCGAGGACGAGGTCGGCCACACTGCCCAGGAACTCACCACCGAGCTTCTCAAGCGCCTGCCCGGGCCGGTCACGGTGGTGTGCAACACCCGCAACAGCCGGACGGGCCCGCTGTCGGGGCAGTACTTCACTGTCTCCGGCTCGGCCATCGACTATGGCGAGGATGGGCTGGTCGGCCGGGGCAACGCCCGCTCCGGGCTGATCACGCCGGGCCAGCAGGCAGGCAACGAAGCGCTGTTCGGGAAGAACCCCGCCTACCACGTGGGCAAGGTCGGCGGATGGCTGGTCGACGAAGCCTCGCGGGCGCTCGCCCAGCAGGCCGGGCCGTGTCGCGTCGCGGTGATGTGGCGTAACGGCGACCGCTACCCCGAGCCCGCCTCACTCGACATCACCGCCGCGCGCCTCGACGCGGCAGGTTCTGAGCTGGTGCGCGACACGCTGCGTCGTACGGACTGGGTGCCCGACCTCGTTCACGGCCGGCGCTATCTGCCCGTCGTCCTGCCCGTCGAGGAGCTCCTTGCCGAACTCGACCCGCCCGCGTTGCCGTGAACCGGGCCGCCGTGGCGACCGGCCACGTCATCGCTGCCCTGGAGCTTGCGTCGGGGCTGGACCCGGGCCCGGCCGCCGCGGCGTCCGGCCGGCTCCCCGGCGGCTGGCACCTCTCCGGCTCCAGCGGCGTGGGCGGGGACTGCCCGGTCGTGGCGGTGGCCTGCACCGCTGGTGATCCCGCCGTCACCGTGCAGGGGCGGACGGTTCGTATGCGGCTCAGCCATGCCGCCGCCGGGTCCGCCACCCTCGCCTACGCGACGTACACCGCGCTGGAACGGGCGCGACAGCAGCGGCAGATGCTAACCCTGCACGCCAACGCCGCCGTCACCCCGAGCGGGCGCGGCGTCCTGCTGCTGGGCACCAAGGGCGCAGGCAAGACCAGCGTCACCCTGGCGCTCGGCGAGCGCGGATGGACACACGCCGGCGACGACCTGGCCATCCTGGCCGAGCACGACCCGCAACTACTGCTGCACCCGGGCAAGACGACCGCCGCCGTCCGGGCACAGGATCCACAACTGTGGCAGGCCCCGAAGCCCGTCATCGCCCTCACCCCCTTCACCCGTGTTCCCGTCCCCCTCGCGGCGGCCGTCCGCCTCACCGTCCACCCCGCCATCCCGCGCCCGGTCCTGGTGCCAGCCACACCGTTCTCCGCGAACGAACAGCTCCGCCTCCACGAAGCCCTCGCCCGCTACATCAGCGGACTCCCCACCCCGCTGACCGGCCCCAGCAGAGCACCGTACGGCCCCGTCTGGCCACTCGACACCCCCCGACTGGCCAGGTGGCGCGCCCACCTGATCGCGCGCCTCGAACAGCACCCGTACGCCTACCTCTACGCCCCCGATCCGCAGACCGCCGCCGATCTCATCACCGAGGAGTACGCGTGACGCCCGCCGCCGCGATCCTGCCCAGCCGCGATGAACCCGCCACCATCGCCGCCGTTACCACGGCCGTCGACGCCGCGCTGAACGACCCGTGCGCGATCATCGTCCACGCCGATTCCTCCGACCACCCCGCGACCAGCGACCACTTCACCGCCACCCCCACCCGCGCCCGCAAGATCAGCCTCACCAGCCTCCCCCGGGGCAAGGGCGCGCAGATCCTGGAGGCCCTCACCCATCTGCCGGACACGGCCGGCCCCGTCCTCATCGCCGACACCGACACCCGTAACCCCGACCCCGCCGTGTACCGCGAACTCCTCGCACACGGAGACCACGGGTACGCCATCGCCGACTACCCGCGCTACTGGGACGAGGCCAACCTGACCTCCCACCTGGCCCGCCCGCTGATCGCCGCCACCACCGGCCACGACGTCCCCCAACCGCTCGCCGGCGACCTCGCACTCTCCGCCCGCGCCCTCCGCGCCGTACGGACCGCCGCCAACAGGGCGGACGCCCAACTCCGCCCGGCTGTCGACGGATACGGCATCGACGCGTTCCTCCTGCTGACCGCCGCCCCCACCGGCCGCCTCACCTCCGTCACCGTGCTGGCCCCGAAGACGCACGCCGCGTCGTTCCCGCACCTGCCACATATCTACGCTCAAGCCGTGCCGGTCCTCCTGGCCCTCACCGCCGGCTGGCCCCACCAGCTCGCACCGGGAGCGAGTGCTCCGCCCTACCGTCCCGCGCACCGCTCCCTCGACCACGGCCGCCGCGCCGCCATGGTGGCCGCGCTCGATGCATTCGCACCCCCGGACCCCCGATACGATGCCTGTCCGTGGCCGCAGGCAGTGGCCGACGCCTGGCACTCCGTCAGGAACGGTGCCGACCCTCACGAAGCAGCGCACGGATTGTGGCCGCACTACGTCCACCGCGTCCGCACCTGGCTCACCTCCGCGACACCGCCGGATGAACGGGCGGCGCAGCTCGCCGCCACCCACACCCGGCTGTTCGGCGTCCTGACCACCCACTCCACCCGGAGCCGCCTCTCATGAGCACCCCGACCAGCGCCTTCAGCGCGTTCGCCCTGGAGCCCTTCCCCACCATCGCGCGCGGCGATGACCTCTCCAGCGTGATCACGAATGTCCTGTCCGCCCAGGCCACGAAGCTGCAGCACGGCGACGTGATCGTTGTCGCCTCGAAGGTCGTCTCGATCGCCGAGGGACGGTTCGTTGATCTCGCGCGCGTGACCCCAAGCCCGGCCGCCCTCGAACTGTCCGCGCGCACCGGCAAACCGGCCGAGATCGTGGAACTGATTCTCAGCGAATCGAGCGAGCACTTCGTGGCCGGGGCGCGCGGGCCGATCATCGCCCGGCACCACCTCGGGTATCAGCTGACATCGGCCGGCATCGACCGCGCCGGGACCGACGGGGCTTGGCTGCTGCCCAAGGACCCCGACGCATCCGCCCGCGCGCTACGCGACGCGATCACGGCGTTCACCGGCGTCACCGTCGCCGTCGTGATCGCCGACTCAGACGGGCGTGCGGACCGGCGCGGCGCCACCGTCATCAGCATCGGGGCCTCAGGCATCGCGCCACTGCGCGTCACCGAGCACGCTGAGCCCGACGGCAAGACCAAGCGGCAGGAGGAGACTCTGACCGACATGGTGGCGGCAGCTGCCGGCCTGATCCTCGGACAGCGAGGCCGCGGCGCCCCCGTCGCCGTGCTGCGGGGCATCGCCTACGAACGCAGCGACGAAGGAGTGACCGCGATGCTCCACGACGCGCCGTGACACGGCTCGCCCTGCTCGGTTCCCCCGTCGACGCCGCGCTGTCGCCTGTTCTGCACCGGGCGGCCTACGCTGCGATGGGCCTGCCGTGGACGTACCACGCGATCGCATGCCAACCACAAGATCTGCCGCGCTTCCTTGGCACCCTCGACGGCAGCTGGCGCGGCTTCTCCCTGACCATGCCGCTCAAGCGAACCGTTGTCCCGCTCCTGGACGAGGCTTCAGAGACGGTCACGCGGATCGGAGCGGCGAACACCATCGTCGTGACACCCAACGGCCGACTCATCGGGGAAAACACCGACCTCTACGGCATGATGCAGGCTCTGCTCGAGGCAGACGTGACCACCGCCACTACCGTCACCGTGCTCGGTGCGGGTGCGACGGCCTGCACAGCTCTCGCCGCCGCGCGCGAACTGGGCTGCGATCAGGCACTCGTGATCGCTCGCGACACAGCCAGGGCCCATGTCCGCCTCGGAAATACGGCTGAACGAATCGGCATCATGGTCAACATCGAACCGTGGGCAGCCGCCGGGCACCACCTAGCCGCTGACCTCGTCGTCTCCGCTCTGCCACCCCACGCCGCGGATGCCCTCGCATCGTTGTGGACACGAGGCACCGGCACCCTCATGGATGTCGTCTACCGTCCGTGGCCCAGCCGTTTCGCGCACGCCGCCCAAGAAGCCGGGAGGTGCGCAGTGGGTGGGCTGCCGATGCTTGTACACCAAGCCGCACGACAAGTCGTCCTCCAGACCGGACACTCCCCAGCGCCGGTCACCGAGATGCTGCTGGCCAGTCAGCGCGAGATCCATTAGTTCGAGTGAGGCTGACCAAGCCATCAAGTCGTCAGCATGAGCCCCGGCGCCATCGCAGCCCTGGCTCTGCAACAGGGTCCGAAGAGACAAAACTCAAAGCAGACAGGGCGGGCTGGTAGCCGGGGTGCCGGAGCTCGCCGGCCGGCATCGACGCTACGGGGGGCACGAGGTGGTGGGCCGGTAGCGGGCGAAAATCGGGCCGTACACGGTTTGCGCACAGTCGCGCTCCAGGAGCCGATAGTCCAAGAGCATCTCGACGATGCGGTGCTCGGCAAGGAGTCGCTCAGCGTGCTGGAGCAGGACGGTGTCGCCGAGTTCGGTGAGGTGGACGCCGTCGCTCCACACTCGGCCCGCCTGGTCGTCGGCGGGCAGGTGACGGGCGACGGCGGTGAACGGAGTCCACACGTCCAGGAGCAACGCGCCGTGCGCGGCGGCAGCTTTTCGGGCGGCCTCGTTGCAGCGGGCAAGCTCGATGTTCATTGCGGTGACGATCCCGGGGTCCTCGATCGGACCGAACGGCGTCTCGCTGACGACGATGACCTGCCGGGAGTAGCCGGTGAGCTGCTCCAGCATGGTGGTGATGTGCCGGGTGTACTCCTCAAGGTCGACTGCCTCTGACAGCCGGTTCTGGAAGCGGCGCCAGACATCGTTGATGCCGCAGCCAAGGAACACCAGGTCGTAGTCAGAGCTTTCGGTCGCCCGGTAACAGCTTCCACGAGGGAGGCGACGTCCCGGCTCGTGGCACCGCCCTCGGCGTAGTTGCGGACGTCGACGCTGACGTGGGCGTGGGCGTGGGCGGCGCGCAGTGACAGCGCGAGGATGCCCACGCGCACGACACCTTCATCCAGGTCTATGACGCCGACGCCGTCCCCGACGCGGCCACCCTGAACGCCTTCGCCGGCGCCGCCGTAGCCCACCGGACACACACCGGCCGGACGCCGGCACTTATCCAGCAACAGCGGCTCCCTCTGCTCACCCGCCGCCCCTTCCCGCGCGGCATGGCTGGCCTGCTGCTGACCGAGGAGTGGGTCTACCAGCTGCGGCGCTCCCTCGGCATCGAGCTCGCCCGCGTACGCCTGCACCAGTGGCTCACTTACTCCCGGCTCCCGGAGCTGGTCCGGATGTGGCTGCGGCCGATGGTGTACGCCGTCGGCTGCGGCATGGCCGTCCACCTCCCGGCCCTGCGCCAGCTCGGCGGCTTCCCCGAACCGATGGAGACCTCGGTACTGGGCACCGCCTCTCCCTCCTCGGCCCCGACTTCGCACCGTCCACCGCCCTGGTCCTCGACGAGCCCTACACCGACACCGCCGGACTGACCAACCTCCACGCGCTCGCCTTCACCGCCTCCGCACGTCCCGACCGCCACGCCCGAAAGGTCGCCCACCTACGCAGCGCCCTGCCTCGGCCGGCCAGGGCCGCCCTGACACTGCGGGAGTGTGCGGACGAAGCCGCCTGGCTCCTCGGCGCACCACTGCTGACCGCCGCCGTGGCCAGCTCCTGGTGGGCAGGCCCTCTCTGGGCCGGGCTCGCCGCAGCCGGCATCCTGCTCCACGGCCCCATCACTACCACCCGGCTGCTCGCCCTGGCACCGGCTCTGCACCACAGCGTTATCCCGCCCGCCGCCACCGAGCCACCGCCGCGCGCCGCGCGCCGCCCCAGCACATCCGATCGCGCTCGTCGCGGCCAGCCCATTCCAGCCCTTCGTCCGGCTGGCCGGACCCTGGCAGCTGATCTGGGCCAAGGCCAGCGGACGCCGCCTCGGCTTCGGTAAGACTGAACGCTGAACACCTCACCCCCCAGCACGAGTAGGAGCCCCCATGGCTGAAACCGTTACCGCGACAGTCCGCAACGCAGCCAAGGCCGTCGTCCTCCATGACGGCCGCGTCCTGCTCCAGCGCGCCCACTGGGAGGGCCAGGACTGCTACTTCCTTCCCGGCGGAGGCCAGCCCCCCGGCGAGGCCCTCGACACCACGGTCCGCCGCGAGGTCCACGAGGAGACCGGCCTGGACGTCACGCCCGAGCGCCTACTGTGGCTGCGCGAGTACATCGGCGCCCATCACGGCGGCACCCCAGAGGACCACCGGGTTGAAGCGATCTTCCTGTGCCGGCCCGAAGGCGACCCGGGCCAGCTCGGCGGCCACGCCGAAGACGACGTACAGACCGGGCTGGAATGGGTGGAACTGGAGAAGGTGCCCGGCCTCAACCTGCTGCCCCAGGGCCTGCGGGGTCCGATCGCCGACCTCGCCCACGGCGAGCCTCCCACCCGCTACCTCGGCGACATCGCCTGACGGTGGGGATCGACGGCCACGTCCCCGACGGCGCCACCGAAATCACCACCGGCCAGGCCAACCGCGTCTGGCACATGGGCGGACGCGAGCCGTACATCCTCAAGCACTACAGCGACCCTGCCCGTACCGCCAACGAGGCCGCCGCCCTCGCCCTCCTCACCCACCACCGGGGTCCCAGCCCCCGCCTGCTGCACGCTGACGTCGAAAGGCAGCCGGCCTGGACCGCCCAGAGCGTCGTCCGGGCCTAGCCCGTCCCCGCCGACCAGTTCCTGGATGAACTCGTCGGCCCCCTCGCCGCAGTCCACGCCATCCCAGGAACACACTTCGGGCGCTTCGCCGGAGCCACCCGCCACCACACCTGGCGGGACTACCTCCACGACCGCCTAAACCTCTACACAGCCACGGCACCCGATCTCGTCAGTCGCAGCAGCCCTCCGCCAAGACCTCGACCGAGTGAATCCCGACATCGAGCCCCGGCTACGCCACCACGACCTTCAGCCCGGACACCTCGTCCGCGTCCCAGAGGGCCCACGGCTACTGCTGGACTGGGAACTCGCCGCTTTCGGCGACCCAATGCCCGACCTCGCCCGCCTCGTCGTACGTTTACGCCCGCGCTCGCCTCAGCCCGTGCTCACCCATGAGCCTGCTCCAGCCGACCAGGGGCGCCTGTACCTGTACTGGCGTCTCCACCTCCTCGCCGATGCGGCTCTGGCCACCGACCCGGGAGTCCGCGCGCACGCCCTGACCCTCACCACTGACACCATCACATGATGTGAACAGCCGCGGGCCCGTCACCGGCCATCGAGGCCGAAACGAGCCGCCTCGTAGCGCACCGTGGGGCAGAATCCCGATGACCTTCCACGAAGGGGGAGTTGATCCGAGTGCGACCCAGCCAACAGATGCGCGACCTCGGCATCGTCCAGTACGGCGCCCCCATCCTGGCCGAGACCGCCCGCCCCTTTGGACTCCCTGACGCGCGGGAGACCGCCGACACCGTCATCAGCCAACTCCTCGACGCCATGGAACGCATCCACCGCGCGCACGACTTCTCCGGCAAGGGCCTGGGCCTGGCCGCCCCACAGATCGGCATCGGCCGGGCCGCAGCCGTCGTCCAGCCGCCCGGCGCCGACCCGATTGTGCTGCTCAACCCACGTATCACTGCCGCCTCCGACGAGATGGACGAGAAGTTCGAAGGATGCCTGTCGTTCTTCGACGTACGGGCCCCGGTCCCCAGGCCCATGCAGATCACCGTCGAGACGGTGACGCCGGACGGCAGCACCGCGACCGCGGTCTATGAACGGGGCGAGGCCCGGCTCATCTCGCACGAGATCGATCACCTTGACGGTCTTCTGCTACTGAATCGGTTGCGGCCCGGCGTGGCCCCAATCCCCGTCGAGGAGTACCGCAAGACGGCCAAAGCTACCGGCCGGGCCTGGTCATACGAGTAGAAGAGGCAGGCAAGACCGTGGGCAGGCACGCACAGCCCGGACCGCCGGACCAGCCGTCCCAGGCGATCCCTGACATCGAGCCCAACGACCCGCTCACTCCCCACCGGCACAGGCGTGCGCCGATGGACGTCTACCGCTGGCACCGGCCCGTCGGCGGCGAGGCCATCCACGTGCGGCCCGAGGAACCATTGGTCCTGGAGTCCTGGGACGGCGTCCTCGCCAAGACCCTGCCCGCACCGATCGACGCCGCACAACGAACCGGGCTTCGCGGCGCCAGAGCCGTCACCAGTGAACTGCCCGCACCCGCAGCCGGGGCAGTTCATGTCGAGCGCAAGGTCCCCGCAGCTGGCGTCATCATGGTTGCCCGCCAACGGCTTCGCGTCGGCCGCACCTACGCCGGGGAGATCGTCACCGTCCATGTCGAGGACACCTACTTCCGCATCACCTTGAACGGCGCAGACCTCTCACTTCACCCGCGCAAAAACCAGCACCCGATCACCCGGTTCAGAGCAAAGATCCACGCTCCGAAACTCTGAGCACGCCAAGACTGCGTGTTCTACGTTGATCGACATGAGCGCGTCGGGACGGGGCTACCGCTATGTCGGGCCGCACCATGTGATCGCTGCCGTCAAGGCAGCGGACGGCGGTGCCACGATCCGCACAGCCGCCGACTTCGCGGACTGGGTGGCAGCCCGGTCCGCCGAGGAACTGGAAGAGCCCTTCACCTTCGTCGTCGGCACGGACGGTACTCTGCGGCTAGCCCCACGCCGCAGCGAACACGTCGCCTGCGCGAGCGGCGATCGGGTGCTAGGCGCTGGCGAAGTCAGCTTCTACCGCGACGCCGGACGCTGGGCGGTGAACGAGGTCACCAACCAGTCGACCGGCTACTGCCCGGACGTTGCCTCATGGCCGTCTGTCGAACAGGCACTGGATCAAGCCGACCTCGACCACCCGGACTGCTTCACACACGCAGTGGTCTTCCGTCGGTGTCCCATCTGTCAGGAGCACAACATCGTGCGAGAAGGCCACTTCGTCTGCGTCTTCTGCGACGCAGACCTACCCCGGCGATGGAACGTCGATCCGAACGCGGACCACTCAGACGGGCCCTGAGCTCGTCCACCACAGCACTGCCACCAGCTCCTTCGGCCGGCTTCGGACCTCGGCTGCCCGACCATGTCCAGTAAGCCTTGAGCCTGTCAAGGATGTGATGAGTCAGAAGTGTCAACCGAGTCCTGAGACCTCACACCACACCTTGGTGTCGGGCTAGTGATCTGGTTCGGAAGGAGTCGTACACCGGGTGGCAAACTGCCACTCTCGGTCGAGGATCGCGTGCACGACGGAGTCCCGCCACTGCCCGGCCTTCAGGACGTGTTCGCGGATCACTCCTTCCTCGACCATGCCAGCAACTGCCATCGTCTTGGCCGACGCGTCGTTGAGAGGGGACCGCGCTCCCCAGATGCGATGAAGGCCCAGGTCGTCAAACCCGACACTGAGCAGCAACCGCACCGTCTCCACGCCGTAGCCGACGCCCCACGCGTCTGGGCGCAGAGCGAAGCCCAAGGTGGCTCCGCGCTGCTGATGGGGATCGGTGGCAAGGCGGCCAAACCCGATCAGCTCGTTCGTGTCCAGTTCGATGACGGCGAGCGCGTACTCCGTTCGAGGGGTCGCGGTGGTGGAGGCCATCGACCGGGCCACGATCTGCGCAACCTGTTCATGGGTACGCGGTTCGAACGACAGGTGTTCCGTAGCCTCGGGGCTACCGTAGATGGCGAGCACCGCATCCACGTCCTCAATGGCGAGTTCGCGCAGCGCGAGGCGTGGGCTGGAACGTCCGACCGGATACATGGAACACGTCCTCCGCTACATGATCCCTTTCCAGCGCCAGGGGCGCGGCTCTGCGCGGCCGCGCAGGCAGTCGACGCGATACTGAGCCTCGGCTTGCCACTGGGGACGCGTCGCAGCGTGCTGGGCCGCATAGGTGGTCATGCGTAGCTCGCGGGCACCGGCGAGGAGGTCGTACCCCTCCCATTGCGTGACGTCCGTGCCGTACGCCGCACAGAACTCAGCGTACTCGGCCGCGGTGACGGCACTGGTCGTGGTCATTTTGACCGCGGTGGACACCAGGTCCCACTCTGGCGGCCCGACGGAGGCCCGCTCGAAGTCCAGCATTACCGGTCCGGCCGTCGTGCGTACGACGTTGCCCACCCACGCATCACCGTGCACGACGCACTCGGGCAGGCCATGGGGCCGGTGCTCCCAGTGCTCGCGAAGTTCCGCATGCCGATCCCGCAACCAGGCGCGATCGTCCTCCGACAGCGACGTGGCCGCCTCGATCCGCTCGGGCACACGGACGAACGGGTCCAGCCGGTCGAGCGGCAGGTCCGGGACCGGCAATGGGTGAAGTTGCTTCAGCAGCGTGACGACATCCATGACGTTGCCGGTCTCATGCGCCGGAAGCTCGACCCAAAACGTCACGGGCCGTCCGGCAGCCTCGACGGGCTGCTCGGCCGGCAGCGCGCGGACGGCCGACACCCCGTTGTCGGCAAGCCACCGAGCCACGAGGACTTCACGCACCGCGGCGTTCCACTGGCCTGCGCGGGCGATACGGACGACCACATTGCCGGGGAGGCGCCAAATCTCGTTCTCGGCGATGCGAACGGGCTCGGCGCCTGCGGGATCAAGCCCGGCGAGGGCGCAAGCCTCTTCCACTACGGCACGGGCGGGTCCAGCCGAGATCGTCATGCCTGCAAGGTAGTCGTGATTCGCTGCCGGAGGTGTGCCGCCTCCTCCAACGTACGGTGCTCTGCGGCGAATCGGCGGAGTTCCTTGAGGTCATCGCCCGCCCTGCGCGAGGTGAGGCGCCCGACGTCGCTGAGCGCCTTGTGGCCGATAGCAATGGCCTGCATCGGGTCTCCCTTCGCCATAACGAGCGACGCCAGCTTCGTACGGGAAATCCCACGAGAGCGGGCGTAGTCGTCGCTGTGCCCAGCGACCGCCGTTGTGAACCGTTCCGCGGCCCGACCCGGGTCCTGGTCGGCGTGGATGGCAAGGTCCCAAAGCGCATGGGCTGTGTCGCCGTGGTGCTGCGCCTCGTCGTAGTACGCCATCCACGGCGGGTCCTCGGCCGGGTTCGAGTGGGCGAATGCGTCATCGGCCGCGCCGACCGAGGCCAAGGTTCCCTGTACGTCGTGCATCTTCCCGAAAGCGCGGGCGCGGGCGCTGTGCAGCATGGCCTGAATGGTCGGGGTGAGCCGGTCGGAGCGCACCAGCCCTTTCTCGGCGTAGGTCAGGCCCTCGTCCGGATCGCCGAGCCAGATCGCCTGACGAGCCAGGAAGGAGAACGTCTTGGCTCGCAGCCACCAGTCCCCCGCCTCCTCCGCACATTCGGACGCGACCTTGAAGGCAACCCGGGCTTCATCGTGGGCGTAGGCATCGAAGTGCGTGGCGCCGACGACGATGCCCAGCCGCGCGACGCTGCCGAGGATCTCCGGACGAAGCCGTGGTGGGCAGTCGACGGACAGCAGCTGTACTGCCCACTCCATCGAGCGGCTGGCGAAGTCGCCGACCAGGCCCCCGCCACCTTGGGCGTTGTCCCAGCGGTGGATGCCGTCGGCGATGAGGCGCAACTGCTCAAGCTCGGTGGGGCGAATCCGCTTAGGGAGCTCTGGCGGTGCGGCCGGGGCTACGAGTCTGGCTAGGTCTATCGGGGTGATGGCGGCAAGGCTGGTGGCGGCCAGGAAAGCGCGTCGGTCCACTGGCGGAAGGCTCCCAGGTAGCGGGACTGAGGTGTCTCTGCCCAGGATGCGTCCTTCGTGGACTTGAAGGGTCCCCTCCACCGGCCCCCGGCGGGCACTATCCGCTTCGCGCCGCTTTTTATCCGCATCGCCAAACACCATGCCCCAGGCGCGGGTGAGCACCCCGCCGGTCTCGAGGACCGCGTCCAGGCGCTCCGCGAGGTCGTACCGGCACCGGTACTGCCCCTTCTCCATCTTGGAGATCACATCCGGGCTGACCTGCACCATTGGCCCTAGCTGAGCGGCACGCAAACCGGGATGGCGCTTGCGCCAGTAGCGCAGTTCGGCACCAAACCACTCCTGCGGTGAGGCGTCTGGGTTGAGCACCTTCTCTGGCTGCGGCATCGACGGTCCCTGGGTCGTGATGCGGATATCTCAGGTCTCCGCATCCGGATCTGCACGCGGGTCTCGCGGCCTGACTGAATGGTGGCCGACCGGTTCCGCACCAGTACACACCGCAGTCAAACCTCGTTGCTGAGGATTCCACCAGACCGAAGTGGACCTGTGATGGCCGACCTCTTGGAAGTATCCGCTGCGCCAGCCACCGGCGTACGCGCTACGACGCGCAGTACCCCGGGACATCTGGCGATAGACCTCGATGTGACCGAGCTGGCCGTGCCCATCGTCAGGACCATCGTGCGCGCCCACCTGAAGCTATGGGGCCTGGCTGATCTGACCGACGGTACGACCTTCGTGGTTACGGAACTGCTGACCAACGTCCTGCGGCACGTACAACCCACCCTGCGCACCGGGATGAGGAACACGCAGCTGACACTCACCCGCCTCCCCGGGGCACTGAACGTCTGCGTGCGCGACTTCGATCCCGCGCTGCCTAAGCCGACTCGCGCAAACGATGAGGCTGAGCACGGCCGGGGGCTGCCCCTTGTCATGGCGTTCGCCGACGACTTCGGCTGCTCGCCGTTCAAGGGCGGGAAGGACGTGTGGGCGACCTTTCTTATCGGCAACAACGGCACGAACGGGAATCCGCAGGCGCGGGAGACGTCATGACGGGCCGGGAGACGTCCAGAGAGCGCACGCGCCGGTTGGGCGGGCCGACGCCGCCCTCATCCACGTCCCCTCGGCCTCAGGAGTGCTGGTTTACCAGATCACGATGCCGTCGACCGTATTACAGCTACTGCAGCCGGCGCAGAGGGAGGAGGAAGGACGAGCGGCATGACGTCGCAGCCCGCCAGTTCACCCGTCCGTCGAGCCAACTCTCCTTTGCACAACGTCTGCTTTGCGACGGCAAGTGCGGTCTGAACGTTGATTCGACTCGTGGGACGTCCCAGGACGTCCCGACCGGGTCCTGCGAGGCGGTACTGGTGTCTCCGCGCCCCTTGGACGATGGCCATGCGTGCCTCACCTGGATGAACCGCCCTTGTCGGCGAGTGGCGGCTCGAAATGCCTCGGCGGCTCCTCTTTGGGGGCCGACGAGGTGACGCCCCGATCGCCAACTTCACATCTCACTAATGGAGTTGCCCTTATGCCTCGCACCACTACCTCGGCCCCCACAGTCGGCGGTGGGCAAGTGGACGGCGTGTCCTGGCCAGAGGGCTCACTCAGGGAACTGGGCCGTGACCTGAGGACCGTTTTATCGACCCTCGTACCCGGACCGTCGCCTCTCTCGGTGCAGGAGACCCTTCATCGCGAAGTGACCAGACTAGTCTTCGCCGAGACTGCCTCCGTCAGCGAAGACCCGGACGAGCGACACGTGCAACTGCTGCTCGTGCGTGGCCACTTGATGCGACTGCTCGGAGCAGTCGTTCCTGTCGATGCCAACGAGCCGCCTCTGGAAGACGATCGACTGGTCGTACGCGTGCGTGCCCTACTCGACGAAGAGATTCCCGGCGAGGCCGTGCGTGCGGCGTCCCTGCACCGGCGGATGTCCGAGGTCGGGCGGGAGCTGCTCGCAGTCCTTCCTGTTGTCGACGCCTCTGACGACGTGGTGGACGGCTGGGGCAGGACTGTGTGCGCCGGGTTCGATTCGACGCGTATCCGTGAAGCCATTCGTGCGGCGAAGTCCTGGGAGCAGGCAGGGGTGTACCCGCATCCGCGCACCCTCGCGGCGGTCACGCAAGCGCTCAGCGGCTACGTCACGACGCTCGTCCCCTACGTCTCGATCCACTTGGAATCGCTCTCCGCCGGGAGTCGAGGGTGGTCCGCATGCGGTGAGGTGATCGAGCGCTCGCAGGAGGCCCGCGACGTCGCTCCGGGAGAGGGGCTCAAGGCTGCGAGGGAGCACGCATTCCGTCTCGCGGTCCACACCGAGGCGCTCCTCCGCTACGCCGAACAGGACTGCGAGCGGAACGGTGAGTGACATGGCCAGGTCCTATCGCGCTGCGCACCCTCAGCGGATGCCCCGTGCTCCGGTCTCCCCACTGAATTCGGGCTCACGCCGGAGAGGCGAGCCGGCCCCAGGGCGCGTTCGACGTGGCTGGCGACAGGCTCGCGCGCACTGGGGCGCCGTCCTCCTCGCTACCGCTATCAGCCTGCCCACCGTATGCGTCCTCGCCGAACTCGCCATGCAGCTCTACGGCGGGTCGTAGCTCACGCCCCAACGAGCCGACCAGCGAAGTGGGCCGGCCCCGATATGACGACGACTGTGCCAGAACACCGAAGGAGTAGGACCATGCCGGCCCAGGACGAGACCATCTCGCCGCCGCTTTCCCCTCAGGAGCGGGAGGCTCTGCTGGGCATCTCTCAGGGAAGGACGACCGCAGAGACGGCCTGCGACATGGGAGTGTCCGACAGCACGGTCAAGACGTACATCCTCCGGATCGGCGGAAAGCTCGGGACTTCGGAGCGTGCACGCATGGTAGATCTCGCCTACCGTCTCGGGCACTTGGACGTCCCCGTGCCCGTGGACTACGTCGTCGAGCTGCCCAAGGAGCAGCGCACAGTCCTGGCAGGACTCGCCGGCGGAAAGACCGTCGAGGAGATCGCGGCCGACGAGCAGCGTCCGCTAGACGGTGTGCGCAAGGACGCTCGACGCCTGCTGCGGGCGCTGGACGCTTCCTCGGCCGCGCACGCGGTCACGCGAGGGTGGCAGCTCCGTCTCCTTGGCCACGCGACCGACCGTGAAAACTCCGGAAACGTCGTAGCCATGGCAGGACAGGCATGAACGCCCGCGTCGAGGCCGGCAGCCTGCGACCGGGCAGTGGCCACGTTCACCAGCACGCGGGGGACGTATTCAGCTGCGATCGGCGACAGGACTTCGTGCCCAACGTGATCCGTACGCACCGAGGTGGGCGCTGGCGCAGGGTGGACCGGAGCAAGAACGCCGGCGAGTGGGCGAAGTTCGTCCATCGCTCCGAGATGCTCGTGTTCGACGTCGACGACGGTGGGGAGGGCGGCCCCGGCATCGTCACGGGAGTGATCCCGTCCAGAGAAGACGTTGCGGCGCGCCTGGCCGCGCTCGCTCCAGTGCCGGGGACGGCCGTTGCCGAGATCGGTACGGACTGCGGCTGGACGGCAGCCTTGTTGGACCACCGCCTCCAGGGCGGCCAGGTGGTGACGGTCGCGGACACAGGACGTCTCGCCGAGATCGCCCGGCAGCGCCTACGCCCCTACCCGAGGGTGCGGGTGGTCAGCGGGCCGGAGGCCGGGGTCTTGGGACCGGCGGATTCGTTCCACGGGCTCCTGTCCCATCGTGCGGTACGCCGTGTGCCGTGGGCGTGGGTCGCCCGGGTTCGTCCGGGTGGCCGGCTGTGTCTGCCCGTCCGTACCGCTCTGGGCGGATCCAGCACACTGCTGGTCCTGACCGTGGCGCGGGACGGGGCGTCGGCCGGTGGACGTTTCCACGCCGGACCGGCTCCGCAGACCGTGTGGCTGCGCGAGCACCGCCCTGGTGAGGGCACCCCCGTCGAGTCGCAGGGCAGCCCGAGGGCGTCGCAAGCCCTGGACGCGAAAGGGGTGCACGTACGGCCGGCGGCCCGGTTGTTCGCCGGCCTGCTTCGCCCTGACCTTCGGATGCAGTTCGTGCGCGGCGTTGCGCAGCTCGAAGGCGACGTTGCCGACCGCCTGCGTATTCATGACCACCATGCGTCTCGGGCAGTGGTCTTCCTCCACTCCCCCCGCATCTACGAGTGGGGGCCACGCAACCTCGGCTCCGATCTGTTCGACGCGCTCGGTCAGTGGCACGCGGCCGGAGAACCAGAGGTTGAGCAACTGGGCGTGACGATCACGGAAACGGAACACACGCTGTGGCTCGGCGCACCGGACGGCCCGTCGTGGCGTCTGCCCGAACTCCACATCATCAACGGCGAGGTGGAGTGAGATGCGACCTGACCACCCGATGTTCCTCCATCCCTCCGCAGCGATCGCCGAGTTGCAGGCACGGCCGTCAAGCGCCCGGATGCAGAACTACCTGCTCGGCGGGCGAGACCACTACATCGTCGACCGTGACGGGGCCCTTCAGGCGGCCGACCGCATGCCGTTCCTGGAGAGCGCCGTCCGTCACGAGCGCAGGTACGTGCTCCTGATGGTGCAGACCCTGGCCATCGCGGGCATCCGGCAGCTGGTCGACTTCGGCTGCGGCCTGCCCCACAACCCGACGCCGGTGGATGTCCTGACCCGTATTCATCCCGATGCCCGCGCCGTGTGCATCGACAACGACGTGCTGGTGCACACCCACGCCGACGAAGGGATGACGGCCAAGGCGCCCGCTGTCGTTGAGAGCTTGTGCGCCGACGTACGCGACCCCGAGCCGATCCTCGCTTCCAAGGAAGTCCTGGAGACGATCAACTGGCGAGAACCGGTCATCCTTCTCCTCGGCAGCGTGCTCCACCACGTCGAGGACACGGCGGCGCAGCCCCTGACCGTCCTCGTCGACCAGTACAAACGCGTCGCCGCCACCGGCAGCGCTCTCGTCATCACGCACGCCACTGCCGACGTCTCGGGCAAACCCGTGCGCAGATTCGCCAAGATCATGACGGCGGCAGGCTGCCCCGTCCACCTGCGGACGAAGGAACAGATCACCCGGCTGTTCGACGGCTGGCAACTGACCTCCCCGGGCCTGACCGCGCCACAGACACTGGCACTCGAATACCCGGTCCTGCCCCAGGCCGCGTCGTACGCCGGCACAGCCCGAAAGGAGTCCGCGCATGGCCGAGCTGTGTGATCAGCAGACCGGCGTGATCAAGCCGGTGACCAGCCAACTCCCCATGGTGTCCCGGCTAGACTCCGTGGCGTCCGGAAACGGCCACCCGGGCGTCGCGGTCACTGACGCTGGACGTCACGTCTGCACCCCGGAGAATCGCATGCCCAACACCCGCGCGTTCCCGCGCGTTCCCGTAAACCCCCGTGTGGGGCGGTTAGCCAATGCCACACCCCGGTGCCCGGACGCGAGTGGGCGTCGGCCGCACCCCCGTCGGGCAGGCCAGCGGTGAACGGGCAGACAGCCTCGCATCGGGGCGGGGACGACATGGCGCAGCGCCACCGGGAACCGGTCGACGTCCATCTCATCCTGCGGCGTGGCGGCGAGGTGCTGCTGAGCCGGCGGGCAGGCGACACCTACGCTTCCGGCCTGCTGCACATGCCCTCCGGGCACCTCGACGGCGACTTCGAGGACGTGGTCGCCGGGCTGGTCCGGGAAGCCGAGGAGGAGCTGGGCATCATCATCCGGCCGGCCGATGTCCGCGTAGCGTTGGTGATGCAGCACCGCAGCCCCGCGGGTTACAACCGCACCGGCTGGTTCTTCGAGGTCACCCGGTGGATCGGCGTCCCGCGTATCGCCGAACCGGACCGCTGCTCACAGCTGGACTGGTTTGCCCTCCACGACCTGCCCGACGACATGGTGGCGTACTGCCGGGCCGGCCTGGAGGCATACCGGGACGGGCACTCCTTCGCGCTGCATCTCCAGGAACCCGACGACCCGATCGCCTACGACGCGAACGGGCCAAGCCGTCTGCACCCCTTGCCCTCGCGGGCGCCGGACCCGTACGCCGTCCTGGGCGAGCAGCTCGGTACGTTCGCTGAACAGACCATCGGCCTGCTGACGGAGGTCACGGATGCCTCCTGGGCGCGGGAGGCTTCCCGCGTGTGGCGGCTGACCGGACGCGACAGCGGGAGCTGGTTCCTGAAGGTTCACCAGGGGCCCAAGTTCCACCAGCGTGAGGTGGGCGCCCTGAGAGAGTGGGCCCCGGCCCTCGGAGCCGGCCACGCCCCACAGCTCGTCGCCGCCGACCCCGAACAACTCGCCGTGATCGTCAGCGCGCTTCCCGGCCGCGTACTCCACGGCGCCGACCTGAGCATGGCCGCCTGGCAGTCGGTCTACCGCCAGCTCGGGCAGCTCCTGCGGGCCCTCCACCTCGGCGAGCCCCCGATGATGGCGCAGGCCCTGGGCGGGCTGGCCAAGCTGGAACGGCACCTGGCGGCGGCCGACGGGCTCCTCGAGCCCGGGGAGGAGACGCTGGTGCGGTCCCTCGCCCTTCACCTGCCCCGTGTCCCGCCCGTCCCCCATGGCCGTCGCCACGGTGATGTACAGCGGCGCAACCTGCTGCTCGACGACCACGGGACCCTGGCCCTCATCGACTGGGAACGCGCGGAAATCGGGCCCCTCGTCAGCGACTTCGTACGCATCGCCGACACCTGGATTGACGCGCCCGAACTCGAAGCCGCCCTGTTCGACGGCTACGGCCGCACGCTGTCCCCGGACGAGGCCCAAGCGCTCAAGGGTCTGTCGGCCCTGGACGCGCTCAGCGGCATCCAGTACGGCGCCGCGCACGGCGACCCCGAACTCGTCGAGCGCGGGCATCGCACCCTGCACCGGCTCCGGAAGGAGGCGGCATGACGACATCCGATCCCACGACAGCGGAGCGGGTGAATGAGGATGCCTGGCGTGAGTACGGACGCAGGCAGCTCGACCGCGGCTACCAGCCCCCGGAGGTCACCGAGATCGACTGGGGGTTCTGGGGCACCGGCCCCGGCACCCGCGTCCTCGGCGACGTCGCCGGCTACCGCGTGCTGGACCTCGGCTCCGGGGCCGGAGTCCACGCCGCGCATCTCGCCCGCGACCACGCGGCCTTCGTCGACGCCATCGACATCTCCCCCACCCAGCAGCAGCGCGCCCGGAACCGGTTCGCCTCCCTGCCAGGCACGCGGTTCCTGACCGGTGACACCGTGTCCCACCTGCGCGAGAGTGAACCCTACGACCTCGTCTACTCCGTGCACGGCCTGTCCTACATCGACCCGCACCGGCTGCTGCCCGCACTGCGCGACGGGATCCGGCCGCACGGCGGACGACTGGTCTTCTGCACCCTGCACACCAACCTGAACGGACGTGGCCCGTCCCCCACTGTCACCGCCCGCCAGGAGGAAGTGCGGCTGGCGAAGACCGCCCCGATCCCGGTGCAGATGTGGATTCTCGCCCCCGAAGTCTGGGAGCGCCTGCTGGCCGAGCATGGTTTCGCCGTCGAGTCCATCGACCTCTTGCACGCCCCGGGCGCCGACAACCCGGTGGTATGCCAGCTCATCCAGGCCCGCCGTCTTTCGCACGCCGACGCGCCCAGGGTGGTGGCTCAGGAGCGAAGCCATCGGCCACCGGTCGCCCAGGCGGCCCTGGGGGTCGGCATCATCGTCACCACCCCGGACGGCCGCGTGCTGATGGGGCAACACCGCCTGGGTACCTACGAGTTGCCCGGCGGCAAGGTGGACGCATTCGACGGTGCCGGCGAGTCCATCGAGACCGCTGCGATCCGTGAACTCGCCGAGGAGACCGGCCTCGTGGCACACCCCGAGGACGTCCGGGTGCTCGCCGTGCTTCTGGACGCGAGGCACAACCTCAACCGCCTTACCGCCGCGGTCCTCATCCACCGCTTCCAGGGCACACCGACCGCCAAGGAACCGAAGGTGGTCGCGCAGTGGCAGTGGCGCCGCCTGGACGATCTGCCCAGCCCGCTGTTCGTGCCCTCCGCCCAGGTACTCAGCTTCTGGCGCCCCGACCTGCCCATCGACCACCCGCCCGCCCACCGCTATCCCGTGCGTTTGTCCCCGTCCGCCTCGGCCGCGCACTGACCACGACGCAGAAGGAGTCCCGCCGTGACACCGGCGCTGTTCCGATTCGGCACGTACAACCTGTTCAACCTGCAGATACCGACCACGCCTGACGCGAAGCAGCGCTACGAGCTGATCGTGGGAAACATCCGCTCCGCCTTCCAGAACCGCACGGGCGTCCTCGGCGTCCAGGAACTCATCGGCCCCACCAAGAGCGATGCCCAACAGTTGCTGCGTTACCTCGCCGAGGACACCGGCCTCATGTGTGAGGTGATGCCGGTCCGCGGGAAGAGAGCGATCCCCGCTCTGGCCAGCCAGGCACCCGGGGCGAGTGCCCACCGCTTCCACGTCGGCCTGCTGTGGACCTCCGACATCGAGCCGGTCCCCGGTACCTTCCGCGCCTACGAGGGCGGCAGCGACTTCTGGCACGGACTGGCTATGGCCGACTTCCAGGCCGGCGGCCCGGTGCCCACCCGCTGGTGCTCCTACCACGCCGACCCCTTCCGCCCAGAGCGGCGCCTCCAGGAGGCCCACCGCGTGCTCTCGGTGTTCCAGGAGCCCGACGTGGCCGGCGGCGTCGCAGCCGACTGGAACTCGATCAGCGCCGACCGCCGCCCGGACGGCTCGTACTACGACCCCGAGCCCTACCTGGAGCAGAACCACCGCAAGCTGCGATACCAGGTCACCTTCGACCCCAACAACCCCGACGCTCCCAAGCGAGCGAACCGTGAGGCCGGGGAGTTCCTGCGGCGCGACCCGGGAGGGCTGCGGGACAGCGCCGCCATCTTGGACGTGCCGTGGCAGTGGTCTTGCGGGCACTGGATCGACGCCAAGGGGCGAGCCGACGACTTCGGCCGCCGGCGCATCGACACCCTGCGCGTCACGGAGAACGTCGCCGCCACCGCTCGCGCGCACCGCACCCACTACGGGCCTGACGCCGAGGCCGCCTCGGACCACCTGCTGGTCACCGCCGACTTCGCCCTGCACGAGTTGGGGGTGACAGCGGCATGAGGGCTTTCATGAGTGCCGGCCGGCGGTGGCGTGCTGAAGGCGCTCCCGCCGAGGACAGCGTCCGCCCGCATGTGCTGTGGCTGCCGCCGGCCGAGGTGATCGACTACTTCCGGCAGGTACGAGAAGTCCTCGCTCCGTACGAGGACATCGTGGCCCCGGTCGCCGACGACGACCTGCACTGGACCATCCAGGGCGCCCTTTCGCACGACTACGCAGACGAGCGCGTCGGTCCCCGGCAGCTCAAAGACGCCGCCGAAGCCCTTCGGATAGATCTGGCCGAACAGGAGCCGTTCACGATCGACATCGGCCCGGTCTCGCTCAGCCGCAGCGCGATCCTCGCCCGCGTCTGGCCCCATGACGCCTCCTCGAACCCGCCGCTGCACCTGAATCTGCGAGTCCGAGCCGGCCTGGCGAACGCCGGCCTGGTCCTGCCAGAGGCCACCGAGACGTACTTCCCGCACATGTCGGCCGCCTACGGGAAGGTCGACACCCACTACCTCAACCAAATGGACCGGGCAGACGCCCTCGCCTCCTCCCTCCTACGCCGCGCTCGTCATCACGTGACCGTGCGCGTCAAGTCCGTGTGGCTGGTGATGGAAACCCAGCATCCCGACCGCCACGCCTACACCTTCGAACGTATCCAGGAGCTGCCCCTGGGTCGCTGAACAACAGCCGGCTTCCGCCAGCCGGCATCCATCGCCGAACCACCCTGCAGTTGACGCCGACGCCGGAGGCGAAGGCGCACGAGGCCCCGTAAGGAACCCCTCTATGACCGATGTGACCGTGGCCCCTGACGAGGCCACCCGGCTCCGCAACAAGGTCGTCGACCAGCTCAAGGAGGACGGCACGATCGTGTCGCCCGCGGTCGAGGCCGCCATGCGCAAGGTGCCCCGGCACCTTGCCGTACCGGAGGCGTCGCTGGAGGACGCATACAGCACGTACAACGCCGTGATCACGCAGGAGGACGAGCACGGTAATCACACCAGCTCGGTGTCTGCTCCGCAGATCCAGGCGATGCAGCTGGAGCAGGCCGGCATCCGCCCGGGTGACAACGTGCTGGAGATCGGCACCAACGGGCCGAACGCTGCCTACCTCGCGGAGTTGGTCGGGCCCACCGGTCAGGTCACCACTGTCGACATCGACCCCGCGCCCGCCGACCGAGCCAAGCGGTTCCTCACCGAGACCGGCTACACGGGCGTCAACGTCGTCGTCGCCGACGCCGAGAACGGCCTTCCCGAGAACGCCCCCTACGACGCGATCGTGGTGACGGTCGGCGCCTGGGATATCCCGCCTGCCTGGATCGACCAGCTCAAGGACGACGGTCGGCTCGTCGTGCCGCTGCGCATCAACGGCCTGACCCGCACCTACGGGTTCGTCCGGCAGTCTGACCACCTCGTCGCCACCAGCGCCCACGTGTGCGGTTTCGTGGCGGCACAGGGCGCCGGCTCCCACACGCAGCAGGTCATGCAGCTGCCCGGAGAGGAGGGCGTCACGCTGCGCTTCGACGAGGGTTTGCCCGCCAACCCCTCTCTGCTGGACGGCGTCCTGAACAGCGCCCGCGCCGAGACGTGGACCGGGGTGACCGTCGCCAGCCAGGAGCCCATCGGCACCCTCCAGATGTACCTGTCCACACAGGTCCCCAAGTTCTGCTTCATGTCCACCAACCCCGAGTTGACCACCGGCAAGATCGGCCCCACGGGCAACAGCTGGTCCATGGTCGCCATCGACGGGCCGCACTTCGCCTACACCCTCGTGCGCCGCGACACCGAGAAGAAGACCGCAGAGTACGGCGTCCACGCCTTCGGGCCCGACGCGGCCGAGTTCGCTGAGCGAATCGCCGACATCCTCCGCACCTGGGGCGAGAAGGTCCGCGGCGCTGACGGCCCGCGCATCGCCGTCTACGCGGCGGGCACGCCCGATGACCGGATCACCGGCGACCGGATCATCGACAAGAGGCACAGCCGGATTTCGATCTCCTGGCCGACCGTCTGAACCACGGTGCTGCGCCAGGGAGTTCTGCACCATCCCATCGGACAAAGAGAGTGATCGCATGACCACTGCCGTACTCGACCACCCCACCGCCCCGGCCGTGCTGCCGGTCGACGGCCTCGCCGACGACGACTTCGAGCTGGACATCAAGGTCGTCATCTCCGAGAGCCCCCTCACCGTCTTCATGTGCCCCACCAGCGACGGCTGCGGCAACACCTGCGAGAACGGGGCCAGCGCCTGCCAGTCCTCCATCGAGGACGCCGCCTGACACGTGGCGTCCGCCGGGGCGACAGCCGATCAACGCTGCCGCCCCGGCACCACCCGTCCGCGCACCCCACAACAGGAAGGGACACCGGTGGCCCACGGAATACCCCTCACGTATCAGTGGCAGCCCGGAATGCTGCTGCGCGCCTCCACCGCTTCCCAGCCGATCCCTGTACCGGACTTTGACCTGCACGGCGACGACGCCACGATCCGCGGTCGGCAGTGGCTGGAGGAGGTATGGCGCGCCCCAGTGCCGACGGCGCTGTTCGCAGCCAGCCCCGTCCTGTGTCAGCGCGTCGCCGAGATCCTGAACGGCACCGTCACCGACGGCCGCCGTATCAGGCGGGCCGTCCGGTCTGTTGCCGCGTACCTCCTGCGGTGGAACCACCGGCCCACGCCGTTCGGGGTATTCGCCGGCGTCGCCCCTGCTGAGCCCGCTCAAGCCGCCCACATTCTGTGGGGTGAGGGGTACCGGACTGTTCTGCGGCCTGATTCCGACTGGCTGACGGACGTCATTTCTCGCCTGGAGAGCCACCCCGCTCTGCTGGCCCGGCTGACGGTCGTGGCCAACAACACCGGCCGGTCACGTGGCAACCGGCATGTGGTGGACGGGATGCCGACTGACGCGCACACCTCCGGCTACGCCCCGGTAGAGCTGTCGGTCCGCCTGACCCGGCCCGTGGCTGCTGTGCTGGAGGCTGCACGCACCCCGATCCCGTACGAGCTGCTCGTGCGCCGTCTGTCCGGGCAGTTCCCCACCGCACGCCCCGAGCAGCTCGCTGGCCTGATTTCCGACCTATTGAGCAAGCACATCCTGATCAGCAGCCTGTGGCCCCCGATGACGTCCGTCGACACGCTCGCCCACCTATGCGATGAGCTGGAGAAAGCAGACGCCATCGGCATACCCGACATCACAGAGCTGGCCTCCCAGCTCGCTTCGATCCGGGGCGGCTTGAATCACCCGGACACCGTCGCCCCTTGGACGCTCGGCGACCCGCTGACGCAGAGCATGCAGCATGTGAGTGCCACCGGCCGTGTCCCGCTGCTGGTCGACGCTGCACTGGACTGCACCGCCCACATCCCCGAAGCCCTCCTGGCCGAAACCGCCGAGGCAGCCCAGGTCATGCACCAGCTGTCGCCTCATCCGTACGGGTATCCGCAATGGCGCGACTACCACCAGCGGTTCCTCGACCGGTACGGCAACGAGGCCCTCGTGCCCGTACTGGACCTGGTCGCGGACAGCGGCCTCGGCCTGCCCGCGGGCTTCCTGGGCTCCGAGCGCGCCCGCCCGCCGTATCAGGTGACCGACCGGGACGAGAAGGTCCTGCGCCTGCTCCAGGAGGCGATGCTCGATGGGAGGCGTGAGCTGGTCCTCACCCGGGCGACGATCGCCGACCTGACCGCCGGCCACGCCGAACCGCTGCTGCCCCTGCCCCGGGCTGAGATCGCCGTGGAGATCCACGCCCCCACTCTGGATGCCGTGCAGTGCGGCGACTACCGGCTGCTCGTCACCGGAGCCCCCCGCCCTGGCAGCAGCATGCTCGGCCGGTTCGCGCACCTTCTCCCGCAGTCCGCTCAGACCGCGCTCACCGACTCTTACGCGACCGCCAGCCCCGGTGCCATCGCGGCGCAGCTGTCGTTCACCCCTCGGCGGCGCCGCAACGAGAACATCGCCCGCACCGTGCAGTTCCTGCCCTTCACCATCCCTCTCGGTCAGCACCACGAGTCCGGCCCCGGCGTGATCCCGCTCGACGACCTGGCGGTGACTGCGGATACCCGCCGGTTCTATCTGGTGCGCAGGTCAACGGGGCAGCACGTCGAGCCTCGCGTAGCCCATGCGCTGGAAGCGTCCGTCCACACACCGCCGCTCGCCCGGTTCCTGGCGGAGATCACCACCGCCCGCAGCGCCGCCTACCGGGCGTTCAACTTCGGCGTCGCCGCCACCCTGCCGTACCTGCCACGCGTGCGGTACAAGCGGACGATCCTCGCGCCTGCCCGCTGGCTGCTGTCCGCCGAGGAACTGCCCGGCCGGTCCGCCCCTATGGCCGACTGGGACAAGGCACTGGCCCGGTGGCGTGAACGGCTCTGCGTCCCCGATCACCTTGCTCTGGTCGAAGACGGCCAGCAGCTGCCCCTCGACCTCGAGCAGCACATCCACCGGGCGCTGCTGCGCGCCGGCGTGGACCGCAACCGCGTTGTCGAACTGCGTGAAAGCACCACTGCGCGGGACTGGGCATGGATCGGCCGCCCCCACCAGCTCCTGATCCCACTGGCGAACTCCACCCCCGCCGACACGCCCCGCCCGCCGGATGCCGCTGCCGCCGCGCCCGGGACGCCCAGCCAGTCCACCGTCCTGTATGCCCGGCTGTTTGCGCACCCCCAGCGGTACGACGAGATCCTGACCGGCCACCTGCCCACACTGCTCGCCCAGTTCGCCACCATGCCGCTCTGGTGGTTCAGGCGCCACCGCGACACAACCCGACCGGACTCCGAACAGCACCTGGATCTGTACCTGCGCCTCCCCGATCCAACCGCCTTCGGTCCGGCCGCCCAACTGGTCAACGTATGGGCAGGCGCCCTCAGCAGCCAACATCTGGCGTCCCGCCTGGAGTTGGCTACTTACCCGCCGCAGACCGGCCCGTACGGGCACGGCCCCGCTCTGGACGCCGCGCACCTGGTGTTCGCCTCGGACTCGGCCGCCGGCGTGGCGCAGATCCGTGCCGCTGCGGATGACGCCGCCACCGGGCAGGCCCTGACCGCTGCGAGCATGTTCGACCTGGCGGTGCGGTTCACCGGCGACGCAGATCAGGCGTCGGACTGGCTGACCCGCACTCTCCCTCAAGAACGCGGCCCCATACCCCGGGATCGAATCGCCCTGGCCCAGGCTCTGGCCGATCCCGAGCACACCGCTCTCCAAGCCCTGCCGGGCGGCTCCGAGGTCGCCGCCGCCTGGCGGCAGCGCGCTGCCGCCCTGACCGCCTACCGGCAGCAGCTGGCCACCGGGCACAACTCCGACAGCGTGCTGCGGTCGCTGCTCCACGAGCACTGCGTGCGGGCGCTGCCCGTCGACCCCGATCATGAACGCGCCACCGGACGGCTCGCCCGGGCCTGCGCCCTGCGACACCGGGAGCGGCAGCCGTGACCACCGCAACCAGCCTGGCCCTGCTGGCGGACGCCTTCGCCCGCCACCTGGCCACCCCCGTCCCGCCGCCCGAAGACCAGCCCTGGGCGGCGCAGGACTTGGCCGCCGGCGCCGCGGGATCCTCGCTCCTGCACATCGAGCGCGCCCGTACCGGAGACGGCACCTGGCAGCAGGCACACCCCTGGATCAAAACCGCCGTCGCCACCACCGTCAGCGCCGCCGACACCAGCGGCCTGTACCTGGGGGCGCCTGCGGCAGCGTTCATGCTCGACTGCGCCGTCACCGCCGAGGCACCCCGGTACCAGGACGCGCTGGCAGCCCTGGACCACCACGTGGCTCAACTCGCCCACCGCAGATGCGACGCGGCGCGGACTCGTATGCGCTACGGGCGTCCAGCCGGCTTCCACGAGTACGACATCTTCTACGGGCTCACCGGCATCGGCGCGTACCTGCTGCGCCAGTCCCCGTCCGGCACTGCGATGGCACGCGTCCTGGCCTACCTCGTACGGCTGACCCGCCCCATCCGGCACGGTGACCAGGGGATGCTGCCCGGCTGGTGGGTCGATCACCAGCCCGACCTCACCCCGTCCACCGTCGCCGCCGGCCACGCCAACTTCGGCGCCGCCCACGGGATTACCGGCCCGCTGCTGCTCCTTGCCCGCGCCTTGCGCCAAGGCGTGAGGGTCGACGGCCAGGAAGACGCCATCGACACCATCGTTCACTGGCTCGACACGTGGCGGCAGGACGGCCCCGCCGGATTCTGGTGGCCCGAGCACCTCCGCCTCGGTGAAGTCCGCGCCGGCCGTCCCGCCCAGCGCGGCCCGGCACGGCCCAGCTGGTGCTACGGCACCCCCGGCATCGCCCGCGCCGGACAGCTCGCCGCCCTCGCCCGCCGCGACCCGGCTCGCCAGCGGCTGTACGAGGACGCCCTGGTCCGCTGCCTGACCGATCCCGAGCAGCTGTCCAAGATCACCGACGCCGGCCTGTGCCACGGCTGGGCGGGCGTCTATCAGACCGCCTTCCGCGCCGCCCACGACGCTGCCGCCCCGGCTCTGCGCGCCACCCTGCCCGACCTGGCCGCCGCCCTGACCCGGCACGCCCATCCCAGCCGCGAACCCGGCCTCCTGCAAGGCGCCGCGGGCACCGCCCTCGCCCTGACCACCGCAGCTCACGACGCTGCGCCGACCTCGGGATGGGACGCATGCCTACTGATCGACTGAACCAACCCTCCCGCCTGGAAGCGACCCTGCACGCCGTGCTGGACGTCATGGCCGGCGCCGACACGGACACCGCCGCAGCCCTCGTCGGACTCGAGCCTGCCGACCTGGACGCCGCCGTCGCCGTCTACCAGCAGGCCGGGCAACAGGCTCTCGCCCAGCAGGCGGGACCCCCGGCATGGCGTCAGCTGTACATCCAGTTCACCGACTGGGACAAGGCCGAGCAGACCGCCGCCGACCACCTCGTCCCCGTCCTGGACCTGGCCCAACAGGACGGTTTGATCACCGGATGGTGGTTCATCCGTAAGCACCCGTGCTGGCGGATGCGGCTGCTCCCGGCCTTCGGGACGCAGCTCCCCCTGGCACTGGCCGACATGCTCGACGAACTCACGGCAGCCGGACAAGTCCACCGCTGGTGGCCCGGCATCTACGAACCCGAAACCGCAGCGTTCGGCGGCGACACCAGCATGACCATCGCCCACACCCTGTTCCACGCCGACAGCCACGCCATCCTCACCACAGCACATGGCAAGCTGGGCCGCCGGGAGTTGTCACTGCAGCTGTGCGCCACCCTGATGCGCGCCGCCGGACTGGAGTGGTACGAGCAAGGAGACGCGTGGCACCGCGTCACCCAGGAACGGCCCCTTCCCTCAGACGTACCGGCCGCCAAAGTCCACGCCATGGCCGACAGCCTCCGACAGCTGCTCATCGCTGACACCAGCCCCTCTGGCCCCATGCTCCAGTCGGACCGCACCCTCAAACCCGCCGCCGACTGGGTGAGCGCGTTTCGGCAGGCCGGAAGAGACCTCGGCACAGCCGCCCGGGACGGAGCCCTCGACCGGGGCCTGCGCGAGGTCATCTCCTACCACGTGATCTTCCACTGGAACCGGATCGGCCTGCCCGCCCGCACCCAGAGCGTTCTCGCTCACGCGGCACTTACCGCGATTCTGCATCCCGCTGACCCCACGGAAAGGCCGATGCCGTGACCGCGCCGCCACACCACCCACAGGCAAAGCTCCGTCGGCTCTCCAGGCGCTTCCCCTTGGTCAGCCGATCCCATCTCGTCTACCCCAGCTTCGCCGCCCGGATCGACGAAGTCCGCACCTGTGGGGAGAAGTCGGCGCAGGACGGACCGCTCCCCGACCGGATCAACCTCGCATGCGCCACCTGGAACCTAGCCGCACTGATCGCCTCCGACTGCGGGCTGACCGACCTGGCGACAGACCTCTGCCTGCGTCAGCTCCGTCTCTTCCAGACCGCATGGCCCGTCACCGGGGACACCGCCATCGCCAGCCTCCAGCCCATCGTCAACCTCGTACGGCTGACCGCCCGAACCGGCGACCCACAGGCCGCCTACCAGCAGCTCATGAGCGTGCACCACGCCGCACACAACGGCGGCACCGTGACCGTCCACGGACAGACCATCGACCTCACGGGCTTCACCACCGAAGCCACCCTGAATCACATCCAGCCCTGGCTCCACGAACTCCTGCTCGACGACGGCACCCGGCTCCTCGTCGCCACTGACCAATGGCGTCAAGCGGCAGAACACGCGACCGCCTACGACAAGGAACCCGAGCGGCTGCACGGCAGCAGGCAAGCACGCATCGTGGCGAGCCTGCGCACGGACGCTCTGGACACGGCCAACTCCCTGATCGACAAAGCCACGATCACGGAGCCATGGGAGGAAGCCGTCGCGCAGGTCCTCCGCCACTACGCCAACCACCTGGCGGGCCGCGCCACCGCAAGAGGGTTCGCCGCTGCGGCACTCGCCGTGCGGGATGCGCTGGAGCCGGACCCGCCACACCTACGCATGTTCCGGGTGCGGCTGGTCCTGGCGGCGATCGACCTGGCGCCGGAAGGCTGCGAAGTCCTCGCACGCCCCCTGTACGACGCGATCGTCAGCGACACCACACAGGCGCGCGACGCGTACGCAGCACGCGAAATCCTCCGCCACACCTTTCCACCGGCCGACGAGCGGTCACGGCACGAGCTGGAGGCGATCGTCCACGACGGCGGCCTCGGCCGGGGCACCCTGCCGGAATCGGTGCTGTCCACGATGACGCGGGCTGTCAGCACGGCTGGGGCGAGCCTCACTCAGTGCCTCACCGAGGAGGGAGGGGCATCGCCGCATGCGAGACGGCCAGGCGTCAGCTGATGCAACGACCGCCGATGCTCTGGGGGCGTGGGGCGCGTGCCGCTCTCACCCGCCACGCAATCGCCGCCTTCGACCACACCTGAGTGCTTCCGGCAAGCAGGAGGCTGAGGCATCGGCTGCGCCGCCAAGTCGCCTGTGTGGAGGCGGAAGTCACCGACGCGCCTCCCCTTCATTCCACCCCGCCAGCCCCTAACCTCGCGCGAATGGAGACCACCGTGACGCCCGTCACCGATCCCGCCGTATGGCGCGACGAGCTCGCGAGCCGCCTCGTCGACAGCGGCCACCTGCGCACCCCGGAAGTTATCGCCGCGTTCCGGGGCACCGAGCGCCATCGATTCCTCCCCGGTGTCGACCTTCAGAGCGCCTGCGTCGACGACGCCGTGGCGATCAAGCACGACGCGACGGGTGCGTTGCTTTCCTGCATCTCCGCACCCTCCATCGTCGCCACCCAGCTCGAACAACTGGGCGCCCAGCCCGGCCACAAGATCCTCGAAGCCGGGGCCGGCACCGGTTACAACGCCCGGCTGCTGTCAGAACTCGTGGCTCTCGACGGCCATGTGTGGACCGTGGATGTCGACCAGGACCTCGTCGACGGCGCGCGGAAGAACCTCGCTCAAGCCGGGGCCGCAAACGTCACCGTCGCACTGTGCGACGGCGCCGCCGGTCTGCCCGAGCATGCGCCCTTCGACCGCATCCAGTTCACGGTCGGAGCCGGGGACATCCCCGTGCAGATTCTCGACCAGCTCGCCCCCGGTGGACGCCTCGTCATCCCGATGCGAATTCGCGGCAGCATCTCCCGCAGCTTCGCGTTTGAACGCGACGGCCAGACCTGGCGGACGGTCTCCACCGAGATGATGACGTTCGTCCCCCTGCGCAAGGGCGTCTGCGACGACGTCCGAACCATGGTCGATATGGCAGGTGAGGGCGACGTGCGCTTGGAGACCTACAGCGAGCAGAGCGTCGACCGCGAGGCGATCCGCACCGTCCTGGACCAGCCCCCGGCCGAGATCTATACCAACGTGAAGTTCCGCAAGGGTGACTCCTACCAGTGGCTCTACCTGTATCTGGCATACGTGCTGCCGAACGGCCTGTCCCGGATGCCGGGGTCCCGCTCCGGCCTCATCCCGAACTTCGGCTGGGGCTCGATGACCGCACTCGACAATGACTCCTTGGCCTACCTCACGAAGCAGGAAGGCGAGGACGAGCACGGCACGTTCTGGCAGATCGGCGTCATGGGCCACGGTCCGCGCGCCGCTGAACTTGCCGACCAGGTCGCCACCGAAATCAGCGAGTGGAACCAAGACTGGGGGAACAACTCACCCGAACCCAGCTTCCGCATGGCCGTCGGTGACGCCCGCAACCAACTGACAGCCTCCGAGCCACGCTTCGTCATGGACAAGCCCTGCAGCCGCCTCGTCGTCGACTGGCCCCGCAGGAGTTGAGCCGACGATGCCATGACAGTGATGGAGAGAATTTCAGCACGGTTGACCAGCAGCACCGAACATGCAGAGCAGCGGTATTTCCCGTTCTGGGCGCCAACACCCTTGTGCACATGTAATTTTCACAGGTTTCTGACCTGAGAGCATCGTTTACTTCCCTGGTTTACCTGTAAAATCAAAGAAGGCCGGAAACGGTCACCCGGGCGTCGCGGACATGACGCGAGACGACAAGTCTGCGCCCCCGGAGGACATCGTGCCCGCCCCGTTTCCCGCCTTAGCCGGTTTGTCGGCCCATCTCAGCCGCGCCCGGACCAATGCGGTCACCAGCTGCGCAGGCGCGCCGTCCGTCAGGCGCGCTGACGCCTCAAGTCCCGCATTCACGCGGGGCATTGCCGCCGACCCGATTGGTAACGCGGGGCCCCTCGGACGCACTCGCCCAGCAGAAACCCAATTCCGTGAGCATCACTGTCTCCCTGGTTGTTGTGCTGGCCGTCATGGTGTGGCTGCTGATCCGCAAAGGCGGCCTCAAGGCCGGCCACGCAATAGCGGCCGTACTCCTCGGCTTCTATCTCCACGACAGCTCGCTCGCTCCGTCCATAAGCCGCGTCGTACAGAGTGCGGTCGAGACGATAAGCGGGATCCGTATGCAGACCGGCCGCCAGGGCACCCTCATAGGCCGGGGCCGTACGCCGCCTCCCCCGTCGGCTGCTGTACGGCGCGTGTGCCCCGGCGGCCACTCCCACCCGAGTCCCGGCCCGGTCGCCCCTGTTGCCCTCCCCAGACCGCTGCCGGCCATCCGTTCCTCCCTGTCAAGGCCACGTTCGGCGAGGTCACCCATGTCTGATCTGTCATGCCCGCGCCCGAACAGCCACCGACGTGGCCAACGGCGTGAACGCGGGGCTGAGCCCCTCAGCACCGAGAAGGGGTTGAGGTTGCGGCTGCGGCTGCTGGTGCTCGGGCCCTTGCTCACCGTAGTGGTGTTGTCCTCGGCGTGGGCTACGCAGGCGCCCGGTGGCATTCCTGCGGGGTGGCTGGCGCTGGCAGCCGCGCTGGGATGCGTCGGCGTGATCCTGGTCATCGACCGCATGGCCGTCAGGATGGCGGGCGAGCTTCACCGGCAGCGCACCAACTATGACGACCGGGTCCACGGCTGGCTTCGCCGGTACAAGTCCCTGGCCGAGGACGGCCCGAAGAACATCAGCGTGTTGCTGGAGCAGCTCGATCGCGGTGACCAGCCCGACTTCCCGGACTTCGGGTCGACGAAGCCGGCCCAGCCGCCGAACGATCCGTGGCGCGAGCTGGAGTCTCTTCTGATCGGGGCGAACGAAGCAGCGTGGATGGCGGTGGTCAACCGCAAGCAGGTCGAGCTGGCGTCGACGCTCGTCTACCTCGCGGGGGGCCTTCAGACGCTCGTCGTACGTGCCCTGGGCATTGTGACCGAACGCACGAAGCACGTGTCGGATCCCGACGAGCTGCACACGCTGTTCGATCTGGCCAACCTGCTCAGGCGCATCCGTCGGTCAGGGGGCCGTTTGGCGGCGCTGGGTGGTGCGAAGTCGCGTCAGGTCAACCAGCCGGTCCCGTTGCTGGACGTGTTGCGCGGCGCCGCCGGGGAGATCGAGAAGTACGCCCGGGTGCGCATCCCCCTGCCGAAGATGGCTGTGCAGGTTCCTGGTGTCGCTGGCCCGGACGTGATCCACATTCTGTCCGAGCTCGCCGAGAACGCGACGCTGTGCTCGCCGCCCGAGACAAAGGTGTTCGTGCGAGCCGAACCAGTAGGCGCGGGACTGGCCGTGGAGATCGAAGACCGGGGCTGGGGGCTGAACGACGACCTGCTGCGCGAGTCCAACCGCCTGCTGGCCGATCCGCAGGCTTCGGACCTGTCCGAGCGGCTCAGACAGCGGCAAGTCGGGCTGCTGGTGGTCGCGAAGCTCGCCCGCCGGTACGGCATCAAGGTCGAGCTGCGAAGGAACATAACCGGCGGTACGACAGCCCTCGTGGTGGTGCCCTGGAGCCTGCTGGAAAAGCCGGGCGAGATCGAATCGTCGGGGCCGGCAGTGTCTGACAACCGGGCCGAAAGCATCCCGCCGTCGTCCACCGCCGACGCTGCCTACCGCGGTGCAATGCCAAGGGCCGCGAGCGGTCCTCGGCCGAGCTTGGTGGTCGCGGAAGGCTCGGCTCCCTCGGTGCCCCGGAAGGCTCCGGTGCAGCACGCCGCGGAACGGGCCGCTGTCCCAGCTGTCCACGATGCCTCGGCGGCACGCAGCACCCCGCCCGGCACAAGGCCGGCTCTTCCCCAACGCCCCAAGCGGCAGCAGCCCCGCGAGGAAGCCGCCCTCGACGAGCCACGCGAGGAACCACCCATCCCGCCCCAAGCGGACTTCGTGTCCAACATCACCGGCGCGACCCGCCGGGCGGAGCACGACTGGCAGGCCGACGCTCCACAGCAACCTGCAGCGGGACCGTCGAGCCAGCCCACGGGCTAGAGACCCGCTACCCCAATCCCCCACGCACCGCGCCAGGTTCGCCGTGGCGCCGACCGTACAAGGTACGGAGATACGGAGATTTTCGATGACCGACGAGACGAGCACGAGCCGCCCGGGGCAGGTCCTGGGCTGGCTGTTCGAGCCGCTGGTCAGCCTGCCCCACGTGGTCGGGGCGGTGCTGGCCTCGCAGGACGGCATGGTACTGGCCTACGCGGGCCTGGACAGCGACGAGAAGGAAGCAGAGACGAAGGCCGACCGGATGGCCGCCGTGATCTCCGGGATGCACGGCGTAGCCCACGGGGTCGCCGAGCTCAACGGCAGCACGGGCCGGGATCTGGAACAGGTCTTGATGAAGCACAAGACCTTCTCCGTGATCGTGATGCGCGCCGGGCGCGGCGTGCCGACAGAGGTGTCACTGAGTGCTGGACGGGATCCGGCACGCGTTGACAGCGTTCTGGGGGTGTGGACCACGTGGGAGGCGGACGAGGGTGCCGTCGCCTACGAGATGGTGCAGACCATCCGGCGGATGGGTGAGCGGCTGAGTACGCCGGCCCGTGTCAGCGGAGCTCACGCCGGTGCCGGCCAGTGAGATGGCGAACTTCGGCGGTCCGGCATGGACCTGTGAGGACGCCGAGGTTCCCGGCCTTTATGTCCTGACCGACGGCCAGACAACTCCCAGTCATCCGCTGGAAGTGCAGACGATGCTGGTAACCGAGGAGACCGGGCTGGCCATCACGCTCGGGCCGGAAACCCAGCGTGCCATCGAAGTGTGCCGGGGACAGCCGACGACGGTAGCCGAGATCGCCGCCCTGATCGAGGTCCCCCTGCAGATCACCAAAGTCATCCTGTCCCGGCTCATCGACGCCGGTGCACTGATCACCGTTGCATCGCGACCCGGCGCCCCTGCCGACATCTCACTTCTGGAGGCCGTCCTTGAGGGACTCCGCAAGCTCACTGTCGAACCTGCCGCCGCCCCCTCGTGCTAGTGCTGCCCCGGCCACGTTGAAGGTCGTCGTGGCGGGAGGGTTCGGCGTCGGCAAGACGACGTTCGTCGGTGCCATCTCGGAGATTGCACCGCTGCGCACTGAGGCGCTGATGACCGCGGCCTCCGAGGGCATCGACGACGTTTCCCTCCTGGCCGACAAGACGGGAACCACCGTGGCCATGGACTTCGGCCGGCGCACCTTCCCTCCGCCCGCGCACGTGGTCTTGCTGCTGTTCGGCACTCCCGGGCAGGACCGCTTCTTCTTCATGTGGGACGAGCTGACCCGGGGAGCAATCGCTGCGGTCGTCCTCGCCGACACCCGGCGGTTGAAGGACTGCTGGCCCGCGGTCGACTACTTCGAGGAACGCGACATCCCCTTCCTGGTCGCGGTCAACGAATTCGACGGCGCCCACCGCTACACGCCGGACGAGGTCCGGGCCGCGCTCGAGCTCTCCGACGAAGTACCGGTCTTGGTCTGCGACGCACGCAACACCGCCTCCGTGGCCGGCGTGCTGTTCCACCTCGTCGAATACGCGCTCTCCCGCACCCGCAATCACCCGCACATACTTCAAGGAGCCCCCCTGTGAACGACGCCTTCGGCCCCGGAGCCAGCCAGCCGTCCGCCCTGCTCGCCCAGAGCCAGGGGCCCGACTGGCAGACGCAGTTGCCGGCCAGCTTCGACCCTGCCGCTCCTGCCATCGGCGCGCTCGACACCTTCGCCAAGACGGTGGCGGATGCGGCCGGCACCCCCTACGGCATCGTCAACTTGTTCGGCGAGCGCGAGCAGGTGTTCGTCGGCGTGGCCAATCCCACCGGCAGCGACCTTCCCCTGCTCGGCCGGAGCATGCCGTACACCCACGGGTTCTGCCCGCACGTCGCCACCCTGGGCCAGCCCTTCGTCCTGCACGACACCCTCGCCTACGCCGAGTTCGCCAGCAACCCGGTGATCGACGAGTTCGGCGTTCGTTTCTACGCTGGCGCTCCCCTCATCGACCAGCACACCAACAAGGCGCGGGGCACCGTCTGCTTCATCAGCCCCGAACCCCAGCCGCGTTCCACAGCCCGCGAGCACTGGCAGCTCGTCGGACACCTCGGGGGCCTCCTCATGGGCGCCCTCTCCCTGCGTACTCAGCCGCAGTAGCAGCACCCGCTCACCCGGCCGCACAACCCGCGACCACCACCCCGAGGGGGAGACAACGATGCCCACGATGTCGTCCACGACTCCGGATCTCACGCCCGACTACGAAGCCCTGGCCCAGCACTTCGACGAGTTCGCCGCCGCGGAAGTCACCCCCCGAGTCCAGCGCATGGAGTCCTCCCCCCAAACCGTGGAACGCGACCTGGCCCTGCTCATGGCCGAGCAGGGATGGTTCGGCGCCACGATCCCCCGCCAATACGGCGGTATGCATGCGGGACATCTCGCCAAAACCCTCATGATCCAGCGCGTGGCACGGGCCTCGGGCGCGGCCGGCGCCATCCTGCAGGCGAGCCAGCTGCCCACATCGATGATCATCCACTTCGGAAGCGACGAGCAGAAGGCCCTGCTGCTGCCCCAGGTCGCCTCCGGGGACACGCTGCTGTCGATCGCGGTGACCGAAGAGGAGACCGGCAGCCATGTGCTCGGCATGGAGACCACCGCCCGCCGCGACGGCAGCGACTGGATCATCGACGGCAGCAAGGTCCACATCGGCAACAGCCACATCGCCCACGTCCACTGCGTCATCGCCCGCACCGCCTCCGCCGAGAAGGCCGGCTCCCGCGCCCTGACCGCCTTCCTCGTCGAACACGACCGCGACGGGCTGACCGTCGAACCGCACCGACCCTCCCTCGGCCTGCACGGCTTCAGCTTCGGCAAGCTCACCTTCGACGGCGTCCGAATACCCGAGGCCAACGTGATCGGCGAAGTAGGCGATGGCAAAGACATCGCCTACAGCAGCAGCATCCTCTACGGCCGACCCAACCTCGCCGCGGTGTCCCTCGGTATCCACGAAGCGATCATGGAATGCGCGGCCAGCTTCCTTGAGAGCCGCCGCCGCTACAACGGCACCCTCGCCGACCTCCCCGTCCTGCGCGACCGGGTCGGCGACATGAAGTCCCGGCTGATGGCCAGCCGCGAGCTCGCCTACCTCGCCGTACGCCTGCTCGACTCCGGCCGCACCTGCGACGACCGGCTCATCAACTCCAAGTACCTGAACCACAAATGGGCCGTTCAATCGGGCCAGGACGCCATGGAACTGCACGGCGCCCACGCCCTGCGCACGGACTACCCGCTCCAGCGGCTCTGGCGGGACGTCCAGCACACTTACTCGCCCGCCGGAACCGGTGAGGTACAGCGCCAACGCCTGGCCGAAACCGAGCTCGGCGCACCTCCCGTCCAGTGGTCCGAACGGCTCGCCGCCAAAACCTCGCTCTTCCTCCCCACCAGCACAGCCGCCTGACTCCCGAGCGACTTCCGTTCCTCCTCTACTCAGCCGACACGGAGCACCTCCATGACGAGCACAACTCCCGCCGTACGTACGGCCGACACAGATGTGTCCGCGTTTCTGGTCGGGGCGCGGCGGGAGCTGGACAGCATCGCAAACCGGGGCATCGTCTCCGCCCCACGTGCCGTCGCCGACACGCTCACCACGCTGGAGGAGCTCGCCCCCGCCCTGATTCCTCACGCCCGTGCCCTCGCCGCAACGCTCGGTGAAAAGGAACGGTCCGAACTGCACGAGCTCATCGAACGAACCGAGCGCCGCTCCGCCGCCCGGCCGCGGGCAGACCTGGCATACGAACATCTGCTGGTGCTGGTCAGCCAGTTGCAGGAACTACTGCGCCAACTGGAGCGAGCGCACGGCATCGCTTGCCGACGCACAAAGGCGGGCGCCGCCAAGCGCCGCAGCAACCAAGACTCCACCAGACCACAGATGTAGCGCCCTGCACGTGGCTGTATGCGGTGCCCCGTCCTGTGCAGTTGCCGTCTGCCTCGCCCCTTTCACCGGCGAATGACACTGCTCGAGCCAGCAGTGCCCAATCGAAATCTCCGCAGCATTCGCGGCCGAGCCATGAAGCCTCAGTTTCCCGAAGCGCCGCTCGCACCAGACCGACCACCATGCTCACGCACCGCAGCCCCCGCCTAAACCGCGCTGGGGCGCCGACAACGGCGGCCCACCACATGCCGCACCTCGGACATCGTACGAAGAGGAATCCGTGCCCACCCCTGTCATCGATCACACCGGCAGCGCTGTACCGCAACTGTGGCCGCACCAGCAGGAGCTGGTCTCCGCCGCCGCCCGCACGCTCAGCACCGAGCCCCGGACCACAGGCGTTATGGCGTGCGGTCTCGGCGAGACGCGCGCCGCCTGCGAAGTCGCGCACCTCGTCGCTGCCGACGACCGCGTGTTGATCGTCGCGCCCACCATCGACCTGGTCGGTCAGATCCTGCGCGACTGGAAGGACTACCGAGGCGCCGCCCATCTTGGCCGCGTCGTCGCCGTGTGCTCCGACGACAGTGCCCTCTCCTGGACCACGACGGCCGGCCGCTGGTCCCCCAGCCGACGATGGTGACCACCAAACCGCAGCAGCGGCCACATGACCGGAGGCTACGGCCTCAAAGAGGCCAGCACGCCCGAACTGGCGGCGCGCTCGGACCGTCTCGCCTCCGAACTCGGCCGTGCCGCCCTATCCCCGGTCTCCTCGAACAGCTCTCCCGGGCGCGGAGCGGAGTGGTGCAATGGGCGGGTGGACGACGAAATCCGCCACCCCCTCGCGCACGCCAGGAACGAGCGCGGCTGGTCGCAGGAGGAGCTAGCCCGCCGTATCCGGCAGGCCGCGGCGCGTCGTGGCCTGCGCTCGGGCACCAGGGGCTCACGGGTCTCCAAGTGGGAGACCGGCCGCGCCGACCCCGACGAAGACGAATCCCAGCCGCTCATCGCCGAGGTCCTCGGCATCGACTACGCGGCCGTCGCCCATCTCGGCTGGCCCCACTGGCTCCCGGGACAGGACAGACCGCTGCCGCTGGGCCCGCACAACGCCATCCCCTCACTCCGAGAGGCCCTCATGACCTCCCTGGACCGCCGGTCGTTCATCGCCTACACCAGCGGCTCACTGGCCGTTCTCGCCCACCAGTGGGCCGTCACCGAACCCGGCCGGTTCGCACGGATCGCCGCGCCCGGCGAAGTCGACGCTGAGATGCTCGACTGGCTGGAGACCACCGGGACGGAGCTGATCCGCCTCGCCACCGAACGCAGACGCCGCACCCGCCATCTGCTCAACGCGCACCTCACCACCGTCACCGAGTTCATCAGCGAGTCCCGCTACGCCCCCGCCGCCGGACAGCGGCTGCACACCCTGGCCGCCTCCCTCTCGCAGGCCATCGCCTGGCAGCACTTCGACGAACGCCGCCACGCCTCCGCCGGCCGCTTCTGGCACGCCGCGCTCCACAACGCTCACACCGCCCACCAGCGCGACCTCGGCGCGGGCATCCTGTCCGACCTCGCGTACCAACTGCTGTGGCTCAAGGACGCCCGCGCCGCGGCCGACATCCTCGAACACGCCATCCCCCGCACCCAGCACCCCACCGCGCGGTCCCTCCTCCACCTGCGCCAGGCCCGCGCCCTCGCCACCCTCGACGAGGGCGGCCTGTGCCGCCGGGCCCTCACCGCCGCGGAGAAGGCTCTGGACACCCCGTCGTACGACCCCGCACCCGCCTGGTGCTCGTGGATGTCAAGCGCGGTTATGCGGTCTGTCAAGCTGTCTCAGCCTGGAAGTGTCTCAGGGGCTTCGCTGCTGCCTGGCCGCGTGACTGAGTCCGCTAACCACATGAGGAAGCTGGCGGCCGGAGCCCGGGGCTATGCTCGTCACCGAGTCATCGGGGGGACCCATATTGATGCGCGGCGGCAAGTGGTGGACACAACTACGGGTCGTGGTCACGTTCGTCGTGGTGCTCAGCGTCACTGTGGCCATCGCGTTCCTCCTCCTTCAGTGGCTTCCGCATCGGCTCGCCGATAACGAGGCAAGGCAGTTGAAGCCAGCTGAGCGCCTCACTCACCTCAACAACGTGCGCGGCATGGTTCTGCAGACCGCCGCCGGATTGGCCGTCCTCGGCGGTCTCATCTATACGGCGCGGGGTTACGTACTGTCCCGGCAGGGACAGGTCACTGACCGGTACGCCAGCGCCGTCAGTCAACTGAGCAGCGAGCATCTGGATGCCCGTCTCGGCGGGGTGTTTGCCCTACAGAGACTGGCTGGGGACTCTCGGCAGGACGCTGTCTCGATCTCGCAAGTGCTCTCTTCATTCGTGGTTCGTCGCCGCCCAGTTACGGACTCGGTCCCGAGCCAGGATCCGGCACAATCTGTAACCCCGAATCAGCTGGCACAAGTGCCTAGGCCGGAGCCCGACGTGCAGGCGGCGCTTGACGTACTTGGCGCTATGGGACGGCCAACTCGAGCTGAACTGGCCGAAGCCGACCTAAGAGGCGCTGAGTTGCACGGCTTGTCCTTCGAGCGAGGAGACATGCGGCGTTGCATTCTACGAGGCAGCGACCTGCGCGACACCGTTCTGCGTGAGGCCACACTTGATGACACAGATCTCAGGGGCGCCCGCCTCGACGGTGCCAACCTGGCGGGGGCGCGCCTCGCGCGGGCTGATCTGCGTGGAGCGGAGATCAGAGAGGCCCTGTTCATGGACTGCTCACTGTCTTCGGCCCGTCTGGAAGACGCCTGGGCGTCGTCCGTTTCGCTGCGACGGGCGGACCTGTTCTCTGCGCGACTCAATGGAGCACGCCTGGACGGTGCCGATCTGCGCGACGCAACGTTGATCAACACGTGTCTGGCACGGGCCGATCTCACGGGAGCCGACTTGTCGGGGGCGGACCTGCACGGTGCCGACCTCTCGGGCACCGTACTGGTCGCCGCCGACCTCAGTAGCACCCAGTCTCTCACGCTCGACCAGTTGAACTCGGCTGTACTGGGCCAGCGGACGCGCTTGCCAGCCGGACTGAGTCACCTCTTGAACGACCTCGACAGGACCAATCGTCCTGGCAGAGGTGTCATCATTGCCTGACGGAGAAGCAGTTGAGCGTCAACACCACACCGCCCCCGCACGGCCCGGCTGCGTCTGACGACTTTGGATCCGGAACCCCTACTACCGTCCGGACATTCGTTCGCCGACCGCGGATCCTCCCCCTTCCCGTCCCCGTTGATCCTGTGGTACTGCGGCCGCCTCCCGTATTGGGGGAGCGCACTTGGGGACAGAAGTGGCGACAGCCGGGGCTGCTGGCTGCCCCTGGCGTGATCTCCTCGGGGCTGCTCCTTCTCATTGCGGACAGCTTTGTCGGCCGGCTCGTTGGCGCCTCCACCCTCGCGACTGGTGTCGCCATCGCGATCATTGCAGCACTGCGGCACAGCTCAGGAGGTGACGCTGCGCACGTCACCCAACAACGCCGGTCATACCTCCGCTACCTCACTGACACACGCCGTCACCTGCATCGAACAGCATCGCTGCAGCGAGAAGCACAACTGTGGCTGAATCCGGAGCCGTCAGAGTTGCGGACAGTGGTGGCCCGCCGCACACAACTCTGGGAAAGGAGGCACAGCGACGCCGATTTCGTCCAAGTACGCATCGGCACCGGGCAGCAATCGGTGGCGACAGAGCTGGTGGCTCCTTCCGTACCTGCCGCAGCCGATGCCGTCTGCGCCGACGGACTGAGGTCTCTGATACAGGAGTGCGGAACCCTGGAGGAGTTGCCCCTGGCGGTTAGCCTCAGCGCGTTTCATCACATCCACGTGTGCGGCGACGACGAGCATCGTGTCCGCAACCTCGTACACAGCGTACTGGCCCAATTAGTCACCCTTCATGGGCCAGATGATTGCCGCGTGATGGTCTATACCTCCGCAGAGCGATCAGGTGAATGGGAGTGGATCGACTACCTACCGCATGCCCAACCGCTTCCTCACCCTGAGTTGTCGGCACACGCGACTGCCCTTGCTGATGACTCCACCAGCCTCACCCAACTCTTGGCCGGAGTCCGCAACCGAGCCCCATTTTCTCGGGATGGCTCATGTCCTCATGTTGTTCTGGTGTCTGACACCCTCCCCATTCCCACAGAGGCGGACTGGCTTCTGAACGAGGGAAGAGCGGGCGTCACCGTTATCAGGCTCGTCCCAGGCATCGAGCCAGGTCTCACGACCGGTCTGGTAATCACCATTACAGACGATCAGATGAGGCTGGAGGCTTCGGGGGGCGGGGCGCACTACCTCGGTCAGCCGGATGCTCTCACCATCCGCCAAGCGATCCGTCTGGCACGCGACCTTTCCTACCTACGCCTTGCAGACAGCCGAGACGAACACCAGAGCGGCGAGGACGGCGTTGCCCAGTCCGCACTGTCCTCATAGACAGTCCCGGGACTCAAGGGCTGGCTGCTGCCTGGCTGCGTAATGAGGAGTCGTGGCCAGGCAGCAGCGAGGGTGCGTGGGGTCAGCGGGTGGCGATGATGGCTTCGGTTCGTACGACTTCGTCGAAGACGCTGTCGGGGTTGAACTTGGTGAGTGCCTGGCGCAGGTCGCGTTCGAAGGCGTCTTTGTGGTCGCCGAGCTGGGCGGGGCTGGAGTAGCTGTAGGAGAACTGCAGGCCGATGACCTCGTCCAGGGTGCGGGTGACGGTGCGGTCCCAGCGGGCGGTTTCGACGTTGGAGAACGGGGAGCGGGCCAGGACGTCCTGGTGGCGTTCCCTGGGGTGGGAGTAGGTGCCTGATCCGGCCCGTCGCTCGGGGCCGAGGTAGCGGGTGCGGACGTCGGCGATGGCCTGGAGCCAGGGGGCGGGCTCGATGTCGCCGGGGGCGCCGCCGGAGGCGAGGACGACGGCTCCGTTCGGCTCGATGAGCTGGTCGAGGTCGCGAAGGGTCTGGTCGCGGTCCATCCAGTGGAAGGCGGCCCCCATCACGGTCAGCAACACCGGTTCCAGTCCCATGCCGGGCAGGGTGGTGGAGTCCCCTTGGCGCCAGTCGATGTTGGTGATGTCCTGCTCGGCGGCGAGTTTGCGGCCCTCGTCGAGCATGCCGGGCTCGGGGTCGACGGCGGTGACGTGGCCGACGAACTTGGCGAGGGGGAGCGCGAGCACGCCGGTACCTGTGCCCAGGTCCAGAACGCGCTGAGTGCCGTCCAGGGCGAAGCGCGCGGCCAGCATGTCGTAGAAAGCCTGGTCGTAGCCGGGTCGGTAGCGGGCGTAGTAGGGGGCGGTGGAGGTGAACAGCTCGTCGGGCGTGTAGGTCATCTCGTCAGTCTTTCGCGTTCAGTTGGCCGTGTGCGGCGTCATTCCGGAGAACGACCCGGGTCCGCTGTGAGGTGCTGCCACCAGGCGCGCAGGGGCGCGGCTCCGGCGCCTTCGTGAGTGACGGAGCCGTCCGGGTTGCGGTCGGGGCGGCCGAGCAACTGCTGCTCGATGTCGGTCAGGTCCCCGCGGTCCAGTAGCTGGGGGGCGGGGTCGTCGACGGGGGCGAGCCAGCGGTAGCCGTACTGCATCATCACCGCCAGCCGTGGGTGGCCGGAGGTGTTCAGACCGCCCGCGTGCCAGGTGCGGTTCTCGAATAGAAACGCGTCGCAGGGGCCGACGTCGGGGGTGATCGCGCCGGGCGGGTCGATGGCTCCGGCTGGGACGGTGACGGGTCCGGTGTCGGTGTGGCTGCCGGGGAGGACCATGGTGACGCCGGCGTCGGGGGTGAGGTCGCTGAGGAAGTAGGCGGCCTTGATCGACATGCGCGGGACAAGATCGGTGCCGAGATCGCGGGTGGCAGAGCTCATGTCGCGGTGCCAGCCGTGCCGCTCGGGGACGCGGATGGTGCGCTTGTCGCCGGGCGGGATGGACGGCATGTAGATCAGGTTGCTGGACATCAGGTGCAGGTTCGCGCTCAGCAGCGCGACGAGGGTGGGCAGCACCTTCGGGTTGGTGACCAGCGGCAGGAAGGTGTCGTCCATGGCGACGATGCCGCGGAAGCCGTCCTTGCCGTCCACGCTGCGGTCCCTCCCGAGGGGGCGGTCGCTGGCCAGCAGCAGCATCGCCGCGGCGGCGGCCTGCTCGCGCCACTCGGGCGTGATCACGTCGCGCAGGACGACGAAGCCTTCGCGTTCGAAGGCGTCCAGGACCTTCGGGTCGGGCGGGGATGCCGTATCGAGGGTCGTCATCCGCTGTGCTCCTTGATCATGAGGGCGGCCTGGGCGGAGAGGGCGGCGGCCGAGAGACCGCAGTGCTCCAGCAGGCCCTCGGGGGTGGTGGGGCGGCTGGGCTCCCGGTAGCCGACGACGTGGAACCGGCTGCTCTCGCCGCGGGCGGCCAGCAGCGCGCGGACGCTGCCGGGGTGGGTGGGAACGGCCATCAGGACGGGGGTATCGGTGCCGAACAGGCGGGTGAAGGTCGTCTCATTAAGAGCGTAGGGCCAGTGCGGGGCCGGACCGAGGACCGCGAGATCGTTGACATGCAGATAGCGGATCTTGATCTCGGGATGAGACCGGCGCAGCAGCGTGGCGGCGGCGGTCAGCTCGCGGGCCGGGATGTCCCCGGCGGAGGCGAGGACGAGGTGTGGGCGGCCGTGGTGGCTCAGGTGGGGCCAGACGGCGGCGCCGTCGGTGAGCTCGTCGCGGAACGGGTCCGGCGGGAAGGCGGGGCCGGGGTATTTGTCGGTGATCAGGAAGTTGACGCGGTCGTGCCCGGCCAGCATCGCCGCGAGGACGGCGGCGGCCCGCGTGGCGTCCGCCGGGGTGTAGACGTGCACGAAGCCGTCCTCGGTCTCCAGCATCGAGGAGGCCAAGCCAGGGTTTTGGTGGGTGTAGGTGTTGCGCCAGCCCAGCGAGGTGATCAGGTAGTTGACCGAGGGCAGCCCGCCCTGCCCAGTGAGGTAGCGCAGGCGCCGGTGCTTGAGGTGCTGGACGAGCAGGCTGGTGTTGACGGGGGCGAACGCTTCGTAGGTGGCGAGCAGTGCGTCGCGGCCGGTCTCGGTGTAGCCCTGTAGCCAGCCATGACAGATCTCCTCATTCAGGATCTCGGTCGCCCAGGACGGCAGCGCATCGTCCGTCGTGACCGCCAGCCGGTTGGAGGCGATCTCGTCCGGGCTGAACAGGCGAAACGCCCCGATGGCCGCGCGTTCGCGGACGGCTGCGGACACGTCGGGCCAGGACTGGAGCCGCCGGGAGGCGATCGGGGCCGACGGCCGTGTCGTCCCCGGTTCGGCGGTGGGACCGGGCAGGGCCTGGCGGACCAGGTCGGCCGGGCGCCCTTGGGTGGTAAACAGTTCGGCGGGCCGGTAGGAGGCGAGCCAGGCCGCCAGCGCGGCGAACTCCGTGTCGTTGTGGCGGGGACTTTTCAGCGGGGTCTTGTGGACGGCCGGGGTGCCCGCGATCTGCCGCTCGGCCACCCGTTCGGGCCCGGTGTGGCCCTTGGGCATGGTCAGCACGATCATCGGCTGCCGGGCGGGCTCGCCGAGCGGCCGCTGCCGGGTGAGGGCGTCGGCTAGCAGCCGACGGAAGCCGGGCAGGTCGGCGCCGTCGTGAATCAGCGGCTCGTAGCCGAGGCCGGTGAAGTACCCGTGTACCTCGTCCTCGCTCATGCCGGCCAGCAGGGAGGGGCCGCCCATCTTCAGACCGTTGGCCAGGACCACCGGCAGCACCGCCCCGTGATCTCCGCTGCCGGCCAGGGCTCGGCGTGCGAGCCAGGCCGCCGCGGTTGCCCCGGTCTCCAGCTCGCCGTCCCCGATCAGCGGGACGACCAGGCGGTGCGGGGCGTCCAGCACCATGCCCTGGGCGATGGCGAGGGCGGGGCCGAGCTGTCCGCCGGTGTGCCGGACGCCGGGGATGAGCGGGGTGATCTCGCCGCCGAACCGCTCCGGGTGGGGGAAGCCGGTGATCAGGGCCCGCAGTTCGGGCATCGACCAGCCCGGCCTGTTCCCGGTCAGGTGCAGGCTGCCGTTGAGGTAGGCGTGGGCGAGTGCTGAGGGTCCGGCGTGTCCAGCGCCGTGCAGTACCAGCAGTTCGGACCCGGCGGGCCGCCAGGCGGTCAGCGGCCCGAGGTGGGCGAGCATGTAGTTGACCGGCGGGCAGACGCCCCAGTGCCCGCGGGTATTCTCCTTGACGTCCGCGGGCCGGAGCGGGCGAGCGAGACGGACGTTGTCGGTGAGGTAGAGCTGGGCCGCGGACAGGTGGTTCAACGCCCGCCAGTAGGCGTCGATGGCCTGGTCGGGCACAGTCTCGGCAGCCTGCCGTGCCGCGTAGCTCCAGTCGGGGAAGCCAGGCGGGGCCGGGTCTGCGACGCGTTCGGTGGTCAGGGCCATGGGTCAGCTCCGGGTGCGGGTGGCGACCGCGTCGATGACGGCGGTGATGCGGGCGGTGCGGATGTCGGCGGTGGCGGATTCGGTGATCAGGTGGAGCGTCTGGGCCTGCTCGTGGGCAGGCAGTACTGACCAGTCCAGTCCTTCCTTCTCCAGGGCGGCGGCCAGGTCGTCGGGGACGCCACGGATGGACTTCTCGCGGACGGGCTGAAGTGTGAGGGGGACGCCCGGCCCTTCGATTGCGTCGGTCGCGGCGGTTTCGTGGGGGACGGCGGCCTGGCCGTGCAGGGAGACGGCCACGGCGGTGCGGGCCGTGCCGTCGGGGAAGGTCACCCGCAGCCGTTTGCCGCGCAGCCCGGCCGGTCCGGCGCAGGGCAGAAGCAGCATGCCGCGTGTCCCGGTGCCGGCCGGGCGGGCGAGCACGTGCAGCGTCTCGGCCCCGGCGGGCAGCGGCAACAGGGTGCGATGATCCCGGGCCAGAGAGACGTGGCCGACTAGCAGGGGCTGGGTGATGGCGATGATGCCGCCTTCACCACCGGTGGCACGGCGGGTGGCCTTGTGCGTGAACAGACAGCGGTCCACTGCGGCGAGCAGTTGGTCGGTGAAGTGGTGCTTCCAGCCGCCGGCGCCGCGGTCGGCCGGGAGGTGCTCGGCGGAGGCGAAGGCCAGCGCGAAGGAGACGCGTACCGGCAGCTCGTCGGCGAGCTGGTCCCGTAGTTGGGTGACGGCCCGGTGGAAGCCGTTCGCGTCGTCCAGAGCGGCGGCGATGATGACCTCGTCCCCGCCGAACGTGGCCGCGCATCCGGACTCCCAGGGCTGGGTGTGGAACCAGGTGCGGGTGACAGCGCCGAGGCGGGCCATCACCTTGTTTCCGGCCAGGTGCCCGTAGCAGCCGGGGTCGGTGGCGTTGGCCTGCTCGACGTGGCCCTTGAGCCCGTCGACGTCGCCGATCGCCAGCCCCACCAGTCCCCCGCTGGTCAGAGCGGACGCCAGCGCGCGGGGGATGTGGCTGTGGAAGTCGGGGAAGGCGACCAGGCCGGTCACCGCGTCCTCGCGGCTGCCGGCGCACCAGTCACGCAGCGGCAGTTGCGCGGGGTCGAACAGCGGCACCGAGCTGACGAGCGGGTCGTGGGCGGGCACCTTCGGGCAGTGCTTGCCGGTCGGGTCCATCAGCGGGAAGCCTCCGAGGTCGTCGCCGGGGCCGGTGCGGGCCCGGCGGGCAGCAGCAGGGGAAGGGTGGTGAGTGTGTGGAGGCGAACGGTGCGGGCGGAGGTCATCAGCGGGCCGCCAGCCATGCGGCGGTCCAGCCACGCGGTGTGCCAGCCCGCCGCGGCGGCTCCGGCGACATCCGCCCGGGGCGAGTCCCCGACGTGCAGGAGACGGTCCGGGCCGAGCCCGGAGGCGTGTTCGACGGCAGCGAAGGCTTCGCGTTCGGGCTTGACCGCGCCGGTCTCGGCCGAATAAATCACCTGATCCAGCAGGTTGCGGAATGCCTCCGGGGGCTCGGCCGGGATGGAGGATCCGAGGCTGTTAGTCAGGGCGAACAGCGCGAAGCCCCGCTCGCGCAGCGCGGTCAGTGCCGGTTGGGCATCCGGGAACAGCTCCGGCTCGGCGGCCCGTTGCCGGGCCCGTTCCAGCACGTGGGTGAGCGGGCCGACCAGAGCAGGGCGGCGGAAGGCGGCTGCCAGGTCGCGGGCGAGGCCCTCGGGGGTGATCCGGCGGCGTTTCGCTCCCTGTTCCATCACCGCGCGGGCCTCTTCCAGCGAGATGCCCAGCAGCTGGGCGACCTGGCCGGTGGTCGGCTCGGCCTCGGGACGTACCAGGGTGCCGCCCAGGTCGAAGCAGATGCCACGTACCCCCTCCCAGAGGGTGCGGCGCAACCGGCGCTGGGTGGTCACGAGCCCGTCACCTCCAGCACTGCCGCTTTCTCAGGCAGTGTCGGGGCCTCGGCCAGGGCCGGGGCGGTGCGGACGGGCAGCATCCCGTCCTCGACGTGGACGGGGGTGGGGTAGATCTGCTGCCGCAGCGGCTCCAGGGTCAGGTGCCACTCGACGGCCGGGATCTTGTCGCGGCAGCAGGCGCCGGCCAGGGCGAGGGCGGCGGGCAGCCGGTCGCCGTGCGTGAAGGTCGCCATGCCCAGGTCCGCGGCGAGCTCAGTGGTGTGCAGCGAGCGGGCCAGCCCGCCCGACCAGCCCGGATCGACCTGCCAGACATCCACCGCCTCGCCGGTCAGCAGCCGGGTCTGCTCGGACTCGTCGACGGCGTGCTCACCCGCCGCCAGGGGAACCCCCGTCCCGGCCGCCCGCAGCCGGTGCCATCCGAAGGAGCCGGGCTGCAGGAGTTCCTCGGCGAAGGTGACCTGAAGATCGGCCAGGACGGGCAGTAACTGCATCGCCTCGTCCAGGCGGCATCGGCCCAGCGCGTCGACCATGAACCGACCCTCACCCGCCGCTTCCCGTAACCGCCCGAGCGTCTTCGCGACCGTCCTCGGTCCGGCGAGGATCAGCGGTTTGGGCAGCGGCCACTTCTGCCCCCAGAATCCCGCCGCGGTGATCCAGGCCGCCGCCTCCGGGGCCGAGGCGTGGGACGGGTCGAGGCCGAGTGCCGAGGCGTAGGCGGGGACCTTGGGCCGGATGGTGCCGCCCAGCAGGCCGGTCACGCTCAGCCCGGTGGCACGAGAGGCCAGGTCCCAGCAGGCCAGTTCGATCGCGGAGGCGGCCTGCCGGGCGTGTGCGCCGGTGCGGTGCCGCCCGGTCTTCTTGCGGTAGGCCAGGCGGCGGGGTGCGGCGGGATCGTGCCCGATCAGCCCGGCGGCCAGGTCGTCGGCGATGATCTGCGTGACCGTCTCTGCGACTGGGGCATGCCAGCCGGAGACTCCGTCGCCGACCAGCTCGATGGCGAACCGGGTGCGGTGCTCGGCCCAGGCCGGGCCCGCCGGCGGCTCACCTGCTGCGGCGGCAACCGGTTCGGGCAGTTCGGACGGCAGCCCGGCGGGCTGCGGGGGCAGCTGCCAGGCGCGGACGGCGTGGACCACGGTCTTCGTGGCCATCCCGGCTTGGGCGGGTGCGTGAACCGTGAGGGTCGTCATCAGATCTTCGCCCCCGTCAGTTCCTCCCCGGCGAAGGTGAAGCACCACGGACTGCGGTAGTTCTGCCACCACTGCGGACGCAAGCCCGTGGGGGCGAAGAGCTCCTCCAGGTGCCGGCGCATGGTCAGGTGCCACTCGATCGTGTCCGAGCCCGGCGTGCGGTAGACGTCCATGAACGCGTTGTGGGCCTGGTAGGTCTGGAACCGGGGGAAGGCGGTAGTGACCGGCACGAAGTCCTTCAGGTGCTCGATCGCGTCCTCGATCGGGTCCAGGCCGACGATGTAGGTGAAGTCGGTGGTGATGCTCCTCTGCTTCGCCCGGCCCAGAGCGGCGGTCATCTCGGCGGGGGTGAGCTTGGCCTTGGACTCCTTGAGGATCTGCCGCCGCTCGGTGAAGCACTCGGCGGTCAGCGTCAGGTGGAACGGGCCCAGACCGGCGGCGGCGTCCATTCCCTTGTCGCTGCTCAGCACCGAGGACAGGAAGTGCAGGGTGCCGGTGCAGCCGTTCTGGCCCATCGCCGCGCGGACCTCGGCGAGATGGTCCAGCGCGAGGTTCTCGTAGAGGAAGCAGCCGGTGCAGACCGTCACCGTCTCCACGGCCGACAGGTCCTCCATGCCGGAGTTCGCCGCGAGAGCGCCGAGGTAGCCGGGCAGGTCCAGGGCCTTGATCTTCGGGTCGGACGCGTCTTCGAGGGTGTTGGGGCAGAACACGCAACCGGTGCACTGGCTGCGGGCGTTGGAGTTGAGGGTGAGCATCTTCGTGCCGTTGCGCCAGTAGCCCAGCACCGCGTCGTCGTCCTCGATGCCGTCGACCTCGCCGACCTTCTCGCCGTTCAGCCGCAGCTCGTACTCGTCCAGCTCGAACGGGGAGTCCTCACGGCCCAGCGAGAGGATCAGGAACAGCGGGGTGTCGGGGCGGGAGTCCAGCCGCAGCCGAAAGCGCATGCGGGGCTTGGCCAACGGGGACCGGGCGCCGGAGGCGTTCAGCGCGATCAGCAGCACCTCCTCGGGGTTGACGTTCCACTCGCGGGCCACCTGGTCAAGGTGGCGGACCGATTCGAGCATCAGCTGTTCCCTTCTTGTGGTGGGAGGTGCAGGTCGTCGACGGCGCTGTAGCCGCCGTCTGACGTGGGTGCCGGGGGTGGATCAGGCCGCAACGGGAGCCAGGGGAAGACGGATGACGATCCGCTTGCCGCCCGTGGCGGTCTCCGGGAGGACCTCGGCTCTGCCGTGGACTTCCCTCACCAGGGCGTCGACCAGGAACAGGCCGCGGCCACCGAGGTCGTGGGCGGCGGGCAGTGGCTTCGGCTTGAGCGGGTGGGCATCCGCGACGGCCAGCACCAGCGCGGTCTGCTCCTCGACAGCGAGGGTGACCGCGGCGGTGGGCGAAAGCACAGCCGCGTGTTGCACCACGTTCGTCACCAGCTCGCTGACGATCAGGCAGGCGGTGCCCACGACCTCCTCGGACATGCCCCAGTCGGCAAGGACCTTGGCGGTCTCGCGGCGGGCCAGCGGTACGTACTCGGCCTCGGAGATCACTTGGAAGTCGTGGCGCATCACAGTGCTGGACATCGCGGCACTCACCCTCTCTCCGAGCAGCAGCCGCCCGGACCCGTGACCGAAGGTAAGAGCCCCGGCACGCAGAGGTGTTCACGACGGTGAACCCACGATCCCCGAGCCCGGATCAGGGTCGGACGGCGGGGAACGCCGGCTCGGGTTCGGGAGTTGCGTACAGACCAACGTCCTCAACCGCGTACGGCGTCCGCGCAGAAGTCACGTACCGACCGTCCCCAGCCGCGTACGGGCTTATGTGCGCAGCCGGATCAGGGAGACACCGCTGGTCAGAGAGGCAAGCCGATGCGGTGGGCCAGGCCCCGCAGGTCCCGCGCGGCGTGGGCGGGCAGCTGCCGGTCGGTGAGGAACTCGACGGTGTTCCTCACTGGTGCGTTGGCGTGGATGCGCTGCGGGGCGATCTCCTCGGCGGTCAGCAGGGCAGCGACCGCCTGGGCCTCGCTGCCTCGCAGATGGGCCAGCGACCGGCCCAGGTCGGCGTGGAAGGCGGCCTGCCGTCCGGGAGCCTCCGCCAGCGTTTCGGGGTGGACCCCGTTCCCGGCGGTGACGGCCTCTCCGTGCAGACCGAGGTCGGTGTTCAGGCTCACCTTGTGGATGCCGACGTTGGTGGGGCCGAAGTTCAGGTGCCAGGCGCGCGTCTCGCCGGTGCGGCCGGCCAGCTTGGCGGCCTCCGCCAGATGGCCGCGGATGTCCTCGGCTCGGGTGTTGCCGGGCCGCTGCCGGTCCTGGGTCAGCGAGGTGGCGGAGATCAGGTGGAGTTCACCCAGCAGCGCATGGGCATCAGGGCCCGTCAGGTGCGCTTCGAGGGCATTGGAGGCAGCGGTGGCCTGTGCCAGGGCTTGGGTGGGGCTGCCCGCGGCCATAAGCACGTGAGTGTGGAAGAAGCCGGACAGGGCGGAGTAGACCGGGTCGTCCAACTCCGCGATCGCCTCGGCGGCACGGGTCACCGCGATGAACGCCAAGTCGGTGTAGCCGAGGTTCTTCAGCAACAGGGTGCAGGCCGGATGGTAGGCGTCCGCCAGCAGCTTCAGCAGCTCGCGGCGGGCGGCGCCGTCGGCGGCCTCGGCGGCTGCGTGAAGGTCGGCCAGCAGCGTCGGCAACCCGGCGGCGAGGGTGCCGTATTCGGCCCTGTGATAGAGCCGGTTGGCCATCACCACCCGTTCGGTCAACACCGCCGCCGGAACCTCCGGTGGGCGGCGGTCCGGTGGGGTGGCCATGGCCAGGCCCATCAGCGTCAGCCGCAGGGCGGGGATCGCCTCGCGAGCCGCGCCGGTGTGCGGGTCGACCGGGGCGAAGGGCTGGCCCGTCAGTTCGGACGGGGCGATCTGCAGGGCCTCGGCGAAGGAGGTGATGAGGCTGGAGCGGTCCAGCAGCCGCTGGCCGTTCTCCACCATCGACAGGTAGCCGACCGACACCCCGGCCAGGCCCGCGAGGTTGCGCAGGCTCATCCCGCGCTGGCGGCGGGCGGAGCGCAGACGCTTTCCGATCTTGACGGCCTGCTCTTCGTTCATCGCCCCTGCCTCAACTCCCGTGCCTCAGCCGTAGCGTAGGGCGAGCCTGCCACCCCCAGGGGTCTTTCCCGTCAGACAGGCGGCATCACCGCAGCCCGGCCCGCTCGGCCAGATCCCGCACCGCCGCGGTCTGAACGGTGGTGCGGTCGGTGAGCGCGGCGACCAGGTCCCGGGCGAGGGGGTCCAGCCGCAGCCGCAGCGGTGCCGCCGCGTCGGCCTCGAAGAGTCGGACGGCGGCCTGGTCGGCACGGTCCTGGCGGGCCTCGGCCGCCGCGGCGACCACCAGCAGACTGGAGCGGTGGGCGCCGTCGAGTGCGGCATGATCCGCCGCGCGTACGTGGTCGGCGGCCCCGGCTGCGTCGCCCACTTCGGCGGCGACGGCGGCGCGGGCTGCGATCACCAGGGCCGACTCCCGTGCGTCGGCGGCCCGTTCGGCGGCCGTGGCAAGGAGTCGTTCGGCCTCCGGGCGGCGTCCGGCCATGGCTTGGGCGACGGCGGCCAGTGCCGGCAGCTCCCAGTCGGCTCCGGCGTCCTCGGCGCGTTCGGCGCGGGCCAGCGCGTACTCCGGCAGGCCGAAGTCGATCAGCAGGCGCACCTCCTCGACCAGTACCGGAAGCGGTTCGCGGGTGCCGGGGCGAGCCCGGTGCAGCAGCATCCACGCCAGGTCCTTGTAACCCAGGCGCCGAAGCAGTCCGGCGGCCAGCACATGGGCGTCCACGCGCAGCCGCACCGCCTCTTCCCTGCCGGGCCCCGCAGTGGCGGCCAGCGCGTGGTCGGCCGCGTCGATCAATTCCGGCAGCGCGAGCGCGAGATGGTGCTCGTCGCCTGCGGAGTCGGCCCGTGCGGCAGCCCGGGTCCGCTCCGCCAGCTCCTCCAGCAGCACGCCGGGGGCCGTATCCGGTTGTCGGCGGACCAGGCTGCGCCGCAGGTGGAAGGCGACCGCCCTCACCGCCGCGTGCTCCTGTCCGCGCGGCGGATAGGGCTGCCCGGTCAGGTCCGCGACATCCAGCCGCAAGGCGGTGGCCAGCGCTGCCAGCCGGCCGCGGCGGTCCACCCACTCCCGGCCTGTCTCCAGCCCGGCGAGGTAATCGAGCTCCAGGCCGGTGCGGGAGGCGAGGTCATCCCGGGTCAAGTCCCGGTGGCGGCGCCAGGCGGCCAGGCGTGCCCCAATCGGGCCGCCGGCGGCCGTCTCGTCCAGCTCGCGCATCACCAGATTGCTCGCATACCCACTCGCCCGGACCGTGTGCTCGGCCAGGACAAATGTCCATGCACCCCGTTCAGGGGAGGATCGTGTTCCCCGTGGCAGGACGCATATGCCTGGCGCGCGACACATTAGTCACACCGCTGAAGGCCGCGCGAACTGGCAGGTGACGCGCCCGGTCAGGGCGAAGGAAGGCTCGGGGCCGGCAGGACCGCGACGTTGTCCCCGGACTGCCGCAGCCGTTCCAGGAGGCGGGCATTTTGGGTCTCCAGCTCGGCGTTGCGCAAGGTCAGAACCTGGATCTGGTTGGCGTAGGTGGCCACGGTGTCCTTCAGCTCGCGGACCTCGGCGGCATGCTCGCTGCGAAGCTCACGCTCCGCCTTCTTCAGCCGGGATACCTCCGCCCGCAGCTCCTCCGGTTCCGGGCGGCGGGTCTGCGGCGCTTCAAGGATCTCCTTCACCGCCTCCGCCACCGGCGAGCGGTAGTAGGAGGCGCGGGAGACTCCGGCCTCGGTGCCCAGATTGACGATCGTGATCTTGCAGTCGGTGACTCGGGCAGCCCGTGCATTAGCCGCTCGAACGCCTCCATCAGCGAGCGGTCGATCTCGGTGGGCTCTCGGCCGCCTGCCAAGAGACGGTCGAAGGTGTGCCGGATACGCAGCCGTGTCTCGTCGTTCACGCCGGCTTCGCGCCTCCCTTGGTGGCGTCCGTGGTGATGCTCTGGATGAGTTCGTCGAGTTCGGTGGCGTAGTCGGTCAGGGTGATCACCTGAAGCCGGGGCAGGACCTCGCGTTGTTTCTTGGGCAGGTCCAACACAGTCAGGGCTTGGTCCCGTGCCGTGGTGAGCCGGGGCAAGTGCACCGCCGACCGTCGGGCATTGGGGCAGTGAAGACACATGTTGTGCAGCGGCACAGGGCGGCCGAGGGCCTTGGCACGCTTGCGGCAGACGGCGGTGGCGGCCTGGTAGAAGCAGTCGTTCAGCACCCCGGGGTGCAGCGTCTTGGTCAGGTGCTGCAACATCGTCCGCAGCCGGGCGGGTGACGAGACGACACCGGGCAGGTCCCCGAGTTCACGGCGGATCCGCTCGAACTCCGCCGAGACCCGCTCGGCGGCCCCGCCGGAAGAGGCACCGCCGTCGTTCCAGTCCCGGTAGATATCCTCAAGGTAGTCCAGTCGCGCGACCGCGTCGTTGGCCGCCACTTCCTCGGCGAAGCCGGAATCCGACGTACCCGCATACCCCTCGAACATGACTATTCGGGCATGTTGGTACTGTCGCGCGCCAGCGACAACACCGAAGGGCTGGTGAGCGATGTGCCAGGCCAACGATCGCCGGAACTGCCGGGTGTCGAAACTCCAGGGAACCCCTGCCGGATCAGGTTCCTCCTCGGCAAGCCCGTGGGGTCCGTTCTGGACATCGTCTCCCAGACTGCTTTCGGAGCCGGGAGCGTCTGGGGTGTCGTAGACCTCGATGCCGCTTGTGTCGTTGGGGATGAACAGTCCAGCTTCCGTGCTGAACAGTTCGTTGGCATGGTCGCGGAATCGCCCCAGCCGGTAGGGAACGGACCCGAAGAGCTGATAGCCCGTGATGTCCGTTCCCCAGTAGCCGAAGAGATGGTCCGGATCGTCATGGAGGTCGAGGAGGACGTCGACGGCCTGGTGAACGATGTCCAGGACGACCCACTCGGCCTCGTCGCCGCTGATCTTGCGGTTCTTGTAGACCCGGCCGCGCAGCTTGTACCGAATCCGGCCGTCGTCGCCGGTCTCGGTGAACGCACACTCGCGGCCCAGGAGGCGAACCTCGTCGTCGCGAAGTCCTGAAAGGTACGCGATCACTATCCAGCAGGCCGTGCGCAGATACTCGGTCTCCCGGTTCACAGTCGTGGGATCCAGCCGCGGCCTCCACGGCCGGTCGGACTCCGGCCAAGGCGACATCGGCGTGTCGAGGCCGCCTTCCTCAAACCCCAGCTCAGCCGCCGCCTGCGCTACGAGGTGATCGATACGGGCGTAGCCGCCGATCATCAGCTCGATCAGGGTGACGTTCGGCGACTGGACGACTCCGTCGACCACGGCAGCGCCCGGTCGCCGGGAAACCGCCTCCAGCGGCAAGGCCGGCAGGCCACGCCCGGCCGCCCGGCGCTGCGCGACGAAGGAGGAGAACGCGGCTTCCTTCGCTCCACCCATGCTGTAGGGCCGCCGTCGTGCGGCCTCCTGCAGGGCCTCGATCTCGGCACGGGCGGCGCAGATGTCGCGGCTGGCGATGGTGACGTAGAAGACCGCCGCGCGAAGCAGCGGGCCCATGATCTTCTCGGGGATGCGGTCCGTGCTGTTCTCGTCCGGTCTCGGCTCCTTGCCCACGACCGCGGCTGCTGTCCGGCCAGGCCACGGATGGACGTCCAATCCGTCGCTGTGGAGGAAAGCACGGTGGGCGGCGAGCTGCTTCATCGTGGTGACGAGCGACGCGGCGGTGGAGAGGGGCCCCTTCTTCCACTGGTCCAGCAACGCCGCCAGATCTTCCCGAGTGACTGCGGAGAGCCGCAATGTGCCGATGCCGCGCAGGTCGTGCATGGCGTTGCGCACGCGTGCCAGTTCCTGCGCGGCCCAAGTGATCTTCATCGGCTTCACTGTGGAGACGCTCAGGTAACTGGCGGGGATGCCCCGTCGGAACCGCGAATAGAGGTACTCCTTCGCGGTGCGGATAGCAATGTCGTCCGCGAATCCCGAGAAGTGGCAGACGGCGTTCTTGCGAGCGGTCCGGGCAACGAACGGGCGCAGGTCCCAGACCATGTCGCCGACGCGCGGCCCGCGGCCGGTCGTGGAGGTGGTGAGGTGCTTGGGCACGACGTACGCGTCATCCGGGACCGGGGTCGCCGGACGAACGCTGAGTTGAGGCGCGGTGGTCATGAGATGAGCTCCACAAACTGCGCGGGCAGCGACAAGCGCGGCCCGCCGGCTTCGGCAATGGCGGTGGCCGTGGCGATCTGCTCGGTGCTGAACTTCGGCCGGATGTCGTTCACGATCCGCTCCCAGGCCAGGCCGTAGCGGGCCTTCCACTCGGCTGCGGCGTACTCCTCGCGCTGCGCTTCGAGGAAGTCGAGGAAGGACAGCAGGCTCGGCAGGTGGCGGGTGGTGAAGACGGCGTTCGGGCACTCCAAGCAGCCCCAGACCGCGACCGGGCACCCCGCTCCCTTCTTCCGCGCCCAGGGGGAGCTGTAGTAGTCGCGGCACGAGGCCAGCCAGACGTCGTTGTCCGTCCCGAGCGTGGCGCGTACTTCTTCCGGCTCCAGGTCCTGAGCCCCGTCGTCCAGGCGGCTGCCGTCGTCGTCCAGCACGACCGGCGCTGCCAGGGCCACGTCCAGGGATTCGCGGAGGCCGTCCTCTACCGCCTGCTCGTGTACCTCGCGGTGGGCCTCGATGTCGGCGTAGTGCCCGGCGGCGACCTCCTTGGTATGCCCGGACACGAAGTCGTCGAGGATGCCGCCAGCCCGCAGATTGTTCCGCGACTTGTGGCTCTTGCGCAGGCGACGCATGTTCATCGACACGGCGCCGCCGCCGCGGTCCTTCATCTCATCGATCCGATGCCGGGCCATCCAGGGCACCGCGTCCCGGGCCGTGTGGGTGCGTCCGTCCCGGTAGACGTCACGAACTCCGGCGTCCAGGGCGAGCACCCACAGGGAATCGGTGCCGGCGACCTCACGGGCGCGCTGCGTGAGCCGCAGGGCGAGGCGGAGCAGGCCGCCCGGGTAGTGCAGAGCGCCCCCGTCGCTCACCCGCATCGTCTTGTGAGTGTGCTGGTACGCGCGCTTCTTGACGTACGCGATGCTGACGAACCCGCGCGCCGGGTTGGACAGGCAGTCCGCCTTCAGGGTCTTGGCGCATTCCGGTTCGAACCCGGTCTGGCAGATCAGCAAGGTCAGGAAGGGCACCATGTCGGCCTTGGTCAGGAACAGGTGCGAGTTGACGGCTCTGATCCCGCCCAGGGCCCGCAGCGGGCGATGCTGCCGCACAATGTCGTTGGTCAGCGGCCCGAGCCGGGCGACATGCCACAGGACGTTCTCCAACCGCCCCCACCCACCGGTCTCGGGGTCCTGGCCGCCTTCGGCCATCCGCTCACCGCGCAGAATCCGGTCCCGGATCTCGCGGACATCGGCAAGCGCCACAGCCTCCATACGCTCGAACACCGGCAACGGGTAAGCGTCGAGGGGCTTGCTGGTCCGCCGCTCCACCGTCGTCGCCGTGAACCCGATCCGCCCGTGCATCTCGGCGCTGAAGGCGTCCGGGACGGACTCGTGGACGGCACGCAGCAGGCGCACGACTGTTTCGAGCAGCTGGTACGGCTGGCCGCTTCCCTTCGGGAAAGCCCGCGCCAGGTGCCCTTCGAAGGCATCCAGGAGCTCGGATTCGAGGTCGTCCAGAGCGAAGTCGTCGGCTTGTCCAGGCTCGGCCGCAGCCACGAACTCGACGAACAGCCGCACGGCCCGGATCGCGTCGCGGAAGGCATCCTTGCCGCTCATCGTCCCGTCGTCACCCCCGATCTGGCTCAACTCCTGGGCGAGCGGGCGGACGAGGCGGGGGCACGGCAGATGAGAGAGGTCGTAGTGGATGTCGTTCCCGCCGAACTGAAGCGAGAAGGCGACCGGCCCGATACTGGGCACCGGGTCCGGAGGAGCAGGGATGTCGCTCGCCGCTGGAAACCGAACGCGCCGCGTCCTCATGCAGCCGCCTCCGCAGCAACGGCCTCCAGGGCCGCGACCTGGGTGTCCCACTCCGCGAGCGCCGACAGGACGATCTCCTGGAACTCATCCAGAAGGTCCAGGTAGATGTAGACCGTCGACTCGTGCGCATGTCCGAGAAGCAGCTGCAGCTTGCGCATAGGGCTGCCGAACAGCAGCCGCTCCAACTCCGCCCTGGTAAAGCTCCGGTCCTCCCGCTGCCCCAGCGCGCGGATGGTCTGCCGCAGCATCAGGCCAAGCATCTGAACTGCAAAAATGTGCCTTGTGTCCGCAGAGGTCGTGTGCGGTGAGTCCGTGTGGCGATTGAGCAGCCAACTCTGGATGCCACATTTGCGATGCTGGCCGATCGGCATGTTGTGTTTTCAGCGACGCTGTCGTGAGGTAAATCGCTGGCTCGTTGAGCGTCGTCTCGCCGGGAGAGCGCAGGACCTGGCTCATTGCCCTGATAGGGCCTCACCACTTGGCAGGGCTGGGGCGCCAGAGAAGCTACCCTCGTCGACGATCTCAACGTCGACGATCCCGTCGTCCTCGGCCTGAACATCATTGGCCCAAACGGTAAGATCGCTCCCAACCTGCTCGATCGCGGCGTTCGACACGGCAGCATTCCGAGCATCGGCCAGAGCCTGCTCAAGCTGCGCCGACCTCTCCTCCACGCGCTTCAGTACCTCGTCAATCTCGACCGAAGCGGCAGCATCCTGAGCATCAGCCAGGGCCTGCTCAAGCTGCGCCAATCTCTCTTCCCGGCGCCTCAGTTCTTCCTCGCTCCAGCGGAGCTGTTCTTGTCTCTGGCGGAGTCGCTCTCGCAGGGCGTCATGCTCGGCCTGCCGCCAATCCCATTCCTCCTCGAAGCCCTCTGCCGAGCTCGGGTCGTTCCATCGAGTGCGCTCCCACTCTTCCTGCACACGAGCGAGAGCCTTCTCGTCAGTTTCCAGAACGGACGCGACCGAGGTGACGGCGGCCAGCGAGGGCATACGGTCGCCTCTCAGCATCCTGGACACCGTGGACTGACTGAGCCCAGCAGCGTGGCTGATCGCCCTAATAGGCGGGTTGCCAGCCTTCCTCCGCAGGCTTCGCAGGGTCACGGCTAGGGCAGCGCCAGGAGCATTGGGATCTACGGGATTATGGGGGCGGCGGCCACCCCCCTCGCGAGATGGCACTGCTGGGGTGCGAATAGCCGGCTGGCTGTCAGAGTCGGCTGTTCGTGAGATCTCTGCAGAGTGGTAGAGCGCGAGCTGTTCCTCGGTTTCACTGCGGAGGTCAAGCCACTCCTGACCTGCAGCGACTCCACGAGCGTCCCATGCGAGGACCATCACAAGAAGGGTTCGTGGAGACGGAAGTCGTCGGCCGGAGAGCGCTGCGTAGATAGTCGCCCTGCTCGCGGTGTGAGGCCCGGAGATCCTCTCCACTTGGAGATTGTCCAGCTCATCTGGAGACTGAGCCCGCGCCATCGCTGCGCGTTGGAGTTTGCGCAGGCGATCAGCGAAACGTTCCAGGGGATGAGTGAGATCGAGCACCCGCGGTTTGTTCGGCATTGACGAACTCTCATGAAGTCTCGCGTAGTCAGATGTAATCTGATGAAGTCTCAAGTCCTGATGCTAGTAGGTCAGGTGGCCTTTCACTAGTGGGGAAGGCGGGCTCGCCGGATGGCCGCAAACCTCTCCGGCGAGCCCTTCGGATCCGCTCAGGTGAAGGGACCCTGATGAACCACGGTAAGCAATCCGAAGGGGACAAGCACAGCGCGCGCAGGTGGGATCTGGCGTTGGCAGCCGTGCGTGGTTGGTGCGCTGGAGTCAGCCGCTCCGTAACCGACTGGGTGATGCGGGTGATCACGGACCGCTCGTAGACGACCGTCGTCTCGTGTCCCCCACCCGTGGGGGACACGAATCCGGGCCACCTGCGCGGCCTGACTACTTAATTCCAACGGGCGCCTCAACCGCAGGGTCCCATCGTCGCCGCTGGCGTTCGGCCTGCAGGGAGCCGAGTGATGCGATCTTTCGCAGCGGTAATCCCACGAAGGTGGACGATCTCTTCGTGCTGGGCGGCGAGCCGGACCAGGGACTGCGTGCGGAAGTCGGTGAGGGCGTCGATCGTCTGCTCCGACTGGGTCAGACGTTCCCTGAGCTTGGCGTTCTCCGCCCTGAGGCGGGTGATCTGGGCTTCGCGGGGGTCGGGGATCTCCCCGGCCTGCTGCAGGGCCTGGAGGCGTCGCTCGAATTCGACGCGGAGGTGAGCGTAGGGGCGGGTGCCGAAGAAAGCGGTGCGGTCGACCGCGGCCTCAATGGCGAGGGTCTTGATGTCGCACTTCCGCTGGGCGGGATCTCGCCGCGAAGGAGCCGGTCCATGGCGGCAGTACCGGCTCAGCCCCGCCTTCAGCTGCTCCCGCGAGTCGAACAACCCGACCCCGTGCTCGGCCAGGAACTCGGTCCACTCCTTGAGGGCTCGCGCGTAGTTCTTCCACGAGCTCGGCGCCGGCGCCCCGCTGCCCGGCAACTCGCGCAGCCACCGGTTCACCACCGCCGCCGGGCGCAGCGCAGCCGGGCCGTCCTCGAAGCACAGGTCGTCGTCGACGAGCACGGGCATCCCCTCGGGGACCAACGGCGGATACTCAACGTCCCAGGATTCCCAGCCCCGGGACGAGAAGAAACTCAAGATCATGGGCGCTGACAGTAGAAACACCACACGGCTCAGCGCAAAGCCCAAACACCCAGACCACCAACCCAGTTGGAGCCAATCGCCACACTGAAACTAAGCGGAGAAAACATGACGGAGAGTATGGGGCGAAACCTCTACGTCGATCCCGAAGGACGCACAGCGCTCGTTGGCCCGGCGGAACGCTGACTGCCACGTGGAGGACTTGAGCGGATACCCGTCCTCGCCCAGCCACAGCGCCAGCGGCTCCCGCGGCAGGCCGACAGCATCCACACGGAACAGGTTCTGCCGCACGCCGACGCCGATCTTCGAGTACGACCAGGCGCGGGAAGAGCCCACCACCGTCAAGGCGTGACGCCCCGCGCGACCCACCGGAACGAACTCCTCCAGCCCGACGTACCGCTCACGGGCCCGCGCCTGCTCCACCACGGCCGACCGCTCGATCGACAGGTAGTGGTGCCACGCCCGCAGCGTCCGCCGATTCGCGAACACCCTGCGGGCCTTGTGTCGCTTGGTCACCTGAGCCGCGAGGTAGATCTCGCCCCTGCCCCCTTCCACGGGAGGAAGCTCGGTCGTCAGCAGACTCGCCCCCTCGCCCAGGCGCATGCCGGTGTAGACGAGCGAGTCGGCGAACAGCGCGTTGCGCGCACCGTGCCGACCACGCCACTTCGGGTCCGGTCTGCCGTCCGGCAGCTCGCCCAGCAGCCCGACATTGCGCCACAGCAGGTAGTCAACGAACTGCACAATACGCAGGGGCTCTTGGTCGTCGTGCACGTCGTACTCGGCGTTGACCCGGACGCGCTTCGGGCCCTGCGGCGTCATGACCGTATTGTCGATGTACCGGAACGGCTCGCGATCCAGCAGTTCCTCGTACAGGGACCACTCCACCCACTTGTCGAGAGCCGCGATGGACCGGCGCCACGTGGCAGCGCTGATCGAGTTCTCGTCGTCCATCCGCATTCGGACGACCTTGTAGGCGCGCAGATCAGCACTGTCCGTCTCCCATATCGACTTCCCTCCCCGGGACTCGTGCAGGAACCGGCAGTACAGCATGATGTCGCGCATGTAGCCCTCGTGCCCGTTGTCCGACCGCACCCCCCAGCTGTCGAGTTCGCGCCCGAACCGGTTCAACTGGACGTCGTACGAACCGTCGGGGCCGAGGATGAAGCACTTGCCGTCGCATGCTCCCGACCGTTCCAACACGGCCGACGCGTCGAAGGGCCACGGACCGGCTGTCCGAGCCTGCGCAGTCCGGTGTAGGAAGACCACGGCCTCCGGCGTCGACTGGCGGAAGGAGATGTCGGCTCCTTGCAGACCGATGGCCGTTGAAGTGCTGGTGCGCTTCATTGAACCCCCTGAGACAGCAGTTACGCGAACATAACCGCGTGCTTCGTGAGACAGAACGAAGCGCCAACATAACTGCGGACCTCGCAGCCGACGGCGGCCGTTGTCTTGCGGATCTCGGCCAGCGGCGCCAGGCCCGCCATCTGATGGAAGAGGGCATCGCCCTGCTGACCGCCACCCGCTCCAAGACCAAATCCGTGTTCCTGACCTACCAGGCCGAGACCTACCTCCGGGACGGCGAACCGGAGATCGCCGCGGCGACCGCTACCCGTTCCCTCGGCTTGGCCAGCCGGATCGACGCGCCCAGGTGCGTGACGATGGTGCGCGACCTCGAACCGGAACTGTCGCGATACGCACACACGGCCGGTGTCAGCGAACTCCTCGAACGGCTCCGAGCCGTCGGCTGAAGCCCCGCCATCGGCCGCCCTTGCTTGCGAAGTTCGAACAGATGGGCCGCCAACCCGTCCGCCGCATACTGACGATCTTCACCGAAGGAAGCGAGGGCCGGAGGTTCGCGCACGGTTACTCTCGCAAACGGTCCTTTGCCCGAGCAAGATTAACAACTGTCCGCCGGAGTCCGATTGATCTTCGATCGGTTCCCAGAACCCGTTCTCACCCAAAGAGGGGATGGACCCGACGGACACCTGACCAGCGGTGCCAGCGAAGCGACCCTCTCCGCCCTGTGCATCGCCCACAACCTGCTGCGCACCGGCGGCCACCGGATACCCGTGCTCACCTCGGACCTGTGCCACTCCTCCGTCGCCAAAGCCGCAGAGATCCTCGACCTCGACCTCGTACGCCTGCCCGCCGGACCCGCCTGGACTCTGACCCGTGAACAGATCCGCCAGGCCGCCGCCGAGGCCATCGCGGACGGGGTTACCGGGATCATCGTGGTGGCCACCGCCGGGAACTACAACAGCGGCTTCGCCGGCCCCGTCGACGAGATCGCCACAGACCTGCGCGACATCGCCTTCCAGCGCCCCGGACACGTCCGCTGCTTCCTGCACGTCGACGCCGCGCACGGCGGATTCGTCTTCCCCTTCACCGCCCCGACCTGCCTCGACGATCTCCGCCGGCATCGGCTGATCCCCACCGTGCTCGCCGAGGAGAGCCGCCGACGCGGTCTGCCGCTGGCCGAACAGCTCGGCACCCAGGACTGCGTGAATACCCCTCAGGACATCCACCCCGATAACATCCTCATCCAACCCGGCGGCAAGATCGCCCTGCTCGACTTCAACCACGCCACCCCGGCGGAAGCCGCCAGTGACTTCGTCAAACTCGACCGCTGGTGCCTGCCCTCCGCCCCGACCGCCAACACCTGCTGGCAGCAACGCGGGGCCCCGGCCGACCCGTTGTTCGAGCAGCGCCTCGCCTTCCACCGCCTGGTCATCACCCTGCCGTACTTCCTGTACTGGCACGGCCGTGACCCCACCCAGCCCCCGGGTGCACCGCAGCCCTGCGAACCGAACTGGAGCGAACATGACTGCCAACGAAACCGCCGCCGCCCCGGCTCCAGCACCGGCCGGCGGGCCCGGCGTCCAGGTCGTCGCCGCGCTGCTGCGGCGCGGCGATCACATCGTTCTGGTCCAGGAACAGCGTGACGGCCAGGAGATGTGGTCCATCCCCGGCGGCGGCGTAGAGCGCGGTGAACTCCTCGCCGAGGCACTGGTGCGCGAGGTCCGGGAAGAGACCGGTCTGAACCTGACGGCGGTGGGCCCGCTGGCCTACCTCGTCAACACCACGACCGACCGGTACCCCTCCACCGTGGTCGCGACCTTCGACTGCGCCGACTGGGACGGCGAGATCGCGGTGCACGATCCGGACGGCAAAGTGACCGGCGCGGTCCTGCTGCCGCTGGACGAGGCGAAGTCCGTTCTGGCGTCCTCCACCGCGCCCCGGCCCGAGATCGAACCTCTGCTGGACTACCTCGACAGCCTCAACACCGGCCGCGTGTGGTTCTACCGCAACGACCAGCCCATCGAATAGCCGCGCCCGGGGCGCCCAGACACCGGGCCCGGCAACTGCCGGGTGACCGTGGCGGGAGACCTCGGCGTCGTCACCGCCCCCGCCGTCCGGGACACCCTCCGCGAAGCCGTGAGCAGGCACAAACGGGTGGACGTCGGCTGCGCGGGGCTCTCCAGGGACCGTGCCGGACGCCCGCGCTTCGTGCGGACTACCCTCGTCCCCGTGCGGACCCCGTCCACACCTGCCGTCCTACCGGAGGCGTCCGACACGCACGTGCCCGCCCGGACGGGAACGTCGTGGGGCACCGTTGGGTAGGCGGTCGCTTTCACTCCCCAGCCTTATCCGGAAACCGGTAAATGGGAGGGGGCTTGACGTGCGCGAGCGTCCAACTGGCGCACACAGAAGGGATGGTGGACCAGTGGCCGCCGCCAAGCCGAACTCTGCCCCGCGTCTGCCCCGCTCCCGCTGGGAGTACTGCCTGGCCTGGGCCGATCTACTCATGGCCAGGCGCATCGAGCGACTTCGCACCGACGGCACGCGGCTCACCGAGGCCGAGACCGCAGCCTTCCACGGGGACGACCGCCCGCTGATCGTGGTACTCATCGCCGCGGCCCTGCACGAGCGTATGGACCACTTCGCGCTGCCCGACGACGAACTGCACCTGGTGCCTCTGGGCGCACCCGGCGAGGAAGGCGTCACCGGCACCCTGCACCGCCACCCCTACCAAGCCCTGGAGAACACCCCCGGCCCCGCCGGCCCCGGTCACGCGGAAGTGCACCGGCTGCTGGACGCCGCGCGCTCGGACCACCCCGATGAACGGGGGCTGTGGGACCGGATCCGCTGTGCCGCGCGGGAGACCGTCGTCGACGTCGCCACCTTCGCCGGCAGCCGTCACGACGGGCGCCGCCATCCCCTCGCCCAGGGCTCCGGCACCTACTGGGAACGCGGCGTGATGATGGCCGACGTCCTCTTCGGCGAGCAGCACCGACGCCAAGCAGCACACCTGGCCGCCGTATTCGGCGAGGAGGACTGAACCCCGCGTGATGCGGTGAGTGCCCGCGGCTGGGCGGGGTGAAGACGTGCTGCCCCGGGCGGCGGTGTCGAGAGGCGCTATCGTCAACAACCGTGGATGACAAGACGACGGTGACCCGCGACGACCGGCGCCTAACGTGCGGCAGGTGCGGGCATCGGGCGCACGCCGGGACGCTGACCGGCGGCCATGCGGTCAAGCAGGTGTTCCGGCACACGGAGGGCGAGGCAACGGCCGGACACGAGGTCGAGCCGGTCTGGGGCGAAGTCTTCCACCGGTGCGACTTCTGCGATCCGGAGATCGAAGCCGTCTGGTCCTACCAGGTCCTCCCCGTGGAGACACGGGTCGGTCTGATTGCAGGACTCCGGCCCGCAGAAGTGTTCTCCTCCAGGGGCCTCAACGACACGCCCTGGTACGCGTGCCCGGCCTGCGCGGACCTGATCCAGGCCAAGCAGTGGCGAGAGCTGCTGAAGCGGTCGTTGTCCCTGTACGAGAAGCGGACGGGGCACAGGCCGACGACGGGATTGCGTATCCAGACCCACGAGACGCACCAGCAGTTCGTGCAGATGATGACCGGGCACCGGCTGCCCCTGGACGGCGCCCGATGATCGCGCTGTCCCTGGCATGCTCCGTGACCAGCTTCGCGCTCATGATCTACACCATGGTCTCCACCCGGCATCGCGCCCGTATCCACCGCGATCGGATGCGGGCATACGCCGAATCCGGGGTGGCCCACCGCGATCAGACCGACGCCGCGCACCGCGATCGCCACTTCATCACGATGCGCTCGGCCCAGATGTCCATCGCCTTCGCAGTCGCCGCACTCGTGCTCCTCGTCCTGCCGTAACTCCCCCGAACGGCAATACGGACGCCATCACCCTCACCGTGGTGGCTACGGCTTGGCGGGTACACCATGGATGGCTTCTTCGCCCGGTTCGAACCTCCTGCCGACAGCGAAGACGCCGTGACGTACGACGGCGGCACAGAGGTCATCCGCTCCATGGCCCAGACGTGTGCACGTCCGAAGTCCAGGACGCTGCCCTTGTGCCTTCCTGCACTCCGGCACGATGGGTGCGCCCCCGGGCGACACGATGGACCACCGAGGACGGCCGATGCCGGGCGCCTTCCCTAGCACTCGGCCGGGGAGGTGGAGGCCGGGCACCACGCTAGAACTCGAGTGAGCGTGCCGAGCGTCCGGTACTTCAACGCTCCTGTGAGGGAGCGCCGTTCGGCTCCCCCACGGCCGATTCCGGCAGCTGCGCGTCCCTGGGGACGACAACGACTTCGCTGCCGCTGAGCAGTCGCCAGTCGAGAGGAGCCCCAGCAGCTTTCCGTGCCCGCCGGTACGTCAGGGCCCAGCCCATGTCCCGCTCGGTCTTCCCGTCCGGTCCGATCCGGGTGCGCCACCACAGCCAGCCGATCCAGGATGTCCGCTCCTTGAGGAGAGGGGACGCGAAGGCGTAGGCAGTGGTGGTCAACTTCGCGAGCGCGCCGGCGAGCTGCTGCATCTCGCCCAGCGACAGCAGGTCTTGCCTGATCGATACCCGGGCCGCGCGTACGACTGTGACGGCCGCGATGGCCACGGCGACGATGACCCCGAGCAGGGCCCAGCCCGCGATCACCGCGAAGCCCGTATGGCTGCGCGGCTCGCTTCGATCGTGTCCGCCAGTGTGGTGTGGACCTGAAGCTCCGGGCGTGCGTGGGCGAGCTGCGTCACCAGATTCGTGCGGCGTACGTAGCTGGGATCGGTTCCGACGACCAGAGCGCCGCCCTTGCCAACGAGCGCCCCCAGTTCGTAGAGGGCGATCGGCTGGTGGCTGGTGGGCGACTCCGGGAACCAGAACACGACGAGATGGGCGCGGCGCAGATGCCGGTACTCCCAATTGACCTGGTCCGCTTCGGCGTTTGGGTCGTGCAGCGGGAAGTTGCTGCGGCGCGGGTTGAGGAATGTGATGTCGAGGTCGTCGAGTGCGGCTGTCGCGGTCTTCTGCCAGTCGGGACAATCAGAGATCCCCCCGGCGGAAGCGCGTGGGTTCCGAGAATCCGAGACCGGTTGGCGTCGGAACTCACATGTCATCGGCACGACTTCAGCGTACGGGCATCTGAGTTCGCCCATCCGGGCATAGCGTGGATCTCCACGACCAGCACGGCGCTGGTTCAGAAAGGGGCACGATGACGGGGTGGACACGGACGGCAACCGAGGTTCTTCACCGAGGCCCCTTCATCACGCTGAACCGCGACTCAGTGATCAGGCCGGACGGCGTAGCCGGAGAGTACGAGCACGTCGTTGTTGAGGACGGCGTGCGTGTGATCGCCCTAGATGACGACGGCCATGTCGTGCTGGTCGAGGACGACTTCTACCTCCAAGAACGTCGTATCCTGCACCTCCCCGGGGGCGGCATCGGGGGGCAGGAGCCACAGGCAGCAGCCGTCCGGGAACTGGAAGAGGAGACCGGCCTGGTTGCGGACGAGACACGTCTGATCGGCGTCATCGATCCGCTTCCTGCGACCACGGGTGCACGGACCCATCTCTTCCTGGCCACGGGCCTTCGGCCGGGTCGTACACATCGCGACGAGACCGAGATCGGCATGACGGTGCAGCGGTGGAAGCTGGGCGACGCCGTCGAAGCTGTGCGAGCCGGCCGGATCACCGAGGCCGGGAGCGTGGCCGCGCTCCTCCTGGCCGGACTATCCCGCTGACCGGCTCGTACAGCTCATGCCGCTGCTCATTGCTCTTGCCGCGATCGCCGGATTGTCTCTGCCCCTACAAGTGCCGCCTACCGCGTAGGTGCCCGTGGGCGGGCCGATGTTCCTAGCGTTTCGGTGGGTTAGCCGGCGCCGGCTAACCCACCGAAACGCGTCCGAGGCACCCCAGGACGCGCACCAGACTGGAGGGCGAACGGGTTCCGTTGCTGCTTGCTACATGCCTACGCGAGCACGCCAGTCTGTGGGCAGGTGCGGGAGTCGGGAGCAGCGCGGCGGCCGCCCGCAAAGATCGGCAACGGCCGCTTCAATGATCCGGACCACAGGCAACGGTGTGTCCGGCTTCAAGGGCAGGACCACGACGCGATCCCAGTCCCTCTTGCGGTCGAGATGAACAAGTTGATGCTCACCTGCGATGCGCCGCCACACGGCGCGCGGATGATCACGTGCGGCGGATCCGATGTAATCGATGGCGAAGGTACCCGCCGGTCGCTGAGTAGCGATCAGCGGAACGTAGACACAGCGCGAGGCGCTGATGTGACGCAGCGCAGAGATCGGATGCGCTACGGGATCATGCTGTAGTCGCCACTTGCCAGCGCGGTCGCTCATCGCCTGCCATAGGGCGGGAGTCAGCACTATGCGGCTCATCCGGCATCCTTGCTGGCCAGGAGCAGTTCGGCTGGGTTCTCGCCGTCTTCACCATCGTCATGGTCGGCTGCCGCTGCATGGTTCCCGTCTTCGATCATCTCCTGCACTTGTACAAGCTGGCTTTCTTGGTCCCGGGCATTGCGCACGATGGTGTCGATGCGGCCAGCGATGGCCTTCTGGTCGTGCTGGCCGGCTCCCCGGACATCGAGAGCGAGTTCGGTGAGTCGGCTTCGCTGGGAGACGTCGAAGAGGTGGCCTCCCGCCTGTAGACCTTCGAGCTTCCCGACCTCACTGCCCAGTGCGGGGAGCAGTTTCACCGCCGCGTCGAGTGCCTCGCCCACCCGTTCGTCAGCCGTGAGCGGCCTTTCCTGCTCCCTGTTCTCGGCCGAGGCTTGGCGGTCCTTGGCCCGGCGGGTCAATGCCTGGGTGGAGAACTGGTCAAGGAAGTTGTCGGGCACGAGCTGCGGCACGTCGATCATGTGATAGCGCACGGTGCCGTCTGGGTCCTGGATCAGCTCGCTGTCGCCGGTCATCGCTGCGCGTACCGAGCGGGATGCAGCTGGAGCGCCGTCCTCGTTCAGGGCGCCGATCTTGTTGGCCGACCAGATTCTCCAGTCGGCGTCCGTGGGCGCCTCTGGGGTGAGGCCGCCGATGCTTCTGGGCTGAGGGTCTTTCAGCAGAAGCTGATCCTTAAGGAGCGCCCGCATATAGGCCGGTCCGCACTGAACGAACTCAAGGGTCGCGTCAGCGCCCGGGGCTGTGCGTACCAGCCGTCCGCGGAGAGCCTGGTATGCCTTGACGCTGGCGAAGCCGCGTGCCTGCTGGGCAGATCCGATGTCGACGATCTGCATGCCATTGCGGCCGGCCGCTGTGGTGGCCAGCACCTCGAACAGCGCTGTCTCGGTGGGGGTGGCCTGCCCTGCGCACACGAGTTCCACGAGCTCGTCCGTGTTGCCGTTCCAGGAGCGCAGCGGGTCCTCGAAGACCGCCTTGGCCTCGATCTGCTCGAATGCCCGGCGGTTGACAGGGGTCTCCCCGAAGGTCCACTCGCGCAGGAGCGAAAGGCGACGCTCGTCCAGGCGGTCGTTGTACAGTCCGCCCTGCGGCCTCGACTTGAGGACCCGCCCGATGATCGCTCTCTCTGGTCCGTCGCCGAAGACAAGCATCACGGCGGCGGCAACACGGCCCTGCCAGGTCGTCGGTAGGCCGAGTTCCGCGAGCGCATCCAGCGGCTCACCGCTACAAACCGCGTCCAGCAGGGGGACGGACCACGTCAATGCGGCAGGTCCGGACACGGCAGTCGGTGTCTCGAACTTGCCCTCTTCGATTGCCTGCCGAAGTGCTGCGTACGTGTCGTCGGCCACGAGCCTCTCTGCTTCCGCGGGCGGGTGTCCCAAGTGTTCAGGCCCGTGGAAGTGCTTCTGGATGCTACGGAAGAGGGCGGGTCCGTCCAGCCGGATGTCACGTCCGCGCGAGTCGGTCACCCGGTAGGCAAGCCGCACCGGCATGACCGTGGCGTGCAGCAACTCGCGCGCTTCATCTGGTAGATCATCGACGAAGTCGATACCGGAAACAGCTGTCTTGACCCTGCCCAGTTGGACGCTCACCGCCTCGGTGACGCTGACCACTGCGGAGGGGTCTTTCTCTGTTCCGTCAAAGACGTCCGAGCGACGGGGCTTCAGCAGAGGCAGAGCGGCCAGCATGCCGTCCGGGTCGACCCGGCTGTCGCACACGGCCTTGCGACTGGCCGCGTCCGCTGGCGCCAGGGTGCTGACGGCCCGTGTCCAGTCCGGCTCGCCGTCGTCGCCCAAAGGGGCGAAGACTGTCTGCAGCCACAGACCGCCATCCTCCACCCCATCGCTGAGTACCGCATCGTGAAGTGGCTCCCAGCCGCGCTCACGCTGCCGCGATTCCCGTACCTTCTGCGAAGCCGTGCGGAGCTCGTTGAGGAGCCCTTCCGCCGTCACGTAGGTGTGCGTGACGCCCACCACGGGAACGCCGTGCCCGTCCAGGAGGGGGTGACTCCGTGACACGGGTCGGAAGGTATCGGGAACGTCGCGCAGCGAACGCCCCTGCCGGGTACGGTAGTTCATGAGCTGCTGAACGGTGGTCACCGTCGGCATCAACAGGTCGAGGCAGTACACGCGATACTCACCGAGCCGCATGGGCCGGACCCGATCGCGATAGCGGCCGGTCTTGGGGCTGTAGGTGGGAAGCGTTCGGTCAACTTCCGCCCAGTTCAGGATGAACCGGGTCCAGTCCAGATGGTCGGGATGGAGGTGGACGGCGCCGGCGTCGATCAGTTTTCTGAGCTTGGTGACCCGGGTCTTGGCCTTCTTGGGCTCGGCGACATTCCATCCGTGCACGGCGATCAGCGTTGGATCGGCGTCGTCGATGTCCTCGGGGTCTTCATGGTCAAACAGTGCGTCGGCCACGTCGGTGGCTCTCCTTCGAGGTAGGACGGACGGTACGGCGGCGCTTGGCCGTCGCATCCGCCTCCCGTGGTTTCACCACCCCGCTTGCAGTGCTGGTTGGTCAGTCAGGAGGGGGAGTCATGCTGCCCTTCCTGCTGCCCTGGCCCACCACCCATGGGCTTCCTGGCCGCATCGCGGCCTTCCATGTTCGGGGTCCACCGCCACTTCAAGTGAGGGAGGCTCCACAAGGAGTACGCAGTCACTCTAGTGACCAGCACTGACATCCTGATGCAGAAAGGGAGAAAGCAAGGGGTCTGGGTTCACACGGCGATTGCGCTGGCCCGTGGACACAACTGGCAGGAGGGGAGAGGTCCTTGCATCTCACCTACCTTCTGATGTTCGCCCCTTCCGCAGGGTGTGCCGTGGTCACGTAGTTCATCGCGGTCGTGGAGGACAGCCCGAACAACCTCATGATCTGCACGGGGTCGCCGCTCTCGTGGGCTTCGCCCAGGATGCGGTCGACGCGGAGTTGGGCGTCTTCCAGATCCGTGGGGACCTATTCCGTCTGTTCGATCTCGGTCGCGATCACAACGACTCCGGAGCCGTCGATCCGTTCTGGTACGCCACGGAAAAACCGGATCACAGCTCCTGAGCCGCGCACGGACCACCTCGCCGCACCGTGCCGCGCGAACAGGTACCGCAGCGTGTGGAACCAGAGAGCACCCTGCCGAGAATGCCGCCCGGCTCCGGAGGACACGACGGCAGTACTCGCGCCCGCGCCGCGCTCCTGCCCGAACGCGAGGACGATCCGTACCTGCCCGCCATCATCGACCGGATGGGCATCCACGCCCCGATGGCCGCCGCCTACCGGAGCAACTCCGACGCGGGCGCCGGGCAGGACCTCGCTCACTTCGGCACGCTGCGCGGAGCCGGCATGCTCCTGCGCGCCCTCGACGCCGACCCGGCACTCAAGACCGCGCGGGACGAGAGGTCAGGCCGGGGGTGTTGCCGGTGATCCTTACGACAGGAGGCAGGCGTGCCGGTGGACTTGGCTACCTGTGTGCGTGAGCACACGAAGCGGTATGCGGCTGCCCACGACGGCCGGCATCCGCTGGCAGAGTGCGTGCCATGGGCGGAAGCACTTGTCTCCTGGGTGGAAGCGCTCCCCCGCGATGACGACCGCTCCGTCGGCCAGCGTCGGTACTGGTACGACCCCCGGCTCGGTCTAGACGGGCTCGCTCTCGCCCTCGCCGAGTCGATCCGCCTGGCGATGGCCGTATGGGACAGGCCCATCGGCGGCCTGTGCCTCGACACCATGCAGCGCGTGCTCTTTGACTGGATCCGGTGGGACATCGTGCCGGGGACACCACAGTGGCCCGCACCGGAAGGCACCCCGCACGATGCGCACTGGAAGCTGCTCTTCGCCACCAACATCGAGCTGGCACGGGAGGCCGCTTACCGTGTCTCCTCGGCCTACGAGCAGCTAGAGGGCGCCTGGAACGCGATCCCGATGTCGGAAGCATGGCGTCATCGGCTGGACACCTACGGGATCACGTATGCGCGTCTCGCGGACGTGGCGCCACTGCTCGGGCTCACGATGCCGATCGAGGTACGCGAGCCCGGCGACTACATCAACGTACCGGGCCTGCTCGTTGAGCGGGCGGCTGCCTAGCGAGGCGTGCGCGTCACGGAGACGTCGGCGCCCGACCGTGACCTTCCCGCACCTGAACTACTAGGCCCCAGCAGCAGGACACGAGACTGATCACGCCGCTTTGTAGCGCGCGAAGAATTCGGCCTCAGCCTCCGAGATGCGGCGCGGTGCACCCGTCTCCAGGTTGTAGGCGGCCATCTTGGTTGTCGCCTCGGCGTACGTGTTCTCGGCGTCCCTGATGGCGTACCCCAGCTCGAGCCGCGCGCCGCGGCAGGTGACGACCCAGACATCCACGTGTACGGGTTGGTCGCGGTAGTCCATCGGCGTCTGGTAGTCGATGACGGACCGCTGAACCACGAAGGCGTGCCGCCGTCGAGATAGATCAGGTAGCGGGAGCTGTTGACGTGCCCGTAGCTGTTGGCGTCGGCCCAGCACAGCGGGAGCGGATAGGTGAACTTGGGCATGAGGGTCTTCCTGTGCACCGGTGGCCAGGGGCTCCCCGCCGTGCCAGACGACGCTTAACTCCCCACACATGAAAACGAGTTTGAGGCGAATCCGGCCATCTAGCAGCACGAGCGCCGCAGGAACACAGCGTCGGCCGCCACAGGAGCGATTACGGCTGCCTCACCCGAAGGCACGAAGCAGCGTCGCGAGCCGTTCCGCCACGTCGAGCAGAACGCGATCTGCGTATGGCCGGCCGATGACCTGGACTCCAATGGGCAGTCCCTGGGCGGTCGTGGTCACTGGTACGACCAGGCTGGGGAGGCCGATGTGGCTGGTGAGGTTGACCCAGCCAGTCTGGTCGAAGAAGTTCCGCTCCTGGCCGTCGACCGCGAGGGCGCGGCTGCCTGCCGGGATCGCGGCTGTGGGGGCGGCTGGTGTGACGAGGACGTCGTGTTCCGTGAAGAGCCGCTGCCAGTCCGATCGGAGGCGGGCACGTGCTTCGTTCGCACGCAGCCAGCTGCGGTGGGTTTGGCTCCGGTGGCGGAGGAAGATCGCGCGGGGGCTGGTGTCGTCGTCCTGCAGTTGTCCTGCCGCGGCGAGTTCAGCAGCAGCGGTTTCATCGTCGACTGTGGCCGTCGCGGTGGCGTACAGGAGTTGTTCGAACAGGCTCGTGGAGTCGGTGAAGCGAACAGGTCCGGGCGTGTGTCGGACCAAGGCTCCGGCTGCGGTCAGCACCTCCTCAAGGGTGGCAAGGGCCTGTGCGGTCTCGTGGTCGACGGGGCAGTCCGGGTCCTCGGCCCAGATCGCAATGCTCAGGTGCTCGACGCCCTTGCCGACCGTCGGCAGATCTACGCACCAGGGCGTCCCCTCGCCCGGTGCCGGCGTGGTGAGCGCGTTGAGCAGCAGGTCGAGGTCTCGGGGGTGGCGCGCCAGGGGGCCGGGGGTGACCATGTCGCTGCTGGTGAGCCAGCCCGGTGGCCGGGGAACGTGGCCGCGAGCCGGAACGAGGCCGTGTGTCGGCCGCAGTCCGTATACCCCGCAGTAGTGGGCGGGCAGGCGCAGCGAGCCGGCGAGGTCGCTGCCGAGGTCGGCGGGGGTGAGGTGGGCTGCGACCGCCGCGGCGGGTCCCCCCGAGGAGCCACCGACCGTCCGCGCTGGGTCGTGCGGGTTGAGTGTGGGGCCGAAGAGGGCGTTGTCGGTGTGGAGGTCCTGGCAGTAGGCGGGGGTGTTGGTCTTGCCCATGATCACCGCGCCCTGGTGGCGGAGCCGCGCGACAGCGTCGGCGTCCTGGTCAGGAATGTGGTCCGCCAGTTCCTCGGCTCCGCTGGTGGTGCGCAGGCCGGCCGTTTCGAAGCTGTCCTTGATGGTGATCGGGAGGCCGTCGAGGACCCCAACGGCCTCGCCGCGAGCTCGGCGCTCGTCGGCGGTGTGAGCGGCTTGCCGGGCCGCGTCGTCGTCGCGGGTGACGACGGCATTGAGCGTGGTGGCGTCGATTCGGTCAAGGTGGAGGTCAAGCAGCTCGCGGCTGGAGATCTCGCGGCGGTCCAGAGCGCGCAGTTGGACGTGCGCGGGCTGGCGGGTCAGGTCGGTCATGCGGAGGCTCGCTCGGGGTGGGGGGTGCGGGCACGTTGGCGGGGAACGTGGCGGGCGACGGCGAGGAGGGCATCGATGTCGTCCATTAGCTGGCTGGTCTCGGGGCCGGCATCGGCGAAGTCGGTGAGCCAGTCGGGATGGGGACGCTCGCCCGTCTTGCGGGCCGCGATACCGGCGAGTATTTGGTCGGCAGTGACAGCGGCGTTCAGCTCTTCGCCAGAGAGCCCTCGCGCACTGTGGTGGGCTTCGCTTCTTTCGCGGACGCCTGCCTCGAGGTACTGACGGATCACGAAGCGGCCGTCACGGATCTCGACCGCCCGTCGATAGAGCTTGAACCCGATGCTGCGGAAACGGCGGCGCGGGGCGGGATCGCCCCGGTCGATTGGCAGGCGGATCTCGGGCGCCTCGCTGTAGAAGGCCAGCCACAGGCGGCGCAGGCGGTAGTAGCTGAGGTGCTGCTTGAACCGGCACTGGACGCTCTGGGCCTGGTCGGTGATCGTGGGCACCAGCCAGCCGATGAGGGTGAGCATGGCGCCGACGTCGCCGCACGTCCAGGCGAAGTTCTCCCAGCCCGCGAGGGAGGTGTCGAAGGCGCCCGCGATGACGTTGCCGATCCGCACGGCGCTGTATCCGAGGGTGATGGTGGCACCCAGGGCGACGACCCGCAGACCGACCCGGACGGAGGTCCGTTTACTACTCCGAGCAAGGCGCCAGCAGGCCCGGGCGAGGAGCACCTCGCCGATCGTGTACGCGGTGACGTACAGGGTGAGGTACGCGGCGTACATGTTGTCGTGCGCGTAATACAGCGTGAAGTCGATCGGCCTGGGCGCGCTGGGGGTCAGCAGGGCGAAGAGCACCAGCAGCCCCGCGATCACTGCGAGGCCGGCGCCGAGCCACGCCCGCGCTCTCCTGCGTGCGATGTCCGGGGGCGATCCCCAGTAGGTGAGCACCACCTGCTGGCAGGCGATCAGCGCGATCACGCAGCTCTGGGCCAGGGGAACGGACAGGTTCACGGTGCCCAGGACGCGATCGAGGTAATTCCACATCGGGGTGATGGAGAACAGGAACGACAGGCCCGACAGCAGGAAGACGGCGGCCAGGGCCGTCGTGGCAGGGTCGCGGCGCCGGGCGGGGATATCCCGCAGAAGGCACAGGAAACCCAGTGCGGCGACGACGAGGCTGATGGGGTGGAGCAGGTCCTTCACTGTCGCGCCTCCCGTCGACGCAGCAGGGTGTGCGTGACCCGGTCCTGGACGTCGTCGCCGGAGGAATCGTCGCTGCGCAGCCACCGGTCGAGGATCCTGCGCTGAAGGAGCGAAGCAAGGAGTTCGGTGTCGCGTTCCTCGGCTTCGTCGTATTTGGTGCGCCCCAGCATCATCTGTACGACGGCCGGGTCCATGGTGGTGATGAGAGTCGGCACCAGGGCGGACAGCGGCCGGGACTCATGGTGCCCGAGCAGCAGGTGGCTGAACTCGTGAGCGATGATGTGATCTTGATGCAGGGTGCTGGTCCGCGGGTCGTAGAACACGTAGACGGCACTCTCGGTGACGGCACATGCCCCACAGACCGACGGTGCCTGCTCCCGGGGCTCCAGGATCACCTCACGACCCGTGCGACGAGAGACCTCGGCGCGTAGATCGCGGATATTTGTGACGTGAGGGAGATCCAGCTCGGCCAGGAGGTCACCCTGGCGCCGCCTACGCACAGACCACATTACCATTCCTTGATCATTTCCTGAACTGCAGCCGAAATCCGGCTACTTGGAGGGCGGCAGCCCCTCCATCTTCCGCACGCCGTCCACGAGCCCAAGAACCGCATCCTTTCCATCTGCCGAGACGTCCGACAGGCGAAGGAGTACGTTTTTGATCTTCGAATCGCGGAGCAATTCCAGCAACTTCAGTTCCTGCGCTGTCTTTTCAGCGACCTCATCATCGAACCAATAGGCGGCAGGCACACCGAAAAAGCTTGCCAGGGCCTCAAGATGACGCATCGTCGGATTGTCTCGGCGACCAGTGCGTAGCATCCAAAGGTAGGTATCGCTCACCGTTTCAAGCCCTCGCTCGGCCATCAGCTCAGCCACTTCCCCATTGGTGTACGGGCCGCGATCGGGCGGGTGCACCGCTTCAAACAGGCGATTGAGCCGGTCACTGAGCTTCTTTGCACGGGGACTCATCGGTCCCTCTGTCGGCGCTTTCATGATCCTTTCCAGGGGCGGGTTCACAATGGTTCGGCCACTGTACTCCACCATTAACGACAGTTGACGCATCGATCTTGGATATGGAAGGTTCTACCTTGCAAACGCCTTCCGCGTTTGCGCGTCCACCCTTCGAGCTGATCCGTCCACGCTTTTCGACAGGTGGGCACCGTGAACGTGACACGTGTCACTTTCACTTAGCGACATTAGTCGCGGCCGTGACTAGAGGGCGAATTTGATCTTCGAATGGAAGGCCCAGAGGCAACAGTGGGAACGCTCGATCCCCTTCGCGATGCCCGCGCGGGTAATTCCGTGAGGTCATTCGGGCACCGCGTCGCGCTGCCAGTCCTAGCCATGCTTGTGGGTGGATGGCTGCCTTTGCGCCGCCGCGCCCGCACCGAAACGTCGCGGGCGTCTGCACCGGCGGAGTGGGTCGCTTCCCTCGCCGCCATCGCGTGCAGCGCCGACACCAGCTGGCGGTTCGCCGCGGACTACCTCGACATGGCGGGTGCCGCCGAGCGCACCGCCATGTTCGGCGCCGCCGAACTCGCCACTGCGCTGCGTTGTGGCGCGAGACACGAGGGGGCGCAGTGAAGGTCATCTCCGAGTACGTAGGGGCGATCAACCTGCTGCCTGCGTCGCGGCCCGCTGCCTCCACCCGTAGGGGCAGGTACCGCCGCACTCCGTTGCGACTTGTAGAGAGTCCTTTAGCAAGGTCTGGATCTTGCCGCAGGGCCTGAATATGTTCGTCGTCCCTCGCCGGGTTCCCCGCCCGGCGGCAGACGACGCTAGGAGCCACATGCGGAACGCTCGATCCAGCCGGGGTGAGATAGCCCCGAACACAGCGACGGCGCCCAGGGAGCGGTAACTCCCGGACGCCGAACGCCAAATGGTACTCCTGCCCCGGCAAGGGCGGAGATTTACCCACCGTCACCGCACCGGTCCTTTCCAACGAGGCACACCGGCGCGGGTTTCACCACGGAGGAGAGTCCCACATGCCGCCTGCCCTGCGCAAAGGGCCGGTTTCCCCGGCTCGCGCGGCAGCCGTCCTCGCTTCACCGCCCGGCTCCCTGCCCGCCCACCGGTTGCCCGGCGCCCTCGCGCCGGAGCCGGCCCCCGGCGCCCGCCCCGCCTGGGCGGTGACCCGATGAGCCGGGACACCCGCGAATGGGCGTGGAAGTGCAGCACCAGCCGCGGAAACGCGCGCCTGGTCCTGCTGTCGATCGCCGACCGGATCCCCGACGAACAGTGCGTCGCCTGGGCGTCCCTCACCTCACTGATGAAGCGCACGAACGCCAGCCGCAACGCCGTACGCGGCGCCATCACGGCACTGGCCGAGGCCGGCGAGCTGGAGGTGCTCGACGACCTCGACGGGCCGCAGCACAGCACTGTCTACCGGCTGCCGCGCGCCGCTGCGTGGCTGGCCAAGGTCGCGGCGGCCCGGAAAGTCGACCCCGAGGCGTATGTCGACCCCCCGGCCGAGTCCGATCCGGTGCCCGCACTGGACATCGAGCGGCTGCGCAAGCACGGCATCTGGCCCAAGACCGGGTCGGAATCCGACCCCCGCCGTGAGGACCTGACCGGGTCCAAATCTGCACCCCCTCGTCAGAACCTGACCCCTCCCCGGGTCAAAATCCGACCCCCCTCCGGGTCTGAACCTGACCCCCAGAACCGTAGTGAACCGAAGGTGAACCGTAGGTACAGCAGCAGTAGTGCTGCCGACCTCACCTCCGCCGCAGACTGGCAGGTCGACGACGCGAGCCTGTTCTGGGCCCAGCAGCAGGGGCACCTCGCCCGCCTCGGCGAGCACGGCCTCCAGGCCGCCGACGCAAAGTGGCGCCACCACCGCGGCACCTGGAGCCCTCGCCCCACCGCCACCTGGGCTGCCGACTGGCGGGCCTGGATCGCCCGCGAGCACAGCCCCACACCCCAGCGCCCGCATCTTTACGCCCTGCCCGGCGGCACCCCCGCGCCGCAGACCGGCATGACCCGCGCTGATGCGCACATGGCCGCCCTGCTCGCCGCCGTCGACGAACCGACTGGAACGGAGTAACGACCTTGGACCGCCGCGAAGTTGCTGCCGTGCTCACCTACGTCGGGCGCCTGGACCCGCGCACCATCCGCACCGACACGGGCGAGGCCCGCGACCAGCTCGCCATGTGGCACGAGCTGCTCGGCGACGTCCCGATGGCCACCGGGCAGGGCTGGGACGTCCGCGAGATCGTCCGCAAGCGCATCGTGAGTTCGCCGTACCCGATCCTGCCGGCCGACGTGGCCCGCGAATGGCAGGCGCACCGCCGCGACCGTCTGGCCCGGCACACCGACCCGACACCCATGGCCGACCCGGACAATCCGGAAGCCTGGAGGGCCGAGCTCCTGGCCGCGCGAGACGCCGTGGCTGCCGGAGTGGCCGCCCCTTCGGCACACCGCGGGATCACCGCAGGGCGACACCGGCCGGGCCTCAAGGACCAGCTGGCCGCCGTCGGCTCCTACATCCCGCCCGCCGCACGCGCCGAGCTAGCCCCCTACCGCCCGGCCCGCGCCGCCCGCGAAGCCGCCATCGGCGCCGGAGGCCCCGACGTCCTCGGCGTGCCGTGCGACTGGTGTCACGCCGCCGAGGGGGAGCCCTGCCGCCGCCGGCGCATCACCCTCGACGGCTCCGCCCGGGGCAACGCACCGCGTGTCACTGCCCACCCCGGTCGCATCGACCGCGCCCTGGCGGCGCAGGCCAAGGCTCCTGCCGCCTGACCGCAACCCGCTTCTCCACAGAAACGTTCCGCCTTGCGTACGGCCCGCCGCCGTACCCCGAGCCCGCCTCGCAGCGCCCCGCCGCACCCCAGCCAGCACCGGTGCCGAGCGACCCGCGCCGACCGAGGCGACTTCCGGAGACTGCCTTGCGCCACATCACCACCAACGACACCCCGACCTCGACCATCCGGGGCATCGCCGACCACAGCTGGCAGGCCCGCGGCCTGTGCCACAACATGCTGGCCAAGGACATCGACGAGCTGTTCTTCCACGCAGCCCGCGACCGCGCGGCCATCGACGAGGCCAAGTCGATCTGCGGCCGGTGCCCGGTGAAGAAGGCGTGCTTCAACTACGCCCTCGACAACGAGATCCGCCAGGGCATGTGGGGCGGGCTCACCGAGGACGAGCGCCGCCCCTGGCACGCCCGGGTCAACAAGCGTCTGGACTACAGCCGGGTGAAGGCGGCCTTCGAGGGGCGCGACGTCCACCTCAGCGACGCCGAGCGCGAGGCCGTCACCCGCCACGCCTACGTACGCGGCTGGAGCCCCGAGCGCCTCGCGTACATGCTGCGCCTCGACCTCGACTGGGCGCGCGACCTGATGCGCAACGCCGCCCACGCCGTCGCCGACCGCGACCGCTACTGGGACCAGCTCGACGAGACCGAGCCGGCCGACGACGAGACCGCCGAGGACGAGGACGTCGCCTCGCCAGTGCAGGTGCCCCGCCAGGTGCAGACCCACTCCCTGATCGCCGCCCTCCGAAAGGCCGCATGACTCACCCCATCGCCATGTCTCTCCCCTTCGGCATCGAACTCGGCTACGTGGTCGGAGCCATCGGGGTGCTCGCCCTGGTACTGGCCGGATGGTCGATCCGGCGCAACCGGACCCGGGCAGGCGCCTCGCGCGCCGGCACCCTCACGGTCTGGGTCGCGGCCCTCGCCGCGCTCGGCTGTACGGCGTATAGCGCCGAGACGAGCTGGTTCTTCGCCGCGGACTACCTCGGCATGACCAGCACGGTACAACGGGCCGCCTTCTTCTCCATCGCCGAGGTGGCGCTGTTCGCGAACGCCCTGCTGGCCCGCCAGAGCCTGCGTATCGAGGGCACGCCCGGCGTGTCCGGCACCCTCGTCTGGGTGCTGACCGGGGTGCAGATCATCCCGGCGTACGCCGAATCCGGGCCGGTGGGCGGCACCGTGCGAGCCATCGTCGGCCCGGTCATGGCGGCCCTGCTCTGGCACCGTGCCATGGGCATCGAACTGCGGATGCACAAGCCGGACGCCACTTCTCAGGGGCTGCTGGCCACGCTCGGACGCGAAGCGCGGGAACGCCTTCTCTCGCGCCTGGGTGTCGCTACGCGGAACCGCGATGCTGCCCAGATCACCAAGGACCGCGCCACGGAACGGGCAGGGGACCTCGCCTCCCGACTGGCCAGGATGTCCGAGGAGGCGCGCACCGGTCTCCGTGGGCGCAGGATCACCCGTCGGCTCGAGAAGGCTCTTACGCGCTCCGGGGTCGGCACCGACCCGGACCAGCGCCGTGCCCTGCTGGAGCAGCTGGCCGCCCGTCGGAACGCCGCCGCCCTCGCCACCATGGTCCTGCCGTCCCCTTGGACTCAGTCCGCGTCGGAGTACGACGAGCACCGTGGGGACCGGTCCCCTCTCGCTCTGTCCCCGGCAACTTGGCCGGCGAGCGCGCCGCCCCCGTCCCCAAGCACGGTCCCCAAAGTCGGTCCCCGAACCACCGCGCTGATCGGGGACCGCGCTGTCGGGGACGCAGCAGCACGGGGGATGGGGACCGAGCCCGACGGGGACCGTCCCCACACCGTCCCCAACGGAGATGGGGACCACGTCGAGGACGACGACTCGCGCCCGTCTGGCCAAGGCGAAGAGGCGGCTGCCGAGGACAACGTCACCGTCCCCGGGGCCAACGAAAGCGCCGACGGTACCAGCGGCAGCGTCCACGACGCCACTGTTCAGCGGGGCACCGGCCCGTCCCCGGCAGCCGTCCCGGTCAGCGACGAAGTCGAGAAGCACTCGGACACCGAATCGGGGACGGAGGCCGTTGTGGACCGTCCCCGCACCGTCGCCGACGACAACGGGGACGGCGAGAGCCCCGACTCCGAAACGGGGACCGAGCCCAATGGGGACCGTCCCCACACCGTCCCCAACGGCAATGGGGACGGCGAACACCCCGACACCGAAACGGGGACCGAGCCCAACGGGACCCCTCCCCACACCGTCCCCGTACGCCGGAAGACGAAGGCCAAGACGAAGACGCAGCGGAGCCGGCCGAGTGCCGGGAAGCCCAAGCGTCCTCGGCGGCAGCCGCCGCTGAGCATCGAGGAAACGGCCGAGCTGGTCCGTCCCCACATACCCGCGCTGCTGGAACGCGACGGAAACGCGGTCATCACCCGTCCCCAGCTGCGGGAGATCCTTCGCGCCCTGAACCTCCCGGGCGGCCGGAACGAGAACCTGACACGGCTCCTGCAACTGCTGCGGGCCGAGGCGGGCACCACCACGACAAGGAGTACGACCCGATGAAGACCTGCCACAGGTTCACCACCATCAAGGCCGACTTCGAGCGGGACGTCCGCTTCCTGCGCGGCCACGCCGAGCGCCACCAGGGCTCCGCGCCGGCGAAGACCAGCGCGAAGAACGCCGTCTCGGTGAAGCGGAACATGGCGCGGGCCCTGAACACGCACCTCGACCGCTGCCCCGAGTGCGGCTGACACCTGCAAAGAGGCAGGTCACGCGCCTGACTGTGCATTCCGCATGGTGGCCCGGCCTCGGTCGGGCCACCGCTCCTGCCACGAAGGGATCGCCATTCCTGCCCGCCACCCGCGTACGCACGCCCCGTCGACCGCCGAGGCCGGCGCCTGGGCGGACGTGCTCGTGCGCCACCAGTTGCTGCACGCAGCCGTACTGGCCCCCAACGGCCAGTGGCTCGTCCAGCACCGCCCCGAATCGCCCGTCCGCATCCTCGACGGCGCGACCGCCATGGTCGAACTCGCCGCCGAGATCCAGCACCGCATCCGCACCACGAGGAACCACACCCGATGACGAACCCGACGACAAACCCCCCTCCCGCGCACGGTGAGCCGGAACCCAACTCGACCTCGACGGGAGCAAGTTGGTGCAAGAGCATTGCTCCCGGTGGGAGCAATGCTCTTGCGTCTCCCGCCCCGGGGGTGGCGGGAGCGGATCGGCACCAGGGGGCGCCGATCCGTCAGGATGCGACCGAGGGCGGCTCGCATCCTGAAGAAGGGGAGAACCACTCCTGCCACATCACCGACTGCGCCCACACCATGCCGCCGAAACCCCACGTTCAGCAGCGTGCGCGCCTGCGCGACGAAAAGAAGCGCATGCACCAGCCGAGCTGCCGCATGAACGACGACGAGTACCAGCTCCTCGTCCGTGCTGCTGCCGCCTGCAATATGAGCATCGCCAGCTACCTTGCCCGCGCCGCGCTCAAAGCCGCCCGCAACCTCGACCGCACCGCCGCGGAAATCGCCGGCGAACGCGAGATGCTGAAGGAGCTGTTCGACCTGCGAACCGCACTGAACCGGATCGGCAACAACCTCAACCAGGTTGCGGCAGCCCTGAATTCGGACGAGCCCGCGCCGCAGGCCACGGCGGTCCTCTCTGCCGTCGACCGGATCTCCCTGCGTGTGGACGCCTTCCTCCGGCGCTACCTGGACGGCGAGCGTCCGGCTGCATGATCCCCAAAGTCCACGACATGGGCACGGACACCCGCGGCCTGGTGGCCTACCTGTACGGCCCCGGCAAGGCCGAGGAGCACATCGACCCCCACCTCGTCGCGGCGTGGGATCGCCTGACCCCCGACCCCGGCCGCGACCCCGAGGCGACGTACGGCGACCTGCAGCGTCTGCTCGACCAGCCCGTCATAGCACTGCCCGAAAGCGCCAGGCCCGCCGAGCATGTGTGGCACCTGTCCGTACGCGCCGCCCCCGAAGACCCGATCCTCACGGACGAGCAGTGGGCGGACATCGCCCGCCGCATGGTCGCCGCCACCGGCATCGCCCCTGAAGGCGACGATGCCGCCTGCCGCTGGGCGGCTGTCCGCCACGCTGACGACCACATCCACATCATCGCCACCGTCGTCCGCCATGACGGCCGCCAAGCCCGCATCCGCCAGGATGGCGCCCGCTCCCAGGCGGAAGCCCGGAAGATCGAAGTGGACTACGGGCTACGCCGATTGAACGCCGGCGACGGAACCGCCGCCAAGCGCCCCACCAGCGCCGAACGCCACAAGGCGAACCGCCAGGGCAAGGAACGAACGCCACGCGAGGAACTGCGAGAGACGGTGCGCCGCGCCGCCGCCGGCGTCGCCAGCGAGCAGGAGTTCTTCGACCGCCTGGCCGCCGCCGGCCTCCTGGTCAGCCAGCGCGTCGCACCCTCCGGCGATCTGCTCGGCTACAAGGTCGCGCTGCCCGACGACCGCAACGAGGACCAGGAGCCGATCTACTATTCGGGCTCCACCCTCGCACCCGACCTCTCCCTACCGCGCATCCGCGAGCGGTGGGCCGGCAACGGCTCCGGACCCGGCCCCGAAGCCGCCGCGGACCGCTCCCCCGGCTCGGCGCGTGTCAACCCGTCGACCGCGCGGCGCCAGGCGACGACGGCGGTCTGGCAGGCCGTACTCGTCGTCGACCAGAGCGACGACGGGCAGATCGCCGCGCAGCTCGCCGCGGCCGGCGAGGTCCTCGACGCGCTCGCCAAGACCTCGGCCGCGCACACCCGGCGCGAACTGCGAGATGCCGCCTGGGCGTTCGAGCGGGCCTCCCGCTCCCACATCCGGGCCGAACGGGGCCACGACCGTGGTCTGCGGCAGGCTGCCCGTGACCTCGTCTACGGCGGGCCGGCGCTCGGTCGTGGGGAGGACGGCGCCACCACCGCCATGTTGATCGACATGGTGTTCTTCCTGGTCACCGCGGCCGCCCACTGGCACGGGAAGAAGGAGCACGCCCAGCAGGCCGCTGCTGCCCGCCAGGCCGCCGAGCACCTACGCGCCGCTTACCAAGCCGCCGCGCCGATGTACCTGTCCGTCATGCACCAGCGCGGTCGGCGTCTGTCCCAGCCCCTGCAGCGCAAGCAGGCCGCCTACCTGCGCCAGGCCGTCCCGGAGCTGGCCGAGCAGGTCCTCACCGAGCAGGGCTGGTACGCCCTTGCCGCCACGCTCGCCGATGTCGAGCACGCTGGGCACGACCCGGCCGCGCTCCTGGCCGAGGCCGCCGAGCGACGGGAGTTGGACACCGCAGACTCGATCAGCGACGTGCTCGTGTGGCGGCTGCGGCGCATGGCCGATCTGCCCGCCGACCCTTCCGCCATGCCCGAGCACACGGCCACCGCGCCCGCCGCCGCCCGCGGTGCTGCGCAGCGTCCGGCGCACCGCACCGACCGTCCCGCCAAGTCCCGCTGAATTCAACATTCTTAGAGTTGCAGCAGGTCAGGGACTTGCGGCACTCTCCTCGTGCAGGCGAGACGACAGAGATGGAGACGGCATGTTCCGACGCAATCGTGCGGACCGAGAGTTCCGTGAAGCCCAGCGTGCCGGCCAGGCGGTGCTGGCGATGCACACCGAGCTGCCGCTGCCGGACGCACCCGGCCCTGTCGCTGCCTCGGCTGCGCCGGCGGCCACTGTGGTGCCCGACTTCCTGCCGCCGGACTTCCGGGCGCCGTCCCGCCAGGACGTCTCGGGGTTCATGATGCGCTGGGACCTGCCGCTCGTCATCGACGGCGAGGTCCACGCGTGCCACTGCGATGCGTACCGAAACTGGATCGTCTTCAACATGCGCGACGACTCGGTGTGGCTGCGCTGCCCGGCTGGCCACGAGACGGAGGAGACCCGACTGGACACCGCCTGGTACAACCGCAACTCCGGTCCGGTCGACCACTTCCACCCCACCCTCGAAGACGGACTGCACCACCTCGGCCACTGAAGCCCCGAAACCCCTTCCCTCACCCCTGCGTTCGTCGGCGCCCGGAGGGCCGACCCGGTCAGACCATCCGTCCCGCATCACCAAGGGGTTTCCGCATGCGCCGTTCCACCACGACCGCCCTCGGCCTCGGCACCGTCTTCGCCGTCCTCGCCCTGACCGGCTGCTCCAGCCGCACCGAGCCCGCCGACGCCTCGGCCGCATCCTCCGCACCCGCGCACCGGGGCGGCAGCTCGGCATCCGCGCCGCTGTCCTCGACGCAGCTGAACCAGCGGCTGCTGAACGAGAGCGACCTGGGCGAGGGCTACACCCGCAAGCCCGAGCCCGCTCGCAGCAACGACGACGTCACCGTCATCGGCTGCCCGGCGCTGGAGAAGCTCGGCAGCGACGCGGCCACCGGCTCCGGCCTCGACTTCAGCCGCAATGCGAAGGCGTCCTTCACCTACTCCGGCAGCAGCAGCTCCGAGGTCAGCGAGGAGCTGTACAGCGACAGCGCCGCGAAGCTGTCCAAGGGCATCGGGAAGATCTTCGACGCGATGCTCTCCTGCCCCTCCTACCAGGTGACGTCGGGCAGCACCGTCGTCGACATGGGCACCGAGAAGACGTCCGCGCCAGACCTCGGCGACGAGCAGTGGAGCCAGCTGCTCACCTACTCCGCCAGCGGGCAGAGCAGCGTCGTCAAGCAGACGGCGATCCGCACCGGCAACATCCTGGTCATCGTCTCCGGCTCACCGGGCCTCGTGGACGCCCACCTGGACAAGGCGCTCGCCAAGGCGCGCACCGCACACTGACCCGCTCCTCCACCTGCCCCGGTGTCCGGGCCTGTCCTCCCGACAGCCCCGGACACCGGGGTGTCGTCGTATCGGGCGATCAGCCGTCGAGGCGGAGTTCGCCTGGCTCGTAGCGGAGTTGGAAGGTCTGCGCGTGCTCCCCGTCCATCCAGTACAGGGTCATGGTCGACAGCATGCTGCGCTTGATATAGCGGGTGCGCGAGGGCATTCCTTCATCCTGCTCGATGATCCAGGCTTCCACCCGCTCCGGCAGCCCGAACCTCAACGCGTATGCCTCTGGGTGCTCCGCAGAGCGCAGTTCCCAAACCGGATGTGACGCTGCCTGATTAATGCGGCGCAGGCGCACCGAATGTGTGGGGTGCGCTCTCGCATAGTCCACGAAGCCGTACAGATCATCCGAGGCCAGTCCCAGGACGAACGGTGCTGCAGGAAAGGCCAGGACAAGACCCAGTTGCGACCGGCTGTGCAGTGCCTGCGCCAGGTAATCGAGTGGGCCGCGAATCGCATCGGGCAGGTCCACGTCGCCCGCGTCCATTTCCAACAGCGGGCCACGAAGATACGTCCGTATCTCGTGCACCTTCGGCCGCTCGGCTGCGGGGGTCACTTCGAGCACTGCGTGAATGGTGTCGGCCGTGGTCTTGACGAGATTCCGCAGTACGGCGAAGTCCGGTGCGGAGAGGTCGATCAGGGATATCTGGTGGGCCAGCGCGTAGTCCTGTGCCTCCGGGCTGAAGCCGGACGTGGAGAAGATCGCGTAGCTGTAGCGGTATCGCGTCCGCGGCCGACCGGTCCCCGGAGCGGTGAGCGTGGTGGTCTCGCCCTCGTTCACGTCATGGATCACACCGTGGCCGTTGCGGACGGTGGGCAGACCAACTGGAGCTGTGGTCAGGTACTTTGCCTCGACGAACAGGCGGACAGGCAGCGAGAACGGCGGGACGTACCGGAACTGCCCGAGCGCGTCGACCTGGTGCCACGCCCCGCGTCCACGGACCAGCAAACCGTTCTTGTCCTCCTTCAACACCTTCCACGGCTCTTTGTCCTTGTCGTCGTCGGCCGTGAGGACCTCGAAGCCGCTGGACCGCAACAACCACGCAAGCACCTCCTCCAGGAGGTAGCCGCGCAAGGGTCCTTTGCCGATCGCTTTGCCTGCCACGACGGCGATCCTATGTACGGCCTTGATCTTGGTTCCAGGGTCCCCTCATGCGCGCGGGTACCGGGGTACGGCGAAGGCCCGGCGGTTCCCCTCCCGTGAAGAGAGTGGAACCGCCGGGCCTGGAAAAGGGGCATCACCCCGCCGATCCCCCGCCTCGGTCACCGGCTCTGAGCAGCCCGTCAACCGCGGCGTACGACGGTGAGACGGTCCTTTGCGCCTTCGGGGAGCGTGCGGCGCGGTACCGGGCCGGGTGCGGCGAGCGAGAAGGCGAAGGCCGCGACCAGCTCGTGCGGGGTGCTCGCGCTGAAGCTCGCACACCACAGATACGGCGCCCCCAGCACGGGCTCCGCCCACGCCTGCCAGCCCAGCAGGTCATCGCGAGGGTCAGCGTCGTGGATGAGCGGCGGCAGCATCTCCAGCGAGACGTTCGTGGAGAAGCCCGGGTCGGTGGCGGTCGTACGCGGGCGGTCCATATCGCGCAGCCAGCCCCGGGTGCCGAGTGCGGTGAGGACCGACTCGGCGTTCTCGAGCCCGGCGTCGGGGGTCTCGCTGGCGTCGAGCGCGAGCAGGAAATCGGTGAGCGCCTCGTGCGGTACGCCGGCGGTGAAGTACGCGTTCCACTCGGTCAGGGCGGAGGCGCAGTGCGGGCGTGCCGATAGCTGCCAGGCCACCGGGAGGCCGCCCAGCTCGAACGGGTAGGCAGCGAGGATCCACTCGGCGCCGCGCAGGCCGTCGGGGCTCGTATAGAGCAGGGTGTTGCGGGAGGTCGGCCACATGCTCCAGCCGAGGTCGGTCAGGGTGTCGCCGATCCGCTCGGCGAGGACGCCGTCGTCACCGGCCAGGTGACGCGGGGCGACCCAGTACATCGGGTCCGGCGAGGTGGGGCGGAAGGGATCGATGGGGTGGTGCGGGTGCAGGGGCGCCTCCGTCAGTTCGGGGGTGAATCACTGGCCGTCGTTCGGCCTGGCCGCGCCGCGTCGGCGGCGCGCGGGTGCCTCGACCGGACCCTGCCAGGTCAGAGCGATGGCCACGGCGGACGGCAGGGGGCCGAACTGCTCGGCCTCCGGGGACTCGGCGATGTAGACCATCGGCCGGCCCTGCTCGTCCAGCGCCTTCTCCACACCGCCGAGGCGGTGGGCCATGGGGAAGAAGGGGTTGACGGCGAGACGGACGGACGCGTCACGGTCGCAGGCGGACAGCAGGTCGAGCAGATCTCCGACGGTCATCTCGGGCGTGTGCGGGTCCAAGGCGTTCTCCAAGCAGTAGCGGACGGGGCTTCGAGAGCAGGGGCAGGGTACGCGGCACGTACGAGGGGAAGCGGACGCGCCGGTCACAGGGGCCGGGAGGTGGCCAGGATCTGGGCCACGACAGCAGCGATGATCTCCGCCGGGGTCTCCGTACCGAAGGACATCCGGTAGCCGGGAACGTTCGCGGTGCCGGTGACCGCGATCACCCAGCCCTCGCCCGTCACCCAGTCCTCGTCCGCGCCGCCGGGCCGGCCGTTCGGGAAGTAGCCGAGGTAGAACCGGCCGTCGCGCGAGCTGACGTGCACGTCGGCGCGGTCGTCGACGATGTGGGTGAAATCGGCCTCCGAGAACTGGTCGACCACCTCCATCGCCTGACCGGCACCGAGCTTCCAGGAGCGGAGCCGCAGGGCCGCGACCGTGGTGGCGAATCCGGGTTGCGCCGCATCCAATGCCACAGCATCACCTCTCTGACCTGGGGTTTTTCAGAAGGTCGTTCAGGTTGACATGCCGCTGCAGCGTCCACCAGTCCTTTGGGCAATCTTCTTGTCTGCCACCGGCGAACTGCTGTCCCTTGTCATCCAATCGAGGCGTTTGACAGCGAACCCAGTCGTTCCGGCTACCTTGCCAGCGAACCTACGGGGTGAGCGCGTTGGGGGTGCCAGGTGGCTGTACCGGCTGGGATGGATCTTGTTGAGCAAGGGAGCGGAGGGCCCCAACCTCAGATGTGTTCCAAGCACTGCCGCGAGAAGGCCCGCCGACAACGCACGCAGGCTCACCTCAACGACAAGCGCCAGGCGGCCTAGCAGTGATAACCATCAGGACACTCAGCGAGCAATACTCCGAAGACCCAGAAGAAGAGGACCGGCACGCTGGACACCGCTCCCATGATGGCGAAACGCCGGCGAGCCTGCCGACGACGCCCGAGCGCCACCACGAACCCCATGGCTGGCGCGGCCACCGCACCACTCAGAGCAGCCAACCCGAAGATCCCGCCGAACTCCTCCCGCACCTCCGGAAACCCCATCGCAAGGGCGATCGCAGGAGTCAGCAGGATGAGGGGAGTGGCCATCCACCACCACGACAACCCCGTGATCACCCGATCCACCCCGGAAGACGTCCGGCCATCAGGCGGCACATCACCGGGACGCCGGTCCGGAACACTGGAAGATGACATGCCCAAATCATAGGCATTCCCGCGGCCCAGCAGCACTTTGCGGTTGACGTCAGCGCCCCGCCCCCATCGCCTTCCCGGGCAGCAACGGCCGCACGAAATCCCACTGAGTGGTGTGCATCGTGAAGTTGCAGGTCACGGGTCTGGTGTGCGCGGGCTTCGGGATGCTCGGGCTGGTCGCGGGCGGGTGACTTCCGCCAAGATCGTCGGTCAGCGGGCGACTTCGCGGTGCGTCAGGACGAGCAGGGCCCTCACCAGCGCGGTCGCCCACTTCGGGTCGGTGCGTACCTTGCCGAGGAACCACCAGTTCTTGAGGTGGGCGAAGCCGTGCTCGACCGGCGCCCGGACCGCGGCCAGCGCCTGGTTGGACAGTTTCTGGCTGCGCGTCAGGGGCCGGTTCCGGGCGGCCTTGTAGCCGGTGATCACCGCCGGGTCGGTGTCCGGACTGCTGTCGTCGAGGCCGACGAAGCCCAGGTCGGCGATCGCACCGAGCCCGGCCGCCCGTAGCTTGGCGGTGAGCTGGTCGTGTCGGCAGGCGGTGATCTCCGACGTGCGTCCGGGCCGGACCGCCGAGACCCACACCATGCGGCCCCGGTCGTCGGTGAGGGCGATCACGAGCAGGCCATGGCATTTGTGCTTACCGGAGTAGCTCCTCCGGTTCTCCGTCCCGGCGACGACGGAGGTGAGCTGGGTGCGGCAGCGCTGGCAGGATCCTCGGTGAAGCGTCGGCCAAGTGGAGAAGTAGGTCGGCTCTCCTGCCGGGCCCCTCCACTTCAGGGCGTCCCTGTGGAGCCCGACCCATGCCATCGTCGGCGAACCGGACAGCCGCGTGCAGTGCTCGCACGAGCACAAGCGACGGCCACAGGTCACATCGTCTGCTTGCCGGCCGTCGGGTCAGCGAGGAGTACGGCTGCGCGCTGGGACAGGTCCCGCGCGGCCGGTACGTCCTGATGGCGACCGAGCCGGACTCGCATGTCCTCGGCTGCCGCCTGGACCTTCACCGACTGGACGCCTTCGGCGCAGTCGAGGAAGTCGGTCCATGTGGCGAGCGCGCCGTCCAGGTCGCCTTCCTGGAGATGGATCTCGCCCAGGTTGCCCAGGACCGTGGCGCGGCTGCGGCGGCGGTCGAGCCCGTGAATCTCCATCGCTTCGTGCAGCCGGACGCGGGCTCCCGTCGTGTCTCCCATGCGGGCGAGGATCATCCCGGCCGAGTGCGACCATCGGCCGATGCTGAAGTGGCTCGCCCAGGACGTGCCGGCCGGTGCGTCCGCGGTGCGTTCGATCTGGGTCTCGGACTCCTTCAGGGCCTTCACGGCGAGCCGATGGTTGCCATCCAGGGCGGCGGCCTCGGCGAGGGTGGACTGATAGTAGGCGATGGCGCGCGGGTCGCTCAGTTCGCGGGCGTGGTCCATGCAGCGTTCCGCGAGGGCGAGGGCTTCGGCCCGGTAGCGGGGCCCTATGCCGATGGACTGGACAGTCATGCCCCGTAGCGCGGTCGCGGCCAGCTCGGGTTCGCCAGCCTCGTCGGCGAGCCGGAAGGCGCTGGCGTAGTACTGCCGGGCCTCGCCCTGGTGGGCGGGATCGTCACCGAGGTCCTGGGCCATCCATCCGATGAGGTGGGCCAGTTGTGACGTTGCGGCGTGCAGGTCGCGGCCGGTCCGCTCGGTGTAGCGGCCTCGGAGCCAGGGGCCGACGGTGTCGGTGAGGTAGCCGCGGGCCAGGTGCTTGGCGTGGCCCCCGCCGTACTCGGCGGCCAGGTCCCCGAGCGTCGTGACCATCTGGTGGATGGCGCGGATCTCTCCCTGCCCGACCCGGACGGCTCCCGGCAGGGCGTTGGCCGCCCGGCGGGTGATGGCTTCCGGGTCCGGAACACCCAGCAGGGACAGCGCGGCGCCGCTGGACGTGGCCAGAAAGCCTCTGCGATCCACGGAGCTCCCTCCCAGAGCGAGTATCAACTCCACGGTATCGACACGCGCGGGCGTCGGCTCCACGACAGGGAACTGGGGGTGCCCCTTCGGCGGCACGAACCCGAGCAGCTCCGGGCCGACACCGAACGCTGCGCGCAGCGCGGTCTCGCAGTCCGGCCGGGGCCACCCGGGGTTGCCGGACTCCCACCTGCGGTAGGTGCGCTCGGACACCTCGAAGAACGGTTCGTCCAGGGCGGCACGGCCGGCACGGCTTACCTCGGCGGCGCCAGCCCTCTGGGTCAGCCAGCCACGTTCGAGCCGGGCTGCGCGTAACTGTTGATTGAGCATCAGGGCAGCAGCCTCCCCAACAAGGTGGACGTCTACGACTACTGCGGGACGCGTCCGCGAGCAAGCCGGTCCGCCGGACACGTCCCGGCAATGGCCGCTCAATGGCCGCTCCGTGTCCTAGTGATGGCCTTCCCGGCCCCCGGAGACTCCTGTGCACCATGCCCCCTCGGGGCTCCTGTCCACTGGAGGTGTCGCGTGAGTACGCGCATCAGCAGCGATCAGCGGGAAGCAGCATCAAGCCTGTGCGGACAGCCGGGCAGTGCCCAGCTCGACGGCACTGTCGCGAGCGTGGCCGCCCGAGTGGAGCGGCTGGCCGAGCAGGTAGGGCACCAGCCGCCGGTGCTCGCACTGGGTGTCTTCGAACGGGTCGGCTCGAACTGGCTGTCCGACTCGCTGCGTCAGGTGATGGCGCAGCACAACGAGCCGTTCCGGCAGCAGCTCAGCCGGGCGCACCCCCTGTCGCCCAGCGACCGTGTCCCGCCTGCCCTCCAGGGCACCGGGCTCACCGGTTTGGGTCGGCACCAGTTGGTGTGTGCGCTCAGCGACCTGCACGGGGAACGGCGGCACCTGGTCAAGGAGACCAACCTGTTCTTCGCGGCCGACACGGTCCTCGGGCTGCTCCCCCAGTCGCCGGCCATCGTCCTGACGCGCGCGCCGGTCGGCATCGCGTCGTCGTTCGCCCGGGGGCGGCTTTGGGACCGCTGGCGGTACAAGGACCGGTACGCGCAGGTGTCGGCGTCGGCTCGCGCGCCGCGGTGGCGTGCGGCGTTCGCCGGTCTCCTGCCTGCCGACGACCCGGACCCGTCGACGGCGCTGGGGCGGCTGATTGCAGTGAACGCTGTGCTGCTGGCCCGGGCCCTGCACGATCCGGGCAACAGTGCCCGGCCGTGTCTGGTCATCCCGTACGAGCGGCACGTGGCCGACCGTGAGGGCACCCTGGCGGACCTGGCGGGCTTCGTCGACGTCACCGCACCGGTGGCCGAGGAACCGCGGTCCGGCCGTGAGCGGGCGGCAGTGGATGCGACGTTCGCGACGAGCGGCCACAAGGACGGGCTGGTCGCCGAGCTTCAGTCCGGCGAGGCGGCCTTGGTCAGCGAGGCGGTGGCCGCGACGCTCGACCAGGCCGGGCAGGTACTCGACGCGCAGGTGGCCCGTACGGCCGGGGAGTGGCTGGCCGGTGACGACCTGTACGAGCTGCGGGCGCCCGCCGCCCTGCCGGTCCACACGCGGCCGGTGCCCGTGTCCCACCCTGCTCCGCAGCCCGCTTACCGGGCTGCGGCGCCCGGGGCGGGCTGGCGCAACCTGCTGGTGAGCAACGCGGAGATGGCCGAGATGCTGACGCTGCTGCACGCGGGCGGGGCGCCGAACAGCCGCCTGGGCACTCACCTGCTGGTGTGCCCGATGCCGCACGAGCGCGGCGGGCGGCTCCACTTCGACGAGCAGCAGCGGAAATGGCGGGTGTCCCGTGGGTTCGAGGACCATCCCGCGTACTGGGTGACGTGGGTCGGTGCTGCGCTCATGGCCGCCTGGAACGGCGCCCGGCTGCCGACCCGGGCGGAGGTCCTGGAGGCGACGACCGGCGCCCGCGCGGTGAACTGTGACTACGTGATCGGCGACACCTGCTCCGTGGCCGAGCCGGGACTTGGCCGGGAGGACGTCCATCACCTGGTCGGCAACGTGCAGGTGTGGTGCGCCGACGGCCCGCAGCAGCCGGACGAGCAGCCCGTGCAGCGGTACGTGGCGGGCGCGGCCTGGAACACCCCGGGCTCGTGGGAGGCGGTCTCTGCCGTGCGGTCCCGCTACCTGCTCGGTTCCTCGCGGGGTGTGGGCGTCCGTCTGGTGCGCGACGCCCACACCACCAATGCCACCCAGCTCGGGGCGTGGGAGCTGGCGAACCTGCTCAACCGGTGGGTGACAGCGGCGGACAGCAGCGACCAGACCACGCCGGGCGACCTGGACCGGCTGCTGCTCGATACTTTGGGGTCATAGGCCGATGGCGCTCTTGGGTCCCATGTACGAGCCGGCGCCCGGGAAGCCGTCCCGACACAGCTTCACGAACAGGTCCGTGAAGCCGAGGCTGGGCAGGTCGTCGAGTGGTACGAACTCGACTGAGTGGATCGGCCGGGTGTCGGCGCCCTCGGCGACGGCGCCGAGTTCCCCGCCGACGATGCGGGCCTCGAAGGTGATGTGCACGACGTGAGCCGGAACGTTGTCGCACAGGTACAGCAGCCGGCCGATCTCGACTTCGGCGCCGGTCTCTTCCCGCATCTCCCGGACCAGGGCCTCTTCGAGGGTCTCGCCTTCCTCGACCTTGCCACCCGGCAGGGACCAGCGGCGTGGCCCGTCGGTGTCCTGGTGCAGCAGAAGGATCTTGTCGTCGTCGCTGAGGACGATGCCCGTTACGCGTGTGTGCAGCATTCGCCGACGCTACCGCTCTCCAACCCGACGCGAGGGGGACACCGATGAATCAGACGACGGCCATCGCGGTCGCGCCGGTGGTGATTGCCGCCGGGGGGCTGGGGACGCGCGTGGGCGGCTGGTCGCAGTACCTGCCGAAGGAACTCCGTCCGGTCCGGGGGCGGCCCGGCCTCGCGCACATCGTGGACGAGGCCGGGGCGACGGGGGCCGAGCGGGCCGTGGTGGTCCATCACCCGTACTACACGCCGCTCGTGCCGTGGACTCGTCGGGTTCTGGCGCCGGGTGCGCTGGCCCGCTATCAGCTGCTGGCCCGTCAGCCGGTGGAGGAGCCGCGCCCGGCGGACCGGGTCCGGGTCGGCTTCATCCCGCAGCGGGGCCGGTACGCGGACGTCACGTCCGTACTCGAAGGTGCCGAACATGTGCGCTCGGGGGACGTGTACGTGGTGTTCGCTGACAACGTCGATGCCACGCACACGGCGCTGCCGCTGCTCGCTTCCGCGACGACACCTGGGGTTCCGGCTGTGCTCGGCACGCCCTTCGACGTGGAGGCGGCCAGCTGCTACGGGGTCATCGTCTGTGCGGGCACCGGCCCGGTACAGACGATGGTCGGGCTCATCGAGAAGCCCAGCCCGCCGGAGGCGGCACGACTGATGGAGCAGCACGGTTCTGGTGCTCTACGGCTGTTGCAGGGCCGGATGCGGATCACGCCGGATCTGCTGGGCTATCTGGACACGGCCGCGCGGTGTTCTGCTGCCGAGCCGAAGCTGTCGCTGGCGGTCGCCGCGTACGCTCGCGCGCACCGCGTCCATGTCGTCACCACCACCCAGCCGATGATCGACCTCGGGTTGGCCGGGGGCGAGCTGTAGTCAGCGGCTCAGCCTGTCACCGTCGTCCAGCCCGTGTGACACAACGATCAATACCTCACCCATTAGGATCCCCCGCTGCCCAAAGGCGGCGGGGGCACTCACGGATGTACCGCGCTCTACTGCCCGTCGGACGCGGAGGGGTCAGCCACCTCGATACCTCGGATGCGCTGGAGCCAGCGGGTCAGAGCGAACATCGCGACTCCGCAGCCGCCGACCCATCCCCACCCTTCAGTGAGCAGGGTGTGCAGGCCGTCGTGCTGCACGATGTAGATCACGAGCAGTCCGGGCGGTAGGCCGATGAACGTCTCGCGCCGGCTGCGCGCCGACAGCATCCAGTCCACCGGTCGCCATGCTGCCCCGAGTAGGTCGTGGAGGCGGTGCTTGACGGCGGCAGCGAGGAAGCCGAAGGCATGCCGTATCTGTTGACACCCGGTGAAGACGATGCCGTTCTCTGGATCACCAGCAAGGTGGGCTTGCCACTGTGCCGTGTCTCGGCGAGACCCAGCCAGCTTCGCCGCCCAAGAAGTGACTCCCCAAGCGATCCGTGACCTTCCGTCTCGGGCCCGCGAGCCCAGAGCCTTCCGGACGTAGGACCTGTGGCCCAGAAAGTACCCAATGACGGCGGCAACCCCGAAGAAGGACGCCTCCGGCGAACTCGTGCCCAGCGCAAGAGCCAACATTGTCGCGGCAACACCGAGCACAGCCATCACCGCAAGTGGCGGCCGGGTTCGTCGCCGCAGGGCGGCGGCGTTCGAGGATCTCAACGCAACGACGACCAGTTCCCCGTTACGAAGAGCTAAGACGGCGTCATAACCAGAAGGGGTTGTAACTGCGACGAATCCCGCGTCGTCCTTCTCCGCGATGCGCTGCACAGCCCGCCGGCTGTTGTGCAGGTGAGCAAACACCGCGGTCACTTCGGCTCTCGGCATGCACCGTACAACCTGCCACGCACCCTTGAGCACTGGAAATCCGTTGAGTTTCACGCTCAAGCCGTGCCCCCGGCAAGACGGAGCCCGAATCGACGAGCCTTTCGCTCTTCCAACGCCGTAGTCGCCTGCTTACGCCCTAGCCCCGTCAGTTCGTAGTAGCGGCGCGCGGGACGGCCCGGGTGAGACTCGGCTTCGGGCCAACTCCGCACCCAGTCCCGCTCTTCCAGACGTTCAAGGATCGGATACACCGTCCCTGGGCCGAGGTCCGCGTCACGGCAGATGCTCAGCCCCCATGCCGGCTCGGCGCTTGTGGAGGCGAGGAGTGCTTCCAAGACTCCGATAGTCGGCTTCGTCAGCCTGATTGTGGCCATGCCTCAAGTAGAGCATGTATCGAGTACGAGCTACAACCCGTTAGTGACCGGCCCTGGTGCAAGGCGACAGCGGGGCCCATGTCCGGCTTTCAACATGGCGGACATCGCCCTGGAGGTTCAGGCGGCAAGCCGTAGCCGCCGGATGCTGGCCCTACCGTGTACGAGCTGGGCCGGACACCTCGCCGGATCCGTTTGTCAGTGCCGTCCGGCACCATGCCGCTCATGCCGACATTGGATGACCTGCCCCCATACCGGCGGGCGAAGCTGCTGTGGGACTTCGCCCATTTCGGGGTCTGGGGGGTCGATCAGAAGGTGCGCGAAGCGGTCGGGAAGCCCTGCCACGTGAACGGTCCTGTGCCAGACCCGCCGCGAGTGGCCGTCCTCGGCGACGACGGGCGGTTCCACCTCATGAGCGGCGATCAGATGCACTGCTCGAAGAAGCCGTTCGATCAGGGCTGGGAGCACCGGCAGTACTGCTCCTGGTCAGCCAGTGACACCGGGACTGCCCCAGTAGGAGATCCGGGGCAGTCCCAGACCCTTGACCATCGGTGGTTCGTGAACGCCGAGGGCGAGGGTGTTCCTCTCGAATCGGTGTCCGCCGAGCAGCATTGCGCAGGTGGCGGATACGGGGGCTTCCACTTCTGGCCCCCACCGCCGGCCAAGACCGCGGTGGTTCGCCGGTTGCGTGCCGCGCTGGTCGAGGCCCTCGGCCCGGACTGCCATCTGTGCGGAGCTCTGCCTGGGGCGATGGTGGATCACGACTACTCCACTGGCATGGTGCGTGGTCTCCTGTGCCGGCTGTGCAACCGGACGGTGGAGGAATGTCCGCACGTGGACGGCTGCCCGAAGGCGGAGTACATGAACAACCCGCCTGCGGCGCATCTGGCACTGGCCTATCCGCCGTACCTGGCGTACGAACCGAAGGAGTCGACGAGGAAGCGCAAGATCGAGTTGCTCGGATTCGATCCGCTGGCCGAGTGGCGGTCTTGAGGCCAGTTGTCCGCGAGGGCGGCGGGCCTCGTCGATGGTTCTCGTCTCGGCAGCGGCGTCCGTCAGGAGATCGTGGTCCGCCAGGACGCACCGAGTTCCGCGAGGTGCCCACGAAGTACGCCGCGCTGCTCCTCCAGGTCCTGCGAGGCCGGCGACAGGAGATAGATGTTGTCGCGGTACAGGCGGAACCCGATGCGCTCCCACCCCTGGGCGATCTTGGCGTTCACGCGGTCCCACTCGGATCGGTCCGTCAGACGCTGACTGCTGAGGTCGGTGATACCGGGTGAGCAGGCGATGGCCCGGCAGCCGGGCATGAGCCGGTGGATCGCCTCGATGCCGAGTACGGCCGCCAGGCCGTGCCCGCGCCACTGCGGATCCAGCGTCACGCGATCCATGACGAGCAGTGCGGAACCGACGTACTCCAGCAGTTCGCCGACCTCGCTGGTGAAGGAACCCGTCTGCGGGTCGACGAGGACCTGGGCGGTCTCGTACAGCTCCTCGGACTCCTCTTCCATGGCCCAGTAGGCATTCCGGCCGCGGTCGAGATGCACCCGGTAGAAGGTCATCTCTCCGACGGCGACATCCTCCGTCGTGCACGACGGGCAGTCCGCGGTGTCGCAGGCGCTGCCCGCCGCCGGTCCTTGAGCCCCGTCATGTGTACGTCGGCGGTGCAGGATGGCGACGTTCCACCGCTCCAGGGTGTCGGCCTGCGGGGTATCCCACAGTTCGTCATCGAAGGAGATCCGTAGGTGTAGCTCGGTGGGATCGCCGGGCAGCGAGGAGGACTCGATCACTGCGGCAGCGTAGCGAGGCACGTGCGGCACGCCTGCCCCTCGGCGAGACCGCAGGAGCTGCCACCGCCGGCGGGCATGCGCCGGGCGACTTCGGACGGGGCGAGGCGAACGGGCGTACGCGGCATGGTCGTTCACAACCGCCGCTCCTTTCACCGGAGCTGTCAACCGCAGTCGGTCGCGAGGCTCGTGCGAGTGGTGTGGCGTTCGCCCGCTTGCATTTCTCGCCCAAGGAATCGAACATGTGTTCATGCACGTCGTTTCGCCTGGTGAGCGAGGGACTCCGGAGGCGACCGGAGCCAAGTCCGGCACGCTCTCCAGCCTGCTCCCGGGTGGGAAGCTGCCCCGCGGTGCGGTGGTGAGCGCTGGGGGCGACCTGCCCCTGCTGATCGCGTTGGCCGCGGAGGCCGCCACCGACGGCGGCGCCTGGGCAGCGGTCGGTCTGCCGCAGCTCGGCGGCCTCGCGGCGGCGGATGCCGGTTTGGACCTGGCGTGCGGGCTGGCCGTACCTGAGCCGGGAGGGCAGTGGCCCGAGGTGCTGGCTACGGTGTGCGAGGCGGCGCCGGTGGTCTTGCTCGGCCCCGTGGGGCAGGTGGCCTTGCGTACGAGCCGTCGCATTGCGGCCCGCCTGCGGCGCTCCGGTACGACGTTGCTGACCTGGCAGGACTGGCCGGACGCACATCTGCGGCTGCGGGTGGCCGAGGCCCGCTGGGACGGGCTCGGGGACGGCTTTGGTCTGCTCGCCGGCCGGCGAGCCCGTCTGGTGGTGGCTGGTCGGGGTGCTGCGGCGCAGCCGCGGCATGCCGAGGTGTGGCTGCCGGGGCCGGACGGCTCGGTGCAGCTGATCGCCGAGCCCGCGGCCATCGCCGGCGCGGATGTGGTGCCGCTGCGGCCCGTCACCGCGGGGTGAGCCGGCAGTGCGTGCACTAGCGATCTGGATGATGGACTGGCCCGTGGTGGCCGCGGGCGCGGATCACGACGAGCCCGTGGCGATCATCGCGCGGGAGCGGGTGTTGGCCTGTTCGAGGGAGGCCCGCCGGCAGGGCGTAAGGCGCGGGATGCGGGTACGCCAGGCATCCGGACGCTGCCCCCAACTCAGGCTGCTCGACCGGGACCCCGAAGCAGAGACGCGGGCGTTCGAGCCGGTGCTGCGCCTGCTGGAGAAACGAATCGCTCCGCACATGGAAGTCCTGCGGCCTGGCCTGATCGCCGTGCCCGCTCGCGGACCCGCCCGCTATTTCGGCGGCGAGCAGGCCCTGGTGCAGCACATCACCACCGTGCTCACCGGTGCCGGGGTCGAATCACGTACCGGCGCGGCGGACACCGTGTTCGCTGCCGCCCTGGCGGTGCGGGCAGGGCAGGTCGGGGTCCTGGTGCCAGCCGGGCAGACCGCGGACTTTCTGGCCCCGTATCCGGTGGGGGTGCTGGGCCGCCCGCGGCTGTCTCAGCTGCTGCCCCGCCTGGGCATCACCACCTTGGGGGCGTTCGCGGCGCTGCCGGGTGACCGGGTGCTGGCCCGGTTCGGACACGACGGCGCCGCGGCACAACGCACCGCCCGCGGCCAGGAGGCCCGGCCGCTCAGCACATCCGGGGCGGATAGTGACTACAGCGTGGCCGAGGCGTTCGAGCCGCCCGAGGACAATCTTGAGCCGGTCGCGTTCATTGCCAAAGCGCTCGCCGAACAGCTTCACGCCCGCCTCGCGCGGGCCGGGGCGGTGTGCGCCAGGCTGCAGGTCGAGGTGGGCCTCGCGAGCGGGCTGCGCCTGTCGCGGCTGTGGCGACACGAGGGCCGGCTCTCGGCGCTGGCGGTGGCCGAGCGGGTGCGCTGGCAGATCGCCGCCTGGGCCGAGACCGGGCAGATCGTCGCCGCCGCGGCGGGGATCACCACACTGCGGCTGGTTCCGGAGGGACTGTCGGCAGCGTCCGGGCGGCAGTCGTTGTTGTTCGGGCCGCGGATCGCGCCGGAGGAACTGGAGCACGCCGCGGGGCAACTGCAGGCGATGCTCGGACACCGCGCGGTGGTACGTCAGGAACTCGCCGGAGGCCGCGGTCCGGGCGAGCGGATCGTGGACATCCCGTACGGCGATGCGCGCTCGCGTCCGTTGGTGGAGGGGACGTGGCCAGGGCGGCTGCCGGCCCCGCACCCGGCCGTCGTCTACCCCACCCCGCGCCCTGCCCAGGTGATCGGGGCAGATGGCGGCCCGGTCGGGGTGAGCGGACGCACCCTGCTCACCCAGGCCCCGGCCGCGCTGTCCATCGACGGCGCCGCGCCAGTGGCGGTGACCGGGTGGACCGGACCGTGGCCGGTGCTGGAGGACTGGTGGATCCCCGCCCAGGCCCGCCGCCTTGCGCGCCTGCAGGTCGCCTGCGCGGACGGCCGCGCCTGGCTGCTGCACATCCAAGACGGCCGGTGGGCGGTGGAGGCGCTCTATGGCTGACCCTCGCGGGAAGGTGCTGCGCTTCCCCGGTACGCGCGCCGCGCCGACGCCCGTCGGCGGCGGCTGGGCGGAGTTGCACGTGCACTCCGCCGGCTCGTTCCTCTTCGGCGCCAACCGCGTGGAGGCGTTGGTCGCCGAGGCCGTCCGCCTCGGTATCGAGGCCCTGGCGATCACCGACACCAACGGGCTCTACGGCGCGAGACGTCTGGCACAGGCCGCGGGCGAGTACGGCATCGGCACCATCTACGGCGCCGAACTCACCCTGGACCAGGGCCTCGGGTCGATCGTGGTGATCGCCCGCAGCCTGCTGGGCTTCACTCGGCTGTCCGCGGCGATCAGCGCCGGGCAGCTGGCCGGCGCCAAGGGCGCCCCGGTCTACGACCTCGACGCCCTGTCGGCTGCCGCACACGAGGGCCAGTGGGCGATCCTCACCGGCTGCCCCGTCCTCGGCGAGGCCGCGTACGACACTGACGCCATCCACGCCCGGATGGACCGGCTGGTGGACCTCTTCGGCCGCACCCACCTGCACGCCGAACTCGTCGATCACCGGCTGCCCGAAGACGGCCCGCGCAACGCCGCCGCGCACGCGGCGGCGCAGCGATGGCGACTGCCGGTGGTGGCCACGAACGCGGTCCGGTACGCGGCCCCGCGTTCTGCGCGGCTGGCGGCGGCGCTGACCGCGCTGCACCGCCGAGAGAACCTCGACACCGCGATCGGGGAGTTGCCGCCGGCCCCGACGGCGCATCTGCGCACCGCCGAGGAGATGCGCATCCTCATGGCCCGCTATCCGCAGGCCATCGCATCCGCCGTCGATCTCGCCCGCAGCAGCGTCATCGACCTGAGCAAACTGCGCCCGCAGCTGCCGGACTTCGAGGTGCCCGCCGGGCACACCCCCGGCAGCTATCTGCGCCACCTCGCGGAGGAAGGCTGCGCCCGCCGGTATGGGCCGCGCACCGATCCGGCAGCCGGGGCTGCGTGGAAACAGCTCGACTACGAACTGTCCGTGATCACCGACATGGGCATGCAGGGCTACTTCTTGATCTGCTGGGACATCACGCGGTACGCGGCCGAGCGGGGGATCTGGTGCCAGGGGCGCGGCAGCGCCGCCTCCAGCGTGGTCTGCTACGCGCTGGGCATCACCTCCGTCGACGCACTCAAGCACGGCCTGCACTTCGAACGATTCCTGCACGCCGAAAAGACCGACCCGGACATCGACATCGATTTCGAGAACGACCGCCGGGAGGAGGTGATCCAGTACCTGTATGCCAAATACGGCCGGTCGCACTGCGCACAGGTGGCGAACCTCATCACCTACCAACCCCGCCTGAGTGTGCGGGATTCAGCACGCGCCCTCGGTTATCCCATGGCGCGGATCAATGAGATGACCCGCCATATTCACCACGAGCCACCCGGGCCCGAGGCCGACATCCCCGCCGATGTACGCTCACTCGCAGGACAACTGCACACCCTGCCACGGCATTTGGGTATCCATGTCGGAGGGATGGTGCTGACCCGTCAGCCCATTGGGGAAATCATGCCGGTCGAATGGGCAACCCGAGAAGGGCGCTCGGTACTGCAAGGCGATAAAGACGATGTGGCCGCCGCCCATCTTCTGAAAATTGACATCCTGGGATTGGGCATGTTGGCCGCCTTGCACACCGCATGCGACCTCATTGCAGAACACCACGGAATCAGCCTGGACATGGCCTCAATTCCGCAGGACGACCCGGACGTGTACGCCATGATTGCCGCAGGTCAGACCATAGGAGTTTTCCAGGCCGAGTCAAGGGCGCAGGTCTCGACACTGCCGCAGCTGCAGCCACGGTGTTTCGAGGACCTCGCGGTGGCCGCCTCGATCATTAGGCCGGGCCCAATTCAGGCCGGATCAAAACATCCTTATTTGCGGCGACGGGCCGGCCTGGAGCCCGTAACCTACCCGCATCCGCTCGCCGAACCAGCGCTTTCCAAAACTCTCGGGGTCGCTTTGTGGCAAGAGCAGGCCATGGCCCTAGCCATCGACTGTGCAGGTTTCACCCCGGGCGAGGCGGACCGTCTCCGTAAGGCGATGGCCGCCAAGCACTCTCCCGAAAGGGTGGCACAGCTGCGCGGACGACTGCTTGCCGGGATGGCCGCCAAGGGCATCGACCAAGCCGCCGCCGAACGCATTGTGGGCATGATAGAAGCGTTTTCGGATTATGGATTCCCGCAGTCTCACGCCCAATCGATGGCAGGCATCATTTATGCCAGCGCCTGGGTGAAGTACCACTTTCCCCACGCCATGCTTGCGGGGATCATGGCGCATCTCCCGATGGGGTTCTACGACTCCCAGACCCTCATCCAAGATGCCAAGCAACACGGCATCGAGGTCCGCAGTGTCGACATCCAGCGCTCCGGTGCGCACGCCACGCTCGAGCCTCACACCGATCAGCCGGAGCGGCGGCCGGCGATCCGCCGCGGACTGACCTCCGTGACCGGCATCAGCGAGGAGATCGCCAAGCGGATCCTGACCGCGCGCGGCACCGTGGCCTTCCGCTCGGTGGCCGATGCCGCCCGCCGCACGCGGCTGTCGGCGAAGCTGATGGAGCAGCTGGCCACCGCCGGGGCGTTGGATGGCCTCGGCGTGGATCGGCGCACCGCCCTGTGGTCGGCCGGCGCCTATACCGGCGAGATCCAGGACGTCCTTCCGGGGTTGGACGACCTGGCGCCCGCACCGGAGTTGCCGGTCATGACCGCGGCCGAGGCCACCGCCGCCGACCTCGACGCCTCCGGCGCCAGCGCCACCACCCACCCCGCGCAGCACCTCCGTGCTCTGCTGGCCTCACACGGGGCGCAGCCTGCGCGCGAGGCCCGTGACCTGGCCGACCAGACCCGGGTGCGGGTCGGCGGACTGGCCAAGTACATCCAAAGGCCCCCGACGGCCAAGGGAGTTGCGTTCGGCGCCTTGGAAGATGAGACCGGCATGATCAACCTGGTCTTCTCTCCTCCGGTCTGGGAACGCACGCGAGGGGTAGTCCTCGGCGCCCCTGCGGTGCTGCTGGAGGGGCACATCGAACGTGACCGCGGCTCGGTCAACATGATCGTGCACCGCGCGCACGCCCTGGCGGGCCCCGGTCGGGTCCATCAGCCGGGGCGATTCAGGTGACGATCTGCGGGAAGCGGAGGTTCGGCCGCTGCGCCCGCGGCAGGATCATCGTGATGCCTGCCGGGCGTCACGTGCGGCGCTGCGGGTCGGGCGCGAGCGTGATGGACATCCAGTGCGCCGCCGCTTCGCGATAGCTGTGTCCGACCGGGGCCAGTTCGCCGCTGCGGGTGAGGCTGAAGATTGTCACCATGATCATGTCCGAGCCGTCCGCGACGGAGGTGAGCTGGGTGCGGCAACGGCTGCAGGACCCTCGGTGCAGCGTCGGCCAGGTGGAGAAGTACGTCGGCTCGCCTGCGGGGCCCGTCCACTTCAGGGCGTCCCTGCGGAACCCGACCCATGCCATCGCCGGCGCCCCGGACAGGCGCGTGCAGTGCTCGCACGAGCACAAGTGGGGGTCGTCCGGGATGCCGGACGCCTCATACGTGTGGTCGCCGCACTGGCAGCGCCCACTCCACAGGTCAGGGACGACGATCGGCTCGGCCACGGAGACGGCTCCTCTGGTGCGGGAAAGCTGATTCCGGCGGCAGTGTGCCGTACCGCCGCGACATCGCGCTGATGTTCGGTGCCGCTCGACCCGAACGGGACGGCGAATCCACTCTTGGAGGCGAATGTCAGTACGAGCCTTTACGGCCACGGCGGCTATCGGCGGTACCGGCCAGTCGGGGCGGTGGCGCGGCCTCCAGCGCCTCCACCAGCTGGCCCCACGTGAGCGCCCACGACGAAGCCCCGGGAATCGAACGATCCGATTCCGGGGGCTTTGCGGAGTGAAGCGGGTGAGGTCAGCTCGTGGTGGAGCCGTCGTCGGTGGCGTTGTCCGCGCGTCGGCGACGGGCCGCGAAGAGGGCGCCTCCGCCAGCAGCGATCAGGACTCCGGCGCCGCCGATCAGCCACGGGGTGGCGTCGGCGCCGGTGTGCGCGAGAGAGCCCCCAGGGGTGGGGGCCGCAGTGCTCGACGCGGTCTCGTCGGAGGTAGGGGTACCCGAGGCGGACGGCGCCGGGTTGTCCTCATCCTGGCCGGGCTTGTCCGGGGTCGGCCGGTTGCTTGGCTGATCGGTCGGCTTCTCCGTGGGCGGCGGGGTGGTGACGGTCTTGGCATTGGTGACGGTCACGGTGACGGGATCGCCCGGCTTGGCCTTGAATGCCTTCACGGACGTGTAGATCTCGTAGCCGGCGGGCGCCTTCACCTGTTTGACCCAGAAGTCGCTGCCGGTGCGGGAGTTGATGGGCAGCTTGCCGCTGGCCGTGCCGTCGGAGCCGGTGGTCAGCGTCAGGATGGTCTTGTCGCCGCTACCGATGTTGACCGTGGATCCGGCCAGCAGCTTGCCGGTCTTGTCGTCCTTGGCCTTCAGCCGAACTGAGGCGGGCTTGAACGGGTCGATGATGGTCAGCGGGGTGTCGGCACCGGGGGTGACGATGACGTCCTGGTCGTCGACGACCTCGTGCAGCGGGCTGCCGCTGGAGACTTCCTTGAGCCGGTAGACACCGGGCGGGAGGTCCTGGAAGGTCAGCTGGCCCTCGGCGTCGGTGGTGCCGCTGGCGGCCTGCTTGCCGGTGGAGTCGAGCAGGTTGAACGTGGCGCCGGCGACAACATCGCCGCCCGGGTCCTTCTTCAGGATGGTGACGCCGCCGTTCCCGGCCGCACTCAGCGGAGTGATGGACGTGGACGGGGTCGGCTCGGGGTTGTTCGCGGAGGCGGCTGGGGCCAAGGCCACCGCGCCGGTCACTGTGGCAACGGTGATGGCCACGGCGGACAGGCGGCGGGCGGAACGGGTAGGCAAGAAGGAACTCTCCTGGAGGGGACGCGGGCAGGGCTGCCCGTCGGTGCAAGCGGGATAATGCCGGTCAGCGGGTATGGGCCGGCGACGGCTGGGGCGGCGGGGCCGGACGGGCTTGCCCTGGAAGGTGCGCGGGGGCGTCGATCGTGCTTCCGCGGGCGGCGGCCCGGACGAGGTGGTGTTGGTCCTCGACGGGCAACGTCGCGATGTGCGATAGGCCCTGCGCGACGGAGGCACCGCGCAGTGTGCCCGCCGGTAGGCCGGCGGCATGCACGATCCGGGCCGCAGCCTCGGCTTCGATCAGGAGGCCGAACGCCGGTGGAATTTCGAGCAGTTGGGCAGCGTGCTCGCGGCTGCCGGTCAGTGCTTGAGTGAGGGGAAGTCCGTCGTCGAGGACGCTGTCGACGATGTCCAGCCAGAGGGGCGTGGCCTGGTGGAGGCGGGTGACGAAGTCGGCGTCTGTGAGCCAGCATCCCCGGGACGGCTCAGGATCCGTATCGAGCTGAGCCGGTCGCCGCCGTGCGCTGTCGGCGCTGCTGGGCGGGGACGGTTCGGGCGTCCAGACCTTCAGGTAGTCCTGGATGGCATCGCTCAGGGGTATGACGGCGGCGCCGATCCAGGGTGAGGTGTCGTCGTGGTGCCAGTCCCGTACGACGCCGTAGCCATCATGTCCGGGCTGTTTGCCGAGGCGGGCGTCCCGTACGGCGAACGTGCCGTGGTCGGCGAAGGACAGGTACGCGTGGTCGAGGGCGCCGCGGTCCGGGTGGAGGATGCTCAGGCGCAGTCCGCCGTACTCACGTTCTCGGATGGTCTGGGCGAACTCGATGCGCAGTCGCAGCGGGGAGTCGGGCGAGAGGACGGCGTAGCAGGCGTCGCCGATCACTCGTCGTTCGTGGACGGGCAGGTCGAGCAGGTCGGTGAAGAAGTGCTGGGCGTGCAGGGACAACGGTGGTGGTGCTCCTCGGCAGCGGACGGTTCTGCGGGGCGGCTACCTGGGTCGGCCGGCCGACGGGGCGGGACGGACGGTCGGCGCGGGCCCGGTGCCCGGGGCGCTGACCCTGGCGTGCGCGGACGGCAGAGTCGGCGACGAGGGTGCCGACGCTCGGCTCTGTGCCGGGGCGCCCTGGCGTGCGGCGGCATCGGTCAGAGCGGCTGGGAGGGTGAGATGGAGGCGGGTGTCGGCCGGAATGTTCCACACAGCGCGGGCGAGCGGCACGGGTGAGGCCAGGGAGGAAGCGAACGCCGCGACCAGGGAGGCGGGCACGGCGGAGGAGAACGTGGCCTTCCACAGCGGGTGGTCCGGCGGCCCGCCCCACGCGGACCAGCGGGGTGCGGCCACGTTCTTGTGCACGTAGGCGTGTTGCAGCACGCCGTAGCCGTCCGGGCTGCGGAAATACTGGACCCCGTCCGTCTTGACCGTGTGTTGCCAGCCAGCGGTGAGCAGCGGCAGGTATACGTCTTGGGGGCGGACGTCGTCTGGGCGCAGCAGGTTGCGTTCGCCCCGTCTGTCCGCCTCGCACAGCGAGAGCACTTCGGCATACAGGTCGCGAACGAGTTCGACGGGGGTACTGGCGTCGAGCGTGGCCGTCCAGGTGGCCGGCCGGAAGGGGTCCTTGTGTGCGGCGATCAGCCACTCGCCACCGCGCACGTGGTCCTCGGACGGTACGTGCCCGGCGAGCAGCTGCATGCCGGGACTGATCACGATGGCCGGGCCGTCTCCGGAGTGGTGGAGGGTCCAGCCCTGATCGAAAGGGAAGGGCCATACGTCGACGAGGTCGTGGATGCCGGGGCCGGCGAGGTGGCGGGGCAGGACCTCGACCACGTCGTGGTCGTCGAGATCGTCCAGGGGGCTGAGTGACACAAGGTCCTTTCGGCGGGCGGGAATTACTGGTCGTGGGCATCGGCAAATCAGCGGCGCGCTGCCGTGCGTGGGGCGGCGGGCGCCGGAGGAAGGGTGGCCGTGCTCCAGCGTGGGACGCTGCGGGTGCCGAGTGCCGGCGGTCGGCGGGTGAGGGAGCGCTGGACGTCGAGCGGGGTCGGAACTGGGGGCGCGGACGGTGTGACGGGAGTGAGCTGTGCGGCCTCGCGCAGCCCAGGGAGCATCGAGTCCCTCCAGCGTGGCAGGGGCGCAGGGTCGGACACGCTCTGGGTGATGGCCTTCACTAGAGCGGTGGGGGTGTTGGTGGTGGCGGTGGCGTACCAGCGGGCATACCCGTTCTTCGGTCCGCCCCACAGGTGCCAGCGGGCCTCCAGGGTGGTGAGTTCCTTCTCCGGGTCGAGGCGGCCGGTGGTGTACTCACAGGTGGCCATCCCGTCCGGGGACTGCAGTTCCATCACGCCCCAGCGCGGGTGCTGGAACTGCCAGCCGTTTTTGATGAGCGGGACGACGGCGTCGAAGGCGCCGAGCTCGGGGTCCTTGAGGTCGGGCTCGGCGAGGTAGATGTCGGGGCCGGCGGTGTACGCCTGAGCGAGGGCGGTGGTGAAGGCGGTGACGAACTCCGTGGGTGCGGTGTCGTTGAAACTGACGCCCCACGCGGGCGGGGCGAAGCGGTCGCGGTAGGCGTTGATCCGCCACAGTCCGTCGTCGTCGCCCTCGGGCAGGAATCCGAGTCGGACGCGGTGGTCGGGCGCAGTGACGTAGGCGTTGGCGAGGTTGTCGTGATGGAGGTCGAAGCCAAGCGCGAGGAGCGGCTCCAGCGCGGGGTCTGCGTCGCAAGTGCTGCCTGCGAGGTAGCGCGGGGATACGTAGTTGTCGCCGTCGATCTCTTCGGTGTCGGGCACGAGAGTCCTGAGGTTGAGGCTGGGGGGATGAGCACGCGGTTCTGGTCAGGTACGCGTGCTGTTCGCAAGTGCGGGCAGCAGCTGGTGTTCCAGGTCTGCGGGTTGGCCGGCGTAGTGCAGGGCGCGCAGGCCCAACTCGGCGGCGGCCCTGCAGTTGTCCTCGCGGTCGTCGACGAACAGCACGCGTCCCGGGTCGGCGACGCCGGTGGCCGCCAGGGCGTGCTCGTACGCGGCCGAATCGGGCTTGCACCGGCCCAGGCGGGCGGAGTACAGGGCGTCAATCACCAGATCGCGCCGCCAGTCGGTGGCGTCCAGGACGTCGCTGAGATGGGCCGGGGCGTTGGAGAGCAGCACCAGAGGCAGCCCCGCGGCCCGGGCGCGGTACAGGATGTCGAGGACTCTGGGGTCGGTACGGGTCCACATGGCGGTATCGGCGGCCCGCAGCGTGCGCAGCCACCGCGCGCCGGGATGGTGCCCGAGCACCTTCGCCCAGTAGGCGAGATCGCTCAGTTCGCCTGCGTCGTACGCGTTCCGGGGGGCCCAGAAGGCTTCTTGGAAGGAGGGGAGGTGTCGGTCGGGCCACTCGGCGAGGTCGGCGAGGCGGGTCCACATGCCGGTGCTGGGCTGGAGTCCGAGGACTCCGTTGTTAGGCAGAGTTCTTTGTCTCACCGAGGCAATGGCTCACAGACGGCAACCACCCATACGTGTCCATTCCTACCACCGCGGGAACGAGAAGGCTTCCCTGTGCGCGGGGCGGCGGTGGAAGACCCCAATGTCGGGGTCGAGCGCCAGGACTGGGGGCCGTCCAGCAACGTGCACGCCACCGCCAGCACCCCGGCGGGGTGGCCGGTCTCTACGTTTAGCAGGTGCGTTACCTCGTCGCGCAGTACGGCGCCGACGCAACTGAGGAGAGCGTCCGGGCGGCCACCCTCGATGGGACCTCCGGCCAGTGCCGCGGACGGGGAGGCCGATCGGGCGGAGCAGGAGCGTGCCGGATTGCGCGTCCATGCCACCAGGTGAACACTCTGAGTGTGGATCAAAACGCGAGGGGTTACCAACGCCCGGTGGGGGACGACCCGAGGAAGCGGAGGCAGCTCATGCCCGAACATGATGACGACGCGGGGATCCCCGTCACCAGCGAGGAGATCAGTTCCTTCGCCAGCCGCCTGTCGGACTGGAGCGAGTCCCTCGCTCCGGCCGAACGCTCGCTCGCCCAGGTGCTGCTCCAGTACACACGGGATCTCCGACCCGAGGACGTCCGCCGTCAGCAGCTGGCCAGCGACCTGGACGCAGCCACGCGCGACGTCATCGCCTCCGTCAAGGAACGGTGGAGCTTGGCGACCGAGGCGAGCGCCGCGTGGGTCGAGGTCGGGCCGATCTGGCAGAAGGCCAATCCCCGCGAAGGCCGCGAGGAGTGGGAGATCGTCCAGTGGACCTACACGCGACCGGAGAAGTGGACGCCGCCCTATGCGTGACGACACCGCCAGCCGCGGCGGAGTCGACCGCCCCACGGGCGGCGGTCCCGCGGGCGACGACCCCTCCGACGCCGCCTTCGCCGCGGCCCTGAGCGGCTTCGCCGCCGGGCTGTCCCCCACGGACCATTCCATTCTCCTCGCGGCGCTCGACGCCGCGACGGGGCCGTGGGAGCGCATGGCGGCACGTCCCGCGGAGGAACTCCTGGCCCCGCACGACGCCCGCCTGGTGGAGCAGCTGGCCGAACGAGCTCACTCGAAGGAGCGCTAGTGGGGCGATACCTCGGCCTGATCGTCAAGGCGACGCGGCTGTGCAACCTGCGTTGCGAGTACTGCCACGACTGGCGGAGCGGACCGAACCAGAAGATGAGCTTCCCGGTGCTCGCCCGGCTGACCGCCCGGGCACTCGCCGACCCCTCCCACGATGCGGTCGAGTTCATCTGGCACGGCGGTGAGCCGACCGTGCTGCCGCGTCTCTTCTACGAACGCGCCGTTTACGTGCAGGCACGGCTGCGCCGCCCGGGGCAGGTGATCCGGAATTCGCTGCAGACCAACGGCACACGGCTCGACCGGGAGTGGGCCCGGTTCTTCCGTGACTTCCAGTTCCGGGTGAGTGTAAGCCTGGACGGACCGCCGGCGGTCCACGACCGGTACCGCCGCTACGCCTCCGGGCGCCCCTCGTTTGACGACGTACGGCGCGGCCTCGACGTCCTGCGCGACAACGGCGTGCCACTCAGCGTGCTGATGGTGATCGACAGATCGGCGCTCGAACTGGGACCCGACGAGATCTTCGACTTCTTCCTCCGTGAGGGGATCACCAACTACGGTCTGCTGGCCGCCAAACCGACGAACCAGCCGGACGCGCCGCCCGGCACGTTGACGTCGCACTATGTAACGCCGGCGGAGATGAGCCGATTCCTGCAGGCGTACTTCGACCGCTGGCTCGCCCATGGCGACCGCTCCATCCGCGTCCGGGAGTTCGAGGGCCTGCTGGACCGGCTGTCGGGACGGAGCGCCAGGGTCTGCACCCTCGCCGGCGACTGTTTTGGCCGCTACTACCTGGTGGAGCCGGACGGCGAGGTGGCGCACTGCGATCTATTCCTCGGGGATCCTGGGTACACGTTGGGTAACGTTCTCAGCGACTCGTTCGCCTCCTTCCGGGAAGGGCCGACTCTGGTCAGGCTACGGGGCTCGAACGAGCGTGCGCTCACCTCGCTCCGGGACTGCCCCGACTTTGGCGTGTGCAACGGGTGGTGCCCGCACGAGCGGTACATCGCGTCCCGGCACGACCCTGAATTCACCTCGGATTGCTGCGGACTGAGCCGCCTCATCGCGCACATGCGTGAGCGTCTCGGGGTCGCGCCGCCGGTTCCAGCTCCCTCTCCGGCTCCGGTTACGACGCCGTGAAAGTCCTCCTCGGACCGGCGCATGAACTACACGTTGGGGTGCACGGATCGCTGCTTGCCCGGCCACCCACCGGCGTCTCGTACGTCCAGTGCGCGTATACGCTTCACTTCTGTCCCGACCGCGAGGCCCGGCGCCCGTTCTCCCCCCTGCACGATCCGGCGGTCTCGGAGTGGGTGCAGTTCGCCGGTGTGCCCGAAGGGGTGGCGGTCGTGCACTCGTCCCGGCTGCCGGTCCGGTCTCCGCTGCCGTGGGTCGTCGACGCAGACTCCCTGATGACTCCGCTCAGGGTCGGGCGGTTCTTCGCCCTGGGGGCCGCTGCCCGCGGGGAACCGCCGTTCCCAGGCCCGCGCGCGGTAGCGCGCCGGGAGGCCGCGATGGCGGCGCGGTACGCCGACGGGCGTTGCGCCCGGCTGCTGTTCCGCACCGACTACGCCCGCCGTATGTTCATCGACCACCTGTCCTGCGGCGTGCACCGGCCGGAGATCGTGGAGATGTTGGCGGCCAAGTCCGAGGTGGTCCATCCCGCCGTGCCTGCGACAGCCCCGCACGCACGGAGCACAGGCCGCGTGTGCGTGCTGTACATGGGCAGGACCGCACAGGACAAGGGGGCCGCGGTGGCAGCCGAGGTCTTCGTACGTCTACGAGAACGCCACGGCTCCACAGTGCGGTTGGTCTTCCTCGGGCCCTGCCCCGCCGAACTCGTCGGCCGACTGGTTGCGGCCGGGGTGGAGCTGGTGCCGGTGCTGCCGCGTACGGACTACCTGGAGCGGCTGCGTCGAGCCGATGTGTTCCTCTCCCCCACCGCGTTCGAGAGTTTCGGCATGGGTCTGCTGGAGGCCGCAGCCGCGGGCTTGGCCGTCGTGTGCCCGGCCGGCCCGGGCATGGAGCACATCGACGAACTGTTCGCCGACGGTGAGAACGCCTTGTTCGTGCGGGACACGATCCCGCAGGCGCGGCGGGTAGCCGACTTCACCGCCGCCGCGTCGGCCCTGATCGAGGATGAGTCGCTGCGGCGGCACTTGTCCATGAACAATCATGCGCTCACCAGCCGAGGAAAGCTGTCGGTCCGGCGGCGTGATGAACGGCTCGGCGCGGTGTACGCGCAGGCTGTCGCGCTTGGCGACGGTCCTGTCGGTGACGCGGATGCGTATCCGGCGGAGAGCGACCGACCGGTCACGACCTGGGCGGAGGAGGTCTGCCACTGGGCGGGACGCCACTGTGCCGCACGCCTCGGCGGCCGGGTCGTCGCGAGGTGAGTGCGCTCGCCCAGGCCGTGACGGCAGGACCGAGGCGGCTTCGCATGGCCCGGTGATGTCGCTCCTTCGCCCCGTCACGTCACGGCAGGGGGGTGAGACTATTCCCGAACGCCGAAGCCGGTGAACCTGATCAGGTCGGCCATGGTGAACTCACCAGGTCGGGCGCTCGGCAAGACCGGCTGCCAGCCCGGTGCGTTGTGCAGGTACGACGAGGGATCGGCCGCGAGCATGCCGGCGAAGACCTCCGCGACGATCCTAGAGCCAACGGCGCCCAGCGTGCGGCCCGCGTCGTGCAGTTCCGCCTCGCGCAACACGTAGTACCACAGGGGCGCGGGTCCCCCGTCTGGCAGGTCCAGCTCCTCGTCGTCGAGCGGCTCGAGGCCCATGGCCAGTGCGACGTGCTGCCCGCAAGGCAGGCCGAGCCGGGCACCGCGGGTCAGGTTGCGCCGCGCGAGATCGGTGATCTCACCGCCGGCCAGAGCCGGGGGCAGGGCCAGGAGCGGCAGGGCCAGGTACCGGTCGATCCTGCGGGCGTGCTGGAGGCTGCCGGTGTCGGTTAGGGGGAAGAAGCGGCCCCAGTCGATCTGCCAGCCTGCGGGGAGCCGCCGGAATCCGCCGAGGTTTCTGAGTTCGTCCCGGGGGCTGGCCGGCAGGCCGGGGCTGACGACCGGCAGGGGGCCGACTGCCGCGTTCAGCCGATACCCGGGGCGTACGAGCGAGTGCCCGAATCGGTAGGCCGCCACGGCGAACTCGACCGGCATGAAGATCTGATGCCGCCAGGCGAAGAAGCGGAGCCTGACCTGCTCGACCGGATCGCCCTGCGGGACCAAAGGCTCCTGGCGCAACACGTCCCTGTAGGTGACCGGGTCGGTGATCCGCTTGAGGAAGTCATGGACCACGATCCACTGGTAGTGCCACCGCACGAGCCGCCGGGCGCAGTCGAAGACCCCCTCGTCGGCCCGGCGCTGCCGCGCGTGCTCCGTCCCGCCGTCGGCCGTCAGCCAGTCGCACACCCTGTTGTGGAACAGCAGGAAGGTGAGCTGGAGCTGGCTGATGATGACGTTCTCGTCGTTCCGTGGATCGCCGATGAGCGCGACGCCGCGCGAGTCGCGCGGCAGATCGAGCTCTCCGCGGGTTTTGCCCTTCGAGGCGCCGATGACGAACCTGGACTGGCCAGTGCCCGGCGTCCGCTCGTAGAGGTAGGGCTGGTCCGCCGGCCCTCGTCCGTAGAGCGAGTCCAGATCGAATCGCGGGGTGCGGAAGTTGACGAGTGCGTCGGGGTCGTTCTGCCGCTGGAGGCTGGAGGTGGGGTCGAACGTGATGTCGTGGTCGATGAACTGGCCCAGGTAGGTGTAGCCAGCCGGGAGCCTCCCGTCAAGCACGGCGTCGGACGGCTCCGCCATGCGAGCGGCGATGGCGTCGATGCGCGCACTGTCCGGGAGGTACGGGTCGAGTGAGCGGAACATCCGGCCGAACAGCCCGGTGGGGAGACTGGATTCCGGTACGTAGCCCAGGCCGCGTGTCACATGGGCATGATTGCGGGTCGGCGAGGCGGGCGGGCCGAGGCCCTCGCCTCCCCCAGCCATATCGACGGCGGTCTGGCCCGGATCGTGCACGTCCCCGGCCCCGGGTGGTCGTGTCATGCAGAAACCTCCGCGGGTATGGCATCACTGTGGGTCAGAGGATGCTATGTCGTGAGCGGGTCCGGCCCGCGTCCGGCGCGACAGGCACCGGCGTGCCGTCGCCCGGGTGGAGGCACCAACGGCGGAACTGGTGGGGCATCACGGGCGCGGTCGAGCCGCAGCGTTCGGAGTACTGCAGAGAGTGTCGTTCGGCCTTCCCGGGCCTGCTCGGCAGGCTTCGATCCCTTGCTCGACTCACCCGCGGGACAAGAGAGCTCCGCGGGGCATGTTCGCGCTGGTCATGACCCGGCAGGTCGGCGAAGTGCGGAGTAGACGTCAGCAGACTTGAAACGCAGGGCCCCGCAGTGTGCCCCTCCTCCGCTGGCGAAGTCGACCATGGAAGACGGGCGTTGTAGAGCCGAAAGCGACACAGGTCGAAGGCCGATCTGGCCAGGTCATCGAACAGGCGAGCGGCGCCAAGAATGCCTACGCAGTACGCAAGCGTCGGAACCACCACCCGGCGGCCCAACTCAACCGCTGTTGGGCCGAAGATCGGCCCCAACTTGCGCGGCGTTTAGCAGCTCATCAACCTGGTCACGCCAGGGCGTTGACATCGTCAAGCGGCTGGGGCGGGATTGCGGCCGTGCAGGCGTCTGCGCAGGGCGAGATTCTCGGCGTAGAGGTTCGCCGTGACAGTGGCCAGGGCGTCGAGCTGGCCTTGGAGTTCGCGTGCTTGGCCGCGGGCTTGGGCCAGCCGGGTGCGCAGTGCGGTCATGGCGTCGTCGCGCGCATGCTCGCCGGGTGTGCGGCGGACGGGATGGGGGACTTGAAAGTTCCATTCGGCGAGGACGTCGGTGGCGCGGTGGACGGTGGCGTGGCTGACGCCGGCTTCACGGGCGAGGTTTTCCTTGGTCAGGGCTCCGTCGGTGTGCTGGGGCTGTCCGGCCAAGAGGCGGGTCATTGCGGCGCGGAGTTTGGCTTGGGTGGCTGGGGAGACGGCCATTTACTGGTCCTAGGTGAGGGCGGTGGTGATGGTCTCGACGTCGTCGAGGCGGGCTTGGAGGGCGGCTCGGCGGGCGGGTGGAAGGCGGCGGTCGCGTAGCTGCTGGGTGAGGTCGTGTTGTTCGGCCAGCCAGGTGGGGGCATGGTCGGCGGTGACTGCGGAGTTGCGGCAGCGGGCCGGCTGGCAGGCCCCGATGAGTGGCGCACCGCCCTCGTTGTCCGGGAGGTGCTTGGTGCATTCGGCCCATTCCGGCTGCCACAGGCAGTGGTTGAGGGTGCCGAAGTGCAGCTCGGGCAGTTCACTGCGGATGAGATCGGCCGCTGCGCGGGGATCAGCGGCGAGTGCTTGGAGGCCGGGCGGCGTCCCTTGCGGGTCTGCGACGGCGGGGAGTTGGGCGGCGGCGCGGTCGAGGCCGGCGTGCAGACGGGTGGCTGCGGGTCCGACGGCGACGGTGGCACCGGTGGTGCGGCTGGTCAGCAGCCCGGTGAGTTTGGCGGCTGCGGCGGTGGCGAGCCGGTCGTCGAACTCGCGCATCCAGGCGCCGTCGGGGGCGGCGTAGGAGTGGGTGGTGGGGTTGGCCAGGATGCGGCGGGCGGCGTGCTTGAGCTGGATGCCGAGCGCGATCTCGCCGTCGGGTTCCTGGGCGCAGATGACGGACATGGTCTTGCGGAACTGGTGCGGCCGGACCCGCGCGTCGGGGATGGGTCCAAGGCCGGTGGTGTGGCGGTGCGCGTTGATATGGGCGATGAAGGTGTCGATGACGTACGGGGCGCTGAGGCCACGTCGGCCTGTTCCCCGGCCGTGGCCCGAGGTGCCGGGCGTGGCCAGGGTGGTGAACAGGTGGGTGGGGTGTTGTGAGAGGCGTTCGAGGACGGTCAGTGCGGTGGCGACGGGCTGGATGATCCACCACTTCTCTTCGACGGGCGTAGGCTCGTTCTTCAGCTTGTGCGAGCGCAGGGCGGGTGAGCCGTAGTGGTGGGTGAGGGCTCCGCGGCGGATCTCCTGGATTTCGGAATCGCGCATCATCGACAGCGCTGCCACGAAGCAGTACACGGCGCCTTGCAGGGCCCGCAGTTCCTCGCCGAGGTCGCGGTCGCTCAGCTGAGTGCGCCACGGGCCTTCGGTGCCGTCGGCGCGTCGTACGACGGTGAAGTGCGGTGTGGGGCGAGGCAGGTCGGCGGCGCGGGCCTGCCCTGCCAGGACCTGGTACTGGCCTGCGTCAACGGCGGCCTGGGCGATCGCGCGGCGTCGGCGGGAGGCCGCCGAGCTCGGAGAGATGGTGCGCGGGCCGCCGGGGCCGTAGACGAGGCTGGCCAGCAGCGACCAGCGAGGGGTGCGGACAACCTGGTCTCCATGGGCGGTGGTGCGGGTCGTCTCCTGGACCGGCACGAGGTGGCCGGGTTCGGCGAGCCATGTCTTCAGGGCGGCGTCGCGTTCGGCCTGTGAGCGCTGAGACGTCTGCGTGGACGGGGCGTTGGGTTGGCGGGTGAGGCCGAGCATCTGCTCGGCCTGGCCGGGAGTGAGGGCGATGGTGCGTCCGCGGGCGGTTTCGGCCAGGACGCGGCGGCGGCGTGAGGCGGCGGATGGGCGCGAGGCGCCCAGGGCGTGCTCGTTGGTGCCGTCGGTGATCAGCAGGCTGATCACCGACCACATCGGGGTGCCTGCCGGGCTGGTGCGGAATGCGTCGGCGTGCACGGGAATTCGGGTCGCGGGGTCGGCGAGCCAGGCGGCCAGCCGTTCATCGATGCTCGGCCGCGCCCGTGACGGACCGGCCGGGGCGGCGCGTGCGGGCCGGGCGAGAGCCTCCTCCCGGGCGGTGAGGATGTCGTCGGCGAAGGAGTCGATGTAGGTCCAGGCGGCCCGCAGCAGCGGCCACCATACGGCCGGTTCGACCGTGGGGGTCGGTGTGGTGCAGGCCGCGCCCACGGCGGCGGATCGTGTCGGGTCGGCGAGGAGTCCGCCGCCGGTCAGCACGGGATGCAGGTCGTGCAGGGCGGTGAGCATGGACCGGTAGGGGATCAGGGACCGCTCCCGGGTCACGCCGGCCTGCAGGAGGGAGGCCAGAAACGCGGTGAGCGAGTCATCGGTCCAGCGCAGGAGGTGGCTGGGCTGATTCTGGGCGATGGCCCAGCGGCCCAGTACGCCGAGGCGCTCGATCAGCTGTCGCACCGTGGACAGGTGGGCCGGCTGGGCGGGACGGAAGACGCCGACGGTCCGCAGGACGGGGTGGGTCGGGTTGAGCAGGGCGAAGGCGACCTCCCTGGCCCGCAAGTTCCATGCCACGTCGAAGGTGGGGAAGACGATCCGCCAGTTGCCCGGAATGACGTTGCTCGGCCGGCGCAGGCAGGAGCCGCTCCAGCGTTCCCGCTCGCCGAAGCGGGGCACTGGATCCTGGTGATGTTCGAGCAGTCCATTGGCGACGGTGAAGACCGGCTGGTCGTCGCGGAACGCCGCCCGGGGAGTCCGCAGACCTGGTTCGTCGCGGGCGGGGGCGCTCACCGGTCGTACTCCGTTCGCATGCCGAGGGGGAGGTCAAGCCGGGCTCGGCCCTGCTGGGCCGCGCGGCGGGCGTCGGGCATCGACGCGGCGCATTCGTCGAACAACTGGGCCAGTGCGGCGGCCTGGCGGCCCCAGAGGGCCTGCCACTGGGGCGGGGTGAGCCGGTTACGCATCCGCTCGATGTGCTCGGCCAGCAGCACCAGGCGGGGCAGGTGGGAGGGGAAGACGACCGCGTTGCGGCACAGCATGCACATCGCCGGCGCGACATGGCACACCGAGCCCGTGGGCGTGTGCGGGGAGGCATAGGGGTCGCGGCAGTTGACCAGGCCCATGTCCAGCTGCCCGTCCCGCATCGCCTCGGCGGTGTCTACATCCATGCCCAGCGCGGCACTCACCTCGGGCTCTGTCAGGTCGGCCACGGCTTCCTCGTCGGTGAAGACCGGTCGGGTCAGCGACGCGAACACCCTCTGCTGGGCCGCGGTGACGGCCCGTCCCGCCAGGACGTGCGCGGTGGTGCCGTGCGCGTAGTGGCGGCGGAAGACCTCCACGTGGTGGTCGTCGCCCGCCAGGTCGGCGACCGTGCCGCCCAGCGCGACCACCCTTCCGATCTTGGCTGTCTTGCGCAGTCTCCGGGCATCGTGCGGCGCCGTGATCTCCAGCGGACGTCCGTTGGGCCGGCGCTGACGGGTGATCCAGTCGGTCAGTCGGCGCCCCGAAAGGACGAACTCGGCCCGCCGCCCGCGTACCCGCGCCCGGCCGGCGCCGGAAGGCTCCACCGCCACCCACAGCCAGTTGGCGACGTCCGGGTAGGCGTGCCGGACCGGGCTTGTGACCGCGAACATGCGACGCAGCAGCCCCGGTACGTCCCAGCGGCCCTCCCCGTCGAACGTGGACCCGTCACCATCGTCGGCCGCCGCACTACCGGAGTGCAGGCGGCGTCGGATCCGTCCGGCGCGGCGCTTGGTCTGTGCAAGGCGCACTCCGCCGTCGGTGAATTCGACGTCGTCCACGGCGAGATCGAGGAGTTCCTCCGGTGTGCATTCGTCCATGGCCAGGAGCAGCAACACGCGAAACGGCTGCAGATCCAGCTCACGCGGGAACACCATCGCCGCAAGGCCCGCCAGCAGCGCCTGCGGGGCCCATGTCGCACCTGCGTCCCCGGCGATCTGCCGGATCTCGGTGGGCCAGTGTCCGGGTGACGTTGGCAGATGGGCACGCAGCACCGTCGTGTCCAGCAGTCCCTGATGCACCGCCCAGACCAGGTTCGCCACACTCTCCCAGCCGCCGCACCGGGGATCGCACCCCGTCTCCAGCAAGTCCCGGCCGGCCGCCAGACGACCTTCGAGGGCCCGGATATCGTGGCGGGCGGCATCCCGCAGCGCAACGCGCTCGGCCTGGCTGAACTCCTCCAGCGGAGGCCCCTCAGCCGGTTTCCCAAACAGCGGCGCCGCCTGCGCCCGGGCGGCGAGCCTGGGCGGCAGGTCCCCCTCCCGTACGGACCGCTGCTCGATCAGCGCCAGCAGATTCGACGCCAACTCGTAGCCACGTTTGGACGGATAAGGGTGAACGCGGCGTAGTTCGTGCTCCCACTCATAGACGATCTCCGTGAGGTCTGTCGGTCCTCCGGTCAGGCGCACGAGCTGCGGATCGATCCCACGCTCGGCCAGCCATGCGTCGGCGAAAGCGGCGAAGGACCGCACCGCCCGCGCGGCCCGGTCAGGCCCCCGCAGGGCACGCGCCCGGCAGTACAGCACCCACTCGTCGGCCAACTCCGCCGCCAGAGCCCGACAGGCGAACCGGCCGGGATCCACCCGGCACACCGCACCGTCCCGGCGGGACGCACGCTCCACCTCCCGCACCCCCACTCGCGCGGGCTCCGCCACCACCGCCACGGGCTCGACCCGCTGCCCCGGCACCTGACTCCGCTCCCCACGCCGCGGCATCACACACCACCGCCGTCCCGGCCGGCACACAACAAGGCGTAGTCGGCGAACGTGCGGTCCTCCCGCGTCCACTCCTCCACCGCCCGCGCCACGATCGCGCTCACGTCCTCCAGGTAGCGCAGATACTTCATCGTGGACCGCGGATCACGATGCCCCAGCAGCCGCTGCAGAATCAGCAGCGGCGACCGGGCCACGTGCTGCATGAGCCACACCCCTGATCCGCCCGCTTCCCGGCGGCGCCGCTCGTCCTCAACGACCTGCTCCGTCAACAGCCGCAGTATGAACACCGCGAACGTATGGCGTAGATCGTGCAGCCGGACCCTGCGCGGCATCTCCACCCCGCCCCACGCCTCCGACAGCACGCGGGCACGCTTGGCCGCCGCATCGAACACCTGCTGCCAGCGCGACGCCGACAGCACCCCACCGCCCCGGCCCACGAACAACCCCAGCGGCTCCAGCCCGCGCTCCCCCGCCAGCACCGCGATCCGCCGCAGCGGCGCCGGCATCGCCACCACCTCGAACGACCGCCGACGACCATGGAGCAGCCCGGACACCCGCATCCGCCGTTCATCTACGTCGTCCACCACGAACAGTTCCGCGCGCCGTCGCCACAGCACCCTATGACTGCGCGCCACCTGGGCGGCACGCTCAGTACGGCGGTACAGCTCCAACGACCGCAACACCGCCTGCTGCACCATCACCACCCGGGCAAAGCCGTACTTCGCGATCGCCCCCAGGGCCACCGGAACCGCCCCAGCCCCCGGGCACGGGCGCGGCACCTCCATGTCCAGCAGGCAGCTGAACTCCCGCAACCGCATCCCCGTCGTCACCGCCAGGTCCGCGCCCGCCATGTTCCGCAGCCGCCCCGCACGCCGGAAACCCGGATCCGCACTGCCGTCCGGGAGATCACCCCCGAGACCGACCCGGTGCAGCATCACGTACTGCGCCCGCGACAGATGCCGCACATCCAGATCGGCAGCCGCTCCCCACGACAAGGCATCCCGCCCACTGCGACGCCGAGCGTACGGTCGCCGCTCCAGCAGACCCGTACCGACCGCCCAGTCATAGAACCCGTTGATCGCCGTACGGTTGCGCCGCCACGTCGCTGGCCCGACCGGCACCGGAGCCAACTGCGTACGCCACCGCCGGAAGGCCACCAGGTCCGCCTCGGTCGCCGACAACAGATCCGACGGCGGATCCAGCACCCGGGCCAGGAAGTCCTCCAGCCCCATCAGGTCGTACGCGTAGTCCCGAAGGCTCTCCGAGCCCACGTGCCGGGCGAGATCAAAGAAGTACGAGCACATCGGCTCGACCGGACGCATGTTCTCGTCCACGAAGAACGGCGTGCCCTCCGGCACCGCTGGCCCGGACAGCAGCTGAGACACATCGAAGCCGAGCTTGCCCAGCGCCTTCTGGTGCCGGGCCAGATGGCTGGACGAGGTGAAGAAGTAAGGCATCGCACTCCCGCGGCTGGTCGTAACGACCGCGGAACCTAACAGCCCAGCAGTACCTCGTCGTTCATGCTGTCAACGAGCTGAGACAGGTAGAGACACTGGACCTAACCGTTGTAGTCGAGGAGTAGGGCGTCCACGCCGTTCGGGGAGACGGAGGTGCGGGTCAAGGGGTGGGTTTCTCCAGGGCTTTGGGAGCGAGGGCGGCGACGGCGGCGGCGAGGAGGGCGGGCAGCAGCAGCGCGTGCGGCAGGGCGGTGACGGTGGCGAGGGCGCCGATGAGGGCGGGTCCGGCGAGCAGGCCGACGTAGCCGGTGACCGCGACGGTGGCGACCGCGCGGGGGCCGCCGATGCCTGCGGCGGTGATCAGGCTGGGGATGGTGACGGACAACCCCAGGCCGAAGGCCGCCCACCCCAGGAGGGCAAAGGCGATGGTGGAGCCAGCAAGCCCGGTTGCGAGGCCGAGCGCGGCCAGGGCGGCGCCGGCCCGGACAACAGCGGGAGCGCCGAAGCGGGCGGTGAGCCGGTCTCCGGCGAGGCGACCGGCGGCCATGGCGGCGCTGTAGACGCCGTACGCCACGGCGCTGGTCGCGGCGGTCGCACCGAGGTCGTGCAGGTGGACGGCAGCCCAGTCGGCAGCGGCCCCCTCGCCCAGCAGGGTTCCGGCCGCCAGTGCGCCCAGCAGCCACAACCGGGGCCGCGACAGACTCCCGCGCTCGTCCAAGCCCGGTGCCACACGGTTGTGGACGGGCTCGAGTCCAGGGCTGGCAAGACAGCAGGTAAGGCGCGTCGCTGCACCTGCCGCCGTGGCGGCGATGGCTGCGACGCCGGCGAACAGGACGGTGTGCGGGGTGTGGGCGGTGGCTGAGGCCAGCACGGCGCCTGCGAGGCCGCCGAGGCTGAAACTCGCGTGCAACCGGCCCATGATCGGGCGGCCGTGAGCGTTCTGGCAGCGGACCGCAGCGGCATTGACTGCGACGTCGAGGACGCCGTGTGCGGCGCCGAAGACGAACGCCGCCACCAGGAGGCTCTCCAGGCTGCGGCATACCCCGAGGACGGCAAGGCAGACGGCGAGAGCGATGGCACCGCCGGTCAGCAGTGCGGGCAGGCGGGCCGGGTGGGCGAGGCGTCCGCCGGTCTGGAGTCCAGCGACCATGCCGAGGGCAGCGGCCAGCAGGACCAGGGCGAGCCCGGCGGTGCTCACCTCGGCGGTGTTCTGAACGGCCGGCATGCGTGCGCCCCAGACGGCCATCACCACACCCAAGCCGGCAAAGTACCCGGTCAGCAGACGGCGGCTGCGCGCCAGCTCGGGCCCCGCGGTCTGGTTCACGCGGCGTGCTCCCGGGTGACCGGGGCCGCCTGCGCGACCGCAGCCACCTGGACGTCGAGGTTGCGGTACGCCTCCTGGGCGCGGGCTTGGGCGATGGTGGCGGTCTGCCCGGTGGTGATCAGGTAGCCGATGCGAGCGGTGAACAGATCGCCCCCGTCCTGCGGCAGCACGAGCTGGTCGCCGGCCTGCCGCTGGAAGCGCACGCGCTCCACTCCCCTGGTGGGTTTCGTGACACAGCGGGCGGTGAGGGTGCCGGAGTAGGCCGGGTAGATGAAGCGGATCGCCGCGGCCTGGTGGCGAGTCGGCGTCAGGTCGGGAGTATGTCCGCAGGCGATGTCTGCGGCGGCACGGGCGAGGTCGACGCCGGTGGCCAGGTGGACGAGGTGGCCGATCATGTCGCCGGCGATCCGGGCGTTGACCTCGATGAGGCGGGGGCGGCCGTCGACCACGCGGATCTCGACGTGGCTGACGCCGTCGGTGACACCGAGGGCGTCGATGGCCGCGACGGCGGCCGGGGCCACGGTGGCAATGAGCGGGTCGTTCGCGTCGACCATGTGCGCCAGTTCCTCGAAGTGGGGCGGCATGCCGACGGTCTTGCGGGTGACAGCGGCGACAGTGGTCTGTCCCTGGTGGGTGACGCACTCGACACTCACCTCCGGGCCGTCGAGGTATTCCTCGACCAGGACCTGAGTGCTCTCCACTCCGTGGCTGGCGGTCTTGGCGGCGAAGGCGTACGCGGCCTGCAGCTGGTCGGCGGTGTCGACGCGGATGACGCCCATGCTCGCGGCGTGCGCGGCGGGTTTGAGGACGACGGGGAAGCCGATGCGCCGGGCGGCATCTGTCGCCTCGTGCTCGGTGCGCACGCTGACGGAGGCGGCGGAGGGCACCCCGTGGCGGGCGAACAGGCTGCGGCTCGTGTGCTTGTTGCGGCAGCCCTGGAGGGCCTCCGGAGCGGTGGTGGGCAGGCCGAGCCGGCGGGCCAGGCGGGCGACGGGGATGAGATACCACTCGGTCCACGTCATCACGCCGGCCAGCGCGTGCCGATCGGCGAGCGCGTGCCCGGCCGCGGTCAGCGCCGCCTGATCGGCGGGGTCGGCGACCTCGTAGTCGAGGAGGAACTCCTTCTCCCAGGTCGGCGCGGCGCCGGAGATCAGGACGACGTCGTAGTGGGCGGCAACGCTCTGAAGGCAGGTGCCGCGATACGCCTGGGCCTCCATGTCGGAGGCGGCAACGACCAGGACGACGGGGCGAGAGGACAACAAGGCTCCAAACAGTGCGGGGGAACGAAGAGCTGAGGCAGGGCGCCTGGGTCAGGGGGTGCGGCGGCGTCGCAGCTCGAAGGCAGACGCCCACTGGGGGTGGTCCTCGATCAACTTGCGGGCGTACAGGGCGGTGAAGGAGTTGTTCAGTCCACGCACGCCCGCGGGCAGCTGCCAGCGCAGGTCCTCGAACAACGCCTTGAGCCCGACCCGGGTGGCGCCGGCGGCAAGTCGGTCGGCCGTCAGGCGCTCCAGGGCGCTGTAGACGTACGGATGCTCAGCATCGAAGGCCACGAACCGGTCGGTCAGCGTCGGGCGCGAGCCCGCTCGAAACGACGCTCGGGCTACCGGCAGGGCGTAGGGGTCGGCAAGAGTGTGGGACGTGGGCATGGCGGCGGTCTCCGGTGGTGAGCGGGAGGGTGACCGGGCGGGTCAGGCGCAGGAGGTGCGCAGGGCGGGGGTGGTGCGCAGCCGGGCGAAGGCGGCGACTAGGCCCAGCGCCTGCAGTGCGGCGCAGATGGTGATCACGTGGCCGAGCTGGGCGGGCGGCACAGTGGCGACGAGGACACCGGCGAAGGGGAAGGGCAGCAGGAGCAGCAGGATGGTCAGCGACAGGGTGGCGCCGAACACCGGTGCGGGGATGAGGCGGGAGCGCAGCGTGCGCAGCACGACGGTCATGCCGCCCTCGCCGGCCATGAGGAAGGCGATCAGGGTGAGATAGCTGCCGTAGGTGTCGGCGAAGGAGACGGCCAGGCACGCCAAGGCGGCGATCGTGGCGGACACGGCGCCGACCGGCCACAGGCCGAAGCGGTCGATCGCCCGGCGGCACAGGGCGACCGCGAGGAGAGAGGCGACGGCGGCTGCCGACCAGATGAGCCCGACGTCGGCCGTGGAGTGTCCGAGCTGTTTGACGATGATCACTGGGGTGGCGGCCTGCAGCAGGCCGACGGTCAGGTTGGAGACGGTCAGTCCGGTCACCAGCCAGCCGAGGGCCGGTAGCGCGCGGAGGGTCGACCAGCCGGTGTGTAGCCCCTTAAGGACGGGCTGCGGCGCGGTGGGCTTGCTCCGGTGGCGCTGGCGCGGGGCCAAGACGCTGGTGAGCAGCGAGAAGACGGCGATCACGATCAGCATTCCGGTGGCGCCGGCCCGCTGCAGGAGCAGCCCGGCGAGTGCGGGGCCGACCAGCGTGGCGAACTGGTCGATGCCGAGCAGCACCGACTGAACGCGGTGGGCGCGGGCGCCGGCCTCGCGGCCGGCGACTCCGCCCGCGGTCTCGGCCGCGATGTAGGAGCATTCAGTGAGGATCCCGGTGGACGCGGCGAGCAGCATGACGGTGACCGTCGCGCTGAGGCCCGCCTGCGTTGGCAAGATGAACGCGGTGGCCAGGACAACCACGGCCCGGCCCGCAGAGGCGAAACGGAGCACGGCGGTGGTCCCGTGGCGGTCGACCAGAACCCCTGCGAAGGCGAACGAACCCAGTCTCGGCACCCATTCCAGCGCGAACGCGAGGCCGGTCAGGGCGGCCGAGTTGGTGGTGGCCAGTACCAGCAGCGGGATGCCGTAGGTGGCCATGGCGAACGCGGCAGCGTCCGTGCTGCGCGGCAGGTAGATGCCGCGCAGCAGAGTGGGGACCGGGCGACGGGCATGCCAGGGTCCGACACGGGATCTCACGCAGCGTGCCCCGATTCCTCCGCCGCACAGGAGGAGCGGGCGATGTCCTGGTGCAGGACGCGGGGGTACGCCGTAAGCCACTCGGACAGCGCCGCGCGCGGAGCCGACGGTTCGGTCGCTGCGCCGGATTGCCCCGGGCCGCCGTCCTGCATCTGGAAGGCGTGCTGGACGCGCGCGACGAAGTCACTGGTGCGGCTGGGAAGTTGGTTGGTTCGGGCCCAGCGTGCTGCGGTGTCGTACACCTCGGCCAGGTCCTTGCCGCTCGTAGTGAGCTGGTAGCGGGCCAAGGCGTGTCCGCGGGCGTGGATGAGGCCGAGGTCGCGTGCGGTGTCGATGGCGTGGCGCAGTTGTCCGGTGGTGAGGTCGCCGAGGGCGCCCTGCAGGCTGCCGCGTTGGCGACTGATAGGGCCGTTGTCGTCGATCTCGGTGATCAGGCGTATCAGGCCGGGCAGGGACAGGGTCCGGATCGCGCGGCGTTCACGCAAGACGCTGGTGGGCAGGGCGGCTGTCATCGACGCGGGCCTCCTGCCGGGGTGATGGGGCGGGCGGGTATCTGGTGGGAGAAGAGGTCGCTGGACTTCCACGCCGGGCCGTCCGGCGGCGGGGTGGTGGCCAGGGCAGGGCCAGCAGACGATGCGGCCGGAATGGCGGGTGCCGGAAGGCGCGTCGGGGTGGTCGCCCACGTGCCGGAGCGGGTCTTGGACGGGGCGGTCCCCGGTCGGCGAAGCGGGTCGGTCCCGGCGGACGGGAGGACAGCCCACGTAGTGATGGCCTGGAAGACGGGGGCGAGTGCCTGGCCGCTGGCGGACAGCTGGAAGTCGTCGCTGCCTGTGACCGTGACGAGGCCGTCGGCCACCAGTCGGTCCAGGGGCTTGTAGACAGCAGTCAGCCCGTATCCAGGCATAGCCTCGGTGGCCAGGGCCTTGGCGCTCGCACGGCCCCGGGCCTGCAGGGTCATAAGGATCGGGGTGGCGTGCCGCGGGGCGATCAGAGTGATCGTGTCGTCGATGTTCTGGGCCGGGGGGATCCGCTCGGGCTCCAGCTCACCGGTGGCCTTGCTCGTGACGAGCTGCTTCTCCAGGTAGGTGTCGCCCCAAGAGGCGATCACGGCCAGGACGGGGAGCAGCTCGGCACCCCGGCCAGTGAGGCCGTAAGTGACGTGGCGCGGGGCGTACTCCGTGCGTTCGACCACGCCGGCGTTGGTGAGGTGGCGCAGCCGGGGGTGGAGCTGGCCGTCGGCGAGCCACGGCAGCCGGGGTTTGATCTCGGCATAGCGCAGCGGCTGGGAGGAGAGGGTCATCAGCACCCACACGCTCCAGCGCGGGGCGAGCAGATCCAGCGTCTTGGTGACGCTGGAGTAGTCGTTCGGGGTGGTGGGGGGCTGAGCGGTGGTGGCCAAGGATGGGGCTCCTCAAGCAGTGCGGGCAGATCAGCGGGTGCGGGAGGCGGCGGCCTGCGGGGAGGCGGGTACGGGCACAGCCGGCGGTGGGGTGTCGGGGGCCGGTGCGCGGCGCAGTCCCGCCAGGACCGCGCCGGTGTTCTTGGCGTAGGCGTCACGGGCGGCGACGGACTCGGCGATGCGGCGGGCGCAGTCGACGATGTGACCGGCGGCAAAACGGCCGATCTCCCGCTCAGGGGCGATGAGTTCGCGCAGCCTCTCCAGCTGGAAGGCGATGTTGCGCTCAGCGAGCGCCAGGTCGCTGTGACTGCCGGTTAGCGCGGCGAGCAGGGTGGCATCGGGGGTGGTGTCGGCGAGGGCTTCGAGTTCGGCGAGCGGCTGTCCGAACAGTGCCTCGATGCGCTGGGCGATGATCTCGGAGATGGCGTGGGCGGTGGCGTCGGGCTGGGGCAATCGGCGGGCTTTCAGGGGCGGTGGGTCCGCACCGCCCCGGCACGGCCGGTTGCCGGGGCGGGCGGAGCAGTGGCGGTGATCTTCGGTTGAGCGAACTGCACCGGCTGCGCGGGGCGTTGATCGGGAGCGGGCATGGTCCGCAGGAGGTCGTCGAGGGCGGCGACGTAGCCGTCCCGGCCGGCCAGCGCAGCCTCCAGCCACTGGGCGTCCCAGCGCAGGTCCTCGGCGGACAGGTCGCCCAGGTCGCGGTCACAGGACATCGAGGCGTGGACGCGATCACGTACGCAGACGACCTGTTCCTCGGCGACCGCGAGAAAGCTGCGCAGTTCCAGCGCACGGTGGAGGGCGGCGCAGACCTCAAGATGGGCTGCCTGCGCATACAGCTCGGCGACGGAGGCACCGAACGCCTCCTCCAGCGCGGTGTCGCGGCTGGTGGACTTGTCGATGACGCTCATCGCGTCACCCCGCGCGTCGGGATACCCCGCTCGCCGGGCAGTGCGGGCGCCGCGGTGGGCAGCGCCGGAGCGCGGCGCGCGGCGGGGCCGGCACCACGCCAGGCGCCAGGCCCGCGCTTGCCAGGGGCGAGGGGGTCGAGGAGGTAGTTCACGACCATCACGCGACCGTCACGTGCAGTGACAGCGGCGTTGACCCGGTGCGCCAACTCCATGACAGCGTCGTCGAGTTCGCCCGGGTGCGTGCCGAGCGCCTCGACGAGCGCGTCCTCCGCGGTGTCGAGTGCGTCCTGGGTTTCGGCGAGCAGGCCGTACCAGTGCACGACACTGGTGGCCTCGGGGTTGGCCTGTGGTGCCGCCTGAACCGCCCGGCGCAGATCGGCGAGAGGCATCTGGAAGCGGTCCTCGATCCGCTCAGTGACGACGCCCATCACGTCCTCGCTGAACTCGGGCACGGAGAAGCTCCTTTCATTCGCTTTTCGGGGGCGGGAAAATACACTGAAAATCCGGTCCGTGCGGGAGCGGTCCGCGAACCCGGATGCCGAAGAGGGGAATTGCGGGCCGGTCTGCTAGTCCAGGCACATGGCGGTGTCGCGGTAGACGTACGTTCCGGACACCCACCCCTTTACGCCGGTGGTCTTGTCCGTGATGTAGCGCCAGTTCCCGCTGCTCTTGTGGACGGTGAACTTGTGGCTGCGGTAGAGCACGCCGAGCGCCGTGGACTTGGAGGACGCCTTGGAGCGGATCGTTACAGCCTTCGCGTGCACCTTGTACGGGAGCGGCTTTGCCGAGCAGCTGCTGACGGTGGTTGCGGCACTGGCGGTGGGGATGGAGACGAGCGGGAGAGCGAGCGCGCCGAGAACGGCGGCGGAGACGGCTATGCGGCTGGTGCGCATGGGGAATTGACCTCCACGAGAATAGGGAAGGGAATGCGGAAACGGACCCGGGCTGATGCCGTGCGGGCCGAGAACAAGAGTCCGGAGAATCCCCGGTTTCGGTAACCGGGGATTGCGTGCTATGTTCCGCGCCGCCTAGCTCAGGGCAGACGGCATTTCACCGGACGGGGAAGGGGAAAGCCGGTGGGTAGCCGCGAATTCAGCGGCTGGGACCGCGCGGTGGAGCGGGGTGCGCGGGCAGTGCGGGGACACCCGGAGCGGTGGTGTGGCTGGCTGGCGGTGACGCGGCCGGCAGCGGGATCGCCTCGCCGTTCCAGTGCGCTTCCCACCACTGGGTGGCTGCCTCGAAGGTGGCGAAGGCGCCCTCGCGCAGGGTGTGCGTCCACGCGTCGGTGTCGACCTCTTCGAGCAGTACCCGGAACGGCAGTGGCGCCTTCTCGTCGATGGCGCGCAGCAGCACGGTGGTCTCGATCGGCTCGGCGTCGTGCGTGTAGCTGGTCAGCAGGGCGAAATGGTCGCCGTCGCTGCGCAGTCGCTTCTCCAGGGCGCGGGTGGCCTGGTTGGCGGGTGTGGTGCCCATGCCGTCGGGCAGGAGGATCTTGTCCTCGGGGCAGCCGCGGGCGATCAGCCAGGACTGGGCAATGGACGGCAGCGGCAGTTCCTTGTGCGTGAAGCGGAAGGTGCGCGCCGCCGAGTCGCGTTTGAGGTGCAGGGCGACGATCTGTGGTTCCCCGGGGATGCCCCAGGTGACGGCGCGGTTGTGCATCACGTAGAAGCTGTGCCCGCCGTCCTCGGTGTGGTGCTCGGCCAGCAGGGTGAGCATGTCCTGCTCGATGGTGATGTGCTGCCAGAACTGGTCGGCGACGTGGTCGTTGACGGCCTCATATCCGTCGAGGCGGAAATCCGGTTCGTGGGTGGGCATCGGTGCTTTCGGTGCGACGACGCCATGGGCGCCGTGGGCTGGGCGTGTTGAGCTGTTCAGCGACGCAAGTGTGCGGGAGCGCGTGATGACGCTGGCCGGGGCGACGGCGTGGTGCCGGGCGGGCCTGCGGGGCGCGGGGCGGCAAGGACGGCCCGGCCGGCGTCGGTGAGGGTGACGGGCTGGCCGGCGTGCACTGGGTGGGAGGTGTCGCGGTCCACGAGGCCGCTCGCCTGCAGGCGCTGCAGCTGGGCGTAGGAGATGCGGGTGCGGGAGGGGGTGGCCACGGCGAGCCGGTGGGTGAGGAGGTTCTCGTGGAGCTTGGCGCCCTGGGCGATGGCGAGCAGGGCCGCGAAGTCCTTCGTCGGCACCTGCTGTGGCGCCTGCCGCGGGGCGGCCGCTTCGATCGGCTCCAGCGCGGCGGTGGCCTTGGCCTGCTCGGTGTCGCGCTCGTCGATGGCGTGCGCGAGCTGGTCGACCGTGCGCTCGATTCGGGCCAACAGCGCCTGATCGACGGGGAACTCGCCGGACACCAGGCGGGCGAGAAGGGCACGGTGGAAGGTGACGTCCCGCTCGGCCCGGACGAGGTCGCGGTGGGCGTCCGCCAGGGCCGAGTGCGGTGCGTCGAGGAGACCGGCCTCGCGGTGCCGCCACAGCTTCTCGATGCTGCAACCTGCGGCCGTCTCGATCCGGTGGTCGAGCACGGTGCGCGGGTGGCGGTCGGGCGAGGGTGCGGGGGGTGAGCTCATGTCGGAGCGGTTCTTGTGTGCGGGAGAGTGTCCGAGGCGCACGCGTCCAGGGCGATGCGGACCTCGACGTAGGGGCCGTCGCGGGTGCGCCGGGTGGGCCCCAGACGCTCCAGGAGCCGGAGCATCGGCGCGTTGGACGCCTGCGTGAACGCGGTGAGGGTGTGTGCCCCGCGCGTGCGGGCGATCCGGGCCGCCTGCCGGGCCAGGGCCGTTCCGATGCCGCGGCGGTGGTGGTCGTCGGCGACTTGCAGTCCGAGGTCGACGACGCCCGGCTCCCGGCTGACGGGCCCGACGCAGAGGAGGGCCAGTGGCCGCTCGTGAGCGTCGAGTCCGATCCAGCACTGCGCCTGGGCGAGCAGCCGCGTCAGGTCGCGGGGCGTGAGGCGGGTTCGGCCCCAGCGGCGCAGCAGGTTCTGTTCGGAACACTGCGCGTGGAAGGCGGCGACCAGGTCCCAGTCCGCCGCCGTCACCGGGCGCGTACGCGCGACGGCGGGGTGGGTCAGCAGGAGCAGTCCGGGCGGGCGGCCTGCAGGTCGCCGCGCCGGTAGGCCCGGTAGCGGCTGCCGTCGACGTTGCGCGGCTTGCGGGACTGGACTCCGTAGGGGCGCAGGAGCAGAGCGAGGCGGACCGGGGTGAGGTCGGCGTAGCGCCAGCGTCCATCGGCCTCGCCGGGCAGCTCGCGCAGGCGCGCGACCAGCTCCGCGGTGCTCACATACTCCGCTGCACCCAGGACGTCGAAGATGTCAAGGCAGGCGTGGACAATCGTCCTCGGCCGACTCGGGCAGGTCAGGAACTCCTCGCACGTGGCCTCGTGGAGGCCGTCGAAGCCGTCGAGGTCGTCGGGACCCTCCAGATCCTCGAAGTCGTCGAAGCCCTCGAAGTCGGGATCGAGGTCCGGATCGAAGTCGGGCTCTTCGTCCTCCACCGGCTCGTACTCGCTGGGCGGTGCGGGCTCGTACGCAGCCTCACAGCAGCAGGAGGTGGACAGCAGCGCGCTCAACTCGGCTCCGGCTGCCATGCGTTCGATCAGCAGGTCGGTGAGCGTGTCGAGCTGCTCGGTGGCACTGACGCCGGCGGGACGGTCGGCGCCGGACAGGGCGGCGAGCTGCCGGTCGAGGTCCTGGATCTCGACGAACACATCGACGATGGCGCGGTGGTGCGGGTTCTCGGTGACCTCGGCCGGCGCCAGTACCGCGGCGGCGACCTGGTCAATCAGGGTGGGGAACTGCGTCAACGAATGGGGCCCTTCAGGGTCGGGGGCAGTGCGGGTCGGGGAAGGCCGGGCATCGCGTAGGGCGGTGGTCCTGGCTTGGGGATGGGCTGGCGCGCTCCCAGCTGCGGCGAGCGGGTGCGGGCCGCGTGGGTGCGCTCGCCCAGGGGCCGTCGGGTGATGCCGAGGCGGGCGCGGGCGGTGTCGTACACGTCGTGCGCGTCCCGCGGGCGTACGGCCACGACGTGGATCTCGGTGGTGTGCGTGGAGTTGGCAGGCGCCGGCCGCTGGGCGTAAACGATGCGCCACGCATTGCGGTGATCGACGTAGACCTTGCGGCATCCGGCGAGATCGCGGGTGAGTTTGGCGCCGAACAGGCGGGCGTTGACGACGTCCTGGAGCTGGGCGAGCGCCAGGTCGCGGATGTCGCTGGGGGCCTGGAGAAGGTCGGTCAGGGCGCGCGGGTCGAAGGAGAGACCGAAGGCGGGCCGGTCGTGGCCGCTCATCCGGCCCCCTGGCCGGGTGCGCCGTTCTCCTTGGACTCTGCGGTTTCGGCGGTGGTCCGGCTCGAGGGCGGCGGGCCGGGCAGCAGGCGGTGGGCGGGTCGGTCCGGATCGGTCATGCACGCGGACAGCGGCCCGCCGGCAGCCCGGACGGTGGCCATGGCGTGGGTGAGGAAGTCCCGGTGCCAGACGAACAGGCCGGACAAACCGGCCTCGGGATCCTTGTGCTGCTGGTAGGCCAGCCACAGGGCGTGGAGCCAGGCGACGACGTCGGCGTGTTCCTGCCACTGCTCGCACCACGGGGCGGCGGTGGTGACCTCCGCCCCGTAGACCCGGACGAGGAAGTCATCCACCCAGTCCGACAGCGCGTCGAGTTCGTCTTCGTACTCCTCGCCCTCCAGTTCCAGGATCGGGCGGGGCTCCGGCGGGGCGCTCCGCGGCGGCAGGCCCGCGAACCCCGGCATGCCGAAGGCGCCGAACGGTGAGTCCGTGGGCAGCGGTGCGGAGGCGAGGCTGTCGAGCTGGCGGGCCTGCTCGGCAGATTGGTCCAGCAGTTTGCGAACGCTCGCCTCAATGCTCTCCAGATCGGACTCCGGCAGCCGGACCGGTTCCGTCTCCCCGTCCTCCGGGGGGTCTATGGATTCAGGCACGAAAAGGGGCCTCCTTGAGCCGCGGCCGTTGGGTGTGAATTGCGGCTCAAACCATCCGGAGAATCCCCGGTTTCGGTAACCGGGACTTTGCTGCTATAACGCCCCGCGCGGCACGGCCATGGTGTGACGGGCCACGCACCACAGGCCGTGCCCGCGCTGCACGACAGGGCTCAGGACGTGAGGGTCAAGTCGTCCTGGGACAAAGTCTGTTGCAGCGTTTCGGTGAGCCGGTCGGCGGCTATCTCGGCGTAGTGCTTGGTCTTCTCGACGCCGATGAAATCACGGCCCTCCAGCAGGGCCGCGACTCCCGTCGAGCCCGAGCCGCAGGTGAAGTCGAGCACCGTGCCGCCGGGCGGGGAGATCTGCACCAGCTCACGCATGACGGAGACGGGCTTCTGCGTGATGTGCTGCCGGCTCTTGCCCGACGGCTGCGAGGCGCTGTACAGGCCGGGCAGGTAGACCGGGTTCCTGGAGGCGTCGATCGGTCCGTTGCTGGCCCAGACGACGAATTCGCAGTTCTGGGTGAAACGGCCCTTCTGGGGGCGGGCCTGCGGCTTGTGCCAGGCGAGCACGCCCCGCCAGAGCCAGCCGGCGGCCTGGATGGCATCCGTGGTGATCGGCAGCTGCCGCCAGTCGGTGAACAGCAGCGCCGTGCCGCCGACCTTGGTGAGCCGGTGTGCCTCGGTCATGATCTGGGTCAGCCAGAAGCCGTAGCTCCGCTGATCCATGTTCTCGCCGGTGAAGTCCGGCAGTTCATGCCCGGCGTCGGCGGAGGTGTACTTCTGCTTCGCGCTGCGGGACGTGCGCTCCTTCGCCGTCCGCCCGCCGCTGTTGTACGGCGGGTCGGTGATGACGGAGTCGACACAGTCATCCGGCAGTCCGGCGAGGACGCCGAGCGCGTCGCCCTGGTGCAGGGAAAAAGGCAAAGAGATACCCCAATTCGGGTCGGGTGGGATGAGGGATTGAGACACTCCGGCCCGCCCGGATAACCCGCGGGACCGAATGCGGGCAGGAAGGCACCGCGGGTCCGCGCAGCGAGAGGGCGAGGGGAGGAGTCAAAACTGTAGGGCACGATCCCCGGTTGAGCGCTATCACCGCCGAAATCCCCGAGACAGAGCCTTGACCGAACACGATTTCGGCAACCGGGGATCCGCCCTTACTGTTTTGGAACTGCCCGGCCAACACCGCCGGTGGCACATCCCCCGCCCCTGCCCTCGTGGAGGTATACCCATGTCCTGGCACACCTGACCCGACGCCCGTGCCGGTGCGAGCGGCAACTCGCGCACATGCACCCGGGCCCCGATTTACCCACCACCCGGCCGTCGCGCCCTTTCCTCAACGACGCACGCGCCGCCGGGACTTCACCAAGGACCTCGTTGTGACATCGCCCTACCCGCCCCTGCCCGCACACCGGTCCCCGGACCGTGACCGCCTGCCGGGAGGCGTCCCCGATTGAAGGGCGTGGCCGCCGGCATCGGCGTCTTCGTCCTCTCCCCACTCCTCCTCGCCGGCACGGCCATGCTGATGGCCACCAGCAGCGAGGCCGCCCAGACCACCTACTCCTCCCTCACGTGTGTGGGCGACGTCGACACGGACGCCGTCGTCGAGCAGGTCACCAAGATCCTCAACGGCGCGGACGCCAAGACCGTCCGTGTCGAGGGCCTGTCCCTGCCCGAGGAGCAGATCCCCAACGCCCGCACGATCGTGGCCACCGGGATCAGCATGAACGTGCCGAAGAAGGGGCAGATCATCGCGCTCGCCACCGCGATGCAGGAATCGCGGCTGCGCAACCTGAACTCCGGCGACCGCGACAGCCTCGGGCTCTTCCAGCAACGGCCGAGCCAAGGCTGGGGCACCGCCACGGAGATCCACGACCCCGTCTACGCCGCCACCCAGTTCTACAAGCATCTGCTCGCGGTGGACGGCTGGCAGCAGCTGACCGTCACCCAGGCCGCACAGGCAGTCCAGCGCTCCGCCTACCGCGATGCCTACGCACAGTGGGAGGACCTGGCGACTGCCCTGCAGAAGGCGATCGCCGCGACGTTCCCCGACGCCGACCAGGACACCAGCGAGACGGACACCGCCTCCAGCACCACGTCCTGCGCGGCGACCGAGGACGGCTCGGGGTACGGCATCATCCCGGAAGGGTCGGTGCCGAAGGGCTACTCGATCCCGAAGGACGCGGATCCGAAGGCGCGCAAGGCCATCGCCTGGGCAATGGCGCAGCTCGGCACGATGTACCAGTGGGGCGGCACCTGCACCGCGCCGCACGGCCCCGACCCGATGGGCCGCTGCGACTGCAGCTCGCTGACCCAGCAGGCGTACAAGCACGCCGGCATCACCCTCACCCGCACCACGTACACGCAGATCAACGAGGGCAAGGCCGTCTCCACCAAGCACCTTCAGCCGGGCGACCTGATCTTCTCCCGCGGCAGTGCCGCCCGCCCCGAACACGTCGGCATGTACATCGGCTCGGGACTCGCGATCGAGGCACCAAGGACTGGAAAACCAGTTCGCATCACGCCCCTCGCGGACTGGGACATCCTCGCCGCCCGCCGGGTCATCTGACCCCCGACCGGGGTATAGGTTCCGAAATGAGTTGTCGGTGTCCGACCGATCTGTCGTCGGACTGTCGGCGTGGTGCGGAAAGCCGCAGGTCAGCTGCCCTAGCGACCTGTCGGTGCCGCCTCACCGGAGTGTTCCGCCCGAAGAATCCGACAGATCGGCCGGACGAATCTGCCGACAAATTGTCCGGACAGCCCTCCGAAGCCGCAGGTCAACGCAGCGCCGGACGACAAGTCCGATCGGAACCTACACGGGGCTCGGCAGCCCCGGCGCACCACCCCTGACCGGGATACCCCCTGGGCCTCTTCCGCACCCCCCGCGGACAACCCCCGCAGGACCCGCCGCCCTGCCCCCCACTCCCCTTCCCCTGACAGTACGGAGCGTCTACTTGATAACCCGCCATCGCGCCCAGCGCGCCCTCGCGGCAGCCTCGTTGGGCCTGACCGTCGCCGCCGGCGGCCTGGCCACCGCCACCTCGGCACAGGCGTACGACACCAGCACCACCACCATCAGCTGCAGTGCGGTCAAGGTCCGCAAGGCCCCGTCGAAGACGTCCACCGTCTTGGGCATCGGCTACCGCCACGACAAGGTCGTCTACGACCAGTGGGTCTACAAGAAGTCCGAGCGCACCTGGTACACGCGCGGCACCGTCACCCGGAAGTCGGACGGCAAGAAGATCGGCCGCGGTTACATGATCTACAACTGCGCGAACCCGTACCAGACCAACCCGGCGCCGAAGCCGTCGATCCCGAAGTAGGCGACACCGGCAGCCTGTTCGGAGTCTGAGCCACAGCGCCGTCGGCAGCAGCAGCGCCCCATTCGCGGCCTCGCCCCCAGCTTCGGCGCGACATCTTCCGTGTCCGCTCCGCCCCCTCGCGGAGGCCGACCGGGCCAGCTGTCTTCCGCCCCGCTGGTCGGCCCTCCGTCTCAAGGCAGTCGCCTCGTCCCTCCTCTCTTTCTGTGATTCCCGCGCGCCGGGTTTCGGCGTGCCCAAGGAGCCTTGTTGCACCTGCTCTCAACCGTGCAGTATCTGGCCTACGACCCCGGCATCACGCCCTCCGGCGGCGGGCTGCCCGGCCTCGCGGTGTTGAAGAACGTCGTCAACTCGATCAACCTGTTCGCGATCGTCGCCGTCGTCGGCGCGCTCGCCGTCTCCCTCGGCGTGTGGGCCTGGGGCCATCACACCGGCGGCCACCAGGCCGAAGCCAACGGCAAGAAGGGCGCGGTCGTCGCGGCGGGCGCCGCCCTCGGTCTCGGCGCCGCGAACGGCATCGTCGCCTTCTTCTCCGCCCTGGGGTCGCAAGTCCACTGATGCCGAAACGATTCCCCTCCCTGTCCGGCTACGGCATCGGCTGGTCGACCCGGCAGCGCATCACGGTCATCGCGACCGGCCTCGCCGTCCTGCTGGCCCTCGCCGCCGTCGTCGCCCTGCTCACCAGCCGCACCACAGCCGACGAAAGCCAGGCCGCCGCTCCGTCCTCCGGACCGAGCAGCAGCACCTCCTCATCCACCGGCCCGACGGCGTCGGCCGGGGCCGGTTCGGTGGCCAAACCCCCGCAGCTGGCGGACCCGGTCGCCTACGCCAAGGCCGCCGCAGCAACGCTGTGGTCGTACGACACCCGCACCACCAGCCGTGACCAGCAGCTCGCCGGGATGAAGGCGTGGCTGACGTCGGAGACGAAGTACGCCGACTGGTCCTCGATCGCCGCACAGGTGCCGGATCCGGTGCTGTGGTCGCGGATGGCCGACCAGGCCCAGTACGCCACCACCACCGTCACGGAGGCCCACTACCCCTCGGCGTTCAAGCAGGCCCTGGCGGACGATCCGTCGGCGATCACGGAGGCGTACATCTACGCCGTCACCGTCACCGGCAAGCAGCAGATCGCCTGGAAGAAGGGCGGAGCCGGCGCCGAGGACCGCTCCATCACCCTCGCCGTGCAGTGCCGCCCCAACGCGAACTGCTCGCTGGTCTCCATCGCCCCCCGCGTCGTGCCCTGACCCGCCCCCAGCCCACCTGAGAAAGGAGGGGACTCCCCCTTTGGGCTTCTGCGACCTCCCCCTCGCGGACAAACTCTGCACCGTCGGCGACGCCGTGGATTTCGCCTCCGACCCCGGCGCGGCCATCGGCAACTGGATGGCCAAGTCAGCGGGTGAACTCGCCGCAGCCGCAGCCGACTTGGCCGCCGAAGCGGTCAACACCACCACCAAGGTCGACCTCAACGCCGGATGGTTCCGCGACAACTACGAGATGATCCTGCCGATCGGCCTGATCGTCCTCGTCGCCACCTTCTGCGCCCAGCTCGTACGCGCCGCGATCCGCCGCGACGGCCAAGCGCTCACCCAGGCATTCACCGGCACCGCCACCGGCGTGCTGTTCGCGTTCACCGCGATCGCCTTCACCACCGTCGCCATCGAAGTCGTCGACGCACTCTCCGACGGACTCTTCAAGGCCGCCAATCTCGACATCGCCACAGCGGTGCGGCGCATCGTCAAGGTGGGCCAGATCGCCTCCCTGTCCGGCCTGGGCTGGCTGGTCACCGTCTTCGTCGGCGTCGGCGCCGCCATCGGAGCATTCCTCTACTGGTGCGTGATGATGGTCCGCAAGGTCGGCATCCTCGTCATGGTCACCCTCGCCGTCTTCACCGGAGCCGGCGGCGGCTGGGAAGTCGCCCGGCGCTGGCGCAAAGGCTGGATCGAAGCCACTGCAACCCTCGTGGTCAGCAAGCTCCTCATGACCGTGATCTTCGTCCTGGGGATCGCCGCGATGGGCAAGACCGAGGCCAAGGACGGCATCGCCGCCCTCGCCGACGTCATGGCCGGCATCGTCATCCTCGCGCTGGTCCTGCTGTGCCCGTACGCGACGTTCAAGTTCGTGCACTGGGCGGCCTCCGAGGGCTCGGATGCCGAGACCCTGCACCGCTCCGGCGGAGCCGGTGCGCAGATGGCCCGTCAGCATGCCGAGCGCGCCGGACGCAAGGCCGCTGCCGCAGTCGCCACCGCCGGAACCGGCGGTGCCGCGGCCGGAGCAAGCGCCGCTCCCCAGGGCCCGGACTCCGTGCCGGGCGGCTTCCCCGGCGACATCGCCACCAACCCCACGCCGGACACCGGCAAGGAAGGCGGCAGCTCAAGCACGCCGTCGTCCGGGGGCGAGGGGATCAAGAGCGGTCTGGAGAAGGCCGTCCAGCCCCCGCCGACCAGCCCCCGTGACGACACCAGTGGTCAGTTCGGCGGTGCACCCGGGCAGGGGGGCGCTTCCGGATCGCCCTCCAGCGGCGGCGGCTTCATGTCGCAGCCCGGCGCCGGCACCTCGACCGCACCGCCGCAGGGCGCCCCGCCGGCACCGAACTCGGCCGACACCTCCAGCGGAACCGGGGCTCCGCCGCCCCCGCCCACCGGCCTGTGACCTTGCCCGACTCCGGGGCGGCACGCGCTGCGCATTCCTCGCCGCGCGCCGCCCCGGCCACCGCCCCGCGCACCATCGGAACGGCCATTGTCTGATCTCACCGTCACACCACTCACCGTCAAATTCCCCCACCGGTCCAGGCGCGGCATCCTGCTCGGCCTCTCCCTGCCCCAACTCGTGCTCGTGTCCTGCGCGTTGACACTGCTGCTGGTCACGGTGGTATCCACCGGGCTGCTCGGCGCCATCGCCCTGACGCCGCTGTGGGCCGCGGTCGCCGCCCTGGTCGTCGTCCGGCGGCACGGCCGCTCGCTGATCGACTGGGCGCCGATCGTCCTGCGCTTCGCCCGGCGGCGGCGCACCGGCCAGACCCTGTGGCTCGCCCGGCCCGTCACCCGGCCCCGCCAAGACGGCATCCTGCACCTGCCCGGCACCGCCGCCTCACTGTGCGTCGTCACCCCCGGCGACTCCGCCAACCAGGCCGCCGCCGTGCACGACCCGCACTGCCAGACCCTGACCGCCGTCGCCCGCGTTTCCAGCAGGGCCTTCGCGCTCCTCGATCCGGCGAATCAGAACCACAACGTCGCCGGGTGGGGGCGGGCTCTGGCGGGCATCGCCCGCACCGGACACGTCGCCACCGTGCAGGTCCTGGAGCGCACCGTGCCCGACAGCGGCAACACCCTCGCCCGCCACTGGGCTCGGCAGGGCCATCCCGAAACCCCGGTCTCCGGACAGGTCTACAGCGAACTGGTCGCCTCCGCAGGACCTGCCGCCGCCCCGCACGAGTCGTACCTGGCGATCTCCCTCGACCTCAAGGCCGCCAAGCGCGTCATCAGCCAGGCCGGCGGCGGCCTGCCCGGCGCCTTCACCGTGATGGAACAGACCACGTCCGCCATCGCCCAGGCCGCACGCAGCGCCGGACTGATGGTGACCGGCTGGCTCACGGCCCGCGAGATCGCCGCCGTCATCCGCACCGCCTACGACCCGGGGGCGCTGTCCGCGCTGCAGCAGTGGTCCGACTCCGGCCGCGCCGAAGCCGACCCGGCCGCCGCCGGGCCCGTGGTCCAGGTCGAGGAGTACGACCGGCTCGCCACCGACTCCGCCCGGCACGCCACCTACTGGGTCGAGGACTGGCCCCGCACTGAAACCTCGGCGGGCTTCTTGCACGGCTTGATGTTCACCGCCGGGGTCCGGCGCGCCCTCTCCCTTATATATGTGCCGCAGGGGCTCGAGTCCGCGATGCGCGACGTGCAGCGCAAGAAGGCCGCGATCATCGCGGACGCCAACGAGCGCTCTCGCCGCGGGCAGGTCGACTCCGAAGCCGACTCCGTCGAATACGCCGACGTCAAGGTCCGCGAGCGGCAGCTGATCGCCGGGCACGCCGATGTGGCGCTGACCGGGCTGCTCACCGTGTCCGCCGAGACCGACGCCCTGCTCGATGCCGCGTGCGCGCAGATCGAGACCGCCGCCGTCACCGCACAGGTCGACCTGCGGCGCCTGCTCTTCCAGCAGCCCGACGCCTTCACCCTCGGCGCCCTCCCCCTCGCCCGCACGGCTCTGTAGCCCCACCCCGGCACTAGCCGGCGTCCTGCCCCCATGGCAGGAAGGAACTCACCCCTTTGACCTCTGCCATCCCCGTCGGCGACGCGTACCCGTACCTGCGGGCCGCCAGCGCGGGTATCCGCCACCACGCCCGCACCCTCAGCCCACGCACCCAGCACACTGTTTCACCCGCGGACCGCGTGCACCTCGACGTGCTGCACGCCCATCTGACCGCACTGCACCAGCTACTCGACCAGCTCGCCGAATCCACCCGGCCCCCGCATCCCGCCGCCGGCCGCCACCTCGCCACCTCGCACACCCGGCTGTTCCAGGCCGCCGCCGCGGTCCACGACGCCTTCCACCTCCTGCCCGTCGCGGACGAGACCCCAACGGACACGGGCTGCCATCCCGAGCGGCTGCCCGAGGGGCCACCCGTCCTGACCATCTGCCAGCGCCATCTCGCCGCAGGTCACGTCGTCCGCCGCAAGACCACCCCGAGCGACCTCCTCAACGCCCCGCTGCACGGCCACACCACCACCTGCAGCCAGTAACCCCGCACCACCGAAAGGCCCTGAAATGCGCGCCCTGAAGCGCTCCACCTCCGCCGCCGTCGTTCTCGCCGCGCTCGCCGGTACCGCCGCCCTGGCCACCGCCGCCCCGGCATCCGCCGCCAGCTACCACTGCAAGACCAGCAGCCACTCGGTCGACGACCCGAGCTATAACGGACCCGATTCCGACAACTGGGACTTCGACGTGACGCTCTGCGCCATGCGGTCCGGCGGCTACATCTACACCACCGCCACCGTGTACTGGGACGGCCCGTACACGGCCAAGAACCGCAGTACCTACACCTTCAACAAGGCCAAGTTCCAGCTCCAGACCAAGCGCAGCGTCAGCGGCACCGACCCGGTCGTGAAGTCCGGCGCCTACACCGGCCTGGAGCACGCGCTCGAACACAGCAGCGGCAACGGCAACGGCTCCTACTCGACCGGAACCCTCAAGACCAAGGCGGGCTCCGGCCGCTACCTCGCCGACGGCTACATCCAGCTGGACTGGAGCGGCGACGGCAAGAGCTATCGCAGCCCGATTCTGTTCACCGCCTCGCCGGTCGTCTGACCCCCGCACCGCGTCCAGACCGCCGTCCCGTGAAAGCCGCCCCGTCATGAGCCACCAGCCCGCGCGCCGAGCCCGCCGCGCCAGCGCCAGCCCCCTGTTCACCCCGCACCACGCCGACCGCGCCTCCCGCAAAGCCGCCCGCCAGCAGCTCGCCGAGGCTGCCGCGAAGGCCCGCGTCGAAGCAGCCGCCCCCACTGGCAGTGCCGGCGTAGAGGAACGGGAGATGCCGCCGCCCCTCTTCCCGCCCACCGGGCGTCCTGGCCCCGCGTCCTCCCGCAACAACAGGTTCAAGCTGCCCGCCCACCGCATGACCACCGCCACCGCGAGCGGGGCCTACCCGTTTCTCGCCGAAGGCGGCCTCGGCGCCGAGGGCATCTACATCGGCCGCGACGTCCACGCCGAAGCCTCCTTCTGCTTCGATCCGTTCGCGCTGTACGGCAAGGTCGAGGGCTTCACCAACCCCAACGTGCTGTTGGCCGGGGTGATCGGACAGGGCAAGTCGGCGTTGGCCAAGAGCTTCGCGCTGCGGTCGATCGCCTTCGGATACCGGGTCTACGTGCCGTGTGACCCGAAGGGGGAATGGACGCCAGTGTCACAGACACTGGGCGGCACCTCCATCGCACTCGGGCCGGGCCTGCCCGGAAAGCTGAACCCTCTGGACGCGGCGCCGCGGCCCAACAGCGTCTCCGAGGCCGACTGGGCGGGCGAGATCCGCAAGCGCCGTCTGCTGCTGCTCGGCTCACTGGCCCGCACCGTGCTTGGGCGGGACCTGCTGCCGATGGAGCACACCGGCCTCGACGTCGCCCTGGATGCTGTCGTCACCCGCGCCGCCGCGACCGGTCGCACCCCGCTGCTCGGCGACATCGCCGCCACCCTCAACAACCCCGACGAACTCGACGTGGCCGGCGGCATCATGTCCGGTCGCCTCGGCGACGCCTCCCGCGACCTCGCCCACGCCATGCGCCGGCTGGTCCACGGTGATCTCGCCGGGATGTTCGACGCCCCGAGCACCGTCACGTTCGATCCCAACTCGCCGATGCTCACCATCGACCTGTCCCGCCTGGGCGGATCCGGCGACGACACCGCCTTGGTCTTGGCGATGACCTGTGCGTCCGCGTGGATGGAATCCGCGCTCTCCGACCCGAACGGCGGGCGGCGCTGGATCGTCTACGACGAAGCCTGGCGCCTGATGCGCCACCCCGGCCTCCTCCAGCGCATGCAATCCCAGTGGAAGCTGAGCCGCGGCCTGGGCATCGCCAACCTGATGGTGATCCACCGGCTGTCCGACCTGCTCACCGCCGGCGACGCCGGATCACGTGGCCGGGCACTGGCCGAAGGACTGCTCGCCGACTGCTCCACCCGCATCATCTACCGGCAGGAGACCGACCAACTCCCTGCGGCAGCAGCCCTGTTGGGACTGACCTCGGTGGAGACCGACGCGATCTCCCATCTCAACCGGGGCCGAGGCTTGTGGAAAGTGGCGGGGCGCAGCTTCATCGTGCAGCACCTCCTGCACCCCCACGAGCTGGCGCTCTTCGACACCGACGCCCGCTTGCGCTAAAACCCCACAAGCCGCTGCCGCACGTGCAGTACCGGCCCTCCCCAACACCCGCCCCGTCCAACAGCCCTCGCCCGACGGCATCTCCGACACGCGAGACCTGGAGCCCCCTGCACAACCCCGACTTCGAGCTGTACGACAACGTCGGCCGCACCGCCGACCAGATCCACGCGTACCACACCCGCTCCGTCACGAAGGCAGACATGCACCGCTGGGCCGATCGCGATGCCGAAGCCTTCCGCACCCAGCACCCCCTGCCGCCCAAGCCCTTCCCCGCCCCCGACCTGAGCCCCCTACGGCACGGCCCTGGACGCGGCCGCGACACCGGCCGGGTTCAGCACCGCGCTCAACGCCCTGCTGGACGCCGTCGTGCCGTTCCTCAACGAGGTCATCGATCACCTGGCCGCCACCGCCAAGTGGAAGGGCCAAAACCGCGGAGCCGAACCAGAGTCACCGCCCTGGCTGCTCCGCGGCGCAGCCAGCAGCATTGCTTCAGCCGTGGCCATGACCACCGAAGCGGATCTCAAGATCCTCCGCGCGCGCTACGACCCGCCCCCGGACCTGGACGCGCTCCTGAAGCAGACACGCACAACACCCGGCACGCCCCCGGTCCCGCCCGGCCCGCAGCCCGGGTCCGGAGGACCACGGCGCTGACCGCCGATTCACCAACCACCCGCCGCAGCACCTCAGGAATCGATGCCCACGCCCCGCACAACCTTCTTGTCCGCCTTCGCCGCCGCGCTCGCTGACCGCCTGCCCGGCGCCTGGACGAGCGAGTACCACCGCCACCCCACCTACGAGGACCAGTTCCCCACCATCGAACGGCTCTGGGACGCCGGCCACGTCCACTACATCGTCAGCCAGTACGTCCTCGGCCATGACGCCATCCTGCACGGCCCCGGCGGAGAGCAGCTCTACGTCACCGACCGCCCCCTGTACCGCCACCAGTTCGTGGTGGCGGCGCTGGAGCCCGAGGGCTTCAAGCCCCACCAGATGTCCCCGGTGCGGGAGCCGGACGGCATCGCCGTCCCCAACGATCCGGTCCGCGCCGCCGCGGCAGTCACCCGACGCCTGCTGCCCCGCTACCGGGCCGCCCTCGGTGAAGTCCGCGACAAGGCCCTGCTCCAGCCCGAGCCGCCGCACCGACAGCCCGCGCCCGAGGTCGCGCAGACTCTCACGCTTGTCTGGTACCCGGACGGCGTGGTGGGCGCACCGTACGACTCGGTGCCCGAAGAGGCGCGCATGACGCTGTTCGGCTGCAACTTCCAGTACCGGCCGAATGAGTTCGCCTTCGTGCTGCCGGCCGCCTACAGCGCCAAGGAGCGCGCCCTGCTGGTCCAGCTGGCCGCCCAGCGGCTCACGCTCCAGGGCATCGGGGTCAACTTCCGCCGCGCCGCTCCCCTCCCGCCTCCCACTGCGGCATCCGCAGCCGCGAGCAAGACGCTGCCGACGGTCTCCGCCTCCCCGAAATCCACCTTCCGGCGGTAGAACCCGGTACCCATATCAAGGAGTTGCCGCTGTCCGACCCCGACCAGCGGATGCTGCTGCACGACGTGGCCGACCGGCTCAACACCATCGCCGACTACCTTCCGCTCCCCGAGCAGATCCGCCCGGATCCGGCGCTGAGCGAGATCCTGGACGACGAAGTCCGTCAGCTGGCCCGCCTGCTGGGATTCCTGGCCGGCGAGAGCGCCTTCCGCCACCGGGCCGCCGCCCGCTCCCCTGCCCGGCCCACGGCCACGGTGCGCTGCACGACGCTCGCGCTCGCGAGCGCCGCCGAACCCACCGGGCTCGCGCTCGCCGCCCTCAGCGCCGCAGTTCATCACCTCGGCCATCTCGCCGACCTCGCTCACCAAGCTCCTGGCCCCGCCCGCGACCGGGCGATCACCACCGAGCACCAACAGCTCGAAGACCGCCTCGGCGACAGCCGCATCTACCTCGCCCGCGCCGCGAAGCACCTGCGCGCCGCTGCCGACACCCGCACGCCGCCGACCGCGACCGCCGTGCCCTCCCCGTCGGCCACCACAACCCCATCCCGTTCCCGCTGATCCCGTCTCCCGGAGCGCCCGCATCCCCTCGCACACCCCCGCCCGCCGCGCCGCCCTGCTGCTCACCATGCTCGCGACCGTCACGCTCACCGCGTCCGCCTGCACGACCTCCGACACCAGCAGCCACGACGCCGCGGCGACGGCCACCCGCACCGCCTCCCCCGCGCCGGCCGCCGTCCCGGCGCTGACGAAGCAGGAGGCCCTCGCCCAGATCACCCACTACTCGAAGATCAACAATGAGGCCAACGCCGACAACGACCGCACGCTCCTCGACAGCATCGAGGACGGCCCGCTGTACGCCATGTCCGTCGCGGACTACAAGGAGGACGAGGGCCTGCCCCAGGCCGACCGCAAGCCGTACAAGCCGTGGTCGTACGACACCGCCAACGCCAAGCTGTACATTCCGCGCTTCACCGCCGGCCAGGAACGCTGGTTCGCCGCCGCGCTCTCCGGCCAGAAGGGCAAGGATCCGAGCCGACTTGCGGTCTTCGCCGAGCAGCCGGAGCACAAGCGGTGGGAACTGGTCTCCGTCGTCGACCTCGACGACAAGCCACTGCCGGACATCGCCCTCGACCAGCACGGCTACGCCACCGCGGTCGCCGCCAACGGCAACAACCAGCTCGCCGCCGATGCCCACCTGCTGCGCACCGCGGTGATCGACAACTTCGCGACCGGCGGGGTGAACACCGGCACCAAGGTCTTCACCCCGACCACGGCGAGCAAGCAGCAGATCAAGGTCCACGACAAGACGAGCAAGAAGTACGGGAAGTTGGGCACCACCGTCTTCGCCGGGGCAGCCAACCGCTACAAGGACGCCTACGCGCTCAAGACCACCGACGGTGGGGCGCTGATCCTTTTCACCCACACCCACACGCAGACCGACGTCGTCGCGCACTCCGGGCTGCAGATCAACCCCGGCAAGGACGACCGCGCCTGGCTCCACGACATCCCTCGCACCTCGGTCAAGTACACGTTCGTCTGCTCCGACGCCGCCACCGTGCCGGCCAAGGCCGCCCCGTCCCGCCTCATCGGCTACACGTGCGCCCGCACCGACGCCTCCGGACCGCCCGTCGCCTCCGGACTGACGACCCGCGCGTAGCACCGCGGCCCGGCCACGCCCCGAGGAGTTCCTTGTCCCTGTCCCACCCCGACTTCGAGCTGTACGACAACGTCGGTCGTACCGGCAAGCAGATCAAAGACCACCGCGGCAAACGGCCCACCACCGACGACCTGCACCGCTGGGCCGCCCACGACGCCAAGCAGTTCACCGACGGCCTCACGATCGAGGACGCCGGGCAGAGCGTCATCGCCTGGACGCGCCAGCTGTACCAAGTGGGCACGACCGCCGAGTTCCAGGCCGTCGCCACCGCCGTCCTCGGCGACGGACACAGCGCCGTGAGCGAGCTGCACCAGTTCCTGGAGACGGCCGCCGAGTGGTGCGAGCGCAACCACGAGCCGAAGATCGCCGAACGGTACCGCCAGCACGCCGAGCAGCTGTCCGAACTCGGAGACCAGCTCAGCTACTTGACCGACGACCACCTCGCCGACACCTACCGGCGCACATACCCGTCGGCACCGGCACAGCCCACGAGCGGCCCCGCGGCGGCACCCGCGCCACCGGCCGCGCCCGCACGCCGCTCCTCACGCTGACCCGCCCCGTCGACAGGAAGATTCTCTGTCCAGTCGTTCTGTCATCGCCCGCCCCACCGCCACCGGCTACGCCGGGACGTACGTCCACTGGGACGGCTACCCCAGCCATCACCTGCCGCTGCTGCTCGCCGCGCACCAGCACCGTTTCGCCGGCGACACCGAGGCCCTGGCCGCGTACCTCATCGACGACGCGCCAGAAGGCTGGTCCTCCCTCGGCACCGACCTCCTCGACGGAGCCCCCGAGGCCCTGCGCCAGCAACTCGCCGCCGGCCGACGATCGCGGCAAGCGCTACCCGGCCCACCCGACCCAGCCACCACTGATCTACACGGAGCGGACGGCGTCCCGGCTGAACTGGGGCTACGTCCTGCACCCGCACGGCATCGAAGTGATCGCCCTGCAGGCGTATGACCGCGGCCCTGTCGTCGCGTGGGACACCGACCCGCGCAGCCGCATCCGTGCCGACCCGGGCGTATGGCATCCGGATTCCCGGGCCCCGATCGTCCCGCCGCGCACCAGCCCGCGCCTGTCCACTACCGCGTTCGCGTCCGCGCCGGCGCCGACGCCCCGCAAGGCCGCCCGCCGCTAGCCCCGGCAGCCCCGTCCCCGACCGACGCCCGCCCGGAGAACCCTCTGTCCTCGTACACCCGCCCGAAGATCACCGTGGTCATCGCCACCCAACTCCGCCCGGACCGCCTTGCATTCCTCGCGGCCATGCATGCCAGCCTGTGCCGGCAGAGCGTCCCGTGGGAGGCCATCGTCGCCCTCGATGGCGCCGACCCCGCCCGGCTTCCCGCCGCCCTTGCCGCCGACGCCCGCGTCCGCGTCCTCGCCCTGCCGCGCCCGGTCGGTGCGGCCTGCGCGAGGAATCTGGCGCTCAATGAGGTGCGTACCGAGTACGTCAACTGGGCCGATGACGATGACGAGTTCACCGACTGGGCCATGGCACTGCGCCTGCACACCCTGGAGCAGACCGGGGTGGGCTGGTGCGCCGGATACAGCCAGGACCTGCACGAGGACGGTGCCACGACCCTGTGGCGGTGCCCGACGCCGCCGGGCCGGCACGAGGCCGGCGACGTCTGGCGGTACTGGAAGGACCCGGCCGACACCATCCCGCTCGGCCCCACCACCCTGTTGGCCCGCACCGACCTGGTGCGCGCGGCCCCCATGGGCGGACTCGTGCAGGGCGAGGACTACTGCGCCCTGGCGATCACCTGTCTCGCTCCGGGAGTCCTGCTGCCCGTTCCGGTCTACCGCTACCGCAAGCACGCCGGCCAGATGACCGCGCAGGACTCGTACGACCAGTTGGAAGCGAGCGCGCGGGTCTTCGCCCATCGGTTCGGCACCAGCCTGCGCGCCGCATCGCTCTCGCTGCGCGATTCCGCCTCCTCCACCGCGTAGTTGAGGCTCCCCCCTTCCCTGCTCCGCTCCCTCCCCGACCACCGGAAGGCCCATGCCCACCGACCCCGCCCAGGACAGGCCGCGAGAGAAGATCCTCATCTCTCCCCGCTATCTGGCCGCCAGCCTCCCCAACGACCACCGACAGCTCCTGGACGTCTTCGCCGAGGACTCCACATGGAGCGCACACACCGACGAGTCGTCGGTGACCGTCACCAGCCCGTGCCAGCGCATCACGATCCGCCACGACCAGTCAGCCGTCGGCCAAGGCGCCCACCTGGTGATCTCAGCCCGCACCGACGAGGAAGCACCCGAGCGCTGGCGGACGGACGTCTCCGGCAACGTGCCGATCGAACTCGTCGCCCGACTCATCAGCACCCTGGCACACGAACTGGCCAGCGACCCGGATCACGTCGTCTACGGCATCGGCACCGAACACGGCCTGCTGGAGCTCTACGTCGACGCCGACGTCTGGAACTACTTCGAGGACTCCGGGCTCTCCGGATTCATCTCGCACGACGGTCACGCTGCCGTGGTCAACCGGGCCGTGGACTCGCCGACGCCACCCATCCACGGGGACGCATCCATCACCTGGCACCTGGCGGCCTCCCCGGAAGACCTCGGTCACCTGTGGGACATCTCGCTCACGGACAAGACGCCGCCCTTCCTCATGCACGCGGTCGTCGCCGAGGCCCTCGATCCCCGGCCCACCCTGCGCTCCACGACCTTTCCGGTCCCCGCGGTCGTCGCCCCCCTGGTCACCATTCAACGGGCTCCGTCGCCCTCTCCTCGCCCCTCGGCGCAGCCTCCCCACGACGGACCACCGCGCAGCCCCGAGCCCAAGCGCACCCCGAAGACCCGCTGAGCCCCGTCCCTCTCGACGAACTCGCCCGCGGGCTCGACCCACCTGGACCTTGATGCCCACCCCCTCCGCCGAGATCATCCTCACCACCAGCCACACCCTGGGCCTTGTCGCCATCACGCACGGCGAGAAGTACCCGCAGGCCAACCAGGCACTGGAAGAAGCCGGATTCAGCCGCCTGTCCAACGGTGCGTTCGTCTCCCCGCTGACCGATCCGCAGGCCGCCCGGCACACCGCCAGCGCCCTGGTGCACCACGCTCACGAGCACGGCGCCACCATCACCACCAGCAGCCGGCCCTACCTCGGCGACATCGGCACCGAGATCGCCGCCAAGCTGCCCGGCACGTGGAGCGCCGAACTGGAGATCTACTCCCACCCGCTGTGGCAGGAAGACCTCTGGCCCATGTTGTGGGAAGCCGGTGCCATCTACCGGGCCCTGGAAGAGGGCCGCATCCCGTTCGCGTCCGTGCTGAAGAACAGCACCGGCACCGGACTGCTGCTGATCGAACGCCCCGGCCACCGCAGCGGCTACCTCCTCGGCGCTCTCACCGACCGAGAGCAGGAAGACCCGCACGATGACCCCACCACGCCGCGCAGCATCGTGCTGCCCGCCGATCCCGGCCTGGCCGCACACGCGATTGCGCACACGTTCCTACCGGCCTACCGTCGCGCACTGCACAACCAGGACCTGAACACCGTCCTGAGATCGCTGGACCGCATCCGGGAAGAACACCAGACTCTCCAGGCGATCAAGGACTCCGGCCGTTACAGCGACGGTATGCCGCTCAGCGACTCGCGCCTGATCGTGGGAATGGAACGGGACTTCGCCGACCACGCCTGGCTGTCCTACCGCGAGGTTCTCGAGCACTCGCCGGTCCTGCTCGCCCGATGCCGTCCCACCGCCACCCCCTGGCCCCAGGACGCCGCAGCACTGACCCGCCTACGCGAGGCGCTCGCCAACAGCCAGGGCGCCTGGAACGAGTGGAACGACATGCGGCACGAGCTGTACTCGATCCCCCGGACGCTGCCGGCCCACGAATGGCGCCAGGTCCGCGGGCAGCTCGGTCTCGCCGTCCTGCCGGCCATCGAGACGTGGCTCGCCGACAGCGAAGCCTTCGAGCGTCAGGCCCGCGCCGCCGTACCGGGCGGGCCGGCGGCTCTGTCCGCGCCCAGCCCGCGGCTGCTCACCGCCCGGCCCACGCCACCGCCCTCGCCCCGCGCAGCAATCCGCTGACCCCGCACAGAAGGGATTCGTCTCTGTCCGACCACTTCCGCTTCGGCGCCCACCCCGACCACGGCTTCGTGGCCACCGCCACCGCGAACATCCCCGCGCACCTCGCCGACTGGTTCCTCGTCCATGAACAGTTCGAGCCCGTCCCCGACACTCCGGGCCTGTACCGGCTCACCCACCCCGAACAGGACGGCATCCGTCGTACCCGCCAGGCCGTCCTCGACCTGCGCCGACAGGGCTACGAGGTGCAGGCCGACCTCCCCCTCGACCCCGCCCGCACCGCCGGCCCGCCGCAACCGGCCGTGCGCAACGGCCTGATGGAGCGACGCAACCGCATCGCGCAGGCGGCGGCCACCCGCTCCCCGCAGCGGCCCACCGCCCCGGCACCCACGCTCCCCGAGTTTCTCCCGCAGTCCGCCGCCATACCCGTGGGCGGCCGAGCCCAGGCAGCCGGAAAGGGGCGGAGCCGATGAGCGACCCAGCGATCCGCATCACCCGTGGCCAGGGCGGCGAAGTCGAAGTTGACGGCCCGGTCGACGCCCTCGCCGCGAGCCTCCTGGCCCGGGCCGGGTTCGACACCTATCCCACACTGCGCGGGCGTATGGATCCGGCTGCCGTTCGACCTGGGCCGCCGCTGGGAGAACGAACACGCCACCTGGGCGGCGGAGATGCTCACCGCAGCCCGGTACACCGTCGACCTCGATTCAGACCTGCGTAACGCGCCGCCGTCTGCTCCCGCCGCGCCGTCGGCACCACACCGCGCGACGGCGATAACAACCCAGCCTCCGCCACCCACCACCCCGAGACGGTCCGGGCGCTGAACCCCTACCGCCGGTACGCACTGCCACGCAGGAACGACGGTGATGCATATGCCCACGCCAGCCCCGGATGCAGTCGTTTCAGCAGGTCAGGGACGAAAACCCCGCACCCTGGGCGGAATTGAATGACCACCACCCAAATGGGTGATCACCGCTCTACGGCCGCGCCAGGCTCCGCGAGCCGACCCGGCCGCGCGGCCACCAGCCGGACCTGCGGACATCCGCAGGATCTCTCCCTCGCCACAGCACGCTCCGTGGTGAGCGACGCAAGCCGTCACGAAATACCGGCGCCGAGCATTACCCGTCACGCATTTGAGCGACCGAGGCAAAAAGTCCAGCCCCCGCCTCCAGCATTTGACGCCCCGCAAAGCAAAATACAGGGACACCCGCACAAAATCGCATCGCCCATTTCGGTGACACGGCGGGAAATTCCGAGCCGTATTTCCACTCCCGCGAAATCGCTTCAGTGGTAGAGTCTTAAGAGTCATCCACAATGACGGCGGGGCCTGCCCGGCCTCCAACCAGTACAGACCCCGCCAGGGTTGACGTGGATGCCGCGTAGGAGTCCGCTGCGTGCGGGCTCCTACGCGGGCACCCTGGTTACAGCAGCCAAGACTTGACCACTTGCGCGAAGCGCACAGTGATCAGCCCGAGTTGCGCCATGAGGACCACAGCCCTCAAGCGTCGAAGCCGGCGCAGGCTGCGCCGGGTCCTCGACCTCTCGCTCGACTCCTCGTTGTCCAGGGTCACGTCTATCACCCCCTTCCGATTCATGCCCGGAAAAGGGCTTATCCAGGGATCAACTTACCATCCCGAGGGGTGGCCGACTCGCCGCTAGACACGCGAGCTCTAACCGCGCCGTAGACGGTTGAGTAAATTAGTGAATGGGCCACCCACCGCCCCCACCGGCGAAATCAATACCAGCTTTAGACCGGACCCGCAGGTCACCCAAGGTTTCCTGCAAGTCTTAAGCGTCAATCACCGGTCCGGACGCCCGCGCATCCAGTTTCGGGACCCCTTCCGCGACCTGTCACAGGTCACAGTCCTTGAGTTCTTGCACCCTTCGCCCGAGGCACCTCGACCGCCGCTGTCCTCATCACACCTGTGCCGGGCCTGGTGCCGTCCGCCACGTTCGACGGCACCCGTGCACCGCCCCGATTCCCCACAACTACCTGGAGTTTTATGACCGTCCGTATGAAGTGGACCGTTCAGCACACCTGTGGTCACGAGATCACGCACGACCTGTCCGACCGGCCTGCCGACCGGCGCGCCTCCTTCGCCCGTTGGCTGGAGGGACGCGACTGCACCGACTGCTGGCAGGCCGCCCGCGACCAGGACAGCGCCGGCAAGGAGGAGTGGCTGGCCACCAAGCGCGCCAAGGAGCAGCAGGCCGCCGCCGAGTGGGCCGAGAAGTTCGACATGCCGCCGCTCGAAGGACCCGCGAAGGCCCTCGCCTGGGGGGAGCGCTCCCGCCACGAACTGGTGACCGCCGCGTACAGCGCGCTGGTGACTGAGGGCAGCTGGGGTGAGGCCGACTGGGCTGTCCTGGAGGACACCATCCGCACCGTCACCCGCGCCGGGTGGTGGCTCGATCAGCGTGACGCCGAGGGCTCTGACCTGCCCGAACTCCTGGACGCCGCCACCAGTGACGACGTCGGAACGGAGAACCCGTTCCGGTAGAGACGAGGTCTATACCGGACGATCCCCGGTTACCGAAACCGGGGATCGTCCGGATCCTTGTTCCTCCCACCGCCTCCCTGCGCCTCGTGGAAGGAACCTCCTGCTGTGCCCGTTTCCCGCCATTCGCATGCCCCTGGTGACATCGTCACCCCCGAACGGGACGTCACCCACGCCCACTTCTGGCCCGGCGACCAGGTCGTGATCCTCAAGGGCACCTCCGGCAGCGAGCTGTGGGGAGACGCCTTCAAGGTCGTCACGCCCTCGTGGCACACGCCGACCGACGAGGACGGGTGGCGGCTGTACGACCCGGCCGGCGGCGAGCGCACGTACCTCACGGCTCACCCGCGCTACCTCGTCCATCTCTCCAGCCGCTGCCCGGACTGCCTCATCTACCGGCAGGCGCTGCGGACTTATCTCGTGCCGCGCCTGGCCGGCGCCGAAGAGGATGTGGACTGCGGCTGGTACTCGGTCAACCACCTCAATCAGGTGGTGCACGTCGCCGACGCCCGAGTGGGGCGGTGAACCGCACCGTCAGCCCGGAGCGCACCGCGGACCTGTCCCGTGTGGCGTCGGTCGCCATCGAGGCGATCTCCGGGACCCAGTGGCCGGCACGCCTGGCTGAGGCCCTCCGTGAGCTGGACGCGACGTGGCAGGAGTCGGCCGAGGTGTGTGCCGATGTCGCCTGGCAGGCCCGCGCCGCCGGGAACAGTGCGCTGGTACTGCTCGCCCCCGAGGACGTCACCGACCCCGGGCCCGGCCCGGTCATCTGGCGGACGCACCGACACCTCTACCTGAGCGCACTGCGTTACGACTTCCGCTGCCGCTCCATCGAATCCCTGGTGAACCAGGTGCTGCTGCCGGAGCTGAATGCGGACCCGTACAGCTGGGCCTTGTACGCCTTCGCGCGCCTGGGTCAGTCCCGCTCGGATGGTCTGGCCGTGATGGAGCGAGTCCTCAACACGGCAGCGGATCACCCCAAGACGCTGCACGTCCTGCTGCACGGGGTGTGGCTGGGCGGTCTGCTTCCCGGCCGCGCGGACGCGCTGCTCGCGCTCGTGGACCGACTGCCGCACGGTGGCGAGGACGATCCGATCGCGCAGTTCCGAAAGGCGTCAGCGCTGCGCGCGCTGGGCCGCTTCCGCCAGGCGCACAGGGCCATCGAGCGGGCCCTGGAACTCCTTCCGTCCGGCGAACTCGCTGTCCACGCCGACCTGGTGCGCGAACACGCACTGATCACCGCCGCGTACGACCTGACCCAACTCCCGCATCCGGGCGGGAAGCCCACCTCACAATGATCATCCGTATCCATCCACGCGACATCAGCCCCAACGAGCCGCTTACCGAAGCCCTCGGCCGACCGGTCAGCGACCAAGAAGGGCTGACCGATCAAACAGTGGTCGCCCACTGGCCGGGGCTGGACTACTACACCCTCGATGACGAGCAGAAGACCTGGACGTCCGCCGAGTGGGCCGAGCATCTGGACGACCCCAACTGGCAGCACCCCTTCGTGGCCAGTCCGCAGAACGACCGCCGTGCCATCTGGCACGCGGACGTGCTCCTGCACCCCGACGACCGCGACCTCACCGGATCCGAGTGGGCCGAGATCGCCCACCGCATCGCCCGCGTCGCAGGCATCCAGCGGCCCGGGGGCGAGAACGGCTGCCGCTGGATCGCCGTGCAGGCACAGCCCGGTCGTCTCGATCTCCTCGCCAACCTCATCCGGCCGGACGACACCTGGACCGCGCAGCACCACCAGCTGCCCGCGCTCCTGGCCACCGAGAGCCGGCGCATCGAGGCCGAGCTGAACCTCCGCTCTCCCCAGGGCGGCGGCCCGGATCCCGAGCAGCGTGCCCGGTTCGCGCAGCGCTCCACCGCGTCGGCCAACGACGCTTCACCCGGCGCGGCCGACGCCACCACGCAACTCGCCGGGCTGCTGCGGCAGCTCTCCGACGAGAACACGGGACCGCTGGCCACCGTGCGCGGCCTCGTCGAGCACACGGCCCACCGACTCGACCATCTCCCGCACGCCTACGGCCCGGCCGCAGCACACCAACTGGAGCTGATCGCCCGCCGCTTGCACAGCATCCAGCAGGACCTCGACGCCACCGCCGCCGCCCTGCCCGCCACGCCACGGCCCACGCCCCCTTCGACCGGATGGCTGCCGCGCCTCCCACGCCCGGCGCCCGGCTGACCCACTGACCCGACTGAAGGAACCGTCTTCTTGGCCCTTGCCGATCGCTTCCTGACCCTGGGGCGCGACGTGCACTCCGGAGAAGTCCTCGCCCGCGGCGGCGATCCGGAAGCCCACAGCATCCTTCAGCGCACCGGCTTCGTCCCCGTCGTCCGCCTCCACGAGACCTATCACCGCCTGCCCACCGGTCTCGACGCCGCCGAGGAGAAACATCTCGCCATCCGTGCGGTGGCCCGGCTGCGCGCCGTCAGCTACCACGTCGATACCGACGACGCCTTCGACACCGCGACGCGCGAAGCGCACTACCTGCCGCTCGGCTCGCAAGTCGCGCACCTCGCCGAACGAATCCGTGAAGCCACCACGAGCGACGAGGTCGCCGACGCACTGGCCGAACTGATCGCCGCCCACGACGGAGTGCTCATCGCCCTGGGCGAAGTCCTCACCGCGACCACCGCCTTCTACCTGGGCCAGGCCCCGGACCCGCACACCGCGAAACGGCTGCAGTACCTCACCGAACACCGGCTCGGCGTCATCCGGTCCGACCTCACCCACATGCGCAACGACCTCGCCGACCGGCACCAGGACCATCCCCAGCGCCGAGCGTGCACCGCCGAAGTCGGTCCTGACGAACGCGAAGCCTCCGCCGTCTGCGCCTGTCCACCGCCCCCGCCGCGACTGGCCACCACTTCCGCCGCCGCACCCGCCCCAGCAGCCCCCGCACACCGGCGGCGCTATCCCCGCTCCCTTCCCCACCGAGGAGACCATGCACGCCCCCACCCCCGACACCTCTCTCGGCTCGTTCGCCGCTGTCCTCGCCGACGAACTGCCCGGCGCCTGGACCAGCACGTACCACCTGGACCGCGGCGGCAACAACGTCCACCACACCCTCACCGACCGCGTATGGGACATGAACGAGGTCGCCGACGCCCTGGCCAAGCGCACCGTGGAACACTGCGCCGTGCTGACCCGCGACGACGGCACCCGCCTGTTCGTCACGGACCCGCTGGGGCAGGGCGAGGGCTACCTGATCGCCGCCATGGCCCCCACCGACGTACCGGACGAAGCATTCCGTGGCGTCCGTGAGCCCGACGGAATCGCGGTGGCCGCCGACCCGTTCAGCGCCGCCGAGGACATCCACTACGACCTGCTGCCCCGCTACGACAAGGCCCTCGCCCACGTCCGCAACAACGCCGCCCGCCTCGCGGCACGAACGGCCGCCGAGCCGGAACGCGTGGTGATGACCTGGTCCGGCGACGCCCTCGTCGTCGACAAGCCCGACCGCGCCGACGTCGCCCAGGCTCTGACCGACTACGGCTTCGCCTTCGACTCGGAAAGCGACGCCTTCGTCCTGTCCGGCGACAACTCCGCACGCCAGGCCGCGTCCGTACAGGCCGCCAGCCACCGCCTGTCCGAGCTGGGCATCGGCGTCGTGCTGCCCACCCGGAAGGCCCGGCCTGCGCTGGGCACCACCGCGGTCGCGCCGCCGAGCCCGCCGGTCACTTCCCCGCACCGGAGCCGGTGACCCGCCCGCACGAGGACGAGCCAGTCTTCCTCGTCCTGAAGTACGTCACCATCACCCGGGACCCGAAGTCTTCTGTTGGGGTGCCAAGCACGTCGTGCACTGTCGCAGTTCGCAGGTCCACTCACCCGAGTGAGACAGCCGCTGTAGGGGTGTCGTGCACGTCAGGGCGGGACAGAATGACCGCGCGTCAGTCCTGGTCGGGGTCATACTCGAACACGTACTTGAGGGAGTCGAAGGTGCGTGCCGTGATGCCCTCAGCATCGCTCGGGTTGATAGGCCGAGTGCTTGCGGCGGCTCCTGCGGTGTAGTTCGCGATGGTGCGACCGGTCCCGTCTTCCACGGCAAGCAGTGCCGGAACCGCAGTGCCTCCATGGGCAATGAGCACCGCGACGCCGTCCCTGTAGTGCAGGGAGAGCATCCCCACATCTGCGGGGTCGACATCCTCCACCGGCCTGATGAGTCCGCCGTCTTCCGACGAAGTCTGCTTGTCGGTCATGGTCTTCCCCTTTGTCGTCGGGATCTCACAGGCTGTAACTGATCCTGCCACGCCCTGACCGGCCCCAAGCAGCGAACTGGGCGATGATCCAAACGAAACGGCCTAGACGGCGCGGCCACCCGGAGCCTTCCAGCTGTCCCGGCAACCGCGCGATACAAGGGAAGCAAGAACGCAACGTCGAATACGTGCGCGACACCTGTCGCGCTGCGCGCGGGCACCTCCGCCTTTCTGGTCAGCCACAACCCGCGCAACGCCAACGACTACGGGCCAGTAGCCATACAGAAGGGCACCACGCTGGTCGTCGCCATCGGGGGCGACCAACGCGCGGCCGGCCTCCTGCAGACCGCCGGCGGCTTCCATTCCGCCCCCGGCCCCCGCGGCGACTACCACCGTCTGTCTCACACCCTGCCCGTCGAGGAGCAGCGGCAGGGTGCCACCGCCGCAGCCCATGCCCTGCTGCTGGCCGGATACAGCGTCCACCTCGCCCCGACGCTCAACACCCTCACCACCCAGGGAAGCGACCGGCACGCCGCCCACCGCCATCTCGAAAAGCTCACCCAACTCGGCAGTGACGCCGCCGACGACCGCCAGGTCGCGGCGGTCCTGACCGAGATAGCGGCACCCAATGACGGCCTGCTGCCCCGCCTCGCGCAGTCGTTGATAGCGACCTCGGCGTCGTGGAGCCGGCGCCTTCACGACACCGGCGCGACCCTCAGATGGCGATCCAGCTGGGGGACATCGTCAACAACCTGTCCGTCCTCACCTGGCAGACCGAGCAGGTCCGCAACCACGCCGACCGCTCGGGGCCCGCGCCGCAGACCCACCCCGGTCCAGTGTCCACAGCGCCCTCGCCACTGCCCGCACCCGCCGTTCGACGGCGCTGGCCCAACCCCCTGAACAGGAGCACCCCGTACGTGGGAAACCGTGCCGCCGACGAAGGCACCGACGTCGAGATCTACATCAAACCGCTGACCGACACGGTCCACGCCGACACCCCCACCGGTGCACCCGAACAACTCCTGGCCCTGCTCGACAGCCTCGGCTTCGAACGCAAGACCCTGGTGACGGTCGGCCCCGTCTATGTCTGGCACGAGGTCCCCGCCCACCTCACGGAGAACGAGAAGAAGCAGCTCGCCGCCAGCGCCGTGCCCTCGCTGCTCGTCGCCGGATACCTCGTCAACATCACCAACGCCGTCTGGAACGCCGCCGCCTATCAGCAGGCCGCACAGGCGGTGCGCAGCCAGCCCAGCACCGCAGCCGCACCGAACACCGCAACCGCGTCCGCTGCCCGCCCCGCCCTCACGGCAGTCCGGCCGTATCCCGTCGGCGGTGAGCCCCGATCGAGAGGAGCCCCGCTGGTGTCTCCATCGATGCGGGCCTCTTCGGCGGCACCGCCTACCGCGCCGCCCTCGCCGCATCCTCAGCCCGAGCACCGGCATCCGCGCCCGTGGTGGCTGCCCCGCCCGCGCCGCGCCCTCGCCGTACGCACTGACCACCCACCGCACCGGCTCTTTCCTACGGGGCCGGCCCCGCCCTCGCCTGGAGTTCCCGTCACCCACGACACCGACCGCAGACCGCCACCCATAACCGCCGACCGCAAACCCCGCCTGGCCACCGCCCTGTTCCGCCGCTACCTGCGCGCCATCACCACCGGCAGCCGCACCCGGACCAACCCGCTGGCCGGCGGGCACCCCGAGGCCGCCCTCGACGAAGCCCGACGCCGGGACATGTTCCTGCTCGTCGACAGTTACCGCATCTGCCACCACGACTAGCAACCAAATCCGGCCTGTTCAGGAGGCTCATGCCCAACCCGTCCCTCTCCTCGGTACGGCTCGCCGACGACATCTGGCGCCAACTCGACCGACTCACACAGCTCTTGGACCTGTCGCCCGCACGAGACTGCACAGATTCTCGGCAGGGTGCTCGACTACGACGCGGGCGTGCTCGGACGAGTCACCGAACTGGTCGCCGCCGCATCCCGCTACGCCCAGGACCACTCTCAGCGGGGCAACCTGCCTCCCGAGGTGTGGCTGGCCCTGGGCCGCGCGGCCAATGAACTCGACAACATCAACGAGGACCTCAACGAGCACACCGGCACGATGAAACAGCTCGCCACGCCCGCCGTCCCGTCCACCGGCCCGGTGGCGCCGCCCGCCGGATCGGCGATGGTCGTCAGGCGGCACCGGTGAGACAGAACAGGCAGTGGGCCGGCCGGGGCTCCGCCGATCAGCAGGCCCAGCAGCACTACCTCGTCGAGCCCCGTCATCTCGCAGGTGGCGGCGACCTGCGCTACGTCACCGAGTACCTGCGCGCCTCCGGATGGAAGGACAAGTCCAAGAGCGGCCGACCGGCCGTCTTCGACAGCCCAGACAAGTCCGTGCGCATCGGATATGACCCGTTCACCCAGCCCGGCGGCTGGACGATCAGCGGGAAGCAGACCGCGCACCAGGAAGCGTGGCACGCCACCTTCGGCCGGCAGACTCCCGTCGAAATCGTCGCCGGTGTCACCGACGCCCTGTTCAAGGAACGCAAGGCGCACGCCCCCAACGTGTGGGAGCCCCTGCAGCAACAGGGCTGGGTTACCGAGCGAGGCCAGCACTTCACCGCCCACAGCCCGGACGGAGATGCCTTCGTCCGCTTCCACCAGTCCGGCCCCGGCCAAGCACACTGGTGGGCCGGCGCCCGCAATGAACACGGCCGGGTGTGGGAGGCGACGTTCACGCCGACCACCCCGATGCACTTGGTGCAGGCGTTCAGCACGGCGCTCGCGGATCCGCAGCCGGTGATGCGGCCGCTTGGCCACGTCCCGCTCTCCCAGCGGATCCGCACCACCTCCGTGTCCGTCCTGCCGTCCCAGCTCGGCGCGTGGCAGCAGGCCCGGATCGCTGCGGCCCGTGCCGCTACCTGGGCGGGCAACGCCTTCGCCACCAACAAGGCCCGCACGCCTGGACCGGGCGCACGCCCGTACGCCAAGTCGGGGCGGATGCGGTGAGCCACGAACGCTTCTACTCCCGCGTCAACGGCCCGACCCTTCACCAGTTCAACCACGTCCGATGGCTGGACGAGGTCACACCACGGCATCTGGCCGGTGGCGGCGACCCGCGGCACGTGACCGAGTACCTGCTCGCTTCCGGGTGGAGCAACCATTCGGTGCCTGGCTATCCGCATGTCCTGCTGGACAGTCCCGACCACCGGCTGCACCTCACGCTGGAACCCGAGGCCGACGAGTTCATGGCCTCCTGGCGCATCCACCCGGCAGAGGACCGTGCGTGGTCTGCCCAGTTCGGCGGCAACACGCCTGTGGAGATCATCGCGGGCTTCACCGACGCCCTGAACAGCGCAGGCCCACGGCCACAAGAGGCAGATCTGTGGCGCCTTGCCGCCGACCGGGGGCGGGCCATGCAGCTGGCCGGCAGCGAGCGGGCCGCTCTGTCCCCGGATGAGACCGCCTGCCTGGCCCGCGTCTCCTCCCTCGCCGAAACACCCATCTGGCGCTGGACGGTCCAGGTCTCCGTACCGCGTTCCGACGGACGGCACCGGTGGATCTGGAACGCCTCCATCGACGAAGCCGCTCCGCCCGCCGCGCTCACGGGGTTCGTCGCCGCGCTCACCGATCCCGCCCCGCTGCTCCGCGGCGAGGGACAGACACCGGGCTCCGCCTTCGGCTTCCTCTGACTCCCACCGGAGCCTCGGCACACCGCAACAGCACCGCCTGCGCCACCTGCAGCGGCTCAAAGACGTTCAGCGCCGCGGCCCCATCGAACAGTCCCCGCCGACACCGCCCCCTGCTCAGGGGCCGCCACGCCACCGCACGCACTGCTGACCCCGCGCCCGCCCAAGACGACCGCCCCCCCTAATTTCCCCTTCACGCAAGGACGTTGATGCCCCACCCCTGTGTTCCCCGCGACGACCAGGTCGCGCAGGCGACCGCCACCCTGGCCCTGGTCAAGGACTACCTGCGCGCCAACCCGCCCGTATCCGATGTGCTGCCGCTGCTCGCCAGCCTCCTCGACGAGGCCACCGGCGTCCCCATCCTGCTCGGCGACGTCCTGCGCAGCGCCGCCCGCCTCGTCGCCCAGCAGGCCACCAGCCCCGAGACCGACGAGATCCGCCTGGTCATCACCGGGCTCCGGGAAGCCGCCCAGGAGGCCACGGACTGGCATGTCCTGCACTGGGACGTGCAGCGCCTGAACGGCCACGCATTCGAGCCCGCAGGTTCGCCGACGACGTCGTGACCCTCCCCTACATCGCCAGCAAGGCCGACGACCCCTGGTCCCGGATCTGGTTCGACACCAGCCCCCGTCATCTCGCCGGGCCCGGCGACCCGCGCCATGTCACCCAGGCACTGCGGGCCGGCGGCTGGAAGAACTACGCCGACCCGGAGTTCCCCCACGTCGTTCTGGCCAGCCCCGATTACCGTCACACGCTCGTGCTCGAGCCCGCTGCGGACACGTACTCCTCCTGGTGGCGGATCTCCTCGGAGCGCTGGCATGCGTCGTTCGGCGGCAACACGCCCGCCGAGATCATCGCCGGATTCACCGACGCCCTCCTGCTCCCCGCACCGGCCGCGGAGCAGGACGTGTGGCCGACACTGCAAGCAGCGGGCTGGATCCACGAGCGCGACGAGCGGGGCAACGACAGTGCGCGCCACCCGGACGGCGTCACCACCATGGAACGGCGGGCGACGCTGACCAGCGACTACTTCAGCTGGACCGCCGACGTCGCGCTCCCCACCGGGCTCGGCGGCCACCAGCGGCTGTGGCACGCGTACTTCGACGACCGAACCCCCCGTCACCTGCTCGCCGCCTTCGCCACCGCCCTCACCGACCCCGCACCCGTGCCGCGCGGCCACTACGACGTCCCGCACTCCCACCTGGTCACCCAGGTGGAACGGGGCGCCCAGGGCGAGCAGCTGGCCGCCGCCCATGACGCACGTCTCAAAGCCGTCCGGGCCGCCGTCCGCAAGGCCCGCCCGAGCGCCGCGCCGAACACCCGCCCCGCGCCGGCACCTGCCACCGAGACGGCTGCGGCGGCACGGGGCCGCTGAACCGCGCGTACCCACGCCCCACCGCGCCGCGCTTCCATCAGAACTGCACGCCCAAAGGCCCCTCTTGACCATTTCACTTGAACCCGCGAGCCCGGCGCACCGGCTCTACCTGAGCCAACTCGCCATCTACCTGCGGCACAGCAGGCAGATCCTCGCCGCCTGGGACGCCTACTACGACAAGCACTCCGGCCCGGAGGCGTTCCAGCCCTACGACGAGAACGCGTACGGCCGGCGCCCGCAGCAGCGCGACTCCGACACCCTGAGCGCCTTCGGCCGGGTATACCACCACGCCGACGAGCTGGTGCACGTCGCCCAGCAGCAGCTCGCCCAGCTGCCCGTCTCCGGCCGGACCCGGCGCTACGCCTGGCAGGTGCGGGAGCTGCACGAGGCCACGCAGCTGCTGTACGCCGTCCACGACGACTGGCTCGCCGTGCGCCGCGCACTGCCCGAGACCGCCAGGCCCGGAACGAAGGCGTTCGAGGAACCGCTCGCCGAATGCTACGCGGAAGCCTGGTCCTACCTCGACCAGTGGGCGACCCACGGGCAGGCACTCTTCGCCGTCAACGCGCTCACGCAGCATCAGTCGCAGGTGTCCTCGCCGCTATCGGCCGCGGCGCTGCCCGTGCCCAAGGCCGCCGCAGCGTCGTCTTCGGCCCGGAGGTGACGCCCGTGAGCGACACCGTCGAGCAAGCCTTCATCACCCCGCGGCATCTCGCGGGCGGTGGAGACCCCGGGTGGATCACCGTTCCGCTGCACCGTGCCTCCGGCTGGAGCTACGGACACGACCCGCTGATGCCGCGCGTCCTGCTCACCAGCCCGGACCAGCTCACCCAGCTCCGCCTGGACCCTGCCCCGGACGAGCCGGACTGGTGGACCATCCGCCATGCGCGTTCCGCAGATCACCCCGGCTGGGCGGCCACCTTTCAAAACCGCACTCCCGTCGAGATCATCGCCGCCTTCACCGACGCCTTGACCGACCCATCCGGTCCGCCCACCACAGCACCCGACCCCTTCGCCCCGCTGCGGGGGGCCGGCTGGGTCACACCTCACCACCTCGGCGGCCTCGCCTCGCCCGACGGCGTCGCACGCGTCGAACAGCTCGGCACCCCCGGCAGCGACCTGTGGCACATCGAAACCGGGGTGTTCCAGGACCCGACGATCTGGCGAGCCGTGTTCACCGGCACCACCCCGCCCCACCTGATCACCGCCGTGACGCAGTCGCTCGCCGACCAGACCCCCATCACTCGTGATCCACAACGGGTCCCGGGATGGTCCCGCAACCGCATGACCGTGCACCTCCATCACGTCCCCGCGCCGGACATCGCCTTCGCCCTGGAGCGACGCGTCAGCGCCCTCGCCGCCCGGCACCGTCCAGCGACCGCTGCCCCGCCCGTGCCTCCCAGCCCATCACCGCGTCGCACCCGCTGACCGGCCCCGTGCACGCCGTACTCCTCACCCCACGTACCTGGAACAACCCTTGCCCCAGCCCTCCTCCACCTCGTCCACCGACGGCTACGACATAGCCTTCCGCGTCCTGGGCGCCCTCCTCGCCGTCGCCGTCCCGCTGTCCAACCTGGCCTGGCTGGGCGGCAACCTCACCGCCTGGGCCACCGACACCGGTCCCCGCGCGCCCTATCAGCCCGTGCAGGCCCTGCTCCATCCCGATCAGCTTTGGCCCCACCTCGGCGAAACGTCCCTGCTGTGGGGCACGCGCATCCTCCCCGGCGCCGTACTGCTCTCACTCGGGATCACCGCCGCCGTGCTGTACAAGCGGCACAAGGACGCCAGCGGCAGGCGCAAGAAACGCGTCGCGGGGATGGCCAAGCAGCGGGACATCGAACCGCTCATGTCCAAGGCCATCACCAACAAAGCGCGTTCGCTGCGCCCGAGCCTGAAGGACGCCAAGCACATCGACGCGGCCGACACCGGCATCCTGCTCGGCAACCTCCAGGGCACGAAGCACGAAGTGCGCATGGGGTACGAGGACGTCGCCGTCGCCATCATGGCGCCGCGCTCCGGCAAGACCACCTCGCTGGCGATCCCTTCCATCCTCAACGCACCCGGTCCCGTCCTGCTCACCTCCAACAAGGCCGCGGGCGACGCCTACACAGCGACGCTCGACGCGCGGGCGGCGGTCGGCCGGACCTGGTCGATGGATCCGCAGCAGATCGCCCATGCCGAACGGGCCATGTGGTGGAACCCCCTCGCCGACGCCAAGACCCTCGACGGCGCCGGCCGCCTCGCCGGCCACTTCCTCGCCGCCAGCGTCGACGCCTCCCAGCAGGGCGACTTCTGGTCCAAGGCCGGGTCCAACATCCTCAGCCAGTTGCTCCTGGCCGCTGCGCTGGCCGAGCGGCCGATCACCGACGTGATGCAGTGGCTGGCCTTCCCCGCCGACCGGACCCCGCTGGACATCCTGCGGGACCACGGGTTCGCCGCCGTCGCGGCCCAGTTGAAGGGGACCGTGGAGGGGCCGCCGGAGACCCGCGACGGGATCTACGAGACGGCCCGCCAGTACGCTGCCGCGCTGCTCAACAGCGAGATCGCCGCGTGGGTGACCCCGCAGAAGGACGTGGCCGAGTTCAAGCCGAGCGAGTTCGTCACCTCGAAGGACACGCTCTATCTGTTGTCGAAGGACGGCGGTGGCGGCGCCTCGGCCCTCATCGCCGCGTGCGCGGACAGCGTAATGCGGGCCGCGACCGCCCAAGCCGAACGCGCCGGCGGACGCCTCGACCCGCCCATGCTGGCGATCCTCGACGAGGCCGCGAACGTCTGCAAGATCTCGGACTTGCCCGATCTGTACTCCCACCTCGGCAGTCGCGGGATCATCCCCGTCACGATCTTGCAGAGCTACCGGCAGGGCCAGAAAGTCTGGGGCGACGCCGGCATGGACGCCATGTGGTCCGCCTCCACGATCAAGGTCATCGGGTCCGGAATCGACGACCCCGACTTCGCCGACAAGCTCTCCCGGCTGATCGGCGATCACGACGTCGAGACCACCTCCACCTCGACCTCCGAGTCCGGCAAGTCCACGTCCGTCAGCATGCGGCAGGAACGGATCCTGGCCGCCGACGCCATCCGCGCCCTGCCCAAGGGCACCGCGCTCGCGTTCGCCACCGGCATGCGCGCGGCCATGCTCGACCTGCGCCCCTGGTATCTCGAGCCCGGCGCCGACGACCTGTCCGCCGCCTCCGCCCGCGCGTCCAAGGGCATCACCGAGCGTGCCGTCGCCAAGGCCGCCCCGAAGCAGTCCGACTTCGGCAAGGCCGCATGAGTGCGACACCACGACGCGCTCAACCTTTAGCCCGCTGGCAGTACCGAGCCTGATCCGGCGGTGCAGAGGTCACGGCGAGCCCCGAACGCCGCGCCGATCGGCCGGGCTTGGCGAAGCCGCGCACCACATATGGCCAGCAAGACGATCCACCACGCCTGGAACCGCCCATGCCACAGATCCACGACGTCCCCGACGACTGGAACCCCGCTCACCGCTGCTGCCTGGAATGCGGCAACAGCGCCCCCGACGTCACACTGCGGGCAATCACCCACCCCGCAACGAACCACCAGGCTCTCGCCTGCACCCGGCACATCTCGCAGGTGTCCGCCGTCCTCGATTCCTTTGCATCCGCGCCGGGAGCACCGGCCGAGCAAGCGCCGGCGCCACTACCCTCGCCGCCCGGTTCGCCCGGCCAGTCAAGACATCGCTGACCGCCCCCGCCCCTGGGAGACGCACTGCACACCTACACCCATCGATCTGCAGGACATGGAACCGCACGAAGCCGTGGACGCGGTCGCCGCCGACCTGCGCGACCACCAGATCCCCGGCGACCGGCACGGCCTGTTCACCGCCAGCCGCCACATCGAGCTGTTGTGCACCCTCGCCGGCCGCCTGGCATGCGAGGCCGGGTACCTCCACAACCACGACAGCGCAGGCGGACCGGCCACGCCATCGGCCGAGAACCTGAGCCAGACGGCGGCGCACGTGGGGCGCGCCATCGCCCACTACACCCAGGCCCTCGCCCCGCTCGTCACGCTCGCGCAGCCCGGGTCACAGGCCACGCTCCAAAAGCAGCTCGACGCGATCGACCTGCACAGCCGCCTGCGTGTCCACCTCGACGACGCCGGTCGGGCCATGGCCGAAGCCCGCGCTTGCCTTCGCCCGCGCCGTTCCACGACACCCCCCGCGACCGCCACCGTGCCCGTGCGGGCCCCGACCGTACGACGCCGCTCATGACCACGCCGCCCGCCGAATCCCTGTTGTTCGACGTGCCGACACCCGTCGAGCGGCTGCTCCACCTCGCTGGCCAGTACACCCGGCACAACGACGCGCTCGACCTCCACCTTCGCGCTGCGACCGAGCCCGAGCCGCACGCCCATGCCGCCTCCGCGCAGCGACTGGCGGCCGACACCCGCATGGCCGTCCGAGCCATCCACGGTCAACGGCTATACAAGAGCACCGAGTTGGCGGAGACCGTTGCGCGGCTGAAGCAGCTCGCCTTTCTCAGCGCCGCATCAGCGGACCACGGCGTGCAGGTGGCGCATGAGCTGACCGCCCTGGCTCCCGAGACCGCGGTGGGCTGCGCAGTGAGTCTCGCCGCGGACACGCGGCGCCGTCGCGGGGCGAGCATCATCGCGCCAGGTGTACGGCTCACTTCCGACCAGCACTCAGCCCTGGCGCAGATCGCCTGCGGTCACGTCGTGGCCAGCAGCTCCCTGGGACGGGAGTTCACGCGCTCCCGCGAACCCAAGGTCCTGATGAGCATCCTGCGGACGCTGGAGTCGAAGGGCTTGGCCGAACGCACCCCGAACTCCGCACTACCCGCCTACCGCGGCGGCCCGCCCCAGGACCGCGTACGCCTCACACCCGCCGGCATCACCGCCCTCGCCGTCGGCATCGCAGCCGCCTGCGCCGCACGCTCGCCTGGTTCATCGCCCGTCGCCCCCGCGGCCTGGTCGCCGCCGCGATCCAGTACGGCCACGTTCGCGTCAACATGACCCTCGGCTACTCCGGCAACTACGCCTCCGGCTTCCCCGACGACCTGGTCTTCGAGGAATGGCTCGCCCGCCTCGAAGCCCTCGCCGAAGCCCACGACCAGCTCCAGGCCGGCGAGCACATCAGCGGCCCCGCCGCCGACACCTACCGCCACCGCGTCGCCGCCTCCGCCAAGTTCACCGGCCGCATCCTGCGCACCACCCGCGAAGCCCACGCCCTGCTCACCAACCCCGACCTGCAGATCTTCCCCGGCCAGGGCATGACCTGCGTCCTCGACCCCGCCCGCGCCGCCTGCCGACTGAGTGCGGACGAACGCAGCAGTCGCCGCACCCCCGACATCGACGACTGCAGACCCTCCTGCGTCAACATCGCCCGCACCGACCGCGACATCGCGTTCGTCCAGGCCCGCCACGACGAACTGCAAGTCGTCGTCGACGACCCGCTCACCCCACCCATCCGCCATGCCCGGGAACATCACGAGCTCGCCCGACTCAAGCAGATCATCACCGCCCACCAGGAGACACGAGCGTGAGCATCAACCGCGAAGCCGAACGAAACGCCATCCAAACAGCGATCCAGCGCCTCCTCGCCGGCGCCCCCACCCGCTCAACCGGAGCCCTCACCGTCGTCCAACTCGCCGCCGAAGCCGGAGTCAAGCGGTGGGTCCTCACCCACAAACACCCCGACCTACGACAGGAATTCGAAGCAGCCCGAGAGAGTGTCAACGGAATTCCCGCCGCATTCCAACGCCTCCAGGCCAAAGCCGACGACCTCGAAGCCGCGAACAGCCGGCTACGCCAGCACAACAACGAACTGACCGAACGAAACGAGATCTATGCCCAAGTCATCCACGCTCTCACCACCGAACTCACCGAACTCCGCCAAGACCACGCACTCCCCACGAACGTCCACCGCCTCCCAACCGCGACCACAGCACCACCACGGACATGACGCTCCGGCGCTCTGACCGGGAAGGTTCGCCGGGTTGGCACGTCACGCGCTCCGCAAGCACGGCCGTTTCAAGATCGCTTGAGAGACGCCTGATGTGGCGCGGGGCGCGTGTCGGCTGGCAGAACGTAGCGGAGCTCCGGTAGGACGAGGGTTCTCACACCGGTGGCGGCGGTGTTGGCCATGGCAGCGGGGGCGGTGGTGGCTGGGATACGGTCTTTCTCCGCCATCGCGAGCTGGATCTCGGACGTGCCGGGTCCGTGGTGCCAGTGCCGTACGGACGCGCGGGCGCGCGGCTGGTCGCGCCGGAGCCGCCGTCGCGCAGCACGGTGTGGCGGGTGGCCACGGGCGCGGACGCGTCGGCCCTGGACCGCGTGGTCGGCGGCTGGCTGCTGGAGCGGGCCGCGGAGCTGGACGCGGGGACGGACTGCGGCGCACTGACCGCGTGGAGCGTGGACGGCAAGGCCCTGCGGGGCGCGAAGCACGGTGCGGACACGGAGGTGCGGCTGTTGGCGGCCGTGGAGCATGGCCGCCAACTGGTCGTGAGTCAGGTGCAGTTGGCCAAGAAGAGCAATGAGATCCCCGCCTTCCGCGAGCTGTTGAAGGGGCTGGCCGCGCAGGCCGGCCTTCAGGACGTGGTGTTCACGGCAGACGCACTGCACACTCAGCACGGGCACGCCCGAGCCCTGCACGCGGTCGACGCGGACTTCGTCTTCCAGGCCAAGGGCAACCAGCCCCGGCTGTTCGCCGCGCTCGACGCGCTGGGCTGGGACGCCGTGCCGGTCGGCCACGAGGCCACCGTCCGCGGCCACGGCCGCGTCGTGCGGCGCACCATGCAGGTCATGCCCAGCACCACCCGATCTGCCGTTCCCACACGTCGAGCAGGTCTTCCTGTGCGAGCGCTACGTCCACGACCTGCAGGGCCAGCCGGTCAGCGCGGTCGCGGTGCTGGGCGTCACCAGCCTCACCGCCGCCCGCGCCGGAGCGGCCGAACTCGCCGGCCTGGTCCGCGGGCAGTGGCAGCAGGAGGTGCTGCACTTCCTGCGGGACACCCTCTACACCGAGGAAGCCTCCCGCGTCCGCACCCGCTCAGGCCCCCGCGTCATGGCCACCCTGCGCAACCTCGCATCGGCGCCCACCGCCTCGCCGGCCGCACCGGCATCACCGAAGCCACCCGCTGGGCCGGCCGGGCCATGCACCGCCCCTTCGACCTCCTCGGACTCCCGCATGGATCTTGAAACGGCCGTGACTTCGCGGGCGTGGCTGCCAGCGTCAGCGCATGGCTGTTCAAGCGCGCCGTACGCCGCATCCGGGGCCGCTTGGCCGCGCTGTGCTCCGCGCGGCGTCGTGGTGATCTGTTAGCAGTCGTCGGAGCCAAGTCCGTCGCGAGATGCCAGTTCGATGCCACGGATGCCACGGAGCCACGCCGCCAGCATGTAGAGCGCGCCAGCGCATGCAGCGCACCAGCCCCATCCCTCGGTCACGAGCGTGTGGAACCCGTCGTGCGCCTGGATGTAGATAGCCAGAGAACCCACGCACAGCGCGATGCCCGAGTTGGTCCGCGTCTTCACCGCCAGCAACCAGTCGACCGGCCGCCACAGCGGGGAGACGGCATCGTGCACGCGGAACCGAACGGCCGCAACGATAAATCCTGCGGCGTCGAGGAGCCGCCTACGACCCGCAACTTCGAGCCCTTCCTCGGGCGCTCCTGCAAGGTGCGCGTGCCACTCATCTGCGATGGAGCGCCGACCGGCGCCCGCGAGTGAAATTGCGGCAGATGTCAATCCGTTCGCAACTGCGCCAGAAACTTCACCCTTTGTCCACCGTCGCAACCGGCGCGAAGGAACGCGCATAGAGTGGCCATCCAGGAAGCGAACCGCCTCTTCCAATTCGCCCCGGAACAAACGGACCTTTGGCTTGAGCTCTAGGTATCGAGCGTTGCGCTGCTCCCAAGTCTCCCACTTGCCCTCGAACCACCAATCCAGCGCGGCAGCATCCGCTGGATCATTGGGATTGAAGTGACCTTCGCACTGGACGGCCATGGCCGCCATGGCGTCTGCCCACAACTTCTCGCGCTCGCGCTCGGCCGTGGTCTCTAGTGGCTGAAATTCTTTCATAGCGGCGCTGAACGCGACGTGCGCTCCCCTAATTGCGTCCATCGCCTTGACCACCTTGAACTTTGACGCCCCTTCCAGCAAGATCGCCAGGTGGAGGCCGATCGACGCGCACAGAAGTGCCAGATTGCCCACGCTGGGGTCGTGGGTGACGCGGAGCGATGCCCAGTACAAAGCAAGTGCACACCCTAGGGTTGCCGTCCCATAGGCGAGTACGAAGGCTGCGAGTGGACGCATCAGTCTCGTCATGCTGAGCCCCCGGCAAAGCCAGGCAGCGCGAAGCGCCGGGCGCGACGTGCTTCTAGAGCCTCGGACGCCTGGAGGCGACCGCCACCCGTGAGCAAGTAATAGGTCCGAGGGGGACGCCCGGGGTGCGGCTCGGCCTCGGTCCAGGTGGTCACCCAGCCAAGGCCCTTGAGCCTGTCGAGAATCGGGTACACGGTGCCGGAGCCGAGATCAGCCTCACGGCAGATGCTAAGGCCCCACGCCGGAGAGTCGTCCCTGGAGGCGAGCAGCACCTCCAGTACGGCGATGGTCGGCTTGGTCAGCCTAGGGACTGTCATGTCGTCAGTTAACCATGTGTCGAGTACGAGTGTCGAGTACGAGGTATGGGAGTCGGGTCTGTTCGGAGGGTGCACTGCGCGCACCGAACAGACCAGTCGGCCCATGGCCGAGTAGGGTCGTAGGTCTGGGTGCTGGCGGCCATGCCCATGGAGCGCCCGGGCGGCGCTGGATCTGTACAGCCAGCAGCCGTCGGCCCTCCTCCCGATGTGTCACTTCGCCGAGTCGTCGCCACAGGACTGGACTGGCTTTACCTCGGGCATCGAGTCACGGCCGTTTCAAGATCCATGCGGGAGTCCGAGGAGGTCGAAGGGGCGGTGCATGGCCCGGCCGGCCGCCATCCGTGGTGAGCTCCAGCTTGCAAAGCGCAGTCGGGAAGTGAAGACCCACCCCGCGCAGTCTGCCGACTCAACAGCGACGAACACAGCAACAGCCGCACCCCGACATGCCCTTCGCACCGCGATCCAGCGCCTCCTGGCCGGAACCCCCACCCGCTCGGCCGGCGCCCTCACCGTCGTCCAACTCGCCGCCGAAGCCGGAGTGAAGCGGTGGATCGTCACCCACAAACACCCCGATCTGCGACAGGAATTCGAAGAAGGCCAGGAACCCGCAACGGAATTCCCGCCGCGTTCCAACGTCTCCAGGTCAAAGCCGACGACCTCGAAGCCGCGAACAGCTGGCTACGCCAGCACGACAACGAACTGACCGAACGAAACGAGATCTATGCCCAAGTCATCCACGCTCTCACCACCGAACTCACCGAACTCCGCCCAGACCGGACCCTCCCGAGGAACGTCCACCGCCTCCCGACCGCGACCACAGCACCACCACGGACTTGGCGCTCCGGCGCTCCGCACCGAAGCGAGGATGCAACAGCCCCGAACAGGTGACAGAGGTGCGGGAGTCCAATCCAGCACCCTCCTCGCCTTGTCCGCCGCAGGCGCCCTTCCCACGGTCGACTACGCGATATTCGCCGACACCGGATGGGAACCCCGCGCCGTGTACGCGCACCTCGACCGCCTGGAGCGCGAGATAGCCGCCCCGGCCGGCATCCCGGTCCTGCGCGTGTCCACCGGCAACATCCGCGACGACGCGCTCGACCCGCACCACCGGTTCGCCTCAATGCCGCTCTACATCCTCAACCAGGACGGCAAGGCCGGGATGACCCGGCGGCAGTGCACCGGCGAGTACAAGATCAAACCGATAAAGAAGCAGGTCCGCGCTCTCCTCGGCTACCCCTACCCCGCCCGGATCCCGCGGGGGGTGTTCGTCGAGCAGTGGGTCGGCATCTCGACCGACGAGTTCCACCGCGCCAAGGACGCGGACGTGAAGTACATGCGCAACCGGCACCCGCTCATCGACATGGGCTGGTCGCGATCCGACTGCATCCGCTTCCTGACCTCGCTCGGGCTGGCCGACACACCGAAGTCGAGCTGCGGACCGTTCCCTATTGAATCTTCGTGTTGCAGCGGGACGTGTTGCGAGCGAAGAGGGACGTGTGAGCAAGTTCTGGCAAGTGCACTGGGTGACGAGACGGCACGCCGCAGAGGTGAACGATCACCCAGTGTTGAAGGGGTGGGCCGACCTCGACGTACGGGAGGAGGCCGCCCGGATCGACCCGGGGGACGTGTTCTTGACGGACCCGAACTACCAGGTGGACCCGCGGCTGACGCTGTACACGACGCGTTCGGCGTTCGCGCATCTAGCCAGGGAGACGCGGCGGAACTACGCCGGGGACTGCTGTCTGTTCTTCAACTTCCTGTGGCAGCGGGGCAAGAACTGGTGCGATGCGGAAGTCGAGGACCTGCTCGATTTCGAGGACTGGCGGCGGTGGTCGCCTCGGAATCCTCGGCGGATCAGCGGCTCGAAGTGGGATCGCGAACTGTCCGCGCTGGCCCGGCTCTACAAGTGGGCGGCGGCGAAGAGGTACGTCGCGGCCAACCCGGTAGTGATGCGGGAGGTGTTGGGCCGCCACGGCGAGATGGTCAGCGTTCTGGCCCAGCGGGCGAAGGACGCGAGGTCGAGCAACGTGAAGTGGCTGACTCCGCGGGCCTACCGGTTGTGGAGGGACGTGGGTCTGCGCGGCTACACCGCCAACGGGCGTCGGGATCCGTCGTTTCGGGGCCGGAACGACGACCGCAATGCCGCCTACTCCGATCTGCTGTTTTCCTCGGGGATGCGCTTGTCGGAGGGCGGTTCGTTGCTGACTTTCGAGGTACCGGCTCTGGAGGAGAGCGTGAAGCGCTTCTTCGACGGGCGGCTGGCGAAGGCGGCCACGAAGAGCCGGCGCGAGCGGACGTTCTACGTCGCGGTCGAGGATCTGCGGTCGGTCGCCGCCTACGAGCGGACGACGCGGCGGGCGGTGATCCGCCGCGCTCAGGCCAGGGGCGTCTACGAGGCGATGGACGACGTCTGGGTCCTGGAGAAGCGGTCCGGTCGGCAGCGGTCGATCCTGCACTTCTGGGACGAGAACGGGCAGTCGGTCCAGCGGCCTCTGTCGTCGCTGGACGTCGAGGACCGTCAGCGCCTGTTCGTTGAGGGGGATGGCGGTCTGGAGCCGTTGTGGCTGTGGTTGTCGCAGGACGGGCGCCCGTTTCAGCCGCATTCGTGGGAGGCGGTTTACCGGGCGGCGTCCGAGCGCTGCCGCAAGGTGCTGGAGGGCAAGGTTGGCCAGCCTCCGTACTTCACACCCCATATGGCCAGGCATTCGTTCGCGTTGAAGATGCTGGTCGCGCTGATGCACGCGCTGGACAAACGGTTCGGGCTCACGCCGGAGGAGCGGCGGGACTTCCGCCTGCTCTATGGGGATGCCTGGCGGATGGTCAAGGACCTCCTCGATCACGCGAGTGAGGAGACCACCCGCAAGATCTACCTCGCTCCCGTTTCGGATCTGCAGATTAGGTCGCTGCTGCTGGACGAGGCCGATCCGGGCACGACCGAGCTGCTGGGCCGGATCGCGAAGATGTCGGAGCGCGTCCTGGACAGCGAGGCACTGGTATGAGTACGCGAGGACGACGCGCTGTGTTGCCCGGGGATGAGGGGCACCGGCGCAAGCCGCCGCTGGAGCCGGGTGATCTGCTGGTCTGGCACGTGGCCGGGGACGGGGCGAACAAGGCCAGTTATGACTTCGGCCGGCTGGCGGTCGGTCCGCGGCTGCAGCGCGAACTGGCGGAGGCGTTCGCCGTTCAGTGCGGGCCCACCGGCACCTGGAAGACGCTGCCTTCCAGCCGGGAGATCTGGCTGATCTTACTCTACTTCAGCCGTTTCCTGGCCGAGCAGGAGCAAGTTCCGCAATCTCTGGGCGAGTTGACTCCGGACATCTGGGCGGCCTGGCGGCTGAGCCGCACGCCGAACTCCACGGGCAGCCGGCAGGTCCGCAAGGTCGCCCGGCTGCTGAAGCAGTATCCGTTGGTGCCCGAGGAGACCCGGAAGCTGATGAGCAAGCGGATGCCGAAGGAGAAGGCGCCGAAGGAGACCGCCTACAGCGACGCCGAGTTCGACCGCATCAAGCTGCTTGCCACTCAGCGGTTCCGACCAGCTCTGCATCGCATCCGTGCGAACCGACAGCACCTCCTTGACTGGCGAGCGGGCCAGTTCGAAAGAGGTACAGACGGCTGGCTCGTGGGTGAGGCACTGGACCAGTTGATCCGCACCGGCGAGACGCCGTTCTTCATCCGCCCGGATGGCCGCCACCGCCCCGACCCGCGTTACGCCGAAGTCCTGGGCGGCAACCGGGCCGAGGACACGTGGATGCGGCTCTTCCTGACCACCGATGAGGGTTGCGCACTGATGATCCTGATCATCGCGGCCTACGGGTGGAACGCGACTCCGGTCATCGAGATGAAGGTGCCCGATGCGAGCCCCGACGCGGGCAACGAGGCGCAGATCATCTACCGGGTCGAGCTGGAAAAGCGGCGCCGCCGTCCGGCGGACCGCTATGAGACGAGGAACCTGGCCGACTGGGGAGCGAACTCTCCCGGACGGCTGATCACGCACGCGATCGAGTCCACCGCCCCAGCACGGGAGATGTTGAAGAACGTGGGGGCACCCACCGACCGGCTGATCGTTTGGCGGCTCGCTCAGCGGCGGGCCGCCTACGGCGAGGGGACGGCCGGGCTGTTCGACGGCCACTTCCACGCCAACGTCTGGCGCAACTGGCGCCAGGAGTTGGGCGGCGAGGTCTCGCTGAACCTGCGGCGCCTGCGCAAGACCGTGGTGATCGCGCATCAGCGGCAGCCCACCCAGCACAGTCAGGACACCCACGACGGTGCTTATGTCCTGACGGACCCGCGCACGCACGCGGCGGCCCAACCGGTGATCACCGACGGGGTCGAGGAGGCGATCGAGGCGGCCAGGTCGTCGTTCAAGGCCCAGATCAGCCGGGCGGACACGGACGTGGACCAGGACACCCCGACCACCGGCTGCAGCGACTACATCCACAGCCCGTTCGGGGAACAGGGGGTGCCTTGCCGGGCGTCGTTCCTGCTTTGCACGGCCTGCCCGAACGCCGTGATCACCCCGCGTCACCTGCCACGGCTGGCCTATCTGCTGCACGTGCTGGAGGAGTTGAGGGGGGTGCTTTCGCCGGAGGTGTGGGACCAGGACTGGCGCGAGCCCTTCGCGCGGCTGCGGGACCTGCGCAAGGCCCCCGACTTCACCGACACGGAATGGAACGACGCCCTGGAGAAGGCAAGTGCCCACGAACGAGGGGTCATTGACCAGCTGCTGATGAAGGGATTCGACGCATGACCCTGGCCTTGGGCCCTCGCTTCGCGGCCCCGGCGGCCGACGCCTTCGTGTTCGACCCCGACCGGGCGGTCGAGGGCCGTCGCGACTTCGTGCCCCGCTACGGCGACGACGGCTGGTCGTTGCTTGCGCTGACCCAGAACCCCTCGCAGACGGATGACGTCATCCGCTGGCGATGGTTCCCCGAGGTCTTCAGGGAGCCGTTCCGTTACGCATCCTGGACTTTGATCAACTACCCAATGCCCGACAGGGACGTTGCCCTGCGCGGCGCCGCCATGCGCTCCAAGCTCAGCGTCGGCCGGATCACGAGGACGGTCAGCGACTGGTCGATGTTCGCCCAGTGGCTCGACGAGCGCGGGATCAAGCAGCTCTCGCTGGTGACGGCCGGGGATTTGTCGGACTACAGCCACCATCTCGACAAGGTGCGAGGGCTGGCTCGCAACACGGCCACCAGTCATCTGATCGCGCTCTCCCGGCTGCACTACTACGGACGGTTGTATCTGCCCGGCACCGACCGGCTCGTCACGCCGCCGTGGGTCACGGAGGGCATGGACGACTACCTGCCGGCGGCCTCGCCGCTGGGCGAGAACGTCACCGAGCCGATCGCCCCGGCGACGATGGGGCCGTTGCTGGTCTGGGCCCTGCGGTTCGTCGAGGAGTACGCCGACGACATCCTGGCCGCCTTCGGGGAACACCGACGGCTGGTCGAGATCGCGGAAGGGCTGAAGGGCCCGTTCAAGAAGGGATCGGGTCGACGGCTGGTCACCTACCTCGAACAGCTGGAGGCTGCGGGCAGGCCCGTCCCGGCATTGGTCAGAGACACGAAGATCTCGACGCCCGGGGTGTTCCTGGCCGGCCTGACGGGGACTCCGGCCGTGAGGGTCCACCAGGTCATGAACTATCCGCGCTGGAAGGCATACAAGGTCCAAAATCCCGGCCGGTGTCTGCTGGATACCCCCGTCACCGCGAAGCTGGGCGGGAAGCCCTGGCACGGACCGTTCGACTTCCACGACGTCCCCGGGGTCCTGAAACACCTGGTCACCGCCTGTTTCATCGTCCTGGGCTATCTCACGGGGATGCGGACCGGGGAGATCCTGGCGCTGGAGAACGGGTGCTGCCCGGATCCGCAGGGACCGCCGGAGGCGGCCCGGCGGCACCTCATCTATGCCCGGCAGTTCAAGGTCGCCCGCGACGACGACGGCAATCATCAATCCGCCGGAGTCGTACGCGAAGCTCCCTGGGTGGCAGTCCCGCAGGTCGTCACAGCAGTGCGGGTGCTGGAACAACTCGGCAGGCACGGACTGCTGTTCGCGATCGAGGTCCACGAGCCGCTCCAACCCGAGCGCCGCAGCGGCAGGTCGCTGGCGATCGCCACGATGAGTAACCGCATCGAGTCGTTCATCGAGTGGGTCAACACCCATGCTCTTGACCGGGGCCGCCAGGCTGAGGCAATCCCGGGCGACCCGCATGGGCGGGTCGGCACGGGCCGCTTCCGTCGCACTCTGGCCTGGCACATCGCCCGCAGGCCGGGCGGACTGGTGGCGCTGGCGGTTCAGTACGGGCACATGCGCACGCTGATCAGCGAGGGCTACGGATCGCGCTCGCGCGGCGGCATCCACGACCTTCTCGACTTCGAAACCGCCCGCAACGTCGCCGAGCACCTCAGCGAGGTCCACGAGGCCATCCAGGACGGCGAGGGCATCTCGGGCCCCGCCGCGAGACGTCTGATCAACGCCGCCGCCCAGGAACACCACCGCTTCGGCGGTCTCATCACCTCCGTTCGTCAGGCCAGAGACCTGCTGGCGGACCCGACCCTGAACGTCTTCGAGAACAAGGAGGCATTTCTGTTCTGCAACTACGACCGGGCCAAAGCGCTCTGCCATCCCGGCCGCAACGCGAAGAGCGAGGCCCCCAGCCTGGACCGCTGCAAGGTCAACTGCGCGAACATCGCCCGCACCGACGCCCACGCACATCAACTTCGGGAAGCGGCCGATGACTTGGGTCGTCAGGCCGTCTCTGGCCTGGTTCCCGAACCGCTGGCCGACCGGCTGCGGGAACGGGCCCAGGTCCTGAACGAGCTCGCCGACCAGCACGACCACGACCGCGTCCTGGCGGCAGCGGAGGCGGACTTGTGAGCTACGACAACGAGAGGAAGAACATCAGGGCCGCGATGGACCGCCTGCTGGCCGGCACCCCGCTGCGGTCCGACGGAGCGCTGACCGTCCTCGCGCTGGCCGCCGAGGCGGACGTGAAACGGCACGTCCTCACGCACCGGCATACCGACCTCAAGGACGAGTTCTACGCGAAGGTCCGAGCTCAGGGACGGGTCCCCGACAGCGAACGCAAGCTGCGGGCCGAACTGAAGAAGACCAAGGAGCGACTCGCCAACCTGATCGAGGAGAACAAGCGACAGCAGGCCGAGATCGAGACATTCGCCCGCGTCGTGAACGTCCTCACCGTTGAAAACCACCAGCTCCGCGGCCAGTCGGGACCCAAACGAGCCCCGGTGGTGGCCTTGCGCCCGGCCCCCGACACCGACTCGTAGTCGCACCGCCTCGTCTCGTCCTGACCGCTCCGCGGTCAGGACGAGACCACAGGGACTGTCGAGCACGAGTTCAATCAGAGGACATGACGGCAGACCGCATGCCCAGCCACTGCTCGGCGTCCCAGGCATGGAACCGCTCTACCTCGGTGAACCCCAGCTTCGCCGCGAGGCGCATCGAGCCGACGTTGGCGGTCTGGGTGGTGAGCACCGCCGGCTCGCCGGGAAGGACGCTGTCGAGCCAGTCGAGTGCGGCCTCACACGCCTCTGCGGCGTATCCGAATCCCCATGCCCGCGGCAGGAACAGGTAGCCGAGATCGGCTTTCCCTACGGCAGCCGGGCGACGATGCTCCGTTGCCCTCCTGAGCAGGACCTGGCCGATCATCGCCCCATCAAGATCAACAACGAAACTTCCCGGCCGCCGCCCGGGCACCTCGGGCATCTCGCGCTCAAGCTCGTCACGCGGGCGGGGGCCGCCGAGATAGGTGTGCACCTCCGGCGAGGCGTGCATTTCGATGAACGCCGCACGGTCCCGGGCCTCGGGCTCACGGAGTACGAGCCTCTCGGTCCTGATCGGTGCAGGGGGCCAGGCGATGGGTCCGAGCTCGGTCATGTCGGCCAGCCAATCAGCACGCTCGGCAGCGATCAAGACTTGCAGACCGATCAAGCCACCGGCCCGGGCCCCATCCTCGCCAATGGGGCTGGCCCTACAACCACGCCTGCCGGGGGACGAGATGCCTCCCGTTCTCGTGAGCATCGACTTCGGCAGCGGCGGGCCGCATCCCGAAGTGCCGATCTGCTTTCGGGATTCATGAATAGAGCCACCTTGTCCGCTATTACGCGGAGTCACCTCAACGACCAACATCAGGAGTCAAATGAGAGATCGCTACAACACAGCCAGACTTGACAGGGAACTCGGGTGCCCTTTCCACGGAAACGCCCAGTGGCGCCACATCCGCGACAACTCCCCTGAGGAGTGGGAGGACGTGGTGGAGTTCGACGCCGCCATCCGTAGGGGAAATGCCCGAGCCAACGCCACTGGCAACAGGCTACTGGGAGAGGCGTTTCTCCACCGCTCGCGCGTCCCACTCAGCGAAGCCCCGATCGATCACATCACCGCCGCCGAATGGGCGGCGATGCAGCAGGAACTCACCGACGTCCAACCGGATCTGGAGGAGCTGGAACAGGGCGTTATCGACGGCTGTTCCCCGTGGGCCTGCCGCGGTGAAGTCGCGCCGGTGCAGGACGACTTCGGGTTGGCTTCTTGACCGTCCTGGACCTGTTTTCGGGACCGGGCGGATGGAGCCATGCACTTAACGTCCTTGGTGTGCGGGACGTGGGCCTGGAATGGGACGAATGGGCCTGCAAGACCCGTGCGGCAGCAGGACAGTTGACCATTCGCACGGACGTGGCCCTGTATCCGGTCTGGCCGTTCCTCGGAAAGACCGTCGGGCTCATAGCGAGCCCGCCCTGTCAGGCATGGTCGATGGCCGGCAAGCGCCTCGGTCTGGTGGACCAGCCGCTGGTTCACCAGGCGGTCGCAGACCTCGCCGCCGGGCGGGACACCCGCGCAAAGCTGCTCGCCGCCTGCCGGGACGAGCGCAGTCTGCTGGCCGCCGAGCCCATGCGCTACCTCCATGCCCTGAACACGGTGGGCGAGCCGGAGTGGGTCGCCATGGAGGAGGTTCCCGATGTTCTGCCGCTGTGGCGGCAGTACGCGGCCATCCTCCGGCACTGGGGATATTCCGTGTGGACTGGCATTCTCAACGCCGCCGACTACGGGGTACCGCAGACGAGGAGGCGCGCGATCCTGCTCGCCTCTCGGGTCCGTACGGCCGAACCGCCCTCGCCCACCCATGCCCAGGTCGCCGAGCCCGAGACGCTGTTCGGGCCAGGCCGCTCCCGCTGGGTCAGCATGGAGGGGGCCCTCGGCTGGGGCGCCACCGACCGGCCCGTTCCTACCGTGTGCGCCGGCGGCGGACCAGGAGGCGGCCCCGAGCCATTCCCCTCTGGCTCACGCAAGGCTCTCTCCGCCGCCCGCGACCGGGGCACCTGGACACCCCGGGCCAACGGGATCGTCCGGCAGTCCCTCCGAGAAGGAGCAAGCTGGGCCGCCCGGCACGGCCCGCGAGGCAGCAGGCCCGCCGACGCCCCCGCTCCGACCTACACCGCGGATGCGCACCGCTGGTCCTGGTCCCTGCGCAGCAACAACCAGGCCAACGCCACCGTCAGGTCGATCGAGGAGCCGGCCGGGACGCTGTTCTTCGGGCACCGCGCCAACGAGTGCACCTGGATCGCCGAACCCGTTGCCACGCAGCCGGAGGGCGAGCCCCAGGCCGCGCCAGAGCCGATCCGGATCACCGTCCGCGAGGCCGGCATCCTCCAGACCTTCCCCGCCGACTACCCCTGGCAGGGCAACAAGGGCCAGCAGTTCTCCCAGATCGGCAACGCTGTGCCCCCACTGCTCGCCGGACACCTCCTTGCCCCGCACCTCCGCTTGCCCCTCAATCCCGACGACTTCGCCCTGGCTGCCTGATGCCCCGCACCTCCGCCCCGGACGAGGAGAACGACCTCGACGATCTGCCTCCGCCGCAGCCCGTGTACTACGCCGAGCAGGCACTCCTCGGCGCCCTCCTCCTCGAACCCCACCGCCTCGCCGACATCGTCGCGGTCGATCCAGGCTCGTTCTCTCACCACGCGCACGGCGCCCTGTTCGCCGCGATCCGCGACCTGCCGGCCCCCGATCCGCTCCAGCACGCGCAGGACACGACCTGGCTGACCGCGGTGCTCGCCGCCGCCCGCAAGCACGCCCGTGGGCTGACCGCCTCATACCTGCACACGCTGATCCAAGTCTGCCCGTGGCCCCGACACGCCTCCGCGTACGCCCGGATGATCGAAACCGACCACGCCCGCCGCGCACTGCGCGCCCACGCCCAGCGCCTCGCGCAAACTGCGACGGACGCCACGCTCCCACAGCCCATCGACGCGGCCCTCGCCGCAGCCGACGCTCTCGCCGCCTGCGTTGACGATCTCGCCGGCCGGTTCCCCCCGCACCCCGGCCCGCTGCCCCGCACGCCCGCCCCATCACCGACGAACGCACCCGTCACCAACGACGATGAAGCGATCGACGAGGAGCGGCTGCTGCTCGCGACAGCGACTGCCCACCCCGCCGAAGCAGAGCAGATGCGGTGGCTGACCGTCCATGACTTCATCCACCCCCTCCACGCCGGCCTCTGGCAGTGCCTGACCGACCTGACTCGGCACGGCGCTCCCGTCGATCCGGTCACCGTCCTGTGGGAGGCCCAACAGCGCGGTCTGCTCACCACCGGAGTCGAGTCGGCAGACCTGCTCGGCCTCCTCGCTGCAACGGCCGGTTCCCCGCAGTACTGGGGCGAGCGCATCCTCCAACGCGCTCTCCTCGCAACCGCGCAGGAAGTGGGCACGCGCATTGAGGCGTTCACCGACGATCCGGCGACGACCCCGTACCAGCTCGTCGTCGGCAGCCGCCGCGCACTGGCAGACCTCCACACGCTGCGCATCCGCTGGAACCGCGCCAACACGCCGGCACCAACGACCAGGCCCGCACCCTCCAGAGCCCCGGCGCCACCGCGGGCGGGCCCGCCGCAGACAAGGGCCTCGTCTGCATCGCGTATCTCCCGCTGACCCCCCGACCGCCTGTGGCCGGTCCCTCCGGACCGGCCACAGGCCGAATCGAGCACCTCCTTGACGCCCCGCCCCATCGACGCCCACGTGCGCCTCGACATCCACCCCGCCCATACCAGTGCCGTCACCGCCACCCTTACCGGCACCCGCCACCGCACCGCCCACGCTCTTCTGACCGCCCGCGGATTCGAGACCGTCGACGAGCACACGCTGGCCCTCGCCCGTATCGACCACGAGGAGCCCTACTGGGCGAACAAGGCCGCCCAGGCATTGACCGCCGAGGGCATCACCACAGACATCACGTCCAGCCTGCGCGAAGCCATCGACGAGGACTGGACTTGGGCCAACTACCCCATGCCCTGGTGCACCCGGGAGGAGATCCGGGAGGTCTCCAACGAAGCCCAGACCATCTATGACGACATCCGCCACGGCCGCCTCGTCATCCACGCCCACGCCGACGACGGCTGGACCACCGTTGCGGTCGGCACCTACCGAGACGGCAAGAGCGTCTACCTCCACGGCGAGAACCACCTGCGGCAGATCGCCGACACCTTCGACTCACCCGCCGCAGCCATCGCCGCTTTCGAACGCCTCCACGGCGACACCATGCGCCCTGGTCCCGCGCCCATGACCGACACCGAACGCCAGACCGCCGAAGCCCGTACGTCGCTCGACGCACCGGCCGCACAACCGGTCCAGCGAACGGAAACGGTGCCCGCTTACGCCGCCGACCCCGGCGACCACGACGCGGCGCTGGATGACTTTCTCACCAAGCACGGCGACTGGCAGAAGTGGCGGACTTGGACCGACGAGACCACCCATGCCATCCACGAGTCACAGACGCTGCGCATCGAACGCGTCCACGAAGCCGATCCCCGCGAGACCGCCTGGACCATCGCCGCCTACGAAACCCCGGTCTCCGACAGGATGTGGCACCTCACCATGACCGGCGCCACACCAGCCCCCGTCTTGCTCACCCTGCTGAACATACTCGCCGAGGGAGACGCGTGGGAGACCGCGGTCGGAAGCCCCGCCACGGAAAAGACCGTCACCGAGGCCACCCGCCCTCTCATCGACGCGGGCTGGAAGCACACCGTCGACAGACGCTGGATCCGCTGGGAGACCTCCCAAGGCGACGCAGGAGTCCAGTTCGACGCCTTCGCCGCCCAAAGCCCGCACACCACTCTTGCCACCTGGACCCTGTGGGCCGGGGCCAGCATCGACCGGCCCACCTGGGCGATCCACGCTTCTCCATACACACCAGCGCCGATGATCGCCCATCTGACCGGAGAACTCGCGCACGGCACCGGCACCCGCCAGCCCGGCCCCCGCACAACGCAGCAGCTCCCGCAGCTCACCACCACGCCACCGGCCGTCGCACCGACCATCTCCAGCCCGCAGCCCGCCCGACGCCGCTGACCGGCATACTCACACCCCGACAGCAAGCAGCCCGCGAACATAGGTACAGCCCCGCGGACGGGGGATACCACGGGGCTGCACCCGCACCGTACCGCGTGCATGCGTCCCCACAGAGGCTTCCCCCGCGCAAGAAGCCGACGCGGCGCCCTGCCCCTCGCAGCCCGAGACCACCGGACGCTCGTGCATTCACTCCAAGACGCACTCTCGCCAGAGCGCAGCCCATAGAGTCCCGTGCAGGGACCGGCGTACGGCAGGGGAGCGCAAGTGAAGCGTGAACGGGCAACGGAGCTGCTTCAGGAAATGCTCGACAGGCTGGACGAGGCAGAGCGCCCCCTCGACCTCGTGGACGAGGTCCATGTCTTCGGTTCGTATGCCCGAGGCGCGCTGGAGCCGGGTGACCTCGACGTGGCGGTGGTCCACCGAACCGACACCGAGTTCACCGAAGACGTCGTCAGCGCCATGATGTCCGGGCGGGATCCTATGGCGGGCATGAAGCGTGCGCTCAAAGGCAACAGGCGTGGTGTCCAGTTCCAGTTCAACCAGAACGACAACCTCCCCGAGGGCTCTGAGCTGAGGCTGCTGTGGAAGCGCGGTGACACACGCGCTGTCGCCGCGGGTCGATTGCAGGCTATGAAGGTGAACCCGGCCGCCGGCCGGGCGCCCCGCGACGCGATGATCAATCAGTTCGACGGGCTCGACCGGTGGATTCCCCTTCCCGTACGAGTCCGCCTGGTGGAGCTGCTGGATGCTGGCGGGATCGAGATCCGCCGCATCGAACTGGCGGATGCCGCACCCACCAGCTCAGTAGCCGTGGCCGCGCTGGCGCGCCGCTGGAAGGCGGACAGCCCACTACGCCGATCCGCCGCTGCCGCCGTGCACTACGCAGAGGAATCCGGCATGGCCTCGAAGGCGGTATGGGTGCAGGGACAGCCGCTCGGCCCCCGTCGGGACCAGTACGGGGCGGGCGCCCTGTGGATCAATCTCGGGTGGTATGACTTCGACCAGCTCGTCTACCGGCTCCGTCAGGGAGCCCAGTGCCTGGAGGTCATCCGCCCCACACGGACCCAGCCGCTTCACGCCCTACACCTCACCGTGCACGACGCCGCAGCCCTGCCCCAGCTGTAACGCTCCGCCCAGGCCGCGGTCGTCACCGTCGGCCGCCCGGCACCTCACAGGAACAGCGATGACTGAGGTGAAGCGCCAGCCCCATGAACAGCAAGTATCTGGCCCGGCATCTCAGCAAGGCGGGGCAACATAGCCCGGAACTGCCGGTTAGCCAAACCGGCAATCCCGGGCATCATTGATAGTCCACCGCCATTACCTGCCCGCCCGTCGGAAGGCAACGTCGAGACGTCTCCATCACTCCTGCGTGAAAAGCCAATGGCCAAGGTGACCGCTGCCGTTCACGCCGCCGCGTAGCTCGCGCGGAACAGGTCCAGGGCGCGCTCCAGATCCCGAGGGGTGCGCAGCTGCACCTCCAAGTCGCCCGTGCCGTGGTGGCCGAGCCCTGTCACGTCCCGGGTGAAGCCGGGAACGAGGTCGACCTCCTTCGGGTCGGCCTTGAGGTAGACGAGGAGCTTGCTCCTCTGAGGCGGACACACGCAGGCGAAGTTCCGCAGACGCTGATACGCCCGGTACTGCTTGCGCTCAACGCAGTTCACACCGTCCCCGAGACCGAGCAACGCCTCATCGACCGCGTTCGCCAGCTCGACCATCGACGCACCCTGCACGTCGGCTGCCGCCTGGGCGACCGCCTGCCGACGCGCACGCCGGGGTGCCTGCGTCCCGCCGCTCACGGATGCCACGGTCTCAAGGCCGATGTGCTCGTTGCCGAAAAACCGGTAACGGACCAGGTCGATCGAGCGGCGGTGCTCGCGCACGGCATGAACGTCGTAGCGAGTGAAGTCGCCGGCCACACAGATCAGCCTCGGTGCGCTCCACAGCACCTGGGCCGCGACCGCAGCCCCGAGCCGGTCGCGGACCAGGTGCCGGAACGCGTCCTTGTGGTCCATCAGCCACGCCATGTAGAAGAGGCCCTGATGGACCACGCCTGCGTCTGTACCGCGCTTGTACTCCACGATCGCGGGCGCGTTGTTCTCGTCGATGCCCAGCGAATCGATGCGCCCGCCGTGGACGGGGCCGGTGCTGTACTCGCTCGCCAGGAGCCGCACCCCGAGCATCGTCTCCATGTGCGCCTCGATGAGGTTTTGCACATCTGCCTCGACCTCAGCAAGACGCGGCGTAATCTCAGTCACGCCACTATTCGTTGTGTGGAACAGTTTCAGGCCCGACACCTTCCCCTCCTCGGCTCGGAGATCATCAACGCCGGGCGGGTCCAAGATTGTTTCCGTGAGAGCCTTCGAAGCCGTGAAGATAGTGTGAGATCCTGCGTACGGCATGACCAGGGAACGCCTGTGTCCCCCCGGTCACCAGGGATCTACGATTCCCCCATGTGTCCCCCGCGCCCCGGGGGACAGCGCCAGGAAGCTGCGTTTTCGCAGGTCAGCCCCCGTAGATCAGTGGATAGAGCAGGTGCCTTCTAAGCGCCTGCTCTGTCGCGCACAGTCGCCTGCAGGGCCGATCACCCTACGAGAGAACTCAAGGCTATTCAGCAATGAGAACGAGGAAACTCGCTGCGGATACCCAATACCACGTCCTCCCTCGCGCTGATGCCATTTCGCCAGCAGCCCGGACCGGGCTCTTCGCTGCACGATGGTCCGGGTGCGCGCGCCGAGTTGGCCTCGTCGTGCCGGGCAGTCGACTGAATACACCTGCGGGTCTACAACAGAGAGAGTCGAAAACTCCCCGATTGCATCCAGGGCTAGTACTCCAGCTGTAGATCGTGATCTTGCTGGTTAGGGCCGGTGCGGGGACAGGTACGGCCACCGTTGATCATCGTGAGTTGTGTGGACTGACGATGAGACGGTGGCCGCAGGTCACAGCATAGATCCCGCTCGGTGGCGGGAAGGGTTCGAGGTGCTCATGGGGCGGATCGCAGGTCGGTTCGCGCGGGTCGAACCCCGGTGCCGAGTGCGGCGGTTGACGCTCGGGCTGTTGTCGGACCTGCCGCGCAAGAACTGCTGGACGATCGCCGAATGGGCCGGGGAGAAGTCCCCACACGGGATGCAGCACCTGCTGTGCCGGGCCGTCTGGGACGCCGACGCGGTACGCGACGATGTCCGCGACTACGTCGTGGACCATCTCAACGACGAGCAGGCCGTGCTGGTGGTTGACGAGACCGGGGATGTGAAGAAGGGCGTCCATACTGTCGGCGTTCAGCGCCAGTACACCGGCACCGCCGGGAGAATCGAGAACTCCCAGGTGGCGGTCTACCTTGTCTACGCCGGTCGGCGCGGACACGCAGCGATCGACCGGGAGTTGTACATCCCGCGCTCATGGGCAAACGATCCGGATCGCTGCCAGGCCGCGGGCCTTCCCGAAAAGACCGCCTTCGCGACCAAGCCGGATCTCGCCCGGCAGATGATCGAGCGGTTCCTGGACGCTGGGCATCGCGCCGCCTGGATTACCGGGGACGAGGTCTACGGCGGGAACCCGAAGCTACGGGCGGCTCTGGAAGCACGCGGTACGAGCTATGTGCTGGCCATCGCCTGCTCGGCCGAAGTCCCCACCGCTGCAGGCAAGTTCCGGGCAGACAGCCTGGTCAAGCGGCTCCCCAAACGGGCCTGGCAACGGCTGTCCGCCGGGGCCGGAGCCAAGGGTCACCGCTTCTACGACTGGGCAGTCATCGATCTCACCGATCCGCACCCCGGCAGCAGCCAGCTGCTGATCCGCCGCAACCGCACCACCGGTGAACTCGCCTTCTACCGTTGTTTCTCGCCCGGCCCGGTGCCCCTGACGACGCTGGTGCGAGTCGCGGGTTCGAGGTGGCGGGTGGAGGAGACCTTCCAGGCCGAGAAGGGGCTCGCCGGGCTCGACGAGCACCAAGTCCGCCGCTTCGTCTCCTGGACCCGCTGGGTCACCCTCGCCATGCTCGCCCACGCCTTCCTCGCTGCCGTCCGTGCCGATGAGCACGCCTGGCACCCCGCCCCGGAGGAGCTGATCCCGCTCAGCTGCAATGAGATCCAGCGCGTGTTCGTCGCCCTGGTCGTGCGACCCGTGCACGACGACGCCCACTGGCTGAGTTGGTCCGACTGGCGGCGACGCCATCAGGCCCGGTCCCGAGTCGGCCATTATCATCGGCAAGCCGCGCATCAGACCTGATGTGCTGAGCAGGCTGGTTGGCCACTGAGCACACTCGTTGGCACTTCCGTGCTCTGTGGGCGAAGGGCATCCGTTCAGTCGAGGATCGCGGTGGCTTCGATCTCGACCAGATGGTCGGGGACGTCCAGGGCCGCAACACCCAGCAGCGTGGCCGGCGGGACCGGGGTGATGCCCAGCTTCGCGGACGCCCGGGAGATGCCCTCCAGGAGTGGGGGCATCTTGTCGGGGGTCCAGTCGACGACGTAGAAGGTCAGTTTCGCCACGTCGTCGAAGGAGCCGCCAGCCTCGGCCAGAGCGGTGCCGATATTGAGGTAGCACTGCTCGACCTGCGCCGTGAGGTCGCCTTCGCCGACCGTGATCCCCTCGGCATCCCAGGCGACCTGGCCAGCGATGAAGACTAGCTTCGACCCCGTTGCGATCGACACCTGCCGGTAGACATCGATCTTGGGCAATCCACTCGGGTTTACCAGGTTGATGGCCATGCTGCCTGCCTCCTCGTCCTGAGCGCCTGTGGGCCCGTGTCCACGCAACAAGGCGCCTTCGGTCTCTTGTGGTTACTCAGGAACCGTAGGAGAGTGGACGCTGACATGGAAGAACGCACTTTCCAGTGACTGGGGAACCCGATGGTGACCAAACAGATCAAGGGCCCATCCGAGGAAGCAGACCTCAGGCGCGCGGACTCATTGGCGCGAGAGATCTTCTCCGACGTTGCCAACAAGTGGGCGTTCCTGATCATCGAGACTCTTGGTGAACGCACCCTGCGCTTCAGCGAACTGCGCAACGAGATCGAGGGCATCAGCCACAAGATGCTCACCCAGAACCTGCGCATGCTGGAGCGCAACGGCCTGGTCGAGAGAAACGTGCACCCCACCGTCCCGCCGCGTGTCGAATACACCCTCACCGAGCCGGGCCAGGGCCTACGCGCAACCGTCGACGGAATGTGCGACTGGACGCACCGCTACTTCGGGCACATCGAGGCCGCCCGCCACCGCTTCGACGCCTGACGGCTGATCACGATCTACAGCTGGAGTACTAGTACTCCAGCAGGATTTCGCTGTCTGACCTGGCCTTTCGCCGGGTGGCGGGAGTGTAGCGGGACTTCGATGGTGCGGGGGCGGTCTCACGGAGACCGCCCCTCGATCGTGCGACAACGCCGCAGGTAGTGACAGCGGCGGGGCAGCCTCCGAGTGTGATCACCGAGCATGCCGCCGCGCAGTGGGACCTTGAACTGGACGATCTCTTCCTGGCCATCGGGCACCGCTTCGGCCGGGTCGAGCTCCGCCGCCGCATGCGTGACTACATACGCGGGCTGCTCGCCCCGGTGGCCCGCAAGAACACCTGGCAACTGGCTGAACAGGCTGGCCACCCCACGCCCGACGGCCTGCAGCACCTCCTCGCCGGATCGAAGTGGGAGTCCGATGACATCCGCGACGACCTGCAGGAATACGTCGCCGACAAGCTCGGCGAGACGGGCGGAGTCCTCATCGTCGACGACACCGGGTTCATCAAGAAGGGCACCACCTCAGCCGGGGTTCAGCGCCAGTACTCCGGAACCGCCGGCCGGACCGAGAACTGCCAGATCGGCGTCTTCGCCGCCTATACCTCCGCCCGCGGCCGGGCCCTGGTCGACCGTGAGCTCTACCTCCCGAAGTCCTGGACCGAGGACCGAGAACGCTGCCGCACCGCAAAGGTCCCCGACGAGCGGGAGTTCGCCACCAAGGGCGAACTGGCCCGGCACATGGTGCTGCGGGCTCTCGCCTCGCCGCTGCCCGTTACCTGGGTCACCGCGGATTCCGCCTACGGTCAGGACAACCGGTTCCGCCGACTGCTGGAACAGTCGGGTGTCGGCTACGTGCTGGCCGTTCCCAAGTCCCAGTTCAGCGTGGGCTGTTCACGGATCGAGGGCCTGTTCGCGCAGGCCCCGGACGAAGCGTGGGAGAAGATCTCATGCGGCGATGGCGCGAAGGGTCCCCGCGTCTACCACTGGGCAGCGGTGCGGCTGCCGGCCGTCGCCGAGTTCGACTATCAAGGCGAGGTCCCTCACCGGATGCGGTGGGCGCTGGCCCGTCGCAGCATCAGCAAGTCCGACGAGATCGCCTACTACCTCGCCTACGCACCTCTTCAGGTCACCGTCCAGGAGCTGGTGCGGGTCGCCGGGGCGCGCTGGGCGATCGAGGAGTGCTTCCAGGCCGCGAAGAACGAGTGCGGCCTGGACCAGTACGAAGTCCGCCGCTACACGGGCTGGTATCGGCACATCACTCTGGCCATGCTCGCGCACGCTTTCCTGGCCGCCACGGCACACCAGCCCTGGGAAAGGGGGGCGGAACCGGTGAGACACCCGGGGCCATGGCTCACAGTGGCGGAAGTTCGGCGACTCCTGGCAGCTTGTCGTGCCCGGCCCCCGCACCTGAGCGGACACCGAGGACTACACCACGCGCTGAGCTGGTCGAACTGGCGTCGCCGACGCCAAGCAGTCGCCCGCCGCTGTCACTACCTGCGGCGTTGTCGCACGATCGAGGGGCGGTCTCCGTGAGACCGCCCCCGCACCATCGAAGTCCCGCTACACTCCCGCCACCCGGCGAAAGACCAGGTCAGACAGCGAAATCCTGCTGGAGTACTAGTGTCCTGCGCCAGAGATCCGTCGGCAGAAGCGGGCCAGGGAGTCGAGGATCTCTTCGGCGGTCTTGGTCCAGATGAAGGGCTTGGGGTCTTCGTTCCAGTCCTTGACCCACGCGCGGATGTCGGCTTCCAGTGCCTGGATGTTCTTGTGTGCGCCTCGGCGGATCATCTGGTGGGCAAGGTAGCCGAACCACCGCTCGACCTGGTTGATCCAGGACGAGCCGGTCGGGGTGAAGTGCAGCTCGAACCGGGGATGTTTGGCGAGCCAGGCCTTGATCGCCGGTGTCTTATGGGTGCCGTAATTGTCCACGATCAAATGGATCTGCAGGTGCGCGGGCACCTCCTTGTCGATCCTGATCAGGAACTTCTTGAACTCCATCGCCCGGTGCCGACGGTGCAGGGCCGTGATGACCTGTCCGGTGGCGACATCGAAGGCGGCGAACAGGGTGGTGAGGCCGTTGCGCACATAGTCGTGGGTGCGCCGTTCGGGCATGCCCGGCATTATCGGCAGCACCGGCTGGGACCGATCCAGAGCCTGGATCTGCGACTTCTCGTCCACCGACAACACCACCGCCCCCTCGGGCGGGTTGAAGTACAAACCCACGACGTCGTAGACCTTCTCCACGAAGAACGGGTCGGTCGACAGCTTGAAGGTGTCCGCCAGGTGCGGCTTGAGCTGGAACTGTCGCCAGATCCGACCCACGGTCGACTTCGACAGACCACTGTGCTCGGCCATCGATGTCCGCGACCAGTGAGTGGCGTTCTTCGGCAGCTGTTCCAGCGTGGTGACCACGACCGCTTCCACCTGATCGACGCTGATGGTCGGCGGCCGGCCCGGCCGCGGCTCATCGGCCAGCCCGTCCAGCCGCTCAGCGAGAAAACGACGCCGCCACTTGCGGACCGTGTCCGCAGTCACCCGAAGTTCCCGGGCGACCGCGACGATCGCCGGCACCTCCGGCCCCGCGCACGCCAGCACAATCCGCGCCCGCAGAGCCAGCGCCTGGGCCGAAGTCGCCCGACGTGTCCATCGCTCCAACACCGCCCGCTCATCATCAGACAGCAGCAACGGTTCCAGCTTCGGGCCCCGACGAGGAACTGACGCACCAACAGCAGAAGTCACGCAACTACTAACGATCAACTACTGGCGCAGGACACTAGTACTCCAGCCGCACTTTGACGTTTTCCCTGTTCAGGGGCGGTTTGGGTGAGTGTAGAGGGCTGATGGCCGGCCTGTGTTCTCTTTCCCGGGCCGCCCCTCGATCGTGTGCAGCCGCCGCTGATAGTGACAGAGGCGAGCGACGGCTTGGCGTCGTCTGCGCCAGTGTGACCACCTCAACGCGCGTGCGCTGATGTGGGACTGGTGAACAGCGATGGATGAGTGGCCAGTTGCCAAGAGCCGCCGAACTTCTGCCACGGTGAGGGGCGCGAGGCAGGAACCGTTTCTGCTGCCCCTTTTGCTGCGGCGTCGACGGCCATGGCGGCCAGGAAGGCATGCGCCAGTATGGCCAGGGTGATGTGCCGCATCCAGCCGGTGTAGCGGCGGACTTCGTACTGGTCGAGGCCGCATTCGTTCTTCGCGGCCTGGAAGGCTTCCTCGATGGCCCAGCGCATCCCAGCGACGCGGACCAGGTGCTCGATGGTGGTGCCGAGCGGTGCGTAGGCGAGGTAGTAGGCGATCTCTTCGGGCTTGCTGATGCTGCGGCGGGCCAGTGCCCACCGCTGGTGGGTGGGCATCTCGTCGTCGAAGTCCTCGATGGGCGTGATCTGCAGGGCGGCCCAGTAATAGACGCGCGGGCCCTTGGCGCCGTCACCGCACGAATGTCTCTCCCACGCTTCGTCGGGTGCTTGGGAGAAGAGGTGCTCGATGCGTCCGAATTGGGGTACCTGCTGGGACTTGGGAACCGCGAGTACATACCCCAGGCCGGTCTCCTCCAGCATGTGGCGCAGCCGCCATTCCTGGCCGTAGGCGGCGTCCGCGGTCACCCAGGCGATCGGCAGCGGTGAGGCGTTCGCCCGCAGCACCATGGCCTTGGCCAGGTCGGGTTTGGTGGCGAAGTTCCGCTCGTCTGGGATGTGGGCGGCGCGGCAGCGGTCGCGGTCGTCGGTCCAGGACTTGGGCAGGTACAACTCCCGGTCCACCAGGGCGCGTCCACGGGTGGTGGCGTAGGCGGCGAACACGCCGATCTGGCAGTTCTCGGTACGGCCGGCGGTGCCGGAGTACTGGCGCTGCACGCCAGCCGAGGTGGTGCCCTTCTTGAGGAAGCCGGTGTCGTCGAGGATGAGGATCCCGTCGGGCTCGCCGAGCCGTTCGGCTACGTAGTGCTGGAGGTCGTCGCGGAGCTCATCGGCGTCCCAGCGGGCGCCGTTGAGGAGCCGCTGGAGGCGGTCGGGTGTGCGATGTCCGACGTATTCGGCCAGCTGCCAGCCGTTTTTGCGGCCGACCGGGCCCAGTAGTCCACGGATGTAGTCCCGCATCCGGCGACGCGGCTCGACGCGCCTGAAGCGGTGGCCGGTACGCAGGAAGAGTTCCTCGAGTTCGTCGTTCCAGATCTCAACTGCACGCTCGTCGATCACGCCGGGAGGCTGCCCGGACCGCTGTCACTACCTGCGGCGGCTGCACACGATCGAGGGGCGGCCCGGGAAAGAGAACACAGGCCGGTCATCAGCCCTCTACACTCACCCAGACCGCCCCTGAACAGGGAAAACGTCAAAGTGCGGCTGGAGTACTAGAAGCCAAACCGCTCTGCAGTGGACCTTGCGGGCCGCTTCCAGCCACTCGCGACGTGAGACAACGTCTGCCGCTCGGAGGCTGGTTCCTGGCAGGCCGACTACAGGGGCGTCGACCTCGTCGGGAGCTTTCCTAGAGCTGGGACCTTTCCTGGGGCAACTGCCACCAACCCGCTTGATTGTCAGAGGGATTGGCTACGATGGTTGCAGTTGTCGAGATCTCGGAAGGCAGGGTGCATCAATGCAGGGAGTCAGCTATCGCGGCGGGATGGCCGCGAGCCTATAGGGGCGCCTGGCCGGCGCTCTCCTATGGCGACGCCCGTTGGGCGGCGACGCCGTGACCCCGATCCGGCGGTGGGTTGACACCTGCCCCGGCTCTGTGACGGCGCTCTGTCGAAGTTCCGGAGGGCTCCCTTGACTGCACCCGCTTCTACCTGCGACCACCGCATCTACCACGTTGTCGTCGTAGCTCTGACCTCCATGGTCACTGGGCTCGCCATCGGGATCGGCTCCGCCGCTCTCGGGCAGGCTCCGTTCACCGCTGTCGCGTCCGGTGCGGCTGCCCTGGCATTCACTTTTGGTGCAGGCATGAGCGTGGTTACGCACGTAAGCAGGCACCGGTAGCAAGGCCCTCGCACGGGGCTGCCCATCGGGGCCGCCCCAGGAGCGCTCGGCCTGAGCGGTCCGCGCTGTCGGTGTGTGTGCCATGGCACTGCAGGGTCGGCCTCACCGTCTACCTGTCACCTACAGGTGCGGCCTGCGAAGCCGTAACGCTGCCGTGTGACGCCGTGCTCGCCATGAAGCGGGATTCGGAGCACCACGCGACATACCCCTGAGCCGATCGGCCAGGCCGAAAGTCCTTTGCCATAACGAATTCGCCCCTCTCTGGTTGTCAGTCCCGCCCCCTAGAATCGGGCCCGAGGGTCGAGCCTGGCTTCCTGAACGAGTCAACAAGAAGGCAGCAGGCAAAAGCACCCGCAAGCAGACAGAGACGGGGACGGGGAGCCGCATGCTGGATGGCCGGTGGACGACGGTCACCGAGTCCGGGTACGAGCACGAGCGCCGAGGTCTTGAGGCGATCCGCAAGCGCTTGCCGGACGAGGAGCCGTGGCGGGCCTGGTCGAACTTCTCGTTCACCGCGAACAGCGGGCACGTCCGCGAAGTGGACCTTCTGGTGGTCGCGCCAGCCGGAGTCTTTCTGGTTGAGCTGAAGGACTGGCACGGCTCGGTCCACGGCGGTGGCAACGACTGGGTGCAGACCACGCCCAACGAGACCACCCGTCGGCACGGCAATCCGCTGCATCTGTCGAACCAGAAGGCCAAGGAGCTGGCGGGCCTGGTCAACGGGGTCGCCGGCCGTCCAGGGGACCGGTCGCGGATCTGGGTCGGTGAAGCGGTCTGCTTCACCGACGACCGGCTGCAGGTACAGCTTCCGGCAGCCGACATGAATGGCGTCTTCACCGTCAAGAAGCTGGTGGAGATGCTGGCCGTGCCGCCCGGCGACGGTCGTCGCCGGGTCACGGCCGAGACGTCCCGCCGAGTTGACGCGGCCCTGAAACAGCTTCGCATCGCGCCGATCCGCCGCCAGCACGAGGTGGGCTCGTATCTGCTGGACGCGAAGGCGTTCGACTCCGGTCCAACCTGGGCCGACTACCTGGGCCGGCACTCCCAGCTACAGGACCTGGCGCGGGTGCGGGTCTTCCTCAGCGAGCGCGGGGCCTCCGACGAGGAGCGGCGCTCGGTGGAGCGGGCCGCCGCCCGTGAGGCCGCAATTCTCAGCCGGTTCAAACACCCGGGCGCCATACAGCTGAAGACCTATCTACCTTCGGGTCATCCGGCTGGGCCGGCGATTCTCTTCGACTACCACCCGGAGACCCTGCGCCTGGACGACTATCTGGTGCAGCACGGAGAGCTCCTCGACCTGCAGGGCCGACTCGCACTGGTGCGGCAGCTGGCGGAGACGGTGCGTTCCGCCCACTCGCGGCGGATCCATCACCGGACGCTGTCCGCACACTCGGTGCATGTGATTCCGCGTGACCGCGGTCCACGTGGGCGGGAGCTCGGCGAGGAGCAGCGTTGGCTGCGGCCGTGGCCGCAGATCGCGGACTGGCAGATCGCCACCGGGCAGAGCGTGAGTCGTGGCCGGCCGCTGACTCTGGCTCCGACGAATGTGTCGGGCGTCCATGTCTCGGGCCAGGCCGATCCGTATCTGGCACCGGAGCTGAGGATCCCGAAGGCCGATCCGGTACGGCTCGATGTGTACGGCCTCGGTGTGCTCACGTATCTGCTGGTCACCGGGCAGGCACCGGGTGCGAGCCAGAGCGAGGTCATGGCGCGCCTGGAAGGCGGCGAGACTCTGCGTCCGAGCGCGCTGGTCGACGGACTGCATCCGGATGTCGACGATCTGGTGGAGGCTTCCACCGCATACGAGCCGGGACGGCGGCTGTCCACCGTCGACGACTTCCTGGAAATGCTGGAGTACGTCGAGCAGGCGTTCGTCGAGGAGATCGCGGACAGCTCGGATGCTGCGGCCGGCGCAGGTGGGGATGGGAACGGCGGGTCGGCTGCGAGCGACGGCGAGGAGCAGGCCAAACCGGAGAAGGATCCGCTGGAGGCCGTGGCCGGGGATGTGCTGGGCAGGCGCTGGGAGGTCGTTCGCCGACTCGGTACGGGCTCGACTTCGCGGGCGTTCTTGGTGCGGGACCTGGAGGGCGAGCCGCGGCGGAGCGGTGCCCTGCCGGTGGCAGTGCTGAAGGTCGCACTGAGTGAGGCCAAGCATACGGTCCTGGACCGCGAGGCGGACGTCCTGGGCCGTATCCACCGGGACTCCAGCATCATCGCGCTGTACGAGCGGGAGCCGCTCACGCTGGCCGGGCGGCGAGTTCTGGTCCTGGACTACGTCGGCGACAGCCGGGAGTTGAAGGACCAGGACGCGAGCGCCGACAAGGGGCCGCGCCGCCGTGAGGACACCGTGGCCCGCCAGCTGCGGGACAACGGCCGCCTGGGCATGGACCAGTTGGAGGCGTACGGGAAGTACCTGTTCGGCGCGGTAGAGCACCTGGAGGCCGAGGGCATCTGGCACCGGGACCTGAAGCCGGACAACATCGCGATCCGCATCCGCCCCAACGGCACCCGCCAGCTGGTGCTGATCGACTTCTCACTGGCCGGATATCCCGCGAAGGAAATCGAGGCGGGCACCGAGGGCTACCTCGACCCCTTCGTCGGGATCATCACACGCGGCTCGTACGACGGGCATGCCGAGCGGTACGCGCTGGCCGTGACGCTGCACGAGATGGCGGCGAACGAATTGCCCCGCTGGGGCGACGGTTCGGTCACCCCGCGACAGACGGATGCGAAGGAGTGGCCGTTTCCGCAGCTCGCAGCCGACGCCTTCGAACCGGCCGTCCGCGACGGACTGGTGGCGTTCTTCCGCAAGGCTCTGGCCCGGGACGTGAAGGACCGCTTCTCGGACCTCAAGCCGATGGAGCGTGCCTGGCAGCGCATCTTCCTGGATGCACAGCGCACGACGGCGCCAAGCTCTGGGCACAGTGAGAAGCCGAGTCGCGGTGCGAAGGGCGGTGCCGACGCGGTCGCCCAGCCTGCGACGGAGCCTCGGATCGGGCGGGAGGACGACGACGTCTCCGCCGAGCAGGTCCGCGACCAGCAGGCAGAGCGCGCCGACCGGAAGACGCCACTGTCGGTGGCCGGTCTGACGGTCTCCGCACAGTCGCAGCTGTTCGCGATGGGGCTCAACAACGTCGGGGACGTCCTGGAGTACTCGGCCAAGAAGTTCCTCACCGCACCGGGCATGGGCTCGCGCACCCGCGAGGAGATCCAACGCCGGCAGAAGGAGTGGAACGTCCGGCTCGGCAAGGCCGCACCCTCACCGCTGAGCGCAGCAGCCCTCAAGGCTGCAAACCAGGAGCGCACCGCCCTGGAACGGGCAGCCGCCGACGCAATCGCCGCGGCCGGTGTGGACGTCACTGCCCCGCAGGTGCTGAGCGGCCTGAGCCTGGACGCCCTCGCCGCTCGTCTGGTGCCGAGGCCGTCCGGTGGCAACGCCCGTTCCAACGCCAAGGAGCGCGAAGCCGTACGCCTGCTCCTTCGCCTGCCCGACGACGAGGGGCGACTGCCCGGCGGCCTCGCGTGGGTGCGCCAGCGGGACGTCGCCGAAGCCGTGGGCCTGACCGCAGGCCGTATCCCGCAGATCGTGAAGAAGGCACGCGAGCGCTGGTACGAGGATGCCGCCCTCGGGCTGCTGCGCGATGAGCTGGTGGAGCTGCTCGCCGAGCGCGGCCGGGTCGCTCCGGTGATCGAACTTGCCGATGCACTGATCGTCCGGCGCGGCACCCAGCACGTGGAGCGGCGCGACCGGCGTGCGCTCGCGCTCTCTCTGTTGCGGGCGTTGGTGGAGCGCGAGAGCCGGGCGCTGGTGGAGCGCGAAAGTGGGGACGACGAGTCCCCGCAGCTCTTCCGCTACTTCCACGCTCGGATGCCCAAGGGCGCCGACCCGGTGATCGGCCTGCTCGCCCTGGACGTCCGGGAGGGCGTGGACGGCCCGGACACCCCATCACTGCCCGCCCTGCAGGAGTACGCGCTGAACCTGGGCGCACGTGCCGACCGGCTCGCGGCGCTCGAGTCCCTGCCGACGGCGAGTACGGTCCTCACCGAACTGGACGCGGTGCGCCGGCCGCTGGGCAGCCTGGGCTGGGATGAGCGGCGCACCGCCGAGATCGCGGTCGCCGCCTCGACCCGAGCCGCGCTCACCCCGCGCCTGGAAATCTACCCGCGCGACCTGGACCTGGTACGCGCGCTGAGGATCACCCAGGCCGGTGTGGTCGCCGTGCAGCCCGGCGTCGAGGAAGACCGCCTTCCGGGCCTGACCGTGGACGCCCTGCACAAGCGGGTCGCGACCCGCTTCCCCGACCTGGGTACGGATCCACTAGTACCGCGCGAGCTGCCCACGGGAAGCGCCCTGGTCCGCGCTCTCAAGGAGGCCGGCTTCGAGCTGAAGCTGGCCACCCGCTACGACAAGGTCCTGCGTCTCGTCCCTGACCGCCGGTCCGGGGACGCCACCGCCGGATTGACTTCGGCGAGTTGGGGCGCCTCAGCAGCACGTCGCTCCGCACCCACCCAGTACGACGCGGACGCGGCCGTCGCCGCCGCCGTCAAAGCCAACCAGCGGCTTACACACTCGGCGCGACAGGACGGCTTCCGGGTCCTCACCGTGCCACAGCGACGGGCCGAGGACGCGGTGCGCTGGCTGACCGGTGAGCCGTTCGGCGCTCGGCCGGTATCCCTGACTGGGCTGTTCGTGGACGAACTGCGCAGCGTGGTCGGCGAGGCTGCCCGTCCCACCTGGGAGACCGTCCTCAAGGCGGACGCCGCCGAACCGGGCAGTCGGCCCCATCAGCAGCTGCGCATCCGCACCGACAAGGCGTGGGGGCGGATCGAGCCGCAGCTGCGGGAGCGGCTGGCGGAGGCGCGCGGTCCGCTGCTGCTCACCGACACCGCGGTCCTGGCTCGGTACGACGCGCTGGACCTACTGGGGCGGCTCACGGAGGAGGCACGGCAGGGCGGCAACCCGCTGTGGCTTCTCGTCGCGCAGTCCGATCCGGCACGGGCGCCGCGGTTGGCCGGGCAGAGTGTTCCGTACCAGGCGGGGTTCGACGAGTGGATCGTCGTGCCGGATGCCTGGGTCGCCCGCAAGCACCTCGCACTTGACGCCTGACCCTCGTCCCCTGATCTTCTTCCGCTCTCTCCCACTCTCCACAGGAGCCGTACGTGATCGACCGCAAGAGCCTCCTCGCCGACCTGCAGAAGCAGGTCAAGGCGGCAGAGACCGACCTCGAGCAGCAGGTCAAAGCTGTCCCCGAGGTCGGGACGCGGCTGCGCGGCGAGTACGACCAGGCCCGAAAGCTGGGCCGCACGGCGGCGACGTGGAACGCCTGGCTCGGTGAGCGGATCACGCAGGTCGCCGTGGCGTGGGTGCTCGGCACGGTGTTCGTCCGCTTCAGCGAGGACAACCGGCTGATCGCCGAGCCGTACATCACGGCGCCGGATGTGGCAGGGCGGGAGACCGCACAGGCACGGTACGAGGAATATCTGGAGAAGGATTCCGACCCTACGTATCGAGGGTGGCTGGAGACGGCGTTCGCCGAGTTGGGGGCTGGGCAGGCGGGGCGGCTGCTCTTCGATCAGGAGCACAACCCGCTGTACCAGATTCCACTTTCGCACGACGGCGCTGGCGCGCTGCTCGCGTTCTGGCGCGAGCAGCGCGCTGGCAAGGGTGCGGTCGGCGCGGGCGATGAGTCCGGTGGGGGCGGCTGCCCGGCGCTCGTGCACGACTTCAGCGATCCGCTGAGCGAAGACAGCACCAAGGGGTGGGACACCCGGTTCCTCGGCGACCTTTACCAGGACCTGAGCGAGGCTGCCCGCAAGACATACGCGCTACTGCAGACGCCGGAGTTCGTGGAGGAGTTCATCCTCGACCGGACGATGACCCCAGCAGTGCGGGAGTTCGGCTTCGAAGAACTGAAGATGATCGACCCGACATGCGGGTCGGGCCACTTCGTGCTCGGGGCGTTCCGGCGGCTGGTGCGAATGTGGGCGTCGCAGCGACCCGAAGTCGGCCCGTACGAACAGGTGCGGGCAGCGTTGGAGTCTGTGCATGGGGTAGACCTCAACCCGTTCGCAATCGCGGTTGCCCGCTTCCGGCTGCTGGTCTCGGCGATGGCTTCGAGTGACATGCGAACGTTCGCGGAGGCGCAGAAGTACGAGTGGCCAATCCAGCTCGCGGTGGGCGACTCGCTGCTGCCGACCGAGCACCGGCAGGAGGGTCTGTTCGGCGACGAGCAGCTGAGCCTCGGCGACAGTGTGGAATCAGGCGACGCCGAAGATCCTTACTACGCGCTGAGCACGGAGGACGTGTTCGAGTACCCGCAGATCCTGGACCGGGGCCGCTACCACGTGGTGGTTGGGAATCCTCCGTACATCACAGTCAAGGACAAAACACTCAACGAGCTGTATCGCAAGCTGTACGACGCGTGCGCGGGTACGTACGCACTGTCCGTCCCGTTCGCGCAGCGCTTTTTCGAGCTCGCGGTTCGGGGCGAAGAGAAGTCCGGGCTCGGCTACGGCATGGTCGGCCAGATCACGGCCAACTCGTTCATGAAGAGGGAGTTCGGGACGAAGCTGATCGAGAGTTTCTTCCGAGATCAGGTCGAACTGACAGAGGTCATCGACACGTCGGGGGCGTACATCCCGGGGCATGGGACGCCGACGGTCATCCTCGTCGGCCGCCCGCTGGATTACACGGGCGCCCGCCGGGCCACTATCCGCACGGTCCGTAGCGGTCAGGGGGAACCAGCCGCTCCGGAGAAGGCGGAGGATGGACTCGTCTGGCGGGCGATCGTCGAGCAAGTCGACGTGCCAGGGAGTTCAACCCAATGGGTATCTGTTGATGACCTTGATCGAGTAGGTCTCTTCGATAAGCAGCCCTGGATCCTGGCTGCTGGCGGCCTGGAAATTAATCGCGCTATCGGCCGCCATGCAACTGCCAAGCTTGAAGAGCTGCAGCGATCTATCGGTAGGTACGCACATACCGGAAACGATCCTTCCTACTTCGCACCCTCGCGAACCTGGAACCGGTTGGGTGTCACCAACGCGCACGTAATTCCCCTGATTACCGGAGAAGACGTCCGGGACTGGAACCTGAATCCGACGACAGAAGCGCTGTTCCCATACGGCGATTCCCTGCGCGCCGAGTTGACAAGCGATACCGAGCGCATCCTCTGGCGTAACCGCACACCTCTACGGAAGCGCCAGGAGCTCGGAGGGACCCCCGAGGAAATCGGACTCAAATGGTACGAATGGAGTCGCTGGCACCCGGAGCGCTTCTCGGACCCCATGGGAATTTCCTTTCCTTTCGTAGCCACGCACAACCATTTTGCACTGACCCGCGGCGGCAATGTATTCAATCGCCACGCGCCCGTAATCAAACTACGGGAGGGGTCCACGGAGGGGGATTACGTAAAAGTACTGGGGCTCCTTAACAGCTCCACAGCCGGGTTCTGGCTCAAGATGGTTAGCCAGGCGAAGGGAGGAAGTGGCCTAGGACGTGGAATTCAGAGCGAAGCCTGGGAGGAGCGCTACGAGTTCACAGGAACTAAGCTGGAAGAATTCCCCCTCCCTCGCGAATACCCTACCGCCCTCGCCACTGAGCTCGACGCCCTCGCGCAACAACTCTCCCTGACGGCCCCCGCCGCCCTCACTGCCGAGGCCATCCTCACGGCTCCTGAGCTCCGCGAAGCCGAAGCTCGCTACTACTCGACCCGCGCCCGGATGATCGCCCTCCAAGAGGAGCTCGACTGGCAGGTCTACTCCCTCTACAACCTTCACTCCGAGGACCTGCGTCTGCCCGGCCTAGAGGCCGTACCGGAACTCGCCCTCGGCGAGCGAGCCTTCGAGATCGTGCTCGCACGCCGAGTCGCCGCCGGGGAGGCCAGTGACGAGTGGTTCAAGCGGCACGGGTCCACCCCCCTCACCGAGATCCCCACCCACTGGCCCGCCGACTACCGCGCCCTCGTCCAGAAGCGCATCGGCACCATCGAGTCGAACCGCGCCATCGGCATGGTGGAACGCCCCGAGTACAAGCGGCGCTGGGCCACCGAGGGCTGGGACTCCATGCGCCAGCAGGCGCTGAAGTCCTGGCTACTCGACCGGATCGAGGACCGCACCCACTGGTTCGACGTCAACGACAACCCCACCGTCACCACCCTCGCCCGCCTCGCCGAAAGCCTGTCCGCCGACGAGGACTTCGTCTCCGTCGCCGAGCTGTACGCGCCCCGGCAGGACCTCGTGAAGACCGTACGGGAGCTGGTGTCCGAGGAGCACGTGCCCTTCATCCCGGCCCTTCTCTACAAGCCAGCCGGGCTGAAGAAGCGCGCCGACTGGGAACACGTCTGGGGCCTCCAGCGTGAGGAGGACGCCGCGCACGACGAGCCCGCCAAGCGCAAGATCCGTGAGCGGATTCCCGTACCGCCGATGTACACCTCCGCGGACTTCTTGAAGCCGAGCTACTGGCGTGCGCGCGGCAAGCTCGACATGCCCAAGGAGCGGTTCGTGTCGTATGGCACGGTCAACGCGCAGTCGCCGGATCTGTACGGGTGGGCCGGCTGGGATCGCCTGGAGCAGGCCCTCGCGCTCGCCTCGTACATCCAGCAGGCCGGGCTCGGCGGCGACGAGCTCGTGCCGTATCTAGCCGGGTTGCTGGAACTGCAGCCGTGGCTGGAGCAGTGGTACGGCGAATACGACCCGGAGTTCGGGGCGTCACCGGCCGCCGAGATCCTGGCGTTCCGGCAGTCGAAGCAGAGCGAGCTCGGGCTGACGGACGACGCGCTGCGGGCCTGGCGCCCCGCAGCTGCCACCGGACGCGGTGCGAAGAAGGCCGCCGCCCCGAAGAAGCGCACCAGCGCGAAGGCTGCTGCCCACACGTCTGACACCGACACCATCACCGACGCAGCAACCGATGCCGTCACAGGCACCGAGTCCGACTGAGCAGGGCGAGGAGAAGCAGACACACCATGGCGTTCATGAGCAAGAACAACTCTCGCCCCGAAGACCGGCCGCTGCTGCGCGAGTTGATCGACATCCCGGAGTCGGTGTCGACCTCCGACTTCGTCCTGAAGCTAAACGAGGCGGTCACCCCCGAGGGGGCCGAGGCCGCGCTGAAGGACTATGTCGTCACTGACCGGCTGCTCGGCAACTTCGACGAGGCCCTCGACCTGATCAAGTCGGCGCTGGACAGCCATTCGTCCAAGGCGGCCTATCTGCACGGTTCGTTCGGTTCCGGTAAGTCGCACTTCATGGCGGTGCTGTATGCACTGCTGTCGCGGAATCAGGCTGCCCGGGCCCGCGCGGATCTCGACCCCGTACGGACCCGGCACTCGTGGCTGGACGCGGACGACCGCAACTTCCTGCTCGTCCCGTACCACATGCTGGGCTCCAAGTCCCTGGAGCAGCGCGTGCTCGGAAAGTACGTGGAGCACGTACGCAAGTTGCACCCCGGCTGCCCGTTGCCCCAGGTCTACTTGACCGACGGGCTGTTCGAGGACTTCGCCGAGCAGCGCCGGAGGAACGGCGACGAGCGGGTGATCGAGCAGCTCGCCGATGCCGGGGGCGGCCAGGAGGACGAGTGGGGTGACTCCTTCGCCTGGACGACCGAGCTGCTCGACCAGGCGGTCGCCGCACAGGAGGAGCACGACAACACCAAGAGTCTTGACCTGGAGAGCCCCTCCACGCCGCAGGAGTTGAGGGCCCGGCTCGTGCAGGACCTCACCCAGACCCTGTTCCCCTCCTTCGCGCGCAACGCCTCCGAGGACGCCGACGGGTTCGTCTCGCTAGACAAGGGGCTCGGCATCATCGCCGCACACGCCAAGGAACTCAACTACGACGGCCTCGTCCTGTTCATGGACGAGTTGATCCTGTGGCTGGCCTCCCGTATCCACGACCAGAAGTTCGTCTCCCGCGAAGCCGACAAGATCACGAACTTTGTGGAGGGTGCCGACGAGCGGCGCGCCATCCCGGTGGTGTCGTTCATCGCCCGCCAGCGCGATCTGCGTGAGCTGGTCGGCGAGGAGATGTCGGGGGCCGCCGAGGCCGCTGTGCAGGACACCTTGAAGTTCAGTGGCGGGCGCTTCGACAAGGTGGTGCTCGAGGACCGGAACCTTCCGCAGATCGCGCAGGCCCGGCTGCTCAAGCCCGCCACCGACGAGGCCGAGGCGAAGGTGGAGGCGGCGTTCGCCGAGGCCAAGAAGCTCGGCCCGGATGTGTGGGACACCCTGCTCGGTCACGACAAGTCGACCACCGGGGCGGACGAGACCGCGTTCCGGCGGACGTATCCGTTCCCGCCGGCGTTCATGGACACGCTGGTGCACATCTCGGCCGCGCTGCAGCGCTCCCGTACCGGCCTGAAGTTGATGAGCCAGCTGCTCGTCGATCACCGCGACGACTGGCGGCTCGGGCAGCTCGTTCCGCTCGGTGATCTGTACCCGGCGATCGCGGGAGGCGGTGACAAGGCGTTCAGCGGGGAGACCAGTGTTCACTTTGAGGCCGCCGACAAGCTGTACCGGGACAAGCTGCGCCCGTATCTACTGAAGGCCAACCAGGTCACCGAGGATCAGGTCGAGGCGTACCGCCGCCATCCCGAGACTCTCAACGATCCCCAGCTCACGGCCCGCTGCCGGGACTTCACCGGTGACAGTCGGCTGCTGCAGACGCTGCTGCTGTCCGCGCTGGCGCCGAGTGTTCCCGCTCTTGCCGACCTCACGCTCGCGCGGCTGCACGCCCTCAATCACGGCTCCATCACCACCCGTATCGCGGGTACCGAGGTCGGCCGCCTTGAGCACAAGGCCAAGGAGTGGGCGGTGAACTTCCCGGAGATAAAGGTCACCGGTACCGGGCCGGGCGCGGTGGTACGGCTGGAGCTCACCGGCGTCGACCTCGACGCCGTCCTCGCCAACGCCCAGGTCCACAACAACCAGGGCAACCGCCGTACCAAAATGCGCGCCCTGCTCAAGGACGCGCTCGGCGTCAGCGACGGGCCCGGCGGCTTCGACGCGTACGACGTGCTCGGCCTGGTGTGGAAGGGGACCGAGCGGCAGGTCGAGGTGGTCTTCGGGAACGTCGCCGATCCTGACTCCCTGCCCGAGACCACTCTGCGTCCCAGTCAGGACGACGCCTGGCGCCTCGTCGTCGACTTCCCCTACGACGAGGGCGAGTTCGGCCCGATGGATGACTTGCAGCGGCTGCGCGCCCTGCGGGAGAAGCCGGGCGGTGACTCGCGGACCCTTGCCTGGCTTCCCACTCATCTGACGGATGCCTCCCGCGCCGACTTCGAGCGTCTCGTCGTCATCGACAAGGCCCTCGCGGACGAAGCCCGCTTCGACGCCGAGTACGCACGGAGCCTCAACGCGGACGACAAGGAGCGCGCCAAGGGCATGCTCCAGTCGCAACTCCTCGTTCTCACTGAGCGGGTCAACCTGTCCCTGCGGCAGGCGTACGGGCTCGCGCAGAAGCAGGAAGGGGTGGTCGACCTCAGCTTCGAGAACCATCTGGTCGCCCAGCAGGACGTACCCGATCTGCGGCCCCCGCTCGGCGCGCCGTTGGAGTCCGCCGCCCGCGACCTGGTCGGCAAGCTGCTTGCCCAGCAGTACCCCGCGCATCCCAATCTGGACCCCGACGGCACAGGCAGGCCCGTGAAGCCTGCCGAGATCAAGACCGTCTTCGAGTACGTCCGCAAGGCCGCCGAGGACCGTGACGGGCAAGTCGAGGTCGAGGCCAAGGACCGCAAGGTCATGGCGCGGATCGCGGGCGGGCTCGGGCTCGGCGCCATGCGGGAGGCGTACTACCGGCAGTCCACCGCCTGGCCCGACCACTTCAACGCCCAGGCCCGCCGGGACGGCGTCGCCGAGCCGACCCTGGTCAAGCTGTCCGACTGGAGTGAGCTGCCCGATCGGCGTGGACTGCCAGAGCCGCTGCAGCGGTTGGTTGCCGCCGCGTATGCGGAGATGACCGACCGAGTGTGGGTGCGTGGCGGAGTGCCCATCGAACCCGCGCCCGCACCACACGAGCTGAAGCGGGACTACGCCCTGCGCGAGCAGCAGCTGCCCAGCGAGAGCGACTGGGACGAGGCACGCAAGCGCTTCGAGCCGATGCTCGGGAAGCGGGCGCCGCAGTTGCGGCGCGGGCGGATCGTTAACCAGTTCGCCGGGCAGATAAGGCAGGCTGCCGCCGCGCTCGCGCAGGACACCGGACGGCTCGTCGGGGAGCTGGAGAAGCATCGCGACTTCCTGCGGCTCAGCGACGACTCGCCCCGGCTCGTTCTCGCCCGGCGTGCGCAGGAGTTGGTCAAGGCGGTGACCGAGGCCGGGATCGATGCGAAGTCCGTGGTGGACCGGCTCGCCCGCTTCGACCTCGGCGACTTCACCGCACATCGCTTCGGCATGTCGCTGATGAGTTCCGGGAAGGTCGCCAGCGCTATGCAGAACACCGTCTGGGACCAGTTGAGCCTGGCCGATACCCTCGGGGTGGACGGTGCGGCGGTCCTGGAGCGGGTGCGGGACGCGGCCGCCGGCGATCCCGGTGACTACCCGGATCTGCCGGGAGTATTGACCGCCGCCGGCCGGGAGGTGCTGTCCCTGCTGAGGTCCCGGCGGACCGCGGCCGAGCAGCCCCAGCCGCCCGTCGAACTGCCGCCCAGCTCCGAGAGCGTGGATCTGAACACCGGTTCAGCCCACCCGCAGGTACTGCCGGAGACAGGGCCGGGGCCTCGTACTCCATCGCGATCCGCAGCCCGCTCCGGTGGCGGGCGTACCACCGCCGCCCGAGCCGCCGCCGAACTGCAGGCGGAGATCGCGGCGCTCGCGGCCGAGAACCCGAACGCCACCGTCGAGGTCGTCTGGAAGGTCGTCGACTGATGTCCGACACGGTCACCACAGCCCCTGCGGCGGTCGGCCCCGCCCGGCTGTCCGCAGGAACCGTCCGTCAGTACGTCGCCGCCCGCAGCCGGCTCGGCGACGGCACAGCCCGCGTACTGCTGTTGCGGGCCGCTCCCTCTTGGGACGCGCCCGCGGTGCAGCGAACTGCCGGCGGACTGCAGGCACGGGTGGCCGTGGGTCCCTCGGTGCTCGCCGTACACGAGCAGATCCTGGGTCACCTTGACGCGCCGGAACCCGTCGATCCCAAGGTCCTGATTGTCCTCACCGATCGCGAGGACACCGACCTCGACCCCGGGCTGCTCGCCCGCGTTTACGGCGGCAGGATCCGGTCTGTCGACAACTGGGAAGTCGTACAGGAAGCGTTCGACGCGCGCGGCCTCGACGGGCGGCTGCGCGGCGAGAAGTGGGCGGCCGAAGCACTCCTCGACGCTGCGGCAACCCGGGGCTGGCCCTCGCTCGGTCGGGGCCTGCTCTCCCGCGACGAGGCCCTCACCCGGCTGGCCCGGCGGCGCCTGAGGATCGGCCGTCATGACACGAATCCGCTTGGCCGTCCGGCCGCACACGACGACGGGGACCGCATCGATCCGGTCGCACTGTTCCAGTGGACCCTCACCCCCGGCGGCCCGGATCTTCTGCGCGACCTGCGCGGCCCGGAACGGGCCGGTCTGGCCCGCTTCCTCTCGGAACCCGAACAGGGCGGGTCCGCCGGCCGGATCGTCACCGCCCTGGTAGACGCCGAACACGGGGCGGACGCAGCGGCGTACGCGGTGGTGTGCGCTGCGCTGTGGGGGCACGCGGAAGCCGACCACGACCTGTACCGGGCGCGCGGGCGGGCCGAGCGGTGGCTCGGCGAGGCACCGCCTGCCCAGGGTGACGATCTCGACAGGCTTCTGACCTCCTTCGGTCAGAGCGGCGAGGCGTATGTCCGCAGCCTGGTCGACCGGGGAGAGCACCGGCTCGCCGACCCCGTCCTGACTCGGGCCGCCCAGCTCGTCACTCAATTCGGGGCACAGGCTGCCGCTTCGGCCAGCCCTCTGCTCGAATCCGGACTCGACACACGCTTCACCACCGCGGGCCACGCACTCTCCGACGGAGATGCAGAGAAGGTCACAGTCGCCATCACCGCACTGGTCGAGCATGCACTCGCCGCGGACGGCACCAACCAGGCCCGTATCGAGCGAGTACGGATGGCTGCACGGTTGCGGCGGTGGCTCACCGCCGAGCCCGGATCTGAGATCGCCTCGGTGGCCGACGGCACCGCCCGTCAGATCCGCGAACTCGGCTGGGTGGACCGAGCCTTGGAACACCTGGAGGCGGGCGGCGACGCAGACGCTGCACTCTCTGATGCGTACAGCCGGATCGGCGCCCAGGTGCGCGAGCGGCGCAAGGAACTGGACCGAACCTTCTCCGAGCGGCTCGCGGTGTGGACCGCCGATGGCACCGATCCCCGCTCCATGCTCACCGTGGAGAGCTTGCTCAGTCGCGTGGTCACGCCTGTCGTCGAGAGTCCAGGCCGGCGGGTCCTGCTGCTCCTCATCGACGGTATGAGTGCAGCGATCGCCGCCGAGCTCGGCGAAGAACTGCGTGGCCAGTGGGCCGAGTTCGACCCCCACACCGAAGCGACCGGCCTACCGGCCCGGCGCGCGGTGGCTGCCGCGCTGCCCACCCTGACCACCATCTCTCGCACCTCGCTGTTCGCGGGCACCCTGATGAAGGGCGACCAGAACGACGAGAAGCGGCTCTTCCCTCTCCATTCCTGCTGGAACGGGGCCCCGGCTGCCGTATTCCACAAGGACGACCTGCGCGGCCCCGACACCGGCTCGCCCTTCTCAACCGCTCTCTCCGAGGCGCTGTCCGACGAGCGCACCCACGTCGCGGTCGTCCTCAACACCGTGGACGACCGGCTCGGCAAGGAGCAGAAGCTCGGCGACGGCACATGGGCGGCGAAGGAGATCGGCGGCCTGGAGCCGCTGCTGCGCGCCGCCCGTGCGAACGATATGACCGTGCTCATCACCTCGGACCACGGCCATGTCGTGGAGCGGCGCGGCAGCAAGCTCGATGCGGCCAGCGGCACCGTCGGCTCGGCACGCCATCGCACCCCTGGCGGACCTGTGATACCCGCCGAGATCGAGCTGTCCGGGCCCCGAGTCGTCTGGCCGGAACCAGGAGCGCGAATCGTCGCCCTGCGCGACCACGACACCCGGTACACCGCGCTAAAGGCGGGCTATCACGGCGGAGCGACACTCGCCGAGTTCACCATCCCGCTGCTCGCCCTGCTGCCGTTCGGCGCCGAGCCGCCCGCAGGTTGGCGCGAGCTGGGCGACCCTGCGCCCGTGTGGTGGGAGGAGGGCACCGAGGCCGCAGACGAAGTGGAGGCGGAAGCCGCTTCCGCCCATGACACTGCCACAGTGCGCCCGCAGCGTAAGCAGTCCAAGAAGTCCGCCCTGCCCGTGCCCGAGGGTGTCATCGGCCTCTTCGGCGAAGAGGAGGTGGCGCCCCCGGCACCGCAGGCACCTACTGAGCCCTCGCAGCGGACGACTACCGATCCGGCGAAGGAGACGGCGACTGCACCCGCCCCGGCAGCGGACCCCGCCACCACGCTGGTGGAGCGACTCATGTCCACCGAGCTGTACCAGGCGCAGCTGGGCCTGCTCGCCCGTCCGCCGCGCGACAAGACCCTCCTCCCGAAGGCGCTCACCGCACTCGTCGAGGCGGGCACCCTGTCGATGACCGCCCTCGCCGAGCGCGCCGGCCAGCCAGCCACCCGCGCCCCCGGCTTCGCCGCGACGCTCGCCCAGCTCCTCAATTACGACGGGGCCCAGATCCTGGAGATCCTCCCCGACAACCGCACCTTGCGCCTACACCGGGCCCAGCTGGTCGAGCAGTTCGGCCTGTGAACCGGCACCGCCGACCCAGCCACTCGTCGAACCGACGGGACCGTGTCATGCCGGATGGGAGACTGTTCGGGTGAACGGGTTTGGATCTTCAGCCTCCGGTGCCGCCGCCCCTGTGGGGGCCGTACGCCGACGCGCAGTGGTGGACGCGCTGCGGCGCGGCGCCGTCCCCGAGAGCGGACTCGACCTGCTCGCCACCGGACTCGGCCGGTTCGAGCAGGCCGTCGACGAGGAGCTGGACGCGGTCGCTGCCGGCGGCTCGGTGTTCAAGGCCGTACGCGGTGAGTACGGCTCCGGCAAGACCTTCTTCACTCGGTGGCTCGGCGAGCGCGCCAAGCGGCGCACCTTTGCCGTGGCCGAGGTGCAGGTGTCGGAGACCGAGACACCCCTGCACAAGCTCGAGACCGTCTACCGGCGCCTCACCGAACGCCTGAGCACCGCGAGCTTCCCGCCCAGCGCCCTGCGTCCGGTCGCCGATGCCTGGTTCTACGCGCTGGAAGAGGACGCCCTCGCGGACGGCTCGGGCGAGGAGAAGCTGCCGCAGGCGGTGGACCGGCTCCTCACCGCCCGTCTGGCCGAGGTGTCCCGGCATGCACCCGCTTTCGCCACCGCTCTGCGCGGATACAAGCAGTCCCTGGACGCCGGCGACGAGGCCACTGCCGCCGCGGTGATGGCTTGGCTCGGCGGCCAACCGCACGTCGCAGCAGCCGCCCGGCGCAGCGCAGGTGTACGCGGCGACCTCGACCACTTCGGCGCCTTCGGATTCTTGCAGGGCCTGCTCACCGTGCTCCGGGACGCCGGACACGCGGGACTCATCCTCGTACTGGACGAGGTGGAAACCCTGCAAAGGGTCCGCTCCGATGCCCGCGACAAGGCACTGAACGCCCTGCGTCAGCTCATCGACGAGGTCCACTCCGGCCGCTTCCCCGGCCTGTATCTCGTCATCACCGGCACCCCCGCTTTCTACGACGGTCAGCAGGGCGTGCAGCGGCTCGCCCCGCTAGCCCAGCGCCTCGCCACGGACTTCACCACCGACCCGCGCTTCGACAATCCGCGGGCCGTCCAGATCCGCTTGCCGGGATTCACCGAGGAATCGCTGGTTGGACTCGGCTCCACCATCCGTGACCTCTATGCCGAAGGCTCCCAGTCCCCCGATCGCATCAAGCAGCTCGCCGATGACGCGTACCTCACCGACCTGGCTCAAGCTGTGGGCGGGGCCCTTGGTGGGAAGGTCGGAGTCGCACCGCGGCTGTACCTGAAGAAGCTGGTCGGGGACGTACTCGACCGGATCGACCAGTTCGACGACTTCGACCCGCGCACGCACTACAAGCTGACCGTGGCAAGCGGTGACCTCACCGCCACCGAGCGGAACTTCGCCGCGCCGGCACCGGCCGCCTCGGCGGACGATCTCGACCTGGACCTCTGACGGCCGACTCGCCGAAGCCCCACCCCCCGGAGTCCCGAACTCTGACGACCATCGCAGGAGTCACCGACGTGCAGGAGCAGCCCAGCGGTACCGACCCGGTGGACCGCCTCGACCCGGTGGTCCTGCACCACATCGTCAACACGCTTAGCTGGCCCGATCTGCGCCCCCTGCAGAAGGCTGCCGTAGGCCCGCTGATGGATGGCGAAGACGCGATCCTGCTCGCGCCGACCGCCGGCGGGAAAACCGAAGCCGCCACGTTCCCCCTGCTCTCCGCCATGCGGGAGAAGCGTTGGACCGGCACCTCCGTGCTCTACCTCGCCCCGCTCAAAGCGCTCCTGAACAACCTGGTGCACCGGGTCGACAGCTACGCCCAGTGGCTGGGACGCCGAGCCGCCCTCTGGCATGGCGACACCCCCGAGTCCGTACGCCGCCGCATCCGCACCGACTCCCCCGACTTCCTGCTCACCACGCCCGAGTCACTCGAAGCGATGCTGATCAGCGTCAAGACCGACCACGCCCACATGTTGGGAGGGGTACGGGCTGTCGTCGTCGACGAGGTGCACGCCTTCGCAGGGGACGACCGCGGCTGGCACCTGCTCGCCGTACTGGAACGCCTGGAGCGGCTGGCCGGCCATCGCATCCAGCGCGTCGGCCTCTCAGCCACCGTCGGCAATCCCGACACGCTCCTCACCTGGCTCCAGGGCGCAAGCCCCGCCGACCGGCCCGGCCGAGTCGTCGCACCCGGCGTCACCCTGCCCGCAACCACCGACGCCGCGAGCGCCACCGAACTCCCGCGCCCCGCAGGGGAAGTGGAGCTCGATTACGTCGGCTCTCTCGCCAACGCAGCCAAGGTGATCTCCGCTCTGCACCAGGGCGAGAAGCGGCTCGTCTTCTGCGACTCCCGCAAACAGGTGGAGGAACTCGGCGCCGCACTCCGCGCCCGCGACGTCACCGTGTTCCTCTCTCATGCCTCGCTCTCCACCGACGAACGCGCCCGTTCCGAGCAGGCGTTCGCGGAAGCACGCGACTGCGTCATCGTCTCCACCTCCACCCTGGAGCTCGGCATCGACGTCGGCGACCTCGACCGCGTCATCCAGATCGACTCCCCCGGCAGCGTGGCCTCCTTCCTGCAGCGAATCGGCCGCACCGGACGCCGCGCCGGCACATCCCGCAACTGCCTGTTTCTCGCTATCCGCCCCGACATGCTGCTCCAAGCAGCCGGCCTGCTCTCCCTCTGGGCCCGCGGGTGGGTGGAACCCGTCACCCCTCCACCCTCTCCCCGCCATCTCGTCGCACAACAACTCCTCGCTGTCACCCTGCAGGAACATCGCATCGGCGACCGACTGTGGCCCGAGCAATGGAACGGCCTCGCACCCTTCGACCGCTCCGCCTCTCCGCTCCTGTCACACCTGGTCTCCGAGGGCTTCCTCGACAGCGACGGCGGCATGCTGTTCATCGGCCCCGAGGCCGAAAAGCACTTCGGACGACGTCACTTCATGGAGCTGACCGCCTCTTTCACCGCACCCCCTGAATTCACCGTGCTCGCGGGGCGTACCGAGATCGGCACCACGGACCCGTCCGTCCTCACTGAGGAGCGCCAGGGTCCACGGCGGCTGCTCCTGGCCGGCCGCAGCTGGCAAGTCACCTTCATCGACTGGGCACGGCGCCGCGCCTTCGTCGAACCGGTCGAGGACGGTGGCGTCGCCAAATGGCAGGGCAGCGAGGCCCGCGGTCTCTCGTACGCACTGACCCGTGCCATGCGCGATGTTCTGCTCGGCACCGACCCCGACGTCAAGCTCACCCGCCGCGCCGCAGCGACCCTCGCCGAACTCCGCATGGACCGCGCATCCCACGAAGTACACCCGGCGGGCACCCTGTTGGTCCGAGACGCAGACGCCGCCCGCTGGTGGACCTGGGCCGGCTACCGTGCCAACGCCACCCTCGCATCTTCCCTCGGCAACCTCGCAGACCCGGTGCAGCGCCCCACCGACGCCCACATCCGGCTCCGCCAGGACCTCTCCCTCGCAGACTGGAAAGCCGCCCGCGCCGAACTCCCCGACTCCCTCACTCTGCCCACGGTCGACCCTCGCGCCGTACGCGGCCTGAAGTTCTCGGTGGCCCTGCCCCTCCGCATCGCCACCGCCACCCTCGCCCAACGCCTCGCCGACTTCGACGGCGCCCTCGCCACAGCCCAGGAGTCCGTGCGGGTCGAGTGGGGCGGTTGATGGCTGAGTAGGTGGTTGCATCGCTCCACTTCTTTACCTCTACGGCCCTCGACAGGGCATCCCGTGCAAGAGGTATCCCGTTGCCTCGGTCGATAGTCGATCAGGCCACGGTCGATGTGCGCGGGCGCCTCGCCCCGGTTTCTTGGACCTGGGCCAGTCGGTCATGCAGGCCGATCTGCGGCCGTGTCGTCTATGTGTGGCGAGTCCGGCGCTCCGGCAGGCGGTCGCTAAGCCCCTCTATCGGAGAGGTCTGACAATGCGGCCCTGGCCGTATTGGGTTTGCGCCAGCTTTCGTTTCCCACCGTGTTCGTTTCCGGTCACCCCTTCGTGTCACCTTGACCATTGCTCCAGGCCAGGAGTGGGTTCCAGCACGATGGGAGCCGGTGACTTTTAGGCCGAAAATGGCTCTTGCCCTCAACCGCTGTCAGTGGGTGGGTTCATCATCATCTGCCATGACGCAGGAACCATCACAGGCCGAGAGGCGACCGTCCACGGTGGGGGCGAGTGCAGGGGCCCCGACGGCAAAGCTCGTCGGTGATCTGACCACGACTGCCTTGCGAGCGGCCCGCGCCTTTGCCACCCGGCACGAGGAGCCTGCCGCATGGCGTGAGGTGTCACGGATGCACGGGGTGTTCCTGAGCCTGCTCCCGCCTGCGGCAGCTCCCCCGACGCCCTCAGAATTGATTGCCGCCTTGCGACACCCCATGCGGGCATGGGTCCCGCTGCGGTGGGATCTCGTTCCGAGCGAGCTCGGCTCGTTCAGCGTCTTGGGCCACGATGACCTGTTGACCGGCGAGGCCATCGAGTACGGATCCGATTACAGCGAGGCCCTCTTCGAGAACCACGAAGCAGGGATCGACTGGGTGCCGCGGTGGGCTCAGCAGACCTTTGAGAAGGTCGAGCGCTCCATCTATCTGGTTCTCTCGTCCGCGGGGCAGAACGAGTACGTCGCCACACGGCAGATGCTGATCGAAGTGCCCGCGGGCACCGTTGAGCAGGTCAGCGACGAACTGCACGAGCGCGGAGCCCTGCACACCGAGGCGTACGAACCGCTGCCGCCTGATCGCCAGTTCGTCTCCGGACAGAATGCCTGGTACGTGCCCTGCCCTGTCTGTCGGTGGCCGATGCACGTGCGCGGCTCCCTGCTGGCGTGCCGGTATCCGCAGCATGTCGGGCAGTTCACCATCACGCAAGAACACGACGCAGGCGGGGCGCCGCGTGTGCGCGGCCCCTTGCCGACCCTCGCGGTCCACGCAGCCGAGACAGTGTGTCTGCACGAAGCCGTCTGGCGCTACATCACCGTCCCCGGCATCACCGAGGTGTCACTAATGGGCTGGCTGGCCGAGCAGGCCGGCATCGATGGCGACGCAATCACGAAGTGGCCGCACAAGGACCGCTGGGACATCAGCGTCCGGGCTGGCAGCAGCGTCTTCGAGGTGGACCTCAAGGACACCAGGTCCCCGTCCCAGATCGTCGCCAGGCCGCCACGGGCCCGGCACGTGGTCGTGCCCGACTACCGGTCCTGGCAGGTCGCGCAGCTGCGCCGGTCCCTGCCGGCCGGGCGCTACGAGGTCCGGACCGTCCGCGCGTTCAAGACCCTTGTCGGCAAGGCTCTCAAGGAGGCGCAGTGAACGGTCGTCCTCTCGCCTCGATGAGCGTGCAGCGCTTGAGCACTGTGGCCGCGCTCGCCTTGGCCGCCCGGCTGTTTCCCGACCGCAGTGACGACTCCTTCCGGCACGCGACTGCGATCCGGGACGCGCACTTCCTTGTCTCCGGGCACACGCACTTGTGGAGGGGCTATCCGGATCTGTCGTCTGAGGACACGCGGCGAGTCACCCGACTCCTGCTGCACCGCACCGGGCGGCTGGCGATCCTGAGCGCGTTTCGCCGCGCCGTCGAGGAGCTGTTCAACTCCACCGATATTCCTGAGGGGTTCGCTCTCCTCGATGACGAGCTCTACCTGGTGACTGAGCCGGTCCACCAGCAGCTTGCCGCGCTGGTGGACGAGGCCCTGGAGATCCTGGATGAGCGTGCCGCCGCGCTCGACGAGGGGCGCAGCCGCCCGCTGGCCCTTCAGGGGCACTTCCGTATCGGCACGCAGATCCCCGATCCGAGCCGGCCAGGCAACGGAGTCATCCAGGCCCACTACGTCCTCGATGTGTCCCACGTCGAGACGCCGTTGCCGGACTTCGGCAAGCCTCGCGAGTGCCCCGTGCTGTCCGTGCCGGTCGAGGCCCTTCGGTCGATTGCCGACTCGCTGGATCGAGCCTTCGGCCAAAGCCACCGACGTCAGAGTCTGGACCGGCTCTTCCAGTACATCCGTCACGCCGACGGCTCCTTGCTCACCGAAAAGGACTTCGTGCTCAACGCCGGGCTCATCAGGGTGCTCAGCGCGTGCACCGGCTCCGGCAAGAGTGTTCTGGCGAAGTTGCTGGCCGAATGGGGGGTCCTGAACGGCTATGTGACCGGGATCGTGGTGCCACGCAATGACAGCGTGCTCGCCTTCACCCACGCACTACGCGTGGAACTCAAAGAGCTGGGTCGCACTGACGCGGTGGTTGTGCCGCTGATCTCACCGAACAGCATGCAGGCAGAGGCGGAGAAGGCCGCCCGCAGTCACCTGGAGGAGGGCCGGCTCGATGAGGCGGATCAGGCGTTTTCCGAGTTCTCCTACGGCTGCGGCATGCAGGCGAGGTCCACCAACACCCAGGACGTCGACCTGTGGCAGCCCGGGCGCGAGCGCTGCTCGGACTTCGAAGGTATCGACGCGGACACCGGCGAGGTCCGTCGCCACCGCTGCCCCTGGTACGCCCACTGCGGCAAACACCGCCACCAGCTAGCACTCGACAGCGCGAACATTATCGTCACCAACCACATCAACCTCATGTCCGGCCGCCTCCATGTCCCGGTGCTGGCCGAGGGGCAGCAGCGCAACCACATGAGCGTCGAGGAGGCACTGCTGCGCCTCGCCCATCTCCTGCTCATCGACGAGGCAGACGCCTTCCAGGCCACCGGGTTCGCCAAGAGCGCCCATCACGTCACCCTCGCCCGCTACGGCAGCAGGCAGCCCAGTGCCCTCCAAGAACTCCACGACCAGTTCAGCGTCCGAGCCGGGGCGTTGATGTACGAGCTCGAGCGCTACATCCACCCCAAGATCACCCAGGCGCGATTCTTGTCGGAGAGCTACGTGAGCAACGCGGCCAACGGACGCATCGCCCAACGCGGCCCCAACGAACGCAGCCGCCAGCAACTCGCGCGCCGCCGATTGATCATCCCGCGCCGCTGGGATGCGTGGTGTACCGCCCGCCTGTGGCGCACCCCGGAGGATTCCTCCCCCACGCGCGAACAGATCGACACTTTCCGCAAGTTGTTTAACCCTAGCGAGGATGCTCAGCTCACTGAGTCGACCGTCCCGGCCATCCCCGGTCTCGGCGACAGCAGCTGGGACCACCTGGCCCGGCTGCGCAGTGAACTGCTCGACACCACGGCCCTACGCGAAGGCGCCGATCCCGTCTTCGACGGCGCGCATGCGCGGATCGGATCCACCACAACTCCGCTGTTGGATACAGCACTTGACGATGACGACCGTGAACTCCTGGTCGACCTCCTGGTGCGACGGGCCTACCTGGAGCAGATCCGCGCCCAGATCGAGTACGTGACCCGCTTCGGAACCTCTCTGAAGGCATCCGGTATCACCGCGGCCAACCAGCTGGCCGAGATGCTCGACGACAACAAGCAGTGGCACGCCGCCCCCTACGGCCCGCTTGGCGCACCGGTCTTCGGCTTCACCGCCATTCATGACATCGAGGACAAGCATCGCACCGAACTCGCCCTTACCTCCTTTGCCGGCGATCCTCACGCCTACACCGCTCAGCTCGGCGACACCACCGCGCTGGCACTGTGCGGGCAACGCCGCATCGTGTTGGGACTGTCGGCGACTGCGCACATGCCCGGCGGCACCATGCACCACCTCATCACTCCACCGACCTGGTACGTGCCCGATGACATCACCGGCTCCCTTGTACTGAAGCCGCTGCCCCTGGTGGACGAGCGCAACAATCCCATCCGGATCTCCGGCACATCAGACATCCACCGGGACCAGGCCCACCAGCAGATGGGACGCGCCCTGTGGTCCCACATCGTGCAACATCTGAAGAAGCTGGGCAGCCGCGCGAACACCGCGCACCGGGCCCGCATCCTGGTCGCCTGCACCTCCTACGTCGGCGCCGGCCAGCTCGCCGAAGGCATGATTTCCGCCGGCGCCGACCCGGACAGCATTGCCGTCGCCGCCCGCGTCGAGAACGAGAATGCCGTACCGGCGCACTTCCGGCGACGCCCCGCCTGGCATGAGATCCCCTCGGACGCTCTGGAACGCTTCCCACACCACAACAGCGCCAAGATCCTCATCGCACCGCTCGCCATTGCCGAACGCGGACTGAACATGGTCGACCACAACGGGCGCTCCCTGGTCGGCGAAGTCATCCTCGCCGTCCGCCCGATCCCACTGATGGACGAACCCGCCCAGCTCCTCGCGCTCATCTCCAGCCGCGCCTACAGCACCCTGAACCGCTCGCAAGATCCCGCCGAAATGCTGCGCGAACTCTCCCGCACCTCCAGCACAGTCCACGAAGAGCTCTTCCGCAGCCACCACTTCTTCCAGTCCCTGCCCAACCAGGTGCGCCTGTCGATCGTCGCCGAAATGCTCATCGGCATCATCCAGCTCGGCGGCCGCGTACGGCGAGGCGGCGACCAAGGCGTCCTCTACCTCGCCGACCACGCCTTCCACAACACCGCAAGCGGCAGCGACCTGCCGCGACTCATCCGAGAACTGCGCAACGGCTGGGCCAAGACCGGGCAGCTCGAACTCCTCCAGAACATCTACGGCAACACCCTCACCGCGATCTTCAACTTCGCCGACGAAAGGACCAACCACTGATGGCCACCGGCCCCACCCGCCTCTACACCGCCGACTTCCCCCTCAGCCCTGAACTGATGGGACAGGTGTGGTTCTACCCGCTCACCCCCGAGTTCGAGGACTTGTGGGAAGTCTGCGAACGCCAGTGGGACCCCGACGAAGGCTTCCGCACCCCGCACGGTGCCCTGCGCGTGGCCCTGGGCACCGCCACCGGACGCATGATCGTCTTCACGATCTCGCGGCGACGCAGCACCGGGCCCGACGAGGCACAGAGCCTGATCGTCGCCGACGGCCCCCTAGATGCCAAGCTCACCAAGCGCTGCTTCGACACGTGGCAGAAGTTGCACTTCCCCAACCTCAAGCACCAACTCCTCAGCGAGCACATCGACTTCCGCAACACGGCCTGCCGCCCCCTCACCGACGTCCTGCAGCGCGACGACGGCGGCTACATCACCGGGCCCTGGTGGTGGAAGGACGCCGCAGGCTGGGCCGCCATCCAGCAACTGGCAGCCCGCCCCATGACCGACCAGCAGCACCCCGACCAGCCAGCCACGTCCTTCCGAGTGGCGCTCGCCCACGACGCCAAACGACTCGTAGCCTGGGACTACCCCTACTACCGCACCATCTACCAGGGCCGAGCCAACGAACGCACCGGCTGGGCGATGGCCTACGTCTCGGTCACCGGAGAGACCCAACGCGGCCTGCCCGACCCCATCTTGCGCTTCGACTGCCACGTCACCCGCGTCGCCGACCACTGGCGCAACGTCAAAACCGTCATGCTCAAGCACCCCCAGTTCGACACCCTGCTGCGCGTCCCGGTCCGCCATCTCCCCCACACCGGCCCCGACGGCGAAAAGATCACCGACAAGGACGGGCGCCTCACCTGGAAGACAACTTTCCGCGGACACACCGCGGCCATCGTCCAGGCGTGCGGCCTCAAACCCGTCACGTTGCCCGTCAACGCCGACGGCGCTCTCGACCATGTCCGGGCGGTCTTCCGCAACAAGGGCAAGCACCTGGTCGGCAAGGGCGTCGGCGCCTACTTCACCCTGCGCATGACCACCCACATCGCCGAGTCCCTCGGCGTCCAACCGATCATCTACGACGCCTCCCGCCACACCATCCCGGGCAAGAGCATCACCAGCGGCCCCATCCCCCGCGGCAAGCTGCCACAGGCCGTGGAGGCAGCCGGATGGAAGTCAGTGCGCCTGGTGGCGGTGTACTCCGCAGACAGCACCCCGCACCGGATCCTGCGTCAACTCCGGGCGGACTACGGGATTGCGACACCTGCCGCACTGGCCGACCGGGCAACGGCTTTCGATGGGCAGATCGTCGACGTCGCCCCCACCATCACACTGGAATTCCGGAAGATCCCCGAGCTGACCATGCACGGCCGCCATGACCGCGCAGCACTCATCCGCAGCCACAGCGCCCTCCAGGTCAGCGACCCCGACCAACTCATCGCCGTCATCTGCGAGACCACCTGGGACGGCAAGCCCGTCCCCCACGACGGCAAGCCCGCCACCCGCAAGGCACTCGGAGCCACCAGGATCGTGAGCCAGTTCCTCGTCAAGACCGACGCCCCGCCGCGCGAAGAGGACACCGACTTTCCCGCCAGCGCGGCCCTGCGCCACATCTTCCAGGACGCCGGCATCATCGACGACCGTCTCTCTCGTGCCATCTGCGCCACGCCCGAGGTGTCCATGGACGCGCCGCTGACAGAGCCCGTAACCGTGGTCGGCATCCACATGCGCCGACACGTCTACAAGCGAGTACGAGGCCAGGGCTACCGCAGCCCCAAACTCGTCGCCTGCCTCGTCGCGATGCACTTCACGCCCGACGCTCAAACCCCGCCGTACACCGAGATGTACCAAAACGGGCAATGGCTGCGCATCGCGGAGGGACGTGCCCTCTTCCACTCCTCAGAGATCGGCAGCGAACGCTGGGGACGCAACGGCGACGGTGCTCGGGCCGTCCGAGACCACATCGAGACCGCCCTCGACAACCTCGTCCTGCCCGAGGCCAGCAACCGTGTCGTCCTCGTCCTGGACAAGGAAGGCAGCCGCAGCATCTACCCGGCCCTCGACGACAATCCCTTCCGCACCGCGCCGCACCCCGGACGCGGTCTCGCTCACGACGGCATCGACGTCGCCACCGTACGCATCGCCTTCGGACACCATGCAGCACGGCCGGCAACCGTCTACCGCGACGGTGTCGACAACCTCACCACCATGAACCCCACCTACCGGCGCACTCTCATCTTCGAGAAGCATCACCCCCACGCGACCGTGTGGATGCTCACGCAACAATCACGCCAGCAAGCCGGAAACTCGCCCATGCTGCGCGAGGGCAACAAACGAACCCGCGACGACTTCAGCACCCTCACCTACAACCCCATGAACAAGGACCTCCACGCCACCAGCCGCATCGAGCTCACCGTCCCCACGCCAGGCAGCTGGCGCCCCGGCGACCTCGTCGCGTTCATCGCCCGGCAATGCGACCAGGCCGTCGCGTGGGATCACCGCACGCTACGTCCGGCCCCGCTCCATCTCGCCTACAAGACCGACCAGGACCATCCCGACTTCCGCAGCCACGATCCTGGTGACGGCGAGGCCCAAGATGACGAAGATGACCTGTCATAGCCATGCATGGACAGGGCCAGCCGAGCTCACTCCCGCTGGACAATGCAGTGGTGCACCACCAGCAGTCGGAAACCTGCTTGACGTTCCGCACTCGTAGATCACCGACACCGCTTAGCGTCAGGAGCCCCTCAACGCCCGGCCACACTCATGTAGTCAATAGTGCGCCTGGCCAGCACATCCAAACACCCGACGCCCCATCAGAACGAGCTTAAAATGAGCGTCACGAGCGCCATCTCAGCGTCAAGATATCGCCCGTAACGCCCACACCGCACATAAGGCGCACGAATAAAACCGCAGTTCAGGAGCCCTTAGCTGCCGGTCAGAGATCGCGACGCACTCCACATGATGGGTCTGCCGCGGACTGTCACGGAACCGCCTGGACACCCTCTACAGCCTGGTATCTCATAGCGGGACCGTACTCGTCAGGCGAGGTCAGCTGCATCAGATCTGATCGCCCCAGCCTATTCACGGCAGCACGAAGGTCACGCTATGCCTCGCCCGTGTCACTGCGACGTAGAACTTCGCCTGCTCATTGAGGACGTTGAAGTCGCGGGTCTTGTAGTAGGTGATCATGGGCTTCGTCGGGAAGATGAGCACCCGGTCGTAGGTGCTGCCCTTCGAGGCGCCCATGTTTATCGCCTCAAGATCGCCCGTCTTGGTACGCCGGTCCCACCGCAATACGACCGGCGAGTACTGCGCTACGTACCCCGGCACGTCCGACCCTCGGATGTCGAAGATGCCGTCATGCCCTGTCAGTTCCGCGTTCTTCGAGATGGTGCGGGGCAGCTTCGGGTAAAGGTCGTCTGCGAAGTCGCAGATTGCCTGGTTGCAGCGATAACTCTCCACGCGGCTATCGATGACGCAGACGTCCATGCGCTCGTTGAACCAGTCGACGATGGCGCTTCCCCGGTACCGCCTGTTCCTCGTGGCGGTATTGGTCGCGAACGTCGCCTGTCGGGGGTCACCCACCATCGTGAGACCGACAGGCGACTTCATCAGAGCGTCCAGTAGATCGAGGTCGTACCCTGCCATATCTTGGATTTCGTCGACGTAGATGTGGTCGTACATCCCCGTAAGGCGGTCCACGACCCTGCCACCGCTTCGCTCGTTGGCCTCGTGCGCCAAGGCCGCGACCTCATTGCGGTACACGGCGCCAGCGGTATCGAGGTAGTACTGCTTCGGCTTGTCCTTGCGGGTGAACCGGGCCCGCTGCCCCAGGAAGTTAAGGCCACCCATCAGGCCGGTCTCGCCCAGAACGCAACTCTGGTAGGGGCGAGCGCACTGGTTCATCAGGAAGGTGAACCAGCCCATGACCGTGACGTGACTCGGCAGGATGCCGGTGCCTTCGCTCAGCCTGTTCACAATCTGGCTGAGGTTCTCATTGGTGTAGGTCGTCACAAGGACCCGCTTCGTCGGGTCACCGAGGACCCGGTCGATAATGTGCTGGGTCTTGTGCGAGCCGGCCGCCGCGATGATGGCCTGGTTGTTAGGAGACCGCATCGATGGCCTCCGTGATGTACGACGGCATCGTGATGGTCTGGTCGCTCTCGAAGATGGCCAGCGCGCAGTCAGTCTTGTGCTTGCTCATGTAGTCGAGCAGGGCGGTGTCAGTCCTGTGGCTCTGTCCGAGGACAGCGTTCAGATCAGTGAGTCCGTTCACCTTGAACAGCTGCGGCTCCAGGGTCTTGTACGTCGCGTCCTCGCCGACGTGGACACTGATGTTGGGTTGAGCGGTATACCGGCTGTACCGCTGCTGCACATCCCGGGCGTCGTTCCCGTCGTTGTCCGTAACAACGGCGACGATGTTCTGCGGCAGCAGCATCGCGATATCAAGGAACCGCTTGAAGGAGAGCCCGCGGACGTTGATGACGTCGATGCCACTCTCAGCTGGAAGCTTGCCGCCATGCGTGTCCATGTGGGCTCGCTGGATGACCAGTTCATCCGACGGGCCCTCGACGAGGATCGATCGCTTCGCTAGTACTAGACGGAGGGTGTCGTATCCCGAAAGCTTCCGGAAGTACTCCTGCGTGCCGGCCGGAAGGCGATCAAGGCGGACGCCTGCGGAGGAGGACAGCAGGACGAGCTTCTCCAGTCCGAGCTTGTTCAGCACGAAGGAGCTGTGCGTGGTGATGAAGACCTGACGGTCCTTGCACTTATCGCTGATCTTGCGGATCAGCTTGCCCAGGTTCGGGAACGAGAGGTGGTTCTCCGGCTCTTCGACGAGCACAATATGCGCGTCATCGACCTTCTTATTGAGGGCCAACAGGATTTTGAGTGTGCTCTGCTCGCCCTTGCCGACGAACTGGTAGGGAAGATCGTCCAGGTGCGGCACGATGCCACTTTCCCAGCTCGACTTCTGCGAGACGTCGATGTTCAGCGTCAGCTCGCGGTCACTGACGTCGTTCGGGGCGCCTCGCAGGTCCCCATTGATCTTTGCGATCGAAGCATCTTCTGCGAAGGTCTCCCGAAGACTCCGGTACGCCCGTGCCAGTTTCACGCGCTCGTCTGCGTCCAGATAGTCATTCAAGATGTGTCGCATGTAGTAGTCGACACCGCTTTGCAGGTGGATGGTGGCAGCATCGATCAAGGAAGCGGTAGCCGGGATGCTGCGGAACGTGACCCCGTTCCCGTCAAATGAAAGCCATTCAACCTTGTAGTACTCAGTGGGGATCAGTCGAACCTTGTCAGGCCGCTTGATGAACTCCTTGTACTCCGCCTCGTAGTCCGAGTTCAAAGCGACTCGGACACGGACGCCAGGTTCATCTACCTTCAGGAGGTTGTTAGTCCCCTTGAGGCCAGCCGTCTCGGAGGACGTTTCCAGGAAGAGGTCGATGATGATTTCAGGAGGCGCAACCGGGCGCCCGACCTCCAACGCTGCGATCCACTCAGCAACGGCATCTTGGTGGAACAGATACGGTGACAGGTCCTGGTAAAGCGGGCGTCCGCGCAGCTTACCGGTCAGGCCGAGCTCGATAGCATCCAGAATCGTCGACTTACCCGCATCGTTGTCCCCCACCAAGATGTTCATCTTGGGGTCGAAGTCGAGAGTAAAGTCCCGGAATATTCGGTAGTTGCGAATGACGATCTTGGAAAGCATGTACCCCCCTGGTACGAAACTTCCTTCGGGCGAAGACCAGTGCCGAATTAGGTCAGCGGCACCAAGCTCCCCACGAGGCCCCACTACACCCTCTCGAACAAGTGGCACGGGAGCATAGCAGGCGTCACGCTAGCTCCAGGAAGAAGGCGACTTAATCGAACAAGCTCTCTATTTATGGGTCGCCACTCCGGTGGGTATCTTCTCCGTCGCCATTTGGCTGATGGGTGACCGCAGTAGCCGTACCTGACAAAATTGACGCACTGGTAACAATAAGCGCCTGCAAATATCGGTAGAGGCGCTTCGTTGTGTGCCGGGCTACCGATTCCGAGGCGCAGGCCAGATGTGGTCGGCTCCCACGGGCTGAGCGCGAGGGAGCAACGCGCACGCACCATGGCGGGACCGCGAGCTTGACGCATTCGCCAGGACTGCGCCTCAATTCCCAGCGGGCGGCAACCCTCCCGCGAGGACATTGCCCGGTGGAAGGCGCAGCTCGACGAGGGCGAGACCTATGCCATGGGATCCAGCAAGAGCCAGCTCCACCGATGGAACTGCCGTTCGCTCATGAGCCTCGAGAAGCGCGTCGAGGCCGTGGAGATAAGAATCGAGGTAGTCCGCACGGGCACAGCCACTGCAACCTGGCATGGCCCGGTCTTGCCTCCCTGTTCACCGCACAGGAGCTACGAGCGAAGAAGATTCGGAGGAAGCGCTGAGATCTGTGCGGACCTGACCCGCTGTAGGCGCCCTGCCCCCTGCGTCTCTCAGTGCGCCCTTTTCCGCAGGGCATCCCCGATTGTCAGACCCTCCCCGTAGCGTCGTGAGTCCTACTCATGGCGGCTGCGGGGAGCAGCAATGGACGACGACCTTCAGATCGACAGCGACGAAGACCTCTTCCGTAACCCCGTCTACTACGAACCGGCCGGCCGGAACCTCGACCTGGACCGTCCCGACCTCGGCGTCCCGCAAGGCCAAGACCTCCTGAACGTGCTCCTGCGCATGCGAGGACGTGTCCCCGTCGAAAAGCGCGGGCTCATCTGCCCCGACTGCCGAGATCTCCGCGGCCGACGCGTCCCCATGTACCTCGTCCAGCGTGACGGCGTATGGCTTGCCTCCCACTACCGGAAACCCGGGGAGAAGCCCATCAGCCACGAGTCCGACGAGCACCTCGCCCGCAAGGAACGCGTCGCGAAGGACTCCGAAGATCACGGCTTCCACGCCGACATCGAGTCGCAGACCGCAGACGGGCACGCGCGCCTCGATGTACGCATCAACGGCGCCAACGGCATCATCCTGGGCTACGAGCCTCAGCTGAGCGCCCAGACAGCCCGCGGAATGCGTGCACGGGAGGGGTTCCGGCGCCGCGGCGGCATTCAGTCTGTCTGGGACTTCGCCGACCCCGACCACGCAGGCATTGGCACCGTCCCTTACGTCCGTACACCCAACCTACCGGCCTCCGTCATCCGCGTGCAGAAGAACCCCATCGCGGTCCAGGACGGCAACTTCGTCGTGGAGGAGGGCCAGTGCAGCCAAAACGGCGCGCTCACCAGGTGCCCCGAGAAGCCCTACGACCCGGAGAACCCCACCGACGCCGGGTACTGCGGGGGCTGGCACCGCGTCCTCATGCCCGCCCATCAGTCGAGCACCTTCACAGGCGAAGGCAGACTGACCCTCACCCGGTTCATCGTGGAAGCTGCGGCCGGTGAGCGGATCCCGTTCCAGCGGGGCGGCCACCACGGTTGGCTCCCCGCACAGCAGTGGCAGCAGTACCTTGAGGCAAACGGTCCCGCCCGGGACGACAAGGAGCGCCAGCCATTTGTACGGCAGGGGGACCGGCGCGACAGGTGCACCGAAGACCGTCCGGCTTCGGAGGTGCGGGCTGAACCGAAGCAGAGACGTGGCAGCCGCGCGATCGTCCTCGAGTCCCGCCCCCAGGAAACCGAAGCCGCCAAGGTTCCGGTCGACGCGTCGGGTCAAGCGATCCCGCTCTGCCGCTTCGGCTGTGGTCAGCCTGCAAGCCTTCCAGGACCCGAAGGGCTACCCGAGCACTTCTCGTGCCGCAGGAAGCATGAGGCGTGATCTATCGGCCACCGCTGGCTGCCACTCGCTGTGTCACCTGGTGTCAGAGCCCCCTGCCCTGTTCGGGTGGGGGTGTCGTCTCGGCGCTCCATCAACGCTCGCCACCTCGACATGGTCTGACCTGCCCGACAAGCCACCTGACGCCCCATCAGAACGAGCGTCATTTCAGCGTCAAGATATCGCCCGTAACGCCCACACCGCACATAATGCGCACGCACAAAACCGCAGGTCAGGAGCTCTTCGCGACCGGTTCAAGGATGGCAACGCACTCCACATGATGCGTCATCGGAAACAGGTGGAGACAATGCCGACGGCCCCAACCAGCGGTGCTGGCGCCGATTGGGCCCTATGCAACTCGCCTCCAACGCTGAACGGAGCAGGGTATCCGTCAATGGCCGGTTACCGAAACCGGTGATTCCTCGGACTATTGGCAGTCCACCGCGTCTCCCCGCTTCCCCACTGCCGCGGAAGCAACTTAACCCGAAAGGCACTGTTGACAGGAATGCCCAGTCAGAGCGGCGAAACGCCTCACGGCCAGTTCAGCCCCGAGCACATCCGCGCCACCTGGAGTGGGACGGCGAGCGTCGAGGATGCCGCTCAGGCGTTCGGCTTGTCGAGATCGAAAAGCTACGACCTCGTTCGCCGCGGAGAATTCCCATGCCGCGTGCTACCGATAGGCCGCACCGCCCGCGTCGTCACCGCCTCGCTCCTCCGCGTACTCGAGAGCGGCGAGCCGGAGTACAACGGAGCCTCCAGTGCAAGCCCCAATCCGTCATGACCAACTGCACGACGACGCCCCGCCGCGGCAAGCTGGCGGGGCGTCGTCGTATCAGGTCCCCGTCTACGCAGGACCCCCGCCGGAGCAAGCCGACGGGGATCCTCACGTGTCACAGCCCCTATGAGCGGGGTCCTGTGGCTATCTGACCAGGTAGAAGACTTTCCGGGCCGCGTCGCGTTGCCGGTACCGGGCCAACCGGGCGGTCAGAATCGTGAGGACGCCACAAAAATCGGCAGGCCCCTGACTTGTTGAATCGGGCCCAGACGCGCGGTCTGCAGCCGTAGCGTCCAGGGTGTCGGTCGGCACGGGCCCGCAGTGCCCCTTGCCGCCCATGGGCTGGCTCTCCGATAGCGTGCCGCCGCCGGCCGACACCCACGCGGTGTGGCTCGACAGAGGCATGAACGTGTGCGACCGCTACTTCAAGTCAGGGTGCCCACCGCATACTTCGCCGCTTCGAGTACAGACCGGGATGCGCGTGATCACGATCGGGATCGACCCCCACAAGTCCTCTCACACCGCCGTCGCCGTGGACGGCGCAGGCCACAAGACCGGCCAGCGGCGCTTCGTCGTCAACGCAGGCACTTTCACGCAGCTGATGCGCTGGTGCGAGCCGTGGCCCGAGCGCCGCTTCGCCATCGAAGGCGCCGGCGGCCTGGGCCGCGCGCTCGCCCAGCAACTGGCTGCCGCGGGTGAGGACGTGGTGGACGTCCCCTCCACCCTGTCCGCGCGTGCACGCCTGCTGGCCACCGGAGGGGACCGCAAGACCGACCCCGCCGACGCCCTGCACGTCGCCCAGGTCGCGCTCTTCCGCCAGGACCTGCGCAAGGTCACTCCGGAGGACCAGTCCACCATCCTCCGATTGCTCACAGAGCGTCATGACGACCTGGTCAACGAGCGGACCCGCACCACCAACCGCCTCCACGCCGTCCTGCGCGACCTGCTGCCCGGCGGAGCCCCCACCGGCCTCTCGGCGGACAAGGCCGCCACGCTAATGAAGGGCATCCGCCCGATCACGGCCACCGACAACTGCCGCCGCGACATAGCCCGTGATCTGCTGGCCCACCTGCGTCGGCTGGACCAGCAGGCCAAGGCGAACGAGGCCCAGATACGCGACGCCCTGGCCGCGTCACAGACCACGCTGACGTCGCTGCCGGGCCTGGGCACCGTGCTCGCCGCGAGGATCCTCGGCCACATCGGCGACATCGATCGCTTCCCGACTGAACACCATTTCGCCAGCTATGTTGGCGCGGCACCGCTGGACGCCTCCAGCGGGAAGAACATCCGGCACCGGCTCAACACCGGCGGAAACCGTGCCCTGAACTCCGCGCTTCACATCATCGCCGTCTGCCAGATCCGCAATCCCGGTCGCGGCCAGGACTACTACCTGCGCAAGATCGCGGAAGGCAAGACGCCCGCAGAGGCCCGCCGGGCCCTGAAACGACGCCTCTCCAACGTGGTCTACCGAATCATGAAACGAGACCGTCGCAGCCATCTCGCAACCGCAGCTTGACACACAGAGGCGCTATCGGGACACGCCCCGCCAGCCCAGCACCGACAACGCACCATCCCGGACCAACCGCCGTCAAGAACGGACGGCGGATGCCTTCTGAGTGACTCGTTGTCAGTGGTGGCTGGCACGATCTCGGCCATGAGCGACGAGTCTTTCAACTGGCACGACTTCCTCGGCCGTTGGCAGGAGGAGTGGGTTCCCCGCGCCGAGCACGAGGAGGACGGGGACGGCGGTCCAGGTCCCGTCAGGCTGGGCAGGCCAGGGGCGGACGAGGCCGCGATCACCACGGTCGAGAAGCGGCTGGGGAAGCGACTGCCGCCCTCCTACCGCCAGTTCCTGGCCACGAGCGACGGATGGCGTGTGGAGCAGACGGCCGGGGTCTATCAGCTCGGTGGGATCGCGGACATCGACTGGTCCCGGGATCCGTACGGATTGACCGAGGTGTACGAAGAGAATCTGGGCGACGACCCGCGCGAGCAGGAAGTCCTGCTCGCCGGCATGTGGCAGCGATCGCTGCGCCTGGAGACGGACTCCGATATGACGCTGGCTCTGCTCGACCCGGGCGACCGCGACGAGCACGGCGAGTGGGCGCTCTACATCTACAAGGGCTGGAGCGGTGAATGCCCGGACCGCTACCCGTCGTTTCGTGCCTACATGGAGGCCATGTACCGGAGCTTCCACGGCGACCGGGTGGGGCGGCCGGGCTTCGAGAACGCCACCACGCGCGCCCAGGACGCCCGGGTCGAGGAGGCCCGCCTCCTCGCCCTGCGCGGACGGCATGAGGAGGCCCTGCCCTTGCTCGAGGAGGCGCGGTCCTTCGGACGACCGAACAGCGCCATTCTGCTGAACCAGTTGCAGCATCTGGCGGCTCCCCGCGCTCAGCGGGACTACGGCTCCCTTGTGGCTGACCCCCGCTATCTGCCCGAGCTCCTTACGGTGTCGGCCATCGAACCGGCCTCCGGCGAATGGCGACTGGGCGGAGACGACCACTGGCTGGGGATGATGGCCGCCCGTGGGGTCGACCGGGAAATCGCCGAGGCCCTGTTGAGCGCGCTTCGCGACGGCACCCATCGCTATGCGCCGCCGGGTGCGTGGGGCCGGGCCGTCAACGAGGCCCGGGAGTCGGCCCGATGGGGAGCGACCGATGCCGCGTGGCGAATGCTGCGCGACGCGCTTACGCAGTGGATACCACCTGGGCCTTTGCTGCTCGCGCCCCTTGGTCTGCTCGCCGATCCGGTTCTGGGGTCGCTGATCACTCCGCAGCGCGGGCGAGAGATCCTCGCGACTCCGCGCGCAGGCGAGTCCGGGCCCGCTCCCGAGCCGGCGCCCGATCTCGACCCGCCGGGTCTCACCTGGCTGACGACGACCGGGATACATGGGCGGCCATTCGACGCGTACCGCTGCGTCTGGGTCGAGGGCGCCGACCCCGCCGGCCTACCCTCTCTGATAGGCGACGAGGGTGCCGAACTGAGTGAGCCCGTGCACGCAGCCAGGGCGTACCGGCCGTTGAGGCAGAACCACGAGCGGGAGGGCGTCGAGCTTTGGGAGGACCGGGCCGCGGTCATGGCCGGCCGCTGCAGCGAGGGGTGGGCCTTCGCCTTCGACGGCCAGTCCCGCCAGGGCATCAATCACCTGTTCCAGTCCCCCGCCGCGGCCGCCTCCGCGTCGGGTCGCGCCGTGGTGGTGTGGCGTGAGCCGCAGCGGCACTTGGCTGATCACCCGGCCGCATTCCATGTCTCGGTGGCCGAACGCGGCGTGGAACTCTATGCGTTCACGGTGCGGGGCAACGACATCCGGCGCTCGGGTGCGATACCCAACACCCTGGATCCCGCGCGATTTGTCGGCTCACCTGACACCCATCTTGACCGAGAGGTACGCCTGTTGGAAACCCTGCACGCCGAACTGGGCATCTCGCTTCCCTGTTTCGCCCTGTCCCAGGGCAGCCTCCCCATGTTCACCACCCGGTCCTGGACCCGGGCGCCGCGCGAGGGCGAAGGCTTCGCCTACCTGGGCTTCGTACGGCGTCGCCCCTGAGGCGACGCTACCGCAGAGCGGCGACCACGGCCTCGGCCACCCGGGCGAAGAGGCGGTCGTCGTATTCGGCATTGTCACCCTGCCCAGCCGTACACCGTGGCTACACCGCCGCCCTGAGTCCTCGCACACACCAGGACCCACCGCACACCAGGAGCCAGGTCCCGCTGATCGAGGGCCCGCACCGCAGCGCTGGCCGACTCGGCCACATCGGTGCCTGACGCAGCCGTCACGGTGATCACGTAGTCGCGTCCGGCGAGTTCGAAGAACACGGCCGGATCATCGGGCGAGTGGTAGTCCACCGTCGCCTCGGCGTCGGTCCGCCGGATCAGAGCCGCCACCACGTTGACCAGGAGCCGGTGCCTGTCCCGCTCCGACACCTCGTCACTGTGACACTGACCGTACTCGGCCAGCAGCTCCCGTACGTCCTCCATCGACCCCGCCCCGTGCATCGTGCCTGCCGGGCACCACGCCCAGAGGAGCGACTGTCGCCCACACCCGGGCACGACGCGCGGTGATCACGGAGCCAGCCGCGTGAGCCGTTTGGCATCCCGCGCGACGGCCCTCCGTATCGTGATCGGCTGGCTGATCGGCGAAGTGCGTGAACTCATCGGAAGAGTATTTCGCACCGAGGAGTGCCTTCATGCGGCGGGTCGGCTGCTCGGGCAGGCGTTCTGCACCGCTCCCGGGAACCACTCGTGCGGGAGATCGATCGCCACCAGCGCGTCGCCGACCGCACCACCAGCCTCTTCGATGACCTCGGCGAACCACACGACGGGTCGGCCGACTGACCAGTGCGACTGAGAAAAACACTGGTCGCACGGCTTCGCCCAGGACAGGATGCGGCTATGCGTTACGCCAACGAGGACCCCGAGCTGCTCGCTCTTGTCCACCGCTACGTCACGCCCGACAGGCGCTATCTCAAACTCGGCGGCCCTCTCATGCGCATGACCGAGCCTGAACGCACCAAGTTCACACGGGAGCTCGGCGAGGCCGCCGACGACATCACGCCCCGCGAGCTGACCATCCTACTCGAAGGCACGTGGCGCGAACGCAAAACCGCAGCCTGGCTCATCGCCGTCGCCCACAGAACTGAGTTCCGCGAACGCCTCGGCGAAATGCTGCTTGCCAGCGAGGTCTGCTTCGCAGGCTCGGCCTACTGCGTCACCTTCGCCACGTTCGCGACTCCCGCCGACGCGGACCTGCTGGCTGCCTACCTCGATCGCTACCTGCGACGCCTCGACCTCTACTACGACCAGCCGGCCGCCTTGGGCGCGCTCCTCCACCTCGACGCCAAGCTCCGTGCCGATCAAGCAGCCCGATTCCTGACCGCGGAAGGCCTCTGGCATCAGTGGATCGACGGACCGCCCCGCAAGGAGCACCACGGCACGCCGGACAGCTATCGCGAGGCCATCAGCCGTCTCTGCGTCTTCGCCGATGAGAGCGCCGAGCACCGCCCGGCAAGGAACGGATGACGTCGTCCTCAGAGGGGTGACACCTGATCGAAGGGACCCACCGCCCCGCAACTCAAGGTTGTCCAGATAATCAACGCACAAGCCGCTATTGTGGCGCTGAGGAATAGGGCAATCGTGGTGGCACAGACTGGGCACCGGCGGCTGCCCTGGCAATGCTGTACGTCGCGTGCCAAGGTCAAGGCGCTGCCTGACCGGCAGGTGGGAGAAGCTGCATCAGCGCATCAGAATGGCGCTTCCGCGGTACCGCCTGATGGCATCGCACCGGGCAGTACACCTTCGGGAAGCGGCAAGTTGGTCACAACGAACTGGTTCAGGATGTCGTCGCGATCCATGAACATGATCTGGCTCCGCTTCGCCGCGTCCAAAGCATTGCCCAGCCAGTTGCGTGCAGCCTTGGTGATCTCGCCGCCAGCGACGATGAAAGCATGATCAACGAGAACGCGCCGGTTGGTCTCGGGGTCGAAGATCTCGTGCGCCAGCATCATCAGAGCCTGGTTATGAATCTCAGCAACGTTGGCATTGCCCGCCCTGGACTTTCCCATAGCGTCCAGCTTCCCGCGCTTCACCTGGATACCGAAGTACAGGAAGTGCTGAGCCTTTGTCCCGGTGCCTGGCAGCTGTGATCCGTTGAAACCCCACCTGCCGGAAAAGAGGCAGCAGCACCTGCTCGTGAGCGCATCCTCACTGCACGTGTCCAAGAACGCAGCAAGAGCCGCACGTCGCTGCATCTCGGCGGCACTCAGGGGACGATGTGGGTTCTTGGCCAGCACCGAGACGGTGTTCGTTCCGATGTGCCGCAGGTAGCAGTGCTTGTCCTCCCCGTAGAAGGCTTCGAACCCCTCACGGGCAAGTGCATTGTTCAGCAGCCGCAAGGCATTGGGCCGGTCGAGCCCCTCGTTGAGAGCGTCCGCGGGATTCATCAGGTGGTCGATCACCCTGGAAAAGGACTCCGGCGGGTGCGCAGGTCCCTCGTGCGGCTCCGCCAGCAACTGCTCAAGCACACCCGCGACCCAACGGTGCCGCGTCGAACCGTCATGCTCCCAGTCCATATCGAGTTCCCCGAAGAACTCGGTGATGTACATGCTCGACCGGTACGGGAAGTACGCAGGCTCGGCATCACCCTGAGGGACGTCCGCACCGAGGTTCCCGCAAATGAGATCGCCCAGCAGTTCCAGCGTTCTCTTCCTGAACTTCACGACGCCCCTCCCCAGACCCCACGCCAGCAACGACGTGCGAACGATTGTGCCCTGCAGTCGCAGGACCCGAAGGTGCGAGCCGCTGTCCCCCTCCGAAAGAGCACCCTCGTCTCGGGGTACCGATGCCTTCCTGGAACCCGCAGGACGAGACCATGCGCGCATGCCCGTGGCTCACCTGCCATCAGCGTGCGGACGCGGTCCCCGTCTACGCAAGACCCCCGCCGGAGCAAGCCGACGGGGGTCCTCACGTGTCACGAGCGATCACAGGCGTGTCACCAACCCCGCGGATGCACTCATGTCACAAGGCTCTGACCTGGACTTACGCGCTCACCCTGGACCAGCTGGACGCCCGTGGACGGTTTCTACGACATGTGCCATGTGGTACCCAGCGAGGGTCCCAAGATCAGGACTGGGGCGTCTTCTGGCCCGTCAAAGCGGCATTGCAGGGTGTTCGTCACGCTCTCACTCACGCCCTGCACGCTCTCACATCTCACCATTTCTCACGCGCTTGGGTCGGACCCCCGTGCAAGCCGTCCCACGTTGTGGCGGCTTCGCGAAGATCCTCTGCATCCGGCTTGACGTACCACCTCTTGGTGGTCTTCGCGTTCGCGTGTCCGGTCTCGTGCTCCAGGACGTAGCCGGAGGGCGAGGGTGGGGCGCAGTCCGAGGAGGGCGCCCTCAAGACCGGTTTTTGTCGTGATCTTCCGCGTAGGCACGGTAGATGTCGTGCACCGAGCCACCGCGGTGCAGGAACCGCTCGTCGAGGATGGAGGCAAGGTCCTCCAGCGCCGTGGTGAGCACAGAGGCGGCGAGCCGGACCTCGGCGTGCTGGGTGTTGCTGCCGCGTTCGGCCAGTTCGGCTGCGTACCTGACTGTGGCGGCCAGTGATGTGTGGTCCTCGCCGTCGTGGAAGTAGTAGGACTCGGCGTACTGGAGGAAGTCGACGGAGACGCGTGCCACGTCAACGGAGAGGCTGTCCAGGATGGCGGCCCCCACGGGGGAGTCGAGCTGCATCGGTGAAGGGTCGTTGCGCTGCAGCTGCGACAGACGCAGGGCCAGAGCGCGTCTGCGCGTGAGCGCCGGATAGATCTCCAGCACCCAGGAGACGGTGGCAGTCAGCAGGACGAAGCCGACCAGGGCTTCCAGAGGGGCGACAATGCGCAGCCATGGCACCGCCGGGGCGATGTCGCCGAGTCCAAGAGTCGTCACGGTGACCATGGAGATGTAGAGCGCGTCCACGAGCCCGCCGTGCTCCGCGGGCTTCAGGCCGGCAGCGAACGAAAAGGCGTCCGGCATATGGAGCCAGTAGATCAGCGCCCAGCCCACGATGACGCTGCCCGCCCACATGGCCACCACGGTCACCATGGCGAGCGGCCCGGCGAGTCCGGCCGCCCGTCTGCGCAGGGGGAGCCGCTGCGACAGTTTCCACAACGTCGTCATGACGTGTCGGCTGAGCCCTCCGTGCCGGGTGGGGTGCCACAGGGTGTGGAAAAGATCTCTCAGAGCGACCATCACCAGCACTGCTCCGACCAACGAGACCAGCCATTTCATACGCGTCTCCCAAGGTGCGGCGTACGCGCTGCCAGCATGCACGGCTGCCCCCTCGGCCCTGTGCAGGCCACGCGCGGTGCTGGGACGTCGCTGCGCGGGTTCACCTTGCATCGGCTGACCGGCACTGTGTGCGGGTCAGCCGATGGGGCCGTCGGCCCCCGACCGGCGCACGCCGCCTCTCTGCCCCTCTCGGCGGCCCTCACATGGCGGACCTGCCTGGAATCGCGCAGCGTGGCTGCCACGGGCATACAGAGAGGTGGAGCGGCATGGACAGGCCTGATTCGGCTCCGCGCGTCGTGGTCGGCGTCGACGGTTCCCCCTCGTCGCATGCGGCGCTGCGCTGGGCGGTCCGGTATGCCGGCCTGGTCGGAGGAGCCGTAGAAGCGGTGGCGGCCTACGGGCTGCCCGGTGCGCATGGATGGTCAGCGCCGGCAGCGGATGTCGACCTGGACACGGAGGCCGCCGAGCGAGGTCTTGTCGACGAGGTTCGTGAGGTGCTCGGTGAGCCGGCTGCCTCCCAGGTGCGGGAGCTTCTGGTGCACGGCAATCCGGCCGAGGTGTTGCTGAACGCGTCCGAGGGCGCCGAGGTGCTGGTGGTGGGCAGCCGTGGCCGGGGAGGGTTCGTGCGGGCGCTGCTCGGCTCGGTAAGCCAGCAGTGCGCGCTGCATGCGAAGTGTCCGGTCGTCATCGTCCGTCCTGACGTCACCGTGGGGGGCGCCACGGCCTCGTAAGGCACGGCGCCGCATGGACAGCAAGGCGCGACCGGGAGCCGGCGCCCTGAACAGCCGGCCGGGCGATTCGAAATGTGCACCCGCATGGTGCGCGCCCCGTGGGCCGCGTCGCCAACACGGGCGTCCATGGCAAGCCCGCGGCCCCGCACCTCGAAGACCTGTGGATCTCGGCCCTGTGCACATGGGCCGGGCCCGCGTTGGGCTGATCAGCGACGAGCTCGCGCAGGCGGTGTCACACGATGTCGAGGACATCACCCACCGGACGGCGTGGGGTCGCCGGCCCCGTGGGTCCGTATCCGAGGCGGATCACCATCTGCACGTGGCCCATCGCCGAACCGGGATCACGCACGGCCCACCGCAGTTCGGGCCATTCGAGCGCGTGTGAGGTCAGGGATGTGACCAGGCCGTCCAGGGTGGCTTGGAGCAGGACGCGTTCCAGTGCCTGGCCGGCCCGCAGCCAGTCCGTGGGACGGTCGTCGGCTGTGCCCAGCAGCACGAGACAGGGCCACTTCTCGAAGGTCGCCGAGCCACGGCCCGGAACGGTCTGCCTGCCCGCGAAGTCCCGCACGGGGGCGGTGACGTCGCGTTGGCGGGGACCGAACGCATAGGCCGGGATCCCCTCGGGCCGTGGTGCACCGTCATTGATGTCCGTTTGCGTCCAACGGGCCGTTTCGGCCCGCGCCTCGGGGTCCATCGCCTCCCGGCCTTCCGCGTCGTGCACCAGGTCCAGTACCGACCGCACATGCCATGCGTCGGGAACGTACAGCCGCGCGCCCTCGAGCAGCGCGGCGCCGCACAGGCCGTCGAGGATGCTTTCCGGGATCTCCTCGTCGGTGAAGGGAAACCGGCTGGTGTGCCGGCGGCGGATGGCGGGGTGGAGGACAGCGAGATCATCGTCGTCGCGTACCGGGCCGGCGAGGTTCACCTCGGCGAGCAGCCAGGGGTCGGCCGGGTCGGGGAGCAGCCTCGTAACAGGTTCCCGGCACGCGTGCGCGGCTGTCACCCGCAGATTGAACAGGGCTGCGCCGCAACCGAGGTGGAGCGCCCGGTGCGGCGCCGGGTCCGTCTTCGGCATCGCGCGCTCCGGATCGCCGCGCAGCTGCAAGGAGCCGCTGTGACGCAGGAAGCGGAACGTCCAGGGCTGGGCGTTGTGCATGGACGGAGCCGCTGTGGCGTCCTCCACGAGGGAGGCCACGGAGGCGGTGTCGAGTAGTGATGAGAGCACGGGAACCTCCTGGTCGTACCGACCGATCGAACCACGTTGGGCTAGGGTCCGGACCGGACCTGGTTCAGGAGCGCGGCGGCGTGGTCCGGCACGTAGGTCTGCAGATATCTCGGGGGCCGCTCATACCCGGTGGACGGCGGGCGGGGCGGAAGTCGCAGGTCAGGCTGCAGCAGGTCGGCGTATGGAACCGTGGACAGCAGATGAGCGATCATGTTGATGCGGGCCGTGCGCTTGTCGTCGCTCTCCACGACGTACCACGGCGCCTCGGGGATGTCGGTGTGCACGAACATCTCGTCCTTGGCTCGTGAGTACGCCTCCCAGCGTGTGATCGACTCCAGGTCCATCGCCGAGATTTTCCAGCGCCGAGTGGGATCGCTCAGCCTCCGGCGGAACCGCTGCTCCTGCACGGCGTCACTCACGGAGAACCAGTACTTGCGCAGCAACAGCCCGTCCTCGACGAGCATTCGTTCGAATAGGGGGCACTGGCGGAGGAAGCGCCGATACTCCTCGGGGGTGCAGAAGCCCATGACGCGCTCGACACCAGCGCGGTTGTACCAGCTGCGGTCGAACAGCACGATTTCGCCGGCAGCCGGGAGGTTCTCAACGTAGCGCTGGAAGTACCACTGGGTGCGCTCGCGCTCGGTCGGCACAGGCAGAGCGACGATGCGGGCGACGCGAGGGTTGAGATGCTCGGTGACCCGTTTGATTGTGCTGCCCTTGCCCGCCGCGTCTCGGCCCTCGAAGAGAACGACGAGCCGCTCCCCTTCGGCCCTTACCCACTCCTGGAACTTCACCAGCTCCGTCTGCAGACGGAACAGCTCCCTCTCATACAGGGCCCGAGGCAGGCGGTCGGTCCCGCCCCCACCCTTCGACATGCCCCTCTTCGTACGTTTCGTCCCTGGCACCGTCGTCACCTCCCTTACGAAGGGGCTGAAGGTGGCCCCAGCCTGCGCATCCCCTCCTGCAACTACGACTACGACATGGCCGTCGTCCCCTCGTACAGATCGTTTGCGGTGGCGTCAGGCGGGAATCGTCGACCGAGCCGTGAGGCGGTCGACCACCGACACCACACCGTCCACATGCTCCGCCAGCGGCAGCAGGATGGAGATCTGGCTGTCTTTCTCCAGGTGCCCTTCCAGCGTGACCACGCCGTCGACGACGTGCACATCGACGGCATCGGGCACAAGACCCAGCGTGTCCACAACCATCTCTGCGATGACCCGGTGGTGGATCTCCGGGTCCGGGCGCCGCGCCTGGGGCAGGTCGCGCCGGGTGACGATGCCGACACGCTTGTCAGCGCCTGCGCCGGGACTGGTGCCGTGCCTGGGCACCTGCTCTTCCTGATCTGTGAAGCCGGCCGACGCCTGGACCCGGGGTGGGAACGGTTCGCCCGGTGTCCGCCGGAGGGTGGTTTGTCCGCCCTGCGCTGGGGGCGGTTCGCCCGGTGTCCGCCGGGGAGTGGTTCGCCCGCCGTGCGTTGGGGGGCGGGGCCGCGCCGGTACATCCACCCGCATCCGGACGGATCCACTGTGGGGTTCCTTGAAGCCGCTTGTGTTCGATCCGTCCGGATGCGGGCATGTGATGTACCGGCACGGCCCCTTCCGTGCGCGGGCGGGTGTCGGCCGTCCTGGGTGCGGGCCGGGTGCCTTCGGCCCAGCTGTGGGGGCGGGTGGCTGCCGTATTGGGCGTGGGGGGGGTCAGAGGTCCCCTGGTGCGCCGAGGCCTGTCAGGGCGCCGACCGGGTCCAGGTCGGGGGTACCTCGAGGCCACCAGTCGTTGTGGCCCGGTTCGGATTCGTAGGCGTACCAGAGGCCGTTGTGGCCGAGGCGGAGTTGGGCGTGGCCGTGGGGGTGGGTGAGGTGGTTGCGCCAGGGGCGGAAGGCGGGGAGGTCGGCGGCCAGGAGGAGCGGGCGGGCGCGGTCGAAACGGCCCGCCGGTGGATCCCAGGGTTCTTCGAGGACGCTGAGTGCTTCGAAGCCGCCCTGTCGCCAGGCGGCGACCGCCCGTGCCAGGTCGGCCGGGGTGCGTCCGGTGGCGGAGGCGAGGGACGCGTACAGGGCTCGGGTGGTGGCGGTGAGGCCGGAACCGGGGCGGGCGGCCGCCAGGCGCACCGCGTCCTGCCAGAGGGTGAGGTCGGCGACAGGATCCCGGCCCGTGGTGAGCAGCGCGTGCGCGCGGGCGGCCGCGTCGGTGGCCAGCTGGTCGAGCGCGAAGGGGTCCGGGCCGCCCGGCACACCCGGGTAGGTCGGCGGCTGTTCGGGGTGCGCGGGCGGTGGCAATAGTGTGGGAAGGGGCGGCAGCGTGCGCCGGGCCAGGGCGTCGCGGGCTCGTATGCCGGGGAGGGGCGACGGTTTCTGTTCCTGGGCGGCGCGGGCCGCGCGGGCGGCATTGCGGCGGGACAACGCGTCGAGCAGCTCGCGTTCGCCCCTGCCGCGCAACAGCAGCAGCACGAAGGGGTCTTCGTCCAGCAGACGTGCCGTCTGGTAGCAGAGGGCCGCCGCGTGCTTGCAGGGGTGACCGGAGTCGGGGCAACTGCAGTGCGGGTCGAGCTCGCCGGGGCCGGGGAGCAGGGGGACTCCGCAGTCCGCGAGGGACTGCGGCAACTCCTTGTCGAGCAGCGCCGCGATGTGCCCGGGGCGCTCGGCGGCCGCGTCCAGGAAGCGGTCCCAGTCGCCGTCGGACAGCGTCCGCACCCTGACCTGCACGCGATACGGCCGCGGCCGGCTGCCGTGCACGTACGCGAGCACCAGCCCCGGCGTCACCGTGATGGCGTCGACGTGACCGTGTCCGGCGTACGCACGCCCGCGCGCCAGTCGCGCCGCGTCCAACGCACCCTCCTCCAGGGCGGTCACCCAGGCATTGCCCCACCACGTCTCGGCGAACTCGTCGGCCTCCGGCCTCCGCGCCGTGGATGCGGGGAACGTGCGGCGCAGCTCACCGTCTCGCCCTGGGGATGCCATGGAGCGGGGTACGCGGGCGGTCGGGGGTGCGCTTTCGGTTCGCGCTTCCGGCTCGGACGGGGAGGAGGGCGGGGACGAGGGGTGTGCTGGGGGCGCTTCGCCGCGTGTGCCTGCCTCGTCGGCGGGGACGAGGGGTGGCTCGGCGTCGGGTAGCTCGAAAGCCCCGGCCAGCAGGGCCCGTACGTCCCGGGCTCGGGTTCCTCGATCTTGGTCCGGGGATCTGCGGCCGCGGCCAGACCGGGGATGGGGCGACGCCGGGTCTCCCGTCCGGCGCTTGGTCTCGGCTCCCTTGTCCTGGGCCTCCGGCCGCGCCTGCCTGGATTCGGTGCGGGCCGCGCGCAGTGCCTCGCGGGCGATGTCACCAGGGCGCGCGGCGGTGACCGAGGGCTGCGTCTTTGGCCGTGCCGCGGGCGCGACGGAGGGCTCGGCGGCCCCGACGGAGGGCCCGGCGGCCCCGACGGACGCGGCATCCGCATCCTTGTCCGCGACGCTCTCCTTCGTCGCGGCGCGTAGCAAGGCCTCCCTGGCGACGTCGCCCGGTCGGGGGCCCGGCGGGGAGGGAACCGCCTTGCGCGGCGACGCCGGTTCGGCTCCGGTGGTCGTATCCCTCGCCTCACGCTCTCGCGCGGCCCTCAGTGCCTGGCGGGCCTCGTCGGCGGGGCGGGAGGGCTGGGCGCGCTCCTCGTCCTCGCCCCCAGTCGATGGGAACGACTCGTCCGCGCCCCCAGTCGACGGGAACGACTCGTCCGCGCCCCCGGCCGACGGGAACGACTCGTCCGCGCCCCCGGCCGACGGGAACGACTCGTCCGCGCCCCCGGCCGACGGGAACCGCTCTTCCGCGCCCTGCGTCACAGGCCGCCGCTCGTCCTCGGAACCGTTCATGCGGACCTCCGCAGCGACACCAGGTCCGACAGCTCGCGGTCGGTCAGTTCTGTCAGGGATGCCTCGCCGGAGCCGAGGATCGCGTCGGCCAGGGCTCGCTTCGCTTCGAGCATCTCGGCGATGCGGTCCTCCACCGTGCCCTCGGTGATGAGGCGGTGGACCTGGACGGGCTGGGTCTGGCCGATGCGGTAGGCGCGGTCGGTGGCCTGTTCCTCGACGGCGGGGTTCCACCAGCGGTCGAAGTGGACGACATGGCCCGCGCGGGTGAGGTTGAGGCCGGTGCCGGCGGCCTTGAGGGACAGCACCAGGACCGGGGTCGCCCCGCTCTGGAAACGGTCCACCATGCGTTCGCGGTCGGGGACCGGCGTGCTGCCGTGCAGGAGCTCAACGGGGACGGCGCGCGCGGTGAGGTGGGCGGTGATGAGGCGGGCCATCCCCACGTACTGCGTGAAGACCAGGGCCGAGCCGTCCTCGGCCAGCAGGGTGTCCAACAGCTCGTCGAGCAGGGCCAGTTTGCCGGAGCGGGCGGAGAGGCCGTGGGTGGCCGCTCGTGCGTCCTCCTTCAGGTACTGCGCCGGGTGATTGCAGATCTGTTTGAGGGAGGTGAGGAGCTTCAGGACCAGGCCCCGGCGCGCGATGCCTTCGGCGGTCTCGATCGCCAGCATCGACTCGCGGACCACCGCCTCGTAGAGCGAGGCCTGTTCGCGGGTCAGGGGGACGGGGTGGTCCGTCTCCGTCTTCGGCGGGAGTTCGGGGACGATTCCGGGGTCGGACTTCTTGCGGCGCAGAAGGAAGGGGCGGATCAGGCGGGCCAGGCGTGTGACCGCCTCGTCGTCCTCGCCGTTCTCCACCGCGCGCGCGTGCCGGGCGCGGAAGGACTTGAGGGGGCCGAGCAGGCCGGGGGTCGTCCAGTCCAGCAGGGCCCAGAGTTCGGAGAGGTTGTTCTCCACGGGGGTGCCAGTGAGCGCCACGCGCGCGGGGGACGGGATCGTCCGCAGGGCCTTCGCCGTCGCCGAGAACGGGTTCTTGACGTGCTGCGCCTCGTCCGCGACGACCATGCCCCACTTCTGGTCGGCGAGGCGGGGGGCGGTCGAGCGCATCGTGCCGTACGTGGTGAGGACGAAGCCGCCGTCGAGGTCGTCCAGGGTGCGGTCGGGTCCATGGAAGCGGCGGACGGGGACGCCGGGCGCGAAACGGGCGATCTCCCGCTGCCAGTTGCCGAGGAGCGATGCAGGGCAGACGACCAGGGTCGGCTCGCTGCGGGCCCGCCGCAGGTGGAGCGCGATGACCGTGACGGTCTTGCCGAGGCCCATGTCGTCGGCGAGGCAGCCGCCGAGGCCGAGGGAGGTCATGAGGTCCAGCCAGGCAAGGCCACGGAGTTGGTAGTCGCGCAGGCGGGCCTGGAGGCCCGGTGGCGGCTCCACGGGGGTCACGCCCGTCGTCAGGCGGTCGCGCAGCGCGGCCAGCGCCCCGACCGGTACCGCCTCGACCGTCTCGCCGTCGACCTCGGCGCTGCCGGTGAGCGCGACGGACAGCGCGTCGACCGGGTCGAGCAGGCCCAGTTCGCGCTTGCGGGCCTTGCGGACCAGGGCCGGGTCGACGAGCACCCACTGGTCGCGCAGCCGGACGACCGGACGGTGGGCCTCGGCCAGGGTGTCCATCTCGGCCTCGGTGAGCGGATCGCCGCCGATCGCCAACTGCCAGCGGAACTGGAGGAGTTCCTCGCTCTCGAAGAACCCGGTGCCGTCCGTCGCCGAGCCGGGCGCGGGACGCACCACCGCCGCCGCGCTCAGGTCCTGGGCGAGGTCCCGGGGCCAGTGCACGGCGACCCCGGCCGCGCCGAGCCGGGTCGCCGCGACCCCGAGCAGGTCGAACAGCTCCTCCTCGGAGAGGGCGAGTACATCGGGCACGTCCTGTTCCGACAGGCGGTCCAGGGGTGGCCAGACGCGGGCCGCGCGGCGCACCGCGAGGGCCGCGTCGACGCGCGCGCGGGGTCCGAACGTCGCGTCGGCCTCCCCCGCCCACAGGGCCGCCGCGTCCACGACAAGGGTGGGGTCGGCGAGGCTGTGCACCTGGACGACGGCCGCGCCCGCGCGCCGCGCTCCCTCGCCGTCGTCGAAGAGCTGGTACGCGGACAGGTCCAGGCGGAGCGAGATCCGTACGCCCGCGTCCATCCCCGCGGCGACCTCAGCGGCCCAGTCGTGGGCGCCGGGCAGCCGCTGCGGCTCGCTCGCCGCGAACGGTTTGCCAAAGGTGTGGGACGCGGCCGGGGTGCGCGGCAGCGTGTCGGCGACCGCGTCCAGGAAGGAACGCATCAGCGCTTCCGGCTCGGGCAGCCGGAGCGGGCCCTTGCCGGGGAGCGGGACGGCATGTCCCTCGTACGGGAGGGCCGCGGCGACCGCCCTCAGGTGGGCGATGTCGTCCTGGTCCAGCGGGCCCGCGCGCCAGGCGTCGACGCCGTCGGCCGTGAGCCCCGGCAGCAGCCGCCCGCGCGCGACGAGCCGCAGCGCGTGCAGCGCGGCCGCGCCCCAGCAAGCCGTCGCGGGATGTGCGGCGGGGTCACGGCGCGCCCCCGCCAGCAGGGGCAGGGCCTCCGCGACCGGAAGGGTCACGGCGGGGACGGTGCCTCTGCGGACTCCGGCGCCGTGCGGCCGTACGACCGTCAGCTCGGTCCGCTCCCCCGATGGCGCCCCGTCGACGCGCTCACCGGTCAGCGCCCCCGCGGCGTGCTCGGCGGACGGCTTCCCGGTGACGGGCTCGCCGTCCGGATCCCAGAACGCGATCCGCCCCTCGCGCGGCAGGGGCGCGGGCAGGAAGACGGCTGCGTAACGCGCGGGGAGCGCCCGTACGGAAAGCGCCCGCTCGGCCACCCCGTCCACCCCGTCCCCCATACGTCCGGTCACCTCCCGCCCCTCAGTCGAATCAGTTGTCTTCGACTCTACGGGCGGGGTCTGACAATCGGTCGCGGCGACCATGGCGGGACCGGTCAGGGAATCGTGCGCGAGACCACATACACCATGGGGTGCTTGGGCTGAGACCAGTTCACGACGATGTCCTGGGTGGGCGCCGGGTCCTTCTGCTTGTGGACGAGCCCCCACCAGGGGCCGGGGCCCGTGAACTCCCAGCCGACGACCTTCTGGTCGCGGGCGCCGATGGTGACGTCGCCCTTGCGCAGGGCGTCGCGGCTGGTGCCGACCTTGGCCAGGAAGCGGTCCAGGTCCGCGTTGGTGGTGCCGAACTGCACGTACAGGCGGCTGGTCTTCCAGTTGTTGGTCTCGTAGTAGGCGACGTCCGTGGACTTCAGGGGGATGGGTACTTGGTACAGCCGGCGCTGGACGCGCGACGGCCAGCCCGCGGTGAGGCCGGTCGCCGAGTACTTCTCCTCCTTCTGCTTGCCCGCGTCGCGGCTCTGGTTGGCGGAGATCACCAGATAGCCGGCGGGTACGCCGATGAGCAGCACGATGATCAGCAGCGTGATGGCGCGGCGGCGGAACTTGTGCCGCGGGTCCTCCAGCTTCCGGTCCGGCTCGTCGGGCGGCGGTGCCTGGTGCGGCAGAGAGGGCGTCACAGCGATCCCTGGGTCGAACGGCGGGACTCCGTGTAGCGCTCGTACCGCTCGTAGCGCTCCACGCGGCGCCGCTTGGCGCGGCGGAAGCGGCGGGCGACGAGGCGGGCGAGGTCGGCGGCGCCGACCATGCCGGCCTCGGGGCCGAGCTGGGCGCGGGCGATACGGGCCTCGGGGCGGTAGCCGCGGCCCGTGAGGTGCCTGCGGAACGCGTCCCGCGCGGGGCCGATCAGCAGGTCGTCGGCCGCGCTGACGCCGCCGCCGATGACGAAGCAGGAGGGGTCCAGGGCGGCGGCCAGGTTGGCGATGCCGACGCCGAGCCACTGGCCGATGTCCTGGAGCAGCTCGATGCACATGGCGTCGCCCTCACGGGCGAGTTCCGTGATCATCGGCCCTGTGATGTCGCCGATGTTGCCCTTGACGTGCTCGATGATCCCGTACGCCACCGGGGAGTCCGCGGCGGCGAGCTCGCGGGCCTCGCGGACCAGCGCGTTGCCGGAGCTGTACTGCTCCCAGCAGCCGCGGTTGCCGCACGGGCAGCGGTGGCCGCCGGGTACGACCTGCATGTGGCCGAACTCACCCGCGACGCCGAACTTGCCGCGCTTGACCTGGCCGTCCTCCAGGATCGCGCCGCCGATGCCGGTGCCGAGCGTGATCATGACGAGGTGGTCCTCGCCGCGCCCGGCGCCGAAGCGCCACTCGGCCCAGGCGGCGGTGTTGGCGTCGTTGTCGACCAGGACAGGCACGGACAGGCGGCCCGAGATGCGGTCGCGCAGGGGCTCGTTGCGCCATGACAGGTGGGGCGCGAACAGGATGCGGTTGCGCTCGGCGTCGACCCAGCCGGCCGCGCCGATGCCGACCGCGTGCACGTCGTGCCGGTCGGAGAGGTCCAGGACCAGCTCGACGATGGTGTCCTCGACGGCCTTGGGGCTCTTGGACTTGTCCGGCGTCTCGGCGCGGACCTTCTCCAGGATGTTGCCGTCGGCGTCCACGACGCCCGCCATCACCTTCGTGCCGCCGATGTCGATGCCGACGGTCGGAACGCGGGGGGCCGTCAGATGGGAACGGCGTTCGCGCGTTCCTACGGTCCGCAGGACGGTGGCGCGCGCGGAGCCGCGGTGTGCGAGGTCGCGGTAGGTGCTCATCGCTGCGATTCTGCCTTACGCTCCGGAGGGGCTGCACCGTGGGAGCTTCCGGCCGCCCCTGGGCCGAGTACCCCCTGCGGCTGGTCGCGCCCACGCGGCACAGCCGGCTCCGCGCCCCTGACGGGGCGCCTCCTCACGTGGCGCGTTCGAGCTCATGACGGAGGTCGTCCAGCTCGCTGCCACCGGCCATCTGTCGCGTCAGCTCGTCCAGCGTGATCTCGTCCCGCGTATGGCTGCCGACCATCGCCCCCCGCTTCAGGAGCACGAACCGGTCGCCCACCAGGTACGCGTGATGGGGATTGTGGGTGATCAACACAACACCCAGTCCGGCGTCCCGTGCTGCTGCCACATATTTGAGGACCACACCGGACTGCTTCACACCGAGGGCCGCGGTGGGCTCGTCAAGGACGAGGACCTTGGCGCCGAAGTAGACGGCGCGGGCGATCGCCACGCACTGGCGCTCGCCGCCGGAGAGGGTGCCGATGGGCTGGTCGACGTCGCGCAGGTCGATGCCCATGCGCAGCAGCTCGGCATGGGTGGTCCGGCGCATGAAGTCGACGTCCAGGCGCTTGAAGGGGCCGACGCCCTTGCGCGGCTCGGAGCCGAGGAAGAAGTTGCGCCAGACCGGCATCAGCGGGACGACGGCGAGGTCCTGGTAGACCGTGGCGATGCCGTGGTCGAGGGCCTCGCGCGGGGACGACAGCCTGGTGGCCGCGCCCTCGATGCGCAGGGTGCCCGCGTCGTGCTGGTGCCGGCCCGCGATGATCTTGATGAGGGTGGACTTGCCCGCGCCGTTGTCGCCGAGCACGCAGGAGATTTCGCCCGCGTGGACTTCCAGGGAGACGCCTTCGAGGGCACGGATGTTGCCGTAGTACTTGCTGACGTCGTCGAGCTCGACGAGCGGCGAACGCTCCGTGGAGGCCGAGTCGGTCGTCATGTCCGCGTCCGTGGTCACTTTGTCGCCTCCGCGCGCTTGCGGACCCAGTGGTTGAGCAGGGTCGCCAGGAGCAGCATCACTCCCAGGAAGAACTTGAACCAGTCGGGGTTCCACTCGGCGAACACGATGCCCTTGCTCACCATGCCGAAGATCAGCGCGCCGACCGCAGCGCCGACCGCGGAGCCGTAGCCGCCGGTGATCAGACAGCCGCCGATGACGGCCGCGATGATGTAGGTCAGCTCGTTGCCGACGCCCTCGCCGGACTGGACGACGTCGAACGAGAACAGCAGGTGCTGGCCGGAGATCCAGGCGCCGAAGGCGACCCCCATGTAGAGGCCGATCTTGGTCTTGTCGACCGGGACGCCGACCGCGCGGGCCGCTTCCTCGCCGCCGCCGACGGCGAAGATCCAGTTGCCGACGCGGGTGCGCAGCAGGATCCAGGTGGCTACGGCGACCAGGGCCAGCCACCACAGGATGGTGATCTTGAAGTCGACGCCGCCGATGGTGATCGTCGAGGCGAACACGTCGTGGGCGGAGGAGAAGCCCTCCATGTCGGAGATCGACTTCGTGGAGACCGTGCCGCTGATCAGCTTGGTGAAGCCGAGGTTCATGCCGGTCAGCATCAGGAAGGTGCCGAGCGTGATGATGAAGCTCGGCGGATCGGTGCGGGTCAGCATGACGCCGTTGAAGACGCCGATCGCGAGCGTGACGAGGAGCGAGACGAGGACGCCGACCCACACGTTCGCGGTCATCTGGTAGCTGAACATCGAGGAGATCAGCGCGGAGCTGGTCACCATGACGCCCGCGGAGAGGTCGAACTCGCCGCCGATCATCAGCAGCGCGACCGGGACGGCCATGATGCCGATGGTCGACGCGGCGTACAGGACCGTGCTGAGGCTCGTGGCGCGTACGAAGCTGTCCGCGAAGAGCGCGAAGAAGACGAAGACGGCGATCGCGCCGACCACGGAGCCGAGCTCGGGGCGGCCCATGAGCCTGCGCAGCGGCGAGGTCTTCAGGAGGCGTTCGTCCGCCATGGTGCCCGGCGACGGCGCGGGCGCGGGTGCCGTGGCGGTCATCGGGTCCCCCGCTCCGCGTAGTCCTCGAGCGCGCCGGCCTGGTCCTTGGTGATGATCTGGGGGCCGGTGAGGACGGGCTTGCCGCCGCCGAGGAGGTCGGCGTTGTACTTGTACAGCCAGAGCAGGTCGACAGCCTCGTACCCCTGGAGGTACGGCTGCTGGTCGACGGCGAAGCCGAGGGTGCCGTTCTTGAGCTGCGCGGCCACCTTCTCGTTCAGGTCGAAGGTGTCGATCTCGGCCTTGCTGCCCGCGTCCTGCCTGGCCTTGACCGCGGTGTCCGCGAAGGGGGCGCCCAGCGTGACGACCGCGTCGATGGACTTGTCGGCCTGCAGCTTGGCGCCGATGGAGGCCTGGACGTCGGGCATGCTGGTGCCCTGGACGTAGAGGTTCTGCACCTCGCCGTCGAAGGTCTGGCCGACGCCCTCGCAGCGCTGCTCGTGGCCGACGTTGCCCTGCTCGTGCAGGACGCACAGGGCCTTCTTCTTTCCGCGCTTGTTCAGCTCGTCGCCGACTGCCTCGCCGGCGATCGTCTCGTCCTGGCCGATGTGCGTGAGCGCGCCGAACGCCTTGGACTCCTCGGAACCCGAGTTCACCGTGATCACGGGGATGCCGGCCTTCTGGGCGCGCGCGACGGCCGCCTTCATGGCGTCGGGCTTGGCGAGCGTGACGATGATGCCGTCGACCTTCTTGTCGACGGCGGCGTCCACGAGCTGCGCCTGCTGCTGTGCCTCGGCGTTGTGCGAGTACAGGAAGTTGATGTTGTCCTTGACGGCGGCCTGCTTGGCGCCGTTCTGCACGATGTCCCAGAAGGTGTCGCCGTCGCCCGAGTGGGTGATCATGGCGAAGGTCCACCTGGGCGTGTTCACCGCGGCCCTGCCCTGGGCTGCCGCCGCCTTGCGGGCGTCCTCGGCCCGCTTCCCGCCGGTGCTGCTGCATCCCGCGAGGGACAGCCCGAGCGCCCCTGCGAGCGCGATGCTTACCCAGGTCCGAGTCCGTGCCACGAGGCCGCGCCCCTTCTTGCCTTGATCCTTGGTGCACCGGGCCCAGCGGCCCGGCGGGCCATCCAGTAGGCCCCGCGGGGACCGGCGTCTCACCGGCCCCAAACGCCCAAGTATCAATCACGAGGAACGTGCACCCCATCAGCGGGTCCCGCACACGGTGCATTCCCGCGGTCGCGCCCCACCCTGGTCACGGCCGTACGACGAGCCCAGTCACGGCCGTAAGGTGAGCCGCATCACGGCCGTACGAGGAGCTGGAACTCGAAGGAGTAGCGCGAGGCGCGGTAGATGTGCGTGCCGAACTCGACGGCGCGGCCCGTGTCGTCGAAGGTCGTGCGCTGCATGGTGAGCAGGGGCGCGCCGGCCGGTTCACCGAGCCGCTCGCCCTCCTCCGCGGTGGCCGCGCGGGCGCCGACGGACTGGCGGGCGCTGTGCAGGGTGATGCCCGCCGCGCGCATCAGCCGGTACAGCCCGGTGGCCTCCATCTGCGCGCTGTCCAGCTTCAGCAGGTCGGGCGGCAGATAGTTGCAGAGGTACGCCATCGGCTCGCCGTGGGCGAGACGCAGCCGCTCCACGCGGTGCACCTCGCTGCCCTCGGCCACGCCCAGGGCGGCCGCGACCTCGGCGGACGCCGGTACGACCGTGTTCACGACCACCTGGGTCGCCGGGCGCTGGCCCGCCGATTCCAGGTCGTCGTAGAGGCTGCTGAGCTCCAGCGGGCGCTTGACCTGGCTGTGTACGACCTGGGTGCCCACGCCGCGGCGCCGTACGAGCAGCCCCTTGTCGACGAGGGACTGGATGGCCTGGCGGACCGTGGGCCGGGACAGTCCGAGCCGCCCGGCGAGCTCGATCTCGTTGCCCAGCAGGCTGCCCGGGGTCAGCGTCCCGTGCTCGATCGCGGCCTCCAGCTGCTGGGACAGCTGGAAGTAGAGCGGGACCGGGCTGCTGCGGTCGACGCTCAGCTGGAGCGAGAGGGTCGGATCGACATCTGGTTTGGGCACGGCCCGAGCGTAGCTCCGTGAGATGTTGACGGGAAGTTGTGAAGTTCGATTGTCCGGACAAACCATTGACACGATGCCGGGTGCGCCCCCAATTTGTTCCCATGCGCATCGGACTCATCGGAGCGGGTCGTATCGGCACATTCCACGCGACCACTCTCAGCCGCCACCGTGAGGTCGGCGGCTCCCTCATCGTCACGGACGCGGACACCGCGCGGGCCCATCGGCTGGCGGACCGGCTGGGCGCGACGGCGGCGCCCAGCGTCGACGAGGTCTTCACCTGGGGCGTGGACGCCGTGGTGATCACCGCGGCCACGTCGGCCCACGCCGAACTGATCGGTCGGGCAGCACGCTCGGGGCTCCCCGTCTTCTGCGAGAAGCCCATCGCCCTCGATCTGCAGGGCACGCTGGCCGCGCTCGCCGAGGTCGACGCCGCGGGGACGGTCCTGCAACTGGGCTTCCAGCGGCGCTTCGACGCGGGCTACACCACCGCCCGCGAGGCGGTGCGGTCGGGACGGCTCGGCCGGCTGCACACGGTCCGGGCGATGACGTCCGACCCGGCGCCGCCCCCGGCCGGCTACCTATCGCTCTCCGGCGGGCTCTACCGGGACTGTCTGATCCACGACTTCGACATGCTGCGCTGGGTCACGGGCCGCGAGGTCACCGAGGTGTACGCGACCGGGTCCGACGCCGGGCCCGCGATGTTCCGCGAGGCCGGGGACATCGACACCGCCGCGGCCGTCCTCACCCTCGACGACGGCACGCTCGCCACGGCGACGGCGACGCGGATGAACGGCGCGGGCTACGACGTACGGATGGAGCTGGCCGGCGAGCTGGACCAGATCGCCGTCGGCCTCGACGACCGTACGCCGATCGCCTCCACCGAACCGGCCGGGCCGCCGCCCGCCGACAAGCCGTGGACCGGTTTCCTGGAGCGCTTCGGGCCCGCGTACGAGGCCGAGCTCGCCGCCTTCGTCGAGGTCGTCCGCGGTGAACGCGCCAACCCCTGCGACGGCCGCGAGGCCCTGCAGGCCCTGCGCATCGCCGAGGCCTGCGTCCTGTCGCGACAGGAGCGGCGCTCGGTGCGGCTCGGGGAGATCGCGGGCGGACGGGACTGAGCACCGCCTCGCGTCGTCCCGATCAGTGCCCGTCCTCCTCCAGAAGCCCCGCGTCGTACGTCAACAGGGCGATCTCCGGCGCCCCCACGCGGTCCCCGCGAGGACGAGTGCGCCGCCCGCCAGGCCGAGCACCCCGAGCCGTTCACCGCCGAGGGCGATCCCCGCGGCGGCGGCCCACAGGGGCTCGGTTCCGAGGAGCAGACTGACCCGGGACGGCGAGGTCCGGCGCACCGCCCGCATCTGCACGAAGAAGGCGAACAGCGTGCAGAACACGGAGAGGAACAGCAGCCCGGCCCACGCCCGCAGGCCGAAGCCCGCGGCCGTGCTCCACGGCGTGGTGTCGGCGCCGGTCGACAGCACCGCGAACACCGCGACGGCGGCGCCGAGTTGGACCGTGGTCAGCGGTAGCGCCTCGGCGCCCTGCACGGACTTGACGCGTGACATGGCGAGCACATGCACGGTGCGGGCGAGGGCGGCCAGCAGCATCAGCAGATCGCCGAGCGATGGACGCGTGAAACCGCCGCCCTGGGTGAGCAGTACGACGCCGAGTACGAAGACACCGGCCGCGGCGAGGAACGCACGCGAGGGACGCACCCGGGTCACGGCCGCTTCGGCGAGCGGCGTGAAGATCATGGTCAGGCTGATGATGCGGCCGGCTACGTCACGGGGGCGGAGTTCTCGGTGGACGGGGGGCATGCCGCCTGAGGGCCCAGGGTTTCAGGACAGACCCTGCTCCACCCGGTGCACATAGCTGAAATCGTGGTCGTCGCGCGCCCTGCTCAGCGGGCGGATTTCTCGGGTCGCCACGTTGATCGCGTAGCCGCTGCCCGCGCCCAGGAGCCACCCGAAATCGGGGATCACCAAGGCGCCCACGGCCGCGGCGGCCACCCCCACCGTGACCGTTACGCTCCTGTTCACCCATGCCATTCGGCTGCTCTTCGCGGCTCCCCGGTAGTCCTTCGCCGCCTGCTTCAGCTCAACTTCCAGTTGTGCCAGGACGTCGGCGGGATGGTCGTAGTCCCGGCGCAGATCTCCCAGCATGCGGTGGAGGGCGCGCATCAGGCGCAGCCGCTCGTCGTCATAACGCTCACGGAAGGCGAGGACGTCGGCGGTCGCCGTGCCTGGGGCGGGGACGGGCAGCAGTTTGCCGAGTTCCACCTCCCAGGCGGGCACACGGTCCTGTGCGGGGGCGCGCAGGGCCCACCGGTACGCCTCGTCGTTCTCGGTGTAAGGGACGTACGAAGCGCGATCGCCACAGGCCAGTTCCCGCACCGTGACACCGATAATCAGCTGCCAGACCTCGGTCGGCACGGTCAGGCTCCAGAAACCGCGCTCCCGGTTCGGGACGGCCAGGTCGAGGCGGAGCAGCTCCCGCTCAAGCCAATAGCTCATCTTCGAGCCGTAGATGACAGAGTTCGGTACGAGCCCCCACCGGTCACGGTTCCTGGAGAGCCGGTGCAGTTCCTCCATCAGCACCTGGGAGGCCGAGTTGCCACGGAACGCGCCCCGGTATTCAGGGTCTTGCAGCACCTCCATGGAGCGGCGGTCGAAGGTGAGTGGCGTGTACAGACCTCGCCGCCGCAGGTCCTTCAAGTCCGGCGACACCGCCGCGTCGTAGATCTCGGACTCTCGCGGTACGACTGAGGCGACGCCGTCCCAGTAGAGCAGCGCCTGATGGACGATCTCCGTGGGCGGGGTCACCAGCGGGTAGTAAAGCAGAACGGCCATCAGGTCTCCCCCGGCATGAACTTCTCGCCTGCAAGCGGTAGTTCAACCTAGCGGAACGCCACAGCCCGTAGGGCACACCCAGGTCGTACCGCGGGTGCGCCCCCACGATGCCGCGGGGTCAGCCGCCCAACTCCTGGTGGCGGGCCGCCAGTCGGGCCGCGCCCTCCTCCGTGAGGGAGCCGAACAGGCGCAGGCGGGAGATGCCGCCGTCGGGGAAGATGTCCACGCGCGCGTGGGTGGCGACTGCCGGGTCCGGGAGCACGAAGCGGTGGTTGGTGTCCGGCTGGAGGCGGGTGCGCGGCAGGATCTCCGTCCAGTCGCCGTCCGCGCTGTCGGCCACCGACACCGACGCCCACCCCGCCGCGTTGCCCTTCAAGTACGCCGTGTCGATCTCGATGGCGCGGATCTCGGACTGGGCCACCAGCTGATACCGGATCCAGTCGTTGCCCTGGTCGCGGCGACGGCGCGTCTCCCAGCCGTCGTCCATCTTGCGGGAGCGCCCGGGCTGGATGGTGTTGGTGGCGGGCGAGTAGAAGAGGTTGGACGCGTCCTCGACCTGGCCGCCGTTCTCCAGGGCGACGACGTCGAAGGTGCCGAGAACCGCAAGCCACTTCGGGTCCGGAACCGCCTCTCCGTACACCCGCAGACGCGCGATGCCCCCGTCAGGGTGCTGGTTGACGCGCAGGTGCGTGAAGCGCTGCTCGACGGAGACGGCGAAGCCGTTCGCCGCGTGCCCGCCGACCGCCGTGCGCGGGACGAGCGTCGTCCACTTCACGTCGTCGGCGAGGAGTTCCTCGGGCGACGGGGAGCCGGCGACGGACGCGCCCTCGACGGACACGGCCTGCGGGTAGTTGCCGCGGAAGTGGGCGGTGTCCACGACGATGCCGCGGATCACGCCGGGCGCGCCGAGGCGGACCAGCGCCCAGTCGTGGTCCTCCGCCGTCGGCCACGGGTGCCCGGCCGAGGCACCGCGGCGCCGCCGCGTCTCCCAGCCGTCCATGATCTTGCCCTTGTGGCCGAAGCGCTCGGGGTCGAACTCCGCACGCTCGGGCACCAGCAGGTTCTCGCGCTGGGCGAAGAACTCGTCGTTGGCGGCGATGACACCGGCACCGAGCCGCCGGTCGGCGAGGTTGGCGTACTGGGTGAAGGGGAAGTCGTCGGTGCGGTAGTCCGCGTACGGGTCGCCGCCTCCGTAGGGGTTCGCGTCGCCGGTGAAACGAGCCAGAGGCGATGGATGCTGCGCCGTCACGATGATCGATCCGCCTTTCGAGGTTCGGCCCCCGCGGGTGCGCGAGCGGGTGCGTGATGACGGGTGCCGGGACAGGAGTTGGCCGGTCGGTTCGCCGAACTCGCCGTCGGCCACGATGCGTTCGCCGCGCAGCCAGGTGGACTTGACGACACCGCTGAGGGTCTTGCCCGCGTACGCCGTGACCCGGTTGCGGTGCTGGAGCGCGGCCGGGTCCACGGTGAAGGTCTCGTCGGGGGCGAGGACCGCGAAGTCGGCGTCGCGTCCGGCCTCGATGGCGCCCTTCTGACCGAGCCCCGCGAGGTGCGCCGTGCGCGTGGACATCCAGCGGACGACGTCCTCTAGGCCGTAGCCCCGCTTGCGGGCCTCCGTCCAGACCGCCGACAGGCTCAGCTGGAGGCCGGAGATGCCGCCCCACGCGGTCGCGAAGTCGTCGGTCTTCAGGTCGGCCGTCGACGGCGAGTGGTCGGTGACGACACAGTCGATGATGCCGTCGGTGAGCGCCTGCCACAGCAGGTCCTGGTTGGCGGCCTCGCGGATGGGCGGGCAGCACTTGAACTCGCTGGCGCCGTCCGGGACTTCCTCGGCGGTGAGCGTGAGGTAGTGCGGGCAGGTCTCCACCGTGAGCCGTACGCCCTCGGCCTTCGCGGCGGCGATCAGCGGCAGCGCGTCGCTGGACGACAGGTGCAGCACGTGTACGCGCGCGTTGAGGCGCCTGGCCTGGGCGATGACGTTCTCGATGGCGGTGTCCTCGGCGTCGCGCGGGCGCGAGGCGAGGAAGTCTGTGTATTTCATGGCCTTCTGCCCGCCCATCCGCGGGGCGGCGGACAGGTGGTGCGGGTCTTCGGCGTGCACGATCAGCAGGCCGTCGAATCCGGCGATCTCGGTGAGGGACCGGGCGAGTTGCTCCTGGTCCAGCTCGGGGAACTCGTCGACTCCGGAGGGCGACAGGAACGCCTTGAAGCCGAAGACGCCCGCGTCGTGCAGCGGCCTGAGGTCCTTGACGTTGCCGGGCAGCGCGCCGCCCCAGAAGCCGACGTCGATGTGCGCCTTGGAGCGGGCGACGTCCTTCTTCGTGCGGAGGTGGTCGACCGTCGTCGTCGGGGGGAGGGAGTTGAGCGGCATGTCGATCAGGGTGGTGATGCCACCGGCGGCCGCGGCGCGTGTCGCGGTCCAGAAGCCCTCCCACTCCGTGCGGCCGGGGTCGTTGACATGGACGTGCGTGTCGACGAGGCCGGGCAGCAGGACGTCGTCGCCGAAGTCCTCCCGCCGGGCACCGGCCGGCACCTCCGCGTCGTACGCGAGCACGGCCGTGATCTTCCCCGCGGCGACCGCGACCGAGGCGGCACGCGTCCCTTCGGGAGTGATGACGCGCGTCGAGCGCAGCACCCGTTCGACCGTTCCGACGTCGGACACCCGGACCCCTCTCTGCCGTTGTCGACTCCCGATACGCGGGTTTACGCCCACGTAACAAAATTCAACGTTCTGTTGAAGGAGTCTTCACTCCGGCTCTCACCTCGTCAAGAGCCCGCTTCTTCACTCTCCCCCCGATCCACCTACCCTCTGGCATATCCGCAAAGTGGAAGTAGAATTCCAACCAGCAGAACGTTGCCACGCGCAACCTGGGAGTCAACCAACTCCCCGGTAGGCTGCATCCCTGCCCACCCGTCTCCCGCCACCGCCCTGTCCGAGACCCTTCGGGTCGCCCCTCTGAATTCCGCGCCTGAAAGGACCGCCGCCGTGCCGTCGTCCAGCGCCAGCACCACCGACGCCGCCAAGTCACCCGCTCCCAGCGGCGGCGTCCAGTCCCTCGAGCGCGCCTTCGATCTGCTCGAGCGCATGGCGAACGCCGGCGGCGAGGTCGGCCTGAGCGAGCTGTCGGCGAGCAGCGGGCTGCCGCTGCCCACCATCCACCGGCTCATGCGCACGCTGGTGGCCTGCGGATACGTACGACAGCAGACCAACCGCCGGTACGCGCTCGGCCCCCGCCTGATCCGCCTCGGGGAGTCCGCCTCCCGGCTGCTCGGCACCTGGGCCCGCCCGTACCTCGCCCGCCTCGTCGAGGAGACTGGCGAGACCGCGAACATGGCGCTGCTCGACGGGGACGAGATCGTCTACGTCGCCCAGGTGCCGTCCAAGCACTCGATGCGCATGTTCACCGAGGTGGGCCGCCGGGTGCTGCCGCACTCCACGGGCGTGGGCAAGGCGCTGCTCGCGCACACCCCGGACGACGAGGTGCGCGCGCTGCTGGCCCGTACGGGCATGCCCGCCGCGACGGAGAAGACGATCACCACGCCGGACGGCTTCCTCGCCGCGCTCGACGAGGTGCGCCGGCTCGGTTACGCGGTCGACGACAACGAGCAGGAGATCGGCGTCCGCTGCCTGGCCGTCTCCGTACCCGACTCCCCCACCGCCGCCGCCATTTCGATCTCCGGCCCGGCGGGCCGGGTCACCGACGCGGCCACCGAGAAGATCGTGCCCGTGCTGCAACAGGTCGCGTCGGAGCTGTCGGGGGCCCTGGCCAGTTCCGGGCCCGGGGCCTGATCAGAGCCCCGAGGCCCCAGGGACGTGCGGGGCTAGCGCAGCGGCGGTTCCCGGAACAGATCCACCGCACTGCGGACATCGGCGAGGCTGGTGGCCAGTGCGCTGACGGAGCCGATCGCGCCCGCGACCAGGAGGAGGGAGCGGCGCAGCCGCGGGATTTCGGGGATGCCCGTGACGGCCATCGCGGCGAGGGCCGCGAGTTCGTCCTCGGCGATGCCGCGGTCGGGGAACTCGGCGGGATGCGCGGCGAGTTCACGGCGCAGCCGCGAGACGGCGGTCCGTAGCTCCGCCACCCTCGGGTCCTCGTCGCTGCCGGTCACTGGCCTCTGCCCCAAGCTCCGCAACACAGCGCTCCCCCCTCGCACACCGTTGTGCGTCGGTCCTTCGTACGTCCCCCGGATCCCCCATGGCGGTGGTCGGGCGCCGGGGGACGCGGGTCAGTAAACGCCACCCCGCGCGCCGGGCGCCACTCCGTGGACCGAAATTCAGCCCAAGGGGCACGGGGTCCGAACGGGTTCCGGCGCACGCCCGGCGCCGGCCGGGTATGCAGAGGACATGACGGAGAACAAAGCCCAGGTCGCCGGGCTGCTGCTGGCGGCCGGCGGCGGGCGGCGCCTCGGCGGGCGGCCCAAGGCCCTCCTGCGGCACCGCGGACGCCCCCTCGTCGAACACGCGGTCGGAGTACTGCGCGCGGGGGGCTGCACCCGCGTCCATGTGGTCCTGGGCGCCCAGGCCGATGCCGTACGCGAACAGGCGTTGCTGCCCGGGTGTGTCCTCGTGGACAACCCGGACTGGGAGGAGGGCATGGGTTCCTCGCTGCGGGCGGGACTCCGCTCACTGGCGGACACGGGGGCGCGGGCCGCGCTGGTGTCGCTCGTCGATCAGCCCGGAATCGGGCGGGAGGCGGTGGCCCGGGTGCTCGCCGCGTACCAGTCCCCCCTGTCGCTCGCCGCGGCGGCGTACGGCGGAGTACGCGGCCACCCGGTGCTGTTCGGCTCCGGTCACTGGGCGGGCATCGCGGCGACCGCGACCGGCGACCGGGGGGCACGCGCCTATCTGAGGGCCCACGACGACATCGTCACGCTCGTCGAGTGCGGGGATGTGGCCGAGGCGTACGACATCGACACGGAGGGCGATCTGATCCACCTTGAGTGAGCGGGGTGGCACCGAGCGCCACCTTGCCTCGACCCGGAGAATCTCGACATCAACAAACCATTGAATTTCCACCATGAGGAAACTAGTATCCACTGCTCAGAAGCCGCTGGACCGCTCCGAGGACGTGGTCAGCCGTATCCGGTGCCCGTGACACCCAGTGCCCTACGTAACGCCGAGCGCCCTACGTAACGCAGTTCGCCGAAGGAAGTGACAGCTCATGTCCGCACCAGCGCCGTCCCCGCTGGCCATCGTCGACGCCGAGCCCCTGCCCCGGCAGGAAGAGGTCCTCACCGACGCGGCCCTCGCCTTCGTGGCCGAGCTGCACCGGCGGTTCACGCCCCGGCGTGACGAGCTCCTCGCCCGCCGCGCGGAGCGCCGCGCCGAGATCGCCCGCACCTCCACCGTCGACTTCCTCCCGGAGACCGCCGCGATCCGCGCGGACGACTCCTGGAAGGTGGCCCCCGCTCCGGCCGCCCTGAACGACCGCCGCGTCGAGATCACCGGCCCCACCGACCGCAAGATGACCATCAACGCCCTCAACTCGGGTGCCCGGGTCTGGCTCGCGGACTTCGAGGACGCCTCGGCGCCCACCTGGGAGAACGTGGTCCTCGGCCAGCTCAACCTGATCGACGCGTACACCCGGAACATCGACTTCACCGACCCGCGGTCCGGGAAGTCGTACGCACTGAAGGCCGATGACGAACTCGCGACCGTCGTGATGCGCCCGCGCGGCTGGCATCTGAGTGAGCGTCACCTCGTCGACGCGGACGGCAAGCCCGTCCCGGGCGCGCTCGTCGACTTCGGCCTGTACTTCTTCCACAACGCGCGGCGGCTGCTCGACCTCGGCAAGGGCCCGTACTTCTACCTCCCCAAGACGGAGTCGCACCTGGAGGCCCGCCTCTGGAACGACGTCTTCGTCTTCGCGCAGGACTACGCCGGCATCCCGCGGGGCACCGTCCGCGCGACCGTCCTGATCGAGACGATCACGGCCGCGTACGAGATGGAGGAGATCCTCTACGAACTCCGCGACCACGCCTCCGGGTTGAACGCGGGCCGCTGGGACTACCTCTTCTCCATCGTCAAGAACTTCCGTGACGGCGGCGCCAAGTTCGTCCTTCCGGACCGCAACGCGGTGACGATGACGGCCCCGTTCATGCGCGCGTACACCGAACTCCTCGTCCGCACCTGCCACAAGCGCGGCGCACACGCGATCGGCGGCATGGCCGCGTTCATCCCGTCGCGGCGCGACGAAGAGGTCAACAAGGTCGCCTTCGAGAAGGTCAAGGCCGACAAGGACCGCGAGGCGGCCGACGGCTTCGACGGGTCGTGGGTGGCCCACCCGGACCTCGTCCCGATCGCCATGGCCTCGTTCGACGCCGTCCTCGGCGACCGGCCCCACCAGAAGGACCGGCTGCGCGAGGATGTCCACGTCGAGGCAGCCGACCTGATCGCCGTCGACTCCCTGGACGCCAGGCCGACGTACAACGGTCTCGTCAACGCCGTCCAGGTCGGCATCCGCTACATCGAGGCCTGGCTGCGCGGCCTCGGCGCCGTCGCCATCTTCAACCTCATGGAGGACGCGGCCACCGCCGAGATCTCCCGCTCGCAGATCTGGCAGTGGATCAACGCGGGCGTCGAGTTCGAGAACGGCGAGAAGGCCACGCCGGAACTCGCCCGCAAGGTCGCCGCCGAGGAGCTGGCGAACATCCGCGCCGAGATCGGCGAGGAGGCCTTCGCCGCCGGCCACTGGCAGCAGGCCCACGACCTGCTGCTCACCGTCGCCCTCGACGAGAACTACGCGGAATTCCTCACGCTGCCCGCGTACGAGCAGCTGGACGGCTGAACCGGCTCCAGAAGATCACTTCTCCGAGTGGCCCAGGGACTTCCCCGGGGCCACTCGGTCGCGTACGAGCCGCTTGACCGCCGTGGGCTCGGGAAAGCCCTGCTCGCGGCGGTCCCAGACCACCTCGTCGTTCACGCGGACGACGAAAACGCCCCCGGTGCCGGGCTTCAACGACAGCTCGGTCAGCTCCGCCTCGAACGTCGTCAGCAGCTCCTGCGCCAGCCAGGCGGCACGCGGCAGCCACCGGCACTGGGTGCAGTACTCGATCTGGACGCGCTGGGTGTTGTCCGAGGGCGGCTGGGGGTTTTCCGGGGTCATCCGAGGTGCACCGACCAATCCTGTTCCGCGTCCGGTTTGCCGTGCAGGTCGGGGACCCGCTTGAGCCACTTCGGCCGGCCTGCCTGTGTCTTCGCCGCGCGCAGGGCCTCCTCGGCGGCGAGCTCCTCCCGGCTGGGGAAGTCCGTGGGCAGCCAGGCCGCCGACGCCTTCGCGCGCGCCAAGAGGTGGTCGACGTACGCCGCCCGGACCTCGTCGGGCGTCGCGAATCCCGGTTCGTCCGCCAGCCAGGCGTCCGGCACCTCGGCGGTGATCTCCCGCAGCAGCTCCGCCGTCACACGGGGTGCCAGCTCGGCGTCAGCGGCGCGGGTGTCGGGGGCGTGTCCGCCGAGCGCGTGGTGGCGGAAGTCGTACGCCTTCTCGGGGGAGGAGGCGTCCCAGCGGTGGTGGAACACGAGGGCCGCGCCGTGGTCGATCAGCCAGAGGCGCGGGGGTGCGACGCCGAGTGTGGGCCAGACCATCAGATTCGAGCTGTGGACCGTGCGGTCGACGTTCACGGTGAGGGCGTCGAGCCAGATGATCTTGCCGGCTTCCAGCGGGTCGACGTGGAAGCCCTGGGCGACCTCCGGCGTGAAGTCCTTCGCGCCCGAGAGGTAGTCCATGCCGAGGTTGATGCCCGCGCTGGCGCTGTGCAGGTCCCGTACCTCCTGGTGCGGTTCGTGCGCGGCGACCGCCGGGTCGAAGTGCACGAGGACCAGCTCGGGGAACCGCAACCCGAGGGCGCGCGCCAGCTCACCGACGATGACCTCGGCGACCAGCGCCTTGCGGCCCTGCGCGGAGCCCCGGAACTTCACGACGTACGTCCCCAGGTCGTCGGCCTCGACGACTCCGGGGACGGAGCCGCCAGACCGCAAGGGATCGATGTAGCGGGTTGCGAAGACCTCTCTTAGCATTTTCCCAGGCCACCCGCCTCTTCAGCCTTGAAATCCGCGCTCGGCATCGGAGGCACGCAACAGCGGGAATCGCCCATCATCAGCCCTGGGGAGAATCTGGGGAGTTTCGACTGGCATGCAGATCTCCCTGTCTCCCCAGCATTCCATCGATGGCCGTCCGCCCCTTGCTTCCGACCTCCGGCATGAAGTGAGCATACTGACCGAGGGTGACCGCTGGTGAGGAGTGCCCGAGCCACCGAGGCATAGGTGGCGCAGCACCTGGCGAACCAAGTCGTCTGGTCAAGGACGTGCCGTTGTACCTGGTGGACGACGGCACGGCGCCCTCCGTCTCCGTGAGCGAGCATGACAGGCCAGGTGGGACTGCCCGCCACGATCACGTGGCGACGTTGCGCAGAGCCGCCGCAAGCTCCTTGAGGTCCAGGCCCGAGAAATGGTCGAGGAAGTGGCGGCGAACGGAAGCCAGGTGGGTCGGATAGGCCTCTTCCAGCCGGGCGAAGCCGGCATCGGTGAGGATTGCGTTCCAGCCGCGGGCGTCCTCTTCCGACCTGACCCGCTGGATGAGTCCTCGGCTCTCCAACCGGCTCGCCAGCCGCGTCATGCCGCTGAGCGACATATCGCAGGCGTTGGCAAGATCACCCATGCGCAACTGGCGGTCCGAAGCCTCGGAAAGGTTCATCAGAGTCAGGTACTCAGTGAGGGAAAGACGCTGCTCCCGGACCATGTCGGCGTCAATGGCGCGCGGCAGGGAGTAGACGACGCGACTCAGTGACCGTACGACGGCCTCTTCGTCCGGGGCGAGGGGTTGCAGCCCCGGCTCAGCGGGGGCTGCCAGCCGTGCAACAGGTGACATGACTGCATATTACTTGCTCGGCGAAGGGACTGCCCAAGGAGCCCCTGCACCGGTGAGCGGCAGGCGCTCGAGCGAACGCCCCAGGACGTCGGGGGAGAGTGATGTACCGCACTGGGTTCGCTTCCGGCACGGCGAGCCCGGCGTCGGGGGGTGCTACCTACGGGCCGGCGGCACCGGAACATGTACGCCAGACCGATACGTATGCCAACCGGTGGAATCCGCGGTGGCGCCGTTGCCGCCCGGGAGTCCACCGGTCGTGCCCCTATCGCCCGTGGCCGCCATCTCCACCGCAGGACAGCGCTCGGGCAACGAGGACTGTTGGTCCGTTACGCGGCGCGCAGCGGGGCGAGGGCCTTGCTCCAGGCCAGCACCTGGTCCAGCGTGGTGTTCAGCGCCTCGACCTGGAAGTCGCCGGGCTTGAACTCGCTGAAGTTCTCGAAGTCGTTGAACAGCGACAGCGCGACCTGAGAGCGCACGTCGGCCATCTGGAGTTCACCCGCGACCAGGCGCAGGTGCTCCACCGCGCGGGCGCCGCCCAGGGAGCCGTAGCTGACGAAGCCGACCGCCTTGTTGTTCCACTCCGCGTAAAGGAAGTCGATCGCGTTCTTCAGAACTCCGGACGTCGAGTGGTTGTACTCGGGCGTCACCATGATGAAGCCGTCGAACGAGTCGATCTTGCTCGCCCATTCCTGAGTGTGCGGCTGAGCGTACTGGCCCAGCGACGGCGGGAGCATCTCGTCGAGGTGCGGAAGCTTGTAGTCCAGCAGATCGACCAGCTCGAACTCCGCATCGGTGCGCTGCGCGGCGATGTCCTGCACCCAGTGGGCCACGGCCTCGCCGTTACGTCCGGGACGGGTGCTGCCGAGGATGATTCCAATCTTGGTCACGTCAAAGGCCCTTCGTAGAGGCACTCCCGGAGCGCTTCCGGGATATGCTTGTTTCGACAAGCAATCTAGATCGCAGTCGTTGCCTAGTCAAGCAAACTCCTTGGGGCGGCTCACGCCGATCAGGGATTGGCGCGCTACGACGACGATCAGTTGGCCCGGATCAGGTCGACCGATGCCATCGCCGGGGCGGGGTGGCGTCCGGGAGAAGCCGTCGCCGCCCGACCGGTCCGCTCAACACACTCAGGACCGAGACGAAGCGAGGCCAGACCGAATCCCTTCACAGAAGCGCAGAGCCTGCTCGCCCTACCGACCCACACTTCCTGGACCGCAACAACGAGGTGATGTCTTCCATGACTGCGAAGCCGACCCGATCCGTCGACACGGTGCGACCGCTCACTGCGGACGAAGAGGCCGTCGTCCGATCCCTTCCGCAGCTCATCCACGCCCTGCCGCGCGCCATCGACGCAGACATGCTCCGGGAGCAGCGCCTTTCCCTCACTGAGTACGTGACTCTGATGACCCTTTCCGAGGCGCCGGACCGTCAGCTGCGCATGGGCCAACTCGCCGACGCCTGCGAGATGTCGCTCAGCGGCACGACACGTATCGTGCACCGACTGGAGAGCCAGGGGTTCATTCAGCGGACGCAGTGCTCCCAGGACGGTCGTAGTTGGCTCGCCGCCCTCACCGATGCCGGCATGGCCCGGCTGCAAGAGGTGTATCCGGTCAACCTGGCCGCCGTCCGTCGCCACTTCCTCGACCATCTTGTCGGGCTGGATCTCAGGAAGCTGGCCGCCGCCCTGCGGGACGTCGGGGCCTGAGCGCTCCGCACGCCTCGCCACGGATCCCCTGCTGAGCACACGGTTGCCCACACGAGGGTGGCATGCCCGCCGCGGCCACCCTCGTGTCCAGCGTCCCGCCCGGATGCCGACGCGAGCGCCCCAGCCGACAGCCACTACGGCCGGGACTCAGTGCCCACGGCGAGGTCCCCATGACCAGGAGGCACTGGGCGCCGCCGGCCTGATCGCAGTGCGAACGATCACAGTCAGAACTTGCTTGACGCGGCAAATAAATGTTCTATGGTTCATCCGTCAAACGAAAAGCGAGGTGAACCAACCATGGGAACTCACGCCCCGACAGCGACAGGCCCCGCCTTCGCGCCGCGTCGCTCACCCGGTCCTGCACAGCGACCGCCAAGAACCGCTCCCCTCTCCGCTCGCACGCGGCTGCCGTTGCGTCCGTTCAACGGCATGTCCAGCGGAACCAGCAGTCACATCACTGCTCTTGAGCTGGGACGGGAACGTTGAGGCCCACCGTCGGCGCCCACCGCCCACCCATGCGGTCAGCGGCTGTGAAGCGGACCTTGCGACACGTAGGGACGGGTGCGGCGGCGCTCGCTCTCATGTACGCAGCAGTCCTCGGCGTCTCCCCCGTCGACCGGTCCTATGTCGACCTCTTGCGCCTGGACTCGGCACCCGTACCGGTACAGATGCACACCGTGGCCGCCTGGCTCCTGATGGCCCTGACCCTGCTCTGGCTGGCTCATCGTCGTTCTGCGGTCTACGCACGTGCAGCCATCGCGTTGCTGCTGGCGAGCGCCGCCGGCCTGATCTTCGCCGGCGCCGTCTCCCTGCCGGGTCTGCCGGTGCCCGAGGGCTCCCTCGTCCGTGACTACCTGGCGCTGCCCGGAGCTCTCGCAGGCTGGTACGTGCTGGCAGGGCTCGCGGTCGCCGCAGGCCTTTCGGCCGTCCGGGCCCGAATAGTCGTCTTGGTGGTCGCCCTGTCCGCGGTCACGATTGCTGTGCTGACGTCCGATCACCGCATGCTCAGCGCCGTGTGGGCCGCAGGCGTCCCCCTTGTCGCCTGGTGCGTCGCGGGGCTCGTGCAGCGGCCGGAAACCAGCAGTCGTGGGCCTGTGGACGCCTGGGAGCCGGACGGTCGCACGGTGCCATTCCGGCCTCGCCCCGACGCGACGGGCCAATGGGGTGCCCCCCTGTCCGAGCCGCTACGCGAGGCAAGCTGATGACCCAGCACATCGATGGATTCATCGAGGCAGCGGGATGGTGGTCCTACCTGGTCGTGTTCGCGGCGACGGCCTGCGAGACCAGTGCCTTCATCGGCCTGCTGGTTCCCGGGGAGATGGTCGTCCTTCTCGCGTCCGCCATCGCGGGCCAAGGCGACCTCAACGCCCTGATCCTGGGCGTCGCCGTCGTGGCCGGCGGGGTGACCGGTGACAACCTCGGTTATGCACTGGGCCGCCGGTGCGCGCGTCGCCCCGGCAGACGGCGAGTACGCCTGAACCGGCACCGGCATCACCAGAGACGGACACAGGCCTTTCTGGTGCGTCACGGTGGCGCGGCGGTTTTCACCGGCCGGTTCATCGGTTTCGTACGGACCTTCCTGCCCTACGCCGCCGGCGCGTCGGGCATGCCGTACCGCCGCTTCGTCCTTTACAGCACCGCCGCGGCGCTGGTCTGGGGCATCGGCAATGTGCTGCTCGGCTACTTCGCCGGGGCGGCCGCCGTCGAGTTCCTGCACTCGGCCGGTCCGATCGGCATCGCAGCGCTCGCCACCGTAAGCGTGGCGGCCTACCTCGTCGCTCGGATCCGTGCGCACCACCGCAACAGCGCCGGCGCGCCGGCCCAGTCCACCGTGGTCATGTACGGCCCGGCCGCCTCGCGGAGCACGTATCAGCCTCCGGCACACACTTTCACGCATCCACAGGAGAAATGAGTCATGTCATTCGAGGATCTGGCTCTGGCGGTCGTGCCGCTGGACGCCCCCGAAGCCGCGGACCCGTCCGTCACCGGCGCAAAGGCCGCCCACTTGGCCCGCGCCTCCGGGGCAGGGCTGCCCGTGCTGCCCGGCTTCGTACTGGTGCCGACGCAGCGGGTGCCCGACGCCCCCAGCGGACCGGAGGCAGTGCGCTCCGCCTGGCGCACCCTGGCCGGCGCACAGGGTTCTGATCGTGCGGTGGTGGTGCGCTCCTCGTCCGTGTACGAGGACGCCGAGGATTCGTCGATGGCGGGGCGCTTCGCATCAGTGCTGGATGTATGGGGCTGGGAGGAGTTCGCCGCCGCGGTGCGGACCGTGCTCGATTCCGCGCGGCGGGTACAGCCCTTGCGCCCGCCGGCCGGAGCCGTGCCGGGGGACGGGATGGCCGTGCTGGTCCAGCCCATGCTCACGTCGGCCGTGGGAGGCGTGATGTTCGGCGCCGACCCGGTCGAGGGCCGTACCGACCGCATTCTGGTCAGCGCGGTGCGCGGTGGCCCGGACCAACTGGTCGACGGCAGTACGCAAGGGGTCCGCTACCAGCTGACAAGGCGCGGTCGGCTCGTGCGGGCCGAACCGGCCGAACGCCGCGTGGCCCGGCTGCTCCCGCGCCGCCGGACCGACCGTCTGGTGGCACTGGCCAAGAAGACCGAGCGGGTCTTCGGCAGTCCGCAGGACATGGAGTTCGGTTTCGACCCCGAGGGTCAGCTGTGGCTGTTCCAGTCGCGTCCCATCACCGCCATGGCCGCGCGGCCGCGGCGTGGCGCCCGGCTGCTGGGTCCCGGGCCGGTGGCCGAAACCTTCCCCGCCGTCATCCAGCCGCTCGAGGAGGATCTGTGGGTGGTGCCGATGTCCCACGGCCTGACCGCCGCGCTCGACATCTCCGGCGCGGCATCCCGGAGACGGCTGCGCAAGGTGCCGGCGGTAGTCACGGTGCAGGGGCGTGCGGTGGCTGATCTGCGGCTGCTCGGGGTCACACCTCCCCGTCATCCCTTCCTCGACCGTCTCAACCCCGTGCCGGGCGCACGACGCGCCTCGGCGGCCTGGCGAGTGGGTCGGCTGCGCGGCGCTCTGCCGCTGCTGGCGATCGACCTGATGGCGGACGTGGACCGGGCGCTGGCCGGCTTCCCGTCACCCTCCGAGATGCTCGGCGGACAGTTGCTGGACTCCGTCGCCTGGGGTCGGCAGGTACTGGTCGCCCTGCACGCCCAGGAGTCGCTGGCCGGGGCGCTGCTCGGCGCCGGCCCCGGCACCACGGCTGCGGGTGAGGCGCTCGCCGAACTCACCGAGGGCCGGTCCCAAGGACTGAGTGACCAGGAACTCATGGAACGCCACCCCGCTGTGCTGGCTCTGCTGCCGCCCACGCTGGCCGACCGCGCACCCCTGCCCGCGCCGGCCGGACGGACCGCGCTGCCGCGCGGAGTGGGCGCGCTGCCGGTGCGTGAGGGGCTCAGGCTGCGCATCCGCTGGGTTCAGGAGATGCAGGCGCAGATGCTGCGGGAGCTGGGACGCCGACTCGGAGTGGGCACCTGTGAACTCGGCCTGTCCCGCCTGGTGTTGTTGCGCTGGGCAGAGCTCGTGCGGGCGGCGCGGGGCGAAGGGCTTCCGGCGGACTTCGCCCAGCGAGTGCCGCGTCAGGACACCGGTGCACTCCCCGACGAGTTCCGCCTGGCGGACGGCGTTCCCGTGGCCGAGCCCAGACCCGGATCCCGAACTGCGGGGCAGGGGTCGGGCGGCGGCTTCGGCACCGGCACGGCCTGGGACGGTCGCGGTGAGCGCCCCGACCGCCCGGTGCTGGTGGTCCGCTTCCTGGATCCCGCCCTGGCACCGCTGCTGCCGGGCCTGGCCGGCCTGGTCGCCGAGACCGGCAGCCCCCTGTCCCACCTCGCTCTCCTCGCTCGCGAATACCGCATTCCCACCGCGGTCGGCATATCTGGAGCGACGACGCGCTTTCCCATCGGCACGCACCTGACCGTCGACGGCGGGACAGGCGCGGTGACCGAGCGCGACGTCCCCGAGACCGCGTCCCTTACCGTCCCGGCACGACAGGAGTCGGCTGCGTGAAAACCATCAGACTGACTGGCTACGCCTTCGGAGGACTCTCCGCCGCCTACGCCGGCTTTTACACGGTGCTCTACCTGACCAGGTGGGAATGGCAGCGGGCCCTGATCTCCGCAGTCCTGCTGGTGATCGTCGAGATTCTCCTCGCCACCGTCCTGCTGCTCGCGCGTTTCTCCCGGTTGGACCACCGGCTGAACGAGGCCGAGGCCCGCACGAAGGAGGTGCGCGGCCGACTGGAGCAGACCAGGCAGACCAGGACACCCACAGGGAACCGCTTCGCGTGGCTCCCATCGGCCGACCCCGGTGAGGCGAGCGGCGTCCAACGCACCTTCGTGTTCGTACCGGTTCTCATGGTCGCGGGCGCGGTCCTCTCCGGACTCGCGATGGTCATCCAGAAAGTCGCCGGCGCGACCGTCAGAGCCGGCGCGGAACGGCGCCTGGCCGGGCGCCTGACGGCACTCACCGCCCCGCCGGTCGACGACGTGGTCCCGCTGGAGGACCAACCGGCCGTGGCTCCTTCGCGCCCAGGACGCAGAGCACTCACCGTGACCGCGGTCCTGGCGAGTCTGCCCCTCGCCCTGCTTCTGTGGTCCGCACTCGCGGACGCGACCCAGACACGCCCCGAGCGCACGCCCGACGCATCCAGTACGACCGTGGTCTTCACGGTCGCGACCTACGGGGAACAGAGCTCCGAAGTCGTGCGGCTCGCGGCGAATGACCTGTGGGAAACCTGCCGCCGCTCCACTGCCGCGAGGAACGACAAGGCCGGCCTCCAGCGCATGGACGAGGACCTCTTCGCCGGCGTCGTCAGCCCCGCCCTGCCCTCACACGACCTCATGCGTCTGCGGGGTTGCCTCGAGGACGCCAACACCCACCGTACGACCGCAGTTGTACTGGACTGACGCTTCCTCAGCGTGACGCAGGGCACAGCACCCATTTACTTGTCCGGCAAAGCATGCAATCCATATACTTGCTTCGCGTAGCAATTGCTGGTCGGACCCGGCGCGTGGGCCGGAGAGACATAGAGGAGAAGGACATGCACGGCCTCAAGAAGAAGATCGCCATCGTCGCCGGTGCGGCACCGGGCAATATCGGCGGCGCGACAGCCGTCCGCCTGGCCGAAGAGGGCATGCTCGTCGTCGCAGCCGACCTCAACCCGGCCGCCGCCCAGGCAGTAGCCGACGAGATCACTGCCTTCGACGGAACAGCGGTGGCGCACGGCGTCGACATCAGCGACGAGGACTCTTACACGGAGCTCATCGACTTCACCGTCGAGCGATTCGGCGGCGTGCACGGCCTGTTCAACGTGGCCGCCGACCTCTCACCGCAGACCATCGGCCGCGACAGCGACGTCGTCTCGGAGCCCCTCGAGGTGTGGCGGCACACCACCGACGTCACCCTCACCGGTTACATGTATGGAATCCGGTCCCTACTGGTCGACGGCGGCGCCAACTTCACCTGAGGCCACGGCGGTGCACCCGGCCGCCGAACCAGGCGCCCCTTGCGCCATCGACGTGACTCCACGCGGCACACACACATCGCACAGCAGCGTGCAACCCCCAGACCTCCAGTTCAACAGCAGTGAAGAATCTGCGCTAGGAGAAGATCCACATGACGCACCCCATCACCGAAATCCAGTCTCACCTCTCCTGGCTCGAGAGCAACTTCGCCGGTTCAGGCACCGGCCGGCATCGGGGCGGGCGCGCTGATGAAGGACGATGCATGCCCGGCAGCGACGCGTCCGTGGCACACGGCCGTCATCGCAGAACCACTCGAACTCCCCTGCTCCAGCCAACGGAAGACTCCGGCAGCCACGGCAACGAACCGACGGCGACTCCTCTGCGCGAGGACGGCGCGTTGGCTGATACGCGCCGTCCTGGCACCACAAGGCATCGCGACACGTTCTCTGACTTTCTCCTGGTGTAGCGGCGAAGACAGCGCTCACCCAAAGGCCGACATTCAACACACACGCAGGAGCTACACATGCAATTCGGAATCTTCGGAGTCGGGGACGTGGCCCGCGACCCGGTGTCCGGCCGGACACCCACGGAACACGACCGGATCAAGGCACTCGTGGACTACGCGCAGCTCGCCGAGGATGTCGGCCTGGACGTCTTCGCGATCGGCGAGCATCACAACCAGCCCTTCATCGCGTCCTCTCCGACCACGCTGCTCGGGTACATCGCGGCGCGGACGGAACGGATCCTGCTGTCCACGTCGACCACCCTGATCACCACCAACGATCCGGTGAAGATCGCCGAGGACTACGCGATGCTCCAGCACCTCGCCGACGGCCGGCTCGACCTGATGATGGGTCGGGGCAACACCGGCCCCGTCTACCCCTGGTTCGGCCAGGACATCCGCAACGGCATCGCACTGGCAGTGGAGAACTACGCCCTGCTGCGCCGACTGTGGCGCGAGGACGTCGTCGACTGGGAAGGCCGGTTCCGGACCCCGCTGCAGAGCTTCACCTCCACTCCCCGCCCGCTGGACGGCGTGGCACCCTTCGTCTGGCACGCCTCCATCCGCAGCCCGGAGATCGCAGAACAGGCCGCGTACTACGGCGACGGCTTCTTCCACAACAACATCTTCTGGCCCAAGGAACACGTCCGGCAGCTGATCGACGTCTACCGGCGCCGCTTCGAGCACTACGGGCACGGCGCGGCCGACCAGGCCATCGTCGGCCTCGCCGCGCATGTGTTCATGCACAGGAACTCCCAGGACGCCATACGTGAGTTCCGGCCCTACTTCGAGGGCTCCTCCGCGTACGGCAACGGTCCGTCCCTGGAGGACACCATGACACAGACCGCGGTGGTGGTCGGCAGCCCTCAAGAAGTGATCGAGCGCGTGCTCACCTACCGAGAAAACGCTGGTGGCGACTACCAGCGCCAACTCTTCAACGTGGACGGCATCGGCGTCCCGCACAAGAGGGTGCTCGAACAGATCGAGTTGCTGGGCGAGATCGTGCCGGTCCTGCGCAAGGAATTCGCCCAGAGCCGCCCCGCACACGTTCCGGACGCGCCCACCCACACCTCCCTGATCGCGGCGGAGCAGGCGCAGGTCACGCGATCGGAGACGGACCGACCATGAAGCGCACACTCACGGTTGTCTCGGCCGGACTGCGGCTGCCGTCCTCCACCCGGATGCTGGCCGACCGACTGGCCGATGCCGCCCGCAAAGAGCTGGAGATCCGCGGCACCCAAGTCGACGTCAGCGTCATCGAGGTACGAGACCACGCCCACGACCTGGTCAACAACCTGACGGCGGGTTACCCGACACCGGAACTCAGGCATGTATTCGACACTGTCGCCCAGGCGGACGGTCTGATCGCGGTGACACCGACCTTCACCGCCTCGTACAACGGGCTGTTCAAGATGTTCTTCGACTGCCTCGAAGACACCGCACTGGTCAACAAGCCAGTACTGATCGCCGCCACCGGTGGCACCGGCCGGCACTCACTCGTACTCGAACACGCCCTGAGACCGATGTTCGCCTACCTGCACGCCGTGATCATGCCCACTGCGGTGTTCGCCGGGCCGGAGGACTGGGGCAGCGGCGACACCAGCCAGGAACCACTCGTCCGGCGTATCGAGCAGGCAGCTGGGGAACTCGCTGGTGAAGTGAGCCGGCGTGAGACGCCCACCATCAATGATCCCTACGCCGCCCCCGTGCCGTTCGAGCGTTTGCTGCACGGCGACTGAAGAAATCGGAGGTCCCCTGGCTTCGCCGCATCGCCCGCGCAACACAGGCGGCCCCCTCGCGACTCGGCGCAGCAGCACACCGAAGACGACGTGAAGAACGATTCGAAGGCCACCGTCTTGCCGACGTCGTGGCGCTTGGCCCGGTGTTGGTTCTTCGAGCCGAGAGGCCGTCCAGGGCCTGGTCGTGTGGGTTTCGGTACGGCCGCCGGACTCGCGGTCGTGGCGCGGAGGTTGCGAAACCCGCGGCGGACGCGGGCCGGGGTGAGGCGGCGGGGCCCTGGGCGGCGTTCCCAGGGTCGGCGTGCACCATGGGCGCCGACGGCGCCTACGCCACCCCGGCCGGTGGAGCACACCCCGTGACATACGCCGGACCCCTTCTGCCTCGTTCTGCCCGCCAGGCCCTGACACCTTTCATGGCTTGGCGGGCAGACGAGGTGAACCGCAAGGACCTCCCCGTCGCGGTGTGGAGACAATCAACTCCGCGTGCCGCGAAGCGGGTTGGGCAGCGGTACATACCGCGCGTCCGCGCCGTCGGCGCCCGTCCACCGCAGCAGCAGGTTTGTCTTGCCGGGAACGGTGGGCGAGGAGAGCAGGTCCGCGATCTCCGGGAGGCCGTGTTCGGTGTCGTAGCGGATCAACTCCCGTCGTACGGCAGGCCACAGGTCCGTGCCCGGGTGGCGTTCGGCGAGGAGCGCGGCGAGTTCGGTGAGGTGGTTGACGATCAGGCAGTACACGAGCCGTTCCCAGCCGGCCGCGCGTGTCACGCCGGGCAGCAGCTTCACGCCTTCCGCGTCCCGGAACAGGGCCTGGACGGGCATGCCGTCGGCGTCGACGGCCACCAGCGTGTTCTGCACATGTGCCTCGAGGACGACTCCGTGCCGGTGGAAGGCGTCCAGCACCGGTGGGACGACCTGGCGCAGATACGCCGCCCACCAGGCGGAGGGGTCGGTGAGCCGGTCGAGGGGGCTGCCGTCGAAGCCCTCGACGAGGGCGGCCGCGAGGAGCGGGGTCGCGCCGGGGACGAGGTGGCCGCGCAGCCCGTCGCGGGCGAGAACGGCCAGCTCCTCGAAGGCGAAGCCCGCGGTGCGGTAGCCGCGGTCGCTCAGCCAGGCGGCGGACCCTGGCGCGGCCGCGAAGGCGGTGGCGGTCGCCTGGTCGGTGCGGCGCATCTTCCGCAGGTCGTGGCGCCACAGCCGGCGAATGTCGTTGGTGATGCGCACGTCAAGGCTGAACTTCACGAAGAGGTCGTCCTCGGGGGCGTACAGCGTACGGAGGGCGGCCGTCGGCCACAGAGGCCGTGCGGTGCGCCCCAGTCGTACCAGCCGGCCGTCCGCGAAGGCGTCCTGGATCTCCGGGCGGGCGCCGACGAGGGCGAGCTGCCAGGGGTGGGCCGGGAGCAGTCGGTAGCCGGGCGGGGGCTGGCCGAGGGGGTCGAGTGCCGTCGTGTCGCCCTCCTCGACGACCGCGTCCTCGCGTACACCGAGCAGTTCCAGCGGGAAGCGGGCGTACGCCTCGGGCGCGTACGGCAGCCAGTCGGTGGCCGGGCCGCCGCCGCGGGCCTTGGGCGCGGGGTGGTGGGGGTGCCCGGTGATCAGGGACTGTTCGGAGCGCAGATACGGGTCGTCGGGCGGTGTCGTGCGGATGCGCGCGCTGAGCAGGGCGGCCACCGCGTCCCGGCTGTCGATCATCTCGGTGAGCAGCTCGGAGTTGGCCAGTCCGGTGTGCCACCGCAGTTCCTCGGCGGTGAGTTTGACCAGCTCGGGGTGGGTGAGCCGGTGCCAGGCGCCGTCGGCGCGCACCTCGGGTGCCGTGGGTCGCCGCGCGCCCCGCACCCGCAGCAGCCGGCCACTGGCCCGGAGACGGTACACGCCGGGACTCTCGGCGGGCTCTCCCACCTCCCGCAGGAGACAATTGAGCAGCGGCGCGGCGGCGTACGCGTCAGCGGTCTCTTCGATGGTGCCCCTGGCGAGCGGGGGAAACTTGGGGGGGCATAGAGTCACGGCGATCCATTCGTTCCCTACGGTGCGGTGGTGACCAGTATGTCTGTTGTCGCGGATGAGCAGCGCGTGGGCGTCGCGCAGGCGCGGGATGTCCGCCGTCGCGGATCATCAGTATCCGTGCCCTTGATCAGCGTCTCCGCCGTTGATCAGCGTCTCCGCGCTTGATCATTGTCTGTGCCGTTGATCATTGTCTGTGCCGTTGATCGGCGTCTCTGCCGTCGCGGGCGGCCGTGACGCAGTCCGCGTACCCAAGGAGCCCGCCCGTGCACCGTCCTTCCCCGCCCGAGGCCGAGGGCGCGCTCGCCGAGGAGCTGAGCGTCGTACGCCCCGGCCTGTCGGCGTCGTACGCCAAGGCGCTGCCGGGCGCACGGTCGGCCGTGCTGACCCGTCTGTGGCGGGCACTGGCGTATGAGCCGCTGCCGTGGATCGCGCGCCGCGAGCCGGGGCGCGACGGTCTCACGCTCCGCCTGACCGACGGCCGCCGACTGCACGGCCCCCACGCGGACCCGTACGCCACCACCGCGTACGTCACCGAGGTGCGGCTCGACGACACGCCGTACGAGCATCCGGCCCGACTCGTCGACGCCCTCGCGGTCCCGCACGGTCCCGCCTTCGCTGCCGAACTCGGGAACAGCGTGGCCTCCTTGGCGCTGTCCCGTGCCGGTCAGCCGGCCGCGGCCACCGCCGGGACCACGGCGAGCTGGGTGTGGGAGCAGGAGGTCGTGGACGGGCATCCGTATCACCCCAACTGCCGGTCGCGGCCGGGGTTCTCCGTGGCCGAGCAGCTGGCGTACGCCCCCGAGCACCGGCCTGTGGTGGAACTGGGGCTGGTGGCCGTGGACGACTGTCTCGTCACGGGCGAGTGGCCGAAGTGGCTGCGGGACGGGGAGCGCGTGCTGATTCCGGTGCACCCCTGGCAGTCGGCGCATGTGCTCGACCGTCCGGTCCAGGAGGGGTTCACCGCCCATCCGTTGATGTCCCTGCGCACCCTGGCCCCGCCGGACGGCGGCCCGCACGTCAAGACCGCGCTGAGCGCCCGGCTCACCTCCTCCGTGCGGGACATCTCGGTGTACTCGGTCCAGACGGCCGAGACCGTCTCGGCGCTCATGGATGCCGTGACCGATCGCCTCGACGTGCCGCTGCACATCACCCGGACCCTCGGCGCGGTCTCCGCCGGCGGGCCGGATCTGGCGGCGGTGCTGCGGGAGTCCCCGGACTGGTACGCGGGGCCGGGCGAGGGGGTCGTCCCGGTGGCCGCCCTTCCCCTGACCGTCCTGCCCGAACATCCCGCCTGGCTGGCGGAGTTCGCCCGGCTCGTGCTCACGGCCGGGCTGCGGCTGCTCGACCTGGGCGTGGCTCTGGAGGCGCACGGCCAGAACCTGCTCGTGGTCCTCGACCACGTGGGCGCGCCGGTCCGGCTCATCTACCGCGATCTGGCCGACATCCGCATCAGCCCGGCCCGGCTGGCCCGCCACGGCATCGCGGCCCCGGGTCTGTCCGGTCGTATCGTCACGGACGACGAGCCCGCCCTGCGCCGCAAGCTTTTCGGATCCCTCGTCGGCGGCGCACTGGGGGCGACGGCGGGCTCGTCCGCCGCGCTGCGCAAGGCTCTGGAGACGGCCGTAGGGGATCTTCCGCGCACATCGGACCTCGCCGCGCTCCTCGAAGAGCCGCTCCCCACGAAGGCGTTGACCCTGATGCGGCTGTCTCCGGAAACTCCCGGTGACATCTGGACCTCGCTCCCCAACCCCCTCGTTTGAAGCGCGGCACCTTTGATCAATAGGATCCGTCGATGATCACAAGACAACGGCTGGCGGCAGGAGTTTGCACCCTGCTCGCCGCCCTGACGGCCGGGATCGCCTTCCCGGCCGGAGCGGTCGCCGACGAAACGACGGCGACCGCTCCCAAGGTCGAACTCGTACTGGACGTCAGCGGTTCGATGCGAGCCCGGGACATCGACGGCGAATCACGGATGTCCGCGGCGAAGCAGGCGTTCAACGAGGTGCTCGACGCGACGCCTGAGGAGGTGCAGCTCGGCATCCGCACCCTCGGCGCCAACTACCCCGGCGACGACCGCAAGACGGGCTGCAAGGACACGGCGCAGCTGTATCCGGTGGGGACGCTGGACCGCACCGAGGCGAAGACCGCCGTCGCGACCCTCACGCCCACCGGCTGGACGCCGATCGGTCCCGCGCTGCTCAAGGCGGCCGACGACCTCGACGGCGGCGAGGGCACCAAGCGCATCGTGCTGATCAGCGACGGCGAGGACACCTGCGCCCCGCTCGACCCGTGCGAGGTGGCGCGGGAGATCGCGGCCAAGGGGATCGGCCTCACCATCGACACCCTCGGTCTCGTGCCGAACGTCAAGATGCGCCAGCAGCTGAGCTGCATCGCGGAAGCGACCGGCGGAACGTACTCCTCGGTGGAGCACAAGGACGAACTCACCGACCGGGTCAACCAGTTGGTGGACCGGGCCGCCGATCCGGTGGTCGTGCCGCAGGCCGTGGAGGGCGCCGACGCGTGCGCGAAGGCACCCACGGTCAAGTCCGGGCTCTTCACCGACCGCGACGAGTTCGGGCAGCACCGCTGGTACCGCGTCGACGTCGCGCCGGGCCAGGAGCTGCGCACCTCGGTGAGCGTCGCGGCGGACCGCGCGGTCAACCGTGACTACGGGGTGCTGCTGCGCGCCGTCACCGTGCGCGGGCGCGAGATCGTCCGCGGTGAGGCGGCGGGCAACGGCCGCACCGACGTGATCTCGACCGGGCTGCGCTACCCGAAGCCCGAGAGCGACGACGAGGACGCCGCCGCCGAGGTCGTGTGTCTGGAGGTGTCGCACTCCTTCTCCGCGGCGAGCGGAGTGAAGACCACGCCCGGTCTGCCCCTGGAGCTGACGGTCGACGTCGTCGACGGGCCCGGCCAGGCGGACGACGTGGCCTCGTTCGGCCTCGGGCGCGGCTGGTGGCTGCTCGGCGCCCTCATACTCACCGGCTTCCTCGCGGGTGTGCTGTGGGGCTGGATCTCGCGCTGGCGGGTCGCGGTCTGGAGGACCAACTGATGAGCATCACACGTGTGTTGAGCGCCGCCCTGCTGGCGCTCGGCCTGGCCGCGGCCCCCGCGGCGGCTGACTCCCCCTCGGCGAGCCCGTCGGGCGACGACGGCGCGCCCACCGAGGCCGGCACGTCGTTCCGTACGGCCACGGAGATCGAGCAGGGGCAGCAGGCCACCGCCAGCGGGTCCACGGGTGACTACCTGTACTGGTCGTTCCCCGCGGACGCCGGGCAGCGGCCCACCGTGAAGGCGACGGTGAAGCTGCCCGAGGCCTCGACGCGGGGCGGCGCCGAGACCTGGCAGGTCGACGTGTACGACGGGCTGCGGCGCCGCCAGGCGTGCCAGTACGGCACGCAGACGCGGACGGCGGCGCAGGACGCGGCCTCCGTGGATCTGTCCTGCACCCTGCGCACCGTGCGTGGCTGGTCGGAGCCCTGGGCCAACGACCCGCTGCCGGGCACGTACTACATCCGGCTCACCGCCACGGGCCTCGGGGCGTCGGAGCTGGGTCTGCCGGTGAACGCGGAGGTCCAGGTGGACTCCAAGGACATCGGCGGCGCCGCGGCGGTCGACGGCTCGCTCGCGAAGCCGCTGGTCCCGGGGATCGCGACGACCGCCGAGACGTCGGACTCCGACGCGGGCTCCGACGCGACGACGGCCACGCTGTCCTCGATCGACCCCGACGACGGCTGGGCCTCCGGCTGGTGGTCCGACCGCTGGGTGTGGACCGCGATCGGCGGCGTCCTCGCGGCGCTCGCGGGCATCGGCGGATACGCGCTGACGCGAGGTTCGGGCCGCGCGTCCCGGGTATCGCCGGGCGCCTGACCCGCGCCGACTCCTCAAACGCCGGAGGGGCTATGAGTCTTCAGCCCCTCCGGCATTCGAGGACGAGGCAACGAGCCGCACCCCACCCCGCCGCATTCCCACCCACCCCGCCGCGCCCCTCCCCCCACCCCGGCCCCGGAAAGTGTTCAGCCCGTCCGGCGTTTGAGGACGAGGCCGTCCAGGCCGAAGCGGGGGTCTGGGGGCGGCAGCCCCCGGATACGGGACGGGTAGGGCGGAGGGGGCGAACAGAACACCCCCCGAAGCCCCCACCCACCCGCACCCGGGGGGCCCACGGCGCAATCTCGCGGCTTCACACCTCCCGCAACCCCTTGGCCAAAGCCCCCTCGCCCGCCACCCCAACACGCCCCGCCCGCACCGCGTCCAGCAGGGTGAGAGCCCCCCGGCTCACGGCCTCACACGTCCCCGTGTCCAGCGACAGCCGCGCGTCCGGCTCCTCCGGGGCAGCCCCGTCCCCGTACACGGGCCCTTCCCCCGCTCCGAGCCACACGTGGAACTCCCCTTCGTCCAGCCGGACTTCGACGAGCCCCTCCCCCTCAAGACCGCGCAGCAACGGCAGCGCGAACCAGTGCGCCCGTACGGCGTCGGTGGGCCGCCGCTCCCCCAGCGCGGCCGCACCCCACTCCCCGAGGGCCTGCAGCACGGGGAGCAACTCCCGTCCCCGGACGGTGAGTTCGTAGACGTACGCCGCAGTCGGCGGCGGCAGGCGCCGCCGGGTGGTCAGCCCGTCGCGCTCCATGTCCTTGAGCCGGGACGCGAGAACGTCCGTGCTGACGCCCGGCAGGTCGGCGTGCAGATCGGTGTAGCGGCGCGGTCCGCCGAGCAGCTCACGGACGATCAGGAGGGTCCACCGGTCACCGACGGCGTCGAGGGCCCGGGCGGCGGAACAGTACTGGTCGTAGCTTCGGCGCGGTGACATGCGACGCAGTCTAGCTATCTTGTTGGACTTTCCAAGCGGCTACTTGGTAAAACCAAGCAACACCACGAACCGGAGGGCGCAGCGCATGGAGTTCCGGCAGTCGAGCAAGCTCAGCGAGGTCTGTTACGAGATCCGCGGCCCGGTGATCGAGCACGCCAACGCCCTTGAGGAGGCGGGCCACACAGTGCTGCGCCTCAACACCGGCAACCCCGCGCTCTTCGGCTTCGAGGCACCGGAGGAGATCCTCCAGGACATGATCCGGATGCTGCCCCAGGCGCACGGCTACACGGACTCGCGCGGCATCCTCTCCGCCCGCCGCGCCGTCGCCCAGCGCTACCAGGACCGGGGCCTGGAGGTCGGCGTGGACGACGTCTTCCTCGGCAACGGAGTCTCCGAACTCGTCTCCATGGCGGTGCAGGCCCTCGTCGAGGACGGCGACGAAGTCCTCATCCCCGCCCCGGACTTCCCGCTCTGGACGGCCGTGACCACCCTCGCGGGCGGCAAGGCGGTGCACTACCTCTGCGACGAACAGTCCTCCTGGTACCCGGACTTGGAGGACATGGCGGCAAAGATCACCGACCGCACGCGCGCGGTCGTCATCATCAACCCCAACAACCCGACCGGCGCGGTCTATCCGAAGGAGATCGTCGAGGGCATCCTCGACCTCGCCCGCCGCCACGGCCTGATGGTCTTCGCGGACGAGATCTACGACCAGATCCTGTACGACGACGCCGTGCACCACTCGGCCGCCGCGCTCGCCCCGGACTTGGTGGTCCTCACCTTCTGCGGCCTGTCGAAGACGTACCGTGTGGCGGGCTTCCGCTCGGGCTGGCTGGTGGTGACGGGCCCGAAGCAGCACGCCCGCAACTACCTGGAGGGCCTGACGATGCTGGCCTCCATGCGCCTGTGCGCCAACGCCCCCGCCCAGTACGCCATTCAGGCCGCGCTCGGCGGCCGCCAGTCCATCCGCGAACTGACGGCCCCGGGCGGCCGGCTGCACGAGCAGCGCAACGTGGTCTGGGAGAAACTGAACGAGATCCCGGGCGTGTCCTGCGTGAAGCCCAAGGGCGCGCTGTACGCGTTCCCGCGCATCGACCCCAAGGTCCACAAGATCCACGACGACGAGAAGTTCGTCCTCGACCTCCTCCTGCGCGAAAAGATCCAGGTCGTCCAGGGCACTGGCTTCAACTGGCCCCACCCCGATCACTTCCGCATCCTCACCCTCCCGCACGCGGACGACCTGGACGCGGCGATCAGCCGGATCGGGCGGTTCCTAAGCGGGTACCGGCAGTAGCCCGGTGACAGCCTGAGGGTCAGTGGTAGGCGTGGACGACGGCGTGGCCCTTGCCGCGGCCGATCATCCACTTGTTCACCGGCGTGGTGACCAGGAACGCGACGGCGAACCCGCCCAGGATGGCGGACCAGAACTGCCCGTCCGACAGATGGGCGTCCATGGCGCCCGGCACCAGGGCGATGATGAGGTTGTCGACCAGTTCCATCACGGCGATCGAGACGGTGTCGGCGGCCAGTGCCACCTTGATGGCGGCCTTGAAGTCCAGGCCTGCCCGGCGGACCGCGACCAGCGTGAACGCGTAGCCGAACACGAACGCGAGCGCGATGGCCAGGATCATGGTCTCCACGTTGCCCCACAGGAGGGCGGTGCCGATGACCATGCCGAGGATCTCGCCGATGGCGCATCCGGTCAGGCAGTGCAGCGTCGCCTTCGCCGCCGTGGACCAGGACGCTCCGGATACGTGAGCGTGCTGGTGCCCGGCGTGGGCGCGGTGGGCGGCTTGGTCGTGTGCGGCGCCGCTGTGGTGCGTGCTGTGGTCCATGACCGTCATCCCCATCCCCATCCAGTGTGGCTGTTTCCCAGCCCTTACACGGAGAACCATATACCCCCCAGGGGTATTCCTCGCGCCTTGTGAAGGGCGGGCGCCGTCGGCACCCGCCCCTCCGTGCGGCCTGGTCAGTTCCTGCCGAGCAGCTCGTTCATCTTGTCGATCTCGGCGGTCTGGGAGCTGATGATCTGTCCGGCCATCTTCTTGGCGGGGGCGTACGAGCCGTCGGCCTGTTCCGTCTTGGCCATGGACACGGCGCCCTCGTGATGCTTGATCATCATCTCCATGAAGGCGGTGTCGAACGCCTTGCCCGAAGCCTTCTGGAGTTCGTCCATCTCCGCGGTGGTCATCATGCCGCCCGTGTCGTGCATCGAGTGGTCCATGGCACCTTCGGCGGGTACCTCCTCGCCCCAGGAGGTCAGCCAGCCCGACAGTGTCTCGATCTCCGGGCCCTGTGCCTTCTTGATGTCCTCGGCGAGCTTCGTCGTCTGTGCCGACCGAGCCCTGCCGTGTGCGAGGTCGGCCATCCGAACGGCCTGGCGGTGGTGGGGGATCATCCCCTTGGCGAAGGCGACATCGGCAGCGTTGTGCCGCCCCTGCGAAGCCGAAGCCGCCGTGGACGAGGGGGATGCCGTCGTGTGGCCGTCATGTCCGGCCGAACTGTCGCCGCCGCCTCCGCAGGCGGCCAAGACGAGAGCCGCGGCACCGGCGGCGGCCACGGCGGCATGGCGACGAAACACGGAACGCTTGCTGTTCATGGGAGTGCAACTCCTTCACGCACGCCGGTCGAGGCGTGCGGATTCAGTGGATCGAGAGCAGGCGAAAGCGCGGCACCGCCACCGGGAAAATCCGGCCTGAAAGGTGCCGTGCGGGCCGCTCTAGATCCGCAGAAGTTGCAGCTCGGAAAGGTCAGGCGGAGCCCGGCCGCTCTGCGCCGACGCCACCGCTCTCACCATGAGCGAAGAGGTGCCGGGCTCGGCCTGCAGGGCGCCGGTCAGCGCGGGCGGGGTGTACGCGGAACCGGTCCCGGACGCCGCGCACGTCCCGTCCGCATGAGCAGGATGATCCGCGCCGCCATCCGTGTGCGAGCATCCCCCGCCGACGTGCGGCACACCGTCCGGTTGGGCCATCACCATCTCGTGCCCGGCTTCGGCGGGCATGGCCAGGCCCCCGCCGGGGGCCAGAGCGTGCATGCCCAGCACACCGGTCAGCACCGCCAGAACCAGCAGCCCCAACAGCCGCCCTGCCGGGCGGTTGTGCGGTGGGACGCTGCTGGCCATGGCGCCCATCGTAGGGGTCGCGACCAAGTGGCCCCGTCATCGGGGCCGACGAGTCCGCGGCATGGCGCGCAACGTGGCAGGCGCGATGACAGTTGGGTCTGATCTGTCCTTGTTCCCGACAGAGTTCGCACCACACGGGCCGAGTCGGAAGTCCCGGCCTCTCTCCCGGGCGCGCAGCGCGGCGTTCGCGATGAGTTCCGCGGTGAGGAGTGCGTGGACCGCCTTCGTCTCGTACGCCGCCCATCGCTGAGTCGCGCGGCCTGAGCGCCGGGCGCCTAGCCTGTGAGGTATGGGTGATCTTCTGCTCGTACGGCACGGTGAGACCGAGTGGTCGTTGTCCGGGCGGCACACCGGATCGACCGACATCCCGCTGACCGAGAAGGGCCGGGAGCAGGCGCGCAAGCTGGCTCCGCTGATCGCGCGGCACCACATCGGGGCGGCGTTCGTCAGCCCGATGCGGCGGTCCCAGGAGACGGCGCGGCTGGCCGGGGTCGACGGGGCACGGGTCGACGCGGACCTGTCCGAGTGGGACTACGGCGGGTACGAGGGGATCACGACCGTCGAGATCCAGCGGAGCAGGCCCGACTGGTTCCTGTTCACGGACGGGGTCGCGCCCGGTCCGCCCGAGCACCCCGGGGAGAGCCCGGACGAGGTCGGGGCGCGCGCGGACCGGATGCTGGCCAAGATCGACGCGGCGCTCGCCGAGGCGGAGGGCAGTGTGGTGGTCGTGTCGCACGGGCACTTCCTGCGGGTGCTGACCGCGCGGCGTCTGGGCCTGCCCGCCCAGGCCGGCGCCCTGTTCCAGCTCGGCACCGGGACGATGAGCCGGCTGAGCACGGAGCACTGCCGGCATGTGGTGGCCGGCTGGAATGTCAGACCCGACGCGTACTGTTCCCATGGGTCGCTCTCCTCGGCGGGAGAGGGGCCCGAGCAGCACTGACGCGCGGAGGGGGCGCCGCCTCGCCGCGACACGACCGACGGCGGAGGGAGCGCGCCGTGACACGACCGCCGACCGCCGCTCAGCGGCGCGTCATCGAGGCCGCCGATCCCGTGACCGGGCGCCTGAAGGGCACGGAGGCCCAGCTCGCCGCGCTGGTGAAGCGGGGGCTCGCCTTCCGGCATCCCCGCCCGCCGCACGACCACTTTCTGACGCCCGCCGGGCATCGCATACGTGAGGCGCCGCCTGAGCCGGTCGCCGCCGTGGAGGCTCCGGCGGGCGCCGAGACGGGTGTGTTCGCCGCGCGGGTCGGCGGCGAGGAGAGCGCCGACGCCGGGCCTGCGCGCATACGTGAAGTGCACAGCGCCTGGCAGGGGCTCCTGGAGCTGCGCCGGATGACCAATCCGGACGGTGACGCCGACCGACCGTGCGGGTGGGAACGTACGCATCTGGTGCAGGCCGCCGCGCTCGCGCTGGAGGCTGCCGGGCACCGGCCGGCGGGGGCGGAGGGCGGTGGCTACCGGGTGCGGGCGACTCCGCAGCCGGAGGCCGTCGCCGTACGCGAGCCGGATCCCGGGGCGCTGCGCGCCTGCGCGGCCACGCTGGAGAAGGCGGGCTGGCAGGTCGGCGAGCACACGGAGCCGCGCACGGGGGTGCGGTATGTGCTGGCTTCTCCCAGACGCGCGTGAAGCACTGAAACGGCTTGCTGTACAACGGAGTTGAATATGTACCGTCGTCCTGAGCGTCGTAGAAGTTGCGCGTCGCGGGGAGTCCGACCGCCGTAGAACCGCCGTAGAAGTACCGACCGCCGTAGAACCGCCGTAGAAGTACCGACCGCCGTAGAAGGGAAAGTCGTGGCAGAGCCGTTTTCCGTCGCAGTGACCGTCCGCGGGTACGAGACCGATGTGCAGGGACACCTCAACCAAAGCGTGTATCTGCAGTACGCGGAGCACGCCCGCTGGTCGCTGCTGCATGCGGCCGGGATCAGCCAGACGGAGCTGACAGGCAGGGGCGTGGGACCGGTCGTCCTGGAGACGAAGATCCGCTACCTGCGGGAGCTGCGCGCGGGGGACGAGGTCGAGGTGACGTGCGCCTTCGCCTGGGGCGAAGGCAAGAGCTTCCGCGTCGAGCAGACGATCCGGAAGACGGACGGCACGGTGTCCGCCGAGATCTCGTCCGTAGGCGGACTGCTGGACCTCAAGGAGCGCAAGCTGGTCGCCGACCCTCGGGAGGCCTTCAAGGCGCTGGTCGCCGACCCGCAGATGTTCGATCTCTGATCCGCAGGCTCGATTTCTGATCCGCAGGCTCGGGCAAGGTGGCGAGGCCCGCGGTGAACAGGCAGGCGCCGGTGAGGAAGGTCAGTTCAGTGGCGGAGAGGCCCACGGCCGCGCCGACGATCAGGGGTGGGGCGACCACTCCGGCGTACATGGCGGCCACATGCTGGAGGCCGCTGGTCGCCATATTCAGGGCGGGGAGTTTCTCGTCAACTGAATGCTTGTGCGGACCAGTTGGTGCTGCATCGATGCTGGGCTCGGGCTGGGCGGCCACGGCGGCTCCTCCGGTCGGTTACACGTCGGCGTTGACGCGGGGTTCAGGGAGGTGATGCGCGGTCGTGCGGGACCGGGACGGAAACCGTTCGGGAACGGTGACCCTTCCGGGGCGCGCACGATCATGCACGCCCCGGACACGGCCGCCATGGACCCCCGCTCGGGTCCACAGCTACCGGCCGAGGGCCGTCCCCCTCGGCCGGAGATCAAGCGCGTACGGCTCCACGTGCCGTACAACTGCTGCTGCAAGTGCCGTACGACGCAGGGCATTTGCCTGCGCCGGTCGGCGTCAGCCCCGCGCGGCGATCTCCGCGAGGCGCTGCGCCTCTTCCCGCGTGGAGCGGGCGACGGCGTCCTCGTCGACGTGCAGCAGGCGGGTGTCCTCGACGACAGGATTGCCGCCCACGAGGGAGAGCGTGACCGGGGCCGCCGCTCCGAAGACCAGCGCGGTCACCGGGTCGGCGATCGAGGCGTGCGCCAGGGTGTCCAGCTTCCACAGGACGAGGTCGGCGAGCTTGCCCGCCTCCAGGGAGCCGATCTCCGCGGCGCGGCCCAGGACTTGGGCGCCGCCGTACGTGCCGAGGCGCAGCGCCTGGCGGGCGTTCAGGGCGGCCTCGCGGTGGGCGCCGAGGCGGTTGATGAGGAGTGCGTTGCGCAGTTCGGTGTGCAGCTCGCCCGACTCGTTCGACGCGGTGCCGTCGACGCCGAGGCCGACGGGGACGCCGGCCGCCAGCATGTCGGGGACGCGCGCGATGCCTGCCGCCAGGCGGGCGTTGGAGGAGGGGCAGTGGGCCACACCCGTCTTCGTACGGGCGAAGGCGGCGATGTCGGAGTCGTTCATGTGGACGCAGTGCGCCATCCACACGTCCTCGCCGAGCCAGCCGGTGGATGCGAAGTAGTCGGTCGGGCCCATGCCGAAGAGTTCGTGGCAGAACTTCTCCTCCTCGACGGTCTCGCTGCCGTGGGTGTGCAGGCGTACGCCGAGGCGGCGGGCCAGTTCGGCGCCCTGCTTCATCAGCTCGGTGGAGACAGAGAACGGCGAGCAGGGGGCGACCGCGACCTGGGTCATCGCGTCGAAGGAGGCGTCGTGGTGCTTTCCGACGGTCTCCTCGGTGGCGGCGAGGGCGCCTTCGATGGTCTCGACGGCGAAGTCCGGCGGCAGACCGCCGTCCTTCTCGCTGCGGTCCATGGAGCCGCGGGCGAGGGTGAAGCGGACGCCCGTCTCGCGGGCGGCCCGGATGATGGCGCCGGACAGGTCGCCGGAGCCCTTCGGGAAGACGTAGTGGTGGTCCATGGCGGTGGTGACGCCGCCGCGGGCCATCATGGCGAGGGAGCCCTGCGCGGCGGCGTACACCATCTTCTCGTCGATGTGCGCCCAGGTCGGGTAGAGGGCGACGAGCCAGTTGAAGAGGTTGTGGTCCGTGGCCAGGCCGCGGGTGATCCACTGGTAGAAGTGGTGATGGGTGTTCACCAGGCCGGGCGTGGCCAGGTGACCTGTGCCGTCGACGCGGCGGACCACGTTCTCCAGGTTCTCGGGAGCCTTTCCGGTGCCCACCGACTCGATCTTGTTGCCGGCGACGACGATGTGGCCGGACGCGTACTCGGTGTCGGTGGCGTCCACGGTCGCGATCGCGCAGTTCTCGATGACGATGCGCGGGGCTGCTGCCGGTGCTGCTGCCGGTGCTGCCATGGCGGTGCGTCCTTTGTCTCTCAGGAGCGGTGTCTCAGGAGCGGTGTCTCAAGAGCGCTCTCGCGGGGGGCGATCTCTCGGGTGCGGTGGGGCACGGCAGGGTGTCAGAGGTTGGTCATGTCGACCGGGATCCGCGGCTCGGCGCCGTCCCGCAGGATCGTGGCCTCGATGAGGCCGTACGGGCGGTCGGCCGCGAAGTAGACAGCCCCATCGGCGGTATCGTTCTCGAGCCCGAACGGCTTCAGGTCCACCAGGAAGTGGTGCTTGTTCGGGAGCGAGAAGCGGACCTCGTCGATCTCGCCGCGGTTCTCGATGATCCGCGAACCCATCTGGTACAGGGTCTGCTGGAGCGACAGCGAGTACGTCTCCGCGAAGGCCTGGAGCATGTGCTTCCTGACCTGGTCGTAGGACTTCTCCCAGTCGGGCATCTTCTGCTCGTCACCAGTCCAGTTGAAGCGCCAGCGGCCGGAGACCTCGGTGGCCAGGATGCGGTCGTACGCCTCGGGGAGCGTCGTGTACTTGTCCTTGACGTAGCCCCAGAACTCGGAGTTCGTCGAGTTCATCACGACGAGGTCCTTCAGCCCTGAGATGACCTCCCACGTCTCACCGTCATAGGTGATCTGGGTGAGGCGGGTCTCCTGGCCCTTGCGGACGAAGGAGTGCCGGGCCTCGTCCGCGCCGCCGGTGGACCCGGAGCCGGCGTCCGAGGTCTCGATGCGCTCCCAGGCGTACTCCTCGATGCGGATGCGCGCCGTCTTGATCGGCTCCTGCGAGGTCACGAAGTGCCGGGCGAGATGGATGCCGAACTGCTCGGCGGACTCGATGCCGTACTCCTTGGCGAACGCGTACACCGTGTTCTTGGTGGTGTCGGTGGGCAGGACGTTGGCGTTCGAGCCGAAGTAGTGGACCTCGTCCATGTCGCCGGACAGCGACACGGAGACGTTGAGGTCCTTGATGTGGTGGGTGGCGCCGTCCCGCGTGATCTTTACGACGCGGTTCTCTGCTTTCCCGTACTGGTTCGGGCCGAGAATCGCAGGGCGGGCAGGGCGGGAAGAGGCTGTCATGGTCTGCTAGCTCCCTCGGTAAACGGAGTAGCCGAACGGGTTGAGCAGCAGCGGTACGTGATAGTGCTCGCCCGGCCTGACGGCGAAGGTGACGGTCACCTCGGGGAAGAACGTGCCGCTGTCCCGATGCGCGGGGGCGTCCTGCTGTGCCTCGGCTTGTTTCGTGGCGGTTTGCTTCTTGGCGGTGAAGTAGGCCTCGGTCGCGAAGTCGAGGCGTACGTGGGTGGTGCCCTCCGGCAGCGCCGGCAGGTCCTTGCAGCGCCCGTCCGCGTCGGTCGCGGATCCGCCGAGCGCCAGCCACCGCGCGCCGGACCCGCTGCGGGCCGACAGTGCGACGGCGACGCCCTCGGCGGGGCGGCCGATGCTGGTGTCCAGGATGTGGGTGGACACGGAGGCCGTGGTGTCGGTGCTCATGCCTGATCTTCCTGTACGAGATGGCCGAGGCGGATGCGGTTGATCTTGCCCAGCTCGGCGCGGACGTTCTCGCCCTCCTGCTCGGGCGTGTTGCCGATCCGTTCCTTGACCGCGTCGCGCATCTGCTCGCCGGTCCGGCCGGTGGCGCAGATGAGGAAGACGTGGCCGAACTTCTCCTGGTAGGCCAGGTTCAGTTCGAGCATCTCGGCCTTGAGATCGTCGGAGGCGCCGGCCATGCCGCGCTGCTCCCGGGACGAGGTCGGATCCCCCGGCTTCGGCCGCCCGATCGGCGGGTGCCCGGCCATCGCCTCCTCCAGGTCCGCGGTGGTGAGCTGGGCCATGGCGGCGTCGCTCGCGGCGAAGAGGCCGGCGGCGGTGGCGTAGGGGCGGCCGGCGAGCAGGGCACTCCCCCATACCGATGAGGCGCACACCTCGTGGAGGGCGGCGGAAGCCGCGTGCTCCTCCAGGGAGTTGAACCGGGCGAGGCCGCCAGGTGTCGTACTCGACGTCACGGGAAGCCTCCGTGGCCTTGTGCTGGACGGGCTGCGGATAGCTAACGCCCTCGGCAACACCGCGTCAACACTTTGTTGAAAAATGCGGGTAACGAAAACCGCCGTCCGGGACAGTCCGGACGGCGGCGAGGGCGAGGGGGCGCACCCTGAGGCGGAGGGGGCGCATCCGGAGGTGAGGGAGCGCGCCCCGAGACGGAAGTGACCAGCTCAGGGCCCGAGAGCGGTGGCGCAGGTGGCGCCCCCTCACGCCCCTTTCTCGCGGTTGAGGTAGTTGTAGACGGTGAACCGGCTCACTCCGAGCGCGCTCGCCACCGTCTCCACGCCGTGCCGCACGGAGAAGGCTCCGCGCGCTTCCAGTATGCGCACCACTTCCTGCTTGGCCTTGCGGTCGAGGTCGGCCAGCGGCTTGCCCTGCCTGCGCTCCAGGGCGGCCAGGATGTGGTCGAGGGAGTCGGCGAGCTGGGGCAGTCGTACGGCGACGACGTCCACGCCCTCCCAGGACAGCACGACATCATCGGCACCGGCCTCGCCGGGAGGCAGCATCTCGCCCCCCATGGCGTCGACCAGCGGCTTGACCGCCGCGACGAAGGGGTCGTCCCCGATGCCGGTCACCTGTCGCCCTCCTCGACCACGTTCACCTGCAGCGAGATCCTGGTGGCGCCCGCTTCCAGGGCCTTGCGCAGCAGCGCGTCGACCGCGGTGAGCACCACGTCCGCACCGCCCTCCGCCGTGTTGCCGAAGGGGCCGACGTCCACGGCGTCCAGCTCGGACGCCTCGATGACCTCGCGGGCGACCAACGCGTGCGGGGGCGCCTCGTCTAGGTCGAAGGGCTCGGTCGTGAACTCCACTCTCAATCGCACTGTGCCCCCATGGCATCGGCTCTGACCTGCGCGTTCCCTCAGTCCTCCGACTGAGAGGGCACATCTGGGGCACATTCCCCCGCCAGGGCACCGAACGCCCGGCCACCGCCACCCTGGTCCGTTCCTCTGCCTCAGGGAAGAGGTGGCAATAGACGTTCAGGGTCATCGCAGCGTTGGTGTGCCCCAATCGCTCCGGCACGACCTTAACGGACTCCCCCCGCGGCGATCAGCAGAGATGCGCAGGCATGCCGTAGGGCGTGGGGTCCGGTGCCCTTGGGGAGCTTGACCTTGGCCATGGCTGGACGCCAGAGGCGCTCGATGGAGTCGGCCGACCGCTGGCGCACCCAGGCCGCCCCGGGGGACGGCCGCAAGGCGAGAGGGAGCCCCGCCACCTCCGAAGCTCCCAACCCGCCCTTGAATCCCCCTACGTGAGGAGACCCGCCGATGGCAGTTGTTGGCAAGCGCGGCTGTTGGAAGTTGCGGAATGCTCCCGCGTCCGCTGGGCCGGCGCCCCGTGGGGCGTACATGATCACGGCCATGCGGACGAGGCAGGCCAAGGCGCCGATGATGTCGAAGCGGTCGACGGCGACGGCATTCTCAAGGAGCGCGCAGGCCCCGGTCGGCGAAGGCGATCAGCCACTCGAAGCTCTCGTCGATGTCGGCGCTCCACTGGAAGCCGTTGGCCACCTGCAACGTGGCGAAGCCGTGGCAGAGGCTGCGGAGCATGCGCAGGGCGTGGTCCACGTCGGACTCTCCGATCTCGTAGCCGCGCAGGACCGCCGTGAACGCGCCGAGCAGCCGCTGACCCGCGATGGCCAGCGGATCGTCCGGGCCGGACGGTTCCACGCCGATCGTCGCGGCGTACCGGCCGGGGTGCTCCAGGACGAAGGCACGGAAGGCGCGCGCCGCGGCCGCCAGGGCGTCGCGGCCCGCGCACCCTTGGACCGCGCCGCCGACGGCGTCGGCAGCCTCGCGCAACGCCAGGGCCGCGATGCGCCGGTTGAGGTCTTCCTGGCCGCCCACGTGCTTGTACAGGGACGGGGTACGCACGCCCACCCGCTCGGCCAGCAAACCCATCGTCAGGTTGGCGAGGCCCACCTCGTCGGCGAGGGCGGCACCCGCCGCGACCACGGCCGCCGGGTCCAGGCCGACCCTAGGCACGAGCGGCGTCCGATCCGAAGAAGGCGAGCATGAGCGAAACCACCTGGTCGGGGAACTGGTCGTGCGGGTAGTGCCCGGCGCCCTCGATCATCTCAAGGCGACCGAGGCCGGACGGCAGGGCATCGACGATCGCCGAACCCTCGGCGTGCGGGTCGGCCCAGTCGGGGTCGAGCGTGCCCATCACGACCAGGACCGGGCAGCGGACGTTGCCGAGCTGCGCGCCGGCGTCGGTCGGGGCGCTGCGGCCCATGCCCTGCATGGCTTTCATCCGGCCCGGCTCGCGCAGCAGGGAGTCGATGCGGCGGAGCCGCTCGGCCCAGTCGGCCGGCTTCACGCCGGGGTAGGCCACGTCGAGGTACGTGCGCCAGAGCGGCACGCTGCCGAACGTGCCCGCGCCGAGCAGCCGCAGCATGCCCCGCCGGAAGCGCTTCACCCGCAGGTCGCCGAGGCGGATCGACTGCTTGCGGGTGAACGGCGCCAACTCGACAACCGCGGTGATCAGCGAGGGCTCCTGCGCCGCGGCGATGGTGGCGGCACCGCCGGAGATCGAGTGGCCGACGAGCATGGCCGGGCCGCCCAGGTGGCGGATCACGGCGAGCAGGTCGCCGGCGATGGCGGTGCGGCTCCAGGCCGGCCAGCCGACGCTGGACTCACCGCAGCCGCGCAGATCGACCACGGCGACCCGATAGCCCGCCGCCACCAGCGGCGGGATCACAGCACGGTACGCGGCGCGGCTGTCGCCCATGCCGTGCGCGAGAACGATCAGCGGGCCGGACCCCGCGACCTCGTAAGCGATCGTGCCGCCGTCGACGGCAAGGTTCTCGGTCATGACATCCCCCCAGGACTAGCTAACTCCGTTAGCTAAAAGCTAGCCTCATTAGCTAAACCTGTCAACGACGAACTCCCCAGCACGGCCAGGCGAGATGAGGTACGGCGAGGCTGTCGACGTGCCGCTCAAGCCCCTCCCGCGCCGCAGAGCGTCACTGATCGCGCTCCGAGGCAGCCGGTCCGGCCTGACCGCCCGCTGCAAACCCTCGCAGTTCAGACCCTTGTGCCTACGCAGCTCATCGAGTGCCGCCGCCAACTCGGCCGGCGCTGCACCCTCACACGCGCTCAACCTCCTGTGCGGTGCCGTTCTCCCGGGGACCCCCTCTTGACAAGCACCGACACACGGCGGCAATCTTCCATTACACAGAAACTAACTTCCGCAATACGGAATCTCGACCGGCGACAACGGCGACAACGGAAGGGAGCGCAGACGCCCATGGGATTCGCAGAGCAGCGCTTCAACGTCAACCTGTCGATCCTCTTCACGGAACTCCCGCTCCTGGAGCGCCCCGCGGCCGCCGCCGCGGCGGGCTTCACCGCGGTCGAGCTGTGGTGGCCCTGGGTCGACTCCCCCACGCCCGAGCAGTCCGAGCTCGACGCGCTGAAGAAGGCGATCGAGGATGCGGGCGTCCAGCTCACGGGCCTGAACTTCTACGCCGGACAGCTGCCGGGCCCGGACCGGGGCGCCCTGTCGATCCCCGGCGCGGAGTCGGAGAAGTTCCGCGCGAACATCGACGTGGCGGCGGACTTCGCCCAGTCGCTCGGCTGCAAGGCCCTGAACGCCCTGTACGGCAACCGCGCCGAGGGCGTGGACCCGGCCGAGCAGGACACACTCGCGCTGGAGAACCTGGTCCTCGCGGCCCGGGCCGCCGACCGCATCGGCGCGATCCTGCTGATCGAGGCGCTGAACAAGCCCGAGTCGCCGCTCTGCCCGATCGTGAGCGCACCCAAGGCGATCGAGATCGTGGACAAGGTCAACGAGGCGACCGGCCTCAGCAACGCCAGGTTCCTCATGGACCTCTACCACCTGTCCATGAACGACGAGGACCTGCCGTCGGTCATCGAGCGGTACGCCGCCAAGACCGGCCACGTGCAGATCGCCGACAACCCCGGCCGCGGCGCCCCCGGCACCGGCACCCTCCCCCTGGAAGACCTCCTCGGCCAGCTGCGCAAGGCTGGTTACGAGGGCTGGGTCGGCCTGGAGTACAAGCCGGGTGACCGCCCGAGCACGCAGGCCTTCGCGTGGCTCCCGCGCGAGGCCCGAGCCGCCCGCTGAGCGGCAACCCCCAGACGTAGCAGAGCAGTTGGAGAGGCACCCTCATGAGCAATCTCGCGGATTCTTCCCACCCGACCCGACCCGCGGTCGCGTGGATCGGTCTCGGCATCATGGGCTCGCCCATGTCGGAGAACCTGATCAAGGCCGGGTACGACGTCACCGGTTTCACGCTGGAGCGGGACAAGCTGGAGCGTCTGGCCGCCGCGGGCGGTACGGCCGCCGGTTCGATCGCGGAAGCGGTGCGCGACGCCGACGTCGTGATCACGATGGTGCCCGCCTCCCCGCAGGTCGAGGCCGTCTCGTACGGGCCTGACGGCATCCTCGAGAACGCGAAGTCCGGCGCCCTGCTGATCGACATGTCGTCCATCACGCCGCAGACGTCCGTGGATCTCGCGAAGGCGGCCAAGGATAAGGGCATCCGCGTCCTGGACGCCCCGGTGTCGGGCGGCGAGGCCGGGGCCGTCGAGGCGGTGCTGTCGATCATGGTCGGTGGCGAGCAGGCCGACTTCGACGAGGCCGTGCCGATCTTCGAGGCGCTCGGCAAGACCATCGTGCTGTGCGGTCCGCACGGCTCGGGCCAGACCGTGAAGGCCGCCAACCAGCTGATCGTCGCCGTGAACATCCAGGCGTGCGCCGAGGCCGTGGTCTTCCTGGAGAAGTCCGGCGTGGACCTGAAGGCCGCGCTCGACGTCCTGGGCGGCGGCCTCGCGGGCTCCACCGTGCTGGCGCGCAAGAAGGACAACTTCCTGAACCGCGACTTCAAGCCGGGCTTCCGGATCGACCTGCACCACAAGGACATGGGCATCGTCACGGACGCCGCCCGCAATGTCGGTGCCGCGCTGCCGGCCGGCGCCGTCGTCGCCCAGCTCGTCGCCTCGCTGCGCGCCCAGGGCGACGGCGGCCTGGACCACTCGGCCCTGCTGCGGGCCGTGGAGCGCCTGTCCGGCGCCCAGGTCTGAGTCCCCCTCCCAGACTTCCGGGCCGCCGCGGCGCCGACACCTGTCCTGTCGCGCCCAGGCGCCGCCGCGGCCCGGATCCACCTTCGGCGCCAGCGCGCCCTGCGCGTGATGACTGAACTCCCTGACCGTGTCCGGAGCCTGACGGGGGATCAAGCCTCCGGACACACAGTCCGCGACGACCGAGCGACCCGATGAGGGGTGGTCCTCGGATGACGCGGGCGAGGTGAGGACCGCGGCGGAGTGCGAGCCAGTGCGGTGGTGAAGGACCGAGCCCCCCTTCTCGACCTGAGGGAAGGCGGGCCCCGGTGCCGTCGCATCCGCCGCGGTCCCAGCCACCTTCACAGGTCATCGGCCCAGAGCGCCGGGTACGGACGGTTCCGTACCCGGCGCTCTGCCGTGTGCTCCGCGTGCGGATCCAGGCAGCGCGCAGCAGCCTGGAGGCATGGACTATCCCAGCATCGTTGTGCACACCCCGGCGCTGGACGGGTCGCGGCGGGTGACCATGGGGGACGAGACGCTCGGTATCGCCTACCACCTCGATGACGTCGTCGAGATTCTGCGCCGGGCCTGTGTCGACCTCGACGAGATCGAGGTCGAGGAGAGCGACGTCATCGAGTGGCAGGGCGGCGGCCCCGACGACTGGCCCGGCCTTACGGAACACCCGGACGCCGCGGGCGCCTAGCCGTACACGACCGTACGTAGACCCGCTACGGAACCCTCAAATCAACCTCTGAACACCGGTCAAGGGGCTTCAACTCCCCCCGGTTCAGGGCACATTCTCGTCACGCGGGGCCCGCCGACACGGGGGCGGCGGGCTCCGTACGGGGAATACGGGGGAACGGGGAATACGGGGGAACGGGGGTACGGGGGTACGGGGGTACGGGGGAGCACCAAGGAGCGCGGCGGTCGGGAGGAAGTCTCCGACCGTCGCGCTCCTTGACGGTGTCAGACCTTCAGCGTCCTGATCGAGGTGGGCGCGTGGCCCGGCTCGGTCGCGAGCTCCTCGAACTCGACGACATCACTGATGTCGTTCGTCCTGCTCATCGCGATGTTGGTGACGCGCTCCAGGATCGCTTCGACGACGACCGGGACCTGGTGTTCGACGGCGAGCTTCTTGGCCTGCTCGAAGGCGGCCCCGAGCTCGCTCGGGTCGGTGACCCGGATCGCCTTGCAGCCGAGACCTTCGGCGACCTTGATGTGATCGACGCCGTACACCCCGAGCTCGGGCGAGTTGATGTTCTCAAACTCCAGGTTGACCTGGAAATTGATGTCCAAGCCGATCTGCGCCTGGCGGATCAGGCCCAAGTAGGCGTTGTTCACCAGGACATGGACGTACGGGATCCTGTGCTGGGCCCCGACGGCCAGCTCCTCGATCATGAACTGGAAGTCGTAGTCGCCGGACAGGGCGACGACCTGCGCCCCCGGGTCGGCCTTGGCGACGCCGAGCGCGGCCGGGACCGTCCAGCCGAGCGGGCCCGCCTGGCCGCAGTTGATCCAGTGGCGTGGCCGGTAGACGTGCAGCATCTGGGCGCCCGCGATCTGCGAGAGGCCGATGGTGGTGACGTACCGGGTCTCCGGGCCGAAGGCCTTGTTCATCTCCTCGTAGACGCGCTGCGGTTTGATCGGGATGTCGTCGAAGTGCGTACGGCGCTGGAGACTGGCCTTCTTGTCCTGCGCGGCGGCGGCCCAGGCGGAGCGGTCGGGCAGCGTGCCGGCCGCCTTCAACTCCCGTGCCACCTCCACGAACAGCTCCAGGGCGGCCTTGGCGTCGGACGCGATGCCGTAGTCGGGAGCGAAGATCTTGCCGATCTGGGTGGGCTCGATGTCGACATGGACGAACGTACGGCCCGCCGTGTAGACGTCCAGTTTGCCGGTGTGGCGGTTGGCCCAGCGGTTGCCGATGCCGAGGACGAAGTCGGACTCCAGGAAAGTCGCGTTGCCGTAGCGGTGCGAGGTCTGGAGACCGACCATGCCGGCGTTCAGCTCGTGGTCGTCGGGCAGAACGCCCCAGCCCATCAGGGTCGGGATGACCGGAGTGCCCGTCAACTCGGCGAATTCTACAAGGAGTTCGCAGGCGTCGGCGTTGATGACACCGCCACCGGCGACGATCAGCGGACGCTCGGACGCGTTGAGGAGGGTGATCGCCTTCGCGATCTGGGCGCGGGTGGCGGCGGGCCTGTACGCCGGGAGCGGCGCGTACGTCTCCGGGTCGAACTCGATCTCGGTGAGCTGGACGTCGATGGGCAGGTCGATGAGGACGGGACCGGGACGGCCGGAGCGCATCAGATGGAACGCCTGCTGGAAGACGCCGGGAACCTGCGCGGCCTCCAGCACGGTGACAGCCATTTTCGTGACCGGCTTGGCGATCGAGGCGATGTCGACGGCCTGGAAGTCCTCTTTGTGGATCACGGCGGTGGGGGCCTGGCCCGTGATGCACAGGATCGGGATCGAGTCGCCGATGGCGGAGTAGAGCCCGGTGATCATGTCGGTGCCGGCGGGACCCGAAGTGCCGACGCACACGCCGATGTTGCCCGGGCGGGTCCGCGTGTAGCCCTCCGCCATGTGTGAGGCGCCCTCGACATGCCGAGCGAGGGTGTGGTTGATCCCGCCGGACGCCTTCAGAGCCGCGTAGAAGGGGTTGATCGCCGCGCCCGGCACGCCGAACGCGTCACTGACGCCTTCGCGCTTCAGGATCTCGACTGCCGCGCGGGCAGCGGTCATACGAGCCATGGAGTACTCCTGCTTCGGCTGTCGGATTCACGCTCCCGTCGCGCCCCTCGGAGAGCTGGTTTCCCAGTCGGTTTCCGTTTTTCCGGTATTCCGTATTACGGAAACTAACTTCTACTATCTGGAAGCAATGTAGGCGGCGTGGTGAGGGGCGTCAAGAGTGGGAGCAGGGGGCGTGAGCCGGTGGTGGCTGTGGAACCGTTTGCCTGCCGCACGCCTCCTCCCTGGAGGACGATGGACCTGCTGTCCCGACGTGACGTCCTGGAGTAAGCCATGGCCGAGACCGTGCCGGTACGGTGTCCGGCCTGCCGCCTGGAGCATCTCTACGCGGCACCGGCGTATCCGTGCGTGTGCGGAGCGCCGGTGACGCCTCCGCTCGACTGCCTCGCGGATCCGTCGCCCGTCACCCACCGCGTCTGGGACGACGACTGGGTCACCGTCCACTGCGCGGCCTGCGACCGCGACAGCCAGTGGCCCCACCCCGAGCTGGGATGCTCCTGCGGCACGACGCTGCGCATTCCGGTCCGAGGGGTACGGCACCCGCAGCGCGCGGACCTGACACCGGGCACGGCCGCCGACGCGCACGCCGACGGAGTCACGGAAACCCGAGCGCGAACGGCCGCCCCGGATGACCGCCCGCATGAGACGGACAGGCCGACGCGAGAGAGGGGCGAGGACCGGGGCCGGGATGCGGGCCGGGGCCAGGACCGGGACCGCGACCAAGACCGGGGCCAGGAGCCGGACCGGGACCTGGGCCGGGAGCCGGACCGCGGTCGGGGCCAAGGTCGCGAGCACAGCCGCCGCACCGCAAGGTCACCCCGCGCCCCGTCATCCCCACCCCGCCCGGCGTTCCAGCCGGTTGTCATCCGTACCGCGCGGGATGCCGTCACGGCGGCCGCGCTGTACCTGCGCTGGCTCGGCTACCGTGACATCCGGCGGGCGGACCAGCGGCCGCCGTCCGGGATCGGGCTCGCCGCCCGCGGCATCCTGGCCCAGGTGGACCCCACGGTCCGCCCGGTCTCGCTGCGCGACGTGGAGTGCCTGTGGCTGACGGCCATGACGGAGTCGGCGGATTGCGTGTACTTCTCCCTCGCGGGCTACGCCGACGACGCCCGCGCCCGAGCCGACACCCTCGGCGTCCCGCTCTTCGTCCTCGACCTCACGGGCACCCCGCAGCCGGTGAACAGCCCGGCCGACCAGCTCATCGCCGCCGCGGGCTGACCACCGGCCCGGCGGCTACTCGGCGTACGTCTCCCGCAGCTCGACCTTCCGCACCTTCCCCGAGACCGTCATCGGGAAGGAGTCCAGGATCCGCAGCCTGCTCGGGATCTTGTAGTGCGCCAACTGCCCCTCGCAGAAGGCCAGCAGCTCCTCCAGCGTGAGCGGATCGGCCGGGTCGCGCGGGATGACGCAGGCGAGCACCTCCTCGCCGTACCGCTCGTGCGGGATGCCGACCACCTGGACGTCGGCGATCTTCGGGTGGGCGTACAGGAACTCCTCGATCTCGCGCGGGTAGATGTTCTCACCGCCCCGGATGATCATGTCCTTGATGCGCCCGACGATCTCGACGTAGCCGTCCTCGCGCATCACGGCGAGGTCACCCGTGTGCATCCAGCGCCCCGCGTCGATGGCCTCGGCGGTCTTCTCGGGCTCGTTCCAGTAGCCGAGCATGACGCTGTAGCCGCGGGTGCACAGTTCGCCCGCGGTGCCGCGCGCGGTGGTCACGCCGTCCACCGGGTCGACGACCTTGACCTCGATGTGCGGGAGGGCCCGGCCGACCGTGCCCGTGCGGTGCTCCAGGTCGTCGTCCCTGCGCGTCTGCAGGGACACCGGGGAGGTCTCGGTCATGCCGTAGCAGATGGAGACCTCCTCCATGTGCATCTCGGCGACCACGCGTTTCATCACCTCGACCGGGCAGGGCGAGCCCGCCATGATGCCGGTCCTGAGCGAGGACAGGTCGTACGAAGCGAAGTCGGGCAGGTTCAGCTCCGCGATGAACATGGTCGGGACGCCGTACAGGGAGGTGCACCGCTCCTGCTGCACGGCCCGCAGCGTGGCCGCGGGTTCGAAGGACGGCGCCGGGATCACGATGCAGGCGCCGTGCGAGGTGGCTCCGAGGTTTCCCATGACCATGCCGAAGCAGTGGTAGAAGGGCACGGGCAGACAGACCCGGTCCTGCTCGGTGTAGCCGACCGTACGGCCCACCCAGTAGCCGTTGTTGAGAATGTTGTGGTGGGAGAGCGTGGCGCCCTTCGGGAAGCCCGTGGTGCCCGAGGTGTACTGGATGTTGACGGGGTCGTCGCAGCTCAATTCGGCGGCGACGGCTGCCAGTTGCTCGACGGGAACGGACGCGGCACCCGCGATCAAGGTGTCCCACGAGGGGGCGCCGATGTACACGGTCGCGCGCAACTCCGGGCACTGCTCGCGGACTTGGTTGACCAGAGCCCGATAGTCGCTGCTCTTGTGCGCCTGCGAGGCGATCAGGACCGAGATCCCGGCCTGCTTCAGTACGTACGCCAACTCGTGTGCGCGATAGGCGGGGTTGATGTTCACCATGATCGCGCCGATCCGCGCGGTCGCGTACTGGACGAGCACCCACTCGGGGCAGTTGATCGCCCAGATGCCGACGCGGTCGCCCTTCAGCACGCCCTGGGCGAGCAGACCGCGCGCCACCTCGTCCACCGCGGCGCCGAACTCGGCGTACGTCCAACGGCGTCCGGAGGGCACGTCCACGAGCGCGTCGCGCTCCGGGTACGCGGCGATCGCCCGGTCCAGGTTGGCGCCGATCGTGTCACCCAGCAGTGGTGTGGTGCTCGTGCCATGCGCGTACGACAGCAGCTCGCTCACCGGACGTCCTCCTCGCGGTACTCGGCGTCCGAGCCCGCGGCCGTGGCCTCGCGCAGCTCGATCCGGCGGATCTTGCCGGAGACGGTCTTGGGGAGTGCGCCGAACTCCAGGCGCCGGATGCGCTTGTACGGCGCGAGGACCGTGCGCGAGTGCTCGAAGATCACCTTGGCGGTGTCGGGGCCCGGCTCGTAACCCGCCGCAAGGACGACGTACGCCTTCGGAACGGCGAGCCTCAGCTCGTCCGGCGCCGGCACGACGGCCGCCTCGGCCACCGCCTCGTGCTCCAGGAGCGCGCTCTCCAGCTCGAAGGGGGAGATCTTGTAGTCGGATGCCTTGAACACGTCATCGGCCCGGCCGACATAGGTGATGTATCCGTCGGCGTCCCGCGAGCCGATGTCCCCGGTGCGGTAGTAGCCGCCTGCCATGGCCTCGGCGGTGCGGTCGGCGTCGCCGTGGTAGCCGGTCATCACGCCCACCGGCCGCGCCGACAGGTCGAGCGCGATCTCGCCCTCGGCCGCACCGGGCACACCCGACACCGGGTCGAGGAGCTCGACGCGGAAGCCAGGGCTGGGCCGGCCCATGGAGCCCGTCTTCAGCTGCTGCCCCGGGCTGTTGGAGACCTGCACGGCCGTCTCGGTCTGTCCGAAGCCGTCCCGGATGGTGACGCCCCAGGCACGTCGCACCTGTTCGATGACCTCGGGGTTCAGCGGCTCACCGGCGGCGACGGCCTCGCGCGGCGGGGTGCGCAGCTGCGTCAGATCGGCCTGGATGAGCATGCGCCACACGGTGGGCGGGGCGCAGAAGGTGGTGACCTGCGCCCGGTCCATCTCCGCCATCAGCCGGCCCGCGTCGAAGCGCGTGTAGTTGTGGAGGAAGACGGTCGCCTCCGCGTTCCAGGGCGCGAAGAGGTTGGACCAGGCGTGCTTGGCCCAGCCGGGCGAGGAGATGTTCAGGTGCACGTCACCGGGCTTGAGCCCGATCCAGTACATGGTCGCCAGATGGCCGACCGGATACGAGACGTGCGTGTGCTCGACGAGTTTGGGGCGGGCCGTGGTGCCCGAGGTGAAGTAGAGCATCAGCGGGTCGTCCGACCGGGTGGGACCGTCGGGCTCGAAGGCCGCGTCGGCGGCGTACGCCTCCTCGTACGACCGCCATCCGGGCCGGGAGCCGCCGACCGCGATGCAGGTGTAGCCGCCCGGCACCTCGTCGAACTTCTCCGCGTCCTCGGCCCGGACGAGGACGTGCCGGACGCTGCCGCGCTCGACGCGGTCGCGCAGGTCGGCGGCGCCGAGCAGCGGGGTGGCCGGGATGACGACGGCGCGCAGCTTCATCGCGGCGAGGGCCGTCTCCCACAGTTCGGCCTGGTTGCCGAGCATGACGAGGATGCGGTCCTCGGCGCCGACGCCCTGCGCGCGCAGCCAGTTGGCCGCCCGGTTCGAGCGTTCGGACATCTCGGCGAAGGAGATCTCGGTGCGCTCGCCGTCCTCCTCGACGATGTGCAGGGCGGTGCGGTCGTTGCCCCGCGCGATGACGTCGAACCAGTCGAGTGCCCAGTTGAAGTACTGCGGGCGGGGCCAGCGGAAGCCTTCGTAGGCCTTCGCGTAGTCCTCGCGGTGCGCCAGCAGGAAGTCCCGCGCGGCGCGGAACTCGTCCGTGGTGCTCGTCGTCGCCGTCATGTGTCCTCCTTGTTGCCGGGCAGCCGCCTAACATCGTGTATTCCGTGATGCAGGTCTCACCACCCCCGAACGGGGGTGCGCCGCGCTGAAGGGGCGAACAGGTGGCAGCAGACGCAGCCGAGGCGGTGGAGATGCGTGGTGCGCTGGTGCGGCTGCGCCGCGCGACGGGGCTGCCGGTCGCCTTCGGCGGCCTGGTCGAGCCCGCGAGCAGGCAGGTGCGCATCAGCGAGCTCAGCGGTACGGCGACGGCCGCACTCAGCGAGCTCGCGGTGTCCTCGGGCAACGGCCTGGGCGGCAAGGCGGTGGCGCTCGCCCGGCCGTGCGCCGTGACCGACTACTCGGCCTCACGGCAGATCAGCCACGAGTACGACGTGGCGGTCGCCACCGAGGGGCTGTTCTCCGTGCTCGCGGTCCCCGTCGTCGTACGCCGCCGGGTGCGCGGCGTGCTGTACGGCGCCCTGCGGACGGCCCGGCCCCTGGGCGACCGCACGCTCGGCGCGGCCGTCGCGGCGGCCCGGGACGTGGAACAGGCCCTGGCCGTACGGGACGAGGCGCGGGACCTGCTGGCCGCCTCGCGCGCGCGGGAGCCCGACCCGGCGGTGGGCAGCGCGGCGTGGGAGGAGGTGCGCGAGGCGCACGGGGCGCTGCGGGCGCTGGCACCGCGGATCGCCGACCCTGCGCTGAGGGCCGAACTCCTCTCCGTGTGCGGGCGCTTGGCGGGTGCCTCACCGGTACGGGGGCCGCTGCACGTGGACCTCGCACCGCGCGAGGTGGACGTGCTCGCGTGTGTGGCCGGCGGCGCGACCAACGCGGTGGCCGCGCGGCGACTGGGCATCCGTCCCGAGACCGTGAAGGGATACCTCCGGTCGGCGATGCGCAAGCTCGGTGCCCACACCCGTCTGGAGGCGGTCGTCGCGGCGCGCCGGGCCGGGCTGCTGCCGTAGACGGCCCTGAGTCCATTCAGACGTCGGCGCCTTGAAATGACGTATGCGTCCCCCTTGTTATTTCCCTCACCACCCCGACAGTCCGAAATTCAAAGGGACATTGCCTAACATTGGCCGAACACAACGCGTGAGGGGAGCGGTGACCGTGCGAGGGGACTTCAAGGAGCCTGCGAGACCCCGCCCCGACCTGGTCATCGGCCGGGAGGAGCTCTTCGCGGGGGCGCGGGAGCAGCTCTCGGGCGGGGGCAGTGTGCTGGTGCACGGCCCCGCGGGAATAGGAAAGTCGACCGTCCTGCGGGCATTGGCCGCGGAATACGCCGAATCGGCACGGACCGTGTTGCGCTGTTCGGCCACCGAGTCCGAATCCCATCTCCCCTTCCTCGCGCTGGCCGATCTCCTCGGCCTGGTCGTGGACGAGGTCTCCGACCGGCTGCCCGCCCCGCAGCGCACCGCCCTGGAGTCGGCGCTCACCGGCCGCGGCGAATCCACCCTCCAGCGCGACGGGTTGGCGCTGCGGCTCGCGGTGCTGTCCGTGTTCCGGGCGCTGGCCGCCCAGGGCCCGGTGCTGATCGTCGCCGACGACCTGCAGTGGCTCGACCCGGCGAGCGCCGAACTGCTGGGCTTCGCCGCCCGCCGTCTCGGCGACATGCCGGTGCGCATGCTGTGCGCCGTACGCACGGACACGGAGCCCCTGCAGGAGCACGACCGCTGTCTACGCGCGTCCCCGCCGGACACCCTGGCCTTACGGATCAACCCGCTCTCCCGCACCCACGTGGCCGAACTCCTCGGCCGGCGCGGCTACACGGGGCTGCCCCGTTCCACCGTGCGGGACATCCACCGCACCAGCGGCGGCAACCCGCTGTTCGCGCTGGAGCTGGGCCGTGCCCTCGCCGAGTCCCCGACTCCGCCGAGCCCGGGCGAGCCGCTGCCCGTGCCGACCTCGCTGCGCGCGCTGGTGCTCAGCCGCCTGGAGATGCTGTCCGCGGAGGCCCGCCGCACCCTGCTCGTGGCGAGCGCGGGGGCCCGCCCCACGCTGGCGCTGCTGCACGCGGCGGGCCGCGAGAACGCCGAGGCGGAGACGGCCTCCGCCGCAGCGCTCGGGCTGCTCGCGACCGAGCGCGAGACACCCGGCATCCGGTTCGCGCATCCGCTGGTCTCCGCCGCCCTGTACGCGGAGGCGAGCGCCCAGGAGCGGCGCGCCGCCCACGCCGCGCTGTCCACGGCGGCCTCCGATCCCATCGAGCGGGCCCGGCACCTCGCCCTGGCCACCACCGGTACGGACCCGCGGGTCGCGGCCCGGCTCGGCAAGGCCGCGACCGCCGCCCGGGACCGCGGCGCGCCCTCGGTCGCCGCGGGGCTCGGGCTGCTCGCGGCGCGGCACACTCCGGCCGACGCCGTGCCGGGTCCGGACGAGCGGCGGCTGCAGGCAGCCGAGGACGCGCTGACGGCCGGTGAGACGGACCTGGCGCGGGACATCGCGCGTCAGGTGCTGGCCCGGGCCACCGGGCCCGCGGACCGGGTACGCGCCTGGATGGTCGTCATCGACGCCGCGGGGCAGGCCATGGCCGAGATCGACGCGGTCTTCCCGCACGCGCTCGCGGACGCGGGCGACGACCCCCGGCTGCTCGCCCTCGTCCGCTACCAACTGGCCTGGCGGGCCCTGCTCATGGAGGGCGAGATGGACAAGGCCCGCGAGGAGGCCGCTGCCGCCGCGCGCCTCGCGGCACGTGCCGGGGACCGGCCGACCGAGCTCCTCGCGCTGGGCTTCCAGGCGCAGATGGAGACCCTGATGGGGCACCCGGACGCCCCAGCGACCATCCAGCGGGCGATGCGCGAGCCGCAGGACCCCCGTGTGGCGTGCGACCACAACGGCGCCGGTGCCGCCCGCTTCCGCTGGCTGATCATGAGCGACCAGCTCGTCGAGGCCCGTACGACCATCACCGCGCTGCTGCGCGAGGTGCAGCGGCGCGGCATGGTCGAGAGCGAGGTGCACTTCCTGCGCGGGCTCGCCGAGACCGAGCTGCGCTCCGGGCACTGCGGCCGGGCCCTCGACCTGGCCAGGGAGGCTCTGCGGCTGGCCCGCGACACGGGGATCGGCGAGGCGGCCACCGCCATGTTCACCTCGCTCGCCGAGGCCGCGGGCGGCGACGCGGACCGCGCGCTCGCGCTCGCCCGGGAGGCCGTGGACCGCGCCGAGGAGGACGGCGACCTGGTCTATCTGTCGCGCGCCCTGGGCGCCCTCGGGCACGCCCAGCTGGTCGCCGGGGACGCCACGGCGGCGGTCCAGTCGCTGCGCCGCGTACGGGAGTTGGAGGAGCGGCTCGGGGTCGTCGACCCCGCCCGTGGCCGCTGGCACGGCGATCTCGCCGAGGCGCTGGTACGGATCGGTGAGCCCGTGGAGGCGCAGGACGTCATCGACGTCACCCGGCGGCGGGCCCTGCGCCTCGAACGCGAGAGCGTGCTCGCCGTCCTCGACCGCGCCGAGGCTCTGGTACGTGCCGCCCGCGGCGAACACGGCGCCGCCGAACGGCAGTTGACCTCCGCGCAGGACCGCCTCGGCAAGCTGGGCTACGGCCTGGAGGAGGCCCGCGCCGCGTACGCCCTCGCCGGCCTGCGCACCCTCCGGCCCGGCCCCGCCTCGTACGAGGAGGCGGCCCGCCTCTTCCGCCGCTGCCGCGCCCTGCCCTGGCTCCGCCAGGCCGAGTCCGCGGCCACCGCCCGCCCCACCCCACCGCCCCTCGCCTCCGCCGCCCTCGACGCCCTCGCCGCCACCGAACGCCAGGTCGCCGCCCTCGTCATGGAGGGCGCCACCAACCGCGAGATCGCCGCGCGCCTGTTCATCAGCGTGAAGACGGTGGAGGCGACGCTCACGCGGGTGTACCGGAAGCTGGGGATTCGGTCGCGGGTGGACATAGTCCGGCTGGCGGCGGGGCGGAGGAGCGGCTGAGCCGGCTCGAGGCGCGGTCGTCGACCTGAGCCTGAGGCGCTGGGGCATCCCGTAGCCCGTCGTGGGGGTCCCCCCGCTCTGGGGGTACCTCCCAGGCCCTTAAGGCACCGGGGGAGAAGCCGAGAGTGGGGGAGTTTGAGGACGAGACCTTCGGGCGACCGGGCGGAGCCCCCCAGGCCGGGACCAACCGGACGGCACCGTACGCAAACCCCGCCCCGCACCGCCAAGGGTTTTCCCTCCCCCAACTCCCTTAGGGGGTTCCCTCATTGGGGGAGAAAGGCCTCACGCCCTAGCGTGTGGACGTGCCGCTCGCCCGGGCACAGGGGCCGGTCCCGAGGCTCCGTGCAGCACCCCCCACCCGCGCGTCCCCCCACCGGCAAACTCCTAGGAGACCCATGTTCGGGTTCAACCGTGCCAAGAAGGCCGCCGCCGTAGGCGTGGCCACCGCTGCCGCCGCCGCGACCGCGCTGCTCGGCGCCCCCTCCGCCGTGGCCGCGCCGCAGCCCATCGTGGGCGGTACAACCACCACGACGACCGCGTACCCGTTCATGATGCAGCTCACGGACGCCTGGCAGAACCAGTTCTGCGGCGGCACCCTGGTCTCGCCCACCAAGGTGGTCACGGCCGCGCACTGCATGGTCGGCGAGACCACCAGCAGCGTCCGCGTGGTCGGCGGCAGAACGTACCTCAACGGCACGAACGGCGCCGTCCGCCAGGTCAGCAAGATCTGGATCCACCCCGGTTACACGGGCACGACCAACGGCGACGACGTGGCCGTGCTGACCCTGTCGAGTTCGATGCCGTACACCACGGCGTCGTACGTCTCCTCCTCGGACACCGGCGTCTACGCGACCGGCGCCACCGCCCGCATCCTCGGCTGGGGCACCACCTCCTCGGGCGGCAGCTCCTCCAACCAGCTGCGCACCGCGACCGTCCCGATCATGTCCGACTCCAGCTGCGCCAGTTCGTACGGCTCCGACTTCATCGCCAGCGACATGGTCTGCGCCGGATACACCTCCGGCGGCGTCGACACCTGCCAGGGCGACAGCGGCGGCCCGCTGCTCATCGGCGACGTCCTGGCCGGCATCACCTCCTGGGGCAAGGGCTGCGCGGCGCCCGGCTACCCGGGCGTCTACACCCGACTGACGACCTTCTCCAGCCTGGTGACCGCACAGATCAACTCGTAGTCACCGATGATCTCCTGAGTACCCCTCAGGTGAATTGCCAGGGGGCGTTGCGAGCCACCACGAGCGGCCCGCAACGCCCCCTATCCACTCCCCGTTTCCCCCGACTTGCCGGCGGCCGGCTTCCCCACGCCACCCCAACTGGCCGCCGGCACCTTCGTGCCGAACGGCTCGATAGTGAGGACCTCGCCCTCCGGCCGCCATACGCCCGCCAGGAAACCGTCGACGAGCAGGGTGCGGTGCGCCTGGTTGCCCTGCCAGGCGCGTCCCTTGAAGGCGGCCGGCACCACCCGCGAGCGGTCGGCGTGGGAGAGGAGCAGGTTGTCGAACTCGGGCAGGAAGCGCGGCGGGGCCGGGGTGTCCGCGTCCGGGCGGGACACGTCCGGGAGGTCGAAGAGCTCGACACCGTTCTCGTCACGGAACGTGATCAGCTGGGGCCGGAGCCGTTCGAAGGTCTCGCGCAGCCGGGTCAGCCCCGCCCAGGTCTGCATGTCCTTGACGGAGGCGGGCCCGAAGGCGGCGAGATACCGCAGGACGGTCGCGTCCGGCGCGGGGGCGGGCACGGCGGGGCGGCCCAGCCAGTGCTCGGCGGTGGTCAGCGCGACCTGGCCGCTGCGGCCCCACAGGCCGCGCGGGGTGACCTGGACGAGGGGCAGACGGCAGCGGGCGGCGACGGAGAGCGCGAGCGGGTCGGCATCCGGCCACTCGGCGAGCAGCGCCTGGCCCAGCTGCTTCATGGTGCGCGGCTCGGCCTCCACCAGCTCCCGGCTGATCGCGGCGAGCCGGTCCAGGTCGACGCCGGTGAGCCCCTTGCGGAAGGTGACCAGCTCCCGGTCGCGTGCGGCCTGCACGAGCGGACGCAGGGTGAGGGCGTCGGCGGCGGTGTGCGTGTGGATGGTGGAGCGCATGGTGACGATGCGTACGGCCTCCCGGTCGGCCATGAGCTGCGACAACGCCTCGGGGTCGAAGCCGGCGAGACGGGCGGCGAGGGCGTAGTACGGCGGCTTCACGTTCTGCGCCTGGAGACCGAGGAGGTGCTCGACGGCGGCCTGCGCGGACAGCGGCGAGCGGCGCAGCAGAAGCTGACGGTCGAGGGTCGCGCGGTTGAGGGCGCGGGTACCGAGTACGGGGGCCGACGTCCTGGTACGTGCCGTCGAGGTCGTCTTCGTCATGCACCGCACGCTAGCGATGCTTGCGGACACTGTCTGTCCGCAATGCTCATCGGATCCGAGGACGGATCCGAGGACGGATCCCAGGGCGGATCTCCGGGCGAGTGGGCACGCTCGGGCCGTTTGCCCCGTATATCCTTCTTCGTGATCGCGCAGACGTACGTTCGACCCTGGAGGCGTCCGCGATGTCCGACCGACGCGCCCGCTCATCCGTGTGGCGACGCGGCCTGAACTCACAGGCCGCGCCACCCGCGCCATCCGCGCAGCCTGCGCAGCCCCCGTCCCCTCGCCCCGGCCCACAGGAGCCGGGGACCACCGAGGGCGCCAGCGTCGTACAGGCGGCCCTGTACCGCGACGGCGTGCGTGTCTCGACCCCCTCCTCCCTCGCCGACACCTTCCGCCAGTTGCGCGACGAGCCGGACGGCATGGCATGGATCGGCCTGGCCCGCCCCACGGAGGGCGAACTCTTCTCCCTGGCCGGCGAGTTCGACCTGCACCCGCTCTCCGTCGAGGACGCCATGGAGGCGCACCAGCGTCCGAAGCTGGAGCGGTACGGCGACACGCTCTTCGTGGTCCTGCGTGCCGCGCGCTATCTGGACGCGCCCGAGGAGGTCGACTTCGCCGAGCTGCACGTGTTCGTGGGGCCGGACTTCGTGATCACGGTCCGGCACGGCACGACGCCCGACCTCTCGGCGGTGCGCCACCGCATGGAGGACACCCCCGAGCTGCTGAAACTCGGCCCGGAGGCCGTCCTCTACGCGATCCTCGACGCCGTCGTCGACGGCTACCTCCCAGTCGTCTCCGGCGTCCAGAACGACATCGACGAGATCGAGACCGAGGTCTTCCGCGGCGACCCCGAGGTCTCCCGCCGCATCTACGAACTCTCCCGGGAAATGGTCGAGTTCCAGCGCGCCACCCGCCCGCTGGTCGGCATGCTGCACGGCCTGATGGCCGGTTTCGCCAAGTACGGCACGGACGAGGAACTCCAGCGCTACCTCCGCGACGTCGCCGACCACGTCACCCACACCAGCGAACGCGTCGACGGCTTCCGCCAGGCCCTGACGGACATCCTGACGGTGAACGCGACGCTGGTCACGCAGCAGCAGAACGCGGAGATGCGGGCCCTGGCGGAGGCGGGCTTCCAGCAGAACGAAGAGATCAAGAAGATCTCGGCGTGGGCGGCGATTCTCTTCGCTCCCACACTCGTCGGGACCATCTACGGCATGAACTTCGAGAACATGCCGGAGCTGGGCTGGAGCTTCGGGTACCCCCTTGCGATCGGGCTGATGGGGATTGTCTGCGCCAGTTTGTACGTGATTTTCAAGCGACGGGACTGGCTCTAGACGCCGCGAGCAGATCTACCCGGTCGTGCCGGGCCACGAGATCGCCGGCGTGGTCGCCGCGGTCGGCCCCGCCGCTGTGCGCGGGCATCACCATGTACTCGCCGCTCCGGCGCTTCGGTGCGGGTCCCGGCAAGAAGGTCGCCGTCATCGGCTTCGGCGGACTCGGCCACATGGCCGTGAGGTTCGCCCACGCCATGGGCGCCGAGGTGACCGTGCTGTCGCGGTCGCTGAAGAAGCACGACAAGAGCCGTCGGCGCAGCCGGTGTTCCGGTCCCCCGACGAGGCGTGCGTGCTCAGGGACTGATGTCCGTCGGCTCTAGACGGTCGGCCGCCCAGGAAGCGAGCAGGCGCAGCCCGTCGTGGGCCGCCGCCCCAGGACGACGGCCGGGGTGGCGGTCAGGTCGTCCAGTACCCGCCGAAGCTGCGGCTGCACCTTCTGCCCGACGCGCCGGGGCGGCCGGGCGCCCGCCTTGCCGGCCAGCTCGTACAGGTAGTCGCGCTGGCCGTCACTCAGGTGCAGCACGCGGACGAGCGTCTGTCGGCGTCCTCGACGGTACGGTCGCCCCCGGCCGCGTGTTCGACAGCACCGTCACCCTCGACGAAGTGCCGGACGGTTACCGCGCGATGGACCGGCGCGAGGCCCTCAAGGTCCTCGTCCGTCCCTGACCCTGAGGTCTCCACAGCGGTCAGCGCATGGGGGAGGGACCGTCCGGGCCCCTCAGCAGCGCCAGATGGGCGAGGTCTGCGGGCGGAGGTGTTGTCACCGACCAGAGGGGCGCGGGGGATCCGTCGGCGACCGCGGCCGGGGCGTCGGTCAGGTTCATCCGCTCGCGCAGCCGGCCGTAGAAGTCCATCGGCCCCAGCCGGACAGCCCGCAGTCGGCGCGGGGCCGCGTACACGCCGATCCAGTCCCCCGGATCGAGCACGCCTCGTAGTTGGCCGTCGATGCTGACCGCGGCCGGCCCCGACCGTTCGAGAACCTTCAGGCCGACGGGCTCGTCGGGGGCCGTGACGACCGAGCGGTTGAACGCCATGTGCGGGGCGACCGGCGTGAAGACGAGGGCCTCGGCGCGCGGCGAGATGACGGGTCCGCCGGCCGCGAAGCTGTAGGCGGTCGAGCCGGTCGGGGTGGCCACCAGCAGCGCGTCGGCGGAGTAGGACGCCAGGAGCCGGCCGGCGATGTAGACGCCGACCGACACCTGGCGGTCCCTGGCCAGCTTCTCCAGGACGACGTCGTTGAGGGCGGTGACGTCGAGCGGGATGCCCCACTCGTCGTCGGCCTCGCAGTCGGGGCGCACCTGGGGAGGCGGCAGGAGCGGCCCGCGACCGTACCGCACCCACGCCTCCATGTCTGCCGGCACTTCGAGGCGGCAGGAGGCCCGCAGGGCGAGCAGCATGCGGCTGTCGATCGCGATCCGGTCCTCGCACACCGCGTCCAGCGCCGAACGTACGCAGACGGCCGGCACCTCCGTCAGGAAGCCCAACCGCCCCAGGTCGACGCCCAGGACCAGGGCGTCGTTCTCCGCGGCCACCCGGGCACCACGCAGGAAGGTGCCGTCGCCGCCCAGCGTGACGACGAGATCCGGCTCGCCCGCGGCCTCGGCCTCCTCACGGGCGTCGTGCCGCCCGCCGTCCTGCCACACGTCGATGTCCGTGCACCGCACGGCGTGCTCCTCGCACCACGCGCGCACCACACAGGCCGCCTCCACGGCCTCCGCGCGCCCGCTGTGCACGACCAGGCCGACTCGGCTCACCGTCATCTCTGACTCCTCCGGGACAGGTCGGTCACCACGTCGTGGTGAGAGTACGGAGCGTGGCCCACGGGTCGCCCTCGCGGGCGTCGTCGGTGGCCAGTCGGAGCCGCCAGTTCACGCGGGTGCCGTACACGGTCGCGTCGGTGACGGTCCGGATGACGAGGCGGGCGGCCCGGTCGCGTGGGTCGTCCGGCGAGGAGGAGCGGTCACGGCCCTCGTCGGATCTGCGGGATCGAACCCGCGCGGGCATACCCATGGACGGTGACGCCCCGAAGGCGGCGCAGCCTGGGTCCACGGATCCGGGGTGAGCCATGTCGGACAAGAGTATCGCCGACCTGGCGGTCTGCGCAGGCGACGCCGTCTGCCGTCAAGCGGCGAAAGGGCCTCAGGCCGAGTTGCGGTACCGGCGGGCGCGCAGGGCGGCGATGCCGTCCCGGTCGGCCCGTACGATCCAGCGGTACGGGGGACGGGTCTCCTTGCGGGCGCTGGGCACCCAGCCGCGACGGATCCACGTGTAGAGCGTGATGGTGGGCATGGAGAGCTCGATCGCGAGGTCCCGCAGCCACCATTCGTCGGGGCCGGGTTCCTCGCCCTCGGCGGGCCCGCGGCGGTAGCGCGTGGGGAGCGGGACGCTGAGGTCTTCGTGGAGGAGGCGCTGGACGGTGGGCAGGCTGATCCGTTCCTCGCGGCCCGGGGCCTGGGTGAAGCCCTCGTCCTGGAGACGCCGGGTGATGGAGGGGGCCGGAAGTCCTTGGTTCGCGAGCTGGCCGATGCGTTCGAGCAGCTGGGGGTAGTAGTCGGGGAGCTGCCAGGGGACGGAGCGGCCCGGTGCGAGCCGGTGTCTGCTGGAGCAGAGCACGGTCAGGTCGTCTCCGGCGAAGGCGACGGCGCGGACGACGTCGCGATGGCAACCGTGCGCGGTGAGGGCCCGCCGCAGAGACTCCCGCAGCCCGGCCAGGGCCTCCGGGCGAACGGCCCCCTCGGGCTCGGCCAGCAGGTACCAGCGAGCGGTCGGGGCGTCGTCCGTCTGGGCGCGTTCCAGCAGCTGGGTCGCCAGCCGCCGCGCCGGGCCCTGGCCGGGGGGCAGGGGCCCGGCGGACGTCTGCGGCGCGGCCGGGGCGGGGGCGAGCACGGCACCGGTGGAGAACAGCGGGTTCTCGGGCTGGCGGGCGTGTTGTCGTTCCGGCTGCTCGGACTGACTGGTGTCTCGCGGTGCCGGCCCGTCGGACGGCCAGGCGTCCCGCCGCTCCGGGCCCCCAGGCATACGGGTGTCCCGTCGTTCCGGCCCCCCGGGCGTACTGGTGTCTCGCGATGCCGGCCCCTCCGACGGCCGGGCGTCCCGCCGCTCCGGCCCCTCGGGGGTACGGGACTGCGCCGCGGCCTCGGGGCGCGTCGTCAGGATGCACCAGAGCGCGGGTGGCTGGGCGGAGCGCAGCACGGAGACTTCGATCAGGCGCATGCGGGGTCGCTCCAGACGGTCCAGGGCGCGGCCAGCCGGATCTCGGCCACCACTTCGCTGGTGATGTCCGGCAGGGCGGCGCCCAGAAGGTAGAAGTGTCCGCCGGGGAAGTACCGCCAGCGGCAGACGTCGCGGGTTTCCCGGGCCCAGTCGCCCATCTCCGACCGGGGAGCCCAGGGGTCGGCGGTTCCGCCGAACACGGTCAGGGGGCACGACAGGGCAGGGCGGCCGGGGGACGGTGCGTAGGACTCGGCGGCGTACAGGTCGGCACGGGTGAGGCCGAGGAGTCGTACGGCGATCTCGGGCACCTCGGCCAGCGGGCGCGGGACGCCGCCCATCTCGACCAGGGTGCTCAGGAGCGCGTCGTCGGCGAGATCGGTGAGCCGGCCGGACGGACGCCGGCTGGGCGGCCGGTGCCCGGAGACCCCGACCCATACGGGCTGATGTCCGGCCTGGGCGCGGGCCCTGGCCGTCTCCAGGGCGACGACGGCACCGAAGCTGTGTCCGAAGAACGCGGTCGGCGCGTCGTTCCAGGGGTCCAGGTCGGCCAGGACCTGACGGAGCACGGCCGCCGCGTCCCGCAGGGCTGGCTCCGCGTGCCGTCGGCCGCGGCCGGGCAGGTCGTACAGCAACAGGTCCCAGTCGTCCGGGAGTTGACGGCCCATGCGGTGGTACGACCCGGCGGAGCCGCCCGCGTGGTGAAAGCCGACCAGCCGCAGAGCGGGGGTGTCCACGGGGCGGGGCCGGATGAAGGCGTTCATGAGCGGCGCCCTCCGCGAGCCGCGGGCAGCAGTGGCCGGAGCGCTCCGAGAGCCCGCGCCGCGCGGGGACGCCCGGCGTGGGCCAGGATCGCGCTCAGGATGATGGCCCGGGTCTGCACGACATGGTGCGGAGAGCCGTGGACGTCGTCGAACGCGTGCACGCGCCAGCGAGGGTTGAGCGCGGCGGCGCGGCGCCACTCCGCGGTGGGGATGATCTCGTCACGGAGGCTGGCGACGTAGTGCACCGGAATCTCCAGAGCCGCCAACTGGTCCTGGTTCAGGGCGAGTTCGGACAGGTGCGCGTCGAGGGCCCCCGGAGACAGCCGGCAGGCACGCTCCAGCGCGGTACGGGTGATGCGGGGCATCTCGTCGCGCACGCGGGAATCGGTGAAGAACTTCCGCAGCGGGGCTCCCACCGTGACAACACCCTGGATACGAGGGTCGGCGGGCGCCTGTGTGAGGGCGAGGTGGCCGGCGAAACTCGGGGCCACGACGAGCGTACGGTCGCCGTCGCAGTCACCGCCGACCGCGTCGATCACGGCGCTGAACACCTGTCCGGCGGTGCGGGAGTAGGGCAGCCGGTTCTCGCCCACGCCGGGGAAGTCCGCGATGGCCACCGCACATCCGGCTCTCGGTACGGCGGCGAGCAGGCTCCCCCACTGTTCTTTGAGGGAGACGATCCCGCCCATCATCACGACGAGCGGGGCCGAGCGCCGGGGGCCGGGGCGGAAGAGGACGGTGACCTCCCGCCCCTCGTGGACGAGGGTCTGCCGGCGGCCGTGCCGGGGGCCGCGCAGCAACCCGCGCAGGCTCTGGGCGGCCAGCTGTTCGGCACGCCGTTTGGCCGCGGTGTCGGCACAGGGGAAGCGGGCGAGGTTGTAGTGGTCGGCGGCGGCCTGGTGACGACCGCGGCTCTGGTGCTCCTCGGCGAGACGGGACCATTCGGCGAGCCAGCTGCCCGGCTGGTCACCGTGGAGTGCGGTGATGCGGCGCAGTGTGTCCTGGACCCGGCGGGTACGCAGGCCCATGTGCCGGGCGTGCAGTCCTACGAACTTCTTGGCCTCGGCGAGTTCGAGCGCGGCGGATGAGTCGGTCACGGGATTTCCCATGTTTCGAGACGGCGTTTGACCTGGGCGAGCACCTGGGAGGCCAGGGCTCCGTCGAGTACGCGGTGGTCGAACGCGAGCGAGAGGGTGAAGGCGGGGGCGACGGCCAGGGCGTGGTCGCGTACGACCGCGGTCTCGGCGATCCGGCCGACGCCGAAGCCGAGGGGGCCGGAGATCATGGGCAGCACGGCGCGTACGGGCTCGTGGCCGACGGAGGTCACCGAGAGCGTCCCCTGTACCTGGGCACGGCGCTTCGGGTCACGCAGGGCCAGTCCGTACAGCAGGCGGGCGGCGGGCGCCGGCAGGCGCTGCAGCCGCAGGGCCGCGCGGAACGGGCCGTCGTCGCTGAGCGGGGCGTTCTTGTAGGTGTCCACCCGGCGTTGGATCTCGTCCACGCTCAGGAGTTGGGCCGCCGCAACGGTGCCGGACATGACGCAGCGCGCGCCGTCGTCGTCGGTACGGTCGAAGAGGATCTTGACGTGGATGTCGTCCAGGACGGCCAGCCTGGGGTGCAGCCGGCCGCCGAGCAGCAGCGCGCCGGCCTGCGGATGGGCGGCGACGGCGTCGGCGGCGGCCTTGGCGACGAAGCTGATGTACGAGAGGTGGGGAGCCTCGGCGCGGGCCCGGACCAGCGCGGTGGCGTCGACGTCCGCCAGGAGATGGACGTGGCAGGTCCGGCGGGCCACCCCCAGGAAGGCCCAAGTGCCCCTGCGTGCCCGGGGCAGTGCGGAGGCGACGGCGTTCACGCGAGGCCGGCCATGGTGTGCCGGGCGAGGCTGGTCAGTTGGCCGAGGGAGGCCGCGCTCAGGAACCTGTCGTAGTCGAGGGAAGCGGCCAGGTCCCGTTCCAGGTGAAGCAGAAGCCGCATCTGGTTGACCGAGTCCCAGCCCTCGATGTCGGCGAGCAGGGTGGCCGGTGTCAGTCCTGCCTCGTCCACCTCCAGCAGGTCGGCGACGATCCGGGTGACGTTCACGGCTACGGCGTCGTAATCGAGGCGCTCGGGGTCGAGGGGCCCGGGATCGAGGGTTCCGGAATCGAGGCGCTCGGAATCGAGGCGCTCGGAATCAATGGGCATGGAAGGCTCCTTCGGGTTCGGCGACCCCGATCCAGCGAGGCGGGTCCGCGATGTCGTCCAGGTCGTGACGGAAGTCCTGACGGACGTCCTGGCCGGTGTCCTGGCGGACGTCCTGGCCGGACGCGACCTGGCCGGACGCGGCCTCGATGAAGCCGTGCCGGAGATAGAAGTCGGCGAATCGGTGGTTCTTGGGCGTGGGGTGAAATGCCGCCAGCACCGCCGGGGCCCCGCGCCGCCGGGCGGCCCGCAGCAGCAGGGCGACGAGGCAGTCCTCGACGCCGCGTGAGAAGACCCGGCAGCTCAGCACCAGGTTGTCGATCCGCCAGCCGCCCCGCGGTTCGGCACTGAGCGCGAGGGCGGCGATCAGGCCGTTGTCGCCGAACCGGTCGGTGAGCCGGGCGGCGTAGAAGCCGGCGCCCGCGGCGGGCCGGGCGATGTCGTCGACAGTGAAGCGGCGGCCGGTCAGGTTGAACTGGTTGGTCTTGCCGAAGAGCTGGCTGATGCGCTCGGTGTTCAGCGGGCCCGCCGCCTCGACGGTCAGCCGCGAGCCGAGATCCTGGAGGTACTCCTCAAGGTCGGCGGCGTTGTCGCGCGCCTCGGCACGGCGGGCGCCCGCCTGGTAGAGGCGGGCGCGGTCCCGGTCCTCCCCGGTGAGGGCGAGGACGCCGAAGTCACCGCGGGCGGCCACGTGGGCGGCGAAGCCGGCCGCGTCGGGCGGTAGTTCGACCGTCGTCACCTCGGGCAGGGCGCGGCGCATCAGGCCGCGCTCGACGGGCGAGTCGTCGACGAAGACCAGCGCGTCCCGGCCGAGGTTCAGCTCGGTGGCCAGCTCGCGTACGTTGCCGGGCTTGGGCGCCCAGTTGGCGCGTACCGCCGCGAAGGAGGACGGCGACAGGACCATGTCCGGGTGGGTGGCGACGGCCTCGCGGACCGTGTCGTCGTCGTTCTTGGAGGCGATCGCGAGGACCACCCCCTGAGCCGCCAGGTCACGGGCCAGTTCCTGGAGTTCCTGGTGGGCCGAACCGGGATAGGCCCCGCCGATCCGCAGCGCGGCGAGGCCGTCGTCACCGAGGATCCCGCCCCAGAGGGTGTCGTCCAGGTCCAGCACCAGGCACTTCTTGGCGCCGCCCAGCTGGGCGCGCGCCACGCGGGACAGTTCGTCGGCGTACGCCCGCAGGAACTCCGGCGCGTAGACCTGTCCCGCGATGTGACGCATGCGGTGGCTGCCGAAGACCGTGCCCCCGGCGTGCGCGGCGATTCCCGTGTAGGACAGGACCACGGTGGCGGGCAGCGCGCCGCCGATGTCCAGGATCTCGGCGTTCATCCGGTACCAGGCGGCGTCGAGCCGGGCCTTGGTGCGGTAGTCCACGATCCGGTCGCGGCTCAGCGGACTCAACGGGACGGTGCACAGGACGGTGAGGCCGCCCAGCAGTTCATGGCAGGCGGCGGTCCACTCGCGCAGGGTGCCGGGGAAGGCGGCGCAGGCCGCTTCGACGGCGTCGATGTCCAGCGGGTCGGCGATCCGGCCGTAGAGGGCGTGGTCGTCGAGGAGCAGCGCCGTCAGATCCGGCCGGTGGTCCTTCAACTCCGGTGCGCCGGACATGATTTCCCACTGCCACTGGTCGAATCCGGCCGACCGGACGTCGGGGAGGATCCCGTCGCGGACCATGGCCGCGGTCAGCAGGTGGGGCAGCTGGTGCAGGGTGGAGCTGCCGAGCAGCGCGACACGCCCCCCGGTGAGTCCGGGAACGCCGCTCAACTGCTCGTGTGCCGTCGGCGCGGAGAGCAGGGCTCCCGCGGCTTCCAGGTCCAGCGGGTCCACGAGTTCGCCCAGTAGTGCGCGCGTGCGACCCGGGTCGCGGGCCAGACCCTCGCGCTTGAGGGCACGCAGTTCGGCCAGGGGTGGTACGGCGTGAGTCACGGCTTCCTTCCTCGGTCCTCGGGTCTTGTGGTCTTCGGGTCCTGGGGTCCTGGGGTCCTCGGGGCTTCGGGTCCTCGGCTGAGGAAAAGCCCGCCTCCGCCGGACAAGCCGGGGGAAAGCCATCGGGCGGAGGCGGAGCAGCGGGAACACCGTAGGAAGCCGTCCTTGTGCGCCGCTTGTGCACGGTCCGGTGGCCGGTCCTAGTCGTTCCTAAGCCCCCTCCCCCAGGGTTTGGCCGGCGGTTGTCGCCGCGAATACCCCGACGGACTTGAGGAGGGTCGGCCATGAGGAGTACCTCCGCGTGGGACGGCTACGAGGACTGGGAAGCGGTCGAGACCCTGGTGACCGCGGTGGGAGCCGGCCCGCGGCGACTGGCCGCCGCGGTCGGCGAAATCGGTTTCGAGCGGTCGGCGGCCGTCGCGGTGCGAGAGATCCCGCTGCGCTGGGACCCGCCCTGGCAGGCGGCACCGGCGACAACACACCTACGGATCCGCCACGACGGCCGGCCGCACGACGGGCAGTCCCCCGGCGGGCAGTCGGTCGACTACGCCGTTCAGGCCTATGACGGCCGGGTCCAGGTGGCCCCGGGCCGCCCGTCGCAGACGACGGCCACGGTCACGTACGAGGTCTGCGAGCTGCTGCGGTCGCTCTTCGGACCGCGTGACGGCCTGCGCCCGGCCCCGCCCCAGGTGGAGATCGCCTGGCCGGAAGTGAGTGAACTGGCCATGTTGGCCAAGGAGATGGGCCCTTCGGTGCAGGGAGTGGAAGCCCTGCTGGCCGCCTGCTCGGCCACCGGCGGCGACCTGGGCCGGTGGGCGGTGACGGCCGGTTCCGACAAGTGGGGCGGCGTGCACTGGTACACGCGTCACTACGAACGGCACTTCCGGGCGCTGCGCGACGAGCCGGTGAAGGTGCTGGAGATCGGCGTCGGCGGATACGACGACGAGTCCTTTGGCGGCGGATCACTGCTGATGTGGCAGCGGTACTTCCGGCGCGGCCTGGTGTACGGCCTCGATCTGTACCGCAAGCCGGAGACGCTCGGGCCGCGCGTCAGGACCGTCCAGGGTGACCAGAACGACCCGGAGTTCCTCGCCTCCCTGGCGGCGGAACTGGGCCCCTTCGACATCGTCATCGACGACGGCAGCCATGTGAACGGCCATGTGCGTACGTCGTTCGAGGCGCTCTTCCCGCAGGTGCGCGAGGGCGGCCTCTATGTCGTGGAGGACATCCAGACCTCGTACTGGCCCGGATACGGCGGCAGCACGCTCGGCACCCAGGACGCCGGCACCAGCCTGGGCCTGATGGCGTCGCTGGTGGATCTGCTGCACCACCGCGAGTACCGCTCCGACGACTCGGCTCAACTGCCCTATGCGGCACACCACATGACCGGCCTGCACTTCTACCACAACGTGGCGTTCGTGGAGAAGGGCGCGAACCACGAGCAGCCCAGTCCCGGCTGGATCCCCCGCGAGGCGTTCCCCGCCTGATCCCGCTGCCCCGGGCAGGCCCTAGTCCCATCCCGACTTGGAGGCATTGATGACCCTCGCCGCAGCCCCGGCCGCCGAGGCCGCACTGCTCGACATGATCACTTCCGAGGGCAAGGAGGATCCGTTCCCCGCGTACGACCGGCTCCGCGACGCCGCGCCGGTCTTCCCCAGTGAGCTCGGGGCGTGCTTCGTGTCGACCTACCCGGAGTGCAGGGAGGTGCTGCTCGGCGACGCGTTCGGCATGGCGGACTCCCTCTGGTTCGACGCGAACCAGCCCGGCTGGCGCGAGCACCCGCTGCTGCGGCACGTCTACTCCACCATGATCGGGAACAACCCGCCCGATCACTCCCGGCTCCGCCGGCTGGTCTCGTACGCGTTCACCGCCCGGCGCATCGAGAGCCTGCGGTCCTACATCACCGAACTCGCCGACGGCATCCTGGAATCGCTGGCCGGGCAGGCCGCTTCGGGCGAGCCGGTGGATATTCAGTCGGCGCTCGCGCTGCCGATCCCGATCGCGGTGATGGCGCAGCTGCTGGGCGTACCCGAGCAGGACCTGCCGCCGTTCCGCGACTGGGTCCGCAAGTGCGGGGTGATGTTCGAGGTCGTGGTGAGCGAGGAGGAGCTGGCCGAGGGGGATGCCGCCTTCCTGGCCATCCGCGAGTACTTCTCCGAGCTGATCGAGGAACGGCGCCGTGACCCGCGCGACGACATGACGTCGGCCCTGGTGGCGGTCCGCGACACCGACGGGGACCGGCTGACCGAGGACGAACTGGTCGACACCCTGGTGCTGTTGTTCGCCGCCGGGTTCGAGACGACCGCCGGCATGATCGGCAACGCGGTGGTGGCCCTGGACCGGAACCCCGCCCAGCTCGCCCGGCTCCGCGAGGAGCCCGGCCTGCTGGGTCCGGCCGTCGACGAACTCACCCGCTTCGACGGCTCCATCCAGATGTCCCGGCGGGTGGCTCTGCGGGACACCGTGGTCGGCGGGGTGCCGCTGTCCAAGGGGACGCCCGTGGTGGCTCTGCTCGGCGCCGCCAACCGCGACCCGGAGCACTTCCCCGACCCCGGCCGGCTCGTCCTGGACCGCGCCGACGAACGGCCCCTCAGCTTCGGGCTCGGCGCGCACTACTGCCTGGGCGCGGCCCTGGCGCGCATCGAACTCGAAGTGGTGCTGGGCCGGCTCTACGCCTGGTATCCCGGCGTGCGCCTGGCCGGTTCCCCGACGCGGGTGCCCGGCCTCGCCCTGCGCCGCTTCTCATCGGTCCCGGTGACGCTGCGATGAGCGCCCCGGACACGGCACACGGGATCACCGGCACCCTGCCGGCCCTCGTCGCCTCGCACGCCGGTGCCGCCGGCTCGCGGATCGCGCTCACGTTCCTGGCGGACCCCCGCGACGAGGAGGCCCGCGCGGACCTCACGTACGCCGGACTGGACCGGGCCGCACGGCGGATCGGTGCCCGGCTGTCCGCGCTGGGCGCGGCGGGCCGGCCCGTGCTGGTCCTGCACGGGCCGGGGCTCGCCTTCGCCCAGAGCCTGCTGGGCTGTCTGTACGCCGGGGCGGTGGCGGTGCCCGCGCCGATGCCCGGCCGGCAGCGGCGGGACCGGCAGCGGCTTGCCGGGATCGTCCGCGACTGCGGGGCGCGGCTGGTGGTCACCGACGCCTCCGGGGAGGCCGAGGTACGGCAGTGGCTCGCGGAGGCGGAGTTGACGATTCCGTGCGAGGTCGCCGACGCCGCGCCGGCCGGTGATCCGGACTGGTCGCCGCTCCGGGTGGGGGCCGACGACCTGGCGCTGCTGCAGTACACCTCGGGATCGACCAGTGACCCCAAGGGGGTGATGGTCTCGCACGGCAACCTGATCCACAACGCCCGGGACATCGCGGCGACCCTGGGCAGCGACGCCGGGACCCGCTTCGGCGGCTGGCTGCCGCACTACCACGACCTCGGTCTGATGGGCATGCTGCTCCAGCCGCTCTTCCACGGCGGCAGCAGTGTCTTCATGGCCCCGGTGAGCTTCGTCAAGCGGCCCCTGTCCTGGCTGCAGATGATCGACCGGCACGACATCCACCTGTCCGGCTCCCCCGACTTCGGCTACGCGCTGTGCCTGAACCGGCTGACCGACGGGCAGGTCGCCGGACTCGATCTGTCCCGCTGGCGGGTGGCGGTCAACGGCGCCGAGCCCGTGCGCTCGCGGACCATCGCCGAGTTCACCCGGCGCCTCGCCCCGGCCGGACTGCGGCCGCAGGTCATGCTGCCCTGCTATGGCATGGCCGAGGCCACCCTGATCGTCACCGGCGACCGGCCCGACCGGGCGCCCGTGACCGTCCCCGTGCTCACGGACGCGCTGCAGCAGGGCGAGTTCGTACCGGCGCCGCACAGCGAGTTCGTACCGGCGCCCCGGGACGACCGGCCGGACGGCGCGCGGCGGGGCGTGCGTGAACTGGTCAGCAGCGGCCCGGTGGCCGGGCGTGACGTGGCGGTGGTGGACCCCGCCGACGGCACCGTGCTGCCGGAGGGGCGTACGGGCGAGATCTGGGTGCGCGCCCGCAGTGTCGCCGGCGGCTACTGGGAACGGCCCGAGGCCACCGCCCGCACCTTCCACGCCACCACGGCCGACGGCCGCACCGGCTACCTGCGCACCGGCGACGTCGGGGTCGTCCAGGACGGCGAGCTGTTCGTCATCGGGCGGCTCAAGGACGTCCTCATCGTGCAGGGCCGCAATCTGAGCCCGCAGGAGATCGAGGACGAGACCGGGGCGGTCCATCCCGCTCTGACGCGCGGTGCCGCAGCCGCGTTCTGCGACGAGGACGAACGGGTCGTGGTCGTCCAGGAGATCCGCCCGCACGGCCTGGGCCCCGGCGAACTGGCCGGCATCCGCGAGCGCGCGACGCTGTGCCTGGCCCGCGAGTTCGGCATCGGAGGCGCCCGGGTCCTGCTGGCCCGGCCCGGCACCGTACTGCGCACCACCAGCGGCAAGATCCGGCGCTCGGCGATGAAAGAGCTCTACGCGTCAGGGGAACTGCGGACGCTGGAGCACGCCCTCGCCGACGGGGAGCGGCCGTGACCGCCCCGGACCGGACGGCCGACCCCGGGGCCACGCCGGCACCGGAGCGGACGGCCGCCCCCGCGCCGAACCAGACCGTCACCCACGCCGTCGGCCCCGCGCCCTACCGGCCTGCCCTGGTGGCCCGGCGCTGGGAGCGGGTCCTGGGTGACCCGGACGAAGCGGACGGAGCGTTCTCGTACGCCCGTCTCGCCCGGCTCGACGAGGACGACGCGTTCCCCGTCGAGGCCTGTGCCGCGCTGGACGAAGCCGGGCTGCCCGCCGCCTATGTGCCGACGCGGCTGGGTGGCGCGCTGGGCGCCTACGACGAGGTGCTGGCGGTGATGCGTACGGTCGCCCGGCGGGATCTGACCGTCGCCGTGGCCCACGCGAAGACCTATCTGGGCGCGGTGTCCGCGTGGGTGGGCGCCGGCTCCGGCCAGGCCCGCGCGCTCGCCGCCGACGTGCTGGCCGGAGGTGTCGTGGCCTGGGGCCTGACCGAAGCGGACCACGGCAGCGATCTGCTGGCCGGTGAGGTCACCGCGCTGCCGGGTCCCGACGGCTATCGGCTGCACGGCGAGAAGTGGCTGATCAACAACGCCACCCGGGCACGGACGGTCTGCGTACTGGCCCGCACCGACCCGGCCGGCGGGCCGCGCGGCTTCAGCCTGCTGCTCGCCGACAAGCGGCAACTGCCGTACGGGCCCGGCGGATACCGCACGCTGCCCAAGGTCCGCACCCACGGCATCCGCGGGGCGGACATCAGCGGTATCGCCTTCGACGGCGCCACGGTCCCCGCCGACGCTGTGATCGGAGGGGAGGGCGCCGGTCTGGAGATCGTTCTGAAGAGCCTTCAGCTGACCCGGACGATGTGCTCGTCGCTGTCCCTGGGGGCCGGCGACCACGCGCTGGCGCTCGCCGTCGGCTTCATGGCGGACCGACGGCTCTACGGGCGCCTGTTGCCGGAGCTGCCGCAGGCCCGGCACAGCCTCGGCGAGGCCGTCGCCGACCTGCTGTGCGCCGAGGCGGTGAGCGTGGTGACCAGCCGCTCCATCCACACCCTCACCGGAGAACTGGCGGTCGCCTCCGCGGCCACCAAGTATCTGACGCCCACCCTCGCGGGCGGCGCCGTCGACCAGCTGGGACGGATCCTCGGCGCGCGGGCCTTCCTGTCCGGGGTGTACGCCCACGGCATGTTCCAGAAGGTGTCCCGCGACCATCGCATCGTCGGCCTGTTCGACGGCAGCACCGTGGTCAACCTGCACGCCCTCATCAACCAGTTCCCCGCACTCGCCCGCGGCCACCGTCGCGGCACCGCCGACCGCGCGGGCGTCGCCACGGCGGCGACCCTCACCGCCACGCTGCCCGAACTGGACACCGCCCAGCTGTCGTTGACGGCCCGCGGCGGCTCCAGCCTGGTCCAGTCCCTGCCCGACACGCTCGCCGGACTCCCGCCGCGCGTCGCCCGGGCGGCCGACCGGGTGCGGGCCGCCTCGTCGGACCTGCACGAAGAACTGGCCGCCCACCGGCCGTCCGCCGTCCGGGTGCCCAGCGCCGCCTTCGCCCTCGCCGAACGCTACTGCGCCCTGTACGCCGCCGCCGCGGCCCTGCACCTGTGGACGCGCAACCACCGCTGGATCGCCGCCATCGCGTCCGGTCCCACCCTCGCCCTGTGGGACGACGGCCTCTGGATCGAGGCGGTCCTCCGGCGGCTGCTGCCCCGGATCACCGGCCACCCGTCCGGCTCCGACGACACCCGGGCCGGCTCCGACGACACCCAGCAGGCCCACGCCCGCCTCGCGGACCTGGCCCTGGCCCACCGCGACCCCGCGTCCGGCGGCCCGGTGCTCTCCCTGCTGCCCCACGGCGACGCGTCCCACGGACACCCCGTACGAGGTGAGTTGGCATGACCACAGCGCTGGAAACGCTGCTCGGCGATCCGTGGGACACCGGCAACCCGCTGGGATACGAGGCGGTGGTCGCGGCCGACGAAGCGGCCCGGCTCCCGTCCGGGGGCGAACGGCTGCTGGACTCGTACGGGCTCGGCGCGGAGTTCGTCCCGGCCTCCCTGGGCGGACGGCTCAGGGACATCGACACCATGGCCCGGGGGCTGCGTCCGCTCTTCCGGCGCGACGGCGCGCTGGGACTGGGCTACGGCGTCACCTCCTTCATGGCCGCCGTCAACGTCTGGACCTCAGGCGACCCCCAGCAGCAACGGTGGCTGGCCGACACGCTGCTGAAGGGCGGCAAGGCCGCCGTCTGCTTCCACGAACTCGCGCACGGCAACGACTTCGGGCAGCAGGAGTTCACCGCCCGCCCCGACACCGGATCACTGGTGCTCGACGGGCGCAAGGAAGTGATCAACAACATCGGCCGGGCCCAGGCCTTGGTGCTGTTCGCCCGTACGAGTCCCGGCGCGGGCAGCCGCAGTCACTCGCTGCTCCTGGTCGACCCGTCCGCCCTGCGGCCCGCCTCGATGCGCCCGATGCCGCGGTTCGCCACGGTCGGGGTGCGGGGATGCGAGCTGGGCGGCGTGGAGTTCACCGGCTGCCGGGTCCCGGGCACCAGCGTGATCGGCCCGGCCGGCAGCGGGATGGAGACCGCGCTGCGGGCGTTCCAGATCACCCGCGCTGCCCTCCCGAGCATGGCGCTCGGCACCCTGGACACCCAGCTGCGGGTCACCGTGCGCTTCGCCCAGGAGCGCCGACTGTACGGAGGGTCGGTCGCCGGCCTGCCGCACGCGCGGTCCATCCTGGCGCACGCCTTCGCCGACCTGCTGACCACCGACTGCCTGACCACGGCCGCCTGCCGGGCGCTGCACCTGCTGCCGGGTGCGGCGGGACTGTACGCGGCGGCGGCCAAGTATCTCGGGCCCCGGATCCTGCTGGACGCGGCGGACGCGCTGTCGGTGGTGCTGGGAGCCCGGCACTATCTGCGCGAGGGTCAGTACGCGATCTTCCAGAAGCATCTGCGTGACCTGCCGGTGCTCAGCCTCGGGCACGCCGGACCGCTGGCCTGCCTGGCGTCGGTGGTCCCCCAACTGCCCGGCCTGGCCCGCCAGTCGTGGACCACGGAGGGCTCCCCGCCGCCCGACTCCCTGTTCGCCGCCGGGGATCCGCTGCCACCTCTGCGGTACGACCGGCTGGCGCTGAGCGCCCGCGGGCAGGACCCGCTGGGAGCCGCCTGGCCCGCCCTCGGCCGGGCCGTGGTCCGTGAGAGCGGCGAGGGCGACGGTCATCTGGGCGCGCTGGTCGGCCTGTTGACCGATCGGTTCACGGAACTGACCCGGCGGTGTGCCGAGTTGCCGCGCAAGGAGCGCACCGTCACGGCCGGTCCGCAGGGGTTCGGCGCCGCCGAGCGGTACGCGGTGCTGCTCGCCGCCGCCGCCTGCGCGGGGACATGGCTGCACGCCCGCCGGCGCTCCGACGCCTTCCTGGGCGGCACCGCGTGGCTCACCGCCGCGCTGCACCGACAGGCCGCGCGCCTCGGGGCCGCCCCGGGGCACCTGCCCATCACCGTCGAGGACGAACTGCTGCGGGAACTGTTCGAGCGCCATGACCGACGTGCCGGGTTCGACCTCGACTGCCTGCCCCTCGCCTGACCCTCACCCGGCCAATGCCAAGCCCGAAAAACCACCTTCAAGGAGACCGCCATGAGCGAGATATCGGATCTGCCCATGCTGCCGACCAAGCAAGAGCTGCATGTCTGGCTCACCCAGGTCGTCGCCGACTACCTCGGCAACCCGCCGGACGCCCTCGATCCCGCCAAGCCGCTCGCGGAGGCCGGTCTCGACTCGGTCTACGCCCTCAGTATCTGCGGCGAGATAGAGGAGACCCTCGACGTGGCCGTGGAGCCGACGCTGGCCTGGGACCATCCCAGCATCGACGCGATCACGGACCACCTCCACGGAATCATCTCGACTCGATGAGCGCGCCCCCCGTCGCCATCATCGGGATCGACTGCGTCTTCCCCGGCGCGCACGGCAAGGACGGTCTGTGGGAGCTGCTCACCCGCGGCGCGAGTGCCACCCGTGACGTGCCGGCCGACCGCTGGGAGGCCTCCCGGTACCTTTCGGACGCCCCGGGCGCCCCGGAAGGCACGATGAACACGGCCCGGGGCGGCTACCTGAACGACATCGGCGCGTTCGACAACGCGTTCTTCGGCATCCCGCCCCGCGAGGCCGCCGCCATGGACCCCCAGCAACGGGTCCTGCTGCAGTGCGCCTGGCGGGCCGTGGAGGACGCCGGGCTGCGCCCCGGTGAACTCGACGGGAGCCGCACCGGAGTGTTCGTCGGCGTCATGGGCGACGAATGGGCCCTGCGGATGGGCGACTTCGGCGGAGTCGGCGCGCACACGGGTCCCGGCACCGGCCACGCCATGGTCGCCAACCGGCTCTCGTACCAGCTCAATCTGCGCGGCCCCAGCCTCGCCGTGGACACCGCCTGTTCGTCCTCACTGGTCGCGGTGCACCTGGCCTGCGAGTCCCTGGCCCGCGGCGAGTGCGACACCGCCCTGGTCGCGGGGGTCAACGTCATCCTGACCCCCGCGCTGGGCATCTTCTACACCCAGGCCGGGCTGTCCGCACCGGACGGCCAGTGCAAGCCGTTCCACCGCGACGCCGACGGCATCGGGCGGGGCGAGGGCGCCGCCGTCCTCGTACTGCGCCGGCTCCAGGACGCCCTCGACGACCACGACCCGGTGTACGCGGTGGTGCGCGGCTCGGCGGTCAACCACGGCGGGCGCAGCAACGGGTTCACCGCGCCGAGCCGCTTCAGCCAGCGCGATGTGATGACCGAGGCGTACCGGCGGGCCGAAGTCCGGCCGCAGGACGTGGACTTCGTCGAGGTGCACGGCACCGGCACCGTGCTGGGCGACCTGATCGAGGCCTCCGCGCTGGGCGATGTGCACGGCGTTCCGCGCGAGCGGCCCTGCACCATCGGCTCGGTCAAGGGCAACGTCGGGCACACCGAGGGGGCCGCCGGTGCCGCCGGACTCGTCAAGGCCGCCCTCGCGCTGCACCACCGGCTGCTGCCGACGACCCTGCACAGCCACCCGGAGAACCCCCGCCTGCGGCTCGCCGAACGCGGGCTGCGCCTGGCGGCGGCCCCGCTGCGGCTTCCGGCGACCGCGGTGGGCTCGGTGAGCAGCTTCGGTCTCGGCGGCACCAACGCCCACCTGGTGCTCTCCAGTGCCCCGGCGGCCGCCCGGAGCCTCCCCCACGCTCGGCTTCGCTCGCGCGGGGGGACCCCCATGGCGCCCCGCGCCGGACGGCCGGCCGCCGACACGCCCCACGTGTTCACGCTGTCGGCGCCCGACCGGGCGGCACTTCGGCGCAACGCCGCCGCCCAGGCCGAGCACGTGTCCGGGCAGCGGGGCGGTGCGCTCGCCGAGGTGTGCCGGTCCGCCAACCGGGTCAAGACGGGGTTGCCGTACCGCTTCGCCGTCGTCGCCGAGGGGCGGTCGGAGCTGACCCGCGCACTGGAGGAGGCGGCCCAGGACGACACCGTGCTGGACCGGCTGAGCGGGCGCCCGGCGGGCGGCATCCGCGTGGGGCTGCTGTTCACCGGGCAGGGGGCCCAGTACCCGGGGATGACCGCCGCGCTCCACCGCCGGCTGCCGCTGTACCGGAGGTTCCTCGCCGAGGCCGACGAGGCGTGCGGCGGTCCTCTCGGTTACTCGGTGACGGGTCTTATCCTCGGGGACGACCCGCGTATCCACCGCACCGGCGCCGCCCAACCGGCCCTGTTCGCGGTGGAGTACGCGCTCGGCCGCACCCTGTTGGAGCTGGGCGTCGAGCCGGCGTTCGTCCTGGGCCACAGCGTCGGGGAGTTCGCGGCGGTCTGCCTCGCCGGTGTGCTGTCGCTGGCGGACGCCGCCCGGCTGGTCTGCCTGCGCGGGGCGCTGATGGAGCAACTGCCGCCCGGTGGCGGCATGCTGGCGGTCCTGGCGGGGCTGCCCGAAACCGTGCTCGCGCTCGCCTCGGAGCCCTCGCTGCAGGTGGCCGCGGTGAACGGGCCGCGCAACACCGTCGTCTCCGGGGACCTGGCGGCCCTGGGCCGACTGCGGTCCGCGCTGCTGGCGAACGGCGTGCGGAGCAGGGCCCTGGAGGTGTCGCACGCCTTCCACAGCTCCCTCATGGAGCCCATGACGGCCGAGTTCGAGGAGGCCGCCCGGGCGGTACGGCACGATCGGCCGACGGTCCCCGTGTTCTCCTCCGTCCTTGGCGGCGGACTGGCCGACACCGCGGTGGATGCCGACTACTGGGTCCGGCAGATCACTCAGCCGGTGCTGTTCGCCGACGCGGCCCGCGCCGCCCTGGCGCCGGAGCCCACCCATGTGGTGGAGGTCGGTCCGCGCGCGGTGCTGACCGCGCTGCTGGGCTCGCTCGACCTGCCGGGCAATCCGCGGCGGCTGGCGGTCTGCTCCGGCGAGAAGTCCGATGCCCGCGCGTTCGCGGAGGTGGTCGCGGCCCTGTACCGGGGCGGCCTCGACGTCGACTGGGAGTCGCTGCATCCGCCCGCCGAGGGGCCGCGGCACCGCCCGGCGCCGTATCGGTTCTCCACGGAGCACCGCTTCACCACCTCCGTCACACCGACCGGGCCGGCCCACTCCGGGACCCTGACGGGACCGGCCCACTCCGTCACCCCGACCGGGCCGGCCCACTCCGTCACCCCGACCGGGCCGGCCCACTCCGTCACACCAACCGGGCCGGCCCGCCCCGACCACCCGGCCTCGGGGTACGACCACGCTCCGGTGCCGCGGACGGCCGTCGCGCCGGTCGCCACCCTCGCGCCCATCGGCGCCGTCGCCCCGGTCGCCACCCTCACGCCGGCCGGGCCCGTCGCCCCGGTCGGCCCCATCGCACCGGCCGCCCCCGCCTCGGTCGAGGCGGCGGTGCTGGCCGCCGTGGCCGCCGCGGGTGGTTACGCCAGCGCGGACATCGGGGCCGAGACCCTGCTCTACGACGACCTCGGATACGACTCGATGACCCTGCTGCTCATCGCCCGGGACCTCGGCAGGCGCTTCCCCGGCCTGGACCTGGCGGAGCTTCCCGAACGGCCCGCCTCCTCCTACCGCGTGAGCGACCTGGTGTCCCTGGTACGGGGCGCACTCGAAAGGAGTCCGGCATGAGTGAGCGGAACACCGAGCTCGACAGCGAGGTCTGCGTGATCGGCGGCGGCCCCGGCGGACTGATGCTGGCGCTCCAGCTCGCCCGTCGCGGGAACCGGGTGGTCGTGGTGGAGCAGAGCGCGCGCTACAAACGGCACTTCCGCGGCGAGTCCATCTCCCCCGACTCGGTGCGGCTCCTGGACCGGCTCGGACTGATGAACGCCATCGCCGCCCGGGGGGAGTTCGCCCGCACCAACCGCTTCGAGATCAGCGACGGTGGCGCCGCCGCGCTGCGGGTGGACTTCCGGGACATCAGCCCGGACGGCAGCCTGCCGACCGAGATCCCCCAGCAGGTCCTCCTGGAGGTGCTGGCCGAGGAGGCGGCCCGCCACCCGGGTTTCACCCTGCTGCGCCGCCACAGCGTCACCGGCCTGCTGCGCTCGGCCGACGGCCGGATCACCGGGGCCCGCTGCACCGGCCCCGACGGTCCGCTGGACATCCACGCCGACCTCACCGTCGGAGCCGACGGAAGGTTCAGCAGCGTACTGGAGCTGAGCGGTCTGCCGTTCACCAGGAAGCCGCTCGGCCGCGACGTGCTCTGGTTCAAGGTGCCGCTGCCCGACACCTGGGACGACGACACCGTGCGGGTCCGTATCGACCGGGACCGGCACGCCCTGATGCTGCCGACGCACCCCCGGTCCCTGCGCGTCGGTCTCAACATCCCCAAGGGCGGACTGAAGCAGGTCCGCGCGCAGGGGCTCCCGGCGCTGCACGGCCAGATCACCGCGTTCGCCCCCGAGCTGGGTCCCGCGGTCCGTACCCACATCACCCGCTGGAGTGACCTGTCCCTGCTGGACATCTTCACGACATCGGTGCCGCGCTGGTCGCGCGACGGCCTGGTGCTCATCGGGGACGCGGCGCACACCCTGTCGCCGATCCTGGGGCAGGGGGTCAACCACGCCATCATGGACGCCCTGGCGCTGGCCCCCCTCGTCTCGGACGCCCTGACGGCGCCCGACCGGCGCCAGCGACTGGCGACCGCCCTGACGCGCTTTCAGAAGCTGCGGGAACCCGCGGTGGAACGCACCCGCCGGACCCAGTCCGCCCAGGAGCGGGCGTTCGGCCTCTCCAGTGCCCCGGCCGTGCAGGCCCGGCAACGGGTGTACCGGCTGGTGAACTCCCAGAAATGGCTCAAGCACTGGCTCTGGCGCCGGATCTACTACACGCTCCCGCCTCGCCTGAGTTCCCCGTAACTCCCGTACGTCCGTTGCCCCGTAACTCCCCGTCCCGGACGTCCGGACATCCCGGATGTCCCGGACGCCCCGTCGAACCGTCGAACCGTCGAACCGTCGAAGGAAGGCAACCCCCATGCAACGCAGCATCGCCGGCCAGCGTGTCCTCATCACCGGCGCCTCCAGCGGCATCGGACGCGCGCTGGCGCTCGCCCTGGGTGCCAAGGGCGCCCGGCTGGCCGTGGCCGCCCGTACCGAAAGCTCCCTGCACAGCCTGGCCAAGGAGATCACCGCGGCGGGCGGGCCCGCCCCGGTCGTCCTCGTCACCGACCTGTCGGTGCCCGGCAACGCCGAGGTACTGGCGGACCGCGCACTGGAGCACCTCGGGGGCGTGGACATCCTGATCAACAACGCCGGGGTCGGGTGCTTCGGCTTCCAGTGGAACGTCGGCGACCGCGACGAGGCCAGGGAGGTGTACGAGACCAACTTCTGGAGCCCGCTGGCACTGGTGCGGGCCATCGTGCCGCAGATGCGGGCCCGTGGCACCGGACTGGTCATCAACGTCTCGTCGCTGATGCAGCTGCGCACCTGGCCGGGCCTCGGCTACTACGCCTCCTCCAAGTCGGCCCTGGCCGCGATGACCGAGACCCTGCGGCTCGAACTGATGGGGACCCGGATCGGGGTCATGGAGCTGCTGCCCGGCCCGGTCGACACGCAGTTCCTCTCGGAGGCCGCCCACTCGCCCGGTGCCCGTCACATCCTGCGGAACCTGCCGATCGGCAACACGGACAAGCTCGCGGTGGCCGCCGTACGCGCCATCGAGCAGGGCAAGGCGCGCCTGGTCTATCCCCGCCGGCTGGTGGCGGCCCTCTACCTGCCCATGCTGGTACGCCTCAAGGCCGCCCGTGCGGTGCGCGGGGCCGGCGCGGACATCGACGCGGACGACGCCCGCGTCCTGCGCTCCGGTTCGACCGGCGACCCGGTGGCCCGGCAGGCGCGCGCGGAGTGGGCCATGTCCCACCGGCAGGCGTCGTGAACGGGCCGCGTACCAGCGTCCCCCACATCGCCGGGACCGGCGCGGCGCTCCCCGGCGACCCGGTGGACAACGAGTCGCTGGCCCGGCTGCTCGGAGCCAGCGCCCGCTGGATCGAGGACTTCACCGGCAACCAGGCACGTCACTTCGCCACCGACCTGGCCACCGGGGACTCCTCCCTCACCCTCACCGATCTGTGCGAAGAGGCCGCCGACGCCGCGCTGGCGGACGCCGGGGTCGACCCGGGCGAGATCGGCTTCATCGTGCTCGGCACGGCCACGCCCGACCATCTGATGCCCGCCACGGTCAACCTGGTCGCCGACCGGCTCGGCATCGACCAAGTTCCCACCTATCAGCTGCAGTCCGGCTGTGCCGGGGCCATCCAGGCGCTCGACACGGGCTGCCGTCTGCTGCGGGACGCGGACGCCGACGACGACCTCACCGGCCTGGTCATCGGCGGCGACATCTGCAACAAGCACTTCGCGCTCCAGCAGGACTTCCAGCGGCTGCCCCCGAACCAGCTGGTGAACTACATGCTCTTCGGCGACGGGGCGGCAGCCGCCGTGCTGTCGCGCCGTCCGCGCGGACATGCCGTCGCTGTCCGACGGGTGCTCCAGCGCTTCGTCGGCCTCGGGCGCCCTCCGGGGCAGGTCATCGAGTGGTTCGGCGCCGCCGACCGGGACGACGGACGGCCCCCCGCCGGCGAGGACTACAAGGCCATCGAGGAGTACGTTCCCCAGCTGGCGGAGGAGATCGTGCGCGAACTGGCCGAGTCGGTCGGCTGGAGCCTGGGGGAACTGCACCATCTGCTGCCCCCTCAGCTCTCCGGCCGCATGACCCGGCACATCGTCGAACGGCTGGACGTGCCGGCCCATGAGGTGAGCTGCGTGGCCACCACCGGCAACAACGGCAACGCCCTGCCGCTGCTCCAGCTGGACCGGCTGATGCCCCTGATGCGCGAAGGGGAGCGTGCCCTGTGTGCCGCCGTCGAGTCCAGCAAGTGGCTCAAGGGCGGACTGGCACTCGAGAAGGTCCCCGTCGGGGCGGACGCCGCCTGACCTTCCGCGCCGTCACGACCACTCCCCCGGTCAGTCGGCGCGGAAGGTCCTGCGGTCAGCCGGCGCGGAAGGCGAGGGCGACGTTGTGGCCGCCAAAGCCGAAGGAGTTGTTGAGGACCACCGCGGGTCCGGCGGTGAGTTCTCTGGGCTTGTCCCGCACGATGTCCAGGTCGGCCCGCTCGTCGGGATCCTCCAGGTTGATGGTGGGCGGCGCGAGCCGGTGGCCGAGGGCGAGGACGGCGATCGCCGACTCGACCGCGCCCGTAGCTCCGAGCAGGTGCCCGGTCATCGACTTGGTGGCGGAGATCGCGACCTGGTCGGCGGCGCTGCCCAACACCGTGCGCAGCGCGGCGAGTTCGGCCAGATCGCCCATGGGCGTCGAGGTGGCGTGGGCGTTGACGTGGACCACGTCCTCGGGGCGGGCGCCGGCCTCGGCAAGGGCCGCGGCGATGGCCCTGGCCACGTCCCGCCCGCCGGGTTCGGGCTGGGCGATGTGGTGGGCGTCGGAGGACAGCCCGACTCCGGCGGCCTGGCACAGGACCCGGGCGCCCCGGGCCGCGGCGTGTTCGGCGGACTCCAGGACCAGGACCCCGGCGCCCTCGCCCATGACGAAGCCGTCACGGCCCTTGTCGTAGGGGCGGGAGGCGCGCTCCGGGGCGTCATTGCGCTTGGACAGGGCCATCATGTTGGCGAAGGCGGCCATGGGCAGCGGGTGGATCGGGGCTTCGGCGCCCCCGGCAATGACGACGTCGGCGGCGCCGGAGCGGATCAGCCGTATCGCGTGCCCGATCGCCTCCGCGCCGGAGGCACACGCCGACGCGGTCGCGTGCACGCCGGCCCGCGCGCCGAACTCCAGGCCGACCTGAGCGGCCGGGCCGTTGGGCATGAACATGGGCACGGTGTGCGGGGAGACCCGGCGCGGGCCACGCTCACGGAGGGTGTCGTAGGAGTCCAGGAGCGAGGTGACGCCTCCCAGTCCGGAGGCGAGCACCACGCCGAGGCGGTCGGGATCGGTCCTCGGGGCCCCGGCGTCCTGCCAGGCCTCGCGGGCCGCCACCAGGGCGAACTGCGTGGATCGGTCGGTCCTGCGGGCCAGCGCCGTACCGACCTGCGGCCCGGGTTCGGCCGCCGCCCGGCACGCGAAGCGCACCGCCGACTCCTCGGCCCAGGTCTCGGTCAGCGTCCGTGCTCCGGAACGCCCCGCGAGCAACCCCTCCCAGGTGCCGGGGACATCGCCGCCGAGCGGTGTCGTCATCCCGAGCCCTGTGACGACGACGGTGCGGGGTGCGGTTCTCATCGTTTCCTCCTGTCTGCGGGGCTCTCGGGGCTCGTTCAGTGCGCGCGGGACTCTCGGGGCCGGTTCGGTGCACGGGGCTCTCGGCCCGGTTCGGTGCGCGGGTCTGCCGGGGGCGCTCGGTGCGCGGGTCCGCCGGGGCCCGTTCAGGCGGCGCCGAGGATGTGGTCCACGACGTCGCCGACGGTCCTCAGGTCTCCGACCCGGCCGTCGGGGATCGTGACGGCGAAGCGTTCCTCGGCGGCGACGACCAGCTCGATCAGCGTGAGTGAGTCGACCCCCAGGTCGTCGGCGAACGACGTGTCGGGCCGGACGTCCGCCGTGGGGGCGCCGGCGATCTCGCTCACGATCTCGGCGAGACCGGCCACGATGATCGCCTGCGGGGTGACGTCCATGGCGGAACTCCTTCAGCCTGAGCGGTACTTGGGGGTGAGGTCAGGGCAGTACGACGACCTGTGCCGCGTACGACAGACCCGCGCCGAACCCGATGGTCAGCGCCAGGCCGTCGCGGTGCGCCTCGCCCGAGGCGAGCATCCGCTCCATGGCCAGCGGGATGGAGGCGGCGGAGGTGTTGGCCGCGTACTGGACGTCACGCGCCACCGCCACATCGTCGGGCAGCCGCAGGGCCTTGGCCAGCGCCTCGATGATGCGGAGATTGGCCTGGTGGGGCAGGAAGGCGGCCAGGTCGGCGGCGTCGATGCCCGCCGTGTCCAGCGCCTGCCGCGCCGCCTTGGCCATCTCGTAGACCGCCCACCGGAACACGGTCTGGCCCTGCATGGTCAGCGCCGGGAACCGCAGGGAGCGGTCGGTGCGCAGGTCCTGCCAGGAGGCGGTCTGTGTGATGGCGTCGCTCTGCGCGCCGTCCGCGCCCCATGCCACCGGGCCGAGGCCGGGGACCCGGGAGGGGCCGACGACGACGGCTCCGGCGCCGTCGGCGAAGAGGAAGGAGGTGGCGCGGTCGTCGTGGTCGATCAGGTCCGACATGCGTTCCGAGCCTACGAGTACGACGTATTCGGCGCTGCCGCCGCGCACCATGTCACCGGCCAGCGCCAGTCCGTGGGCGAAGCCGGCGCAGGCGGCGGACAGGTCGAAGGCCGCGGCGTTCGTGGCGCCCACCCGGTGGGCTATGTCGGTGGCCACCGCGGGCAGTTGCTGGAAGTGGGTGGAGGTGGCCACCACGACACAGCCGATCTGCCGCGCCGTCACACCGGCCTGTGCCAGGGCCTTCTCGGCCGCGGCCGCGCCCATGTGGGCCACGGTCTCGTGCGGGTCGGCCCAGCGGCGTTCGGCGATGCCGGAGCGGTCGCGGATCCACTGGTCGCTGGAGTCGATGCGGGGGGCGATGTCCTCGTTGCGGACGATCCTGGAGGGCCGGTATCCGCCCACTCCCAGGATGCGGGCGTGTGAGGAGCCGGGCGGCGTGCGCAGAACGGGGGTGGAGGACACAGCGATCTCTCCTGTTCGGTCGGGGAAGGCGCGGTGGGCCCGTGCGCGGACGGGGGAGGTACACGGACGGGCCCACCGCGGTCGGTGCGCGGCCACCGGGACACGGGTCCTCGGGATCGCTCAGTCGAGGCCGCGCAGTATGTGTGGTTCCGACGGGTCGTCCGGGAACTGCGCCAGATGGATCGGCGCGGGCTGCGACCAGCCGTCGGGAAACGGCGGGGCGGCGGCCACGTCCTCCGGCCGGACGACCAGGTCGGAGGACGGGACCAGGAGCGGCTGGGGCCGCGGCCGCGCGTCGGGGGGCTCCATGTCAGGAGGTCCCGGCCAGGACGCGTGCCTCGGCCCGCTTGTACAGCCGCTCCAGCCGCAGTTCGGCGACGTTGACGGTGGCGGAGCGGAGTACGGAGGCCAGGGCGCCGCGCTGCTGGAGCGCGTGCGTCACATGGGTGCCCGAGCCGTGCGGCCGCAGCTGCCAGGAGTTCTCCTCGGTGAGGCCGGGAACGTCCCAGCGGCCCTCGATCAGTTCGTCGGTGATCTGCCGGTACGCCCAGTGGCCCCGCAGTCCGCCGCGGACCACGATCGGGTAGCGCTCTCCGACGATCGCGTGCTTCGGCCCCTGGATGGTGAGGAACGCCGAGTTCCAGTCGGCCAGTTCGGTGGGTTCGAGCAGGATCTGCCGGACCACGTCGGGCGGGGCCGGGATCAGGATGTGTGAGCTGCGCGTGTTCATCAGTACCTCATTCCTCCGTCGGTGCGGATGACCGTGGCGTTGATGTAGTCCGCCCCCGGTCCGGACAGGAAGGCGATGGTGGCGGCGGTCTCCTCTGCCCTGCCGAGGCCCAGCAGGGCGCGGTCGACCATGCGCCGCTGCTGGGCGGGGGCGACGGCGGCGCCCAGACCGGTGTCGAGGATGCCGGGGGCCACGACCGCGGTGCGGATGTTGTAGGAGGCGTATTCCTGGGCGACGGTGAGAGCCAGTCCGTGCAGGCCGGCCTTGGACGAGGTGTAGCTCGCCTGGCCCGCGTTGCCGGTCAGCGCGGTCACCGAGGAGACGTAGATGATCCGGCCGTAGCGGGCGCGCATCATCGTCTTCAGCGCGTGCTTGGTGGTGAGGAACGCGCCCCGGAGGTTGACTCCGTGCACCGCGTCCCAGTCCTCGACCGGGGTGCGGACCAGGAGCTGGTCCCGGGCGATGCCCGCGTTGTGGATCAGGACGTCCAGCCGTCCCAGCCGCCGGGCCCTGGAGATCAGTTCCACGGCGGTGTCCTCGGCGGCGATGTCGCCGGGGACCAGGTCCAGCCGGTCGGGGTGTTTGTCGGCGAGCGCCTCCAGGCCCGCCGAGGGCGAGCGGTGGTTGGCGATGACGCGTGCGCCCTCGGCGAGCAGGGTGGAGGCGGTCTCCAGACCGAGTCCGCGGCCCGCGCCGGTCAGGATCACGACCCGCCCCGCCAGGGGCTCGCGTGCTCCATGCGAGCCTCCGGCGGCGGTGGTCTGGACCGTCATGACGCGGCCTCCATCATGGCCAGGGTTGCCTCTGCCGGGGCGAAGAGATGGTCGGCAGCGGACCTGAGCCGGTCGTTGTTCAAGGGACGGGGGTGGCGGATCCGGGCGAAACGCAGGTTGCAGGGCGTCTGGCCCGGCTCCTCGACGAGCAGGTGCGGCAGGAGCAGGTCGGGCTGCCGGTCGATGTGGCAGTCCGTGTCGCGCAGGAACGTTCTCCCGCGCTCGCGCAGCGGCTCCGGAAGCCAGTCCAGGGCCGGAATCCGGAGGTCGGCGAGGTCGCCGTCCACGGTGATCCTGGCCGCCAGGGACTCGGGAACCTGGGCCACTTCCTCGGCGTACATCGGGACGTCGATCTGTTCCTCGTCAACAAGAACCAGGACCGCGCCGCCGTCTTCGATGTGGTCGGTGACCTGGCGCGCCTGACGGGCGGTCGGCCACAGGTCGGCGAGGGACCAGCGGCCGGCCGAGACCGGCCGCCAGATCAGACGCCGCGGTCCGTCGAAGACGACCAACGTGCTGCCGCACCACAGTGTCGGTGCATCGCTCATGGTGCTGATCACCCCCTCACGGGTGAGGTCGGGCCGTCGGCGACGGCCAGGGCGGAGTAGTGGGCGGCCGCACGGCGTCTGCGGTCCGCGGTGCGCAGGTCGGGCGCCGGGGAGTCCAGGACTCCACGCAGGACGTGAGCGGCCTCGTCGTCGCGGCCGCCGGCCATCAGGGCCTCGGCGTAGGCCATCGGGAACCGGGTGTCGGCCGCGCCCAGGCGAGCCGCTTCCCGGAGGTGGACGACTCCTTCCTCGGTACGGCCGCCCAGCGGGCGGGGCGTCATCAGATGCCAGCGGCCCAGTACGTAGCGGGCCATGACATGGTCGGGGTCGATGGTCAGGGCCTGCTCCGCGGGACGCCGTACGCTCCTGAGCAGAGCCGGGCGCAGCGGTGCCGGGGCGTCCATGGCCCGCAGGCCGGCGAGCCGGGCGCGGGTGACCAGGGCGTCCAGGTTGTCCGGATCGGCGCGCCGGGCCAGGCCCAGCAGGATCCGGGCCTGCTTCTTGCGGTGCGCGGCGGGCAGTTGGTCGGCGCGGCTGAGCATGGTCTCCAAGGCGGCTTCCGCCCGTTCGGCCAGTTGCTGAGCCGCTTCTCGGTCTCGGTCGGGAGTGGGATTGCGGGCGGCTTCGGTCAGGCGGACGACCGCTTCCCGGGCGGCTTCGGCGATGGCGGCGATCCGGCGGGGCCGGGGCAGCGCCGGGTCGACGGCCAGCGGGGGTCCGAACACGACCCGCGCCTTGGCCCTGCGCGGTACGACGGCCCCCTTCGGCAGGATGTCCTGGTTGCCCCACATGCCCACCGGGATGACCGGGACACCGCCCCGGTCGGCGAACCGGAAGGCGCCGTCCTTGAAGGGAAGCAACGGCCATCCCGGCCCGCGCGTGCCCTCGGGATAGACGACGAGGGCACTGCCCGAGCCGAAGACCCGGTCGACGGAGGCCAGCAGCTCACGGCCGGGCCGGTCCCGGTCGACCGGAATGCCGCCCATGCCCTCCGTCCACCTGCTCCGCAGCGGGTGGGTGAAGCTCTCCGCCTTGGTCAGGTAGAACGTCGGGGCGTCGCGGAACACGGTCAGCAGTGCGTCGAGCACCAGGTGGTCGGCGAAGCTGTTGTGGTTGGGCACCAGGACGAACGGCCCACTGGCCGGTACATGCCGGACGCCCTCGACGCCGGCGAGGTACCGGTGCACGACTGCCGGGCGGGTGACGGCAGTCGATGCACCGGCCATCAGCCGGGGTATCCGGCTCACTTCGCCTGCGCGGTCTGGGCCGCGGCGTACTCCCGCAGCTTCTCGATGCTGGTGAGGACCAGGCCCTCGCGGCGGGCGAACTCCACCAGCTGCGGCAGCCGCGCCATCGTGCCGTCCTCAAGGATGATCTCCACGATCACACCGGAGGGCGCGAGGCCGGCGAAGCGGGCGAGGTCCACGGCGGCCTCGGTGTGGCCGGGACGCTCCAGGACGCCGCCCGGCTTGGCGACCAGCGGGAAGATGTGACCGGGGCGGCACAGGTCCTCGCTGGTCCCCTTGAGCATGAGCTCGATGGTCTTGGCGCGGTCCGGTGCCGAGATGCCCGTGGTGACACCGTGCTCGGGAGAACCGTCGACGCTGACGGTGAACGCGGTGCCGTTGGGGTCCTCGTTGCGAGCGACCATGGGCGGGAGCTGGAGCTCGCGGGCCCGCTCCTCGGTGACCGAGACGCACACGAGGCCGCGGCCGTGGGTGATCATGTAGTTGATGGCCGCCGCGTCCGCGTATTCGGCCGCGACGATCAGGTCCCCCTCGTTCTCCCTGTCTTCGTCGTCGACGACCACGATCAGCTCGCCGCGGGCGATGGCAGCGACGGCCTCCGCCGCCTCGTCGAGCAGGATGGTGCCGGCCGTGGAGTCAAGGGTCGCTTCGAGGATCTGCGCGGTCATTTCATTTCCTTCGCTTGGCGTGAAGTGCACTGGCGCGGAAGTGAGGCCAATCCGATGTCGCACCACCGATGATCCGATGTCGCAACATCGATGACCCGCAACCGATGATTCATCATGCATGATGCAGCATCGATGTCGCAACACCAATGAGGTGTCATCGAAGAAGTAGTTGAAAGCGTTCCGGTTGGCTCATTTACCCATGCCGCGTCATTGAATGACGCGACATGGATGTTGCGTCATCGACAAAAGTGATGGACCATAACCGTCATCAGCCGTGCCCCGGACTCATTCAGCGAGGTCCCCATGCAGAACGCGCAGTCAGTCAGCGAATCGCCGCCGATAGAGGTCGCCCCACCGCCACCGCGCGACCACTCCAGCACGGAGCTGCGGTATCTCCTGCTGGCCGCCCAGCGCGAGGGCGCCCGCCAGATGGCCGCCGAGTTGCGGCCGCTCAACCTGACACCCGCGCAGGCCGAGATCCTCCTGGTGCTCTCCCAGCGCGCTCCGCTCACCCTCGCCGAGGTGGGACGCCTCATCGTCTGCGAGAACCACAGCCCGAGCCGGATCGTCGACGCTCTCGTCAAGCGCGGCCTCGTGTACCGCGAGCCGGGCCAGATCGACCGTCGCGTGATCTATCTGCAGCTGTCCCCGCAGGGCGAGGAGCTGCTTCCGGAGCTGCGGAAGATCGACGCCTCCGTGGACGCCATCGTCGGCGACCGGCTGAGCGAGCAGGAGAAGCGCGTCATGATCGAGTCCCTGCGCAAGATCATCACGGGCACTCCGAGCGCCACCGCGATGGCGCAGCGCTTCCCGCGACAGGGCTGACGGCCCGCTGCCGGCTCAGGCGCCCCGCACAGACGTCGAGGCGCCGAACGGTACGGACACACATGCGGACGGGGTGTCGGCTGTTCGCCGGGGAGCGTGCACGAGGGCGGTTTAACTCGATCGTGTGATGGTCGGCTTCCGGGCTTGCGGCGTCCTGGACCGTTCGGGCAACGGTGATCGTGCGATCTGGGACGCCGGGTACGGCGCCAGCGTGCGGGGCCCCCGCTCCACCGGAGTGATGGTTCGGGGCCTCCCCGTCGCCTGGCCGTACCCATCTGGCCAGGTCGTCAGGAAACCGGCCTCCCGGGATCGGACCACGGACAGGATCCGCGTCGCTGCCCCGGGGTTGGGTACGCCGAGGACCAGTGCGCCCAAGACCGTTCGGGGCGTGCGGCTGAGCGGACTCGCTCCTGCTCAGTCCACAGAAACGGTAGGGACGATGGGCGCGCCCATCGTCCCTACCGGCGGGGTCTCCCGCGCCGGACCGGTTCGCGAAGGTGGCAGGCGCCACCGGAACGCGAAAGTGGCAGGACCGCGGACTGTTGACGGTCCGCGGTCCTGCCACCCTCGACGTTTTCGTTTTCCCTGCGGGTTCCCTTGGGTTGTCCCGCGCGGTGAGCCGAGCCCGTCGCCTACGAAACCCCGGCCGCCGAGGCGCGGTGATGCTGCCGGTACCAGGACGCGTGGCGCGCGAAGCCCTGCGCGAAGCCGGCTCCCGCGGCACTGCCGGTGATGGGCCAGATGCGGGAGCAGTCGTACCAGTGATCCGTCGCGACCAGGGACAACAGCCGGGCCCGCCGGGCATCCTGCTCGGCGCCGAGCAGCAGCCGGGCGCGGGCCAGGGAGATGTCCCGCGAGGGAAGCGGCAGCTCCAGCGCGTCGGCGACGGCGGTGAACAGTTCCCGGGACGTGACCGGTTCGGGGTGCCCGGCGTGCAGCACCGCGGGGGTGTCATGTTCCCAGGGAGCCAGCGCTAGGGCGGCGAGGGCGCGGGCCAGGTCGTCGACGGCGATCAGCGTCATGCGGCTGTCCCCCGCATCGATCCAGCCCGGCAGCTCCGGGAGCAGTCGCGCCACCATCGGAACCACCCAGCGGTCGCCCGCGCCGTAGACGAGGTGCGGGCGCACCACCATGCCGCCCGCTTCCAGCACCATCTCCTCGGCCCGCAGGCGCGTGAGGCTGGCGGCGGACACCGGCCGCCGCGGCGGGCCGTCCTCGGGCACACCCCGATGGCAACCGTCCTCGTAGACGGCGGTGGTACTCAGATACAGCACCCTGCGGACCCCGGCCGCGGCCGCCGCACGCAGCAGGGCCCTGGTGCCGTCGACGTTGACGGAGGCGCACTCCTCCAGCGTGCCCTCGACCCGGTTGGCGAGGTGGACGACCGTGTCCACCCCGTCGCACAGCTCCCGCAGCGCGACATGGTCGTCCAGTCCGGACGGAACCTCGCGCACCACACCCCGCCCGGTCTCCGGCAGCCGTACGGCACGCCGGTGGGCCAGCAGCCGGACTTCAGCCGGAGCGGGGTGAGTTGACGAGGTCGGGCTCAGCAGGGCACGGACGACATGGCTGCCGATGAAGCCGCTTCCTCCGGTCACCAGAAGGCGGTCCCCCACGGCGGGCACCCCGCGCAGCGGCCTCATCCCTCAGCCGTTTCGGCGAGGAAGTCGATCTCGGCCTGGACAACGCCGTACTGCTCGATCAGGAACCGCACCGAGAGGCGTCCGGCGGGGTCGGGCGGTCCGGGCACGGCCTTGACGAAGGTGGGGCCGTCCAGCTCCAGGTAGTTGCTGAAGCCGGACCTCATGGCCACGGGGACGAGGGCGTCGGGGCTCGTCATGTGCAGCAGCGCCTGCCGGGCCGCCTCCAGGACGACCATGCCGGGCACATGGTCGACGGGGTGGTCGAACAGTGCGGGGTGCCGGTGATCGATCTGCAGCTTCCACAGATGGTCCGGTCCGGCGGTCGCGATGACCACGTCGCCGGGCGAGGAACGGCCGACCAGCTCTGGAGCCACCGGCTCGAACATCTGGTGGGCGTCGTTCGGAATGTCGGGGGGCGCGGGCAGGGCCCAGGCGACGTTGCGCAGTTTCGCGTAGGCGGCCGGCGAGATGCAGCGGTAGGCGCCGCTGCCGGAGCCGATGGTGACGCCGTCGCGTTCGATTCGGGCCTCGAAACCCAGGGCGGTCAGGCTGCTTCCCCGTATTCGGGTGTCGAAGCAGTGGATATGGATGAGGAGGTCGCTGGGCTTGTGGCCGAGCAACAGCCCCGCGGGATCCACGTCGTACGACATGGTCTTCATCAAGAAGGCGTGCCCCAGCGGCACTTGGTATCCGAGGTGGCCGACGAACAGGCCCGCCTGACGGATGGTCTCCGCCAGCAGCAGCGGGTCCTGCCGGCCGCGGGACGAGCGGTAGAAGCTGTGGTTGCGCGGCCATTGAGCGGCCAGCGAGAAGTGATCGCCCTCGGAGGCGAGGACTCCGGTGAGCAGCACCTCCGAGATGCCTGCCCGGTGAACGTAGGCGCGCGGGACGGTCCGCTCGTACAGATCGTCACGGGTGCTGAGGCGGGAGTTCGCGATGGCGGGAATGTCTGCGGACGGAACGCTTAACACGTTGACCTTGCTCCCCAGTTCGAGCCATTTGGCGTTCGATTGGGGAAGCGTAGGATACCTACCATGCGGTTTTCAAGGCTTCCCCGGAGGGCCCCGCACGCAGGCCGTGACCAAGGATTCCCGGCCCCGTACACGCACCCAAGTGACGTGCGTATTCAGCCAATTGACTGAACGTCAGTAATCTTCAGTGGCTTTCACCACACCGGCCCGGCAGCGAGCAGGCGGCCGGGATCCGGGCCGGGCGGTGCCCTGCCTCCACGAGTACGGCGACCACCTCGGCCCTGCGGCGGGAGGGGGCGTCGTTCCAGGCGGCCAGGAGCTCCCAGTTGTCGAACGGCGCACTGCCGTGCGGGTCCAGCCAGAAGCGCATCAGCGCCAGCGCCTGTTCGGCGCGGACATCGCAGGTGTCGGCGTGCCCCGTGGCCGCCCAGACCAGGGCCCCGGACAGGGACGCGGCCTGCGGGCAGCTCGCGGAGCCGACGAACTGCACCCGCTGGCACCAGCCGCGCTCGGCGATCAGGAGCGCGCTGCGCCGAAGTATGAGGGCCATCTCGGGAGAGGGGAATCGCGAGCCGACCGGGCCGGCGAGGGGCTGCTGAAGGGCCATGGTCATGGCGGTGAACTCTCTTTCCGGTGAACTGGCGGTACGGGGCGTTCTGGTGATCCGGCGGTACGGAGCGCCGCGGTGAACTGGCGGTACAGAGCGCTGCGGTGAACTGGCGGTACAGAGCGATCCGGCGAACCGGCGGTACGGAGCGATGCGGAGCTGACAAGCCGTGCAGATGGCCGATCCGTCGCCCGCCCCCAGGGGAGTGGGGCGGGCGACGGACCAGGGGGGTGCTGCGGCGGATCCGGGGATCGATCCTGAGCCGGGGTCAGCTCACCGCAGCGCGGGGTCCGCGGACTTGGTGCCGGCGGCGGAGACCGGCTCGACCTCGGACTCGGACTCGACGGCCGACGCCGCCGGGGCGACCTCTCCGGTACGGCGGCTGCGGCCCCAGATCCGGTCGCCGATCAGCAGCAGTGCCGCGGGCATGACCAGGCGTCGGACCACCACCGCGTCGAGGATGACCGCGACGGCCAGACTGATGCCCAGTTCCCGCACGATGCTGATCTGGGCGCTGGTGAAGGAGGCGAAGACGGCGACCATGATGGCGGCGGCACCGTTCACCTGTCCGGCCGTGCGGGCCAGACCGCCCAGGACGGACTCACGGTGCGAGACGCCGCCGAGGTACATCTCCCGCATCCGGGCGATCATGATCACCATGTAGTCCATGCTCAGGCCGAACATCACGGCGAACAGCATGAGCGGGGTGACGCTGTTGATGGAGTGGTCCTTGTTGCCGCTCAGCAGGGCCAGGAAGCCCAGGCTGGCGGCCACCACCGCGGCGTTGAACACCAGGGCCAGCAGCGGCAGCAGCGCGGAGCGGAAGGCGAAGGCCAGGATCAGGAAGCTGAGCAGGGCGACCGATCCGACGACCAGCGCCACCGAACGAAGGACGAGGGAGTCGAAGTCGGACCCGGTGGCCGTCGCGCCGGCGAGCTGCGCGGTGACCTTGGAATCGCTCTGCTTGTCCAGCTGCGAGCGCAGCTCGTCCACCAGGTGGTGGGCGGCCGAGCTGTCCGGGTCCGCGCTGGGGATCACCAGGACCCGGGTGACCAGGGTGTCACCGGTACGGGCCCACAACTGCTGCACGGCTGCCTGCGTCTTGGCGTCCAGCGTGCTGCTGTCGGCCAGCGCGGCGGGCAGCGTGCCGGCGGGCAGACCCACCGTGCTGATTCCCTGGACCCCTTCGACGCCGGACTCGGTCTTCGCGTAATCGGCCATCGTGGTGGCGCTCTTGACCAGCGCCGCGGAGTCGTCGACCTTCGCGGTCAGGACGACCTGAACCGGGAACATCTCCCGGATCCCGATGTCCTCCTTGATGCGCTCGAGGCCCTGACGGGCATTGTCGTCGGCCGGCAGGATGTCGGCGCTGGCGACCGGGACGCGCAGGGTGAGCTGTGCGGCCGGGGCGGCCAGCGCGGCGAAGGCGACGGCGAGACCGGCGAGTACGAGGCCGGGGCGGCCGGTGAAGCGGCCGGTCCGCTCGGGCCGAGCGGTGGCAGTGGCGGCCGCGCCCTTGCGGCGGCGCAGGGTGCCCCAGTTGATGCGGTGTCCGAGCAGCTTCAGTACGGCCGGCAGCAGCGTCGTGGCCATCGCGACGGCGACCACCGAGACGGTCACACCGCCGAGAGCGATGCTGGTGAAGGACATGGCGCGGGGGATGAAGAGCGCCGACAGCGCGACGACGACCGCCAGGCCGCTGAAGAGGACCGAGTGGCCGACGGTGCGCATCGTGCGGTCCAGAGCCTGCGCCACCTCCCGTCCGTCGGCGAGCTCCTCACGGAACCGCTTGATGATGAAGAGCGAGTAGTCGACGGCGACGGCCAGGCCGACCATGGACACGATGTTGGTGAAGAGGCTGTTGACGTCGGTCACCTGCGTCAGCCCGTAGCCGATGGCCTGGGTGATGGCGAGGGTGACACCGGCCAGCACCAGCGGGACCGCCATCGCGGCCACCGACCGGAAGACCAGGAGCAGTACGACGAAGAGCACCGGGAAGGCGATCATCTCGGCCCGGGTGACGTCTTCCTTGGAGTGCATGTTCAGGGCGTAGTCCAGCGCCGGGGCGCCCGTGACGTCGACTTCCACGTTCTTGCCGACCTTGCCGGCGACATCCTCCTGCACGTCCGGCACGAGGTTCTGCACCGTGGTGTTGTCACTGGTGAAGCCGACCTGGAGGAACGTGGTCCGGCCGTCCTTGGACATCCACTCGGGGTGGGTGCTGACGTCCGCGATCTCGGACACCCCGGAGCGCTGCGCCGCGTCGCGGGCCTTGCCGACCTCGTCGGCCACGTTTCCCGACTTGTCGTGCAGGACCACGAGCAGCGAGTTCGGCGCTTCCTTGAAGGCGCGCTCCAGAGTCTGCTGGGCGTGTACGGAAGCGCCGCGGGGATCGGAGAAACCACCCGCCTTGAGGGCTCCTTCGAGCTGGAGCGTGAAGGGAATCGCCAGGGCGATCAGCAACAGCCAGCTTGCGACGACGGCCTTGGGCCGCTCGATGGACAGTTGGATCAGTTTCTTCATGATTGTTTGCTCCTGGTATCGGGACCCGGATGCCACCTGGGTCCGGGCTTGCCGACGAGGGCGATGACCGGGGCGTTCCGTCTGGTGAGCGTTTTGTTGATGTCTGCGTGATGTGTGCGTGATGTCTGCGTAAGGCCCGTGTGAGCGCCTTGATTTATCGACGACGGCTCATTGATGACTCATCATCAATGATGCGCCATCGATGACTCATCATGCATCACGCGTCATCGATGCCGCAACATCTTTCGCCCTATCCGGGATCGCTTCGATGGACCCCGACAGACATCGACAGGCATCGACGCGCATCGACGGACGTCACCGTGCATCGACGGGCATCGACGGATATCGATAGGCGTCGACGAGCGGGCGCAGATGGGCACCGATCCGGAGGACTTCCCTCCGATTCCCGATCGCACTTCCCGCCCGCCACACCCTGGCGAGCGAAGGGCAGGGGAACTTAAGCTGAAGGAAACCAACCAAGCGGTTTTGGTTTCACCAGGATCCACCGAAGGGCACCAAGGGGCACCATAGAAATGACCAGGCAGGAACGAGCCCAGCGAACCAGGCGCAAAATCCTGGAGGCGGCAGCGTCGGTCTTCGCCGAACGGGGGTACTCCAGCGCCGCCATGGCGGAGATCCTCAAGTCCGCGGAGATGACCAAAGGCGCTCTCTACTTCCACTTCCCCAGCAAGGAAGCCCTGGCGAAAGCCGTGGTGGAGGAGCAGTTCCAGGCCACCATCATCGGGAGACCGAGCCCCGGCGCCGCCGGCGACGGCCCCGCGCCCGCTCCGACCGAAGCCGTGCAGGCGCTCATCGACATGAGCCACCGGCTGGGGCGGCGGCTGCAGGAGGATCCCGTGACCCGCGGGGCGATCCGGCTGGCCATAGAGCACGGCTCCTTCGCCGAACCCGACCCCGGGCCCTACCGGACCTGGATCGCCAGCGTGCGCGAGCTGTTGAGCGAAGCCCGCGACCTCGGGAACCTCAGGCCCGGGCTCGACATCGATGTCCTCGCCGAGGTGCTGGTCGGCTCCTTCACCGGCATCCAGCTCGTCGCCCACGTACTGTCCGACCGCTCGGAACTGCGCCACACGCTCACCGAGTACTGGCGGACCACCCTGCCCGGCCTGGTACCGGAGAAGCACCTGGCCGAACTCGACCCGGGCGGGTCCAAGGGGATCTGAGTTCCAGGCGGGGCTGAGCCGCGGGAGGGCCTAAGCTCCCAGCGGCCTTAGCCCCCAAGTGCCCAGGCTGCCAGGGGAGTTCGAGCGGCCACGGTGACGCAGACGACCCGGAGTACCCGGACGACCCGCTTCTGTAATCGAACGTTCACACTGTTTCGGCCGGAGTGGCTAGAAAACCGCATGTGTGGTTTGTACGCTCGAGGCTGCGCACGCCTCGCCAGACCCTCGCCCCTTCCGGCACGAGAGGACAGCACGGTGACCGTCACCCCTCTTGCCCGTCCGCACCCCGGACCCGCAGTCCCGACCGTCAGCACGAGGCACGTCACGCACCGCCCCGCGACCCCGGAGGAGTTCCTCCTGGGCACGGTGGTGCCGGGAGACTGCCGGTTCACCCTGTCCGACGAACTGCCCAGGGCCGAGCTTCCCTTCGAGGACGGCGGGCGCTGGACTCACGACCTCCATTACGTCACCGAGGCGATGCACAGCGTCGCCCGGCTGGCCGCCACGCGCTATCTGAGGGTCCCCGCCCGCCGCCCGCTGAAGGTCGCCCGCGCCACGGTGAACCTCGACACCACCGTGGCCTCGCGACGCGTCGGGCAGTCGGGCCATGCCACCACAGACCTGCGCCTGCGCCGCACCGTCTCCCAGGCCGGCGTCACCGGCCTGGACTGCGACGCCACCGTCTTCATGCAGGGCGTCCGGTACGCGACCGGCACCCTCTCCGTGGAACTCCCGGGACAGCCGGACGGCGGGGCCCCCGCCGCCGTACACGACAGGCCGCGGCCACCGGTGCGTACCGGACTCCGGCCCCGTCCCGCGCAGGTGGGCCGCTTCGACCAGAGCAATGTCGTCTTGTCCGACCCGCGGTTCGGGCCGGACTCCCAGCTGACCGCCGACTTCCTTCCCGACCCGGACAACCCGGTCTTCGACCCGGCCCTGAACGAACGCGCCTGTCCCATGCTGCTGGTGGAGGCCACCCGGCAGGCCGCCGTGCTGGCCGCCTGCGAGTTACGCGGATTCACCCCCGCCTACTGCCTCACCGTCCGGTGGAGCGGACAGTTCCCGCCGGGCATCGGCCGCGGAGCACCACTGAGCTGCCGTACGGTGCCGGGCCCGGTCTTCCGCGACAGCCTGGGGCGCCCTGCGGTCGACTTCGAGATCACCCTGCTCAGCGGCCCCACCCCGACAGGCACGATAGGCACCACCCTTGTGCTGGACTGCTGAGGCCGATGCGCTTTCACATCCTGGGTCCCCTGGCAGCCCATCCCAGCACCCCGTCCCCGGCCAAGCACCGCGCCCTGCTCGGATCCCTGCTCGTCGACTCCGGCCGCGTGGTGCCCACCGACGCCCTCATCGAGGAGCTCTGGGGCACCAACCAGCCCCGTACGGCGCGCAGCACCCTGCAGGTCTACGTCTCACAGCTGCGCAAGACGCTCTCCGACGGCGGCCCCTCCGTCCTGCTGACCCGGACTTCCGGATATCTGCTGGCGACCGCGCCCGGCGATCTCGACCTGGACCGCTTCCACGAACAGCGCACGGCCGGCGACCAGGCGTACGCGTCACAGGACTACGAGCGGGCCGCTCGCCATCTGCGCCAGGCCCTGGCCCTGTGGAACGGCCCCGCACTCGCCGACGTACCCCAGGGCACACGCCTGCGGACCGCGGCCGACCGACTCGACCTGTTACGGCTGGACACCCTGGAGCAGCGGATCTCCGCCGACCTCTGGACCGGCCGCTACCGGCAGGTGATCCCCGAACTGACCGAGCTCACCCGGGCGCATCCCCTGCGCGAGTCCCTGCACGCCCACCTGATGGTGGCCCTCTACCAGTCCCATCAGACCTCCGAGGCACTCAACCTCTACGACCGGATCCGCCACCGCCTGGCCGACGAACTGGGCGTCGACCCCGGGCCCGGACTGCGCGAACTGCATCTGCGCATGCTCGACTCCACCGATGTCAGGCACTTCGAACAGTGCCTGTCCGCCCGGCCGGTGACCGCCTCCCGCGCAGCCCCCGCGCCGGGGTCCTGGCCGTCGCGCACGGAACAAGCCCCGGTGGTGCACCTGCCGCGTCCCCTCCCCGGCCCGAGCCTGCGCCGCGAGCAACTGGGCGAAGCCGAGATGCTGCTGAGCCGCATCCGCCGCTCCTGCGAGGGAGGCGTGCTCGCGATCACCGGCGCGCCCGGAGTGGGCAAGACCGCCTTCGCCACCGAACTCGCCCACCGCACGGGTGATCTGTTCCCCGACGGCCGCGTACTGATCACCCTGCGCGGCGACGACCACAGTCCCCTGTCTCCGCGCGACACCCTGCTCCGCGTCCTGCGCAGGGTCTGCCCGGCCGAGGCGACGCGCTTCTCGCAGCGTTCCGCGAACGACCTCGACGACGTGACGGTGATCCTCACCAACCTGCTCAAGGGACGCCGGACCCTGCTGGTTCTGGACGACGTGCACAGCGAGGCGCAGATACAGCCCCTGATGGCGACCGACAGCACCCTGGTCGTCACCAGCCGGAGGACCGCCCTCTCACTGGACGCCGTCCGGTACACGGCCCTCGGCCCACTCGCCCCCGAGGACTCCGCCGTGCTGCTCGCCCACGCCGCCGGCGCTCCCGTCGAGGAGGATCCGCAGGCCGGCGCCGACATCGCCCGGCTGTGCGAGCACCTTCCGCTGGCCCTGCGCGGCGCGGCGGCCTGGCTGGACGCGCACCCTTCCTGGCCTGCCCGTATGCTCGCCACCCGGCTGGAGGATCCCCGGACCCGCCTCGACACCCTCGCAGTCGGCGAACACGACGTACGCTCACGGCTTTTGACGGTCTATCAGGACCTCCGACCGGCGGAGCGACAGGCTTTTCGCCTGATGTCCCTGACCCCGGCTGTCGACTTCGCGCCCTGGTCCGCCGCCGCGCTGCTCGATGTCCCGGCTCAGCAGGGAGCGGACATCATCGAAACCCTCTCCCAGGTACGTCTGCTGACCCCCGTCCCTGTGCCCGGCAGGCCGGCCCGGTTCCGCCTGGACCGGCTGACGCACCCGCTGGCCGCCGAACTGCTGGCCCGCGATGACTCCGGCGGCTCCCACGGCTCCGACGTAGCCGATCATTCCGGCGACGACTCGCGGGAAGCCCGCAGCGCCGTCGCCCGCCTGAGCACCGCCTACCTCCACCGGGCCCAGGAAGCGGAAAGGCAGCTCACACCGGGGCGCCGCCCGCAGGCCGACCCCAACCCGCCGGAACTCCGCGAGCCGGTGGCGGGGGAACCCACGGGCTCCCCCGCCACCGCCCTGCGCTGGTTCTACGAGGAACACGCGAGTCTGCTCGACGTCTTCCACGCCGCCCACGCCGCCGGGCTCTGGGATCAGGTGGGCTCGCTGGCCGAAAGCCTCGTCGGCTACTACGAGACCGGTGCCGCCTGGGAACCCTGGGCCGCCGTCGGCGAACTGGCGCTGGACGCCGCCCGCCGGGCCGCAGACCCACGCGCCGAAGCCGTCGCGCTGTGCGCCCAGGGCAGCCTCGCCTGGCAGCGCCACCAACTCGACGTCGCCGCCGCCCGCTTCGGGCTGGCGCACCGCCGGGCGCGCCAGGCGTCCCACCGCCACTCCGAGGCACGCGCCCTGATCGGCCTCGCCGACACGGAGTACAGCTGGGGCCATCTGGAGGCGGCGCGCCGGATGTACACCAAAGCCATCCTGCTGTCCCGCACGGACTCCTTCCCGCACAGTCTGTGCGACGCCCTGCGGGGCCAGGCACTGGTCGAGCTCCACTACGGCGACGCCCAGGCGGCGCTCGACGGCTTCACCGCGTGCCGGGACACCGCCCACCGCACCGGCGACCAACGCTGGGCCAGCTACGCGTCCCGCATGGCGGACCGGATCCACGAGGGCGTCCTCCCGGGCGACGACGCCTCCTGGGAAATCCGCCCCGGCGTGTGGTCGCTGCCCGACGTGTGACGCCTCCCCCGCCGACCGCGCCCCTGCCCCTGCCCCGGCACGTCCTCGGAACCGAGCATCCGTGGCAGCTCGTACGAGACGATTTCGCGCGCCTGCGCACGGTGTTCGTGTACTCACGGACCGACGAGTGGTCGGCGGTCGCCGACGACGAGCGCCGCCTGCCGCTCCTGCTGGGCCACGAGACCGCACGCTGGCGGCGGCTGCCCGCCACCTCCGCGCGGCGGCGGTTCGTGGCCTCCCGCGCCCTGGTGAAACACACCGCCGGCGCGCTGCTGGGCATGCCGCCCCACGCCGTCAGTCTCAGCAGCACCTCCGCCGGGGCCCCTCACCTCCCGGCAAGCCCCTGGCTCCGGGTCAGCCTCAGCCATACTGACGATCTCGTGCTGGCCGGATTCAGCACCGCCGGTCCCGTAGGAGTGGACGTCGAGCGGTCCGACCGCCCCCTCGTCGCAGCAGGACTTCCGGACGCGTTCTGCACCGCGGACGAACTCGCCTTCCTCCACGATCTCCCGCCGCACCGTCGCAACGCCTGGGCCGTACGCCTGTGGACGCTCAAAGAGGCCTATACCAAAGCCCTCGGCCTGGGCATGCGTCTGCCCTTCCCCGCCTTCGGCTTCCATTTCCCCTCCGGCCGGCCCAGCCTGCGACCCCCGCTCGGCCGGCCCGAACTCCAGTCACCCACTTGGCAGTTCAGCACCCATGGCCTCTACCACCCCCACTACACGGCAAGCTTCGCCCTCGCCTCCTGACCGCGCCCTCACCCGGCCTCCCCGCCCGAACAGCCGTGATGTGACAGACATCACAGTGCGCCAACGCACATCCTCAGGTCATCATATGACCTGACCGCCAGCCAGGCGGGGGCACGACCACGAGCTGCTCGCGCCCCCGGACGGCACAGCGAGACAAGGATGTTTGCGCATGAACGACCAGGACAGGTCCGCCCTGCCGCGCGTGGGTGTGGTGGGGCTCGGAGCCATGGGCCTCGGCATGGCCCGCAGCCTGCGGGAGGCGGGCTACGACGTCGGGGTCCACGACCTGCGGGCAGAGGCGGCCGCGGACTTCGCCCGTGACGGTGGCACGGCGTTCGCCTCCCCCGGCGATCTGGCGGCCGCGGTGGACGTCCTGGTCGGTGTGGTGGTCAACGCGGCACAGGTCGAGTCGGTGCTGTTCGGCATCGGCGGTGCCGCCGGCCGGCTCCGCCCGGGCGCCGTCTTCGTGATGTGCTCCACGGTCGATCCCGGTTGGTCCGCCGAACTCGAAGGCCGCCTGGCCGAGTTGGGTGTGCTCTACCTGGACGCTCCCATCTCCGGCGGCGCCGTGCGTGCGGCGGCCGGCGAGCTGACCATGATGACGTCGGGCTCCGCCGCGGCGTACGCGCTCGCCGACCCGGTGCTCGACGCCATGAGCAGCACGGTCTACCGCCTGGGCGAGAGCGCCGGGCTCGGCTCGAAGGTCAAGATCGTCAACCAGCTGCTCGCGGGCGTGCACATCGCCGCGGCGGCCGAGGCGATGGCCCTGGGCATCAGGGCAGGCGTTCCGGCCGAGGCGCTCTACGAGGTCATCACGCACAGCGCCGGCAACTCGTGGATGTTCGAGAACCGCATGGCGCACGTACTCGCCGGTGACTACACGCCGCTTTCCGCGGTCGACATCTTCGTCAAGGACCTCGGCCTCGTACTCGACTCCGCCCGGCCGCAGAAGTTCCCGCTCCCCCTCGCCGCCACCGCCCACCAGATGTTCCTGCAGGCGTCGGCGTCCGGTCTGGGTGCCGAGGACGACAGCGCGGTCATCAAGATCTTTCCGGGGATCGACCTGCCCGAGCCGGTGGAGGGCTGACATGGGAATCCGACTCGGTTGCATCGCCGACGACTTCACCGGGGCCACCGACCTCGCCAACAACCTGGTGCGCGCGGGCATGCGCGTGGTCCAGCTGATCGACGTACCGTCGGAGGGCGCCGGACAGCCCGTGGACGCGGACGCCGTCGTCATCGCGCTCAAGTCGCGGACCGTCCCGGCCGCCGACGCCGTCGAGGCGTCGCTGCGGGCACTGGCCTGGCTGAGGTCCGTGGGTGCCGAGCAGATCTACTTCAAGTACTGCTCGACCTTCGACTCGACGCCCGCCGGCAACATCGGGCCGGTCACCGAGGCCCTGATGGACGCGCTGGACGCCGACTTCACCGTCGCGACGCCCGCGTTCCCCGACAACGGACGCACGGTCTTCAAGGGCCATCTCTTCGTCGGTGACGTGCTGCTCGGCGAGAGCAGCATGCGCCACCACCCGCTCACGCCGATGACCGACTCCAACCTGGTCTCCGTCCTCGGCGCGCAGACCACGCGACCGGTCGGTCTCATCGACCACACGGTCGTCGCGGGCGGCGCCGACGCGATCCGGGCCCGTATCGACGAGTTGCGCGCGGAAGGCGTCGAGATGGCCATCGCCGACGCCGTCTCCAACGACGACCTTGTGCGCCTGGGCGAGGCGGTCCGCGGGCTGCCGTTGGTGACCGCGGGCTCGGGCCTGGCGATCGGCCTGCCCTCGAACTGGGGGTTCAAGCCGTCCCCCGCCGCGGCTCAACTGCCCCCGCCCGGCGGCCATCAGGCCATCGTGTCCGGATCGGTTTCCGCCGCTACGAACGGCCAGGTGCGGGAGTTCCTGCGCAGCGGCCGTCCCGGGTTCAGCGTGGACCCGATGCGTATCGCGGCCGGTGAGGACGTGGCGGGCGAGGCGTTGGCGTTCGCCGAGGCGCACCTGACCGACGGGCCGGTCCTCGTCTACTCCACCGAAACGCCCGACGCGGTACGGACCGTCCAGGGCCGACTCGGCGCCGCCGAGGCCGGTGAGCTCGTGGAGCAGACCCTCGCTCGCGTCGCGCAGGGGCTCGTGGAGCGCGGTGTCCGCCGGCTCGTCGTCGCGGGCGGCGAGACCTCGGGGGCGGTCGTCCAGGCTCTCGGCATCACCGGGCTGCGGATCGGACCGCAGATCGACCCCGGTGTGCCGTGGTGCGCGGCCACCCTTCCCGACGGGGACACGCTCCACATCACGCTCAAGTCCGGCAACTTCGGTGGCCCCGACTTCTTTTCCGCCTCCTTCGCCCTGCTGGACGGGGATGCCTCGTGAGCCGGCCCCTCGACAGCACCTCCGTCGACGAGGCACGCCGCGAGATCGTCCGGGTGGGCACGAGCCTGTTCGCCCGCGGTTACGTCCACGCCAGCGCCGGCAACATCAGCGCCAAGGTCGGCGACGGCCACCTGATCACGCCGACCGACGCCGCCCTGGGCTTCCTCGAACCCGACCGTCTCGCGCTGGTCGACGCCGGGGGCGAGCAGATCGCGGGCGACCGTGCCAGCAAGACCCTGACACTCCACCGCCGTATCTACGCCGCCGACCCCACGGCCCGCTTCGTCATCCACACCCACTCCACGCACCTGGTCGGGCTCACCCTGTCCAGCGTGTGGAGCCAGGACGACGTACTCCCGCCCATCACGCCGTACTACGTGATGAAGGTCGGCCACGTCCCGCTCATCCCCTACCACCGGCCCGGCGATCCGCGCGTGGCCGACCTGGTGACCGCCCGCATCGCCGACCGGGCGGCGAGCGGTACGCCGATCAGGGCCGTCCTGCTCGACCGGCTGGGCCCTGTGGTCTGGGGCCCGGACGCGGCCGGCGCCCTCGCCGTCCTCGAAGAACTCGAGGAGACGGCACGCCTCTGGCTCCTGACCGACCGTCAGCCCGAGCCACTCCCCGCCCCCGCTCTCGACGAACTGAGGTCCACGTTCGGCGCCGCTTGGTGATCAGCTCCCCGCTCTGTCAGAGAAACCCCTGAGCCGCAAGAAGGTCAACGTCATGTCAATGTCGACAGCGACGGCCGAGGCCCCCGACCTCGCCCGCGAGAACGCCGTCTTCCGCAAGGTCGTACGGCGTATCGTCCCCTTCCTCATCCTCTGTTATGTCGTCTCCTACCTGGACCGGGTCAACGTCGGCTTCGCCAAGCTGCAGATGTCCGACGACCTCGCGTTCAGCGAGGCGGCGTACGGCCTCGGTGCCGGTCTGTTCTTCATCGGGTACTTCCTCTTCGAGGTCCCCTCGAACCTGATACTCCAGCGGGTCGGCGCCCGCACTTGGATCGCCCGGATCATGATCAGCTGGGGCCTGGTGTCGGCGGCGTTCGTGTTCGTCAACAACGAGGCGACGTTCTACGTGCTCAGGTTCCTCCTCGGCGCCGCGGAGGCCGGGTTCTACCCCGGCGTGATCCTGTACTGCACCTACTGGTTCCCGTCGCACCGCCGTGCCCGCGTCATCGCGATGTTCATGTCGGCCATCCCCGTGGCCGGTATCTTCGGCAACCCGCTCTCCGGCTGGATCTTGGACCGGTTCGACGGGGTGAGCGGCTGGCACGGCTGGCAGTGGATGTTCCTGCTCGAGGCCATCCCCGCGCTCATCATCGGCGTGCTGACGCTGTTCTACCTGGACAACGGCGTGCGTGACGCGAAGTGGCTCTCCGACGAGGAGAAGACCGTCGTCGAGCGGGCGCTCGCCGAGGACACCGCGCACCAGACGGTGCACGGCAAGGTCTGGGACGCCTTCCGCGAGCCCAAGGTGTGGCTGCTGTGCCTCGTCTACTTCTGCTTCGTGATGGGCCAGTACGCCCTGACGTTCTGGATGCCCACCTTCGTCGAGTCCACCGGCATCGAGGGCAACCTCGCGATCGGTGTCCTCAGTGCCGTGCCTTTCCTGACCGCGCTCGTCGCGATGAACCTGTTCGGCCGCTCGGCGGACAAGCACCGCGAACGCCGCTGGCACCTGGTCATCCCGAGCCTCATGGGCGCCGTCGGGTTCACGCTGGCAGCCTCCTGGTCCGGCTCGACCGTGCTGTCCCTGATCGCGCTGTCCTTCGCCGCGGCCGGCGTACTGACCTGCGCACCGCTGTTCTGGTCGCTGCCCACCGCGTTCCTGGGCGGCGCCGCCGCCGCGGCCGGCCTTGCCGTGATCAACTCGGTGGGCAACCTCGCCGGCTTCGTCAGCCCGTACATGATCGGCGCGGTCAAGGACGCCACGGGCTCGTCGTCGGTCCCGATGTACATCCTGGCGTTCAGCCTCGTCGTCGGTGCGGCCGTGGTGCTCACCACCAAGAAGGACGTCGTCAACCGCTGACCGGCGTCGGCAGCGGGACCGGACGCGCGATCCGGTCCCGCTGCGCACACAGGAGTTACAGGAGTCACCATGCCGAGGTTCGCAGCGAACCTGTCCATGATGTACACGGAGCACCCCTTCCTCGACCGCTTCGCCGCGGCCTCGGCGGACGGCTTCGAAGCCGTCGAGTACCTCTTCCCCTACGAGTACGACGCCACCGAGCTGCGCCGCCGGCTCGACGACCACGGCCTGCGGCAGGTGCTGTTCAACGCGCCTCCCGGAGCCTGGGACTCCGGTGAGCGCGGGATCGCCGCGCTGCCCGGACGCGAGAAGGAGGCGCGCTCCGGGATCGACCGGGCACTGGAGTACGCCGCGGCGCTGGGCTGTCCGCGGGTGCACATGATGGCCGGGCTGGTGCAGCCCGCCGCCACGCCCGCGGACGCGGCCCGGCACCGCGCGGCCTACCTGGCCAACCTCGCCTGGGCCGCGGAACGAGCCGCCGCAGCGGACGTGGACATCCTGATCGAGCCGATCAACGGCCGCGACATGCCGGGCTACTTCCTGACCCGGCAGGCCGAGGCCCACTCGGTGGTGCAGGAAGTCGGTGCCCCGAACCTCAAGGTCCAACTCGACCTCTACCACTGCCAGATCGTCGAGGGCGACCTCACGACGACCCTGCGCCGCGACGTACCGACGGGCCGGGTCGGCCATCTGCAGATCGCGGGGGTGCCCGACCGTCACGAACCCGACCGGGGCGAGCTGAATGCCCGTCACCTTTTCGACGTGATCGACGCGTTGGGCTTCGACGGGTGGATCGGCTGCGAATACCGCCCCCGTACCGGCACGAGCGAAGGTCTCGGCTGGCTGAACGACTACCGAGGAGACAACACATGAGGATTGTCATCACGGGTGGCTTCGGCTTCCTGGGACGGCAGGTCGCGGGCGCGCTGCTGGAGCGGCGGACGTTCCGTGGTGCCCCGATCGACCGGCTGGTGCTCGCCGACCGGTTCGTGGACGCCTCGTCGCAGCTGGCGGGCGACCCGCTCGTGGACATCGTGCAGGGCGATCTGACCGACCGCCTCGACGAGCTGTTCGCCGAGCCGGTGGACGTGGTGATCCACCTCGCCTCCGCCGTGTCGGCCGAGTGCGAGGCCGACTTCGACCTCGGCATGAGCGCCAACCTGGACACGACCCGAGCGCTGCTCGAAGCCGCCCGGGCCCAGTCCGCCGCCGGCGGTCCGCTGCCGCGCGTGGTGTTCTCCAGCAGCGTCGCGGTCTACGGCAGCGACCCGGCGCTGCCGCTGCCGCCGGTGGTCAGCGAGGCGACCCTGCCGACGCCGCGGTCGAGCTACGGCATTCAGAAGTTCGTCTGCGAACAGCTGGTCGCCGAATACACCCGCCGCGGCTTCGTCGACGGACGTGTCACCCGTCTGATGACCGTGTCGGTCCGACCGGGCAAGCCGAACGCGGCCGCGTCCGGCTTCCTGTCCGGCATCATCCGCGAGCCCCTCGCGGGCCTGCCGGCCGTCTGCCCGGTCGATCCCGCCCTGCGGGTGGCCCTGGCCTCACCGCGGCGCACGGTCGAGGGAATCCTCCGCGTCGCGGAGCTCGAGCGCGGCGACGGCCCGGGCCTGCTCGACGGCAATATCCCGGTCAACCTTCCGGCGCTCACGGTCTCGGTCGCCGAGATGCTGGACACACTGCGGCGCGTGGCCGGCGACGCCGTCGCCGACCTGGTGACGATCACGCCCGATCCCGGCGTCGAGGCCATCGTCGGCTCCTGGCCCGCCGCCTTCGACAACGCGCGCGCCGCGGCGCTCGGGCTCGAACCCGACCCGAGCTTCGAGTCGGTGGTACGGGACTACCTCGCCGACCATGCCGACGCGGTCGCGGCCGCCGAACCGCTCGCCACGGGGCGCCCGAACTCGGACCGATAGACTGAAGACCATGTTTTCCAAGGTGAGCGGTCCCGTGCGGCTCACGGACCGGGTCGCCGCGATACTCGCGGCGGAGATCGAGTCCGGGCGGCTGGCCGAGGGCGACAAGCTGCCGACCGAGGTGGAGCTGGTCAAGCAGCTCGGCGTCAGCCGCACGGTCGTCCGCGAGGCCGTCTCGCGGCTCCGTACCGCGGGCCTGGTCGAGCCACGCCAGGGCCTCGGTGTGTTCGTCCTGCCGCGGCGCACGCGACCGCTCGACCTCGAGGGCGAGTCCGCCGACACCAAGTCCAAGGTGCTGCAGATCGTGGAGGTCCGCTCCGCCATGGAGGGCGAGGCGGCCTCCCTCGCGGCCATCCGCGCCACGCCGGCCGCCCTCTCGCGTATGCATCAGGCCCTGGACGCGATCGACGCGGCGGTCGCGTCCGGCGGCGACGGCGTGGACGAGGATCTCGCCTTCCACCGGTCGATCGCCGAGTCGACGGGCAACGCCGTGCTGGTCTCGACGGTGCGGTACCTCGGCGAGGTGGCGCGCAGCGGGATCCGCGTCACCCGTGCGAACGAGGCGCGCCGCTGCGACTTCATCGAAGCGGTCCGGCTGGAGCACCACGCCATCCTGGCCGCCATCGAGTCCGGCGACCCCGAGGCGGCCCGCGCCGCGGCGCGCAGTCACATGAAGCACGCCGCCTCCCGGCTCCAGGACGCGGACGACAGCTTCTGGACCGAGACCGAGGACCTCGACGTGGATCTCGACACCACGCCCTGACCCCGCAGTCGGCGATCGCCACAGACGACTCAGGCCCCTGGCTCCGCGAGAGGCCTGTGCGCTGCTCTGGGCTGTCTCGTTAGTCCCGTCCGCCATACGGATGTTGAGCGAGTGGCGCTTCTGATCCATGCGGTGGGCGGAAGCGTAATCTCACGCTCCGGGTGGCGATCTTCGCCAGCCGGTCCGAGACGATCCGACAGGAAGTGACGCATGGCCGAGACGTCCGGCATTCCAGGAGATGTGAACCGCCGTACCGTCGTGGCGGGGGTGGGGACCGCGGGACTCGCGGCCGCGCTCACCGCGTGCGGCACCAACGACAAGGAACAGGCACCCTCTCAGAACACCGCGACCCCCACGCAGAGTGGCGCTCCGTCAAAGGCCGCCGGCACGGGCGGCACGGTGCTGGGCAAGACGTCCGACATCCCCGTCGGCGGCGGCATGGTCTACGCGAAGGCGAAGGTGGTGGTCACCCAGCCGACGTCGGGCGACTTCAAGGGCTTCTCCGCGATCTGCACCCATCAGGGCTGCACGGTGAACAAGGTGCAGGACGGCGAGATCCTGTGCCCCTGCCACAAGAGCAAGTTCAAGATCACGGACGGCGGCGTGGCGGAGGGCCCGGCGACCAAGCCGCTGCCGGCGGCCGAGGTGACCGTGGCCGACGGCACCATCCGGCTGGCCTGACGATCGAGGCGGCGGCCTGGGGAGGGCTACAGCCTTCCCTCGTACGGCGTACCGACCCCGAAGTGGCGTCATTTCAGCCGTACGGGCAGCGTCCGGAAGCCGTGGCCGATGAACGACTCGGCAACGGGCGCGGGCCCCTCCGACTCGTCGAGGCTCAGCCCGGGGAAGCGCTCGAAGAGCACCGGGAGTGCGACGGAGGCCTCCAGGCGGGCCAGTGGGGCGCCGACGCAGTAGTGGACGCCGTGGTCGAAGGCGAGGTGCTCCTTGTCGGTGCGGGTGATGTCGAAGCGGCCCGCGGTCTCGCCGTGCCGCACGGGGTCGGGTCCGACCGCCGCGTACGTCGCCAGGATCGCGTCGCCGCGCGGGATCAGCGTGCCGTCGGCGAGCTTGATGTCCTCGACGGCGTACCGCAGCGGGAGGCCGGCGATCTAGGGGGGCCCAGCGCAGGGTCTCCTCGATGACGTCGCTCCAGGGGATCTCGCCGCCGAGGACACGGGCGAGCTGGTCGGGGTGGCTGAGCAGGGCGTGGACCGCGTTGCCGATCAGATTGACGGTCGTCTCGTGGCCCGCGCCGATGACGAGGAGGAGCGTGTCGATCAGCTCGGTCTCGCTGAGCCGCGAGCCCTCCTCGTCGCGGGCCGCGATCAGGGCGGTCGTCATGTCGTCGCCGGGCTGCTCGCGCTTCGCCGGGACCAGTCCGGCGAGCAGTTCAAGGGTCTCCTGCAACGACCGCGAGCGGTGCGGTGCTGGAGTACTCCGGGCGGCGCGGAGTGTGTGACGTTCCGTGCGCCGCCCGGAGGGTCTTACGCGGACTCGATTCCCGTCAGGTGCTCGGGGCGTACCGGCGTCCGGTTGAGCTCCAGACCCGTCGCGTTCCGGATCGCCGCGAGGACGGCCGGGGTGGACGACAGGGTCGGGGCCTCGCCGACGCCGCGCAGCCCGTACGGCGCGTGGTCGTCGGCGAGTTCGAGCACGTCGACCGGGATGGTCGGCGTGTCGAGGATGGTGGGGATCAGGTAGTCCGTGAAGGAGGGGTTCCTGACCTTGGCCGTCGTGGGGTCGACGATGATCTCCTCCATGACCGCCACGCCCAGGCCCTGGGTGGTACCGCCCTGGATCTGGCCGACGACGGACAGCGGGTTGAGCGCCTTGCCGACGTCCTGGGCGCAGGCCAGCTCGATGACCTTGACCAGCCCGAGCTCGGTGTCCACCTCGACGACCGCGCGGTGCGCGGCGAAGGAGTACTGGACGTGGCCGTTGCCCTGGCCGGTGCACAGGTCGAAGGCCTCCGTCGGACGGTGCCGCCACTCGGCCTCGACCTCGACGGAGCCGTCCTCCAGGACGTCCACCAGGTCCGCGAGGACCTCGCCGCCGTCGGTGACGACCTTGCCGCCCTCCAGCAGGAGTTCGGCGGTGGCCCAAGCCGGGTGGTACGAACCGAACTTGCGGCGGCCGATCTCCAGGACCTTCTCGCGCACCAGCTCGCAGGAGTTCCTGATTGCGCCTCCGGTGACGTACGTCTGACGCGACGCGGACGTCGAACCGGCGCTGCCCACCTGCGTGTCGGCCGGCTGGATGGTCACCTGGGTGACGCCCAGCTCGGTGCGGGCGATCTGCGCGTGGACGGTGACGCCGCCCTGGCCGACCTCCGCCATCGCGGTGTGCACGGTGGCCACCGGCTCGCCGCCGACGACCTCCATACGGACCTTGGCCGTCGAGTAGTCGTCGAATCCCTCGGAGAAGCCGACGTTCTTGATGCCGACCGCGTAGCCGACACCGCGTACGACGCCTTCACCGTGGGTGGTGTTGGAGAGGCCGCCCGGCAGCTGCCGTACGTCGGCCTCCTCGCCGGCCGCTAGCCACTGCTGCTCGGGCGGCATCGGCATCGCCTTGACGCGGCGCAGGAGTTCGGCCACCGGGGCCGGCGAGTCGACGACCTGCCCGGTCGGCAGGAGCGAGCCCTGCGACATGGCGTTGAGCCGGCGGAACTCGACCCGGTCCATGCCCACCGCGTCGGCGAGCTTGTCCATCTGCGCCTCGTACGCGAAGCACGCCTGGACGGCGCCGAAGCCGCGCATGGCGCCGCAGGGCGGGTTGTTGGTGTAGAGGGCGATGGCCTCGATGTCGACGTTGTCGATGACGTACGGGCCCGCGCCGAGGGAGGCCGCGTTGCCGACGACCGCCGGGGAGGCCGACGCGTAGGCGCCGCCGTCCAGGACGATCCGGGCCTTCATGTGGGTGAGCTTGCCGTCCTTGGTCGCCCCGTGCTCGTAGGAGAGCCTCGCGGGGTGGCGGTGGACGTGTCCGAAGAAGGACTCGAAGCGGTTGTAGACGATCTTGACCGGCTTGCCGGTGCGCAGCGCCAGCAGGCAGGCGTGGATCTGCATCGACAGGTCCTCGCGTCCGCCGAACGCCCCGCCGACACCGGAGAGCGTCATCCGCACCTTGTCCTCGGGCAGGCCGAGGACCGGGGCGATCTGGCGCAGGTCGGAGTGCAGCCACTGGGTGGCGATGTAGAGGTCGACGCCGCCGTCCTCGGCGGGCACGGCGAGGCCGGACTCCGGGCCGAGGAAGGCCTGGTCCTGCATGCCGAAGGTGTACTCGCCCCTGACGATGAAGTCGGCCTTCTGGGCGGCCTCTTCGACGTCGCCGCGGACGATCGGCTGGCGGTGCACGATGTTCGGGTGCGGGACGTGGCCGATGTGGTGGTCGGTGCGGCCCTCGTGGACGAGGACCGCGTCGGGCGCGGTCGCGGACGCCTCGTCCGTGATGACCGGCAGTTCGCGGTACTCCACCTTGATCTTGGCGGCCGCGCGGCGCGCGGTCTCCGGGTGGTCGGCGGCGACGATCGCGACCGGCTCGCCGTGGTGGCGGACCTTGCCGTGGGCGAGGACCGGGGTGTCCTGGATCTCCAGGCCGTAGTTCTTCACGTCGGTCGGCAAGTCGTCGTACGTCATGACGGCGTAGACGCCGGGCTGCGCGAGAGCCTCGGAGGTGTCGATCGACACGATCTCGGCGTGGGCCACCGTGGAGCGCAGGATCTGGCCCCAAAGCATGTCCTCGTGCCACATGTCGGATGAGTACGCGAACTCGCCGGTGACCTTGAGGATGCCGTCCGGGCGGAGCGTGGACTCGCCGATGCCGCCGGTGGTCCTGGAGCCCTGCGTGATGCTGGTGGGCGTACCGGTCGTACCCGTCGTACCCGTGGTACCCATCGTCAGACCGCCTCAGACTGCCGGGCGGCCGCCAGGCGGACCGCGTCCATGATCTTCTCGTAGCCGGTGCAGCGGCACAGGTTGCCCGAGAGCGCCTCGCGGATGTCCGCGTCGGTCGGGTTCGGGGTGCGCTCCAGCATCTCGTCCGCCGCGACCAGCAGACCCGGGGTGCAGAAGCCGCACTGCACGGCGCCCGCGTCGATGAACGCCTGCTGGATCGGGGAGAGTTGAGCCCCCTCACCGGCCTGCGAGTCGTGGCCCTGGGCGACCCAGCCCCTGGCCTCGTCGAGCGACGTCCCGGAGGTGCCCGACGCGCCCGCCGAACCGCCCGCCGAACCGCACGCACCCGACGCGCAGCCGCCCTCGGACCGCTGCCTGGCGTAGTCCGCGAGCCCCTCGACCGTGACGACCTCGCGGCCGTCGACCTGTCCGGCCGCGACCAGACACGCACACACCGGCACGCCGTCGAGGCGGACCGTGCAGGAACCGCACTCGCCCTGCTCGCAGGCGTTCTTGGAGCCGGGCAGGCCCAGGCGCTCCCTCAGCACATACAGAAGGGATTCGCCCTCCCAGACGTCGTCGGCTTCCTGCGGACGGCCGTTGACCGTGAAATGGACGCGCATCACGCGACTCCCTCCGTGCGGGCGGCGGTGCCGCGGTACGTCTCCCAGGTCCAGGTCAGCGTGCGGCGGGCCATGATGCCGACCGCGTGGCGGCGGTAGCTCGCCGTGCCCCGGACGTCGTCGATCGGGTTGCAGGCGGCGGAGCACAGGTCCGCGAACTGCTTGGCGACCGAGGGCGTGATGATCCTTCCGTTGTCCCAGAAGCCGCCCTCTTCGAGCGCCGCGTTCAGGAACTCCTCGGCGGCCTTGGCGCGGACCGGGGTCGGCGCGGCCGAGCCGATGCCGGTGCGGACCGTGCGGGTCTCGGGGTGCAGGGCCAGCCCGAAGGCGCACACCGCGATCACCATCGCGTTGCGGGTGCCGACCTTCGAGAACTGCTGCGGGCCGTCCGCCTTCCTGATGTGTACGGCCCTGATCAGCTCGTCGGCGGCGAGCGCGTTGCGCTTGACGCCGGTGTAGAAGTCGTCGATCGGGATCAGCCGGGATCCGCGTACGGACGCGACCTCGACCTCGGCGCCCGCGGCGAGGAGGGCCGGGTGGGCGTCACCGGCCGGGGAGGCGGTGCCGAGGTTGCCGCCGACGCCCCCGCGGTTGCGGATCTGCGGGGAGGCCACGGTGTGGGAGGCCAGGGCCAGGCCGGGGAGCTCGCCGCGCAGGTTCTCCATGATCTTGGTGTAGGGGACGGAGGCGCCCAGGCGCACGCTCTCCTCGCCCACCTCCCACTCGCTCAGCTCACCGATGCGGTTCAGGTCCAGGAGGTACTCGGGCCGGCGGTGGTCGAAGTTGATCTCGACCATCACATCGGTGCCACCCGCAATCGGCACGGCGGTGGGGTGCTCGGCCTTGGCGGCGAGCGCCTCCTCCCAGCTGGCGGGGCGAAGGAAGTCCATGAGTGGCTCTCTTCTTCGTATCGTGGCTGGTCCGCTCGAGCCAGTTCGTGTGCGGCGGGCCCGGCTCGTTCATGAGGCGTTAACGCGGATTGGGCTCAGTACACAGCGCTGTCCAGCGCCGGGGTCAGTCACCGAAACCATGAAGGAGTTGGCTGACCAGGACGCCCATCTTGTAGATTCATATGAACGGAGGTCATCAGAAATCTCTCTGTTTTGCCCTGGAAACAGTGAGCACGCTCTTCACGTCCAGGGCACGGACCCATGCGGTCGGAGAAGCCCCTCGCGGCGTCCTCACCACCAGATCCATCGTAGATTTCGAGACAAAGAACGGCGGCGACGAAATGCGGCTGCGCGCACTGCTGGACACCGATGCGCTGGGGCTGCGGCTGCTCGGCGGCGAGGACGAGCTCGACCGCACCGTACGCGGTGTGATGACCACGGACCTCAAGGACCCCAGCCGCTATCTCGCGGGCGACGAGCTGGTCCTCACCGGCCTCGCCTGGCGGCACGACGCCGCCGACTCCGAGCCCTTCGTGCGCATCCTCACGGCCGCCGGGGTCGCGGCCCTCGCCGCCGGTGAGGCGGAGCTCGGGGACATCCCGGACGACCTGGTCCTGGCCTGCGCCCGGCACCGGCTGCCGCTGTTCGCCGTGCACGAGTCGGTGGCGTTCGCGACGATCACCGAACACGTCGTACGGAAGGTCTCGGGCGAGCGCGCCGGGGACCTGGCCGCCGTGGTGGAGCGGCACCGCCGGATGATGACCTCGGGCCCGGCGGGCGGCGGGCCCGACGTGGTCCTGGACCTGCTCGGCAGCGATCTCGACCTGCGCGCCTGGGTCCTGTCCCCGACGGGACGGCCCATCGCGGGCCCGAAGGCCGCGGGGGCCGCACTGCCCGCGGACGCGTGCGCCAAGCTGGCCGCCGAGCATCTTGCGGCTGCGCGCACCGGGCGCCGGGGGCCGCACCGGGCGACGGTCGGCACGACGACGTACTCGCTCTTCCCGATCCGCTCGTCCGGGCGCTCCACGGGCGCCTCGCGGGACGTGCGCGAGACGGTGCTCTCCGACTGGCTGCTCGCCGTCGAGGCCGACGCCGCGGACTGGCCGGAGGAGCGGCTCGATCTGCTCCAGGGCGTCACGCAGTTGGTCGCGGTGGAGCGGGACCGGCGCGACGCGGCGCGCACGGTGCGGCGGCGGCTCGCTCAGGAGGTCCTGGAGCTGGTGCAGACGGGCGCCGCGCCCGCCGAGATCGCGGCCCGGCTGCGGGTCGCCGCACCGGTGCTGCTGCCGGGCCTCGGCGCCGCGCCGCACTGGCAGGTGGTCGTGGCACGCGTCGAGTGGGACGGCGGGGAGATCGAGGGCGGTCCGGTCGCCCAGTCGCTCCTTGAGGAGATCCTCGTCGACCCGTTGGCGACAGGTCCCGAGCACTCCGACCGCATCGCCGTCGCCCACACGGGCGACGAGGCGATCGCGCTCGTCCCCCTTCCCGCGATGGCGTCCGAGCACGACGGCTCCGATTCCGGTCTCGTCGCCGACACGCTCCTGGAGGCCGTACGGGACCCGCTGTCGGCCGGCCTGAACGACGACGGGCGGGTCACGATCGGCGTCAGCGCCGCCGTGCACTCGGCGGAGGGGCTGCGCGGTGCGCTGGAGGAGGCACGGCACGCACGGCGGGTGGCGGCCGCCCGGCCCGGCCGGGTGTGCGCGGCCGGGCACCAGGAACTGGCCTCGCACGTGCTCCTGCTGCCCTTCGTACCGGACGACGTACGCCGCGCCTTCACCGCCCGGCTGCTGGACCCGCTGCGCGACTACGACCGCCGCCACCGCGCCGAGCTGATCCCCACCCTTGAGGCGTTCCTGGACTGCGACGGCTCGTGGACGCGCTGCGCGACGCGGCTGCACCTGCACGTCAACACACTGCGCTACCGGGTGGGCCGAATCGAGCAGTTGACGAGTCGGGACCTGTCACGCCTGGAGGACAAGCTCGATTTCTTCCTGGCCTTGCGCATGAGCTGAGGTCGCGGGCCCGGCGGCCGCGACCTCCCCAAGTGCCGCCGATGCCCGAGACTTTGTGAAATCCTTCACCCAGCCCCTTGGCCGGGCCCCGTGATCCGTGCTGAGATGCCACCACTCAACAGCTCAATGGTGTGCTCGGGGAGGGCAACGTGGCGCAAACCGCCATGTCTGGTTCCGGAACGACTGCAGGGGACGATCCACTCCAGACCGCGGTATGGCGGCTGCGCTCGCGTGCCTGCTGGGCAGACGCCGCCGCGCTGCTCCAGCCGCATACGGCGGAGGCGGCGCTGCAAAGGGCCTCGCTGCTCGTCGAGCGATGTCTGTACACCGAGCAGGGCTGGGCCGACGCGGAGGACGCGCTGCGCACGGCCGAGGCGGTGGCGCGGAGCGACGACGAGCGGGGCGCGGCGGCCTGCGAGCGCGGGCAACTCGCGTACGCGGCCACGCTGCTGGGCGTACGCGACCGGGCGGACGAGGCGCGGGCCGCGCTCGGCCGGGCCGCCGCGCTGATCACTCCCGGGGCGCCCGGGCGGGCCCTCCTCGACTACCGGCGGGGGCTGCTCGCCGAGAACGTGGCGCGGTCGCCGCAGGCCGCGCGGGCCGCGTACCGGCGGGCGCACGCGGGGGCTGTCGCCCACGACGACCCGTTGCTGCTGTCCTTCACCTGGCGGCACCTTGCCGGACTCGCCCTGCGGGACGGGGAGGTGGCGGAGGCTCGGCACGGGTTCGCCGAATCTCTGCGGATTCGGGAGGAGTTGGGGTTCCTGGTGGGGACGGCCCCGGCGTTGGCGTCGCTGGCCGACGCGGAGGCCGAGCCCGAGGCGTCGCGGCTGCGCGCCGAGGCGGGGCGGCTGTTCCGGTTGCTCGGGGGCGTGCCCACGTGGCTGGAACGCCAACTGACACCGCCTGCGGCCACTGCCTGAGGGTTCGGGACGGATACACACAAGGATCGGAAGGCGGAGAAGGTCGACAGGATCCCCGTCGAAGGAAACCAGGCATTCGCACGCCACAGCACTCGCTTGATAAGAAATAAGCAGGGCGACTGGCGCAACGGCGCCTTCGGCAACAACCAGGACGTCACCGTCCAGGATCCGGTCCATCAACCGATGAGCCCGAACGGTTCGTATCACGGGGGACGTACAGGCCATGGCAAACGATTCAGACCTCAAGGTCAACGTCGACCTTCTCGTGGAATCCGAGTCCCGACTCAAGAGCCTGCGGAAGGAGTTCAAGAACATCGAAAATCGCAATGACGACATGCACCCCTATTGGGGCAGCGGTGAAATCACCGACACGATGGACGAGTTCGTGGACAACTGGGACGACTACCGGGCAAAGATGCTGGAGAGCATCGACACCGTAGGGAAACTGGTCAAATCCACCATTGACTCATTCGAGGGCCTGGACGCCGATTTGGCCAAGGGCCTGCGCGACGGGAAGAAGGACAAGAAGAAGTAAACTCTTGCCGATCCGACGGCGAGACCCCATGGTGGTGTGCGCCGTCCGGTACGCAGGCCAGGCCTTGGACAGGACGACGGGCGTAAGCACGCCACCCGGGGCCGGCGACCACAGCAACGGGGAGACGTAAGAAACAGTGGTCACATCGTCCAAGACCAGGCCCAGGGACTGGAATCCGCTCGCCGACTCCGACCCCGTACCCGGGGATCCTGAGGAGATCCGCGCCGAGGTGAAGCACATGAAGGGCGTCGCGGCGTCGCTCCGCGAACAGGCCCGAATGCTGCGCGGGATCGGCGACGACAACGAGCTCAAGGGAAAGTACGCCGGAAAGCTGAAGGAAGAGTCCGGCACGCTCGAAAAGCACCTGCGCGAGGTCGCGGGCCGCTACGAGCGCGTCCACGGACACCTCACCAACTGGGCCAACGACCTGGAGGACTTCCAGACCCAGGCCGACGGCGTCCTGCGCAGGGCCAAGGAGAAGCAGGAAGAAGTCGACGCCGAAAGGGCCAAGAAGCAGTCCGGTGACAGCGACAAGCCCAAGCCGTCCGAGAGCGGCGACGAGGGCGATCCGCTGCGCGACTTCCGCGACCAGCTCGACCGCATCAAGGAAGACCGCGACAGCCGCGCCCGCCACCACGCGAAGCAGATCCGCGACCAACTCGACGATGTCATCGAGGACAGCTGGTGGGACGACATCAAGGGCTGGGTGCACGAGAACGCGGACTGGATCAAGGTCGTCATCGACGTCCTGGGCTGGATCGCGACGATCGTAGGCGTCATCGCCATGTTCATCCCCGGTCTCAACATCGCCGTCTTTCTGCTGATCGCCGGATTGATCGTGGTCGGCACCAGACTGCTGCTCGTGGCCTCCGGCGACGCCAGCTGGATGGATGTCGCCATGGATTCCGTCGGCCTGCTCACCATGGGCATGGGGCGCCTCGGCGTCTCCCTGCTCAAGGGAGCGAACTCGGCTACCAAGGCAGCGGCCGCCGTCTCGCGGGTCGGCAAACTCAAGGACGGCATCCGCGCCCACTCCCGCGTCATGGACGAGCTCGGCCGGACCATTGCCACCACGTCGGACGACGCGACCCGGGCCTTCTCGCGCGAGCTGCGCACCTTCATCCGGAAGAAGATCCTCGACGACGCCGGCCGTATCTCCACGGATCCGCAGCTCAGCAAGCTTGCCAAGGCCGCCAACCTCGGCGACGACGAGGCCGCGAGCCTGTACGCCAATATCGCCAAGAACGGCGCCGCCTTCCCCGACGCCGTCTCATCGGCCTCGCGCATAGGCGCCAACGCCGGCTACGGCCTCTCCCTCGCGGGCGCCTACATCGGTACCGGCGCCGATTTGATCGACAAGACCTTCGGCCAGAGCGACGCCATCGCCGCCGCGCACGAAAAGTTCGGCACCCCGGACAAGCCGTTCAGCGAGACATACAACGACTGGAAGGCGAACACCTGGAAGCCGCCCGTCGACACGCACTGGTGAGCTGAGCAATGGTCAGACAGCACGAGCCCGACGAACGGAAGTCATGAACTGATGTCCCCCAACCGATCAGTGGCCGACTCGGCGGTGGTGGCCCGCCTCGGCGGTGGCGTCGTAGCAGCGGCACGCCTGTGCGTCATCGTTCCGGCGGTGTTCATCGTCGCGTACTTCCTGCTGGCCATGGTTACTCCGCGGGCGTTCGTCCCGGTCTGGGTCTGGACCGAGCGAGCGGTGGTGTCCGCGGGCATTGCCGGCGTGCTGTGGATCTTCACGCGCCACCCATGGCACAGCCGCCGCCCGGCAGGCCTCACCCATGCCCTCGCCGTCTCCTGCCTCCTCGTCCTGCCTGCGGTCGTGACGGGGTTCTGGCCCGCTGTCTTCGGTGCCTTCGTCACCCCGCTGCTGGTGGCCGGCTCCGCGATCGTGGAAAGGCTCCGGAGTGTCTGACCTTTCCGACGACGTGCGTACGGTTCCGGCTCCGGCTCCGGGTCCGAACCCCACCACATCCCGGGCGCTGGTCGGATACCGGCTCGTCCCCCCGCCAGGCTGGGACATGATCCCCCTGCGGAACGGCACGGACGACGCCGTGCGGCGGATCGTCGACCGCTCTGTGGACCATCTGTCGGAGGAGATCCCGAAGGACGACGTCATCAAGGCGCGTCTGGAGCTGATCAAGCGGCTCAACAAGGCTGTCCAGCAGGCGCGCAAGGCAGGCGGGCTGACGCTCTACCTCCCGGTGGAGCGGATCCATGGCACGCTGGTCGCCGCCTCGATCGTCGTCTCGGAGGCCCTCTCCGGCCCCGGAGTGAACGTCGCAGGCGACGATGTCGTGGCCCAGCTCCTGGCGGACGGCGCGGGCAGCGAGCCGGTGACCGTCGACGGCGCCGACGGCGTCCGCATGGACAAGGTCGTCGCCGCCGACGCGGAGCGCGAGGTCGAGCACGCCTCCCGCCGCATCGACTACGCACTCCCGGTCCCGGGAAGCCCGGTCGCGCAGTCGGTGACCGTGTGCTTCAGCACCATCGCCGACGGGGACCCCCGCAGCGAGTTCGCCGACGTCCTGGTGGAACTCTTCGACGCCGTGATGACCACCTTCCGCTGGAGCTACGAGTGATCTTCCTCGAGACGGACTCCGACCCCGCGGAGTGGCTGCTCATGCCGCTGGTGTGGGACAGCGTCGACGACCGCCAGAAGTGGGCGCAGACGAACGCGGACATGCTGTGGCGGCTGCGCGAGAAGCGCCCGAAGCGGCGCGAGGTCCGCGCTCTCGCACAGCGCTTGGACATGCTGGCCGAGGGCATCCCCGGCCGGGTCCCCGCCCACCAGGTGTTCCTCTACGCACCTGACCCGCGCCGGATCCCGCTGGCCTTCTACGCCCTCACGGTTCCCAGCGAAGGCGACCGCACAGCAAGCCTGCGCGAGGCTGTCCAGGCCGATCAGGAGAGCCCGGTGCGTCCGGTCGAGGTGGACACGTTCACGACGGAGAGACTGGGAGAGGGCCTCCGGTCCCTGCGCTACTGGGGATCCCGCGAAGGCTCACTCATGATGTCGCTCAACTTCGCCTGGCGTTCGGAGCAGTTCGGAGTCGACCTCTCGCTCCGCACGGTTGCCGACGACCCCGGCTGGCTGGCCGCTCACCTCGACGAGGTCGATGACTTCGCGCGGAGTCTGTGGCTGGCCGTACCGCCGGACAGGCCCTAGCTGCTCTGGATTTGCGCCCAGAGGTTGCGGGCGAACGTCATGACCTCCGCGCGGAGTTCGGGGTCGCGGGCCACGTAGACCACGACGGCCACGATCACGACGAGGGTCAGGAAGCCGCGCAGGCTGCCGCCTCCGCCTCCTCCGCCGCCGCCGTACGACGTGGGGCGGTGCGTGATGTGGGGTGCGCCGGTGTGGCGGGCCATGTCGTGCATCTCGCGATGTATGCGTACGTGGTTCTGGTGGATCTGCTGGGCCTGCTGCGCGGCCTGCTGGGCTTGCTGCTGGGCCATCCAGGACGGGTCAGGCATCGGTCTCTCCCCCGGTTCGGTGCGGCTTGCGCCGTGTATGCGGGGGCACGCAGGCCCGGGCGCGCGGGGTTCCCGGCGGCGGGGCGTGTTGCACGGACCGTACGGTTTCGCGACAGGGGCGGGCGGAAGGGTACGTACCGGCGACTACGGGGCAGGCGGACGGGCGCGTACGGCCAACCACGTGCCGTGGTGTCAGGACGCGCCCGCGAAGTGCTCCCGGACCAGGGACTGCACGACCTGCAGGTCCCCCGCGCTCAACGCGTCCAGGAGGGCACTGTGTTCGGCGGCGTCGGCCACGAGGTCGGCACGGCCCCGGGAGACGGGACCGCCGACGAGGGGCCACTGGGCGCGGCGGTGCAGGTCGTCCGCGATCCGTACCAGCTGTTCGTTGCCGGCGAGGGTGAGCACCGCGCGGTGGAAGGCGCGGTCGGACTCGGCGTAGGTCGCACGGCAGCCCGAGGACGCCGCACGCGCCGTGGCCTCGGCGAGCGGGCGCAGCTCCGCCCAGCACGCGGCGGGCACGGTGCGCGCGAGGCGCAGCATCACCGGGACCTCGATCAGGGCCCGGATCTCGGCGAGTTCGGCCAGCTCGCGGGTGCCGCGCTCGACGACCCGGAAGCCCCGGTTGGGTACGACCTCGACGGCGCCTTCGAGGGCGAGCTGCTGCATCGCCTCCCGTACGGGTGTCGCGGACACCCCGAACCGCTCGCCGAGCACGGGCGCCGAGTACACCTCTCCGGGCGCGAGCTCGCCCGCGACGAGCGCGGTGCGCAGGGCGTCCAGGATCTGGCCGCGCACGGAGGCCCGCTGCACGACGGGACGTGCGACCTCGACGCGCGGACGCGGGATGGGCGTCTCGCTGTGCGTGTGCTCGCCCCGAGCCCCGGGCTCGGCTCCGACCCCGGCCCCAGCGACGGGCCCAGTGGCGGCGGGCCCGGCGGCGGTCCCTGCACCCGTGCCCGTGCGGGCATCTCCCGAGTCGGCACGGCGCGTCCGCTCCACATCCGCGGCCTGCGGCTGCGACGGCACGCGGACGGACCGCATGCGGATGTCCGGGACCCCCGCCCCGGCGGAGCCGTGCGCGCTGCGCGGACCGGTCTGCTCCACGGGGCCCTCCTCCTGGCTTGGTGGTACTTGGGGGTCAATGCGGCGGTTGCGACCCGTCCGTCAAGCACCATAGGCGCACATGGTGCCAGTTCAAACATTCGAGGGTTCGGGTAAGGTAAGGCTTACCTGTCAACGACCGTGAGGCGGTGGCCCCCGCATGTCCGCTCCCGCCCCGCCCTTGGGCACCTCGGTCGACACCGGCGTACGCCCGGCCCTCTCGGCCGTCGCGGACGCGTACGCCCAGCTGACCGAGGTTTTCCCGGGGCTGAGCGTCACGGAGTTGAGGCACGGGGAAGCGACCCCGCGGGACGGCGGCTGGATCGCCGCCGACGGGCTCGCGGAGGGCGGGGCCGACCTCGACGCGTTTCTCGCGTGGGACGAAACACAGGTGATCCGGGACTACGGACAGCGGGCGCGGCCGGACGTCGTGGCCAGCTTCGGACTGCACCGGTACGCCTGGCCCGCCTGTCTCCTCATCACCGTTCCCTGGTTCCTGCGGCGCCGCGTGCCCCGCCTCCCTGTGGAGCACGTCACATACGAGCGCACCCTCGGCCGCATGGCCGTCCGCGTCACCACCTTCGCCTGTCTGCCCGACGACCCGGCGGCCGGCCTGCCCGGCGCCCGGGTCGTACCGGACGAGGAGGCACTGCGGGCCGAGGTGCGGGCCGCCGTGGCCGAGCACCTGGAGCCGGTCCTCGGCGGTTTCGGCCCGCGCATGCGGCGGCGCGGCCGGGCCCTGTGGGGCATGGCGACCGACGAGGTCGTCGAAGGCCTCTGGTACGTCGCCCATCTGCTCGGCGAGGAGCGGCGCGCGATGCGCGAGCTGGAGCTGCTGCTGCCGGGGGCGACCCGGCCGTACGTCGGTTCCGCCGCGTTCCGTGAGCTGACGGGCCCGAACGGGGAATCGCTGCCCACCCGCGACCGGGCGAGCTGCTGCCTCTTCTACACCCTGCGCCCCGAGGACACCTGCGCCACCTGCCCGCGGACCTGCGACGCGGACCGCGTGACCAAGTTGACGGCTACCACCGCCAGTTGAGCCAAGGCGATTCACAACTTCCTCACTTGTCGCGGGAACTTTCCACGGAACCACTCGTACGGGTAATCTTATTCGTACTCAACTCCCGTCCCTCGCAGGGCAGTTCGAGCAGAATGCCGCCCTGCGCATCCCCTTGCACTCCCTTGGCGGCCTCTTGCCCCGAAAGCCCCTGAGGGCTGACGGGATTGGGCCACTATGGCGGGCGTTACGCCCTATCCCAATGCAAGGGACCCCAGATGAGACTGACCGACATATCGCTGAACTGGCTGCTTCCTGGCGCCGTTTTGCTCCTGGGACTGCTGGCAGCGGTGGCGGTGCTCGCGCGCGGCAAGCGATCAGGGGAGAACGCGAGCGGCAGCGACGACTCGTGGGAGCGCAGCGAGGAGCGCCGCAGGCGCAAGGAGGCCGTCTACGGCACCGCCTCGTACGTGCTGCTGTTCTGCTGTGCGGCCGTCGCCGCCGCCCTGTCCTTCCACGGCCTGGTCGGCTTCGGCGAGCAGAACCTGGGCCTTTCCAACGGCTGGCAGTACCTGGTCCCGTTCGGCCTGGACGGTGCGGCGATGTTCTGCTCCGTCCTCGCGGTCCGTGAGGCCAGCCACGGTGACGCGGCGCTCGGCTCCCGCATACTCGTGTGGGCCTTCGCCGCGGCCGCCGCCTGGTTCAACTGGGTGCACGCACCCCGCGGTCTCGATCACGCGGGCGCCCCGCACTTCTTCGCGGGCATGTCGCTGTCGGCCGCGGTCCTGTTCGACCGCGCGCTGAAGCAGACCCGCCGTGCCGCGCTCCGTGAGCAGGGCCTCGTCCCGCGTCCGCTGCCGCAGATCCGCATCGTCCGCTGGCTGCGCGCACCCCGTGAGACGTACGCCGCCTGGTCACTGATGCTTCTGGAGAACGTCCGCACCCTCGACGAGGCCGTGGACGAGGTGCGCGAGGACCGCCGCCAGAAGGAGCAGACCCGACTGCGCCGCCGGGAGCAGGAGCGGGTCGAGCGCGCGCACCTGAAGGCGCTCAGCCGCGGCCACCGTGGCCTGGTCGGCCGGGGTGCCGGACGAGAGCTCGAGACGACGGTGGAGCGGGCGCCGGCCCAGGCCCCCGCGGAGCCTGCCATATCGACCCCGGAGCAGCTGCCCGTACGCTCACGGCCCTCCCTTACGCCCGTCCGCAAGAGCACTGATCCGATCACCGTCGACCTCACCGCCGAGGACGACACGATGGCCCTGCCGCGACTCGACTCCCTGGAGCGCAAGCTCAAGGACCTCGAGCAGCAGTTCGGCTGACACCTCCAGAGCGACCAATCGGAGCGACCCTTCAGGGCGACCCTTCAGGGACCCCGAAGGAGGTCCCTGAAGAGAACCGAGCCTGGAAAACCGCGGCGGCGCAGTGTCCTACACCGCGCCGCCGTCCAGTTCGAACCACACCGCCTTGCCCACGCCGTGCGTCCGTACGCCCCAGGCGTCCGCGAGGGACTGGACGAGGACAAGGCCTCTGCCGTGCGTACCGTCGTCGGCGTCCGGTACCCGCAGACTGGGCCTGCGTCCCACGAAGTCCCTCACTTCCACGCGGAGTCCGCGGGGTGAGAGGGTGGCCGTCAGAACCGCGTCGTGGTCGGTGTGTATGAGTGCGTTGGTGACGAGCTCGCTGGTCAGCAGCTCGGCTGTCTCGGACCTTCCCGGCCTCCCCCAGTGCCGTAAGAGCTCCCTCAGCGCCTTGCGGGCCTCGGGAACCGCCCGCAGGTCCGCTCTGCCCAGCCTGCGCCTGAGCTGTGCGCCTTCCGGCTGGTCCGTCACCTCGTCGGCCGCTTCCTCCACTGCCTTCGCGGAGGAGGTCCCCATGGCCATGGGGCCACCTCCCCGTGCCTGCCTCTTCATGACCCCCGCCTGCACGCCGATGCCGGTTCCCTCCTGCTCGAACACGTTCACGGGGATCCATGCCCGCGTCGGGAACGCGACAGTCATGTCGAATCGTCAACCAACTCCTGGGTGTCCACGGGTACGCGGTAACTCCGTGGGGAAGTGACACTGGGGACAGAGCCGTCCGAGCGCCGAGGAGCCGCTGTGCACGACGACCGTTCGCTGGTGGAGGGGCGCCTGGAGCGCGCCCTGCGGCAGTTCCTGCGCCCCGCGCAGTACGCCGACCGAGTGCCGCTGGTGCTGTCCGCGTGGCATGTGCCCGGCGAGCCAGTGCCCGTGGACCAGGCGCTGCAGGCCGCGTACGAGCCCTTCACGGCCGGCACGGTCTGGGGAAAGCCCTGGTCGACGAGTTGGTTCCGCATCGAGGGCCGGGTGCCCGAGGAGTGGGCGGGCCGCCGGGTGGAGGTGGTGATCGACCCCGGGTTCACGGGTGACGGACCCGGATTCCAGGCGGAGGGGCTGCTGTACGACGCGGCGGGCGTCCCCCTCAAGGGCATCCACCCCCGCAACCGGCATCTGACCGTCGGGGCGCCCGCGCGGGGAGGCGAGGCCGTGCATCTGCTGCTGGAGGCGGCGGCCAACCCGGCCGTCCTGCACGGATTCGAGCCGACGCCCCTCGGGGACGTGCTGACCGCGGGCGATCGGCCCATCTACCGATTCGCCGCTGCCGATCTCGCCGTACTCGACGAGGACGTCTGGGCCCTCGTGCTCGACATCGAGGTCCTGTCGGAGCTGATGCACGAGCTGCCCGCGGACGGGTCGCGGCGGCACGAGATCCTGCGGGCGCTGGAGAACATGCTGGACGCCCTCGACCTGCACGACGTGTCCGGTACGGCGGCCGCCGCGCGCGCCGAGCTGACGGACGTCCTGTCCCGGCCCGCCTCGGCGAGTGCGCACCGGATTTCTGCGGCCGGGCACGCCCACATCGACTCGGCGTGGCTGTGGCCGCTGCGCGAGACGGTCCGCAAGGCCTCGCGCACCTTCGCCAACGTCACCGCGCTGGCCGACGACTACCCGGAGCTGGTCTTCGCCTGCTCGCAGGCCCAGCAGTACGCCTGGGTCAAGGAGAACCAGCCGCACATCTGGGAGCGGATCAAGAAGGCGGTGGCGGAGGGGAACTGGGCTCCCGTCGGCTCCATGTGGGTGGAGTCGGACGCCAACATGCCGGGCGGTGAGGCGCTGGCCCGGCAGATCGTGCACGGCAAGCGGTTCTTCCAGGAGGAGCTGGGCGTCGAGACCGAGGAGATCTGGCTGCCGGACTCCTTCGGCTACACGGCCGCCTTCCCGCAGCTGGCGAAGCTCGCGGGCGTCCGCTGGTTCCTCACCCAGAAGCTGAGCTGGAACCAGTCCAACAAGATGCCGCACCACACCTTCTGGTGGGAGGGCATCGACGGCACCCGCGTCTTCACCCACTTCCCGCCCGTGGACACGTACAACTCTGAGTTCCACGCCCGCGAACTCGCCCACGCGGAACGCAACTTCGCCGACAAGGGCCGCGCCACCCGCTCGCTCGTCCCCTTCGGCTGGGGCGACGGCGGAGGCGGCCCGACCCGCGAAATGCTGGAGAAGGCACGGCGGTTGCGGTCCCTGGAGGGCTCGCCGCGCGTCGAGATCGAGAAGCCGTCGGCGTTCTTCGCGGCCGCCGAGGAGGAGTACGGGACTCACGCGCCGGTGTGGTCCGGCGAGCTGTATCTGGAGCTGCACCGGGCCACCTACACCACCCAGGCGAAGACCAAGCAGGGCAACCGCAGGTCGGAACACGCCCTGCGCGAGGCCGAGTTGTGGTGCGCGACGGCCGCCGTACGCGATCCGTCGTACGCCTACCCGTACGACGCCCTCGACCGGCTGTGGAAGACGGTGCTGCTGCACCAGTTCCACGACATCCTGCCGGGCTCGTCGATCGCCTGGGTGCACCGGGAGGCACGCGACACGTACGCGCGGGTGCTGGAGGAGCTGGAGGAGATCACGGCGGATGCGGTACGGGCACTGGGGCCGGGCACTCCCGCCGTGCTGAACGCCTCACCGTACGGACGCACGGAAGTGGTCGGGGACCGGCTCGTGACGGTACCGGGGCTGGGCAGTGCGGAGGTCGCGGCCGCCCGGTCCGGCGATACCGTCGGGGTGGAACGGCTCGGCGACACGATCGTGCTGGAGAACGCCTGGCTGCGGGTCACGGTCGACCGTGACGGACTGCTCAGCTCCGTGCAGGATCTCGCGCGCGGCCGGGAGGTGCTCTGCGGCCCCGGCAATCTGCTGCAACTCCACCCCGACCATCCCAACGCCTGGGACGCCTGGGACATCGACCGGCACTACCGGCGCAGGCACACGGACCTGACGGCCGCCGAGTCGGTGGAGCTCGTGGAGAGCGGGCCACTGCGGGCCGTGGTGCGCGTCGTCCGGGCCTTCGGCTCGTCCCGCGTCACGCAGGAGGTCAGCCTGACGGCCGCGAGCCGTCGCCTCGACATCGTGACGGACATCGACTGGCGGGAGTCCGAGAAGGTCCTCAAGGCCGCCTTCCCGATCGACGTGCACGCCGAACGCTCCGCCGCCGAGATCCAGTTCGGGCATGTGCACCGCCCCACCCACACCAACACCGGCTGGGACGCCGCCCGTTTCGAGATCTGCGCGCACCGCTGGCTGCGGGTCGCGGAGGAGTCGTACGGGGTCGCCGTGCTCAACGACTCGACGTACGGCCACGATGTGACCCGCACGCCGCATGCCGACGGCCTCGGCACCACCGTACGGCTGACCCTCCTGCGCGCCCCGCACAGCCCGGACCCGGAGACGGATCTGGGCACGCACCGGTTCACGTACGCGCTGTTGCCGGGAGCGGGGGTCGGGGACGCCGTCGCGGAGGGGCTGGCCCTGAATCTGCCCCTGCGGACGGCCGAGGTGCCGCCGCTCGAACCGCTGGTGAGCGTCGACGATCCGGCTGTCACCATCGAGTCGGTCAAGCTCGCGGAGGACCGCAGCGGCGATGTGGTGGTCCGGCTGTACGAGTCGCGGGGCGGCCGGGCGCGGTGCGAACTGGCCGCCGGCTTCCCGGTGACCCGTACCGAGGTGACGGACCTGCTCGAACGGCCCCTGTACGAGACGGCGGGCCCGTTCACCCTGCGGCCGTTCGAGATCCGCACGCTGCGGTTGCGCCCCGCCTAGGACGCGGGCGCGCTCCTTGCCGCCGGTGCCCTTGTCACCGATGTGGATGATCTTGTGGCTGCCGCGGGTCATGTCGACCACCAGCTTGGTGGTGTCCGTACCGCTCCAGGTGAGGGTGACGACGGCCTCCGTGTAGTCGGCGGTGCCGTGGTCGCTGGTGCGGGTCCGCCCTCCCGACCCCCGTGGCGGGAGGGCGGCCCTGGTCGTGCGGTCAGTGGAGCTTGTTCATCGAGCATTGGGATCTGTTTCGCGCGGAGGGTTCGCCATCAGGCGTCGGTGGTTCGCCGGGGTCACGCCCGGGTGCTCCTTATTCAGCCAACCTGAGACGGCGTGGTACGACTTCTGCGCGAGGACAAGCGAAACCATCTCGTCAACTGTCGACGCTGTTTCCTCGTGGCGCCCAAGCCACCATCCCTCACCCTCTTCCGGGTGCGGGACGGGCATCCGACCGAAGGGAATTCGGCCGCCCGCCCAGCGGCCCACGCTTCGGAGGTATTCGTGAGCCCTTGCGTCCGTTCCTGAATCGCCTGGACTTCCATCTGCGCAGCGAACGCAAGGATCATCAGAATGAGTTCCGACATGGGGGACGTCATGTCGAGTTCGAGCTTTCCACCGCCTGGCCCCTCGGCGAAGCTAAGCGGCGCCGGGGAAGTGCGGGTGCGTTCCCGCGTCGTTCGGTGCGTGCTCTCGGCGTGCCGGGCGAAGGTCCTCGTAGCGGAGCTACTTGGGCCTTTGGCCGGTGCGGCGAGAGTGCGTGCCGGGCGGCGTGGGTGCGTGCCTGAACTTCCTCGGGGTCGCTTAGTCACGCCTCCCAAACTGCCGCGGCCGTACGGTCGTCCGCGTACCCCTTGACCCTGACCTGGGTGTCGGCGAGGAACGCGGCGAGGCCGGGTGGGTTGGGCCCGGACCACCGGGTCGTCAGGTAGCGGCACAGCCCGGGTTCGCTGCGCAGCGGCTCTGCCAGGCCGCCGCTGCAGAGCAGGAGTGTGTCACCCGGGCGGGCGACGGAGGCACGGAACCGGAAGGGGTCGTGGGGCGGCGCGGGCGCGGGCTCGTACGGGCTCGGGGGTGTGGTGATGCCCAGGTCCATGGTGAGCCGGTCGCCCTCGGGGGTCTCGTGGGGCAGCGATCCGAAGCCGACGACGGCCTCGCCGGCGGCGTCCGCGCCCCGCGGCTCGATGTCCTGCCACTCGCCGCCCCTGAGCCGGAACAGGCCGCCCGCGCCGACGCCGAAGAAGACGCGCGTACGGCACTCCGGGTCGGCGGGCAGCAGCAGACAGCGCAGACTGGCGGTGTACTCCTCGGGTTCGATGCCCTGTTCGGCCGCGCTCGCCCGCAGCTTGCCGAGGCTGCGGTCGGTGAGCCGGTGCAGCCCCGACTTCAGGTCCCCGCGCCGGGCGGCCCGGATGTCCTCGGCCAGCCGTGCGTGGCTGCGGCCCACTGCCCGCCCGATCCACTGGCACGCCTCGGCGGCCGCCCGGTGGGCGCCGGACGTGGCCCGGGCACCGGTCGCCATCGCCACCAGCACGAGCGCCTGCTCCCCCGCCCCGAACCGGGCAGTGAGCAGCGAGTCCCGGCGCGGCTCGCCCCGGTAGCGCGCGGAGTCCCCGCGCACGGACACGGCCCGCAGGGTGCTCGTGCCGTAGCGCGCCCCGTCCAGCACGGTGTCGGCGACCAGGTCGTCGAGGTCGTCCGGGTCGGCGGCCGGGAGCGCGGTGGGTTCGGCGTCATAGGTGGGCGGGCCCGAGCCGACGTAGTCGACGGTGGTGGCACGGGGGGCCGCGGCGACCGCGGGGGCCGAGGCGTCGGCAGGGGCCGGTGGCGCGTCCGCGGGCTCCATCGAGGCGGGTTCCATCGACGCGGGTTCCATCGAGGCGGGCTCCTGCGCGCGGAATCCCGGCGGTTTCGGCCCGGTCGGGAAGGTCGCGGAAGCCGGCGCTTCGGCGGGCGGGGGCTCCCAGGGGGCGGGCCGCGGCCCCGGTCCGGGCGAGTCCCCGGACGCGGGGGCAGCGCGCTGCCCGGGCACGGCGGAAGACCGCGCCGGCCGCGGCGGGACTTCGCGCCCAGGCGTGTCCGGTGGTGCGGCGATCCCGGGCCCCACCGTCCCGGCCGCCGAGGCGAACCGGTCGTCCAGGGAATCGGCCACGGCTGCGGGCCCCGTGTCGTCGGTGGAGTCGTCGTACAACTCCCCCCACCAGTCGTCCTCGTGACCGTCGGGCTTGTCCCCCTGCTGGCTCATGCCCCTAATTGTCCACCGCAGGAGCCGGATGAAAACGGGGCATCCGGAAAAACCGGCCAGGGGACTGGTTGTCGAACGGCGTGTCGGACGCGATGTCGAACGCCGAGACGAGCGTGCGCTCGCGTGACCGGGCCCGGCGCATGTCGCGGGCGGCGGTGATGCGGCGTCACGATGGCGGGTACCGCGGTGACGTGAGCTTGGCGGAGAGGTGGGTGGTGCGGCCATGATGTGGCGAGGCGGGTGCGCGCCGTGGCTGTTTTCCGCCGTGGACGCCATCGGCCCGCCGGAACGGATCCTGGGGAGGACATCGCCGCATGCTGGCAGCGATAGGTCTGGACGAGACGCACGAGTCGGCGTACCGGGCGCTGGTGTCCGTGGGCGCCGCCGACGTGCCCGATCTCGCACGGCGGCTCACGCTCGGCGAGTACGACACAGAGCGCGCCCTGCGCCGGCTGGAGCGGCACGGTCTCGCCGCCCAGTCGTCCGCCCGCCCTGGCCGCTGGGTCGCGGCGCCGCCCGGGGTCGCGCTCGGCGCGCTGCTCACCCAGCAGCGGCACGAGCTGGAGAAGGCGGAGCTTGCGGCCGCGCTGCTCGCCGAGGAGTACCGCGCGGCCGCCGCCGAGCCCGCGGTGCACGACCTGGTCGAGGTGGTGATCGGCGCGGCGGCGGTCGCGCAGCGGTTCCTCCAGCTCCAGCTCGGCGCGAGCGACGAGGTGTGCGCGCTGGTGACCGGGAACCCGATGGTCGTCTCCGGTATGGACAACGACGCGGAGGAGCAGGCCGCCGAGCGGGGTGTCGGCTACCGCGTCGTCGTCGAGCGGGCCGTTCTCGACCGGCCCACCGGGATCATCGAGCTGTCCGCCGCGCTCGGCCGCGAGGAGCAGGTGCGGGTCGTGGACAAGGTGCCGACGAAGCTGGTGATCGCCGACCGGACGCTCGCGATGGTGCCGCTCACCTCGCACACGTCGGAGCCCGCCGCCCTCGTCGTCCACGCGAGCGGGCTCCTGGAGCTGCTGTCGGGGCTGTTCGAGTCGGTCTGGCGCGACGCGCTGCCGCTGCGGCTCGGCGGCCTGGGCGTGGTGGAACGGGAACCGGACGGCCCGGACGGCACCGACCTGGAGATCCTCTCCCTCCTGCTCGCCGGGCTGACCGACGCGAGCGTCGCCAAGCAGCTCGATCTGGGCCTGCGGACCGTGCAGCGCCGGGTGAAACGGCTGATGGAGCTGACGGGCGTGACGACGCGGCTGCAGCTCGGCTGGCACGCGTACGAGCGTGGCTGGGTGGCGCGAGACTGACCTGCGTTCTCGCGCTCGCTCCGTCACCCTGGTCAGATGGACGTGTGGGAACTCCTGCTGGTCGGCGTGGTGATCCTGCTCGGCCTTGCCGGAGTGCTGGTGCCCGGCGTGCCGGGGTCGTGGCTCGTCTGGGCCGCGGTCCTGTGGTGGGCGTTGGGCGACCCGCAGGCCCTGTCCTGGGGCGTGCTGGTGGGCGCGACCGCCGTCCTGCTGCTGGCCCAGGCGATCCGCTGGGCGCTGCCTCCCCGGCGGCTGCGGGACAGCGGCGCCACCCCCCGAATGGGTGTGTACGCCGGAGCCGGGGCGCTGGTCGGCTTCTTTCTGCTGCCGGTGATCGGCGCGATTCCCGGCTTCGTCGCCGGGCTCTTTCTCCACGAGCGGCTGCGCCTGGGCGGGCACGGGCAGGCGTGGGCGGCGGTGCGGACGTTGATGCGGGCGGGCGGATGGAGCGTGTTGACGGAGTTGTTCGCCTGCCTACTGATCCTGGGGGCGTGGCTGGGAGCTGTCATCTGGGGCTAGCGGTCATCTGGGGCTAGACGTCATCTGGGGATGAGGCCCGCCGTCCGGTCCGGCAGCGGTTGCCTCTCCAGGAATGCGTACGGGGTGAGGGTCGCCAGGTCGATGGTGTCGGCCATCGCCTTCATGCCCGCGTCGTTGAAGTGGAGGTGGTCGCCGGGGTCGTAGGCGGGGTGAATGCGGTGCGGGGCGGACGGGTCGCGCACGGCTGCGTCGAAATCCGCGACCCCGTCGAAGAGTCCGCGCGTACGGATGACGGCGTTGACCGCCTGACGTACGGCCTCGCGGGCCGGTGTGTACGCGTCATGACCGCCGTACGGGGTGAGCGTGGCGCCGACGACGCGGATGCCGCGCGCGTGGGCGCTGTCCACGATGTGGCGGTACGCGTCCTCGAAGGTGTCGGGGTCCGTCTGCTCCGGGGTGCCCTTGATGTCGTTGATGCCCTCCATCACGATCATCGCGCGGACGCCGGTGCGGGAGAAGACGTCGGTGTCGAGGCGGGACAGGGCGCTCGGGCCGCGCCCGTCGAGCAGGACGCGATTCCCGGCGATCCCCGCGTTGAGGACGCCGAGCCGACGGGACGGCGAAAGGCCGCGCAGCTGGTCGGCGAGCAGATCGGGCCAGCGCTGGTTGGCGCTGAGGGTCGATCCGGTCCCGTCGGTGATGGAGTCGCCGAGTGCGACCACGCTGCCGACGGCGGGCGCGCCGAGCACGTCGACGCCGGTCACGTAGTACCAGTTGCCGAGGCCGACGGTGTAGGCGGTGCCGCTCTCGTCGGCGGTCCAATCGCCCTTGAGGGCGACGAAGTTGGCCTGGAGTGCGGAGCGGTGGTACGTCGCCGGGCCCGAGTCGGCGGGGGTGTGCAGCGAGATCAGGAGGTTGGAGTCTGCGGGGACCGCGAGGGCGACGGGGTCGCTGACCAGGTCTGTGCCCGCGGGGATCGTCACCGAACTGGCGCCGGCGAAGGTGACGGTACGCAGGGAACCGGGGACGGCCGCCGGACTCGCGGGCGCGCCCCCCTGTTGCAACGCGAGGGTGACGGCGCCGAGTTGAAGCGGCGCGGTGCCGAGCCGGTTCGAGAAGCGGACGCGCGCGGCACGGCCGCCGACGCTGGTGTGCACGACGTTGCGGATCGAGGCGCCGGGCAGCGCGGGGCCGGTGCCGGAGGCGGCGGCTTCCCAGGTGCCGGTCCAGGTCTGGGCCGCGACGGGCTCGGCCGCGCCGTCCCCGGGCGCGGACTGCGCGTCGGCGATCCCGGTCGGCGGAGTGAGGATCACTGTGGTCACCAGGGTGACGAGGAGGTGCCGGACCTTGATCGCGCGGGTCATGGGGGCATGGTTTCCCAGACCGCCGGCCCCCACAACGCACTGTCACACGAATGGGCGCACCCGTACGAACGTCCGCCCCTGCCCCGCTACTTCCTCCTCCTCCCGCAGTCCCCGTACTCCCCCGGACCTAGGGCCAGGATCCGATGCGGTGTGGGTGCGGGAGTGTTTGGCTGCTGCCATGACCGAATTCAGCGAGGCCGAGCGCGCGTACCTCACGTCACAGCGACTGGGGCGGCTTGCCACCGTCGACCCCCATGGGCAGCCGCAGGCGAACCCCGTCGGCTTCTTCCCGCAGGAGGACGGGACGATCCTGATCGGCGGCTATGCGATGGGCACCACGAAGAAGTGGCGCAATCTGCGGAAGAACCCGAAGGTCGCCCTCGTCGTCGACGACATCGTCAGCGTACGGCCGTGGAAAGTGAGAGGCGTCGACATCCGAGGGGAGGCCGAACTCCTCACCGGACCCCACGACTTGGGTCCGCACTTCAGCGAGGAGCTGATCCGCATCCACCCGAAGCGGATCCACAGTTGGGGGCTGGAGGACTGAGTGCTCTTGCGGGGCAGGGCAGTTGGAGCCCGGCGGCGTGAGCGCGGCCGGGCTCACGGCAGTTGGGGACTGCCGTCCTGAGCGCCTTGTGGGGCAGGACAGTCGAAGATCAGGTGCCGAGGCGGGCTTGGTAGGGTCACCGACCATGACCGCCACGGAGCCCACCATCCTGGCCACTTCGGGTGGTCACCGCGTCGGAGACCGCACCCGGGTGACGTTCGACGCCCTCGTTCACCACGCCGTGGAGCTGGCGGAGGTCCAGGGCCGCCGCCCCCGCGTCATGTACGTCGGCACGGCGATCGGCGACGCCGAACACTTCACCACCCGCATGAGCGAGGCGTCGCGCGTCGCGGGCTTCGACCTGACCCCGCTCACCCTCTTCCCCATGCCGAACCTCAAGGACGTCGAGGGGGCGGTGCTCGAACAGGACGTCGTGTGGGTCATGGGCGGTTCGGCGGCCAACCTGCTCGCCGTGTGGCGCGTCCACGGACTCGACGCGATCTTCCGGCGCGCGTGGGAGGCCGGAGTCGTGCTCAGCGGGGTGAGCGCGGGGTCGATCTGCTGGTTCCGGGGCGGCACCACGGACTCCTTCGGCCCCGAACTGCGCCCGCTCACCAACGGACTGGGCTACCTGCCGTACGGCAACGGCGTCCATTACGACAGCGACCAGGGCCGCCGCCCACTGATCCACCGACTCGTCGCCGACGGCACCCTGCCCGTCACCCACTGCACGGACGACGGCGTGGGCCTGGTGTACCGGGGCACCGAACTCGCCGAGGCCGTGACAGAGATACCGGGCAAGGGCGCGCACGTGGTGAGCGGCGAGGGCGACTTGGCGGTGGAAAAGCGGATCGAGCCACGCGTGTTGCCGTCTCCGCGGGACTCGAGCGTGCCTCAGCCCGCACGGCTCGCTCACCGCGTCCCAGAAGTCGTTGAGTGTCTCGATCAGCCGACCGCGCAGGTCAACGATCAGCTCGCTGTCCGTCATCGCAGCAGACCACTGAATCCCGCGATGCGATCAACAACCTGGCCCAGGTCATTTTCAGGGCAGGAATTCGTAGAACGGGCGGTCTGGCGCGAAGTTGCGAGAACACAGCGTCACGTCCCTACCACTGAGATAAGCCAGCAACCAGTCGCTGAACGTCATCTCGTAGAGAGTCCAGGCAGGACTGTCGAACTCCTGGACCACGACTCGCCAGGGCGACGAGGGCTCGTCAGGAACGCGAAGGAAAACTGCTTCCCCCGTCGTGGCCGATGCCACCGGTATCACCTCACCGGGGTTCGCCCCTGCCCGACTGGGCAGGAACTCGGCCATGTCCTCGTCGCGCCAGAGCTCGAGATCCCCCCTGATGTTCTCTCCGAGACTGTGCAGAAGATGACCGGCGGGATGCGTCAGATACAACTGCCCGTTGACCTCGATCGAACCGTAGGCGTCCACGATCTCACGGAAGTCCGCAGGAAATTCGATACCGAGTTCCCGCTCCAGTTCGATCCACGGAGCCGGATCCGACCAGTTGAACCGGGGTTCGCCCAACAGGGCTGTGATCTCTGGAAGCGTTGCCACCACTAGGCTCCTTGTAGCACGTCGAGCCGCATCCCCACCGGAACGGTGGCAGGAACGGCCGAATGAGGGTCTCCGCATACGGGCACGACCTGACCAGCCCCGCCACGAATCACTGACCGGTCAAGGAGACAGGCTCGAGGCCAGGTCGTCAAACTCCCGTACGTCCCTGAGGTGTTGCGCGGCATAGGAACGCCACGGGCGCCAGGCATCCGGTACGTCCTCGCCGGGCGGGGCCACGTCGGGATCGCCGAGGGCGCGGGTGCGGATGACGGCGGCGGTGCGGTCGTCCATGCCGGGCAGCGCGAGCAGCGCCTCCTGCGCGTCGTCGCGGTCGGCGCCCGCGTCGAGCCGCAGGGTCCCGTCGGCGAGGGCGGCGGTCAGAGCGCCGAGGATGCCGTCCGGCTCGGCCTCGGCGAGTACGGCCGGTTCCGGGAACACATGGGTGAGCGTGCCGCACGGGGCGTCCAACGCCTTCCCGTACCGCTCCACCAGCCGCTCGGCCTCCGCCACCCCCACCAGCGCCCGCACCGCCAGCTCGTCCGGGTCGGCGGCGCCCGGCGAACGCAGCCCCGGACGCGCGACGACCAGCGGCCCCAGCCGGGGGTCGGCGCCCAACCGCTCGTCGACGGCGTAGGGATCGGCATCGAGGTCGAACAGCCTGCGCAGCCGCTGGACGGCGGTGGTGAGATCACGGAGATCGGTGAGATGCAGCCGGGCGTCGAGCCAGCCGCCGGGCCCACCCGGCCGCTCCTCGACGGCGACGATTCCCGTGCCGTACGGGAGTCGGAGGGTGCGCCGGTACGTGCGGTGGCCGCGGGCCCCGCTGACGTCCTCGACCCCGGTGATCGCCTCGGCGGCGAGCAGATCGAAGACGGCGGTGGACTGGTACGGCCCCCGGTAGGCGAGCCGGAGGGGAAGCCCGGCGCTGGGGGTGGCCGCTCGCCGCGCGGCGGAGCCGGCACGCGGGGCGGCCGCGCGCAGCTCGCTCGGCGTCGAGGCGTACACCGCACGGATCGTGTCGTTGAACTGGCGCACGCTGGCGAACCCCGCCGCGAACGCGATCTGCGTGATCGGAAGGTCGGTGGTCTGCAGCAGTACCCGCGCGGTGTGAGCACGCTGGGCGCGAGCCAGGGCGACCGGGCCCGCGCCGACCTCCGCGGTGAGCTGCCGTTGCACCTGGCGGGCGCTGTACCCGAGGCGCACCGCGAGACCGCCGACGCCCTCGCGGTCGACGACGCCGTCGCCGATCAGGCGCATGGCCCGGCCGACGACGTCCGCCCGTACATTCCACTCCGCCGAACCGGGTACGGCGTCCGGCCGGCATCTGCGACAGGCCCGGAAGCCGGAGCCCTGCGCGGCGGCCGCCGTGGCGTAGAACCGGACGTTCTGCCGCTTCGGGGTCACCGCGGGGCAGCTCGGCCTGCAGTAGATCCCCGTCGTCGCGACGGCGAAGAAGAACTCCCCGTCGAACCGGGCATCCCGGCTCCGCACGGCCTCGTACCTGCTGTCTTCGTCGATCACACATCCCAGTGTGCGCCGGGGGCCGCGAGAGGGCTGGCGGAAATCAGACACAACGGACTGAAAGTCAGCCCCTCCGGCGTTTGAGGAGCGGGGTCTGGGGCGCGGGATCCATCAGCGGCTCCGCCGCGGGCCCAGGTACGGGACGGACAGGGGCGGACGGGGCGAAAAACCCTCCGCCCCCAGGCCTAGTGCCAACGCCCCCGCTTGGCCTCCATGGCGGCCCGCCCCTCCGCCCCCTTCCGCTTCCAGTCCCGCCGGATCTCGGCCCGCACCCGCGCATCCGTCTTGGCGACGATCCGCTGGTTCTCACGCAGCAGCTTGCGATAGCTGTCGAGGCGACGTTCGGGAAGAACACCGGACTCGACGGCGGAGAGGACAGCGCAGCCGGGCTCGGCGGCATGCGCGCAGTCATGGAAGCGGCACTCCGCGGCGAGCGACTCGATCTCGGAGAACACCTGCCCGACCCCGGTCTCGGCATCCCAGAGACCGACACCCCGCAGCCCCGGGGTGTCGATGAGCACGCCCCCGCCCGGCAGGACGAGGAGGTTACGGGTCGTCGTGGTGTGCCGGCCCTTGCCGTCCACGTCCCGCGCGGCCCGCACATCCATGACGTCCTCGCCGAGCAGCGCGTTCGCGAGGGTCGACTTCCCCGCCCCGGACTGCCCGAGAAGCACGGACGTACCGCCGGCGAGGACGGCCTCGAGCACATCGAGGCCCTCGCCCTTCGACGAGCTGACCGGCAGCACGGGCACGCCCGGCGCCGTCGTCTCGACGTCCTGGACGAGATGCCCGAGCGTCACCGCGTCCGGCACGAGGTCGGCCTTGGTGAGGACGACCACGGGCTGCGCGCCGGACTCCCAGGAGAGTGCCGACTTATGCAGCAGTGCCTCACCGCTCGAACAGGACATGGCCAGCGCCAGGAACCGCTCGATCCGCCCGAGGTCGAGTTCGACCGCGAGCGACACACAGATGACGACGTGATCGACGTTGGTGGCCAGCACCTGACCCTCGGAACGCTTCGACGAGGTCGAGCGCACGAAGGCGGTGCGGCGAGGCAGAAGCGTCCGCACGTACCGCGGGTCGCTGCCTTCGGGATCGACCGCGACCCAGTCCCCCGTGCACACGACCTTCATCGGGTCGCGGGGAACCACGAACTCGGTGTCGGCACGGATGACGCCGCCGGTAGTGACGACATCGCACTGCCCGCGGTCGACACGTACGACCCGGCCGGGCAGAAGACCCTGCTCAGCGAACGGCGTGAACTCGGCCTCCCAGTCCGCGTCCCAGCCGTACGGCAGGAGCGAACGTGAGGAAGACGAGGACGAACCCAGGAGAGAAGAGAAAGACAAGGGGTGACCCTTCACAAGGGTGGCCCCGGCACCGCGCTCACTGGCGCGGGAAGAAAGTGGTCAGCCGGCGGCCACGGAGGTGGACTTGACGAACTTCTGGTTGCGGGCAGCGCCCATCGCAAAGACAGTCATCGGGTCACACCTCCTGCTCGTCACTCGGCCTGCAGCGGAAGCCAACGGCCACCGCTCGATTCGCGCCCACCATAGAGGCACACGAACGTCGAGTGCCACGGAATATCGCTCAGCCTTCCGCCGACAGGCTATGAAACATCTCCAGTGGGGCCCCATGCTCGACCGCGAGGGACACGAGGCGGGCGCCGCGGGCCGCCCGCGCCGCCAGTCCGATTTTGGGGTCAACGCGGCAATCCTGGCGGCCCGTCAGCGGACCGCCGTGTCGGTTTGCCGTGGAGGGGATGTGATGAGCTTGCAACGTGGGCAAGTGGCGCTCTTCACAGAGGTGTTGGCCCTGCAACCACCGCCCGTCCCCCGTGACACACCAGGTCCACGGGGCGCTGAAGAGAGTGACCCCGGGCGGGGTCAGGGCGCCTGCACTCCGGGGGGAGGCTCGCGGGCGCCGTCGTGCAGGGGCAGACCCGTTTACCCCCCCCGTGGCGGGTCTGCCCTTGCCCGCATGAAGCGGCCCGGGCGACGAAACGTGGCAGGACGCCCGGGCTTTCCGTCACGGTGTCGCCGGCCACACCTCGGGGGCTCCGCCGCGCCACTCGATCAGTAGCGTGGCGTCTGGCCAGGCGCCGGTTCCCATCCGGTAGGCCCGTCTGCCGGGCAAGCGAAAGCTCCCCTCGTGGAACACCTGCTGCGGCGCCGTCCCGAACCGGTGCGAGCAGACCCGGCCCCACGGGGAGCGGGCATCGATCAGGTACGCGCAGAACAGCTGCAGCGTGACCTCGTAACTCCGCGGCGTGGACTCCACGATCGGCCGCGTCCCCGAGCGGAGATTTGCCCTTTCCGAGCCAAAGCCGCCGGTGACGGCAGACGAGTCGGGCAGTACGCCGGAGACAGCATCGGCGTTCACGAAAGCGGCCGCCGGGCTGCGCGGATGCTCTGCGGGACCAGGGGCCGCGCACGCCAGCGGCCCGGGGCGGTGGCGCCGGCCGCGTGAGCAGGACCATCCAGCGCGAAGCCTCGGCCCGGGCGGGCCGTCTCTCGGGCGCGACGCGGCTACTCGACGCCCGCGGCGTCCAGCAGCACCGTCGCGGTCGTCGTGGTCAGCCCGTCGAGGGTCTCGACACGGGCGCCCGCGCGGGCGCTCGCGCCGTCGAAGACCAGCATCAACTGCCGGGCGAGGAGTTCGGGATCGGGCGCGCCACCTCGCTCGGCCTCGGCCCGGAACACCTTTTTGAGGCGCTGCTTGGCGCCGCCGGCGACCGCGCTCGCCGGGTGCTCGGGGTCCTTCAGTTCGACCAGCACGGCGAGGAAGGGGCAGCCGCGATACTCGGGCAGCGCCGACGCCTTCTCCAGCCGCTCGAAGACGCCCAGGATGCGCTCGCGCGGCGTCACGGCCTCCGCCGGATCGGGCGCGAGCTGCTCCTCGTACGGCGGAATCCGCCGTTCCAGGCTCGCCGCGAGGAGGTCGTCCTTGCCGGCGAAGAGCTGGTACATCGACCTCTTCGAGACACCGGCCGACCGGCACAGTGCCTCGATGCCGATGGAGACGCCGTCGCGGTAGGAGAGCTCGGCCGCCGCGTCCAGCAACCGGTCTCTCGGGGATGCCTTGTCTGTAGTGGCCATACGGGGAGGTTACCTCGCAAGAGGGAGCAAGGAAACCGATCGGTATACCGCTGCGCGAGCACCTTCACGCAGGACGCTGCGCGAGCACGCACACGCGTGACGCCGTGCGAGCACTCTCACACGTGACAGGTGGGTGAACAAGCGCTTAGATAGTGAGCCGATCTCGCCCGTGCCGAGCTGGAGGCCCCGTTGCTCTTCACATCCGTCGACGATGTCTCCGCACGCCTCGCCGAGACCGGCTATCTGGCGTCTCCCGCCGTCGCCACGACGGTCTTCCTGGCCGACCGCCTCGGCAAGCCGCTCCTGGTGGAGGGCCCCGCCGGTGTCGGCAAGACAGAACTCGCCAAGGCCGTCTCCGAGGTCGCCGGAGCACGACTGGTCCGGCTGCAGTGCTACGAGGGCGTCGACGAGTCCCGGGCGCTGTACGAGTGGAACCACGCCAAGCAGCTGCTGCGCATCAGCGCGGGCCGCGACGAGACGTGGGACGAGGCGCGCACCGACATCTTCAGCGAGGAATTCCTGCTGGCGCGCCCGCTGTTGACGGCGATCCGCGGCAACGAGCCCAAGGTGCTGCTGATCGACGAGACCGACAAGGCCGACGTCGAGGTGGAGGGCCTGCTGCTCGAGGTGCTCAGCGACTTCCAGGTCACCGTCCCCGAGCTTGGCACGATCACCGCGAGCAGCCGCCCCTTCGTGGTCCTCACCTCGAACGCGAGCCGCGAGCTGTCCGAGGCGCTGCGCCGCCGCTGTCTCTTCCTCCACATCGGCTTCCCGGACGAGGAGTTGGAGCGTCGCATCGTACGGCTGAAGGTGCCGCGTCTCGACGAGGCGCTGGCGGAGTCCGTGGTGCGGGTGGTCGGCGCGCTGCGCGAGATGGATCTGCGGAAGGTCCCCTCGGTCGCCGAGACGATCGACTGGGCTCGCACGCTGCTCGCGCTCGGCGCGGACACCCTCGACGAGAGCGTCGTGCACGACAGCCTCGGCGTGCTCCTCAAGCATCAGGACGACGTCCTCAAGGCGACCGCCAAGCTCGACCTGGACGCCGTGTGACCGCGCCGTCGGCCGATGTGGCGGAGCGGCTGACGGGTCTCGTCGGAGCGCTGCGCTCGCACGGGGTGCGGATCGGCACCGGGGAAACCCTGGACGCCGCACAGGCGTTGGAGGCACTCGGCCTCGCGGACCGGGAACGGCTGCGCGAAGGCCTCGCCGCCACCCTGCTCCACAGCACGGGGCAACGGCGGGTGTTCGACCCGGTCTTCGACGTGTACTTTCCGCGCCGCGTCGGGATGCCGTCGGACAGCGAAGCGCCACCCACCGACCGGGAGGACCTGCGCAGCCGGCTCGCGGCCGCACTTGCCGCCAACGACCGGGCGGCAATCGCCCAGTTGGCGGTCGAGGCGGTGGACGGCTTCGGCGGCTACGGATCCTCACCGGGGTCGGACGGCTGGTCGTCGTACCAGACGCTCGACCGGCTGCGTCCGCAGACGCTGATGGCGCGGGTCCGGGACAGCGTCCGGGCGCAGCGCGGCGGGGCGGGGTTCACCGACCGGCTGCTGGAGGACGAGATCCGGCAGCGCATCGAGGCCTTTCGTGCGCAGGTCGCCACGGAGGCACGGCGCCGGGTCGCCGAGCGGCGCGGCCGGGACGAGATCGCGCGCCGGGCGGTGGCCCCGACGGCCGAACGGGTCGACTTCCTGTTCGCGGGGCGGGCCCAACTCGCCGAGCTGCGCAGGGTGGTTCAGCCGCTCGCCCGCAAGCTGGCCACCCGGCTCGCCGCACGTCGCCGGCGGGCCGCCCGCGGCACCATCGACCTGCGGCGGACCCTGCGCGGGTCGCTGTCGACGGGCGGGGTGCCGATGCGCCCCGTGCTGCGCAGGCGCCGCCCCGTCCGGCCCGAATTGGTGCTGCTGTGCGATGTGTCGGGCTCGGTGTCAGGATTCTCGGACTTCACGATGCTGCTGGTTCAGGCGTTGCACGACCAGTTCAGCAAGGTGCGGGTGTTCGCGTTCGTCAACCGGATCGACGAGGTGACCGGGTTGCTGGTGCGGGGCGCCGCCGACGCGGACGGACTGAGCGCCCGTATCCGGTCCGAGGCGACCCTGACGGGCTGGCACGACAGCAGTGACTACGGCGTCGCGCTGGGCGAGTTCGACGAGCGGTACGCCGACGCGGTCGGGCCGCGCACGACCGTGTTCGTCCTCGGCGACGCCCGTACGAACATGAGCGACCCGAATCTCCCGGCCGTGCGGTACCTCTCCGAACGGGCCCGCCGCGTCTACTGGTTGAACCCGGAGCAGCGGTCCCAGTGGGGCACGGGCGACTCCGCCGCGCCCGCCTACGCCGAACTCGTCGAGATGCACGAGTGCCGCAACGCCCGGCAGCTCGGCGAGCTGATCGCCCGCCTGCTGCCGGTCTGACCGCCGAGGGCGAGCCCGACCGCCGAGGATCGCAACCGATCGCGCCGGGACCGGAACCGACCTCCGATCGTGCGACCACCGGCCGCTCTGGCGCGGCTACGCGACCAACTGCGGGTACAGCACGCCCGGATCCGCGGACAGCCCGGCCTTCACCTGCCGGGTGAGGTCGTCGGCCAGGACTTCGAAGGCACCAGACTCGATGCCGTCGAGGGCTTGCGCCGCGACGCCCTCGGGAGTGGACTTCGGCGCATCGATCTTCGCGGTCATGTCCGTGTCGACGTAGCCGACATGGAGTCCGGTGACCTCGATGCCGCGCGGCTTGAGGTCGAGGCGCAGGGAGTTGGTCTGTGACCAGAAGGCAGCCTTGGAAGCGCTGTAGGAGCCGGCGAGGCCGATCCACGACAGCACCGAGTGGACGTTGAGGATGTGGCCGCCGCCGTTGCGCTCGATGACCGGGACGAAGGCGCGCGTGACGAGGAGCGGGCCGTAGAAGTTCGTCTCGAACTCGCGGCGGACGTCGTCCACGGGCGAGTCCAGGAAGTTCGCGTTCACGGCCGCGCCGGCGTTGTTGATCAGGACGGTGACGTCCTGCGCCTGCTCGGCGGCCGCGGCGACGGACGCGGGATCACTCACTTCCAGCGCCAGCGGCACCGCGTCGGGGTGCGTGACCGTCCGGGGGTCACGCGCGGTCGCGTACACCTTCTTCGCCCCCCGCTCGTACAGGTCCTGCACCAGCGCCCGGCCGATACCGCGGCTACCGCCGGTGACGAGGGCGACTGAGCCTTCGATGGATGTCATGGGTACTCCTGGGAACGAGGAAACGAGAAACGAGAAACCGATCGGTTTACCTGCTCCACCGAGAGTAAACCGATCGGTTTCGCGCCGCAAGGCCGGCCCCACGCGGACGCGGATGCGCCCCCTTCCCGAGCGATCCGCCTCGCCGAGGCGCGAGAGGAGGCCCACGGTGTCCGAGGACCCGACCGCGGCTGCCCGTTTCCTGTACGAGGGGGGACGCTGAAGAACACCGCCCGCACCGGGTGGTGGATGCCGGCGTGCAGCACCCCGAGTCGTGGGGGACGGCAGGTTCGCCTTCGGCCAGAACATGCGGGAGGCCCTCCCAGGCAACCGAGCCATCGCAGTCACCGCTTCTGGAGTCGGCCGGGCAAGTCCGCCTCGCTCTCGTCCGGTTGAGGGAATCGTTCCCCAGTACGGCAGCAACGCCCGGGGAGACGCACGAGCCCCCGGGCGGGGCCTGCCCGCGCAGGGCCCGTAACCGCGGGGCGGTGGCGGAAAGGTGACTTGGCGCAGGCTGGACAGGCACAGATGCTGACTGGCCGCGCCGGGGCCGCCAGTCTTTGCGCCCATGAGATCAACGAACAGACTGTGGCGGCCGGTGACCCGGTCGCCACACCACCGCTCGGTGGCCATCGCCACCCTCACGGCGGTTCTGATGGGCGTGGCCGCACCCGGCGTCGCTCAAGAGACAGGACCAGCCCGCGCTACGAGCGCGTCGCGCCCGTCCGTCCACACGGTCACGCTGATCACGGGAGACCGTGTCACGGTGAGCCGTCACGCGGACGGCCGCCAGGTGGCCAGTGTCCGTCCGGCACGTGGTCAGGAGGGCGGCGGGTTCAGCACCCGGGAGATAGACGGCCGGATCCACGTCACGCCGCATCTCGCCGTTCCCTACATCTCCTCCGGGCAGCTGGACGCCGCGCTCTTCGACGTCACGGGCCTCATCGAGCAGGGATACGACGACTCCCACGCCAAGAAGCTGCCGTTGCTGCTGCGTTACGGCACGGCATCCGCGGCGTCCGCGCGGAGGGCGCCGACCGGGTCCGAGCGCCGACGGGTGCTGGACAGTGTCGACGGCGTGGCGGTCGACGCCGCGAAGGGCGAGCTGGACCATTTCTGGGACAGCGTCAGCGGCTCACCGGACTCGGCGGCGAAGAATGCGGGCGCGCGCGTCGCGCAGGAGGCGCAGACCGCACGGACCGCGCCCCGCCTGACGGGAGGCCTGGAGAAGATCTGGCTCGACCGGAAGGTACGGGTCTCGCTGGACCGCAGCGTGGCGCAGGTCGGTGCACCCGAGGTCTGGAAGACCGGGGTCACCGGCAAGGGCGTCAAGGTGGCCGTGCTGGACACCGGCATCGACTCGGGCCACCCGGACCTCGTCGGCAGGGTGGGCGAGACACGTAACTTCAGTGCCAGCGACAGCACGCGTGACCTCGTCGGCCACGGCACGCATGTGGCGGCGACGATCGCGGGGTCGGGCGCAGCGGCGAACGGCACCCGCAAGGGTGTCGCACCCGACGCCGACCTGATCGTCGGCAAGGTGCTGGACGACTCCGGTTCCGGCTCGTACTCCGATGTGCTGGCCGGCATGGAGTGGGCGGCCCGTTCGGGCGCCCAGGTGGTCAACATGAGCCTCGGCGGCCCGGCGGCCGACGACGACCCGCTGGTCACGGCGGTGGAGGAGCTGACGACGGAGACCGGTGCCCTGTTCGTCGTCGCGGCGGGCAACGAGGGTCCCGGCACGCAGACGGTCGGCTCGCCGGGGACGGCCCCGAGCGCCCTGACCGTGGGTGCCGTCGACCGGGACGACTCGCTCGCAGGATTCTCCAGCCGTGGCCCCGTCGGTGCGGACGACGCGGTCAAGCCCGATCTGACCGCGCCGGGCGTCGGCATCGTCGCCGCGCGGGCGGCGGGCACGCAGATGGGCAGCCCGGAGAACGACCACTACACCGCCGCGTCCGGGACGTCGATGGCGACCCCGCATGTCGCCGGTGCGGCCGCGCTGCTGGTGCAGCGCCACCCGGACTGGACTCCCCAGGCCGTCAAGAACGCGCTCGTCGGCTCTTCGAAGGTGGTCGCGGGTCAGCGCGTGGACGAGCAGGGCGGCGGCCGGATGGACGTCGCCGGGGCCTTCACCCGGAGTGTCATCGCCTCCGGGAACCTGGACCTCGGTGTGCTCGGTCCCGACGGCGACAGCGAGACGAAGGAAGTCGCGTACACCAACGTCTCCACGAAGCCGGTCACGCTGGCACTGTCGCTGGAGATGAAGCAGGCCGACGGCTCGCCGGCCCCCGACGGCGTCTTCACGGCCGGCTCGTCGTCGGTCACCGTCGCCGCGGGCGAGACCGTGCGGGTCCCTGTGACGGCGCGTACGGCGGACACCACCACGGGCCGCTGGTCCGGCTATCTGACGGCGGTGCCGGACGACGGTACGGCCGCCGTGCACACCACCGTCGCCACGACGGTCCGCGGCGAGATGCGCACACTGACGATGCGCTTCGTCGACCGCGAAGGCCACCCCGCGGCGGTGCCGGTGTTCGAACTCTACGGCTCCGACCAGCGCTTCGACGTGCTGGGCTACGTCCCTCCGTGGATGAATGGCGTGGCTCAGGTGACCGTCCCCGAGGACACGTACTTCTTCAAGACCCTGGTGGCGGGTGCAGAGGTCAAGGGCGGGCACCTCTCCCAGCTGATGCGGTCCGAATTGAAGATCGCCTCCGACATGGAAGTCGTCTTCGACGCCCGTACGGCCAACCCCATCCAGGTCCGTACTCCCAAGGCGGCCGAGCAGCAGGGAATGATCCACTTCGGCGCTTACCGGGCGTTCGGGTCCCGGAAGATCGCCAGTACGACCATCGATTTCGACACGGTCCGCACGGTGTTCGTCACGCCGACCACCAAGCCCGCGGACGGCAGTTTCGAGTTCTATTCGCGCTGGCGGATGGTCGCACCCCGGCTGACCGCCCGGATCAAGGAGAGCGGGGCTCCCGAGCTGAACCCCGTGCTGTTCAACAACTCGCCCGCCGTGGACGGCACGCGCAGGCTGCCGGTCGTCTTCGCCGAGCAGGAGTCGCTGGCCGGGAAAGACCTGCGCGGCAAAGCCGTCCTGATGCGCACCACCGGGGGGTTCCCCGAGCAGGTGGCGGCCGTGGCGAAGACCGGGGCCGCGGCGCTGCTGAGGATCAACGAGTTCCCCGGACCGGTGTGGCAGCCGTGGAACCCGTTGGGCGATCGTGATCCGCTCATCACCACGCACGTCCCGCAGGAGCAGGGCGAGGCCCTGGTGACGTGGCTGAAGGACCGGCGGAACGCGACGCTGGAGCTCTCGGGCACGTCGTCCAGCCCTTACCTGTACGACCTGGCGTTCGTGGAGAAGAACGCGGTGCCGAACCGGCTGTCCTACACGGTGGAGACATCCCCGACGGCGACCGTGGAGTCCCGCTACCACCGGCCCGGAGGCGAGACCTGGACCAGCGAGCAGCGATTCGCGTGGCGCCCCTGGCAGACGACATCGTTCCTGATGGAGACCCAGTCCTTCCTGAAGCTGCCGTCCACCCGGACGGAGACGGTCAGCGCGGGCGACACACTGTGGCAGGAGAGGGTCGCCCACATGCCCTCGTGGAACACGCTGGGCTCCCTCGACTTCGGCCTGACGGGCGGTATCCACCAGTACACCGCCGGGCAGCAGCTGCGTGAGGACTGGTACGGATCCGTGGTCCGCCCGACCGCACCGGCCAAGAATCCCTCCTTCCGCTCGGTGCGCACCGGCGACACCTTCGCCCTGCGGCTCGCGGAGCTGGCCGACGGCGACGGACGTCACTACGGCTTCTCCGGTGACGACCCGACCGACCAGGTGCGCACGCGGCTGTACCGCGACGGCACCCAGGTCGCGGACCAGGCGCGGCCCTGGGGCAGCTTCCCGGCGGCACCGGGCGAAGGCTCCTACCGGCTGCACCTGGAGACCGCCCGCGACTCCTCCGCCTGGGCGTTCTCGACCCGGACCGACACATCGTGGTCGTTCCGGTCCGCGCCGCCGACATCGGGTCGGGAGGCGCTGCTGCCGCTGGTGCTGCTCGACTACGACGTCCCGGTGGACACCTTCAACCAGGTGGACGGTTCGTCGTCGACGACGCTGCGGGTGAGCGCGCGTCACCAGGACGGCTGGACGGGTGCGCGCATCGCGGGCATGCGCGTCCAGGCGTCGGCCGACGACGGTACGCACTGGACGTCCGTGCCGGTCTCGGCACGCGAGGACGGCACGTACGACGTACGGCTGGACCGTGGCCTGACGCGTCACGCGGACTTCGTCTCGCTGCGTGTCAAGGCCTGGGACAGCGCGGGCAACGAGGTCGAGCAGACGGTGGTCCGCGCGTTCGGCGTGCGGTAGCCGCGGACACCGGGCGGTACGGCGGCGTGACCTCCCGCGTGGGGGTGGGGATCACGGCACCGCCCGGAAAGGGGTGCGGCCGGCGGAACACGCCGGCCGCACCTTCGTGTTCAGATCCATTTGCGGCGCGCGGCCTGCCGGCCGAGCTGCATCCTGGTCGCGACGCCGGCGAGGTTCATCATGCCCTGGATACGCCGCTGGACGGTGCGCTTGCTGACGCCGAGCTGTCCGGCGATCGATTCGTCGGTGATGCCCGCGACCGTCAGCGACAGCAGGTGCTGGTGCTCGGGAGTCAGCGAGGCGAAGTCAGCCGTCAGACCGGTCTCGCCGATCCGGCCCTCCGGTGTCACCCGCAGCGGTGCCCCGATCTCCCAGTAGCGCTCGAACAGGGCGATGAGCGCCTCGAGCAGGCTGCTGCCGCGGATGACCGACGGATTCCTGCGCGCCGACAGGCGTGTCGTCAGTGGGCGGTCGCCATGGAGACGGCCGCCCGGGCCGCTCGTTCCACCAGCGAGACGCCGTCCTTCATCGACGTGTTGCCGTCCGAAAGAACCGCGACGAGGTAATGGTGTCCGCTCACCGTGACCTGCCCGACGCTGTTGATGTCCCACAGCCCGGTCGAACTGCGCTGCAGCCAGCCATTCTTCAACGCCCATCCGGAGCCGGAGGCCGCCGAGACGCCCCACGCCTGCTCGCCCACGATGCGGGTCATCAGCGTGCGGATGCAGGTCCGGGAGGTCTCGTTGAGTGCCGTGGAACCCGCGGGTGAGGCCGGGTCGGTGGGGAACACCGTGCGCAGCAGCCGTATCTGGTCGCTCGCCGTCGTTCGTGTCAGCCCCCACTTGGCGCCGGGGCCGCCTTTGGTCGAGGTCAGCCCCAGTCGTCTGTTCGCCGCGTCCAGGCCCGACGCCAGGCCGATGCGCCGCCACAGCGCGTTTGCCGCGGCGTTGTCGCTGCGCTCGATCATCGCTTCCGCATGGGAGCGTTCCTGCTTGGTCAGGCCGCGTCCGGCGTCCTGCGCCTGAAGCAGCGCCGCGGCCAGGATGTTGACCTTGACGATGCTCGCGGTGTCGTAGGGGGTGTCGTCGCCGTACACCGTGGGCTTCCGGTCCGTGCCGTCCAGGTCGAGTACCGCAGCCGTCACCCGCGCCTTCCGCTGCGGCTTCACCAGCGCGAGGAAGCGAGCCGTGCCGGCGTCCCGCTGCGCCAACGCCGTGGCCGCCGGCGCGGCGTCCGGCCGCGCCGAGGCCGTGGCCGCGGCGGCCGGGTGGAGTGTGCCGGCCGACAAGAGCGTCGCCAGTGTGGCCACGAGAACGCCGGCACAGACCGCGGCGCGCCCGCCGTGGGGCCTGCGCCTCGCGGCGCTCTGCGGGTGTGACAGAGGGGACGGTCGGTGCGGCATGGTGAGTGGCCTCGGCAGTTCACGTGGGAGCAGCACAGCACTGAGAACCTAAACAAAACGCCCGTTCCGCGACGTGACGGCTGCCACGACGGAGCCCGTTCGGCACGAATTGTGGGGAGAACCACACCCTCCGGAGTGGGCGGTCCCGCCAGGCCCGCCGCCGTGACTTGGGCATTCACCCGAACCGATCATCGCTTCGTTATTCCCGCCCACCCCTCCGGCCGCCATGAAATACCCCACGCAAATGCCGTACAACATTCAACTGAATCGGTCTCTGGCCCAGCGGAAGAGGGCCGAACGCCGTACTGACCCTCGCCCTGTCCTCGCCTCACGGACACGCCCGGCTGAGAGCCCCCCTCCCAGCGGTGGCCGACTGGCTGGAGCGCACACGGCAAGCTGCCCGAGCCCGGCGCCTGGCATGTGTACGGATCACTGATGACCGACGTCGAACGCCTGCTGGCCGACCTGGACCGCGCGGACCGGTTCACTGCGGCCGCTGTGGCTCCGCGGCCGGGGACGGCCTCCGCGGCCCGCACGAGCGCGTGCCCGGACTGCGAACCGCAGACCGCGACAGCCACCGCTGCGCCCGGCGCCCCGAGGCTCGGATGAGCGGCCGTTGGGGCGGCCGCCACCGAGCCGGCGGGGTGGCGGGCTCGCCGAACATCGCGTTCGCCAGGACGGCACGCGGATCTGACGGACTCCGCGGCGGACTCGTGGGCGGCGGTCAACAAAGACTCCTTGGCAGTCGCCTCAAGCGGCGGGGATCAGGGGCAGGACCGCTTGTTGCCGGCCGCCGTCCGGGCGGACTCGGCCAGGTCGGCGAACTGGTCCGCGAGCGAAGCGATGACATCCGGGCGAAGCTTGTAGTACGTGTACCGGCCGCACGGCTCCGTCTCGACGACCCCGGCCTCGCGCAGCACTCTCAGGTGGTTGGAGAGGTTGGTCTGCCTGGCGCCGGTCTCCTCCACCAGGTGGGTGGTGCAGAGGGTCTCCTTGGCAAGCAGGGTCACGATCTGCAGCCTGAGCGGGTCGGCCAGAACCCGGATCAGATCAGTGTCGACTGACGTCATCATGGGCTGATACTCTCACATCACCCACAGCTGATACCAGCCTGGGCTGATCTTTGCTCGCCCCTGGGACCCGCATCCAACACCCGTTGGGCCCAGGACCATTGAATTGAAGGGGGTCACCATGGCTTCCTCCTCACCCCCCGCTCTGCCTGATAAGCACCTCGCGGCCAGCGTGGCTCGGCTCGCTCTGCGTTACCGGGGCCACTTCTCCGCGGGAACCATCCAGCGCGTCATCACCGACTCGTACGAGCGTCTCGCCGAGCACGCCCACGTCCGTACCCACCTCGTGGTACTGACCGAGCATCTGACGAAAGACCGGCTCGACGCCCTCGCGCACATCCAGGGCGCGCCAGGCGTCGGACTTCCGCGCGTGCTGTTCGTATGCACCCACAACGCCGGGCCCTCCCAGATGGCCGCCGCCCTTCTCGCCCACCGGGCCCACGGCCATGTGGTCGTCTCCTCCGCGGGCACGCATCCCGCCGTCGAGGTCGAGTCGGCTGTCCGGCAGGTGCTGGCCGAGGTCGGTGTCGACCTGAGCAAGGCCGCCTTCCCCAAGCCGCTGACCGACGAGGTGGTCCGGGCCGCCGACATCGTCATCACCATGGGCTGCGGCGACGCCTGCCCCGTCGTACCAGGGCGCCGCCGCTACCTGGACTGGCCCATTGCCGACCCCGTGGGCGCCCCGATCGACGTCGTACGCGGCATCCGCGACGAGATCGACGCCCACATCACCGAACTGCTCGCCTCCCTGCCGAGCACCTGACCCCGTACCCGATCCCGCACCTCCTGCTTGATCCACCGACGAAGGAAGAACCGATGCCCTCGACCCCGCTCGCCTCCGTGCTGTTCGTCTGCGTCCACAACGCCGGGCGTTCGCAGATGGCCGCCGGATTCCTGAACCACCTCGCGGGCGACCGGATCGAGGTCCGCTCCGCCGGCTCGATCCCGGGCGACCAGGTCAACCCGGCCGCGGTCGAGGCGATGAAGGAGGTCGGCGTCGACATCTCCGACCAGCAGCCGAAGATCCTCACCACCGAGGCCGTCCAGGCGTCCGACTACGTCATCACCATGGGCTGCGGCGACGCCTGCCCGATCTTCCCGGGCAAGAAGTACCTCGACTGGGCCCTGGAAGACCCGGCCGGCAAGGGTGTCGAGTCCGTCCGCCCCATCCGGGATGAGATCCAGACCCGCATCGAGGCCCTGATCGCCGAGATCGACGCCCAGCAAGAGGCGTGACCTCCGTGGGCCGGACCTGATGGCGAACATGCGAGCCCTGACGGAGCGCTTCGGCGCGGAGATGCCGGCTTTACGCGCGAGAATGCGGGGCGGCTTTGAAGGTCCGGTCGCCGCTGTCCCTGACTGCGGCCGGGAATGCCGCCCCGCCGGAATCAATCAACGGCCCCCGCCGCGCGCGAGAGCACTACACCGCAAGCATTCGTTACGCACAATGAAGAAGATCAATCCGCAAGGAAGATCAACCCGCGCTCGTACAACTCCCTCCATTCAGCGTGAAGTCGTTCGGAACCGAGTTCTCGTCATGCCAGTAGCCGACGAAGCCGACGGCGAAGGAGCCGTCGGCGGAGACGGACCTGTCGTAGTCGGGGGCGGTCACGGTCACCCGGGAGTCGTGCTGGACGTGGTCGCCGTCCCACAACCGGCGGATGCTCTGGCCATCACGGAAGGTCCAGTCGAGCTGCCAGCTGTCGATGGCCTTGGCGGAGGTGACGCTGACGGTGGCCTGGAAGCCGTCCGGCCACTCGTCGACGATCCTGTACGTCACCCTGCAGGTCGGGGGCGCGCTCTTCGTGGGCTTGGGGTCGGGCTCCGGGGCGGCGGGCTTCTCGGTGGCGGGAGCCGAGGACGAGGACCTGCCCCGGGGTTTCGTCTCGGGCTTGGTCGTGGGTCTGCTGGTCGTCTCTTCCGGCTCGGGCGACACCAGCGAGCCCTCGGCGCGCGCGGTGGCCGAGGGGGGCGGAACGACCGGGTCCGCCACGGGCTGCCGGTCCGCCGAGTCTCCGCGTGCGGAGTCACCGTCGCTCTTGGCGTCGCCGAAGGGCATCAGCGAGACCGTGAGCGCCAGCGCCGAGACGACAACGGCGCTGACCAGGAGGCCGGTTCGGCCGAACCGGGGCACGGCCGCCTTGCCCTCGGCGAGGCCCGTGTCCACGGTCGCGTCCGTACGTCCGCCCGCGAGGCCCGCCTCCGCGGCCCGGCGCCGGCGCTCCAGATACCCGAGACCGCCCCAGCCGATCACCCCGGCCGCGAGCGCCGCGGGCAGCCCGCCACCGTGCAGCCGCAGACAGGCGGCCGCCTCCGCGCAGTCGACGCACCGGGCGAGATGCCGGGTGAGGTCCTCGGGCGTCTCGGCGCCGGGTGAGCGGGTGACCGCGTCGAGGAGCCGGGCATAGCTGCGGCACTTGGCGTCCATCGGCGTGTCGAGGTGGTTACGATGGCACCGGGCCCTGAACAGGTCCCGCACCTGGGCGAGTTCCTCCGCCGCGGCCGCCGGGTCGAGGCCGAGCCGCCGGGCCACCGCGGGCAGCGGCAGCGCCTCGACCTCGGCCAGCCACAGCAGTGCCGCGTCCGATTCCTGCATGTCCCTGAGGCCGCGCAGCGCGAGCGGACGGCGCAGCGGCGGCCCGGTGTAGCGGGCGGCCTTCTCGGAGTTGAGCCACAGCCTGAGGTCGGGGTCGAGCCGGTGGCCCTGCCCGTGCGCCTCCCATTCGGCGGCCGTGGTCCGAACGGACGTCAGCAGCAAGGGAATCCGGGGCAGCCGGAGCGCCCTGCGCCCGGTACTCTTCGTTCCCGAGGTGGCCGCACGCGTCTCACGGATCCCGTGGGTGAACGCCTCGGTGGCCAGCTGGCCGGCCGCGGCGGAACCGGCCGTGCACAGATCGGCGTACGACAGGACCGCGTCCCAGCACTCCGAGAACAGCGCGGCCTCGGCGGCGTCCTGGGGGGTCGGCAGCTCGGGCATGGCGGGCTCCTGCATCCACTGCTTTCGTATGCAAAGTCATGCAATGCCCAACTCACCGCATTAACAAGGTAGTTGGGGTTCCGTTTCGCGACGGGCCCGAGCCTTTCACGGTTCCAACACAACTGACAAGCGGCGTCGTCAATGGATGCGGCGAGCGACCCGGCAGTGGTCCGCCGCGCGGCGAGTGGGCCGCGCGGCGGGTCAGCCGGATCGGGCGTTCGGCGGGTCAGCCGAGTCGGCCGCGCGGCGCATCAGCCGAGTCGGCCGCGCGGCGGTTACGCCTTCGACGGTTCTTCCGCCGGAAGACTGTCCATGAAGGAGCTGACGGAGAAGACCGCGTTGCCCGGTCCGGGCGGGCCGTATCCGGGCGGGGAGGACAGCCCGAATTCCTCCATCGTGGCGCGATAGGCCTGGAGCAGGCGGATGTGGTACTCCAGCGGCGCGCCCTGCGGGTTGGCCTTGCCGAGCGGAGTCGTCGGCTCCGGGCACCAGGTGGTGAAGCGGGGCGTGATGCCGTGCGACATGAAGAAGCGCAGCCCCTCGGTCGTGGACGCGATGGCCTCGTCGACGGTGGTGAAGCCGAAGGGCTCGGCCATCTCCACGCCCGCCACGAAGTTGGGGATGACGTTGCGCGCGCCGAAGATCTCCGCCGAGTCCAGGATCCGCTTGTGCCACTCGTCCCGGCCGACGTACCGCTCCTTGCCCGGGCAGTACAGCTCGAACAGGCGCCGGTCCCACACCTCGTAGTTGGGGTGGTAGATCTGCACCCCGTAGTCCTTGAACCGCTGCACGTCGTCACGCGGCAGCGCCTGCGCGACGACCTTCCCGATCCACCGTCCCGGGAACCGCTCCTCGATGGCCTTGGCATAGTGCCCGTAGAAGTCGGCCTCGTCGCGGCCCGCGACCGTCTTGGTGATCGCGCCGCCGGTGAGCGTGTAGGCGGTGGACGCCTTGGCGGTGTCGTACCGGTCGATGATCTCCAGCGCTTCGAGGACCTCCTCGACGTCCTTCACCCCGGTGTACGGGCGGCCCGCCGCCTTGTGCTGGCGCCAGTTGTGGTTGATGTCGCAGTACTGGCACTCCTCCTTGGCACCGAAGTACTGGCAGACGCGGAAGACGGTGAGGTAGATGAGATAGCCCCACTGGATCGTCGGGGCCACCTCCATCACGGACTTCCCGTTGGAGAGCGTGTGCCGGTAGTACTCGGGCATCGGCGGCACCCCGACGTCCGAGATCCGCTTCCCGTCGAGGTAGAGCCCGAGCATGCCGTCCTCGTCGGCGGCGACGCGATACGGCGAGGCGGGATTGACGCGTACGGACACCACGGTCCGCCGCAGGTCGTACGGGCCGCCCGTGAGGATGATCTCCTCGGGCGGGCGCCGCAGCGCGGCCTCGCCCAGTTCGGGCAGGGTGCCGTGGTCGAAGGAGAAGATGAAGTACGACTTCGGCTTGACCTCACCGCTCTCGTTGTCGCTGAGGGCGGAGGCGTCGAAGGCCACACCCCCACGGAGCAGGTCCTCCTTGAAAACGGCTTCCCTCGGCACATGCGGGAACCGCTCCATCAGATCCTCGACCAGCGCGGTACGGCTGCCCATCGCGTATCTCCTCCCGGCTCAGACGTACGACTCCTCACGGTATGCCCCCGGCGACGGCCCCGCCGCGCCGGGTGCTGGTTAAGCCCGTCCGGCGTTTGAGGACGAGGCCGTCCAGGCCGAGCGGGGGTCCAGGGGCAGAGCCCCCTGGAAGGGCCTGGGGCGGAGCCCCAGAAGGATGGGACGGGTAGGGGCAAAGGGGGCGAAACCCTCTTCACGCACCCCGCTCCAGCCCTTCCCGATCAACCCGAAACGCCAAGTCCCTCCCCGCCACCAGCCGTTCCATCTCCCCCACGACCGTCACCCCCAGCCGCGCCAGCTCGTTCCCCTGAGACCCCGCCACGTGCGGAGTAATGAAAGCGTTCGCCAGCTCATGAAGCGGCGAGTCCACCGGCAGCGGCTCAGGCTCGGTGACGTCCAGAATCGCGCTGATCCGCCCGGCCCGCAGCTCCTCGATCAGCGCGTCGTGGTCGACAAGCGCACCGCGCGCAGTGTTGATGAGGACCGACCCGGCGGGCATCAGGGCAAGTTCGCGGCGGCCGATCATGTGCCGGGTCTCAGGGGTCTGCGGGGCATGGACGGTCACGATGTCACTGCCGCCGAGCAGGTCGTCCAGCGGCAGGAGGGGAACACCCAGCGCGGCGGCCCCGGCCTCGTCGGCGTACGGGTCGGCGAGGCTCACCCTCAGGTCGAAGGGACGGAGCAGTTCGATGAGCCGCCGGCCGACACGGGAGGCCCCGACGACGCCGACACGGCGGCCGAAGTTGCCGATGCCGGGGGAGATATCCCCGTAGGGGAAGGCGCTTCGGGTGCGCAGGCGGTCGCGCTGCGCGAAGACGTCCTTGCCGGCCAGCAGGATCATGGCGAGCGTGTACTCGGCGACGGGCAGCGCGTTGGCGCCGGCCGCCGACGACACGACGAGCCCGCGCTCCCACACCGCGGGGCTGGTGAAGCCCTTGACGGATCCGGCGGCGTGCAGAACGGCACGGAGTTTCGGCGCCGCGTCCAGGGCGGCACCGTCCAGTGCGGGGCACCCCCAGCCGGTGATCAGGATCTCGGTCTCGGCGAGGCGGTCGCGGACGTGAGGACCGGTGAAGTCCCGCGCCACCAGCGAGGGATCGATGTCTACGAGCTCGCGCAGCCGGGCCAGGGCGTCCGGAGGGAAGATCTGCGGCACGTTCTCGGCAGTCATGGCGAACATCGCCACGGGACGCTCGGGCAAGGAGGTGACCTTCCGGCTCGGTGGCTTCCGCGATAGAAACCGTTCTCTACGGTAGGTATCGGCGCATGAGAGGGTCAACGGAAGCGACTTTCCGGGGAGGGACGACAGCGATGACCGAGACCCTGACCAACTGGGCCGGCAACATCACGTACAGCGCCAAGGAACTGCATCGGCCCCCATCGCTCGACGGGCTCCGCGCACTGGTCGCGGACAGCGCCCGCGTACGGGTGCTCGGCAGCGGTCACTCTTTCAACGAGATCGCCGAGCCGGGCCCCGAAGGCGTCCTGATCTCGCTGACCGCGCTGCCGCCCGCCGTGGACGTCGACACGACGGCCCGTACGGTACGGGTCTCGGGCGGCGTCCGGTACGCCGAACTCGCCCGCACAGTGCACGAGCACGGGTTCGCGCTGCACAACATGGCGTCCCTGCCGCACATCTCCGTCGCGGGCTCGGTCGCCACCGGCACGCACGGCTCGGGCGTCACGAACGGCTCGCTTGCCGCCGCCGTGCGTGAGGTCGAGCTGATCACGGCGGACGGCTCGACCGTGACGCTCGGCCGGGGCGACGAGGGTTTCGACGGTGCCGTGACCTCGCTGGGCGCCCTCGGTGTCGTCACCGCGCTCACCCTCGACCTGGAGCCGGACTTCGAGGTGAGCCAGCACGTCTTCACCGAACTCCCCCTGGAGGGCCTGGATTTCGAGACCGTCGCGGCGACGGCGTACAGCGTGAGTCTGTTCACCGACTGGGGCCGCCCCGGCTTCCGGCATGTGTGGCTCAAGCGGCGCACCGACCAGCCGCTGCCGGACTTCCCCTGGGCGGCGCCCGCCACCGAGGCGATGCACCCGGTGCCGGGCATGCCCGCGCGCAACTGCACCGAGCAGTTCGGCGTCCCGGGCCCCTGGCACGAGCGACTCCCGCATTTCCGGGCGGAGTTCACCCCGAGCAGCGGGGCCGAGCTCCAGTCGGAGTATCTGCTGCCGCGCCCGGCCGCCCTCCCCGCGCTGCACGCCCTCGACGCGATCCGCGAGACGATCGCGCCCGTGCTGCACATCTGCGAGGTGCGGACCGTCGCCGCCGACCGCCAGTGGATGAGCCCGGCGTACGGCAGGGACACGGTGGCGCTGCACTTCACCTGGGTCGAGGACACGGCGGCCGTGCTGCCGGTGGTGCGGCGGGTCGAGGAGGCGCTGGAGCCGTTCGAGCCCCGGCCGCACTGGGGCAAGGTGTTCACGGTGCCGGCGTCGGTGTTGCGCGGGCGGTATCCGCGCCTCGGCGAGTTCAGGGCGCTGGTCGCGTCGCTCGATCCGGCGGGCAAGTTCACCAATGCCTTCGTGGGGGACTTCCTCCACCGGAGAACCGGAAGTTTTTCCGTACCGAGTCAAGGGCTGAGCTAGGAGAAGACCGATGTCTTTCCGTACGACTACCGCCACTGACTACGTCGAGGACGTCTCACCCGGCAGCGGGGCGCTTGCACCCCGTTCCTGGTACGCGTCATCCGACGCCAAGTCCCTCTCGCTGAACGGACATTGGCGCTTCCGCCTGTCGGCGACGGCCGACGCCGAGGACGACTCCTTCGCCGCGGAGGGGTTCGACGCGGACGCCTGGACGGAGGTCTCCGTCCCCGGCCACTGGGTGCTGCAAGGTCATGGCGCACCGATCTACACCAACCAGCGCTATCCGTTCCCGGTCGATCCGCCGCGCGTGCCGACGGAGAACCCGACCGGCGACCATCTGCGGGTCTTCGACCTGCCCGGGGACTGGCCTTCGGGCGGCGGCTCGGTGCTGCGCTTCGACGGCGTCGAGTCCTGTGCCCGCGTCTGGCTGAACGGCACGGACATCGGCGAGTTCAAGGGTTCCCGGCTGCCACACGAGTTCGCGGTCGGGCATCTGCTGAAGCCGAGCGGCAATGTGCTCGCGGTCCGGGTGCACCAGTGGTCGGCGGGCTCGTATCTGGAGGACCAGGACCAGTGGTGGCTGCCGGGCATCTTCCGGGACGTCACGCTGCTGCACCGTCCGGTGGGCAGCGCGCTCGACTTCTTCGTGCACGCCTCGTACGACCACGTCGCCGAAGAGGGCACACTGCGGGTCGACTCCGACGTCGACGGCCGGGTGACCGTGCCCGCCCTGCACATCGATGTCGCGGCCGGCGAGCCGGTGACGGTTCCGGTGCGGCCGTGGACGGCCGAGACACCGCACTTGTACGACGGCGAACTGGTCACGGAGGGCGAGCGCGTCCCGTTGCGCTTCGGCTTCCGGACGGTCGAGCTGGCGGACGGCCTGATCAAGGTCAACGGCAGGGCGATCCTCTTCAAGGGCGTCAACCGCCATGAGTGGCACCCGGAGAAGGGCCGCGCCCTCGACCTGGAGACCATGCGCGAGGACGTGCTGCTGATGAAGCGGCACAACGTCAATGCCGTCCGCACCTCGCACTACCCGCCGCACCCCGCCTTCCTCGACCTGTGCGACGAGTACGGCCTGTGGGTCATCGACGAATGCGACCTGGAGACCCACGGCTTCACCGAACAGGCCTGGCGCGACAACCCCGCTGACGACGACCGCTGGACCCCGGCGCTGCTCGACCGCGCCGCCCGGATGGTCGAGCGCGACAAGAACCACCCGTCGGTCGTCGTCTGGTCCCTCGGCAACGAGGCCGGCACCGGGCGCGGGCTCACCGCCATGGCCGAGTGGATCCGCGGCCGGGACGGCTCACGGCTCATCCACTACGAGGGTGACCCCAACTGCCGTGACACGGACATGTATTCACGGATGTACGTCGACCACGCCGAGATCGAACGGATCGGCCGGGGCCTGGACGGCGGCAGCCTGAAACGCCGTCAACTTCCGTTCGTTTTCTGCGAGTACGGGCACGCCATGGGCAACGGCCCCGGTGGGCTCGCCGACTACCAGCGCCTTTTCGCGTCGTACGACCGCCTCCAGGGCGGCTTCATCTGGGAGTGGATCGACCACGGCATCAAGGACGAGCGGTACGGGTTCGCGTACGGCGGCGACTTCGGCGAGGAGCTGCACGACGGGAACTTCGTCTGCGACGGGCTGCTGTTCCCGGACCGCAAGCCGTCCCCGGGACTCGTCGAGTACACGAAGGTGATCGAGCCGGTCCGCATCGAGGGCGACGGCTCGGACGGAACCGTGCGCGTCACGAACGGCTACGACTTCGCGGATCTCTCCGCGCTGGCCTTCGCGTGGTCGTACCAGGTGGACGGCGAGACGGTGGAGGCGGGCACCCTGGCGGTGCCGTCGCTTGCGCCGGGTGAGTCGGCGGACGTGAAGCTGCCGGCGCCGCCCGTGGACGAGCGGGGCGGTGAGAGGCAGTGGACGGTACGGGCGGAGCTGGCCGAGGAGACGGCGTGGGGTCCACAGGGGCATGTGGTCGCCTGGGCGCAACTGCCCGTACGTGAAGGGGTGTCGACGCGCGTCGCCCCGTCCGGTGGCCCTGTGCCCGGGGAGCGGCTCATCACCCTCGGCCCCGCTTCCTTCGACGCCCGCACCGGCGCCCTGAAGACCATCGGCGGCGTCGACGTGACCGGTCCGCGCCTGGACGTGTGGCGGGCGCCCACCGACAACGACAACGGCGCGCACTGGCAGCCGGACGCCCGCTACGGGCTGCTGTGGCGCAAGCTCGGCCTGCACCGCATGCAACACCGGCTGGACGCCGTGGAGTTGGGCGAGGACCCACTGACGGTACGGACCCGGGTGGCGCCCGCCGCCCGGGCGGTGGGCCTGCGCACGGTGTACCGGTGGACGTCCGACGGAACGCGGCTGAAGCTGACCGTGTCCGTGGCGCCCGAGGGCGACTGGACGCTGCCGTTGCCGCGGCTCGGGATCCGGCTCGGTCTTTCGGGCTCGGCGGACCGGGTGAGGTGGTTCGGTGGTGGCCCCGGTGAGGGCTACCTGGACACCAAGTCCGCTTCCATGGTGGCCCGTTGGGAGTCCACGGTCGACGAGCTGCAGACGCCGTACGTCCTTCCGCAGGAGAACGGCGCGCGCGCCGACGTCCGCTGGGCGGAGATCGGCGGCCTGCGCGTCGAGGGTGATCCGTCCTTCTGGTTCACCGCGCGCCGCTGGACGACCGAACAACTCGACGCCGCCGAGCACCTGACGGATCTGGTGGCGGGCGACACGGTGTGGGTCAACCTCGACCACGGCCAGCACGGCATCGGCTCGCAGTCGTGCGGGCCCGGCGTACTGCCGCAGTACCAACTACGGGCCGCCCCGGCAGAGTTCTCGTTCGTCTTCTCGGAGATTCACGGCTGACACCCTCACGAGGACCGCGGCCGGCCGGCTCTCCAGTCGTCCGGCCACGGTGAGGGGCCGCGGACGCACGGTCAGCGGACCGGCAGCGTCTCCTGCAGCCAGTCGAAGACGACCTCGCAGTGCTGCTGCGGGGCCATCGGCGAGCAGTGCAGCTGCGCGCCGCTGGCCGCGGTGAGCTTCACGTAGTTCTTGGGAGACGTCAGCTTGTCGACCATCTGGCGCGGCTGCCCGGGATAGAACTGCTCGGCGTCGTAGTCCAGGACCAGCGTGGGCACCTTGATGCGCCCCACGACGTCAGTGATGTCGAGCGACTCGATGAGCTTGGCCGGGGTGTAGAAGTCCGTGAACATCCCGCCGTCCCGGGCGGCGAGCATCGCCGCCGCGGAGAACGGCTCGAACCGCTTCTTCATCGTCGCGGCATCGGTCGCGGACAGCTGAGGGACGACCTCCTTGTTCCAGACGTTGTTCGTCTCCTCCTTGTCCGGGGTGAGGATCTCCCGGATCTCCGGAGGGAAACCCCGCCAGGGCGACAGCACCCCGGGCATCGCCACCAGAGCGGCGATCCTGTTCTCGAAGGCCGCGGCCCGCGGCGCGAGGTCTCCCCCCATACTCAGCCCGGTCAGGGCGATCCTGCCGGTGTCCACGTCGGAACGGGCGACCAGCCAGTCGACGAGCGGAGTCACCACCGTCTCCCAACGCGGCGTGAAGACCACGCGGTCCACGAAGAGCAGCTGCCCCTGGCCCGGTCCGTCGTACACGAGGGCGTTCCAGCCGCGCTCCAGGGCGGCCGCGACGCCGTAGGTCCACATGTCGACGTTCTGTCCGTCGCTGCCGTTGGTGAGGATCACGGTGGGGCGTCGCGTGTTGGAGTCGTCCGGCCGGAAGAACCAGACCGGCAGCGGCGTCTTCTGGTACGGCACGTTCGCCGTCACCGGGGCCGGGTCGGACAGCTTGCAGAACGTGTCCCAGGCGCCTCGCCCGGCCTTGTACAGCTCCTCCTCGTTGCCGGGGTTGTCGGAGCCGAGGACGAAGAACAGCGCCTGGCCGTAGTACTGCGCCGCCCTCAGCGCACGGAAGCGCGTGGTCCCCGTCCCGGGCCTGCCGCCCTCGGGCGCCTTCATCAGCCGGTCACCCAGCTTCCTGAAGGTCTCGACGTACGTTTGCGCGGAGAGCCCGGCCTCGTTGATCGTGTTCACCGCGGTGAGCACCTCGCCCACTTCGGCGGCGCCCTGGCCGGACGCGCCGAGGGCGAGAAGTCCGTTGAAGTTGTACGCCGGGTCCTTGAAGAGGGTCATCACCCCGGGCGTGGCACCGCCCGCGGCGCCGGTGGCCGACGCCGTGGGACTGGTGCTGGGCCGTCGTACGGAGGTTGTGTCCATAGGCGTACAGCCGGCTGCCAGCAAGGACCCGGCCCCGCCGACGAGCCCGCTGAGCGCCGCGCGCCGGGTGGGGCCGGCGGCGCCCTTCGATCTGTTCGTCATGCCAGCAGACCGTAGGAGCCCCGCCCCATGTCTCGCCCTGACCACACCGGCCATTACCCCGAACAGCCCGCTTGCCACCCAGCGCGTCGGACCGGGGCGCGGCCCGGCCACGTCTCCGGCCGCCACCTCCTATGAGCCACCGGGCGGGGGCGGCGGCAATCGCGATTCCGCGTCCCCTCGCCGCCGGACCGCCACCTCCGCCCATACGGTCTTGCCGACGGGGAGACGCGGTTCCACACACCAGCGGTCCGCCAGGGCGTCGACCAGAACCAACCCCCGGACAGATGCATCGTCATCTGGAGGAACCTGAAAAGAGGTCGGCCGGTAGACCGGTGACCGTCGGCGCGCCCGCGTCGACTGCCGATGGTGACGCCAACGACTTTCGGGAAGCATGCCTGTGTTCTCAAGGCGTCGTTCGGGGGCAGACAGATGAATGCAGACACGATTACGGCCGCTTCAGCGACAGTCATAGCGCTCGGCTCGCTGTGGGTCAGCTACACCCAGACAAGATCCTCTCGGCTGCACAACCGCCAGTCGGTCAGACCCTTGCTGGTGATGCGCCGCATCAAAGGATGGGGAGAAGCCAAGATAGGCCTTCAGGTCATCAACGCGGGCCTCGGGCCGGCCATCGTGACACACACAGTGGTACGACTGGATGGGCAGGATATCGGCCAGTGGGACCGTCACGGTCACCACCGCGTCACGGAATCACTGCCGGTGTGGCCCATGGTGTACTCCCTGCGTCCGGGTGCCGTCGTCCTCGCAGGCCAATCCACTTTCCTGTTGCACTTCGACGAGGAGTTCAGAGAGAGCGAGCATCGCGAATTCTGGGATCTGATCACCCGGCGGCTAGTGATCGAGATTCACTACGAGTCCCTCTACGGTGGCGAGAACTTCAAGGCTTCGCCGCCCCAATACTGAGGGATGAGAAGCTGGCCGCCCTGCTTCGAGGTCAAGTTCGAAGACCCCGTATGCCCGTTCCGGGAGGGCCTGGGCGAATCAGGAATTCTGACGCACGTGCTTCACAGCAACACTCCACGGTTCCCGTGGACGGCCCACCCGAGCCGCGAATCCGCGCCACGCACGCGCGCCCCACCGCCGACGCGTCGATGTCGGCGCGGAACGCGTCCATGTCCGCGGCGGTCACCGCGAGAGGTGCGAGGATCGAGGACGCGGCCGTCTGCAACTGCCCCACGGTGGCTCGGCGTACGTGTAAGGCACCTAACTCACCTAACGCCGCCGCCCCGTCACTCATGAGGCTGCCCCCTCACCCTCCGCGCGTCTCATCTCCGTGGACGTAAACGACAGTTGCCTGGTTCCGTGACGCTAATCGGCGACATCGCGGGCGGGAATCGGAGACTCGACCGGGCGTCGCAGGCGTAGCTTCGGTACACGGGGGAGCGGATGTCGGCTGGAACCGTCACCACAGTTCCAGCCGACGCCCTCAACTACCCGCTGTCGCCCTCAGGTCCTCAGTGGTCCGCGCAGCACGGCGTCGGGTCCGGCACCTCGAACGGGACCAGCGTCCCGCCCGCCGCGGGCATGGCGGTCAGCACGAGTGCGCCGTCCTGCCACTGAGGTCGCACATGATCCTGCGTCACGAGGCGTGCGTCGGAGGCGGATTGGCCCGCCGTGCCCAGGATCGTCACACGGTCGATCGCGGAGCGGGCGAGCACCTCCGCGACGGTCAGGGTGCCCGTGAGCGACGAGACGCCCGGGTAGAGCACGGCGCGCCCTACGGCGTCCGGGGCTCCCTCCGTGACGTCGTACCCGTGGACGGTGAGCCGCTCCCAGGCGGTGCGTGGGAGCGGCTCCGAGGGGAGCGTGAAGGACAGTGCGACGTGCGGCCGTTCGCCACGCACCAGGTGTGTGCATCCGAACGTGCCCTCGGGGAGGGCGAGTTCAGCCGCCAGCGTCTGGAGGAGGTGATCGGCCGCGCGCAGGTTCGCGCTCCCTGCGTCCACCGTGACCACGTACGGCATCACGCGGGCAGGACCCACACGGGGTTGGAGTAGAACCACAGGTCACGCCACGGGTCCGCGTCTCCGACGACGTCGATGGCCGGGCCCGCCGGGTCGACCGCCGAGCCCATCAGGCCGACGGCGGAGCGGTTGCCGTCGGTGCCGCGCAGACGGACGTACACCGGGCGGTCGACCGCACCGAGGTCGTACGTGAGGCGCACCGTGCCGGTCGACTTGTTCACCTCGTACGACCGGACGACCTTCGCCGTGGGAGCGGCCATCGTGTCCCGGTCCGAGGCCGCGCCCGTCACGTCACCCTGGATGACGTCGACACGCGCCACCTTCGGTACGAAGCCTGCCCAGTTGGGGCCGCCCGCCAGCCCCAGGTCCACCGTCAGCGTGACCCGCGTGCCCTTCTTCACGTGCAGCGCCCCGCCGAGCGTGGCCCAGCGGCCGCCGCCCGCCACCCGGGCGTCGAGACCGCTGATGAGCTGCCCGTGGTCGACCCACACGCGCCCGGCGCGGATGCCGTCCATCACGGCCGCGTACGAGAATCCGTCGGCGCCGACGTGCGTACGGCTGTACTGGCCGGGCCAGTAGTCGCCCTGCGCGAGGTCGACCTTGCCGCCGTAGACCGGGTCGGTGTGCTTGCCGTTGGCGGTGAAGTCGGTGTCCGGGCCACCGCGTACGGCGGTGTCCGTGTACACCTGGTGGGAGTCGGAATTGGCGGTGATCCACCAGGGCTTGCCCTCGGCGAGGAGGCTGTCCCACAGGCCGCCGACGGTGGCGGTCATCCAGTCGAAGCCGCCCCAGGTGCGGTAGCTCTCCAGCGGGTAACCGGCGAAGGAGTTGGCGCTCGGGTTGTTGTCGTAGATGCCACGGGCCCGGCCCATGCCGAGCGGCGCGGCGATGCCGGCCGCCTGGTGGCCCGGTGCGCCTTCGAAGCCGACGGCTATCTGGCGGCTCGCGCCGTTCGCGTCACGCCAGCCGCGGATCTCGTGCGGCGAGTCGACACCGCGCCGCGCCGGGTGGTTGGCGAGCATCAGGGCGTCCTTGACCTTGCGCCGTTCGACCTGCTCGCCAAGGAAGGCGAGCCCCGCGATGGCCAGCGCCTCGTTGGCGGGCGTCGAGTCGGAGGCGCCCTTCACGCTGCCGTCGTAGTCGGTCTCGAACTGCTTGAGGACGGAGACCTCGTTCTTGCCGGGGTGGACGAAGACCGTGCCGTGCTCGGCGGCCGGGATGTTCCACTCCAGGCCCTGGAAGACGAGCGTGTCCTCGTACGCCGCCCGGGCCTCCTGGATGTCCGGGTTGACCTTCTCCACACCGATCTTGGCGTGCGTGGTGCTTCCGTGGTCGGTGATGACCATCCAGTCCATGCCGTGCCGTGCGCCCTGGCGGACCTGGTCGCCGACGCGGTACTTGCCGTCGCTGCTGTACTGGGTGTGGATGTGGTGGTCACCGGCCAGCCAGAGGAAGCCGTTCGTCCTGCGGCCGCCGCTCGTGGTCGCGTATGCCGGGGCGGCGGCCCCCTGCGCGAGGACGCTGCCGGCAGCCAGGCCCGCGCCGAGCAGACCCGCGCGACGCAGCAGCGAACGGCGCGACTGCTGGTCGGGGGTCAGCTCCTCGTCCGGCACGGACGTGTCGAAGGCGGCGGGCAGCGGGGCACCCGAGTCGCCGTGGTGGTGATGATGGTGATGCCCATCCTCGTGTCCGTGCGTGTGCCCCATGACCGCCTCCTGAGTCCCGCGCCGCCCCTTCGGGCGCGTGTCAGGAGGAGATTCGATGCGAAACATGAACACTGAACGGCCTCTGCGAGATCAGCGGGCGGCCCGGACGGGGCCAACTGGCCTCGCTCACCCAACTCCCTCACGCGCCTGCCCGTTGCACCCGGATTTCCGCCCAGACGACCTTGTACGGCGCGCCCGGCCGAGGCTCGACTCCCCACCGCTCGGCGACCGCCGCGACGAGCAGCAGCCCCCGCCCGCCCTCGCCCTCGCCCTCGTCGGTCGGCTCCCGCAGTACGGGCAGCCGGTCCGTCCGCCCGTCGGCCACCTCCACGCGTACGACGCCGTCGCGCAGCACCAGCCGTACGCGGAAGTCACGCCCGCGCACGTGCCCGTACCGCACCGCGTTGGCGACCGCCGTGGCGGGACGGGCGGGCAAGGAGGCGCTGGTCGCGTTCGCGGACGCGTATCGCGCGTACGCGCTGGAGCGGCCGGGACGGTATCGCGCCACGCACACACAGCCCGACCCCGCCCTCGTCGCCGAGTCGAGCACGTACCGGCGCACCACCGAGGTCACGTACGGCATGCTCCGCGCGTACGGGCTGTCCGAGCCCGACCTCACCGACGCCGTACGCCTGCTGCGCTGCACCTTCCACGGCTACTGCACCCTCGAAGCCATCGGCGGATTCGGCGCCCCCCGCGACGTACAGGCGGGCCGAACACTTCGGCGCCTGCCGAAGTGTTCGGCCGCCGATTCACCGGACGAGCCCCGTCGCGTAGGGCAGCGCCCAGAGCAGCGGATACGTCCCCAGGAAGCTCCAGATGAACGAGGGCAGTCCCATGACGAGGGCTATCGACAGGTGGAAGAGGATGCCGGAGGCGATCAGTACGACGAGGGCCGGGGCGGTGAGTGCGGTGAGGGCGAACAGGACCGGTGCGCCCAGCTCGAAGGCGATGGTCGCCCAGCAGGCCGCCGCGGAAATGAGCGGCACCGACAGCAGCTCCCGGGCGCCCCGTACTCCGTATCCCTGGGTGCGGACGATCAGGGCGACGGCCCTGCCCGAACGCCAGGTGGGAGAGGCCGCCTTGGCGACCCCGGCCACGATGTAGGACAGCAACAGCTGCGCCACCACGAAGCTCACGGCGGCCAGGCGGACGCGTTCGTCGTCCGTGAGGGAGTAGACGAACAGCCCCGCCCACAACACGGTCTGCATCTGGTCGGCGCCGTCCATGCCCACCAGGAAGCGGAGGTGCAGCATCAGATGGACGGTGAGGACGAAGAGTCCGCAGGCCGCCGCGAGGGGGGCGGCCGTGGTGATCGCCAGCGGATATCCGACCGCCGCCACGGCGTGCGCCGCGACCAGCAGGGGCACGGTCCGCCGCGAACCGAACACCGCGCGGAAGACGGCACGGGTTCGTGGCCGGTGCGCGAGGATGTAGTAACGCGTCTCGATGAGCGGCCAGTTGAACGCGCGGTCCAGCACGAACCGTCTGCCGGCCAGCAGTTCACCCGTCTCGATGACCATCCCCGTCGCGGCCAGGGCCGAGGACAGTACCACCGCCGACTCAAGGCCGTTCACGGTTCGTCCTGTTCATGGAAGGCCGACAGGAGGTAGATGTCGGGCTCGCCGAACGCGGCCGGGCCACGGGTGCGGGCCACGGCGAACTGCCGGTGTGTGGTCTCCGGCAGCGCGGGCTCGGAGGTCACGAGGTTGAGGGCGTAGAGGTACGGGAAGCTCAGTACCCGGCTGGGGTGCACGGTGTGGCCGTGCTCGGTGGCGCGGCTGTCCCAGTCGAAGCGCGTGAGGTCGTGGGCGACGTCGCTGAGGGCCTTGCTCACCCGCCGGTGAGGGAGCCACAGGTGAAGGACGTGGCGCCGGCGTTCGATCACGACTTCGTGCCACGGCCCCACGTTTCCGTGCCGGTCCAGGTCCCGGTAGAGGAGATGCAGGTCGGTGTCGCCCGGGTTCGGCGCGAAGAAGGTCCAGATGGGTACGAGGCCGAGAATGTCGTAGCCCACGATGGACCTGATGGGGCGGCGGGTGCGGTCGGCCTGGTTGAGGACGGTCAGGGCGAGCCACAGGGAGAACACCGTGGCGACGATGAGCAGCACAGTCATGGGACGGTCCCTTTCCTCCACCGTGGATCACTGGTGCTCCACCATGTGGGTCGCTGGTGCTACGGCATCCCGATCCGGACGAACTCACTGCGCAGGCGCAGCAGGGTCTTGGCCGAGGCGGTGGGTTCCAGGGCGTCGAAGTCGATGTCCGCCAAGCGGCGCTGGAACGCGTCCCTGTCGAACGGCATTCCGCGTGCCTCGTCGAAGATGCGGACCTCGTGCCGCGGCTCCTCCGTGTAAATGAGCCCACGCTGTTCCTGGATCAGCCGCCCCTGGCGTTCCCGCTCCTGTTCCCGGCGCTGGCGCTGCCGTTCCTGCTCCTGCTGCTGACGCTGCCGATCGCGTTCCTGCTGGTGCTGTTGGTTGATCCGCTCGTTCTCCTGTTGGTGTCGTTGCCGCTGCTGCTCCTGCTCCCGTTGCTGATCGGCCTGCTGCTGTTGCTGCTCCTGCTGATGCCGGTCCTGTTGCGCCTGCCGCTCGCGTGCGTCCATGACCCGCTGGTTCTCCTGGTCCTGCTGCTGGCGCAGTTGGTCGCGCTCACGCTGCTGGCGCTGCTGGATGTCCTGGTTCTCCTGGTCCTGGCGTTGCTCGATCTGCTGTTGTTCGCGGTCCTGCCGGTGGTCGACCGTCTCGCGCTCACGCGCCTGCGCGTTGTCGATGTCCTGCCGTTCGCGCCGCTGCCGGTCGTCGATCTCGCGCTGCCGCTGCTGTTTCTGATCCTGCTGGTCCTGGCCCTTGTCCCGGTTGAAGAGCCAGTCGAAGATCCGTTGGGCGATTTGGTCCAGGCCCGCGTTGCCGATTCTGCGCAGGGTGTAGGTCACCGCGGGCCATGCGAGAACGGGTGACTGGACATGGAGCTGACTGACATGGCCGGGTACGCGCTCCAGCACGGCCCGTTCCAGGTCGGACAAGGCGGGGTGGACGAGCATGACGGTCACGGAGGGCATCGGCTGGTCCACGTCCAGGACGTGTTCGACGCAGCGGAAGGCGGCCGGGTCGAGCGTTCCGCCGTTCCAGAGCGTCCTGGCCACCGAAGCGTCGACACCGGGCAGCAGGGCGACACCCCGCACCAGCGTGGTGCCGTCGTACGTGAGGTCCAGCAGCGACGGCAGGTCCTCGATCCGCGACACCGCTCCGGGCGCCTCCGGGTACAGCGTGCGGGCGAACTGGGCGGAGAAGGTCTCCAGCAGCGACCGGAGTTGACCGAGGTCGGCGTGGGCCATGTCGGGCACCTGGTCCGCCAGGGGGGAGCCGGGCAGTCCGACGACGGTGGTGATCGTTCCTTCGACCAGGGCCGAGAGGTCCGACCGGCCGGGCTCGACGTGCACGATGACCGGTTCGAGGAGCCGTGCCGAGCGGTCCCGCATCGCGCGGGCGAGCGCCACGTCGACATCGTCCGGCCGAGCCGGACTGCGGTCGTGGGGGAATGCGCGATCGTTCATGTCCTCTCCTCAACAGGCAGGGGCGGGGTCGGCCGTTGGCGGCCGGGGATGCGTGGGGCCGGGCGGAGGGGTCGTACGCGGGTGGGGCTCCGGTGCTTCGGCGTGCCGCGTCGTGTGACGTCAGCGGAGGACAGCGCGCGATGCCCCAGCCAGAACCAGAGCCCGCACAGCCCAGCCGCCAAAGGCAGGACGAGAAACAGCAGTTGGCCCGCATGCGCGTATGCCGTGGCACGGAGCTCGGGTATGGCGAGCGCGGCGGGGTAGAGCGCGGGAAACGCCCACAGGAAGGTGTTCAGCCCCATCAGCCGCGCGCAGCCCACATGGAACAGCAGGCCGCACGCGAGGAATGGCGGAATCAGCACTCCGGGCAGGAACCAGATTGCGCCGAGGGCGAGTTCGCCGAGGATGACCGTCCAGGCCAGCAGGGAAGCCGCCAAGGAGTGCCGCGCCAAGATCCGGGCGAGCCGGGGATCACCGTAGATCGTCGTGCGCAGGATGCCGACGACGGCGTAACCACTGCGCCAGGTGGCGGACTGCGCCTTCGACAGACCCGCCGTGGCGTAGCCGATCGTCAGCTGGAGGGAGAGGAAGGCCAGACACGCGGTCGCCGCGACCCGGCTGCCGGGTTGGTAGCCGATCGCCGCGGCCACCAGCACGATCACGATCAGCTCGTCGGCCCCGTCGCTGGACCAGCGGTCCCGGGTCATCTCCGCGACGTGCAGGACGGCCACGCACAGGGCCACCGGCCACAGCCGGGGCCATACGAAGAGGGCCGCGGACAAGACGCTCTGCGCCCACAGGAGCAGCTGGTAACGCGGGTGGACGAAGCAGTGGTTCGCCAGCACCGCCGGGAACGAGCGGCGTACATAGCGCGGCACGAGACGCAGGATCTCCCAGTCCAGCCATCCGCCAGGGGCGAGTTGGCGCCGCGAGGTGAGCAGTTCCGCGCACGAGACCAGGGAGGCCCCGGCCGCGAGCCGGACCACGAGGTCGAGCGTGCCCAGTGCGCCCAGCGCGTCCAGAGGAGCGGGCGTCGCCACCCATGCGTACGTCACGACTCCTCCTCTGCTGGGTCCAGCCGGTGCACCGCCGAGACGAAGACCTCCCGTCGGACCGCGTACGTCCCGCGGGTCCGCACCTCCAGGCAGCGGAACTGCGCGGCGACCGCCTCAGGGTGTGGCCGGTTCTCGACCGCGCGCAGGATGAGGATGTACGGGGTGGAGAGCAGCACGCTCGCGCGGGCGCGCCCCGCCGGGGCGGACGTGCGGTGCGCGGATTCCAGGTACACGGCGAGCAACTGGCCGACGGCGACGAAGAACGCCTTCTTCTCGCGGCGGTTCGGGTTCCAGAACATGTGCCACCAGCGCCGGGACTCGGTGACCGGGAAAGGGCGCCAAGGGCCCGGCCTCATGCCGGGCAGGAAGTCGCGGTACTCCAACTCGTAGTCCCGCATGATGGGTTCGGGCGCGAAGAAGTTGTAGCGCGGCAGCAGGGAGAAGAGGTCGGCGGCCCGGACGACCTGGAATCCGGCGCGGCGCACCTGGGCGAGCAGGGTGGCGGACAGCCACGTCCCGAAGACGACGAGGACCACCGCGTCGCCCGCGCTCACCGGTCCTCCTCTTCCCGGCGCGCTTCCCTGCGCAGAGCCTCCTGGTTCCGGGCTTCCCGGTTCAGGGCCTCGCGCCGCAGGGCAGCCAGAGTCTCGGCGGACGGCGCCGGCTCGTCCGTATCGGACAGCGCGGACTCGGTCCGTCCCTCGTCCTCGCTCTCGTCCTCGCCGTCGCCCGCGTTCTCGTCCTCGCCCTCGGACAGACCCCGGGAGTCGATGCTCGGGCCCTCCCAGCGCAGGCTTCGAGGGTGCGGCCCCGGGCCCCCTGCCCCTTGGCCGTCGCCGTCGCCGTCAACGTCTCCGTTGCCGTCGGCTCCGTCGTCCCCCTCGACTCCCCGCTCTCCGCGCACACCGAGGTGGCCGCGGACACCGAAGACGCCGAGGACCGCACGTACGCCCTCGACCCCGAGAACGGCGCGTACGCCCACGACGCCCCGTACGCCTTCCACGCCACGGATTCCGCGAGCGCCCCCCTCCACGCCCTGAATCGCCTCGTCTCCCACCACTCCGCGCACGCCCCGTATCCCCAGGACTCCGCGCTCCCCACGCACCCCGCCCACGCCGCGCGCCCCGCTCACCCCGTCGATACCGCGGACTCCGCCCACGCCTAGTACCGCGCGTACGCCTTCGACCCCGCGAACGGCGCGTATGCCCAGGATTCCTCGCACTCCCTCGATGCCGAGTACGGCTCCGGCACCGCGGATCCCGCGCACACCCCGTACGTCGATACCGTCGACGCCATCGTCCCCCGTCACGCCACTGATCCCGGTGACCCCACCGACGCCGCGCAGGGCTCCCGCACCGCGGATCCCGCGCACACCCCGTACGTCGATACCGTCGGCGCCATCGTCCCCCGTCACGCCACTGATCCCGGTAACCCCACCGACGCCGCGTACGGCTCCGGCACCCCGGATCCCCCGCACGCCTTCGACATCAATGCCGTCATCCCCGGTGACGCCCCTGATCCCCGCGATTCCGCCGACGCCGCGCACGGCTCCCGCACCCCGGATCCCGCGCACACCTTCCACGTCGATGCCATCGCCCAGGGCCGCGAAGCCACGGTCGCTGTCGCTGTCGCTGTCCGGTTCCCGATCGGTCATGCGGCGCTCCTTCGGCATCGCCGTACGGCGTTGTGCGCAGTGCGCTACCAGCGGGCGGAGCGGGAGTCGTGGTGCTCTGCCCCGCCCCCTGCGACCGATACGGACCAACTGCCCTCGCACCAGCCGGGTCTGAACAGTTCGAGTTCCAGCTGCACGTCGATGGAACAGCCGCGCTCGATGGGTACGGGGCGGGTCAGCGGGAACACGCAACGCCCCCAGTGCGTACGGGAGTTGGGCGCGTTGTCCACCCGCGTCCCCGGCGCCAAGGTGGCCGAGAACCACGCGGCGCAGCAGTTCATGTATCCCGTTTGGTTCGCCCGGAAGGATGTCGACGCCTTGAACGGGCCTTCGGCGTCCGCCCGGTCGTGACGCGCCGCGTCGATCGTCCACACGGGCACGCCAGCCGCCCGCAGATCGTGCGCCCGGACGTGGTGGCTGCCCCGGAAGAACTCCTCAGCCGTGAACTCCGCGACCGCGCCGAGGTCGAGCCCGTACGGCCAGCCGGAGAAGAAATGCACCTCCCGGTTAAGGGCTTCGTCCCAGGCCGGTGCGAGCATGACCTCGACCGACGCGGGCACCATCGCTCCCCCTGGCTTCAGCCAACGGTCCCGGGCCAGCAGCACGGGAGCCAGCATGTGCTCGTCGACAGCGGCGCCCCCCATCCATTCGGACACGATCACATCCACGGTCTCCGGCAGATCGGCCGCCTCGACATCGCATTCGAGGACGTCGATGCGGTCCGCCGCACCGTTGGCCTCGATCAACGTCCGTGCCATGGCCGCGATGCGGGTGCGCTCGACCGCGTAGACCCGCCGCGCTCCCGCCTCCACGGCGAAGAGGCTCAGTATCCCTGTCCCCGCCCCCACATCCAGGACCGTGTCTCCCGGACGTACGACGCTGCGCATCGCCTGCCGAAATGCCTCGCAGCGATCAACGTCGAGCAAAAGGGGCCGATGAGCCAATATCCCCCCATAACCGCCCATCCATCCGTCCCCTCAGGAACGCCGTATTCCGCATAAAGATCACCATTTGGGCATTATAGGCGGCAGTTGAGCACATGGGGAGAGCAGACCGAGGAACCGGCCCAGGAGGACCGCGGTGTCGTCGGGCCACCGCCAGACGCCGTCCTCCTGACTGCGCAGAGTCTCCGTATCGCGTCCCCCAGTTTCTCCTCGCACGCTTCCGCGCCCCGCGCACCGTCAGCCAGGACACCGGCGGCGCGGCGCAGCGCCAGCACGGCACGGGCCGTGTGCACCGCCGACTTGGCAGGCCCGTTCAGATGCTCGCTCCACTAGGTCAGCGGGCCCGACTCGTGGTCCTCCCGGTGCGCGACGCCTCGGGCTCATGGCCGATCTGCGGTGCGGTTCCGGTCGCGTACCCGGGGAGCGGCCGGTTCCGGTCGCGTACCCGGGGCCCCCGGTTCCTCCCCCGTATCGACTAGCGTCATGGCATGAAGAGCAACGCCTCCCTCACCCTCGCCGAAGCCCTCTCCGCTGGTGCGGTCGTCCTCGACGGGGGTATGTCCAACCAGCTCGAATCGGCCGGGCACGACCTGAGTGACGAGTTGTGGTCGGCGCGGCTGCTTGCGGAGCGGCCCGAGGCGATTGTCGAGGCGCATCTCGGCTACTTCGAGGCGGGCGCCGATGTGGCGATCACGGCCAGCTATCAGGCGACCTTCGGGGGCTTCGCCCGGCGCGGGATCTCGCACAAGGAGGCGGCCGGGCTGCTCGCGCTCAGCGTCGAGCTGGCGCGCGAGGCCGCTCGGCGCGCGCACGCGAAGGGTGTCGCGCGGCCGCTGTGGGTGGCCGCGTCGGCCGGACCGTACGGGGCGATGCTCGCGGACGGGTCGGAGTACCGGGGGCGGTACGGGCTGAGCGTCGAGGAGCTGGAGCGGTTCCACCGGCCGCGCCTGGAGGTGCTGGCCGCCGCCGCGCCCGACGTGCTGGCCCTGGAGACCGTGCCGGACGCCGACGAGGCGCGGGCACTGCTGCGGGCCGTACGCGGCCTCGGCGTCCCGGCGTGGCTGTCGTACAGCGTCGCCGGCGACCGTACGCGGGCCGGGCAGCCCCTGGAAGAGGCGTTCGCCCTGGCCGCCGGTGCGGAGGAGATCATCGCCGTCGGCGTGAACTGCTGCGCCCCGCAGGACGTGGACGGCGCGATCGCGACCGCCGCGCGCGTGACCGGGAAGCCGGTCGTGGTCTACCCGAACAGCGGCGAGACGTGGGACGCCCGGGCCCGCACCTGGACCGGCCGCTCCACCTTCACGAACGAGCAGGTCAGGGGCTGGCAGCGGGCGGGAGCCCGACTCGTCGGCGGGTGCTGCCGGGTGGGGCCCGAGGCGATCGCCGGGATCGCGGAGACGCTGAGGTCCGCGTAGCCGGTCGTCCACGCCGGGAGCGCCGGCACACGATCTCGGCCACCGCCGTCACAACCACCCGCCGTCACGACCGATGGCCGCCCGCCGTCACAACCGACGGCCAGCCCCGTCACGACCACCCGCCGTCACAACCGACGGCCAGCCCCGTCACGACCACCCGCCGTCACAACCGACGGCCAACCCCGTCACGACCACCCGCCGTCACAACCGACGGCCAGCCCCGTCACGGCCAACGGCCAGCCCCGTCACGACCACCCGCCGTCACGGCCGACGGCCGGCACGCGATGCGCCACAGTGGCGCCGCGTACTGCTCCGGGCGGCTGCTGAGCAGGAGGGCCCTGAGGTCCTGGCGGTGTCCGCCGTCGAGGCCGAGAGCCTCGGTGATCCTGCGGAAGGTCGTGTGCGTGATGCCGCGGCCGCGGGCTTCCGCCTCGAACTGGTCGAGTTGGCGGAACGTGCCCTCTGGATCGAGCTGCCGTTCCGGCCGGGAGCTGAGCCAACTGGCCTTGTCGCGCTCGTAGTCGATCTCGGAGTAGCCGCAGATGTCGCGGCTGTGCTGTTCCGCCTCGGCAAGGTTCTCCGTCTCGAGGAGGGCTCGGGCCAGCTCGTTGCGGTCGAGGGCGTCGTCGAGGTCCGCTTCGTGGACGGTGGGGCCTTCGTCGGTGAGGGGCACCGGCGGGCCGGCTTCTCTGACTTCGCAACTACCGCGGACACCTCGGGCGGTGGCCGCCAGCATCGCCGCTGCCTCGGAGGGGTGCCATTCCAGTACCGAGCGGACCGGCTCGACGTGCTCGGCCCTGAAGGTCAGAAGCGTCGGGCCCATGCGGTCGGCCAGATCCTCGGCCGGGATCTCGCCGTCCAGGCCGGGACCGGCGACCAGGAGGCGTACGGGTGCGTTGGCCTGGCAGCACGCGGCCAGCGTCAGGGCGTCGGCCAGCGGACTCCGGAGCGTGGGTTCGTCGCCCCTGGCGAGGATGTCGCCGCCGACGTCCAGGAGGTCGATGGACTCGGGGGCCAGGTGCTCGATGAGCTCTTCGAGTTGGCGCGTGATGCCCTCGGCGCCGTGCAGCGGATCGATGAGCGCGACGGTGTGGGGCAGCTCGCCCGCCAAGCGGGGGAGCGTCGAGCCCGCCGGGGCAACTGGCTTCGCGTCGGCCGGGACGGTCCAGACGCTGTGCGTGAGGGGGCGCAGGCCCGTGAAGTGGGCGGGTCCCCGTGGTCCTGGCACCGCATCGACCAGCAGACGGTCCCACGCGTACGTGAGGATCACCGCGGGACGTCCGCCACCTCCGTAGAGGGCTGCGTCGAGCATTGCGGCGGCGACCGCGTCGCCCCCTCCTCCTGCTGCCACGATCAAGCGCGTCACCCGTGTCACAGTACGTCCTTTGCGTACAGGTTTCGCCGATAGCCACTGGCCGGCTCTCCTGCCCGTGGGGTTGGCAGGCCCCGCAGCGGGCGCGGCCCAAGGCTTTGAGAGGTCCGCCAAGTCTTCAGAGGACGGCCGCCCAGGTAATACCGCCGAGCAGATGCGCCCGGAAGTCCGGATCCTCGTACGCCTCCGACGCGTGTCCGAGGGCCGTGTAGAACACCCGGCCCCTCCCCTGCTCGCGGCACCACGCGAGCGGATGGTCGTCACCCATCCCGCCGCCCTCGTACGAGGATTCGTCGGCGGAGGCGAGGACGCGCACCGAAGCGCGCGGGCTGGCGCGGAAGTCGTACCACTCGTCCGTGAACTCCCATAGCGGGGGCAGGTGTTGGGTGGCCCGGTGGCCGTGGTCCTCCACCACAGCCGTGCCGGGCTGCAGGTCCGGGTGCCGGTCGAAGCGCGCGCCGAGCAGTTCGCCGTAATAGGGCCAGTCGTACTCGGTGCAGGCGGCGGCGTGCACACCGGCGAACCCGCCGCCCTCCTCGACGTACGCGGCGAGGCGGGTGCGCCCCTCGGGGGTCAGCACCTCACCGCTCGTGGAGAGGAAGACGACCGCCGCGTACGGGTCGAGGGGCGCCTCGAACGCGCCTGGATCCTCGGTGGCGTCGACGCCGAAACCGTGCGCCGCCCCGAGGGAGCGTACGGCGGCGACGGCGTCCGGGATGGAGTCGTGCCGGTAGCCGGTGGTGCGGGTGTACACGAGAACGCGGAAAGGCATGGCCCTGAGCCTATTTCCGCGACGGGGTCAGCCCGGACGAGCCGACGGGACCGGCCCTTTCGGATCGGCATCGGACAGCGGATTGCCGGCGCGCCTCAGGGTTCGCGCGGCCCCTGATCCAGGCGGTACGGCGGATACACGTCCGTCAGGAGCGCCGCGTACGCCATGACGCGGGCCGTCCAGCGGTGCAGGCCGATGTTGAGGTCGTACATGCCGCGCGGATAGCGGCCGGTGAAGAGCAGCGAGACGCCCGCGTAGAAGGCCAGCAGGCCCGCGAGGCCGCCGGCGAAGCGGACGCCGCCGCCGAGGAAGGCGGCCACCAGCAGCTGCGGCAGCACCAGGAGCCACCACTTGACGAGGACAAGGCCTCGGGAGAGCCGTTCGGGGTGGACGATCTCCAGGTGGGCCGGGTAGCCGGGCACGTCCGCGAGGGTGAAGGGCGGATAGCGGTCCGTGCCGAGCGTTCCGTACGCGTAGTACGCCACGCGCCAACTCCAGCGCATCACACCGACGTTGAAGCCGAACAGGGCGCGGGGGTAGGCGCCGGTGATCAGGATCGCGAAGAAGGCGATCACGGTGACGATCAGGAAAGCGGCCCAGAGGATGACGAGGATGACGTAGTGCGGGAGGGCCAGCAGCCACTTGACCAGCCACAGCCAACGGGACAGGCCGGGGTCGTACTCCGCTTCCAGGGTGACCGGACTCTTGGGGTAGTCGCTCAGCGCGGTGGTCACGGTGACCATGCGGTTCCTCTCTTCCCGCGGGCACGGAATGAAGGCACCCGCTTTCGCCCGAATGCGCCCTTTCTTTCCGTGTACTGCCGGGACGCGGGCCCCGCAAGGCGGAGGGCCGGGACCGTGTCCGATTCGTTCAAGACCCGCCGCCCCGGTCTGCCTACCGTGACCGCATGACTCCACGATTCGATGTGATCGGCCTCGCCGTCTCCGACATGGCCGCCTCGCTCGCCTTCTACCGCCGCCTCGGGCTCGTCTTCCCCGAGGGCACCGGGGACCAGCCGCATGTCGAGGCCGAGCTGCCCGGCGGACTGCGGCTGGCGCTCGACACGGAGGAGACGATCCGGTCGTTCCACGCCGGGTGGCGGCCTCCGACGGGCGGCGGCCGGATGTCGCTCGCCTTCCTCTGCGAGAGTCCGGCGGAGGTCGACTCCGTGTACGAGGAACTGGTCGGCGCCGGGCATCACGGCGAGCTCAAGCCGTGGGACGCCTTCTGGGGCATGCGGTACGCGGTCGTGCACGACCCGGACGGCAACGGCGTCGACCTGTTCGCGCGGCTGCCCCAGGCCCAGTAGTCCGCGGCTGCCCCAGACCCCGCAGTCCGCCGCTATCCCAGACCCAGCAGTTCCCGCACCGGCATCCCCGCCAACTCCCTTACGTCCCGCGCCAGGTGGGCCTGGTCCGCGAACCCGGCGCGGGCCGCGGTCTCCGCCAGCGGCACCCCGCCCCGGGCGAGCGAGAGGGCCCGCTGCAGCCGCAGCACCCGGGCCAGCGTCTTCGGCCCGTAGCCGAACGCGGCCAGCGACCGGCGGTGCAACTGCCGTGCACCGAGGCCCAGTTCGTCCGCTGTCGCGGCTACCGGGCGGCCCGCGTCCAGGGCCGCCACGACCTTCCGGAGCAGCGGATCGGGGGGCTCCGCGTCGGCCGCCCGTTCCAGCGCGAGCTCTTCGAGCGCGCTCACCGGGTCGGCTGCGGCGGCAATACGCCCGGCCAGGCGGCGTACCTGCGCGGCGGTCCACAGGTCGGCCAACTCCACGCGCCGGTCGCGCAGTTCGTACGCGGGGACGCCCAGGAACGCAGGCGCCGTACCGGGGTAGAAGCGGACGCCCGCCCAGTGGCCCGGCGGGCCCTCCGGGATGTGCGCTCGGGTGTCGGGCCCGGCGACCAGGAGCCGGCCCTCGTGCCACAGCAGGTCCATGCAGCCGTCGGGGAGGACCGGTGCGGCCGAGGACCCGGCCGTCCCACGGGACCACACCACCGCGCCCGGCAGCCGGGACGCCCGCTCCGCATAGCCGGACGCCTCCGTGAGACGATCGGCGGCCCCGTACGCCGCGTACGCCCTGTCAGCCACGTGCGCCACGCTACGCCGCCCGCGTCCGGTGCTCCTGCGGGCTGACCCCGTACACCCGCTTGAAGGCGCTGGACAGCGCGAACGCGCTGCCGTAGCCGACCTGACGGGCGATCGAGTCGAGGGTGTCGTCCGTCTCGCGCAGCCGGTCGGCGGCCAGGGCCAGCCGCCAGCCGGTCAGATACGTCATCGGGGGCTCGCCCACGAGTTCGCCGAAGCGCCGGGCCAGCGCGGCCCGCGAGACGCCGGCCTTGGCGGCGAGTGCCGCCACCGTCCAGGGGTGTGCCGGGTCGCCCTGCAGAAGCCGCAGCACCTGGCCCACGACGGGGTCCGCGAGAGCCTGGTACCAGGCGGGCGCCTCGGCCTCGGGGCGCGAGAACCAGGCCCGCAGCGCGGCGATCATCAGCAGGTCGAGCAGCCGGTCCAGGACGACCTCCTGGCCCGGCTCGTCGCGCACCATCTCCTCGACGAGGATCGGCGTCAGCGGGCACTGCCACACGTCGGAGGTGAGCGACAGCAGCGGCGGCAGGGCGTCCAGCAGCCTGCCGTTGATCTCGCCCTTCATCATGTACGTCCCGATCAGCAGCACCGTGGAGCCGTCGAGCCGGTCCCCCCAGGTGCGTACGCCGAGATCCCAGTGGCCCTTCAGGGAGCGCCCGTCGGGGTAGGCGCACGCGCCGCCCGGAAGGATCACCGCCTGTGGCGGGGTCTTCGGGTCGTCGGCGCACAGGTACGGGTCGGGGCCGCGCGCGATGGCCAGGTCAGCCGTCCGCAGCCGCACGGGTTCGCCCCTGTTCGGTACCGCCCAGGCGTCGCCGCGGACCACCAGCATGATCGTCAGGGGGGCGCGGTCCTCGACGCGGATGCACCACGGCGGGTCGAAGCACGCACGGATCATGAAGGCGCCACGCGCGCGTGGACCCTCCAGCAGGCCTGCGAGTGCGTCCATGGCGCCAGCGTAGACGCGGGCGGCGGGGGCCCGTAGACGTCCGCTTATGGGAATGAGCCGTTCAGCGATGGTCGCGTCCGGCGGGCGGCAGTTGACTGACGGGCATGGCAGAGAACACGCGGAACATGACGGTGTTGGTGACAGGGGCCACGGGGCGCACCGGCCGCCGGGTTGCGGAGGCCGCGCGGGCGGCCGGTCTCACGGTTCGGGCGGCGTCCCGCTCCCAGGGCTTCGACTGGGACGACCGCTCGACCTGGGCGGACGCCCTGCGCGGCGCGGACGCGGCGTATCTGGTGCACCCCACGGACGTCGGCTCCCCGGCGGCCACGGAGGCGGTCGGCGCGCTCGCGCGGGAGGCGGTCGGACTCGGCGTACCGCGGCTCGTGCTGCTGTCGTCGCGGGGCGAGGAGCGGGCCCGCCCGACCGAGGAGGCGCTCAAGGCGCCGGGCGCCGACTGGACGGTCGTACGGGCCGCGTGGTTCGCGCAGAACTTCAGCGAGGGCCCGCTGGTGGACGGGCTGCGGCACGGGGAACTGGTCTTCCCGGCCGGTGAGGTGCGCGAGCCGTTCATCGACGCACGGGACATCGCCGACGTGGTGGTGGCCGTGCTGACGTCGGGCGACCGGTACGCCGGCCAGGAGCTCGCCGTCTCGGGGTCCCGTCCGCTGACCTTCCGCGAGGCGGTCGCGGAGATCGCGGCGGCGACGGGCAGCGAGCTCACGTACACACCGGTGACGGCGCGCCAGTACGGCGACCGTCTCGCCGGGTTCGGGGTGCCGCCCGAAGAGGCCGAGTTCCTCGTCGACCTCTTCGAGAGCCTCCTCGACGGCCGCAACTCCTACCTCTCCGACGGCGTCCAGCAGATCCTGGGCCGCGAGCCGCGCGACTACGGGGATTTCGTACGGGAGGCCGCGGCGGCCGGGGTGTGGAAGGCGTAACCCGCCGCAGGCCCGGTCACTTCTCCGCGGGGTGGTCGTCCTCGTGCTTGTGGGCGTGATGCGTGCTCTTCACATGCGTACGGAGCCGGGACGTCACGTCCTCCGGGGGCAGGAAGCGCGACCAGCGCTCCGGGAACTCGGAGGGCATGTCGGGGTCATCGGGCTCGGCGTCGTACGAGCGGTGCGCGGCGGCGCGGGCGACGTACTCGGCGACCTGGGCCTCGCGCAGCCGCTCGTTGGCGGCGCGGGCCGCGGCGGTGGCGGCGGCCGGCCAGACCCGGTCGATGGCGGCGTTGACGGCGGCGCCGACCAGGACCGCGAACGCGGACACGCCGATCCACAGCAGGACGGCGACGGGCGCGGCGAGCGAGCCGTAGATCGTGGGGCCCTCGACGGTGTTGGTCAGGTAGATGCGGAGCAGGAAGCTGCCGAGCACCCACATGCCGAGGGCCACCAGGGCGCCCGGCACGTCCTCGACCCAGGGGGAGCGCACCGGCACGGACACGTGGTAGAGCGTCGTGAGGAAGACGATCGACAGGACGATGACGACAGGCCAGTACAGGACCTGCACGACGGTCGTCGACCAGGGCAGGATGTTCACCACCGCGTCCGGCCCCGCCACCATCAGCGGCAGGGCGATCGAACCGATCAGCAGGGCCACGAGGAAGAGCAGGAACGACATCACCCGGGTCTTCACGATCCCGCGGGCGCCGTCGAGGCCGTACATCACGGTGATGGTGTCGATGAAGACGTTCACCGCGCGGGAGCCCGACCACAGGGCGAACAGGAAACCCAGGGAGATGATGTCGGGGCGGCCTCCCTTCATCACGTCGTGGAGGATCGGCTCGGCGATCTGGTGCACGCCCCGCTCGGTCAGGACCGTGCGGGACGCCTCCAGGATGTTGGTCTCCAGACTGGCGATCGTGTCGGCGCCGGTCCAGTCGTCGACGTAGCCGAGCAGCCCGATCATGCTGAGCAGCAGCGGCGGCACGGACAGGAGCGTGAAGAAGGCGGCCTCGGCCGCGAGCCCCAGGATCCGGTACTCCATGCACGAGTTGACGGTGTCCTTGAGGAGCAGCCAGGCGGTCCTGCGCTTCGATACGTTCCGGTACAGCGCGCGAGCGCGGTGGAAGCGGCCCGAGGGAGGCCGTTCAGGTGTTTCTTTTGCCTGGTGCACGTCCTTACCGTATCCGTATGTCAGCCAGCACCCACACAGTGACCAACCAGGCTCCGCCCCTGGTCGGATATGACGTATTCGCCGCCGACCGGGCCCTCTCCGAGGCGGTCGAGCGGCATCTTGATCCGGCGCTCCTCGACGAGGCGCGCGAGGAGCTGTCGGCACTCGGGCGCACGTCCGGCTCCGCGCAGGTGCAGGAGTGGGGGGTGCTGGCCAACGAGAACCCGCCGAAGCTGCGCACCCACGACCGCTACGGCAACCGGATCGACGAGGTCGAGTTCCATCCGGCCTGGCACCGGCTGCTCGGCAAGGGCGTCTCTGCGGGGCTGACCTCGGCCTGGTCGCGGCCCGGCGGGCATCTCCGGCGCGCGGCGGCGTTCGTGCTCTGGACGCAGGTCGAGGCCGGAAACGGCTGCCCGCTGTCGATGACCCACGCGGCGGTGCCCGCCCTGCGCACCGACCCGGCGCTCGCCGCCGAGTGGGAGCCGCGGCTGACCTCCACCGTCTACGACCAGGGGCTGCGGCCCGCCGCCGAGAAGGCCGGCGTGCTCTTCGGGATGGGCATGACGGAGAAGCAGGGCGGCAGCGACGTACGGGCCAATACGACTCAGGCGCGGCCGCTCGCCGAGGACGGGACGTACGAGCTGACCGGCCACAAGTGGTTCTGCTCGGCGCCGATGTCGGACGGTTTCCTCGTGCTCGCGCAGGCCCCGGGCGGACTGACGTGCTTCCTGGTGCCGCGCGTGCTGGCGGACGGCACGCGCAATGTGTTCCGCATCCAGCGGCTCAAGGACAAGCTCGGCAACAGGTCCAACGCGTCCAGCGAGGTCGAGTTCGACGGGACCTGGGCGCGCCGGGTCGGTGACGAGGGGCGCGGGGTGCGGACCATCATCGAGATGGTCGCCGCGACCCGGCTGGACTGTGTGCTCGGCTCGGCCTCGCTGATGCGGCAGGCCATCGCCCAGGCCGTCCACCACTGCACCTACCGTGAGGCGTTCGGCGGCAGGCTCATCGACAAGCCGCTGATGAGGAATGTCCTGGCGGATCTGGCGCTCGAGTCCGAGGCCGCGACGACGCTCGCCATGCGGCTGGCCGCCGCGTACGACGACGGGGGCGAGCAGGAGCGGGCGTTCCTGCGGCTCGCGGTGCCTGCCGCCAAGTACTGGGTGACCAAGCGGTGTACGCCGGTCGCGGTGGAGGCGCTGGAGTGCCTGGGCGGCAACGGGTACGTCGAGGAGTCCGGGATGCCCCGGCTGCTGCGCGAGTCGCCGCTCAACTCCATCTGGGAGGGCGCGGGCAACGTCCAGGCGCTGGACGTGCTGCGCGCGTTGCAACGGGAGCCGGGCGCCCTCGACGCGTATCTGCGGGAGGTGGGCCGGGCCCGGGGTGCCGACCACCGCCTGGACGGGGCCATCAAGAACCTGCTGGCCGAACTCGCCGACCTGGACGGCATCGAGGGGCGCGCCCGCCGTCTCGTCGAGCGGATCGCGACGGTGCTCCAGGGGTCGCTGCTCGTCCGGTACGCGCCGCCGGAGGTCGCCGACGCGTTCTGCGCCTCACGTCTGGGCGGCGACTGGGGTTCGGCCTTCGGCACGCTGCCGCACAGCCTGGATCTGGCCACGGTGGTGGAGCGGGCGCGGCCGGTGTCGTGAGGGAGCCGCCGGTGTCGCGAGGAGGCGGACCGCTTCGTAGGGCGGCGGCCGGTGCCGTGGGGTGGCGGACCGCTTCGTAGGGCGGCGGCCGGTGCCGTGGGGTGGCGGACCGCTTCGTAGGGCGGCCGCCGGTGTCGTGAGGAGGCGGCAAGGCTGATGCGGGGGTGGTGCTGCGCCGACACGGCACCACCCCCGCCTTGTGGCCCCGTATCAAGGAGCACGGACGCCGCACAGGCGACGTCGGTGTCAGTTTCGTTGAACCTTGTGACCGTTGGCGAGAGTTGCAGACCGTTGCATGCCTTTCCTCAGGGCTCGTATGCCTTTCCTTCAGGCTCCTTGGGCGAACTCCCCGCGTCCTCGGCCGAGAGCAGGCACGATGTGGGGTGACGGCGGCGTCACGGTTCGTAAGCGGTACTGGTTTCGGGGGTGCCCTGTGAAGATCACATCGTCCAACCCCGCCCGTTCCGCTCCGCCGGACGCGTCTGAAAAAACGGTCCGGCACGTCCAGGAGACAACGGTCCGGCACCTCCAGGAAACCTGGGCCGCGGCGCTCAGAGGCGAACACTCCCCGATCGCACCGCGGCCTGTCATCGGTCAGTCATGGCAAAGGGTGAAACGTTTCGGCCTCGATCCCGAACAAAGTACGGACAGCGTGCTGTTGCAGACGGACGAACTCGAACATCGCCGTACCTCCACCGCGCTCGCCGACGTCATGCCGACCCTCAGCGGCGGGCTGGGAGCGGTCGCCGACGCGTCGCTGCAGATCATGGTGGTCACGGACGCGGAGGGCCGGGTGCTGTGGCGCGAGGGCAACCCGGGGGTGCTGCGCCGGGCCGACACCATCTGTCTGGAGGAGGGCGCCGCCTGGAGCGAGGACACCACCGGCACCAACGCGATCGGTACCGCACTGACGGCGGGCACAGCCGTCCAAGTCCACTCCGCCGAGCACTTCGTGCGCACGCTGCACGACTGGACCTGCGCCGCCGCGCCGGTGCACGATCCCCGCGACGGGCGGCTGCTCGGCATCATCGATGTGAGCGGGCCGGACAGCACCTTCCATCCGGCGACGCTGGCCCTGGTCGACTCGGTGTCCCGGCTTGCCGAGAGCGAACTGCGCAACCGGCATCTGGCGGCCGTCGAGCGGCTGCGCGCGGTGGCCGCGCCCCTCCTGTGCCGGATCGGCGGCAAGGCGCTGGTGGTGGACACGCACGGCTGGCTCGCGGCGGTCACCGGGATGCCGCCCGTCGACCGGGTCCCGCTGCCCAACTCCCTCGGCGCGGGCCACGTCTGGCTGCCGTCCCTGGGGATGTGCGTCGCGGAGCCGATGCCCGGCGGGTGGCTGCTGCGGGTCGAGGCCGACACTCCGGGGTGCGTGAGCCGTCTGGTGCTCGACCTCAGCGAGCCCCGGCGGCCGTGCGCCACCGTGGCGGGTGCGGCGGGCAGTTGGGCCCAGGATCTGAGCCCGCGGCACGCCGAGCTGCTGTACCTGCTCGCCGTGCACCGCGAGGGGCGCAGCGCGGCGCAGCTCGCGGTGGACCTGTTCGACGACCCGACCCGCACGGTGACCGTCCGTGCCGAACTGTCCCGCGTACGGCGCCGCCTCACGGGTCTCCTCGACCACCGGCCGTACCGCTTCCGCGAGGAGGTCGAGGTGGAAGTTCTGCTGCCGGACGATCCGCTGGACCTGTTGCCGCACTCGACGGCGCCGGCGGTGTTGGGGGCGCGGGTGGGTGGGGCGTCGGGGCCGGGGGGGTCGTGAGGCGACGGGTCGCAGGGTTTTCGCCCCCTGCGCCCCTACCCTCCCCCACTCTCGGCTTCTCGAAATTTTCTTGGGAGTGCACACTCGAAAGTGAGTTTGCCGACCGGGGGGCCATGACGATCAAAGCCGTCGAGACACTGCGAGGGCGCGAGATCCTGCGCGTCTCGCAGGACAAGTGGGATCGAATCTGTGACGGGAGGTGCTTGCCCGTACCGCGTGGTGCTGTTCTACCTGATCAGCGCCACGCGGCATGAAGAGTGGTCCAGCGTGTAACGGCTCGTCTCGCGCCGTCCGCTCACGAATCGCTCACGCACCATAGCTGGTTCCTGATGCCTGACCAGCAGGTTCATGCGATGACCGCTTCGGCGGTGATGCGGGACGGCCGCCTGACAAGGGGAACAGCGCGGGGCGGGCCGCGGCCCGCCCCGTCGCCGGCTCCGAAAACCCCAGGGCGTCAGTCGAAACAGCCGACCTTCGCCCCGTCCGTCTCGGAGCCGACCTCTATCTCGAATCCGGATCCCAAGTCGAACTCCGGCCCGGCGTCGTAGTCGTACTCAAACTTCAGATCGCGGGCCGTGGTGAACTGCACGGACAGCAGGAGGGCGTCGCCGTCCCCGCCTTTGGTAAAGCACAGTCCCGCCGTTGTTTCGGGGGTGTCCGGGTCTGAAGGGTCGTGCTGCAGGCGCCAGCCGTCCGCCTTGGCGGTGGTGCGGTAGAAGTCCACGACCTCCTGCCGGGAGCCGGGGAAGGCGTAGACGCGCGCGGCGTACAGCCAGGCGTCGCCGGTGTCGTCGATGCAGCGCGAGTCAACCGAGTCGAGCCCCCTCAGGGCGGTCGCCCCCTCGGGGGTGGAGTTCAGGATCGACTGGGAGCGCAGGTCCTTCAGCCGCACCGCGGTGTCGTCACAGGTGTTGAACGGGGACAGCGCGGAGCAGCTGGTCAGGCCGGCGGTCATCAGGGCGGTGGCCAGGAGCAGTGTGACGGGCAGTGCGGTCGGCCGGGCGGGGCGCGTCGGCAGCGGCATGGGGGCTCCCGGAGGTTGTGGAGGGGTCGGAGGCTGGGGGTGGCGGGTTCGGAGGGGTGAATCAGGAGGAGCTCGGGGACCGGACGACGCGAGGGTGCGAAGGAGGAACCGGTGGTGGTACGCGGGTGCCGGGGCACGCCCTCGAAAGGGCCTGCCCCGGCACCCGTCGGCCAGGTCAGCGGGTCAGCGGACGCAAGAGTCCCATGACCGCTGTGGGATCACTTCTTCAGGTACCCGTGGCTGTAGAGCCAGCTGCCGGCGGAGTACAGGTACTGGAACAGGTAGCCGCGGCTGTTGTAGTAGTTCATCCAGTACCGGTTGTAACTGCTGCCGACGAAGTTGCGCGCCACCCGGTTGTTGTACTGGTCCTTCCGGGAATCGCGGCTTGTCTGCCCGTACTCGTGGGCGTCACCGAGCCGCTTGGCGGCACGCCGGCCGAAGAAGTAGGTCAGCGCGGCCTGCCAGATGAAGAGCGGAGTCGAGCGCAGCAACGAGGAGCAGCACGAGGCGAACGTCAAGGCTCTCGCGGAGTACCGCGTCCCGATCACGCTGACCGGCGAATCCTACAAGGAGGTTGGCTCCGCGTCCGATTACGCACACAAGACCCGCGACGGCTTCGGCCCGCTCATAGCTGATCTCCACTCGAGCGAGTTCGGCGCCGACGTCCTCGTGATGTGGGAGAAGTCCCGAGCCTCGCGCCAGCCGCGCGAATGGACCGCCGTTGCCGACGCGTGCCGGGCCCGGGGCGTGAAGATCTTCATCACGACGGGCCGTCTAGTTGAGGCGATGCTACTGCGCTGCCGCCTGCGCGACCCAGATGCGCGTCATGATCTGGAGTAGGACAGGGTCGATCAGCTCCACGTCGTCGGCATGCTCGCGGTGCGCCCACACCGTCCAGCCCGGCCCGGAGTTGCCGAGCTCGTGCATGACGATCACGCCGTCGGCGGGGTCGGTGCTCAGACCATCGCAGGCGCGGCACACGTGCAGGGCCCGGCTCATGACGCATCGCCCCGGCGGCCGTGGCAGGCTGGCGAGGGCGGCTGCCCGTCCGTGCACGAGGACGTAGACAGCGGCGAGATCATCGTTCACGGGCCGTCGCTCAGCGACCCCGAGGACATCGCGCAGCTCCGGCACTTGTCCGAAGGAGAGGTGGCGATCGTTGTACCTCGCGAACTGATCGTGGACTGGGGGCCCAAGGACGTGACTCGCGACGCGAGCATCATCGACCTGGACGCGTTCGGACAGCTCTTCGAGCGGTTCGAGCACACCGCCTGGCGGCTGGAGACCCGGCGCCGGTACGCGTCCGACGAGGCGACCGACACGTGGGCGCAGTTCGTCCAGGGCGAGGCTCCGACGTGGGACCTGAGGACTCCGTGGTCCGTGACGATCCGCGAGAAGACCGCAGGTGGCGCACGAGTCGGACGCGTGCGCCTGGTCGACGACCCCGCCACTCAGGGACAGCGCTACCTGCTCGCGTACGCCGAGAAGAACACCGCCCTGGGCGAGGACATCCGCAACCTCTCGCGTGCCGAGGCTGATCGCCTGCGTCTCCCCGCCGAAGACTTCTGGATCTTCGACTCCCGGCTGGTGGCGCTCCTCAACTTCACCGACGATGACGAACTGGTCGACGTCGAGCTGATCACCGAACCGGCTGAGGTGATCAGGTACGCCATGGTCCGGGATGCGGCCATCCACCACGCTGTCCCGTACGAGGAGTTCGCGGCCGACATGAGCACCAGGGAGCAGTGAGTCGAACCGGTGAGCACCGACTTCCAGCAGGCGCGCGCGGCGCTCGGTGAGCGTCTGCGAGAGCTGCGCGAGTCCGCCCCCGGCGATCGACTCACCGGCACGATCCTGGCCCAGCGGCTGGGCTGGCCCCAGTCGAAGATCAGCAAGCTGGAGAACGGCAAGCAGACGGCCACGGCTGACGAGCTCCGGGCCTGGGCCGAGGCCACCGGCCAGCCGGAGGCGGACGGGGAACTCCTCGCCCGCCTCCGGGGACTGGAGTCCCACGTCCGCAGTTGGCGGCGCCAGCTCGCCTCGGGTCACAAGGCCGTCCAGGACGCGCACAACGCGGCGCAGGCTCAGGCGGCGGTCCTCCATGCGTGGGAGTCGTCGTGGATCGTCGGCGTGCTCCAGACGCCCGACTATGCGCGGGCGATTCTCAGTCGATTCACCGAACTGCACGGCTCGGTACGGGACATCGAGGAGGCCGTGCGCTCCCGCATGAAGCGTCAGGAGTGCCTCTACAGCGCGGGCCGGAAGTACCACATCCTCCTCTGGGAGCCCGTACTGAGCGCGCTGATCTGCCCGCCCTCGGTGCTCGCCGCACAGCTCGACCGGCTCTCCGGCGTGATCGGCCTGGACACCGTCGAGCTCGGGATCGTGCCCATCGGCGCGTCTCTGAAGATCCCGCCCGGCGGAGGCTTCTGGATCTACGACGACCAACAGGTCGTCGTAGAGAACTGGCACGCCGAGATCTGGCTCGACGACACGGACAACGTCGCAACCCACTTCAAGGTCTGGCGCACCCTGCGGGAGTCGGCCGTCTTCGGGACGGACGCCCAGAACCTGATCAGCCGTGCGCGCCGGGCCCTCGACGTCACCTAGGGCGCTTCTGATGGCTCTTGGTCGGGCGTGGGACTGATCGTCGGCGCAACGCGAGCCACCTCGTGATGCGCTGACTGCCCCTCCGGGCACGCCAGTGACAGCCATCGGACGGTTTCAAGAGCCGTCAGAAGCGCCCTAAACCCGACTCGGGTCGGGCCTGACCTCTGACACGTGCACGCTGAGGCACGTCGGGCCCAGCCAGGCCCGTGAAGCGGTCTGCTTCGCGGCGGTGATCAGCTTCTTGGACAAATCGCCGGCCCTCGGGAATGGCTCGCCCGCTCTGCGGGCGTCCTCGCGAGCACGCACCGCGTCGTTGAAGACGACGCGGGCGCACCCGAACGCCTTGGCCAGTGCGGTGCGTTGGCCGGAATCCGGGTACAGGCGGAAGCTGTACCGAAGCTGCATGACGGCCACGATACATACGCGGGTTATAGGTGAAATGCAGAAGATCAGAACGGGTCGGCACTGTCTTTTCGTGATGCAGGACCACTTGGCCTTGTCCCTGATCAGCCCGCGGCTCCAGCGACATCCTTCTCGGCCCTCCCACCCGCGACCACAACAACCAGGGTGGACCAACGACACAGACCCTGCTCGAATCACGCTTTCCTCAGCAGAGTCCTGAAGCCCGATGCACATCCCGATAGCATGCCCTCACAGGCCACCCCACCCGCCTCTCCGTCAACGCCCGGGGTGTGAGGGGCAGTTGGCCTTCGTCGGGAGGACGTATGAAGCACCGCGGCAGGCACCGTCGTCGCAGGAGGGGACAGGCGCTGCGCGCCACGCTGGCGGGCACCGCTCTCGCTCTCACCGCGGCCGCCACGCTGATCAGCACCTCCCAGGCCACGGCCGACGGCAGTCCGGGCGGACTGACCCCGGTCACGTCGGCGGCCGCGACCGCCAAGCTGCGGCTCCACGAGAACCTGGTCGCGCGGGACACCCTCGACACGCTCACCAGGAGGATGGGCGGGAACGTCGGCGTCGACGGCGTCCTCCAGAGCGCCGATCGCTCGATGCGCGACCGGGCCGAGTGCTCCACCGCCGAGCGGGCCGCGCTGCCGGTCGAGCCGACGGCCACGCGCGCGTACTGCTGGGACGGCGGCGACGCGCGGACCCGGCAGTGGCAGCCGCGGTCGGTCACCACCTCCGGCGACGCCGACGACGACGGCCAGTGGGGCGAACACCGGGTGATCCTGGCCGGCTGGACGCACCACGGCAGCCGGGTCGCCGCCGACCGCCAAGCCGTCGCCGACCACCAAGCCGTGGCCGACCGCCACGCCGCCGACGACCGCCAGGCCGCCGTGCCGGCGCGCGACAAAGGCCTGGCCCGGATCGCCGTCGTCGACGCGACCGACCCGGCGGCCCTCACGTACCGCTGGGTTCTGCTCGTCGCCCCGCGCGACGGCGGCAAGGACTTCACGGCGGTCCGCTCAGGCCTGGGCGGCATGGTCTGGTACCAGGACAAGCTGATCGTCACCGCCGCGCACGGCGCGGGCCTGCTCGTCTTCGACATGCACCGCATCCTGCGGGCCGACGTGAACAGCGCCGCCGTCGGCAGGACGGGCGACGGCTACTCGGCGGACGGCTACCAGTACGTGCTCCCGGCCATCGGCTCGTACGCCGTACCCGGCGGCACATGTACGGCGGACAGCTTCACGGCGGTGCCCTGTTTCGGCTCGCTCTCCCTGGACCGTACGACCGTGCCGGACAGCCTGGTCGCCACCGAACCGCCCGGCCGCGACAGGGACCGGGCCCGTGTCTGGCGGTACTCCTACAGCACCGCCGCCCACCGCACGGGCCTGCTCGCCGGCTCCCAGGGGTACGTCGCCGCGGTCGAGGCCTACGAGACCAAGGCCGCGGGAGCGTCCGGCGTGCTCTCCCACACGCCCATCGGCGCGCGCGAGGCCCAGTGGTACGTCGGCCACGCGTCGGACGGCCCCACCCCGCGCGGCGTCCTGTGGCGGCAGACCGACGGCGGCGCCAAGGCGGCCACCTGCACCGCGGACCAGTCGCACGCCTGCTGGGGCCTGCACGCCCGGTCGCTCTCCTACTGGCAGGAGACGGGCGAGCTGTGGACGCTGACGAGCCCGGCTGAGCAGCGGCTGCTCTACGCCGTTCCGCTGTCCTCTGTCGACGACTCGCTGGAGTGAGCGCCCGGCTGGAGGAAACCGCTTTTGGAGCGGCACCCGCCTCCGTGGTTCCCTGGCCGGCATGAGCAACGTCACTGTGACCACCTGGTCCCTGGAGCAGACGGCCCCGGCCGACCTGCTCCCCGCGATCGCGCCCGGCGGCGACGTCCGGATCGTACGGTCCGAGGTCCCCTCGCCCGAGTTCAGCCGCTTCCTGTACGCGTCGGTCGGCGGGGACATCCGCTGGACGGACCGGCTCGGCTGGACGTACGCGCAGTGGCAGGAGGCCCTGGACAGGCCGGGGGTGGAGACCTGGGTCGCGTACGACAGGGGGACGCCTGCGGGTTATGTCGAGCTCGACCCGCAGGACGACGGTGTCGTGGAGATCGTCCACTTCGGACTGATCCCCGCCTTCCGGGGACGCCGGATCGGCGGGCACCTCCTCACGTACGGTGCCGCGCGCGCCTGGGACCTGGCCGAGCGCTGGCCGGGGCGGGCCGAGACCAAGCGCGTCTGGCTGCATACCTGCAGCAAGGACGGCGAGCACGCGATGGACAACTACCAGCGGCGCGGCTTCAAGCTCTTCGACACCAAGGTCGAGGAGGAGCCGGACGCCGCCACTCCGGGGCCCTGGCCGGGGGCGCGGGCGGTCTGACCTGCTTGCGCGGGTGGTCGGACCTGCTTGTGAAGGCGGTTTGACCCGCTTGCGCGGGCGGTCGGACCTGCTTGTGAAGGCGGTTTGACCCGCTTGCGCGGGCGGTCGGACCTGCTTGCGCAGAGGGTCTGACCTGCTTGCGCAGAGGGTCTGACCTGCTTGCGCAGAGGGTCTGACCTGCTTGCGCCGGGGCGCAGGCCCGTTTCGGCGCCGCCGGAGGCCCGGCCGTGTGACCGACGACACCTGGTCTCGTGATGCGGGACAAGGGTGTCCACATATTGGATAACGGTGGACTGGCCCGAGATCCGCGTGACACGCTTCCGTCATGTCTGGAACTGGAATTGCCTTGGTGAGTCGGCGGCACGTCGACCTCGGCCGCATGTCCAGCGCCATCTGTCCGGCGAGCTGACGCACCCATAAGTGGCCTCCGGCCACGGGCCCAGCGCCGACTTTTTCCCTTTCGCGCCCCTTGCGCAGTGACGCGCCCATACCTCCGTATGCGCCCGTACGTGCAGGTCAGAGCCGCTGAACAGACCAGTCCCGCAGTCTCGAAGGACGTAGCAACCATGGCCGCCACCCCGCAGAACTCCGCCGCCACGCCCCGCCGCAAGGTGAGTCGTCACCGCGGCGAGGGTCAGTGGGCCGTAGGTCACTTCACCCCGCTCAACGGCAACGAACAGTTCAAGAAGGACGACGACGGTCTCAATGTGCGGACACGCATTGAGACGATCTACTCCAAGCGGGGCTTCGACTCGATCGACCCCAACGACCTTCGCGGACGTATGCGGTGGTGGGGCCTTTACACCCAGCGCAAGCCCGGGATCGACGGCGGCAAGACCGCGATCCTGGAGCCGGAGGAGCTGGACGACAAGTACTTCATGCTGCGCGTCCGCATCGACGGCGGCCGGCTGACCACACAGCAGCTGCGCGTCATCGGCGAGATCTCGCAGGAGTTCGCGCGCGGCACCGCCGACCTGACAGACCGGCAGAACGTCCAGTACCACTGGATCCGCATCGAGGACGTCCCGGAGATCTGGGACCGCCTGGAGGCCGTGGGCCTGTCCACGACCGAGGCCTGTGGTGACACGCCCCGCGTCATCCTCGGCTCGCCCGTCGCCGGGATCGCCGAGGACGAGATCATCGACGGAACGCCCGCGATCGAGGAGATCCACCGCCGGATCATCGGCAACAAGGACTTCTCGAACCTGCCGCGCAAGTTCAAGTCCGCGATCTCCGGCTCGCCGCTCCTCGACGTGGCGCACGAGATCAACGACATCGCGTTCGTCGGCGTGAACCACCCGGAGCACGGCCCGGGCTTCGACCTCTGGGTCGGCGGCGGCCTCTCCACCAACCCCAAGATCGGCCAGCGGCTCGGTGCCTGGGTCCCGCTCGACGAGGTCCCGGACGTCTACACGGGCGTCATCTCGATCTTCCGCGACTACGGCTACCGGCGCCTGCGCACCCGGGCCCGGCTGAAGTTCCTGGTCGCCGACTGGGGTGTCGAGAAGTTCCGCCAGGTCCTGGAGGACGAGTACCTGCAGCGGAAGCTCGTCGACGGCCCCGCGCCCGACCAGCCGGTCGCCCGCTGGCGCGACCACGTCGGTGTGCACCGGCAGCAGGACGGCCGCTACTACGTCGGCTTCGCCCCGCGCGTCGGCCGCGTCGACGGCGCGACCCTCACGAAGATCGCCGAGCTGGCCGAGGCACACGGCTCGGGCCGCCTGCGCACCACCGTCGAGCAGAAGATGATCGTCCTCGATGTGGACGAGTCGCGGATCGACTCGCTCGTCGAGGGCCTGGAGGCGCTCGACCTGACGGTCAGGCCCTCTCCGTTCCGGCGCGGCACCATGGCCTGCACCGGCATCGAGTACTGCAAGCTCGCGATCGTCGAGACCAAGGCGCGTGGTGCTTCCCTGATCGACGAACTCGAGCGCCGCATCCCCGAGTTCGACGAGCCCATCACCATCAACATCAACGGCTGCCCGAACGCCTGCGCCCGTATCCAGGTCGCGGACATCGGTCTCAAGGGCCAGCTGGTCCTCAACGACCAGGGCGAGCAGGTCGAGGGCTTCCAGGTGCACCTGGGCGGCGCGCTCGGCCTGGAGGCCGGGTTCGGCCGCAAGGTCCGTGGCCTGAAGGTCACTTCGGAGGAGCTGCCCGACTACGTCGAGCGGGTCCTCAAGCGCTTCCAGGAGGAGCGCGAGGACGGCGAACGCTTCGCCACCTGGGCCGCCCGCGCCTCCGAGGAGGCCCTGTCATGAGTGAGCGTGCCGCCCCGTTCTACTGCCCCTACTGCGGCGACGAGGACCTCCGTCCGAGCGAGCAGGGCCACGGCGCGTGGGAGTGCGCGGCGTGCAACCGAGCCTTTCAGCTGAAGTTCCTCGGGCTGCTCGCCCGTGGGGTTCAGCGCAACGAAGGTGGAGGGGACGGGATATGACGGCGACTCAGGAAGAGCGTACGAGCGAGGACTTGAAGCGCCTCGCCGAGCAGGCGGGGCGCGACCTCGAAGACGCCTCCGCCCTGGAGATCCTCCAGTGGGCGGCCGACACCTTCGGCAAGAAGTTCTGCGTGACCTCCTCCATGGAGGACGCGGTGGTCGCCCACCTCGCGTCCCGCGCGTTCCCGGGAGTCGACGTCGTCTTCCTCGACACCGGCTACCACTTCCCCGAAACCATCGGCACCCGGGACGCGGTCGAGGCCGTGATGGACGTCAACGTCATCACGCTCACCCCGCGCCAGACGGTGGCCGAGCAGGACGCGGAGTACGGGCCCCGGCTGCATGACCGCGACCCCGACCTGTGCTGCGCGCTGCGCAAGGTCAAGCCCCTCGAAGAGGGCCTGACCCACTACGACGCGTGGGCGACCGGACTGCGCCGCGACGAGTCCCCGACCCGGGCGAACACCCCGGTCGTCGGCTGGGACGAGAAGCGCCAGAAGGTCAAGATCTCGCCGATCGCCCGCTGGACGCAGGACGACGTGGACACGTACGTCGCCGAACACGGAGTCCTCACCAACCCGCTGCTGACGGACGGTTACCCCTCCGTCGGCTGCGCGCCCTGCACCCGCCGGGTCCTGGAGGGCGAGGACGCCCGCGCCGGCCGCTGGGCGGGACGTGCCAAGACCGAGTGCGGGCTGCACGGATGACCACGACCACCGAGATGTCCCAGGAGCAGCAAGTGACGACCGGAGCCACCGTCTGGCTCACGGGTCTGCCGAGTGCCGGCAAGACCACCATCGCGCACGAGCTGGCCGGCCGGCTGCGCGAGGAGGGCCACCGCGTCGAGGTCCTCGACGGCGACGAGATCCGCGAGTTCCTCTCGTCGGGCCTCGGCTTCTCCCGCGAGGACCGCTTCACGAACGTACAGCGCATCGGCTTCCTCGCCGAGCTGCTCGCGCGCAACGGCGTCAAGACGCTCGTCCCGGTGATCGCGCCGTACACGGACAGCCGTGAGGCGGTCCGCAAGCGCCACCAGACCGGCGGCACCCCGTACCTGGAGGTGCACGTGGCAACCCCGGTCGAGGTCTGCTCCGTACGCGATGTGAAGGGGCTGTACGCCAAGCAGGCCGCGGGCGAGATCTCGGGGCTCACCGGCGTCGACGACCCCTACGAGGAGCCCGAGTCGCCCGATCTGCGCATCGAGTCGCACACCCAGACCGTGCAGGAGTCCGCGGCGGCGCTGCATGCGCTGCTCACCGAAAGGGGTCTCGCATGACGACCGTCGCCAGTGTTTCCGAGGAGACGGACGGCGGGCCGTACGCGCTGTCGCACCTGGACGCCCTCGAGTCCGAGGCCGTCCATATCTTCCGCGAGGTGGCGGGCGAGTTCGAGCGGCCGGTGATCCTCTTCTCCGGCGGCAAGGACTCCATCGTCATGCTGCATCTGGCGCTGAAGGCGTTCGCCCCCGCGTCGATCCCCTTCTCGCTGCTGCATGTGGATACCGGACACAACTTCCCCGAGGTTCTTGAGTACCGGGACCGTGTGGTCGCCGCACATGGGCTGCGCCTCCATGTGGCCTCCGTACAGAACTACATCGATCGCGGTGTCCTCAAGGAGCGTCCGGACGGCACCCGTAACCCGCTGCAGACCGTGCCGCTGACCGAGAAGATCCAGTCCGAGCGGTTCGACGCCGTCTTCGGCGGCGGGCGCCGGGACGAGGAGAAGGCCCGGGCGAAGGAGCGCGTCTTCTCGCTGCGCGACGAGTTCTCGCAGTGGGACCCGCGCCGCCAGCGCCCCGAGCTGTGGCAGCTCTACAACGGCCGGCACGCACCCGGCGAGCACGTCCGCGTGTTCCCGCTGTCCAACTGGACCGAGCTGGACGTGTGGCAGTACATCGCCCGCGAGGGCATCGAGCTGCCCGAGATCTACTTCGCGCATGACCGTGAGGTCTTCCAGCGGTCCGGCATGTGGCTGACCGCCGGTGAGTGGGGCGGCCCCAAGGACGGCGAGGTCGTCGAGAAGCGGCTCGTCCGCTACCGGACCGTCGGCGACATGTCCTGCACGGGCGCCGTCGACTCCGACGCGACCACGCTGGACGCCGTGATCGCCGAGATCGCCGCCTCCCGGCTCACCGAGCGCGGCGCCACCCGCGCCGACGACAAGCTCTCCGAGGCCGCGATGGAAGACCGTAAGCGCGAGGGGTACTTCTAGCCATGACCAGCACCACCGAACCCACCGAGCCGCTGTCGGTCGAGCAGCTGTCGGCGACCACGCTGCTGCGGTTCGCCACCGCGGGCTCCGTCGACGACGGCAAGTCCACGCTGGTCGGCCGTCTGCTGCACGACTCCAAGTCGGTTCTGACCGACCAGCTGGAGGCCGTGGAGCGCGTCTCGGCCAGCCGTGGCCAGGACGCCCCCGACCTCGCGCTGCTCACCGACGGCCTGCGCGCCGAGCGCGAGCAGGGCATCACGATCGACGTGGCGTACCGCTACTTCGCGACCGCGCGCCGCCGGTTCATCCTGGCCGACACCCCAGGTCATGTGCAGTACACCCGGAACATGGTCACCGGCGCCTCGACCGCCGACCTGGCCGTCGTCCTCGTGGACGCGCGCAACGGCGTCATCGAGCAGACCCGCCGCCATGCCGCCGTCGCCGCGCTGCTGCGCGTCCCGCACGTCGTCCTCGCCGTCAACAAGATGGACCTGGTCGACTACAAGGAGTCCGTCTTCGCCGCGATCGCCGAAGAGTTCACGGCGTACGCCTCCGAGCTGGGCGTCCCCGAGATCACCGCGATCCCGATCTCGGCGCTCGCCGGTGACAACGTGGTGGAAGCCTCCGCCCACATGGACTGGTACGGCGGCCCGACGGTCCTGGAGCACCTGGAGACCGTGCCGGTCAGCCACGACCTGGCGCACTGCCACGCGCGGCTGCCCGTGCAGTACGTGATCCGCCCGCAGACCGCCGAGCACCCCGACTACCGGGGGTACGCCGGTCAGATCGCGGCGGGTACGTTCCGCGTCGGCGAGAGCGTGACCGTGCTGCCGTCCGGGCGTACCTCGAAGGTCGCCGGGATCGATCTGCTGGGCAAGTCCGTCGACGTCGTGTGGACCCCGCAGTCGGTGACCCTCCTGCTGGAGGACGACATCGACATCTCGCGCGGTGACCTGATCGTGCCGAGCAAGGACGCGCCCCCGACCACCCAGGACGTCGAGGCGACCGTGTGCCATGTGGCCGACGCGCCTCTGGTCGTGGGTCACCGTGTGCTGCTCAAGCACGGCACCCGCACGGTCAAGGCGATCGTCAAAGACATCCCGTCCCGGCTGACGCTGGACGACCTCTCCCTGCACCCGCACCCGGGCCGGCTGGTCGCCAACGACATCGGCCGCGTCGTGATCCGTACCGCCGAGCCGCTGCCGCTCGACTCGTACGCCGACTCCCGGCGCACCGGCGCCTTCATCCTCATCGACCCGGCCGACGGGACCACGCTCACCGCGGGCATGGTCGGTGAGTCCTTCGCGGCGCCGCAGCCGGTCAAGGACGCGGCCGAGGACGACGGGTGGGACTTCTGACATGACCCCCACCGACATCTACTCCACGTTCGCGAAGGAGGGCGGCCGCGTCGGCAGCGGCGACCTCGGCAGCGGGCAGGGCGGGGTGGCGCGATGTGCGTGACGCCCCTGGCGGGGAGGGGGCACGCGCCCGGCTTGCGCGCCCACACGCCCCACCGCGCCCTCACCCGCCACCGCCTGCGCAAGCGAAAACCTGCCGACCTCCCGGCCACGACCTGAGAGATCGTGACCGCCGGGCCAACGAGAGGAACACCTCCCGTGCCTGTCATCCGCTCCATCGCCGCACGCCGCGGCCTCGCCGTCATAGCCGCGCTCCCCCTTCTCGCCCTCGCCGCCTGCGGCTACGGCTCCGACGCGAAGGACGACACGAAGACGAAGGTCGCCGCCGGGGCGGAGAAGATCGACGGTCTCGACTCCGTGAAGATCGGCTACTTCGGCAACCTCACCCACGCGACCGCGCTGGTAGGCCGCCAGGAGGGCCTCTTCCAGAAGGAACTGGGTGCCACGAAGGCCGAATACGCCACCTTCAACGCCGGCCCCTCCGAGATCGAGGCGCTGAACTCGGGCTCCATCGACATCGGCTGGATCGGCCCGTCGCCGGCGATCAACGGCTTCACCAAGTCCGAGGGCAAGAGCCTGCGCATCATCGGCGGTTCGGCGTCCGGCGGTGTGAAGCTCGTGGTCGACCCGAAGAAGATCAAGTCCCTGAAGGACGTCAAGGGCAAGAGGATCGCGACCCCGCAGCTCGGCAACACGCAGGACGTCGCGTTCCTCAACTGGATCGCGGACCAGGGCTGGAAGGTCGACGCTCAGAGCGGCAAGGGCGACGTCTCGGTGGTCCGTACGGACAACAAGATCACCCCGGACGCCTACAAGTCCGGCTCCGTCGACGGCGCCTGGGTGCCGGAGCCGACCGCGTCCAAGCTGGTCGCCGAGGGCGGCAAGGTGCTGCTGGACGAGGCGTCGCTGTGGCCCGACGAGAAGTTCGTGATCACGAACATCATCGTGTCGCAGTCGTTCCTCAAGGAGCACCCGAAGGTCGTCGAGGCCGTACTGAAGGGCTCGGTCGAGACCAACAAGTGGATCAACGCCAACCCGGACGAGGCGAAGGCCGCCGCCAACCGGCAGCTGGAGACGGACTCGGGCAAGGCACTCCCGGCCGAGGTCATCGACCCGGCCTGGAAGTCCATCCAGTTCACCGATGACCCGCTGGCCTCGACGCTCAACACCGAGGCCGACCATGCCGTGAAGGCCGGTCTCCTGGAGAAGCCCGACCTGACGGGCATCTACGACCTCACGCTCCTGAACAAGGTCCTCGCAGCCGAGGGCGACAGCACGGTCGACGACGCCGGTCTCGGCGTCAAGTAAGCGCGGATCCCGCCACGTTCCCAGGAGGTGACGACCATGGCCACGACTCTCGCCAAGGCCGCCGACAGCGCCGAAGCGGTCGACTACGCCGCCCGGATCGAGCATGTCTCGAAGTCCTTCGCCGGACCGGCGGGGCAGCAGCTCGTCCTCGACGACATCAGCATCGATGTGGCGCCGGGCGAGTTCGTCACCCTCCTGGGGGCTTCGGGCTGCGGCAAGTCGACGCTGCTGAACCTGGTGGCAGGGCTCGACGAGCCCTCCGCCGGCAGCATCGCGACCAACGGGCGCCCCGCTCTGATGTTCCAGGAGCACGCGCTCTTCCCGTGGCTGACCGCGGGCAAGAACATCGAACTCGCCCTGAAGCTCAGGGGAGTTCCGAAGCCGGAGCGCCGCGACCGGGCCGAGGAGCTGCTCGCACTCGTACGGCTGAAGGGCGCGTACGGCAAGCGGGTGCACGAGCTGTCCGGCGGTATGCGCCAGCGCGTGGCGCTGGCCCGCGCGCTCGCTCAGGACAGCCAGATCCTGCTGATGGACGAGCCGTTCGCGGCGCTGGACGCGATCACCCGGGACATGCTGCACGACGAGCTGACCCGGATCTGGAGCGAGACCGGGCTCTCCGTCCTCTTCGTCACGCACAACGTGCGCGAGGCGGTGCGGCTCGCACAGCGCGTGATCCTGCTGTCCTCCCGCCCGGGACGCATCGCGCGCGAGTGGGTCGTGGACATCCCGCAGCCGCGCCGCATCGAGGACGCCCCCGTGGCGGAACTGTCCATCGAGATCACCGAAGAACTGCGTGGGGAGATCCGCCGCCATGGCCAGCACTGAGACGAAGGCCGACGCCGCCGTCAAGGACCACGACGAGCTGCGCGGTCTGGAGGCGGGCCTCGACGCCCTCGAGTCCTCCGACACCGGCCGCCGGTCCTTCGCGCTGACCTTCAAGCAGAAGGTGCTGCCGCCGCTCACCGCGTTCGCCGTGGTGCTCGTGGTCTGGCAGGCGCTGATCTCGTTCGGCATCGTCGACGACCCGACCGTGCTGCCTTCGCCGGCCGACGTGTGGGGCGAGGTCAAGAACGCCTGGCTGCAGGGCACGCTGCTCGACTACATCTGGACGAGCGTCTCGCGCGGCCTGCTCGGCTTCCTGTTCGCGCTGCTGATCGGCACCCCGCTGGGTCTGCTGGTGGCCCGCGTGAAGTTCGTACGCGCCGCGATCGGCCCGATCCTCTCCGGCCTCCAGTCCCTGCCGTCCGTCGCATGGGTCCCGCCGGCCGTGATCTGGCTGGGTCTGAACAACTCGATGATGTACGCCGTGATCCTGCTCGGCGCCGTCCCGTCGATCGCCAACGGCCTGGTGTCGGGTGTCGACCAGGTGCCGCCGCTGTTCGTGCGGGCAGGCCGCACGATGGGCGCGACGGGCCTGCGCGGGACCTGGCACATCGTGATGCCGGCCGCGCTGCCCGGTTACCTGGCCGGTCTGAAGCAGGGCTGGGCCTTCTCCTGGCGTTCCCTGATGGCGGCGGAGATCATCGCCTCCTCCCCCGACCTGGGCGTGGGGCTCGGCCAGTTGCTGGAGAACGGCCGCAACACCAGCTCCATGTCGATGGTCTTCCTCGCCATCTTCCTGATCCTGTTCGTCGGCATCGCCATCGACCTGCTCATCTTCAGCCCGGTGGAGCGGTGGGTGCTGCGCAGCCGCGGTCTCCTGGTGAAGAGTTGAGACAGTCATGAGCAAGCCGGTCCGCCCCGCCCGCGCCGTACGCCCCGTACGCCCCGTCCTCGTCGTGATCGCCCACGGCAGCCGCGATCCGCGCCATGCCGCGACGGTGCATGCCCTGGTGCGACGGGTCCGGGCCGAGCGCCCCGGCCTGCGCGTGGAGACCGGCTTCCTGGACTTCAACATCCCCTCGGTGCAGGGGGTGCTGGAGTCCCTGGCGGCAGAGGGCGTACGCGACGTGGTCGCCCTGCCCCTGCTGCTGACCCGCGCCTTCCACGCGAAGGCGGACATCCCGGCGGTCCTGCGGGAGGCACCGTCGCGGCTGCGCATCCGCCAGGCGCAGGTGCTGGGCCCGTCGCCGCTCCTGCTGCGGTCCCTCGAACGACGTTTGTACGAGGCGGGCCTGACTCCCGCCGACAAGTCCTCGACCGGGGTCGTCCTGGCCTCGGCGGGGTCCACCGACCCGGAGGCGATCGCAGTGATCGCAGCAATCGCGCGGGAGTGGCGGCACACCGGCTGGTGCGCCGTGCGGCCTGCGTTCGCCTCCGCATCCCTCCCGCGCACCGAGGACGCGGTACGCGAACTGCGCGCCCTCGGCTGCGAGCGGGTCGCCGTCGCCCCGTACGTCCTGGCCCCCGGCTTCCTGCCGGACCGCATCGCGCGGGGCGCCGCCGAAGCGGACGTACTGGCCGACGTCCTCGGCCCGGCGCCGGAGGTGGCGCGGCTGCTGCTGGAACGGTACGACGAGGCGCGGGTACCGGCACTGGCGGCTGTGGGCGCGTAGCAGAAGGCAGAATTTCAGCCCCTCCGGCGTTTGAGGAGCGGGGTCTGGGGCGCTGCATCCATCAGCGGCTCCGCCGCGGGCCCAGGTACGGGACGGGTAGGAGCAAAGGGGCGAAAAAACTCGGAGGCCGCACCGGCGTTCAGCCGAAGGAAAGCCCTCCCGTCCTGCTCCGCTTGAGTTCGAAGAAGTCCGGGTGGGCGGCGAGGACGCGGAAGCTGTCGAAGAGTTCGGCAGCCTTCTTGCCGCGGGGGATGGCGCGGAGCACGGGGCCGAACCACACGGTTCCGTCGACATGGATGGTCGGGGTACCCACATAGGCTTCGGAGTCTCGCTCCTTGCCCGCGTCATGGCTCCGGCGCACCGCCTCGTCGTACGAGGAGTCGTGGGCCGCTTGGGCCAGTTCGGCGGGGAGTCCGAGTTCTGCGAGGGAGTCGGCGATCACGGCGTCGAAGTCCTTGGCCTCGCGCTCGTGGATGCGGGTGCCGAAGGCCGTATAGAGGTCGCGCAGCACCTTCTCGCCGTGCTGCTCGGCGGCGGCCACCGCGACCCGGACGGGGCCGATGGACTTGTCGACCAATTCCCGGTACCAGTCGGGGAGTTCGTTGCCGATGTTGTGCAGGTACAGGCTCATCGCGTGGAAGCGGAGGTCGAGTGGGCGTTCGCGCTCGACCTCCAGCATCCAGCGGGAGGTGATCCAGGCGAAGGGGCAGGCGGGGTCGAAGTAGAAGTCGACGCGGGTGGGCGACGTGTTCGTCATGCCGTCGAGGCTAGGCAGCCAATGGCACAGGGACACGGTCCAATTCCGCGCCGTGTCACTGGTCCACTTCGGCCCGGGACAGGCGCGGATCCCGGCCGCTGTGGGCGAGGGCGCGCTCGAACGCGGGTGCGTCGTCGGGCACGGGTACCGGGTCCGCGAAGCCGTCGTACCGGCGGTACAGGTCGCCGTGGGTGTCGACCACGTCCAGGACGAGCCGGGCGTGCCGCGGTTGAGGGACTGCCAGGAGGAGCCGGCGGCGCGTTCGGAGCCGTCGACTCGACGCCGGCGTTGCGCTCAGGCGCCGGTCAACTCCTCCAGTTTGACGACGGTGTTCCAGTTGCGGGTGGTGGCCAGGATGCCCTTCAGCAGGCGCGGCTTCGACAGGGTGTCCGCCAGCTTGGAGCGGCCGAGGCCGTCGGGGGCGTACAGGTACAGGGCGCGGTCGCCGAGGCGGAACTCCTCCGGCAGGAAGGCCACTTGGTCGACGGAGGCGAAGCGCTCGGCGTCGACGGGGCCGGAGAAGTACGTGACGTGCAGCTGCCTGGCCTCCAGTTCGGCGGCGGGGAACGGGCATGCCTCGCGTACGGCCTTCAGGTAGGCGTGGTCGCGCACCAGCACACCGACGGTGAAGCCGAAGCACTTGTCCAGGGCCTGGGCGAGTTCCGCCGCGAGGGTTTCCTCGTCGCCGTGGTCGCTGCCGAACACGGCGTTGCCGCTCTGCAGATACGTCTGTACGCCGCCGTACCCGAGCCCCTCCATGAGGGTGCGCAGCTCGGCCATCGGTACCTTCTTGCTGCCGCCCACGTTGATCCCGCGCAGCAGCGCTGCGTACGTCGTCGTCATCGGGACACCTTAAGGCGGCCGTCGTGCCCCGTGGGGGTGGGCACGACGGCCGCGCCCGCGCCGGGAGTTACCGGCGGGTTGGCACGAAACCCTGGCCGATCGGCGCACGCAGATCAACACCTACATGAAGCTGTGACTTAATCAACAACCCTTCGAAATAACAAAGAGGGCTCCGCCCGACAGATCGGACACGCCCGTCGGACACGACGGTCGGACACGACGGTCGGACACGACGGTCGGACACGACGGTCGGACACGACGGTCGGACACGACGGTCGGACACGACGGTCGGACACGACGGTCGGACACGACGGTCGGACAGCCGTCATCGAACACGCCGTTCACCCTGACCCGCGTCCCCGAGAAGTCCCTTTACGTGTAAGGGGCTTCCATCCTCCCCAGTGCGGAGGCCCCGGAGTCCGCGGGGAGGACACAGGCCCTCGGGGGTTCACCAGGCAGCACGACGAGACGTTCTTATCCGGCCCATACCTTCATAACGAAAGGTGGCGGCAGGGGGCTGCCACCGCACACAAGGGGGCAGGCCCGTCATGGGGAACGGAGATACACGGGTGCGGGGCATTGCCGCCCGGGCCGGCGGCTGGAGCGCCCGGCACCGATGGGCGGCCGTCGGAATCTGGGTGCTGTTCGTCGTCCTGGCGATGGGGCTCGGCTCGGCCGCGGGCACGGTCGAGGTCAAGGAGAGCGACCAGCTGGGGGGCGAGACCCACACCGCCGCGAAGATCATCGAGGATGCCGGCATCGAGGAACCGGCCAGTGAGACCGTCCTCGTCCAGGCCAAGGACGGCAGCGCGAAGGCGACGGACGCGGAGTTCCGCGGGGCCGTCGCCGCGGTGATCAAGGCGGTCGAGGACACCGGCAAGGTCACGGACGTGACCTCGCCGTACGACACCGACACGATCTCGAAGGACGGCCGCAGCGCGCTCGTGCAGTTCGACATGCGCGGCGACTCGGAGACCGCGGGTGAGCGTGTCGAGCCCGTACTGAAGGCCGTCGAAGGCGTCCAGAAGGACCACTCCTCGCTGCGGATCGAGGAGATCGGCGGCGCCAGCATGATGAAGACGTTCGACGACGCGTTCGGCGACGACTTCCAGCAGGCCGAGTACTCCGCGGTGCCGGTGGCCCTGGGTATTCTGCTGATCGCCTTCGGCGCGCTGGTGGCGGCCCTGCTGCCGGTGGCGCTCGCGGTCACGGCGATCATGGCGACGATGGGCCTGATGGGGATCGTCAGCCATATCCAGCCGATGGACGACACCGCCAGCTCCGTGATGCTGCTGGTCGGTCTGGCCGTCGGTGTCGACTACTGCCTGTTCTATCTGCGGCGTGAGCGCGAGGAACGCGCGGCGGGCCGGGACCCGGAGACCGCGCTGCAGATCGCCGCGGCCACCAGCGGCCGTGCCGTGATCGTCTCCGGTGTCACGGTGTGCGTGGCGATGGCGGGCATGCTGTTCACCGGAATCTCCACGTTCGAGGCGATGGGCCTGGCCTCTCTGATGGTCGTCGCGGTCGCCATGGTCGGCTCGGTGACGGTGCTGCCGGCGCTGCTCTCGCTGCTCGGTGAGCGGGTGGAGAAGGGACGGATCCCGTTCCTGCACCGGGACAAGCGCCGCAAGAACGGCAACGGCCGTAGGAGCGACGACGGCAGCCGGTTCTGGAGCGCCGTCCTGAAGCCCGTGCTCGCCAAGCCCGGCGTCTCGCTCGTCGTCGCGGCCGGCGCGCTGCTGGCGGTCGCGGCACCCGCGCTCGGCATGAAGACGCAGAACCTCACCCTGGACCAGGAGTTCGGCGACTCCCTGCCGATCGTGGGCACGTACGAGCGCGTCAACGACGCCTTCCCGGGCGGCTCCGAGCCGGCCACGGTGGTCGTCAAGGCGCAGGACATCAACGCCGCCGACGTGCAGGCCGCGCTCGCCGACTTCCGTGACCAGGCGATCAGTTCGGGTGCCTCGCGCGGCCCGATCGACACCAAGACGCATTCCGCACAGAACGTCGCCTTCGTATACGTCCCGCTCGTCGGCGGCTCCGACCAGGACAAGGCCGGTCAGAGCCTGGACCTGCTGCGCGACAAGGTACGGCCCGACACACTCGGCAGGGTCGACGGCGTCGAGGCGCCGGTCACCGGACAGGTCGCGGGCAACAAGGACTTCAACGACCAGCTGGTCGGCTCGGTCGTCCCGGTCTTCGCGTTCGTCGTGGTCTTCGCCTTCCTGCTGATGCTGCTGTCGTTCCGCTCGCTGACGATCGCGATCACCTCGATCGCGCTCAACCTCCTTTCGGTGGCGGCGGCTTACGGCATCCTGGTCGCCGTGTTCCAGCACGGCTGGGGCGCGTCGCTGGTGGGCGCGGAGGGCGTGGGCGCCATCGTCGCCTGGCTGCCGTTGTTCCTCTTCGTGATCCTCTTCGGGCTCTCGATGGACTACCACGTCTTCGTGGTCTCGCGGATCCGTGAGGCGCGGCTGCGCGGCCGCGGCACCAAGGAGGCGATCCGGCACGGGGTGGTCACCACGGCCGGTGTCGTCACCAGCGCCGCGGTCATCATGGTCGCCGTCTTCGCGATCTTCGGGACGCTGTCCATGCAGTCCATGAAGCAGATGGGTGTGGGCCTGGCCGCCGCGGTGCTCATCGACGCGACCATCATCCGGGGTGTGCTCCTCCCCGCCGCGATGGCCCTGCTCGGCGAGCGCAACTGGTACCTGCCGAAGTGGCTGAACCGCCTGCCGGACCTCACGCACGACGAGGCACCGGAGGCCGTGGCGCCGCCGGTGGCCGTGGAGGGGGAGCGGGCGGGGGTGTAACTCCCGTAATTCCAGCCTCCTGTAATTCCCGCAAGATGAGGGCCTCTTGATTGCGCGAAGGGCCTGTTGGTTCCCCCGAGGAACCAACAGGCCCTTCGCCTGTGCGCCCTATGTTTCGTGCGCCTTGTGCGCCTACGTCCTACGCCTCCGCGGGCAGTTCGGCCTCGATGAGGTCGGCCGCCCGCCGGGTGCCGCCCTCCCGCACCATCTGTTCCCGGATCTCGTGCAGGCGGCGCGCCACCTCGGGATCGCCGGCGACCGCGAGGACCGCCTCGCGCAACGTGTCGGCGGCGGCCTCCTCCATCGGTACGTGACGGGCGACGCCGAGCGCCTGCAGCATGTCGGCGTTGCCGAACTGGTCGACGGCCTGCGGTACGGCGACCATCGGCGTGCCGGTGGCCAGCCCCTCCTGGCTGCCGCCGGCGCCCGCGTGTGTGACCCCTTTGCCTGGCTCGGTTGGCGTGTTCATGGTCGTGAAGGCCTCGCTGCACGTCTAGGGACCGCGCACAGGGCCCGACCTGTGCGAATGCGACACTGGCCGACGACAGGCCGCAGGCGAGAAGTCGGCGCGGCTGCGGACGACGCGCAGCCCGCACGAGGGCAGGACGACACGCGGCCCGCACCAGAACAGGACACGGAGGCGGACGGATGGACGAGGCACGGGCACGGGACGTACTGGCCGCGGCGGGGGTACTGCCCGGCCCGGCACGGGACGCGCGCCTGCTCGCCCTCGGCGAGAACGCGGTGTTCGCCGCCGGAGACCTGGTCGTCAAGGTGGGGCGTGACGCCGAACTCCTTGACCGGGCTCGGCGGGAACTGGACATCGCCGGGTGGCTGGCCGAGGCGGGCGTCCCGGCGGTGCGGGCGGCCGAGCCCAAGGCGCTGCTGGTGGACGGGCACCCGGTGACCGTGTGGCACCGGCTGCCCGATTCCGTACGGCCCGCGGACCCGCGGGATCTGGCCGAACTGCTGCGAATCGTCCACGCACTCCCTTCCCCCTCCTTCCAACTGCCGCGCCGCGAACTGCTGGACGGCGTGGAGCGCTGGCTGCGGCTCGCGGGCGAGGCGATCGATCCCGCGGACGCGGCGTATCTGCGTGAGCGCCGCGACGGCTTCGCGGCAGCCGCGGCCGCGCTGACGCCCCATCTGCCGCCGGGCCCGATCCACGGCGACGCGCTGCCCCGCAATGTGCACGTCGGCCCCGACGGCCCGTTCCTCGTCGACCTCGAGACCTTCTCCGCCGACCTGCGCGAGCACGACCTGGTGGTCATGGCCCTCTCCCGCGACCGCTACGGCCTGCCCGCCGAGGCCTACGCCTCCTTCACCGAGGCGTACGGCTGGGACGTGCGCGAGTGGGAGGGCTGCGCGGTCCTGCGCGGCGCCCGCGAGACGGCGAGCTGCGCCTGGGTGGCTCAGCACGCCCCGGCCAACCCCAAGGCCCTGACCGAGTTCCGGCGCAGGGTGGCGTCACTGCGGGACGGGGACGAGACGGTACGCTGGTATCCGTTCTGAGCTTGCGTGTTCCTCCCCCTTCCCGGCCCGAGCTGAAGCGTGGCAGCTTCGCTTCGCTGCACACGGCCCCGGCTCAACGGTGCAGCCTTCAGGGGAGGGTTGATCGACGATGATCACGGAGTTCCGTACAAGTGTCGTACCAGCCGTGGAGCGGTTCGACTACTGGCACGGCATGATGAACGACACGATGGTGCCCAACCGGCTGCGCAGCGACCACGCGCCGGACTTCCGGGCACAGTTGCGGCTGATGGACCTGGGAGCGGTCCAGGTGTCCGGACTGCGGTATCCGCCGCTGGAGACGTACCGCCCCGCGAAGCTGATCCGGCGGTCCGACCCCGAGAGCTATCAGCTGATGCTGAACCTGCGCGGTAGCCACAGGATCCTCCAGGGAGGTCACGACACCGCGGGCGCGGCCGGCGAGATGGTGCTCTACGACACCTCCCGACCCTGGCACGGCTGGGCGGAGGGGGCCGCCGGTAGCGCCATAAGCGGCATCATGGTGCAGGTTCCGCGGGCGCTGCTGCCGCTTCCGCAGGACGGTGTCCGCTCCCTCACTGCTGCGCGGCTGTCCGGCGGCACGGGTGTGGGCGGGCTGCTTGCCTGCTTCCTGAAGCAGCTGATCGGCCACGACGGCTCCTACACCCCGGCGGACGCCGTGCGTCTGACCACCGTCCTGGTCGATCTCCTGGCAGCCGTGTGCGCCCATCATCTGGAGGCGGAACGGCTGCTGCCCCTGGAGACCCAGCATCACACCCTGTTCCTGCGCGTCCGCGCCTTCATCGAGCACCATCTGGCCGACCCCGAGCTGACTCCGGCCGCGGTGGCCGCCGCCCACAACGTCTCTACCCGCCAGCTGTACCGCCTCTTCCAGACCCGGGGCCTCACGGTCGCCGGCTGGATACGCCGGCGCCGACTGGAGAACTGTCACCGCGACCTGGCCGACCCCCGCCACGACCACCGCCCCGTCCAGGCCGTCGCCGCCCGCTGGGGCCTGACCGACAAGGCGCACTTCAGCCGCCTGTTCCGCGCCGCCTACGGGATGCCGCCCGGCGACTACCGGCGCGTCGCACAGAACGCCGGCCGGGAAGGCACGGAACGGCAACCGGACGGCGCTCGCGATCAACCACGCCGCTAGCCCGGCCGCCGACACTCGGGAGGTCATCACATCGGCAGCAAGCTCACCTCCACAGAGAGGATCCACGGTGCGTCGAATCGCCATGTCCGTGCTCGCGACCGGAGCCCTTGTCGTCTCCGGTCTGGCTCTCGCCCCCTCGGCTCAGGCAGCCGTGACCGACTGTCCGAACGAGAGCGGCTACCTCTGCTTCTGGGTCAACGCCAACTACGGCGGCGCGATGGGGAAGGTGTCCGGCAACAACACCTACTGGGGCAACTTCACCGGCGGGTGCAACTCGACCCAGCGATGGAACGACTGTGCGTCGGCCATCCGCAACGAAGGGCTCAGCTGTGAGGCGGTGGTGTACGAGGCCGCGAACTACGGCGGATCCTCGTGGGTGATCAACCGGGACACCCAGGCCGCGGACCTGACCAAGTGGGGCAAGCCGAGCGGGGGCAACTGGAACGACGTCATCAGCTCCAACAACTGGTGGTGCGGGTAAGGGCTGAGGACATGCGCCCGATGGCCACACCTGCCGTTGCCGCGGTAGCCGTCGCCGTGTTGGCCGTCGGTTCCGCCGGCTGCGTTCGCGCGCAGCCGGCGGAACGGCCGGACCGGCCCTCCGTGCCCGCGCTCAGCCGGGCCGCCGTGGAACTCGCCCTGCGGACCTCCCCCTACCGCGAAGACCAGCGCGCCCTCCGCCGGGCGGAGGACGAGCTGACCCGCCGGTGCATGGCCGCACAGGGCTTCGGCCAACCGGCCGCCTCCTCCGGTGCCAGCGCCCGGGACGACGACCCGTGGCACCCCGATCCCGAGGCGCGTCGAACCCTCGGTTACGGCTTCTCCGACACCGGCCCGTCGCCTGACGACCAGTACCCGCCCGGCCTTCCCGCGGCGCAGCGGGACGCCTACGCCCGTGCGCTCACCGGCGACCCCGGGCGGCGCGCCACGCTGCGGCTGTCGAGCGGCCCGCAGTTCACCTTCGCCACCACGGGCTGCATCGCCCGCAGCCGCATCCGTCTCTTCGGTGACGTCATGGCGGCGGCCAGGGTCTCGTACGTGCCGCAGGAGGCCTACAACGCGATCCGCGGACAGATCGCCGTCGACGCCACCATGCGCCGGGCCCTGGGGGACTGGACGTCCTGCATGAGGAAGCGGGGGGTGCCGTTCGCCTCCATGGAGGACGCACGGGCCGCCGCTGCCCGCCGGAGCCACGAGGTCCCGCCGACGAAGGGCGCCGCGCCACGGTCGGAGGTACGAATCGCCGAGGCCGACGCGGAGTGCGCCCTCGCCGTCGATCTGCCAGGGGTGATCGACCGCGTGGGGCCCCTGTACCTGCGCGAACTGACCGCGGAGCAGCGGCGGGACCTCAATGCTGCCGCGGATCTCCGCCTCAAGGCGTTGCAGCGCGCCCGCGCTCTCCGCGACGCACAGCCGCACGCCACCCCCACGCCCCCACCGTCGCCCTCCCCCTAGGAACCTGCCCGGCGGATCATGCCGGACAGGCCTGAGGCGGCAGGCCAGGTCAGACCATCTCGTCCGCCAACTGGCGCATGGGCCATGCCCCGTCGACCACCGCGTCCGTGTCGCCCTTGCGGCGCAGGAAGCTCTGGAAGTCGGCCGCCCATTCCGCGTACCACCCGATCTGGCGGCGGTGCAGCTCGGCGGGGCCGAGGGCCGCGACCTTCGGGTGGCGGCCGGCTATCGCGCAGGCGAGCCGGGCCGCGGCGAGCGCGTCGGCCGAGGCGTCGTGTGCGGAGTCCAGCGCCACCCCGTACTCCGTGCAGACCGCTTCGAGATTGCGCTTGCCCCGGCGGTAGCGGTCCACCGAGCGGTCGATGGTGTACGGGTCGATGACCGGGGCGGGGTCGATGCCGCCGAGCCGCTCGCGCAGCGACGGCAGTCCGTACCGCCGCAGTTCGGCGGAGAGCAGAGTCAGGTCGAAGGCCGCGTTGTACGCGACGACCGGGACGCCCGTCTTCCAGTGGGCGACGAGGGCGCCCGCGATCGCGTCGGCGACCTGGTCGGCGGGCCTGCCTTCCGCTGCCGCCCGCTCGTTCGAGATCCCGTGCACCGCCACCGCGTCCGCCGGGATCTCCACGCCCGGATCGGCCAGCCATTCGCGGCGCCCCATCGGCTCTCCGCCCTTGACCTCTATCACGGCCCCCGTGACGATGCGCGCCTCGCGCGGATCCGTCCCTGTCGTTTCCAGGTCGAAGCCGATCAGCAGCTCCCGGTGCCAGCCCATGCGTGGCCCCCCTTCTTCGTGGTGCTTTCCCCCAGTGGTCTCCACGATCCCATGAGCCACTGACAATCCGAGGACCGCGTTCCGCTGAGCGAGACCTACCGGGCCGTTCCGCGCCGTACCGGGTCTTACCGGGCTCCCGCACTCCGAGCTCCAGGGGCCCTGAAGGTCAGGACACAGGCCGCGAATCCGCCCAAGCCACCTCGAACTCCTCGCGGTAGGTAGGGAAAAGCCCTTCCTCGCCAGGTTCATCCGGTTTGACCACGCGGCTGCCGCCGCGCAGTACGAGCACCGGTGTCTCCATGCCGCGCGTACGGCGCAGATACGACTGCACGACCGCGATGCCGTCCGAGCCGTCGCTGTCCACGAGGTAGGCGGTGAAGCGGGGCGTCTCGTCGAAGACCTGGATCTCGAAGGCGCCCGGGTCGCGCAGCCGGGACCGCACCCGGCGCATGTGCAGGATGTTCATCTCGACGGCGCGGCTCAACTCGCCCCGCTTGATGCCGAGTTCGCGCTCGCGGCGCTTCACCGCGCTGGACGCGGGGTTCAGGAACAGCAGCCGCACCCGGCAGCCGGACTCGGCGAGGCGTACGAGCCGCCGTCCGGAGAAGTTCTGCACCAGCAGGTTCAGGCCGATGCCGATGGCGTCGAGGCGGCGGGCGCCGCCGAAGAGGTCCTCGGCGGGGAACTGGCGCAGTAACCGCACCCGGTCCGAGTGCACGCCGACCACGTCCGCGTACCGGTCGCCGACCAGGTCCTCCACGGCGTCGACGGGCAGCCGGCGCGCGGAGGGCACGTCGCCGCCGGCGCCGAGTACCTCCAGGAGTTTCGCCGCGGCCCGTTCGGCCTGGCTCAGGACGGCCTCGGACAGGGCCCGGTTGCGGGAGACCACGTTCCGGGTGACTTCCAGTTCGTCCAGGGCGAGTTCGAGGTCCCGGCGCTCGTCGAAGTAGGGCTCGAAGCACGGCCAGTGCTGCACCATCAGCTCGCGCAGCTGCGGCAAGGTGAGGAAGCTGAGCACATTGTCGTCGGCCGGGTCGAGCAAGTACCCCTTGCGGCGGCTGACTTCGCGCACGGCGACGGCGCGCTGCACCCACTCCTGTCCGGCGGGCCCGGCCGCGGCGATCACCCAGTCATCGCCGTGGACGGGTTCGTAGATGGGGCGGAGAACAGCGGCCACGACCGCACGCAGCCGCTGTTCGACCAGGTTCAGCCAGATGTAGGCACGCCCGGCTCGCTGGGCGCGCGTACGCACCTCGCGCCAGGCGTCGGCACCCCAGTCGAGCTCCGGCCCGATCGATCCCATCTCCATCGGCCGTGCCAGGGACACCGCGCCGGGTGGGACATCTGTGGAGTTCCCCTCGTGACCCTCGTCACCAGGAGGCAACTCCAGCCCTCCCGAGCCCACCCGCGCACCGCCTTCCGCTCCCCCGAGCTCTCCCGAGGGGCCTGGCGTCACATTCCCGTCTGCCCTGGGACGTCTGGCACGCGCATCTGCGGCGTTGTCGTCGGTCAACGACGCTCCGCGTCGCCTCCCTCCTCCGCCTTGCAGCTGCACGCACCAGACGCCCCAGGGCCCGCCCTTCGGGCGAACGACGGGAATGTGACGCCAGGCCCCACTCAACGATCAAGGAAGGGTACTCCGGGAGCGGTGGGCGGTGCAGCCCGATGGACAGGTCGTTTCTCAACTACCGTTTTCCACATGCCCGTTCTGGTCGGCGAGCTCGGCCGGAGTGAGCGGATTCATAGCGGTGACGTCGCGCGGGGCGATGGAGAAGCCCTGCCAGTGGACCGGCATGGGCTGCTGGTCCTCGTCGCGGGCTATGTGGTGGAAACCCACGTTGACCCAGACGACCGGGTGGGTGAGGCTCTGCCCGTTGGCCCACTTGTCGACGGACGCGCCATGCCCGGCACCGCAGTTGTGCGGGTTGTTGCCAGCGAACTGTTCACACTTGTTGTAGTCGGTGAAGTAGACGTCGTGCCGGGTGAAGCCGCGTCCCGGGTACTTGCTGGTGGGGCCCTGGACGATCTCGTACGACCGCGCGTGCCCGTCCTTGTTCTTGCCGGCCGTGCTGACCACCCGCCACCAGCGCATGTTCTTGGCGTCCCCCGCGAGTTCCTTGGTGACGGCGGTGCGGGTGGTCTTGTTGGTCGGTGCCTCCTGGCCGCGGGCGGGCGGGCTGACCGTCGAGTCGTACTGCTCGATCTTCGTCTTGGAGGAGCCGTCGAGGCCGAAGTTCAGGCGCCAGAAGACGTTGTGGCTGTGGCTGGTGGCGTAGGCCCTGGCGCCCTTGCCGATGGGCCAGCCGCGACCGTCGCCGGCGTCGTAGTCGCTGGGCGAGAGGCTGCCGGTCGCGCCGACGTTCATGGTGATCGTGCCGTCGTCCTGGAAGCGCCACTCGGTCATGTACTCGTACCAGCCGACCTGGTTGACGGTGTAGACCAGCAGGTCCTTGCCCTGTGCCTGGTAGACCTTGCCGGGCGAGTCGCCCTGCATGCGGTACGCGTGGCCGCGGGAACGGGTCGTGGTGCACAGGCCCTTGACGTTCGGGTGCTGGGGGTCCCAGGCGTCCGGCACCTTCACGCTCTTGATGGTGCCGCCAGGGCATTCGCCCGGCGCCAGGTTCATCAGGCCCTGGGCGAACCCGAAGCCCGTCAGGTCGTCGTACTCGACGCTTCCGTCGTCGTACGGCACGTGGATCTGGCCGAGCTTGGCGCTGCCGAGGACCTTGATCGGGGCGGCCTCACCCTTGGGCTGGTAGGAGATGTTCTCCAGGACGAGCCCGGCCTTGCTCTCGTAGTGCCAGCACATCCGCCAGGTGGTGCCGGTGGAGAGCTGCTGCTCGATGCGGTACGCGGCGCTGCACTGGGCGGCCGCCGCGGGCGCCGCCTTGGGGGCCGACTTCGGCTGGGCGGCGGCCGGTCCCGCGCCGGTCGCCGCGCCCGCGGCCAGCGCGGCCACCGAGAGACCCACGGCCGCCCGCCTGCGGGCACGGCTGATTCTGTTCACGTGCATGAAGAGGTGACTCCCTTACAGGAGGAGCAAGTTGGAAAAGTGAACTGACGGCGGTCCGGGCTCAGTCGAGCTTGCCGACCTTGCCGGCGCTCAGGTCGACGATGAGCGAGCGTGCGTCGACCCACGGCCCGTTCTTGACCTTCGGGAACAGCCGCACGCAGCGATGCTCGCCGCACTTGTCGAGGAGCGCGGGCTGCGCGCCCGGAGCGGCCCGGTACACCGCGGCGGCGAGCTGCAGCTGGTCCGGGGAGGTGAGCTCCTTGTCCGTGGCGTCCTTGTAGTCCGCCTTCAGGCCCGCGCCCAGCGGGTCGGCGATCAGGATCCGGGCGGCCTCGTTCTGCTCGGCACGGCTCAAGGGCGGCTGGACCCCGCGCTGGGTGCCGGTCCGCTCGACCTTCCCGGTGTCGAGGTTGACGGTCTTGGTGACGAGCGTGTCGTCCTTGTAGTCGTAGAACGTCACGTCGGCGCGACGGGGCGCTTCCGGGTCGTCCAGTTCTCCGGTCTCCGGCTCGGCGAGGTCGACGCTGAGGCGCTGCGGGCCGCGCTCGCCCTCGGCGTTCTCGCTGGAGTTGAACAGCTGCCGGCTGACCGCGATCCGCTCGACCCGCTTCATCTCGTCGTCTGTCAGCGGGTCGCGGCCCTCGCCCTTCTCCCCCTGGGCCGGCGCCTGCTCGACGACGCCCGGCTGGACCGCCGCCCGCCCCTGCTCTCCGGCCTGCTGTCCCTCCTCCTGCGACGTCCCCGTGCCGCCCCGGGCCCCGCCCGAGTCATCGGCCCCCGCCGTGCCCGGCAGGGTGATTCCGGCCATCACGGCCGTCCCGGCCACCGCGATGGCCGCACCTGCCACCACCTTGCCCAGATGGCGGTGCACTATCTTGCGCACATTTCCCCCTACTCCCCCTATGTCATCAGGAGTCGTTTGAGCCCCACTGGTTCGGCATACGCCGTATGCCTGGTCACCGGGTAAGAGGGACGTAAGTCATAGGAGGTTCCATCACTTTCGGGGACACTCGGCTCGGAGTCGCCCCCAGGGGCACGGCACTACTGGAAGAGTCATATCCATGCAGGTCTGGCCTGGAGAGGCATATCCACTCGGTGCCACGTACGACGGCGCCGGGACCAATTTCGCGGTCTTCTCGGAGGCCGCAGACCGTATCGAGCTGTGTCTGCTGCACGACGACGGCTCGGAGACGGCGGTGGAGCTGCGCGAGACCGACGCCTTCGTGCGGCACGCCTATCTGCCGGGGATCATGCCCGGACAGCGGTACGGCTTCCGGGTGCACGGGCCGTACGCGCCCGAGCGCGGCCAGCGCGCCAACTCGGCAAAGCTGCTGCTGGATCCGTACGCGCGCGCCGTCAGCGGCTCGGTGAAGTGGGGCGAGGAGGTGTACGGCTATCCCTTCGGGGCCCCCGACAAGCGCAACGACCTGGACTCGGCCCCGCACACGATGTCGTCGGTCGTGGTCAATCCGTACTTCGACTGGGGCGACGACCGGCGCCCGCGCACCGAGTACCACCACACGGTGATCTACGAGGCCCATGTGAAGGGCCTCACGATGCAGCATCCGGCGCTGCCCGACGAGCTGCGCGGCACCTACGCGGCCCTGGCGCACCCGGCGATCATCGAGCACCTGACGGAACTGGGCGTCACCGCGCTGGAGCTGATGCCCGTACACCAGTTCGTGAACGACCACCGTCTGGTGGAGATGGGCCTCAGTAACTACTGGGGCTACAACACGATCGGATTCTTCGCGCCGCACAACGCGTACGCCTCCTGGGGCGACCGCGGTCAGCAGGTCCTGGAGTTCAAGTCGGCGGTCCGGGCGCTGCACGAGGCCGGGATCGAGGTCATCCTCGACGTGGTCTACAACCACACGGCCGAGGGCAACCACCTGGGTCCGACGCTGTCCTTCAGGGGCCTCGACAACGCGTCGTACTACCGCCTGGCGGACGACCCCCGCTACTACATGGACACCACGGGAACCGGCAACTCCCTCCTGATGCGCTCCCCGCACGTGCTCCAGCTGATCATGGACTCGCTGCGCTACTGGGTCACCGAGATGCACGTCGACGGGTTCCGCTTCGACCTCGCGGCCACGCTGGCGAGGCAGTTCCACGAGGTGGACCGGCTGTCGTCGTTCTTCGACCTCGTCCAGCAGGACCCGGTGGTCTCCCAGGTGAAGCTGATCGCCGAGCCCTGGGACGTCGGCGAGGGCGGCTACCAGGTGGGCAACTTCCCGCCGCTGTGGACCGAGTGGAACGGCAAGTACCGCGACACCGTACGGGACCTGTGGCGCGGCGAGCCGCGCACGCTGGCGGAGTTCGCGTCCCGGCTCACGGGCTCGTCGGACCTCTACCAGGACGACGGCCGCCGTCCGCTCGCCTCCATCAACTTCGCGACCTGTCACGACGGCTTCACGCTGCACGACCTCGTCTCGTATAACAACAAGCACAACCAGGCCAACGGCGAGGACAACCGCGACGGCGAGAGCCACAACCGGTCCTGGAACTGCGGCGCGGAGGGCGACACCGACGACGAGAACGTCCTGGCCCTGCGGGCACGCCAGATGCGCAACTTCATCGCGACGCTGATGCTCTCCCAGGGCGTGCCGATGCTCAGCCACGGCGACGAGTTCGCGCGCAGCCAGGGGGGCAACAACAACGCGTACTGCCAGGACAGCGAGCTGGCCTGGGTGCGGTGGCCCGAGGGCGACTGCGAGCTGCTCGACTTCACGCGCGCGATGGTGTGGCTGCGGCGCGACCATCCCGTCTTCCGGCGGCGCCGCTTCTTCCACGGGCGGCCCGTTCAGGGCACGCACGACGAGCTGTCCGACATCGCGTGGTTCACCCCGGAGGGCACGGAGATGACCCAGCGCGACTGGGGCTCCGCCCAGGCACGGGCGCTGTCGGTCTTCCTCAACGGCAACGCGATCTCCGAGCCGGGCCCGCGCGGGGAGCGCATCCCCGACGACTCCTTCCTGCTGATGTTCAACGCCTCACCGAAACCCCTGGAGTTCGTGGTACCGGTCAACCACGGGCGCCAGTGGCAGGTCGTCGTCGACACGGCCCGCCCGGAGGGCGTGACACCGGGCACCGGCGCCAAGGTCCAGGCCGGCGACCGGCTGACCCTGACCGACCGGAGCCTGACAGTGTTGCAGCGGCCTGCCTAGGCGGGCGCGTTCGCTGGGGGCATGCGCGCGTGAGGCTCGTTTTCGGGCACGCGCGCGTGAGGCTCGTTTTCGGGCGCACGCGCGCGTGGGACTCGTCTTTTCGGTGCACGCGCGCGTGCACGTATGCAGGCGTCGATGACACGAAAGGCGGCGGGGCGGGTACGTAGGTTCGCATGACACCTGAGCGTCCCGACCCGGTGATGGCGGACTCGGTTCCCGGCCCGGTGGCTCCCGCCGCGCCCACCGCCACGTACCGGCTGCAGCTGCAGCCGGAGTTCCCCTTCGGGGCCGCCGAGGCGGCCGTGCCATATCTGGCCTCGCTCGGCGTCTCGCATCTGCACCTCTCGCCCGTCCTGGAGGCCGTACCCGGCTCGACGCACGGCTACGACGTGGTGGACCACGCGCGCGTGCGGGCCGAACTGGGCGGCGAGGAGGGGCTGCGCTCCCTGGCGCGCACCGCGCGGGAGCACGGCCTGGGCCTCGTCGCGGACATCGTGCCGAACCACATGGCCATGGCCCCGCGCCACAACCGTCCCCTGTGGGAGGTACTGCGCGAGGGCCCCGAATCGCCGTACGCGCGCTGGTTCGACATCGACTGGGACGCCCAGGGCGGACAGGTGCTGCTGCCGGTGCTCGGGGACCGGCTCGGCTCGGAGATCGACCGCCTGAAGGCCGACGGCGACGTACTGCGCTACCACGACCATGTGTTCCCGCTGCGCGAAGGCACCGAGAAGCTGCCGCTGCCGCACCTCCTCGACGCGCAGTGGTACCGCCCCGTGTGGTGGCGGCTCGCCCGCACGGAGCTCAACTACCGTCGCTTCTTCAGCATCTCCGAGCTCATCGGGGTGCGCGTCGAGGACCCGGAGGTGTTCGCGGCGACACACGCGAAGATCCTGGAACTGCTCGACGACGGCGTGGTCGAGGGGCTGCGCATCGACCACCCGGACGGCCTCGCCGACCCTGACGCGTATCTGCGCCGCCTGCACGAGGCGACCGGCGGCCGCTGGACGGTGGTCGAGAAGATCCTCGCGGACGGTGAGCCGCTCCCGGCCGCGTGGCCCGTCGCGGGCACCACCGGCTACGACGCGCTGCGGCATGTGGACGGGCTCCTCACGGACCCGGCGGGCGCGGGCGAACTCCTGGGCCAGTACCGGCGGTTCGCGGCTCCTCAGGCCGACCGGGGCGGCCACTGGGAGTCGACGGTGCGCCGGGCGGCGTACAAGGTGGTCACGCACGAGCTGGCCACGGAGGTCGATCGCCTCACGCGCGTGGTGAGCGGTCTGTGTGATGCCGCGTCCCCGGACCCCGCGTTGCGCGACCACGCCCCCTGGGCTCTGGGCACCGCGCTGCGCGAACTCCTCGTCCGCCTCCAGGTGTACCGGCCGTACCCCTCCACCGACGCCTCCCTGGTGGTGACCGAGGAGGCCGCCGACGAGGCCCGGGCGGTGTTCACGGTGCCCGAGGAGGCGCATGCCGTCGACGTCGTACGGGACTTGGTGCTCGGGCGGGCCGGTGACGGGCCCGGACACGCGGAGTTCCGGGCCCGGTTCGCGCAGACGGCGTCCGCCCTGCGGGCCAAGTCCGTGGAGGACACGGCGTTCTACCGCTACGTGCCCCTCCTGTCGGCCAACGAGGTGGGCGGCGAACCGGGCAGTCCGGCCGTGTCCCCGGAGGAGTTCCACGCCTACTGCGCGCGCGTGCAGCGCGACTGGCCCGTCACCGGCACCGTCCTGTCGACGCACGACACGAAACGCAGTGCCGACGTGCGCGCGGCCCTCTCGGTGCTCACCCAGTGTCCCGGGCGCTGGGCCGACGTCCTGGCGGAGGTGACCCGCGACGGCACGGGCGTGCCCGACCCGCAGGTGGCGTGGACCGCGTGGCAGACGGTGTTCGGGCTCGGCCCCGCCTCCGGAGAGCGCGTACGGGGCGCCCTGTTGAAGCACGTCAGAGAGGCCGGACTGCACACCGCCTGGACCGAGCGGGATCCCGCGTACGAGGACGCGGTCGCGGCGTTCGTCGCCGAAGGCCCGTGCGGGGCGTCTGGGCGGCGCGTGGCCGGCTTCCGGGCCTCCCTGGCCCCGCATGTGCGGGCGAACGTCCTGGGGGCCGCTCTGGTCCATCTGACGATGCCCGGGGTGCCGGACGTCTACCAGGGCACCGAGGGCGAGTACCTCGCGCTGGTGGACCCGGACAACCGGGAGGCGTTCGCACCGCTGGAGCAGCCCTCGGAAAAGGCGGCGCTCACCGCGGCCGCACTACGGCTGCGCAGGCGGCGCCCGGCCGTCTTCGGCGACTCGGCGACGTACGCGCCGCTGACGGCTCAGGGCCCCGGCGCCGCGCACTGTGTGGCGTTCGTACGCTCCGGAGAGGTGATCACGGCCGTCACGCGGATGTCGCTGCGGCTGGCCGACGCCGGAGGGTGGCGGGACACGCTGCTCGCGCTCCCTGAGGGGCGGTGGGCCGATGCGCTCTGCCCGGGGCGGGAGTTCACGGGGCACGCGCGCGTGGCGGAGCTTTTCGAGCGGTTGCCCGTGGTGCTGCTGGAACGGGTCAGCGCGGGCGCGCCGGCAGGGTCCGGGGAGAGCGGCTGATCAGACCCACGGGAGCGGGCCTGCGCCGCGGCGAGCACCCGGTGGCGCTCGGCCACGAAAAGGAACCTGTCTCGGCCATGAACACGCCGCCCGTGGATGACGCCTTCCAGCCAGCCGACGCACACCCCCTGGCAGCCGCACGTGCCACCTGGCGCCCCCTGGAGCCGCCCCGTCAACTCCTTGACAGTTCACCCAGTCCGTGGACTACTGCGGAAAGCGACGCAGGGCGGACAAGTCGGGGGTGAGTCTCCTGCCGGAGTTGCGCTACCCCAGTGTGACCGAAATCGTCTCGTCCGCCAGGGCGTTGGCGGCTCACCGGCCCGGCCTGTGCCGCCTCAGACAAGTGGGCGTCTCACGCGCGGGCAGACCCCTCCACCTGCTGTCCGTCGGCCACGCGCGGCGTGCCGTCCTCGTCGTGGCGGGCGCCCACGCGAACGAACCGACGGGCGGTTCGACCGTGCTGGTCCTGGCCGAACGCACACTGCGCGACCGGGAGTTGCGGAGGGAGACCTCCTGGCATTTTCTGCTCTGCGCGGACCCGGACGGGGCGAGCCTGCATGTGACGCCCGCACCGCGCACCCTGCTCGACTACCACCTCGGTTTCTTCCGTCCGGCCGGGCCCGAGCAGCCGGAGTGGTCGCCCTCCGTCCTGCCGCCCGACCGGCTGCCGCCGGAAACCCGCGCGCTGATCCGGGTCATCGACGAGCTGCGGCCCTACCTCCAGGTGACGTTGCACGGGACCGATCTGGGTGGCAGCTGGGTGCAGTTGACCAAAGACGTTCCGGGGCTCGCCGAGCCGTTCGCCAAGTCCGCGGCGGAGCTGCACATTCCGGTGGAGACGGCGGCGTCGGACGCCGCGGGCTGGCCCGCCTCCGGGCCCGGGGTGCATGTGATGCCGGCGCCCGGTTCGGACGCGGCGTACCCGAGCATGCCCGACGACGCGCGGCACAGCACCTGGTACCACGCCCACCGGTACGGCGGTCTGACCGCCGTCGTCGAGGTGCCGATGTGGGCCGGTGATCTGGTGGACGATCCGGCGCCGCATCCCGCTCCGGCGGCGGCGATGGGGCGTCTGGCGCGCCGGCTGCTGCACGACACGCTCCAGGTGGAGTCGGTGCTCGTGGAGGCCCTGCCGCGGCTGCCAGGCCCCGACGGGCCCCTCCTGCGGGCCGCGAAGTGGGCGCTGGAGCTGGTGCCGGGCCTCGCCGACGACTGGGGGCGGACGCCGCCCCCGGACACGACGATGGCGTACGTGGGCAGTCTCGACGCGTTCGGCCGCCGGCTGCCGCTGCGGGCCGCCGCGATGCTGCTGCGCGTCCTCCAGGAGGCCGACGACCGCGAGGCACCGCGCCTCGAACACCTCGTCGCCGCCTGGAGCGACGCCTTCGCCGAACGGTTCGGCGCCCGCTGGGTACCACTGGAGCACCAGGTCGAGCATCAGGCCCGCACGGTGGTGGCGGCGGCCCGCCACGCACGCGCCACCGCCGCCTGACCCGCTCTCATTCCGACAGCGCGAACACCGCTCCCGTCTCGGCCCTGACCACACAGGAGTTCGGGAACGTATGCGTGTAGTCGACCCGGCGGCCCTCCCATACGCCCCGCGCCGAGGCGGTCACGGGGGCGTAGATCAGCGGGCACAGGGCGTCGGGCCTGGGCGGGATCCGGGAGATGTCACCCCCGGCGGCGCGGAGTTCGTCGCAGGCCTGTGCCGCCTGCGGATGCCCCTGGGGCGGGTCGCAGAGCAGCAGGGTGCCGGGGGTGCCACTGGAGAGCGCTTCGCCGCCGGTGACGGTGAGGAGGAGCCAGTCGCCGGGGCCGGACTCCTGGGGTGCCGCCTGGGCCGGGGCCGCGCCCATCGCGAGAAGGGCGGCCGAGGCGAGCACACCGGCACGTACGGCTTGCATGGTTTTCGTCATTCCAGATGCATCGGCACCGCGGCCCCCGGACCCCAGCCCGACTCACCCGATCGGGAGCGCACGCGCGCGTGGCGCCCGGCGAGTTCGAACGCGGCGATCACCACGCGTGCCTGGTATTCGACCTGGCGGGCGACCGGGATCCAGCGCGCACCGCAGCCGTCGCGGTAGTCGGCGCACCACTCGTCGATGAGCCGGTCGAGCTCTGGCAGCACACCGCCCGGGTCGTGCCTGGAGGCGGTGACGAGCTGGTGCAGCAGCCCGGCCGTGCGCAGTGCGACCCGGCGTCCGGCGAGGCGCAGGGCCGTCAGGCGGGCGGTGTCGAGCGGCGGCAGGGCGCGCGCGTCGGCGCCGTACACATCCGGATCCCAGGAGTCGGCGAGCCCAGGGCCGACCAGGAGACAGTCGTCGACGGGCGCGAGGAGGCAGGCCACGTCCGGCGAGGCGGCGAGGCCGGGCCGCACGCGCGCGAGGATGCCCTCCAGGAGCCGTGTGTCGTGGCGCAGCGTGTGGCTGACGGAGCGCAGCGCCGCGTCGGCGTCGACGGGCCGCCCGGCGTCCTCCACGGCCGCCACGCCCCACATGGGCGCCTCGACGACCGCGGTCACCGTGCCGTACGGGTGCGGGTGGAACCAGGTGGACTCGACCGCGGCCTCCGTGATGGCGGCGGCGAGGTCCCCGATGCGCGGCGGGGGGATGCGGTAGACGGCGGGACCGAGCATCGGCCAGTACAGGGCGTCGTACGGGCCGAGCTCGCGCGGGATGCCGAGGCGCGCGGCGGTGTGCGCGACACGCTGGGCGAGCCCGGGCAGGTCGCGGGTCAGCTCGACGAAGGCGCCGCCGACGTCGACGCCGTGCAGGGAGCACTGCAGGAAGGGCCGCAGTTCGTCCTGGAGGCCGATGAGGGCGCGGGTCTCGGGCAGGGCGGCCGCGTCCGCGCCCTCGGGCAGCCATTCGGGCTGTTCCAGGAAGCCCGGCCGGAAGAAGTGCCGGAAGTAGTGGCCGAGGACGTACGGGCCCGACAGCCAGCCCTCGTTGCGGCGCGCGCCGTCGGGGTCGAGGCACAGCAGCAGATTCCAGGTGGCGTCCGCCCTTTCGGTCAACCGGGAGTCGGCGAGCGCCCGTTCGGCCAGCCGCAGGGCGGTGGCGCCACCGACCGGTTCGTTGGCGTGCGGTCCGGCGACGACAAGGACCTGGCGGCTGCCGCGTCCGACGGACAGGAGCCACAGCGGCGAACCCGCCCGCGACGTGCCGACGCGGCGCAGCCGGGCGTCCCGCGGACGGCGGGCGACGAGCACGGCCGCACGGGCGCCCAGCTCGTCCACAGTCGGGAAGCGGAGGAGTGGCGGCAGGGCACACCTCCGCATAAGTGGTGCCGTCGGCTCACCTGATGTGCATGGTGTACGCACAGTCAGTCACGACTGGGGAGGTACGTCAACACCGTGGAACCTGGTGAGAGTTGAGCAGACCGGTAGGTGAGTCCGAGGCCGGAGCCCGGACGGAACAGCCGGTCGGACGCGAGGCGGAACAACTCGGCGGCCGACAGGCGCAACCGCTCAGTCCGACGCCAGGCGGAACAGCATCCGTCCGAAACCGATCTGGTCGCCGTCCTGGACGACGATGGCACCGATGACGCGTCGTCCGTTGACGGTCGTGCCGTTGGTCGAGCCGAGGTCGCGCAGCACCCACACCCCGCCCTGCCGGCTCAGTTCGGCGTGCACCCGGGACACGGTCTCATGGTTGAGCCGCAGTCCGCTGGCGGGGTCGCGGCCGATGCGCAGCGGGTACGGACTGCCCGGGTGGGGCAGCTGCAGCTTCGGCAGCCGCTCGGCCTGCCAGGCCCTGCGCAGCCGTACGGTGAAGCCGGAGACGGCCTCCACGGCGCCGAACACCGCCTTCGACCAGCGGCCCTCCGTGGGCAGGTCGGCGGTGAGCACGGCGAGTTCGTCGGACCTGCGGGCGGCGAGCGCCAGCTCCATGCGGCGGATGAACGTGTCGTGCGAGAGGCGGCCGAGGGCGACGCCGTCACGGAGTGCCTTCAGCGCCCGGTCGCGCTCCGCGTCGGACAGCCGCGCGGGGTACGTGTGGAACTCGAAAGACGACGTCACGCTGGCGATTGTCGGGCAGCGGGGCCGGGGTGTCCAGAAAACGCGGAAGAGGCCTTTGCGGCCGACCGGATCGCATCAGGTGACGAAAGCGCGGCAGACACGCGGCAAAAGGATGGATTCTAAAGCGAATTGATCTCACGTGAAGCACCATGGACGGGCTACGTCACGGTGAGCTGACAAGGGGGAACTGTCTGTGCGGTTCGAGGTGTGGGCACCGCAGGCCGACCGGGTGACACTCCATTGCGCGGGCGCCACGCGCGCGTTGGAGCGCGATGCGGAGCGAGTCGGGTGGTGGACGGGCGACGCGGACGCGCAGGACGGCACGCGGTACGGGTTCGCGGTGGACGACGGCCCCGTCCTGCCCGATCCCCGCTCGCGGCGGCAGCCGGACGGCCCCGACGGGCTGAGCGCGGTGGTCGACCAGGAGCGGTATGCCTGGCTCACCGAGTGGGCGGGGCGTCCGCTGCCGGGCGCGGTCCTGTACGAGCTGCACGTGGGCACGTACACGCCCGAGGGCACGCTGGACGCGGCCGCCGAGCGCCTTGACCATCTTGCGGAACTGGGCATCACCCACGTCGAGTTGATGCCGCTGTGTCCGTTCCCGGGGCGGCACGGCTGGGGGTACGAAGGGGTCTCGCCGTGGGCCGTGCACGAGCCGTACGGCGGCCCCGAGGCGCTGAAGCGCTTTGTCGACCGGGCGCACGAACTCGGCCTGGGCGTCGTCCTCGACGTCGTGCACAACCACCTCGGGCCGTCCGGCAACCACCTGCCCGCCTTCGGGCCGTACTTCACGGACACCCACCAGACGCCCTGGGGCTCCGCCCTGAACCTGGACGCACCCGGTTCGGACGAGGTGCGCGCGTATCTCGTCGGCAGCGCGCTGGCGTGGCTGCGCGACTACCGGCTCGACGGGCTGCGTCTGGACGCGGTGCACGCGCTGCGGGACACGCGCGCGGTGCACTTCCTGGAGGAACTGTCGGCGGCCGTGGACGCGCTCGCCGACGACCTCGGCCGGCCGCTCTTCCTGATCGCCGAATCGGATCTGAACGACCCACGGCTCGTCACACCCCGCGAGGAGGGCGGTCTCGGGCTGCACGCCCAGTGGAACGACGACTTCCACCACGCGCTGCACACCGCTCTGACCGGTGAGGCGCACGGCTACTACGCGGACTTCGCGCGCGCCCCCTTCGCGGCACTCGCGAAGACGCTGACGTCCGGGTACTTCCACGACGGCACGTACTCCAGCTTCCGCGGGCGGCACCATGGCCGCCCGCTCGACCGTACGCGCGTGTCGGCACACCGGCTGCTGGGCTACGCCCAGACCCACGACCAGATCGGCAACCGCGCCCAGGGCGACCGGCTCTCGGCCTCCCTCTCCCCCGGGCTGGTGGCCTGCGCCGCCGCGCTGACGCTCACCGGGCCCCTGACGCCGATGCTCTTCATGGGCGAGGAGTGGGCCGCGGGCACGCCCTGGCAGTTCTTCACCGACCACACCGATCCCGAACTCGCGGAGGCCGTACGGCGGGGCAGGCGCCGGGAGTTCGCGGCACACGGCTGGGCCGAGGAGGACGTCCCGGATCCGCAGGACCCGGCGACCCGGGACCGCTCCTGCCTCGACTGGTCGGAACCCGAAGAGGCACTCCACGCGCGCGTGCTGGCCTGGTACCGCGACCTGATCGCCCTGCGCCGCCGCCAGCCCGACCTCTCGGACCCCGATCTCGCGGCGGTCAGGGTCGCCTACGACGCGGAGGCCCGCTGGCTGGCCCTCCGGCGCGGTGACATCCGGGTGGCCGTGAACCTCGCCAAGGACACCGCGGCGATCCCCCTCGGCATCCGCCACGCGCGCGTGCTGGCCGCCTGGGAGCCGGTCGAAGCGCCGGACGCGGACGGGGTGTTGAGCGTGCCGGGCGAGTCGTGCGTGGTGCTGACGCAGGGGTGAAGGGCTCGGCGTTGGCGTTCGCGTAAGCGTTTGCGTAAACGTTTACGTAAGCGCTTTACGCCCGCCGCAACGCGACGGCGACAACCCCGCCCCGCCTACAGCGCCTCGTCCGCCTCATCCCGCCAGTCCGTGACCCGTTCCAGGAGGATCGCCTCCCAGGCGCGGCGCAGTTGGGTCTCCAGCAGTGGGAGCGGGCTGTCGTCGCGGCCCCGGAGGCGGTCGGCGAGGCGGATCACGGTGTCGCAGCGGGAGAGCCACAGGCCGCGCAGGCAGGCGCGGGCGCCGTACCCGGCGAGCGTGGCGGCGCGTACGGCCGCGGGGGCGCCGACGGCGATGGCGAGCCCGCCGATGTCCTCGGCGGGGTCGCCGATCACCGTGTCGGTCCAGTCGAGGACGCCGCGCACCCGGCCGTCGGCTCTGACCACGAGGTGTTCGCCCTTGAGGTCGTGGTGCACGAGTACCGCGGGGCCGGGCTGCGCGGCGAGTTGGACGGCGACGGGTGCGGCGAGCTGGGCGAGGCGCGCGGGGTCGAACTCGTAGGCGGCGAGTTCCCCGGCGGCGTGCCCGGCCGCCGTCCGCAGCGCTTCCAGGGAGCGCGGCGCGGCGCGGGGGACGCCGAGCGCCTCGGCCTGGCGTACGGGCACCTTGCGCAGTCCCGTGAGCAGCCCGGCCAGGTCTGCCTCGCCGACGGCGGAGACGTCCTGCTCCTCGCCGGAGACACCGGGCAGTCTGGTGTCGAGGGTGTAGCTCAGGCCGCTCGCCCATTCGCCGTGCGCGACACTCACCGGGACCGGGACGGCGATGTGCGGACGGACCAGGTCGCGCAGCCGCAGTTCGCGACGCTGGCGTACGGAGGCGTCGCGGTCCGGGGCGAGCCCCAGCACATGGCGGGTGCCGACCCACCACGTGGAGTGCCCGGCGCCCTCGGTGACGGGCCGTACGTCCGGGCCCGCGCCCGCCGCGGCGCCCTCGGCGAGCAGCGAGCGCACCAGTCGGCGGACGGTGTCCGTGGTCGGTGTCGGTGCCTGGGTCATGGTCGCGCCCTTGTCGCTCGGGGGGCGTGGGCGGAGCTCGTGCCGCACGGTCGGGGGGTGCACGTCAGTCGACGATCACCATCTCGCGGGAGGTGGTGTTGAGGCGGCGCCCGCCGTCCTCGGTGACCGTCACGATGTCCTCGATGCGCACTCCGAAGCGGCCGGGCAGATAGACGCCGGGCTCTACGGAGAAGCACATTCCGGGGACGAGCGGCTGCTCTTCGCCCTCGATCATGTACGGCGGTTCGTGCGTGGTGACGCCGATGCCGTGCCCGGTGCGGTGGATGAAGTACTCGCCGTACCCGGCGTCGGTGATGACCGCGCGGGCCGCGCGGTCCACGTCCTGACAGGTGGCACCGGGCCGAACCGCGCGGAAGCCCGCCTCTTGGGCCGCGCGCACGATGTCGTGCACCTTGCGCTCCTCGTCGTCGGGTTCGCCGACGTGGACCGTGCGGGAGGTGTCGGAACCGTAGCCCTCCTTGAGGCCGCCGAAGTCCAGGACGACCATGTCGCCGCGCTCGATGACGCGGTCCTCGGCCTCGTGGTGCGGGTTGGCGGCGTTGGGGCCCGAGGCGACGATCGTGAAGTCGACTTGGGAGTGCCCGAACTGTCGCAGCAGATCGGCGATGTCGGCGGCCACGTCGGTCTCCTTGCGGCCGGCGAAGGGAACCTTCCGGATCTCCTCGAACGTTGCGTCTGCGGCCGCTCCCGCGGCCGCCAACCGTTCCAGTTCCGCCGCGTCCTTGACGGCCCGTAGCATCGGCAGAGCCTCGGTGAGGGCGACGTATCGCGCGTCCGGCAGCCGCTGCTGGAGGCCGAGCAGGTGCAGGGCCCAGGCGTTGTCGCTGACTCCGAAGCGGCCTTCGACGCGGCCTCCGGGGCCGCCTCCGGAACGGCTTCCCAGGCCGCCTTCGTGGCCGAGGAGGGACGCCGCCGTCTCGATCGGGTCCATGCCGTCGGTCCAGTCGCGCAGGGTCAGCGCGGGCGCACCGGCCGCCTTGGCCGCGTCGGGCGCCTCCAGGGCGGGCACGACCAGGACCGGGTCGTGCCCGGCCCGCAGCACCAGCAGAGTGAGCCGCTCGGTCTCCACCGGCCGGTATCCCGTCATCCACACCAGATCGGGCCCGGGCGCCACCAGGACGCCATCGAGGCCGGCGTCCGCGGCGGCCTCGGCCGCGCGCCGCATACGGGCCTCGTAGTCACCAGCGGTGAAAGCCGCGGGCGTGCCGGTCATCCATGCCTCCGTCGCTCCAGAGTTCCCCTGGGGGGCTACGGGCAGCATCCTGCCCCTCCGATGCGGCGTGCGCGAGCCGGTTACGGCCGGCCGTCAGCTCTCCAGCGCGAGGCGGGCGCCCAGGAGCAGCAGTACGCCACCCGAGACCTGCTCCAGGCGCCGGCGCACGCCGGTCCGGGACAGCACGGCCTTCATGCGGCCCACGAACCAGACGTACAGCCCGTAGTAGCCGACCTCGTAGACCGCCCACAGCGCGGCGAGGCCGACTATGGTGGGCAGATGCGGGGCGCCCTCGGGCACGAACTGCGGCAGGAAGGACATCGCGAAGATGGCCGCCTTCGGGTTGGCGAGATTGAGCAGCAGCCCGCCCCGGTAGGAGGCCCAGCCGCTCTTCTCGGCACCCTCCCAGCCGCCGCCATCGGTGGTTCCCTTGGAACGGCGCGCCTTCCACAGCGTCTGGACGCCGAAGCCGACGAGGACGACGGCGCCGACGATCCGCATGACGTCGTATGCCACCTCGGAGGCGGCGAGCAGCGCGGTGAGGCCGAACGCGGCGACGACGCCCCAGACGAAGACGCCGGTCTCGTTGCCGAGCACGGTCAGGAAGCCGGACCGCCTGCTGCGCAGCGACTGCTTGATGATCAGCACGGTGCTCGGGCCGGGCGAGGCCGCGATCAGCGTGCAGGCGCCGAGGAAGGCGAGAAGGGTGCTCAGCATGCGGCCATCGTGGCGCGCCCGTCCTCCGTACGGCCAGCCCTTTTCCGTACTCATTGCCTCAGGTCACGACACTCATTGCCTCAGGTCACGACCTCGGGCCTCGGATCACGCCCCTCGACCTCAGGTCACAAACCCTGGAACGGCCGACAGTTGCTGACGACCGCCGTTCGCGTGTCGCACGGTGAGAGTGACGGTCCTCCCGGGGCGCGCGGCCGCGACCGCGCGCGCCAGGTCGGCGGCCGATCGGAGGCGGGTCTCGCCGAAGGCGAGCAGGACATCGCCGCGAACCAGGCCCGCCATGTAGCCGGGGCCCGGGACGTGGACGCCGACGACGAGTGCGCCCGCGTCCTTGACGGCGTCGACGGCTTCAATGCCGAGCGTCGCCCTCGCGGGTCCCGCGGATTGACGGGCGGGCGGCTGGGCCGGGGCCGGACTGGCGCCTCCCGGCCCCGAACCGGCGCCCCCCGGGACCGAATTTGCGCCGTCCGGCGCCGGCATGGCTCCGCTGGGCGGCGGGGCTCCGGCCGACCGTTTCTGCAGATCCGCCAGCTTGCTCATGCCGATCACCGTGGCGCCCACGGTGCCCAGTCCGACGCCTGACAGGACGAGGACGGTCCCGATGAACAGGCTGAAGAGCAGTGTCATCAGCCGCTTGCCACGCCGCCGCGCGGCGTGCGGGCGCCGGGCGCTGCCGGACGGACGGCCACCGCCCGGCTCCTGACCGGGCATCGGCTTGGGTCGCAACGCGGTCTGTTCCATGGATCGCCTCCGGCAGATGCTCTTCGGACCGCCTCCGGCTCTTGCTCTACCCTGCGCGCCGGCGCGCGACGATTCACGAACGAGTGAGACTGTCAAGCGCGTTCGAGAAGTCTCTCCGCCATGGCCGCCGCCCAGGGCGTACGAGAGCACGCCGAGGCGACGGCGGATCGGGGCAACGGAGTCAGCTGAAGGGGGCGCGCCCCGGACGTCACCGGAAGGGCAGCGCCGGGATCCGGTCCGGTACGAAGGGGCTGCCGCGGCGGGCCAGGTACTCGGGCTTGTAGCGGTCTACATGCTGGTGCCAGTTCAGGATGCCGGCCATCCAGTTCTGGAGGTCGGCGACATAGCCCTGCATCGTCTCGCGTGCCGCGTCCGAAAGGTCGAAATCGTCGTAAACGATGGGCAGTTCGTTCGCGGCCACATGCTCGAACTGCTGCATGCGCTGGGTCGTCAGGTCGTGGACGATGCCGAGGGCGGTCGGGTAGTCGCAGCCGAAGAAGTTCTGCACGACGAGGATGCCATTGTGGGTCTCGCCCTCGTACTCGATCTCCTTCTGGTAGGAGAAGACGTCGTTGAGGAGCATGGCGTAGTCCACGGCGGCGTTCTCCAAGGAGCGCACGGAACCGGTGCGGTACACCTCGGGCGGGACCTTCGGGCCGTGGCCCCTCCGGCACAGGGCCATGGTGAGGTCGGCGCCGAAGGTGGCGCGGCGCATCTCCAGGTAGTCGACCGGGTCGGGGATGCGGTTCTGGATCTGGTTGGACAGTTCCCACAGCCAGCTCTCCAGCATGACGTCCACGGCCGCGCGCAGGGTGCGTCGCTGGTCCGGGGTCATCTCCGCCGTCGTACGCCGCCACAGGTCGGTGAGCCCGCGCTCCATGCCGCTCGCCGGGACCAACGGCTCCTCCCCCTCGACCGGCATGCAGGCCTTCAGGCGCTCGGTGCACACCTTGGCGGCGGCGAAGTCGCGGCGGTGGCCGTAGACCATCGGATAGTAGTCGTCGCCGTACGTGCCCCAGGCGAGCCACTGAGCGCTGAGGTCGAGAGCCTCGGGCGTCGCGTCCGGGTCAATGCCCGCCGAACAGAGCGGCAGGTCGTACGCGGCGAGCTTGTCCTCGTCCCAGACGCCCTCCTGGAGCATGCCCATGGCGTGCATCCAGTCGGTGAGATTGCGGCGTGCGTTGTCCAGGTGCGGGCTGAGCTCCAGCTGGAACGGCATGTGGAACTCAGGAATGCGCGACGGGCCGACCTTCTGGAAGGGGACGTGGGTGTACGCGCGCAGCCGCTCGGCGCCGGCCGCCGCCAGCAGCGCGCCGACATCGGCGGCGGAGGCGCCGAACCCCGTCAGGCCCTGCAGCGGCGATGAGTTGAGCGCCCCTTCGTTCATGTAGCGGCTGGAGCGCATGTGCCACTCGTGGCCGCCGGACTGCCAGTCCTGCAGGCCCTGCGTGTACGCGGCGATGGCCGCGACCTCGTCCGGGGGGAGCCCCTTCTCCAGGGCCAGCGCGGGCACTTCGGTGAGTGCCGTGTGCTCGAACTGGTGGAGCCGCGAGGTGAGGACGTCGTTGACGGCGTCGGCGGCCTCCTGGGTGGTGCAGCCGAAGAAGGTCTCCAGGACGAGCACGCCATTGCTGAGCTCGCCCTCGTCCTGGACCTCACGCTGGTAGGAGAACAGGTCGTTGCGCAGGTGGACGCCGTCGGCGAAGGTCTCCATCAGGACCCTGAGCGGCCGCGTCCCGGCGATGGACGCGGGCACTTCGGCGGTCGCGTACTCGATGAGCCCAGCCGACCAGGGCGCGCCGCCGACCTTGCGGCGCATCTCGATGTACTCGATGGGGTTGGCGACGCGCCCCTCGTTGATGTTGGACAGTTCCCACAGGGACTCGTTGAGCAGGTGCTCGGTGGCGACGGCGAAGCGGCGGCGCCAGTCGAGGGACATCGAGGGCACCGTGCGCGCCCACAGGTCGGCGAGGCCGGCCTCGACCGGATTCTCCGGCTCCGGTACGGGAGTTGAGAGGTCCAGCGGCATGAAGAGGGGCAGTCGGTCCAGGTAGGCCTTGCCGCCGTCGCGGTCCTGGCTGCGTTTGAAGGTCTCCAGGAAGTGGTCGTCGAAGAAGAACACCCACACGTACCAGTCGGTGATGAGGGAGAGCGCGGGCCCGTCGCAGTCGGGGTGGGTGCAGGCGCACAGCAGCCCGTAGTCGTGCGCGTCGAGGTCGGACTGTTCCCAGATGCCGGAGCCCTCCAGCATGCCCATTCCGCGGGCCCACTCGACCGAATGGGCGCGTGCCTCGTCGAGATGCGGGTTCAGCCGCGCGGGATACGGCATGTAGAAGTGCGGGAGTTCAAACGGCTTCGTCATGGCCGGGCACTACCCGGGGCCCTCAACGGCCATCCACAGAGCGGGACATGATCACACCATCGCGTGAATCAGGGACGAACCTGTGAATAAACCATCCCGGCACCCGAACGCGGGCGAGCGCTGACCGGACCGGACGGTTCTAAGGCCTCACCTGGATCAGCGCGTGTGTGCCGCTTGTGCGCCAGCGCTGGTCCTCCGCGGCGACGAGTGCGGCCTCGGTGCGGGCCTCGAGGCCGACGATGACGTCGGACTTGAGGGTGCGCAGGGCGGCCACCGGTCCGGGAAAGTAGGCGGTGGGGACGGCGAAGGGGGTGGTGGCGGGGCGGAGCCGGTCGCCGACGAGGCGGCGGTAGTTCAGGTCGCCCTTCATGATCGTCACATCGGCCGCGGCGAAGTCCTGCCGCAGGTCGTCGGGCATGTCGGCGTATGGCAGCGGTGCGCAGGAGAAGGAGTGGGCGCGGACCGTGAGGCGGCCGTCGGTCATGGCCGACCAGAGGCGGTGGCCGGAGTCGGCGGCGGCACCCTTGGCGGCGGTGAGGCGGCGCAGGGCGTCGATCACGTCGGCGGTCGTGGCGTCGGAGATGTAGTACGGGTACGGCTTGACGTGCAGGACGGCCCGCCCGACGCGGTGGTGCAGGAGGAGATGGTCGATGAGGAGCAGGTCAGGGATGAGTTCCCGGCCCGCGTTGTCCGCGACCAGGCAGAGGGCGCCTCCGGTGAACAGTGATCGCAGCATCTCCACGTCATTCGCGACGAGTTGGGAGTCGACGGACGCATCGCCCTCCCCGGCGGACAGGCGGAAACCGAGGTCCGCGCGGTTGCCCCACAGCGAGCCGTGCAGCAGCGCCTCCTCCTGGACCTCGACGGGCTGACGCGCGAGCTCGTCCAGCGCGGCGAGTTCCTCGTCGGCTTCCGCGGTGTCGATTTCGGCGAGCTTGAAGGGGCGGAAGGGGTCGATGCCCTGCCAGGGCCCGGGGGCGAAGTACCCCACGGCTTCCAGGAGTTGCCGGTAGAAATAGCTCTCGGCCCACAGGAAGGGCACGTCGAACCAGGAACGGCCGAAATACGCACGCCCCCACGCGTCCCACTGCGCACGGTCCGCCGCCCGCGCGCCGAGCGGTTCGATGACGCCCTCGGTGCTGTTCTTGAGCAGGGCGTCGAGCGCGCGGCGCTGGTCTGGGCCGTAGGGGAAGGCGTCCCGCACCTTGCGGATGAGCGCCGGATGCCGTTCGGCCAGCACGCTCCAGGGGAAGGAGCCGGGTTCGTTGCTGAGGATCACGCGGCCACCGTACCGGCCGAGCAGAAGGGGCCGAGTGTGGGCAGTTGGCGCGGAAGGCCCCCATTCGCCCGGATCGGGGATCTGAACGTACGGCCCTGTGGTCCCGTACTTCACGATGTCGATGCCGACGCCGCCAACCCACCGAGGAGACCCGCCGGATGACCGCCTACCGCACCGCCACCGCGGCCGCTGTCGCCGTGGCGACTCCGCTGCTCCTCGCGACGTGGGCCGCGGGACCCGCCCAGGCGCACGGCGCGCCGACCAATCCGGTCAGCCGTGTCTCCGCGTGCTCGCCCGAGGGCGGGAGCCTGATCCGGACCGCGGCCTGCCAGGCGGCGATCGCCGCGAACGGCGCGCCCTTCACGGCCTGGGACAACCTCAGGGTGGCCGGCGTCAACGGCAGGGACCGCGAGGTGATCCCCGACGGGAAGCTGTGCAGCGGAGGCCTGGCCGCCTACAAGGGACTCGACCTCGCCCGCGCGGACTGGCCGTCCACCCGCCTGACTCCCGGCGCGGGCTTCACCCTCACGTACAGCTCGACGATCCCGCACGCGGGCACCTTCAAGCTGTTTCTGACCAAGCCGGGTTACGACCCGACCCGGCCGCTGAAGTGGTCCGACCTGCCGACGAAGCCGTTCGCGACCGCCACCGATCCGGCCCTGGTGAACGGCGCCTACCGCATGGAGGCCAAACTGCCGTCCGACCGGACCGGACGCCAGATGCTCTTCACGATCTGGCAGAACTCGAGCACGGCGGATACGTACTACTCGTGCTCGGACGTGGTCTTCCCGGGCGGGGGCGAGGGGCCGGCGCCGGCCCAGAGCACGCCGGGTTCCCAGAGCGCCCAGAGTTCCCGGAAGACGACGCCACCCGCGAAGCGGACGCCCGCGCGCACGAGCCCGTCCCCCTCGGCCACATCCCCTGCCCTCGTGACCACTTCACCGGGCGAGGAGACCTCGCCGGTTGATCTCGCGCCTGCCGCCGACAGCGCCTCCGGCTCCGGAGCCGGATCCGCGAGCAACACCACGCTTCCCCTGGTCGCAGGGGGAGCCGGGGCGCTCCTCCTCACGGCGGGCGTCGTCCTCACGCTGCGGCGACGCCGCTGAAAGCCGTCACTGAATCCGCACTTGCGTGTACGCGCAGGGAAGTTGCGCCCGTACGCAGCGGGTTCAGGGCGATCTCGCTCGGGAACCGTAGCCCGCGTAGCGTGACGTGCCGTATTGACGTTCGAGTGCCGCGGAGGCTCCTGATGGGAAACCCCAGCCCTTTGGTGATAGACGCGACCGGCCGCGACATCCACGGTGAGGCCGCGCGGATCCGCGAGCGGGGGCCGCTGACCCGTGTCGTGCTCCCCGGCGATGTGGAGGCCTGGGCGGTCAGCAGTCCGGAGCTGCTCAAGCGGCTGCTCACGGACCCACGGCCCGGTGTTCCAGTCACGCGGCTCCAGGCCCGCCGTACAGGTCCCGGTACGACGGGAAGACGCCGCCTGGGCCGTCCACGCTCTCGGCGGACAGGGCCGCGTGCACCACGGCCCGGCTGAGGACGTCCGCGCCCGCCGCGAGCACCGCGTTGAGCTCCGCGGTCTCCGTGTGTGCGCCCCATCCGGTGGTGTCGGGGTGCTCGGGCTGCAGCGCGCGGCGTCCGGTGGACAGGGCGAAGACCGTGTCGCCGTCGGTGAGCAGATGCACCGGCCGGATCGCCCGGGCGAGGCCGTCGTGCGCGGTGCCGGCGAGCTTCTGGGCCTGCGCGCGGGTGAGCGCCGCGTCGGTGGCGACCACCGCCAGGGTGGTGTTGAGCGGGCGCGCGGTGTCCGCCTTGCGCTGTACGGATTCCTCGCGCGCGGCGGCCAGCCGTTCGCGCGCCCGGGTGTGTACGTCCCCGGCGGGCGTCCCCGCGGGCAGGCCCCGTGCGCGGAACTCCTCGCCCAGCGCCGTCCAAGAGCCGTACAGCGCACCGGTGTCGGGGTCCAGCAGCGAGCCGGCCGCGTTCACCGCCGCCAGCGCAGCCACCGTCACGCCCGACGGCAGGCGGACGCTCGCCGTCCCGATGCCGCCCTTGACTCCGCCGGCCACCGCGCCGGTGCCCGCCCCCACACAGCCCTGCGGCACCGGGGAGCCCTCCGCCGTGCCGGCCGCCGCCTCGACGGCCGCCCGTCCGAGGTCCGCCCCGGGCCGTGCCCGCCAGTCGCCGCCGCGCCCGAGGTCGAAGAGGGTGGCGGCGGGCACCACGGGAACCACCTGGGACGGATCGGCGCCCACCCGGAAGCCGCGCCCCTGGTCCTCCAGCCAGGCCACCACGCCGCTCGCCGCGTCGAGTCCGAAGGCGCTGCCGCCGGTCAGCACCACCGCATCGATACGGTCGACCAGGTTCCGCGGATCCAGCGCGTCGGTCTCCCGGGTGCCCGGGCCGCCGCCGCGCACTTCGACGGCGGCGACCGCGCCGCCCTCGGGCGCGAGGACGACAGTGACGCCGGTCAGCCAGCCGTCACCGGTGCGCTGGGCGTGGCCCACGCGCAGGCCCGCGACATCCGTCAGCGCGTTCAGCGGACCGGTGCGCGGTCGCTCGGCCTCCTCGGACCCCTGATGCACACTCATGCGATCTCCCTCCCCGAGAAGGTGCGTTCCCTCACGTGCGCACTGCCGCGTGCGCACGAGTGCGGCCATTCTTGATCGCACGGCGTCGGCATGTCGTGAGCGCATCGCGGTGCGCGAAGACAGCATGACCGGTTTCCCGCCCATGCTCACCCGGCCGAAACGGCCACCGGGTGACGACACGCTTGTACGCCGGCTGCCGTGGCCCCCCACCAGGTGCTCACGAACGGTTCCCAGATCGGCCGGAATCGTCATCACGGGACCGATGACCGTGGTCACGTCGCCCACCCGCTGGTGCCCCTTCCCCTTCCGGACACCGTGGCGTCATGCCGGGCGGGAACATTGCGACCGTCCCCCTACGTCGCTTGGTATCCGTTGCGCGCCGCACCGCGGACGTGACGCGAAAGGACGACGTGCGCCGTGTCGCCGCCGCTCGACGCTCTCCCCAGAGCGCTCCCCGCCCCCGTCCGCTCCCCCTCCGCCGCTCGCCTCACCCGCCTGGTGCTGACGCTGCTCCCGCTCGTGCTGATCGGTGCGTGGGCGGTGGTCGACTGGCGCTCGGCGCTCGACGGCACCGCCCGGCTGGCCGCCGCCGACCCCTGGTGGCTGCTGGCCGGGATCTTCTTCACGTGCATGGGCTGGGTGGCCGCCGCGTGCACCCGGCAGGGGGCCATACCCGAAAGGCTGCCGCCGGGGCCCCTGCTCGCCTCGCAGTTCGCCGCCGGGGCCGCGAACCACGTGCTGCCGGCGAGCATCGGCGCCCACGCCGTCACCCTGCGCTTCCTGCAGGGCCGTGGCGTGTCCCTGGCCCGGGCGACCGCCTCGCTCGCCCTGTACTCGCTCGTCAAGCCGGTGGCGAAGACGGCCGTGCTCATCGTCTTCGTCCTGGCCTTCCCGGACGTGCTGCGGCTCGGTGAACTCGTCCCGGACGACAGGACGTTGCTCCTGGCCGCGGCGGGCGTGGCGCTCGGTCCCGTCGCGGCCGCCCTGATCCTGGCGGTCGTACGTCCGCTGCGCCGCCCCGTTCTCGGCTTCGTACGCACCGCCCTGACCGAGGCGCGGATCCTGCACACCATGCCCAGCCGTGTCCTCGCCCTGTGGGGCGGGGCGGCCGCCACTCCCCTGCTCCAGGGGAGCGTGATCGCTTCGGTCGGGTTCTCGCTCGGGCTGCCGCTGTCCTGGCCGCAGGTGGTCCTCGCACTCCTCCTCGCCAGTACCGCCGTCGGGGCCGTGCCCGCGCCGGGCGGCATCGGCCCGGTGGACGCGGCGCTGGTGTTCACCATGGTCGCGTTCGGCGCCCCGATCGGCCTGGCCACGGCGACCGTCGTCGGCTACCGCGTCCTCACGGTCTGGGTGCCCCTGCTGCCCGGCACGCTGGTGCTCTCGGCACTCGTCCACCGCAAGGTCTTGTGAGTCGGATCATCCGTCATCCCGACGGAATCAGTACGGACAAGAGCCTGCCGTCGCCGAGATGCAGGACCCCTCTGCCGGGCTGCACCGGATAGCCCACCGAACTCCGGCCGATCCGGAGGCCGATGAGGTCTCCCGACGAGGATTCCTGAGGCGACAGGAGCAGCCCGCGCCGGGCCCTCTTCGCGTCGAACTGCCAGCCGGAGTACCCCGAGCAGACGTCCTTCTCGTCGCCGCCGAGGACGAGCGCGAGCCCGGACTCGGCGCCGTGCTGGATCAGGAGTTTGAGAGAGGGTTCGGCGTCGCAGTGAGCAAGCAGCTCCGCGTCGTCGACGATCACCGCGATCGGCCGTTCGGGAGAGACCGAATCCACCGCCCGGTCGAACTCGTCCTCGAGGATGTCGGTGCCGGTGAAGACCGCGAGAACCCCTGCCTGCCCGGCCAGCTCCCGCAACGGTGACGGACGCGGTGCCGCCACGACCAGGCGCACGCCCTGGCTGAGACAGGAACGGGCCACGCTCAGCAGCGCCGTGGAGCGACCCGATTTCGGCGGCCCCGCGATGACGAACGCCGGGACGCCGTCGGCAAGGTCGGGACCGTACCCCCTGATCTCGTCCCCGCCGACGCCGGCCAGTGTCCACAGCCGGGAACGCGAACCCTCCGGGTCACGCAGCTTCCACGCCTCGTCGAACCCGATGCGGCCCGGCAGGGGCTCGACGCGGAACGGGCGCCGCTCGCGGGGAACGGCGGCGTCGCGGGATGCCGCTGCCACGCCGGTCGCGGCGAGCGCCTCGGCCTGTGCCTGCTCCGTCGCGCCTTCGGTCAGCAGCGCGAACTGGGTCTCCGTACTACCGTGACCCGCACGGACGGCCCGGCCCGCGGGCATCGACTCCGGGACGTCGCCCGGCCTGACGCCGAGCAGGGAGTAGTCGGAGCGGTCCGTCAGCCGCAGCGCGTACTTCTCCTCGGTCAGGGAGGCGATCCGGCCGGCGAGCACCTGCCGGTCACCGGTGATGACAAAGTGGATGCCTACGGCCGCACCCTCCCGCATCAGCACGAGCAGCTCGTCGGTCAGCCGGCCATGGTCGTACTCGCCGAGGGTCGACTGCCAGCCCTCCCAGCCGTCCAGGAGGACGACCAGGTACGGCAGCCGCCGCGCCGCTTCGACGCGACCGCGCTGATCGGAGATGTCGAACTCCTCCATGGCCGGCCCCCTGTCCTGGCGGCGCCTGAGTTCGTCCGTCAGGCGGGACAGCAGCCGGGCGGCGCGTTCGGTCTCGCGGCGGCTGACCAGGGCCCCGCAGTGCGGCAGTTCGGCCAGCGTGCTCAGTCCGTTGTGGCCGCAGTCGATGCCGTAGAGGTGCACGTCGGCGCAGGAATGGGCACGGGCCAGCGCCCCGGCGATCGTACGCAGGACCTGTGAGCGGCCGGAACGCGGTGCGCCGCCGATCAGCAGGTGGCCGAAGTGCGCGAAGTCGATACGGACCGGACGGCGGCGCTGCTCCGCGGGCAGGTCCTCGGCTCCGAACGCCACCGGGGGGAGGGCACCGGGGCGTGCTTCGGACTCTTCGGCTTCGGCGGGACCGATCTCGTCGAGCAGCAGGATCTCGGGCAGCGGCGGGAGCCAGGGACTGTGCTGAGGCGGGACGGCGAGCGCCGTGTGTGCGTCGCGGACGGCGTCGACGAGTGCGTCGAGATCGGTGGTGACGGCCGCTCCACGGGCCGGCTCCGTCCTCGGTGCCGCCAAGGCCGCTCGGCCCAGATCCGGCCAGGTCAGAGGGGCGGCCCACGGGGCGCGGTAGCCCGAGCCCGCGGCGCTGAGGCGCAGCCCGCCGACGCGCCCCGACTGGAAGGGGATGAGCGATGCGTGGCCGAACCGGGCGTACCCGCGTCCGGGCAGGGACCTCGGGATCACGGCGGCTTCGGGCGAGTCGACGATGTCGTGGGACTCGCCGCTCTCGGTGACACGCAGCGCGATACGCAGGTTGGTGTTGGCGCGGATCTCCGCGGAGATGACGCCGCTGGGCCGCTGCGTGGCGAGCACCAGGTGAACGCCGAGGGGCCTGCCCCGCTGCGCCACGTTGATCACGCCGGTGATGAAGTCGGGCAGCTCGCGCGCCATCGAGGCGATCTCGTCGATGACGATGACCAGCCGGGGCAGCGGCTCCCACTCGCCGGGGGTGCGCCGCAGCAGGTCGTGGTAGTCGTAGATGTCCTTCGCACCCGCGCTTGCCAGCAAGTGCTCGCGGCGTTTCAGTTCGGCGGCGAACGAGTTCAGGACCCGCTGGACGAGGTACGGGTCGAGGTCGGTCACCGTGCCGACCGTGTGCGGGAGCCGGACACAGCTCCGGAACGCCGCACCGCCCCGATAGTCGATGAGCACGAACGTGAGGTGCTCGGGAGAGTTGGCGACGGCGAGCGAGGCGATGATCGTCTGCAGCAGCTCCGACTTACCGGAACCCGACGTACCGGCAATGAGTGCGTGCGGCCCGTCGCGTCGCAGATCGATGCCGAACGGGCCGTCGTAGGTCTCGCCGATGACGGCGAAGGCCGACGGACCGCCCGACGTCCAGCGATCGGCGACGGCCTGCCCGGTGGGCGGTTCGAGGCGGAGGACGTCGAGGAGGCGGGTCTGGGCGGGCAGGGCCAAGGACACGGTCTCGCCACTGGCGTCCCGCAGGGGAGCCAGCGAGCGGGCCAGGTGCCCGCACCACGCCGCGGAGACGAAGTCGGGCCGTACGTCACGCACCCGGCGCGATTCGGCCCACAGGACGCGCAGGCGCAGTGCCGACCGCGTGTCACGTTCCGGGTGGTCGGCCACGACCTGCGCGGAGGCGCGCCAGGGATCGCGGAAAGGGGAGCCGCCGCGGGGTTCGGCGAGGACGATCGCCTGGCATTCGCCGGGCAGGAACCGCTCCTCCTCGTCCAGACACAGCATGCGGATCCCCGCGGCGGGCCCTTCCCGCAGCAGATACACCATGCCGGGCAGGGAGCTCAGTTGCCGGGAACCGTCGCAGACGATGACGATGTCGGGGGCGAACGCCTCCGCGTTGCCGCCGGTTTCCCGGGCTCTCTTGCGGTCGTTGAGCAACCTGACGAGTTCGCCGATACGGGCCCCGACGGTCTCCGCGTCCGTGCCGATGGCGACGTTGGCGTCGACGCCGCCGAAGGGGCGGGCATGCGGAAGCCACCGGAGCCAGTCCCAGGAGTCGTGCGCGCCCTTCACCGTCAGGACTTGGACAGAGACGTCGAGCGGGCTGTGCAGGGCGGCGATCTGGGCCACCGCCCAGCGCCCCAGCGCCCGGGCCGAGTCGCCAGGACCGGCCAGGCCGATCACGCCGAGCTCCCGCAGCGGCAGGGTGACGGGCGCGTCCTCGATCGTGTCCTTCAGGGCCCACCCCCCGGGAGCGACATCCGTCGGGCCGGTGCCCACGCGCAGCAGCAGATGGTCGTGATCGCCGGGGCGGCGTTCCCACAGTCGGGCGCGGGGGCCGGTGGCCAGGGAGAGGACGGCCGCCGGGGAGGGAGCCGCGCGGCGGAGGTGGTGGATTTCGACACCGAGGCCATCCTGGGCTGCCTCCGCCACGGCCCTGTTCTGCGCCCTGAACCGGTTGCCGGCACGGCGCTCGATCACCACGAACACCGGGCTCAGCAGCCCCAGTAGCCAGTACCACCGGCCGAAGACCGTCGAGCAGACCACGGCGGCCAGGAGCGCCATCACCGCCGGCGCATAGAGGGCCCGTGGCCGCTCCGACGACCAGGAACCGCGCACGGGCTCAGGGACCGAGGGGCGACGCCGGTGTTCGGAGGGGAACAGCCGCGCGGGGCGCTCGAACGCGAAGCCCGTGCCGTCCTCCGAGGGCCGCAGGTCGGCATCGGGCGGCCTGTAGGCGACCAGCTCCAGCAGGGAACCCCCGACGGCGAGCTGCGAGTCGAGGGGCCACTCGACCGGTGCCGACCCGTCGCGGCCGAAGGCGCTGTCGGCACGCTCCCGCAGCTGCACCCCGTCCAGCGTGATCCGCTCGTCGGCGTCGTGCCCCCGCACCGTGCACCTGCCGTCCGGGCCGACGGTGAGGGTCAGGGCCCGCTCGGCCAGTTCGGGGTCGTCGACGCGGACGTGCGCGGCCGCTCCCCGGCCGATGTCCGTGCGGCCGAGCCCGAGCCGGTGCACGGCCCCGGCGTCCGGGCCGCCGGCGACGCGCAGTTCGACGATGCCCGTCACCTCACGGGGCGGGCAGCCGGCGGGGGTGTGCAGGCTGACGACGCTCCCTTCCTTCAGAGGGGACCGGGCGAGGGAGGTGGCCGGGTCGAGGACGCGTCCGTCGACGTACACGGACGGCGCGCTGCCGGTGCCCTCCCCGCCGAGCTGATGTTCCAGCACGCGGGCGACCTCACCCACCAGTGACTCGGGGTCGGCGTCGAGGACGACGTCTGCCGAGTTCCCGTCGCGGGGGTCGACGACCGTGAGGGTGAGACGCACGGCAGGCACTCCTCTGTCAGCTCTGCGGAGATCTGTCAGTTCTACGGGGATCCGTCAGCTCTGCGAGGATCCGTCAGCTCTGCGGGGAGCGGTCGGCGCCCAGTTCGTCGAACGCGCACTCGTCGGCCGCTCCCGGGCGGAAGGCGATGGCGAGGTCCGATTTCCACTGGCCGTTGCGCCATCGGACGGTGCGCACCGCCAGGGAGTGTCCGTCGCCCTCCCGGGCGACGTAGACCTCGTTGTAGCCGTTCTCCTCGTTGGAGTGGATGCTGGCCAGCGCCGGGGCCCCCGCGATGCGGGTCGTCCAGGGCCGGTCCTGGTCCCGGTCGATCAGCCGTTCCGAGGCGAGGAAGCCGAGGTGCGTGTGCCCGTGCAGCACCAGTGCCGTGTGCGCCTCGGCCAGGGCCAGCTTGGCATGGCCGGCGTTCACGACACCGGCGTACGGCGCCACTTCCACGGCCGGCACCGGGGACAGGGGGTGATGGACGACGGCCAGGTTCACGCAGCCCGTCTCCTTCTTGAGCCGCTTGAGCACGGGGTGGGCCACGACACCGGGGTCGTAGCGTTCGAGCTTGCCCATGAGATCGCTGATGCGGGTGCCGTCCGCCGACCGGGCCAGTTCCGCGAGGAGTTCGCGTACGCGGTCGCGGTCGTCGTTGCGGACCGGCTCGCCGCCGGACTCGGCGGAGCCCAGGAGAGCGACCCTGAGGCAGGCGTCCGCGTACCGCACGTAGAGGCGGCGGGCGTCGTGGTCCTCTTTGTCGAGCTCCGGGTGCGGATACGCGTGGAAGGTCTCCGCGAACCACGCGTGCCGGGCCCCGGGCCGCTCGTCGAGGCAGCGGTCCCAGGACACGTCGTGGTTGCCGCCGACGAGCAGGATGCGCGGGTCGTCCGCGCGCAGATCGGGGTGGTCGGCCAGCAGCCCCGCCAGCCGGTCGAGCCAGTCGAGGGCATCCTGCCCGTTGTTGTCCACCGGGCGGTCGACGAGGTCGCCGGAGGCGATCACCAGGTGCGGGGCCCGGCCCTGCCCGGCCAGGTGCTGGACGTGCTCCAGGTAGCTGGTCAGCGGGGTGCCGTCGCCGGTGAGCCGGGCGAGGGCGGTGCCCACCTGAGTCCGGTCCTTCTGGTCGACGTTGGACCGGTGCTCGCCGCCGAAGTGCAGATCGGACACGTGGTGGACGCGCAGCACCTCGGGCAGGTGGTGGGCCAGCACGGGGTCCTCGGCCACCGGCGGCAGCACCTTCATCGTCTGCGCGTCGCGGGCGTCGGAGACGAAGGACAGCCCGGCACCGCGCCAGCGTTCGCGCCGCAGGGCGGCCCGGTGCCTGGTGGACAGGCCGTTGTGGAACACCTGGTTGATGTAGAGGTGCGGGAACCCGGCCTCTTCGCCGGCGCGGCGGGAGAGCGCGGCCGGGTCCGTACGCAGGCCTGGTTCGGCCTCGGCCGTCTGGAGGGCGAGTTCCAGCAGGAAGGGGGTGAGCAGCCAGCCGGGTTGCTCGGCCCGCAGCCGGGCCACGACGTCGGGCGCCCACGCGGGGGTCCGGTCCGCCATGCACGCGGCCTCTTCGTCCGTCAGCGGCGGCGGGGGCAGGATGTCCTTGAGGGCGTCGGCTCCCAGGTGCGGGGCGAGCAGCTCGTGTTCGGCAGGCGTGGCGAAGACGACGGGTACGACGCCTTCCTCGCGCAGCCGTTTGAGCCCCTCGGCCAGTGTGGCGGGGTCCTTGGCCTGTCCGCTCGACGGGCCGATGGCCGGCTCGTCGACGAGGACCATGTCCACGTCGCCGAGCTGTGGGCGCCCGGCCTTGCCGCTGGTCAGACAGGTCAGCCCCGACTTGCGTACGTCGGTCTCCCTGCGCACGTCGACGAGCCGGGTGCGCCCTTCGGGACGGGCGCGCCGCACGGCGCCGGCGAGCCAGCTCTTGCCGGACCGCCGGGGCATGACCACCAGCCAGCACGCGTCGTTGGGCGCATACCCGTCCACCAGCGGGCGCGCCCACGCCGGAACGTGCGGGCCGCGGAACCTGACGTCGAGGTTCGGGTCGTACGACCGGCTCGGCCGGTACTGGCTCATCAGCGCTGCTCCTCATCGTGCAGTTCCTGGTACGCGTAGTGGATCCAGTCGAAGAAGGGCCGGTCGGGCAGCCACTTGTTCTGGGGGAGCAGCAGTCCGACATCGCGCAGTTGCGTCCCCTGCGCCGCGTTGGGGTTCTTGGGCAGGCCTCCGCGTGCCTCGAGCAGGGCCTCACGCGCCGCGACGCCGATCTCGCTCCAGCGGGAGCGGAAGACATCGGCCTTGTTCACGAGGAGTTCCCGCTCGATGAGCGACCGGAGTTCGCGGGCGTCGTCGAGGGCCAGCGTGCTGCCGGCGCGTGCCGCGCGCACGAGGGCGTCGCCCACCACCTGCAGATAGAAGGGCCAGGGCCCCACGTTCTTGAGGATGCGGTCGGCGGTGACGGACGGGATCACCAAGCCCTCGTTCTCCGCGGTGCCCGTCAGGAACTCGCGGGCGTCCGGCTCGGCCAGCGGGCCGAGAGTGAAGTGGTTGACGTCGTTGCCGAAACTGGAGCCGGGTACCGCCAGGGCGTGACGCCGGGTGTCGTTCCAGTCCTTGTAGGTGCCGCAGTAGACGAGCCACGCGCCCGCCTGGCCGAGGTCGCGCAGCCAGGACACGGCCGCCGGGTCGTAGCCGGTGAGCCGCCCGACCTCGTCGAGCAGGAGGACCAGCCGGGACGCACCGCTGCCCGCCGCGGCCCGGTCCATCAACTCGTCGGCGGCCCGGGCGGATTCGGCCAGCGCGGGCATGAGCCGGACGGCGAGTTCGTCCTGCGATCCGGCCCTGTCCCGATTGGACAGCGTCACCACCTTCTGGACGTTGCCCAGGCCGTCGGACCGCATGCGTTCCTGGAGCTCCTTGATGATCCACGACTTGCCGGCCCGGCGCGGCCCCAGCAGCGCGGCGGGCGTGCCGTCCCGGTAGTTGCGGTTCAGCCAGGCGAACACATCCTCCCGGCCCACCGGTCTGCCGGCCGGCCCGAGCGAGAACCGGTCCGCTGCCAGCGCGCTGCTCCCGATGCGGAACGGCTTGCGCTCCAGTGACACGCCGGCGTAGCGGTGCCGGGTCTCTGTCACCGTCTCCTGGATCCGGTCGGGCAGCGCGATCTGCACCTCCGCACCGGTCCCCGCGTACAGGGCCCGGCCGGGACCGAACACGGGCGGCAGCAGGTGTCCGCCGAGCCCGGCCCGCTCGTAGCCCGTGCGGTCGGCCTGCCGGAGCACCAGGGTGGTTGCGTCGGCCAGGCCGTGGCGGAGGGCCAGTACCTCCTGGCCTCCGGCGATGACGGGACAGATGCCGGTCCGGGTGTCCTGGAGCAGGTCGAGCAGGTCCCTGACACAACCGTCGTTGGAGGTCCGGCGCGCCCAGTCCACGAACTCCTCCCAGCCGTCCAGCAGCAGAACCAGGTACGGCGGCTTCTCCCCACCGCGGCGCTCCTGCCGGTGGCCGTGCAGGCTCCTGATGCCCGTCTGGGTGAAGAGCTCCTGGCGGCTGCGGACGGTGGTGACCAGCTTGTCGATGAGCCGCCGCATCCGCTCCGTCTCGTCCGAGGTCACCACGGCTCCGCAGTGCACCAGGTCGGTCAGGGCACCGAGGGCTCCGGAGCCGCAGTCGATGGCGTAGAGGTGGACGTCCGCCACGTTGTACTGCTCGGCGACGGCGACGGCGAGGGTGAGCAGCAGCTGGGTCCGCCCGCTGACCGCGTCGCCGGACACGAGCAGGGGTCCGTCCTGGTCGAGGTCCCAGGCGGCCTCTTGGAACCCCTGGGCGCCGGGCGCGTCGCGCAGTCCGAAGACGACCGGTGTGCGCGCCCCGGGCCGGGGCCGGACGGGCCACAGGGCGTCCGGCCCGACGGCGGTCTCCTTCAGCCGGACCGACAGCGGCAGTTGAGGCGGCCACGGGACGTGCGGTGCGGGCAGGTCGTCCAGGGCGGCCGCGGCCTGTCCGATGGCGCGGACGAGGTCGGCCAGCTCACCACCGAAGTCCGCGTTGAATTGTCCGATGATGCGAACGAGGTCGGCCAACTCGTCGCCGCCGGCGGCCAGGGCCGCGGCCCCGGGAGTTCTGGCCGGAGGCTGCTGCGGGGCACCCGTCCAGTCCGTCGGCAGGACCCGTACGGCGTCGCGCGGAGCGGACGGTTCCTGCTGCCGCTCGCCCAGGCGTGCGCGGCGTACGAGTTCCAGGGCACCGGAGGCGCGGCGCACATAGGCGAGTCCGTGGCGTCCCGGGTCCAGCAGGACGGCGGCCGGGGTGCCGATCAGCAGCTCGCTGTCGGCGGGATCCGCGAGCCGCAGGACGAGTCTCAGGGGCGCGAACTCGAGTACGTCCCGGGTCACCACGTCGGACGGGCGGCGGGTCGCGAGGACCATGTGGACGCCCACTTCCGGGCCCCGCCGGGTGGCGTCGATCAGCCCGGACACGAACTCCGGTACTTCCTCCTGGAGTTGGGCGAGATCGGAGACGACGAGTACCAGACGGGGCAGGGCGGGCAGCTCTGCGGCGTCGGACGCGCGGATCACCGTGTACTGCTCGAAGTCGCGGGCCCCGGCCTCCTTCACCAGCTTCTGACGGCGCCTCAGTTCTGCGGAAAGAGCGGTCAGTCCGCGTGCCGCCGCGTAGGAGTCGAGTGCGGTGTGCACGCCCACCGTGTGCGGCAGCCGGGCCGCCTGGGCGAACGCCTCACCTCCGTCGTGGTGGACGAACAGCAGATTCAGCTCGTCGGGGCGGTTCGCCACGGCCAGTGACGTCAGCCAGGCGCACAGCAGGTCCTCCATCCCGGAGCCGGCCATCCCGGCCACCAGGGCGTGCGGGCCGTCGCCGCGCAGGTCGAGGACGAAGGGCCGGCCGGCCGAACCGCCCAGCACCGCCGCCGGGGAGCGCGGGGTGCCCTGCCACCGGTCGGCGATCCGCTCGGCGGTCGGGAGATCCAGGTCGAGGAGATCCAGGAGGCGTTCGGTCCGGGGGCCGGTCGTCCCGGCGGAGTCGTCGCACAGCGGAGCGAGCAGCCGTGCCAGGCCGTCGAGTTGGGCCGGCACCATTTGGTCGGGGACCCACTTCTGCCTCATGCCGTTGTGCTCCTGCGCGAGGCCGATGACCCACCCCCCTGCGTCGCCCGGCGTCAGGCGGGTCCCGTACAGGTCGAGCGGGTGCCGTTTGTCCTCGGCGAGGCAGATCACGTACACCCCGACGTCCGGCCCGGAGCGGAGCACCTCCTCGGCCCACGGGGCCGCGCGCAGCGCCGACAGGTCGTCGACGACCATGACCAGCGTGGTGTCACCCCAGGGGGACTCCGGTCCCCGCTCGCCCCGCAGCCGTTCGAGGATGATCAGCGCAGCCTCGTCGAGGAGTCTCCCGTGCGCTGCGGGCTCACGGCTGATCCGCACCGGCTGGCCCCCTCGGGACATCAGCCCGTCGGGCGGCAGCCATCGGGCGAATCTCCAGAACTTCTCCCCCGATTCGTCGGTGAGCACCCGTACCGCGACGTCGGAGGGCGGGTGCAGCAGCACCGTCTGGGCAACGAGCCAGCCCGCCAGCCTGCGGGCGACGTCGCGATGGGCCGCGATGCCCAGACTGCCGCTGTGCCGCAGGGAGAGGGTCACCGGGCCGCCCGTGCTCCGGCCGACGCGCAGGACGAGGTGGTCCGGGTGGTCCGGGCCGCGCTCCCACAGCCGGGTCAGCGACCCGAAGATCTCACCCGGGAGTTCGAAGGAGTCGGCGAAGCGCGGCCTCGTCTCGCCCGGCCGGCCGGGTGTCCGGCCGCGTACCAAGGCGGCGTAGGCCCGCTGCAGTGAACGGCTCAGGGGCGGTGCGGACTTCCGGTCCTTGCCGTCCGCCGCCGCCTGGCTCCCCGCAGCGGCGCCCACTTCCGTCGCCGCCTGCCGGTCGAACGCCAGCGTTCCTCCCCCGGCCGGAGACACGTACAGATCGCGAAACCGCGCGAAACCCTCCGACGTCAGCCGCAGCCCGCTGTCTCCGGCCGGGACCGCCCCCTCGGACTGCGCACCGAGGAAGATCCTGCAGCCGTCGTACAGGGGTGTCCGCGCCAGCGTCGCGTCCGGCGCCAACCGCTCCCCCTCACTTGTGAACAGGTCGGGGGTCGTCTGACGCGGGCCGAGACGGGCGAGCTGGGCCGCGACGGCCCCGACGGGCGTCGACTCGTCGGCTTGAAGGACGACGTCCTGCTCCGCCCCGCCCGGCATCACGACGGTGAACGTCCAGTCGGCGCCCGAGACCGCCGTACGCCCCGGGCCCGGGGTGAGCGGAACGGACGACCATGAGGGGGGCCGCGCCACCCGGGGCGCCGGCAGTATGCGGGTACGGGCGGGCGGTGCCGACTCCGGCGCCGCGTCAACTCCCAGCAGCGGAGCGCGGATCCTGCCGTCCTCGGCGATCTCGATCTCGTAGCCCGCGCCGGGCAGGTCACCGTGGGCCGTGCCGACGAGGACACGCGGCCCCATCCTTCCGCCCCGGGCGGCGAGTCGGGCGAGGTGCCGGGCCTCGGCGGGTGACGGCTCGGTGCCGACGAGGATGACCTGGCTCGCGGTCGCGGGATGTGCGGGGCGGTACCCCCAACCGGTGAGCACCGCGTCGGACGCCGGACCGGCCGCCATCGACTCGAGCAGGGCGGGGATGCCGGGCAGTACGTCCACCCGGTCCGGTAACAAGGACGCGAGGTCGTGCGCCACTCCGACACCGGTGATCCGGACCTGGCCCGACCACTGCGTCGTGGCCAGTTCGGCGGCGATCGCCTCGAGGAGAGCACCCCTGAGCGCCACCGGACCGGTCACGGCGCCCAGACCCGTCCCGGCGTCGAGGTTGAGCAGCAGCCTCAGGCCATCGCCCCTGCCCACCGTCACGACGTGGGGGTAGGGGAGAGCATCGGCCGCCGCGTCCCGGTCTTCGCACGCCCTCGCGCTCTCCCGGCTGAGGTACCACCGGCGCGCGTCGCGGCTCGCCCGCCACTGGTCGGGCAGCAGACGGCCGGCCGAGGCGTCGGCCACCTCCGCGACGATCTCGTCGCCCCAGAGCCAGACGGCGCTGAGCCTCGGCAGCAGGAACGCCGGCTCGGCGAGCGAGCGCAGGGCCCGCTCCACCAGCCGCGCGCCCACCGGGTCGGAGCGCACCAGCAGGCCGTCGACCGGGCTCGCACCCGGCTGCGGGCCGTAGGCGTGTCGCGTCCGGGTTGCTGAGCGGGTGGAGCGTGACATGGCACATCCTCGGGAGCCGGCGGATCCGCGACGCGGATTCGGCTGGGGGACGGGACGCGGATTCGGCTGGGGGACGGGGCGACGGGACCGGGCGGTCAGCGCTCCGCTGCCGCACCGGCTTCCCGCGGCGCCGGCAGCGCCACGGCCTGTTCCTGGAACTGCTGGAGCCCTGCCCGGAACTCCGCGGTCCAGTCCGCGGTCTCGGATTCGAGGTGGGCCCGGATCCTGCCGACCAGCCCACCGATCAGGTTCATCCTGCGCTCGATCACCGCCTGCTCCGGCTCGCCCGTGACATCCCGCAGCAGCTCCGCCGACCAGGCCAGCCGGAACGCGTTCACCTCGCCGCGCAGCGCCTGCGCCGCGGTTATGTCACGCATCCAGGCCGTGGAGAGGCCGAAGAAGTAGTCGAAACCCTTGCAGCCCGCGGCCGCGGCCAGGAAGACATAGCCCCAGCTCTGAATGTCCGCATCCGAGGCGGCGCCGACCAGCGGGATCAGAGTGCCGGTCGTCGCGAGTATGATCATCAGGCCGCGGATGACCCGGGATCCAAGACGCTTGAGCCGCTTGTCCTCGAGGTACCACTCGATGGCGTCCTCGGCTTCCTGCTCGGCCCAGGCACGCAGCGACTGAACCGACTCCAGCCTCTCGAGCGGCGTACTGGTGGCAAGCACCGGAAAGGCCCTGGTCCGCAAATCCCTCCTGCGAACCCTTCCACCACCCGGCTCGACAGCCCCTGTGCTCCCCGTCAACTCACCCTCCCCAGCAGGGTCTTTGAGTACGAGGGTAGCCGAAACGGCTTCACCGGGACGGGTGCCTGCCCGCAGCGGGTGGACGCCCCGCTTGCCCCGGGCGGACTCGGAACCCGACGCGGCCTTCGCCAGGCGTCAGCCGCAGATGAAATGCTGTTGATGCACTACCTGTGCTCCAGGTCGAACCTGCGCAGGAACGCCTGCCAGCGCAGGTCGACGTCCTCGCCAGTCAGGCCGGTGGCCGACGTCCACAGCCAGACGGGGAGTGAATCGTGGCCGCCAGGGCAGGCGGTCGACCTCCAGGCGGATCAACGTGCCTTCGATGACGGGGAGTTCGCCAGTGTGGTCGATCCACGCGGAGCGGGTTGCCGCTGCCGCTGGGCCGGCCGACGATGTCGCCGAGGTCACCGCTGACGTGACGGCGACGAGGGACGTACGGGCGCCGTCAGGTCAGCGTGGCGGCGGCCGGGTCCCAAGAGGCGGGCATCGGCAGAGGCTTGGCGCACCGGGAGGCGACGGCCGTGAAGGCGGTGCGCTCGCCGGAGTCGGTGACGGCCGTCATCAGCTCCAGTACGTGCTGGGCGAGTTCGCCCGACGCCCGGTGCGGCCCGTCGGCGCGGATCGCCCGGGCCATGTCGAGGACGCCCATGCCGCGCCCCGACTGCGGCCCATCGACGGGCAGTTCGCGCCATTCCGTCTCGCCGGGTGCCCTGACGCGCAGCCGACCGCCGAAGGTGTTGGGGTCGGGCACCGCCAGGGTGCCCTCGGTGCCGGTGATCTCGAAGAGGATGCGGCCCAGGGCCGAGTCGAAGCTGAAGGTCGACGACGCGCTGGGCCCGTCCTCGAAGTCGATCAGGGCGGTGACGTGGGTGGGCACGTCCACCGGGAAGGCCGTGCCCGCCTTGGGGCCGGAGCCGATGACGCGTTCCCGGCGTCCCGTCCGGGACAGGGCGGCCACGCGGGTGGCGGGGCCGAGGAGGGCGACGAGCGTGGTGAGGTAGTACGGCCCGAGGTCGAACAGCGGTCCCGCGCCCGGCTGGTAGAAGAACTCCGGGTTGGGGTGCCAGAGCTCGGGGCCGCGGTTCATGACCGCGGTCATGGCCGAGACGGGGGCGCCGATGGCACCGGCGGCGAGGGCCCGCGCGGCGGACTGGATGCCCGCGCCCAGGAACGTGTCGGGCGCGCACCCCACCCGCAGCCCGAGGTCGGAGGCCTGGGCCAGCAGCTTCTCGCCCTCGTCGCGGTCCAGGGCGAGCGGCTTCTCACCGTAGACGTGCTTGCCCGCCTTGAGCGCGGCGCTCGCGACGTCGTAGTGGGCTGCGGGGACGGTGAGGTTGACGACGATCTCGGCTTCGGGGAGGGCCAGGACCGTGTCGAGGTCTCCGGCGACCGGGACGTCGTACGCGGCGGCCTGTGCGCGGGCCCGTTCGACATCGATGTCGGCGATGCCGAGCACCTTCACGTCCGGGAAGGTGGAGAGGTTCGTGAGGTACTGGTCGCTGATGACTCCCGCGCCGACGATCGCGACGCCCAGGGGTCCGAGGCTCATTCCGTCTCCAGCGGGTCGAGGGACGTGAGGTAGGCGTGGCTTTCGGCGAGCGCCGTCATCATGTCGCCGGCACAGGAGTCGAGTTCGACGACGGGCTGGGCGTGTGGGGCGGCGGCGAGGATCCGCGGCACGGGCATCCGGCCCTGGCCGACGGCGGTGTGCGGCTCGCCCTTGAGGACCGGCCCGTCCTTGATGTGCAGGGCGTGGACGCGCTCGCCGAGCCGCCGCAGCACGCTGACGACGTCGGCGCCGCCCACCGCGGCCCAGTAGGTGTCGATCTCCAGGAAGACCTCGGGGGCGAGCTGCTCGGCGAGGACTTCGAGGGCGTGCCGTCCTTCGATCCGGGGCTCGAGCTCCCACCAGTGGTTGTGGTATCCGATCCGCAGGCCGTGCGGTGCGGCCTGTTCGGCGAGGCGGTTGAGGGTGCCGGCCGCGCGGGCCAGGCCTTCGCGCGTGGTGAAGTCCTCGTGCGGGATTCCGGCGGGGACGATGAGGTGGTCGGTGCCGAGGATCCTGGCCGCGGCGAAGATCTCCGGGACGGCTCGGGGGTCGAGGAGGGCGCCGCAGTGGGCGCCGGATATCGTCAGGCCGAGGTCGTCGGCGAGGGCGCGGAATCCTTCGGGGTCGTCCTGTGGCCGGTACGGTTCGACGGCGCCGTATCCGATCCCGGCGAGGCGTCGCAGCGTGCGGTCCCGGTCGTCGGCCAACTCTTCTCGCAGCGTGTAGAGCTGCACGGACAGCGGGAGGGGCACGGGGTGGTCTCCTCTGTCTTCGGCTGAAGAGGACGATAAGAGCGCTTACATGACGTTGACAACAGCCGGGATCCGGCCATGACCGAGGCGGGGTGGATAGTTGGGTACCGGGCCTCGGCGCCGGGCCGCGTGGTGCGGCGCCGCTGCGCTCATGCCGTCCGCACCGTGAACGCCGCGCGGCGTACGCGCAGCACCGTACGCCCGCCCCGGCGACCAGCCCCCGCATCACGCATCACGCATCCCGCATCCCGCATCCCGCGCATGCGACATGGGCATCCTGTCCTTCGTGGCGACCTATGACAGCATCGGCGGGACTTACAGCTCCACCCGACGACCGGATCCCCGGATCGCTGCCCGGATCCACAAGGCACTGGGCGATGCTGCAACGGTGATCAATGTAGGCGCCGGCGCCGGTTCATACGAGCCGCCGCAAACCGTGCTGGCAGTCGAACCCAGCTCGGTGATGATCGCCCAGCGTCCGGCGGGCTCTGCGCGGGCCATGCAGGCCTCCGCGGAGTCGATCCCACTCGCTGACGACTCGGCCGACGCGGCGATGGCCCTCCTGACCGTGCACCACTGGACGGACCTGGAAGCCGGCATCGGAGAACTACTCCGGATCGCCCGCCGACGCGTCGTGATCCTCACCTGGGACCAGGTCGCCTTCCGCAGGTTCTGGCTGGTGCACGACTACCTGCCCGAGGCGGCAACGTTCGACGACACCCGGGCCATCGCCATCGACCGGCTGGCCGCGCTCCTGGGAGGCGCCCGCATCGAGACGGTACCGATCCCGCATGACTGCACGGACGGTTTCGGCGCCGCTTTCTGGCGTCGGCCCGACGCCTACCTCGATCCGCAAGTACGGGCCGGTATTTCGATGCTCGCCCAGACCGGCGAGGAGGTCCTCCGCCCGGGCCTGGCGCGGCTGTCCGACGACCTGTCCTCCGGCCTCTGGTACGAACGCCACGCCGACCTGCTCGCCCGCGGCACACTCGATGCCGGCTACCGGCTCCTCGTAGCCGACCTGTAGGTATGTGACCTCGAGAAAGGTGCACAGCTCAGGGTGGGAAAAAGAAGTTCACGGGTTCGGAGCCGGCAGGCCCACGGACAGGGCCTCGGTAATCGCCGCGATGTGGTGGTAGGCCCGTTGGGCGGCGGTGATGACGCGGTCTTGCGCCTCGGGTTCGGTGAGGGCCTGGTTCATGCGGGCCGTGAAGCGCGCCCAGCGGTCGCGGTCGCCGCTGCCGTAGTAGGCCACTCCGTCCGCGGTGCGCAGCCGGTAGGCCGTGGTGACGTACGGGCGCAGTACCAGGGCGCCGAGCGTGGAGCCTTCCAGTACGTACAGGAAGCCGAGCAGGTCCTGGGGGGCGGATGCGGCGGTGCGGCGTATCTCCTGCGCGAACGCCGCCGTCTCGTCGGCCGCCCAGGGCTTCGGAGCGATGCCCGACTCGGCGAAATACCGCAGGTCGCGCTCGAGGAAGGGAAGTTTGGCCAGGTCCGCCGACCAGACCCGGGCGACGGACGGGCTTGCGGCGCACGACAGTTCGCCTTCGAGCGCCTCCAGGACCACGCGGTAGGCGGTGAGCTGCCCGACGTACCGGTCGAGCGGGAGGGTCCCGTCGGCCATCGCGGTGGCGAACCGGGTGGCTTCCAAGGCATCGTGCCAGCCCCGGGTGCCGGCCCGCAGCCGCTCGGCCACCACAGCCGTCACGCGCCGCTCCGCTGCCGGACCGTCTCGTGGAGACGGTCGATGAGGTGCCCCTTGCGCTCGATCGTCACGTCGAAGTACGCCGCGCTGCGCTCGGAGCGGCACACGCGGTGCACAGCGTCCTTGGCCGCCCGCTTCAGTTCGACCGCCTCGGCGGCGAGCGCCAGGAGCGTCTGCTCCAGCCGTGGATGGCCGAGGACGAACGACTTCAGCCTCTCGCCGGCCAGTTCGCCGGAAGCGCACAGCGCGGGCGGCGCGGAGTCGAGGAGTTCCAGGAAGACGCGGTTGCTCAATCCGTCGAAGTCCTCGTGGGTGTTGGCCCCGCCGAGCTCGGGCACGATGTCGGTCAGGTCGTTGAACAGCTGGCTCGCCAGCCCGAGCCGGCGCATGGCGTCGTCCAGCGTGCGCCGCTCATCCGCGGCGACACGCAGAGCTGCCACCGCCGCGTCGAGCGGCATCCCGAACAGCGTCCCGGTCTTGAGCGCGGCCATCGACTCCCAGAAGTCCACCCGCGCCTCATGGGGCGCGGCCACCAGCTCGGCGCGGGTGCGCGCCGACCGCGCGGCCAGGTCGACGGCCTGGCCGGTGAAGCCGTCTGCGATCGACCGCACGAGGCCGTCCACAACGTCCGGATCGGCCGCGTGTCGCAGCGCGGCCGTGATCAACCAGGAACCGGTGTTGAGGGCCAGCGGTACGCCATGGGTGACGTGGAGCGCGGCCTCGCCGTAGCGGACGTCGCTGCCGTCCTGGATGTCGTCGAGTGCGACTGCGGCCTTCAACAGAATCCGCACCGCCACCGCCGCGCGGCGGATCGTCGCAAGATCCGCCGAGGACGCCTGGTCCCCGACCTCGTCGGGAAAGCCACGGTAGTTGCGGTACGCCCAGTACACCATCGACGGACGCAGCGGCGCCCCGTTGCCGCCGGGCGCCCCGGCAGCGGGCGGCAAGGCCTCCTGCCCCACCTTGGATCCGACCGCATCGGCGACCGGCTCGTACAACGAACGCCGCAACGCCGCGTCGTACACCGACGCCGCCGCCCCAGGGCCTCCGTGCGCCGGTGCGGCGGTCAACGAGCCGAGGAACTCCGCCAGATCGGCCTCCAGCAGCGCCGCGTCGGCTCGCACCACCGCCTCGACCCCGGTCACACCCACCGTGGCAGTCACCCCTACTTCCGACCATCGCCGCTCATCGGTGCACAACGCTCGACCGGGGAGAAGCATGATCGTAACTGCCGGGCTCCGCAAGGGTGTTGACGCGGAACCCGACAACTTCGTGAGCCGACGGATCCACAGGGACCCGGCGTCCCGCCCCCTTACTCCTCGTCCGGAGCCAAACGCAGCGAGATCGAGTTGATGCAGTACCGCTGATCCGTGGGCGTCGGAAACCCCTCGCCCTCGAAGACGTGGCCGAGGTGGGAACCGCACCTCGCGCACTGCACCTCGGTACGCACCATCCCGTGCGAACGGTCCTCGATCAGCTCGACCGCGTCGGTGTCCTTCGGATCGAAGAAGGACGGCCAGCCGCAGTGCGACTCGAACTTCTCCTGGGAGGTAAAGAGCTCGGCGCCGCAGGCGCGACAGGAATAGACACCCTTGGTCTTGGTGTCCGTGTACTCACCGGTGAACGCCGGCTCCGTGCCCGCCTGGCGCAGGACCTTGTACTCCGCCGGGGTCAGCTCCGCGCGCCACTGCTCATCCGGCTTTTCGATGTCGTACGACATGAAGCTCAACCCCTCACAATGGAAAGTCAGGAAAGATACGACTGCTGCGCCAGGCGGGTCAGGATCTCGGGACCGAGATCCGTGACGTCGCCCGCGCCCATAGTGAGAACCAGATCACCGGGCCTGGTCATTCCCGCGACGACGGAGGGAACCTCGGCCTTGTCGTGGACCTGCGTCACATCCACGCCCACCGCCCGGGCCGCCTCGATGATCAGCTCGCTCGTGACGCCCGGGATCGGGTCCTCGCGGGCCGGGTAGATGTCCAGGACGACCGAGGCGTCCGCAAGGGACAGGGCCTCGCCCATCTCCTTGCCCAGCTCCTGGGTGCGGGAGAACAGGTGGGGCTGGAAGACCACGAGGATGCGGCCGGAGGCACCCGCGCGCATGGCCTCCAGGTCGGCCGTCATCTCGGTCGGGTGGTGCGCGTACGAGTCGATGACCTGGACGCCCGCCTCCTCGCCCTTCAGCTGGAGGCGGCGCTTCACGCCCGTGTAGGAGGCGAGCGCGGGGGCCAGCTCGGCCGCCGGGATACCGAGCGCCACGCCCGCCGCCAGCGCGGCGACCGCGTTGTGCGCGTAGTGACGGCCGGGGACGGAGACCGTGAAGGTCAGCTCCGAACCGTCCAGCAGGATCGTCACCTCACTCTTGAGGCCCTGCGGGACCACGGAGAGCACCCGGACGTCCGCGTCCGCCGCTTCGCCGTACGTCACCACGCGGACGTCACAGGCCGTGACCCGGCGCGTCAGCTCGCGCGCGCCCTCGTGGTCCGCCGAGATCACCAGGGTGCCGCCCTCGGTGATGCGGTCCACGAACGTCTCGAAGGACTCGTAGATCTCGTCCATGGACGCGTAGTTTGCGTGGTGGTCCAGCTCCACGTTCAGCACGATCGCCACCTCGGGCGCGTACTTGTGGAAGCTGCGGTCCGATTCGTCCGCCTCGGCGACGAAGATGTCACCGTCGCCGTGCCGGGCGTTCGAGCCGGGGGCGTCGAGGTCGCCGCCGATCGCGTACGAGGGGGACAGGCCCAGCGAGGACAGGGACACCGCCAGCATCGATGTCGTGGTCGTCTTGCCGTGCGTGCCCGCCACCGCGATCGGGCGCAGGTCGTCCATCAGCCGGGCGAGGGCGTCCGAACGGTGGACCACCGGGATGCCGAGTTCCGCGGCGCGGGCCAGCTCCGGGTTGTCCGCGCGGATCGCGGAGGAGACCACGACGCAGGTGGCGTCGGACGCCAGGTGGTCGGCCGCGTGGCCGATGTGCACCGTCACGCCCAGCGCGCGCAGGGCCTCGGCGGTCGCGGACTCCTTCGCGTCGCTGCCCGCGACCTTGGCCCCGCGCTGCGCGAGGATCTTCGCGATGCCCGACATTCCGGCGCCGCCGATGCCGATGAAGTGCGGTCGGTCCATGGCGGTAGGAAGGCCGGGTGCCATGCGTGTATCTCCCCAAGATCCGGTACGAAGGTGAGCGCGCCCCCCGAAGAGAACGCGCCCCCAGACTATTGCGTACGGCGGGCAGCACCTCACAAGGGACGCCGACGACCTCACAGGGGACGCCGACGGACGCGCCATCAAGGCGCACGGGCGGCGACGAAAGCGCCCCCGGGAGGTGCGCGTCTGCGACGGAAGCGCCCCACGAGGGGTGCGGGGCTGCGACGAAAGCCCCCCAAGACGCGGGCCCGCCGCGCATGGCCGTGCCCTGCGCGGCTCCACCGCGCGGTCGCGACCAGCCACACGTACGTGCACCCCGCGCCCCGCAGCCCCGCAGCATGCCCACCACAACCCCAACGGCGCCCACCGCCCAGCCCAGCGGCAGCGCTCACGCGCTCACGCCTTGCTGTGCGAGAAGAGCTTCAGCACCGGTACCCCCACCTTGTGCCGCGCTCTGGAGGCCCAGTCGCGGTGGAAGAACTCCTCCACGTAGTGGGGGTCGGTCAGCACGATGACCTCGTCGGCGTCGCTCTCGTCGACCAGTCTCTTGAGGGCGTCCAGCGGGTGGTCCTCGATGAGCCGGCCCTCGGCCTGGCTGCCGGCCGCGCGCAGGGCCACCAGCGACACATCGAGGGCCTGCTGTCCCTGTCCGGCCGCCTCCTCGCCCTCCGGGGTCTCCCGTTCGTGCGCCGCCTCGTCCAGCTCGCCGAGCGCCACGTCGTCGATGGCCCGCAGCAGCCGGTCGGCCTGGTCGCCCCGGGGCTGGAGGAGCACGTGAAAGGCGACCTCCTCGTCGCCGTGCAAGGTGGTGACGAACTCCACGTCGGCGGACGTCAGGGCCTTCTCGATCATCAATACGCTTGTGAACACGACAGGCGCCCTTCTCCTCCGTGGGCCGTTCCCAGGCCCCCTGCGGAAACCATCCTGCCCCGTAACCGCACGGGGTCTGCGAGATTTAGTGTGCCCGCCGGAAGCTAAACGGAACGGGACATTCCGCCAACTCGTCAGGACCGACGGTATCGGGTGTAGAGGAACCCGGCCTCCTCCAGCAGGGACACGAGTTCGAATCGCTGGGGGACCGCGATCGAGGGCCCTGAGGCGATGCGCTGCGCGTCGCCCGCGGTGAGCATCGGCGACACGGTCAGGCAGAGCTCGTCGAGCACGCCGGCCGCGACGAACTGGCCGAGCAGCCGGGGCCCGCCCTCGGTCAGCAGCCGGGTGAGCCCGCGCTCGCCGAGGGCCCGTACGGCGCGGGCGGGGTCCACCCCGCTGCCGTCCCCGGCGATCACCACCTGGGCGCCCGCCTTCTCGGCCGCCGCGATCCGGTCCGGGGGCGCCGCGGCTCCCGTCAGCACCAGCGTGGGCACCAGGGGCGAGGCGAAGAGCGGAAGCGAGAAGTCCAGGTCGAGGCTCGCCGTCACCACGGCGATGGCGGGCGCGGGGCCCTGTCCGGCGGCTTCCCGGAGCGCCACGAAGGCCTCACGCGCGCGTGCCGGACGGTAACCCTCCTGGCGTACCGTTTCCGCGCCGACGACCACGACGTCGGCGAGGCCCCTCAGCACCCCGAAGACCCGCATGTCGGTGGCGCCGGAGATCGGCTGCGAGCGCCCCTCGTGCTGGGCGGCGCCGTCGAGCGTGGAAACCATGTTGGCGCGCAGCCAGGGCTCGCTGACCTCGGGGTAGGCGTACGCCTCCGCCAGCTCACCGAGCCCCCACTCCCGGTCCGTCACATCCGCCCCGGAAGACGTCCCGGGGGACACGCCTTCGCTGTCCGCCCCACCCGCCTCAGGGGGCCCACCCGGGGCCTGGGCTGCTGTTTCGTAGGTCACAGGGAACAGGCGTCGCATGTCGTGCAGTGTGGCACGGCCCTTAGAGTGGGGAACTGTGTCGCCCTCCTCCACCGCCTCCGGGTTCGACCCGATAGCCGAAGCGGCCCCGCTGTCCCTGTGCGCCCGCGTGCCGCACGTCCCCGCCGACCGGCTCGTGGCCGAGATGGTGCCGCCGCCGCGCTTCGACTCGGTCCGCTTCGCCACGTACATCCCGGATCCGCAGCAGCCCAGCCAGACCGAGGCCGTACGGATCCTCGAAGGCTTCGCCGGCGGTCTGGGCGGGGCGCACGCGGTCGGCGGCGGAAAAAAGAGGGCGCGAAGCGCTTCCTTGGAAGGGCGGTGGTGGGAGACGGGCGGGCGCCGGCTGTTCGGCTTCGGCAAGGCCCCGAAGACCCCCGCCGGCCCCCGGGGCGTCTACCTCGACGGTGGCTACGGCGTCGGCAAGACCCACCTGCTGGCCTCCCTGTGGCACGCGACCCCGGCCGAGCCCGCGCTCAAGGCGTTCGGCACCTTCGTGGAGCTGACGAACCTGGTCGGCGCGCTCGGCTTCCAGAAGACCGTGCATACGCTGTCCGACCACCGGCTGCTGTGCATCGACGAGTTCGAACTGGACGACCCGGGCGACACCGTCCTCGTCTCCACCCTGCTCGGCAAGCTGGTCGACGCGGGCGTCGCGCTCGCCGCCACCTCGAACACGCTGCCGGGCAAGCTCGGCGAGGGCCGGTTCGCGGCGGCCGACTTCCTGCGCGAGATCCAGGGACTGTCCGCGCACTTCCGGCCCCTGCGCATCGACGGCGAGGACTACCGCCACCGCGGGCTGCCCGAGGCCCCGGCGCCGTTCTCCGACGAGCAGGTCACGAAGGCGGCGTACGCCACCAGCGGCGCGTCCCTCGATGACTTCCCGCATCTGCTCGACCATCTGGCGCGTGTCCACCCCAGCCGGTACGGCGCCATGACGGACGGCGTCAGGGCCGTCTGCCTCACCGATGTCCGGCCGGTCCCGGACCAGTCGACGGCGCTGCGGCTCGTCGTGCTCGCCGACCGCCTGTACGACCGCGAGGTACCGGTCCTCGCCTCCGGACTGCCCTTCGACCAGCTCTTCAGCGAGGAGATGCTGAAGGGCGGTTACCGCAAGAAGTACTTCCGCGCGATATCCCGGCTCACGGCGCTGGCGCGGGACGCCAAGGGACTCGTCGAGCCCGCCTGACCCCTCACCCCTCCCTGGTCAAGGGCCAGAACAAGCCATCGCCTGAGGAGTTCGCCAAACTGGCCGAAGGCCAGTCTCCGCAGGTCCCGGGGGTCTGGCGGTATCCCCCAGAAAAACACAGCATCACCTGCTCCGATTCCCGGGTCGTCCCGGCCCTGATCACCGGCGCCCGCCCGGGCGAGCTCTTCGAGCTGCGCACCGCGGGCAGTATCGTTCCCCCGTACGCCTCCGAGCACCCCACCAGCGAGGCGGCCACCATCGAGTACGCCGTCGACGTGCTCGGCGTCTCCGAGATCGTGGTCTGCGGCCACTCGCACTGCGGCGCCGTGGGCGCGATGGTGCGCGGCGAGGACCTGACCGCCGTACCGGCCGTACGCGACTGGCTCGCGCAGGCCGAACCCCCGTCCGACACACCGGACGACGACCCCGCCGTCGCCTCCGCCGTACAGAACCACGTGCTCGCGCAGTTGCTCAGGCTTCGTGAATACCCGTGTGTGCAGCGAGCCCTGACGGCAGGTCAACTGCGCCTGCACGTCTGGTACTACGAGGTCCACACGGTGCCGTACGCGCGCACCGGCCGGAAACCGACTCCTTCGAAGCGCTGTGAGCCGGGCGATGAGACTCTCCGCCACGAAACTCTCCACAACGAAACTCTCCGCAATGAAACTCCCTTACGCTCGGCAGGACTTCGCGGCGTCGATCGTCCTGTTCCTCGTCGCCCTACCGCTGTGCGTGGGCGTCGCGGTCGCCTCCGATGTACCGGCCGAACTCGGCCTGGTCACCGGCATCGTGGGCGGTATCGTCACCGGGCTGATGCGCGGCAGCAGCCTGCAGGTGTCGGGACCGGCCGCCGGGCTGACCGTGCTGGTCTTCGAGGCCGTACGGGAGTTCGGGCTTGCCGTCCTCGGAGTCATCGTGCTCGCCACGGGTCTGCTCCAGCTCCTCATGGGCGCCCTGAAGCTGGGGCGCTACTTCCGCGCGATATCCGTGGCCGTCGTCGAGGGCATGCTGGCCGGGATCGGGCTCGTGCTGATCGCGGGCCAGCTCTACGCGATGGCGGGCCTCGAGGCACCGGCGTCCGGACTCGACAAGCTCGCCGGGCTGCCTCAGGCGCTCGTCGACGCGGCGGGAAGCACCGAGGCCCTGGCATCGCTGGGGCTCGGCGCGGGCACCGTCGCCGTGCTCGTCCTGTGGCAGCGGCTGCCGCGGCGCCTGCGTGCGGTGCCGGCGGCGCTCGCCGCGGTCGGCGACGGGGAGCCCCGCCGCCCACCCGTCGAACTGGACCTCTCCGGCCTGCACCACCTGGACCACGTGTGCCGGAGTGCGCTGGAGAACTGGTCGGCGCGGCACCGTGCGACCGGGATCGAGCCGGTGAAGGTCACCTCGGGGTCGTAACCCGCCGAGACCCGTAGGGGCTGGGCCTGCCGTGCGGTAGGCCCAGCCCTACGACGTAAAGTGGACATACAAGTCATACTGGACGGCTCGAAGGGAGTCGTCATGGTCGAGGAACTTGTCGTCGCGGCGGTAGGGGTCGGTTCGGCCGGTCTGGTCTACCTGTCGGCGGCGGCCCGGGTCGTCAAGCAGTACGAACGCGGTGTGGTCTTCCGGCTGGGGCGTCTGCTCGGTGACGTGCGGCCGCCGGGATTCACCATGATCCTCCCCGTCATCGACCGGATGAACAAAGTCAACATGCAGATCGTGACGATGCCGGTGCCCGCCCAGGAGGGCATCACCCGGGACAACGTCACGGTCCGGGTCGACGCGGTCGTCTACTTCAAGGTGGTCAACGCGGCCGACGCGGTCATTCAGGTCGAGGACTACCGTTTCGCGGTCTCGCAGATGGCGCAGACGTCCTTGCGCTCGATCATCGGCAAGAGCGATCTCGACGATCTGTTGTCCAACCGCGAGAAGCTCAACCAGGGCCTGGAGCTGATGATCGACAGCCCGGCGATCGGCTGGGGTGTGCAGATCGACCGCGTCGAGATCAAGGACGTGTCGCTGCCGGAGACGATGAAGCGGTCGATGGCCCGGCAGGCCGAGGCCGACCGGGAGCGGCGGGCCCGGGTGATCAACGCGGACGCGGAACTGCAGGCGTCGAAGAAGCTCGCGCAAGCCGCAGGTGTCATGTCCCAGCAGCCCGCCGCGCTGCAACTGCGACTGCTGCAGACGGTGGTGGCGGTCGCGGCCGAGAAGAACTCCACGCTCGTCCTGCCCTTCCCTGTGGAGCTGCTGCGGTTCCTGGAGCGGGCACAGGCCGGGCAAGCGCCGCCTGCGGCGACCGAGCCGTCGACACCCCCGCGACCCGATGGACATGTCCCGCTCGACGAGCCCGATGGACACATCCCGCTCGACGAGCGCGAGCCCGACGAGCCCCATGAGCACATCCCGCTCGACGAACTCGACGAACTCGACGAGCCCGATGAGCCCGACGAGCCCGGCAAGTGACGCGCAGGGTTCCGGCCCGGCATACATGCCCCGACATACGTGCAGGGTTCCGGCCCGACATGACAGGTGGCCCCGCGCAGCTGTCGCTGCGCGGGGCCACCTGCGAAGGCTCAACCGGCTGTAACGAGCCGATGCGCGGTCATTGGTTCAGGCATCAGTGGCCGCCGCCACCGCCACCGCCACCGTTACCGCCGCCACCGCCGCCGTTGCCGCCGCCACCGCCGTGACCGCCGCCACCGTTGCCGCCGCCACCGCCGTGACCGCCGCCACCGTTGCCGCCGCCACCGCCGTGACCGCCGCCACCGTTACCGCCACCGTCGCCGTGACCGCCACCGCCGTGGCCATTGCCATTGCCATTGCCATGACCATTGCCACCGCGGCCGTTGTCGTGGTCACCGCGCCCGTTGTCGTGGTCACCGCGGTCGTTGTCGTAGCCGTTGCCGTGGTGACCGTGGCCGTAGCCGCAGTAGCCCCAGTCGTATCCGCCCCAGCGACCGTCGCAGTAGTCGCGATCGGATCGATGCGAGTCGTATGAGTTGGCGGCGCTGGCTATGCCGGCTCCGCCGAAGGCCAGAGCCAGAGCAGCGAAGAGGCTGCCGACCAGCCTGAGGATCCTGGATGTCGTTGCCCGCATGATGCTTTCCCTTTCCCGGGGGCGTCGACGGGGCCGGACCCCGTATCGCGTTCATGAGCCCGTAGGGCATTCATGAGGGGGGTCCGGTACATCGGCCTTGAAGGTGACGGGAGCTTCCGTCTGTCGACTCACGCGCTGACTGCGCGGCATCGGGCCCACCCGGGCTGCCGATATTCGCACGGCACACCCCGCGGCGGGATTCCGCCCGTCGGGACTGTCAACGACCGGGCGGTCGTCGCTCGGAATGTTGAGATGTTCGTCTCTCACCAGGCAAAAGACGGAGATTTCGTTCAATCCGTACCTAACCTAGACATATGCACACACAGAAGTCAAGTGCTCCACATGCGTCATAAACGCCCCAGATGAGCCCGGGTGCCGCACACAACTCCCGTCCACCGGTGAGGACTTGACACCCGTCGACAGCTGCCGCGAACTCCCCCTCCACCTCTCGGAGTTGGGCACCACGCACACACCGGTCGAATGGGTGTGCACCACTCGTCCGCGCACACCGCAGCAGGTCAGCCAGCTCCAGGCGGGTGAGATCGGGGCCGTATCCGCCCGGCATGCGCCCATAAGGGTCGGATCATCTGATTTATCTGCATATCGTCATCAGGTGATCACTCCTGTACGACGATTCATCGCGACCTGCGCCCTTGCCACCCTGGGGGCCGCCCTCGCCGCCTGCGGTGCACCCGGCACCCCGCGCGCCGCCCGCCCGGCGCATCCCGCCTCGTCCAGTGCCACGCCGTCCCACCCCCCGACGCTCGCACCCGGTCCCGCCGGACTGACCCCCGTCTTCAAGAACGGTCCGCGGACTCCGGACAAGGTGGTCGCGCTGACGTTCGACGCGGACATGACCGCGGATCAGGGGGAGCGGGCGGCCGATGGGGAGCACTTCGACAATCCGCGACTGATCGCCACGCTGCGCGAGTTCAAGGTGCCCGCGACCGTGTTCATGACAGGGCGGTGGGTCGACGAGTATCCGCGGCAGGCCAGGGACATCGGGCGGGACCCGCTGTTCGAGGTCGCCAACCACTCGTACAGCCACTACGCCTTCACGGACGACTGCTACGGGCTGCCGACCCTGCCCGAGGACAAGATGCAGGCGGACGTGGAGCGGGCGTACGCCTCCTTCAAGAAGGCGGGCCTGCCCCATGCCATGCCGTACTTCCGCTTCCCCGGTGGGTGTTACGACCAGCGGGCGCTGCGCATGCTGAGCGGGGTCGGGGTGACCGCCGTGCAGTGGGACGTGGTGAGCGGGGACGCGTTCGCGACGGATTCCGATGCTGTGGCGCGGCAGGTCATCGAGGGCGTGCGGCCGGGGTCCGTCGTCGTGATGCACTGCACGCGGAGCGCGGCCCCGGCGACCGAGCCGGCGCTGCTGACGATCGTTCCCGAGCTGCGCGAACAGGGGTACCGGTTCGTGAAGGTGTCCGAACTGATCGGGGCAGCCGCCGGCCGGCGGTGAGCCTCGTACGCCGACGGTGAGCCTCGTACGCCCACCGAGCCTCGTACGCCCACCGAGCCTCGTACCCTGGAGGTATGAGCGACGACTACTGCACGATCGACGCGACCAGGCCGCCCCGGGCTGACGGGCCACCGTACGCCGAGTGCGTGCTGTGCCGGGAGCCCACCGAGTACCCGGAGTCGTACAAGGGGATCACGCTGTGCCCGGTCTGCGAGTGGCAGGAGGCTGAGCGCACCGCCTGCTCGGGCTGAGCGGCACGCGGCCCTTCGGGCTGCTCCGGCTCGGCTCGGCGGGCGGGGTCCGGGCGACGGCGGCCTTCTGGCTGCTGCCCTCGGAACGGGCGCCCGCGGAAGACCGGACCGGGCGGGCGCTCGCCGGAGGAACGGATCTTCCGCCTGGCAGACTGGGGTGCGTGAGCAGCGACCCGACCCCCGCCGACGACAGCCCTTTCCGTTCCGAGCGCACCGAGCGCGACGAAGCACCACAGTTCGTGCTGCCTCTGGTCGCACGCATCGAGAGGGCCGCTCCCCCGGCGCGTACCGACGCGCTGGAGACCGCGGCCCGCGCTGTGCTGAGCATCCTCGGCGACGAGCGGTCCCTCGGGGACGGTGAATGGGCGCAGGCGATGCGGGACTGGCAGGACGCGCGGATCCGCAAGGTCGTCCGGCGGGCGCGCGGCGCCGAGTGGCGGCGGGCCGAGGCGCTGCCCGGCATCACGGTGACCGGGAAGTCCGCCGAGGTGCGCGTCTTCCCGCCGGTCCCGTTGGACGGCTGGCCCAAGGACCTGGCCCGGCTCCAGGTCTCCGGCACGGACCTGGAGGACCCGGAGCCGCCGGTGGACGCCGATCTCTCCGCTCCCGTCCTGTGGCTCAACCCCGACCTCGGCATGTCGGCCGGCAAGACCATGGCGCAGGCGGGCCACGGCGCCCAGCTGGCCTGGTGGGAGCTGTCCGACGAGGAGCGCGCGGCCTGGCGCGACAGCGGATTCGCGCTCACCGTGCGCACCGCCGACCCGGCCCGCTGGCGTGAACTCACCGCTTCCGGGCTGCCGCTGGTGCGCGACGCGGGCTTCACGGAGATCGCGCCGGGGTCGTGCACGGTGGTGGCGGATCACCCGGCGCTGCGTTCCTGACCGGCCGCGTCACGCTTCGCACGCGGGGCCCGCGGGCCCGGACAACGTGCTGAAGCAACGCTGCCGCCCCGAACCTCAAATATTGCTCTGAACGTCCCCTCCGATGGGTTCGGCGCCGGGCCCGGGGGCCATGACTCCGTCACACCGGAACACAGGTCCGTCGTAAGGAGACGACACACAGGGTCTGGTCGAGGTTCGTGACGGACGACGGAGGAGGGGCCATGAGGCGGCTGAGGCGGCTGGGGACGGGAATCGGGTGGCGGCCGGAGATAGCCGAGGCCGTGGAACGCATGCCCGGCATCGACTGGGTCGAGGCCGTGGCCGAGAACGTATGCTCCGGGCATGTCCCCGAGTCGCTGCTGCGGCTGCGTGAGCGTGGGGTCACCGTGGTGCCGCACGGGGTCTCACTGGGCCTCGGCGGCGCGGACCGGCCCGACGAGGCGCGGCTCACCGCGCTCGCCGAGCGCGCGGAGGCGCTGGGCTCGCCGCTCGTCACCGAGCACATCGCGTTCGTACGGGCGGGCGGGCCGTTGACCGCGTCGCCGCTGCTGGAGGCCGGGCACCTGCTGCCGGTCCCCCGTACCCGGGACGCCCTCGACGTCCTGTGCGAGAACGTGCGTATCGCGCAGGACGCCCTGCCCGTCCCCCTCTCGGTGGAGAACATCGCCGCACTGATCTCCTGGCCCGGTGAGGAGATGACGGAGGGCCAGTTCCTCTACGACCTGGCCGACCGCACCGGCGTACGCCTCCTCATCGACGTCGCCAACCTCCACACGAACCACGTCAACCGGGGCGAGGACCCCGCCAAGGCCCTCGACGAACTCCCCCTCGAAGCCATCGCCTACGTCCACGTCGCCGGCGGCTTCGAACGCGACGGCGTCTGGCACGACAGCCACGCCCACCCCGTCCCCCAGCCCGTCCTCGACATCCTCGCCGACCTCGCCTCCCGAGTGACCCCACCGGGGGTCCTCCTCGAGCGCGACGAGAACTTCCCCGAACCGGGGGAGCTGGAGCGGGAGTTGGGGGCGATTCGGGGGGTACTGGAGGCGGCGGGGGCGTCCGGAGAGGGCTCGCGGACGGCGTACGGGCGGCCCTCGGCGGCGCCCGCGAGCGCCGCGGCCATGGCGCGGCAGGTCGGCGCGCACGCCCCGGCCGGGACACCCGCAACCGGCGCGCAGACCGCGCACACTCCGGGACGCGCACCTGAGGCCACCGGCAAAGCCGCGCCGCTCACCGAGACCGCCGCCGAGCACGCAGCCGGAACCGCCGCGACCACCCTCGCCCACGCCCCCGCTCCCGCCCGCCAGCGCCTCGCCCTCGCCCAAGCCGCCCTGCTGTCCGCGCTCGTCGCGGGGACCCCCGTGCCCGAGGGGTTCGACCGGGTGCGGCTCGGGGTGCAGGCGCGGGCGCTTGCCGCCAAGCGGGCGGATGTCGTGGCTAAGGTGGCCCCGGAGTTGCCGGAGATCCTGGCGGACGGGTACAGGCCGGCGTTTCTCGCGTATGCGCAGGGGCATCCGATGACCGGCGGCTATCGGCGCGACGCCCTCGACTTCGCCGAGCACCTGCTCCTCGCGGGTCGCCCCGAGGACGCGGAGACCCGGCGCCGGCTGCGCGGCTGGTGGCGGGAGCGCTCGGGCCCGGCCCCGCTGTCGCAGCGCCCCACGGCCCGTCTGGCCCGCGCCACCCGCCGCGCCACCAGCCGGGTGCTGCTGCGCCGCTGAGGCCGTCGTACGCGCGCGGCGGTCCCGTACCGCCGCCGTCGCCGGGCCACCCGCTTCCGCCGGCCGCCTCGCGCGCCAACCCCTCCTCAACTCCCCGGCCCCACAAGCAAATCCGGAACGTCACATACCGGCAACACTCCGTCCACATCGTGGATAAACCATGGCGCCCGCCTGGCCCGTGGCATAGAAAAACGGCATGTTCTGGGTCCTCCTCCTGCTCCTGGCCTGGGTCGCGGCCGGCACCTCCTGCACCCGGCTGTGTCTGGCCGCCGTACGGGCGGCGGCCGTCGACGCGGACGCGGCGCGCGGGCACGACCTCACGCTGTACGAGGCGGCGTTCCTGTCCGGCGGCCCGGCCCGGGTCGCCGATCTGACCCTGGTGTCGATGGCCCGCCAGCGCCGGCTGCTGCTCGCGCACACCGGCTGGGCGACCGTCGTGGACCCGCGCGGGCGCGACGAGATGGAGCGCTCGGTCATCGGAGCCATCGGCCCGGAGGGCCAGTCCCGGATAGCGCCCGTACGGGCGGCGGCGGCCGCCGCGGACTCGGTACGCCGCCTCGCCGACCGCCTGGTCGCGGCGGGCCTCGCCGTCCCCGACGGCGCCCGTACCACCGTTGCGGGCGCCGTCCGCCAGGTCCAGGCCGCGGCGGCTGCCGTGGTCGCACTCGGCGCCGTGGCCCTGCTGCTGCCCGCCCAGGCCACCGGCAACGAGGTCCCGGTCGCCGCCTGGTTCGCGCTCCCGCTCATCCTCACGCTGAGCTGCCTCGCCATCGCCCGCATCGAGGTGCATCCCTACACGCGCTGGGCGTCTCCGGCCGGACAGCGGCTGCTCGGCACCCTCGCCCGCCGCACCGACGACCTCGGCGACGACCGTACGTACCTCACCTCCGTCGCCGTACGCGGTGTTCGCGCGATCGGCGAGCCGGACCTGCGCGCGGCCCTCACGCACCGAGACCGCAGCCCCGAGCGACGGAACTAGCGCAAGGCCGGGCGGCTGAAGGGCTGAGGGGCGCCCGCAGAGGGCGCATCGGGGTCATAGAGGCCGACACCGGCGGCCCGGTGCTTTACTTCGCCAACCGTCAAACGAAACATCCCTTTTTGTCGCTGCCCGCGCGCTGAAGGGATTCCCGATGAGAGCTGCCGTCCTCTACGGAACCGCAGGGTCCGTGTTCCTGACCGCCCTCGTCGGCGCCCCGGCGGGCGGTCGGCCGGCCTGGCCGGCCCCGGCCGCCGGCTCTGCCGAGATGCGCGGCACAGCCGTCGCCGCCGCGCGCGCCACGGCCGCGGGCATCCGCTTCGCCAACTGCCCCAAGGAAGAGGACCTGCCGGACAGTGTCCAATGCGGCACGGTCACGGTGCCGCTCGACTACGCCCACCCCGACGGCCGGCAGATCAAACTGACCGTCAGCCGCGTCAAGGCCACCGGCAAGGACGCGAAGAACTCGAAGCGGAGGGTGCCGCGGCGGGGCGCCTTCGTCTACAACCCCGGCGGCCCTGGCGCCTCCAGCACGCGCTTCCCGCTGATCGGCCACCGCCCGGAGTGGAAGCGCATCGCCGCCGCGTACGACCTCGTCGGCTACGCCCCGCGCGGGGTCGACCGCTCCGCCCCGCTGTCCTGCCAGGACCCGAAGCACTTCGTGAAGGCGCCCTCGCAGGCGCCGACGTTCCCCTCGGAGTCGTACAAGAAGGAGCGCATCGCGGCGGCGAAGGCGTACGCCCGCGGATGCGCCCAGCGCTCGGGCAACGCCCTGCGCCACTACACGTCGCTCAACAACGCCCGCGACCTGGAGGTGCTCCGCGCCGGGCTCGGCGAGCCGAAGCTGACCTTCATGGGCGCCTCGTACGGAACGTACTTCGGTGCCCTCTACGCGACGCTCTTCCCCTCGCACGTGGGCCGGATGGTCTTCGACTCGGCGGTGAACCCTGACCCCGAGAAGATCTGGTACCGGAACAACCTCGACCAGTCGGCCGCGTTCGAGAAGCGCTGGGCGGACTTCCGCGCGTGGGTCGCCAAGCACGACGAGGTGTACGAGCTCGGGGCCACACCGGACGACGTGCAGCAGAGCTACGAGAGGGCGCGGGCGCAGCTCGCCGCCTCGCCCGCGGGCGGCAAGGTGGGACCGGGGCAGATGCAGGGCGCGTTCCTGGATGCCGGGTACTCCGACGACTACTGGCCGCGGCGCGCCCAGGCGCTCTCCGCCTATCTGAAGGGCGACCCGAAGCCGCTGATCGAGCAGGCCGGCCCGCATCCGGAGGCAGCCGCCGAGCAGGAGAACGGCAACGCGGTCTACACGGCCGTCGAGTGCAACGACGCGTCCTGGCCGGCCGACTGGCGTATCTGGGACCGCGACAACACGCGCCTCGCGCGCCGGGCGCCGTTCGAGACCTGGGACAACGTGTGGATGAACCTGCCGTGTGCCTACTGGCCGGAGCCGCGGCAGAAGCCCCTCGACGTTCGGACGCCGCCGGGCGTGCTGCCGCCGACGCTGATCCTGGCGGCGGAGCGGGACGCGGCGACGCCGTACGACGGGGCCCTGGAGCTGCGCCGGCGGCTGTCCGGCTCGGTCCTGGTGACCGAGAACGGGTCCGGGACGCATGGCATCGGGGGCGGGCCCAACAAGTGCGTCAACGGCTACCTGGACGCCTACCTCCTGGAGGGCCGCCTCCCGGTGCGGCGCGCTGCCTGCGCGCCGCACGCGGAGCCGAAGCCGGCGGCGCCGGGCGATCGTTCGAAGGGTTCACAGGGATCGCGGGACCCACAGGAATCACAGGGCTCAGGGGTCTCCGCGCGGAGCACCACGCACGAGCCTGAGCACCCGAAGACAGTCCGGCAGGCGCCTTGATCAGGCGAGGCCCGCGACCAGCTCGGATTACGGCGCCCCGTGCCGCATCCCCCGGGGGCAACCCCCGGACCCCCGGCCGCCCACAGCACGCCGCTCCGGTCAGGCGAGCCCTGCCACCAGCTCGGACACCGACTTACGGCGCCCCGTGCCGCATCCCCCGGGGGCAACCCCCGGACCCCCGGCCGCCCACAGCGCGCCGCTTCCGGTCAGGCGAGCCCTGCCACCAGCTCGGACACCGACTTGCGGCGCCCCGTGAAGAACGGGATTTCCTCGCGGACGTGCATCCGGGCCTCGGAGGCGCGCAGGTGACGCATGACGTCGACGATGCGGTACAGCTCGTCGGCCTCGAAGGCGAGGATCCATTCGTAGTCGCCCAGCGAGAACGAGGCGACCGTGTTGGCGCGCACGTCCGGGTAGCCGCGGGCCATCTTGCCGTGGTCGGCGAGCATGCGGCGGCGGTCCTCGTCGGGCAGCAGGTACCAGTCGTAGGAGCGCACGAACGGGTAGACACTGATGTAGTTGCGGGGCGTCTCGTCGGCGAGGAACGCCGGGATGTGCGAGCGGTTGAACTCGGCGGGGCGGTGCAACGCCATGTTCGACCACACCGGCTCCAGGGAGCGGCCCAGCTTGGTGCGGCGGAAGAGGTTGTACGCCTCCTGGAGCTGGTCGCTCGTCTCGGCGTGCCACCAGATCATCAGGTCGGCGTCGGCGCGCAGCCCCGACACGTCGTAGGTGCCGCGGATGGTGACATCCTTCGCGGCGAGCTGGTCGAAGAGCTCCTGGACTTCGTCGGCGTATCCGGCGCGGTCCTCGGGCAGCGCGTCGCGCAGCTTGAAGACGGACCACAGGGTGTAGCGGATGACCTCGTTGAGGTCCTTGGCCTTCTTGCCGATGTTCGGGATCTTGGCGGGGGCGTCGTCACTCATGGGGCTATTGTCCCGCGCCGCCGTGAACGCTCTGCACCGGGTTCGCGATCAGCTCGTCCAGGCCCGCGCCGTCGCCGCCGAGCAGGTCCACGGCGGCGTACGCGCTCGCGATGCACGCGGGGATGCCGACCCCGTCGTACGCCGCGCCGCAGACAGCGAGGCCCGGGAGCTTGCCGATGTGCTCACGGATGCGGGCCACGCGCGCGTGGTGCCCGACGGGGTACTGCGGCAGCCCGTCGTCCCATCGCGTCACCCGAGTCGCGACGGGAGCGGCGTCCAGGCCGGTGGCCTCCCGCAGGTCGTGCCGGGACACCGCCACGAGGTCGGCGTCCTCGCGGCCGAGCACCTCCGTCTCGCCGTACCGCCCGACGGATGTCCGCAGGACGAGCAGATCGGGGTTCTCCTCGGCGATCCAGCCCCACTTCTGGGAGGCGAAGGTGGACGCCTTGATGGTGTGCCCGTCGACAGGGGGCACCAGAAAACCGCTGCCTTCGGGGAGGCCGGTGTCGGCGCGGCGATAGGCGAGGGTGACCAGCGCCATGGAGGCGTACTCCACGGCGGCCAGCTCGGTCGCGGCGGCGGGCGCCTCGGCCCGCAGCAGCACGGCGGCCGCCGCGGCGGGCAGGGCCACGACGACGGCATCGGCGTGCAGGACGCGGCCTCCGGCGACGATCCGCCAGGCCGCCGCTTGCGGCCGCGCCGCCGCAGAGGCCTCCGGGGACGGCAAGCGGTCGCCGCCCGCGGGCCACGTGCCTTCACCGCCCGCCTGCCGCGTGCCGTCACCACCCGACGAGCGCGAGGCTCCGCCGCCCGACGACGGCGCGCCCGCGGCGGCCGGCGGCGACGCCGCCCTGTCGGTCCTGCGCAGCTCGGTCACCGGCATCCCGGTCAGAATCTCGCCACCGCGAGCCCGCACCGACTCCGCGACCGCCAGCGGCAGCCGGCCCACTCCCCCGGCGATGCCCATGAACACCGGGCCCGTCTGCTGGGCGGCGGCGCGTGCCTGGATCTCGCGGACCGCCTCGGTCAGGGAGTCGTGCTTCTTGGCGGCCTCGAACAGCTGCGGTACCGCCGAGCGCATCGAGATGCGGTACGCGTCGCCCGCGTACACACCGCCCAGGAGGGGCTCCACCAAGCGGTCGACCACCTCCCGGCCGAGGCGTGCCGCCACGTACTCCCCCACCGCCACGTCGTCGCCGACCTCCGTGCGGGGCAGGTCGGCGTCACGGTCGATACGGGTCAGACCCTCGTCGGAGAGAACACCGGCCAGCGCCGACGCGGTGCCGGGAACGCCCATCACATGCCCCTTGGGCATGGGGCGCAGGGCGCCGCGCGTCCAGATCGAGGCGGTCGCCGTGGCCGGCGGCTGGAGGCGGTCCGCCAGGCCCACCTCACGGGCGAGGGCCACCGCTTCGGGGCGGCGGGCGAGCATCGACTCCGCGCCGAAGTCGACCCGCGCGCCCGCGATCTCACCCGGGAGCAGCTTGCCGCCGACGCGGTCCGACGCCTCCAGGACGGTCACGCGCGCGCCGCGGCCCAGCAAACGGTGGGCCGCGGCCAGACCCGCGATCCCGCCCCCGATGACCACGACGTGTCCCGTACCCGTACGAGTCTCCTGTGCGCGCATGCCTCCACCCTCTCAAACCCCACTGACACTCCGACCAGCAGTCCGAGGTCCCCACGAGTCCTGACCGTGACCGCATCGCGACCGGATCGAGCCAACGTCCCGACCGGTTCCGGCGTCGAAGGAGCGTCAGTCGACACGACCCTCGGAGGTAGGCCACATGCGCACACGACGATCCGTACGACCGGTTCAGGCTCTGGCCGGGATCCTCCTCGCCACCGCCCTGGCGCTGACGGGCTGCAGCGCCTCCAATGACAGCACGGGGAGTGATGCCGGCGACGCCAAGGCTGGCGCCCCGGGCGCCGAGCGAGCGGACTCGGGCGCCCAGGCGGACTCGGGCGCCGCGGGCAGCGGGAAGGCCGGCGGCTCCAAGGCGACTGCCCCGCCCAAGGTGACCGCGAGCCACATCATCCGCACCGCTTCCCTGACCGTACGGGTCAAGGACGTGCCCAAGGCCCTGGACGACGCCCGCACCACGGCCGAGAACGCCGGCGGCTACGTCGGCAACGAGACCACCACCCGCGACGAGAAGGGCCACGAGCGCACGCGCCTGGTCCTGCGCGTGCCCACCGAGCGGTACGACCAGGTGCTCGCGGATCTGGAGGGCGCGGGCAAGGTCGTCGAGCGGACGGCCAAGGCGCAGGACGTCACCGACCAGGTCGTGGACGTGGAGAGCCGCATCACGTCGCAGCGCGCCAGCGTGGCCCGGGTGCGCGAACTGATGGACCAGGCGAGCAAGCTCAGCGATGTGGTCACGCTGGAAGGGGAGTTGAGCACCCGTCAGGCCAATCTGGAGGCGCTGCTCGCCCAGCAGGCGTCCCTGAAGGACCGCACCAGCCTGGCCACCATCACGCTCTCGCTGTCCGAGACCCCGGTGAAGAAGGCCGAGAAGAAGGACGAGGACCCGGGCTTCGTGGACGCGCTCGCGGGTGGCTGGCACGTGCTGGTCACGATGCTGCGCTGGATCACCCTGGCGCTCGGAGCCGTGCTCCCGTTCGCGGCGGGCCTGGCGCTGATCGCCCTGGTGTGGCTGCGCCTCGTGCGGCCCCGGCTGCCGCGCCGCCCCGCGGCGGGCACGGCCGGCACGGGCGCGCTGCCGGTGGCCCCGGCCGTGCGCGGCGGGAGCGGCGAAAGCGGGAAGAGCGGCGAGGAGGACTGAAACGCCCGGGCCCCGTAGCGTGTTCGTATGAGCATGAGTCGTACGAGCGGCACCGGCGGGGCAGGCAGGGCGACGGAGCGGCTCGTCGTGATCGGCGGTGACGCGGCGGGGATGTCCGCCGCGTCACAGGCGCGCCGGCTGCGAGGGCCGGACGAGCTGGAGATCGTGGCGTTCGAGCGGGGGCACTTCGCCTCCTACTCGGCGTGCGGTATCCCGTACTGGGTGGGCGGCGACGTGCCCGAGCGGGACCATCTGATCGCGCGGACACCCGAGGAGCACCGGGAGCGCGCCATCGATCTGCGGATGCGTACGGAGGTCACGGAGATCGACGTCGCGGGCGCCCGCGTGCGCTCCCGGGACCTCGAAACCGGGGCCGCGGCGTGGACGTCGTACGACAAACTCGTGATCGCGACCGGCGCGCGCCCGATCCGCCCCGACCTGCCGGGCACCGACGCGCCGGGCGTGCACGGCGTGCAGACCCTGGACGACGGCCAGGCCCTCCTGGACACGCTGACGGCGACGGAGGGCCGCCGCGCGGTGGTCGTGGGCGCGGGCTACATCGGCGTGGAGATGGCCGAGGCGCTCATCAACCGCGGGTACGAGGTGACGGTCGTCAACCGCGGCAAGGAACCGATGTCCACGCTCGACCCGGACATGGGCCGCCTGGTGCACACGGCCATGGAGGGCCTGGGCATCACCATGGTCAACGACGCCGAGGTCACCAAGGTCCTCACCGGTGACGACGGGCGGGTCCGGGCGGTTGCCACGGAGGACGCCGAGTACCCGGCGGACGTGGTCGTGCTCGGCATCGGCGTACGACCCGAGACGACGCTCGCCAAGGCCGCCGGACTGCCGCTCGGCGACCACGGCGGGCTGCTCACCGATCTGGCGATGCGGGTGCGCGGGCACGAGAACATCTGGGCGGGCGGCGACTGCGTCGAGGTGCTCGACCTGGTCTCGGGGCGCGAGCGTCACATCGCCCTGGGCACGCACGCCAACAAGCACGGACAGGTCATCGGCTCCAATGCCGGTGGCGGGTACGCGACGTTCCCGGGTGTCGTCGGTACAGCGGTGAGCAAGGTCTGCGAGCTGGAGATCGCCCGCACCGGGCTGCGTGAGAAGGACGCGCACCGGGCGGGGCTGCGGTTCGAGACCGTCACCATCGAGTCGACCAGCCGCGCGGGCTACTACCCGAGCGCCGCCCTCATGACGGTGAAGATGCTCGCCGAGCGCCGCACCGGACGGCTGCTCGGCGTCCAGATCGTCGGCCGCGAGGGAGCGGCGAAGCGGGTCGACATCGCGGCGGTGGCGCTGACCGCGCACATGACGGTCGAGCAGATGACCGCCCTGGACCTCGGCTACGCGCCGCCCTTCTCCCCGGTCTGGGACCCGATCCTGGTGGCGGCGCGCAAGGCGGTAGCCGCGGTACGAAAGAACGCCGGGTAGGGAGCGCCCCGAAGGGACACGGGGCGATGGCATGATGCGGCTCCGCCGCGTGGGCGCGAACAGCCACACACGACCGACGGTCGACGTCCGCCTCCGGCCCCGCGGCGCTGCTACCCGGACTCCTGCCCGGCAGTCCCGTTGATGCGGTCTATGGCCTGACGGGCCTGCTCTGCAGGCGGCCGGGCAGGCAGCGAGGAAACGGAGGCCGGTGCGGGCACCGCGGGCGGGGCCTGGGCCGGCTTCGCGTGAGCCGCCGGCCGGGCGGACCGCAGCCGGTGGCTGACGGCCTCGTCGAGGGTCACCGGACGCTGCATCCGCGCCGCGAGCCGGCCCGCCTCCTGGCCGAGCGCGGCGACATCCTCCCAGGGCAGGTGCAGCACCAGGGCGATCTCCGCCTCACCGTCGGGCAGGGCATGCATCGGAGGAGAAACTCGCTCGTTCATGGCCTGTGTCCTCACGTCTTCCTCGCGGCGCGTCTTCCTCGCGGCGCGGGCGGTTGAGGAGACATACGCACAGGGGCACGGTGGTGTTCAGCGGGGCGGGGGGCACCACGCGGCAGACGCGGCAGCGGCAACACCCCCGCACGCCCCCCGAGTTGGCACCCCTGACCCCGCGCACACCCGCGGCGGTGCGCGGGTTCGACCGGCGCATCACGGGCAGTACTTCCTTGTGGTCATCCCCGTCCATGACGTGAACCCGGCACGGCGCACGCCGTATGTGACGTACGCGCTGATCGCCGCCAACGTTCTCGTGTTCGTCTTCACGCCCGGGATCGCCGGATCGGTGGCGGGTGAGAGCGGGCTGGCGCAGCTGTGTCATCTGCAGGCGTTTCTGGAGCGCTACGCCGCGGTGCCGCAGGAGCTGATCCACCACCAGATGCCCCGGGTGGTGCCCACGGGCGACGTCGGGATCGGGCCGCAGGGAGCGGGCTGTGTAGTGGGCCCGCCCGGCTACGAGAAGTCGCCGCCGCTGTCGGTGTTCACGTCGCTGTTCCTGCACGGGAGCTGGCTGCACCTGCTGGGCAACATGGTCTTCCTGCTGATCTTCGGCAACAACATCGAGGACCGCATGGGCCGTGTGCGGTACACGCTGTTCTACGTGGCCTGCGGCTACGCGGCGGCGTACGGCTTCGCGGTGCTGAACGACGACTCCGGCGACCCGTTGATCGGCGCCTCAGGCGCCATCGCCGGAGTCCTGGGCGCCTATCTCGTCCTCTATCCGAAGGCCAGGGTGTGGGTCCTCGTCCCGTTCCTGATCTTCCTGCCGCTGCGGCTGCCGGCGTGGATCGTGCTGGGCTTCTGGTTCGTGCTGCAGGCCGTGTACTCGTACGGCGGCGGCGTCTCGGCCGCGGGGACGGTGGCGTACGCGGCCCACGTGGTCGGCTTCCTCGCGGGCGTGCTGCTCGCCTGGCCACTGCGCCCCGGCACCCCGCCCCCACCGGAACCGCGCGGCCTGCTGTGGGGCAGGCGGGCGCGGCCCGGCCGGTGAGAGCTGCGGGAGGTCAGGGCCTGTCCGGCGGACAGGCCCTAGCGTGCGGTCTGCGTGTGGACGTACTCCACGAGCCGGGTCAGCGCGTCCGGGTCGGTGGTCGGCAGGACGCCGTGGCCCAGGTTGAAGACATGGCCTTCGAGACCGGCGGCGGCGTCGAGCACCTCACGCGTCTTCGTCTGGACGGCCTCGGGCGAGGAGAACAGCACAGCCGGGTCGAGGTTGCCCTGGAGGGCCTTGCCGGGGCCGACGCGACGGGCGGCCTCGTCGAGCGGGACGCGCCAGTCGACGCCGACCACGTCCGCGCCCGCCTCGCCCATCAGGCCGAGCAGCTCACCGGTGCCGACACCGAAGTGGATACGCGGAACGCCGTACGAAGCCACCGCGTCGAAGACCTTCGTGGACGCGGGCATCACCGAGCGGCGGTAGTCGGCGGGTGCCAGGGCGCCGACCCAGGAGTCGAAGAGCTGGACGGCGCTGGCGCCCGCCTCGATCTGGACCTTCAGGAAGGCGGAGGTGATCTCGGCGAGACGGTCGAGCAGATCGGCCCACAGCTGCGGGTCGCCGTACATGAGCGCCTTGGTGTGCTCGTGGTTCTTGGACGGACCGCCCTCCACGAGGTAGCTCGCCAGGGTGAAAGGCGCGCCCGCGAAACCGATGAGCGGGGTCGACCCGAGCTCGGCCGTGAGCAGGCCGATCGCCTCGGTGACGTAACGGACGTCCTCGGGGGTCAGATCGCGCAGCTGGGCCAGGTCGGCGCGGCTGCGGATCGGGTTCTCGACGACGGGGCCGACGCCCGGCTTGATGTCGAGGTCGATGCCGATGGCCTTCAGCGGGACCACGATGTCGCTGAAGTAGATCGCCGCGTCCACGTTGTGCCGGCGGACCGGCTGGAGGGTGATCTCGGCGACCAGCTCGGGCCGCATGCAGGACTCCAGCATGGGGATGCCCTCGCGCACCTTGAGGTACTCGGGCAGCGAGCGACCGGCCTGCCGCATGAACCACACCGGCGTGTGCGGCACGGGCTCGCGCCTGCACGCCTTGAGGAAGGCGGACTCGTACGTGGCTGACGGCTGCTGCCCGGAAGGGCTGTGGTTGGCACTCACGACGGAAAGTCTCGCACGGTCCACCGGCACCCAGGTCCCGGGCTCCGGCCGACGCCGCCGTGCCGGGCTCCGGCGGGAACCCGCCGCCCTGGCGCTCCCAGCGGGGCTCCGGCGCTCCGACCGGCGCGTTCGCGCCGCGCGATCCGGTCAGTGGTCGTGCGCGCGGGTGTCTCTCCCTGCGCGAAGGCTCCGTTCCCCTTAATCTTCCCCGCATGGCTGCGGCTCAGGGACGACTGTCGGACGGCGCTGGCGGAATGGACGACGTGAAGGAGGGGGACGGGGATGCGATGGAGACGGCGCCGCTGCCTTTCCGGGCGGCCGTCGAGGCGCTGAGGGCCGCGCGGCTGCGGCCGGAGATCGAGATCGACCCGACGCGCCCGCCGCAACGGCTCGCCCCCTACGCGTACGCCGTGGAAGCCGCGGTCGTCGCCGACGGCGAGGACCTGGCCGACGGCCGCCTCGTGCTGCTGCACGACCCGGCGGGACACGACGCATGGGAGGGTTCCTTCCGTCTGGTGACCCTGATCCGCGCCGAGCTGGAGCCGGAGATGGCCGCCGACCCGCTGCTCCCCGAGGTCTGCTGGTCCTGGCTGACCGGCGCGCTCCAGGCCCGCGGGCTGTCGTACGGCGAGCCGAGCGGCACCGTCACGCGCGCGAGCTCGCACTACTTCGGCGGTCTCGCGCAGCGCCCGGCCGCCTCCCAGATCGAGATCCGGGCGTCGTGGACGCCCCGGGAGGGCCTGGGCGGCGTCCCGGACACGGCCGCACACCTCGCGGCGTGGTGCGATCTGCTCTGCCAGGTCGCCGGGCTCCCGCCGGTCACCCCGGGCGACGCCTCGGTGGTCACCCTCCCGCAGCGCAGGGGCCCGCAGCCCCGCTGAGCCCCGGGCGGCGGCCCTTGAGCGAGGTCAGCGATGTCATTCCGCGCCCCTTCGCGGTCCGCACCGGCCCCTTCCCGATCCGTATCGGTCCACACCGGTCCGCACCGGCCCTCTCCGGCCCTCTCCGACCCTCTCCGGCCCCTTATCGATTCTTTGTCGATACGGCCACTTTCGGCCGCGTATTGACGCGGAGCGACTCGGTTCGATCTTCGGATGATCGATCGCGCGTCCGAATTGCACGGATTGCTACTCACCACATCGTGATCATTCTCTAAAGGTCGATGGGTTTACTGCCGAAGACCTCTGTGACCTTGAAAGCACGGTTCGTCCCGGCTTCATCCCCAGAGCCGGCACCGTCCCGCACCCCAGGAGGCCTGGTGTCCGTTCTCCTCGAGCAGCCCGCAAGCCTGGTCGCCTACCGCCCGAACAAGCCGACTGCCATGGTGGTCGTGGCCGACCCCCGGGTCCGCTCCACCGTCACCCGCCATCTGTGGGCGCTCGGAGTGCGCGACGTCATCGAGGCGTCGTCCGTCGCGGAGGCCCGCCCCCGAATCGGCAACCCGCGCGACATCTGTGTCGCCGATGTCCATCTGCCGGATGGTTCCGGCCTCACCCTCCTTTCCGAGACCCGAGCCGCGGGCTGGCCCAACGGGCTCGCCCTCTCCGCCGCCGACGACATCGGCGCCGTACGCAACGCCCTCGCGGGCGGCGTCAAGGGCTACGTCGTCACCGGCACCCGTACGAACGTCGGGCTCCCCACCCGGCCGGGCGCCGCGCCCATCGGCTCCGCCGCCGCCCGTATGCACCGCCGCCCCCCAGGTGCCCCGAGCCACCCGGGCGGCTACCGCGAGCTGTCCGGACGCGAGGTCGAGGTGCTCCGCCTGGTCGCGGAAGGCCAGTCGAACAAGGCCATCGGCGTCTCCATGGGCCTGTCCGCACTGACTGTCAAGAGCCACCTCGCCCGGATCGCCCGCAAGCTCGGCACGGGCGACCGCGCCGGGATGGTGGCGGTGGCCCTGCGCACGGGGATTATTCACTGAACCCTGGCAAACCGCATAAAGCCTGGCACACCACTCCTTACCTCCGCCTCCGGCCGTGAACCCGGATCTTTCACTGACCTGACTGGTTTACGACCCCATGACGCCCGTCGACGGAACGTTCCGTCGACGGGCGTCGTCCATACACAGATACTCTTGACAGGTGACCGACGCCCAAGAGACCGCAGCAGACAGCTCACTGCGAACCACCGGAGGCGCCCCTCCGGACGACGTCGAACCGGCGCCGATCCCTTTGCTTGAGCCCCGAGACGGCATTCCGCCCGTCGTCGCCGACGACGCCTCGCTCGCCGAGGTGATCGCCGCCTTCGCCGCCGGATCCGGCCCCGTAGCCGTCGACGCCGAACGCGCGTCCGGGTACCGCTATGGCCAGCGCGCCTATCTGGTGCAGCTGCGCCGCGAGGGAGCGGGGACCGCGCTGATCGACCCCGTCGCCTGCCCCGACCTGTCGGGCCTCGGCGAGGCGATCTCCGGAGTGGAGTGGGTGCTGCACGCGGCCACCCAGGACCTGCCCTGCCTGCGCGACATAGGCATGGTGCCGACGCGGCTCTTCGACACCGAGCTGGCCGGACGCCTGGCCGGGTTCCCCCGGGTGGGCCTCGGCGCGATGGTCGAGAGCGTCCTCGGCTTCGTACTGGAGAAGGGGCACTCCGCCGTCGACTGGTCGACGCGCCCGCTGCCCGAGCCGTGGCTGCGCTATGCCGCGCTCGACGTGGAGCTGCTCGTCGATCTGCGCGACGCCCTGGAGAAGGAGCTCGACCGGCAGGGCAAGCTGGAGTGGGCCCGGCAGGAGTTCGAGGCGATCGCGCAAGCCCAGCCCGCGCCGCCGCGCAAGGACCCGTGGCGTCGTACGTCCGGGATGCACAAGGTGCGCCGCCGCCGGCAGATGGCGGTCGTCCAGGAGCTGTGGGAGACCCGGGACAGGGTCGCGCAGCGGCGGGACATCTCGCCGGGCAAGGTGCTGAGCGACGCGGCCATTGTGGAGGCCGCGCTCTCGGTTCCGGCCAACGTGCACGCGCTCGCCGCGCTGAACGGGTTCGGGCACCGTATGGGCCGGCGCCAGCTGGAGCAGTGGCAGGCGGCCGTCGACCGCGCGAAGGTGCTGCCGGAGGCCGAGCTGCCGCAGGCGGGGCAGCCGGTGACCGGGCCTCCGCCGCCGCGGGCCTGGGCCGACAAGGATCCGGTCGCTGCGGCTCGGCTGTCCGCTGCGCGGGCCGCCGTCTCGGCGCTGGCCGAGGAGCTCAACATGCCGCAGGAGAACCTGATCACGCCGGACACCGTACGGCGGGTGTGCTGGGAGCCACCGGTTCCGGCGGACTCGGATTCCGTGGCCGCCGCTCTTGCGGGGTACGGGGCCCGGCCCTGGCAGGTCGAGCAGGTGACCCCGGTGTTGGTGGGGACGCTGTCCGTCAGGAGCTGAGGCTCGCGAAGCGAAGCCGCCGTACGTGGACTCTTCGTACGGCGGCCGCACGTCCTCTTCGGCGGCTCGCGCCCACGCGGCGGAGCCGCGTATGTCAGTGCCCCGCGCCCCTCGAGTGGCGCGGGGCACTCCCGAACCACCACGATTTCATGTGACCTTCGCCGCTCCCGGCTTCGGGACTGGGCAGCTACGTTACCCACAAGTAGCATGTGTGCTGAGCGCGCGCTCAGCGCATCGCAGCAGTGCCATCCCGCATCTGGAGGAGAGCCATCGTGCCTCGTACCGTCAGGGACGTCGTCTTCGTCGACGGCGTCCGTACCCCGTTCGGCAAGGCGGGCCCGAAGGGCATCTACCACGAGACCCGCGCCGACGACCTCGTCGTGAAGGCCATCCGGGAGCTGCTGCGCCGCAACCCCGGCCTCGACCCCAAGAAGATCGACGAGGTCGCCATCGCCGCGACCACGCAGATCGGTGACCAGGGGCTGACGCTGGGCCGCACGGCCGGCATCCTCGCGGGGCTTCCCCAGTCCGTCCCGGGCTACTCCATCGACCGTATGTGCGCGGGCGCGCTGACCGCCGTCACCACCACGGCCGGTTCGATCGCCTTCGGTGCGTACGACGCCGTCATCGCCGGTGGCGTGGAGCACATGGGCCGCCACCCGATGGGCGAGGGCGTGGACCCGAACCCGCGGTTCGTCAGCGAGAAGCTGGTCGACGAGTCCGCCCTGTTCATGGGCATGACCGCCGAGAACCTGCACGACCGCTATCCGCACATCACCAAGCAGCGCGCCGACGAGTACGCCGTGCGCTCGCAGGAGAAGGCCGCCAAGGCGTACGCCAACGGCAAGATCCAGCAGGACCTGGTGCCGATCTCGGTGCGCAACACCAACGCGGAGGTCGGTGAGACCGGCTGGGGCCTGGTCAGCGCCGACGAGCCGATGCGCCCGGGGACGACGCTGGAGAACCTGGCCGGTCTGAAGACGCCGTTCCGCGTGCACGGCCGCGTCACCGCCGGTAACGCCGCCGGTCTGAACGACGGCGCGACCGCGTCGATCATCGCGTCCGAGGACTTCGCCCGCGAGCACAACCTGCCGGTCAAGATGCGCCTGGTCTCGTACGCCTTCGCGGGTGTCGAGCCCGAGGTGATGGGCTACGGCCCGATCCCGGCGACCGAGAAGGCCCTCGCCAAGGCCGGCCTGTCGATCGAGGACATCAACCTCTTCGAGATCAACGAGGCCTTCGCCGTCCAGGTCCTGGCCTTCCTCGACCACTACGGCATCGCGGACGACGACGCGCGCGTCAACCAGTACGGCGGCGCCATCGCCTTCGGTCACCCGCTCGCCTCCTCCGGCGTCCGTCTGATGACGCAGCTGGCCCGCCAGTTCGAGGAGCAGCCGGAGGTCCGTTACGGCCTCACCACCATGTGCGTCGGCTTCGGCATGGGCGCCACGGTGATCTGGGAGAACCCGCACCACAAGGACGCCGGAGGCGACAAGTGAGCACCACCGCTGAACTCCTCAAGGGCGCGGCCGAGCTGTTCCCCGACGAGGTCGTGACGTCCGCGCACGTACGCCACCTCGACCTGCCGTTCACGGCATCTGACAGCGGCTCCGCCGCGGGCGGGCGCTTCGCGCTCATCACGCTCGACAACGGCTTCGACCACACCAAGCCGACCACCTTCGGCCCGGCGTCGCTGGCGAACCTCAACGCCGCCATCGACCAGGTCGAGCAGGAGGCCGCGGCCGGCGACATCGTCGGCGTGGGCATCACCGGCAAGCCGTTCATCTTCGCGGTCGGCGCCGACCTCAAGGGCGTCGAGCTGCTCAAGAAGCACGACGACGCGCTGGCCATCGGCAAGGGCGGGCACGAGGTCTTCAAGCGCCTCGCGGGCCTGGCCGTGCCGACCTTCGCGTACTACAACGGCGCGGCGATGGGCGGTGGCGTCGAGGTCGGTCTGCACTGCACGTACCGCACGGTCTCGAAGGCCCTCCCCGCCTTCTCGCTGCCCGAGGTCTTCCTCGGTCTGGTCCCCGGCTGGGGCGGCTGCACGATCCTGCCGAACCTGATCGGTGCGGAGAAGGCCGTCTCGGTGATCATCGAGAACTCGCTCAACCAGAACAAGCAGCTCAAGGGCCAGCAGGTCTACGACCTCGGCATCGCCGACGCGATCTTCGAGGGCGCCGACTTCCTCGAGCAGTCGCTGCTGTGGACCGCGTCCGTGCTCAAGGGTGACGTGACGGTCGAGCGCCCGGAGATCGACCGCGGCGAGGCCTGGGACCAGGCCGTCGCCAAGGGCCGCTTCATCGCCGACGGCAAGGTGCACGGCGCGGCCCCGGCCGCCTACCGCGCGCTGGACATCATCGCGGCGGCGAAGGACGGTGACCTCCAGAAGGGGTTCGACGCCGAGGACGTGGCGCTCGCCGACCTGATCATGGGTGGCGAACTCCGGTCCGGCATCTACGCGTTCAACCTCGTCCAGAAGCGCGGCAAGCGTCCGGCGGGTGCGCCGGACAAGTCGCTCGCGCGTCCGGTCACCAAGGTGGGCGTCGTGGGCGCGGGCCTGATGGCCTCTCAGCTCGCCCTGCTCTTCCTGCGCCGCCTCGAGGTGCCGGTCGTGCTGACCGACATCGACCAGGAGCGCGTCGACAAGGGTGTGGGTTACGTCCACGCCGAGATCGACAAGCTGCTCGGCAAGGGCCGGATCAACCAGGACAAGGCCAACCGCCTCAAGGCGCTGGTGACCGGTGTCCTGGACAAGGCCGAGGGCTTCGCGGACGCCGACTTCATCATCGAGGCCGTCTTCGAAGAGATCGGCGTCAAGCAGCAGGTGTTCGCGGAGGTCGAGGCGGTCGCCCCGGCGCACGCGATCCTCGCCACCAACACCTCCTCGCTGTCGGTGACCGAGATGGCGTCGAAGCTGAAGCACCCCGAGCGGGTCGTGGGCTTCCACTTCTTCAACCCGGTCGCGATCTTGCCGCTGCTGGAGATCGTCCGCGGCGAGCAGACGGACGACGCCTCGCTCGCCACGGCCTTCGCCGTCGCCAAGAAGCTGAAGAAGACCGCGGTTCTGGTGAAGGACGCCCCCGCGTTCGTCGTGAACCGCATCCTCACCCGCTTCATGGGCGAGATCCAGAACGTCATCGACGAGGGCACGCCGGTCGAGGTCGCGGAGAAGGCGGTCGAGCCGCTGGGTCTGCCGATGTCGCCGCTGGTCCTCCTCGAGCTGGTCGGTCCCGCGATCGGTCTGCACGTCTCGGAGACCCTCAACCGGGCCTTCCCGGACCGCTTCACGGTCTCTCCGAACCTCGCGGCCGTCGTCAAGGCGGGCAAGCGTGGCTTCTACGTGTACGACTCCGGGAAACCGGAGCTCGACCCCGAGGTGGCCGCTCTCCTTCAGCAGGGCGATGTCGTGCTGACCGAGGAGCAGGTCCGTGACCGCGTCCTGGACGCCGTCGCCCAGGAGATCGGGCTCATGCTCGACGAGGGCGTCGTAGCCGAGGCGCAGGACATCGACCTCTGCCTGATCACCGGTGCGGGGTGGCCCTTCCACCTGGGTGGCATTACGCCGTACCTGGACCGTGAGGGTGTCTCCGAGCGGGTGAACGGGAAGCGGTTCCTGGAGGTTGGGGTGGCTTCCGTCCCGGCGTAAGCGCTCCGCTGTGTTTGCCGGTGCCCTGCACGCCCTCGTGGTGTGCGGGGCACCGGCGTCGCTGCCGGACCAGACGTTTTCGCCCCCTCCGCCCCTGCCCGTCCCGTACCTGGGGGCTGCCGCCCCCAGACCGCCGCGTCGGCCTGAACGGCCTCGTTCTCAAACGCCGGAGGGGCTGAAATTCAGCTCCTCCGGCGTTTGAGGAGCGGGGGTCTGGGGGCGGAGCCCCCAAGGGATGGGAAGGGGCGGTGGGGGCGAAACAATGCTTGTTACACCGGGCGCCACGGCTCCAGGGCAAGCCCCGGTTCGTCCTTGCGGCGCGTCACCAGCAACTCACCCGTAGACGGAGTGAGGCTCGCCGCGACCACGTGGCCGTTCTCGTCCTCCGCCAGGGACACCAGGGCTTCGGCGGGGAGTTGAGGACCGGACTCCGTCCACCAGGCGCCCGCCGACTCCGACTCCGTCGGAAAAGCGGTGAAGGCCACCCGCCCACTCGCCGAACGCTGGGCGAGCAACGTGCAGTCGAGGCCGTCCAGCAAGCACCGGATGGCCGACACCGGGCCGGGGCCGGCGGCCGCTACGAGGGCGACCGGCTTGGTGCCGGGTCGCCAGGCGCACAGGTCACCCGACGCGTCGGTGAAGAAGACGGTGGTCGACGACGGGGAGGTGGCGAGCGCCCGGAGGGTGCCGGAACGTACCGGCGCTTCCAGGGCCTCCTCCATGACCGGTACCGCGCCCGGCTTCTCCTGGCGCCAGTGCAGGATGCCGCCGGGGACGGCCGCGTACAGCTCGACGAGGCCGGACTCCCCCGTCACCGCCGCCAAGTCCTCGTGTACGGCACGCCCCTTGAGGTCGCGCCAAGGGCCCCAGCCGCCCTTCTCCTTCTGGCCGAGCATGCTCACCCCGCCGCCCTTGTTGCGTACGAAGACATGAGCGCGCCCCTGGGCGTCGACCGTGCAGGCGGGGTTGCCGGTCCGGCCCCCTGTCCTGTCAGGGTGCCCGATCGGGTCCCAGTCGAGGGCGGCAAGACGCGGCCGGAAGTGCGTCGAGTGGACGAGACCCGACTCCTCGCGCACCGTGGGGCGCCAGGAGACGAGATGCGCGTAGCCGTCGGAGCCTTGGCCCACGGCGAGCACGGGATGCAGGCGTTGAGTGCCGCCCACGGTGCGCGGAGGATCCCAGAGGCCGCCGGGGCCGCGCTCAGCCCGGCAGCGGACGGCGGCCTCCGACAGCAGGTAAGCACTGAGCCTGCCGTCGCGGCCGCGTATGAGCCAGTCGCCAATCACCGGTTCACTTTAGTCCGGGGCGGGCCCGTAGCCGAGGCCCTCCCCCAAGGTCTTGGCTTCTCTCGGCCAGGGAGTACCCCATCATCCGGTCACAGCCGCTTGGCGCTGCGCAGCAGACCGGCGTAGAAGCCGTTGCCGTCGATGCGCGAGGCGCCGCCCTTGTCGCCCATCGTCGGTCCGTTGACCTCCTTGCGGCTGGAGATGAAGACGCGGTGGCCGTCGGTGTCCAGGCCCAGATACAGGGCGACGTGGTCCATGTGGTTGCCGGTGCGGTGGTCCATCTTGAAGAAGAGGAGGTCGCCCGGCTGGAGGACGTCGATGTTCTTCGGGCGCGTGTACCAGGGCGCGGGCCCCTGCAGCTTGATGATGTCGACGCCCACCTTCGAGCGGGCCATGCCGTCGGCGGTGCGCGGCAGACCGTCGCCCGCGGTGTTCGTGGCCATCAGCGGATGGCGGGCGCGGTAGCCCCAGATCATCCGCATGAAGCCGGAGCAGTCCAGGGCCCGGTAGCGGTCCTGGCGTGCCGGCATGGTGGTGCCGTCGCGGAAGGTGTACGGGATGCCGAGGTAGTCGTAGAAGTCGTTCTGCTCCAGGCGGTCCACACCGTCCGGCTTGAACGGGCCGAAGACCGCGTCGCCCGCGTACGGGATGCCTTCGTCGTCCTTCTTGACCGGAGCGCCCTGCACGTACTGGAAGGAGTACGCGAAGATGTCGTCCTCCTGGCTGCCGTAGTACTCCTTGAACCAGTCCTTGAACCACTTCTCCTTCTCGGCGCCCTTGGTCCACGGCTCGGGCATCAGCCGCACCCAGTCCTCCGTCACCACCTTGGACGTGGTGTTGGCGGACTCGCTGAAGGTGCGGGAGGGGCCGCGCAGGGTGGCGGTGCGGGCGTTGTCCGTGAAGGTGGCGAGCACCTGGCCCTCGGCGCCGCGCAGCACCGTGCGCTCGGGGTTCTTCAGGCGCTCCCAGGTCTGCTTGCCGCCCTGCTGTCCGGTGCTGGACTCCAGGTTCGGCTCGTCCGTGACGGCCTGCACCGAAGGCGCCTTGGCCTGCTCGTCCTTGCGCAGTTCAACCGTGAGGTAGCCGCTGGTGCCGAGCAGCGCGAGGACGGTCACGGCGTGCAGCACGGGGCGCTTCTTCTTGGGGGGCATGGGGTCGGCTCCGATGGTCAGGCGGACGGCATGACGCCGAGGAGGATCCCGGCGGTGAGGACGACATAGGCCATGAGCGTCACCGAGCCGGTGGCCAGCAGGGTGGGACCCTTGGGCTGGCGGACCAGCTGGTAGGCGATCAGGCCGGGCACGATGAAACCGAGGGTCTGGTTCGCGTACATCAGCGGGAACTCGAGCGACAGCACGATCATCACGGTCGCCTGGAGGGTCACGCCGAGCAGTACGACCGCGGCGAACAGCCGCTTGCCGTACAGGATCACGAACTTCTGCATCAACAGCGTGCCGACGTACGTCAGCACGGTCACGCCGACCACCATGGCCGCGCGCTGGAGGTCCTCGACGAGGGTCAGCGCCAGCCAGCCGGGGGTGATCATTCCGCCGGGCGAGAGGTTGGTCGTCAGATAGCAGACGAGCGAGAAGAGCAGCCCGATGGCGATGCCGATCGCGGCGATCTCGGGGGTGAGGACGGCGGGGATCAAGGGTGCTGCTCTCCTGGGTTCTGCCACTGCTGAGAGTCGTCGGCGGGGGGCGCGGGCGGGAGGCGGGGCTCGAACAGGCCGCGGGACTGCGGCCGTTCGCGGTGCTGCGGCGGAGCGGGGTGCTGCTGCGGAGCGTGATGCTGCGGCGGAGCGTTGTGCTGCGGCGGAGCGTTATGCTGACGGGCCTCGGGGGTCTGGAGGGGAGCCTGGGCCGGCGTCTGGACGGGAGCCTGGACGGCGGTCGGCCAGGCTTCGTGGGTGCCCTGGGCCGGCCCCGACCGCGGGTCGTACGACTCCTGCGGATACGGCTGCCGCGCACCCCGCTGCACCGGCACGTGCGGCTGCGGCTGCGGCGCGTACCGCGACTCGTACGCCTCCGAGTACTGCTGGTACGGGTCGAGGCGCGGGGCGTACAGCTGCACCGTCTCGACGTGCTCGCGGGGCTCGGCCGGCGCCTTCGCCGGTGTGGCGGCGGGGCGGGTCGGGGCGTCGTCGGGGCTGTCGTCGGCCGGGAGTTCGGCCAGGTGCTCCAGGAGCAGCTCGCCCTGGCCGTGGATGTTGCCGATGGCCACGAGCGAGGAGTCGGGGCCGAGGCGGCCGAGGAGCTGCGCCATGAACTCCTCGGGGTCACGCCGGTCGCCGCCGAGGTCGACGGCGCGGTCGCGGTACGCGGCCGGGATCGCATCGATGGCGGACTTGGCCGGGTGGCCGATCACGAAGACCTGCTCGGGGTCGAGCTCGGGGATGATCTCGCCCATCTGGCCGTTGCGTTCGACGCGGTCGGGACGGCAGTTGATGACGACGTTCAGCGGGCGGTGGATGGCGCCGAGGTCGAGCAGCTGGTTGATGTTCATCAGCGTCGACTCGGGGTCGTTGGCCGCGAAGACGTTGGCGAACCGCAGCTTCTTGTCGTCGTGGGTGAGGTACCGCTCGACGGAGAGGACACCGGGGTCCGGCGGGGCGTCGTACATGCCCTGCAGGGCGGTCTGCCTCTCCACGCCCAGGAGTTCGGCGACCTTGAGCGCGATGGCCACGTTCTCCTTGAAGGTGAACCAGCTGAAGCCACGCAGCTCCTCGTCGCTGACCGTCTCGGGGTCGGCGTAGATCAGCTCGCAGTCCCGGGCGTCCGCCTCCTCCTGGAGGATGTGGAAGCGGTCCTTCTCGGCGGTGACGCAGATGCCGCCCTCGGGCATGGAGCGGCACAGGGAGCGCGCCACGTCGTCGAGGGTCGGGCCCATTTCGGCGAGATGGTCCTCGCGGACGTTGCACAGGACGCCGATCGTGGAGCGGATCAGCTTGGACTGGTTGATCTCCTGGAGGGCCGGCATCACGGCCATGCACTCGATGACGAGGGCGTCCGGGTGGTACGCGGCGGCGCGCCGCACGATGCCGATCTGCTCCACGACGTTGGCGATGCCGAACTTGCGGTAGACCGGCTCCTCCGTCGCGTCGGGGTGGATGAACCGGGCCGCGGTGCCAGTGGTCTTGGCCACGGTGGTCAGCCCGCCGCCGCGCAGGGCGCCCGCGCACAGCCGGGTGATGGACGACTTGCCGCGGATGCCGTTGACGAGAACGCGGCTGGGGATGCGGTCGAGGTTCACGAAGTGGCGCCGCTGTTCGACGATTCCGGCGATCAGCAGGATGGCTCCGCACACCACGAGCACGGTGTAGAGGAAGAGCACGGTCTGGTCCTAGTTCCTTCCGACTCCGGCGGGGGTGCGTGTCCCGCCGTCGCGTCCGCGCCGCTGCTCCTGGAGCTGCTGACGTATGAGTTCCAGGCTGCGGGCGACGGCGCCGACCTCGTCGTGGTGGCGCGGATAGAGCACGGTCTTGCGGTCGCCGCCCGCGAGCGCCTCGGCCTGGCGGGCCAGTTCGCGCAACGGGCGTACGACGACGATGTGCAGCCAGCCCAGGCAGGCCGCGGCGGCGGTCAGGCCGAGGAGTCCGGCGAGCACCGTGCGGTTCTGGAGGCTGTACTCGGGGATGGCGAGCCCGGAGGCGGGCTGCCAGCTGACGACCTTCCACTGCAGGGACTTGGCCTCGCCACCGCCGGTGAAGGGCGCCACGGCCGCGACGCGCACGGTGCCGCCGGTGCGCTGGACGGTGGCGTACGCGTCCTTCTTGCCGAGCAGCGGGGTGAGGTGGGAGGGCGCCTTCTGGAAGGCGAGGTAGCCCGCGTCGCCGCCGATGACACGGTTCTCTGCGTCGAGGACCCGGACGTCGCCCATGCCCTGGCGGCCGAGGAGCGCATTGAGGAACTCGATGCGGAACTCGGCGACCACGGCGGCCCCGTCGCGTCCGGGTGCCTCGGCGGTCGCGGTGATGACGGGCGTCTTGCCGCCCTCGCCGGTCACCTCGACGGACTTCGTGGAGGGGCCCTTGCCCGCCGTGTGGTGCGGGGTGCTCCCCGCCTGGGCGAGGATCGTGCCGTCGGCGCCGAGGACGTACACCGACTGGTAGCGGTCGTGGTCCTCCACCGTGCGCTCCAGGACGGTCTTCATGTCCTCGGCCGAGGTGCGGTCGCCGATCAGCGCGGCGACCGCGGCGAGGTCCGCGTGGCCTTCGTTGAGCGCGCGGCGCACCCGGTCGCTGACGGTGGCGGTACGCGACTTCTGGTCCCGGACGATCTGGCTCGGTACGCGTACGGAGTCGTCGGCGCGGTTGAGCACCAGCATCAGCGGCACCGACCAGGCGAGGAGCAGGACGGCGCAGACGGCGAGCAGGGCGCGGGCGCCGAGTCCCCTGCGGGACGCCGGTGCCTCCGCGTCGGCGGGCGCGCCCTGCAGTTGACGGCGCAGCCGCTCCAGGGCGGCACCGACCCGGGCGGCCTCACCGGACTTGGGCACGGTCACCGGGCGCGCGAGGTCGCCGCGGGTCAGCCGGCGGCTCTCCAGGAACAGCCGGATCAGCGGGCGTTGCACGGTGCCGAGCAGCACCATGACGGCGAGTCCGCCGATGACCAGCAGGGCGCCGGCCGCGGCGATACCGAAGGCGGGGCGGGTGAGCTGTGCGGTCCGCTCCTCGACGTCGACCTGGGTGACGACGGTGAGGCCGAGGCCGCTGGCCACGGTGGTCTCACCGGCGACGGGCGCGGCGAGGGTGGCGTATCCGCCGACGGTGCGCATGTCCTGGGCGGCGCCTCCGGTGAGGTGGCCGCTGACGCCCGTGTAGCCGCCCGCGCCGGGCTCCTTGGCGGTGATGGGGTGCTGCTCGGCTTTCTTGGCGGCGGCCGTGGCGAAGGACTTGAGCTGCTGCTGGGCGCGCTTGGTGTCGAGGTTGCCGTGGCTGCTGAGCACCTGCCCGGTGGAGTCGACGACGCCGATGGCGCGGCCGTCGGCCAGGCTCACTCCGGGGAAGGTCAGGCTGCTGGAGGCGACCAGGAGCTGCTGCGGCTTCCCCTCCCAGGACAGCACGGCGAGGATGACCAGGCGGGTCTGGCCGTTGTCCATGCGCACCATGCGCGGGGCCAGGCCGTCCTTCGCGGAGAGCTTGCTCCGGTCGATCGCGGTCAGCGGCACGTTCTCGCCGCGTGCGGCGAGCAGGTTGCCCGACTTGATCTCGACGACGGCAGTGCCGCGCCACTTCTGGTAGACGTTGCCGATCTTGTCCAGGACGGTGTCGGCGGAGACGGGCTGTCCCTCGTTGAAGAGGGTGGCCGTGTTGGTGAGGTCCCTGATCGACTCGTCGAGCGAGGTCCGCAGGGCGACGGCGCCGTCCTCGGCGACGTACTGCTGCGAGGTCAGGACGGCCTTCGGGACCAGGACGCCGGCCGGTTTGCCGAGGGTGAGAGCGGTGATACCCGCGAGCGTGAGCAGCAGAACGGACAAGACAGCTATGGGTGGACGTATCCCACCAATCAGGGACATGTCGGCCCTTCGACGGACCTTGTGCCGCCGCTTCGGCGCCGCAGCGGCCAACGGGGGGCTCCTCTCACGCAGTTACAGACGGCGCGGGCACGCCAAGGAAGGCACCGCACGCCTCAGAGGGCACACGGGTGCCACTCGGTCTGGTCAGACAAGTAATGAAGCCAAAGGGTTGCACATGTTGAAGAAACAGATAGGAAATCTGCTTGTGTCCGATCACGACCGGGCATACGGAACGCTTCATACCCCGCGTGAGCCTGGTCCCGCCCTGTGACTATCTTGTGTGCGGCCATGGGTACGAGAGTGAACCGAGCGAAAACGATCAGCGTCACGGCGGCGATCGTGATCCTCGGCGTACTCGCCGCCGGGCTCACCGCATACGGTTTCGGCCGCGCGAGCCAGTCACGCGGGGGCGACACCCCGGCCCCGGAACAGACCGCCGCCACCGCTCCCGCGGGCGTCCGCCTGGAGCGGCGGATCACCGACTTCACCGCCGGGTTCGACGAGGACTCCGGGTACCGCGAGCCGCGCCGCGCCGAGCGGCGGGCGGTCGCCGACGCCGTGGGCCAGATCCTCGACGGCCACCCCGACCGCGCCCGCGGCCTCCTCTCCGACGTCGACTTCCAGCTGCGTACGCTCACGGACTCCACGACCGGACGCCGGTACGCGGAGCTGTCCGACCGCACGGAGGAGAGCCCCGCGCCGCGTGGCTGGGGCCGCGTCTACATCGACCTGTCCGCGCCGGTCCGCTGGTCCGCGCAGGTGCCGCACCCCGTCGCCGACGCGGAGACCGAACGGCTCGGCGCGCGGGTGCTGCTCGGCTCGCCCGGCGGGGTGCTCGTGCTCGCGGGCGCGCACCGCAGGGCCGGGGAGGGCGACGCCGCCGACATGGCGCACCGGCGCGACTCCGTCTTCGACGCCGTGTGCGACGAACTGGCCGAGCGGGGACTGCCCGGCATCCAGCTGCACGGCTTCGCCGACGACTCCGCTCCCGGCCACGATGCCGTCGCCTCCGCGGGCAGCGGCACGGAGGGTCGCGCCGACGGGCGCCGGCTCGCCGCCGCGCTCGGGGCGCGGGACTTCGCGGTGTGCCGCGCCTGGGTGCGCTCCTGCCCCCTGGAGGGCCAGGACAACGTCCAGGGGCGCAAGGCCGCCGCGGAGCGGGTGCCGTTCCTGCATGTCGAGCTCGCGCGGTCCGTGCGGACGAGCGATGCGCGGGTCGCGGAGGCTGCCTCCGCGGTCCGCGCGGTCACCTCGCGGTGGGCGAGCGCGACTTCCGTGCGACCCTGATGCCATGGACGACCGCGAGCCCCTCCTCGTCATCGTCGACGGCGCCAACGTCGTCGGCTCCGTGCCCGACGGGTGGTGGCGTGACCGGCGCGGGGCCGCGGAGCGGCTGCGCGACCGGTTGGGCCGGGAGGGGCTTCCCGGGCACGCCGGCCCCGTGGAACTGGTCCTGGTCGTCGAAGGCGCCGCCCGGGGCGTGGCGTCCGTCCCGGGCGTACGGGTCGAGTCCGCGTCCGGCAGCGGCGACGACCACATCACCGAGCTTGCGGCCTCGGCCCGTCATCGGCCCTGCCTGGTCGTCACCGCCGATCGTGAACTGCGTCGGCGGGTGGCCGAGTTCGGGGCGGAGGTGACGGGGCCGCGGGCGGTGCGGGGCGACATGTAGCAGCGTGTTTCGCCCCTCCGCCCCTACCCTCCCCCACTCTCGGCTTCTCCCCCAGTGCCTTAAGGGCCTGGGAGGTACCCCCAGAGCGGGGGGACCCCCATCGTCCCTGGGAGCTGCCGCCCCCAGACCCCCGCATCGGCCTGAACGGCCTCGTCCTCAAACGCCGGACGGGCTGAAACGGGGCGAAAAACCCGTCACCCGCCTCCCCGCACGTACATCACCGCCCCGTCCACCTCCCCCACCACCTCGTACCCCACCGCCAGCAGCCGCCGCAGCGACGCCACCCGTTCGGGGCCGTACGGCTTGTCGTCGGAATCGTCGACGACAAGGACCGGCGGACGGGCGGCCATCTCCCCCCGGAACACGGACCAGGCACCCGTAACCCCGTACTTCTCCCCGACCTGGGGACCATTACGCCCCCCGCTGTAGTTGGTGAGCAGCCCGGCGGTCAGATAACGGCTGGCGGGCGCGCGGTCGGCGAGCCAGTACGTCTCCGGGTGCATGCCCCAGACCAGCACCCGGTCCCCGGGATCCGTACGCCGGGCCACCGCGTCCGCGAGACGCGTCGCATGCGCGAGGTCGGAGCGTGGCGCCAGCAGCCCCCAGGCCACGAACAGCGTGCAGCAGCAGGCCGAGGTGACGACGGCCCTCACCAGCCGCTCGCGGGGCAGGACGTGCAGCGCGGCCGTCGCCAACAGGGCGATAGGCGGGATGAGTTGCAGGTAGTAGTGGCCGAAGAAGTGGAAGCCCAACATGACCGCCCCCGCGGACGAGGCCAGCCACACCCAGAGCTCCACCGATCCCGCACGGGCCATGCGCAGCACCCGTACGACGGGAGGAATCAGCCCGGCACAGGCCACCGCCAGGATCACGCTGTTGGTCAACCCCCGTGTCAGAACGTGGAGTTCGGACCCGGCGAAGGAGGCGTACGCGCCCGAACCGGTGACCGTCCAGAACAGAAAGCCCGCGGGATCGGTGAGCAGCGCCGCGCACAGCACGGGAGCGGTCACCCCAACTCCCAGCCGTGCCACCCCGGTTCGCGAGCAACCGGAGCGCCACAGCATCCACACCACCGGCACCAGCACCGCCCCGCCCGTCTGCTTCACCAGCAACGCGCACGCGACCGCGCACCCCGCCGCACCCCAGCGGCGCCGGTCCGCGCACCACATCGCCGCGGCGGTGCAGGGCAGCATGAAGACCTCGAAGGTCGCGGCCTGCGCGTCCTCGGGGTTGAGCCCGATGGAGGCGAGCAGATACAGCACGCCCGCCGTGCGCCCGGCCGTCCCGCCCCAGCGGCGCCGGGCCAGGGACGCCAGCAGCACGGCGGTCGTCAGCTGCGCCATCACCGCGAGGACCCGTACCGGGGTGAGCGAGTCGGAGCCGCACACGGCGAACGCCGCCTCGTACAGCCATGGCACGAGCGGCGGCTTGCGGTCCACGACCGTCTCGTAGAGCTCTCCCCCGTGCGCCAGTATCCGTGCCTGTACGGCGAGATAGCCCTCGTCCGGGTTCCACAGCGGTCGTACGAAGGAGGGGACCCGGGTGACGCAGGCGAGCAGCGTCAGCACGGGCAGGACCCGTCTCCAGTAGCCGCGGTCCGATACCGACGACGTCACGGACGTAACTACGGAGCGTGGTGATTCCAGGAGCCCGGCGAGCATAGGGAGCACGCTATCCGGCCCCGCAGTCTCCACCGAAGCGGGACATACGGGGCCGGAACAACAAGCCGTTCGATTACTTGGTGTCGTCGCGTTTCCGCCCCTTCAGTACTTGGCCCACCGTCGTCTCCTCGTGCCGGCCGAGACGGCTGTGCGAACGCCCGTACAGGAAGAAGACGACGAAGCCGATCGCCATCCAGATCCCGAACCGCACCCAGGTCTCCGCGGGCAGGTTCAGCATCAGCCACAGCGAGGCGAGCGCCGACACGGCCGGGACGAGGGGCACCCACGGGGCGCGGAAGGCGCGATGCAGGTCGGGGCGGGCGCGGCGGAGGACGATGACGCCGATCGCGACGACGACGAAGGCGAAGAGCGTGCCGATGTTGACCAGTTCGGCCAGCTCGCCGAGGCTCGTGAAACCCGCGACGACCGCGATGATCACGCCGAGCAGGATGGTCGGCCGGTGCGGGGTGCGGAACCGCGGGTGGACCCGGGAGAAGAAGCGCGGCAGCAGTCCGTCACGGCTCATCGCGAAGAAGACCCGGGTCTGGCCGAGGAGAAGGATCATGCAGACCGTTGTCAGACCGACCACGGCACCGAAGCTGATGACGCCCGCGTACCAGGGGTGCCCGGTCGCCTTGAACGCGTCGGCGAGCGGGGCGTCGATGGACAGTTGGGTGTACTTCTGCATGCCCGTGACCACGAGCGAGACCAGGACGTAGAGCGTGGTGCAGATGAGGAGCGAGCCCAGGATGCCGCGGGGCATGTCGCGTTGCGGGTTCTTCGTCTCCTCCGCGGCCGTCGCCACGACGTCGAAGCCGATGAAGGCGAAGAAGACCACGGAGGCGGCAGTGAAGATGCCCATCACACCGAAGTTGGTGGGCGCGTAGCCGAAGATCAACTGGACGAGCGGGGAGTGCAGACCGCCGCCCGCCTCCTGTGGCTGTGCGTTCGGGAGGAAGGGGTCGTAGTTGTCGGCCATGATGAAGAACGCGCCCGCGATGATCACAATGAGGACGACGGTGACCTTGATGGCGACGACCAGCGAGGTGACCCGGGCGGAGAGCTTCACGCCGATGACGAGGACGGCGGTGAGCACCAGCACCAGCGCGGCGGCGAGGATGTCGAAGCCGAACCCGGTGGCGCCTTCCCGTCCGCCGAGATATTCGGGCAGATGCCAGCCCCAGCTGTCCATCGCCGAGCGCAGATACCCCGACCAGCCGACGGCGACCACCGCCGTACCGAGCGCGAACTCCAGGACCAGGTCCCAGCCGATGATCCAGGCGGGCAGCTCACCGATCGAGGCGTACGCGAAGGTGTACGCCGATCCCGCCACGGGAACCGTGGACGCGAACTCCGCGTAGCAGAGCGCGGCCAGAGCGCAGACGATGCCCGCGGCGATGAACGCGAGGGAGACCGCGGGGCCCGCGTTCTCCTTGGCGACCTTGCCGGTGAGGACGAAGATGCCGGTGCCGATGATGACACCGACGCCGAAGACGGTGAGATCCAGAGCGGACAGCGACTTCTTGAGTGCGTGCTCCGGCTCCTCAGTGTCCAAGATCGATTGTTCGACCTTCTTCGTCCTGAAGAGGGTGTTGCTCACGGGCGTACCTCCCACGCTTGTCGTCCACGACATGATCGGGAGGGTGGGCGCCCCGTAAGCATCGGCATAAGAGGGTTCACACGAATGGGCCGGTTTCTCCACCCGTAGGGGTTGGAGAAACCGGCCCATCGGACCTGCGGGGTACGTCAGTCGCGCACGCGCTCCACCGAGTCCACGGCCTGTGCGGCGGTGTCGATGGGGGTTCCCCCGGCCGGGCGCGGCCGGGGCCGGGGCAGGCCGTCGAGCTGGGACACGAGGCCGGTGACCTGACGGGCGATGTCCGGCGCGGTCAGGCCGATCTCGGCCATGACCTCCGCGCGGGAGGCGTGGTCGAGGAAGCGCGGCGGGATGCCGAAGTCGCGCAGCGGGACGTCGACGCCCGCGTCGCGCAGGGCCTGCGCGATCGTCGAACCGACGCCGCCGACGCGGGAGTTGTCCTCGACGGTGACGACCACCCGGTGCCGCTCGGCGAGCGGGGCCATGGCCTCGTCGACCGGCTTGACCCAGCGCGGGTCGACGACGGTGGTGGAGATGCCCTGCTTGTCGAGGAGGCAGGCGATCTCCAGGCACATCGGCGCGAGCGCACCGACCGAGACGAGCAGCACATCGGGCGTGTCGGTGCCCGGCTCGCGCAGCACGTCCATGCCGCCGACCCGGCCCACGGCGGGCACGGCCGGGCCGACCGCGCCCTTGGAGAAGCGGACCACGGTGGGCGCGTCGGTCACCTCGATGGCCTCGCGCAGCTGGGCGCGGACCTGGTCGGCGTCGCGCGGCGCGGCCAGGCGCAGGCCCGGCACGACCTGAAGGATCGACATGTCCCACATGCCGTTGTGCGAGGCGCCGTCGGTGCCGGTGACGCCCGCGCGGTCCAGGACGAAGGTGACACCGCACTTGTGCAGGGCCACATCCATCAGGACCTGGTCGAAGGCGCGGTTGAGGAAGGTCGCGTAGACGGCGAAGACGGGGTGCAGGCCGCCGGTGGCGAGGCCCGCGGCCGATACGGCGCCGTGCTGCTCCGCGATACCGACGTCGTAGACCCGTTTCGGGAAAGCCTTGGCGAACTTGTCGAGGCCGACCGGCTGGAGCATCGCGGCCGTGATGGCGACGATGTCCTTGCGCTCCTGCCCGAGCTTGACCATCTCCTCGCCGAAGACGGAGGTCCAGTCGGCGCCGGAGGAGGCGATCGGCAGGCCCGTGTCGGGGTGGATCTTGCCGACGGCGTGGAAACGGTCCGCCTCGTCCTGCAGGGCAGGCTGGTAGCCGCGGCCCTTCTCGGTGAGGCAGTGCACGATGACCGGGCCGCCGAAGCGCTTGGCGCGGGCCAGCGCCGACTCCAGGGCCTCGATGTCATGACCGTCGATCGGGCCGACGTACTTCAGGCCCAGGTCCTCGAACATGCCCTGCGGGGCGATGAAGTCCTTGAGGCCCTTCTTGGCGCCGTGCAGGGTCTCGTAGAGCGGCCTGCCGACGACGGGCGTGCGCTCCAGGATGTCCTTGCCGCGGGCCAGGAAGCGCTCGTAGCCGTCCGTGGTGCGCAGGGTCGCCAGGTGGTTGGCGAGGCCGCCGATGGTGGGGGCGTACGAGCGCTCGTTGTCGTTGACGACGATGACCAGGGGACGGTCCTTGGCGTCGGCGATGTTGTTGAGCGCCTCCCAGGCCATGCCGCCGGTGAGGGCGCCGTCGCCGATGACGGCGACGACATGGGCGTCCTTGCGCAGGACCTCGTTCGCCTTCGCCAGGCCGTCGGCCCAGCCGAGCACCGTGGAGGCGTGCGAGTTCTCGATGACGTCGTGCTCGGACTCGGCCTGCGAGGGGTAGCCGGACAGGCCGCCCTTCATCTTCAGCTTGGAGAAGTCCTGACGGCCGGTGAGCAGTTTGTGGACGTAGGACTGGTGGCCCGTGTCCCACAGCACCTTGTCCTTCGGCGACTCGAAGACACGGTGCAGAGCGATGGTGAGCTCCACGACACCGAGGTTGGGGCCGAGGTGGCCGCCTGTCTTGGAGACCGCGTCGACGAGAAAGGTCCTGATCTCACCGGCCAGCTGGTCCAGCTGCTCCAGGCTGAGCCGGTCCAGATCACGCGGTCCCCTGATGCGGGTCAGCAGCGGCACCCGTGCCTCCTTGCAGTAGAGCTGATCGAGCTGTTGCCGGGCCTGTCGAGTCTAATGTTCCGCCTTTGCGGTGGAGGCCCGGGCCTGGCGATCTATGCCACACGATCGGCGGTACGGAGCGGGAACTCGCGCTCCCCTTCCCGCTCTCGTTGCGGACATGACTGCGCCCGGCACCGCCAGGGGTGCCGGGCACAGGTCTCACGGGCTTACCCGCACAGCGGGGACGGCCGACGGGGCGCTCACGCGCGGCCGGCGGTCTTCTGGGTCTTGCGGGTGATCGCGTCGATGACGACCGTGGCGAGAAGCACACCACCGGTGATCATGTACTGGATCGGCGAGGCGATGCCCTGCAGGGCGAGGCCGTACTGGATCGAGACGATCACGAGGACACCGAGCAGCGCGTTCCAGGTGCGGCCCCGGCCGCCGAAGAGGCTGGTGCCACCGATGACGGACGCCGCGATGGCGTTCATCAGCAGGTCACCGGCGCCGGCGCCCTGGTTGGCGGAGGCGATCTTCGAGGCGATGAACAGACCGCCGATCGCGGCGAAGGTGCCGGAGATCGCGAAGACCGAGATCCGGATCATCTCCACGTTGATACCCGCACGCCGGGAGGCCTCGACGCTGCCGCCGAGCGCGAAGATCTTCCGTCCGTACGAGGTGCGGCGCAGCACGAAGTCCGTGAGCAGCAGCACCGCGATGAAGATCACCACGGCGAGCGGCAGGCCCTTGTACTGGTTGTAGAGGATCGCCACGGCGAAGGTGACGACCGCGAGCAGCGCGGTGCGCACGATGGTCTCGCTCAGCGGCCGGGACGGCACACCGGCGGCCTCGCGGCGGCGGTTGCCGGAGTAGGAGCTGAGGAAGTACGCGGCGGTCACGACGATCGCGAGCCCGTAGGCGGCGGCCACATCGGTGAAGTAGTAGCTGGTCAGCTTGGCGACGACGCCCTCGCTGTCCAGGTTGATGGTGCCGTTGCTGCCCAGGACCTGGAGCATGAAGCCGTTCCAGAACAGCAGACCCGCCAGGGTGACGGCGAAGGCCGGCACACCGATGCGCGCGAAGACGTAACCGTGGATCGCGCCGGCGGCCGTACCGGTGAGGATGGCCAGCACGAAGGCCAGCCATTCGTTCATGCCGTTCGAGACGTTGAGCACCGCGAACGTGGCGCCCGCGACACCGGAGACCGAACCGACGGACAGGTCGATCTCGCCGAGCAGCAGCACGAAGACGATACCGACGGCGATCATGCCCGTGCCGACCATGGCGACGGAGATGTCGGACAGGTTGCCCGCGGTGAGGAAGTTGGAGTTCAGGCTCTGGAAGATGATCCAGATGGCGATCAGACCGATGACGACCGGGAGGGAACCCAGGTCACCGGCCTTCATCTTGCGCTTGAACTCGGTGACGTAGCCCTTGAGGCCCTCTTCGCGGACCAGCAGGCGGGGGTCGACGGCGGTGACCGCCGCGGCGGCCGCCTCCGGGTTCTCCACGGCGTGGTCCTCGGCGGTGGCGGAGGTCTTGTCGGTGCTCACTTCTGAGCCTCCCCGTTGCTGCGCGCCGCACGACGGGTCACGGCGTTCTCCGTGGCGCCCGTGATGGCGGAAATGATCTCTTCCTGGGAGGTCGACTTGACCTCGAAGACGCCGTTGTTGCGCCCCAGGCGCAGGACGGCGACCTTGTCGGCCACTGCCTTCACGTCAGCCATGTTGTGGCTGATGAGGATCACCGCGTGGCCGCGCTCGCGCAGCCGCTCGACCAGGTCGAGGACCTGGGCGGTCTGCTCGACACCGAGGGCCGCGGTGGGCTCGTCGAGGATGACGAGCTTGGGCTCACCGAGCATCGAACGGGCGATCGCCACCGTCTGGCGCTGACCGCCGGAGAGCGAGGCGATCGGGATACGGACGCTGGGGATCCGGATGGACAGCGTGTCCAGCAGCTCGCGGGAGCGGCGCTCCATCTCGACCTCGTTCAGGACACCGCGCTTCTTCAGCTCGCGGCCCAGGTAGAGGTTGCCGACGACATCGATGTTGTCGCACAGCGCGAGGTCCTGGTAGACGGTCGCGATGCCCAGCGCCTGCGCGTCGTGCGGCTTGTTGATCTGGACGGACTTGCCGTCCCACTCAATGGCGCCCTCATCGATCGGGTGCACGCCGGCGATCGTCTTGACCAGCGTGGACTTTCCGGCGCCGTTGTCGCCCACCAGGGCGACCACTTCACCGGCGTGGACCTCAAGCTCTACGTCGGTGAGCGCCTGAACGGCACCGAACCGCTTGGAGACCCCGCGCAACGCCAGGACAGGCGTAGCGGACACGTGAACCATCTCCTTCGCCGCCTGACCCGGCGGGAGGTTGTGCAGAAGTTTTTGGAGGGGGGTACCGTCCGGCGCCCCGCCAAGCGGCGCCGGGGAAGTGCGGGTGCGTTCCCGCGTCGTTCGGTGCGTGCTCTCGGCGTGCCGGGCGAAGGTCCTCGTAGCGGAGCTACTTGGGCCTTTGGCCGGTGCGGCGAGAGTGCGTGCCGGGCGGCGTGGGTGCGTGCCTGAACTTCCCCGGGGTCGCTCAGCTTGCGGGGCTGGTGGATGCGGGGCGCCGGAGGGGCTTGGAGTGCGCAAGTCCCGTACGGGAATTCAAGAGGGAATTCCCGTACGTGGAAAGAGACTTGCGGCGGATTACTTCAGGCCGAGCTTGTCGCAGTCCGCCTTGTACGCGGAGGTGCAGATGTCGCTGACCGTGTAGACGCCGTCCTTGATGACGGTGTCCTGGATGTTGTCCTTGGTCAGGGAGGTGACCCCGACGAGCACCGACGGAACGCCCTTGGTGGTCGGGCTGTCGACCTTGTCCTTGGCGATGGAGTCCAGCGACTTGCCCTGGGCGAGCGCGACGGCCATCTCGGCGGCGGCGTCGGCCTCGGGGGCGTACGGCTTGTAGACGCTCATGTACTGCTCACCGGCGACGATGCGCTGCACACCCGCGAGTTCGGCGTCCTGGCCGGTGACCGGGACGGAGATGCCGGCGGCCTTGAGGGCGGTGATGATACCGCCGGCCATGCCGTCGTTGGCGGAGTAGACACCGACGATGTTCTTCTTGCCGAGAGCCGAAATGGCGCCCTCCATGTTGGAGTTGGCGTTCTCCGGCTTCCACTCCTTGGTGTCGTACTCCTTGCCGACGTTCACCTTGCCGTCGAGGACGGAGTGGGCGCCGCTCTTGAACTGGGCGGCGTTCGGGTCGGTCACCGACCCGTTCATCATGACGATCTTGCCGCTCTTGGCCTTGGAGCCGAGGGCCTTGAGGAGGGCCTCGCCCTGCGTCTTGCCGACGGTCTCGTTGTCGAACGAGGTGTAGGCGTCGATCGGGCCCTGCGCGAGACGGTCGTAGGCGACGACCGGGATGCCGGCGTCCTTGGCCTTCTGGACCGAGTTCTTGATGGCCGCGGCGTCCACAGCGTCGATGATCAGCACGTCCACCTTGTTGGTGATCATCGTGTCGACCTGCTGGTTCTGCGTGCTGGCGTCCTGCTTGGCGTTGGCGTAGACGACCTCGCCCTTGTCGTTCGTCAGCTCCTTGATCTTCGCCTCGATCAGCGGCTTGTCGAACTTCTCGTAACGCGCGGTCTGGTTCTCGGGAAGGAGCAGACCGACCTTGATCGCATCGCCCTTCTTGGCGGAGCTGGGGCTGTCGCCCTTGTCGCCGGACTCCTTGGCACTGCCACAGGCGGCCAGCGAAACAGCCATCGCACCAGCGGCAACGGCGACGGCGGCACGACGCATACGCGTGTTCACTACAGAAACCTCCCTGACGAGGCCGCGTCGTTGCGGCCGAGGTGGCTGGAAGTCAACTCGGCCACAGGTTCGGCGTCAAGAAGTAAATACTTAACGAGATGGCAACGGTGCCATGCGTTCTCTAAGTGAAGACGGGCGTCGTTGTGGAAAGCGAGCCATCCAAAAGGGTCGAATCGCCCATCTCGCTGAGCGCGAGCGCGAGTGCCCCGAGGACCTCCGCACGGCCCCCGAGCGCCCCTGGCAGCACCGAGAGCTGGCGCGCGGCGCTGGGGATCGCGTAGCGGCCGACGGACTCCCTGATGGGCGCGAGAACCAGCTCCCCGGCCTCGGCGAGATCGCCGCCGAGGACCACCCGGCTGGGGTTCAGCAAATTGCAGAGGTTCGCGACGCCGCTGCCGATGTGACGGCCCACGTCGGCGATCACCCGGCGGCAGCCCGGATCGCCGTCCCGCGCCAGCCTGACCACGCCCTCCATGGTCAGATCGGTGCCGTGACTCGGCTGCAGGAGCGGCAGCACATAGCGCGCCGCCGTGAAGGTCTCCAGGCATCCCCGGTTGCCGCAACGACAGACCGGGCCGGACTCATCAAGGGTGATATGACCGATTTCTCCCGCTGTGCCGCCCGGGCCGCGGTAGATCTTGCCGTCGATCACCAGGCCCGCGCCGACACCGCTGGCGACCTTGATGTACGCCAGGTCCCTGACCCCGCGCCCGCTCCCCCAGACCATCTCGCCGAGCGCGCCGAGATTGGCGTCGTTGTCCACGTGCACGGGCACCCTGAGCCGCCCGCGGAGCTCCTCGGCGGGCTTCGCGCCGGTCCAGCCCGGCAGGATGGCGGTGGAGCCGAGGGTGCCCGACTCCACGTCGATCGGGGCCGGCACGCCGAGCCCCACGCCCGCGATCTTGGAACGGTCGACCCCGGTGGCCGCGATCAGGCGGCTGACCAGCACTTCCGCCCGGTCGAAGCCCTGCGCGGCGGAGGCGTCCACATCCAGCGGCTCGGCCTCCTCGGCCAGCACCTGGTGGGCGAGATTCCCGACCGCGACGCGCAGATGCGTATGCCCGAAGTCGACGCCGATGACAATGCCGGCGTCACCGCTCAGGGACACACTGCGGGCCCGGCGGCCGCCCGCCGACGTGGGGGTGACCTCGACCGTCCCGCGGTCCTTGAGCTCCCGGACGATATTGGACACCGTCGCGGCGGACAGGCCCGTCGTCCTCGCGATCTCCGCCTGCGTGAGCGAACCTGCAAGGCGCACCGCCCGAACGACGCGCTCCAGATTGGCTCGGTGCAGCGACGACTGCGACCCCGGAGTCTCCACGACGAACCTCCCGCGTACGAGGCCGCCACGATGAGGCCCCGCCTATGTCCAAGTAGTGAACTCTAAGCTGAGCTGTTTGGGTTGCCTCCCGTCAAGAGGTTGAGCTGGATCCGGCACGGATGGGCACATGTGTACGGGCTGGGTCCCGCCTGCGTACGGACTCGGCCCCAGCCTGCGTACGGGCCCGGCCCCGGCCGCGGACCGGCCCGGCCCCCCGCCTGTGTACGGACCCCGCCCCGGCCGCGGACCGGGGCGGGTTCACACATCGACCGTTCGGCTACGGTCCGCTACTTCAGCGCACCCGCCGTCAGCCCCTGCACTACCTGCCGCTGGAAGACGATGTACGCGGCCAGCACGGGGAGCATGGCCATCACCAGGCCCGCGAACAGGCCCGACCAGTCGCCCTTGTACCCCTGGCTGGTGGCCAGCTCGACGAGGCCCTGGGACAGCACCTTCTTGTCCGGGTCGGTGTTCAGCACGGTGGGGAGCATGTACTGGTTCCACTGGCCCAGGAAGTTGAAGATGCCGACGCTGACCAGGCCCGGCTTGGCCATCGGCAGCATGATCTGGAAGAACGTCCTGGTGTGCGAGGCCCCGTCGACGAACGCCGCCTCGGCGATCGAGGTCGGCAGCGTCCTGAAGAACGAGGTCAGGAAGAACACCGTGAACGGCAGCGAGTAGGCGATGTAGACGAGGATCAGGCCCGGTAGCGTGTTCAGCAGCTGCATGTTGTTCAGCACATAGAACAGCGGCACCAGGGCGAGCATGATCGGGAAGCTCATTCCTCCGACGAAGAGGAAGTAGATGAACCGGTTGCCCGGGAAGTCGAAGCGGGCCAGGACGTAGGCCGCCATCGAGCCGAGCACGAGCGTACCGGCCAGTGAAAAGCCCACCACGATGAGCGTGTTGCCGAAGTAGTCGTTCATGTGCGCCTGGGACCACGCGCGCGACCAGTTCTCGAAGTGCAGCTTGTCCGGCAGCGACCAGGGTGAGCTGAAGATGGAGTTGTCGTCCTTGAAGGACGTCATCACCGCCCAGAGCAGCGGCAGGACGACCATGATCGCCCAGATGACGAGGATGCCGTGCGAGAAGACGTTGAGGACACCTCCTTCGCCGTTCTTCGCCTTCTCGGGCGCGGCCTGCGTCTTCGTCACGCGGGGGTGGTCCTCGACCGGATCCGCGGGCGGCGGAGTGTCAGTGGTCTTCATCAGAACTCCAGCCGCTCGCGCCGCCCCAGCCGCATCACGATCGCCGCGAACAGCAGCGTGACGATGAGGAGAGCGACACCGATCGTCGTTGCGTAGGCGGCGTTCGCGTCGCGGAACGCCGATTGGTACACGTACAGCGGTAGGACCGTGGTCGAATAGTCAGGACCGCCCGGGCCCACCGTCATGATCTGAACAGCGGCGAACGCCTCGGCACCCAGGGCCAGGATTCCCATGTAGACCCAACCCGACTGCACCGTGTCCCAGAGCAGCGGAAGGGTGATTCTGAAGAACGTGGTGAACCGGTTCGCGCCGTCGAGAAGCGCGGCTTCGTAGAAGTCCATGGGAATCGATGCCATTCCCGCGGAGAACAGCACGACGAAGAACCCGACCGTGCTCCACAGGAGCACGGCCATCACGCACCAGAGGGCGAGATTCGGGTCACCCAGCCAGTCCGGCTGGACACTGCCGAGGCCGATGGCCGTCAACGTCCCGTTGAGCACACCGTCGTTGGGGTTGTACGCGAACCGGAAGAGCAGGGCGACGATCGCGATCGACAGCACCTGCGGAAAGAAATACGCGATTTTGTAGAAACCCGATCCCCGCACTCCGGTGATGGCGGCGCCCTTACGGCGCCGCCCACCGACATTGAGCATGAAGGCGAAGAAGAGCGCGAGGCCCAGCGTCACCAGCGGCAGCAGCAACGCGAACAGCAGGCTGTGCTGCAACGACTTCCAGAAGACGTCGTCGTCCAGCATTCTGGTGTAGTTCGCGAAACCGACCATCTTGAAGTCGGGGCTCAGGCCGGTCCAGTCCGTGAACGAGTAGTAGATCGCCTGGATGAACGGCCAGATCACGAAGACCGCGTACAACACCAAGGGGGTCACCAAGAACCCCCCGATGAACCGGTACTTGCCATGCTGCATGGTTACCGACCCCGATCGTTGCGCGGATGCCGCCGCTGGTGACGTGTGCGCAGCGCGCCGCTACTGGTGCTTGAAGTGCTTGATGGACTGGTCCTTGGCCGCCGCGTCCGCGTAGCCCTGGATCTTCTTGATGGCCTCGGCCGGGGTCAGACGCCCTGCCATCATCTCGCCGAGACCGGCGACACCGATCTGCTCCTTCTGGAGCTTCACGTACCAGTCCTGGAGACGCGGGTTCACCACGTTGTCGCCGGCCTTCTCCAGCGCCGCGACACCGGACTTGAGGCCCGGGGTCAGCTCGATGCCGTCGGTACCGCCGTTGAAGGCGCTCAGCGACTTCACCTGGCTGGTGAAGTTCTTCGACGAGGCCTCGCTGAGCATGATGCGCAGCTGCTCCATGCCGCCCGCGGGGTTGGCCGCCTTGGCCGGGACGATGAAGGGCTCGCCGCCGGAGGCCCAGATGGTGCCGAACGGCAGCTTGTCGGAGCTGTCGAGGCCCGTCGGGGCGCCGACGGCCAGATTGAAGTCCGACGGGATGACACTCGCGGACTCGTTCTCCACCCAGGAGCCGTTCGGGATGAACAGCGCCTCGCCCTTGGCCCAGGCGGTCTGCGACTGGATGTGGTCGATGCCCGGGGTGCCCTTGAGGATGTAACCCTTCTTGTAGAGCTCGTAGTACGCCTCGAAACCGGCCTTGACGGCCGGGTCCTTCCAGGCGTTCGGCTCCAGGTTGTCGATCTTGTCGAGAACCTCGCGGCCGCCGATCTTGGCGATGAAGGGGTAGAGCGAGAACGGCAGGTAGTACGGGTGCTTGCCCGCGTACGTCCAGCCGGCGATGCCCTTCTTCTTCGCCTTCGCACACAGTGCGAGCATGGCGTCCCAGTCCTCGGGGTACGTCGAGTCGAGCTTCTCGAGGGCCGTCTGCGAGTACCAGACCCCGTAGACCGTGTACGCGTAGTACATGATCCAGACCGGGTCGCCGTCGAACTGGCCCATCTCGACGATGCCGGGGCGCAGCGTGTCCCGGACCTTCTTCGCCGGGTCGTCGATGGACGGGGCGTCGAGCAGCGGCGTCAGATCGGTGAGCTGCTTCTTGCCGACGAGCACACCCATGTCCATCTGCTCGGCGCCTGAGTTGTCGATCAGGTCCGGAGGGGTACCGCCGTTGAACTTGGGCTGCAGCTCGGACTGGATCTTCTGGGTCTTGTGGAAATCGATCTTGACCTTCGGATACGCCTTCTTGTACTCGGCGTTGGCGTCCGTCGCGTATTTCGTACCGAAACCGCCGTCGAAGATGACGACGGAGAGTGCGGCCGTCTCGTTGACGCCCAGCGGATTCTTCGTCGTCTTCTTGCCGGTCTTGGCCTTGTCGTCCGAACCGCTGTCACTGCTGGCACAGGCGGAGAGGAAGCCCATCGTCGGTGCGGCGATCAGGCCGAGTGCGGCCGACCGCTTGATCAGATCGCGCCGTCCGACGCCTTCGGGCTTGCTGTTCTCGGCGGAAGTGGATCCCATGCTCAAGTCCTCGCCTTCTCCAGGACTCAGGCGGTGAACCGGATCCTCCCCGGCACCGCGGTTAGGTCAAGCTGGGGTCGTGCGTGGGGGATTCAGCGGGACGACGCGACGGCAGGTCTCTGTGTCACGGTCCGCCACCTCCCGAATTCCCCCTGGACGTTGCCTGTCCACGACCGCCGAACGGCGGGGGCGGACGCCGACAGGTATAGTCCACTTCCCGCCAACGGAGCAAGATCGAATGCAGGTTTGGCCGTTGGTCTTTTCCGAGTTGAGACCTCGCGGAAATGTGCGGGCTCCGCACCTTGCCCCAGCGAAGATCGACAGGGTGTCAGCCTCCCCCGATGAACGCGATGCCCAGTTCGTCGCACGGTAGTTACCCCGGACGCCACATCCAACGCCCTTGACATCACTGACAACTTGGCTCCCAAATGGTCCTTGCGCAGCGCAGTTGACAACGTTGTCCGGTGCACGCGAGTGGACAGGGAGGGTGCTAGCGGATGCAGCACAGAGCCAGGTACAGACGGAGTTCCACGGCTAGATGGGGTTCCTCGACGGCAATGGGGGTGGCAGCGCTCTCCCTCGTCGTGGCCTCGCAGGGTGTGGCGGTCGCCCTGCCCGGCCAACCGGCCGCTGCCGACCGGGAGTTCGCCTCCTCCTTCGAATCCGGCGATCCAGCGCCGGACTGGCTGAACACGGTCGATACAGAACCTGACGGAACGAAACGAGCGTCCGGCGTCGACGGCGGCTACAGCTCCGGCATCCCCGGCAACGTCACCGACCATGTCACCGACGTCCGCGCGAGCGGCGAGCACACCGGCGCCGGCGAGGTGAAGGAGAACCTCGTCGACGGCGAGCCGGGCACCAAGTGGCTGACCTTCGCGCCCACCGGCTGGGTAGAGTTCGACCTGGACGCCCCGGTCAAGGTGGTGACGTACGCGCTCACTTCGGCCAACGACCACGACGAGCGCGACCCCAAGGACTGGACCCTCCAGGGCTCCACCGACGGCAAGGACTGGAAGACCCTCGACACCCGCGCGGGTGAATCCTTCGGCGAGCGGTTCCAGACGAAGTCGTACGACATCGCGAGCCCCGTCGAGTACCAGCACTTCCGGCTCGATGTCACCCAGAACAACGGCGGAGGCGGCATTCTGCAGCTCGCCGACGTCCAGTTCTCGACGGGCCAGGGCGACGATCCGGCCCCCAAGGACATGCTCTCGCTGGTGGACCGCGGCCCGAGCGGCTCTCCCACCGCGAAGGCGGGCGCGGGCTTCACCGGCAAGCGTGCCCTGCGCTACGCCGGTACCCACAAGCCGGACGGCCGGGCGTACTCGTACAACAAGGTCTTCGACGTGAACGTGCCCGTCGGGCGCGACACCGAACTGTCGTACCGGGTCTTCCCGTCGATGGCGGACCGCGACCGGGACTACGACGCCACGAACGTGGCCGTGGACCTGGTCTTCACGGACGGCACCTATCTGAGTGACCTCAACGCCACCGACCAGCATGGCTTCAGGCTCACCCCGCAGGGGCAGGGCGCGGCCAAGGTGCTGTACGTCAACCAGTGGAACAACGTGACCTCGCGGATCGGTTCGGTCGCGGCGGGCAGGACGGTGGACCGGATCCTGGTCGCGTACGACTCCCCGAAGGGGCCGGCGAAGTTCCGCGGCTGGCTGGACGACGTCGCGCTGCGGGTGAAGCAGCCGGAGAAGCCCAAGGCGCATCTGTCCGACTATGCGCTGACGACGCGCGGCACCAACTCCAGCGGCGGCTTCTCGCGCGGCAACAACTTCCCGGCGACGGCCGTCCCGCACGGCTTCAACTTCTGGACGCCGGTGACCAACGCGGGCTCGCTGAGCTGGCTCTACGACTACGCACGTGCGAACAACTCCGACAATCTGCCGACGATCCAGGCGTTCAGCGCAAGCCATGAGCCCAGCCCCTGGATGGGTGACCGGCAGACCTTCCAGGTGATGCCGTCGGCCGCGTCCGGCACCCCGGACACCGGCCGCACGGCCCGCGCGCTCGCGTTCCGGCACGAGAAGGAGACCGCGCGCCCGTACTACTACGGGGTGACCTTCGAGAACGGCCTCAAGGCAGAGATGGCCCCCACGGACCACGCGGCGGTGATGCGCTTCACCTATCCCGGTGACGACGCGAGCGTGCTCTTCGACAACGTGACCGACCAGGCGGGGCTGACGCTCGACAAGGAGAAGGGGATCGTCACGGGCTACTCGGACGTGAAGTCCGGCCTGTCGACGGGGGCCACCCGGCTCTTCGTGTACGGGGTCTTCGACGCGAAGGTGACGGAAGGGGACGCCAGCGGGGTCAAGGGCTATCTGCGGTTCGACCCTTCGGACGACCGCACGGTCACCCTGCGCCTCGCCACCTCCCTCATCAGCATCGACCAGGCCAAGGACAACCTCCGCCAGGAGATCCCCGACGGCACGTCCTTCGGGGAGGTCAAGGCGCGGGCACAGCAGCAGTGGGACAAGGTGCTCGGCAAGGTCGAGGTCGAGGGCGCGACGCCGGACCAGCTGACGACGCTGTACTCCAGCCTGTACCGGCTGTATCTGTACCCCAACTCGGGCTTCGAGAAGGTCGGTTCGAAGTACCAGTACGCGTCGCCGTTCTCGCCGATGCCGGGTCCGGACACCCCCACCCACACCGGCGCGAAGATCGTCGAGGGCAAGGTGTACGTCAACAACGGCTTCTGGGACACCTATCGGACGACCTGGCCGGCGTACTCCTTCCTGACCCCCCGTCAGGCAGGCGAGATGGTCGACGGGTTCGTTCAGCAGTACAAGGACGGCGGCTGGACCTCGCGCTGGTCCTCGCCGGGGTACGCGGACCTGATGACCGGCACCTCGTCGGACGTGGCCTTCGCGGACGCGTACGTCAAGGGCGTGGACTTCGACGCGAAGTCGGCGTACGACGCGGCCCTGAAGAACGCGACGGTCGTCCCGCCGACGTCGGGCGTGGGCCGCAAGGGCATGACGACTTCCCCCTTCCTCGGCTACACGAGCACCGACACGCACGAGGGCCTGTCGTGGGCGCTGGAGGGCTACCTCAACGACTACGGCATCGCGAGGATGGGCCAGGCCCTCTACAAGAAGACCGGCGAGAAGCACTACAAGGAGGAGTCCTCGTACTTCCTCAACCGGGCCCAGGAATACGTGCGCCTCTTCGACGCGAAGGCCGGCTTCTTCCAGGGCCGCGACGAGAAGGGCGGCTGGCGGGTCGAGTCGTCCACGTACGACCCGCGCGTGTGGGGCTACGACTACACGGAGACGAACGGCTGGGGGTACGCGTTCACCGCGCCGCAGGACTCCCGCGGCCTGGCGAACCTGTACGGCGGCCGCGACGGACTCGCGGAGAAGCTCGACAGGTACTTCGCGACGCCCGAGACGGCCTCGCCGGAGTTCGTGGGCTCGTACGGCGGGGTCATCCATGAGATGACCGAGGCCCGTGACGTACGGATGGGCATGTACGGGCACTCCAACCAGGTGGCGCACCACGTGAATTACATGTACGACGCCGCCGGACAGCCCTGGAAGACGCAGAAGAACGTCCGCGAGGTCCTCTCCCGCCTCTACACCGGCAGTGAGATCGGGCAGGGCTACCACGGCGACGAGGACAACGGCGAGCAGTCGGCCTGGTTCCTCTTCTCCTCGCTCGGCTTCTACCCGCTGGTGATGGGCAGCGGCGAATACGCCGTCGGCTCGCCGCTGTTCACCAAGGCCACGGTCCATCTGGAGAACGGTGAGGACCTGGTCGTCAAGGCTCCCAAGAACAGCGCGAAGAACGTGTACGTGCGGGGCCTGAAGGTCAACGGCAAGACGTGGACCTCGACGTCGCTCCCCCACTCGCTCATCTCCCGGGGCGGCGTCCTGGAGTTCGACATGAGCTCCAAGCCGTCCTCGTGGGGCTCGGGCAGGAACGCGGCGCCCGTGTCGATCACGCAGGACGACAAGGTGCCCTCGCCGCGCGCGGACGCCCTCAAGGGGGAGGGCGCGCTCTTCGACAACACCTCGGCGACGGACGCTGCGGTCACGTCCGTGGATCTGCCGACGTCCGCGTCCGCCAAGGGGGTTCAGTACACCCTGACCTCCTCGGACCGCGCCAAGGCCCCGGCCGGATGGGTCCTCCAGGGCTCGTCCGACGGCAGCAAGTGGACCGACCTGGACCGGCGCTCCGGCGAGTCCTTCGCCTGGGACAAGCAGACCCGGGCGTTCACGGTCGCGGACCCGGGCTCGTACGCGCACTACCGCCTGGTCCTCGACGGTGAGGCGAGGCTCGCGGAGGTGGAGCTGCTGGCCTGACAGACTCCCCCCACAGGAGAGGGGCGGGCCCGGAGGAGACTCCGGGCCCGCCTTGCGTTCGTGGGTGGGGCAGCCGGCCAGCGGATCCGGTGCCGGCGATGGCTCTGTGACGCACGGTATTTCTGTGACGCAGGGTACTTCTGTGACGCACGCACGGTGCTTATGATGCAAGGCTTGTGCGACGCAAGGGTCTTCTGCGACGCAAGGGGCCAATGAAAGCTATGCGCCATGCGAGTCAGAAGCGAGCAATGCTGTCCAGCGCTTGGACTGGGCCATGGCCACCAGGGATCACCAATGCTACAAATGGCGCATGCCGGACCGATTCGCCCGCTTTAGGCGCATCTTCCTGCGCCCGCTGCACGGCAAAAGCCCCCGAAGCGTCGCCGGGCAGGTGCTCGTGCTGCAGGTGGCGCTGGTCGTGCTGCTCGTGGCCTGTGGCGTCTTCGCCCTGGTTCTGCAGTCGCAGCGGGACAGCAACGCCGAGGCCAGAAGCCGCTCCATGGCCGTCGCACAGACGTTCGCGAACTCTCCGGGCGTCCTGGCGGCGCTGCGGGCCCCCGACCCCTCGAAAGAGCTCCAGCCACTCACCGAGACGGCGCGCCAGTCCGCGGGCGTCGACTTCATCGTGGTCATGGACACCAAGGGCATCCGCTACACCCATCCCCTGCCGGGCCTGATCGGAAAGCGGTTCGTGGGCGAGCTGGGCCCGCCGCTGGCGGGGAAGGCGTACACCGAAAGCGTCATCGGCCCGCTCGGCCAGGAGGTGCAGTCCACCGTTCCCGTCAGGAACGCCGACGGCACGGTGGTGGCCCTTGTCTCCGCCGGGCTGAAGGTCGAGAACGTGACCCAGCAGGTGTACCAGCAACTGCCGATCATCCTTGCCGCCGGCGCCGGTGCGCTCGCGCTGGCCACCGGCGGGACGGCGCTGGTGGGCAGGCGGCTGCGACGGCAGACCCACAGCCTGGCCCCGGCCGAGATGACCCGCATGTACGAGCACCACGACGCGGTGCTCCACTCCGTACGGGAAGGGGTGCTCATCCTGGGTGACGGCGGGCGGCTGCTGCTGGTCAACGACGAGGCCAGACGGCTGCTGGAGCTGTCCCCTGACGCCGAGGGGCGGCGCGTGTGGGAGCTGTCCGGCCTCGACCCCGACATGGTGGAGCTGCTCGCCTCCGGGCGCGAGGCCTCCGACGAGGTGCACTTCGCCGGGGAACGGCTGCTGGCGGTCAACCAGCGGCCCACGGACCGCGACGGCGGCCCCGAGGGAACCGTGGTGACGCTCCGTGACTCCACCGAGCTCCAGGCGGTGTCCGGCACGGCGAAAGTCGCACGTGAGCGGCTCAAGCTGCTGTACGACGCGGGAATGAGCGTCGGCACCACCCTCGACGTGATCCGCACGGCCGACGAGCTGGCGCAGGTCGCCGTCCCCCGCTTCGCCGACTTCGCCACCGTCGACCTGGCCGACGACGTGGTGCGCGGCGAGGAGCCGGCCCGCACGGCGACGGCCCTGCGGCGCATCGCCGTGTGCGGCATCCGCGACGACCACCCGCTCTACGAGAAGGGCAGGCTGATCGACTTCCCGCCGTCCACGCCCCAAGGACACGGCTACGCCACCGGCCGCCCCGAGCTGGTGACCGACCTGTCGAGCGCGGCGGGCTGGTACGCACAGGACCCGGAGCGCACCCAGGCGATCACCGACTACGGCATTCACTCGCTCATCGCCGCCCCGCTCCAGGCCCGCGGTGTCGTGCTGGGCCTGGCCAACTTCTGGCGTTCCAAGCCGCACGACCCCTTCGACGAGGAGGAGCTGTCGCTCGCGGAGGAGCTGGTGGCCCGTGCCGCGGTCAGCATCGACAACGCCCGCCGGTACACCCGCGAGCACGCCCTGGCGGTCACCCTCCAGCGCAGCCTGTTGCCCCGGGCCCTGCCGGAGCAGAGCGCCCTCGACGTCGCCTACCGCTACCTCCCCGCGCAGTCGGGCGTGAGCGGAGACTGGTTCGACGTGATTCCCCTGCCGGGCAGCCGGGTGGCGCTGACCGTCGGCGACGTGGTCGGCCACGGCCTCCACGCCGCCGCGACGATGGGGCGGCTGCGGACCGCGGTGCACAACTTCTCCACGCTCGACCTGCCGCCCGACGAGCTGCTGAGCCATCTGGACGACCTGGTCGGCCGCATCGACCAGGACGAGGCGAGCGCGGAGGCGTCCGCGGAGATCGTGGGGGTCACCTGCGTGTACGCGATCTACGACCCCGTGACGCGCCGCTGCGCCATGGCACGCGCGGGGCACCTGGCGCCCGCGCTGGTCCAGCCCGACGGAAGCGTCACGTTCCCCGATGTGCCGACCGGGCCGCCGCTCGGGCTCGGCGGCATGCCGTTCCAGACGGCGGAACTGGACCTCGCGGAGGGCACTCAGCTCGTCCTGTACACCGACGGCCTGATCGAGGACCGTACGCGCGACCTGGACGTGGGAATGGAGCTGCTGCGCCAGGCGCTGGCGGGCCATCCCGACCGGCCGCCGGAGGAGAGCTGCCGGGCGGTACTGGACGAACTGCTGCCGGAGCGCCCCAAGGACGACGTCGCTCTGCTCATCGCGCGCACGCGGGCGCTGCCGCCCGGCCAGGTCGCCGACTGGGACGTGCCGCGCGATCCGGCCGCCGTGTCACGGATGCGCTTCGCCGTGTCCGGAAAACTCAAGGAGTGGGGCCTGTCCGAACTCGTCTTCTGCATGGAACTCGTCCTGAGCGAGCTCATCACCAACGCCATCCGCTACGGCTCCGATCCGATCCACGTACGGCTGATCCGCGACCGCACGCTGATCTGCGAGGTGGCCGACGGCAGCAGCACCTCGCCGCATCTGCGCTACGCCGCGACGACCGACGAGGGAGGCCGGGGTCTGTTCCTGGTCTCACAGATGACCGAGCGCTGGGGCACCCGGTACACGCCGCAGGGCAAGGTGATCTGGGCCGAACTGGTCCTTCCGGAGGCCACGGACGCCGTGCCGGGCGGAGAGGCAGGCGGGCCGCAGGCTCCCGCGTGATCCGCCGTCGCCCCGTCACCCCGCATCGCCGAGCGGCACCTCGGACGGGAATCCGTAGGTGCCGTACAGCCGGACGAACCGGGCCGGTACGACGAGCCCGACACGTACGAATCCGTGCTCCGACCGCTCGTACAGCTCGACGTCCTCCGCCCCGCCGGGCCCGATCGGCTGAACCAGTCGGCCGCCGGCGCGCAGCTGCGCGACAAGCGGCGGCGGTACCTCGGGGTGGGCGGCGCAGACGATGACGGCGTCATAGGGGGCGCGGCCCGGCAGGCCCAGGGTGCCGTCGCCGACGACGAGCTCGACGTTCTCGGCGCCTTCCGCAGCCAGGTTGTCCCGCGCCTGTCGGGCCATGTCCGGCCATCGCTCGATGCTGACGACGTGGGCGGCGAGGCGGGCCAGGAGGGCGGTCTGATAGCCGTGGCCGGTGCCGATCTCCAGGACGGTTTCGCTGCCGGTCAGGGCCAGTGCGTCGACCATGAGGGCCACGAGCGAGGGCTGTGTCGTCACCTGTCCGTGGCTGAGGGGAATCGGCGTATCCCAGTAGGCCGACGCGAGGTGGGACTCCGGCACGAACCGGGCCCGCGGCGTGTCACGGATCGCCTTCAGCAGGCGCTCGTCCCGCACACCCGCGGCACGGGCGGCCCTGACCAGTCCGTCATGAAGGGCTCCGGAGCCGGGACCGGGCATGCTGTCCACCTCCGGTGCGGTGCGTGCCGCTCCTGGGACCGGCGAGGACTCGAGGCCCCGGCGGGCCGGGCCCTGCGCCGGTCACTTCCAGCAGAACACCACGGCCGATTGCCACAGTGGAACCGGGGATTCATGAAGGGCCGCGCCCACGTGGCCGGCACTCGGACGCATGCGGAACTGGCCGCCACCCGGTGACGGGCGGCGGCCAGAACCCTGGGCAGTCACGCCAAGGGGCACATCACTTGCGGATCAGGTTGCGCAGCACGTACTGCATGATGCCGCCGTTGCGGTAGTAGTCCGCCTCGCCGGGGGTGTCGATGCGGACGACCGCGTCGAACTCGACGCCGGTGTCGGTGGTGACCTTCACCGTGCGCGGGGTGGTGCCGTCGTTCAGCTCGGTGACGCCGGTGATGGAGAAGGTCTCCTCGCCGGTGAGGCCGAGGGCCTCGGCGGAGGCGCCCTCCGGGAACTGCAGCGGCAGCACGCCCATGCCGATGAGGTTCGAGCGGTGGATGCGCTCGTACGACTCGGCGATGACGGCCTTGACGCCGAGGAGCGCGGTGCCCTTGGCGGCCCAGTCGCGGGACGAGCCGGAGCCGTACTCCTTGCCGGCCAGCACGACCAGCGGGGTGCCCTGCTCGATGTAGTTGCGCGAGGCGTCGTAGATGAAGGAGACGGGGGCGCCTTCCTTCGTGAAGTCGCGGGTGTAGCCGCCCTCGGTGCCCGGTGCGATCTGGTTGCGCAGGCGGATGTTGGCGAACGTGCCGCGGATCATGACCTCGTGGTTGCCTCGGCGCGAGCCGTAGGAATTGAAGTCACGACGCTCCACACCGTGCTCGGTGAGGTACTTGCCGGCCGGGGTGTCGGCCTTGATCGCACCGGCCGGGGAGATGTGGTCGGTGGTGACCGAGTCGCCCAGCTTGGCGAGGACGCGGGCGCCGGCGATGTCCGAGACCGGGGTGGTCTCCATCGTCATGCCCTCGAAGTACGGGGGCTTGCGGACGTACGTCGACTCGGCGTCCCACTCGAAGGTGTTGCCGGTCGGGATCGGCAGCGCCTGCCACTGGGCGTCGCCGGCGAAGACGTCCGCGTAGGACTTGGCGAACATGTCCTCGCCGATGGCGTTGGCGACGACGTCGTTGACCTCGGCCTCGGTCGGCCAGATGTCGGCCAGGTGGACCGGCTTGCCGTCCTGGTCGATGCCGAGGGCGTCCTTGGTGATGTCCACCTTCATGGAACCCGCGAGGGCGTACGCCACGACCAGCGGCGGGGAAGCCAGGTAGTTCATCTTGACGTCGGGGTTGATACGGCCCTCGAAGTTCCGGTTGCCGGAGAGGACCGAGGTGACCGCGAGGTCGTGGTCGTTGACGGCCTTGGAGACCTCGTCCGGCAGCGGGCCGGAGTTGCCGATGCAGGTGGTGCAGCCGTAGCCGACGAGGTTGAAGCCGACCTTGTCGAGGTACGGGGTCAGGCCCGCCTTGTCGAAGTAGTCGGTGACGACCTTGGAGCCCGGGGCGAGGGTGGTCTTGACCCACGGCTTGCGGGTCAGGCCCTTCTCCACGGCCTTCTTGGCGACGAGCGCCGCGGCGACCATGACGTACGGGTTCGACGTGTTGGTGCAGGAGGTGATGGCCGCGACCGTCACCGCACCGTGGTCGAGGGTGTACATCGTGCCGTCGGGAGCGGTGACCGTGACCGGGTTGGACGGACCGCCGTTGGGGTGGATGGCCGGGGAGTCGGAGGCCGGGAAGGACTCCTCGCCCGCCTCGTCGGAGGTGGTCGTGACGTAGTTGAGGACGTCCTTCTTGAACTGCTCGGCGGCGTTCGCGAGGACGATGCGGTCCTGCGGGCGCTTCGGGCCGGCGATGGACGGGACGACCGTCGACAGGTCCAGCTCGAGCTTCTCCGAGAAGTCGGGCTCGGCGGCCGGGTCCAGCCAGAGGCCCTGCTCCTTGGCGTACGCCTCGACGAGCGCGACCTGCTGCTCGCTGCGACCAGTCAGGCGCAGGTACTTCAGGGTCTCGTCGTCGATCGGGAAGATCGCGGCGGTGGAGCCGAACTCCGGCGACATGTTGCCGATGGTGGCGCGGTTCGCGAGGCTCGTGGCGGCCACACCCTCGCCGTAGAACTCGACGAACTTGCCGACGACGCCATGCTTGCGGAGCATCTCGGTGATGGTCAGCACAAGGTCGGTGGCGGTGGTGCCGGGCGTGAGCTCACCGGTCAGCTTGAAGCCGACGACGCGCGGGATGAGCATGGACACCGGCTGGCCGAGCATCGCGGCCTCGGCCTCGATGCCGCCGACGCCCCAGCCGAGGACGCCGAGGCCGTTGACCATGGTGGTGTGCGAGTCGGTGCCGACCAGGGTGTCGGGGTACGCCTTGCCGTCGCGGACCATGACGACACGGGCCAGGTGCTCGATGTTCACCTGGTGGACGATGCCGGTGCCCGGCGGGACGACCTTGAACTCGTCGAAGGCGGTCTGGCCCCAGCGCAGGAACTGGTAGCGCTCCTTGTTGCGGCCGTACTCGAGGTCGACGTTCACCTTGAAGGCGTCGTTCGTGCCGAACTTGTCGGCGATGACGGAGTGATCGATGACCAGCTCGGCCGGAGCCAGCGGGTTGATCTTCGCCGCGTCGCCGCCGAGCGCCTTGACGGCCTCGCGCATGGTGGCGAGGTCGACGACGCAGGGCACGCCGGTGAAGTCCTGCATGATCACGCGGGCGGGCGTGAACTGGATCTCCTGGCTGGGCTGGGCCTGCGAGTCCCAGGTGCCCAGGGCTCGGATGTGGTCGGCGGTGATGTTCGCGCCGTCCTCGGTGCGGAGCAGGTTCTCCAGCAGCACCTTCAGGCTGTACGGAAGGCGAGCCGAGCCTTCCACCTTGTCCAGCCGGAAGATCTCGTACGACTCGTCGCCGACCTGCAGCGTGCTGCGGGCGTCGAAGCTGTTCGCCGACACGACAGTCTCCTTCATTGATGTGCGCGTACCACCGCAATCCTGCCGCCACGACGTTTGGGCCTATCCGCTAAGGTAAGGCTAAGTTAGGTAACCCTTACCGGGGTGGCGGCTGCGGTGCACCTCGGCAGATATCTCGATGTCGAGATAACTCTAGTACATGGGGGCGGGCTGGTCATGCCCGGCCTCCTTGTCGCCTGTCATCCCATCGAGGCGAATCCAGCTGCTTCGGCACACTCCCCAGGGTGGCACCGGGCCCGCGCGAGTCCGCCGGCACACCGCCGGGCTCGTACGGGAGCACCTGGCGGGCCACCCGGACGGATGGACGGCTGCGCTGCGCCTTATGGAGACGTACGCCGGGACGCTCGCCGAACTGATCCAGGTGGCCGCGCAGGGGGCTGGCCCCGGCCGAACCCGGAGGAGCCGGACCGCCAGGAAGCGGGTGAACTCGCGGCAACGGAGGCCCGGTTGAAGCCTGCCCCGGTCGCACCCGAGCTCACGCATGCCGAAGAACGCGATCTGCGCCAGGAGTTGACCCCCTCTCGCCCTGGCCGCAGTCCGAGGCGCTCAACGAGGGGGAGCGATTCCTCGAGCTGCCATATGCGCGCGATGGGGACGTACTACTCAAAGCACATGAACAGGCGTCGCGAACTCACCGAGACCGTCCGCGTCGCCGCGCGTGAGACTACGGACGAAGTGGACAAATTGGTGACAAAAACTCTCAACACCGACGAACCGTCATGAGGGAGTCCTTTCACGGCACTAGCCGGCGGCGACCTCAATGGGCTGCACCCTGGTTGCACCGCCACCGTCGCGGCACTCCTCGAACACAGCGCCCGAACTCCCCTGTGACCGGCCCGCCCTGACGCTCCCGCACCCGGAAGGACCTGCTCCACTTTTCTTTATCTCACATCCGATATACGGTCGCGCCATGGCAGATGACTACCTCGTACGCATCGGCAAGCTCATCCGTGACGCCCGGCAGCACCGGCGCTGGACACAGTCGCAGCTTGCCGAGGCGCTCGGCACCAGCCAGAGCGCCGTCAATCGCATCGAGCGCGGCAACCAGAACATCAGCCTTGAGATGATCGCCCGAATCGGTGAAGCCCTGGACAGCGAAATCGTCTCGCTCGGCTATGCGGGCCCGATGCATCTGCGCGTCGTCGGCGGACGTCGTCTGTCCGGCTCGATCGACGTCAAGACGAGCAAGAACGCGGGCGTGGCGCTGCTGTGCGCGACGCTGCTCAACAAGGGGCGCACGGTGCTGCGTCGCGTCGCCCGTATCGAAGAGGTGTACCGGCTTCTGGAGGTGCTCGGTTCGATCGGGGTGCGCACCCGGTGGATCAACGACGGCGTCGACTTGGAGATCGTGCCCCCGAGCGAGCTGGAGATGGAGGCGATCGACGCGGAGGCGGCCCGCCGTACCCGCTCGATCATCATGTTCCTCGGCCCGCTGCTGCACCGTATGGACGCCTTCAAGCTGCCGTACGCGGGCGGTTGCGACCTGGGGACCAGGACCGTCGAGCCGCACATGATCGCGCTGCGCCGGTTCGGGCTCGACATCGCCGCCACCGAGGGGCACTACCACGCCCAGGTGGACCGCGCGGTCGCCCCCGGCCGCCCGATCGTGCTGACCGAACGCGGGGACACCGTCACCGAGAACGCGCTCCTGGCCGCCGCCCGCCACGACGGCGTGACCGTCATCCGCAACGCGTCCTCCAACTACATGGTCCAGGACCTGTGTTTCTTCCTGGAGGCCCTGGGCGTACGGGTCGAGGGCATCGGCACGACCACGCTCACCGTGCACGGCGTACCGAACATCGACGTCGACGTGGACTACTCGCCGTCCGAGGACCCGGTCGAGGCGATGAGCCTGCTCGCCGCCGCCGTGGTCACCGAGTCGGAACTGACGGTGCGTCGGGTGCCGATCGAGTTCCTGGAGATCGAGCTCGCGGTCCTGGAGGAGATGGGCCTCGACCACGACCGTACGCCGGAGTACTTCGCGGACAACGGGCGTACGCGGCTGGTGGACCTGACCGTGCGGCCCTCCAAGCTGGAGGCGCCGATCGACAAGATCCACCCGATGCCGTTCCCGGGCCTGAACATCGACAACGTCCCGTTCTTCGCGGCCATCGCGGCCTCCGCGCAGGGCAAGACGCTGATCCACGACTGGGTCTACGACAACCGGGCCATCTATCTGACTGACCTCAACCGCCTCGGCGGACGCCTGCAGTTGCTCGACCCGCACCGCGTCCTGGTCGAGGGCCCGACCCGCTGGCGCGCCGCCGAGATGATGTGCCCGCCCGCGCTGCGGCCGGCCGTGGTCGTCCTGCTGGCCATGATGGCGGCCGAGGGCACGTCCGTGCTCCGCAACGTGTATGTGATCAACCGCGGTTACGAGGACCTCGCCGAGCGCCTGAACTCGATCGGGGCGCAGATCGAGATCTTCCGGGACATCTGAGCGCTCTCTGACAGATAGCCGCCGCGCCCGGCCTGACCTGCGCACATGCGGGTCGGGAACGGGCGTAGCGGCCCTGTGGGACTTCTCGGGGACTTTGGGCCGGAACGGAGCTGTTCCCAGAGCGGCCCGGGCTACGCGAAGACCCAGGTATACCTGCACGGACGTGCCGTTCGCTCAGAACCGGCGCGGACCCTCGAAATTCCAGTGCTCGATCAGGGAAGGAACCTGGGTCCAGACCACGATGAGCACAACCAGAAGACTCAGGGACACTCCCCAGGCGGCCTTCCACCTGCGGGACACCACGGCGGCGGCCAGCAGAAAGACGGCGGCGAACAAGAGGATGAAGTTGGCCCCCGCAACGTCGTCGGGGTCACTCGTGGGTCCGATTTCCTCGCCCACGAACGGAAGACTCAAGGCCAACCAGAACAACGTGGCAAGGTACAGGCACGCGGCAACGACCGCCCTGGACCACAGGCCCCCTCGACTTTCGGGGAAAAGCACTCGCCAGTCCTTTCGGTTCGAAACTCGCTGTGCTGCACCCGGACCCGGGTGCGCCCAAGCCCGCCCCGCCGCGTTCTTCACCCCTGCCTGCCGGCGCGAGCGCGACCGTGCCGCCGCTCGTCATCGACGGATCCAACCTCGCCTGGAACGGGCGCCCTCCGCGCACGGCGGGCGGCAAGCCGAGCTTCGCGGCGTTGGAGGCGGCCGTCCGGTCACTGCGGTTCAAGCATCCCGACCGCGACATCCACGGCCCACCTGGAGTGCGGAACATTGACCCCTGAACTGGGCATAACCCTTTATTTCGACTCCAAGTTGCTCACAGCCTCGACGTCATGACTCATCCCGGCGTCAGACCCCACCGCTAGGATTTCACCACACCATCACCCTCTGAGCGGCAGAGCGGGCAGACGGTCGGCCAGGGGGGCCGTTCACTACGTTCAAGAGGTGGGGCAGAGCATGCGGGACGGCCGGTGGACCACGGTCACCGTCTCCGAGTTCGATCACGAGCGCCGGGGACTGGAGGCCATCCGGGAGAAGCTGCCCGACTCCGACCCGTGGCGTGCGTGGTCGAACTTCACCTTCACCGCGAACACCGGACACGTCCGCGAGGTCGACCTCCTCGTCGTCGCCCCGGGCGGCGTCTACATGATCGAGCTCAAGAACTGGCACGGCTCGGTCGCGGGCGAGAACGGCACCTGGGTGCAGACCACGCCCCGTGGTCACCGCCGCCCGCACGGCAACCCCCTGCACCTGGTCAACAAGAAGGCGAAGGAGCTCGCCGGCCTGCTCGGCAGGAACGGCAAGCGGGTGTGGGTCGGCGAGGCCGTGTGCTTCACCGAAGGATCGCTGCGCGTCCGTCTCCCGGCCCACGACCAGAACGGCGTCCATAAAATCGACGACCTGGTGGCGATGCTGAAGCAGCCGCCGCGCGACGCGCGCCAGCGCATCACCGCGATCGACTCCCGCGAGGTCAAGGCCGCGCTGGAGCGGGTCGGCATCCGGCGCAGCGACGCCGAGTACAAGGTCGGCCCCTACCTGCTGGAGCGCAAGGCCTTTGACACCGGCCGGACCTGGGCCGACTACTCGGCCCGGCACAGCGAGCTGCCGGAGACCGCCCGCGTACGCATCTACCTGCGCGAGCGCGGCTCCGAGGCGTCCGTACGGCAGTCCGTGGAGAACGCGGCGCGGCGCGAGGCGGCGGTCCTGCGGCGCTTCAAGCACACCGGCGTCGTCCAGCTCAAGCAGTACGACCCGTCGGGCCACTCCGCGGGCCCGGCCCTGATCTTCGACTACCACCCGCAGACGCTGCGCCTGGACGAGTACCTGCTCCAGTACGGCGGCAGGCTCGACGTCCTCGGCCGCATGGCACTGGTGCGGCAGCTGGCGGAGACGATGCGGTCGGCGCACTCCAGCCGGATCTACCACCGCGCGCTGGCCGCCCGCTCCGTGCACGTCGTTCCACGCGCCCGTGGGCCCCGCGGCAAGGCGGTCGGCGAGGAGGCGGCCTGGCTCAGCCCGCGTCTGGAGATCTCCGACTGGCAGATCGCGACGCACCGCGGCACCGGCAGCTCCGGCCAGGGCATGACGAGGTACGCCCCGACGGCGCTGTCCGCGATGCACCTCTCCGACGACGCGGACCCGTACCTCGCCCCCGAGCTGACCGCACTCAACGCCGACCCGGTGTACCTGGACGTGTACGGCCTCGGCGTCCTCACGTACCTCCTCGTCACCGGCAAGGCCCCGGCCGCGAGCCAGGCGGAGCTGCTGGCCCGGCTGGAGGCGGGCGAAGGCCTGCGCCCCGGCTCGCTGGTGGACGACCTGTCGGAGGACATCGACGAACTCGTACAGGCGGCCACCGCCTACCGCCCCGAGCAACGCCTGTCCACGGTCGACGAGTTCATGGAGATGCTGGAGTTCGTCGAGGACGCGCTCACCGCACCGCCCGCGACGCCGGAGGCACCCGAGAGGGACCCCTTGGAGGCGGCGAAGGGCGACGTCCTCGCCGGCCGCTGGGAGGTCCTGCGCCGCCTGGGCACCGGCTCCACCAGTCGTGCCTTCCTCGTCCGCGACCTGGAAGCGGAGACCCGCAGGACGCGCACGCTCGCCGTACTGAAGGTGGCGCTGACCGACAGCCGCGGCGAGATCCTGGCCCACGAGGCCGAGGTGATGGGCCGGCTGCGCCCCGACTCCCGCGTGATCCGCCTCGTCGAACCGGAGCCGCTGCGCATCGGCGGACGCACGGCCCTGGCGCTGGAGTACGTGGGTGACGAGCGGGAGGAGACGACCGAGGAGGCCGAGTCCGGCGGCAGTCGCACACGCCGCCGCGAGGAGACCGTCGCGCGCCAGCTGCGCGAGCGGGGCCGCCTGCCCATGGACCAGCTGGAGGCGTACGGCGACTACCTCTTCGGCGCCGTCGACTTCCTGGAGGGCGAGGGTGTCTGGCACCGCGACATCAAGCCGGACAACATCGCGATCCGCGTCCGCCCGAACCGCACCCGCGAACTGGTCCTCATCGACTTCTCCCTCGCGGGCTACCCGGCGAAGGACTACGAGGCGGGCACCGACGGCTACCTGGACCCGTTCATCGGCACGCTGACGCGCACCGCGTACGACTCGCACGCCGAGCGGTACGCACTCGCGGTCACGCTGCACCAGATGGCGTCGGGCGAACTGCCCAAGTGGGGCGACGGCTCGGTCCTCCCGCGCCAGACGGACCAGGCGGAGTTCCCGCACCCGAAGATCGAGTCGGACGCGTTCGAGCGTCCCATCGCCGACGGCCTGACCTCCTTCTTCAAGAAGGCCCTGCGCCGCGACGCCGCCCAGCGCTTCCCCGAGCTGAAGCCGATGCGGGACGCCTGGAAGAAGATCTTCCTGGACGCGTCGCAGACGGTGCCGTCCAGCCACCGCCCCTCCCGCCACCCCGAGGCGAAGGCCGACGAGACCGCCCCCACTCCGGCGGGCCGGGCCGCGATCGCCGAGGCCGAACCGCTCACCGCCGAACAGCAGCGCGACCAGCTCGCCGAGAACGTCACCCGGGAGACGCACCTGTCCCAGGCGGGCCTCTCCCCCGCCGCCGAGTCCTTCCTCTACGGCCTGGACATCACGGACGTCGGCCAGTTCCTGGACTACAGCCGCCGCAAACTGCTCAACGCGCCCGGACTCGGCGCCAAGACGCGGGCGGAACTGCAGCGCCGGCAGCGCGAGTGGGGCCAGTTGCTGCGCGCGGCCCCCGTATCACCGCTGACGCCGCGAGGCCGGGCCGAGGCCGAGGAGGAGCTGGAGCAGCTGACGGGTGCGGAGTCCGCCGTCGCCGGAGCACTGGCGACCGGCGAGGCGGCCGGCGCCCTGCCCGGCGCGGCCCTGCGCTCGGTGAGCCTCGACGCCCTCGCCACGATCCTCGTCCAGGAGCTGAACAACAACGGCGCCAACCGCGACAAGGTCGAGACCGTACGGCTGCTGCTGCGTCTGCCCAACGAACGCGGCGAGCTGCCCGACATCGGGGTGTGGCCGTTCCAGAAGGACGTGGCCGACCGGATCGGCCAGTCCGCGCCGCAGGTGTCGCGGCTGATGAAGGAGGAGCGCAAGCGCTGGAAGAAGCACCCGGCGGTGCGGGCGCTGCGCTCGGAGATCATCGGCCTGCTGGAGGACCTGGGCCGCGTCGCCCCGGCCGCCGAGATCGCGGACGCGCTGGCGTTGCGCCGGGGCACGCAGCTCGCGGAGCGCGAACAGCGGCGCGCCCTCGCGCTCGCGGCGGTGCGGGCGGTCGTGGAGGTCGAGCAACTCGACCCGGAGACCGCCCAGTTCCAGCACCAGCCCAACCGCAAGGCGACGGAGGAGTCCCTGGGCGCGGGCCTGCTCGCGCTGGACGTCCGCGAGGCCGACGAGGAGGCGGGCACGCCGGGCGACCCGCCGGACACGCCGACGGCGCCGGGTCTGCTGCATTACGCGACGCGCCTGGGCAAGAAGGCCGATGACCTGGCCAAGCTCGACACGCTGCCGACGGCGACGACCGTGCTCAGCGAGCTGACAGCCTTGGCTCCGCCGCCGGGCACGATCGAGTGGGACGAGCGGCGCCTCGTGGAACTGGCGGCGGCGGCCTCGGTGAACGCGGCGGCGACCCCGCGGCTGGAGATATACCCGCGGGACCTGTCCCTGGTGCGGGCGTTGAGACTGACGCAGGCCGGCCTGGTCCGCCTCACGCCGGGCATGCGGGAAGGCATCCAGCCGGGTCTGACGCCGGACGCCGTCCACGAGCGGGTACGGGCGCGTTTCCCGGAGCTGGTCGTCCCCGACATGCGGGGTGCCTTCACGCACGACCTGCCGACCGACGGTGCCCTCACCAAGGCGCTGCGGGAGGCAGGCTTCGATCTGGCGCTCTCGACCCACGAGGACGGGAAGACGCTGCGCTATCTGCCGACGCGGATGGACAGCGCGTCCAGCTACGTGACGACGCGCGCCGGGCGCCATGCGACGGACGTGGGCGCGGTGACGCGGTACTCCGACGACCCGACGCTGGCGGGGGCGGTGCGGGCGGAGGAACAGCTCGCCGCGTCGTCGCGCCGGGACGGCTACCGGGTGCTGACGGTACGGGCGGGACTGTCCCGGCGTGCGGTGGAGCAGCTGGGCCGGGTGGACCGGACCGGGGCCGAGGTGGTGTCGGTGACGGAGCTGTTCCTTGAGGCCATGCACGGGCTGGTGCCTCCGGGGACCAAGCCGACGTGGGAGACGCTGCTGAAGGCCGACGTGGCGGAGCCGGGTTCGCGGGGTGCGGTGAAGTTCGCGGAGTACGCGCGTACGGCTTGGGGCGCGCTGGAGCCGCGGGTGCGGGAGCTGCTGGGCGGCGCTGGGGCTGGGGCTGGGTTGCGTCCTGTGCTGCTGACGGACGCGGCCGTGTTCGCGCGGTACGACGCGATGGGCGTCCTGGACCGGCTGGCCGAGGTCGCGCGGCAGGGCGGGCGCGGGCTGTGGCTGCTGGTGCCGCAGGGCGACCCGGCGCGCGAACCGAAGCTCGGGCCGGTGGCGGTGCCGTACCAGGCCGGCCTGGGCGAGTGGATCGAACTTCCGGACTCGTGGGTGAACAACTCCCACCGGTCCGGCGCGGGTGAGGGAATGACCGAGGGAGACGACAAGTGATCGACCGCAAGGCCCTGTTGGAGGACCTGAAGAAGCAGGTCAAGGCGGTCGAGACCGACCTCGGGAAACAGGTGAAGGCCGTCGCGGAGGTCGGCTCGCGGCTGAAGGGCGAGTACGAGAAGGCGCGCAAGCTGGGGCGTACGGCGGCGACGTGGAACTCGTGGCTCGACGAGCGCGTCACGCAGGTCGCCGTGGCGTGGGTGCTGGGGACTGTCTTCGTACGCTTCTGTGAGGACAACGGGCTGATTCCCGAGCCGTACGTCACGGCTCCGGGCGACGACCGGCGTGAGCTGGCGCTCGCCCGCTTCGACGACTACGTGTCGAGGTCCCAGGACCCCACGTACCGGGGCTGGCTTGAGCTGGCGTTCGCGGAGCTGGGGTCGGGCCAGGCGGGTCGGCTGCTGTTCGACCGCCGGCACAACCCGCTGTACCAGATCCCGCTGTCGCATGACGGGGCGCGGGAGTTGGTCGAGTTCTGGCGGGGGCGGGACGAGTCGGGTGCGCTGGTGCACGACTTCACCGACCCGCTGGAGGAGGACGGCGACGGCACGCGGGGCTGGGACACGCGGTTCCTGGGTGACCTGTACCAGGACCTGAGCGAGGCGGCTCGTAAGACGTACGCGCTGCTTCAAACTCCGGAGTTCGTCGAGGAGTTCATCCTCGACCGGACAATGGATCCGGCGGTACGGGAGTTCGGCTACGAGGGCTTGAAGATGATCGACCCGACTTGTGGGTCGGGTCACTTCGTGCTGGGGGCGTTCCGGCGGTTGGTTCGGCTGTGGGGGGAAGGGCAGCCGGGGCGCGATGTTCATGAGCGGGTCCGGGCGGCGCTGGATTCGGTGCACGGGGTTGACCTGAATCCGTTCGCTGTGGCTATTGCGCGGTTCCGGTTGCTTGTTGCGGCTATGGCGGCCAGTGGGGTGACCACTATGGCTGGGGCCGGGAAGTACGAGTGGCCGATTCATTTGGCGGTGGGTGACTCCCTCATCAAGCATCGGCACACGCAGGGCAACCTCTTCGATGGGCTGGAGGAGGAGGGGGCCGATGAGCTTGCGGAGTTCAAGTACGAGACTGAGGATGTGCATGAGCACCCGGATATTTTGCGGGCGGGGCGGTATCACGTGGTGGTGGGGAATCCGCCTTATCCCACGGTGAAGGACAAGAGGCTCAATCAGCTTTACCGGGATCTGTACGACGCGTGCGCGGGGAAGTATGCGCTGTCGGTGCCGTTCGCTCAGCGGTTCTTCGAGCTGGCGAAGGTGGGGGGCGCCGATAGCGGGCTCGGGTACGGCATGGTCGGCCAGATCACTGCTAGCTCATTCATGAAGCGCGAGTTCGGAAGAAGACTCATCGAAGACTATTTCGCGCACAAGGTAGAACTGACAGAGGTAATTGACACCTCGGGAGCATACATCCCGGGACACGGAACCCCCACCGTGATGCTGATTGGAAAGCCACGTGGAGGGAGCGGGCGATCCAGCACTGTGCGGACGATTCGAGGGGTTCTTGGCGAGCCGTCAAGCCCTAAAGTTGCCGAAAATGGGCTCGTCTGGCGCGCAATCGTCGAGCACATCGACGAGCCAGGGGCACCAAGCAAGTGGGTATCAATTGGCGACCTTGATCGAGACCGATACTTCGGACAACATCCGTGGATGTTGGCGGATGGTAGTTTGGAAACTGTTGAAACCTTGCAGGCCGCATCGCAGCAGCCGTTGAGTTCTGTCGCGGAGGCGATTGGATCGGCCGCGATCACCGGAGATGACGAGCTGTACGTCTACCCGCACCCAACGGCAACTTGGGCGGAACGCAACGTCTCCCCGATGCGCCCATTTGTTGAAGGTGACCAAGTACGCGACTGGGTTTGCGACCCAGCGGCATCCTGCATCTTTCCGGTCGGGGTTTCAACTGAAGAACGCGAACGTATCGAAGCTAGCATGCTGTGGCGCGGGCGCAAGATACTGCGCAGCACGCTCTACTTCGGTGAGACAAAGGAACAGCGTGGAATGGCATGGTCAGACTATGCCTTCTCTAAGCGCGATCGACTCAACTCACCTCGTCTTCTTTCCTTCTCCTTTGTCGCAACACACAATCACTTCGTACTGGACCGCGGAGGACGGGTATTCAATAAGTCCGCCCCAGTGATTAAGTTGCGGGATGGAGCGAACGAGGAGGGGCATCTGCAACTGCTCGGCACCCTTAATAGCTCCACCGCCGGCTTCTGGATGAAGCAGGTCAGCCACAACATGGGCAGCACCGTCGATTCCAAAGGGGCCCGCCAGAGCACCCTCCCGTTCGATGACTTCTACCAGTTCAACAGCACCCCCATGTTGGGCTTCCCTCTCCCTGCGACTCACCCCACCCTGCTAGCAACTGCCTTGGACGACCTGGGACGAGGTCTCTCGGCCACCACCCCCTCGACCCTCGTCACCGAGGCGTCCCCCACAGCCACTGCACTCCGCAAGGCCAGCGCCGCCTGGCACTCTAGGCGCGCCCGCATGATCGCCCTGCAAGAGGAACTCGATTGGCAGGTCTATTCGCTCTACAACCTGCACCCCGATGACCTCCGCGTCTCCGAGGACCCCGCCTCCCCCGACATCCCCGAACTCAACCTCGGTGAGCGGGCATTCGAGATCGTGCTCGCGCGGCGCGTGGCCGCCGGGGAGGCCAGTGACGAGTGGTTCAAGCGGCACGGGTCCACGCCCATCACGGAGATCCCCGACCACTGGCCCGCCGCCTACCGCGAGGTCGTCCAGAAGCGGATCGACGCCATCGAGTCGAGCCGGGCCATCGGCATGGTCGAGCGCCCCGAGTACAAGCGGCGCTGGGCAACCGAGGGTTGGGACGCTCTCCAGGAGAAGGCCCTGCGGGCCTGGCTGCTCGATCGGATCGAGAAGCGTGAGCACTGGTACGACGAGAACGGCATGCCCACCCTCGTCACACTCTCCCGGCTCACCGACACCCTCTCCCGCGATGAGGACTTCGTCTCCGTCGCCAAGATCTACGCTCCTCGTAAGGAACTTCCCACCGTCGTCGCCGAGTTGATGACCGACGAGCACGTGCCGTTCCTCTCCGCACTGCGCTACAAGCCCTCCGGCCTGAAGAAGCGCGAGGACTGGGAGCACGTCTGGGAACTCCAGCGTCAGGAGGACGCCGCCCCCGACGAGCCTGCCAAGAAGAAGATCCGGGACTCCATCCCCGTGCCGCCGAAGTACACCTCGGCCGACTTCCTGCGCCCCTCCTACTGGCGGGCGCGCGGCAAGCTCGACGTGCCCAAGGAGCGCTTCATCTCGTTCGGGAACGCCAACGTCCCCACCCCCGACCTCTACGGCTGGGCCGGCTGGGACCACCGCGAGCAGGCGTACGCCATCGACACGTATATCGCCACCCGCGAGGCCATGAGCACGGAGGAGGTGACGCCGTTCCTCGCCGGGCTCCTGGAGCTTCAGCCCTGGCTGGAACAGTGGCACAACGAGGTCGACCCGACCTTCGGCGTCTCCCCTGCCGCGTTCATCAAGGGTGACCGGCAGATGGCCCAGGGCGAACACGGCCTCACAGATGAACAGCTGAAGGCCTGGCGTCCGGCCGCCGCGACTCGCGGACGCCGTACCGCTAAGAACTAGCGTCGGCACCGAGTCGGACGAGAACGGCGGCGGCCCCGTATCCACCACGCTGGTGGGTACGGGGCCGTCGTAACGTCTCGACTCCTTGGACGCGCGGGTCAGGCGCCCAACTCGCCACGCCTCACGGCCGTTACGAACGAGAACCAGCCATCAGCGGCGAACGTGATCACCGGCCCGTGCGGGTTCTTACTGTCGCGCACAGGGACGGCGGTAACGAAGTCGTCGGAAACCTCCACGCACTCGCCGCCGTCCTGGTTGCTGTAGCTGCTCTTGCGCCAAGTAGCGAAGGTCAGGTCGAGGGATCGCACGGTGTTTCCTCCAACAGGCGCAGGACGAACTTCCGCGACTCGGCGGGGGGCAACGCCAGGTCGCGCACTGCATCGTACGCACGCTGCAAGCGATCAACCGGGCCGTTTTCCTCGATCAGTTCGCCCCGGTAGCCGTTCTCCATGTATGCCACCGTACGTCCGTCCAGCAAGCGCAGGAACATGACGGTGGCGTTCATCAAGCCATGCGGTCCAACGCTCAGCGGCAGGACGTGAACCGTCAAGTCCTCCCGCTCCGCCATCGCCAGCAGATGCTCCAGTTGCTTGCGCCATTCCCCCGCATCACGCAGCGGCGACCGCAGGACCGCTTCCGAAATGATCGACCGGAACGGTGGCGACTCCTCCCCCGTCAACAGTTCCCGCCGCCCCATGCGCGCCTCGACCTGCTGCTCCAGTTCGTCACCCTTGAGACCGCCCGCCGCCAGCAGTTCCCGTGCGTACCCCGGAGTCTGAAGCAAGCCCGGCAGAACGCTCACTGCAAAGTGCCACAAGCTGGTGGCCTCCGCCTCCAGCGCCATGTAGCGCCGATACTGCTCACGGAACTGCGTATGGTCGCCACGCGCCAACTCCCACAGCGCGAGCAGCATCCCCGGCGTCCCGAAGTACTGGTCCAACGCCTGGACAACCTCCGGACCGCCCAGCGTCTCCCCCTTCTCCATCTTCCCGAACAACGACCAGTCCCACCCCAGCCGTTCCCCGAGCTGCCGCAGGCTGTCGCCCTTGCCTGCCCGCAACTGCCGTAACTCCTCGGCGAACCGTTGGCGCGGCTCCTGACTGCGGCCCGTGACGACGCGTCGCTGCGGCAACGTGACTCCCCTCCAGGGCTCCCGGTCACCGACCGTCCCGGACCGGCCCGTAAGCCCTTCGTACCCGTACTCACACATAACCCGTGCCCACGCGCCCACAGCCGCCCCTGTGGAAGTTGTGGAACGTGCGCCGTCCCACGAGGAACTCGACCGCGTCCACGGCACGTCCCGACCCACTCCGGCGGCATTCTCGTAATGCGCCCACTACGCACGGTAATTCACCGATCACCCAGGCAAAGGCCGATTCGCGAATCCACCCCACCCTCCCGGAAGGACGACAACCCATGCCGCACCCGAACCACGCCAAGGACCGCAAGCCCACGCCCAAGCTTCAGGAAGCGCTCGCCGCCCGCGACGCCCTCGCCACCGCCCTCACCCACGCCGGCATCCAGCTCCCCGCGATGGACATCCGCACCCCGTATGGCGACGCTCTCCCCGACGACCCGGAGGAGGCGGCGCAGGAGACCGCACCAGGCGACCACCACACTCCGCCCAGCGCCCGCTACGCCCTCGTCCACCTCGGCGTCTGCTCGGCCCCCGTAGCCCTCGCCCTCGCCGCCGTCATCGCGAGGGGCGCTGCTTGATGAACACCCCGCACCCCACCACTCCCACCCCCACTCCCGAAACCGGCACCCCGCCCCCACCCGGCACCGCCGTCCGCGACACAACCCGTGACCGCATCGGCATCGTCATGGGGCACGAGGGCCCGTACCTCCAGCTCCGCCCCCTCTCCGGCGGCCGGGAATGGGACGCCGACCCGGCGGCCGTCCGGCCGCTCACCCCGGCGGAACTGCTCCGTGCCCGCCTGGCCGAGGCGAACGCGCGCAGTCGGCAGACCCTTGCCTGAACGGAGGCGGGGCGGCAGATCAGGAGAACACCGCGTCACGCCCCACATACCGTGAAACCGACACCGCGAAGAAGGAGCCACCGTCGCCGTGACCACGCACCGGCAGCCCCCGAACCGCCTCACCTTCCCCCCATGCGCACCATCGGCGAACTCCGGGCCGCCCTCGTCATGGGTTACGGCTTCCCGGGCGACGCCGACGACTTCGAGGCCGAACTCGCCCGTGAGATCAACCCCGCCGACCCCGCCGACCTCTCCGGTGCAGTCAGGCTGGTGGAGGAGTTCCGCGGCCGGATCGTCGCCCGTCAGGACCCCGGGTTCGACACCGCTGTCGCCGCGGCAGTCGCCGAGATCCGCGCGGCACGGGCGACCTCCCGGTGACCGAGGAGCGACAGCCGGTCGTCGCCGAGATCACGCGTGAGGCCCACGACCGCTGCACTGTGTCAACCGCGCGGGTCCAGCGGTGTCACCCCCGAGCCGCCGTACATCTCCGGACTCAGGGAAAGGATCGTGCGCTCGCTCTGGTAATGGAGAGGTCGCGGCCCTCACTGGTTGTCCGCGGCGGATGACATGCTGGGACAGCGCCCCGTCGGCCACCACAGAAGGAGAACGAGACCCCGATGGCCCAGGCCCAGCAGCCGCCCCTGCTCCGCGATGTCATCGACATCAAGGAGTCCATCTCGACCTCGGACTTCGTGCTCCAGCTCTCCGAGGCGACGACCCCCGAAGGCGCCGAACGCGCGCTCAAGGACTATGTGGTCACCGAGCGGCTGCTGGAGAACTTCGACGAGGCGCTGGGGCTCATCAAGACGGCTCTCGACGGGCACGCCTCCAAGGCGGCCTACCTGCACGGCTCGTTCGGCTCCGGTAAGTCGCACTTCATGGCCGTGCTGCACGCACTGCTCAGCGGCAGGTCGGCCGCCCGTGCCGAGCAGGCCTTCGACCCGCTGTTCACCAAGCACGAGTGGCTCACCACGGACGGGAAGAGGTTCCTGCTCGTGCCGTACCACATGCTCGGCGCGAAGGCGATGGAGCAGCGGGTCCTCGGTGGATACGTCTCCCATGTCAAGAAGCTGCACCCCGACGCGCCCACCCCGCAGGTGTACCGGACCGACGCGCTCTTCGAGGACATCCGTGCGCTGCGGGCCCGTCACGGCGACGAGTTCATCGTCAACGGGCTCGCGTCCCCCGACGGGGCGGACGCCGACGCCGAGGACGACGAGTGGGGCGAGTCCTTCGCGTGGGCCCCTGCCCTCCTCGACACCGCCCTGGCCGCCGAGGAGATCCACGAGTCCGGGCAGGCGCTGAACCTCGTCAGCCCGTCCACCCCGGCCGAGCTGCGCGCGCGTCTCGTCCAGGACGCGAGCACCAATCTCCTGCCCGGCTTCGCCAAGAACGCCGCCGAGAACGAGCACGGGTTCATCTCGCTCGACGCCGGTCTGTCCGTGATCGCGGCACACGCCAAGGAGTTGGGCTACGACGGGCTGATCCTCTTCCTCGACGAGCTGATCCTCTGGCTGGCCACCCTCATTCACGACCAGAAGTTCGTGGGGCGCGAGGCCGGGAAGATCACGAACTTTGTGGAGGGGGCCGACGCGCGCCGGGCCATTCCGGTCGTGTCGTTCATCGCCCGGCAGCGTGATCTGCGTGAGTTGGTGGGTGAGGAGTTGTCCGGTGCCGCCGAGGCTTCCATTCAGGACACCCTCAGCCAGGCCTCCGGGCGGTTCGACAAGATCACGCTGGAGGACCGCAACCTTCCGCAGATCGCCCACGCCCGTCTGCTCCAGGCCAAGAGCCCCGAGGCGGCCACGCAGATCAACACCGAGTTCGAGAAGACCCGCAAGGTCCGCCAGGAGGTGTGGGACACGCTGCTGGGGTCCGATCGGGGCACCGACGGGGTCGGGGCGGACGAGGAGAGCTTCCGGCTGACGTACCCCTTCTCGCCCGCGTTCATGGACACCCTTGTGCACGTGTCGTCGGCGCTCCAGCGGAACCGGACCGGTATGAAGCTCATGGGCCAGCTGCTCGCCGACCACCGGGACGAGCTGCGGCTCGGGGACCTCATCCCCGTGGGAGATCTGTACCCGCTGATCACCGCCGGGGGCGACAAGCCGTTCACCGACAGCCTGAAGGTCGTCTTCGAGGCCGCCGACAAGTTGTACCGGACCAAGCTGCGCCCGTACCTGCTCGCCACGTACAACGTGTCCGAGGAGGACGTCGAGCAGTACACGCACCGCGGCCCCGACAGCATCACCGACCCCGAACTGCGCGGCCGGGTGAAGAGCTTCGTCGGCGACAACCGCATCGTCGGCACGCTGCTTCTGTCCGCGCTGGCGCCGAGCGTGCCCGCGCTTTCCGACCTCACCGTCCGGCGGCTGTCCGCGCTCAACTACGGCTCTGTCGTCGCCCCGATTCCGGGGCGCGAGTACGGCATCCTGAAGAACAAGATCGCCGAGTGGGCGGGCCGGTTCCCGGAGATCAAGGAGACCGGCACCGACGCCAACCCGGGCGTGCGGCTCGAACTGTCCGGCGTGGACGTCGACTCCGTCATCGCCAACGCCCAGGTCAACGACAACCCGGCCAACCGGCAGGCGCTGGCCAAGCGGCTGCTGGCTGAGGAACTGGGCGTTGAGCAAGGGCAGTTGTCGACCCACCTCGACTTCGTGTGGCGGGGCACCCAGCGCAGTGCCGAGGTCGTGTTCGGGAATGTCGCCGACGAGGACGAGCTGCCCGACCACGACCTGACGCCCCAGGAGGAGGGGCTGTGGCGGATCGTCATCGACCTGCCGTACGACGAGAGCGAGTACGGGACCGCCGAGGACGTCGACCGGATGCGGCGGCTGCGGGAGCGGCAGCAGGGCGAGCGGTCGCGGACCGTCGCGTGGCTGCCCGCGCACCTGTCCGCGCAGCGGTACGCGGACTTCCGGCGGCTGGTCGTCATCGACAAGGCGCTCGACGACGACCAGCGGTTCAACGGCCAGTACGCCGGCCACCTCAACGCCGACAACCGGGCCCGCGCGAAGGGCCTGTTGGAGACCCAGCGGGAGTCGCTGCTCAGGAACGTCAAGGCCGCCTTCAAGCAGGCGTACGGCCTCGCCGACAAGAAGGAGTCCGACGTCGAGCTGGGCTTCTTTGACCACCTGCAGTCGCTGCGCGAGGTCGACGGGCTCACGCTGTCCTTCGGGCACTCGATGCACGAGGGACTGCGGCACATCGCGCGCAGGTTGCTGGCGAGCCAGTACCCCGACCATCCGGACCTGGCCGCCGACGACCCCGAGTGGACGATGAAGCCGGCCGACGCCCGCAAGGTGTTCAGCCACGTACGGGACGCCGCCGAGGCCCGCGACGGGCGCACCGAAGTGCCCGGTCCGGACCGGAAGTTGATGCAGCGGGTCGCCGGGCCGCTGCGACTGGGGCAGCAGAAGGAGGCCTACTTCGAGCTGTCGCTGTACTGGGCCGACCACTTCCGCAAGCTGGCGCGCGAGCGTGGCATCACCGGCGACCTGAGCCTGATCACGCTGACCGACTGGACGGACCAGCCGAACCCGCGTGGCCTGCCCGACTTCCTCGCCCGGCTCGTCGTCGCGTCGTTCGCGGAGATGGACGACCGGGTGTGGGTGCGCGGCGGTATGCCGCTCGACCCGGCGCCCGAGCTGACGCAGATCAAGGACCACGACGCGCTGCGCAGCCAGCCGCTGCCGTCCGAGGAGGACTGGGAGGCGGCCCGGCAGCGGTTCGAGGCGATCTTCGGGGAGAAGGCGCCCACGCTGCGCCGTGGCCGGATCGTCAACCAGTTCGCCCGCCAGATCGTCGACCTCGCCCGCACCTACCAGGACGCGGCCGCCGATCTCGTACGGCAGTTGGAGACGCACGCCGGTTTCCTGCGGCTGGACGAGACCGACGAGACGGGCCGCCTCGCCCTCGCGCGGCGCTCCGTCGACCTGCTGAAGGCGCTGACGCAGGCGGCCGGGCAGGGCGCGGCCGGTGCGAAGAAGACGGTGGAGGCGCTGGCGTCGTTCGGCCTGGGGCAGGTCACCGCCGACCGCTACGGCACGTCCGTCAAGCAGGCCCGGACGGTGGCGCAGGCGCTGGACTCGGCGTCCTGGACGACGCTGGAACTGGCGTCGAACGAAGGGCCCGAGGGGCTCGCCCTGCTGGACTCGCTGCGGAACGTGGCGCAGAGCGACCAGCGGACCTACCCGCTGCACGAGGCCCTGCCCCGCACCCAGCGCGAGGTCCTCGCCCTGGTGAAGCGGAACCGGGCCGCCGCCCAGCCGGTGCCGCCCGCCCCGCCGCGGCCCGGCCCGGGGGACGTGTCGCTGTCCACGGACACCAGCCACCCGCCGGTGCCCGAGATCCCCGTGCAACTGTCCCCGGCGGCGGGTGCGTCCGGTACCGGCCGGACCCGCCGGTCCGGCGGCGGTCGTACGACGGCAGCGCGTGCCGCCGCCGAACTCCAGGCTGAACTGGCCGAGTTGGCAGCGCAGGAGCCGGGCGCCACGATCGAGATCACCTGGCGGGTCGTCGACTGATGAGCACCACCGTCACCGCTGCCGAGGCGGCCGGGCCGATCGCCATCCGGCTGAACCTCGCGACCGTCACGCAGTACCTGTCGTCCCAGACGTCGCTGGCCGCCTCCCTCCGGGACGGCGACAAGCGGCGGGTGGTCCTGCTGCGCTCCGAGCCTGTGTGGGACGGGCCGGCTGATCCGGTGTGGGGCGACGGGCACACCGCCCGTATCGCCGCTGCCCCGTCCCCGCTGGCCGTGCACGAACTGGTCCTGGACCATCTCGCCGGGCGGCCGGCGCGGTCCGGCGGCGGGACCGGTCCGGCCGTCCTGGTGGTGCTGACCGACCGGGAGCAGAGCGAGCTGGACCCGGCGGTCCTGGCCCGCGTCCACAAGCAGCGCATCAACAGCCTGGACAGCTGGGACGTGGTCCGCGAGGCGTTCGGGGCCAGGCAGGTCGACCAGCGGCTCCGGGACGCCAACTGGGCCGCCGAGGCCCTGCTCGACGCGACTCCGCCGGGCGGCTGGCCATCGCTCGCCGGGGGCATCCTGTCCCGGCGTACCGCCCTGTCCGCGCTGGCGATGCGGCGGCTGCGGCTGGGCGGGTACGGCACCGACGCGGACCGTTCGCCGGGCGCCGCGGCGGGTGCGCGAGTGGGTGCTCCGGCGGGTGGGACGCTCGACCCGCACTCCCTGCTGCGGTGGTCCCTCACGCCTGGCGGTCCCGAGCTGCTGCTCGAACTGCGCGGTCCGGAACGCGCGGGGCTGGCCGAGTTCCTCGGTGAGGAGGACCAGGCCGGCCTCACCGGCCGGGCGCTGCTCGCCCTGGTGGAGGCCGAGCACGGCGTGGACGCGGTCGCCTTCGGGCTGGTCTGCGGCGCGCTGTGGCTGCACACGCCCGCCGACGCCGACGCCTACCGGGCGCGGGGCCGCGCCGAGCGCTGGTTCGGGGAACAGCCGCCGGCGACCGGCGAGCAACTCGATTCCCTGGCCTCCGTGTTCGCGCGGGCCTGCGAGGAGTACGTCGGCACCCTGCTCGCCACTGCGGCCCGCCGCACGGGTTCCGACGCGGCCTCGGAGGACGCGCGTGAGGCGCGCCGGGTCAGCGACACCGTGCTGGAGCGCGCCGCGGCTCTGGTGCGGCAGTTCGGTGCCGAGGCGGCCGGGCGGACCAGCCCTCTGCTGCCCGCGGGTCTGGAGGCGCGGTTCACCGCCGTGGGGCACGCCCTGAGGTCCGGCAGACTCGACGCCGTGGCGGAGGCCGTCCGCGCGCTGGGCGACCACAAGCGTGCCGACGGCCCCGACGCCCGCGCCCGCATCGAGCGAGCCCGCATGGGCAGGCGGCTGGCCGAGTGGCTCGCCGGTGACCCGGCCGTCGCCTGCGAGACGGTCGCGGCTGCCCTAGAGCGCCAGATCGCCGAGACCGGCTGGGTCGACCAGGCGCTGGAGCACATCGAGGCGGGCGGCGACCCCGACGCCGTACTGAAGTCCGCCTACGACGCGCTCGCCGCGCGCGTGCGCGAGCGGCGGCACGAGATCGACCGTCATTTCGCCCGCGCCCTGGCCACCTGGACGGCGGCGGGCACGCAGCCCGGCTCCATGCTCACGGTGGAGACCTTCCTCGACCGGGCCGTGAAGCCCGTCGTGCGCGCGGGCGGCGACCGGCGCGTGCTGCTCCTCGTGCTGGACGGGATGAGCGCGGCCATCGCGAGCGAGCTGGCCGAGGAACTGCGCGCCTCCTGGGCGGAGTTCGACCCACTGCCGGACGGCGAGCCGCGCCGCCGGTCCATGGCCGCCGCCCTGCCCACCCTCACGGCCGTGTCCCGCACCGCGCTGCTGACCGGCGCCCTGATGAAGGGCTCGCAGGCGGACGAGAAGCGGCTGTTGCCCACGCTGAAGCTGTGGGGCGGGGCACCGGCGGCCGTGTTCCACAAGGACGACCTGCGGGCCGCCAGCGCCGGGGAGACCTTCGGCCCGGCCCTGACCGATGCGCTCACCGACGGCCGTACGCATGTCGCCGTGGTCCTCAACGCCATCGACGACCGGCTGGCGAAGGAGCAGAAGCTCGGCGACGGCACCTGGCTGCCCGAGCACATCCCGGGTCTGCCGGACCTGCTGCGGGTCGCCGTCGAGGAGGGCATGGCCGTCCTCGTCACCAGCGACCACGGCCACGTCGTGGACCGGCACGGCGCGAAGGCCGAGGCGGTGGCGCCCGGCTCCGCCCGGCACCGCGCACCCGGCGGACCGCTCGGGCCCTCCGAGGTCGAGCTCACCGGCCCCCGGGTGGTGTGGCCGGAGCCCGGCGCGTCGATCGTCGCCCTGTGGGACGCCGACTCCCGCTACACGGCACTCAAGGCGGGTTACCACGGCGGCGCCTCCCTCGCCGAGTTCGCCATCCCGGTCCTGGCCTTCCTGCCGTTCGGCGCCACACCGCCGAAGGAATGGCGGGAACTGGGCGACCAGCGGCCGTCCTGGTGGCACCTGGACGAGAGGGCCGCCGTGCCGGTCGCCGCCCGCCCGGAGCGCGCGGCACCCGCGAAGAGGCCGACCCGGTCGAAGCAGGCCATCAAGGCACAGGCGGAGATCGCCGAGACGCACGACTCCCTCTTCGACGACTCCCAGGTGCCGAGCGCGCCCTCTCCCGCCCCGGCCGCCGCGGAACAGGCGGCGCCGGCCGACTCCCTCGTCACGCGCCTCTTCGCCTCGGACGCGCTGCACAGCCAGGCCGAGCTGCTGGCGCGCAAGCCGCCAGAACGGGAGATGGTCAAGTTCCAGAAGGCGGTCACCGCGCTGCTCGATGCCGGCGGCACCCTGCCCGTGACGGCGCTGGCGCAACGCGCCGGATATCCGGCGACGCGGGCGGACGGCTTCGCCGCGGTGCTCCGCCAGCTGCTCAACTACGACGGCGTACAGGTGCTGGAGACGCTGCCGGACGGGCGCACCGTGCGGCTGCATCCGGGGCTGCTGCGGGAGCAGTTCGGGCTCGGCTGACCCACTGCCACGGCATCCCCGAAGCGGGATGCCGTGCCGGCCTCGGTCCCAGGGACGTCACAGCAATCCGACGCCCGGTTCGCCTCAGGCCCCGCACGTCGCAAGTGCGGGGCCCTGGTGCCGGCGCCCGCGCCCCGCGCGGTCAGAAACAAGCGTGCGTGTCCCACACAACGATCCACGTCCCGGACCGAGTTGACCTCGTGACGAGGCACGTCGGCGACCCCGCATTCCCGTCACACGGGGGGTGAGAGACTGGGGCGGTGAGCACGACCAGACCTTCCACGGCCTCTCCCGCCTCCGCGGCACGTCGGCGCGCGGTCATCGACGCGCTGCGCCGCGGGGCCGTTCCCGAGAGCGGGCTCGATCTGCTCGCCACCGGACTCGACCGGTTCGAGTCCGCGCTGGACGCCGAGTTGCAGGCGGTCGCCTCCGGGTCCTCGGTGTTCAAGGCGGTGCGGGGCGAGTACGGATCCGGTAAGACGTTCTTCACCCGCTGGCTCGGGGAGCGCGCCAAGCGTCTGGGCATGGCCGTCTCGGAGATCCAGATCTCGGAGACGGAAACCCCGCTCCACCGGCTGGAGACCGTCTACCGACGGCTGACCGAGCGCCTCGCCACCGCCGGCTTCCCGCCGAGCGCGCTCAGGCCCGTCGTGGACGCCTGGTTCTACGCGCTGGAGGAGGACGCCCTCGCGGCCGGGGCGGGCGAGGACGACCTGGCGGAGGAGGCCGACCGGCTGCTGACCGCCCGCCTGGCGGAGGTCTCGCGGCAGGCACCGGCCTTCGCCACCGCCCTGCGCGGCTACCGCACCGCGCTCGCGCAGGGCGACGAGGCGACCGCCTCGGCCGTACTGGCGTGGCTCGGCGGCCAGCCGCACGTGGCCGCGTCGGCCCGGCGGTCCGTCGGAGTGCGCGGCGACCTGGACCACTTCGGCGCCCTCGGCTTCCTCCAGGGCCTGCTCACCGTGTTGCGGGACTCCGGACACCGGGGGCTCTTCGTCGTCCTGGACGAGGTCGAGACCCTCCAGCGGGTCCGCTCGGACGCCCGCGACAAGGCGCTCAACGCCCTGCGCCAGCTCATCGACGAGGTGCACTCCGGCCGCTTCCCCGGCCTGTACCTGGTCATCACCGGCACGCCCGCTTTCTACGACGGTCAGCAGGGCGTCCAGCGGCTCGCCCCGCTCGCCCAGCGGCTGGCCACGGATTTCTCCACCGACCCCCGGTTCGACAATCCGCGCGCCGTGCAGCTGCGCCTGCCGGGCTTCACTCAGGAGTCCCTCACCGGCCTGGGCGTGACCATCCGTGACCTGTACGCGGCCGGTGCCGACGCGCCCGAGCGGATCACATCCCTCGCCGACGACGCATACGTGGCCGATCTGGCCCGGGCGGTCGGGGGTGCACTCGGCGGAAAGGCCGGGGTGGCGCCACGGCTGTTCCTCAAGAAGCTCGTCGGCGACGTCCTCGACCGCGTCGACCAGTTCGCCGACTTCGACCCGAGGAAGCACTACAGACTGACCGTGAGCAGCGGCGAACTCACTGACGTGGAAAGGAATTTCGCCACAGCCGATGCGGCCGACGAGATCGAGCTGGACGTATGAGCGCGGACGGAACAGACGACAGCGCCGCAGCGCCGCGGCCGATCGGGGAGGAACCCGTCGACCGCCTGGACCCGGTGGACCGCCTGGACCCGGTGGACCGTCTGGACCCGGTGGACCGCCTGGACCCGGTCGTCCTTCACCACGTCGTGAACACCCTGGGATGGCCCGACCTGCGCCCCCTCCAGCGAGCCGCGATCGCGCCGCTGATGGACGGTGAGGACGCCGTGCTGCTCGCCCCCACCGCGGGCGGAAAAACCGAGGCGGCCTGCCTGCCGCTCCTGTCGGCCATGTCCCAGCACCGCTGGTCCGGCACGTCGGTCCTGTACCTGTGCCCCCTCAAGGCACTGCTCAACAACCTCGTCCCACGCATCGACACCTACGCACAGTGGCTGGGGCGCCGGGCGGCCCTGTGGCACGGGGACACCAAGGAGTCCCAGCGGCGGCGCATCCGCACCGAGCCCCCGGACATTCTGCTCACGACGCCCGAGTCGCTGGAAGCGATGCTCATCGGTGTGAAGACCGACCACGCCCACCTGCTCGGTCAGGTACGGGCGGTCGTGGTCGACGAGGTACACGCCTTCGCCGGCGACGACCGCGGCTGGCACCTGTTGGCCGTACTGGAACGTCTGCAAAGGGTGGTGGGGCGCCCCATCCAGCGAGTCGGCCTCTCGGCAACCGTGGGCAACCCACGACACCTGCTCACCTGGCTCCAGGGCTCCGGGGCGGGACAGCGCCCGGGCACGGTCGTCGCGCCCGAACCCTCCGCCGTACCTGCCGACGCCACCGCGGGGCACCCACCCGGCGCCGTGGAACTCGACTACGTCGGCTCGCTCGGCAACGCCGCCAAGGTGATCGCAGCCCTGCACAAGGGCGAGAAGCGGTTGGTGTTCTGCGATTCGCGGGTGCAGGTCGAGCAACTGGGCGCGGCGCTGCGCGAACGAGAGGTGACGGTGTTCCTGTCGCACGCCTCCCTGTCGGCGGACGAACGGGCGCGCTCGGAGCAGGCCTTCGCGGAGGCGCGCGACTGCGTCATCGTCTCGACGTCCACGTTGGAGCTGGGCATCGACGTGGGCGACCTGGACCGCGTCATCCAGATCGATGCGCCCGCCACTGTGGCGTCGTTCCTCCAACGCATCGGGCGGACCGGCAGACGCCCCGGCTCGACTCGCAACTGCCTGTTCCTGGCCACCACCAAGGACACCTTCCTCCAGGCTGCGGGTCTTCTGCTGCTGTGGGGACGCGGCTGGGTGGAGCCGGTGACGGCGCCGCCCGAGCCACGGCATCTGGTGGCTCAGCAATTGCTGGCCGTGACGCTCCAACAGCACAAACTCGGGGATCAGTTGTGGGCCGACCAGTGGAACGGCCTTGCACCTTTCAACCGTTCGGCGGCCCCCGTCCTGCGGCACTTGGTCTCCGAGGGCTTCCTCGACACCGACAGCGGCCAGCTTTTCATCGGGGAGGCCGCCGAGCGCCGTTTCGGCCGCCGCCACTTCATGGGACTGACCGCCTCCTTCACCGCGCCTCCCCAGTTCACCGTCCTGTCCGGCCGCAGCGAGATCGGCCGGATGGACCCGACGGTCCTGACGGAGGAACGTCCCGGGCCCCGGCGCCTGCTGCTCGCCGGGCGCAGTTGGCAGGTGACGTTCATCGACTGGGGACGCAAACGGGTGTTCGTCGAGCCCGTCGACAGCGGAGGCGTGGCCAAGTGGACGGGTGGCTCGCCGGCGGGGCTCTCGTTCGCGCTCGTGCGCGCGATGCGCGACGTACTGCTGGGAGCGGAACCGCCCGTACCCCTCACGCGCAGGGCGGAGGCGTGCCTCGCCGAATGGCGCTCGCAGGAGGCCCCGCACATGGTCCACCCCGGCGGGACGCTGGTGACCCGGTCCGGAACGGATGTCCGCTGGTGGACCTGGGCCGGCTATCGGGCCAACGCGACCCTCACGGCAACCCTTTCGCCGATCACCGACCCGGTACAACGTCCGACGGACTGCTTCGTGCGTCTGCGGGAGGATCTGACCCCGGCCATGTGGCACATCCACCACACATCCGCTGTCGACGCGGAGTTCCTCGTCCTCCCGGACGTCGACCCTCGTGCGGTCAACGGCCTGAAGTTCTCCGCCGCGCTGCCCCAGAGGCTGGCGGTCGCGACGGTGGCTGCGCGCCTCGCGGACTTCACGGGCGCCCGGAGCGTGCTGCGGGAGCCGGTGCGTTGGCAGCTGGGGACTGCGCAGTGAGCCGTTCCCGCCACTTGGCCAGGTGCCGCCGTACCCCCACCCACGATGAGCGTCAGGAGGGGGTGCGGCCGCATCTGTGCGAGCCGGAAATGCCAGATCCGCGGAGCGGCGTCGTCAGATGACGCCCTGCGCCGTCATAGCCTGCGCCACCCTCAGGAACCCCGCCACAGAGCGTGACCCCGGCCAACCGCACCGCGGCCACCACGGGCCGTCCCCTCACCGGCTTCGCCGCGCACCCCGCTGGTCCGCGCTGCCGAGGATCTTCACCTCCGCGCTGCGCGGCTGACCACGCCCCCTCCCCTCACCTTTCTCCACCCGCCCGCCACCCGAGCCATCGGGTGGCGGTTTTTGTGGGTTTCTGCCGGAGGATCAACTTTCGTACGGGGCTTCGACAGATCCATGTCAACTGCGCACGGGCGGCCCGGCGCCGCTGCTTGGCTGGCGACAGTTTCAGCCGTTCCCCGGACTTTGAGAAAAGGTGAGTGCTCGACATGGTTTCGCGCCGCACGTTCCTGGGCTCCTCCATCGTTGCGGCGGGCACCGCGACGGGGCTGTCCGCCGTGGTGCCCGCCGCCTACGGCGGTACCTCCGGCGCCGCGGCGGTGCCGCCGGCGGAGATCGTCAGGCCCGGTGACACGCGCTACGCGGCGCTGGCGGGGCGCGGCTACAACAGCCGCTTCGTCAGCAGCCCCGACGAGATCTGGCTGGTGCACAGCGCCTCCCAGGTGGAGAAGGCGGTCAACCAGGCGATCCGCGACAACCAGCGGATCACCGTCCGCAGCGGTGGTCACTGCTTCGACGGCCTGGTGGACGACCCGCGGTTCCGGCTCCTGGTCGACACCTCGGAGATGAAGGCGATCTCCTTCGACAGAGAGATGAACGCCTTCGCCGTCGAGTCCGGCGCCCGGCTCGGCGAGGTGTACAAGGCGCTGTACGAGGGATGGGGGGTGACCCTGCCGGGCGGAGTCTGCCCCGAGGTCGGTGTCGGCGGGCATGTCTCCGGCGGCGGCTACGGCCCCCTGTCCCGGCGCTACGGACTCTCGGTCGACCATCTCTACGCCGTCGAGGTCGTGGTCGCCGGACGCGACGGAGCGGCCCGTACGATCGTCGCCACCAGCCGGCGCGGCGACCCGCACCGCGACCTGTGGTGGGCGCACACCGGAGGCGGCGGCGGCCAGTTCGGCATCGTGACCAAGTTCTGGTTCCGTACACCCGGTACGTCCGGGAGCCCGGCCGCACTGCTCCCCAAGCCGCCCGCCCGGGTGCGTAAGTCCCTGGTGACCTGGTCGTGGGCGGACATGACGGAGGCCCGCTTCACAAGGCTGCTGCTCAACCACGGTGCCTGGCACGCGGCCAACAGCGGGCCCACCTCGCCGTACGCCACCCTGCACAGCTCCTTCCAGCTGCACTCGTCGCTGGTGGGGACGTTCACGCTCGAAGTCCGGATGGATGCGACGCTCCCCGACACACCGCGGCTGTTCGACGCCTATGTGGTCGCGCTGTCGGCCGGTGTCGGGGTCACGCCCACGACGGACACGAAGGAGATGCCGTGGGTGGAGGCCGCCACCGAGCCGACGCCCGCGTTCGGCGCCTACAGCCGGCACAAGTCCATCGGCGGGCATCTGCGCAAGCCGCTGACCGAGGCCCAGATCGGCGTCGTCTACCGCTCGTTGACGGATCCGAAGCACTCCACCGGCGCCGGGCTGGTGTATCTCGCGGCGTACGGCTGCAAGATCAACACCGTGTCGTCGTCGGCGACCGCCGTGGCCCAGCGGGACTCCGTCTTCAAGCTCTGGTACTCGACCAACTGGTCCGAGGCGTCGTCCGACGCGGCCGAGATCGAGTGGATCAGAACGCTCCGCAAGGGCGTCCACGCCTCCACCGGCGGTTTCCCGGTCCCCAACGACCAGCAGGACGGCGGGTACATCAACTACCCCGACGTGGAGATCAGGGACCCGTACCAGAACACCACGGGGGTGCCCTTCTACACGATCCTCTACAAGGACAACTACCCCCGGCTGCAGCGGGTCAAGGACACCTACGACCCGCGCAACGTCTTCCGGCACGGCCTCTCGCTCAACCCGTCCTGATCCCCCAACACCCCCTACCGGAGGGCCCCTTCATGACCAGCAGCAACCCCAGCGGCATCGCGCCTCACACCACCGCTCGCGGACGCCGGGGGCTGCCCGTGTGGCAGGCCGCAGTGGGCAGTGCCGTCGTGGCGATGACCGTCAATCTCATCATCCTGTTCGTCGCCGACGGCGCGGGAGCCTCCCTGACGATCGAGCTCAACGGAAGGGCGGACGACATCATCGCGGGCGGCGTCGTCTTCGCGTCGGTGGTGCCGACGGCGCTGGGTGTCACGGTCGCCGCGCTGGCGGCCCGGTGGAAACCGGTGCTCCTGCGCGTGGCGCAGATCGTGGCCGGCGCGCTCGCCGTGCTGACGGCCCTCGGTCCGCTCACCAGCGACACCGACGGCGGCACGGCGGCCGCCCTCACGGTCATGCATCTGATGGTGGGCGTCGCGACGGTCGCCGGCATCGAGGCGGTTCGGCGCGCACGGTCCTAGCCAGCACATGGCTGAGCCCGCGCCCCCCGAGGGGCGCGGGCTCAGCCATGTGCTGGTGCGGGGATCAGCGGGATCCGGACTCCGCTACGGTCATGAATTCAACGAACCGGAAACGCTCACAAATACAGGGTTCCGCGTTACCGGAAATTGACCTGTCCCCTTCACGCATAGCCGAATCTTCGCGCATACTCAAAATTCACGCATGCCCGAATCGAAAACCGACACCGCGGGCCGTGATGATCCAGTTGCTCGATCCGAGCTTGCTCCGCAGGCTGCTCACGTGCGTGTCGATCGTACGGCCGGGGCGGGACCGTGAATCGCCCCAGACGAGCGTCATGATTTGCTCGCGGGAAATGACGCTTTCGGGCCTGGAGGCCAGCAGATAAAGCAGATCGAACTCCTTGCGGGTCACGTCGACGGGCTGGTCGTCGAGACGGATCTCGCGCGTGCGGGCATCGATCCGCAGAGGGCCGCTGGTGATCACCTCACTGGTCAGCGGCAGCGGGCGGACCCTGCGCATGACAGCTTCGATACGGGCCATCAGCTCGGGCAGGCTGTATGGCTTGATCACATAGTCGTCCGCTCCTGCCTTGAGGCTGAGGACGCGGTCGAGCTCCGTGTCGCGTGCCGTGACGACGATGGCACCGATGCCGGACGCGGCCCGCACGGAGCGGCAGATCTCGATGCCGTCGAGGTCAGGCAGGTCGAGGTCGAGGAGGAGGACATCCGCCTCCCGGTACTTCCGCAGCGCCTCGCTGCCGGTGTCCACGCTGATGGCCTGGTAGCCGTGCCGGAGCAGACTCAGCACCAGGGACTCGGTGGCCGGCCCGCCGCTCTGCACGACCAGGACCCGCAGGGCCGCACGGGCCTTGCGGGGCGTCGACTGCGGTAAGGCCTGTATGGGCGGATGCTGCTGGGCGTTGCGACTGGCTGGGCGCGACTGCGTCGGCGCGCGGTGACTGGGCAGATGCTCCGACATCGGAGGTTCGAGAAATGTGGTGGACTGATGGCTCATCCGATACTCCCCCATGTTTATCCCAGATAAGCGGATCTAGTCGCGCTTCCAGAAGCCTACAAACCGCTCGATGAAAAGTCAAACATTACTATTGACAGCGCATCGAAAATGAGGTTGGTGAAGCATCCAGGGCGCACGGGGCAATATCGGCGGTGCATATTCGGCCATGATGGCCGTGCTTGATTGTTGATTCGCGGATTATTGGCGCGAGAGGCGCCGCCTTTCGTTTCGGATGGAATTGCTGTAGGCACGTGGCGTCAGTGGAGGGTGGCCAGCAGGCCCACGTGGAAGGACTCCAGCTCCTCGGTCCGGCCGTCCAGGACCTTCGTGATCCACTCGGGGTCGCCGAGCAGCGCGCGTCCGACGGCGACCAGGTCGAACTCGTCCCGCTCCATCCGGTCGAGCAGTCCGTCGATGCCGGTGACCAAGCCCGGCTTCCCCTGGAACACGTCGATGAACTCGTTGTCCAGGCCGACCGATCCGACGCTGATCGTGGGCTTGCCGGAGACCTTCTTCGTCCAGCCGGCGAGGTTCAGGTCGGAGCCCTCGAACTCGGCCAGGTGGAAGCGGCGGGTGGAGCAGTGGAAGGCGTCGACGCCGGCGTCGGCCAACGGGGCGAGCAGGGCCTCCAGTTCCTGTGGCGACCGGGCGATCCTGGCTTGATAGGCGCCCACCTTCCACTGCGAGAACCGGAAGCTGATCGGGAAGTCCCGGGCCACCGCCGCGCGGCAGGCGGCGACGATCTCGGCGGCGAACTTCGTACGGGCGACCAGGTCACCGCCGTACGCGTCGGTACGGCGGTTGGTCTGTTCCCAGAGGAACTGGTCGATGAGGTAGCCGTGCGCCGCGTGCACCTCGATGCCGTCGAAGCCGGTCCGCTCGGCGGCCGCGGCGGCCGCGGCGTAGGCCGCGACGACGGCGTCGATGTCGGCCTGCGTCATGGCCCGCCCGTACGGGGTGCCGTCGACGGCGATGCCGGAGGGGCCGATGCTCGGGGCCTCGGGCACCGGCGGGGCGCCGGCCTTGCGGTCCAGGCCCACGTGCCACAGCTGCGAGAGGATCTTGCCGCCCGCGCGGTGCACCTCGTCGGTCACGTCGGCCCAGCCCGCCAGGGCCGCTTCGCCGTGTATACGGGGGACTCGGTCACTGGAACCGGCCGAGTCGTGGCCGATGTACGTCCCCTCGGTGATGATCAGGCCGGCACCGCCCGCCGCCCGCCGCGCGTAATAGGCGGCAACGTCCGGCCCCGGAACGCCGTTTGGCGAGAATTCGCGGGTCATGGGAGCCATGACGATCCGGTTGGCGAGGGTGAGGCCGCCCAGGGAAAAAGGGCGCAGCAGAAGTTCCTTGGCGCGTTCGGCGGAGCTGTTCGACATCTGCGGAGTCTGCTTTCGGTCGGGGCGCGGAAAGCGCCTGACGGGAAGGTGGCCGGACAACGGGGAAGGGCGATCAGGCGGGGTCGGCCGGGTCAGTCGGGCGGTCGGGCCGGTCGGGTCAGTCCGTGGTCGGCGCCGGGATCTGGGTGGGTTCCGGATCCGGGGCGGGCGCCGGGGACTTGGGGGGCGGGGTGCCGCGGACGAACCATGCGAGGAGGAAGGCCGCCGCGGAGAGCAGTGCGGCGCCGACGAGGACGCCGTGCAGTCCACTGGTGAAGGCCTCCTGAACGACGCCACGCGGCCGCGCGGGCATCCTGTCGAGCGACTCGGGAGTCAACTCGCCGCCGGAGGTGAGCCGTTGGGCGGACCGCGCCCCGAGCTTGTCCCTCAGCTCGCCCGTCATCCGGCCGATGTGCACGGCGCCGAGCGCGGCGACACCGAGCGAGCCGCCGATGGTGCGCAGCAGGGTCACCGTGCCGGTGGCGGCCCCCATGTCACGTGGCGGCGCGGTGTTCATGGTGGTGAGAAGTGTGCTCTGCATCAGCATGCCGACGCCGGTGCCCAGCACCAGGGTGAGGGCCGAGGCGGCGAACACCGGGGTGTCCGTGCCGAGCAGGAGCAGCAGCACGGCGCCGGCGACGGTGACAGCGCCCCCGGTGATCGGAACCACGCGGTCCAGTCCGCCCCGGTCCATCAGCCGCCCGACGGTCAGCTGGGCGGCGAGCATGCCCAGCATCAGGGGAAGGATCTGCAGACCGCTGACGGTGGAGGAGGAACCCTGTACGAACTGCATGTACTGGGGCAGGTAGTTGACGACCGAGATCAGCACGGCGCCGACCAGGAAGCTGAGCGTCTGGGCGAGGGCGAAGTCCCGGCTGCGGAACAGCCGCGGCGGGATGACGGGTTCCGCCGCGTGCCGCTCGACGCGCACGAAGGCGGCGAGGGCCACGGCCGCGACCACGCCGAGCGCCACGATCTGCGGTGATCCCCAGTCGTAGCGGGTGCCCGCCCAGCTGGCCAGCAGGGTGAGTGCCAGGATGGCCGAGGTCAGCAGGGCCGTACCGGGGTAGTCGATCCGGCCGCCGGCGCGTTCCTTCGGCAGCCGGACGCCCTTGCCGACCGCGACGAGCGCGAGGACGCCGAAGGGCACGTTGACATAGAAGACCCAGCGCCAGTCCAGGGCGTCGGTGATGAACCCGCCGAGCAGCGGCCCGCCGACGAAGGCGACCGGCAGCATCACGCCGACCATCGACTGGACGCGGCCGCGCTCCTGTGCGGGGACCAGGACGCCGATGACGGACAGCGCGCCGACCATGAGGCCGCCGGCGCCGAGGCCCTGGACGGCGCGGAAGGCGATGAGCTGTCCCATGTCCTGGGCGAGCCCGCACAGGACCGTGCCCGCCAGGAACAGCACCACGGACCACAGGTACGCGCCCTTGCGGCCCTTGAGGTCGCCGAGCTTGCCCCAGATGGGGGTGGCGGCGGCCATGGTGAGCATGTAGGACGTGACGGACCAGGAGAAGTGTTCGAGGCCGCCGAGGTCGCCGACGATGGTCGGCAGCGCGATGCTGACGATCTGTCCGTCGAGCGTGGCCAGGAAAATGCCGAGCATGAGGCCGAAGATGCCCAGGTAGGGGAGCTTCTGACGGGGCGTGGCCGCCGTGTCGCGGGTCATGGCCTTCTCTCGCGTCAGGCGGTGTACGGGCGGGCTGCGCGGGCGTCCCGCAGGGCCTGGCCCCACCAGGCGAGCTGGTCGAGCAGGGCCTTGGCCGCGATGTCGCACTCCGGGTCGAGGGGCTTGCCGTCGGGCCCGAACTTGTCGCCGTAGTTGTGGAAGCTGACCGAGTTGCGGATGGTCACCGCGTGCAGCTCTGCCAGGACGCCGCGCAGGTGCTCGACGGCGCGCAGGCCGCCGGAGATGCCGCCGTAGGAGATGAAGCCGACGGGCTTGGCGTGCCACTGCGGGTTGTGCCAGTCGATGGCGTTCTTCAGGGCCGCCGGGTAACTGTGGTTGTACTCCGGCGTGATGATGACGAAGGCGTCGGCCGCGTCGAGGCGGGGGGCGACCGCACCGAGCAACCCCATGTCCTCGTCGGACAGTTGCTGCCCGAAGGCGGGCATGACGGTCGGCAGGGGGGTCTCGACGAGGTCGACGACGTCGACGTCCATGTCCTTGCGCTGGGCGATCTGGCCCAGCAGCCAGTTGGCCACGACCGGCCCGAAGCGCCCGTCCCTGGTGCTGCCGACGAGGGCCGCCACCTGCAGCGGGTTGTCATTCAGGTCACTCATGCGGAACTCCCGGTAGTGTACGTCGTATCGCTACAGATACAACGTACACAGCCGCGTGTACGTTGTCCACCACTGTTACGTTGTACACATACGCGGCGCCGGAAGGAGTCCTCACCCATGCCCGCTCGAAGGAAAGAGGAGACGCAGGTGACGCCGGAGCCGGACGCCCCCCAGGCAAACGTCTTCCTGTGGGAACGCCTCGACCGCCCGGCCCCCGCCCCGCGCTCGGCGCTCACACCGGCACGCATCGCCGCGGCCGCCGTGGCCATCGCCGACACCGAAGGCCTGGACACCGTCACCATGCGGCGCCTCGCGACGGACCTCGGTGTCGCCCCCATGGCGGCGTACCGCTATGTGTCCGGCAAGGACGAACTGCTGGAGCTGATGGTCGACCACGTCTACGGCGAGCTGACGCTGCCCGATGACGCGAAGGGCTGGCGGGAGGCCATGCGGACGCTCGCCCTGCGCACCCGGACCCTGCTCCTGCGGCACCCCTGGGTGGCCCGCACGGCGGTGTTCACGCTGACGCCGAACCAGCTGGCCGTGCCCGAGGCCGGGCTGGCCGCGCTGGACGGGCTCGGCCTGGACGCCGACACGATGATGGCCGTCTACCGCACCGTCGACTCCTATGTGCAGGGCGCCGTGGGCTACGAGATCGGTCTCGCCGAACTGATGCGGGAGCAGGGCTGGTCCACCGGGGACGAGACCCGCTCGGGACTGGCCCCCCGGCTGACCTGGCTGGTGAACACCGGCCGCTACCCCACGTTCACCCGCTATGTGGGCGAGGCGTCCCGCAAGGACGACCTGGAGGGGCAGTTCGAAACGGGACTCGACGCGGTCCTCGACGGGATCGCCGCCCGACTCGGAATCTGAATTGCCGTCACGTTCAAATCCACGACAAATTCATCAGAGAAGTCAGATATCTCCGGCACGCACCCCACAGAAGGTGACGTCACTCACAGGTCGCAGAGCGAATCGGAAATAGCCTCCTCCCACCCGAGAAATGGTGGGGGAAATGATCCGAGGAATCGCAGGTACGACCCATGAATTAACGGTGTGCGGAGGTGCCCGGTGCGAGCGCCGGGCGGCCGAGGGCCGGCCGCGCCGGCTCGCCGTTCGCGGCCACCGGCTCTGTCCCGGCTGCCGGGACCGGCTCGTCGCCGAACTGCGCCGGCTGCCCCGGCTCTACGAGGAGTGCGGCCGGCTGCTCGGCGGCTCCGACCGGGCGCGCGAGCGCACTTCCGGCGGCCCGTTGCCCGGACTGCCCTTCAACACGGCGGCCTCCGACGCCCGCTCGGCCATCACGGGGGTCCTGCGCTCCTGGTCGTCCGTGGTCGTCGACGAGCGCCGGACCAGCCCTCCACCGACGAGCGTGGAGGCCCTCGCGGCCTTCCTCGCCCGGCACTGCGACTGGCTCACCACCCATCAGGCGGCGGCCGAACTCTCGCGGGAAACCGCCACGTTGGTGCGGGACGCCCACCGCGTCGTCGATCCGAGCCCATTGCGCCGGGTGCCCATCGGGCCGTGCGTCGAGGCGGACTGCCGCGGCGTCCTGGTGGCGCTCGTACGGCCGCACCGGTCCGAGGTGCCGGTCGAGATCCGCTGCGACGCCGCCCACGACCATCGCTGGTCCGCCGACGAGTGGCTGAGCCTGAGCCGGCTGCTGGCCCGGGAGACCCGGGTGCGCTGGATCGGCGCCGCCGACATCGCCCGGCTGTGGGACATCGCGCCCGGCAGCGTCTACCGGCATGCCAGCGAGCGGCGATGGCGGCGCCGGGCGGAGGCCGGGCGCACGTACTACCACGCCGAGGACGTCCAGCGTTCGCTCGGTGCGCGCGCCCGGAACCGCGCGGAATCTCCTGACGGAGCGTCTTCCCGAAGTGCGACTTAACCCTTGCTTGACGGAAGATTGTGACCCGCCTGAAAAAGGCGGCTTGACATTCCGCGGATGACCGAAGAAGCTCATCAATAGATTCCGCGGCACTGTGTCGACCAACCGGTGCGCGTTCCACGGCAGGCCCGCACAAAGACCGGCCTCCCGCTCGTTTCATCTGGTTTCCGCTTACTTCCGGGATTTAACGTCCGCGTTATATCCCGAGCCATCTCCCGCAATTTCTCTCTGAAATGCCCGGAGGACAAGTACATGGATGCTTCGGTCATCGTCGCCGGCGCGGGCCCCACCGGCCTGACGCTCGCCGCCGAGCTGCGCCTGGCGGGGGTCGACGTCATCGTCGTCGACCGGCTCTCCGGCCGGACCGGCGAGTCCCGTGGCCTCGGCTTCACCACCCGCACGATGGAGGTCTTCGACCAGCGCGGCCTGCTGCCCCGCTTCGGCGACATGGGGACCAGCGACGCCGGGCACTTCGGAGGCCTGCCGGTCGACTTCGGCGTACTCGACAGCGTGCTCCAGGCCGCCAAGACCGTGCCGCAGTCGACCACCGAGACCATCCTCGAAGGGTGGGCCGGTGACCTGGGCGCGGACATCCGCCGAGGGCACGAACTGCTCGCGGTGCGCGACAGCGCCGAGGGCGTCGAGGCCGACGTCCGCGGGCCCGACGGCGAACGGCGGCTGACGGCGCGTTACCTCGTGGGCTGCGACGGCGGACGCAGCACCGTCCGCAAGGCCACGGGATTCGGCTTCCCGGGCACCCCGGCGACGCTGGAGATGTACCTCGCGGACATCAAGGGCGTCGACCTCGAACCCCGGCTGATCGGCGAGACCGTGGACGGCGGCATGGTCATGGTCGGCCCGCTCGGCGACGGCGGGATCACCCGCATCATCGTCTGCGAACGCGGCACCCCGCCCCAGCGGCGCACCGAACCACCCTCGTACGACGAGGTGGCGGCCGCCTGGCAGCGGCTGACCGGCATCGACATCTCGCACGCCGAACCGGTGTGGGTCAGCGCCTTCGGCGACGCGACCCGCCTGGTCACCGAGTACCGGCGGGGGCGGATCCTGCTGGCGGGCGACGCCGCGCACATCCACCTGCCGGCCGGCGGCCAGGGCATGAACACCGGCATCCAGGACGCCGTCAACCTCGGCTGGAAACTGGCCGCGGTCGTCCGCGGCAGCGCGCCCGAGGAACTGCTCGACACCTACCACGGCGAGCGGCACCCCGTCGGACAGCGGCTGATGATGAACACCAAGGCCCAGGGGCTGCTCTTCCTCGGCGGCGACGAGGTACAGCCGCTGCGGGACGTCCTGCGCGAGCTGATCCGGTACGACGAGGTCAGCCGCCATCTGGCCGGCATGGTCAGCGGACTGGAGATCCGCTACGACGTCGGACCGGGCCGCCATCCCCTGCTCGGCCTGCGCATGCCGCACCTGGAACTGGTCGGCGACCAGCGCAAGACCAGCAGCACCGAGCTGCTGCGCGCCGCCCGCGGTGTGCTCCTGGACCTGGAGGACAACGCGGTGCTGCGTGGCCGGGCGGCCGACTGGTCGGACCGCGTGGACATCGTCACCGCGCTGCCGCACGGCCTGCCCGACGACAGTCCGCTGGCCGGTACCTCGGCCGTGCTGGTGCGCCCCGACGGGCATGTGGCGTGGGCCGCGCCGGGCAGCCATCACGACCTGCCGATGGCGCTGGAGCGCTGGTTCGGCCCCTCGCGGACGCCGCGGTCCTGACGCCGACCGCCCTGACGTCCTGACGCCGCCTGACGTCCTGACGTCCTGACGCCGACCGTCCTGACAAGGAGACAGAGATGCACAGCACGCTGATCGTGGCCCGCATGGAACCCGGTTCCGCCGACGACGTCGCCGGCCTGTTCGGGAACTTCGACGCGACCGGGATGCCGCACCTGATGGGCACCCGGCGCCGCCAGCTCTTCTCGTACCGGGGGCTCTACTTCCATCTGCAGGACTTCGACGAGCAGGACGGCGGCGAGCGGATCGAACGGGCCAGGACGGACCCGCGGTTCATCGGGATCAGCCAGGACCTCAAGCCGTTCATCGAGGCGTACGACCCGGTGACCTGGCGCTCGCCCGCCGACGCGATGGCCCGGCGCTTCTACCACTGGACCGCACTGTGACCGCCTCCCGCGGCCGCCGGATCGTGATCACCGGGATCGGGGTGACCGCGCCGGGCGGGGTGGGCGCCAAGAACTTCTGGAGCCTGCTGACCGACGGGCGCACCGCCACCCGCCGCGTCAGCTTCTTCGACCCGTCGCCGTTCCGCTCCCAGGTGGCCGCCGAGGCCGACTTCGACCCCGCGCTGCTCGGGCTGAGCCCGCAGGAGATCCGGCGCATGGACCGAGCCGCGCAGTTCGCCGTGGTCACGGCGCGCGAGGCGGTCGCCGACAGCGGCCTGGAGTTCGGGGGACTCGACCCGCACCGGACCGGCGTGACCATAGGCAGCGCCGTCGGCGCGACCATGGGCCTCGACCAGGAGTACCGCACGGTCAGCGACAACGGCCGGCTCGACCTGGTCGACCACACCTACGCCGTACCGCATCTCTACAACTACCTGGTGCCCAGCTCGTTCGCGGCCGAAGTCGCCTGGGCGGTCGGCGCGGAGGGGCCCAGCACCGTGGTCTCCACCGGCTGCACCTCGGGCCTCGACGCGGTGGGATACGCCGCCGACCTGATCCGGGAGGGCTCCGCCGACGTCATGGTCGCCGGTGCCGCGGACGCCCCGATCTCTCCGATCACCGTGGCCTGCTTCGACGCGATCAAGGCGACCACCCCGCGCAACGACGACCCCGAGCACGCCTCCCGGCCCTTCGACGGGACCCGCAACGGGTTCGTCCTCGGTGAGGGCGCCGCCGTGTTCGTCCTGGAGGAGCTGGACTCCGCCCGGGCCCGCGGCGCGCACGTCTACGCGGAGATCGCCGGGTACGCGACCCGCAGCAACGCCTTCCACATGACGGGACTGCGCCCCGACGGGCGGGAGATGGCGGAGGCCATCACGGTGGCGCTCGACGAGGCCCGGCTCAACCCCGAGGACATCGACTACGTGAACGCGCACGGTTCGGGCACCAAGCAGAACGACCGGCACGAGACCGCCGCCTTCAAGCGCAGCCTCGGCGGCCACGCCTACGACGTGCCGGTCAGCTCCATCAAGTCGATGGTCGGCCACTCCCTCGGTGCGATCGGCTCCATCGAGATCGCCGCGTCGGCGCTGGCCATGGAGCACGGGGCGGTGCCGCCCACCGCCAACCTGCACACCCCCGACCCCGAGTGCGATCTGGACTATGTGCCGGTCACCGCCCGCGACTGGCGGACCGACGCCGTGCTCTCCGTGGGCAGCGGCTTCGGCGGCTTCCAGAGCGCGATCGTGCTGGCCCGCCCCGACCGTGCCGAAAGGGGCGCCGCGTGAGCGTGCAGACCGCCGTCCGCGACAGGCGCCGTACGAGCGCCGGCCCGGCCGTCCGCGTGGCCGTCACGGGGCTCGGCGTCGCCGCGCCCAACGGCCTCGGCGCCGACGCGTACTGGGCGGCGACCCTGGCCGGCACGAGCGGCATCGGGCGGATCACCCGCTTCGACCCCGCACAGTACCCGGCCCGGCTCGCGGGCGAGATCCGGGAGTTCAGCGCCCTGGAGCACCTCCCGACCCGGCTGCTGCCGCAGACCGACCGGATGACGCAGGTCGCGCTCGCCGGCGCGGACTGGGCGTTCGCCGACGCGGGCGTCGACCCCGCCGGACTGCCCGAGTACGACATGGGCGTCATCACGGCCAGCTCCTCCGGCGGCTTCGAGTTCGGCCAGAGGGAACTGAAGGCGCTGTGGAGCCAGGGCAGCCGCTACGTCAGCGCGTACCAGTCGTTCGCCTGGTTCTACGCCGTCAACAGCGGCCAGATCTCCATCCGCAACGGGATGCGCGGCCCCAGCGCGGTGGTCGTCAGCGACCAGGCGGGCGGGCTCGACGCCGTCGCCCACGCGCGCCGTCAGATCCGCAAGGGCACCCCGCTGGTCGTCTCGGGCGGCGTCGACGCCTCGATCTGTCCCTGGGGCTGGGTCGCCCAGATGGCCGGTGGACGGCTGAGCACCAGCGAGGACCCGGCGCGGGCGTATGTGCCCTTCGACGCGGGCGCGCGCGGCCATGTGCCCGGCGAGGGCGGCGCGCTGCTCGTCCTCGAAGACCTGGAGCGGGCGCGCGCCCGGGGCGCCCAGCGGATCTACGGGGAGATCGCCGGGTATGGGTCCACCTTCGACCCCCGGCCCGGCAGCGGGCGTCCGCCCGGTCTGCGCAAGGCGATCGAGCTGGCGCTGGGCGACGCGGGAACGGTCGCGGGCGACATCGACGTGGTGTTCGCCGACGGAGCCGCGCTGCCCGAGCTCGACCGGGTCGAGGCCGAGGCGATCGCCGGAGTCTTCGGGCCCCGCGGAGTCCCGGTCAGCGTGCCCAAGACGATGACCGGCCGCCTGTATTCGGGGGCCGCCCCGCTGGACCTGGCCACCGCGTTCCTGGCCATCCGCGACGGGGTCGTCCCGGCGTCCGTCGGCACCCGGCCCAGCGACGCGTACGCGATCGAGCTGGTCACCACCCGCCCGCGCCGCATGCCGGTGCGCGCGGCGCTGATCCTCGCCCGGGGGCAGGGCGGCTTCAACTCAGCCGCCGTGGTGCGCGCCGTCGACGACTAGAGCGGTGCCGTCGGCCGCCGTATCCCTCGTTCGCCCCCCACTCGCCCGCTCTCTCACTCCCCCGCTCCCTCACTCCCCCGCTCCCTCATGACCCCGACGAAAGGACCGTCATGTCCGACCGCGAGTTCACCCTCGACGACCTTCGGCGCATTCTGCGCGACGGGGCAGGCGCCGACGAGGCCGTCGACCTGGACGGCGACATTCTCGACGCCGAGTTCGAGTCGCTCGGATACGAGTCCCTGGCCCTGCTGGAGACCAGCAGCCGTATCGAGCGCGAGTTCGGCATCACCCTCGACGACGACACGGTGACGGAGGCGAAGACGCCGCGCGCCCTGATCGACGCCGTCAACTCCTTCCTGGTGCCCGCCCGTTCCAGCTGACGCCCCTACATCCCGCCCGGAGACACAGGAGACACAGGAGACAACAGCATGACGACCGAGAACTCCGGAAAGAAGGTCGCCGTCGTCACCGGCGCGACCAGCGGCATCGGCCTCGCGACGGCCAGGCTCCTCGCCGGACAGGGCCATCGTGTGTTCCTGTGCGCCCGGACCGAGGACGGCGTGACGAAGACGGTCAAGACGCTGCTCGACGAGGGCCTCGACATCGACGGCGCCGTCGCGGACGTCCGCGAGGGTGCCGACGTTCAGCGCTTCGTACGACAGGCCGTCGACCGCTTCGGCACCGTCGACGTCCTGGTCAACAACGCCGGCCGCAGCGGCGGCGGTCCCACCGCCTCGATCGCCGACGAGCTCTGGTACGACGTCATCGCGACCAATCTGCACAGCGTGTTCCTGATGACCCGTGAGGTGCTGAACGCGGGCGGCATGGCGGCCAAGGACCGCGGCAGGATCATCAACATCGCGTCCACCGCCGGCAAGCAGGGGGTCGTGCTCGGCGCCCCCTACTCGGCCTCCAAACACGGGGTGGTCGGCTTCACCAAGGCCCTCGGCAACGAGCTGGCGCCGACCGGCATCACCGTCAACGCGGTCTGCCCCGGCTATGTGGAGACGCCGATGGCACAGCGCGTACGGCAGGGCTACGCGGCCGCGTACGACACCTCCGAGGACGCGATCCTCGAGAAGTTCCAGGCGAAGATCCCGCTCGGCCGCTACTCGACGCCCGAGGAGGTCGCCGGACTGGTCGGCTATCTGGCCTCGGACGCCGCCGCCTCCATCACCTCGCAGGCGCTCAACGTCTGCGGCGGTCTCGGCAACTTCTGATCCCTTTCACCGCGAGGAGAGTTCACCATGACCGTCCGTGAGGTCGCGCACGAGATCACCGTGGAAGCACCGGCCGCCGAGGTGTACCGGCTGATCGCGGAGGTCGGGAACTGGCCCCTGATCTTCCCGCCGACCGTCCACGTCGACCACGTCGAACGCGGTGAGCGCGAGGAGCGCATCCGCATCTGGGCCACCGCCAACGGCGCGGCCAAGGGCTGGACTTCGCACCGGACCCTCGACCCCGCGGCCCGCCGCATCACCTTCCGGCAGGAGGTGTCCAGCCCGCCGGTGGCCTCGATGGGCGGTACGTGGATCATCGAGCCGGCCGGGGAGAACGTCTGCCGGGTAAGGCTGTTGCACGACTACCGGGCCGTCGACGACGACCCGGCGGGTCTGGAGTGGATCGACCGGGCCGTCGACCGCAACAGCCGCTCCGAGCTGGCAGCGCTGAAGACCAATGTCGAACGGGTCACCGCCTCGGCCGAGTTGACTCTGTCGTTCATCGACAGTGTGGAGATCAAGGGCTCCGCCAAGGACGTGTACGACTTCCTCAACGAGGCCCAGTCGTGGAGCGAGCGGCTGCCGCACGTCGTGAAGGTCTCCCTCACAGAGGACTCGCCGGGGCTCCAGGTGCTGCGGATGGACACGCTGACCAAGGACGGCTCGGTGCACACCACCGAGTCGGTCCGGGTCTGCTTCCCGCACTCCCGGATCGTCTACAAGCAGACCACGCTGCCGGCGCTGATGACCCTGCACACCGGCTACTGGCAGCTCGACGAGTCGGCCGACGGCGTCACCACCGCCACCTCGCAGCACACGGTGATCCTCAACACCGAGAACATCAGCGGGATCCTGGGCGAGGGCGCGGGGGTCCCCGAGGCCCGCGCGTTCATCCGCGACGCGCTGGGCAACAACAGCCGGGCGACGCTCGGCCACGCCAAGACGTACGCCGAAGCGCGGCGCTGAACGGTGGCGGGGGCACGAGCGGCGGGCGTCGAGGGGGCCGGGGCAGGAGCGACAGGCTCCGCGGTGGCGGAGGCACGAGCGGCGGGTTCCGCCGAGGCGCCGGACGTCGATGTGGCCGTCGTGGGCGCCGGGCCGGTCGGGCTGCTGCTCGCCGGGATCCTGGGCCGGGGCGGCGTACGGGTCACCGTACTGGAGCGGCTGACCGAGCCCACCGGCGAGTCAAGGGCGTCGATCCTGCACGCCAGGACCATGGAGATCCTCGACGACCTGGGCCTGACGGAGCGGTTCGGGCCACCGCCGAACGCCGGCCCCGGCCACTTCGGCGGCATCCCCCTCGACCTGACGGCAGCGGTCCCGAGCCGCTTTCCCGGCCAGTGGAAGGCTCCGCAGACGCTGGTCGAGACGGTGCTGTCCGGGTGGGCCGCCGGGCTCGGCGTCGAGGTGCGGCGCGGGTACACGGTGACCGGCCTGGCCGAGACGGCGGACCGGGTACGGGTCACCGCCACCGGGCCGGACGGCGTGCGGCGGGAGTTCACCGCCGCCTACCTCGTGGGCTGCGACGGCGAGCGGAGCACCGTACGGCGCCTGGGCGGCTTCGCGTTCCCCGGCAGCGCCGCGACCAAGGAACTGCTGCGGGCGGACATCACCGGCGTCGAGATCCCCGACCGGCGCTTCGAGCGGCATCCGAACGGCGTGGCGAACGCGCGGCGAGGCCCGGACGGCGTCACCCGGCTCATGGTGCACGAGTACGGCCGGGTACCCGCACCGGACGGCGCGCCACCGGACGCCGACGAGGTCGGCCGGGTGTGGAAGCGGGTGACCGGTGAGGACATCGGCGGCGCGCGGGCCGTGTGGGTCAACGCCTTCCACAACGCATGCGGGCAGGCGGCGCGTTACCGGCGGGGCCGGGTCTTCCTCGCCGGGGACGCCGCGCACGCTCAGCTCCCGGTCGGGGGCCAGGCCCTCAACCTCGGCCTCCAGGACGCGGCCTCGCTCGGCGAGAAGCTCACGGCGCGGATCGCGGGGCGCGCGGACGACGGAGTGCTCGACAGCTACCACGCCGAGCGGCACCCGGCGGGAGCGCGGGTGCTCGGGTACATCGAGGCCCAGGCCCACCTGCTGTTCGGCGGCCCCGAGATGGATGCCCTGCGCGCGGTGTTCGCGGAGCTGCTGACCCTGGCGCCGGTGCGCACCCATCTCGCCACGACGATCGGCGGGCTCGACGGCCCGCGCCCCCTCGTCCCGCCCGCGGCGGGGCCGGCCGTGGCGGCCGGCCCCGCCGAAGAACCCACGGCCACAGGCCCGTTCACACGCACGCACAGGAGGACCACCATGGGCAAGCTCACCGGCAGGACCGCGCTCGTCACCGGGTCCAGCCGCGGTATCGGACGGGCGACGGCGATCCGTCTGGCCCGCGAGGGCGCGCTGGTCGCGGTGCACTGCTCCCGCGACATCCCGGGCGCCGACGACACCGTGGCCACGATCGAGAAGGAGGGCGGCCGGTCGTTCGCGGTGGCGGCCGAACTCGGCGTGTCCGGCGACGTACACGCGCTCTTCCTCGAGCTGGAGCGGGGTCTGAAGGAGCGCACCGGCACGGCCACGCTCGACATCCTGGTGAACAACGCGGGGGTGATGGGCGGGGTGGCCCCCGAGGACGTCACGCCCGAGCAGTTCGACCATCTGTTCGCCGTCAACGCCAAGGCGCCGTTCTTCCTGCTGCAGCGGGCGCTGCGGAACCTCCCCGACGGCGGGCGGGTCATCAACATCTCCTCCGGGCTGACCCGGTTCGCCAACCCGCAGGAAGTCGCGTACGCGATGACCAAGGGCGCGATCGACCAGCTGACGCTGCACTACGCCAAGTACCTCGGCCCGCGGAACATCACCGTGAACAGCGTGGGCCCCGGCATCACCGACAACGGGGCACCGGTCTTCGACAATCCGGAGGCGGTCGCCGAGATGGCGCGCTATTCGGTCTTCGAGCGGGTCGGCGAGACGAAGGACGTCGCCGATGTGGTGGCTTTCCTGGCGAGCGACGACGCCCGCTGGATCACCGGCTCCTACCTCGACGCCAGCGGCGGCACGCTGCTGCGCTGACCGGGCGGGCCGCCGTCCTCCCGCGGCCCGTCCCCGGCCGGCCGCGGCTCGGTCCCGATGCCCCGAGAGCCGCGGCCGGTCTGCGTCCCCCAGGCCCTCTCGTCGCGGCCGGACCGCGCAAGGCGCTCCGTCCCTGCCCCGAAGGTGGTCAGCACGTCATGACGGCAGTCTCCGCACGCCCCGGTACCGGCACCACCGGCGGCCACCGCGCTCTCCTCTTCGTGCTCGCCGGGAACATGCTCATCGACGCGCTCGAAGTGTCCGTGATGCTGGTCGCGCTGCCCGCTCTCGGAGACGACCTGGGGCTCTCGCCGTGGGGCACGCAGTGGGTGATGAGCGGTTTCGCGGCCGGTTTCGCGGCGCTGCTGCTGCTCGGCCCGCGTCTCGTCGCCCGCTGGGGGCGACGCCGGATGTATCTGGCCGCCCTGCTGGTCTTCGTCGCCGCCTCCGTAGCCGGCGGTCTGGCCGAGCAGAGCGAGGTCCTGGTGCTGACCCGGGTCGTCAAGGGCATGTGCGCCGCGCTCACCGCGCCGACCGGCCTCGCGATCATCGCAACCGCCTTCCCCGCGGGCGCCGAACAGCGCCGGGCCGTCTCCGTGTACTCGTGGTTCGGCGCCGCGGGGTTCACGGCCGGGCTGCTGTCCTCGGGGGCGCTGACCACGCTGAGCTGGCGCTGGGATCTCGTCTTCCCCGCGCCCATCGCCCTGCTCCTGCTGGTGTTCGGCGTCCGGCTGATCCCCAAGGACCCGGCGCCGGCCGCCGCGCCGCCACTGCGGCAGACGCTCGCCCACGTGGGGCGCAACGGCCCGTTCGTGCGCTCGGCGCTCTGCGCGGCGGCGCTCAACGGCACCTACCTCGGGCTGCTCCTGCTGCTCACCTACCGGATGCACACCGCGTGGGGCTGGGACTCCTGGCGCCTCGCGCTCGCCTTTCTGCCGGCCTGTGTACCGCTGGCGCTGTCGCTGCCCTTCGCGGGGCGGCTCGTGGCGCGGCTCGGCAGCGAGCGGCTGATCGTCGCGGGCGGCTGCGCGGCGACGGCCGGATGCCTGACCGCGCTGCTACGGGGGGCGCCCGACAGCTACGTCACCGGGGTGCTGCCGGTGCTGCTGCTGGTCGGCGCCGCCTTCGTGCTGTCGTTCGCCGCGCTCAACCTGCAGGCCCTGTCCGGGGTTTCCGCCGAGTGGAAGAGCCGGGCGGTGCCGGTCTATCAGACGGCCGTGCAGCTCGGGGCGGTGCTCGCGCTGCCAACAGTGGCCGCGCTGGCCGGTGCCGGGTACCGCCGGGCGGTGCTGTTCCTGACCGTGGTGTCGGCCCTGGGCGTGCTCGTCGCCGTAAGCCGAACCTCTGTGACCCGAACCTCTGCGCCCCGTAAGACAACGTGACGGCGGCCCCGATGGCCGTCCGCGCCCTGTGAACCTCACCTCCCGCGCCGGCCGGACAAGTTGACGTGGCCCGCACTCCCCGGCCCGCGCGGGACGTGCCGATGCCGCACCCGAACGCGAACGGAGATCAACGATGCGTGTCCTGTTCACCATCTTTCCCGCGACGGCACACCTGTATCCGGTCGTACCCCTCGCCTGGGCGCTGCAGAGCGCCGGGCACGAGGTCGTCGTGGCGAGCCACGCCGGTGTGGTGGACCCGGGAGTGATCGGGAACATCAGCGCGGCCGGGCTCACCGCCGTACCGCTGGGCACGCCGGACGAGCTGCCCCCGGCGCTCGGCGCGCACTCCGGGGAGGCCAAGCCGGACCGGCCCTCACTCGGCTTCGACCCCGCCGACGCGGAGGACGGCGCCTGGCGCACCGCGCGCTCCATCCTGACCGGCATGTTCTCGCTGCACTACCCGGCACCGGAGCGGGAGGGCGGCCGCCGTCCGGTCCTCGACAACCTCGTGGACTTCGCCCGGGCCTGGCGTCCCGACCTCGTGCTCTGGGATCCGCTGATGTTCCCCGCGCCGGTCGCCGCGCGGGTCAGCGGCGCCGCGCACGCCCGGCTGGTCTGGGGCATGGACAACATCGCCGTCATCCACGACCGGACCAAGCGCGAACTCGCCGATCTGTCAACGGAGTTGACCGAGCATCCCTGGCTGAGCTGGTTCGGCCCGATGCTGGAGCGGTACGGGCTGGAGTTCACCGACGAGATGCTGCTCGGCCAGTGGACGCTGGACCTCACGCAGTCCCGGATGCGGCAGCCGCTGGACCTCACGTACGTGCCGGTCCGCCGGGTGCCGTACAACGGGGCGGCCTCGCTGCCCGCGTGGCTGCACGCGCGGCCCGAGCGGCCCCGCGCGGTGCTGACCCTGGGCGTGAGCCGGCGCAAGATCTTCGGCAAGTACAGCGGCTTCCCGGTCGTTGAGTTCTTCGACTCGGTGTCCGGGCTGGATGCCGAGGTGGTCGCCACCCTCGACAGCCGGCAGCTCGCGACGGTCGGCACGGTGCCGAAGAACGTGCGCACCGTCGAGTACGTACCGCTCAACCAGGTTCTCCCGACCAGCTCGGCGATCATCCACCACGGAGGCGGCGGCACCTTCTCCGCGGCCGTGGCCCACCGGGTGCCGCAGCTCGTGGTGCCCCTGGTGATGTGGGACGAGATGGTCACGGCGCGCTATGTCGCCGACATGGGCGCGGGCCTGGTCGCCGACCCCGAGTCCCTGGACGTCGACGGTCTGCACCAGCAGCTCGTGCGGCTCCTGGAGGACCCCTCCTTCCAGCTCGGGGCGCGCGGCCTCTACGAGGAGATGCTCGCCGCCCCGGCCCCCAAGGACGTCGTACCCCTGCTGGAGCGGCTGACCGCCGAACGCCGCTGACGTCCGCCCGCCGGCCGGTCCGGCCCCGCCGTCCGGCCACCGCCACCCGACGAAGGTCAGCCTCCCCACCGGCACCGAACGCCGGCCTCCGAGAGGACGTCCCGCCAGATGCGCGTACTCGTGATCTCCACCCCCGTACCGACCCACTTCCTGCCGCTCGTCCCGCTGGTCTGGGCGCTGCGCGCGGCGGGGCACGACGTGCTGGTGGCCGGGCAGCCCGATGTGCTCGGTGCCGTGCGGGCCGCCGGGCTCACCGGAGTGGCCCTGGGAGAGGGCTTCGACGTCGACCGAATGCTGCTGCGGGGGCTTCCCGAGGAGCAGCGGCCGCTGCAGGCCCGACCCCGGCCGGCCCCCGAACTGGTCGGCGGATACGGCAGGTTGTGGATGGCGCACGCCAAGTCCGTCCTCGGGCACTACACCGGACTCGCCGAGGACTTCGGGCCGGAACTGATCCTCGCGGACCCGATGGAGTTCTGCTCGCTGCTCCTCGGCGCCCGGCTCGGTGTGCCGGTGGTGCACCACCGGTGGACGGTGGACGCCATCTCCGGGCCCGCCCGCCGCTCGGTGCGCCCCGGCTTCCAGGAGCTGTGCGCGCGATGGGGCCTTCCTGGGCTGCCGGATCCGACGGTCCTGCTCGACCCGTGCCCGCCGGCCCTGCGGCTGCCGGACTCCGACCCGGGCACGTCCATCCGGTACGTGCCGTACGGCGGTGGCGGCGAGGTGCCGGGGTGGCTGCGCGCGGACCGGGGACCCGGCGCCGGACGGCAGCGGGTGGCCGTCTCGCTGGGCAACACCCTGGCTCTGCACGGTGAGCCGTTCGCCAGGGATCTGCTGCGCGCCCTCGCCGGGCGGCACGGTACGGAGATCCTCGCGACGGTTCCCGAACGGCACCGGGCCGGGATCGGCGCCGTACCGGAGAACGTACGGCTGATCGATCCGCTGCCCCTGCATCTGTTCCTCGGCGGCTGCGACGCGATGGTGCACCACGGCGGGGCCGGCACCGCGATGACCGCGACCGCGTTCGGGCTGCCGCAGCTCACCTTGCCGCAGCTGGCGGACCACTTCCCGCTGGGCGACCGGCTGGCCGCGACCGGCGCGGGCCTCTCCTTCGACAAGGCGGCCGAACAGGACGACCCGCGGCTCGTCGCCGGTGCCCTGGACGCACTGCTGTCGGACCCGGCGTACCGGGAGGCGGCCCGCCGGCTGGCCGCGGACATGGCCGCGATGCCGTCCCCCGCCGCCGTGGCAGCCGATCTGGAGCGGCTGTCCGTATCACCTGCCGGGGAGGCGGGCACGCGATGCTGATCGAGGACATGGTCGTCCCCGGCGCCTTCGTGATCACGCCGCGGCAGATCCCGGACGAGCGGGGGACGTTCTACGAGGCGATGCGCGACGACTTGCTGGAGAAGGCCACCGGCGTCGCCTTCCGGCCCCGGCAGATCAACTACTCGGTGTCCAAACGCCACACGTTGCGCGGCATTCACAGCGTGAGCATTCCACCCGGGCAGGCGAAGTTCGTCACGTGTGTGCGGGGCGCGTTGCGCGACATCGTGGTCGATCTGCGGATCGGATCACCGACGTTCCTGCGGCACCAGGTCAATGAACTCGACGCGGAATCGGGCCGTTCGGTCTATGTGCCCGAAGGCGTCGGCCATGGATTTCTCGCGCTCACCGACGACGCGTGCATCTGCTACGTCGTCTCCAGCACCTATGTGCCGGGAACGCAGATCGACATCAATCCGCTCGACCCGGAACTCGGTCTGCCGTGGAACTGCCCCGAGATCCCGCTCATTTCCGACAAGGACGCCAAGGCACCGACCGTGGCCGAGGCCGCGGCGGCGGGCATTCTGCCCCGACTCAGCAAGGCAGGGACACCGTGAGGATCCTCTTCGTCGCCGCGGGCAGCCCCGCGACCGTTTTCGCGCTCGCCCCGCTGGCCACCGCCGCCCGCAATGCCGGGCACCAGGTCGTGATGGCCGCGAACGCCGACATGATGCCGCACATCACCGGCTCCGGCCTGCCCGGTGTTCCGACCACCCACTGGCCGATCAGGGACTTCATCACGCAGGACCGCGAGGGAAACCCGGAGGCGATTCCCTCCGACCCGGTCGAACAGGCGCTGTTCACCGGCCGCTGGTTCGCCCGCATGGCGGCCGAGAGCCTGCCGCGCATGCTGGAGTTCGCCCGGTCCTGGCGGCCGGACCTCGTCGTCGGCGGCACCATGTGCTACGTCGCCCCGCTGGTCGCCGCCCATCTGAGGATCCCGCATGTGCGCCAGGCCTGGGACGCCATCGAGGCCGACGGCATCCATCCGGGCGCCGAGGCAGAACTCGCCCCGGAGCTCGCGGAGTTGGGCCTGAGCCGGTTGCCTGTCCCCGACCTCTTCGTGGACATCTGCCCGCCCAGTCTGCGCCCCGCGAACGCCGAACCGGCACAGATGATGCGCTACGTCCCGGCCAACGGGCAGCGGCTCCTGGAACCGTGGATGTACGCGCGCGGCGAGCGCCGCCGGATCTGCGTGACCTCGGGCAGCAGGGTCGCCCGGGACAGCTACGACAGGAACTTCGAGTTCCTGCGCGGGCTGGCCAAGGAGGTCACCGCGTGGGACGTCGAACTCATCGTCGCCGCCCCGGACGAGGTGGCCGAAGCCCTCACCGCCGAACTGCCGGGCCTGCGCGCCGGCTGGGTGCCCCTCGACGTCATCGCGCTCACCTGCGACCTGCTGGTCCATCACGCCGGTGGCGTCAGCACCCTGACCGGCCTGAACGCGGGGGTGCCCCAACTGCTCATCCCCAAGGGGGCCGTCATGGAAGTGCCGGCCCTCCGCGTCGCCGAGCGCGGGGCGGCGATCACGCTGCTGCCCGGCGAGGACACGGACCAGCGGATCGCCGAATCCTGCGAGGAACTGCTCTCGCGCTCCGGGTACCGCGAGCGGGCGGGCGAACTCTCCGCGGAGATCGCCGCGATGCCGCTGCCCTCCGACGTCGTCGCGGCACTGGCACTGCTGTGAGCCGCGACGGCACCGCTCTGAGCCGCCGCGGAACCGCTGTAAGCCGCCACGGCACCGCTGTAAGCCGCCACGGCACCGCTCCGCGTCGCACTGGACCTGCTCCGCATCCCGAAAGGCACGCACACGTGAATCGAGAGGACCCCTCATGAAGGCGCTTGTGCTGGCAGGCGGTTCCGGTACCCGCCTGCGACCCTTCAGCTATTCGATGCCGAAACAGCTCATCCCGATCGCCAATACGCCCGTCCTGGTCCATGTCCTGGACAACATCCGGGACCTGGGCGTGACCGACATCGGCGTCATCGTCGGCAACCGCGGCCCCGACATCGAGGCCGCGCTCGGCGACGGCTCCCGACACGGAGTGAAACTCACCTATCTCCTTCAGGACGCCCCGCGTGGCCTCGCCCACACCGTCGCCGTCGCCCGGGACTTCCTCGGGGACGACGACTTCGTCATGTACCTGGGCGACAACGTGCTGCCCGAAGGGGTGGCCGCGACCGCCGAGGCCTTCACCGTCCGGCGCCCGGCCGCGCAGATCGTGGTGCACAAGGTGCCCGACCCGCGCCAGTTCGGGGTCGCCGAACTCGGGCCGGACGGCGAGGTGGTGCGCCTGGTGGAGAAGCCGGCCGAGCCGCGCAGCGACATGGCGCTGGTCGGCGTGTACTTCTTCACCTCCGCCATTCACCGCGCCGTGGACTCGATCAGGCCGAGCGCCCGCGGCGAGCTGGAGATCACCGACGCCATCCAGTGGCTGCTCGCCTCCGGCGCCGAGGTCCGGGCCACCCAGTACGACGGCTACTGGAAGGACGCCGGGAACGTCGAGGACGTCCTGGACTGCAACCGCTACCTGCTGGAGCGGCTGGCGCCGGCCGTGGCGGGACATGTCGACGCCGCCAGTGAACTGGTGGGCACCGTCGTCGTCGAGGCGGGCGCCCGCGTCACACGCTCCCGTATCGAGGGCCCGGCGATCATCGGCGCGGGCGCCGTGGTGGAGGACAGCCACATCGGACCGCACACGTCCATCGGCCGCGGCTGCCTGGTCAGTGACAGCGGGCTGGAGAACTCCATCGCGCTCGACGAGGCGTCGGTCAGCGGCGTCAGGGGCCTGCGCAGCTCGCTGATCGGGCGCGCGGCCTCCGTCGGAGCCACCGAGCAGGGCGCCGGCCGGTACCGGCTGGTCGTCGGAGACCACACCCGAGTGGAGGTCACGGTATGAGGATCCTCGTCACCGGAGCGGCCGGGTTCATCGGCTCCCACTTCGTCCGACGCCTGCTGGCCGACGCGTACAGCGGCTGGGAGGGCGCCCAGGTCACCGCCCTGGACAAGCTGACGTACGCCGGAAACCGCGACAACCTGCCGGGGACGCACGAACGGCTGGTGTTCGTGCGCGGCGACGTCTGCGACCGCGGCCTGATGCGCGAACTGGTCCCCGGCCACGACGCGGTGGTGCACTTCGCCGCCGAGACGCACGTCGACCGCTCGCTGGAGGGCGCGGGCGACTTCTTCCGTACGAACGTCCTCGGCACCCAGACGCTGCTCGACGCCGTGCTCGACAGCGGGGTGGACCGGGTCGTGCACGTGTCCACGGACGAGGTGTACGGCTCCATCACGGAGGGCTCCTGGACCGAGGAGTGGCCGCTCGCGCCCAATTCGCCGTACGCGGCCTCGAAGGCGGGCTCCGACCTGGTGGCCCGCGCCTACTGGCGCACCCACGGCGTCGACCTGTCGGTCACCCGCTGCTCCAACAACTACGGGCCCTACCAGCACCCCGAGAAGCTCATCCCGCTGTTCGTCACGAACCTGCTCGAGGGACGCCGGGTGCCGCTGTACGGCGACGGCGGCAACGTCCGTGAGTGGCTGCACGTGGACGACCACTGCCGGGGCATCCACCTGGTCCTCAATCAGGGACGGGCCGGTGAGATCTACAACATCGGCGGCGGCAACGAGCGCACCAACCTCGCCATCACCGAGCAGCTCCTCGAACTGACCTGCTCGGACGCGGCCGCGATCCAGCGGGTCGCCGACCGCAAGGCACACGACCTGCGCTACTCGATCGACGAGACCAAGATCCGCGAGGAGCTGGGCTACGCCCCGCTCATCGGATTCGAGCAGGGCCTCGCCGACACGGTCGCCTGGTACCGGGACAACCCCGACTGGTGGAAGGCCGCCAAGCACGGGACGGACCGGGCCGTTGCCTGACCTCGGCGGGTCCGCCTCCTCCCGCACGGTGGTCGTGCTCGGCGGCACCGGGTTCCTCGGGCGTCACATCGGTGCGGCGTTCGGCGCGCTCGGGGCGCGGGTGCATCTGGTCTCGCCCAGCGCGGGGCCCGGCGCCAAGCCCGGCGCGGAGCCCGGCATGCAGCCCGGCGCGGAGCCCGGCGCGGAGCCCGGCGCCAAGCCCGGCGCGGAGCCCGGCATGCAGCCCGGCGCGGGATGCCCCGCCCTCATCCGCCTCGACGTAGTCGCCGCCTCGCCCCGGGAACTCGCCGCACTGCTCGCCAGGGTCGGCGCCGACACCGTCGTCAACGCGGCCGGCCGGGCCTGGCGGGCCGACGAGGCGCAGATGGCCGCGGCCAACGCCGAGTTGGTCGCGAAGGTCACCGAGGCGCTCGCCGCGCTGCCCCGGGAGCCGGGCGGACCCCGGCTGATCCACCTGGGCAGCGTCCACGAGTACGGGGCCGGCACTCCCGGCGGCGCCACCCCCGAGGACTGGCCGGCGGCACCGGTCACCCCGTACGGACGCACCAAACTCCTCGGCACGCAGGCGGTGTTGCGGGCCGTGCGGGAGCGGAACGTCGAGGGGGTGGTGCTCCGGCTCGCCAACGTGATCGGTGCCGGAACCCCGGCCGGGAGTCTCTTCGGCGACGTGGCCGCGCACCTGGCCGACGCCGCGCGCGCCGAGGCCGCCGGGGAGCGGGCGGACGCACTACGCCTGCCGCCGCTGCGCGCGGCCCGCGACCTGGTGGACGTACGGGACGTGGTGGACGCCGTGCTGGCCGCGGCCCGCGTGCCCGCCACGTACGTCAACGGGCGGGTGATCAACGTGGGCCGGGGCGAGGCAGTGCCCGTCCGGGACGTGATCGACCGGATGGTCGCGCTCAGCGGCCTCGACGTGCCGGTGACCGAGGGGGCCGGCGTCCCACCGGGCCGCAGCGACGTCGACCGGCAGTGCCTGGACGTCTCCCTGGCCCGGGAGCTGCTCGGCTGGGCACCGAGCCGCCCCCTGGACTCCGCACTGCGCGACCTCCTCGCGGCCGCCCTGCCGCCCGTCAAGCCCGCGGGCGCCGAGCCGCCGCTCACCTTCGCGGCCGCCGAGCCGCCCGTCAACGAAAGGACAGGATGATGAGCGACCCCAAGGAACAGGTGCTCGAAGCGGTTCGGGCGTACCACCGAGTGAGCGCCCCGGAGCGGGAGTTCGTGCCCGGCACCACGGAGATCTGGCCGTCGGGCGCGGTCCTGGAGGAGGAGGACCGGGTGGCGCTGGTGGAGGCCGCCCTGGAGATGCGGATCGCCGCCGGGCGCAGCCAGCGCAAGTTCGAGTCGGCGTTCGCGCGGCGGCTGAAGCGGCGCAAGGCTCATCTCACCAACTCGGGCTCGTCGGCAAACCTGCTGGCCGTCTCGGCGCTCACCTCCCCCGCCCTGGAGGACCGGCGGCTGAAGCCGGGCGACGAGATCGTCACCGTCGCGGCGGGCTTCCCCACCACCGTCAACCCGATCCTGCAGAACGGGCTCATCCCGGTCTTCGTCGACGTCGACCTCACGACGTACAACGCGACCGCCGACCGGGTCGCCGCGGCCATCGGGCCGAAGACGCGCGCCATCATCATCGCGCACGCGCTCGGCAACCCCTTCGAGGTCACGGCGATCGCGCAACTCGCCGAGGAGCACGACCTGTTCCTCATCGAGGACAACTGCGACGCGGTGGGCTCGCTCTACGACGGGCAGCTCACCGGCACCTTCGGCGACATGACGACGGTCAGCTTCTATCCGGCGCACCACCTCACCATGGGCGAGGGCGGTTGTGTGCTGACCTCGAACCTGGCGCTGGCGCGGATCGTGGAGTCGCTGCGCGACTGGGGACGCGACTGCTGGTGCGAGCCGGGCGAGAACGACAAGTGCCTCAAACGGTTCACGTACCAGATGGGCACGCTGCCGGCCGGGTACGACCACAAGTACATTTTCTCGCACGTCGGTTACAACCTGAAGGCCACCGACATCCAGGCCGCCCTGGGCCTGACCCAGCTCGCCAAGCTGGACGACTTCATCGACGCCCGCAAGCGCAACTGGCGGCGGCTGCGCGAGGGGCTGGACGGCGTTCCGGGACTGCTGCTGCCGGAGGCGACGCCCCGCTCCGACCCGAGCTGGTTCGGGTTCGTGCTCACCGTGGACCCCGAGGCTCCGTTCGGCCGCGCCGAGCTGGTGGACTTCCTGGAGGACCGCAGGATCGGCACGAGGCGGCTGTTCGCCGGCAACCTCACCCGGCACCCCGCCTACATCGGCCGGCCCCATCGTGTCGTCGGCGAGCTGACGAACAGCGACATCATCACGGAGCACACCTTCTGGATCGGGGTCTACCCGGCGCTCACCGACGAAATGCTGGACTACGTGACCGCGTCGATCAAGGAGTTCGTGGCCGCGCGCGGCTGAGCCCGACGGCCGGCCTCCCGGCGTGGGCGTCTCCCGGAGCCGACGGCCTCCTCCCTCCCAGAGATCAGGACGACGACGTATGGACATTGTGGGAACCGGGTTCCTGGCGCGGAATCTGCGTCCACTGGCCGGCCGGCATCCGGACACCGTGGCCCTCGCGGCGGGGGTGTCCTGGGCGAGCGGCACCTCGGACGCGGACTTCGCGCGGGAGGCCGCGCTGCTGCGCGACGTCGCGAAGCACTGCGTGGCCACCGGGCGGCGGCTGCTGTTCTTCTCCACGGCGTCGACGGGGATGTACGGGCTCGCCGAGGGCCCCGGCAGGGAGGACACCCCGGTGGTCCCCTGCACCCCTTACGGCGCGCACAAAGTGGCGCTCGAAGGGCTGGTGCGGGAGACGGGCGCCGACCACCTCATCCTGCGGCTGGGGCATCTGGTCGGCCCGAACCAGCCGGAGCATCAGCTGCTGCCCACGCTGGTACGGCAGTTGCGCGAGGGAGTGGTGCGGGTGCACCGGGGCGCCGCCCGGGACCTGATCGCCGTACGGGACGTCATCACCGTCATCGACCGGCTGCTCGCCACCGGTCTGCGCTCGGAGACGGTCAACGTGGCGTCCGGTCACGCCGTCCCCGTGGACGAGATCGTCGACCATCTCGCCGCCGGACTGGGGCTCGTGGCACGCCGGGAGTACCTGGACATCGGCGGCCAGCACGTCATCTCCATCGAGAAGCTGCGCTCCCTGGTGCCCCAGGTGGCCGCGATGGGCTTCGGCCCCGACTACTACCGGCGTGTCCTGACCGAATTCACCGCGGCCGCGCACGTGTGACCCGGCCGCCACCGACCCGCGAAAGGCGTTGAAGCACCCGCGTTGACTTCCTCCCCCTCGTAAACGAGGGGGATTCCTACGGCTCGCGCCGTGGGGTTTTGATGGCGCGGGCCAGGCTCCGGTTCGTCTGCAAGTGCCGCAGCGTCTGCTGCGCTGCCGCACCCCGGACACCCCCACACACAGGGAGTTCTCTGATGCTGTCTCACACCCTTCAGCCGCGCGCCGGGACCGATCTGCCCGGCCGGCTGGCGCTGTCGGCCGCCACCTCCCGAGGCGCCCGTCTGGCGACCGCCGACTTCCCTGGCTGGCTCGCCGCGCGCGGCCGGGCCAACGCCTTCCGCGTGGACCGTGTCCCGTTCGCCGAGCTCCAGGGCTGGTCGTTCGAGGAGCGGACCGGCAACCTCGTGCACCGCAGCGGCCGGTTCTTCACGGTCGAGGGCCTGCACGTCACCGAGCGGGACGGCCCGTACGGCGACGGCCCGTACGCCGACTGGTACCAGCCGGTCATCAAGCAGCCGGAGGTCGGTGTCCTCGGCATCCTCGTCAAGGAGTTCGACGGGGTCCTCCACTTCCTGATGCAGGCGAAGATGGAGCCTGGCAACCCGAACCTGCTCCAGCTCTCGCCCACGGTCCAGGCCACCCGCTCCAACTACACCAAGGCGCACCAGGGCGCGGACGTGAAGTACATCGAGCACTTCGTCGGTCCGGGCCGCGGCCGGGTGATCGCGGACGTGCTGCAGTCCGAGCACGGCTCGTGGTTCTTCCGCAAGTCCAACCGGAACATGATCGTGGAGGCGTCCGGCGACGTCCCCCTCCTCGACGACTTCTGCTGGCTCACCCTCAGCCAGATCGGCGAACTGCTCCACCAGGACAACGTCATCAACATGGACTCGCGCACCGTCCTGTCCTGTCTCCCCTTGCCGCAGACCGCGTCCGGCGCGCTGTTGTCCGACGTGGAGCTGCTGTCCTGGATCACCGGGGAGCGCTCCCGGCACGACGTGCACGCCGAGCGTGTCCCGCTCGCCGGGCTGCCCGGCTGGCGGCGCGACGAGATGGCGGTCGCGCATGAGGAGGGCCGCTACTTCAAGGTGGTGGCGGTGTCCGTGCAGGCGGGCAACCGCGAGGTCACCAGCTGGACCCAGCCCCTGTTCGAGCCGGTCGGCCGGGGCGTCACCGCGTTCCTCACCCGCGCGTTCGACGGCGTTCCGCACGTCCTGGTGCACGCCCGGGTCGAGGGCGGCTTCCTGGACACCGTGGAGCTGGGGCCCACGGTCCAGTACACGCCGGGCAACTACGCCCATCTGCCGGAGAAGGAACGTCCGTTGTTCCTCGACACGGTCCTCGACGCGCCCGCGGAACGCGTCCGTTACGAGGCCGTGCACGCGGAGGAGGGCGGCCGGTTCCTCCATGCCGAGAGCCGTTACCTGCTCGTCGACGCCGACGAGCGCGACGCCCCGCTCGATCCGCCGCCGGGCTATGCCTGGGTCACCCCCGACCAGTTGACCTGGCTCGTCCGGCACGGCCACTACCTCAACGTCCAGGCCCGTACGCTGCTCGCCTGTCTCAACGCCCTGCCGGGGAGGACACCTTGAGCGCGCCCGTACGGATCGGGGTGCTCGGCTGCGCGGACATCGCGGTCCGCCGGATGCTGCCCGCCTTCGCCGCGTCCGGTGACTGGGAGATCGCCGCGGTCGCCAGCCGTGACCTCACCAAGGCCGGACGAGTCGCGGAACGCTTCGGCTGCCGTCCCGTCCAGGGCTACGCCGAACTCCTCGAACGCGACGACATCCAGGCCGTGTACGTACCGCTGCCCGCCGCGCTCCACGGCCCCTGGGTGGAGGCCGCGCTCGACGCGGGCCGGCACGTCCTGGCGGAGAAGCCCCTCACCATGGACCCCGCGAGCACCGAACGGCTGCTCGGTCTCGCCGCCGGGCGGAGGCTCGCGCTGATGGAGAACGTGATGTTCGTCCATCATCCCCGGCACGAGGCGGTGCGGCGCCTCGTCGCCGACGGGGGGATCGGTGAACTCAGGTCCTTCCACGCCGCGTTCACCATCCCGCCGCTCCCCGACGACGACATCCGGTACGCCCCCGAGCTGGGCGGCGGCGCCCTGGCCGACGTCGGCCTCTACCCCCTGCGGGCCGCCCTGCACCACCTCGGCCCGGACGTCGAGGTGGTCGGCGCCGACCTCTCGCACGGTGCGGGGCGACGGGTCGAGACATCCGGCGCGGCACTGCTGCGCGCCCCCGGCGGCGTCACCGCGCACATCACCTTCGGCATGGACCACGCGTACCGCTCCGCCTACGAACTGTGGGGCAGCGAGGGCCGCGTCACCGTCGACCGCGCCTTCACACCGCCCGCCGGCCACGTACCCGTCATCACCGTGCACCGGAGCGCCGGGGCCGAGGAGATCCGGCTCGGCCCGGCGGACCAGGTGGCGCTGACCGTCGACGCGTTCGCGGCGGCGGTACGGAGCCGGAGCGCACCGGGGGCGGACACGCTGCGGCAGGCGGTGCTGCTGGACGACGTACGACGAGCGGCGACAGGGGGAGGGAAGGGTGACGGCAAGCCAACGCCATCCGAACAGGCGCGAGTTGGAGCTCTGGCTCATATCGCCCGGCAGCGCGCCTGACTCCCGGGCGTTCGCGCTCGACGAGCTGGATGAGCACGAGCGGCGGCGGGCCCGCACCTTCCGGCGTCCCGCCGATCGCACCCTGTACGTGGCGGCGCACATCGCGCTGCGCCGGGTGCTCGCCCCGTACGTGGGGGCACCGGCGAGGGAGCTCGTCTTCGGCCGCGCGGACTGCCCCCGCTGCGGCGGCCCGCACGGCAGGCCCGTGGTCGAGGCGCGGGGTCCGGTCCCGCACTTCTCCCTCTCGCACAGTCACGGCAGGGCGCTCATCGCGGTGTCCGCCCGGCCGGTCGGCGCCGATGTGGAGCGCGTGCCCGGCCCGGAGCGGGTGGATGTCTGCCTGCCGTCCCTTCATCCCTATGAGCAGGCCCAGTTGACGCGTCTTCAGGGGCCGGAGCGGCAGGCCGGTTTCGCCCGGATCTGGGCGCGCAAGGAGGCGTACCTCAAGGGGACGGGCGCCGGGATCGGCCGGTGGATGTCCGAGGTGTACGTCGGTGACGGCGCCCAGGGCGCCCCGCGGGGGCCGGACGGCTGGACCGTACGCGATGTGCCGTGCCCGGCGGGCCATGCGGCGGCCGTGGCGGTGCGCGGCGCACCGCCCACGCACATCGTCGTGCGTGAACTGCCCCTGGAGGCGCTCCTGGTTACCGATCAGCGGCTGGAAAGGGCACACGCATGACCATCATCGACGAGCGACGGCCCGCCACCCAGGCGGAGGATCTGGCGAGGATCAAGCGGGAGGCGCGGGAGGGGCCCAGCCGGCGGGCGACCGAGGCGCAGCATGCCAAGGGCAAGCTGACCGCGCGGGAGCGCATCGAGCTGCTGCTGGACGCCGGCTCGTTCCAGGAGGTCGAGCAGCTGCGGCGGCACCGGGCGACCGGGTTCGGGCTGGAGGCGAAGAAGCCGTACACCGACGGTGTCGTCACCGGCTGGGGCACGGTGGAGGGCCGTACGGTCTTCGTGTACGCCCATGACTTCCGGATCTTCGGCGGCGCGCTTGGCGAGGCGCATGCCACGAAGATCCACAAGATCATGGACATGGCCATCGCGGCCGGTGCGCCACTGGTGTCGCTGAACGACGGCGCGGGCGCCCGGATCCAGGAGGGCGTGTCCGCCCTGGCCGGCTACGGCGGCATCTTCCAGCGCAATACCAAGGCGTCCGGTGTCATCCCGCAGATCAGCGTGATGCTCGGCCCGTGCGCGGGCGGCGCGGCCTACAGCCCCGCCCTGACCGACTTCGTGTTCATGGTCCGCGACACCTCGCAGATGTTCATCACCGGCCCGGACGTCGTCAAGGCGGTCACCGGCGAGGAGATCACCCAGAACGGCCTGGGCGGCGCCGACGTGCACGCCGAGACGTCCGGCGTCTGCCACTTCGCCTACGACGACGAGGAGACCTGCATCGCCGAGGTGCGCTACCTCCTGTCGATGCTCCCGCAGAACAACCGCGAGAACCCCCCGCGCGTCGGCTCCGAGGACCCGGCCGACCGCCGCTCGGACGTCCTGCTCGACCTGGTCCCCGCGGACGGCAACCGCCCCTACGACATGGCCAAGGTCATCGAGGAACTCGTCGACGACGGCGACTACCTCGAAGTCCACGAACGCTGGGCCCGCAACATCATCTGCGCACTGGCCCGCCTCGACGGCCAGGTCGTCGGCATCGTCGCCAACCAGCCGCAGACCCTCGCCGGCGTCCTCGACATCAAGGCCAGCGAGAAGGCGGCACGCTTCGTACAGCTCTGCGACGCCTTCAGCATCCCGCTCGTGACCCTGCTCGACGTGCCGGGCTTCCTGCCGGGGGTGGGCCAGGAGCATGGCGGGATCATCCGGCACGGCGCGAAGCTCCTGTACGCCTACTGCAACGCGACCGTGCCGAGGATCTCGCTCGTCCTCAGGAAGGCCTACGGGGGCGCGTACATCGTCATGGACTCGCAGTCCATCGGCGCCGATCTGGCGTACGCCTGGCCGACGAACGAGATCGCCGTCATGGGCGCGGAGGGCGCCACGGGCGTCGTCTTCCGCCGTCAGATCGCCGCCGCCGACGACCCCGAGGCCCTGCGTGCCCAGCTGGTCAAGGAGTACAAGGCCGAGCTGATGCACCCCTACTACGCGGCCGAGCGGGGCCTGGTCGACGACGTCATCGACCCGGCCGAAACCCGGTCGGTGCTGATCCGCTCTCTGGCCATGCTGCACACCAAGCACGCGGACCTGCCGCCCCGCAAGCACGGCAACCCGCCGCAGTGACCGGGCCCGGCTCCCCGCGGCCGCCGACGGCGACACCAGAACAGTCGTCAGCCCTCGGTGACGGTGATGTCCTGCTGCCGGGTCGCGTGGAAGGTGGGCAGCGGCAGGCCCAGCGGTCCGGGGGCCAGTTCCATCAGGGTGGCCTCGACGTGGGCCGTGCCCGGCTTGAGGGTGCCCAGGTCGCGCTTCTCCGAGTTGGTCCAGCGGTGTTCCGCTCCGTCGCAGGCCGCCACGGTGCCGCCGATGCCGTGCCGCACGCGGGGGTCGTCCTGCGACACCGAGGAGGAGACGAACACGGGCCCGGTGGCGTCGAGACAGCGGTAGGTGCCGGAGAGGGTGATGGTGCCGTCGGCCGCGACGTGGCCGGTCGGATCGACGGTCACCTCGTCGTGCAGGTCGTGCGAGGCGGGCGCGGCGGCCGGTGCGGCGACGGCGGACGGGGCGGCGACGGCGGACGGGGCGGCGAGCAGGAGCAGCGCGACGCCGGTGGCCGCGCCGATGACCTGGCGCAAGGACATGGGAGTACCTCCTGGAACGGGGGCCGGGAAGGGGCGCTCCACAGGTACCGGTCCGGTGCGCCGAGGACGGTGATCATCACCCTTTGGTGGCGAGTTGGCACCGTCCGTCTTGGGGACGTCCGAGAGTTGTCCGCGTGTTGTCACGCTTCACAGCGGGCGGTTCCGATGAGTTCGCCGGGCGCGCATGGTCTAAGCATGCGAGGGCGGCGGCACCGCCGCCGACACTCATCGCATCCGACGTGGAGGTGCGCCATGTGTTCCCACCGGTCTTCGTGCCCGTCCGCGGACTCCCATGCCCCGCACATCGTGGCGGCCCATCCCGAGCAGGGCTGGAACCTCCTGTGCAACGGCGCGATCGTCTTCGACGACAGCGGCGAACTGCTGCCCGACGGCAGCGTGGTCGCTCCGCACCGGGTGTACGCCGAGCAGCTGGCCGTCGCGGCCTGATCCACCCCTCCGCCGAGTCCTACGGCAGCACGGCGAAGCCGTCGAGCTCGACCAGGGCCTGTTCGTCCCAGAGGCGGGCGGCGCCGACGACCGCCATCGCGGGGTAGTCGCGGCCCGCCAACTCGCGCCAGACACGGCCGAGTTCGGGGGCGTGGGCGCGATAGTCGGCGACGTCCGTGGCGTAGACCGTGACCCGGGCGAGGTCCGCCGGGGTGCCGCCCGCGGCCCGCAAGGCGGTCAGCAGATTCGTCAGCGCCCGCTCGAACTGCTCCGGCAGCGTCCCGTCGACCACCTTCCCGTCCGCGTCGAGCGCCGTCTGGCCCGCCAGGAAGACGAGGCGGCCGCCGGTCGCGACGACCGCGTGGGAGAAGCCGGTGGGCGGGGAGAGCTCGGGCGGATTGACGCGCTCGGTGGTCATGACGCCTCCTCTGCCGCGTACAACTCCTTGGCGATGATCGCGCGTTGCACCTCGCTCGCACCCTCGTAGATACGGGGTGCCCGCACCTCCCGGTAGAGGTGTTCGAGGAGATGGCCACGGCGCAGGGCGCGGGCCCCGTGCAGTTGGACCGCCGCGTCGACGACGTACTGGGCCGTCTCGGTGGCCAGCAGCTTCGCCATCGCGGCGCGCTGGGGTACGTCCGGGGCCCCTTCGTCGTACGCCGCCGCGGCCGCGTACACCATCAGACGGGCCGCCTCCGTACGCAGCGCCATCTCGGCGACCTGGTGGGCCACCGTCTGAAGGTCCCTCAACTTGCCGCCGAAGGCGTCCCTTTGAGCGGTGTGCTCAAGGGTCGCGTCCAGCGCAGCCCGCGCCATGCCGACCGCGAAGGCGCCGACGCTCGGCCGGAAGAGGTTGAGGGTGTGCATGGCGACCCGGAAACCGTGGTCGGGTTCACCGAGAACGTCGTCGGCGGTCACCGGTACGGCGTCGAAGGCGAGGGCTCCGATCGGGTGCGGCGAGAGCATGTCGAGCGGGGTGCCGGTGAGGCCCGGGCGGTCGGCGGGGACGAGGAAGGCGGTGACGCCACGGGCTCCGGCGCCGGGGGTGGTTCGCGCGAAGACGGTGTAGAAGTCGGCCTCGGGCGCGTTCGAGATCCAGCACTTCTCGCCGGTCAGGCGCCAGCCGTCGGGGCCGTCCTCGTCCGCCCTGAGCGCCAGCGCGGCCGCGTCGGACCCGGCACCGGGCTCGCTGAGCGCGAAGGCGGCCACCGCACCGCCGTCCGCGACCTGGGGCAGCCAGCGCTCGCGCTGGTCCTGGGTCCCGTACGCATGGACGGGGTGCGCGCCCAGCCCTTGGAGGGCAAGCGCGGTCTCGGCTTCGGTACACGCCTGGGCCAGCGACTCGCGCATCAGGCAGAGGTCCAGCGCCCCGGAGGTGAACAGGCGGGCGAGCAGGCCCAGTCTGCCCAGTTCGGCGACGAGGGGGCGGTTGACGTGGCCCGCCTCGCCCTTCTCCGCCAGGGGACGCAGGATTTCCGCCGCCAGCGTGCGCAGCTCGGCACACCAGGCGGTCTGTGCCGGATCAAGCGAGAATGCGGTCATCGCCGGTCCTCTCTCCCCGTCGGTCACCTCACCCACGCTATCGCGGACCGTTGACTGTCGTCACCAACCCGATACGCTCCTTGTGCGAGCCCACTACCACCACGGCAAGGGGGCGAACCGTCATGGACCCCAGGGACACCAGCGCTCACGCGGACGCGGACGCCGGCGTAAACGCTTACGCAAACGCTTACGCCTCCGCCCACGTCGACACCTTCGCGCGCGACAACCTCCCTCCCCCCGAGCACTGGCCCGAGCTCCACTTCGATCTGCCGGAGCTGCGCTACCCCGATCGGCTGAACTGCGCCGCCGAGTTGCTGGACCACGCCCGCCCCGAGCGCCCGGTCTTCCGTACGGCGGCCGGCGACCCGTGGACGTACGGGCAGCTCCGCGCGCGGGTCGACCGCATCGCCCATGCGCTGACCGGCGAACTGGGCATCGTCCCGGGCAACCGGGTACTGCTGCGCGGGCCCACCACACCGTGGCTCGCCGCGTGCTGGCTTGCGGTCCTGAAGGCGGGCGCGGTCGCCGTCACCGTGCTGGCGCAGCAGCGCCCGCACGAGCTGACCACGATGTGCGAGATCGCGCGGGTGACGCACGCCCTGTGCGACGTACGGTCGCTCGACGACCTGGTGACGGCCAAGATCCCGGGGCTGCGGGTCACCACGTACGGCGGTGACGAGCCCGACGACCTGCTGCTGCGGATCACGGGCGTTCCGGACGAGCCCTTCACGGCCGTGGACACGGCCGCCGACGACGTCGCCCTGATCGCGTTCACCTCGGGTACCACCGGCCGGCCCAAAGGCTGTATGCACTTCCACCGCGATGTGCTGGCGATAGCGGACACCTTCTCGAAGCATGTGTTGCGACCACACGAGGACGATGTCTTCGCGGGCAGTCCGCCGCTGGGTTTCACCTTTGGGCTCGGCGGTCTCGTCGTCTTCCCGATGCGCGCCGGCGCCAGCGCCCTGCTGCTCGAACAGGCGGGTCCCCAGCAGCTGTTGCCCGCGATCGGCGAGCACCGCGTCTCCGTGCTGTTCACCGCGCCGACGGCCTACCGGGCGATGCTGGCGAAGCTGGACGGACACGACACCGGCTCGCTGCGGCGCTGTGTGTCCGCGGGCGAGAACCTTCCCGCCTCGACCTGGCAGGCCTGGCACACCCGCACCGGGCTGCGCATCATCAACGGCATCGGCGCCACCGAACTGCTGCACATCTTCATCTCCGCCGCCGACGAACACATCCGCCCCGGCACCACGGGCGTCCCGGTACCGGGATGGCACGCGCGCGTGGTCGACGCCGAGGGGGCGCCGGTGCCGGACGGCGAGCCCGGGCTGCTCGCGGTGCGCGGCCCGGTCGGCTGCCGCTATCTCGCCGACCCACGGCAGCGGGAATACGTACGCCACGGCTGGAACATCACCGGCGACGCCTATGTGCGCGAGCCCGACGGCTACTTCCGGTACGTCGCGCGCGCCGACGACATGATCATCTCGTCCGGGTACAACATCGCGGGCCCGGAGGTCGAGGACGCGCTGCTGCGTCACCCGGACGTGGTCGAGACGGCGGTCGTAGGGCGGCCCGACGAGGCGCGCGGGCAGGTCGTGGTGGCGTACGCGGTCCTGCGCCCGGGCGCGCACCAGGACGCGGAGGCGCTGCGCGCCTTCCTCAAGTCCCAGCTCGTGCCGTACAAATGCCCCCGCGAGATCCTGTTCCTGGACGCGCTGCCGCGCACCGCGACGGGGAAGCTCCAGCGGTTCCGGCTGCGTACCGACATCCCCGTGGGCGCCCCGCCGCCGTCCGCCCCGGAGGGTGATATGTCCCCGGACGGCGACCCCAAGTGATCTTCGCGCACTAGAGTGATCAACGTGTCAGAGCAGCACGCCCCCCGGTCCCTGATCGTCACCTTCTACGGCGCGTACGGCCGCTTCCTGCCCGGCCCCGTCCCGGTGGCCGAGCTGATCCGGCTTCTCGCCGCGGTCGGCGTCGACGCGCCCTCCGTGCGGTCCTCGGTGTCCCGGCTCAAGCGCCGCGGTCTCCTCGAGCCGGCGCGCACGGCGGCGGGCGCGGCCGGGTACGCGCTGTCCCCGGACGCCCGGCAGCTCCTCGACGACGGCGACCGGCGGGTGTACGCGACGGCGCCGCCCAAGGACGACGGCTGGGTGCTCGCCGTGTTCTCCGTACCGGAGTCCGAGCGCCAGAAGCGGCACGTCCTGCGCTCGCGCCTCGCCGGTCTCGGCTTCGGGACGGCGGCCCCGGGGGTGTGGCTCGCCCCGGCGCGGCTCTACGAGGAGACGCGGCACACCCTGCTGCGGCTGCGGCTCGACCCGTATGTGGAGCTGTTCCGCGGGGAGCACCTGGGCTTCTCGGCGACGGCGGAGGCGGTCGCCCGCTGGTGGGACCTGGCCGCGATCGCCAAGGAGCACGAGGCGTTCCTCGACCAGCACGCGCCCGTGCTGCACGCGTGGGAGCGGCGCGCGAACACCCCGCCCGAGGAGGCGTACCGCGACTATCTGCTCGCCCTCGACTCCTGGCGCCATCTCCCGTACACCGACCCGGGCCTGCCCGCCGCGCTGCTGCCCCAGGACTGGCCGGGCGCCCGCTCGGCGGCCGTCTTCCGCGCGCTGCACGACCGGCTGCGGGACGCGGGGGCGGTCTTCGCGAGGCTGCCCGAAGCCACTGAGGGAGTTTGACCTCAATCCGGACGTCCTCACGCTCCCAGCGAAAGGCGGGGCTTGGGGGCGTCGGTGCGTCCGGTCTGCGGGCGCCGGCTGCCCGCCCGGTAGGGCATCGGCCAGGCGACGCCCGGACCCTCGTACCCCTGCTCGGCCGCCGCGTGCAGCGTCCAGTGCGGGTCGTACAGATGCGGCCGGGCGAGCGCGCACAGGTCCGTACGCCCGGCCAGGATCAGGGAGTTGACGTCGTCCCACGAGGAGATCGCGCCGACGGCGATCACGGGGAGGCCGGTCTCGTGGCGGATCCGGTCCGCGTACGGCGTCTGGTACGACCGCCCGTACTCGGGGTGCTCGTCCGCCACAACCTGGCCCGTCGACACGTCGACCGCGTCGGCGCCGTGCGCGGCGAAGGCCCGCGCGATCGCGACGGCGTCGTCGCCGGTGGTGCCGCCGTCGGCCCAGTCGGTGGCGGAGATACGGACGGTCATGGGCCGTTCCTCGGGCCACACGGCCCGTACGGCGTCGAAGACTTCCAGCGGGAAGCGCAGCCGCTTCGCGAGCGAGCCGCCGTACGCGTCGGTGCGCCGGTTGGTCAGCGGTGAGAGGAAGCTGGAAAGCAAGTAGCCGTGGGCGCAGTGTAGTTCGAGCAGATCGAAGCCGCAGCGCGCGGCCCGCCAGGCGGCTGCCGTGAACTGCTCCCGCAGATCGGTGAGCTGGGCGCGCGACAGCTCGCGGGGCGTCTGGCTCTCCGGCTTGTACGGGATCGGGGACGCGGCCACGAGCGGCCAGTTGCCGTCCTCCAGCGGCTCGTCGATGCCCTCCCACATCAGCTTCGTCGAACCCTTGCGGCCCGCATGGCCGAGCTGTACGCCGATCGCGGTACCCGGCGCCTGTGTGTGCACGAAGTCGGTGATCCGCCGCCAGGCCTCGGCCTGCCGGCGGGTGTAGAGCCCCGCGCAGCCGGGCGTGATCCGGCCCTCGGCGCTCACGCACACCATCTCGGTCATGATCAGTCCCGCGCCGCCGAGTGCCCGCGCGCCCAGGTGGACGAGGTGGAAGTCGCCGGGGAGGCCGTCCACGGCCGAGTACATGTCCATGGGCGAGACGACGACGCGGTTGCGCAGGGTCAGGCCGCGCAGCCGGAACCGCGTGAACATCGGCGGCGTCCCGGGCGGGCAGCCGAACTCGCGCTCGACCGCGGCCGTGAAGTGCGGGTCGCGCAGCCGCAGGTTGTCGTGCGTGACGCGACGGCTGCGGGTCAGGAGGTTGAAGGCGAACTGCCGTGCGGGCTGGTCGAGATACCGGGCCAGGTTCTCGAACCACTCCAGGCTGGCGCGGGCCGCCCGCTGCGTGGACGCGACGACCGGGCGCCGCTCCTCCTCGTAGGCCGTGAGCGCCTCTTCGAGCCCTGCCCGTTCCTCCAGGCAGGCGGCCAGCGCGAGCGCGTCCTCGACGGCGAGCTTGGTGCCGGAGCCGATGGAGAAGTGGGCGGTGTGCGCGGCGTCGCCGAGCAGGACCAGGTTTCCGTGCGACCAGCGGTCGTTGACGACCGTGCGGAAGGTGGTCCACGCCGAGTTGTTGGACCGCAGGGGCCGCCCGTCGAGCGCGTCCGCGAAGATCTTCGCGCAGCGTTCGACGGACTCCTGCTCGCCGAGGTCCGCGAATCCGGCCGCCCGCCACACCTCCTCACGCATTTCGACGATCACGGTGGACGCAGCGAATTGATTCTGCGGCCCGGAGGGCCTCGTTGAGGGGTGGTGGTCGGGCGACGGGCGGGAGTAGGGGTAGGCGTGCAGCTGCATCACGCCGTGTTCGGTCTCGGCGATCTCGAAGCGGAAGGCGTCGAAGGCGAAGTCGGCGGCGAGCCAGATGTAGCGGCAGCGGTGCTCCTCGACGGACGGGCGGAACACCTCCGGGTACGCGGCGCGCGTGAGGCTGTGCACACCGTCGGCGGCGACGACGAGGTCGTACGCCGTCATCAGCTCGGACACCGGCGGGGCCTCGGCCCGGAAGCGCAGCTCGACACCGAGGGAGCGGCAGCGCTCGTGCAGGATCTCCAGGAGGCGGCGCCGGCCGAGCGCCGCGAAACCGTGACCGCCCGAGGTGTGGAGCACCCCGCGGTGCACGATGTCGATGTCGTCCCAGCGCACGAACTCGTCCTGGAGCGCCGCGTACACGACCGGGTCGGCGTGCTCGATGCCACCGAGCGTCTCGTCGGAGAGGACGACGCCGAAGCCGAAGGTGTCGTCGGGGGCGTTGCGCTCCCAGACGGTGATCTCGCGGGCCGGGTCGAGGCGCTTGAGCAGTGCCGCCGCGTACAGGCCCCCGGGTCCGCCTCCGATGACCGCGACCCTCATGGTCACCGCCCCCGCCACTTCGGTGGCCGCTTCTCCGTGAAGGCGGCGTGGAACTCGGCGTAGTCCTCGCCGTTCATCAGGAGGGCCTGGGTCGAGGCGTCCAGTTCGACGGAGGCGGCGAGCGGCATGTCCAGTTCGGCGGTGAGCAGGGCCTTGGTCTGGGCGTGCGCGAGGGCCGGGCCCTCGGCGAGGCGGTGGGCCAGCCGCTGTGCGGCCTCGTCGGCGGCGCCCTCGTCGGTCAGCTCGCTGATCAGGCCGATCCGCTCGGCCTCGGGCGCACGGACCGGTTCGCCGAGCATCAGCAGCCGGGTCGCGTGGCCGAGCCCGACGACCCGGGGCAGCAGATAGGCCGCGCCCATGTCGCCGCCGGACAGGCCGACGCGCGTGAACAGGAAGGCGAACCGGGCGCTCGGGTCGGCCACCCGGAAGTCGGCCGCGAGCGCGAGCACGGCTCCCGCGCCCGCCGCCACCCCGTGCACCGCCGCGATCACCGGGAACGGGCATTCCCGTACCGCCCGTACGACCTGCCCCGTCATCCGGTTGAAGTCGAGGAGCTGGGCGGTGTCCATGGACAGGGTCGCGCCGATGATCTCGTCGACGTCGCCTCCGGAGCAGAAGCCACGGCCCTCGCCGGCAAGGACCAGGGCACGTACGGCCCGCTCCCGGGACAGCTCGGCGAGCAGGTCGCGCAGATCGGCGTACGCGCCGAAGGTGAGCGCGTTGAGTTTCTCGGGGCGGGCGAGCGTGACCGTGGCGACCCCGTCGGCGATCACGCACCTCAGGTGCTTCCAGTCGGCGGTGCGGACGGCGGAGCCGGTGAAGGGACTCATGACGTGCGGCCTCCTCGGGCGGGGGCGGCGCTCTGCGGCTATCCCTCGAAGCTATCACTCATTCGTGACTGTCGTCACGTCTGCGCGATAGAGGGTCGCGACAGAGCAGTCGTGGCAGCGCGCTGACCACGTGACGGCTCCCCGTCACCGGGTCACGGATTCTCGACGGACCCGTAACGGTGGGAGGCCCCCGTGGGACACCGGCCGTTCACCTGGGTACGGAGCCTGACGCCGGGCCGAACGTCCCGGTACGACGCCTGTCCAACGCCCCGGAAAGAGCCCGCCAAGTGCCTCTGCCGGGCACCGACGTACCATTCACAAGGTTGAAAGCAGGACAGCCTGCTCCATGAACGGACACGCCTTGCACGACATCCCCACCCGCCCGTCTCCCGACGACCATCCCGCGTCGGGGGACTTCGTGCCGCCCCTTTCTCCGGCCTCCTGGCGCATCGCGCTGCCGCACACCACCGCGGCCGTGCCCGTCGCCCGCGCGCTGGTCCGTACGGCGCTGGCCGCGCTGGAGCACCCGGCCGACAGCGACACGGCGGAGCTGCTCACCGCGGAACTGGTCGCCAACGCCGTGGAGCACACCGGGGGCGACGGCCCCATAGAGCTGGTCGTGGAGCTGATGCCGACCGGCTGCCAGGTCGAGGTGCACGACCCGGACCCGGCGCCGCCCGGCGATCTCACGGTCCCCCACCAGGCCGGCGAACCCGACCCCTGGCAGGAGCACGGGCGCGGACTGCTCCTGATCCGCACCCTCAGCTCGTCCTGCGGCCACCGCCCCACCGACTCCGGCAAGGCGGTCTGGTTCACACTGCCTGTAGTTCCTCGTCAGCGGCGGTCTGCTTAGCAGCGGCTCCGGCCAGCCGGGAGTGGCGGCGCCCGTAGAGGACGTACACCAGGAATCCGGCCGCGAGGAAGAACGCGAGAAGGATCCAGGTCGTCCAGCCCGTCTCGTACATCAGATACAGGCAGAAAGCCACGCCGAGCAGCGGTACGACGGGGTAGAGCGGCACCCGGAAGGAGCGGGCGAGGCCCGGCTCGCGGCGGCGCAGCGCGATCACCGCGATATTGACGATGGCCATGACGGCGAGCGTGCCGATGGTGCACAGGTTGACCACGGCGTCGAGCGACGCGAAGGCCGCCGGGACGGCGGAGACGACTCCGACGATCAAGGTGCCCGCCCAGAGCTCCTGATCGCCGAATCCGGCGCGGACCTCGCAGGCCATGGCCTCAAGCGCACCATGGGGCGCGGGTGCGACCGGGTCAGTCGCGAGGCGGCCACGGAATGGTTGGCTCCGGGCCGCGGGTCAGCATAAGGCCTGCTGAGAGGAGTCTCAGGCCAGTGTGGCGACAAGGACCGCCTTGATGGTGTGCAGGCGGTTCTCGGCCTCGTCGAAGACGACCGAGTGGGCCGACTCGAACACCTCGTCGGTGACTTCGAGCGAGTCGAGCCCGTGGGTCTCGTGGATCTCGCGGCCGACCTTGGTGCCCAGGTCGTGGAAGGCCGGCAGGCAGTGCAGGAACTTGACGTCCGGGTTGCCGGTGGCGTGCAGGACGTCCATGGTCACGGCGTACGGGGCGAGGGCCTTGATCCGCTCGTCCCACACCTCCTTGGGCTCGCCCATGGAGACCCACACGTCGGTCGCGACGAAGTCGGCGCCGAGGACGCCCTCCTCCACGGACTCGGTGAGGGTGATGGCGGCGCCGCTGTCCTCGGCGAGCTTGCGCGCCCGGGCGATGACCTCGTCACTCGGCCAGTACGCCTGGGGGGCGACGATGCGCACGTCCATGCCGAGCAGCGCACCGGTGATCAGGTAGGAATTGCCCATGTTGAAGCGGGCGTCGCCGAGGTAGGCGAAGACGATGCCGTCGTCGAGGCTCTTGTCGCTGTGCTCCAGCATCGTGAGCACGTCGGCGAGCATCTGGGTGGGGTGCCAGTCGTCGGTCAGGCCGTTGTAGACGGGGACTCCGGCGTACGCGGCCAGCTCCTCGACGGTTGCCTGGCTGTCGCCCCGGTACTCGATGGCGTCGAACATCCGGCCGAGGACGCGCGCGGTGTCCTTCACGGACTCCTTGTGGCCCATCTGCGAGCCGGACGGGTCCAGATACGTCGTCGAGGCGCCCTGGTCCGCCGCCGCGACCTCGAACGCGCAGCGCGTACGCGTCGAGGTCTTCTCGAAGATCAGCGCGATGTTCCTGCCCCGTAGATACCGGGTCTCCGTCCCGGCCTTCTTGGCGGCCTTGAGCTCGGCGGCCAGCTCGATCAGCCCGCAGAACTCGTCTTCCGTGAAGTCCAGCTCCTTGAGGAAGTGGCGGCCGGCGAGGGCGGTCGGGACTGTCGCCATGGGGGCGCTCCAGGGGTACGAAGACGAGGACCTTGGAATTCTATACGATGTTTGGCATTTATATACAGACGTGAGCTTGCCCACGGACGAACCCCTGCGACGGACCTGGATTCCTACACCGGATCCCGCTCGACCGGACAGCTCATACAGCGGGGCCCGCCCCTCCCCCGGCCAAGCTCACTGCCCGGGATCTCGATGACCTCGATGCCCTGCTTGCGCAGATGCGTGTTGGTGGTGGAGTTCCGCTCGTAGGCGACGACGACGCCGGGCTCGACGGCGAGGACGTTGCAGCCGTCGTCCCACTGCTCGCGCTCGGCCGCGTGGACGTCCTGCGTGGCGGTCAGGACGCGGATCTCGTTGAGTCCGAGCGCGGCGGCGATCGCGCGGTGCATGTGCTCCGGGGGATGGTCGGTGACCTTCAGCTCCTTGTCCCCGGCGCCCGGTTCGATGGTGTACGAGCGGAGCATGCCGAGCCCCGCGTACTGGGTGAAGATGTCGCCGTCGACCATCGTCATCACGGTGTCGAGGTGCATGAGGGCCCGTCGCTTGGGCATGTCGAGCGCCACGATGGTGCGCGCCGAGCCCGCCGCGAACAGCTTGTGCGCGAGCATCTCGACGGCCTGGGGCGTCGTCCGCTCGCTCATGCCGATGAGCACGGCGCCGTTGCCGATGACGAGCACGTCACCGCCCTCGATGGTGGACGGATAGTCCGCCTGCCCCTGCGACCAGAGGTTGAACGTCTCGTCGCGGAAGAGCGGGTGGTGCCGGTAGATCGCCTCGAAGTGGACGGTCTCGCGCTGCCGGGCCGGCCAGCGCATGGCGTTGATGGAGACCCCGTCGTAGATCCAGGCGGAGGTGTCCCGGGTGAAGAGGTGGTTGGGCAGCGGCCGGAGCAGGAAGTCGTCGAGGTCCATGACATGGAAGCGCACGGAGGTCGGCTCCGGGTGGGCGTCCAGGAACTCCCGCTTGGTCATGCCGCCGACGAGCACGGACGCCAACTCCGGGGCGGGCAGGGTCTCGAAGGAGGCCCTGAGATGGTCGGTGGCGAGCGGTCCGTACTCCTTCTCGTCGAAGACCCGGTCCAGAACGAGTGATCTGGCCGCCGGGATCTCCAGGGCCTCGGTGAGCAGGTCGCCGAAGAGGTGGACGGTGACCCCACGGTCGCGCAGTACGTCGGCGAACCCGTCGTGCTCCGCGCGCGCCCGGCGCACCCACAGCACATCGTCGAAGAGCAGGGCGTCCTTGTTACTGGGGGTGAGCCTTTTGAGCTCAAGATCCGGCCGGTGCAGGATGACGCGGCGCAGCCGCCCGGCCTCGGAGTCGACATGGAATCCCATGCCTCCATCCTGACCATCCGGACGCGCGTTCACCCGTGGATCGGCCGAGTCGGATCCCCTCGTTTTGTCTTCGTGACGATAAGCGGGTCGAGTCACGGGTCGAGTCATTATCGGCGCATTGACGACAAAGACGATCTACCTGGGAGCCGCGGGCCACCAGACGGCCCGCTGTCGGCCGGGGTGCTTCCCCCGGGTGCTTCCCCGGGGCGCCCTCGGCGGAGCCGGGTGGCCTCGCCGAGGGCGGGCGACCCGTCACAGCCGCGGGTCCACCGGCTCCGACTCCAGCGCCAGCACCCCGAAGACGGCCTCGTGTACCCGCCACAGCGGCTCGCCCTCCGCGAGGCGGTCCAGGGCCTCGAGACCCAGCGCGTACTCGCGAATGGCCAGCGACCGCTTGTGGTTCAGGAAACGGCCGCGCAGCCGCGCGAGGTTTTCAGGGCGCGTGTACTCCGGACCATAGATGATCCGCAGGTACTCACGGCCCCGGCACTTGATACCGGGCTGGACGAGACGCCCCTCCTCGCTGCGCACCACGGCGTCGACCGGCTTGACGACCATGCCCTCGCCGCCGCGGCCCGTCATCTCCAGCCACCAGTCGATGCCGGCCTGTACCGACTCCGGGTCACCGGTGTCGACGAAGATCCGCCGGGTGGTCTGCAGCAGTCCGGTCCCGTCGTGCTCCACCAGCCGGTCGATCAGCGCGAGCTGCTCGTCGTGCGGCAGCCCGGCAAGGCTCCGCCCCTGGACCGCGAGGATCTGGAACGGCGCCAGCCGGACTCCGTCCAGGCCCGGGCCCCCCGGGCGGGGCCCCTCCGTCGTCCAGCATTGACTTGCTCCTCGGGCTGAAGCCCGAGCATTCTGGCCTTCTCGACTTGTTGTTGTGCCGCTACGCGGCACGGGGTTCGGTCGGGAATCCGTGGCTTCCTGTTTCTTCGCGCTGTGCCGGGATTGCTCCTGGTCTTACCGGCGCTCCGCAGGCCGATACCGCCAGTCCGGCGGCCGTCTTCACGTTGATCGCGGCGTTGATGTCCCGGTCGTGGACGGTGCCACAGGCGGTACAGGTCCATTCCCGGACGTTCAGGGGTTTGGGTCCGTCCTTGACGCCGCAGGTGGAGCAGGTCTGGGAGGTCGGCTCGAACCGGCCGATCTTGACCAGGGTGCGGCCGTACCGTTCTGCTTTGTACTTCAGCATGCTGATGAACGATGACCATCCGGCGTCATGCACGGACTTGGCGAGCTTGGTGCGCGCCAGTCCTGCCACGGACAAGTTCTCCACGGCGATCCCTTGGTTCTCGGCGATCAGCTTTGTGGAGAGCTGGTGGTGGAACTCGCGGCGTGCGTCGGTGACCTTGGCGTGGGCGCGGGCGACCTTGAGGCGGGCCTTGGCGCGGTTCTTGCTTCCCTTCTGTTTGCGGGACAGTTCCCGCTGGGCCTTCTTCAGCTTCTTCTCCGCGCGTCGCAGGAAGCGCGGGGAGTTGATTTTCGTGCCGTCGGAGAGGACTGCAAAGTGGGTCAGGCCGAGGTCGATGCCGATGGTGCGGTCGGTTTCGGGCATCCGTGTCGCGTCGGCGGCGGGGTCGGTGTCGATGACGAAGGAGGCAAAGTACCGGCCGGACGCGTCCTTGATGACGGTGACGGAGCTGGGGGTGGCGGGCAGCGCGCGGGACCACTTCACCTTGACCGCGCCGATCTTCGGCAGGTTCAGACGGCCGCTGTCGGTGACGTTCCAGCGGGCGTTTGCGGTGAACCGGATCGACTGCCGGGCGTCCCTGCGGGACTTGAATTGGGGCGGGCCGATCCTGGGGCCCTTGCGGGTACCCTTGAGGGAGGCGAAGAAGTTCTTGTAGGCGGTCTCAGCGTCCCGCAGGGATTGCTGGAGGACGACGGCGGACACCTCCCCCAGCCAGGACCGTTCCGCTGTCCGCTTGGCCTCGGCAATCAGGCGCGTGGACAGCTCCCCGGCCTTCGGGAACGGCTGCCCGGCCTGACGGGCCTCCTCGCGGGCGCGGACCGCGTCGTTGAACACCACCCGGGCGCACCCGAACGCCCTGGCCAGCGCGGTGCGCTGACCGGCATTCGGGTAGATCCTGAAGGCGTACCGGAGCTGCATGACGATCACCCTAGAAAGCTCGAACGCCCACTGTCACCGGGAACATGTGCACGAGATGTCACCGGCGCCGTGTACTGTCCGGCTCCGCCGGAACAACACCGCGACGCTCCGCGTCGCCCCGACGAGATTCGCTTCACCCTCGGCCTGAAGGGTCGGAGCACTGCGAATGAATCCCGGTAGCGCTCGGCGACCTGCCGGGCCCAAGCGCGGAACTCTTCCCGCGTCCACTCGAAGCGGTGGTCGCCGTGCCGGGAGTGCCCGGCCGGGAGGGTCTCCCAGCGGACGTTGTACTCGACGTTCGGTGTCGTCACGAGGACGGTCCTGGGGCGCGCGGAGCCGAACACCGCGTACTCCAGGGCCGGCAGCCGGGGCAGGTCGAGGTGCTCGATGACCTCGCTGAGCACGGCGGCGTCGTACCCCTTGAGGCGGTCGTCGGTGTAAGCGAGCGAGCCCTGGAAGAGCCGCACGCGCGCAGCCTGCCGCTCGCCCATCCGCTCGAGCTTGAGCCGCCGCGACGCGATGGTGAGCGCGCGTATCGACACGTCGACGCCGACGATCTCGGTGAACCGCGGGTCCTTGAGCAGCGCCTGCACCAACTGGCCCTGTCCGCAGCCGAGATCGAGGACGCGGCCGGCGCCGGACGCGTGCAGCGCGGCGAGGATCGCGTCCCGCCTCCGCACGGCGAGCGGCACCGGCTTCTCCTCCGTGTCGGTCTCCTCGTCGACCGCGTTGTCGATCTCCTCGACCTCGGTGTCGTCGGCCTCGGCAAGCCGTACGAGTTCGAGCCGCTCCATGGCCTGCCGGGTCAGCGACCAGCGGCGCGAGAGATACCGGCTGGTGATCAGCTTCTGCTCCGGGTGGTCCGCCAGCCAGCCCTCGCCCGCCCTCAGCAGCTTGTCGACCTCGTCGGACGACACCCAGTAGTGCTTGGCGTCGTCGAGCACCGGGAGCAGCACGTACAGGTGGCGCAGGGCCTCGGCGAGCGTCAGCCGCTCCGCTTCGATTTCCAGGCGTACGTAACGGGAGTCGCCCCACTCGGGGAACCGCGCGTCCAGGGCCACGGCCTCGGCCGTCACCGCCCATCCCAGCGGCTCGAAGAGCTGCCGTACGAGGTCGGCGCCGCCTCGCGCGGGCAGCGCGGGCACCTCGATCCTGAGGGGCCGCGGCCGCGCGGGCAGGTCGGGCTTAGCGGCGCACTGCCCCCTCATCGCGCTGGAGAACACAGCGCTCAGCGCCACGGCGAGCAGGGACGAGGCCGCGTACGGCCGGTCATTGACGTACTGCGCGAGCGCGGCGTCGGGTGCGCCACCGCGCCCCTTGCCCTTGCCACGCCGGACCAGCGCCACCGCGTCGACCTCGAGCAGCAACGCGGCCGTGCACCGCCCGACGGACGCCTCCGGGTAGAGGACGTGCGCCGTGCCGTAGGAGGTCGAGAACGCCTGCGATTTATCGGGATGCTTGTGCAGCAGAAAGCCGAGGTCGGTCGCGGGGCGCTCTGGAGTACCGGTGGTACTGATCGTAAGGAACACGGTGGGTCTGCCTCGAAACGTCTGCTGAGCTGCGGAAACGTGGGGCGCGCGGGCTGCTTCGGCGCGCCTGCACAGCGTACGGCGAGCGCGGCGGACAGGCTCGGGAATTATCCCGCGGCCCCGTTCTCCCGCACGGGTCTCAGGAAGGCAGGTACGCGAGCCGAACGTCGAACGGCGCGTGCCTGCCGAAGGCCTGCCTGTTCCGGGTTACGGGTGCGCCAGCGGTTCACGGTGGGGCGGTAGTTGCGGCCGATGCATGATGGATGCATGGATCTTCGAGTCTTCACAGAACCGCAGCAAGGAGCGACCTACGAGACGCTGCTCCGCGTCGCCAAGGCCGCTGAAGACCTTCATTACGGAGCCTTTTTCCGCTCGGACCACTACTTGCACATGGGATCCGTCAGCGGCCTCCCCGGGCCCACCGACGCATGGATCACGCTGGCCGGTCTCGCCCGTGAGACCAGCCGGATCCGCCTCGGCACCCTGATGACCGCCGGGACCTTCCGGCTGCCCGGCGTCCTCGCGATCCAGGTCGCGCAGGTCGACCAGATGTCGGGCGGGCGTGTCGAGCTCGGTCTTGGGTCCGGCTGGTACGAGGCCGAGCACGAGGCGTACGGCATTCCCTTCCCGAAGGAGAAGTTCGGGCGGCTCGAAGAACAGCTCGCCGTCGTCACCGGCCTGTGGGGCACGCCGGTCGGCGAGCGGTTCACCTTCGACGGGAAGTACTACCGGCTCAAGGACTCGCCCGCACTGCCGAAGCCCGCGCAGTCGAAGGTGCCCGTGCTCATCGGTGGCCATGGAGCCAAGCGGACCCCGGCGCTCGCGGCGCGGTTCGCCGACGAGTTCAACATCCCCTTCGCCTCCGTCGCGGACACGGAGCAGCAATTCGCCCGGGTGCGCACGGCGGCCGAGCAGGCCGGACGCAAGGCCGACGCGTTGGTGTACTCCAACGCGCTCGTGGCCTGCGTCGGGAAGGACGACGCCGAGGTCAAGCGGCGGGCCGACGCCATTGGGCGTGATGTCGACGAGCTGAAGGCGAACGGTCTCGCGGGCTCCCCCGCGGAGGTCGTCGAGCGGATCGCCCAGTACGAGTCCGTCGGATCACAGCGCATGTATCTCCAGATGCTGGACCTTGATGACCTGGATCACCTGGAGCTGATCGCGTCCGAGGTGATGCCTCAGCTCGGATAACGGACCGGCAAGTCCGAGCTCGGTCAAAGGCCCGCGCCTCGGTCAACTCCGTTCGCCCGCAGCCGCTTCCGCTCGGGGGCTTCCGTCCCCGGCCGGGGGCGTTCACGGCTGAGGGCTTCGCCCCCGGACCCCCTTGTCGGCCTGAACGGCCTCGTCCTCACATGCCGGACGGGCCAGGAGATTCAGGCGTCTCAGCATCTCCACGACCCTGTCGCGGGACTCGTCCGCCGCGTCGATGCCCTCCATGCACTGCCAGTACGTGCCCTCGTCGTCCGCCGCGCAGGCGATGCCGACGAGGGCTATGCCGACCTCGCCGAGGAGAGCGCCGAGGCAGAGGAGTGCCTCGCGGGCGTCGCCCAACTCGGTGAGCTTGGCGGCACGTAAGGCGCCGACGTCGAGGGCGGGGGCGTCGAGGACGCCGCAGCCCCGGCCGGCCAGCTCGGTCAGGCCGAGGGCCTCGCCCCGGAGTTCAGGCGGCCCGGAGACGGCGAAACGGCTGCCTATCGCCTGGGCCAGGGCCTGCGCCTGCCACGCTTCCGCCATCACCTCCGGGGTGTCGCCGCTCTCCGCCAGGGCACGCCTGCTCGCCACGATGAGCCGCACTGCGTCCATGCGCTGCCCCCGTCTGTCCCGACGCGCTTGTCGCACGTCCGCCCGAACTCCCTTGTCCACTACCCAGAGTGAAGGTCCGTGGGACGAAAAGCCAGAGGAAGCCCGAAATCTGTGGACACGGAATTGAATGTGGATAGCAAACTGACTCCGGAGAGTGACGAGCATCAGCCCGTCGATCGTGGGTCGGGGGTTCCGTTGACCGGGAGCCCGCTGATCAGGCGCCCCCGCCGATCGCCTCCTCCCGCCGACCGGACGACCCCCGCGCCCGATGGCGGGCCCCGGTCACCGTCACGGCCCCTCCGGCACCGGGAACCTCCGCTCGTTCCGGTCGATCTTCGCGTCGAGCGCCGCGAGCGGGTCGATGCCGAGCACCTCGCACAGTTGGAGCAGATACGCCAGGACGTCAGCGACCTCGTCGGTGACGCGGTGGGCGGTGTCCGCGTGGTCCATGACCCGGGCCGACTCCTCCGGCGTCAACCACTGGAAGATCTCGACCAGTTCGGACGCCTCCACGCTCAGCGCGGCGACCAGGTTCTTGGGGGTGTGGTACGGCTGCCAGTTCCGCGCGGCCGCGAACTCGGCCAGCCTGCGCTGCAGCTTCGCTACGTCCAGTTCTGTCACGGCTCAAGGTTTACCACCGTGACGCCGGCGACCCCGAAGGCCCAGGAGGCGTCGGTCGCCGTGCCCACCAGTCTGATGTGCCCGCGTTCGCACATCCGCGACGCCAGCCGCACCAGCTCCGCCGCCTGCCGGGCGTCCAGGCAGCGGTCGAAGCCGTCGGCCAGGACCGTCAGCGTCTGGAGGGCCGCGGGGACTTCGCCCGCCGGGTCGACCTCCAGCACGCCGGGCCCGGTCAGCAGGACCAGGGCCAGCGCGAGGTACCGCAACTCGCCGTCGCCGAGCAGCCCCAGGGGCGTACGGACACCGTCGCCGCGGTCGAGGAGCGCGCGGATCGTGCCGTCGCCGAGCGGCTCGGCGAGCACGTCCGTGACCGGGCCCGCGCATCCGGCCCGTACCGCCGCGACCAGGTGCGCGTAGCGGTGGCCGCACTCCGACCGGGTGCGCCAGAGCACTTCGGCGAGGTTGTCGCAGCCCCGCAGCAGCCGTCCCGAGCCGACCGGGGCCGGGGCGCGCATGCGCTGCGGGCCCGGATCGCAGGCGTAGACGGACCGCAGCGCGAGCACCATCTGCTCGGCGGCGGCGAGGACTTGGCGCTCGCCGTCGGTGCGGCCCGCGACGCGCAACGGCAGGAGCGCGGTGCCGAGGCGGTCGTCGGGGAGCGGTCCCCGGGTCACCGCGCACGAGCCCGCCGTGTGCCAGGCCGCCTGGACGACCGGGCGGCCCGGGTCGCGCAGCGCCGTCTCCAGCAGGGTCTGCCCGCCCGCCGTCAACCGCTCGCCGACGATGCGCAGTTCGGGCTCGGCCTGTACGGCGACATCGAGCCGCACGGGGCCCTCGGGGCCGTCGACCGTGCAGCCGATACGGAAGCCGCGTCTGCGCTGGGCGTCGGGCCGGGCCCGTTCCGGTACGCAGGTGACCGGGTCCGGGAACACCTCTCCGAGCTCGCCGCCGCTGCCGAGCCGCGCCAGCGCCTCGTACGCCCGCAGGGCCACGGTCTTGCCGCTGCCGCTCGGGCCCGCGACGAGGGTCAGTGGTCCCAGCGGGAACCGGACGCGGCGGTGCGTGGCGAAGGCGGCGAGCCGCAGCTCGGTGACGCCCGGGCGGTCGGGGCGCGTCTCCGCCGCCGCGGGAGTCTGGGCCTGGGCGTGGGCCTGGGCCCGAGCGTGGGCCTCCAGGGATGACGCGGTCATATGCGGACGGTAGGCCTCCGTCTGTCAGGCGAACCGTTCCACCCCCGTGTGCTTCCTACTAACGAGGGACCGGATCACCGGACCCCCGGGGCCCGTCAGGCCCCGACACACCCCGATCCCCCAGAGGCCCGTCAGACGCCGGGAACCCTCGCCCCCTCCATCAGCCCCCGCACCTCGGTCCCCGGCGGTGTCAGCAGGAAGACGTTCCGGTCCACCCGGTGCATACCGCTCGCGAGTCCGAAGACCACACCTGTGCTGAAGTCCAGTACCCGCTTGGCGACCTCGGTCTCCGCGCCGGTCAGGTCGAGGAGTACGGGGATGCCCGCCATCAGTGTCTCGGCGACCTCGCGGGCGTCCGCGAAGACGTTGACCCGCAGGACCACGAATCGGCGGCGGGCCTCCGTCTCGGCCTTGGGTATCGACCGGTGGCCGACCGCCGACGGCCAGGCGTCCCGGCCCCGCAACGGAACGACCTGGGCGAGCCCCTCCCACTGTTCGTCGGTGACGTCGTGGCTGCTCACTGGCCCGCCCACCCGAAACCCACCGCCACCCTTGAACGAGGCGCTGCGCGCCGCACCTCTTTCTGCTGGCTCGCACTCAGTATCTGCACCGGGCAATTCTTACGCATGGTCACCCGTCCGGCCCAACAGCGACACGGTCCGCGACGCGGCCGCGTGGACGACGGCTGCGGCAAACTGCCCATAGAAGTCCAAATCGACCCACCGCACAGAGCAATCGAGGCCCCGCATGAGCCTGAGCATCCGCAACCAGCTCCCCGGCACCGTCGACTCCGTCACTCCGGGCGAGGTGATGGCGACGGTGAAGGTCCGTCTTGAGGGCGGCCAGGAGATCACGGCGGCCATCACCCAGGAGGCCGTCGAGGACCTGGGACTGGCTCAGGGGTCCACGGTGCGGGCCCTGGTCAAGTCGACGGAGGTGTCCCTGGCCACCGGCCCGGTGAACGGGGTGAGTATCCGCAACCAACTGCCGGGCACGGTCACCGAAATCGTCACCGGCAGGGCCATGGCACAGGTCAAGGTCGCGGTCGCGGGCGCCGAGATGACCTCCGCGATCACGAAAGACGCGGTCGCGGAACTCGGCCTGGCCGCCGGTTCGTCCGTCGTGGCTCTCATCAAGTCCACCGAGGTGTCGTTGTCCAACGCGTGACGCGCGGGACGGGGCGCCCGCGCGGCGGCACTTGGCCGCGGTGCCCGCCCGGTGGCAGGTTCGCCCTCCGCCGGGCGGGCGTCCGTATCCGCGTACGGGCCATCCGCGTACGGGCCATCCGCGTACGGACCGTATCCGCGTACCGGCGCGCAGGGTTTACGCGTCTCAGGGGTGCCCTACGTCGCCGGCGTCACCGCGCTGACGTGCGGTTCCTGGTCATCGAGGAACTCGACCAGGGCCAGGGCCAGCAGCGCACCCAGCGCGATCCAGAGGGTGACGGCGCCGGTGGGGCGGTCCCAGGCGATCAGCGTGGCGGCCGCGACGGCGACCACCGTCCAGTTCAGCCAGGGCTTGGCCCGGTGCACCCAGCCTCCGATCGGTCCGGGGCCGGGGCCTGCCGCCGTGCGTACGGCGCCGATGCCACCGGTCCAGGCGGCCTTGACCCGGGAGGCCGCCCGGCCGTCGCCGGTCAGCCAGGCCGCGAGCGCCACAACGACGCCGAGGGTGATCACCATGCGTACGGTCGTCCGCAGACTGCGCACCAGCGCGTCGTAGACGGACGCCGCGGCGGGCTGGGAGACCTCGGCCGGCAGGACGTCGAGGTACAGCGCGCGGAAGATCCAGAGCGCCAGTCCGAGGAGCGCGGCACCGGCCGCCACGGCGAGGGCGGCCGCGACGAGGGCACGGCGTCTGCGTACGGCGGTGAGCACACCCGCCGCCGCGAGCACCAGGGCCACCAACGGCAGCCAGAACCCCAGGATTTGCAGCAGCCGGAAGCCCCTCTTCGCCTTTCCGATGGATTTCGAGGTCATGACCGTGAAGTTGGTGTGCACCGCGGGGATCTTGGCCGCCACCGTCAGTCCGCGGTCGACGAGCGCCTGTTTGACCCGGTCGATGACGGGAGCGAGATCGATGACGACGGCGTCGTCGGTGAGTTTCACCGCTCCTCCGCCGCTGCCGGTCAACGCCTTGTCGACGGTGGCGTGAACGCTCCGGTTCAGCTGGGTCCACAGGGTGGCGAACGCGTCGCTGCTGACGAACCTCTCCGCCGTGCTGTGCACGAAACCGCTCAGTCCGGAGGTGAGCGGGCCGCTCAACAGGTCAAGGGCCTTGGCCAGCCTCGGCCGGTCGGCGGGCTCGACGGACTCGAGCAGCGCCTTCACATCGAGACGCTTCATGAGCGCGTCGGTCACGCGGTTGGCGACGGCGGCCTGGACGTCCGGGTCGGAAGCGAGGGGCGCGACCGTCGCCACGTACCGGTCGGTGTCCCCGATCTCGTCGCTCGCCCAGACCCCGACGGCGCTCAGCGGCGTGAGCACGGCGGCGAGGAGGATCAGCAGGGCGGCGAAGAGCGACCGCAGACGGTGGTGCTCGCGGGCCACGGCGCCACGCCGTTCCAACTCCGCGACCCGGACCCGTAGATCGGCGAGTTCCCGCTGCGGGTCCCCGTCGGCGGCCTTGTCCGCGGCCTTGTCCGCGGCCTTGTCCATGCCCTCGTCCGCGCCCTTGTCCGCGTCCCGGCCCGTCATGCGACCGCACCGCCGATCACATCGCCGAGGGCGAGGCCGGCGTTCGACGGGTCGGCGACGGCGACGGCCGTACGGCGTGCGGTGTCCGACGTGGGAACGGCCATGACAGGCTCCTTGCACAACTACGGGAACGCGAGGGCGGGGACGCCGGGGCGGCGGTCAGGCCCGCGCGGCGACCGGCCTGTACGTGGCGAGCGCCCAGATCACGAAGAAGTCGACGGCGATCACGATGAAGGACCAGAGGGGCGCGTAGGGCAGGAAGAGAAACTGGGCGATCATGCTCAGCGCCGCGATCACGATGCCGGTGACGCGTGCCCACTCGGCGTCCTTGAGGATGCCCCAGCCGGTGGCGATGGCGACGGCGCCGAGGATCACCAGGATCCAGCCCCAGCCGGTGAGGTTGATCCGGTACATATAGCCGTCCACGCTTGCGTACATGGCGTCCTCGGCGATGGCGGCGATGCCCTGGAGAACGGCGAGGATGCCGTTCACCACCATGAGGATGCCCGCGAAGAAGGCGCCTCCGGCCGCCCAGGCGTTCTGGCCCCCCGACGGAACTCCGGAGCCCGGCGCTCCCGTACCGGTGGTGCGCGAAGGGTCCCCGGTGGTGCGCGCCGGGTCCCCGGTGGTGCGCGCCGGGTCCCCGGCCGTGTGCGACGGGTCCCCTGTGGCATGCGGAGTGCCCGACGGCTGCGAGGCATCCTGGCTCATGATCGCCCCCTGCGTGGTGTCGGCGGGTTCGCGCCCGGTGCGGTGAACGCCGAGGCGACAGGCGTCTTCGAGCCTCCATTCCGGCCCACCGCTCCGCCACGCGACCTCGACCGATCGGGTGACGGCGGTCCGGGCTCCGGAACCACGTCCGGCGACACGACGCGCCCCGCGCGGTCAGGAGCAGCAGTCACAACCTCCGCCGCAGGAGGGGACGTCCGCCGATGGGGCGCAGCACCCCTCGCCCCGCCACGCGTCGCGCCCCTCCTTCACCGCGACTCCGGCGATGACCAGGGCGGCGACGGGGTCGGCCCACGTCCAGCCGAACGCGGCGTTCGCCGCCAGGCCGGCCAGCAGCACGGCCGACAGATAGGTGCACAGCAGGGTCTGCCGGGAGTCCGCGACGGCGGAGGCGGAGCCGAGTTCGCGCCCGGTCCGGCGCTGGGCCGCGGACAGGACGGGCATCACGAACAGCGAAACGGCAGCCAGGCCGATGCCGACGAAGGAGCGGTCCGCGTCCCCGGCGCCCGCGATGGTCCGTACGGCGTCCACCGTGACGTAGGTGGCGAGCGCGTAGAACGACATCGCGATGATCCGCAGCGCCCTGCGTTCACGCGCCTCGCGCACGGCGTGGTCGCCGGCGGAGAACTGCCAGGCCACGGCCGCCGCCGAGGACACCTCGATGACGGAGTCGAGGCCGAAGCCGATGAGCGCCGTGGAGGAGGCGGCGGCCCCGGCGGTCAGGGCGACGGCGGCCTCGACGACGTTGTACGCGATGGTCGCGCCGACCAGGAGGCGTATGCGCCGGGCGAGCAGGTCACGGCGGACCGTGGACAGTCCGGGAGATGCGCCGGCCATCAGCAGCAGCCCTTCTCCTCGGCGTCCGCGCACGTACGGTCCGCCTCCACGGCGACCACGGCCGTGCGCAGATCGTCCAGCGCGTGTCCGAGCCGCGGGTCGGCGAGCTCGTAGCGCGTACGGCGGCCCACCGGTACGGCCACGACCAGGCCGCAGTCCCGCAGGCAGGCCAGGTGGTTGGAGAGCCGCGTCCGCGAGATGCCCAGCGCGTCCGCCAGATCGGACGGGTGGGCCGGCGCCTCGCGCAGGGCGAGCAGCAGCCGGCAGCGAATCGGATCGGCGAGGGCCCGGCCGAAGCGGGCCAGGACCTCGATCTCGGAGGCGAGTGTCAGCACACCCCCAACGATACATGGATACATGAATTCAGGAGATCGTGAAGCATCCGGACACCCCTGCCCTGACGAAGCACTGGTGAGGGCTCCGCAGGACGCCAACCGGAACCGGAAACTGAACGAGGCGAAGGAACAACCCCGCAGCGAACTCGCCTGCGCACAACCACTCGTCGGCGGACCACACTTCAGGCATGGATGGGTGTCGACTCGTCGGCGAGCATGGACGTGCGAGCGCTCGGGCGGCGGCTTCTTGGCCGGCATCGCCGGTGGCCGGACAGAAGGTGAGGCCGAGTTCGTCGAGACTCGGATCACTTTCATCTGACACGCACTGGACGACATACCGACTAGTCAGCATGATTGCCGGGAGCCCGATGTCCCTTCGTTCTCAGGAGCACCGATGAGCCCCGACCACCCGCCCGGACTCGACCTCGACCGGCTGCGCGGCCTGCTCGACCGCGAGCGGCCCGGTCTCGCACAGGGTCCCCTGACCGGCCGGCTGATCGAGGGCGGACGGTCGAACCTCACCTACACGGTGTCCGACGGCACCTCGCGCTGGGTCGTACGACGCCCCCCGCTCGGCCATGTGCTGGCCACCGCGCACGACATGAAGCGCGAGCACCGCGTGATCAGCGCCCTGTACCCGACGGATGTCCCGGTGCCGCGGCCGGTGCTGCTGTGCGAGGACGACGACGTGCTCGGGGCGTCCTTCTACGTCATGGAGTTCGTCGAGGGCACGCCGTACCGCACCGCCGACGAGCTCGCCCCGCTCGGCCCGGAGCGCACCCGGGGCGCGGTGCTGTCGCTGGTGGACACCCTGGTCGAACTGCACTCGGTGGACCCGGCCGAGGTGGGCCTCGCGGACTTCGGGCGGCCCGAGGGCTTCCTCGACCGGCAACTGCGCCGCTGGGGAAAGCAGTTGGACGCGTCCAGGAATCGTGAGCTCACGGGTATCGACGAGTTGCACGCGGCCTTGGGACGCGCGCTTCCGCACTCCCCCGCGCCCACCGTCGTCCACGGCGACTACCGGCTCGACAACGTCCTGATCGGCGACCACGACCAGATCAAGGCGATCCTCGACTGGGAGATGTCCACGCTCGGCGATCCGCTGACCGACCTGGGACTGCTGGTGATGTACAGCACGCCGCTCGGCATGCCCCACTCGCCGGTCTCCACCACCGCCGAGGCCCCCGGCCACCCGACACCGGCCGAGCTGATCGAACGGTACGCCGCCCGCTCGGGGCGCGACGTCTCCGCGGTCTCCTGGTACACGGCGTTCGCCTGGTTCAAGCTCGCCGTGATCCTCGAGGGCATCCACTACCGCTACACCCTGGGCCAGACGGTCGGCCGCGGTTTCGACCGCATCGGCGACCTGGTCCCGGTCTTCATCGAGCACGGTCTGAGCATGCTCCACACAGGTCTCCAGGAAGGCTGACTGCCATGGACTTCGCGTTCGACGCGCGCACCGAGGAACTGCGCGCCAAGCTGCTCGCCTTCATGGACGAGTACGTCTACCCGGCCGAGGCGGTCGCCGAGGAGCAGCGGGCCGCGCTGGCCTCGCCGTGGGACACCCCGGCCATGGTCGAGGAGCTGAAGGCGGAGGCGCGCAGGCAGGGCCTGTGGAACCTCTTCCTGCCCGACAGCGAGTACGGGGCCACGCTCACCAACCTCCAGTACGCCCCGCTCGCCGAGATCACCGGCCGCTCCCCGCAGCTGGCGCCCACCGCGCTGAACTGCGCCGCGCCGGACACCGGCAACATGGAGGTGCTCGCGCAGTTCGGCGACGAGCGGCAGAAGAAGCAGTGGCTGGAGCCGCTGCTGGCCGGTGAGATCCGCTCGGCGTTCGCGATGACCGAGCCGGAGGTGGCCTCCTCGGACGCCACGAACATCACCACGCACATCGAGCGGGACGGCGACCAGTACGTCATCACCGGCCGCAAGTGGTACATCTCCGGGGCGATGAACCCCGACTGCAAGATCTTCATCGTGATGGGCAAGACGGACCCGGAGGGGTCCGACATCCGCCGCCAGCAGTCGATGATCCTGGTCCCGCGCGACACGCCGGGCGTCACCGTCAAGCGCGCGATGCAGGTGTTCGGCTACGAGGACCACTGGCACGGCGGCCACGCCGAGGTGATCTTCGATCACGCACGGGTGCCCGCCTCGAATCTGATCGGCGAGGAGGGCGGCGGCTTCGCCATCGCCCAGGCCCGCCTCGGTCCGGGCCGCATCCACCACTGCATGCGGCTGATCGGCATGGCCGAGCGGGCGATCGAGCTGATGTGCCGGCGCGCGGTGTCCCGTACGGCGTTCGGCAAGCCGCTGGCCCAGCAGGGCGTGGTCCAGAACTGGATCGCCGACGCGCGGGTCACCGTCGAGCAGCTGCGCCTGCTGGTGTTGAAGACGGCCTGGCTGATGGACACCGTCGGCAACCGGGGCGCCCACACCGAGATCCAGGCCATCAAGATCGCCACGCCCCGCGCGGTGGTCGGCATCCTCGACCGGGCGATCCAGCTGCACGGGGCGGGCGGAGTCAGCCAGGACTTCCCGCTGGCGGAGCTGTACGCCGGCGCGCGCACCCTGATGCTCGCCGACGGACCGGACGAGGTCCACCAGCGGTCGCTGGCACGGCGGGAACTGAAGAAGTACCTGTGAGCGGCGCTGGTGAGGAGCCGTCGCTCCTCACCAGCCCACAATCGCCCAGCGCCGGGCACTCCTCACCAGCCCACAATCGAGCCGCGCCGGGCACTCCACCAGCCCTCAATCGAGCCGCGCCGGACACTCCTCACCAGCCCTCAATCGCTCAGCGCCGGGCAACGGCGCGACGTACGATTTCGCGTGTGACCAACAGCCCCGCCCCGGACCAGCACCTGCGCGACCTCGCGCGGCTGCGCCGCGTCCGCGACCGGATCGACCGGGAGTACGCGCAGCCGCTGGACGTCGAGGCGCTCGCCCGCGGCGCGCACATGTCGGCCGGGCACCTCAGCCGGGAGTTCCGGCGGGCGTACGGCGAGTCGCCGTACGCCTATCTCATGACGCGGCGCATCGAGCGCGCGATGGCGCTGCTGCGCCGTGGCGACCTCAGCGTCACCGAGGTCTGCTTCACGGTCGGCTGCTCGTCGCTGGGCACCTTCAGCACGCGCTTCACCGAGCTGGTCGGCATGCCGCCCAGCGTCTATCGGCGCGAGGCGGCGCGCGCGACGGCGGGGATGCCGTCCTGCGTGGCCAAGCAGGTGACCCGACCGATCAGGAATCGAGAAGCCGCGGCCACCGGGCCGCAGCTAGCGTGAAAGCCATGGACATCACCATTCACGCAAGCTTCCTCCCGCACGACGACCCGGACGCCTCCCTGGCCTTCTATCGCGACACCCTCGGCTTCGAGGTCCGCAACGACGTGGGAACCGGCAAGATGCGCTGGATCACGGTCGGCCCCGTCGACCAGCCCGGCACCAACATCGTCCTGGCTCCGCCGGCCGCCGACCCCGGCATCACCGACGACGAGCGCCGCACCATCGCCGAGATGATGGCCAAGGGCACCTACGGCTGGATCCTCCTGGCCACCAAGGACGTCGACAGCACCTTCGAGCAGGTGCAGGCCGGCAGCGCCGAGGTCGTCCAGGAGCCGACCGACCAGCCGTACGGCGTGCGCGACTGCGCCTTCCGCGATCCCGCGGGCAACCTGATCCGCATCCAGGAGAAGCGCTGAGCCGTACGGCGAACGCAGCGCCGACCCGCGCGGACAGCACTGTGCAGGTGCCCCGCGCGACCCGAGCGGACGGCACCGTGCAGGAGCCCCGCGCACGACGCCGGTGGCGGCCGCCTGGTGACCGCCACCGGCCCCGAGGGCAACGTCCCCGAGCTGCTTGATGACCGAGGACTGCCGCCCCGGCTTCCGCGCTCAGCCTCGTCGCGACACCGACGCGGCCAGGCCTGGCGCGAGGTAACGAGTTACCCGAACGCGAGCTGATGCGCGCCCGCCGCAGGTTAGTCTGACGCCTCGGCCGGGCGCGCCGCGTGGCCGGGGCCCGGGGGCGCCAGAGGCCGAAGCGGCGTGAATTGCTGGGGTTCTCGCGCCCGAGCGCGACGCGCGGCCGCGTCAGGCGGACGGGCGTCCCGGCAGACGTACTGCTCGCAGCTGCTCGGATCGAGCCAGGCGACGCCGACGGAGACCGCGAAGGCGGACCCGCCCAACAGATGGAGATACGAAGAGCATGGCCACGAAGACGGACACGCAGTCGTCTGCGCCACACGCTGCCGACAGCCACGACTGGATCCGCGTGCACGGCGCACGCGAGAACAACCTCAAGGACGTCAGCATCGAGATCCCGAAGCGCCGGCTGACGGTGTTCACCGGCGTGTCCGGTTCGGGCAAGAGCTCGCTGGTGTTCGACACGATCGCCGCGGAGTCGCAGCGGATGATCAACGAGACGTACAGCGCGTTCGTGCAGGGCTTCATGCCGACGCTGGCGCGGCCCGATGTCGACGTACTCGACGGGCTGACGACCGCGATCATCGTCGACCAGCAGCGGCTGGGTGCCGACCCCCGCTCCACGGTCGGCACCGCCACAGACGCCAACGCGATGCTGCGCATCCTCTTCAGCCGGCTGGGCCGGCCGTACATCGGCGGGCCCGGCGCGTTCGCCTTCAACGTCCCCTCGGTCCGGGCGGGGGGTTCGATCACCGTCGACCGCGGCAACAAGAAGGCGGAGAAGGTCACCTTCACCCGCACCGGCGGCATGTGCCCGAACTGCGAGGGCCGCGGCACGGTCTCCGACATCGACCTCACCCAGCTCTACGACGACTCCAAGTCCATCGCCGAGGGCGCGTTCACCATCCCCGGCTGGAAGTCGGACAACGTGTGGACCGTGGGGATCTACGCCGAGTCGGGCTTCCTCGACCCGAACAAGCCGATCCGCAAGTACACCGAGAAGGAGATGCAGGACTTCCTCTACCGGGAGCCCACCAAGGTGAAGGTCAACGGCGTCAACCTCACCTACGAGGGGCTGATCCCCAAGATCCAGAAGTCGTTCCTCTCCAAGGACCGGGAGGCGATGCAGCCGCACATCCGGGCGTTCGTGGACCGGGCGGTCACCTTCACCGCCTGTCCCGAGTGCGACGGCACCCGGCTCGCCGAGGGGGCCCGGTCCTCCAAGATCAAGGGGATCAACATCGCCGACGCCTGCGCGATGGAGATCCGCGACCTGGCCGAGTGGGTACGGGAGCTCGACGAGCCGTCGGTGGCGCCGCTGCTCGCCAAGCTGCAGCACGCCCTCGACTCGTTCGAGGAGATCGGCCTCGGCTACCTCTCGCTGGAGCGGCCGGCGGGCACGCTGTCGGGCGGTGAGGCGCAGCGCGTTAAGATGATCCGCCACCTCGGCTCCTCGCTCACCGATGTCACGTACGTCTTCGACGAGCCGACGATCGGCCTGCACCCCCATGACATCCAGCGGATGAACAACCTGCTGCTGCGGCTGCGCGACAAGGGCAACACGGTGCTGGTCGTGGAGCACAAGCCGGAGACGATCGCGATCGCCGACCACGTCGTCGACCTCGGCCCCGGCGCCGGTACGGCGGGCGGCACCGTCTGCTTCGAGGGCACGCTCGAGGGGCTGCGGGCCGGCGGCACCATCACCGGCCGCCATCTCGACGACCGGGCGGCCGTGAAGGAGACGGTGCGCAAGCCCACCGGCACGCTGGAGATCCGCGGCGCGACGGCGAACAACCTGCAAAACATCGACGCCGATATCCCGCTCGGGGTGCTGACCGTCGTCACCGGCGTCGCCGGCTCCGGCAAGAGCTCGCTCATCCACGGGTCGATCCCGAAAGGCGAGGGTGTGGTGTCGGTCGACCAGAGCCCGATCAAGGGCTCGCGGCGCAGCAACCCGGCGACGTACACCGGACTGCTCGACCCGATCCGCAAGGCGTTCGCGAAGGCCAACGGCGTCAAGCCGGCGCTGTTCAGCGCCAACTCCGAGGGCGCCTGCCCCACTTGCAACGGCGCCGGCGTCATCTACACCGACCTGGCGATGATGGCCGGCGTCTCCAGCCCCTGCGAGGACTGCGAGGGGAAGCGGTTCCAGTCAACGGTCCTCGAGTACCACCTCGGCGGCCGCGACATCAGCGAGGTGCTCGCGATGTCGGTGACCGAGGCCGAGGAGTTCTTCGGCGCCGGCGAGGCGCGTACGCCCGCCGCGCACAAGATCCTCGAACGGCTCGCCGACGTGGGTCTCGGCTACCTCACTCTCGGCCAGCCGCTCACCACGCTGTCCGGCGGCGAGCGGCAGCGGCTCAAGCTGGCCACCCACATGTCGGAGAAGGGCGGCGTCTACGTCCTCGACGAGCCGACCACCGGCCTCCACCTCGCCGACGTCGAGCAGCTGCTCGGCCTGCTCGACCGGCTCGTCGACTCCGGCAAGTCGGTCATCGTCATCGAGCACCACCAGGCGGTCATGGCGCACGCCGACTGGATCATCGACCTCGGCCCCGGCGCCGGTCACGACGGCGGCCGGATCGTCTTCGAGGGAACCCCCGCCGACCTCGTCGCCGCCCGCTCCACCCTCACCGGCGAGCACCTCGCGGCCTACGTAGGCACCTGAGGGAGCCCCTCGCGGACAACGTGAGACGCGCTCTGATCACCGCAATCAACCAGGGCTCACAGCGTCAAAAGAGCGTCACGAGCTGCGAGCGGGTCGAGCCCACGCCGGCCTTCGTAGGGCTCGACCTGCTGGGCACGCATGTCGGCCCATGGCGGTGCTCTGCAAGCTGCCCTGCTGCCCTCGTCGCGGTGGGGCACCGGCCGGTTCGGTCATGCCCTCCGCCGTCCCCCCGACACACACCGCTCTCACGACAGGTCAGACAGCAGGATGTCAAGGACCGTCTCCTCCTCTACGCGGACGCCCAGTTCTGCGAGAGCCCGGGGCAGTTCCGAGTCCCAAGGCGCCTCCGTCGGCCGACCGGTGAGGGGTGTGCCGCCAGCGCCTGCGCGCACCGCGTCACGGTAATCGGCGGCGGTGAAGCGCCAGGGCCGCCAGGAGACGTGGCGCATCAGGGCTGCGGCGATGCGCAACCCGCCCCAGTCGAAGTCCCCGTGGTACTGGAGTGTCGTCCCGTGCTGATGCAGGTGGCGCAGGAGGGTGAGGGCGGCGGCGGACGGCTGGCCCTGGAGGCACACGAGCGGTGCGGAGTGAGGGCCGTGGGTATCGGCCGCCGCTGCGAGCACGGCCGGGTTCTCGCAGATCCGAACGGTCGCGCCGGTCGAAGCGGGCGGACGGCGCACGAGCTGGCGCAGGGTGAGCACGGTCGGCTCACCCGCGTCAGCCGTCCAGTCCAGGGCGGGAGTGCCGCGCAGGTTCAGTGTGAGCACGGTCGACGAGAGTTCGTCGCGGAGCAGGCCCGCCGATGCCCAGGCGTCCCGCCGCCACTGGGCGCCGGTGCCGTCCGGGTGACCGCTCAGGGCCCGGATGCCGGAGAGGGTGAGGGTGGCGAGTGCGGTTCCGTCGTCCAGGGCGTGCGCGCTGCCGAGGTGGCGGGCTGCGAAGGCGGGAAGCGACACCGACGGCTCCGCGGGCAGGGCGCGCAGGGCGGTCGCGACCTGGCCGAGGAGGTCGCGGGCCGCGGCGGGGGTGCGGGAGAGGCGACGTACCAGGCCGTCGTCCCGGAGCCGGTCGGCCCATGCGGCAAGGGCCGGGGCCTGGTCCACGAGGGCGTTGAGCGAGGTGTATGCCTCCTGCCAGGCCCGTTCCTCGGCCTCGCGGGCCGGGCCGAGCGGCACGACCGGACCGGTGAGCGCGGCCACGGCGTCGGCCAGACCGTCGGGGCCGACGCCCGAGCGGCGCAGGAGGGCGTCCACCGCGTCGAGCCGCACGGTCAGGGACCGTCCACTGCCCGGAGCCCGACCCAGCAGCCGCTCCGCCGCCGCCCGTTGGTCAGGGGTCGGTGTGCCGAGGGAGACCGGGCCGGTGAGCGGCTGCCCTCGTTCCAGGCGTCGGCGTGCCCGGTCGACCAGCCAGGCGAGGCCGGGATCGCCCAACAGGCGGCGTAGCCGCTGCTCGTCGACCCCGGCGGTGTCGGGTGTGGCGGGTGTCAGGTCCACAGCTGCTCCGGTCCGGCCTCCGCCGAATCCGCGCGCGGTGCCGGGATCATCGTGCTCTCCTGCCGCACCGGGTCCTCGCGGCGCAGCCGCCGGGTGCCGTCCCATTCCCAGCGGGTGACGAGCACCGCCGCGACCTCGTCGATCCGCGACAGCTGCGCGATGGCGATGCCCGGCACCTGCGGATAGCAGGCCCATTCCCGCTCACTGGTCATCACCACGTCGAGGTCGAAGGCGTGCAGCAGGCTGAGGCACTTGGCGCGTGAGTCGTCGTCCACTCCGGCGAACGCCTCGTCGAGGGTGACCAGACGGGGCGCGTACGGGCTGCCGGCGCTCGCGTAGTGCGAGGAGGCGGCGGCGAACAGCGGCACGGACACAGCGAGGACCCGCTCGCCACCCGAGGCAGGGCCGGTGGCCGGGACCCAGCGTCCGTGCTGGTGCCGCTCGACCCCGAACTCGTGCCAGGTGCGGTAGTCGAGTGCGGCCGTGAGGTGCTCGAGCCAGCTGCCGGACGCGTCGTCGGTGTGCTGCCGGGCGATCTGGGCCTGCAGGAATTCGCCGACGGCCGCGCGGTCCTCAGAGGTCCAGGCGTCGGCCGACTGGCGGAGGCGGTCACGGGCCTGGCCGAGGCCGGCGGGGGCCTTGCGGGAGGCCCGCCACACGAGCCGCAGCTTCATGCCGGTGGAGGTGGGACGCTCCTCCAGCTCGACGTTCATGTCCCGTACCTGCCGTTCGGCTGCCCCCATCAATTCCTGGAGCGTGCCCGCGACCTCGGTGATCAGGTGGGTTTCGAGGATCTCCCGCTCTCGTGCGGTGAGGATGCGGGTGAGTTCGCCGACCTCGGCGGCCAGCGCCTCGGCGAGTTCGGGCACGGCGCGTTCACGGCCCTGGTAGACGATGTCGACGACCACGCCGTCCTCCACCATCCGGGCGGAGGCGCTGTGTCCGTGCCGGGACAGGGTGTCCTGGAGGGTCTTGAGTTCCTCGCTGAGGCGGCGCTGCACACGTTCCCAGGCGGCGTCCGAGTCGTCGGTCGCCGACAGACCCGCTTCGAGGGCGCGGGCCAGCGCGACGGCGGGGGTGGCGGCCCAGGGGTCACCGTCCGCGGCAGGCACGGGAAGTTCGGGCAGGGCGACCGCGATCAGGCCGGTGGCCGTGAACCGCTGAAGCGACGCGATGGCCTCCGTGCGTGCCTCGGCGGCCTCCGTCAGGCCCTTTTCCAGCTGTTCGATGCGACCTTCGGCCTTGCCTGCCGCCCGGTCGGCCTCGGCGTGGCGCTTCCGTGTGAGCTGCTGATCGGCTTCGCAGGTGCGCAGCGCCTCGGCGGTCTCGGCCAGCCGCCGCTGAAGTTCGGCGACGGCGGCGCCCACCGTCGAGCGCAGGGTGGTATGGCGCTCGTCCGCGGCGGCCGCCTCGCGCCCGGCCTCCTTCGCACGCAGCGCCAGTTCGGCGGCCCGGTCCCCTGCTTGTCCGGCCTCGGTGGCCTCCTCCTCCGCCTGGCGGGCCACCTCGCCCCGCTCCCGCAGGGCAGGCCACAGGGCGGCCAGGACGGCTGCGAGAGAACCGAGGGCGTCACGCACGGCGGACAGCCCCACCGGGTCGGCGGGCAGCCCCAGATCAGCGGCAGTCCCGGCGAGTTCGGCGGCTGCCCGCTCGGCCTGTTCGGCCGCTTCGGTGAGGTCGGCGGCCCTTTCCTCGCGCCGCGTACGGGCCCGGCGTACCGTCTCGGCGGTGGCGGCCACCTGGGCATGTGCCTGGGTGAGGGTGCGCTCGTCGGGTACCGCTGCCAACTCGCCGTCGAGGGTACGCCGACGGGCGGCCACCGCGTCGAGTGCGGCCGTGACGGCGTCCATCTCGCCCTGGAGCGCGGCGAGTTCGGTGCGCAGGGCAGCGATACGAGCTCGCCGTGCGGCATCCCGCGCACCCTCGCCGATGTACTCGGCGGCAGGCTTGGTCCACCGGCCGTCCAGTGTGCCGATCCGGAAACGTCCGTCCGACGCGGCCCAGGTCCCGGCTTCGCCGTCCGCTGCACCGCCGATGGCCGCGAGCAGCCGCGCCACTGTCTCCTCGCCCACCGCAGCGGCCTGGGCGTCCCCGTGGTCCACGGCCGGCCGCAGCAGGCCGGCGAGCGATGCGCCGTCCACCGGGCCGGTGGCCGGCGAGATCAGGACGTCGTGGCCGTCGGCGGCCAAGACCGAGCCGTCGGGGAGGACCCAGGCGTCCAGCATCCCGGACGCTTCGAGTGCCGCCTCCAGCCCGGCGCGTTCCCGCTCCGGGAGTCCGTCGCGGAAGTCCACCAGCCGCCACAGGGGTGCGCCCGGCAGCCGCTCGCGCAGGCCCGGGGTCCGGGTGGGCGGAGGCTGGGGTGCTCGGCGCCCGCCTGCTTCGAGCATGGCCAGTTCCTGGCGCACCTGGTCGGTGTGCTCCGTCAGCTCCGCCCGCCGACGGTCGGCTTCGGCGGCCTGCTCGGCCAGTTGCGCAGAGGCGGTGCTGTGGGCCCGGGTGGCGTGGGCACGCGCCGGGTAGGGCCCATCGAGGTGCAGGACCCAGTCCTGGAGTTCGTCCAGCAGACCGACCGGATCGGGGTAGGCCAGCTCGGTCCAGGCGCGGGCACGTTCCCGTACGTCGTCGAGCAGGGCCCGGCCGGCAGCGGCTGCCTCGGCCTCGGCCTGAAGGTGTGCCGTGGTGGCCTCGCCGAGATCGGTGTCCGCTTCGTCCAGCCGAACGGCTTGCCGGCGGCGTTCTTCGGCCGCGCGCACGGCCGCCTCGGCGAGACCCTCCACGTGGACCAGGACACGGTGCCCTCGTTCCACCGACTGTTCGGTGGCGCGCCGCAGTTCCGTGTCGGACAGCCGGTCGCCTTCGGGCAGCTCGATCCGGGCGGCGGCGGCCGCCTCGCTTGCCTTACCGAAGGTGTCCGCGGCCAGCTGCCGGGCGGCGCGCAGCCGGTTTTCGGCCGCGCCGAGCCGCTCCAGGGCCCGCGCGTGGAGTCGTGCGGCCTGTTCCCGGTCGTCCCGGGCCCGGTGCAAGGCGGCGGCCGTGTGCTCCACCGCCGTGGCAGCCTGTTCGAGTTCCCGGGCGCTGCGCATTTCGGGGCCTTCACGCAGGGCGGTGTCCTGAGCCCGCAGCCGGGCCTGCGTCTCCTCCAGGGCGGCGATCCGGCGCTCTGCCGCGGTCCGTTCCTCCTCGGCCCTGGCCTGCTGGGCCTGCGCCTCGGCGAGGTCCCGCTGGAGGTGCTCGTAGCGGGCGTGCTCGCCACGCGGAAGGCGGGCGCGCCGACGGGTGACGATACGGGCATAGCGCCGGTAGTGCTCCAGGAAGCCGGAGGCGGCCCGATCGGCGGCAGAGGCGGCCGCCAGCTCCTCCTTCTCCTCGTCCAGCGAGCGGAAGGCCTCGGCGACATCGGCGATGACGGCTTGGTCCATGGGGGGCAGGGCCTCGGTGAGGGCCCGGGAGAGAGCCGCCTCGTTGGGGCGTTTGGACAGCTGGGGCTGGCGCAGCTGGACAAGCAGGTCGACCAGAGCGCCGTAGCGCTGCTCACCGAGCCCGAAGAGCGTTTCGTCCACGGCCTTGCGGTACGGCCTGGCCTGGTCGTACACCATGCCGTGCCCGGCGATCGCCTCGGCGAGGCGGTCCCGGGAGAGGGCCGTGCCGGTGGCGTCGAGCAGGCTCAGGGACTCCTCGGCGCGGGCGCCGGGGCCATGGTCGACACGCTGACAGGTGAGCGCGTACCAGTGGCGGGCGATGCCGCGTCCGCTGACGGCCTTCAGTCCGCAGAGCAGCGTGCGGAAGTGCTGCTCGCCGCTGGACCCGTCGAGTCTGCCGAACTCGATCCAGGTGTAGCCGAGTCGCTCGGAATGCGGGTGCTCACCGCCGAGGAGCAGATTCCACTCCATCCGCTTGCCGGGGTCGCCGTCCGGTTCGACCCGACGCGGGCTGAGGTCCCCGTCCAGCAGAAAGGGCAGGGTGAGAGCGAGCACCTTGGACTTGCCGGTGCCGTTGTTGCCGCGCAGCAACAGTCGTCCGTCCCGGAAGTGGAACTCCTCCACGTCGTAGTGGAAGAGATCGACGAGTCCGATACGCAGGGGCTGCCAGCGGGAACGGAGTGGCGCGGGCAGAGCGGTGGTCACGATGGGCCGGCCTTTCGCTGCGCCGGCATGCGTGCGGTGCCGGGTTCGAGTACGACGGGATCGCCGACCGCGTATCGGGCGAGTGCGGGGCGCGGCACGATCCCGTGGGCGGTGCGGGAGACCAGCCCGAGGGCGGTGAGCCGGGTGACGGCCTGTTCGACGAGTTCGGCCTCCATGCCGGGGTCCCGCGCGGACTTGGCCCAGAATCCACCGTGCTCGGCGGCAAGTTCGCGTACCCGGCGGGCCAGCTGGTCGGTGGTGACCGCGTCGGCCGCCCCGGCCAAGTACTCGGCGAGCAGCAGAGTGATGTGGCCGTGCGTGCCCTGCTCCGGCATCCGGACGTCGGTGAGGTCGTCGTCGGGGTCGACCATGGCGATGCCCTCGGCCCGGATCTCGGGGACCAGGCCGGTCAGTTCGGTGATGCGGGCGGTGAGGAAGCCCCGCTGCCGGGTGAGGTAGCCGAGCTCGGCGTCGGTCAGTTCGTCGTAGTAGAGCACCGGGTCGTCCAGCAACCTGCGGGTGAGCGAGTGGCGCATCGCGCGGAAGCGCAGTTCATCGCTGTCCAGGGCGGTCTCGGAGACGAGCTCGTGCAACCGGTCGTCCAGAGCCTCGGCGTGCACCGTGGAGGGGCCCCGGCGGGTGGCGAGCAGCCCGGCCAGCACCCGCCGTTCGACGTCGTACAGGACGTCTCCGGCTCCGCTGATGTACGCCTCCTCGTCGCCGGCGACCCGGCGCAGCACACCGAGGCCGAGCAGAAGCCGTACGACGGCGGCGAGGTCGAGGCGTTCGTCACGGCGGTCCAGGGTGAACTCGATTCCGGCACGGGCGAGTTGCGGGTCCGCGGCGTCCAGCACGACCTGGTCGGCGAGGCGGCCGAGAGCGATCTGGGCCTCGCCGCGTTCGAGGGCGGCGAGCGCGAGGCAGAGCAGCACGTAGCGGCGGCGAGTGAAGGGGTTGGCAGCACGGGTCGCCTCCCGTGCAGGGTGGGTTGCGTCCGTGAAGACGCCCGGGATCTTCCGCAGCCTGGCCGTCTCGGCGTCCACCTGGAGGGACCAGCCGGTGTTGCGGTCGAACCACTCGCGAAGCTCGGACGCATGGCGGCGGACGAGACGGAACTCGTCGGCGTGCCGGCCGCGGGCGAGCAGGAGAGGCGCTTTCAGCAGCGTGCGGGCGGCTTTGCGGAGGTCGGCGGCGTGCTGTTCGTCGAGCACCTCGGCGAGGGGGGTGGTCATCGGTGGCCGCCTCCGTCCGTCAGATCGACGATCTCGATGAGATGATCCGGTCCCCGGAAGGTGCCGGAGGGCGTCCGGACCTCAGCCTCGCCACCGTCGGCGAGTGCGCTCATCCGGATCTCCATGGAACCGTCGTTACTGGTGGCCACCGTGTGCCGCATACCAGGCCGCCAGGTGGCGAGGGCATCGCCGAGCAGTTGGAGGAAGAACTGGAAGGACGCCGGGTCGAGCTCGCCGAGTTCGGAGAGCCGGGTGATGCCGTCGGTGACGAGCCGGGCGCGGGCCGCGGCGGTCTCGGCGGCCTGTTTGGCCGCCACCTCGCCGAGGTGGCGGCGCCGATCCTGCCGGTCCTCGACCTTGCGGGGCTTGCCGCGCCGCTCGTAGCTGCCTGTGCGGCGCAGCTGGGGGCTGATCCGCAGCGGGTCGGCCGAGGCCCAGGGTGTGGCGGCGGGAACCGGGCGGGCGGCGCGTGCGGCAAGGGTGTCGGCGTCGATGGTGAGGTGCCGTCCGGGGTAGAGCCCGAACGCAGTACGCCACAGCCGGTGCCGGGAGTCGTCGTCGGGGGCTTCGGCGAACCAGCGGGCGAGTGTGCGGAAGTCGGCGGACCGGTCGGAACGCCCGGCCCGCCGCTCCCCCAGCGACCGTACGACGGCGAGCATCTGGGGGATCGCCCCGAGGGCCCGGCCGCGCAGCAGCCGGGCCTGCGACTCGCGCCCGTCCCGGCTGATGAACCACGCCGCGAGCCCGTCCCACCGTCCGGCCCACCGCAGGTAAGCCTCCTGCTCGGCATGCCCGGCCTGCTCGGGCGCGGCGTCGGCGGCCTCACGTGCGGCAGCGGCCCGCAGCAGCACATCGATGCGGCCGTCCGTCTCCAGGCTCAGGATGAGCTGGGCGATGCGCCCGCCGAGGGTGATCAGGTCCTGGATGAAGCGCTCCAGGTACTGGATGAGCCGGTCCTTGTAGGCGAGGAAGACCTCCTCCTCCACCTCATGGAGGTCGATAGTGCGCTGCAGGGACCCCATGAAGGCACGGGCGTTGTCGGCGAGGGCGGTGAACCGGCTCGCCAGCGCGTCCAGCGCCAGATGTGTCTTGGCAGGGTCGGGCCGGTCGTCGGCGGCCACCACGAGGAGGGCTCGCAGCTGGGTGACGATGTCGTGCAGAGCTACGGCCTGGAGGGCGCCGCGCCGCCCGAGTGTCTCGTCGTACGCCCCCAGAGCCGCCTCGGCGGCCTCGCCGGCCCGCGTGAGCTGGTAGATGAACCGCTTGCGGTAGAAGTCCTCGACCGCGATCACCCGTGCGGTGTCCGGGTCGGCCCGCAGATTGCCCCAGTCGACCAGGCTGTCCAGCGCCTTCGTCACCGTCTCCACGTCGGCGGGGCGCTCCCCCGGCTCCATCGCGGTGTGCACGTCCTCCGGCCGCAGGTGGACCGCGAACCGCTCCTTGGCGGCCAGGAACGTGCGCATCACCTGCCGGTAGAGGGCGGCGTTGGGGACGGTCAGGTGGGCAAAGGAGCTGTAGTCGGGCTGCTCGGGGCCCTCGATCCGGGGTGTCATCGTCGATCATTCTTCCTGACCCGCGCCCACGCCGGGTACGAGATATCAGAATGCACCCGAAGCCTGATCTTTCCACCTGCGCTACTAGACCTTCTCAACCACCACCCGGGAGTGCTCGACCGTAAGCATCTCGACGTCCTCTACGTCAGAGGTCAGGATCGTCACCCGCCCCGGCTGCGCCAGCGCCGTCGCACACAGCATGGCGTCAATGGCGTACTTGTGCCCGTGCAGCCCGGCACCCCGCAGTAGGGCTGCCGCCGACTGCGCGACAGCCTGGGTGACCGGCTCGACGCGGAGACGGGAAAGGGTCCACTTCAGCGCGGCGTCATTGATCCTCGGGTGGATGACCTCGACCAGTACCGCGGCCGAGGTGATCACAGGGAGATCCGCGTCACGAGCTGCCGTCAGCCACTCGTGAACCTCTTGAGCCCGCTGTACGGCCTTGGCCAGACCCTCACTGTCCAGAACCAGGGCTCCACTCACGCAGCAGCCCCGGACTCGGACGCAGAGCCAGTGAGCTTGGCCCGCTTGGCAGCCACGGCCTCCGGATCTGCCGGGCCGTGGGCCTTCTCGAAGTCTGCGATGAGCTCGTCCAGGTTGTCGCGCTCGATCTGTCGCTGCGCAGCTCGCTCGAGATACGCGGAGACACCACGCCTACCCACCCGCTCGCGGATCGCCTGCAGAGTGCCGGCGGTCAGCGACACGGAGATACCGCTACTCGGACCGTCGCCCGGGAGGAAGTCAGCGTCATCAGCCATGGAACTAGTTTGGCATTCGGAATGCTAAAACGCCACCCGCCTACGGTGCGGCGCGACTCCCGGAAACCAGCGGACCCGGTCGCGCACGCATACGCGACCGGGGAGTGTGATGGGGCTCCAGACCGTGCGTCGTTTGAGCGTCAACAAGCCAAGGACTGCGCCGCCGCCGGCCCAGCAGTTGACGCCACTGCCTGATTCCGCAGGTCAGACGGTATGCGGGCAGGCAATCCAACGATTCACCCGTTGGATAAGCGGAAACAGGTCGAGCAGACGCACCGACCCAAGAAGATGCAGGTCAGCGCGCTTTCTTCACCAGTTCAAGAATCGCCACGCACTCCACGTGATGCGTCATCGGAAACAGATCGAACGCCCGCAGCGTCCGCACCTGGTAGCCGCCGTCGCGGAAGTACGCCAGGTCGCGGGCCAGCGCCGCGGGATCGCAGGCCACGTACGCGATCCGACGCGCTCCCAGCGAGGACAGGTGCTCGACGGTCTTCTTGCCGGCGCCCGCACGGGGCGGGTCGAGGACGATGAGGTCGACCTCGGTGATGCCGGTCCGCGGGAGGACGGACTCGACCTTGCCCTGTTCGATGCGGACACGGTCGAAGCCGGCGAGGTTGTGCCGGGCGTCCTCCACCGCGCGCTTGCCGGACTCGATGCCCAGGACCGCGCCCTGGTCGCCGAGCCGGTCCGCGAGGGCGCCCGCGAAGAGGCCGACGCCGCAGTACAGGTCGAGCGCCATCTCGCCCTTGCGCGGCAGCAGGCCCTGCATGACCGCCGTGACGAGGGTGTCGGCGGCCTTCGGGTGGACCTGCCAGAAGCCGCCGCTGCCGACGCGGTACGTACGGCCGTCGGCACGCTCACGCACGAACGCGCGGCCGTGCACGCGGTGGATGCCGCCGTCCTTCTCCTCGACGCGCATGACGGAGACGGGCCTGTCGAGCTCGACGAGGGGCAGCCGGGCGCCGGGCCGGGGCTCCAGGATCACCATGCGGTCCTGGGACCCCGTCGCCGCGATCGCCTCGACCGACGCCATGCCGGACCAGTCGCGCTGCTCGATGCCGAGCTCGCTGACCCCTTCCGCAGCGATCATGCAGTGCTCGATGGGCTCGACCTCGTGCGAGCGGTGGCGGCGCAGACCCGCCTTGCCGGTGGAGGCGTCCACCGCGTACTGCACGCGCGTACGCCATGCCGGGACCTCGCCCGCCGGCAGCTTGTCACCCTCGGCGGGCATCACCGTGCCGTCCCAGCCGGCCTCCTCGGGCGTGAGGCCCGCGAGGCGCTGGAGCTGTTCGGCGATGACCTCGCCCTTGAGACGGCGCTGCGCGCCCGGCTTGGCGTGCTGCCAGTCGCAGCCGCCGCAGCGGCCGGGACCCGCGTAGGGGCAGGGGGCCTCGACGCGGTCCTTCGACGCGTCCAGGATCCGCACGGCGTCCGCGCGCAGGAAGCGCGCGCCCTCCTCGCCCTCCGTCACCCGCGCCACGACGCGCTCGCCGGGCAGGGCGTGCCGGACGAACAGGACCTGGCCCTCGCTCGTACGGGCGATGCAGTGCCCACCGTGTGCGACGGGGCCGATCTCGACCTCGTACTCCTCCCCCACCAGCGACTTCTTCTGTTCTGCCTGCATGGTGGGGTGACTCCAGTTGAGAAAAGGGGAACGGCGGGACAACAGCCCACCAGTCTACGTGCTCGCGGATGCCGTCAGTCCTTCGCGGCTGCCTGCTCGCCCCGCCCCTGGCCTCACTTCTTCTCGCTGGGCTCCTTCGGGCGCTCCTGGGCCGGTCCCCGGCGCACCGCACCCGGCGCGTTCCAGTCCTGCCGCTTGCGGGCCCGCTGCTTGGCCGCCTCGGAGGACTCCAGCTGGTAGGGCACGGAGGTCACCATGACGCCCGGCGTGAACAGCAGCCGCCCCTTCAGGCGCAGGGCGCTCTGGTTGTGCAGGAGATGCTCGTACCAGTGGCCGACCACGTACTCCGGGATGATCACGGAGACCGCGTCGCGCGGCGACTCCTTGCGCAGGCCCTTCACGTAATCGATGACCGGCCGCGTGATCTCGCGATACGGCGAGTCCAGGACCTTCAGCGGTACGTCGATGCCGCGCCGCTCCCACTCCTGCCTCAGTGCCTTCGTCTCGGCCGGGTCGACGTTGACGCTGAGCGCTTCGAGGGTGTCGGAGCGCAGCAGCTTGGCGTAGGCGAGGGCGCGCAGCGTCGGCCGGTGGATCTTGGAGATCAGGACGACGGAGTGGACGCGGGAGGGGCGGACCGTGTCGTTGGACGGCTCTTCGGGGGCGGCCAGTTCCTCGGCGACCCGGTCGTAGTGCTTACGGATGGCCGACATCGTCGCGTAGAAGATCACCATGCCGAGCAGAGCGACCCAGGCGCCGTGGGTGAACTTGGTGACGAGTACGACGACCAGGACCAGGCCCGTGAAGAAGGCGCCGAAGGTGTTGATGCCGCGCGAGCGGTTCATGCGGCGGCGCTTGGCCGGGTCCTTCTCGGTGGCCAGGAGGCGGTTCCAGTGCCGGACCATGCCGGTCTGGCTGAGCGTGAAGGAGACGAACACGCCGACGATGTACAGCTGGATCAGCCGGGTCGAGTCGGCCCCGTAGATCCACACGAGGAGTCCGGCCGCGCCGGCAAGGAGGACGATGCCGTTCGAGAAGGTGAGGCGGTCGCCCCGGGTGTGCAGCTGGCGCGGGAGGTAGCGGTCCTGGGCGAGGATCGAGCCGAGCAGCGGGAAGCCGTTGTACGCGGTGTTGGCCGCGAGGAACAGGACCAGCGCGGTGGCGGTCGCCAGCACGATGAACAGGAAGCTGTCCTTGCCGAAGACGGCCTCGGCGACCTGCGAGATCACCGGGTTCTGGACGTAGCCGGAGCCGAGCGCGACGCCGTCGTGTATCAGGTCGGTGGCCGGGTTCTCGGCCATCCGGACGTTGGTCGCCATGGCGAGGGCGATGATGCCGCAGAACATGGTGACGGCGAGCAGGCCCATCATCGCGAGCGTGATCGCGGCGTTCTTGGACTTCGGCTTGCGGAAGGCGGGGACGCCGTTGGAGATCGCCTCGACGCCGGTGAGCGCGGCACAGCCGGAGGAGAAGGCGCGCAGCAGCAGGAAGAGGAGGGCGAAGCCCGCGAGGCCCTGGTGTTCGGCCTTGATCTCGTACGAGGCTGTCGGCGCCCGCAGGGTGTCGTCGAGGACCAGTCCGCGGAACGCGCCCCACGCGATCATGATGAAGACGCCCGCGACGAACACGTACGTCGGAATCGCGAAGAGCTTTCCGGACTCCTTGACCCCGCGCAGGTTCATCAGCGTGAGCAGCACGATGACGGCCACGGCGCAGGGCACCTTGTGCTCGACCACGAAGGGGATCGCCGAGCCCAGGTTCTCGATGCCGGAGGAGATGGAGACGGCGACGGTGAGGACGTAGTCCACGAGCAGGGCGCTGGCGACGGTGAGTCCGGCCTTGGGCCCGAGGTTGGTGTTGGCCACCTCGTAGTCGCCGCCGCCGCTCGGGTAGGCGTGGACGTTCTGCCGGTAGGAGGCGACCACCGTGAACATCAGCACGACGACCGCGACCGCGATCCAGGGACTGAAGTGGTACGCCGACACGCCCGCGATGGAGAGGACCAGCAGTACCTCTCCGGGCGCGTACGCCACGGAGGAGAGCGGGTCGGAAGCGAAGACGGGGAGCGCGATGCGCTTGGGCAGGAGCGTTTCCCCGAGCCGGTCGCTGCGCAGGGCGCGCCCGATGAGGATCCGTTTGGGCACGTCGGTCAGTTTGGACACGACAGTGAATGCTAAAGGGTCGAACAGGCGGGCGTCCCCACCCACTGCCGCCGATCTGACCTCGATCGCCGTGATCTGCCGCACGGACCCCCATCGACTCGCCGCTCGAACCTCCGCCGACCGGCCGCATGAATTTCCGCCGACCCGCGGCACGGACCCCCCGTCGGCCCGCCGTACGAACCTCCGCCGGCCCGCTGCACGAAACCCCGTCCACCCGCCGCACGGGCCTCCCCCGATCTGCCTCACGAGTGAAATCGGGCTCGGGTCCGGCTGCGGATTCCGCAGGTCGAGCCATCCGCATGCCTATATGACAAAACCCCTTCTGTCACCGCCTCACGGAGGTCCCATGCACGCGTCCGCAGAGCTGATCGGTGCCGTCGTCACGCTCCTCGGCCTCGGAATCCTGACACTGGTCAGCGTCCGCAGCATCGGCCGCCGCTGATCACCCAACCCGTGCACGGGGGTCCCCTCCGTGCACGGCACGTGTGTAGCTTGGGCGACGGTCTGAGACCCTGTTAAGACCAAGCAACGACTCTTGACATCGGAAGGACGGTCGTGCACATCGTCATCATGGGCTGCGGCAGAGTGGGTTCCGCTCTCGCGCAGACCTTGGAGCAACAGGGGCACACGGTCGCCGTGGTCGACCAGGACCCCACCGCCTTCCGACGACTGGGCTCCGGCTTCGGTGGCCGTCGTGTCACCGGAGTCGGCTTCGACCAGGACACCCTGCGCGAGGCGGGCATCGAGGAGGCCGGCGCGTTCGCCGCGGTCTCCAGCGGTGACAACTCGAACATCATCGCCGCCCGGGTCGCCCGCGAGATGTTCGGCATCGAGAACGTCGCGGCCCGTATCTACGACCCCCGCCGCGCCGAGGTCTACCAGCGCCTCGGCATCCCGACCGTCGCCACCGTCCGCTGGACGGCCGACCAGATGCTGCGCCGGCTGCTGCCCTCGGGCGCCGAGCCGCTGTGGCGCGACCCCACCGGCGGCGTGCAGCTCGCCGAGGTGCACGCGTCGTCGGCCTGGGTGGGCCACAAGATCAGCCGCCTCCAGGAGGAGACCGGCGTGCGCGTGGCCTTCCTCACCCGGCTGGGCGAGGCGATCCTGCCCTCCTCCCAGACGGTGCTGCAGGAGGGCGACCTGGTGCACGTGATGATGCGCACCGACGAGGTGGACAAGGTCGAGGCGGCGTTCGCCAAGGGCCCTGAAGAGGAGGCCGGTCACTGATGAGAGTCGCCATTGCCGGTGCCGGTGCCGTGGGCCGCTCGATCGCGGGCGAGCTCCTGGAGAACGGCCACGAGGTCCTGCTGATCGACAAGGCGCCGACCGCCATCTCGGTCGAGCGCGTGCCGCAGGCGGAGTGGCTGCTCGCCGACGCCTGCGAGATCACCTCGCTGGACGAGGCCGCGCTCCAGCGCTGCAACGTGGTCATCGCGGCCACGGGTGACGACAAGGTCAACCTCGTCGTCTCCCTGCTCGCGAAGACCGAGTACGGGGTGCCGCGGGTCGTCGCCCGCGTCAACAACCCCAAGAACGAGTGGCTGTTCAACGAGGCCTGGGGCGTTGACGTCGCCGTCTCCACCCCGCGCCTGATGTCGGCCCTGGTCGAGGAGGCCGTCAGCGTCGGCGACCTGGTCCGCCTCCTCCGCTTCAGCCACGGCGACGCCAACCTCGTCGAGCTGACCCTGCCCCCGGAGTCCGCCCTGGCCGGGACGACTGTGGGCGACGTCGAGTGGCCCGAGGACACCTCCCTGGTCACCATCATCCGCGGCACCCGCGTCCTCACCCCCTCCCGGGAGGACTCCCTGGAGGCGGGCGACGAACTCCTCTTCGTGGCCGCCCAGGCCCGCGAGGAGCAGCTGGAGGACCTGCTGTCGGTGCGGCGGGAAGACGCGACGAGCTAGTCGCTTCCGGTACGAGGATGGGGGCGCCCGGAGATTTCCGGGCGCCCCCATCCTCAGCCCGTCCGGCGTTCGAGGACGAGGCCGTTCAGGCCGACGGTTCCAGCCCGTCCGGCGTTCGAGGACGAGGCCGTTCAGGCCGACGGTTCCAGCCCGTCCGGCGTTCGAGGACGAGGCCGTTCAGGCCGACAGCGGGGGTCTGGGGGCGGCAGCCCCCAGGGACGCCGACACCCGCGCCGGGTACCTACACGGCGGACGGCGCCAGGTACCTACTCGGCCGACGGCGCGGCAGCCTTCCGCTCCTTCTCGGCCTTCTCCTCGGCCTCCATCTCCGCGAACACGTCGATCGGCGCGGGGGCCTTGACCAGGAAGAGCCAGGTGAGCCAGACGGCGAGGAGGAAGGGCGGGATCTTGAGGGCGACCAGAACCCAGCCGAACTTGGTGGTGTCGGCCCACCAGTAGAGCGGGAAGAGCACGGCGCACTTGGCGAGCAGGATCAGACCCCAGGCCCAGCTGGCCTTCGCGTACGCCTTCTTGCGGCCGGGGTTGCGGGTGCGCCAGGAGAGGTTCTCCTTGAAGACCGGGCCGAGGATCAGGCCGATCAGCGGGACGCCCGCGAGGGTCGTGATGATGTAGGCCATGGCCAGGCCGAGCGTGTAGAGCATGCCCGGCAGATAGAAGTCCTTCGCGTTGCCCGTCATCATCGCGAAGACCACGCCGAACGCGACACCGAAGACGCCGCCGAAGGCGTGCTTGATGGTGTCCCGCATCACGAGTCGGACCACGACGAGCAGCAGGGACACTCCGAGGGCGGCGATCGCCGACCAGTGGAGGTCCTTGTTGATCGTGAAGATGGTGACGAAGAGGAGACCGGGCAGCACCGTCTCGACCATGCCCCGGACTCCGCCGAACGCCTCGAAGAGCGCGGCCTCGGTCACCGCCCTCGAATCCTTGTGGGCGTCTTCGGTCGGCTTGTCGAGCGACGTCACCGGCTACTCCCGTCCAAGCGGTCTGAGTTCGTACTTCGGGTTGAACAGCACCCTACGGCCCCGGCTCATCGAAATGCGGCCCGAGGCGATCAGCCTGCGCCCCGGTTCGATTCCGACGATGGAGCGGCGGCCGAGCCAGACCACGTCCAGAGCGGCCGAGCCGTCGAACAGCTCGGCCTCCAGGGCCGGGACACCGGCCCGTGGCCGCAGAGTGACCGTGCGCAAGGTACCAGTAACCGTGACGATCTGCCGGTCGTGACAGTCGCCTATGCGCGTACAGCCCGCGGTCTCGGCGTCCTCCCGCAGTTCCTCGGACTCCAGGTCCTCCTGCGACGAGGAGAGCCGGTCCATCATGCGCCGGAACCGGCCCGCCGGCTTTTCGGAACGAGGAACAGCGTTCATAGGGAAAGCGTACCGGGGGGACGCCGGCGCCGACGCCCCCCTCGCGCCGGCGCCCGAACCGGTTTCCTAAAGCCACCGCTCACACTCGAACCGGGCCCGGGCCGACTCGCGGCTCACTTCTCGAACCGGTACCCCATCCCCGGCTCCGTCATGAAGTGCCGCGGGTGCGAGGGGTCCACCTCCAGCTTGCGGCGCAGCTGGGCCATGTAGACCCGGAGGTAGTTCGTCTCCGTGCCGTACGACGGTCCCCAGACCTCCTGGAGCAGCTGCTTCTGGCTGACCAGGCGGCCCGTGTTGCGCACCAGGACCTCCAGGAGGTGCCACTCCGTGGGGGTCAGGCGGACGTCGCGGCCGCCGCGGTTGACCTTCTTGGCGGCCAGGTCGACGGTGAAGTCCTCGGTCTCGACGATCACGTCGTCCTCGCCGCCCCCGGTGGGCTCCGCGCGGCGGACGGCGGCGCGCAGCCGGGCGAGCAGCTCGTCCATGCCGAAGGGCTTGGTGACGTAGTCGTCAGCGCCCGCGTCGAGCGCCTCGACCTTCTCGTCGGAGGAGTGCCGGGCAGAGAGCACCAGGATCGGCACTCGGGTCCAGCCGCGCAGCCCTTTGATCACCTCGACGCCGTCCATGTCGGGAAGGCCCAGGTCGAGCACGACCACGTCGGGGTGCCGCGCGGCGGCGAGCTGAAGTGCGGTGGCTCCGTCAGGGGCCGCGTCGACCTCGTACTTGCGTGCCTTCAGATTGATCACGAGGGCTCGGGTGATCTGCGGTTCGTCGTCGACCACGAGGACCCGGGTCATGAAGCCTGCCTTTCTGCGCTTGCCGTGGCCAGGTCTGGTGCCGTGGCCTGGTCGGGCCGGTGGTCCACCGCCCGGACCGTGAGGACCATGGTGAGTCCGCCGCCGGGGGTGTCCTCGGCGTTGAGGGTGCCGCCCATCGCCTCGGCGAAGCCGCGGGCGACCGCGAGGCCGAGGCCTACGCCCGCGCCGCGCGGGGAGTCGCCGTGGCGCTGGAAGGGGGCGAAGATGCGTTCCTTGGCCTCGTCGGGGACGCCGGGGCCGCGGTCCACCACGCGCACCTCCACGCGGTCGGCGAGGGCGCTCGCGGAGACCAGGACCGGTTCGTCGACCGGGCTGTACTTGACGGCGTTCTCGACGAGGTTGCCGACCGAGCGCTCCAGCAGCCCCGCGTCGACGGCGACCATCGGCAGGGTCTCGGGGATGTCCAGCTCGACGCTGTCCTCGGGGACGCCGCCGAGTGCCATCGGGACCACCTCGTCGAGGTCGATCTCGCGGATCAGCGGGGAGACCGTGCCGGTCTGGAGGCGGGACATGTCCAGCAGGTTGCCGACCAGGTGGTCGAGGCGGTCGGCGCCCTCCTCGATGCCTTCGAGAAGTTCCGCCTGGTCCTCCTCGGACCAGGCGACGTCGTCGGACCGCAATGAGGTCACGGCGGCCTTGATGCCGGCCAGCGGGGTGCGCAGGTCGTGGCTGACAGCGGCGAGCAGCGCCGTACGGATGCGGTTGCCCTCGGCCAGCTCCTTGGCCTGGTCGGCCTCGTGCTGGAGCCGCTGGCGGTCCAGGACCACCGCCGCCTGGGCGGCGAAGGCGGCGAGCACCCGGCGGTCCGAGGCGGGCAGCACGCGGCCCGAGAGCGCGAGGGCCATGTGGTCGCCCACCGGCATGTCGACATCGGCGTCCTCGGGACGGACTGAGGGTGCCGGGCCCACACTGCCCGCGCACGTCCACGGATCGACGTCGCTCTCGCGTTCCAGCAGCGCGACCGACTCCATCCCGAAGGTCTCCCGCACCCGCTCCAGCAGGGCTTCGAGGCTGGTCTCGCCGCGCAGCACGCTGCCCGCCAGAAAGGAGAGGATCTCCGACTCCGAGCGCAGCCGCGCCGCCTGATGGGTGCGGCGGGCCGCCAGGTCCACCACCGACGCCACGGACACGGCGACACCGACGAAGATCACCAGCGCGACGATGTTCCTCGGGTCGGAGATCGTGAGCCGGTGGAGGGGCTCTGTGTAGTAGTAGTTCAGCGGCAGCGAACCCAAGAGCGCCGAGGCGAGGGCCGGATAGAGGCCGCCGAGCAGCGCCGCCGCCACCGTCACCGACAGGAACAGCAGCATGCCGTTGGCGAGCCCGAGGTCGACCATGCCCAGCAGCACCCAGAGTGCGACCGGGCAGACCACGCCGACCAGCCAGCCCCAGATGAGCCGGGCGCGGCCGAGTTGGCTGCGCGGGATGGTGGCCAGGCCCCGCCCCTTGCCCGCCTTGTCGTGGGTGATCAGGTGGACGTCGAGGTCTGGCCCCGACTCCCGGGCCACCGTCGCGCCGACGCCCGGCCCGAGGACGTACTGCCAGCCCTTGCGCCGGGACACCCCGAGCACGATCTGGGTGGCGTTGACCCCGCGCGCGAACTCCAGCAGTGCCGCGGGGACGTCCTCTCCTATGACGTGATGGAAGGTTCCGCCCAGATCCTCGACAAGGGTGCGCTGGACGGCGAGTTCCTTGGGCGAGGCGGAGGTCAGCCCGTCACTGCGGGAGATGTAGACCGCCATGACCTCGCCGCCCGCGCCCTTCTCCGCGAGGCGGGCGGCGCGGCGGATGAGCGTACGGCCCTCGGGACCGCCCGTCAGCCCGACGACGATCCGCTCCCTGGAACCCCAGATCTTCGAGACCCGGTGCTCACTGCGGTACTCGGTGAGGTACTCATCGACCCGGTCGGCGACCCAGAGCAGCGCCAGCTCCCGCAGCGCGGTCAGATTCCCGGGCCGGAAGTAATTGGACAAGGCCGCATCGACCTTGTCGGACTTGTAGATGTTGCCGTGCGCCATCCGCCGTCGCAGCGCCTGCGGCGACATGTCGACCAGCTCGATCTGGTCCGCCCGGCGCACCACCTCGTCCGGCACCGTCTCCCGCTGCCGCACACCCGTTATCGACTCCACGACATCACCCAGCGACTCCAGGTGCTGGATGTTGACCGTGGAGATCACATCGATCCCGGCAGCGAGCAGCTCCTCGACATCCTGCCAGCGCTTGTCGTTGCGGGAGCCCGGGATGTTGGTGTGCGCGAGCTCGTCCACCACGGCGACGGCCGGGGCACGCCCGAGCACGGCGTCCACATCCATCTCGGTGAACACCGAGCCCCGGTACTCCAGCTCCTTGCGCGCCACCTGCTCCAGGCCGTGCAGCATCACCTCGGTGCGCGCCCGGCTGTGGTGCTCCACGAACGCCACCACACAGTCCGTGCCCCGCTCGACACGACGATGCGCCTCGGAGAGCATCGCGTACGTCTTGCCGACGCCCGGAGCCGCGCCCAGGTAGATCCGGAGTTTGCCGCGTCCCATGAGCCCATTGTCTTCCTGTCGCCACTGGGTAGGCAGCGTCGGCTGTGTACACAGCGCCGAGTGCCTACGCAGCGTCGACCTTACGGCCAACAATCCCGACAAAAGGGCGGAGGGGTGCGCAGGGGGCGGCTTTGACACAACCCTGATGCGTCTTCCGGCCCTGGTGCGGGGTGCCTGAAGGACCGGGAGACCGGAGGCGGGACATGAGAAAGGGCCGCCCCCCGGTGAAAGGGGTGCGGCCCACTCGTGCTTCACACAGCCGTCAGCGAACCTCGGTGATCTCCGGTCCGCGCTGCAGCTGCCCCATGCCGCCGGAGAAGCGGGATCCGCTCTGCTCCTCCTGCTGGACACCCTCGGGGACCATCTGCGCGTCGTTCGGCAGCTTCAGGACGATCGGGTCGCGGGGGGCCATCGGACCCTCGCCGCGCACGACCACCGTGTCCCGGAAGATCTGCTCCAGCAGGCCCGCGGCCTGCGGCTGCACCGCGCCCTGCCCGGAGATCACTCCGCGCAGGAACCACCGCGGGCCGTCCACACCGACGAACCGCACGACCTGGTAACCGCCCGTGCCGTCCGGCAGCTGTACCGGCACCTGCGCCCGCAGCTCCCAGCCCAGCGGGCCCTCGACCTCGTCGATGACACCGCCCTGCTGGGTGATCCCGGAGGCGATCTCCTCGCGCACCTCGCCCCAGATGCCCTCGCGCTTGGGTGCGGCGAAGGCCTGCAACTGGACGGCGCTGTCCTTGAGAACCACGGTCGCCGCGACAATCGCGTCGCCCGCGACCTCGACCCGCAGCTCCATGCCGTCTACTCCGGGCACAAAGAGACCGCCCAGGTCCACCCGGCCCTCGGCCGGGTCGCGGACCTCCGAGCTGTCCCAGGGCCCGTCGGGGCGCGGCTCGGGTTCGAGCCTCACGCGCTCCGCCGCCTCGTCCGCCTCGGTGTCGACGTCGTCGACGACCTGCTCGGCCGCGCTCGCCGCGTCCTCGGCGGCACTGCCCTTCTTGCGACGTCCGAACACGTCACTGTCCTTCCCGGTCGGATACGACCGAAGCGTATCGATTCCCACCCGTTGTACTGCCCACGGCGGCATGACCACCGGTGGACCCGAAGCCCCCTGCGGCCCGCGCCGAGTCGGGAAGCTCCGCGACCTCCTGGAAGCGGACCTTCTCGACCTGCTGAACGACCAGTTGGGCAATCCGGTCGAAGCGCTCGAACCGCACACACTCGCGCGGATCGAGATTCACCACGATCACCTTGATCTCCCCACGGTACCCGGCATCCACCGTCCCCGGGGCATTCACGAGGGCGACACCGCAGCGGGCGGCGAGCCCTGAACGTGGGTGCACGAAGGCCGCGTACCCCTCGGGCAGCGCGATGGAAACTCCCGTGGGCAGAACCGCACGTTCGCCCGGCTTCAGTTCGCGGCTCTCGGTGGTGCGCAGATCGGCTCCCGCGTCACCGGGGTGCGCGTACGCGGGAAGCGGGACGTCCGGGTCGACGCGCCGGATCAGCACGTCTACGGGATTACGGGTCACGGGTTCACCTCGAAAGCGCGGGCGCGCCGGATCTGGTCCGGGTCGTTCATGGCGGCCCGGATCTCCTCAGGGCGGCCGTTGTCGATGAAGTGGTCGACCTTCACCTCGATGAAGACGGCGTCGGCATGGACGGCGACGGGACCGTCGGGGCCGCCGATCCGCCCGGTGGCGGTGGAGTAGATCTTCCGGCCGGCCACCGCGGTGACCTCGGCCTCCAGATAGAGCACCGTGCCGACCGGCACCGGGAGCCGGAAGTCGGTCTCCAGCCGTCCGGTCACGGCGATCGTGCGCAGCAGCCAGTTCAGCGAGCCGAGCGTCTCGTCGAGCGCGGTGGCGAGGACGCCGCCGTGCGCGAGACCCGGGGCGCCCTGATGGGCGGGCCGTACGGTGAACTCCGCCGTGATCCGGACCCCCTCCCCCGCGCGGGCCTCCAGGTGCAGTCCGTGGGACTGCTCGCCGCCGCACCCGAAACACTGTTCGTAGTGCGCGCCGAGGAGTTCGCCGGGGGCGGGCGCGTCGGGGTGCCGCACCGGCGCGACGGCGTCGGCGGGAGGCTGCAGAGCTGCGGAATTACCACTCACAGCCGCAGACCTTACCCGCCCGCCCGTCTCCCACCACCGCCCTGCCGGACAGCGCTCAGCCCTGGCCCCCTCATCGGCTCGTCTCCCACCACCGCCCTGCCCGACAGCACTCAGCCCTGGCCCCCTCATCCGCCCCTCTCCCACCACCGCCCTGCCCAACAGCGCTCAGCCCGGGGGCCCTCATCCGCCCCTCTCACCCTGCCGGACAGCGCTCCGCGCCGCCCCCCTCATCCAGGCCGCCGGTACGCACCATGCCAAGCTTGGTTTCATGCAGCTCTCCGCCTCGCCGTACGAAGAACGCCTCACCGCCCCCCGCACCTGGTGGCTGGTCTGCTGCCTGGCCGGGGTCGCGATGGCCCTGATCCTGCTCCCGTTCGGCACGCTGCCGCTGCTGGGCGGCCTGGTCGGCGGCACGGCGGTCTCGGCGGTCGTGGTCAGCTCGTACGGCTCGATCCGCATCCGTGTCGTCGGGGACTCCCTGATCGCGGGCGAGGCGAAGATCCCGGTCGCGGCCCTCGGCGACGCCGAGATCCTGGATCAGGAGGAGGCGCGCGCCTGGCGCACGCACAAGGCGGACCCCCGCGCCTTCATGCTCCTGCGCGCCTACATCCCCACGGCCCTGCGCGTCCAGGTCACGGACCCGGCCGACCCGACGCCGTACCTGTACTTGTCGACTCGCGAGCCGGAGAAACTGTCGGCGGCGCTGGAGGCGGCGCGGGTGACGGCGTAGACCGCCTTAAGGACCGCGGGGGGCGCCGCCCGGCAGGGGCTCAGCGCCCCAGCTCCCTAGGGATCTCTCCCATCCGCAACGGATCCGCCGGAGGCTCCAGCGGCGGAAGGTCGGAAAGCGCGTCCCACGGCACCTGCATCTTCCGCAGGTCCTGCCGGATGCGCCCCGCGAGGCGCTTCGTGTCGCGGCGGTTCATGACGGCCCCGACCGCCGCGCCGACCATGAACGGCATCAGGTTGGGCAGGTCCCGGACCATGCGCTTCATGATCTGCTGGCGCAGCTCGCGCTTCATCCGGCCGCCCAACGCGGCGTTGATCGTCGACGGCTTCGTCACGTCGATCCCGCGCTCCCCGGACCAGGAGTTCAGATACGCGGTACTGCGCTGCTTGAGATTGCCCGGCGGCCGCAGGCCGTAGACCTCATGGAGCTCGGCGATCAGCTTCAGCTCGATCGCGGCGACACCGGTGATCTCGGTGGCGAGCTCCGTGGGCATCGCGGGTGGCACGGGCAGCATCGCGGCTGCGCCGATCCCGGCGCCGACCGTGGACGTCGCGGCGGCCGCGCCCGCGACGAGTTTGTCCGCGAGCTCCTCCGGGCCGAGACCCGGGAACTGCTTGCGGAGGGTCGCGAGGTCCCGTACGGGGACGCGCGGGGCGAGGTCGATGATCCGGTCGGCGAGATACGTCAGGCCCGCCCTGGCCCGGCTGCCGCCTTTCTGGATGCCTTTCCTGAGCCCGTCCCGGACTACTGCCGCGCGGCGCCTGGCGGCGGGCGCGGGAGTGCCCGCGGAGGCCGGCAGGCCGCCTGTGGCGCGCGCCGGCTCGAGCGAGGCTGATCCCGGTTCGGAAGAGCCCCGCTCGTCGTCACGCACGCCTTCAGAGCCGTAGGACGGCCCTTCGTCCGCTCCCCGCGTGGAGGAGCGGCGCTTCCAGGGAGGGGTCGAGCCAGTCACGGCCGACCCTGCCTTAGTCGCAGTCGCGGCAGATCGGCTGACCGTTCTTCTCGCGGGCCAGCTGACTGCGGTGGTGCACCAGGAAGCAGCTCATGCAGGTGAACTCGTCCTGCTGCTTGGGCAGTACCCGGACGGCCAGCTCCTCGTTCGAGAGGTCGGCTCCGGGCAGTTCGAGGCCTTCTGCGGCCTCGAACTCGTCTACGTCGACGGACGAGGTCGACTTGTCGTTCCGGCGGGCCTTCAGTTCTTCAAGGCTGTCCGAGTCGACGTCGTCGTCGGTCTTGCGTGGGGTGTCGTAATCCGTTGCCATGTCGCTCTCCCCCTCTGGGTGTCTGCGGTGTCTCCAGCGCACGTAACGCGTGAGAGGCCGGACTTGTGCCCGACCCGAGGCGGAGATTTTGCCTCACATCAAGGTCTGTTACTCAATCGACACCCAACCGGACTCCTCAAGAGTGATCGGCTTGGATGGCGATGCGGACCGTACACCGTCCGCGGGCCGCACTTCAAAGGCGTCCCACCGTGTACTTCCCGTGATCAAGACCCCCGAAAACCCGGATTTTCCCGGCTTTCCGACAGCCTGCATGATCACGGAGAGTAGATGGCCGGAAAATCGCCCTTGTGATCGATCGCACACGGGCCGCCCGGGTGGGTGACCAGAAAATTCCGCGCAAAGCGAACATCGTCGCGTGTCGGCGACAGGATCTCAGACGGGAAGGGTCACGCGCATCACGAGGCCACCCCCCTCGCGCGGCTCCGCGGAGATGTGGCCCCCGTGGGCGCGCGCCACCGACCGGGCGATGGAAAGGCCGAGGCCCACGCCCTTGTCGCTGCCCGTGCGCTCCGTACGCAGCCGCCGGAAGGGCTCGAAGAGATTGTCGATCTCGTACGCGGGCACCACGGGCCCCGTGTTCGACACCACCAGGACCGCCTGACCGTGCTGGACCTCGGTCGTGACCTCGACCCAGCCGCCCTGCGGCACGTTGTACCGAACGGCGTTCTGGACCAGGTTCAGGGCGATCCGCTCCAGCAGGACGCCGTTGCCCTGGACGACCGCCGGAGCCCGCTGCCCGCGGATCTCCACGCCCTTGGCCTCCGCCTCGGCGTGCACCTGGTCGACGGCCTGCGAGGCGACCTCGGCAAGGTCCACGGGCTTGCGCTCGACGATCTGGTTGTCGCTGCGGGCGAGCAGCAGCAGACCCTCGACGAGTTGCTCGCTGCGCTCGTTCGTGGCGAGCAGGGTCTTGCCGAGCTGTTGCAGTTCGACCGGTGCGTGGGGATCCGAGAGGTGCACTTCGAGAAGCGTGCGGTTGATCGCGAGGGGTGTGCGCAACTCGTGCGAGGCGTTCCCGACGAACCGCTGCTGGGCGGTGAAGGCCCGCTGCAGCCGCTCCAGCATGTCGTCGAAGGTGTCCGCCAGCTCCTTCAGCTCGTCGTCCGGGCCGTCCAGCTCGATCCGCCGGGACAGGTCCGAGCCCGCCACCGCGCGCGCGGTGCGGGTCATCCGGCCGAGCGGCGCGAGGACGCGGCCCGCCATGGCGTAGCCGAAGGCGAACGCGATGATCGCGAGGCCGAGCAGGGTCAGCAGCGAGCGGCTGAGCAGGTTGTCCAGGGCGTGCTGGCGCTGTTCGTTGACGCACGCGTTCATGGCGTTGTTGAACACGTCGGGCGAGGCACTGTCGGGAAGGTTGCAGATGGTGCTGGTGACCCTGCCCTCAGTGATCTTGAAGGGCAGTTCGGTGCCGACGTTCAGCGCCTGCGCCGCGAGCAGGTAGATGATCGACAGCAGCATGATGCCGGCGATCAGGAACATGCCGCCGTACAGCAGCGTGAGCCTTATCCGGATGGTCGGGCGCAGCCAGGGGAACGGCGGCTCCGCCCTTCTCGGGTCCCAAGTGGGTTTCGGAGGCGCCGTGGGGGGCGCGGGAGTCGTGGCCACCGTGGATCAGATCCGGTAGCCGGAGCCGGGCACGGTGACGATGACGGGCGGCTCACCAAGCTTGCGGCGCAGGGTCATCACGGTGACGCGCACGACGTTGGTGAAGGGGTCCGTGTTCTCGTCCCAGGCCTTCTCCAGGAGCTGCTCGGCGGAGACGACCGCGCCCTCGCTGCGCAGCAGCACCTCCAGGACGGCGAACTCCTTGGGCGCGAGCTGGACCTCCTGGCCGTCGCGGAACACCTCGCGGCGGTTGGGGTCGAGCTTGATCCCGGCGCGCTCCAGGACGGGCGGCAGCGGCACGCTCGTACGGCGTCCGAGGGCACGCACGCGTGCCGTCAGCTCGCTGAACGCGAACGGCTTGGGGAGGTAGTCGTCGGCGCCGATCTCCAGTCCCTCGACCCGGTCGCTGACGTCGCCGGAGGCCGTGAGCATCAGCACGCGCGTGGGCATGCCGAGTTCGACGATCTTGCGGCAGACGTCGTCGCCGTGCACCAGCGGGAGGTCGCGGTCGAGGACGACCACGTCGTAGTCGTTGACGCCGATGCGCTCCAGGGCGGCCGCACCGTCGTACACGACGTCGACGGCCATGGCCTCCCGGCGCAGTCCGGTGGCCACCGCATCGGCGAGCAGTTGCTCGTCCTCGACGACGAGTACGCGCACGTCGCTTGTCCTTCCTCTGTCCACCCGGGTAGCGCGTTTCTGGGCACCACACGGGTGGGTCTGTCACGGGTGTGACCTCCATCCTGCCCTTTTCGGCCGTAAACCGGCTGTAAGGCGTCGGGAGGGGCCGGCAGGAGCGGGAGAAGTGCCTGAGCAGCGCCCCGGATCCGCCCGGCATCCACCTGGGAAGCGCGAGGGAAGCAGGCGGGAAAGCGGTCTGCGGGACCGGGAATGCGAGATTTTCTCGTCGCGTTGAGGTTTCCCCGGAAGGGAGCGGGGGGAGGACGGCTTTACACCCCGCGATCACGCTCTGCATGTGGCAAGCCACCTTGTGGTACGTCCAACCGCTTCCGCAGAGCGGCGTGGGTGTCCGGCACCGTCGCCGCCCAGCCCGGGCAGCGCTGGGCACCCATCTGGAGACGTGATCGCCCCTTCCGAACGGCACACCCCCGTGCCACCGACCCACGACCCAGGACGAGGGGGCGCAGCATGGACGCATTCACCGCAGGACTTCTGCAGCGCATAAGGGCGACCGAGTCCGACCTGACGCGGGCTCGCGAAACAGGCGACGACTTCCTCGCGGAGGTCGAGCAGGCCGAGCTCGACGACCTGCACCGCCTCGCCGCCGAGCACGGTGTGGAGGTCGGCGCGACACGCGTCTGAGCAGTCTGTACGAGAGCGGGCCCCGGCATCGATCCAGTGCCGGGGCCCCGCTTTTTGCCCGATCGCCTACGGGTGGCTCGTGCAGCCGTCAGTCGTGCCAGGCGCCGAAGTCCTCCAGCAGCCGCTGGAGGGGCTCGAAGACCCCCGGCGACGCGGCCACCGTGAGATCGCGTGCGGGGCGCTCTCCGGGACGTCCACCGGTCAGGGCGCCGGCCTCACGGGCGATCAGGTCACCCGCCGCGAGGTCCCAGGGGTTGAGCCCCCGCTCGTAGTAGCCGTCGAGGCGGCCGGCCGCGACGTCGCACAGGTCGACCGCCGCCGAGCCGCTGCGCCGGATGTCGCGCAGCAGCGGGATCAGCCGCTGGGCGACGTCGGCCTGGTGGGCCTTGACCTCGGCCACATAGTTGAACCCGGTCGAGACCAGGGCCTGGTCCAGGGGCGGCGCGGGGCGGCAGGCGAGCCGGCGCTCCCCGTCCCAGGCGCCGACGGCCCAGGCCCCGCCGCCGCGCACCGCGTGGTACGTCTCGCCGCGCATCGGAGCCGCGACGACCCCGACGACCCTCTCGCCGTCCTGCTCGGCCGCGATGGACACGGCCCAGGTCGGCAGTCCGTACAGGTAGTTGACCGTGCCGTCGAGCGGGTCGATGACCCAGCGGATGCCGCTGGTGCCCTCCGTGGAGGCACCCTCCTCGCCGAGGAAGCCGTCGTCCGGGCGGTGCACGGAGATCAGGTCGGTGATCAGCTTCTCGGCGGCGATGTCCATCTCGGTGACGACGTCGATCGGGCTGGACTTGGTCGCGGCGACCGTAAGGTCCGCGGGCCGGCCGTCCCGCAGCAGCTCCCCGGCGCGACGGGCGGCCTCCTGGGCGAGCTGGAGCAGATCGGTGCGCAGGGGGTCGGTCACGGGGCTCCTCATGCGTAGGGGCTGTCGGCGCCCGCGGCGGCGGGCTTGGGGACTCGGCCGGGGCAGCAGCCGACCGGGCACAGGTCGTGGCTCGCGCCGAGCGCGCCGAGGGCACACGGGGTCACTGGCCGCCCTCTCTCGGTCGCGGCGCGCTCCAGGACGAGTTCACGGATCGCCGCGGCGAACCGGGGGTCGGCGCCCACGGTGGCCGAGCGGCGCACCGGCAGACCCAGCTCCTCGGCCTTGGCCTTCGCCTCCGTGTCGAGGTCGTACAGGACCTCCATGTGGTCCGACACGAAGCCGATGGGGGCCATCACGACGGCCGGTACCCCGGAGCCGTGCAGCTCCTCCAGGTGGTCGCAGATGTCGGGCTCCAGCCACGGAATGTGCGGGGCTCCGGAGCGCGACTGGTAGACGAGCCGCCAGGGGTGCTCGATCCCGGTCTCCTCGCGCACGGCGTCGGCGATCAGCTGCGCGACGACCAGGTGCTGCTCGACGTATGCGCCACCGTCGCCGTGGCCCTCGACCGGTCCCGAGGTGTCCGCGGCGGAGGTCGGGATGGAGTGCGTGGTGAAGGCGAGGTGCGCGCTCTCCCGTACGTCCTCGGGGAGTTCGGCGAGCGACTTCAGGACGCCCTCGATCATGGGCTCCACGAAGCCGGGGTGGTTGAAGTAGTGCCGCAGCTTGTCGATCCTCGGCAGCTCCAGGCCTTCGGCTTCGAGCGTGGCCAGGGCCCCGGCGAGGTCCTCCCGGTACTGGCGGCAGCCCGAGTACGAGGCGTACGCGCTGGTGGCGATGACGAGGATGCGGCGGCGGCCGTCGCCGATCATCTCGCGCAGGGTGTCGGTCAGGTACGGCGCCCAGTTGCGGTTGCCCCAGTAGACGGGCAGGTCCAGGCCGTGGCCGGCGAACTCCTTGCGGAGGGCTTCGAGCAGGGCGCGGTTCTGGTCGTTGATGGGGCTGACCCCGCCGAACAGGAAGTAGTGCTGCCCCACCTCCTTGAGCCGTTCCTTGGGGATGCCGCGCCCCCGCGTCACGTTCTCCAGGAACGGGAGCACGTCGTCCGGGCCTTCGGGACCGCCGAACGAGAGCAGGAGCAGGGCGTCGTAGGGGGTGGCATCGAGCGCATCTGGCATACCACCGATCCTGCCACCCACCACTGACAGAAGAACCAGCCCCTCCGGCGTTTGAGGAGCGGGGTCTGGGGCGGAGCCCCAGGTGACGGGAATGGGAAGGGGCGGCCGGGGGCGAGGAAAACCCACCCCGCGCCAACGGACGCGGCGAGCCCGCCACACCGGGCGGCGTGGCGGTTACGTCAGGCCACGGTGGCGTGCAGGGGGGCGTGCGTTGAGGGTCACCTCACCCGTAAGCTGTATCGGCTGGCTTCACGCCTTACCCGCCAGCGTCACGCCCAACCGGAGTCCGACCGCCCGTAGTGACCGAGCGGCCGAGCCGAGCCGACCGGAGACCCCCGTGCCCAGCCCGTACCGCGCTCTGTTCGCCGCCCCTGGCTCCAAGGGCTTCTCCGCCGCGGGCTTCCTCGGCCGTATGCCGCTGTCGATGATGGGCATCGGCGTGGTCACGATGATCTCCCAGCTCACCGGTCGGTACGGCCTCGCGGGCGCGCTGTCCGCCACCATCGCGCTGGCCGCCGCGGTGGCGGGCCCGCAGGTCTCGCGCCTGGTGGACCAGTACGGGCAGCGGCGGGTACTGCGCCCGGCCACGCTCTTCGCGCTCGCGGCTTCGGCCGGACTGCTTCTCGCCGCGCATTACGGGTGGCCGGACTGGACGCTGTTCCTGTTCAGCGCCGGCATCGGCTGCGTACCGAGCCTCGGCGCGATGATCCGCGCCCGCTGGGCGGCCGTGTACCGGGGCACACCGCAGCTGCACACCGCGTACTCCTTCGAGTCCGTGGTCGACGAGGTCTGCTTCATCTTCGGGCCGATCATCTCCATCGGCCTGTCCACGGCCTGGTTCCCGGAGGCCGGACCGCTGCTGGCGGCCTGCTTCCTGGCGGTCGGCGTCTTCTGGCTGACCGCGCAGCGCGCCACCGAGCCCGAGCCGCATCCGCGCGAGCAGCACGGCGGCGGCTCGGCGCTGCGCGCGCCCGGCCTCCAGGTGCTGGTGGCCACCTTCATTGCGACCGGAGCGATCTTCGGGGGCGTCGACGTGGTCACCGTCGCCTTCGCCGACGAGCAGGGCCACAAGGGCGCCGCGAGCGTCGTGCTCGCCCTGTACGCGGCGGGCTCCTGCGTAGCAGGAGCCGTGTTCGGGCTGCTGCGCTTCAGCGGAGCGCCCGAACCTCGGTGGCTGCTGGGCATATGCGCGATGGCCGTGAGTATGATCCCCCTCCTACTGGTCGGAAACTTGCCGTTCCTGGCCGTGGCGCTGTTCGTTGCGGGTCTGTCCATCGCGCCCACGATGATCACGACGATGTCCCTCATCGAACAGCACGTACCACGCGCGAAACTGACCGAGGGCATGACCTGGGTGAGCACCGGACTCGCGGTCGGGGTCGCGCTCGGCTCCTCCGTGGCCGGCTGGGTGATCGACGCCGCCGGCGCGAAGGCCGGGTACGGGGTTCCGGCGGTGTCCGGGACCGTCGCGGCCGCGGTCGGTTTCCTCGGGTACCGCCGGCTGAGCAAGCCGGTTCCGCGGCGGGGAGGGTCCCATGAGCACCACAGCGAGCGGGAAGAGCGGCACGTGGCGTAACTGGGCGGGGAACGTCACCGCCCGGCCGGTACGGGAGATCACTCCCGCCTCGGTCGAGGAACTCTCCGCCGTCGTACGGAAGGCCGCCGACGACGGTCTGACGGTGAAGGCCGTCGGCACGGGGCACTCCTTCACGGCCGCCGCCGCGACCGACGGCATATTGATCCGCCCTCAACTGCTGACCGGTATCCGCAAGATCGACCGTGAGGCGGGGACGGTCACGGTCGACGCGGGCACCCCGCTCAAGCGTCTCAATGTGGCTCTCGCGCGCGAGAGGCTGTCGCTCACGAACATGGGCGACATCATGGAGCAGACGGTTTCGGGCGCGACCAGCACCGGAACGCACGGCACGGGGCGTGACTCGGCCTCGATCGCCGCGCAGATCAAGGAACTTGAGCTGGTCACGGCGGACGGTTCGGTGCTCACCTGCTCCGAGAAGGAGAATCCCGACGTCTTCGCGGCGGCCAGCGTCGGAATCGGCGCCCTGGGGATCATCACCGCGATCACCCTCTCCGTAGAGCCCCTTTTTCTGCTCACGGCCCGCGAGGAGCCGATGACCTTCGACAAGGTCACGGCCGACTTCGACGAACTCTTCACCGAGAACGAGCACTTCGAGTTCTACTGGTTCCCGCACACCGGCAACTGCAACACCAAGCGCAACAACCGCAGCGCAGGACCCGAGAAGCCGGTGTCACAGCTGAGCGGCTGGATCGAGGACGAGTTCCTCTCCAACGGCGTCTTCCACGCGGCCAATCTGGTGGGCCGCGCCGTGCCCGCCGCCATCCCGGCGATCACGAAGATCTCCAGCCGCGCGCTGTCCGCCCGGACGTACACCGACATTCCCTACAAGGTCTTCACGTCTCCGCGCCGGGTGCGGTTCGTGGAGATGGAGTACGCCGTCCCGCGCGAGGCCCTCGTCGAGACGCTGCGCGAGCTGAAGGCGATGGTCGACCGCTCGAACCTGCGGATCAGCTTCCCCGTCGAGGTGCGCACGGCGCCCGCCGACGACATCACGCTCTCCACGGCGTCGGGCCGGGACAGCGCGTACATCGCCGTCCACATGTTCAGGGGCACCCCCTATCAGGCGTACTTCACCGCCGCCGAGCGGATCTTCACGGCGCACGAGGGACGGCCGCACTGGGGCAAGGTGCACACGCGCGACGCGGAGTACTTCTCCGAGGTCTATCCGCGCTTCGGCGAGTTCACGGCGCTGAGGAATCGTCTCGACCCGGATCGGCGCTTCGGGAACGACTACTTGCGTCGGGTGCTGGGCTCGTAGTCGTCGTCGGCGAACTGGGCGTGGGGGTCGCGGTGGTGTTCCCGGCCCCCGAGGGCACGCTCGAACTCGGCGTCGGCGTGGGAGTCGTACCGCTGTCGCCGTCCTCCTGAGCGGCACCGGCGCCGGCACCGCTGTCACCGGAGGCCGGCTCCTCGGATGAACCGGAGGGGGAGCCGGAGGCGGAATCCGAGGGCGACCCGGAAGCCGAGTCGGAGGAGGAGCCAGTCGAGGGCGTCGTATCGGGCACCGAATCCTGGGAGTTGGAGCCGCTGCCCCGGAACGCGTTGCCGACGGTCGTGCTCTTCCCGTCGCCGCTGAAGCTCTGCCCCGACGCGAGTTCGTACACGGTGCGTCATGGTGATGCCGAAGACGAGCGCCGCGGCGACCAGCGGCCGCCGCCAGCTCTTGACCCGCGCGCGGTAGACGGTCCCTTCGGTGAACTCCCCCACGGCGGGGGCCCGCTCGGGTTTCGGCTTGGCCTGGACCGTCACATCGCGTATCTGCTCGCCCGTGCGCTTGAAGAAGTTCTGGAAGACGGTGCCTCCGAAGGTGGCGATGGCGCTCACCACTCCGGCGCCCAGGATCGTCCCGTACACCCCGAAGTAGGAGGCGAGTTTGGCCACCGCCGCGGCCACGGCACTGCCCGCTACTTGCGGAACGTTCAGATCCAACCGCTTCTTCTTCGGCTCCTCCTCGGCATCCGACTTCTCACGCATCCCCGGACCTTGCCTGCCTTTCCCGTACTTCACCTACCGACTGCAGGACAAAGGGACGTACTAGCGAAACCATTAGTTCCGTTTCAGGTGATTACGTGGAGTACGCCACGTTTCATGGTCACGAAAACGGCGCATCGGGCGGCGAACCGCCACCCCCCACCGGAAGTTGAGCGGCGCGCCGATCCACGCACGTGGTCCGAATGGAGTACTGTTGCGAGCCCTGGGTCCGGACTCCCGCCAGGGTGTCCGGGGCCTTGCAGGACCGCCGGGAGGGGGCTCGTTGCACAGGGTGATGGAGTTCGTCACTTAGCGTTGCGAATAGGTAACCGTGCCATAACGGCGATCCCGGGCCCGCGCCCGACACGCCGGGCAACTCGGCAAGGTTGTGGCAGGCTGCACCCGGGCAGGCCACACTCGACTAGCGGAAGCAGCGACGCACGTGACGTCGGCAGGCACCACCCGGGAGGTCCCCATGCCGGAACTGCGTGTCGTGGCCGTCTCTAACGACGGCACACGGCTGGTGCTGAAGGCTGCGGACAGCACGGAGTACACGCTTCCGATTGACGAGCGTCTGCGCGCCGCCGTACGCGGCGACCGTCCCCGCCTCGGCCAGATCGAGATCGAGGTGGAGAGCCATCTCCGCCCCCGAGACATCCAGGCGCGGATACGTGCCGGCGCCTCCGCGGAGGAAGTCGCCCAGCTCGCCGGAATCCCTGTCGACCGCGTACGCCGCTTCGAGGGCCCGGTGCTCGCCGAGCGCGCCTTCATGGCCGAGCGCGCGCGGAAGACCCCCGTCCGCCGCCCCGGTGAGAACGCCGGACCCCAGCTCGGCGAGGCCGTCCAGGAGCGACTGCTGCTGCGCGGCGCCGAGAAGGACACCGTCCAGTGGGACTCGTGGCGCCGTGACGACGGCACCTGGGAAGTACTGCTGGTCTACCGGGTCGCGGGTGAGCCGCACTCGGCGAGCTGGACGTACGACCCGCCGCGGCGGCTCGTCCAGGCCGTCGACGACGAGGCGCGCTCGCTGATCGGCGAGTCCGACGACCTCGCGGCGCCCGAGCCGAGCTTCCCGTTCGTACCGCGGATCGCACGGCTGCCCCGCGACCGCCCGCTCGACCGCGCCCTGGACCGGCAGACGGAGCGGCCGAGCCTGCCGTCGCCGTCCCCGGAGCCGGTCGAGGAGTCGGGCGAACGGGACTCGCTCACCAGCCTCTTGGAGGCGGTGCCCAGCTTCCGGGGCGACATGGTGGTGCCCGAGCGGCCCTCCACCACCGAGCGTCCCGCCGCGGAGGAGCCGGCTCCCGAGCCCGAGTCGGAGGAGCCCCCGGCTCCCGCGGCCTCGGCCGGCGCCGGTTCCGCCTACGCGGACGTCCTCATGCCCCGCTCGGTCGGCAGCCACCGCGACCGTCTCGTCGGCGCCACCGACCGCCAGGCCGAGGCCGACGGCGTCCGCCCGGGCCGCAGAGCGGCGGTCCCGAGCTGGGACGAGATCGTCTTCGGCACGCGTCGGAAGAAGCAGGACTAGTCGGTTGTACGGCGATGGGGCCCGCGCCAGGCAGGTGCGGGCCCCATCGCCGTGGCTGAAGTCTTCGCCGTCGCTGAAGTCTTCGCCGTCACTGAGGGTCCGGGCCCACCGCGACCGGGCGGTTCGCGTCCTGGGACCACTCCGACCAGGAGCCCACGTACAGGGCGGCGGGAATGCCCGCGACGGCGAGGGCCAGCACCTCGTGGGCAGCGGAGACACCCGATCCGCAGTAGACGCCGACCTCGGAAGTGCCGGTCGCGCCAAGGGACTTGAAGCGGTCGGCGAGGTCCGCGCCCGGCAGGAACCGTCCGTCGTCGGTGACGTTCTCCGTGGTCGGCGCGGAGACCGCCCCGGGGATGTGCCCGCCGACGGGGTCGATCGGCTCGACCTCGCCCCGGTACCGCTCACCGGCCCGGGCGTCGAGCAGCACGCCGGTGCGGGCGAGCGCCGCCGCTCCGTCCGCGTCGAGCAACCGCCGCGCACCCGGGACCGGTGCGAAGCTCCCGGGGACGGGCGCGGGGATCTCCGAGGAGACCGGCCCGCTCCAGGCGGCGAGCCCGCCGTCAAGCACGCGTACCGACGGATGACCCATATAGCCCAGCAACCACCAGGCGCGCGCGGCGGCCCAGCCCTGCCCGCCGTCGTACACAACGACATCGCGGTCCGCCGAGACTCCGGCGGCCCGCATCGCCGCGCCGAAGACCTCCAGGCCGGGAAGCGGATGCCGGCCCCCGGACCCGGCCGGACCAGCAAGTTCGGAATCCAAATCGACAAAAACGGCCCCTGGAATGTGCGCCTCCTCGTACACGGAGCGCAGGTTCGGGCCGCCCAGCTGCCAGCGGACGTCGAGGAGGACCGGAGGGTTGGGACCGGCCAGGTCACTCGCGAGTTCGGACGCGGAAATGATGGCGTTCATGGCCTCCATCCTTGCGTACGGGGTGGCCGCGTGGCCCAGGTCCGACTACTCTGCTCCGCCGGACAGGTCCGATCACGAGGCGTATGGGATCGGGCACATGCTGTACAGCCGATGGCCACCACGCGGCAATGACGCCGAAACGGATGGGAAACGGCAGACCGGGCATTCTCCGGCCGAAAGCCGCCAAGGACGGCCTCGCCGGGACGCACCGTACGACCGGTGGTGCGAACATCGGCACGGGGCGTGCACGGACGCGGTACGCGTGCTCGCAGGCGACCGCGGTACGTGTTCGTAGGCGGAAGGTGACCGGCCACCGCGAGGGGCCGAGAAGAGAGTGACGATGACCGAGGCACGGGGGTCGGCCGGCCTGAACGGCGCAACGCACGCCCGGCACACGCCCGGCACACCTTGCTGGGTGAGTCTGATGGTGCACGGGATGGCCGCGACCCAGGAGTTCTACGGAGCGTTGTTCGGCTGGGAGTTCCGGCCGGGACCGCAGCAGCTCGGCCCGTACGTGCGGGCCCTGCTCGGCGGCCAAGAGGTGGCGGGGATCGGCCAGTTGCCACCCGACCGGCATCTGCCCATCGCATGGACGCCGTACCTCGCCTCGGACGACGTGGACCAGACCGCCGCGACGGTCCGCCACAGCGGTGGCACCGTGGGCGTCGGCCCCCTCGACGCCGGGGAGGCCGGGCGGCTGGCGATCGCCTCGGACCCGGCGGGCGCCGTTTTCGGCATCTGGCAGGCGGCCGCCCACCTGGGCACCGGAATCACTGGCGTGCCGGGCACGCCCGCCTGGAACGAGCTCGTGACCCGCGACTCCGAGAGCGTCGTCAAGTTCTACCAAGGGGTCTTCGGCTTCGAGCAGGAGGCGGTCGTCTCGGCCGACTTCGACTACGTGACCCTCCACGTCGAGGGCCGCCCGGTGGCCGGCATCCACGGCGTCGGACGCGGTCTGCCCCGCGACCGCGGCCCGCACTGGATGACGTACTTCGAGGTCGCGGACGTGGACGACGCCGTCGACCATGTCCTCGAGCTCGGCGGGCACCTCCTGAAGGCCGCGCGCGACTCGCCGTACGGGCGGGTGGCGACGGTGGCGGATCCGGAGGGAGCGATGTTCTCGCTGATCCACTCCGTGCGCTGAGCGGCGGGGCCGCGGCGCGCCGCCGAAACGGCTGGCTCGCGGCTGCCACAACGGCCGCCTCGCGGCAGCCGATCAGGAGGAGGCGATCGGCAGTACGTCCGGCGACAGGGCGCCCGCGCGGCTCGCCGCGGCCGTCATACGGCGACGGTGGTGCCGACGGCACAGCACTTCGTAGCCGATGTCCTCCGACTGGTTGACGTCGCCGACGACCACCTGGGCGCCCTCGACGACCATCTCGCCGCCTATGGTGCGGGCGTTGTGGGTGGCGCGGGCGCCGCACCAGCACAGGGCCTCGACCTGGAGCACCTCGACCCGGTCCGCGAGCTCCACCAGCCGCTGCGAACCGGGGAAGAGCTTGGAGCGGAAGTCTGTGGTGATGCCGAAGGCGTAGCCGTCGAGGCCCAGGTCGTCGACCACACGGGCGAGTTGGTCGATCTGCTCCGGCGTGAGGAACTGCGCCTCGTCGGCGATCACGTAGTCCGCGCGCCCGCCCTGGGAGAGGTGGTCGACCAGGTAGACGTACAGGTCCTGCCCGTCCTCGACCTCCACCGCGTCCGTGACCAGGCCCAGGCGCGACGAGAGCTTGCCCTCGCCAGCGCGGTCGTCCCGCGTGAAGATCATGCCCTGCAGACCCCGCGCCGAGCGGTTGTGCTCGATCTGGAGAGCCAGCGTCCTTTTGCTTGACCATCCACCATCTGCTGATCTCTCAGAATGAGGCCCACGCTCCCGGTCGTGACGCGAGAATCGTCGGCTGGGCGATGGATACCGACGTCTCCGGCGGCGGGTGTGTCAATTCAGACACTCCCTGTCGCGGCGGTACGCATCCGTGCTGAGGTCCGGATGACTGCGATGGCGGCCCTCCTCTGCGTGACCGGCCTCCGTCCCCGTGGGTCGCGATCAGCCGAGCAGGAAAGGCAACGCGACCACCACGACGAGCAGCAGGAAGGAGGAGGTGCCCCGACCGCACGAAGCGGGCCGGGGCACCGGGTGGAGCAGACAGCAGCGGTGGAGTTAACCGACCGCCACCGGCTGGGTGGCGGTCACCGCGTTGATGGTCACGGACAGCGATCCGCTGCCCGGCCGCAGTGCGGTGAGCACCCCGGTCCGCGGGTCGTAGGCGGCGATGTCCTGCGTCCCGGCCTGGTCGGCCGGGCCGATGTGGATGTTGTCCGTTCCCGACCAGTCGGCGCTGACCGGGTAGGCCACAGGCACCGTGACTCCGCGCTGGGTCACCCTCGCCCGGATGTCGGTCTGCGCTCCGGCGGACAGCTCACCGACCGGGGCGAGGGCAAGCTTGTCCACGTGCGCCCGGAACTCGACCTGGATCCACGGGTGGGCCGAGCGCGACTCGGGCGCCGCGCGGTGCCGTGCGTCGACGGGGGCCCGGTCGCCGTGGGGGTCGATGCCCACCAGCGACCAGCCGGTGAAACCGCCGTCTCCGACCGATGTGGACGGCGCCTTGCCGCTGTTGCCGTTGACGAGGTACTGGACGCCGTCGATGCTGTTGGCGGAGAACTGGCCGACGTGGGACCCGATGAAGGCCGCGCCCTTGCCGGTGTCGCGGCGGAAGTCGGCCAGCCAGTCCTCGACGACGGCCGCCTCGGTCCGGTTGGTCATCTGGCTGTTCGCCAGCGGCGACGGGTCACGCGGCGGGTGGTGCCACATCGCGACGACACCGTTGACGCTGTCGTCCTCGGCCGCCTTGTCGAGCTCGTCCCGGAGCATCTCCCACTGGTCGAATCCGCCACCGTTCAGCGTGCCGAGCGAGGAGTCCAGCAGGATGAAGCGGGTTCCCTCATGCTCGAAGGTCCGGTGGGTGTCGCCGAACTCCTTGCGGAAGTTGTCCTGGCTGCCCGAGCCGTAGACCTCGTGATTGCCCGGGTTGTAGTACCAGGGCACCTTGTCGCCGAGCTCCTCGTCGATGATGCGGTGCGCCAGCGCCAGGTCCTCGGGGTAACCGGTGTCGACCCAGTCTCCGTTGATGACGATGAAGTCCGGATCGGCCGCCAGCGCCTCGCGGAGGGTACGCCGCGCGGCGTCGACGAGCGGGCTGTCCGGGTCGGCGGCGATGAACTGGGCGTCCGAGACGACGGCGAAGCGCCAGCGGCGCGAGTCGCCGGCCACGGAGCCGTCCTGCAGGATGACCGGGTCCGGCACCACGGGCGCGGCGGGCACCTGGACCTGCGGCGCGACCCGGGCCGTGATGTCGTCGACCAGCACGGAGCCGGTGTACTGCTTGCTCGCCGACGTCTCGATCGTGTAGAAGCGGTTGACGCTCACCGGGAACGCGACGGTCTGGGGGATCTGCACCTCCATGTACCGCCAGCCGGTCCAGGTGATGTAGGGCCCGTAGAGGGACTGGGACTTGCCCTGGGCGTCGATGATGTTGAACGCGGTCCACTCGCCCTTGCCCGAGCCGTACACCCAGGCGCCCAGCGACAGCGGCTGGCCGGGAAGCTGAATGGGCTTCGGCGAGGTGGCGTAGGCGGTCCTGGTCGCCGTGGACCGGGTGAAGTCGTAGTTCAGCTTCAGGGCGGGGCCGCCGTCGCGACCGGTCGCCGCCTCGACCGAGCCGGCACCCCGGGCGGTGCCGAACCGCCACTGTGCGGCATCGGCCATGTCGGCGGCCACGACATCCTGGAGCCCCACGCTGACCGGCACCTGGGTGACAACGCCCTGCACGGTGGCGGTGACCACGGTGCCGAGGCTGTCCTTCTTCGGCGTGACCGAGAAGGTGCCCTCCTCGGTGGGGGTGAGCTCCAGCAGCTCGTGGTCGTAGTCGAGCGTGACGTCGGCCGGCTCGATGGGGGCCTGGAAGCCGTCCCCGTCGTAGCCGACGATGCCGAACTCTCCGGTTGCCTTCCCGTCCTTGAGCGAGATCTTGTCCACGTCCGGCCGGGTGCGGGCGAGTTCACCGAGCACGGTCATCCGCAGCCGTCCGGTGGCGTCCCCGGCCTGCGCGACCACCTCGGCGTCGCCCGGCCGGCGGGCGGCGAAGGTGCCGTCCTGCTCGACCTTGCCGACCGCGGACACCGCCACATGCCAGTGCGGTTCCGCACTGACGGGCGCGTAGGTCTCGTCGTGGCCGAGCGCGTCCAGTTCACGGGTGAGGCCGGGGAAGACGCGGCTGAGCGACTCGTCCTCCTCGTCGGCTGTCGGCGCGACCCGCATGCCGGTGAGTCGGCCGCTGCCTTCCTCCGCGAAGAGCGCGAGGCCGTTCGGGACAGGGCGCTCGGCACCGTCGGAGGGGGTGTTCTCCAGGTCGACGCCCTCCTCGCCGGCCTCGCGGGCGACGAGGGTGGAGGAGCCGCCGCCATCGAGGTTGAGCGCGTCGTTGGCCCCGAGCTCCTTCATGAAGGAGCCGAGCTCGTCGTACGACATGCCGCGGCTCTCGGCGCTGCGCCCGTCGATGGTGACCAGGAACATCTTCTTTCCGTCGGCCGAGAAGCCCACGGACGTACGGGGATGGACAGCCTTGTCGCCCTGCGGCTGTACGACGCCGTCGCGCAGCAGCACGGTGTTGCCGCCGATCGCGAAGCCCATGTCCTTGCCGTCCTCGGAGCGCGGCGCGTAGTCCAGCGAGACGGCGTCGCCGACGCTCAACGCGGCCATGGCGTCGGCTCCGGAACCACGGCCGAGGAGCACGAAGCCGTTCTCGGGGATGGCACCGGACCCGGCCTGGGTGGCGGTGGCCGTCACCTTGCCGTCGACGACCGTGACCTCACGGACCGGACCGGTGCCTGCCGAGCCGCTCCGCGAGTAGCTGCCCCACAGCGAGGTGTAGGCGCCGATGCCGTTGGCCGGAAGCTGGTGCTGGTTGAGCCCATCGAGGCGCGCGGTGCGCCCCTCGGGCATGGACACCGAGCCCTCGAGGAACATCCGGGTCATCCGCCCGATACCCTCGGCATCGACGCCGACGGCGTTGTTCCAGCCCGGAACGGGGCCCTTGACCGCGCCGTCCTGGGAGACACCGATGCCCAGAGGGGCACTGGAGTTGTTGATGTCGAAGAAGTCGCCGTTCACGGCGGCGACCGCACCCTCGCGCTCGGCCTGCTCGGACAGCGCCTGGCTCCGTGCCACTTCACCGGGGAACAGATAGTCGCCGGACAGGCCGTCCGTGCCGAGGTCGGCCACGAGCACGTCGCCACGCATGAAGCCGACGGAGTCGAGCCACTGAAAGGAGGTCAGGTCGAGCCCGGGAGCCACCGGCCGCTTGTCCTCATCGAGGACGATGCGCCGGTCTCCGGCTTCCCCGAGGACCAGGTTCGGTTCGTCGAGCTTGGACGAGGCCGCCGGGGTCCGCCCCAGCTCGGGATCGGCTCCCTCAAGTACCGGGGCGGAGTTGAGGGGTCCGTGGTCGTCACCGTCTGATTCGCTTGCCGCTGCCGAGGGGGCCATGGAACCCATGACCAGCCCTGCCGAGAAAGCAGTCACCCCAAGCCGTATCAATGTATTTCGCACCACCGAACGATGACTGAGTCTGTTGCTGGGACTGCGTCCTGCGAGTGACCAGATCCGGAACCTTTTGATCGATCATTTGACTTGCCGTCGCCTGTGCGTTCATGTGGCGTGAGGTCGCGCACCGCCGACAGTCTGGCGCCCTGCCCGGGACTCAAACCTGCGACGAATCTCAGACCGAGCAGGCCGGACGCGACCCCGACGTGGTCCTGGAAGCCACTTACGGCTGGTACTGGGTGGCCGACGTCCTGCAGGCCGCCGGGGCACGCGTCCACCTGGCCCACCCGCTGGGCGTGAAGGGCTTCGCTTATCGGCGCGTGAAGAACGACATCCGCGACGCCGCGGACCTGGCCGACCTGCTGCGGATGGGACGGCTGCCGGAAGCCTGGATCGCACCACCGCAGGTCCGCGAGCTGCGGGAACTAGCTGCGGGAACTAGTGCGCTAGCGGGCCAAGCTCGTCGCTTTGCGCTCCGGGCTGAAGGCCCAGGTGCACACCGTGCCTCGTCGCCGCTCGCATCTCGCAAGGTGCGAGGAGGAGCGCACTGTTGACGGTGCTCTTGTGCGGGGCTCCCTTGCACATTCCGGTCCGACGCCCCACGGAATCACCGACACACGGAATCATCGAAAGAGGGCGCCTGCTGTCGGATGCGGAGACCTACGTGGGCTCAGGCACCTCCCATCACCGTTCACAGCGTGAACCTCAAGCAGCTCCGTAGTTCCAGGGGCACTTGCGAGGTGAGAGACCTCGGGTTCCGCGACTATCGGGGCTGCCACGCCCGTACGAGGTCCTCCGGTCCCCAGTGCGCGGTCAGCGGCAGATCATCGACCACCCCGCAGCGGGAGACCGCGACCAGCGGAGTGTCCGGCGCGGTACCGGGGACAGCGAGCATGTCGCGTACCAAGGCGTCGTACTCATGACGGCCGAAGGGCTGGGTCTCCAGCCACTTGACCGATCCGACGAAGTGCACCTGCCGGGCCACCGGTTCGCGGTCTGCACCGATGAGATCGATCTCGGGGTTGTTTTGACGGTTCCACCAACCGCCGATGGCCTCGGTCTCGGGCCACTCGTCATTGGGCATCAGACGCAGCAAGGACTCGCGGATCAGTGGCTCGACCGCTCGCCCGCGCCAAGTGGTCCATGACCGCTCGATGCGTTCCAGCGCCAAGTCACCGCGGCCACGCTCGATGAGTGGGATCGCGCGCGCCAGAAAGGCCAGCCAGAACCGCAGATACGGGTCGGCGATCCGGTAGCGCTTGTTCTTGCTGTCCGGCTTGACGGACAGGGGGAGATCAGCGGCCAGGACTCGCTTGGCCTGCAGCATGGCCAGCAGCGGGGAGAGCGTGCCGGACGGCAGCGCGCTGGCGCCGCCGGCCTGGGCTGCGATCGCGCTGAACGTGCGCTCACCGCTGCCAACCGCTTCCAGTACAGCCCGTGAGTGCGAAGCCTCAGGAAATTCGCCCAGCAGGGACAGCTCGCCAGCCACCAGCAGGGGCGAGAGAGGATTGGCGACCGAAGCCTGCAAGAACGCCGTACGCCCCATTCCCGGCCGCCATGACTGCACGATCTCGGGGAATCCTCCAGTGATCAACTGGGCGTCGACGGCCCCTGCGGCGTCGAGCTCGGTCATGGCCTGCACGTCGGCCAGGTTCAGGGGACGGACGGTCATTTTCGCCGCCCGGCCGAAGAACGGGCGCCCGTACGACTGCAGTGCCTCCATCACCGATGTATCGCTGCCAACCAGCAGCAGAAGCACGGGCTTGGAAGAGAGGTGACGGTCCCAGACAGTTTGGAGTGCGCCCTCGAATTCCTGATCCTGCTCGACCAGCCAGGGCACCTCGTCAATCACCGCGATGCTGAGTGAGTCATCGGGTACCGCGAGCGCCAGCGAGCGCAGGGCCTGGTTCCAGTCCTGCGCCTGGAGGCCGGCGACCAGCTCCACCCCCGGCAGTGGGGACTGCGCGAGGGTCGCGGCAAAGTCGGCGCGCTCCGTCACAGGGTTACGCCCCCGGGTGGCCTGGAACACCACGTACGGCGCTCCCGAGCGGTCGCAGAACTCCTGGACCAGTCGCGACTTCCCCACTCGGCGCCGGCCCGTCATGATCACAGCCCGCCCTCGAGTGGCTCCAACACCCTCTGCCACCGTCCGGTACTGCTCGGCCAGCAGTTCAAGATCTCCGGCCCGACCTTGGAACTCCACGACACACCCCAGGCGATTAACGTAGATAGATTATTACGTAGATTGAATCTTACTTCATCCCGGGCGACCTAGCGGATCGAGTGCAGAGGCGGGTACGGAGGGCGAGATTGCGGTTGGAGCCAACACCCTGCTCGGCGAGGGTGACTGTCAGGGGGCGCGAAGGCGGTGGCTCCACCAGCCCCACGAACGAAACTCACACGCAACGAGCATCGCGGCTGATCAGAAGCCGCTCGTGGAGCTGCGGAACTGAGATCTCTACCGAACCCGGGGCGGTTCAAACCGTTGTGCGGCCCCTTCCGGGGCCGACAGCGCGAAGCCGCTTACGTACTTGATCTCCGGACGGCGCCCTGCCGGAGGGTCAGCACCAAGTCAGCACAGGGACAGGAAACAGGCTGATCCAGCCGGAGAAAACAGGAAGGGGCCAGACCCGAACATCTGGCCCCTGACCTAGGGTTTCTTAACCTGACCAGCCACTTCAGCCGATCAAGGAATCAGGCGTCACACGTTGAAGCGGAACTTCATGACTTTGTCCCGTCACCGCCAGCCTGTGCGTGCCGGCGTCCGGGTTGATCAGGACACACCCCTGCCGTGGGGCTTCTCGTTACAGCGAGGCGGTCACTGTCGCCACCAGCGACCCAACGGTAGCCTGCGGCGATTCCGCTTTCCGGGGCCTTCGGCGAGCGAGCCAGACCTGAGCCCTGGCGTCACAGCCGGGGTCAGGCGGGGGTGACTGGCAATACGTCGGGCGACAGCGCCGCTGCCCGGGCCGCCGCGCTCGTCATCCGCTTGCGGTGATGGCGTCGGCACAGCACCTCATAGCCGACCTCATCGGCCGGCCTGTCAACATCCCCCACCACAACCTGGTCGCCCTCGACCACCATCGCCCCGCCCACCGTGCGGGCGTTGTGCGTTGCCCGGGCGCCGCACCAACACATCGCCTCGACCTGCAACGTCTCTATACGGTCCGCCAGCTCGATCATCCGCTGCGAACCGGGGAACAGCTTGGTCCGGAAGTCCGTGGTGATGCCGAACGCGAAGACGTCCATCTCCAGGTCATCCACGACACGCGCCAGCTGGTCGATCTGCCCGGGTGCGAGGAACTGCGCCTCATCCACGATCGCGTAATCGACCCGCGCGCCGTGCGACATCTGCTCCACCAGATACCCGTACAGATCCATACCCGGAGCAGCCTCGACCGCCTCCGTCACCAACCCCAGACGCGACGACAGCTTCCCCTCACCCGCACGGTCATCACGCGTGAAGATCACACCCTGCAAGCCGCGCGCCGAACGGTTGTGCGCAATTTGAAGCGCCAAAGTCGACTTCCCGCAGTCCATCGTTCCGGAGAAGAACACCAGCTCGGGCATGGGAAGTTGAGCACCTTTCGGCGAGGGAGACATGAGGGCGGGCCGCGCTTCAGGAACGTACTTGCAGGAGGGGCACGAGCTGCTCGGCGGGGGTCATCGAGCCGTGGTTGCCGACCATCGCCGACTCCTTCGGCTCCCGCTCCGACGCGATGATCAGGACGTCGTCGCGGGCCGCCGCGACGACGTCGCCGATCCGGGCGTACACCCGCTCGTCGACGTGCGGGCCGAACCAGCCCGCCGCGATCGCCTCGTCCCGCGAGGCCACCCAGAACTGCTCGCCCAGCACCTCGCGCCAGCAGGTCAGGACGTCCGCCTCGGCGCCCGGCACCGCGTAGGCGTGCCGGGCGCGGCCCTCGCCGCCGAACAGGGCGACGCCTGCGCGCAGCTCCCAGTCCTCGTCGAAGTCGATACGGTGCTGTTCGTCGAAGGGGATGTCGATCATGCCGTGGTCGGCGGTCACGTACAGGGCGCTGCGCGGCGGCAGTTGCTCCGCGAGGCGCTGGACGAGGCGGTCGACGTACATGAGCTGGCCGCGCCAGGGGTCCGAGTCGACGCCGAAGCGGTGGCCCTTGCCGTCCACCTCGGCGTAGTACGTGTAGACCAACGAGCGGTCAGCGGCGGCCAGTTGCTCGGCCGCGAGGTCCATGCGCTCCTCGCCGGACAGCCGCCCGTGGAACGTCCCGCCGCTGAGCGCGATCTTTGTCAGGGGCGTGTTCTGGAAGGCGGGCGACGAGACCTGGGCGGTGTGCACGCCCGCCGCGTCGGCCAGCTGGAAGACCGTGGGGTAGGGCTGCCAGGCGCGCGGTTCCGTCCATGGGTTCCAGCGGAGCTGGTTCATCAGCTCGCCGGTCTGGGGGTTGCGCGCGGTGTAGCCGGGCAGGCCGTGCGCACCGGGCGGGAGGCCGGTGCCGACGGAGGCGAGGGAGGTCGCGGTGGTCGCGGGGTAGCCCGCGGTGATCGGGCGGCCGGTGCCGCCGCGCGAGGACGCCAGGAGTGACGTCATGAACGGGGCCTCGTCGGGGTGCGCCTTCAGCTGCTCCCAGCCGAGACCATCGATCAGGAAGACGCAGTTCCGGTCGGCCTCGGTCAGTTCCGGGATCGCGGCGGTCATGCCGGGTACGGCCATGCCTGCGGCGAGCGTGGGCAGCAGGTCGGCCAGCGACCCGGCGCCGTATTCGGGGACGGGTGCGGAGCCGACGGCGAGCGGTTCCGGGTGGTCCCAGGTGGAAGCGGGCGGGGCGGGGGCGAAGCGCCCTCCATCATGGGCGGCGGGGGAGGACGGGTGAGACATCAGCGCGTGATGTCCGCGGTCGCCTCGGAGAGGGACTGCGCGAAGGCGAGGGCCTGGCGGACCGTCTCCGGCCCGTCCCCGGCCTCGCTGACGCGCAGGCTGAGGTCGTCCGCCGTCGAACTGCCCGTGTAGCCGTGGTCCGCCTCGCAGTTGGGGTCGCCGCAGGCGGCGGGCTCCAGGTCGATGCGGGAGACCGCGCCCCAGCCGATGGTCAGGACGACCTCGCGGGGCAGCGTGCCCGGCGTGTACTCCTCCGGATTGGCGACGACGCGGCTGACGACGACCGACGAGATCCGGCCGAGCTTCACCGACTCGGTGGACGTCGTGGCGTACGGGGTCGGCGACGTGGTGTCCGCGGCCTGCTCGTCGGTGTGGCTCACGATGAAGCGGTTGCCCGTGAGGACGAGCACGGTGACGTGCCGGCGCACCTCGTTCGCGTCGAACGTCGTCTCCTGGTGGACCAGGTACGACCGGATGGCCTCGCCGCCGATCGCGGCCTCCACCGCCTCGGCCACGAGGGCCGGGTAGTAGCCGCTGCGCTCGATCGCCGCTCGCAGCCCCTGGGTCGTCGTACTGGTCTTGGCCATGACGTCCATCCTACGGGGGCCCACTGACTGCGAGGCACCGCTCGCGGGTCTCTGTCGTGGACCGAACAGATACGCGCGTGGACCAGCACGGCTCGGACAACCGCGTGGACCAGGGGCGGCTCAGACGACAGGGAGAGTCCGCGGGCCGAGGTCGTCGCGGACGGGCGCACGGGCCAGCCGCAAGGTGGCGCCGAGCACACTCAGGCCGCGCGGGGCGACGACCACGGGCTCCAGGGAGACGGCGACGACCTCCGGGTGGTCGTCGACCAGCCGGGACACGCGCAGCATCAGCTCCTCGAGGGCCGCCGTGTCCACCGGTGCGGAGCCGCGCCAGCCGAAGAGGAGCGGCGCCGTCCGGATCGACCGCACCAGCGACGCCGCGTCCCGGTCGGTGACCGGAATCAGCCGGTGCGCGGTGTCCCCGAGCAGGTCCGAGGCGGCCCCGGCTAGCCCGAACGACAGCACCGCCCCCGCCGCCGGGTCGATCACGGTTCGTACGACCGTGTCGACGCCGCGTGGCGCCATGCCCTGCACGACCGGGCGCAGCTCCTCCGGCTTCCCGAACAGCTCGGTCAACTCCGTGTATGCCCGCCGCAGTTGCTCCTCGTCCGCCAGGTCGAGCCGTACGCCGCCCAGGTCGGCGCGGTGCCTCAGGTGCGGGGCGGTGGTCTTGAGAGCCACGGGGTAACCGATGGTGCGCGCGGCCGCCACGGCGGCGTCCGGCGTCGGCGCGGGCAGCGCACGGCGTACGTCGATGCCGTACCGCCCGAGCAGCACACAGGTCTCCTCCGGGCCGAGCGTCAGCCCCTCGCCCCGCGCGAGCAGCTCGTCGATCTGCTCGGCGGCCCCTTTCTCGTCGATGTCCTCGTACTCGGGCACCTTGCCGGGCTCGACGGCGTCCCGCCGCCACTGCGCGTACCTGACGGCTTCGGCAAGAGCCCGGACGGCGCGCTCGGCAGCGGGGTAGGCGGGGATGAGACGAGCTCCTTCGGGGGGCGCTACCGCGGGGGCGTCCGCCGGTCCCGCGGTGGGCAGTCGTCCCGCGGGGCGATGGGGATCCCCCCTCTCGAGCGAAGCCGAGAGGGGGGGAGGGTGGGCACCGCCTGCAGCGCCGGGTGCCGTGTCACCGGCTTGTGGTGCGGTGCTGGCCGCGGCGGACAAGGCCTCCGCGAGCCCGCCCAGCTCGACGTGCACCACAAGTACCGGCTTCGAAGGAGCCGCCGCGGCCGAGGAACGGAGCGCCTCGGCAAGGGCGGCGTCCGCGGCCGGGGTCTCCCCCACCGCCGGAATGGCGGTCACGACGACCGCATCGCACCCGTCGTCGGCAAGCGCGTCCGACAGCGCCCGGTGAAAGTCCTCCGCCGAAGCCGCCATCGTCAGGTCCAGAGGCGGCAACGGCCGAAGCCCTTCGGCGAGGCACGCGTCGTACGTAAGAAGACCGAGCGACTCGGAGTTCCCGAGGATCGCCACCCGGGGCCCAGGAGGAAGCGGCTGGCGTGCCAGCAGAAGCCCCGCGTCGACGAGCTCCGTGATCGTGTCCACCCGGATCACCCCGGCCTGCCGCAGCAACGCCGACACCGTGGCGTGCGGCAACCGCGTGGCCCGTACGGCATGTCCTTGGGGAGCCGCCCCGCCATGCCGCGCCCCTTGGACCACGACCAGCGGCTTCACCGCGGCCGTCCGCCGTGCGAGGCGCGTGAACTTGCGCGGGTTGCCGATGGATTCGAGGTACATCAGCGCGACATCGGTGTCCGGGTCGTCGTACCAGTACTGGAGTACATCGTTGCCGGACACGTCCGCCCGGTTCCCGGAGGAGACGAAGGTCGACACGCCAGTCACGCCCGTGACACCGCCGCCGCGCCGGTGCAGCCGGGACAGCAGCGCGATGCCGATGGCGCCGGACTGCGCGAAGAGGCCTATCCGTCCGGGGCGGGGCATCTCGGGGGCGAGCGAGGCGTTGAGCCGCACATCGGGGGACGTGTTGATGACCCCGAAGGCGTTCGGCCCGATGATGCGCATCCCGTACGTACGCGCCTGGCGCACGAGTTCGCGCTGGCGCTCACGCCCCTCGGGGCCGCTCTCGGCGTACCCCGCGGACACGACCACGAGCCCCTGCACCCCGTGTTCGCCGCACTCCATGACGACCTCGGGGACATACGGCGCGGGCACGGCGACGACGGCGAGATCGACGGGTTCGTCGATCTCGCGGACGGAGCGGTACGCGGGGACTCCGTCGAGCTCCTCCTCCTGGAGCGCCTTGTTCACCGCGTACAGGCGTCCGGTGAATCCGGCGTCCCGGAGGTTGGTGAGGACGCTGCGGCCGACGCCGCCAGGTGTGCGGCCCGCGCCGATGACGGCGACCGAGCCGGGCGCGAGTAGCCGCTGCACGGAGCGGGCCTCGGCGCGCTGCTCCCGCGCGCGCTGCACGGCGAGCGACCGGTCCGTGGGCTCCAGGTCGAACTCCAGGCGTACGACGCCGTCCTCGAAGCTGCGTTTCTGGGTGTAGCCGGCGTCCGTGAACACCTTGATCATCTTGGAGTTGGCGGGCAGCACCTCGGCGGCGAAGCGACGGATACCGCGCTCACGGGCCACGGCCGCGATGTGTTCGAGGAGGGCCGATGCGACGCCGCGGCCCTGGTGGGCGTCCTGCACGAGGAAGGCGACCTCGGCCTCGTCGGCCGGGGAGGAGGCGGGCAGGCCCTCGGCATTAATACGGTCATAGCGTACGGTGGCGATGAACTCGCCGCCCACCGTGGCCGCGAGCCCCACCCTGTCCACAAAGTCGTGGTGCGTGAAGCGGTGGACATCCTTGGCGGACAGACGCGGGTAGGGCGCGAAGAAGCGGTAGTACTTCGACTCGTCCGAGACCTGCTCGTAGAAGCTGACCAGGCGTGTGGCGTCATCAACGGTGATGGGCCTGATGCGCGCGGTGCCGCCGTCGCGCAGCACCACGTCGGCTTCCCAGTGGGCGGGGTACTCGTGCCGGTCCGACGAGGTCTGCATGGGCCCCAGAGTACGGCTCGCGTCCGACAACGGCGCGAGGCAATCTGTGGAGAACGACGTCGGACCGAGGCCGCGGTTCGACTCGCTTCCGGACGGGACGAAGGACCGCTCCGGGCATGCTTCACCATATGGAACACTGGTCTAGACAACCCTGAAAAATGAAGGGCAGCATCACATGGCTGAGCGCCGCGTCAACGTCGGCTGGGCCGAGGGCCTCCACGCCCGCCCCGCTTCCATCTTCGTCCGGGCCGCCACGGCCTCAGGCATCCCCGTGACGATCGCCAGGGCCGACGGCACCCCCGTCAACGCGGCCTCCATGCTCGCGGTCCTCGGCCTGGGCGCCCAGGGCGGTGAGGAGATCGTCCTCACCTCCGACGCCGAGGGTGCGGAAGTCGCCCTTGACCGTCTGGCGAAGCTGGTCTCGGAGGGTCTCGAGGAGCTCCCCGAGACCGTCTGAGCGCGCACCCCTTTGCGCCTGAGCCGGCGCCGCTCTCGCGGAGGTGGTTGCTCGCCGTTGGGGTTGCTCAATTGATGGTTGCGGTGGCCTTCGTTCCAAAAGACGTCGCGCCGCACACATGGTGAAGGGCTCGCTCGAAAACCTCGGGCGGGCCCTTCGCTTTGGGGATTACGGGCAGCAGAAATAATCCCCCGCGCATTACTTCTCTTTGTATACGGTGTCCTTGTTAATGCCGCGGGCCCGTCATGTTTACGGGATGTTGCGAAGTCCTCACACGTTCCGGCCGATCTCCGTTACCGGGAAATCGGAGCCGGTGCGCGGCCGTCGCGCGCTCGGTGTGCAGGGCCGTGATCGCCCGGGCCCGCTCGCTGTCGCCGCGTGCGACGGCGTCCACTATGCCGCCGTGCTCCGCCCAGGACTCCGCGGGGTCGGCCGGCGCCTCGACCGCGTACATCCAGGCGATCTTGTGCCGCAGCTGGGCCAGCGTGGAGGTCAGTGCGGGGCTTCCGGAGGCCTGCGCGAGCGTCTCGTGGAACCAGCCGCCCAGGGAACGCAGATCCTCGCTGTTGCCCCTCCTGGCCCGCTCCTGACCCAGCCTGACCAGGCCTCGGAGCACCTTGAGGTGGGCCTCGGTGCGGCGCTGCGCGGCCCGCGCGGCGCCCAGCGGCTCCAGGAGCATGCGCATCTCCAGCAGGTCGGAGGCCTCCTGCTCGGTGGGCTCCGCGACGCACGCGCCCGCGTGCCGGCGGGTGACCACGAAGCCCTCGGCCTCCAGCGTGCGCAGGGCCTCGCGCACGGGGACGCGCGAGACGCCGTAGCGGCGCGCGAGCAGTTCCTCGGTGAGCCGGCCGCCTCGCTCGTAGACACCCGCGACGATGTCGTCACGGATCGCCGTGCATACCGAGTGCGCCGGAATACGCATGACCGGACCTCCGCTTTAATCCCCGCGAAACGCCATCGATTGACGCTTGTTCAGTGACTCTATTGCAGGAAGCCCGAATTTCCGATGGCGGCCCGGAATCCATGGATATTTTTTGGACAGCCCCCGTAACGACGGTCTCACGAAACGCCGATGCCCCGGCTCGGCGAGCCGGGGCATCGGATGCGGTGAAGCGGCGGTGAGGCAGTGAGGAATGCGGCCGTCAGACGTGCATGCCGTGCGGCCGGACCGTGTGTGTGTCAGAGCTCACGCCGTGCGGCCGGACCGTGCGGGGATCAGACGTGCATGCCGTGCGGCCGGACCGTGCGGGGATCAGACGTTCACGCCGTGCGAGCGCAGGTACGCGACCGGGTCGATGTCCGAGCCGTACTCCGAGGTCGTACGCGCCTCGAAGTGGAGGTGCGGCCCGGTGGTGTTGCCGGTGGCCCCGGAGACGCCTATCCGCTGGCCCGGGGTGACCGTCTGCCCCACGGAGACACCGACGGACGACAGGTGGCCGTACATGGTGTACGTGCCGTCATGCATCTTGATCACGACTTGATTGCCGTAGGCACCGCCCCAGCCGGCTGTGACGACCGTGCCGGAGCCGACGGCGTGCACCGTGGTGCCGGACGCGGCGTGGAAGTCGACACCGGTGTGGCTACCGGAGGACCAGAGGCTGCCGCCTGCCTTGTAGCCGGTGGAGATGTACGAGCCGGTGATCGGCGGCACGAAGGAGTTGAGGCGCTTGCGTTCTGCCTCGCGGGCGGCCCGCTCCTTGGCCTCGCGCTCCTTCTTGGCCTTCTCCGCGGCCCGCTTGCGGGTGGCCTCCTCGGCCTTCTTCTCCGCGGCGGCCTCGTCGGCGGCCTGCTGCTGGGCGGCGGCCTGCGCGTCGATCTGCTCGGCGACCGAGTCGCCGATCGTGATGACCGGGATGAGCCCGGTCTGCTCGACGGAGGTGTCCGCGGCGAGCGCCGGGGAGGCCAGGGTTCCGATGACACCGGTGGTGGTGAGCGCCGCGACGCCGACGGCGTTCGTGGTCGTACGCTTCACCCGGCCCGGTCGGCGGTGCTTCCCGGTGCCACAGATGAACGCCATGGAGAGGCTGATCCTTTCCTTCCTTCTCGCCTACCGGGTTAGCTGACGGGTTCGGAGCAGGAAGGTCTCCTACGGACCCCCTCCGAGGAGGGCCGTCCGATTCACCCCAGGGACTGCGTGTGGGTCCCCGGCTCCCCTGGCTCGCGCCGTACGGGGACTCGGCGATGACTGTCCGGTGCCGCGGGCGCGGCGCACTGCCTGACGAACAGCCGGACCGACGCTAAACGGGACATCTTTCAAACAACAAACGGATCACGGCTTTTGTAGCGCATGCCACAGGTCAGACAGGCAACCTCCCTACCAATACGGACAACTGAGGACGAAGGCAGGGTAAAAGGAGGCCCAGGTGACTCTGCAGTCACCTGGGCCCTCAGGGAGTCGCGCCGTTCTACTCGGCCCGGACGACGGTCACTTCGCCGATTCCGAGCGCCTTGACCGGCTCCTCGATCTGCGCGGCGTCACCCACCAGGACCGTCACCAGACGGTCCACCGGGAACGCGTTCACGGCGGCCGCGGTGGCCTCCACGGTGCCGGTCGCGGCGAGCTGCTGGTACAGCGTCGCCTGGTAGTCGTCCGGCAGGTGCTGCTCGACCTGGTCGGCGAGCGTGCTCGCGACGGCCGCCGCGGTCTCGAACTTGAGGGGCGCCACACCCACCAGGTTCTGTACCGCGACGTCGCGCTCGGCGTCCGTCAGCCCCTCGGCGGCGAGGGTGCGCAGCACCTTCCAGAGGTCGTCGAGCGCCGGACCGGTGTTCGGGGTGTCCACAGAGCCGCTGATGGCGAGCATGGCGACGCCCGTGGCGTCCGGTGCCGAGCGCAGCACCTGGCCGAACGCCCGCACACCGTAGGTGTAGCCCTTTTCCTCGCGCAGGACGCGGTCCAGGCGCGAGGTGAGGGTGCCGCCGAGGCAGTACGTGCCGAGCACCTGGGCGGGCCAGACGCGATCGTGCCGGTCGGCGCCCACACGGCCGATGAGCAGCTGCGTCTGGACGGCGCCGGGGCGGTCCACGATGATCACGCGGCCGGTGTCGTCGGCGCTCACCGGCGGCACGGGGCGCGGCTCGGCGGACGAGCCGGTCCAGGCGCCGAGCGTGTCGGCGAGCAGCTCGTCGAGGTCGACACCGGTCAGGTCACCGACGATGACGGCGGTGGCCGTCGCGGGGCGTACGTGCTTCTCGTAGAAGGCGCGTACGGCCGCCGAGTCGATCTTCTGGACGGTCTCCTCGGTGCCCTGGCGCGGGCGCGACATGCGCGAGGTCGCCGGGAACAGCTCCTTGGAGAGCTCCTTGGCGGCGCGGCGGGCCGGGTTGGCCATCTCGTGCGGGATCTCGTCCAGCCGGTTGCGGACCAGTCGCTCGACCTCGCTGTCCGCGAACGCCGGTGCCCTGAGGGCGTCGGCGAGCAGGCCCAGCGCCTTGGAAAGGCGCGAGACGGGGACTTCGAGTGACAGGCGCACGCCGGGGTGGTCGGCGTGCGCGTCGAGGGTGGCGCCGCAGCGTTCCAGCTCGGCGGCGAACTCCTCGGCGGAGTGACGGTCGGTGCCTTCGGAGAAGGCACGCGCCATGATCGTGGCGAGGCCGTCGAGGCCCGCCGGTTCGGCCTCCAGCGGCGCGGCGAGGATCACCTCGACGGCGACGACCTGCTGGCCCGGGCGGTGGCAGCGCAACAGGGTCAGGCCGTTGTCGAGCGTGCCGCGCTCGGGTGCCGGGAAGGCCCACGGCTTGGCCTTGCCGGCCTGGGGCTGCGGGTGGAAGTCCATGGTGGCGAGCTCGGTCACTTCGCCGCCTCCTCGTCGGTGCCGTCGGCGGCGTCGGTGTCTTCGGTGGCGGTCGGCTCGTAGACGAGCACCGCGCGGTTGTCGGGGCGCAGGCGGGACTTGGCGACCTCCTGGACCTCCTCGGCGGTGACCGCGAGTACGCGCTGCACGGCGGTCAGGGCGAGCTGCGGGTCGCCGAACAGGACGGCGTACCGGCACAGTTCGTCGGCGCGGCCCGCGACCGTGCCGAGCCGGTCCAGCCACTCGCGCTCCAACTGGGCCTGGGCACGCTCCATTTCCTCGGCCGTGGGGCCCTCCTCGGCGAACCGGGCGAGCTCCTCGTCGACGGCGGCCTCGATGACCGGGACCTCGACGTCGCCGGACGTCTTCACGTCCAGCCACCCCAGGGAGGGCGCCCCGGCCAGGCGCAGCAGGCCGAACCCGGCCGCGACGGCGGTGCGGTCGCGGCGTACCAGCCGGTTGTAGAGCCGGGAGGACTCGCCGCCGCCGAGGACGGTCAGCGCCAGGTCGGCCGCGTCGCACACGCGCGTGCCGTCCTCCGGGAGCCGGTAGGCGGCCATCAGGGCGCGCGCCGGGACCTCCTCCTCGACGACCTCGCGCAGCTGCTCGCCGATGATTTCGCGCAGCGAGCCGTCGCGCGGGGCGGGCTTGCCTTCGTGCCCGGGGATGGAGCCGAAGTACTTCTCGATCCAGGCGAGCGTCTGCTGCGGGTCGATGTCGCCGACGACCGACAGGACCGCGTTGTTGGGCGCGTAGTAGGTGCGGAAGAACGCGCGGGCGTCCTCCAGGGTGGCCGCGTCCAGGTCCGCCATCGACCCGATCGGGGTGTGGTGGTACGGGTGGCCCTCGGGGTACGCGAGCGCGGTCAGCTTCTCGAACGCGGTGCCGTAGGGCACGTTGTCGTACCGCTGCCGGCGCTCGTTCTTGACGACGTCCCGCTGGTTCTCCATGGACTCGTCGTCGAGCGCGGCGAGCAGGGAGCCCATGCGGTCGGCCTCCAGCCAGAGGGCGAGCTCCAGCTGGTGGGCGGGCATGGTCTCGAAGTAGTTGGTGCGCTCGAAGCTCGTGGTGCCGTTGAGCGAGCCGCCGGCGCCCTGGACGAGCTCGAAGTGGCCGTTGCCCTTCACCTGCCCGGAGCCCTGGAACATCAGGTGCTCGAAGAGGTGAGCCAGGCCGGTACGCCCCTTGACCTCGTGGCGCGAGCCGACGTCGTACCAGAGGCACACCGCCGCGACCGGGGTCAGGTGGTCCTCGGACAGCACGACGCGCAGGCCGTTGGCCAGGCGGTGCTCGGTCGCTGTCAGGCCGCCGGAGCCTGCCTCGGCTGTGGCCGTGTGACCCATGGGCATGTACGTCCCTTCGATCGCGGAAACTGCGAAATCCTGTCGGTCCTGCCACTGTATGCAAGCGCGCCGACAGCTGGCGAAGTTCCCGCACCTCGTACGCCGAGAGCGAGACTCCCGGACGTCACGGCCGCGGCCCAGGAGCCCTCCCGGGCCCGCTACGGACGGGTCGCGGTCGGCGTTGTCAGTGGGGCGGTCCACAATGGTCGGCGTCAGATCCCACTCATGCCCCGGCAGAGACTGTGAAGGAGTCGCAGCAGCGATGGCCCGCCGCAGCACGAAGACCCCGCCCGACGACTCGTACGAGGAGAAGATCCTCGACATCGACGTCGTGGACGAAATGCAGGGCTCCTTCCTCGAGTACGCGTACTCGGTCATCTACTCGCGAGCCCTGCCGGACGCCCGCGACGGCCTCAAGCCCGTGCACCGCCGCATCGTGTACCAGATGAACGAGATGGGGCTGCGCCGCGACCGCGGCTATGTGAAGTGCGCCCGCGTCATCGGCGAGGTCATGGGTAAGCTCCACCCGCACGGCGACGCGTCGATCTACGACGCGTTGGTGCGCCTGGCCCAGCCCTTCTCGATGCGCCTGCCGCTCGTGGACGGCCACGGCAACTTCGGCTCGCTCGGCAACGACGACCCGCCGGCCGCCATGCGTTACACCGAGTGCCGGATGGCCGACGCGACGTCACTGATGACCGAGTCCATCGACGAGGACACGGTCGATTTCACGCCGAACTACGACGGTCAGGAGCAGGAGCCCGTCGCCCTGCCCGCCGCCTTCCCGAACCTCCTGGTCAACGGCGCGTCGGGCATCGCCGTCGGCATGGCCACCAACATGCCGCCGCACAACCTGAGCGAGGTCATCGCCGCCGCCCGCCACCTCATCCGGCACCCGGGCGCCGACCTCGAGACGCTGATGAAGCACATCCCGGGCCCCGACCTGCCCACCGGCGGCCGGATCGTCGGCCTCTCCGGGATCAGGGACGCGTACGAGAAGGGCCGCGGCACCTTCAAGATCCGTGCCACCGTGGCAGTGGAGACCGTGACGGCGCGCCGCAAGGGGCTCGTCGTCACCGAGCTGCCGTTCACCGTCGGCCCGGAGAAGGTGATCGCCAAGATCAAGGACCTGGTCGGGGCGAAGAAGCTCCAGGGCATCGCCGACGTCAAGGACCTCACGGACCGTGAGCACGGCCTGCGTCTGGTCATCGAGATCAAGAACGGCTTCGTGCCGGAGGCCGTCCTGGAGCAGCTCTACAAGCTGACGCCGATGGAGGAGTCCTTCGGCATCAACAACGTGGCGCTGGTGGACGGCCAGCCGCTCACGCTGGGCCTCAAGGAGCTCCTGGAGGTCTACCTCGACCACCGCTTCGACGTCGTACGCCGCCGCAGCGAGTTCCGCCGCAGCAAGAAGCGCGACCGGCTGCACCTGGTCGAGGGCCTCCTCGTCGCCCTCCTGGACATCGACGAGGTCATCCGCCTCATCCGCTCCAGCGAGAACTCGGCGCAGGCCAAGGAGCGCCTGATCGAGCACTTCGCGCTGAGCGAGGTCCAGACGCAGTACATCCTGGACACGCCGCTGCGCCGCCTGACCAAGTTCGACCGTATCGAGCTGGAGTCGGAGCGCGACCGGCTCAACGGCGAGATCGACGAGCTGACCGGCATCCTGGATTCGGACGCGGAGCTGCGCAAGCTGGTCTCCGGCGAACTGGCCGCGGTGGCCAAGAAGTTCGGCACCGAGAGGCGCACCGTGCTCCTGGAGTCCGCGGGCGCCCCCGTCGCAGCGGTCCCGCTCCAGGTGGCGGACGACCCGTGCCGCGTCCTGCTGTCCTCGACGGGGCTGACGGCGCGCACGGTGAACGGTGCCCCCTTCGGGGAGGACACGGACGGCAGGCGCACGAAGCACGACGTGATCGTCTCCGCGGTGCCGGCGACGGCCCGCGGCGAGATCGGCGCGGTCATGTCCTCGGGCCGGTTGCTCCGCCTGAACGTGATCGACCTCCCGCAGCTGCCGGAGACGGCGGTGGCGCCCAACCTCTCCGGGGGCGCGCCGATCTCGGAGTTCCTGTCCTCCCTGGAGCCGGACGAGACGGTGGTCTGCCTGACGACGCTCGACGAGTCGTCGCCGGGCCTGGCGCTCGGCACGGAGCAGGGTGTCGTCAAGCGTGTGGTGCCCGACTACCCCTCGAACAAGGAGGAGTTGGAGGTCGTCACGCTCAAGGAAGGCGACCGGATCGTCGGCGCGGTCGAGCTGCGCACCGGCGAGGAGGACCTGGTCTTCATCACGGACGACGCTCAGTTGCTGCGCTACCAGGCCTCGCAGGTGCGCCCGCAGGGCCGCGCGGCGGGCGGCATGGCGGGCATCAAGCTCGCCGACGGCGCGAAGGTGATCTCCTTCACGGCGATCGACCCGGCGGTGGACGCGGTGGTGTTCACGGTGGCGGGCTCGCGCGGCACGCTGGACGACTCCGTCCAGACCACGGCCAAGCTGACCCCCTTCGACCAGTACCCGCGCAAGGGCCGCGCCACGGGTGGCGTGCGCTGCCAGCGGTTCCTGAAGGGCGAGGACTGCCTCGCGCTGGCCTGGGCCGGCGCGGCACCGGCGCGGGCGGCGCAGAAGAACGGCACGCCCGTCGAGCTGCCGGAGATCGACCCGCGCCGCGACGGTTCGGGCGTGTCCCTGACGAAGACGGTGGCGGTTTTGGCGGGCCCGGTGTAGGTCAGCCGACCGCTTCGAGGTCCTCGGGATCCCTGTCCTGTACGTAGCGAAGGACGCCCCACATGCTGTGCTCGTCGGCGTGTGGGGCGTCCTCTTCGCACGCCTCCAGCTCCTTGGTCAGAGCCGCCGTGTCGATGCCGGACCCGATGAGGACGAGCTGGGTGAGACGCGCCTCGGCGCGGGCCCAGGGCTCCGGCCAGAAGCGCAGGAACCGTCCGACGGCATGCACCGCGTACCGGTTGGCACTGTCCTGGACGCCGAAGTCGACGTACCCCTTGATGCGGTAGAGGCCCTCCGGCCTGCTGTCGAGGAAGTCCATCAACCGGCGGGGGTTGAGCGGCGCTTCGGAGGTGAAGGAGAGGGATTCATAGGCCGAGTGCAGGTGGTCGGTGTGGTCGTGCGCTTCATGATCATGGAGATCGTCGAAGGACAGCTGCCCAACGCGCTCCTCGCTCGGCCGGCAGTCGAAGAGGAACTCGGGGTCGATGCGGCCGTAGGTGGCGGGTACGACGGCGGCGCGGTCGGCCAGATCCCGGACGACGCGCAGCACACGCCCGCCGTCGTCGGCCCGGTCGGCCTTATTGACGACGACAAGATCCGCGAGGGCCAGGTGCCGGTCGATCTCGGGGTGCTTCTCGCGCGTACCGTCGAACTCGGCCGCGTCGACAACCTCGACGAGCCCCCCGTAGACGACCCTCGGATGCTCGCTGGCGAGCACCATCCGCACCAGCTCCTGCGGCTCGGCGAGCCCGCTCGCCTCGATGACGATGACGTCGATGCCGGCCGAGGGCTGGGCGAGCCGCTCCAGATAGACGTCGAGCTCACTCGCGTCGACGGCACAGCACAGACACCCGTTCCCCAGCGAAACGGTGGAATCCCCCAGCGCTCCCGCCACCGCCATGGCGTCGATCTCGATCGCGCCGAAGTCGTTGACGATGGCTCCGATCCGGCTGCCTCCGCTGCGGTGCAGCAGGTGATTGAGGAGTGTGGTCTTACCGGAGCCCAGGAATCCGGCGAGGACGACGACCGGGATCTGCTGTGGACTCTGCTGACTCAACGTGCGCCCTCTCTGAACCGTCGCGTACACCGGCTCACGGACCGGCTCCTGTACGAGGGCGGCTCACGCACGGGCACTCGTACGAGGAATGAATGCCGACCCAGCATACGAGCGGGAGGAAACGCCCCGAAGTGAACGATTGTTAGCGGCGCTCGCGGGGCACACGTTGGACATGGCGCCGGTAAACGCGACCCGCACTTCCCTCCGTGCGCCTCCTCTCCGCCTCCCTGCCGATCAGAGCCGCTCGGCAAAACTGGGAGACGGCAAGCGCGCCGCCCACCGCTCGCCGGTCCGCTCCCTGTCGCCCACAACCGACGACCGGCGGATGGTCGCCTGATTCGGGGGTTGACATGGCCACACAGAAATTTGGGGTGCAAAGGTTGAGTTCTGCCGCAACGGCAGGGCTTGCCTTCGCGGTCGGGGTCCTCGTGGTCCTGGCCGCTCAACAGCGACGGTTCGAGGCTCTTCGCCTGAGGGTCGCGCAGGTGGAGCAGGCCGACGGCCGGAACGCGAGGCTCGCGGAACAGCAACGCTTTCAGACGTACCTGCTCGAAAAGGCCCTGGACGATCAGGACCTCGCCGAGGTTCTGAGCACCATCAACGAGCTGGACCCGACCAGGCGGCGTCAATACCTCTTCGCCAACGCGCTGTACACCAACGCCCTGCGCGCCCACCGGGCGGGGGACGTCAACTGGGACGAGCTGCACGGCCATCTTCGAGTGATCTGCCAGAGTGCGATCTTTCGGGACTACTGGGATGCGACCCGCCATCATCGCGCGAGCCTCAAGGAGAGGTCGCAGGAGGCGCGGGTGGGCCAAATGGTGGACGCGCTCATCCGCGATCTGGACGAATCAGACACGGAGGAGTGGTGGGTCGTGGGCGAGCCTCCGTCGGAACAGGACTGACGTCCGAGAGTCGAACCATCAATCCCAATAGGCCAGTTGGACTAACCAGGGCCGGAGTTTAACCTGCTAAAGTCTCGGCTACTGTGTCCCCGTTTTCACTGTCTAAACCTGAGGACCGGGATCACCTTGAACATCGTGCGCCGCATCGGCGCGTCTCCACGCGAGCGAGGCAGCCTGTCGGGCGAGACGTGCCCAGACATCTTTGAGCTCAGCGACGGAAATTTCGCTGTCATCGGCACAGAGGCCACCGCGAAGCTCGACCCCCAACTCCCTCGCGACGCGGCGCGCGCGGACTACGAGCGCATCGTGGTCATCAGCCGGGAAACGCTCATCCGTGCAAAGTCGGACATCCCTGACAGGTGAAGCGGTCGCAGGGCTGAGACAGGACACGTCCGTGGTCCGTCGAGATTCATCGGTCACCCCGACCCATCTCCGGACGACGGCCTCATTCCCCGGCCCCCCACACTTGCACCACACGCCCCGCGCAGTATCCCCTGCCGCCGGAGCGTCCGAGCAACGCCGACGCCCACCACGCACCGCGCCGCTCGACACAGGCTTCCCGAGGTCCAGCACCGATCGGTGCTGGACCTCTCGCGTCCTGGGCCACGCCCGGTACCGCCACCGGCGCCCCGGTCCCACATACCGATCCGCCGGCGTAGAACTCCACGTTGGTGTGCAGCTCGGCCGGGCCCCGGTTCGCACGGCTGGAAGTGCCCCGTCCCAAGTCAGGTTAGGCTCACCTCTGTGAGTACGTGCACGACCGCGTCGCGGCACCTCGACGAGCCCCTCGGGGGGACGGCGGCCACCGCCAGGACATGGCTGCTGATCGAACAGCCCGGGCCCTGGGGTGCCAAGGCGCTCACCGCGAGCCACCTGGACCCCGTGCTCGGCCGCGCCCTTGAGGCGGCCGCGGAAGGCACCGGCGTACGGATCGCACTCATCCGCCGCCCCGGCCGGCACGCCGACTGCGGTACTCCCTCCGAACGTCATGTGTATGCGGCCCACACCACTCCGGGAAACGTATGGCTGCACGGCGCCATAACGTCCGACCCCCAGCAGCTGCTCAACCTCGACTTCGCCGCGCTGGGCATGGGTGACCCGCATACCTTCGACACGGTTCTCCAGGGCCGGCCCCACACAGGCGACCCGCTCGCCCTCGTCTGCACCAACGGCAAGCGCGATCGCTGCTGCGCCCTGCTCGGACGCCCCCTCGCGGCCGCGCTCGCCGCCTCCGGGCTGCAGGGCGTCTGGGAGGTCACCCACTTGGGCGGTCACCGCTTCTCGCCCACGCTGCTCGTCCTGCCGTATGGATACGCGTACGGGCGCGCCGAGGCCCACGCCGTCAAGGAGATCCTCCAGGGCATCCGGGAGGGGCGTGTCGTCACCGAGGGCTGTCGGGGGAGCTCCGCCTGGGAGCGGCCGGGCCAGGCGGCCGAGCTGGCCGTGCGTACGGCCACGGGAGAGCGCGCCGCCGCTGCCCTGACCGTGGTCGGCACGGATGGTGCCGCCCCGCGCTGGGAGGTCACCGTCGCGCACACCGACGGCCGTCTGTGGCGTGTCATCGTCACGCAGGGCGCCTCGCTGCCGCCCCGCCCGGAGAGCTGCGGTTCGGCGCTCGGGTCGCCCGCCCGGATGGACGTGGTGGCGGTACAAGAGCTGACGCGGACGGCGCTCGTCGTACCCTGCTGAGGCGTCTCCGGCTGCGCCCCAGGGCGGCTTCGGCGCTCGTACGACCGCGGTTCCCGCACGTGTGCGACGGCACCGCCCGCGCCCGTCGGCCCGGTACCCATATAGCTCCCGCACGGCTCCCCCACGCGACGATCAAGAGATCCACGCCACACCCCCTTACGGCGGGGCCCGCACGCCGCCGTACCGTCAAGGGCATGAGCCCCACTCCTCCCGTACGACGACTGCGCCTCGGCCTGCCGCGGCGGGTGTTCCAGCAGGTGCTGCTGATGCAGGTCGCGATCGCCGCGGGCGTCGCCGTGCTCGCCACCGGGCTGTTCCTCGCGCCCCTCAGTGCACTGCTGGACGACCAGGCGATGCGCCGGGCTCTCGCGATCGCGCAGACCACGGCGGTCCAGCCGCAGATCGCCGAGGACCTTCAGATGACACGGCCGTCCGCGGGCGGGCCCGTGCAGGTCGAGGCGGAGCGGATACGGAAGGCCAGCGGAGCCGAGTACGTCGTGGTGATGAACATGCACGGCGTGCGCTGGTCTCACACCGACACCGCGGAGATCGGCCACCTCGTCTCGACCGACCCGAGGCAGGCCCTGGCCGGCCAGAACGTCATGGAGATCGACACCGGCACACTGGGCCGCTCCGCGCGCGGCAAGGTACCGCTGCGCGACACGGACGGGAAGATCATCGGCGCGGTCTCCGTCGGTATCAAGTACGACAGCGTGCGGGCCCGGCTGATCGACGCGATCCCCGGACTGTTCGCGTACGCGGGCGGGGCCCTGGCCGTCGGTGCGCTGGCCGCGTATCTGATCTCCCGCAGGGTGCAACGGCAGACCCGCGACCTGGCGTTCTCCGACATCTCCGCGCTGCTCGCGGAGCGCGAGGCGATGCTGCACGGCATCCGCGAGGGTGTCGTCGCCCTGGACCGCGGCGGCCGCGTACGCCTCCTCAACGACGAGGCCCAACGTCTCCTGGGCGTCGATGCCGAGGCCATCGGGCAGCCGCTCGACGACGCGCTCGGTCCGGGACGTACGACCGATGTGCTGGCCGGCCGCGTCACCGGCACCGATCTCCTCACCGTCCGCGGCCACCGCGTCCTGGTCGCCAACCGCATGCCCACCGACGACGGCGGTGCCGTCGCCACGCTGCGCGACCGCACCGAGCTGGAGCAACTCGGCCGTGAACTCGACTCGACGCGCGGTCTGATCGACGCCCTGCGCGCCCAGGACCACGAGCACGCCAACCGCATGCACACGCTCCTGGGGCTGCTCGAACTGGAGATGTACGACGAGGCCGTGGAGTTCGTCGGAGAGGTGGTCGGCGACCACAGGGTGACCGCGGAACAGGTCACCGAGAAGATCCACGATCCCCTGCTCGCCGCCCTGCTGGTCGGCAAGGCGACCGTCGCGGCCGAGCGCGGTGTGGCCCTGCGGATCTCGGACAGGACACTGTTGCCGGATCGTTTGATCGACCCGGGGGGACTGGTGACCGTCGTCGGGAACCTCGTCGACAACGCGCTCGACGCCGTCGCGGGCACGCCCCACGCACGCGTGGAGGTCGAATTGCGCGCCGAGGGGCGTACCGCCGTGCTGCGGGTACGGGACACCGGGCCGGGCATACCGGAGGAGCGCCGGGAGTTGATCTTCACCGACGGCTGGACCACCAAGAAGCCCCCGGCGCACGGAAAGCGCGGAATAGGTCTCTCCTTGGTGCGCCGGCTCGCCGAGCGGCAGGGTGGCAGCGCGGCGGTCGCCGAGGCGGAGGGCGGGGGCGCGGAGTTCACGGTCGTACTGCCGGAGGCGCTGACGGACCCGGAAGCACTGACGGACCCGGAGGCACCGACGGATCCGGGGCTCGCGGCGGAGCCCTCCCCGAAGACCGCCGTCACCGCTGTCACGGAAGCCAAGGACGACGCCGAGGGCGCCAAGGAGGGGTCGCGATGATCGAGGTCCTGGTCGTGGACGACGACACCCGCGTGGCGCGGGTCAACGCCGCCTACGTGGAGAAGGTTCCGGGCTTCCATGTCGCGGGCCAGGCGCACAGCGCGGCCGAGGCGCTGCGCCGGATGGAGGCACTGCCCCGCCTGGACCTGGTCCTCATGGACCACTATCTGCCGGACGAGACGGGCCTCGCGGTCGTCCAGGAGATGCGTCGGCGCGGCCACCAGACCGACGTGATCATGGTGACCGCGGCCCGTGACATCTCGACCGTCCAGGCGGCGATGCGGCAGGGCGCCCTCCAGTACCTGGTCAAGCCGTTCGCGTTCGCGGGCCTGCGCACCAAGCTGGAGGCATACGCGGATCTGCGCCGCACCCTCGACGGCGGCGGCGAGGCCGAACAGTCCGAGGTGGACCGGATCTTCGGCGCCCTCTCGGCAAGCGCGGAGCCGGATCTGCCGAAGGGCCACTCCCCCACGACCGCGGAGCTCGTACGCCGCGCCCTGGTGAGCGCCGAAGGCCCGCTGTCGGCCCAGGAGGTCGCGGAGGAGACCGGACTGAGCCGGCAGACCGCCCAGCGCTATCTGAAGCTCCTGGAGCGCACGGGACGGGCCAGACTGACCCTCAAATACGGCGACGCGGGCCGCCCGGAACATCGCTACGTCTGGGCGACCCGCGCCTGATCGCGCCTCGCACGGGGCGGCTCTGGGCGCTCTCAGACGGCCCCGGCTCCGGTGAGCGCGCGCACCTCGGTCTCGGCGTGCTTGGCCTCGTCCGGAGGCTCCGCCGAGGTGACCGTGCCGAGCCAGCCCGCGAGGAAGCCCAGGGGGATCGAGACGAGGCCCGGGTTCTCCAGCGGGAAGTACTGGAAGTCCACGCCCGGGAACAGCGATGCGGGGCTCCCCGACACCATCGGCGACAGCAGCACGAGCACCAGCGCCGGCACCAGGCCGCCGTAGACGGCCCACACCGCGCCGCGCGTCGTGAAGGACCGCCAGAACAGCGAATACAGCAGCACCGGCAGATTCGCGGACGCGGCGACCGCGAAGGCGAGGCCCACCAGGAAGGCCACGTTGAGATCGCGGGCGAGCAGCCCCAGGCCGATCGCGACGACGCCGATGCCGACGGCCGCCGCTCGCGCCACGGCCACCTCGCTGCGCGGCTTCGCGTGCCGACGGCGCAACGACGCGTACAGGTCGTGGGCCACGGACGCCGAGGACGCGAGGGTGATTCCGGCGACGACCGCCAGGATCGTGGCGAAGGCAACGGCGGCGACGATCGCGAAAAGAACCGTTCCTCCCGTTGAATTCGTGCCACCGCCCAGATCGAGCGCCAGCAGCGGGACCGCCGTGTTCCCCGCCGCGTTCGACCCCCGCACCGTCTGCGGACCGACGATCGCGGCCGCGCCGAAGCCCAGGACGATCGTCATCAGGTAGAAGCCCCCGATGAGTCCGATCGACCAGACCACCGAGCGGCGCGCGGCCCGCGCCGTCGGCACGGTGTAGAAGCGGGACAGGATGTGCGGCAGCCCGGCCGTGCCGAGCACCAGCGCAAGGCCAAGGCTGATGAAGTCGAAGCGCGCCGTCCAGTCCCCGCCGTACTTCAGCCCGGGCGCCAGGAACGCGTCACCGTGCCCGCTGCGCGCCGCCGCCGCCCGCAGCAACTCGTTGAAGTCCCCGTGGAATCGCACCAGGACGAGCACGGTCAGTGCCATGGCCCCGCTCAGCAGCAGGACGGCCTTGACGATCTGAATCCACGTGGTGGCCCGCATCCCTCCCAGCGACACATAGATCACCATGAGCGCGCCGACGCCGATCACCGTCCAGTTCCGCGCGGCGTCGCTCGTGCCCCCCAGCAGGAGCGCGACCAGGCTGCCCGCTCCCACCATCTGCGCCACCAGATACAGAACGGACACGGTCACCGACGAAGTTCCCGCCGCGATCCGCACCGGCCGCTCGCTCATCCGCGCCGCGACCACGTCCGCGAGCGTGAACCGCCCGCAGTTGCGCACCAGTTCGGCCACCAGGAACAGCACCACGAGCCACGCCACGAGAAACCCCACGACGTACAACAACCCGTCGTAGCCGTAGAGCGAGATGAGTCCCGTCACCCCGAGGAAGGAGGCCGCCGACATGTAGTCACCGGAGATGGCAAAACCATTCTCCATCGGCGAGAACAGCCGCCCACCGGCATAGAACTCCTCCGCCGACCCATGCCGGTTGCGGCTCACCCACGTCGTGATCGCCAGCGTCACCGCCACAAACGCGCTGAACAGCAGCAACGCCAGCGTCTGATGGTTGCCGGTCACCGCTCACCACCTCTGACGTTCCGCGTCAGCTCCTGGGTGTCCCAGCGCAGGTCGAGTGCGGCCCGGTCCCTCCGCAGCCGCGCATGGCGCGCGTACGCCCAGGTGAACAGGAACGTCGTGAGGAACTGCCCGAGCCCTGCGAGCAGCGCCACGTTCACGGCACCGGCGACCGGCCGGGCCATGAACTCGGGCGCCGTCGTCGCGGTCACCACATAGCCCACGTACCAGGTGAAGAACACCGCGACGCCCGGGACCACGAACCTCCGGTACCGGCTGCGCACTTCCTGGAAGGCCGCACTGCGCTGCACCTCCACATAGACACCGGCCGCCCCGCCCGCCCGTCCTTCGTGCTCCGGGCGGGCCGCCGGCACGGCGGGAGCGGGCGCACCCGTGCCGTCCAACTCACCCCAGCCGGAGGCGAGCGCGTCGTACCAGGGGTCGTCGAACCGGGCCTTCCCGGTGTCGACGCCGTCGTGCTTCTCCACCGAACTCTCCTTGTCCGCGGCCCATTTCGGCCGCGTGCCCAAGGATGGACAGATCGGGAAGATCCCGAACTCTTCTCTCCGCGCTCTTCACTCCATCAGGTGACTCAACCCACCGGTGGCAGTACGAGACCTTGCCCATAGGCGTAACGGACGCCCCCGCCTTGGCGAAGAGGTTATTGATGTAGCCCTACGCACCCGCACCCGCACCCGCACCCGCACCCGCACCCGCACCCGCACCCGCACCCGCCAACGGACGGAAGGGCCGTGCCGCTACATCACATGCCCGTCGCTTACGTTCGGATCTGGAGACGCTTCCCCACAAGCCAACGTCTGATCCAGCGGCGACGGGCGGATGTACCGGCACGGCACGGCCCCGACCCACCCACCCGCGCACAGCGAACCGGCAAGCAACAGCGGCAGCGCCTACGCGTCGATCCGCGACCGATCCAACGTAGCCGCCGAGTTGGAGATGAACTCCTTTCGCGGCGCCACATCGTTCCCCATCAGCAGATCGAACACCTGCTCGGACGCCTCAAGGTCGGAGATGTTGATCCGGCGCAGAGTCCGGTGACGCGGATCCATCGTCGTCTCGGCCAGTTGGTCGGCATCCATCTCGCCCAGACCCTTGTACCGCTGAATCGAGTCCTTGTAGCGCACGTTCTTGCGCTGCAGCTCCAGCAGCGTCTCCCGCAGTTCACCGTCCGAGTACGTGTAGATGTATTTGTCCTGGCCCTTCTTGGGCTGGCTGAGCTCAATGCGGTGCAGCGGAGGCACCGCCGCGAACACCCGCCCCGCCTCGACCATCGGCCGCATGTAGCGCTGGAACAGCGTCAGCAGCAGAGTCCGGATGTGCGCGCCGTCGACATCGGCGTCGACAAGGAGAATGATCTTCCCGTAGCGCGCCGCGTCAATGTCGAAGGTCCGTCCGGAGCCCGCACCTATGACCTGGATGATCGCACCGCACTCGGCGTTCTTGAGCATGTCCGTCACGGACGCCTTCTGAACGTTGAGGATCTTGCCGCGGATCGGCAGCAGCGCCTGGAACTCGGAGTTCCGGGCGAGCTTCGCCGTACCGAGCGCGGAGTCGCCCTCGACGATGAAGAGCTCACTGCGCTCCACGTCGTCACTGCGGCAGTCGGCGAGCTTGGCGGGCAGCGAGGAGGACTCCAGGGCCGTCTTCCGGCGCTGCGCGTCCTTGTGCTGACGGGCGGCGATCCGCGTACGGGCGGCGGCGACGGCCTTCTCCAGAACGACCCGCGCCTGCGCGGCGGCGTCCCGCTTCGTGGAGGTCAGGAACGCCTTGAGCTCCTTGGAGACCACGTTCGTCACGATGCGGCGGGCCGCGGAGGTACCGAGGACCTCCTTGGTCTGGCCCTCGAACTGTGGCTCGGCGAGGCGCACGGTGACGACGGCGGTCAGGCCCTCCAGGGCGTCGTCCTTGACGATGTCGTCCTCGGCGACGCGGAGCAACTTCTTGGTCCGCAGTACCTCGTTGACGGTCTTCGTGACGGCCTGCTCGAAGCCCGCCATGTGAGTACCGCCCTTGGGCGTGGCGATGATGTTCACGAACGACTTCAGGGTCGTGTCGTAACCGGTGCCCCAGCGCAGCGCGACATCGACGCCGAGCTCACGCGTGACCTCGGTCGGCGTCATCTGCCCGTGGTCGTCGAGAACCGGGACCGTCTCCTTGAAGGTGCCGTGTCCCCAGAAGCGGAGGACGTCGCAGACCGGCTTGTCGGTGGCCAGGTACTCGCAGAACTCGCTGATGCCGCCGTCGAAGCGGAAGGACTCCTCACCCTTGCTGCCGTCCTCGCCCAGCCCGTACTCGTCGCGGACGACGATGGTCAGGCCCGGCACCAGGAAGGCGGTCTGCCGGGCACGCTGGTGCAGGTTCTCCAGGGAGAGCTTGGCGTCCTTGAGGAAGATCTGGCGGTCGGCCCAGTAACGCACGCGCGTGCCGGTGCGGGTCTTGGGGATCTTCTTGAGCTTGCGCAGCCCGCCCGTCGCGTCGAAGGCGTCGTCGGGACCGTCCGCCTTGAACGCTCCCGGGGTGCCGCGCCGGAAGCTCACCGCGTGGGTGTGCCCGCCCCGGTCCACCTCGACGTCCAGGCGGGCGGAGAGCGCGTTCACCACGGAGGCGCCCACGCCGTGCAGACCGCCGGAGGCCGCGTACGAGCCGCCGCCGAACTTGCCGCCCGCGTGCAGCTTGGTCATCACGACCTCGACGCCGGAGAGGCCGGTCTTGGGCTCCACGTCGACCGGGATGCCGCGGCCGTTGTCCCGCACCTCCACCGAGGCGTCGTCGTGCAGGATCACCTCGATGTGGTCGCAGTAGCCCCCGAGGGCCTCGTCCACGGAGTTGTCGATGATCTCCCAGAGGCAGTGCATCAGACCGCGGCTGTCGGTCGACCCGATGTACATACCCGGGCGCTTGCGCACGGCCTCGAGCCCCTCGAGGACGAGCAGGTGCCGCGCGGTGTAGTTGGAACCGTCCCGGTCTGCTCCGGTCAGCAGCGCTGTGGACGGCACGGACGTCTCGGCGGTCACGCGGTTCGCTCCTCGCTGAATTTCAGATGGGACCCTTTTGGGTAAGGGCCCGGCTTCGGTCGCCGCTCAGAGGGTACCGAGGCCTGGTAGAGCCGTTGTAACGCCACCCTCGCATGAACTTAGACTAGTTCAGAGTCGCATGGGTGTTCGATCCCTCGATGGAGTGAAGTACATATCACGTTCCCTTCCAGGCATGAACCATTTAGGCTCCGGGCACGTCCTCATGAACAACCGGCAACCCAGCCGGGAGGGCCGACCCTGACAGACCGCGCGAACCCGTAAGACACGAAGACACGTAATACGGCCCATTCGCCGCCACCCGGCAGCAGACAGCCGCCCTGGAAGCAAATTTCCAGGAAAAGCCGCAAGCAGGAATGTTTACGGCCTGGTTGGATGTTGACCCTGGTACGACTGCTCGTCGAGCTAGAGAAGAGGCGACGTGACTACTGTTCTGACCCCCGCGAGCCCGCTGACGGCCGCTGACCGCTGCGACCGTTGCGGCGCCCAGGCATATCTGCGCGTCGTCCTCCTGAGCGGCGGAGAACTGCTCTTTTGCGCCCACCACGGTCGCAAGTTCGAGCCGGAACTCAAGAAGATCGCCGCTGAGATACAGGACGAGACGGAGCGGCTGACGACCGTTCCGGCAAGCGCCGAAGAAGAGCGCTGACACTTCGCATCAACGACGAGCGAGTGCCGGCTCCCAGGCCGGCGTAGGGGCGGCCACTCCGTGGACACAGGGAGTGACCGCCCACACTCGTACCGCATCGCCTGTTGCGCTCAGCGTTTCGCAGCGAGCGTCCGGATCACGTCCGAGACCCGCGTATAGACCCCTGGGCTCCCAGCCCACCCGCAGCCGCTCCCCCATGACACCAGGCCGATGAGCCGCCCCTGGGCGACCAGCGGGCCCCCACTGTCCCCCTGGCAGGAGTCCCGTCCGCCCTCGAGCTGTCCGGCACACAGCATGGACGCCGCCTCGTACGTGCCGTCCGCGCTGCCCGGATAGGCCTGCTCGCAATTGGCGTCGGGGAGCACCTTCACATCGGCGGCCCGAAGACTGCGGGCGTAGTCACCGGCGCCCGTCGTATCCCCCCAGCCGTAGACCACGGCGGCCGTACCCTGCCCGTACGCGGGGTCTCCGGAGGGCGCCATACGGATGACCGAGCTCTCGGGAAGCGGGGTGGCGAGCGTGAGCACGCCGAAGTCCCCGGCGTTCGTATGGCTGTCGTAATCCGGGTTGACCCAGGTGTCGCGCACCGCGATCTCCTTGCCGTCGTTCGACAGCAGGTCCCCGCGGCCCGCGATGACTCTCAGATCACGCACCTTTTGCGGTGGCGCCCCCAGGACATCCGCACTCAGGCAATGGGCCGCGGTCAGGACCGTGGACGGTCCGACCAGCACTCCTCCGCAGAACTGTCCCACGCGCGTACCCCCGAACCGGTCACGGCTGGACAGCGCCACCGTCCACGGGCTCTGGGAAATCTCGACCGGATAGCCGCCGATGACGACGCCGTCGGCCGCCGCGGGGACGGGGGACGCCAGTGGTATCGCGGCCGCGGCGGCCGCGAGGGCCAGCACTGAGGCAAAGGGACGGCGCATGCGTGCTCCTCACTCCGGGATGGTCATGGAACACCCAGAGTGATCCAGTACGCGGAGGCGTGCACTCCGCGCACGCGCGGAGGGCCCGGCTCCCCTACGGGAGCCGGGCCCTCAGTGACGTACGGTCGAGGCCTAGTCGAGGTAGTCGCGCAGCACCTGGGAGCGCGACGGGTGACGCAGCTTCGACATCGTCTTGGACTCGATCTGACGGATCCGCTCACGCGTGACGCCGTACACCTTGCCGATCTCGTCGAGGGTCTTCGGCTGACCGTCGGTGAGACCGAAGCGCATCGAGACAACGCCCGCCTCGCGCTCCGACAGGGTGTCGAGGACGGAGTGCAGCTGCTCCTGCAGGAGCGTGAAGCTGACCGCGTCGGCCGGAACCACGGCCTCGGAGTCCTCGATGAGGTCACCGAACTCGCTGTCGCCGTCCTCGCCGAGCGGGGTGTGCAGCGAGATCGGCTCGCGGCCGTACTTCTGGACCTCGATGACCTTCTCCGGGGTCATGTCGAGCTCCTTGGCCAGCTCCTCCGGGGTGGGCTCGCGGCCCAGGTCCTGGAGCATCTGGCGCTGCACGCGCGCGAGCTTGTTGATGACCTCGACCATGTGCACGGGGATACGGATGGTGCGGGCCTGGTCGGCCATCGCGCGGGTGATCGCCTGACGGATCCACCAGGTGGCGTACGTGGAGAACTTGTAGCCCTTGGTGTAGTCGAACTTCTCGACCGCGCGGATCAGACCGAGGTTGCCCTCCTGGATGAGGTCCAGGAAGAGCATGCCGCGGCCGGTGTAGCGCTTGGCCAGGGAGACCACCAGACGGAGGTTGGCCTCCAGGAGGTGGTTCTTGGCGCGGCGGCCGTCCTCGGCGATGATCTCCAGCTCGCGCTTGAGCTTGGGGGCGAGCTTGTCCGCGTTGGCCAGCTTGTCCTCGGCGAACAGACCGGCCTCGATGCGCTTGGCGAGCTCCACCTCCTGCTCGGCATTGAGCAGCGGGACCTTACCGATCTGCTTGAGGTAGTCCTTGACGGGGTCGGCGGTGGCACCGGCGGCGGCGACCTGCTGCGCGGGCGCGTCGTCCTCGTCCTCGTCGGACAGCACGAAACCCTGCGCACCGTCCTCGGTGGGCTCCTCGGTACCGGGCTTGCCCGGGGTCTCCTCGACCGCCTCGTCGTCGGTCAGCTCGACGTCGTCCTTCTTGGCGGTGGTCTTCTTGGCCGCCGTCTTCTTGGCAACGGTCTTCTTCGCGACGGCCTTCTTGGCGGTCGTCTTCTTGGCAGCGGCCTTCTTGGCGGACGCGTCCTCAGCCGGATCGTCAGCGGCGGGCACTGCCGGAGCGGCGGTGGCGGTGGCCTTCTTGGCGGTCACCGTCTTCGCCGCCACCGTCTTGGTGGCGGTGCGCTTGGCCGGACTCTTCGCTGCGACGCTCTTTCGGGTGCGCTTGGGTTCCGCGGCACTGACCATCAGCGTCACACCCTCTTCCTCGAGGATCTGGTTGAGGCTGCGCAGTACGTTCTTCCACTGAGTGGCCGGAATCTGGTCAGCTTCGAAGGCCCGACGCACGTCATCGCCGGCGATCTGCCCCTCAGCCTTTCCCCGCTCGATGAGCGCCATGACAGAGACGGACTCGGCGATCTCCGGCGGGAGCGTACGGGATGTGCTGGCCGACACGAACAACCTCTCGGAACGTTGGAAAACGGCTTCCGGCCCCGTCCAGTGCGGACAGGAGCCGACGACCGCCGACTTGGGGATGGGCCGACGGCGCGGGCGGGGGCCGGGAGGATGCACAGCGCCGTGAACGGCGTCTGTATTCCCTCCTCGACTGTCACCTCTTAGGTCATCGCGCTGCCCCGTGGAGCGTTACGCCCAATCTGCGTGGCCCGAGTCACACCCCGTAAGCACCCAAAAACGGTCAGAGACGGCCATATATGGCCAGATGAGGTCAGTCGAGGGACTCGTCGCCCCGAACCGGCGGCTCACCGCCCCCGCACCGATGGCTCACCACCCCCGCGCACCGCCGGACCCCGTCAGGTCCATGAAGGATCCGACAGGGTCCCGACGGGAGATGGTTCGCCGGCCAAGCGATGCCCTTACGGGGCACACACCCCCAGCGCGCCTGGTGCGCGGTCAGTGCTCCCGCGGGGCGGGCACCACGCGCTCCACCTCGGGGTGGACGGTGAGCAGTTGACGCATGGCCGCCTCGGCCGCCGCGCCATCGACGGCGGCGACGGCGTCGACGATGCGGGCGTGGTGCCCCAGCGAGGTCTCGTTCGGCCGGTCGCAGCCGGTGGCGGGGCCGCCAGAGACCTGGAGCGCGGCCGACACGATCCCGGAGAGGTGCTCCAGCATCCGGTTGCCGGCGAGCTGAATGAGCAGCGAGTGGAACTCCGAGTCGGCCCGCGAGAAGGTGAGCGAGTCACTCTGCGCCATGGCATGGCCCATGATCTCGACCATGTCGGCGAGCCGCTGCTGGACCTCCTCGCCTCCATGCCCGGCCGCGAGACGTGCGGCGAGCGGCTCGATGGTCCAGCGCAGCTCGCTCAGCTCGCGCCGCTGGTCGTCGCGCTGCGGCCCGAAGGCGCGCCACTCGATGATGTCCGGGTCGAGGAGGTTCCAGTCGCTGACGGGGCGCACGCGCGTGCCGACGTTCGGCCGGGCACTGACCAGTCCCTTCGCCTCGAGGACGCGGAGCGACTCGCGGACGACGGTGCGGGAGACCTCGAATCGCTGGCCGATCTCCTCGGGGACGAGCGGACGGTCCGCGCCGAGGTCGCCGGAAACAATCATCTGGCCCAGTTGCTGGACGAGTTGGCCGTGCAGCCCGCGTCCGCGGCTGCCCGCGGCGCGGCGGCCCACGCGGCCCAGCTCCGGGTCCGCGCTCTCCCACGCGGGGGCGCCCACGCGGTCGGCCCCCGAGGCCTCGGCATAGGGGTAGCGGTCGAGTTCGCCCGGGCCGGCCAGGCCGGAGTCTGCGGAGCGGGCGGCGGTCATCATGGTCTGTGCAAGGGTACTCACGGATCCTTTGTCGGCGCTGTCTCCAACTCCCTTGAGGTCTTTGGTGAAAAGCACACGAAAGGGTGATCGCTCACCCCGTCGCAATTGACGCCTTATCGGAAAGAAATGGGCTTTCTCCGGGAAGTTGCGCGCACGGCGGGAACGGAAGGACGCGGACGGTCGTCATCGGACCCTGCTCCGCATGGTCGTGAGCAGATATGCGCAGAGCAGGGCGGTGAGCGACAACATCAGTGCGCCGCCCACGGGTTGAGCGACCACGCGCACCACGGCCGCCAGAAAACGTTCGCCCCCGAACGGCCACTGCATCAGCACCACCTCGCGCAGCCTCTCGGCAAACCCGACCGCGCTCCGTACAGATGGCCCTTCCAAGGCCTTTTGTACGAGCGGTACGACGACGGTCGGCACGGCGAGCACCGCGGCGAGCCCGGCGGTCGTGGACCGGAAGATCCCTGCGGCCAGCACCCCCGCCCAGGCGCAGCCCACCACGAGACCGATCCAACTCGCACTCAGAGAAAGCCAGTCCGCGGGAACTCCGGTGAGCTCCCGTCCGTAGACGACGTAGAGCACTTCGAGGTCGCATCCGACGGTGAGGAAGGCCAGCGTCAGCGCCGTGGCGGAGGCGACGAGGAGTTTGGCGGCGAGCAGTCCCAGACGGCGGGGGACGGTGCCGCGGTCCGCGGCCAGGGCGGGGTGGCGGAACTCCTCACCGAAGGCGATGGCGCCGAGCAGTCCGGCGCCGAGCGCGGCGGGCGGCAGGGGAAGCCCTTGCGGCCACGAGGCCAGAAGGCGCGGCTGGGGCGTGTGCCCGATTCTGGCGAGGAGTACGGACAGGAGGGCCGAGGTGACGAGAACGGCGGCCGCGGTGAGGTAGCCGGTGCCGACTCCGGTGGCACGCCGCAGTTCGTAGCGCAGGGGACGCAGCGGGCTCGGGGCTGGGCGTACGGCGATGGGCGGCGGGAGAGGAGGCGGGGAGTTCGCGGTCAGCGTCTCGGCCGGGCGCGGCTCGCCGGTCGCGTCTGCGTCCCCCTCGGCGGGCGGCGTTGCGACGGGCCCCATGTCGCCGATTTCGTCGGCGAGTTGGTGTACGAGGATGCCGTGCCGAAAGGCGGTCTCGCCGACGTCGGCGCAGGTGCTGCCGTACACCGAGAGCCTATTGCCCTCCTCGCGGACAATCTCGATGGAGCGCTGGGCGGTACGGGCCTCCTTGGTCAGCAGGGCGCCGAGCCGGGCGGCGTGCGGGCTGCGGACGGCGACCCGGGGGCGGAGCCGGGTACGGGCGAAGTCCGCGACCGGCTGGTCTGCTACGAGCCGGCCCTCCTCCAGCGTGACGACCTGGTCGGCACTGCGCGCGGCCTCCTTGGGGTCGTCCGTGGTGAACAGCACGGTGCCGCCCTGGGCCGCGTGCGCGCGCAGAATCCCGTGCAGCCAACGGCCTTCGCCGGCGGAGAGGCCGTCGGCCGGGTTGTCGAGGACGAGGGTGTGCGGGTCGGCCAGAAGCGCGCACGCCAGGCCCAGGCGGCGGTCCATGCCGCGCGAGAGCGTGCCCAGGCGTTCGTCGCGGAGGCCGGCGAGGCCGACCACTTCGAGCACTTCGTCCGCACGTCGTACGGGCACACCTGCCGCGGCGCACAGCATGCGGAGCTGGCCGCGGACCGTCCGCGCCGGGTGGCCGGGCACCTCGCCCAGGAGTACGCCGACTTCACGCGACGGATGGGCGATCCGATGCAGGGGGCGGCCTCTGAAGTAGGTGATTCCGCGACCCTGTTGGAGTTCGAGCATGAGCTTCAGCGCCGTCGTCTTGCCCGCGCCCGGGGCTCCGAGGAGCGCTGTGACGCGGCCGCCGCACGCCTCGAAGGACACGTCGTCGACGGCGGGCGGAAGCTCCTTACGAGGGTTGCTGGTCAGTCCGATGGCCTGGATCACTCGCAGCAAGATAGCGCGATATTTCCGGTTTTCCGGGCACCTCGAGGCCCGTCTCGTACAGGCCTCACCCCTCCTGCCAGCAGAACCCGGCCACCACGGCCGGAACCTGTGTTCCCTAACCCGGTCAGACCTCGGGGCGCAGCATCGGCGGATTGAGGAGCGTGGCGCCGCCCGCGCGGAAGAGCTGGGCGGGGCGGCCGCCCTGGCGTGTGGTCGTGCCTCCGGTGGGCACCAGGAAGCCCGGAGTGCCCGTCACCTTGCGGTGGAAGTTGCGCGGGTCGAGGGCCACCCCCCATACCGCCTCGTACACGCGGCGCAGCTCACCGACGGTGAACTCGGTCGGGCAGAAGGCGGTGGCCAGCGACGAGTACTCGATCTTGGACCGGGCGCGCTCCACGCCGTCCGAGAGGATCTGCGCGTGGTCGAAGGCGAGCGGCGCCGCCTGCTCGCCTTCGCGGCCGTAACCCCCCTGCTGCAGCAACGCCTCGACCGGCGCCCAGCGCGCGCTCTTGGCGTCACCGCCCGCCCGGGGCGCCGGCAGATCGGGGGCCAGCGCGAGATGGGCGACGCTGACCACCCGCATCCGCGGGTCACGCTTGGGGTCGCCGTACGTCGCGAGCTGCTCCAGGTGGGCGCCGTTGTCCTGCGCCGGCGCTGACGGGTCGTGGGTGCACAGCCCCGTCTCCTCGACCAGCTCGCGCGCCGCGGCCTGAGCCAGATCCTCATCAGCCCGTACGAAGCCACCGGGGAGCGCCCACCGCCCCTGGAACGGCTGCTCGCCCCTGCGTACCGCCAGCGCGCACAGGGCATGGCGGCGCACGGTCAGCACGACCAGGTCCACGGTCACAGCGAAAGGCGGAAAGGCCGACGGGTCGTAGGGCATGCCGCGATCATAGTCGTCTGCTTGACGATAAACACTCCCTTCGTGAGCCGCATCCATGGTTGATCCACTTCCGTCGGGTACGGCGCCCACCAGCCGCCGTGGGTCGACGCCCGGGCGACGCGTCCCGCAAGGCCACACCCCCAACTGCAGTCCTTCGGCCGCCTCCTCGACCATGGCGAGGCCGAGTCTGCTGACGCGTACGGAGAATGGGGCGCCCGAGATCCTCAGTCCCGTCAGCCCGATCTCGCCCAGCGGCGCACCGCTGACCGGGCGCAGGGTCACCGTCCCGGCCGGGGCATCGGGGCGGATTCCGGCCAGGGAGGTGAGCAGCTGGACCCCGGCGGCCGCGGCCGCGGCCGCCGGACGGGAGCCGGCGGGATGGGGCAACGGGGCGCTTCCCTCCGTACGCTTCTCCCCCGCGTACATTTCGGGCAGCCGGTGGCCGAAGGTCTCGGCCGCCGCCAGGACGCCCGCAACAGCGAACTCACCTCCTTCTCGTAGCCCGCGGCGGCCAGCCCCACGACGGCGGTCACCGTTTCCTGCACACGCACGGCACCGGCGCGATGACCGAACGGGTTGTACGCCGCCTCCTTCGCCCCCAGGCTGCGCAGCCCCCAGCCCGAGTCCATGGCCGGGCCGCCGAGCAGTCGCGCCAGCTGCTCGGTCTGCATCTTGTCGAGGAGGCCGGGAGCCAGTACTCCGGAGCCGAGCAGTCCGGTGTCGAGAAGGTGGCGGTGCCCGAACCCAGGTGGGGCGCGAGGCGGCCATCCGGAGTCCGGGCGGCGGCCGGTCTGCCTCCGCTCCGGTCTTCGACCCAGAAGTCGTCGCGGAACGCCGTCCGCAGCTCTTGGGCCCACTGCCGCAGCCCCGCACCACCCGGCCGCCCCCGCGCGTCGAGCAGATCGGAGCCGAGCAGTGCCGCCCGGTGGGCGTGCGCCTGTGTCTCGCGGCGGAATGGGCCACCGGGGTCCGGGTCCGGCAGATAGGTGCCGTCGCCGACGGTGGTCCGCGTGAGGCACCGCTCCGCCGTGGGCAGCAGCTCTTCGACCTCCTGCTCCGCCAGGCCCCAGCGCCAGGCCTCCGCGAGGAGCACCGGGAAGAGCAGGGTCGCCTCGGTCGCCGTGCAGCCCGGCGGCAGGTGCGGCCCCCGGTCCCGGCGCGGTCCGGGAATCAGGCCGGACCGTGGTCCCGGACCGGCGAGTTGAGTGCGGGCGAGCGTCCGCAGGGTGCCCGCGGCGAGACGGGTACCGCGACAGCGCCATCCGCGCCGCGGCAAGTGCCTCGGCCGGTGCCAGGCCGCACCGCCAGGGAGCCCCCGCCGCGAGGTACGTGTCGGACGGATACCGGGGGTCGCGCAGCAGCAGTGCGTGGAGATCCTCGACGCAGGTGTTCAGGAGCGGCCGGACCCTGGGGTCGTCGCCGGCTGCCCGGGCTGGGGCGAACGGGCTCGCCGCGCCGCGTCCCACCGCTCTGACGGGCCAGGCACCGACCGGCCGTACCCGCAACTCCACGCTCCGCGTACCACCCGGCGGCAGTTCGAACTCCCAGCGCAGCAGTCCCGCGAGGCCAGGGCGTCGTTGGGCGGCGGGTCTGCGGTGACCGCCGAGTGCCCCATGGCGCACGACCACCGCAGGCCGAAGTCGTGGACGCTGGCGGGCAGTTCGGGCCCCGCTCGGCCCGAGGCGACCGAGCCCAGTTCCGCGAGATCCGTGCCGAGGGCGACCTCGACGGGCAGCCGCAGGGTACGAAGGGCCGCGCTGTGCAAGGTGACCCGCCGCTCGGTGCCGTCCGCGTACCGCGTCCGTTCGACGACCACGTCCGGATCCGGGCCGGCGTCGGAGGACGCGCGCAGCGTCCCCACGAAGCGGGCTCGGTCGGCCGCGACCATACGGGCCTGCACGGCGAGCGGTTCCCGGCCGGCGATCCGCACCTGGCAGCGGGAGAGCATGCGCCGCCCCGCTCGGTAGAACCCCTCCAGCCCGCGGCCGGTCAGCTGCCCCTGCTCCGAGGAGATCGCCAGGCCCGGCAGAGCCACACAGATCAGGGCCGTGTGGGCGGGCGGCAGGTCGGTGGTCCGGCGCGCCACGGGGAGCGGCGCCTGGGGAGCCGAGGGGCCGCCCGCTCCCCCGAAGGACGGCGAGGTGCCCCCTCCCGCGCGCGAGGCCGACGGGTCGCCCCGGCGTGTGACGGGCTCCGCGTTCTTGCGCAGGGAAGGACGGTCGTCGTCGGGGGCCGAGGACGGGTTGGGCAAGGACATGGGACAGCTTCCTCCGCGCTCGATGCGGGGGGAGCGCGGTCGGCGCCGGGTGGGGGACTCCGTAGGGTCCGGGGCGTTGCGGCGGCGCGGCCCGGCCACGGGTACCGCCACTCAGGTGAACGGAGCGGCCCTGCCCGGGGTCATGCCCTCGGCCGGGGAAGCTGACCGAATGGGTGTGCTGCGGGGAGGCCACACGGTCACCCGGCGCACGGTGGGCGCGTGCGGATCGGGAGGAGTGCGTTTCGTCCGGGCGGTGGAGGCACTGTTCACGCTGTTCACGGTCCGGGCAGCGGGAACTGCTCCCGGACGCGGCCCCGCAGTGGCTGCCCTCCCCACCGAAACGGCGAAGGAACCGGCCCTCGTGCGTGCGGCAGAAGAGACGCCCGCGATCGGCCGGCCGCGGGCAGCCAAGGCACTGCCTGCCCGATCCCGATCCGCCTCCCCGCACGGCAGTTTCGACACTCACGTGTCCTCCCCCGCGCCGAGCCGACCGCCCTCACGGCGTACCCGAGGTCGCCCGCCCGTGCCCCAGGCCGCGCGCCCTGGTCCGTCCCCGGCGGGCGAGGCCTCGTCGATGGGTCGGCGTCGGCGGGTGCTCGCTGTCCCGGGGCTGCGTCGACTCGTTCGAGCCCCACCGTTCCCCGCCGGGCGTGTCCGGCGTCGGCGTCGCGTGGTGGCCCCGGCGCCCGGCAGACGGGCGCCCGGCATCGGATCGGCCAGCGTCGGCTCGGCCAGCGAGAGCGGCGCCGCGGGATCGGTGGGCTGTTGCTCCGCTTCCGCGCTGGGACGGCAAGTGGGCTGCTCCGCTTCCGCCGAGGCACGGCCGGAGGGCTGCTGCTCCGCTTCCGCCGTTGGACGGCCGGAGGGCTGCTCGACTTCCGCCGAGGGACGGCCCGTGCGCTCCGCGCGCAGGCAGCGGCGGATGGACTCGGGGGCCAGGCCCTCGTTGCACGCCTGATGCAGAAGGCGGGCGAAGAGGTAGTCGGGATCAGCACCGAGCGCCATGGCGAGGGCCTCGCGGGCCTCCAGCTCGTCGCCCGTGGACCAGGCGACCCATCCGGCGAGCGTGAGGGGTGCCGCCGCGTGCTCGCGGTAGGGACCTACGCAGCGGCGGGCCAGCGCTCGCCACAGACGCAGGGCCGGACCGGCCTCGTCGCCCTCCATCCACTCCGCGGCACGGTCGCGGGTCGTGCGGTCCTGGAGGCCGAGGATCAGGGTGGCGGCTTCCTCGTGTTCCAGGAGTCCGTCGTCGCGCAGGTCCGCCGGGCGTGTGCCGGACACAAGTGGAGCGCCGGCGAGGCGTCCCATGATCCGCCGGGCCAGTTCGAGGGTCTCCTCGGCCACAGCCGCACGGCTCTCACCGTCCAGGATCCTCGGGACGAGGGCCGTGTTCGCCGTGTCGAGCGCGACCTCTTGCTCCAGCGCGTCCGGCGTCTCCCAGGGAAGGAGCCTGGCCGTCAATTCTCGTAGCGATCCTCGCACTTGGAGGCCCGCGTACGTGGCGGCGGCAGCGAGGACGGACGTCCCCGGCAGCCCCATCGCCTCGCCCTCCGGCGGACAGCACCCCTGGCCCGGGCAGGTGTACGACCAGAAGCGACCGCCGGAGACGCAGAGTGCCTCGACCACCGGGACGTCGAGGCGGCCGCACGCCGTACGCAGGAGCTGGGCGAGCGGGCGCAGACGCTCCATGACATCCCGTCCCGATTCGCCACTCCCTGGTTCCTGGCAGAGGTAGGCGACCATGCTCTCGGGCCGGGCACCTCTGCGCTCGCTTCCCTTCACCAACCCTTGTGACAGTTGCTCGGCCGCGGACGGCCAGTCCTCGGCGTGGACGGGAATCCCGAGCCGCGCACGGCCACCAAAACGTCCGCGCCGCTCCCGGTCGTGCAGGGCGACCAGCACGATGCTGTCCTCGGGGCGGTACCCGAGCAGGTAGGGCAGGGCGTCGGCCAGTTCGGACGGGGTGCGCAGGGTGACCTGAGGTTCGGTGCCGGGAACGTCCGGACCGCCGGAAATACCGTCGGCACAGGGAACACCGAGGAGGCCCTGCCCCGAGCGCGCCGCGTTCCCGCCGTCGCCGAACTGCCCGCCGAGCAGCTCCTGCCCCTCGCCCCCGGGCCGACCGCCCGGCCCTCGTTGCCCGTCGCGCTCACCGCCCCCGCCGTACCCCTCGTACCCGCCGCGTCCGTCCGGACCGCCGCGACCGCGGATGTCCTCGTTGCCGGTCCTGCCTGCCGCTTCGTCGTGATTCGTCATGCCGTGACCATCTCGCGGATCATGGAATTCCGCTTTGGCCTGTGGATAACCCTGACCATGACCGCGACAAGAGTTGTCCACAGCTCGGCGGGCGCGTTCGCGTGATGTCCGACCCATCGGATTTCATCGGGCCATGACCAACGAATACCCGCGGCCCACGGCCACCGAAGACCTGCGTACCGGCGTCAACGGAGACCTGCGTACCGCCCCTGCGTCTCCATGTCGTTCTGGAACCGCCCGCCGCTCGACCGGGCCGCGCCGGCCGGATACTCGTCTGGACGGCCGGATTCCGCCTTGTGCGGGAGGGCGTACACCTTGCGGCGCGCGCGACCGCGTACGGCCCCCGGACAAATTCCATGATCCTCCTGCGGAAGGCGGATCCTGCCGTCTAGGGTGCGGAGCGTTAGCGCTCGCTCACACGTTCGCAAAGGAATCGCCCATGAAGGAACGCCGGTACCGCACCCTGGTGACCGGTTATGCCATCTCCTCCTATGGCACGTTCCTGAATCTGGTCGCGCTCAATCTGTACGTGTACGCGGTCACGGACCGGGCCCTGGCGGTCGGCGTGTTCATGGCCGTGCGGCTCGGCGCGGGGTTCCTGGCGGGGCTCGCCGCCGCACCGCTGCTGGCGCGGTGGACGGCCAAGCCCGTGATGTTCTGGTCCAACGTCGTGCAGGCGGCGGCGCTCGTGCTGCTGGTGTGCGCGCCGGACGGGCTGCGCACGGCCGCGCTCTTCGTCGTCTCGGCGACGGTCGGCGCCGCGGGCACCTTCTTCATGGTCGCCTTCCGCAGCTCGATCCCGGACATGGTGGACGAAGGCCGGCACACCTGGGCCAACTCCCTGATGGTGAGCGGCCGTTCGCTGGCCATGGTGGCCGGGTTCGCCTCGTCCGGCGTTGTCGTTTCGCTGCTCGGCTACACCGCCGCGTTCCTGATCGACATGACGACCTTCCTGGTGTGTGCCACCACGGTGGCGCTGCTGCCGCTGCCGGGGCGCCCGCCGAAGGCGCGCGAAGACGACGCGCGGGCGCAGCGGGGCAGGCGGCGCCTGCCGACCGCCCTCATCGCGCTCGGCGCGGCCCCGCTCATCGCGGTGATGGTGGCGCTGCGCGGGATCGACGCGCTCGGCTCGTCCTCGCACAACGCGGCTTTGCCGGTGTACTCCACGGAGCTGGACGCCGACCGGCCCGCGGTGTTCGTGAGTGTCTTCTGGTGCGTGTGGGCGATGGGCAATGTGCTGGTGCAGCAGGTACTGCAGCGGTACGTGAAGCGGTCGGGGCGGACGGTCGGGGCGCTCGGTTTCGGCCTCGGCACGATCGCGATGTCGGCGACGTTCATCCTGGCGTTCGCAGGGCTCCCCTGGGCCCTGACCATCCTGGTTGCGCTGCTCGCGGGCGCGGCCGACGGCATCACCGAGGTGTCGTACAGCTCGCATCTGCAGACCCTGCCGACGGAGCTGCGCACCCATGCCTTCGGGCTCTCGGCCACGGTGGAGAACCTCGGCTTCGGCGTCGGCATGATCGCGGTCGCGGCCGCGCTCGACGTCTTCTCGCCGCTGTCGGTGGTGGGGGTGGCGCACGGTGTGGCCATCGTGGTGGCGGTGGTCTTCGTGGCGCAGCTGCTGCGGCAGCAGGGAGTTCGGCCCACGAGCGGGGAGGGAGGGGTCGATGCGGGACCGGCGCATGGCGGTCGTCGGGATGGCGCTGAGGTTTCCGGGGGCTGACACTCCGGACGCGTACTGGCGCGACATCGTGGCGGGTGTGACCCACGTGCGCCGCTTCACCGACGCCGAGTTCGCGGCGGCGGGCGTGCCCGAGGAGACCTACCGGGACCCGGAGTTCACCGGAGCGAGCGCGCTGCTGCCCGGGATCGACGGGTTCGACGCGGCGTTCTTCGGGATGAGCGGGCGCGAGGCGACGGTGACGGATCCGCAGCAGCGGCTGTTCCTCGAGGTGTGCGAGCAGGCACTGGAGGACGGCGGCTACGCGGGCACGGACGCGCGTGTCGGCGTGTACGCGAGCGTCGGCTATCGCCTCTACTCCCTGCACAGCTATCTGGCGCACAACATCGGTGCGGCGGCGGGCGGCGACGACTGGACGGCCGTCAAGCAGATCCAGGTCGGCAACTACCCGGATTTCACGGCGAACCGGGCGGCGTTCCGGCTCGGTCTCGACGGCCCGGCGGTCAATGTCGCGACGGCCTGCTCCAGTGCGCTGGTCTCGGTGCATCTGGCCGGTCAGGCGCTGCTCGCGGGCGACGCGGACCTGATGGTGGTCGGTTCGGCGGCTCTGCATCTGCCGCAGATCACCGGGCACCGGCACGTGAAGGGGTCCACCATCTCGCCGACGGGCGCTGTCCGTGCCTTCGACGCGGCGGCCGACGGCACCGTCGGCGGGAACGGTGCGGCGGCCGTGCTCCTGAAGCCGCTGGAGCGGGCGCTCGCCGACGGCGACACCGTGCACGCGGTGATCCTCGGCTCGGCGGTCACCAACGACGGCGCGGACAAGGCGGGTTTCGCCGCGCCGGGCGTCGCGGGGCAGCGGGACGCAGTCCTTACCGCGCTGGAGTCGGCGGGGGTGCCGGCCGAGTCGATCGGGTACGTGGAGGCGCATGGCACCGGCACGTACAAGGGCGATCCGATCGAGTTCGCGGCGCTCACTGAGGCGTTCCGCCGGCACACCGACCGCACCGGCTTCTGCGCGCTCGGCTCGACGAAGCCCGCGATCGGGCATCTGGACAGCGCGGCAGGCTTAGCCGGGCTGATCAAGGCGATCCTGGTGCTGCGGCACGGGACGCTCCCGCCGCTGGTGAACTTCACCCGCCCCAATCCCCGCCTGGGTGTGTCCGGCAGCCCGTTCGTCCTGCCGCGCCGGGCGGCACCCTGGCCCGCCGACCCGGCCGGGCCCCGCCGTGCGGGCGTGCACTCCATCGGCATGGGCGGCACGAACGCCCACGTCATCCTCGAGCAGGCGCCGCCCGCCCCGGCACGGAAGCCGTCGGCCTTACCGGCATCGAAACCGTCGGCCGCGCCCGCGCTGCTGCCGGTGTCGACCCGCTCCCCCGAAGCATCCGCCCTGCTGCCGGTGTCGACCCGCTCCCCCGAAGCATCCGCCCTGCTGCCGGTGTCGACCCGCTCCCCCGAAGCATCCGCCCTGCTGCCGGTGTCGACCCGCTCCCCCGAAGCATCCGCCCTGCTGCCGTTGTCGGCCCGCTCCCCCGAAGCGCTCGCGCAGTACGCGCGGTCGTTCCGCGACGCGCTCGACCGCGATCCGGGGCTTGCCCCGGCCGATCTCCTCACGACGACCGCGCTCGGCCGCCGCCACCTCGACCACCGGCTGGTGGTGACCGCGTCCGGGACGCGGGGCCTGGCAGCCGGGCTCGACGCGTTCCTCGCGGGCAGGCCGGACCCGGCCGCGTACCGCACCGGTGTGGTGACGAGCACCGCGGCGCCGGTGTTCCTCTTCAGCGGGCAGGGCGGTACCGCGCCCGGCATAGCGGCCGCCCTGGCGAGACGTTTTCCACTCGTCGCCGAAACGCTGGACGCCTGTGCGCGGATCCACCGGCAGGAGACCGAGGAACGGGATTTCACGGCCCGCCTGGTCGACGGGACGGGACCCGCGGTGTGGGACACAGCGTTCGCGCAGCCCGCCCTGTTCGCGCTGCAGGTGGCGCAGGCACGGTTGTGGCGGCGGTTCAGGGTGCGCCCCGTCGCGGTCGCCGGGCACAGCGTCGGCGAGTACGCGGCGCTGTGCGCGGCAGGTGCGCTGTCCCTGGAGGACGGGATGCGGCTGCTGTGCCGCCGGGGCCGGCTGATGCGGGACACCGAGCCCGGCGCGATGCTCGCGGTGTTCGCCCCGTACGAGCGGGTGCGGGCGCTGCTCGACGCGGTGGGTGCGGGGCTCGAACTCGCCGTGTCGAACGGGCCCGAGCACCATGTCGTCGCGGGTCGCCCCGGCGCGGTGGCCGCAGCGCGGAGCCACCTGGCCGACGTGCCCTGCGAGCCGCTCCCGGTCGACCGCGCCTTCCACACGGCGCTGCTCGACCCGATCCTCGACGAACTGCGGGCGGTGGCCGGAAAAACCGAACTGCGGCCCGTGGAGACGGAGTTCGTTTCCGGCCTGGACGGCACCGTACGACCGCCGGGGTGGCGGCCGGACGCCGACTATCTGGTGCGGCAGGCCCGGCAGACCGCCGACTTCCACGCCGTACTGCGCGCGCTCGCCAGCCGTGACGTGCTGGTGGAGCTGGGGCCCGGCGCGCCCTTCACCGGCATGGCCCGACGGGTGCTGCCGGATGTCCCGTGCCTGCCGACGCAGGGCCGGGCGCCCGGCGCCGACGGGCTGTGGTCGGCGGTGGCCGGGCTGCACTGCGCCGGGGTTCCCGTCGACTGGGCGGCGCTCCTCGACGGACAGGCGGGCCACCGGATCCCGCTGCCGACCTACCCCTTCCAGCACCGTTCCTACTGGACGGGCCCCGCGCCCGCACCCGACCCTTCCAAGGAGGACTCAGTGGCCGCAGTGACGGCGCAGGAACGGTCCGTGCTCGACCGGGTGCGCGAACTGACCGCCCGCCATCTGGGCTTCGCCCCGGACGAGGTGACACCGGCCCGCACCTATGTGGGGCTCGGCGCCGACTCACTTCAGCTCATCGGCATGCTCCGCCAGTTGGAGGCGGAGTTCGACGTGCGGATCGCGATACGGGAGATCCTGGAGGAGGCGGGAACGCCCGAGTTGACGGCACGGCTGATCGAGGAGCGCCGCGCACACCCCGCACCGGCGCCCGAGGCGCAGGTGATCACGCCCACGAAACCCCCGGCGTCGCCCGCACCGGACGGGTATGCCACCCGCGCCGAGATCGCCGAACTCACCCGGCAGATCAACCTGCTGGCCGAGACCCAGTCGGCGATGCTGACCCAGCTCTCCGAGGCGGTGGCCCTCCTCGGCGCCGACCGCACCGCCCGATGACGGCCACGGCGGCGGACCGCGCAGCGGAGCTCTCGCGCGCGCTGACGAAGCAACTGGCGGCAGCGCGCGCAAAGTTGAGTTCCCCGGCACCCGAGGCCCCCGCGGCACCCGAAATCCCCGCGGCGCCCGAGGCCCCCGTCGTGCACGGCCCGCGCGTCACCCTGCCCGAGGGCTCAGGGATGGCCGGGGACACGGCGGACGCCGGCCAGCGGGCCCACGCGGACGACCTGGCCCGGCGGCTGGCCGAACGCACCCGCACGTCCAAGGAGACGGCGCAGCGGCAGCGGGCGGTGCTCGCGGACAGCCGGGCCGTCGTCGGGTTCCGGCGCGCCACCAAGGAGACGCTGTACCCGATCGCCGCCCGCTCGGCCCGCGGGGCGCACCTCACGGACGTCGACGGCAACGACTACACCGACATCACGATGGGGTTCGGCGCCCTGCTGTTCGGGCACGAGCCGGAGTTCGTGACAGAGGCGGTGTGCGCGCACATGGCGGACGGGCTGCGGTTCGGGCCACGTCCCGTCGAGGCGGGTGAAGTCGCCCAGTTGCTGGCCGAGTTGACCGGGATGGAGCGGGTCGCGTTCGCGAACTCCGGTACCGAGGCCAACTCCGCCGCGATCCGCCTCGCGCGCGCGGCGACGGGCCGCGACCGCGTGGTGATGTTCCGCGGCTCCTACCACGGCCACATCGACTCGGTGCTCGGCCGCCCCGGCCCGGACGGCGGACGCGCCGTGCCGGTATCGCGTGGAATCCCGGACAGTGCCGTGGCGGACCTGCTCGTCCTGGAGTACGGCAGCGAGGACGCCCTCGACACCATCCACACGCTCGGCGACACGGTCGCGGCGGTGATCGTCGAACCGGTCCAGTGCCGCAACCCTTCCCTGCGTCCCGTCGAATTCCTCCAGCGATTACGGGAGTTGACACGGCGGCGCGGCATCGTGCTGCTCTTCGACGAGATGCTGACCGGTCTGCGCCCGCACCCACGCGGCGCACAGCACCACTTCGGCGTCGTCCCGGACCTGGCGACGTACGGGAAGGCGCTGGGCAGCGGTTTCCCGATCGGCGCGATCGCGGGCCGCGCCGACATCCTCGACGGCGTCGACGGCGGATTCTGGCGCTACGGCGACGACAGCAGCCCGGAGGCGGAGACGACGTTCTTAGGCGGCACCTATATGCAGCACCCGCTGTCGATGGCGGCGGCCAAGGCCGTGCTCACGCACCTCGCCGCCGAGGGCCCCGCCCTCCAGGAACGCCTCAACGCCTGCACTGACGCCCTCGCCACTCACGTGAACACGTTCTTCAGGGGCGAGGAATTCCCCCTGGAGCTCACCCACTTCGGCTCCATGTTCCGCTTCACGCACCGCGCTGACATGGATCTGCTGTACCAGCACCTGCTGCTGCGAGGGATCTATGTGTGGGAGTGGCGCAGTTTCTACCTGTCCACCGCCCACACGGACTCCGACGTCGAGCGGGTCGCGGACGCGGTGAAGGACTCGCTGCGGGAGCTGCGCGACGGCGGCTTCTTCCCGACGGCCAAGCCACGCATCGCGGCGGCCCCAAGCCCTCGACTCCGGCGCCCCGCCCCGGACTTCGGCGTCTACTTCTTCGGCGACTATCCCGATTCCGGTGACACCGACGAGGCGTACGACCGGATCGTGGAGACGGCCCGGTTCGCCGACGAGCGCGGCTTCAGTTCGCTGTGGATCCCCGAACGGCATTTCCACTCCTTCGGCGGCCTGTTCCCCAACCCGGCCGTGCTGGCATCGGCGCTGGCCAGGGAGACGGAGCGGATCCGGCTCAACGCCGGTTCCGTGGTGCTGCCGCTGCACGACCCGGTGCGGGTGGCGGAGGAGTGGGCGGTCGTGGACCGGCTGTCCGGCGGCCGGGTCGGCCTGGGCTGCGCCACCGGGTGGCACGCGCAGGACTTCGCCCTGCACCCGGACCGTTTCGCCCGCCGCAAGGACATCGCCTTCGACCATCTCGACGCCGTACGGACCCTGTGGCGCGGCGGCACGCTGCGGCGCGAGTCCGGCGACGGCCGGGCCCTCGACGTACGGACGTATCCGCGGCCCGCGCAGGAAGCGCCGCCGATGTTCCTGGCGACGTCCGGGCGGCCGGAGTCGTACGAGGAGGCGGCGCGCCGCGATCTCGGCATCGTCACGAACCTGATGAACCAGACCGTGGCCGAACTCGCCGCGAACATCGCCCACTACCGGGCCACCCGCGCCAAGCACGGCCTCGACCCGGATGCCGGGCGCGTGACCGTGCTGCTGCACACCTACCTCGGCGGCGACCACGCCACGGCCCGCGCGCAGGCCCGCGAGCCGATGACCCGCTATCTGCGCTCGTCCCTGCAGATGCGCTCCGCCGCGGGCGCATCTGGCGCGGGGCCGCGGGACGTGGCGGAGGCGAGCGACGAGGACCTGGAGTATCTGTTCCTGCGGGCCTACGACCGGTACTGCGACGAGCGTGCGCTGATCGGCACCCCGGAGACCTGCGCCCCGGTGGTGGCGGCGCTGCGCGCGGCGGGCGTCGACGAGATCGCCGCGCTCGTCGACTTCGGGATGCCCGCCGAGCTGATGCGCTCCGGACTCGAGCACCTCGACGCGCTGCGCGCCGCGACCCGCGACACCGAGCTGACGGCACCCGCGACGGCCGCGCAGCGCAGGTTGTGGCTCGCCGCCCAGCTGATCGGGGACCCGGCCGCGTACAACGAGATCCAGTCGGTCCGGCTGCGCGGCGCCCTCGACGTACCGGCGCTGTCCGAGGCGATCGACGGGCTGGTGGCGCGGCATGCGGGACTGCGCACGGTGTTCCGGGCGGGCGGCGAGGACGGCCTGCTCCAGCAGGTCGTACGCGCCGGGCTGCGGGTCCCGCTGGACGTGACGGACGCCCGTGGCCAGGATCCCGGCGCGGCCATCGCGGCGGCCCTGCGCGAGGAGAGCGCCCGCGTCCACGACCTCGCCGAAGGACCGCTGGTCGCGCCGGGGCTGCTGACGCTCGCCGACGACGACCATGTGCTGCTCCTCGGGCTGCACCATCTCGTCACGGACGGCCACTCGGCGCGGCTGCTCGCGGACGACCTCCAGGAGCTCTATGCGGCTCGGGTCGAGGGCCGCGAGGCCCGGTTCGCGGCGTCCGCGGGCAGCACGCTCGGCGCTCCCGAACTCCCCGCGGACCCCGCCGACTTGGAGTGGTGGCTGAAGTATCTGGACCCGCTGCCGCCGGTGCTCGCGCCGCCCACCGACCGGCCGCGCGGACGCCGGGCGTCCGGCGGCGGCGCGGCGGCCGAGCTGCCGCTGGACGCCGGCCGGGCGGACGCGCTGCAGGAGTGGAGCGGGCAGCGCGGCGTCACCCTGTTCGCGACGCTGCTCACCGCCTGGCAGCTGGTGCTGCGCGAGCGGTCGGGCCTGGACGAGTTCGTCATCGGCTCCACGTTCGGGCGGCGCGCGCCAGAGGCCGCGCACACCGTCGGCTTCCACGCGGCGGTGCTGCCGCTGCGCGCGGCGTTCACCGACGGCACGCCGCTGACCGATGCCGTACGGGCCACGCGTGACGCGCTGTTCGAGGCCGCCCGGCACCAACACGTGGATCTGGACGAGCTGTTGACGCGGCTCCACCCGGACCCCGGCAACCCGCGCCCGCTCGTGACCGTCTCCGCGGACCTCGACACGGCGCCGCTGAGCCGAGTCCGGCTGCCGGGCCTGCGCGCCGAGGAGGTCGCCGGTGGCTCCGCGTCGGCGCCGCTGGAGCTCGCCCTGATGGCGGTGCGCACGCCGTCAGGGCTGCGGCTGCGGATCCGGTACGACGCGGACCTCTTCGACGCCGGGACCGTACAGGGTTACCTGTCCGACCTGGACCGGGTGCTGCGCTCGCTGACGGAGGGCGGCGCGGAGCTGGTGCGGGACACCCGGCCGCGCGCGGCGACGGGCGCCGGATCGGCCGCGTCGGCCGGATCCGCCCCGCCCGCCGGATCGGTCGCGCCCGCCGAGGAGTTGCGCGCGGTGTGGCAGTCGGTGCTCGGTGTCGGCTCCGTGCCCGACGACGCCAACTTCTTCGACCTCGGCGGCAATTCGATCGCCGCGATCCGCCTCGTGAACCGGGTGCGCGACGAGCTGCACGCGGAGGTGGCGCTGGCGGACTTCTTCGCGGACGCGACGCTCACCGCGATGGCCGGGCAACTCGGGGCGGCCGTGGGCCGTGAACCCGTCGACGGGCCCGCCGACGAGGTGGCCGACCGCGCCCCGGTGAGCCCGCAGCAGGACCGCATGATCGCGGCCCACCACGCTTTCCCGCAGGCGCAGGTCTGGAACGTGCCGACCCGGATCCGCTTCACGGGCGCCCTGGACCCGGACGCGCTGCGCACGGCGCTCGGGCACCTGGTCGAACGGCACCACGCCCTGCGGACGCGCTTCGTGCGGGACGCCGACAAGGCGTGGTGGCAGGAGGTCGTCACCGCACCGGAGCCGCGGCTGCGCGTCGACGACCTCACGCGGCTGGCGCCCGAGCAGGCGGCGGCCCGCGCCGACGCCGTGTGCCGGCGGATGGCGGCGGCCCCGTTCGACCTCTCCGAGCCCACCCTGCCCAGGACGCGGCTGCTGCGGGTGACCGAGGACGAGTGGGTGCTGATGTTCGTGCTGCACCACATCAGCGCCGACGGCTGGTCCCACTCGGTGCTGATGTCGGAACTCGCGGCGCTCTGCACGGCCGCGGCGGCCGGACTCCCGTACCCGCTCGGCGCGCCCTCCGCGCAGCCCACGGACTACGCACGGGAACTGCTCGCGGCGCAGGACCCGCGCGAGGAGGCCCGGCGCGCCGCGTTCTGCGCCGACTACCTCGCCGGGGCACCGTGCCGACTGGACACGCCCACGGACCGGCCCCGGCCCGAGCGGCTGAGCGGCGACGGCGGCACCGTACGCGGCACCCTGTCCGCCGAACTCCGGGCGGACATGGAGAAGTTGGCGTCATCCGTGCATATGACGCCGTTCGCGGTCGCGGCGGCCGCGCTCGGGGTGCACCTGGCACGGCTGTCCGGGGAGCGGGACGTCCTGCTGAGCGTGCCGTACGCGAACCGGGAGGGAACGGCCGCCGAATCGCTCGTGGCGATGGTGTCCACGGCCGTGATGGTGCGCGTCCGCGTCGACCCGGCCGAGACCTTCACCGACCTGGTGGCCCGCGTCGGCGCCGAGTCCCTGGCCGTCATGGCGCACGTCCTGCCGACGGCACGCATCATGCGGGCCATGCGCGAGGCCGGTGCCACCGAGGTGCCCGACCGGGTGCCGAACGTGCTGGCGTTCCAGAACTACACCGATACCGACATCGAGATCCCCGGACTCGGCGTCGAGGTCGAGGACCTGGCGCCGCCGGTCGCCCGCGCCGAGCTCTGCTTCGGCCTGTCGCCGCGCCGCGATCCGGCCCTCGGCCTGCGCACCTTCCTCGAGTACTCGGCGGACCTGTGGGACGAGGCCAGTGCCGAGGAACTCCTCTCGTCCTACGCGGCGCTGCTCGGGGAGCTGTGTGCGCACCCCGGGCGTCCCGTCGCGGCACTTCTCGACCCTCACCCCACGCCCGAGGAGGCGGACTCCGTATGACCCTCCCCACCGACCACGACCACGTGGAGGATCTGCTCGCCTTCCTCCGCGACAGCCCATCGCCGTACCACGCGGTGGCGCAGGCGGCGCGCCGTCTGGAGAAGGCCGGTTTCACCGAGCTGACCGGGACCGAGGAGTGGAAGGGCCACAGCGGCGGCCGCTTCCTGTGCAAGGGCGGCGCGCTGCTCGCCTGGTACGTCCCCGAGGGCGCGCCCGCACACGCGCCGTTCCGGATCGTCGGCGCACACACCGACTCGCCGAACCTGCGGGTCAAGCCGACCCCTGACACCGGCTCGGCCGGGTGGCGGCAGATCGCCGTGGAGGTCTACGGAGGCGTGCCGCTCAACACGTGGCTCGACCGGGACCTGGGGATCTCGGGCCGGCTGACGCTGCGCGACGGCTCGAACGTGCTGGTGAAGGTCGACGAACCGCTGCTGCGAGTACCGCAGTTGGCGATCCACCTCGACCGCTCCGTCAACGACGGACTGGCCCTCGACCGGCAGCGGCAGACCCAGCCGATCTGGTCGCTCGGCGCACCCGAGCGAGGCGCGCTGCTCGCCCGCGTCGCACGCGAGGCCGGACTCGACACGGCCGAACTGCTCGGCTGGGACCTGATGCTGCACGATGTACAGCCGCCCGGGCGGCTCGGCGCGCACCGCGAGTTCCTGGTGTCGTCGCGGCTCGACAATCTGCTGTCGGTGCACGCGGGCGTCACCGCGCTGACCGCCGCCGTCGGCACGGTGCCGCCCGACCGGGTGCCGGTGCTCGCCGCGTTCGACCACGAGGAGGTCGGCAGCGGCTCCGAGACCGGCGCCCAGGGGCCGCTGCTGGAACGGGTGCTGAGCCGTTCGGTGGCCGTACGCGGCGGCTCGGGCGAAGACTGGGCGCGGGCCCTCGCGGGCGCGCTGTGCGTCTCCGCCGACATGTCGCACGCCGTCCACCCCAACTACGCCGAGCGGCACGACCCGGACAACCGTCCGCTGCCCAACGGCGGACCGGTCATCAAGGTCAACGTCAACCAGCGCTACGCCACCGAGGGCACCGGCTACGCCGCGTTCGTCGCGGCGTGCGAGCGGGCCGGGGTGCCGTGGCAGCGGTTCGTCTCGAACAACGCGATGCCGTGCGGCACGTCGATCGGCCCGCTCACCGCCGCCCGTCTGGGGGTCACCACGGTCGACGTGGGCGTGCCCGGTCTGTCCATGCACTCCGCGCGCGAACTGGTCGGGGCCGAAGATCCGGTCCATCTGGCGCGTGCGCTCGCCGAGTTCGTGACGGCGGGCTGAGGACGACGGGGAGCGACGGGACATGCCCGTGAAGACGTTCACGCTCAAGGGTGCCGGTCCGGAGGACGCCGCGTGGCGGGTGCTGCTGGTGCCGCACGCGGGTGCGGGCGCGGCGAGCGGCGCCCCGTTCGCCGCGCACGCCCCGGCCGACTGGCAGGTGGCGACGACGCGGCTGCCCGGCCGTGAGTCGCGGGTCCGGGAGACCGCCCGCGACCTGTCGGAGCTGGTGGCCGATGTCGTGGCGACGGTGCGGGCGCTGCCCGGTACGGCGCCGCTGCTCGTCGTCGGCGTGTGCTCGGGGGCGGTGATCGGCCTGGAGGCGGTCCGGGCGCTGCAGCGCGAGGGCGACGCGACGGTCGCCGGGTTCGTGGCCGTCTCTCAGTGGGCGGTCACCGAGAAGCCGGACCCGGAGCGGCCGCGGCTGCGCGACACCGACGACCCCGACCAGGTTCTCGACATCCTGCGGAAGTTCGGCGGCGTGCCGGACTCGCTGGCGGCCGACCGGGAGATGCTGGCGCTCCTGCTCCCGTCGATCGTCGCGGACATGCGGGCCGTCGAGGACTACACGTCGCCGCCCGATCCGCCGCTGACCTGCCCGCTGCTCACGGTCTTCGGCGACGCGGACCCGCTGTGCTCCGAGGAGCGCACCGAGGACTGGGATCTGTTCACCGCGCACAGCCGGACGGTGTGGCTGCCCGGCGGCCATCTGCTGCTCACCGAGAGCCCGGCCCTGCTGGTGGACGCCATCGCGGGCAACCTCGACCACTTCCCCATCGAAACGGCCTAGTTCGTGAGGTCTGCCGCCATGACGACGACCGTCCCCGCCACCGACGTACGCCACCGCATCGACGCCCTCCTCCTGGAGCGCTGGGACCGTGACCCCACGCTGCCCGCCCTGATCTGCGCCGACACCGTCGTCACCATGGGCGAGTTGAAGGAGCGGGTGCTGCGCACCGCCGCCGCGCTGCGCGCCCATGGGGTGCGGCCCGGGGACCGGGTGGTGGTGCACCACGAGCGGTCCGTGGAGTTCGTGGTGGCGATGCTCGGTGTCGCGTTCGCGGGCGCCGCGCACGCCGCGCTCGACGTGCGCGACCCGGAGCGCCGCGTCCGCGCCACGACGCGGGACTGCGCACCGCGTGCGGTGCTCACCGAACGCCGGTTCCGTGACCGCTTCGCGGACCTCGACGGCGTGCTCGTGCTGACCGGCGAGGAGTGCGCGGCATACGCGCCCGAACCCGCGCCCGCGACCGGCGGCTCGCCGGACGACCCGGTCGTGATCATCTATACGTCGGGGTCCACGGGCCGGCCCAAGGCCTCGCTGATCAGCCATCGCGCGCTCGTCTCGCGGCTGAACGCCCTGCAGTCCACGCATCGCATGGACGAGCACGACCGGATGATCCATCACACGGCGTGCAGCTTCGACATGTATCTGAGCGAGACGTACTGGCCCCTGCTCGCGGGCGCCACGGTCGTCCTCGCGGAGCCGGGCCGGCAGCGCGACGCGGACCATCTCGCGGCCCTGATCCGGGACCACGCGATCACCACCTTCTACTGCGTGGTGTCGCTGCTCGACCTGTTCCTGCTGGCCCGTGACCCGGCCGAGCGCTACGACGGCATCCGCCAGGTCCTCACCGGCGGCGAGCCGCTCAGCCCCGATCTGGTGGCGCGGTTCCACGCCCGTTCCACCGCGACGCTGACGAACATGTACGGGCCCAGCGAGTGCACGATCTACTGCACGGCCTGGGTCTGCCCGCGCGACCCCGACCCCGGCACGGTGCTGATCGGCGGGCCCGTACGGGACACGGAGCTGTGGATCCTCGACGCCTTTGGCGCCCCCGTGCCCGAGGGCGAGCCGGGCGAGCTGTACATCGGCGGCGCAGGTCTCGCGCTCGGCTATCTGCACCGCCCGGACCTCACGGCGGAACGCTTCGTCGTCACGCCGTACGGGCGGCTGTACCGCTCCGGCGATCTGGTGCGGGTGGCCCGGCCGGACGGCTCCCTGGAGTTCCTGGGCCGCGCCGACCGGCAGGTGAAGATCCGTGGGATCCGCATCGAGCTCGGCGAGATCGAGGCGACGGCCGTGCGGTGTCCGGGGGTCCGGCAGGCGGCGGTCGTCGCCCATGGCTCGGGCACGGACAAGGCGCTGGCCGCCTACGTGGTGCCCGGGGACGACGCGCCGCCCGCGCCCGCCCTGCGGACGTCCGTGCGCGAGCACCTGCGCGCCCGGCTGCCGCACTCCATGGTCCCGCGCACCATCGACGTGCTCGACGCGCTGCCGCTGACCGCCAACGGCAAGCTGGACCGGGCACTGCTGGAGGAGCGGGCGCGGCTGGAGCCCGCGCCTTCGCTGCCGGCGCCCGAGTGGCCCGCGGACCTCGAGGAACTCGTCGTCGCGGTGTGGCGGGACGTGCTGGAGGTGGACGCGATCGATCCGGACGACGACTTCTTCGACCTGGGCGGCGACTCCTTCCGGGTCGTCCGGGTCGTGGAAACGCTGCGCGAGCGCACCACGGTGGACATCCCGCTGGCGGCACTGCTGCGCGAACCGACCCCGCAGGCGTTCACGGAAGAACTCCGCGGCCTCATGACCTCACGCCAGGAGCGGGCGAGTTGACCCTCGACGACCGCCCCGGCCCATCCGCTCGTTCGCCGACCTGACGAACGGCGCGCTCGACCGGCACCGCCCCGTGGTCACCCTCTTCAGCGGCGGCCTGGACAGCACGTATCTGCTGCATCGCCTGACCCGGGCGGGGTTCACCGACGTGCACGCGCTCAGCGTCGACCTGGGCGCGGGCGAGGACGTCGACGCGCTGCGGCACACGGCCGACCACCTCGGCGTGCGGCTGCACCTCGTGGACTCCCGGCAGACCTTCGCCGACGCGTACGTGCGCCCGGCGATCGCCGCCAGGCCGGGGAGGCGGCACGGCTCACCAGGACCGGACGCGCCTGAACCCCAGCGCGCCGCGCGCCGTCGGGGCCGCCAGGCGCAGCCGGGCACCCGGGCCGACGCCGGAGCGCTCTGGAGAGGCTCAGCCTGCCGCGGCGAGGACCAGGGGAAGGACCTGTCCGCTGCCTGCCCGGCGGAGCAGGCGGGCAGCGACCGCGAGGGTCCAGCCGGAGTCCGTGCGGTCGTCCACGAGCAGGACGGGCCCGGGAGAGCCGGCCAGGGCAGCCGCCAGGTCCTCGGAGACGGCGAAGGCGCCGGACAGCTCTCTGAGGCGTTGCGCGGAGTTGCTGCGGCGCGCCGCGTGCACGTCGCTCGATCCGGTGTACGTCAGCGTGCCCAGGAAGGGGAGGCGGCCGATGGCCGCGATTCCCTGGGCGAGGGAACCGACCAGTTGCGGGCGGGTCAGGGAGGGCACAGCGACGACTCCCACCGGCCGGGCAGAGGAGTCCGGGACATTCGGCGCCCAACCGCCCGGTGAGCGCGCCCAGTCGGCGAGGACCGCCACCGCGGCCCGCAGGACATCGTCGGGGACCGGACCGTCGGGCGCGTTCTCGGCCAGCAGCGGGCGCAGCCGGTTGCCCCAGCCGATGTCCGAGAGCCGTCCCAGGGCGCGCCCGGTGGAGCACTGCTCCTTGGCCGGGATGCGCCCCTTGAGGTCGATGCCCAGTGCGGGCATCCCCGTCGGCCACATCCGGCGCGGCTCGACCTCCACCCCCGGGCGGTCCAGTTCCTTTGCCGCCGCCGTCAGCGTCTCCGCCGAGACGGAGGAGTCGGCCCAGGGACCCGCGCAGTTGTCGCAACGGCCGCACGGGGTCGCCCCCTCGTCGTCCAGCTGCCGGCGCAGGAACTCCATCCGGCACTGCGAGGTGCTCACGTAGTCGCGCATGGCCTGCTGCTCGGCCGCCCGCTGCCGAGCGACCCAGGCGTACCGCTCGGTGTCGTAGACCCACGGCTCGCCGGTGGAGATCCAGCCGCCCTTCACCCGCTTGACCGCCCCGTCCACGTCGAGCACCTTCAGCATGGTCTCCAGACGGGTGCGCCGGAGGTCGACCAGGGCCTCCAGAGCCGGCACGGACAGCGGCCGTCCGGCACTGCTGAGGGCCGAGAGGGTCTCGCGAACCTGCACTTCGGGCGGGAAGGCCGTATCGGCCAAGTAGCGCCAGATGGCCTCGTCCTCCTTGCCCGGCAGCAGCAGCACATCGGCGTGAGCCACCCCGCGACCGGCGCGGCCGACCTGCTGGTAGTAGGCGATCGGCGAGGACGGCGAGCCGAGATGGACCACGAAGCCCAAGTCAGGCTTGTCGAAGCCCATCCCGAGCGCTGACGTCGCGACCAGCGCCTTGACCCGGTTCTCCAGCAGGTCGGCCTCGGCCTGCAGCCGGTCGGCGTTCTCCGTGCGTCCCGTGTACGAGGCCACCTGGAAGCCGCGCTGCCGAAGGTAGGCCGTGGCCTCCTCGGCCGCGGCCACCGTCAGCGTGTAGATGATCCCGGAGCCCGGCAGCTCGTCCAGGTGCTCGGCGAGCCACGCCAGGCGGTGCGCGGCGTCCGGCAGCTGGACCGCTCCCAGCCGCAGGCTCTCCCGCTCGAGCGGGCCCCTCAGCACCAGGGCCTCGCCGGCGCCGGTGCCCAGCTGTTCGGCCACATCCGCTGTGACCCGCGCGTTGGCCGTCGCCGTGGTGGCCAGCACCGGAACACCGGTCGGGAGGTCGCCGAGCATCGCCCTCAACCGGCGGTAGTCCGGCCGGAAGTCGTGACCCCAGTCGGAAATGCAGTGCGCCTCGTCGACCACCAGCAGACCGGTCGTGGCCGCGAGCTTGGGCAGCGTCTGCTCACGAAAATCCACAGAGTTGAGGCGCTCCGGGCTGACGAGGAGAACGTCGGTCTCGCCGCGCTCGACCTCCTCATGGATGGCCTCCCACTCCTCCGGATTGGCCGAGTTGATGGTGCGCGCCCGAATACCGGCACGCTCCGCCGCCTCGACCTGGTTGCGCATCAGCGCCAGCAGCGGCGAGACGATCACCGTCGGCCCGGAGCCGCGTCGGCGCAGCAGGGCGGTGGCGACGAAGTACACCGCAGACTTGCCCCAGCCGGTGCGCTGCACCACCAGGGCACGCCGGCGCTCCTCCACCAGAGCCGCCACCGCCTGCCACTGGTCCTCCCGCAGCCGCGCCGCACCCCCCGGGGCGCCGACGAGCTCGGCAAGGACGGCATCGGCTTCGGCGCGAAGCTCCAGGTTGTCCATGCCCCCCATGCAACCCCATGGCACTGACAATGAGCCACCTCACCCAGCGTGACAAGAATCTTGCGAACGGTCACCGATCGCGCACCGATCGAAGACGGCCAGGCCCAGGCGCTCAACCACGACCGCCCTCGATGGCGTTGCCGCCGGCCCTCGCCGTGCGGGCGTGACCCAGACGTCGCCGATGGAAACACCAGGCAAGGATGTAGGTCACATTTCGCCAGAAAACGGTCGATGGCTCCAATTGCTCGTTGCCGCAGCCCAGTTCGACAGGAAGAATTGAGGTCCGATCCCCGCACGCCTCGTCCGCAGTCCGGTAGGGCCCTGCGGCGGCGTGCGCCCCCTCCAAGTCCGACCCCGCCCGCAGAGTGGGCGCGTAGCCGAAGGGAGGACCGTGACCTTCGGATTCGCTCCGTCCTCGGCGGCATCCATGTCGACGTCTGCCGACCTGTCCGCCGCTTCCGCCAACCCACTGGCCCGGATACTCGAACCCGCCGAGTGGGCCTCCGCCGGGATTCCGCTGCTGCGCAATCCCCGAGAGGTCGTCAGCGGACTGCACGCCCGGCATCTGCCGAGGCCCTCGACCGCGGTCGTGGCCGTCCTCGACATGGACGAGCGCCTGAGGGCGAGCGCCTCTTTCGTACGGCAGTCGGCTCCGGCCGACGGCTGGATGTTCCGCAACGCGCTGCTCGCGCAGCTGCGCCGGGTCATCCCGCACGACCTGCGGCGTCGCACTCCGGTCCGGACGGCGGTGCTGCTCTACTGCCGTGACGGCGACGCGCGCTGGACGGAGGAGGACGGGGCGTGGATGTGGGGGCTGCGGGACGCCTGCACGCTCCATGGGCTGCGCTGCGGGGCGTACATCACCCTGACGCGTGACGGCTGGCAGGTCCTCGGGGAGGGCCGCGGCGGACGCCGGCCCAACGCGGACTCGCCGCCGGAGTCCTTCGGCCCGTCCGAGGTTCCGCCGCCGCTGCCGCGCACCGGTGGCGCCGCGTCGGAGGTACTGCGCCGGGCGGCCGCCCGCTGAGACACCGGTCCCGAGGCCGGCCGATCGGTTCTACGGCGTACGACCGGGCAATCGGCTCACCCAGGGGGCGTACGGCAGACGTACGCCACAGCAGACGTACGACACACACGACTCGCCTACGACAAGGCCGCACCGTACGCCGCGGCCCACCGTGGGTACGCCGAAGTGACCGCTGTACAGGTGCCGCCGCAGCGGCACCTCAGCGTCCCCCCGGACGTACACCGGACGAGCCCCGAACCAGTCCCGGACAGCGTCCGGAACCCGCTCAGACCCCCGCGCCCAGCACCGAGTTGATCTGCTGCGGGTCACCGCAGACGATCAGCAGGGCGCCGGCCCGGCCGAGGGCCAGGGGCAGGGCGGTGGCAGCGGCCGCGTCGGGGCCACCGTTGACGGCGACCACGACCACGGAACGGGACGAGGCCCGGCCCGCGACGGAGGCGTCGGCGTAGAAGACGTCGTCGCCCGCGTCGTGCTGGGCCCAGTACGCGGCCTCACCGAAGGTGAGCTCGTGCGCGGCCCACGGGTGCGGCTCGCCGGTGGTGATCACCAGCACCTCACCAGGGGCGCGGCCCGACTCCAGCAACAGGTCGACGGCTTCTTCGGCGGCGTCCAGCGCACCCTCGGCCGAGGCCGGGATCAGCTGGATCTGCGGGGTGGCGGCAGCGGATGCGGCCGCCGGGGCGGACGGCCCCGGCGTGGCCGCGGCCGGCTCACGCGGGGTGCGTTGGGCCGGCATCGGCCGGACAGGACCCGGACGGCCGGGACGCGGCGGAGCCACGGGACGGGGGCCGGGTACGGGACGGGGGGTCGGCGCGGTACGGCCACTGGCCGGAGTAGCGCGGGGACCCTGGGCACTCTCGTGAATCTGAGGCTCCTCGGGAATGAGAGGCATGAGCTGATTTTTATCAAACGCCGGTGCGCATCGCGTCGGCGGGTGGCACATGAGTGCGAGCGGAATCGTCAGAAGTCGAAGCCGAGCTGACCCTCGATCTCCGGAACGCTTCCGTCCGCCCAGCTGCGGACCTTCTTGAGATGCCGCCACTGGGGCAGCGCATCAAGATACGCCCACGACAACCGGTGGTACGGGGTGGGGCCCCGCTCCTCCAGCGCGGCCTTGTGGACCGGCGACGGGTACCCGGCGTTGGCCGCAAAACCGAAGTCTGCATGGTCGATCCCCAGTTCGGCCATCATTTTGTCGCGCTGAACCTTGGCGATCACCGAAGCCGCCGCGACGGCGACGCACGACTGGTCGCCCTTGATCACGGTACGGACCCGCCAGGGCGCGCCGAGATAGTCGTGCTTCCCGTCGAGGATGACCGCGTCGGGCCGGACCGGCAGGGCTTCCAGGGCGCGTACGGCCGCCAGGCGGAGCGCGGCCGTCATCCCCAGGTCGTCGATCTCCTCCGGAGAGGCATGGCCCAGGGCGTACGAGGTCACCCACTTCTCCAACTGGGCGGCGAGCGCGGTACGCCGCTTGACGGTCAGGAGCTTGGAGTCGGTGAGCCCTTCGGGCGGACGACGCAGTCCCGTGACGACGGCGCAGACGGTGACCGGGCCGGCCCACGCACCGCGGCCCACCTCGTCAACACCGGCAATGACCTTGGCTCCGGTCGTGGCGCGAAGGGAGCGCTCGACGGTGTGAGTGGGTGGTTCGTACGGCATGGCGCCCTCAGCCTACGCCGCCCGGAGACCCTCGCGACACCCCGGCTTCCCCGAGCAACCAGGGTGTCCACATTCGCCGGTGAACCAGGGTGTCCGCGCCGGAGTCGATCAGGCGGCCCGCTGCCGCAGCAGCGGGACCATCAGCTGGTCGATCATCTCCTCCAGATCCCGTTCGCCCCATTCGCTCGCGCACACCTTGGAGCGGTACATCAACATCGCCGGAATAGCGTCGAAGACATACGCGTTCGCGGCGTCGGGCCGCACTTCCCCCCGCTCAATGCCACGGCTGATGACCTCACGCAGCAGATGCAGGGTCGGCTCGACGACCCGGCCGAGGATCACCCGCTGAAAGCGTTCGGCCTGAGCGGCGTCGCATTCGTAAACCACGGAGCGCAGTGCGAGTCCGGGTTGCGAGAACATCGCCTCACGCACCCTCCGGCACAGCTCCAGCAGGTCCTCCCGGATGCTCCCGAGGTCGGGCGCCTCCGTCAGGCCCGGCAGTCCGGCCTGCAGCGCGTCCGCGACGAGGTCCTCCTTGGACGGCCAGCGGCGGTAGACCGCGGCCTTGCCGGTCTGGGCACGCGCGGCGACGCCCTCCATGGTGAGGCCGTTCCAGCCGACCGTGCCGAGTTGTTCCAGCGCGGCCTCCAGGATCGCGCGCTCGAGCACGGCACCGCGTCGGCGCGAGGAGGCCGTCTGAGCGGAGGCGGCGGCCGTCTGGGCGGAGGGGGCCGCCTGAGCGGGGGCGGCCGTCCAACGCGAAGTAACCATCTGAGTCTCTCCGTTGTGCAAGGGGAGCGGGATTTTCGGGGAGGGGCGAGCGGTTGATGTGACGTCATCCATCGGCGACTTCAGTGAACGCTTGCGTTCACTGTCGGGGACTCTCTACCTTGGACGCGACAGTGAACGCGAGCGTTCACTAACGCACTCGTGGGGGAACCATAGTGACAACCTCTCAGTTGATTCAGGACCCAAAGGGCCCCAAGCCGGGGGCGGCCCGCCGGGAGGGGCACCCCGGCATCGCGCTCGCCGTCATCGCGGCCTGCCAACTCATGGTGGTACTCGACGCGACGATTGTGAACATCGCCCTTCCACACATTCAAGACGCGCTCAAGTTCAGTACAACCGACCTGACTTGGGTGGTCAGCGCGTACACCCTCACCTTCGGTGGCCTGCTGCTTCTCGGCGCCCGGGCCGGTGACATCCTCGGTCGGCGCCGGGTCTTCATGACCGGCATCCTGGTGTTCACCTTCGCCTCGCTGCTCGGCGGACTCGCCCAGGAGCCCTGGCAGTTGCTGGCCGCGCGTGCCCTGCAGGGTGTCGGTGGCGCGATCGCGTCGCCCACGTCGCTGGCACTCATCACCACCACATTCCCCGAGGGCCCTGAGCGGAACCGGGCGTTCGCCGTTTTCGCCACGGTCTCGGCAGGCGGTGGCGCGATCGGTCTGCTCGCCGGCGGCATGCTCACGGAGTGGCTCGACTGGCGGTGGGTCCTTTTCGTCAACGTGCCCATCGGTGTCCTGATAGCCGTGCTCACGCCGATGTACATCAACGAGTCCGAACGCCATCCCGGGCGGTTCGACATAGCGGGTGCGCTCACTTCGACGGCCGGCATGGCGTCCCTGGTGTACGGCTTCATCCGCGCCTCGGAGGAGGGCTGGCGGGACAGCCTCACGATCGGGTCGTTCGGTGCGGCCGTGGTGCTGCTGCTGGCCTTCGGAGTCGTGGAGACGCGGGCCAAGGAGCCCATCACCCCGCTGAGGATGTTCGCCGACCGCAATCGCTCGGGCACGTATCTGATCATGCTGAGCCTGGCCGCGGCGATGTTCGGCATGTTCTTCTACATCGTGCTCTTCGTGCAGAACGTGCTGGGGTACAGCCCGATTTCCGCCGGTCTGGCCTTCCTGCCGGTGACGGTCGCGATCGCGGTCGGCGCCGGTCTGTCGCAGCGGTTCCTGCCGGTGCTGGGCCCCAAGCCGTTCATGGTCGTCGGGTCGGTCCTTGTCGCGCTCGGGCTCGGCTGGCAGACGTTCATCAGCCCCGACAGCTCGTACGTCGGCGGCGTGCTCGGCCCGATGCTGCTGTTCGCCTTCGGCATGGGCCTGAACTTCGTGACACTGACGGTCACCGCGGTCTCAGGTGTCGCCCAGCACGAGGCGGGCGCGGCCTCGGGTCTGCTCAACGTCACGCAGCAGGTGGGCGGTTCGCTGGGTCTCTCCATCCTCACCACGGTCTTCGGCTCGGCCAGCCGTGACGAGGCGGAGAAGCAGATGCCGGGCTTCCTGACGGACGGCACGGCCGAGCAGAAGGCGGAGTTCGCCAAGACCCACCAGCTGCCAGCTCCTTGGGGCCATGAGGTACTCGCCCACGGCATCTCGGCCGCCTTCATACCAGCGGTCGCGATGGCCCTGCTGGCCCTGATCACGGCAGCGCTGGTGATCCGGGTCCGCAAGAGCGACATGGACGCCCTCTCCGGCACGGCAGGCCCTGCCGCAGGCTGACGGGAGCGGTGCGGAGGCCGGACCGGTGTCCGGGGGACCCGACGGCAAGGACGCCGGGCCGGCCTTCCGCACTACGCCCGGGGAACGGCGGCTTGTCCCGGTGGGGGTGATACGTGAGCCGGCCTCGACGGCGCAAGGTTGCGGCCTCAGCGGTACGTGCTGCGGCCTCAGGAGCGCAAGATCGCGGCCTCAGCGGTACATGAGGTCGTCACTCACCCGGCTGCACACGCTCCAGTCCGCGTCCTTCGCCGGCGGCCGGTGGCGAAGGATGTCCCGCGCGTGTCCCTCTCCCCAACTGGTGGCGTACCAAGGTCCGTCGCTGTCGCCCAGGTCCTCCGCGATGGACTGCAGCACGCACGAACGCAACGGCTCCGTCAGCTTGTCGAGGGCAGGTACGGCATCGGCGGACAGGCCGCGCGCGTAGTCGAGGTCGAAATTGCCCGTGTCCTCGTACCGCTGCACATTGCGCCCGGCGATCAGACCGTCGGGCGACATCAGTCCGAACGCGAGCACACCCGCGGCCGCGCTCGCCGCGACGGCACGCGGCAGCCAACGGGCGCCCCATACGCCTGCCGCCATGATGAGCACGATGACCAGGCCCAGCCAGAGCTCCACGGCCACCACCGAGACCCTCAGCCGCGTCAAGCCATAAGCTTCCACATACATGTCCATACGTCGCACCGCCGATGCGACGACAACGAGCGCCAGCCCGCACAGAGTTCCCAGCACGCCCCGCACCAGCTTCCGGTCGCCCGCGTCGTCGCGCGGCGCCCAGCGCAGTGCGAAGACGATGACGAGCAGGGTCAGGAGCGTGACGAGGAGCAGTTGCCAGAAGCCCTGCCGCGCGTATTCGGCGTACGTCTGGCCGGTCTTCTCGAGTACGGCGTCGTATCCGCCGAAGAGAACGACGAGTTGGACGGCGTTGAAGGCCGCGAAGAGCACGGTGAGCACGATCAGCGGCAGTGCCCACTCGACACGGCCGCGGGGGCGGCCCGCGGGCACCTCGACCCGGTCCCACTGGACGGGAGCGGCGGCCGTGTGGGCCGCCGCGAGCGCTCCGACCAGGCCGAGCACAAGAAGCACGATGCGCCAGAACCCGCCGGAGGCGGAGGCATCCGGCACCAGATTCCCGAGGAGATCCGCGAAGGCGGCATCGGCCCCCGCGAACAGCGCCCCGAAGACCAGCAGCAGGGCCAGGGAGACGACGAGCGCGCGCAGCCCCGCGCCCACGCCGCGGCGGGCACCGCCGAACCGTTCGCGCAGCCCGGTCCAGCCCCAGGTGGGACCGATGACCAGGGCATTGAACAGGCCGATGGGACCGAGCAGTACGGCGGGCCAGGTCCGGCCGCCGTGCAGGGCGAGCGAGCCCAGCGCGACCGCGGAGACGACGGCGAGGAACGAGGGCCAGTCCGCGTCGCGCAGGGCGGGCACGGTCAGCAGACCGATACCGCCGATGCCCCAGACCAGCGTCCACGCGCGCGTGCGTCGTCCCGCCTCCTGGGCGGCGAAGTACGCGGCGAGCGTGGCCGGGATCGCCACCAGCAGGAGATTGACCGCCAGCCCGTCACCAAGGAGCAGCATGCTGGCCACCCCGGTAGCGAGCGCGGCCCACAGCGTGGCGGTACGCACCGGGGCAGGGTGCCTGACCTGAAGGCCGGCCAGCCAGGGGACGGGCGTGGGCGACGGATCGGCCCAGTCGGCGTCTTCGTCCGACTCGGTCGCGTCCCTCTGAGAACCGGGTCCGGAGGTCAGCCCACTCGTGGAACCCGGTCCGGGGCTCTGCCCGCTCGATCCCGGTTCACTCGGCTGCATCGGAACCGTCGGCTCCTTCGCCCCCGGAACTGACTCCTTCGCCTCCGGAACCTGCTGCTTCGCCGTTCCCTGGTCTCTCGGTTCGGGCGTGGACGGCATGTCTGACACGGGACCCCCTCCCAGCCGGCCTCTGGGCAGCCCACAATGTGCCGCTGCGGCGGAAGGCTGCTGACCGGTGTCTCGTCGGCGCACGCCCGTCATGATCAACAGGCGGCGTGGCGGACAGAGTATCCACGGTCAAGGTGCCCCAGGGCGTGGCAGCCGGGCTGTAGCAAGCCTGTGACAGAGGCCGACGCCTCACGCTCGGTAGCCGGCTCCCTAGGGCGGCCCCGGCCCACTCGGGATGGCCGTACGCCCCTAGGCTCCGCTCGCCGCCCGCCCGTACGCAGGCCCCGGCACCCAGTCCGGCAGCCCCTCCGTACGCTCCGCCCAGGCAGCCGGTGGCGCCCCCGCCGCCCCTGCGGCGATCACGCCGCCCACGATGGCGCAGGTCGTGTCCACATCGCCGCCGACCTGGGCGGTGACCCAGAAGGCCTCTTCGTAGTCACCCAGGGCCCGGGCCGCCGACCAGAGCGCGAACGGCACGGTGTCGTGCGCCGACGTGCGCCGGCCGCAGCCGAGCACGGCCGCCACGGTCGTGGCGTCCCCATAGTCGAGCATGTCCCGCGCGCGCCGCAGCCCCGCGCCGACGGCGCTGCGCGGCACGAGCGCGACGACGCCGTCGAGGAGCGCCGCGGCGCTCGGCGGGCCCGCCGGGTCGGCCGCGAGGGCGGCTGCCGCGGCGACGGCCATGGCGCCGCCCACGGCCTCACGGTGCTGGTGCGTGGGGTACGCGGAGATCTCCGCCTGGTGTGTGGCCTGCTCGGGGTCGTCCGCGTACCAGGCCCCCAAGGGGGCGATCCGCATCGCGGCACCGTTGCCCCACGAGCCCTGGCCCTTGAAGAGGGCGGATGCCAGCTCGCGCCAGTCGCCGCCTTCCCGGATCTGCCGCAGCAGCCGGTTGACCGCGGGCCCGTAGCCCCGGTCGAAGTCGTGGTGTTCGGCGAAGGAGCGGGCCAGACCGTCCTGGTCGATGCGGCGGTGCGCGGCCAGAATGGCCACTACGGAGGAGGCCATTTCGGTGTCGTCCGTCCACTGCCAGGGACCGGGCGGCAGCTCGCGGCGCTTGAGCAGCGGGTAATTCGCGGGCACGAAGAACTGCGAGCCCAGTGCGTCCCCCACCGCGAGTCCGCGCAGGCTGGCCAGGGCGCGGTCCAGGCGCCCGTCGAAAGAGGAGTCAGCGGTCATCGCCCTGCCACTCTATCCGGTGACCCCGTACGATTCCGGCTCACACCATTGGTCAAAGGGCCGGTCGAGCGTGTACCTGCCGTCCTCCCCCAGAACGAGCATCCGCGTCTCCCCGTTCCCCGGGTTCGACAGCGATTCGAACTCGGCCACCGTCCAGTGGAACCAGCGCATACAGAACAGCCGCATGGCCAGGCCATGGGTCACCAGGAGCACGTTCGGCGGATGGTCGGGGGCCTCGAAGCTCCGGTACAGGCTCTCGAGGAAGCCGCCGACCCGGTCGTACACGTCGGCTCCCGACTCGCCCTGCGCGAAGCGGTAGAAGAAGTGCCCGTACGCGTCCCGGTACGCCTTCTGGAGGCGTACGTCGTCGCGGTCCTGCCAGTTCCCCCAGTCCTGCTCGCGCAGCCGGGGTTCTTCGCGCACCCGGACGAGCTCGGGGTTGAGCTGGAAGGCGCGGAACGTCTCGTGGGTGCGGCGGTACGGGGACACGTAAACGCTTATGCGCTCCCGTCCGAAGAGCTCCCGCAGCCGCTTGCCGGTCTCCTCCGCCTGCTGCCAGCCCTTCTCGGTGAGTGCGAGCGCGTGGTCGGGCTCGCGTTCGTAGACGGTGTCATCGGCATTGCCCGCTGACTCGCCGTGCCGGACAAGGACGATGCGCCGTGGTCGTGCCATACCAAAACCCTAGATCGTGTCACGGCCGATCGAGCACTCGTACGGGCTCGATACGGTGTAGGTCACACGCTCGGTACGGTGTGGGTCCACACGGCACCTCCACACAGGCACCGCCAAACGCCACAGAAACCACTGCGCGCGGCCCTCAGACCGTCCAGCCGGGTTCCAGCTCCACGATGTCGCCCGTGAGGGACGCGACGTCGGCTTCCGTCTGGGCCCTCAGCGCGAGCCGCTCCACCCGCTCGGTGCGGTACTTGCCGTGCTCGGCCTCCGAATGCCACATCGACAGCACCAGGAACTCGTTTCCCGGAGCCTCGCCGAACAGCCCACGGATCATGCCGGGGGACCCCGCCATCGCGGGGTTCCAGACCTTCTCCTGCATCAGCATGAAGTGCTCTGCGCGCTCCTCATGGACGCGGCAGAGCGCCACCCGCACCAGATCGGCGTCCGTGAAGCGCGGCTCGAAGCCGGTCTTCACGTCGAAGCGGTAGTCGAACAGTTTGACCTGGATGTCCTTGAAAGTGCCCGCCTGGGCTGCCGCCAGCCGGTCGTGGGAGCGCGCCATGAAGGAGTCATAGAAGGCGCGGCTCTCCCAGAAGGCGAAGATATGTGCCACTCCGGGCCGCCCCCGGCTCCAGCCTCCGCCCTGTCCTCGAAAACCCGGCTCCCCCAGAAGCCCCGCCCACTTTCGCTGCCCCCGCTCGAAACCGCGGCGGTCCACCACGGTGCAGCGAATCCACTTGACCAGCACCGCGCCATCGTAAGGCCAGGGCGCGTGGCGCCGGTCACCCTCGGCGGAGTACATCCGCGCAAAGGCCCCGCACGCGTGGCACGATGGACAACCGGCCACGACCGCAGGGCAGTTGGGCCAGGAAGTACGAGGGAAGGGGAGGGGAGATCTGGTGAGCGGTCTCAACAAGGGCATCCGCAAGGTCGAGTTGGCGGTGAAGTGGGATCCGAGTCCCGCCGGTGAGCCCGCCACCGATCTCGACATCATCGCGGCGACCTATCGCGCGGATGCCCCGCACGGAGAACCGGCCTATGTAGTGCACTTCGACAGCCGTTCGCCCGACGGCACCATCTATCTGAACCGGGACAGCAAGGACGGCAAGGGCTTCGGCTGGGACGAGGTGATGACGCTCGAGCTCAACCGGCTGAACGCCCGCTACGCGCGCGTGGTCGTCGGCGTCATCATCCAGCAGCGCCCCGGTCACAAGACGTTCGTGAGTGTGGTCAACCCAGCCATGCGCATGCGTGAGGGCTACACCGTCCTCGCGGAGGATGATTTCGCCGATGTCCTGGGGTCGACGGCGGCCACCGTCGGGGAGTTCCGGCGCGACGGCTCCGGAGAGTGGACCTTCCACCCGGGCATCCACGGCTACGACACGGATCCGGCGACCTTCGCCAGGATCATGGGCAGCCCTGAGGACGCCTGAATCGCGAGCCTGCCGAATCGGGCGGCACGGCCGGTGGCCGTGCCGCCCTCCTGCTGACAGTCGAAACCCGCGGATGACACGTCAGTCGCCCGTCCAGCCCGGGATCGTCGGCAGCACCTGCTCGGCGACGCGGAACAACGCCGCGTCATCAGGTGGCACGGCGTCCTGGCGCCAGATGACGATCTCGAAGGAACCGCCCCCGTCCTTCGCGTCCCTGGCCACCAGCAGGCGGCGGGCGATGCCGCCGGGGCCGGTGTCGATCTTGCCGCCGTTGAAGGTGAGGGCAATGGTCCGGTCCGAGGAGAGGACCGCGGCGTGTCCCAGGACCGTTCTCGTCTGCGCGGTCTCGCCCAGGTAGTCGGCCTCCTGGGCGACCGGGAGCCGGCCGTAGGACGCCGAAAGCTTCACGGAGTAGGTCTTCAGCGCGACGTTCGCCTCGGGGGCGGCGATCTCGGTGCCGCCGGCAAGGGTGATCCAGCTGTCGCTGCCCCCGGCGGTCTCCGCGCGCTCCTCCGGCGTTCCGAGGAGCGTCGGCAGGTCCGGACGGTTCAGCGCCGTGCACAGCTGTGCTCCGGAGACGTACTTCGACGGCAGGGCGTCCTGCGTGCTCGAAATGGAGCAATCGGCCGGCTCACCGTCATCGGGCTTCCCCTGGAGAACCTCGCCCAGTCCCCACATGCCACCCATGACGCCCGCGACCACCACCACCGCGGCGGCGGCCTGGGCCCCCGCGCTCATGCTCTTCTTGGATTCGGCGAAATCGTCGACCATGTCCCCCACCTGCCGTTCGCGCCCGATGCGCGCCGGGGGAGCCTAACCGGTGATCGTTTCGCCGGGAAACAGGAATTGTCCCGGGTTCCGGAAGTCGCGTGCTCTGCGGGTCCGGCCCGACAAGCGGTGTGCCCACGTCGCAAAACGCGGGGCGGTGGAGCCCAGATACCGGCTCCACCGCCCTGACCAGCTAGTTCATGACCAGCAGGCGTCTGCCATCAGCTGCAGCCGCTGGTCGAGCCGCATCCCTCGCAGATGTAGCAGGAGCCGGCCCGCTGCATCTTCGTACCGCAGGAGAAGCACAGGGGGGCGTCCGCCTGGATGCCCAGCTGCATCTCCACCAGCTCGGCGCTGGTGTGGGCCTGCTTCGGGGCGGGCTTGGCCGCCTCGACCTCGGCCTTCGGGCTGGCGACGGCCTTCAGTTCCTGCGCACGCGGCGCCGACTGGGCCAGGCCCTCCACGTCGACCTCGACATCGTCGACGGACTGCTCGTACGAACCGGTCTCCAGGTGACGCTGACGCTCCTCGGCGGAGTGGATGCCGAGCGCGGAGCGCGTCTCGAAGGGCAGGAAGTCCAGCGCCAGGCGGCGGAAGATGTAGTCGACGATCGACTGCGCCATCCGCACGTCCGGGTCGTCCGTCATGCCGGCCGGCTCGAAGCGCATGTTCGTGAACTTCGAGACGTACGTCTCCAGGGGCACGCCGTACTGCAGACCAACCGAGACGGCGATCGAGAAGGCGTCCATCATGCCCGCGAGGGTGGAGCCCTGCTTCGACATCTTCAGGAAGACCTCGCCGAGACCGTCGTCCGGGTAGGAGTTGGCGGTCATGTAGCCCTCGGCGCCGCCCACCGTGAAGGAGGTGGTGATGCCGGGACGGCCCTTGGGGAGGCGCTTGCGGACCGGGCGGTACTCGACGACCTTCTCGACCGTCTCGCGGATGGTCGCCTCGGCCTTGGCGGTGACAGCGTCAGTCGCGGACTTCTCCTTCTCCTTGGTCTTGGCGGAGAGGGGCTGGCCGACCTTGCAGTTGTCGCGGTAGATCGCGAGCGCCTTGACACCCATCTTCCAGGCCTCGAAGTAGATCTCCTCGACCTCTTCGACGGTCGCCGACTCCGGCATGTTGACCGTCTTGGAGAGCGCGCCGGAGATCCACGGCTGGATCGCGGCCATCATGCGGACGTGGCCCATCGCGGAGATGGAGCGCTCGCCCATGGCGCAGTCGAAGACCTCGTAGTGCTCGTGCTTGAGGCCCGGGGCGTCGACGACATTGCCGTGCTCGGCGATGTGGGCGACGATCGCCTCGATCTGCTCCTCCTGGTAGCCCAGGCGGCGCAGGGCCTGCGGAACGGTGCCGTTGACGATCTGCATCGAACCGCCGCCGACCAGCTTCTTGAACTTGACCAGGGCGAGGTCGGGCTCGAGGCCGGTGGTGTCGCAGGACATCGCGAGACCGATGGTGCCGGTCGGGGCGATGACGGAGGCCTGCGAGTTACGGAAGCCGTTCTTCTCGCCGAGGTGGATCACGTCCTGCCAGGCCTCCGTGGCGGCGGCCCAGATCGGGGTGTCCAGGTCGTCCATGCGGACGGCCTTGGCGTTGGCGTCGGCGTGCTGCTTCATGACGCGCTGGTGCGGCTGCGCGTTGCGGGCGTAGCCGTCGTACGGGCCGACGACCGCGGAGAGCTCGGCGGAGCGCTTGTACGAGGTGCCGGTCATCAGCGAGGTGATGGCACCGGCGAGGGCACGGCCGCCGTCGGAGTCGTAGGCGTGGCCGGTCGCCATCAGGAGGGCGCCGAGGTTGGCGTAACCGATGCCCAGCTGACGGAAGGCGCGGGTGTTCTCACCGATCTTCTCGGTCGGGAAGTCCGCGAAGCAGATGGAGATGTCCATCGCGGTGATGACCAGCTCGACGACCTTCGAGAAGCGCTCGACGTCGAAGGACTGGTGGCCCTTGCCGTCGTCCTTCAGGAACTTCATCAGGTTCAGCGAGGCGAGGTTGCAGGACGTGTTGTCCAGGTGCATGTACTCGCTGCACGGGTTCGAGCCGTTGATGCGGCCGGACTCCGGGCACGTGTGCCAGTGGTTGATCGTGTCGTCGTACTGGATGCCCGGGTCCGCACAGGCCCAGGCGGCCTCGGCCATCTTGCGGAAGAGCGCCTTGGCGTCGACCTCCTCGATGACCTCGCCGGTCATGCGGGACGTCAGGCCGAACTTGCCGCCCGACTCGACGGCCTTCATGAACGTGTCGTTCACGCGGACCGAGTTGTTGGCGTTCTGGTACTGGACGGACGTGATGTCGTCGCCGCCCAGGTCCATGTCGAAGCCCGCGTCACGGAGGGCGCGGATCTTCTCCTCCTCCTTGACCTTGGTCTCGATGAAGTCCTCGATGTCGGGGTGGTCGACGTCGAGGATGACCATCTTGGCCGCGCGGCGCGTGGCGCCACCCGACTTGATCGTTCCTGCGGAGGCGTCGGCACCGCGCATGAAGGAGACGGGACCCGAGGCGTTGCCGCCGGAGGAGAGGAGCTCCTTGGAGGAGCGGATGCGGGAGAGGTTCAGGCCGGCGCCGGAGCCGCCCTTGAAGATCATGCCCTCTTCCTTGTACCAGTCGAGGATCGACTCCATGGAGTCGTCGACGGACAGGATGAAGCAGGCGGAGACCTGCTGGGGCTGCGGCGTCCCGACGTTGAACCAGACAGGGCTGTTGAAGCTGAAGATCTGGTGCAGGAGGGCGTACGCCAGCTCGTGCTCGAAGATCTCGGCGTCGGCGGGCGAAGCGAAGTACTTGTAGTCCTCGCCGGCCTTCCGGTACGTCTTCACGATGCGGTCGATGAGCTGTTTGAGGCTCACTTCGCGCTGCGGGGTGCCGACGGCGCCGCGGAAGTACTTGCTGGTGACGATGTTGACCGCGTTCACCGACCAGAAGTCGGGGAACTCGACGCCACGCTGCTCGAAATTGACCGAGCCGTCGCGCCAGTTGGTCATGACGACGTCACGGCGCTCCCACTCCACCTCGTCGTACGGGTGCACGCCGGGGGTGGTGTGGATGCGCTCGATACGCAGCCCCTTGCTGGCCTTGGTGCCCTTCGCGCGGGAACCTCGTGCCGGACCGCTCGCCGTCTCTGTCATGCCGCCTCCCTGTATCGGGCTAAAACGCCCTGAAGTGCCTCGTTCTTCCCGTGGCACGGTGTGTGTCTGATGCTGCGCGCGCCGCCCATACGGCCCCCCGCAGCGGGTCTGTGGTCGCCGCCGACCGCCCGACCCGGGCCGGCCTCCTCGTCAGTCGGCGGCGCTGGCGGGCACGGGGACCTGGACAGCCCCTCCGGACCCGCGGTCGCTTTCCGGGCGCTCCGCTTCCGCGTCTTCCTTGTCCGCGGCGGGGTGCTGCCTCGTCTTTTCCCTGAGCTCCGCGATGGCGGCCTCGAAGTCCTCAAGCGAGTCGAACGCCCGGTAGACGGACGCGAACCGCAGATAGGCGACGAGGTCGAGTTCCTGCAACGGGCCGAGTATGGCCAGCCCCACGTCGTGGGTGGTCAGTTCGGCGCTTCCGGTGGCCCGCACCGCCTCCTCCACCCGCTGGCCGAGCTGGGCGAGTGCGTCCTCGGTGACTGGCCGCCCCTGGCATGCCTTGCGCACGCCGTTGATGACCTTGGTACGGCTGAAGGGCTCGGTCACGCCTGAGCGCTTGACCACCATCAGCGAGCACGTCTCCACGGTCGTGAAACGACGGGAGCAGTCGGGGCACTGGCGGCGCCTGCGGATCGACGTGCCGTCATCGGTCGTACGACTGTCGACGACGCGGCTGTCAGGGTGCCTGCAGAAGGGGCAGTGCATGGCTCCAACCCTCCTTCACAGCACGACTCATAGACCTCGCGAGACCTCGTGGGCCCCTCGAAGCAGCCCCAAGCATAGGCGATGGCCGAGGGCCCGAAGACCGGGGGACCACAACTTCTGGGCTGCTACCGCAATCCAACCACTAGATGTGGGGCCTGGCCGGTAAATTCACACACATCGCGCGTGTCACACACGGATCGGCATGTGCCGCACGGGCATACCGGTCGCGGACACGCGAAGAAACCGTGGTCGCCGTGCGGATAGGGGGCCGGTACCCCATTGACGGGGCAGTGGATGGCAGACTGGGCCGCGGCACACATCTGCTGGCACGGTCACCGCCCGGCGGTGAAGAGTACAGCAATGGGCCCTTTTGTCCGCCAGGTGCAGCGTTAGCCATACACCCAGACACTTGATCACGTCCGGCAATCCTCGTTTTTTCACTCGAACGTGTGTTTGGCGCAACCTTTCGAAAGCAACTACCGTTGTGCAGCAGGGAGACCATCGAGAGGGGCCGACGTGACCACCACCGCAGACAGTGCCACCATCACTGCCCAGGACCGCTCCCAGGGCCGACTCGAGCCGGTGCATGCGATGAACGAAGCCGTGAACCATGAGGGACCCAAGCGCTCGCTGCCGGGCCGACCTCCAGGCATCCGGGCGGACAGCTCCGGACTCACGGACCGGCAGCGCCGGGTGATCGAGGTCATCAGGGACTCCGTGCAGCGACGCGGCTACCCGCCGTCGATGCGGGAGATCGGACAGGCGGTCGGTCTCTCCAGCACCTCCTCGGTCGCGCATCAGCTGATGGCACTGGAGCGCAAGGGCTTCCTGCGCCGCGACCCGCACCGCCCGCGCGCATACGAGGTCCGGGGCTCCGACCAGTCCTCGGTGCAGCCCACCGACACCGCGGGCAAGCCTGCCGCGTCCTACGTCCCGCTGGTCGGCCGGATCGCCGCCGGTGGCCCGATCCTCGCCGAGGAGTCGGTCGAGGACGTCTTCCCACTCCCCCGCCAGCTGGTCGGCGACGGCGAGCTGTTCGTCCTGAAGGTCGTCGGCGACTCGATGATCGAGGCCGCCATCTGCGACGGGGACTGGGTGACCGTCCGCCGCCAGCCGGTCGCGGAGAACGGCGACATCGTGGCCGCGATGCTCGACGGCGAAGCCACGGTGAAGCGCTTCAAGCGCGAAGACGGGCACGTGTGGCTGCTGCCGCACAACGCCGCGTACCAGCCGATCCCCGGCGACGAGGCGACCATCCTCGGCAAGGTCGTGGCCGTGCTGCGACGGGTCTGACAACCCGCGAAGGGCGGGACGCCCCGCCTCGCCCCTGACCGGGCCCCGGAACCAACTGCGCCGGTTCCGGGGCCCCGCGTTTTTCTGGCCGGGGGGCCTTCGGGGGTGGCCGGGGGCTGGCTGGCCGCCGGGCCTGGCCAGCTGCCGTGGGACCTGGGCCGTGGGCGGCTTTGGCGGGGCCTGGAGCGTGGCTGGCCCTGGCGGGGCCTGGGCCGTGGGAGCTCTAGCGGGGCCTGGACCGTGGCAGGCCGCGGCACGCCTGGTCCGTTGCTGGGCCCGGCTGGGGCCTGGGCGCGGGGCTTCCCGGGCGGGGGTGGGCGTGCGGGCGCTCTCTGGCTAGGGCTTCGAGGTGTGGGGTGCTGCCCGGTGGGGCGGGGGCTGGGTCTGCGGTGAGCCGGCTGTGGGCGAGGGCTTGGGTGCGCCGGGACTGGCCTCAGCGTCGGCCTGGGCCAGCCTCACCAAGGCCGGGCGGCCTGATAAGGCGAGCTTCGCCCCGTAAGGCCGCACAGGACATAACCGATCCCGTACCCAGCCCGCCGCCCAGGCGTTACGCGTCGCTCTCCGCCTTCCGTGCCACCTCGTCGATCGCGGCGAGTGATCTGCGGGCCTGGTTACGGTCCGTCGTGTACCAGAAGTCGGGCAGTGACGCCTTCAGGTAGCTGCCGTAGCGGGCCGTGGCCAGGCGCTGGTCCAGTACGGCGATGACGCCCCGATCCCCCGACGCTCGTACGAGTCGGCCGGCGCCCTGGGCCATCAGGAGCGCGGCGTGTGTGGCGGCGACCGCCATGAAGCCATTGCCGCCGTTGTCCTCGACCGCCTTCTGGCGGGCGCTCATCAGAGGGTCGTCTGGGCGCGGGAAGGGGATCTTGTCCATGACGACCAGCTGGCAGCTGGGGCCAGGGACGTCCACGCCCTGCCAGAGCGACAGCGTGCCGAAGAGGCAGGTCTTGGGGTCGGCCGCGAAGTTCTTGATCAGCTCGCCGAGCGTCTCCTCGCCCTGCAGCAGGATCGGGTACTCGGGGATACGCGTCCGCAGCTCCTCCGCCGCGAGCTGGGCGGCCCGCATCGAGGAGAACAGGCCGAGCGTGCGACCGCCGGCGGCCTGGATCAGCTCGGTGAGTTCGTCCAGCATGTCCACGCGGTCACCGTCCCGGGCCGGGCGTGACAGGTGCTTGGCGACATAGAGGATGCCCTGCTTGGGGTAGTCGAAGGGCGAGCCGACGTCGACACCCTTCCACTGCGGAAGGTCCTCGCCCTCCGTGCCCTCAGGGGCAAGCCCCAGCGACGCTCCCACGCCGTTGAAGTCACCGCCGAGCTTCAGCGTCGCGGAGGTCAGGACGACGGACCGGTCCGCGAAGAGCTTCTCTCTGAGGAGCCCGGACACATTCATAGGAGCCACGCGGAGCGACGCGCCGAAACGGTCATGGCGCTCGTACCAGACGACATCCCACTCGGAGCCCTGGGTGATGCGCTCCGCCACGTCGTGCACGGTCTCCACGGAGGCCAGAGCCTGCTTGCGCACCGCGTCCTCGTCCTGGACGGACTTGTCGCGTGTCGAGCCGATCGCCGAAATCACCGTACGCGCGGCGTCGCGCAACGCCATCAGTGCGTACCCGAGGTCCTCCGGGATCTCCTCCAGGCGTCCCGGCAGCGCCAGCTCCATGAGCCGCTCGAAGCCCTCGGCAGCGGTCTGGAGCTGGTCGGCGGCCTTCTCGTTGACGAGTTTGGCGGCGCGCCGGACGGCGCGGTTGACCTGGCCGGGGGTGAGCTCGCCCGTCGCGACGCCGGTGACCCGGGAGACCAGCTCATGCGCCTCGTCGACGATCAGCACCTCGTGCTGCGGCAGGACGGGCGCGCCCTCGATGGCGTCGATCGCGAGCAGCGCGTGATTGGTGACGACGACGTCGGCGAGCTTGGCGCGCTCGCGGGCCATCTCGGCGAAGCACTCCGCTCCGTAGGCGCACTTGGTGGCGCCCAGGCACTCCCGGGACGACACGGACACCTGGGCCCAGGCGCGGTCGGAGACGCCGGGCGTGAGGTCGTCGCGGTCGCCCGTCTCGGTCTCGTCCGACCAGTCCCGCAGCCTCAGCAGGTCCTGGCCGAGCTTGCTGGTGGGCGCGGCCGCCTCGAACTGGTCGAAGAGGCCCTCCTCCTCGTCCTGCGGCATGCCCTCGTGCAGGCGGTGCAGGCACAGATAGTTCGACCGGCCCTTCAGCATCGCGAACTGGGGGCGGCGGCGCAGCAGCGGATGCAGCGCGTCGACGGTGCGCGGCAGGTCGCGCTCCACGAGCTGCCGCTGCAGCGCCAGGGTGGCGGTGGCCACCACCACCCGCTCCCCGTGCGCGAGCGCGGGCACCAGGTAGCCGAGCGACTTTCCGGTGCCGGTGCCCGCCTGCACCAGAAGGTGGGAGCTGTCGTCGATGGCGTCCGCGACGGCTTCGGCCATGGTCACCTGGCCGGGGCGCTCCGTACCGCCGACGGCAGTGACGGCAGCATCCAGGAGTTCGGGGAGTGAGGGCTTCGTCATAGCGGTGCCAGCCTACGGGGCGCCACTGACAGTCGGATCACTCCGCAGGTGTCGCGCAAGGGTCTGGGCACGGGCGCTCCTCGGCAGGGAACCGGATCGGGGCGAGCGGTGTACTAAAAGTGATGGCGCTACAACAGATCGCGCAGGGCCCGGTCTCGGACCATGAGGGCTGCCCGCTTGTCGGGCAGATCGACCTCGGCGGAGAGCCGGAAGCCGGCGCTCAGGAAAGCGGCGACGGAGGGGGTGTTGCGAAGGTCGGGTTCGGCAACGACGCGCGTGCATGAACGACGCTTGTCCAGTACGTGGTCGGCGACAGCTCTGAGCAGGGTGGAGCCGATGCCGCGCCCACGGTTGGCGACGCCGCCGATGAGGAGGTGAATACCGGTGTCGTGCGGTCGGGCGGGGTAGTGGCGAGCCAGGAGATCGAGGTCCGCACGGTAGATCTCCCAGTAGCTCATCGGGGTGCCGTCCAGCACCCCGAGGCAGGGGACACTGCGTCCGTCGCCGTCGAGTTGGACGCGCAGATGTTCCTCGGCCACGGACGCGGGTCCCGACAGCTCCCAGAAGGCCGCGACGGCAGGGTCGTTCATCCAGCGCGTGACGAGCGGGAGGTCGCGCTCGACACGCACCGGGACAAGGTGGAAGACGCCCACGGGCGTGTCGGTCGGCCCCCAGTCGCCGACGCGGTCGAGCAGGTCGTCGTCGGCCGGGGCGGCGAAACGGGTCTCCGCCATGCCTCGACGTCCGCCCTTGACCACTCCCGTGCTTCCGGCCATGCCGTCTCCTGCGGCGATGCCGGTTGCCTCTCCCGTGGCCCCGTCCGGTGCCCCGGCTTCCTGGGTGAAGAGCGCGATGAGCTCGTCGGGGAGCCGCAGGTCAAGGGTGTCCTCGGTGTCGGTGCTCGCGCCGGAGCCCGAACTGGGACCCGAGCCGGGACCCGAACAGGGCCCCGTGTCGGTGCCGAGTTCGGTGGTGGGGGCGGTACCGGCGTCGGTGCTCGCATCGGTGGGAGGCACGGCGACGCTCCTCTCAGGAGACGGGTGGGTCATGTTCCTCAGGAATGAAGGGGGTTGGCGATGGTGACGTAGACGGACTGCGTGTCGACGGGACCGACGAGTTCGTCGAGGCCGTGCAGCCGGGTCAGCAGGTTGGCCTTGCAGCGCAGGACCGGTGAGTCGAGCAGGTGGGCCGGCAGGGGCGTACGCAGCCGGGCCGGGCCGGTGGCCACGTCCGTGAGGAAGCGGCGGAAGGCGGCGAGCAACAGCTGTTCGTCGGCCAGGCGTTGGGAGCCGAACGCGCCGACGAGGCCGAGCACGTTGTTGATGGCGAGGTAGTAGGCGAAGCGTTCGTCGGTGACCTCGTCGGAAACGAACGTGTCGCTGTGCTCGCCGATGCCGGGCAGCCGAGCGTCGAGTTCGGCGCGCCGTGACTCGCGGAAGTAGTAGCCCTGGTTGTCGCGGTAGCGGCCGCCTTTGGGCCAGCCTTCGGGGTCCAGCAGGAGCAGGGTGTTCTGCTGGTGCGCTTCCAGGGCGATTCCCGCCTCGCTGTCCAGCCAGAGCACGGGGCGTACGACCTGCTCCAGATAGCGCAGGAACCACTCGGTGGCGACGGCGCCGCGTGGGCGGCCGGTGCGTCCGGCGAGCCCGGTGACGATCTCGGTGAGCCGGGAGCGCATGAGGGGCAGGCCCTGTGCCGGGTTCTGTGCGCCGGGTTGGGCGTGGGGCCGGGGCGAGACCAGTCCCGCCACGCACCCGGCGTCGTCCGTCGGGCTGAACGGGTTGTGGCGGATCATCACGTCGAGCCCGGGCAGGGGGCTGCCGTCGGGATTGTTGACGGCGAGCCAGGCAGGGTCGCGCACGATGTCGAAGCCCGGGTGGACGGCCTGCCACTGCATGAACAGGCCACTGCGCAGCAGACGGTGGACCTCCACGCCACGGTGGAGTTCCTTGCGGAGGTTCTCACGACGGGAGTTGGTGATACGCAGGCCCAGGCACAGCTTCAGCATCGCGGGCGCGCCGGAGCGGTAGACGGTGCGGACCGAGGAGGTGGGGTGCCACGGGACACCGTGCGGGCCGAGGTCCTGGAGCAGCCCGGCATCCAGCAGAGCTGCGGTCTCGGGACGGTGACGCGCCTCGCCCAGCTGCCAGGGGTGCAGCGGCAGGGCCGCGTACCCGTCGGGCAGCGGCAGCCCGGCACCGGCCAACCGCAGAGTGAGCTGCTCCGCGGAGACGCGGCGGCCGCGTTCCGTCCACGCCGAGTCGGCGGCCAGCACCGACGGGGCGACAGCCATCCAGTGCAGAGGGAAGGAGCCGCGCAACTCGGGTGAATACAGCCGGGCTTCGGCCTCGGAGAGTCCGTCGCGGCTCTTCGGCGTCGGGTGCAGCGGGTGGCCCAGCAAAAGGGCCTGTTCGGCGGCGAGAAAGAGGTCAGGTTCGTCGGCCGGGTGTTGCCTGCGGTCGCTGATGAACACGGCGGTGCGGCGTACGGAGTCGGCGACGCGGCCGACGAGGTCGGCGCCGTCACCAGCAGGGCTGTGCGCGGCAGCCTGAGGTTCGGGGTGAGCCGTGGCGGCTCCGAGGGGCGCTCCGCCGGGCTCTGGCGCGTGAGGTGCGGTGGGCGACGGGTCGACGGAGACGCGAGCGGGGGTGGCGCTCGTGGCTGCCGACGCGGTCGCCGATTGCCGGGCGAGCAGTACCGCCACCGTGACCGCGTCGGCGGGTGGTACCTCGTCGGGGGCGTCGGCGAGGTACGGAAGGCCGAAGCGGTGCCAGCCGGTGGCGGACCAGTAGTGGACGGGGGCCACGAGGGTCGTGCCGCTGGTGGGGAGGGGGATGCGGAGGGTGCCGTCGTCGGGGGCCGGCAGGTTGTTCTCCCGTACCCAGCACCGCAGCAGGTTCTCCACGGCCGCCGCCTGGGCCGCGGTCTGCGCGTCAGGATGCTCCAGCAGGTCGGCGGTGGCGCCGCGCGGCCGCTCGGACTTCCGGGCCGCTTCCTTCTGCCGGGGGACCGATTCGGCCTCCGGCCTGAGGGGGGTCTGCGTGCCACAGGCCGCTCGCTCGTGGGTGTGGGGACGGCCGTCGGGTGCGGGGGTGGCGTTCACGAGAGTTCCTTGTGGGTCGTTCGGGCTCGTGGGGCGACGAACCCGGGCGTAACTGGCGTGTGTTGGGTCTTGGGCGTTCCTGTTAATTCGGGTGGAGGTGGTGGGACGAGTCGATGTGGGGGTGGTCTGTGTGACCGGGATGGGCTCCAGCGGTGGGGGCCCGCTGGGTCCGCGTGAGGCGGGCAGCGGCCTGAACGGGCAAACGCGGACCGGGCGAACCGGGCGCGGGAGGCGGCCCGGGCGGCCCGGGCGGGTCGGGCGGGTCGGGCGGGTCGGGCGCGTAGGGCAGGCCGGGGCGGTCGGCGTCGGCCCAGCGAGGGCAAGGATTCAAGGATTCGCGGCAGCTCCAACGCCGTACGAGACGGCCGTCGCGCCAACTGACGCTTTGATCAAGCCCAATCCCCCCGGGGTCCCGTTCCTACGGCGTCCGCCCACGCCCCAGGTCCCCCCGTGCCCCCGCCAACGCCCCCACCGCGTCCGCGAGTCGGTCGAGCACGGCGGTCGCCTGTTCGTCGCTGATGGTCAGCGGGGGCAGGAGGCGCACGACGCTGGAACGGCGGCCGCCGAGTTCCACGATCAAGCCACGGCGGAGGCACTCTCGCTGGACGGCGGCGGCGAGTTCGGGAGCGGCCGATGGGGGGGCGCCGACGGCGGCGTGCGGGGTCGCTTCCGGGTCGACGAATTCGACGCCGATCATCAGTCCCCGACCCCGTACATCGCCGATGCAGGGGAATTCGTCCGCGAGTTTGCGGAGTTGGGCCAGTATGTGGGTCCCCAGGGTGCCGGCGCGCTCGGCGAGACGGTTCTCGCGGACGTACGCGAGAGTCGCCGTGCCTGCGGCCATGGCGAGCTGGTTGCCGCGGAACGTGCCCGCGTGGGCGCCGGGTTGCCAGACGTCGAGGTCGTCGCGGTAGACGACGACGGCCAGCGGCAGGCTGCCGCCGATGGCCTTGGACAGGACCATCACGTCCGGTGTGATCCCGCTGTGTTCCACCGCCCAGAAGGCGCCGGTCCGGCCGACTCCGGTCTGGACCTCGTCCGCGATCAGGGGGATCGATCGTGCCGCGGTGATCTCGCGCATCCGGCGCATCCAGGCGTCGGGCGCGGGAATCACTCCGCCTTCGCCTTGGACGGGTTCGAGGATCATCCCGGCGGGGCGCGGTACGCCCGACTTGCTGTCGTCGAGCACGGACTCGGTCCAGCGCGCGGCGAGTTCGGCGCCGCGGTCGCCGCCGATCCCGAACGGGCAGCGGTAGTCCTGCGGATACGGCAGGCGCGCGACACGTACCTCGGTAGCGTCCCCGGATGCTTCGAGCGCCCCCGCGGTCATCCCGTGGTACGCGCCGGTGAACGCGAGCAGCCCCGTGCGCCCGGTCGCCGCGCGCACCAGCTTGAACGCGGCCTCGACGGCGTCCGTCCCGGCCGGTCCGCAGAACCGGACCCGGGCACGGTCGGCGAACCGGGGTGGAAGCGTGCGGAACAGCTCCGTGGTGAAGGCGTCCTTCAGAGGCGTGGCGAGGTCGAGGACGTGCAGCGGCGCCCCCGAGTCGAGGACCCTTCTGATCGCCTCCAGGACCACCGGATGGTTGTGCCCGAGGGCCAGGGTCCCGGCACCCGAGAGGCAGTCGAGATAGCGGCGCCCGTCGGCGCCCTCGATCGTCAGCCCGCGCGCCCGCACGGGAACGATCGGAAGGGCGCGCGCATAGGTGCGCGCCGCCGACTCGCGCGCCGACTGGCGCCGCAGAATCCCCTCGTGCGCCGCGCGCGCCCCGTCGGGCGCTCCGGGACGAGTCTCCTGCGCCCCCTCAGACACTTCGGGCGCCCTCATCGGCACCACCGCAGGCTCGGTCACGGCCACGACTACAGGTCCTCCCGCTGTCCAGAGGCGACTTGGCAGGGGGCTCCGAACGCAGGCGGCAGGCCCCGCGTACGTACCAACGACGCGACCCGCGCGGGGAAGCGGGTGAGCCGAAGATCCTTGCCGTCACGGAACCGTTGCCACTCCGGCCCGGCCTCACATCCCGCGGCGTCGCCTCGGCGATCCCGTCCGAGACCGCCCGGAGCCGCAGCGGAGACGGCGCTGCCGCGTGCCGGCCGGGCGGACGGTCTCAGCGGGCGGCATCCGGCCCTTCCGCGGTCGGGCTCCGTCCGTCCGGCCGGGCGATCGCGGTGGAGATCGCCTCCGCTGCCCGGGTCAGAGCCGCGACGATCCCCTGCACCCGGTCCGGCGAGTACCGCACGCTCGGCATGGCCACCGACACGGCCGCGACCGTCTCGCCGTGGGCGTCGGTCACGCCCCGGCCGATGGCGACGACACCGCGCTCGGAGCGTTCCAGGTTCAGTGCCACGCCGCTGCGCCGGACCCCTCGCAGCTCGGTGCGCAGCTCAGCGAGGTCCGGGTGCTCCGCGGTGCCGTCGCCGGGAGTGGTGGCGTAGAGCGCGGTCAGCTCGTCGTCGGGGAGAGCCGCGAGCATGACCAGGCCGCCGGACACCTGGTGGGCGGGGAAGACCATGCCCTCCCGGTTGCCCACTCTGAGCGACTGCGCGCACTCGACGGAGGCGATGAACCGTACGGTCCGGCCGACGCGGATCGAGAGGCTCGCGGTCTCGTCGAGCGTGTCGACGAGGGCCCGCAGCGGGCCGAGGGCGGCGGATCGGATGGCGGCGACGTTCGACTGCGCCTTGGCGGCGATCTCCAGGACCGGGCCGACGCGGTAGCTGCGGTCCTCGTTCTGGACAGCGAAATCCCGGTACACCAGCGTGGACAGCAGCCGGTGGGCGCTGGAGCGGGCCACGCCGAGCCGCCGGGCCGCCTCCGAGACCGTGAGGGGCCCTTCGACCTGCAGGATCACGGCCAGCTGGAGGGCGTGGTCCACGCTGCTCACGCCGTACGCCGGCGGGTTCTTCATCGATTTCGCCACGGTCGTCCCGTCTCCGCGAGTGTTCTGCCAGACAGAATCTACTGTTCCAAATCGACCGGCGAAGCGCACGGTTTCCGCATGACCGATAAAGACAGCGTCGTCTCCCCCGTCAGCCTCGTCGCCGAGGACGAGCCCGACCAGCCGCCGGTCACCCCCGAGCTGGAGGACCTGTACCGCAGCTTCGAGAAGGCCCTGCTGGTGCCGCTGTGGACGCGCATCGGCGACCTGATGCCCGCGCACCCCACGTCGAAAGCGCAGCCGCACCGCTGGGAGTGGGCCTCCCTGCTCGACCTGGCGCACCGGTCCGGCGACCTCGTGCCGGTCGGGCGCGGCGGCGAGCGACGCGCCATCGCGCTGGCCAACCCGAGCCTCGGGGGCAGGCCGTATGCCACCCCCACCCTGTGGGCCGCCATCCAGTACCTGATGCCCGGCGAAGACGCCCCCGAGCACCGGCACACCCAGAACGCCTTCCGGTTCGTCGTGGAAGGCGACGGCGTGTGGACGGTCGTGGAGCGCGACCCGGTCCCCATGCGACGCGGTGACTTCCTGCCGCAGGCCGGCCTGAACTGGCACGCCCACCACAACTCCGCCGACACGCCCATGGCCTGGATCGACGGCATCGACATCCCCTTCCAGTACGACATCGAGGCGCAGTTCTTCGACTTCGGCCGGGACGAGCTGTCCGAGGAGGAGCACGCGACGCCCGACCGCTCGCGCTCGGAGCGGCTGTGGGGCCACCCCGGGCTGGTGCCGGTGTCGCAGTTCCGGTCCCATGAGGGCACTCCGCTGCTGCGCTACCGCTGGCAGGACACCGACGCCGCGCTGACCGACCAGCTGGAACTGGAGCGCGCGGGTCATCCCGGCACCGTCGAGCCGGGACACGCGCTGGTGCGCTACGCGAACCCCACCACCGGCGGGGATGTCCTGCCGACCATCCGGACGCAGTTCCACCGCATCCGCAGCGGGGCACAGACGGCACCGCGCCGTGAGACCGGATCGTCGGTGTACCAGGTCTTCGACGGCTCGGGCCGCGTCACCGTCGGCGATCACTCCTGGTCCGTCCAGCGCGGCGACCTGTTCGTCGTCCCGTCCTGGATGCCGCTGACGGTCCGCTCGGAGGCGTCGGCGTCCGACTCCGACTCCGGTGCCCTCGATCTGTTCCAGTTCAGCGACGCTCCCCTGTTCAGCAAGCTCAACCTGTTCCGCGCCCACGTCGAGGAGAACCACGCGTGAAGCTCGCCACCATCCGTCTCGAAGACCGCACTACGGCGGTTCGCGTCGAGGGAGACTCCCTCATCGACCTCGGCCTGCGCGACGTGGGCGCCGTGCTGGCAGCCCCGGGCGCTCTGGAGGCCGCGGCGACCGCCGACGGCCCGCGCCGCGACGCCGACGGCGCGCTGTTCGCATCGCTCGTCCCGCGCCCTGGCAAGGTGGTCTGCGTCGGCCTGAACTACCAGACGCACATCAAGGAGATGGGCCGCGACCTGCCCGAATTCCCCACCCTCTTCTCCAAGTTCGCCGACACGCTCATCGGTGCCCGGGACGAGATCCACCGCCCTGTCGAAACCGAGCAGTTCGACTGGGAGGCCGAACTGGCGGTCGTCGTCGGCCGTCAGGTACGGCGCGCCAACGAGGCGGCGGCCGAGCAGGCCATCGCGGGTTTCACGGTGCTCAACGACATCACGTGCCGCGACTGGCAGTTCCGTACCCGTGAGTGGCTGCAGGGCAAGAACTGGGACGCCACCACCCCGGTCGGCCCGTACCTCGTCACGCCGGACGAGGTGGGCGGCCTGCGCCCCGCCCTGGACATCCGGTGCGAGGTCAACGGCCAGGTGATGCAGCAGGACAACACGGGTGACCTGCTGTTCGGCCCGGTCGACCTGGTCCGCTACGTCTCCACGATGATCCGCCTCAACCCCGGCGACATCATCGCCACCGGCACCCCGGGCGGCGTCGGCCACGCCCGCACCCCGCAGGTCTTCCTCAACGAGGGCGACACCGTGGTCACCGAGATCGAGGGGCTGGGCCGCCTGGAGAACCGCGTGGTCCTGAACGGTGCGCGATGAGAACCCTGGAAACGACGCTGGGCTTCGCCTCCGAGGGCACGGCGCTGGTCCGCAAGGCGCTCGCCGTCCTCGACGAGGAGTCGTACGGCGCGCCCTCGCCGCTGCCCGGCTGGACCCGCAAGCACGTCGTCGCCCATCTCGCCGGCAACGCCGAGGCGATCGGCAACCTCGTCCACTGGGCCCGCACCGGCGAGCCGACACCGATGTACAGCTCGCCGGAGCAGCGCACCGCCTCCATCGAGGCGGGAGCGCAGCTGCCCGGCAGCCGGCTCACCGCGTGGTTCGAGGAATCCGCGGAGAAGCTGTCCCACGCCATGGCCCAGCTGGCCGAGGAGCAGTGGAAGGCGGAGGTGGTGACCGCTCAGGGCCGGACGGTGCCCGTGAGCGAGACGCCGTGGATGCGCAGCCGGGAGGTCATGGTGCACGCCGTGGACCTCGGCACCGGACTGCGGTTCGCGGATCTGCCCGAGGCGTTCCTCGCCGAGCTGCGCGAGGACATCCTGGCCAGACGCGGCCGCGACAGCGTCCCCGCGGTCCATGGCAGCCCGGCAGAGATCACCGCCTACCTCGCCGGCCGCCCGTACACGGGTGTGGCGACCGCTGACGGCGCTCCCGCCCAGCCCCTCACGCCCTGGCTGTGACCACACGGGAGAAGAAGTTGACCACACTTGACACGGACCGCCCCGACGTGATCGTCATCGGCGGCGGCATAGGCGGCCTCTCGGCGGCGCTGGCCCTCACCCGCAAGGGACTGAAGGTGCGCCTGTATGAGCGTGCGTCGGAGTTCGGCGAAGTCGGCGCCGGCCTCCAGATCGCCCCCAACTGCACCCGGATCCTGAACGACTACGGCCTGCTCGACGAGGCCACCACGCTCGGCGTCCTGCCCGAGCGCATGATCATGAAGGACGCCGTCGACGGCGGCGAGCTCACCCACCTCGACCTGAAGGACCTGGAGCGCCGCTACGGCTTCCCGTACCTGGTGATCCACCGCAGCGACCTGCACGGCATCTTCCTCCGTGCCTGCGAGCGGGCGGGCGTCGAGCTGGTCACGGACGCGCACTGCGTGGCGTACGAGAACACCCCGGGCGGCGCGCGCGTCACCTTCGCCGACGGCCGCAGCGACCGGGCCGAGGTCGTCATCGCCGCCGACGGGCTCCACTCCGTCGCTCGCAGGCTGCTCGTGCACGACGAACCCGTCAGCTCCGCCTACGTCGCCTACCGCGGCGCGGTCCCGTTCGACCAGGTGCGCGCCAACGATGTCCACGAGAGCGCCGTCGTCGTCTACGTCGGGCCGCGCTGCCACTTCGTGCAGTACCCGCTGCGCGGCGGCCAGATGTTCAACCAGGTCGCCGTCTTCGAGTCGCCCAAGGCCCTGGCCGGCAAGGAGGACTGGGGCACACCGGACGAACTCGACCGGGCCTTCGACGGCATGTGCCCACAGATCAAGGCCGGCCTGCCGCTGATGTGGCGCGACCGCTGGTGGCGTATGTACGACCGCGAGCCCATCGCGAACTGGGTGACCGGCCGCATCGCCCTGCTCGGCGACGCCGCCCACCCTCCGCTGCAGTACATGGCCCAGGGCGCCGTCATGGCCATCGAGGACGGCTGGGTGCTCGCCGAACGCGTCGGCGCCCTGCGGACCGAGCGGTCGGAGGAAGGCTCCGGCGTCGACTGGGAGGCGGCACTCGCCGCGTACGAGGCCGTACGTCCCGAACACTGCCGCCGGGTGATGACCACCGCACGCTCCTGGGGCGCGCTGTGGCACCACGACGGCGTCAAGCGACTCCAGCGCAACGCGCTGCTGCGCGCCCGCGACCCCCACGACTATTCCTTCACCGACTGGGTCTACGGCCCCACGGCGCTGACTCCCGAACAGGAGCCGGAGCTCTACCGAGCCATTCCCCTGGAATCGGCCGCAGTCGTCGCCGAACAGAATTCTCCCGGCGATTTCCGATAACGCACATCCGGGCGTCACAAGAGTCCGCTGTGGCACCCCTCGGAGATGACTGTTTGCCGCCGCCCGGCCCAGGTCGCAGAATGGGAGAACCTTGACAGACAAGAGGTTATCCGCAGGACGATTGGGCCTCGTTTCGCTGAAAGTGCCGCGGATGTCGTCATCGATGGCCGCGTCATCAATTGCTGCGTCGTCGCCGTTGCCGGCATCGAGAAGGTGAACATCTGGTCGTCGATGTCAGCGGAATTCCCTGATTCCAGACCCGATCGTCTCCTGGCACTCCCCCACGAACCCCGAGCGAGGAGCGCACCCACGACAACCGCCGTCCCCAACACCATCGAAGGCAAGGCCGTCTTCGTCAACGGCGGCTTCACCACGCGCTGACGCCCGCCGTTCCGGTCCGCACCTCATCGGGTGCGGACCGGAACGGGCCCACATCGGCCCCATCCTGCCCAGCCTCGCTTCTGGAGTACTTATGACCACCTCACCCGCCCTGCACTGGATCGACGGAGAGTGGGTCGACTCCGGCACGTATCACGACAGCTTTGACCCCGCTACGGGCAAGGTCATCGGCCAGTACGCCGAGGGCAGCACCGAGATCGCCGCACAAGCCATCGCCGCGGCCAAGCGCGCCTTCGACGAGACCTCGTGGAAGGACGACCGGCAGCTGCGGGCTCGTGTCCTGCTCGAGACGGCCGATGCCTTCGCCCGCAGCACGGACGAGCTGGTCGAGACCCTGGCCCTGGAAAACGGCAAGCTCAAGCAGCACGCCCGTTTCGAAGTCGAGATGGTGCCGTCCAAGCTGCGCTTCGCCGCGTCCGTCGTACGCACCGACTACGGGCGTGCCCTCGAGGTGGCGCCAGGTGTGTTCTCCATGGTGCTCAGCCAGGCCCGCGGCGTGGCCGGCATCATCGTCCCCTGGAACTCGCCGGTCGTGCTGCTGATCCGCTCCCTCGCGCCCGCGCTGGCGGCCGGCTGCACGACCGTGGTCAAGATGCCGAGCCAGACCGCACAGACCAATTCGCTGGTGTACCGGATCCTCTCCGAGGTCGAGTCCCTGCCGCGCGGGGTGATCAACGCCTTCACCGAGCAGCACAGCGAGGGCGCCCGCCTTCTCGTGGCTTCCCCGGACGTGCCGTGCATCAGCTTCACCGGCAGCACCGGCGTGGGCAAGGCGATCTCCGCGAGCGGCGCGGAGCACCTCAAGCGCTTCGGGCTGGAACTGGGCGGCAAGACCCCGATGATCGTCTTCGATGACGCCGACCTCGATGCCGCGGTGCCCGCGCTGGTCAACTCCCTGGTGGTGTTCAACGGGCAGTTCTGCATGACCGGCAGCCGCCTGCTGGTCCAGAGCGGGATCGCCGGCGAACTGCGCCGCCGGCTCATCGCCCACATCGAAGCGCTGCGGGTCGGCCCCGCGGCCGATCCGGCCAGCGAGCTCGGTCCCGTCATCGACAAGCCGAACATGGAGCGCATCGACAAGACGGTGGAGGAGGCGATCGCGGCCGGCGCCGAGCCCCTCGTCCGCGGCGGCCCGGTCCTCGACGGTCCGCTCGCCGCCGGTTCCTTCTACCGGGCCTCGCTCCTGGAAGTGGCGGACAACTCGCTGGACATCGTGCAGGAGGAGACCTTCGGACCGGTGATGACCCTGCAGGTCTTCGACACCGAGGCCGAGGCCGTCGCGCTGGCCAACGACAACAAGTACGGGCTGGCCGCGAGCATCTGGACCCGGGACATCGACCGCCCGCTCCGCGTGGCCCGAGACGTTCAGGCGGGCACGATCTGGATCAACGACTGGGCGAAGATCTACGACGAGTTCGAAGAAGGCGGGGTCAAGGATTCCGGGCTGGGCCGGATGAACGGCATCGCGGTGATGGACGACTTCCTCGAGTACAAGCACATCACGATCAGCCCGGGCACCCTGCCACGCACCCAGCCCGGGGCCCCTGCGACGTGAGACGGGGCGAGGAGGGATGACACCACTGTCTGGCAGTACGGGTGCGCCGGACCAGGAGGTCACGGTCATGGTCACCCGGTGCGTCGACCCCGGCCACGAGGAAGCGTTCGAGGAGTGGGCCCGCGGCATCCTGGGCGCGGCATCCCGCTTCCCCGGAAGCCTCGGCACCGGTCTGCTGCGGCCCGAACAGCCGGGCGGCCCCTGGAACATCCTGCTGCGATTCGAGGATCCCGCCTCGTACCGTGCCTGGAACGAGTCCGCCGAGCGGGCCGACTGGTTCGCCCGCGCCGGCCGTCACCATGCCGAGGACACACGCCGCGAACTGCACGGCATGGAAGGCTGGTTCGCCACCACGCCGGCCGGCTCGGGGCGACAGCCGCCCTCCCGGTGGAAGATGGCGGTCGCCGGCACTCTGTCGATCGCCCCGCTCAGCCTCGCCGCCACCCTGTGGCTGTCGCCTCACCTGGCGATGGCTCCCGCGCTGCGCTCGCTGGTCACCGCACCCCTGCTCAGTTTTCTCATGACCTACCTGGCGCTCCCCGTCGTGACGCGCGTGCTGCGGCGCTGGCTGTACACACGGCCGCCCGCCCGTCCTGCCCCGCACACCCGGCGGTGAATCACGCGCGGTGCGTGGTCAGCTGGTCTGCCCGGCGCGGCGGCGGCAGTACTGCGCCTGATCGACACCGGTCAGGCATGACACGCCGGGGTGCCGGCGCCTGGGAGCGGTGCGGCACCCCGGGCCGGCGCGACATGCCTCGTACGACACGTCTCACCCGCCGTATCGGATGTGGACGCCCTTGGTCTGCGTGTACGACTCGAGTTCCTCGATGTCCTCCTCGCGCCCGAGTCCGCTGTCCTTGAATCCGCCGAAGGCGGTGCCCGGCACATGCCGGGAGACCTCGTTGACGCACCGCAAGGTCACCGTGAACTCCCTGATGCCTGGGCCCATCGACGGCGCGGGCATCTTCACCGGGGTCGCCGACGACGACCCGCACAAGAAGATCCTGGCCGACAGCGTCCCCCTCGGACGCCTGGCCACGCCCACCGACGTGGCCGACGTCGCCGGATTCCTCGCCTCGGATGAGTCTTTCTTCATCACCGGCGAGGAGATCCTCATGAACGGCGGCTCCAGCAACTGAGCGGCCGCGAGCCCGTCCCCGCCCCTGTCACCGAGGGGCGGGGACAGGTGCTTCACCGGGCCATCCGTCCTCCGCGCGAAGTGAGGGGCCGTCACATTGGCAGAGTCCTTGATGGTTGGCCAGCTCAGACGGCTTGTAGCCGAACCGTTGCCGTTCCATCGGATGTCCCCCACAGCGACCGCATAGTCTGAGGTGCCGTCAATGACCCGTTCAGCCAGGGGGAGTTACACCATGCGATCGATACGCCCGCCTTTCGCCGCCCGTCGAGGGAGGAGCGCGCGCGGCAGAACCTCCCCCGTACTCGCCGCAGTCGGCCTCGCCGCGGCGCTGGCGCTGACGGCGACCGCCTGCAACTCGGGCGACGACACGGCCGGTGGCGGGGCCACCGCGTCCGCCGCCCAGAACGGCGACGACAAGATCCAGATCCCGGACGACATCAAGGACAAGCTCAAAGACCACGGGATCGACATCGACAAGTGGAAGAACGGCGCCTGGAAGAACTGGGACAAGGACGACTGGCTGCGCGAGGCCGACGATTTCATCAACCCCATCATCAAGGATCTGTGGGACCCGGACCGGATGCGTGAGGCCGACGACCCGCACAAGGACAAGGGCGTCGACGAGAGCGACCTCTCCGGTGACCAGGGAGTCACGGACCCGACTCCGGCTCCCGTGACCGCGCAGGCGGTGAAGGCCGCGTACCACGACAGCGTCCCTGAGGCCGGCAAGGTGTTCTTCGACTCCCCCGAGGGCACGATGGTCTGCTCGGCGACCGTGGTGCAGGACCCGGCGCACCCGGGCAAGTCCAACCTCGTGTGGACCGCGGGCCACTGCGTACACGCCGGCAAGAAGGGCGGCTGGTACCGCAACATCGCCTTCGTGCCCTCGTACAACGACTCCGGCAAGACCGCCGCGCAGCTGGAGAGCGCCAAGCGCGAAGAGGTCGCTCCGTACGGTGTCTGGTGGAGCGACTGGGCACAGACCTCGGACCAGTGGATCGAGCAGGGCGGTTCCACCGGCGGCCAGGGAGCCCCGTACGACTTCGCCGTGCTGCATGTGACGCCGGAGAAGGGCAGCGGCGGCAAGTCCCTGGAGGAGACGGTCGGTTCGGCCCTCCCGGTGAACTTCAGCGCTCCCGCGGTCACGGAGGTGTCGAGCATCACGGCGACCGGCTACCCGGCGGCGGCGCCGTTCGACGGCCAGACGCTGTACCAGTGCGCGGACAAGCCGGGACGGCTGTCGATCGCGAAGCCCGACCCGACGATGTACCGCATCGGATGCACCATGACCGGCGGCTCGTCCGGCGGCGGCTGGGTGGCCGCGGGGTCGGACGGCAAGCCCGCGCTGGTGTCCAACACCTCGATCGGACCGGTCAAGACCGGCTGGCTGGCGGGCCCGCGGCTGGGTGATGTGGCCAAGGGTGTGTACGACTCGGTGAGCGGGAAGTTCGCCGGGCAGTGACGCGCGGAACGTAACAGGGTTCGGACAGACGGCGGTTGGCCGGTTCACAGGAACCTTCACCGGCCCACCGCCGTTCGTCCCCAAGTGCGCGGGCATAGTGGGGTGTCGCGTTCGGACGGGCTCCCCGGAGAGCTGGCCCGCGCCTGACAAGCACATGACAGACAAGCTCCAACGGGGGTTACCACACGATGCGTTCCTCACGAAGGCGTCGCACCTTCCTCGCCTCGGCCGGCCTCGTCGCGGCCTTGGCGCTCACTGCGACCGCCTGCGGCTCCGGCGACTCCGGCGGCTCCGGGGACGACAAGGCGAGCGGCGAGTCCGCCGCTTCGTCGTCGCAGAACGGCGACGACAAGATCGAGGTCCCGGACGACATCAAGGACAAGCTCAAAGACCACGGCATAGATGTCGATCAGTGGGCGAACGGCGGCTGGAAGAACTGGGACAAAGGCAAGTGGCTCAGTGAGGCCAAGGACTTCGTCAACCCGGTGATCGAGGGGCTGTGGAAGCCCGAGCGGATGAAGTCCGCCAAGGACCCGGACAAGACGATCTCGGCGCAGGACGCGGCGGCCGACCAGGGCGTCAGCGACCCGGCTCCGGCGCCGGTCGAGGCCAAGGCCGAGAAGACGCCTTACCACGACCACGCCGCTCCCGTCGGCAAGGTCTTCTTCGACTCCCCCGAGGGCTCGATGGTCTGCTCGGGCACGGTCGTCAAGGACGTCAACCACCCCGGCAAGTCCAACCTCGTGTGGACCGCGGGCCACTGCGTGCACGCCGGCGGCAGCGGCGGCTGGTACCGCAACATCGCGTTCGTCCCGTCCTACAACGACCTCGGCAAGTCGGAGTCCGAGCTGGGCGGCGCCACGGCGCCGGAGATCGCCCCGTACGGCCAGTGGTGGGCGGACTGGGCCTCGACCTCCAACGAGTGGATCTCGGGCGGCGACGAGGCGGGCGGCGCGGGCGCTCCGTACGACTACGCCGTGCTGCACGTGAAGCCGCAGCAGGGCACCAAGTCCCTTGAGGAGACGGTCGGCAACGCGCTGGACGTGGACTTCTCCGCGCCGTCCACCCAGGACGTCAGCGCGATGGGAGCCTGGGGCTACCCGGCGGCACCGCCGTACAACGGTCTCACCATGTTCAAGTGCGTCGACAAGCCGGGCCGCCTCTCGCTGGACCCGACCCTGCCGACGATGTACCGCATCGGCTGCACCATGACCGGCGGTTCGTCCGGCGGCGGCTGGTTCCGTGTCGTCGACGGCAAGACGAAGCTCGTCTCGAACACGTCGATCGGCCCCGCCGACAACACCTGGCTGGCGGGACCGCAGCTGGGCCCGGGCGCCGAGAAGCTCTACGAGACCATGAGCGAGGAGTACGGCGGCCAGTAGACGCCGTCCACTTCAAGGCATGACGAAGGCCCGCCCCCTGAAGGGGCGAGGGGGCGGGCCTTGGTGCCGTTGGCGCCAGAACGCCGGCGCCGCTGGGCTCAGAGCGCCGGTGCCGTTGGCGCCAGAACGCCGGCGCCGCTGGACTCAGAGCGCCGATGCCGGAACGTACGGCGCCAGATCAGCCGCCAGCTCCTCGTGCACCCGCACCTTGAGCAGCGTGCCCTCCGGGGTGTGCTCCTCGGAGATCACCTCGCCCTCGGTGTGGGCGCGGGCGACCAGCTTGCCGTGCGTGTACGGCACGAGCGCCTCGATCTCGACCGAGGGGCGCGGCAGCTCGTTGTCGATGAGTGCGCGCAGCTCGGCGATGCCCTGGCCGGTACGGGCGGAGACCGCGATGGAGCGCTTCTCGATCCGCATCAGCCGCTGGAGCACCAGCGGGTCGGCCGCGTCCGCCTTGTTGATCACGACGATCTCGGGCACGTCCGTCGCGCCGACGTCCCTGACCACCTCGCGTACGGCGGCCAGCTGCTCCTCCGGATCCGGGTGTGAACCGTCCACCACGTGCAGGATCAGGTCGGACTCGCCGACCTCCTCCATGGTGGAGCGGAAGGCCTCGACCAGGTGGTGCGGCAGGTGGCGTACGAAGCCGACCGTGTCGGCCAGCGTGTACAGCCGCCCGCTCGGGGTCTCGGCCCGGCGCACGGTCGGGTCGAGGGTCGCGAACAGCGCGTTCTCGACCAGCACGCCCGCGCCCGTGAGGCGGTTGAGCAGCGAGGACTTGCCCGCGTTGGTGTATCCGGCGATGGCGACCGAGGGCACCTTGTGGCGGCGGCGCTCCTGGCGCTTGATCTCGCGGCCCGTCTTCATGTCCGCGATCTCCCGGCGCATCTTCGCCATCTTCTCGCGGATACGGCGCCGGTCCGTCTCGATCTTGGTCTCACCGGGACCACGGGTGGCGAGGCCGCCGCCCTTGCCGCCGCCCATCTGACGGGACAGCGACTGACCCCAGCCGCGCAGCCTCGGCAGCATGTACTGCATCTGCGCGAGAGCGACCTGCGACTTGCCCTCTCGGGACTTGGCGTGCTGGGCGAAGATGTCCAGGATCAGGGCCGTACGGTCGATGACCTTGACCTTGACGACGTCTTCGAGGTGGATCAGCTGGCCGGGGCTCAGCTCACCGTCGCAGATCACGGTGTCGGCACCGGTCTCCAGGACGATGTCCCGCAGCTCATAGGCCTTGCCGGAACCGATGTACGTGGCCGCGTCCGGCTTGTCACGGCGCTGGACCACGCCGTCGAGCACGAGCGCGCCCGCGGTCTCCGCGAGGGCCGCCAGCTCGGCAAGCGAATTCTCCGCGTCCTGAATGGTCCCCGTGGTCCACACACCGACGAGCACCACACGCTCCAGACGGAGCTGTCGGTACTCGACCTCGGTGACGTCCTCGAGCTCGGTGGAAAGGCCCACCACGCGGCGCAGGGCCGCGCGCTCGGAGCGGTCGAACTGATCACCGTCCCGCTCGCCGTCGATCTCGTGGCTCCAGGCGACGTCCTCTTCCATCAGGGCATCGGCCCGAAGACCCTCGGGGTAGTTCTGCTCGAAGCTCTGCGCGTCCTGGGAAGGGGAAGAAGAGGAGGTCATTGGATCCTTACGTCGATGGGGACAGCGATACGGCGACGGACGCCGCCCGTCACAGGGACAACGTCCGCGGCCACTGGGAGATTCCCGGTTTCTGCCGGGGCAACCGTCCAGGGGGCCGCGCCGCCGACTCGAAGATGGTCGCACGGCACGGCCCGTCTCGTCACGCGGTTATCAGGCGCCCTTGCGCTCCTGCGGGGCGTCGCTCTTCCAGTCCGGGTGGCCGGGCATCGGCGGTGTCTTCTTGTTGTAGAGCCACGCCTTGAAGAATCCGCTCAGGTCGCGGCCGGTGAGGCCGGAGGCGAGCTCCACGAAGTCGGCCGTCGACGCGACGTCATCGCGGTGCGCGCTCACCCAGACGCGCTCCAGGCGCTCGAAGGCGGGACGCCCGATCTCCTGGCGCAGCGCGTACAGGGCCAAGGCCGCGCCGTCGTAGACGTTCGGCCGGAAGATGCTGATCTTCTGGCCGGGCTTGGGTGCCTTCGGAGCCGCGGGCGGCCCGCCGGCATCCCGCCAGGAGTCGGACGCCCGGTAGGCCGCCCTCATCCGGTCCTCCAGGGGCTTGTGCGCCTTCTCCTCGGCATAGAGGGCCTGGTACCAGGTGGCGTGCCCCTCGTTGAGCCACAGGTCGGACCAGGTGCGAGGGCTGACGCTGTCGCCGAACCACTGGTGCGCCAGCTCATGCACCATGATCGACTCGACGTACCACTTCGGGAACGCGGGATCGGTGAAGAGCTCTCTCTCGAAGAGAGAGAGCGTTTGTGTCTCCAATTCGAAGCCGGTCTGCGCGTCGGCCACGAGCAGCCCGTACGTCTCGAAGGGGTACCGCCCGACCTTCCCCTCCATCCAGGCGACGTGGTCGGGGGTCTTCTTGAGCCACGGTTCGAGCCGCTCGCTGTCCTTGGCGGGCACGACATCGCGGAGGGGCAGGCCGTGCGGCCCCGCCCGGTGCGGCACCGTGGAACGGCCGATGGACACCTGGGCCAGCTCGGTGGCCATGGGGTGCCGGGTACGGTACGTCCAGGTGGTCGACCCGCCGGCACGGTCCGCTCCGGCCGGGACACCGTTGGCCACGGCCGTGTACTCGTTGGGCGCGGTCACGTGGATCGTGAACATCGCCTTGTCGGAGGGATGGTCGTTGGACGGGAAGACCAGGTGCCCCGCATCGGCCTGGTTGGCCATCGCGAGCCCGTCCTTGGTCCGCACCCAGCCGCCCTCCTGGCCCGTCGCGGGAACCGGGTCGCTCGTGTGGTGCACGGTGACGCGCATCCAGCGGCCTTCGCCCACCGGCTCCGCCGGCGTCACGACCAGGTCCTCTCCGGCGCTCGTGAACGTCGCTCGCGCTCCGTTGACCTCGACCGACCCCACCGTTCCGCGCGCGAAGTCGAGGTTGACGCGCTCGAGCCGGGAGGACGTCACGGCGTCGATCGTGGTGACGGCCGTGAGCGGCTTGCTGTTGGTGCCGGGATAGGTGAAGGCAAGGTCGTACGACGTGACGTCGTATCCGGGGTTGCCCAGGTTCGGGAAGAGCCGGTCGCCGATACCGAGCGGCGTGGCGGGTGAGGGGGCGCTCGCGGCGATCAGGCAGACGGAGACGGCCGAGGAGAGCAGGGCCGCCTTGACGCGGCGGGTTCGGGGACGGGGGACTCTGGAGCGGGGGGTCAGCGGCATGGACCACCGCTACCAGCGCACACGCGTCCGACGGTGACGACGCGCGCCGGGCCCACCCGAATGAGTAGCGGTACGGAGGCTCATTGCGCGCGGGGCGTCGGGGCGCGTCGTGCGCTGGGGGCCTGTTCCCCGCTGGAGGCCGACCGCTTGTTCCGTACTGAAGGCCTACTGCGCACCTGCACTGAAGGCCTACTGCGCGCCTGCCGCCTGGTGCTGCGCCCGGCTCACGTCGTACACCCCCGCTACGTTGCGCATCGCCCGCATCAGCGCGGGCAGGCGCGCCGCGTCCGGGAGTTGCAGCGTGTACGTGTGCCGTACGCGCTGCTGGCTGGGCGGTTCGACGGTCGCCGAGACGATGGCGACGCCCTCCTGGGCGATGGCTTCGGTGAGGTCGGCGAGCAGATGCGGTCGCCCGAAGGACTCGGCGACCAGCGCGACCCGGCACTCGGTGGTGTCGCCCCAGCGCACGCCGACTTCAGCGCGCCCCGTGCTCTTCATGCGCGCCACGCCGGCGCACTCCACGCGGTGGACCGTCACCACACCCCCGCGCACGGCGAAGCCGGTCACCTCGTCGGGCGGTACCGGAGTGCAGCAGCCCGCGAGCCGTACAGACGCGCCGGGCTGGTCGACGACGGCGTTCGCGGCGGGCCGTGCGGCGCGCGCGTCGGCGGCAGGCCGGGGGGTCGCCGCGGGCTGCTCCGGGGGCTCCGTCTCGCCGGATGAGGGATGCGCGGTGCCGCTGGGCGAGGGATGCGCGGCGAGCCAGCGCTGGATGGCGATCCGCGCGGCGGGCGTGTGCGCGTGCTCCAGCCACTCCCTGGAGGGCTCGGACGCGGGGTCCTGCCCCATGAGGAGCTGCACGGTGTCGCCGTCCCGCAGGAGCGTACTCAGCGTCGCCAGGCGGCCGTTGACGCGGGCGCCGATGCAGGCGTGTGCGTCCTCGCCGTACTGCGCGTAGGCCGCGTCCACGCAACTGGCGCCCTCGGGGAGTCCCAACGAGCCGCCGTCGGCGCGGAAGACGGTGATCTCGCGGTCCTGGGCGAGGTCCTCGCGCAACGTGGACCAGAACGTGTCCGGGTCCGGGGCGCCTTCCTGCCAGTCGAGCAGCCGGGAGAGCCAGCCGGGGCGGGTGGGGTCTGCGCGCTCGCCGTCGAAGGGACGGTCCCCGGCGCCGTCCGCCTGCTCCTCCGAAGGAGGAGCGTAGGGATTGCCGAGTGCGATGACCCCGGCTTCGGCGACCTTGTGCATCTGGTGGGTGCGGATGAGGACTTCGGTGACCTGGCCGTCTCCGCGTGCGACCGCCGTGTGCAGCGACTGGTACAGGTTGAACTTGGGTACGGCGATGAAGTCCTTGAACTCCGAGACCACCGGGGTGAGACAGGTGTGCAGTTCGCCGAGGACCCCGTAACAGTCGGCGTCCTCGTTCACGAGCACCAGGAGCCGTCCGAAGTCGGCGCCGCGCAGGGGGCCGCGCTTGCGCGACACCCGGTGCACGGAGACGAAGTGCCGTGGCCTTATGAGGACTTCGGCCTGGATCCCGGCATCGCGCAGGACCGTGCGTACCTCCTCGGCGATCTCCGCGAGCGGATCGTCGTCGCGGGCCGCGTTGGCGGCGATCAGCTCGCGGGTGTGCTCGTACTCCTCGGGGTGCAGGATCGCGAAGACGAGGTCTTCCAGTTCGGTCTTGAGCGCCTGCACGCCGAGCCGTTCGGCGAGCGGGATCAGCACGTCCCGGGTCACTTTGGCGATGCGCGCCTGTTTCTCGGGGCGCATCACGCCGAGGGTGCGCATGTTGTGCAGCCGGTCCGCGAGCTTGATCGACATCACGCGGACGTCGTTGCCGGTCGCGACCAGCATCTTGCGGAACGTCTCGGGCTCGGCGGCGGCCCCGTAGTCGACCTTCTCCAGCTTGGTGACGCCGTCGACCAGGTAACAGACTTCGTCGCCGAACTCCTTGCGCACCTGATTGAGCGTCACCTCCGTGTCCTCGACGGTGTCGTGGAGCAGGGACGCGGTCAACGTCGTGGTCTCCGCGCCGAGTTCGGCGAGGATCAGGGTCACGGCGAGCGGGTGCGTGATGTACGGCTCGCCGCTCTTGCGCATCTGGCCTCGGTGCGAGGACTCGGCGAGGACGTACGCCCGGCGCAGTGGCTCCAGGTCGGCGTCGGGGTGGTGGGCGCGGTGGGCCTCGGCCACGTGGCCGATCGCGTCGGGCAGCCGGTCGCGGGCCGCCGGGCCGAGCAGCGCGGCCCGGCCCAGGCGGCGCAGATCGATGCGGGGACGGCTCTTCCTGCGGTGCGATGGGGGTGCTCCCTGCTCGGAGTCCCCCCGCTCGTGCGAAGTCGGGAGAGGAGGAGGGGCCGAGAGCTTGGAGGAGGGCGTTGCAGGGCCTGGCGTCGCGGGATTCGTCGCCTCCGCACTCATGGGCACCTCCGGCTGCGTAGACCGGCGGACGGGTGCCCCAGGGCGTACGCGGCTCAGGGGATGGCTCGATCCCCCGCCCGGGCCGGTGCTTGATGCTACCGAGCCCACCACGCTCGGCTGACCGCCTCTCGCCGAGCGTGAAACGGATCACCCATTCGAGCGACGGTTTGGGGGTTTATGGTTTCGAACTCTTGGAAGGAGCGGGGGTTATGGCGCGGAAAACCCGGAGGCGTACGCGTCCGGGCGGATGCGCTCACTGGCGATGAGTGCGTCGCGCACGCGCGCGTGGAGAGCGTTGTCCGGCGTCCTGCGCGACGCGCGGTACGCCCGCGTGCACGGTGCGCGCCCAAGGCGACGCGCTCACCGCTCCGGGGCCTCAGCGCTGCGCGGCCCCAGCGATGCGAGGTCTCAGCGCCGTGACGCGGCCCACCAGTCCGCGTCGATCTCGCCCTCGGCGACGATCACCGCTGGGCCCGTCATCTCGATCTCGCCGTCCGGGCGCACGGTGATCACCAGGCGTCCGCCGGGCACGTCCACGGTGTACGTCGCCGGGGTCCCGGTCACGGCCGGGTCGGCGCCGTCGCGGCGAGCCGCGGCGACGGCCACGGCGCACGCGCCCGTGCCGCACGAGCGGGTCTCTCCGGCGCCGCGCTCATGGACGCGCAGGGCGACGTGGCGCGGGCCGCGGTCGGCCACGAACTCGGCATTGACCCCGTCCGGGTACGCCGACGCCGGGCTGAAGGACGGCGGCGTGAACAGGTTGCCCGCGTGCGCGAGGTCGTCCACGAAGGCGACGGCGTGCGGGTTGCCCATGTTGACGTTGCGCGCGGGCCAGCTGCGCTCGCCGACGCTCACGGTGACGTCCCCTTCGGGGAGGATCGCCTTGCCCATGCCGACGGTGATGTCGCCGTCCTTGGCCAGGTGCACGGTCTTCACGCCCCCGCGCGTGGCGACCGCGATGTCCCCTTCGGTCACATGTCCGGCGTGCTGGAGGTAGCGCACGAAGACACGGACTCCGTTGCCGCACATCTCCGCGATCGAGCCGTCGCCGTTGCGGTAGTCCATGAACCACTCCGCCTCGGCCGCCATCCCCTGCGCCTCGGGGTGCGCGGCGGACCGTACGACATGCAGCAGACCGTCACCGCCGATGCCCGCTCGGCGGTCGCACAGGGTGGTTACGGCTGCCGGGGGAAGGTCGATGACGTTCTCCGGGTCCGGGATGATCACGAAGTCGTTCTCGGTCCCGTGGCCCTTGAGGAAGGCGATCCGCGTGCTCATTCCTCGATCGTACGGGGTCCGTACGACACCCGGGCGTGCGCGGGGGCGTCAGCGCAGCCGGGCCGCATGGTGAGGTAAACGCGGCCGGGCCTTGCCGTGGCTGAGTGCCGGCCGGGTCACGCCGTGGGCTCAGCGCAGCCGGGCCACGCGCCACACGGCGAGCACCGCCACCGCCGCGACCACCACGACGTACGCGATCACCACGCGCCAGTCCAGACGGCTGCCGGAGCCGCGCTGCGGGAACCCCGGCCACGTGTACCCGACCCGGCGGGCGGCCATCATGCCCCAGCCCGCCGCGCACGAGCAGATCAGCAGGCCGAGCATGGCCACCACGGCGCCGCCGTCACCGAACTCGAAGGCCAGCGGGAAGGCGAACATCAGCGAGCCGATCGCGGCCAGCGTCACGATGGGCGCGAGCTGCCAGATGCGCAGCCGGCGCTGCGGGCGCAGCTCGACCTCGACCTCGGGCTCCGGGGACATCTCGTCGGGCCCGGGCCCATCGGCGGTCACCCCGCCCGGGGTGTCCTCGGGGCCGTCGGAACTCAGACGGTGTCCGTCCGGATCGATATTCAGACGATCTTCGTCCGAATCGGCACCGTGCTCAGTGTCTCGTGCAGTGTCGCGAGGGCCGGCCTCCATCGCCACGCGCCCTCCCAACTCGGACTTCACTGGTCGATCGAAGCTCGATGATGGCACGGCGCCAGAGGCCGCGATGACGGCCGGAGCGTCCCGATGCCATGACGTGATCAGGCTGTAACCGGTCGTTCGACCAACGCCAGTGCGAGCTCTGGGAGTTCTGTGAGATCCGCCGCAGCCCCACTGAGCCAATGCACCCGAGGGTCGCGCCGGAACCACGAATCCTGACGGCGCGCGAAGCGTTTGGTGGCGCGCACGGTCTCTGCGCGCGCCTCTTCCTCAGTGCACTCCCCCGCGAGCGCCGCGAGCACCTGCTGGTACCCGAGCGCGCGCGGTGCCGTGCGCCCCTCCCTCAAGCCCTGGGCCTCGAGGGCGCGCACTTCATCCACGAGCCCCTGTGCCCACATCCGGTCGACCCGGCGCGCGATGCGTTCGTCGAGCTCGGGGCGCGCCACGTCGACGCCGACCTGAAGGGTGTCGTACACCGAGTCGTGACCTGGAAGGTTGGCGGTGAAGGGCTTGCCGGTGATCTCGATGACTTCGAGGGCGCGGACGATACGGCGGCCGTTGCTGGGCAGGATCGCGTGGGCGGCCTCGGGGTCCGCCGCGGCCAGCCGTGCGTGCAGCGCGCCGGAGCCGCGCAGCGTGAGCTCCTCCTCCAGGAGGGCCCGCACCTCGGGGTCGGTGCCGGGGAACTCCAGGTTGTCGACGGCGCCGCGGACGTACAGCCCGGAGCCGCCCACCAGGATCGGCCAGCGGCCCTCGGCGAGCAGCGCGTCGATGCGGGCGCGGGCGAGCCGCTGGTACTCGGCGACGCTGGCCGTGACCGTCACGTCCCAGATGTCCAGGAGGTGGTGCGGGATCCCTCCGCGCTCCTCGGGCGTCAGCTTGGCGGTGCCGATGTCCATCCCTCGGTACAACTGCATGGAGTCGGCGTTGACGACCTCGCCTCCGAGGCGTTGGGCGAGGAAAACGCCCAGATCGGACTTTCCTGCCGCGGTCGGTCCGACGACGGCGATGACCCGGGGGGCGAGGGGTGCGCTAATCACTGTCCCAGTCTCGCAAACCTCAGGACCCCGCCTCGAACGAGTTACGTGACGCCACGAGTCCGGGGTCGTTGCCTGTTGCGAGGTTCCAGCCGCCGGTTTTCGAGGACCGGTGACCCGGGCGACGCAATGGCACGCACCGGGCAACGCGGGATTTCGCTCTCACGAGTAACGTATGGAGTGGATATGGGCGTTTTTGCGCGACTTCTCCGGAGGTCGAAGGCTACGGAGGAGGCGTCAACCGCCGAGGCGCAGGCCGGCACACAGACGGCCGAAACGGAGGCGGAGGTGGCGGAGCAGGCGAAGGGTTCGTCCCCGGCCGAGGGCGAGGCGACGGCGAAGGAGACCGCCGAGGCCGCCACCGCGGAGGACGTCGAGATCCCCCAGCAGCAGACCGCCGAGCAGGCCGCCGACAACGAGGCCGGTGAGGGCGCCCGCAAGTAGTCGCTCCGCGAGGGAAGGTGAACCATGAGTCTCCTCAACAACCTGAAATCCAAGCTGGCGCCTGCCAAGGACAAGGTCTCTGACTTCGCGCAGCAGCACGGGGACCAGATCGGTCAACGGCTCGACAAGGCCGCGAAGGTGGTCGACGACAAGACCAAGCACAAGTACAGCGACAAGATCCAGACAGGCACAGGCAAGGCGAAGGGCGCCGTGGACCGGCTCGCGCACAAGGACAGTGGCGGTGCCACGCCTCCGCCGGACGCGCCACCCCCGCCTCCGGCTTCCTGAGCACCACACATCGGCGGACGGCCGCGGAGCACCCAGCGCTCGCGGCCGTCCGCCGTGTTCGGGCCCGTACGGCGCCCTGCCCGTCGTGTTGGGGGCCCGCTACGACCAGGCCGCCACCAGATACCCCACCCCGTACGGCACATCGTCGTAGAGCAGCGCGCCGCCCAGTCCCGCGCCTTCGGCCGCGCCCGCGAGGACCTGCCAGGGGGCTCGCCCGGATGCCTTCAGCTCGTACGCGAGATCGGCGTCCAGCGCCTTGAGGGCCGCCACGTCCGCCGTCCCCAGCGCACGCGCGACCTCCGCGTCGAAGCCCTCCGCGCGCTCGTCGAGGTAGCCCGGCGCCTTGAGCGTCCGGCACGCGCTGGCGTCGCCCATCACCAGCAGTGCCACCCTCTCGGCCTGCGCGACGATTTCCTCTCCGACTTGGATACACCGCTCGGCCGCGAGAGGTTCCCCCACACCGAGACCCTCGATGGGAGCGTCCGACCAGCCCGTGCGCTCCAGCAGCCACGCGGCGACGGCGAGCGAGGGCGGCAGTTCCCGCTCCGACACCCCGGAGGCCAGAGGTTCCCCCGTCCCTGAAGCCGGCTTTGCTCCCCCGAGGCGTACGTCGAGATCGACACCGAATCCGCGGAACGAGCCCCGCGCCCCCTGGGGGTGCCTGCCGCGCCCGCTCTGCTCGGCGGGGCCTACGACGACCAGCAGGTCGGGGCGGGAAGCGGCCAGTACGCCCAGCGCGTCCGTGCACGCCGCGCGCGCGGCGTCCAGCTCGGGCGCCGCACCGGCGGCGACGTCGGGGACGAGCAGCGGCGGACAGGGGCAGACTGCGGCGGCAACAAGCATGATCAGCAGCGTATCCCCGCGCGGCAGCCGGGCGTCACTCCTCGATCAGCACGTCCGTGAGGTCGATGACCGTGAGGACGAGCACCACGAGCTTGCCGTCGCTGATCACGTACTCGATGAACAGGTTCCGCGACAGGGCGATCTCGCGGGTCTTCTCGTCGCCGCTGACGGGGTGCGAGAGCTTGTGGCGTGGGTCGGTCACCAGTATGGCGAGACCTCGCTCCAAAAGGTCTCGCCGCTCAGCGGGCAGACCGTCACGCACCTGGGCGGCCCGCTCGGTGAACTCAACGCTGTACGGCAACATCTGGTGCTCCTTCCCGTCACGCAGTGTGCCAGGAAGTCAGTCGCACCCGCATCCACTCGTCGCCACCGGCAGCGGCTCCGGAGCGCCGATCTTCGGCAGCCCCAGCATGACGCCCGCCGGCTTCGCGGCCTCGGCGGCATTGCGCTTCTCCCACGCGTCCCCCGCGCTCGTGCGGCGCACGTTCAGGACGGCGCCCTCGGCGAGGAGGTGGTGCGGGGCGGCATACGTGATCTCGACGGTGACCACGTCGCCGGGGCGGACCTCTTCGTCGGGCTTGGTGAAGTGGACCAGGCGGTTGTCGGGGGCGCGGCCGGAGAGGCGGTGCGTGGCGCCGTCCTTGCGGCCCTCGCCCTCGGCGACCATCAGCTCCAGGGTGCGGCCGACCTGCTTCTTGTTCTCCTCCCAGGAGATCTCCTCCTGGAGGGCGACAAGACGCTCGTAGCGCGCCTGGACGACCTCCTTGGGGATCTGCCCCTCCATGGTGGCCGCCGGGGTCCCGGGGCGCTTGGAGTACTGGAAGGTGAACGCCTGCGTGAAGCGGGCCTCGCGGACCACGTGCAGGGTCTGCTCGAAGTCCTCCTCGGTCTCGCCGGGGAAGCCCACGATGATGTCGGTGGTGATCGCCGCGTGCGGGATGGCGGCCCGTACCTTCTCGATGATCCCCAGGTAGCGGTCCTGGCGGTAGGAGCGGCGCATCGCCTTCAGGACGGTGTCCGAGCCGGACTGGAGCGGCATGTGCAGCTGCGGCATCACGTTCGGCGTCTCCGCCATGGCGGCGATCACGTCGTCGGTGAAGTCGCGCGGGTGCGGCGAGGTGAAGCGCACGCGCTCCAGGCCCTCGATCTGACCGCAGGCCCGCAGCAGCTTGCTGAAGGCCTCGCGGTCGCCGATGTCGCTCCCGTAAGCGTTTACGTTCTGCCCGAGCAGCGTGATCTCGGAGACGCCCTCGCCGACCAGGGCCTCGATCTCGGCGAGGATGTCGCCGGTCCTGCGGTCCTTCTCCTTGCCGCGCAGCGCCGGGACGATGCAGAAGGTGCAGGTGTTGTTGCAGCCGACCGAGATGGAGACCCAGGCGGCGTACGCGCTCTCGCGGCGGGTCGGCAGCGTGGAGGGGAACGCTTCGAGCGACTCGGCGATCTCGACCTGCGCCTCTTCCAGGACGCGGGCGCGCTCCAGGAGGACCGGCAGCTTGCCGATGTTGTGCGTCCCGAAGACGACGTCCACCCAGGGCGCCTTCTTCACGATGGTGTCGCGGTCCTTCTGCGCGAGACAGCCGCCGACGGCGATCTGCATCCCGGGGCGCTTCGTCTTCATCGGGGCGAGGCGGCCGAGGTTGCCGTACAGCCGGTTGTCGGCGTTCTCCCGTACGGCGCAGGTGTTGAAGACGACCACGTCCGCGTCGCCGTCCGAGCCCTCGGGCGCGCGCACGTAACCGGCGTCCTCCAGGAGGCCGGAGAGCCGTTCGGAGTCATGGACGTTCATCTGGCACCCGTAAGTGCGTACTTCGTAGGTCTTCGGTTCCTGAACGTCCACTGCCTGGCTCCGGTCGCTGCTGCTCATGTGACAAGGGTAGGCGGTGCCTGGAGTACCTCCTGTCGCTCTATGCCCCGGCGGCCGTCCAGCCCTGGCGGCGGAGGATCTCCGAGACGTCCGGGGCACGGTAGTGCTCCCCCTTGAGGACCTTGCCGTCGGCCCTGCGGGCGACCCGGCCGTCAGGACCCAGTTTCGTCATGTTGGAGCGGTGGACCTCGGCGATCACCGCGTCGAGGTCGATCCCGTGGACGAGGGCCGTGCCGTAGGCCACGTACACGACGTCGGCCAGCTCGTGCGCCAGCCGGTCGAGCGGGCCGCTGACCGATACCTCGGCGACTTCGGCGGCCTCCTCGGCGAGCAGTTCTCCGCGGTGGGCGGCGAGATGCGGGGAGACCTCCGTCGGCGTGCTGCGGGCGTCGAGGCCGAAGGCGGCGTGGAATGCGCGGACCAGGGAGGCGGGAGAGGGGTGCATCCGACGACTTTATCGAGGAGGGCCGGGATCGATGTGGTCCCCTTGTGGCGCCCGTCCTGGTCAGGACCGCCCCGGGCTGGCAGGATCGCGCGCATGTTCCAGGCACTCCCCCGTATCGGCCGGCGCCGCGCGCTGCTCGGCTCGGCGGCCGCGTTCACGGTCTTCGGGCTGCTGCTGTGGTGGCTGCTGCCGCTGGGCGAGGAGTCGCCGAGCGGGAGGATGACGTTCAGCACGGGCACGCCGACCGGGGTCTACCAGAAGTACGGCAAGCTCCTTCGGGGCGCCATCGCCAAGGACATGCCGGACCTGGACGTACAGCTGCTGAACAGCGACGGGTCGCAGGAGAACGTCCGGCGCGTGGCCACGGGCCAGGCCGACTTCACTGTCGCGGCGGCCGACGCGGTGGAGACGTACATCCTGCAGAACAAGCCGGGATCGGGCCGGCTGCGCGGCTGCGCCCGGCTCTACGACGACTATGTCCACCTGGTGGTCCCGCGCTCGTCGTCGGTGCGGTCCGTGGCGGACCTGCGCGGCAAGAAGGTCGCCGTGGGGCCGAGTGGTTCCGGTGTGCGGCTGATAGCGGACCATGTGCTCCAGGCGGCCGGGCTCGACCCCGACGAGGACATCGAGCCGCTGGCCGACGGCATAGCGACCATGCCCGACCTGCTGAAACAGCACAAGATCGACGCCTTCTTCTGGTCGGGCGGCCTCCCGACGAGCGCCGTGCTGGAACTCTCGCAGAGCTACGGCATCCGGCTGGTGCCGATCGGCAGCGACATCATCGAGAAGCTGCACGAGCAGGGCGGCCCCTCCCGCTACTACCGGGCCGCGGTGATGCCCGCCGACGCCTACCCCGAGGCGCAGCGGCGCTCGTCCGTGCAGACGCTGGCCGTGGCCAACTTTCTGATCACACGGGAGGACGCGGACGCGCAGCTCACCGAGGAGCTCACCCGCACGGTGATCGCCAGCCGCGACTACATCGGCGCCCGGGTGCACGCGGCGCAGCTGGTGGACGTACGCACGGCCATCTACACGGATCCGCTGCCGCTGCACGAGGGCGCGCGACGCTACTACCGGTCGGTCAAGCCGTAGCACCGTCCAAGCCCGAGCTGGCGTCCAAGTCCTGGCCACTGTCCAAGCCCTGACTGCTGTCCGGTCGTAGCTGCCGCCCGCTCCCGCCAGGTCTCTCAGGAGGCCGACCGCGGCACCGTCACCGTCACCCGCAGGCCGTGCGGCTCGTGATGGGCGTACGCGATGGAGCCGCCGCCCGCCGCGAGCAGCGCGCGGGAGATGGACAGGCCGAGGCCCGAGCCCTTGATGTTCTGGTGCCCGGTGCTGCGCCAGAAGCGGTCGCCGATACGGGCCAGGTCCTCGTCGCTGAGGCCGGGGCCGGCGTCGGTGACCACGATGGTCGAGACCTCGCCGTTCGCGGCGACCGTCACCTCGACGCTCTCCCCCTCGGGCGTGAACTTCAGCGCGTTGTCGATGACCGCGTCCAGAGCGCTGGACAGCGTGACCGGATCCACCCAGGCGGTGGTGGCCGGGCAGGTCCCCGCCAGCCGTACGCCCTTGTTCTGGGCGACCGGCTGCCAGGACGACACGCGCTCCGCGGTCAGCTCGCCGATGTCGGTCAGGCGCAGGTCGGCCTCGGCGTGCTCGGCGAGCGCCAGGTCGAGGAGTCCGTCGAGGACCTGGGCGAGGCGCTTGCCCTCGGTGCGGACCGAGGCGATCTCCTCATTGCCCTCGGGCAGTTCGAGGGCGAGCAGCTCGATGCGCAGCAGCAGCGCCGAGAGCGGGTTGCGCAGCTGGTGCGAGGCGTCGGCGACGAAGGCGCGCTGCTGCTCCAGCACGTCCTCGACGTTGTCCGCCATCTCGTTGAACGAGCGGGCCAGGCGTCTGAGTTCCGGCGGGCCTCCGGCGGCGGCCACCCGTGACTTCAGGCGGCCGCTCGCGACAGCGTGGGTGGTGGCGTCGAGGACACGTACGGGTCTGAGCACCCACCCGGTGAGGCGCAGCGCGGCGCCGACGGCGAGCAGCATCGCGGCGATTTCGCCCGCGCCGATGACCAGCCAGCCGTGCAGGGTCTTCGAACGCATCTGTCCGGTGGGCGAGTCGGTGACCACGACGGCCATGACGTCGCCGTCCCTGATGACCGGGGAGGCCACGACGAGACGGTGCCGCTGCCACGGCCAGACCTGCTCGGGGTCGTGGCTGCGCCGGCTCAGGAGCGCCTCGTTGAACGCGTCGCGCCCCTCGCCGGTCTTGGGCAGCAGCCAGTTGTCCGGGGCGTTGGCCATGGGGGTGTCGTTGCGGTAGAAGACACCGGCCCTGATGCCGTACACGCCGTAGTAGCGGGCGAGTTCCTTGCGCAGGGTCTCGCGGCGTTCGTCCGTGAAGCTTCCCTGGGAGCCGGGCGCGTCGGTGACGAACTGCGCGAGGGCCGCGAAGCGCGCCGTGTCGTCGATGCGGTCGACGACCACCCGTTGCTGATGGGCGGCGGCGACACTCGCCGCGAGCGGGATGCCGAGGGCGAGCAGCACGGCGGCCATCAGGACGATGAGCAGCGGGAGAAGGCGGGTGTGCACCCGTGCTCGCTAGGACGCCGGGGCGACGAGCCGGTACCCGACGCCGCGCACGGTCTCGATCAGCGCCGGCATACGCAGTTTGGAGCGCAGGGACGCGACATGCACCTCCAGGGTGCGTCCGGTCCCCTCCCAACTGGTGCGCCACACTTCGCTGATGATCTGTTCCCGCCGGAACACCACTCCGGGGCGCTGGGCCAGCAGCGCGAGAAGGTCGAACTCCTTGCGGGTCAGTTGGACAGCCAAACCGTCGACGGTGACCTGACGGTTGAGGAGTTCGATGTGCACAGGGCCGAGCCGCAGCGCGCTGTCGCCGGGGGCCGAGGAGTCGTCGGGGACGCTGCGCCGGCTGACGGCGTGGATACGGGCGAGCAGCTCCCCCGTGTCGTACGGCTTCACTACGTAGTCGTCGGCTCCGAGGTTGAGGCCGTGGATCCGGGAGCGTACGTCCGCGCGCGCGGTGACCATGATCACCGGAGTGCTGGTCCGCTTGCGGATCTTGCCGCAGACCTCGTAACCGTCCTGGTCGGGCAGGCCCAGGTCGAGCAGGATCACACCGAACCGGTCGCTCTCCGGGACCAGCGCCTGCAGCGCCTCCTCGCCGCTGCGGGCGTGCATGACGTCGAAGCCGTGCCGCGCCAGCACCGCGGACAGGGCGGCGGCGACGTGGTTGTCGTCCTCGACGAGAAGCAGTCTCATTCCAGCCCCCTCCGGTTCATCGGTCGTACGATCTCGGCACATAGAACACAGTGCACGCGCGCGTGCACCAAGGAAGTCACGCCGATGGACAAGGACGGCGTCAAGGGCCTTCGGGTTACGGACGCCTTCCGTTATCCAGCCGGTACGCGCCCCGCGTACGACCAACACGACACGTGTCCGATTGCTACCGGATCGTGATGCTCAAGTTCCCCTCAGATGTAATGACGCAGGTCGTACGGTGTTACTACTGTCCTCCCAAACCGAGGAGGACGGAGCCCCCTAGCGATGACCGAAGTATCGGTGGCCAAGGACGCCGTGGCCGCGACCGAGGAACTGGTCGTCCTGAAGAGCGTCAACAAGCACTTCGGCGCGTTGCACGTGCTCCAGGACATCGACCTGACGATCGCCCGCGGCGAGGTCGTCGTGGTCATCGGACCCTCCGGGTCCGGGAAGTCCACGCTGTGCCGCACCATCAACCGCCTGGAGACGATCGATTCGGGCGACATCTCGATCGACGGCAAGCCGCTGCCCGCGGAGGGCAAGGCGCTTGCCCGGCTGCGGGCCGACGTGGGCATGGTCTTCCAGTCCTTCAACCTCTTCGCGCACAAGACGGTGCTCGATAACGTGATGCTGGGCCAGATCAAGGTCCGCAAGGCCGACAAGAAGGCCGCCGAGGAGAAGGCCCGCGCGCTGCTCGACCGCGTCGGCGTCGGCACCCAGGCGGACAAGTACCCCGCACAGCTGTCAGGCGGCCAGCAGCAGCGCGTCGCGATCGCGCGGGCGCTGGCGATGGACCCCAAGGTCATGCTCTTCGACGAGCCGACCTCCGCGCTGGACCCCGAGATGATCAACGAGGTCCTCGAGGTCATGCAGCAGCTCGCACGCGACGGCATGACCATGATCGTTGTCACCCATGAGATGGGCTTCGCCCGCTCGGCTGCCAACCGAGTGGTCTTCATGGCGGACGGCCGCATCGTCGAAGAGGCCGTGCCGGATCAGTTCTTCAGCAACCCCCGCAGCGACCGGGCCAAGGACTTCCTGTCGAAGATCCTTCACCACTGACGCGATCCGCACGATGGACGGATTCCGAAACCACGATGGACGGATTCCGAAACACTGACGAGACTTCGTCACCCGCACTGACTGACGAAACGTCGTCACCCCGCACTGAGGGCCCGCATCTCTTCACCACGCAAAGGATGTTCACCATGAAGCTTCGCAAGGTCACCGCCGCGGCCGCCGCCGCGGTCGTCCTCTCCCTGACCGCGACGGCCTGTGGAGGCGACAACGACAAGAATGACAGCGGCTCGGGCTCCGGCGGTGGCGACAAGATCAAGATCGGCATCAAGTACGACCAGCCGGGACTCGGCCTGAAGGAGCCGGACGGTTCCTTCTCCGGCTTCGACGTGGACGTCGCGACCTACGTGGCCAAGGAACTCGGCTACAAGCCCGACCAGATCGAGTTCGTCGAGACCAAGAGCGCCGACCGTGAGAACGCGCTCGCCCGCGGCGACGTGAAGTTCATCGCGGCCACCTACTCGATCAACGACGAGCGCAAGCAGAAGGTCGACTTCGCCGGCCCGTACCTGCTGGCCCACCAGGACCTGCTGGTCAAGGCGGACTCCGACATCTCCCAGGGCACGGACCTCAACGGCAAGAAGCTGTGTTCCGTGACCGGCTCCACCTCGGCGCAGAACGTCAAGGACACCATCGCCCCGAAGGCCAACCTGCGTCAGTACGGCGGCTACTCGGAGTGCCTCGCCGGTCTGCAGAGCGGCGCCGTGGACGCGTTGACCACCGACGACTCGATCCTCGCGGGCTTCGCCGCCCAGGACAAGTACGAGGGCCAGTTCAAGCTCGCGGGGCTCAAGCTGAGCAACGAGAACTACGGCGTCGGTGTCAAGAAGGGCGACAAGGAGACTGCCGACAAGATCAACGCCGCTCTGGAGAAGATGGTCAGCGACGGCGCCTGGCAGAAGGCGGTCGACGACAACTTCGGCCCGGCCAGCTACAAGAACGAGCCCGCCCCGAAGATCGGCGCGATCGTCAAGTAACGCGGAACTCCGCCGACGCAGGAATCCCGTCGGCAACGCACAGTTCCGCAGGCGCGCCGCCGCCCGCCGCGATCACGGCGGCGGCGCGCCGCGTCCTCCACGTACGCCACACACCCGGAAGCGCGGGAGATCGTGTTCGACTTTCTTGAAGGTTATGACGTCCTCGGGGCGTTCTGGACGACGGTGCAGCTCACCGTCCTCTCCGCCCTGGGCTCCCTGGTCTGGGGCACCCTGCTGGCCGGAATGCGGGTCAGCCCGGTCCCGCTCATGCGCGGATTCGGCACCGCCTATGTGAACATCGTCCGGAACATCCCCCTGACCGTCATCATCGTCTTCAGCTCGCTCGGCCTCGCCGACATCTTCGGCGTGACGTTGGGGGCGTCCGACGACTTCGAGCTTCAGGGCTTCCGGCTGGCGGCGCTCTCCCTCGTCGCCTACACCGCTGCCTTCGTCTGCGAGGCGCTGCGCTCCGGCATCAACACCGTGTCGCTCGGGCAGGCCGAGGCGGCCCGCGCGATCGGGCTGAGCTTCAGCCAGACCCTCCGGCTCATCGTGCTTCCGCAGGCGTTCCGTTCCGTCATCGCCCCCCTGGCCAACGTACTGATCGCGCTGACCAAGAACACGACCGTGGCTGCCGCCATCGGCGTGGCCGAAGCGGCCACCCTGATGAAGGAAATGATCGAGAACGAGGCACAGACGGTGCTCATCGGCGCGGTCTTCGCCTTCGGCTTCGTGGTCCTGACCCTCCCCACCGGCCTGCTCCTCGGCTGGCTGGGCAAGCGACTGGCGGTGAAGCGGTGACCTCCGTTCTCTACGACGCCCCCGGCCCCCGGGCCAAGCGGCGCAATGTGATCTTCTCGGTCGTCTTCTTCGTCCTGCTGGCTCTGCTCCTGTGGTGGATCTGGCAGACGATGGACGACAAGGGCCAGCTCACGGCGTCCCTGTGGGAGCCGTTCACCACGGCCCAGGCCTGGACGACGTATCTGCTGCCGGGTCTCGGCAACACCTTGAAGGCCGCGGCGCTCGCCATGGTGATCGCCCTTCCGCTGGGCGCGGTCTTCGGCATCGCGCGTCTGTCCGACCACCGGTGGGTCCGGGGTTCGGCCGGTGCGGTGGTCGAGTTCTTCCGGGCGATTCCCGTACTGCTTCTGATGCTGTTCGCCAACGAGTTCTACGTCCGCTCCACGGGCCTCAGCAGCGAGGAACGGCCCCTCTACGCGGTCGTCACCGGCCTGGTGCTCTACAACGCCTCGGTCCTCGCCGAGATCGTACGGGCGGGCATCCTGGCCCTGCCCAAGGGACAGACGGAGGCCGCCTACGCGGTCGGTCTGCGCAAGGGCCAGACGATGGCCAGCATCCTGCTCCCGCAGGCCGTCACCGCCATGCTCCCGGCCATCGTCAGCCAGCTCGTCGTCATCGTGAAGGACACCGCGCTGGGCGGCGTGATGCTCGCGTTCCCCGAGCTCCTCAACTCGCGCAGCACGCTCGCGGCCAACTACGCCAACGTCATCCCGAGCTTCCTCGTGGTGGCCGCCATCTTCATCGTGCTGAACTTCGCCCTCACGAGCTTCGCCTCCTGGCTCGAGGGCAGGCTGCGGCGCGGCAAGAAGTCGACCGGTGCGGTGCTCCACGCGGACGACGCCACGATCGCGGGCACCGCGGCGACCGGCGGCGGTGGCGGCGGCATCTGACGAACGGTCACGTGGCCTGACCCGCACGGTGGGGCAGTGGCGAGCACACGGGGGCAGTGGCGAGGTCGCCGCTGCCCCCTTCGCTTGACGCAAGGACCGGCAGTGGGTTGCATACGTTCTGTGATCGTGCACCCCGCTCCAACTGCCTGTTCCCCTACGTCCCTCAGGACACCGCTCCGGGCAGGGGGCACCGCGCCGTGGACCCGGTGATCATCGTCGGAGCGGGCCCCGTGGGGCTGACGCTCGCCCTCGCGCTCGCCCGCCAGGAGGTCCCCTCCATGGTCCTCGACGAGGGCCCGGGCAAGGACGAACAGCGGTCCGCGCGGACCGTGGTGCTGCGCGAGGACACGGCCGCGCTCGTCGACCGGCTGGCCGGTTTTCCCGTCTCCGAGGCCGGCTTCCGTTGGGCCGGATGGCGGTCGATGCGGCGCAAGCAGGTGATGCGCGAGATCTCGCTCGGCGCGGGGGATTCCGGTTCCAGGGGCGCTGTCGGTTCCGGGAGTGGGAGCGTTTCCAGGAGCGGTTCCAGGGCCGCGGAAGGCTCCCGGGGCGCGGACGGCTCCGCGGAGGCCGAGGAGTACGTCTCCCCACTGCACATCGCCCAGCACGCGCTGACCGGCGCCCTGCGCGAGGCCATCGTCCACGAGCGGCTGATCAAGGTCGCCGTGAACAGCCGCCTCGACTCCATCGAGCAGGAGACGTCGGGCGTCAGCGCGCACACACGGGGCCCCAACGGCACGTGGTGGCACGGCAGTTATCTCGTCGGCTGCGACGGACCGCGTTCGACGGTGCGCAAACTCCAGGACATCCGCTTCCCTGGACGCACGGCCGTCGAGCGACACGCCGTGGCGGCGCTGCGTACGGAACTTCCGTGGCCCGGTGAGGCGTTGTTGCATCGGATGCCGCCGTGGCGGACCTTGGGCCCCTCGGCCGGGGAGGTGACCGCGCGCCCCCTCGCCGACGACGCGTGGCGCCTGGACTGGCTGCTGCCCCCGGGCAAGGACCTGGTCACGCCCGACCTGCTGATGGCGCGCGTCCGGGAGACCCTCGCGGGCTGGAGCGGGGGCTCCACACCCGCGTACGAACTGCTCGACACCGGAGTCCACACCGTCCACCACCGGCTCGCCCGCCGGTGGCGGGCCGGCCGTGTCTTCCTCGCGGGGGACGCCGCGCACCTGCTCGGCGCGGTCGGCACCCAGGGCCTGGACGAGGGCCTGCGGGACGCGGACAACCTCGCCTGGAAGCTGGCCCTCGCCTGGCACCACGGGCCGCACGAGGCTCTGCTCGACAGCTACCAGGTGGAGCGGCGCGCCGTCGTCGCCGCCCGGCTGCGCGCCGCCGACCATGCGCTGCCGCTGCTGCGCGGCGGCGGGGGCCTGCGCTCTTACGTCCCCGGCTCGGCCCGCGGCCACGACGCGCTGCTCACGGACGGCCACCTGGGGCGCGGCCCACTGGGCGCGCCGGGGGCGTACGCCACGTCCCCACTCGCGCCTCCACGCGCCGAGTCGGAGGCTCCCGTGGACACGGCACCCGGAGCGCCCGTCATCGATGTGCGGGTGACCGCGGAGGACGGCTCGTTCGTACGCCTGCGGGACCGGCTCGGGCGCGGCGTGCTGCTCGTGGTGCTGATCGCCCCGGGGACGGGCGTCTGGGAGCGGAAGCACTGGGTGACCGCCGGGATCATGCCCCGGCTCGCGGCCGCCGTGACCGCGCTGCCGCACCCCGCCGAGCTGCTGGTCGCCGAGAACTACCCCGGCGCCGCCGCGCACACCGTGCTCCTCGTCCGCCCCGACGGCCATCTGGTCACCGCGCTCAGCGGGGTGCGCCCGGCCGACCTGTACGCGGCGGCCGAGGCGACGCTGGGTGGACCGGCGAAGGCGGAGGCCACGGCGGGCACGGCCTGAGGCGGCGGTGCCGGAAAGCGGGCTGGGCCTGCCGTGCCGGAGTACGGGGTGAGGGTGCTGTGCCGGAGTGCGCGCTGGGCCGGAGGTGACGGCTCGGGCCAACGGCGGCGGGCTCGGGCCGCCGATGGCGGGCTCGGACCGCCGGGCTCGAGGACTTCCGAGCCCGTGGTGACGGTCCGGGTAGCCGTGGACCCGGACTCTTGGTGCTAGTCCTAGTCCTCAGACCGCCGTCCAGACCGCCCGCGACCTGGGATGTCGCACCGCCGTGCCGGCCGAGCCGCAAGCCATCGCCCGCACCCACCATGTGTCCACATAGCGACGCTGAGTTGACCGGCCTGCACCGGCATGGTGTACTCCGGATCATGACCGACACCTGTGTGCGCCTGTGGCGGAGGGTCCATATGGACCTCGTCCGCTATGCGGGCTGCGTGTGTCGTCCGTCCTGCTGAATTCGCATCCTCCCCTCTTCCGCGCGCCGCCTTTGCGCTACCGCGCGCTCCCACGCGAACCCTCAGGACGGTACGAGTGTCTGTGTCCCCCTCTGCACCCTCTGTCTCCGCACCACCGCACACCCCCACCCAGGCCGACCTGCTCGACTTCGTCCGCCGCACCGCCGCCGACGCCGAGTTGATCGCCTCGCTCCCGCTCGACCCCGAGGGCCGTACGTGGGTGCGTCTCGAAGGCCCGGGCGGCAGTGAGGCCTGGCTGATCGGCTGGCCTCCTGGAACCGGAACCGGCTGGCACGACCACGCCGAATCGGTCGGCGCCTTCATCACGGCGTCGGGCCGACTCAAGGAGAACTCCCTCGCCGCCCGGCTGCCCGCCGACGGCTGGAAGACCCTGGAACTGGCCGAAGGCATGGACAGGGAGCGGACGTTGCCCGCTGGCAAGGGCCGCTCCTTCGGCCGCGACCATGTGCACGAGGTGCTCAACGAGTCCACTGAAGAGCACGCGATCTCGGTCCATGCCTACTACCCGCCCCTCCCGCAGATCCGCCGCTACAGCCGTACGGGCCGGATGCTGCGTCTGGAGCACGTCGAGCGCCCGGAGGACTGGCAGTGAGCGCCCAACGCCCGGTGGGAATCGACGAGTTGCTGGAGCAGGTCCGCGCGGGCCTGGACCGCGTGGAGGCCGAGGAAGCGTACGCAGCCACGCGGGCGGGAGAGGTGCTCCTGGTCGACACCCGGTACGCCGCCCTGCGCGAGCGCGACGGGCTGATCCCCGGCGCCCTCGTCGTCGAACGCAACGAACTGGAGTGGCGACTCGACCCGCAGGGCAGCCACCGCGCCCCGGAAGCCACGAGCCACGATCTGCGGGTCGTCGTGTTCTGCGACGAGGGGTACGCGTCGAGCCTCGCGGCCGTGTCCCTGCGGCAGTTGGGTCTGCGCCGGGCCACCGATCTGGTCGGAGGCTTCCAGGCCTGGAAGGCGGCCGGGTTCCCGGTGACTGCCGCCTAGGCCTGGATCAACCCCACTGCGACCACCGGGAGTTGAGCGGCTCCGCCACATGTCCGGGCACAGGACCGGCAAGCGTCCGCACGTAGGGCCGGGCAAGCGTCCGCACGTAGGGCCGCGCGCATCGCCGGGCAAACGTCCGGGCCCTGAACGCGATCGGCGCCCCCGCGCGTCTACCGTGTTCAGGGCCCGGGATCGTACAACGGCGCGGCTCAGAAGCCCTCGTCCCCGAGCCCCTCCGTGTCCTCGCCCTCTTCTTCCAGCGCCTGGCGGACCACACGCAGGGCCATGCCCTCCGAGTAGCCCTTGCGGGCGAGCATGCCCGCAAGGCGCCGCAGGCGCTTGTCGCGGTCGAGGCCGCGTGTGGAGTGCAGCTTGCGGGTGACCAGCTCGCGCGCGGTCGCCTCCTCCTGCTCGGAGTCGAGCTGCCCGACGGCCTCGTCGATCAGCGTCGAGTCCACACCCTTGGTCCGCAGCTCCCGCGCGAGCGCCCGTCTGGCCAGACCCCGGCCGTGGTGCCGGGACTCCACCCAGGCGTCCGCGAAGGCGCTGTCGTTGATCAGGCCGACCTCCTCGAACCGTGACAGCACCTCGTCCGCCACGTCGTCCGGGATCTCGCGCTTGCGCAGTGCGTCGGCCAGTTGCTTGCGCGTGCGCGGGGTCCCGGTGAGCAGACGCAGACAGATCGCCCGCGCCCGCTCAGCCGGGTCCCCTGGGAGCTCCCCCTTCTCGGCCCTCGACGAGGAAGGGGCGCCTCCGTCCTGTGGGTCGCCGGACGGCTCACCGAAACCGCCACGCCTCCGACGCCCTCGTCCACCACGCGGTCCGCCGTCACCACGCGGTCCGCCATCACCACGCCGACCGCCGCCACGGCGCGAGGCACTACCCGGCGAAGCGTGACCGCCCGGCAGACCGGCACTGCGCCGCGAGCCGCCGCCGGACGAGCCTTCGCCGCCGGCATCGGCGTCCGGATCGCCGCCGTAGAACCGCTCGGCACCATCAAGCCCGTCGTCGGCGCCGTACGTCCCACCGCCGTACGCCATCGCGCCGCCGTACGCCCTGTCACCCTCTCCGGCCGAGCCGCCGTCACTCCCGTCGTGGTACCCCTGCCCTGCCCCCTCCGGGGCGCCAGGGTAGGCGTACTCGGCCCAGTCGGTTCGTCGCGTCATGGACTAGCTCTTGGCCGCCGTGGCCTTGGACTTGGTGGCCTTGGCCGCCGGAGCGGGCACCGTCTTCGCGGCGTCGTCCGGGGCGGCCGAGACCGCCGCGTCCGCGCCCGGCTCGGCGGTGGGCTCCTGGGGCCTCACACCGACGCCCAGCTTCTCCTTGATCTTCTTCTCGATCTCGTTGGCGAGGTCGGGGTTGTCCTTCAGGAAGTTGCGCGCGTTCTCCTTGCCCTGACCGAGCTGGTCGCCCTCGTACGTGTACCAGGCGCCGGCCTTGCGCACGAAGCCGTGCTCCACGCCCATGTCGATCAGGCCGCCCTCGCGGCTGATGCCCTGCCCGTAGAGGATGTCGAACTCGGCCTGCTTGAAAGGCGGCGCGACCTTGTTCTTCACGACCTTGACGCGGGTGCGGTTGCCGACCGCGTCGGTGCCGTCCTTCAGCGTCTCGATGCGACGGATGTCGAGCCGCACCGAAGCGTAGAACTTCAGCGCCCGGCCACCCGTGGTGGTCTCCGGGGAGCCGAACATCACGCCGATCTTCTCGCGGAGCTGGTTGATGAAGATCGCGGTGGTCTTCGACTGGTTGAGCGCGCTGGTGATCTTCCGCAGGGCCTGGCTCATCAGACGGGCCTGCAGACCCACGTGCGAGTCGCCCATCTCGCCCTCGATCTCCGCGCGCGGCACCAGGGCGGCGACGGAGTCGATGACGATGAGGTCGAGTGCGCCGGAGCGGACCAGCATGTCCACGATTTCCAGTGCCTGCTCGCCGTTGTCCGGCTGCGACAGGATCAGGTTGTCGATGTCGACGCCGAGCTTCTTGGCGTACTCGGGGTCGAGGGCGTGCTCGGCGTCCACGAAGGCCACCTGGCCGCCGGCCTTCTGCGCGTTGGCCACCGCGTGCAGGGTCAGGGTCGTCTTACCGGAGGACTCCGGGCCGTACACCTCCACCACTCGGCCGCGCGGCAGGCCGCCGACACCGAGGGCGACGTCGAGCGCGGTCGACCCGGTGGGGATGACCTCGATGGGCTCATTCGGCCGCTCGCCCAGGCGCATCACGGCGCCCTTGCCGAATTGCCGTTCAATCTGTGCGAGCGCGGCGTCGAGCGCCTTCTCGCGGTCGGTTCCTGCCATGGGTTCCACCCGGTTTGCTTGAGTCGATCGCTTCACGTCAAAGACGCTAACGCCTGCCACTGACAATGCGCCCCGACGCCCGTCCGGCCTGTGGATAACTCGGGCACATCTCCATGAAAACCCTGCCGAAATCCCCGTCGAGAGCTCCGCCGGAGCCTCCATAAGAATGGATGTTCGATTTTTGTGTCAAGCGCACCCCACGGCTCTCCGAGAGTACGGGCACGGTCCGACAGTCCCCCGGATTCCCATCAGGACGGGGTCCGGCCCCCGGGCTACTCTCCCGGGCGTACGGCGGGTGCCTTCGGCCGTACGACGACGCGGTGGGGCCTGACCGCGAGTCTTGAGCCATGGAAACCACGAGGTCCCGGTCCCTGATGCCCTTGAAGCCCGCACGGTCACCTGCGCACCTCACGCCGACGCCCTTGAAGCGCTCGGTCCGTCCGGCCGAGCGGCTCTGCTACGCGACGGGCGCCCTGCTCGTTCTCTCGGGATGCGTGCATCTGGTGGTTTTCGCCGTCGACGGCGGCCCCTGGGACGGGCCCGTCTCCTGGCGCAAGCCCGTCACCTTCGGGCTCTCCTTCGGGCTGACGCTGATCGCGGTCACCTGGGTCACGTCGTATCTGCGCGTCGGAACGCGGCTGCGCACCACGCTGCTCGTCGTGTTCGCGGCCGACTGCGTCGTGGAGGTCGGCGGGATCACTCTGCAGGCGTGGCGCCGGGTGCCCTCGCATCTCAACATGGAGACCGGCTTCGACACGGCGGTGTCCATGATGCTCGCGGTGGGCGGCGGGGTTCTCGTGGTGCTGCTCACCGTGTTCGCGATCGCCTCGTTCCGGAGCCGCCCCACGGGCCCCCTGGGGATGCCGCTCGCGCTGCGCTCCGGGTTCGCGGTCCTGCTCGTCGCCCTGCTGTTGGGCGCCGCGATGATCGCGCGCGGGGTCGTCCTCACCCGGACCGGCCACCAGGAGGCGGCATACTACTCGACGGCCCCGCTCAAGCCACTGCACGGAGTGAGCCTGCACGCCGTGCTGGTGCTGCCCGCGCTGTCCTGGCTGCTGTCGCGCGCCTCCTGGAGCGACAGGACCAAGCAGCGGGTGATGTACACGGCGGTCGGCTGCTACGCGGCGGCCGTCGCCGGCGCCGGCGTGTGGGCGGTCCTCACCTGGTGAGCATGCACCTGGTGCATGCACCTGATGAATCTCACCCAGTGAGCCTCACCTGCTGAAGAGCCGCCGCACGCGCGCGCGGAGGGTGACCGACTTCCGCGGCCGGTGCCCCTGCACCCGAGGGTCGTCCGTGACGTCGTACCGCTTCACGTACGCCCCCAGGAAGGCCTGCAGGGTGGCGACGGCGGGGATCGCGATCAACGCGCCGACAGCGCCGAGGAGCGCAGCGCCCGCGACGACCGACCCGAAGGCGACCGCGGGGTGGATGTTGACGGCCTTGGCGGTCAGCTTGGGCTGCAGCACATAGTTCTCGAACTGCTGGTAGACCAACACGAAGATGAGCACCCACAGCGCGTACCAGGGGTCGATCGTGAAGGCGATCAGCATCGGCAGGGCACCCGCGAGATAGGTGCCGATGGTGGGGATGAACTGCGAGACCAGACCGACCCAGACGCCGAGCACGGGCGCGTAGGGCACGCCCAGGAACTCCAGCAGGATGTAGTGGGCTACGCCTGAGATCAGCGCCATCAGACCGCGTGAGTACAGATAGCCGCCGGTCTTGTCGACGGCTATCTCCCACGCGCGCAGCACCTCGGCCTGCCGGGCGGGCGGCAGCACCGAGCACAGCGCGCGCCGCAGCCGCGGCCCGTCGGCGGCGAAGTAGAACGAGAACAGCGCGATCGTCAGCAGCTGGAAGAGGCCGCCCAGCACCTGCGCGGAGACGTCCAGGACGCCCGTGGCGCTGTTCTGCACATACTTCCGCAGCCAGTCGGATTTGAGCAGGCTGTCCTGGATATCCACCCGTTTCAGGTCGGTGCGGAAATGTGCGTTGATCCAGTTGATGACCGAGTCGAGGTAGCCGGGGAACCCCTCGACCAACTTGATGATCTGGCCCGCGAGCATCGAACCGAGCAGCGCGAAGAACCCGGCGATCGCGATCGTCGAGCCGAGAAAGACGAGGAAGGTGGCCAGTCCCCTGCGCAGACCGCGCGAGGCCATCCAGCTCACCGCGGGCTCGACGGCGAGCGCCAGGAAGAACGCGATGAGGATGTTGATCAGCAGACCGGTGAGCTGATGGAACGCCCAGCTACCCAGCTGGAAAACGGCAATGAGTGCCAGGGCGAGCACCATCGCGCGCGGCAGCCAGCGGGGCATGCGCCCGCCGGGCACGGCCGCGTCCCCGGTCGGAGGGCCGGTGGGCGGCGTCGTGCCGAGCGGTGATGCCTGCTGGGCGACCTGCGCGGTCTCGTCTGTCGGGGCCACGGTGCAAGTCTCCCCGACGCCACCGACAATTGGCCCCCGCCCCCGGATCTTCTGGTTCCCGCCCCCGGATCTTCGTGACCTGTCAGCGTTTTTCGTACGGAATGTTCATGGTCGTGCACACCGCGCGCCACACGTCCTTGGCCTCCCAGCCAGCGTTCAGCGCCTCGTGGACGGTGCGCCCGCCGAGCTCCGTCATCACGTGATCGCGCGCGAAGGTGTCGGCGTACCCCTCACCGAAGTGATCTGCCATCCGCTGCCAAAAGACCGTCAACCGCATGCCTCCAGTATCCCGCCCCTGAGAGTGGGCCCGAGCCGGGAGCGCTTGCCGAGACCGCTTTCCGTCCTACGGTCTGACGCATGGCCGAAACAGGAGCATCCCCACTCCCCCCGACGCCGGCACACTCCCCGCTGTCCCGCGCCGAGCACTTCATCTGGCTCACCGCGCGCGTGCTGGAGCAGCGCCGCTTCGCCTACCACTTCCTCGGCGGCGGCGCCGACGCCGTGGAGACCGCGCTGGCCGCCTACCGCAACGACGACGAAGGGTACGGTCACGCGCTCGAACCCGATCTGCGCGGCCCGGTCAGCCAGCCGCTGCACACCGGGCACGCGCTGCGCGTGCTGGACTCGATCGGGCGCTGCGGCGGACAGCGCGTGGAGCGCGTGTGCCGCTATCTGACGTCCGTGTCGACGGCGGAGGGCGCGCTGCCGGCGATCCGTCCCAGCCAACGCGGCTATCCGGCGGCTCCCTTCGTACCGATCGTCGACGACCCGCCGAGCGAGCTCCTCGCCACCGGGCCGGTGGTGGGCCTGCTGCACCGCAACGAGGTGTGGCACGCCTGGCTGTTCCGGGCCACCGACTTCTGCTGGCACGCGGTCGAGTCCCTGGCCAAGTCCCACCCCTACGAGATCGAGGCGGCCGTCGCCTTCCTGGACTCCGCGCCCGACCGCCCGCGCGCGGAGGCGGCGGCCGACCGTCTGGGCCGCCTGGTGCGCGAGCACCGGCTCGCTGTGCTGGACCCCGAGCGCCTTGAGAGGTTTCCCGTCGCGTCCGGTTACGCGCCGTGCGAGCACCACTTCCCGCACGACTACGCGAAGACTCCCGACTCTCTCGCGCGCGCGTGGTTCACCGACGAGGAGATGACGCGCTCGCTCGACCACCTGGCGGACGAGCAGGAGGAGGACGGCGGCTGGCCGGTCCTGTGGCGTCAGTGGGCGCCGGGCACCGCCCTGGAGTGCCGCCCCATGGTGACGATCGAGGCGCTGCGCACGCTACGGGCGTACGGACGGTCCATCGGCTGACGTCAGGGGGCGCGCGTACGGGCCGACGAACGGCGTGACTCGCCGGAAGCTCCATGCAGTCGGCGAGCCCTCGAAGGACCGGACGTCAGCCGGTCATCGCCCGCACCCCTGCCGTCACCACCACCGCCGCGGCGACCACGAGCAGGAAGGGGGCCCGCAGGATCAGTGCGACGGCAGCCGCCGCGAGTCCCGCGGCCTTCGCGTCCAGGACCAGGACACGCCCGTCGGCGAAGGTCTGCTGTGCCGTGAGGGCGGCGAGGAGGGCGACGGGCACCAGGGCGGCGAGGCGCTGCACGAACGGCCGCTCCAGTACGCCTGCGGGAACCAGCAGCCCGATGAGTTTGACGGCGTAGCAGCCGACGGCGGTCACGCCGATGGCGATCCAGATGTTCAACGGTCTTCCCTTGGTGCGTCGTTGGCGGTCTTCACACTGCGCCGCCCCGCTACGTAGAGGGCGGCTGGAGCGGCCAGCGCGGCCACGAGTACGGGAACTCCGGCGGGCAGCACGGGCAGCAGACCGAGCCCCAGGAGGACGGCGACACCCGCGACCGCGCGCTCCGTTGTGGTCTTCAGCATCGGCGCGAGCAGGGCCAGGAAGACGGCGGGCCCGGCGGCGTCCAGGCCCCATGCGTCGGTGTCGCCGATGGCTTCGGCTCCGAGGGCGCCGAGCAGGGTGGTGAGGTTCCACAGCACGTACAGGGAGAGCCCGGTGACGGTGAAGCCGATGCGGACGCTGCGGCGGGTGGGCTGGGCGAGCGCGACCGCCGTGGTCTCGTCGATGACCCACTGCGCGGCGAACGGACGCACCGCGCGCGGGAGGGCGAGCAGTTGCGACAGGCGCAGCCCGTAGAAGGCGTTGCGGACCCCGAGGAAGAAGGCGCCCGCGGCCGCCGTGAGGGGGTTGCCCCCGGCCGCGAGCGCGCCCACGAGCGCGAACTGCGAGGCGCCGGTGAACACCAGGAGGCTGAGCGCGCAGGTCTGCAGCAGCGTGAGCCCGCTGCCGGCCGAGGTCACCCCGAAGGCGAACCCGGACAGTCCGACGGCGACGCCGACACCTAGGGCGTCCCGGACGACGGCGGCGTCGGGTTTTCCGCCTTCTTCACTGCGTATGTCTGCGAGAGCTGTCTGTTCTGCCACGCCCTGGACCGTAGGCGCAGCCGCTGGTCACCGTCTTGTACGTTCTTGCGCTCGCGTACGTTCCTGCGCTCGCGCTGGTAGGCGCCCGGGGGCACGCCCACGATCCGGGTGAAGTGCCGATGGAGGTGCGGCTGGTCGGTGAAGCCGACGGCGACGGCCACCTCGGCAGGCGCGGAACCTGCGTCCAGGAGGTGGCGTGCCCGGCGTACGCGAGCGTCGGTCAGCCAGGTGTGCGGCGGCATGCCGTAGGCGTCCCGGAACGCGCGCAGCAGCGCGAACGGGCTGGTGCCGAGATCGGCGGCGAGCCTCTCCAGGGTCGGCGGCTCGGCCATCCGCTCCTCCAGCACGGCACGCGCGCGTGCGGCGATGCGGGCGCCCGCGGTGTGCACGGCCCGCTGCGGGAGCGGGCCTCCGTTCAGGCGCAGCAGCCGGGTCACGGCCACCCGCAGCAGGGTGTCGGCGGCGAGCGCGTTGCCCTCCTCCGTGGCCCGCAGCACCTGGTGGACCAGGCCCGCCGCATACGGGTCGTCGAGCACCGGACTAGTGAATCCGGGGGTGCCGCGGATGGTGGTGGTCTCGGCGGCGATCCCGGCCACCAGTTCCGGCGACGGGTACACCGCCCCGTACCGCCAGCCCTCGGGGACGCCCGCGCGGCCCGTGTGCGGAGTGTCCGGGTTGACGAGTGCCAGGGCACCCGGGCCCACGTACTGGTCGGCACCGCCGTGGTGGAAGACCTCGACACCGTCGGCGATGGCGGCGATGACGAAGTTTTCGTGGGTGTGCCGCACGAAGATCTTTTCGACGTAGCTGGCCCGCAGCAGGTCGACGCCGGGCAGTTCCGCGTACTGCCAGTGCCGTGCCCGTTCCGCCCAAGCCGCCATGCCCCCATTTTGCGTCAGCGGCCGAAGGCACCTCGCGGCCGGCGTCCGGCAGCCCGCGGGATCGGCCCGCACTGCCGCACCTCATTCCCTCGCGGCACGACCGCCGCCCCATCCCTCGCGCCCCCGCCGCACGACCGCCACTCGCTCACCGCCACGGCATTTGCGCAGGTCAGGTCCATTGTCAGTGGGCGGGTGCAGGATGGACGCATGGTCAGTTCCACGCACCGAGCCCTCGACGGCTTCTCCCTCGCGACCCGCGGCTGGTTCACGGGGGCCTTCTCCGCGCCCACCGCGGCCCAGGCCGGGGCGTGGTCGGCCATCGGTGCGGGGTCGGACGTCCTCGTGGTCGCCCCGACGGGCTCGGGCAAGACTCTGGCCGCGTTCCTCGCCGCGCTCGACCAGCTGGCCTCGACCCCGCCGCCGGCCGACCCCAAGAAGCGCTGCCGGGTGCTGTACGTCTCACCGTTGAAGGCCCTCGCGGTGGACGTGGAGCGGAATCTGCGCAGCCCGCTGACCGGCATCCGGCAGGAGGCCGTGCGGCGCGGGCTGCCCGAGCCCGAGGTCAAGGTGGGCATCCGCTCGGGCGACACCCCTGCCGCCGAGCGCCGAGCACTGGCCACGCGCCCGCCGGACATCCTGATCACGACCCCCGAGTCACTGTTCCTGATGCTGACGTCGGCCACGCGCGACGCGTTGACAGGCATCGAGACGGTGATCCTGGACGAGGTGCACGCAGTGGCGGGCACGAAGCGCGGCGCCCATCTCGCGCTCACCCTGGAGCGCCTCGACGAGTTGCTGCCGAAGCCTGCGCGCCGCATCGGCCTGTCCGCCACCGTGCGCCCGGTGGACGAGGTCGCCCGCTATCTCTCGCCGCGCCGCAAGGTGGAGATCGTCCAGCCGAAGTCCGGCAAGGAGTTCGACCTCTCCGTGGTCGTCCCGGTGGAGGACTTGGGCGAATTGGGCGGCTCCCCGGTCGCCGATGCCAATGAGGGCGCCGAGAAGCCCTCCATCTGGCCACATGTCGAGGAGCGGATCACCGACCTCGTCCAGTCCCACCGTTCCACGATCGTGTTCGCCAACTCCCGCCGCCTGGCCGAGCGCCTGTGCAACCGGCTCAACGAGATCGCGTACGAGAGGGCGACCGGCGAGCCTCTTGAGGTGGCCCATGCGCCGGCCCAGCTGATGGGCGGCTCGGGCGCGGCCCAGGGTGCTCCGCCCGTCATCGCCCGCGCCCACCACGGCTCCGTCTCCAAGGAGCAGCGGGCGCTCGTCGAGGAGGACCTGAAGGCGGGTCGCCTGCCCGCGGTGGTCGCCACCTCCAGCCTCGAACTGGGCATCGACATGGGCGCGGTGGACCTCGTCATCCAGGTGGAGTCGCCGCCCTCCGTGGCCTCCGGGCTCCAGCGCGTGGGGCGCGCGGGCCACCAGGTGGGCGCGGTCTCCACCGGCGTGGTGTTCCCGAAGTACCGGGGTGACCTGGTGCAGGCGGCCGTGGTCACCGAGCGGATGCGCACCGGCTCCATCGAGTCCCTCCGGGTCCCCGCCAATCCCCTGGACGTGCTGGCCCAGCAGCTCGTCGCCATGACCGCGCTCGACACCTGGCAAGTTGACGACCTGCTCGCCACGGTCCGGCGGGCGGCGCCGTTCGCCTCGCTCCCGGAGTCGGCGTTCACCGCCGTGCTCGACATGCTCGCGGGCCGCTATCCGTCCGACGCCTTCGCGGAGCTCAGGCCCCGCGTGGTGTGGGACCGCGTCGCCGGTACGGTCACCGGCCGCCCCGGTGCGCAGCGTCTCGCCGTGACCTCCGGGGGCACGATCCCCGACCGAGGACTCTTCGGGGTCTTCCTCGCCGGAGCCGATCCCAAGAAGGGCGGCGGCCGGGTCGGCGAACTCGATGAGGAAATGGTCTACGAGTCGCGCGTCGGCGATGTCTTCACGCTCGGCACAAGCTCCTGGCGCATCGAGGACATCACCCGCGACCGCGTCCTGGTCTCCCCCGCGCCCGGCGTCCCCGGCAGGCTCCCCTTCTGGAAGGGAGACCAGCTGGGACGTCCGCTCGAACTGGGCCGTGCGGTCGGCGCGTTCCTCCGCGAGGTCGGCTCGCTCCCGAAGGACGACGCCCGGCTCCGTCTGCTCGCCGCGGGACTCGACGCCTGGGCGGCGGACAATGTGCTCTCGTATCTCGCCGAACAGCGCGAGGCATGCGGGCACATCCCGGACGACCGGACCATCGTCGTCGAGCGGTTCCGCGACGAGCTGGGCGACTGGCGGGTTGTCGTGCACTCCCCCTTCGGCGCCCAGGTCCACGCCCCCTGGGCCCTCGCGCTGGGCGCCAAGCTCTCCGAGCGGTACGGCATGGACGCCCAGGTCATGCACGCCGACGACGGCATCGTGCTGCGCCTGCCCGACGCGGACCTGATGGGCCTGGACCTGCTCGACCAGACGCCCATGAAGGCGGGCACGGAGTACGACGCGGATCAGGCGCCCGTCGGCGCGGCGGACGTCGCCTTCGACAAGGGCGAGGTCGACCAGATCGTCACCGACCAGGTGGGCAGCTCGGCTCTGTTCGCGTCGCGCTTCCGCGAGTGCGCCGCCCGCGCACTGCTGCTGCCGCGCCGCAACCCCGGCAAGCGCACCCCGCTGTGGCAGCAGCGGCAGCGCGCGGCCCAACTGCTTCAGGTGGCCAGCGAGTTCGGTTCGTTCCCGATCGTTCTCGAGGCGGTCCGTGAATGCCTCCAGGACGTTTTCGACGTCCCGGGCCTCACGGAGCTGATGGGCGACATCGAGTCCCGCAAGGTGCGCCTCGTCGAGGTCACCACACCGGAGCCGTCACCGTTCGCCCGCTCCTTGCTCTTCGGGTACGTCGCCCAGTTCCTGTACGAGGGTGACTCGCCGCTCGCCGAACGGCGTGCGGCGGCTCTTTCTCTGGACTCGCGACTCCTTGCCGAGCTCCTCGGCCAGGCCGAGCTGCGCGAGCTCCTCGACGCCGACGTCCTGACCGAGCTGGAGCGGGAGCTCCAGTGGCTCACGGAGGACCGGCGCGTCAAGGACACCGAAGGTGTCGCCGACCTGTTGCGGCTGCTGGGCCCGCTCAGCGACGCCGAGCTGGCCGAGCGGGGTGCCGAACCGCAATGGGCCCAGGAGTTGGCCGCCGCCCGCCGCGCCATCCGGGTCCGGATCGCCGGGGCCGACCACTGGGCGGCGATCGAGGACGCCGGCCGGCTGCGGGACGCACTCGGTACGGCGCTGCCCGTCGGCGTCCCGGAGGCCTTCACCGAGCCGGTCAAGGACCCGCTCGGCGACCTCCTCGCGCGGTACGCGCGCACCCATGGCCCGTTCACCTCGACGACGGCCGCCGCCCGCTTCGGTCTCGGTACGGCCGTCACGGACGGAGCGCTGCAGCGACTGGCCGCGAGCGGCCGTGTCGTACAAGGGGAGTTCCATCCGGCGGGCATCGGCCAGGAGTGGTGTGATGCGGCGGTGCTGCGCAGGTTGCGGCGCCGTTCGCTCGCGGCCCTGCGCCACGAACTGGAGCCAGTGCCGCCCGCCGCGCTCGCGCAGTTCCTGCCGCAGTGGCAACACGTGGGCAGCGGGCACGGACTGCGCGGAATCGATGGACTGGTGCGCGCCATCGAGCAGTTGCAGGGTGCGTCTGTCCCCGCGTCCGCGCTGGAGAAGCTCGTCCTGCCGTCCCGGGTCGCCGGTTACACCCCGGCGATGCTCGATGAACTCACGGCCGCTGGGGAGGTCGTCTGGGCCGGGGCGGGATCACTGCCCGGCAAGGACGGCTGGGTCTCGCTGTATCTGGCGGACGCGGCTCCCCTGCTCCTGCCGGCCCCGCACCCCCTGGAGCTGACCGCGCTCCACCAGTCGGTCCTGGACGCCCTGTCCGGTGGCTACGGCCTCTTCTTCCGCCAGATCGCCGACCAGGTGCGCGCCACCACGCATCCCGACGCCACCGATCCCCAACTGGCGGACGCCGTCTGGGACCTGGCCTGGTCCGGACGCCTCACGAACGACACGCTCGCGCCGATGCGCGCCCTCCTGGGCTCGGGCCGCACCGCCGGGTCCACCGCCCACCGCGCCAAGCGCTCGCTCCCGCGCGGGCGCTACGGCTCCCTGACCGGCGCCGCCCGCCCCCAGTCCCGTACCGGCCCGCCGACCGTGGCCGGACGCTGGTCGCTGCTCCCCGAGCGCGAGCCCGACCCCACGGTGCGCGGCCATGCCCTGGCCCGCACGCTGCTCGACCGGCACGGGGTGGTGACCCGGGGCGCCGTCGCCGCGGAGGGCGTCGAGGGCGGCTTCTCCGCGGTGTACCGCATCCTGTCCGCCTTCGAGGACAGCGGCCAGGCACGCCGCGGCTATGTGGTCGAAGGTCTCGGCGCCGCCCAGTTCGCGATGGACGGAGCGGTGGACCGCCTGCGCGCGGCGGCGAACGCTCGGGACCGGGGCGAAACCCTGTCCGAGCCGCCCCTCCCGAACGGTTTCCCGGGCGCTCACGGATTCCCCGGCGGCCGAAGCGGCGCGAACGCCCCGGGGTTCCCCGGCGACCGTGCCTCCGCGCACACCCCAGGTTTCCCCGGGGACCCAGATCCGGAGGACACCCTCGGCTACCCAGCCGACCTCGACACGGCGAACGCCTCTGGCTTCCCCGACGGCTCCGGGTTCCCTGACAGCTCCGGGTTCCTGGACGACCCAGGCTTCGCCGACGACCACAGCTTCTCGGCAGACTCGACCTTTGCGGCCCGCTCGCCCCACACCAACGGTTCCACGTACTCCAACAGCTCCGCCTACGCCAACAGCCCGGCCTTCTCGAACAACCGTGCCCGCACCCGCGCGACGTCGTCGGCCGTGGTCCTGGCCGCCGCCGACCCCGCCAACGCCTTCGGCGCGGCCCTCCCCTGGCCCGAGCCCCCGACCGGCGCCGGGCACAAGCCGGGCCGAAAGGCGGGCTCCCTGGTCGTGCTCGTCGACGGCGAGCTGACCCTGTACATGGAGCGCGGCGGCAAGACCCTGCTGGCCTGGCCCGCCGACCCGCACGGCGCGGTCTTGGAGGACATACGCCTGCGCGCCGCCGCCGAAGCCCTCGCCGCGGCGGCCCGCGCGGGCTCCCTCGGCACGGTCACGGTAGAGCGCGTCAACGGCGCGTCCGCGCTCACTTCCCCCGTCGGCACCCTCCTGGAAGGAGCAGGCTTCATCGCAACCCCCCGCGGACTGCGCCTCCGCGCCTGAGCCCCCTGGCAGATGCCCGCACAGGCGCCGCACACGGACACCCGAACGGAGACCCAACGCCGCACACGGCCACCCACGCCGGCACCGCACAGGCGCCCGGCAACCAACCCCCGCATCAGCACCCCGGATCATCGCCCCCGGCAAACCCTCGACCCATGCAACCCTGGACCCATGCCCGAAGGAGACACCGTCTGGCAGACCGCGAGGCGCCTGCACATCGCCCTCGCGGGAAAGGTGCTGACCCGTTCCGACCTACGGGTGCCCAAGTACGCCACCGCCGACCTCACCGGTCGCACCGTGCTGGACGTCACCCCGCGCGGCAAGCACCTCCTCACCCGGATCGAGGGCGGGCTGACCCTGCACTCGCATCTGCGGATGGACGGTTCGTGGAAGGTGTACGCGAGCGGCCAGCGCTGGAGCGGCGGTCCCACGCACCAGATCAGGGCCATCCTCGGCACCGCGGACCGCACGGCGGTCGGTTACCGCCTCCCGGTACTCGAGCTGCTGCGCACCACCGACGAGGACCGCGCGGTCGGCCACCTCGGCCCCGACCTCCTCGGCCCGGACTGGGACCCGGACAAGGCCCTCGAAAACCTCCTGCGCGACTCGGCCCGCCCCCTCGGCGAAGCCCTGCTCGACCAACGCAATCTCGCCGGCATCGGCAACGTCTACAAGAGCGAACTGTGCTTTCTCCTCGGCGCCACCCCCTGGCTCCCCATCGGCGACCTGCCCGCCGACCGGGCTGCCCAACTGCCGGCCCTCGCCAAGAAGCTCCTCGAAGCCAACCGAGACCGTCCGGCCCGCAGCACCACGGGCCGCCGCGACCAGAACCTCTTCGCGTACGGCCGCACACCCCGCCCCTGTCTACGCTGCCGCACCCCGATCCGAGCGGCGGACCAGGGCGACGGTTCGCGCGAGCGCCCCACTTACTGGTGCCCGACCTGCCAGAAGGGCCCGACGCCGCCGCCGCGCCCCACCCCGCCACCGGGCGCCGTCCGATCCCGTACAAGCCCGCGACGTACGACTAATTGACGACCCGTCAGAATCCCTCGTACCGTCCGTTCATGCCCCTCAAGGCGTACGACCTCTCCGGACGCACGGCGTTCGTCACCGGCGCCGCCAGCGGCATCGGCCGCGCCTCCGCCGTCCTGCTCGCGGAGGCGGGCGCGACCGTCCACTGCGCGGACCGCGACGCGCAGGGCCTGCACGAGACGGCGACCCTCATCAAGGACCGGGGCGGCACCGCGCACACCCACCCGCTCGACGTCACCGACCGCACCCAGCTCCAGCAGGCGGTGGCATCCTGCGAACGCCTCGACGTCATGGCGGCGGTCGCCGGGATCATGCACAGCAGCCCCGTCCTGGAGACCCGTGACGAGGACCTCGACCGAGTACTGAGCGTCAACTTCAAGGGAGTTCTGTACGCCTGCCAGGAGGCCGCCCGTCGCATGATCGCGCAGAGCATCCGAGGCAGCGTCATCACGATGGCGTCGGGCGCCATAGACACCGGCGGTCCGGGCCTGTTCTGCTACGGAGCGGCCAAGGCGGCCGTCGTACAGCTGACGAAGACCTTGGCAGCCGAGGTCGGCCAGTACGGCATCCGCGTCAACGCGGTCGCGCCCGGCTGGACCCGGACGCCGATGACCGACCGTCAAGGGGAGGCGCAGGCGCACACGGAGGCGTTCATGGCCCGGCTGTCACCGCTGGGCCGGGTCGGCGAACCGGAGGACATCGCCCACGCCGTGCTGCATCTGGCCTCCGACGCCTCGACGTTCACCACGGGCCAGATCCTCCGCCCCAACGGCGGCGTCGCGATGCCCTGGTAGCCCCGCACCGCAGCGCACGCCCCATTCACGCCATCCACCCCCGAGCACGACGCGCACGCCCGTCACCCGTACGCCCGCGCAGGACACACACGCCCCACCGACCCGACCGGCAGGCACCACATAACATGCACGCCCCTCACCGCCAGGCCCACGCACGACGGGCACGCCCCTCACCCGCCCGCCAGCGCACAACACGCACACCCCTCACCCGCACACCCCTCACCCGCACGCCCGCGCAGGACACACACGCCCCACCGACCGCCAGCCACCACTCAACACGCACGCCCCTCACCGCCACGCCCACACCCGCCCAACGGCGCACGCTCCCCATCCGCACGCCCACCCACAACACGCACGCTCCCGCACCACGCACACATCCCCACACTCCCCGGCCCCGCCACCCGCCAGATCCCGCCCCAAGCGCCCCGCAACACGCCCCAGCCCCTTCCGCCTGCGCCGCTCCCCGGCACCCCACCCTCTACCGCACACCCCTACACGGCCCGACGATCCCCCCACCGCCGCCACGCCTTCCCTCACACCCCCCGCCAGCGATCCGCCCCCGCACCCTCCGCCACACGAGCCCTCGGCACGCAGTGCACCGGCAGCAGGCTCAACCCCCACCCCCCGGCCGCGACCGCACCCTCGAGCACCCCGGCGTCGGGCACGAGCGCGAGCCGGAGCACACTCCACCACCACAGCGCACCCAACCCCAGTGCAGCCCCCCAGCGCACTATCCGCCGCGCCATGGCGCCCACCTCCCGCCCGACGCTAGACCGCGGTCCGCACGCGCCGGCAGGGCGCACCTACGGCACACAGGCACGCCCCGGGCGGGCGCCGAGGACGAGGCCGAGGACAGTCACCCGTTCTCCGCCTGGAACATCCAGTGATGCTTCTCGAGGTCGGCCGTGACCCCGATGAAGACGTCCTGGCTCACCGGATCCGCCTCCCCGGTCGCCTCCAGCCGCTCACGCATCCGCGTGATCACCACGCCCAACGCGTCCACGAGCGTCTTCACGGCGGCCGTGTCCTTGACCCAGCCCTCGGGCGTAGCCCCGATGCCGCTGCTGGCGGCCACCGTCCCGGCCCGCCCGTCCGGCGGCACACCCAGCGTCGAGAGGCGCTCCGCCACGATGTCGGAGTACCGACGCGCGGAGTCCACGACCTCGTCGAGCTGCAGATGGATGGAGCGGAAGCGCGGGCCCACCACGTTCCAGTGGACCTGCTTCGCCACAAGGGCGAGGTCCACCAGGTCGACCAGCGCGCCCTGCAGCGCCACGGACACGGTCTTGAGGTCCGCGTCGGACAACGGACTCTTCACGACATACATCCATATCCTCCGATGACGACGACCAAGATGATCAGGATCATGACGACCAGAACAACCAGAGCGACCGAACGACCGGACGACCCGGCAATCGGACTACCGGACTACCGGACGACGGGATCAACCGGACCAAGACGACCGCGCAACCGGAACGACTAGACCGACGAGGGACGAGGACACTCCCAACGTCCAACCCGCAACCGCCGGCTGGACCCTGTCCCACCCCGCCCTTCCACCATCGCCGCCCCACCGCATACCGGCAAATGGACGCATACAGAACACCCGTACAACGCGAAAAAACCCCGGCCGTACTCCTCCGGGTCTCCCCGGAGAAGCCCCGGCCGGGGCTTCACACACACATCCTCAGCTCATGAGCACGAGCTCGTGAGCGTCAGGCAGCGACGACGTCGACCGCCTCGGTAGGCGCCTTGATCGTGACCCGTTCCGGTGGCACACCGGTCACCGATACGGAATTGAGCATCGGGCGACGCACCGGTGCGGGCACCGGCTCGGTGGCCGCAGCCGACTGTGCCAGCTCCGCGAGGGCGAGCTCGTCGCTCACTTCCCGCATGAGCTCGGACATCCGTACGTCCAGCGCGTCGCAGATCGCGGAGAGCAGCTCGGAGGACGCCTCCTTCTGCCCCCGCTCCACCTCGGAAAGATAGCCGAGTGAAACTCGGGCGGACGAGGAGACTTCGCGCAGAGTACGGCCCTGGCGCTGGCGCTGCCGACGCAGCACGTCACCCAGCAGGCGACGGAGCAGAATCATCGGTGGCTCCCTCCTCGGACCGCGTAGCCGCATCCTTCACGCCCCACCGTACCGCCTTGCGCTGCGGCCGTGCGGGGAGCGATGTCGTGTTCACTCAGGGCTGCAAACATCAAAACCCCCCGTTCTGTTCCGTATCCTGTGCCCGCTCATTCCCAGTCTGTTCGCCCGCAAGCTCCTTCAGGAGCAGTGCGAGTACGCTCCGTACACTCTCCATACGGATTTCCGCCCGGTCGCCGTTCAACCGCAGCGGTATCACTTTCCCGCCACCAGCGGCATCAAATGACGACGATGACGGCCCGTCGACGGCCACGAAGACGGTGCCGACCGGGTGTCCGTCCTGGGGCTCGGGACCGGCGACGCCCGTGGTCGCGATCCCCCAGTCCGCACCGAGCGCCTTGCGCACGCCGACTGCCATCTGGGCCGCGACCTGCGGATCCACCGCACCGCGCTGGGCCAGCAGAGTGGCGTCGACGCCCAGCAGCTCATGCTTGAGCTCGGTGGCGTACGCGGTCACGGAGCCCCGGAAGGCCTTGGACGCGCCCGGCGTCGCGGTGATCTCCGCCGCCACCAGACCACCGGTGAGCGACTCGGCGACGGCGAGCGTCTCGCCCCTCACCGTGAGTAGTCGCAGCACTTCAGTGGCCACGGAATTCACCGCTCCGCCTCCTCGGCCGCCGCCTGCCGCTCAGCGATTCCGCGCTTGCGCAGCACAATGGCCTGTCTCACGTAGTCGAGCCCGGTGACCACGGTCAGGACGACCGCCACGGCCATCACCCAGAACCTCAGGGTGGCCAGCGGCCCCGTCAGCGCCAGGATGTACATCCCGACCGCCGTGCCCTGGGCCAGCGTCTTCATCTTGCCGCCGCGGCTCGCGGGGATGACCCCGTAACGGATCACCACGAAGCGCAGCAGGGTGATGCCGAGCTCCCGCCCGAGGATCACTCCCGTCACCCACCACGGCAGATCGCCGAGCGAGGACAGGCAGATCAGCGCCGCCCCCATGATCGCCTTGTCCGCTATGGGGTCGGCGATCTTGCCGAAGTCGGTGACGAGGTTGTAGCTGCGGGCCAGATGACCGTCGAAGATGTCGGTGATCATGGCGACGGCGAAGGCCGCCCAGGCCCAGGCGCGCCAGGCGGGGTCGTACCCGCCGTCGGCCAGCATCAGCACCACGAAGCCCGGCACCAGGACGAGCCGGATCATGGTCAGGATGTTCGCGATGTTCCAGAGGCTGGCCTGGTTGACGGCCGCAGCGCCCAGCTTCCCGCCTCGCACCGGCTTCGCGCCACCCGGAGCACCAGATGCGCCGGCCGCACCTTTGGCGCTGGGAGAGCCGCCCGCCGCGGATGCCGGGACTCCGGTCATCTGCCCGCCTCCTCAGTACACGGGAGTGAGCCCAGGAGAGGCTCGGCCACCAGGTCTACACCTTCCGTACCGACCACCTTGGCCTCGACGATACGGCCGACGGTCAGACCTTCGCCGCTCGTGAACAGCACCTGGCCGTCCGTCTCGGGCGCCTGGTGCGCGGCACGGCCATACGCGCCCTCGTCGCCGTCGAGGGACTCCACGAGCACGTAGACGGTCTCGCCGACGCGCTCCTCGGCGCGCTGCGCGACCAGTTCCTCGGCGAGCCGGGACACGCGCGCGAGGCGCTCGGCGACGACGTCCTCGTGCAGCTTGTTCTCGTACGTCGCCGCCTCGGTGCCCTCCTCGTCGGAATACCCGAAGACACCGATCGCGTCGAGGCGGGCGCCCGTGAGGAACCGCTCCAGCTCCGCGAGGTCGGCCTCGGTCTCGCCGGGGAAGCCCACGATGAAGTTGGACCGCACACCGGCCTGCGGGGCCTTGGCGCGGATGGTGTCGAGCAGTTCCAGGAAGCGGTCGGTGTCGCCGAAGCGCCGCATCGCGCGCAGCACGTCGGGCGCGGAGTGCTGGAAGGACAGGTCGAAGTAGGACGCGATGTTCGGCGTCGAGGTCAGGACGTCGATGAGTCCAGGACGCATCTCGGCGGGCTGCAGGTAGCTGACCCGCACACGCTCCAGGCCCTCGATCTCGGCGAGCTCGGGCAGCAGGGTCTCCAGGAGGCGGATGTCGCCCAGGTCCTTGCCGTACGAGGTGTTGTTCTCGGAGACCAGCATGATCTCCTTGACGCCTTGATCGGCCAGCCAGCGCGCCTCGTTCACTACGTCGCTGGGGCGGCGCGAGATGAACGAACCCCGGAAAGACGGGATGGCGCAGAAGGAGCAGCGCCGGTCGCAGCCGGAGGCGAGCTTCACCGAGGCGACGGGCGCGCCGTCGAGGCGGCGGCGCAGGGGCGCGCGGGGCCCCGACACCGGGGCCACGCCCTGGGGGAGGTCCGAGGGGGCGCCATGGCCGGGAAGGGCCACTTCCTCACCGGCGCTCTGCCGCTCGGCCGGGCTGATCGGCAGCAGCTTGCGCCGGTCGCGCGGGGTGTGGGAGGCGTGGATGCCGCCGTTCAGGATGGTCTGGAGGCGGTCGGAGATGTCGGCGTAGTCGTCGAAGCCGAGTACGCCGTCGGCCTCGGGCAGCGCCTCGGCGAGCTCCTTGCCGTACCGCTCGGCCATGCAGCCCACCGCCACGACGGCCTGGGTTCTGCCACGTCCCTTGAGATCATTGGCTTCTAGGAGGGCGTCGACGGAGTCCTTCTTGGCGGCCTCGACGAAGCCACAGGTGTTGACGACGGCGACGTCCGCTTCCTCGGCGTCCTCCACGAGTTGCCAGCCGTCCGCCTCCAAGCGGCCTGCGAGCTCCTCCGAGTCCACCTCGTTACGGGCGCAGCCAAGGGTGACGAGTGCGACGGTACGGCGTTCAGGCATGGGCTCAAGACTACTTCGTCCCGCTGACAGCCCACGTCGACGGGGTTGGCCGATCTTGGCCAACCCCGTACCCGCTCACCCCATGCGGTCGTTTATCCGACCTCGGGGTCGCCCTTCGTGTACGTGAGGCGCTCGACCGCGCCGGGCTGGAAGTCGTTCTCGATCTTCTTGCCGTTCACGTACAGCTGGATCGCTCCGGCGTCACCGAGGATGAGGTTGATCTTCGAGCTGTCCTGGAAGGTCTTGGAGTCGCCCTGCTTGAGCAGCCCGTCGAAGAGCATCCGGCCGTTGTGGTCCTTGGCCGAGATCCAGCTGCGCCCGTCCACGGCGCTGACCTGCACGGTCACCTTGTCCTGCGGGGCGGCCGCGATGGCGCTGTCGGACGGGTCCGGCTTCGGGTCGGTGGGCTTGGTCCCGGTCGGCTTGGCCGCGGGCTTGCTGGTGGTCGGCGTTGCCCCTTCGGCGACCTGGTTCTTGGTGTCGTCCCCGCTGTCGCTGCCCTGAGCCACGGTGAACCCGACGAAGCCGATCACCGCGACGATCGCGGCGACCATGGCGGCCGTCCAGTTCGGCCCGCGCCGCTCGGGGCGGATACGTTCCGCCTCGAAGAGCGGGGCCGCCGGCGTCGGTGTGGGGCGGCCACCGCGCTCGGCGTCGTACCGGGCGAGCAGCGGGGCGGGATCGAGGTCCACGGCGCGTGCCAGGGTCCGGATGTGCCCGCGCGCGTAGACGTCGCCGCCACAAGGGGCGAAGTCGTCCTGCTCGATGGCGTGGACGATGGCGACGCGGACCCGGGTGGCGTTGCTGATGTCGTCGACCGTCAGCCCGGCGTCGATGCGTGCCTGCCGCAAGGCATGGCCGATCGAGAGCTGCTCGGGCTCGTGGTCGTCTTCGAACGGACGCTCGTCTTCTGGGGAGTTGCCGTCAGGGGAGTTGCCGATGGACACGGGGGCGCCTTTCGAGCGTGTAGCCACCTGTGCTGGAGGTTCAGTCTAGGGGGGGTACGAAAGGGTGGGGCAACCGGGCGGTAGGACTTTGTACGCCATCAGAATGGCCGGTCATCCTGATGCTGGGACATGAACGTGTCCCCTCGCTCAACTTGACGTTCGCCGAAGGGAAACGGTTGCTCGCCGCTCGCTTACGGGTGAGTCACGTTCGAATATCCACGTACCGCGAAACGTATCGCGGTACGTGCCGTGAACCCGTCCGCACGGCGACCGGCCTGGCCCGTTTTCCTCCATCAGAGGCCTTACGCTTCAGCTTCCCCACGAATCACCGCGAGCACTCCATCCAGTTCGTCGGCCTTCACAAGAACGTCACGCGCCTTGGAGCCCTCGCTGGGGCCGACGATGCCGCGCGACTCCATGAGGTCCATCAGCCGCCCCGCCTTGGCGAAGCCGACGCGCAGCTTGCGCTGGAGCATCGAGGTCGACCCGAACTGCGTGGAGACGACCAGTTCGGCGGCGGCGCACAGCAGGTCGAGGTCGTCGCCGATGTCCTCGTCGATCTCCTTCTTCTGCTTGGTGCCCACGGTGACGTCGTCCCGGAAGACCGGCGCCATCTGATCCTTGCAGTGCTGCACGATCGCCGCGACCTCGTCCTCGGTGACGAAGGCGCCCTGCATACGGGTCGGTTTGTTGGCCCCCATCGGCAGGAAGAGCCCGTCGCCCTTGCCGATCAGCTTCTCGGCGCCCGGCTGGTCGAGGATGACGCGCGAGTCCGCCAGGGACGATGTCGCGAAGGCAAGCCGCGACGGCACGTTCGCCTTGATCAGGCCGGTGACGACGTCCACGGACGGCCGCTGTGTGGCGAGCACCAGGTGGATGCCGGCCGCGCGCGCGAGTTGTGTGATGCGCACGATCGCGTCCTCGACGTCGCGCGGCGCGACCATCATCAGGTCCGCCAGCTCGTCGACGATCACCAGCAGGTACGGGTACGGCTGGAGCTCGCGCTCACTGCCCTCGGGCAGCTTCACCTTGCCGTTCCTGATGGCCTCGTTGAAGTCGTCGATGTGCCGGAAGCCGAACGCCGCGAGGTCGTCGTAGCGCAGATCCATCTCCCGTACGACCCATTGCAGCGCCTCGGCGGCCCGCTTCGGGTTGGTGATGATCGGCGTGATCAGGTGCGGAATGCCCTCGTACGCGGTCAGCTCGACCCGCTTGGGGTCGACGAGGACCATCCGCACGTCCTCGGGAGTGGCGCGGACCATCACGGACGTAATCAGGCAGTTAATGCACGAGGATTTACCGGAACCGGTGGCTCCGGCGACCAGCACGTGTGGCATCTTCGCGAGGTTGGCCATCACATAGCCGCCCTCCACGTCCTTGCCCAGCGCGACGAGCATCGGGTGGTCGTCCTCGGCCGCGTCCGCGAGGCGCAGCACGTCACCGAGGTTGACCATCTCGCGGTCGGAGTTCGGGATCTCGATACCGACCGCGGACTTGCCGGGGATGGGGCTGATGATCCGTACGTCGGGGCTGGCGACGGCGTACGCGATGTTCTTCGTGAGCGCGGTGATCCGCTCGACCTTCACGGCGGGGCCGAGCTCGACCTCGTAGCGCGTGACCGTCGGACCGCGCGTGAACCCGGTGACGGCGGCGTCGACCTTGAACTCCATGAAGACGTTCTGCAGCGAGGCGACGATCGCGTCATTGGCGGCGCTGCGCGTCTTGCCGGGGCCGCCGCGCTCCAGGAGGTCGAGCGGCGGCAAGGCGTAGGTGATGTCGCCGGAGAGCTGCAGCTGCTCCGCGCGCGGGGGCAGGTCGCGCGGCGCGTCGGGCGCGGCCTTGGTGAGGTCGGGCACGACCGACTCGACCGGCAGGGCCTCCTGCTTGGGCGGCTTGCCGCCCTTACTGCCGCGCGCGGCCGGTACGGGCGTCGTCTCCTCGTACCCGTCCCGCTCCACGGCGACGCCCTGCGTCAGATCGGCGACCAGCGGCGAGGGCGGCATCCCGTGCAGCACGGCTCCGTCGAGCGCGGCAGCGGCGGCCGCGGCGATGTCCACCGCGTCCATCGGCCGGTTCATGTCGGGCTGCTGCACGGCGGGCCGCCGGGGGCGGCTCCTGCGCTTGCTGAGCGCCACCTGCTCGGCGTCCTGGGGGTCGTATGCCTCAGGGACGCGCGAGCGCCTCCGGGAGCGCGTGGGGAGCGCCTCGCGCCACTGCTCGTCGTAGCGCTCGTCGTCCTCGCCGAAGTCGGCCTCGTCGACGTCGGCCTGGACGATGCCCAGCTTCTGGCCCAGCAGACGCAGCCGCTGCGGAATCGCGTTGACCGGGGTCGCCGTCACGACCAGCAGCCCGAAGATCGTGAGCAGCACGAGGAGCGGTACGGCCAGGACCTCGCCCATCGCGTACGTCAGCGGGGTGGACGCGCCCCAGCCGATGAGCCCCCCGGCATCTCTTATCGCCTGCATGCCGTCGCCGCGCGCGGGCGCACCGCAGGCGATGTGGACCTGGCCGAGCACGCCGATGACGAGCGCGGACAGGCCGATCACGATGCGGCCGTTGGCCTCGGGCTGCTCGGGGTGACGGATGAGCCGGGCCGCGATGGCGCCCAGCAGTATCGGGACGAGCAGGTCGAGGCGGCCGAAGGCGCCGGTCACCAGCATCTCGACGAGGTCGCCCACGGGGCCGCGCAGATTGGACCACGTACCCGCCGCGACGATCAGCGCGAGGCCGAGCAGCAGGAGCGCGACACCGTCCTTGCGGTGCGCCGGGTCGAGCCCTTTCGCGCCCCTCCCTATGCCGCGGAACATCGCTCCGACGGCATGCGCGAGGCCCAGCCACACGACGCGTACGAGTCTGTACACGCCGGAGGTCGGGTTGGGCGCCGGCGCGGGAGCGGGCTTCTTCGCCGCGGCTTTCTTGGCGGGCGCCTTCTTGGCGGCTGCCTTCTTCGCGGGGGCCTTCTTCGCCGGAGCCTTCGTCGGAGCGGCCGCCTTCTTCACGGGCGGCTTCTTGGCTGCGGACTGACGTGAGGCCATGTGTGTGAGGTTACCGGTGGAGACGACAGCGGACACGTGTGCCTCGTGCTTCACCCGTTCGTGTCGCCCTTACCGAGGACGGAAACTGACGTCGACTCACTCAGGCCGCGGAGCCCGGGAGCGTTCAGTTCTGCGACGGCACCGCGGGTGCCCCGCTCCCCGTGCCCGGTTCCAACGCGTCCAGCGCCCTGCGCAGGCCCGTGAGTTTGCGTTCGAGATGGGCCGCGGTCGCCACTGCCGCCGCGTCCGCCGAGTCGTCGTCGAGCTGCTTGGACAGCGCCTCGGCCTGCTCCTCAACGGCCGCGAGCCGCGCGGACAGTTCGGCGAGGAGGCCGGCGGGCTCTTTGGCGTCGCCGAGCGCCGCCTTGCCGCCGCCCTCCAGCTGGAGCCGCAGCAGGGCCGCCTGCTCCCTCAGTTGGCAGTTCTTCATGTAGAGCTCGACGAAGACGGAGACCTTCGCGCGCAGCACCCATGGGTCGAACGGCTTGGAGATGTAGTCCACCGCACCCGCCGCGTACCCCCGGAAGGTGTGGTGCGGGCCGTGGTTGATGGCGGTGAGAAAGATGATCGGGATGTCCCGGGTCCGTTCTCGCCGCTTGATGTGCGCGGCGGTTTCGAAACCGTCCATGCCCGGCATCTGGACGTCCAGCAGAATGACCGCGAAGTCGTCCGTGAGTAGTGCTTTGAGCGCTTCCTCCCCGGACGATGCCCGCACCAGTGTCTGATCGAGCGCGGAGAGAATTGCCTCCAGCGCCAGCAGATTCTCCGGCCGGTCATCGACCAGGAGGATCTTGGCCTTCTGCACCATGGCCCGCCCTCCTCGCCCCGGCATGGGGCCTCCCCTGTCCGCAGGACTTGGGGAAGCACCGGGGGCCGCCCCAGGGGACGGCTTCCTTGCGCCGTCCGTCCTTGTGCCGGTCATGGTAGCCGCACCCCGACCGTCGCCACACCCTGTCACCGCGATGTCACTGTGCACGTAGCAGAAACGTAGTGGGAGACCAGAAGGTTCCCCGAATCCCGGACTTCTACACGGCTTCGGGCACAGTGAGTTATGCGACGCCGGGTCCGCCGCGCCGCCGGTCCGCCGCACCGCCGGTCCGCCGCGCCGCCGGTCCGGCGCGAACGGCCCGGCGTTCCGGTCGCCGGCACCGCGTGGCGACCGGGCTCGACACCACGCGCCGGCTGAACTCGCCGCACAAGAGCCGATCACTCCTCACGCATCCACTGCTCCATCACGGAGAGCAGATGATCAGGATCGACCGGTTTCGTCACATAGTCGGAAGCGCCCGACTCGATGGCCTTCTCACGGTCGCCCTTCATCGCCTTCGCCGTGAGCGCGATGATCGGCAGCCCGGCGAACTGCGGCATCCGGCGAATCGCCGTCGTCGTGGCGTATCCGTCCATCTCGGGCATCATGATGTCCATCAGGACGACCGTCACATCGTCGTGCTGCTCCAGGACTTCGATCCCCTCGCGGCCGTTCTCGGCGTACAGCACCGACAGTCCGTGCTGCTCCAGGACACTGGTCAGCGCGAACACGTTACGGATGTCGTCGTCGACGATCAGGACCTTCTCGCCCTCGAACCGGATGCCCCGACTCTGCTGCGGCGCCGTGTCCTGCTGCCCCCGAGCCGCCCACTGCTCCTGAGCCGGGCCCGTAGCGCCGTTCGGCTGCCCCGGCAGCGCGCTGCGCTGTTCGACCGCGGAGACCGCCCTGCGGCGCCTCCTGAAGAGCGCGGCGGGCCCGTTCTGCGTCTCCTGGTACGACTTCACCTCGGCCGGCGTCTCGATGTCGGCCTCGGACAGCTCCGCCTCGGAGGCCAGCAACTCCCCGGCCCCCATCGCCGGCGCGAGCTGCCCATAGCCCTGCGGCGGCAGTTCGCTCGGGTGCAGCGGCAAATACAGCGTGAACGTGGAGCCGCGTCCCGGTTCGCTCTGCGCGTGGATCTCGCCGCCCAGCAGCCGCGCGATCTCCCGCGAGATCGACAGCCCCAGACCCGTACCGCCGTACTTCCTGCTCGTCGTGCCGTCCGCCTGCTTGAAGGCCTCGAAAATGACCCGCATCTTGCTGGCCGCGATACCGATGCCGGTGTCCGTCACGGAGAACGCGATCAGATCGGCGTCCGCGTCCCGCAGCGAGCCGGCCTCCAGGAGCTGCTCCCGGATGGCCACCGGAACATCCGCCCCGGCGGGCCGGATCACCAATTCGACCGCTCCGGAGTCGGTGAACTTCACCGCGTTGGACAGCAGGTTGCGCAGCACCTGAAGGAGCCGCTGCTCGTCGGTGTGCAGCGTGGCGGGCAGTTCCGGCGACACGCGTACGGAGAAATCGAGGCCCTTCTCTGCGGTCAGCGGGCGGAAAGTGGCCTCTACGTAGTCGACGAGCTGGACGAGCGCGATACGGGTCGGCGACACGTCCATCTTGCCCGCCTCGACCTTCGACAGGTCGAGGATGTCGTTGATCAGCTGGAGCAGGTCGGAACCCGCGCCGTGGATCGTCTCGGCGAACTCGACCTGCTTCGGAGTGAGGTTCGAGTCCGCGTTGTCGGCGAGCAACTTGGCGAGGATCAGCAGGGAGTTGAGCGGCGTACGCAGCTCGTGGGACATGTTCGCCAGGAACTCGCTCTTGTAGCGCATGGAGACCGCGAGCTGCTCGGCGCGCTCCTCCAGGACCTGGCGGGCCTCCTCGATCTCGGTGTTCTTGACCTCGATGTCGCGGTTCTGCTGGGCCAGCAGCTCGGCCTTCTCCTCCAGTTCGGCGTTGGAGTCCTGGAGCGCCTTCTGCCGGTTCTCCAGCTCGGCGGACCGCTCACGGAGTTGCTCGGTGAGCTCCTGCGACTGCTTCAGCAGCACCTCCGTCTTGGTGTTGACGGAGATGGTGTTCACGCTCGTCGCGATCATCTCGGCGATCTGGTTCAGGAAGTCCTTCTGGATCTGCGTGAACGGCGTGAAGGACGCCAGCTCGATGACACCGAGCACCGTCCCTTCGAAGAGCACCGGAAGCACGATCACCTGCGCCGGAGGCGCCTCGCCGAGCCCGGAGGAGATCTTCAGGTAGCCGCTCGGCGCGTTCTCCACCAGGATCGTGCGCTTCTCCTTGGCCGCCGTCCCGATCAGCGCCTCGCCGGGCCGGAACGACGTCGGCATGGAGCCCATCGAGTAGCCGTACGACCCGAGCATGCGCAGCTCGTACGCCTCCTCGTCCTCGGCACGCGCGTCCTTGCCGTCGACCAGCGGCATCGACAGGAAGAACGCGCCGTGCTGCGCCGAGACGACCGGCGTCAGCTCGCTCATGATGAGCGAGGCCACGTCGTCGAGGTCGCGCCGCCCCTGCATCAACGCGGAGATGCGGGCGAGGTTGCCCTTGAGCCAGTCCTGCTCCTTGTTGGCGATCGTGGTGTCGCGCAGGTTGGCGATCATCTTGTTGATGTAGTCCTGAAGTTCCTGGATCTCGCCGGAGGCGTCCACGTCGATCTTCAGGTTGAGGTCGCCGCGGGTCACCGCGGTCGCCACGCGCGCGATGGCCCGCACCTGACGGGTCAGGTTCCCGGCCATCTCGTTCACCGACTCGGTGAGGTCGCGCCAGGTGCCGTCGACGTCACGCACGCGTGCCTGGCCGCCCAACTGCCCCTCGGTGCCCACCTCGCGGGCGACTCGGGTGACTTCCTCGGCGAAGGACGAGAGCTGGTCGACCATCGTGTTGATGGTGGTCTTCAGCTCCAGGATCTCGCCGCGCGCGTCGATGTCGATCTTCTTGGTCAGGTCGCCCTTGGCGATGGCCGTGGTGACCATCGCGATGTTGCGCACCTGGCCGGTCAGGTTGGACGCCATCCCGTTCACGGACTCGGTGAGGTCCTTCCACGTACCGGACACGCCCGGTACGCGCGCCTGCCCGCCGAGGATGCCGTCCGTACCCACCTCGCGGGCCACCCGGGTGACCTGGTCGGCGAACGAACTCAGCGTCTTCACCATGGTGTTGACGGTGTCGGCGAGCTGGGCGACCTCGCCGCTCGCCTCGACCGTGACCTTCTTGGTGAGGTCGCCGTTGGCCACCGCCGTCGCGACCTGCGAGATGTTCCGCACCTGATTGGTCAGGTTGTTGGCCATCACGTTGACGTTGTCGCTCAGGTCCTTCCAGATGCCCGTGACACCCGGCACCCGAGCCTGCCCGCCCAGGTTGCCCTCGGTGCCCACCTCGCGGGCCACCCGGGTCACCTGCTCGGCGAAGTTGGACAGCTGGTCGACCATCGTGTTGACGGTGGTGACGAGTTCGAGGATCTCGCCCTTCGCGTCGACGGTGATCTTCTTCGACAGGTCACCCTTGGCGACCGCGGTCGTGACCTCGGCGATGTTCCGCACCTGAATGGTCAGGTTGTTCGCCATGAAGTTCACGGACTGCGTGAGGTCCTTCCAGGTGCCGGAGACACCCTGCACCTCGGCCTGTCCGCCGAGCATGCCCTCGGTACCCACCTCGCGGGCCACCCGCGTGACCTGCTCGGCGAAGTTCGAGAGCTGGTCCACCATCGTGTTGAGGGTGTTCTTCAGCTCCAGGATCTCGCCGCGCGCGTCCACGTCGATCTTCTGCGACAGGTCACCACGGGCCACCGCAGTCGCGACCTGCGCGATGTTCCGCACCTGCGCGGTGAGGTTGCCGGCCATGCCGTTCACGGAGTCGGTCAGGTCGCGCCACACACCGGCGACGCCGGGCACCTGCGCCTGACCGCCGAGGCGGCCCTCGGTACCCACCTCACGGGCGACCCGCGTCACCTGGTCGGCGAACGCGGAGAGCTGGTCCACCATCGTGTTGATGGTGTTCTTCAGCTCCAGGATCTCGCCGCGCGCGTCCACGTCGATCTTCTGCGACAGGTCTCCCCGGGCCACGGCTGTGGTGACCTGGGCGATCTGCCGCACCTGTGACGTCAGGTTCCCCGCCATGAAGTTGACGGAGTCGGTGAGTTCCTTCCACGTACCGGATACGCCGTCGACGCGGGCCTGACCGCCGAGGCGGCCCTCCGTGCCCACGTCACGGGCCATACGGGTCACCTGGTCGGCGAAGCTCGACAGCTGGTCCACCATGGTGTTCACGGTGTTCTTCAGCTGGAGCATTTCGCCGGAGACGTCCACGGTGACCTTCTGCGACAGATCGCCGTTGGCGACCGCCGTGGTCACCTGCGCGATGTTGCGCACCTGACCCGTCAGGTTCTGGAACGCCGTGTTGACGGAGTCGGTGAGGTCCTTCCACGTACCGGCCACGCCCGGGACCTGCGCCTGGCCGCCCAGTTCGCCCTCGACACCGACCTCGCGCGCCACGCGCGTGACCTCGACACCAAACGACGACAGCTGGTCGACCATCGTGTTGACGGTGTTCTTCAGCTCCAGCATCTCGCCGGCGACGTCGACAGTGACCTTCTGGGAGAGGTCACCGTTGGCCACGGCCGTCGTCACCGCGGCGATGTCGCGCACCTGGGTCGTGAGATTCCGGAAGACCGTGTTGACGGAATCCGTCAGGTCCTTCCACGTCCCCGCCGCGCCCGGCACGTTCGCCTGCCCGCCGAGCCGTCCTTCGCCACCGACTTCGTTGGCCACGCGCGTGACCTCGTCGGCAAAGGTCCGCAGCGTCTCGGTCATCTGGTTGATGGTCTCGGCCAGTTGCGCGACCTCGCCGCGCGCGCTGACCGTGACCTTCTGCGACAGGTCACCGCTGGCGACCGCCGTCGTCACCTGGGCGATCCCGCGCACCTGGGCCGTGAGGTTGCCGGCCATGAGGTTCACCGAATCGGTGAGGTCCTTCCACACACCGGCCACACCGGGCACCTGCGCCTGGCCACCGAGCTCGCCCTCGGTGCCCACCTCACGCGCGACGCGCGTCACCTCGGAGGAGAACGAGGACAGCTGGTCCACCATCGTGTTGACGGTGTTCTTCAGCTCCAGCATCTCGCCGGCCACATGAACCGTGACCTTCCGGGACAAGTCACCCTTGGCGACCGCCGTCGTCACGAGAGCGATGTCACGTACCTGAGCCGTCAGCCGGTACGCCATGGTGTTGACCGAATCCGTGAGGTCCTTCCACGAACCGGACATTCCGCGCACCCGGGCCTGACCGCCCAGCTTGCCCTCGGTGCCCACCTCGCTGGCCACACGCGTGACCTCGTCGGTGAACGTCGACAGCTGGTCGACCAGATTGTTGACCGTCCGCCCGACCTTGAGGAACTCCCCGCGCAGCGGGTGCCCGTTGCCGTCCGCGGCCTGCGCCCGCAGTTCCATGCGCGGCGACAAGTCGCCCTCCGCGACCGCGGACAGCACCCTGCCGACCTCGGAGACGGGCCGTACGAGGTCGTCGACGAGCGCGTTGGACGCGTCGATCGCGGCCCCCCAGGAGCCCTCGCAGGCGCCCGTCTCCAGCCGCTCTGTGAGCTTCCCCTCACGCCCCACCATGCGCCGAACGCGCGACAGCTCGCCCGTGAGATGCAGATTACGGTCGGCCACTTCGTTGAAAACCGCCGCAATCTCGGACATCACGCCGTCGCCGGAGACCGTGAGCCGCTTGCGGAAGTTGCCGTCCCGCATCGACACCAGGGCCGCCAGCAGCCGGTCCAGGGCAGCCGTGTCCACCGCGGTGGTGCCACCCCTTGGCGCCCGCCGGTTGTTCAGGGACTGTCCGCCTTTCGCGCGCGTCTTAGTGCCCCGCGTCGCTGCGCCAGACTCCACTGTGTCCCTCCTGCAAGGGTCGACCATTTTTGCTCGGCGTACTCGGGTACTTCGGCTCGGCGTGCTGGAAGGCACTAGCCTGCCCGGACCTTCTCCTGGAGCCTGCCCAGTGTTTCACCCCGGCTGAACCAGGCCATAACAGTTCGGCAGCTTCGCACATCGTCCGCACACCGACCGGACGAAAAGCAAGGGGCCCTCTTCCGGACGGAAACACTGGTGACCGGCATCCGCATGGACGGCGAAGGTAAGTAACCTTGCATGCGGCTGTCCAGCCGTGCCGGTCGCGTCCGGCCTGGACGGTGGCACGAGCACGAGCGGGCAGGCATCGGAGGGGCGCCGCACCATGACCACCGGACTGCATCCTGGGGAACCGCCCCAGGATCCCCGGCCGAGGGGGAACCACGCTCTGCCCCGGCAGGAGCGGATCGGCTACGGAGCCCTGCACGCCGACAACCGGACAAGGAGTTCTGTGATCACCGCGCGCGCGGCCGCCAATTTCGAGCCCGTGGGGCGATCCGTCGCGACCGCCCGCTCCTTTGTCCGGGACACCCTCCAGGGCTGGGGCTTCGCCGACATCATCGACGACGCCGTGGTCCTGACCAGCGAACTCGTCACCAACGCCGTGGTTCATGCGGGCACCTCCGCGGATGTCCTGTGTCTGCGCAGCGACGACGGCGTACGCATCGAGGTGGCGGACCGCTACCCGGAACGAGAGATTCCACTCCAGGCGACGGCTGTGAACATGGGCAGCCCCGACCGCGAGGGCGGCCGCGGCCTCCAGCTGTGCGCGGCACTGGCGGGCCGCTGGGGCGTCGAGTACACGCCCACGCACAAACAGGTCTGGTTCCAACTCGACCTCCCCGAGCGTTCGGTCGGAACCCGCACCGCGGGCCCCTCCCTTCCCTCCGACCTCCTCCCGCTCGCCGACGGCCGCGTCCGCGTCGCGGTCGTCCAGATCGACCGCGCCGGCGCCGTCAACGCGTGGAACGAGGACGCGGAGGAACTTTTCGGTTACGCCGCCGAGCAGGTCACCGGCAAGCCGCTCACCGACTTCGCGGCCTGGCCGCACACGCCCGGCACCAGCACCGGCATCGCCGAGGCCCTCCAGCTCTCGCGCTGGGAGGGCAGTTACGGCATCCGGGGCGCCAACGGCCGCGTCACACCCGTCTACGCCTCACACCTTCGGGTACGCGACACGAGCGGCGAACCCTCCACGGTCTGCCTTCTCGTACGCGACCACGAACGCGCCGTCCTCCAGACCCCGTTGCGCGTCTCGGCCACCGACACGACCACCAGCTCCGAGGGGCAGGCCTCCGACCCCTTCGAGGTCTTCATCGGCTCTCCGCCCCCGGACGACCTCGACGGTCTCCTCCAGCGCACGGTGGAGCGCGCCCGCGACATGCTCGACGGCGACTCCGCCTTCCTGCTCCTCGCGACCGACGACGAAACGGAGTTGGAGGTACGAGCCTCGACGGGCCTCCCCTCCGCCCGCCAGCGATTCGCCCGCGTCCCCGTCGAGGCGGGCTCCGGGCGCTACGGCTCGGCCCGTATGCCCGCCGTGCACGAGGACCTGACGGTCGTCCCCGGCGCCGTACCCCTGCTGGGCGGCACCGGCATGCGCTCGGTCGTCACGGTCCCGTTGAAGGTCGAGGGCCGCCTCACCGGCTCGCTGGGGGTCGCGGCCGAGGCACCCGGCAGATACTCCAACGAGGAGGCTCTGCGCCTCCAGTTCGCCGCCGACCGCATCGCGCTGGCGGTGGAATCGGCCCGCCTGGGCGAGCTGGAACGCCTGCGCCGCGGCTCGCTGTCCTTCCTCGTAGAGGCCTCGGATCTCCTCGCCGGCACCCTGGACCGTGACCAGACGCTGGCCCTCATGGCCCAGATGACAGTCCCGACCCTGGCCACTTGGTGCGCCGTCTACACGATCGCCGACCAGGCCTCGGACCCGTATCTCTCGTATGTCCTGCACGAGGACGAGGAACGCATCGACGGCCTCAAGGCGTTGCTCTCGAAGATCGCCCCACCGGACCCGGTCCCCACCCCCGGCGCCCGCGTCTGGTCCGCGCCGGCCGAGGCCGCCCACGAGGCGGCCCTGCGCACCTCCATGCGCAGCCTGGGCCTGGGCGAGCACTCTTGGATGAGTTCCGGCATCGGTACGACCCTGGCGACCGCCTCGACGGTCGGTGGCGAGACGGTCGTCCTCCCCCTGGTGGCCCGCAACCGCGTCATCGGCATGCTGACCCTCGGCAAGCCGTCGGACGAACACTTCCGCCAGGAGATCCTGGAGTTGGCCGAAGACCTTTCCCGCAGGGCCGCCCTGGCGTTGGACAACGCCCGCCTGTACTCGGAGCGCATGGCCATCAGCCAGTCCCTCCAGCGCAGCCTCCTGCCCCCGGAACTCCCCGACATCGAGGGCGTCGAGGTCGAGGTCATCTACCGCGCGGCCGGCGAGGGCAACGAGGTCGGCGGCGACTTCTACGACCTCTTCCCGATCCGCGACGGCGCGTACGGCTTCGCCATCGGCGACGTCTGCGGTACGGGCCCGGAGGCGGCCGCGGTCACCGGCCTGGCCCGGCACGCGCTCAGGCTCCTGGCCCGCGAGGGCTACGGCGGCCCGGCCGTCCTGGAGCGCCTGAACTCCGCGATCCTCGACGAGGGCGCCCGCAGCCGCTTCCTGACGCTCCTGTACGGCGAGTTGTGGCCCCAGGAGGACGGCAGCGCCGTGCTGAAGGTGGTCTGCGCCGGCCACCCGCTCCCGCTCCGCCTGCGCCAGGACGGCACGGTCGAACCCGCCGCCGAACCGCAGCCGCTCCTCGGCGTCATGGACGACCTGGAGCTGTACGAGCAGACCATCACGCTGGACCCGGGCGACGTCCTGCTGTGCGTCACGGACGGCGTCACGGAGCGCCGCGAGGGCACACGCATGCTGGGCGACGACGGCCTGACGGACGTCCTGACGACGTGCACGGGTCTGACGGCCGGAGCGGTCGCGGCCCGCATCATGCGCGCGGTCGAACGCTTCGCGTCCGACGCACCGTCTGACGACATGGCGATTCTGGCGATGCGGGTTCCCGGCCTCCACAAGGACTGATGCTCGGCACAAGGAGTGAGGCTCAGCTTCGCTTCGGGATACGAGAAAGGCCCCCGCCCGTAAGGGCGGAGGCCTTTTCGTTTCGGAGCCCCCAAACGGAATCGAACCGTTGACCTTCTCCTTACCATGGAGACGCTCTGCCGACTGAGCTATGGGGGCCTGTCGCCTTGTTGAGGTTTCCCCCGCGGCAACGGAATAGATCATACCCTGAACAGAAGCGTGCTCCTAATCAGTCCCGTTGGGGCCTCGTTGGATCACGTCGGATCAGAAGGCGGGCTGCAACAACCCGCCGAGCGCGTTGCACGCGGAGACGATCCGCTGCATCTCCCGCTTCGTCAACTCCCCGTCGACAGGCAGCGCGAGGGTCTCGTCGGCGGCCCGCTCGGTCTCCGGAAGATGTATGTCCCGACGGAACCCGGGCATGCGGTGCACAGGCGTCTTCACGGGCACCCGGCACTCAACTCCCCTGGCCCGTACGGCCCGTGCGAAGGCGTCCCGGTCCGGCCGCCCATTGCCCGGCACCCGCACGACGTACTGCTGGTACGTGTGCCCGTCGCCGCCGACCGGCGTCTGAACGCCGCTCAACCGCACATCGAGGTACGCGGCCCGCTCCCTGCGCTGCGCGACCTCGTCGTACGGCGCCTCGGACTCGCCCTGCTCCAACACCAGGAACCCGTGCCGCTGTCCGACCTCACGCAGCCGCACCATGTCGGCCGACCGACCGAAGCGGTGCACGACAACCAGAGCCGCCGACTGGGGAGTTACGACGGACTCGACGGCGCCGGCGTCGAGGCAGTACGTCACAGGGTCTATGTCGGCGAAGACGACCGTCGCACCAGCCTGCGTCACGGCCTCGGCGACCTCGACGTTCCCGAACGCCGGCACGATGACCTCGTCACCGGCTCCGACACCCGCGGCCCTGAGCATTGCAGCAGTACCCATGCCGCGGATATTTGTCGCGCAATGTGAACGCGAAGTGACACACAATGAAAAAGAGCTGGTCCCCGAACCGAAGTTCGGGGACCAGCTCTTTGAATGATTGTTCGGCGGCGTCCTACTCTCCCACAGGGTCCCCCCTGCAGTACCATCGGCGCTGTAAGGCTTAGCTTCCGGGTTCGGAATGTAACCGGGCGTTTCCCTCACGCTATGACCACCGAAACACTATGAAACTGTGAATACCGCACCATCGCCGTGGCCCGACAACGGGGTTGTTCGTGGTTTCAGAACCAACACAGTGGACGCGAGCAACTGAGGACAAGCCCTCGGCCTATTAGTACCAGTCACCTCCACACCTTACGGCGCTTCCAGATCTGGCCTATCAACCCAGTCGTCTACTGGGAGCCTTAACCCCTCATAGGGGGTGGGAGTCCTCATCTCGAAGCAGGCTTCCCGCTTAGATGCTTTCAGCGGTTATCCCTCCCGAACGTAGCCAACCAGCCATGCCCTTGGCAGGACAACTGGCACACCAGAGGTTCGTCCGTCCCGGTCCTCTCGTACTAGGGACAGCCCTTCTCAAGACTCCTACGCGCACAGCGGATAGGGACCGAACTGTCTCACGACGTTCTAAACCCAGCTCGCGTACCGCTTTAATGGGCGAACAGCCCAACCCTTGGGACCGACTCCAGCCCCAGGATGCGACGAGCCGACATCGAGGTGCCAAACCATCCCGTCGATATGGACTCTTGGGGAAGATCAGCCTGTTATCCCCGGGGTACCTTTTATCCGTTGAGCGACGGCGCTTCCACAAGCCACCGCCGGATCACTAGTCCCGACTTTCGTCCCTGCTCGACCCGTCGGTCTCACAGTCAAGCTCCCTTGTGCACTTACACTCAACACCTGATTGCCAACCAGGCTGAGGGAACCTTTGGGCGCCTCCGTTACCCTTTGGGAGGCAACCGCCCCAGTTAAACTACCCATCAGACACTGTCCCTGATCCGGATCACGGACCCAGGTTAGACATCCAGCACGACCAGACTGGTATTTCAACGACGACTCCACAAACACTGGCGTGCCTGCTTCACAGTCTCCCAGCTATCCTACACAAGCCGAACCGAACACCAATATCAAACTGTAGTAAAGGTCCCGGGGTCTTTCCGTCCTGCTGCGCGAAACGAGCATCTTTACTCGTAGTGCAATTTCACCGGGCCTATGGTTGAGACAGTCGAGAAGTCGTTACGCCATTCGTGCAGGTCGGAACTTACCCGACAAGGAATTTCGCTACCTTAGGATGGTTATAGTTACCACCGCCGTTTACTGGCGCTTAAGTTCTCAGCTTCGCCAAGACGAATCCTGACTAACCGGTCCCCTTAACGTTCCAGCACCGGGCAGGCGTCAGTCCGTATACATCGCCTTACGGCTTCGCACGGACCTGTGTTTTTAGTAAACAGTCGCTTCTCGCTGGTCTCTGCGGCCACCCCCAGCTCGAGGAGCACGTCCCCTCACCAGTGATGGCCCCCCTTCTCCCGAAGTTACGGGGGCATTTTGCCGAGTTCCTTAACCATAGTTCACCCGAACGCCTCGGTATTCTCTACCTGACCACCTGAGTCGGTTTAGGGTACGGGCCGCCATGAAACTCGCTAGAGGCTTTTCTCGACAGCATAGGATCATCCACTTCACCACAATCGGCTCGGCATCAGGTCTCAGACAATTGCCAGGCGGATTTACCTACCTGACGTCCTACACCCTTACCCCGGGACAACCACCGCCCGGGATGGACTACCTTCCTGCGTCACCCCATCACTCACCTACTACCAGCTCGGGTCACCGGCTCCACCACTTTCCTTTCCCCGAAGGGTCCGGAACGGCTTCACGGGCTTAGCATCACTGGATTCGATGTTTGACGCTTCACAGCGGGTACCGGAATATCAACCGGTTATCCATCGACTACGCCTGTCGGCCTCGCCTTAGGTCCCGACTTACCCTGGGCAGATCAGCTTGACCCAGGAACCCTTAGTCAATCGGCGCACACGTTTCTCACGTGTGTATCGCTACTCATGCCTGCATTCTCACTCGTGAACCGTCCACCACTGCCTTCCGGCGCGGCTTCACCCGGCACACGACGCTCCCCTACCCATCACAGCCTCCGTTGGGAGTATTGCTGCAATGACACGACTTCGGCGGTACGCTTGAGCCCCGCTACATTGTCGGCGCGGAATCACTAGACCAGTGAGCTATTACGCACTCTTTCAAGGGTGGCTGCTTCTAAGCCAACCTCCTGGTTGTCTCTGCGACTCCACATCCTTTCCCACTTAGCGTACGCTTAGGGGCCTTAGTCGATGCTCTGGGCTGTTTCCCTCTCGACCATGGAGCTTATCCCCCACAGTCTCACTGCCGCGCTCTCACTTACCGGCATTCGGAGTTTGGTTAAGGTCAGTAACCCGGTAGGGCCCATCGCCTATCCAGTGCTCTACCTCCGGCAAGAAACACACGACGCTGCACCTAAATGCATTTCGGGGAGAACCAGCTATCACGGAGTTTGATTGGCCTTTCACCCCTAACCACAGGTCATCCCCCAGGTTTTCAACCCTGGTGGGTTCGGTCCTCCACGACCTCTTACAGCCGCTTCAACCTGCCCATGGCTAGATCACTCCGCTTCGGGTCTTGAGCGCGCTACTAAACCGCCCTATTCGGACTCGCTTTCGCTACGGCTTCCCCACACGGGTTAACCTCGCAACACACCGCAAACTCGCAGGCTCATTCTTCAAAAGGCACGCAGTCACGAGAACGTGCAAGCACGTTCCGACGCTCCCACGGCTTGTAGGCACACGGTTTCAGGTACTATTTCACTCCGCTCCCGCGGTACTTTTCACCATTCCCTCACGGTACTATCCGCTATCGGTCACCAGGGAATATTTAGGCTTAGCGGGTGGTCCCGCCAGATTCACACGGGATTTCTCGGGCCCCGTGCTACTTGGGTGTCTCTCAAACGAGCCGCTGACGTTTCGACTACGGGGGTCTTACCCTCTACGCCGGACCTTTCGCATGTCCTTCGCCTACATCAACGGTTTCTGACTCGTCCTGTCGCCGGCAGACAACAGAAGAGAGATCCCACAACCCCCCAAGCGCAACCCCTGCCGGGTCTCACACACTTGAGGTTTGGCCTCATCCAGTTTCGCTCGCCACTACTCCCGGAATCACGGTTGTTTTCTCTTCCTGCGGGTACTGAGATGTTTCACTTCCCCGCGTTCCCTCCACACTGCCTATGTGTTCAGCAGCGGGTGACAGCCCATGACGACTGCCGGGTTTCCCCATTCGGAAACCCCCGGATCAAAGCCTGGTTGACGACTCCCCGGGGACTATCGTGGCCTCCCACGTCCTTCATCGGTTCCTGGTGCCAAGGCATCCACCGTGCGCCCTTAAAAACTTGGCCACAGATGCTCGCGTCCACTGTGCAGTTCTCAAACAACGACCAACCACCCATCACCCCGAACCAGTAGTCCGAGTGCACTGGGGCCGGCACTGAAGGCAGCCACATTCGGCCGTACCCTCAGACACCCAACAGCGTGCCCGACACCCCTACCACCCATGATCCGCGTTCCACACTCCGAAGAGCAGTACTAGCAAGCCGAGTTGGCTGAAGATGCCGAATAATCAACGTTCCACCCATGAGCAACCAGCATCGGACGTTCGCCGATGTACTGGCCTCTGACCAAGTCCCCGAAGGTCGTTGGTGAGAAGTGCTCCTTAGAAAGGAGGTGATCCAGCCGCACCTTCCGGTACGGCTACCTTGTTACGACTTCGTCCCAATCGCCAGTCCCACCTTCGACAGCTCCCTCCCACAAGGGGTTGGGCCACCGGCTTCGGGTGTTACCGACTTTCGTGACGTGACGGGCGGTGTGTACAAGGCCCGGGAACGTATTCACCGCAGCAATGCTGATCTGCGATTACTAGCAACTCCGACTTCATGGGGTCGAGTTGCAGACCCCAATCCGAACTGAGACAGGCTTTTTGAGATTCGCTCCGCCTCACGGCTTCGCAGCTCATTGTACCTGCCATTGTAGCACGTGTGCAGCCCAAGACATAAGGGGCATGATGACTTGACGTCGTCCCCACCTTCCTCCGAGTTGACCCCGGCAGTCTCCTGTGAGTCCCCATCACCCCGAAGGGCATGCTGGCAACACAGAACAAGGGTTGCGCTCGTTGCGGGACTTAACCCAACATCTCACGACACGAGCTGACGACAGCCATGCACCACCTGTACACCGACCACAAGGGGGCACCCATCTCTGGATGTTTCCGGTGTATGTCAAGCCTTGGTAAGGTTCTTCGCGTTGCGTCGAATTAAGCCACATGCTCCGCTGCTTGTGCGGGCCCCCGTCAATTCCTTTGAGTTTTAGCCTTGCGGCCGTACTCCCCAGGCGGGGCACTTAATGCGTTAGCTGCGGCACCGACGACGTGGAATGTCGCCAACACCTAGTGCCCACCGTTTACGGCGTGGACTACCAGGGTATCTAATCCTGTTCGCTCCCCACGCTTTCGCTCCTCAGCGTCAGTAATGGCCCAGAGATCCGCCTTCGCCACCGGTGTTCCTCCTGATATCTGCGCATTTCACCGCTACACCAGGAATTCCGATCTCCCCTACCACACTCTAGCCTGCCCGTATCGACTGCAGACCCGGGGTTAAGCCCCGGGCTTTCACAACCGACGCGACAAGCCGCCTACGAGCTCTTTACGCCCAATAATTCCGGACAACGCTTGCGCCCTACGTATTACCGCGGCTGCTGGCACGTAGTTAGCCGGCGCTTCTTCTGCAGGTACCGTCACTTTCGCTTCTTCCCTGCTGAAAGAGGTTTACAACCCGAAGGCCGTCATCCCTCACGCGGCGTCGCTGCATCAGGCTTTCGCCCATTGTGCAATATTCCCCACTGCTGCCTCCCGTAGGAGTCTGGGCCGTGTCTCAGTCCCAGTGTGGCCGGTCGCCCTCTCAGGCCGGCTACCCGTCGTCGCCTTGGTGAGCCACTACCTCACCAACAAGCTGATAGGCCGCGGGCTCATCCTTCACCGCCGGAGCTTTCCACCCAGGAGCATGCGCTCCCGGGTCGTATCCGGTATTAGACCCCGTTTCCAGGGCTTGTCCCAGAGTGAAGGGCAGATTGCCCACGTGTTACTCACCCGTTCGCCACTAATCCACCCCGAAGGGCTTCATCGTTCGACTTGCATGTGTTAAGCACGCCGCCAGCGTTCGTCCTGAGCCAGGATCAAACTCTCCGTGAATGTTTTCCCGTAATCGGGACGACACCACGAGAGCGGAACGATCAGCCGGAATAAGACCGATCGTTCACAGCGTCCTCGCTGTGCGCCTGCCCCGAAGGGCAGGACTTTTTCAAAGGAACCTCGCCCCAGCCGATCGGCCGGAGACGGGGTATCAACATATCTGGCGTTGATTTTTGGCACGCTGTTGAGTTCTCAAGGAACGGACGCTTCCTTTGTACTCACCCGAGAGACTCTCTCAGGCTTTCCTCCGGGCGCTTCCCTTCGATCTTGCGTTTCCGACTCTACCAGATCTTCCCGATCCGATTTCCTCGACACTTTCCAGGTTTCCGCTTTCGCGTTTCCCTTTCCGGCGGATCCGACTCTATCAGATCCTTTCGGGCCTGATTCCCAGTCAGCGGGGATTGTCTTCCCGGCCCTCGGACCGTTCCGACGTCCCAAACATTAGCGGATCCTCCCGGGCGGCGCCTAATCGGGCCGCCGAGCCCCAATCGAATTACTTTCGGACGCGCCGAATGCAATCCCGGATGGGTGACCGTGCTGGTGGTTGGGTGCCGCATCAGCGGCCAAGGTGCCACCGCGGAACCGTTATGGCTCCGGGGCAGACCAAGAACAGTACGGATCGGCACAGGGGGTGTCAATCCCCGCTGTCAAGATTTTTTAGGCGAGGTCTAGAGCGGGGCCCGTCGACGTGTGTCGAGGGGCCCCGCTCCTGGTCAGCGCGCTGGAGGTCAGACCTCGACGACGACCGGGAGGATCATCGGGCGCCGGCGGTAGGTGTCGGAGACCCACTTGCCCAGCGTGCGGCGGATGAGCTGCTGCAGTTGGTGGGGCTCGACCACGCCGTCCTGGGCCGAGCGCTCCAGGACCTCCGTGATCTTCGGGATGACCTCGGCAAAGACGGAGTCGTCAATGCCGGAGCCCCGGGCCTGGATGTGCGGGCCACCGGTGATCTTTCCGGTGTTGGAGTCCACCACCAGGAAGACGGAGATGATGCCCTCGTCGCCGAGGATCTTGCGGTCCTTGAGCGCGGGCTCGCCGACGTCGCCGACCGAGAGGCCGTCGACGTACACGTATCCCGCCGGCACCTTGCCGGAGATCTTGGCCTTGCCCTCGACGAGGTCGACGACGACGCCGTCCTCGGCGATCACGACGCGGTCGTGCGGGACGCCGGTGAGGGCGCCCAGCTCGGCGTTGGCGCGCAGGTGCCGCCATTCGCCGTGGACCGGCATCAGGTTCCGCGGCTTGCAGATGTTGTAGAAGTACAGGAGCTCGCCCGCCGACGCGTGGCCGGAGACGTGCACCTTGGCGTTGCCCTTGTGGATTACGTTCGCGCCCCAGCGGGTCAGGCCGTTGATGACGCGGTAGACCGCGTTCTCGTTGCCGGGGATCAGGGACGACGCCAGGATGACCGTGTCGCCCGGGACGATCCGGATCTGGTGATCCCGGTTGGCCATCCTGGACAGGGCCGCCATCGGCTCACCCTGAGAACCCGTACAGACGAGCACGACCTCGTTGTCCGGCAGGTCGTCCAGCGTCTTGACGTCGACCACCAGGCCGGGCGGGACCTTCAGGTAGCCGAGGTCCCGGGCGATGCCCATGTTGCGGACCATCGAGCGGCCGACGAAGGCGATCTTGCGGCCGTACTTCTGTGCCGTGTCCAGGATCTGCTGGATGCGGTGGACGTGGCTGGCGAAGCTCGCCACGATGATGCGCTTGTGTGCGCCGGCGAAGACCTGGTCCAGCACATTCGCGATGTCGCGCTCGGGCGGGACGAAGCCCGGTACCTCGGCGTTCGTGGAGTCCGAGAGGAGGAGGTCGATGCCCTCGTGGCTCAGGCGGGCGAACGCGTGCAGGTCCGTGAGGCGACCGTCCAGCGGGAGCTGGTCCATCTTGAAGTCACCGGTGTGGACCACCATGCCGGCGGGCGTACGGATGGCGACCGCGAGGGCGTCCGGGATGGAGTGGTTGACCGCGACGAACTCGCAGTTGAAGGGGCCGATCTGCTCGCGATCGCCCGCCTCCACCTCGAGCGTGTACGGGCGGATGCGGTGCTCCTGGAGCTTCGCCTCGATCAGCGCGAGGGTCAGCTTGGAGCCGATCAGCGGGATGTCCGGCTTCTCGCGCAGGAGGTACGGGACGCCACCGATGTGGTCCTCGTGGCCATGGGTGAGGACGATGCCCGCGATGTCGTCGAGGCGGTCCCTGATGGACGTGAAGTCCGGCAGGATCAGGTCGATTCCGGGCTGCTCCTCCTCAGGGAAGAGCACTCCGCAGTCGACGATCAGCAAGCGGCCGTCGTACTCGAAGACCGTCATGTTTCGGCCGATTTCACCGAGGCCTCCGAGCGGGGTGACGCGCATGCCACCCTTCGGGAGCACCGGCGGAGCGCCGAGTTCAGGATGCGGATGACTCAAAAGACTCTCCTCACCACGCGCGCCACGTACCTGGCAGGGCACGTGGCGCGCGTGACGTTCGTGCAGTAGCAGTTGTCTGTGTGGGATGCAGGCGCGGTGGCCTGCGGGTTCTGCCTATTCAGTTGTGAAGTCTGTGGTCAGAGCTCTACCCCGCCGGCGGCAAGATCGATCTTGAGCTGGGCGGTCTCCTCGGGCGACAGCTCGACCATCGGAGCGCGCAGCGGTCCGGCGGGCAGGCCCTGGAGGGCGAGTGCGGCCTTGGTGGTCATGACGCCCTGGGTGCGGAACATGCCGGTGAAGACGGGGAGCAGCTTCTGGTGGATCTCGGTGGCCTTCTGGACGTCGCCCGAGATGTACGCGTCGAGCATGGCGCGCAGCTCCGGGGTGACGACATGGCCGACGACGGAGACAAAGCCGACCGCGCCCACGGAGAGCAGCGGCAGGTTCAGCATGTCGTCGCCGGAGTACCAGGCGAGGCCGGAGCGGGCGATGGCCCAGCTGGCCCGGCCGAGGTCTCCCTTGGCGTCCTTGTTCGCGACGATACGCGGGTGCTCGGCGAGCCGCACGATCGTTTCGGTGTTGATCGGTACGCCGCTGCGCCCGGGGATGTCGTAGAGCATCACCGGCAGCTCGGTCGCGTCGGCGATGGCCGTGAAGTGCCGGTAGAGGCCCTCCTGCGGGGGCTTGTTGTAGTACGGCGTCACGATCAGCAGGCCGTGCGCGCCGGCCTTCTCGACTGCGCGGGCCAGCTCGATGCTGTGGTGGGTGTCGTTCGTGCCGACGCCGGCGACGATGTGGGCCCGATCGCCCACCGCCTCCAGTACGGCTCGTACGAGGTCCGATTTCTCCGCGTCGCTGGTGGTCGGGGACTCGCCGGTGGTGCCGTTGATGATCAGGCCGTCGTTGCCTGCGTCCACCAAGTGGGCAGCGAGCCGCTGCGCGCCGTCGAGGTCGAGTGCGCCGTCCGCCGTGAAGGGCGTGACCATGGCGGTGAGGACCCTCCCGAAGGGGGTCTGCGGAGTGGAGGTCGGAGCCATGGGTAACACGCTACTCGCTGCTCAACGCGGGGTCTGCCCTCGGGGGACACGACAAAGTGCGACAAAGGTGGAGCCCGGCACTGCCTGCTCGGGGGTTCAAGCAGTGCCGGGTCCGTTTGATCAGGCTAGATGAACTTCTCGAAATGCCGCAATACGGACACTTCGCTCGGTTGATCCGTACATCAGTACCGGCTGGCGCGCGGAAGCCATCTGTGCTGGACGTGTGGAAGCGCGTTACGGCGCCACACGCCCGTTGGCGTTGAAGGCCCCGTGCGTGAGCGGCATGAGCTTGGCCCACTCCGCCTCCATCAGCTCGCCGACCATCTCGATCTCGCGCTGCGGGAAGGACGGGACCTTCGCCATCTCGTGCTGAGTACGCAGGCCGAGGAAGTGCATCAGCGAGCGGGCGTTGCACGTGGCGTACATCGAGGAGAAGAGGCCGACCGGGAGGACCGCGCGGGCCACCTCGCGGGCCACACCGGCCGCGAGCATCTCCTGGTAGGCCTCGTACGCCTGACGGTACGAGTCCTCCATCACGCGGCCCGTGAGCTCCTGCTGCGCCTTGGTGCCCTCGACGAAGACGTACTTGCCGGGGCGGCCCTCCTGGACCAGCTTGCGGGACTCGTCCGGGACGTAGAAGACCGGCTGGAGCTCCCGGTACCGGCCCGATTCCTCGTTGTACGACCAGCCCACGCGGTGCCGCATGAACTCGCGGAAGACGAAGATCGGGGCGCTGATGAAGAACGTCATCGAGTTGTGCTCGAAGGGGCTGCCGTGCCGGTCCCGCATCAGGAAGTTGATCAGGCCCTTGGAACGCTCCGGGTCTTTCTTCAGCTCGTCCAGGGACTGCTCCCCGGCGGTCGAGACACGGGCGGCGAACAGCACGTCGGCGTCGGACGCCGTGTGCTTGATCAGCTCGACGGTGACATCGCTGCGGAAGCTGGGCTTGAGGTCGTCGGCGGGGGTGTCGGTCACGGTGCGGAGGGTCCTTCCCATCACAAGCTCGGGCGGCGCCCACTCTACGGCCCGGCACTGACAACGGGGCGTTCGGTGCCGGGCCGCGACATTCGTCGCCGAACTTCTGCGAATTTGGTGAAAGCGGGCACCTCTTGGGACGCTCGCTCGTCTGAATCGGTGACAGCGGTCGCGAGTTTCAGTGACAGCGATCGCGTTTGGGTCCCGGACACCAGCACCCGCATCCCTTCGAGTCTCCAGAGGAGAAGCAGCTCCCATGTTCCGTCGGCGCGAGCCCGTACCGCTCGCCTTCATCGCCGAAGCCGACAGGTTCCGCAGCAAGGTGACGCCCCCACCACGCGAGCGGGCGACCGCCGGACAGATAGCCGGCCGGACGCTCATCGGGCTCACCGTGGTCGCCGGGCTCGTCGGGTCCCTGATCATCGGAATGCCCGCCCTGTCACAGGATCAGTCACCTGCGACGACGCAGCACTCCCAGGCGACGGACGGCCGCTGACTCTTCCGGCCCCCCAAGGGTGGTGAGCAGCCACCCGGCTCGATAGCCTCACCGGGCACAGCCCAAGCATGGATCGAGTGAGGTTCAGTCGTGCCCCTGCCCTTCCTGACGGCGGACCGTGCCTTTGACGAGGCGGCGGACGATGTCACGCTGCCCTTCGACGACCGCGACCGCTGGCGGCGCCCCTACCGGCCCGGGCCGTGGCGGGTGGGCGCGGCCGCGCTCATCCTGCTGCTCGCCTCGTACGTGCTCATCGCCGCGGTGATCATCGCGCTCACCGGGACCCTGGCCGGGGCCGCGGCCTGTTTCGTCGTAGCCGCGCTCGCCATTCTGTGCGCGCTGCGGCTGCTGCGCATGGGCGTGTGGGTGAGTGCGCAGGGGCTGCGCCGGACGGGCTTCTTCCTGACGAGTACGGCGCGGTGGGAGCACGTCGTCGCGGTGCGGACGGTGCAGCAGCCGGTGCGCTGGCTCGGGCTGCCGCGCACCGTTCAGGGGCAGGCGCTGATCCTCGTACGCAAGGATCGTGCACCCGAGGACGTGCCGCCGCTGCTGACCTCGCACAACGCCGACTTCCTGGCGCGTGCGGAGGCCTTCGACCGCGCTGCGGACTCCGTCGAGGTGTGGGCGGACGAGTATCGGCGGGGCTGAGGCCGAGTAGGCCAAGTACGCCTCCTCAGGCACGACGAAGGGGCCCTCCGCAGTGCGCGGACGGCCCCTTTCGCTTCGTGTCACCGCTGAGGTGCGTACGGCGCCGAGGTGCGTATGGCCTTCAGGCCGCGACCGACCTGCCCTCGTGCAGGGCGATGGCCCTCTGCATCGCCTTGCGGGCGCGCGGGGTGTCCCGGGCGTCGTGGTAGGCGACGGCGAGGCGGAACCAGCTGCGCCAGTCGTCCGGGGCGTCCTCGGTCTCGGCCTTGCGCTTGGCGAAGACCTCGTCGGCCGAGTCGCGGTCGATGCGGCCGCCCGCGGTCCGCCTCAACTCGTCGACGGGCAGGCCGCCTTCGGCGTCGAGCTCGGCGGCGAGCCGGTTGGCTTTCTGGACGAACTGGGTGTTCTTCCAGAGGAACCAGAGGCCGATGACCGGCAGGATCAGCACCGCGACACCGAAGGTGACGGTGATCAGGGTGCCGTTCTGGATGAGCAGCACGCCTCGGCTGCCGACCAGGACGAAATAGACGACCAGGGCGGCGGCCGTGAGGGCGTAGGTGATCTTCGCGCGCATGTCTGCCGGCTTCTGTTGTCCGTCCCCCGGCTCAGCCGAGGTCCAGGAAGTGTTCCAGGCCGAAGGTGAGGCCCGGTGTGGTCACCACGCGGCGGGCGCCGAGCAGGATGCCCGGCATGAAGCTGCTGTGGTGGAGGGAGTCGTGGCGGATGGTGAGGGTCTCGCCCTCGCCGCCGAGCAGGACCTCCTGGTGGGCGAGCAGACCGCGCAGGCGGACCGCGTGCACCGGGACACCGTCGACGTTTGCGCCGCGGGCGCCCTCCAGGGCGGTGACCGTGGCGTCCGGGGCCGGGGCGGAGCCCGCCTTGGCCCGCGCCTCGGCGATGAGCTGAGCCGTGCGCGTGGCGGTGCCGCTGGGGGCGTCCACCTTGTTCGGGTGGTGGAGCTCGATGACCTCGACCGACTCGAAGTAGGGCGCGGCGATCTGCGCGAACTTCATCGTCAGGACGGCCCCGATGGAGAAGTTGGGCGCGATGAGCACGCCCGTCTCCGGGGACTGGGCCAGCCAGTCCTTGAGCTGCGCGAGGCGCTCGTCGGTCCAGCCCGTCGTGCCGACCACGGCGTTGATGCCATGTCGTACGCAGAAGTCGAGGTTGGCCATCACCGAGGCCGGCGTGGTCAGTTCGACGGCGACCTGGGCGCCGGTCTCAACCAGCGTCTCCAGTTCGTCGCCCCGGCCGAGCGCGGCCACCAGCTCCATGTCGTCGGCGGCCTCGACCGCTCGTACCGCTTCGGCCCCGATACGGCCCTTGGCACCGAGGACCGCCACGCGCAGCTTGCTCATGTCTCTTGCTTCCTTGACGGAGGGTGTCAGGCGACCGCGTCGTGCAGACGGCTCGCCTGCTTGTCCTTGAGCGGGCCGATGACCGACAGCGAGGGTCGCTGTCCCAGGATGTCGCGGGCGACCGAGCGGACCTCGTCCGGGGTCACCGACGCTATCCGGGCCAGCATGTCGTCGACCGACATCTGCTCGCTCCAGCACAGCTCACTCTTGCCGATACGGTTCATCAGCGCACCGGTGTCCTCGAGGCCGAGGACGGTGGAGCCCTGGAGCTGGCCGATGGCGCGGCCGATCTCGTCGTCTGACAGACCGTGCTCGGCGACCTGGTCCAGCTCGTCGCGGCAGAGCTTGAGCACGTCGTGGACCTGGCTGGGACGGCAGCCCGCGTAGACGCCGAAGAGGCCGCAGTCGGCGAAGCCCGAGGTGTACGAGTACACGCTGTAGCACAGGCCGCGCTTCTCGCGGACCTCCTGGAAGAGGCGGGAGGACATGCCGCCGCCGAGGGCGGTGTTCAGGACGCTCAGGGCCCAGCGGCGGTCGTCCGTGCGGGCGAGGCCCGGCATGCCGAGGACGACATGGGCCTGCTCGGTCTTGCGGCCGAGCAGTTCGACGCGGCCCGCGGTGCGGATGGCGCGGCGGCCGTCGCGCGGGGCGATCGGCTCGGCGGCGGTCTCCCTGAGGGCGCCCGCCTTCTCGAAGGCGGCGCGGACCTGGCGTACGACCTTGTTGTGGTCGACGTTGCCCGCGCAGGCCACGACCAGGTGCGTCGGGTCGTAGTGCTTCTTGTAGAAGCGGCGGATGCGGTCCGCGGTGAGGGCGTTGACCGTGTCGACCGTGCCGAGGACCGGGCGGCCCAGGGCGTTGTCGCCGAACATGGTGTGCGCGAACAGGTCGTGCACGCAGTCGCCCGGGTCGTCCTCCGTCATCGCGATCTCTTCGAGGATCGCGCCGCGCTCGACGTTGACGTCCTCTTCGAGGATGAGCGAGCCGGTCAGCATGTCGCAGACGACGTCGATGGCGAGCGGCAGGTCGGTGTCGAGCACGCGCGCGTAGTAACACGTGTACTCCTTCGCCGTGAACGCGTTCATCTCGCCGCCGACCGCGTCGAGGGCGGCGGAGATGTCCAGGGCGCTGCGCTTGTGGGTGCCCTTGAAGAGCAGGTGCTCCAGGTAGTGCGTGGCGCCGTTCAGGGACGGCGTCTCGTCGCGCGAGCCGACGTGCGCCCAGATGCCGAAGGTGGCGGAGCGCACGGAGGGCAGGGTCTCGGTCACGATGCGCAGACCACCCGGGAGGGTGGTCTTGCGGACCGTACCGATGCCGTTGACGCCCTTGATGAGGGTTTGGGTACGGGCGACGGCCCGCGCCTCCGAAGAGGTGCGGGCCGTCGCCATGGAGCTACTTGACGTCACTTGTCGGTGTCGTCCTTCGTGTCATCGTCGCCTTCGCCCTCGATCACGGGGATGAGGGAGAGCTTGCCGCGGGAGTCGATCTCGGCGATCTCGACCTGGACCTTGGCGCCCACACCGAGCACGTCCTCGACGTTCTCCACGCGCTTGCCGCCGGCGAGCTTGCGGATCTGCGAGATGTGCAGCAGACCGTCCTTGCCCGGGAGCAGCGACACGAACGCGCCGAAGGTCGTCGTCTTCACGACGGTGCCCAGGTAGCGCTCGCCGACCTCCGGCATGGTCGGGTTGGCGATGCCGTTGATCGTGGCGCGGGCGGCCTCGGCCTGCGAGCCGACCTGGGCACCGATGTAGATGGTGCCGTCGTCCTCGATCGTGATCTCGGCGCCGGTGTCCTCCTGGATCTGGTTGATCATCTTGCCCTTGGGGCCGATGACCTCACCGATCTTGTCCACGGGGATCTTGACGGTGATGATCCGCGGGGCGTTCGGGGACATCTCGTCGGGCCGGTCGATGGCCTCGGTCATCACATCGAGGATGTGGAGGCGGGCGTCACGGGCCTGCTTGAGGGCCGCGGCCAGGACGGAGGCCGGGATGCCGTCCAGCTTGGTGTCGAGCTGGAGGGCGGTCACGAAGTCCTTCGTACCGGCGACCTTGAAGTCCATGTCGCCGAAGGCGTCCTCCGCACCGAGGATGTCGGTAAGGGCGACGTAGTGCGTCTGGCCGTCGATCTCCTGGGAGATCAGACCCATCGCGATACCGGCGACGGGAGCCTTCAGCGGCACACCGGCGTTCATCAGCGACATGGTCGAGGCGCAGACCGAGCCCATGGACGTCGAGCCGTTGGAGCCGAGGGCCTCGGACACCTGACGGATCGCGTACGGGAACTCCTCGCGGGTCGGCAGGACCGGCACGATCGCGCGCTCGGCGAGCGCGCCGTGGCCGATCTCGCGGCGCTTCGGGGAGCCGACGCGGCCGGTCTCACCGACGGAGTAGGGCGGGAAGTTGTAGTTGTGCATGTAGCGCTTGCGGGTCACCGGGGAGAGGGTGTCCAGCTGCTGCTCCATGCGGAGCATGTTGAGGGTGGTGACGCCCAGGATCTGGGTCTCGCCACGCTCGAACAGCGCGGAGCCGTGCACGCGCGGGATGGCCTCGACCTCGGCGGCGAGCGTACGGATGTCCGTGACGCCGCGGCCGTCGATGCGGACCTTGTCCTTGATGACGCGCTCGCGGACCAGCTTCTTGGTCAGCGCACGGTACGCGGCGGAGATCTCCTTCTCGCGGCCCTCGAACTGCGGGAGCAGCTTCTCGGCGGCGATCTCCTTGACGCGGTCCAGCTCGGCCTCGCGGTCCTGCTTGCCGGCGATGGTGAGCGCCTGGGCGAGCTCGCTCTTGACCGCGGCGGTCAGGGCCTCCAGGACGTCGTCCTCGTAGTCGAGGAAGATCGGGAACTCGGCGGTCGGCTTGGCGGCCTTCGCGGCGAGGTCCGACTGCGCCTTGCACAGGACCTTGATGAAGGGCTTCGCGGCCTCGAGACCGGCGGCGACGACTTCCTCGGTCGGCGCCTCGGCGCCGCCCTGGACCAGCTGGATGGTCTTGTCGGTGGCCTCGGCCTCGACCATCATGATCGCGACGTCGCCGTCCTCCAGGACGCGACCGGCGACCACCATGTCGAAGACGGCGTCCTCGAGCTCGGTGTGCGTCGGGAACGCGACCCACTGGCCGTTGATCAGCGCGACGCGGACGCCGCCGACCGGGCCGGAGAAGGGCAGACCGGCCAGCTGCGTGGACGCGGAGGCGGCGTTGATCGCCACGACGTCGTACAGGTGGTCGGGGTTGAGGGCCATGATCGTGGCGACGACCTGGATCTCGTTGCGCAGGCCCTTCTTGAAGGACGGGCGCAGCGGGCGGTCGATCAGCCGGCAGGTGAGGACGGCGTCCTCGGAAGGACGGCCCTCGCGGCGGAAGAAGCTGCCGGGGATCTTGCCGGCGGCGTACATCCGCTCCTCGACGTCCACCGTGAGGGGGAAGAAGTCGAGCTGGTCCTTGGGCTTCTTGGAAGCGCTGGTGGCCGACAGCACCATGGTGTCGTCGTCCAGGTACGCCACGGCGGAGCCGGCGGCCTGCTTGGCCAGGCGGCCCGTCTCGAAGCGGATGGTGCGGGTGCCGAAGGATCCGTTGTCGATAACGGCCTCGGCGTAGTGGGTCTCGTTCTCCACTAGCGATATCTCCTCGTCTTCGTCCCGTCCTGCCCGTGTGGCAGGGGGACGGTGGCGGAGAGCGCTCCTTCTGGTGCGGGCCGGTCTTCGATCGAAGCACCCGGGGCTCGCAATCCCCCGGGGGCCACTACCGAGGACCGGCGGCGGCGAGGTGCGCTTCTCCTCGTTCGGTGTTGTGGCACCGCCCTACCCGGCGGGTACGGCGGCGTCACGCTGTGTCGTACGTGCTGTGTGCTGCGTGGTGCGTTTCCGTTGTGCTACCACACTACAAAGCGTCAGTGACACTCCGCACGTACAGAGCAGGTACGGCAGCACGTACAGCAGCAGCACGTACGGCAAAGGGAGCGGCTCCCCAGGATCTGGGAACCGCTCCCTTCACGGCGTCTTACTTGGCGCCCGCCGCACCGCGGCGGATGCCCAGGCGGTCGACCAGCGTACGGAAGCGCTGGATGTCCTTCTTGGCCAGGTACTGCAGCAGGCGGCGACGCTGACCGACCAGGATCAGCAGACCACGGCGGGAGTGGTGGTCGTGCTTGTGGGTCTTGAGGTGCTCGGTCAGGTCCGAGATCCGGCGCGAGAGCATGGCGACCTGGACCTCGGGGGAGCCGGTGTCGCCCTCCTTGGTACCGAACTCGCTGATGATCTGCTTCTTCGTAGCGGCGTCGAGCGACACGCGTACTCCTCGTAGTCTCTGAGTAGCCACCGAGTGCCCCTGGTCCACATCTCAGGGGAGCTTCCGTAACTCGGGAGGCGGGGATCCGCTGGGCGCGGCCTCCAGAGCGGGGCTCCGGGGGTGCGTACACAAACGGCCGTCACACAGCGTACCAGCCTGGCAGCATGCGCCGACCAGGGCCCGAGAAGCCTTGCACGGGCGGGTGGGCCGGGTTTGTTTCCCGGTGCGTGCCAGGGGTGCCCCCATAAGGTGACCTCCTAGGCAGACCGGTAAGTGGGGAAGGGGCCGCTTGAATATGGCCGGGACAGAAGACCAGGACGTCAGGGCACGCAAGGAGCGGGAGAAGGACGAGCTCTACGCCCTCGACATCTCGGACGTCGAGTGGCACAGCGCGCCGGGTACCGAGGAGCACGAGGAGCGGGTCGAGATCGCGTATCTGCCCGGGGGCGCGGTGGCCATGCGGTCGTCGCTCGACCCGGACACCGTGCTGCGGTACACGGAGGCCGAGTGGCGGGCGTTCGTGCTGGGGGCCCGGGACGGAGAGTTCGATCTGGAGCCGATGCCGCACAACGGGGGGCTTGCCGCCGAGTAGCGCCGAGGCGGAAGAAGCGTCGAGGCGCACGCGTGCGCGTGCGCCTCGACGAGCCGGGTCGCCGATTCAGCTGGTCATGGCCCGAGCCGCGCTGTACACGTCGAAGACGGCAAGCGCCAGCGGTACCAGCGTGAGGAGCACGAAGCCCTCGGCGATCTCCAGGAAGCGGCCCCAGAACGGGGTGAGGCCGCCGCGCGGGAGGAGCAGGCCGAGCGAGGTGACCAGTGCGGCCGCCGCCGCGATCGCCGCGACGAGCCAGATCGTGCGGATGTCGAGGTCCGTGCGGTCGCCGGTGAGGGCCTCGCGCATCAAGGAGTGCGGCGGGTTGAGCGCCAGCCCGAGGCCGAGCAGGACGAGGGCGCCGAGGCCGGCGCCCAGGACGGGCGCGACCTGGGCGGTGTAGCGGAAGAGGTGGGCGCGCATCAGCATCGCGACGCCGGTGGCGAAGGCGAGCAGCTGTCCCCAGACGTCGTCGGAGAAGCCGAGCACCGCCGAGGCTCCGACGCCGAGCAGCGCGCAGCCTCCTACGAGACCGACGAGGAGTTCGTGGCCACGGCGGGCCTGCGCCTCGATGCGTGCGGCGTCGACTGGTTCCGGCGCGGCGGGTTCGGCGCCGTACGCGCTGCGCGTGGTGGTGCTCGGGGGGTCGAATCCGATCGGCAGCCGGGCGAAGCGCATGGACAGGCCGGGCAGGAAGGCCAGGGCGCCCACCGCGACCGGGGCGCAGAACGCGGCGATCTCCGTGGGCGTCCAGTGCGCGAGGAGGGCCACGAACACCGTGACCAGGCCGATGGCGGAGGCGAACACGAACGCGACGAACGGGCCGTCCCCGCGCGGGGAGCACAGGGTAAGAATGACCGAGGCGACCAGCACCGCACCGCAGGCCAGCAGGAACTGCAGCTTGCCGACACCCTGACCGTCCGACAGGGCGAGCAGCCCGGAGCCCGCCACGCCCATGTTCGGCAGCGCGCCGAGTCCCAGCGCGACGGCCGAGGCCCTGTCGTCGTAGATCCGCGCGCGTACTGCGGCGAGGACGACCAGGAGTACGCCGGTGACGCCCGCGAGGATGCCGGGCAGGCCGTGCATGTCGTGGCGCGGGTCGGCGGTCCAGGCCACGAACGCGAGCAGCACCGGCAGGACCCCGCCACCGACGAGGCCCGCGCCGCGGGTCAGTTCGCCGGTCCACTGCGTGCGATCGCGGGTCACCGCGGAGGCGACGGCCTCGGACACGTCGTCGAAGACAGCGGGAGGCAGCGACTCCGAGAAGGGGCGCAGGGTGAGGAGTTCGCCGTCGAGAATGCGCTGCGCCGCGAACGAGCGGGAACTGTCGAGGACGGTGCCGTCCCGGCGTACGAGGTGATAGCCGACCGGAGCACCCTCGGCGGGGCTCTGCCGGGAGAGCCTCAGGATCTCCGGGTAGATGTCGGCGACCGGGATGTCGTCGGGCAGTGCCACGTCGATCCGGCTGTCGGGCGCGACGATGGTGACCCGGCAGAAGCCGAGCCCCGCGCCCGCCCCGGAAGGGGCCCCGGGTCCGGGCCCGCCGGCTCCGGTGACTGTCGCGGCGGCCGTCATGCTCACCTGCTACTCCCCCTCAGTGGTGATCCTGCGTCTGCGGTGTGAAGGGCCCGCGCCTCAGTTCCTGGCCCGCGCCGTCTGGTGTGCGACAAGGGCGCGGAGAAGGGCCCGTTCAGCCGATCCGCAGGCTCCGCGCACCTTCACATCGCGCGAAATTCCCTGATTCTTCAGCTCTGTTCGCGTGTGCTCACGCGAACATCCGGCACACTACCGCCCACCAGTCTCTTATGAAGTCAGTAGGATCACGCGGCGGCCTGCGTCCGCCTGACACGGGGTGGCGGACGGAAGATTCCGGGGCCGGCAAGGGAATTGGTGAGCAGTGAGCCACATCATCGTGAAGCGCCCGCCTCGGACGCTGCCGTCCGAAGTGCCCACGCAAGAGCTCGTCCTGCAACCACCGCCGGAGCTTCCGCGCGGGCACCAGGAGAGCGTCCTCATGCAATTGCTGCCGACGCTCGGCATGGGCGGTTCGGTGGTCTTCTTCTTCACGAGCGGCCATCCGTTCATGAGGATCATGGGCATGGTGATGATCGCGTCGACGGTGGCCATGTCCATCGCGATGGTGGTCCGCTTCCGGCGCGGCTCGCAGGGGCAACTCGCCGACATGCGCCGCGACTACCTGAGCTATCTGTCACAGACCCGGCGCTCCGCACTGGACACCGCGAGGGCCCAGCGTGACGCGCAGTACTACCTTCACCCCTCCCCCGAGCAGCTGTGGGCACTGGTCGCCGAGGGCAGCCGGGTGTGGGAACGGCGGCCGGGCGACGAGGACTTCGCCCAAGTGCGTATCGGCCTCGGCCCGCAGGGCTTGGCCACCCCGCTGGTCTCCCCCGAGACCGGGCCGGTCGAACAGCTCGAGCCGCTGACCGCGGGTGCGATGCAGCGCTTCGTGGCCACCCACAGCGTCCTGGACGACCTGCCGATGGCGGTTTCGCTGCGCGCCTTCTACCACGTCACGGTCAGCGGTGAGCCGCAGTCGGTACGCGCCTCGGCGCGCGCCCTGGCCGGCTCGCTGGCCTCGCTGCACTCGCCCGAGGACCTGATGATCGTGGTGGCGGCCGGGCGCGAGGCCCTGCCGCGCTGGGAGTGGGCCAAGTGGCTGCCGCACGTGCAGGCGCCCGGCACGGTGGACGGCGCGGGCAGCCGCCGGTTGATCGGCAGTGACGCGCGCGAGCTGGAAGACCTGCTGGCCACCCGCCTGACCGGACGTCCTCGCTTCCACCCGAACGCCGCCCCGCTCCCGGACGAACCGCACATCGTCGTCGTACTCGATGGCCTGTCACTGCCGCCCGACTCCGTCCTGGCCACGCCCGAGGGGCTGCAGGGTGTGACGGTCGTCGAGGTCGTTCCCGGCGAGCTCTCCGGAGCCCGCGGGGACCTCTCCATCGTCGTACAGCCGCAGGCACTGCACCTGGAGTCGGGGCACGGCATCGTCTACGAGGGGACGCCGGACGTCCTCTCGTACGAATCCGCGGAGGCCCTGGCGCGGCAGCTGGCCCCGCTGCGCATGGCCTCGGGCGGGGACGACGACGAACCGCTGCTCGCCAACCTCGAGTTCACGGATCTGCTGAACCTCGGGGACGCCGCCTCCGTGGACACCAAGCGCACCTGGCGGCCGCGTTCGCTGGCCGAACGTTTGCGCGTGCCGATCGGTGTCGGCGAGGACGGCCGTGCCGTGATGCTGGACCTCAAGGAGGCCGCGCAGGAGGGCATGGGGCCGCACGGACTGTGCGTGGGCGCCACGGGTTCGGGCAAGTCGGAGCTGCTGCGCACACTGGTCCTCGGCCTGGCGGTGACGCATTCCTCGGAGACGCTGAACTTCGTCCTGGCGGACTTCAAGGGCGGCGCGACCTTCGCCGGTATGGCGCAGATGCCGCACGTCGCGGCCGTGATCACCAACCTCGCGGACGACTTGACGCTGGTGGACCGGATGGGCGACTCCATCCGCGGCGAGCTCAACCGCCGCCAGGAGATGCTGCGCGACGCGGGCAACTACGCGAACATCCACGACTACGAGAAGGCGCGCGCAGCGGGTGCTCCGCTGCAGCCGATCCCCTCGCTGGTCCTGGTGATCGACGAGTTCAGCGAGTTGCTGACGGCGAAGCCGGACTTCATCGAGATGTTCGTGCAGATCGGCCGCATCGGCCGTTCGCTGGGCGTGCATCTGCTGCTGGCCTCGCAGCGACTGGAGGAAGGCCGGCTACGAGGGCTGGAGACGTATCTGTCGTACCGGATCGGTCTGCGGACGTTCTCGGCCGCGGAGTCCCGTGCGGCGCTGGGCGTTCCCGACGCGTACGAGCTGCCGAACGTCCCCGGTTCGGGCTTCTTGAAGTTCGGCACGGACGAAATGGTGCGCTTCAAGGCGGCGTACGTCTCCGGGGTGTACCGCTCGGGGTCGTCGACGCAGGCCGCCGCGCTCGGCGGGCCGCTGCCGGTGGACCGGCGACCGGTGCTGTTCACGGCGGCGGAGGTACCGGTGCAGTACGTGGCGGCCGTGCCCCAGCAGCGTCCGGAGCCCTCTGCGGACACCGATGACGCCCTCGCCGACACCGTGCTCGATGTGATCGTGCGCCGACTGGAGGCGCAGGGACCGGCGGCCCACCAGGTGTGGCTTCCGCCGCTGGACAGCCCGCCGTCGCTGGACGGGCTGCTGCCGGGACCGACCCCGGTGCAGGGGCGCGGGCTCACCCAGCCCGGTTACGAGGGAGCCGGCCGGCTCGTCGTCCCCGTCGGCCTCGTCGACAAACCGTACGAACAGCGCCGCGACCCGCTGTGGGTCGACTTCTCGGGTGCGGCGGGCCATATGCAGATCATCGGTGGTCCGCAGTCCGGCAAGTCGACGCTGCTGCGCTCCCTGATCGCTTCCTTCGCCCTCACCCACACTCCGCACGAAGTGCAGTTCTACGGCCTGGACTTCGGCGGTGGCGGTATGGCTGCCGTCGCCGGACTGCCGCACGTCGGCGGCGTGGCCTCACGTCTGGATCCGGAGCGGGTGCGGCGCACGGTCGCCGAGGTGTACGGCGTGCTGACCCGCCGCGAGGAGTACTTCCGCTCCGCCGGCATCGCGTCCATCGCGGACTTCCGGGCGCGGCGGGCCCGGGGAGAGATCTCGGTCACGGATCAGCCGTGGGGCGACGTGTTCCTGGTCATCGACGGCTGGGGCAACTTCCGTGCGGACTACGAGGCGATGGACCAGGTGGTCAACGACATCGCGGCGCGTGGCCTCGGTTACGGCATCCACCTGATCCTGACGGCCTCGCGTTCCATGGAGGTCAGGGCCGCCCTCAAGGACCACCTGATGAACCGCCTGGAGCTGCGGCTCGGCGACACGATGGACTCCGAGCTGGACCGCAAGGTGGCCGCGAACGTCCCGGCGGGCGTGCCAGGCCGCGGACAGGCGCCGCAGAAGCTGCACTTCATGGGCGCGGTTCCGCGGATCGACGGACTGACGTCGGACACGGACCTCGCCGATGCGACGGCGGCGCTGGCCACGGAGGTCTTCCGGCACTGGCAGGCGCCCGGTGCCCCGGAAGTCCGCCTGCTGCCCCGCGAGTTCCCTGCCGAGCAGCTGCCTCCGGGCGACCGCTTCCCCCGCCGTGGCGTCTCCTTCGCCCTCGACGAGGACAACCTCGAACCCGTCTTCGTCGACTTCGAGCAGGACCCGTTCTTCCTGGTCTTCGGAGAGAGCGAGTCGGGCAAGTCGAACCTGCTGCGGCTGCTGGTCAAGCAGCTGACGGAGCGGTACTCCGGCGACGAGTGCAAGCTCTTCGTCGTCGACAACCGGCGGTCGCTGCTGGACGTCACGCCGGCCTCGCATCTCGCCGAGTACATCCCCATGTCCAACGCCATGGAGCACCACATGGCGGCGCTGGCGGACTTGATGCAGCGGCGGACGCCTACGGCCGACGTCACCGCGCAGCAACTGCGGGAGCGGAGTTGGTGGCGAGGACCGACGGTGTACGTCGTCGTGGACGACTACGACCTGGTGTCCACGTCGAGCGGGAACCCGCTGGGAGGACTTACGGAGATGCTCCCGTTCGCCCGGGATGTGGGGGTCCGTTTCATCATCGCGCGGTCCACGGCCGGTGCGGGACGGGCTTCGTACGAGCCGTTCATGCAGCGGATGAAGGAGCTGGGAGCGCAGGGTGTGGTGCTCGCCGGCGATCCAGGCGAGGGCGACGTCCTGGGCGGGGTCCGGCCTCGGCCCATGCCCGCGGGGCGAGGGGTCTTTGTGTCGCGTAAGCGAGGGAAGCCGTTGGTTCAGACGGGACTTGTACCGGAGGGGACGTACTGATGATCGGCATCGGGATCTTCATGCTTCTGATCGCCTTGTGGCTCGGCGGGATGGGGCTGGCCGACCAGAAGGCGCTGTGGTGGCGCTTCCAGGCCCGCCGCTTCAGCGACCCGGAGGCGAACGAGCCGTCCGAGGCGGGCTATCGGGGCCGCCGCATTCTGCTGCTGTCGTGCGCGGCGGTGATGGTGGCGATGGCCGTGTGGTGGTTCACCGACATCGACTACTTCGAGTCTGGCGGGCTCAGGGACTGAGTGGATTTCGAGGGCTCTCACGAGGCCGCAGACCGCGGGCTGTTGTGAAGAGTCTGAGCAGCGGATCCATGGCGTGAGCGCGTCTGGCTACGGTGGCCGGAGCCCGATCGTCCAAGCGAGTGGTCGTGCGCACGGAGCCTGGCTGTGGGAAGCGCTGACCACTCCGGCTCATGCCAAGCCGCCCCTCCATCCTGCCCGGAACACCACTGCCAAGTATGCTTCCTGCCTCTTCCTGTCATGATCCCCCAGACCGGAGCCCACCATGACCACAAGCCGGTTGTCCGCAGCGACTTCGATCCTCTCGGCCGTAGCCGCCGGCATGCTGCTCGTCGGCTGCTCAGCCTCGGCCCACGTCGGAACGCCGCCGAAAATGTCTTCGGAGAAGCTGGCCACCATCGTCGCCGAGAAGCTCGCCGCCACGACGGGCCAGCCAAAGCCGAACATCACCTGTCCCGAGGACCTCGCCGCCGAGGTCGATACCACCACCCGGTGCAAGCTCACAGCGAACGACGGCAGCACCTTGGGTGTATCGGTCAAGGTGACCTCTGTCGAAGGGGACCAGATCAACTTCGACATTGAGGCCGACAAGACGGCTTCGCCGGCTGCGAACTGACCACCGCGCCGTTCTGCGCCAGGACTCATCCGGCTCTGGTGTCGAGGAAACTGGCGGTCCGCCTTGGCCGGGTTAGGGCGAGGAGCTGCACCATGCAGTGCGCGAATCGTCGCTGGGTGGGCGTGAGCCGACTTCCCTCGAAGCGGTGTTGGAGGCGCGCGGCGGGGATGTGCCTGGCCGCCGCTTTCCGTGCAGTCGTTCACGTCTCCCCGTCGGTCCGTTCAACGGGTCTCTTTTGTGCATGAGCTTGTTGAGGTTTTGTGCATGAGCTTGTTCAGGCCGAGGGCGGGGCGCCAAGGTTCGGGAGCGGCCGGTAATGTGCTCAACGAGCTTCCGTGATGCACCTGTTGGACATGACACGGACGAGGCATGAATGCAACGGGGGTTGCCCATGGGATCCGGAAACGGTGGCGAGCAGACGCTTGCGAGCTCGGCGAGCGACAAGAAGCGCGCGGCAAAGTTCGTAGAAGCGCACCTGATGCCGGACACCCAGGCAGCCGCCCGCATGGCGGCCGGCGGTGGAGTGGTGCGGCCGCCCCTCGTCACCCCGGTGGCCCCCCTGAGCCCAATGATGAAGCAGGACACCGGACTCAAAGGGCTCTCCGGCTGGGCCTCGGACCAGGGTGTCTCCGACGCACTGATCGTCTGGCAGGGGCAGGCGAACCGGCTGATGGGACGGTTGCAGCAGGAGTTGAACGCGCTGCACGGCACGAAGACCCTCTTCCAGAACCAGGACGCTGCCGTCGGCGCGCAAGCAGCCTCGGTACGGCCCCCCAGCAGTTTCGACGGGATGTGACGGCGCGGCCATGACGCTGAACCATCACGACGTGATGACGACCGACCTGTCTCCCCTCGCGGACGTGTCCGAGGCATGGAAGAAGATGGGTGAGCGCTTCGGTGAGCTGAAAACCGACTATGAGAAGCACGTGCAGGGCGTGCTGGGCAACGGAAACTGGCAGGGGCTCGCCTACGGCACGCAGCAGCAGTACGCCTCAGCCACGGCCTTCGAGTTCGGAGCGGCCAAGGCAGAGGCGCTGGCCATCGCCAGTCTTCTCATGGATGCGCACACCGAGCTGACCCGCCTGCAGAAAGCGGTCAAGGACCTGGTCCACGATGCCGAGGAGAAGGACTACAAGGTCGACAGCTCCGGCAAGGCGACCTACGTCGGGTACGAAAACCTCTCCGAACAGGAGAAGTACGCCCTCCATCACGACCCCGACTACCCCCAACTGCTGGCCGACGCCCGCGAGAAGGCACAGGGCTGGACCGATGACATCGCCAAGGCGGTCAAGGCCGTCGACGAGGCCGACCAGAGCGTGAAGCGGGCGCTGGCCCGCGCGACGAGCGATGTTTCGACGAACGGTATCGGGATCGGCGGGTTCAACGCGCAGGCCGAGGGCGGCCTGGCGAAGGCCGGTAAGCCTGACCCCAAGACCGGCACGAAGACCGACGGGTGGGTCTCCGACGGTGAGACCTCGGCCTCCGGCCCTGGTGTCGGGACGTCGGTCGCCGGGCCCGACACCGGGGCCGGCAAGCTGGGCGAAGCCGAGGCGCATGCGGACCTCGGCCGCGCGAGCGCGGAGGGCTCGCTCACCAACGGGCCGATGAAGCTCGCCGGGGGGGCCGAAGCTTACGCGGGCGCCAAGGTCTCCGCGGCCGGCGTCATCACCAACGAGGGCATACAGGATGAGGCCGGCGCCTTCGCGGGCGGCGAAGCCTCGGCTAAGGGGCGCGCCGACCTCGGCCCCGTCGGGGTGTACGGGCGGGCGGAGAGCATGGCGGGCGCCGAGGCAAGTGCCAACGCGGGGGCCGGTCTCGATGGCGTGCAGTTGGGTGGCGAGGCGTTCGCGGGTGCGAAGGCGGGCGTCTCCGGGGGCGCGGACATCGGGGGAATCGGAGTGGGTGCCACTGCCGAGGGATGGGCCGGTCCTGGCGCGGAGGCAACCCTGAACTTCAACAAGGACGCCAACGGCACGTGGCACTGGGCCCCCAAAGTGGGCGTCTCCCCTATCGTCGGTGGCGCCGTGGGCTTCGAAGTCACCATCGACCCGGGGAAGATCGCCGACACCGCAGGCTCTGCGGCCGACGCCTTGGGGGATGCAGCCGGGTGGGCTGTCGACGGGGTAGGCAGCCTGTTCTGATGCGCGTCCCCGCAGACCCACTGCCGTAGTAAGGATGGCCCGAGATGCCCACGACCCTGCCCGTACCGGTCCAGTTCGAACTGCCGGAAGGCTGGCGCGCCGCACCGCCGGATGAAGCCGGTGCACCGGGTGCCGCGTTCGTCGCGCGGCATCCGCAACCGGATGCCGGATTCACCGCGAACATCACGATCGACGGCGAGTACCGCCCGGACGCGGCGACTCTGTCCGAGATCGCCCACGAGTCCGTGGAGCGCTTGAGCCAGGCCGCCACGTCCGTCGAAGTCACCAGCCACCGCGAGATCGGCTCAGCGGATGCGCCCGGCTTCACGCAGACGCTGGCCGTCTCGGCCGTCGTTGGCGGCGTGGCCCGCGACCTCGTCCAGTCCCAGGTGTACCTGTCCATGCTCGACGTCGCTGATCCGCGCAAGCGGTCGGTGATCCGCCTGATCCTGACGGCCACCGCGTCCCAATACCCCGACGCCGTGGGCGACTTCCAGGACTTCGTGCGCACAGTCCGCCCGGAGACCGACGCGGCTTCGTAACGCGTCCCGCGCAAGCGGCAAATCTTGCAGCTGCAACCCACCCCGTCATAGATTGACTTCATGGGCCTCTTCGACAAGCTGACCGGAACCAAGCACCCCGACGACGGTGTCGCACCGCGCCCAGCCGAGGAGGTGCGGACAGCCTTGCTCGGCCTCAACCGGCCCGACGTCCCGTACATCATCCGTAGCGGCGCCGCGGAGGGCGCCGACCTGGTCGCGGAGTGGCGGATGGCGGAGCCCGCCTGGCAGGCCATCTTCATCGAGTCGCAGCTGACTCGCGCCGTCCGGATCCGGATGCGCCTGGTCCAGGAGACCCATGCAGTGCGCGCCCTTGAGGAAGGGTGGGAGGTTACCCGGGTCGGGAATCCGCCAAAGCTCAAGATTTCAGGGGCGTACTCGCGCGGGCCCGACAGGACCGTCTCCCGCCACTACACGGTCGAACGCGGGGAAAGCGGCAGCCTCGAAGCGACGGAGACTTTCCGCTTCAACGGCGCGGATCTGCGCAACCCCCTGCAGGACGCCGTCCTCAAGTCGGGCTGGACCTGGCGCGGAGTGGTCTTCGGCAAGCTGTGAGGCCGACGGGCCCGTGACTCGCCGCCTCGGCGCGAGAATGGAACTCATCGACAAGCTGACCGGCACGCAGCACCCTGAGGCAAGCGTCGCCCCACTCCCCGCTCACGAGGTCTGGCCTGCGCTGCTCCGCCTCAACCGGCCAGACGCCCAAACTAAGCGGTGGGACGTGGCTTGGGGCGTGGCCAGGTGCAGCGCACAGCACACCGTCAGCCTTCGCGCGCCCCGGGCTCGATGATGAAGGTGCACCAGACCTGCTTCTCATCGAAGCCCGTACGATGCCATCCCCACCGGCACGACAGCGCCGCGACCAGGTTCAGCCCACGACCGGCCTCACTTAACAGATTGCCGTATCCCGACAGTTCGGGGGCCCGATCCGGTCGGCGGTCGATAACCATCACTCGCAGTACAGGCGGCGCGAAGTGCCGGTTCTTCCCCAGGATCAACTCCAACCCGGCGAGCCCGCCTCCATGTCGTACGGCATTCGTGCACAGTTCCGCAACAGCAAGCTCCACGGGGTCTGCCAAGTTGGCTAGCTTCCAGTGCTGTTGGACCCATACCCGGCTGCGGTGCCGGGCTTCAGCAATGGGACGGTGCGAGTCAAGCGCGGAAGCGTCCCAGCCGACTCGGGTCGGCGTCGCGTCGAAGGGAGTGGGAGTCGAGGGGGCCAGGTCGTCCATCGTGCACCTCGCAAGGGGAGTTGGCGGTGGCCTGAATCACAGGCTAGCGCCGCTACTAAAACGCGTGCTACCAACTTCACTAAAACGGGTGTTCATCTCTCGATCCGGTAGAAGCTTTCCACGTCAGATCGGCAAACTGTGCGCGCGAGCGAGGAGTTGACCCATGGCCCCACGGCATACCCCTACTGTCCGCCAGCGCCGATTCGGTACCGAACTCCGGCGGCTGCGCGAGGCTGTCGGCATGTCCGCCCCCAGTGCCGCCGAGCGACTCGGGGTAGACCGGACGATGATCTCCAACATCGAGTCGGGACGGTTCGGCATCAGCGAGGAGCGCCTCCGCCTACTGGCCAGCATCTATGAGTGTGACAATTCCGAACTGATCGACGCCCTCGCGGCAATGACTGGAGGCCGCTCCAAGGGGTGGTGGAACGAGTACCAAGGGAAGATCCCCACAGACTTCCTGGACGTCGCAGAATTGGAACACTACGCAGCAGGGCTGCGCACGCTCCAAACGGCACATATCCCAGGTGTCTTTCAGACCGAGGATCACGCCCGAGCCCTCTTTGACCTCTTCGTACCAGCGCTGCCGCGGCTGGAAGTTGAACTGAGGGTCGCCCATCGCCTAGCCCGGCACACCGTGGTGGCAAGTGATCCGGGCGTACCGTACGTGGGGTTGATCCACGAAGCCGCGCTGCGGCTGCGTACGGGAGGTCGCCAAGTGGCCAAAGCCCAGTTGGAGCGCCTACTCGAAGAGAGCGAGCGCCCCAATGTCAGCCTGCTCGTAGTCCCGTTCAGCGCCGAGGGCTTCCCCATGGCCGGCGACACGATGATGTACGTCTCTGCGGCCAGCTCGCGCCTCGACACGGTTGAGGTGGACTCGCCCATCGGCGCCGTATTCTTCGACTCACCTACGCAACTGGCCAACTTCGGCCGACGGCTGGACTTGGTCGAACGGGTGGCATTAAATCCGAGTGAGTCGAGGGATCTCATCCTCGAAATCGCCGGCGAACTGTAAGAGGTGCCCCCTTTGTCCGAGTTGAGATGGCACAAGTCCTCGTATTCCGAGGCGGCCGGCAACGCCTGCGTCGAGATAGCAAAGAGCTGGCACGTCATCGCCGTACGCGATTCAAAGAATCTGGAACAGCCGCATGCCTCCGTGGGGCGTGAGGCGTGGGTGCGGTTCACCGGCGCTGTGGCCGCAGGGCGATTTCCCGGGACCTGACGCCGAACTCTGAGGACGCGTCCCGGCGGCGAGATCACGTGCCGCACTGCTGGAGATCGTTTCCCGTGGCACGCAGCGTCCCGCACACGGCCTGAGCGGCTTGGCCGTCAAATCGGCCACGTGGCACGAGAGTTTCGTTGGCGCCCCGCGTGTCCGCCATGTGGGCGGGATGTCAGGATCCACCCTCGCCCGGCACGCTGGTTTGCCAGCGGTGATCCATCAGGGCTGGAAGCGAGTCCTGGCGATCAGTCCGGCAGCTTCAGGTCCGTGCAGCCGTGTTGCTTCGCCGAACGTTCGGCGTACGCACGCAAGGACGCGAGGAGGAATTTCTTCTGCGGATACGCGTACTCCGTCGCGTAGATACTGAAGATCGCCCGTCCGGCGCCGGGGCATGCGGCGGTCGCCCTCGCACTGTTGGGCCCGATGGCCGCGTCAACGTTCGGTGTGCCCGGTTCATCGGTCTCTGACCGCAGGCGCTGCGCATAGGGGCCGAACGCGGCCTCCAGGTAGTACAGCTCCTCAGAACGCGCCTTGGTCTCGCCCAGCACGCACTCTTCCAGCGGGGCAGTGCCGGTCGCCTTCGTCTCCTGGATCCAGTGGATCTCCTCGTTCTCGCGAATCGGGATGCCCCGACATGTACCCGTGGCCACGTACGAGGAGCCCTGCTCGGCCTGCGCCGCCACAACTGGGATTCGCCCTCCCTGCTCGACCTCGCACGACCAGCGGTCGGCAGCCTTCTGTGCGGTGGCCGCAGCCAGTTCCCCCATGGCACGGGCCTCGCTCGGATTGTCGTGCGATGCGTCACCGGCGATGGATACGACGACGGACGCAGGCTTGTTGTCGCAAGGCAGCACGATGCCGGTGTTACTCATGTCCGTATAGCCGTACCAGCCGCCGCCGAGAGCCGCAGGAAGGGTGTCCGTCGTGACCGAGTCCAGCTCGTCGAACACGTCGTCGGCGACTGTGTCGGATCCAACCGCATCGTCGGCTATCAGACCGATGGTCACGTACATGTCGGCGACTCGGCAGTAGCTGAAGGCGTCGTCACCGAAGCCACGCCGTGTGTCGTATGACAGGCCGACCTCCGTGTTCAGGCCAGTGAAGGCGGCGGACTCCTCGTAGGGGATCAAGCCGTCGCAGTACGTCGCCAGCTTGTCCTCGTAGCGCCAGCCCTTGCCGGTGTCGCTCAGCCTGTACCAGCTGTAGCTCGCGGCGAGGACGAGTGCCAGCGGCGTTACGACATACAGCGCCGCCCTGCGTATGACCTTCATCTGTCCGCTCTTCCTTGCTCACGCTGCGAGGGAGACCTACCGAGGCCGTAGGCATGGCTGGATCAAGGGTGCATGCCCGGTACACGAGTTACGGCCTTCCCACACGACCGAGACCCTGACCGCCCCTCCCAAGACCGCGCGGACGCGGTCACTGGGGAACCAATGGGACTGCGTGACCCTTGACTTCTCGACCTCGAAGACGATCTTCCGGTGCTGCGTGGACCGGGTTCCTGCCTCACAGAACTGGTATCGAGTTCTGTCGGCGTGATGTGCGCCGTTCCGTCGGTGCTCACAAAACACAGGGTGGGCACCTCCCGCGCGTGCCCACCCCGGTCTTCCGTACCGACCAGCCCTACAGGTAGTAGCTGGCAGCTTTCTTGTCGCCGCCCATGTAGTCACCGCCGGCTGAATGCACAACGCGGGCAATGGCGACGAGGGCCTGGTGAATACCCTTGGCCTCCCTGTCCCAGGCAGCCTGCTGCTCGGCGTAGGTCGTGTGCGCTTCGCCTTCCCACAGGCTGGAGACGCTGGCCACCTTCTGTTGGATGGCCTCAAGATCCTCCTCGAGTTTCTTGGCCTGGTTCGCGAGCGTGGTGGCCGTAAGGTCGAGGCCGTCGTACGCAACAAAGGTTTCGCCTGGGTTGTTGACGCCCATGGTGTCCCTATCTCCTTGAAGTTTTCGACTGAGTGGCGGAGGGCCTGAGACCGGCTATCTCAGTAGCCGCTGAGAGCCGACTTCGAGCCGCCGAGGTCCACGTCGATGCTCTGGACCTGAGCACGAACCTCGTCTTCAGTTCCGTCCTTGATCTTCCGGGTGGCGCTCATGGCTTCAACGAATTTCACGAGGATGTTGCCGATCTTGACCATGCGCTCGTTGATTTCCGTCTGCTTCGCGTTGAACGCGCCGGCACCGATGCCCTTCCAGTGCCCTTCGAGGCCGTCGATGGTGGCCTGCAGGTCCCTGAGCTGCCCCTTGATGTTCTCGAACCTGTGCAGGAGGTCCTTCTCGAGAAGGATCAGATCCTTGTCATCTACCCGCTGACGTTGTGCCATGTCTGGGCTTTCCTTCCTTAGCTGTCGTGAGAACGTGCACCGTCATGTCCCGGCCTGATGGTGAGACGAGAACCTGACTCGGTGGGAGGGGCTGTGCTGTCGAGAGGTGTCTGTCAACCGCTACGGCGCGAACGCAGCACGGCGAGGCCACCGCCGCCGATCACGACCACTGCCGAGACGGCACCGAGGACCACCCACAACTGGGCGTTGTCGTCAGAGGAGTTCGAGCTTGATCCTGCCGCTGAAGTCTGGCCACCTGAAGTGTTCTTCGAGGGCTGTGACGACGCTGGGACAGAAGCGGACGGGGAGGCGTCCGCTGCGCCTGACGCGCCGGGCACCTTCCTATTCGTGATGGGGTCGACATCAGCGGCTCCTGGATTTCCCTTGCCATCCAGGAGACTCTGACCCGGCCGGATCAGGCCGTACCCGAGGTACTTGCTGGGGGTGTCCTTCGGCCACTCCCGGCCCGCGGTGTCGAGCATGACCCGGAGGACCTGATTAGCTGTCCAGTCGGGGTGGGCGGACCAGATTAGGGCTGCGGAGGCGGAGGTGATGGCGGTGGCGATACTAGTTCCCTCGTTTTCACAGTAGGAACGAAACGTCGCGTCGCACCAAGTTGGGGCGTCAAGACCCGGTGCGGCCAGATCTACGTAGGCACCGGTCTCCGAAAACTTGCCCACGTTGCCGGATTTGTCCGCCGCGGAAACACCGACTACATACGGATATGCGGCCGGATAGCCGATGAAATCCTTCGTCTGCGCATCATTTCCCACGCTGGCAAACATCAACTTACCCTTGGATGCCGCATACTTGACTGCCGCCTTCTCCTCCGGGTAAATGATGTTCCCGCCGAAGGACATGTTGATGATTTTGGCGTCGCTGTCAGCAGCAGCCCTGATCGCTTCCGCCGCTACAGAGGTCTTCTTCCTCTCGGCCTCGTCCGTCAGCTGCTTGAGGGCAACTCGGTACGGGACAATTTTCGCGCCCGGAGCAAGACCCTTCAAACCACCACCGGCGCCGGTACCAGCGATCAGCTCCGCCATGCTTGTTCCGTGGCCTGCATAGTCTTTGGTGGCGTGGTAAGCGACACTCTTCGGTACCTCGTCGACAAGTACTTGACCCTTCAGGGAAGGAGTCGAAGGATTCACTCCCGAGTCGATGACAGCAATTTTGACGCCTTCGCCGGTGCTCACCTTCCAAAGGTCATCAGCCGCCATCGCGTCCAAGTACCACTGCTGTGACTGAACGTCGTCGGCCACCGCACTCGGAGCCAGCCCCGCGGACGCGATGACCAAAGCACCGAGTGCCGAGCACGCAGTGGAAACCCGCCTTCCGGTGGGGCCGGTGAAGGGGGCAGTCCACCTGCCACGCTGGCTGGTTGCTGACAGCATGCCTATGTACATCCTCGTCCGTGGTCAGTCGGTCGCTGGCGGCCTATTGCGCCGCTGCTGGTCGGGCAGGTCGGTCTCGTCGTTCGTGCCCCGGGAGTCGGGCCGCTGTGCTCCCCTGGCGCCTCGCTGGTCAGGTGCTTGCTGGTTGTTACTACCGCCGGGACCTCGAACGAGACCGGTGCCACCGGGCGTGAGCCCGTTGTTCCTGGTCCCGGAGACTCGGCCCTTGGGGGCGCCGACCACACCGTCGGAGTTGCCCACAGACCGCCGAGATAGCTGCCCCGTACCACCGGCGCCAGACGTCGAGTTGGGCGCGCCAATGACCCCGCGCTGCCCGATGGTTCCACCCGCAGCACGCGAGCCGCTGGCGGCCTCGCCCCCGACGACCGTGCCGCGCTGCACCTTGGGGCCGGTTGCTCCGGCCGACGGTCCGGTTGTGGGCCTTCCACCGACAACGCCATTACCACGGCCTGCGCCGGTGGCACCCAGGCCAGCAGTACGCCCGCCTGCCGGGCCGCTGAGCCGAGGTGTTCCGCCAATGACGCCACGGCCCAGCGGTGCCCTGCCTACCGTCGTAGGACCCCCGCGGGCTCCGCCTTGTCCTGTGGCAGCGGCACGTCCCATGGGACTCATGGGCCCGCGCCCCATGGGCGCCTGAGAGGTGCCGCCCTGGGTACCGGATCGGCCTTGCGCCTGCAATGGCGTCCTGCTGCCACCGCTGAACCCTGAAGTGCGACCGGCAGGCCCAGCCTTTACTGGGTTCACAGCGCCATTGGCATAGGGTGGAGTTGACCCGCCTCCAGTCCCCGGCCCCAGTGTGCCCTGCGTGGACGGAGGGGTACCAGTAGTCGGCGGGGTCGCGGTCTGGGGCGACAGAGTCTCGACGCTGTCGATCTCCGTACCAACGTTGCGATCCGGGTACGTAATTGAGCCGTCGACGTCCTTGCGCGGCGGCGTGGTGTCGCCCGAACGGGAGTCTGTGGAGTGGTGGCTGGTTGCCCCCGACTCAGAGACCGCTGAAAGGACCCCTCCGTGTTGCCCGTCCCCTGCAGCACGGCCTGTGTCGGTGCCAGGGCCAGTCGAGTAATCCGGCTTAGGCACCCCCACATCAGGCATCGACTCAAACGTAGGCGGCTCCTGCGCCGCCAGCGTGTCCCTCGACACCGCATAGAACGACGACAACCGATTCATCTGGTTGATCGCCTCTTGCCGGTGCTTCTCCGTCTTCAGCGCGGCGGCGTACTCGTCGTTGCTCTCTACCCGCTTGGACTCCGGAATGTCCGCGACCGACTTGGGGTCGGTCCGAGTGTCCCGCGGAGGAAGCGCGCTGATCACGGAAGCCAGGCCCGTGCCCGCCGCCGTGATCTGGTCTCCCGCGACCTCGGCGAAGGTGGAGAGCTTGTGCGTGTTGGTGACGAGAGTCTTGCCCCATTTACGGAAGGCATCGCCGGACTCGCCCACCCACTCGACACGGTCGATGTGACCGCTCAACTCATCGGCGGCGGCCTTGATGGCATCGCGGGCATCCCACAGTGCCTTGCCGGCGCTCTCCAGGTCCTCCGGCTTCGTCTGGTGGACCAGGTCGAGCATGCTGTTGAGCTCGAAGCTCTCGAAGTCCGACCTGCCTCGTCGCAGTGAGCCGCCGCCGAGGAACGTGCCGTCGAAGAGATTCGACACCGCGGTAAGGGCGTCGGTGACGGAGACCTGAGCGGCCACGTCCTCCTGATCGGCCTTGTGCCGGTCGTCCGTGTGCTTGCCACCGGCCATCAGCGATACCCCGTTCCGGACCCAGTGCTGTCGGAAAGCTTGTCGTCAGGCTTGCCGGCCTTCTCGCGCTGCGCACTGTCCTGCTCTTGCTGCAGCTCCGTCTGGATCTCCCAGAAGCGGTGCCGGAGGTCCTCTTCGAGGTTGCTGAAACCGATCTTCGCGCCCTTCACGGCGATCCCGATGGCTTCGATCTGCAGGCCGAGTGTCTTGGTGAGCGAGGTGAGGCGTTCGTGGACGCGCTCGTACTGATCGTAGAGATCCTCGGCCTCAGCGAAGCAACTGCTCCCGCTGTGCAACGAAGTTCGTGCAATCCTCTGGGAACCCACCTTGGTCGTGCTGCCCGCCGAGCCCTCGAACTCCGCCAGAAGAGCGGTCACGCGCTTCTGGAAGGTCGACAGCATCTCGCCGCTGGCCTCCAGGTTGGCAGCCCTTGACGCCGAAACGCCGCCTGCCATGTCCGCAGGAAGCACGATGCCTTCCCTCCCCGTTCCCCGTTCCGCTCACCCGGTCCTGGGTGAATGTGGTCCCCTGAACGTTCCTGTCTGCAACGAGACCACTCTAGTCAACTGCTGTGACAGCCCCAACTCCCTTATGCGACAGCTCTGCCACTGCCCAACGACGCTTCATGTCTTGTTCGCGCCGCTTCATCTTGGTCCCGTCTCCGTCGCTCCCCACCCATCGCTCTGCGAGCTCTCCTCCGGGCTTCCCCTGCAAACAGCCGACCCCGCCGGCTACGACTTCCGTGCGTCGGCGATCGCATCCAGTTCACGCATCGCCTCGGAGTGGGCACTCATCCGGATGCTCACACTGCCGCTCGTGAAGAGTGCCACGCCGGCGGCCGACACCGGCACGGACAGCCCAAGCAGGGCAAGGGCCTCGGGCCAGTCCCGTTCGTTCTCACACCAATCCCCCCTTTGTAGGCCCTCGTTGGCCGTACCACGCTCCGTCAACAACCGTGATTCGCACTCCTGGGGGTACTGGTCGTCGGGCTCCTCATTGACCTCGTACGGCATGAGGAGCAACAGGGCGCACCATGTCCACAGGAGCGCCGCCAAGGCCAGCAACCCGACGCCCCAGGCGCGTATGCGACTGGCCCGGTCGCGAAAGTCGAGGTCGTATTCACGTGATCGCATGGCGGAGGAATCTAGCAGCGGCCCTATGCTGCGGTGCCCGCCAAGCGCCTCGCTGCGCCAGCATCCAAACGGGCTCTTCCGCCTCCCGGCGGACGGCAATTGGTAGATCCGTCTCACCAACTACGTGACCCACCCGAGGTTTTCCTGTCATGGCGTGAGACAGAATGACCAATTGCCCTCGGTCACCCACACAGGGCTCAGCTCGTTCATTTGGTCAGCGCGTCCGTAGTCAGTCGTCCAGTCGTCGCTCTCGTCTGCGCCGGGAATCCCGCATCGCTACCGCCGTCCCGCTCAGGCCTGCCACCAGGACGAGGCTGCCGACCACCGCGTACGTCGCCAGCCGGGCATTGCGTTCGTCCGCCGTCTCCCCGAGCTGGAGTTTCGCCGGCATCGGAGCCTCCGCCTTCAACAAACCCTCCTGTGGGTCGGGGGATTCGATCGGGTGGTCGTCCTCCGTCAGGGCGCGGACCGGGTCCACCACGCCCCAGCCGACGAGGCGGTCGTGGCCCGCCACCGAGCGTTCCGCGGTCTGCTCGATCTGGGCGACGATCTCGCGCTGGGTCCGGTCGGGGTGCTTCGCCTTGATCAGGGCGGCGACTCCGGCCACGTACGGGGCCGAGAAGCTGGTGCCGTTGTCGGAGCAGTGGCCACCCTGGGGGACGGTGGAGATCATGTCCACGCCCGGGGCCGCCACGCCCACGAACTCGCCTGACTGGGAGAAGGAGGCGCGTTCGTTGTTGCGGTCCGAGGCCGCGACCGCCAGGACGCCGTCGTACGACGCCGGGTACGTCTCCTTGACGTTGCCGCCCAGGCCGTCGTTGCCCACCGAGGCCACGATCACGATCTCCTGGGCCAGCGCCGCGTCCACCGCCTCCTTCAGGGCCGGGGCCGGCTCGATCGCGTTCGAGGTGTCCTGGGAGATGTTGATGACGTCGGCCTTGGCCTGGATCGCGTAGCGGATGGCATCCGCGAGTGTCTTAGCCGTGCCGTGGCCCTCCGCGTCGTTCTGTTGGATGGGGATGATCGTGGCTTCGGGGGCCAGTCCGACGAAGCCCGTCCCCTTCATGGAGCGGGCCGCGATGATGCCCGCCACGCGCGTGCCGTGGCCGACGGTGTCCGTCGTGCCGTTCTCCTTGCCGCGTTCGATCGGGTCGCCGTTGTCGTCCTTCAGGTTCTTCGGGAGGTAGTTACGGCCGGCCTCCGTGTCCACCGCGTCCGTGAGCTGCGGGTTCCGCAGGTCCACGCCCGTGTCGATCACCGCCACCCGGACACCCTTGCCCTTGGACTGGCTCCACAGTTCGTCCAGGAGGACGCGTTGCAGGGCCCAAGGGCGGCCCGCGTACTTCTTGTTCGGGAACGTGCACTGGTCGGTGGACGAGTCCGCGGTGGCGGGCGGTGCGCCGACGACCGTGGAGATGATCAGCGTTGCGGCCGTCACGGCGGCGGTGCGGAGGGGCCCTGCGGCAGGCGCGTACGACATGACTGGCTCCCCCTACGAACCCTGCGGCTGGCGCGCCGCCGACGTCGACAGACGGGGGCCCGTGGACAGGAAGGAGGACCATTCGACGGGGATGGGGGCCGGGTCCACATCGGAGTAGCCCAGGCGGATCTGGGCCAGTTGGGCCTCCTGCTGCAGTTCCTTGCGCTCCTTCGCCGTGACGCCGATGCCCGCGTCGTCCGTGGCGCTGTCGTCGTTGGACTGCATCGCGTAGCGCAGACCGGTGTCGGTGACCAGGAAGACGCCGCCCGCCTTGGTCTCCTCGCCCTGAAACTGGCGGTAGAGCTGACCGAAACCGGGAGTCACGTACGCGCTGGACGAGCCGGTCGGGAGGGGGGCGGGGAAGTCCGTGCCCGCCCAAGTGCTGAGCGTCGTCGTGCCCTTGTCCTCGTCGACGTCGCGCAGGACGTTGCAGATGGTGTTGCGGTGTTCGTCCGAGGCCTCCGCCTCGTTGACGGGCACGGGCGCACGACTCGGCCAGTCGCGGTCCGCGGCGAACTCGGCGGCACTGGGCACGAAGGCTCCGGCGCTGACGTCGCGCGCCTTGCCCGCCTGGCCGAGGCTGACGAGGTCCCTGCTGTTCAGCAGCAGCTTCGCGGTGAAGTCCGAGACCGGAGCCACCTTGCCCTGCTCGACGACGTAGTGCTGCTCGGTCGCGCCGTTGGGCGCCTTGAGCACCATGCCGACCTTGTTCACCTCGGCGGGCAGGTCGCCCGCGACGCCGGCTTCGGCGCCCACCTGACCCTCGATCGTCGGGAAGGCGATGGGGTCGCCCGGGTGCAGGGTCTCCAGCCACTCCGTGGACACCCGCTGGGGTTCACGGCCGGATCCGACGAGCGTGCGCAGCAGCAACTCGTCGCTCGCGTCCACCTCGTACGACGTGCCGCTCGCGTCCACGATGTACCGGGTCTTGTCCGGGCCGACGACGTACAGCAGCTCACCGCCGTGCAGTTTCTGCCTGGTTCCCTCGGTCTTGCTCATGTCGCGGGACGCGAGGACGAACGCGGCCTTCTGGATGGACCTGCCGCCCGCGCTCGGGCGCTCGCAGACCGCCCAGCGCTTCGCGGAGTCCGCTTCGGACGCAGCGGGCAGGCGGTCGGGGGCGTAGGGGATGCCGATGGTCACACCACGCGGGATGGTGCCCTTGTCGAGAATGGACTCGTCGACGGTGACGACCTCACCCTTGCCCGTGTTGAGGAGGAGCTTCGCGGACGCCATGTTCAGGACCGGGTGGAGTTGGACCTTGCCGTCGGTCTTGAGGACCACGTACCGGGTGGTGGAGTCGCTGGCGACGATGACCTTCTCGCCGACGGTGTCCCATCCCTTCGGCGCGGTCGGTTTGAACATCCCCCACGCTCCGAAGACGGCCATGATGATCACCCCGACGATGGCGCCAGGAACCACGGCGCGCAGCGGGCGCGGTGCCCCCTCCTCCGAACCGTCGGGGGACGACTGAACGAAGGACGCGAGCATGCGGCGCTTCGCGAAGGTGTAGGCGTTGAGCTGGTCCCGCCGAGATGCCATGTGTGCCTGTTTCTCCCCGTGGCTCGCCTGGGCGGCGCTCGGGAGTCGACGTCCCCCGCCCTCCGCTGTCAGACCGGCCCCCTACTATGCCTGGTACGGGAGGGGACTTGTGGAGCGGGTAGGGTGTCCCGGCCTTCAAGGGCCCTGTGTGGCAGCGATATCCAGCCAGTTGTGAGCAAAACGGGGGAGATGAAGTGACGGCTTCGGGGACACGGACCCGGCCACGTGACCGGTCGCAGGAGCGGGGCTCCTCGGTGCCCCAGCCACAGCGGTCCGCGGCACGCTCGGGGCCTCGGCAGCAGACGGGGGCGCTTCACCTCAAGGTGCGTGCCGGACAGTCGGGGTCGTTTCGGCTGCAACGGATCGTCCTGCTGGAAATCGCGGCCGCGGCGCTACTGGTCGGATGGGTCGTCGATCCCCTCGCGCTGATGCCGGCAGCGGTCGTCGCGGTCGTCCTCGTCCTCCTCGCGGTGGTACGCCGCCGAGGCCGCTCACTGCCCGAATGGCTCGCTACGGCACGGGCGTTGCGCACGCGACAGCGCCGAGCCTCGAGTACACCGATACAGCCGGGTACGGAGCCGGGCCTCGCCCCGGCCGTCGAGTGCGACCCGAGCCTGCACACGTCCGTGTACGGCGGGCGGGACCGGCGACCGGTCGGGATGATCGGGGACGGGACGTTCGTCACCGCCGTCCTGCAGGTGGAGGCCGACGCGACCGCGCTGCGGGCCGAGCGGAGCAGACAGCCGCTGCCCCTGGGGCTGGTGCGGGACGCGCTGGACGTGGACGACATCCACTTGGAGTCGGCGCAGATCGTGCTGCACACGCAGCCCGCGCCCGCGCTGCATCTGCCGCAGCAGTCCGTGGCCGTCAGCAATTACGCGCCGCTTCAGGCGCAGACCGGGGCGCCGGCGGTGCGCATCACCTGGATCGCGCTGAAGCTCGATCCGGAGCTGTGCCCGGAGGCCGTGGCCGCGCGCGGGGGTGGACTTGTCGGGGCACAGAAGTGCGTGGTGCGCGCAGCGGACCACCTCGCAAGTCGGCTCACCGGGGCGGGATTTCGTACGACCGTGCTCAATGAGGAGGAGTTGACCGCCGCGGTGGCGACATCGGCGTGCGCCAACCCCCTGGTGACGGCGGAGGCGGGGCGGACCGACCAGCCGGCCCGGCGGACCGAGGAGACCAGCCGCAACTGGCGCTGCGACAACCGCAGACACACGACGTACTGGGTGCGGAGTTGGCCTCACTTGGGCGGTGGCGGCGGGCCGTCGCTGCCGCAACTCGTCGCGCTGCTCACGGCCGTGCCCGCGCTGGCCACCACCTTCAGCCTGACGCTGCGGCGCGGCGAGCGTCAGGAGATCTCGTTGAGCGGGCACATGCGCGTGACCGGACGCAGCGACGACGAACTCGTCGCGGCGCGACGGTCACTGGAGCACGCCGCACGCCAGGCCGGGACGGGGCTGGCCCGGCTTGATCGTGAGCAGCTTCCCGGCGTGCTCGCCACGCTGCCTCTCGGGGGTGTTCGGTAATGGCCATGACCACACACGGGATCGGCGCATCGGGGGCCTACGGGTCTTCGGGGGCCTACGGGATTTCGGGGGCCTACGGATCCTCCGACGGCGCGCAGCCCTCGGCCGCACAGCGGTTGCAGGGTCAGCTGCGCAGCGGGTTCGGGCTGATCGGGCCGCGGCACGGACGGCATGCGCTGTCCGTTGAGCAGGCGGACTCGCTCGCGCTGCCGATCGGGGACGACGGGGTCGTCATCGGCGTGGATGCCGAGGGCCAGCCCGCCGTGCTGGGGCTGGTCCGGCCGACTCCGTACGACGTCGTGCTGATCGGCGGGCTGTGGACCGCGCAGGTGCTCGCTCTTCGAGCGGCGGCCACGGGTGCGCGCGTCGCCGTGGAGACGGGGCGGGCGCCTGCCTGGATGCAGCTGGTGCACGCGATGGGCGGCGGGCAGAACGGGCTGAGCGTGCACGACGTGGGGCGGGTTCCGCCGCAGGGCGCCTCGGCCGGCAACCCCGTGCTGGTCGTGCGGGACTGCGGGATGCGGCCGCCGCGCGGGCGCGTGGTGGCCGGGCCCTGGCAGTCCGTGCTGACGCTGTTGCCCTATCTGAGCCCGGTGGCTCCCCGGCTGCTGCGGCAGGCACGGCTCGTCGGAGTCCAGCGGGTCTCACCGGACGAGGCCGCGGAACTGGGACGCACGTTGGCGCTGCCCCGGGGCGATGTGGACTCGCTGCCCACGCTCGCCGACGGCGTCACGCTCTGGTGTGCCGACCGCGACCGGCAGTATGTGATGACCCAGCCGACGGACTCCGAGACCGGATTGTTCGGTACGCCGCGAAGGATGGACTGACCGGCGGAACACCCGCCCCGCATTGGGTATTTGAAACCGATTCACCCTTCCTTGTGCTCGACCTGTTCACCGAGATTGCCCGGTTTGTTCACCACCGTGGCGCGTCCGTACGCCACTTCTGGGCAGGGTGTGACGTAGCGGGCGGCCACGGTGGGGTGGACGGGCCTGCCGTACTGACAGTCATGGTGATTAGGCTGGGGCCGGGCGGGACGCCAGAACCGGTGGACGGGCCGCCCGCGTCTCAGGGGGAGCCGGGTGCATTCGGACGACCTCGAACGACTTCGGACGACTACAGGCGTCTACGGACGACTCGAAAACGGTCGCCCCGGCACGGCTTGAGGGTGCTCGACCACACCAGGAGGAATTGTGAACAGCGATCGGGACGGGATCCGCGGGGGCTGGGCCACACCCGGCGATGACCAGTCCGACGCGGAGTCCGCCGTCGAGACGACGGGCGAGTTCACCATCGACTACGCGCCGCCCGCCTGGTACACGCAGAACGCTTCGGGGGGTTCGGAGACTTCCGGGGTTTCGGAGGGTTCCGGGACGTCGGCTTCGGAGACTCCCGCGGTTGCGGAGGCGCCTGCCGCGCCTCCGGCCGGGAGTCCTGTCGCGGTGCCCTTGCCGGTGGGCAGCGGGTTCGAGCCCGAGGGGGCGAAACCTGAGCCGGCGGAGTCTGCGGAGCCTGAGGGCGCGCCTGCCGGCGATGCCGGCAGTCCTACGGCTGTGCCGAGCTTTCCCGTGGGTGGGTTTCAGGCGCAGTGGACTGCTCCCGCTCCTCCGGTCGCGCCCGTTGCGCCGGTCGCCTCTTCTGAGGAGTCCGAGGAGGCGGAGTCCGGGAACGGGGATTTGGAGAGTGGCGCGACCATGCGGATCTCCAGTGTCGCTCTGAAGCGTGAGATCGCGGAGCGGGCGGCTGCGGCATCGGAGACCGAGGAAGAAGCGGAGGCCGAGGCGGAGGCCGAGGCTCCGGCTGTGGCCGAGGCCCAGGTTGAAGAGGCCGGGTCCCCGTCCGTGGACGGTTCCTCCGACGCCGGCACCGGCTCCCACGCCGCCGTCGACGACGTCCGCGGAGAGGATGAGGGCCCCTCCGGTACTGAATCCGCCGATGACCTGAGTGACGCCTCCTCAGAGGAAGAGAGCGTCGCCGACGTCGTGGCGCTGCGTGTCGCCGACGACGTGGACGCGGCCAACGACGCCGGTGAGGCCCAGCCGCAGGACGACGTCAGCGATGCCGTACCGGCGCAGAGCGACTCGTTGGACGCCGAGCCGGAGGATGCCGAGCCGCAGGACAGCGAGCCTCAGGACGCTGTGCCCGAGGTCGCCTCGGATGAGCCCGAGGCCGTGCAGGACGCTCCCCCCGCCTGGGCTCCGCCGCCGCTGCCGCGGGGTGGGCTGCCGCCGTTGCCGCCCGCGTATCAGCCCGCGGCGCCCGCTCCCGCGGCACGGTGGCCCGCCGCCGCGGGGCCCTCGGCCGCCGGGTCCGAGCCCGAGCCCGTACAGGCGCAGGTGCCATCGCAGGCGCCCGCCCCGCAGCCGCCGGTACCGGCACCGGGCCAGCCGTACCAGCCACCGGCACCCGCACCGGCCCCCGGCCAGCCGTTCCAACCGCCCGCACCCGCACCGGCCCCCGGCCAGCCGTTCCAGGCTCAGCCGCCGGTGCCCGCGCCGGGGCAGCCGTTCCAGCCGCCGGTGCCCGCGCCGGGGCAGCCGTTCCAGCCGCCCGCGCCGCAGCCCGCGTCTCCGGCGTGGCCCTCCGCTCCCAGCACGCCCGACTCGACGGGGCCCGCACAGGGCCCCGTTCCGGTGCACCCGCCCACCGTGAAGAACCCGGTTCCGACGCCGCCCCAGGCTCTGGCTCCAGCCTCGCGCGCCGACGCCCCGCCCCAGGCGCCGGGCAGTTACGGGTTCCCGCAGCCCAGCACCCCGGCCCCGAGCCCCACGCCGCAAGGCAGTTACGGCTTCCCGCAGCCAGGCACCCCGGCCCCGGCCCCGGCTCCGAACCCCGCGCCGGGCACCCCCGCGCCGCAGGGCGGCTACGGATTCCCGCGCCCCGGGGCTCCGGCCCCCGCCCCGACCCCGGCCAACCCTCCCGCCCCGGCGCCCGGTTACGGATTCCCCCAGCAGAGCGCCCCGGCCCAGCACCAGCCCCCGGCCAACCCGCCCGCCCCGGCGCCCGGTTACGGATTCCCCCAGCCGTCCGCGCCCACGGCGAACCCCGTACCGCAGCAGGGCTACGGATTCCCGCCGCAGGGGCCCAACGCCCCCGCGCCGCAGGCCGGTCCCGACTTCCCCAACCAGCCCCCGGCCCCCGCCCAGTCGGCCGCGCCCTCCCAGGCGCAGCCGCCGGTCCCCCCGGCGCAGGCGAGCCCGCCGTACCCGCCCACGCGTCTTCAGCCCGACGCCCCCACGGCCCCCGTAGACCCCCGCACCGGAGCGGCCTGGCCGCAGCCCGTGCAGCATGACCAGCGGCAGCCCACCAACCCCGGTGCCGCGCCTCTGGGGTACACCGCCGCGGTGGAGCTGTCCTCGGACCGGCTGCTCAACAACAAGCGGCAGAAGGCCAAGAGCAGTCGTCCCACTGCCGCGTCGTCGCGGTTCAAGCTCGGCGGGAAGAAGGAGGAGGCCGAGCGCCAGCGCAAGCTGGACCTGATCCGGACGCCGGTGCTGTCGTGCTACCGGATCGCCGTCATCAGCCTCAAGGGCGGCGTCGGCAAGACGACCACGACCACCGCGCTCGGCTCCACGCTCGCCACCGAGCGGCAGGACAAGATCCTCGCGATCGACGCCAACCCGGACGCGGGCACGCTCGGCCGCCGTGTGCGCCGCGAGACCGGTGCCACCATCCGTGACCTCGTCCAGGCGATCCCGTACATCAACTCGTACATGGACATCCGGCGGTTCACGTCCCAGGCCCCGTCCGGCCTCGAGATCATCGCCAACGACGTCGACCCGGCCGTTTCCACGACCTTCAACGACCAGGACTACCGGCGCGCGATCGACGTGCTGGGCAAGCAGTACCCGATCATCCTGACCGACTCCGGTACGGGTCTGCTGTACAGCGCCATGCGGGGTGTGCTCGACCTCGCCGACCAGCTCATCATCATCTCGACGCCGTCGGTCGACGGTGCGAGCAGCGCCAGTACGACGCTGGACTGGCTGTCGGCGCACGGGTACGCGGATCTCGTCTCGCGCTCCATCACCGTCATCTCCGGGGTGCGCGACACCGGCAAGATGATCAAGGTGGAGGACATCGTCAGCCACTTCGAGACGCGCTGCCGCGGTGTCGTGGTCGTGCCGTTCGACGAGCACCTGGCCGCGGGCGCCGAGGTCGACCTCGACATGATGCGGCCCAGGGTGCGGGAGGCGTACTTCAACCTGTCCGCGATGGTGGCCGAGGACATCGCCCGGCACCAGCAGTCGCACGGACTGTGGACCAACGACGGCAACCCGCCGCCGGTGGCCGCCCCGCCGATGCCGGGGCAGTACGTCCCCGGACAGCCGGTCCCTGGACAGCCGATGCCCGGCCAGCCCGTCCCGGGCCAGGCCCCGCAGCAGCCGCAGCCCGGACAGCCGTACGCCCAGCCCGGGCAGCCCTACCCCGCCCCGGGCCAGCCTCCCTACCCGCAGCCCGGCCCCGGTCAGGCGTACCCCCACCAGCCCCCGCAGGCAGGGCCCCAGCCCGGACAGCCCTACCCCCAGCCGGGCCAGCCCTACCCGCCGCACCAGGGCCAGACCCCGCCCCCGCCCGCACCCCCTCAGCAGTAACCCGATCGGCCCCTTTCCGAGGAGCCGATTCCCGCGAAGGCCCGCACCGTTCCGTCACGGTGCGGGCCTTCGCGTACGCAGGGACGGAAAGGGGCGCCATGCCCTGGCCAGGAGGGCTTCACCGGTCTGAACCAATGGGCGGGAAATTCGCGCCAACTCGTTATTTCCGCAGGCCACATGGGGTCCATGCGCCGTTGACGTGTGCAGACCGCCGCTGATAGACACACACATCAACCCCGCCGGCGCCCCCGATCACGTAGTTCAACCAGCCATCCCTGTGCAAGCGATGACGCGAGGTCAGTGACCCATGAACACACAAGATCACCCCGAAAGAGGGCGCTCGCGCCCCCGGCTCATCGCCGCCGCCGGCGCCGCCGCGCTCACCCTCACCGCCGGTCTCGCGACCCCGCTCAACCCGGCACCCCAGCAGGCCCAGGCCGAGGAGAGCAAGAAGGTCCTCACCGTCGCGGTCGCGCAGAGCGTCGACTCGCTGAGCCCGTTCCTGGCGTCGCGCCTGCTCAGTACGAGCATTCACCGGCTCACGTACGAGTATCTGACCAACTACGACGCCGCGGACAACCACGCCATCCCGGGCCTCGCCACCAAGTGGGAGCCGTCCGCCGACAAGCTCACCTGGACCTACACGATCCGCTCCAACTCCAAGTGGTCGGACGGCCGACAGGCCACCGCCGAGGACGCGGCGTGGACGTTCAACAAGATGATGACCGACGCGGGCGCGGCCACCGCCAACGGCAGCTTCGTCGCCAACTTCAAGAAGGTCACGGCCCCCAGCGCCACCCAGCTCGTCATCGAACTGAAGAAGCCGCAGGCCACGATGGCCGCGCTCGACGTACCGATCGTGCCCAAGCACGTCTGGGAGAAGGTCGGGGACTTCTCGAAGTTCAACAACGACAAGAACTTCCCGATCGTCGGCAACGGCCCGTTCATCCTCACGGACTACAAGGCCGACAGCTACGTACGCCTGAAGCCCAACAAGAACTTCTGGCGCGGGGCTCCGAAGTTCGACGAGCTGGTCTTCAAGTACTACAAGGACCAGGACGCCGCGGTCGCCGCCCTGCGCAAGGGCGAGGTCTCCTTCGTCTCGGGCTCGCCGTCGCTGACGCCCGCTCAGGCCGCGTCCCTCAAGGGCGAGCCGAACATCAAGGTCAACGACGCCCCCGGCCGGCGCTTCTACGCCCTGGCCACCAACCCCGGCGCCCAGGCCAAGAACGGCAAGCGCTTCGGTGACGGAGCCGAGTCGCTGCTCAACCAGAAGGTGCGCCAGGCGCTCTTCATGGCGATCGACCGCAAGACCCTCATCGACAAGGTGTTCCAGGGCCACGCCGTCGAGGGCGCGGGCTACATCCCGCCCCGCTTCTCGACGTACTTCTGGAAGCCGACGGCGAGCCAGCAGCTGTCGTACGACCCGGCCAAAGCGGCCCAGCTCCTCGACGAGGCGGGCTACAAGAAGAACGGTGACGGCAAGCGTGTCGAGAAGAACGGCAAGCCGATCAACTACCGGATCCTGTGCCACGCCACCGACCCGAACGACAAGGCGGTCGGCCAGTACCTGAAGGAGTGGTTCGGCGAGCTCGGCATCGGTGTCACCCTCAACTGCCTGGACAACGTGACCGACCCGTGGCTGGCCGGCACATACGACCTCGCGTTCGACGGCTGGTCCGTCAACCCCGACCCCGACTTCGTGCTGTCCATCCACACCTGCGCGGCCCTGCCCGCCACCCCCAAGGATGAGGGCGCGACGGACAACTTCATCTGCGACAAGAAGTACGACGAGCTGTACGACCAGCAGCTCGCCGAGTACGACACCGCCAAGCGGGCGGACGTCGTCAAGCAGATGGAGTCGCGGCTGTACGACACCGGGTACATGAACGTCATGGCGTACCCGAACGCGGTCGAGGCCTACCGCACCGACCAGATCAAGTCGATCCAGACGATGCCCAAGGCCGCGGGCAACATCTACGGCCAGGACGGTTACTGGAGCTGGTGGTCGGCGGTTCCGGCGGGGGCCTCCGGTGAGTCCTCCGACGGTTCGAGCTCGACGGGCGTCATCATCGGCATCGTCGCGGGCGTCGTTGTCCTCGCGGGTGCCGGGGCGTTCTTCGCGATGCGCCGCCGCTCCACGGCCGAGGACCGCGAGTAGAGCCCCCACCCACACGGGCATCCCCCACACGGGCACCCCATGAACGTACGAACGAATGAGTAGTTCATGACCGCTGAGGCAACACCCTCGCTGGTCGAGGTGACCGGCGGTCCGGCTGAGGCCGGGCCGTCGGTCCGCGGGCCGCGGGCGCGCACCAGGTCCGCGTATCTGCGCTATGTGGCGGGCAAGGTGGGCGGCGCGGCCGTCTCGCTGCTCGCCGTCCTCGTCACCAGCTTCTTCCTCTTCCGTCTCATCCCCGGCGACCCGGTCAAGTACATGACGGGCGGGCGCCAGGTGTCCGCCGAGCAACTCGCCAACTACCGCAAGGAGTTCGGGCTCGACCTGCCGCTGTGGGAGCAGTTCACGAACTACTGCGGCAAGGCGCTCACCGGCGATCTCGGCACCTCGTACCAGTTCCGCGCTCCCGTCATCGACAAGATCACCGAAGCGCTGCCGAACACCTTGCTGCTCACCGGCACGGCGTTCCTCCTCTACACCGCGCTCGGCATCTTCATCGGCACGCGCTCCGCGTGGCGCAACGGCGGGCCGAGCGACCGGCTCAACACCGGTCTGGCGCTGACCCTCTACTCCATCCCGTCCTTCTGGCTCGGGCTGCTGCTCATCATCGTCTTCTCGGTGGGCATGGGGCCGATCCCCGGGCTCTTCCCCACCGGCGGCATGGAGTCGGGGGGCAAGGAGGGCCTCGCCTACGTCATCGATGTCGCCCACCACCTCATCCTTCCGGTGGTGACACTGGTCGCGGTCGAGTACGGGCAGACGCTGCTGGTGACGCGCTCGGCGCTGCTCGACGAGATGGGCAGCGACTATCTGACGACGGCCCGGGCGAAGGGCCTGCGGGACGATCTCGTACGCCGCCGGCACGCCGTTCCGAACGCCCTGCTGCCGACGGTCACGCTGATCTTCATCAACCTCGGCCGTACGGTCGCCGGTGTGATCCTCGTCGAGACCGTCTTCTCCTGGCCGGGCCTCGGCGGCCTCTTCTACCAGGCGCTGAGCGTGCCCGATCTGCCGCTGGTGCAGGGGCTGTTCTTCGTCTTCGCGGCGGCGGTGATCGTGATGAACACGCTGGCCGATCTGATCTATCCGCTGCTGGACCCCCGGGTGGGCCGATGACCACGACCGAGTCGGACGGGCCGATGACGACCGAAGCGACCCCGCAGGTGGCGAAGGCGAGTCCGCGCACGCTCGCCTGGCAGCGCCGCCGCCACTCTGCCGCCCGTTTCTGGAAGCAGTACCGCAGCCACCGGGCGGGCGTCTTCGGACTCACCGCGCTCGGCCTCTTCGCGCTCGTCGCGCTGGCCGCGCCGCTGATCGTCGGCTCCGACGTGCAGAGCGTGACGAACGCGCCCGGCCGGCCGATGGAGAGCCCGAGCGCCGAATTCCCGCTGGGCACCGACCAGTTCGGGCGCAATCTGCTCGGGCTCCTGGTGTGGGGCGCCCGGGTCTCGCTGCTCGTGGGGCTGCTCGCGGCCGTGCTGTCCGTCGCGATCGGCGCGCTCATCGGGATCACCGCGGGGCACTTCCGCGGCTGGTACGCGACGGTGATGATGCGGATCACGGACTGGTTCCTGGTCATGCCGACGCTGGTCCTCGCGATCGCGCTGGCGACCGTCATGAGCCGGTCGATCGGCACGATCATCCTGGCGATCGGGGTCACGACCTGGCCGACCACGGCCCGGCTGGTGCGGGCGCAGACCCTCGCCGTGGAGTCGCGGCCGTACATCGAGCGGGCCAAGGCGCTCGGCGGCGGGCACGGGCACATCATGTCCCGGCACGTCCTGCCCAACGTCATGCCGCTCGTGCTGGCCCAGACGACGCTCATCATCTCCTCGGCGATCCTCGCGGAGGCGACGCTCGCGTTCCTCGGGCTCGGTGATCCGACGGTGGTGTCGTGGGGCGGGCTGCTCCAGGACGCGCGGGAGGCGGGCGCGGTCAGCGCGGGCAAGTGGTGGTATCTCGTGCCCCCGGGTATCGCGATCGCGGTGGTCGCGCTGGCGTTCACGCTGTGCGGGCGCGCGGTGGAGTCGGTTCTCAACCCCAAGCTGGGGGTGGCACGTTGAGTACGACGACCAAGCAACGCCTTCTGGAGGTCAGAAACCTCGAAGTGACGTACGCGAGTGGGGCCGCCGCCGTACGCGGTGTGGACCTCTCGCTCGACGCGGGACAGAAGCTCGGTATCGCGGGCGAGTCCGGCTGCGGCAAGTCGACGCTGGCGCTGGCGCTGCTGCGGCTGCTGCCCGCGGGCACGCGCACGAGCGGGGAGATCCTGCTCGACGGCGAGGACGTGCTGAGGATGAAGTGGGGGCGCGTGCGGGCGGTCCGCTGGGCGGGCGCGTCGATCGTCTTCCAGGGCGCGATGCACTCGCTGAACGCCGTGCACCGGATCGGCGACCAGATCGCCGAGCCGATCCTGCTGCACAGGAAGGCGACTCCGGCGGGCGCGAAGAAGAAGACGGGCGAGCTGCTCGAACACGTCGGGCTGCCGGCCGCCCGCGCGGACGCGTACCCGCACGAACTCTCCGGCGGCCAGCGCCAGCGCGTCATGATCGCCATGGCGTTGGCCTGCGACCCCCGGCTCGTCATCGCCGACGAACCGACCACGGCGCTCGACGTGATGATCCAGGCGCAGATCCTCCGCCTGATCGAACAGCTCGTCAGCGAGCAGGAGTTGGGCCTCGTGATGATCAGCCATGACCTCGCTGTCCTGGCCGACACCTGCGACCGGCTCGCGGTGATGTACGCGGGCCGCGTCGTCGAGGAGGGCCCCGCCCGGCAGGTCTACGACGACGCCCGGCACCCGTACGGCAAGGCCCTGTCGGCCGCCTTCCCGCGCATCGGCGACACGGCGTCGCGCTTCGCGCCTCGCGGACTGCCGGGCGATCCACCGGACCCGTCGGCGCTGCCCACCGGCTGTACGTTCCACCCCCGGTGTGCGGTGGCACTGGACGCCTGCGTCACGCAGGACCAGGCGCTGCGGGACGCGGGGACGGGACGGTGGGCGGCCTGCGTGCACGTGGGAGCACCAGCAGCACCAACAGCCCCTGAGGCCACCGGAGAAGCGGAAGAAGCGAGGAGCAGCACATCATGACCACTCCGCCTCTCCTGAGCGCCCAGGGCCTGCACGTCACCTTTCCCGGTCGCCACGGAGCCGCCCACGCCCGTGCCGTCGACGGCGTCGACCTCGACATCCGGCCCGGCGAGATCGTCGCCCTGGTCGGCGAGTCGGGCTGCGGCAAGACGACGCTGGCGCGCTCGCTCCTCGGGCTCGTCCCGCCGACCGGCGGCGGCGTCACCTTCGACGGCAAGCCGCTCGACTACTCCTCACGCGCGCTGAAGGCGTACCGCAAGCGCGTCCAGCTGGTCCTTCAGGACCCGAGCGGCTCGCTCAACCCCCGGCACACGGTGTACGACGCGGTGGCCGAGGGCCTGCGCATCCACGGGTACGGCGGCGACGAGCAGGCCGCGGTGGCACAAGCCCTCTCCCGGGCCGGGCTGCGCCCTCCGGAGCGCTTCTTCCTCCGCTACCCGCACGAGCTGTCCGGCGGCCAGCGCCAGCGCGTCGTCATCGCGGGCGCGCTCGTCCTGGAACCCGAACTCATCGTCGCCGACGAGCCGGTGGCCTCCCTCGACGCGTCGGTACGCGGCGAGATCCTGGCCCTGCTGCTCCGGCTGCGCTCCGAACTCGGCCTGTCCGCCCTAGTGGTGACCCACGATCTGGGCCTGGCCTGGAACATCGCCGACCGGGTCGCCGTGATGTACCTCGGCCGGGTCGTGGAGACCGGCGACGTCGAACAGGTCCTGACGGCTCCTCGGCATCCGTACACCCAGGCCCTGTTGTCCGTCCTGCCGGAGGCACCGGGCGATCCGGTCGTGCTGACCGGCGAACCCCCGGACCCGTCCCGCATCCCGTCCGGCTGCCGCTTCCACGCCCGCTGCCAGATCCTGGCGAGCGGCGAGGCGGAGCGGGCGGGCGTCGCGGACGCGTGCCGGGGACAGGACCTGGAGGTGCTCGACGGGAGCGGCGGGGCGCAGGTGGCGTGCCACTGGGCGAGGGCGGCGCTCACGTCCTGAGTACGAAGACGGGGGCGGCCGGTGCGTTCATGAGCACCGGCCGCCCCCGTCGCCGTACGCAGGACGTCTACGCGGAGTCGGCGTCGTACGCCTCGACCAGCTCGCGGCAGCGCTTCACGTCCTCGGCCATGGTCTCAAGGAGCGCCTCGATGCTTTCGAACCTGGCCTGGCCGCGGACGAAGGCCAGGAAGTCGACGGCGACGTGCAGGCCGTACAGGTCGAGGCCGACGCGGTCGATGGCATAGGCCTCGACGGTGCGCTCGGTGCCGTCGAACTGCGGGTTCGTGCCGACGGAGATCGCCGCGGGCATCGCCTCGCCCTCGACCTGCAGCCAGCCGGCGTAAACGCCGTCCGCGGGGATGGCGGTGTGCGGGAGGGTCTCGACGTTCGCCGTCGGGAAGCCGAGCTCGCGGCCGCGCTGGGCGCCGCGGACGACGATGCCCTCGACGCGGTGCGGACGTCCGAGGATCTCGCGCGCGCCCTCGACATCGCCCTCGGCCACGAGCCGCCGGGTGAGGGTCGAGGAGAAGGGCTCGCCACCGCCCGCCGCACCCGTCACGTACAGATCGACGACCTCGACCTCGAAGTCGTACGTCTCCCCCTGCTCGCGCAGGAAGCCGACATGACCCGCGGCCTTGTGGCCGAAGCGGAAGTTGGGGCCCTCGACGACGGCCTTGGCCTGCAGCTTGTCGACCAGGACCTTCACCACGAAGTCGGCGGGCGACAGCTTCGAGAACTCGGTGGTGAAGGGAAGGATGAGCAGCGCGTCCACGCCCAGCTCGGCCATCAGCTCGGCGCGGCGGTGGTGCGGGGCGAGCAGCGGGGGGTGGCTGCCGGGGCGCACGACCTCGCTGGGGTGCGGGTCGAAGGTGACGACGACGGAGGGCACGCCCAGCTCCCGGGCGCGTTCCACGGCATGCCGGATGATCAGCTGGTGCCCACGGTGCACCCCGTCGTAGGAACCGATGGTGACGACGCTGCGCCCCCAGTCCTCGGGGATGTCCTCCAAGCCACGCCAGCGCTGCACTGTGACCGCTCCTTGTCGAACCTGTATCCGTGATGGCCTCATTCGCAGCTCTAAGGGTGCCATGCCGAGCGCGCTCGGCCAGCACCGGCATCGTGTGACGCATCGCGCACAGGTCAGGCGGGGACCCGGACCCCGGCCAGGTTCTCGATCATGCGGCGGGTACTCGGGCCGACCACCGCGGCCCACTCCTCGGGGGAGCCGGTCAGCCAGCGGGCCACCAGGGTGGCGAAGCCCGGAAACTGGCGGGCCAGGTCGACGAGGCCGCGGTCGAAGCCGGTGGCGCCGGCCGGGGTGCGGACGAGGAGCAGGCCCGCGCGGTGGACCAGCTCGCGGGTGGGCTCTTCGCCCCTGCGGTCCGCTCCGTCCGCGGCGGCCTTGAGAAGGGTGTCGAGGACGGCCGGGTCCCGCTCGTGGGCGAGCAGCAGATCCAGCAGTTCGCGCCGCAGCGGGCGTGACGCGGGGCTCCCCGGCGCCGCCAGGACGGCCGCGAGCGCCGCCCGCACCGAGGCGGGGTAACCGTCCAGCAGACCGCTGACCAGCGGAAACAGCACCGCGCGTGCGGTGGGTCCGTAGGCCAGGCGCCGATCGACATACGAGGCCACCTGCGCGGCGACCTCGGGACGCAGCTCCACGACCTCCCGCACCATCGCGGCGACACGGCGGGCGAGAGCGGGCGTGGTGACGTCGCCGAGGGCTCGCAGCACCTCGCCCGTGCCAGGCCCTGACTGCCGCAGCCGGTTCCGGAAGGCGGCGAGCACCGGGTCCGGGTGGGTGGTGAGCGCGGCGACCAGCGCGCTCGGGGGCAGCTGGGGATCACCGGCCGTGAAACGCTCCAGGGCCGGCGGCAGATACCGGGATCGCGTCCGCGGATCGCGTACGAGGAGGCCGAGGGCTCCGCCGTGCAGCGCCGCGTCGGAGGGGCGGGCCAGCAGGGCGAGCGCCGCGTACCGCAGCAGGTCGCGGTCGGCCTCCGTGCGCACGAACGGCGCGGCCCGCAAGCCGTACGCCACCGCCGCCACCCGCCGCGCCGGCCGCTCGTCATGCGCCCACCGGTCCACGGCCCGGCACACGGCCGACGGCTCCTCCTCGGCGAGTACGGCGAGCAGCTCGTCACCGCGCCGGTGCGCACGCTCGACCAGCACCTCGGCCAGATCGTCCAGCGCCCTGCGCCGATGCGCGTACAGCAAGGCCTGCGCGGCGGTCGCGACGGTCGCGTGCGGGGTCGCCGGGAGCGGGCGCTCGTCGTCGAACCAGTGGGCGAGGTGGGGCTGTACGGCGCCGGGGTCGGCGGCCAGGAGGCGGGATACGGCGTCGAGGTAGCGAGGGGCGGTGGGGGCATCGGGCGTGGCGCCGTGCTCCCGCGGCCCCGGCGTCCGGGATTCAGGGACCCGAGGCGGGCCAGGGGCTCCTCGTGGGCGAAGCGGTAGCCGTTGCCGGCGGGGGCGAGGAGGCCCTCGGTGAGGACGGCGGAGGCCCAGCCGGTGGTGCCGGCGAGGCGGCGTCCCGGGGCGGGTCCCCACGGGAAGACGGCCTCGAAGGACGCGCGGTCCAGCTCGCCCTGCCCGGGGCCCAGACAGCGCCGCGCGGCCTCGTGCACCTGGCCGGAGACATGGGCGGCGAGCCGTCGTACGGCGGTCCCGCGCAGCCCGTTGGCCGTGGCGAGGCGGACCGCGATGCGCAGGCACATCAGGTCCAGGTACGCGGTGAAGACGTCGTCCCGGTCTAGGGCCTGTGTCGGAAGTGGCGTCGTTCGCCCGAAGGGCGGGCCGGGCGGCGTCTGGTGCGTGCTCTCGGCGTGCCGGGCGAAAGCCCTCGTACTGGACGTACTCGGGCTTTCGCCCGGTGCGGCGAGAGGGCGTGCCAGGCATCGCCCGGCAGGCGCCACTTCCGACACAGGCCCTAGCCGCCCGGCCGGGGCGGACGGCAGCGCGGCCCGCACCTCCGAGAGAAGCCGCAGCGTCAGGGGGTGCCGCGCGTCGGCGTCCACCAGCACGCCCTCGGGGATCCCGGCGCGCCACCGGGCCGTCCGGGCCTCCCCCTCGGTCAGGTCCCCCAGCCGTACGCAGGCCGGAAACAGCGGGTCCGGGCCCGCCGCGCCCCGGTGCAGCAACTCCCCCGGAAACTCCGCCCCCGCCTGCTCCCAGTACTCGGCCCGGCACCCCACGACGAGCCGCGCCCCGGTCTCCCGCAGCCACGCGACCGTCCCGGCGGTCCACTCGGGCAGCCGCTGGGCCAGGGCGGGCGGCATCTCCTCGGGGCCGTCGAGGAGCAGCAGCAGCGGCCGCCCCGCGTCCCGTGCCGACCGGGCCAGCCGCTTGGGCCCGATGTCGCCCAGTTCACCGCCGTACGCGCCTGGAGGCAGCACCTCGGAGGGCGTGAGGCCGGCGGTCTGCCCGTCGCCCTCCGCGCCCGTACACCGTGAGGCCGCCACGATCCGCCCGGCCCGCGCCAGCGCCCGGGTCGCCGCGTCCGCCACGGAGGTGTCGGCGGCAAGGAGGTCGGCGCCGCGCAGCCACAGGGTGGGGGCCGGTGCCGTGCCGTGGGTGCGGCGGGCGGCGAGGGCCGCCAGTTCCGTCGTACGGCCGCTGCCGGGCGGGCCGACGAGCCCGAGCACGAGGGCCGGGCCGTCCTCGAAGGCGGCGAACTCCCTGACCACGTCGGCCCGTTCGACCGGCCCGGACTCCGCGCCGCCGGAACCCACCGACGTCGCCGCCCCCGGCCCGTCCGACCCCACCGAGGTCGCGGTGAGCTCCAGCACCCCCGCCGGATTCAGATCGGCCCCGTACGCGGCCACTGTCGCCGCGTTGCGCTCCAGCACCTCGGCGAGGGGACCCTCCACACCCCGCAGGGGGACGGCGAACCCCGTTGCCCGGTGCGCGGTGTGCAGCGCCGTGCCGAGCACCCCCACCACCGCGCCGGTCGCGGCGTCGAGGACCGGTCCCCCGGCCGCGCCGCCGCCCAGCCGGAGCGCGTCCGCGCCCGCCGTGCCGATCGCCAACTCCAGGGCGCCGTCCAGGAGATGGAAGCGGTCGGTCGCCGTGTACGTGGCGGCGGACGTACCGAGCACGCGCGCCTCGCGCCAGCCGCCCGCGGCAATCCGTACGTACGTGCCGGTCGCGACTCGGTCCCGCACGGTGACGGGGAGCGGGTCGAGTCCGAGACCTTCGGTGCGTACGAGAGCCAGATCGGCGTCGGGCAGGGGCGTGACGGCGTCGGCGGTGACCACACACGTGCGGTCGCCGTGGGCGTGCAGGACAAGGCAGGCCAGGCCGTCGACGGCCTCGTGACTGGTGATCACCGTGCCGTGGTGGTCGGCGGCGAAACCCGTGCCGCGCGGGCGGCCCGCGAGGTCGCAGACGCGGACCAGGGTCTCGTCCCGTGTGTCCCGGGTATCGTCGGGTGCCTGCCGGCTCCCGGCCCGCGGGCCCCGTCCCGCCATGCTCGACCTCCCCGCCGTGCTCCTTTTCCGACGGTAGGTGCGAGGTGATCAGCGGGACAGATCGCGCGGCGAACGCGCCCCTTCCGCTCCCCCCGGTTCACTCCGAGCGCCTGCCCGAAGGGGTGAATAGGTGAGGACGGATGGATACACCCTTGTGTGGGGGAACCGAGGGGGGACCGTGGAGCGGCGGGCACGAGACCCTGTGATCGCCGCTCCACGGGCGGCGGCCCACAGGACCGCCGCACCGCTACGGGAAGAACGCGCAAGACCGCGCAAGGACACGGCAGAACGGGGCACAGCGCGCGAGAACGCCGAAGAACGTCAGCCGAACACGGCCAGGCTCTTCGCCTTCCCCTTCTGCTCCTCCACCAGCGCGAGGAACCGCCCCTCGGGATCGAAGACCCCGACGGGGCCCTTGCCCGCGTACTCCTCGGGCATCTCCAGGCGTACGCCGTTCAGCAGCAGCCGCGCCCGCTTGGCGTCCACGTCCCAGCGCGGGAACGCGGCGGCGGCCGCCTCCGCGATCGGCATCACGGTCAGCTCCTCCTGGAGCTGACCGAGGGTGCGCGCGGAGTCGAGCTTGTACGGGCCGACGCGGGTGCGGCGCAGGGCGGTGAGATGACCGCCGACGCCCAGGTCCGCGCCCAGGTCGCGAGCCAGCGCCCGGATGTACGTCCCGGACGAGCAGACGACGGAGACGACCAGGTCGAGTACCGGGGTCCCGTCCTCGGCGACGGCGTCACGGACGTCGTACACCGCGAACGACGAGATGGTCACCGGACGGGCCGGGATCTCGAAGTCCTCGCCCTCGCGCGCCCGCTTGTACGAGCGCACGCCGTCGATCTTGATGGCGCTGACCTTGGACGGCACCTGCATGATGTCGCCGGTCAGCTTGGCGATCCCGGCGTCGACGGCATCCCGCTTCACGCCGGAGGCGTCGGTGGACGACGTGATGTCACCCTCGGCGTCGTCGGTGAGCGTGCTCTGGCCGAGCCTGATGGTGCCCAGGTACTCCTTCTCGGTCAGCGCGAGGTGTCCGAGGAGCTTGGTCGCCTTCTCGACGCCGAGGACGAGCACGCCCGTCGCCATGGGGTCGAGGGTGCCGGCGTGTCCGACGCGGCGGGTCCTGGCGATCCCGCGCATCTTGGCGACCACGTCGTGCGAAGTGAACCCCGACGGCTTGTCGACGATGACAAGCCCGTCGGGCGTCCGGTGCTTCTGGGTCATTCGGTGGCGTCGTCCTCGTCGTCCTCGCCCGGCTTCTTGTACGGGTCCGCGTCACCGGCGAAGGTGGCGCCGGCCGAGACCTCGCGCACCTTGGCGTCGGAGGCCCGCGCCTTGTCGAGCAGGTCCTCGATGGTCTTGGCGGTGTCCGGCAGGGCGTCGGCGACGAAGGTCAGCGTCGGCGTGAACTTCACACCCGCCGCCGCGCCGACCGCCGAGCGAAGCACGCCCTTGGCGCTCTCCAGGCCCGCGGCGGCCGCCGCGCGCTTCCCGTCGTCCCCGTACACCGTGTAGAAGACGGTCGCCTCCCGGAGATCCCCGGTGACCCGGGTGTCCGTGATCGTGACGTGTGTGCCGAGCCGCGGGTCCTTGATCCCGCGCTGCAGCTTCTGGGCCACCACCTCTCGGATGAGGTCCGCCAGCCTCTTCGCCCGCGCGTTGTCGGCCACTGGTCCGTCTCCTTCTTCGCCTTGCTTGTTTCGTCAATCTTCGTCTGTGTGGAGCCTGCGCCGCACCGAGAGCAGCTCCACCTCCGGTCGCGCCGCGACGAGCCGTTCGCACCGGTCCAGTACGTCGCGGAGGTGCTCGGTGTTTCCGGAGACCACCGCGAGACCGATCTCGGCCCTGCGGTGCAGGTCCTGGTTGCCCGTCTCCGCCACGCTCACCGCGTATTTGCGCTGGAGCTCGGCCACGATGGGGCGGACGACTGAGCGTTTCTCCTTCAGCGAGCGAACGTCGCCGAGGAGCAGGTCGAAGGACAGAGTCCCCACATACATGTGTAACCGGATGTCCCGCCGGTACGGGATAGATGACCTGCCAATGCGCTTGGCAGGGACATCAGAACCGTACATCGAACGCCGGGGGCGCTCGATGGGGTTTTTCGCCCCCGCCGTCCTTACCGGGGTCAGGGGCGCGGGTCGCTGACATTGTGCGGCTCCGCCGCGTGAGCGCGACCAGCCCCCACCGGCCCGCAGCCGAAGGAACCCGGGGGCAGACGGCAAGCTGGCCGGCGGTGACTTGTCACCGCCGGCCAGCTCAGACAACCGCGTTACGACCGCGGCTTCTCGCGCATCTCGTACGTCGCGATGACGTCGTCGACCTTGATGTCGTTGAAGTTTCCGAGGTTGATACCACCCTCGAAGCCTTCGCGGATCTCGGTGACGTCGTCCTTGAAGCGACGCAGGCCGGAGATGGTGAGGTTCTCCGCGATGACCTTGCCGTCGCGGATGAGGCGCGCCTTGGTGTTGCGCTTGACCTCGCCCGAGCGGACCAGGACACCGGCGATGTTGCCCAGCTTGGACGACTTGAAGACCTCGCGGATCTCCGCCGTGCCGAGCTCGACCTCCTCGTACTCCGGCTTGAGCATGCCCTTGAGGGCCGCCTCGATCTCCTCGATGGCCTGGTAGATCACCGAGTAGTACCGGACGTCGACACCCTCGCGCTCCGCCATCTGCGCCGCGCGGCCCGCGGCGCGGACGTTGAAGCCGATGACGATGGCGTCGGAGCCGGTCGCCAGGTTGATGTCGGACTCGGTGACCGCACCCACACCGCGGTGCAGGACACGGATGTCGACCTCGTCGCCGACGTCGAGCTGGAGCAGCGAGGACTCGAGAGCCTCCACCGAACCGGACGCGTCGCCCTTGATGATGAGGTTGAGTTCCTGCACCAGACCGGCCTTGAGGGCCTCGTCCAGGTTCTCCAGGGAGAACCGGACACCCCGGCGGGCGAAGTTGGCGTTGCGCTCGCGCGCCGCGCGCTTCTCTGCGATCTGACGCGCCGTGCGGTCCTCGTCGACAACCAGGAAGTTGTCGCCGGCGCCCGGGACGTTGGTGAGACCGAGGACGAGGACCGGGGTCGAGGGACCCGCCTCTTCCACGTTCTCGCCCTTGTCGTCGAGCATCGCGCGGACACGGCCGTACGCGTCGCCGACCACCATGGTGTCGCCGACCCGCAGGGTGCCTCGCTGGACCAGGACGGTCGCGACGGCGCCACGGCCACGGTCGAGGTGGGACTCGATCGCGATGCCCTGCGCGTCCTGCTCCGGGTTGGCCCGCAGGTCGAGCGAGGCGTCCGCGGTCAGGACCACGGCCTCGAGCAGCTGGTCGATGTTCAGACCCTGCTTGGCGGAGATGTCGACGAACATCGTGTCGCCGCCGTACTCCTCGGCCACCAGACCGAACTCGGTGAGCTGACCGCGCACCTTCGTCGGGTCGGCACCCTCGACGTCGATCTTGTTGACCGCGACCACGATCGGCACGTCGGCCGCCTTGGCGTGGTTCAGCGCCTCGATCGTCTGGGGCATCACACCGTCGTTGGCCGCCACCACGAGGATCGCGATGTCGGTCGACTTCGCACCACGGGCACGCATAGCGGTGAACGCCTCGTGACCCGGGGTGTCGATGAAGGTGATGCGACGCTGTTCGTCGTTGACCTCGGTCGCGACCTGGTACGCACCGATGTGCTGCGTAATACCGCCGGCCTCGCCCGCGACGACGTTCGTCTTGCGGATGGTGTCCAGCAGTCGGGTCTTACCGTGGTCGACGTGACCCATGACGGTCACGACCGGCGGACGCGCGACGAGGAACTCCTCGCCACCCTCGTCCTCGCCGAACTCGATGTCGAAGGACTCGAGAAGCTCGCGGTCCTCCTCCTCCGGGCTGACGATCTGGACTTCGTAGTTCATCTCCTGGCCGAGCAGCAGCAGCGTCTCGTCCGAGACGGACTGCGTGGCCGTGACCATCTCGCCCAGGTTCATCATCACGGCGACGAGCGACGCCGGGTTGGCGTTGATCTTCTCCGCGAAGTCGGTGAGGGACGCACCGCGCGACAGTCGGACGGCCTGTCCGTTGCCGCGAGGCAGCATCACGCCGCCGACCGACGGGGCCTGCATGGCCTCGTACTCCTGGCGCCTCTGCCGCTTCGACTTGCGACCACGACGCGCCGGACCACCGGGACGGCCGAAGGCACCCTGCGTGCCACCACGGCCACCGGGACCACCCGGACGACCGCCGAAGCCGGGACGGCCACCGCCGCCGCCACCGGGACCACCGGGACGACCGGCGAAACCGCCGCCACCGCCACCAGGACCGCCGGGACGACCCGCGAAGCCGCCACCGCCGCCGCCACCGGGACGGCCGGCGAAGCCGCCGCCGCCTCCGCCGCCCGGACGACCGCCGCCACCGGGACCGGGACGACCGCCGCCGCCGCCGGGACCACGGCCGCCGGGGCCACCGCCACCGGGACGCGGACCCGCAGCGGGACGCTGCGGCATCATGCCGGGGTTCGGACGGTTACCACCGGGACCGCCGGGGCCGCCACCAGGACGGGGCGCCTGCGGACGGGGCATGCCGCCCGGAGTGGGACGGGAACCGCCCGGACCGCCCTGGGGACGCGGAGCGCCACCGGGACCGCCCTGCGGACGGGGACCACCCTGACCCGCGCCCTGCGGACGCGGACCGCCCGGGGCACCTCCGCCACCGGGACGCGGGGCGCCGCCGGGACGGGGCGCCTGCGGGCGCGCCATGCCAGTGGAGCCACCAGAGGTGAAGGGGTTGTTGCCCGGACGCGGGCCGGCCGGACGAGCGCCGGGACGCGGGGCCTGGCCGCCCTGACGCGGGGCGCCCTGACGGTCGCCACGCTCGGGACGGTCGCCGCGGGGACCACCCTGGCCGGGACCGGCCGGACGGGCACCGGGCTTGGGAGCACCGGGACGGGCGCCCGGACGGGCGCCGGTGGCCGGAGCCGCGGGGGCCGACGGGGGCGCGGTGAACTCGGGCGCGACCGGAGCCGGAGCCGCCGGAGCGGGCTTCGGAGCAGGCTTGGGACCCGGCGTGGGGCGCGGGCCCGGAGTCGCCGGAGTGACCGGAGTGACCGGAGTGACCGGCGCCGAGGGGCGCTCGGCCGCGGCCGGCTTCGGGGCCGGCGGGCGCGGGGCAGCCGGACGGGCGGCCTGCGCGGGAGAGGGGGCCGCCGGCTTGGCCGGGGCAGCCTTACGGGCGGAGGCGGGCTTGCCGCCACCGCTGCCCTGCTGGAGGGCGTCAGTCAGTTTGCGTACAACGGGCGCCTCGATCGTCGAGGACGCCGAACGGACGAATTCACCGAGCTCTTGGAGCTTGGCCATGACGACCTTGCTCTCAACCCCGAACTCCTTGGCGAGTTCGTATACCCGGACCTTAGCCACTTCGCTCCTTTTAGGTCCGGGTTGCGTCCGGACCGTCGCTACTTCATGGGCGTACTCATCGCGTGCTCATCGAGTGCTCATCGCAATCTCGACCTACTTCCAACTCGCGGGGTACCAGGGCCGCACGGGGGTTCCGCACGACACGTCTTACGGGGTTGTCTGCTCGACGTAGAGGCGCAACGCCGCTGTGTCGAGCGCTCCCGGGGCACGCAGCGCCCGTGGGAACGCCCGGCGGCGTACCGCCAGGTCGAGACAGACCAGGGCGGGGTGTACATACGCACCCCGGCCGGGCAGCGTACCGCGATGATCGGGGACGCATTCGCCCTCGACCGCCACGATCCGCAGCAGATCCGCCTTGGCCGCTCGCTCCCGGCACCCCACACAGGTGCGTTCAGGGCATGCGCAGGCTCGCGTCCGGCCAGACACTCCTAAGTCTACCTCCCCGTGCCGACCTCACCCCTTTGGGGCAAGAATCGAACAGTTGCCGCGCCAGATCTGTCGTGATCACAGCCAGCCGCGGCTTGGATCTATTCCCGGACCTACTCGGCGGGCTGCTCGGTGTCCGGACGGATGTCGATCCGCCAGCCCGTGAGCCGGGCGGCAAGCCGGGCATTCTGCCCTTCCTTGCCGATCGCCAGCGACAGCTGGTAGTCCGGGACCGTGACGCGCGCGGAGCGGGCCGCGAGGTCGACGACCTCTACCTTGGACACACGGGCCGGGGAGAGCGCGTTCGCCACCATCTCGGCCGGATCGTCCGACCAGTCGACGATGTCGATCTTCTCGCCGTTCAGCTCGGCCATGACATTGCGCACGCGGCCGCCCATGGGGCCGATGCAGGCGCCCTTGGCGTTGAGCCCCGACCGGGTGGACCGGACGGCGATCTTCGTACGGTGACCGGCCTCGCGCGCGATGGCGGCGATCTCGACGGATCCGTCGGCGATCTCCGGCACCTCCAGGGCGAAGAGCTTCTTCACCAGATTGGGGTGCGTACGGGACAGCGTCACGGACGGGCCGCGGACGCCCTTCGCCACTCGGACGACGTATGAGCGCAGGCGCAGGCCGTGCTCGTAGTTCTCGCCGGGGACCTGCTCCTGCACCGGCAGGATGGCCTCCAGCTTGCCGATGTCGACGAGGACGTTCTTGGGGTCGCGGCCCTGCTGGACCACACCCGTGACGATGTCGCCCTCACGTCCGGCGTACTCGCCGAGGGTCGCGTCGTCCTGCGCGTCCCGCAGGCGCTGGAGGATGACCTGCTTGGCGGTGGTCGCGGCGATCCGGCCGAACCCGGACGGGGTGTCGTCGAACTCGCGCGCCTCCTGCCCCTCCTCCAGGTCCTCGGGGTCCTCCTTCGCCCACACGGTCACATGGCCGGTCTCCCGGTTGAGCTCCACGCGCGCGTGGCGGCGGCTTCCCTCGGTGCGGTGGTAGGCGATGAGGAGGGCCGCCTCGATCGCCTCGACCAGCAGGTCGAAGGAGATCTCCTTCTCCCGTACCAAGCCCCGCAGGGCACTCATGTCGATGTCCACGGCTACGCCTCCTCCACGTTCTCTTCGTGCTGTTCGTTCTTGTTCTTACGGCTGAACTCGACCTGGACGCGCGCCTTGGCGATGTCCTCGAAGGCGAGACGCCGGGCGGTGGCCTTGCGTCCCTTCACTCCGGGCACTTCGACGTCGAGACCGTCGTCCTCGACCTTCATGATCCGGGCGACCAGGTCGCCGCCTTCCGCCAGTTGGAACTTCACCAGGCGGTCGGTGGCGCGTACGTAGTGACGGTGCTCCTTGAGCTCACGCTCGGCACCGGGGGTTCCGACCTCGAGGGTGTACTCGCCCTCGCCCATCGCGTCCGTCTCGTCGAGCTTCGCCGAGAGCGCGCGGCTCACATCGGCGATCGCGTCCAGATCCGCCCCGGTGTCGGAGTCGACGACGACGCGCAGTACACGCTTGCGGCCGACGGATTCCACTTCGACCTCTTCGAAGTCGAGGCCCTGGGAGCTCACGAGCGGTTCCAGCAGTTCTCGCAGCCTCTCGCTCTGGGTGGTGCTCATCCGGGTGACTCCTCGGCCGCGTGTGCTGTTGTGGGTTGGTCGCGTGTCAGGTCAAAGGGTATCCGGTCGCGGGGGGTGTTGCCGTCCATCGGGGCGGGGCGTATGGGGGGGCAGCCCGTCCGGCGTTTGAGGACGAGCGCGTCAGCGCGACAGCGGGGGTCTGGGGGCGGCATACGGGACGGGTAGGGGCGGAGGGGGCGAAGAACAAGCCTGGGCGTCCATGCGGGAGAGGCGCTGGCGAGTGATCGCCTCTGGCGCGGGTACCGTGATCACGGGCGGATCGCCCTCCCTTTCGTACGAGCCCTCCGAGGACGTCTGTCGTGCCGTTCACCCTGCCGTCGCGCCCCCCGTTGGGCCCGCGCCGAAGGCGCCTGCTCGCCTCGGCCGCGGGCGCCCTCGTGCTCGTGGGCTGCTCCGCCCCCGAGTCGTCCAAGGACACCACGGACGGCGGCAGCCCCTCGGCCGCGGACCGAGCACGCGCGCGTGCGGCCCGCGACAGCGAGACGCTGGCCGCGCGGTACACCGCCGTGATCACCGCGCACCCCGCGCTGGCGGAGCGGCTGCGCCCCCTGCGGGCGGAGGTCGTACGGCACGCGGAGGCCTTCGGGACCACCGGGAGCCGCCCGTCGACGCCCCCGTCGTCGGCGCCCCGGTCGTCGACGTCCCCCTCGGTCTCGGCCTCCGCATCGGTCTCGGCCTCCGCATCCGCAGCCGCCGACGCCTCCCCCGCCGTACCGACCGACCCGAAAGACGCCCTCAGCGACCTCGCCGCCGCCGAGCGCACCCTCGCGGACGAGCGCACGAAGGCCCTGCTGGATGTACCGGGAGAGCTGGCCAGGCTGCTGGCCTCGGTGGCGGCCGCCGGAGCCGCACACGCGTTTCTGCTGACGGAGGGGACGAAGTGAGCGAGACCAAGAGAACGAAGGAAACCAAGGCCGCCAGGGAAGCCCAGCTGAAGGCGCTGCAGGCCGCGCTGGGGGCCGAGCACGCCGTCGTCTACGGATACGGCGTCGTCGGCGGCAAGATCAGCGAGGCCCGGCGGGACGCGGCGCGGGCGGCGTACGACGCCCATCGCGCCCGGCGCGACGAGTTGACGCGGGCCGTGCGGGACCTGGGCGGCAAGCCCGACGCCTCCGCGGCGGCGTATGCGCTGCCCTTCGCCGTGAAGGACCCCGACACGGCGGTGCGGTTCGCGGCCGAACTGGAAGAACGCGTGGCCGGGGTGTATTCCGACCTCGTCCGCGCCTCCACGGGGGACGCGCGGCGCAGGGCCGCCGAGGCGCTGCGCGAGGCGGCGGTGCGCGCGGTGCGCTGGCGCGGCGAGAGCGTAGCCTTCCCTGGTCTCGCCGAGCGGGCGGCCACCCCGTCCGCGTCGGCACCCTCGCAGACGTAACGCGACCTGGAAGGGAACAACTCGCGCATGGCTTTCGAACCGCCGCAGCGCCTCGTACGGGCACTCGGCGAGACCCAGCGCAACGGCGCCGACGGGACCGGCGAGTGGCTGGACAAGCTGCCCGAGCTGGCCCAACAGGCCGTCGATCTACGCGAGTTGACGGTGGAGCGGGTGCAGGCGCCCGGCGGGCGCAGCAGCCTCGTCGTCCTGGTGCGGCTGGTCGACGGGACGCCCGCCGTGCTGAAGCTGGCGCCCGAGCGGGCCCGTCCGGAGAGCGAGCGGGCCGCGCTCGCCCACTGGGACGGACGCGGCGCGGTCCGGCTCCTCAACCCCGGCGACACCCACGGCGTACTGCTGCTGGAGCGGCTGCATCCGGAGATGAGCGTGCGATCGCTGCCCGAGGCGAAGGCCTTGCTGGAGGCGGCGGGGACGCTGCGGCGGCTGTGGATCGAGCCGCCGGCGGCCCATGTCTTCGAGACCGTCGCCGAGCGGACCGGGCGGCAGGCCGAGGCGATGCGTGCGACGGCGCGCACCGACGAGGAGGTCGCGCCCCTGGTGGACGCGGCGCTCGCGGCCCGCGATGAACTGCTCGCCGAACCGCCCGAGGAACGGCTGCTGCACGGCACCTTCCGGCAGAGCAAGGTACTCGCGGGTGACCGCATGCCCTGGCTGGCCGTGGGCCCCGACCCGGTGGTCGGCGAGTGTGCCTTCGACCTGGCCCGGCTGGTCCGCGACCGGGTCGAGGACCTGATCGCGTCTCCGTCCGGATCGACGATCACACGGCGGCGGGTGAAGCGCCTCGCCGAGTCCCTGGACGTGGACCAGGAACGGCTGCGGGGCTGGACCCTGTTCCGGGCGGTCGAGTCGGGGGTGCGGGCGCGGCGGGTCGGGCGTCCGCAGGACGCGGAGCTGCTGCTGGAGTTCGCCGGCTGGCTCTGACCGGTCGGTCGGTCGATCGCTCGCTGCCTGACGTTCATGACCGTCCCCGGCCGTAGCACGCTCTGTCACGTTCCACGGCCGGGGAACAGCACCCAGGCACCTCAGAAGAAGCCTCCGAGAGGCGTCCGTCACGCGGTCAGGCGGGCGATCGCCTCGTCCACCGTCAGCTCCTCGCGCTCGCCGGTGCGGCGGTCCTTGAGCTCCAGGACACCCTCGGCGGAGCGGCGGCCCGCCACCAGGATCTTCGGTACGCCGATGAGCTCGGCGTCCGTGAACTTCACGCCCGGGGAGACGCCGGCGCGGTCGTCGACCAGGACGCGGACGCCGGCCGCGGCCAGCTTGTCGGAGACGTCGAGAGCCAGCTCCGTCTGCAGGGCCTTGCCCGCGGCGACCACGTGGACATCGGCCGGGGCGACCTCCTTCGGCCAGCACAGGCCCTGCTCGTCGGCGTGCTGCTCGGCGAGGGCCGCGACCGCGCGGGAGACGCCGATGCCGTACGAGCCCATGGTCACGCGGACCGGCTTGCCCTGCTGGCCGAGGACGTCGAGCTGGAGGGCGTCGGCGTACTTGCGGCCGAGCTGGAAGATGTGGCCGATCTCGATCGCGCGGTCCAGCTTGAGGCCGGTGCCGCAGTTCGGGCAGGGGTCGCCTTCCTGCACGACCACGGAGTCGACGTACTCGTCGACCTCGAAGTCACGGCCCGCGACGACGTTCTTCGCGTGCACGCCCTCCTTGTTGGCGCCGGTGATCCAGGAGGTGCCGGGGGCGACGCGCGGGTCGGCGAGGTAGCGGACCTTCTCCAGGCCCTGCGGGCCGACGTAGCCGCGTACGAGGTCGTCGCGGCCCACGAAGTCCTCGGCGGTGACGAGTTCGACGGGGGCCGGGGCGAAGTGCGCCTCGACCTTGCCCATGTCGACCTCGCGGTCGCCGGGGACGCCGATCGCGACGATCTCGCCGTCCACCTTGATGAGGAGGTTCTTCAGGGTGGCGGAGGCCGGGACGTTCAGGTGCGCGGCGAGCGTCTCGATCGTCGGGGTGTCCGGGGTCGGGATCTCTTCGAGGGCGGGCACGCCGTCGGCGTCCACCGGCTGCAGCGCGTACGTGATCGCCTCGGTGTTGGCGGCGTAGTCGCAGTTGGGGCAGTCGGCGAAGGTGTCCTCGCCGGCGGCGGCCGGGGCGAGGAACTCCTCGGACTTGGAGCCGCCCATGGCGCCCGCGGTGGCTGCGCAGATGCGGTAGTCCAGGCCGAGGCGCGCGAAGATCTTCTGGTACGCCGCACGGTGCAGGGCGTAGGACCGGGCGAGGCCCTCGTCCTCCAGGTCGAAGGAGTACGAGTCCTTCATCAGGAACTCGCGGCCGCGCAGGATGCCGGCGCGCGGGCGGGCCTCGTCGCGGTACTTGTTCTGGATCTGGTAGAGGATCACCGGCAGGTCCTTGTAGGACGTGCACTGGTCCTTGACCAGGAGCGTGAAGATCTCCTCGTGGGTCGGGCCGAGGAGGTAGTCACCGCCCTTGCGGTCGTTCAGGCGGAACAGCTCGGGGCCGTACTCCTCCCAGCGGCCGGTCGCCTCGTAGGGCTCCTTGGGCAGCAGAGCGGGCAGCGAGACCTCCTGCGCGCCGATGGCGTCCATCTCCTCGCGGACGATCCGCTCGACGTTGGCCAGGACCTTCTTGCCGAGCGGCAGCCAGGACCACACGCCCGCGGCGGTGCGGCGCACATAGCCGGCGCGCACCAGCAGCTTGTGGCTGAGCACCTCGGCGTCCGCCGGGTCGTCGCGCAGTGTCTTGACCATCAACCGGGACATGCGCTGGACCTGGGCCATGATTCTTTACTCCTGCTGCTCAAGGGTGATGCCAGGAGGTTAGCCGGGCGGTACGGGACGGTGGAAATCGGCTAACGCCTGCGGAGCGGCAGATGGGCGCCCATCACGGCGTACGGCTTGGGGGCGCTGGGGAAGAAGACCTGGCGGGCGAGGTCCTCGTAGCCGAGGGAGTGGTACAGGCCGCGGGCGGGGCTGTCCGTGTCGATCGCGGAGAGGATCGAGCGGGGTTCGGCTGCGGTGTCCGTGATGCGGGTGATCAGGGCGCGGCCGATGCCGCGGTTCTGGTAGTGCGGGTGGACGTGCAGCTCGGTGATCACGAAGGAGTTGTCGAGCCAGTCGTCGTACCCCTGGGCGCGGAGGTAGGGCTCCACAACGGTGGACCACCAGTGCGTACGGTCGTTGGGCATGCCGTAGACGAAGCCGACGAGCCGTCCGCCGCGCGTCGTCGCGCCGAGCGCGCGGGCTCCCGGGTGGGTGAGGTGGCGCAGCACGATCTGACGTCGTACGGCGATCTCGTCGGGGCCGAGCCCGAAGGCGAGGGCCTGCACGGCGAGCGCCTCGTCGACGCGCGCGGCGAGATCCAGCGGGCCGATGACCACGTCGTCGGGGTTGCGGGGGCCCTGACCGGGGATGCGCAGCATGGCGGCGAGACTACCCGGCTATCAGTGAGGCGTGTGAGGTGCGGTAAGGCCCGACCTGGAGCGTCAGAACAGGACGCTCATGAAGGCGCCGACCTCCTGGAAGCCCACGCGGCGGTACGTCGCCCGCGCCGCCGTGTTGTAGTCGTTCACGTACAGGCTCACGACCGGGGCGACGTCCGCCAGGGCGAAGCGGAGGACGGCCGCCATGCCCGGGGCGGCGAGTCCCCGGCCGCGGTATTCGGGCGCGACCCAGACGCCCTGGATCTGGCAGGCCAGTGCGGTCGCGGCGCCGATCTCGGCCTTGAAGACGACCTTGCCGTTCTGGTCGAGGCGGGCGAACGACCGTCCGGAGCCGACGAGTTCGGCCACGCGTGCCTGGTAGAGCAGGCCGCCGTCACCGGAGAGCGGCGAGACGCCGACCTCCTCGGTGAACATGGCCACGCACGCCGGCATGATCGTCTCCATCTCGTCCTTGCGGATGCGACGGACGTACGGATCCGGGGTGATGTCGGCGGGGAGCCGGTCGGTGACCATCAGGGGCTGGTGGGGGCGGACCTCGCGGGCGGGGCCCCAGCTCGGTTCGAGCAGCCGCCACAGCTGGGCGGTGGGCTCGGCGGGGCCGACGATCGAGGAGCAGCGGCGGCCGGCCCGTCTCGCCCGGTCGGCGAAGGCACGGACGGCTCGGGGGGTGGCGCAGATCGGAACCAGGTTGGCGCCCGCGTAGCACAGGGACCGCAGCATGCCGTCCTCGTACCAGCCCCACATCTCGCCGCCGAGCCGCCAGGGGTCGAGGCCCGCGATCTGGACGCGGGACGCGACGAAAGCGTTCGCGACCGGCTCGTTGTCGAGGACGGCGAGTGCGGCGTCCAGGTCACTCGGTTCGAGGACCCTGGTGGTGGTCTGGGTCAACACGTGCGGGGGCCTCATCATATGGTCTGCTGATCTCCGCACTGTACCTGGCGGGGTTGTGCGGCGCCGCCCGTTGGCTGGGGCTTGGGGTTCTTCGCCCCTCCGCCCCTACCCGTCCCGTACCTGGGGAGCTCCGCCCCCCAGACCCCCCTCATCGCGCTTCGCGCTCGTCCTCAAACGCCGGACGGGCTGAGAATGGCCCGTCGGGCTGAGAACTGCCGGACGGGCTGAAACCTTCCCTCAGCCCGCCACCGACACCGAAGGCTCGCCGGAGGCGATTCCGTCGGCCTCCATCTGCTCGGCGAGCTTCATCGCCTCCTCGATGAGGGTCTCGACGATCTTCGACTCGGGCACGGTCTTGATGACCTCGCCCTTGACGAAGATCTGCCCCTTGCCGTTGCCGGAGGCGACGCCGAGGTCGGCCTCGCGGGCCTCGCCCGGGCCGTTCACCACACAGCCCATGACGGCGACGCGCAGCGGGACCTCCATGCCGGTCAGACCGGCGGTGACTTCCTCGGCCAGCTTGTAGACGTCGACCTGGGCGCGGCCGCAGGACGGGCAGGAGACGATCTCCAGGCCGCGCTGCTTGAGGTTGAGGGACTCCAGGATCTGGAGGCCGACCTTGACCTCCTCGGCGGGCGGCGCCGACAGGGACACGCGGATGGTGTCGCCGATGCCCTCCGACAGGAGGGCTCCGAAAGCCACCGCCGACTTGATCGTGCCCTGGAAGGCGGGGCCCGCCTCGGTCACGCCGAGGTGCAGCGGGTAGTCGCACGCGGCGGCCAGCTGCCGGTACGCGTTGACCATGACCACCGGGTCGTTGTGCTTGACCGAGATCTTGATGTCCCGGAAGTCGTGCTCCTCGAAGAGCGAGGCCTCCCAGAGGGCCGACTCGACGAGCGCCTCCGGCGTCGCCTTGCCGTACTTCTGGAGCAGGCGCTTGTCGAGCGAGCCCGCGTTGACGCCGATCCGGATCGGGGTGCCCGTGTCCTTGGCGGCCCGCGCGATCTCCTTGACCTGGTCGTCGAACTGCTTGATGTTGCCGGGGTTCACACGCACCGCGGCGCAGCCGGCCTTGATCGCCGCGAAGACGTACTTCGGCTGGAAGTGGATGTCCGCGATGACGGGGATCTGGGACTTGCGGGCGATGGTCGCGAGGGCGTCGGCGTCGTCCTGCGTGGGGCAGGCGACGCGCACGATCTGGCAGCCGGACGCGGTCAGCTCGGCGATCTGCTGCAGCGTGGCGCCGATGTCCGACGTACGCGTCGTCGTCATCGACTGCACCGACACCGGTGCGTCGCCGCCCACGGCCACGGATCCGACCTGGATCTGCCGGCTCTTCCGGCGCTCGGCCAGCTTGGTCGGAACGGACGGCATGCCGAGAGAAATCGCAGTCATCTGCTGTGCAACCCCAAGTTATGGATCAAGGTCCCGGAATCGTGGGCTCCAGGCTTCGAGATTACGGCACGGGCGCACGCCCGAGCACATCACGCCCCTTAAACCCACTCAATGGAAGGCGGCCGGGCACACAGGGTGCCCGACCGCCACAAACGCCGCGCGACTAGGAGATTCTCACCGGGTTAACGAGGTCCGCGATGAGCACCAGAACCGTGAAGCAGACGAAGATCCCGGCGACGACGTACGCCACCGGCATCAGCTTCGCGACATCGAACGGGCCCGGGTCCGGGCGGCGCAGCACCTTCGCCGTGTTCCGGCGCAGCGCCTCCCACAGGGCGCCCGCGATGTGCCCGCCGTCGAGCGGGAGCAGCGGGAGCATGTTGAACAGGAACAGGGAGAGGTTGAAGCCGGCGACCAGCATCAGGAAGAAGGCGAGCTGCTGGGTGGCGGGGATGTCGAGCGTGAAGATCTCGCCGCCGACGCGGGCCGCGCCGACCACGCCCATCGGGGAGTCGGGCTCGCGCGGTCCGTCGCCGAAGGCCGCGTCCCACAGGGCGGGGATCTTGGCGGGCAGGGAGATCAGCGACTCGACGCCGTTCTCCATCATGTCGCCCATGCGGTCCACGGACTGCCCGAAGGACTGCTCGACGATGCCGGTGGCCGGCGTGAAGCCGAGGAACCCGGCGTACACGTACTTGCCCTCGACATAGCCGCCGTCGCCGTCGGTCTTGCTGACCTGGTTCTTGATCAGGTGGGCGGTCAGATCGACCTTCTCACCCTTGCGCTCGACGGTGATCGTGACGTCCTTGCCGGGGTTGGCGCGGATGTCGGACTGCAGGGTCGACCAGTCGGCGACCGCCTTGCCGTCGAACGCGACGATCTTGTCGCCGCCCTGGAGCCCGGCGGCCTTGGCGGGCGCGGCCTGGTCGCCCTTCTCGCACTTCGACCGGTTCTCGCTCTGCTCGATGACACAGTCCGAGACCTTGCCGACCGTGGTGGTCTGGGTCTGGATGCCGAACGTCATCATCACGCCGAGGAAGATCGCGACGGCCAGGACGAGGTTCATGAAGGGGCCCGCGAACATCACGATGACGCGCTTCCACGGCTTGCGCGTGTAGAAGAGGCGGGTCTCGTCGCCGGGCCTGAGTTCCTCGAAGGCCGCCGACCTGGCGTCCTCGATCATGCCGCGGAAGGGAGACGTCGAACGGGCCTCGACCCGGCCGTCGGGACCCGGCGGGAACATCCCGATCATGCGGATATAGCCGCCGAGCGGCACCGCCTTGATGCCGTACTCGGTCTCGCCCTTCTTCCGCGACCAGATGGTCGGGCCGAAGCCGACCATGTACTGCGGCACACGAATCCCGAAGAGCTTGGCCGTCGACAGATGTCCCAGCTCGTGCCAGGCGATGGAGATGAGCAGGCCGATCGCGAAGACGACTATGCCGAGGATGAACATCAAAGTCGTCATGCACGAGCCTCCGCGGTTGTCGACACTGCCGTCAGTTCACGGGCCCGGGCGCGCGCCCAGGTCTCCGCTTCGAGGACGTCCGCGACGGTCAGGGAAGTTCCCGTACGAGGCGTGCCGTGTTCCTCGACCACCCTCGTGACGGTCTCCATGATCCCGTTGAACGGCAGTGTGCCGTTCAGGAACGCGTCCACGCACTCCTCGTTGGCGGCATTGAACACCGCCGGGGCCGTGCCCGCGAGCTCCCCGACGTGCCGGGCGAGCCCGACCGACGGGAACGCGTCGGTGTCGAGCGGGAAGAACTCCCAGCTCGACGCCTTGGTCCAGTCGAAGGCGGGCGCGGCGTCCGGGACGCGCTCGGGCCAGCCGAGCCCGATGGCGATCGGCCCCCGCATGTCCGGGGGCGTCGCCTGGGCGATCGTCGATCCGTCCGTGAATTCCACCATCGAGTGGACATACGACTGCGGGTGTACGACCACCTCAATGCGATCGAAGGGAATGTCGTAGAGAAGGTGCGCCTCGATGACTTCCAGGCCCTTGTTGACCAGGGTCGCGGAGTTGATCGTGATGACCGGCCCCATGGCCCAGGTGGGGTGGGCGAGGGCGTCGGCCGGGGTGACGTCCGCCAGCTCCGCCTTCGTACGGCCACGGAACGGGCCCCCGGAGGCGGTCACGACCAGCTTGCGTACGTCCGCCCTGGTGCCGGAGGCGAGGGCCTGGAAGAGGGCCGCGTGCTCGGAGTCGACGGGGATGATCTGACCCGGCTTGGCGAGCGCCTTGACCAGCGGGCCGCCGACGATGAGCGACTCCTTGTTGGCGAGCGCGAGGGTGCGGCCCGCCTCCAGGGCGGCGAGGGTCGGGGCGAGGCCGATGGAGCCGGTGATGCCGTTGAGCACGGTGTGGCAGTCGGAGGCGGCGAGCTGGGTGGCGGCGTGCGCGCCGGCCAGGATCTCGGGAAGGGGCTCTCCGGGGGCGTACTGCGCCGCGAGGGCCTCGCGCAGCGCCGGCACGACGTCCTCGCGCGCGACGGCGACCGTCCGCACCCTCAGCCGGTGGGCCTGCTCCGCGAGCAGGGCGACCCTGCCGCCCGCGGCGGAGAGTCCGGTGACCCGGAACCGGTCGGGGTTGCGCAGCACGAGGTCGATGGCCTGGGTGCCGATCGAGCCGGTGGAGCCGAGGATCACGACATCCCGGACTCCGTCGACGGGGTCGAAGACGAGATGCGGATCGGCGAGGGGGGCTGGACTGTCGCTCATCCCCCTATTGTGGCCGCAACGCGTCCCCCACAGGACAGGGCGCCCCTCTTTTCGCCTCGGCCTTTGAGGACAAGGCCGTTCAGGCTCACCCAGCCCGTCCGGCGTTTGAGGACGAGGCCGTTCAGGCCGATAGCGGGGGTCTGGGGGCGGTAGCCCCCAGGTACGGGACGGGTAGGGGTGGAGGGGGCGAAAAAAACTCAGCCGGTCACCGCTTGCGGCGGCGCGCCTTGGACCTGCCGGAGCGCGTGGCGGCGCGCCGCTCGCGCACCGGCTCGGCGGGACGATCCACCGGTGCCTCCGCCAAGGCGAAGTCGCCCTCGACCACACCCTCGGCGGTGTCCAGCGTCGGCGCGGTGAAGTGCAGCCCGTCGGTGGGCGCACGCCCCGTCTCGGCCCCCGGGGCGGCGGCGTCGAGGTTGAAGACGTAGCCGACGGACTCCTCCTTGATGGCGTCGGTCATCGCGCCGTACATGTCGAAGCCCTCCCGCTCGTACTCGACGATCGGCTCCCGGCCGAGGGTCCAGCGCAGGCCGATGCCGTCGCGGAGGTAGTCCATCTCGTAGAGGTGCTCGCGCCATTTGCGGTCGAGCACGGAGAGAACGACGAGCCGTTCCAGGTCGCGCAGGGACTCGGCACCGAGTTCGGCCTCGCGCTCCTCGTACCGGGCGTGGATGTCCGCCGTCACCGCTTCGATCAGGCCCTCGGCGGTCAGGCTCGCACGGTCCCCGGCCTCGTCCTCAAGGTCCTCGACCGTGATCCCCACCGGGTACAGCTGCTTCAGCGCGCCCCACAGCCGGTCGAGGTCCCAGTCCTCGGGGAAGCCCTCGGCGGTCTCCTGCTCGATATACGCCCGGACCGTGTCGTCCATGAAGTGCAGGATCTGTTCGCGCAGGTCCTCGCCCGCGAGGACGCGGCGGCGCTCGGCGTAGATGAGGGTGCGCTGCCGGTTGAGGACCTCGTCGAACTTCAGGACATCCTTGCGGGACTCGAAGTGCTGCTGTTCCAGCTGGGCCTGGGCGGAGGCGATGGCGCGGGTGACCATCTTGTTCTCGATGGGTACGTCGTCGGGGACGTTCGCCATGGCCATCACCCGGTCGACGACGTTGGCGCGGAACAGCCGCATCAGGTCGTCCTGGAGCGAGAGGTAGAAGCGGGAGGCGCCGGGGTCGCCCTGGCGGCCCGAGCGGCCGCGCAGCTGGTTGTCGATGCGGCGTGACTCGTGGCGTTCGGTGCCGAGGACGTAGAGGCCGCCGAGCTTCTTGACCTCGTCGTGCTCGGCCGCGACCGCGGAGGTGATCCGGCCGAGCACCTGCTGCCGCTCCTCGGCGTCCGCGTCCTCTCCGGTCGCGGCGAGCGCCATGGCTTCCGGGTTGCCGCCGAGCATGATGTCGGTGCCGCGGCCCGCCATGTTCGTGGCCACGGTGACCGCACCCTTGCGCCCGGCCTGCGCGACGATCTGGGCCTCGCGCCGGTGGTTCTTGGCGTTGAGCACCTCGTGCCGGATGCCCTGTTTCCTGAGCCGCGCGGACAGCACCTCGGACTTCTCGACGGAGGTCGTGCCCACCAGGATCGGCTGGCCCTGCGCGTGCTTCTCCGCGATGTCCGCGAGGATCGCGGCGTACTTCGCCTCCTCGGTGCGGTAGATCTGGTCGGGGTCGTCGCGGCGGACCATCGGCCGGTTGGGGGGGATCGGGATGACGTGCAGCTTGTAGATCTGGTGGAACTCGGCCGCCTCGGTCATGGCGGTGCCGGTCATGCCGGCGAGTTTCTCGTAGAGGCGGAAGAAGTTCTGCAGGGTGACCGTGGCGAGCGTCTGGTTCTCGTCCTTGACCGTCACGCCTTCCTTGGCCTCGATGGCCTGGTGCAGGCCCTCGTTGTAGCGGCGGCCCGCGAGGATGCGGCCGGTGTGCTCGTCGACGATGAGCACCTCGCCGTCCACGACGACGTAGTCCTTGTCCCGCTTGAAGTGTTCCTTGGCCTTGAGGGCGTTGTTGAGGTGGCCGATGAGCGGGGTGTGGTCGGACTCGTAGAGGCTGTCGATGCCGAGCTGGTCCTGGACGTACTCCACTCCGGCGTCCAGGATCGCCACCGTGCGTTTCTTCGGGTCGTACTCGTAGTGGTACCGGGTGCGCAGTTCGGCGAGGCGGTCCTTGTCGGCCTGCGTGGTGAACTGCTCCTCCTGCACCTGCACGCCCTTCATCCGCAGGGCGAACGTGGCGAAGGCGTCGTACCAGTGCGTGGGCTGATCGGCCGGGCCGGAGATGATCAGCGGGGTGCGCGCCTCGTCGATGAGGATCGAGTCGGCCTCGTCGACGATCGCGAAATGGTGGCCGCGCTGGACGAGTTCGTCCTGTGACCACGCCATGTTGTCGCGCAGATAGTCGAAGCCGAATTCGGTATTGGTGCCGTAGGTGATGTCGCAGGCGTACTGCGCGCGTCGTTCGGCCGGGGCCGACTGTGTTTTGATCACGCCGACGGTCAGTCCCATGAACCGGTACGCGCGCCCCATCCACTCCGCGTCCCGCTCGGCCAGATAGTCGTTGACCGTGACGAGGTGAACTCCCTTGCCGGCCAGCGCGTTCAGATACACGGGCAGGGTGCCGACCAGGGTTTTCCCCTCGCCGGTCTGCATTTCGGCGATATTGCCGAAATGCAGCGCCGCGCCGCCCATGATCTGGACGTCGAAATGGCGCATGCCGAGGGTGCGCCGGGCCGCCTCGCGCATCGCCGCGAAGGCCTCCGGCAGCAGGTCGTCGAGGCTCTCCCCCGCGGCGTACCGCTCCTTGAACTCCGGGGTCAGCGCCTTGAGTTCGTCGTCGGCCAGCCCCTTGAACTCCTCCTCGAGGGAGCCCACCTGCGCTGCGATGCGTTCGAGTCGGCGCAGCATCCGTCCCTCGCCGGCCCGCATGATCCTGCCGGTGATGGCGTCCAGACCTTTCCCTGGCATGGAATTCCCCCACAACTCAGCACAACTCGGCACTACTAAACGGCGTCGGCGAGCATTCGTATCCAGCGATTGGCCCGCTGGAGAATATGGACGCCCTGTTGATTGGCGGTGATCACTTCGCGCAGTACGGGGTCGTCGACCACGTCGAGCGCGGCGCGGAAGAGCTGCTGGATGACGGGCCGTTCACCTGGCCGGCCGGCGTCGAGCAGGCCATCGATGTCCCGGAGGTCGATTCTCCGGATCCGTACCGCGTCGAGGGAGGCCACGGGCGGTCGTGGCTCCTCGTCGAGCACGGACAACGCGCAGTCGTTCAGCAGCACCGCGAGCGCGTCCCGGTGCGCATCGAAGGTCTCCGGCGCGGCCTCGCGCAGTTTCTGCGCCAGCGGCTGCACCTCATTGCGCACGGTCCGCAGGGCCCGTACGAGATCCATCTCATGCAGCTGCCGCCACGCGTCCCCGCGGCCACGCGTCAGCTGTACGGAAATACCGTGGCTGTATTCTTCCCCGACTCCTTGGCGCATCCGCTGTCCCCGTTCGCCATTCCCTTCATTGTTGACGCACAACTTCCGTGCGGCAAGCGGCGGAATGGCGGACGGGGAGGGTGTGCATTCCTGGGGAAAGGGTCAGCGAATGGGTCGGTGGACGTTTTCCCTCCGGCTCGGGCCGGGCGTCGCGTCGGCGATCCACGGGCCCTCGCCGGAGGGGTCGATGACGCCCTGCTCCAGCCATTCGTACGTGCCCGACAGGACGCCCTTGACCACCTTGCGGTCGAGGTCGTCGGTGTTGGTCCACAGACGGTCGAAGAGTTCGTCGACGCGGATGCGGGACTGGCGGCAGAAGGCGTCGGCGAGTTGGTAGGCCTCGCGGCCGTGCTCGCCCGTGGTGCGGAGGTGTTCTGCGCGGACGCAGGCCGCGCTCATCGCGAAGAGCTCGGCGCCGATGTCGACGATCCGGCCCAGGAAGCCCTGCTTGGTCTCCATGCGGCCCTGCCAGCGGGACATGGCGTAGAAGGTGGAGCGGGCGAGCTTGCGGGCGCTGCGCTCGACGTAGCGCAGGTGCGGCGACAGATCCACCTGGTGCCGGAAGTCGCCGTAGGAGCGCGGGAGTTGACCGGGTCCCGCCACCAGCTTCGGCAGCCACTTGGCGTAGAAGACACCGGCGTTCGCGCCTGCCTTCGCCTTGTCCGAGAGGGTCTTGTCGGGGTCGATGAGGTCGCCCGCGACCGACAGGTGGGCGTCGACGGCCTCGCGGGCGATCAGCAGGTGCATGATCTCCGTGGAGCCCTCGAAGATGCGGTTGATGCGCAAGTCGCGCAGGATCTGCTCGGCCGGGACGGCGCGCTCCCCGCGGGCGGCGAGCGACTCGGCGGTCTCGAAGCCGCGGCCGCCGCGGATCTGGACCAGTTCGTCGGCCATCAGCCAGGCCATCTCGGAGCCGTACAGCTTGGCGAGGGCGGCCTCGATGCGGATGTCGTTGCGGTCCTCGTCGGCCATCTGGGACGACAGGTCGAGGACGGCCTCCAGCGCGAAGGTCGTGGCCGCGATGAAGGAGATCTTGGCGCCGACGGCCTCGTGGAAGGCGACCGGCTTGCCCCACTGCTCGCGCGCCGCCGACCACTCGCGGGCGATCTTCAGACACCACTTGCCCGCGCCCACGCACATGGCGGGCAGCGAGAGGCGGCCGGTGTTGAGGGTGGTCAGGGCGATCTTCAGGCCCGCGCCCTCCGGGCCGATACGGTTCACGGCCGGCACGCGGACCCGGTGGAAGCGGGTGACGCCGTTCTCCAGGCCGCGCAGGCCCATGAAGGCGTTGCGGTTCTCGACGGTGATGCCCTCGGAGCCGGCCTCGACCACGAACGCCGTGATGCCGCCCTTGTGGCCCTCGGACTTCGGTACGCGCGCCATGACGACGAGGAGGTCGGCAACGACGCCGTTGGTCGTCCAGAGCTTCACTCCGTCGACGATGTAGTCGTCGCCGTCCGGGACGGCCGACGTGGCGAGCCGCGCCGGGTCGGATCCCACGTCTGGCTCGGTCAGCAGGAAGGCGGAGATGTCGGTGCGGGCGCAGCGCGGCAGGAAGGTTTCCTTCTGCTCCTGGGTGCCGAACAGCTTCAGCGGCTGCGGTACGCCGATCGACTGGTGCGCGGACAGGAGCGCGCCGATAGCGGGGCTCGCGGAGCCGACCATGGCGAGCGCCTTGTTGTAGTACACCTGGGTGAGGCCGAGGCCGCCGTACTTGGTGTCGATCTTCATGCCGAAGGCGCCGATGTCCTTGAGCCCGTCGATGGTCTCGTCGGGGATCTGCGCCTCGCGCTCGATGCGGGCCGAGTCGATCTTCGTCTCGCAGAAGTCGCGCAGCTTGGCGAGGAACTCCTCGCCGCGCTGCGCTGCCTCGTCGGCCGGCATGGGGTGCGGGTGGATCAGGTCGAGCCGGAAGCGGCCGAGGAACAGCTCCTTGGCGAAGCTCGGCTTGCGCCAGTCCTGTTCGCGCGCGGCCTCGGCGACCTGACGGGCCTCACGTTCCGTGACGGTGGGCTGGTGGGGTGTGGCGGACATGAGGTCACCTCGCCGCGAATAGGGATCTTGGGGGTGTTCGTTACCGACCAGTGCTACTCGATCGTATTTACCCCATTCGGGGTGCGCCCACCAGTCCTCGCGCGCCCTTCGGTTCAACCGGTCGCGCCCGGCAGTACGGCAATCACGGCCCTCCGGCGGTCACGGACGCACGCCGGTCATACCCGCCATTCGGGGGACACCTCAGCCGACGCGGTCCAGACCCGGGGCCATGGCCTCGGGGGGCAAGCGTCCCGCTCCGCGGAGACCCGAAACCGATGCTGGCGCCGCGCGACGAGCCCGACGAGCCCACGGACCGATCTCCAAGGCCCGCAATCCGAGATGGTCCGTATGAGGCCGCGTTGATCTGTAGCCCTTCTCGACCAGGGACAGATAGTCACTCTCGGCGTGTTTTAATCACCCGTAAGGGTGAATACGGCCCTGGAAACGGGAACCTCTTGGGCTTTGATCAGTTCACACTGTGTCCCGGGAATTGCTCAAAGTCCCATTACGGGATCAGCGTTCCGAACGACCACCAGACCTACACCAAGAAGTGCGACGCGCAGCACCACGAAGACCTGGGAGCTGCGCGGACAACTGAACACTCCTAGAGGAGGGGCGACTCGCCCGAGCCGCCCCCGTCTCTACCGCCTGTTCCACCACCCACGGATCGCACGGGAGGCACCAGCAAGACGGTGGCGAGCGCCGCTCAGGCCGCGCAGTCTCGCCACAGCGGGAGCGATCCGCAGGGAAAGTGTTGCTGTGCGGCGGCGTCGTACGGCAGTGAGCGTGACGCCGATCAGCTCGGCGGCGAGCTTCACCGCGTGGTCCAGGCCGAGCAAATCCGCGATCAGGCCGGTGAACTGCAGGATGAGCGAGATGATCTCTAGGTAATCGCGGTGTTCTCGCTCCGGAGGACGGTCGCGATCATCAAAGTCCCCGTGGGGCATGAGGTAGTTCCTTTTCGAGAGGGTCGCCTGATGTATCTACGGTCGGCGGCGGCGCTCGGGGGATCAGCCGGCAAGTTGAGCCTCGAGCGCCGCCGGAAGCGGTTGTGTCTCCGTGCATCCAAACGGAGGCCGCACCAGCGAGTTACGTCGACGCGACCGAATACACCCATACGGGTGACGGTGCGTGACTGACGCTTCCCGCCTTCAACTCCCCGCAAAATAGGGCGAGTTGCACAAAACGAACCCCCCGGCGGTTACCGTGCGCTTACGACTCCCCGTGCGCGCGGGCGCCTCGCGCTGCGGCGATCGCCCCCGCGGGCGCTGCCTCCACGGCGGGCACACATCTACATCCGGGGCGTGACCGTGCCCGCACGATCTGCGGAAACGGTTCGCACGGCAGCACGTTGACACGCCGTCGGTCCGCCTTGCCCGTCGGGCATGCGGCTGCCCGAGCTCCAGGGGATACCACGCGGTCACGCGCGAGTACTCGCACAAGCTGGTGCAGGGGTCCGGCACCGGAAGGCATCGGTGCCGGACCCCTGCGTCGGAGACCTTACCTGAAAACGATTTTCACTGGCCAGAGAGCTTCGGCCACGCATGGCGGCACCACGGCTGCCGAACAGGCCGTGACGCACCGACGGCCGGAGCCCCCGCACAGCGGGCTCCGGCCGTCGGTGTGAGGAGTGGGATCAGAGGGCGAGGCCCGTCAGCACCATCACTCGCTCGTAGGTGTAGTCGTCCATCGCGAACTTCACGCCCTCGCGGCCGACACCGGACTGCTTCACACCGCCGTACGGCATCTGGTCGGCGCGGTAGGACGGCACGTCGCCGATCACGACGCCGCCCACCTCCAGCGCGCGGTGGGCGCGGAAGGCGGTCTGCAGGTCATGCGTGAACACGCCCGCCTGGAGGCCGTACTTGGAGTCGTTGGCGGCGGCGAAGGCGGCGGCCTCCCCCTCCACCTTCTGCACGGAGAGGACGGGTCCGAAGACCTCCTCGCTGGCGAGGGTCACACCGGCCGGTACGTCGGTGAGGACGGTCGGCGCGTAGGAGGCACCGTCGCGCTTGCCGCCCGTGAGGAGCGTGGCACCGGCCCGCACGGCCTCGTCCACCCACGACTCGACGCGCACGGCGGCGTCCTCGCTGACCAGCGGGCCGACCTCCGTCGCGTCGTCGGACGGGTCACCCGTGACCTGGGCCTCGACGGCGGCGACGACACGGGGCAGCAGCCGCTCGTACACGGACGCGTCCGCGATCACCCGCTGCACGGAGATGCAGGACTGGCCGCCCTGGGAGTTGGAGAAGGTCGCGATGCGGGTCGCGGCCCAGTCGAGGTCGGCGTCGCTCGCGAAGTCGGCCAGCACCACGGCCGCGCCGTTGCCGCCCAGCTCCAGGGTGCAGTGCTTGCGCGGCACCGAGTCCATGATCGAGTAACCGACCTTCTCGGACCCGGTGAAGGAGATGACGGGCAGCCGCTCGTCCTGCACGAGCGCGGGCATCCGCTCGTTGGAGACGGGCAGGATGCTCCATGACCCGGCGGGCAGCTCGGTCTCGGCCAGCAGGTCGCCGATGATGAGGCCGGACAGCGGGGTCGCGGGCGCGGGCTTCAGGATGATCGGCGCACCGGCGGCGATGGCCGGGGCGACCTTGTGGGCGCACAGGTTCAGCGGGAAGTTGAACGGCGCGATGCCCAGGACGACGCCCTTTGGGAAGCGGCGGGTCAGCGAGAGCCGTCCCTGACCGCCCGGGTCGGTGTCGAGGCGCTGGGCCTCGCCGCCGTTGAAGCGACGGGCCTCCTCGGCGGCGAACCGGAACACGGACACCGCGCGGCCGACCTCGCCGCGGGCCCACTTGATCGGCTTGCCGTTCTCGGCGGAGATCAGCTGGGCGATCTCCTCGGTGCGCTCGACGAGCCGGCGCGACACGTGGTCGAGGGCGTCGGCACGTACGTGGGCCGGCGTGGCGGCGAACTCGTCCCGCACGGCGTAGGCGGTGGCCACGGCCTCCTCGACCTGCGCCTCGGTCGGCACGCTGACCTTGCCGACGAGACGTCCGTCCCACGGGGAGGTGACGTCGAAGGTGGTCTCACCGGTGGCCTGGCGGCCGGCGAGCCAGAAAGCGTGGGTGGAAGTCATGTGCGAGTCCCGGCCCTTCCGCGTTGGGGGTGTACGTGGTGTTCTCGGTCCACGGTAGGGCCGTTGAGGCAGGGGGTCGCTTGTCCGAGTCGTAGCAGTCGGGGGGTGGGGTGCGCCGCTTTGGCACGGTGGGCGGCTGGTGCGGGCCGCAGGTTGTTTCGCCCCCTCCGCCCCTACCCGTCCCGAACCTGGGGCCCGCGGCGGAGCCGCTGATGGGTACAGCGTCCCCAGACCCCCGTATCGCGCTTCGCACTCATCCTCAAGCGCCGGACGGGCTGGAGTCGCCCCCGGCCGTCGCCTTCAGCGCCAGCCACAGTTCCATCCGTACATCGGGGTCATCCAGCGACCGCCCGAGGATCTCCTCGACCCTCCGCATCCGATAGCGCAGCGTGTGCCGGTGAACTCCCAGATCGGCGGCCGCCGCATCCCACTGGCCGTGCCGCGACAGCCACGCCCGCAGCGAGGCCACCAGATCCCCCCGCCCGGTGGCGTCATGCTCGCGCAGCGCCCGCAGCAACCCGTCCGCGAACGCCCGCACCGCGTCATCCGCGAGCAGCGGCAGCACGGACCCCGCGGCCAGTTCCTCGTGCTCGACGAGGAAACGCCCCCGGCGCCGGGCCACGGACAAGGCCTGCTCGGCCTGCTTGTACGCTGCGGCGGCAGCGATCGGCCCGGCGGGCGCCGACATCCCCACGACGAGCTCGTCCCCGTCGCCTGTGGCGGGCGGCTGCTCCCGTACGGCAGCCCGCGCGACCTCCTGAGCCATCGCGTACTCCCCGCAGGCGGCGACCGCCGCACCCCCGTCGGCGGCGAGCACGACGAGCCGCTCCCCGTAGGGGACGACGAGCACGGACTCGCCGGAGCGCGCGGCGGCGGACTCGACGACCTCGGCGAGCCCGCCGAGCGGATCGCCGTTCGTGTCGGCCACCGCGACGGAGACGGCGGACACCGCGGCGGTGGCCACGCGCGCGTGCCCGTCGGCGTGCGCCCGCGCGGCCGACGCGGAGGCCGACTCGGCGAGGATCAGCCGGAACGGGGCATCCAGCAGGTCCCCGTACAGCTCCCCCGCGACGGTCCTGGCATGGTCGGGCTCGCCCGCCAGCAGCATCCGCAGCACCGCCGAGCCGATCCGCTGCTCGGCCGCGTGCAGCGACCGCGACCGCTCGGTGGTGAGCGTCAGCAGGGCGATCGCCGAGTGCAGGGCGTACCGCTCGGCGGTGCCGAGGGCGGCGGCGGTTCCCACGGCGAGCGCGGCGCGCGGACGGCGCCCGGTGCCGAGGGTGTGCAGTTCCACCCGGTCGTCGCCGCCGACGACGGAGCTGGCGGGCGCGGCCCGCTCCCGCAGCCGTTCCACGTCGGGCGTGAGCCGCGCGGCCCGGCGCCCCGCCCACTCGGGCGCGGCGGCGACGACGGCGCCGGACGCGTCGTACAGTGCCGCCCACCCGTCGACCTGCCCGGCGAGCGCGGACAGCAGCCCCTCGGGCCCGTCGGTCAGGGTCTGCTTGGTGAGTTCGCGCTGCGCGGCGAAGCCAGCCGTGACGGCCCGGTACTGATCCGCGGCGATCGCGGCCGAGACGGCCTTGCTGATGGCGAGGAAGGGCGTGCGCCGGGGCACCTCGAGGAGCGGCAGCCCGGCCTCCTCGGCCGCATCGACGAGGGCCTTGGGGATCTCCTCGTAGTTGACGCCGACGGCGAAGCCGAGCCCAACCACGCCCGCTCCCACCAGCCGCTTCACATACCGCCGCATCTCCTCCGGATTCTCCGCGTCCAGCTTGAGTGCGGTGATCAGCAGCAGTTCCCCGCCCTCCATGTACGGCACGGGGTCGGCGAGCTCGCTGACGTGCGCCCAGCGGACGGGAACGTCCAGACGGTCCTCGCCCGCGCGCACGTTCAGCTTGAGCGCGGAGTGGTGGACGAGCGAGGCGAGCGTGGGGGGCATGGGACCTTCAGGTCTTCACAGGATGTTCGGCGGTCGTGGACGGTGTGATCTTTGATCACGGAAGATGTGATCATTTGGATCTTTTGGCCGCAACGTATGAACGACCTGTGTCGATTCTGCCTCACCGTACGGTCGGCTCGTGACCGTATGTCCAGACGTCCTGCTCAGACGGGGCGCTCGGCTCCCGCTCGGCTTCCGGTCCGCTCCCGGTCAACTCCGCAGATCCACCAGGAGCGGTGGCGCGTGCTCCCCCTCAACACTGGTCAGCGAGAGCACCGCGTGCCCCGGCGGCACTCCGTGCGCCAGTTCCGAGGCGGACCACCGCTCCCGCTCGACCTGTCGCACGGTGACGGCCCGCGCGGTCGGCGCATGCCCGGTGATCACCCGGCGCAGCATGTGCACCGCCTTGCCCGCCGGGGTCTCCGCGATGATCTGCCGGTCGGTGACGTCCCGCGCCTCGGTCCACTCCTTGCCCCAGACCTCGGCGAAGTCCTGGCCGTCCCAGGGGGTGAGCCCGGACAGCGCCATACGGCACCCGATGGCGCCGAGCAGCGGGCCGCGCAGCGGGCGCGGTGCGTCGTCGAGCGTGCGGAGCGTCAGGACGGCCCCGGCGTTGCCGGACCGCAGCCGCTGAATTCCGCGTACGGCCTCGGGTGTGACGACCCCCGTCGCGTCGTCGAGCACCAGACAGGCGAACAGCGACCGGTCCTCCCGTACCGCGACGCTCGCCGTGAACTGCGCGAGCATCAGCCGCGCGAGGATCCGCGAGGCGTCGGCGTGCCCGCGCTGCGGCAGGTCGATCCGTACGCGCACCGGATGGTCGAGGGCGCGCAGTGAGAACGGCCGCGATCGCCCCGCCGTGTCGAAGAACCCCGCGAACGCGGGCCGGTCGAGCAGGGCGATCCGGTCCGCCAGCACATCGCCGACATCCCCCGGGTTTCCCAACTGCCGCTCACGCGCGTCGAGTTCCCGTAGCAGCGACTCCTGCCCGGTGTCCTCCAGGCCCTTGCGCAGCGCGCCGAGCGGTCCGGGAGCGCCGTCGAGCAGCTGCCGCAGCTCGGGTACGGACGGGAACCGGCCGTGGACAGCCTGGAAGGGCCCGAGCAACTGCGCGAGCACAGTGGTCGACCGGCGGCTGTCACCCCCCGGATGCGGATCGGCGAGGTCCCCGACCAGCGCCTCGGCGAGCACGGCCGCGGCTTCGTCGGGGTCCGTGGTCCCGCCGTACAGGTCGAGGTCGTACACGGATTCGGGATTCCCGATCCGTACGACGACGTCGTACGCGTCGACGGGCCCGAGCCCGGCGCCCGCGGCCCCCACCACGACGACGGCGGCCCGCCCGGCGAGCGCGTGCAGGCACAACGACTCGGCGAGCGGCCAGACGACACCGCCGCTCTTGCCCGACCCGGCGGGTCCTACGGCGAGCAGGGAGGTGGCGAGCAGTTCGGGGCCGAGGGCGAGACCGGTGCCACGATAGGCGTACGGATTGCGCGGATCATCCGCGGTCGTGCCGAGCCGCACCTGCCCGGTCACGAGGTCGTGCCGCGCGAGCCGCCCGGGCAGATCGCGCTCACCCGAGGGATGCAGACAGGCGGCGGACCCGTCCTTCAGCACCGCCCCCGTGAACGTGGCGAGACTGTGCCGCCCGCTGCGGACGCCCTGCCAGGCGCGGGCGATCCGGGCATGGTCGACGTCGCGCATCAGCCCGGCGCGGGCCTCGGCGGCGAGCCGGTCGGCGGCGTCGCCCGCACCGGCGGCGCGGAGGTGGTTCCACTGGGCGGGGTCCTCCTCGGGCGCGGGCGGACGCTCACTCGCGGGAGCGGCCCGCCGCCAGGCGGGGAGCCCGTAGCGCCGCCAGACCTCACCCCACCGGCCCAGCCGGCCGACGCCGATCAGGATGACGAGGGCGATCAGCGTGTAGTAGCCGTACCAGAGGAAGGCGTTCCCGACGCGATCGCCGCTGTGCCGCCAGGAGTCCGGGGTGAACAGTTCCAGTGGCAGCACCCACCAGCCGCCCAGATACCCGTTCCACAGCAGCGACCAGATGAGCCATCCCACGAGGAACGCGATCAGCGCGCCGCTCAGCAGCTGCCTGGCCGGGATCCGCTCCGGCTCCTCCTCCGGCCGCGGCCGGTGCCCGAACCGCCACACCCCGGGCGCCGCCTCCGGCCGGGGAGCCCGCAGCCACGCCAGGAACGCGGACCCGTCCGGCAACGGCGGCACGCCAGGAGCCCCCGGGGGCCGTGGTGGCGCCACCGGCATGTCCGGTGGCCCCGCCGGACGCGGCACCTGATGGGCATGCGTGCCCCGCGCGTCCTGCGTCCCGTCGCTGTCCATCGCCCTGCCCCCTGACCAGCCGCTCCGTGCGTCGTCCGCGGGTCAATCTAGTGCCCCTGCGGGGCGAGTTCACTGTTTACAGGGCCGGGTCGGGTGCCGTACCGAGGCGCGCCCCGGCCCGTACCGAGGCGCGCCCCGGGTCGTGCGAGGTCGCTACGGGACCCCCGGGCCCCGCTCGATGTCCACCACGGGCTACCTCCATGTCCACCACGGACTGCTTCTATGTCCACCACGGACAACCCAAGTGGCTGACAACTCCCACATGGAGCATGCCCACCCCCCGTCACCGGCTCTAGCCTGCGAAGAAAGAAGGCCCAGCGTCCGCCACGGCAGCTGACGGCACTCATCCGTCGCCACCGCCCGCAGCCACCGCCATTCGCAAGATCTCAGGGAGCCCCTCATGACCGCACTTCCGCAGGAGCGCCGCGTCGTCACCGCCATCCCCGGCCCGAAGTCGCAGGAGCTGCAGGCCCGCCGTACCGCCGCGGTCGCGGCCGGTGTGGGCTCGGTGCTCCCCGTCTTCACCACGCGCGCCGGCGGCGGCATCATCGAGGACGTCGACGGCAACCGTCTGATCGACTTCGGCTCCGGCATCGCCGTGACGTCGGTCGGCGCGTCCGCCGAGGCCGTCGTACGCCGGGCCTCCGCCCAGCTGCAGGACTTCACCCACACCTGTTTCATGGTCACGCCGTACGAGGGGTACGTCGCCGTCGCCGAGGCGCTGGCCGAGCTGACCCCGGGTGACCACGCCAAGAAGTCGGCGCTTTTCAACTCGGGCGCCGAGGCGGTCGAGAACGCCGTCAAGATCGCGCGTGCGTACACCAAGCGCCAGGCCGTCGTCGTCTTCGACCACGGCTACCACGGCCGCACGAACCTCACGATGGCGCTGACCGCCAAGAACATGCCGTACAAGCACGGCTTCGGCCCGTTCGCGCCCGAGGTCTACCGCGTGCCGGTGGCGTACGGCTACCGCTGGCTGACCGGCCCGGAGAACGCGGGCGCCGAGGCCTCCGCCCAGGCCATCGACATGATCAACAAGCAGATCGGCGCCGACAACGTCGCCGCGATCATCATCGAGCCGGTCCTCGGCGAGGGCGGCTTCATCGAGCCCGCGAAGGGCTTCCTTCCGGCCATCAGCAAGTTCGCCCAGGACAACGGCATCGTCTTCGTCGCGGACGAGATCCAGTCCGGCTTCTGCCGCACCGGCCAGTGGTTCGCCTGCGAGGACGAGGGCATCGTCCCCGACCTGATCACGACGGCCAAGGGCATCGCCGGCGGCCTCCCGCTCGCCGCTGTGACCGGCCGCGCCGAGATCATGGACGCCGCGCACGCGGGTGGCCTCGGCGGCACCTACGGCGGCAACCCGGTGGCCTGCGCGGGCGCGCTCGGCGCGATCGAGACGATGAAGGAGCTCGACCTCAACGCCAAGGCGAAGGCGATCGAGGCGACGATGAAGTCCCGTCTGACCGCCATGCAGGAGAAGTTCGACATCATCGGCGAGGTCCGCGGCCGTGGCGCCATGATCGCCATCGAGCTGGTCAAGGACCGCGCCACCAAGGAGCCGAACCCGGAGGCGACCGCCGCGCTGGCCAAGGCCTGCCACCAGGAGGGCCTGCTGGTCCTGACCTGTGGCACGTACGGCAACGTCCTCCGCTTCCTGCCCCCGCTGGTCATCGGTGAGGACCTCCTGAACGAGGGCCTCGACATCATCGAGCAGGCCTTCACCCGCATCTGACGTCCCACCTGCCCCAGCGCCGGAATCCGGCCGCACGGCCACGCCGGATTCCGCTTGGTTCCGGTGCTGCGGCGGCCCGCGTCGGACCCTGTGAAGAACGTGTGCGAGGTGCATGACGGGACGCGATTCCGTCTGTCGGACCCGCACCCCCTGCCGTAGGTTTTACCCAGATGAGAGATACACCCCGCCCACAGGGGACTGTGGGTGGCACCGGGTCGAGGCTTCCCCAGCTTCGCCCTGGTCGTGCCCTCGCGCACACCACCGGACCTTCCGGCTCCGGATCTCCTCACCGATCGGACAGTCGCCCGCCCCAAACCCCCCGGGGCGCGCGGCATTCCGATCCGCTCGGCCGTCTCGGAACCACCCCCGTAGTTCCTTCGCAAGTAGGTCTACGGAGGTCGCCAAGTCGGCCGTTCCCGAAGGGCCAGCGCATACCCCCCCTTGCGCTGGCCCTTCGACATGCCCGGCCTTGGTTTCCCGCTCGGGACGCCATGGTTACGCCTTACATCGCACCCGCACCGTTATGCGGTCCTGGGCCACTACTGAACGGCACCGGTCGGCCGGTGAACGCATCTCGGTCACCGCTGTCCGTCCTTCGTTGAAGATGCACCAGGACGGCCGCGGCCTCCCGACGCAGGTCGTAGCATCGGGCCAGCTCCAGCCCGGAGGTGAACCGCACGGCCCACCTCCGGCTCCGGCCCGCCACCGTCTCCCCATAGCTTCCCTACGCCGGGGGCCCAGCGCACAGCTCGGTCCCTCGGCACGGCAAGCCTGGCGGGCACCAGCCGCACGTCCTGGGCCGAGCGGACTCCGCGCCGACCGAGGGCGGGCGATCCACTGCTCGACAGCTTCTGGCGGGTTGATTCCCCCTGAACCTGGGCCTGCCTGGACGTGATCGTCGCATACGCCTCCCCGGGCCCCGGCGGCCTGATCCATGGATACGTGGCCTACGCCCGGAGGGGTGGGACGGGGCGCTGCGGTTCGGCCCGCGGTCCTGGGGCGTCGTGCTACTCGGCGATGCTGCGTTCGCCCCGTGCCGAGACCCTGAAGTACGCGCGCCGTCCATCCCTGCGAAGCTGTGCACCGTGTCGACCTCCCCGGAACCAGTCCCCAAGTACGCGCGTGCCGCTCAAGGCAGAAGGCCCCCTGTTCCGGGACGGCCGAACTTCCTCCTGAGCCTGGGTCTCCCGGCTCTGCCGGCTCTCCTCTTCGCGCTGATCACCTGGCAGGTCGCCGCCCACGGCCCCCTCGCCCGCGCGGACGAACACCTCAGCGGCTCCCTGGTCCACCCGAACCGCGCCTGGGATCTCCTCGCCGACCTCGGCAACATCCCGGTCGCCGTCCCGGTCCTCGCCACCGTCCTCGTGTACGTCGCCGTCCGCGCCCGCCGAACCGGCACGTACCGGTGGTGGCTGCCGTCCCTGGCCGCCGCCGTACTCATGGCGGCCGTCCCGGCACTGATCGTCCCCCTGAAGGAACTGATCGCCCGCCCCGGCCCCCCGGTCATGGGCCCGGGCACCGGCTTCTACCCCTCGGGCCACACCGCCACGGCCACCATCGCCTATGGCACCGCAGCCCTGCTCCTCCTGCCCTGGCTGCGCGGCGCGTTCGCCCGCCGCACCCTGCTCCTCGCCTGCCTCACCCTCAACCTCGCCGTCGCCGTGGGCCTGATCATCCGCGGCTACCACTGGCCCCTCGACGTGCTGGCGAGCTGGTGCCTGTCCCTGATCCTGCTTCAGGTCATGCGGCTGGTCGTGGCGCACTACGGTCGGGGAGCATCGGAGGGGCAACCGGTCGCGGGCCGGTGAGCGGAGCGAGGGGTACGCGATGGCGGACGGGCAGGGGAAGTCGGCCGTCACGGCAGACGGGCGGCAGGGGGTCGTCACCGCAGACGAACACCAGGGGGTCGTCACCGCCGACCGGCCGCAGCACGTAGCCGTCACCGCCGACCGGCCGCAGCACGGAGTCTTCGACGAGCCGAAGGCCGTAGTCGTCACCTTCGAGCGCCGCGACTACGCGCTCACCCCGTCACCCGGCGAGGTGATCCTTCCCGCGCACGGCCGCATGATCCATCACGATCCGGCCTGCCTCCACCTCACCGATTCCCGTGAGCTGCCCCGGTTCCCCGCCCCGGACCGGCTCGTGTGGCGCCGGCTGATCGATTCGCGGACCTCCTCTCGCCCGGCCCCGTCGCTTCCCGGGCGTTCCCCAACGACATGAACGTCCTGTTCGTGTCCTTCGCCACGCGACTGCTGCGGGAGGCCGCGACCGGAACCGGTTTCACCGTCCGGGACCAGTCGCGCCACCGCGGAGTGCTGCGCGACGAGCGCACCGGGCGCCACGACAGCGAAGTAGGCCCCGATGTACTGGTCTCGGGAAGCCGCGACGGGGCGCCGCTGCGGCGCCCCGTCGACATCAAGTACAAGCTGTTCGAGGGCAGAAAGCTCGCCGTTCCCGACCTCTACCAGGCTTTTCTCTACGCGCACGCGCTGGCTCAGGAGCCCTCGGGCTCCGTCCCGACCGGCGTACTGCTGCATCCCGGAGGGACATCGGCGCCGCGCGAGAGTGTCGCCGTACGCCGCTGGGACGGGACGACCGCGGCCCGCGTGCGGTCGGTGTCCCTCGACCTGCCGTCGGTGCTCGGCGCCCTCGGGGGCGCCGAGCGGGGGCGGTGCTCGGCCGGGTGTGGGCAGCGGTGCTCGACTGAAGCCCCGAAGCCCTAAAGCCCTGCAGCCCTGCAGCCCTGAAGTCTCAGCCGAAGTAGCCGTCGAAGTTCTTCGAGAACTCCCAGTTCGCGTACCGGTCCCAGTTGATCGACCAGGTCATCAGGCCACGCATGCCCGGCCAAGTGCCGTGGGTGGCGTACGAGCCGCAGTTGGTCTTCTTCGTGAGGCAGTCGAGAGCCTTGTTCACCTCGGCCGGGGGTACGTGGCCGTTGCCGGCGTTCACCGAGGCCGGCATGCCGATGGCGATCTGGTCGGGGCGCAGGGGCGGGAAGACGTTGTTCGCGTCGCCCGCGACCGGGAAGCCCGTCAGGAGCATGTCGGTCATGGCGATGTGGAAGTCGGCGCCGCCCATGGAGTGGTACTGGTTGTCGAGGCCCATGATCGGGCCCGAGTTGTAGTCCTGGACGTGGAGGAGGGTCAGGTCGTCGCGCAGGGCGTGGATGACCGGGAGGTAGGCGCCCGCGCGCGGGTCCTGGCCGCCCCACTGGCCGGTGCCGTAGTACTGGTAGCCGAGTTGGACGAAGAAGGTCTCCGGGGCCATCGACAGGACGAACCGCGCGCCGTACTTCGCCTTCAGGGTCTTCAGCGCCGAGATGAGGTTGACGATCACCGGCGTGGTCGGGTTCTTGAAATTGGTGTCACTCACGTCCAGGGAGAGCGAGTGGCCCTCGAAGTCGATGTCCACGCCGTCCAGGCCGTAGGTGTCGATGATCTTCGACACGGATGACACGAAGGCGTCCCGGGCGGCCGTCGTCGTCAGCTGCACCTGGCCGTTCTGGCCGCCGATCGAGATCAGGACCTTCTTGCCCGCCGCCTGCTTCGCCTTGATCGCCGCCTTGAAGTCGGCGTCGCTCTCGACCGTCGGGCACTCGGTGACCGGGCAGCGGGTGAAGCGGATGTCGCCGGAGGTGACGGAGGTCGGTTCGCCGAAGGCCAGGTCGATGACGTCCCAGCTGTCGGGGACGTCGGCCATGCGGGTGTAGCCGGAGCCGTTGGCGAAGCTCGCGTGGAGGTAGCCGACGAGGGCGTGAGTGGGCAGGTCCGAGGAGCCGCCGCCCGGGGACGTGGTCGCGCTCACCGTCGCCGACTTCGCGGACTCGCCCGCGTCGTTCGTCGCGGCGACCTGGAAGGAGTACGCCGTGGACGGTGACAGGCCGCTGACGGTCGCGGAAGTCCCGCTGGCTGTCTGGACTTTCACCCCGTCGCGGTAGACGGCGTAGCCGGTCGCGCCGGTCACCGCCGACCAGGACAGGGCGACCGCCGACGACGTGACCGTGCCGACCCTCAGACCGGTGGGCGGTGCCGGGGGCTGGCCCACGTCGACGCCAGGGCCGACCAGGGAGACGTCGTCGGCGTAGTAGGTGCCGGTGCCGTACCAGCCGTGCGTGTAGATCGTGACCTTGGTGGTGGACGCGCCGGTGCGGAAGGTGGTGGTGAGCTGCTGCCAGTCGGTCGCGGACTGGGTCCAGGTGGAGACGTCGGTGGTGCCGGTGCCGCTCGCGCCGAGGTAGACGTAGTTGCCCCGGACGTAGCCGGAGAGGGTGTACTGGGAGTCCGGTTTGACGGTCACCGTCTGGGAGCACTGCGCGTGGTCACTGCCGGCCGGGGTCGCCCGCAGCGCCGAACTGCCGCTCCTCACCGGTGAATTGACCGTGTCACCCGCCGTACACGTCCAGCCGTCCAGACCCGACTCGAATCCACCGTTCCTGGCGAGGTCCGCGTCGGCCGCACGGGCGGCCGACGAGAGCGCGGTCATGCCGGGCACGGCCAGGACGATGGCCGTGCACACGGCGAGAAGCCTTCGATGACGAGGTACGAGATGACGACGTACGCAGGGTCCGTTGCGTCTGGCGCGATCCACAACTGCCTCCGGGCATGGGGGAATAGGAGGGTGGAGCGCGCCCAACTTGGTCCAGACCAATTGCGTTGTCAAGAGCGCTGCCGGTTACCAGGCCTCAGCGCCCTTCCCGGCTGTCCGTTCTCTCCGCGGGCTCACCCCTCCTCCCCACGGGCGAGACCCGCCGCCGCCTCGTGCATGGCCAGCTCCAGCAGCCCCGGATCGGTGAGCGTGCCGGAGCCGTCCGGCGGGATCAGCCAGCGGACCCCGCCGGTCGCCCTTCCCGGGTACGGCACCACGATCCACGTACCGCGACCCGCTGTGCGCACCCCTGTGCCGAGCCAGCGGGCCGCGGTGCCCGCGGGGACGAAGAACCCCATCCGGGCGTCGCCGAAGTCGACCAGCACAGGCCCGGGTTGGTCGATCACCCGGGTGAGCACGTCGAGCGTCGGATAGCCGAGCTCGCCCGGCAGGATGAGTACGTCCCAGGCCTTGCCCGCCGGCAGCAGCGCGACCCCCATCGGGTTGCGCTCCCACTCCCACCGGCAGGCCTCGGGGTCCGGAGCCACGGATGCCAGCCACTCAACCGCCGTCTTGGCCGCTGTCATGGCGGAACCTCCCTTTCCTCGTGTCGGCGTGGTCGCGCCACAGGGGAGAGGGAGGTTCGGGCGGGGCATTACGCGGGTTCCGGCTACTTGTTGGTGGTGAATCAGGTCACGGTGGCTGAGCTGGGCGTACGCCAGTGGATCACTTTCGTGCTCGCGCGCCCCCAGTCCTGAGCCCTCAGGCCTCAGACATCAGTCACCAAGACTCAAGCACCAGGCACCACGCACCACGCGCCACGCGCCACGCGCCACGCGCCACGCGCCACGCGCCACGCGCCACGCGCCACGCGCCACGCGCCACGCGCCACGCGCCACGCGCCACGCGCCAGGCCTCAGCTGTCGAACCCCAGCCCCAGCCTGTCCATCGTCTTCAGCCACAGATTGCGCCGGCCGCCGTGCGCGTCCGCCCGCGCCAGCGACCACTTGGTCAGTGCGATGCCGGTCCACGCGAAGGGCTCGGGCGGGAACGGCAGCGGCTTTTTGCGGACCATGCCGAGCTCCGTGCGCTCCGTGCGCTCCCCCGCCAGCAGGTCCAGCATCACGTCCGCGCCGAAGCGGGTCGCGCCGACCCCCAGGCCCGTGAAGCCGGCCGCGTACGCCACCTTCCCTTGATGCGCGGTGCCGAAGAAGGCCGAGAAGCGCGAGCAGGTGTCGATCGCGCCGCCCCAGGCGTGGGTGAAGCGCAGGCCCTCCAACTGCGGGAAGCAGGTGAAGAAGTGCCCGGCGAGCTTGGCGTACGTCTCCGGGCGGTCGTCGTACTCGGCGCGCACCTGGCCGCCGTACGGGTAGACGGCGTCGTAACCGCCCCACAGGATGCGGTTGTCCGCGGACAGGCGGAAGTAGTGGAACCGGTTGGCGCTGTCCCCCAGGCCCTGGCGGTTCTTCCAGCCGATGGACGCCAGCTGGTCGGCTGTCAGCGGCTCGGTCATCAGCGCGTAGTCGTAGACGGGCACGGTGAACGCGCGCACGCGCTTGACCAGGTTCGGGAAGACGTTGGTGCCGAGGGCGACCCTGCGGGTGCGGACCGAGCCGTACGGGGTGCGTACGGCCATGCCGGCGCCGTACGGCTTCAGCGTGAGCGCGGGTGTGTGCTCGTACACCCGGACGCCGAGGCCCAGGCACGCCCGCTTCAGGCCCCAGGCCAGCTTGGCGGGGTGCAGCATGGCGACGCCGCGGCGGTCGTGCAGGCCGGCCAGGAATGTCGGTGAGTCGACTTGTTCCCGTACGGCGTCGGTGTCGAGGAACTCGATGCCGTCCGCCAGGCCCTCGCGCTCCAGCTCCTCGTGCCATGCGCGGAGTTCGGCCGCCTGGTGCGGTTCGGTGGCGACGTCGATCTCGCCGGTGCGCTCGAAGTCGCAGTCGAGGGAGTAGCGGGCGGCCGCCGCCTCGATCTCGTCGAGGTTGCGGGCGCCCAGCTCCTCCAGCTTCTTGATCTCGTCCGGCCAGCGGGCGAGCCCGTTGGCCAGGCCGTGGGTGAGGGAGGCGGCGCAGAAGCCGCCGTTGCGGCCGGAGGCGGCCCAGCCCGCCTCCCGGCCTTCCACGAGGACCACGTCGCGCCCGGGGTCGCGCTCCTTGGCGAGCAGCGCGGTCCACAGTCCGCTGTAGCCGCCGCCGACGACCAGCAGGTCGCAGGTCTCGGCGCCGGTGAGGGCGGGCTCGGGGCGGGGCTTGCCGGGGTCGTCCAGCCAGTACGGGACCGGCTGGGCGTCGGAAAGGGATTCAGTCCATGTCTGGCGACGGCTCATGGCGCTTGGGGCCATGATTTCAACTCCCTACGAAGTCATGCCTTTTGCTTGGTGCGGCGATTTCCGATGACCATGGAGGCCAGGACGAACAGTACGGCGATCAGGAACATGGCCGTACCGATGACGTTGATCTGGACGGGTGTTCCGCGCTGCGCCGAACCCCAGACGAACATGGGGAAGGTGACGGTCGAGCCCGCGTTGAAATTGGTGATGATGAAATCGTCGAAGGAGAGCGCGAAGGAGAGCAGCGCGCCCGCCGCGATTCCGGGGGCCGCGATGGGCAGGGTGATGCGCAGGAAGGTCTGCACCGGTCCGGCGTAGAGGTCCTGGGCCGCCTGCTCCAGGTGCGGGTCCATCGACATCACGCGCGCCTTGACCGCGGTGACGACGAAGCTGAGGCAGAACATGATGTGGGCGATCAGGACCGTCCAGAATCCCAACTGAGCACCCATGTTGAGGAACAGGGTGAGCAGCGAGGCCGCCATGACGACCTCGGGCATCGCCATCGGCAGGAAGATCAGCGAGTTGACCGCCCCGCGCGCGCGGAAGCGGTAGCGGACCAGCGCGAAGGCGATCATCGTGCCGAGGACGGTGGCGCCGAGCGTCGCCCAGAACGCGATCTGCAGGCTGACCGACAGCGAGCCGCACAGGTCGGCGACGCCGCACGGGTCCTTCCAGGCGTCCAGGGAGAACTGCTGCCATGCGTAGTTGAAGCGCCCCTTCGGATTGTTGAAGGAGAACACCGTGACGACGATGTTCGGCAGCAGCAGATATCCGAGCGTCAGCAGTCCCGCGATGACGACGAGATGGCGCTTGAACCAGGTGACGAAGGGCATTTAGACCAGGTCCTCCGTCCCGGACCGGCGGATGTAGAAAGTGACCATGAAGAGGATTCCGGCCATGAGGATGAACGAAAGCGCAGCGGCCGTCGGATAGTCGAGAATCCGCAGGAACTGCGTCTGGATGACGTTTCCGATCATGCGGGTGTCCGTGGAGCCGAGGAGTTCGGCGTTCACGTAGTCGCCTGCCGCCGGGATGAAGGTCAGCAGCGTGCCGGAGACGACACCCGGCATCGACAGCGGGAAGGTGACCTTGCGGAAGGTCGTGATGGGCTTCGCGTACAGGTCGCCCGCCGCCTCGTGGAGGCGTCCGTCGATGCGCTCCAGCGAGGAGTAGAGCGGCAGGATCATGAACGGCAGGAAGTTGTACGTCAGACCGCAGATCACCGCGAGCGGCGTGGCCAGGACGCGGTCGCCGGACGTCATGCCGAGCCAGCTGGTGACGTCCAGGACGTGCAGCGAGTTGAGGGTGCTGACGACCGGTCCGCTGTCCGCGAGGATCGTCTTCCAGGCGAGCGTACGGATCAGGAAGCTGGTGAAGAACGGCGCGATCACCAGGATCATGATCAGGTTGCGCCAGCGGCCCGCGCGGAAGGCGATCAGGTACGCGAGCGGGTAGCCCAGCGCCAGGCACAGGATGGTCGCGGCGCCGGCGTACAGCACCGAGCGCAGGAACTGCGGCCAGTACTCGGACAGCGCGTCCCAGTAGGTCGCGAAGTGCCAGGTGACCTTGTAGCCCTCCTCCAGGGAGCCCGTCTGCACGGACGTGGAGGCCTGGTAGACCATCGGCAGCGCGAAGAAGACCAGCAGCCAGAGGATGCCGGGCAGGAGCAGCCAGTACGGCGTCCAGCGGCCGCGCTTGCGCGGGGGCTTCTTCTCGGGAGTGGGCGCGAGGGGCGGCGCCTCGGTGACGGCCGCCATCAGGCCGCCACCCCCTCTTCCGGGGCCACCGTCTCCACGCCCGCGGAGCCCGTCGTCCCAGCAAGCAGGGACTGGGCGGCATCGAGGCCAAAGGTGTGCGAGGGGCTCCAGTGCAGGACGACGTCGGCGCCGGGCACGAGCCGGGGGTCGCGGTCGATGTTCTGGGCGTAGACCTCGAACTCCGGGCAGACGGCGCTGTCGATGACGTACTGCGTGGAGACGCCGATGAAACTGGAGTCGGCGATCGTGCCGGTGATGCGGTTGCGGCCCACCGGTATGTCGCCCGCGTCGTCGGCGTGGGTGAGCGAGATCTTCTCGGGGCGGACCCCGAGCAGCACCTTGCCGCCGGTCGTCGTGGGCGCCGAACACCGCGCCGCGGGCAGCACGAGCTTGCCGCCGGCCGCCTTCAGGGCGATCTCGTCGCCGCTCCGGGACTCGACCTCGGCCTCTATGAGGTTGGAGGTGCCCAGGAAGTTGGCGACGAACGTCGTCCGCGGGTTCTCGTAGAGGTCGGCGGGCGAGCCGAGTTGCTCGACGCGGCCCGCGTTCATCACGGCGACCGTGTCGGCCATGGTCATGGCCTCCTCCTGGTCGTGGGTGACGTGGATGAACGTGATGCCGACCTCGGTCTGGATGCGCTTGAGCTCCAGCTGCATCTGGCGGCGCAGTTTGAGGTCGAGGGCGCCGAGCGGCTCGTCGAGGAGCAGCACCTTGGGGTGGTTGATCAGCGCGCGGGCCACGGCGACGCGCTGCTGCTGGCCGCCGGAGAGCTGGTGCGGCTTCTTGCGGGCCTGTTCGCCGAGCTGGACCAGGTCGAGCATCTCCTCGACCTGCTTCTTCACCGACTTGATGCCGCGCCGGCGCAGGCCGAAGGCGACGTTCTCGAAGATGTCGAGATGCGGGAAGAGTGCGTACGACTGGAAGACCGTGTTCACCGGCCGCTTGTACGGCGGCAGGTGCGTGACCTCCTGCTCGCCGAGCGAGACGGTGCCCGAGGTGGGCTCCTCCAGGCCGGCGATCATCCGCAGGGTGGTGGTCTTGCCGCAGCCGGAGGCGCCGAGCAGGGCGAAGAAGGAGCCCTGCGGCACGGTCAGGTCGAGCGGGTGTACGGCGGTGAAGGAGCCGTACGTCTTGGTTATCCCGGAGAGGCGGACGTCGCCGCTGTTGTCTGTCGTCATCATCGTCACGCCCCTGTGAGCTTCGCGAACTTCTCTTCGTAGGCCGTCTCTTCCTTGCCGCTGAGCAGGCGGAAGGAGTGCGACTTCGCGGCCATGTCCTTGTCTGGGATGATCAGCGGGTTGTTCGCCGCGTCCTCGTCGATTTTCGCGAGGTGGGGCTTCACTCCGTCGACCGGGCAGACGTAGTTGATGTAGGCGGCCAGTTCGGCGGCGACCGCGGGCTCGTAGTAGTAGTCCATGAGCCGCTCGGCGTTCGTCTTGTGACGCGCCTTGTTGGGGATCAGCATGTTGTCGGTCGACGTGATGTAGCCGCTGTCCGGGATGATGAAGTCGACGTCGGGGCTGTCCGCCTTGAGCTGGACGACGTCACCGGCCCACGCGATGCAGGCCGCGAAGTCGCCCTTGGTGATGTCCGACGTGTAGTCGTTGCCGGTGAAGCGGCGGATCTGGCCCTTGTCCACGGCCTTCTGGAGACGGGCGATCGCCGCGTCGTAGTCGTCGTCCGTGAACTTCGCCGGGTCCTTGCCCATGTCCAGCAAGGTCATGCCGACGCTGTCGCGCATCTCGGTGAGGAAGCCGATGCGGCCCTTGAGCTTGGGGTTGTCGAGCATGTCGGAGACCGATGTGACCTCTATGCCGTCGAGCGCCTTCTTGTTGTAGGCGATGACGGTCGAGATGCCCTGCCAGGGGTACGAGTAGGCGCGGCCCGGGTCCCAGTCGGGGCTGCGGAACTGCGAGGAGAGGTTGGCGTACGCGTGCGGCAGGTTCGCCGGGTCCAGTTTCTGGACCCACCCCAGGCGGATCAGCCGGCCCGCCAGCCAGTCGGTGAGGACGATGATGTCGCGGCCGGTGTCCTGGCCCGCCGCGAGCTGCGGCTTGACCTTGCCGAAGAACTCGTTGTTGTCGTTGATGTCCTCGGTGTAGCTGACCTTGATGCCGGTCCGCTTCGTGAACGCGTCGAGCGTGGGGTGGCGCTTCTCGCTCTCGTCGATGTCCATGTACTCGGTCCAGTTGGAGAAGTTGATCCTCTTCTCCTTGGCCGAGTGATCCTCGGCCGTGACCCCGCCCTGGGTCTTGCCGGCCGCGGGGATCCCGCAGGCGCTCAGCGCCCCGAGACCGCCGGCGGCGAGCGCGCCGCCCGCGGATGCGCGCAGCAACGAACGGCGGCTGAGGGAGGCCCTGCCGTTCCGGAGGCTGCGCCGCATGGCGGCCAGCTGGACCGGAGTCAGCGGTTCGGGCTCGTACTGCTCCATGCGCGTGGTGCCCTTTCGGGAGGGTGGGCGGCCGCGGGTGGGCGGCCTGCTTGCCAGGGTCGAGCGCTTGCTATCGGTCCCCGAAGATCGTGCGGTGCCAGTCCTTCCTGGCGACCGCCGTGTTGTCCAACATGACGTGCTTGATCTGGGTGTACTCATCGAACGAGTACGCGGACATGTCCTTGCCGAAGCCGGAGGCCCGGTAACCGCCGTGCGGCATCTCGCTGATGATCGGAATGTGGTCGTTGACCCACACGCAGCCGGCCTTGATCTCGCGGGTCGCGCGGTTCGCGCGGTAGACGTCGCGGGTCCAGGCGGAGGCGGCCAGGCCGTACGGGGTGTCGTTGGCCAGCCGGAGGCCCTCGTCGTCGCTGTCGAAGGGCAGGACGACGAGGACGGGCCCGAAGATCTCGGACTGGACGATCTCGCTGTCCTGGGCGGCGTCGGCGATCAGGGTGGGGCGGTAGTACGCGCCGCTCTTGAGATCGCCCTGAGGAACCCCGCCGCCGGTCACCACGCGCGCGTGGCCGCGGGCCCGGTCGACGAATCCGGCGACGCGGTCGCGCTGGGCGTGCGAGATAAGCGGTCCGAGGTCGGTGCCGGGCGCGAAGGGGTCGCCGAGCCGCACGCTCTCCATGAGGGTGGCCGTCTTCGAGACGAACTCTTCGTAGAGAGGCCTTTGCACGTACGCGCGCGTGGCGGCCGTGCAGTCCTGCCCGGTGTTGATGAGCGCCCCGGCGACCGCGCCGTTGACGGCGGCGTCGAGATCCGCGTCGTCGAAGACGACGAAGGGAGCCTTGCCGCCCAGCTCCAGGTGGAGCCGCTTGACGGTGGAGGTGGCGATCTCCGCAACACGCTTGCCGACGGCGGTGGATCCGGTGAAGGAGGTCATCGCGACGTCGGGGTGACCGACGAGATGCTCACCGGCCTCCTTGCCGAGCCCCGTGACGATATTGATGACACCGTCCGGGATCCCCGCCGCCGTCGCCGCCTCGGCGAACAGGAGGGAGGTGAGCGGGGTCAGCTCGGCGGGCTTCAGGACGATCGTGTTGCCCGCGGCGACGGCCGGGAGGATCTTCCAAGCGGCCATCTGGAGGGGGTAGTTCCAGGGCGCGATGGAGCCGACGACGCCGATGGGTTCACGGCGTACGTACGAGGTGTGGTCACCGGAGTACTCGCCCGCGGACTGGCCCTGCAAGTGCCGGGCGGCGCCCGCGAAGAAGGCGGTGTTGTCGATGGTGCCCGGCACATCGAACTCGCGCGTCAGCTTGAGGGGCTTGCCGCACTGGAGCGACTCGGCCTGCGCCAACTCCTCGGCGCGGTCGGCGAGTACGGCGGCGAAGCGGTGCAGCGCGTCGGAGCGCTCGCCGGGGGTGGCGCCGGCCCAGCCGGGAAAGGCCGCGCGTGCGGCCGCGACGGCGCGATCGACGTCGTCCGTGCCCGCGAGCTCGTACGTGAAGACCTCGTCGCCGGTGGCGGGGTCGACGACCGCGTGCGTGCGGCCGGAGGTGCCCTTGGTCAGTCGGCCCGCGATGAACTGGGCACCGTCCGCGAAGCGGTCCTGTGCCTGGAAGCGATGGCCCGGATTGTGCATGTCGCTCTCCTCCGCCGCCCTCCGTTGACCCGGGTCGGCGTAGCTCCAGCTCGATTTGAGTGCCGATCCTGACAGAGGAGAGGGAGTCCAACAAGTGATTCCGTTGTTGCCTTTTGGTTACGCGACGGAATCTGTCGACCAGCTGTCGAGTCCCGCTGGAAAAGGCGGGACGGAATGTCAGTGGTGCGTGCCACAGTGGCATGCATGGGGAAGATCGATTCTTGGGAAGCGCTGGTCGGCGCGGTCAACTCGGGGGCGAGGGTCAAGTACCTGCACTTCTGGGGGCACCGCCCGCGACCGGACGGTCAGGTGAGCGCGAGCTGTCTGAGCCAGTGGTGGCCCTCACCATTCGTGGTGGACGGTGCCTCGTACGCGACGGCCGAGCACCGGATGATGGCGTCGAAGGCACGGCTCTTCGGCGACGAGGAGGCGGAGCGGCGCGCTGTCGCCGCACCCAACCCCGCGCTCGCCAAGAAGGCGGGGCGGCTGGTGCGCGGCTTCGATGAGGCCATATGGGAGCGCGAGCGGTTCGGGATCGTCGTCGACGGCAGCGTCCACAAGTTCACCGCGCACGCCGATCTGCGGAAGTTCCTGCTGGGCACGGGTGACCGGGTGCTGGTCGAGGCCAGTCCGATGGACCGCGTGTGGGGCATCGGGCTCGCGGCGGATGACGAGCGGGCGGCTGATCCCGAGCGGTGGCGGGGGGCGAATCTGCTGGGGTTCGCGTTGATGGAGGCGCGGGAGCGGCTGGGGTAGGCGGGTTTCAGGGGGGTACCAAGTGGCGGGTGCCGCACGGTTCTAAGGGGGGACCAAGTGGCGGGTGTTGCACCGTTCTAAGGGGGGTACCAAGTGGCGGGTGCTGCACGGTTCTACAGGGGGTACCAAGCGGCAGGTGCCGCACGGTTCTACGGGAGGCGCTCCATGACGAGTGACGTGGAGAAGCCGTCGTCGGTCGAGCCGTCGTCGGTCCCGGTGTTGTCCGGGGCGACGATGAGGAACACCAGCATCGCGATCCCCAGGGCAATACCGACCGCTCCGCAGATGATTCCGGCCAGCGCCTGCCCCGGGTTCGTCGCCTCTCCATGGCGCACCTTGCCGCGGCCGATCACGCCGAAGATCACAGCGAGGATGCCCAGCACGATGGCGAGCGGCCACAGACAGAACACGGCCGCCGCGATGATGCCGAGCACCAGGCCGGCCGTGCCCATGCCGTTGCTCGGCATGAACGGCGCCCCGGTCCAGCCGTAGTCGGGGACGCCTTGGTAGCCGGGCGGGGCGGGGGCGTACTGCGGGTGGCCATATCCGTACGGGAGCGGGCCCGGGCCTTCCGGGGCGATGGGCGGCGGGGGGACGAGGTCGCCGGGGCCGGGCTGCTGCGGGTAGGGGGTGTGGGTTGTCGGGGGTGCGAAGGGATTGCCTGACCCGGCGGGAGAGGGCGGCGGGAAGGGGGCGTTCCACGGGTGCGGGCCAGGGTCGGCCGTCCCGGGGGCGGCTGGTGCGCCCGCGCCGGGTACCGAGGTGACCGTCGGCCGGTCGTGCACGGAAGGGGGTGTGGGGGCGGCACTCTCGCGCCAGGGACTGTGGAAGGGCGTCCTGGCCTCGGGCGGAGCCCAGGGGTTCGGCTCGGGCGTTGGCTCGGCGGAGGACCTGTGCGGTTCGGCGCCGGGCTTGTCCAACGGGACCTTCGGGGCGCGGCGTTCCGCGGGTGCCGCGTCTTCGGGCGTCTGGTTCGCTGGTACCGCGTTCTCGGGCGTCCGGTTCGCTGGTACCGCGTTCTCGGGCGTCCGGTTCGCTGGTACCGCGTTCTCGGGCGTCCGGTTCGCTGGTACCGCGTCCTCGGGCGTCCGGTTCGCTGGTACCGCGCCCTCGGGCGTCCAGTTCGCGGTTACCGCGCCCTCGGGCGTCCAGTTCGCGGTTACCGCGTCCTCGGGCGTCCAGTTCGCGGTTACCGCGTCCTCGGGCGTCCAGTTCGCGGTTACCGCGCCCTCGGGCGTCGGGTCCGCGGGCCAGGCATCCTGCACGCGGGCCCACCCTCCGTGGCCCACGCGGTCGCCCCTCCGCGCCGCGTCGGCGGCAGAGGCCGGAGCCCCCTCGCCCGAAGACGCCGGAGCCCCCTGGCCAGGGGAAGTCCACGCGGCGCCGCCGTGCGGCGCTTCCGGCCTCGGCGCGTCGTCGGCGTCGTCGGACATGCGCGGGCTCCCCTCTGTCGTGCGTTCCGTCAGCCTACGGCCCGAGCCCGGGGCGCGTGGAGCCGCCGCCTACGATGACCCCTGAGTCACCGATCAGCCGATCACCGCGCCCCTCGACGACCGGACCAAGGTCCCCGGGGGCGCCGTTCCGGGGAGGAACCCTTGACCGACCATCGCACCGCACGTGATGACGCCCGCGACCTGCACGCCTTCATCGCCGGACTGCCCAAGGCCGAACTGCACGTGCACCACGTCGGCTCCGCCTCCCCGCGCATCGTCTCCGCCCTCGCCGCCCGGCACCCCGACTCCAAGGTGCCGACCGACCCCGAGGCCCTCGCGGACTACTTCACGTTCACGGACTTCGCCCACTTCATCCAGGTGTACCTGTCCGTCGTCGACCTCGTCCGCACTCCGGAGGACGTACGGCTGCTGACCTACGAGGTCGCGCGGGACATGGCCCGGCAGCAGATCCGTTACGCCGAGCTGACCATCACTCCGTGGTCCTCCACCCGTCGAGGCATCAACGAACTCGCCTTCATGGACGCGATCGAGGACGCCCGCAAGGCGGCGGAGTCCGAGCTCGGCGTCATACTGCGCTGGTGCTTCGACATTCCGGGAGAGGCGGGGCTCGAGGCGGCGCAGGAGACCGCGCGGCTCGCCACCGACGACCGGCTGCGGCCCGAGGGGCTGGTCTCCTTCGGGCTCGGCGGGCCCGAAATCGGCGTACCGCGGCTGCAGTTCAAGCCGTACTTCGACCGGGCGCTCGCGGCCGGGCTGCGATCGGTGCCGCACGCCGGGGAGACGACCGGCCCCGAGACGGTCTGGGACGCGCTGCACCACCTGCGGGCCGAGCGCATCGGGCACGGCACCAGTTCCGCGCAGGACCCGAAGCTGCTCGCCCACCTCGCCGAGCACCGCGTCGCCCTGGAGGTCTGCCCGACCTCCAACATCGCCACCCGCGCGGTGCGCACCCTCGACGAGCACCCCATAGGCACGTTCGTAGAGGCCGGGGTGCCCGTCACCATCAACTCCGACGACCCGCCGATGTTCGGCACCGACCTCAACAACGAGTACGCGGTCGCCGCCCGCCTTCTCGATCTCGACGAGCTGGGTCTCGCCGCGCTCGCCAAGAACGCGGTCGACGCCTCCTTTCTCGACGAGGCCGGCAAGGCGAAGCTCACCGCCGAGATCGACACGTACGCCTCGACGTGGCTCGCGCCCTGACCCGGGCAGCGGCCGGCCCCCAGCACAATGGGCCCATGCGCACCGTGACTGCCGTCGCCCATCGCGGCGCCCCCTACCGTGACCGCGAGAACACGATCGACTCGCTGCGTGCCGCGCTCGACCTGGGCGCGGACGCGGTCGAGATCGACGTACGACTGACCCGTGACGGGGTACCCGTGCTCCTGCACGACGAGTCGCTGAAGCGGTTGTGGGAGCGGAACCGGCCGCTTCGGTCGCTCACCGCCGACGAGGTGTTCGAGCTGACGGAGGGTGGGGTGCCGACGCTGGCGGACGCGTTGGCCGCGACCGGGGACAGCCGGGTCATGATCGACCTGCCGGGGGCGGTCGATGTCGGCGTCGTGCGACGGGTGGTCGATGTGGTGCGTGCGTGTGGGGCGGAGGAGCGGGTGTACTACTGCGCGGGCGCGCCCGCCATGCTCGCCGTGCGGGCCGTGGATCACGGGGCGGAGATCGCGCTCACCTGGACGACGCTCGCGCCGCCGCGGCCGGCCCTGCTCGCCGCCGTGCGGCCGCGTTGGCTCAACTACCGCTTCTCGCTGGTCGACCGGGGGCTCACCGCGCGGGTCCACCGCGACGGGTATCTGCTGTCCGCATGGACGCCGGACACGCGGCGCGCGATGCGACGGCTTCTCGACCTGGGGGTTGACTCGTTGACGACTAATCGCATCGATGCGTTGTGCGCCCTGCGCGAGGGGTAGGGAGATTTTCGCTCGCCCGTCTCGTGCCGTACCTGGGGGGGGCTCCGCCCCCCTCAGACCCCCGTATCGCGCTTCGCGCTCGTCCTCAAACGCCGGACGGGCTGGAGCTAGCCGGCGGGGCGATCGCCTGGGCGTCCGCTCCCTCGCCCACCCATAGCCCGATCAGCAGCGCGGCCGTCGCCTCCAGCAGGCCCGCTCGGGTCAGCGCGCCCGCGTTCAGCGGCTCGCAGCCCAGGTCGCGTACGAGATGTCGTACGACGTCCAGGGCGTTCACGTCGTCGCCGCACAGCGGGACCGCGAGGGGGCGGCCGGCGAAGACCGGAGGGGTCAGGCGCCAGATGTCCTCGTGGCAGAGGTTGAACGCCTTGACGACGTGGGCGCCGGGGGCGGCGGCAGCGAGGCGCTGGGCCGCGGAGGGGCCGCCCGTCGTCTCCAGGGTGAAACCCGGGCCGACCGGGTTCGTGCAGTCGATCAACGCGCGTCCCCGCAGGACGTCTTGGAGATCCGCGGCGACCTCGGCCGCCGCCGCCCACGGCAACGCCACCAACACCGCGTCCGCACCGAACTCCGCCGCCTCGCGCAGCGCACCCGAGCGGGCGAGGCCCCCGCGCGCGGCGGGCGCGGCGGCTCCCATGCGCGTGGCGAGCGCGGCGGCTCGGTCCACGTCCCGTCCACCGACCAGCACGTCGTGGCCGGCCCGCAGCCACTGCGTCCCCAGCGCGTCCGCCATGTTCCCCGTACCGAGAATCCCGATCCTCATCCGTCCCGTGTCCCTTCCCATCCCGTCCCTTGCAACGACCGGTCCAGGACGACGGTAGGAATCCGCTCAGGCACCATTCGGTAAGTGAACACCGACGACTTCCTCGCCGACTGCCGGGCCCGGCTCGCCTTCGATCTGGTCTCCAACACATGGAACGCGGTGGTGATGTGGGCGCTGCGGAAGGGCCCGCTGCGGCCCGGTGAGTTGCGTGCGCGGATCGGCGGGATCAGCGCGAAGGTGCTGACGGAGACAGTGCGGCGGCTGGAGTTCAACGGACTCGTCGAGCGGCAGTCGTACGGTGGGGCGCCGCCGCGGGTCGAGTACGAACTGACCGCGCTGGGGCGGACGTTCCTCGAACCGGTCGAGGCGTTCGGGCTCTGGGCCCATGTCCACGGCGACGAGGTCATGGCCGCTCAGGAGCGGGCCGAGGTGGCCGCTGCACCCGCGAGCGTCGAGCCGCCGTCGCGGGGTCGGCCGGAGTCGCGCGGGTGATGTACCTGGGCACCGGCGCGCCCAGTACCCGCGCCCGCAGGGGCGATCCCTTGCAACACCCTTGCCGTGGGAGGCAGTTGCTCGGGGTCTTACCAGGGACTTCGAGGGCACACTGATCCCTGCCCTGCGCGCCGCCCAGCTGACCATCGACAAGGAGATCCAGGCCACCCTGACCGACATCACGTACGGATGGGTGCCGTGCTTGCGGCGGGTGAGATCCCCGACTATGAACCACCGGCGGCGGGCGGCGGGGTCGTGAGGTTTGCCTCGATCCGGCTCAGTACGCGCATGGCCTCGCGGTACTCCGCTTCGGTGAAGCCGGCCGCGGTGAGCTGTTCCAGTTCGCGCCACGCCCGCCTGACCTGGTCGCACAGGGCCTGGCCCGCGCGGGTGGCGCTCACGACGACGGCCCGGCGGTCGTCCGGGAAGGGTTTGCGGGTGACGAAGCCGGACTGTTCCAGGCGCTGCAGCATCTTGGTGACGGTCGACGGATCCAGGCCGAGCGTCTTGATCAGGTCCGCCTGGCGCTGCTCGCCGCGTTCCCACAGCTGCATCATCAGCACTTCCTGGCCCGGATAGAGGCCGGTGTCGCGCAGCAGACTGCCGGCCATGATCCGGTGCACACGGGCCGCACGGAAGAGGGCCTCACTCATCGGAGCGTCCGCGACGGTCGGTACCGCATCTTCTCTGCCCTCTACCGAATCGGATTCCCGCGGCATGGCTGTCGATCCTCCTCGCGGACACGTCACATCCCTGGCGGCCCAGCCCAGGAATTGTTTCAGCCACCATTGTATTGGCCAGCCAATGGAGTTGCGACCACGACTACTGGTCGGCACTAGCTGACGCCCCTGACCTGCAGTGATGCCGACCCGCCCACATGGCCAGTGAGTTGAGACAAGAAAGTTCGTTGGCACATTGGTACAGGATCCGCGGCGTTGATCAGGTGTCGGATCAGGGGAGGACCGGGGCCCCTGTTCACGGCCGGGGCCGCGGGGATGGGGGGCGCGCCGCGATGGCGCGGCCGGCCCCCGCTCTCAGGGGATGGGGACCAGGCGCACCCGGGCAGCATGGCGCCCCCGCCGAAGTCCGGACAATGGACGCCGCGTCGAGCTGTCGCCCGGCGACCCGACACCCTGTCGATGACGTCGTACGGCGACGATCACGTCGTGGCAAGCACCCAGGGGAGCGCCCACCACCGCGGAGGGGGAACACCACGGCCCCGGACGGGATCAACTCCCGTCCGGAGCCGCACAGTTCACACCAGCAGCTGTCGAGCGATCAGCTGTCGAGCGACGTCATCACGTGCTTGATCCGCGTGTAGTCGTCGAAGCCGTACGCCGACAGGTCCTTGCCGTAGCCGGACTTCTTGAAGCCGCCGTGGGGCATCTCGGCGACCAGCGGGATATGGGTGTTGATCCACACGCAGCCGAAGTCGAGCGACTTCGACAGGCGCATCGCGCGCCCGTGGTCCTTCGTCCAGACCGAGGAGGCGAGGGCGTACTCGACGCCGTTGGCCCACTCGATGGCCTGGGCCTCGTCCGAGAAGGACTGGACGGTGATGACCGGGCCGAAGACCTCGTTCTGGATGATCTCGTCGTCCTGCTTCAGGCCGGAGACGACGGTCGGGGCGTAGAAGTAGCCCTTGTCGCCGACCCGGTGGCCGCCCGCCTCGACCTTGGCGTGGGCGGGGAGGCGCTCGATGAAGCCGGAGACCTGCTTGAGCTGGTTCGGGTTGTTGAGCGGGCCGAAGAGCACGTCCTCGTCGTCCGGCTGCCCGGTCTTCGTCTCCGCGGCGGCCTTGGCGAGCGCGGCGACGAACTCGTCGTGGATGGACTCCTGGACGAGGACGCGGGTGGCGGCCGTGCAGTCCTGCCCCGCATTGAAGAAGCCCGCCACCGAGATGTCCTCGACGGCCTTGGCGATGTCGGTGTCCTCGAAGACGACGACCGGGGCCTTGCCGCCGAGCTCCAGGTGGACGCGCTTGAGGTCCTTGGACGCCGACTCGGCGACCTGCATACCGGCGCGTACGGAACCGGTGATGGACGCCATGGCCGGTACGGGGTGCTCGACCATCATGCGGCCCGTCTCGCGGTCGCCGGTGATGACGTTGAAGACGCCCTTGGGCAGGATGCCGCCGATGATGTCGGCGATCAGGACCGTGGAGGCGGGAGTCGTGTCCGACGGCTTCAGAACCACCGTGTTACCGGCGGCGAGAGCCGGGGCGAACTTCCACACCGCCATCATCATCGGGTAGTTCCACGGCGCGACCTGGGCGCAGACGCCGATCGGCTCGCGGCGGACGATCGAGGTCAGGCCCTCCATGTACTCGCCGGCGCTGCGCCCCTCCAGCATGCGGGCGGCACCCGCGAAGAAGCGGATCTGGTCCACCATCGGCGGGATTTCCTCGGACCGCGTCAGCCCGACCGGCTTGCCGGTGTTCTCCACCTCGGCAGCGATGAGCTCCTCGGCCCGCTCCTCGAACGCGTCCGCGATCTTCAGGAGGGCCTTCTGGCGCTCGGCCGGGGTCTGGTCGCGCCAGGCCGGGAAGGCCGCGGCGGCGGCCGCCATCGCGGCGTCGACGTCCGCCTGCCCGGAGAGCGGCGCGGTCGCGTACGCCTCGCCGGTCGCGGGGTTGACCACCTCCGTGGTCCGTCCATCGGCGGCATCGCGGAACTCTCCGTCGATGTAATTGCGCAGACGACGCAGCTCGGTGCTCACTGCCCGGCCCTCCTGTCGGATGTCCAACGACTCAGGTGTCGACGACCTGAGTGTCCCAGGTGTCCACCACCTGAGATGTCTGAGGCACCACCCTAATCCGTGCCCCGACGTTTTCAACACCCCCGGTCGCCTCAGAACTGCGAAATCCGCACGGCAGACCCTCCCGAACAACGAATTTCATCGCTGCGGCCTTGCGGTTCTGTCGAGACGTCGTGCACAGTGAGCTCGTGGCCAGTCGAAGCGCAGATCCCAGGGACTCCCGCGAGTCCAGGAACGGCAGTCCGCAGTTGGACGCCGTCTCCCTCGCCATCATCGAGCAGTTGCAGCAGGACGGACGCCGTCCGTACGCCGCGATCGGCAAGGCCGTCGGCCTCTCCGAGGCCGCCGTGCGCCAACGCGTCCAGAAGCTGCTCGACCAGGGCGTGATGCAGATCGTCGCCGTCACGGACCCGCTCACCGTGGGATTCCGCCGGCAGGCGATGGTGGGCATCAACGTCGAGGGCGACCTCGACCCTGTGGCCGACGCCCTGACCGCCATGCCGGAAGTCGAGTACGTGGTGATGACCGCGGGCTCGTTCGATCTCCTCGTAGAAGTCGTCTGCGAGGACGACGACCACCTGCTGGACGTCATCAACAAACGCATCCGGGCCCTGCCCGGCGTGCGCTCCACCGAGAGTTTCGTCTACCTGAAACTCAAGAAACAGACCTACATGTGGGGGACCCGATAGCCGTGAGCACCAAGGACCTCAGCAAGACCGCGTACGACCACCTGTGGATGCACTTCACCCGCATGTCCTCGTACGAGAACGCGCCTGTTCCCACGATCGTCCGTGGTGAGGGCACCTACATCTACGACGACCAGGGCAAGCGCTACCTCGACGGTCTCGCGGGCCTGTTCGTGGTCCAGGCCGGGCACGGCCGCACCGAGCTGGCCGAGACCGCCTTCAAGCAGGCGCAGGAGCTGGCCTTCTTCCCGATCTGGTCCTACGCCCACCCGAAGGCCGTCGAGCTGGCGGAGCGCCTCGCCGACTATGCGCCCGGCGACCTGAACAAGGTCTTCTTCACCACCGGTGGCGGCGAGGCCGTCGAGACCGCCTGGAAGCTCGCCAAGCAGTACTGGAAGCTGCGCGGCAAGCACACCAAGTACAAGGTCATCTCGCGCGCGGTCGCCTACCACGGCACCCCGCAGGGCGCCCTGTCCATCACCGGCCTGCCGGCCCTGAAGGCTCCCTTCGAGCCGCTGGTCCCGGGCGCCCACAAGGTCCCGAACACCAACATCTACCGCGCGTCGATCCACGGCGACGACCCCGAGGCCTTCGGCCGCTGGGCCGCCGACCAGATCGAGCAGCAGATCCTCTTCGAGGGCCCGGAGACGGTCGCCGCCGTCTTCCTGGAGCCGGTGCAGAACGCCGGCGGCTGCTTCCCGCCGCCGCCCGGCTACTTCCAGCGGGTGCGCGAGATCTGCGACCAGTACGACGTGCTGCTCGTCTCGGACGAGGTCATCTGCGCCTTCGGCCGCCTCGGCACGATGTTCGCCTGCGACAAGTTCGGCTACATACCGGACATGATCACCTGCGCCAAGGGCATGACCTCGGGCTACTCCCCGATCGGCGCGTGCATCGTCTCGGACCGGATCGCCGAGCCGTTCTACAAGGGCGACAACACCTTCCTGCACGGCTACACCTTCGGCGGCCACCCGGTCTCGGCCGCGGTGGGTCTGGCGAACCTCGACCTGTTCGAGCGCGAGAGCCTCAACCAGCATGTGCTCGACAACGAGAGCGCGTTCCTCTCCACGCTCCAGAAGCTGCACGACCTGCCGATCGTCGGCGACGTCCGCGGCAACGGCTTCTTCTACGGCATCGAGCTGGTGAAGGACAAGGCCACCAAGGAGACCTTCACGGACGAGGAGTCGGAGCGCGTGCTCTACGGCTTCGTCTCGAAGAAGCTCTTCGAGTACGGCCTCTACTGCCGCGCCGACGACCGCGGTGACCCGGTCATCCAGCTGTCGCCGCCGCTGATCTCCGACCAGTCGACCTTCGACGAGATCGAGGGGATCGTCCGTCAGGTGCTGACGGAGGCGTGGACCAAGCTCTGAGCCGTACGCTCCGATGAGCTGAATCTGTGATCAACACCGGCCCCGGTGACGCCCGTTCGAGTGAGAATGGGCGCCCCGGGGCCGCGTGCTGTCCGGCCTGCGGGCCCCGAATCCCTAGCGTGCCCAGTGACCGATCGGCCCTGCCTTCGTTCCCCCGACCGGGGGACGTGGCAGCGCAAATCAGATCTGAACCGAGGTGTACGCGATGGTGGCCCCGCCGGACAACGACGTGCTCTGGGCACGCGCCCTGAACGTCAAGTACAACGGCTCGCCCGCGCTCAGCGGTGTTTCGCTCGGAGTCCGCGAGGGCGAGATCCTCGCCGTGGGCGGCCCGCGCGGCAGCGGCAAGACGACTCTGCTCCGGTGCCTGTCGGGCCAACTGCTGCCCCAGCAGGGCGAGGTGTGGTTCAACAGCGCGCCCGTGCACACCATGGGCCCGCTCACCCGCGAACGGCTGCGCCGCGACCGTTTCGGCTGGATCGACCCGGTGCCCGTCCTGGTCCCCGAGCTGAACGCCTGGGAGAACGCCGCGCTCCCCCTGATGCTGCGCGGCTGCGTACGCCGGGCCGCCAAGACCGCCGCCCTGGAGTGGCTGGAGCGCCTCGACATCGGCGGCTGCGCCCGCAAACGCCCGCACGCCCTGCTCCAGGCCGAGCGGCAACGCGTCGCGATCGCCCGCGCGCTGGCCCCCTCCCCGACCGTGCTCTTCGCCGACGAGCCGACCGCCCCGCTGCACCGCGCCGACCGCGCCCATGTGCTGCGCACACTCACCACGGCGGCCCGCTCGCACGGCATCACGGTCGTCCTCGCCACGCACGACGCGGAGACCGCGGCGCTCGCCGACCGCACGGTGTCGCTGCTCGACGGACGGCGGGTGAACACCGTCCACCTGCCGCCCGTCGCCGAGACGGAAGGCCGGGCCGCGTGCTCGCTCTCCGTCTAGCCCGCGGGGCCCAGCCCCTCGTCCAGCTCCGCCGCCTCCTGGTCGCCGCCGCCTCGGCGGGCACCGGGTTCCTGCTGCTGTGCACCCTGGGGTACGCGCTGACGCATCCGGACGCCTCGGCGGCCTCGGCGCTGCGCCTCGCCTGGTGTGTCGTCCCGCTCGCCGCCACCGTGTACTTCGCGGTCGCGGTCGCCCGCACCGACCCCGGCACCCGCCCCCGCCCCGGCCTCTCGGCCATCGGCCTCGGCCCGGGCCGCCTGATGGCCATCTCCGTCGTCACCACGGCCCTCGCCACCACCCTCGGCTCCCTGCTCGCCCTGCTCTTCTTCCTCCACCTGCGCGGCGACCTGACGGGCATGCCGTTCGACGGCGCCGCGGCGGAGTTCCTCGCCGCCGGCACGCCTCTCCCCCTGCCCGCTGCCCTCACCCTCCTGACCCTGGTCCCGATCACGGCGTCCGTGGCCACGGCGCTGTCCCTGCGCCCACGGGGCGGCAGGCCACAGCGGCTGGCAGAGGCGTACGGCAGGACATGGCTCGCCGCACGGCAGGCCGCGAACGGCAGCGGCGCGCGGGTGGCCCGGCGCGGGGGGCGGCACTCCGGCACGTCCGGTGCGTACGAGGACACGGGGGCGTACGGCAGCACGGGCACCCACGGGGATCAGGGCGGGGACGACGGTTCCGACGGCAGCACGGCGGCGTACGCGGGTGAGGACGCGCACCGACGCACCGGGGACCCTCGGGACACGGCCGCGCACCTCCCGGGAGACACCCACCCGAAGCCGGGCCGGCACCATGGCTCCGGCATCGGCGAGGACACGGCGGCATACGCCGGTGAGGACGCGCACCGACGCACCGGGGACCCGCTGGACGCGGACGCCGACTCCGACTTCCACTGGACGGCGGAGGCGTACGCCGCGGGGGACGTCCACCACGACGCGGGTGCGCGACGCCGTTCCGGCGCCCGCCCTGACGCCGCCGACTACGATCGCCCCGGCACCCTGACCCCGTACGACGACTCCGACGCGCCCAGCGGCCCCGCGCACCCCGACCACCCGCGTCGCCAGCCGACCCCGGAGCTGGACCCCCGCCGGCTCCCGCCCCCGCAGTCCACCCCTGGTGGCCTTCCCTGGGGTGCCGCCGCGCTTGCCGCGGGCCTCGCCGTGGAGACGTACGCGAGTCGTTCGGACGCGGCACCCGGGCTCGCGCTGCCCGGTGGTTTCGCGGGCGGTCCGGTGGGGTTGCTGGTCGGCTGGGTGCTGACCGCGGTCGGTCTGGCGCTGGCGGGGCCGGCGATCACGTACCAGTGCGGGCGGCTGCTGCAGGCGGTGCGGCCTGGGGCGCTGCGCCTGCTCGCCGGGCGGGTGCTGCAGGCGGAGTCGCGGCGCATCGGGCAGCCGCTCGGCGTGGTGTGCGCGGTGGCGTCGGGCGGGTACGCCATGGCGACGCTGTACACGGGCTCCCGCCCCGAGTTCGGCCCGCTGACCACCCTCGGCGCTCTGCTGGTCGCCGGGTGCACGCTGCTGACCCTGGCGACGGCCGCCGTCGAGGCGAAGCAGGCGCGCGCGGACACCACGGCGGCGCTGCTGCGGCTCGGGGCGCCCGTCACGATGCTCCGCGGCGCCGCGGCCCTGCGCGTCGGCGCGCTGCTCGCCCTGTTCGGCCCGCTGACCTGGGTGGTCGCCGAGCTGGCCGCGTTCCCGCTGGTCCACTGATCGTTCTACGGCCGTAGGGGAGGGCACGTATGGCAGGCCGTACGAAAGGCCCGTACGAAAGGCCCGTACGAAAGGGTCCGCGCCGAGCGATGAGTTCCGCGCGGGCCCCGGGTCTACCTCTCCGAACGGCACACCACCGACGGGAGACCTCGCATGTACCAGCAGATGATCTTCGTGAACCTGCCCGTGGCCGACGTCGACACCACGAAGAAGTTCTTCACGGAGCTCGGCTACACGATCAACCCGCAGTTCACGACGGACGACTGCGCCTGCGTGGTGATCAGCGACACGATCATCGCGATGATGCTGAGCAAGCAGCACTACGCGACCTTCACGAAGAAGCAGATCGCGGACTCGGCCAAGACCAGCGAGGTGCTGCTGTGTCTGAGCGCCGAGAGCCGCGAGAAGGTCGACGAACTCGTGGACAGGGCCCTCGCGGCGGGCGGCACGGCCAGCGGCGAGACACAGGACTACGGCCACATGTACGGCCGCGCCTTCGACGACCCGGACGGCCACACCTGGGAGGTCATGTGGATGGACCCGGCCGCGGTCCAGGGCTGACGAACCGGCCGGCCACCGGCTGTTCACGGGCTGACGCCCGGCTGCCCACTGGCGTGCCTAGCATGGGCGGGTGCATCCGACACCCGCCCAGCCGCTCGACGGCTCCCACGACCGCGAGATCGAGTCCCTCGCCGAGTTCGACGAGGTGGTCGCAGCGGTCGGCTCGCTCGCCCATTACCGCGTTCAGGCCGTCGATCTGACGGACCGTACGGACGTCCTGCTGACCGTGGACTCCGCGGGCGCCGTCTTCCTCGGCTGCCCGATGGCCCCCGAGGCGGCCGCCAAGGTGCGCGCCGCCGGGGCCCTGGTCTTCCCGCCCGTCCCGGGCCTGCCCTTCGACCCGTACCGCGGTATCGTCTACTCCCCCGACGAGTTGTTCGCCTCCCTCGACGAGGGCTATGAAGCGACGCCGGACGCCCGCGCGTACGCCTGGTTCCAGCGGACCAAGGCCGACGGCGACGTCTTCGCGTCGATGCTGCGCGCGATCCACGACGACTCCGTCTCGGACGCGCTCGACGAACTCCTCGCCGGCGCACGCGTGGTGGGCGTGATGGGCGGCCACGCGATGGCGCGCGGCACCCTGCCGTACGAGGGCGCGGCGCGCCTCGGCCGCGAGCTGGCGCGCGCCGGCTTCACGGTCGCCACCGGCGGCGGCCCCGGCGCGATGGAGGCGGCGAACCTCGGCGCGTACGCGGCCCCCTTCGACGACGGCATGCTCACCGAGGTCCTCCAACTCCTCGCCAGGACACCGTTGTTCGCCCCCTCCGTGACGGACTGGGCGCGCGCCGCCTTCGCCGTACGGGAGCGCTGGCCCTCCGGCGGCCCCTCGGTCGGCATCCCCACCTGGTTCTACGGCCACGAACCGCCGAACGCCTTCGCCGGGCACATCGCCAAGTACTTCGCCAACGCGACCCGCGAAGACGGCCTGCTGGCCCGCTCGAACGCGGGCGTTGTCTTCCTGCCGGGCGCCGCCGGGACCGTACAGGAGATCTTCGACAACGCGACCCCGAACTATTACGAGTCCCGTGGCGAGCCCACACCCATGGTCCTCGTGAACCGCGCGCACTGGACGGAGAAGCTGCCCACCTGGCCGCTGTTGCAGTCACTTGCGCGCGAACGCTCCATGGAGTCCCGAATCGCGCTGGTTGACCGGATCGAGGAGGCTCCGGAGGCCTTGAAACGCCTCGGCGGTTAATAAGCAGGCAAAGGCAACAGGCGTGACAGGCCTACGCGTTGACACTCCTTATGGCGCGCTTATAAACCTGTGATTCTCCTGGGAGTGGTGATGCCTCACCTCATCGGTGCCTCATCGCTCCCCAACCCCCCGCACTTGTGCATCCCTTGAAGGGCAATCGTGGCCAATCTGTCCATTTCCCGCCGTACCGCGCGCTCCGCGCGCATACTCGGTGTCACCGCCGCTTCGGCCGCGCTCACGCTCGGTCTCGCGGGCAACGCGCTCGCCTGCAACATCAGTGAGTTCTCCGCCGAGGCCAAGTGCGACGGCACCAAGGGCGTCATCGCCGTCACCGACAAGGACCCCTCGGGCCTCCCGGCCGTCGTCACCGTCTACCTCGAGAACAACGGCGCCGACGAGAAGATGGTCGGCGAGCAGACGGTCAAGGGCTCTCGCGAAGGCGTCACCATCACCTTCGCCGAGGACTGGAAGCCGAACGCGACCTACCGCATCCACGTCAAGGCCGGCAACGTGGTCGACGAGGACATCAAGCCGAACCTGACCACCCCGTCCACGGCGTGCAAGACCGAGGAGACCCCGGTCCCGTCGGCCACGCCGACGCCGTCGGAGACCCCCTCTCCGTCGGAGACCCCCGCGGACTCGCCGACCCCGTCGGCCTCCGAGAGCACCTCCGCGCCCGCGGAGACCGCGAGCAGCGTTCCCTCGCCCGCGGGCGGTGGCTCCAACCTCGCCGAGACCGGTGCGAACTCCAACACGCCGATGATCGCCGGTATCGCCGGTGCGCTCGTCGTGGTCGGCGGCGGAGCGGTGTTCTTCGGCATGCGCCGCCGTGGCGCGTCGAAGACCAACTGAACTGCGCCACTTCGTCACTTCGTTCGCGTGAACGTGTGGCCCGTCCCTCGGTGAGGGGCGGGCCACCCGCGTATCCGCCACCGCCGCCTGGCCGCGGGGCTTGGGCGACACGCGCATCCTCCCCGGTCTTCGCGAGCCAGGCGTCCAGCTCCGCGGGGTCGCCCTCGGCCTTCGGCCCCCGGACCAGAGGAATCTCCTCCTCGGGCACGGGCTCCTGCGCCCGCGTACGGACGATGGTCTCGACCCAGCGCAGCACACCGCCCGTGTGCCGTACGAGCTGCTCCAGCGTCCAGTCGGGGCAGGTCGGCACGGTGGCGGACAGATCGGCACCGTCGGAGGTCACCACGTCCCGCAACTGCCGTACCTGCAGCTCGATCGCGTCGCCATAGCGGTCATGCCCGAGTAGCGTCATGATCCGCACCTTATGCGGCGGAGGGCTCCCCGAGGACGACAATGTCTGCCGCGTCGAACTCCACGCCGACCTCGTCCCCGGGCTCCGGCGCGTCCCGCAGCGCGCACGCCGCTTCGAGCCGGGGCGCGCCCTCCGGTTGCAGCTGTACGGCGACATGGGTGCCCCGGAAGGTGCGCGCGGCGACGGTGCAGCGCAGCCCTTCGGCCGCGTCGACGAGCCGTACGCCGGCGGGCCGTACGAGGAGGGTGCGTGGGCCCTGCGGGGTGCCCTCCGGCACCGGGAGCTTCCCCCACGGGGTGTCCGCGGCCTCACCGCTCACCGTCGCCCCGACCACGTTGTCGAAACCGAGGAAACGGGCCACGAACGCGTCCGCGGGGTGCTGCCAGACCTCAAGAGGCGTACCGGACTGGGCGATCTTTCCGTCGCGCATCACGACGACCCGGTCGGCGAGCGCGAAGGCCTCCCCCTGGTCGTGCGTGACGGCGAGCACGGTCGTGCCCAACTCGCCGAAGAGCTCGCGGAGTTCGACCACGAGCCGTTCGCGCAGTGAGCGGTCCAGCTGGCCGAGCGGTTCGTCGAGCATCAGCAGCCGGGGGCGGGGCGCCAGGGCACGGGCCAGCGCGACGCGCTGCTGCTCGCCACCGGAGAGAGCGGCCACGGCCCGCCCCTGCGCCCCGGGCAGCCCCACGAGGTCCAGCAACTCCCGTACGTGAGCGTCCTGTTGGGCCTTCGACGCCCCGCTTCCGCGCATCCGCAACCCGAAGGCCACATTGCCGCCCACGTCCCGCTGCGGGAAGAGCTGATGGTCCTGGAACATCAGGCCCACGCCCCGCTTGTGCGCGGGCACCCCCGCCTGGTCGCGTCCGCTCAGCATCACACGGCCCGCGTCGAGCGCCTGCAATCCGGCCACCGCCCGCAGCAGCGTGGACTTTCCGCTGCCGCTCGGCCCGAGCACGCAGACGATCTCGTGCTCGGCGACATCGAGGCCGACGGCGTCGAGCACCGGCCGCCCGCCGAAGCGTACGGTCGCGCCTTCGAGGCTCAGCAGCATCTAGAACTCCCCGGTCCGGTCGGTTCGTACGCGCTCCAACAGCAGCAGCGCCACCGCGCACACCACCATCAAGATCGTCGAAAGGGCCATCGCCTGGCCGTAGTTGAGCTCGCCCGCCCGCCCAAGCAGCCGGGCCACGGCGACCGGCAGCGTCGGGTTGTCGGGCCGCGCGATGAACACGGTCGCCCCGAACTCGCCGAGCGACACGGCGAACGCGAACCCGGCCGCGATCAGCAACGCCCGCCGCACCATCGGCAGATCGACCTCGCGCCACACCCGCCACGGCGACGCCCCGAGCACGGCCGCCGCCTCCCGCAGCCGTGCGTCCACCGCCCGCAGCACGGGCAGCATCGTCCGTACGACAAAGGGGACGCCCACCAGTGCCTGCGCGAGCGGCACCAGGATCCAGCTGCCGCGGAGGTTCAGCGGGGGCTCGTCCAGCGCGATCAGGAAGCCGAAGCCGACGGTCACGGCGGAGATGCCGAGCGGCAGCATCAGCAGCGCGTCGAATCCGCGGACGAGACGGCCCGCGTCGCGCCGGGTCAGGGCCGCGGCGGCGAGACCGCCGATCACCACGGCGATGGCGGTGGCGGCGAGGGCGTACTCCAGCGAATTGCCGATCGCCTCGATCGGCGCGACCAGGAAGACCCCGCTGTCGTCGCTGGTCAGCGCCCGGTAGTAGCCGAAGCCGGGGGCGTCGAACGACCGCTGCACAAGCACGGCCAGGGGCAGCAGGAGCAGCACGACGACGCTGGCGAGGACGCCCGCCAGCAGGGCCCACTGCCCGGCCCCGCGCGGCCGGCGCGCGGTCACCTCCGGGGCCACCAGGCGCAGTGCGGTTTCCCGGCGGCGTACGGTCCAGGCGTGCACGGCGAGGATCGCGCCCACCGCCATGAACTGGATGACCGTCAGCACCGCCGCCGTCGCGAGGTCGAAGATCTCCGAGGTCTGCCGGTAGATCTCGACCTCGAGCGTCGAGAACGTGGGGCCGCCGAGGATCTGCACCACACCGAACGAGGTGAACGTGAAGAGGAAGACCATCAGCGCGGCGGCGGCGACCGCGGGGGCGAGCGCCGGGAGAGTGACCTGCCGCCAGGCCCTCAGCTGAGACGCGCCGAGCATCCGCGCGGCCTCCTCCTGACGCGGATCGAGCTGCGACCAGAGCCCGCCGACGGTGCGGACGACGACCGCGTAGTTGAAGAAGACATGCGCGAGCAGGATCGCCCAGACGGTGGTGTCGAGCCGCACACCCCACCACTCGTCGAGGAGCCCGCCGCGACCGACGAGGGCGAGGAACGCCGTACCCACGACAACGGTCGGCAGCACGAAGGGGACGGTCACGACGGCGCGCAGGATCTGCTTGCCCCTGAAATCGAAGCGCGCGAAGACATACGCGCCGGGGAGCGCGATCAGCAGCGTGAGCGCCGTCGACGCGAGCGCCTGCCAGGTGGTGAACCACAGAACGTGCCCGATGCCGGGCTGGGCGACCACGTCCCAGATCCGCCCGAACTGCCAGCCCCCGTCGGCCTTGAGGCCACGGGCCACGATCGCGGCGACGGGGTAGGCGAAGAAGACGCCGAAGAACGCGACGGGCAGGGCCATGAGACCGAGCCGCGCCGCGTACTTCCCGCGGGTCCTTCGAGGGACTACTTCAGTACGAGTGAGGTCCACGAATTGACCCACTGGTCGCGGTTGGCGGCGATCTTCGCCGGGTCCATGGTCTCGGGGTCCTCGGCCTGCGGGCCGTACTTCGTGAACTCCTCGGGCACCTGCGCGGCCTCACGCACGGGGTAGACGAACATGTTGAGCGGCATGTCGTCCTGGAACTCCTTGGTGAGCAAGAAGTCGATGAAGGCCTTGCCGCCCTCGGTGTTCTTCGCGTTGCTCAGCAGCCCCGCGTACTCGACCTGCCGGAAGCAGGTGCCGGTCGCGACACCTGTGGGCGCGTCGGCCGGCTTCGGGTCAGCGTAGATGACCTCGACGGGCGGCGAGGAGGCGTACGAGACGACGAGCGGCCGGTCGGCCTTGGCCTTCTTGCCGCCCGCGGAGCCGGAGAACTCCTCGTTGTAGGCCTGCTCCCAGCCGTCGACGACCTTCACGCCGTTCGCCTTGAGCTTCTTCCAGTAGTCCTGCCAGTTGTCGTCGCCGTACCGCGCGGCGGTGCCCAGCAAGAAGCCGAGACCGGGCGACGAGGTGGACGCGTTCTCCGTGACGAGGAGGTTCTTGTACGCGGGCTTGATCAGGTCGTCGAAGGAGGACGGCGGCGCCAGCTTGTGGTCGGCGAAGTACTTCTTGTCGTAGTTGACGCAGATGTCGCCGGAGTCGATGGGCGTGACGCGGTGCTTGTCCTGGTCGACCCGGTACTCGGGCAGGATCAGGCCGGAGCCCTTCGGCTCGTACGGCTGGAACAGCCCGTTGTCGAGCGCGCGGGACAGCAGCGTGTTGTCGACGCCGAAGAAGACGTCGCCCTGCGGGTTGTCCTTCGTGAGGATCGCCTTGTTGACGGCCTGTCCGGCGTCGCCGTCCTCGAGGACCTTGACCTTGTAGCCGGACCGCTTCTCGAAGTCCTTGAGTACGCTCTTCGACACGGCCCACGAGTCGTGGCTGACGAGCGTCACGGTCTTGGGGTCCGCCGAGCCGTTGTCGCCGGAGGCCCCGCACGCGGTCAGTACGGGCAGCGTGACAAGGCCGAGGCCGACGGCCACGACCGCGAACTTCTTGGTGGTGCTCACTGAATTCCTCCTGGGTTGACCAGGAAGAGACGCGGCCCTGCCCGGGAACCTCCGAAAGTTCCCGGGCAGGGCGCAACAGCTGGAGTAATGACCGAACTTCCTACCCAGAATGACCTGGGCGAGGTTCAGAGGGTCTGCGGCCCACCGATGATCTGGCTGCCGCACTCTCAGCGCTGTGGCGCTCCCCTGTCGGAATATGAAGATGTACGAACTATGAAGATGTACGAACGCAGGACAGGTTACCGCTCGGTGGCCGCGAGCTGACCGCACGCCCCGTCAATCTCCTGACCCCGGGTGTCCCGGATGGTCACGGGTACCCCATGGGCAGCGATGGCCTCGACGAACGCCTTCTCGTCCTCAGGACGGGAGGCGGTCCACTTCGAACCCGGAGTCGGGTTCAGCGGGATGAGATTGACGTGCACCGGCTTGCCCTTGAGCAACCGTCCGAGCCGGTCACCGCGCCACGCCTGGTCGTTGATGTCCCGGATGAGGGCGTACTCGATGGAGAGCCGCCGCCCGGACTTGGCCGCATACTCCCAGCCGGCGTCCAGCACCTCGCGCACCTTCCACCGCGTGTTCACGGGGACGAGGGTGTCGCGCAACTCGTCGTCCGGCGCGTGCAGCGAGATGGCGAGGCGGCACTTGAAGCCCTCGTCGGAGAACCGGTGGATGGCGGGGACCAGTCCTACCGTCGACACGGTGATACCGCGCTGCGAGAGCCCGAGCCCGTCCGGCTCGGGATCGGTGAGCGCGCGGATCGCTCCGACCACCCGCTTGTAGTTGGCGAACGGCTCGCCCATGCCCATGAAGACGATGTTGCTCAGCCGTGCCGGACCGCCCGGGATCTCGCCGTCCCTGAGGGCCCGCATGCCGTCGACGATCTGGTGCACGATCTCGCCGGTGGACAGGTTCCGGTCCAGGCCGGCCTGTCCGGTGGCGCAGAACGGACAGTTCATCCCGCAGCCCGCCTGCGAGCTGATGCACATGGTCACCCGGTCCGGGTACCGCATCAGCACGGACTCGACGAGCGTGCCGTCGAAGAGCCGCCACAGGGTCTTGCGGGTGGTGTCCTGGTCGGTGGACAGATGCCGCACGACCGTCATCAGCTCGGGGAGCAGCGCCTCCTGGAGCTTGCCGCGCGAGGCGGCCGGGATGTCCGTCCACTCCGCGGGGTCGTGCGCGTACCGCGCGAAGTAGTGCTGCGAGAGTTGCTTGGCGCGAAACGGCTTCTCACCGATCGCGGCAACCGCCTCCTTGCGCTCGACGGGCGTGAGATCGGCGAGATGCCGCGGCGGCTTCTTGGCTCCGCGCGGGGCGACGAAAATGAGTTCTCCGGGCTTAGGCATGGCTGTTCCAGTGTCGCAGATCCACTAGCGTGCCCCAGTCGGCTCAGAAGAGGCCGGCGATCGCGGTGAAGACCCAGGTGACGTAGGTCTTCGTCCGGTGCCATCCACCGCAGTACAGCCTGGGCCTGCGGCGTCTTTCCTGTGCGAGGAGCGCCCCGCACCACCGGCACGGCAGATCACCGTGATATGTGCCGTCGTCCCCCAGCCGCGCCTGCCCCATGGGTGGACCCTACCGACTGGCCCGTACAGCAGCGAGCGAGCCCCCGCCCGGAACAGGGCGGGGGCTCGCTCAAGCCGCGTGCTGGCCGCTCAGCCGGACCCTACGAACACCACCATCAGCAACCACACCACCGGCGCCGTGGGCAGCAGCGAGTCCAGCCGGTCCATGATGCCGCCGTGCCCCGGCAGCAGCGTGCCCATGTCCTTGATGCCCAGGTCCCGCTTGATCATGGACTCGCCGAGGTCGCCGAGCGTGGCGCTGGCCGCGACCGCGAGGCCGAGGAGCAGACCCTGCCACCAGGTGCCGTCGTCGATCAGGAACTGCATGCACAGCGCACCCGCCGCCATCGCGAAGGTGACCGCTCCGAGCAGCCCCTCGCGGGTCTTGCCGGGGCTGATGCGCGGCGCCAGCTTGTGCTTGCCGAAGCGCCAGCCGACGGCGTACGCGCCCGTGTCGCTGACCACGGCCAGCAGCAGGAACGTGAGGACCCGCCGCGCACCGTCGTCCGCGGTGAGCATCATGGCCACGAACGTGGCGAGGAACGGGATGTAGAAGGCCGCGAAGACCCCTGCCGTGACGTCCTTGAGGTAGCCCTCGGGCGGTTCTGTCATCCGCCAGACGAGGACGGCCAGCGCGGTGAGCGCCATCGCCACCCACGCGCCCTCGGCGCCCCGGACGTATCCGGCGACGACCATCGCGGCCCCGCCGAGTGCCAGCGGAACGAGGGGCGCCTTGATGCCCTTGCGCTCCTCCAGCCGTGAGGTGAGCTCCCACAGCCCCACCACCACGGCGACCGCTATCACTCCGACGAACACGGCCTTGACGATGAACAACGACGCGACGATCACCGCACCGAGCCCGACGCCCACTCCTATGGCTGCGCCCAGGTCGCGACCCGCGCTCTTCTTCTGCGGTGCGGGGGCGGGCTCGGGGGCGGCGCTGGGCATGGGCTCCTGTGGACTCTGCGGATGGTGCGACGGCACCGCGTAGGGCGCCGCCGACGGTGTGTCGTCGCGGAACAGGGGGCCACTCAGCCGAGCGGCCCCCCGGTCGTGATCCTGGTCTCCGCCATGTGCGGGTACGTCGGGCACGGTGGGCATGGGGCGAGTCTGCTGCGCGTCAAACGCATCGTATGCGGGACCCGCCGGGCCTGCCCCCTGGACAGGCCCCTGCTCGGACGGCCCCCAGTACCCGGCTTGTGGCGGCGCCCCCCAGGAAGAGTCGTTCATCAGACCTCGAGCAGCTCCGCTTCCTTGTGCTTGAGGAGCTCGTCCACCTGAGCGACGTACTTCGCGGTGGTGTCGTCGAGCTCCTTCTCCGCACGGCGGCCCTCGTCCTCGCCGACCTCGCCATCCTTGATCAGCTTGTCGATGGCGTCCTTGGCCTTGCGGCGTACGGAGCGGATCGAGACCTTGGCGTCCTCGCCCTTGGTCTTGGCGACCTTGATGTAGTCCTTGCGGCGCTCCTCGGTCAGCTCGGGGAACACCACCCGGATGATGCTGCCGTCGTTGCTGGGGTTGACCCCCAGGTCCGAGTCGCGGATCGCCTGCTCGATGTTGCGCAGCGCGCTCTTGTCGAACGGGGTCACCACGGCCATGCGCGGCTCGGGCACCGCGAACGAGGCCAGCTGGTTGATCGGCGTCAGTGCGCCGTAGTAGTCGGCCACGATCTTGTTGAACATCGCCGGGTGCGCACGGCCGGTGCGGATCGCGGCGAAGTCCTCCTTGGCGACCACGACGGCCTTCTCCATCTTCTCCTCGGCCTCGAGGAGGGTCTCTTCGATCACCACTTGCTCCTGCGTGTCTTGAGTAGGCCCGGCAGCTGTTTCCTCGTCGGGGTCGGCGGCCGGCTGCGTCGCGTCTTATTCCTGCACGGTTCCGGACCGGCAGGACATTGTCCATCCCCCGGTCAGGGTCCGTCCCGGGCGGGGGTTCGTCCCCGGTCCGGGGCGTTCCCCGTCAGGCTCGGCCGCTCTGGTCGCCCACGAGTGTGCCGATCTTCTCACCCTTGACGGCCCGCGCGATATTGCCCTCCGCCAGGAGCTCGAAGACCAGGATCGGCAGCTTGTTGTCCCGGCACAGCGTGATGGCGGTCATGTCGGCGACCTTGAGGTCGCGGGTGATGACCTCGCTGTAGCTGAGCGCGTCGAACTTGACGGCCTCGGAATTGGTCTTCGGGTCGGAGTCGTAGACCCCGTCCACGCCGTTCTTGCCCATGAGAAGCGCCTCGGCGTCGATCTCCAGGGCGCGCTGGGCGGCGGTGGTGTCGGTGGAGAAGTAGGGCATGCCCATACCGGCGCCGAAGATGACCACACGGCCCTTCTCCAGGTGGCGCACGGCGCGCAGCGGGATGTACGGCTCGGCGACCTGGCCCATGGTGATGGCGGTCTGGACGCGGCTGTCGATGCCTTCCTTCTCCAGGAAGTCCTGGAGGGCGAGGCAGTTCATGACCGTGCCGAGCATGCCCATGTAGTCGGAGCGGGCACGGTCCATGCCGCGCTGCTGGAGTTCGGCGCCGCGGAAGAAGTTGCCGCCGCCGATGACGACCGCGATCTGGGCTCCGCCGCGCACGACGGCCGCGATCTCGCGGGCGATCTTGTGCACCACGTCGGGGTCGACGCCCAGTCCGCCGCCACCGGCGAACGCCTCGCCGGAAAGCTTCAGCAGAAAGCGTCCCGCGCCTTTGCCGTCGTCGCTCTTCTCGCCTTTGTCGGCCTGGGTGGTGGTCATGGAGATCTCCTCATGGTGCATACGAAGAAGGCCATTGCCGCTGGGGTGTTGTGCGCATCCCATGCTCGGCAATGGCCTCCTCGTCAGATCTGCTGTCGTCCGCCGCGCGCGTGTGCGGGGCCGCATACGCGGACGGAACGGCCGACTGCTGTCGACCCTATAGGGGTCGCGCGTCGATCGCGGTACGGACTCAGATGCCGACCTTGATGCGCGTGAAGCGCTTCAGGGCGACACCGGCCTCGTCCAGGATCTGCTGGACGGACTTCTTCTGGTCCAGCGCGTAGGGCTGACCCAGAAGGGTGACCTCCTTGAAGAAGCCGTTGACGCGACCCTCAACGATCTTCGGCAGGGCGGCCTCGGGCTTGCCCTCGGCGCGGGTGGTCTCCTCGGCGACGCGGCGCTCGGACTCGACGACCTCGGCCGGGACGTCGTCCTTGGAGAGGTACTTCGGCGAGAAGGCGGCGATGTGCTGGGCGACACCCTTGGCAAGGTCGGCGTCGGCCTTGTCCAGCTCGACCAGGACACCGATCTGCGGGGGCAGGTCAGGCATGGTGCGGTGCATGTACGCGGTGACGTACGGGCCGGAGAACTGAGCGAAGCGGTCCAGGACGATCTTCTCGCCCAGGTTGGCGTTGGCCTCGTCGACGAACGCCTGAACCGTCTTGCCGGGCTCGATCTCGGAGCCGAGCAGCGCCTCGAGGTCAGCCGGAGAGGTCGCGGCGACGTGCTGGGCGATCTTGTGGGCGACGGCCTGGAACTTCTCACCCTTGGCGACGAAGTCCGTCTCGCACTTCAGCTCGACCAGGACACCGGAGGTGTTGTCGTCGGCGATGACGGAGACCACGGCGCCGTTCTCGGCGGAGCGGCCCTCGCGCTTGGCGACGCCCTTCTGGCCCTTGATGCGCAGCGCCTCGACGGCCTTGTCGACGTTGCCGTCGGCCTCGTCCAGCGCCTTCTTGCAGTCCATCATGCCGGCGCCGGTGAGCTCACGGAGCTTCTTGACGTCAGCGGCGGTGTAGTTCGCCATGATTCCTGGAGTCTCTCTCGGAGTCTGAAGATCTACGGGCCGAACGGCGGGGGCTTTGTGGGCCCCCGCCGTTCACAACCCAAAGGGGTGAGGGGTCAGGCCTGCTCGGTGTCCGCGGCCGGGCCCTCGGCGGCCGGAGCCTCGGCGGCCGGAGCCTCGGCCTGCTCGGCGTCGGCGACCTTCTCGGTCTCGGCGGAGGTCTGGACCTCGGCCTCGTCGGCCTTCTTCTCGCCCTCGAGCAGGTCGCGCTCCCACTCGGCGAGCGGCTCGCCCGCGGCCTTCTCACCCTTCGCCTCGGCGGCGACGCCGGAACGGGCGATGAGGCCCTCGGCGACGGCGTCGGCGATCACGCGGGTGAGCAGGGTGACGGAGCGGATCGCGTCGTCGTTGCCCGGGATCTTGTAGTCGACCTCGTCGGGGTCGCAGTTGGTGTCGAGGATGGCGACGACCGGGATGTTGAGCTTCCGGGCCTCACCGACCGCGATGTGCTCCTTCTTGGTGTCCACGATCCAGACGGCGCTGGGCACCTTCTGCATCTCGCGGATACCACCGAGGGTCTTCTCCAGCTTGGCCTTCTCGCGCGAGAGCACGAGAAGCTCCTTCTTGGTCAGACCGGAAGCGGCGACGTCCTCGAAGTCGATCTGCTCAAGCTCCTTGAGGCGCTGCAGACGCTTGTAGACGGTGGAGAAGTTGGTGAGCATGCCGCCCAGCCAGCGCTGGTTGACGTAGGGCATGCCGACGCGGGTGGCCTGCTCGGCGATGGCCTCCTGCGCCTGCTTCTTGGTGCCGACGAACATGACCGTGCCGCCGTGGGCGACGGTCTCCTTGACGAACTCGTAGGCGCGGTCGATGTACGACAGCGACTGGAGCAGGTCGATGATGTAGATGCCGTTGCGCTCGGTGAAGATGAAGCGCTTCATCTTCGGGTTCCAGCGACGGGTCTGGTGACCGAAGTGGACGCCGCTCTCCAGCAGCTCCCGCATCGTGACGACGGCCATGGCCGTTCTCCTTGGTGTTCTCGGTTGTGCCGCGCGTGCCGGACGGCACTCGCGCCTGACGCCCGCGTGCGCCTTGCCACTAGGGACCGAGGGGCGCTGACACCGGTGTGTGATCACCAGATGTCGGGGCGTGCGAAGTCGACCCGGTGACCCGGATCGCCATCAGAAGTGTACGGGACCCGAGAGGCACCGGGTGACGCCGCTGTCCACAACCGGCGGGTACTCCACAGATCCCGGCCGTGATCCGTCCGATGCGGGACGGTTCTCGCATGCGAGCGAAACGACGTGTCCGTACGTGGCTGGGGCTGCTGCTGGGCTTCACGCTGACGGTCCTGGGGACCGTTTCCCCCTCGGCCCTGGCCGCCCGCCCGAACGACCCGGGCCCACCGGCCCGTCCGGCCCCTCCGGCCCCTCCGGCCCCGACAGGACCGTCGGGACCCGCGGTGCCGCCGGGCCCCGATCCGGCGGCCCCGACTGTCCCGGCGGTCGCCGGCGTGTGGCCGGTGGGTGTACGCCCACCGGTGGTACGGGGCTGGGAACCCCCGGCGACGCCCTACGCCCGGGGCCACCGCGGCGTGGACCTGGCCGCGCCCCCTGGCGCCCCGGTACGCACCGTGGCACCGGGCCGCGTCTCCTTCGCCGGCCGCGTCGCGGGCCGCGGCATCGTCTCGGTGGAACTGTCGAACACGGGGACGCCACCACTCCGCACGACGTACGGCCCCGTAAAGGCGACGGTGCGCAAAGGCGACGAGGTGGCGGCAGGCGACGTACTGGGCACGGTGGAACCAAGCGCCTCCCACTGCGCGAGTTCCTGCCTGCACTGGGGCCTGCTGAGAGGCAAGACCTACCTCAACCCGCTGTCCTTGCTCCCACCGTGGCTACTGCGCAGGGGCCCGTCGCGTTTGCTTCCGGTCCGTAGCTGTGGGCAGGCGTGCCGCTAGGGACAGCAGCAGTTCGTAGCTGTGGGCAATCGTGCCGCTGGGGCGGCACGGGTGGGCACAGCGGCACCCGGCAGCGCCGGCCAACGCACCAAGCCCAAGCCCAGCCCCAACGCCGGGCGCCAAGCGACAGCAGGCTCAGCCCCGAACCCCCCGCAGAGCCATAGCCACGGCCGCATCGGTGATCGCGGAGGGCGACTCCGCAGCCCCCAGCTCAATGCGCCGCACAGCGGCATCGACCACACCCTGAAGAAGCATCGCGGCAAGCCGCGGCTCCGCATGCCCCATCTCCCCGAGCGCCTCGACGATCATCGCGACAAGCCCACCGTGCGCAGCACGGATCTTCTCCCGGGCGCCCGCATCGAGCTCGCTCGCCGAGATGGCCACCACCGCCCGGTGCCGCCGGTCCCCGACCAGCGACAGCTGCTGCCGAATGTAGGCCTCGACCTTCCCCTCCGCAGAGGAGGCCCGCTCCATCGCCGCCGACACTTCCGCCGCCCAGACGGGAAAGTCGACCTCGCACAGCTCCTCGACGACAGCCGCCCGCGACCGGAAGTACTCGTACACGGAAGACCGCGCGAGCCCCGTGCGCTCGGCGAGAGCCGGGAAGGTCAGCGCCTCCGTCCCGCCCTCGGACAACAGGGACCGCGCCGCGTCCAGCAGGGCGGCTCGCTGCATCGACCGGTGCTCGGCCACGGAGGCCGCTCGAATCCTTGGCACGTCAACCACTGTACGGAGGAAGCGCCCAGGACTGCAGCCACTCCACCCACCCGACCGAGCGAGTCAGTGCGGGGGCACCGACCCGGCAGGGACGATTCGGCTCCGTGCCACCACCGAACTCAGCGCCCGAAACTCGCCAGCTTGGCGCGTAGCTGGAGCACCGACTTGGTGTGGATCTGACTCACCCGGCTCTCGGTCACCCCCAGCACATTGCCGATCTCCGCGAGCGTGAGGCCCTCGTAGTAGTAGAGCGTGACGACGGTCTTCTCCCGCTCGGGCAGGGTGTTGATCGCCCGCGCCAGAAACCTCCGCAGCTCCCGGTCCTCGGCCACCTCGACCGGGTTGTCGGCCGCGGTGTCCTCCAGGGTGTCCATCAGGCTCAGCCGGTCGCCGCCCTCGCCGCCGACATGCAGCAGTTCCTCCAGGGCCACCACGTTCGCCAGCGACAACTGGCTGAACACGGCGTGGAGTTCGTCCACCCCGATGCCCATCTCGGAGGCCACCTCGCCCTCCGACGGGGTGCGTCGCAGCCGGGCCTCCAGCGTCGCGTACGCCCGCTCCACGTTGCGCGCCTTCTGCCGTACCGACCGCGGAATCCAGTCCAGCGCCCGCAACTCGTCGATCATCGCGCCCCGGATCCGCGTGATCGCGTACGTCTCGAACTTGATCTCCCGCTCGATGTCGAACTTCTCGATCGCGTCGATCAGCCCGAACACCCCCGACGAGACGAAGTCGGCCTGCTCGACATTGGCCGGCAGACCCACGCTCACGCGCCCGGCGACGTACTTCACCAACGGCGAGTAGTGCAGGATCAGCTGTTCCCGTAGCCGCTCGTCACCCGTCGTCTTGTACGACCGCCACAGCTCGTCGAGCGTCGAGGGAGCGGGCGGGCGCACGCTACCGCCGCCGCGGGCGGCTGGCGGGATCGCCGCCCGGTCGGACCCGGAGGTGTGCTGGGGCATTCGTCGCCTTGTGCCGTTCTGCCGTGAACTGGGGTTACCTGAGTGAGCTGTCGGTCTGATGTCGAGATTGCCTGGAATCCTCGTGAGCGTAGCGTGACTGGAGTGTCGCAGTGAGCGAAGGGCGACGGGTTACCCGCACGCAGAGACGTTCCCCTGGCCGCCCCTCGAAGTCACAGCCGTCGCCGTGCGTGACCGTTGAGGGGGGCCAACTGCGGGAATTCCCAAGGGTGTCGGCATTCGCCCGGACGGCCGAACACGCTCGGTCAGCACCGCCCCCGATCATCGCGGACGGAGATCATCGCCTGGCGTGTCAACTTCCAGCCATCGCCGTGTCGTTCGACGAAACCGAGTGCTCGGAGTTCGTACAGTCTCCCGACCGCGTCGTCCGCGGTGGTGCCCGCACCCCGGGCGATCTCCTCCGCCCCCGCCGGGCCGCGCGCCGGCAGCGCGGCCAGCACTCGTTCGGCGCCCGGGGCCAGCAGATCGCGCGGCAGCACGGGCCCGCGGCGGTCGGGAGCCAGCTCACCCATGTCACCCACCAGTTCGGTGACGTCCGCGGCGTCGGAGACCAGCACCGCGTCCCCGCCGCGCAGCAGTTCGTGCACCCCCGCCGACAGCCCGCTCGTGGCCGGGCCCGGCACCCCCATCGTGAACCGCCCGAGCCGCTGCGCCGCACGCGCCGTGACCAGCGCGCCACTGCGGTAGGCGGCCTCGACGACCACGGTGCCCCGGGTGAGCGCCGCGATGACCCTGTTCCTGAGGATGAATCTGCTCGGCGTCGGGTGGTCGCCGGGCGGTAACTCCCCCACCACCAGCCCCTGTTCCGCGATCCTGGTGATCAGTTCGGTGTGCCCGCGCGGATAGGGCCGGTCGACGCCGCAGGCGAGTACGGCGACGGTGGCGCCGCCCGCCCCGAGGGCGCCCCGGTGCGCGGCGCCGTCGACGCCATAGGCACCGCCGGACACCACCACCCAGCCCCGCTCCGCGAGACCGGCGCCGAGGGTGGCCGCCATGTGGGCGCCGTACTCCGTGCAGGCCCGGGCTCCGACCACGGCGACGGAGCGCAGGGCCCATATCCGCAGGCTGGGCCGCCCCCGTACCCACAGCCCGGTGGGGCGGGCGTCCCCGAGGTCGTCGAGCTGCGTGGGCCACTCGGGCTCTCCGGGGCAGATGAACCTCACCCCGGCACCCCGCGCCCGAGCCAGATCCAACTCCGGCCGCACGCGCCCGGCCCGCCCGCGCAGCCCCTCCCACCGCTTCTCACTCACCCCCGGCAGCGGCTCGCCTCCCTCCGCCAGCCGCCGCGCCACCTCCACGGCCCCGAACTCCCGCAGCCATCGCCCACCGACCTCGTCCCCGGGTTCGATGACTCGGGCGAGGGCGGCGCGCGCCAGGGGTTCGTCGTCGTCCGTCATGCCGGCGAGCCGATCAACATCGGCACCCCTCGCGGGACTCCGGTGCGGAGCTGCAGAGCCAGGGCCACGTCATGGGCGTCGGGCCGGTCGTGTCCCGCCAGGTCCGCGACGGTCCACGCCACGCGGAGCACCCGGTCCAGGCCCCGGGCGGTCAGCACACCGCGCTCCAGGCCGCGCTCCGCCTCGTCCATCGCTCCCGGCCGCGCCTGCCAGCGCCCGCGCAGTTCGCGTCCTGGCACTTCGCTGTTGGTGTGCCACGGGGTGCCGGTCAACCGTGCGGCAGAGCGCTCCCGGGCAGCGCTCACCCGGTCGGCCACCGTCCGCGTCGACTCGCCCTGGGCGCCGCGCGCCGTCAGCTCGGACCGGGTGACCGGCTCGACGTCCACCCTCAGGTCGACCCGGTCGAGCAGGGGCCCGGAAAGCCTGGCCTGGTAGCGACGGATGGCGGAGGGCGGGCACTCGCAGAGGTCGTTCATCGCGCTGAAGCGCCCGCACGGACAGGGGTTGGCCGCCAGCACCATCAGAAACTTCGCCGGGAACCGCACGACACCGGCGCTGCGCGCGATCACCACGTGCCCCGCCTCCAGGGGCTGTCGCAGAGCGTCGAGCGCGAAGCCGCTGAATTCTGGCGCCTCGTCCAAAAAGAGCACTCCACGATGCGACAACGACACCGCGCCGGGCCGCGCGAGCCCCTTGCCCCCGCCGACCAGTGCCTGCATCGTCGCCGAGTGGTGCGGCGCGCAGTACGGCGGGATGTCCACCATCGGCCTGCCCGGCGGCAGCAGGCCCGCCACCGAGTGGATCGCCGTCACCTCCAGGGACTCCTGCCGGGAGAGGCGTGGCAGGAGGGAGGGCATCCGCTCGGCGAGCATCGTCTTGCCCGCGCCGGGTGGCCCTTGCAGGAAGACATGGTGACCGCCGGCCGCCGCGACCTCCATCGCGGTGCGCGCCGACATCTGGCCGACCACGTCGGCGAGATCGTTCCCCTGGTCGTGCTCGGGTGCGGCGACCCCGCACAGCCCGGTGGCCTCGCCCGTGCCGGGCACACGCAGGCCCGCCAGCAAGGGATCCGGGCGGCCCTGCTCGTCGGGATCCTCCTCGGGCACCGCCTCGTCCGTGAGCACCGCGATCAGCTGGCGCAGACTGCGGACCCCGAGCACCGAGACGCCGGGCACCAACGAGGCTTCGGCCGCGGCGCACTCCGGCACCACCACCTGCTCGTATCCCGCGTCCGCGGCGGCCAGCACCGCCGGCAGAACACCCCGCACCGGCCGCACCCGGCCGTCCAGTCCCAGTTCGCCGATCATCACGATGTCGGCGAGCACGCGTGGATCGATCCGCTCCGAAGCGCCCAGGACAGCGCAGGCAACAGCGAGATCGAAACCTGAACCGCCCTTCGGGACGGACGCCGGGCTCAAGCCGACCGTCAGCTTCTTCTGGGGCCACTCGGCGCCGGAGTTCACCACCGCCGCCCGCACCCGATCCCTGCTCTCGGTCAGGCTCTTGTCCGGAAGGCCGACCAGCGTGAAGGCCGCGACGCCGGGCTCCAGGTCGGCCTGGACCTCGACCACGACGCCCTCGACGCCGACCAGGGCCACCGAACACGTACGCGCGAATCCCATCAGGCCACCCCCCGCGCATGCTCGACCACGGGCGCGCCGCGGTCGGGGAGGAGGACGCCGATCAGGTCGATGCGGACGCCGCCGGGTGGCGCTCCGCCATGTTCCTGGAGCCAGCGTTCGGCGAGGCCACGCAGGCGCTGGGCCTTGGCCGGCGTGACGGCCGCCATCGGGTGTTCGAAGGCACCCGCCTTGCGGGTCTTGACCTCGCAGACGACCACCGCCTCGCCGTCGCGCGCCACGATGTCGATCTCGCCGCTCCTGCCGCAGCGCCAGTTGCGCGCCAGGACCGTCATCCCGGTCTCGGTCAGCCGCCGCGCGGCCAGATCCTCGCCGTACTTGCCGAGTGCGTTGCGTGCGTTGCGTGCGTTGCGTGCGTTGCGTGCGTTACCTGCGTTACCTGCATTGCGTGCCATGGGTGTCCTCATGTCTGCACCACCTCCGGCGCCAACAATGAGGCCACTTCGGCTTGCTATTGGATCTTGGTGGACAAGCGGGCGCTTGTGGAAAACTCCGTCACCCTCACGAGAATGGCCGACGGCCGGTGCGGGCCCGGGAGACCAACACGTTGACCACCGCCGGCCGTACGAGCCGTCATGTGGATTCGGCGAGGAGCGGCCCGAAGATCTGCCGTCCGATCTCCTCCGCCCGCACTTGGTCGACGATCTCGCCCCGCACGTCCGGGTGTTCGCCCTCCCACGACTGGGCGGAGGCGGCGCCGGTGAAGAAGTTCAGCGCGTCGCAGCAGACCGAGGCAGCGGGCCCGGAGCAGGCACGGCGGCCGACGAACACCACGGCACCCGCCGGCTCCCACACCGAGCCGTCGCCCGTCGTGGTGACGGTGACCGGTTCGCCCGTGACCGGGTCCGTGGAGGAGATGACCACGCCTTGGCCGAGCATCGCCGGCATGCCGAGCGCGTCGATCGCGCACATCGCCCACACCTGCGGGCCGCCGCCTTCGATGCGCACGCGGTGCGGGGTCGGTGTGGCGGAGAACGGGTACGCCGCGCCGATCCACCCCCGCTCGTCCAGGGTCAGGAAGTCCCCGGCGGCCAGCTCGGCCAGGACATCACGAGCGGTGCGGCCGACGGCGGCGGCGACCGGATCCAGCGCCGCCGGGCCGGGTGCGGTTCCGGTCGTGGCGAAGTGCCGCAGCACGGCTTGGTGGACCGCGCGCAGCCCGCGTTCGGCGGGGGCGCGGCGGCCCCGGCCCGCCCGGCCCAGAAGATCGAGGACGTCCGCCTCGCAGCACTCCTGCCCCGCCACTTCGGGCAGACCAGCCTCCATCAGCGCGCGGCGCAGCTCCGCCACGCTCGGTGCGCCGTCGGTCGTGCCGTCCGCGTGGCGGTACAGACGGCAGGACACGCTCGGCCGGGCGTCGCCGACGGGCGCGAACGGGTCGGCGCCGTCGAGCAGAACAGTGGGTGAGCCGGCCATCCCCCACCGGGCTGCCTCGGCTTCGCCGGAGACCTCGACCGCGTTCACCGGCACGTCCCTGCCGCCGAGGACGGCCCGGAGCCGCTCCCGTACGACCGGGGCGTTCGGGCAGTCCGGAACCGCCAGCACCGTGATCCGCACGTCCGCTTCCGGCTCGCTCATGACGGGGCCCTCCGATTCCTCTGGATCTGTGACGACCGTTGGATCCGTGGCGACCGTAGACCTTCCAGCGCACTGGAAGGTCAAGCGATAGCGTGGAGGCATGCGCATCGGTGTTCTCGCCGCCGCGAGCGGGCTGACCACGAAGGCCATCCGTTTCTACGAGGCTGCCGGGCTCCTGCCCGCGCCGCCCCGTACCGGGGGCGGCTACCGCGACTATCCGGAGCACACAGCGAAGCGGCTGGCGTTCATCCGCCAGGCGCAGAGCGCTGGCCTGACCCTCGCCGAGATCCGCTCCGTGCTCGCCCTGCGCGACGCCGGAGCATCCCCCTGCACGCACGTCACGGCCCTCATCGGCCACCATCTCGCCGACATCGACCGCCGCATGGCGGAACTCCGCACCACCAGAACAGCCCTGCGCACCCTCGCCGAGAGGGCCGCCACCACCGATCCTGCCGACTGCACCGACCGCGACATCTGCCGCATCCTCACCGCGGAGGAATGAAACGCCGAACGGCTGCCACTCGCCCACCCGGCCGTCCCCAAAGTGCTGCGCGACCACGCCGACCAGGGCCTGATCCGCCTCGCCCGGGGCCGCATCACCGTCCTCGACACGGAGCGCCTCGCAGGCGCAGCGGGCTGACGTCACCCAACCGTAAGGCCGCTCCTACCTGCCTACTCCCTCCGCCGGACGTACGCTCGCACCGGTCCCGACATCAGGAGTCCTCCATGCGCGCCCGCACCCTCGCCCCGGCCGCACTGGCCGCCGCCCTGCTCACCATCGCCGGCTGCGGCACCGATTCCGCCGGCGACGCGGGGGCGGCCTCCCCGTCGAAGGCGGCGTCCGCCCAGCCGTCCGCCGGCTCCGGCGGGAGCGGCACCAAGGCAGACGGGGCCGACGGCGCCGAGGTGCCCGAGACGCTGAACTTCACCGCCACCACCGTCGACGGCAAGCCCTTCGACGCGAAGAGCCTCGCGGGCAAGCCCACCGTTCTGTGGTTCTGGGCGCCCTGGTGCCCCACCTGCAAGGCCCAGGCCGCCGAGACCGCCAAGGTCGCCACCGACTACCAGGGCAGGGCGAACGTCGTCGGCGTCGCCGGCCTCGACAAGAACGCCGCCATGCGCGACTTCGTCTCCGACACGGGCACCGGCTCCTTCCCCCACCTGTCCGACGAGGCCGGGGACGTATGGAAGCGCTTCGAGGTCACCCAGCAGAGCCACTACGTGATCCTCGACAAGGACGGCGCCACCGCCTACGAAGGCGTCCTGCCCGGCGGCGAGGGGCTGGCCGAGAAGGTCGCCGCCCTCACCGGCTGAACCCGCCATGGCCGACCTGCCCCTCGCCCTAGCGCTCGGCGCCGGCATCCTCGCCGCCGTCAACCCGTGCGGCTTCGCCCTGCTGCCCGCCTACCTGTCCCTGCTCGTCCTCGGCGACGACACCCCCAGCCGCACCGTCGCCGTCGGACGCGCCCTGACCGCCACCGCCGCCATGACCGCCGGATTCGCCGCCCTCTTCGGCGTCTTCGGCCTCGCCATCCAGCCCGTCGCCGGACAACTCCAGCAGCACCTGCCCTGGTTCACCATCACCTTCGGCCTGCTCATCGCCGTGGCCGGAGCGTGGCTGCTCGCCGGTCGCCAACTCCCCGCCCTGGCCCCGAAGATGCGCCGGGCGCCCAAGATCGCCCGCTCCCTGCCTTCGATGGCGCTGTTCGGCATGGCGTACGCCGCCGCCTCCCTCGGCTGCACCATCGCCCCCTTCCTCGCCATCGTGGTCTCCGCCTTCCGCGCCGGCTCCACCGGCGAGGGCATCGCGCTGTTCGCCGCGTACGCCGCCGGAATGGGCCTGATCGTCGGCGTGGCCTCGCTCACCGTCGCGCTCACCCGCAGCGCCGCCGTCGCCGGCCTGCGCCGGGCGGGCGCGCTCGCGCCCCGCGTCGGCGGCGCGCTGCTGCTCCTCGTCGGCGCCTACGTCGCGTACTACGGCTGGTACGAGATCCGCGTCCAGCAGGACCCGGCCACCACCGACCCGGTCATCGACGCGGCCGGTACCGCCCAACGCGCCCTCGCCGACACCCTGGACACCATCGGGCCCGCGGCGATCGCCGCCCTCCTCGCCGTACTGCTCCTCGCGGCCCTGGCGATCCGCCGCCGGCGAGCACAGCGACCCTCCCGCACCGAACCCGGGCCGGGGCCCGCCCCCGGGCACAGTGGGTGAACCGGCCCGGCCCGATGGCTCCGCGCGTCATCAGCCGCCCGGAAGCTCCAGATCGCTCTTGTTCAGCTCCTCGATATTCACGTCCTTGAACGTGAGCACCCGCACCTGCTTGACGAAGCGAGCCGGTCGGTACATGTCCCACACCCAGGCGTCCGCCATGGACACCTCGAAAAACACCTCGCCCTGGACCGAGTGCACCTGCATCTCGTAGTCATTGGTGAGGTAGAAGCGCCGTTCGGTCTCGATCACATATTTGAACAGACCGACGACATCGCGATACTCCCGATAGAGCTTCAGCTCCATCTCGGTCTCGTACTTCTCGAGGTCCTCGGCGCTCATGGCATGTTCCCCTTCAGCCGTGCGTCCCCCTATTGTGCGCCAGCCCCGCGAGCCCCTAGACAATTTCCGTGTCAAGGACCTCGGGCGTGGCCGGGGGACCCTCGTCGAGCACCCTGCGCAGCAGCTCGGCGAGTCTGGTCGGATACACCGTCTCATGTGCCTCGGTCAGTTCTTGGCACGTCCACCAACGCGCTCCGGCGACACTGCGCCGCTCCAGGTCCGTCAGCCCTGCGGCCGCCGTGACCGTCTGGGTCGTACGGGCCAGGTAGTACCACTCGTCCTGATCCCAGCGTCGCCCCGCGAAGGGGAACGAACACATCCGCCGCCACAGCACTGGGCCCAGCTCGACCTCGGTGATTCCGGTCTCCTCCGCGAGCTCCCGCAGCGCGGCCTGCTCGCGGGTCTCGTCGCCCTCCAGGCCGCCGCCGGGTGTGAACCACCAGTCGTCCGCGGGATCGTCCGGCTCGTGCCCGTGCAGCAGCAGAATGCGTTCCTCGGGGTCGAGGAGCACCACGCGAGCGACCTTGCGCAGCCCGCCTCGGTACTCGTCGTGCCGATCTCCGTCGTACGACACCTCAGCGGGCACCGGCGGGCTCCGTCCGGGCCCGGCCGCGCCGGCCCACGAGCTGGGCGATCGGACCGTACGCCGCGCCGCCCAGGATGAGCACCGCGCCGGCGATCACCGCGCCGACGATCAGGCGCAGCGGTCCGGGCTGGGAGAGGCTGCCCAGCGCCTCGAAGCCGGTCGGCCGCTCGAGCATGCCGTTCATGGGCCAGACGACGGCGTCGACCCGGGCCTTGACGGCGGTGCGCGGCACGGTGCCGCCGGCGGCGTCCGTGAGGTGGGCGGTGGAGTCCAGGGAGCCGCTGCGTTCGTCACCGAGCAGGAAGAGGTTGTCCTCCGGGACCGTGACGGTCGGGATGCCGACCAGCTCGGCCGCCGAGCCCTTGGGGAGATACGGCTCCTCGATCTGCTGTCCGTTGACGGTCAGCTTCCCGTTCGTGCAGCAGGCGACCTTGTCGCCGCCGACGGCGACCACGCGCTTGAGGATCAGCGCGTCGCCCCAGCTCTTCTCCTTGAAGACGACGACATCGCCACGCCGGATGCCGCTGCCGTCGACGCGCTCCGCCAGTACGCGGTCACCCGCGTCGATCGAGGGCGTCATCGAGCTGGTGGGCACGGTGTACGGCCGGTAGATCACCGCCCCCCAGGCGAACCCTCCGAGGAACAGCACAAGGCCCAGCGCGACGGCCAGTCCGGACAGCACCTGTCCGGTCCGGCTGCCTGCCGGGCCCTTGTTCGTGCCACCGCCGCGCGGGGCCGTACGTGTCGTGCTCTCGCCACCCATGGGTCCGCACCTTACCCGGGGGTACGCTCCGGGGTCAGCCCATGGCCTGGATCGCGATCACGCCTTGGGAGGGAGCCGTTCATGGGGCGTCGTCGCTTCAGTTCCTACTTGGCTGTCTTCCGTCGGCGCCGTACCAGCACCAGCGGTACCGCGCCCACGAGTGCCGCGGCGCCCGGCGAGGTGACCGCGGCCACCGCCTGGTTGCTCAGGCCGGTCTGGTCGAAGGTGTCCGGCACCGGGAGGGTGCCCCAGCGGTTGATGGGCCAGGCCTTGACGATGGCGCGCCCGACGACCTTGTCCACGGGGACCATGCCGTTGTTCGCGTCCGTCTGGTTGTAGCGCGAGTCGCGCGAGTTCTGGCGGTGGTCACCCATCACCCAGATCATGCCCTTGGGCACCTGGACCTTGAACTGGCCGCCCTCGTCGTCGACGCTGCATGGGGTGTTCCCCGGGTACACGTACGGCTCGTTCAGCGCGAGGCCGTTGACGGTCAGCGGGCCCGTGCCCTTGCACTGGACGGTGTCGCCGCCGACGCCGACGACCCGCTTGATGAGGTCCTTCTCTTCGGCGGACGGCATCAGGCCGATCCAGCTGAGGACCGTCTGAAGGGCGTTCGGGTCGACCGTGGGCTCGCCCGCGAGCCAGTTGTCGGGGTCGTGGAAGACGACGACCTCGCCGCGCTCCGGCTCGGAGCCGAACCACGGGGTCAGCTTGTCGACCAGGACACGGTCGCCCTGCTGGAGGGTGTTCTGCATCGAGTCCGAGGGGATCGAGAACGCCTGCACCAGGAAGGTCTTGATCAGCAGCGCGAGGACCAGCGCGATGCCGATCAGGATCGGCAGCTCCTTCCAGAAGGAGCGCTGCTGCTTCTGGGGCTTCGCACCCTGCCCGGCGCGCTCGGCCTCGGCGCCGCCGTCCTCGGAGTCACTCCCGGAGCCGGATGCGTGCTCTACGGCCGGGGCAGCCGCATCGTCGGGCCGCTCCGGCCGCCCTTCGGGACCATCGTGTCCGGACCGTGCGCCGACCGCCACATCCCCCACATCCACTCCTCACTCCGTGCCGCCGCCCGCGCCGTATTCGGCGCAGGCCCACCACTCCCATAACGAGCGGGAGTTCCGCAGGGGTCGGGAGCGGGATCAATCCGTCTGGATCCGCAGGGGCCACCCTATGCGACAGGGCGAGAGCGGAGCTCGACCCTCCAGGCGCGTCGGCTACGGACGCGTACGTGCCCGGCTCCTCCAGGCGGGTCCAGTTGCCGATGGGCCAGGCGATGACCACGGCCCGGCCGACGACCGACTCCTCGGAGACGGTACCGCTGAACTTGTCGGTGCGGTGATAGCGGGAGTCGGCGGAGTTGGCCCGGTGGTCGCCCAGGACGAACAGGCGGCCCTGGGGCACCTTCACCTCGAAGGGGAAGTCCGACGGCTTGTTGCCGGGCTGGATGTAGGGCTCGGTCAGCGGTGTGCCGTTGACCGTCACCCGGCCTTGCGTGTCACAGCACTTGACCGTGTCGCCGCCGACGCCGACGACTCGCTTGATGAGGTCCTTCTCGTTGTCGGACGGCAGCAGGCCGATGAAGGTCAGCCCTTCCTTGATCTGCTTGACGACGACGGGGTCTTCCTTCTTCTGGGTCTCCTCGGCCGTGAGCCAGCCTCCGGGGTCCTTGAAGACGACGACGTCACCGCGCTCGGGCTTGGAGCCGAACCAGGGGGTGAGCTTGTCCACGAGGACGCGGTCGCCGATCTGGATCGTGTTCTCCATGGAGCCCGACGGGATCACGAAGGCCTGGACGAGGAAGGTCTTGAGCACCAGGGCTATGAGCACCGCGACGCCGGCGAGGAGGGGGATCTCCTTGATCGCCGAACGCCGCCTGCGCCGCTTGATCTTGCGGGCGAGCTTGCGCCGCTCGACGCGGCTGGGCCGGGCCGCACCTCCTGAGGCGCGCCGACTGCCGGTGGGCAACAGGTTGTCGGCGGCGCTGACGGGGGCTCCGCGCGGTTTGCCACGGTTACCCATGGGCACCGCCCACGGCGGGTACGCGCGCGTAGACGTCGGGACGCGTCAGCCGGGTCCAGTGGCCGGCGGGCCAGGCGATCCCGTCGGCTCTGCCGATGACGTCGGCGACGGGGACCATGCCGCCGCCGGGCGAACCCAGGTGGTCACGGGAGTCGCGGGAGGCGCTGCGGTGGTCGCCGAGGACGAAGAGGGTGCCGTCGGGCACGACGACGTCGAAGGGCGCGTCGGACGGGCTGTCCCCTGGATACAGAAACGTCGACTCGTCGACCGACCGGCCGTTCACTTCGAGCCTCCCGTCCTTGTCGCAGCAGACCACATGGTCTCCCCCCGCACCGACGACGCGCTTGATGTAGTCGGCGTTCCCGAAATACCCAGTGCCGTCGAACACAACGACATCACCCCGCTGCGGCTCGGCACCGAAACGGTACGCCAACTTATTTACGAGAACGCGGTCCCCGATCCTCAATCCCGGCTCCATCGAGCCGCTGGGAATTTGGAACGGCTGCATCACGAACCTGCTGACGATCAGCAGAAAGACCAGGCAGGTCAGCACGGTCAGAGAGATCCGCCCGCCTGGGAGCCAGTTGGCGGCCCGGGCCACCAACGCGAAACGCGACCGCCCCTCCGGACCCTCTGTGTCCGAGGTCTCCTCGGATGAGGTCTCCTCGGATTCGGAAGGGCGGGAGGAGCGGTCGCGCTCCACAGGCTGTGCTTCGGTGTCCATCGACGCCAGATGTTATCCGGCCCCTGTATGAACCCCGGCGCGAGCTCAGCTCTCGCGCTTCTCCTTGATCTTCGCGGCCTTGCCGCGCAGGTCGCGCAGGTAGTACAGCTTGGCGCGACGTACGTCACCGCGGGTGACGAGCTCGATCTTCTCGACGATCGGGGTGTGCACCGGGAAGGTGCGCTCGACGCCGACGGAGAAGGAGACCTTGCGGACCGTGAAGGTCTCGCGGACACCGGCGCCCTGGCGGCGGATGACTACGCCCTTGAACTGCTGCACACGGGAGCGGTTGCCCTCGATGACGCGGACGTGGACGTTGACGGTGTCACCCGGGCGGAAGGCCGGGATGTCGCTGCGCAGCGACGCGCTGTCGACGGAGTCGAGCAGGTGAGACATTTCGTCTGCTTTCTTCGCTGATGCCACAGGTCATCAACGGGAGCTAGTTTTCCAAGAGGGTGCTGCCGCGTCGGGGCGGGCGTCGTATCCCCCTGTGGCAGGGGCGCACGCCGGACGACGTAGAGCAGCGGCCTATTCTTCCACGGCCTCGGGCCCGCGCCAAAATCGGCCGTGGGGTTCCCCTTCGGGATCCGGGGCCCAGCCCAGGATGGAGAGCATTTCGCGGTCCTTCTTGTCGAAGACGGAAGGGTCGCAGCGCTCGATGAGGTCGGGCCGGTTCGCCGTCGTACGGCGCAGAGCCTCGTCGCGGCGCCAGCGGGCGATCTTCCCGTGGTGGCCGCTGAGCAGCACCTCGGGGATCTCGCGGCCGCGCCACGCCGGGGGCTTGGTGTAAACGGGCCCCTCCAGAAGGTTGGCCATGGCCCCGAGCGCGAAGGAGTCGTCCCGGTGGGACTCGGCGTTGCCGAGGACACCCGGCAGCAGCCGCGCCACGGCCTCCGTGACGACCAGGACGGCCGCCTCGCCGCCGGCGAGGACGTAGTCGCCGATGGACACCTCGTAGACGGGCATCCGGGTCGCGTACTCGTCGATGACGCGGCGGTCGATGCCCTCGTAGCGGGCGGGCGTGAAGACCAGCCAGGGGCGTTCGGAGAGCTCGACGGCGAGTTCCTGGGTGAAGGGGCGTCCGCTCGGCGTGGGGACCACCAGGACGGGCCCGTGGGAGCCCGTCTCGTAGCCGTCGGCCAGAACCGAGTCCAGGGCGTCACCCCAGGGTTCGGTCTTCATGACCATGCCGGGGCCGCCGCCGTACGGGGTGTCGTCGACCGTGTGGTGACGGTCGTACGTCCACTGCCGAAGATCATGCACGTGCACGTTCAGCTGTCCACGCGCGCGTGCCTTGCCGACCAGGGAGACGTTCAGGGGCTCCAGGTACTCGGGGAAGATCGTGACAACGTCGAGCCGCATCAGGCGTCGGCCCCCGCGGAGTCCTCGACGTCCCTGGAAGAGGCGTTTTCCGCGTCCCTGGAGGAGGCGACTTCCGCCCGGTCGTCGATCAGGCCCGGCGGCGGGTCGATGACGGCCCGCTGCTCATCCAGGTCGATCTCGACGACGATCTCCTCGACGAAGGGGATCATGACCTCGGTGCCGTCGGGCCGCTCGACCACGAACAGGTCCTGCGACGGCAGGTGTGAGATCTCCGTGATCCGTCCGATCTCCACACCGTCCTTGGTGACCACGTCCAGGTCCATCAGCTGGTGGTCGTAGTACTCGTCCGGGTCCTCCGGCGTCTCGTCCGGGTCGACCTCGGAGATCAGGAGGGTGTTGCGCAGCGCCTCGGCGGCGTTCCGGTCGCGTACGCCTTCGAAGCGCAGCAGGAGACGGCCGCTGTGGACGCGGCCGGTCTCGATGGTCAGCGGTCCTGCGGAGGCCGGGTCGGTGAGCAGGACGGCGCCGGGGGCGAGCCTGAGCTCCGGCTCGTCCGTACGGACCTCTACGGTGACCTCGCCCTTGATGCCGTGGGCGCGGCCGACGCGAGCGACTACCAGCTGCACTGTGCTTGATCTCCTGTCGATACGACTACGGGCCGGGAAAGGCTCGTAAGCCCTCCCCGGCCCGAGCCGGTGCTGCCTGTTACGTCAGCGGACGTGGTCCACGTCGACGAGGTCGACACGGACACCGCGGCCGCCGATGGCGCCCACGACGGTGCGCAGAGCGCGTGCGGTGCGGCCGTTGCGGCCGATCACCTTGCCGAGGTCGTCGGGGTGGACCCGGACCTCGAGAACGCGCCCGCGGCGCAGGTTGCGCGAGGCGACCTGCACATCGTCGGGGTTGTCGACGATGCCCTTCACGAGGTGCTCGAGAGCCTCCTCGAGCATGCTCAGGCCTCGGTCGACTCGGACTCGGCGGCAGCCTCGTCCTTCTTCTCAGCCTTCTTCTTCTGGGTGATGGCCTCACCCTTGCCCTCGTCGTCGCCGCCCAGGGCGTCGAACGACGGGCGCGCGGCCTTCGGCTCGGCGACGAGCAGCGGAGCCGGGGCGGGCTCGCCCTTGAACTTCTGCCAGTCGCCGGTCTTCTTCAGGATCGCGAGAACGGGCTCGGTCGGCTGCGCGCCGACACCCAGCCAGTAGGCGACGCGCTCGGAGTCGACCTCCATGCGCGACGGGTTCTGCACCGGGTGGTACAGACCGATTTCCTCGATGGCCCGGCCGTCACGGCGGGTACGGGAGTCGGCGACGACGATGCGGTAGTGAGGCGAACGGATCTTGCCCAGACGCTTCAGCTTGATCTTGACTGCCACGGGAGTGGGTTCTCCTGGATTGACGTGGTTGGGCACGGCGAGATGGCCGCGTGGGGTTGCGGTACCCGAGTGCCCGATGGACGCGTCAGCCGGAGGAGAGAGGGGTCCTGTGCGGCTGTCGAGTACAGCTAGCCATTCTGCCACATCTTGGCGGGGCGCCTGACCGGGCGTCCCGCACTCGCGCAGGCCTGACCGGCACCCGGCGCCGGGCCGGGCCCGATGTCCGCCGCGTCACGCGTGCCCGCGGGCCAGGAGGCTCAACCCGCCGCCGCGCCCACCACGTCCGGAATCCGGAACGGTTTGCCGCAGCCCCCGCACATGATCGGCGCCTGGGCCAGGACCGATGGGACGACGCGAACGTTGCGGCCGCACTCGCATACCGCCTTGACGCGGACGCCTCCTCCGGAGGAGCCGTGGCGGGCGGCCGGGCCGCGGAACGAGCGGGCGGTGTCGGCGGCGGTCGCGGCCGTGTGGGCCTTGAGCGCGCGCTGCAGGCGCTCGATCGTCGGGCGGTAGCGCCGCTTCGCCTCGGGGTTGAGCGTGACCAGCGAGAAGCCACTGCTGGGATGCGGCTCCTCCGGGTGGTCGAGGCCCAGCTCCTCGGCGATCGCGAGAAATCTGCGGTTGTGATAGCGGCCGGCGCGCGAGGTGTCGCGGACTCCGCGGGCGGCGGCGATGCCGTGGACTGCCTCATGAAGCAGTCGCTCGAAAGAGAGTTCGTGCCCGCAGGCGGACGACGACTCTCCGATCAGGGACTCCGGCGCGGCAAGATCTGGCAGCTCGGGGTGGTGCCGTTGAATGTCGGCCCACGCCTGCGCCAGCTCTGCGGCGAGAACAGGTGGTGTCGTGCTCACGTAATGACAACGAGCCGGGGTGCCTCTGTGTTCCTATTCCGGGGCATCCCAAATAATTTGCACGTACCCGTCAGTTGCCGCTGATGCGTCCGGACGAGGGCGGGTGCGCTGATCTGCGGAGAAGCCTCGCAGCTCGTACCAAGCTGGTGCGTAGTCCGACGTACGCCCTCTCTATTCCGGCGCGTAGACCCGGCCACAGGCGCCGGGGCGCCTGTGGCCGGCAGATGCGCAAGAGGCGTTTCGGTCGCTCTGAGGGCTGCCTAGTAAGCGCGCGCGACGATCGCGACGTTACCGGGTGCGTCGTCGGCGTCGGGCACCGACCCGTCCTCGGTGACCAGACACCGTACGGTCACGGAGTGCTCGGCCAGCTTGGCCTCGCCCTCTTCGCCGAGGTCGGCCCACGGAATGCGCGCCCAGCATCCGGCGGCGGCCGCCTCGGCTGCCTCCTCGATCGTCGACACGTCCGCCGTACGCGACTCACGGCGCTCGCGCGACTGCCGCAGAAGCAGCGCCTGGTCCTCTTCGAGGACCGTGGGGAGCAACCCCACGAGTGCGTCGATGGCCACCGGCTCCTTGCCTCCCCCAGAGCCGAAAGCCTGGGAGGTACCCCCAGGGATGCGGCGGGCCAGCATCGCGGTGCCGTTCTCCAGGTCACGGGGGCCGACCTCGATGCGTACGGGGACGCCCTTGAGTTCCCAGTCGACGGCGCGGCGCCCGAAGGGGGTGTCGGTGCGGTCGTCCACCTGGACGCGCAGGCCCGCCGCCTTCAGCTGATCGCCGATTTCGCGGACCTTGGCCAGAACCGCTTCGTCGCCCTTGATCGCGAGGACGACCACCTGAGTGGGCGCGAGACGGGGCGGGACGCGCAGGCCGTTGTCGTCGCCGTGCATCATCACCAGGGCGCCGATCATGCGGGTCGTGGCACCCCAGGAGGTCTGCCAGACGAGTTCCTGCTTGCCGTCCTTCGACAGGTACCGGGTGTTGAACGCCTTGGCGAAGTTCTGGCCGAGCTCGTGGCTCGTACCCATCTGCAGCGCCTTGCCGTCGCCCATCATGCCCTCGAGCGTGAGGGTGTTGATGGCGCCCGCGAATCGCTCCCGGGCGGTCTTGCGGCCCAGGACGACGTCCATCGCGAGGGTGTTCTCCATGAAGTCCGCGTAGACGTGGCGGTGGATGCGCGCCGCGAAGTCCCGGGCTTCCTCGTACGTGGCGTGCGCGGTGTGGCCCTCCTGCCACAGGAATTCCGTCGTACGGAGGAAGAGCCGCGGCCTGAGCTCCCAACGCACCACGTTCGCCCACTGGTTGATCAGGAGAGGCAGGTCGCGGTAGCTCTGCACCCACTTCGAGAAGTAGTCGTTGATGATCATCTCGGAGGTGGGGCGCACGACGGCGGGCTCTTCGAGTTCCTTGCCGCCGCCGTGCGTGACCACGGCGAGCTCGGGCGCGAAGCCCTCGACGTGATCGGCTTCCTTCGTGAGGTAGGACTGCGGGATCAGCAGCGGGAAGTACGCGTTCTGGGTCCCCGTCTCCTTGATGCGGGCGTCCATGTCCGCCTGCATCCGCTCCCACAGCCCGTACCCATACGGTCGGATGACCATGGTGCCGCGCACCGGCCCGTTGTCGGCCAGCTCCGCCTTGTTGATCAAGTCCTGGTACCAGCGCGGGAAATCATCCGCCTGGGGCGTGAGAACGGGTGCCTTTGCCATGCGGCGATGGTACGGGGCGACGTTGCCGGAATGTGAATTTTTTCGGCGTGCGCAGAGAGCGCGCAAGCAGGGCGCCGCAACCCCTGGACGCCGCGTCGAGCGCGGAGTTTCCTGACATACGGGGGGAGTGCGACCGCACTGCACGGGGGCCAGGGAAACAGGGCACAGCGGCAACTCTCGGCGGATTGGGGCACTTTCGATGACACCTACGCTCGTGCGGCAGCAGCTACCTCATACGGGGGCCTCGCCCCAGGTGAATCAGTCTGCACGCGCGCGTGACTGGGCCGAGATCCAGGAGCGGATGCTGGTACCGCTCTACGAGGCCGTCTACGAGCGACTCGACGTGGGCCGCGGGACGCGGCTGCTCGGCCTCGGCTGCGGGTCGGGGCTGGCCCTCCTGATGGCGGCCGCCCGGGGTGCCGCGGTCACCGGTGTCGACTCCGCGTCGCCCGAACGGATGGCCCTCGCCCGGGAGCGGTTGCTGCCGGAGACGTGGGGCACGCGCGCGCGTGGCGACGCCCGGCTCGTGGACGGGTCCCCCGCGGACGCGGCCGTCGCGGAGGCACCGGCGTACAACCTGGTGACCGCGTTCGAGCCGATCGGATGTGTGGCCGGGGACTCCGAAGGGCTGGGTTCGCTGCTCGACGCCGCGGTGCCGCTTGCCGAGCGGGGGTCGCCGGTGGTGCTGGTGGGGTGGGGGCCGCCGGAGCGGTGCACCACGTCCGCCGTGCTGCGGATCGCCGGCAAGCTGGCCGATCCCCTGCGCGGGGGCGGGAGTTGGCGGGCCGCGTGCCGTGACGACTTGGAGGAGGTCGCCCAGCGGGCCGGGTTGCGGCCGGACGGGTCGGGGCGGGTTGCCTGTCCGTTCGGGTACGCCGATGTGGACAGTGCGGTGCGGGGGTTGGTGTCCACCGGGGGCTTCGACGCGGCGGTCGACGCCACCGATCAGGCCCAGGTGGAGAAGGAGCTGAGCGAGGCGTTGCATCCGTATCTGCGGGGGGACGGGACCGTGTGGATGCCGAATGTCTTTCGGTATCTGATCGCTCGTACGGGGTGAGGGTACGGGGCCTTTTCGCCCCCTCCGCCCCTGCCCGTCCCGTACCTGGGGGCTCCGCCCCCCAGACCCCCCGTATCGCGCTGCGCGCTCGTCCTCAAACGCCGGACGGGCTGAAAAGCCCTCCTCCTCACTCCTCCTTCGTCATGCGCGGGATTCCCGCGATCCTGTACGCCTCCGCCTCCTCTAGCGTCTCGCTCGCCAGCAGTGCTTCCGCCAGGGCGTCCAGTTGGTGGCGGTGTTCGCGGAGCTTCAGGCAGGCCTCCTCGTAGCACTCGTCGACGATGCGGCGCATTTCGTGGTCGATCGAGTCGAGGGTTCCGGGCGCCGCGGCGAGGCCGTAGGCCTGCTGGGCGTCGTTGGGGAGGGCGGAGAGGCGGCCGACTCGTTCGCTCATGCCCCAGCGGCCGACCATGCCGCGGACGATGTTGGTGACCTGTTCGAGGTCGTTCTCGGAGCCGGTGGTGATGACTTCGAAGACGACGTGTTCGGCGGCCATGCCGCCCAGGGCGCCGATGATGCGGCCGCGCAGGTATTCCTCCGTGTACGAGTACCTGTCGGCCTCCGGGGTGGAGAGTGTGACGCCCAGGGCACGACCGCGCGGGACGATCGTGACCTTGCGGACCGGGTCGGCGCCCGGCTGGAGCATGCCGAGGAGGGCGTGGCCGCTCTCGTGGTAGGCGGTTCGGCGGCGTTCCTCCGCGGGCATCACCAGAGGCCGTTCGGCGCCCAGCTGTACCTTCTCCAACGCCTCGGAGAGATCCGTCCGCGTCACCTGGTTCTGCTGGCGCTTGACCGCGAGCAGGGCCGCCTCGTTGGCGAGGTTGGCCAGATCCGCGCCGGTCATGCCCGGCGTCGTACGGGCCACCTGCGCCAGGTCCACATCCGGCGCGAGCGGGATGTCACGCGTGTGGATCTGCAGGATCGCCTCGCGGCCGCCGCGGTCGGGGGGTGAGACGTTGACGATGCGGTCGAAGCGGCCGGGGCGGGTGAGCGCCGGGTCCAGGACGTCCGCGCGGTTCGTCGCGGCGATGACGATGACGCCCTCCTCGCCCGAGAAGCCGTCCATCTCGGTGAGGATCTGGTTCAGCGTCTGCTCGCGCTCGTCGTGGCCGCCCATGGCGGCGCCGCCGCCACGGGCGCGGCCGATGGTGTCGATCTCGTCGATGAAGATGATAGAGGGGGCCACTTTGCGGGCTTCGGCGAAGAGTTCGCGGACGCGGGAGGCGCCCACGCCCACGATCATCTCGATGAACTCCGATGCCGAGGCCGAGAAGAACGGAACTCCCGCCTCCCCCGCGACCGCCCGCGCGAGCAGGGTCTTTCCCGTGCCGGGCGGGCCGGTCAGCAGCACGCCCCGGGGCATCTTCGCGCCCATCCTGCGGTACGCGTCCGGGTTCTTGAGGAAGTCCACGACGTCGTTCAGCTCGCCCTTGACCTCTTCGATACCGGCGACGTCTTTGAAGCAGGTGCGCTTGGCGCCGGGCACCAGTTCGACCGGCTTCGGGGGTGCCTTGCGGCCGAGCATGCCGCCGGCACCGCCCAAACCCGATCTCATCCGGCGGGCGACGAAGACCCACACGAGGACCAGGAGCACGATCGGGGCGAGCGAGATCAGGAGGTTGGACAGGAAGCTGCGCTGCTGGACCACCGGCGATGCGGTCACCGTGACGTTGTTCTTGGCCAGGTCCGCCCAGATCTGGTCGTCCGCGAAGGACGGGCGCTGGGTCTTGAACTTGGTGTACTTGCCGTCGCCCTCCGGGTTGTCCTGGGCGTTCTTGAGCTGACCCTGGATCGCGTCACCCTTGGAGTAGATCTTGCTGACGTTGTTGTCGTCGACCTGCCTGCTGAACTCGGTGTACGAGACCGTCGGCTCGTTGCCCTGGTTGAAGAAGGACAACGCCAGGTTGGCGATCACGAACACGACGAGGGCGGCCAGGACCAAGCCGCCCCAGCGGCCGCCGGGCACCTTCCACCTGCCAGAAGGCGGCGGCGTCGGCTCGGGCGGAGTCCCCTCGGTACGCCACGGCTGGTCAGGAGCCTTGCGCGGCGGCGCAGCATTGCTCATATTCGGACGTTACGCCATACAGCGGGCACCGGCACCTGCGGTCGAACGCCGGGGGCGCCCCTCAGGCGAGGGGCGCCCCCAGTGACGTACGACGCCGTCCGTGCCGTACGAGCCCTCGGTCCCGCACGAGAAGGACCGTCAGCCCCTGAACTTCTTGAACGTCAGCCCATGAACTTCTTGAACTCGTCCGGCAGCTCGAAGTCCTGGCCGCCCTGCTGCGGCAGGCCGAAGGCCCCACCCGGCTGAGCGCCGGCCTCGCGGCGCTGCGCCTCCTCCAGCTCCTGCTGCTTGCGCTTCATCGGGTTGCCGGAGCGCTGCTTGCCCTTGGCCTGCTTCTGCTTCTTCTTGGTCCGGCCGGGACCGCCGCCCATGCCCGGCATCCCGGGCATCCCCGGCATACCGCCGCCCTGGGCCATGCGGGACATCATCTTGCGGGCCTCGAAGAAGCGCTCGACGAGGTTCTTGACGGCGCTGACCTCGACACCCGAACCGCGGGCGATACGGGCGCGGCGCGAGCCGTTGATGATCGTCGGCTCCTGGCGCTCGGCCGGGGTCATCGACTTGATGATGGCGGCCGTGCGGTCGACGTCGCGCTCGTCGAGGTCGTTGATCTGGTCCTTGATCTGGCCCATGCCCGGGAGCATGCCGAGCAGCTTGCTGATGCTGCCCATCTTCCGGACCTGCTCCATCTGGGCCAGGAAGTCGTCCAGGGTGAAGTCCTGGCCCTTCTTGGACGCCAACTTGGAGGCCATCTTCTCGGCCTCTTCCTGGCTGAACGTCTTCTCCGCCTGCTCGATCAGGGTGAGCAGGTCACCCATGTCGAGGATGCGGGAAGCCATCCGGTCAGGGTGGAAGGCGTCGAAGTCGTCGAGCTTCTCGCCGTTCGACGCGAACATGATCGGCTTGCCGGTCATGTGGCGGATCGACAGGGCCGCACCACCGCGGGCGTCACCGTCGAGCTTGGAGAGCACCACACCGTCGAAGCCGACGCCGTCGCGGAAGGCCTCGGCAGTGTTCACCGCGTCCTGACCGATCATCGCGTCGACGACGAAGAGGATCTCGTCCGGGGAGACGACGTCGCGGATGTGCGCGGCCTGCTGCATCATCTCCTGGTCGATGCCGAGGCGGCCCGCGGTGTCCACGATCACGATGTCGTGGACCTTCGCCTTCGCGAACTCGATGGAGTCCTTGGCGACCTTGACCGGGTCGCCGGCGCCGTTGCCCGGCTCCGGCGCGTAGACAGCGACGCCCGCGCGCTCGGCGACGACGCTGAGCTGGTTCACGGCGTTCGGGCGCTGGAGGTCGGCGGCGACCAGGAGCGGGGAGTGGCCCTGGTCCTTGAGCCACTTGGCGAGCTTTCCGGCGAGCGTGGTCTTACCGGCACCCTGCAGACCCGCGAGCATGATCACGGTGGGCGGCTGCTTGGCGAAGCGGAGGCGGCGGGTCTCACCGCCGAGGATCGTGACGAGCTCGTCGTTGACGATCTTCAGGACCTGCTGGGCGGGGTTCAGCGCCTTGGAGACATCGCTCCCGAGTGCCCTGTCCTTCACGTTCTTGATGAAGGCCCGGACAACCGGCAGGGCCACATCCGCTTCGAGGAGTGCGATACGGATCTCGCGGGCCGTGGCGTCGATGTCCGCCTCGGAGAGCCGGCCTTTCCCGCGGAGGTTTTTGAAAGTCGCGCTGAGGCGGTCTGAGAGGGTATCGAACACGGTGGCGTCGGTCCTCGTAGTCGGGGGCGGTTTGGGTTGCCCTCCAGGGTATCTGCCCGAAAAGGGTTGGTGGCCCCTGCCTGGTGTGAATACCTGACACGGACCGTGACATCCGCGCAGGCGGGGCCTGGCTGGAGGCGCTCTTTGCCACCGGACCACCTCCGCGCACGCGGGGACCAGTGACCGCAAGGTCACCCCCGCAACGTCTCCTCCAGCGCACGCGCCACCGAAGCCGCATCCTCCCCCGGCAGGGGCGCGCCCTTCGTGCCGGTCACGTAGAAGGCGTCCACGGCGTTGGCGCCGAGCGTCGAGACGTGCATGCTCCGCACCCGGACGTTCGCGTCCTCCAGGGCCCGCCCGATGCGGTGCAGCAGGCCGGGGGCGTCATGGGCGCGGACCTCGATGACCGTGGCATGGCGCGAGGCGGCCGAGGCGACCGTCACACGGGGCGGCGGCGCGATCGTCCCCCGGCGGCGCGGGTAGGCGGCATCGCGTTCGGCGAGCCGGGCCGTGATGTCGAGCGAGCCGTCCAGGGCGCGTACGAGGTCGGCGCGCAGACGGGCGGCCTGCGGCAGGGAACCGTACTCGGCGGCCACCCGCCAGTTGAGCAGCAGCACCGAGCCCTCGACGCCGTCGGGCAGGTCGAGGGCGCGCAGCTCGGCGGTGCGGACGGTCAGCCGGTGCATGGCGAGGACGCCCGCGACGGCGGGGAGCACGCCGGGCTGGTCGCGCACGGCGATGAGGAGCTCCACGCCCAGCGGCTCCGGGTCGCCGGAGCCCTCCTCGGCCGGCGGCTCCGTCTGCGCGCGCAGCGCCAGTACGGGTCCGCCGGTCCGGAAGGCCTCGATCGCGAGCCGCTCCTGCTCGGCCGTGGGGGCCGCGGCCTCGGGCTCCTCGGGGACGTCCCCGGCGAGCACCGCCGAGACGCGCTTGACGAGGTCGGCGACGAGGGAGCCGCGCCATGAGGACCAGGCGGCGGGCCCCGTGGCCAGCGCGTCCGCCTCGGTCAGCGCGTGCAGCAGCTCCAGGGTGCCCTGCGAGCCGACCGCCTCGGCGACCGAGCGGACGGTCGCCGGGTCCTCCAGGTCGCGCCGGGTCGCCGTGTCGATGAGCAGCAGATGGTGGCGTACGAGGGTGGCGAGCACGGCCACGTCGGCGCGGTCGAAGCCGATCCGGGCGGCCACGTCCCGCGCGATGATCTCGCCCGCCACGGAGTGGTCGCCGGGCCAGCCCTTGCCGATGTCGTGCAGCAGGGAGGCGACGAGCAGCAGGTCGGGCCGTCCTACGCGGCGGGTCAGCGCGGAGGCGCGGACGGCCGTCTCGATGAGGTGACGGTCGACGGTCCAGATGTGCACAGCGTTGCGCTGCGGCCGGCAGCGCACCCGCTCCCAGTCGGGCAGCAGCCGCGTGATCAGCCCCTCCGCTTCCAGCGCCTCCCAGACATCGACGGTCGGGCGGCCCGAGCCGAGGAGCGTGACGAGCTGTTCGCGCGCCTCGGCGGGCCAGGGCGTGGGCAGGGGGCGCGCGGCGGCGGCCATGCGCCGTACGGCGTGCAGGGAGAGCGGGAGGCCCGCCTCCGCGGCGGCGGCCGCCGCCCGCAGCGGAAGCACGGGGTCGCGTTCGGGGCGCGCGGCACGCGCGAGCACTGCCTCGCCGTCCTGCTCGACCACGCCCTCCGCGAGGGGCGAGCGCTCGGCGACTGGCTTGCCGCCGCCCAGCATGGAGCGCAGGCGCGGGCGCGCGGAACGCGATCGCAGCACGCGCCCCACTTCGCGCCACGTCACATCACTGGCGTACGAGACGACGCGCGCGGCCTCGTACACCTGGCGCAGCAGGGTGTCGGCGTCCAGCAGACCCAGTTCCGCGGCGACCTGGTCCTGCTCCTGGAGCGAGAGACGGTCGGTGGCGCGTCCGGTGGTGAGGTGCAGCGCGTCACGGACGTCCAGAAGGCGTCGCCGGGCGTCGGCGAGGCCCTCGCGGGGCGCGTCCGCGAGCCAGGAGGCGGCGACGGCGCGCAGGGCGGTGGCGTCGCGCAACCCGCCGCGCGCCTCCTTGAGGTCCGGTTCGAGGAGGTACTGCAGCTCACCCTGGCGCTCGGCCCGCTCGGCGCAGAGCTCCTGGAGTTCGGGGAGGCGTTTCGGCGCCTGGTTGCGCCAGTCGGCGAGGACGGCCGTACGCAGTCCGGCGGTGAGGCCGAGGTCGCCCGCGATGTGCCGGGCGTCCAGCAGGCCGAGCTGCGCCTTGAGGTCCTCGCCGGCGGTCTTGCGGGCCTCGGCGGGCGTACGGACGGAGTGGTCGAGGGCCAGGCCGAGGTCCCAGACGGGGTACCAGATGCGGTCGGCGAGCGTGGAGACCGCGCCGGAGTCGCCGCCGTCGTGCAGGAGGAGCAGGTCAAGGTCGCTGCGGGGGGAGAGTTCACCGCGGCCGTAGCCGCCGACGGCGACCAGGGAGAGTCCGCGCAGGCCGTCCGAGCCCGCGGTGAACAGGCCGGTCAGCCAGTCGTCGGTCAGTTCCGCCAGGGCGGAACGGCGCGGCGGCCCGGACCGCGCCCCCTCCTGGAGGAGGCGCAGCCGGGCCGCCGCGTAGCCGCTGGGTCCCGAGTCCTCTGCTTCCGTACGCGTTTCCGTACTCGTCACCCAGCGACTCCTGTCTTTCTTCTTCCTTTGACCGGGTCCGGTCAGAGCGCGTCTGGCCGGGTCCGGTTACAGCGCGTCCGGGCCGCGCTCGCCCGTCCGGACCCGGACGGCGGTCTCGACCGGGATGGACCAGACCTTGCCGTCACCGATCTTGCCGGTGCGGGCCGCCTTCACGACGACATCGATGAGCTGTTCGGCGTCCTCGTCCTCGACCAGCACCTCGATGCGGATCTTGGGAACCAGGTCGACCGTGTACTCAGCGCCACGGTAGACCTCGGTGTGGCCCCGCTGCCGACCGTAGCCACTGGCCTCGGTGACCGTCAGACCCTGCACCCCGAACGCCTGAAGGGCTTCCTTGATCTCGTCGAGCCGGTGCGGCTTCACGACGGCGGTGATGAGCTTCATGCGTCCACCTTCTTGCTCTCGGTGCCCGCGGCGGCCGGGACGGCGGTGCGGGCCGCGCCGCCGCCGGCACCGCTGAAGTCGTATGCGGTCTCGGCGTGCTCCGCCTGGTCGATGCCCGCGATCTCATCGTCCTCGGTGACGCGCATGCCCATCGTCTTGTCGATGACGAAGGCGAGGATCGCGGAGACGATGAGGGAGTAGGCGAGGACGGCGAAGACACCGGCGCACTGCTTCCAGAACTGGGTCATGCCGCCGCCGTAGAAGAGACCCTCGACGGTGGACTGGCCCTTGCCGCTGGCGAAGAGGCCGACGAGCAGGGAGCCGACGACACCGCCGACGAGGTGGACGCCGACCACGTCGAGGGAGTCGTCGTAGCCGAACTTGTACTTCAGGCCGACGGCCATGGCGCACAGCAGACCGGCGATGGCGCCGACGGCGATCGCGCCGAGCGGGGAGACCGCACCACCCGACGGAGTGATGGCGACGAGGCCCGAGACCGCACCGGAGGCGGCACCCAGCGTGGTGAACGCGCCGTGGCGGATCTTCTCGTAGATGAGCCAGGCGAGCATGGCGGCGGCGGTGGCGATCTGCGTGTTGACGAACATCAGCGCGCCGACGCCGTCGTCGTTGCCGAGCCACGAACCGGCGTTGAATCCGAACCAGCCGAACCACAGGAGACCGGCGCCGAGCATGACCAGCGGGAGGCTGTGCGGACGCATCGGGTCCTTCTTGAAGCCGACGCGCTTGCCGATGACCAGGATCACGCCGAGCGCCGCGGCACCGGCGTTGATGTGCACCGCCGTGCCACCGGCGAAGTCGATCACGCCCAGCTCGAAGGCCCAGCCGCCGGCGCCCCAGACCCAGTGGGCGACCGGGAAGTAGACGACCGTGGCCCACAGGGCGATGAACAGCGCCCATGCGGTGAACTTCACTCGGTCCGCGAGGGCACCGCTTATCAGGGCGGGCGTGATGATCGCGAACATCAGCTGGAAGACCATGAAGACGAAGATCGGGATGGTGTATCCGTCCCACAGCTCCGTCAGGCCGATGTTGCTGAGGCCGACCCAGTCGGAGTTCCATCCGATGAGGCTGCCGGAGTCGGTGCCGAAGGCGAGGGAGAAGCCGTACAGCACCCACAGGATGGTGACGATCCCGAGGCTGATGAAGCTCATCATCAGCATGTTCAGGGTGCTCTTGACGCGGACCATGCCTCCGTAGAAGAAGGCCAGGCCCGGGGTCATGAGCATCACCAGGGCGGAACAGATGAGCATGAACCCTGTGTTGGCGGCAGACAGCGTGGGTGCCTCTGCGGCAAGGGTGATGGCTGGTGCCATCGGCGTCTCCTCGTCGTTGGTACGGCCCCGTGCGGGCGAAGCCTGAGCGGATTGAGGGGTGGGCCGGTTATGCGCCATGAGATTGGCGCAGCACGGTTTCCGTCGACGCCCCTCGATGTTTCGCGCCCGTGACGAAGGCAGCCTGCGTGTTACGCGTCCATGAACTGCCGGATGGCGGCCGAGTCGATCGTTATCGTGACGCAATCTTCGACGAAGATCACGGCGACCACCACTTCACGCCGCCGAAGCGCACCGCAACCATCAATTGAGGAACCCACACGGCGACCAGCCAGGTCCGGGAGAGCGGCGCCGGTTCAGGCGCAAAAGGCAGTCTCGGGCAGGTCGACGGCGAGCTGGTCGGTAAGGTCGATGATCTCGGCGAGGTCCCCGAAGTCGCGGGCCGCCGTGTCGACCGTCTTTCGGATACGAGTGTTGACGCGCTCGGAGCGCACCTTTTTGGCGATCGCCATCGCCTTCCTGGCCAGGACCGCGCTCTGCTCGGGCTCGCGCTCCAGGAGGTGCACGGTGGCCATGCCGATGAGGTTGAGTGCGTACGAACGCTGGTGCTCGTCGTCCTTGGCGAAGAGGTCGACGGCCTGCTGCATCAAGGGCTCGGCCAGCGAGGCGTAGGTGGGGCTGCGGCCCGCGACGTAGGCGAGGTCGCGGAAGGAGTGGGAGTTCTCGCCGTGCAGCTCGGCGCGGGAGAAGAAGCGGATCCAGTCGGGGTCCGGGTCGTCCCACTCATGGACGTCGGCGAAGGCGTCCTCGGCCATCCGGACGGCCCGCTTGCACTTTCCGGGCTGGCCCACGTTGGCGTAGGCGCGGGCCTCCATCGCATACAGCATCGACTGGGTGCGCGGGCTCGCGCAGTCGCGGCTGCCGTACTGCGCGAGGTGGATGAGTTCCAGGGCGTCGTCGGGCCGCCCGAGGTGGATCATCTGACGGCTCATGCTGGAGAGGATGTACGAGCCGAGCGGCTTGTCGCCCGCTTCCTTGGCGGCGTGCAGGGCGAGTACGAAGTACTTCTGCGCGGTCGGCTGGAGCCCCACGTCGTAGCTCATCCAGCCCGCCAGCTCGGCCAGTTCGGCGGCGACCTTGAACAGACGCTTATTGGTCGCGGCGGGCTGGGGTTCCTGGAGCAGGTCCGTCACCTCGTGCAGCTGCCCGACCACCGCCTTGCGGCGCAGGCCCCCGCCGCACTGGGCGTCCCACTGCCGGAACATCACGGTGGTGGTCTCCAGGAGGTCCAGCTCGGGCTGGGAGAGCCGGCCGCCGCGGCGCACGGAGGCCGGCGGCTCGGGCTCGTCGGGGGCCGATGCGGGTGAGGGCACGAGCCAGCGCTGCAGGGGCTCGATGAGGGCCGGGCCCGCTGACAGGGCGAGGGAGCTGCCGAGGAAGCCGCGGCGGGCCAGCATCAGGTCGCTGCGCGAGTACTCGCTGATCAGCGCCACGGTCTGCGGGCCCGTCCAGGGCAGGTCGACGCCCGACACGGACGGTGACTGGTGGGCGGCGCGCAGGCCGAGGTCCTCGACGGCGACGACACAGCCGAACCGCTCGGAGAACAGCTCGGACAGGATCCGCGGGATCGGCTCGCGCGGGTTCTCCCCGTCCAGCCAGCGGCGCACCCGGGAGGTGTCCGTCGAGATGTGATTGGCCCCCAACTGGCGGGCCCTGCGGTTTACTTGACGTGCGAGCTCGCCCTTCGACCAGCCGCTGCGCACAAACCACGAGCCGAGCATGTCATTGGGGCGCTTGTCAGCGTTCGTCCCGCTTCCGCCGTTGCCGCCCACTGGAACGCCCCCATCCCTGAGACCACTTGCTGCGCCGCGTGTGCCAAGCCCTATCAGAGTGCCGGTAAATACGGCTGCATGTCCGGCAGTTCTCACTCTTCGAACGGGAAGCCGACTTGCCCTTGACATACCCACGAGTGCACACGCTCCCAGGACTCGTGCACTCAAAGTAATCCTACGATCACCCGTCCAGCCATGGCGATTGCGGAAACGCCACCATTCGCCACCCCTTCGAATGAACTCCGGGTCGCCTGTGCGCGATTCACTTGACAGTGAACGGCCGGGCGTGGGTGGAGCGGTGTGCGCCGGGGCGCGCGATGCCGAGCACACCACCCCGGGCGCCACAAAGCGCCGCCTGGACCGCGCGGCACGGGGAAGTCGGGAACACAGGGTCACATTCCGCTTCCATCACGTAACCATCGGTGCATCGGACCCGTTGGAGGGGGCATGGGCTTCACGATCGGCAGCAGTCGGGGGATGCGCGAAATCCGGCCCGGCTCGCGGCGCCGCGGCCGCTCGTCGGAGTGCACCGCCGTGGCCGAGTTCACCGGACTGTGGGGCTGGGACGCGGTCCCGGGCGCGCGGGCCGCAGGCGGGGCGTGCTCGTGCGGCAAGGCCGACTGCCGCGCACCGGGTGCGCATCCGCTGGATTTCGCCCCGGCGATCCCGGCCGGCGCCACACTCGACGCAGTGACCGAGGCCTGGGCCGACTTCCCGGGTGCCGCCGTCATGCTGCCGGTCGGCCGCGCCTTCGACGTGCTCGAGGTCGCCGAGCCCGCCGGGCGCCGCGCGCTGGTCCGCCTCGAACGCATGGGGCTCCCCCTCGGACCGGTCACGGTCACCCCGGACGGCCGCGCCCACTTCTTCGTCGCCCCCGGCTCCGCGGCCGAGCTGCCCGACCTGCTCTACCGCATGGGCTGGGACGACGCGTCCCTCGACCTGCACGGCCTGGGTCCCGGTACGTATGTCACGGCCCCGCCCTCCGACCGTGGCGGCCTCGGCCCGGTCCGCTGGCTCCGCTCCCCGGCCCTGGACTCGGCGACAAGGCCACCGGCGGCTCGTCTGCTGCTGGGGACGCTGGCTTACGTGGCGCACCGGTCGCGGGCATAGGCCTCCTGGGCGACTGAAGCGAGGGGCCCCACCACATCTGCACCATGGGGTGGGGCCCTTCTTTTCACCACCCGACCGCCGCAACCATCAATTGAGGAACCACGACGGCGGGCAACCAGGTCCGCGAGAGCGGCGCAGGTTCAGGCGCAAAAACAGTCACTCTCCGATAAGCGCATCCACGAACGCCTCCGGCTCGAACGGCGCCAGATCGTCCGCGCCCTCGCCCAGACCCACCAGCTTGACCGGTACGCCCAGCTCGCGCTGCACGGCGATGACGATGCCGCCCTTGGCGGTGCCGTCGAGCTTCGTCAGCGCGATGCCGGTGATGTCGACGACCTCGGCGAAGACGCGCGCCTGGACCAGGCCGTTCTGGCCGGTGGTCGCGTCGAGGACGAGCAGGATCTCGTCCAGCGGCGCGTGCTTCTCGATCACGCGCTTGACCTTGCCGAGCTCGTCCATGAGGCCGGTCTTGGTGTGCAGGCGGCCGGCCGTGTCGATGAGGACGACGTCGGCGCCGATCTCCTTGCCCTCCTTGACCGCGTCGAAGGCGACGGAGGCGGGGTCACCGGCCTCGGGGCCGCGGACGGTGTGCGCGCCCACCCGCTCGCCCCAGGTCTGCAGCTGCTCGGCGGCGGCCGCGCGGAAGGTGTCGGCGGCGCCGAGGACGACGCTGTTGCCGTCGGCGACGAGAACGCGGGCGAGCTTGCCGGTGGTGGTGGTCTTGCCGGTGCCGTTGACGCCGACGACCATCACGATGCCGGGCTTGCGGTCCTCCGGCTCGGTCTTCACCGTGCGGTCGAAATCGGTGCCGACCAGCTGGAGCAGCTCCTCGCGCAGCAGGCCGCGCAGCTGCTCCGGCGTCCGCGTGCCGAGCACCTTCACCCGCTCACGCAGCCGCTCGACCAGCTCCTGGGTGGGCTGCACGCCGACGTCGGCGGTGAGCAGCGTGTCCTCGATCTCCTCCCAGGTGTCCTCGTCGAGGTGCTCGCGCGACAGGAGCGTGAGCAGCCCCTTGCCGAGCGCGTTCTGTGAGCGGGAGAGCCGGGCGCGCAGCCGGACGAGGCGTCCGGCGGTCGGCTCGGGGATCTCGATCTCGGGAACTTCGACGACCGGCGGTTCCTCGACGGCGACGGGAGCCGAGGACTCCGGAAGATCCACTTCCTCTATCGTGCGGCGCGGTTCGTCGCGCGGCGTCTCGGCCTCGTCGCCGACGTGCGGCTCGGCCGGAGGGGCGGTGATGTCCGGAGCGGCCGGGGGCGGCGGGGGCAGCTGCTTCCGCTTGCGGCTGCCGATGACGAGCCCGCCGAGCGCGCCGATGACGACCACGGCGATGACTACAGCAAGGATGACGATGTCCATAACGCTCCCCAGTATCAGCCATCCCTGCCGTGGGAGGCGGGACCCCTGCCACGGGAGCCGGAATCCCTCCCGGCGCAGGACTTCGCACTTTCTACCAAAAGCCGCGAATGGACACTACTCGGATTAACTTATGATGATTCGCCATGAGCACCACCGCACCGACCGATGGCGCCTCCCACGCGCACACCCCCAGTGCCCTGGAAACCCGTGGCATCGAGCCCGTCCCCCACTCCGAGCGCACCGCGAAGACCCGCCAGCTGTTTCCCACCTGGGTCGCCGCCAACATCAGCGTCCTGCTGCTGACCATGGGCGCGAGCCTGGCCGTCTCGTACGGACTCAACTTCTGGCAGACCCTGGTCGTCGGCGTGGCGGCGCCGATCGTGTCGTACGGCCTGGTCGGCCTGATCGGCATCGCGGGCAAGCGGGGCGGTGCCCCGGGCATGGCCCTGTCGCGCGCGGTCTTCGGGCAGCGCGGAAATCTGCTGCCCGGCTCGCTGATCTGGATCGCCCGCTGGGGCTGGGAGACGATCAACGCGGTGACCGGCGCCTACGCGCTGCTCACCGTGCTGGACATCGTCTTCGGCATCGAGAGCAGCACGCTCCTGATCGTCGGGACGCTGCTGCTCTTCGTCATCGCGACGTTCGCGATCTCGGGGCTCGGCATCAACGCCGTCCAGAAGTGCAACAAGTGGGCGACGTACCTCTTCGGCGGCTTCTCCGTGCTCGTCCTCGGCCATCTGGTCGTGGACACGGACTGGGGCAAGGTCTTCGGGCAGGGTGCGGGCCCGACGCCCTTGATGATCACGGGCATCGGCATGATCGCGGCGGGCGGCATCAGCTGGGTGCCCTCCTCCCCCGACTTCACCCGCTATCTGCCGCGTACCGCGTCATCTCCCGCGATCGTGCGCAACACCATCGGCGGCGCCGGCATCGTCGTACTCCCCATGGTGCTGATGGGCGCCGTCATGGCGGCCGGCACGCCGGATCTGGCCTCGGCCGCCGACCCGGTCTCCTTCCTCGGTGAGATCCTGCCGCTGTGGATCGCGGTGCCGTATCTGCTCATCGCCCTGGTCGGCATGCTGCTGATCAACGCGATGTCGATGTACTCCGCGGGCTTCACCGCACAGACCCTCGGCTTCAAGGTGCCGCGGCACTGGGCGGTCTCGGTCAACGCCGTGATCTCGCTGGTCTTCGGCGGCGTCCTGATGCTGGTCGCGACCAGCTTCATGGGCTCGTTCATCGCCTTCCTGTCGATGCTCGCCGTCGCGTTCTCGGCCTGGGTCGGCGTCTTCGGCGCGGACATGCTGCGCCGCCGGGAGTACGACGCCGAGGCGCTGCTCGACACCACGCGCACCCGCGCGTACTGGTACCGGGGCGGCTTCAGCCCGGCCGCGGTCGCGGCGTGGGCAGTGGGTCTGGGCAGCGGACTGCTGTTCACGACGTCCGACTGGTTCACGGGCCCGCTGGCGACCGGCAACCCCGTCGGCGAGTACGGCCTCGGCTGGGTGGCCACCATCGTGGTCTCCTTCCTGCTGTACGCCGTCCTGCCGAAGCCCGCGGTGGCTGCGGCCCGGCAGCCCGGGCCCGCCGTTGAGCGGGCCGATGAGCCCGCCGCTATGGCCGTCTGACACACCGTCAGCTACCGTCCCCCTTCACACTCGAAGGGGGACTCCCCATGCCCGTAACCGTCGTACGCTTCAACCTCGTTGACCCCGATGCCACCCCGGCATCGCTGAGCGCCCGCTACCAGGCCGCGGTCGAGATGTCCGCGTACGCCGACGACCACGGCCTGACCACCGTGCAGACCGAGGAGCACCACGGCGTCGCCGACAACTGGCTGCCCTCGCCGTTCACGTTCGCGGGCGCCGTCTTCGGGGCGACCCGCCACATCGCGGTCACGGTGTCGGCGGTCATCGGACCGCTGCACGATCCGCTGCGCCTCGCCGAGGACATCGCCGTACTCGATCTGCTCAGCGGCGGACGGCTCGTGACGGTGGCCGGAATCGGCTACCGGCCAAAGGAGTACGCCCTGTTCGACGTGGAGTGGAAGCGGCGGGGCAGGCTTCAGGACGAACTCCTGGAGACGGTTCTCCAGGCCTGGACCGGCGAGGAGTTCGCCTACCGGGGCCGCACGGTACGCGTCACCCCGCGCCCCTTCTCGGACCCGCACCCCCTGCTGCTGGTCGGCGGTTCGTCCCAGGCCGCGGCCCGGCGCGCCGCCCGGCTCGGGCTGCCGTTCTTCCCCAGCGCGCACCTCCCCGAGCTGGAGGCGTACTACAAGGAGCGGCTCGTCGAGTACGGCACCGAGGGCTGGACCATGATGCCCGCCGCCGAGACCCCGCTGCTGCACATCGCCGAGGACCCGGACCGGGCGTGGGCCCAGTACGGCCGGCACTTCCTGCACGAGGCGCGGACGTACGCCTCCTGGCAGACCGGCGACATCCGCTCGGCGGTGAAGTCGGCGGCCACGACGGTCGACGAGCTGCGCGCCGAGGGCGTGTACCGGATCCTCACGCCCGACGCGTGCGTGGCCCAGGGGCTCGACACGTACGTCCTGCACCCGCTGTCCGGCGGGATGCCGGTGGACGAGGGATGGCGCAGCCTGCACCTGTTCTGCGAAAACGTACTGCCCCGGCTCAAGGACCTCGAAGGCATCGACGAGTGAGCCGGGGCAGTACGTCTCTGACGAGTACGGGGAGAGGGGCAGCGGGGACTTGGCCCTTCTCCCGAGTTCCTACGGGGAGTGACGGGGGTTACCCCATCTCCTCCAGGGCCTTGCCCTTGGTCTCCTTCACGTACTTGAGCACGAAGGGGATGGAGAGCGCGGCGAAGATCGTGTAGATCACGTAGGTCGTGGAGAGGTTCCAGTCGGCCAGCGACGGGAAGCTCGCGGTGACGGCCCAGTTGGCGATCCACTGCGCGGCCGCGGCCACGCCCAGGGCGGCGGCGCGGATCTTGTTCGGGAACATCTCGCCGAGGAAGACCCAGACCACGACACCCCAGGAGAGGGCGAAGAAGAGGACGAACACGTGGGCGGCGATCAGCGCGACCCAGCCCTGCGTGGCCGGAAGCCTGCCGTCGACTGAAGAGACTATGTCTTCAAATTTCAAGTCAATACTTCGTAACCTGTGAGTTTTCACCCCTCGAGTAAAGGAGTTGCGTTCACTACTTGAATCCAAGGGGAAGCCCAGGTCATGACCGGTGTGGACTACACGCGTTTCTAGCGCAACCGCTGGCTGATGACCTTCGACACACCGTCGCCCTGCATGGAGACGCCGTACAGCGCGTCGGCGACCTCCATCGTCCGCTTCTGGTGCGTGATCACGATCAGCTGCGAGGCCTCCTGCAGCTCCTGCATGATGCGGATCAGCCGCTGCAGGTTGGTGTCGTCGAGCGCCGCCTCGACCTCGTCCATCACATAGAACGGACTGGGGCGCGCCTTGAAGATCGACACCAGCAGGGCGACGGCCGTCAGCGAGCGCTCGCCGCCGGAGAGCAGGGAGAGCCGCTTGACCTTCTTGCCCGGGGGCCGGGCCTCCACATCCACACCCGTGGTGAGCATGTTCTCGGGATCGGTCAGGATCAGCCGCCCCTCCCCTCCCGGGAACAGCCGGCTGAAGACCCCCTCGAACTCCCGGGCCGTGTCCCGGTACGCCTCGGTGAAGACCTGCTCGACGCGCTCGTCGACCTCCTTCACCACCTGAAGCAGATCGGCGCGCGTCTTCTTGAGGTCCTCGAGCTGTTCGCTGAGGAACTTGTGGCGCTCCTCCAGCGCCGCGAACTCCTCCAGGGCGAGCGGGTTGACCTTGCCGAGCTGCTGGTACGCGCGTTCGGCCGACCTGAGCCGCTTCTCCTGCTCGGCCCGGTGGAACGGCCGGGGCCGGTTGCGCGGGTGCTCCGGGTCCTCGGGCAGTTCCTCGCCCTCGGCGGGGAGCGAGGGCGGCACGAGCTGATCGGGACCGTAGTCCGCGACGAGCCCCGCCGGCTCGACACCGAGCTCCTCCAGCGCCTTCGACTCCAGCTGCTCTATGCGCAGCCGCTTCTCGGCGCCGAGTACCTCGCCGCGGTGCACCGAATCCGTGAGTTTGTCGAGCTCCGCCTTGAGGTCGCGGCCTTCGGTGCGCGCGGTGGCAAGGTCCTGCTCGCGGCGCGTCTTGGCGCTGTCGGCCGCCGTGCGCTCCTCCTCGGCCCGGCTCAGCGACACCTCGACATGCGCGAGGAGCTGGCGCGCGCCGGAGGCGACGGCCTCGGCGACCGCCGCCTCGTGGCGCAGCCGGGCCCGCCGCTGCTCGGCACGCGCGCGTGCCTCGCGTTCGGCGCGGGCGGCCCGGTCGAGTCCGTCGGCCCGCCCGGCGAGCCCCTTGACCCGTTCCTCGTGCGTACGCACCTGGAGCCGGGCCTCCATCTCGGTCTGCCGTGCGTTGGCGCCGTCGGCGGCGAGCCGGTCGCGTACGGAGGTGTCGGGCTCCTCCTCGACGGGCATCTCCTCGGCCACGGCGAGCCGTTCCGCCAGTACCTCGGCTTCCTCCACGGCCCGGTCGAGCGCCTCCTGCGCCCGCGCGGCGGCGGCGGTACTCCGCTCGGCCTCTCCCGCCGCCCCTCGCGCCTGCCCGGCCAGCCGCCCCAACTGCTGCGCCACGGACGACTTCTCCCGCTCGGCGGCCCGCTGCCGCTCGCCCAACTCCTCGACGAGTCCGGCGCGTTCCTTGCGCAGTTCGGTCGCCAGATGCTGGGCCTCGGTCAACTCCTCGCAGCGTACGGCGAGTTCCTCGAGCTCGGCCGCCGCCTCGTCGACCGACGCCTGCACCTCCAGCAGACTGGGCGCCCCGGCCGACCCGCCGTGCGCGAAGTGCGCACCCAGCAGGTCCCCTTCGGCGGTGACCGCGGTCAACTCCGGCCGCGCGTAGACGAGATCCTCGGCGTCTTCGAGGGTCTCGACGACGACGATGCCCCGCAGCAGCCGCCGTACGGCGGGCATGAGCTCGACCGGACCTCGGACGAGATCGGCGGCACATGGGCGACCGTCCTGACGTCCCTGAAGGGGTACGTCGCCGGGGGCACCGTTGCCTGAAAGCGCCACCGGCGGCTGGGGCTCGGCTTCGGAGCCGGGGGGTTGCGGTGCGTCGGCGGACCTGCCGAACCCGGCCTCGGGCCTGTCCGCGCTCGGTTCTTCGGGCGACCCCGCCAGCAACAGCGCCGCCCGCCCCGCGTCCTGCTTGCGCAGAAGGCGGATGGCGTCGGCCGCCGAGGCGGGGGTGGTGACCGCGATCGCGTCGGCCGCCGCGCCGAAGGCCGCGGCGAGGGCGACCTCGTACCCGGGGGTCACGGTCAGCAGTTCGGCGGCCGGGCCCAGCAAGCCCTCGAGCCGGTCCTGCGCACCCAGCAGCGCCCCGGTGCCGTCCTTGCGGCGCAGGCCCAGCGCCAGGGCTTCGTGCCGGGCCTGAGTCGCGGCGCGCTTGCGTTCGGCTGCCGTGGCCGCCTCGCGGGCGGCGCTCAGCGCAGACTCGGCCTCGGCGAGCGCGGCCTTGGCCGCCTGGTGCCGCTCGGCAAGTTCCTGGTCGCCGGCGTCGAGTCCATCGACCTCGGCCTTGAGTGCCTCGTACTCCTCCTGAGCCGCGACCGCCCGCTCCTGGGCCTCGTCCCGCGCGGAGGCCAGCCGGTCGATCTCGGCCTGCGCGGAGGCGGCGCGGGAACGGGCGGCGTTGACCTGGCCGTTGAGGCGGGCGAGGCCCTCGCGACGGTCGGCGATGGCGCGGGCCACGTCCTTGAGGCGACGCTCCTCGATGGCGAGCTCGCGCTCCAGCTCGGCGCGGTGCGCGACCGTGTCCTCCAGGGCGCGCTCGGCCGCCTCCAGGGCCGCTTCGAGCTCGGCCTCCTGCTCCCGGATCCGCGCGGCCTCGCGCTCCATGTCCTCGGGGTCACGCCCGCGCCGTTCCTCGGCGGGCACCGACGTGGCGCTCTTCACGCGCGCGTCGGCCAGCGAGATCGTGCCGCGCACCCGCTCGGCGAGCTGCGAGAGTTCGTACCAGGTCTGCTGCGCCCGCTGGAGACGCGGCGTCAGCTGCCGTACCTCGTCCTCCAGGAGCGCCTCCCGCTGGAGCGCCTTCTTCAGCTCGGCCTCGGCGGCTTCCTTGCGCTCCTTGAGCGCGGCCTCGTCGGCGATCTCGGCCTGGAGCGCCCCCCGCAGCCGTACGAGATCGTCGGCGAGCAGGCGCAGCCGGGCATCGCGCAGGTCCGCCTGGATGACGGCGGCGCGGCGGGCGACGGCGGCCTGCCGGCCCAACGGCTTGAGCTGGCGGCGCAGTTCGTCCGTGAGGTCCTGGACCCGGGCCAGGTTCGCCTGCATCGCGTCCAGCTTCCGCAGCGCCTTCTCCTTGCGCTTGCGGTGCTTGAGTACGCCGGCCGCCTCTTCGATGAAGGCACGGCGGCCCATCGGATCGGCGTGCAGGACGGAGTCGAGCTGGCCCTGGCCGACGATGACGTGCATCTCGCGTCCGATGCCGGAGTCGGACAACAGGTCCTGAATGTCCAGCAATCGGCAGGTATCGCCATTGATCTGGTACTCGCTGCCGCCGTTGCGGAACATGATCCGTGTGATGGTGACCTCGGCGTACTCGATGGGCAGCGCCCCGTCGGAGTTGTCGATGGTGAGGGACACCTCGGCGCGCCCCAGCGGCGGACGACCGGTGGTGCCGGCGAAGATGACGTCCTCCATCTTGCCGCCGCGCAGCGACTTGGCCCCCTGCTCGCCCATGACCCAGCTCAGGGCGTCCACGACATTGGACTTGCCCGAACCGTTCGGGCCCACGACGCAGGTGATGCCCGGCTCGAACCGCAGCGTGGTCGCCGAGGCGAAGGATTTGAACCCGCGCAGGGTCAGGGCCTTGAGGTGCACGCCACTGGACTCTACCTTTCGGGCCGGTCTCACTCCATGAACCCGCGGTTTCACCCACGAACGTGCAGGGCACACCAGACGTTAAAGACTGGTACAACGCGCGGGGGAAAGCGCGGGGGAAAGACAGAAGGGACGCCAAGGAGGCGTCCCTTGCAAATCTGACAACTTAGCGGTTGATACGGGCGGCCCAACCACTGCTGTCGTAGTGCGGTGCAGTGATCAGGTGAGCGCAGGCTCCGCCTGGGGTACGTCGATGCTCTCGAGAAGCGAGTCGTGAGAAGCGGCAGCCGCGAGCGCGTCGTTCTCGGCCTGGATCCGTACGAGCTCGGATTCGAGGTCCTGTACGCGCTGCTGGAGCCGTCGCATCTCGGCAATGAGCCGCGGGTCGGAACCGCCGACGTAACCGAGAAGCGCCTTTGCCATGATGGATGGTCCTCCACACTGAGTGACCGACCGAAGCGGTGTGGGTCGTGAGGGAATCGCACCCGCGATGCTTGACACTGCTGATGTCCTGCTGCCGTTCCACATGCCAAACAGCTAAGGTGCGCGGGGCTTTCAGCGTCTCACCAAAAAGTTTGACGGTCAACACGATCACGCCCTGTATCGGCGGGCAACCCGCTGTCGCGCGGCCTTCGAACGGCTGCGCTGCGACTCCTGCGGGGCCCTCAGGGCGTGGAGATCATCCTTATCCGGCGAGCCTGCCACGACTGGCCGTTCTTGGCAACCACCAGGTCATTTCTGCTTCCGGCAGGTGCCAGTGGCATGCCATACCGCTTCCGCCTGGGCCGTTGCCGCCGTCGCCGTCAGCGGATGGCGAAGTCCTCGTACATCCCCCGGGGCGTGTCCCAGATCTCAGTCACTCCGTCTACACGCCCGGGTGTGTCGTCGCCCTGGAGCCAGTCGAGCAGGCTCTGGCATTCGACCCGGGAGCCCTCCGCGACGACCTGGACCCGTCCGTCCTCCAAATTGACAGCAAAGCCACGCAGCCCGCCGATCTCCAGCGCCTTGGCGCGCGTGAACCAGCGGAAACCCACACCCTGAACCCTGCCGCGTACCCAGACGACCAGCCGTGCAACCTCACTCATGGGTGCACGCTATCCGGACAATGTCCCAAGGAGCACTTCCTCCCCTTGCGGCATGGGGTACCGTCCCGACCCAGTGAGTCTCATATGAAACTCACTCTTTCGGGTGAGGATTGCTGACCGCAAGATCAGGAAGGCCAGGAGATTGGGACGCCACCGACGCTCCGCCGCCGGCCGCGCCGCCAGAGGCCGCGCCACCGAGGTTACGAATACCCGCGAGCTCCGCACGGACAGTTACGGCCCGGAGAACCTGTACGGCTACGCCGCGGTCGCGGACCTGCCGCACAGTTCCGCTGCCCGCTCGCACCGCAAGCGGAAGGCCGCGACCCCCGTACGTACGGGGCTGCTCGGTGTCTCGGCAGCCGTGGCGCTGGGCACCGCCGCCGTCGCCACCGGCGTGCTGCCGGGCAGTGACAACTACTCGCTCGGCGGCGGCAGCGGCGGCTCCGACGACGTGCAGTCCGCGGGCACCCCGTCCGGCCTCGAGACCCAGCAGGGCGGCGCATCGGGCACCTCGGACTCCCGCGAGGACACGTCGACGAGCCATGACGCGGAGCGCTCCGCCTCGGCCCCGCCCTCGACGTCGCCCGCCGCCCCGACGACGGCGCCTCCGAAGAAGCCCGCCACCGAGCCCAGCAAGACCACGAAGCCCGAGCAGCCCAGCAAGAAGCCCACGAAGGCACCGAAGACCACTCCCCCGGTTCAGCTGTCCCCCGAGACCGCGGCCGAGGCCGAGGTGCTCAAGCTGGTCAACGAGGAGCGGGCCAAGGTCGGTTGCAGCCCGGTGGCGGCGAACAGCGCCCTGTCGGACCTTGCCCAGGCCTTCAGCGAGGACATGGATCTGCGCGGTTTCTTCGACCACTCCGACCCGAGCGGGCTCAGCCCCTGGGACCGGGCGGCGAAGGCCGGGATAGCCAACCTGGGCGGCGAGAACATAGCCCGCGGCCAGGCCACCGCCGCGGCGGTGATGGAAGCCTGGATGAACAGCCCCGGCCACCGCGCCAACATCCTGAACTGTGACTTCAAGACCCTCGGCGTCGGAACCCACTTCGGTTCGGGCGGGCCCTGGTGGACGCAGAACTTCGGCTACTGAACGCGTACGCGTCGGCCGCGCCCACCGGGGGATGGTGGGCGCGGCCGACGCGTAAACGATGCCGACGCGTAAACGATCCCGGCGCGTAAGCGATGCACGCCTAAACGATGCCGACGCGTAAACGCTTGCGTAAGCGTTTACGTAAACGCTTACGGCCTCAGCGGCACCACAGCAGACACTAACTGCAAGTTAGTGCAACCTCACGGTTAGCGCGCTCCCTGAGTATGCTGCTGCCATGGAAACCTTCGCGCAGACCGTCGAGCGCACCGAAGGTGGCGGGAGCACCGCGCGGGCCGACGGCGAGGACCAGGCGTACAACGTGTTCGCAAAGAGCTGCCCGTCCCGGGGCACGCTCGAGCACGTCACCGGACGCTGGGGCGCGCTCACGCTCGGAGCGCTGCACGACGGCTCGTTCCGCTTCAACGAGCTGCGCCGCCGTGTCGACGGCGTCAGCGAGAAGATGCTGTCCCAGACTCTGCAGGCGCTGGAGCGCGACGGTCTGGTGCACCGCGAGGCCCAGCCCACGAACCCGCCGCGCGTCGACTACCGGCTCACGCCGCTCGGCCGCGAGGTCTCCGGGCGTCTGCTGACCCTGATCAACTTCGTCGAGGGCCACATGGACGACGTCCTGGAGGCTCGTGAGCGCTACGACGAGACGCGCGAGCGCTGACTGCCGGCGCCGGCCGTCAGGCCGACGGGCGGGGTGGCCGCTGGCAGCGCGGGCAGAAGTAGCTGGACCGGTTCATCCAGGCGCGCCGCCGCATCGGTGTCCCGCAGCGCCGGCAGGGCTCGCCCTCACGCCCGTACGCGTCGAGCGAGCGGTCGAAGTAGCCGGACTCCCCGTTGACGTTGACGTACAGGCTGTCGAAGCTGGTGCCGCCGGCGGCGAGGGCGTCGTTCATGACGTCGCGGATGTGGCCGAGGAGTTCGGCGGTGCGCGGCCGGGTGAAGGATCCCGTGGGGCGTTCGTAGTGCAGCTTGGAACGCCAGAGCGCCTCGTCCGCGTAGATGTTGCCGACCCCGCTGATCAGTGACTGGTCGAGCAGGGCGCGCTTGATCGTCGTACGACGGGCGCGCAGGGCCGTGTGGAACGCGGCGTCGTCGAAGAGGGGGTCGAGCGGGTCGCGGGCGATGTGCGCGATGACCTCCGGCAGCCCCTCGGGGGTGTTCTCATGCAGGGAGAGCCCGCCGAAGGTGCGCTGGTCGACGAAGCGCAGCTCGGTGCCCTGCCCGTCCTCGAAGCGCACACGGATGCGCAGATGCTTCTCGTCCGGAGCGTCCTCCGGCCGCACCAGGAGCTGGCCGCTCATACCGAGGTGCGCGAGCACGGAGAACGGGGAGTCGTCCAGGAGCAGCCACAGATACTTGCCGCGCCGCATGGCCTCCCCGAACCGCTGCCCGGCGAGCGCCTGAGCGAAGCCCTCAGGCCCGGCCAGATGCCGCCGCACGGCCCGGGGATGACCCACCTCGACCGTCTTCACGACCCGCCCGCTGACCCAGCGCGCCAGGCCCCGCCGCACGACTTCGACCTCGGGCAACTCGGGCACGGGGCTCCTCCGGAGGGGCGCGGTACGGGGACGACGCCCGAAGAGTACCTCTTGGTCAACGGGGATCGGCGAGGTGGTCTTCGGGCGTGAGCCCCCAGGTCAGCCGTTCGGTCCGGGCCTCGTCGCCGGCTGGCATGAGTGCGTCCACGATGCCCCGTACAAGGACGACGGCCAGGTCCTGTCTGTACGCGAACCCCGTCGCGGCGGGGGCGCTGCGACGGGGTTCGCGTACAGACGTTTACCTGTGAAGGATTCAGGCCGTGGCCGGACCGCTCGTCGCGGCCGAGGGGGCGTCGGCAGTCACCTGGGCCACCTTTTCGGCGGCGACCCTGGCCGACTTCGCGCGTTCGTCCGCGGCGGAGCGGATCGCACGCCACGCGGACTCCGCGGCCTGCTGCTCCGCCTCCTTCTTGCTGCGGCCGGTGCCGGTGCCGTACGAGACGCCTCCGACGCGGGCGGCAGCAGTAAAGGTCTTCTCGTGGTCCGGGCCGGTCTCCGAGACCAGGTACTCGGGAACGCCGAGCCCCTCGGTCGCGGTGAGCTCCTGGAGACTGGTCTTCCAGTCCAGGCCCGCGCCCAGATTCGATGACTTCTCGATCAGCGGGTCGAAGAGCCGGTGGACGAGCTCGCCCGCCGCGTCCAGACCCTGGTCGAGATAGACCGCGCCGATCACCGCTTCGAGGGTGTCGGCGAGGATGGATGCCTTGTCCCTGCCTCCCGTGCCTTCCTCGCCCCGGCCGAGCCGGACGAAGGAGCCGAGTTCGAGGCCGCGGCCCACTTCCGCCAGCGCACGCGAGTTGACCACCGCGGCCCGCAGCTTGGCCAGCTGGCCTTCGGGCAGGTCGGGGTGGGCGCGGTACAGCGTGTCCGTGACCACGAGGCCGAGCACGGAGTCCCCGAGGAACTCCAGGCGCTCGTTGGTCGGCAGACCGCCGTTCTCGTACGCGTAGGAACGGTGGGTCAGCGCACGCACCAGAAGGGCGGACTCGACCTTGTAGCCGAGCCGCCCTTCCAGAAGCGTGTGGGACGAGGCTGTGTTGTCCGCCTTTTTCTTGGCGTTTGTGTCCGCCTTGGCGTCAGACATTAGGCCTCTCACCAGCCGCTCAGACCTCGAGGACCTGGCGCTTGTTGTAGGTGCCGCAAGCAGGGCAGGCGATGTGCTGCTGCTTGGGCTCGTGGCAGCGCTCGCACGCAACCAGGGTGGGGACCGCAGCCTTCCACTGCGACCGGCGGTGGCGCGTGTTGCTGCGCGACATCTTCCGCTTCGGAACAGCCACGGCTACTTCTCCTGCTTCTCGTCGACGCCCGGTTCGGCGCCGCTCAACTCGTCCTTCTCGCCATCTTCGAGTGAACCGGCGAGTCCCTGCAGTGCCGCCCAACGGATGTCGACGGCGTCATGGTGGTGGTCCGGGTCGTCCGCGAGCCGGGCTCCGCACTCGGAGCACAGGCCGGGGCAGTCGTCCTGGCACACCGGCTGCATCGGCAGTGCGAGCACCACCGCATCACGCAGCACGGGTTCGAGGTCGAACAGGCCGTCCTCGACGAAGAGCCTGTCCTCGTCTTCCTCGGCGTCGTCGGCCGGTTCCGCTTTCATGCGGCCCCGGTCATCGGCATCAGGGTACGAGAACATCTCCTGGAAGTCCGCTTCGAGCTCCTGCTCAAGCGGCTCCAGACACCTTACGCACTCCCCCTTGGCCTGTGCACGGGCGGTGCCTGTGACAAGCACCCCTTCCATGACCGACTCAAGGCGGAGGTCGAGCTCCACCAGGGCGCCTTCCGGCACTCCGATGACTCCCTGGATCCCGAGATCCACGGGAGCGTCGATTGTGCGGGTCAAGCGCTGCAGAGCACCAGGACGCCGTCCCAGCTCGTGTGTGTCGAACACGAGAGGGTTGCGGTGGTCGAGGTGGGTGTTCAGAGCCGTTCCTGCTTTCGATCTTCGAAGCTCAGAGACGCTGCCCCTGGTGTTTCCCGGGCAGCGGTGATCGCGGACGTACGCGCGACCGAACAGCCAGGATACTGGACCTTTCGCTCTCGGCCCAATCCGGTGTGCGCTCCCGGCCCGTGCGCCGGTCTCCGCCGTCGCCGCCGGCGCAACGGCGAGCGCCTCAGTGGCCGCCGCGCCCCTGCTCGTACGCCCGCAGCTGCTCCGCGCTGATCATGCTGGTGTCGAAGAGGCTGGTCTCGTCGAGGGCGTGCGCCTGCGCGTCCAGGGCGTGCGCCGTCTGCGGCTGGGCGTAGGCCTGCTGCCCGCTCTGGTCGTACGCCGGCTGCTGGCCGTAGCCCTGCTGCTGCGGGTAGGCGGCATACGGGTCGGCCTGCTGGTAGCCGTACGCGTCCTGCTGGGCGTACTGCTGTTGATACCCGTACGGGTCGGCCTGCTGCTGGTACGCGTAGGCATCCTGCTGCCCGTACGACGGCTGGGCCGGGACCTCGGGGGCTTGGGCGGGCTGCGCGGGGGGCTGGGCGGGCTGCTCGGGGGCGTCCGCGAGCTCGGCGAGGCCGGCCAGGTAGTCGGCGTCACTCGTGTGCTGGGCGGGCGTGCCGTCGTCGGCGAAGGCGCTCAGATCGCCGAGGTCGTCGCTGGCGATGCGGCCGTGCAGCTTCTGCCGGCCGCGTCCGACGGCCTGCAGGGTCTTGGCGAGGACGGCCTCGAAGGCGCCGAGCTTGACGTCGACGTATTCATCGGCGCTGCGCCGCAGGGTCTCGGGGTCATGGCTGCGCTCGGGAGCGTCCTCGTCCTCGTATCCCTGCTCGTCGACGCCGGGTCCGGTGCCGAGGAGCTTCTCGCGGCCACGGCCGACGGAGCCGAGGGTCTTGGTGAGGACGACCTCGAAGTTGGCGAGCTTGGAGTCGACGTAGTCGTCGGCTTCCGCGCGGACCTCCTCTGCCTCCTTGCGGGCCTCGGCGAGGATGCGCTCGGCCTCGTTCTGGGAGCGGCGGGCGACCTCGGTGTCGGAGATCAGGGAGCCGCGCTCGGCGTGCGCGGAGTCGATGATCCGCTCGGCCTCCTGGCGGGCCTGCTCGACCATCTGCTCGCGGCCGCCGATCAGTTCCTGGGCCTGGGCGAGGGAGCCGGGCAGCGCCTGGCGCACCTCTTCGAGCATCGAGAGCAGCTCGGCGCGGTTGACCACGCACGAGGCCGACATGGGCATGGACCGGGCACCGCCAACCGCCGCGACGATCTCATCGAGCTTCTTCTGCACGTCCACCGTGTGCTCGCCACTCTCTACAGCTGTGATGGAGACGGACGGGTCGACTGTACGGCCACTCCCGCCCCGCCCGACACCGGGTGACGGGCTGTCAGGGGCTCAGTCCTTGCCGAGCCGCTCCTGGAGCGCCTCCAGGACCACCTGCGGCACCAGGTGCGAGATGTCGCCGCCCCAGGTCGCGACCTCCTTGACCAGCGAGGAGGAGAGGAAGCTGTAGGTGGGGCTGGTCGGGATGAACAGCGTTTCGACGCCCGAGAGACCGTTGTTCATCTGGGCCATCTGGAGTTCGTAGTCGAAGTCGCTGACCGCGCGCAGCCCCTTGACGATGGCGGGGATGTCGCGCTGCTTGCAGTAGTCGACGAGCAGGCCGTGGTAGGCCTCGACCTCGACGTTGCCGTACTCGGCGGTGACCTCGCGGATCAGCTCGATCCGCTCGTCGACCGTGAACAGGCCCTTTTTCGCCTGATTGATCATCACGACGACATGCACGACGTCGTACAGCCTGGAGGCGCGGGCGATGATGTCGAGGTGTCCATTGGTGATGGGGTCGAATGACCCCGGACAGACGGCGCGGCGCAACTGTGGTCCCTCGCTCTCCGGTCCGGTCATCGTGGGTCTTCGCACGTAGAGGCGGCGCGACCGTACCAAAAGGTCCCCTCGCCGTAACGACGGGCCCTGACTCCTTCGAAGTCGTCCGGCCAACCGAATGCGCCGCCTCTGGTGCTCCGCTCCACGGTGACGAGCGCTTCGTCCGCGAGCCAGCCCTCCGCCCGGAGTGTGAGCAGAATCTCGCGAAGATCGTCGTCCGAAACGGCATAGGGGGGGTCAAGGAAGACCAGGTCGTACGGCGCTGCCGGCGCCGCCGTCTGGATGATCTGCTCCGCTTTGCCCGACCTGACCTCGGCGCCCGGGAGGCCCAGTGCCTTCACGTTCTCCCGGATGACCCTGGCCGCGCGGGCGTCGGCCTCGACGAGCAGGGCGTGTCCGGCGCCGCGGCTGAGTGCCTCCAGGCCGACGGCGCCCGAACCGGCGTACAGGTCGAGCACGCGCTCCCCTTCCAACGGGCCGCCCAGCAGGGACTGCCAGGTGGAGAAGAGGCCCTCACGCGCCCGGTCGGACGTGGGGCGGGTGCCGGTGCCCGGCGGGACGGCCAGACGGCGTCCGCCGGCCCGGCCGGCGATCACGCGGGTCATGAGGGTCCTTTGCGCTGAGGGTGTGTCGGGTCCAGTCTCTCAGCCCTTGTCCAGGTACTGCTCGCGCTCCTCGTCGAGGAGGGCGTCCAGGGCGGTGCGCAGGCCGGGGAGGCGCTCCAGCTCCGGGTCCGCGGCGACGACGGCGGCCGCCTCCTCGCGAGCCTCGGCGATGATCTCCTCGTCGTCGATGACGGCGAGCATGCGCAGCGAGGAGCGGACGCCGGACTGGGCCTGGCCGAGGACGTCGCCCTCGCGGCGCTGTTCGAGGTCGATCCGGGAGAGCTCGAACCCGTCGAGCGTGGACGCCACGGCGTTCAGCCGCTGGCGTGCCGGGCTGGCCTCCGGCATCTCGGAGACCAGGAGGCAGAGCCCGGCGGCCGAGCCCCGGCCGACGCGACCGCGCAGCTGGTGGAGCTGGGAGACGCCGAACCGGTCGGCGTCCATGATCACCATCGCGGTGGCATTCGGCACGTTCACCCCGACCTCGATGACGGTGGTCGCGACCAGGACGTCGGTCTCGCCCGCGGCGAAGCGGCGCATGACGGCGTCCTTGTCGTCGGGCTGCATACGGCCGTGCAGGACTTCGACCTTGAGGCCCTGGAGGGGGCCCTTGGCGAGCTGGTCGGCGACATCGAGGACGGCGAGCGGCGGGCGCTTCTCGGCCTCGTCCTCGGGGGACTTCTTCTTGGTCTTCTTCGGGTCGTCCTCCTCGTCTCCGATGCGGGGGCAGACCACGTACGCCTGATGGCCGTTCTCTACTTCCTCGCGCACGCGCTCCCACGCGCGCGTGAGGAAGTGCGGCTTGTCCGCGGCGGGGACGACATGGCTGGCGATCGGCGAGCGTCCGGCGGGGAGTTGGTCGAGGACGGAGGTCTCCAGGTCGCCGAAGACGGTCATCGCGACCGTGCGCGGGATGGGCGTGGCGGTCATGACCAGCAGGTGCGGGGGCTGCTTGCCCTTGCCGCGCAGGGCGTCGCGCTGCTCGACGCCGAAGCGGTGCTGCTCGTCGACGACGACCAGGCCCAGGTCGTGGAACTGCACCTTGTCCTCGATCAGCGCGTGCGTGCCGATGACGATTCCGGCCTCGCCGGTGACCAGATCGAGCAGCGCCTGCCTCCGGGCGGCCGTGCCCATGGAACCGGTGAGGAGCACCACCTTGGTGGAGTGCTCGGCCCCGCCGAGCATGCCGCCCTCGGCCAACTCCCCCATCATCTCCGTGATCGACCGGTGGTGCTGCTGGGCGAGCACCTCGGTGGGCGCGAGCATCGCGGCCTGCCCGCCCGCGTCGACGACGGCGAGCATGGCGCGCAGGGCGACCATGGTCTTGCCCGAACCCACCTCTCCCTGGAGCAGCCGGTGCATCGGGTGCTCGGTCGCGAGGTCGTCGAAGATCTCCTTGGAGACCTTCTGCTGGCCCTCGGTGAGGGTGAAGGGCAGCCTGGCGTCGAAGGCGGTGAGCAGGCCGTCGGGCTTGGGGGCGCGGGCCACGGCAGGGAGGTGGGCGTCGGCGTAGCGTCGGCGGGCCAGGGCGACCTGGAGGACGAAGGCCTCGTCCCACTTGAGGCGGGCGCGGGCGTCGTGGATGTCCGCCTTGGTCTGCGGGCGGTGGATTTTGTGCAGGGCCTCGGGAAGGGGGAGCAGGCCGCGGCCGTCCCGGAGGGAGTCCGGGAGGGGGTCGACGGCCTCCTGGGCGCTCGCCAGCACCGTCTGCACGGACTTGGCGATCTTCCAGGACTCCAGCTTCGCGGTGGCCGGGTAGATCGGGATGAGCGCCCCGGCCCAGGAGTCGACGGTCTCGGCGGCGTCGTCGCTGTCGCCGCGCAGCGGCTCGTACGCCGGGTGGGCCAGCTGGAGGCGGCGGTTGAAGACGGAGACCTTGCCGGAGAACATCGCGCGAGTGCCGGGCAGGAGTTCCTTGTGGGGCTTGTGCACGCCGTTGCCGAAGAAGACCAGTTGGAGGCGGCCGCTGCCGTCCGTGATGGTCACTTCGAGACGCTGGCCCTTGCCGCGGGGGGCCTTGGAGGAGGCGAAGGTGTGCAGGCGCGCGTCGGCGACCTGGGCGACCACCGTCACATGCTCGTCCATGGGCAGGTCGGCGAGGTGGGTGAGCTGCCCGCGCTCCTCGTATCTGCGGGGGTAGTGGTGGAGCAGGTCACCGACGGTGTGCAGGTCGAGGTGCTCGGCCATCACCTTCGCGGTGGCGGGGCCGAGCGTCTTCTTCAGCGGTTCTTCGAGCACGGGCACGAGATCCATTGCACACCACAGCACTGACAATGCCGCATACGTCCCGGAAATCCGCTGGTCAGGCCGGTCGTTCCGGGCCTAGGATGACGCGCTCCGGCACGCTTCGCGGTCACCGTCCACCGGGACCGCCCGACCCCGCGCCGTCGCCCGTTCCCCCACCCACGGCGCTGCGACGATGGACTCCCAGACCTCACAGTCATCCCAGGCACCTCAGCCACCTCAGTCACCTCATACGTTCCAGGTCGACCTGCGCGGTTTGGTGGACCTCCTCTCCCATCACCTGTACTCCAGTCCCAAGGTCTATCTGCGCGAACTGCTGCAGAACGCCGTGGACGCGATCACCGCGCGGCGGGCCGAGCAGCCCGGTGCCCCGGCCACCGTGCGTCTGTACGCCGAGGGCGGCGCCCTGCGGGTGGAGGACTCCGGTGTGGGCCTCACCGAGTCCGACGTACACAGCCTCCTCGCGACCATCGGCCGCAGCTCCAAGCGGAACGACGGTCTGGAGTCGGCGCGTTCGGACTTCCTGGGGCAGTTCGGCATCGGCTTGCTGGCGTGCTTCGTCGTCGCCGAGCGCATCCGGGTCGTCAGCCGCAGCGCGCGTACGCCCGACGCGGCGCCCGTGGAGTGGACGGCGACCGACGACGGCTCGTACACCGTGCGCACGCTGCCGCATGAGGCGCGCACCGAACCGGGCACCACCGTGCACCTGGTGGCGCGCGCCGGGGCCGGCGAGTGGCTGAGCAAGGTGCGGGTGCGGTCGCTGGCACGGGACTTCGGGTCGCTGCTGCCGTACGACGTGCGGGTCGGCGACGAGGTGATCACGGACCTTCCGGCGCCCTGGGACCGCGCCCATCCGAGCCCCGCCACCCGAAGGGTGGCCCTGGCACGGCACTGCCACAACCTGTTCGGGTTCACGCCGCTGGACTCGATCGACCTGGACGTGCCGCTCGCCGGGATCCGGGGCGTGGCGTACGTCCTGCCGACCGCGGTCAGCCCGGCCCAGCGCGCGAGCCACCGCGTGCACCTGAAGGGGATGCTGCTCACCGAGCGGGCCGAACAGCTGCTGCCCGACTGGGCGTTCTTCGTGCGCTGCGTCCTCGACACGGACAGCCTGCGGCCCACCGCGTCACGGGAGTCGCTGTACGAGGACGAGACCCTCGCGGCAGTACGGGAGGCGCTGGGCGAGCGCATCCGCTCCTGGCTGACCGGGCTCGCCGCCGGGGATCCCGAGCGGCTGGCCGCCTTCCTGTCGGTGCACTACCTGGGGGTGAAGTCCCTCGCGCGGCACGACAAGGAGATGCTGCGCACGATGCTGCCGTGGCTGCCCTTCGAGACGACCGACGGGCGGCTGTCCCTGGAGGAGTTCGCGCAGCGGCACCCGGTGGTGCACTTCACGCGGACCGTTGAGGAGTACCGCCAGGTCGCGCCGATCGCCTCCGCGCAGGGCGTCGGGGTGATCAACGGCGGCTACACGTACGACAGCGAGCTGATCGAAGCGCTGCCGTCGGTGCGCCCGGGGACGGTCGTGTCGGAGCTCGACGCCGACACCGTGACGGCTCACCTGGACGCGGTCGACCCGGCCGAGGAGCTGGCCCTGTCGGCGTTCCTGGCGGCCGCGCGGGCCACACTGGACCCCCTGGGCTGCGATGTGGCCCTGCGTGCCTTCCACCCGCTGTCGGTCCCGGCGCTGCACCTGGACGACCGCGCCGCCCGCCACGAGCAGGCCCGCGCGGAGGCCGAGGAACAGGCCGACGACCTGTGGGCCGGCATCCTCGGCTCGCTGCACGGCAGCGCGCCACGCGCGCGCCTGGTGCTCAACCACCTCAACCCGCTGATCCGAAGGATCAGTTCACTCAGCGACCCGGAGCTGATAGGCACCGCCACGGAGTCCCTCTACGGGCAGGCCCTGCTGATGGCCCAGCGCCCGCTGCGGCCCGCGGACTCCGCGCTCCTCAACCGCGCGTTCATCGGCCTCCTGGAGTGGGCCACCCACACCGACCCCGGGAAGGACGACCGCCGATGAGCCAGGCCATGGACTTCGACGCGCTGCGCCAGGCGATGGCGGACAACTACGAGCAGCCGGAGGGACCCGCCCGCAACGCGCGCGCGGAGCAGCTGCTCGTCGAGGCCGAGAAGCTCAACATCCCGCTCGCGGTGATCGAGGCGCTCGGACACCAGCTGAAGGTCTACAACTACAGCTCCGAGAAGGACAAGATGTTCGTTCCCTTCGCGCGCCTGCTGCGCATGTGGGACGAGCGCCCCGAGGACTTCGACGAGTACGAGATCCACTCGCTGCACTGGGTCTTCAAGTGGATGTCGGCGGGAATGCTCGACCAGCCGCACATTCCGCTGGCCTCCATCGAGAAGTGGCTCGGCGAGATGGAGCACCGCTACCGGCTGGCCGGGCACTCCGAGCGGGCCGTGCGCAGCGCCGAGTTCAGCGTCGCCGCCCACCTGGGCGACGTGGAGCGCGCCGAGCGGGCCTACGCCGCCTGGCTGGCCGCCGACCGGGACACCATGGCCGACTGCCACGCGTGCGAGCTGCACGGCCAGGGCTGGTGGCGGGCGGAGCGCGGCGCGGACGCCGAAGCACTGGAGCTGTGGAGCCCGGTCCTGGAGGGCGAGTACACATGCGCCCACGAGCCGCACACCGTCCTCGCGTCCTCCCTGGTGCCCCTGCTGCGCCTGGGGCACGTGGAAGAGGCGCGCGCCCATCACCTGCGCGGGTTCCGGCTGGTGCGCCCCATGGAGAGCATGCGCGGCGCGTACGCGGACCACGTGGAGTTCTGCGCCCTCTCCGGCAACGAGGCGCGCGCCCTGGAGCTGCTCGCGGAGCGGCCCGCGTACTTCACGGACTCCGGGGACCCGCGCAGCAAGCTGGACTTCCTGTCGGTGGTGACCCTCCTGATGGACCGGCTGACGTCGCTCGGACTCGGCGAGCAGACGGTGCCCGGGCCGGCCGGCCGCGCCTGGACCGCCCGCGAACTCGGCACCCACGCGCGCGGGGACGCGCTTTCGCTGGCCGCGCGCTTCGACGCGCGCAACGGCACGTCGCGCGTGAGTGAGCGCGCCCGCGCGCGGATGGATCGGCCGCCGCTCGTGGACCGGCTGCCGCTGGGCGTGCGCACCGCGCGCACTGCCCACGCCGGACATTCCGCTCCGGCGCCCGCCCCCGTGCCGCGCGCCGTCACGGAAGCCGCCGAGCCGGATCTGTCCGCGCTGCTCGCGGAGGCCCGGCGGCTCTCGGGCCTCCGGAGCCCGGACGCCGTCGAGGCATGGGCCGAGGTGTCGCGCGCCGCCGAGGGCCACGAGCTGGACGCCCGCGCCCGCGCGGAGATCGCCGACCACGCGGCGATGGGCCGCGGCCCCCAAGGCATCGAGCTCTTTCATCGCGCGGCCGAGTTGTACGCCGAGGCGGACGACCCCGGCGAGGCCCTCGCGGCCCGCGCCCGCGCCACGTACGTCCACGCCCTGTCGGGCGGCACCGAGGAGGCTCTGACGGTCGCCTCGGAGCTGCGCCAGGAGGTGCTCGCCCTCTTCGCGGCGGGCGGGACGGGGGTGTCGCAGACGGCGTCCGTGCTGGTGGGGCGGGCGCGGATCTTGATGCACTGCGTGGATGAGGCCGGAGGTGATGCGGAGGACGGCTCGGCAGAGGCGGGTACGGGTACACGTACCGGTACGGGTCTCGTGACCGCCGCCGAGGAGGCCGCGCGGGAGTTGCTGGCGCTTGCCGAGCCGCAGGCCGGGGACGACGTGCCGCTGGCCTCACGGGCGGCGGAGGCGCAGGCGATGCTCGGGGAGCTCGCGGCGCGTTCCGGGGACGCCGAGGCGGCCGTGGAGACGTTGTCGCGGGCCGTGGAGACGTTCGTGGCGGCCGGGCTGCCGTGGTTCGCCGTCGAGTACGACTCCCGGCTCGCCGGAATCGCCCTGCACCTCGGCGACACCGAAAGGGCCGAACAGGCGGCGCGCGCGGCACTGGACCACGGAGGGTCTTACCTGGAGCCCACGGGCCAGGCCCAACTGCACCTCCAGCTCGCCGGCATCCTCAGCGGCAGCGGGCGGTTCCGGCCCGCCGCGGAGCATGCCCTGGAGGCCGCGCACTGGGCCGACGAGGCGGGCGAGGCCGCCACGCTCGGCGCCTGGGCCCGGCACCAGCTCGGTGGCTTCCTGCTCCGTCAGGGGCGGTGGGCGGAGGCCGCGGAGGTGCTGGAGTCGGCGCTGCCCGATCTGACCACCGACATGCACGGCGACGGTGCGATCGTGCAGACGCGGTGGTGGCTCGGTGACTGTCTCACCGAACTCGGCGAGCACCGTGAGGCCGCCGAACACTGGCTGCGGGCCGCGGACATCGCCCGGCACTGGCCCGAGCAGCGCGACCACGCGATGCTCGCGCATCTCGCCGCCGAGGCCCTCGGGCACGCCGGGCTGACCGCCCAGGCGGACCAGGCGTACGCCCGGGCCGGCGACCTCTGGCGCGAGCTCGGCAACGTGCACGGGCTGGTCCGGTCGCTGCGGGCGCGCGCGTGGGCCGTGGTCCGTACGGACGCGGGGCTCGATGGGGCTCGGGAGTTGATGCAGGTGGCGGTGCGGGAGTGCGAGTCGGCGATCGAGGGCGCGCCCGTCGCGTCAGGGTCGCCTTCGGACTCACCGTCGGACTCGCCGGGTCGTTCGCCGGAAGACGAGGACGCGCGTCATCGCCTCGTCGCCGAACTCGGCCACACCTTTCGCCAGTTCGGGGACCTTGTGGCCCGTTCCATGTCCGACGACGCGGAGGAGGCTTCCGCCCGGGCCGCGTTCGAGGAAGCCTTGGTCCACATCACGCGGGCGGTCTCCGTGTTCGACTCCCTGGGGTACGACTTCCTCGACGCCCGGACCGCGGCCGAGCTCGCCGCCGGGTGGCTGGAGGCCGATCTGGAGCGCCCCGAGGCCGCGTCGGCCCGCGCGCGTGCGGTGCTTTCCGCGTACGCCGGGGCGGAGACGGAGACCGCGGAGGCGCGGCGAGCCGAGGCGGAGAACATGTTGAGGGTGGTGGGGACGCGGCCTGAGGGGTGACCGGGCCGACGGGGTGTTTTTCGCCCCCTCGGCCCCTACTCGTCCCGTACCTGGGCCCGCGGCGGAGCCGCTCATGGACGCCGCGCCCCAGACCCCGCTCCTCAAACGCCGGAGGGGCTGATCCCCTCCGGCTACTCCACCCCGATCAGCAGCAACGCCCCCTGCCGCCCGCCCCGGTACACCACCGTGTCGACCGCCAAGTGCGACTCCCGTACCCGGGATTCGAGGTGGGCGGCGATGGCGTCGGGGGCCGCGTCGCCGAGGACGAGGGTGACCATTTCGCCGCCGGCGGCGAGCATGCGGTCGAGGACGGTCTCGGCGGTGGCGGTGATGTCGGAGCCGATCACGGCGACATCGCCGTCGATGAGACCGAGGACGTCACCGGCCTGGCAGATGCCGGCCATGGTCCAGGACTGCCGCTCGGCGACGGCGACCTCGGCGTAGCGGGTGGCGCCGGCCGCCGAGGTCATGGCGACGACGTCCTCGTCGAAGCGGCGCTCCGGCTCGTGCACGGCGAGCGCGGCGATGCCCTGCACGGCGGACCGGGTGGGGATCAGCGCGACCCGGACGCCCTCGGCGCGTGCCTGTTCGGCCGCCGCGGCCGCCGTGTGGCGCAGGTCCGCGTCATTCGGCAGCAGCACCACCTCGCGCGCGTGGGCCCGTCGTACGGCCTCGACGAGCTCGCCGCTGGCGGGCGGTTCCCCTGGCCGCGCGAGCACGGTGGTGGCCCCGGCCTCGGTGTACAGCCCGGCCAGCCCCTCGCCGGGCACGACGGCCACGACGGCGCGCTGCGCCCGCTCCCGCGGCGGCCGCCCCGCCGCGCCTGCGGTGTGAACGTCCCCGAGCCCGAAGTGGGTGATCCTGATCCGGTACGGTCGCCCGGCCTCGACACCCGCCTCCACGGCGGCGCCCGCGTCGTCCATGTGCACATGGACGTTCCACAGCCCGTCCCCGCCGACCACGACGAGCGAGTCCCCGAGCTGGTCGAGCCGGTCCCGCAGGCGGGCCACGGCCGCGTCGTCCGCCTCCAGCAGATAGATCACCTCGAAGGCGGGGCCGCCATCCTCCGACGGCCGGTCCACGCATCCCTCGGCATGGGCGTCCCCGGCGACCACGAGGTCCGTCACGGACTCGTCCACGCGCGCGTGGACCTCCACCGGGGCCCCGAGCACCCCCGGCGCCTCCCCCGTGAACGTCTCCACCAGCGCCGCCAGCACCACCACCAGCCCTCGTCCGCCCGCATCGACGACACCCGCGCGCTCCAGGACGGCCAGCTGCCCGGGGGTCGCGGCGAGGGCCGCTCGCGCCCCCTCGTACGCCGCGCGCGCGACCGAGCCGCAGTCGCCCTCGGCCCCTATGGCCGCGTCGGCGGCAGCCGAGGCGACCGTGAGGACCGTGCCCTCGACGGGGTGCGCGACGGCCTGGCGCGCGGAGTCCGCGGCGCGCTTCAGGGCCAGCCGCAGCCACTGGCCGTCGGTGTGAGCGCTCTCACTTTCGGTGGCGAGTACCTGAGCCATGCCGCGCAGCAGCTGCGCGAGGATGGTCCCGGAGTTGCCGCGGGCCCCGATCAGCGCCCCGTGCGCCATCGCGCGCACGGCGTCGGCGAGCCCGGGCTGCCCGCCCGCCACGGGGTGGCCCGTATTAGCCGCCGGGTCCCCACCGCCCGTCGCGGCCAGCGTCTCGTAGCCCGCGAAAACCGCCTCGACCGCCGTAGCGGCCGACTCCACCGTCAGATACAGGTTCGTCCCGGTGTCCCCGTCCGCCACCGGGTAGACATTGATGGCGTCGATCTCCTCGCGCGCCCGTCCCAGCGCCTCCAGCGCGAGCCCGCACCAGGTGCGCACCGCGAGAGCATCCAATGTCTGCGGCACCTGCGGCACCTGCGCCTCCTTGAGCTGCTGGACTGGGACGCAGCGTAGACCCAGGACGGGTTACTGACGGTAGGGGGCCCTGAGGAGGGGCGGGGCGGAGCCCGGAGCAGCCATGGTAGTTTCGTTCTCCGGACGCAGTCGTTGTATGCTGCTCCAGTTGCCCGATCCGATCGGGCCTTCCCCCTGGCACCGCCACTCAGATCCTAGATCCTGATCCCGGCATGCCGGGATCAACCGTAAGTGCATCTGAAGTCTTTGGAGTGACCCGTGGCTGCCAACTGCGACGTCTGCGGCAAGGGGCCGGGCTTCGGCAACAACATCTCGCACTCGCACCGCCGTACGTCCCGTCGCTGGAACCCCAACATCCAGCGCGTCCGTACCGTGGTGGGCGGGACGCCGAAGCGCGTGAACGCTTGCACCTCGTGCATCAAGGCCGGCAAGGTCTCGCGCTGACAATCGCTAGCGCGCGGCCACTGCTGGTTCGCCTGCACTGAGCCGGTCCACCTCACGGTGGGCCGGTTTTTTGCTGCCCGCGCGCAAACCAACGTCCTCGCGCTGGGCCCGCGCAAAGCCACGTCCTTGTGCTGCGCCCGCGTAAGCGTTTAAGCAAGCGCTTACGTACGCCTTTCCGCAAACCCCGCCGTAGACCTTTCCGCAGACCCCGCGTAAGCCTTTACGTAAACGCTTACGCAAGCGCTTACGTAAAGGCTTACGCGGCCCGCTTACGCGCCGCCCCCCGGCCTGAACCGCCACCCATGATCCACCGGCCCGATCCCGCCCCCCAGCGGGAACCCGGCGGCGATCGCCCCGGTGACGTACTCCTTGGCCGTCGCCACCGCCTCCGGCACCGTCTGGCCCTTCGCCAGCCCGGAAGCGATCGCCGACGCGAGGGTGCAGCCCGTGCCGTGGGTGTGCCGGCTGTCGAGGCGAGGGGCGCGGAGCCAGTGTTCGTCCGAACCGTCCGTCAGCAGGTCGACAGCCTGGTCCCCGCCCACCCGTCCGGCGTCCGCGGGCAGATGACCACCCTTGATCAGCACCCAACGCGGCCCGTACGACAGGACAGCGGCGGCGGCCCGGCGCATCTGGGACTCCGAATCGACGTGCACGCCCGTGAGTTGGGCCACCTCGTCGAGGTTCGGCGTCGCCACGGTCGCGACCGGCAGCAGCTTGGTCCGTACGGAGTCCAGCGCGGACTCGGCGAGCAGCGAGTCCCCGTGCTTGGAGACGCCGACCGGATCGACGACGACCGGCGCGTCCGTATCCATGATCAATTCGGCGACCGCCTCGACGAGTTCGGCCGAGGCGAGCATGCCGGTCTTGACCGCCTGGACGCCGATGTCGTCGACGACGCTGCGGTACTGGGCGCGTACGGCCTCCACCGGCAGTTCCCAAGCGCCCTGGACACCCAGGGAGTTCTGCGCGGTGACGGCGGTGATCACGCTCATGCCGTGCACACCGAGCGCGAGCATCGTCTTCAGGTCGGCCTGGATCCCGGCCCCGCCACCGGAGTCGGACCCCGCGACCGTCAGCACCCTGGGCGGCACAGCTCTCACACCACTCATGACGGCTACCTCACCATTCATGACTTGATGTCCCCGAAGTGGTCCCAACCGCCCTTGTTCGTCCAGGCCGCCCCGTCCACGGTGACCTGGGGCAATGCCGAGGGGTTGAGCACCTCTCCGATCACCTTCCAGCGGGCGGGCAGCTTCACGTCGGGCGGGAAGGTCGCGACGATCGCATGGTCCTCGCCGCCGGTCAGCACCCACTGGAGGGGATCGACGCCGACGGCCTGACCGATGTCGTTCATCTGGGAGGGGACGTCGATGTCGCCGGAGCGGACGTCGATGCGTACCTTGCTGGCCTCGGCAATGTGCCCGAGGTCGGCGATCAGCCCGTCGCTGACGTCCGTCATCGAGGTCGCGCCGAGCCCGGCCGCCGCGGGGCCCGCGTGATACGGCGGTTCGGGCCGCCGGTGGGCCTCGACGAAGGCGCGCGGCGAGCGGAACCCCCGTGAGAGCACCGCGTATCCGGCCGCCGACCAGCCCAGCCAGCCCGTCACGGCGACCACGTCACCGGGCTGGGCGCCGGCCCGGGTGACCGGCTCGTGGTTGCGCAGATCACCGAGCGCGGTGATCGCGACAGTGATGGTGTCGCCTCGTACGACATCGCCCCCGACCACGGCCGCGCCCGCGACCTGACATTCGTCGCGCAGCCCGTCCATCAGCTCGGACGGCCAGGTGGCCGGGAGTTCGGCCGGGACGACCAGGCCGAGCAGCAGCGCCGTCGGTACGGCACCCATCGCCGCGATGTCCGCGAGGTTCTGCGCGGCCGCCTTGCGCCCGACGTCGTACGCCGTGGACCAGTCGCGGCGGAAGTGCCGTCCCTCCAGGAGGATGTCGGTACTCGCCACGACCCTGCGGTCCGGCGCGGCCACCACGGCGGCGTCGTCGCCGGGGCCGACCCGGACCGCCGGCGTGGTGGTGAGACGCGAGGTGAGCTCTCGGATGAGCCCGAACTCCCCCAACTCGCCCACGGTGCCCTTCATGATCGTCGTGCTCCCTCTGTCGCTACCCGTGCCCGGTCGCGAGCCGTCTCCGTACTCGGTACGGTCGAGTTGACCGTCAACTCGTGCAGTCTGTACACCCCGGCGCGCACGCCCCAGCCACCGTGGGTCTCCCCGCGGCGAGCGGCAACGCGATACCGTGGCGTTCCTTTTCCCCACATGATCCTCGTGGCCGCCCTGGAGGTTCCGTGGTACAGGCGTACATCCTGATCCAGACGGAGGTCGGCAAAGCGTCGACCGTCGCCGAGACGATCAGCAAGATCCCGGGGGTGATCCAGGCCGAGGACGTGACAGGACCGTACGACGTGATCGTGCGCGCCCAGGCTGACACGGTCGATGAACTCGGCCGCATGGTGGTCGCGAAAGTCCAGCAAGTGGACGGCATCACCCGCACCCTGACCTGCCCGGTCGTACACCTCTAGCCCCCGTCTACCCTTGGCCGGTGAACTCCTTCCGTCACCGGCACACCGCTCTCTTCGGGCTGCCCGCCCTCGCGCTGCTGATCGCGATCGCGGGCTGCTCCTCAGCAGACGACAACGCCTCGGTCCCGGTTCCGAGTCCGGACGCGAAGGTCACCAAGCTGTGCCAGAACCTGGACAAGGCGCTGCCGCGGAAGGTGGACGGCCTCGGCCGCGAGGACCCCGAGCCCCGGTCCGCGATGACCGCGGGCTGGGGAAGCCCGGCGATCATACTGCGCTGCGGTGTCGAGCGGCCTCCGAAGATGGCTGACCCGCAGGTTGCCCTCGGCAACGACCCGGAGGCGGTCGCCGGCGGCGTGAACGGCGTCGACTGGCTGATGGAGAAGCAGGACGACGGATCGACCCGCTTCACCACCGCGAACCGCAGCGCGTACGTCGAGGTGACCGTCCCCAAGGGGCGGGACACCTCCGGCATGCTCGTCGACATGGCCGCCTCCATCAAGAAGGCGATCCCCAAGGGGATCGCCAACTGATACCGGGGCCATACGTCGTGCTCAGTCCAACTGACCCCAGGGCCGTACGTCGTGCTCAGCGCAGCCCGGTCGAGCGCCGCAGCGCCGCCTGCACCAGGCGGTCGACCAGCTCCGGGTAGCTGACGCCCGTCTCCTGCCACATCCGCGGGTACATGGAGATCGGCGTGAAGCCCGGCATCGTGTTGATCTCGTTGATCACGAACTCACCGTCCTCCGTGAGGAAGAAGTCCGCGCGGACGAGGCCCTCGCAGGAGGCCGCGTCGAAGGCCTCGACGGCGAGGCGCCGCACCTCGGCGGTCTGCTCCTCGGTGAGCGGCGCGGGCACGATCCCGGAGGCCGAGTCGATGTACTTGGCCTCGAAGTCGTAGAACGAGTGGGACTGCACCGGCGGGATCTCGGCGGGCACACTGGCGCGCGGCCCGTCCTCGAACTCCAGGACCCCGCACTCGATCTCGCGGCCGCGCAGCGCCGCCTCCACGATGATCTTCGGGTCGTGCCGCTGGGCCTCCTCGATCGCCTCGTCGAGGCCGGAGAGCTCGTCGACCTTGGTGATACCGAACGACGACCCCGCGCGCGCGGGCTTCACGAACAGCGGCCAGCCGTGGTCGCCCGCGAAGTCGATGATCTTCTTACGGGCGGCGGACGGGTCGAGTTCCCACTCACGGGGCCGGATCACCACGTACGGGCCGACCTTCAGCCCGAACGACGTGAACACCCGCTTCATGTACTCCTTGTCCTGGCCGACGGCCGAGGCGAGCACGCCCGAACCGACGTACGGGACTCCGGAGAGCTCCAGGAGGCCCTGGAGGGTGCCGTCCTCGCCGTAGGGGCCGTGCAGCATGGGGAAGACGACGTCGACCTCGCCGAGGGCCTTGGGGACCGATCCGGGCTCGCTGTAGACCACTTCGCGGTTGGCCGGGTCGACGGGGAGCACGACGCCGCCCTCGCTCGACTCGGCGAGTTGCTCGACGCTCGGCTGCTGCCGGTCGATGATGGCCATCCGCTCCGGCGCGTCGGCGGTGAGCGCCCAACGGCCGTCCTGGGTGATGCCGATCGGCAGGACGTCGTACTTCGTACGGTCGATGGCGCTCAGGACGGCGCCGGCCGTGACCACGGAGATCCCGTGTTCGGAGCTGCGGCCGCCGAAGACGACGGCCACGCGCGGCTTGCGAGGCGGCTGCTCAGGGCTCTGGGGGAGGTTCTCGGTGCTCATATCGCGATGAGAGTACCCGTTGGTAGCGCGGTGAGTCAGCGTCCCACGGCGACCGTTGCTCAGCGTCGTACGACCGGTCGCAGAGCGTTGATCCCGGTGTCGTACACGCCGTCGCGGAAGCGTTGGTCCCGGCGTCGTACGTGCCGTCGCGGAGCGTTGTCCCGGTGCTCCGCCCGGCGGTTCAGCCGATCCCCGCCTGATGGTTCAGCGGCGTTCGGGCTTGGCGCTGCGCGACATCAGTTCCTTGAGCGCGACGACCGGCGGCTTGCCCTCGTGGACGATGCCGACGACCGTCTCCGTGATGGGCATATCGACGCCGTGCCTCCGGGCCAGATCCAGCACGGACTCACAGGACTTGACGCCCTCGGCGGTCTGCTTGGTGACCGCGATGGTCTCCTGGAGGGTCATGCCCTTGCCGAGGTTGATGCCGAAGGTGTGGTTGCGCGACAGCGGTGAGGAGCAGGTGGCCACCAGGTCGCCGAGGCCGGCGAGCCCGGAGAACGTCATCGGGTCGGCGCCCATGGCGAGTCCGAGCCGGGTGGTCTCCGCGAGCCCGCGCGTGATGAGCGAGCCCTTGGCGTTGTCGCCGAGGCCCATGCCGTCCGCGATGCCGACGGCGAGACCGATCACGTTCTTGACGGCGCCGCCGAGTTCGCAGCCCACCACGTCGGTGTTGGTGTACGGGCGGAAGTACGGCGTGTGGCAGGCAGACTGGAGGCGCTGGGCGACCGCTTCGGAGCGGCAGGCGACCACGGCGGCGGCCGGCATCCGCGCGGCGATCTCCCGGGCGAGGTTGGGCCCGGTGACCACGGCGACGCGGTCCGCGCCGACCTTGGCGACGTCCTCGATCACCTCGCTCATCCGCATGGAGGAGCCGAGTTCGACGCCCTTCATGAGGGAGACGAGGACGGTGTCGGGCGCGAGCAGCGGCACCCATTCCGCGAGGTTTCCGCGCATCGTCTGCGACGGCACCGCGAGTATCGTGAAGTCGGCGCCGGCGGCCGCCTCGGCGGGGTCGGTCGTGGCCCGCAGGTTCTCGGGGAGTTCGACGCCCGGCAGGTAGTCCGGGTTCGTCCGCGTGGAGTTGACCGCCTCGACGAGCTCGGCGCGACGGGCCCACAGCGTGACCTCGCACCCCGCGTCGGCGAGCACCATGCCGAAGGCCGTCCCCCACGATCCGGTCCCGAAGACGGCCGCCTTGACCGGCTTGCTCACGTGCTCTGCCCCTCTTCCTGCTGTGCTTTTTCCCTTGCCCGCTGCGTCTTTGCCTTGGCCTCGGCCCTGCGCCGCTGGGCGATGCGCACCTCGCGCGGGTCGTACGGCTTCTCGGGCGCCCGCTCGCCGCGGATCTCCTCGAGTTGCGCGGTGATGGCGGCCATGATGACCTCGGTGGCCTCCTTCAGGAGGTCCGGGGTCATCTCCTTGTCGTAGAAGCGCGAGAGGTCCACCGGCGGGCCCGCCAGCACGTGGTGGGTCTTGCGCGGAAGGATGTTGGGCTTCTTGGCGTACGGCGGCAGCAGTTCGTTGGCGCCCCACTGGGCGACCGGAATCACCGGGCACTTGGTCTGCAGCGCGACACGGGCGGCGCCGGTCTTGCCGGTCATCGGCCAGCCGTCGGGATCGCGGGTGAGGGTGCCCTCGGGATAGAACGCGACGCACTCACCGCGCTCCACGGCGTCGATCGCGGCGCGGAAAGCACTCAGCGCGTCGGTGCTCTCGCGGTAGACGGGGATCTGTCCGGTGCCGCGCATCGCGGCACCGAGGAATCCCTTCTTGAAAAGGCCCGCCTTCGCCAGGAATCGCGGAACACGCCCAGTGTTGTACTGATAGTGCGCATACGCGAAGGGGTCCACATGGGAATTGTGGTTCACCGCGGTAATAAATCCGCCCGCGGCCGGAATGTTCTCCATTCCACGCCAGTCCCGCTTGATCAGAACCACCAGTGGCGGTTTGCAGAGAACCGCAGCGAAGCGGTACCAGAAGCCGATTCTGCGGCGGGGCACGCGGACACCTTCCTCTAAGACCTGGGGGGCCGCACAAGTGTCGCCCCAGGCCGCCTGTCTGTCGAGAACACCGTACGCCCGGCGTTGGGGCCGCAAGGGTGCTCGGGTCACAATGGGGCGCGACAAGAGAGGGCGGAGCGCTCGTGCGGTGGACTGTGGTCGTACCCCTCAAACCCCTGGCGCGGGCCAAGAGCAGACTGGCGGACACGGCCGCCGACGGGCTGCGGCCCGGGCTGGCCCTCGCGTTCGCGCAGGACACGGTAGCCGCGGCGCAGGCCAGCGCCGCGGTCCGAGATGTGGCGGTCGTCACGAACGACCCGCTGGCCGGCCGGCAGCTGGCCGCCCTGGGTGCGCGGATCGTCACGGACGAGCCGGGAGGGGGCCTCAACGCCGCGCTGGCGCACGGAGCCGCGGTCGTACGTTCCTGGTGCCCCGACGGCGCGGTGGCGGCCCTCAATGCCGATCTGCCCGCGCTGCGGCCCCTGGAATTGACCCGCGTACTCGACGCAGCCGCCGAATTCCCCCGTGCTTTCCTTTCCGATGCGGCCGCAATGGGCACCACTCTGCTGGCCGCCGCCCCCGGCCGGGAATTGCTCCCGGCTTTCGGCACGGATTCCCGGGCTCGCCATCGCGCCTCGGGCGCCGTGGAACTGCGCCTCGACTCCGTGGATTCCGTACGGCAGGACGTGGACACCGGGGACGATCTGCGGGCGGCGCTGGCGCTCGGGGTGGGGCCCCGTACGGCCGCGGCGGCCGCACGCCTTCTCATCACCGGGCCGTAAGCCGCAGGCAGGTCGAGTTAGCTCGATCGTGTGATGGTCCACTCGTAGGCTTGCGGAGCCTTGGGCCAGCCGGGTTAACGTGGCCGTGCGATCTGGGACAACGGAGACGGTGCCAGCGTGCGGGGCCCCTGCTCCACCAGAGATGGTGTGGGGCCTCCCCGTCGCCTCCGGCCGTCTCCATCTGGCCAGGTCGCACAGGGAACTGGCCTCCCGGGATCGGACCACGCACAGGATGCGTCTCGCCGCCCCGGGGCCGAGTACGCCGGGGACCAGTGCGCCCAAGACCGTTCGGGGCGTGCGGCTGATGGGACTTGCTTCCACTCGGCCTTCAGGAACGGTAAGTAGGCTGCCCCCATGCAGGCAACCTCGTACACGTTCGACCCGGAGACCCGCAGCGGACAGGTGCTGCTCGACGACGGCACACCGGTGCCCTTCGACGGGCCGGCCTTCGATGCCGGCGGGCTGCGGCTGCTGCGCCCCGGGCAGCGCGTGCGGATCGAGACCGAGGGTGAGGGCGAGGCGCTCCGGATCACCCTCATCACCCTGCAGACCTTCTAGAAGTCAGCCTGCGGACCCTCTAGAAGCCGCATACCAGCCCGCAGACCCTCCGAAGGCCCCCTGTACACGCCGCGGGCCGGGCTCCCTGGGGAGCCCGGCCCGGCGCGTGAGTTGCCCTTGCGCCCCTGCCTACTAGCGGGCGGTGGTCTTCTTGGCGGTGGTCTTGCGAGCCGTCGACTTCCTGGCGGGGGCCTTCTTGGCCGCCGCCTTCTTCGCCGGGGCCTTCTTGGCCGCCGCCTTCTTGGCGGTCGTCTTCTTGGCCGCGGTCTTCTTGGCGGCCGTGGTCTTCTTGGCGGCCGCCTTCTTCGCCGTGACCTTCTTGGCGGGGGCCTTCTTGACGGCCGCCTTCTTGGCCACCGCCTTCTTGGCCGCCGCCTTCTTTGCGGTGACCTTCTTGGCCGCGGCCTTCTTGACCGTGACGCCGGCACCGCCGGTCAGGCTGCCCTTGGGCGCCTTCTTGACGGCGACCTCGCCACCGCGCGGAAGCTTCTTCGAACCGCTCACCAGGTCTTTGAAGCCCTGACCCGCACGGAAGCGCGGCACGGAGGTCTTCTTGACCCGAACACGTTCACCGGTCTGCGGGTTGCGCGCGTAACGGGCCGGACGGTCCACCTTCTCGAAGGAACCGAAGCCGGTGACCGAGACCCGGTCCCCGCCGACAACAGCACGGACGATGGCGTCCAGTACGGCGTCGACCGCGTCGGCGGCCTGCTGACGCCCGCCGACCTTGTCGGCAATCGCTTCTACGAGCTGCGCCTTGTTCACGTCTTCCCCTTCGGAGACATTGCCCGAACGAATGCGTTCAAGCTTTTTCGCACGTTAGGCAGATATATACCGCAAATCAAACACGAAACGGGCTAATCACCCTAGTGCCGCAACGAACTCGGGCTGTCACGGAGTTCCTCAGCGATCCCCTTCGAGGAATCGACCCTCGTCAAGATCCTTGTTGAACCGCTCCAGACGCCTTGTCGCATCGGCGAGATCGTGCTTGGCCACGGCCGTAATGACCAGCAGCTTCCGGGTCAGCGCCATCCGTACGCCCTCCGGGACTTGCAGTGCGCGCACTCTTGCGTGCGCTTCCTTCAGTTGGGCCGCGACTGCCACGTAGAGCTCGAGTTGGCCGTCGTGTTCCATGCACAGATTGTGCCATCTGGGGCGAGTTGTCGCCTGCGCAGGGGGCAACTGCCGCCCATGGAGGGGGTTCCGAGCGTCTCGGCGCAACGCGGGGCCAAGGCGCGCGTAACCAGGCAATTTCCTTTGTTACCAGGCCAGTTGGAGCCCTCCAAGGCGGCGCACCGAAGCCGTCCGAGGGCAGAAACGGCTGTACCCCCAACCGTCCACGATTGGGGGTACAGAGGGTTTTACGTGGCTGAAATCAGCCTTGCGCCAGCCACGAATCCAGTCCGTGCGCCGGCTGTGCGTGCGGCTCGCGCGTCAGACGTGGAGCGTCTTCGGCTTGTACGACGGCCGCTTGGCCTCGTACGCCGCGATGTCGCCTTCGTTCTGGAGGGTGATGGAGATGTCGTCGAGGCCGTTCAGCAGCCGCCAACGGGCGTTCTCATCGAGTTCGAAGGCGGCGGTGATGCCCTCGGCGCGCACCTCGCGGGCCTCAAGGTCGACCGTGATCTCGGCCTGCGGGTCCTGCTCGGTGATCTCCCACAGGGCGTCCACGATCTTCTGCTCCAGTACCACCGTGAGCAGGCCGTTCTTGAGCGAGTTGCCGCGGAAGATGTCCGCGAAGCGCGAGGAGATGACGGCCTTGAAGCCGTAGTTCTGCAGCGCCCAGACGGCGTGCTCGCGCGAGGAGCCGGTACCGAAGTCGGGTCCCGCGACCAGGACCGTGGCGCCCTTGCGCTCCGGCTGGTTGAGGACGAAGGACGTGTCCTTGCGCCAGGCCTCGAACAGCCCGTCCTCGAAGCCGTCCCTGGTCACCTTCTTGAGCCAGTGGGCGGGGATGATCTGGTCGGTGTCGACGTTGCCGCGGCGCAGCGGGACGGCCCGGCCGGTGTGCGTGGTGAATGCTTCCATGACTTCTCAGACTCCAGCGGGCGTACGGGCGTCGGACAGGTCGGCCGGAGAGGCGAGGTGGCCGAGCACGGCGGTGGCGGCGGCGACCTGCGGCGAGACCAGGTGCGTACGGCCGCCCTTGCCCTGCCTGCCCTCGAAGTTGCGGTTGGAGGTGGACGCGGAGCGCTCACCGGGGGCCAGCTGGTCGGGGTTCATGCCCAGACACATCGAGCAGCCCGCGTGCCGCCACTCGGCGCCGGCCTCCTTGAAGACCACGTCCAGCCCCTCGGAGACGGCCTGCAGACCGACCCGCGCGGAACCCGGAACGACCAGCATCCGTACGCCGTCGGCGACTTTGCGGCCCCCGACGATCTCCGCGGCGGCACGCAGGTCCTCGATGCGGCCGTTGGTGCACGACCCTACGAAGACGGTGTCGACCTTGATGTCGCGCAGCGCCTGTCCGGCGGTCAACCCCATGTATTCCAGGGCCTTTTCGGCGGCCAGGCGCTCCGAAGCGTCCTCGTACGAAGCAGGGTCGGGGACGGACGCCGAAAGCGGCGCGCCCTGGCCGGGGTTGGTGCCCCAGGTGACGAACGGCGACAGGGAGGCGGCGTCGATGACGACCTCCGCGTCGAATTCCGCGTCGTCGTCGGACTTCAGGGTCTTCCAGTACGCGACCGCGGCGTCCCAGTCCTCGCCCTCGGGGGCGTGGGCACGGCCCTTCAGGTACGCGAAGGTGGTCTCGTCGGGGGCGATCATGCCCGCGCGGGCGCCGGCCTCGATCGACATGTTGCAGATGGTCATGCGGGCCTCCATCGAGAGCTTCTCGATGGCGGAGCCGCGGTACTCCAGGATGTAGCCCTGGCCGCCGCCCGTACCGATCTTGGCGATGATCGCCAGGATCAGGTCCTTGGCCGTGACGCCCTCGGGCAGTTCGCCGTCGACCGTGATGGCCATGGTCTTCGGTCGGGCCAGCGGCAGCGTCTGGGTGGCCAGCACATGCTCGACCTGCGAGGTGCCGATGCCGAACGCCAGCGCGCCGAAGGCACCGTGCGTGGAGGTGTGGGAGTCACCGCAGACCACGGTGGTGCCCGGCTGGGTCAGGCCCAGCTGCGGTCCCACCACGTGGACGACGCCCTGCTCGACGTCACCCAGCGAGTGCAGCCGTACACCGAACTCGGCGCAGTTCTTGCGCAGCGTCTCCAGCTGGGCCCGGGAGACCGGGTCCGCGATGGGCTTGTCGATGTCGAGGGTCGGGGTGTTGTGATCCTCGGTGGCGATGGTGAGGTCGAGGCGGCGCACCGGGCGCCCCGCCTGACGCAGACCGTCGAAGGCCTGCGGGCTGGTCACCTCGTGCAGCAGGTGCAGATCGATGAAGAGGAGGTCGGGCTCGCCCTCGGCGCGCCGGACGACATGGTCGTCCCAGACCTTCTCCGCGAGTGTCCTACCCATCGCTTTCCCTCCGGCCGGCCTGTGCGGCGCCGGCCCAACTAGAGATTTCGGGGGCGGCGAACGTTCGTACCCCTCGTACCGGACGCGTGCCACCGGGCCCGTTGGTCGGCGGGCCGCTGTGTGTACAAGGGTGGCGCTTTCCACGGAAAATTGAACTTGCGTTTCACAGAGTGAGACGCGAGTATCGTTGCATGGACAACAGTAGCGGCGTCGGCGTTCTGGACAAGGCAGCCCTTGTCCTGAGCGCTCTGGAGTCCGGTCCGGCCACCCTCGCGGGCCTGGTCGCGGCGACCGGACTGGCACGACCCACGGCACATCGCCTCGCCGTGGCACTCGAACACCACCGCATGGTGGCGCGCGACATGCAGGGCCGTTTCATTCTTGGCCCCCGCCTTGCCGAGCTGGCCGCGGCCGCGGGCGAGGACCGTCTCCTCGCGACGGCGGGCCCGGTGCTCACGCATCTGCGGGACGTCACGGGCGAGAGCGCGCAGCTCTACCGCCGCCAGGGCGACATGCGCATCTGCGTCGCCGCGGCCGAGCGCCTGTCCGGCCTTCGGGACACGGTCCCGGTCGGCTCGACGCTCACGATGAAGGCGGGCTCCTCCGCGCAGATCCTGATGGCCTGGGAAGAGCCGGAGCGCCTGCACCGCGGCCTCCAGGGCGCCCGCTTCACCGCCACAGCGCTCTCGGGCGTACGACGCCGGGGCTGGGCCCAGTCCATCGGCGAGCGCGAGCCGGGCGTCGCGTCCGTCTCCGCGCCCGTACGCGGCCCCTCCAACCGCGTGGTGGCCGCCGTATCCGTCTCCGGACCCATCGAGCGCCTGACGCGCCACCCGGGTCGTATGCACGCACAGGCGGTCATAGACGCCGCCGCCCGTCTCTCCGAGGCCCTGCGCCGCACGGGCTGACCCGCACCGGGCGAGGCCGCCTCAACGCCACGGCGGGCCCTCCCCTGACGGAATCCGCACGAGACGCGTGTGCGGGGTGTGCCGGTCCCCCGCACCGGCCGGCTCTTGTCCTTGGACAGCTCCCGGATCATGCGCGGCATGGCGAGGAGCACCGGAACCCACTGGTGCACCGCTGAAGGCCGGGGTTCCGGTGGCCAGCATCCGGGAGGTCCTCGGGCACATCGACGACATCTCCCTCGGCCGTACGATCCGGCTCGGCGCAGCCCTGTGGGCGCTGCCGCAGCCACCCGCACCCGACGAACAGGACCCCTCCGTGCAGGCCGCGCGTGACGAGGTGGACCGGATGCTGCGGTCCCTGGGCTGGGAAACCGCACGGGAGTTGAGCACCATCTCCCCCACGCACCGCGCGCTGGTGTCGGCGGTGGCCACGCTGCTGCGGTTCGGCGGGCCCATCGATGCCGAACTGATGGAACCCTACGCGGAGTTGATGCACCAGGCGGCCGTCCGCGACCTGGACTTCGTGGAGACGCCGCCGTCCGAGGAGGAAATGGAGGCGGCGGTCGCGGCGGCGGTTCTCTTCGAGCCGGTCTTGAAGGCGCTGCACCGACTGGCACAGGAGGAGGAGTCGGCGCGGCGGTACGGCATCGCGTGAACCCGGGGCCGGCGGCCCGGGAACATCGCGCGAACCCCGGGGCCCGCGGCCCGGGAACGCCGATAGGCCCCCACCGAAGTGGAGGCCCATCGGACTACGTACCCCCGACCGGATTCGAACCGGCGCTACCGCCTTGAGAGGGCGGCGTGCTAGGCCGCTACACAACGGGGGCGTGGATCTTACGTTTCCGCAGATCCGAGCTGGTCTACCAGGACTCGAACCTAGACTAACTGAACCAGAATCAGTCGTGCTGCCAATTACACCATAGACCAATGTGGTTTAGACCAACTGCGTACCCCCGACCGGATTCGAACCGGCGCTACCGCCTTGAGAGGGCGGCGTGCTAGGCCGCTACACAACGGGGGCCCTAGCGATCCTGCATGAGAGTCAGCGGGTGCGACCCGGACTGTCTCCCTGGGAAGGATCTGTACCCCCGACCGGATTCGAACCGGCGCTACTGCCTTGAGAGGGCAGCGTGCTAGGCCGCTACACAACGGGGGCTTTGCGGAGTAGATCTCCGCGTGTGCAGATGAGCTCTGCGAGCTGGCCTACCAGGACTCGAACCTAGACTAACTGAACCAGAATCAGTCGTGCTGCCAATTACACCATAGGCCACTGAAACGCAACCCCCCGTGGGGATCTTGTTTTAGGTTGCGCCTCCGAGCCCCGGCCTTTCGGCCCGCTCTCGGCGGCGCAGGAAGAACATTACCCGAAGGTGGACGGCGCTCCAAAACGGGTATCCGCGCCGAGGATCGCGGGGAGTTCGGCCAGCGAGCCGATCCGGCGCGGGCCTGACGGTCCGGTGCCGCTGCCGATGCCGGTGCCGGTGTGGGCGCCGCCGCGGTCGATCCAGACGGAGAGCAGCCCCGCGTCGGCGGCGCCGCGTCCGTCGATCTCCGGGTGGTCGCCGACGTACGCGACCTGCCGCGAAGGCAGGCCGAGGGCCTCGCAGGCGGCGTGGAAGGCTTCCGCCGCGGGCTTGGAGACGCCGAGCTCGGCCGCGCACAGGACCGCTTCGAAGCGGTCGCGCACGCCGAGGACGCGGAGCTTGCGGTCCTGGTTGTGGAGGCTGGAGTTGGAGAGGATCCCGTGCCGGTGGCTGACGGCGAGGGTGTCCAGGACGGGCAGTACGTCCGGGAACAGGGCCCAGGACGCCTCGTAGTGCCCGGCGTACCGCTGGAACCAGGCGTCGGCCGCCGCATCGCTCAGCGGTTCCTCCAGGAACGCCCTGACCCGGTCCCGGCGCTGGCCCTCCCAGTCCGACTCCCCCGCGGAGAACCTCGCCCACTGCGCGTCGGTGACCTCCCGCCAGCGCGCGAGAGCCTCCTCGACGGAGTCGTACGCCTCCAGGAGGCCCTCGGCCGCCAGGTGTACGCGCATCCCCGCCCGGTCAGCGGCCGTGTAGTCGAAGATCGTGTCGTCGATGTCCCAGACCACGGCGCGAATGCTCATGATCCGACGGTAACGCGGTCTCCAGGAGCGCGTCGGCGGATTGACGGTTGTCAGGCCGGGTCGTCGGACGGGTCCGGGGCGACGAAGAAGTCCGTGACGAAGCAGGTGACCTCGCCGGACGCCGTGCGGCCGATCCACGTCGGGTAGGCGCCGTCGCCCCAGCCCGAGCTGAAAGCGACCAGGTTGTGCCCGGTGTCCGGGGCGGTGACGAGGTGCGGGCCGGGCGCCCACGCGCTGTTCTCGAAGGCGTCCCACAGCGGCCCTTCGTCGCCCTCGCACTCGGGGAAGGAGGCGTCGGCGGCCGCGTCGTAGAAAGCGCCGGTGCCGGCGTCGACCCCGTAGCCGTAGAACTCGTCGTCGCCGAGCTCGGCGAGGTCCTGGCCGGGCTGGACGGCGAGCTCCCAGGTGGCGGTGGGCGCGTCGCGTATGACGAGGCGGGCGGCGGCCACGCGCAGGTGGGGATCGCCGGACGGGGCCTCGCCGGGCCGGGTGAGGGTCGCCACGGCCGCCTCGACGCGGTAGCGGCCGGGCTCCACGGCGACCGTGAAGGGCTCGTTGTCCCCCCGGCCCAGGCAGACGAACGGGTCGCAGGCCACGACGTGGCCGGTGGGCAGCCACAGCTCGCCGCCGTCCGCGACATGGATCACGCCGGTATCTCCGGACTCGTACGTGAACGTGCTTCCGGGCGTGAACAGCCAGGCGTAGTCACGAGCGGTCATCGGCATGAGAGGGCGCCTTTCCGGGACGATCTTCAGTCGTCCCGGAACAGTACCCCCGGCGCTGACAACGCCGAAGGGGCGGCAGCCGTCGTGGCTGCCGCCCCTCACGCGCGCGTGCCTTGCACGCTCACGCGTGCGTGCGTTACGCGCTCAGCTTCGCCAGCGCCGCGTCGATGCGGGCCAGCGTCTTCTCCTTGCCCAGGATCTCCAGGGACTCGAAGAGAGGCAGGCCGACGGTGCGGCCGGTGACGGCGACGCGGACCGGGGCCTGGGCCTTGCCGAGCTTGAGGCCGTGCTCCTCGCCGGCGGCCAGGACGGCCTCCTTGAGGGACTCGGGCGAGGACCAGTCGGCGGTGTCCAGCTTCTCGCGGGCCGTACCGAGCAACGCGTCGGAGCCCTCCTTCATCGCCTTCGTCCAGGAGGCCTCGTCGAAGACCGGCTCCGGCAGGAACAGGAAGTCGACGTTGTCCGTGATCTCGGAGAGGACCTTGAGGCGGGACTGGGCGTGCGGGGCGATCGCCTGCCACTTGGTCTCGTCGAAGTCCTCGGGCGCCCACGGGGCGAAGGGGGCCCGCAGCCAGGGAGCGCACCGCTCGGTGAAGTCCTTCACGTCGAGCAGGCGGATGTGGTCGGCGTTGATGGCTTCGCACTTCTTCAGATCGAAGCGGGCCGGGTTGGGGTTCACGTCCACGACGTCGAAGGCGGCGATCATCTCGTCGATGCTGAAGATGTCGCGGTCCGCCGAGAGCGACCAGCCAAGGAGGGAGAGGTAGTTCAGCAGGCCTTCGGGGAGGAAACCGCGCTCCCTGTAGAGGTTCAGCGAGGACTGCGGGTCGCGCTTGGAGAGCTTCTTGTTGCCCTCGCCCATCACGTACGGGAGGTGGCCGAAAGCCGGGATCTCCTTGGCGATGCCCAGGTCGATCAGCGCCTTGTAGAGGGCGATCTGGCGCGGGGTGGAGGAGAGCAGGTCCTCGCCGCGCAGGACGTGGGTGATCTCCATCAGGGCGTCGTCGACCGGGTTCACCAGGGTGTAGAGCGGCGCGCCGTTCGCCCGGATGATGCCGTAGTCCGGCACGTTCTCCGGGAGGTAGGAGATCTCGCCGCGGACCAGGTCCGTGAAGGTGATCGTCTCGTCGGGCATGCGGAAGCGGACGATCGGGGTCCGCCCCTCGGCCTCGTACGCGGCCTTATGCTCGGCGGTCAGGTCGCGGCAGTGGCCGTCGTACCCGGAGGGCTTGCCGGCGGCGCGGGCGGCCTCGCGGCGGAGGTCCAGCTCCTCCGTCGAGCAATAGCAGTAGTACGCGTGGCCCGCGTCCAGGAGCTTCTGCGCGACGTCCTTGTAGATGTCCATGCGCTGCGACTGACGGTACGGCGCGTGGGGGCCGCCGATCTCCGGGCCCTCGTCCCAGTCGAAGCCCAGCCAGCGCATGGCGTCGAGCAGCTGGTTGTACGACTCCTCGGAGTCACGGGCCGCGTCGGTGTCCTCGATGCGGAAGACCAGGGTGCCTTCGTTGTGCCGGGCGAACGCCCAGTTGAACAGGGCGGTGCGGACCAGGCCCACGTGGGGGTTGCCGGTCGGGGAGGGACAGAAACGTACGCGGACGTTCGCGTTAGCCACGCTTGATCACCTTGTTGGTGAGAGTGCCGATGCCTTCGATGGTGACGGCGACCTCGTCGCCGACGTTCAGGGGGCCGACCCCAGCCGGGGTGCCCGTGAGGATCACGTCGCCGGGGAGCAGCGTCATGGCCTCGGTGATGTTGACGATCAGATCCTCGATGGGGTGGACCATCTCGCTGGTGCGGCCGAGCTGGCGCTGCTGGCCGTTGACCGTGCACTGGATGGTGAGGTCAGCGGCGTCCAGATCCGTCTCCACCCAGGGGCCGAGCGGGCAGGCGCTGTCGAAGCCCTTGGCCCGCGCCCACTGCTTCTCACGCTGCTGGACATCGCGCGCGGTGATGTCGTTGGCGCAGGTGTAGCCGAGGATGACGTCCTTGACGCGCTCGCGCGGGACCTCGCGGCACAAGCGGCCGATCACCACGGCCAGCTCGGCCTCGTAGTGCAGCTCGTTCGTGAAGGAGGGGTACTGGATCTCGTCGCCGGAGCCGATCACGGAGGTCGACGGCTTGAAGAAGGCGAACGGGGCCTCGGGCACCTCGTTGCCGAGCTCCTTCGCGTGCTCCGCGTAGTTGCGGCCGAAGGCCACGACCTTGTTCGGGAGCACGGGCGGCAGCAGCCGGACCTTGCTCAGCGGGACCTTCGTACCGGAGAGCTCGAATTCCGCGAACGGGATGCCCTTGATGATGTCGAGGACGAGCTCGTCCGGCTTGTCGCCCTCGACCGCGCCGAAAGCGACATTACCGTCGATGGAGAACCTGGCGATGCGCACGGGAACCTCGCGCCCCTCACTGAGCTGACTGGAGTCTGACGCTCCAGGCTAGCGCGGCAAAGGGTACGAGCTTCGCGTATATACGCCCGCCACGGTGAGCGAGACCGTGCTCACTCCGCGACGGTGACCGCGGCCGGGGCCTCCATCAGGATGGTCCGCCGCGGGTTGGCGGTCTGGGCGGGAAGGTCGACCGAGTGCTCCGGCTGCTCCGGCGTCTCCAGCGCGTCGGCGTCTTCGAGGTGCGCCAGCGTGGTGCGTCGCGGATTGGCTATGTTGCGGAACATCATCGTCGTCTTCACCGTTGTACTCGACCTTGTCGTGATGGGCGCCGGGTGAGCTCAAAAGGCCCCGCGTCGGCGCGGATTGTCGGATTCGCCATCCCTGTAAAGCGTCAGGCTAAACATTCAATTCCCGGGCCAAGGCGTGAAGAGGCCATGATCCCCATGTGAGTTTCCTCACTTACTAGCAGGCGAAACGGGCAATTCGACTCCCCAACTGCGCCCAGCGAAAGGGACATTGCCCCACTGAAGCCAACATTCCGCTCCCGATCATGGCGACTCAGACACCCCGCACACCTCAACACCTCGTGGGCATACGTCCGTTATATGTGAGATCACTTTCTACGCCTGGTGACGCACCCCTCACAAGCTGTCACGGAGGTCACAGCCTGGCCCTCGGGCCTTGTTGGAGATCCGGCACTGTGCTGGAATTCCACGGACCGCCGCGGGATCGAACCGGCGCAGGGGCGCGACGCAGCGCCTTGTGGCGGCGAAAAGGGGGAGCCAGCGCCGGTCACTTCACGACCACCAGGGGGCGCATCGGCGCCCCTGAACGACGCCGACACCGCCTCGCCGTTCTCGCGGAGAGGCGCCTGGTCCAGAGGTTGCGACGCTAGTGCAGGGACGTTTCAAGAGGGATGGCAGCGCTTCGGCGGAGCCGGAGCCGCACGGCGGGACCGACCGTGGTTCCTCGCCCCAGCACGCCCAGAACCCGGGACCGGCAGAGGTCGGCGGCGGCGACTCCGCACGCCCCGGCGCGAAGCCCAAGGGTGTCGGCACACCGGCCGCGAAGCCGAAGGGCTCGACGAGCCCCGGCACGCGAATAGCCCTGCGCAACTGGCGCATCTCCACGCGTCTGGTCTCGCTGCTCGCGCTCCCCGTGGTCGCCGCGACCTCGCTCGGCGCGCTGCGCATCAACCAGTCGATGGACGACATCCAGCAGCTCGAGAACATGAAGCTGCTGACCGACATGACCAAGCAGGCGACCGAGCTCGCCGCCGCGCTCCAGAAGGAGCGCGACCAGTCGGCGGGTCCGCTCGCGCACAGCCGCCCGGCCACCGACTACACCGTCAAGGGAGTCCGTGACGCCACGGACGTCGCCAAGAGGAACTTCCTCGAGGGCACCAAGGAGATCGAGGACGCCGCTGCGAACGGACAGCTCTCCGGCGTCCGGGAAAGCCTCGTCGGCATCGCGAGTGAGCTGTACAAGCTCAGCAGCATCCGCAAGGGGGCCTACGACGATCCCCAGAACGCGACGCAGACGGTCGAGGCGTACCACCGGCTGGTCACCCAGCTCCTCGACCTCTCGCAGGACATGGCCGAGGCCACCAGCAACCCGGAGATGATCCAGCGCACCCGAGCCCTGTCCGCCTTCTCCTCGGCGAAGGAGTACGCCTCCGTCCAGCGTGCCGTCATCGCCGCCGCGCTGCCCGAGAGCGACGACGTCTTCGGCAAGCTCTCCGAGAACGACCGGCAGTACGCGCTCTCCGCACAGGAGAGCCAGGATTCCGAGCTCAACGGCTTCAAGACCATCTACGGCGACGGCTTCGCCGACCTGCTCGAGCCCATCGAGGGCACCAACCCGACGATCGAGTCCGCCGACCAGTACGCGAAGCGTGTGCTGGGCGGCCCGGACGGACTCAAGACGCAGAACAAGCGCTCGTACAAGGACTGGGTGGACGACGACTCCGCCAAGATCCAGCAGATGTCGAACATCGAGACCACGCTGCTCAGCCAGATGGAGCAGAAGGCCCGTGAGCTGCGCAACGAGGCCGAGAGCGAAGCGCTCATCTCGGGTGCGCTGATCCTCCTGGTGCTCGGTGTCTCGCTCGTCGGCGCCTTCGTCGTGGCCCGCTCCATGATCCGCTCGCTGCGCCGCCTCCAGGACACCGCGACCAAGGTCGCCCAGGACCGGCTGCCCGAGCTGGTCAAGCAGCTGTCGGAGTCGGACCCGCAGGACGTGGACACCTCCGTCGAGTCGGTCGGTGTGCACTCCCGGGACGAGATCGGCCAGGTCGCCGCGGCCTTCGACGACGTGCACCGCGAGGCCGTACGACTGGCCGCCGAGCAGGCCCTGCTGCGGGGCAACGTCAACGCGATGTTCACCAACCTCTCGCGCCGCTCCCAGGGCCTCATCCAGCGTCAGCTCTCGCTCATCTCCGAACTGGAGTCCCGCGAGGCCGACCCGGACCAGCTGTCCTCGCTGTTCAAGCTCGACCACCTCGCGACCCGCATGCGCCGTAACGGTGAGAACCTCCTCGTTCTCGCCGGTGAAGAGCCCGGCCGCCGCTGGACCCGCCCGGTTCCGCTGGTCGACGTGCTCCGTGCCGCCGCCTCCGAGGTGGAGCAGTACGAGCGCATCGAGCTGGCCGCGGTCCCGGCCACCCAGGTCGCCGGCCGGGTCGTCAACGACCTCGTGCACCTGCTCGCCGAGCTGCTCGAGAACGCCACCTCGTTCTCCTCGCCGCAGACCAAGGTCAAGGTCACCGGTCACGCGCTGCCCGACGGCCGCGTCCTGATCGAGATCCACGACACCGGCATCGGCCTGTCCCCCGAGGACCTCGCGGCGATCAACGAGCGGCTCGCCTCGCCGCCCACCGTGGACGTCTCCGTCTCCCGCCGCATGGGCCTCTTCGTGGTCGGTCGTCTGTCGCAGCGCCACGGCATCCGCATCCAGCTGCGTCCCTCCGACTCCGGTGGTACGACCGCGCTCGTCATGCTCCCCGTCGATGTCGCCCAGGGCGGCAAGAAGGCTCCGGCCAAGCCGGGCCAGGGCGGCCCGGGCTCCGGTGGTCCGGCCGCCGCGCAGGCCTCGGCCGGTCTGGCCGCTGCCCGCCGCGGCGGCGCTCAGGGCGGCCCCTCGCTCGGCGCGGGTGCCCCCGCCGGTGGCGGCGGACGCATCAGCGCCCCGCCGCAGCGCGGACAGGTCGGCGCGGGCCAGGGTCCGCGGGCAGCGCTGCCCGGAAGCAACCAGGGCGGTTCCGCGCTGCCGGGCGGCAACCAGGGCGGTCGCCCGGGTGCGCCGGGCGGAGCGCGTGGGCCGCAGGGTCCGGGGGACTCGCAGCAGGGCAGGCAGGCTCCGGCCGGTGCCGGCGCCTTCGGGCAGGGCGCGCAGGGTTCCCCGCAGGGCCTGCATTCCGCCGGGTCCGGTGGCGCGCCGCAGGGCTTCGGTGACGGATCCGCTGCCCGCCAGGGTGGCTCCGATACTCGTCAGAGCAGCTTCGGTGACAGCGGCCCCGCGGCCGCGCCCGCCGCGCCCCCGCAGCAGCAGTCCGGCGGCAAGGGCAGCCGCCGCAAGCCGCAGCTTCGCGGCCGCGGTGGCGCACGCGCCGAGCTTCCCGGTGCCAACCCGGCGCCCCGCACGCCGAGTTGGAGCGACGACAACGCGCAGCCGCCCGTGCCGCGCGCGTCCCTCGACACCCCGCGTGGCCACGAGGAGCCCGACGCCACCTCGCGTATGCCGCGGATCGACGACCGTCAGGGCCCCGGCTCGACGTCCGAGTTCGCCCGTCCCGACTTCGACGCACCGCGCCCCGGTGCGGGTGCGCCGCAGAACACCGGGCAGTTCGTCCGCCCGGATGTGTTCGGTCCGTCCAACCCGGCTCCCGGGCACCAGAACCCGTCCACCACGGGCCAGTTCGCCGCTCCGGGCTACGGCGCCCCCCAGGACGCGTCGTCCACCGGGCAGTTCGCCCGGCCGGGCTACGGCCAGGACCCGTCGTCCACCGGGCAGTTCGCGACGCCCGGGTACGGCAACCGCCAGGACCCGTCGTCCACCGGGCAGTTCGAGCGGCCGCAGCCGCCGCAGCGGCCCGCGCACCGGCAGGAGCCCGAGGCACTGCCGCCGGCGACGGGCCCCGGCGACGGACGTACGCCGCTGTTCGACACGCTGGAGACCAACTGGTTCCACGGTCAGGCGAACGGGAACGGTGCCCACCCGAACGGCGCGTACCCCAACGGCTCCCAGGGTTCCCCGCAGGCCGCACCACAGCAGTCGCAGGCTCCCTCGGCTCCGCAGCAACGGCCGGCCGCCGCACCGGCCCCCGCCGCATGGCGCACCTCGCCGAACGACGACCTCGTCCGGCAGGCAGAACGCGTCCGTCAACCGTCGGCAGGCGGGGTCACCACCTCGGGCCTGCCGCGCCGCGTCCCGCGGGCGAACCTCGTCGCGGGCACGGCACAGCAGCAACCGCACCAAAGCGGTCCGCAGGTCTCGCGCGCGCCCGATGACGTGCGCGGTCGGCTGACCAATCTCCGTCGGGGCATTCAGCAGGGTCGACAGGCCGGCAGCGGCCAGACCGGCAGCTTCCCCAGCCCCACTCACCAGCAGGAGCGTTAGTTGAGCCCGATGAGCCAGGCGGCACAGAACCTCAACTGGTTGATCACCAACTTCGTGGACAACACCCCTGGGGTGTCCCACACCGTCGTCGTGTCCGCCGACGGACTCCTTCTGGCGCTGTCCGAAGGTTTCCCGCGCGACCGCGCCGACCAGCTCGCGGCCGTCGCCTCCGGTCTCACCTCGTTGACGGCCGGGGCATCCCGGATCTTCGAGGGCGGATCGGTGGCCCAGACGGTCGTGGAAATGGAGCGCGGCTTTCTCTTCCTGATGTCCGTCTCGGACGGATCGTCCCTGGCGGTCCTCTCCCACCCGGAATGCGACATCGGCCTTGTCGGCTACGAGATGGCCCTGCTCGTCGACCGTGCGGGCGCCGTCCTCACACCGGACCTGCGCGCCGAACTCCAAGGCAGTCTGCTCCACTGACCCGCTCTGGTTCTACCGACTGCACAACATCACCGTCCGGCCGCCACAATCCCCCCACCGGCCCCCATCGACGGCACGACTGACCAACTTGCTGTCCGCCCGGAGGATTCATGACCCCGCCCACCGCACCTCATGATGCGTATTCAGATTCGTACGGGGACGACGAGGGCGACCAGCCGCTGGTACGCCCTTACGCGATGACCGGCGGCCGGACCCGGCCGCGGTACCAACTCGCCATCGAGGCACTGATCAGCACAACGGCCGACCCGGCGCAGCTGATGGGGCTGCTGCCGGAGCACCAGCGGATCTGCCACCTCTGCCGTGAGGTCAAGTCGGTGGCCGAGGTGTCGGCCCTCCTGTCCATGCCGCTCGGTGTGGCCAGGATCCTCGTCGCGGACCTCGCGGAAGCCGGACTCGTCGCCATCCACCAGCCTGGCGGCGACGAGAACAACGGCGGCGCGCCAGACGTGACTTTGCTCGAAAGGGTGCTCAGTGGACTTCGCAAGCTCTGACGGAGGCCGGGCAACCACCTCCGCCAAGATCGTGGTGGCGGGTGGTTTCGGTGTCGGCAAGACCACGTTCGTGGGCGCCGTCTCCGAGATCAACCCGCTGCGCACGGAGGCCGTCATGACGTCCGCTTCCGCGGGCATCGACGACCTCACCCACACCGGGGACAAGACCACCACCACGGTGGCCATGGACTTCGGCCGCATCACCCTGGACCAGGACCTGATCCTGTACCTCTTCGGTACGCCGGGTCAGGACCGGTTCTGGTTCATGTGGGACGACCTGGTCCGCGGCGCCATCGGCGCGGTGGTCCTGGTGGACACCCGCCGGCTCGCCGACTGCTTCCCCGCGGTCGACTACTTCGAGAACAGCGGTCTGCCGTTCGTCGTCGCCCTCAACGGCTTCGACGGGCACCAGCCGTACAGGCCCGAAGAGGTCCGCGAGGCGCTGCAGATCGGTCCGGACGCCCCGATCATCACGACGGACGCCCGGCACCGTGCGGATGCGAAGGGTGCTCTGATCACGCTGGTCGAGCACGCGCTCATGGCACGGCTGCGGTAGTCGCCAAGTCGACAGTTCCATAAGGCAGTTGTCGTAGAAGCACTGGAGCCGACTGTGTCGTTTGACACGGTCGGCAATAGTGTTCATAACGTTTCGACAGAGAATTTTGCTGCCACCGACACGCCTCGCGGTCACCCGGTACCGCTGTGCTCACAAAAGCCCCGCCTTTTGGCGGGGCTCGCTCTTTATGACCGTTTTTTCAGGCGCTCACAGCACTCGGAATCGTTGGTTCCGACTGTTTGGAACGGCGCCGCCTGACGTGCTGGAATGCGCTGAACTGCCCATTAGTCAAGGGCGCTGGAGACATACCGCGGCACAAAGAAGGTGCCGACGCCGAGAGGTTGTTGGTCGAGTGAGGCGAAGCAAGAACGGTCCCGAGCCGTCGGCACGGGGCAACTTCACCCCGCCGCCGCGCGGAGCGGCGCCCGCACAAGTGCCCGGCCCGGAGCCCACTCCGGCGCCCGCGGCGAGCGGCAGCCGGCTGTCACCCCAGAACTGGCGGGTGCCCACCAGGCTGAACGCGATCCTGCTCATACCCGTGCTGGTCGGCCTCGTCATGGGCGGCTTCCAGGTGAAGGGCTCGATCGACACCTGGAACGAGGCGCGGGACGCCGAGAAGGTGGCGAAGATCGTGGCGGCCGCCGACGAGTACGCCGAGGCACTGCTGAACGAGCGCGACTTGTCCGCCGAGCCTCTGCTGCTGGGCGACCGGGACAGCACGACGGTCAAGAAGGCTCGTGCCGTCACCGATGAGAAGGCCGACGCCTTCCACCAAGAGGTCATCGGAAGGCCGGACAAGCCGGGGCTCGAGCGGCGGCTGGGCCTGGTGGAGAAGGCCGAGCCCCAACTCGAGCAGATCCGCAAAGCGGCGTTCACGAAGTCCATGGAGCCGGTGAGGACCGAAGAGGCTTACGTCACGGTCGAGCACCTGCTCATGGAGTTCTCGAACGAGTTGAGCCTCGGTACCGGCAACGTCACGTCCTATGGCCGTTCCGTGTACGCCATCGGGCTGGCCAAGGGCGCCGCGTCGCTGGAGCGCTCGATCGGTACCCACCTGCTCGTCAAGCCCAGCACCAGCGAGAAGAACCTCGCGGGGCAGGTCACCGCCTTCACGTCGTACGCGTACCTGGAGAACGTCGCTCTCGCGGAGTTCATCTCCGGTTCCACCGAGGACGACGCCGCCCGGCTCAAGGCCGTGATGGCGCAGAAGACCGCGGAGGGCAAGAGCCGGCTCGCCGAGGCCAAGAGCAAGGCCGAGGCCGCGGGCCGGCCCTTCGTCGCGCCGCCCTCGATGGACGACATGATCAAGGCGATCGGCAGCGGCGCCACGCCCACTCAGCTCGCCCAGCAGGGCATCACCCCCGAGACGTGGATGGGGGCCGCCACCCTCAAGTTCGAGGGCTTCAGCGAGGTCGAGAGGGAACTCGTCGACCGAGCGGTCGACGACGCCGCGGCCATCGCCTCCGACGCCCAGACCGACGCCTACGTCAACGGCGCCATCGTCGTCGTAGCCCTGCTCGCCGCGTTCATCATCGCCGGGCTGATGGCGCGCCAGATGAGCACCCGCATGCGCCAGCTGCGCAACGCGGCCTTCAGCGTCGCCGAGCAGCGTCTGCCGATGCTGGTCGACCAGCTCTCGCGCACTGATCCGGGCCGCGTGGACACCCGCGTACAGCCCATCCCGATCACCAGCACGGACGAGATCGGCGAAGTCGCCCGCGCCTTCGACCAGGTCCACCGCGAGGCCGTCCGGCTCGCCGCCGAGCAGGCCCTGCTCCGTGGCAACATCAACGCGATCTTCACCAACCTCTCGCGCCGCAACCAGTCGCTGATCGAGGGCCAGCTGACCCTGATCACCGACCTGGAGAACAACGAGGCCGACCCGGACCAGCTGGAGAACCTCTTCCGCCTGGACCACCTCGCGACCCGTATGCGCCGCAACGGCGAGAACCTCCTCGTCCTCGCCGGCGAGGAGCCCGGCCGCCGCTGGGACCAGCCGGTCCCGCTGGTCGACGTCCTGCGCGCCGCCTCCTCCGAGGTGGAGCAGTACGAGCGCATCGAGCTCTCCGGCGTCCCGGAGGCCGAGATCCACGGCCGTGCCGTGACCGACCTCGTGCACCTGCTCGCCGAGCTGCTGGAGAACGCCACCACGTTCTCCTCCCCGCAGACGAAGGTCCGCGTCACCGCCACCCGTCTCCCCGACGGCCGCGTGATGATCGAGATCCACGACAAGGGCATCGGCCTGACGGCCGAGGACTTCGCGGAGATCAACCACAAGCTGGCCAACCCGCCGAGCGTGGACGCTGCGATCTCGCAGCGCATGGGCCTCTTCGTGGTCGGCCGGCTGTCCGACCGGCACGGCATCCGCGTCCAGCTGCGCCCTTCGGGCGAGCAGGCGGGTACGACCTCCCTGGTCATGCTTCCCGACGCGATCACCCACGGTGGTGGCGGCGAGCAGCAGATGCAGCGCGACGAGTTCACCGTCTCGCAGATCATTCCGGAGCAGCGCTCGTTCGTGGGCGAGGACTTCCAGGCCCAGCAGCAGCCGATGCGTACGGCCGCGGAGCTCGGCTTCGACGACAGCCGCTACACCGAAGTCCCCGACGACATCCGTGAGTTGGACCCCGTGGGCCGCTCGCTGATGCGCGAGGAGCGCCGCGCGGCCCTGGAGGCCCAGGCGCACGGCCCGGAGGCCATCGAGGCTCCGCAGCGCTACGAGGACGAGTTCGACGCCCAGCAGCCCGCGTACGGCAACGGACAGGGCGGATACGAGGACCAGCAGGCGACGTACGACCAGCAGACGGCGTACAACGAACCGCAGCAGACTGGATATGACGAGCCGGGGCGGCCGTCGTATGAGGAGTCGTACTACCCGTCCAACGGCGGCTACCCTGAGCCCACTTATCCGGAGCCGGTGCAGGACGAGCGCTCCATGGGCCGGGGCGGCGCCCCGGAGACGTTCTCGGCGTTCCAGGAGCCGTCCTACCAGGACGACTGGCCGCAGCGGGACACCTACCAGGGCTCCTACCGCTCCGAGTACGCTGCGGAAGCGGAATCCTCGCAGGCCGCTGACGTGAGTGAGCAGGACCGCGTAGGCTTCAACCGTCCGGGACCGGCTCCCTCCGCACCCCACGCGGTGACCGACGCCGGGCTGCCCCGCCGCGGATCCACCGCGAGCGGCAACGTCAACGGCAATGGCCAGCACCCCGTGAACCCGAGGGAGCAGGCCGCGCCGGCGACCCCGGCCACGGACGGCGACGCCGACTGGCGCTCGAACAACGACGACCGGTGGCAGCGCGCCGAGCAGCTCCGCAAGCCCAAGGCGGGCGGGGTCACCTCGTCCGGTCTGCCCCGGCGGGTGCCCAAGGCCAACCTGGTCGAGGGAACCGCTGAATCGACCCCCCAGGGCGGCCCGCAGGTCTCCCGCGACCCCGCCGACGTCCGGGGCAGGCTGAGCAACCTGCGCCGCGGCGTACAGCGGGGACGCAATGCAGGTAGTGACACGAACGGCCAGGGCTTCGGTCCTGACAGCACCTACAACCAGGAGCGTTAGTGTGAGCCCGATGAGCCAGGCGGCACAGAACCTGAACTGGTTGATCACCAACTTCGTGGACAACACCCCCGGGGTGTCCCACACGGTGGTGGTCTCCGCCGATGGACTCCTTCTGGCGATGTCCGAAGGCTTTCCCCGTGACCGCGCCGACCAGTTGGCGGCCGTCGCGTCCGGTCTGACCTCGTTGACCGCGGGTGCCTCCCGCATCTTCGAGGGCGGCAGTGTGAACCAGACAGTTGTGGAGATGGAGCGGGGATTCCTCTTCATCATGTCCGTATCTGATGGTTCATCGCTCGCCGTCCTCGCACACCCGGAGGCCGATATCGGTCTCATTGGGTACGAGATGGCGCTTCTGGTGGACCGTGCGGGCACGGTTCTGACCCCGGACCTTCGAGCAGAGCTCCAGGGGAGCCTTCTCAACTAGCAGACAGACGGTGCGTATTCGCGTCCCGTGGCCGTAAGGTTTCGGGACGCGGTCCCACAGTGATGGGTGCCCGGCACAGTCGGAGGAGGAGAAAGTGGCAACACCCCCAGGCGGTTCGTCTTCGGGCAACTGGTCGTACGGCCCCGGCCAGGGGCAGGGCGGCCAGGGCGACGGTTCGCAGAACCCGTACAACTTCCCCTCCGCGCCGAGCCAGCGCCAGCCGTACGCGCCTCAGGGCCCCGGTCCGTCGCCGTACGACCAGCCGCAGGCGCCCCGCATCCAGCCTGTGCAGCCGCCGCGACGCACACGCGAGCCGTCGCCCGCGAGGGCGTCGAACAACCCCCTGGTGCGCCCGTACGCCATGACGGGCGGCCGCACCAGGCCTCGCTACCAGCTCGCCATCGAGGCGCTGGTGCACACCACCGCGCAGCCGCACCAGATGCAGGGCCAGCTGCCCGAGCATCAGCGGATCTGCAACCTCTGCCGGGAGATCAAGTCGGTGGCCGAAGTCTCGGCCCTTCTGACGATCCCTCTCGGCGTGGCCAGGATCCTCGTCGCCGACTTGGCGGAGGCGGGCCTGGTCGCCATCCATCAGCCCGGCGGCGACGAAAACGCCGGTGGCCAGCCAGACGTGACTTTGCTCGAAAGGGTGCTCAGTGGACTTCGCAAGCTCTAGCGGAGGGCCTTCCCGCTCCACCACGTCCGCGAAGATCGTGGTGGCGGGCGGCTTCGGCGTGGGCAAGACCACGTTCGTCGGCGCCGTCTCGGAGATCAACCCGCTGCGCACCGAGGCCGTCATGACATCCGCTTCCGCGGGCATCGACGACCTCACGCACACCGGAGACAAGACGACGACCACCGTCGCCATGGACTTCGGCCGCATCACCCTGGACCAGGACCTGATCCTCTACCTGTTCGGCACCCCCGGACAGGACCGCTTCTGGTTCATGTGGGACGACCTGGTGCGCGGCGCCATCGGTGCCGTCGTCCTGGTGGACACCCGCCGTCTCGCCGACTGCTTCCCCGCGGTCGACTACTTCGAGAACTCGGGTCTCCCGTTCGTCATCGCCCTCAACGGCTTCGACGGCAACCAGCCGTACAACCCCGAAGAGGTCCGCGAGGCGCTGCAGATCGGCCCCGACGCCCCGATCATCACGACGGACGCCCGCCACCGCGCGGATGCCAAGTCGACGCTGATCACACTGGTGGAGCACGCGCTCATGGCGCGCCTGCGCTAGCCCGAGGCTCGAACGGCCCCCGTACCTCCCGAGGGAGGGACGGGGGCCGTCTGCTGTCCCGGTCCTGTCGCCGTCGCCTGCCCGGCCTGCGCGCGAAGGCCCCGGCCGCCCTTGGGGGCGCCGGGGCCTTCGTACGTCGTGCGGGCTCAGTGCCAGCTGTGCGGCGCCCGGAAGCCGGGCTCGCGCTCCAGCCGCCGCCAGCCTGCCTTGGCGCGGCCGCGGTGGGTCGGGGTGGTGTCCGGCTGGGCGGCCGCGCGAGCCAGGAGGACGGCCGTGATGGCGGCGACTTCCTCGGGCTCGGCGTGGCCCTTCTCGACGCGGATGTCAGGGGTGTCCATAGGTCTCAGTCTCCGTGAGAGAGGTTTCCGCAGGGGTACCGCGGAAGATCCGCTGGGTTACTGCGGGGGGTTGCCGTGCTTACGGGAGGGCAGGTCCGCGTGCTTGGTGTGCAGCATCGCGAGCGACTTGATCAGGACCTCGCGGGTTTCCGCCGGGTCGATGACGTCGTCGACCAGACCACGCTCCGCCGCGTAGTAGGGGTGCATCAGCTCGGACTTGTACTCCTTGACCATGCGGACCCGCATGGCCTCGGGGTCCTCGGCCTCGGCGATCTGGCGGCGGAAGATGACGTTGGCCGCGCCTTCCGCGCCCATGACGGCGATCTCGTTCGTCGGCCACGCGTACGTGAGGTCCGCTCCGATGGACTGGCTGTCCATGACGATGTAGGCACCTCCGTACGCCTTGCGCAGGATCAGCGAAATCCTCGGCACGGTCGCGTTGCAGTAGGCGTACAGCAGCTTCGCGCCGTGCCGGATGATCCCGCCGTGTTCCTGGTCGACACCGGGGAGGAATCCCGGAACATCCAGGAGGGTGATGATCGGAATATTAAAAGCGTCACACATCTGGACAAAGCGCGCAGCTTTTTCGGAGGCCTCGATGTCGAGGACGCCGGCGAGGGTCTGCGGCTGGTTGGCGACGATGCCGACGACCTGGCCGTCGAGGCGGGCCAGTGCGCAGATGATGTTGCGGGCCCAGCGTTCGTGGACTTCCAGGTAGTCGCCGTCGTCGACGAGTTCCTCGATGACCTTGGCCATGTCGTAGGGGCGGTTGCCGTCCGCGGGGACCAGGTCGAGCAGGACGTCCGAGCGGCGGTCGGCCGGGTCCTCGGAGCCGACGCGCGGGGGGTTCTCGCGGTTGTTCTGCGGGAGCATCGACAGGAGGTAGCGCACCTCGGCGATGCAGGTCTCCTCGTCGTCGTAGGCGAAGTGGCAGACGCCGGACGTCTCGGCGTGCACGTCGGCGCCGCCCAGGCCGTTCTGGGTGATCTCCTCGCCGGTGACCGCCTTGACGACGTCCGGGCCGGTGATGAACATCTGCGAGGTGTCGCGGACCATGAACACGAAGTCGGTCAGGGCGGGGCTGTAGGCCGCGCCGCCCGCGCACGGGCCGAGCATCACGCTGATCTGCGGGATGACACCGGACGCCTTGGTGTTGCGCTGGAAGATGCCGCCGTAGCCGGCCAGGGCGGACACGCCCTCCTGGATCCGGGCGCCCGCGCCGTCGTTCAGCGACACCAGTGGCGCACCGGCCGCGATGGCCATGTCCATGATCTTGTGGATCTTCGTGGCATGCGCCTCGCCGAGCGCGCCGCCGAAGATCCGGAAGTCATGGGCGTACACGAAGACCGTACGGCCCTCCACCGTGCCCCAGCCGGTGACGACACCGTCGGTGTACGGCTTCTTCGCCTCCAGCCCGAACCCGGTCGCCCGGTGCCGCCGCAGCTGCTCGACCTCCTGGAACGAGCCGGCGTCCAGCAGCAGCTCGATGCGCTCCCGCGCGGTCAGCTTGCCCTTGGCATGCTGCGCCTCGGTCGCCCGCTCACTGGGGCCGCTCAGTGCCTCCGCACGGATGGCGTGCAGTTCGGCCACACGCCCGCGCGCGTCCGTGGGTTCGCCCGCGGAGCTCACGTCGCCTGCCGTGGCGCTCGCGGCGTCTGCGGATCCAGCTTCGTCCAAAACGGTCATGTAGCGACCTTACGAAGCCCACCAAGGAAAGCGAGCCGTCGACTCCGTACAGTCTCCGGCCCGTTTTCCTGGTACCCCTGAACAGAACCATGACCTCATGCAGGCGATCTGACTGTTCAGGGGCGCTTCGGCTTGTAGAGGTCACACAAAGCCGTCAGCCGAGAGTCACCTCACATTCATGAGTAGCACATGCCATCCATGGGGTGACACGGACCCTCGATCGGCGGCTCGCTCACGCGGCGCGCGCGTGCGGGTCAGCAGCCGCCGCAGTTGTAGTAGAGGACGTCCCAGTGGTTGCCCTCGTCGGCGTAGATGTTGCCGGATCCGGACCGCCACTGCGGGGCGCCGTCGCCGCGCAGGCCGATGTAGGTGAAGTTGTTCTTGATGTAGTTGCCGATGCACGTGTACTTGCTGTAGTCGAGCTTGTAGCCGTTCCAGTGCGAGTATGTGCCACTGGCGTGGCCGGTCTCGGTGCCGCCGGTGATGTTGAGCGCGCAGCCGCTGGCCTGCTTGAGCGTCTGGGCGCCCTTTGCGGTGGCGAGGTTGAGCTGCTCGAACGACGTACAGGTGGGGTTGTTGCGGTCGGAGCAGTTGCCGGACGACGACCAGGTGATGCCGACCGAGCGGAACATCGACGTCGCCGTGGCATGGCTGATCTTGGTGACGGCGAAGGCGTCGGTGGCGGTGCCGACGACGGCGGCACCGGGGGCGACGACGAGAGCGAGGGCGGTCAGGGCGGAGCGGAACTTCATGAGGACCCTTCCTGCAAGAGACCGGCGAACGGCCGGACGGCCATGCTTCCTGTGAGGCGGATGTGCAGGCGGTGCAGGCGGTGCACGGCGATGGTGCCCGAGGTCTACGCCCGTCGACCAGAGGGCGAACGCGATCGACTCAAAGTAGCGCCGCCAACACGTTGCGGATGATGTTGAAAATTGAATGGAATAGGTTTACGGTCTCTGACGTTGACCTCGTTGAATATTCAACATCAACGGCCGCTGGTTCCGCACGGAACCGCGACCCCTCCCCCAGGAGCACCTCATGGGCATCTTCAACCGCAAGAGCACGACCGACGCCTCCGCCGCCAAGGCCGCCACCGCGGTGAGCCCCGACCTCGCGGCACTGACCGGCACCTACACCCTCGACCCGTCGCACTCGGCGATCGGCTTCGTCGCCCGTCACGCGATGGTGACGAACGTCAAGGGCGGCTTCACGGAGTTCGAGGGCACCCTGAACCTGGACGGCACGGACCCGTCCCGGTCCACCGCCTCGATCGACGTCACGATGACGAGCGTCGAGACCGGCAATGCCGACCGTGACGGGCACCTGAAGAGCGCCGACTTCTTCAAGACCGACGAGCACCCGAAGATGACGTTCCGCTCGACCAAGGCCGAGGCCCTGGGCGGCGACGGCTACCGGATCACCGGCGACCTGTCGATCATGGGCACCACCAAGCCGATCACCATCGACCTGGAGTGCCACGGCGCCGCGCAGGACCCGTACGGCAACGTGCGCGTCGGCTTCGAGGGCAAGGCCGAGATCCTGCGCTCCGAGTGGGGCCTCACCTGGAACGCGGCGCTGGAGACCGGCGGCGTCCTCGTCTCCGACAAGATCAAGCTGGTCCTCGACATCTCGGCGATCAAGAACGCCGGCTAACCCGATGTTCCTCAGCCGGTAGACCGGTACGGCACCGGCCGAACCCCTCCCCCGTCGGCTCCCGAAGCACGCCCGCCTTCCGATTCCCCCGTGTCCGGAAGGCGGGCGCTTCGGCGTGTACGTGCCTCGGAGGTCAGGGGAATCCTGCGAGCAGGACAAGAGATTCGAGTCACACGGGAAGGTCCCGCGCTCACTCACCCCCGTACAGCCTCCGCAGATCCACGAGAACCACCTCGCCCCGATCCCCCGCGGCCCGCAGCTCGTCCGTGAATCCCGCCCCGCCGTAGCAGGCGAGCCGCACCACCGACGTGTCCGCGCCGGCCGTGTCCCGCGAGCAGCGACTCGGCGTGTCGCAACCGGTCGAGAGGGCGGCGCCCTTCGCGCGGCCCCGTTCACGCGGCCCCGTTCACGCGGCCCCGTTCACGCGGGGCCGATCGCGCGATGCCGGGGCGGCGCCGGTCACACGGCGCTCCGATTACCCAGCAGCTCACGCCGCCCCACTCACGCAGCACCGTTCACGCAGCACCGTTCACGCAGCACCGTTCACGCAGCGCCCTTCGCGCGGGTCCTTCGTCAGAAGCCTCCGCCGAAGTCTCCTCCCCCGCCGAAGTCGCCGCCCCCGCCGAAGCCGCCGCCGAAGTCGCCCGGGTCGAAGTCGGAGCCCGAGACGTCGCCGCCGGCGTAACCGCCGCCGAAGTCGCCGTAGCCGGAGCCGTAGTCAGCCGCGTACGAGGGGCTGGACATCATGCTGCCGAGCAGCGTGCCGACGAGGAGGCCGGGCAGGATGCCGCCGCCGAAGTAGCCGCCCGCGTACGGGCCGTATGCCGGGCCGGCCTCCCAGTACGGGCGGCGGCCGTAGTCCGTCTCGACCTCGCGGATCGCCGGGTCGGCGCCGTCGGCGAGGCGGGCCCGGTCCGCCGCGCAGACCGGGACCTCGCGGGACGCGCCGCCGGCGGGCGTCCAGGGAGCATCGGCGACCGACGGGCCGTGCCGCGGGTCGAAGAAGCACGGGGCGCGGCGCTCCGGGAGCGCGCGGCCCTCGCGGCGCGCGGCCAGTACCGCGAGCGAGAAGCGGCCGTCCTCCAGGGCCTCGGTGACGGCTCGTACGTCCTCGGGGTGCCGGGCCTCCGCCATACGCGACTTCGCCTGCTCGTAGGCGTCCAGCGCGCGCTCGTAGTCCGCGCGCATCACGTCGTTCGCGCCCGCCTCCCCGGGGTGGAAGTCGAGCCGGTCGAGCTCCTCGCCGAAGGCCGTGATGTCCTCGTCCACGACCACACGGAGCTTGTCGAGCGCTTCCTGCTGCTCCTGCTCCCTGCGGTGGCGGTTGCGGCGTACGAGCGTGTACGCGCCGGCGCCGCCGGCCACGATCACCGCGCCGGCCGTGATCAGGGCCGCCGTGGAGACGCCGCCTCCCGTGTCGCCGCCGCTCCAGCTCGCGGGGCCCGAGCCGCCGATATTGGTGACGGCGCGGTCGGTGAAGTCGTTCAGCTGGGTCGTCGCGTTCTCGCCCTGGACGCTGGTGACGAGGTTCTGCACGGCGGTGCGGGACATCACCGCGGAGTCGGCCCGGGCGTCGAAGCTGTCGCCGAGCCTGATGGCGTACAGGCCGGTGATGCCGGTGGCGGTGCGCAGGTTCTGGAAGAGGTTCTCGGAGGGGAAGTCGGCGGGCAGGACGGCCACGAGGATGGGCTTGTCCGCCTTCTCTATCTTCTGGGTGAGGTCGTCTGCCGCCGAGGTGGACAGCTGGGCGGAGGCGGCAGGGTCGACGTAGACCGGGCTCTCGCGGAGGGCTGCGGCGATCGTGTCGATGTCGGTGGCTGCGTGGGCTTGGGGAGCGGGGGCAGCGAAGGCCGCCAGGGCGGCGAGCGCCAGCGCGATCAGCAGGCCTGTCAGTCCTCGGATGAGTGAGGCCTTCATGTCTTCGAAGCTACCCGAATGTGGGGTAAAGGGAACATCTGGGCTGGTGGGGTGGGTGCGGGTGGGCGGCTGGGGTGGGTTTTCCACCCCAGCCGCCCCTGCCCATTCCCCTACCTGGGGGCTACCGCCCCCAGACCCCCGGCGTCACGCTTCGCGCTCGTCCTCAAACGCCGGACGGGCTGAAGTTCCGGTACGCCTCCGTCAGCTTCTCCACGGCGTCCCCGTACCGGCCCGTCAGCAGGAGGTGGTCCGCCTCGGCGAACGGCTTCGCCGTCGCGGGGGTGATCGTCGAGGCGAGCTTCTGCTGGACGAGGAGGCGGGCCTTGGTCACGGCGGTGCGGCCGGTTTCGGACGATCCGGTCCGGTCGGCCGCCCGGGCCAGCACGGCCAGGCCCCTCAGGGCCGAGGCGCCGCCCGTCGGAACCTTCGTCAGGGTCGTGAGGCCCCAGCCGTACGGGAACTGCGGATCGTACGACGTGTCACCGACGTTGATCGGCAGTTGGGCCTCGGACTTCGGCCAGGTGACCGGGAGCTGACCGGTGAAGGCGCGCTTTCCGTAGAGGACGTCGGCCACGCCGTCGCCCTCCGTGCCGGGAAGCCAGGAGGCGACCAGGGCGTCGACGTCGGCGAGCCGGTCGCCGATCAGCTGCGGGCGGCCCGAGACGATCAGCACCGCGCACTTCATCGCGCCGCACACCTTGTCCACGGCGGCCTGGTCCGCGGCCGTCAGCTCCAGGTCGTTGCCGTTGCCGACGTCGCCCACACCCTCGGCGTACGGGGTCTCGCCGACGACGACCACGCCCACGTCGTACCCGCCGGTGGGCGCCGAGGCGTCCTTCGAGTAGGTGACGTCACCGCCCGCCTTCCGCATCCCCTCCAGGATCGTCGTGCCGTCCGTGATCTTTCCGGACGAGCCCTGCCAGGTGATCGTCCAGCCGCCGGTCTGGTTGCCGATGTCGTCGGCGTTCGATCCGGCGACGTACACCTTCTGGGACGTCTTCAGCGGCAGCGCGCCGTTCGCGTTCTTCAGCAGGACCTGCGACGCGGCCGCCGCCTCGCGCGCCACCGCCCGGTGCGCCGGCGAGCCGATCCGCGACGCCCCGCTCGTGTCCGCGTAAGGCTTCTCGAAGAGGCCCAGTCTGAACTTCTGCGTGAGGATGCGGGAGACCGCGTCGGTGACGCGCTTCTCACTGACGCGCCCCGCCTTCACCTCGTCGATCAGTGTTGTACGGAAGTCCTTGTACGCGTGCGGGACCATGATCATGTCGAGGCCCGCGTTGACGGACGTACGGACGTCGGACGCGTAGTCGCCGGGGATCTGGTCGATGGCCGCCCAGTCGCTGATGACGAAGCCGTCGAAGTCCATACGGCCCTTGAGCACGCCGTTGATCATGTCCGCGCGGGCGTGCATCTTCACCGGCCCCTGGCCGTCGCCGAGGATGTCGAGCGAGGAGTAGGAGGGCATGACCGAGCCGATGCCGCGGTCGACCGCCGTCCCGTACGGGGCCAGGTGCACGGCCTCCAGCTGCTGCCGGGTGACCTTGGTGACGCCCTGGTCGATGGTGTACGAGCCCGTCGTGGACGAGCCGTACTCCGTGCCTCCGTCGCCCACGAAGTGCTTCGCGGTGGCCAGCACCTTGTCGTCGTCCTTCAAGTCCCGGCCGTCGCGGGCTCCTTGGAGTCCCTGGATGACCGTCTCCATCGACTCGACGAGGGCCGGGTCCTCGCCGAAGGCCTCGTACGAGCGGCCCCAGCGCTCGTCGCGGGTGACACAGAGGCAGGGGGCGAAGTCCCAGGGAATGCCGGTGGCGCGGACCTCGGCAGCCGTCACCGAGCCCGTCTCGTAGGCCAGTTGAGGATCGCGGGTGGCACCGATGCCGATGTTGTGCGGCATGATCGTCGAGCGGACGAGGTTGTTGTGGCCGTGCACCGCGTCCACGCCGTAGATCAGCGGGATCTGGAACCGGGTTGCCTGCGCCCGGAGCTGGAAGCCGTCGATCATCTTCGCCCACGCCTCGGGGGTGTTGGGCGTCGGGGTCGAGCCGCCGCCGGACAGGAGCGAGCCGAGGTCGTACGCCGCGATGTCACCCTGCGCGGTGAGCGCGCCGCGCTCGGCCTGGGTCATCTGCCCGGCCTTCTCCTCCAGGGACATGCGCGAGACGAGGTCGGCGACCCGCTTCCGCACGGGCAACTTCGGGTCGAGGTAAGGCAGTCCGTGGGCGTCGACGACGACCTGTGGGGTCTCGGCGGGGGCCTTGGCTCCGCTGACCGTCAGCTTCAGGGGGATCGTCTCGGCGGATTCCGCGGCCTTGTCCTTGCGGGTGGTCACGGAGACGGTGTGTGACGTGCCGGACGCCGTGCCCGCCGGGAAGGTGATCTCGCCCTTGACGGGGGTGTAGTCCCTGCCGGACTCGGCGGTGCCGCCCGCGCTCTCGTACGCCACGGTCACCGGCTCCTCGATCGGGACCGAGCCCGTGGTCGCCACGGAGATCTTCACGGCGGCCGTGCCGCCCTCCTTCACCGGGTGAACGGCGGAGTCGGCGACGACGGAGGCCCGCAGGGCCGGGTCGGCCTTGCCGTACAGCTCGACGTCGTCCATGGCGAACTGGCCCTTGACGCCGACCGGGAGCGTGACCGCGTACCCCCACATCTGGGTGAGTCCGAGGACCTGGTCGATGCCGCCGACGGGCTGGTAATCCGTTCGATAGGCGAAGTCGGTGAAGGGGATCTCGACCTGCTTCCAGCCGGTGAAGTCGTCGGTGAAGGACATCGTCCAGAGTTCGGAGGCCTCCCCGTTGGCGCCGCCGTCCTTGATCTCGAAGCTGATCTTCTTGGCGTTGTTCTGGCCGTCCCACCAGAAGCGGATGCCCTTGTGGGCGGACCAGTCGTGGGCGGGCCCGTCGAAGGCGAAGTCGTGGGTGAAGCCGCCGTAGCCGCTGATGTCGTAGCTGCCGGTGAGGACCTTGGCGCCCTCGGGGGCGTCGGACCGGGCGGTCAGGGCCAGCGCGGGCGGGTCGTCGGCGTCGCTCCCCCAGGGGAAGATGCCGTCGGCGGGCGGGTTCGCGAACGGGACCTCGCCCTCGAAGGCGTCGACGGGTACCGGGGCCGGTTCATCGGCCCCGGCGGCTGCACCCGCGGAGGCCAGCGGCAGCAGCCCGGTGAGCAAGGCGGCGGAGGCGAGCAGGGCGGTTCTTCGCATGGACCTTCCCTCGACTCTCTCGTGCGGTCTCTTGAACTCCTGTGGTCCTGTGGTCCTGTGGTCCTGTGGTCCTCGACTCGTACAGTCCGGTTCTCCTGGACTCGTACCGTCCCGTTTCCCTGGACTCGTACGGTCTTCTTACGACTTAGATCATGGCGTGAGTTAACTGGCGTCCCGGTAAGCCGTCAAGACTTCACGCCAGAACCGGTACGCACTCAAGTCCCGTCCGGATCAAGGACGTTGTCCTTTCGGAATATGAACGCGCACCCCCTTGACGCGCCTACGAAGCCGTCATTTACTCACGGCTCGCACGCCCCACTCCCCCACCCCCCAGAAGGGCGGCGCACCATGAGCTTCCTGAGAAGACGCACCCATGCGGCCCGGCTGCTCGTCGCCGGGATGCTGACGGCGGTCGGTCTGACCGCCGTGCCGGCGGCGCCCGCGCACGCCGCGGGCGAACCGGTCACCGCCTGGCTGACCACGACGGACGACAGCGGCGGACGCCATGTCGTCCGCGGGCTCCAGGCGCAGACGCCGTTCGCCTTCCAGCCGGGCAGCGGCGGAAGCGGTGAGAACATCACCGTCGACGAGAACACCCGCTATCAGACCTTCACCGGGGGCGGCGCCTCCTTCACCGACACTGCCGCCTGGCTGATGAACAGCAGCGGGGCGCTGACGCAGGCCACGCGGGACGCGACGATGCGGAAGCTGTTCTCGCCGACGGACGGGATCGGGCTGTCCTTCCTGCGGAATCCGATGGGCGGCTCGGATCTCGCCCGGTTCGGGTACACGTACGACGACGTGCCGGCCGGCCAGACGGACCCGGGCCTGACGCGGTTCTCCATCGCGCACGACCTGGCGGACGTGGCGCCGCTGACCAAGCAGGCGCTCCAGCTGAACCCCTCGCTGACCGTGATGGCCTCGCCGTGGACCGCGCCGGCCTGGATGAAGGACAGCGGGCAGCTCAACGGCGGCTGGCTGAAGGCGGAGTACTACGGCGCGTACGCGTCGTACTTCGTGAAGTACCTTCAGGCCTACCGGGACCAGGGTGTGCCGGTGTCGTATGTGACGGCCCAGAACGAGCCGACGTGCTGCTCGGGCTATCCGTCGATGAGCTGGAACGCATCCGGGCTCGCCTACTTCACGAAGAACGAACTGCTGCCCGAACTCCAGGCGGCGGGGCTGTCCACGAAGGTCCTCGCGCACGACTGGAACTGGGACGTGTACGACGCGTACGCCGCCCAGACCGTCGACGACGCGGCGGTGCGCTCCCACCCGAACTTCGGCGGGATCGCCTGGCACGGCTACGGCGGCGACGTGGCGAAGCAGACCGCCGTGCACAACCAGTACCCCGGCCTCGACGCCTTCGGCACCGAGCACTCCGGTGGCACCTGGATCGTTAACCAGCAGCGCGAGGACATGCTCAACATCGTGGACTACACCCGGAACTGGGCGAAGTCGGTGACGAAGTGGTCGCTGGCCGTGGACCAGAACCGGGGGCCGCACAACGGTGGGTGCGGGACGTGCAGCGGGCTGATCACGGTGCACAACGGGGACGGTGCCAGCGGGACCGTCGACTACACGATCGAGTACTACACGATGGGGCATCTGACGAAGTTCGTACGGCCGGGAGCGCAGCGGATCGCCTCGACGGCGTCGTCGGCCGTGCCGAACGTCGCGTGGCGGAACCCGGACGGGTCGAAGGCGCTGATCGCGTACAACGACGCGTCGTCCGCGAAGACCGTGACCATCAACTGGGGGTCGCAGCACGCGACTTACTCCCTGCCGGGCAAGACGTCGGCCACGTTCACCTGGTCGGGGACGCAGGCGGGTGAGGGGGAGCAGTCCGGGGCGTTCGTCGGGCTCGCGGGCAAGTGTCTTGATGTGGCGGGGGGTTCCAGTGCGAATGGGACGGCTGTTCAGTTGTACGACTGCAACGGGTCTGCTGCGCAGGGCTGGACCGTGAAGGCGGACGGGTCCATTCAGGCGCTGGGGAAGTGCCTTGATGTCACGTCGGGGGCTACGGCGGACGGTGCGAAGGTGCAGCTGTACGACTGCAATGGGACCGGTGCGCAACGCTGGTCGTACAATTCCGCGACCGGGGACGTCGTCAACACTGCCGCGAACAAGTGCCTTGACGTGACGGACAACTCGTCGGCCAATGGGGCGCGGGCACAGATCTGGTCCTGCACCGGGGCGGCCAACCAGAAGTGGCGGCTGCAGTAGGTTTTTCGCCCCCTCCGCCCCTGCCCGTCCCGTACCTGGGGGCTGCCGCCCCCAGACCCCCGCCGTCGCGCTTCGCGCTCGTCCTCAAACGCCGGACGGGCTGAGATCAGCCCCTCCGGCGTTTGAGGAGCGGGGTCGGGGCGGAGCCCGCGGGCAGCTACGCCGCCGGTTCCACCCCAGCCCGCAGCAGCCCGTACGTGTACGCATCCTCCAGCGCCTGCCAGGACGCGGCGATGACGTTTTCGGCGACGCCCACCGTCGACCACTCACCCTCGCCGTCGGAGGTGGAGATCAGGACCCTCGTGGTGGACTGGGTGCCGTGCTTGCCCTCCAGGATGCGGACCTTGTAGTCGACGAGGTCCAGCTTGGCGAGCTGGGGGTAGATCTTCTCGAGGGCGACCCGGAGCGCGCGGTCGAGGGCGTTCACCGGACCGTTGCCCTCCGCCGTGGCGACGATGCGCTCGCCCTTGGCGAAGAGCTTCACCGTGGCCTCGTTGGCGTGGCTGCCGTCGGGGCGGTCCTCGACGATGGCGCGCCAGGACTCGACCTCGAAGTACGTGAGGGCCTTGCCCTCGGCCTCCGCCCTGAGCAGGAGTTCGAAGGACGCGTCGGCCGCCTCGTACGTGTAGCCCCTGAGCTCGCGTTCCTTCACCCGCTCCACGACGCGGCCGACCAGCTCGCGGTCGCCGCCGAGGTCGATGCCGAGCTCCTTGCCCTTGAGCTCGATCGAGGCGCGGCCCGCCATGTCGGAGACGAGCATCCGCATGGTGTTGCCGACCTGCTCGGGGTCGATGTGCTGGTAGAGATCGGGGTCGACCTTGATCGCGGAGGCGTGCAGGCCCGCCTTGTGCGCGAAGGCCGAGACGCCTACGTACGGCTGGTGCGTGGACGGGGTGAGGTTCACGACCTCGGCGATCGCGTGGGAGATGCGCGTCATCTCGCGCAGGGCTCCCTCGGGGAGCACCTTCTTGCCGTACTTGAGCTCCAGGGCGGCCACTACCGGGAACAGGTTCGAGTTGCCGACCCGCTCGCCATAGCCGTTCGCCGTGCACTGGACGTGGGTCGCGCCCGCGTCCACGGCGGCGAGCGTGTTGGCGACCGCGCAGCCCGTGTCGTCCTGGGCGTGGATGCCGAGCCGGGCGCCGGTGTCGGCGAGGACAGTGGCGACGACTGCCTGGACCTGGGCGGGGAGCATGCCGCCGTTGGTGTCGCACAGGACGACGACGTCCGCGCCGGCCTCCGACGCCGCGCGGACGACCGCCTTCGCGTACTCGGGGTTCGCGCGGTAGCCGTCGAAGAAGTGCTCGCAGTCGACGAAGACGCGGCGGCCCTGGGAACGGAGGTACGAGACCGTGTCGCGGACCATCTCCAGGTTCTCGTCGAGGGTGGTGCGCAGGGCCAACTCGACATGCCGGTCATGGGACTTGGCGACCAGGGTGATCACCGGGGCACCGGAGGCCAGGAGCGCGTTGACCTGCGGGTCTTCCGACGCCTTGCCGCCCGCCCGGCGCGTCGCGCCGAACGCCACCAGCTGAGCGTGCCTGAAGTGGATCTCCTGCTGGGCGCGGGCGAAGAACTCGGTGTCCCGCGGATTGGCCCCGGGCCAGCCGCCCTCGATGAAGCCCACGCCGAAGTCGTCCAGGTGCCGTGCGATCGCCAGCTTGTCCGCGACCGTGAGGTTGATGCCCTCACGCTGCGCGCCGTCGCGCAGGGTCGTGTCGAAGACGTGGAACGTATCGTCGAGTTCGCTGGTTGCCGTCATGGTGTCAAGGCTCCTGTGTTGGATCTCGGTCTTTACCGGAATGACCGGCTCCACCGTCCCCCAATGATCCCTCGCGCTGCGCTTCCGGCTGAAGGTGGGCCAGAAATACGAAAAACCTCTCGCGGGTGCGAGAGGTCTGCGCGCGGGTCGAGGACGACGGTGTCCGCCCGTACCTGGTCGTACGTGGCGGTCACTGCGGACCGGCGCGCCTGCTGCCAATAATCATGGCGAACGAGAGCACGGGGGCAGTCTGGCACAAACCGCCCCCACGCTCACCGCCGTCTCAGGATGCGAACCCCTGGTTCAGCCCCTGGTTCAGCCCCTGGTTCAGCCACGGAGCACAGGGTCAATCCCCCGAATTGCTTACAACCCGGGCGCGATATCAGGCGTCCGCGAGGACCACCTCGTCCAGGAAATCCCGTACGTGGCCGGGAATCCGCCCCGGTATACGGCAGGGCCGCCGCGGACGCGGAGTCCGAGGCGGCCCTGGCAAGGAAACGGTGAGGCTCAGCCCAGCGGATGCATCCAGCCGTGCTTGTCCTCCGAGACGCCACGCTGGATGTCCAGCAGCGCCTCGCGCAGCTTCTGGGTGACCTCGCCGAGCTCGCCGTTCGACTGCTTCCACTCGGCGCTGTTGCGCTTGACCGTGCCGACGGGGGTGATGACGGCGGCGGTGCCGCAGGCGAAGACCTCGGTCAGGGTGCCGTTCTCGGTGTCGCGCTGCCACTGGTCGATGGAGACGCGGCCCTCCACGGACTCGTAGCCGAGGTCGCGGGCGACCGTCAGCAGCGAGTCGCGCGTGACGCCCTCCAGGATGGAGCCGGTGAGGGCCGGCGTGACGATCTTGTCGCCGTACACGAAGTACAGGTTCATGCCGCCGAGTTCCTCGATCCACCGGTGCTCGACCGCGTCGAGGTAGCAGACCTGGTCGCAGCCCTTGGCGGCGGCCTCGGCCTGGGCCAGGAGGGAGGCGGCGTAGTTGCCGCCGGTCTTGGCGTCGCCCATGCCGCCGGGGACGGCGCGGACGCGGTCCTCGGAGACCCAGATGGAGACGGGCTTCACGCCGCCCGCGAAGTAGGCGCCGGCCGGGGAGGCGATGACGATGAACAGGTACTCGTTCGCCGGCTTCACGCCCAGGCCGACCTCGGTCGCGATCATGAACGGGCGGAGGTAGAGGGACTCCTCGCCACCGTGCGCCGGGACCCAGGCGCGGTCCTGCTGGATCAGCGCGTCGCACGCCTCGATGAAGGTCTCGACCGGAAGCTCCGGCATGCCGAGCCGGCGGGCGGAGGACTGGAAGCGCTGGGCGTTCTTGTCCGGGCGGAACGTCGCGACGGAGCCGTCGGGCTGGCGGTAGGCCTTGAGGCCCTCGAAGATCTCCTGCGCGTAGTGCAGGACCATGGTCGCCGGGTCGAGGGAGAGCGGAGCGTACGGAACGAGCTGGCCGTCGTGCCAACCGCGGCCCTCCGTCCACTTGATCGTCACCATGTGGTCGGTGAAGTGGCGGCCGAACCCGGGGTTGGCCAGAAGCGCCTCGCGCTCCGCGTCGGAGAGTGGCGAGGCCGAGGGCTTGAGCTCGATCGTGGGCTGCGTCATGAGTGGTTGTCCTTCACCGGTTGTGTGTGACGGACCGCGCTCACGCCCCTACCGCCAGTGGCCAGTGTTAGGACGTCCGAGCATTCCCTCTTGGCGCGGCTCCGCGTTCGATTATCGCGCGGGGGCAGCGGCGGAAGAAACGGGGTGAATGCGGCCCAGAGGTTGATGGTGGCACCCGGCGAGGCACAGCAAAAGCCGCCGGGTGCGGATGCGACCCGGCGGCTACTTGTTTACTTCAAGTGCGCGGCGGGTCAGCCCGCTACTCGTACGGCGAGCGCGTCGCCGATTTCGTCGGTCGTACGGGCGGGCTGTCCGACCCGTTCGGCGAGGTCGGCGGAAACGGCCTCCTCGATGCGGGCGGCCTCGGTCTCGTAGCCGAGGTGGCGCAGCAGGAGGGCGACGGACAGGACGGTGGCGCTGGGGTCGGCCTTGCCCTGGCCCGCGATGTCGGGCGCCGAGCCGTGCACGGGCTCGAACATCGAGGGGAACTCGCCGCTCGGGTTGATGTTGCCGGAGGCGGCGACGCCGATGCCGCCGGAGACGGCCGCGGCGAGGTCGGTGATGATGTCGCCGAAGAGGTTGTCGGTGACGATCACGTCGAAGCGCCCGGGGTCCGTGACGAGGTAGATCGTCGCGGCGTCGACGTGGATGTAGTCGATGGTGACCTCGGGGAACTCCTCGGCCACCTTGTTGAAGATGTTGGTCCACAGGTGACCGGCGAACGTCAGCACGTTGTTCTTGTGGACCAGCGTCAGCTTCTTGCGCGGGCGGGCCTGCGCGCGGGCGAACGCGTCACGGACGACACGCTCGACACCGAAGGCCGTGTTGACGGAGACCTCGGTGGCGACCTCGTGCGGGGTGCCCTTCCTGATGGTGCCGCCATTGCCGGTGTACGGGCCCTCGGTGCCCTCGCGGACCACGACGAAGTCGATCTCCGGCTGTCCGGCGAGCGGGGTGGCGACACCCGGGAGGAGCTTCGACGGACGCAGGTTGACGTGGTGGTCGAAGGCGAAGCGGAGCTTGAGCAGGAAGCCGCGCTCCAGGACGCCGGACGGGACCGAGGGGTCGCCGATCGCGCCGAGCAGGATGGCGTCGTGCCGCTTCAGGGCGTCGAGGTCGGCGTCGGTGAGGGTCTCACCGGTGGCGTGGTAGCGCCGGGCGCCGAAGTCGAACTCCGTGGTCTCCAGCTTCACATCCTGCGGGAGCACGGCGGAGAGGACCTTGAGCCCCTGGGCCACGACTTCCTGGCCGATGCCGTCACCGGGGATCACTGCGAGATTGATGCTGCGAGACATGACGGCACCGTACTCCTTGTCCCATGGGATGACACGGCATGTCCGCCATACGGACAGGCTGACGCCGGAGCACGTCCACCCTTCGACGTACGTTCACCCGTACGTATGGCGGGCGTTGGGGCTTGCTGGGAAGTTTCCCGACATGGAGACCCCTGACGTCGGTATTCCGCCCCAGCTTGCACGCCGGATGAGCATGGCGGAGCAGCACGAGTACGTGCGGACGAAGCTCACCCGGCGCCGTGCGCTGGTGACGGCGGGCGCGTTCGCGAGCGGCGGGCTGCTGGCGGGCTGTGGGTCGGACGCGAAGAGCGCATCCACCCCGTCGCCGAGCGGCACCGCGACCGGGCGGGTGCCCGGCTCGGTCGTCACCCCCTTCGGCCGCCACCTCGCCTTCGGCGCGGACCCGAAGACCCAGATGCGGATCTCCTGGCAGGTGCCGTTCGCGGTCAAGAAGCCATACGTCCGCGTCGGGCTGAAGCCCTGGGCCCTCGGCCGGAAGATCGAGGCCGAGGTCCGCGCCCTGCACACGCCGGGGGTGACCGGCGTGCGGCTCGCCCTCGACCAGTACTACCTGCACGCGGCGCTGGACGGCCTGCGCCCCGGCACGACGTACTACTACGGCGTCGGCCACGAGGGATTCGACCCCGCGTCCCGGGAACGGCACGCCACGGTGGGCCACTTCCGCACGGCGCCGGCCGGCCCCGAGAAGTTCGTGTTCACCGCCTTCGGCGACCAGGGCGTCACCCCCGACGCGCTCGGCACCGACCGTACGCTCCTCGGCCGTCACCCGTCGTTCCATCTGCACGCGGGCGACATCTGCTACGCGGACGGCAAAGGCGTCGGCAAGAAGTCGGACGGCTACGACCCCGGCGCCTGGGACCTGTTCCTCAAGCAGACCGAGACGGTGGCCAAGTCGGTGCCGTGGATGGTGACGACCGGCAACCACGACATGGAGGCCTGGTACTCGCCGAACGGGTACGGGGGCCAGTCCGCCCGCTGGACGCTCCCGGACAACGGCTTCGACGCACGCAACGCCCCGGGCGTCTACTCCTTCACGTACGGCAATGTCGGCATCGTCGCGCTGGACGCGAACGACGTGTCGTACGAGATTCCCGCCAACAAGGGCTACACGGACGGCAGGCAGACGGCCTGGCTCGACAAGCGGCTCGGTGAGCTGCGCAAGACGGCCGACTTCGTCGTGGTCTTCTTCCACCACTGCGCCTACTCGACCTCGACCCACGCCTCCGACGGGGGTGTACGCGACGCCTGGGTGCCGCTGTTCGCCAAGCACCAGGTGGACCTGGTGATCAACGGGCACAACCACGTGTACGAGCGGACCGACGCCATCAGGGGCGGCAAGGTGGGCAGGCCGGTGCCGGTCGGCGCGTCCACCGATCCGACGCGGGACGGGATCGTGTACGTCACGGCGGGCGGCGCGGGCAAGAGCCTGTACGGCTTCCCCGACGGGGTCAAGGACAGCTACGAGGGGAAGGTCACCGGCCACGAGGCCGTGGACACCTTCCACTGGACGAAGTCGCAGCAGCGGAACGACGACACCGTGGAGTGGTCGCGGGTCCGCTACACCGGCTACTCCTTCCTCTCGGTGGAGGCGGAGGCGGGCACGGCTCCCCGGCTCAAGGTGTCGGCGCTCGCCGAGAGCGGCAAGCGCATCGACTACTTCGAGGTGCGGCGCGGGGCGTAGGCGTAGGCCCCGCACCGCACCTCTCGCGGGCGCGGCTCCCGGACTGTGGGGCGGGCGCGGACGGGTCAGTGCCCCGTCGCGCCGCCGTTGTCCCTTCGGTCGAGGGCGCGCTGCAGCGCGGCGGCGGCATTCCTGCGGTCGGACTCACTCGTACGGGAAACGTGACGGACTCGGCGGACGGTCGTCTCGGCCATGATGAATCGACTCCTTGCCTCCGGGGGCCCAGGAAGGGCGGCCAGAAGTGCGGTGAGGGATACGAGACGCCGGAGGGGGCGGGAAGCACGGTGCCGCAGGGATTGCCTGCCTAGGGCTCCGGCTTACGACCGCCATTCGCTGGGTCGAGCGAGACGTTCGGCTTCTACAAAGCTAAACGAGGAGCGCGCTTCTGTCTCTACAATTAGTCGGACGTCCTACTATCTGAGACGACGGAGCGCCGGTCACAGCGCCGCGGGCTCCGCTTTCGCCGGACCCGGGTCGCCCGCAGGGCTGATCCTCTCCCCCACGCCCGACATCGGCTTCCGACAGGGGGAACGGTGAAGTCATGAACGACACGGCCAAAGCGCTGCTCGAAGGCGGCCCGAACGACCTGCCGGAACGGATCGTCACGATCACGCCCTCGCAAGAGGAACTGAAGATCGAGCTCCGGAACGGATACGAGCATTTCAGGCGGACCCCACGGCACCAGGACACGCCGGAGGGCAGGCTGCCCGTGTACGAGTGGTGGGAGAGGACGGAGATGCCCGGGTAACCCCACGCCTGACGACGACGATCACCGCACCGTCGTACGCCGTCGTCCGTCTCCACCGGTTCGCTCCCCGTCACGGGGACAGTGTGCCCGTGCGGACGTGGAAACGGGCCGGGAAGCCCGCTCGGGGGGTCAGGCTTCCCGGCCCGGACTCAGGGGGCTTGTCAGCCCATGTGCGGGTATCCGTAGTCGGTCGGCGGAACCAGCGTCTCCTTGATGGCGCGGGTCAGCGTCCAGCGCATCAGGTTCTGCGGGGCGCCCGCCTTGTCGTTGGTGCCGGAGGCGCGGCCGCCGCCGAAGGGCTGCTGGCCGACGACGGCGCCGGTCGACTTGTCGTTGATGTAGAAGTTGCCCGCCGCATAGCGGAGCTTGTCCATCGTGTACGCCGTCGCCGCGCGGTCGCCGGAGATGACCGAGCCGGTGAGCGCGTAGTCCGAGGCCGACTCCATCTGGGTCAGCATCTCGTCGTACTTCTCGTCCTCGTAGACGTGCACGGCGAGGAAGGGACCGAAGTACTCGGTCGTGAAGACCTCGTTCTCCGGGTCCGAGCACTCGACGACGGTCGGGCGCACGAAGTAGCCGACCGAGTCGTCGTACGTACCGCCCGCGACGATCGTGCAGGCCTCGTCCGCCTTGGCGCGGTCGATGGCCGCCTTGCTCTTGGCGAACGCGCGCTCGTCGATGACCGCGCCGATGAAGTTCGACAGGTCGGTGACGTCACCCATGGTCAGGTAGTCGACCTCGGCCGCGAACTCCTCCTTGAAGCCGGAGTTCCAGATGGAGGCCGGGATGTACGCGCGGGAGGTCGCGGAGCACTTCTGGCCCTGGTACTCGAAGGCACCGCGGGTCAGGGCGGTCTTGAGGATCGCGCGGTCGGCGCTCGGGTGGGCGACGACGAAGTCCTTGCCGCCGGTCTCGCCGATCAGACGCGGGTAGGAGCGGTACTTCTCGATGTTGTTGCCGATCGTCTTCCACAGGTGCTGGAAGGTCTTGGTCGAGCCGGTGAAGTGGATGCCGGCGAGGTCGCGGTGCTCCAGGGCGACCTTGGAGACCTCGATGCCGTCGCCGGTGACGAGGTTGATGACGCCCTTGGGCAGGCCCGCCTCCTCCAGGAGCTGCATCAGCAGCACGGCGGCGTGGGTCTGCGTCGGGGACGGCTTCCAGACGACGACGTTGCCCATGAGGGCCGGGGCCGTCGGCAGGTTGCCCGCGATCGCCGTGAAGTTGAACGGGGTGATCGCGTAGACGAAGCCCTCGAGCGGGCGGTGGTCGAGGCGGTTCCAGACGCCCGGCGAGTTGGCCGGGGGCTGCTCGGCCAGGATCTGACGGGCGTAGGCGACGTTGAAGCGCCAGAAGTCGATGAGCTCACAGGGGGTGTCGATCTCGGCCTGCTGGGCGGTCTTCGACTGGCCGAGCATGGTGGAGGCCGCGAGGGTCTCGCGCCAGGGGCCGGCCAGCAGCTCGGCGGCGCGCAGGATGATCGCCGCGCGGTCGTCGAAGGACATCGCGCGCCAGGCGGGCGCGGCGGCCAGGGCCGCGTCGATGGCGTCCTGGGCGTCCTGCTGCGTCGCGTTGGCGTACGTGCCGATGCGCGCCTTGTGGTTGTGCGGCTGCACGACGTCGAAACGCTCGCCGCCGCCCATGCGCCTCTCGCCGCCGATGGTCATCGGCAGGTCGATCGGGTTCTCGGCCAGCTCCTTGAGCTTGACCTCCAGACGGGCGCGCTCGGGCGAGCCGGGGGCGTAGCCGTGCACCGGCTCGTTGACGGGGGTGGGAACCTGGGTCACAGCGTCCATGAGCTACCTCTTCCGAGTGAATCCCTGGCTTCAGCGGACAGGAGCCGAAGTCGTGTACGTATGTTGGGCGGCGGTCAGGGCTTGACCGTCACGAGTTCGTCCGGCGAGCTCGTGAGAAGCCCTTCGGGGCGGAGTCACGTTTTCCGTAACTCCTTTCGGGAAACCGGTCGGCTCAGCCGACCAGCGGGCGGCAGCTGTTGTCATCCAGGATGCATCGTGGATCACGACAGCTGCGGCTCAGCCCTTGGTGAGGATCGAGCGAGCGAAGAACATGAGGTTGGCCGGCTTCTCCGCCAGGCGCCGCATGAAGTAGCCGTACCAGTCGGTGCCGTACGCGGTGTACACGCGCATGCGGTGTCCTTCGGCGGCGAGCCGCAGGTGCTCCTCGCCGCGGATGCCGTAGAGCATCTGGAACTCGTACTCGTCCAGCTTGCGCCCGGCGCGCCGCGCGAGCTCCTGCGCGATGGAGATGAGCCGCGGGTCGTGGGACCCGATCATCGGATACCCCTCGCCCTCCATCAGAATCTTCAGGATGCGGACGTACGCCTTGTCGGTCTCGGCCTTCTGCTGGTACGCGACCTCGGCGGGCTCCTTGTAGGCGCCCTTCACGAGGCGTACGCGGCTGCCGCTCGCGGCGAGGCGGCGGGCGTCGGCCTCGGTGCGGAACAGGTAGGCCTGGATGACGCAGCCGGTCTGCGGGAAGTCCTTCCGCAGCTCCTCGTGGATGGCGAACATCGAGTCGAGGGTGGTGTGGTCCTCCGCGTCCAGCGTGACCGTCGTGCCGATCGCCGCGGCGGCCTCGACGACCGGGCGGACGTTGGCGAGGGCCAGCTCGTGGCCGCCGGGCAGCGCCTGCCCGAACATCGACAGCTTGACGGACATCTCGGCCTTGGTACCGAGGTCCAGTTCCTTGAGGCGGTCGATGAGCTCCAGGTACGCGTCTCGGGCGGCCGTGGCCTGCTCCGGGGTCGTGATGTCCTCGCCGACGACGTCCATCGTGACCTCCAGGCCCTTGCCCGTGAGGTCCCGGATGATCGGGACGACCTGGTCGACGGTCTCGCCGGGGATGAAGCGGTCGACGACCTGCTTGGTCACCGGGGCCGCCGAGATCACACGGCGCATTTTGTCGCTGCGCGAGGCGGCGAGAATCACGGGACCCAGCACGGGGCACCTCCACAACAAAGCCAACAGGAGGCCGAATCCCGACGGTTCGGGTACGGCACGGAGAACCACCGTGAAACCTAAGGATCCCTCCGATCGTCGGCCATCGACAGCTGTCACGCATCCGTGCCCTGGATCTCAGACAGATGTATGAAGGCCTCGCGGAAATGGGAGAGAATGCCCGGGTGAAGGGTGAATACAGAGGCGAGCACCGAGGCGAACACAGGGGCGACTACCAAGAACTGGTCGACGAGATCTCGGCACTCCTCGGCGTCCCCGCGACCCTGGAGAACCGTGACTTCGAGCTGATCGCCTTCGGCGCGTACGACAGCGAGGGCGACCTCGACCCGTCGGCCCTCGACCCCGTGCGCACCCGCTCGATCCTCACGCGCCGCTCCACCACGGCGGTCCGCACCTGGTTCGAGGGCTTCGGCATCACCCGCGCCACAGGCCCGGTCCGCATTCCGCCGACCCCGGAGGCGGGGGTGTACCGGGGACGGATCTGTCTCCCCGTACGCCATCGGGGTGTCGTCCTGGGCTACGTCTGGCTGCTCGACGACGATCCCGGCCCCTCCGACGCCCAGCTGGCCGCCGCCCTGGACGTCGCCTCCCGCATCGGCGCCCTGCTCGCGGACGAGGCCCAGGCCGGCGCGGACCTCACCCGCGAGCTGCGCGCCGTCCTCACCGCCGAGCGCGGCTGGCAGCGCGACATGGCGGTCGCCGAGCTGCGCACGGCGCTCGGCCCCCGCGGCGACGGACTGCACACCGTCGTCTGTGTCGCCCCCTGGCCCTCGGCCGACCCGGACGACGCCCCGTCCGCCCGTACGGTGCCGGGGGCGACCGCGCTGTGCACGGTGCCGTGGGGCACCACCGGCCAGAGCCTCGCGCTGCTCGTACGGCTCCGGTCGGCGGACGTACTGACTCCGGCACTGACGGCGGCTTCGCGATTCGCGCGGGACGCGGCGGGGGCGCGCGTGGGGGCAGCGGCCGCCGCCGGGGTCGCCGGCGCCCGGGTGGGCCTCGCCGAGCTGGGCGCCGCCTGGCAGGAGGCGTCCGCCGCCGCGCGCGCCGCGCTGGCCGAACCACGCCTCGGCCCGGTCGCCGAATGGGCGTCCATCGGCCCCTTCCGCCTCCTGACGTCCCTGCCTCCGGACGCCGCCCACGACCCCGCCGTACGAACCCTGCTGTCCCCCGCCCACCACGAACTCGCCCGCACGGCCGAGGCGTTCCTCGACCGCGCCGGCCAAGCCGGGCGCACGGCAGCGGAGTTGGGGATCCACCGCCAGACGCTGTACTACCGGCTGTCTCGGGTCGAGCAGCTGACGGGCCTGGAACTGGACGACGGCGAGGACCGGCTCCTGCTGCACATGGCGTTGAAGGCGGCGCGGCTCTGAGCCACGCCGGGCGGGACCCGGCGGCTCTCGGCGACTGACGGACGAGCGCCCCGATGCGGGATTGACGAAGATCAAGGATTGTTGAAAACGATTATCATCATGCTACGGTCGGCGCACGCTGCTCCCTTGACCACCCCTTTACCGGAGGGTTCCGTGCGCCTGCCCGCCCGCCTTCTCCCCGCCGCTGCTCTCGCCGCGGGCTCCGCCCTGCTCACCGGCTGCTTCTCCGCGACCGGTTCCGACGCGAGCTCCGCCGAGGGCAAGCGCATACGCGTGGCGATGATGCAAGATCGCGCAGTTCCCCGCGCTCCCTCCGTACCTGGGGGCTTTGCCCCCAGACCCCCTAAAAGATTGCGCGGTTCCCCGCGCCCCTGGACGGCCACCTGACGCTGTCAGTGGCGCGTGCCAGGATGTCCCCCGTGGCACGGACATTCGGTACGCCGTTCATCGGCCGGGAGGACGAACTCGCCCGGCTCACCGGCGTGCTGGACCGGGCCAGGGCCGGCGACCCCCGGGCCGTCCTGGTGGCGGGCGACGCCGGCGTCGGCAAGACCCGGACTCTCGCGGAGGCCTCGGCGCACGCCGCCGCCACCGGCATGACCGTCCTCACCGGCCACTGCGTGGACCTGGGCGACGTGGGCCTGCCGTACCTGCCGTTCACGGAGATCCTCGGGGTACTCGCCGCCGACGACCGCTTCGCCCCCGCCTTCGCGTCACACCCCGCGGTGGACCGACTGCTCGGTACCGGCTCCGGCACCGCCCCGGACGCGGGCAGCCGCCTGCACCTGTTCGAGGGAATGGCAGCGCTTCTCGCCGACCTCGCCGACATCACCCCGCTGCTCCTGGTCCTCGAAGACCTCCACTGGGCGGACCAGTCCTCCCGCGATCTCCTCCGTTTCCTGCTCAGCCGCGGGCTCCTGCAAAGCGGAGCGCCCGGCGCGCACCGCCTGGCCGTCTTCGCCTCGTACCGCGCCGACGACCTGCACCGCCGCCACCCCCTGCGCCCCCTCCTCGCCGAGCTGATCCGGCTGCCCGTCGTCGACCGCCTTGAGCTGCGGCCGATGGCCGACGCCGAAGTGGCCCGTCTCGTACGGGCGTTGCGCACCGACCCCCTTCCGGACGCCGCGGTCCGCCGTATCGTCGACCGCGCGGAGGGCAACGCCTTCTACGCGGAGGAGCTGCTCGCCGCCCTGCCCGGCGACTTCGACCCGGCGTCGCCCGGCATGCCGAGCGGCCTGGCCGATGTCCTCCTCATCCGGATCGAGCAGCTCTCCGACACCGCCCAGCAGGTGCTGCGCACGGCCGCCGTCGCCGGGCGCCGCGTCGAGCACGACCTGCTGCGTGACGCCGTACAACTGCCGCAGGACGAGCTGGAGTCGGCGCTGCGCGAAGCCGTCGGCCGCCAGCTGCTGGTTCCGGGCGACGATGCGACGTACTCGTTCCGGCACGCCCTCACCCGCGAGGCCGTGTACGCCGATCTGCTGCCCGGCGAGCGGGTCAGACTGCACGGCACGTTCGCCAAACTCCTTGCGGGGCATGGCCGTTCCGCGGAGAGCGCGGCGGAGCGGGCGCATCACTCGCGCGAGAGTCACGACCTCGCCGACGCGCTCGCGGCCTCACTCGAAGCCGCCGACCACGCCCAGCGGGTCGGCGCGCCCGCCGAGGAGCTGCGTCACCTGGAGACCGCGCTCGAACTGTGGCCCGCGGTGGCCGCCGGCGCCCGCCCCCAGGGCGGCGACTCGGTGACCCTCACCCTGCGCGCGTCCGCTGCCGCCGCGCACGCGGGCGAGGCCCACCGGGCGGTCCACCTGACCCGCGCCGCGCTCGCCAGGGCGGGCTCGGACGCCGACTCCGAACTCGCCGCCCGCGTCCGCTACACGCTCGCGGGCAACCTGATGCGCATCGACAGCCTGACGGCCGCGTTCACGTACAGCAGCGAGGCGCTCGACCTGATACCGGCCGAGCCGCCGTCGTACACCTGGGTGTGGGCGGCGGCGACCCACGTCATGGCGGCGCGCTACGTGGGGCGGGACGAGGACGCCGAGCGGGTCGCCCGCCAGGCGCTGCGCACCGCCGAGGAGCTTCGGCTGGCCGACGCGCAGGCCGACTTGATGATCTCCCTGGTGGGCCTGGAAGCGCACAACCGGCGTACGCCGCAAGGCCGGGAGCGGTTGGGTCAGGCCCGCGAGCTGGCCCGGGCCGTCGGCAACATACCGGTCGAGATGCGCGCGCTCTTCAATCTCGCCATCGGGTGCTACGAATCCGGTGACCTCGACGAGTGCCTGACCTGGGTCGCCGGCGGCCTCGACCGCGCCCGCCGCGCCGGCCTCCTCTCCTCGCCGTACGCCCTGGAGCTGCGCTACCTCCAGTCGTTGGTGCTCTACACCCTGGGCCGTTGGGACGAGTGCGCGCGAGCGGCGGCCGAGGACGCCGAGCGGCTGCCTGCGGCGGGCGGTTTCGCGACGGGGCCCGCACTGTACGTCGCCCTGGCGCGCGGCGACGAGGATGCCGCCGACCGTGCCCGCGCCTTCCTCGACGGGCGGTTCGACTGGATGGCCACGCTCATCGCGGGCGTCGTGCTGACCGACGCCGCCGCCGTACGAGGGGACGCCGAGGCCGCCGTCGAGCGGGTGCACGCCACGATCGCGGCGCTCACCGACGACGCCGTCACCGAGCGGCCCGACGTCGCCGTGCGGCTGGCCGCGCTCGCCCTGTCCGCCGTCGCCGACACGGCGGCCGAGTTGCGGCTGACCGACGACATGACGGGGGCGCGCCGGTGGGCAGGCACCGCCACCGAGATGGTGGAGGTGGCCCGGGCCACGGCCGCCCAGGGCAAGGACGGTTCCCCGCAGGGCCCGGAAGGGGTGGCGTGGCTGGCCCGCGCCGAGGCCGAGTGGCTGCGTGCGCACGCCGGGCCGGACGTCGCGGCGTGGGAGAAGGCCGTGGCCGCGTTCGGGTACGGCGATCCGTACGAGCTGGCCCGCTGCAGACGGCGGCTCGCCGAGGCACTGCTGACGGCGGACCGCCGCGAGGAGGCCGCCGAGCAGGCGCGCGCGGCCCTCGACACCGCCGTGCGCCTCGGTGCCGTACCGCTGCGCGAGGCGGTGGACGCCCTCGTCCGGCGCGGGCGCCTCGCCGAGTCGGCGTCCGGCGTGGACCGTATCGCCGTGCTGACCGCCCGGGAGGGCGACGTCCTGCGGCTGCTGGCCCGGGGCCGCACCAACCGCCAGATCGGCGAGGAGCTGTTCATCACCGGCAAGACGGCCAGCGTCCACGTCTCCAACATCCTCGCGAAGCTGGGCGCCGCAAGCCGCACGGAAGCCGTGGCCATCGCCTACCGCGAGGGTCTGATCGCGCCCGAGACGGCAAAACACCGGACGAGCTGAGGTCTCAGCCCGTCCGGCGATCGAGGACGAAGCCGCCCAGGCCGATACGGGGAGCCGGGGCAGAGCCCCCAGGGGGTCGGGCAGCCACAGATGACAACGCCGGACGAGCTGACGGTTCAGCCCGTCCGGCGATCGAGGACGAAGCCGCCCAGGCCGATACGGGGGGCTGGAGGCAGAGCCCCCAGAGCCTTGCAGCCACAGATGACAACGCCGGACGGGCCGATACGGGGGGGCTGGGGGCAGAGCCCCCAGGGGGTCGGGCAGCCTCAGACGAGGTTGACCGAACGGGCCGACGTCGCGCCGATTGCCTCCGCGAGCTCGGTGAGCACGGCCTGCGAGACCGTGTCGTCGACGGTGAGGACCGCGAGGGCCTCGCCGCCGGCGGCCGCGCGGGCGACCTGCATGCCGGCGATGTTGATGCCCGCCTCGCCGAGGATGCGGCCGACTGTGCCGACGACACCGGGACGGTCCTCGTAGCCCAGCACGACCATGTGGTCGGCGAGCGCGAGGTCCACGTCGTACTCGCCGACGGCGACGATCTTCTGCAGGTGCTTCGGGCCCGCGAGCGTGCCGGAGACCGAGACCTCCTGGCCGTCGCCGAGCGTGCCGCGCACGGTGACCACGTTGCGGTGGTCCGGGGACTCCGAGCTGGTCGTCAGGCGGACCTCGACGCCGCGCTCCTGCGCGAACAGCGGGGCGTTGACGTACGACACGGTCTCGTCGACGACGTCCTCGAACACGCCCTTGAGCGCGGAGAGTTCGAGCACCTTGACGTCGTGCTGGGTGACCTCGCCGTACACCTCGACGTCGAGACGGACCGCGACCTCGCCCGCGAGGGCGGTGAAGATACGGCCGAGGTTCTCGGCGAGCGGCAGGCCCGGCTTGACGTCCTCGGCGATGACACCGCCCTGGACGTTCACCGCGTCCGGAACCAGCTCGCCGGCGAGGGCGAGGCGCACCGAGCGGGCGACGGAGATACCGGCCTTCTCCTGCGCCTCGTCGGTGGAGGCGCCGAGGTGCGGGGTGCACACGACCTGGTCGAGCTCGAAGAGCGGGGAGTCCGTGCAGGGCTCCTTCGCGTACACGTCGAGGCCGGCGCCGGCGACGCGGCCCTCCTTGAGCGCCGAGTAGAGCGCCTCCTCGTCGACGATCCCGCCGCGCGCGGCGTTCACGATGCGCACCGACGGCTTGACCTTGTGCAGCGCCTCGTCGCCGATGAGACCGAGGGTCTCGGGGGTCTTCGGCAGGTGCACGGTGATGAAGTCGGAGACCTCGAGCAGCTCGTCGAGGGACAGCACCTTGACGCCCATCTGCGCGGCGCGCGCGGGCTGGACGTACGGGTCGTAGGCGACGACCTTCATGCCGAACGCCGACATGCGCTGAGCGACCAGCGCGCCGATGCGGCCGAGGCCGACGACGCCGAGGGTCTTCTCGGCGAGCTCGACACCGGTGTACTTGCTGCGCTTCCACTCGCCGTTCTTCAGTGCCGAGTTGGCCTGCGGAATGTTGCGCGCGCTGGCGACGAGGAGACCGCAGGCCAGCTCGGCGGCGGTCACGATGTTCGAGGTGGGGGCGTTGACGACCATCACGCCGGCCTTGGTGGCGGCGGAGACGTCCACGTTGTCCAGGCCGACGCCGGCTCGCGCGACGACCTTCAGCTTCCTGGCGGCGGCGACGGCCTCGGCGTCGACCTTGGTGGCCGAGCGGATCAGGATCGCGTCGACGTCGGCGATCGCGGGCAGCAGCTCGGCGCGGTCCGCGCCATTGCACTGCCGGATCTCGAAGTCCGGGCCCAGGGCGTCGACGGTCGCGGGCGACAGCTCTTCAGCGATGAGTACGACAGGTTTCGAGCTCACGTGAGTCCTCACAAGTCCAATGCGGACGGCCGTCCCGACGGCCGCAGGCGGTGGAGGTTTGCTAGCCGCGTGGAAGACGCACGACGCTGTGGGCCTGACGCGTATGTTGTGCAGCAGTGTAGTGGCGTCGCGGCGGTCGTCTTACGCCGCTGCGGAATGATCACCCGTCCGTGGCTGGACGGGGTGGACAACGTCGTGTTGTCAGGTATTTCCGAGGGTTCTTCGACGCTACCAGGCGTACGACGCGGGGGCCGGGGCGGCATGCCCCGGCCCCCGCGTCGTGCGGGCTTACGCCTCGTCGTCGTTGACCCACGACATGAGCTTGCGCAGCTCCTTGCCGGTGGTCTCCAGGAGGTGGTTCTCGTCCTGGGTCTTGTACTCGTTGTACTTCTTCAGGCCGGAGTGGTACTCCTCCATCCAGTTCTTGGCGAACGTGCCGTCCTGGATCTCCGCGAGGACCTTCTTCATCTCGGCCTTGGTGGCGTCGGTGATGATGCGCGGGCCGGTGACGTAGTCGCCCCACTCGGCGGTCTCGGAGACGGACCAGCGCATCTTCTCCAGGCCGCCCTCGTACATGAGGTCGACGATGAGCTTCAGCTCGTGCAGGCACTCGAAGTACGCGATCTCCGGCTGGTAGCCGGCCTCGGTCAGGGTCTCGAAGCCCGCCTTGACCAGCGCGGCCGTACCGCCGCAGAGGACGGCCTGCTCACCGAACAGGTCGGTCTCGGTCTCCTCGGTGAAGGTCGTCTTGATGACGCCGGCGCGGGTGCCGCCGATGCCCTTGGCGTACGAGAGGGCCAGCGCGAAGGCATTGCCGGTCGCGTCCTGCTCGACGGCCGCGATGCAGGGAACGCCGCGGCCCTCCTCGTACTGACGGCGGACCAGGTGGCCCGGGCCCTTGGGGGCGACCATGGCGACGTCGACACCGGCCGGGGGCTTGATGAAGCCGTAGCGGATGTTCAGCCCGTGGCCGAAGAAGAGGGCGTCGCCGTCCTTCAGGTTCGGGGCGATGTGCTCCTCGTAGACCTGGGCCTGGATCGGGTCCGGCACCAGGATCATGATGACGTCGGCCTCGGCGGCGGCCTCCGACGGCGTCACCACGCGCAGGCCCTGCTCCTCGGCCTTCGCCTTGGACTTCGAGCCCTCGTGCAGACCGACGCGGACGTCGACACCCGAGTCGCGCAGCGACAGCGCGTGGGCGTGGCCCTGGCTGCCGTAGCCGATGACCGCGACCTTGCGGCCCTGGATGATGGACAGGTCGGCGTCGTCGTCGTAGAACAGCTCGGCCACTGGAGTTCTCCTTGGTGTGCTGGTGTCGCGTCCCACCGTACGGCGGGCGGGGGAAGGGAAGTTCTCTGGTCTCGGTATACGGGCGGACTGTGTACGCCGTCCGCCCGTATCGAGACGGTTTTCCGGAGTCAGGCGGACCGGTTCCGGACTTAGGCGGACCGGTCCAGAGCGCGCAGCGACCGGTCGGTGATCGAACGCGCCCCGCGTCCGATCGCGATCGTGCCGGACTGGACGAGCTCCTTGATGCCGAACGGTTCCAGCATCTTGAGCATGGCCTCCAGCTTGTCGCTGCCGCCGGTGGCCTCGATCGTGACGGCCTCCGGGGAGACGTCCACGGTCTTGGCGCGGAACAGCTGGACGATCTCGACGATCTGGGAGCGCGTCTCGTTGTCGGCGCGCACCTTCACCAGAACGAGTTCACGCTGCACGGCCGCCGACGGCTCCAGCTCGACGATCTTCAGGACGTTGACGAGCTTGTTGAGCTGCTTGGTGACCTGCTCGAGCGGCAGTTCCTCGATCACGTTCACCACGATGGTGATGCGCGAGATGTCGGGGTGCTCGGTGACACCGACGGCGAGCGAGTCGATGTTGAAGCCGCGCCGGGAGAACAGGGCGGCGATCCGGGCGAGGATGCCGGGCTTGTTCTCGACGAGGACGGAGAGGGTGTGTTTGCTCATGGTTCTGACTCGGCTCTCTCTCAGTCGTCTTCGTTGTCGCCGAAGTCGGGGCGGACGTCCCGGGCGGCCATGATCTCGTCGTTCGAGGTGCCGGCGGCGACCATCGGCCACACCATCGCGTCCTCGTGGACGATGAAGTCGACCACGACGGGGCGGTCGTTGATCGAGTTCGCCTCTTCGATGACCTTGTCGAGGTCGTCCGGGGACTCGCAGCGGATCGCGTGGCAGCCCATGGCCTCCGACAGCTTCACGAAGTCGGGGACGCGGGTGCCGGCGCTCGGCTCCTTGCCGGTCGCCTCGGGACCCGAGTGCAGCACGGTGTTGGAGTAGCGCTGGTTGTAGAAGAGGGTCTGCCACTGGCGGACCATCCCGAGGGCGCCGTTGTTGATGATGGCGACCTTGATCGGGATGTTGTTCAGGGCGCAGGTGGTGAGCTCCTGATTGGTCATCTGGAAGCAGCCGTCGCCGTCGATCGCCCAGACCGTCTGGTCCGGGGCGCCCGCCTTGGCACCCATCGCGGCCGGGACCGCGTACCCCATCGTTCCGGCGCCGCCGGAGTTCAGCCAGGTCGCGGGCTTCTCGTACTGGATGAAGTGCGCGGCCCACATCTGGTGCTGGCCGACGCCCGCGGCGAAGATCGTGCCCTCCGGCGCGAGCTGCCCGATGCGCTCGATGACCTGCTGCGGGGAGAGCGAGCCGTCCTCGGGCTGGTCGTAGCCGAGCGGGTAGGTGTCCCGCCAGCGGTTCAGGTCCTTCCACCATGTGGTGTAGTCGCCCTGGTGGCCCTCGCTGTGCTCCTTCTGCACGGACTGGATCAGGTCGGCGATGACCTCGCGGGCGTCACCGACGATCGGCACGTCCGCGGCGCGGTTCTTGCCGATCTCCGCCGGGTCGATGTCGGCGTGGACGATCTTGGCGTACGGGGCGAAGCTGTCCAGCTTGCCGGTGACGCGGTCGTCGAAGCGGGCTCCGAGGGCGACGATCAGGTCGGCCTTCTGCAGCGCGGTGACGGCGGTGACCGCACCGTGCATGCCCGGCATTCCCACGTGCAGCGGGTGGCTGTCGGGGAATGCGCCGAGCGCCATCAGGGTGGTGGTGACGGGCGCTCCGGTGAGTTCTGCGAGGACCTTCAGCTCGGCGGTGGCCTGTGCCTTGAGGACGCCGCCGCCGACGTAGAGGACGGGCCGCCTGGCCTGGGTGATCAGCTTGGCGGCCTCGCGGATCTGCTTGGCGTGCGGCTTGGTCACCGGGCGGTAGCCGGGCAGGTCCTGGGTGGGCGGCCAGGAGAAGGTGGTCTGCGCCTGGAGGGCGTCCTTGGCGATGTCGACGAGGACCGGCCCGGGGCGGCCTGTGGAGGCGATGTGGAAGGCCTCCGCGATCGTCCGCGGGATGTCCTCCGCCTTCGTCACCAGGAAGTTGTGCTTGGTGATCGGCATCGTGATGCCGACGATGTCCGCCTCCTGGAAGGCGTCCGTACCGATCGCCTTGGACGCGACCTGCCCGGTGATCGCCACGAGCGGCACCGAGTCCATGTGCGCGTCGGCGATCGGCGTCACCAGGTTGGTGGCGCCGGGGCCGCTGGTGGCCATGCAGACGCCGACCTTGCCGGTGGCCTGCGCGTAACCGGTGGCCGCGTGACCCGCGCCCTGCTCATGACGGACGAGCACGTGCCGCACGCGCTTCGAGTCCATCAGCGGGTCGTAGGCCGGAAGGATCGCACCGCCGGGAATGCCGAATACGGTCTCGGCCCCGACCTCCTCAAGCGAGCGGATGAGGGACTGCGCGCCCGTGACGTGCTCGGGGACGGGCTGCTGTCCTCCGGAACGGGGCCGCGGCTGCGGATGGTGGGCCCCGGTGGCCTGCTCGGTCATCGGCATTCTCTTCTCGATGCTGAGGGTTTTTGCGAGTTTTGTGCGGTGTTCGACTGGTGCCTGTGCAACAAAAAACCCCTCGTGCCGTGAGGCAAGCGAGGGGAGCGCGCCGGGTGCGGTCGCTGGGTGTTCCGGGTCCATCCGGTAGTCACCAGCTTCAGCCGACGCGCTTTCCAAGTACGAGAATTCGGGTGCGCATGGCATTGACCCTCCCCCCGGCACGCACCGACTGTCAAGTGGGTGGGACGGGAGTCTCATTATGTGAGCGGAGGGCCGTCCCACCACCGAAAGCAGCGGACACGCCACTCGTATACACCCCCGCGCCGCCGCCCGCGAACGCCGAGGCCACCGGTTCGTGCGGCACCGGATAGTGGCCGGAAGACAGCGCTCTGCGGAGCCGGTACTCGTCCAGGGGGCCGGAGAACGCCATGCCCTGCCCGTGGGTGCAGCCCATCCCGCGCAACACGATGACCTGCTCCGGAAGGTCCACCCCGTCGGCCACGGACTGCAGCCCCAGGTCGGTGGCGATCCGCAGCAGCCCTCTGGTGATCTTGTGCAGCCGGGCGGACTCGACGACTCCCTCGACGAGACTCCTGTCGAGCTTGAGTACGTCGACGGGGAGCCGCCTGAGTGCCGTGATGGCGGCACAGCCGCTGCCGAGGCCGTCCAGGGCGACCCGGACGCCGAGGCGTCTGAGCGCGCTCAGCCTCCGCTCCAGCTCGTCCAGGGAGACCCGGGGGTCGGTGTCGGACAGCTCGACGATCAGGGCGCCCGACGGGAGCCCGTGCCGGGTCAGCAGGGCTTCCACCGAGCCGAGGGGCAGCGAGCGGTCCAGCAGCAGGCGGGCGCTCATCCGGACGGCGACGGGCACGGTGATACCCGCGGACGCGCGCTGCGCGGCCTGCTCGATGGCTTCTTCGAGCATCCATCGGCTCAGCTCGGCGGTCTTGTCGTTGTCCTCGGCGACGCGCAGGAATTCGGCGGGCGTGAACAGTACACCTTGGGAGGATCGCCAGCGGGCCTGCGCGGTGACCGATGTGATCCGGCCGTTTTCGAGCGACACCACGGGCTGGTGCAGCAGGGTGAACTCGCCGTCCTGCAGGGCCGAGCGCAGCCGGGTGGCCAGCTCGGCCTTCCGCACGACGTCCTGCTGCATCTGGGGCGCGTACAGCTCGACGCGGCCCTTGCCGGCCGCCTTGGCGCGGTACATGGCGAGGTCGGCGTTGCGCTGCAACTCGCCCGCGCCCAGGCCCGGTTCGGCGAAGGCGACGCCGATGGACGCGGCGACCCGGACGTCGTTGCCGTCGATGACGTACGGCTGCGAGAGCCGGATTCTGAGCCGGTCGGCAAGCTCCAGGATGTGGTGTTCGCGCGCGGTGCGGTCACGGGTGCCGTCGCCGACGATCAGGGCCGCGAACTCGTCACCGCCGAGGCGCGCGGCGGTGTCGCCCTGCCGCACCGAGTCCTGGAGTCTGCGGGCGGCCTGGACGAGGAGCTCGTCGCCGGCCTGGTGTCCGATCGTGTCGTTGACGGCCTTGAAGCCGTCGAGGTCGATGAAGAGAACCGCCGTGCCACGGAGGGCGGCACCGCGGTCGGAGGAGCGGCGGCCGGACAGCGCCTGCTGGACGCGCCGGGTGAACAGCGCGCGGTTGGGCAGGTCGGTGAGCGGGTCGTGCTCGGCGTTGTGCTGCAGCTGTGCCTGCAGGCGCACCCGTTCGGTCACGTCACGACTGTTGAAGATGAGGCCGCCTTGGTGGCGGTTGACGGTGGACTCCACATTGAGCCAGCCGCCGTCGCCCGACCTGAAGCGGCACTCGATCCGGGTGGTGGGCTCCTCGACGTGACTGGCGGCCAGGAAACGTCGCACTTCGTGAACTACGCAGCCGAGGTCTTCGGGGTGGATGAGCGAGGCGAGCTCGGAGCCGACCAGTTCGTCGGCGTCGCGTCCGTACACCCCGGCGGCGGCCGGGCTGACGTACCTCAGGATGCCGTTCGGCGCGGCGATCATGATGACGTCGCTGGAGCCCTGCACCAGGGAGCGGAAGTGGTTCTCCTTCTGGGCCAGCTCCTGGGTGAGGGTGATGTTGTCGAGCAGCATGATGCCCTGGCGCACGACGAGGGCGAGCACGACGAGGCCTGCGGTGATGAGCACCACGCGGTCTACGTTGCGGCCGTTGAGGACGTTGTAGAGGATCCCCAGCGTGCAGACGGCGGCGGCCAGGTAGGGGGTGAGCGCGGTCAGCGATCCGGCGATCGGGCGCGTGGCCTGATACCGACTGTGACTGCTGTGATTGCTGTGACTGCCGCGGTAACTGCTGTGGTTGCTGCGACTGTTGTGACCAACTTCCTGGAGGACGTGCATGGGTCCTCCCTGCTGTTCTTCCTGTCGTTGCGTCTGGTGTCCGTGATGCGGTTGTGGTTGTAGTGGTGGTTCCTCCTGCGCTTGGGGCCCTTGGTGCGCCTGTGGTCCGTGCTGTCCCTGCGGCCCTTCTTGGCGCTGTCCCGGGATGTGTTCGTGCACCACGCGCGTGTGCCCGTCCACTCCGTGGCTGTCCGTGCCGTGCCGGTCGGCGTCCGGCCGGCCGAGCCGGGTGCCGACCCAGGGGGCGTACGCGAGGAGCAGCGAGCCGGCGAACCAGCCCGCGTCGAGGAGCTGCCCCGAGCGGTAGTTGTTGTGCAGGAGGGGCGAGGTGAACAGGGCGTCGCACATCACGGTCAGGGCGAGTGCCCCGATCGCCGTGTTCACTGCCGATCTGTTCAGCGACGAGCGCCGGAAGTGCAGCGCCAGCACCATGCTGACCAGCGCGATGTCCAGCAGCGGGTAGGCGAGCGACAGCGCGGTGTGCGCAACGCTCGACCCGTCGAACTTCGCGGCCTGGGCGAGCGCGAGGCTCCAGGACAGCGTGAGCAGCGAGCCGCCGATCAGCCAGGCGTCCAGCACGAGGCACACCCAACCCGCCTTGGTGACGGGCCTCTTGGCGAGCACGAGCAGTCCTACGATGGCGGGCGGGGCGAAGCACAGGAAGAACAGGTCGGCGTAGCTCGGGCTGGGAACTGGGCGGTCGAGGACGACCTCGTACCACCCCCAGACCAGATTGCCGAGCGAGGCCATGGCGGAGGAGAACGCGAACAGCAGCCACGCGGGTCGAAAGCGGCTGCGGCGGCTGCGCGCGTAGCGGAAGCAGGAGACCGCGGCGGTGGCCGCGGCGGCGCTCAGCCCGAAGTCGCCCATGATCAGCGCGAGACCCGTGGAGCCCCAGCCGAGAGCGGAACCGATGGCGTATGCCGCGCACACCAGGGCCAGTACGAGTTGCGAGAGCAGGCCCGTGCCGGTACCGAGGACCGGCCAACGGGTCAGCAGCGCCCCTGGGGAACTCACCGGGCCCACCCGGTCCGCGCCCTGGGGTCCCGCTGGTCCCCGTGCGCTGGGTGCGCATGCCTCCGGCGGCCGGTGTGCCTGCGGTGGTGATGACCACCGTGGCCACCATGGCCGCCGTGGCCGCGTCTGCGCGTGGCCGCGCGCCAGGGTCGTCGGCGGCCCCGCCGCGTCGGATCGTTCGTCCATAGGCCGTGCATCGCCCGTCGCCCCCCTCGCAGTCTGAAATGTCCATCCCCGGCGCCGAACGGTGCGCGGCGCAGCCCCTGTCGGGACGATACACCAGTCTCGTCACTCAGGGACATAGTTCCTCTACGCTCCGTGACGATCAGGGAGGATGTCGGCACTGCCCGCATTCAGGGAACTGCGGAGGGTGCTCGAAGCGGACGAGGAGCGAACGGGACGTGGACGGGGGGAGCGAACGGGACGGTGTTAAGCGCCGGTTGTACCGGTGGTAAGGACCACGTTCCGCAGCGGCTCCTGGTTCACATAGCGGTTCAACTGGTCCGCCAGGAGCCGCTTGGCGCGCGGCCAGAACGCCGAGGTGGGCCCGCCGACATGGGGGCTGATGAGCACGCCGGGCGCGTGCCACAAGGGATGTCCCTTCGGCAGCGGCTCGGGATCGGTGACGTCGAGGGCCGCGGTGATGCGCCCGCTCTCCAGCTCGGCGAGGAGCGCCTTGGTGTCGACAACGGGGCCGCGCGCGACGTTCACGAGGAGCGCGCCGTCCTTCATCCGGGACAGGAAATCGGCGTTCACCAGGCCCCGCGTGCTGTCCGTGAGGGGCGTCGACAGCACTACGACGTCGGCCTCGGGCAGCAGAGAAGGCAGTTCGGTGAGCGGATGCACCGGACCGCGCGGAGTGGTGCGCTCGGAGCGCGCGACGCGCGCCACCCGCGCGAGTTCGAACGGTGCGAGCCGGTCCTCGATGGCGGACCCGATCGACCCGTACCCCACGATGAGGACGGACTTGTCGGCCAGCGCGGGATAGAAGCCCGAGCGCCACTCCCCCTTGTCCTGGCCCCGTACGAAGTCGGGGATGCCGCGCAGCGCGGCGAGGATCAGGGCGAGGGTGAGCTCGCCGGTGCTCGCCTCGTGCACCCCCTGGGCGTTGCACAACCGCACGCCCGGGCGCAGGAACCTCAGGCTCGGCAGCACGTGGTCGACCCCGGCGGAGAGCGTCTGCACGACCTGTACGGACGTCATTTCGGCCATCGGCCGCTGCGAGACGGCGGGCGGCTTCATATAGGGGACCACATAGAACGCGCAGTCGGCCGGATCCGCGGGAAACTCCTGGTCGCCGTCCCAAAAGTGGTAGTTGAGGCCCTCGGGGAGGCCGTCGATCTCGTCGGCGTGAAACGGAAGCCACACATCGGAAGTCATGGTCAGGAGGCTATGCGAAGCCCCGCGGCGCGCAGAGGTTAGTTTTGGTGTGCCAGGAAAGGGAGGGTGCGGCCAGGTGGAGCGCAGGACGATCGGGGCTGCGGCGCTCGATGTGGGGGCGGTCGGGCTCGGATGCATGCCGATGAGCTGGGCGTACACCGGTTCACGGCAGCGCGGTGAGGAGTCGCTCCGCGCGGTGCACACGGCGCTCGACCGGGGTTCGACGCTGCTCGACACGGCCGACATGTACGGGCCCTTCACCAACGAGCTCCTCGTGGGGCGGGTGCTCAAGGAGCGGCGCTCCGAGGCCTTCGTGTCGACCAAGGTCGGCCTGCTGGTCGGCGAGCAGCACATCGTGGCCAACGGGCGCCCCGGCTATGTGAAGCGGGCGTGCGACGCGTCGCTGCGGCGGCTGCAGACAGACGTGATCGACCTCTATCAGCTGCATCGCCCGGACCCGGAGGTTCCGGTCGAGGAGACCTGGGGCGCGATGGCCGAACTCGTGTCGGCCGGAAAGGTGCGGTCGCTCGGGCTGTGCGCGGTGGGTGCCCGCTCGGCCCGCCGCTCGGGAGCGCGACTGCATGACGGGACGATCCGACAGTTGGAGCGGGTGCAGCAGGTCTTCCCGGTGAGCGCCGTGGAGGCCGAGCTGTCGGTGTGGTCGACGGAGGCGCTGGACGCGCTGCTGCCGTGGTGCGCGGCGCGCGGGGTCGGCTTCCTGGCCGCGATGCCGCTCGGCAACGGTTTCCTGACCGGCACGCTGACCCCTGGCGAGGGCTTCGAACCCGACGACGTGCGCGCCCGCCACCCCCGCTTCACGGCGGAGATGATGGCCGCGAACCAGCCCATCGTCGCCGGGCTGCGGCGCATCGCCCGACGGCACGGGGACCCCGAGGACGCCGAGAACGCCGTCACGCCCGCGCAGGTGGCACTGGCGTGGGTCCTGGCGCAGGGGGCGCACGTGGTCCCGGTGCCGGGGGCCAAGCGGGAGCGCTGGGTCACGGAGAACGCGGGGGCGGCCGACCTGCGGCTCACGCCGGAGGACCTCGCGGAGGTGGCGGGGCTGCCGGTGGCGCAGGGGTCCTGGGACTGACGCACGCGCACCGCATCGCGTGTTCGTGGATTACGTACACGTGGATGGGGTGCTCGTGGATGGGATGTTCGTGATCGGGAACCCGTGGGACGCGAGCGGTGTATGAACAGTAGGACCGCCGCGTCGAAGGGAACTGTGATCGTGCAACGTCGAGTGGTGACGGCCGTATTGGCCGCGGCAGCGCTGGTGGTGACGGCCGGTTGTTCCTCCGACGACGGCGAAGGACCGCCGTTCGGTGACACAGGCCCGCCGTCGAGTGGTACGTCGAGTGGTGCGGGGACGGGGACACCCTCGCCGGCGGGGGCCGCCGAGGAGACACCGCCCGCCAAGGGCTCGGTGAAGGTCGTGCGCACGGTCACCGAGGACCTCGAGACCCCCTGGGGTCTCACCCCGCTGCCCGAGGGCGGCCTGCTGGTGTCCTCGCGGGACGAAGGGACGATCACACGGGTCGACGAGAAGACCGGCAAGAAGACGGAGCTGGGGCAGGTGCCAGGGGTGGCCCCCGCGGGCGAGGGCGGCCTCATGGGCCTCGCGCTCTCCCCCGACTACGCGTCCGACCACATGATCTACGCGTACTTCACGACGGCCTCGGACAACCGCATCGTCCGCATGCTGTACGACGAGAAGAAGCCGGCCGGGGAGCAACTGGGCGCCCCGGACACGATCTTCAAGGGCATCCCCAAGGGAATGATCCACAACGGCGGCCGGATCGCGTTCGGCCCCGACAAGATGCTGTACGCGGGCACGGGCGAGGCGGGTGACCCGGGGCTGGCCCAGGACAAGAAGGAAGTGGGCGGCAAGATCCTGCGGATGACACCGGAGGGCGAGCCCGCGCCGGGCAATCCGTTCGGAGACTCGGTCGTCTATTCGTACGGGCATCGCAATGTCCAGGGGCTCGCCTGGGACGACAAACAGCGGCTGTGGGCGGCCGAGTTCGGCCAGAAAACCTGGGACGAGCTCAACCAGATCAAGCCCGGCGACAACTACGGCTGGCCGGTGGTCGAGGGCAAGGGCGACAACGCCAAGTACCACAACCCGATCGCCCAGTGGCACACCGACGAGGCCTCCCCCAGCGGCATCGCCTACGCCGAGGGCTCCATCTGGATGGCAGGCCTCCGCGGTCAGCGCCTCTGGCGCATCCCCCTGAACGGCACGAAGGCCTCCGCAGCCCCCGAGGCCTTCCTGGAGGGCGAGTACGGCCGCCTGCGCACGGTCGTCTCCGCGGGCGGCGACAGACTCTGGCTGACGACGAGCGAGACGGACGGCCGCGGGAGCCCCGGGGACGGGGACGACAGGATTCTGGAGCTGGAGGTGAAGTAGCCCGAGGTGAAGTAGCCGGAAGTGAAGTAGCCGGAAGTGAAGTAGGGGGGAACCAGCGCGGCGTGGACGCGCGGCGCCTCAGGACTCGTCGGGCTCCGCCGTCGGCTCCTGCTTCGGCACCCGTACGACCACCCTGCCCGAGGACAGGTCTATGGGACCGCGGCTCGGGTCGCCGTCGTTGATGTCGACTCGGGTCAGTTCCAGGCGTTTGCGTTCGTCGTTGGTGTGTTTGCGGCCTGGGGCGAAGAGCTCCTCGAACATGTTGAACACGGTGCCTCCTTCGGCCCGGATCTCCGGGAGCATAGGTCTCAGCCCGCTGCCTGGGCGGCAGGGGTCTCCGGTGGGAACAGCCGCAGCCGGTGTGCCAGCGCCGACGCCTCTCCCCGGCCTGAGACGTCGAGCTTGGCCAGGATGTTCGAGACGTGGACGCTGGCCGTCTTCGGGGAGATGAAGAGTTCCTCGGCGATCTGGCGGTTGCTGCGGCCGGCGGCGACCAGGCGGAGGACGTCGCGCTCGCGGCTGGTGAGGCCGAGCGCCACCGCCGGGTCGGCGTGGGCCAGGGCGGGCGGCTCGGGGGCGTGGGTCAGGGCGAGACGGGCGCGCTGGGCGAGCAGCGAGACGGCGTCGGCGAGCGGGCGCGCGCCGAGGTGGTCGGCGGCCGCCCGGGCCAGCCGGAGGAGTTCGGTGGCGCGGGCGCGGCCGTCGTCGTCCGTGCCCGAGGTCAGCAGGGCCTCGGCGAGGCGGTGACGGACGCGGGCGAGGTCGTAGGGGCGCTCCAGGAGTTCGAAGGCGGTGACCACCTCGGACCAGTCGTGCGGGGTGGTCACGCCCTCTGCGCGCAGGAGTTCGGCGCGTACCCATTCCTGGTACGCGAGCCAGAGGGGTGCGCCGGTGGCCAGGGACTTGGCGGCCGTGCGGATGCGGGCCACCGTCCCGGCGCGGCCCGCCTCGGCGGCGGGCAGCCCGCGGGCATCGGCCTCCGCGGTGGCTGCTTCGAGCAGCAGGGGCCAGCCGTAGCGCTGGGTGCCGGGTGGGAAGCCCGCGTCCAGGGCCTGCTCCAGGGCGGCGCGGGCGTCGAGGAGGCGGGCCTCGCCCGCGGCGATGGCGATCGTGGTGCGCATCAGCGGGAGGGAGTGCTGCGGCATGGGGTCGTGGGTGCCGAAGTGGTCACGGGCGGCGGCCAGTTGGCGCCCGGCGTCGGCGAGGTCGCCGCGGGCGAGGGCGAGATCCGCCAGGCGCGTGGCGGCGCTGCCCGACGGCTTGCCGCTGAGCCCGACGCGCAGCCCGTTCGCCGCGGCCTGGACGGCCTCGTCCCACTGGCCGAGGGCGTAGAGCGAGTCGGAGAGGTTGCCCCAGATCCAGGCCTCGGTTTCCAACAGGCCGTTCCGGCGGGCGAGTTCGACGCCCTCCCGCAGGACCGTGACGGCCTCGCGGGAGCGGCCGACGGATTCCAGGTGGGACGGCAGGTTGATGTGCACGCGGCCCAGGAGCTGGGAGGCGCCGTGCCGGTTCACCCGCTCCTTGACCTCGTACATCTCCGCGAGTCCGGCCTCGACGTCTCCCGCGTCGACCATGAGCCCGCCGAGCGTGAGCCGGGCGTTCAGCTCGATGTGGCGGGCGCCGACCATGCGCGCGTACTCCACGGCCTGCTCGGCGGCCGCGAGAGCGCCGGGGCCCGGTTCGTGCAGCATGCACCAGGCGGCGGCCATGGAGAGCACCTCGGCGTGCACCTCGGACGGCGGCAGGCCGCGGACCAGGTCCTGGGCGGTGCCCAGTTCCTTCCAGCCGTCGCCGCGCGCCATCGCCTGCGTCAGGCGGGAGCGCTGGATCCAGAACCAGGCAGCGCGCAGGGGGTCGCCCTCCTCCTCCAGGAGGTGCAGTGCCCGCTTGGTGATCTTCAGGGCGCGCTCGCGCTCCCCGCACAGCCGGCCCGCCACGGCGGCCTCGGCCATCAGGTCGAGATAGCGCAGGGGTGTCGTCGCCGGGTCGCAGCCGCTGGGGGTCCCCCCACGCCCTTCAGGCAGTGGGGGAGGGTAGACCTCGACGTAGTCGATGGGGCGCAGTTCGTCCCGTACGGCCTCGGGGGCGACGTCCCACAGCTCCATCGCCCGCTCCAGGAGCCGTAGTTGCTCGGAGTGGGCGTGGCGGCTGCGGGCCTCGACGGCGGCGTCCAGGACGGCGGGGAGGGCCTTGGCGGCGTCATGCGCGTGATACCAGTAGCTGGCCAGGCGGGTGATGCGCTCGTCGGCCGGTACGAGTGTGGGGTCGGTCTCCAGGGCCTCGGCGTACCGGCGGTTGAAGCGGGACCGCTCGCCGGGCAGCAGGTCGTCGCTGACGGCCTCGCGGACCAGGGAGTGGCGGAAGCGGTAGCCGTCGCCGCCGGGCGAGGCGAGCAGGATGTTGGCGCCGACGGCGGCCCGCAGCGCCTCGATGAGGTCGTCCTCGGCGAGCCGGGCCACGGCGGCCAGCAGCGGGTACTCGACGGTGGAGCCGCCCTCGGCGACGATCCGGGCGACCCGCTGGGCGCTCTCCGGCAGCCCTTCGACGCGTACGAGGAGCAGATCGCGGAGGGAGTCCGTGAGCCCGGTACGACAGCCCACGTGGGCGGCGACGGCGAGCTCCTCGACGAAGAACGCGTTGCCGTCGGAGCGGGCGAAGATGTCGTCGACCTGGGCCGGCTCGGGTTCGCGGGCGAGGATTCCGGCGATCTGACGGCCGACCTCGGTGCGGCTGAAGCGGCCTAGTTCGATGCGGCGGACCGTGCGGAGGCGGTCGAGCTCGGCGAGGAGGGGGCGCAGCGGGTGGCGGCGGTGGATGTCGTCGGCGCGGTAGCTGGCGAGGACGACCAGGCGGCCGGTGCGCAGGGTGCGGAAGAGGTAGGCGAGCAGATGGCGGGTGGAGGCGTCCGCCCAGTGCAGGTCTTCGAGGGCGACGACGACCGTGCGGTCCGCGGCGACGCGCTCCAGGAGACGGGCGGTGAGTTCGAAGAGGCGGGCCATGCCCTCCTCGTCGTATCGCCGTCCTCGGGTGGCCTCGCCCAGTTCGGGCAGCAGCCGGGCCAGCTCCTCCTCCTGTCCGGCGGCAGCGGCGGCCAGTTCGTCCGGGAGGTGGCGGCGCAGGGCGCGCAGGGCGGTGGAGAACGGTGCGAAGGGGAGCCCGTCGGCGCCGATCTCGACGCAGCCGCCGCAGGCCATGACGGCGCCCTCGCGCGCGGCCGCCGTGGCGAACTCCTCGATGAGGCGGGTCTTTCCGACCCCCGCCTCGCCGCCGAGCAGCAACGCCTGCGGCTCGCCCGCGGCAGCGCGGGCGAGCGCGTCTTTCAACACCCCCAGTTCGTCGGTGCGTCCGACGAACACCGGGCTGACGGACCTGGTTTCCACGAGCCAGAGCATCGCACAGGGGTCTGACACCGCGGCACCGGTTATCGGGAGGGCGACCGTGACTCCGGCGGCCTCCGGGAGACGGCCGGCACCGCTCCGGCCGTCCTCCCCCGTACGGCCGTTCGGTCCCGTACGGCCGTTCGCTCCCGTACGGCCGTTCGGTCCCGTACGGCCGTCCTCCCGCGGCCCGCCGCTCACGCGGCGCGGGCGAACCAGTGTCGGCGGGGACGGTCGGTATGGCCCCGCCCCTCCATGTCGTGTGCCGCGGACGCGCGCGCCGCGGCGCGGCGGGCGGCACGGCGGGCGCGGAGCGCCTCCCGCACCAGTCGGTGGTTCTCGGCCTGGCGGATCAGTTCGGCGGATCGGATCTGGTGAAGCTCGTACTGGAACATCTGGTACCCCTCGTGAAGAGCCGGTTTCGGCCTCGCTCGTTGCGATGCCTCAACCTTCGTCTCCCAGGGGGGTGCGCCACATCGGGAGAATTCCGCATCTTGCGCGCAGGAAGGGCCTTAGGCCCGCCGTAAGTGACTTACGCCGGCCCTAAGGCCCCTCAGAGGTACGGGGATTCAGCTGGTGGAGGGCAGTCCGAACAGGATGTCGGAGTACTTGGCGACCGCGAGCACCAGGCCGATGACGCCGAGCGAGACGCCCGCCCAGGCGACCGACTTGATCCAGGCGGCCTGCGGCTTGCCGGGCGCCCCGAAGGCAGGCCGGACGAGCACGACGACGCCGACGATCAGCGCGGCCAGCGCGAAGAGGCCGCCCACCAGCGCGGTGGTCGCCCAGGCGTCGCCGTAGACCGCCTTGACCTGCTGGGCGACGCTCGCGGTCGACGAGGTCTCGAGCTGGCCGACAAGCGTCTCGCGCGCGGCGGCCACGGTGGCGACCCAGCTGCCGGTGAGCGACACGATGCCGAGTCCCGCGGAGACGACGGCGGCGGCGCCCTGCCCGACTCCGGTGGCATCCGTCTCGGCCTCGGCTTCGGGGGCGTTGTCGCCCTCCTGAGCCTGTGCGTCGGCCTTGGTCTCCGTCTGCTCCGCGACCGCGGCCCCGGCCCCGGTCTCGGTCTCGGCCTCGGTCGCGGTCTTCGTGACGTCCACGGCCGTCTCGTCGCTCTTCGCCTCGGTGCCGGTCTCGACCCCGGCCTCGTCAACAGTCTTGGTTCCCATGCCCCGCACCGTACGGATGCTCTCTGAGAAGTTCCTTAATGATCCTTGTGAGCGTCACGCGCGCGTGCCTCGCGCCACTCGGGCGCGAGCACCGACCACACCTCGGTGTCCGCGCGGACGCCCCGGTGCGGATAATTCTCCCGGAGTACGCCGTCGCGGCTCATGCCCAGCCGTCGCGCCACGTTGATGCTCGGTTCGTTGGCGGACGACGCGTGCCACTCCACACGGTGGATGCCGCGTGCGCCGACGGCCCAGTCGATGAGCACCCGCATCGCGCGCGTGACCAACCCGCGCCCGGTACCGGCGGGTTCCAGCCAGCACCCGACCTCGCAGTTGCCGCGCTCCGCGTCGAAGTTCAGGAAGAGCACGCCGCCAACGAGCTTCCCGTCCAGCCACAGGCCGTGCAGCGATCCGGTGTCGGCGGCGCGCATGTCGGCGTACTTCTGGAGCACCGCCCGCGCCGAGCCGGCGTCCGTGGCGTTGGTCCCGAAGGGGATGTGCTGGGTGATGAACTCGCGTCCCCGGTCGAGGTGCGACAGGAACTCCTCGGCGTGCCAGGGCTCCAGGGGCCGCAGTTCCGCGCCGTCGTCGCCCAGGGATATCGCGTACATCCTGCTGCCGCTCCTTGTCGATTACGTCCACCAGCGTTGATTACGTCCACCAGCGCGTCGTCCGCGCGCCGCCGCCCCGGAATCGTCGCACGGCACCCGTAGCCTGCGCCTCGGAATCACTGCCGCAAGCCTTAGGGGGATGCATCGCAACCGATGCATCCCCCTAGGGCGTAGGAAAGCGCGGAACTCAGCCCTCGCTGACGCCCAGCTTCTCCAGGATCAGTTCCTTCACGCGGGCCGCGTCGGCCTGGCCACGGGTGGCCTTCATGACCGCGCCGACCAGCGCGCCCGCGGCCTGGACCTTGCCGCCGCGGATCTTGTCGGCGACGCCCGGGTTCCCGGCGATGGCCTCGTCGACGGCGGCGGTCAGCGCGCCCTCGTCCGAGACGACCTTCAGGCCGCGCTTCTCGACGACCTCGTCCGGGGTGCCTTCTCCCGCGAGGACGCCCTCGATGACCTGACGGGCCATCTTGTCGTTCAGATCACCGGACGTGACGAGCTCGGCGACCCGGGCGACCTGCGCCGGGGTGATCGGCAGGTACTCCAGGGCCTTGCCCGACTCGTTGGCGCTGCGGGCCAGTTCGCCCATCCACCACTTGCGGGCGGAGGCGGCGTCGGCACCGGCCTCGATCGTGGCGACGATCGGGTCGATGGCACCGGCGTTGAGGATCGACTGCATGTCGTGGGCGCTGACGCCCCACTGCTCGCGCAGCCGGTTACGGCGGGCCAGCGGCTGCTCGGGCAGACCGGCGCGCAGCTCCTCGACCCACTCACGGGACGGGGCGACGGGGACGAGGTCGGGCTCCGGGAAGTACCGGTAGTCCTCGGCCTCTTCCTTCACGCGGCCCGAGGTCGTGGACCCGGTGTCCTCGTGGAAGTGGCGGGTCTCCTGAATGATCGTGCCGCCCGAGCTCAGCACCGCGGCGTGGCGCATGATCTCGTAGCGGGCGGCACGCTCCACGGAGCGCAGCGAGTTGACGTTCTTCGTCTCGGAGCGCGTGCCGAACTTCTCGCCGCCCTTGGGCATCAGCGAGAGGTTCACGTCGCAGCGCATCTGGCCCATCTCCATGCGGGCTTCCGAGACACCGAGCGCCTTGATGAGCTCGCGCAGCTCGGCGACGTACGCCCGGGCGACCTCGGGAGCGCGCTCGCCCGCGCCGGTGATCGGCTTGGTGACGATCTCGATGAGCGGGATGCCCGCGCGGTTGTAGTCGAGCAGGGAGTGCTGCGCGCCGTGGATGCGGCCGGTGGCACCGCCGACGTGCGTCGACTTGCCGGTGTCCTCCTCCATGTGGGCGCGCTCGATCTCCACGCGGAAGACCTCGCCGTCCTCCAGCTGTACGTCGAGGTAGCCGTTGAAGGCGATCGGCTCGTCGTACTGAGAGGTCTGGAAGTTCTTCGGCATGTCCGGATAGAAGTAGTTCTTCCGGGCGAAGCGGCACCACTCGGCGATCTCGCAGTGCAGCGCGAGACCGATCTTGATCGCGGACTCGACGCCGGTCGCGTTGACGACCGGGAGCGAGCCGGGCATGCCGAGACAGATCGGGCAGGTCTGCGCGTTGGGCTCGGCGCCCAGCTCCGTGGAGCACCCGCAGAACATCTTGGTCTTGGTGCCGAGCTCGACATGGACCTCCAGGCCCATGACGGGGTCGTAGGACGCGAGGGCGTCCTCGTACGACTCCAGTTCAGTGACGGTCACGATGAAACTTTCCCTCTCAGCCCAGCAGGACGTCGTCGTCGCCGAGCCGCTTCAGCTCGCGGTAGAGGATCGCCAGGCCGGTGACGATGGCGGCGGCGGACACGGCCGCGTCGACCAGCCGCAGGAAGTCACCGTCCTCGCGGGCCAGCTTGGCCTGCTTGGCCACGCTGATCGCACCGAAGGCGGTGCTGCCCAGCGACACGTACAGCCCGGTCTTGGACTTCTTGAAGTTCTTGGCCTTTTTTGCCATGGCACTCACAGCGACGGAGCCTCCTCCAGCAGCGGGTGACCCCAGCGTTCCACGAAAGCGGCCTCGACGGCGGCTCCGACCTTGTACAGCCGGTCGTCCCTGAGCGCCGGAGCGATGATCTGCAGACCGACCGGGAGGTTGTCCTCGGGGGCGAGACCGCAGGGCAGCGACATGGCGGAGTTGCCGGCCAGGTTGGTCGGGATGGTGCACAGGTCCGCGAGGTACATCGCCATCGGGTCGTCGGCACGCTCGCCGATCGCGAAGGCGGTGGTGGGCGTGGTCGGGGAGACGATCACGTCCACCTGCTCGAACGCCTTCTCGAAGTCGCGCGTGATGAGCGTACGGACCTTCTGCGCCGAGCCGTAGTACGCGTCGTAGTAGCCGGAGCTGAGCGCGTAGGTTCCGAGCATGATGCGGCGCTTCACCTCGGGGCCGAAGCCCTCCTCACGGGTTAGGGAGGTGACCTCCTCGGCGGAACGGGTGCCGTCGTCGCCGGTACGGAGTCCGTAGCGCAGGCCGTCGAAACGGGCGAGGTTGCTCGAGCACTCGGACGGGGCGATCAGGTAGTACGCGGAGAGCGCCAGGTCGAAGGACGGGCAGTCCAGCTCGACAATCTCGGCGCCCAGCTCCTTGAGGAGGGCGACGGACTCGTCGAAGCGCTGGATGACACCGGCCTGGTAGCCCTCGCCGCGGAACTGCTTGACGACGCCGACACGCATGCCCGCCACGCTGCCGTTGCGGGCGGCCTCGACGACCGGCGGGACCGGGGCGTCGATGGAGGTCGAGTCGAGCGGGTCGTGCCCGGCGATGACCTCGTGCAGGAGAGCCGCGTCCAGGACCGTACGGGCGCAGGGGCCGCCCTGGTCGAGGGAGGACGAGAACGCCACCATGCCGTAGCGGGAGACCGCGCCGTACGTCGGCTTGACGCCGACCGTGCCGGTGACGGCCGCGGGCTGGCGGATGGAGCCGCCGGTGTCGGTGCCGATGGCGAGCGGCGCCTGGAAGGAGGCGAGCGCGGCGGACGAACCGCCACCCGAGCCGCCGGGGATCTTGGTGAGGTCCCAGGGGTTGCCGGTGGGCCCGTAGGCGCTGTTCTCGGTGGAGGACCCCATGGCGAACTCGTCCATGTTGGTCTTGCCGAGGATGACGACATCGGCGGCCTTCAGCCGCTTGGTGAGCGTCGCGTCGTACGGCGGGATCCAGCCCTCGAGGATCTTCGAACCGACGGTCGTCGGAACGCCCTCGGTGGTGAAGATGTCCTTGAGCGCGAGGGGAACGCCGGCCAGCGGGCCGAGCTTCTCCCCGCGGGCCCGCTTCTCGTCGACGGCGCGGGCCTGGGCGAGGGCGCCCTCGCGGTCGACGTGCAGGAAGGCGTGCACCTTCTCGTCGATGGCCTCGATCCGGGCAAGGTGGGCCTCGGTGACCTCGACGGCCGTGAGCTCGCCGGAGGCGATCTTCTCGGCGGTCTCGGCCGCGGTGAGCTTGATGATGTCCGTCATGCTGATTAGTCCTCCCCCAGGATCTGCGGCACCTTGAAACGCTGCTGCTCCTGGGCCGGGGCGCCGGAGAGCGCCTGCTCGGGGGTGAGCGACGGACGAACCTCGTCCGCGCGCATGACGTTCGTCAGCGGCAGCGGATGAGAGGTCGGCGGTACGTCTTGGTCGGCGACCTCGCTGACGCGGGCGACCGCGCCGATGATGTCGTCGAGCTGGCCTGCGAAGTGGTCGAGCTCTTCGCCCTTCAGCTCCAGACGCGCCAGCCGTGCGAGGTGGGCGACCTCCTCGCGCGTGATGCCAGGCATGCAGCGATCCTCTGGGGTGAGTGTGTGTGGTTTGGGCCCAATCCTATGGCGCCGGGGGTGGTGCCTGCGCCAGGGTTTCTTTCGGGGGTCTCCCACCAGCACCACCCGTGACGGTCCGCTGAAGAGGTCCACGTCTCCCGTGGAGGTTCTCGCCGTCGGCCCCAGTCCGTCCGGGGACTGACACCATCGTCCAAAACCCGCGGGACGTCAGTGGCTGGTGGCATCCACGCGGCGGAGCCGCATATGTCACAGCTCCGCGCCCCTGACGGGGCGCTGCGGACCCGCCTGTTACGGACGGGCGCCGACGGCGAGGCACCCCCACGGGCGACCTCGGCTTGTCGGGTGACGGTAACGGGCGGTGCGCGGGTGGGAGAACAAGGCGGAACCCCCACGGGCCCGCACCCGGCGGCGAACCGGAGGCCACTCGGCTGCGAACCGGAGGTTACTCCGCGGCGGGCAGCGCGGCGCGCGGCCGCTGCCAGCCCCGGGAGCCCCGGGCGCGCAGCCACGCCGTTGCCTCCTTGGCGGGCATCGCGGCCGCGACGAGCCACCCCTGGACGGCGTCGCAGCCCAGGTCCCGCAGCCGCTCCCACGTCTCGTCGTCCTCGACGCCCTCGGCGACGACGAGCAGGCCCAGGGAGTGCGCGAGATCGACCGTGCAGCGCACGATCTCCGCGTCCTCCGTGTCCACCGCGAGCCGCGCGACGAACGACCGGTCGATCTTCAGTTCGCTCACCGGCAGCCGGCGCAGGTGAACCAGCGACGAGTAGCCCGTACCGAAGTCGTCCAGCGACATCTTCACCCCGTGCCCGGTCAGCGCGGCCAGGGTGTCCGCGGCCCGCTGCGGATCCTCCAGGAGCACGTGCTCCGTTATCTCCAGCTGCAGCGCCCCCGCCGGGACCCCGTGCCGGGCGAGTCGCGCGGCGACCGCACCGGCGAACCCGGGGGTGTGCACATCGCGCGGCGAGACGTTCACCGCGACCGGCACGTGCAGGCCCTGCGCGCGCCACCGCGCGACCTGCCCGAGCGCCGTCTCCAGCACGTACTCGGTGAGATGCGGCATCAGCCCGGACGACTCGGCTATGGCGATGAACTCGTCCGGCGGCACCTTCCCGCGCTCGGGATGCACCCAGCGCACCAGCGCCTCGAGTCCGGCCACCTGTCCGTCGAAGCGGACCTTGGGCTGGTAGTGCAGCTGCACCTCGTGCGCGTCGAGGGCGCGGCGCAGATCGCCCAGCAGACCGAGCCGGTCCGGCGTGTTGGAGTCCCGCTTGGACTCGTACACCTCCACCCCCGTACGGTCCCGCTTCGCCTGGTACATCGCCACGTCCGCGCGCCGCAGCAGCCCCTCCGCGTCGAGCGCGTGGTCGGGGAAGACGGCGAGCCCGGCACTGGCCTCCAGGACGAGGGTGAGCCCGTCGAGGTCGAGCGGTGAGCCGAGCGCGGCGACGAGGTTGCGGGCGACCCGCGTGGCCGACGTGGTGGAGTCGGCGACCGGCAGTAACACGGCGAACTCGTCGCCGCCGAGCCGCGCGGCCTCCGCCCCGCGCGGCAGTGCGAGCCGCAGCCGGTCGGCTATCTGAAGGAGCAGCCGGTCCCCGGCGAGATGCCCCAACGTGTCATTCACCGAACGGAAACGGTCGAGGTCGATCAGCATCAGAGCGGAACGCGCACCGATGCGCTCGGCATCGTCCAGAGCCGCCCAGGTGCGTTCCAGCAGCCACTGCCGGTTGGGCAGCCCCGTCAGCGGATCGCGCAGCTGCTCCTCTGCCCGCGCGCGGGCGATCCACAAAGTGGAGTCGAGGGCGATCAGCGGGATCGAGAACAGCGGCAGCAGGAGCGGCTGCGCGACCGCGACCACGCAGATCAGCGGCGCGATCCCGAGCAGCGCGACCGCGAGGAGCCCCTGTCTGACCAGGGCCGTACGGGCGACGGTGGGCAGGCCCGTGGTGCGCGGCGCGTGCAGGTACCAGAGCAGGGCGCGGGGAACCGCGAGATAGACGGCCGCGACCAGCGCCACCTGGGGGGCGGCGGAGAAGGTCCAGGTCTCCGGGTTCCAGGGCGACTCGACGCTCGGGAACCGGCGACACGCGGCCAGGACCAGCGCCCCGGCGCCGATGCCGAGGATGTCGGCCGCGCCGTGCAGCACGCCCTGGCGCCAGCGGTTGCGGCGCGCGACGCCGACCAGCACGACGACGGTCAGGCTGACCATTCCGGCGGGCACCCAGCCGTACAGCAGCAGGACCGCGAGGGTGAGCGCCGAGCCGGAGCCCGTACCGCCCAACCCGCGGGCCCGGCCGAGAGCGACCAGATGGCCGACGATGACGCCGGTCAGCACGGCCAGCGACCAGCCGACGGTGCCGGACGGGAAGAGCGCGTGGCCACCGCTGAACGCCCGGTAGAAGCCGGCGCCCAGGACGAACCCGGCCGCCGCGATGAGCACCGCGGGCAGTGCGGGCCAGGAGACGTGCCGTTCGGGATCCTGGCCGGGCGGGCCGGTGCCGCGGTCGGTGCCGAGCCGGTCCACGCCCGGGGCGGTCGGCGCGGTGAGTGGGGCGGTACCGAGCCCGCTCGCGGCGGGGCGCTCCGGGGAGCGCCCCGTCCGGATGCCGGCCAGCCACGCGCCGGCCATCCGGCGCAGGCGCAGCCGTGAACCGGGGGCGGCGCTCTCGGTCGGTTCCATTCCCGTCCCTCTCACAGCCGGCGGTGCCCACGCCACGCGGTCCGTCGCCGACGACAACTGCCAACGGCGCCGCGTCTGAAAACCCTTCCCCAGGCTCTCGAAGAGCAGGGGATGCCCCAACCGCAGCTGGGCACGGCAGGCGCACACCTCAACAGTAGGCGGCAGAAGGCTTCTACGGGCAGCGGTCGTGGACGGTTGCCCGAATGCGACCCGGCCACCCGTATGCATCTGATATGCGCCGAACGGGTGGCCTTCAACCGCTACTCCTCGATCGGAAGCGCGACTTCGGCCGCTGCGTCCGGCCCTTGTTCGAGCAGGACGGCGAAGCCGTCCTCGTTCAGAACCGGAACCTTCAGCTGCATCGCCTTGTCGTACTTCGACCCAGGGTTTTCACCCACGACGACGAAGGACGTCTTCTTCGAGACAGAACCGGTCACTTTCGCTCCCCGGGTCTGCAGGGCCTCCTTCGCGCCGTCCCGCGTGTGATGTTCGAGCGTGCCGGTCACGACGACGGTGAGCCCTTCGAGCGGGCGCGGCCCCTCGTCCTCGCCGGAGCCCTCCTCCTCCATCCGGACCCCGGCTGCACGCCACTTGCGGATGATGTCGCGGTGCCAGTCCTCGGTGAACCACTCCTTGAGCGAGGCGGCGATGATCGGTCCGACGCCTTCGGTGGTGGCGAGTTCCTCCTCGGTGGCCTGGTCGATCCGGTCGACCGAGCGGAACTCGCGCGCCAGCGCCTCGGCCGCGACCGGCCCGACATGACGGATCGACAGACCCGTGAGGACACGGGCGAGCGGGCGGTCCTTGGCGGCCGCGATGTTGTCCAGCATGGCGATCGCGTTCTTCTTGGGCTCGCCCTGCTGGTTGGCGAAGACCGTGGCGATCTTCTCCTCGCCCGTCTTCGGGTCGCGCTTTGGCAGGCCGCTGTCCTGGTCGAGGACGTACGCCTTGATGGGCAGCAACTGCTCGATGGTCAGGTCGAAGAGGTCGCCCTCGTCCACCAGCGGCGGCTCGGACGGCTCCAGCGGCTTGGTGAGGGCCGCCGCGGCGACGTAGCCGAAGTGCTCGATGTCCAGCGCCTTGCGGCCCGCGAGGTAGAAGAGCCGCTCACGCAACTGGGCCGGGCATGTGCGCGCGTTCGGGCAGCGCAGGTCGACGTCGCCCTCCTTCATCGGCCGCAGCGCCGTACCGCACTCGGGGCACTCGGCCGGCATCACGAACTCCCGCTCCGTGCCGTCGCGCAGGTCGACGACCGGGCCGAGGATCTCCGGGATGACGTCACCGGCCTTGCGTAGGACGACCGTGTCCCCGATGAGGACGCCCTTGGCCTTCACCACGTCCTGGTTGTGCAGCGTGGCGAACTCGACCTCGGAGCCCGCGACCGTGACCGGTTCGACCTGGGCGTACGGCGTGATCCGGCCCGTACGCCCCACGCCGACACGGATGTTGATGAGCTTGGTGTTGACTTCCTCGGGCGCGTACTTGTACGCAATCGCCCAGCGCGGCGCGCGCGAGGTGGAGCCGAGCCGCCCCTGCAGGGGGATCTCGTCGAGCTTGACGACGACGCCGTCGATCTCGTGCTCCACGGAGTGGCGGTTCTCCCCGTAGTACGCGATGAACTCCCGTACGCCGTCGAGGTCGTCGACCACTTTGTTGTGCTGGGCGGTGGGCAGCCCCCAGGTCTTCAGCAGGTCGTACGCCTGGGAGAGGCGGTTCAGGCCCTCGAAGCCCTCCAGGGCGCCGATGCCGTGGACGACCATGTGCAAGGGGCGGGTGGCGGTGACGCGTGGGTCCTTCTGGCGCAGCGAACCCGCCGCCGCGTTGCGCGGGTTGGCGAAGGGCTTGTCGCCGGCCTCCACCAAGCGGGCGTTGAGCTCCTCGAACTTCTCCATCGGGAAGTAGACCTCGCCGCGGATCTCCACGAGGTCCGGGACGCTTTCGCCCTTCAGGCGGTCCGGGATCTCCGCGATCGTACGGACGTTGGGAGTGATGTCCTCGCCCGTGCGGCCGTCGCCTCGGGTCGCCGCGCGCGTGAGACGGCCGTGCTCATAGGTGAGGTTGACCGCGAGGCCGTCGACCTTCAGCTCGCACAGGAAGTGATAGTCGGAGGTGCCCACGTCCTTGGCGACGCGCTCGGCCCAGGCGGCGAGCTCCAGGTCCGAGAAGGCGTTGTCGAGGGAGAGCATGCGCTGGCGGTGCTCGACCGCCGTGAACTCCGTCTCGTACGCCCCTGCGACCTTCTGGGTCGGCGAGTCGGGTGTACGCAGCTCGGCGTACTCCTCCTCCAGTGCCTCCAGGGAACGCAGCAGCTTGTCGAACTCCGCGTCACTGATGACGGGAGCGTCCTTCACGTAGTACCGGAAGCGGTGCTCCTCGATCTGCTCAGCGAGCTGCGCGTGCTTCTCCCGTGCCTCGGCGGGCACCGTCGTCTCCGCTTGCTTGTCGCCGGCCACCGTGTTGTCCTCCCGTTACTCAGGGTTGTCCGCGAGGGATCTCGCCGCCCGGACGCACTGGGCGAGCGCCTTGCGCGCATAGTCGGGGGAAGCCCCCGCGAGCCCGCATGACGGAGTGACCGTGACCGCCTTCGCGAGAAGACCCGGTTGCAGCCCCAGCCTGCGCCACAGCGTCCTGACACCCATGACGCTACCGGCAGGGTCTGACAACGGGCCGTCCACGCCGGGGACGACACCGGTGAAGAGTCGCGTACCGCCTTCCACGGCTTCCCCGATCACGTCGTCGTCACGCTCGGTGAGGAGGGAGAAGTCGAAGGAGATCGCCGTCGCGCCCGCACGGCGCAGGAGCGCGAACGGGACGTCCGGTGCGCATGAGTGGACCACGTTCTGGCCGCCTTCGTGAACCCCGATGACGTTCCGGAGCGTGGCCTCGACGACCTGCCGGTCCACGGCGCGGTGGGTCCGGTAGCCGCTGGCGGTCCTGACCTGCCCGCGCAGCACGGCGATGAGCGACGGCTCGTCGAGCTGGAGGACGACCTGAGCGCCCGGAACGCGCCGCCGGACCTCGTCGAGGTGGAGGCGCAGCCCCTCGGCGAGCGACCCCGCGAGGTCCCGGCACGCGCCCGTGTCGGAGAGGACCGCCTCGCCGTTCTTCAGCTCCAGCGCGGCGGCGAGGGTCCAGGGGCCGACGGCCTGCACCTTCAGCGGACCCTCGTACCCCTGGGTGAACTCCTCGAGGGCGTCGAGGTCCTCCCGCAGCCACGACCTGGCCCTCTTGGTGTCCCGCCCTGGCCGGTCCCCGATCCGCCAGCCGCTGGGCTCCACGCGCGCGTACAGCTCGACCAGCATCCCGGCGGTCCGCCCGATCATGTCGGCGCCGGGCCCTCGCGCGGGCAGTTCCGCGAGGAACGGGAAGTCCTCCAAGGATCCGGTCACCGTCTTGGCGGCCTCCCGGGCATCGCCGCCCGGCATGGATCCGACCCCGGTCGCGGGACCGAACCTGAACTCGCTGTTTTCGCTCACCCCGGAAGCCTACGGAACCCTCTGGGGGTGCGTCCGACTCAGGGGCGCCCTCCGGCACGGGCTGGTTGTCCCTCGGCCCGGCTTCGAGAGATCAGCGGCCCGGGCGCACCGTCAGGTCGTTGACCTCCGCGTCCCGGGGCAGGTCGAGGGCCATCAGGATCGTGGTCGCCACCGACTCGGGGTCGATCCACTTCGACGCGTCGTAGTCCTTGCCCTCCTGCTGGTGGACCTTGGCCTGCATGGGGCTCGCGGTGCGGCCCGGGTAGACGGAGGTCACCCGCACCCCGTTGGCGTGTTCCTCGTGGCGCAGGGAGTCCGCCAGGGCCTTCAGGCCGTGCTTGGAGGCGGCGTACGCGGACCAGTCGGCGTGCGCGCTGAGGCCCGCGCCGGAGTTCACGAACACCACATGGCCCTGGGCGACGCGGAGTTGGGGCAGGAAGTGGCGGGTCAGCTCGGCGGGGGCGATCAGGTTGACGTTGAGCTGGTGGCGCCAGGACTTGGGGGTCAGCTCGCCGACCGGGCCCAGGTCGACGACGCCCGCGATGTGCAGGAGCGAGTCGACACGGTCGGGCAGGGTCTGGTGCGAGAACGCCCAGGAGAGCTTGTCCGGGTCCGCCAGGTCGCCGACCAGGGTCTTCGCGCCGGGGAACGCGGCCGCCAGCTCCTTGGCGCGGCCGGCGTCGCGCGCGTGCAGCACGAGTTCGTCCCCGCGCGCGTGAAGGCGGCGGGCGACGGCCGCGCCGATGCCGGAACCCGCCCCGGTGATCACATGTGTAGCCATGCACGCCATGCTCGCATCACTGGGCGCCCTGGCCCGCGGCCGGAGCCGCTGATGTCACCGCCTCGAGGTAGGCCAGCGCACCCGCCGGCTCCTCCGCGAAGAACACCAGGTCGCTGAGGGGACGCGGCAGGAAGCCCTCGTCCTCCATGCGCCGGAACTGCTGCTTCAGGCCGTCGTAGAAACCCGCGGTGTTGAGGAGCACCACCGGCTTGTCCGTCTTCCCGTGCTTCTTCAGCTCCAGGATCTCGGTCGCCTCGTCGAGCGTCCCGGTCCCGCCGACCATGATCACGACGGCGTCGGCCTTCTCCAGGAGCAGCCTCTTGCGCTCGGCGAGGTCACGGGCGATCACCATCTCGTCGGCACCCGGCCGCGCCTTGGCGGCGAGGAAGTCCACGGAGACGCCCAGCAGCCGCCCTCCCGCCTCCTGGACCCCGTCGGCGACCACCTTCATCAGACCGACGTCCGAACCGCCCCACACGAGCGTGTGGCCGCCCTTGCCAAGCAGCTTCGCGAAGTCCCGGGCGGGGTGCGTGTAGAGGTCGTCGAGGTCGGCGGCGGAGAGGAAGACGCAGATATTCATGCGGGCACCGTACGCGGGAAGAACCCGGGCTTCGCGAGTGCTTTTCGGGTATGGCTGAAGGACACACGATCACCATCGAGCAGGGCACCCAGCATGTGCGGGTCACCCACGGCGGCCAGGTGTTGGCGGAGAGCGACCGACCCCTCGTCATGCGCGAGACGGGCTGTCCGGATCGCTACTACCTGCCGGCGGAGGACGTACGGCTCGACCTGCTGACCCCCTCCGAGACGCACACCTACTGCCCCTTCAAGGGAACCGCGGCCTACTGGTCACTCCCGGACGCGCCCGACCTGGTCTGGGCGTACCCCGACCCCAAGCCCGACGTCTCCGCGCTCAAGGACCACCTCTGCTTCTACGACGTGGAGGTGGTGTGACCCGATGAGTTCCGTGCCCGCGCCGGCACGGACGGTTGACGCGGACGGTGAAACCGACGCCGTCGCGCGCGGCGTGGCGTATGCCGTCGCGCGCGTGGTCTAAACGGACGCCGTCGCGCGCGTGGTCGTCGCGATCGTCGCCGAGCCGACCACGCGCGTGCCGTCGTACAGGACGATCGCCTGGCCGGGGGCGACCCCGCGGACCGGCTCGGTGAAGGCGACGTCGAGCGATCCGTCGACGAGTTCGGCGGTGACCGTCGTCTCGCCGCCGTGGGCGCGGAGTTGGGCGGTGTACGTGCCCGGCCCTGTCGGGGCGGCGCCGCACCAGCGGGGCTTGATCGCGGTCAGGGCGGAGACGTCGAGGGAGGCGGCCGGGCCGACCGTCACCGTGTTGTCGACCGGCGAGATGTCCAGGACGTAGCGCGGCTTGCCGTCGGCGGCCGGGGTGCCGATCCGCAGCCCCTTGCGCTGGCCGATCGTGAAGCCGTAGGCGCCCTCGTGGGTGCCCACCTTCGCGCCGACCTCGTCGACGATGTCGCCCTCGGACTTGCCGAGGCGGTTCGCCAGGAAGCCCTGGGTGTCACCGTCGGCGATGAAGCAGATGTCGTGCGAGTCCGGCTTCCTGGCGACGGCGAGGCCCCGGCGCTCGGCTTCGGCGCGGATCTCGTCCTTCGTGGTGACCGTGTCGCCGAGCGGGAACATCGCGTGGGCGAGCTGGCGGTCGTCGAGCACCCCGAGGACGTACGACTGGTCCTTGGCCATGTCGGAGGCTCGGTGCAGCTCGCGCGTACCGTCCTCGTTCACGATCACCTTGGCGTAGTGGCCCGTGCAGACCGCGTCGAAGCCGAGCGCGAGCGCCTTGTCGAGCAGGGCGGCGAACTTGATCTTCTCGTTGCAGCGCAGGCACGGGTTCGGGGTGCGTCCCGCCTCGTACTCGGCGATGAAGTCCTCGACCACGTCCTCGCGGAAGCGCTCGGCGAGGTCCCACACGTAGAAGGGGATGCCGATGACGTCGGCCGCGCGGCGGGCGTCGCGCGAGTCCTCGATGGTGCAACAGCCGCGCGCGCCGGTCCGGAACGATTGAGGGTTGGCGGAGAGCGCGAGGTGTACGCCCGTCACGTCGTGGCCTGCTTCCGCCGCGCGGGCGGCGGCTACGGCGGAGTCCACTCCGCCCGACATGGCGGCGAGGACGCGGAGGGGGCGCTGCGAGGTCTCAGTCATAACCCCTCCAGAGTACGGGGCCGGGGGAACGGAAGCCCGCGCGTATCCGTTGAAGATCGCATGAAGGACGAAAAGGCGAAGCCGCGCGGCCGTAGGGCCAAGGACGCGGACCGGCGTATGGGGCGTCGGACGCTGCTCATCGGCGGTGCGGCGGCCGCGGTGGGCACCGCCGTGCTGGCACGGGACGAGCTCCGGCGGCTGTGGTGGCGGATGCCGGGGATGGAGAAGCCGCGGGTGGACGGTGCCGTCGACTTCCGGGGTGCCACGTGGGTGGCCGCCTCGGCGGCGAACTGGCGACGCGCGGACCGGCCCGACGACTACGGCATAGACCGGGTGATCATCCATGTCACCCAGGGCAGCTTCGCCAGCGCCGTGAGGGTCTTCCAGGACCCGGGGCACGGCGCGGCCGCTCACTACATCGTCCGCAAGGACGGGCACATCACCCAGATGATCCGCGAGCTGGACGTGGCGTTCCACGCGGGCAACCGCGAGTTCAACGAGCGGAGCGTCGGCATCGAGCACGCTGGATTCGTGGACCGGCCGGAGGACTTCACGGACGCGATGTACGCCGCCTCCGCACGGCTGACGGCCCGGATATGCGAGCGGTACGGCATACCCGTGGACCGCGAGCACATCATCGGGCACGTGGAGATCCCCGGGACCGACCACACCGATCCCGGTCCGCACTGGGACTGGGACCGGTACCTGCGGCTGGTGCGTGAGGCAGCCGAGGCGTCCACGAGCCGCGGCGTAGCCGAGGCGGCCACGAGCACGGCCTAGCCGGGTGCGCATGGGGACCTGAGCCAGGCTCTTCTGCTCAGGTGCCGTCCGCCCCGGTGACGGTGCCACCGCTGTCGGTGCCCGCGTCGGTGCCCCGGTCAGCTCGTTGCCCACCGTTTCCTCGCCGACCACCAGGGTCACTGTGCTGCCGGGCTCCAGCCGGCCGCTGGGCGGGTCCTGGCTGATGACGAGGCCTTGCTGTTCGGCGGACACCTGCTGGGAGGTGGTCTCGGGGACCAGTCCGGCATCGCGGATGGCTTGTTCCGCGTCGGGCAGGGGCTGACCCACCACCGAGGGCACGTCCACCAGGACGGCTCCCGTGGAGGAGTCGGCCGCGATCAACAGGGTCACGGTGGAGCCCCCGGGGGCTGTGCTGCCGCCTTCCGGTTCGGTCCCGGCGGCGGCGCCGGGAGCCACATCGGGGTCGTCGGCCTCCTTGGTCTCCACGGTGAAGCCCGCGTCGGTCAGCGCCTGGGTCGCCGTCTCCTCGGACTGGCCCCTGACCTCGGGCACGGTGGCCGGCTCCGCGCTGCCCGGGTTCTCGGGGTCGGTCGTCTCGGGTGCTTCGGGCAGCTCGATCTCGACCTCGGGGTCGTACACGTCCACGACGACGATGGACGTGCCCGCGTCCTCCGGGTCCGTGCGTCCCCTACGTGAGCCCCGCCGTGCGCGCCCGTTCCACCGCCGGGCCGATCGCCTGGGCCACCGCCTCGACGTCCGCGTCCGTGGAGGTGTGACCGAGCGAGAAGCGGAGGGTGCCGCGGGCGAGGTCGGGGTCGGTGCCGGTCGCGAGGAGGACGTGGCTGGGCTGGGCCACGCCCGCCGTGCACGCGGAGCCCGTGGAGCACTCGATGCCCTGCGCGTCCAGGAGGAGCAGCAGGGAGTCGCCCTCACAGCCCGGGAACATGAAGTGCGCGTTGGCGGGCAGCCGGCCAGCACTCGCCGGGTCGCCGCCGAGGATCGCGTCGGGCACGGCCTTGCGTACGGCCTCGACCAGGTCGTCGCGCAGGGCGCCGATCTCGCGGGCGAACCATTCGCGCCGCTCGGCGGCGAGCCGCCCGGCGACGGCGAAGGAGGCGATCGCGGGCACATCGAGCGTCCCGGAGCGGACATGGCGCTCCTGGCCGCCGCCGTGCAGGACGGGTACGGGGCTGTACTCGCGGCCCAGGAGCAGCGCGCCGATGCCGTACGGGCCGCCGATCTTGTGGCCGGACACCGTCATCGCGGCGAGCCCCGACGTGCCGAAGTCGACCGGGATCTGGCCGAAGGCCTGGACCGCGTCGGCGTGCAGCGGGACGTCGAACTCGGCGGCGGTGTCGACCAGTTCGCGGACCGGCATCACCGTGCCGATCTCGTTGTTGGCCCACATGACCGTGGCGAGGGCGACGTCGTCGGGGTTGCGGGCGATGGCCTCACGCAGGGCGTCCGGGTGGACGCGGCCGCACGAGTCGACGGGCAGGTACTCGACCGTGGCGCCCTCGTGTTCGCCGAGCCAGTGGACGGCGTCGAGGACGGCGTGGTGCTCGACGGGGCTCGCCAGGACGCGGGTGCGGGCCGGGTCGGCGTCTCTGCGGGACCAGTACAGGCCCTTCACCGCGAGGTTGTCGGCCTCGGTGCCGCCGGAGGTGAAGACCACCTCGCTGGGGCGTGCGCCGAGGGCTTCCGCCAGGGTTTCGCGGGCTTCCTCGACCGTCCGCCTGGCGCGGCGGCCGGCGGCGTGCAGGGAGGAGGCGTTGCCCGTGATGCTCAGCTGGGCGGTCAGTGCCTCTACCGCCTCGGGGAGCATGGGGGTGGTCGCGGCGTGGTCGAGGTAAGCCATGGTGGGCCCGATTCTACGGGCCCGCTCTCCACCGGCCTTCGCCCCCTGCTTCGGCGGTCGTTGGCCTGGCCCGTGCCCGGGGTTCGTTTGCGCCTTACCGGCGCTGGGGCCGGACCCCTGTGCGACGCAACCGGCGCTGCAGGCTGTGCCCACCCTCCCCCACTCTCGGCTTCTCCCCCAGTGCCTTAAGGGCCTGGGAGGTACCCCCAGAGCGGGGGGACCCCCATCGCCCTGCGGAACGACTGCCCACAGCGGTATCCCCTAGAAGTCCCAGGACACCGTGCCGTCCCACTGCATGAACGCCAGCAGTACCACGAGGTCCGCGATGCCCAGGCCCAGGCCCAGGAAGGCGCGGCCCCGGCGGGTTGTGCCGCGGAAGAGGGCGGCCGAGGCGAGGGCGATGGCGATGGGGCCCAGGACGAGGTTGAGGACCAGGAGGCCGAGGAGGCCGAGGATGAAGGAAGCGACGGCCATGCCGTCGGCGTCCCGGGAGGCGGCGCGGCGGGCGGGGACAGCGGTGATGTCCATGCTGTGAGTCAGCTCCCGACGGTCAGTTGGTGGAGGTGTGGCGTCGGCGGGCGGTGCGCTCGCGGACCGCGAAGACGGCGAGCCAGATGGCGATGACGGCGGCGGCGGCGAGGGTGACGGGCAGCGGCGCGTGGGCCACGGTGCCCATGACGACACCCAGGAGCAGGAGTGCGGCGACGAGGAACAGCATGAGGTGCCTCTCGAAGAAGTCTCGAAGTCCAGCCCCGGAAGTCCGCTCCTCGACGGTGAGGCCCGACTGTTCCGGTGCTCGACGACTCAGTGAACGATTGTAGTTACAGTTGTTCACTGACTCATCAGTCTAGCGCGCTCCTCCGGCTTTTCCATTACGGAGAACAGTTGTTAACTGCATGGCATGAGTCACACGCTCGGCATCCGGCAGGCACAGAAGCAGAAAACCCGACAGGCGCTCCTCGACGCGGCGTTGGGGCTCCTGGAGGAGCAGAGCCTGAGCAGCCTGGGGCTGCGTGAGGTCACCCGTGCCGTCGGTGTCGCCCCGACCGCCTTCTACCGGCACTTCCGCTCGACGGCGGATCTCGGCGTGGCGCTGGTCGAGGAGGCGCTCGGCAGCCTGCACCCGATGATCGAGGACACGGTGGCCGCGGCCGGGGACGAAGAACGCATCACGCGCGCCGTCGATCTGATTCGCCACCACGTCCAGGCGCACCCGGCGCACGTCCGTTTCGTCGCGCGCGAGCGGCACGGCGGCGTCCAGCCGGTGCGGGAGGCGATCAGCGAACAACTGGCCCGGTTCGCCTCGGAGGTGAAGGTCGCGCTGGCCGAAGGCCCGGAGTCGCGAGGGTGGAGCGACGACGACCTGATGATGCTCGCGAGCCTGTACGTCGACCAGATGCTGGCGGCGGCATCGGCGTTCCTGGAGACGCTGGACGCACCGGAGGAGGAGCGGGCGCGTGTGGCCCGCGTGACCAGCCGGCAGATGCGCCTGATCAGCATCGGCCGCCGCAACTGGATGGGGTGACGCCGCCGTTCACCGTGTGCGGCATCCCCGGGAAGGCCCGCGGTTCAAGGACGCTCCTCGCCGACACCGTCGAAGGCGACGCGAGGGCTGTGGCGTACAACGAAGTCGGAGCGAGGGCGCTGAAGGCCCGGGAGGGCGACGAGCACATGGCGGCGACGCTGCGCGTGCCGTGCGACGGGCGCCCGTGCGAACCGGGCCGGCCGGCCCCCGAAAGGGCCGGCGTCTACGGGCGGTTGGCGGCCCGCCTCGGCAGGCGTCCGCTCAGCTGAGCCGGGCCCGCGCGAGCTGCCGGGACTGGGCGACCAGCCGGTCCGCGCTGTCCCATACCTCGGCGTCCTCCTCCAGGAAGCCGCCGGCGAGGTTGCGGGTGGTGATCGACACGCGCAGCGGGCCGGGCGCCGGACGGCAACGCACATGCACCGTCAGCTCGACAGTCGGCACCCAGCCGGACAGCCCGAGCTCGAAGGCGGTCGGCGGCAGCGCGTCGACCGCGAGGAGCAGAGAGAAGGGGTCGGCGTCGCGGCCGTCGGCGAGCCCGAACCAGGACCGCATCTCGCCCTTCCCGGACGGCGCCCCGAGCGCCCAGCCCAGGGTCGACGGGTCGAGCTTGAGGAACAGCCGGTCGGTGATCGCCGAGCTGCCCTGCACGGGAGCCGGGCCACCCGACGGAAGTCGGATATCAGGTGCAGTCTCGGGGCCGAAGCACTGGTCCATCGGCGGGATCGCGGGCGGTGTCGCGGTCGTACGGACGTCGTCGGGGAGGGCGTCGAGGTCGCCGTACGAGGCGAGCACGCGGATCCGCTCGACCTCGTGGCCCTCGTCGTCGTACTGGAAGAGGGACGCCTGGCCGGTGGAGAGCGTCCGGCCGGAGCGGACGACGTCCGTGCGGACGACCGCCGGGCCCGGCCGGGAGGCGGTCAGGTAGTGCGCGGAGATGCTGAACGGGTCGGAGTGCGGCAGGGCGTCCGCGAGGGCGCGCCCCAGGACGGCCAGCAGATAGCCGCCGTTGACCGCGTTGATGATCGTCCACCCGGCGGAGAGGTCGATGTCGTAGACGCCGGGTTTGCGCAGGGTGACCGCGGTGTCGCGGTCGAACTCGCTGTCGCCGATCGTGGCCCGTGCGGCCTGTACCGAAGCTGCTTCTGGCATGGATGAACGGTACAACAGGAAATTACTAAGCGGTAGCTTTGAGCGTTTCGGCCCCTGTGTCATCTGCGCGAGCGCGCCTGGCGCTACGGGGTCTCCGGCTCCGTCGCCGACGAGCGGCGGTGCCACGCACGCGGCGCTCGCCAGTGGAACCGCATCGCGAGCAGCCGCAGGACGAAGGCGGTGACGGCCGCGAGTCCGCTGGTGAACGGGGACAGCGCGTCGTAGCGGATGCACACCACGACCATGGTGGCGCCGACCATCGCGGGGACCGCGTAAAGGTCCCGGTCCCAGCGCAGCAGCGAGGGCACCTCGTTGGCGAGGACGTCGCGCAGCACACCGCCGCCCACCGCGGTGGCGAGACCGAGGGCGGCCGACTGGGTCAGGCCGAGCCCGTACTCGTACGCCTTCGTCGTGCCCGTGACGGAGAAGAGGCCGAGCCCAGCCGCGTCGAAGACATTGACGCCGCCCTGGATCCGCTCCACCTCCGGGTGGAGGAACAAGACGAGCAGGGCGGCGAGCAGCGGGGTGCTGAAGTAGCCGAGGTCGGTGAACGCGGCCGGGGGCACGGCCCCGATGATGAGGTCCCTGAACAGCCCTCCGCCCAGCGCCGTGACCTCGGCGAGGACGGCGATGCCGAAGACGTCGAAGTTCTTGCGGACGGCCAGCAGCGCGCCGGAGATCGCGAAGACGAAGATCCCGACGAGGTCGAGCACATGCTGGACGGAGGGGGTGAACAGTTCCTGGAGCACCCGAACATTCTCACCCGCCGACGGGCGTGAACCTTACAAAGCAAGGCCCACGCCCGGCTACGGCCTACTTGCCGGTCGACTTCTGCCGATCGGCTTCGGGCTCATCGGCCTCTGCCGCAGTCTCAGCCTCAGCGGAGGCCTCGGGCTTCGCGGCCTCGGCCTCACCGGAGGCCTCGGGCTCGTCGCCCTCGGCGGCGGCCTCAGACTCATCGGCCTCGGCCTCACCAGAGGCTTCGGCGTCCTCGACCTCGGCCTCGACCTCAGCTTCGGGCGCGTCAGCCTCAGCCACAGCGGCAGCTTCGGCCTCGGCTTCCTCGACCTCGGCGGAGCCCTCGGTCTCAGCCGGCGTCTCCTCCGAAGTCACCAACTCCACCGCGGCCTTCGCCACCGACAGCAGCACCGTGTCCTGCGGTGCCTGGTCCTCCGCGTTCTCCGGGTGGTGGCAGGCCACCTGCTGGCCGGGCTTCAGCTCCAGCAGCGGGGGCTCGGCCGTCTTGCAGATCTCCGTCGCCTTCCAGCACCGCGTGTGGAAGCGGCAGCCGCTCGGCGGCGAGATCGGCGAGGGCACGTCGCCGCGGAGCAGGATCCGCTCGCTCTTGGTGCCCCGGCGCTTGGGGTCCGGCACCGGCACGGCCGACATCAGGGCCTTGGTGTACGGGTGCATCGGCGCCTCGTACAGCGAGGTGCGGTCGGCGAGTTCGACGATCTTGCCGAGGTACATCACCGCGATGCGGTCCGAGACATGGCGTACGACGGACAGGTCGTGCGCGATGATCACGTACGTCAGGCCGAGCTCGGACTGGAGGTCGTCCATCAGGTTGACGACCTGCGCCTGGATCGACACGTCGAGCGCGGAGACCGGCTCGTCCGCGACGACCAGCTTCGGCTTCAGGGCGAGCGCGCGGGCGATGCCGATGCGCTGGCGCTGGCCGCCGGAGAACTCGTGCGGGTAGCGGTTGTAGTGCTCGGGGCTCAGGCCCACCAGCTCGAGCAGCCGCTGGACCTCCTTCTTCACCCCGCCCTCGGGCTCAACTCCCTGGAGCCGGAAGGGCGCCGAGACGATCGAGCCGATGGTGTGCCGGGGGTTCAGCGACCCGTACGGGTCCTGGAAGATCATCTGGATGTCGCGGCGCAGCGGACGCAGCTTCCCCGCGCTGAGCGAGGTGATGTCCTTGCCCTCGAACTCGATGGTGCCGCCGGTCGGGTCCTGGAGCCGGGTGATGACGCGGCCCATGGTCGACTTGCCGCAGCCGGACTCGCCCACGACGCCGAGGGTCTCGCCCTTGCGCACCTCGAAGTCGATGCCGTCGACCGCCTTGACCGCGGCGACCTGGCGCTGGAGGACACCCTTCCGGATGGGGAAGTGCTTCTGCAGCCCCTGGACCCTGAGCAGAACCTCGCGGTCGTCCGAGCCCTTCGCCCTGTCCGCGCGGCCCTCGGGGGTCACGTCCGCACGGTCCTCGGCGGCCGCTGCCTGCTGCGGGACCACCGCGTCGGCGGCGTCCGTTTTCTTCGTCTCACTCACAGCTTCGGCGCAATCTCTTCGGTCCAGATCCGCGTACGGTCCTCCTGCGAGAGGTGGCAGGCGGTGTAGTGCCCGCTGCCGACCAGCTGCAGTTCGGGGCGCACGGTACGGGTGACATCGCCCTTGGGCAGGTCCGCGTACGGGCAACGCGGGTGGAAGGCGCAGCCCGAGGGGACGTTGATGAGGCTCGGCGGCTGGCCCTTGACCGGGATGAGCCGGTCGGACGTCTCGCGGTCGATGCGGGGCATCGAGCCGAGCAGCCCCCAGGTGTACGGGTGCTGCGGCTGCTCGAAGATCGTGTCGACGCTGCCGCGCTCCACGCACCGGCCGCCGTACATCACCAGGACTTCGTCGGCGATCTCGGCGACGACGCCCAGGTCGTGGGTGATGAGGATCACGGCGGAGCCGAACTCCTTCTGCAGATCCCGGATGAGGTCGAGGATCTGCGCCTGGACGGTCACGTCGAGGGCGGTCGTCGGCTCGTCCGCGATGAGCAGCTCGGGGTTGTTGACCAGCGCCATCGCGATCATCGCGCGCTGGCGCATACCGCCGGAGAACTCGTGCGGGTAGCTGTCGGCGCGCTTGGCCGGCTCGGGGATGCCGACCCGGTCGAGCATCTCGATGGCCCGCTTGCGCGCGGTCTTCTTGTCGACCTTGTGGTGGACGCGGTACGCCTCGACGATCTGGCTGCCGACCGTGTAGTACGGGTGCATCGCCGAGAGCGGGTCCTGGAAGATCATCGCCATCTCGCGGCCGCGGAGCTTGCGCACCTCGTCCGGTTCGGCGGCGACCAGTTCCTGGCCGTCGAGCCAGATCTCGCCGGACATCTGGACGTTCTTGCCGCGCGCGCCGAGCCGGTGCAGGCCCATGATCGCCAGCGAGGTGACGGACTTACCGGAGCCCGACTCGCCCACGATGCTGAGGGTCTTGCCCTTCTCCAGCGCGAAGCTGAGCCCGTCGACGGACTTGACCAGGCCGTCGTCGGTCGGGAAGTGCACCTTGAGGTCGCGGACTTCGAGGAAGGCACTCGGCGCGTCCGAGGGAGCGTTGACCGGCTCGCCCACCGCGGCGCCGGTCTTTGACAGTTCGGTCACGAGAGCCTCACCCGCGGGTCGGCGGCGGCGTACAGCAGGTCCACCAGAAGATTTGCGATCACGACGAAGAAGGCGGCGAGCAGAGTGACGCCGAGGATCGGGGGAAGGTCGTTGTCCTTGATGCCCTGCACCGCGTACTCGCCGACGCCGTGCAGCGAGAACACCGTCTCGGTGATCAGGGCACCGCCGAGCAGCAGGCCCAGGTCCATGCCGAAGACGGTGATGATCGGAGTGAGGGCGGCCCGCAGCCCGTGCCGGACCACGACCCTGCGCTCGCGCAGGCCCTTGGCGCGGGCCGTGCGGATGAAGTCCTCGTTCATCGTCTCCAGCATGCCCGAGCGGGTGAGCCGCGCGTAGATGGCGGAGTACAGGAGCGCGAGTGAACACCACGCCGGGAAGAGCGTGTTGGCCCATTGCGCCGGATTCTCGGCGAACGGGACATAGGTGCGGCCGAAGATGGGCCACTGGTAGGTGAAGAGCAGGATCGCCAGGTTGCCCGTGAAGAACATGGGCAGCGACACACCGGCGAGCGCGACGCCCATGAAGGTCCGGTCGAAGACCGAGCGCGGCTTGAGCGCGGAGATCACACCGGCCGCCACACCGGACACCAGCCACAGCACGGCGGCACCCGCGGCCAGCGAGATGGTCACCGGAAGGCGCGAGGTGAGCTGCGGCCAGACCTCCACGTGGGTCTTGAAGGAGTAGCCGAAGCACGGCGCGTTGCACTGCACCGTGGTGGGGCCGATGTCATAGGTGGCGCCGGCCACGATCCCCTTGATGAAGTGCCAGTACTGGACATACAGGGGCTGGTCCAGACCGAGGTTGTGCTTGACCGCGGCGATGTCCGCTGCCGACGGGCTCTTTCCGATGTACTGCTGGGCCAGCTGGTCGGCGGTCTGACCGGCCATCCGTGGCAGCAGGAAGAAGATGCCGAAGGTGACCGCGGAGACGACCAGCAGCAGGATCACCGCTGCGACCGTCCGACGGAGGATGTACGAGATCACGGGGATCGGCGCTGGTGCCCGCGGGCCGCGAAGCCCGCGGGCACCAATGCCTTCACCTGCCTTCCGGGGCTGCTACTTCTTCGTGGTGCCGATGTTGAGGTAGTCGTACTGACCGCTGAAGGCCGCCGTCGACACCAGGTTGGTGTAGTTCGTCGGGCGGGCCAGCAGCACCTTGAAGTAGGTCAGCGGGACCAGGACGGCGTCGTCCATGGTCTTCTTGTCGATCTCGGTGTACAGGGCGTTGCGCGCAGTCATGTCCTCGGTGCCGATCGCCTTCTCCAGGAGGGCGTTGACATCCTTGTTGTTGTACTGCGACAGGTTGGTGTTACCGGAGTCACCGATCGCCTTGCCGTGCAGGATCTGCTGCAGGAAGCCGTAGCCGGACGGCCAGTCGGCACCCCACTGCATCATGATCAGGCCGATCTTCTGCTTCTCGGTGAACTTCGGGACACCCGCGTAGTCGGTGAAGTACTTGCCCGACGGGTACTGCTTCAGGCTGGCGTCGATGCCGACCTTCTTCAGCGAGTCGATGATCGCGGTGGCCGCGTCGATCTCCGGCTGGCGGTCGCTGCGCGCCGAGATGTTCGTCTTGATCGACGACGTGCCGCAGGCCTTCAGCTGCTCCTTGGCCTTGGCCGCGTCGCCCTTGTTGCCAGGGGTCGCGTAGACATCCGACTTCTCGTAGCCGGGGATGTCCGGCGGGAGGACGGTGGAGGCGATGTCACCGCGGATCGGGCCGCCCTCGGCGGTCTGCACCGAGGCCTTGTCGATCGCGTACTGCACGGCCTTGCGGCACTCGACCTTGTCGAACGGCTTCACCTTGGTGTTGATCGCCATGTAGACGAGACGCCCACCGAAGGTGTTGTCCGTGTTGGCCTTCTTCGCGGCGGAGCTGAGCAGCTGCGCCTGGGTCGCGGCCTGGACACCCGAACCGCCGAGGTCGATCGAGTCGCCGGCCTGGACGTTCTTGTCGATCGTGGCGGCGTTGACCTTCAGGTTGACGACGATCTTGTCCGGGTACTGCTTGCGCAGCGGGTCGGTCTTCGCGTCCCAGTTCTCGTTGCGGACGAGGACGGCGCCCTTGCCGTCCTCGTAGCTCTGGAACTTGTACGAGCCCGAGGACACGATGTTCTTGACGTAGTCGATGCCCTTGTCCTTGGCCTTGGGCACCGGAGCCGTCTGCGGCGTCGCGACCAGGTAGTCGAACTCCTGGAAGGCGCGGTTCAGGTGGAAGACGACCGTGGTGTCGTCCGGCGTCTCGATGGACGCCAGGCCCTTGTCGCTCTTGTCCTTGTAGGGGCCCTTGTACTTGTCGCCGCCCTCCATGAACTGCTGGAAGTAGTTCGGGCCGAGGGAGAGCACGTCACGCGCGAAGTTGGAGCGCTCGACGGCGTACTTGACGTCCTTGGACGTGATCGCCGTGCCGTCCTGGTACTCCAGGCCCGGACGCAGCTTGTACGTCCAGGTCTTGCCGCCGTCGCTCGGCACACCGGGGCTCGCGGCGAGGTCCGGGACCAGCTCGTTGCCCTTGTCGCCCGCGGCGGGCTTGAAGGTCATCAGCGGGCGGGCGTACAGCCGGCTGAAGTTGTACATGTACCCGTAGTACGTGTTGCCGGGGTCGAAGGAGTCCGGGACGTCGGAGTACTCGAAGGTGACCGTCCCGCCCTTCTTCGTCGAGGCGTTGACGACGTCCTTGGTCGCTGCGTTGGCTCCAGCTGATTGGGTGGTGTCGTCGTTCTTGTTGTCATCGGCCTTGCTGCAGCCTGCGAGAAGCAGACTCGCGGAGCCGATGGCCGCTACAGCGGCCAGCGCTGACCTTCGCATGATGAGCGGGTTCCCCTCCATTGTCGGAAACTTGATGGGCTCTTCGTCGCGCCGTCGTCAGCGGCTGCGCGGATCCAGAGCGTCGCGGAGACCGTCGCCGAGCAAGTTGAACGCCAGCACGGTCACAAAGATGGCGAGACCAGGAACGATCATGAACTGCGGGTCCACCTCGTAGTAGGTGACCGCTTCCCTGAGCATCCCGCCCCACGATGCCTGCGGGGGCTGGATGCCGACCCCGAGGAAGCTCAGGGACGCCTCGAAGAGGATGTTGGTCGGGATGAGCAGCGTCGAGTAGACGATGATCGGGCCGACCAGGTTGGGCAGCAGCTCCCGGAAGAGAATGTACGGGCCCTTGGCGCCCATGCCCCGGGAGGCGTCCACGAATTCCCGCTCGCGCAGGGCGAGCGTCTGGCCTCGGACGATGCGGCCCAGGTACGGCCAGTTGAAGAAGCCGATGACGAAGATGAGCACGCTCAGGTGGAGCGGAAGCCCTTCGAGGCCGAAGGCGCCACCCTGGAGAGTGGCGGAGATGGCGATGGCGAAGAGCAGGAGGGGGAAGGCGAGGAAGGTGTCCATCAGGCGGCTGATGATCGAGTCGACCCGTCCGCCGTAGTAACCCGCGACGACGCCCAGGATCGCGCCGATCGCGTTCGACAGGACGGTGGCCCCGAAGGCGACCACCAGGGACACCCAGGAGCCCTCGAGGATACGGGTGGCGATGTCGCGCCCGAACTTCGGCTCCACACCGAGCGGGTGGTCCGCGCTCATACCGCCCATGCCGCCGGTGGGCAGCGAGGTGTTGGGGTCGATCAGATCCTGGTTGAAGGCGTTCGGGTCGAGCCCGAACAGGGCCTGGATGGGCCGGGAGAGCACGGCCATCAGGATCAGCAGCACGACGATGACACCGCCGGCGACCGCCACCTTGTCACGCTTGAAGCGCGTCCAGGCGATCTGTCCCAGGGAACGGCCCTCGATCTGGCCCTTGTCGACACCGGCAAGCACGGCCTCAGGCTGCGCTTCCGATGTCGCCCCGGTGGTCTCGATCGGTGCGGTCACAGTGACCCGACCCCTTCTCTCGCCGGTGGTGACCGGCCTACGCCCGCCGCTGTCTGCGGCTTGGTTCACTTGCACGCCAGGAAGCCGGCCGCAGATGGTGCGGCCCGATGACCCGGCTGGTCCTTCGACTTGCGCTCGCTCACAGGATCGATGACCCCATGTCTGATGGGCGAGTCTTCAGTGCCGCCACGATCACGTGCCAGGCCTGATGGAGAAAGTATGCGCAACCGTGATGCTTGTAGGGGGATTCCGTTATCCGAACACTGGGTAACGCGAGGCGGACGGGGGCAGTTGGGCCGGAAGGGGCCATGGTGGCCGCTTTCGCCCCCAAGCGGGACATCCGGCCCTTACGTCCGCGGACGCGCAGGTCAGGCGGAAGGCGCGGACAGCATGACACGGCCGCACGACAGGGGTGCACGACAGGGCCGGGCGGGAGGCCGCCTTGAGTGGGCCGTCAGTAGCCGCCGCCGGCCGGCGGATAGCCGTAGCCGCCCGCCAACGGCGCCTGGGCCGGGGCCGCGTGGGCCTCACGGTCGTAGAACGGCCGGGCGTTGGCCCGCAGCCACATCGCCACCGGGTCGTACTCGTCGGACATCGCGACGGTCGATACGGGCAGCCCGTCCGGGACCGCGCCGATGGACTGCTGCATCATCGCGCGCACCGAGTCGACGGCCGGCGGCGAGGTGTCGTACACGTCAAGGCCGATGGCCAGATAGGGCGCCCCGAGCGAGGGCTGCACCCAGGCGCGGCGCAGCGAGCGTACGGCGGGGGTGCGGTGCGCGTTCTGCGTGAGCAGGGCGTAGAACTGCGGGATCGCGATGCCCGGTTCGGAGAGCCGGAGCGGGCCCGCGGGCTGGCGCTCCAGGCCCGTCGCGATGCGGCGCAGATCCAGCCACGGGATGCCGACACCGCCGCCCGGGGCGTGCGGATTGAGCCACAGGCCGAAGTGGTCGGGGTACAGGGTGCGGGCGACGTCGAGGCCGTCGACGACCTCGTACGAGCGGTTCCAGCCGCTGGCCGACAGTTCCTGGGCGGAGGTGACGCAGGGCGCGTAGCCGAAGCCGTCCACCTCCATGTTCCCGTACTGGGCGTCCGGGGCGCCGGCCTGGCCGTGCCAGAGCAGCATCCAGACCTGGCCGGACGACGGGGTCGCGAGCGCGCGCAGGAGCGCCTCATAGGCGTCGTAACGCCCCGGCGTCACCTGGCGGAGCATGTGCTCGACCTGCCCGGCCGCGGCCGTGCCTGCGCTCACTTTTAACCGCCCCTTCGTGAAACCTGGACCCCGGATATGAAACCAGCTTAGGTGGCTCTGCCCACAGCAGCGCCCAAGAGCTCGTGGGCTTACCGCTGTTGCGCGCGTGCGTCGTGTTCGTGGCCGGTCGCGCCCACGCGGCGGAGCCGCACGCTGTCACCACCCCGCGCCCCCCTTCGGGCACGGGCTCAGCAGCCCTGTCGGCCGAGCTCAGTGGCCCTGCTGGTAGAAGGGCCGCACCTTGGCGCGCATCCACTCGCCCACCGGATCCTGGGCCACGTCGAGGAGGACCAGGTTCACGGGGCGGTCGACCGGGACCCGGCCGAGCGCGCGGCCGAGCGCGTCGAGCGGGAGGGTACGGGCATCGCCCTCCCACAGGGAGAGTTCGACGCCGATGAACATGACGGGGTCGCCGCCCTCGATGCTGGCCAGGCAGCGGCGGGCGGTCACCACGACGCCGGTCTCGGCGAACTCGGCCGAGGCCGCGGACAGGAAGTCCACCGGGTCGTCCTGCCAGTCGGGCTCGAACAGCCGCACCCGGCCGCCGCTCGCGGGCCCGTCCAGCGGGGTCCGCCCGGCGCGGCACAGCTCGGCCACGGCGGGCGGCGGCAGCGGGACGCCGACCACGCCGTCCGGGTTGACCGCGATGCCCACCTGCGGAGGCAGACCGCGGGCGAACTCGACGGCGGGCGCGATCGTGTACGACATGTGGCCGCCGACGACCTGGCGGAACTGTTCCTCGGAGCTGAAGACGGGAACGTACGCCTGGCCCTCGATCTCCAGCATGGGCAGGTCGAGCGGGCCGCTCTGCGGACCGCCGCCGTTCGGCAGGGGCACCCAGACGAAGCTGCGGCCGAGGACCTCGACGATGCGGCCACCGGCGGAGGGCACGCCGAGGGACGCGGACAGCACCTCCTCCAGCTCGTTGCCGGGCCATCCGCCGTGCGGATGGGGGTGCGCCTGTGCCGGGAAGTCCATCTCTCTACCGCCTGCTCCGAACCGCTGTTCCGGCTCGCAAGGTTAATGGGCTCACGAGACCGGCGCGGCGGGGCTGAGCTCGCACGACGGCCAAGCCGGTCTCGTACGACCGCTCAGCCGCCGAAGTCGATCCGGCGCAGCACGTCCGCCGCGTCGCGGTCGATGAGGACCGCCGAGCCGCAGCCCTCTGGCAGGTCGCCCCGCTCGACGGAGCGCAGCAGCCGTGCGACCGCGCCGCGGTGGCGCGCGAACGCGTACCGCGAGACGCCCCGGCCGCGCTCGCGCTGGCCCTCCAAGGCGGTGCGGGGCGGGACGTCGAGCAGCAGCAGGTGCAGCGCGCCGCCCCGGCGCCGGGCCTCGCGGGCGAGCCAGCGGCGCACCCAGGCCTGCGTACCGCAGTCGTGCACGACGACTCCGGCGCCGGAGCGCAGCGCGCGGCGCAGCCCCGCGTAGTGCGCGAGACGGACGAGGGGGCGGTAGACCGCGTACGGCAGCCAGTGGACCATCCGGCCGTCCCAGCGGTCGCGGGTGTCCTGCGAGTCGATGCGCGCGCCCGTGACGGCCCGGCGCATCAGCGTCGACTTGCCGCTGCCGGGCAGCCCGGTGACCACGACGAGGTCCGACGCGCCGAAGTGGAGCCCGTGCGGGCTGCGTCCCGCGCGGGCTCGGAGGTCGCGGACGACAGCCGTCGGCAGCGGTCCGCACGCCTCCCGGGCGCGGGCGGCGCCGGGCGGCTTGGGCAGCGCGATGCCCGAGGTCGTCGCGTACGCCGTGGTCCTGTTCACCGTGATCGTCCTCCCCTTGGGTGTGGAGTCCCATCCCCGTTGAGTGTAAAGAGAAGGTAATGACCTTCGCTTCTCGTTTCGGTACGTGGACTGCCACAGGCCGGTTACAGGTCCCCGAGGGTGCCCCTGCCGCGCCGGACGGATGCGTGCAATGATGTGCCCGCCAACTGCATACCGGCCGCTTGAATCCGCGCGGGAGAGTTCCGGGGACGTACGCGTACCCGGGCGCCGAAGGAGCAAGTCCCTCCCTTGAATCTCTCAGGCACCGTTACCGCGCGGGCGAGGCACATCTGAAAAGCGGGCCGCTGACCGGTGGCTCCACCCAAGGTGCAAGTCAGGACCACCGTTTGCCGGGGTCGTGACGAACCTCTCAGGTTCCGATGACAGATGGGGAGGAACGACCTCGCCGTCATGCCTTGGGAGCACCACCGATGAGCAGCAACGCACCCCGTCACACCGCGCTCGATGCCCTGCATCGCTCGCTCGGCGCGACCATGACCGACTTCGCGGGCTGGGACATGCCCCTGCGGTACGGCTCCGAGCGCGACGAGCACCTCGCCGTCCGTACGAAGGCCGGTCTCTTCGACCTCTCGCACATGGGCGAGATCACGGTCACCGGCCATCAGGCGGCCGAGCTCCTGAACTACGCGCTGGTCGGCAACATCGCCTCCGTCGGCGTCGGCCGCGCCCGCTACACCATGATCTGCCGGGCGGACGGCGGCATCCTCGACGACCTGATCGTGTACCGGCTGGCCGAGACCGAGTACATGGTCGTCGCCAACGCGTCCAACGCCCAGGTCGTCCTCGACGCGCTGACCGAGCGCGCGGCCGGTTTCGACGCCGAGGTCCGCGACGACCGTGACGCGTACGCGCTGATCGCGGTGCAGGGCCCCGAGTCCCCCGGCATCCTCAAGTCGCTCACCGACGCCGACCTGGACGGCCTCAAGTACTACGCGGGTCTGCCCGGCACGGTCGCGGGCGTCCCGGCCCTCATCGCCCGCACGGGCTACACCGGCGAGGACGGCTTCGAGCTGTTCGTGTCCCCCTCCGACGCCGAGAAGCTGTGGCAGGCGCTGACCGAGGCGGGCGCCCCGGCCGGGCTCGTCCCCTGCGGTCTGTCCTGCCGCGACACGCTGCGCCTGGAGGCGGGCATGCCGCTGTACGGGCACGAACTCTCGACGTCCCTCACGCCCTTCGACGCGGGGCTCGGGCGGGTCGTGAAGTTCGAGAAGGAGGGCGATTTCGTGGGGCGCGAGGCCCTGCGGGAGGCCGCTTCCCGCGCTCAGGAGAACCCTCCGCGCGTCCTCGTCGGCCTGGTCGCCGAGGGCCGTCGCGTCCCGCGCGCCGGGTACGCCGTCGTCGCCGGCGGCACGGTGATCGGCGAGGTCACCTCCGGCGCGCCCTCCCCGACGCTGGGCAAGCCGATCGCGATGGCGTACGTCGACGCCGCGCACGCCGCGCCGGGCACGGCCGGGGTCGGTGTGGACATCCGGGGCAGCCACGAGCCGTACGAGGTCGTGGCGCTGCCCTTCTACAAGCGCCAGAAGTAGACACCTCCGGCAAGCGCCCGAAGCAGACACGTCCGCCGGTGCACGAGGCGGGCACGTCCACAAGCATCGGAAGCAGACACGGCTCACGCCGTACAGGCGAGTCGACGTGACGTAGATCGCCGCGCCGGGTCTCGTATCCCAAGACCGCCCGTTCATCACCACTCCACCGCGTACAGGAGAATTCAGGCCATGAGCAACCCCCAGCAGCTGCGCTACAGCAAGGAGCACGAGTGGCTGTCGGTCGCCGAGGACGGCGTCTCGACGGTCGGCATCACCGAGTTCGCGGCCAACGCGCTCGGCGATGTCGTCTACGCCCAGCTTCCGGAGGTCGGTGACACGGTGACCGCGGGCGAGTCCTGCGGTGAGCTGGAGTCGACCAAGTCGGTGAGCGACCTGTACGCCCCGGTCACGGGCGAGGTGACCGAGATCAACGAGGACGTGGTCAACGACCCGTCGCTGGTGAACTCCGCCCCGTTCGAGGGTGGCTGGCTGTTCAAGGTACGCGTCACGGACGAGCCGGAGGACCTGCTCTCCGCCGACGAGTACACCGCCTTTTCCGCCGGCTGAGGAGTCGTAGAACATGTCGCTTCTGAATACGCCCCTGCATGACCTCGACCCGGACGTGGCCGCCGCGGTCGACGCCGAGCTGCACCGCCAGCAGTCCACCCTCGAGATGATCGCCTCGGAGAACTTCGCTCCGGTCGCGGTCATGGAGGCCCAGGGCTCGGTCCTGACCAACAAGTACGCCGAGGGCTACCCGGGCCGCCGCTACTACGGCGGCTGCGAGCACGTCGACGTGGTCGAGCAGATGGCCATCGACCGCGTCAAGGCGCTCTTCGGCGCCGAGCACGCCAACGTGCAGCCGCACTCGGGCGCCCAGGCCAACGCGGCCGCGATGTTCGCGCTGCTCAAGCCGGGCGACACGATCATGGGTCTGAACCTCGCGCACGGCGGGCACCTGACCCACGGCATGAAGATCAACTTCTCCGGCAAGCTCTACAACGTGGTGGCCTACCACGTGAACGACTCCGGCGTCGTCGACATGGACGAGGTCGAGCGCCTCGCCAAGGAGTCCAAGCCGAAGCTGATCGTCGCCGGCTGGTCGGCGTACCCGCGCCGGCTGGACTTCGCGGCGTTCCGTCGCATCGCGGACGAGGTCGGCGCGTACCTGATGGTCGACATGGCGCACTTCGCCGGCCTGGTGGCGGCGGGCCTGCACCCGAACCCGGTGCCGCACGCCCACGTCGTCACGACCACCACCCACAAGACGCTCGGTGGCCCGCGCGGTGGCGTGATCCTTTCGACGGCCGAGCTGGCGAAGAAGATCAACTCCGCCGTCTTCCCGGGTCAGCAGGGCGGTCCGCTGGAGCATGTGATCGCCGCCAAGGCCGTCTCCTTCAAGGTCGCCGCCTCGGACGACTTCAAGGAGCGCCAGCAGCGCACGCTGGACGGCGCGCGGATCCTGGCCGAGCGCCTGGTGAAGGCCGACGTCGCCGAGCACGGCGTGTCGGTCCTGTCCGGCGGCACGGACGTGCACCTGGTCCTGGTCGACCTGCGCAACTCCGAGCTGGACGGGCAGCAGGCCGAGGACCGCCTCCACGAGGTCGGCATCACGGTCAACCGCAACGCCATCCCGAACGACCCGCGCCCGCCGATGGTCACCTCCGGCCTGCGCATCGGCACGCCCGCCCTCGCCACCCGCGGCTTCACGGCCGAGGACTTCACCGAGGTCGCGGACATCATCGCCGAAGCGCTGAAGCCGTCCTACGACGCGGAAGCCCTGAAGGCCCGGGTGTCCGCCCTGGCGGACAAGCACCCGCTGTACCCCGGCCTGAAGTAGTTCATACATTCCGTACGTATACGAGCATTCCGTACGTACATTCGTACGAAATGTACGAATGTACGGGGCGCCGCGCCCGGATCGCCACGCACACTGGATCCGTGCGCGGCGCCCGCCCCCTGCACCACCCCCCGCGCCACCCCCGCTGTGAGGAGTCCCGTGGCCATCTCGGTCTTCGACCTGTTCTCGGTCGGCATAGGCCCGTCGAGCTCCCACACGGTGGGGCCGATGCGCGCTGCGCGGATGTTCGCCCGCCGTCTGCGCAATGAGGACCTGCTGCCGTCGGTGGCCTCCGTCCGCGCCGAGCTGTACGGCTCCCTGGGCGCGACGGGCCACGGCCACGGCACCCCGAAGGCGGTGCTGCTCGGCCTGGAGGGCGCCTCACCGCGGACGGTCGACGTGGAGGGAGCCGACGACCGCGTCGAGCGGATCAAGTCGTCGGGCCGCCTCAGCCTGCTCGGCGAGCACGAGATCGCGTTCTCCTTCTCCGACGACCTGATCCTGCACCGCCGCAAGGCCCTGCCGTACCACGCGAACGGCATGACGGTCTTCGCGTACGACGCCGCGGGCGAGCTGGTCCTGGAGAAGACGTACTACTCCGTGGGCGGCGGCTTCGTGGTCGACGAGGACGCGGTCGGCGAGGACCGCATCAAGCTGGACGACACGGTCCTGAAGTACCCCTTCCGCACGGGCGACGAGCTGCTGCGGCTGACCCGCGAGACGGGCCTGTCGATCTCCGCCCTAATGCTGGAGAACGAGCGGGCCTGGCGCACCGAGGACGAGATCAGGTCGGGTCTGCTGGACATCTGGCGCGTGATGCAGTCCTGCGTCGCGCGCGGCATGTCCCGCGAGGGCATCCTGCCGGGCGGCCTGAAGGTCCGGCGCAGGGCCGCCGTCTCGGCCCGCCAACTCCGGGCGGAGGGCGACCCGTTGGCCCACGCCATGGAGTGGATCACGCTCTACGCGATGGCGGTGAACGAGGAGAACGCGGCGGGCGGCCGGGTCGTGACGGCCCCGACGAACGGTGCTGCCGGCATCATCCCCGCGGTCCTGCACTACTACATCAACTTCGTGCCGGGCGCCGACGAGGACGGGGTGGTCCGCTTCCTGCTGGCGGCGGGCGCGATCGGCATGCTCTTCAAGGAGAACGCGTCCATCTCGGGCGCCGAGGTCGGCTGCCAGGGCGAGGTCGGTTCGGCCTGCTCGATGGCGGCGGGCGCGCTCGCCGAAGTCCTGGGCGGCAGCCCCGAACAGGTCGAGAACGCCGCCGAGATCGGCATGGAACACAACCTCGGCCTGACCTGCGACCCGGTCGGCGGCCTCGTCCAGATCCCCTGCATCGAGCGCAACGGCATGGCCGCGGTGAAGGCCGTCACGGCCGCCAGGATGGCCATGCGCGGCGACGGCTCCCACAAGGTGTCCCTGGACAAGGTCATCAAGACCATGAAGGACACGGGCGCGGACATGAGCGTCAAGTACAAGGAGACGGCGCGGGGCGGGCTGGCGGTGAACATCATCGAGTGCTGAGGAGATGGGCCCTGACCTGCGTGTTCGAGTCTTTCGGCGCTGTCAGGGCCTTCCCTGCTCACGCGGCGGAAAGTCCCTGGAATCTAGAGACCATCCCCGTGTACAACGCAGCCCGTAGCGTCGTCGACGCGATGCGCCACCGCAGCCGCATCGGCGAGACCATCGCCCTGTCCGCGCTCGGCCGCCACCTGCGCCGGAGCGGACGCGGCGGGGTCAGCGAACTCCAGTACATCGCACGCGAGTTGCGCTCTCTCTCCGTCGTCCGCCCCGCCGTGGAGGCGGTGCTCGCCTGATGGCCAACCCCACCCGCGACACCACCACCGGCAGCGGGCATCGGCGCGGCCACGCCGCGACCGCGGCGCCGACCTGGTCGTGATCGGGAACCGCCCACGCGCGCGGGCCCATGGACCGCCGCGCTCAGACCACGATCTTGCGCGGGTTGAAGTTGCCGCCCGGGTCGGCGGCGCCGAAGAGGCCCGACATGATCGCGACGCCCTGCGTCGAGATGTCCTCCTCCAGCCACGGCGCGTGCTCCAGGCCCACCCCGTGGTGGTGCGAGATTGTGCCGCCGGCATCGAGGAACGCCTGCTGGATCGCGCGCTTGACCGTGTCGTACTCGCCGAGCGGGTCGTCACCGAACACAAAGGCGAAAGTGAAGTAGAGGCAGGCTCCAGAGTGGTACGAGTGCGACATATGCGACATCGTCCAGCCCTTGCGGCCGATCTTCTCGTAGGCGCGGTCGGCCGCCTCGTAGACCGCCGCGTGGATGCCGCGCAGCTTCGACCACGGACCGGCGGTCTCGCTCACGTCGCCGGCGGCACCGCGGTCGAGCAGGAAGTCGCGGATGTACGGCGTGTCGAACTTCTTCTGGTCGTAGAGCGCACCGGGTCCCTTACCGACGCCGATGCCGTGATGCTTGCGCACGATCCGGTCAGCGAGCGACTTCTGCCGCTTCGCGTGCGCCTCGCCGCCCTCGAAGCCGATGAAGGAGAGGCACATCTCGTCGAGGTTCCAGCCACGCCTCTTGAGATACGCCATGAGGCCGGCCTGTGCCTTCTTCTGGATGCCCTTCGACTCCTTGCTCGTCGCCAGGGAGAAGCCCGTCTCGTGCGCGTCCGAAATACGGGTGACCGAGGGCGAGACGTCGCTCTCGGCGATCTCCTGCATCGCGGCGAGGCCGTGGTCGAGGTTCTTGAAGAAGTAGGCGTAGATGCCACGCCTCTCGGGGAGCCGGTGCACCTGCACCGTGACCTCGGTGATGACGCCGAGCCGCCCCTCCGAGCCCACTACCATCTCCCGCACGCTCGGCCCGGTTGACGCGCTCGGAACGGCACGGATCACGAGGACTCCGCCGGCCCGCACGACACGCAGTCCCTTGACGATGTCCGCGATGTCGCCGTACTTGTCCGACTGCATGCCGGACGAGCGCGTGGCGACCCACCCGCCGAGCGTCGAGTGGGTGAACGAGTCGGGGAAGTGCCCCATCGTCCAGCCGTCCCGGTTGAGTTGAGCCTCAAGATCAGGGCCCAGCGCCCCGGCCTGGATGCGCGCCAGGCCGGAGTCGGCGTCGATCTCCAGCACCCGGCCCAGGCGGCCGAGGTCGAGTGAAACGACCACCCGCGACTCGTCCGGGTGCGGCTCGAGGCTGCCCGCGATATTGCTGCCGCCCCCAAAGGGGATGATCACGGCGTCCGCCTCGACGGCCGCGTCGACGACGCTTTGCACCTCCGCCTCGTCGGCCGGGTAGACGATCACATCGGGACTGCGCGCGATCTCGCCGGCTCGGATGCGAACCAGGTCACGCAGGCTCTTGCCGTACGTGTGGACGACCCGGGACAGGTCGTCGACGACGGTGTTCCCGGCTCCGACGATGCCGCTCAGGACCGTGACGAACTCCTCCGGTGCCCTTGAGGCCGGCACCTTCAACTCCGAGAAGTCGGGCCGTTCGGTGCGCTCGCCCGCCCAGAGATCGAGACCGACGGCCTTCTGTACGAACGGTGCGAAACCGGGCTTGTCCTCGTGATGGAAGCCGACGCCTTCCACGCCCCAGCCCCACCACTTCATGTGTTTCACATCGCCCGTGCGAATTGCGTCGGTGCGGCGGGTGGGTTCGGTCACGGACGGTCTCCTTCAGGTATGACGACGTGGGGTGAGGCGGCAATCGCGCCGAGGATGCGGTCGGAGTTCTCCTCGGTCAGGGTGACAATCGCCGTGCGGATGCGTTCGGTGAACTCGCTCACCGACTCTCCGGGAAAGGCAGTGAGCGGTTCACCGAAGACAACCCCGACGGGAAGGCGGCCCGGTTTTGGCCACTTCGATCCGCGAGGATGCGCCGCGTGCGCGCCGATGACCGCGACGGGGAGCACCGGCACCTCGGCCGACGAGGCGAGCGCCGCCGCCCCCGGCTTGAACGTCCCGAGTGATCCGTCGCGCGAGCGGGTTCCCTCGGGAAAGATCAGGAGCGGCACTCCCCGGTTCAGCAAAGCCTTGGCGCTCACTCTGCGCGCGTTCTTTCCGGTGCGGTCGACCGGGAAGGCGTTGAAGAAGAGAGCCGTGAGGCCGCGCCGCCGCCACACGTCGAAAAAGTAGTCGGCGGCGGCTCCCACCGCGAGGTAGCGCGCCAATCGGCGGGGCAGCGCGCCCATGATGAGTGGCGTGTCGAGGTGCGAAGTGTGATTGGCGACGACGACATACACGCCCTCGACGTTCTCCAAGCGCTCGCGCCCAAGTACCGTGACGCTGGTCACCCTCCAGACGACGGGCTTCAGCAGCCCCCGCTGCGCGACGAAACGCGCCGCGGCGTGAGGGCGTGAGGTGAAACGGTCGCGCATCGTCGCGGGCATCCGCTTCCTTCCCGTGCGGGCTCGCCCGCACTGATTCCTTCAGTGAGTGCGACTGTCGTTGCGGCTGGACGAGATCCGTCGCGAGATCCACCGCACCGTGCGGCGCGGAAGATGACGCGTGAACCAGATGAGCAACCGGTACCGGAAACTCGGCATGGAGATCACCCGTCCGCGCCGCACGTCGCGCAGACTCGTCTCGACGAGTCGCTCGGCGTCGAGCCAGAGGAAGTTCGGAATGCTCGACGACCGGATTCCGGCACGCGTGTGGAATTCCGTGCGGACCCAGCCCGGACAAAGTGCCGTCACGGTGACGCCCGTTCCATGCAGCTCGTTCGCCAGTCCCTCTGTGAGCGAGGTCACGAAGGCCTTGACGGCCGAATAGCTCCCCATCGTGACGAACCCAGCCGTGCTCGACACATTGACGATCGCACCGTGCCCGCGTTCGCGCATGGCCCGCCCAGCGGCGCCGGCGAGCACCAGCACCACGCGCCCCATGACCTCGATCGCCCGGTCGTGCGGAGCGGTGTCGGCCGAGGTCATCGGTGCGTGCACGCCGAAACCGGCGTTGTTCACGAGCATGTCCACCGGACGGGCGGGGTCCTCCAGCCGGGCGGCGACACGCTCGACGTCGGCGCGATCGGACAGGTCGGCGGACAGCACCTCGACGGCACGGCCCCGGGATTCGAGCTCGACCGCCATCCGGCCGAGCCGCTCCCTGTCGCGCGCCACCAGGACAAGGTCCCATCCCCGGTCTGCCAGAGCGCGCGCGAACGCTGCTCCTATACCCGACGTAGCACCGGTGACAAGTGCGACTCCCGTACGGTTCAGCATAGTTTCATACGACATCTACTCGACATCCGAATTCCCCGCTCGTAGCTATTGCATGGGGTGGCGAGCGGGGTCCACGCCGTCGAGCCCGACACCGGCCTTCCGAGCCACCTGGTCAACAACCCGCTTCTGCACGGGAACTCGAAGATCCGAGAAAGCTTCCGTGTGCGATGTCCGACGAGCCAACCCAGGTGAATCGCTACGGTCGTGCAGCAGCCGATGGCTGACTCCTCGCGCATGACACACCCTTCTTTTCTCGGCTCATGCCGTTAGACCGGGCAGGCATCGATCCTGTGACACGAGTTTCCGCACATGCTCATGCGGACTCAGGAATCGCCCTATGACCACAGGCCCTCATCGCGCGCTGTGCCGGCGTGGGTGTCCCGCCGAAAGTGCGCAGTTCTCCGATGGGACGAGGCCGCGCAGCTGAGCGATGCCCAGCAAGGCCCGGCGCACGCTGCCTGCACTGACACGCCGAGACGCTGCTCCGATACCGCAGGATCTCCCGTTCTTCCCGGCAGGGGCCGGTAAATGCAGGGCTCACGTTGCGGCGGTCGGCGCCGTTGCCAGAGGTGTCGAACCCGGCAGCCGACTGGATCCACCTGCGCTGTATCCGGCAACGCCCCGGTTGCAGGCCGGCCCTCGTGATCGCGGCACTGCCCCGCCCATCAGTGTGAAAGGCCTCGACACCGACACCAGGCGCCGTCATGATCGGTCGGTCTGCCCCGAATCGTCCCTGCAGCAGCACCATCCGCCTCCATGCGGAACCGGGCCACGTGTCACAGATCCGCCGGTTGCCCGGTCTCACGTGATAGCCCCCGACAGCTTTCGCACGTTCCGGGGCCTCTGCAGAGTTACCCCCCGCTCCCGCCCCAGAAAGCCCGTGCATGAACTCAAACGACGAGGCGACGACCGCGCCGCCCGAGACAGCGGGCTTCGACGTGCGTGAGTTCGCCCGTACTGCACACGGCAGCCACCGCGGAACGCTCGACCTCGGGTCGTTCGCCGAAGAGCCGCTCGACACCGAATCCGTCCGGCTCGTTCGCGCGCTGCGCGACATGGAACGTGCGACGCTGCCCCGCGTGCGCGACGTCCTCGTCACGGCGACACACAAGGACGCCCGGGTCACCGCGTTCCTCACCACGTGGATGTTCGAGAGATTCTGGATCGCCGACGCCCTCGATGCCGTCCTGGATGCTTCTCCCGCCGCCCGCGACCTCCCTTCGAGCGCCGGCCCGGCACGGTGGGTACTGGCGGAGCGCCGCGAGCGCCGTGGCCCGATCCGTCGCTCCCTCATCGCCAACATCACCGGCACGCAGATCGTCGCCGAACACGTGACGACGAGCCTCGTGGACGAATGGATCACGCAGGCGGCCTACCGGCGTCTGGCCGGAGTGTCCCCCGCCGTGGCGTCGATCATCAACCCCGTGGTGGAGATCAAGCAGCGCCACATCCGCTTCCTCGCCGAGGAGTCGGAGCGGCGGCTCGGGCGCTCGGTCCGCGCCCAGCGCATCACCCGTCGCGCCCTCCGGCACTCCGCCTGGCCGCTCGGCTCGGTCGATCGCTCCAAGCACGAGCGCACCTTCTTCGAACGCCATGTCTTCGGCGACCAGAGCGGACGGGCCGAGGCGGGCCGTATCCGCGCGATGGTCGCCGCGCTCCCCGGCATCGGTCCCGGTGTCGCATCCACCGTGGAATCGAGGCTCCTTCCGTGATGCCGCACAGTGCGAAGACCGAACTCGGCAACGCGCACGTCCTGCTCACCGGCGCGACCGGCTTCGTCGGGCAGGCCGTTCTTGAGCGGCTGCTCACCGATCACCCCGCCACCCACATCTCGCTCCTCGTGCGCGGGAAGGGCAGACAGACCGGGCAGGACCGGCTCCGGCAACTTCTGCGCAAGCCCGTGTTCGAGCGCTGGCGGGATGCTGTGGGGGCCGAAGAGGCCGAGCGCATCGTCCGTGAGCGGATCACGGTGCTCGACGGCAGCATGACCAGCATTCCTGAGCTGCCCTCACACCTTGACGTCGTCATCCACTCGGCGTCGACCGTCTCGTTCGACCCTCCCATCCACGAGGCGTTCGACACGAACGTCAACGGCGCCGTAAGCCTCTACCAGGCCCTGCTCTCCTCCGGATCGGACCCGCACGTCGTCCACGTGTCGACCTGCTACGTCGGGGGACTCCGTCGCGGTGTGGTGCCCGAGGCCAAGCTCGAGCACGACGTCGACTGGCGCACCGAGTGGGCCTCGGCAACGCAGGCCCACGAGCGCACCGAGCTCACCTCGCGGGAACCGGCGCAGCTCGAGCGGTTCATGTCCCGCGCCCGCGGCAACCACGGCAAGGAGGGCCCGATCGCGGCGGCCCGCGCGAGCGAGAACGCGCGGCGCGAGTGGGTGCGTTCCCACCTCGTCGACGCCGGCCGGCGGCGCGCCCAGAGCCTGGGGTGGACCGACGTCTACACACTGACGAAGGCACTCGCCGAACGTGCCGCGGAAGACCTCTGGGGCGAGGCCGGACACCGGCTTTCGGTGGTCCGGCCCGCGATCATCGAGAGCGCCCTCCAGCATCCGTTCCCCGGCTGGATCGACGGCTTCAAGGTCGCCGATCCGCTGATCTTCGCCTACGGCCGCGGCCAGCTGCCGGACTTCCCGGGGCTGCCCGACTCGATCGTCGATGTCATCCCCGTCGACTTCGTCGTCAACGCCATCCTCGCCGCGGCGGCCAACCCGACCCCTGTCGACGAGCCGAAGTACTTCCACATCGCCTCGGGCGCGTCGAATCCGCTGCCTTTCCACCGCATGTACGAGAACGTACGCGACTACTACATGCAGCACCCGCTGCCCAAGGACGACGGTTTCGTCAAGGTACCGACCTGGAAGTTCGCGGGCGAGCGCAAGTTCAACCGACGTCTTCTGCTGGCGAAGAAAAAGGCCGACCTGTGGGACGCCGGGCTGCGGCTGATGCCGAACGACGAGCGTAAGCGCGCTCTCACGGCCGAGAACGCCAAGCTGCGCGCCGGCATCGCCACCCTCCGCAACTTCACCGACCTCTACCGCGCGTATGTGCAGACCCAGATCATCTTCGACGACCGCAACGCCCGCGCGCTGAACAACGCCCTTCCGGCCGAGGTGCGCGAGGACCGTGGCTTCGATGTGGAGCGGATCGACTGGGAGGTGTACCTGCAGAAGGTGCACCTCCCCTCCATGAGCGAGCTGACAGCGGCCTACCGTCGCCGGAAGGCCGCGGCCGCCCAGCCGGCGAACGCCCGCCTGAAACCCGAGCTGCCGCAGCGTACCGACGTGCTCGCCGTCTTCGACCTCGAACGGACCGTCGTCGACTCCAACATCGTCGAGCAGTACCTCTGGGTGCGTACCTCGGGCTTCCGCAAGGCGGCCTGGCCGAAGGAGGTCGCGGACCTGCTCGCCTCGCTGCCCGGCTACCTCCGCGCCGAGAAGCGCGACCGCGGCGAGTTCATCCGTGCGTTCCTGCGCCGCTACCGCGGAATGCCCGTCGCCCGTCTCGAGGAGGTCGTGCGGCGCGGCTACGCCGACACGATGCTGCGGCACACGAGCGCGGATGCCCTGGCGCGCATCCGCGAGCACCGTGCGGCGGGTCACCGCACCGTCCTGGTCACCGGCTCCATCGGCCTGCTCGCCGCTCCGCTGGCCGGCCTGTTCGACGAGGTCGTCGGGAGCTCCATGCACGTGAAGGACGGTGTGCTCACCGGCTACCTCGCGAAGCCGCCGCTCGTCGACGAGGCGAGGGCCGCGTGGCTTCGGCGGTACGCCGAGGAGGGCGGCTACGACCTCGCGGCCTCCTACGGATACGGCGACAGCCACTCCGACCTGCCGTGGCTGTCGCTGCTGGGCAAGCCCTCGGCGATCAACCCCGACGCCGAACTGGCGCGCGAGTCGCACAAGAGGAACTGGGACATCTACCGATGGAAGAGCGGCGGTTCGGGTGTGCGCCGCGAGGTCATCGCTGCACGGGCGACGATTCCGGCGCGCATCGACGAGAAGAGTGACTGATGGCTTTCGACATAGACAAGTACACGCAGAACTCCACCGGGGTGCAGTGGGCCGACCTCGACTTCGACGAGTTCGAGCGCAACCCGCTGCCCGAGGAGACGCTGCGCACGCTGCGCTACATGTGCGACATCGAATACCACACGGTCTGCTACATGCGTGATCTGCTGACGACCCCGTCTCACAACGAGCCCGCGGTGGGCGCTTTCATGACGATGTGGAACCGCGAGGAGTTCTGGCACGGCGAAGCGCTCGCGGCCGTGCTCGAGCGCCACGGCGTCCGAATCGACTTCGACGAGCTCAAGGCGACTCGTCTGAAGCTCGGCTGGAGGGACCGCTTGGGGACGGTGAAGCAGACGGCGATGAGCCGGCTCATCGGAAATGACTTCGTCGCCGTGCACATGGCGTGGGGCGCGGCGAACGAGTGGTCGGCGACCGCGGCGTACCACCGGCTTGCCGCGCTGGAGAACCACCCGGTGCTGGTACCGCTGCTGAAGCGGATCGCGCAGCAGGAGACGAAGCACGTCGCGTTCTACGCGTCGCAGGCGCGTGAACGGCTCGCGGCGAGCAACAAGGCCCGCGTGCTCGCCCGGTTCGCGCTCGAAAAGGCCTGGGGCCCGGTCGGCTCGGGCGTCATGTCCGAGAGCGAGGTCACGCACGTCATGACCCACCTCTTCGCAGGCGCCGAGGGCCGCAGACTCATCCGCGACATCGACTCGCACATCGCGAAGCTGCCGGGCATGGACGGGCTGCGCATAGTCGAGGACTCCATGGACAAGCGCGGCATCGCCTCCTGATGCTGTTGTCGAAGCGGCTCTAAGCGGCTCCGGGGAAGTGCGGGTGCGTTCCCGCGTCGTTCGGTGCGTGCTCTCGGCGTGCCGGACGAAGGCCCTCGTAGCGGAGCTACTTGGGTCTTCGTCCGGTGCGCCGAGAGGGCGTGCCGGGCGGCGTGGGGGCGTGCCTGAACTTCCCCGGGGCCGCTTAGTCACTGAGGGCGTGACGTGGTACCGCCGTCGGTCACGGACCAGGGCCCACAGGAGCCCTGCACAACGGATGTCGAGCGCCGCCGGATACCTTGTAGGTAAGCATCCGCAAGAAGTCCCCGAAAAATCCCCGGCGCCACGCGAGCCGCGTTTGCCGCGCCAGAACACCAGGTCAACATCATGATCAAAAGCGGCCGACATGACCGTCAAGTACAAGGAGACGGCCCGGGGCGGCCTTGCGGTGAACATCATCGAGTGCTGACGCACGGGGATCAACCGTGCGAAGTCGGGGCAGAAACCAGGTACAACTCCTGTCACCCCACAAGCACTTGAGGGAGTCCCCCATGCTGCGCGGCATCGACGTCAGTGCCTACCAGTCGTCCGCCTACGACACCGACGGCCTCTCCTTCGTCTTCATCAAGGCGACGGAGGGCCGTTCGTACGTCAACCCGAAACTCGCCGCCCAGGTGAAGACGGCTCGTGACGCCGACTGCGTCGTCGGCTTCTACCACTTCCTGTGGCCCGGCAACATCACGGCCCAGGCGGAGTACTTCGTGAGCAGGGCCCCGGAAAGAGCGGGCGACTTGCTGGCCGTCGACTGGGAGACGACCGGCGACGGCACGCATGCGAGCAACGCGGAGAAGGACCGCTTCATCCGCAAGGTGAAGGAGCTGCGGCCGGACAACCGGGTCGTGCTGTACTCGAACCGGCACTTTTGGCTGAACATCGACACCACGTCATACAGCGGCGACGGCCTCTGGATCGCCGACTACGTGACCGCAGGCAAGCCGCGCATCAAGGCAAAGTGGCGCTTCCACCAGTACACCGACGAGCCGCTGGACAAGGACGTGGCCGACTTCGCAAGCAAGGCCGCATTGCGGGAGTGGGCCGAGAGCGCCTGACGACAAGGCTCGGCTGGCCTCCGACTAGGCTCTGGCCTGCGGTTCAACGGCGACCGCAGGGAAGAGCGGAGCTTCTGTCATGGGTGGGAAGGTCACGGCGGTCAGCAGCAACGGGACGTATTCGTTCACCAAGCCGAACCGCGAGAGCATCCGGCTGCTCGCCGGGCTCGGGGTGGAGGGGGATGTGCATGCCGGGACGACGGTGAAGCACCGGTTCCGGATGGAGAAGGATCCCTCGCAGGTGAATCCGCGTCAGGTGCACCTCATGCACGAGGAGTTGTTCGACGAGCTTCGGGAGGCTGGGTTCGCCGTCGCTCCCGGGGAGCTCGGGGAGAACGTCACCACCCGGGGGATCGACCTGCTGGGGCTGCCGGTCGGGGCGCTCTTGCGCCTCGGCGACGAGGCCGTGGTCGAGATCACCGGATTGCGCAATCCCTGCGCGCAGATCGACAACTTCCAGGAGGGGCTGCTCAAGCAGGTGGTGGGGAGGGACGACAGCGGCATCGTCTACAAGTCCGGTGTCATGAGTGTCGTACGGGAAGGCGGTGTGGTGCGGCCCGGGGACTCGGTCGACGTCGAGTTGCCGGACGGGCCGCACCGGCCGCTGGACATCGTCTGAGGGCTACGCCCGGAAGTCCGCCGGGCGCTCCGGGGACGCCTCCGCCAGGGCCTTCGTCACGGCGTCGAGGCCCTCCTGGAGGCCGTAGACCGGGGTGCCGGGCTGCTGGCGCCAGGAGTCGTCCAGGCTGCCCGCGTCCACGGTGTCGAAGCCGAGGTCGTCGATCAGGGCGCGGACGACACGCTTGGCGGCCTCGTCGTCGCCGGCGACCGGGAGGGCCATACGGTCCGGGGCGCCGGCCGGGCGGGGGCGGTCCAGGATGTCCTGGGCGTAGGTGCCGTTGAAGGCCTTGATGACGGTGTGGCCGATCTGCTGGGCCGTCCAGCGGCTCTCGGTGAGGCCCTCGTCCTCGATCGCGGCGATCCTGCCGTCGCGCTCCCGGGGGTAGTAGTTGCCGGTGTCGATGACGGCGACGCCGTCCGCCGCCTCGTCGAACAGCCCGGACGGCAGGTTCGGTACCGCCTTCACAGGGATCGTGACGATCACTAGCTCGGCGCCGCGCGCCGCCTCCTCGGCCCTGACGGGCGTCGCGCCGGTCTCCTCGGCGAGCGTGGTGAGCGTGTGGGGCCCGCGGGAGTTGGCGACGGAGACGTCGTGTCCGAGGGCGGTGAGCCGCCGCGTGAGGTTGCCGCCGATGTTGCCCGCGCCGATGATGCCGATCTTCATGAGTTCCAGGCCCTTCCGGGATTGATGCTCCTGATGCGGTTTACCAACCCCGGGCACGGCATCACTATTCCGGCATGTACGGCATCCGGGAGACCGCCGCCAGGGCCGCGGTCAAGACCGCCGCCGGGCCGCCGCCAGCGCCGCCGTCTGGGCCAGAAAACGAAGGGAGCCCACCGGTTCCCCGGTGGGCGCCCTTCGGTGGTGCTACTTGTTCAGGTGGGACCAGAACTCGTCGAACGAGAGGAGCTTGTCGCCGTTGACGTCACGGCTGTCGATGATGGCCTGCGCCACCGTCTCGGTGACGTTCCAGTCGCCCTCCTGGGCGAGGGCGGTCTTGAACTCGGCAGCGGTGACGAATCCGTCACCGTCCGTGTCGATCCGCTCGAACTGCTTGCGTGCCTCGTCGATGTCCGCCACCGGTCCGCCCCTTCGTAGTGCATTACGCCATGTGTGCGAAGGTCAGATTATCTGGCGAGCTGAGCGCGCAGTGCGGCGACCACCCAGGTGAACTCCTCACGGTGCGCCGGCAGCGGCTCCGTGCCGCGCATCAGCGTGTTCAGCTCCCGGAAGCGGGCCACCTCGACGTGCGCCGCGGACTCCATGCGTTCCAGTACGGCGGCCCTGTCGGCGTTGCCGAGCAACTGGCCCAGCACTTCGTCCGCCTCGGGCGACTCGGGGGCGATGCCCCGTTCCAGCGCCTCGCCCGCGAGCTGCACCAGGCGGCTCATGAACCAGAGGGACGTACCTGCCGGCACGTCCGGCCCCCGGTCCGCCGCGTTGAACTCGACCATCTTCCGCATCCGCGCGCGGAAGCCCCGGTCCTGTATCAACTCGGCCATCTCCACCCAGGCGTCCACCTGCTCGGGCGTGGGATCGTCGGGCAGCTCGGCGAGACCGAACCGCATCCGGGTGCGGATGTCGGGGTCCGCGGTGTCGAGGCCTCCGAAGGTCTCCTCCATGAAGTCGTCGATGATCCGCTTCCGCTCGGCGGCCGACAGCCGCGCCAGTTTGTTCATGAGTGTCATCTCCTCTGCGGTCGAGCCGCGTCGCGCCACGGTCGACAGCACCGCCCGGGTCACCTTCAGCGAGGCGATGTGCGCGTCCAGGGCCGTGACATGGGCCGCGGCCACCTCCGCGACCGTCGTCTCGCCGGCCAGCACCTTGCGTACGTCGTCCAGGCCCAGGCCCAACTCGCGCAGGGTACGGATCAGTTCAAGGCGGGCGACGGACGCGGCGTCGTACAGGCGGTAGCCGCCCGGGGAGCGGGTCACCGGGGGCAGGGCGCCCTCGTCCGACCAGTAGCGGATGGTGCGGACGGACAGGCCGGTGCTCCGGGACAGCTCGCCAATGGTGAAAAGTCCGGTGCTGTCTTCGATCATGTCTGCGAGTGTGGGCCTTCCAGTGGGTGGAGACTCAAGGAGCGCGATGGAGAGCTTGCGGGACATTCTCGACGCGGCGGCACAAGGCGTCTTCCCGCCGGCGGACGGCGGCACGACGATCGTGCCCCAGGCCTCCCCCCGGGACGCCGGCGTCCTGGCCTTCACCGCGCACTCCGTGGTCTTCACGGACGAGGATCCCCGCTGGGTACGCACGACGCTGAGCGCCGTCGGCTGCGACGCGCTCGCCGCCACCATGAACGCGCGGTTCCTCGCGGCCTTCATGGAGCGCACGGGACGCACGACGGACACCATCGACGTGATGACGGTGGGTTCCCCGCTTCCGGGCGAGCCGCCGCTCGCGCTCACGGAGATCGACGACCCCGGCCATCCCCGGGTCGTCAGTTCCCGCAGGCGGCGGGACGACGTGCGGGTGTGGACCGCGGACGGCGGCGTACTCGTCCTCGGGCGCGGGATCGCCGGGCGGCTGGAGGTCGCGGTCGAAGTCGACGACGGCGTACGGCAGCGGGGGCTGGGGCGGGCGCTCGCCTCGGCGGCGCGGCAGCTGAGCGCGGGCGAGCCGGTGTGGGCGCAGGTCTCGCCGGGGAACGCCCGCAGTCTGCGGGCGTTCCAGGCGGCCGGTTACGTTCCCGTGGGGGCGGAGGCGCTGCTCATCGCCCCGTGACCGAGGTCAGTGCCCGTTGTCCGGACAGGCCCTAGCGGAAGATGCCCGTGTGGCCGAGCGAGTAGCGGCCCGGCTGTGGATAGACCGCGAGGCCGTGCGGGCCGCCGCCGACCGGGATGCGGGCGAGCTGGGCGCCGGTGCGGGTGTCGATGGCGTACACCTCGTTGCCGTAACGGCCGGAGAGCCACAGAACCTTGCCGTCGGCGGAGACGCCGCCCATGTCGGGGCTGCCGCCGCCGGGCAGGTGCCACTTCTTGGTGAGCCTGTTCCGGGTGAAGTCGAAGATGGAGATGCTGCCTTCGCCGCGGTTGGAGATGTACATCTCGCGCGAGTCGCGGCTGACGTACAGGCCGTGGCAGCCCGCGCCGGTGGGGAGCAGCGTCGGCTTGGTGAACTTGTCGCCGTCCAGGACCCACATGCCGCCCGCCATCATGTCGGCGATGTAGAACCTCTTGCCGTCGGGGGAGATCTTGACGTCCTGCGGCATGGATTCGCCGAAGGGCAGCCTCATTTGGCCGACGACCTTCATGTTCTCCGTGTCGACCTTGAGGATGTCGCCGCTGAACTCGCAGGAGACGACGAAGTAGCGGCCGTCGAGGGAGAAGTCGGCGTGGTTGACGCCGTAGCAGCTGACCGGTTCGGTCTTGACGTGCTTCATGGTGCGCGCGTCGCGGAAGACCAGTTCGCGGTCGAGGGAGGCCATGACGACGGCGTGCTTGCCGTTGGGCGTGAAGTAGAGGTTGTACGGGTCGTGCACGTCGACGCTCTTGCCCGGCTTGCCGGTCTTCGGGTCGATGGGGGTGAGGGTGTTGCCCTTGTTGTTGTTGACCCACAGCGTCTTCATGTCCCAGGAGGGGACGACGTGTTGGGGCTGGGCGCCGACCGGGATCGTCTCGATGACCTTGTACGTCTTCGAGTCGATGACCGTGATGGTGTTCGACTCGGTGTTGGGGACGTAGACCCGGGACGGGAAGTCTTTGACCACGGGGGAGAGCCGGTTCGGGCGGTCGGCGGCGTAGACGTCCTTCGGGTCCAGCACGGGGGGCATGCCGGGCAGGCCCCGGATCGTCTGCTTCTTCGGCGGGTGCTTCCTCGGCGGGGCGGGTGTAGCGGGTGGGGCTACCTTGCTGCCGTGGGCTTCGTTCGCGTGGTCCTTGGGCTTGTGCTGGGGGTCGGAGGCGGGTTCGGTGCCGCAGGCCGCGAGAGCGGCGAGGGCAGCGAGGGCGATCAGTACGCGCTTGGTGGTGGGGGGCGCAGGGGGCGTCGGGGGCATCTGCATCAGCTCAGCAGCTCCGTGGTGGTGACCGCGCGCAGGCCGCGGTGGGCTAGTTCTTCCAGGACGGCGGGGAGCGCGGCGACCGTGTCCGCGTATCCGAAGTGCAGGCTCACCACGGATCCGTTGCGGATCTCGCCGATGATCTCGGGTGATGGCGGGGGCGCCCCCACCTGGCGGGGGGATGCGGTGTGGGTGGCTGGGGGTGCGACCGCACCTGTGGGGGAGCAGCCGGTGGCCAGGGTTGCGGTGGCCAGGGTTGCGGTGGCCAGGGCGATGCCTGTGCGGAGTGCGGTGCGGCGGGTTGGGGGCGTGGTCACCCGAACCATTTAAGGGTGAGTCGGGCCCGATAGGGGCGATTAGTCCTCTTGGGGGGCGAGGCGGGCGCGGCTGCCGTCGGTTCGCTTTCCGCCGGTGGTGGGTCGGGTCCGTGCCGGTACATCCGCCCGTCGTGGCCGGTGGATCAGACGTGGGAATACAGGAACCGTCTCCAGATCCGAACGGGGCGACGGGCATGTGATGTACCGGCACGGCCCCTCCCGCGCGCTGGCGGGTGCGGGTGCGTGGGGGCGGGCGTCCAGATCTTTCAGCCCGTCCGGCGTTCGCGGACGAGGCCGTTCAGGCCGAAGCGGGGGGCTGGGGGCGGCAGCCCCCAGGGATGGGAATGGGTAGGGGCGGCGGGGGCGAAAGACGTTCTGGACGCGCCCGCGCCGGGGGGGGTACCCGGGGCGAAGGTCGTGCATAGGGAAACGGCCGGAGGGGCGGATCTTTTGGATCACGCAGGGTCGTCTGCGATAGTCGGCGGTGCGACCTCCACCCATTGACCCGGGCCATGGTTGTCGCCGGTGCCGTGGTTCACACCCCAACTCGTTCCACGGTGCCCCGGAACCCCCGGCCGCTCAGCGGTCGGGGTTTCCGCGTGCGAGGGGGTCAGCGGTCGGCGACCCGCATCTCGAACCACGTCGTCTTGCCGCGCGGCAGCAGGTCGACGCCCCAGCGGTCGGAGAGCTTGTCGACGAGGAAGAGGCCGCGCCCGCTCAGGTCCAGCTCCTGGACCGGCATCAGACAGGGAAGACCCCGCGAGGGGTCACGGACCTCGATGCGGATCCAGCCCCGGCGGTGCAGCATACGGAGCCCGAAGACGCGGGCGCCGGTGTGCCGCACGGCGTTGCCGACGAGCTCCGAGACGAGTAAGACGGCGTCCTCCGTCAGCTTCGGCGACAGCCCCCAGTGCCGCAGGACCACGACCTGCGTGAGCCGCCGCGCAGTGGCCGCGGACTCCGGGCGGGACGGCAACGGCACCTCCGCCTCTGTCGGATTGCCGAACAACTCCAAGGCCTTCAGAGCCCGTTCGTCCTCGACCGCAGGCGTCCAGCGCGCCGCGGTCGCACTCCCGTGCCGCCGCGGCTGTTCGATACCCTCCAGCCCCGCCATGCCCCCATCATGGCCGCCCAGAGCCCCCTTCGGGGCCGTTCCGCAGGAATAAGCCCCCCGGAACGCGCCATTCCGCACCATTCGGTAGGCATATGCCGCAGGCAGGTCGGAGCGCCTCGGAGCCCGTCCGACCTGCCCTTTCCGGCCACTTGGAGGCAATCGCCGCCGTCCCCCCAGGGGTCAGGCTTAAGGTTGCCTTAAGGCTCGCATAAACCGCCCCTTCGGGGGACGCGGGTAATACATCGCGTCAACTGCAAGTGGTTCAGCGGAACTTCGGGAGTGATTCTCGCCGTAGCGGTGAAGGCGTCACGCCCCCTCGCCCGAGGCCACCGTCAGACGAACTTCGCCTTCCCCGGCCCCTCCTCCACGAAGCTCCGCATCCCCCGCTCACGGTCCTCCGTCGCGAACAGGCCCGCGAACCAGTTCCGTTCAATGGCCAGCCCGGTCTCGATGTCCGTTTCCAGGCCCGCGTCGATGGACTCCTTGGCGGCGCGCAGCGCGATCGCCGGGCCCTGTGCGAGCTTCGCGGCCCAGGCGTGCGCGGCGGTGTACACCTCGTCGGCCGGGACGATCTGGTCCACCAGGCCGAGCGACAGCGCCTCGTCGGCCTTGACCATGCGGCCGGTGAAGATGAGGTCCTTGGCCTTGGAGGGGCCGATCAGGCGGGACAGCCGCTGGGTGCCGCCCGCGCCGGGGATCAGACCGAGGAGGATCTCCGGCTGGCCCAGCTTGGCGTTGTCCGCGGCGATGCGGTAGTCGGCACAGAGGGCCAGTTCGCAGCCGCCGCCGAGCGCGTAGCCGGTGACGGCGGCGACGACCGGCTTGGGGATGCGGGCGACGGCGGTGAAGGAGTCCTGCAGGGCCCGGGACCGTACGACCATCGCGGCGTGGTCCATGGCCTGCATCTCCTTGATGTCCGCGCCCGCCGCGAACACCTTCTCCCCGCCGTACAGCACCACCGCCCGCACGTCCGCCCGGCCCGAGGCCTCCTCGGCGAGTTCCTTGAGGCGGTCCTGGGTAGCGACGTCCAGCGCGTTCATGGGCGGGCGGTCCAGACGGATGGTGCCCACACCTTCGGCCACTTCGAGATGCACAGTCATGGACAGCAGGTTAGTGGGCGTTAACGACAACGGGCCCGGTGTGGTCGGTCACAACACGCACACCGGGCCCGCGGTCAGGAGGATCTAAGCGGCGCCGGGGAAGTGCGGGTGCGTTCCCGCGTCGTTCGGTGCGTGCTCTCGGCGTGCCGGGCGAAGGTCCTCGTAGCGGAGCTACTTGGGCCTTCGCCCGGTGCGGCGAGAGTGCGTGCCGGGCGGCGTGGGTGCGTGCCTGAACTTCCCTGGGGTCGCTTAGGCGGTCCACTCCGACCAGGACATGTTCCAGCCGTTCAGGCCGTTGTCCGGAGCCACCGTCTTGTCCTTGGAGTTCTTCACGATCACCACGTCGCCGATGATCGAGTTGTCGTAGAACCAGGCCGCCGGCACCTTGCGGTCGTAGCCGCCGCGGACGTCGCGTACGCCGATGCAGCCGTGGCTGGCGTTGTAGTTGCCGAAGGCACCGCCGCCCCAGTAGTTGCCGTGGATGAAGGTGCCCGACTGGGTCAGGCGCTGGGCGTGCGGAACGTCCTTGATGTCGTACTCGCCGCCGTAGCCGACCGTCTCACCGTTCATGCGGGTCACCGGGAGGCGCTCGGTGATGACCATCTGGCCGTTCCAGGTGTCGTAACCCGGCTTGCCCGTGGTGATCGGGATGGTCTTGAGGACCTTGCCGTCGCGCTTGACGACCATCTTGTGGGTCTTGGCGTCGACGGTGGTGACCTGGCTGCGGCCGATCGTGAACTTCACGGTCTTGGACTGCTTGCCGTAGACGCCGGGGCGGCCCTCGACGCCGTCGAGGTTGAGGGTGACGGTGACCTTCGTCCCGGCCTTCCAGTACTGCTCGGGACGGAAGTCGAGGCGGTCGTTGCCGAACCAGTGACCCTCGACGTCGACCGCCGGCTCGGTCTTGATCTTGATGGCCTTCTCGACGTCGTCGGGCTTCGTGATGCCCCGCGTGAAGTTGATGGAGAAGGGCATCCCCACGCCGACCTTGGAACCGTCCTCCGGCGTGTAGATGCCGACGAAGGTGTTCTTCGGGGTGAGCGTGGTGAACGCGGATTCCTCGGCGGCCTCGCGGCCGGCGGAGTCCTTGGCCACCGCGTGGACCTTGTACTTGGTGGCCGAGGAGAGGTGGGTCGAGGGCGTCCAGGTGGCGCCCCCGTCCGTTATCTCGCCGTCGACCGGGTTGCCCTTGGTGTCCTCGACCGTGACCTCGGTCAGCTTGCCCTTGGCGGCGGTCACCTTGAGGGCGCCGCTGGTCTTCACGTCGCCGGTGCCGTCCTTGGGGGCGATGGTCACGACGGCCTGCGAGGCCTTCGTGTCCGCCGTGGCGGAGCCCTTGCCCTTGCCGTCACCCGAACCGGACCCGGAGTCCGAGTCCCCTCCCCCGCCGCAGGCGGTCACGGCGAGCAGCAGGGCGGCAAGGAGCAGTGCCAGAGCTCCCCGCTTCCCGCGTGTCCGCGCGCCAACCGACGCCCCCGATATCGGTCGCCCGTTCAAGTTCGTTCTCCCCTCGCACGGCCTGATCAGGCCCGCACTCCCCATCAATTGTCCGCCGCCGGGGCACCCGAGCCAGTGGCGAGAGCCCGACCGTGCTCGGCCCTGCGGGCCTCCGCGCGCTCGGCGTCCCGCCACTGGCACCCCTGCTGCTCACGGCGTGTCCCACGCGCGTATCGCGCTAATCAATCACACGACCTGGGGAAATGGCTCCCCCAAGATTGTCACCGTTCCGTTCCAACTTCGGTCGTGCGGGGCGCCGCTGGAGTGCACTGTGTGCGTACCCCTATGTCCGGCTAGTACACCGCCCCACCCGCTTTCCACTCCTTCCAGGTCATATTCCACCCTCCGAGCCCGTTGTCGGGAGCCACCGTTTTGTCTTTGCTGTTGACGACCTCGATGACGTCGCCGACGAGGCTCCGGTCGAAGAACCAAGCGGCCTGGGTGTCCTCCTTGCCGCCCTTCACATCGCGCAGCCCGATGCACCCGTGCGTGACGTTCGAGGCGCCGAAGGCCTTGGAAATCCAGTAGTTGCCGTGCAGGAAGGTGCCGGAGGTGGTGAGCCGCATGGCGTGCGGGACGTCCGGGACGTCGTACTCGCTCTTGCCGTCGGACTTCTTGAAGCCGACCGTGGCGCCGTTCATCCGGGTCATCTCAAGCATCTCGCTGACCACCATCTTCCCGTTGTACGTGGGGGTCTTGGCGGCGCCCGCGGTGATCGGAAGGCTGGCGAAGAGGTCACCGTCGCGGTGTACCTCCATGGTGTGCGCGGCGACGTCGACGGTGGAGACCTGGCTGCGGCCGACGGTGAACGAGTAGGTCTTGTGCTGGAGTCCGTACACGTCAGGTGCCGCCTCGACGTCCCGCAGCCGCAGCGAGACCGTGATCTTCGTGCCCGGCTTCCAGTACTTCCGGGGGCGGAAGTCGACACGGCCGTTGCCGAACCAGTGCGGGCGGACCTCGACGGGGGGCTGGGACGTCACCTGGATGGCCCGCTCGACGGCGGCCCGGTTCTCGATCTCCCGGTTGAACTCGAGCGAAACGATCATTCCGGTGCCGACGGTGGACCGGTTCTCCGGGGCGACGTAGGCGATGAACCGCTCCTCGGGGACCGACGTCGTGAACGTCGTGTGCCGCGCCGAGCGGCGCCCGCGTCCGTCGAGGGCCACCGCGTCGACGGTGTACTTGGCTGCATGGGCGAGCCGCTTGGCGTCGGGCGTCCACCGCAGGCCGTCGGCGCTGATGCGCCCGGGCACGTCGAACTCCTCGGCGTCCTGGGATCTGACAACCCTCACGGACTCCAGGCGCCCGCTGGGCACCCGTACTTCGAGTCTCTTCTGGGGGCTTACGTCCTTGCTGTTGTCGTCCGGCGAGACGCGGATGACGTCCTCGGCCGACGGTGGTTTGCCGAATACGTCGTCGAATCCGCCCGCGGTGCAGCCGGAGGCTCCGGCCAGCAGGCCGGTCCAGGTCAGTACGGCGGCCAACGCGGCCCCTGCGCGCCGCGCGCGCGTCTGTGCGTGCTTCACACCACGCCCAACGACTGTGCCCCGCTGGGGAAACGTGAGTGCGAGCCACCCTCTGGGCAGAACAGTGGGGAGGACGACGTGACGGGGAGCCGTGGCCGGGACGCTCTGGGCCCCCTTGCGCGTGGTTCCACGAGCCGCGGGAGGCTGACCGGTGTCGAGCGCACCCGAGCAGGAGGCAGTCGAGGCAGCCCAGGAGGGACGGGCCGCGGGCCGCGGGCTGCCCGGGCAACAGGCGGCCCCGGCCGCGGACGGCGGGCCGGCCGAGCAGGACACGATCCTCGCCACGGGGGGCGGCCTGCCCGAGCAGGAGACCATCCCCGCCGCGGGCGACGCGCTGCCCGCGCAGCCGGGCTCCGCGCTGAACGGCGCCCAGCGGAGCGCGGCGCCCGCCGTGTCCGTGTGGCCGGGCGCCCCCACCCCGCTCGGGGCGCGCTTCCGCGTCGGCCCCGACGGCGCCGCGGGTACCAACTTCGCCCTCTGGGCGGGCGGCGCGGAAGCCGTGGACCTGTGCCTCTTCGACGAGCGGGGCGCCGAGACCCGTGTCCCGCTCGCCGAACTCACCCATGAGATCTGGCACGGCTTCGTCCCCGGCGTGCTGCCGGGCCGCCGCTACGGCTACCGCGTGCACGGTCGCTGGGACCCGTGGACCGGCGCCCGCTGGAACCCGGCGAAGCTGCTCCTCGACCCGTACGCCCGTGCCGTCGACGGCGCCATAAAAATCAAACACAGCAGCCTGCCGCCCGAGGTGTACGGGCACGTCCGGGACTGGCCCCAGCAGCAGGTCGCCGACACCGTGCGCGACGACCGGGACTCGGCGCCGTACGTTCCGAAGGGTGTCGTCGTCCACGATGACGACGACTGGTCGGACGACCACCGCCCGAAGACCCCGTGGGCGGACTCGGTGATCTACGAGCTGCATGTACGGGGGTTCACGCGCCTGCACCCCGGGATTCCGGAGGAGCTGCGGGGCACGTACGCGGGGCTCGCCCACCCGGCCGCGATCGAGCACCTGGTCCGGCTCGGCGTGACGGCCGTGGAGCTGCTGCCGGTGCACCAGTTCGCGCACGAGGACCATCTGCTGAGCAAGGGCCTGCGGAACTACTGGGGCTACAACTCGATCGGCTATTTCGCGCCGCACGCCGGCTACGCCGCCTCCGGTACGACCGGGCAGCAGGTCGGCGAGTTCAAGCGGATGGTGCGCGCGCTGCACGCGGCCGGCATCGAGGTCATCCTCGACGTCGTCTACAACCACACGGCGGAGGCGAGCGAGCTGGGCCCGATGCTGTCGCTGCGCGGCATCGACAACCGTGGCTACTACCGGCTCCAGTCGGACGCCCGCCGGTACGCGGACTACACGGGGTGCGGGAACACGCTGCACGTGGTGCAGCCGCATGTGCTGCGGCTGATCACCGATTCGCTGCGGTACTGGGTGACGGAGATGGGGGTGGACGGCTTCCGTTTCGATCTGGCCGCCGCGCTGGCCCGCTCCATGCACGACGTCGACATGCTCTCGCCGTTCCTCGCGGTCATCGCCCAGGATCCGGTGCTGCGGCGGGTGAAGCTGATCGCGGAACCCTGGGACGTCGGGTCCGGCGGGTACCAGGTGGGGTCCTTCCCGCCCCTGTGGACGGAGTGGAACGACCGGTACCGCAACGCCGTACGGGACTTCTGGCGCGGGGCACTGCCCGACGTACGGGATCTGGGGTACCGGCTTTCGGGGTCGAGTGACCTGTACGCCTGGGGTGGGCGGCGGCCGTACGCCTCGGTGAATTTCGTGACCGCCCATGACGGGTTCACGCTGCGGGACCTCGTGTCGTACGAGCGCAAGCACAACGAGGCGAACGGGGAAGGGAACCGGGACGGTTCCGACGACAACCGGGCATGGAACTGCGGGGCGGAGGGAGAGACGACCGACGAGCGCGTACGGGCCCTGAGGCGGCGTCAGTTGAGGAATCTCCTGACCACGCTGCTGCTGTCCACCGGGGTGCCGATGCTGGTCGCCGGGGACGAGTTCGGGCGGACCCAGCGCGGGAACAACAACGCGTACTGCCAGGACAACGAGATCAGTTGGGTCGACTGGTCGTATCTCGACGACCCCGGGTGCCGGGCGCTGTTCGAGCTGACGTCCCGGCTGATCGCCCTGCGGCACGAGCATCCCGTCCTGCGGCGGCGGGCGTTCTTCTCCGGGCGGGCCCATTCGGCCGACGGACTGCGGGACCTGGCGTGGTTCACCGCGCGGGGCACCGAGATGACGGAGCGGGACTGGTACGCGCCCGCCGCGACGCTGGGGATGTATCTGTCCGGGCGGGACATTCCCGGGCGCGACGCGCGAGGGGTGCCCGTCGTGGACGACAGCTTCCTCGCCGTGCTGCACGCCGGGGACCGGCCGGTGAGTTTCGTACTGCCCGGGTCGCCGTGGGCCGAGCGGTACGAGGTGGTCGTCGACACCTCGCGGGAGGAGCAGGGGGAGGCGCCGGGCGTGGTGCACCGGGCGGGGGTGGCGGTCACGGTGCCGGGTCGGGCTGTTCTGCTGCTGCGGGTGGTGGGGTGATTCTCAGCCCGTCCGGCGTTTGAGGACGAGGCCGTTCAGGCCGATGCGGGGTCTGGGGGCGGCAGCCCCCAGGGACGATGGGGTCCCCCCGCTCTGGGGGTACCTCCCAGGCCCTTGAGGCACTGGGGGGAGAAGCCGAGAGTGGGGGAGGGTAGGGGCGGAGGGGGCGAAAACCATCCGCAGGCCCAGGGCCATCGAACGATTCACGTCCGGCCAAAACTCGGTGGGCGCTGTCAGTGGCGAACCGTAGGCTCGCCGGTGATGTCCACTACAGACGCGGTGACCAAGAACCGGGCCGGGAACGAGAAGTGCACTGACAGCGAGAGCCGTGCCACTGTCGAAGGCCGTGGCGGGCATGCGACCGTACGGAGCCTGCTGCGGCTGTGGCCGTACGTGCGGCCGGTACGGGTGCGGCTGTTCACCGCCGCCGGCATCGCGATCATCGCGTCATGCGTGGGGCTGGTGATTCCGCTCGTCCTGAAGTGGATGGTCGACGGGCCGGTCGCCGGCCGGGATCCGGCCGGGGTGTGGCTCGGGGCGCTGTATCTGCTGTTGCTCGGGTTCGCCGAGGCGTTGCTGTTCGGGCTGCGGCGGTGGCTGGTGGCGCGGCCGCTGTCGCATGTCGAGGCGGAGATGCGGGCGGATCTGTACCGGCATCTGCAGCGGCTGCCGGTCGCCTTCCACGACCGGTGGGCCTCGGGGCAGTTGCTGTCCCGGGCCACGACGGACCTGATGCTCTTGCGCATGTTCCTCGCGTTTCCGCTGACATTCCTGCTGGTCAACGGGGTGGCGATCCTCGTCGGCATGGCCATCATGCTGATGCAGGACTGGACGCTCGGGCTGGTGATCCTGGGGCCCGCCGTGCCCGTGATGATCACCTGCGTGATTTTCGAGCGGCGGTACTCCGAGGTCGCGCGGCGGGCGCAGGACCAGGTCGGGGATCTGACGACCGTCGTCGAGGAGAGCGTGCTCGGCATCCGGATCATCAAGGGGTTCGGGCGGCACCGGAGTCAGGCACGGGCGTTCCGTGAGCTGTCGCGCACGCTGCGGGGAACGGAGCTGCGGAAGGCACGGCTGCTGGCGACGATCTGGGGCGTCATCGTGACGTTGCCGGAGGTGGCGATCGGGGCGGCGCTGGTGCTGGGGACCGTGCGGGTGGCTGACGGGGAGTTGTCGGCGGGGACGTTGGTGGCGTTTCTGTCGACGGCACTCGCGCTGCGGTGGCCCGTCGACTCCATCGGCTTCCTGCTGGCGATGAGTCAGGAGGCGGCGACGGCGACGGAGCGGTACTTCGAGGTGATGGACGCGGAGCCGGAGGACGCGTCCCCGGACCGCGCGGTGACGACGGCTGCCGCGGCCGGCGTCAAGGACAGCGGGCTTCGGTTCGACGCCGTCACCTTCCGGTACCCCGACGCCCCGTCCGGCTCCCCTCCCACCCTCGACCGCGTGGACCTCCACATTCGCCCCGGCGAGTCCATGGCCCTCGTCGGTGCCACCGGAAGCGGGAAGACCACCCTCACCGCGCTCATCCCCCGCCTCCACGAGGTGACTTCGGGGCGGATCACCCTCGACGGCCAGGACGTCGCGGCGCTGCCCAGAGAAACGCTGCGCACCCTCGTCGCCGTCGCCTTCGAGGAGCCGACCCTCTTCTCGGCGAGCGTCGGCGACAACGTGCTCATGGGCGCCGGCGACGACGCCCGGGCCGATGAGCTCGAGCGGGCGCTCGCCGTCGCCCAGGCCGGGTTCGCGCACGCGCTTCCGCAGGCCACGGACACCCAGGTCGGCGAGCAAGGACTCAGCCTCTCCGGTGGCCAGCGGCAGCGGCTCGCCCTGGCGCGGGCCGTCGTCGGCCGGCCCCGCTTCCTGGTGCTCGACGATCCCCTGTCCGCCCTCGACGTCCACACGGAGGCCGCCGTCGAGGCCGCCCTGCGGCACGTGCTCGCGGACACCACCGCCCTGATCGTCGCCCACCGACCGTCCACGGTCCTGCTCGCCGACCGTGTCGCCCTGCTCTCCGGCGGCCGTATCACCGCCGTGGGCACCCACCACGAACTCCTGCGCACCAACGCCGAGTACGCCCACCTGATGTCCGGAGAAGAAGGGGAGAACCCGCGATGACGGCGCCCACCACATCCGTGCCCGGCGCCGACGACCAGCAGGAGCCCTCCCAGCCCAGCGGCCCGGGTGACCCGTTCGACCGCGATGTCCTGCCCACTCCCCCGGGTGCGACGACCACCCTGCTGCGCTCCCTGCTCGCCCCGATGAAATCCCGGGTCGCCTTCACCACGCTCCTGCTGCTGCTCCAGCAGGCGGCCGTGCAGGCGGGCCCGCTGCTGGTGGCGTACGCCATCGACGGCGCCGTACCCGCGTTCCGCCGCGACGACCTCGGTCCGCTCATCGCCGTGGGCGTCGCCTACCTGGTGTGCGCGCTCGCCTCGGGCGGACTCCAGTACGCGTTCGTCATCGCCGCCGCCCGCGTCAACCAGGACGTGCTGCTCGATCTGCGCGGGCGGATCTTCCGGCACGCGCAGGCGCTGAGCATCGACTTCCACGAGCGCTACACCTCGGGCCGGCTCATCTCCCGCTCCACGACGGATGTCGAGTCGCTGCGCGAGCTGCTCAACGAAGGCCTGCAGGAGCTGGTGACCGTCGTCCTGTCCTTCGTGTACATCTCGGCGATGCTGCTCTGGCTGGACCTGGGACTCGGCGCGCTCGCGGTGGCGTCGTTCGTGCCGCTCTATCTGCTCGTACGGATCTACCAGCGGCGCGCGGGGCGGGTGTACCGGATCCGGTCGACCGCCATCGCCGCCGTGATCGTCAAGTTCGTCGAGACCATGAACGGCATCCGCCCGGTGCGCGCCTTCCGCCGCGAGGCCGCCAACGACGCCGCCTTCCGGGTGCTCAACGAGCGACACGAGCGGACGAACGGCGACGCCCTGCTGGAGATGGCCCGCTATGTCGTCAGCTCCCGGATCGTCGCCAACACGGCGGTCGCGGGAATCGTCCTGTGGGGCGCCTACCGGGTGGCCTCGGGCTCGCTGGCGCTGGGTGTCCTGGCGGCGGCGGTGCTCTATCTGCGCCGCCTGTACGACCCGATCGACCGCCTCGGCATGTTCCTCAACTCGTACCAGTCCGCGGCGGCTTCGCTGGAGAAGATCGCCGGCCTGCTGGCCCAGACGCCGTCCGTGCCGGAGCCGTCAGCCCCCCAGCGGTTTCCGGACCTCCGGTCGGAACACCCGGGCCGCGAGGTCGTCTTCGACGGCGTGCGGTTCGCCTACCGCACCGGCGGCGAAGTGCTGCCCCGCTTCGACCTCACGCTCCCGGCCGGACAGACGGTGGCCGTCGTCGGCTCGACGGGAGCGGGCAAGTCGACCCTGGCCAAGCTCCTGGCCCGTTTCTACGACCCCTCGGACGGCCGGGTCCTGCTCGACGGCGTCGATCTGCGCGACCTCTCCGTGCCCGAACTGCGGCGCGGTGTGGTGATGGTGACCCAGGAGGCCTTCCTGTTCTCCGGCACGGTCGCCGAGAACATCGCGATCGGCCGCCCCGACGCCTCCCGCGAGGAGATCGAGCGGGCCGCGAAGGCGATCGGCGCCCACGACTTCATCAGCGCCCTGCCCGACGGCTACGACACGGACGTACGCAAACGGGGCGGCCGCATCTCGGCAGGCCAGCGCCAACTGGTTGCTTTCGCACGGGCGTTGCTCGCCGATCCGGCGGTCCTCGTCCTCGACGAGGCGACCAGCTCCCTGGACATCCCCGGCGAACGGGCCGTCCAGCGCGCCATGTCGACGGTTCTGCGCGGCCGTACGGCGGTGGTCATCGCACACCGGCTGTCGACGGTGGAGATCGCCGACCGCGTCCTGGTGATGGAGCACGGACGGATCGTCGAGGACGGCACACCGGCCGAACTCGTCGCGGGCACCGGCAGATTCGCGGACCTGCACCGGGCGTGGCGCGACAGCCTCGTTTAGCGGCGGACGGCGGGCAAGTGGCAGAGGACGTGACCGGCGCCCCGACGATCTCCGTGTACGGCCGCCGAACGATCCGTATACCGAACATGACCGTCCGGACAACGGACCATTTCCAGCCAAGTTGTTGATGCGCTCCTGACAGAGAGCCAGATCACCTGCGACTCTTCCCACGGCTGCATCACAGCAACCCCACAGCACCATCGCTGTGTTCGCCGTGCTCCCCCCATGCACCTGGTTCCGCGTTCACCCCGTTCTGCCCGGACAGGGAACCCACCGTCCGGATCCCCACTGGCCGCGCGACCCGTGGCCACGCAGAAGGAGTCAGTGTTGAACAGCAGTTCCTCCGACAGACGCACCTCCCACAGACCCACGTCTGCCATCACCAAGCGCCGTATCGCGGGCGTCGCCCTCGTCGGCGTGTCCGCCCTGCTGGCCGCGGCCGTCCAGTCGGGCGCCGCTGCCGCCGCACCGGAGAAGGCACCGTCGGCGGCGGGCAAGGCCAACCCGGGCGCTGTGCCCGTCAAGCTCTCCCCCGCCCAGCGCGCCGAGCTGATACGCCAGGCCGAGGCCACCAAGGCGGAGACCGCCAGGGACCTGGGCCTCGGCGCCAAGGAGAAGCTCGTCGTCCGTGACGTCGTCAAGGACGCCGACGGCACCCTCCACACCCGCTACGAGCGCACCTACGACGGACTCCCGGTCCTCGGCGGCGACTTGGTGGTCGAGACGGCCAAGTCGGGTGCGACCGAGGCCATCACCAAGGCCGGCAAGTCCACCATCAAGGTGGCGTCGCTGAAGCCGGCGGTCGCCGCCGCGAAGGCCGAACAGCAGGCCCTGGGCGCCGCGAAGGCCGAGGAGGCCGAGAGCCCCGGCGTCAACCGCGCGCCCCGCAAGGTCGTCTGGGCGGCGAGCGGCACGCCCGTGCTCGCGTACGAGACGGTCGTCGGCGGCTTCCAGCACGACGGCACCCCGCAGGAGCTGCACGTCATCACGGACGCCACCACCGGCAAGAAGCTGTACGAGTGGGAGGCGATCGAGACCGGCACCGGCAACACGGTGTACAGCGGCACGGTCACGCTCGGCACCACGCAGTCCGGGTCGACGTACAACCTCACCGACGGCGCGCGCGGCGGTCACAAGACGTACAACCTGAACCGCGGCACCTCCGGCACCGGCACGCTCTTCTCGGGCCCCGATGACGTGTGGGGCAACGGCAGCCCCTCCAACCTGGAGTCGGCCGCCGCCGACGCGCACTACGGCGCGGCGCTGACCTGGGACTACTACAAGAACGTGCACGGCCGCAGCGGCATCCGCGGCGACGGCGTGGGCGCGTACTCGCGCGTCCACTACGGCAACAACTACGTCAACGCCTTCTGGTCGGACAGCTGCTTCTGCATGACGTACGGCGACGGCTCGGGCAACGCCAACCCGCTCACGTCGATCGACGTGGCCGCCCACGAGATGACGCACGGCCTCACCTCGGTCACCGCGGGCCTCAACTACAGCGGCGAGTCCGGTGGCCTGAACGAGGCGACGTCCGACATCTTCGGCTCGACGGTCGAGTTCTACGCGGCGAACTCCTCCGACGTCGGTGACTACCTCATCGGCGAGGAGATCGACATCAACGGTGACGGCACGCCGCTGCGCTACATGGACAAGCCGAGCAAGGACGGCGCGTCCAAGGACAGCTGGTACTCGGGCATCGGCTCGATCGACGTGCACTACTCGTCGGGTCCCGCGAACCACTTCTTCTACCTGCTGAGCGAGGGCAGTGGCACCAAGACCATCAACGGTGTCACCTACGACTCGCCCACCTCGGACGGCCTTCCGGTCACCGGGATCGGCCGCGCCAAGGCAGAGCAGATCTGGTTCAAGGCGCTCACCACGAAGTTCACCTCGACCACCAACTACGCGGGCGCCCGCACCGGCACCCTCGCGGTGGCCGGTGAGCTGTACGGCACGACGAGCGCCGAGTACAAGGCGGTGCAGGACGCGTGGGCGGCCGTCGCCGTCGGTTCGCGCTCCGGGGGCGGCGGTGGCGGTACGTCCTTCGAGAACACGGCCGACGTGGCGATTCCGGACAACGGAGCGGCGGTGACCTCGTCGATCAACGTCACCGGCCGCACCGGCAACGCCCCGTCGAACCTCGCGGTCGCCGTGGACATCACCCACACCTGGCGCGGCGACCTCGTCATCGACCTGCTGGCCCCGGACGGGACGGCGTACCGCCTGAAGAACTTCAGCTCCTCCGACTCGGCGGACAACGTCAACGAGACCTACACGGTCAACGCGTCCTCCGAAGTCGCCAACGGAACCTGGAAGTTGAGGGTCCAGGACCAGGCGGCGCAGGACGTCGGCACCATCAACAGCTGGAAGCTGACGTTCCCGTAGACCGTCTGCCGGCCCGAGCTCAAGGGCTGACGTCCCGGTAGACGAACGAAGGCGGCACCCGGAAAGAGGCAGCTCCGGGTGCCGCCCTACTCTTGCCCCATGCCCTACACGTACGAGGACGTGGGCGCGACCCGCGAGGACCGCTGCCCGCCGGGCTTCCACCGACTGCACGTCCGCACCCGCATAGGCGAGGGCGAGGCCGTCTTCCGCCGCGCCTCCGAGGCCCTGATGACCTGGGAGCTGCACCGGGCCATGGGCGTCGGCATCTCCGCGACCGCGGACAAGGCGGCCCCCGGAGTCGACGTCACCGTAACCCTCGGCCCCATCAAGGCCCCCTGCCGCGTGGTCTGGACAGCCGAGGAATACCGCCGCACGGCCTGGGCCTACGGCACCCTTTCCGGCCATCCCGAGTCCGGCGAGGAGGCCTTCATCATCACCCGCACCGGCGACGGCACCGTCTGGCTCACCATCACCGCCTTCAGCCGCCCGGCCAAGTGGTACGCCCGCGCGGGCGGCGCCGCGACGAGGGGGCTGCAGCACGCGTACGCCCAACGGTGCGGGAAGGTGCTGCGGCGGTTGTGCGCGGGGCTGGACCCGATGTGACGTGAACGGCAGGGGCCTGACGTCCCCTACCGGCCGCCGGACGTGAGCGACGAGCGCCTCCCAAGTTGCCGCCGGGCCTGTCACAGGCTGCCGCCCCGTGTCCTTCGCACCGCGGATTCCGTGCGAGCGCAGAGGTCCTCCCGTCCGCTGGACGGGAGGACCTCTGATCTGGTGTTTCCAGCCGTTACTTCTTGTCGATTTGGAGCAAGCCGCTGTAGTCAGCCGTGATCGTGTGGCCGTAGAACGGGTCCGTACCGGTGGTGCGGGCGAGCACGCTGGCCTCGCCGCGCTGGAAGGGCACGCTGCCCGTGGGCGTGGCCTGCGCGGTCCACGGCGTGGGTTCGCCCGGCACACATGCCACCGGTGTGCTGTACGAGCCGCGGACGGTGGCGCCCTCGACGGTCTGGCTCACGGTGCCGTACGACTGGACCGTGACAGGCGCATTGCAGGTGACCGTGCCGTGGACGACGGCCTTCCCGGTGTCCCTGTCGGCGACGGCATCGGCGGCGACCTGCAGCCCCACCGCGGTCTCGGCGGGCGGCTCCGGATTGGTCAGGCGGACTTCGCCGCGCACCGATTCCGTGGCTCCCGGACACCGCTGTTCGAAGGAAGCGTCGAGAGCCTTCACATAACCGCGGGTCGCGAACTCCACGGAGCGGATGGTGAAGGAGCCCTCGGCAAGACAGTCCCGGCCGTTGCCCCGGAGCTCGATCCGGGGCTCACCGGGGGCCGGATTGGCCTTGGCTCCGGTGTAGGTGCCGGGCACCAGCGGCTGGGACGGGCCCCACGGCGCCTCGAGATGCAAGGACCACGTGTCGCCGTTGGCACTGTCGACAAACACACCGACGCCGGTTCCGACACCGTCGCTGGTGGTGAAGCCCTGGACGGTCATTCCGTCCTGGGAGCCATCGCCATCGGTGTACGAGTACGACTGTCCGGCGCTGATGTATTCGCCCGCATCCCCGCTGAAGGCGAAGGTTCCGGACTCGACCTCATACGCCTGTGCCGTGCCGCCCAGCAGGCCCGACACAACCGCCGTAAGGGCCAGCGTCGCAGCGACGCCGGGGGTGATGCGCGTGTACGTGCTTTTGCGTGCAAGGAATCTCAAGAAAACTCCAAATGTGAAGAGGGGTGGTGAAGTACGGCGGCCGTTCAGCTCTTACTGAGGGACACGCTGGCTGTCCCGAGGTCGGTGACGACTGTGTGCCCGTACACCGGGTCAGTTGCCTGTGCCTTGAACTCGACCGCGGCATCGCCCTTTTCGAAGGGAACGCCGCCGGTGACGGTCCCGTCCGCCGCCCAGGCGGCGGGCGTGCCCGGTGTGCAGTCGACCCGGGTGTGGTACGAGGCAGTCGCAAGGCTGCCCTTGGCCACTACTTGACTGAGGCTGCCGTTCACCAGCACGTTGACCGGCTCGGTGCAGGTCACGGTGCCGTGCACGGCGGGTTTCCCGTCCGCTCCGACGGTGCCGGACGCGGCGATGTCGACGCCGAGCGTCAGCTCCGCGGGGGGCGGCGGGTTGGTGAGGTGGACCTGGCCGGTGAGCCCGGGGGCCACGCCCACGCAGTTCTGCTCGAAGCTCGCGTCCAGCGACTCCACATAGCCGCGCGGTCCGAGCACCATGCGGTCGATGGTGAAGGATCCCTCGGACTCACAGCCGTAGAACGTGCCGCTGACGGAGAGCCTCGGCGCACCGAGCGCCGGCGTGTCGGAGGCGCCGGTGTAAGTACCCGGGACCAACTGCTCCCCGTACTCGGCTCCCATGACGACACTCCAGCGATCGCCGTTGGCGCCTTGGACGATGACGGTGACCTTGTTCCCGTCGTTGTCCCAGCCTGCGTACATGGCGTCGGCCGAACTTTCACCGTCGCTGTACGCATACGAGTATCCACCGCCGACGGGGTCCCCGACTTCGCTGACGACATCGAGCGTCCCGGATTCCACTTCGACGGCATTCGCCGGCGAACTCACCAGCAATCCCATGGCCGCCGCCCCGACGACCAGGGATGCCCCGATGGTTCTGGGCAGCCGGGTGAATGCGCCTAACCGCACGCGCAAATTCATCATTCCCCCAAAGGTAGGTTGACGAGCCGGGAATTCCCGACCGAGCACTGCCGCGACCCGTGCCACGCGCAGGCACGCCGACCAGGCGCCTTCGCCCCGTCCTCGCCGTGATCTGCCTGTGTGGCGTGCGGATTTCTAGTCAGGGCCATCACGGCGTGTCAACTGGTCACGCAAAAGGGAAGCTTGCGTACGGAGGTGATCGAAACCGGGATTTTTCGGCGGGGATTTCACCATGGGCGCGGCCTGACCCTGGTCGCGGCGCTCGCGGCGAACCGGGGAACCATTCCCGCCACTGACCGAAGAGGCAAGACAGCATGGGCCCAACTGATCAGCAAGGTTGGGCCAGTTACACGCTGACGACGACACCGATCGGTGGCTCCAGGCTCAGAGCAGGTTCACTTCGGTGTCACGGCTGGTGACTCGTCCATAGGCAGTCAGACAACCCGGAACGGGGAGTGCACCAAAAAATCACGAACCACCACGACACGTTACGGAGAAGGGTTCAATGGCAACTCATTCAGGACCCAGGTAACGGAGTTCTTCACCGATGGGCACGATATGGACACCACCATCGCGAATCTGCCACTCGACTGCACCTTTAACTTCAGACGTTGCAACAAATAGGCCCTGAATGCCGGGGCCATCTACATCCGAGACAGAAAGGCGAGCAATCTCTTTCAATTGATCATACAGCCAAGGAACATCGCCCTCTTGAATATCGCCACCATAAAAGACAAATGACGTCCAGTTAAACGGGCGATCAGGGAATCCCCACCCACCAGAGTAGTGACCGTCAACATTCTTCGAGATCACGCTCTCAATATGAGTCAATTGCTCTCGGTCGCACTCGATCCATCCCCTGATAGACACATACACGGCCACAGCATCATTCCGATCCGCTAAGGAACAATATTGCCCCGGCACCCCAATGGGTACCGGGGCAAACAACCATACAGTACCCCCTACTGGTCCCTGTCCGTGAGGCCTTAAGGCAGGATAATCGGTTCCGTGTCGATTACCGCTGGCAAGCGATAGCGCTGAGAGTATCTCCTGATCGCATCGACCACCCCGGGCCCCGGGGCACCGTCGAACTGGAAGTAAGGAACTCGGCCAGTGGCCCCAGCCATCTTGAAGGTTGCCTGGGCCTGCCGCCGGAACGCCTTCCCGAGTTGAAAATTCGCGGGTTTCGCCTGCGCGACGTACGTATCACTGACGGCGTCGAACTCCCGCCCCGCAGGATCGTTTTCGAATTTGACCCGCGATTCGCCCCGGAGGCGCTCCGCCAAGGCATCTGCTGATGGGTCGGGTTTATTCACCTTTACCAAGGAACCCATACCGGCATTGGCTGAACCGTCTCCGGCAGCCGCCCCGTCTGCCTCCCGAAAGGCCTGCCCCAGCTTGTCCGAACCTGATTGGATCCAAGGCACGCCGGCGGCGACGAGGCCCGCGCCGACTGCCATTGATGGTGCGCCCACAGGGCACAGGACCCCGGTCCCGCATTCGACGGCTCCGGAGCCGACGAGGACAAGCCCTGCGCCTCCGCTGAAGGCACCCCCGATCGTCTCAATAAGCCCCGACCAGAAGTCTCCGTTCGACAACAAGCTGCCGAGATAGTTGCCAGCGTTGGTGTTCGAATCTCCGGGGCCAGTGATCGGCCTGCAGATCTCGGCTGGGCCCGTGCCAGAGCATGAGTAGTAGGGGCCACTGCTCGTATTCGAGGTGCCGCAGTTGCTGTTGCAGGGATGATCCGGAGCCGGTTTGGAATCGTCGACGGCTTCGTTGGGTCGCCCATTGCCTGGTTGTCCGTCCGGGCGTGTCGGACAGCCTTCCTGGGAACCGCCGGCTCCTCCGCACGCGAGCCCCATACCGGTGGGGTCGGAGTAGGTGAGGGGGTTTTGGGCGGCGTAGCTGTAGCCATTGAGGGTTTGGTGCTTGTCGACTTCCAGCAGCGGGTCGACGCTGATGAACTGACCGATTCCGGGGTCGTATTCGCGGGCTCCGATGTGGGTCAGTCCTGTTGCTTCGTCGGCGGGCTTGCCCAGGAAGGCTTTGTCGTCGGGCCAGTTGGTGGCCTTCGGGCCGCGTGAGGCGCCGAACGGTGTCGTGTAGCGCTTCGTGACCGCGTACGTCGTGGCGTCCAGGGCGATGCTGGAAGTGCCGTGGTGGTCGGCGGCCAGGAAGTTCAGCTTGGTGCCCGAGGTGCCCGACACGGCGGTGCGGACGGCCATGGTCTGGCCCGCGGCCGTGTAGTAGCGAGTGCCGGACAGGGTCTTGGCGGTGCCCCTGACCGTCAGACGGACTTCCGTACCGCCGAGGTACAGGACCGTGTCGCCGTCGCCCTTCGCGCGGCGGATGAGGAGTTCACCCCCGGCGTCATAGAGATAGCCCGCCTCCTTCGCACCCTCGGTGGTTGCGGCGAGCTTGCCCTCGCTGTTCCAGTTCAGGGTCTGCTGAGCCGCCGTACCCGGGCGCCCGGTGGTGTTGCCGGTCGGGTCGTATGTGTACGTTCCCGCCGTGGCGCCGGTGGTCCTGGCCAGCGGGTGCGGCTGCCCCGCGGTTGTGCCGTACTCGTACGTCGTGGTGCTGTCGCCTGAGCCTGCGTGCTGGGTCTCGGTCTTGCGCTGTCCCGCGTTGTTGTACGTGTACGAGGTCCAGTACGGGGCCTGGCCGTCGATGTTCCCCACGGTGCGGCCCGAGGCCCCGCAGTCCGCCGTCTTCGGGGTCCAGGACTCCGTCAGGCGCCGGTACCCGTCGTAGGTGAAGCACTGGTAGTCGGCCTTGGTCGTGCCGCCCTGGGTCGTGCCGTCGAAGACCGACGTCACGTTGCCCGCGTCGTTCTGGGTGAAGTTCAGGTCCTGCGGCATGTAGGCGTGGACGTCGTCGGTGACGTACGCGCGGGTCAGGCGACGGAAGCCGGGCTCGTACGTGTAGTTGACGTACGCCTTCTTCGCCGAGCTGGTCGGGTCGGTGCCCAGGATGAGCTGGGTCAGGTCGCCCTGCGGTGAATAGGCCACGTCCTGCCGGTAGTTGGTGGTGCCCTGGGAGCTCAGCACCTGCCCGGTGGCGTTGTACTTGTAGCTGACCGTCTCGGTTGCCAGGCCGCCGACGGCTGGCTCGGTGGCCCCCTTCAGAGTGCCGTCCAGGTTGTAGTTGCCGCTGAAGGACAGCGTCTTGGCCACGCCTGCTGGCCGTCTGGCCGTCGCTGGTGCCGGAGTCGTACGAGATCGTCAGGTCGGGCCAGGGACCCGCAGCCGACGGCGGCACCCGCAGCGGGTACCACCAGGTGAAGTTGCCTGACGAGCCACCGACATCCCAGGTCGCTGACGACGACAGCGGAGTCGCCTTGTAGTCGCCGCCACCCGACTTGGTGCCCGCGGCCACCGCAAGAACGGTCGGCGCGCCACCGGCCGGAGAAGGTGACGGGCGCCGAAAGCTCGTGCGCGGAACGGTCGTTGGTGAAGTCGAGGGGCTCGCAGGTACGGCACATCGAGGCGGACTGGTTGGTGAGGACGCAGCCGGGCAGTTGCAGGTCAGCACCATGCCCTCACCGGCTGGAAGCGTGCCAAGCCCCCAGCGGCGAGTCCGTGCCGGGGCAGACGTGCGGTGCTGCTGGTATCAGGTTGCGCCGTGTGCTGCTGCGGCAGCTTCGATGCGCCGGGCCAATTCGATGTCGTGCTCGGCTACGTACCCGCCAAGGTCGCTTGAGCTAATGGAGACGCGCACGGTCTTGTACCCGAGAGTCGCGTCCGAGTGGTGCCCGAGGTCATCCTGAATGGCCGCGATGTGAACGATGAACGCCGCGCCCTGGATGTGCGGGATCGAGTACGAGCGCACAATCTTGCGGCCGTCTGTAGACCAACCGTTCAGGTTACTGATGCGCTCTTCGATCTGTTCCGTCGACAGAGCCTCAGCCACGGTCAAACCCCCTTTCCGATGGGCGCCAGCACCTCCGCCAGGTCCTGGCCGATCCGCTCAGCTTGCCACGGCGCCATGGCCACCTCCAGCGCCGCCAACTCCCGCCGGGCCCGTTCCGAACCCGTTTCCACCACGATTCCGGCCGCGTGCCGCGCAAGCTCTACCGCGCGCTCCGGCTCCCGCATCGCAGCGGCAGCCATAGCCTGTCGCCCCGTCCATACGCCGACATCCCGCCGGGACGTCGGCGGAGCTGACGGGATGACCTGTTGCCACACATGCTCAGCTTCGTGGGCCAGGCCAAGCCGTCCGTAGCACGTAGCGCGCTGCACCTCGACGTAGTGCGGAGTACGCAGGCAAGCTGTACCCCACACCTCGACGTCGACCCTGCCGAGCAGCCGCGCGGCCTTGTCGAGCAGCTCGTCGACCTGGCGCCGGTCGTTGATGAGGGAGGCACCGTGCGCCTGCTGCTGTAGCGCGAACACCTGCACTTCCGGCGACAGGTTCCGGGCGTCCATCAGCGCGCTCTCACAGAGATCCATCACGGCCGTGCCCATGCCCTGATCGGTGCGCGCCATGGCACGGTCCACCAGGGCACAGGCGACCGCTTCCCGGTCGCGGGATCTGTGCGCGAGTTCCTGTGCGACGTCGTGCCAGCGCAGCGCCGTTACCGGATCGCCTGCGTCGAGATGGAGCCAAGCGGCGAACGTTGCGTACGCCACCCCGACGCGCGCCATTCGCTGACGAGTCGGCCACTCCGCCGTGTTGACGAGCTGGCAGATCAGGTCGCACTGAGCGACGATCGTGCCGATAAGAGCACGTGGTCCGAGCAGCATGTCCGCGCGGTAGTGGCCATCCAGTTGCTGTTCGAAGTACGGGATCAACGCAGGGTCGACGTGCCGGGGAGCGATCACTCTCGTGGTCAGCACCATGGCTGCAGCGGTGCCGACGAACATCCGGCGGTCCACGTCGGCCACCTCCTCGCGGGGTGACCTGCTCACTTCGGCATGCGCTTCCCGCCGTGTCTGCCGGGCGACTGCCGCCGCTCGATCCAGCATCGCCAGCGGGACACCGAACACGATCGCAAGATGTCTGCGGGTTTCCGGGGTCGGGATGCGCCTGTCGCGCTCCCAGCGTCCGACCTCGCGTGCGTCCTTCGTGACCGTACCGGACACCCGGCAATAATCATCAGCGGTCTGCTGCTGCGTCCAACCGCGCTCGTTGCGTAGCCGCTTGAGCAGTTGGCCAATGGTCTCCATCACCACGGTGCCTCCGTCCTGGCCCCCATTCTGGCCCCCCAATTGGCCCGTAGACAGGCTCCTCCCCAAAACCAACTGCCCGGCTTTCCTGGACAGAGGGCTAAACCCACAAGACCCCCGCGACCGTGCGACCGGTCCGTGGGCGTGGCCACCAGCTATCGAGGAGCTGACGACAGTGAGCATTATCCACACGTACGTGCGGTGGGTGCTGGGCGTGTTCGCGACTGGCAGGGGCAAGCGCCGGGCCGACTCCCGCCCCGCCGCATCCGCCCCCGCCACCCGCCCAGAGGCACCCCGTATCCCGACTTCCCGATTTCGCGACTTCCCACCCCGCGTTTCTCCGTCCGGGGAGGATGCGCCGCTCGACGGCCGTGCTGCGGCCCTGCGGCCGTATGTGCTTGAGGTCGAGCGGGAGCCGGCGCGGCAGCACCGGCGCCGTGTTGCCTTGGTCCTCGCAGCGGACTTCGGCGTGGACCTTGACCAGCATGTGGTCGGCGCTGAAGGAGTGGCGTGATGGGGTCGACGGGAATGCGGCCACAGCGGACCGGGGGCCAGGTCGAGGAGCCGGGGTGGCGGTCGGCGGAATGCACGGTGGCCACGCGGCCGGGCTATGAAGATCTACACGAAGAGTGCCGCCGGACGGCGGATGTGCCGTTGCCCCACACGGTCGGCGTGCTGCTGGTGCGGCGCTGTCCGTGCTCCTGCCACACACCGGGAGACGGCCGGTGAACGCGGGGAAGCGGCCCGAGCCGGGTGCCTCACGCATGACCATCGTCACGTACCGGATCGGCCCCGATGGGGAACACACCATGCCGTCGAAGCGGATCACGGTCACGGCCGACCCAGACCCGGAACGGCTCGCCACCCCTCTCACATGGCCTGCGTGCCAGTGCCCGCGCTGCCGCACCGGGAACGGGCCCCGCGCCCGGTAACCGCCCTGATCGGCCGTCCGCCCCGCGTCCTGCTGCCAGGCGGGAGCGCGATCTACGATAGACAGAACACATGAGGTCCCAGGAGCGGGCTCCTGGGACCTCATGTTGGCCATTTCCAATTCTCAAATATGCAGTTCCGCCGGAAACTTATCCGGGTTTCCGTAAGTTAGCACTCTGCGCAGCCCATCGCGGAGGTTCTGTACATCAGAACCGGGTGCGATATCGAGAGTCATTTCCTGGTCCGGAAGGGAGAGTGCGCCAACTGCCTCAGAGGTGAAGCGGAAGGAGATTTGATCTGCCGACAGGGCGACACTTTCGATTCCTCCGTAGTGGACTCCCCCTGTCTCGTTGACGACGCAGTAGCTGTCCAGGCCTAGCCTTCGCTCCTGCTCGCCAGGTTCTTCCAAGCCGCTCTGGAGGGTGAGATAGCGCCCCTCGCCGTATTCATCCTCGGCGATTCCTACAATAAAGCAGGAATCCGGCACATTCTCCTGTACGGCCACGACTCTGACGAGCCACTCAGGACGGTTCACCGCGTTGCTCACCCCGCACTGCTCCAGGTTTCTTGCTCCCAAACGTACACGAACGTTGCTCCTGTTTCGGCGGCCGCGCGCCTCATGGAGCCTTGGCACTGCGTGCATGGCGGATTGGTGCCCGCGATCGTCACGATGTCACCAGGTTTCACCGGGGCCAGGTTCGCGTAGCGATCTCCCGAGATCTTGACGTGTGGACTTGCACCCGACATGCGCGTCACACGACTCTCGGTATGACTGGCTTGTGAATTGTTGGGGAACCCGAGGGCCTTCTCCTCTGGCGTCTGGGTCCCGCTCCGAAGGGAGTATGAGTTCGTCAACTTGCCCTCCGCGCTTCGGACCTCCACCCCTGCCCAGTGAGTGGTCTTCGATGTCGGCCCGACGATACTGCCAGCGTAAGGCTTGTTTGGGCGCCCATAACTGGGCCTGTGCCCGAAGATCGCTGCGAGCGCGCTGGGGACTCGATAGTAATCACTGTTGAGGTCATATCCGGCCTCGCTCGCTACCCAGTTGTCGAACTGGTTTCCGTAATCGCAGCCGGGCATTCCTGGGCCGCCGTATCCGCGGCAGTCACTGTCGAAAATCCATCCGGCGTATTCCGCCATATGCGGAACGTTGCTGACCGCGCCGTAAAACAGCTCGCCGGTACCTGAGCAAAAGCTGGCGAGAAATCCCCAGGATCCACACCCTTTTGAATCCCCAGGCCCCTTTTTGAGCCCGCCGCCACCACTGCTGGTGTTTCCTGAACTGCTGGTGGAAGCTGTGCCGCTGCTATCAGGGTCTGCGTAGACAGTCGAGCATGAGCCGTGGTGGCAGCTGCCGCCGCCCGGGTTGTTCGGGTCGATGGGGCCGTCCGTGATGATCTCGCCTGATCCGTCGCCCTTGGGGGTGCCGACTCCGCAGACGTCTGCGAAGCACAGACCGGTGGGGTCGGACTGGGTGATAGGCGAGTTGCCGGCATAGCTGTAGCCGTTGAGCGACTGGTGCTGGTCGACCGACAGGACCGGGTCGACGTTGATGAACTGGCCGATTCCCGGGTCGTATTCGCGGGCTCCGATGTGGGTCAGTCCTGTTGCTTCGTCGGCGGGCTTGCCCAGGAAGGCTTTGTCGTCGGGCCAGTTGGTGGCCTTCGGGCCGCGTGAGGCGCCGAACGGTGTCGTGTAGCGCTTCGTGACCGCGTACGTCGTGGCGTCCAGGGCGATGCTGGAGGTGCCGTGGTGGTCGGCGGCCAGGAAGTTCAGCTTGGTGCCCGGAGTGCCCGACACGGCGGTGCGGACGGCGATGGTCTGGCCCGCGGCCGTGTAGTAGCGGGTGCCGGACAGGGTCTTGGCGGTGCCCTTGACCGTCAGGCGGACTTCCGTGCCGCCGAGGTAGAGGATCGTGTCGCCGTCGCCCTTCGCGCGGCGGATGAGGAGTTCACCGCCGGCGTCGTAGAGGTAGCCCGCCTCCTTCGCGCCCTCGGTGGTTGTGGCGAGCTTGCCCTCGCTGTTCCAGTTCAGGGTCTGCTGAGCCGCCGTACCCGGGCGCCCGGTGGTGTTGCCGGTCGGGTCGTATGTGTACGTTCCCGCCGTGGCGCCGGTGGTCCTGGCCAGCGGGTGCGGCTGCCCCGCGGTTGTGCCGTACTCGTATGTCGTGGTGCTGTCGCCCGAGGCGGCGTGCTTGGTCTCGGTCTTGCGCTGTCCCGCGTCGTTGTACGTGTACGAAGTCCAGTACGGAGCCTGACCGTCAATGTTCCCCACGGCGCGGCCCGAGGCCGCGCAGTCCGCCGTCTTCGGGGTCCAGGACTCCGTCAGGCGCCGGTACCCGTCGTAGGTGAAGCACTGGTAGTCGGCCTTGGTCGTGCCGCCCTGGGTCGTGCCGTCGAAGACCGACGTCACATTGCCCGCGTCGTCCTGGGTGAAGTTCAGGTCCTGGGGCATGTAGGCGTGGACGTCGTCGGTGACGTACGCGCGGGTCAGGCGACGGAAGCCGGGCTCGTACGTGTAGTTGACGTACGCCTTCTTCGCCGAGCTGGTCGGGTCGGTGCCGAGGATGAGCTGGGTCAGGTCGCCCTGCGGTGAATAGGCCACGTCCTGCCGGTAGTTGGTGGTGCCCTGGGAGCTCAGCACCTGCCCGGTGGCGTTGTACTTGTAGCTGACCGTCTCGGTTGCCAGGCCGCCGACGGCTGGCTCGGTGGCCCCCTTCAGAGTGCCGTCCAGGTTGTAGTTGCCGCTGAAGGACAGCATCTTGGCCACGCCCGCCGCGACCAGCGGTTCACTGTCGGGGAGCTGTAGTTCACTGGCGGTGGCGCGGTAGAGGCTGTCGAAGGTCTTGACCTTCTGGGTGTACGCCTTGGTGAGGCTGCCGTCGTAGCGTACGGCCGTGTCCTGCTGGCCCTTGGCCACGGCGTCGTAGCCCCAGAACGCCAGCTTGTTGGCGTCCGTCCGCTCGGTCTGCCACTTGGCAGTCTTGCGACTGAGTTCGTCGTAGCCGTAGAGCAGCTTCTTGCCCGCCGCGTCCGTCGTCCAGTCGACCCGGTCGAGACTGTCGTACGCCGTGTGCGACGCACCCTTGTCTGGGTCAACGGCATCCACCTGGCGACCGAAAAGGTCATACGCGTATGACCACTGGGCGTCGTCCGGACCCGTGATGGTCTTCTGCTGACCGGCCGGGGTGTATGTGTAGTCAGTCGCGGTGTACGAGGTGCCCGTGGGCTGCGGGCCGGCGTACTCACGGCGCTGCGTGGTCTGGCCGAGCGCGTTGGTGATGACCGAGGTGGCCTGGCCGCCTGTGGCGGCCGAGGTGGACACTATGTCACCGGTGTACGTGTTGTTGATCGTCACCCGGCGCACGAGCGGGTCGCCGTTGGTGGAGAGGTCCCGACCGCTGGTGACCGTCTGGCTGACACGGCCCGCCGCGTCGTACGTGGTGTTGGTCTCGATCGGCGCCTGGCCCCCGTCGGTCTCCACGAACTGGCCGTTGGGCGCCGTGGTCGAGTCCCAGATGTCGCTGCGGGTGCCGACGACGAGGCCGCGCGAGTCGTAGAGCGTCAGGGAGACGAGCCGTCCGCCACGTGGTGTGGGGGTCTGGACCTGTCGGGGTCGCAGCAGGGAGTCGTAGAGCTCGTAGGTCGTGTTGTAGCCCGACCCGTCACCCTTGATGGCACCCGTCGACACCCAGGAGATGTCAGTGGCGTTGCTCGTGACGTGGTAGCCGTAGACGTAGTTGGGCGTGGCGTTCAGGACGCGCAGCCGATTGGGCAGCCAGACCTGGGTGGTGCGCCCGAGGCTGTCGTACGTGGTCTCGGTGACCTTGTTGTTGGGGTCGGTGACCTTGGTCGGAGAGCCGGTCGCGAAGTCCACCAGCGTTGTCGTCTGGTAGGTCTTGGCGTCGGTGACGGTCGTGGAGGTCAGTGGGCCGACAGCCGCCGGGGTGTAGGCGGTGGTGGCCACCGTCAGGTCGTTGGTGTCCTTGACCACCGTGGGACGGCCCAGGGTGTCGTAGTCGGTGGTGGCAATCCTCTGCCAGCTCGGGGTGCCATCGGCCGCGTAGGACTTCACCCGGCCCGCCCACTGGGCCTCGCCCTTGGTCGGGGTCTGGGTGGTCGTATAGGTCTTGGAGTCGTAGGCGGTCGCCGTGTCCGAGATGACGTCGCCGGCGCGAGTGGAGTCGGTCGGCAGATCCAGGTCCGCGTTCAGCGTCGCGCAGGGCTTGGCCACCACGCGGACACGGGAGATCAGCCCGTTGATGCCGACCGTGTCGTTGCGGGCGTAGGTGTTACGGGTGCACTTCTCGTCCCCGTCGACAGCGTCGTCGCCGCTGTCATCGACCCTGGACGCCATCCCGTAGCTGTCATACGTGGTCACGATGGTGCGGACGCGATCCCGCGGAGTGATGCCGCTCGTGATGTTGGTACGCGTGTGGGTGGCGCCCGTGCGCACGTAGTACGCCTCGGTATCCGCGTACGACTTGTGCTGGGTGGCCGTTTTCTGTGACCAGGGGTCGTTGACCGTGCCGGAGACTTCGTCCGCGCCGTTGTAGGTGACGGACTCCCGGGTGAAACCGGCGTACTGGTCGGAGTCGGTGATCTCGCCGGCCTTGATACCGGTCACGGTGGCGGTTTTGCGCTGGTCCTTGTCCGGGGTCTTGCCGTCCGGCCCCAGGACGCGGTCGCCGTTCATACCGCGCAGGTAGACGGTGACGGCCTTGGACTGTGTGCCGTTCGGTGCGCCGGTGATGTGGGTGACCTCGCCGAAGCCTCGCCATACCGACCAGGTGCGCTCCTTCTCCGGAGTGAGCGGGTCCTCGTTGTAGTGCCAGGCTCCACCGCCGGAGTACAGGTAGGTGTGCTGCACCGCTTCCCCGTCGAACAGGACCCGGAAGCCGTCCGCGTCTGGTGTGAGGAGACTTGGCCGACGATCTGGCCAGGGCAAAGGCGGAGAACGCCGAAGTCCTGTTCGCCGACCGAGCGACTACAACCTGGACGGCACCCTCGGCGGGGCCACTGAGCCCGCCGTCGGCGGGCTGGCCACCGAGATGGTCAGCTACAAGTACAACGCCACCGGGCAGCTGCTGAGCTCCCAGGGCACCACCAACTACCTGCAGGACGTGGCCTCTTCGCGCCCGGCCGCAGTGTCCACGCGGTGGGTCGCCGGGACGGGGATCGCGGAAGGTGACACGAACCGGATCACGAGACACTAGTCGCGAGGGAACTCGTCCGTCTTGAGGGTGAGGCCGACCACCTGGTCAGTGAGGTCCACCGGGTCGCCGAACGCGATCTTCGTCTCGGTGGTGTAGTCGCCGTCCTTGGGCTGAGTGAAAAGGCGGCACCGGGCCTGGTAGGGATCGACGATGAGGTAGACGGGGACTTCAGCGAGCGCGTACGTGAGTTTCTTGGTGCCGTAGTCATTGGCGGCGGTGTCCTTGGAGATGACCTCGGCCACGAACTCGACATCCTGGTAGCGCCAGCGGCCCTTGCTGTCCTTCACCGACTGATCGGCCATCGCCGCCACGTCGCAGGCGAAACCGTTCAGGTGCCCGGGAAAGTCGATCCGCACGTCCGACGCCAGCCGCTTGCGGTCGTACCTGCCGCGGAGTTGCTCCGCGATGCCGAGGATGATCTCCCAGTGCGTTTGCCGCTGTGGTGACATGAAGATGTTCCCCCCGACGATCTCGACCTTCGTTCCCTCGGGGACGGGCATCTTCTCGAGCCACTCGAACATGACGTCCAGAGTCAGCTCGCCGCTTTCCTCGGCCATCTCGATCCTGTCTTCAAGGACGGTCATCGTGGCGCTCCTCCCCGGCCGCGACTCGGTCGAGTGCAGCCGCGCAGTTCAACGATACGTATGGTGACCGGGGTACGCCCAGATTCGGTCAGGCGGTTCCGGCCGGGTACGGCTCGCCCAGGTGCCACGCCTGGTACATCGCCTCCGCGAAGCCTTCCGCGATCTTGTGTTCGCCGCTCGCGTTCGGGTGCGTGCCGTCACGACCCGGCCGGCGTCGAGCAGGAGATGTGGTCCCTGCTCACCCTCTACCAGCTCCTGCGCCGCACGATAGTAGAGGCAGCGGAGTCCCGGCCGGGCACCAACCCCGATCGCTGCGGCTTCACCATCGCCTTCCAGAGCGCCCGTGACCTGCTCATTCGTGCGGAAGGAATCACCGAGCAGCGGCTCGGGGAGATCGGCCACCGACTCCTGTCGGCCCTGCTGCCCGGGCGCCGCCTCCGCGTCAGCACCCGCAAGGTTAGGTCCCCCATCTCGCGCTACGCGGAACGCAAGATGGACGGCCGCCCCGATGACAGCCGGGCCGTGACCTCGATGCCCATCACGACCCTTGCGCCATCACCACCCGAGCCGCCCTTGCCCGCGACGACCATCCCGCAGTACGCCGGGCCCGGCAGCGCGTCCTCGGCATCCCTGATCGTGTGGGCCGCCGTCGCCGTCCGGTGCTGCGTACTCAAGGCTCCGCCTCCGTCCCCGTCCGCAGAACCCCTGCTCGTACGGCGAGGGTTGGACTACTCTGCGTGTTCTGACCATTACGAGAATGGCCCCGGACTTGAGGGCGAACACGGCAGGCGAGCCGACGTTCTCGGCAACGCGACGCACATTCCACACCTTCCACGCCTCAGGGGCTTCACGGCCTTCACGGCTCTCATGCCCCCTCACAACCCTCGCGGAGGAGCGCGATGCCGCCGAGACGCGTGATCACGGGACGCAGCCAGGAACCGCGCCGGCGGTTCGCGGAGGAGCTGCGGTTACTACGTACCGCGCGGGGGTGTGAGCCTGCGGGAGCTCGCGAAGGTGGTGGGGTGGGACCCGTCCCAGTTCGGCAAATTGGAGAGCGGGCAGACGCTGGGCGGCCCGGAGGTCGTACAGGCGCTGGACACGTACTACGGGACGCCGGGACTGCTGCTGGCACTCTGGGAGTTGGCCGTCAGCGATCCGGCGCAGTTCCGCGAACAGTACCGGCGGTACATGATGCTGGAGGCCGAGGCGGTGAGCCTGTGGCACTACGCCGTGAGCGCGCCGCCGGGCCTGCTCCAGACGGCCGGGTACGCGCACGAGGCGCTCGCGGCGGGCGGCCTCAGAGGTGAGGAGCGGGACCAGCAGGTCGAAGCACGCCTGGGGCGGCGCAAACTGCTGGAGGGGAACGACCCGCCGCCGTTCCGCGTCATCCTCTCCGAGGCCGTCCTGCGTACGCGGCTGCGCGACCCGCAGGAGTGGCGGGGCAGCTGGGAGTATCTGGCGGAGGCGGCGGAGCGACCGAACATCACGCTCCACGTGCTGCCGTCCAGCGCGGGCCCTCATGGCCTGATGAACACCGCCACGATGTTCCTCCGGCTGAGACTTCACTGCCGGGCGCCCCCGCCGAATCCCACCCCACCTCACCCCACCTCACCGCAGCAAAACCCCCGCCCCCTCCCGCCCATCCTCCGAAGGCACCGCCACCACCCCCACCTCCGCGCTGGACGCCAGCAGCCGATGCGTGGGCAGAATCCGCACCGTGTAGCCGAACGGGCCCGTGCGGTCCAGGGACAGGGGGCCCTCGTACACCCACTGCCCCTCCACGTCCGGGCCCCCCGCCGGTTTCAGCGGGACGCACGTCGCGTCCTCGATGCGGTCGTCGGAGTCGACGCGGCCGGCGACGGCCTGGACCTCGACGTCGTCGGGGGCGAGGGCGCCGAGGCCGACGCGGACGCGGAGGGACAGGGTGGTGCCGAGTTCGGCGGTGGTCGTGGCGGAGGAGGCCTCGACGTGGTCGACGGTGACCTGGGGCCAGGCGGCGCGGACGCGGGACTTCCAGGCGGCCAGTTCGCGGGCCGCGTCCGCGGTGAGGGAGCGGTGGGCGTGCGCCGCGGGCGTGTACAGGCGCTCCACGTACTCGCGGACCATCCGGCCGGCCAGCACCTTCGGGCCCAGATGCGTCAGCGTCTGGCGGACCATCTCGATCCAGCGGTCGGGCAGGCCGTCCTGGCCGCGCTCGTAGAAGCGGGGGGTCACGCGCTGCTCCAGCAGGTCGTACAGCGCCGCCGCCTCCAGGTCGTCACGGCGGTCGTCGTCGGTCGCCGTGCCGTCCGCCGTCGGGATCGCCCAGCCGAAGTCCGGCTGGAACCACTCGTCCCACCAGCCGTCCAGGACCGACAAATTCAAACAGCCGTTGAGCGCCGCCTTCATGCCACTCGTCCCGCACGCCTCCAGCGGGCGCAGCGGGTTGTTGAGCCAGATGTCGCAGCCGGGGTACAGCTTCTGCGCCATCGCCATGCCGTAGTCGGGGAGGAAGACGATGCGGTGGCGGACGCGGGGGTCGTCCGCGAAGCGGACCAGTTCCTGGACCAGGCGTTTGCCGCCGTCGTCCGCCGGGTGCGCCTTACCCGCGAGCACGATCTGGATCGGGCGCTCGGGGTGCAGGAGCAGATCCATCAGCCGGTCCCGGTCGCGCAGCATCAGGGTCAGGCGTTTGTACGAGGGGACGCGGCGCGCGAAGCCGATGGTCAGGACGTCCGGGTCCAGGACGCCGTCGATCCAGCCCAGTTCCGCCGTGCCGGCGCCGCGCTGACGCCAGGACGCGTACAGCCGCGACCGTACCTCCAGGACCAGCTGCTCCCTGAGCACCCGGCGCAGATCCCAGATCTCCTGGTCCGCGATCTCGGCCACGCCGTCCCAGCGCTCCGTGCCGCCGACCGCGAGCGCGTCCTCGGTGCGCTGCGGGCCGAGCTGGCGGGACCCGAGCCGGATGACCTCCGGTGCCACCCAGGTCGGCGCGTGCACGCCGTTGGTCACCGAGGTGATCGGGACCTCTTCGGGGTCGAAGCCCGGCCAGAGTCCTGAGAACATCTCCCGGCTGACCTGGCCGTGCAGCAGCGAGACGCCGTTGGCCCGCTGGCCCAGCCTGAGGCCCATCACGGCCATGTTGAAGAGGTTCGGTTCGCCGCCCGGGTAGGTCTCCATGCCGAGGCCGAGGATGCGTTCCACGTCGATGCGCGGGAGTTCGGCGTCCGGCCCGAAGTGGCGGGCGACCAGCTCACGGTCGAAGCGGTCGATTCCGGCGGGCACGGGCGTGTGGGTCGTGAAGACCGTGCCGGCCCTGACCGTCTCCAGCGCCGCCGCGAAGTCCAGTCCCTCGTCACCGAGTTCGGCGATCCGCTCCAGGCCGAGAAAGCCCGCGTGTCCCTCGTTCGTGTGGAACACCTCGGGCTGTGCGTGGCCGGTGAGACGGCAGTACGTCCGTGCCGCGCGCACCCCTCCTATGCCCAGCAGCATCTCCTGCAGCAGCCGGTGCTCGCTGCCTCCGCCGTACAGCCGGTCGGTCACCCCGCGTTCGCCGAGGTCGTTCTCCTCGACGTCGGAGTCGAGCAGGAGCAGCGGGACCCGGCCCACCTGGGCCAGCCAGATCCGGGCCCGCAGCGCCCGCCCGCCGGGGAGGGCCAGCGAGACCTGGGCGGGGGTGCCGTCGTCCTCGCGCAGGGGCACCAGCGGGAGTTCGTGCGGGTCCAGGACCGGATAGTGCTCCTGCTGCCAGCCGTCGCGGGACAGGGTCTGGCGGAAGTAGCCGTGCCGGTAGAGCAGGCCCACGCCGATCAGCGGGACGCCCAGGTCGCTGGCGGCCTTCAGATGGTCGCCGGCGAGGATGCCGAGGCCTCCGGAGTACTGCGGCAGCGCGGCCGTGATGCCGAACTCGGGCGAGAAGTAGGCGATGGCGGCGGGCGGTTCGGAGGCCGTCTGGGCCTGGTACCAGCGGTCGCCGGTCACGTAGTCGCGCAGATCGTCGGTGACCGCGGCGAGGCGGCGCAGGAAGCGGCGGTCCTCGCCGAGTTCCGCGAGGCGTTCGGCCGACACGCTGCCGAGCAGGCGTACGGGGTCACCGTCCGAGGCGGCCCAGCGCTCGGGGTCGACGGACTGGAAGAGGTCGCGGGTCTCGGCGTGCCAGGACCAGCGGAGGTTGCGCGCCAGTTCGCTGAGCGGGTGAAGGGCTTCGGGGAGGACGGGTCGTACGGTGAATCGGCGGATGGCCTTCACGGTGCACACCTCTTTGCGCCTGAGCCGGCGCCGCTCTCGCGGACCTGGCTGATCGCCGTCGGGGTACCTCAATGGGTGGTTGCGCCGAGTGGTCCTTCAACGACCACTCGCCCTCGACGGTAGCGGCACGAGCGCCTCGGGAACTACAGGGCATCGCGGCCCGCCGAACGATCGGGCCGCCCACGTGACGTAGGCGGAAAATCGCCGCAACCTTCACGTGTACCCCACGGACGATATGGCCGATTCCGCCCTCCTGGGCGGCCTTGTGGTGCTTCACACCACACGAGAGGCTCACCCACGTGGCGTACCGCCGGTCCCGGCATCTCGCCATGTGGCGTACGGCCGGTCCCGGCCCGCGTCGGCCGGCTCCGGCCTCCGTACGCCGTGTTGAGGAGGGGAACTCAGGTCATGGCACAGACGAGAGAGAGGCGTCTGCGCTGGGCGGGGGGTCTCGCCGCGGTCACGACGGCCGCGGTGCTTTCGGCCACCGCCCTGCCCGCGCACGCCGCCCCGGAGGGGCAGATACTCGGCGCCGGCGACCCCGGCTCCGTCAGCGGAAGTTACATCGTGACACTCAAGGGGGGCACCAAGGCTCCGTCCTCGGCCGGAAAGAGCATCGCCGAGAAGTACGGGGCGAAAATCAGCCACACCTACGGCACGGCCCTCAACGGCTACGCCGTGAAGGTCAACGAGAAGCAGGCCCGGCGGCTCGCGGCGGACTCCCGCGTGGCCTCGGTCGTACAGGACACCCGGATGACGGCCGGCCACTACCAGAAGAACCCGCCGTCCTGGGGTCTGGACCGGATCGACCAGCCGGACCTGCCGCTCGACAAGGGCTACACCTGGCCCGAGTCGGCGGGCGCCGGCGTGACCACGTACGTCATCGACACCGGCATCCGCATCTCGCACAAGGACTTCGGCGGCCGGGCGAGCTACGGCTGGGACTTCGTCGGCAACGACAAGACCGCGGGGGACGGCAACGGTCACGGCACGCACGTCGCCGGAACCATCGTGGGCACGCAGTACGGCGTCGCCAAGCAGGCCAAGGTCGTCGCCGTCCGCGTTCTCGACAACGCCGGCTCCGGCACCACCGCGCAGGTCATCGCGGGCATCGACTGGGTGACCAAGCACGCACAGAAACCGGCCGTGGCGAACATGAGTCTGGGGGGTTACGCGAACGCCCAACTGGACGCCGCCGTACGCAACTCCATCGCCTCCGGCGTGACCTACGCGGTGGCGGCGGGCAATGACGGACTTCCGGCAGGGCTGTACTCTCCGGCCCGGGTCCGCCCGGCCCTCACGGTCGGCGCGAGCGACAGGACGGACCGGCGGGCGAGCTTCTCGAACTTCGGTTTCTCGCTCGACCTGTTCGCGCCCGGCGTGGCGATCACCTCGGCGTCGTACGTGAGTGACACCGGGAAGGCGACCTTCTCCGGTACGTCGATGGCGGGCCCGCATGTCGCGGGCGCGGCCGCGCTCTATCTGGCCGACCACCGCAACGCGACGCCCGCCGAAGTGGGCAATGCACTGGTGAACCAGGCGGTGAGCGGCAGGATTTCGGGCGCGGGACTGGGCTCGCCGAACAAACTCCTGCAAGTCGGCTGACTCGGCCGAACGGGCCACACGGGACCGGCCTCGACCTCACGGACGAGGCCGGTCTTCCGTGTAGACATACGCGTGAGTAGTTAACAAAGTACCGGAATGCCCACCCGCATAGGGTGGGAAGGCTCCCCCGGTACGCCCCGCAGGCCCTGCCTCCCACACCCTCATCCGCCCACCGAGTTGACGCGGACAGGAGCGGCCATGCCCGCCACGCACCACACGTCGCCACCCCCGACGACCACCTCCGAAGCGGCCCCCTTCCCCAGGACCGACACCGGTTCCCGCACCCAGGAGAAACCCTCCGCCACGACCGGCACCAGCACCGACGCGGCTTACCCGGCCGTCACGGCCATCGGCCGCATTCCCGTCCTCGACGTCCGCCCGGTCGTCGATCACGGGCGACGGCCCGCGAAGGCGGTGGTCGGTGAGTCCTTCGAGGTCTCGGCCACGGTCTTCCGTGAGGGTCATGACGCGGTCGCCGCCAACGTCGTCCTGCGCGATCCCGAAGGCCGCACCGGCCCCTGGACCCCCATGCGCGAACTCGCCCCCGGCACCGACCGCTGGGGCGCCACGGTCTCCGCCGGGCGGGAGGGCCGCTGGACGTACACGGTGGAGGCGTGGGGCGATCCGATCCGCACCTGGCGGCACCACGCGGGGATCAAGATCCCGGCCGGTATCGACACGGAACTCGTCCTGGAGGAGGGCGCGCGCCTCTACGAGCGGGCGGCCTCCGGGGTGCCGAGGAGCAAGGGGCGCCGGGACACAATGCTCGCCGCCGCCGACGCGCTGCGCGACGCCGCCCGGCCCGCCGCGGCCCGCCTCGCCGCCGCCCTCACCCCCGAGGTGGACAAGATCCTCGCGCGGCATCCGCTGCGCGAACTCGTGTCGTCCTCCGAGCCGTTGACGCTCCTGGTCGAGCGCGAGCGGGCGCTGTACGGCTCCTGGTACGAGTTCTTCCCACGCTCGGAGGGAACCCGGGAGCGGCCTCATGGCACGTTCCGTACGGCCGCCGAACGCCTGCCCGCCATCGCGGAGATGGGCTTCGACGTCGTCTACCTCCCGCCGGTCCACCCCATCGGCAGCACGTTCCGCAAGGGCCCCGACAACACGCTCTCCGCGGGCCCGGACGACGTCGGCGTGCCGTGGGCGATCGGCTCCCCGGAGGGCGGGCACGACGCGGTCCATCCGGACCTGGGCACGATCGACGACTTCGACGCGTTCGTACGCCGGGCCGCGCGCGAAGGCCTGGAGGTGGCCCTCGACTTCGCCCTCCAGTGCTCCCCGGACCACCCGTGGGTGGACAAACACCCCGAGTGGTTCCATCACCGTCCCGACGGCACGATCGCGTACGCCGAGAACCCGCCGAAGAAGTACCAGGACATCTACCCGATCGCCTTCGACAGGGACATGCCGGGCCTGGTCCAGGAGACGCTGCGCGTGCTGCGGTACTGGATGGACCACGGCGTACGGATCTTCCGCGTCGACAATCCGCATACGAAACCGGTGGTGTTCTGGGAACAGGTCATCGCGGACATCAACCGCACCGACCCCGACGTGATCTTCCTGGCGGAGGCGTTCACCCGCCCGGCGATGATGCACACGCTCGCGAAGATCGGCTTCCAGCAGTCGTACACCTATTTCACCTGGCGCAACACCAAGGCGGAGCTCACCGAGTACCTGACCGAGCTGTCGGGCGAGGCCGCCTCGTACATGCGGCCGAACTTCTTCGCCAACACCCCCGACATCCTGCACGAGTTCCTCCAGCACGGCGGCCGTCCGGCCTTCGAACTGCGGGCGGTGCTCGCCGCGACGCTGTCTCCGACATGGGGGATCTACAGCGGGTACGAACTCTGCGAGAACACCCCGCTGCGCGCGGGAAGCGAGGAGTATCTGAACTCCGAGAAGTACCAACTGCGGCCGCGCGACTGGGAGTCGGCCGAGCGCGACGGACGGAGCATCGCGCCCTTGGTGGGTGCGCTCAACGCGATCAGGCGGCGCAGTCCCGCGCTGCGCCAGTTGCGCAACCTCCATTTCCATCACGCGGACAAGGAGGCGGTGATCGCCTACTCGAAAACGGTCACCGACGCACGCGGTTCGAACACGGTTGTGGTGGTGGCGAACCTCGATCCTCACCACACCCAGGAGGCCACGGTCTCGTTGGACATGCCGCAACTCGGCCTGGACTGGCACGAGTCCGTGCCGGTGCGCGACGAGCTCACCGGCGAGACCTACAACTGGGGCAGGGCCAACTATGTGCGTCTCGAGCCTGGGTATAGTCCCGCGCACATCCTCACCGTCCTGCGACCGTCCTCACCGCAGATCGGAGGGTCACCCACAACATGATCGTCAACGAGCCCGTCCCGGATACGTTCGAGGACACCCCGGCCAAGGACCGCGATCCGGAATGGTTCAAACGCGCCGTCTTCTACGAGGTGCTGGTCCGCTCCTTCCAGGACAGCAACGGTGACGGAGTCGGCGACCTCAAGGGCCTGACCGCCAAGCTGGACTACCTCCAGTGGCTGGGCGTCGACTGCCTGTGGCTGCCCCCGTTCTTCAAGTCGCCCCTGCGTGACGGCGGTTACGACGTCTCCGACTACACCGCCGTGCTGCCCGAGTTCGGCGACCTCGCCGACTTCGTCGAGTTCGTCGACGCCGCCCACCAGCGCGGCATGCGCGTGATCATCGACTTCGTCATGAACCACACCAGCGACCAGCACCCGTGGTTCCAGGAGTCCCGCGCCCACCCCGACGGCCCCTACGGCGACTACTACGTCTGGGCCGACGACGACAAGCAGTACCAGGACGCCCGCATCATCTTCGTCGACACCGAAGCCTCCAACTGGACCTTCGACCCCGTCCGCAAGCAGTACTACTGGCACCGCTTCTTCTCCCACCAACCCGACCTCAACTACGAGAACCCGTCGGTGCAGGAGGAGATGATCTCCGCGCTGCGGTTCTGGCTTGACCTGGGAATCGACGGCTTCCGGCTGGACGCGGTGCCGTACCTCTACCAGGTGGAGGGAACCAACTGCGAAAACCTTCCGGCTACGCACGAGTTCCTGAAGCGGGTGCGCAAGGAGATCGACACGCACTATCCCGACACGGTGCTGCTGGCGGAAGCCAACCAGTGGCCGGAAGACGTCGTCGACTACTTCGGCGACTTCCCCTCCGGCGGCGACGAGTGCCACATGGCGTTCCACTTCCCCGTCATGCCGCGCATCTTCATGGCCGTACGCCGTGAATCGCGCTATCCGGTGTCGGAGATCCTCGCGAAGACCCCCGCCATCCCGTCCGGCTGCCAGTGGGGCATCTTCCTGCGCAACCACGACGAGCTGACCCTGGAAATGGTCACCGACGAGGAACGCGACTACATGTACGCGGAGTACGCCAAAGATCCGCGCATGCGCGCCAACATCGGTATCCGCCGGCGTCTCGCGCCCCTGCTGGACAACGACCGCAACCAGATCGAGCTGTTCACAGCCCTGCTGCTGTCACTGCCCGGCTCGCCGATCCTGTACTACGGCGACGAGATCGGCATGGGCGACAACATCTGGCTCGGCGACCGCGACGCGGTCCGCACCCCGATGCAGTGGACGCCGGACCGCAACGCGGGCTTCTCCTCCTGCGACCCGGGCCGCCTGTTCCTGCCCACGATCATGGACCCCGTCTACGGGTATCAAGTGGCGAACGTAGAGGCGTCGATGTCGTCCCCGTCGTCGCTGCTGCACTGGACCCGCCGCATGATCGAGATCCGCAAGCAGAACATGGCCTTCGGACTGGGCTCCTACACGGAACTCCAGTCCTCGAACCCGGCGGTGATCGCGTTCCTGCGCGAGTACAAGGACGACCTCGTCCTGTGCGTCCACAACTTCTCCCGCTTCGCCCAGCCCACCGAACTGGACCTACGGGCGTTCAGCGGCAGGCATCCGGTCGAACTGATCGGCGGAGTCCGCTTCCCCGCCATCGGCGAACTCCCCTACCTGCTCACCCTCGCAGGCCACGGCTTCTACTGGTTCAGGCTCCGCAAGGACGTCGCATAGAACCGCGGAGAACTCCGGCGGGGCGGTTTCTCCCGCCCCGCCCTGGGCACGCATCAGTAACACCCCGATCTGCCCGGTCTTCCGGGTCTCTGGGGAAAGGACGCGACGCCATGTCGGAAGCCGCAACGCACTCTTCCACGGCCCACGTCGCACGCCCCGAACTGCTCGCGTCGCTCGATCCACTGCTGCGGGAATGGCTGCCCCGGCAGCGCTGGTTCGCGGGCAAAGGGCGTCCGGTGGCGGGCTTCTCGCTGGTCGGGGCGGTGGAACTACTGCCGCTCACGGCTCACTTGGGCCTGCTCCATCTCCTCGTACGCGCTCATCAGCCGCTCACCCCGGCCCAGGGTGCCACCGCACACCCCGGGGACTGCTACCAGCTGCTGATCGGCGTACGCGAGGCGCTGCCGCCACGGCTCGCGCCCGCGCTCATCGGGCATCTGGAGGAGGGGCCACTCGCCGGTCGTACGGTGTATGAGGCGCTGTACGACCCGCGCCCCGCGGGCGTACTCCTCGAAGCCCTGCGTACGCGGGCCCGCATCGGCGAGCTGCGCTTCGAGCGCGACCGGCGGCACGCGATCCGGGACGATCTCGTGCCACGCCTGGTGACGTCGGAACAGTCCAACTCGTCGATCGTGTACGGAGATACGTTCATTCTCAAGCTGTTGCGCCGGATCGTGCCGGGGATCAACCCGGACCTGGAGCTTCCGCTGATGCTGTCCCGGGAGAGCTGCCCGCGCGTCCCGGCTCCGGCTGCGTGGATGATGGCGGACCTCGGCGACGAGTCGTACGTACTCGGTGTGCTGCAGCCCTTCGTGCGGGGCGCCGCGGACGGCTGGGAGCTGGCGCTGCGCGCGCCGGCCAAGGGTGAGGGCTTCGACGGCGAGGCGCGGGCGCTGGGCCGGGCCACCGCCGAGGTGCACACGGTGCTCGCCCGCGCGCTGCCCACGGTCACGCTTGGGCACGCCCAGATGGAGCTGCTCGTCGACGGCATGACCGAGCGTCTGGAGGCGGCCGCGCAGGCGGTGCCCGCGCTGCGCCCGTACGCTCCCGGGCTGCGTACCGCCTTCGGGGCGCTGGCCGATCTGGCTGCCTCGGGCCACACCTGGACCGCGCAGCGCATCCACGGCGATCTGCATCTCGGCCAGTGCCTGCGCTCCCCGTCCGGGGAGTGGTCCCTCATCGACTTCGAGGGCGAGCCCTCGAAACCGCTCACCGAACGCCGCCTGCCGCAGCCTCCGGCACGGGACATCGCGGGCATGTTCCGGTCCTTCGACTACGCGGCCCACTCGCACAGCCCGCCCACACCCGGCTGGGCCGACGCCTGCCGGGCCGCGTACTGCGCCGGGTACGCCGAGGTCGTGGGCCGCGATCCGCGCGCCGACCCCGTACTGCTGCGTGCCTACGAGACGGACAAGGCGGTCTACGAAGTCCTGTACGAGGCCCGGCACCGGCCCGACTGGCTGTCGGTACCGCTGGCGGCGACACGTCGACTCGCCGCCGCATCCGCCTGACGTTCCCGACCTCACCCCCCGAGGAGGCCCCGCCCGTGACGCCCCGCCCACCGTCCGACGACAGTCCGAAGACGACGTCCGACGGCAGTCCGAAGAAGACCGGTGCGAAGAAGACGGCTGTGAAGAAGACAGCGGAGAAGAAGACTGCGGAGAAGAAGGCCGCCGAGGGGAAGGCGGCGGCCAAGAAGGCTGCCGCGAAGGCTTCGAAGAAGGCCGTCGCGAAGAAGGCGGTCGGCAGGACGACCGTGCCGAAGCAGTCGGGTCCGGAGGACGCGGTTGCGAAGAAGGCGCCGGAGCCCGTCGCCGTCAGCGCGCCCGCTGTCTTCGCCGGTGTCGGCCCCGGTGACCGGGAGCGGCTGCTCGACGGCACGCATCACGATCCGCACGGGGTGCTGGGCGCCCATCCGGTGCCGGGCGGGGTGGCCTTCCGCGCCTTCCGCCCGTACGCGCTGGCGGTGACCGTCGTGACGGACGACCTGCGCGCCGAGCTGCACGACGACGGGGACGGTTTCTTCTCGGGACTGCTGCCGCTGCGCGCGGTCCCGGCGTCGTACCGCCTGATCGTGGCGTACGAGGGGACGGAGCACGAGACCGAGGACGCGTACCGTTTCCTGCCCGCGCTGGGCGAGTTCGATCTGCATCTGCTCGGCGAGGGCCGCCACGAGCAGTTGTGGCAGGCGCTGGGTGCGGAGCCGATGGTGCACCAGGGCGTGGCCGGAACCCGCTTCACGGTGTGGGCCCCGAACGCACGCGGCGTGCGCCTCGCCGGAACCTTCAACTTCTGGGACGGCACCGGATTTCCGATGCGGTCGCTGGGCTCCTCCGGGGTGTGGGAGCTGTTCGTGCCGGCACTCGGCGAGGGCGAACTGTACAAGTTCGAGATCACCCGCCCCGACGGTACGCGCACGCTGCGCGCCGACCCGATGGCCCGCCGCACCGAGGTGCCTCCGGCGACGGCCTCGATCGTGACGTCGTCGTCGTATGAGTGGAGCGATGCGGTGTGGATGGCCGGGCGGGCGGAGCGGCCGGCGGTTCATGCGGCGCCGTTGTCGGTCTATGAGGTGCATCTGCCGTCCTGGCGGCCAGGTCTGACGTACCGCCAGTTAGCAGACCAACTTCCGGCGTACGTCGCCGACTTGGGCTTCACTCATGTGGAGCTGATGCCGGTGGCCGAGCATCCCTTCGGCGGGTCGTGGGGCTACCAGGTGACGGGCTTCTACGCGCCGACCGCACGCCTCGGCGGTCCGGACGACTTCCGGTATCTGGTGGACGCGCTGCACCAGGCCGGGATCGGCGTCCTGATGGACTGGGTGCCCGCGCACTTCCCGCGCGACGACTGGGCGTTGGCCGAGTTCGACGGGAGGCCGCTGTACGAGCACGAGGATCCACTGCGGGCCGCGCACCCCGACTGGGGCACCCTGGAGTTCGACTTCGGGCGCCGTGAGGTGCGCAACTTCCTGGTCGCCAACGCCGTTTACTGGTGCGAGGAGTTCCACATCGACGGGCTGCGTGTCGACGCGGTCGCCTCGATGCTGTACCTGGACTACTCGCGGGAGCCGGGGCAGTGGGTCCCGAACGTCCACGGCGGCCGGGAGAACCTGGACGCGGTCGCGTTCCTCCAGGAGATGAACGCCACCGTGTACCGCCGCAGCCCCGGTGTCGTGACGATCGCCGAGGAGTCCACGGCGTGGGACGGCGTCACCCGGGCCACCCATCACCACGGTCCCGGCGGCTTCGGCGGTCTCGGCTTCGGGCTGAAGTGGAACATGGGGTGGATGCATGACTCGCTGGGCTACGTGACCCACGATCCCATCCACCGCAAGTACCACCACGACGAGATGACGTTCTCGATGGTGTACGCCTACAGCGAGAACTACGTCCTGCCGATCTCCCACGACGAAGTCGTCCACGGGAAGCGGTCGCTGGTGTCGAAGATGCCGGGTGACTGGTGGCAGCAACGGGCCAACGTACGGGCGTACTTGGGCTTCATGTGGGCCCACCCCGGCAAACAACTCCTCTTCATGGGGCAGGAGTTCGCCCAGGGGGCCGAGTGGTCCGAGGCGCACGGGCCCGACTGGTGGCTGCTGGATCCCTCGTACGGGGCCGAGGCCGATCACCGGGGTGTGCGCGATCTGGTCCACGACCTCAACGCCGTCTACCGGCGGGAACCCGCCCTGTGGCAGCGCGACACCGATCCCGCCGGGTTCGCGTGGGTCGTCGGGGACGCCGCCGAGGACAACGTCTTCGCCTTCCTCCGCCATGCCGCCGACGGCACGCCGCTGCTTGCCGTCTCGCACTTCTCCCCCGCGGTCCGGCACGGCTACCGGCTGGGCGTGCCCGAGGACATCACCGCCTGGCACGAGGTCCTCAACACCGACTCCCTTCGCTACGGGGGTAGCGACGTCCTCAATCCTGACCCGGTGAAACCGGAACCGACCGCCGCCCACGGCCGGCCGGCCAGCATCCAGCTGACCCTGCCTCCCCTCGCCACCGTGTGGCTGCGACCCGCGTAAGACGTTCTCGCCCCCGCCGCCCCTACCCATTCCCGTCACTTGGGGGCTCCGCCCCCAAACCCCCGCTCCTCAAACGCCGGAGAGGCTGGAATTAGCCTCTCCGGCGTTTGAGGAGCGGGGTCTGGGGCGGAGCCCCAGGTCGGGACGGGTAGGGGCGGAGGGGGCGAAAACCCGCCTTATGCCAGCCCGGCCCCCCGCAACGACTCCGGCAACTCCCCTGTGCGCAGGATCCCGAGCACCTGCGTGGCCCGGGTCAGGGCGACATACAGGTCGCTCGTGCCGTAGCCGCCCGGTTCCACCACCAGTACGGAGTCGAACTCCAGCCCCTTCGCCTGGCGCGGAGCGAGCAGGACGACGGTCCGCGTCAGGTCGGGTTCGGCCCCGGCCGTGACGCCGTCCAGCCGCGCCGCCAGCCTGCGGTGTAGCTCGCGCGGGGCGATCACGGCCAACCGGCCCTCCGCAGGGGTCAGCTCCTCCACCGCCTTAGCCACGGCACCGGGCAGATCGTCGGTGGCGCGCGCCCAGGGCCGTACACCCGTCGACCGCACCGAACTCGGCGGCTCGAAGTCCGGATGCTCCGCGCGGACGACGGCGGCCGCCACGTCCATGATCTCGGACGGGGTGCGGTAGTTCACGCCCAGACGCGTGTGCTCCCAGCGGTCCTCGACGTAGGGGGAAAGGATCTCCGACCACGATCCCACCCCCGCCGCCTCGGCGGTCTGCGCCGGGTCTCCGACGAGCGTCATCGAGCGCGTGGGACTGCGCCGCATGAGCAGTCGCCACGCCATCGGCGACAGCTCCTGCGCCTCGTCGACGATGATGTGGCCGAAGGCCCAGGTCCGGTCGGCCGCGGCCCGCTCGGCGGCGCTGCGGTGGTCCTCCTCCTTGTGCCGTTCGGCCATCCGCTCGGCATCGATGATGTCGTGGGCGGAGAGGACCTCGGAGTCCTCCTCGTCCTTGTCCTCGAACTCGTACGTCCGGGAGGCGTACGAGACGTCCAGTACGCCCTGCGCGTACGCGACTTGGGTGCGGCGCTCCTGGTCCGCCAGCACCCTGACCACCCGGTCGTCCTCGCCGAGCAGTTCGGCGGCCTCGTCGAGGAGGGGCACGTCCGCCGTGGTCCACTCGCGCGTGAGGGGACGACGGATCGCGTCCGCGTCCTCGTCGGACACATAGCCTTCCGGATCGGCGAGGAAGTCCGCGACCAGGCGCTGTGGGGTCAGCCGGGGCCACAGCTGGTCGATCGCGTCCCACACCTCGGGGTTGTCGGCCAGCTCGTCCCGCATCTGCGTGATGTCGCTCGCGTCGAGGAGGTTCGAGCCGTCGAAGGGGTCGGTGCCGATGCGTTCGGCGAGCATGTCGGTGAGGGTGTTGAGGATGTGGCCCTCGAAGTGCTCGCGGGCCACGTTGTGCGGGAGCCTGGCCTCGCGGGTGCGTTGGCGGGCGACCTGGACGAGCCCGGCGTCGAGCATCAGGATGTCCCGGTCGTGCGCGATCGCGATCACCGGGTCGGGCAGGGCCTGGCGGTCACGGATCACGGCGGCGAGCACCTCCGCCATGTCGGCGCGGCCCTTCACGGCGGCCGCCTCGGGGGTGTCGCTCGCCGTCGCCTTCACTCCGGGGAACAGTTCGCCGACCGTCGCGAGCAGGACGCCCGTCTCGCCGAGGGAGGGCAGCACCTCGCCGATGTAGCCGAGGAAGGCGGGGTTCGGGCCGACGATCAGCACGGCGCGCTTGGCCAGCAGCTCGCGGTGCTCGTAGAGCAGATACGCGGCGCGGTGCAGGGCGACGGCCGTCTTGCCGGTGCCGGGGCCGCCCTCCACCACCAGCACTCCCCGGTGCGGGGCCCGGATGATGCGGTCCTGTTCGGCCTGGATGGTCTGCACGATGTCGCCCATGCGGCCGGTGCGCGCGGAGTTGAGCGCGGCGAGCAGCACGGCGTCGCCGGTCGGGTCCTCGTGACCGGTGCGTTCGTGGTCGCCGAGGTCGAGGATCTCGTCGTGCAGGGCGGTGACCCGGCGCCCGTCGGTGGTGATGTGCCGGCGCCTGCGCAGTCCCATCGGGGTGTGGCCGGTGGCCAGGTAGAAGGGGCGGGCGACGTCGGCCCGCCAGTCGATCAGGATCGGAGTGCGGTCGGCGTCGCCGGCACGGATGCCGATGCGGCCGATGTGGTGGCGGGCGCCCGAGGTCGGGTCGATCCGGCCGAAGCACAGCGAGCCGTCCACGGCGTTCAGCGCGGCGAGCAGACCCGAGCGCTCGGCGACGAGGATGTCCCGCTCCAGCCTGGCCTGCATGGGCGTGTTGCCCTGCGCGAGCGCGTCGGTCACGGAGGTCTCGGTGTCGCCGCGCAGGGCGTCCACGCGCGCATACAGTCCGTCGATGAATTCCTGCTCCTGGCGCAATTCATCGTCCGGAAAATCGATGTTTGACAATTCCGCTCCCGCCCGGATATGCTTTGCTCAGTGAACTTTTTCACGACCCAATCCTCTTGAAGTCGCGAATCATCGAATATACGCAAAGAAATCCCCCGAGCGCAATTGCTCGGGGGATTTCTTCGGTCTACGGCGGCTCACAGCACGTCGGACAGCTCCTCCAGCAGCCGCCGCTTGGGCCGGGCGCCCACCATCGACTTCACGGGCTCGCCGCCCTGGAACACCATGAGCGTGGGCGTCGAGAGCACGCCGTACGCGACGGTGGTCCCCGGATTCCTGTCCACGTCCAGCTGCACGATCTTGAGCCGGTCGCCCTTAGACGGTCCCGCCAAAGCCCCCGTCGTCATCCCGATCCCGGGCGCCAGCCGTCCGGAGACGATCCGTGACTCGGCGAGGGCGGCGGATCTGGTGCTGGACGGGGAGGAACTGACGCGGTTGGACGCGGCTGCCGCAGGTCGCTGGCCGCTCGCCGACGGCGGCTGGTAGCGCCACAAGGTCACTGGGTTCGGCGAGCGCGGGGCGGGCCCGTTGACCGGGCCCGCCGCCTCGCTCCCCCGTGGCGCCTCCCCCAGGCGCCGCTGGGCCCGCCGAAGCGGGCACTGACGCCTACTCGTCCCTGGCCAGGGCTCCGTTGAGCCGGGGAAGCGCCGCCGCCGTACGTCCCGTCAGCAGGAGCAGCAGCGCGAAAATCGGGCCGCTGATCTCCTCCCCCTCACCCCGCGTCCACTCCACGTCCGTGGCGACGAGCCGATGGCGCGGGAGCGGCCAGGGCCGGGGCGGGAAGCGCATGGTCCACACCCGGTCGGCGGCGTCGCGGGCCGCCTCGGCGGGCATGGTGCGCTCCCGGCCGAGCGCGAGGGCGATGTCCTGGCCGTGGACGAGGATGTCCAGGAGGGGTTCGCGGCGGGTGGTGCCCGGGGCGAGGCGGCGGGAGCCGATGACCGAGCGGAGGTTCGACACGATCTCCGCGACGGGGCGCTCGGCCGCGCGGACGGCGGTGTCGTGGATCATCCCGTCCAGGTTGCCGCGGGCGCGGACGAATTCCCGTACGGCGGTCCCGTAGGTGATGCGCGGGGCGATCGTCAGATGCGCGGCGACGTCCCGGACGCGCCAGTCGCCGCACTGCGTCGGCAGCTCCCACTCGTCGGGGCCGAGACTCGCCAGGAGTTCGGCGAGACCGGCGCGCTCACGGTCGATGATCTGCCAGCGCTCGTCCACGCCCAGCACAACACCGCTCACAGGGATCACCACCTACTCAAAGTGGTAAGCTTCCCTGACAAAAGTAGTCAGAGACTCTGACTACTGTCAAGGACTGACCGTCAAGGACTGACCGTCGGGGACTGACCGTCAGGGACTGACCGTCAGGGACTGACCGTCAGGGACTGACCGTCAGGGACTGACCGTCAGGGACTGACCGTCAGGGACTGACCGTCAGGGACTGACCGTCAGGGACTGACCGTCAGGGACTGCCGTCAAGGACTGCCGTCAAGGACTGCCGTCAGGACTGACCGTCAAAGGAATGGCTCAAGAGGTGGCGACCATGGTGGCGGAGAGCGAGCTCAACACGGGGCTGCTCCTGTTCATCCCGTACCGGGCCCTGGAGAACCGTGTCTTCGCCGCGCTCGCCGCAGCGGGCTTCGACGACTTCACGCCCGCCCAGGCCCGGGTCCTGCAGCGCATCGGCCCGTACGGCACGCGCCTGACCGACCTCGCCGAACAGGCCCAGGTCACCAAGCAGACCGCGGGCTTCCTGGTCGACCAGCTGGAGAAGGCGGGCTATGTACGACGCGTGCCGGACCCGACGGACAAGCGGGCCCGGCTGGTGTGCCTCGCCGAACGGGCGCTGGCGGCACAGCCCGTCGCCGCCGCGGTGGTCGCCGAGGTCGAGAGGGAGTGGGAAGCCCACCTCGGCAAGCGGCGGATGACGCAGATGCGGCAGGCGCTGACGATGTTGCGGGAGATTACGGATCCGTACGCGTAGGCCAGGGGCAGGGCCCGGGTCGGGCGCTACGCGTGGGACGACTGGAGTTCCGCCGGTTCCTCCACCGGCGCCTCGGCGGCCCCCGAGGACGTACGCTCCTTCCACGGCAGCAGCACAGCCACCAGCACCGTGCCGACGCCCAGGATCACCGCGCCGATGAGGCTCGTGTGCGCCACCGCGTCGGCGAAGGACGAACCGACCGCGTCCGCCATCTGCCCGGCACCGTGGGCTAATTGGCCGGCCTGGGCCTTCAGCTGGGCCGCCTGCTCGCCGCTCCCCGCCTGCGCGGCCTGCTCGCCGAGCCGCCGGGCCTTGTCGCCGATGCCCTGGGCGACGGCATATCCGGCGCCGACCGAGTCCTGGGCCGTGGAGAGGGCGCCGGCGGGGAGCTTGCTGCCCGCTGTCGCGTCCGCGAGGTGGGAGGAGTACGAACTCGCGAGCACCGAGCCGAGGATCGCGATGCCGAGCGAGCCGCCGAGTTCGATCGAGGTGTCGTTCACCGCGCCGCCGACGCCCAGTTCGGGCTCGGGGAACGCGCCCATGATCGCGTCCGTGCAGGGCGACAGCGCGAGCCCGATCGCGAGGCCCAGGATGACGAGGGGCAGGACGAAGTCGCCGTACGAGGACGAATGGTCCACCTGGGTCAGGAGCGCCAGCGCGGCCGTGCCGCCGGCCATCCCCGCGGTGACCGTGATCTTCATGCCGATGCGCGGGGTGAGGTAGCCGGTGAGCGCCGAGCCGGCGAAGACCGCCCCGGCGATCGGCAGCATGCGCACCCCGGTGTCCAGCGCGTCGTATCCGAGGACGAACTGCAGGTGCTGGGTGAGGTAGTAGAAGGCACCGAAGACGGCCAGAAAGAAGAGCGCGACGGCGAGGTTCGAGCCGGCGAAGCGGCGGTTCGCGAAGCGGCGTACGTCGACGACCGGGCGCGGGTGGCGCAGCTCCCAGACCACGAAGAGCGCGAGACCGACGCCCGCGACGACCGCGGCGGTCACCGCCTTCACGCCCCAGCCGAAGTGCGGGCCCTCGATGATCATGTAGACCAGCGAACCGATCCAGGCGACGGACAGCAGGCCGCCCACGTAATCGATGCGGTGGTGGTGCGCGGCCCTGGACGGCGGCACGAGGACGAAGGCACCGATGACGGCCACGAAGGCGATCGGCACGTTGATCAGGAATGTGGACGACCAGCCGTGGTGCTCCAGGAGCGCGCCCGCGACCAGCGGCCCCGCCGCGATCGCGAGTCCGGCGGTGGCGGTCCACAGGGTGATCGCCTTCGCCCGCTCCGCGCGCGGAAAGGTCGCGGCGAGCAGGGAGAGCGTCGCGGGCATGATCAGGGCGGCGCCGACGCCCATCACCGCGCGGGCCGCGATCACCCCCGTGGAACTGTCGACGAGCGAGCCCGCGACCGCACCGCCGCCGAAGACGACGAGCCCGAGCACGAGCGCGCCACGGCGGCTGTATGTGTCGCCGACCGCGCCGAGCAGCAGCATGAGCGCGGCGTACGGGACGGTGTAGCCGTCGATGACCCATTGCAGGTCGGCGCTGGACAGGCCCAGGTCCTGGGTCATGTCGGGGGCCGCGACCGTGAGGGCGGTGTTCGCCATCACGATGATCAGCAGGCTCAGGCACAGCACCAGCAGCGCCCACCAGCGCCGGGCGTAGGGCCGGTCCATCCTCTCGACCGGTTCGTTCATGACGAGACGCATGGGTACGGTCGCCCTCTCCTCGCTCGATTTGCACAGCGGCGTGCAATTGCACAACCATGTGCAATGTACGTGGTTGCACAGCGCTGTGCAAATGAAGGAGATGGTGGCGGTGAGGACACTCGGGCGCCCGGTGCGCCATGCGGTCGCGCCCCGGCCGTCGGCGAAGGGCGTGCACAATGGCAGCCATGACCACGGGTAACCCCAGCCGCGCGGATGTGAACCGCCGCCGCATACTCGACGTCGCGCTCGCCGAGCTGCTGCGCGACCCCGACGCGTCGATGGACCAGATCGCGCGGGCCGCGGGCGTCGTACGGCGCACGGTGTACGGGCACTTCCAGAACCGTGACGCCCTGATCAGCGTTCTGGTCGACGAGGCGGTGGCGACGGTGGCGGCGGCGCACGCGGAGGGCCGCGAAGGCGTCGAGGACCCGGCCGAGTCCGTCGTCCGCTCGGTGCTGTCCGTATGGGAGATCGCCGACCGCTACCGGCTGCTGGTCGGGCTCGCCCAGCGCAGCGTCACGGTCCAGGGCATCCGTGAACGGCTCACTCCCGTGCGCGAGGCCTGCGTGGAGCTGCTCCAACGCGGTCTGGACCAGGGCGTGTTCGAGTCCCCGCTGCCGGCGCCGGCACTGGCGTACGTACACGAGCAGATGCTGTTCGCCCTGATGGAGGCGGTGAACGACGGCCTGCTGGCAGCGGAAGAGGCGGGCCGCTCCGCCGCGGTCACCATGCTGACCGCGGCGGGCGTACCCGCCTCTCGTGCCACCGAACTGGTGGCGAAGCTGAGCGATTGAGGGAGAAAGCCCGAGTGACCGGGCGGCGAGGCTGGGGCCTGTCCGGCGGATCATGCCGGACAGGCCCCAGGTCTAGGCCTTCGCCAGCTCCTTCTCGCCGCCCTGTTCCGGCACCTCCGCGGGGACGCCGTCCTGGTGGTCGTCCAGCAGGGTCTTCTCGTCGAACGGCAGCTGACCCGCGAGTACCTGCGCGACCCGGTCCTTGTCGATCTCCTTCGTCCACGTACCGATCAGGACCGTCGCCACGGCGTTGCCCGCGAAGTTCGTCAGGGCGCGCGCCTCGCTCATGAAGCGGTCGATGCCGACGATGAGGCCGACGCCGTCCACCAGGGCGGGCTTGTGCGACTGCAGACCACCGGCCAGGGTGGCGAGACCCGCCCCGCTGACGCCCGCCGCGCCCTTCGACGCGATGAGGAGGAAGAGCAGCAGCGGGATCTGCTCCCCGATCGACATCGGCGTGCCCATCGCGTCGGCGATGTAGAGCGAGGCCATGGTCATGTAGATCATGGTGCCGTCGAGGTTGAAGGAGTAGCCGGTCGGGACGGTGATGCCGACGACCGGCTTGCCGACGCCCAGGTGCTCCATCTTCGCGATGAGCCGCGGCAGGGCGGACTCGGAGGACGAGGTCGACAGGATCAGCAGGAACTCACGGCCCAGGTACTTGAAGAACGTGAAGATGTTCAGGCCCGTGACCGCGCGCAGCAGCGCGCCGAGCACGATGAAGACGAACAGGAAGCAGGTGATGTAGAAACCCAGCATCAGAACGGCGAGGCTCTTGAGCGCGTCCAGACCGGCCGAACCGGTGACCGCGGCGATGGCGCCGAAGGCACCGATCGGGGCCGCCCACATCACCATGGCGAGGATGCGGAAGACGAGCCGCTGGATGTGATCGATGCCACGGAGGATGGGCTGCCCCGCCGATCCCATGGCCTGGAGCGCGAAGCCGGCGAGGAGGGCGACGAGCAGGGTCTGCAGGACCTCGCCCTCGGTGAAGGCGGAGACCATCGTGGTCGGGATGATCGAGAGCACGAACTCGACCGGCGGCAGCGCCTCCGCCGCGACCTGCCCCTGTCCGGCCTCCTTGACCGCGTCGGTCACGGCCAGGCCGCTGCCCGGGTCCAGGACGTTGCCGACGACCAGACCGATGGCGAGCGCGACCAGCGACATGACCAGGAAGTAGCCGAGCGCGATACCGCCGACGGCTCCGACCTTGGCTGCCTTCCGCACCGAGCCGATGCCCAGGACGATCGTGCAGAAGATGATCGGCGAGATCATCATCTTGATCAGGTTGACGAACCCCGTGCCGATCGGCTTGAGCTCGACCGCGAAGTCGGGGGCGATCAGGCCCACGGCGATGCCGAGGATCACCGCCCCGATCACGGCGATGTACAGATAGTGCGTGCGGTCCCGCTTCACTGCGGGCGCGGCAGGTGCCATGTCGGGTGTGCTGGCCACGGCTGCCCTCCTTGACGACGTCATCGGCATCATCCGGCGTGCGGCTCACGTCCGGTGGCCCAGGCGTGCGGCACGCACCCGGTGGAACCAGGCGTGTGACGCACGTCCGGCGGCACCCGGCGTGCGGCTCACGTCCGGTGGACCCAGGTGTGCGGCTCACGCCCGGGGAGATCCGGGAGCCTTGGGCGCTCCCGGGGGATGGGGTGACTATCTCCCGGCCTGTGAGGGCGGTCACCCTTCCGTTCATTTAGTTCACACTTACAAGCACACTGGCCTGAAAGAGCTGATCAGAAGGAGCCTGATCAGGAGAGGCAGACTGACGACATGCGCTTCCCCCGCGTCCCGCGACCCCGCAGCCTGGCCGGCCACCTGTTCGCCATGCAGGCCGTGCTGATCGCGGTGCTCGTCGCCGGGTACGCGCTGTTCTCCTACGCCGGCGACCGCAGCCAGGCCGAGCAGGCGGCGGGCCGCCAGGCGATGTCGGTCGCCCGTACGATCGCGGACGCGCCCTCGGTGCGGCAGGCGATCCGCACCGCCGACCCCACGAAGACCCTTCAGCCGTACGCCCTCCAGGTGGAGCGCGACACCGACGTGGACTTTGTGACGATCATGAACCCGCGGGGCATCCGCTGGACCCACCCCGACAAGACCCAGATCGGCAAGCACTTCATCGGCCACATCGGTCCCGCCCAGAACGGCAGGCCCTTCACGGAGACGTACACGGGCACCCTCGGCCCGTCCGTACGCGCCGTCGCCCCGATCCGGGACAACGGCGAGATCGTCGGCCTGGTCAGCTCCGGCATCAAGGTCGAGGCGATCACCAAGCGCGCCCAGGAGCAGGTCACGACCCTCATCGGGGTGGCGGGCGGCGCCCTGGTCATCGGCGGCATCGGCACGTACGTCATCAACGCCCGGCTGCGCCGCTCCACCCACGGCATGAACGCGACCGAGCTCAGCCGGATGCACGACTACCACCAGGCCGCTCTGCACGCCGTACGCGAGGGGCTGCTGATGCTCGACGGGCAGTTCCGGGTGGCGCTGATCAACGACGGCGGGCGGGAGCTGCTGGACGTGACGGACGACGTGGTCGGCCGTTCCGTCGCCGAACTCGGGCTGCCCGCGCCGCTGACGGGCGCGCTGGTGTCGGCGGAGCCGAGGGTGGACGAGGTGCACCTGACGGCGTCACGCGTCCTGGTCGTGAACACGTCCCCGGTCTCGGGCGGCGAACACCGCGGCACGGTGGTGACGTTGCGCGACGTGACCCAACTCCAGGCTCTGATGGGCGAGTTGGACTCGGAGCGCGGCTTCACCCAGGCGCTGCGCTCGCAGGCGCACGAGGCCGCGAACCGGCTGCACACCGTGGTCTCCCTCATCGAGCTGGGCCGCGCCGAGGAGGCCGTCGACTTCGCCACGGCGGAACTGGAACTGGCCCAGGCGCTCACCGACCAGGTGATCGCGGCGGTCAGCGAGCCGGTCCTCGCCGCGCTGCTCCTCGGCAAGACGGCGCAGGCGAACGAGCGGGGCGTGGAGCTGGTGGTGTCCGACGACAGCGCCATCGACGATGGCCTGCTTCCGGCTTCCGTCTCCGCCCGCGACCTGGTCACCGTCCTGGGCAACCTGATCGACAACGCGGTGGACGCGGCGGTCGGCACGGTCGGGGCGCGGGTGACGGTGACGGCGTATACGGACGAGGGCGTACGGACGGACGAGGACGTACCGAGAGACGAGGACGTACGGAGGGAGGCGCCCGTCCTCGTGCTGCGCGTCGCCGACACCGGCGCCGGGGTGGACCCGGCCCACGCCGAGCGCGTCTTCCAGCGCGGCTGGTCCACCAAACCGGCGGGACCCGGCGGCCGGGGCCTCGGCCTGGCCCTCGTACGGCAGACCGTGAGCCGTCACGGCGGCACCCTGACGGTACGGGAAGCGGCCTCCGGCGGGGCGGAGTTCGAGGTGCGGCTGCCGTTGCCTACGGTGTCCTCGGCCACGGCAGCCGGCGGGGACGCCGATCACGACCCCGCGGAGTCCCCCTCGCGCAGGGACGCCGAGCCGGCCCACCCCGCCGTGCCTGGAGGCGACGTATGACCGACCGCGAGCCCATCCGCGTACTCGTCGTCGAGGACGACCCGGTCGCCGCCGACGCGCACGTCATGTACGTCGGCCGGGTGCCCGGCTTCACGGCGGTCGGCAAGGCCCATACGGGCGCCGAGGCGCGCCGCGCGCTGGACCGTACGCCCGTGGACCTGCTGCTGCTCGACCTGCACCTGCCGGACGTGCACGGACTGCAGCTCGCCCGCTCCCTGCGCGCTGCCGGCTACCACGCGGACGTGATAGCGGTGACGTCCGCGCGGGATCTGGCGGTCGTACGGGAAGGGGTCTCGCTCGGGGTCGTCCAGTACGTCCTGAAGCCGTTCACCTTCGCGACGTTGAGGGACCGGCTCATCCGGTACGCCGAGTTCCACGCGGCGGCGGGCGAGGCCAGCGGCCAGGACGAGGTGGACCGCGCCCTGGCCACCCTCCGCGCCCCGGGCCCGGCCGCCCTGCCCAAGGGCCTGAGCGCCCCGACCCTGGAGCGGGTGACCCGGGCACTGCGGGAGACCGCGGAGGGGCTCACGGCCGCGGAGGCCGCAGAGGGCGTGGGCATCTCGCGGATCACCGCCCGGCGGTATCTGGAACACCTGGTGGACGCGGGGCGCGCGGAACGGAGCCCGCAGTACGGGCAGGTGGGGAGGCCGGAGTTGGTTTATCGGTGGGTGCGGGGGGTTGGGCGGGGGCGTTAGTGCGTTGTGGCAAGCCGAGGGGTCTTCGAGGCAACCGCCGTGGGTGATCATTCGGCCACGGGTGCCATGTGCGGTGCGGTGGGGCTGGTGTGACAGCTGGGGGTGGAGGCCTTGGCTCCCCCGGCCGGATTCCGCGTCCACCCAGTAGCCCCACCCCGCCTCCACCCGGCCGCCCCCTGCCCACCGGCCCCAAGTCGCCAAACTCACCCGGCGTGCCACCGCACCGTTTCACTCTAGTGCCGTACCGGCGATGCGAACCCGCCAAGTTCCGTAGCGAGCAAGGCATCCGATGGGGAGGTCGACCGCCCGCAGATGACTTCACGCGAGCCGATGCCACAAAGGAAGCCGCCCAAGCCCTGGCCGCTGCAAGGTCATTGACCTGACATACGAACACCTCTTACGTTCACCGGCAGACAATCTCGGCCACCGACGACGTCGGCCAGTAGGAGGTCGTGCCCGTGCGCTCCACCGCTCCACTGCTCCTCGCAACGCTGCTCGCCGCGACAACGCTCACCGCATGCGGATCCGGATCCGGGGATGATCCGGACACCCTCAAGGTCTCCTTCAAGCAGTCGACGGACAACTCGATCAGGGTGATGGACACCTTCCTGGGCGAGATGAAGAAGGAGTTCGAGAAGGCCAACCCGGGAAAGAAGGTCGAACTCGTCCCGATCAAGGCCCCGGACTCCGAGTACTACACGAAGCTCCAGCAGATGCTGAGGTCGCCCAAGACGGCCCCCGATCTGGTCTACGAGGACACCTTTCTCATCAACTCGGACATCACGAGCGGGTACTTGAAGCCCCTCGACCCGTATCTCGACAAGTGGTCGGACTGGGACCAGTTCATCGACACGGCGAAGGCGGCGGCCAAGGGCCAGGACGGGAAGACGTACGGCGTTCCGGACGGGACGGACACCCGGGGGCTCTGGTTCGACAAGGGCATATTCGAGAAGGCGGGGCTGCCCGGTGACTGGCAGCCGAAGACGTGGGACGACGTGCTCGCCGCCGCGCGGACCATCAAGAAGAAGGTCCCGGGCGTCACCCCGCTGAACGTCTACACGGGCAAGCCCGCCGGCGAGGCGGCCACCATGCAGGGCTTCGAGATGCTGCTGTACGGGACGGGCGACGGGAAGACGGACCCCCTGTACGACACGGCCTCCAAGAAGTGGATCGCCGGGAGCCGGGAATTCAAGGACGCCCTCACCTTCGTGGAGACGGTCTACAAGGAGAAGCTCGGCCCCGATGTCTCCGACGCCCTCGACCCGAACTTCGGGACCACCGTCCGCGGTGAGCTGCTGCCCAAGGGCAAGCTCGGCATCGACCTCGACGGCAGCTGGCTCCCGCAGGACTGGCTGAAGGGTGCCGGCCACGAATGGCCCGAGTGGTCCGAGAAGCTCGGCCTCGCCCCTATGCCCACCCAGAACGGGCAGGCCCCCGGCAAGGTGAGCATGTCCGGCGGCTGGACCTGGGCGATCCCGTCCAAGGCGGCCAACCCCGACCTGGCCTTCGAGTTCATCAAGACCATGCAGACCAAGGCCAACGCCCAGAAGTGGTACATCGCCAACTCAGGCATCGCGGTACGCAAGGACGTCGCGGAGGACCCCGCGTACGCGCAGGCGCAGCCCGGCATCAAGTTCTTCACGGATCTGGTGGCGAGCACGCACTACCGGCCGGCGTACCCGGCGTATCCGAAGGTCTCGACCGCGATCCAGGAGGCCATGGAGGGCGTGACGACGGGTGACAGTTCGGTCGAGGAGGCGGCGAGCGGCTACGACCAGGAGTTGAAGACGGCGACCGACAACCAAGTGATCACGAAGTGAGTGTCGGCACGCGGGCCGGGGCCGCGCCCCCGGCCCACCCGTCGGTGGGTACGAAGGTCGCCGCCCCGCGCCGGGGAAGCCTCCTCCGCTCCCTCGTAAGGGCTCTTCCGGTCTCGCCCGCCGTCGTCCTCATGGGTCTCTTCCTCGCGGGCCCGATCGGCTACTGCGCCTATATCGCCTTCACGGACCTGCAGTTGACGGGCCAGGCGCAGTCGTCGTTCGTCGGGTTCGACAACTTCCGGACGGCGTTCGGGGACGAGGCGTTCCTGAACGCGGTCTGGCTGACGCTGGTCTTCACGGTGCTGTCGTCCTTGGTCGGCCAGAACACGCTGGGGCTGGCGCTGGCTTCGCTGATGCAGCGGGCTTCGAAGCCGGTTCGCACGCTGGTGGGCGGAGTCGTGATCACGGCGTGGGTGCTGCCAGAGGTCGTCGCCGGGTTTCTGCTGTACGCCTTCTTCCGGCGGGAGGGGACGCTGAACGCCATTCTGGACTGGCTTCATCTGCCGTCTCAGAACTGGCTGTTCACGCTGCCGATTCTGGCGGTGTCGTTCGCGAATGTGTGGCGGGGTACCGCGTTCTCGATGCTCGTCTATTCGGCGGCGCTGAACGAAATCCCGAAGGAGATCACGGAGGCGGCTGAGGTGGACGGGGCGGGCGGCTGGCGCCGCATGTGGCACATCACGTTGCCGATGATTCGCCGTTCGATCGGTACGAATCTCATGCTCAATACGCTGCAGACGTTGTCGGTGTTCGGGCTGATCTGGGTGATGACGAGGGGCGGTCCCGGCGGCCGGAGTCAGACGCTCCCCCTCTTCATGTACGAACAGGCCTTCCAGAAGAGCATGATCGGGTACGGAACGGCGGTGGCGTTGCTGCTTCTGGTGGTCGGCTCGCTGTTTTCGCTCGTGTATATGCGGCTGCTGCGGATGGAGGTCTGAGGTGGCACTTCACAGCGCTCGTACGCCCCTCAAGTCGCGCCCTACTGGCCTCAAGTCGATCCCCACTGGCCTCAAGTTCCCTTCCGCGTCCCCCAAGTCCCGCCGTACCAACCGGCGTCTGGCCGCGGACGCCGGCCTCCTCTTCGTCGCGGCCGCGTTCGCGCTGCCGCTGGCCTGGGTGGTCCTGTCCGCGCTCGACCCGCAGGCTAACCTCCAGGTGAAGGTGCCGGACGGCCTGACGCTGGACAACTTCGACGCGGTCCTGAAGCCGGACATCACGTTCACGCCGTTGCTCAACAGCCTCATCCTGTGCGGTGGCGCGACGCTGCTGACGGTGGTGTGCGCGGCGCTCGCGGCGTATCCGCTGTCCCGGTTCCGGTCGCGTCTCAACCGGCCGTTCCTCCTGACGATCCTGTTCGCGACATGTCTGCCGATCACGGCGATCATGGTTCCGGTGTACGCGCTCTTCGTCCAGGTGAATCTGATCGACACCATGCAGGGGACGATCTTCTTCTTCGCGGCCTCTCAACTCCCTTTCGCCATCTGGCTGATGAAGAACTTCATGGACGGGGTGCCGAAGGAGCTGGAGGAGGCCGCCTGGACGGACGGGGCTTCGCCGCTTCAGTCACTGGTGCGGATCGTGCTGCCGCTGATGGGGCCGGGCGTGGCAGTGGTGACGGTGTTCTCGTTCGTGATGATGTGGGGCAACTTCTTTGTGCCGTTCATGCTGCTGCTCACACCGGACCAGATGCCCGCGTCGGTGAGCATCAATGACTTCTTCGGGAATCGAGGGACCGTGGTTTATGGGCAGTTGGCCGCGTTCTCGATTATTTACTCGACGCCGGTGATTTTGCTGTACGTGCTGGTCGCCCGGCGGCTGGGTGGGGGGTTTGCTTTGGGCGGGGCCGTCAAGGGCTGAAGGCGGTCACCTTCACCTCAGGAAGAAGCCTCCGGCAACACCCCCGGCCGGAACGGCTCAACACCCACCACCCGCCGCACCGTCACCGGTTCGATCAGCAGCATCACGCGCCGCTCGCCCGGCAGGAGCCACGGATACCGTTCCTCCCCGATGTACTTCCGGGTGAGCCGGTCCATGGCCTGCCCGGCCTGCTCCCCCTCCACGAACCGCGCCACCCGTCCCCGGATCTCCGCGCGGTCGTACGGGTTCCCGGGATCGTGATGGGAGAGCGAGACGTACGGGTTGTGCCGCAGGTTCTGCTCCTTGACTCGCCCGATGGACGTGTTGACCATGACGTACTCGCGGCCGGAGCCGTCGTCGTACTCGATGTCGGCCCACATCGGGGAGACTTGGGGCGCCCCGTCCGGTCCGACGGTGGCCAAGTGCCAGAAGTTCGGCGCCAGAAGACGCTCGCGGATGTGCTCGTCCAGCTTGCCCGTACGGTCCACCTGATACATGCGCCCATCCTGGCGTCCCGTACCGCCTCCCACCAGAGGGACGCACCAGGTGGTCAGAAGACCGACTCCGCCTCGTCCATCCGGTCCTTCGGGACCGTCTTCAGCTCCGTGGTCGCCTCCGCGAGCGGCACCATCACGATGTCCGTGCCGCGCAGCGCCGTCATCTTGCCGAACTCGCCGCGGTGCGCGGCCTCGACGGCGTGCCAGCCGAAGCGGGTGGCGAGCACGCGGTCGTACGCCGTCGGCGTGCCGCCACGCTGGATGTGGCCGAGAATGACCGGCTTGGCCTCCTTGCCGAGGCGGCGCTCCAGTTCGTACGCGAGGGCCGTGCCGATGCCCCGGAAGCGCTCGTGGCCGAACTGGTCGATCTCGCCGTGGCCGTAGTCCATGGTGCTCTCGACGGGGTGGGCGCCCTCGGCGACGCAGACGACCGCGAACTTCTTGCCGCGCGCGAAGCGGTCCTCGACCATCGCCACCAGGTCGGCCGGGTCGAAGGGGCGCTCGGGCAGGCAGATGCCGTGGGCACCGGCCGCCATGCCGGACTCCAGGGCGATCCAGCCGGCGTGCCGGCCCATGACCTCGACGACCATCACACGCTGGTGGGACTCGGCCGTCGTCTTCAGCCGGTCCATGGCCTCCGTGGCCACGCCCACCGCGGTGTCGAAGCCGAAGGTGCGGTCGGTCGAGGAGATGTCGTTGTCGATCGTCTTGGGGACGCCGACGACCGGCAGGCCCGCGTCCGAGAGCATGCTGGCGGCGGTCAGGGTGCCCTCGCCGCCGATCGGGATCAGCACGTCGATGCCGAATTCGCGCGCCATGTCCTGCGCGTTCTCGCAGGCCTCGCGGAGCCGGTCGCGCTGCAGCCGCGAGGAGCCGAGGATGGTGCCGCCGTGGGCGAGGATGCCGCTGACAGCGTTCAGGTCGAGGTTGCGGAAGCGGCCGTCGAGCAGGCCGGCGTAGCCGTCCTCGAAGCCGATGACCTCGTCCCCGAAGTTGGTGACCGCTCGATGCACGATCGACCGGATCACTGCGTTCAGGCCCGGGCAGTCGCCGCCTGCGGTGAGAACTCCGATGCGCATCGTGCTGTGTCTCCTGCTCGCTGTTGGTACCGGTGAGCCGATCCGATTGTTTCACGGCTCATCGGGAGCGTCGCTTCCGCACCGTCCGCCCCCTTCCGCCCGCGAGGACCGCCCCTGTCCGCCTGCGGGGACCGCCCCTGTCTGCCCGCGAGGACGCCCCGGCCGGCGCGCGAGGAATGCCCCGGTCTGCCCTCGACGCCCCGCCCGGCCCGCGCGCGGGGCCCGTCCCGGTCTGCCCTCGGAGCCCCGCCCCGGTCTACGCTCGGGGCCTTGACACTGACGGGCGCCTTATCCACCCGCAGAGGTATTGTCAAGAGCGTTCCGCCCACCTAGGCGGGCTATTTTTCCGCGCCCCAAAAAGTATAAAAGCCATCCAGAGCGAGGAAACGGAGAGCACGCGTGACCCGCAGCGTGTACGTGACCGGGATCGACCGCGGCGACGGCCGCCAGGTCGTCGAGCTGGGGGTCATGGAGCTTCTGACCCGACAGGTCGACCGGGTGGGGGTGTTCCGTCCGCTCGTGCACGACGGCCCGGACCGGCTGTTCGAGCTGCTCCGCTCCCGCTACCGGCTGGCGCAGGACCCGTCGACGGTATACGGCCTGGACTACCACGAGGCGTCCACGCTCCAGGCCGAGCAGGGCACGGACGAGCTGGTCTCCTCCCTGGTGAACCGCTTCCACGCGGTCGCGCGGGACTACGACGTCGTCCTCGTCCTCGGCACCGACTACGCCGACACCCAGTTCCCCGACGAGCTCGCGCTGAACGCCCGCCTCGCGAACGAGTTCGGCGCCTCGGTCATCCCGGTCGTCGGCGGCCGGGGCCAGACCGCCGAGTCCGTACGGGCCGAGACGCGCAACGCCTACCGCGCGTACGACGGCCTCGGCTGCGACGTCCTCGCCATGGTCGTGAACCGGGTGACACCGGCCGACCGGGCGGAGCTGCGCGAGCGGCTCGACGCGCGCCTGCCCGTGCCCTGCTACGTCCTGCCCGACGAGCCCGCGCTCTCCGCGCCCACGGTCGCGCAGATCACCCACGCCCTCGGCGGCAAGGTGCTCCTCGGCGACGACTCGGGGCTCGCCCGTGACGCGCTCGACTTCGTCTTCGGCGGCGCGATGCTGCCGAAACTCCTGAACGCGCTGACCCCCGGATGCCTGGTGGTCACCCCCGGCGACCGCGCCGACCTGGTCGTCGGCTCGCTCGCCGCGCACAGCGCCGGCACTCCCCCGATAGCCGGCGTGCTGCTCACCCTGAACGAGCGGCCCAGCGAGGAGATCCTCACCCTCGCGGCCCGCCTCGCGCCCGGCACCCCGGTCGTCTCGGTGGCCGGGAACTCCTTCCCGACCGCGGCCGAACTCTTCGGCCTGGAGGGAAAGTTGAACGCGGCCACGCCCCGCAAGGCGGAGACCGCGCTCGGCCTCTTCGAGCGGTACGTGGACACCAGCGACCTCCTCGACCGGGTCTCGGCGCCGAGCAGCGACCGGCTCACCCCGATGATGTTCGAGCACAAGCTCCTGGAGCAGGCCCGCTCCGACAAGCGCCGCGTGGTGCTGCCCGAGGGCACCGAGGAGCGCGTCCTGCACGCCGCCGAGGTGCTGCTGCGCCGCGGTGTCTGTGACCTGACGCTGCTGGGGCCCGTCGAACAGATCCGCAAGAAGGCCGCCGACCTCGGCATCGACCTCGGCGACGCCCAGCTCATCGACCCGCAGACCTCCGAGCTGCGGGATTCCTTCGCCGAGAAGTACGCCCTGCTGCGCGCCCACAAGGGCGTCACCGAGGAGCTGGCGTACGACGTCGTCTCGGACGTGAACTACTTCGGGACGCTGATGGTCCAGGAGGGCCTCGCCGACGGCATGGTGTCTGGTTCGGTGCACTCCACGGCCGCGACCATCCGGCCCGCCTTCGAGATCATCAAGACCAAGCCGGACGCCAAGATCGTGTCGTCCGTCTTCTTCATGTGCCTGGCCGACAAGGTCCTCGTCTACGGCGACTGCGCCGTGAACCCCGACCCGAACGCCGAGCAGCTCGCCGACATCGCCATCCAGTCGGCCGCCACCGCCGAGCAGTTCGGCGTCGAGCCGCGGATCGCGATGCTGTCGTACTCGACGGGTACGTCCGGTTCCGGCGCCGACGTCGACAAGGTGCGCGAAGCGACCGAATCGGTGCGGCAGCGCCGCGGCGACCTCAGGATCGAGGGGCCGATCCAGTACGACGCCGCCGTCGAGCCGACGGTCGCGGCGACCAAGCTGCCGGGCTCCGAGGTCGCCGGGCAGGCGTCCGTGCTGATCTTCCCGGACCTCAACACCGGCAACAACACCTACAAGGCCGTGCAGCGCTCGGCCGGCGCGATCGCCGTCGGCCCGGTCCTGCAGGGCCTGCGCAAGCCCGTCAACGACCTGTCCCGCGGCGCGCTCGTCCAGGACATCGTCAACACCGTCGCCATCACGGCGATCCAGGCCCAGACCCACGAGCAGAAGGCTTCCCAGCAGTGAGCGCCCACCCGTCTCCCACCTCCGCCCTGCCCGACGATCCCTCAGAGCTGGACGCCTGGGGGGACCCCCATCGCTCGGCCCCCCTTGCCAGTCGCATCCTCGTCCTCAACTCCGGCTCCTCGTCGGTGAAGTACCAGCTGCTCGACATGCGGGACAGCACTCGCCTCGCGGTCGGCCTGGTGGAGCGGATCGGCGAGGAGACCTCCCGGCTCAAGCACACGCCGCTGACCGGCGGGGAGTCCCGCGAGCAGATCGCCCCCATCGCCGACCACGACGCCGCCCTCAAGGCCGTCGCCGAGGAGCTGGCCCAGGACGGGCTCGGCCTGGACTCCCCCGAGCTGGCCGCGATCGGCCACCGGGTGGTGCACGGCGGGATGCACTTCACCGACCCGATCGTCATCGACGACGCCGTCCTCGCGGAGATCAAGCGGCTCATCCCGGTCGCCCCGCTGCACAACCCGGCGAACCTCACCGGCATCCGCACCGCCATGGCGCTGCGCCCCGACCTCCCCCAGGTCGCCGTCTTCGACACCGCGTTCCACACGACGATGCCGGAGTCGGCGGCGCGCTACGCGATCGACGTGAAGACCGCCGACGAGCACCGCATCCGCCGGTACGGCTTCCACGGCACCTCGCACGCGTACGTGTCCCGGGAGACCGCGAAGCTCCTCGGCAAGGCGCCGGAGGACGTCAACGTCATCGTGCTGCACCTCGGCAACGGCGCCTCCGCGTCCGCCGTACAGGGCGGCCGCTGCGTCGACACCTCCATGGGGCTCACGCCCTTGGAGGGGCTCGTGATGGGAACACGGTCCGGTGACATGGATCCCGCGGTCATTTTCCATTTGATGCGCGTCGGCGGGATGTCCACGGACGAGATCGACACTCTGCTCAACAAGAAGAGCGGCCTGATCGGTCTGTGCGGCGACAACGACATGCGGGAGATCCGCCGCCGTATCGACGAGGGTGACGAGCAGGCCCGGCTCGCCTTCGACATCTACATCCACCGGCTGAAGAAATACATCGGCGCCTACTACGCGGTCCTCGGCCGGGTGGACGCCATCGCCTTCACCGCCGGGGTCGGCGAGAACGCCGCCCCGGTGCGCGAGGCCGCGATCGCGGGCCTGGAGGGGCTGGGGCTCGCGGTCGACAGCGACCTGAACGCCGTACGCGGTGACGAGTCGCGGCTCATCTCGCCGCGGTCCGCGCGGGTCGCGGTCGCCGTGGTGCCGACGGACGAGGAACTGGAGATCGCCACACAGACGTATGCGCTGGTCGGAAAGAGCGACGACTGAGCCCATGGGCGCTCATTCGTATCTTCCGCCAGACGGAATATTCCGTAGCGAAACAAACCGATAGGATCGCCCCATGCGCCGTTCGAAAATCGTCTGTACTCTCGGCCCCGCGGTCGACTCCCACGAGAAACTCGTCGCGCTGATCGAAGCCGGCATGAATGTCGCCCGCTTCAACTTCAGCCACGGCACGCAAGCCGAGCACCAGGGGCGGTACGACCGCGTCCGGGCCGCCTCGGCCCAGACCGGCAAGGCCGTCGGTGTGCTCGCCGACCTCCAGGGCCCGAAGATCCGGCTGGAGACCTTCGCCGAGGGTCCCGTCGAGCTGGTGCGCGGTGACGAGTTCACCATCACCACCGAGGACGTACCCGGCGACAAGAGCATCTGCGGCACGACCTACAAGGGCCTGCCCGGTGACGTCTCCAAGGGCGACCAGGTCCTCATCAACGACGGCAACGTCGAGCTGCGGGTCGTCGAGGTCGACGGTCAGCGGGTCAAGACGGTCGTCATCGAGGGCGGCGTGATCTCCGACCACAAGGGCATCAACCTGCCCGGCGCGGCCGTGAACGTACCGGCGCTGTCCGAGAAGGACATCGAGGACCTGCGCTTCGCCCTGCGGATGGGCTGCGACATGGTCGCCCTCTCCTTCGTGCGCGACGCCAACGACGTGAAGGACGTCCACAAGGTGATGGACGAGGAGGGCCGCCGGGTCCCCGTCATCGCCAAGGTGGAGAAGCCGCAGGCGGTCGAGAACATGGAGGGCGTCGTCGCCGCGTTCGACGCCGTCATGGTGGCCCGTGGCGACCTGGCCGTCGAGTACCCGCTCGAGAAGGTCCCGATGGTGCAGAAGCGCCTCGTGGAGATGTGCCGCCGTAACGCCAAGCCGGTGATCGTCGCGACCCAGATGATGGAGTCGATGATCACCAACTCCCGCCCGACGCGCGCCGAGGCGTCCGACGTCGCCAACGCGATCCTGGACGGTGCGGACGCGGTCATGCTGTCGGCCGAGTCGAGCGTGGGCGCGTACCCGATCGAGACCGTGAAGACGATGTCGAAGATCGTCGTCGCGGCCGAGCAGGAGCTTCTGTCGAAGGGCCTGCAGCCGCTGGTCCCCGGCAAGAAGCCGCGCACGCAGGGCGGTTCGGTCGCCCGCGCCGCCTGCGAGATCGCCGACTTCCTCGGCGGCAAGGGCCTGATCGCCTTCACCCAGTCCGGTGACACCGCCCGTCGGCTGTCCCGCTACCGCGCGTCCCAGCCGATCCTCGCCTTCACCACGGACGAGGGCACCCGCAACCAGCTGACGCTGAGCTGGGGCGTGGAGTCGCACATCGTGCCGTTCGTGAACAGCACCGACGAGATGGTCGACCTGGTCGACCAGGAGCTGGTCAAGCTCAAGCGGTTCAACGACGGCGACATCGTCATCATCACCGCCGGCTCGCCCCCCGGCGTCCCCGGCACCACCAACATGGTCCGGGTGCACCACCTGGGCGGCGGAGAGCGCGACTGATACGCCAGGACGCCCTGATACGCCGCTGAGGGCGCCCCCTGTTCGCAGGGGGCGCCCTCAGCTTGTTGCGGCTCCCGGACGGGCTCCGGTGGGCGCTCAGTCCGTCTGGTACGAGTGCAGCCCGGGTACGGTCAGCGTTCCGCCGAACTGGCCGGCCTGGACGACCTTCACCTTGGTGAAGTAGATCAGCGGGATGTTCAGCGGCGGAGGGTTTTCCGGGCTGAACGTGACCGGGACCAGACCGAGCAGGTTGCCCGAGATGCTCTCGGTGTACATGACCGTCTCGCCGTCGCGGATCGTCGACGTCGAGCCGCTCGCCGCCTGCACGTGGTACGTCTTGCCGGACTGCTTGTCCTTCACCGTCTGGTGCAGATCGCCGATGTCCGTGCCGTCGGATATCACGTACTTCAGGACGTCTTTGACCGTGCCGTTGGCGGTCTTCACCTTCACGATGCCCTGGTAGTCGGCGCCCTTGAGGAGCAGGGAGCTGGCGTCCAGGTACCAGGGGTCGTCGGGCAGGGTCACCGGGTTGTCGATGCCGCCCTTTTCGTCGGTCGCGACAGGGCAGTCCGACGGGTCCACGGTGGAGCTCGCGGAGGGGCTGGGGGACGCGGTGGCCGCCTCCTCGGCCGCCTTCGTGACCGCGTCCTGGGCGTCCGAGGCTGCCTCGGACGCCGTGTCGGTGGCGTCCTTGACGGTGTCCTCGACCGTCTCGGTGACCTTGTCGGCCGTGTCCTCGACGGTGCCGGAGCCGCTGTCGGGCGTGTCCTTGCTCGCGCTCTCCGAGGGGGACGCGGACGCGGAAGCGGACGGCGTGGGGCTGGGACTCGCGGAGGACTCGCCGCCGGTGAGGACGTCGCCGATCGCGTTGCCGATGTCCTCCAGCACGTTGCCGTCGCTCGCGGACGCCGAGGGGGCCGGGGTGGCCGACGTACCGCTCGACGTACCGCCGCCCGACGGCTGGTTCGACGTACCCGCGGACGGCGCGGAGGACGAGGAGGACGCGGACGGCGCGGGCGTCGCCTCGTCGTCGGAACCTGAATCCGGCGAAGAGGACGCGCCCGAGGACGCCGAGGGGGCCGGCGTCGGCTGGTCCGCGGGCTCGCTCGCGTCGGCCGACGCGGAGGCGGAGGGCGACGCCGTGTCCGACGCGTCCTTGCCGTCCTCCGCACCCTCGATGGCCTCGACGCACGCCTGGTACTCGTCGGCCGTGAGGCTCTTCGAGGTCGGCTGGTCCTTGGCCTGCGCGAGCGTCGGTGTGAGCCCCATCCCCATGAGGACCGCTGTCGGCATCGCGGCCAGCGCGATCGCCTTGCCGGCCGGCACGTGGAACCTGGTGAACAGCGGCTTCCTGGGGGCCGCGTGGCGCGGCCCGGTTCTCACACGGGACTCATCCACTTCAGTCCCGTGGGTCACCTCGTCAGCCGGCACTTTGCCTCCCGTTCGCCCCGTTGCTCGGGCTCGTTCCTGACAGATCGTTCGGCTCGCCCACACCGTTCGCCGCCGCGGGCCCGGCGGCCGCGCTCTCGGAGGCCTCACCCTTGCTGAGGGGATCCGACGCATCGCCGTGGGGGGCCGGCACGTCGCTGACGGGCTCCGGCGCCTCGCTGCGGGGAGCCGGCGCGGGCCGCTGCTCCTCGGCGGGCTCTCCCGGAACCCAGGAGACCGCCATCGCGCCGCCGATCATGGCGAACAGGAAGCCGATGAGGAAGCCGCCCAGGTTGGACACCGGGATGGACACCAGCGCGAGGAGGATCGCCGCCACACCGGCGAACGTCCGCACGTGCTTCTGGAACCAGAGGCTGACGCCCAGCACGACGAGCAGGACGCCGATGATCAGGGAGCCCGCGCCCGCGGTGGTCGACATGGCCAGCGTCAGATGGCCGAGCTGGAGGTTCGCGTACGGGAAGTAGGCGATGGGGAATCCGCCGAGCAGGACGAACAGGCCGGCCCAGAACGGGCGATCACCCCTCCAGGTGCGGAAGTGCCGCCGGAAGACTGTGAGGTAGTGCTCGTTCTGCCCGGGTGATGCGGCGCTCATGGAAAAAGGCTCCCTGGAACGGCTTTGCTGTGAGAAGTACGCGTGACGCGAGCACGCGTCACAGGGGAAAGAGCGGGGCGGGCAAGGCAGCCGGGGCCTCCTCGCCCGCCCCTGGAGTGCCTAGTAGCACTCCTTGACGCCCTTGGACAGCGACATCTTCAGGCCGCTGAGCTTGAACGTGCCGGCGGTGGTCGCCCACGCCGTCTGCTTGACGTCGGTCAGCGTGGCCGAGTCGGCCTGCTGCGCGAAGCCGTACGGGTTCGCCGTGTCGCCCTTGGCGATGCCCGGGCCCTTGCTGGCGTCCTTGGCGGCAACACCGATGTCGATGTTGCGGAACGTCGCGTCGGCCTCGAGCTCCTCGACGTCGATGTACAGGTTCTCGGCCTTGACCGGGGTGCTGCCACCGCCGGCCTTCAGCATCAGGCTGACGGACCCGATGAACGGGACGTCAGGGGTGACCACGGACTGGCACATGCCCTGGATACTGGCCGACTTGAACGCGGAGACGGCCACCGGGTGCGCCGTCTTCTCGCCCTTGAGGGTGTAACCCGAGTCAATGGCTCCGTACTGAGAGAAGCCCGTACCGTCGAGCCGGTCCGCCGTCACCTTGAACGACTGGCCGGAAACGCTGAACGACGCGGCGAGAGCGCCCTGCGCGAGGGCGACACCTATCGCTGCCGTGGCGGCCACGCTGGGCACCATCACGACCGCGAACCGCTTCCATCTGGTCCCGCCACGCACCTGGGACTCCATATTTCCTCCTTCTCGGACGTACATCTCCTGGCCCTGACTGCCCCATGTCGACGGCTCAGCCGGGCAGGGATGGGAGAAGTGCTACGTCCTCGGGAAGGAGAGCGCCCGTACTCGGAGGCGCGAACAGCGCCCGAGTCACCGGCGATCACCCCCGAGCGACAACCACTGGTCGCGCCTGACACACATCACGCACAACCTGCTGGACAGGCTCTGCCGAACGGCAAAGACCCCCCTGTCCAAGAGCCGCCGCCACTGCCGCCGGCTCTACTCGGTGGGGACCCTGAAAACCCGTTGGCCCAACTGGTTGTCGGGGGACGGGAATGGACCGAGCGTCGCCGATCGTGGTGCATTCTCGCCGCCCGCACAAGGGGGTTCGTTACCGACTAGTAACGACCGGATAACCGAACAACGACCCATCGGTATCGGTCGACGACGGAGGGTGTCACCTGGTGCGGAACAAAACCATTGATCCTTGGACGGAATCCGACAGATCAACGCCCTCGACTTACTCCCAGTAACAGCGGCCGCGTTTACCAAGATTTGGCAAAGCGCGGCCGCATGTCGCTCCCTCGGCCAATGTTTCACCCGGGCATCACAGGCCCCGGCGTTTAGCGACAGGTCAGAACAACGCCCGCGCCAACGCCCGCCGCGCCGTGGCCACGCGCGGGTCCTCGGCCCCGACCACCTCGAACAGTTCGAGCAGCCGCAGCCGTACGGCATCACGGTCGTCGCCCGCCGTTTGCCGCACCGTGTCGATGAGCCGCCCGAAGGCGTCTTCGACATGCCCGCCCACCAAGTCCAGGTCGGCGGCGGCGATCTGCGCCTGTACGTCACGGGGCTTGCCGGCGGCGTCCTTGCGCACCTGCTGCGGGTCGAGGCTCTGCACCCGCTGGAGCAACTCGGCCTGGGCGAGGCCCAGTTTGGCCTCCGTATTGCCCGGGTCGTCGCCCAGTACGTTCTTGTACGCCTGGACGGCACCGCCGAAGTCGCCCGCGTCCAGGGCCTGTACGGCGGCTTCGAGGAGCGCGTCGTACGGTCCCGCCGGCACCTCGGGCGCCGCCTGCGCGGCGCCGGGCTCGGCGTCCGGGTCGACGGTCAGGCCGGTGAGGCCGAAGCGCTGCTCGGCGACCTGCACGAGCTGATCGAGGGTTCCGCGGATCTGGGCCTCGCCGGCCGCCCCCTGGAAGAGCGGCAGCGCCTGCCCGGCAACGACGGCGAACACAGCCGGAATCCCCTGGATCCCGAACTGCTGCATCAGCATCTGGTTGGCGTCGACGTCGATCTTGGCGAGGACGAAGCGCCCGTTGTACTCGACGGCCAGCCGCTCGAGGACCGGGCTCAGCTGCTTGCAGGGCTCGCACCACTCGGCCCAGAAGTCGATGACGACCGGCACCTCGTTGGAACGCTGCAGGACGTCGCGCTCAAAACCCGCCTCGTCGACGTCGATGACGAGACTGGCGGGGGACACGGCCCCGCTCCCACTCCCGCCGCCCCGCCTGGCCGCTTCGGCGCGCGCCTGCTCCGCCTTCGCCTTGGCCTCCTGGGCCGCCTTCACCGCGGCGAGGTCGACGACTCCGCTCATGGACATGTTCCGTGGCTGCATGAGTACATACTCCCCCTTTCGCGCGCACGCGTGGCGGCATCACCCCGGGGGCGCCCCCCGGACCCCCGGCCGTCAAGGCCGTGAAGCAGGACAAAAGCCATGCCAGGCGCCGGGTCCCCACCTGGCGCCAGTGGTTGTCGCTCACGCACACAGAGGGTGCGCCAGCTTTCGCTACGACCCGTAGCGTAACTGCCGGGGGGCACCGATGGACGCCACCTCCCGGTGATCTCCCTCACAGAGCCACCCCACCGCCGCGCACCACCCCGCCGGATAGGGTCCTGACATGCAGAGTCGCACTACCGCCCCCCGTACCGGGCGCCCGCGCAGCGCCGCCGCGGACGCCGCGATCCTGGAGGCGACGCGCGCGGCACTGGTCGAACTGGGCTGGTCCAAGCTGACGTTGGGCGACGTGGCGACCCGCGCCGGGGTCGCCAAAACGACCCTCTACCGCCGCTGGGCGGGCAAGAACGAACTCGTGGTCGACGCGGTGGCCGTCCTCTTCGACGAGCTGGAGCTCCCCGACCGGGGCAGCCTGGCCGCCGACATCGAGGGCGTGGTGCTGCAGTTCGCGGCGATCCTGAGCCGGCCCGAGGCGAAAACGGCCCTGATGGCGGTGGTGGCCGAGTCGACCCGCGACGAGCCGCTGCGCGAACGCATCCGCACGTCGGTCGTCGACCGTCAGAAGCGCCTCGTCCTGGAGGGCCGCGCCCGCGCCACAGCCCGCGGCGAACTCCCCCCGGAGCCCGACCCGGCGGCCGCCGCCCGCACCGTCGACCTGATCTTCGACGTGGTCGCCGGCACGGTGGTCCACCGCACCCTCGTCAGCGCCGAACCCGCGGACGAGGAGTGGGTCCGCAGCTTCACCAGGGTGCTGCTGGTGGGCCTGACGGGGGCGGGCGCTGATTCTTAGCCCGTCCGGCGTTTGAGGACGAGGCCGTTCAGGCCGATGCGGGGTCTGGGGGCGGCAGCCCCCAGGAACGATGGGGGTCCCCCCGCTCTGGGGGTACCTCCCAGGCCCTTAAGGCACTGGGGGAGAAGCCGAGAGTGGGGGAGGGCAGGGGCGGAGGGGGCGAAGAAAGCCCTCAGAAGCCCGCCGGCTCCGTGTACACCCCCCACTCCTCCCGGAGGGCATCACAGATCTCGCCGAGCGTGGCCTCGGCCCGCACGGCGTCCAGCATGGGCCCGATCATGTTGGACCCGTCGCGCGCAGCCACGAGCATCGCATCGAGGGCGGCGCGAACGACCGCCTCCTCCCGCCCGGCCTTGCGGCCGGAGAGCACCCGCACCTGCTCCCGCTCCACCTCGTGACTGACCCGGAGAATCTCCAGATCCCCGGTCACCGAGCCATGGTGGACATTGACCCCCACCACCCGCTTGTCCCCCTTCTCAAGGGACCGCTGGTACTGGAACGCCGACTCCGCGATCTCCCCGGTGAACCACCCGTCCTCGATCCCCCGCAGGATCCCGGAGGTGATCGGCCCGATCGGGTGCCGCCCGTCGGGATGCGCCCGCAGCCCCCGCTCCTTGATCTGCTCGAAGATCCTCTCCGCGTCGGCCTCGATCCGGTCGGTGAGCTGCTCGACGTACCAGGATCCGCCCAGCGGATCGGCGACGTTGGCGACGCCGGTCTCCTCCATCAGCACCTGCTGCGTACGGAGGGCGATCTCGGCGGCCTGCTCGGACGGCAGGGCGAGGGTCTCGTCCAGCGCGTTGGTGTGCAGCGAGTTCGTACCTCCGAGGACCGCCGCGAGCGCCTCCACGGCCGTACGGACGACGTTGTTGTACGGCTGCTGGGCGGTCAGCGAGACACCCGCCGTCTGCGTGTGGAACCGCAGCCACTGCGCCTTCTCGGACCGTGCCCCGTACACATCCCGCATCCAGCGGGCCCAGATCCGCCGCGCCGCCCGGAACTTGGCGATCTCCTCGAAGAAGTCGACGTGCGCGTCGAAGAAGAAGGACAGCCCCGGGGCGAAGACGTCCACGTCCAGGCCGCGCGACAGACCCAGCTCCACGTACCCGAAACCGTCCGCCAGCGTGTACGCCAGCTCCTGCGCGGCCGTGGCCCCGGCCTCCCGGATGTGGTAGCCGGAGACGGACAGCGGCTTGTACGCGGGGATCTCGGACGCGCAGTGCTCCATCAGGTCCCCGATGAGCCTGAGGTGCGGCTCGGGCTGGAAGAGCCACTCCTTCTGCGCGATGTACTCCTTGAAGATGTCGGTCTGGAGCGTGCCGTTGAGCACGGACGGATCGACACCCTGCCGCTCGGCCGCGACCAGGTACATGCAGAAGACCGGAACGGCCGGCCCGCTAATGGTCATCGACGTCGTGACGTCACCCAGCGGGATGTCCTTGAACAGGACCTCCATGTCGGCCGCCGAGTCGATCGCGACGCCGCAGTGGCCGACCTCGCCGAGCGAGCGGGGATCGTCGGAGTCGCGCCCCATGAGCGTGGGCATGTCGAAGGCGACGGACAGTCCGCCGCCGCCGTTGGCGAGGATCATCTTGTAGCGCTCGTTGGTCTGCTCGGCGTTGCCGAACCCGGCGAACTGCCGGATGGTCCACGTACGCCCTCGGTAGCCGGTCGGGTAGAGCCCGCGGGTGAAGGGGTATTCCCCGGGCCAGCCGATCCGTTCGAAGCCCTCATAGGTGTCCCCGGGCCGGGGACCGTACACCGGCTCCACGGGGTCGCCGGAGAGCGTGGTGAAGTCGGCCTCGCGCTTGCGCGAGGCGTCGTAGCGGGCCTGCCAGCGTCGGCGGCCCTCTTCGATGGCGTCAGCGTCCATACCCATGAATTTACTAGGACGTCCTAGTAAATGTCGATGGCAAACCGCCGTACGTTGCCGTACGGCGGCGGTGGTACGAGGGCGGTACCCCGGTGGTACCCGGCGCTACGGCGGTGATTACGCCTTGGCGACCGCGGGAGAGGTGTCCGCGACCTTGGACTCCAGCTCCCGGGAGATCTTGCGCTCCACGAAGAAGGCGGCCGTGGGAATGGTCCCGGCCAGGAGCACCCACAGCTGCTTGCCGACCGGCCACTTCGCCTTGGAGCCCAGATCGAAGGCGAAGACCAGGTAGACGACGTACAGCCAGCCGTGCGCGATGGCCACGACACGGGTGACGTCGGCGGCGCCGTTCACATCCAGCCCGTACTTGGCGATCATGCCGAGGCACAGCAGGACCAGCAGAACGCCGGTGACGTAGGCCAGGACGCGGTAGCGGGTCAGCACGCTTCGTTTCATGGAAACGAGCGTATCGACCCCTTATGCGCGATCTTCGCGCGCCCCCGCCTCTCGGCTACTCGTCCTCGAAGTCCTGCGCGGCGATCCGCAACGGCCGCAGCATCGCGAAGATCTCCGCGCACTCCTCCGCGTCGTACACCCCGAGTCCGAAGTCCATGGCCATCAGGTCGCGGGTGGCCGCGTCGCAGACCTCGCGGCCCTTCTCGGTGATGGAGGCGAGCGTGCCGCGCCCGTCGTTGGGGTTGGGCCGCCTGGCGACGAGCCCGGACTTCGCCAGCCGGTCCACGGTGTTGGTGACCGACGTCGGGTGCACCATGAGCCGCTCGCCGATCTTGGACATCGGCAGCTCGCCCGCCTTGGAGAAGGTGAGCAGGACCAGCGCCTCGTATCGCGCGAAGGTCAGTCCGTACGGTTTGACGACCGCGTCGACCTCGGCGAGCAGGATCTGGTGCGCGCGCATGATCGAGGTGATCGCGGCCATGGACGGCACGGATCCCCAGCGCTGCTTCCAGTGTTCGTCGGCGCGGGCGATCGGATCGAAGGCAAGACTGAGCGGCTTCGGCACGGCAACGACCTTACCGGCCGGTCATATCGCGGTCAGCCCTGTCTCGCCTTTCGGTCCCGACCGCCGGGCCGGGGGCGGCTGCGGACGTTTTTCGCCCCCTCCGCCCCTGCCCGTCCCGTACCCGGGGGCCCCGCCCCCCAGACCCCCGTACCGCGCTTCGCGCTCGTCCTCAAACGCCGGACGGGCTGGAAATCAGGCCGACAGGTGCCGCTCCACCGTCTCGACCTTGGAGGTCAGACCGTCCGTCACCCCGGGGCGGATGTCCGCCTTCAGGACGACCGAGACGCGCGGCGCGCGCCTCTCGACGGCGGCGACGGCACGCTTGACCACGTCCATCACCTCGTCCCACTCGCCCTCGATCGAGGTGAACATCGCGTCCGTGCGGTTGGGCAGGCCCGACTCGCGGACGACTCGGACGGCGTCGGCGACGTACTCGCCCACGTCCTCGCCGACGCCCAGCGGCGTCACGGAGAAGGCGACGATCACGCGTTCACGATCCCTTCCTTGCGGGCGCGGGACGCGATGACCGCGTTCTCGGCCTCGCGCTTGAGCTTGCGGTCGGCGAAGAAGCCGCCGGTCGGCAGGACGGAGAGGACGAGGTAGAGGATGCCGGTGCCCGCGCTCCACTTGGCGCGGTTCCAGGCGTCCGCCCAGAAGATCACGTACAGGATGAAGAGGACGCCGTGGATCGCGCCCATGACGGGCACCGCGTTGAAGTCCGTGGTCCGCTTCAGGACCGAGCAGACGAGCAGCAGCAGGAAGGAGACGGCCTCGGGGGCCGAGACCAGGCGGAGGCGGCGGAGCGCGGCGGCGGTCTTTATGTCCACGGGTCACCTTCGGTGAGAGTTTCGCTGTCGGGGGATGCCGCTTTGTGAACACAAGCACAAGCGTCGGGCCATTGTGGCACTTGAGGTCCTGCCACCCGGGCAGGGGGTCTCAGGGTGTCGCAAGGCCCCCTGCAGGGCGTCTCAGGTTGTCCGCATGTCCTCCCGGGGTTCCCGCAGCGCGTCTCAGGGTGTCCTAAGGGTCCGGATCATCCCGAAGGCTCTGTTGGTGACCCCGGTCGGCGGCTACCTTCGCAAGCGTGGCGATGTTCCGACTTCAAGGCAGCAAGGTGCTGGCCGTCGAGATGACCGGGGACGCCGTGAAGGCGAAGAACGGCTCGATGGTCGCGTACGACGGCCAGATGGCCTTCAAGAAGCTGAGCGGGGGCGGTGAGGGCATACGGGGGATGGTGACCCGGCGCATCACCGGCGAGCAGATGACGGTGATGGAGGTGAAGGGGCACGGGACCTGCTGGTTCGCGGACCGGGCCTCCGAGATCAACCTCGTCAGTCTGCAAGGGGACAAGCTCTACGTGGAGTCCAGCAATCTGCTCGCGACGGACGCGGGACTGCGGACGGGCACGACCTTCACGGGTCTGCGGGGCGCCTCGCAGGGCAACGGGCTGTTCACCACCACCGTCGAGGGGCACGGCCAGGCCGCGATCACGTCCGACGGCCCGGCGGTGGTGCTGCGGGTGAGCTCCGAGTACCCCCTGACGGTCGATCCGGGCGCGTACATCGCGCACCAGGGCAATGTGCGGCAGTCCTTCCAGTCCGGTGTGACGTTCCGCACGCTGCTCGGGGAGGGCGGCGGCGAAGCGTTCCAGATCCGCTTCGAGGGCGACGGCCTGGTCTACGTGCAGCCCAGTGAGCGCAACACGATCGCGGGGGATGTCTGACATGCCGTTCCGTGAGGTGAACTCGAAGATGGTCGAGGCCACGGTGCTGCCGGGCCAGCGGATGTTCAGCCAGCGCGGCGCGATGCTCGCCTACAAGGGCGAGGTCTCCTTCACACCCGACATCCACGGCGGCCAGGGCGGCGTGATGTCCATGATCGGCCGCCGCCTTGCCAACGAGGCCACCCCGCTGATGACTGTCGAGGGCTCCGGCACGGTGCTCTTCGGGCACGGCGGCCATCACGTCCAGGTGATCAACCTCACGGGCGACACCTTGTACGTCGAGGCGGACCGGCTGCTCGCCTTCGACGGCACACTCCAGCAGGGCACGATGTTCCTGGGCGCGCAGGGCGGCGTGATGGGCATGGTGCGCGGCCAGGTGACCGGTCAGGGGCTCTTCACGACCACCTTGAAGGGTCATGGCGCGGTCGCCGTCATGGCGCACGGGGGTGTGATCGAGGTCCCGATCGCCCCGCAGCGCCCGGTCCATGTCGACCCGCAGGCGTACGTCGCCCACCACGGCGACGTACGCAACAAGCTGTCCACGGCGCTGGGCTGGCGCGACATGGTGGGCCGCGGCTCGGGCGAGGCGTTCCAGCTGGAGCTGAGCGGCAGTGGCGCGGTGTACGTCCAGGCCTCGGAGGAGAAGCTGTGAGCGCGTACGGAACTCCCGGCGGCCCGGTGATCTACGACCCGATGACGCTGCCGGTCGACGACAACGTCAACAACTACACCTTCTGCGTGGAGCTCAGGGGCAGCCAGTGGTTCCTGCAGAAGGGCAAGATGATCGCCTACTACGGGTCGATGGATTTCAACGGCATCGGACACGGCCGGCTCGACCGCCTCGTCCGTACGTCGTTCCATTCGCCTCTGCACGCGAGCGACTGGGTCGTGGCGGAGGGCACGGGCAAGATGCTCCTCGCCGACCGGGCCTTCGACGTGAATTCGTACGACCTGGACAACGGCAACCTGACCATTCGCTCGGGCAACCTGCTCGCTTTTCAGCCAAGTCTTTCGCTCAAGCAGTCGATCGTGCCGGGCTTTCTGACCCTGATCGGAACCGGCAAGTTCGTGGCCACGTCCAACGGTCCGGTGGTGTTCATGGAACCCCCGATCCGGGTGGACCCACAGGCCCTGGTCGGCTGGGCCGACTGCCCCTCTCCGTGCCATCACTACGACCACGGCTACATGACAGGTGTCATGGGCGGTCTACGTGCGATGACGGGCCTCGGCGGGGCCTCCGGAGAGGAGCACCAGTTCGAGTTCGTGGGGGCCGGCACGGTGCTGCTCCAGTCCACCGAAACCCTGATGGCCGAGCAGGCCACGGGAGCGGTCCCGCAGCAGGCGGGAGTACCCGGCCCGGGCGGGGTACCCAGTCAGTACGGACAGCAGTCCGGCACACCGCGCCTTCCCGGACAGCTGGGGGACCTCCAGCGTCGCTTCGGGCTGTGAGCGGTAGTCTGCGGAGTGTGACATCGAACGCGTGCGCACAGTCACACCACTCACTAGTTCGCCTTTCAACATTTTAGGTAGACTTCATTCATGGAGACCGAGACGGCCACGCGCTGGCTGACCGATGCGGAGCAGTGCGCTTGGCGCACCCACCTGGAGGTCAACAGGCTGTTGACGTACCAGCTCGAGAGGGACCTGCAGCCGTTCGGACTGACGATGAACGACTACGAGATCCTGGTGAACCTCTCCGAATCGGAGGGCGTACGGATGCGCATGAGCGACCTCGCGTCCGCCACCCTCCAGTCCAAGAGTCGCCTCTCGCACCAGATCACGCGCATGGAGAACGCGAATCTGGTGCGCCGCGAGAACTGCGAGTCCGACCGGCGGGGACTGTACGCCGTCCTCACCGATCACGGCCTGGAGACGATGAAGAAGGTCGCGCCGCACCATGTGGAGTCGGTGCGGAGACACTTCATCGATCTGCTGTCGCCGGAGGCCTTGGAGGACCTGCACAAGTCGTTGACGCCGATCGCCGATCATTTGCGGGGGCAGCGAGGCAAGGCGTAGCGGTTCGCGGTTTTTTTCGCCGTTCGCGGTTCGCCGTTCGCTCGCGGTTCGCCGTTCGCTCGCGGTTCGCGGTTCGGGAGCGAGTGTCACTGCCCCGCGCCCCTGCCGGGGCGCGGGGCAGCTGATCAGACGCGGCTCGGTTCCGCGGTCTTCTCGGGGGCTTCGCGCTCCGCGTGCGCGGTGCGTCCGACGCGTACGGAGAGCAGGCCCGCCGTCATCGCCACCGCCCCCGCGATCGCGAAGCACAGCCCCAGGGACAGGTGGCCCACGAGGATCCCCACCGCCGCGGCGCCACCCGAATTCCCCGCGTTCACGGCGGTGTTGACCCAGGCACCCGCCTGGGTGCGGAAGCCGGGCGGGGCCGCCTCGTCGGCGATCAGGTAGGACGTCGTCAGGGCCGGGGCGACGAAGAAGCCCGCGCAGGCCACGGCGACGATCAGCGTGCCGAGGCCGGGCGCGAGGCCCGCGGCGAACAGGGCGAGGCCCAGGCCGCCGGCCAGCAGGGGGAGCCGTACCCGCGCGGAGGTGCGCCAGTCGACCGCGCCGTTCAGCAGGCCGCCCAGCGCGCTGCCCACCGACAGTGCGGCGAGCACCCAGGCCACCACGTCGTCCCCGTGACGGCGCTGCTCGGCGAAGGCCATCACCAGGAGGTCGATGGCCCCCAGGGACAGGCCGACGCCCGCCGCGACGACGACGGGCTGCACGAGCGCGCGCCCTCCCCGCAGCCGGCGTCCGGCGCGGGTGCGACGCTGAGCGCCGGTCGGGCATACGCCCGCCACGACCGGCGACAGGACGAACGCGACGGTTCCGGTCCACACCAGCAGGGCGCTGAGCGCGACTGCGGCGGCCGGGGGCGCCCACTGCACGACCGCGCCCACCAGCAGCGGCCCCGAGACGAAGAGGATCTCCTCCGCGACGCCGTCCAGGCTGTACGCGCGCTGCAACAGCAGCTTGTCCTCGACGACTTCGCCCCACACGGCACGCATCGTGGGGCCGAGGGGCGGTGTGCAGGTGCCCGCGGTGACCGCCAGCGCGCCGAGCGCCGCCGCCGGCGCTCCCGGCCGCCAGGCCGCCGCCGCGAAGGCCGCGAGCAGGCCCGCGTAGAGCGAGGCCATCGGGAGGAGGGCACGGCGGGGGCCGTACCGGTCGATCAGGGCCGCCCGCGCGGGCGACAGGAACACGCTCATGGCGCCGAACAGCGCCATGACCGTGCCGGCCACCGCGTACGACCCGGTGGCCCGGGTCACCGTCAGCATCATGGCCAGGGAGACGATGCCGTACGACAGCCGGCCGGTCAGGGCGGCGATGAAGGTGCGGCGGGTATGGGGGATGCGGAAGAGCGCGGCGTACGAGGGCCGCGAAGGTGACGCAGACATGGAAAGGGCTCCTCAACAGCGAGGCGGGTCAGGGGACGCCTGAGTGCCGCGACGGTGCAGCCGAGTGCTGCCTGGCCGTCGCGGGCCTGGGCGGGCCCTATGCCAAGAGGAGGAACATGCGGCTCAACCTACCAGCGGGGGATCGACCACGTGGCGCCTATTGGGCGAGCGGCAGGCGGAGTTCGAACTCGGCTCCGCCTGCCGGCGCGTCCCGGACCGTGAGCGTGCCGCCGTGGCGTACGGCGACATCGCGGGCGATGGAGAGGCCGCTGCCGAGGCCATCGCCGCCGTGCTGAAGCACATGCCGAGCACCGCCGTCTCCGACGACCGGGAGGACGAAGACGCTGAAGTGTGGGAGGTGGACGTCGTGAAGGGCGACGGCGCCGAGTACGCCGTCAAGGTCGCCCCGGACACCGGAAAGGTGCTCGGCGCCCACCGTGACGACGACGATGACGACGACCGCGACGAGCGCTCCGCGCTGAGGGATGCCCGTGTCGACGCCCGCGAGGCCGCGCTGGCCGGCGCGGCCAAGGGCACGGTCACCGAGGTCGGCCTCGACGACGATGACGACAGCCGCGCCCTGGCCTGGAACGTGGAGACCACGAAGGGCGAGTGGAAGGTCGACGTCCGCACGGGCAAGGTCACCCAGGACCACGACGACGCGGACGACCAGCGCGGCGGTGACGACGCCGACCACGACGACCGCGACGACCGCGACGACCGCGACGACGACTGACGAAGCCGTCGCACGTCAGGCACGGCCTCCTGAGCCGTGGAGCCGTGGGGAGGGGCGACCCTCCCCACGGCCAGGGCCGCCGTCAGCAGCACGGCCGCTCCGGACCAACGCGGTCCGGGAGTTGGCCAAGGAGACTGCGCGTCAGCCCTCTGTCAGGCTCGCCACCAGTTCGTCCGCCGCTCGGTACGGGTCCAGGTCGCCGGACACGATGCGCTCGGCCAGGGCGTCCAGATGGCGGTCGCCGTGCAGGTCGCCGATCCGTTCGCGCAGGGCCGTGACCGCGATGGTCTCCACCTCTCGGGAGGCACGGGCCAGGCGGCGTTCGGCGAGGACGCCGTGTTCTTCCATCCACGCCCGGTGCTTCTCCAGGGCCTCGACAACCTCGTCGATCCCCTCGCCCCGGGATGCGACGGTCTTCACGATCGGCGGCCGCCAGTCCCCCGGCGCCCGGGATTCGCCCAGGCCCAGCATGTGGTTGAGCTCGCGGGCGGTGGCGTCGGCACCGTCCCGGTCTGCCTTGTTGACCACGTACACGTCGCCGATCTCCAGGATCCCGGCCTTGGCCGCCTGGATGCCGTCGCCCATGCCTGGGGCCAGCAGCACCACCGACGTGTCCGCCTGGGACGCGATCTCGACCTCGGACTGGCCGACACCGACCGTCTCGACGAGGATCACGTCGCAGCCCGCCGCGTCCAGGACGCGGATCGCCTGGGGCGCCGCCCAGGCGAGTCCGCCGAGGTGTCCTCGGGTCGCCATCGAGCGGATGTAGACGCCGGGGTCCGAGGCGTGCTCGGACATGCGGACGCGGTCGCCGAGCAGCGCGCCCCCGGAGAAGGGGGACGACGGGTCCACGGCCAGCACGCCGACGCGCTTGCCCTGGCGCCGGTACGCCGTCACCAGCGCCGAGGTCGACGTCGACTTGCCCACGCCCGGGGAGCCGGTGAGCCCGACCACGTACGCGTTGCCGGTCAGGGGCGCCAGCGCCGCCATGACCTCACGGAGCTGTGGTGCCGCCCCCTCCACCAGGGAGATCAGCCGGGCCACCGCCCGCGGCCGTCCTTCCCTGGCCTGGGCCACCAGCGAGGAGACGTCCTGCATCACAGCTCCGTTCAGAGTCGTACAGAATCAGTGTCGAACGGGATCAAAGCCGTACGGAATCCGAGCCGTACGGAATCCGAGCCGTACGGAATCCGAGCCGTACGGAAATGATCAGGTGCTTCAGGCCTTGGATACCCGCACGATCAGCGCGTCACCCTGCCCGCCGCCACCGCACAGCGCCGCAGCGCCGACCCCGCCGCCCCGCCGCTTCAGCTCAAGGGCCAGGTGCAGGACGAGCCGGGCGCCCGACATACCGATCGGGTGACCCAGGGCAATGGCGCCGCCGTTGACGTTCACCTTTTCCGTGGACACCCCGAGGTCCTTCGTTGACTGGACCGCGACCGCCGCGAACGCCTCGTTGATCTCGATGAGATCCAGATCGGAGACCTCCAGACCCTCCTTCTTCAGGGCGTGCAGGATCGCGTTCGACGGCTGCGACTGCAAAGAGTTGTCCGGTCCGGCCACGTTCCCGTGGGCGCCGATCTCCGCGATCCACTCCAGGCCCAGTTCCTGCGCCTTGGCCTTGCTCATGACCACCACGGCCGCCGCGCCGTCCGAGATCTGCGACGACGTACCCGCCGTGATCGTGCCGTCCTTCGTGAACGCGGGGCGCAGCCTGCCCAGCGACTCCGCCGTCGTCTCCGCGCGGATGCCCTCGTCCTTGCTGAAGACGACGGGCTCGCCCTTGCGCTGCGGGATCTCGACCGGGGTGATCTCGGCCTCGAAGATGCCGTTCTTCTGGGCGGCGGCGGCGCGCTGGTGGGACAGGGCGGCGATCTCGTCCTGCTCGGGGCGCGCGATGCCGAGCCGCGTGTTGTGCTTCTCCGTCGACTCGCCCATGGCGATGCCCTCGAAGGAGTCGGTCAGGCCGTCGTACGCCATGGCGTCGAGCATCTCGATCGCGCCGTACTTGAAGCCCTCGCGGGACTTCGGCAGCAGGTGGGGGGCGTTGGTCATGGACTCCTGGCCGCCCGCCACGATCACGTCGAACTCGCCCGCGCGGATCAGCTGGTCGGCCAGCGCGATCGCGTCCAGGCCCGACAGGCACACCTTGTTGATCGTGAGCGCCGGGACGCTCATCGGGATGCCCGCCTTGACCGCGGCCTGGCGTGCCGGGATCTGCCCCGCGCCGGCCTGGAGCACCTGGCCCATGATCACGTACTGGACCTGGTCGCCGCCGATCCCCGCACGGTCGAGGGCCGCCTTGATCGCGAAGCCTCCGAGGTCGGCTCCGGAGAAGGACTTCAGCGAGCCCAGCAACCGGCCCATGGGCGTACGCGCGCCCGCGACGATCACCGAAGTACTGCTGTTCGTTCCAGACATGAGGTGCGATCCCCTTACCGGCTGCACAGCCGAGGAGTGAACGAGGGTTTACTTCGAATGTACTGACCGGTAGTCCACCGCGTCATCCGGCTGTCAGTGTGACGGCGCGCACGTTGCGTAACCACGCCGGGAGCGCTGCACTGACTCCATGCTGACGCGAATCGACCACATCGGGATCGCCTGTTTCGACCTCGACAAGACCGTCGAGTTCTACCGGGCGACGTACGGCTTCGAGGTCTTCCACTCCGAGGTCAACGAGGAGCAGGGCGTACGGGAGGCCATGCTCAAGATCAACGAGACGTCCGACGGCGGCGCCTCCTACCTCCAGCTGCTCGAACCCACCCGTGAGGACTCCGCCGTCGGGAAGTGGCTGGCCAAGAACGGCGAGGGAGTGCACCACATCGCCTTCGGCACGGCGGACGTCGACGGTGACGCCGCCGCCATCAGGGACAAGGGCGTACGGGTGCTCTACGAAGAGCCCCGGATCGGGTCCATGGGGTCCCGGATCACCTTCCTGCATCCGAAGGACTGCCATGGTGTTCTGACAGAACTGGTCACTTCGGCGGCGGTTGAGTCACCTGAGCACTGACCTCCGTATATCTGGGCCGGTAGGGTTGGGGTCGGCCGTCGCCTTCACACGGGGACGGTCGAGGTCCTGCCGCTTTTCAGCGCGCCAGGACCGAGGGCCGGGGTCCAGGTTTCGGGGGACAAGCGTCGGGGCAGCCCATGCTCCGCCGTGGATCTGACACCATTCCCCGGGGGCACCGTTCGGCGGATGGACGGAGCCCGTTTGGAGAGAGTTGCGACCAGGGGACGGATGGGACCGCGCAGTGCGGGGCTACGAACGCCAGGAGCGAGAGCCGGCGGCTGACGTCGACCACCTCTCTCGGTTCGAGGCCGAGATGGAGCGGCTGAAGACCGAGCGGGAGAAGGCCGTCCAGCACGCCGAGGACCTCGGCTATCAGGTCGAGGTGCTGCGCGCCAAGCTGCACGAGGCTCGGCGCAGTCTGGCGACCCGTCCTGCCTACGACGGCGGCGACATCGGCTATCAGGCCGAGCAGCTCCTTCGTAATGCCCAGATCCAGGCCGACCAGCTGCGCGCCGACGCCGAGCGCGAGATGAGCCAGGCCCGCGCGCAGACGCAGCGCATCCTCCAGGAGCACGCGGAGCAGGCCGCCCGGCTCCAGGCGGAACTGCACCAGGAGGCGGTCACCCGCCGCCAGCAGCTCGACCAGGAGCTGGCCGAGCGCCGGCAGACGGTCGAGGCGCACGTCAACGAGAACGTGGCGTGGGCGGAGCAGCTGCGCGCCCGCTCCGAGTCGCAGGCCCGCCGTCTGCTGGATGAGTCGCGCGCCGAGGCCGACCAGGCGCTGGCCGTCGCCCGCGCCGAGGCCGAGCGGATCGCCGCCGAGGCCCGCCAGCGGCTCACCAACGACGCCGAGGCGGCCCGCGCGGAGGCCGAGGCGCTGCTGCGCCGGGCCCGCACGGACGCCGAACGGCTGCTGAACGCCGCGTCCACACAGGCGCAGGAGGCCACCGACCACGCCGAGCAGCTGCGCAGCTCCACGGCGAGCGAGTCGGAGGCCGCCCGCCGCCAGGCGACCGAGGTGAGCCGGGCAGCCGAGCAGCGCATGGCGCAGGCCGAGACGGCGCTGCGCGAGGCGCGGGCCGAGGCCGACAAGGTGGTCGCCGAGGCGAAGGAGTCCGCGGCCAAGACGCTCTCCGGCGCGGAGTCGGCGAACGAGCAGCGCACGCGTACGGCGAAGGAGCAGGTCGCCCGGCTGGTCACCGAGGCCAACCAGGAGGCCGAAGCCACCAAGTCCGAGGCCGAGCAGGTCATCGCGGACGCCCGCGCCAAGGCCGAGACGATCATCGCGGAGGCCGAGGAGAACGCCCGCAGCCTCACCGCCGAGGAGACCGCGTCCCAGCTCGCCAAGGCGGCCCGTACGGCCGAGAACGTGCTCAACAAGGCGTCCGAGGAAGCCAAGACGACCACCAGGGCCGCCGCCGAGGAGGCCGAGCGGATCCGCACCGAGGCGGAGGCCGAGGCGGACCGGCTGCGCGCCGAGGCGCACGACATCGCCGAGCAGCTCAAGGGCACGGCGAAGGACGACACCAAGGAGTACCGCGCCAAGACGGTCGAACTGCAGGAGGAGGCTCGCCGTTTGCGCGGCGAGGCCGAGCAGTTGCGCGCCGACGCGGTCGACGAGGGCGAGAAGATCCGCGCCGAGGCCCGGCGCGAGGCGGTCCAGCAGATCGAGGAGGCGGCCAGGACCGCCGAGGAGCTGCTCGCCAAGGCGAGGGCGGACGCGGACGAGCTGCGCACGACGGCGACGACGGACAGCGAGAAGGTCCGCACCGAGGCCATCGAGCGCGCCACGACGCTGCGCCGTCAGGCCGAGGAGACCCTGGAGCGCACCCGCGCCGAGGCCGAGCGGCATCGCGAAGAGGCTCTCGAGCAGTCCGAGACGATCAAGGCGGAGGCCGAGCGGGCCGCCGAGCAGCTGCGCGAGGAGACCGAGCGCGCCATAGCGGCCCGCAAGGACGAGGCCGCCGAGGAACTGACCCGGCTGCACACGGAGGCCGAGGACCGCCTCACCACCGCCGAGCAGGCGCTGACCGACGCCCGCGCGGAGGCCGAGCGCATCCGCCGTGAGGCTGCCGAGGAGTCCGAGCGGCTGCGTTCCGAGTCCGCCGAGCGGATCCGTACGCTGCAGGCGCAGGCGGAGGCCGAGGCCGAGCGGCTGCGCAACGAGGCCGCGGCGGACGCCTCCGCGTCCCGGGCCGAGGGCGAGGCCATCGCCGTACGGCTGCGTTCGGAGGCCTCGGCGGAGGCCGAGCGGCTGAAGTCGGAGGCCCAGGACAGCGCCGACCGGGTCCGCGCGGAGGCGCAGGCCGCGGCCGAGCGTCTGGCGACCGAAGGCGCCGAGACGCTGGCGGCCGCGCAGGAGGAGGCCGCCCGGCGCCGCCGCGAGGCCGAGGAACTCCTCGGCTCCGCGCGCCAGGAGGCCGACCAGGAGCGGGAGCGGGCCCGCGAGCAGAGCGAGGAGCTCCTCGCCTCGGCGCGCAACCGTGTCGAGGAGGCCCAGACCGAGGCCGTACGCCTGGTCGAGGAGGCCGACCGGCGCGCGACCGAGATGGTGTCGAGCGCCGAGCAGACCGCGCAGCAGGTGCGCGACTCCGTGGCGGGGCTGCACGAGCAGGCTCAGGAGGAGGTCGCCGGGCTGCGCTCGGCCGCCGAGCACGCCGCGGAGCGTACGCGGACCGAGGCGCAGGAGGAGGCGGACCGCGTCCGCGCCGACGCATACGCGGAGCGGGAGCGGGCCGCCGAGGACGCGAGCCGGATCCGGCGGGAGGCGGCCCAGGAGTCGGAGGCCGCCAAGTCCCTCGCGGAGCGCACGGTTTCGGAGGCGATCGCCGAGTCGGAGCGGCTGCGCTCGGACGCGGCCGAGCACGCCCAGCGCGTCCGCACCGAGGCGTCCGACGTCATCGCGACCGCCGAACAGGACGCCGGGCGCAGCCGTGCGGAAGCCAGGGACGACGCGAACCGGATCCGTTCGGACGCGGCCACGCAGGCGGACACCCTCATCACCGAGGCGGCCGCGGAGGCCGAGCGGCTCGCCGAGGAGACCGCCGCCGAGGCCGAGCGCGTACGGTCCGAATCCGTGGCCAAGGCCGAGCGGCTCATCGCGGACGCGACCGGGGACGCGGAGCGGCTGCGTGCCGAGGCCGCCGAGACGATCGGCTCCGCGCAGCAGCACGCCGAGCGGATCCGCACCGAGGCGGAGCGGGTCAAGGACGAGGCGGCGGCGGAGGCCGAGCGGCTCACGTCGTCGGCGCGCGAAGAGGCCGAGCGGATGCTGGACGAGGCCCGCAAGGACGCCAACAAGCGGCGTTCCGAGGCGGCCGAGCAGGTCGACACGCTCATCACGGAGACGGCCGCCGAGGCGGACAAGCTGCTCTCCGAATCGCAGCAGTCCGCGCAGAAGACGACGGCGGACGCCGAGGCGCAGGCCGACACGATGGTCGGCGCGGCGCGCAACGAGGCCGAGCGGCTCGTCTCCGAGGCGACCGTGGAGGGCAACTCCCTGGTGGAGCGGGCCCGTACGGACGCGGACGAGCTGCTGGTCGGCGCGCGCCGGGACGCGACGGCGATCCGGGACCGCGCGGAGGAGCTGCGCGACCGCATCACCACGGAGATCGAGGAGCTGCACGAGCGGGCCCGCCGTGAGTCGGCCGAGGCGATGAAGACGGCCGGCGAGCGCTGTGACGCGCTCGTCAAGGCGGCCGAGGAGCAGCTCGCCGACGCCGAGGCGAAGGCGAAGGAGCTGGTGTCGGAGGCCAACTCCGAGGCGAGCAAGGTGCGCATCGCCGCGGTCAAGAAGGCGGAGGGGCTCCTCAAGGAGGCCGAGCAGAAGAAGAACTCGCTCGTCGGCGAGGCGGAGAAGATCCGCGCGGAGGCGATCCGCGAGGCGAAGGCGGCGGTCGAGGAGGGCAAGCGCGACCTGGAGGTCCTGGTGCGCCGCCGGGAGGACATCAATGCGGAGATCTCCCGTGTCCAGGACGTCCTGGAGGCGTTGGAGTCCTTTGAGGCCCCGTCCGGAAGCAAGGACGGCGGGGTCAAGGCGGGCGCGGCCGCGGGCGCGACTCGTTCGAGTGGCAAGTCGTCAGAGGGCTAGCCAGAAGCACGGATTCCATGCTTTGCCGGGACCTTTGGTACAGCCTCTGGCAAGCCCTCCGACCGTTAGCCACCCGAAAGGAGTGTCATTCTCCAGATCAAACACGTATCCGCTCGATGACACACCGCTTTGACCCCTAGGATTCCCCCTATCACCTCACCGGTCTCATTCGACAGGAACCCCATGAGCGACACTTCCCCCTACGGCTTCGAGCTTGTGCGGCGTGGATACGACCGCGCTCAGGTGGACGAACGCATTTCGAAGCTCGTCTCCGACCGTGACAGCGCTCTGGCCCGCATCACTGCTCTGGAAAAGCGCATCGAGGAACTCCACCTCGAGACGCAGAACGCCCAGGCCCAGGTCAACGACGCAGAGCCGTCGTACGCGGGTCTCGGCGCGCGCGTCGAGAAGATCCTCCGCCTCGCCGAGGAGGAGGCGAAGGACCTGCGCGAGGAGGCCCGTCGCGCCGCCGAGCAGCACCGTGAGCTCGCCGAGTCGGCCGCCCAGCAGGTGCGCAACGACGCGGAGTCGTTCGCCGCTGAGCGCAAGGCCAAGGCGGAGGACGAGGGCGTCCGGATCGTCGAGAAGGCCAAGAGCGACGCCTCCCAGCTGCGTTCCGACGCGCAGAAGGACGCGCAGTCCAAGCGCGAGGAGGCGGACGCCCTCTTCGAGGAGACCCGCGCCAAGGCCGCCCAGGCCGCCGCCGACTTCGAGACGAACCTCGCCAAGCGCCGCGAGCAGTCCGAGCGCGACCTGGCCTCGCGTCAGGCCAAGGCCGAGAAGCGCCTCGCGGAGATCGAGCACCGCGCCGAGCAGCTGCGCCTGGAGGCCGAGAAGCTGCGCACGGACGCCGAGCGCCGCGCCCGCCAGACGGTGGAGACGGCTCAGCGCCAGGCCGAGGACATCGTGGCCGACGCGAACGCCAAGGCCGACCGGATCCGTTCGGAATCCGAGCGCGAGCTCGCGGCCCTCACCAACCGCCGCGACTCGATCAACGCCCAGCTCACGAACGTCCGCGAGATGCTCGCGACGCTCACGGGCGCCGCGGTGGCCGCCACCGGCACGCCGGCCGAGGACGAGCCGATCTCGCGCGGGGTTCCGGCCCAGCAGTCCCGGTAACACACGACGTACGCGAGAACGCGGGACGTACGCGGTAACGCGGGACGTACGCCGGCCGAACAACGGCGAAGCCCCCTGTCACTCCGGTGGCGGGGGGCTTTGTCCCGTTTTAGCGTTGCGGCATGATCGAGCTCGAGGGGCTGACCAAGCGGTATGGCGAGAAGGTGGCGGTCAACAACCTCACCTTCGCCGTCAGACCGGGGATCGTCACGGGGTTCCTCGGCCCCAACGGCGCCGGCAAGTCCACGACCATGCGGATGATCCTCGGGCTCGACCACCCCACCACCGGTGACGTACGCATCGACGGGCGGCACTACGACCACCTCAAGGACCCGCTGAAGTACATCGGCGCCCTGCTGGACGCGAAGGCCATGCATGGCGGGCGCAGCGCCTTCAACCACCTGCTGTGCCTCGCGCAGAGCAACGGCATCCCGAAGGCCCGGGTGCACGAGGTCCTCGACACGGTGGGGCTCACCCCGGTCGCGAGGAAGAAGGCCAAGGGGTTCTCGTTCGGCATGGGCCAGCGGCTGGGCATCGCAGGCGCGCTGCTCGGCGACCCGCGGATCCTGATGTTCGACGAGCCGGTCAACGGTCTCGACCCCGAGGGCATCCACTGGATCCGCAACCTGATGAAATCCCTCGCCGCGCAGGGCCGTACGGTCTTCGTCTCCTCCCACCTGATGAGCGAGATGGCGCTGACCGCCGGCCACATCGTCGTCATCGGCCAGGGACGGCTCCTCGCCGACACCTCGATGGCCGACTTCATCCAGCGCAACTCGCGGTCGTACGTCCGTATCCGCTGCCCCCAGCGCGAGCGGCTCCTCGACGTGCTGCACGGTGCGGGCATCACCGTCGTCGAGACGGGCAGCGGCACGCTCGAAGTGGACGGCGGGAAGCCCGAGCTCATCGGGGAGCTGGCCGCGCGGCACCAGATCGTGCTGCACGAGCTCAGCCCCCAGCAGGCCTCCCTGGAGGATGCGTTCATGCGGCTGACCGCGGAGTCGGTCGAGTACCACGCGCACGCGGACACCCCGCATCCGCAGGCCGCGCCCTGGGGCGGCGACTGGAAGAGGGGCTGACCATGGCGGCCACCCAGGTCCTCAGGTCCGAGTGGACCAAGATCCGGTCCGTCTCGTCCACGGTCTGGACACTCGGTCTCGCCGCGGTCGTCACCATCGCCCTCGGCATCGTGATCTCGCTGCTGTCCAGGAACGAGTTCGACACGATGGACGTGCGGGACCGGCTCGCCTTCGACCCGACGTACATCAGCTTCGCGGGCATGAGCCTCGGTCAGCTCGCGATGATCGTGTTCGGGGTGCTGGTCGTCGGCAACGAGTACAGCACCGGCATGATCCGCAGCTCGCTCGCCGCGGTGCCGCAGCGCGCCGAGTTCCTCTTCAGCAAGATCGCGGTCGCGACGGGCCTCGCCTTCGCGGTCGGCATCGTCACCAGCTTCGTCACCTTCTTCCTGGGCCAGGCCATGCTCGGCCCGCACGGTGCGTCGATCGGCGATCCCGGGGCGCTGCGCGCGGTGATCGGCGGCGGGCTCTACATGACGCTCATCGCCGTCTTCTCGATGGGCGTCGCGGCGATGCTGCGCAGCCCCATGCTGTCGCTGGGCATCCTGATGCCGTTCTTCTTTCTGATCTCCAACGTCCTGGGCGCGGTCTCCGCGACCCAGAAGGTCGGCCGCTATCTGCCCGACCAGGCCAGCAGCAAGATCCTGCAGGTCGTGACCCCGATCGACGACGACACCCCGTACGGTCCCTGGGGCGGCCTCGCGATCATGGTGCTGTGGGTGGTCGCGGCGCTCATCGGGGGGTACGCGGTGCTCAAGAAACGGGACGCGTAGCGTCTCTGATCAGCTTGGTGATCCTGTGCCAGACATGGTGTCTGGCGGTGGGATTCTCCACCGGGTGGGGGTGGCGTTCAGCCACCCAGCCGACCCGCTGCGCCAGCACAGCGGCCGACAAAACCTCGCCCGTCTTCTCCACCACACCCGCCCGCAGCAGACCACGGGCACACGCAGCACGGGCCGTCTCGCTCTCACCGAGCGGCACTCTCCGGCTCACCGGCCCCCCTTCCCACCCGCGGTGCTGTCATCCGATCAACGACACACCCGCGAAAAGGTCACGCATTCGATCCCCGCACCCACAGACGAAACCGAAGCCGGCACCGAACACACGGCACGGCACATCCCCATGACACATCATCACGGATACCTAAGGAAACTCGGGAGCCTCGGCGTCCTCGTCCGGGGGCGCCCGCGAGGGCCGGTCGTGGGCGCGAGGGTTCCGTACGCCATTCGATGTTCCGGCGAAAAAATTTCGTTCCGCGTCTGACCAGACAGGAGGCGTACCTGACAATTCGGGTCGTGTGACCTGCGCGCTTTTACTTTCTCTTGAGTGGAACCGTCAGCGCCCGGATATCCTCCTAACCCTTACGGGGGCGTGCGCCCCGACGTCCTGAACCTTTCGATGGGTGCGGAGCATGATCGAGGCAGTCGGCCTGACGAAGCGCTACGGCGCCAAGACGGCCGTGTACAACCTTTCCTTCCAGGTGCGGCCCGGCGCCGTCACCGGCTTCCTGGGGCCCAACGGCTCGGGCAAGTCGACGACGATGCGCATGATCCTCGGACTGGACAACCCCACATCGGGGCAGGTGACCATCGGCGGCTTCCCGTACCGCAAGCTGCCGAACGCGCCCCGCCAGGTCGGCGCGCTCCTCGACGCCAAGGCCGTGCACGGTGGCCGGCACGCCCGCCACCACCTGCTGTGCCTGGCGCAGCTGTCGGGCATCCCGGCCCGCCGCGTGGACGAGGTGCTCGGCGTCGTCGGACTCCAGGACGTGGCCAGGAAGCGCTCCAAGGGCTTCTCGCTCGGCATGGGCCAGCGGCTCGGCATCGCCGCCGCGCTCCTCGGCGACCCGCAGGTGCTGCTGTTCGACGAGCCGGTCAACGGCCTCGACCCCGAGGGCATCCTCTGGGTCCGCAACCTGATGAAGTCCCTCGCGGCCGAGGGCCGTACGGTCTTCGTCTCCTCGCACCTGATGAGCGAGATGGCGCTGACCGCCGACCACCTGATCGTGATCGGCCGCGGCCAGCTGCTGGCCGACATGAACATCAAGGACTTCATCTCCCACAACTCGGCCGACTTCGCACGGGTCCGCACCCCGGACACCGAGCCGCAGCAGCGCGAGAAGCTCACGGCCGCGCTGACCGAGGCGGGCGGCCAGGTGCTGCCCGAGCAGGACGGCGCGCTGCGCGTCACCGGTCTGCCGCTGCCTCGCATCAGTGACCTGGCGCACTCCCACGACGTACGTCTGTGGGAGCTGTCGCCGCACCAGGCCTCGCTGGAGGAGGCGTACATGCGGATGACGCAGGGCGCCGTCGACTACCGCTCGACCATCGACCAGAGGGCCGGGCTCCAGCAGGAGCTGCCGCCGGGCGCCATGCCGCCGCCCCAGATGCCGGTCCCGGGCCAGGGCCAGCCGGGCTGGTACGCACCGCCGCCGCCCCAGCAGGGCGGGCAGCCGTTCGCGATGCCGCAGGGAGCGCCGCAGGCGGGGCCGTACGGCGCTCCGGGCGCCCCCGGCGCCTACGGTGCCGCGGCTCCGGGCGCGGGCCAGCCGGGCCCGTACGGCGCCCCGGCCGCTCCGGGTGCCGCGGCCGCCAACCCGTACGCCCAGGGCGCACCCCAGGCCCCCGCGCAGCCGCCCGCCGCACCTGCCGCACCCGCCGCCGCCCCCGACCTGACCAAGCCCGAGGACGCCCGATGAGCACGCCCCAGCCCCCGATGCCGCAGCAGGCCGCCCCTGCCCCCAACTGGCAGGCGGCGCCCGGCACTTCGTACACCTCGCCGATCCCGGTCGTGCGCACCCACCTCGGTCACGCGCTCTCCTCCGAGTGGACCAAGATCAAGTCGGTGCGCTCCACGATGTGGACGCTCGGCATCTTCCTGCTCCTGGTGATCGGCATCGGCTTCCTGGTCGCGGCGCAGACCACGAACGCCGACTACACCGAAACCCCGTACACGATCCCGGCCTTCTTCGGGCTGATGCTCGGCCAGATCTGCCTGATCACGCTGGGCGTCCTGGTGGTCTCCTCCGAGTACGGCACCGGCATGATCCGTACGACGTTCACGGCCTCACCGCAACGTCACCGGGTGCTCGCCGCGAAGCTGATCATCTTCTTCGTGGTGGCGTTCGCCGTGTCGGCCTTCGCGATCGGACTGGTCGGCATGGTCACCGAGGGGATGCACGGCGACGGCTCCTCGGCCGTCCCGTGGGGCGGCACGGTGCTGAGGGGGTCGCTGTACGTCTCGCTGCTCGGCGTGCTCGCGCTCGCGGTGGGCTCGATGCTGCGTCATTCGGCAGGCGCGATCACCACGATGCTCGGCGTCGTACTGGTGCCCGCGATCATGCCCGCCTTCCTGATGTTGTCCGAGAGCATGCGCACCGCCGGCGAGAAGATGCAGGAGTACAACGCTCCCAGCGCCCTCGCCAAGATCTTCCAGCTGGACAGCGAGGCCGGGAACGGCGGCGCGCAGCTCGGTCTGCTCGCCGGCATCACAGCGGCGGCGATCGTCGGCGCGTTCGTGCTGCTGGAGCGCCGGGACGTCTGATCCGTCCGACGGGCCGACGTCTGATCCGTCCGACGGGCCGACGTCTGATCCGTCCGACGGGCCGACGTCTGATCCGTCCGACGGGCCGACGTCTGATCCGTCCGACGGGCCGACGTCTGATCCGTCCGGCAGGCCGGCGTCTGATCCGCCCAACAGGCCTTAGGACCTGGGAGCATTACGGGACCGCCGCACCCTTGAGGTGCGGCGGTCCTTCGCGTTCCAGCAGGCCTTGTGCCAGTGGCGCCGGTCGTCGACGCCCGCGTGCTCCGGCCAGGCCACCACGTGCGGGACGCCGGAGGGAATCATCTGGTCGCAGCCGGGGCAGCGGTAGGTCTTGCCCTCGGCGCTCGCGCCCGCCACATGACGCACACTCCACTCCTCGCCCTGCCAGTTCTCCGTGGACTGCCAGCCGCCGTAACGGTCGGACCGGTCGTCATCCGCGCTCCTGCCGGACGAGCCGGCGCCCTTCGAACGGTTGCGACGCGGGGACACGGGACACCTCACGGAGCTATACAGGGAGCAGGGGCCTAGGCCCTGTCGTCAAACCTCCGTCTGCCCCGCGGCTCCATGCACGCTCCCCCACTGCCTTGAGGGCGTGGGAGGTGCCCCCACTCGCCGCGCCGGGCCCAGGCCCGAGTACATCCAGTACGAGGGCCAGGGCCCGGCACGCCGAGAGCACGCACCTACAGCGACATCAGCCGCTCCGCGGCGGGCGCGAGGCCCGCCCTCCGGGCGAACGACGGGAGTTTGACGACAGGACCTGGTCCAGCCTACGCGGCGCGCACCGGGGTACGCGTACTCCACCAACCCGCACAGATCCCCCACCGGGCGGCTCAATTCGCAGACAATCCGCAAATCTCTCCGCCAGGCCGTGACTTCGTCACGTGTCATGCGGTTATGCCGGGTGGGGGAGCTCCGTGTCGGAGCCGAGGAAGCAGGAAGTGCGATGCACGTAGGAAGTTTTGTACTGGCGGCCCAGTTCCCGGGACAGGGCCAGGGGGAGGCCCTGCACCGCGCAGTGCGGTCGGCCGAGGTCGCCGAGGAGGCCGGGCTCGACGCGGTATGGCTGGCCGAGCACCACTTCGTGCCGTACGGGACCTGCCCGTCGGCCGTCACGCTCGCCGCGTACCTCCTCGGCCGCACACGCCGGATCCGGGTCGGCACGGCGGTCAGTGTGCTGCCCACCGTCCACCCCGTGGCGCTCGGCGAGCAGGCCGCGCTGCTGCATCTCACGTCCGGCGGGCGGTTCACGCTGGGCGTCGGACGCGGCGGCCCCTGGGTCGACTTGGAGGTCTTCGGCACGGGACTGAGGGCGTACGAGGAGGGGTTCCCGGAATCACTCGATCTGCTGGTGCGCTGGCTGCGCGAACCGTCCGTCGCCGGCACCTCGGAGCGGTTCGCCTTCCGCGAAGTCCCCGTCGTCCCCAGGCCGTCGGAGTCGCTGAGCGGCGTCCCCGGGCCCGATGTCCTCGTCGCCTGCACCTCACCGGCGAGCGTACGGCGCGCGGCCGAGCGCGGGCTGCCGATGCTCCTCGGCATGCATGTCGGGGACGAGGAGAAGGCCGAAATGGTCGCGCTGTGGCGGCAGTTCGCGCGCTCGGCCGGGCTCCCGGGGGACGAGATCTCCGCGGCGGCCCATGTGTCCGCCGGGGTCTGCCAGATCGCGGACCGCCGAACCGACGCCGTCGAGACGCTCGTCAAGGCGATGCCGGGCTGGCTGAAGCAGGGGCTGGACGCCCATGTGACGGTCGACGGCCGCGCCCGCACGATGCGCGACCCTCTGGCGTACACCGAACTGCTCTGCGGGCTGCACCCGGTGGGCACTCCCCGGCTGTGCGCCGACCGGCTCGCGGCCACCTCGGAGCGGACCGGCATCTCACACTTCGCCCTGCTCGTCGAGGGCTCGGGAGACCTGGCGGCGACGGAGGAGAACGTACGACGTCTGGGGGCCGAGGTGCTGCCCCACCTCAAGTGACCGGCCGCGGCCTCAAGCGGGCCGTCCGGCCCCTTTCAACGGACGGGATACGCGGGGAGCTTGCCGCCCCAGTACAGATGCACCTCCCGCGTACGGAGCGGCAAGCAGTGCGGCGTCTCCGGCTCAGCAGTCCCGGAACTCCGGGGACTGGTTCAGCACCTGACTGCGGACCGAGGTGAAGCGTGCCAGCGAGTCGTCCACCGAGGCGTCCAGTGGGAACACCGCCACCCGGTGGCAGTTCTGAAAGGCCAGCCGCACTCCGAAGTGCCGCTGCAGCGCGCCGCGTATCGCGTCACTCGCGAGCGCACGCAGCAGCTGGCCACGTGCCTGCTCGTCCGGCGGGGGCGTCTGGTTGTCGGCGAAGTTGCCGCCGTCCACCTTCAGCTGGGCCACCAGGGAGCTGATCATCTCCCACGCGTAGGGCAGGGAGGTCCGGACGCAGTCGACGAATTCAGCTTCGCCGACCTCGCCTCGCTCGGCCTGTTCGAGTAGGGCCGGTGAGACGTCGAGCGACATGGGTTCTCCTCTCGCACCCCCAGTGGAGCGGGGGCTGACGGACAGGGAAGGGAGTTCGCGATATCGAACACGCTCAGTACACGCGCCGCGACCTCCCGTTTATACGGTAAGCAACGGACCGTGACCACACCAGGAGAATGCACACACAGGAGAGCCTCCGTGGGCACACAATCAGCCAACCTGACCAGGGGTTGCCGCTGGCATGTTCCAGGGGAGAGCGGGTGGGTGCGGAGGGGCCCTGAGGTGGGCGAATCGCGTGGACGGGCGGGCGTCGAGTAGCGTTGCCGACCATGCGTCTCGTCATTGCCCGATGCTCCGTGGACTACGCGGGCCGGCTCACCGCCCATCTTCCGTCGGCCCCCCGCCTCATCCTGGTGAAGGCGGACGGCAGCGTCTCGATCCACGCCGACGACCGGGCGTACAAGCCCCTCAACTGGATGTCTCCGCCCTGCACCCTCAAGGAGGGGTCCGGGGACGAGGACGGCGTCTGGACCGTCATCAACAAGGCGGGCGAGAAGCTCATCATCACGATGGAGGAGATCCTCCACGACTCCTCGCACGAGCTCGGCGTGGATCCCGGTCTGATCAAGGACGGCGTGGAAGCGCACCTTCAGGAGTTGCTCGCGGACCGCATCGAGACGCTCGGCGAGGGCTACTCGCTCATCCGCCGCGAGTACATGACGGCCATCGGCCCGGTGGACATCCTGTGCCGGGACGCCGAGGGGCAGACCGTCGCGGTGGAGATCAAGCGGCGCGGTGAGATCGACGGCGTGGAGCAACTCACGCGCTATCTGGAGCTGTTGAACCGCGACCCGCACCTCGCGCCGGTCCGCGGCATCTTCGCCGCCCAGGAGATCAAGCCGCAGGCCCGCGTCCTCGCCACCGACCGCGGCATCGGCTGCACGGTCCTGGACTACGACGCGCTGCGCGGCATCGAGGACGACAAGCTGCGGTTGTTCTGACCGTCACCACGACAGCAGAAGGGGCCGGGTCCGCCGCAGCGGACCCGGCCCCCTCGCCTGTTCTCAGATCACCGCGCCCGAGGCGGTGCCGCTCACCGGAGCGCTGGTAACACTGCCCTCCGGAGCACTGGCCGTCGTGCTGGCCGGAGCGCTCGACGCCGGGCCGCTCGCGGAGTCCGACGTGGTCGGCTCCGTCGACGTGGTGGGCGTCGGGTCGGGCGTCGTCGGGTCGGGCTCCGTCGGATCCGGCGACGTGCTCGTGGGCGGCTTCGAAGTGGACGGGGGCTTCGACGAGGACGGGGGCTTCGACGAGGACGGCGGCTTCGAGGAGGACGGCGGCTTCGACGACGTACCCGAGCTGTTCGACCCGCCCGGGTCGTCGGACGGCTCGGAGGAGTCCGTGTCCGACGGCGTCGGATCGTCCGTCGTCCCGAGCGTGCCGTCAGGGCCCGGATCCGTGGGCGTCGCCGCGGCACCCTTGTCGGAGTCGTCGCCCTTCTTGGCCCTGTCCGCGCCCAGGCCGTCGTCGTCGGCGCCCGGGCTGGCCGAGGGGTTGACGCCGACCTTCTCGGACGGGGTTTCGTTGTTGTGGTCCGAGGTGGCGCCGAGCGTCACCACGGTGCCGAGCACGGCGGCGAGGAGCGCGCCGGAGCCCGCGGCCACCAGATTGCGCCGGGTGCCGGTGACCAGACGGCCCGCGAAGCCCCCGCGCTTCGGCGTGGAACCGCCCGGCTCGGCCCGGCGGGTGACCAAGGTCGTGGGGTCGCCGGGCGGTTGGGGCAGTGCGAACGCGGCCGGTACGCCACCGGGGGGCGACGCCGACTCCTCGTGCCGCGCGTCGGGCACCTCCTCCCCCGCCGCCGTGCGCCCACTGGGCAGCGCGGCTCCGGAACGGTCGGCGACCAGCGCGAGGGCGCGGCGGCCGGCGACGGTGCCGCGCTTGTCGGCGAGGGCGCCGCGCAGCCCGATGGAGGCCTCCAGCTCGGCGCGGGCCCGGTCCAGCTGGCCGCCGCAGAGCGCGAGGATGCCCAACTCGTGGTGGAAGTAGGCCTGTTCGGACACCTCACCGGAAAGCCGCGAGGCCTCGATGCCGAAGCGCAGGGCGCGCTCCCAGGCGCTCCAGTGCAGACCCGCGGCGAACGCGGGCGAGGCCGCGCGGGCCAGCCGTACGGCGACGCTGTCGTCCTGCTCGTCGACCGGGGCCGTGGTGACCGGCACCACGAAGGTGAGCGCGGCGAGCAGCGCGTCGGCCTCGGCGCAGACCCGTTCCGGAGTGACCGAGGGGTGCCCGGCCCACCAGCTGTAGTGCCGGGTGGCGGCGAGCGCCCGGTCCTCCAGGCCGTCCGCGTATCCGGCGGCCTCCAGCTGGGCCTGCACACCGGCGGCGAGCCGGTAGCGGGAGCCGACCGGGGAGACCAGCGCGCAGCTCGCCAGTTCGGCGAGGGCGGCGTCGGCGTGGGTGTCGCCCACGAGCGCGGGCAGGTGTGCCTGGTGCGGCACCTCGCCGCCGAGCGCGACCGCGAACCGCAGGGTGGCGCGGGCCGACTCGCTGAGCCGGGAGGCGAGCAGAGCGGCGGGGGCGGCGCCCTCGCCGAGCGAGGGCAGCGGCACCTCGGGCCCGCCCGCGCCGTCCAGGGGAGCGTCGAAGGGCGCGTCCACGGGTACGTCCTGGAAAAGGCCGTACTCGTCGACGGCGTTCATCCCGGCGCGCAGCTGGTCGCGCTGTCGCAGCAGTGCCCCGGCCTGCATGAAGCGCAGGGGCAGGCCCTCGGACTCGAACCAGAGGTCGCCCGCCCAGTTCGACTCCGCCTCGGTCAGGACCCGCCCGACGGCCCGCTCCAGGAGTTCGAGGCCGCCGCTGCGGTCGAGCCCGCCGAGGAACACCTCTTCGAGGAGTGAGCCGGCGGACGGCGCGGCGACATCGGGCGTCGCGCTGATGAGGAAGGCGCACTCGGGGGTGGCGTCGAGCAGCTCGTCGAGCGCGCTGCCGCCGAACTCCACGTCGTCGAGGACGACGACCGCGCCGATCTCGCGGACGAGCCCGAGCAGTTCCTCCCGTCCCGGGCGGTACAGGGGCGCGTCGTAGACGGCGGTGAAGAGGTCGTGCAGCAGGTCGCTCGCCGTGCGCCGGTAGCCGGAGAGGCGTACGACGCCGTCGGGCGCGAGGTCCGCGCAGTCGTCGGCGACGGCGTCGAGCAGGCTGGTGCGGCCCGAGCCGGAGGAACCGGTGAGCCGTACGGAGCGCCCGCGCGCGAGGAGGCGTACGAGCCGCTCGCGCTCCTCCTGGCGCTCCAGGAGCGGCACCCGGGGCTGTGCGGGGCCCGGCGGGACGGGCGGCTGGGCCGCGCGGGCCAGCTCGGCGCGCTCGGCGGCGCTGAACTTCGCCGGGCGCTGCGGGCGCTCGGTGGGCGGGCAGTTCTCTATCTCGCTGCCGTCGACGGGGTTGACCGTGAGCAGGAAATCGCCCGAGACGAGCTGGACTGTACGGGCGAGTGCGGGCGGGTGCTGGCCCAGGTCAGCGGTGATCGGGTCACGCGGCGGGCGCGAGCGGGGCGCCTGGCCGTCGTCGTCATGGCCGTACTCTTCGGGTCCGCGGTTGATCGGGTCCATGTTCCTAGCCCCCCAAAAGCGTCGTGTGCGGGTCCTGTTGCCGGACTCCCGTCGTCCGCCGAAAGGCGGGCCGCGCGGCATCTGGCGCGTCCGATCGCAAGGCGTCGGCTGGGCCTTGTAGCCGGAGCCACTATGCCCTTCCGGGAACGCCGCGAGCGTGCGTGCCAGACGTCACGCGGCAGGCGGGACGCCGGCGACAGGGACCCAAGCCCCTCCCGGCCTTGCTGCACACCGCGCTGTCGCTTCTGGTCCGGTGCCCGCTCTCAGGGTTGCGGGCGGCGGGCAGCCGAACCCTAAACCTTCGCACAGTATCTACGAACAGCCGGGGTACCGCGCCGTCCGAGACGTCACAGCTTCGTGAGGATTGTGCGTGCGGTGCGTTGCCGTACGCCGGTCAGGGCGCGTAAGCGGTCTCAGTGGCCACAGCGATCGGCTCGCCTCACACCCGGGGCAGGGATTCGACCCCGATGCCGCCCTCGATGGCCAGGATCCGGTGCAGCCGGGTGGCGACCAGCAGGCGCTGCATCTGCGGTGGTACGTCGCGCAGCACGAGCCGTCGGCCGCACCGCCCGGCACGTCGGTGGGCCCCCATGATGACACCGAGCCCGGTGGCGTCCCAGGAGTCCAGTTCGGACAGGTCCAGTACCAGGTCGCCGACTCCGTCGTCGACGGCCGAGTGCAGGACCGTACGGGCGTCCGCCGCGCTGCGGACGTCGAGGCGGCCCCCGACGACCAGCTCGGCGTGGTCGCCCCTGATGTACATATGCGCTCCCCGAGAGTGCGTCTCGTCCTCTGCGTTTTTCTTCGTGCACCGTTTGACTGGTTGAAGGGCTCAGAGGTTGCCGTCTGTGAGCGAACCGATACCGAATTCACCTCATGGAGTGACACCCCAGAGGCACATGCGGTTTCCGTGCCGATAGCGGCGCCCGGCACGTCGGGCGCCGCATGATCATTCAGTGCTTGTAGAAGCCTTGCCCGCTCTTGCGCCCGATGTCACCGGCGTCAACCATCCGGCGCATCAGCTCCGGCGGAGCGAACTTCTCGTCCTGGGTCTCGGTGTAGATGTTGCTGGTGGCGTGCAGCAGGATGTCGACGCCCGTCAGGTCGGCCGTGGCCAGCGGGCCCATGGCGTGGCCGAAGCCCAGCTTGCAGGCGAGGTCGATGTCCTCGGCGGTGGCCACGCCCGACTCGTACAGCTTCGTCGCCTCGACGACGAGCGCCGAGATGAGACGGGTTGTCACGAATCCCGCCACATCACGGTTGACGACGATGCAGGTCTTGCCGACGGACTCGGCGAACTCCCGCGCGGTGGCGAGCGTTTCGTCGCTCGTCTTGTAGCCGCGGACCAGCTCGACGAGCTGCATCATCGGCACCGGCGAGAAGAAGTGCACGCCGACGACCCGCTCCGGGTGCTCGGTGGCCGCCGCGATCTTGGTGATCGGGATGGCGGAGGTGTTCGAGGCGAGCACGGTGTCGTCACGGACGATCTTGTCGAGCGTCCGGAAGATCTCGTGCTTGACCTCGAGCTTCTCGAAGACGGCCTCGACGACGATGTCCGCGTCGGCGGCCGCGTCCAGGTCGGTGGTGGCGGTGATGCGCGCGAGCGCCTCGTCCGCGTCCGCGGCTTCCAGCTTGCCCTTGCTCACGAACTTGTCGTACGAGGCCCTGATGCCGTCGACGCCGCGGGTCAGCGCCTCGTCGGTGACATCGCGCAGGACCACGTCCCAGCCCGCCTGCGCGGAGACCTGGGCGATACCGGACCCCATGAGTCCGGCTCCGATGACGGCGAGCTTCCGTGCCACTCCGACTCCCCTTACACGCTGTTCAAGTTGCCTCTTCGGCGGACCCTAGCGCTCGGGAGAAGTTACGTGACCGGTTAGTAACGCGTGTCACGTCCCAAAGCGTGAGACGGTCGTCACGTCCAGGGTCAAGGCGCTAATTCCTTGCGGTTCCACGCTGGTTGGCGCTTCACGGACCGGCCTGCGCCGAAAGGCGCGGGTAAATTGGCCTCATGGTCAATCTGACGCGTATCTACACCAGGACCGGCGACCAGGGCACCACCGCCCTCGGCGACATGAGCCGGGTCGCCAAGACCGACCTGCGGATCGCGGCGTACGCGGACGCCAATGAGGCGAACGCGGTGATCGGGACGGCGATCGCGCTGGGCGGTCTGGACGAGGAGGTCGTGAAGGTCCTCACCCGGGTGCAGAACGACCTGTTCGACGTGGGCGCGGACCTGTCGACGCCGGTGGTCGAGAAGCCGGAGTTCCCGCCGCTGCGGGTCGAGCAGTTCTACATCGACAAGCTGGAGGCGGACTGCGACCGCTTCAACGAGCGCCTTGAGAAGCTGCGCTCCTTCATCCTCCCGGGCGGCACAGCTGGCGCGGCCCTGCTGCACCAGGCGTGCACGGTCGTACGGCGCGCGGAGCGCTCCACGTGGGCGGCGCTTGAGGTCCACGGCGAGGTCATGAATCCGCTCACCGCGACCTACCTGAACCGGCTGTCGGACCTGCTCTTCATCCTGGCCCGGACGGCCAACAGGGACGTGGGCGACGTCCTGTGGGTGCCGGGCGGGGAGCGCTGACCGGGTGCCGGCGCGGGAGCGGTGACCGGGTGCCGGCGCGGGAGCGGTGACCGGGTGCCGGCGCGGGAGCGGTGACCGGGTGCCGGCGCGGGAGCGGTGACCGGGTGCCGGCGCGGGAGCGGTGACCGGGTGCCGGCGCGGGAGCGGTGACCTGTTCAGCGCCCCCGCGCCGGTATCACTCCGCTCAGCGGTCCTCGCCCTGGGCGGCGTCCTCGCCCTGGGCAGCGTCCTTGTCCGCCTGCCCGATGGCCGACTCGGCGCCGGCGACCTTCTCCTGCATCTCCGCGTAGCCGGAGGGGGACATCGAGGAGGGCGTGGCCGCCGGTCCGTCGTCCTTGGCGCAGCCCGCGGTCAGGGCCACGGCCGCCAGGACGAGGACCGCTGCGGCCGCTGTCCTACGCGCGCGCATCAACTCTCCTCCGCACCGTTGCCGTTGTCCTCGCACCACGTCTTGACGTCCGCCAGGTCCTCCTTGCGCTCCTGCAGCGTGGGAACGAGCGACTTGCGGAAGTCCAGGCGGCCCTGGAGGTACGTGGCGATCTCGTCGTGGCCCACCTTCTTCGCGTTGTCCACGCGCCGCTCCAGCCGGGCGACCGAGCCGCGGGTGCCGACGCCGGCGTCGAGCCGCTTCAGGGCCCGGTCGATCCGCCGGTCGATCTTCGGCACCTTCTTGCACAGCACCTCGGCCGCGTCTCCGGCCGGTGTCGGGGCCGGGGCGGCGTCGGCCCCGGCCACTCCCGCCGTGCCCGCCAGCAGCGCGGCCGCGGCCAGCCCGACGAGCAGGGTGTGCGGCCGTCGTCGTACGAACATCTGCGTCTCCGTTTCCCGGACGGCCCCGTGGTCCGTTCGTGGGGTCCGTCCATGTGGTCCGTCCGTCACGACGCAGGCTAGGGACGGTCCTTGGGGAAACTCTGTGACCGGTTTGCCCCGGCTGTGCCGATCAGCCAGTCCCGGCGCAGGGGCAGTGTGCCGCCGCCCGACGGCAGCCGCACCTCGAAGCTGGCGCCGGTGCCGTCCGGCCTCTCGGTCACGGTGACGCTCCCCCGGTGCAGCGCGGCCTGCTGGGCCACCAGCGTCAGGCCGAGCCCGGAGCCCGTGCTGTCCGGGCCCCGCTGGAACCGCTCGAAGATCCTCAGCCGGGCCTCGGGCGGCACGCCCGGTCCTCGGTCGTCCACCGTGATCACGACCTGATCGCCCGAGCATGAGCCAGCGTCCACACCCGCGCCCCGCACCTCGACCGTCACGTCCGCCCGGCCCTGCGCGTCCCGGCCGTGGGCGAGCGCGTTGCCGATCAGGTTGTCGCACAGCAGCCGCAGGCCGGGTTCCCAGCCGTGGACGGCGAGAGCGGGCGGCGCGGCCAGGGTGATCCGGGCGTCCGGGACGCGGCGGCGGGCCTCGGCCACCGCCGCGTCGGCGATCTCCGTGAGGTTCACGGTCCCGAGCGCCTCCGCCTCCACCAGGTCCCCGCGCCCCAGCTCCCTCAGCATCACCAGCAGGCCGAGCAGCCGGGCATGCTCGTGGCGCAGGTCGGCCAGGACCTCCGTGCGGTCCGGGCCGGGCAGGTCGGGGTGGTCGGCGAGGATGTCGAGGTTGGTGCCCATGCTCATCAGCGGGGTGCGCAGTTCGTGCGAGGCCGCCGCCGAGAAGGAACGGGCCGTGTCCAGTGCCTCGGCGGTGCGGGCGGCCTGTTCGTCGTACCGGGCGAGCACGGTGCGCACGGTGGCCGCGAGCTCGTCGACCTCGGTCACGCCGGTCGGCTCGTGGTGCGGACGCGCGGTGCTGATGCGCGGGTCGAGTCCGGCGGTACGGCGGGTGAGGCGGCGCAGCGGACGGGCGGCGCCGGTGGCGACGCCCCAGGCGAGCAGTCCGGACAGGGGTGCGGCGAGCAGCGCGGTCAGGACGACGCGGCGCCGGACGAGCCGGATCTGGGTGCGGTCGGCGGTGTCGGGCGCGAAGACCCACAGGGTGCCCGAGACACGCGTGCCCTTGACGGGCCGGGACAGGGCCCGCCAGCTGCGGCCGCCGTCGCGGACGGTGACAGGTCCGGCGGCGTCCGCGGGCAGCGCCACCGAGTCGCCGGGCTGGGGACCACCGCTGAAGGTGGCGTCCGGTCCTACGACACGTACGCCGACGTCGAGGGCCGCGCTGTAGAGCTGCCGCTCCCTGGTGTCGGCCGCCTTGGGCCGTCCTGCGGCCGAGGCCCGCAGCAGGGCGCGGGCTTCCGGTACGGCGGCCGCGGCCCGCTCGCGCAGGTGGGCGTCCTCGGCGCGGTACAGGTCGCGGGCGACCAGGGTGAGCAGTAGCCAGCCGGAGGCCAGCACGAGGAGCGGTACGGTGCAGCCCACCGCGAGGCCGATGCGGGTGGACAGTCTCACGGCCGCTCCCGCAGCTCTCGCAGCTCCCGCTGTTCTCGCGGCTCTCGCAGCTCCCTCTGCTCCCGCGGCTCTCGCTGTTCCCTGAGGACGAAGCCCACGCCGCGCACGGTGTGCACGAGCCGCCGTTCGCCGTTCGCCTCCAGCTTGCGCCGCAGATAGCTGACGAAGGTGTCGACGGCATCGGTGCGCACGTCGACGTCGTAGCCCCACACCCGCTCCAGGAGCTGGTCGCGGGTGAGCACGAGCCCGGTGTTGCGGGCGAGTACCTCCAGGAGCTCGAACTCACGCCGGGTCAACTCCAGTAGCCGGCCGTCCCGTTCGGCGGTACGGGCGGCCGGGTCTATGACCAGGCCCGCCACCCTCAGCACCTCGTGGCCGGCCGGCGGGCGGCGGCGCAGCAGGGCGCGCAGCCGCAGCACCAGCTCCTGCAACGCGAACGGTTTGACCAGGTAGTCGTCGCCGCCCGCTTGGAGTCCGGCTATTCGGTCGGCGGTCTCGTCGAGCGCGGAGAGCATGAGCACCGGCAGGTCCCGGCCCTCGTCACGGAGCCGGGCGCACACCTCGATGCCGGTCATCCCGGGCATCGACACATCCAGGACGAGCACGTCCGGCGCCGCGTCCCGGATCGCCGTCAGCGCCTCGGGCCCACTGCCCGCGGTGCGCACCGCGAACCCGCTCAGCCTGAGCCCGCGCTCCAGGGAGCGGCGGATGGCCGCGTCGTCGTCCACGACCAGCACCGCCCCGCGGGGACCCGCCTCACTCATGCATCCCTCCTCATCGCCTGGCGAGCGTACGGCCCGCCGCAGGGGGAGCAACCACGATGGAACGCTCAGCCATGCCCCCATCAGGGGCGGAGCGTACCGCGCGCCTCCGCCGGGGCCTTCTTCGGCCAGAGCGTGTAGGTGAGGGCCACCACGCCGTGGATCCCGGCCGCGCGCAGTGCCGTCCACTGGAAGCCCCGCAGGGACTCCGTGTGGCCGTCGCCGACGTACCAGATCGGGGCCTGCAGGAGGGCGCGGGCGACGGCGGCGGCCAGCAGGGTGCGCAGCCACAGTTCCGCCTCGTGCCCGGCCCGGGCCATCCCGTAGCGGGGCGGCTTCGGCGGGGCCGGGGCGCCCGCGAGGCGGTGGGCGGCGTGGCCGTCGAGCCGGCGGATCGTGTAAGGGCCGTACGCCACCGTGAGGCCGATGCAGAGCGCGGCGAGGCCGTGCTCCCAGCCCGGGTCCGCGCCGTTCTTGAGGTCGATCGCCGTGGCCACGAAGAGGATCACTTCCAGGAGTGGCTCGCACAGCAGCAGGACCACGCTCGCCGTCTCCTCGGGAAGCTGGAGCTGCGCAGCCGCGTCCAAGCGGCAGTAATGGCACAGGAGTTGGGGATTTAGCCCAACGGCCGGCGTGGTCGTGGGCGCGCGCCCGCGGTCCGCCGCGAGTGCACTGGTCCAGACCCATTGACCTATGGTCCAGACCTTTCTATTCTCGCCGCACTGCGCTTAGCCATGCCCACGACACCCCCCGAGGAGAGGCAGCATGCGCTTCAGACGCTTCAATCGCTTCAGACGCAGAGCCGCCGCAGGGTTCGTCACCCTGCTGCTCCCGCTCGCCGGCCTGGTCGGCCTCGCGAGCCCCGCCCAGGCGGCGACCGCCACCGCCACCTACATCAAGACCCAGGACTGGGGCACCGGTTTCGAAGGCAAGTGGACCGTCACCAACACCGGGACCACCAGCATCAGTTCATGGACCGTCGAGTGGGACTTCCCCTCCGGTACGTCGGTGACGTCGGCGTGGGACGCCGACGTGACGTCCTCCGGCACCCACTGGACCGCCAAGAACAAGTCCTACAACGGCACCCTCGCCGCGGGCGCCTCCGTCTCCTTCGGCTTCAACGGCACCGGCTCCGGCTCGCCGTCCAACTGCAAGCTGAACGGCGCCAGTTGTGACGGCGGCAGCGTCCCCGGCGACGCCGCGCCCTCCGCACCCGGCACCCCGACCGCCTCCGACATCACCAACACCTCGGTGAGGCTGTCCTGGAGCGCGGCCACCGACGACAAGGGCATCAAGAACTACGACGTCCTGCGCGACGGCGCCAAGGTCGCGACGGTGACGACGACCTCGTACTCGGACACCGGTCTGACCGCCGGCACCGACTACTCGTACACCGTCCAGGCACGCGACACCGCCGACCAGACCGGACCGGTCAGCGGCGCGGTCGCCGTGCGCACCAGCGGGGGCACGACCCCGCCGCCCACCGGCGACGCGGTCAAGCTCGGCTACTTCACCGAGTGGGGCGTCTACGGCCGCAACTACCACGTCAAGAACCTGGTGACGTCCGGCTCGGCATCGAAGATCACGCACATCAACTACGCCTTCGGCAACGTCACGAACGGCAGGTGCGCGATAGGCGACGCCTACGCCGACTACGACAAGGCGTACACCGCCGACCAGTCCGTCAGCGGCGTCGCCGACACCTGGGACCAGCCGCTGCGCGGCAACTTCAACCAGCTGCGCCAGCTGAAGGCCAAGTACCCGCACATCAAGGTCCTGTGGTCCTTCGGCGGCTGGACCTGGTCCGGCGGCTTCGGCCAGGCGGCACAGAACCCGGCGGCCTTCGCGCAGTCCTGCTACGACCTGGTCGAGGACCCGCGCTGGGCCGACGTGTTCGACGGCATCGACATGGACTGGGAGTACCCGAACGCCTGCGGTCTGTCCTGCGACACCAGCGGCCCGTCGGCCTTCAAGAACATGATGTCGGCGCTGCGCACCAAGTTCGGCTCGAACTACCTGGTCACGGCCGCCACCACCGCCGACGGCTCCTCCGGCGGCAAGATCGACGCCGCGGACTACGCGGGCGCGGCCCAGTACGTCGACTGGTACAACGTGATGACGTACGACTTCTTCGGCGCGTTCGACGCGGACGGCCCGACCGCCCCGCACTCCCCGCTCACCTCGTACAGCGGCATCCCGCAGGCCGGCTTCACGACGGCCGACGCGATCGCCAAGTACAAGGCGAAGGGCGTACCCGCGAGCAAGCTGCTGGTCGGCATCGGCTTCTACGGCCGCGGCTGGACCGGCGTCACCCAGTCCGCGCCCGGCGGCACGGCCACGGGCCCGGCCCCCGGCACGTACGAGCAGGGCATCGAGGACTACAAGGTCCTCAAGACGTCCTGCCCGGCCAACGGAACGATCGCCGGTACGGCGTACGCGCACTGCGGCAGCAACTGGTGGTCCTACGACACTCCGGCCACCATCGGTACGAAGATGGCGTGGGCAAAGACCCAGGGTCTGGGCGGCGCCTTCTTCTGGGAGTTCAGCGGTGACACCGGCAATGGCGAGCTGGTGAGCGCCATCAACAGCGGACTGAACTAGTCACAACCCAGCTCACAACCCAGCGAGTGAATGTGGTCCCTCCCTTTCAGGCCACATTCACTCGCTGTCCGGGCGGGGCCGCCTCCAGCCACGCGAGGAATCCGGTCAGTGCGTCCTCGCTCATCGCCAGCTCCAGACGCGTGCCCCTGTACAGACAGGCGAGGACGATCGCGTCGGAGAGCAGGGCCAGCTCCTCCTCGCCCTCGGGGGCGCGGCGGCCCGCCACCTCGATCGCCGAGCGCTCCAGGACGCGGCGCGGGCGGGGGGCGTAGGAGAAGACGCGGTACCACTCGACGCGGTCCCCGTTGTAGCGGGCGACTCCGTAGCTCCAGCCCTTGCCACTGGGGTCACCCTTCTCGGGGACGTCCCAGCGCAGGCTGCAGTCGAAGGTGCCACCCGAGCGCTGGATCAGCCGGCGGCGGAGGCCGAAGACGAACAGCCCCAGCACCACGAGGGCCACTACCAATCCGCACACAGTCAGAGCGAGGACCATCGACACCGACCTCCTCGTCTCCTAGGTAACGGAAAAGAAAAAACTTCCGGATTCGCCTCAGCCGCGGCCAGGGCCGGAGTCATCCGGTCCCAACCGCGGCTGAGGCCAAGCATCACACGGTGCTCCCCCAGTGCCCCGAAAGGCCTGGGAGATACCCCCAGTCAGCGCGCCGACACCGCTCGCAGGCGGACGTCCGCGCGGCGCTCGGCGGTCTCGTCGCCCTCCGCCTTCGCGCGCTCGAGCTCCCGCTCCGCGCGCTGGACGTCGATCTCGTCCGACAGCTCGGCGATCTCGGCCAGCAGCGACAGCTTGTTGTCCGCGAACGAGATGAAACCGCCGTGCACCGCAGCGACGACCGTTTCACCATCACTCGTACGGATGGTCACCGGGCCCGACTCCAGCACACCGAGCAGCGGCTGGTGACCGGGCATGACGCCGATGTCGCCGGACGTGGTACGCGCGACGACCAGGGTGGCCTCGCCGGACCAGACACTGCGGTCCGCGGCGACGAGCTCGACGTGCAGCTCAGCAGCCAAGGTGGGCTCCTCGGGTCACCACCCGGCATGGCCGCCGGGTGTTGGGTCTAAGTCTAGTAGGGCGCAGAGCACTCAAGTGCCGGACCCCGCCCCAGCGCTCGGCTGGGGGTCCGGGGGTTATCCCCCGGGAAATGCTGCGTAGGCGTATGAAGGGGGGCGGGACGCACCCGCCCCCCTTCATGAACGCGAGGTTCAGGAGACGCCGAGCTTCTTGGCGTTGGCCTTGAGGTCCTCAATGCCACCGCACATGAAGAACGCCTGCTCCGGGAAGTGGTCGTACTCGCCGTCGCAGATCGCGTTGAACGCGGCGATCGTCTCGGACAGCGGCACGTCCGAACCGTCCACGCCGGTGAACTGCTTGGCGACGTGGGTGTTCTGGGACAGGAAGCGCTCCACGCGACGGGCACGGTGGACGACGAGCTTGTCCTCTTCGCCGAGCTCGTCGATACCGAGGATCGCGATGATGTCCTGGAGGTCCTTGTACTTCTGCAGGATGTTCTTGACGCGCATGGCGCAGTCGTAGTGCTCCTGCGAGATGTACCGCGGGTCCAGGATGCGGGACGTGGAGTCCAGCGGGTCCACGGCCGGGTAGATGCCCTTCTCCGAGATCGGACGGGACAGAACCGTCGTCGCGTCGAGGTGGGCGAACGTGGTGGCCGGGGCCGGGTCGGTCAGGTCGTCCGCGGGGACGTAGATCGCCTGCATCGAGGTGATCGAGTGACCACGGGTCGAGGTGATGCGCTCCTGGAGGAGACCCATCTCGTCGGCCAGGTTCGGCTGGTAGCCCACCGCGGAGGGCATACGGCCGAGCAGGGTCGACACCTCGGAACCGGCCTGGGTGAAGCGGAAGATGTTGTCGATGAAGAACAGCACGTCCTGCTTCTGCACATCGCGGAAGTACTCCGCCATGGTCAGACCGGCCAGGGCCACGCGCAGACGGGTGCCCGGGGGCTCGTCCATCTGACCGAAGACAAGGGCGGTCTTGTCGATGACGCCCGAGTCCGACATCTCCTCGATGAGGTCGTTGCCCTCACGGGTGCGCTCACCGACACCGGCGAACACGGAGACACCGTCGTGGTTGTTGGCGACGCGGTAGATCATCTCCTGGATGAGCACCGTCTTGCCGACGCCGGCACCACCGAACAGACCGATCTTTCCACCCTTGACGTACGGGGTGAGAAGGTCGATGACCTTGACGCCGGTCTCGAACATCTCGGTCTTCGACTCGAGCTCGTCGAAGTTCGGGGCCTTGCGGTGGATGGACCAGCGCTCACCCTCGTGCTGCTCGTCGACGTTCAGCACCTCACCGAGGGTGTTGAACACCTTGCCCTTGGTGAAGTCACCGACCGGGACGGTGATGCCGTCGCCGGTGTCGGTGACCGGGGCCTGGCGGACCAGACCGTCGGTGGGCTGCATGGAGATCGTGCGGACCAGGCCGTCACCCAGGTGCTGGGCGACTTCCAGGGTCAGCATCTTCTTCTCGCCGGCCTTGGCCGGGTCGGCCACCTGGACGTGAAGGGCGTTGTACATTTCCGGCATCGCGTCGACGGGGAACTCCACGTCGACGACCGGGCCGATGACCCGGGCGACGCGGCCCGTGGCAACGGCCGTCTCAGAAGTCGTCGTCATTACTTGTCACTCCCCGCGGTCGCGTCGGCAAGGGCTGCGGAGCCACCGACGATCTCGCTGATTTCCTGGGTGATTTCGGCCTGGCGGGCCGCGTTGGCAAGACGGGAGAGCGAGGTGATCAGGTCTCCCGCGTTGTCGGTCGCCGACTTCATCGCGCGGCGCGTGGCGGCGTGCTTGGAGGCAGCCGACTGGAGCAGCGCGTTGTAGATACGGCTCTCGACGTACCGCGGCAGCAGGGCGTCAAGGACGTCCTCCGCCGACGGCTCGAACTCGTACAGCGGCAGGATCTCGCCCCTCGGCGCCTCCTCCGCGGCCTTCTCGATGCTGAGCGGCAGCATGCGGCTCTCGACCGCCGTCTGCGTCATCATCGAGACGAACTCGGTGTAGACGATGTGGAGTTCGTCCACGCCGCCGTTCGCCGTGTCCTTCTCGATGGCCTCGATCAGCGGAGCCGCGACCTTCTTGGCATCCGCGTAAGTGGGCTCGTCGGTGAAGCCCGTCCACTGATCCGTGATCGGCTGCTCACGGAAGTTGTAGTGGGCGATACCGCGGCGGCCGACGATGTACGTGTCGACCTGCTTGCCCTCCGCCTCCAGGCGGGCGGTCAGCTGCTCCGCCTCCTTGATGGCGTTGGCGTTGAAGGCGCCGGCCAGTCCGCGGTCGCTCGTGAGGAGCAGCACCGCGGCACGGGTCGCCGTCTTCGCCTCCGTGGTCAGCGGATGCTGGGTGTTCGAACCGGTACCGACCGCCCTGACCGCGCGGGTGAGCTCGGTCGCGTACGGCGCGGAGGCCGCCACCTTGCGCTGCGCCTTGACGACGCGCGAGGCGGCGATCATCTCCATCGCCTTGGTGATCTTCTTGGTCGCGGTGACGGATCGGATGCGACGCTTGTAGACCCGGAGCTGGGCTCCCATGAGTCAGGTCCCTTCCTTACGTCACTTGGCAGCGGACGGAGTGTCCTCGCCGAGAAGCTTCCCGTCCGAGGTCTCGAACTGCTTCTTGAAGTCCGCGATGGCGTCGGCGACAGCGGTCAGCGTGTCGTCGGACATCTTCCCGCCCTCCTTGATGGAGGTCATGAGGCCCTGCTCCTTGCGGTGCAGGTACTCCAGGAGCTCCTTCTCGAAGCGGCGGATGTCCGCGACCGGCACGTCGTCCATCTTGCCGGTGGTACCGGCCCACACGGAGACGACCTGGTCCTCGGTCGGCATCGGCTGGTACTGCGGCTGCTTGAGCAGCTCGACCATGCGCTGACCGCGCTCCAGCTGGGCCTTCGACGCGGCGTCCAGGTCGGAACCGAAGGCGGCGAACGCCTCCAGCTCACGGAACTGGGCGAGGTCCACGCGGAGACGGCCGGAGACCTGCTTCATCGCCTTGTGCTGGGCGGAGCCACCGACACGGGAGACCGAGATACCGACGTTCAGGGCCGGACGCTGGCCGGCGTTGAACAGGTCGGACTCCAGGAAGCACTGGCCGTCGGTGATGGAGATGACGTTGGTCGGGATGAACGCCGACACGTCGTTCGCCTTGGTCTCGACGATCGGCAGACCCGTCATCGAACCGGCGCCCATGTCGTCGGAGAGCTTCGCGCAGCGCTCCAGCAGACGGGAGTGCAGGTAGAAGACGTCACCCGGGTAAGCCTCGCGGCCCGGCGGGCGGCGCAGCAGCAGGGACACGGCGCGGTAGGCGTCGGCCTGCTTCGAGAGGTCGTCGAAGATGATGAGGACGCTCTTGCCCTCGTACATCCACTGCTGGCCGATGGCCGAACCAGTGTAGGGCGCCAGGTACTTGAAGCCGGCCGGGTCGGACGCCGGGGCGGCGACGATGGTCGTGTACTCCAGCGCGCCGTTCTCCTCCAGCGCGCGGCGGACCGACGCGATGGTGGAGCCCTTCTGGCCGATGGCGACGTAGATGCAGCGGACCTGCTTCTTCGGGTCGCCGGTGCGCCAGTTGTCACGCTGGTTGATGATCGTGTCAACGGCCAGGGCGGTCTTGCCGGTCTGGCGGTCACCGATGATCAGCTGACGCTGGCCGCGGCCGACCGGGGTCATCGCGTCGACGGCCTTGTAGCCCGTCTCCATCGGCTCGTGCACGGACTTGCGCTGCATGACCGTGGGGGCCTGCAGCTCGAGGGCGCGACGACCGGTGGTCTCGATCTCGCCAAGGCCGTCGATCGGGTTGCCGAGCGGGTCGACAACGCGGCCGAGGTAGCCCTCGCCGACGGCGACGGACAGAACCTCACCGGTGCGCTGCACCGGCTGGCCCTCCTCGATACCGCTGAACTCACCGAGGACGATGGCGCCGATCTCGCGCTCTTCCAGGTTGAGCGCGAGGCCGAGGGTGCCGTCCTCGAACTTCAGCAGTTCGTTGGCCATGGCCGAGGGCAGGCCCTCGACCTTCGCGATGCCGTCGCCGGCAAGGGTGACCGTACCGACCTCCTCGCGCGAGGCCGCGTCCGGCTTGTACGACTGGACAAAGTTCTCCAGCGCGTCCCGGATCTCCTCCGGCCGGATCGTGAGCTCCGCCATCTGGGTTCCCTGCTCTCCTTGTTGGGCCCGAAGTTTCACTTTGGGGGGATGGGGACTCCCCCCTAAGAGAGGTGAATCCTCTGCACGGCCCAACGAGGGCCGTAAGTACTACTACGTATGAAGTTGACTGCTAGCCGGCCATGCGGCGGCCGGCGTCGTCAAGACGGTCCGCGATCGAACCGTTGATGACCTCGTCACCGACCTGCACCCGGATCCCGCCGATGACCTCGGGGTCGACGTCGAGGTTGAGGTGCATCTGACGGCCGTAGAGCTTCGCCAGAGCGGCGCCGAGGCGCTGCTTCTGTCCGTCGCTCAGCGGGACCGCCGAGGTGACCACGGCGACCACACGGTCGCGACGCTCGGCGGCGAGCTTGGACAGGGACTCGAGTCCCGCTTCCAGGCTACGTCCGCGCGGCGCGGTCACAAGGCGCGTCACCAAACGCTCGGTCGTCGCCTTGGCCCTGCCGCCGAGCAGGCTGCGCAGCAGCTCGCTCTTGGCCGCCTTGCCGGCGGTGCGGTCGGTCAGCGCGGCACGCAGCTCGGTGTTCGACGAGACGATCCGGCCGAACCGGAACAGCTCGTCCTCGACGTCGTCCAGCGTGTTCGCCTGCTGGGCGGCCGTGAGGTCGGCGATGTCCGCCAGCTCCTCCAGCGCGTCCACCAGGTCGCGCGACTGCGACCAGCGGGAACGCACCAGGCCGGACACCAGGTCCGCGGTGGTACCGCTGACCTGGCCGCCGAGCAGGCGCTGGGCCAGTTCGGCCTTGGCCTCGCCGGGCTGCGCCGGGTCGGTGAGGACCCGACGCAGCGACACCTCGCGGTCGAGCAGCGCGGTGACGGCGGCCAGCTCGTCGGCGAGCTGCGTCGCGTCGACGGACGTCGAGTCCGTCAGCGCGTCGAGACGCTCACGTGCGGCTGCCAGGGCCTCGCGGCTCGCTCCGTTCATCGCGTGGCCTCGGCCTTCTCGTCGAGCTCATCGAGGAAACGGTCGATCACGCGGCTCTGCCGGGCGTGGTCCTCGAGGGACTCGCCGACGAGCCGGCCGGCCAGGTCGGTGGCCAGGTGGCCGACGTCCTGGCGCAGCATCTGAGCCGCGGCCCTGCGGTCGGCCTCGATCTGCGCGTGACCGGCGGCGATGATCTCCTCACGCTGCCGCTGGCCTTCCGCGCGCATCTCGGTGATGAGCGTGGCGCCCTGCTCCTGCGCCTCCTGGCGCAGTCGCGCGGCCTCGTGACGGGCCTCGGCGAGCTGAGCCTTGTACTGCTCAAGAACGCTGTGGGCCTCGGTCTGAGCGGCCTCGGCCTTCTCGATACCGCCCTCGATGGCCTCGCGGCGCTGCTCCAGAACCTTGTTGATGTTCGGGAGGAGCTTCTTGGCGAGGAAGCCGAAGACGATGACGAAGGCGAGCAGGCCGATGACGAGCTCGGGAATCGGCGGGATGAGAGGGTTTTCCATCTCCTCTGCCGCGATATTGAGCAGCTGGCTCATATCAGTGCCTTTCGTCTAGTGGGCTGTTGCTGATCGGTCGATCAGACGCCGTAGACGAACGGCATGACCAGACCGATCAGGGCGAGCGCCTCACAGAAGGCGAAGCCGAGGATCTGGTTGGCGCGGATCAGACCGGCAGCCTCGGGCTGACGGGCCAGGGCCTGGGTGCCGTTACCGAAGATGATGCCGACGCCGACGCCGGGACCGATGGCAGCAAGGCCGTAGCCGATGGAGCCGAGCGAACCGGAAACAGCGGCAAGGGTCTGGGACATGCCAGTTCTTCCTTTTCTGTACGGACCGGTGGGGGTTGGCCACCGGACGTCTGCGGGGTTGGTAGGGCGGAGGCTCAGTGGTGCTCGGCGAGTGCGCCCTGGATGAAGGTGCAGGTCAGGAGCACGAACACGTACGCCTGCAGCGCCTGGATGAAGAGCTCGAACGCCGTCATGACGATGACCATGATGAAAGAGACACCGGCGTAGGCGATGCCGATGCCGTTCAGCAGGTACCAGCTGGCGATCGTGAAGAGCAGCAGCAGGGTGTGGCCCGCGAACATGTTCGCGAAGAGTCGGACGGCATGCGTGAACGGACGGACCAGCAGGTTCGAGAAGAACTCGATGACCATGGCCAGCGGCAGCACCGGACCGAGGTCCTTGTTGTAGCCCGTGAAGTTCTTGAACGCGCCCACGAAGCCGTGGCGCTTGAAGGTCAGCGAGACCCACAGCACGTAGACGATCAGGGCCAGGACCGCCGGGTACGCGATGATCGACGTCACCGGGAACTGGGCGACCGGAATGATCGACCAGAGGTTCATCATCCAGATGAAGAAGAACAGCGAGACCACCAGGGGGACGTACTTCTCGCCCTCCTTCTTGCCGATGGTCTCGTAGACGACTCCGCGCCGGATGAAGTTGTAGCCCGCCTCGGCGACCATCTGCAGCTTGCCCGGGACGACCTTCGGCTTGCGGAAGGCGGCCCAGAAGAAGCCGACGACGATGATCGAGCCGAGCAGCGCCAGCAGCATCGTCTTGTTGAAGTAGACGTTGCTGTCCGCATTGCCCCAGAGGGGCTCGAACAGGAACGAGTGCAGGCCGGGAGCCGGGAAGCCACAGCCGTCGAAGATGTGGCAGTCGGTCTCGAAGGCGAGCACCTGCGTCGGGTCAGCACTCACCGCGGGCTCCTTCAGCGTGGCGCATAGGTACGGCAACCTCGTTGTGTCGGCGCGGCGCACGGCCGCGGTTCGGCACTGGACTGGTGTTACGGATGTGGGGGCGGCTGTGGGGCATCAAGCCTCGCGATTGAGCAGGCGTCAGCTCAGATGCCCGCGCCCGCGATGCCGCAGTTGGCACCGGACGATAGCAGGGTCTCCTGTGCGCCCTTATCCCGGCCCTACCTCTCACGACGAGCGCCCCGTCTTTTCGGGCTGTTCGCCCGTCGACGAGTCCGGTTCGACGTAGAGGATCTTGGCCTTCATGTGGGCACGCGCCTGAGCGCCGATCCACGCGAGGGTGGCGGCGACGAGCGTGATGGCGAAGGCCTTGGGGTTGAACAGCGACGTGTTCTTGAACGCGGCGACAAAGATGAACAACAGAAGAATCTGCGCCGTGTAGAGCATGAGGCCCATCGCCTGGAACAGGTGCGGAAGCGATTTGGCGGTGCGCTGCAGAACGTAGAGCCCGAGACCCATGAAGAGGATCACGACCAGCGTCGCGACGACCGCCCCGATCGCTCCCTTGCCGCCGGCGACCACGCCGCTGACGGCGGCGGCAATCGCGCCGACGGCAGCTGTGGGCACAGCGGCCTGAAGGAGAATCCGGGCGTCATTGGACGGCATGGCGGCAACTCCGCTTGCTAAGGGGGGCAGGGTGTCGTCATGGACGAGCGTAGTCCCGGGCTGAGAGAGAACCTCACGCCAAAGGACCTTCGCACTAGGGTCCTTCGGCTCCGTCCCGGGTTCTCGTGAACGGTATCACAAACTATTTGATGAGGTCTTTACCTGGTTGGTGTGCTCGCCGTCACACATGAGGGTGAAGCTGCGCCTCCGTGCAGGACAGTGGCCGAGTTGTCTGGTAATGGGGGACTTTGCTTCCCCGACGACGTGTCCACTTTGGTCGGGTTCTTACCTTGCGTCAGCGCGACGATCCGGCTTTGCGTCGATCCAGGAAGCGCGAGCGGGGGCCGATCGCGCTCGCTCCGTTGACTCCTGAGGCTCCTGCGGCGACCGGGGTACGGGGCTCGTGGGCCTCCAGCGGCTCCTCGGGAGCCCCCTCCGTCGCCTCCGCGCCAAAGGCGGCGGACGCCCCGGCCGGGACGGCCGCGGGGGCCTTGCTACGGCGGTAGCGCGGCGGCACCAGGTGTTCGGCCCAGCGCGGGGCGCGCGGCGTGAAGCGCGGCAGCAGGAGCAGCACGAGACCGACCGCGCTGAGTGCCGCGATGCCGAGCACGATCCACATGGACGCCGAGTTGACCGAGAAGGCGAGGGCGCCGAAGGCGATCAGCGCCGACCAGAAGTACATGATCAGGACGGCGCGGCTGTGCGAGTGCCCGACCTCCAAGAGGCGGTGGTGCAGATGCCCGCGGTCGGCGGCGAACGGGGACTGGCCGCGCCAGGTGCGCCGCACGATGGCCAGCACCAGGTCGGCGGCCGGGACCGCGATGATCGTCAGCGGCAGCAGCAGCGGGATGTAGACGGGCACCGTCTGGTGCACGGTGTTGCGCTCGGAACCGGAGAACAGGTTCATCGCGTCGGGGTCGATCTGCCCCGTGATGGAGATCGCACCGGCGGCCAGCACCAGACCGATCAGCATCGAGCCGGAGTCGCCCATGAAGATCCGCGCCGGATGCATGTTGTGCGGCAGGAAGCCCAGGCACATGCCCATCAGGATCGCCGCGAAGAGCGTCGCCGGGGCGGCGGCCTCGATGCCGTACGAGTACCAGATGCGGTACGCGTACAGGAAGAACGCGGTGGACGCGATGCACACCATGCCGGCGGCGAGACCGTCGAGGCCGTCGACGAAGTTCACCGCGTTGATGGTGATCACGACGAGGGCGACGGTGAGGAGAGTCCCCTGCCACTGGGTCAGCGCGACCAGGCCGACGCCGGGGATCGGCAGCCACAGGATCGTCAGACCCTGCACGACCATGACACCGGCGGCGATCATCTGGCCGCCCAGCTTGATCAGGGCGTCGATCTCGAACTTGTCGTCCAGGACGCCGATCAGCCAGATGAGCGCCGCTCCCGAGAGCAGCGCGCGCGGCTCGTTCGACTGCGTGAAGACCTCGCTCAGGTTGGTCAGGTGGTCCGCGACCAGCAGGCCCGCGCACAGCCCGAAGAACATCGCGATACCGCCCAGCCGCGGAGTGGGTTCCCGGTGCACATCGCGCGCACGGATCTCCGGCATGGCTCCGGCCACGATCGCGAATTTCCGTACCGGCCCTGTCAGCAGATACGTCACCGCGGCCGTGATGCAGAGCGTCAGGAGGTATTCACGCACGGGCTTCCCCACAGGTCTCGCTGGCCATCTCAGCCCCACACCCTAGCGATGCGCGCATATGGTTGGGGACTTCCGGGTAGCGACGATGGTTGCACGAGTGGCTGTGCATGCGTGGACGCCTACCCCCGGTCAGCCCGGATACGGCGGAAATCTGCCGGTGAGCTCCCGCACTTCTTCACGCGCCGACCTGGCGTCGATGTCCTCCCGCAGCACCCCCGCGATCAGGACGGCGATCCGCGCCATCTCGGCCTCTCCCATCCCCTGGGTGGTCAGGGCGGCCGTACCGAGCCGCAGGCCGCGGGCGTCGCCGTGCGGCAGCGCACAGCAGTCCAGGACCATCCCGGCGGCGGCCAGACGCCCGCGGGCGGTGCGTCCGTCGACGCCGAGCGGCACCGGATCGGCGGTGATCAGATGCGTGTCCGTACCGCCCGTGGTGATGGCGAGCCCCTCCTCGCCCAGCTCGTCGGCCAGCACCTGGGCGTTGGCGACGACCTGATGCGCGTACGCCGTGAAGGCCGGGGTCGCCGCCTCGCCGAACGCGACGGCCTTGGCGGCGATCGCGTTCATCTGCGCGCCGCCCTGGGTGAACGGGAAGACGGCCCGGTCCACGCGCTCGGCCAGCTCGCTCTTGCACAGGATCATGCCGCCGCGCGGCCCGCGCAGCACCTTGTGGGTCGTCGCGCACACGACATCGGCGTACGGCACCGGACTGGGCGCCGCTCGGCCCGCGACGAGCCCGATGGGGTGGCCGGCGTCCGCGATGAGATAGGCGCCCACCTCGTGGGCGATCTCACGGAACGCGGCGTAGTCGATGTGCCGAGGATAGGAGATGGACCCGCACACGACCGCCTTGGGCCGGTGCGTCCGCGCGAGGGTGCGCACCTGGTCGTAGTCGATGAGCCCGGTCTCCGCCTCCACGCCGTACCCGACGAAGTCGAACCAGCGCCCGGAGAAATTGGCGGGCGACCCGTGCGTGAGGTGCCCGCCGAAGGGCAGTCCCATGGCCAGCACGGTGTCCCCGGGGCGCAGCAGGGCGGCGTATGCGGCGAGGACGGCCGAACTCCCCGAGTGCGACTGCACATTGGCGTGATCGGCGCCGAACAGGGCCTTGGCCCGGTCGGCCGCGATGCGCTCGGCGACGTCGACGATCTCGCATCCGCCGTGAAAGCGGGAGCCCGGATACCCCTCGGCGTACTTGTTCGCCAGCGGCGACCCGAGCGCGGCCAGCACGGCCGGCGAGGTGAAGTTCTCGGCCGCGATCAACTGCAGCGTCGTCGACTGCCGGTCCAGCTCACTGAGCAGAATCTCGGCGAGCACGGGGTCCTGTCGACTCAGAACATCCGCGGCAAGCATCTGTGCGACCGGCATGGTGGACTCCGGACCTCGGCGGGGGGGGACGCTACGTCCAATGTAGAACCGGGACCGGTGGGACGCCCGGTGTTACGCCTCGCCGGGCGCGGCCGCTACCGCTGTGGGCAGTCGTTTACCGCTGTGGGCAGTCGTTCCGCAGGGCGATGGGGGTCCCCCCGCTCTGGGGGTACCTCCCAGGCCCTTAAGGCACTGGGGAAGAAGCCGAGAGTGGGGGAGGGTGGGCACAGCCGACAGCGCCGGGCACCGTGCAAGGAAACGCCGGCGGCAGCCTACGTACGGGCGGGCACCCCGGTAAGCGCAGTCACCACCGGATCCAGCGCCTCATTGATCTCATCCCCGATAGACCGGAAGAACGGCAGCGGCGCCCCGTACGGGTCGAACACCTCGTCCGCCTCCGCCGTCGGAGCCAGCAGCCACCCGCGCAGCGCGGCGGCGGCCCGCACCAGGGCGCGGGCGCGCTCGACCACGCCGTCCTCCAGGGGAGGCAGGGTTGCCGTGTCTATGGCGCGGACGAGGCGGGTGAACTCCTTCAGGGTGAAGGTGCGCAGGCCCGCAGAGTGCCCCATGGAGATGACGTGGGCCCGGTGGTCGCGGGTGGCCGTGAGGACCAGGTCGGCACGGATGACGTGATCGTCAAGGAGCTCGCGGCCGACGAAGCCGGAGGCATCCGCGCCGAAGTCGGCGAGGACCATCTCGGCGTTGGCCTCCATGGGCGCGCCCTCGTGGCCCCAGGTGCCCGCGCTCTCCACGATGAGGCCGCCCCACAGGGGATCGCCGAGCCGGTCCGCCAGGGCGTGCCGGGTCAGCCGCTCGGTGATCGGCGAGCGGCACACGTTGCCAGTGCTGACGTGGAGGATGCGGAAGGACCCCCTGGAGGACCCACCGGTCCCCGTGATCCCCGTGCCTATGCCACGCCCCGCGTCAGGGGCTGTCAATTCGCCACCTCGAGGTCGGGTACGACCTTCCGGAGCTCCTCCGCCGACAGGGCACCCTCGCGCAGCAGCACAGGCACCTTGCCGGTCACGTCGACGATCGAGGAGGGGACGATGCCCGGGGTCGGGCCGCCGTCCAGGTAGACGGAGATGGAATCGCCGAGCATCTCCTGCGCGGCGTCACAGTCCTCGGGAGCCGGGTGTCCCGTGAGGTTGGCGGAGGAGACCGCCATCGGGCCCACCTCTGTGAGCAGTTCGATGGCGACCGGGTGCAGCGGCATACGGATGGCCACCGTGCCCCGGGTGTCCCCCAAGTCCCACTGCAGGGACGGCTGGTGCTTGGCGACGAGCGTGAGCGCGCCCGGCCAGAACGCGTCGACCAGTTCCCAGGCCATCTCGGAGAAGTCCGTGACGAGGCCGTGCAGCGTGTTCGGGGAGCCGATGAGGACAGGGGTGGGCATATTGCGCCCCCGGCCCTTGGCTTCGAGGAGATCGGCGACGGCCTCCGAGGAGAACGCGTCGGCGCCGACGCCGTACACCGTGTCCGTCGGCAGGACCACCAGCTCGCCACGGCGGACGGCGGACGCTGCCTCACGCAGACCGGTGATGCGGTCGGTCGCGTCGTTGGTGTCGTATCGCCGTGCCATTTAGCGGGCCTCCTCGTACACGTACTGCTGAGTCGAAGTTCCTGGACTGCGCGTGCTCACGGCATCGCCTTGCGGGCGGTCGCGAACCGCGGCCGGTTGTTGAGGTCCGCGTGGTCGGCCGCGTCGGCCCAGCCCCGCTCCTCGGTGAAGATCCACGGCACCTGCCCGCCCTGGGTGTCGGCGTGCTCGATGACGACGACGCCGCCGGGGCGCAGCAGCCGGTGCGCGGTGCGCTCGATGCCGCGGATGAGGTCGAGTCCGTCCTCCCCTGAGAACAGGGCGAGTTCGGGATCGTAGTCCCGGGCCTCCGGAGCGACGTACTCCCATTCCGTCAGCGGGATGTACGGCGGGTTGGAGATCACCAGGTCCACCTGGCCGTCGAGGTCCGGGAAGGCCGCCAGGGCGTCTCCCTGGCGCAGGTCGACCCTGGACCCCTCGACGTTCTTGCGGGTCCACTGGAGGGCGTCCTCGGACAGCTCCACGGCGTGCACGCGCGAGCGCGGGACCTCCTGCGCGAGAGCGAGCGCGATGGCGCCCGAGCCGGTGCAGAGGTCGACGATCAGCGGCTCGACGACATCCATGGCGCGTACGGCGTCTATGGCCCAGCCGACCACGGACTCGGTCTCCGGCCGGGGCACGAACACCCCTGGCCCGACCTGGAGTTCCAGGTAACGGAAGTAGGCCCGCCCGGTGATGTGCTGGAGCGGCTCGCGGGCCTCGCGGCGCGCGGTCACCTCCCAGTAGCGGGCGTCGAAGTCCGCGTCCTTGACCGTGTGCAGCTCGCCCCGCTTGACGCCGTGCACGAACGCGGCGAGCTCCTCCGCGTCATTGCGCGGCGAGGGCACGCCGGCGTCGGCCAGCCGCTGGGTGGCCTGGGCCACTTCCGCAAGCAGCAGGTTCACGCTGGTCCTCCGGGGCTGAGCTGTTGTCGTCTTCTGTGTACCGCTGTTACGCGGCGGCGAGCTTCGCGGCCGAGTCCGCGTCGACGCACGCCTGGATCACCGAGTCGAGGTCGCCGTCCAGGACCTGGTCCAAGTTGTACGCCTTGAAGCCGACGCGGTGGTCCGAGATGCGATTCTCCGGGAAGTTGTACGTACGGATCTTCTCGGAGCGGTCGACGGTACGGACCTGGCTGCGGCGCGCGTCCGCGGCTTCCCGCTCGGCTTCCTCCTGCGCCGCCGCGAGGAGCCTGGAGCGCAGGATACGCATCGCCTGCTCCTTGTTCTGCAGCTGACTCTTCTCGTTCTGGCAGGAAGCGACGACTCCGGTGGGAATGTGCGTGATGCGCACCGCGGAGTCGGTCGTGTTGACGGACTGGCCGCCGGGCCCGGAGGAGCGGTAGACGTCGATGCGTAGATCGTTCGCGTGGATCTCGACGTCGACCTCCTCGGCCTCGGGCGTGACCAGGACACCGGCCGCGGAGGTGTGGATACGGCCCTGCGACTCGGTCGACGGCACGCGCTGCACGCGGTGCACTCCGCCCTCGTACTTCAGGCGGGCCCAGACACCCTGGCCGGGCTCGGTGGCGCCCTGGCCGCCCTTGGTCTTCACGGCGACCTGGACGTCCTTGTAGCCGCCGAGCTCCGACTCGGTGGAGTCGATGATCTCGGTCTTCCAGCCGACGCGCTCGGCGTAGCGCAGGTACATGCGCAGCAGGTCGCCGGCGAACAGGGCCGACTCGTCGCCGCCCGCGCCCGCCTTGATCTCGAGGATGACGTCCTTGTCGTCGCTGGGGTCGCGCGGGACGAGGAGCAGCCGGAGCTTCTCGGTGAGCTCCTCGCGCTGCTTGTCCAGGTCCTTGACCTCGGCGGCGAAGTCGGGGTCGTCGGCCGCGAGTTCCTTCGCCGTCTCGATGTCGTCCCCGGTCTGCTTCCAGGAGCGGTACGTCGCGACGATCGGGCTCAGCTCGGCGTAGCGCTTGTTCAGCTTGCGCGCGTTGGCCTGGTCGGCGTGGACCGACGGGTCAGCGAGCTTCTTCTCCAGATCGGCGTGCTCGCCGATGAGTTCCTCGACCGCCTCGAACATCTCCGGCTCCAATGGGCTGTCCCCAGCTCCACATGGGCTCGGGGACGTAGGTACGGCATGGGGGTCCCCCCGCTCTGGGGGTACCTCCCAGGCCCTTAAGGCACTGGGGGACAAGCCGAGAGTGGGGGAGGGGGCTGCACCGCAAAGCGCCGGTCCCGGCGCCCCCGTGCAGGGGGCACCGAAGACCGGCGCTGTGGGCTCGCTACTTCTTGGCAGCGGCAGCCTTGCCGAAGCGGGCCTCGAAGCGGGCCACACGGCCACCGGTGTCGAGGATCTTCTGCTTGCCCGTGTAGAACGGGTGGCACTCGGAGCAGACCTCGGCACGGATGGTGCCGCTGCCGATCGTGCTACGGGTGGTGAACGACGCGCCACAGGTGCAGCTGACCTGCGTCTCGACGTACTCGGGGTGGATGTCGCGCTTCAAGGTGTCTCCTAGTTTCGGGAGGGCGCCGGGTCGCCGCCGCGGATTGCGGGAGCGTGAACCGGAGCCGACGTACCAGTCTGCCAGGACTGGCGCCATCCCCCAAAACCGGGGGGATGGGTGATCTATTCCCGGCGTGCCGGCCGGGGCCCCGTGCGTGTCAGCCGGCGCTCACGACGTCCTTCGCGGTGCCCGTGGCCGTGCCCTCGGTGGCCGCCTTCGGGATCGCCCGGTCGTTCTTCAGGGCCTTCCAGACCAGCTGGGACTTGTCCTTGTCGATGAGGACGCGGTTGGCGTCCTCGGCGTCGTACTGGACCGGCATCGTCACCATGGTCATGTTCGACGAGCTGATGCCCTTGAGGCCGTTGGCGAAGGACGCGAGGTTGCTGACCGAGCCGAGCTCGGAGTCGGTCGTGACCGTCTTGGTCGCGGTCATGGCGAGGTCGTACGCCTTCTTCGGGCTGGACAGGACGCCGACCTGCTTGGCCTGGTTGACCAGGGCCTTGATGAAAGCCTGCTGGAGCTGGATGCGGCCCAGGTCGGAGCCGTCGCCGACGCCGTGCCGGGTGCGGACCAGGCCGAGCGCCTGCTTGCCGGTGAGCTTGTGCGTACCGGCGGTCAGGTTCAGATGGCTGTCGGGGTCGTCGATGTCCTCGGTCGTGGTGACCTTGACCCCGCCGAGTTCGTCGATGAGCTTCTGGAAGCCGCTGAAGTCGACCTCGACGTAGTGATCCATGCGGATGCCGGTCAGGGACTCGACGGTCTTCACCGCGCAGGTCGCCCCGCCGGTGGCGTACGCGGAGTTGAACATCACGTCGGAGGCCGCGTCGTGCGTGACCCCGTCGGCGTCGGTGCAGGAGGGCCGCTCGATCAGGGTGTCGCGGGGGATCGAGACCACGCTGGCCTTCTTGTGGCCCTCGTAGACGTGCACGATCATCGCCGTGTCGGAGCGGGCGGTGCCGTCGTCGGTGCCGCCGCCCAGCTTCTCGTTGCCGCCGGAGCGGGTGTCGGAGCCCAGGACCAGGATGTTCTCGGAGCCGTTGTCGACCTTCGTCGGCCGGTCGGTGCCGAGCACCTGGTTGATGTCGACGCTCTTGATGTTGCCATTGAGCTTGAAGTACACGAACCCGGCGCCCGCGCCCCCCAGCACGACGATGCCCGCCGCGGTCCAGGCCGTGACGAGGAGTGCCTTGCTGCGCGTGCTGCGGGGCTTGCGGCGGCGGCCCTTGGCGCGGCGACGCCGGGCGCTCGTGCCGGACTCCCCTGGTATGCCGGGTTCCGGCGTGCTCTCGGCAGGCATGTGCACCTCAGTCCTCGTTGCTTCGGTTACCCCTTGCTTTCAGGGCCGGGACCCGCCCTGTCGTGACCGCGTACCGCTCCATGCTCGCTCTGTACGGTCAGACGGGGAAACTCGGGAAAGGGTTGCACAAAGCAGGGCACCCACCGCGTAAAACGGTGGGCACCCTGTGTCATCGGTCAATCCGGGAAAACCCCGCTCACCTGCGATGTCAGCCGAAAATGTCGTATTGCTGGTGACCGGTGCCGACGGAGATCCTTGTGGCGAAGATCTCGCTGGTCGCCTTGCCGGTGCCCGGGTACAGGTAGAGCGTGCCGCCAGGCGTACGGGCCATGAAGTCGGCCTTGCCGTCGCCGGTCACGTCACCGGGGGCGTCGAAGGCGTTGTAGTCGCCCCACGTGCGCACCTTGATGCGGCTGGAGAAGGCTTCGCTGCCGGCCTTGCCGGTGCCCTTGTACAGGTAGACGTACGAGCCGGTCCGGCTGCGCGCGATCAGGTCGGCCTTGCCGTCGCCGGTGAAGTCACCGTGTCCGCGCAGGGAGTTGTACTGGTTCCAGCCGGAGCGGACCTGGACGCGCGCCGAGAAGGTGCCGTTGCCCTTGCCCGGGTAGATCCACAGGACCCCGCCGGAGTCGACCGAGAGCAGGTCGGGCAGGGCGTCGCCGGTCACGTCGCCGGGGGCGACGATACGGGTGCGGGTCTTCCAGTTGTCGAAGATCTGGTCGTTGGCCCAGCTCTCGGTCGAGCGGACCCAGTGCAGCCAGTAGACGTCGCCCGTGGTGGTCTGGCGGACCACGTAGTCCTGGTAGCCGTCCCGGTTGAGGTCGGACTGCAGCACGACGTTGAGACCCTTGAAGCTGCCGAGGTTCCGGACCGGGGAGAACGAGGTGCCCTTGGAGTCCGCCGCGTAGCCGGTGCCGTCGGAGGCACGGCGCAGGAACAGGTCGGCCCTGTGGTCACCGCTCAGGTTGGTGTCGTCAACGCGCGGGTACGCGGCCCCGACGTACGTGCTGACCTTCGCGAAGACGCTGTACGCGCCCTTCGCGACGCAGTCCTGGACACCCCAGGAGACGACGCCGACGATACGGCCGCCGACGATCAGCGGGCCGCCGGAGTCGCCGTTGCACGCCGAGGTGGTGCCGCTGTCGCTGCCGGTCGCCGGGGCACCCGCGCAGACCATGTGGCCCTTGACGAAGTCGCTGCCGTAGGCGCCCGCGCAGGTGGTGTCGGACTTGATGGGCAGCGTGGCCGTCTTCAGGATCTGGGAGATGTCCTGGCTGGTGGAGCTGGTGCGGCCCCAGCCGTAGACCGTGGCCTGGGTGCCGGACGCGTACGAGGCGGTGTCACCGGACGTCGTTATGCGGATCGGCTTGGCGGTGACGGGGGTCGCCAGCGTGAGGACCGCGATGTCGTTGTCGATGGTCGTCGAGCTGTACGACGGGTGGTTCCACTGCCGGGCGACACCGGCGACGGTGCCGCCGTGCAGGTCGGTGCCGCCCGAGGAGTCGGAGGTCGGCAGCTGCGTGCTGCCGGTCACGACGGCGCCGTTGGCCTTCCAGTCGTAACCCTTGAGGCAGTGCGCGGCGGTGAGGATCTTCGTCGGCGACACGACGGAGCCGCCACAGAAGAAGCCGAGGTCGTCGCTCTCGCTGGTGGTGCCCCGGTCGTCGTAGTACCAGAGCTGGGCCATCCACGGCGCGGACGTGATGGTCGTCGTGGTGCCGCCGATGATCTTCGCGTCGACAGTGGAGCCGCTCGTGCTCGTGCTCGTGCTCGCGCTCAGGGACGACTTCGTGGTCGTCTCCCCCGCGGTGTCGTCACCGGCGAGGGCGCCCGTGACCCGCTCCTTCAGCTCGGCCAGGGTGGGCGCCGAGGTGGCGGGCTGGGCGGGCGGCGTCGGCAGGGGCGATGCGGCGTTCGCGGACGACATCAGCAGCGTCCCCGCGACGGCGGCGGCCAGACCGGCGGCCACGACCGGGACGGCGATCCGTATACGGCGTCTGTGGCGACCGCCCCCGGACATGGGTGTATCCACTCAAGTCCCCCCTCAGAGTCAAGAGTTCATATCTGCTTCAGCAGAAGTTCAAGAAGCGTGATCGTACACCTGTTCTAGGTCGCACAAAGGGCCGCCCCCGTCACCTGGGTGACGGGGGCGGCCCTCAGCGGTTCTTGCAGGCTGACCTGCTGACCTCAGTCGTTGCCGTTGCCCGGCGACGGCGTGGTCTTCTGGATCTGAAGCAGGAACTCGGCGTTCGACTTCGTCTGTTTCATCTTGTCCAGCAGCAGCTCGATCGCCTGCTGCTGGTCGAGCGCGTGCAGCACCCGGCGCAGCTTCCAGACGATGGCGAGCTCGTCGTTGCCGAGCAGGATCTCTTCCTTACGGGTACCGGACGCGTCGACGTCCACCGCCGGGAAGATGCGCTTGTCGGCGAGCTTCCGGTCGAGCTTGAGCTCCGCGTTGCCGGTGCCCTTGAACTCCTCGAAGATCACCTCGTCCATGCGGGACCCGGTGTCGACGAGCGCGGTCGCGAGGATGGTCAGCGAGCCGCCGTCCTCGATGTTGCGCGCCGCACCGAAGAAGCGCTTCGGCGGGTAGAGGGCCGTCGAGTCGACACCACCGGACAGGATGCGGCCGGAGGCCGGGGCGGCGAGGTTGTACGCACGGCCCAGACGCGTGATCGAGTCGAGCAGCACGACGACGTCGTGACCCAGCTCCACAAGACGCTTGGCACGCTCAATCGCCAGTTCGGCGACCGTGGTGTGGTCCTCGGCCGGGCGGTCGAAGGTCGAGGAGATGACCTCGCCCTTGACCGACCGCTGCATGTCGGTGACCTCTTCCGGACGCTCGTCGACCAGGACGACCATCAGGTGGCACTCGGGGTTGTTGTGCGTGATCGCGTTGGCGATCGCCTGCATGATCATGGTCTTGCCGGTCTTCGGCGGGGCCACGATCAGACCGCGCTGGCCCTTACCGATCGGCGCAACGAGGTCGATGATGCGGGTGGTGAGGATGCCCGGGTCCGTCTCCAGGCGGAGGCGGTCCTGCGGGTACAGCGGCGTCAGCTTGTTGAACTCCGGGCGGCCACGGCCGTGTTCGGGCGCCATGCCGTTGACGGAGTCCAGGCGGACCAGCGCGTTGAACTTCTCGCGGCGCTCACCCTCCTTGGGCTGACGGACCGCGCCGGTGACGTGGTCACCCTTGCGCAGGCCGTTCTTGCGGACCTGGGCGAGGGAGACGTAAACGTCGTTGGGGCCCGGCAGGTAGCCCGACGTACGGATGAAGGCGTAGTTGTCGAGGATGTCCAGGATGCCCGCGACGGGGATCAGGACGTCGTCCTCGGCGAGCTGCGGCTCGGCGATCTCGTCGCGGCCACGACGGCCCCGGCGGTCCCGGTAGCGCCCGCGACGGCCGCGGCGGCCACCCTCGAAGTCGTCCCCGTCCTCATCGGCCCGCGGCCCGGTGTCGCGCTGCTGGCGGTCCTGACGGCCGCCGCCCTGCTGCTGACGGTCCTGGCGGTCCTGGCGCTGCTGGCCGCCGCCCTGCTGCTCGTCGCCCTTGCCACGACGGTCGCGGTCACGGCCGCCACGGTCGCGGTCACGGCGGTCACGGCGGCCCTGACGGCCGTCGGCGCCCTCGGCGTCGGCCTTGTCCTCGCCCTGCGCCTGGACCGGGGTCTCGGCCTTCGGCTCGCTCTTCGCCTCGCCGGCGACCGTCTCGGGGCTGCCCGCCTCGGCGGTGGCACGGCGACGGCGGCGCTCCGCGGGAGCGTCGTCTCCGCCGCGCTCGGCTTCTCCCCCACGCTCGGCTTCGCTCGCGCGGGAGGTACCCCCATCGCGGGAGGGGCCCCCAGCCGGCTGGCCGGGGATCTCGATCTGCTGCTGGGCCACGGCCTTCTCGGCGGCGGGCTCCGCCGCCTGCTTCTCGGCCGCGGCGGCCTCATCGCCCGTACGAGCCTTCGAGGTGGCCCGGCGCTTCGGCTTGGCCTCGGTGGCCTCGCCGGCGGGAGAGGACGCGGCCTTGGCCGGGGCTCCCCCTCCCCCAGAGCCCGAAAGGGCCTGGGAGGTGCCCCCAGCCTGCGCCTCCTTGATGACCTCGATCAGCTGGCTCTTGCGCATACGCGCGGTGCCCCTGATGCCGAGGCCGGATGCGACCTGCTGCAGCTCGGCCAGCACCATGCCCTCAAGGCCGGTACCGCGGCGCCGCCGGGAGCCGGCACCGGTGGCAGGCGCAGAGGCGTCCGTGGCGGGCGCGGCAACGGTCTCCTCGACACGTGCGCCCATCAGATCGGTGGTGTCGCTCACGAAGGGTCCTTCCCTGGAGCGGACGTCGGCCTGTCTGGCTCGGCGACCGGTTGTGCTGTCCGGCTTTGGTCCTTGCTGTGTGGACCGTGCCGGGGCGGTGGTCCGCCAAAGCGGCGGAAGACATATCTGGTGATGACGATTCCGGAGCCGTGGCACTGAATTGCGGTGTCATCGGCATGGTCTCGCCGGTTCCGGAGCGTGCTCAGCACTGCTCAGCGCATAGCACCCAATGCATGGCACAAAGCAGTTTGGGAGGCTCCCGGAAGAATGGATGTCCCGGACGGGGACACGAAGCACCTCGCCATGGTGGGCTCGGGTGCTGACTTGAGGTTAACACTACCGGATCCAACAAACATTCCCCCTCTCCAAATCCGGCAACCGTCCGCCGCTAATTGACACCGACAGGTGCGAGCGGCAGCACGCTCGCCCCCTGGGCATCGAGGTCCAGCCGGTTGGCGGCCCAGCCCTGACCTGCGAGATCGGCCACCTTGTCGGCCGACGCCTCGTCCGCGAGAGCGAGCACCGTGGGACCGGCGCCGGAGATCACCGCAGGGATGCCGTCGGCGCGCAGGCGCTCCACGAGGGCGGCGCTCTCCGGCATGGCCGGGGCGCGGTACTCCTGGTGCAGCCGGTCCTCGGTGGCGGGCAGCAGCAGCTCGGGGCGCCGGGTCAGGGCCTCGACGAGCAGTGCGGCGCGGCCCGCGTTGCCGGCGGCGTCGACATGCGGCACGGTACGCGGCAGCAGACTGCGCGCGGTCTCGGTGAGTACCGGCTTTCCCGGTACGAAAACCACCGGAACGATGGAATCGGCGGGCTCCATCCTGATCGCCCGCGCTGCGCCGGCCTCCATCCAGGAGAGCGTGAAACCGCCGAGCAGACAGGCCGCGACATTGTCGGGGTGTCCCTCGATCTCGGTGGCGAGCTCCAGGAGCGCGGTGTCGTCCAGCTTGGTGTCGCCGCCTATGGTCACGGCGCGGGCGGCGACGATGCCGGCGCAGATGGCGGCGGAGGAGGAGCCGAGGCCCCGCCCGTGCGGGATGCGGTTGGCGCAGACGATCTCGAGCCCGCGCGGCTGTCCGCCCAGCAGATCGAAGGCGGTGCGCAGGGAACGTACGAGGAGGTGACTCTCGTCACGAGGGAGCGTCTCGCTGCCCTCACCTGCGATGTCGATGTGCAGCCCGGAGTCGGCCACCCGGACGACCACGTCGTCGTACAGCCCCAGTGACAGGCCGAGGGCGTCGAAGCCCGGGCCGAGGTTGGCACTGGTGGCGGGGACGCGCACCCGGACGGCGGCGGCGCGGAACGCTGGACCGGCCATCGCTCGATGACTCTCCTTGAGCTGCGAGATTGTCGAATGAGATTCGAGTCGAAGGACATTCGATACGTACGGGGAGACCCTCAGGCCGCAAGGACGGCGCGGCACCGCGGCATATGCGGCAGACGGGTTCGCTACAGCCTATCGAAGGAAGGTTCTGTGGCGACATAGGGCGCACAGGAGGCGCACGATGCGTGTCGTAAGCCCCCCGTGCACCCCCCTGTCGGCTTGCCGTAGGGATGGCCCGGGCGCTGGGCGGTTTCCGTCGGCTTGTGACGGTGTCCGCCCGCGCCGGGCGCCCTGGGTTGCCGTCCGGCGGCTTTACGGCGGCGGGTTGCCGCCCGGCGGCCGGCTGCCTGATCGACGCCCGGCGACTTACGGCTGGCGGGTTTGCGCCTGGCGGCTTTACGCCAGGCCGAGCCGCTCCGCCGCCGTCACCGCGTCCACCGGGACCGTGACCGGCTGCGGGGCGCCGGCGACGGCCCAGTCGGGGTCCTTGAGGCCGTTTCCGGTGACCGTGCAGACGATCGTCTGGCCCGGGTCGACGAGGCCCCGCTCGGCGGCCTTCAGCAGACCGGCGACGGACGCGGCGGACGCGGGCTCGACGAAGACACCCTCCTGCGCGGCCAACAGGCGGTAGGCGCGCAGAATTTCACGGTCCGTCACCTCGTCGATGAGACCGCCCGATTCGTCCCGCGCGGCCAGCGCGAACTGCCACGAGGCCGGGTTGCCGATGCGGATCGCGGTGGCGATGGTCGACGGGTCCTTGACGACCTCGCCGCGCACGATCGGCGCCGAACCGGAGGCCTGGAAACCCCACATGCGCGGGGTCCGACGGGCGATGCCGTCGGCGGCGTACTCGGTGTAGCCCTTCCAGTACGCCGTGATGTTGCCCGCGTTGCCCACCGGCAGGACGTGGATGTCGGGCGCGTCACCCAGCATGTCCACGATCTCGAACGCGGCGGTCTTCTGGCCCTCGATACGCACCGGGTTGACCGAATTGACCAGCGCCACCGGGTAGTTGTCGGAGAGAGCGCGCGCGAGCGTCAGGCAGTCGTCGAAGTTGCCGTCGACCTGGAGGATCTTCGCGCCGTGCACGAGGGCCTGGCCCATCTTGCCGAGCGCGATCTTGCCCTGCGGCACGAGGACGGCGGAGACCATCCCGGCGCGTACGGCATAGGCAGCGGCGGAGGCGGACGTATTGCCCGTGGAGGCGCAGATGACGGCCTTCGCGCCCTCCTCCTTGGCCTTCGTGATGGCCATGGTCATACCGCGGTCCTTGAAGGACCCGGTCGGGTTGGCGCCCTCCACCTTGAGGTGGACCTCGCAGCCCGTGCGCTCGGAGAGCACCTGCGCGGGCACGAGCGGCGTACCCCCCTCGCGGAGCGTCACGACCTCCGTGCTGTCGGATACCGGCAGCCGGTCCCGGTACTCCTCGATGATTCCGCGCCACTGGTGGGTCATTGCTGGTTACTCTCCTTCAACCCGCATGATGCTGGCGACGCCCCGCACGGTGTCGAGGCCGCGCAGCGCCTCGACGGTCCCGTTCAAGGACGCGTCGGACGCACGGTGGGTGACGACGACGAGGGAGGCTTCCCCGTCCTTGCCCTGCTGCCGAACGGTATCGATCGAGACACCGTGCTCGGCGAAAACGGTGGCCACCTGGGCGAGAACACCCGGTTTGTCGGCCACGTCGAGGCTGATGTGGTAGCGCGTGACGACATCGCCCATGGGCGAGACGGGCAGGGCCGCGTACGCCGACTCGCCGGGCCCGGTCGCACCGCTGAGCTTGTTGCGGCAGACGGCGACGAGGTCGCCCAGGACGGCGGAGGCGGTCGGGGCGCCGCCCGCGCCGGGCCCGTAGAACATGAGCTGCCCGGCGGCATCCGACTCGACGAACACGGCGTTGTACGCGCCGCGCACGTTGGCGAGCGGGTGGCTCAGCGGAATCATCGCGGGGTGCACGCGCGCGGTGACGGACCCGCCGTCCGCGGCCCGCTCGCAGATGGCGAGCAGCTTGATGGTGCAGCCCATCTCCTTCGCCGAGGCGAAGTCGGCGGCGGTGACCTCGGTCATGCCCTCGCGGTAAACGTCGTCGAGGCGCACGCGCGTGTGGAAGGCGATTCCGGCGAGGATCGCGGCCTTGGCGGCGGCGTCGAAGGCCTCGACGTCGGCGGTCGGGTCGGCCTCGGCGTACCCGAGCGCTGTGGCCTCGTCGAGGGCCTCCTGATACCCGGCCCCGGTCGAGTCCATCTTGTCGAGGATGTAGTTGGTCGTCCCGTTGACGATCCCCATGACCCGGTTGATCTTGTCGCCGGCGAGGGACTCGCGCAGCGGCCGGATCAGCGGGATGGCACCGGCGACGGCGGCCTCGTAGTAGAGGTCCTTGTCGTGTTCCCCGGCGGCGGCGTGCAGGGCGGCGCCGTCCTGGGCGAGGAGGGCCTTGTTCGCGGAGACGACGGAGGCGCCGTGCTCGAAGGCGGTGGTGATGAGCGTGCGGGCGGGCTCGATACCGCCGATGACCTCGACGACGACGTCGATGTCCCCGCGTTTGACGAGCGCGGTGGCGTCGGTGGTGACGAGCTCGGCCGGGATTCCCTCGCGCACCTTGGAGGGCCGCCGTACGGCGACTCCGGCCAGCTCGACGGGGGCTCCGATGCGCGCGGCGAGGTCATCGGCGTGCGTCGTCATGATGCGCGCCACCTCTGAGCCGACAACCCCACAGCCCAGCAGCGCCACCTTCAGCGGACGCGTACGCATCATCCGACCTCGTTTCCTCATACCGTCATCGGTTGGTCCAGTCTCACTCACCGGACGGGGGTTTCTGCCCCTAGTCCGGATCGTGAGACGTCTATTTCATTTTTCTGGCAGGCGGACGCAGGAGATTTTCCGCCTGGGTCAGCCGACGTCGAGACGCAGGAGGTCCTCCTCCGTCTCACGGCGGACGATCACCCGGGCCTCGCCGTCGTTCACGGCGACGACCGGGGGGCGCAGCGCGTGGTTGTAGTTGCTGGCCATGGACCGGCAGTACGCGCCGGTCGCCGGGACCGCGATGAGGTCGCCCGGAGCCAGGTCGGAGGGCAGGAACGCGTCCTTCACGACGATGTCGCCGCTCTCGCAGTGCTTGCCGACGACGCGGACGAGCATGGGCTCCGCGTCACTCGTACGGGAGACGAGGGCGACGCTGTACTCGGCGTCGTACAGCGCGGTACGGATGTTGTCGGACATGCCGCCGTCGACGGAGACGTAGGTACGCAGCCCGTCGAGGGGCTTGATCGTGCCGACCTCGTAGAGGGTGAAGGCGGTCGGGCCGACGATGGCGCGCCCGGGCTCGACGGAGATGCGCGGGGTGCGGAGCCGGGCGGCCTCACACTCACGGGTGACGATCTCGCTGAGCGCCTTGGCGATTTCGTGGGGCTCACGGGGGTCGTCGTCACTCGTGTAGGCGATTCCGAGCCCGCCACCGAGGTCGATCTCGGGCAGCTCGATGCCGTGCTCGTCGCGGATGGCCTTCAGGAGACCGACGACGCGGTGGGCCGCGACCTCGAAGCCGGACATGTCGAAGATCTGGGACCCGATGTGCGAGTGAATCCCGATGAGTTCGAGCCCGTCGAGCTGGAGGGCCCGGCGCACGGCCTCGGCGGCCTGTCCGCCGGCGAGCGGGATCCCGAACTTCTGATCCTCGTGGGCTGTCGCGATGAACTCGTGGGTGTGCGCCTCTACGCCGACGGTGATACGGATCTGCACGCGCTGCCGCTTGCCGAGGGACTCGGCGATGTGGGCGACGCGGACGATCTCCTGGAAGGAGTCGAGCACGATACGTCCGACGCCAGCCTCGATGGCCGTACGGATCTCGGTCTCGGACTTGTTGTTGCCGTGGAAGGCGATGCGGTCGGCGGGCATGCCGGCGGACAGGGCGGTGGCGAGCTCGCCGCCGGAGCAGACGTCGAGGTTGAGCCCTTCCTCGTGCAGCCACCGGACGACGGCCCGCGAGAGGAAGGCCTTGCCGGCGTAGAAGACGTCGGCGTCGTGCCCGAAGGCGGTGCGCCAGGCGCGGGCGCGCTCACGGAAGTCGGCCTCGTCGACGAAGTAGGCCGGAGTGCCGAACTCCTCGGCGAGCCGGGTGACTTCGATACCTCCGACGCTGACGACTCCGTCGGTCGTACGGGTGACGGTGTGGGCCCAGACCTTGGGGTCGAGGGCGTTGAGGTCGGCGGGCGGGGCGCTGTAGTGGCCCTCGGGGAGGACGTCGGCGTGACGGGGCCCGGCGGGGTGTGCGGAACGGCTCATGTCTGTAGGGGCTTCCTCAGAGGTAGTCAGGGGCACTGATGCCGAGCAGGGACAGGCCGCCGGCCAGCACCGTCCCGGCGGCTTCGGCGAGCGCGAGCCGGGCGCGGTGGGCGGCCAAGGGTTTCTCGTCGCCGCGCGGCAGCACGGTGTGCTGGACGGCGAGGAGGGCGTCGGCGGTGCCGACGAGATGCCGGGCGAGCCGGTCGGGTCCGCGGTGGGTCGCAGCGACGCGGAGGGCGTGGGGGTACTCGGCGAGGGCGGCGAGGAGATCGTCCTGGCCGCGTACGTCACTGGGGTCGCTGGGGTCGCCGGTGTAGCCGAGTGCGGCGGCGTTGCGGGTGAGGGCCCGGGTGCGCGCGTGCGCGTACCGAACGCGGAAGAGAGGGTTGCTCTCGCGCTGGACGAGGTGGTCGGCGGTGATCCGAGGCCGGTCGTGGGCCGCGGGGTGGAGCAGGGCCCAGCGGGCGGCGTCGGGGCCGAGGGGGGCGGGGTCCTCCGGCGCGGGCACGGGCCGCAGATTCACCGGCTCGGCGTGCCGCACCTCGGCGCGGCCGCCCTGGGTGGCGACGATCCGTACGAGCGTGTCCGCGACGACCTCGGCGCGGGTGTCGTACGGCACGCGCAGCTCGACGACCTGCCCGGCGAGGGCGTCACCGTGCCCGTACCGAGGGCCTTGCGTGAGGACGTCCCGTACGAGGGCGCCGGACGCCCCGCTTCCGAGGCTGATGTTCAGAAACCCGGGCCCGGTGATCGCGACGTCGGCGACACCGGCAGCGCCGCTCAGGTGCGCCCGCAGGATCTCGGCCACGTCCCGGGGCGACCGCCCGGCAGGCCGCGCCAGCTGAAGGGCGATGTTCGTGGCGTAGTCCCCGCACCCGCCCGGCCCCGGCACCGTCACCACGGCACGTGCGGGCACGGCAACGCTCAGCTCCCCCTCATCGACAGCACGACGCACCGCGCGCAGCACGGTACGGGAGAGCTCGACGGGGGTCACGGGACAAGCGTAGGGGAGGAGGGGGGTGGGTAGGCGAGTGGGTTTGGGAGGGAGGGTCCGGGATGTGGACAGGGGCGGAGGGGACGGGCAGGAGGGTGCGGGCGCGGAGGGCCGCACTCTCGGTGCGTGGTCGCACGGCACGGCGAGAGCACGCTACGGCCACGCGAGTGACGGCCGAACCGTCCGGTGATCGCGGTGTCGAGGCGGGTGCGCGGGCCGATGCCGATGCCCATCAATGGTGGTCACGGCGTCGATCAATAGTGTTCCGGCATCGGCGTCGGTGTCGGTGTCGGTGTCGGCATCGCATCGGCATCGGCATCGGCATCGGCGTCGATCAATGACCGGCGCGTCCGGCGCGCTCGGCTTCCTCGACGCCGGGGCCCCCGAAGGCGCCCTCGGCAGCTCCTCCGAAGGCGCCTTCGAACGAGGGTGAGGCACCGCTCTCCGCACCCCCCGCACCGCCGCCACGCGCCGACGGCCGCTGCTCCAGCAACTGCCATACGAGCCGCACGAGTTCGACGGGCTCGAAGGGCTTGGCGAGAAAGGCGTCGACACCGACATCAAGCCCGCACTCGACCTCGTACTGGGTGCAGGCACTCACGATGGCGAGGGGAACATTCCGGGTCCGGGGATCGGCGCGAAGTCGGGCGGCGGTCCGCAACCCGTCAAGCCGGGGCATGACGACATCAAGGGTCACGACGTCGGGCCGCACCTGATGGACGATATCCAGGCATTCGGCACCATCGGCCGCGGTCACCACCTCGAAACCCTCCAGCTCGAGGTTGACCCTGATCAGCTGCCGGATGACCTTGTTGTCGTCCACAACAAGCACCCGACCGGACGCGCCTGACACAACTCGAGAGTAGGTCCGCACCCACCGCCGCGTCCGGGTTTTCCCCACTTCCACCCCCTGCGGGCCTCCCCACCCCGCGCCCGCGCAGTCCCCGCCCCTCCCCCACGCAAACCCATGCCGGCCACCCGCAAAAGAGCTGGTAGGGTTCTACCCGTCGCCGCGAACACCACGCCCGACGCGCCCCCGTAGCTCAGGGGATAGAGCAACGGCCTCCGGAGCCGTGTGCGCAGGTTCGAATCCTGCCGGGGGCACTCGCCGATCAGTCAGCAAGAATCAAGCTCTGATCAGGGCGGATGCCGATGTTGAGAGAGCGGGAGTCAGTCTCACTGATTCCCGCTCTTTCTCGTTGTCTCTCACTGTTCGCGCACTATCTGCGATACGCGCGACACACCTCCGACAAACTCAGATGACAACCCAGGCGAGCAGGCCGGCCACCCAGACCTGCATCTGGCGCCCCCGACGTCCGACACGTCTCGCGAAGCGAGGGAGCGAGCGGCGCGTGGGAGCCGGGAGCAGGCTGGATGGTGGAGGTGGATTGCCGTGGCGCACAACGAAGCCGTCTCGCCCGTCGCGGATGCTGCAGCATTCGAAGCTCTGTTCCACGAATCCCCTACCGGCCTGCTGATCTTGGACACGGAACTGCGGATCCTGCGGATCAACGTCAACAGGCCGGTTCTGCACGAAACACCCCCTGTACAGATCACGGGCCGACACCTCACCGACGTATACGACCTTTCCGCACCCGGTGAGGTGCTGGCGATGCTGCGCGGGGTGTTGGAGAGCGGCGCTCCCGCACGGGGGCGACTGGTGGGGGTGCGTCCGAAGAGCGCGCCGGGGCCGGAGTACCTGTTCTCCGTTTCGGTATCTCGCCTGGAGGACTCGCAGGGGAGGACCTTGGGGGTGTTGGTGGAGATGCTCGATGTCACCGAACGCGAAAAGACGCGAGCCCGCCTGCGCGTCTTCGGCTCGGTGCGCGAGCACGTGGGACAGACCCTCGACGTGGTGGCCACCTGCGAGGAAGTGGTGCAGGAGTTGGTGCCGGACATCGCCGACATCGCCGTGGTGGAAGTGGTGGACGCAGTGATACGTGGCGAGGCCCTCCGCCGAGTCCTCTGGGACGGGAGGTGCCGCTGCGCCGTGCCGCCTTCGGCCACAGCGGCGGCGACGAGCAGAATCACGCACATCCGGTGGGTGACGTGCGCGCTCTGCCGTTCCCGACGCCCTACGCCCAGACGCTGGCCGACCTCAAGCCCCGCCTTGTCACCCTGGGCCCCGACACACCCTGGCTGGCAGCGGTCCCACAGCGCGGCAAGGCGATCCGCGCATCCGGTGCCCACAGCCTGATCACAGCACCCCTGACGCTGCGTGGAACCGTGCTGGGGCTGCTCAGCCTGTACCGCACCGACCAGGCCAACCTCTACGACACCGGCGACGTCACCCTCGCCCTCGCAGTCGCCGCTCACACCGCGCTGTGTATCGACAACGCCCGCCGCTACACCCGCGAACACGCCATCGCCTCGACAATCCAGCGCCACGTGCTGCTCCCCCGCCCGGCGTCGCAGACCACGGTGGAGACCGCGCACCTGCACGTGCCGTCCGAGGTGGGCGGAGGCGGCGGATTCGACACCTTCGCCCTGTCCGGCGCCCGCACCGCGCTGGAGGTCGGCGAAGTCGTCGGCCAGGGCATCTACGCGGCCACCACCCTGGGACAGATGCGGACCGCCTGCCACTCCTTGGCCGCGCTCGACCTGGAGCCCGACGAGCTCCTCGCACGCCTCAACGACACCGCCATCAGCCTGGCCCAGGAACGCGCAGCTCTGCCGCCCGGCGACCGCATGCCGCTCAGGGGAACCTGCGCGTACGCGGTCTACGACCCGCTCGCCCAGACCTGCACCATCGCCCTGGCCGGCCACCCCCCACCCGTCATCGCCCATCCCGACGGGAGGACCGAGATCCCCGACCTGCCCGCCGGACCCCCTCTGGGCAGTGCCGAGGGACCCCCCTTCGCCGCCACCACTATCCCTGTCGCCGATGGCAGCGTCCTCGCCTTCTACACCGCATCCCTCCTGCACACCTCCCCGTCCCCGGACACCCTCCAACGGGTGCTGGCCCACCCTGGCCGGCCACTGCAGGATCTATGCGATGACGTGCTCTACCGGCTGCGGAACGACACCCGCCACGGCGACGTCTTCCTGCTCCTCGCCCGCACCCACCCATTCCCCGCCGACCAGGTCGCCACGTGGCAGCTCGACAACCACCCCCAAGCTGTCGCCACGGCGCGCGCTCACGCCCAACACCAGCTAGCCCTTTGGGGAGTGGATGAGGAAACCACCTACACCACCGAAATGATCGTCAGCGAACTGGTCACCAACGCCGTCCGCTACGGCACCCCGCCTCTGCGGTTGCGGCTCATCAAGGACCGCACCCTCACCTGCGAGGTCCACGACGGCAATCCCCTCGCGCCGCGGTTGCGCCATGCGAAGACGGTCGACGAAGGCGGGCGCGGCCTTTTCATTGTCGCCCAACTCGCGCAGAACTGGGGTGTCCGCTACTCCCTCGACGGCAAGACGGTCTGGGCCGAGCAGATTCTCTAACCCAATCAACCAGCGCGTGAGGCAGGTCGAGTGCAGCAGGACGTGACCTCCATGGACTGGTACCGCATCCCGGACGCGGACCGTGCGCCCTCTTTTCGGGCAGTCCCGGGCGTGTGACGCAGGGACCGCAGCACTCAGTGCAGCCTAGTCGTCGAGCATGTCGGTGGTGTTGTACTGGTCGTGCCTGACCCGGAAGGCTTTCAACTCTTCGGGGCCGCGCTGTGAGTACTCCTCCAGCTTCTCGAAGTACTCCTCTCTGGGAGCTCCTGGTGTGAAGAGCAGCAGCAGCGACACTGGGTCGTCGCTGTCGTTCTGGAAGGCGTGCAGCCCGCCGGCCGGTACATAGAGGAAGTCTCCCTCGCCTCCTGTGACCCAGCGTTCGCCGTTGTAGAGCCGGACCTCGCCGGACAGGACGTAGAAGGACTCGGAGATCGTACGGTGAAAGTGTTCCGTGGCGCCCATGGCCTTCGGCCCCATGTCGATCTTGTACAGGCCGAACTCGCCGTTGGTGTTCTCCTGCTTGGCCACGTAGCTGATGTTGGTGCCGCCGAAGCCGGTGTCGGGCTGCGGGGGTGCAGGTCGGAACAGTGCGCTGACCTGGCCCCTTTCGCCGAGGTAGCGGGGCTCTGGGTAGGACATGGCGACTTCCTTTCGGGGCGGCGGAGTAGCACCGCACAGGAGGGGCCTGTGGGTGAGGCGGGAGAAGCTGGGACGGGTCAGGCCGTCGCGACGACCTCCTCATAGGAGAGCCGCGGCAGCCGGAGAGACCAGGGGCTCGGACCGGGGCGGCCGATGCTGACGACCATCAGTGGGGCATGTTTCTCGTCGAGGAACTCCTTCCGCATGCCCCGCCGGCGTCGTATCCGGACATGGGCCCGGCAACAAGCCCGGCGGCGCACGCCTATGAGGAAGTACGCCGCCTGCAGCGCACCGTTGAGTGTGGCGGCCTCCTCGCGCACCGCACGTTCGGCGAAGTGCGTGTCCTTCGCGTCGGGCGCGAACGGCGCGAGCTTCGGCAGCACCCTCGTGGAACTCATTGGCGAGGATCGCGGACAGCGGTGCCATGGCTGCCTTTGCCTTGTTGCCCTCGGCTATGCGTGAGCCAGCAGACGCTCGTGCGCCTCGGGCGTACGGACCAGGACGATGCGCAGCGGGGACTGGTTGAAGGCGGTCGGGCCGTACTTGACCAGGTCATAGATGGCCCGCATCTGCTCGTCCGTGACTGGATCGCTGAATGTGTCCGCGGTACGGGCTTTGCGGAGAGGAGGTCCTGGGCAGCGGGATCGAGCAGCAGGGACATGAGGACTCCACCATTCTAAGGCTCCAGCGCGAAGCGCGCCTACCTGCGCTGACGCCGCATTCGTTGCACCATCCCGGAGAAGCGCGACCAGATCGCCAACTGCAAGAAGCTTGTTTCACGCGGCGAGTCAATCGCTGAAGTTCGACCGCGTTAAGAGCACTAGGGAGTGAGTCATGCCTGTTCAGGCGAAGAGATTCGGTTTTGGTATGCCGTGGGAGTCGCTCTACGGATACAGCCAGGCAATCCAGGTCGGTGACGCGGTGTACGTGTCTGGTCAGGTGTCCCATGACCGTGACGGCAACTTCGTGGGTGCCGGCGACTTCGAGCTCCAGGTCAAAACCACGCTGGCCAATCTGGACCTGGTGCTGAAGCACTTCGGGGCCGAGCGCAGCCAAATCGTGGAGAGCACGGTGCTGGTGAGGAACCTGCGGGAGAACTTCGACACGACGGCACGCCTTCACGCCGAGTACTTCGGGGAGCACTGGCCCACCAGCACGGTCATGGGTGTCTCTGACCTGGCACTACCAGACCAGTTGGTGGAGATCGGCGCGCTCGTGCGTCTCGACGTGAAGCCATAAGTCGGAGTCGACCTGGCTCCATCATTCATCTGTCGGGCTGCCGTACCTCTCGTGCCGTTCCTGGCCGCAGCAGCGGCCAGGAGCGTGGGTCCAACCTGTCTCTTAAGGCAGGCCTCATGCAGCACCCCACTGAGCCGACCCCGATCGAATCGACCACGCACCGGACCGCGGAGCCGGTCCGCCGGAGGCTGCGCGCCCCTTCAGCAAACCTCCAAAAGAGGGCGGGAGTTCCTCTCACTGACTCCCGCCCTTTCTCACTCTCTCTCACTGTTCGCGCACTATCTGCGATACACGCGACACACCTCAGTCACAGGACTCAGGGGTCCTGTGGCTTCCGTCCGTCCGGCTTGCCACCCTGCGCCACCACACTGGCCGCTATGGCGTTCAGTCTCGCCTCTGCCACGTCGGGGCCGTGGCCCTCTAGCACGTCTGCGATATTGCGGTATGCGATGTAGCTCGTTGGGTTAACGAGGCGATCAGCGTGCCAGGTGAAGGTCACAAGCGGGCGCCAGTCGTTCCGATGCCCCAAGAGGGCTTCAATTGAGACCCGGTACTGGCGGGCTTCCGGTACGAAGTATCGGGGTTTGCTTGTACCGAACTCAATGAACAGTTGTTCCGCTGCCCTGCCTGGTACCGCGAAAACTGCGGGCATCGTCGCGTTGCGCGTCGGGGTTGAGATCGCCGAGCGCCATCTCGGCCGTGCCGGGGTCGGCCACGCGGTGACACACCCGACCGCCCAACTGGGCCCGCAGGGCGGTGACACCGGGCCCAAGGTCGGAGCCGACGCGTTGGCCCGCGACGACGAGGAACACTCCGAGGGCCGCACCGAGTTGAGCGATCCGGATGAGCGTCGTGCCTGCCGCTTGCGCTTCGTCCTTCTCGTTCCGACTCGCCACGAGGAACAGTTCCGCGATCTCGTCGACGATCACGACGATGGGACCGGGCATTCCTTCTCCGGGAGCCCCCAGATGCTGCGGACACGGGCCGTCCGGCAGACGGTCATGCGGTCGAGGGTCAGGTCTACGAGCGCAGTCAGCAGCCGAACGGCTTGCTCTCGGTTCGTCGCCAGGGCGGACAACCGCGGTTCGTAGAGGGACAGTTCCATGCCGCCCTTGCAGTCGATCCCGACCAGGGCGACGGGTTGCGGAGCGAGGCCCGCCACCAGTGCGTTGATCAGCGTCGACTTGCCGGAGCGGGTGGCCCCCACGATCAGCCAGTGCGGCACACGTCGCAGGTCAACGACCCACGCAGCACCGGTCTCCAGCGCGCCCACGGTCACCCAGAGCAAATGGCCGGGCCCTCGTTGCTTCGGCACCCGAGGGACGGCCAACGGGTCGGCCGCCGACGCGACGATCCGTACGACCCCCGGCTTCCAGGCGGTCACCCGCACCGTGTGTACCTGCCAGCTCTCCCCCATCGCAGGTGCCGCCTTGACGAAGTCCTTCGGCACCTGGCCCGGCAGAAGCCGTACCAGCACCGCGAATCCGCCGAAGGTCGGACGTATGAGACCGCGCCGAGGTACACGCGGCTGCGGCGGAGGTGCCCCGTTGCCGACGAGCCCGGACACGACCGTCAGCGCCGGTCGGCGGCTCACGGCAAGCCCACACCCGGCCATCAGGAGCCGCCAGGTCCGCACGACCCGGAAGGCTGTGGCAGGGAAGCCGAATAAGAGCCACCAGGCCACGGGGTAGCGGCGGCGCAGGGCCGGGCCCGCGATCAGCAGACCCGACACCAGCACTGCGGCCACCACCAGAACCCAACTCGGCCAGGTCGCACCAGCCGAAGTGGTGGAGGCCAGATACATCACTGCCCAGCCCCCTTGCCCGCCGGAGCGGGAGCGTTCAGGGGCCGGATCTCCGCGGCACGGAATGCGACGCCGTGCCGCCCGTCGTTCTCCCACGGCGTGGCGACCAGGTCCCGCACGGCCACCGGCATGCCGAGCTGCACTCCGGCCGGTTCACCGGCCACGCTCACGTTGACGACGTCCGCCGACGCTCCGGCCATCAGGCAAAGGCCGACCTGGTACATGGTCTTGCCGGTCTCGCGGTCAACACGGAGCTGACCGGTCTCACGGTTGGCAACCCGCGGAGCCGGGGGTACGGCGCAGATGATCCCCGTGAACTTCGCGGTGTCTATCGGAAGGCTTGCCACTGTTTCGGATCTCCTCATCTCTGGCACCCGAAGGACGTTCCTCCGGGTTGCTAGACCACCCGTAGTACGGGTGACTGCTCCAGAGTGGACAACCCGTAGTACGGGTTGTCAACAGACCTGGCGATGCGGGAAGCTGTCCACGATCGTGGGCAAGCTGTCTACGACGATGAACAGCCGAAGAGGCCACGGCCACGGAGGGCCCGCATGCCGCCGAAGAACACGCAGCCGAAGTACCGGCAGATCGCCGACTACCTGCGCGAAGGCATCCTGAACGGCACCTTCCCGGCCGGCCAACCGCTCCCATCGGAAGAGGTGTTGGCGAAACAGTTCGGCGTGACGCGCCCCACAGTGCGTCAAGGGCTCACGGAACTGAGGGCATCAGGTCTCGTCGAGGCCATCATGGGCCGCGGCACCTTCGCCCGCTCCCCTCACGGCCGCCCCAGCCTCACCCGCCCGCGCGGCGTACGCAGGACCCCCGAGGCCCGTTACGTCGAGGCCGACGGAATCCGCTGGACCGACGCCGAGCCCCCCGTAGCCACCCGCACCGACGCCCCGATGGCCCTGGCGGTTCTACTCCGCGTCCCGCCGGGCGAGCCGATGGTCACGTACGACGCGCTACAGACAGCAGACCAAGGCCGCCTGCGCCAGCTCCACCGGACGTACGTCCCGTTCTCCGTACTCATCGACACCAAGTACGAGGAGGAGGCCCCACCGCCGGCCCCGGAGCTCTACACCGCTCTCGCCGACCTGGGCCACGAACTCCACTTCACGGAGTACGTCCGCACCCGCATGCCCCTACCCGACCAAGCCCAGGCTCTCCGACTCCCAGAGGGGGTCCCGGTCCTCCAGGTCCTGCGCGTGACACTCGCGGAGGCGGACAAGCCCCTGGCTCTAGAGGAATTCCACCTACCCGGCGACGAGTTGGAACTCTCGTTCAGGCTGTAGCAGACCCCGGTTGGCTCAGACCTTCTCTACGTCATCAAGGCACCCGGCTGCGCTCCGCTCCGCCGGGCGCGCTCCCGGCTCCGCTGCGGGCGCCGCTCCTGCCTCCGGCCCGCTCCGCCCGCGCTGCGCCGACGCGCGCCCACATGTGGATAGGGCCGGTGGCCATGAGTCGATCACCGCATAGCGCGGCCACGGCCAGAACAGTGCCTCCGGCGCGGGATCGGTCGGCACCGGGATGGAGGGGGCGCCGTTCCCGTCTGCGGGTGCGTCGTGGCGTAGGGGATGGGGGCTGGGGAGGGTCGTGGGAGAGCTAGAGCGTTGCTGCAGGGCAAGTGGCGGGAGCTCGCACGCCCTTCCGGATGCCAATGGAGGAAACCGGTGACGTCTTAGCCGCATCATCAGCCGCGATGGTTGCCGCCAAGGACGCGAGAGGGGGCTCGGCCTCTTGTAAGAGCCCGAGCCCCGGGACGGTGCATCATACGGAGTTCAGTCGCCAGGCGATCATTCCGCTCGCCTCAGGCTTGCCTTGCGTGTCGATGCGTACTTGCTTGCCGGCCGTGAAGCGTTCAGACACGACCGATCGGTCACACGAAACGGCCTTCCTCGCCGCGGTCTTTCGAGGAGTGAAAGTGATCTCCGCTGTGCCTTTCCCGGCGCAGACCACCGTCAGCTTGTAGGCGTGTCCAGCGGAGAGGTCGGGCTGCGTGTGAATTCCGTCGGATACTCGCTCCACCCCCGACTCAACCATCGACTCATCCTGCTTGGTGACGGAATCGAGGGCTGACTGCGCCTGTTCAGTGAGCTTCTTCTCCGCTGACGGTCCCGCGCTGGACTGATGAGACGGTGCCGCGGAGCGATCCGGCGCAGGGTCCTTATCAGAGGTACACGCCGCCAGGCAGAGCACGGGAACCAGTGCGGTGCCAAGGAGCCACTTGGATGCCGGCCTCATGAGGAGGTCTCCCAATACTTCCAGCCCGTCTCACTCGTCGGCAGAGTAGCCGTGCCGCTCTTGACGAGGGTCGGGCTGCCGCACCCGTCGCCCCTGCGCCGCCACTTCTTCCACGAGATCTTGTAGCCCCACGAACCGTACTGCAAGTGGCCGTACTTGTGCGTCGCGATGTTGTGGGTGTAGTTGTGCCCGGTCGTTACCGTCACGCTTCCAGCCACCTTGACGTTGATGCTCGACTTGGCCTTGGCAAGTACCACGCCGGCCTCGGCTTCCGCGCCGGCTGAGATCTCCATGGAGACCGTGCCGCCCTTGGTGACGCTCACCATCATGGTGCCGCCAGGGCCATCCTTGTACTTCGTGCCGTTCCACCACGCCGGTACGTGATGTTCTTCTTTGACGTGATCTCGATCCAGGTCTGCGGGCCGTCACAGTAGTGAGGACTCACGACACCGGTGGCCTCGCCGTCCTCCCAGCCAGGACGGTCGTTGATGTCGTCCCCGTCCTGCACCGCAACGTCATCTGTGGTCACGGCCTGCTCCAGGTCGCCTGCCGCAGGCGAGGGCAGCTCTTCGTCCGCGATGGCAGTGCCCACGGTTCCCAGGCAGAGCAGGAGCGCGGTGCCGGACGCGAGAGCGGTTCGACGCATGCCGAAGCCCATGTGTTCCCCTATTTAGGTATCCGCCTTGGTCACGGGCGGCAACCAGGACACTACGGATCAGTCATGCGCACATCAAGCAGATGATCTCCTTTCTGAGCTGAACTTGAGCTATGTCGCCAGCACTGGACGTGGCGCTTTGCCAAGGCCGCCCAGATCCCTGACACCAACGCCTGACACCAATAGGCGCGAACGTCGTCGACCAACGCCGAACCTCGGCGGCCAGCCAGCCGCCGCTCAGAGTGGCTTGACCGAAGTCGACGGCGACCCATGATCGACCTGATAAGGATGAGGCCAGACCTTCAAGCCTGTGTCCGGCACGGGGGCTGTTCCAACCTATGGCGACGCCCCGTGGCTTGGCCCAGTCATTGAGTCTCCGCCACCCGGAGGGTGCGTGGATCAGCTGCTGACTACGCCGGAGGCGCGTAAGGGTTCCCGTCGGACGCCGGTGGGCCACCCCACTGCAGCCCCGGCGGCGGGACAGGAGCCCAGTCCGGGCCGCGGTGATCCAGCCACCACCTACCGATGGTGTGGAACTTCTCCTCGAAACTGCGATCCCAGCTGAGGAACCCGGTGATTGGCGCCCGCATGCGGGTACAGCGGCCGCCCGCTTCGTAGATCACGACGGTCCGGCTTCCGAAGAAAGACTCGATCCGGATGGCTTGGACGTTCGACCACGGGATCGTCCGACGGCGGAGGTTGTGCACGATGGCCGCCGATGGCGTGAGAGTGACCCCGAAGGGCAGCAAGGTGATCAGAACCGGCAGAACACCCCAGAAGAGCAGTCCTGAGACAAGTAGAGGACCGAACGGTCCCCCGTCCAACCAGATCAAGACCTGGAAGGCCATGACGATAACGATGTTGGGCAGCACGGGCAGCAGGCGTTGGAGGCGCGTCAACCGGTAACGGACGCGTTCCGACGGCACAGCTGCGACCTGCGATTGCTCCATCGATCCCCACCTCAATGCGGCCGGCGCTGGCCCCTCACCGCCAAGGCAGCATGGCGGACCAGGGGCGCGCTGTCCATCTGCTTACTCGTGAGAGCTGAGCAAGCGCTCTGGAGAACTCGTCCAGCCACTTGCCGTGGCCGTGGATCTTGAGACCGACGAAACCGACGCTTGCGCCGAAAGGAACTTCATGGCCTGAGGTGCTGTGCCCCCTCCGTGCCCGAACGGTCAGCAACCAATGGGGAGCCGTGGGGAACAACGGCGAGCTGCCTGCGTTCGCGCAGGACAACATCGCGCCAGGTGAGCACGGATCCGCATACGCACTCTTCCAAACTAGGGCCCACCGTCTGCGTGACCGACCCTAGGGATAGCCTTCTCGCCCGTTCGAAGGTCGCTAGAGGGCCCGTGCACGACATCGTTTTCCTGCTGCGGGGCCCCCTGTACCTGCTTTGCATCGTGGTGCTCGTTTGGGAACTGGACCGCAAGACCACTGGACGGAACCTCAGGAAGGCGCGGCTCTTCTCCGTGATAGCGGCGCTCGCCCTCGCTGAGCTGCTCGATGCCGGCTGAGTGTCTGACTGCGCTACAACGACCCGCACTCGGGCGCACAACCACGGACTCTCGCGGACAGTCCTCGCAGGCCACAGACGGTTGGGCCGCAGGTCGCATGGTCGCGCGCATTGCTTCGGGACGAACAGCGGGTGTGCCACATTCGTGCCAGAACGGGCGGGGTCCCACGGGGAATCAGGGTGCGCAGGAGTACGTGGTGCCGGACTCCGCCCAGGGCAATGAGTCCGAGGTCAGGCCCAGACCGCCCCACCTCGCTCCTAAAGCGGTGATTTCTCAACCACCCGCTGCACGCCGGCGCAGGCCACCAGTGTGCTGCCGTCTTCGGTGAGAAAGAGCAGGAAGGTCCATGTCCGATCGGCAGACTCGATCATCCCTCCGCGCACCGGCCGGCCATGCTGGCGGAGGAGCTCCACCGCCCGTTCCAGCCCCAGAGGTTCAACGCCCTTCAGCCGCATGCGCCGAAGGCGGAGTGCATAGACCCCGGCATGCCGTTCCGCGGGAACAGTCCGATCCCACACAACGTACGTGGCGCCGCTCTGGAGGACAGCCAGGGCGGCCGCAGAGGCCTCGTCGTCGCCCGCCAACAGCCGCATCAACACGTGCCGGTCCATGGTCACCCCCGTCGCGATCCTGCGGTACCGCAGCGCAGTACCGCAACCCCAGCAACCGCCCCCGTCCGCTACCGCCCCTCCGGGGCCCCGTAGCGGCCGGAATGACCGTCGCCGCCCGATCCGGCTAGAGCTACGGATCAGAAGGTTGCAGGTTCGAATCCTGCCGAGTGCACACAGCTCATAAGCCTTTCGGGGTGATCCCGGGGGCCTATATGGCATGATCACTTCACGTCAGGGTGCTCCGACCGAGCGCCGTTGCGCGGGTACCGCGTGAGACTGCCGCCCGGCACCGTCGCGCGGCCGCAACGATGGAGAGGAAAGTCTTGATCGCCAAGCGAAACCGGCCGAAGGCCGTCGTGGGCATCGCTGCCGCCGCCATGGCGCTCGGCGCGCTCAGCGCTGCGCCGGCGCAGGCTTCCACCAGCTGCAACAGCACACGTCTGTGCTGGTACCAGCCGAACGGCAACATAACGAACGTCGACCTCAGCCTCGGTGCCGGTGTTCCCAGCTGCGGCGGCGATGGATTTCAGTACCCCGGTGCCATTGGCAACTACTACGTCCGCAACCGCAGCGATAGTTGGCATATCCACCTCTACTACGACTACAACGGCGACGGTAGCGTTACCTCGCCGGAGTTGGTCATACAGCTCGGTCCCGGCGACACCGAAGAGTCAGCAGCGACACTCAACCCCAACTCCCGGTACTACTACTGCAAAGTCTAGAACGCCGCTGTCGATGCGGCTTGAGGGGGGAAAGGCCCACTTGTCAAGTACACAGGTTGTGACTGACACCAACGCCTGACACCAACAGGCGCGAACAGCGCCGAACCTCGGCGGACCACCAGCCGAGAACCACAGCCGGTCGACCGACGTCGCCGACATGAGGCCACAGCTCCAAGTTCACAGCAATCGCGGGCGGTGCCCCCGACTAACGGGGTGCACCGCTCGTTGACTCGACCAGGTCGTTTAGGTGCCCTCGACCTAACCCGGGACATGATCGCGACTGTCAGCCCCGAGTGTTAGAACCCCTGCATGGGTCTGGTGCACGATCGGGTGACATCTGAACTGGCTTGCCCTGTGGGGCGGGTGGGAAGGATGTCGCTGTGCCCAAGCCTTATCCGGAAGAGTTCCGCGAGGACGTCGTACGGGTCGCGAGGAACTGCGGATCGCGATCGTGACCTGGATCGAGAGGACCCATCACCGGCGCCGCAGACAAGCCTCGCTCGGCCGGCTGACCCCCGTCGAATTCGAGACCGTCATGACCACACCGGCCCTCCAGGCCGCGTGACCGAACCTGTCACCCAAACCTGCACCAGACCCCTTCCTTGCGGCAGCACGAGATGAGCTGGGAGCCTCCTAGCATTCGATCTCTCCATATTGCTCAACGCACCACGCAGTAGGTCAGAGCTCGCTAGCTAGACGATCCTCTGCCAGGCGATCATCGAGATCGAATAGTGAGCTACCACCCGAACTCACGCCTGGGCGCGCGATGAGTGGGAACGCAATCAACTCCAGGGCGTGCCGTGAAGCGGACGCCCCGGACCGTGGCCCGGCGCAACGGTCCGTACCGGCGGTGCAGCGCTCGGGCCGTCAGCGGGCTGGTTCACCGTACCCGGGGCCACGGGCGGTACCGGCGGTGCAGCGCTCGGGCCGTCAGCGGGCTGGTTCACCGTACCCGGGGCCACGGGCGGTACCGGCGGTGCAGCGCTCGGGCCGTCAGCGGGCTGGTTCACCGTGCCCGGGGCCACGGGCGGTACCGGCGGTGCAGCGCTCGGGCCGTCAGCGGGCTGGTTCACCGTACCCGGGGCCACGGGCGGCGCCGACGGTGCAGCGCTCGGGTCTTCAGCGGGCTGGTTCCCCGTGCTCGGAGCCTGCGCGAGTCCGTTGGCCCACAGCTCGTCGACACGCGCGCGCTCGGTGGCGTTCGGGTAGCGGTTGGTGCAGGACGGGCCGGCGCCGCCGCCCGACATCAGCTCACTGCACGGCCCGCTGTAGTTGTCCGGCAGGCCCAGCACGTGCCCGGTCTCGTGGGTGACGACGCGGATCGAGTCGTTCTGCTGGATCTGGGTGTAGTCGAGGAAGATCTGGCCGCTTCCGTGGCCGTTGGTGGAGGCGTGGGACCCGCGGGGGTCGTTGCCCTCGTAGTAGGAGAAGTCGGCACCGCTCGAAGCCTCCTCGAGCTTGACGTTGGACTCGGAGCTGTTCCAGACCGAGGCCGAGCTCGATATCTGCGAACGGAAGCTCGGCGCCTTGGAGGCGTCGTAGTAGAGGGTCACCGCCTGCGCGCTGGGCTGGGCGGCGCGCTTCTCGGCGACCGACTTGAGCACAGCCTCGAAGAACGCCTTGTTGTTCGCGGCCTCCTCAACCGACCCGTCGTACCGCGCCACGGAGGTACCGGCGGAAGCGGACGGGGTGGCGGCCGTCTGGGCGCTCGCCGGCACCGCCGCGCCCAGCGCGCTAGAGGCCAGACCCAGGCCGAGAGCGAGGGCGAAGAGTCTCGGGGACGTTCGGGACGACTTCATGTGGGGGGCTCCTACTCACTCGGTGACGCCGAGCGCCCGGTGCGCGGTCGACACTGCGCGGTCGACTCTGCGTGAACACCGGTTCCGAACTGCAGCGACGTCCTGTGGGTCGACATTCTTAGAACGGCTCGACAAGGAGCGCAAAGGGTCCCGCCACTACGTCGCCACTACGTCGCCTCGTAGGTCCCAGGACCGCGCCAGGGCCGTGCGCGGGCCTCCCGTCCGCACACGGCGGCAGGAGCGAAAGCTGTCGCGGCGTCAGAAGCCTTACACCACGGGGCAGCGGGCGTGCGGGCAGACCGGGCGGAATTCCGGGACGCACCGCAGGATCCACATCCGGGCCAAGACGGACAAATCCTTAGATGTCTGCCACGCCGCGTCTACTAAGCGCGCCGGTTGATTGGCGGAGCGCCGTGACCGACGTCACAAAATATGGGCTTCCGTTCCTTTCGCGCTCCACCGGCCCCGGGTCGCCCCGAGGGAGTCACCCTCGGCGCTGGGCGGCATCCCTCACCGCTGAGCCGCGGCCGCTCAGTCCTGATCAGGGTGGAAGCCGGGCCAGCCGTGCAGCCCGGCGTGCGGCGTGCGGCGTGCGGCGTGCGGCGTGCGGCGTGCGGGGAAAGGTCGGTCGGTTCCTCGCCCGCCTCCAGCAGCGTGTCCGCCGCACCCAGTGGCTTCGGGACTATGAGGGCCAGGCTGTCGTCAGCCACGCAAACGAGGTGCGTGCAGCACGCAGCAGCCTCACGTTCCGCCGCGGCTCCAGGCTCGGATACTGAAGGTGGACTCGGAGCGGGGAGCCAGTCGCAGGGAGCTCCCCGAACAGCTGTTGATGCAGGCGGAGTTGACCTACTTCGCGGTAACTCGCTAGCGTCTCAGTAGCGTTGAGGGGCCCCACCGTGGCATGCCACGGTGGGGCCCCTTTTTGTCCTCTTCTGCACAAACAGCAGGGGTGAGCGGGGGCGCCGCCGCCATCAGGTTCCTAGGCCGCGAGAGCAGCGACGCCCCATCACAAAGGGGGTTACCCATGAACCAGCAGCATGACATGCCTGCCGACGGGACCCAGGATGGCCCGGTCAATCACGACTCTCAACCCGCAGGTACGCCCCGACACGTACGCGTGACGATCGGCAAGCACTTCAACTTGTCTGTGTCTCTGTCGGTCTCGCCCGCCTTCCTCGTGTTCCTGGCCGCTGCCGCTGGTGTCGCGGGCGGCAACTACTGGTTCCTGCTCTGACCTCTTGGTGCCGCTACGTGCCACAGCCTGGTGCAGTCATCAGCGCGAGGCTGTGGACCACCTGTGGACACGGTGAACTCAATGCACGGCCGCAGAGCCTGTAACCAGCGTCTTTCCGTGAGCCAGAAGGGCCCTCCGGAGCCGTACGCAGGAACGGAGGAGGCCAAGTCCGGACTAGGTCAGAAGCCGCCACTGGTCCCGCCAAGCGGTGACGTCCTCGGGCTTGATGACGGTGTTCCTTGAATCGGGGTTTCGAGGGCGGACACCTCCCACTTGCTCCAGGAACCGCCTGTGACGGGCTTGCACTTCAGCACGCAGCGTGTCGCCGTCAGCAACGTAGAAGTCATGACCGTCCACTGTGATGTGGACCAGGATGACTCGGCTACAGGTCAGAGCCGTGAACTTCTCGATGTCTGCGATCATCCAAGCGCCCTTGGCGGCCACCATCACTTGGGCGGTGTGTTCGCCGATCTCGACGTAGGTCTGGGCGCCCTTTAGCTTGGCCGGCAGCCCTCGCAAGAGCGCCTCAGCGACAGCGAGGTGACGCCCGGCCTGGTGGGTTTGCGCGTGGGTGCGTGTGGCCATTGGCATGGCGAACAGGATGCCCCACGGTGCGACAGGAGAGAAGCGGACGTCGTACCCGGAACACAAAGGCCTGCGCTTTCCGAGCCTTGACTAGAGGCAGTCCGCGGCTGACCAAGGCCAGGCGTGCCAGATGCGTGCCAGATCCTGCGGGGAACCACGGGGAACAGCGGGGACTGGTCCCGGGTTCGGCCAGGCTCCAACACCACTTCACCGCAGGTCAGCGCAGCAACCGCTCGACGCCCGCGTTCAACCATGTCGACAACGCCGAGTGCCGAAGATCGTATGGGCGGCTCGCGAACGGTGAGATGCCTTGGACACCCAGTGGACAACGTTCCGCACCTCGTCCGGGACTTCCCGATCGTCAGGCCCCGGCAACACGAAGGCCCAGTTGCGCAGTGCTCTGCGGATCGTCTCGTCGGACGGCCGCCCAGCACGCTCGTCGGGCAATTCCACCGTCACGCTGGTAAGCGATTCGTTGATGCCGTCCCGCGTATTGGGGGCGGCATGAGGCCACTTCATCGCGAGATACCTGAGGGCGAAGTCGTACCACGACACGGCCGACGTCTTCTCTTCCATCGAGGCCGGAAAGCCCGACTCCGTGTCGAACTCCTCGCCGTCCCGCATCGCACGCATGAGCTTCGTGCGGTAGTGATCAGCCAGTGCCTTGGTACGGAAGGATTCCGAGAAGACGTTGCCCGCTACAGACCAGCGGACACCGTACGAGGGCGTTTTCGTGTCGCGCTTCCGGACGCCCCAGACCTTCACGTCGAGTGACTTCACGCCGCCGCCTCCAACTGCCGCAGCCACGTGCAGAAGTCGCTCCGCCAAACCCGGAGCTCTCCGTTGGGGAGCTTGAATGCGGCCGGCGGTCAGCGGGGCGAAGGCGGTGGAGGCCAGGCCGCCGGCGAGCGTGACGATGGTGAGGGCGCGGACGCGGTCGCTTCCCCACCAGCGCGTGAGGGCGGCGAAGGCGGGCTGGTAGAAGGTGCCGGCCATGGCCACGCCGGCCAGGAGCCAGGCGGCGGTGAAGGCAGCGAGGTTGGGCGCGTAGGCGATGGCCAGCACGCGACGACGCCCAGGCCGGAGCCTGTGGTCATCACGGCGCGCGGGCCGCGGCGGTCGAGGATGCGGCCGACGGGGATGCCGGCGAGGGCGGAGACCAGGAGGGCGCCCGAGAAGGCGGCGGTGGTGGCGGTCGTCGACCAGCCCGTGGCGGCGGTGATCTGGGGGTTCAACACGGGGAAGGCGTAGTAGACGACCCCCCAGCTGGTGATCTGGGTGACGCACAGGGCGGGCAGGGCGACGCGGGCCGTGACCAGTCTCCCGTCCCGGTCACGGCCTCGCAGGTGTGGAGGTTGGTCATCGGCGGATCAGCAGCAGCCGCCCGCGGCAACCGGTTCCTTCGAGCCGGCGTCGGCCTCGACCAGGCCGGCGCAGCAGGTGCTGCCCTGCTGCTTGGCCAGGGTGTCGGCGTCGGCCTTGACGACGTACACCTCCCAGGGTTCCTGGCCGGGGCCGTGGACCCAGACCTTGTCCTGGAGGGCGTAGCAACAGGTGGTGTCGTTCTCCACGTCGGTGGCCAGGCCGGCCTCGCCCAGGCGGGCGGTGGCGGCGTGGACCGCTTCGGTCGTCTCGACCTCGACGCCGAGGTGGTCGAGGAGGGTTGCCTCGTTTGTGCTGCCTTCGATGAGGACGAGCTTGAGCGGGGGCTCGGCGATGGCGAAGTTGGCGTAGCCGTCGCGCAGTTTGGCGGGTCCGGTGCCGAAGAGCTTGCTGTAGAAGGCGATGGACGCGTCGAGATCCGGGACGCGGAGGGCGAGCTGTACGCGGGACATGGCGAACCTCCTTGGTTGGGTGGGGAGTTCAGCAGCCGCCGGAGGTGGTGGCCGGGGCGCCGATGCCGATCTGGAGGGTGGCGGGGGCAGCGCAGCAGCCGCTTCCGGACTGCTCGGCGTTCTCCGGCTCGTCGAACAGGCCCGCACCGCCGCACACGCCCGTCTCCGGGAGGGTGAGTTCGACGCGCTCGGCGGCCTCCTGGTCTCCGGCGATCGCCGCCGCGATGGAGCGGACCTGCTCGTAGCCGGTCATGGCGAGGAACGTGGGTGCGCGGCCGTATGACTTCATGCCGACCAGGTAGACGCCCTGCTCCGGGTGGGAGAGCTCGTTGACGCCGTGCGGGTAGACGGTGCCGCAGGAGTGGACGTTGGGGTCGATGAGCGGGGCGAGCGCGGTCGGGGCCTGGAGACGTTCGTCGAGGCCGAGACGGAGCTCGGAGAGGAAGGACAGGTCGGGGCGGAGGCCGGTCAGGACGATCACCTCGTCGACCGGGTCCAGACGGCGACCGTCTTCCCCGACGAGGACGAGCTGGTCGCCGTCCCGCTCCACAGCCTGTGTACGGAATCCGGTGACCGCACTCGCGTGGCCGGCCCCGACGGCGGCCTTCGCCCGCAGGCCCAGGGCACCTCGGGCCGGGAGCTGGTCGGCCTCGCCACCGCCGTACGTGTTCGCGCCAATGCCCCGACGCAGGATCCACACCGCGTGCGTGCCGTCCTCCTCCTTCGCCAGGTCGGCGAGGAGCGCGAGAGCCGTGAAGGCTGAGGCACCGGAACCGACGACGGCGGTGCGCTTGCCCGCGTAGCGGGCGCGCACGGCCGGGTCGTTGAGGTCGGGGACGCGGTAGGCGATGCGGTCGGCGGTCGTCTTCTCGCCGAGGGCGGGCAGGCCGTCCGCGCCGACCGGACTGGGGGTGGACCAGGTGCCGGAGGCGTCGATGACAGCGCGGGCGGTGATCCGCTCCTCATGGCCGTCGGCGGACTGGATGTGCACGGTGAAGGGCTGCTCGTCGCGGCCCGCGTCGACGATGCGGTCGCGCCCGGCGCGGGCCACTCCGGTGACCGTGGTGCCGAAACGGACCTTGTCGCCGAGGACGTCAGCGAGGGGCTGGAGGTAGCGCTCGGCCCAGTCGCCGCCGGTCGGGTACGTCGTGCCGTCGGGGCGGACCCAGCCGGTCGGGGCGAGGAGCTTCTCGGCGGCCGGGTCGATGACCTCGCCCCAGGTCGAGAAGAGGCGGACGTGGGACCAGTCGCGGACGGCGCTGCCGGCGGCGGGGCCGGCCTCCAGGACCAGGGGTTCGATGCCGCGCTCGATGAGACGGGCGGCGGCGGCCAGGCCGATCGGGCCGGCGCCGATGACCACGACGGGCAGCTGGTCGGTGGTGAGCGCGTTCACGAGATTCCCCCTTGTTTCGACATCCGTCGATCCCTTGCGCCGCCAAGCATGGCACCTGTATCGATAAGCGTCAACATAGACATTCATCGAATCCGGGAGGCGGTATGGAACGTGTGGACGTAGCGGTGATCGGGGGCGGCCAGTCCGGACTGGCCGCGGCGCATGCCCTGCGCCGAGAGGGGCTGGTGCCGGTGGTCCTGGAAGCGTCCGACCGGCCGTCCGGATCGTGGCCGCGCTACTACGACAGCCTCGCGCTCTTCTCTCCCGCCGGATACAGCTCACTGCCCGGGGTGCCCTTCGACGGGGACCCAGACCGCTATCCGCACCGGGACGAGGTCGTCACCTACCTGTGGCGGTACGCCGACCGCCTGGACGCCGACACCCGCACGGGGACGCGTGTCCGGGAGATCCGGGCCGCTGCCGACGGTGCATTCACCCTCATGTTGGAGGGCGGGGACGACCTGTCCGCGCGGGGCGTGGTTGCGGCCTCCGGAACCTTCGGCCGCCCTCACAGTCCAGCGCTGCCGGGGCTGGAGGGCTCCACCCCCTCGCGGTGGCGAGGGTGACCGGATGCCGTGAGGGCACCCAGCGGGGCCAGGTAGGCGAGGTCGGGGCGGTAGCCGGTGGCCAGCAGGATCGTGTCGACCTCCTCGCTGCTGCCGTCGGCCCAGGTGACCTGGGTGGCGTCGATCCCCGTGAACACGGGACGCCGGTCCGGGGAGGCCGTCCGGCCCTCGCCCCACTGGTTCGACGTATGTCAACATAGATGCATGTCGAATACGAAGGTGCTGCCGTTGCTGGAACCCGCCTCTGGCGAGGCTGTGGCGCCGTGCTGCCCGCCGCTCACCGAGCGCCCGTTCACCGCGGAGGAGGCCGAGACGGCCGCGCGGATGTTCAAGGCGCTCGGCGACCCGGTGCGGCTGCGGCTGTTCTCTGCCGTGGCCTCCCACGAGGGCGGCGAGGCGTGTGTGTGCGACATCTCCGACGTTGGCGTCTCCCAGCCGACCGTCTCCCACCACCTGAAGAAGCTCAAGGAGGCCGGCCTGCTCACCTCCGAACGGCGTGGCACCTGGGTCTACTACCGGGTCGAGCCGTCCGTGCTGGCCGCGATGGGCAAGCTGCTGACGAGCACATCGGTCGCAGCCTGACCAAGATCAGGGTGAACGCATCGGACGGCACACCACGGCCGCCGGCGCGAAGTGGGCTCGTTGAACGGCGCAACCCTGCCGTCTCCTCACGGCGGTCCCAAAATCCGGGCCCATCGTCGGTGCCCGTGTGGATGATGGGGCGATGAGTATTGACGTCGAGTGGGCGCGAGGCGAACTGGCGCGCTTCTTGGAGCTCACCGAAGCGAGTCCCAGGCGTGCTGCCGGGCGCCGCCCGGTGTGGTCTCGGAGTCGAGGATGACGAAGTCGAGGCCGAGGCGGCGCAGGTGGTAGCCGGCGGCGAGCCCGGCTTGGCCGCCGCCGATCACCACCACCTGCGTCTTGTGGCTCATTCGGCCGATCGTCCGGGCATGAAGATGAGGGCCACCAGCGCCAGTCCGACCACGCCGCCGACAAGTTGCATGCCGATGAACCCTGCGAGCGAGCCGGGCGCGATCCCCGCGAAGGTGTCGGTGAAGGCGCGGCCGATGGTCACTGCCGGGTTGGCGAAGGACGTGGACGAAGTGAACCAGTAGGCGGCGCCGATGTAGGAGGCGACGGCCACGGGGGCGTACTGCAGGCGGTTGGCGCGGGCCAGGCCGAAGATCAGCAGGATCAGGCCGGCGGTGGCTACGACTTCGCCGAGCAGCAGGTGTCCGGCGGAGCGGTCGTGGGTGGACCACTTCACCAGCGGCTCGCCGAACATTGCGTCCGCCAGGATCGCGCCCGCGATCGCGCCGACGATCTGCGCGGGTACGTAGACCGCCACCTCGCGCGGTGTGACCCCGGGGCCGCCGCGGCGGGCGGTCCACCACTCGGCCAGCGTGACGACCGGGTTGAAGTGGGCGCCGGAGACCGGGCCGAGCAAAAGGATCAGGATGCCGAGGCCGAAAACGGTGGCCGTGGAGTTGGCCAGCAGCTGCAGGCCGACGTCTTTGGTCAGCTCGGTGGCCTGGATGCCGGAGCCGACCACGACCGCCACCAGCAGCGCCGTGCCTATGAGTTCGGCGGCGGCCCGGGCGACGAGGGGAGTGCGCGGCGGAGCGGCACCCGGCGCGGGCGCGACGGAGCCAGGTTCAGCGGCGGGTTTCGCGGACTCCGCGGTCGGGGCGGCTTCGGCGGCGGTCATGGGCAGGCCCTCTTGTTCTCGGCGGCGTTACGAGCGGACTCGGCCAGGTCGGCGAACTGGCCGGCGAGTGAGGCGAGGACGTCGGACTTGAGCCGGTAGTAGGTGAACCGACCGCACGGCTCCGTGTCCACGACCCCGGCCTCGCGCAGCACTCTCAGGTGGTTGGAGAGGTTGGTCTGCCGGGCACCGGTCTCCTCCACCAGGTGGGTGGTGCACAGCATCTCTTTGGCGATCAGGGTCACGATCTGGAGCCTGAGCGGGTCGGCCAGAACCCGGATCAGGTCAGTGTCGACTGACGTCATCATGGGCTGATAGTGTCACATCAGTGGTGGCTGACACCATCGGGTGCTGACATCATTCACACCTGATGCCGTCAGACAAGAGAGACCTCTGATGTCCGACAAGCCCTCCGTGCTCTTCGTCTGTGTCCACAACGCCGGCCGTTCCCAGATGGCCGCCGCGTGGCCGACCCACCTGGCCGGGGACCGCGTCGAGGTCCGTTCCGCCGGCTCCAACCCGGGCGCAGGCGTCAACCCGGCCGCCGTCGAGGCCATGGCCGAGGTCGGCATCGACATCTCCGCCGAGGTGCCGAAGATGCTCACCCTGGACGCGGTGAAGGAGTCGGACGTCTGCATCACCATGGGCTGCGGCGACACCTGCCCCGTCTTCCCCGGCAAGCGGTACCTGGACTGGCAGCTGGAGGACCCGGCCGGCCTGGGCGTCGAGGCCGTCCGCCCGATCCGTGACGAGATCAAGGTGCTCATCGAGGGCCTGATCAAGGAGATCGCGCCGGAGCCTCAGGCATGAGCACGGCGGGGGACATACGCAACGTCATCGGCTCCGGCCCCGCCGGATACACCGCCGCCATCTACACCGCCCGCGCCTCGCTGAAGCCGCTGGTCTTCGAAGGCGCGGTCACGGCCGGCGGCGCGCTGGTCCAGACAACCGAGGTGGAGAACTTCCCCGGCTTCCGCGACGGCATCATGGGCCCGGAGCTGATGGAGAACATGCGGGCCCAGGCCAAGCGTTTCGGCGCCGAGCTCGTCCCCGACGACATCGTCGAGGTCGACCTCACCGGCGCCGTCAAGACCGTCACCGACAGCGCCGGTACGGTCCACCGGGCGAGGGCCGTCATCGTGGCGACCGGCTCGCAGCACCGCAAGCTGGACCTGCCCGGCGAGGACGCGCTCTCAGGCCGTGGCGTGTCGTACTGCGCGACCTGCGAGCGTCGCCATCGGCGGGAGCGACGCCGGCATCAGTGCGGCCCTGCGCACCCGCGAGCTGGATCCCGACAGCGAGGTCACCGTGGTGGTGGCCGACGCCTACCCGAACTTCTCCATCTGCGGCATCCCGTACTACGTCTCCGGCGAGGTCGGCCACTGGAGCGATCTGGCCCACCGCACCCTGGCCGACCTGAAGGCCACCGACATGCAGGTCCGCACCGACACCCTCGCCACCGGCATCGACGTGCCCGGCAAGCGGCTGGCCGTGCGCGATGCCGAGGGCCGCACCGAGGAACTGCCGTACGACGCGCTGATCGTGGGCACCGGCGCGGTCAGTGTCCGCCCGCCCATCGAGGGGCTGAGCGGACCGGACGCGCTCGGCCCACGGGACGGCGTCCACCTCGTGCACAGCATGGGCGACACCTTCGGGATCATGCAGTCCCTCGCCGCACGCCACCCGAAGACGGCCGTCGTCATCGGCGCCGGCTACATCGGCCTGGAGGAGCGCTGGACGCGGGCACAGCAGAAACGGCCGTGGGGACGGCGGGTGGAAGGGGAGGCCGAAGCCTCCTCGCTGGGCTGGAGTCGGGCGGTTCGGCCTCTGCGGAGACCGTATCGCCCGTATCGCCCGTACCCTTCGTGGTGTCTACGGCGTCACAGAGCGGGCGCCAAACCACTGGAGGCAACACCTCGTGCTGATTGCTCAGCGTCCGTCCCTGACCGAAGAGGTCGTCGACGAGTTCCGCTCCCGGTTCGTCATCGAGCCGCTGGAGCCGGGCTTCGGCTACACCCTCGGCAACTCCCTGCGTCGTACGCTCCTCTCCTCGATCCCGGGTGCGGCGGTCACGTCCATCCGCGTCGACGGCGTTCTGCACGAGTTCACCACCGTGCCGGGCGTCAAGGAGGACGTCACCGACCTGATCCTCAACATCAAGCAGCTGGTCGTGAGCAGCGAACAGGACGAGCCCGTCGTGATGTACCTGCGCAAGCAGGGTCCGGGTCTGGTCACCGCCGCCGACATCGCGCCCCCGGCCGGTGTCGAGGTGCACAACCCCGACCTCGTCCTCGCCACGCTCAACGGCAAGGGCAAGCTGGAGATGGAGCTGACCGTCGAGCGCGGCCGTGGTTACGTCTCGGCTGTTCAGAACAAGCAGGTCGGTCAGGAGATCGGCCGTATTCCGGTCGACTCCATCTACTCGCCGGTTCTGAAGGTCACGTACAAGGTCGAGGCGACCCGTGTCGAGCAGCGCACCGACTTCGACAAGCTGATCGTCGACGTCGAGACCAAGCAGGCGATGCGTCCGCGTGACGCGATGGCATCGGCCGGTAAGACCCTGGTCGAGTTGTTCGGTCTGGCGCGCGAGCTGAACATTGACGCCGAGGGCATCGACATGGGCCCGTCCCCGGTGGACGCCGTCCTCGCCGCCGAGCTGGTCATGCCGATCGAGGAGCTCGACCTCACCGTCCGTTCATACAACTGCCTCAAGCGCGAGGGCGTCCACTCCGTGGGTGAGCTCGTCGCCCGCTCCGAGGCCGACCTCCTCGACATTCGCAACTTCGGTGCGAAGTCCATCGACGAGGTCAAGGAAAAGCTCGCCGACATGGGCCTGGGCCTCAAGGACAGCCCGCCCGGATTCGACCCGACCGCCGCCGCCGACGCCTTCGGCGCGAACAACGACGCGGACGCGGGTTTCGTGGAGACCGAGCAATACTGAACGCTGCGCTGCGCCGGTCATAGCGACACTTCGCGTACGGGGACAGGAGAGCCTCCACGCACCTCCGACTCGGAACCCGCCGTCTTACGGCAGGGCACGTCCAACACTCTGCGGCAAGGACTGGCCCACGCAGGCCGACCACTGGTCGGAATGCCTGCCGCTCTGAGCGACACCGACACCGCATGAACCGAGGCAGGCGCGAGCCGTGCTGCATGCAGGACCGCACGCCTGGAGGATCGCAGGTAGGATAGGTGGCATGAGCGAGCCTACCGGCAAGTACTCGATCACCATGCCGCGCGACATCGCCGAAGCCGCCAAGGCCCGCAGCGGCCCCTCCGGCCTGTCCGCCTACGTCGCCGCCGCCGTCGCCCGCCAGATCGAGCGCGACAATCTCAACGAACTCATCCAGGTCGCCGAGGCCGAGCACGGTCCCGTCACCGACGAGGAGATCCAGGTCCTGCGCGACCAGCTCCACCAGGCCCGCCGTGAGCAGACCGATCAGACGCAGGGCGGGGCAGACGCCGCGTGACCCGCTCCCCCGCCGTTCCCGGCGGCACGCTGGTCCTGGACAGTGCGGGACTGGCCAAGGCCGTCCTGCGCGACCGTACGGTCACCGGCTGGCTCGCCCTCGCACGCGCCGATGACCTGCGTGTGATCACCTCCGCGGCAACCCTCGTCGAGGTGGTCCACCCTCGGATCAACCGGCCGGCGCTGGAGTGGACGCTGTCCCGCCTGGTGGTCGAACCGGTCACCGAGCAGATCGCCCGCCACGCCGCCGCCCTCCTCGCTGGCGTCGGCTTGCACGGCAACAAGTACGCCATCGACGCCATGCTCAGCGCCACTGCTCTCGCCGCCCCCGGGCCGGTCACGATCCTCACCTCGGATCCCGAGGATCTGACCGCACTGTGCGGCGGACGAGCCACCGTGATCAAGGTCTGACCCGGCCCCTCGTCTATGGGCCAGCGCTTTTCGGCACAGCCAACTACTGATCCAGGTCGGGCGGTTGATCGTAGGAGCCGAGGAGCCCTCCGATGCGCTGGTTGCCAGTGCCGCAGGGCACGGCGCAGCAACTGCTCCTTCGGCCGGCCCGGCATGTCCCAGCACATCGCCAACGTGATCGCTGTCAGCGCTTCACTGACCTCGTCCCTGGTCTTCGCCGCACCGCCGGGCCAGTGCGACCGCGCGTACTCGGTCGCGAACGCGTACCAGCTCAGCTTGGACGGACCCCGGGCTCTTCAGCCGCGTCTGCATCGACCGACGGGGCAGCGAAGTACTGGGCGTACCGCGTCCCAGCGAAGTGCTCGCCCAACAGCCGAGAGAAGAGCAGGACCGACGACAGCGGACGGTGGTTCACCACGAGATGTTGCGTCTGTCCCTCTGCGTTCCTGTAGACGACAGCGATGTTTGCGATCGGCTCACCGCCCACCGTCGACGTGTAATCCTCGACGAAGTCGTTCTCTCCGTACCCGCCGATGTAGATGAAGTCCTGGTACTCGTACAGGGTGCGCGCATAGGACAGCACCGTGCGAACGTCCTCCGCCCCCCGCACGACCCCGTTCAGTACCGAGCCCTCCATCGTCACATCGTCGGCAAGGTTGTCCAGCCAAGGGGGGTAATAGTCCGTGCGCTGCCGCGCCGGGTCGCCGCTGCCCAGATACATCGGTTTCGTCTTGTCAGCCATCCTCCAGCCTTCCTGGCAAGGGGCCGGCTCCTGCTGGGAGCGGCCCTGACGAGTCAAACGAAATAACGCGTCCGACGAGCCGAACCTGATCGCGGACGCTGGCCTGGTGCCCCTGTCCGGCTGACCGAGCGGTGCGGTCCGCCCGAGCTGGGCGGCGCCGCGGGCGTTGTCGGCCTTGCCCCGCCGCAGCCGCACCGCCGCCAGCACCGGCAGGGCCGCGTCCTACCTGTCGTTGTCCCGGCCGTCTTCGAAGACGAAGAATGGCTTGGCGCCACGTGCGGGTGTTTCGGTGAGCGCGATGGCTTCAGTGAAACGTTCGAGTGGGAACGGCTGGCCCTGGGGGATGCTCAGCACTCCATCAGCGACGAGACTGCGAACCTCGGACAGCGCGCGCAAGGCATCCTCAGGTGAGGCAGTGCCGAACCAGCGGTTCAGCCAGAAGCCACGGACTGCTTTGGTCTCGTAGATAACCGAGCGTGCCTGCAGCGGGATCGTCAGCGCTGCCGGGTCAGTCTGCCGATGGGTAGAGAGCGCGCCGTAGACCACGACCTCTCCTCCCGGAGCCAATGCCTGGGATACCTGGGCACCCACGTGGCCCGCGACACAGTCGATGGCCTTGTGCACGCCGGCCGGTCCTGCGATCTCAGCCACACGCTGCAACAGGTCCTCGTCCTCAGTGCAAATGACCTCGTCACCACCAAGCGCTTTGATCTCCTCAACGGCATCGCGCCGCCGCACGACATTGATCGTGCGAATACCCAGATGCCTGGCCAGCTGAATGACGAGTCGGCCGACGGTGGAGCCCGCGGCCGTCTGCAACAACCATTCACCCGGCTGTACGTCGAGTTCGCGAGTCACGAGGAGCAGCGCGGTCAACGGGTTGACAGCGAGTTGACAGGCGTCGGAGTCGCTCAGATGGCCGGGGACCGACAGGAGCCTTCGTGTATCGGCAACGAGGTATTCCTGCCAAGTGCCGGACACATGGGGCCCGGGTACCGCCGGGACTGCGACGGTCACCACGCGCTCGCCGATCTTTAGCCCCTCGGTATCCGGGCCCAGGGCCTCAATACGGCCCACGCATTCCATGTGGCCACCGACAGTGGGAAACTCGGGGGAGAAACCATAGCGGCCACGCAGTACGTGCAGATCGCTGGCGTGAATCGGAGTAGCCTTCACACGGATCAACGCCTGACCGGCTTTTGGCGTGGGAACAGGCCGGGATTCCAGCCGCAGGACATCGGTAGGCTCGCCAACCTTTTCGGCTACGAGCGCGCGCATGGATTGAGGCATGAGTGACCTTTCGCCTCTCAGCGCCCGACGAACTCGGCGGGCGTTCTGGACAAAAACGATGCTGGTGCCGGCATCCTCGTCGGCGCCCAGGCTCCGGACCCTTCCTTCTCCATGGAACCGGCCCGTGCGCAGAGTGTCGTCGACGTCGGGCCCCCTCTGGGCCTTTACCGACTCGCTCAGTATGATCATGTAAGCGTGCTGGGTTCGTGCGGCCTACTGAGGTCCGCGCCCGTCGTTCACGGTGAACAGCAGACAGTGTTCGTTCTCCATGGTGCGGCCAGTCTTCGCCTTCGCCCTGGCCCTGACGGGAACGACCACGTGCGACCCGGCATCGAGCACCGTGTGTGCGTCGTAGTTGAAGGTCTCGTAGTAGTGATCGTAGATATCCCGGTAGAAGGCGAGAAACCCCTCAGGCCCATGGAATGTCCCGCCATAAGGCAGGGAGGTGGGGAAGTTGAAAATCACCTCGGGCGACATTAGGGCCACCCGGTCCGAGGAATCGTTCTCCTCGAATCCGGAATATGCTCGCCAGGAAGCGTCTACGATTGCCTGATTGCGCGACACGTTTCCTCCAGATCGCAGCAGAAATGAGTTGGACTCCGTTCAGCCGCGGTCGGCATCCGACGGGTCGGTACCCGCCGACGGGTCGGCACAGTACTTCGCGTACTCTGTCCCAGCGAAGTGCTCGCCCAGCTTCCGGGAGAAGTACTGGAGCATCGGCAGCGGACGGTGGTTCATCACAAGATGTTGTGTCTTCCCCTCTTCGTTCTTATAGACGACAGCGATGTTGGCGATCGGCCTACCATCCACCGTCGCTGCGTAGTCCTCGACGAAGCCATTCTCTCCGTACTTACCGATGTAGATGAAGTCCTGGAATTCGTACAGAGTGCGTGCGTAGGACAGTATCGCGAAAACGTCCTTGGCTCCGTGGATGGTCCCGTTGAAGACCCCGGCCTCCAGCGTCACATCGTCGGCAAGATTGTCCAGCCAAGGGGGGTAGTAGTCCTTGCGCTGCCGCGCCGGGTCGCCGCTGCCCAGATATGTCGGTGGCGTCTTGTAGGTCATCTTTCAGCCTCCTGTACCGGTTGAACTTCCAACAGAATCGCTGGACGCAACAGGCGCGGTCCAACGAAAGTCAGAGACTGCCGCCATCTCGCTGAGAGATACATTGAGGGCTCGCTGAGGGATACTCGGAGGGTGGAACTGCGCCAGCTCGAGTACTTCGTCGCCGTCGCCGAGGAAGCGAACTTCACCCGTGCCGCCGCACGGCTGCACGTCGTCCAGTCCGCCGTCTCCACCACAATCAAGAACCTCGAGCGAGAACTCCGCACGCCGCTGCTGGAACGCACCCCCAAACGCGTGCTGCTCACCGATGCCGGTGCTGCCCTGCTACCGCGCGCCCATGCCGCTCTCGACGCCGCCCGGGAGGCCGCAGACGCGGTGGGCGAGGTCCGCGGCGGACTGCGCGGCACACTGCGGCTGGGCGCGATAACCACGGTTGGGCTCATCGACCTTCCCGTGTTCCTCGGTGAATTCCACCGGCGTCATCCCGGCGTGTTCCTGCAGACCAGCGCCGCCCCCTCCGGTTCCCAGGGCCTGGTCGAAGCCCTCCTCGAACGGCGGCTCGACCTCGCCTTCGTTTCGGGGCCCGGACCGCGCCCGGCAGGCATCACGCTGACCGCCCTCGCCACTTCGGTGCTCGACCTCGTCGTGCCGGCCGCCCATCCGCTCGCGAAACGCCGCACCGTGTCGATCACCGAACTGGCCGGCCTGGACTTCGTCGACTTCCCCGCGGGCTACAGCAACCGGACCGTTGCCGACCGGGCCTTCGCGGCTGCCTCCGTCCCCCATCGCGTCGCCATCGAGATCACCGACCTCACCACCGGCGTGGCCTACGTCCGAAACGGCCTGGGCGTGGCGCTGCTGCCACGGGTCGCCCTCGGCAAGGGACAGGACGTCGCCACGCTGACCGTCGACGACGCCGACCTGGAATGGCAGTTTTCCCTGGCCGCTCCGTCCGAGCGCACGCCCGGTGCTGCGGCACGTGCCATGATCGCGATGGCGCACGAGTTCCTTCGGCAAGGGTGAGCATCGCCTCGGAGGGCGTTGTCACGTTGAGATCGCCGCTGTCGCGGAAGTCTCGGCTCGTTGTCGGCCGAGATGTCGTGGGAGTGGCGGATGCCGTCGATGCGGGCGGTTTTGGAAGCACGACAGAAGGCCGCGGCGGTGCGGGTGGAGGAACTCGCAGTCGAACTGGAGCGGGTGCGGGCGTCTCTGGCGGACGCGGAAGAGGTACGCAGGCGCCGGGTGATCGGCCTGGAGCAGTATCTGGAGGCTCTGGCCGAGGCAGATGCGCCCGCGGTGGTGGCCGGCGGGGCCTCGGAGAGGAAGCCGGCGGGGCCGCGCCGGGCGGTTCCTCACCGGGAGAAGGCGGCCGGGGCCGAGGATTTGTCGGTGGACTACCAGGCGTTGATAGCCGCTGCTGTGGATGCGGGAGGCGACGGGCTGGGTGCCCGGCGGGCAGCGGTGGTAGTGGGCTGGGACAGCGCGTCTGCCTCCCGGGTCGAGGGCGCGAGGGCTCGTCTGAAGCGGCTGGTGGGGCGGGGCCGGCTGGTCGAGGAGAAACCGGGCAGGTTCACGCTGCCCGCACCGGAACAGGCCGATGGTGCTGGTGGTGGGCGGCCAGGCGGCGGCTCATCCCGCCAGCGGGCGAAGAAGGCGTACACGCGTGGTCAGGGCGGGAAGTCGTAGTGCATCGCCCGCCACTTGATGCTCGTTCATGTCCGAGCCGTACCGAGGCCGGCGCCCCGGCCGGTCGGACGCGTTCCCGAACCTGTGGGCGAGACAGTCACACCCAGGAGTGGACAGACTGGACTCGGCAACCGCGATCACGCGACACTTCGACAAAAGGGCCTCTTGCTTCTCGCTGGACTCGACATCCGCGAGCTGCCAAGAGGCCCTTCCTTCATGCCTGCGCAGCGGCCAACTCACCCGATCCAGCACCCTGTTCGAAGCGGACCGATCGCACGAACGGATAGAGAACAGCCAGTCAGCCAGCGGCCTTGGCGATGATGCGATCCATCTCCTCTCGGCCAAAGGCCCGCAGGGTCGTGGTACGGACGTTGCCCACCCCGCCAAGCTGCAGGAGCGTCGCGGTGGCGGTTTCGTCGTCGGGCGCCTCAACAACGGCCACGAGGTCGTACGAACCGACGGTCCAGTAGAGGTTCAGGAGCTTCGCCCCGAGCTTCTGTGCCGCTGCGGCGAAGGCCTCGGCACGCTTTGTGGTGTCCTTGTAGTTTCGGATCCCTTGATCGGTCCAGTTCAGCAAGGTGACATACGTCGGCATGGTCTTTCACCTTCATGAGGGAACACATCGCGAGGTTAATCCTGGGCGTAGTGGCCGAAACATGCACAAGGTGTGCACCCGAATGAGCAACAGCAGCCGATCCCAAGCGGTTGATCACGGTGGCTAGCACCAGCGAGATGCACTTTGCATAACAACGAGCTGACCCGCGAAGACACCGGGTAGTCAACCGAGGATTCCTCATGAAGAGGTCCGTGCGAGAGCCGTGCCAGATCGTGCGGGAACCACGGGGAGTGGGCGGCGTCAGTCGGCGGAAACGGCTCGCCACTACCGCCCGCCGCGTGCCACAAGCGTGCCAGATGCAAGGGTCGGTCGCGGTCAACAGGGGTGTCTAGCGGGCGCATCCGTGCTGACCAACTCGTCCGACGAAGCCGCAGGTCACCCGACCTACGCCCCAGCTTTTCTCTTAAAGCGGTGTTGGGGTTCGAGTCCAACGACCGCTCTGTTACAGCGTCAGCGGGTACGCAGCGGAAGCCAACAAACTTGATCGAGACGAGGCAACTCCAGCCCAGAGCCGATCAGTCGGCCTGGACAGCATCCGCCTCGTCGCGGCCGATGACTACCAGGCGCCGGACAGCTCGGGAACTGTTCTCTGGTCAAGTCGCCACACGATTACGGCACTGGTGAGGTCGGCCGTCCGCGCCTTCGCGAGGCGGGGACCTGGTGTTTGAATCGAACATGAACGAGTTGCCGCCTGACCCTGCGCGCCTGCGTACGATCTTGGCGCACCTCGAAGCGCAGCTCGCCGACGAAGAGACCGTCGTCACGTACCTGCGGCTCCAGCAGGACGCTGTACGCCACGCCCTCGCGGTGGCCGAGGCACGGAGGAATCGGCGCTCCGCAGCCTCCACGCCATCGGCCGCCCGAGTTGCGCCCCGTGCTTGGCCCGGCGCCGGCCAGGTGCAAGCGTCAGTCGTCCGGCTTCATGGTCGAGCAGCGGCACGCCCACCGGTCCTCAGTAGGCTTGCGTCCACGTCGACGACTGCACGATGACCAGCAACAACACGCATCCCGTCTCGGCGCAGGATGCTCGGATGGCGCCCACGGACGCGCCATTGGAGGCGTGCGCGTTCTGCCGACCGGACACCGAGCAAGGGATCCTCGACTGAGCCCCCGCACGAGGGAGTGCGGGGGCTCGATCCATATTCGGATACCCCGGAGCATACTGGGAGTATGTCCGGACAAGCGCCCGTGATCATTCACCCGCCGCAGTCGGACGGCGGACGGCGGGTGACGATCCGCGATGAGTACGTCGGCACGGCGTACCACCTGCTCGACGTGGTGGAGTTCCTACGCCTCGCAGGCCTGCCCGAGGCTGATACGAAGATCGACGACCCGGAGCTGCTCGAATGGCGCGGCGGGGGACCGTCCTACTGGGCTCCAAAGGCGCCCGGCTGAGGTTGTGCGGTTGGGCATGCGTGAGCCCCTGCACGAGCGTGTGCGGGGCTTCGCCGTGCCCCCTGTACATACCCGGACGAACCGAGAGACCCTGGTTGGGCAGGCCCATCCGGGCTGTGGGGGCTGTGCCGTGCAACGCTGCTCCTGCCACGGGGTGCGTAATGCGAGTGGAACTGATCAAACGCGCCGCCGACGTACTGCTGGATGTCCCAGCCGACGCGCGCAAGGAGATCATCATGCTCATTAGCGCCGCGGTCGAGGCTCCGTTCCCGCCGCCAGGGGCGAAAGCGGCAGCGTTCGGCAATCAGTGCTGGGTCGAGTACATGGCCCGGGGCAACGTGATCGAAGTGATCGACGTCGGGTGTCTCTGCTGACGGAGCTACGCGGCGGCGCTCTGCTCGGTCCAGATGCGTCCGCACCTGGTGCAGCGGGCGACGGGAGATGCGCCGGCGCCTCCGTGGAGGTTCAGGGAGCCGGCGCATTCGGGGCACGGCTGGGCGAGAACCGTGGTGTGTTCGCGGATGTGAACTCACCGACTGCGTGCTCAGCTGAGCGATGAGCCTGGCGCCTTGCGGATGCTACACAATTCGGCGGACACAGATCTTGCTGGCGCCAGACCTATGCTTTGTCCATGACACGTGCCTCGCGTATACGTCCGTTATCCGCAGTCCTTCTCTCATCCGCTCTGCCAGCAGGGTGCGAGGCATCAGGCGGCGCATCTGGTGTGCGGTCCGAGACGTTCTCAGGGCCGGTGTAGGAGGCGTACAAGGACGGCAGAGCCTTCGGACGCGAGCATGAGGACGAAGGGCTGCCCATCGCGGCCGTAGATCCCAGCGAAGGTGTCACCACCGACACGTATCGGGCCAACACCGACGCTGCAGAGGACTGGTGCACGGACAGCCTTCCCGAGGAGTTGTGGGCCGAACACGACGGCCACGACGAGGCGCTGTGAGGAACACTGGGCAGCGCACTGCGAACGGGCACCGGCGTGCCAGTCCCGCTCCAGATCGCCTGTGTCGAATACGCTGCGAAGACGTCCAACCTGGCGTCCTTGACAACGCGTACGCACGAGGAAATGCCGCCCGGTGGCGGCTCTTCACGTCGGCCCGGATGGCGCAGCTGCCGGATGCAGAAAGGGGTGTGACATGAGGCCCCCAGGCGTGCACCTACGGGAGATCACCGACGACAACCGGGATGCCGTTCGTGCCCTCCGCGTCCGACGTGACCAGAAGCAGTTCGTCGCCTCCGTGTCCAAGTCGCTCAAGGAGGCGGCAAAGACGCCGGAGGCCAACCCTTGGTACCGCGCCGTATACCGTGGCGACGAGCCAGTCGGCTTCGTGATGCTGTCGTGGAAACCGCCTACTGGTCCTTTCAAAGGGCGACACTTCATCTGGCGCCTCCTCGTCGACAAGCGGTACCAGAAGCGCGGGATCGGCCGAGAGGCGCTCACGCAGATCGCCGCCCTGGTTCGCGAGGACGGCGCCACCGAGCTGCTGACCAGCTACGAGCCCGGCGACGGCGAACCGTGGCCCTTCTACCAGAAGTTCGGGTTCGAGCCCACCGGGGAGATCGACGACGGCGAGGTCGTTCTGCGGCTCACCTTCCCCGCTCAGTGAGCTCATACGGAAGCCGCGGACGGTTTTGACCTCCGGTGGTCACATGACGATGAAGCTGGTGCCGCAGAGCCACCAGGAAGGCGGTTCCCCTGACGGCTACGGTGGCCTGCCGGTCAGGGTGGAAAAGTTGCCCCGGCTGGCGTGGTGGTCACACGACATTTTCACAATGGACACAGCAGGCCTGCGTACTGTCCTCAATTACGGTCTGCCGGCCGTGATGTATTTGCTGCTCGGTCACGGAATCGCCGCGCGGCTGAACCGGGCGTAAAACATCAACCAGTTCGGCCTGGGTTCAGCGCCGAACATCCCGGCAACGCACCGACAGCCCGCGACGCAGGCAGTCAGCAAGGCGGGCCGCGATGCTGCCGTCCGGGTCGAGGCGGGGGTTGAAGATGGTGACTCGACGCCGGACGGGCGCAGCCCCAGCACCGACGGCGCCTCGATGATCGCCAGGTCCCGCACGCCGGCCGTCTCCCTCGTCCGCAAGACGGCCGCCCGCCCTCTGCGGGACGGCCGCGTACGCCTCCTCGCACGCCCGGTGGCCAAGAGGCGCCCTCCCCCAGGATCCGCCCGAATCCGGAATGCCGCGCGCAGCGGCCTCCGCCCATGTCCGCGCGTCCGGCCACGGACCCCCGCGGGCGACGCGCGAAGTGTCGTCGATCTTGGAGGCGGGGCACACTGGATGCATGAGCCCGTAAACCGTGACCGAGGTTCGGGGTGACCCATGAGTGCTCTCGAAGAACACATCGACATCGACGTCCCCGCCGATCTGGCCTGGGACTTCCTCCACCGCACGGAGAGCTACCCTCGCTTCGTCGAAGGGGTGCGGGAGGCTCGTCCGGAGGGCGGGAACCGAGCGCACCTGGACGTCGAGGCGGGCGGCCGGACGCAGGACCTCGAAGCCGAGATCACCGACCGCGACCAGGGTCGCACCATGGAGTGGCAGACCACGAGCGGCCCCGACCTGGCGGGTTCCTTCTCGCTCCTGCCCATCGACTCGGAGCACACCCGGCTCCAGGCACGGATCGAGTACGACCCGGGCGCTGTCAGGGAGCCGTTCGGCGGCAAGAAGGGCTTCGCCCAGGCGACGGCGATCGAACGGCTCGTGCGCAGCGACCTCGATCAGTTCAAGCGGCTGGTGGAACAGGCGAAGTGACAGCCCGTGGGCCAGGGTCGAGCGGGCATCGTCCGGGGACGAGCGGGCACCGGCTCGTGCCGCACACGGCGGACGTGCGCGTCGAAGCCTGGGGAGCGAGCCGCGAACGCTGCCTGATGGAAGCGGTACGGGGAATGGTGGGGTCCTTCGCGGATGTCTCCGCTGCGCGGGCCACCTCCGTGGTCCGGTTGCGGCTGGACAGGGACAGCGACGACGACCTTCTGACCGCGCTGCTGGACGAGGTCGTCTTCCGGCTGGACGTGCACGGCCACGTCCCCGTCGATGTGGGGGCGGAGTCGGTGGAGGGCGGCCTCGACGTGCGGCTGGAGGTCGCGGACCTCGCCGAGGTGGAGGTCATCGGTGCCGCGCCGAAGGGCGTCTCCTGGCAGGACCTGCGCATCGGGCCGGATCCGTACGGCTGGTCCTGCGCCGTCACCATCGACGTGTGACGGGTGAGTTCGCCAAGCCGTACGCGTTCACCGCCGTACGAACTCACCATCGCCGTACGAGGTCACCATCGCCGTACGAACTCACCATCGCCGTACGAACTCACCATCGCCGTACGAACTCACCATCGCCGTACGAGACCACCACCGCCGTACGAGACCACCACCGCCGTACGAGACCACCACCGCCGTACGAGACCACCATCCATGTACGCCCCATCCGGCCGCCGGCAGATCAGCCCTTGACCACTCCCAGCGGCACCAGTCGGGCCACTGTGCGGCACAGACCCGCGCCCTCACTCGCCGCCACCACCGCGCTGACGTCCTTGTACGCCTCCGGTGCCTCCTCGGTCAGGCCGCGCCACGACAGCGGGCGTACGGCGATGCCGTCCCGCTTCAGCCGGGCGCGCAGGTCCTCGGTCGCGATCGTGCGTAGGGCCCGGTGGCGGCTCAGCGTCCTGCCCGCGCCGTGGCAGGTGGAGTGGAACGCGTCGCCGCCGGGGACGCCGGTCAGGACGTACGACGCCGTGCCCATGGTGCCGGGGATCAGCACCGGCTGGCCGAACTTCCGTAGCGGCTGGGGCAGTTCGGGGTGGCCGGGCGGGAAGGCCCGCGTGGCGCCCTTGCGGTGGACGCACAGGCGGCGGTGCGTCCCGTTCACCTCGTGGGTCTCGATCTTGGCGAGGTTGTGGGACACGTCGTACACCAGGGACAGCCGCACGTCCGCCGTGCGGCGGAAGATCCGGCGTGTCATGTCGGAGAGCAACTGGCGGTTCGCGCGGCCGTAGTTGGCGGCCGCGGCCATCGCGCCCAGATACGCCTGGCCCTCGGGCGAGTGGACCGGGGTGCAGGCCAGTTGCCGGTCGGGGACGGTGATGCCGTACCGGGCCATGGCTTGGTCCATCGCGCGGACGTGGTCGGTGCAGATCTGGTGCCCGAGGCCGCGCGAACCGCAGTGGATCATCACGCACACCTGGCCGCGGGCGATCCCGAAGGCGTTGGCGGCCGGTTCGTCGTACACCTCGGCGACCTCCTGGATCTCCAGGAAGTGGTTGGCGGAGCCGAGACTGCCCACCTGTCCGAGACCGCGCTCCCGGGCCCGCTCGCTCACCTGCGTGATGTCGGCGTCGGCGACCGCGCCGCCGTCCTCGCAGCGGGTCAGGTCGCGTTCTTCGCCGTGGCCCTCCGCCACCGCGTACCGGGAACCGCCCTCCAGGAGCCGCTCCAGCTGCCGGCGAGTGAACGGCCGCCACAGCCCGCCGGGGCCCGCGCCGCGCGGGATCGCCCGGTCCAGGGCGTCCATGATCGCGGGCAGCGCCGACCGAAGCTCCTCCCGGTCGCAGTCGGCCGCCAGCAGCCGCACCCCGCAGGAAATGTCGAAGCCGACCCCGCCCGGCGAGACCACGCCGCCCTCGTCCACGTCCGTCGCGGCCACACCGCCGATGGGGAAGCCGTAGCCCCAGTGGATGTCCGGCATGGCGTACGAGGCGACGACGATGCCCGGCAGTGTGGCCACGTTGGCCACCTGCTGCAGCGACTGTTCGGCGTCTCTCAGCAGGCCTCGGGAGGCGAACACCACGCCGGGTACCCGCATCTCGTCCCGCTGTTCGATACGGAAGCGGTAGGGGCCCTCCTCGACCAGTTCGTCGACCAGTTCCACCAGTTTCATCGTGGCCTCCGTTTCGTCGTGCCCTCCGCTTCATCGTGGCCTCCGCCGAACTTGCCTCCCTTCTCCTTCTCGCCCCTCCTCCGTCTCGTCCTGACCTGTACGGGTATCCATCGCGCCCTGGGCCACACCTCCCCGCTTGTCCCCGCTTGCCCGGCCGCACCAGGGGTACCCGGCGTCCATGACCAGCATCGATCTCAAGAGCAGCGCATTCAGTGACCACGCGGCAATCCCCCGCCAGTACGCGTTGGAGGGGGAGAACGTCTCCCCGCCGCTGACCTGGTCCGGCGTACCGTACGACGCGGTGGAGCTGGTCCTGCTGTGCGAGGACCCCGACGCTCCGTCGGGCTCCTTCGTGCACTGGATCGTCGTGGGCATCGACCCCCACAGCGACGGCGTGGAGGCAGGACAGAGCCCGCGCGGCGGCGACGAACTCGTCAACGGGTACGGCCGCCCCGGCTGGGGCGGGCCCCACCCGCCGCCCGGGGACAAGGCGCACCACTACGTCTTCACCCTCTACGCCCTCGCGGAGCCGTGCATCCTCCCGGACGCTCCCAGCGCCGATCAGGTGCATCAGACCGCCGAGAAACACGAGCTGGCCGACGGCACCTTGGTCGGGCTGTACCACCGCTGAGCGTTACGCCGTCGAGTGCCGCTTGGCACGCCCTGTGTCGCGGCTTCTGGCGCGGCCCTTGTTACGGCCCTTGGCGCGCCCCTTGTCCAGGAAGCGCCGCAGCCGCGCCTCCGGCCAGGTGTTGATCACGTCGTCCTTGGTGAGCCAGCCGCGCTGCGCCGTCGCCACGCCGTAGCGCATGTAGGCCAGGTGGAGGGCGGCGTGGGCGTCGCTGTCGACGGCGAACCTCACCCCGTACCGCTTGGCCCGCAGGATGTGCTCGTCGGACAGGTCGAGCCGGTCCGGATGGGCGTTGATCTCCAGGGCCGTGCCGGTGCGCGCGCAGGCGGCGAACACCGCGTCGAGGTCGGCGTCGACGGCCGGCCGCTTGCCGATGAGGCGGGTGGTGGGGTGGCCGATGATGTTGACGTACGGGTTCTCGCAGGCCCGGACGATCCGGCGGGTCATCTCCTCGCGCCCCTGGTTGAAGTGCGAGTGCACCGAGGCCACGCACAGGTCGAAGCCGGCCAGGAAGTCGTCCGGCCAGTCCACGTCACCCTCGGGCCCGATGTTCAGCTCCACGCCGTGCAGGAGCCGCATTCCGCCGCGCTTGGCGCGCTTCCCGCGTGTGCCGTACGCGCCGTCGAGCCGCCGTACGTCCTCGCGCTGGGCCAGCATCCGTTCGTCGGTCATCCGCTGCATGGACAGGTCCGGTCCGTGGTCGGTGATCGCGTAGTAGGCGTAGCCGCGCCCGGCGGCCGCGGCGACCATGTCCTCCAGCGGGGCGAGGCCGTCGGTGAGGTCGGTGTGCGTGTGCAGGTCGCCCCGGATGTCCGCCTCCTCCACCAGGTCGGGCAGCTCGTCGCGCAGGCCCGCCTCGATCTCGCCGCGGTCCTCCCGCAGCGTGGGCGGGATCCACGGCAGGCCGAGCCGGGCGTACACCTCCTCCTCCGTCTCGGAGACGGTCTTCTCTCCGCTCTCGACGTCGAACAGCCCGTACTCGGATAGCTTGAGTCCCTGGTGCACGGCCAGTTCCCGGGTGCGGATGTTGTGCGCCTTGGAGCCGGTGAAGTACTGGAGCGCCGCGCCCCAGGAGTCCGGGGGTACGACGCGCAGGTCGACGGCGAGGCCCTTGGTGGTGCGGATCGACGTCTTGGTCCTGCCCTGCGCGATGACCTCCATGACGTACGGCAGCTCGGTGAATGCCCGCATCAGCGGCCCCGAGTCCTCGGCCGCGGTGAGGATGTCGATGTCGCCGACGGTCTCGCGCACACGGCGCAGCGAGCCGGCGTACGCGCAGCGGCGGCAGCCGTTCACCCGGGACAGCTCGGCGACGATGTCCTCGGCGAGGCCCATGGCGACGTCGAGCTGGACGCGGTCCTCGGCGGACCTCAGGAGCCCGATGCCGTGGAGGATGTTCTCCTCCGTTTTCGGCCCGAAGCCCTTCAGGTCGCGCAGCCGCTCGGCGTGGATGGCGTCGACCAGTTCGTCGATCGAGGAGACGCCCAGCTCCTCGTACAGCGTCAGCGCCTTCTTCGGGCCGAGCATGGGGATGGCCGTCAGCCGCCGGACACCGGCGGGGATCTTCGCCCGCAGCTGCTCGACCGCGGACACGCTGCCGCTGTTGACGTACTCGACGACCTTCTCGGCGATCGACTTGCCAACGCCGGGGATCTGCTGGAGGCCCTTGGCGTCGAGCGTGGAGACATCGGCGGGGTGACCGCCGATCGCGCGGGCAGCCTTCTCGTAGACACGTGCCTTGAACGCGTCGCCTCCGGTGATCGAGATCAGGTCCGCGTATTCCTGGAACAGCGCGGCGACCTCGTCGTTGGACCGGGCCATGGGTGACGAGTAGGCATGGATCCGGCGATCATGCGGGGCGGGGGGAGGAATTCGGGCCGGGCCGTCCAGCGGCCGGTGCCCCTGCCGGTGCATGTCCCTGCCGGTGCCTGCCGGGTTGTTCTCGCCCCCTCCGCCCCTACCCTTCCCGTCCTTGGGGGCTCTGCCCCCAAACCCCCTCATCGCGCTTCGCGCTCGTCCTCGAAGCCGGACAGGCTGGATACCCCCCTTTCAGCCTGTGCGCTTTCGTGGGGTGGCCTTCTTCGCGGTGGCCTTCTTCGCGGTGGCCTTCTTCGCGGTCGTCTTCTTCGCGGTCGTCTTCTTTGCCGTCGTCTTCTTTGCCGTCGTCTTCTTCGCCGTGGACGTCGACTTCTTGCCGCTGACCTCCTTGGGGGCCGTACGGGCGGACTTGCGGCGGGCCGGGAGGGACGTGACCTCGGCGGGTTCCTCGCCGCGCGACTCCTTGGCGGCGCGCACGCTCTTCTCCAGGGCGGCCATGAGGTCGAGCACCTTGCCGCCGGTCCGCTCCCCCGCGGGGACGGCGGGCGGCTCCACGCCGGAGGCCTTGGCCGCGATGACCTCCTCGACGGCCTCGCGGTACTCGTCGTGCAGGTCGGCGAGGTCGACCTCGCCGAGGGTGTCCATCAGGGCGTCCGCCAGGTCCAGTTCCTTGTCCCGGACGGTGACGCTCGCGTCCGGGGCGACCTCGTCGGTGGCGCGGATCTCGTCCGGCCAGAGGAGGCCGTGCATGGCGATGACGTCGTCGACGACGCGCAGCATGCCGAGCCGCTCACGGCCGCGCAGCGCGAACTTCGCGATGGCGACCTTGTTGCTGCGCTTCAGGGCCTCACGCAGAAGGGTGTACGGCTTGGCGGCGGAGACACCGTTCGCGGCCAGGTAGTACGCCGTGTCCATCTGGAGGGGATCGATCCGGTCGGCCGGTACGAAGGCCACGATCTCGATGGTCCTGGCGGTCGGGATCGGCAGCGAGGCCAGGTCCTCGTCCGTGATCGGGATCAGCGTGCCATCCGCTTCCTCGTACGCCTTGCCGATCTCCGCGGTGGTGACCTCGCGGTCCTCCAGTTCGCAGACCTTGCGGTAGCGGATGCGGCCGCCGTCGTCGAGGTGGACCTGGCGGAAGGAGATCGAGTGGCTCTCCGTGGCGTTCACGAGCTTGATGGGGATGGTGACCAGGCCGAAGGAGATGGCGCCGTTCCATATGGATCGCACGTGCAGCACCCTTCCGATCGAGATCCGTTGCCCGTTTATCCGTTATCGCCCGGTTTCGTGGGATTCTCATCGTATGACGCCGATCACGGAGGTGGAGGGGCGCAGGCTCGCGCTCAGCAATCTGGAGAAGATCCTCTATCCGGACACCGGCTTCACCAAGGGGGAGGTGCTGCACTACTACGCCACGGTGGCGGACGCGCTGCTGCCGCACCTGCGCGACCGGCCCGTCTCCTTCCTCCGCTACCCGGACGGGCCCGGCGGACAGGTCTTCTTCACCAAGAACGTGCCGCCCGGTACGCCCGCCTGGGTCAGGACGGCCCAGGTCCCCCGCTCGGAGGGGCCCGCGCGGATGGTGCTGGTCCAGGACCTCGCCAGTCTCATGTGGGCGGCGAACCTCGTGACCGAGTTCCACACGCCGCAGTGGACGATCGACACGCCCGGGGTCGCCGACCGGATCGTCTTCGACCTCGATCCGGGGGCGCCCGCGAGCGTGGTCGAGTGCTGTGAGGTGGCGTTGTGGTTGCGGGAGCGGCTGGCCGCCGACGGGATCGAGGCGTACGTCAAGACGTCCGGGTCGAAGGGGTTGCATCTGCTGGCAGCGGTGGAGCCTGCGGCGTCGGCGGAGGTCAGTGGGTATGCGAAGGAGCTTGCCGTCGAGGCTGAGCGGGAGCTGGGCGGGCGGGTCACCCACCTGATGACCAAGAGGCTTCGGGCGGGGAAGGTCTTCGTCGACTTCAGTCAGAACGCGGCGCGTAAGACGACCGCGACGCCGTACACCCTCCGGGCGCGGCCCTCGCCCACCGTGTCCGCTCCCGTGACCTGGGACGAGGTCGCCTCCTGCGCCCGGCCCGGCCAGCTGGTCTTCCTCGCCGGTGACGTCGCGCCCCGCCTTCAGCGGTACGGGGATCTGCTGGCGCCGCTGCTCAGCCCGGAGGGCGCGAGGCCACTGCCGTGACGGGGGGTTTCGCCCCCTCCGCTCCTACCCGTCCCGTACTGGGGGCTGCCGCCCCCAGACCCCCCGCTTGTCGCGCTTCGCGCTCGTCCTCAAACGCCGGACGGGCTAAGAATTCGCCCCTCCGGCGTTTGAGGAGCGCGGTCTGGGGCGGCGGGGGCGAAAACCCGCCCCAGCCCCGCCGGCGTCACACCCGCAGCCACGTATGCCGGTCTCGGGCCATCGCATGGAGGGCCTCCACATCCGCCGGTTTCAGGATGCCGCCTAGGCGGGCCAGGGAGGTGATGTCCGTGTCCTGGAGGATGCGGACCTCGCGTGGGGGTGCCAGGACGTCCAGATGCGCGGGGCCGGTCACGGCGAGGACGGGGCAGACCTCGGCGGTGAGGGCGTACGACGCGCGGTCGGCGTCGGCGCGGACGCGGCGCAGCAGTGGACGCGGCTCATGGCGCCCGACCGTGACCATCGGGTCGGCCACGATGACGCGCTGCTTGCGGGCGTAGAGGGCGCACACGGCGAAGAGGCCGCCGGGCCCGATGATCAGGTGATGGATGCGCTCGCCACCGGGGAGCGGAACCGAGTGGAGGGTGTGCCACCCCGCCCCCTCCAGCTGGTCGAGCGCTTCGCCGACGGCCTGCTCGGCGGCAAGCGCACGGCGGCGCGGGTCGGGGCGCAGGCGGTGCGCCGGGCCCGGATCACGGTCGAGGGCGATCAGCAGCGCCTCGCCGGGCCGGTTCGGCGCGAGGTCGTCGTCCGGGTGGAGGGTCAGCCGGGCCAGCTCCGCCGGGGTCGGCACGGGGGGTGGCCCCACCGTCACCGGGCCGGTCAGGAACGGGCCGAGTACGTCGAGCACCTCCTCGCGCCGGTCCTCGCTGAGCAGGTTGACCCGGGCCGCCTCACGGTCGTACCAGGCGACGTTCCGGCCGTCGGTCAGGCACACGTACAGGCGCTCCTGTCCGTGGCGCCAGGTCGGTATGACGCGCAGTCCGTTCATGCACCATCACCCCATGACCATGGGAACAGGCGGGGTGCTCCAGGGGCAAGAACCCGGTTACCTTTGGGAGGGGTTGGGAGAGTTGGGGGAGCTGGCTGGGAGGCACCGTTGCGGACCCGCGGAAGGCAACCCGATGTTCCGCCTCCGGGCAGCCCGTGGAGCGAGATCGTGCCCGGTCTGTGGATGGGCGGACACGCGTTCGCGGGGCGCTCCGGTGAGCCGGAATTCGCGGTCGTACGGAATGAGTTCGACCTGGTCCTGACGTTGTTGCGGCTGCCAGGGCACGGCCCGGCCCCGGGCGTCGAGCACCATGTGTGGCCCATACCGGACGGTCCCCTCGACGGTACGCACCTGGCGGGTGTCATGCGACTCGCGCGGGCCGCCGACGAGGCGCTGGAGGACGGTCGGCGCGTCCTGGTCCGCTGCTATCACGGCTACAACCGTTCGGGGCTGGTCGTCGCGCACGCGCTCGTGCTCGCGGGGCACACCGCCGAGGAGGCGATACGGCTGATCCGGAGCCGTCGCTCGCCGTGGGCGCTGCACAACGACCTGTTCGTGGAGTACCTGCGGGCCGGGCTCGCGACGGCCAGGCTCCTGGAGGAACTGGCGGAGCCATGACCTGACCGCCCGCCCTCCACTACCGGGTGATCCGCGGCTCCGATGGCTCAGTGTGACCTGCGCTCACCCAAATCCGGCTCCTAATGTGGCGATTAGTCAGTTTCATCCCGCCTCCCTGAAGGAGCCCTCTCATGTCTCAGCGATCCACGTTCACGCGCCGTCTCGGTATAGCCGTCGCCGCCGGCAGCCTCGTCGCAGTCGTCGGCGCCACCCCCGCCCTCGCCGGAGGCGAAGGGATGGGGAACCCCGGAACCGGCAGCAGCGGCGCCTTGACCGGCAACGACGGCGGCGGAGGCTCCCCAGGCGGCCTCGGCGGCACCGGCTTCGACGGAGGCGGAGGGAACGGCTTCGGCTTCGGCGGCAACGGCTTCAACGGATTCAACGGATTCAACGGATTCAACGGCAACGGGAACGGCTTTGGCTTCGGAGGCAACGGCTTCAACGGAGTCGGGAACGGCAAGGGCTTCGGGGGCAACGGCTTCGGGGGCTTCGGCGGCTTCGGGGGCAACAACTTCAACGACTTCAACAACTTCAACGGCTTCAACGGCTTCAACGGCTTCAACGGCTTCAACGGCTTCCACGGCAACGACAACCGCAACGACTCCGACAACGACAGTTCCACCGTCAGAGGCAGGGTCGACATCAACGGCGGGCTGGCCCTGCGCACCGCTCCGGACAACCGCAGTCGGCTGACCCGTATCGCGCGCAACGGCGAGGACGTCCGCATCTTCTGCAAGGCCTGGGGCGATTCCGTCTTCGGCAACCGCATCTGGTACCTGCTCGCCGACGGCACCTGGTCCTGGGGCCCCGCGCGCTTCATCGACCTCTTGGACAAGGAACCCCGCTGGTGCTGACCACCTGATCCACCCGACCCACTGGACACACCCGACACCGATCGGCCGCGCACGAGATACGCCGGAACAGCCCGTTTATCACTACATAACGGGACATCAGGTCCCCCGCTTGCTACGTTCCGGACATGATGCAGCCCGGAATGCCCGGAACGACCCTGGCAGCGGACGCGCCCGCTCCCGCGGTACGCCTGCCCAGGCGCCGCGGCATCGAGTTCTCCCTCCTCGTCGTCGCCGTCCTGCTCAGCGTGTACGGCTACTGCGCTGTCGGTCTGGCGAAGAACGGCACCGTCCCGCCCGGCGCCGCCGGTTACGGCGCCGGGCTCGGCGTGCTCGCGCTCCTCGCGCACATCGCGGTGCGGCTGCGAGCGCCGTACGCCGATCCGCTGCTGCTCCCCATCGCCGTACTCCTCAACGGTCTGGGCCTGGTGCTCATCTACAGGCTCGACCTGGAGACCCCGGGCGACGCGGCGGCCCCCACCCAGCTCATCTGGTCGACGCTCGGTGTCGCGCTCTTCATCGCCGCCGTCCTCCTCCTGCGCGACCACCGCGTCCTGCAGCGCTATACGTACGTCTCCGTCGTCGCCGCCCTGCTCCTGCTGGTCCTGCCGATCCTGTTCCCGGCCGTGAACGGCGCCCGCATCTGGATCCGGGTCGCCGGATTCTCCATCCAGCCGGGCGAGTTCGCGAAGGTGCTGCTCGCGGTCTTCTTCGCCGGATATCTGGCCGCCAACCGCAACGCGCTCGCGTACAGCGGCCGCCGCGTCTGGAAGTTCAAGCGGCTCCAGCTGCCCACCGGCCGCGTGCTCGGCCCGATCGTCACGATCTGGCTGCTGAGCGTCGGCGTCCTGGTGCTGGAGCGGGACCTGGGGACGTCCTTGCTGTTCTTCGGCCTGTTCGTGATCCTGCTGTACGTCGCCACGGGCCGTACCGGCTGGATCGCGGTCGGGCTGCTGCTGGCCTGCGTGGGCGCGGTGGCCGTCGGCTGGCTCGAACCGCACGTCCACAGCCGGGTGCAGGACTGGCTGCACCCGTTCGCGTCGATCGAGGCGGGCCAGGGTCCCAACCAACTCTCCCAGTCCCTCTTCGCGTTCGCCGCCGGCGGGATGCTCGGCACCGGTCTGGGGCTCGGTCACTCGATCCTCATCGGCTTCGCCACCAAGTCGGACTTCATCCTGGCGACCGCGGGCGAGGAGCTCGGGCTGATCGGCCTCTCGGCGGTCTTCCTCCTCTACGCCCTCCTCGTGGAGCGCGGCTACCGGGCGGGCCTCGCCCTGCGCGACCCCTTCGGACGGCTCCTCGCGGTCGGCCTCGCATCGATCGTCGCGCTCCAGGTCTTCGTGATCGCCGGCGGAGTGACGGGGCTGATCCCGCTGACCGGCATGGCCATGCCGTTCCTCGCGCAGGGCGGGTCCTCGGTCGTCACCAACTGGATCATCGTGGCGCTGCTGATCCGGATCAGCGACTCCGCCCGCAGCCAGTACGACGGAACGGCGGCGCCATGACCCCCTACATCCGCAAGGCCGCCGCCCTCTGTGCCGTGCTCCTGCTGGCCCTCCTGGTCAACGTCACCCGCGTCCAGGTCTTCCAGTCCCGGTCGTACGACGACAATCCCGCCAACCGCCGCGGGGCGATCGCCCGTTACGGCCAGCCGCGCGGCGATATCGTCGTCGGCGGCCGGGCGGTGACCGGCTCCGAGGACACCCGCGAGCAGCTCCGCTATGAACGGACGTACACGAACGGCCCGTTGTACGCGCCGGTCACGGGCTTCGCCTCGCAGCTGTACGGGACGACGTTCCTGGAGCACACCGAGGACGACATCCTCTCCGGCGCGGACCCGATGCTCGCCCCGCTGCCCCTGTGGAACGACGTCACGCGCACCCTCAACCCCGGCGGCAAGGTCGTGACCACGCTCAACGCGGCCGCGCAGCAGGCGGCGTACAAGGGACTCGGCTCGCGCAAGGGCGCGGTGGCCGCGATCGAACCGGCCACCGGGAAGATCCTGGCGCTGGTGTCCACACCCTCGTACGACCCCGCGGAGCTGTCCGGGACGGACTCGGCGGTGAAGCAGGCGTGGGCGCGGCTGAACGGCGACACGAACAAGCCGATGCTCAACCGGGCGATCCGGCAGACGTATCCGCCGGGGTCGACGTTCAAGGTGGTGACGGCCGCGGCGGCGCTGGACGCGGGGGTGGTGACGGATCTGGACGCGCCCACGAGGTCGCCGGATCCGTACCGGCTGCCCGGCACGAGGACCCTGCTCACGAACGAGTTCGACGACTGCAAGGACGCGTCGCTGCGGTACGCCTTCGAGTGGTCCTGCAACACGGTCTTCGCGAAGCTGGGGGTGGACGTGGGCCTCGACGGCATGGCCCGCACGGCGGCGAACTTCGGCTTCAACAACCGGAAACTGAAGATCCCCTTCTCCGTCGCTCCCAGCAACTTCGACACCAAGCTCGACAACGCGCAGCTGGCCCTCTCCTCCATCGGCCAGTTCGACACCCGCGCGACGCCCCTGCAGATGGCGATGATCTCGGCGGCCGTGGCGGGCGGGGGTTCGGTGAAGGCGCCGTACCTGGTGGAGAGGACGACCACGAAGGGCGGCGGCACCGTCTCCACCACCGGCTCGAGCACCCTCCACGAGGCGATGAGCCCGTCGACCTCGATGCGTCTGCGCGAGCTGATGACCGACGTCGTGGAGGAGGGCACCGGCGCGCGCGCCGCCATCCGGGGCGCCACCGTCGGCGGCAAGAGCGGCACCGCACAGCACGGCATCGACAACTCCGGTATGCCGTACGCCTGGTTCATCTCCTGGGCCCAGGCGGACGACGCGATGGAACCCGCGGTCGCCGTCGCGGTGGTCGTCGAGGACGCGGCGGCTCGCCGGGGGGCGATCAGCGGGGGCGGGGACGCGGGGCCGATCGCCAAGGCGGTGATGGAGGCGGTGCTCGGGTTCTGAGACCGGCGAAAAGCTGGGTCCCCTTTAGGGTTCTGTACCCTTGGCGATCATTTCGTCCACCTCTGCGACGCGGGACTTTTCCTCTGCCGCGAAGCGTTCCGCGTCCAGTTTTTCCGCGATCTCCTCGTCCTGGGCCATCAGGAGGTCGAGGTTGGAGTTGCCCATGTCGAAGACGCCCATGTCGACGTAGGCCTCTTGGAGGCGTTTGCCCCAGAGGCCGATGTCCTTGACGCAGGGGACGATGCGGCTGAAGAGCAACTGGCGGAAGAGATGGAGGAATTCGGACTGCTCGCTGTATTCCTCGGCCTCCGCCTTCGGTATTCCGAAGTTCTCCAGGACCTCTATGCCACGGAGCCGGTCCCGCATCAAGTAGCAGCCCTCGATGACGAATTCCTCGCGTTCGCGGAGTTCGGCGTCGGTGAGCTGTTTGTAGTAGTCGCGCAGGGCCATGCGGCCGAAGGCGACGTGCCGCGCCTCGTCCTGCATCACGTACGCCAGGATCTGTTGCGGGAGGGGCTTGTCGGTGGTGTCCCTGATCATGCCGAAGGCGGCCAGGGCCAGGCCCTCGATCAGGACCTGCATGCCCAGGTACGGCATGTCCCAGCGGGAGTCGCGCAGGGTGTCGCCGAGGAGCGATTTCAGGTTGTCGTTGATCGGGTAGAGCATTCCGATCTTCTCGTGCAGGAAGCGGGAGTAGATCTCCGCGTGCCGCGCCTCGTCCATGGTCTGGGTGGCCGAGTAGAACTTCGCGTCGAGGTCGGGGACCGATTCGACGATGCGCGCCGCGCAGACCATGGCGCCCTGCTCGCCGTGCAGGAACTGGCTGAACTGCCACGAGGTGTAGTGCTTGCGCAGCTCGCCCTTGTCGCGGTCGGTCATCTTCGCCCAGTACGGGCTTCCGTAGAGGGTCATCGACTCGTCGGGGGTGCCGAGTGGGTCGTACGGGTCCACTTCGAGGTCCCAGTCGATGCGTTTCTGGCCGTCCCACTGCTTGTCCTTGCCCTTCTGGTACAGGGCGAGCAGGCGGTCACGGCCGTCGTCGTACTCCCAGCTGAATCGCGCCGCCCCTGAGGCCGGTACCTGCCAGAGGGGGTCACCCGGGTCCTTGGCGTACAGCTCGTATGTCGGCATAACGGCAGGCTCACATGAGGTAGACGCGTCGTCAACAAGTGGCGCGCAAGGGATTGACGCCCCTGCTGACAGGCAGTCTCATAAGAGGTGACCCCCGGTAACTCTTAGCGATCGCGTGAGATCCCCTATGACGAGGTGGGACAGCCATGACAACGGTGACCGAAGCCGAGGTACTCCGTGACGCGCTCGGCGCGCTCAAGGACCGGGAACAGGTGGCCGAACGCCTGCTCGACTCGTCTGCCAAACATTCGTTCGATCCGGACAAGGAACTGGACTGGGACGCGCCCTTCGAGGAGGGCAAGTGGTTCTGGCCGCCGGAGCTGGTGTCGCTGTACGACACCCCGCTGTGGCGCCGGATGAGCGAGGAGCAGCGGATCGCGTTGTCCCAGCATGAGGCCGCCGCGCTGGCGTCCCTGGGCATCTGGTTCGAGATCATTCTGATGCAGCTGCTGGTGCGGCACATCTACGACAAGGCGGCTACGAGCGCGCATGTGCGGTACGCGCTGACCGAGATCGAGGACGAGTGCCGGCACTCGAAGATGTTCGCCCGGCTGATAACGAAGGGTGGCACGCCGTACTACCCGGTGAGCCGGGTGCACATGAATCTCGGGCGGCTCTTCAAGACCATCTCGACCACGCCGGGGTCCTTCACGGCCACGCTGCTCGGCGAGGAGGTCCTCGACTGGATGCAGCGGTTGACGTTCCCGGACGAGCGGGTGCAGACGCTGATACGCGGGGTGACGCGCATCCATGTGGTGGAGGAGGCGCGGCATGTGCGGTACGCGCGGGAGGAGCTGCGGCGGCAGATGCTGACGGCGCCGCGGTGGTCCCAGGAGTTCACGCGGGTCACCTCCGGGGAGTTCGCGCGGGTGTTCTCGGTGGCCTTTGTGAATCCCGAGGTGTACACGAATGTCGGGCTCGACAGGCGTGAGGCGGTGGCGCAGGTCAGGGCGAGTGGGCATCGGCGGGATGTGATGCAGACGGGGGCGAAGCGGTTGACGGACTTCCTGGATGAGATCGGGGTGCTGCGGGGGGCCGGGCGGCGGCTGTGGAAGTCGTCGGGGTTGCTGGCCTGAACGCTGCCGCTGTTCCTGTCCGCCGATTCGCTTTCCGCCGGTGGGTGGGTCGGGGCCGTGCCGGTGCATCCGCCCGTCGCCGGTGGATCAGACGTTGGCTTGTGGGGAGCCGTTTCCAGATCCGGGCGTAAGCGACGGGCATGTGATGTACCGGCACGGCACGGCCCCTTCCGTGCGCTGGCGACTGCGGGTGCACCACCCCCAGCCCGTCCGGCGTTTGAGGACGAGGCCGTTCAGGCCGAAGCGGGGGGCTGGGGGCGGCAGCCCCCAGGTACGGTGGGGCTCCCCCCGCTCTGGGGGTACCTCCCAGGCCCTTAAGACACTGGGGGAGAAGCCGAGAGTGGGGGAGGGTAGGGGCGGGCGGGGGCGAAAAACTTCCCCGCCCGCAGCGGGGCTGGGATGGACCGGCACGGCCCCCGCCGTGAGGCTGCGGCTGCGGATCGCTGGGCGGCTTCGTCCCGTTACGCTGCACCTCATGACCACTCCCGCATACCGTCGGCTCAGCGTTGAGGAGCGGCGTCGCCAGTTGCTCGAGGCGGCCTTGTCGCTGTTTGCCCAACGGGTGCCCGAGGAGGTCTCGCTGGACGACGTGGCCGAGGCGGCGGGGGTGTCGCGGCCGCTGGTGTACCGGTACTTTCCGGGCGGGAAGCAGCAGCTGTACGAGGCCGCCCTGCGGTCTGCCGCCGAAGAACTGGAGCAGTGCTTCGCGGAGCCGCCGGAGGGTCCGCTCACGCTGCGGCTGAGCCGGGCTCTCGACCGGTATCTGGCGTTCGTGGACGAGCACGACGCCGGATTCAGTGCGCTGCTGCAGGGCGGGAGCGTCGTCGAGACGTCGCGGACCACGGCCATAGTGGACGGGGTACGGCGGGCCGCCGCCAAGCACATTCTTGATCATCTCGCGGTCAGGGACCCCGGCCCCCGGCTGCGGATGACCGTACGGATGTGGATCACCGCCGTGGAGGCCGCCTCGCTGATCTGGCTCGACAACGGCAAGGAACCGCCGCTGGCGGAGCTGCGGGACTGGCTCGTGGAGCAGTTCGTGGCGGCGCTGGTCGCGAGTGCCGCACGCGATCCGCAGACCGCGCGGGTGGTGAAGGCCGCGCTCGCGCTGGAGACCGGGGAGGGGGCCGTGGCGGCCCTGGCCCGGCGGGTGCTGCCGGTGATCGAGGACGCGGCCCGGCTTTTGTGACACTGGTGGTGTGAAGAGCGAAGACACTCCCTTTGTCGGCGGTCCCCTGGACGGGCGGGTGCTGCCCGTCCTGCTGGGGCTCACCGGGCATCCGCCGAAGACGTACCGGGTTCCGGTGCCGGACGCGGACGGCGGTCCCGCCACCGTGCTCGTCTACCGGCGCGTGCAGTCCGGCAGGAGCAGGACGCTCGGGCTGCATCAGGGGTGGAAGTACGAGTACGACCCCGAGGGGGACACCGGGCGCGGGCTGAAGTGGCCCTGGTCCAAGGGCGCGGCCAGGGGTGGCGCCACGCCGGAGTCCCACGCCGACGAGTGAGCTTGTTGGGCCGAAGCGGTCAGCAGACCGTGCGCTCGGGATGCGCACGTCTAAGTCTTCCGGTGCGAGGTGGATGGACCACCTCCGCACCGGAGGTGATGACGTGTCAGAAAGGCTTGTACGTCTGGCTTGTACGGCGGCGGTGACGGCCGGGGCGCTTCTCGTGACCGCGCCCGCCGTGGCGGCCCCGGAGCCCCGGCCCGAGACCAGTGCGGCCGGACAGCGGTCCGTGACGGCGTTGCTGACGGATCTTCAGCGGCTGTACCGGGACGCCGAGCGCGCAACCGAGACGTACAACGCCACCGCGGAGAAGCTGAAGAAGCAGCGCGCCGAGGTCTCCCGGCTCGACGCCGCGCTCGCCAAGGCCCGCCTCTCGCTGCACGACAGCCGCGGAGCCGCGGGGCGGCTCGCCCGGCAGCAGTACCAGAGCAGCGACGACATCTCCTCGTACGTACGACTGCTCCTCGCCCGTGATCCGCAGCACGCTCTGGACGAGGGGCATGTGATCGGGCAGCTGTCGTTGGAGCGCGCCAAGACCGTGGAGCGGGTGGTCGGGAGCGAGCGGAGGACCGACGCGCTCGCGCGTGCGGCCCGCAAGGCGCTCGACGGTCAACTCGTCCTCGCCGGGCGGCGGAAGAAGGAGCGGGACGAGGTCCGCAAGCGGCTCAAGGGTGTTGAGGAGCTGCTCGCCTCGCTGACCGTCGACCAGCTCACCGAGCTCGACCGGCTGGAGAAGTCGGGGGTGTCCGAGGCGCAGAAGAAGTTCATGGCCTCGGGGGCTCTCAGCAGTGAGCGGCCCCCGTCGCGCGAGGGCGAGAAGGCGCTGCGCTATGCCGTGGGGCAGATCGGCAAGCCGTACCAGTGGGGTGCGGTGGGCCCGAAGTCGTACGACTGCTCGGGGCTGACCTCACGGGCATGGCAGCGCGCCGGCCGGTCCATCCCCCGGACCAGCCAGGAGCAGTGGGCCCGGCTCCCGCGTGTGCCGCTGAGCGAGCTGCGCCCCGGGGACCTGGTCGTCTACTTCCCCGAGGCCACGCACGTCGCCCTGTACGCGGGCGATGGGATGGTGGTCCAGGCGCCGCGGCCGGGATCGAAGATCAAGGTCTCCCCGATCGCCGCCAACCCGCTGCTGGGCGCGGTGCGGCCCGACCCGGCCGGGGAGCCCCTGCGGCGCTACACGCCGCCGAAGCTCCCCGAGAAGGCGATGGATGGTTCGGACGCCGGGTACGGGAGCGCCCCTTAAGAGGCTCAGGCCCCCGCCACCGATCCCAGGTACGCCTCGGTCTTCTCGGGCTCGTAGAAGAAGTTCTCGAAGTCGGCCGGGTCGTTGAACCCGTTGGCGAACCGGTCCGCCACAGGCTGAAGCTGGCCGGCGGCACCGATCAGGTTGAGGACGTGCTCCGGCGGCACGCCGAGCATGGCGTTGGTCCACTTCGTCACGTGCTGGGCCGTGTCCCAGTAGCGGTCGAACGTGGCCTGCATCCACTCCTCGTCGAAGGGCTTGTCACCCTGCTCGAGGATCGAGGCGAGGTACGCGGCCGCGCACTTCGAGGCCGAGTTGGAGCCCTGGCCGGTGATCGGGTCGTTCGCCACGACCACGTCGGCGACGCCGAGGACCAGGCCGCCGCCGGGGAGACGGCCGATCGGGTTGCGGACGGTGGGGGCATAGCGGCCGGAGAGGGTGCCGTGCGCGTCGGTCAGTTCCACCTTCGTGGCCCGCGCGTACTCCCAGGGCGTGAACTTCTCCATGAGCTCCAGGGTCAGGGAGAGGTGCTCCGCCGGGTCCTTGACGCCGTTGAAGACGTCGAGCGGGCCGCCGGGGATGCCTTCCCAGAACAGGATGTCCGCGCGGCCGGAGGTGGTGAACGTCGGCATGATGAACAGCTCGCCGACGCCGGGGACCAGGTTGCAGCGGACCGCGTCGTAGTCCGGGTGCTCCGGGCGCGGGCCCATGCCGTGGACGTACGCCACCGCGAGGGCGCGCTGCGGCTCGCTGTACGGGGAGCGAGACGCGTCGCGGCCGAACATCGACACCAGCTCGCCCTTGCCCGCCGAGACGAGGACGAGGTCGTACGTACGGGAGAAGTAGTCGAGGTCGGAGACTGCGGCGCCGTGGATGACCAGCTGGCCGCCGCGCTGCGCGAACGTCTCCATCCAGCCGGCCATCTTCACCCGCTGGTCCACCGACTGCGCGTACCCGTCGAGCTTGCCCACCCAGTCGATCGCGCGCTGCGAGGGGCCCGGATCGAAGGAGCCGGGGGCGGCGACCGAGACACCGAGTCCTTCGATCTTCGGGGCCTGGGACTCCCAGAAGTTCAGCTTGAGGTCGCGCTCGTGCTGCAGTGCCGTGTCGAACATGCACTGCGTCGACATGACGCGGCCGGTGCGGATCTCGTCCGCCGTCCGGTTCGACATCAGGGTGACCTCGTACCCCTGGGACTGCAGTCCCAGGGCGAGCTGGAGTCCGGACTGGCCGGCTCCGACGACGAGTATCTTGCGCATGCGGGTCCTTAGTTTGCGTACGTCTTATTCGGGACTCACGTCGAGTGCGTGTCCCACGAGCGCGAGCAGGGTCTCGACGACCGAGATCCGGCGGCGCGCGTCCATGATCATGACAGGTATGTGCAGGGGCACCGAGAGGGCTTCGCGCACGTCCACGGCCTCGAACCGCTCACTGCCGTCGAAGTGGTTGACGGCGACGACGTACGGAAGTCCGCAGCTCTCGAAGTAGTCGAGCGCCGGGAAGCAGTCCGTCAGCCGGCGGGTGTCGGCGAGGACCACCGCACCGATCGCGCCGCGCACCAGGTCGTCCCACATGAACCAGAACCGCTGCTGGCCCGGCGTGCCGAACAGGTAGAGCACCAGATCGTCGTCGAGCGTGATGCGGCCGAAGTCCATGGCCACGGTGGTGGTCTGCTTGTCCGGCGTTTCCGTGAGGTCGTCGGTGTCCTCGCTGGCCTGGGTCATCAGCGCCTCCGTCTGGAGGGGCGTGATCTCGGAGACCGCGCTGACCAGCGTGGTCTTGCCCACGCCGAAGCCGCCGGCCACCACGATCTTCGTGGCGATCGGCGCGCGGGTGCGGTCCGTCTGCCAGGCCTGGAGTTTTTCGTCCGCGTCCGGCGCGGCCATGACGTCAGAGACGACGGAGTCCACTCAGCACCCTTTCCAGCAGAGCGCGGTCCGGCTGTCCCGGGCCGTGACCTGTTCCGTATACACGGATCTTTCCCTGGTCCGCCAGATCGCTCAGGAGCACACGGACCACGCCGAGCGGCATCCTGAGGAGGGCGGCGATCTCGGCCACCGTGCGCATGCGGCGGCAGAGTTCGACGATGGCCCGCATCTCGGGCATCACCCGGGTCGCGAGCGAGCCGTTGGTCAGCTCCTTGCGCTCCTCGGGTGCTTCGAGCGCCGCCACGAACGTCTCGACCAGCAGGACGTGGCCGAAGCGGGTGCGGCCGCCGGTGAGCGAGTAGGGGCGTACGCGGGCGGGTTTGCGGTCGCCTCCGCGCATCGGAAGCCTGTTGGGCGAACTCGGTGTACTCGACGTACTCATCGGGCATTCCCCATCGACTCGGCCTCAAGGGATTTTCGGAGCTCGGTGCGGAGTTCCGGGGTCAGCACGTGTCCGGCGCGGCCGACGAAGAGGGCCATGTGGTACGCCACCACACTCATGTCGCAGTCCGGGGAGCCGTGCACGCCGAGCAGCGAGCCGTCGCTGATCGACATGACGAAGACGCTGCCCTCCTCCATCGCGACCATCGTCTGCTTGACGGCGCCGGTGTCCATCAGCTTGGCGGCACCGATGGTGAGGCTGCCGATGCCGGAGACGATGGTGGCGAGGTCACCCGCCGACCCTTTGGGGCCGGTGGGGCGATCGTCCCGCGACGTCCGTGCTTCCGCGATCCTGCCGGGGTCGGAGGAGAGCAGCAGCAGGCCGTCGGAGGAGACGACCGCGACCGACTGGAGGCCCGGCACCTCCTCGACGAGATTCGTCAGGAGCCAGTGCAGATTGCGGGCTTCACTACTCAGGCCGTAGGTACTGGGCGCTGTCAACTGCTTGCCTCCTCGACTGTGCTCCCCGATGCTTCTACGTCCTGCGCGTACGTCTCCGCCGTCCGCGGCACGTTGAGCGTGTGTGGTGCGTCGTGCGTGTCGGGCTTCTGTGGTGCGTCCGTGCTGAGCGTCTGTGCTGCGTTCATCTCCGCCGTCTGTTCGGTGAGCTCCGCCTCCACGTCGCGGCGGCCCTCCATCGCGCCCCGGTGGAAGCCGCCGAGCCTGCGGCGCAGGGCCTCGGCGTCCACGCCGCCCGTGCGCGGCTTCGGGGCCGGGGCGGGCGCGGAGATCTTCGGCGTCCGCTTGGGCAGGCCCTTGTCGGTGAGCCGCGGGGACTCCTCGTCCGGGACGCGTTCGTGGGTGTCGGGGCCGATGGCGTACGGGTCGGGGGTGGGGGTGCCGGTGCCGGGGGCGGCCTGGGTGGGGAAAGCAGTTTCCGGGTCGGGTCCGAGGGCCGGTTCGGGGGCGGGCGATTCCGCCAACCGGGGCTCCGGGAGCAGGAGTTCCATCGTGGTCTCGGGGCCCGGCTCCGGCTCGTGAGGCTCGGCATCCGACGAGGCGACCGCGGGCTCGGGCCCGTCGTCCGTGTCGCGTACCCCAGGCTCGGGCCCGTCGTCCGTGTCGCGCACCGCGGGCTCGGCGTCCGCGCTCCACGCCGCGGGCTCGGCGTCCGCGTTGCGTACCCCAGGCTCGGCGTCCGCGCTCCACGCCACGGGCTCGGCGTCCGCGTTGCGCGCCACGGGCTCGGCGTCCGCGTTGCGCGCCGCGGGCTCGGCGTCCGCGTTGCGCGCCGCGGGCTCGGCGTCCGCGTTGCGTACCGCCGCCTCCGCCGCCGCGATCAGCGGGTCCTCGTCGCCCTCGGGGTCCGCCGCCACGAGGGCCGAACGCCCCCGCAGCACGTTGGAGTTGGCCTCGGCGTCCGCGCCGGGCAGCGATACCGAGGAAGCGCCGCCGACGAACCCGGTGGCCGCGGGGACGGTGGCGGCGGGCGCCGCGGCGAACAGGGTCTTCGGAAGGACGACCACGGCGGCGACGCCGCCCTGCTTCTGCTCGCGCAGCTGCACGCGCACACCGTGCCGGTGGGCGAGCCGGGCCACCACGTACAGGCCGAGCCCGAGTCCCTCGTCGCTCTCCAGGTCGTACGCGTCGTCAGCGCCGAAGCCCGAGAGGCGGGAGTTGAGCTGGCTCATCCGCTCGTCGGTCATGCCGATGCCCTCGTCCTGCACGGAGAGCATCACCTCACCGCTCTCCAGGAGCCAGCCGGAGACCTCGATGGGCCGGTCGGGTGGCGAGAACGACGAGGCGTTCTCCATGAGTTCGGCCACGAGGTGACTGATGTCGTCGGCGGCGAACCCGGCGAGGTGCGCGTGCGGCGGCAGCGTGGCGATGCGGACCCGCTCGTACCGCTCGATCTCGCTTACCGCGGCCCGTACGACGTCGATGAGCGGGACGGGGTTCGCGTGGTGCTGGACGTGCTCGGTGCCCGCGAGGACGAGCAGGTTCTCGCTGTGGCGCCGCATGACGGTCGCGAAGTGGTCGAGCTTGAAGAGCGTGGCCAGGCGGTCGGGGTCGTGCTCGCGCTCCTCCAGGCCCTCGATGACACCGAGCTGGCGCTCGACGAGGCCGAGGGTGCGCAGCGCGAGGTTGACGAACGTGCCGTGGATGTTGCCGCGCATCTGCTCCAGGTGCGCGGTGGCCTCGGCGAGTTCCGTACGGAGCTTGTCGCGCTCGTCGGCCATCAGCTGGCGCTGGCCGATGAGGTGCTTGCGGTCGCCTTCGAGGGTCGCGATCCGCTCGTGGAGGGTCGCGAGCCGCTCGTGGAGCGTCGCGGCGTGCGCGTGCAGCGCGTTGACGGAGCGGACGACCTGGGCGAACTCGTCGTTGCGGCCGGTGAACTTGACCGGCTCCTCGGCGTCCGGGTCGGCGGCGAGCCGGGCCGAGCCGAGGCGCAGCACGGCCAGCGGGCGGGTGAGGGTGCGGGCCATGGCCATCGAGACGCCGACCGCGACGAGCAGCAGCGTGCCGATGAGGGCGATCCGGATCTCCAGCGCGGTGACGTCGTCGTCCCGCAGAAGTTCGAGGTCCTTGGTGCGGCCTTCGTTGAGGGAGGCCTCGGCGCCGCGCATCAGCTCGATACGGGCCGACAGGGCGGCGTCCAGTTTCTTGACGCTGGTGTCGAGTTCGGCGTCGGAGAGCGCCGGCTGGTCGGTCAGGCTCGCGAGGTACTTGTCGGCGGTGACGACGTCGGGCCCGGTGACCGTGGAGGTGTACGAGGAACGGGCCGCCTTGGGCGCCGCCTCGCGGAAGTCGGCGAGGGCCGCGTCCGAGCGGAGCCGGGCCTGCTGGGCGGCGGCGCTCAAGGCGTCCCGCTGCTTGGTGTCGGCGTCCGACGAGGCGCTGGTGGTGGTCGCGAGACCGGTGACCGGGTCGATGACGGTCTGGGTCGTACGCGGGATACTCAGGGCGGCGAGGAGCAGGCCGCGGGCGGCGGCGGACTGCTGCACCGCGGAGTCCAGCTCGGCGAGGGCGTGCGCGCCGGAATCCGCGCGGGGCGGCAGCCGGTCGGCCAGGTCCTCGGCGAGGGCGTGGAGTTCGCTGATGACGGCCGAGTACGCCTGGTGCGCGTCGAGAGCGCTGCTCTTTCCGGTGAGCGCCGCTCGGCGCAGGGAGGCGATGGCGTCGAAGTCCTTGAGCAGCGACGCGGGCGCGTCGTCGTCCGCCCGCAGCTCCTCGACCTGCCGGTCGACGCGCGCGCTGTGCTGCTCGGAGGGAGCCTTGGTCTTGGGTCGTCCCGCGGCGATGTACGCGGTGACGTCGTCCCGCTCGTCGGCCAGCGAGTGCGCGAGCGTCAGCGCCTGCTGGGTCCGCTGGGCGAGCGTCACCAGGTTCTGGGTGTCGTTCAGTTGTTCCGAGGCGGCCAGCACCGTGGGGGCACCGGCGCCGGCGATGGCGGCCGCGACGACCGCCACGGCGACGATCAGCCGGTTACGTACGTGGGCGGGCCGACCCTTGCCCGCGGAGTGGACGGCGTCGCCGGTGGCGCCGGTGGCGCCTCCCGTGGAGGCCGTCTGCTTGCCTGTGCGCCTCGGCCGCGTCTTCTGCACCGGTGCTCGCATTCCTGTACTCGTGTACCCATGGGCCCGGGTGACGTTCCGTCAACGGAGGCGTCCGCCCGGTACGGCTCCCGACCCTCCCAGTGCCGGTGGGCAGTGGTCCCGCATCATCCGGCCCGCCACCTGAAGGAGTGAACCCCGGAGGGGAGTTGGCGGGCAAGTTCCTCCGGCGGGCGCGACGGTCTTGACCCGCGAGCCGGTTGGACGTCGGCGACAGGCTTTGGCACTATTCGCCGCCACGCTTCACCGGAGCCGATCATTCCGTGTCAAACCCGGCGCCTGACCGCCGGTCCGCAGCCGTTCGGCGACCGATGCCAGCCTCTTGTGGACCTTGTGAAGAGGTCGTGCACACTGGCCGAATGCGCACTGAACTCGCCTCGGAGCCCGGCGACCCGGACCGCCCCAATGAGGACTTCGCATCGGTCGGACTTCCGGCCTCAGGACAGGGAGGTGCCCTGGTCGTCCTCGACGGGGTGACACCCCCTCGGGGCGACTACGGCTGTCTGCATTCGGTCGCCTGGTTCGCCTCCCGGCTCGGCGGAGCCCTGACCGAACTGTCCCTTTCGCTCAGGGATTTGACGCTCCCGGAGATCCTCTCGCGGGCCATTCGCCGCGTGGCCGACGCCCATGCCAAATCCTGTGACCTTTCTCACCCACGCACGCCCCAGGCGACCGTGGTCCTCGCGCGGTGGTCCGCCGACACGGTCGAGTACCTGGTCCTGTCCGACTCGGCCCTGCTGGTGGAGTCCCCGACGGGCGAGGTCACAGCGCTCCTGGACGACCGCCTCGACCGCCTCCCCCGCGCCTCCCTCGCCACGGACGCCGTCGCCGACGCGACCGTCCGCAACAAGGAGGGCGGCTTCTTCACCGCGGCCGCCGACCCCTCGGTGGCCTCCCGCGCGGTGACGGGCGTCCTCCCCCGGGCGGATGTCCGCGCTCTCGCCGCCCTGACGGACGGCGCCACCCGCTGGGTGGAGAAGTTCCGCGAGGGCGACTGGCCGGATCTGTTCGCCCTCGTACGGAAGGAGGGCCCCCAGGCCGTCATCGATCGCGTACGGGCGCTGGAACGCGCCGACACGGAACGGGTGTTCCTGCGGCGGAGCAAGACACACGACGACGCGACGGTCGTGTACGTCGAGCCGTGACGCTACTTCTCCATGTCGTTCAGCTGGTGCAGCAGCCGCGCCAGTTCCGCGACCTCGTGGGGGTCCCAGTCGGCGAGCCGGCGGACGTACCGGGCGCGGCGGGCCTCGCGTACCCGGCTGACGCGGGTGCGGCCCTCCTCGGTGAGGTGGACGAGCCAGGCGCGGCCGTCGGCGGGGTCCGGTTCGCGGGCCACCAGGCCGAGTTCCTCCAGGGCGCGGAGCTGGCGGGACATCGTGGCCTTGCCGACGCCGATGTAGCCGGCGAGATCCGTGGCACGCTGGCGGCCGCATTCGTCGAGGCGTACGAGGAGTCCGTACGCGGCGGACTCCAGGTCCGGATGGACCTCGCGGGCCATCTCACCCTGGCTGGCGCGGGCTCGGCGCAGGAGCACGGTCAACTCGCGCTCCAGGGACAGGAACTCCCGCTCCCCGCCGCCGTGCGCGGCGGACTGGTCCCCACCGCGTCCCGACGCCCCGGACGCGGCACCCTGCCGCTCGCCGTTCCCGCCCTCGTGCACGTCAGACCCCTGCCCCGGTTTCCCGATCCTGAAAGTTTCCGTCAAAACTCGCCATTGCCGCAGCTCCGCCAGTATTTCGCAGGCGTAGACCAACGGCAGCCTCGAGGCCCTCTTCCCGCGCCCACTTCTCCGTGCGTAGCTTCGTTACGGCAACTCTGGCATGCCCACGCCATCGACAAGTCGACGAGGACTTGGCCGCCCACGGCCCGGCGCGTGCCGTCAGCTCCCCCCACCGAGCACCACCGTGCACCACCGATCTCTTCGGAGGCACGCAATGCCCGTGCACAGACCCGGAACGGCCCGCCGCCTGCGGCTGCTCGCGGTAGGGATCCTGCTCGCGGCCTTCTCCTTGCTGTACACCCTCCCCTCCTCCGCGGCCGACACCCCCGCCCGGGGCTCCGCCCACATGGGCATGGGTGTCATCGCGCACGACGGCCGGCACGGCACACCCGCCACCGGTGACACGACCCAGACGGAGGGCGTGGACGTCTCCAGCCACCAGGGCAACGTCGCCTGGTCGACCCTGTGGAACAGCGGGGTCAAGTGGGCCTACGTCAAGGCGACCGAGGGGACGTACTACACGAACCCGTACTTCGCCCAGCAGTACAACGGCTCGTACAACGTCGGGATGATCCGCGGCGCCTACCACTTCGCCACCCCGGACACCACGACCGGCGCCGCCCAGGCCAACTACTTCGTCGACCACGGCGGCGGCTGGTCCCGGGACGGCAAGACGCTGCCGGGCGCGCTCGACATCGAGTGGAACCCGTACGGCGCCGCCTGCTACGGCAAGTCGCAGAGCACGATGATCACCTGGATCAGCAGCTTCCTCAACCAGTACAAGGCCCGCACCGGCCGCGACGCCGTGATCTACACGGCCACCAACTGGTGGACCCAGTGCACGGGCAACTACGCGGGCTTCGGGGCCGGCAACCCGCTGTGGATCGCGCGGTACGCCTCGACCGTGGGGACGCTGCCGGCGGGTTGGTCCTTCTACACGATGTGGCAGTACACGTCGTCGGGGCCGGTCGTCGGAGATCACAACAAGTTCAACGGCGCACTGGACCGCGTGATCGCGCTCGCCAACGGCTGACATACGGCCCGACCGGCTGACATACGGCACACAACCGGCTGACGTATGCGCGCGTACGGCGGAGGCCCGGCCTCCCTCACGGGACCCGGGCCTCCGCTCTTCCGGAAGCGTCCGTCACACCGCGACCGGAAGCTCCTGCGTCGCACCGTTCGTCGCCGGTGTCAGCGCCAGTTCCAGGACCTGGCGGACGTCCGTGACGGCGTGGACGTCGAGCTTGTCCAGGACCTCGGCCGGGACGTCGTCCAGGTCGGGCTCGTTGCGCTTCGGGATGACGACCGTCGTCACGCCCGCCCGGTGTGCGGCGAGCAGCTTCTGCTTGACGCCGCCGATGGGCAGGACCCGGCCCGTCAGCGAGACCTCGCCGGTCATGGCCACGTCCGTACGGACCGGGCGGCCGGACAGGAGCGAGGCCAGCGCCGTCGTCATCGTGACGCCCGCGCTCGGGCCGTCCTTCGGCACCGCGCCCGCCGGGAAGTGGATGTGCACGCCCCGGTCCTTCAGGTCGCCCACCGGCAGCTCCAGTTCGGCGCCGTGGGAGCGGAGGAAGCTCAGCGCGATCTGCGCCGACTCCTTCATCACGTCGCCGAGCTGGCCCGTCAGGGTCAGGCCTGCCGCGCCCGTCTCCGGGTCGGCCAGCGACGCCTCCACGTAAAGGACGTCGCCGCCCGCGCCGGTGACCGCGAGGCCCGTGGCCACGCCCGGCACCGCCGTACGGCGCTCGGCCGGGTCCTGGGCGGACTCGGGCACGTGGTGCGGCCGGCCGATGAGAGCCCGCAGATCGGTGTCGGTGACGGTGAACGGCAGCTCCCGCTCGCCCAGTTCGTGCTGGGCCGCGACCTTGCGCAGCAGTCGTGCGACGGCCCGCTCCAGGTTGCGTACACCCGCTTCCCGCGTGTATTCGCCCGCGAGCTTGCGCAGCGCGCTCTCGTCGAGGGTGACCTCGTCCTTCTCCAGGCCGGCCCGCTCCAGCTGGCGCGGAAGCAGGTGGTCACGGGCGATGACGACCTTCTCGTCCTCGGTGTAGCCGTCGAGGCGGACCAGCTCCATACGGTCGAGCAGGGCCTCCGGGATGGCCTCCAGGACGTTCGCCGTCGCGAGGAACACGACGTCGGACAGGTCGAGTTCGACCTCCAGGTAGTGGTCGCGGAAGGTGTGGTTCTGCGCCGGGTCCAGGACCTCCAGCAGGGCCGCGGCCGGGTCGCCGCGGAAGTCGGAGCCCACCTTGTCGATCTCGTCCAGCAGGACCACCGGGTTCAGCGACCCGGCCTCCTTGATGGCGCGGACGATACGGCCGGGCAGCGCGCCGACGTACGTACGCCGGTGTCCGCGGATCTCGGCCTCGTCCCGTACGCCGCCGAGGGCGACGCGGACGAACTTGCGGCCCATGGCGTGCGCCACGGACTCGCCGAGCGATGTCTTGCCGACTCCGGGCGGGCCGACGAGCGCGAGCACGGCACCGCCGCGACGGCCGCCCACGACGCCCAGTCCGCGGTCGGCACGGCGCTTGCGCACCGCGAGGTACTCGGTGATCCGCTCCTTCACGTCCTCCAGACCGGCGTGCTCGGCGTCGAGGACCGCGTTGGCGCCCTGGATGTCGTACGCGTCCTCGGTGCGTTCGTTCCACGGCAGTTCGAGGACGGTGTCGAGCCAGGTGCGGATCCAGGAGCCCTCGGGCGACTGGTCGCTGGACCGCTCCAGCTTCTCGACCTCCTTGAGCGCGGCCTCGCGGACCTTCTCCGGGAGGTCGGCGGCCTCGACACGGGCCCGGTAGTCGTCGGACTCGTCCACGTCCGAGGACTCGCCGTTGAGCTCGCGCAGCTCCTTGCGTACGGCTTCGAGCTGGCGGCGCAGCAGGAACTCGCGCTGCTGCTTGTCGACGCCTTCCTGGACGTCCTTGGCGATGGACTCGGCGACATCCTGCTCGGCGAGGTGCTCGCGGAGCTGCTCGGTGGCGAGCTTCAGGCGGGCGACCGGGTCGGCGGTCTCCAGCAGCTGCACCTTCTGTTCCAGCGACAGGAACGGAGAGTAACCGGAATTGTCGGCAAGGGCGGAAACGTCATCAATCTGCTGTACGCGGTCCACGACCTGCCAGGCGGCGCGCTTGCGCAGCCAGCTGGTGGCGAGGGCCTTGTACTCCTTGACCAGGTCGGCGACCCGGCCGGGCAGCGGGTCGGGCACGGTCTCGTCGACCCGGGTGCCCTCCACCCACAGTGCGGCGCCGGGACCGGTCGTTCCCGCGCCGACCTTCACGCGTCCACGCCCGCGAATCAGCGCGCCCGGGTCGCCGTCGGCAAGCCGGCCGACCTGCTCGACGGTGCCGAGCACACCCGTACCGGTGTACGTGCCGTCGACGCGGGGCACCAGCAGCACCTGCGGCTTGCCCGCCGTCGTACGGGCGGCGGCCTGCGCGGCCTCCACCGCGGCGCGCACATCGGTGTCGTTCAGGTCCAGCGGAACCACCATGCCGGGCAGCACGACCTCGTCGTCGAGCGGCAGCACGGGCAGGGTCAGCGGTGTGGACATCGTGGAGTCGGCAGCCATGATCTTCCCCTCGACAATGAAGTAAGTTGAGCTAAACCGACTCAATGCTTGTGAGCACCCTATTGTTCCCCGGCTTCTGTTCGCTCTCAGCGATCGCGCCGTCCTTGGCCCGCTACCGGCTGTGGTGACCCCGGGCGGGCGCCCTCAGGTGATGCCGCCGCCCCGGGCGGAGGGCTGGCGGAAGAAGCGGCGCATGAGGGACCTTGTCTCGAGGCCCTTCTCCACGGACAGCAGGTACGCGGAGGGCGAGGAGGCGAGCAGGGCCTGGCGTTCGCCGGTCGCCGTCCGGGCCAGGCCGGCGACGGCGAAGGTGACGCCGGCGGCCGAACTGATCAGCGGGCCGGCGACCACGCCCGGCTCGGAGAAGCGTGTCCCCCGGGAGGGCACGGCGATCCCGGCGTCGAACAGAGCCTCCCGCACCTCCGCGGCGACCTCGTCCCGGTGAAGGTAGGCCGGGCTGCGCGGGTGCGGTCCCGCGGCGGCCCCGTACCGTTGCCGCAGGTCCTCCGCGTGCGCCGCGATGACGTCCAGGAAGGCGGACGAGACTCCGAGCGTGGACGAGGCGGGCTCGACCGGAACGATGAAGTCGAGTTCTTCCGCGAGCGCGCGGACGGTGTCGGAGTCGGTCGTCGGGAAGCGTGCCGGAACGATCCGGGCCAGCTGAGGCCAGTAGAGCGCGGCCGTTTTCAGCCACCGCTCGTCTCTGAAGTTGATGTACGGGTAGTAGAGCCCGATGCGCTGCAGCACGCTTCCCCCCTCTCGCGCCCGGCCCGGCGGGCCGGAGCCCCAGGGTGGCAGCGTGCTCCCGCTCGCGCCACGCGCAAGCCGGTTCGCGGCAATCCCAGGGGGACTTGGGAGGCACCGACGCGGACACCGAAGCGTTAATTTCGGCAACCCATCCTGGTGAAACTGCCAGGATGGGGACCATGACTGCCTCGTACGACACCCCCGTAGTCATCGATCGCCGGGACGGCCCGTACGGCGAGGTCGTGCTGCGGCGCCATGGCGCGCTGTTGCAGATCATCGCCAATGGGTGCTTCCTGATGGACACGTCCGACGGCCGCTCGGAGCGGCTGCTCGTCGACGCCGCGTACGGCGCGCTGGACGGGCGGGCGGAGCCGAGTGTGCTGATCGGAGGCCTGGGCGTCGGGTTTTCGCTCGCACACGCCGCCGCCGATGCCCGGTGGGGGCGCATCACCGTCGTCGAACGCGAGCCGGCCGTCATCGACTGGCACCTCGACGGACCGCTGTCCGCGCTGTCCGCCGAGGCCATCGCCGATCCGCGTACCGAAGTCGTCGAGGCCGATCTGCTCGATTACGTCAATGAGATTTCCGCCACGTACGACGCGCTGTGCCTCGACATCGACAACGGGCCCGGCTGGACGGTCACCGAGGACAACGACGGGCTGTACTCGAAGGCCGGACTGGCAAGCTGCGCAAGGGCGTTGAGGCCTGGAGGGGTGCTCGCGGTGTGGTCGGCGCAGCCCTCTCCGGAATTTGAAGGAAGCTTGCGGAATGCCCAGTTCCAGCGGGTGCGTACCGAAGAGATCCCGGTTGCCCGGGGCGTTCCGGACGTCGTGCACCTCGCGGTCAGACCTGGATAGCCGAGCTGCGGTGCCTGCCCGTACGCTGCTGCCCTGACGCGGATCATTCAAGCGTCAAGCGCAGTCATGGGATCACCCCACGGATTCCGGAAAGCACACTTCAGGGGCGGGCGATGGAGCAGACACACACCTCCCACAACGGCACGACGGCGACCCCCGGCGCTCAACGCCGGGTGTTGGTGGTCGAGGACGACCCCACGATCCTCGACGCCATCGCGGCCCGCCTGCGTGCCGAGGGATTTCTGGTGCAGACCGCGGGCGACGGTCCGGCGGCCGTCGACACCGCCGAGGCCTGGCAGCCCGACCTGCTCATCCTCGACATCATGCTGCCGGGCTTCGACGGCCTGGAGGTCTGCCGTCGTGTGCAGGCCCAGCGCCCGGTGCCGGTGCTGATGCTCACCGCGCGCGACGACGAGACCGACATGCTGGTCGGGCTCGGTGTCGGCGCCGACGACTACATGACGAAGCCGTTCTCGATGCGTGAGCTGGCCGCGCGCGTGCACGTCCTGCTGCGCCGGGTGGAGCGCGCCGCGCTGGCCGCCACGACGCCGCGCAGCGGCATCCTGCGCCTCGGCGAGCTGGAGATCGACCACGCGCAGCGCCGGGTGCGGGTGCGGAGCGAGGACGTCCACCTCACGCCCACCGAGTTCGACCTCCTTGTCTGCCTGGCGAACACCCCGCGTGCCGTACTCTCGCGCGAGCAGCTGCTCGCCGAGGTGTGGGACTGGGCGGACGCCTCCGGCACCCGTACCGTGGACAGCCACATCAAGGCGCTGCGCCGGAAGATCGGCGCCGAGCGGATCCGTACGGTGCACGGCGTGGGCTACGCGCTGGAGACCCCGACGCCCTGAGGGCCCGGCTCTCGCCGGGATCTTCGGGACCTTCGGAACCTTCGGGACTTTCGTGAGGCTGAAGTGAGGGGGCTGGTGTGATGGGCGGGTCCGGGAAGCACGTGTTCGGGCCGAGCGGCTCGGGAGAGCGCCTCGGGGAACGCGGCAGCGCGAGTCCCTGGGGGGGCGTACGCCCCTTCTCCATCAAGACCAAGCTCGGCGCACTCGTCGTCATCTCGGTGCTCATCACCACCGGTCTGATGATGATCGCGATGCGCACCGAGACCGAGCTGCGCTTCATCACCGTCTTCTCGATGATCGCCACCCTGCTGATAACGCAGTTCGTGGCCCATTCACTGACCGCCCCGCTGGACGAGATGAACGCGGTGGCCCGGTCCATCTCGCACGGCGACTACACGCGCCGGGTGAGCGACAGCCGCCGTGACGAGCTGGGCGACCTGGCCGAGACGATCAACCTGATGGCCGACGAGCTGGAGGCCCAGGACCGCCAGCGCAAGGAACTCGTCGCGAACGTCTCGCACGAGCTGCGCACCCCCATCGCGGGCCTGCGCGCGGTCCTGGAGAACGTCGTGGACGGCGTCTCCGCCGCCGACCCCGAGACGATGCGTACGGCCCTGCAGCAGACGGAACGCCTCGGACGTCTCGTCGAGACGCTCCTTGACCTGTCCCGGCTGGACAACGGCGTCATACCGCTGCGCATGAGGCGTTTCGAGGTGTGGCCGTACCTCTCGGGCGTGCTCAAGGAGGCCAACATGGTCTCCTCCGCGCGCGCGGGCATCGCCTCGGGCTCCGGCAGCCACACGCGCACCGACGTCCATCTGCACCTCGACGTGTCCCCGCCCGAGCTGACCGCGCACGCGGACCCGGAGCGGATCCACCAGGTCGTCGCCAATCTGATCGACAACGCGGTCAAGCACAGCCCGCCGCACGGCCGGGTGACGGTGAAGGCGCGACGGGGCGACTACCCGGAGTCGCTGGCCCTGGAGGTCCTGGACGAGGGGCCCGGCATTCCCAGGACGGAGTGGCACCGGGTCTTCGAGCGGTTCAACCGGGGCGGGGTCCCCTCGCCGCACGGCCCGGGCAGCGACGGCGGTACGGGTCTGGGCCTGGCCATCGCGCGCTGGGCGGTCGATCTGCACGGCGGCCGGATCGGTGTGGCCGAATCCCAGCGGGGTTGCCGGATTCAGGTCACCCTTCCCGGGCTTCCATCTCTGCCAAGTTGACGTAAAGTTCGAGCCGGAGCCACAAGATTCATCCGTGTCGCCGCTGGCGGACACGTGTGATCAGGCAGAGGGCCGCGTGAGTCGTACCGCGACCCTGGATCGACATACCCATTCCGAAGCGGAACCCCGCCTGTTTCCCGCCATTTCCACGACTGAAACGCGGTTTTCGATGTGACTTACACGACGTTGGACGGCCCGGTCTGACCTTCTCGGCCATGGAGGCGTAGCCTTAATTCCCGCTGTCCATCACCTTGTGAAGCGGAAGAGGGCGGTTACCGCCGTGTCGCCACAGTCCCCCAGTAACTCGAGCATCTCGACCGATGACCAAGCCGGGAAGAGTCCCGCTGCTGCGTTCGGTCCCAATGAGTGGCTCGTCGACGAGATCTATCAGCAGTACCTCCAGGACCCCAATTCGGTAGACCGAGCCTGGTGGGACTTCTTCGCCGACTACAAGCCGGGGGCGACCGCCGCCCCGGCTCCGGCGGGTACTGCGGCCGCGGGGGCCGCAGGGACCACCACGGCAGCTCCCGCCGCCCCGGCCGCGCCCACCGCTCCGGCCGCCCCTGTGGCGCCCGCCGCGCCCGCGGCCCCGGCTCCGGCTCCGGCCGCTGCTGCTCCGGCACCGGCCGCGCCCGCGCCCGCTCCGGCGGCCCCGAAGCCCGCTGCCGCCGCTCCGGCCGCCGTGAAGGCCGCCCCGGCCCCCGCGAAGGCCGCCCCGGCCCCCGCGAAGGCCGCTCCGGCCGCCGCGAAGCCCAAGGCCGAGCCGGCGACCGAGGCCCCCGCGGGCCCGGAGATGGTGACCCTGCGCGGCCCCGCCGCCGCGGTCGCGAAGAACATGAACGCCTCCCTGGGGCTGCCCACGGCCACGTCCGTGCGCGCGGTCCCAGTGAAGCTGCTCTTCGACAACCGCATCGTCATCAACAACCACCTGAAGCGCGCCCGGGGCGGGAAGATCTCCTTCACCCACCTCATCGGCTACGCGATGGTGCAGGCCATCAAGGCCATGCCGTCGATGAACTGGCACTACGCCGAGAAGGACGGCAAGCCGACCCTCGTCAAGCCGGAGCACATCAACTTCGGCCTCGCCATCGACCTGGTGAAGCCCAACGGCGACCGCCAGCTCGTCGTCGCCGGCATCAAGAAGGCCGAGACGCTGAACTTCTTCGAGTTCTGGCAGGCCTACGAGGACATCGTCCGCCGCGCCCGTGACGGCAAGCTGACGATGGACGACTTCACCGGTGTCACGGTCTCCCTGACCAACCCCGGCGGCCTCGGCACCGTCCACTCGGTGCCGCGTCTGATGCCCGGACAGTCGGTCATCATGGGCGTCGGCTCCATGGACTACCCGGCGGAGTTCCAGGGCACCTCCCAGGACACCCTGAACAAGCTCGGCATCTCGAAGGTCATGACGCTCACGTCGACCTACGACCACCGGGTGATCCAGGGCGCCGCCTCCGGCGAGTTCCTGCGCATCGTCGCGAACATGCTGCTCGGCGAGAACGAGTTCTTCGACGAGATCTTCAAGTCGCTGCGCATTCCGTACGAGCCGGTCCGCTGGCTCAAGGACATCGACGCCTCGCACGACGACGACGTCACCAAGGCCGCCCGCGTCTTCGAGCTGATCCACTCCTACCGGGTCCGCGGCCACGTCATGGCCGACACCGACCCGCTGGAGTACCGCCAGCGCAAGCACCCCGACCTGGACATCACCGAGCACGGCCTCACGCTGTGGGACCTGGAGCGCGAGTTCGCGGTCGGCGGCTTCTCCGGCAAGTCCCTGATGAAGCTGCGCGACATCCTCGGCGTGCTGCGCGACTCGTACTGCCGCACCATCGGCATCGAGTTCATGCACATCCAGGACCCGAAGCAGCGCAAGTGGATCCAGGACCGCGTCGAGCGCCCGCACTCCAAGCCGGAGCGCGAGGAGCAGCTGCGCATCCTGCGCCGCCTGAACGCGGCGGAGGCCTTCGAGACCTTCCTGCAGACGAAGTACGTCGGCCAGAAGCGCTTCTCCCTGGAGGGCGGCGAGTCGGTCATCCCGCTCCTTGACGCCGTCATCGACAGCGCGGCCGAGTCGCGCCTGGACGAGGTCGTCATCGGCATGGCCCACCGCGGCCGCCTGAACGTTCTCGCGAACATCGTCGGCAAGTCGTACGCGCAGATCTTCCGCGAGTTCGAGGGCAACCTCGACCCGAAGTCGATGCACGGCTCCGGCGACGTGAAGTACCACCTGGGTGCCCAGGGCGTCTTCACGGGCCTGGACGGCGAGCAGATCAACGTCTCGCTGGCCGCCAACCCGTCCCACCTGGAGACGGTCGACCCGGTCATCGAGGGCATCGCCCGCGCCAAGCAGGACATCATCAACAAGGGCGGCACGGACTTCACCGTCCTGCCGGTCGCCCTGCACGGTGACGCGGCCTTCGCCGGCCAGGGTGTGGTCGCCGAGACGCTCAACATGTCGCAGCTGCGCGGCTACCGCACGGGCGGCACGGTCCACATCGTCATCAACAACCAGGTCGGCTTCACCGCGGCCCCCGAGTCCTCGCGCTCGTCGATGTACGCGACGGACGTGGCGCGCATGATCGAGGCGCCGATCTTCCACGTGAACGGCGACGACCCCGAGGCCGTCGTCCGCGTCGCCCGCCTGGCCTTCGAGTTCCGCCAGGCGTTCAACAAGGACGTCGTCATCGACCTCATCTGCTACCGCCGCCGCGGACACAACGAGTCCGACAACCCGGCGTTCACGCAGCCGCTGATGTACGACCTGATCGACAAGAAGCGCTCGGTGCGCAAGCTCTACACCGAGTCCCTGATCGGCCGCGGCGACATCACCCTCGAAGAGGCCGAGCAGGCGCTGCAGGACTTCCAGGGCCAGCTGGAGAAGGTCTTCACCGAGGTCCGCGAGGCCGTCGCGGCCCCGGCCGAGGCGCACGTCCCCGAGGCACGGCCCGAGTTCCCGGTCGCCGTGTCCACCGCGGTCTCCCAGGAGGTCGTGAAGCGGATCGCCGAGTCCCAGGTCAACATCCCCGACCACGTCACCGTGCACCCGCGGCTGCTGCCGCAGCTGCAGCGCCGGGCGTCGATGATCGAGGACGGCACGATCGACTGGGGCATGGGCGAGACCCTCGCCATCGGCTCGCTGCTGCTCGAGGGCACCACGGTCCGCCTGTCGGGCCAGGACTCCCGCCGCGGCACCTTCGGCCAGCGTCACGCGGTGCTGATCGACCGGGTCACGGGCGAGGACTTCACCCCGCTCCAGTACCTGTCGGACGACCAGGCCCGCCTGAACGTCTACGACTCGCTGCTCTCCGAGTACGCGGTCATGGGCTTCGAATACGGCTACTCGCTGGCCCGCCCCGACGCACTGGTGATGTGGGAGGCGCAGTTCGGTGACTTCGTCAACGGCGCGCAGACGATCGTCGACGAGTACATCTCGGCCGCCGAGCAGAAGTGGGGCCAGACGTCCGGCGTCACCCTGCTGCTCCCGCACGGCTACGAGGGCCAGGGCCCGGACCACTCCTCGGCCCGTATCGAGCGGTTCCTCCAGCTGTGCGCGCAGAACAGCATGACAGTCGCCCAGCCGACGCTCCCGTCGAACTACTTCCACCTCCTGCGGTGGCAGGTGCACAACCCGCACCACAAGCCGCTGGTGGTCTTCACCCCGAAGTCGATGCTGCGCCTCAAGGCCGCCGCGTCGAAGGCGGAGGAGTTCACGTCGGGCGGCTTCCGCCCCGTCATCGGCGACGAGTCGGTCGACGCCGCGGCGGTCCGCAAGGTCGTCTTCTGCGCCGGCAAGCTGTACTACGACCTCGATGCCGAGCGGAAGAAGCGCGGCGTCACGGACACGGCGATCATCCGCATCGAGCGTCTGTACCCGCTGCCGGGTGCCGAGCTCCAGGCGGAGGTCAACAAGTACCCGAACGCCGAGAAGTACCTGTGGGCCCAGGAGGAGCCGGCGAACCAGGGTGCCTGGCCGTTCATCGCGCTCAACCTGATCGACCACCTGGACCTGGCGGTCGGCGCGGACGTCCCGCACGACGAGCGCCTGCGCCGCATCTCCCGCCCGCACTCCTCCTCGCCCGCCGTGGGTTCCGCGAAGCGGCACCAGGCGGAGCAGGAGCAGCTGATGCGTGAGGTGTTCGAGGCATAGGCCTCCGGCACGGCAGCACCGTAGGGGCCCGGCCCCAGGTCTTCGGACTTGGGGCCGGGCCCTTCGGCTTCTGTCAGGTTGTCTGGGGTTCGAAGTCCCAGGAGGGGCGTTGGCGGTTCCGGGCGTCCCGTGTGCGGGGGTGGTGGGGGCCGAGGGTCGCTGTCAGACCGTCCAGGGCGATGTTCTCCACCCGCTCGGCGTCCTGACGCTTGCCGGTGGCCCGCAAGTCGGCGGCCTGCGCGATGCGCGCGGACAGGGTCAGTGGATGCAGGGGGCCAAGGGCCTCGACGGCTCGGTCCGCGGTGTCCAGGCTGATCAAGAGGGCCGCTCGGGGGCCATCCGCGAGGGAGCGCCCGGCGGAGGCGTTGAGGGCGCAGCCGAGCGTCCACGGGTGGTCGGCTCCCACCGCCCGCTCCATGACGGCCAACGCGTGGTCGGCCAGGGCATGAAACTCCTCTCCTTCGCCCACCGCACGCAGGATCAGGGCCTGGTTGGAGTGGGCCCCGGCTACGTACGGATGCGCGGGGCCGAGCATCCGCTCGTAGCGGGCGACAACCGACTCCCCGGCCTCCCGCGCCTCGGCGAGATCCCCGTGATCCCGTGCGAAACAGCTGCGGATGGCGGAGAAGATCAGGCTCAAAGGGTCGTCCCCTCCGACAACCCGCTCGCCGCGTTCGCGGATGGAGGCGAACAGGGCATCGGCCTCGGTGAACTCCCCCGCCTGGTAATGGCACATGGCCAGGTTGTGCTCGGCCTGCAGGGTCTGGGGGTGATCGCGGCCCATCTGCGCACGGTGGCGTTCCACGCAGCGCTCCTGAACGGACAGGGCCTCCCGCACCTGCCCCAGCAGGCGGAGATCGATCGCGTAGGACGTCTCGGAGAGAAGTGTCCACGGGTGACGGGGGCCCAGGACCCGGTCGCGGGCGTGCAAGGTGCTCCGGTCGGTGTCCCGCGCGCCGTCGTAGTCGCCGAGCAAGCGCAGCGACACGGCCAGGTTGTTCCGCGCCGCGAGGGCGGCCGGGTGGTTCTCGTCGCCCATGAGCTCCGCGTAGGCGTCGTACACCTCCCGCGACAGGCCGTACGCCTCCTCGTAACGCCCCAGCGCCCGCAGGTCCGCGGCGAGGCCGCTCGCGGCTCTCAGGTATGGCCGCAGACGATCCCCTCGTCCGGCGATCCGGTGACGCTCGGCCGCGGCGCGGCTGACGGCCTCGCTGTGCCGGTAGTCGCCGACCGCGCGCAGCAGGTTGGCGTAGTGGTGGCCGAGGTCCCACAGGCTGGAATCGTCGGAGTCGAGATGGGCCTCCCAGACGGGGATGGCCTGTTCGGCGAGGCGGAGACCAGTGCCGTACTCCCCGGCGAGGTAGAGGTGGCGCAGGCAGTCCACGACGAGGGTCCGCACGGCCGGGGCGGTGTCCCGCAGGGCGTTCGCGTACTCCAGGTGCGGAACGATCTCGGCGTAGGCGGGCCATGTCTCCGGGTCGCCCGGCGTGGCGGGGGCTGCGGCGGCGAGCGCGGCGCGGGCCGCGGCGGCGCATTCCTCGGCGGCCTCGCCCGGCATGTCCTGGCGGATGATCTGGTGCACCATGCGGTGCAGGTACAGGGCCGTCTCCCGTGACTCCAGCCGGACCACGGAGTACTGGGCCAGCCGCCGAACCGTCCTGTCCCACAGCTCCGGGTCGTCGATCAGCCCGGCCAGGGGCTCCGGTCGTTGGTCCTCCGGTACGCCCCTGAGAAGACGTACGGGGATCGAGCCCGGTGCGAAGAACGCGCACAGGCGGAGCAGATCGACGGACTCGGGAGCGATCTCGCGCAGTCTGTTCAGCAGGATCGCCCAGGCGGTCCGAAACGCGACGGGAAAGGCCGCGGAGACCGCGACGACGTCGTCCCCGGTGCCGCGTTTCAGCAGGGCGATGTACTCCTGGACGGGCATGTCGGAGTCGCTCAGCCAGCCGGCCGTCTGGTCGAGCAGGAGGGGCAGGTCTTCCAGGGCTTCGGCGAGCTGGTCCGCCTCGTCCTCGGTGAGTCGGGGGGCGCGGCGGCGGATGAAGGCGATGGACTCGCCGCGTTGGTAGAGCGGGACTTCGCTCAGGGCGGCATCGTGGCGCGCCCAGTCGGAGTTGCGGGTGGTCATCAGGACATGACCGGTCCCGGTCGGCAGGGTGTCGGCGATGATGTCGGGGTCATCCGCGCCGTCCACGACGAGCAGCCAGCGCCGGTACGGCTCGCCGCGCCGCAGCGCATGGTGCACGGCGCGGATGCGTTCGCCGTACTCTTGACGGGTCCTCAGGCCCAGTGCCGGGGCGAGTTCGGCGAGACGCTCGCGGAAGGTGGCGCGCCCGTCGGCGCTCACCCACCAGATGACGTCGTACTCGTTGGCGAACCGGTGGGCGTACTCGGCGGCCACCTGCGTCTTGCCCACACCTGACATGCCATGCAGCGCCACCACGCCGGATTCCGTGTCGTCGAGCAGCTGGCGCACGTTGCTGAGCAGCGCCTCACGACCGGTGAAACGGCTGTTGCGGCGCGGCACCCCGCCCCACACCTCGGGGGGGTCGTTGGGGAAGCGGACACGAGGTCGACCGCTCTCGTCCGGCACGGGCCCGGTCGGCAGACCCAGGCGGACCAGCAGACGTCGCTCGGCCTCCCGGGCGTCGACGCCGTACAGGTCGGCGGGTTCGAGTGCGGCGGTCATGGAAGGCAGGGGCGACGAGGTGATGCTGACCGCCGCGAAGCGGTCGGCGTTCGGGAGGACGACCTCACGCAGGGCCGTGTTCCAGTCGTCGTCACTGCCCGGGCCAGGCTGGAAGTACCAGTGGCTGAGGACCAAGAGCGCCGTCCCCGGCGGCAGGAGGAGGTCGCGCAGCTCGTCCGCCATCGGCCTGCCCGCCAGCGGTTCCCAGCGCAGCGGCGTCACGACCAGGCCGCGCCGCTCCAGCCGGTCCGCGATCCACGCGGCCCAGGCCCGGTTGCATCCGGCGTAACTGATGATGACGACCGGGCGGCCGGTCAGCGGTGGGCTGAGCACCGGCCGGGTGGTGACGTCGGCCGGCCGCTCGGGAGCGTGCTCCAGCGGCTGCGGCCGGTACGGTGCGGGCCGGGCAGCCCGGGCGCGCACGACCTCCGCGAGCTGTGCCGCCGGGGCCCGCCCCGGCTCCCGTTCCCGGATCTCCGAACGCAGCTCGGCCTTGCGGACGGGCACGCCCCACTGGTTGCTGACCGTCAGCCACAGCGCGGCGGGGCCAGGGATGGTGCCCGCGGAGACGCGGAAGGCGGCCGGGCCGTAGGTGCCGCCGAAGCGGTGCAGGACCACGCTGGGGTCGTCGAGGGCCGTGCAGATGAAATGCGGGGAGCCGTCGAGGGCGACGGTGAAGGTGAACTCCTCGTCGGGATAAGGCCATTCGGGCCCACCGTCTCCTGCGGTCAGCGGTCCGCGCAGGTCGACGGTGACGAGGTAGTCGCAGTCCGTCTCGGCGCGGTGCGGCCAGGCGACGACGGGTTCGATGAGGAGGGGGCGTTCTTCGGGGGTGGTCACCGGGCTCCCCCTTCGCGGGCCGTGAGCCGGAGTGTGGTCAGCGGGTGCCCGTAGTAGTGGAACATGAACGCGTACAGCAGCCGCAGGACCCGTTTCTGGCCCGGCTCGTCGACCCTGCCGTCGTCGTCGCGGATCGGCGGGACGGCGGACGGCGGGCCGAACTCCGCGGCGGCGTGGGCCCGGAAGGACAGCAGGGTCCGGGAGACCGGGCTGTGCGGGTGTTCGGCCACCTGCTCGACGAGACCACGGACCAGCGCGCGTGCCTCCTTGTCTCCGACCTGACCCGTCGTGACGATGCAGCCGCCGGCCCCTTTGCGCAGGAAGAGTTCAGCGAAGCCGCGGAGCGCCTGCTCGCCCTGGGCTCTGTTGAGGACGGCGCGCCCGGAGTGGCAGGCATTGAGGCAGACCAGGGAGCGGTCGGTGCGCAGGGCGCCCATGGTCTGGCCGTTCAGTTCGGCCCAGGTGCGGTTGCCGAGGGTGAGGCGCGGGACGCTGTCGCCGTAGGTGCCGTGGCAGCCCATGTAGACGAGGCCGGTGGGCTCGCCGGGGGTGTCGAGGGCCTGGAGGAACGCGGTCATCCTGGCGTGGAGTTGGTGGGCGTAAGGCCGGAAGACGTGTCCGTCGTCGGCCATCTCATGGTGGAGGTAACCGAGCACGCGGCCACGGCAGTCCGTGGTCTCGCGGGGCAGGTCGTGCTTGCTGTCGTGGACGGTCGTCCACCGGGACATCACGACCTGCGCGCCCAGCCATGCCTCGTGAAACCCCCGCTGAGGGTCGGCCGGCAGCAGGAAGAGCTCCCAGGGGAGTTCGTACCCCGTGTCGTCCCACACGAGGAGCCGCAGGTCGGAGCCGTGTCGGGCGCGGATGCGGTTGAACCAGTCGCCGAGCTCGCGCTGGTTGCGTGACCACAGATGGATGCCGTGCAGGATGTCGGCGGGGTACTCGCCCTTGCGGTGGAGGTTGCCCAGGCCCACTCCGGGGGCGCTCAGGCGGGGAGACTCGGCCGCGCCGCGGACCGTGAGGTCGCCGCACCAGCCGGTCACGCGGTAGGCGTCGCGCCCCGCGCTGTCCTGGACCCGTACGACGTAGAGCACGGCGTCCCCGTCCTGGAGGCGCTGATACGGGTGGGCCGCGGCGCCTCCGACACCGGACGCGGCCTCGCGCGGCTGCCGGAGGTTGCGCAGGGAGGCAGGGGCACGGCGGGCCGCTTCCTTCAGTCCCGGCAGCGCCGCCCGGCGCGCCATGGCTCCCGTCCCGGACAGCCACCGGGCTCCGTGCTGCGCCTCAGCGCCCATGGCGGCGCCGCTCCTCGACGATGCCGGCTCCCGTGACCGCACGGTCCTCGACGGCTTCAGCTCCCATGGTCGCCCCGTCCTTCGACGACCATGGCTCCGAGCGTCTCCGCCAGCGCGAACGGCAGCTCCCCGTACGGCCGTCGGGCCGCGTCGACGACCGCCACGCGCAGCCTGCCGCGATCCAGTGCGGCGATCGGGGCGGCCGCGGTGAGGCTGTCCTCGATACCCCGGGCGGCCACGGGTCCGTGCAGGCGGCCGGTGTGGCTGGCCCGCAGCGGAACATTGCCGCGGCCGTCGGTCACCACGACGAGCCAGGCCTCCGCGAGGGCGCTGCCCTGTCGGCGGAACGCCTGGCGCATTGTCCGAGCCGCCTGTTCGATGCCGTGGGCCAGCGGAGTGGCCCTCCCCCTGGGCCGGTACAGGGCGGTCATCAGGCGTGGGTCGAGCACACCGCGCGCGGCGAAGGACTCGGCCCGCAGTTCGTCCGCCGCGTCGGCGCCGCCGACCTCGATGACGTGGAGGGCCGCGCGCGCGGTGTAGGCCCACTGGAGGAACGGGGTGAGGGCGTCCTGCCAGTCCCAGTCGCCGCGGCACGTGTGGTCGAGGAGGAGGGTGAGCAGGCGTTCGGGGGCGGGGGCGCGGAGGTTGCTGTGCAGGTCGACGGGTGCGACGGTGAAGTCCTCGTAGCCCCGGATCCGTTGGTGCACGGCGGCCTCCCGCACGGTGCGCAGCAGCGCGAGGTCCCGCAGATCGTGCGCCCGGCGGGTGCCCACGACCGCGCCGCGTGCCGAGGCGGGCCCGGAGCGCCGCTGCCAGGGGTTGCGCAGCGGCATGAACTCGCGCAGGGCCACGGCGTCGTCCTCCGGGTACGGCATGCCGAGCGGGGCACCCGGCGCGGAGCCGACCCCCTCGGCGGGCCCGGACGCAAGCAGCGGCTGCTCCTCCTCCGGGCGGCGGCGCCTGTTGCTCCGGCCCCCTCGGCGGCCGGTGTCGCCGGGATGCGGCAGCGGTGCGGGCAGCGGGCCGGGCTCCCCGCTGTCGGGACGGTCCGCGGACGGTGCCGGTTCGGTGACACGCAGCCCGATGAGTCGCGCCGCGTCCTCGCAGTGCGCGGCCGTCACCTCCCGCTGCCCGCCGAGGGTGGCGAGCGCCCGCGCGAGCCGCGCCAGGGCCAGGCTTCTGCGCGGTCCTGCTCCCGGTCCGAGGATCTCCTGTACGCGGGTGACGGCTTCCTCCGTGGTGGCGGCGAACGCCCCAAGCGGTGCGGCCGAATCCGACGACAGGCCTTCCGGCACCGTACGCAGCCCGGGCACCGCGAGCCGCAGCGCGAACCGGTCGAGGAGGTGTGGGGTCACCCGGCCCGAGTCCTCCGAGCGGCACACCGCGAGCCAGCGAGCGCGTGGCCGGTCCACGAGCCGCAGCCCCGGCTGTTCGACGCAGACGACGTCGGCGCCGATGAGCTGCACGGCGGCCCGCATCCCGGCGACACTGAGGTGCGCCAGGTCCGGCACGACGGCCAGGGGCGGCGGGCCGGCACCGGCGACGAGAGGGCCGGGGGCGACGGTGAACGCAATTCCGTCGCGGTGCCGTTCGAGCCGCGAGGTGACCCACAGATCCTCGTCACGGGTGGCGGCGCCGAGCGGGATGCGGGCGGCGGGCGGTCCGGCCGGGCCGCCGAGGATCGCTGTGAAGAGGCCTGCGACGGGCCGGATCAGTCGCGGCTCCAGGTCGAAGAGCAGCACGCCGGAGAGGGCCGGGTCGAGGGCGGCGCACCGGAAGGCGCGCTCCAGCCGCCGCGCGTCGTCGGGCGGTTCGAGGGCCGGGGTCGAGGTGGTCATGGGGCGGGCTCAGCCTGCATCGAAGAGGTCCTTGATCCGGGCATGGTCGTCGGGCCCCCAGTCGAACGTGCCGCCGTGGGCCGCCTCGGGCCTGCGATGACGCAGGGCGGGCGGCAGGACCCGGAGCAGGTGCCGCGGCTCTACGCGCTCGGCACCTTCCAGGGCGGCGAGGGCGCGGGCGGCATGGGTGGCGACGATCTCGCCGCGCTGTCCCACGGCGTCGAGCCGCCCGGCCGCCTCGGCGCACAGCCGCAGGACGGGGTCGGGGACGTCGACCTGTGCGAAGCGCTCCCGGGCGGCTCGAAGACGGTCGCGCACGGCGGCGTTGTCCCGTTCGGCATCCGTCAGCCACTCCGAGGTGTCCCGGGCCCGTGCTTCCTCGAAGGCGAGGACGGTACGGATCATGCGGTGCCGGGCGTCCGTGTCCAGGTCCGCGGCGGTGACCATGAGCCCGAAGCGGTCCAGCAACTGGGGCCGCAGCCCGCCCTCTTCCGGGTTCATGGTGCCGACAAGACCGAAGTCGAGTTGCCTGGCGGCGGCCAGCCCCTCGCGCTGCACGGACAGCTGGCCGGTCGAGACGACGTCGAGGATGATGTTGACGACATGGTCGTCGAGGAGGTTCACCTCATCGACGTAGAGGATTCCCTTGTCGTGCGCCTCCTCAAGGAGCCCGGGCTGTTCCAGCGTCTCGCCGCGCATCAGGGCGTCGAGCCGCCAGCCTCCGACGACCCGGTCGTCGGTGGCGTTGATGGGCAGGGTGACCGGTAGCTCGCCGTGCGCCATCAGGGCGAAGGCGCGGACGAGCGTCGACTTGGCGGTGCCGCGCTGCCCGGCCATGAGCACGCCGCCGATGCCCGGCGCCACATGGTTGAGCTCCAGGGCCAGCTTCAGGTCGTCCTGTCCCACGACACGGCTGTACGGGAGGATCGACGCGCCGGGGCGCCCCGCCTCGGGTGCCGTGCCGCTCACGAGGCGCCCCCGGTCGCGCCCCCTGCCGCGTCCGGAGGGCCGGAGGTCTGCCAACGGAGGGTGATCTGCAGCTGGGCCTCGGCCCCGCTCTTGACCAGGGCCGCCACTCCCGCGTCGACCTTGATGGAGAGCTGCATCTCGATCTCGTCGGGCCGCAGACCCGCTTCCAGCTCCTCGAACCTCCGTACGGCCTGTGCTGCGCACCGGCGTGCCAGGTCCAGTCCGTCGGTGTAGGCGTCGCGGGCGACCTCCACGACACGCCGGGCGGCTCCTGCCCTGGTGGCCTCGTCGCCGTAGACGAGGTCGAGGCCGTCGAGGGCGGCCGGGTCCAGATCCGTGTCGACTTCGACGGGGATGGGTCCGTCCGCACCCGCCGGAACGGGCCCCACTAAGATCACCACGCGTCCCCCCGGTCCAACTCTCTTGTAATATTCAGCAGTTGAGAGAGACCTGGGTCCTTCCCCGGTGAGCGAGCGGTTATGCGCACCGGGGATCTTCCGGGACGGCGTCAGGTCGCCTGGGGTTCGAAGTCCCAGTAGGGACGGTTACGGGAACGGGCCGAGATGGTGTGGACATGCTGGGGCCCGAGCGTGGCGGCCAGGTCGGACAGGGCCTCCTCTTCGACCTTCTCGGCCTGCTGACGGTCCCTCAGGCCACGGAGGTCGGCCGCGTGGGCGATACGGGCGGACAGAGTCAGAGGGTGGGTGCGCCCGAGCGTTTCGGTGGCCCGGGTGATCGTGATCCTGCTGAGTTCGGCCGCGGACTCGGTGTCTCCGACGAGATTGCGCAGGGCGGAGGCGTTGATGGCGCAGCCCAGGGCGTAGGAGTGGTTCTCCCCCACGACCGTGGTCATGTCGGCCATCGCCTGCTCCATCAGTGCGTGGGCGTACTCGCGCTCGCCCACGCTCCGCAGGATCAGCGCGTGATTGGCATGGGCTCCGGCGATGAACGGGTGCCCGTCGGTGAGCATCGCCTCGTAGCGCGCGATGATGGATTCGGCCGCCTCCCGCGCCTGGTCGATGTCACCGTGTTCGCGTGCGAAGCAGCTCTGGCTGACGGCGGCGGCCAGAGTCTGCGGGTCGGTCTCGCCCAGCTTGCGCTCGTATCGCTCCAGCACTCGGGAGAAGAGCGGGCCCGCCGTGGCCCGGTCGCCACTGCGGTACTGGCACAACGCCAGGTTGTGCTCGGCGCGCAGGGTCTGCGGATTGTCCGGCCCCATCACGATGCGGTGCTCACGTACGTTCTTCGCCTGGACCGATTCGGCCTCGCTGTAGCGGCCCAGCAGACGCAGATCTATGGCGTAGGAGACCTCCGAGAAGAGGGTCCACGGGTGCCGCCCCCGCAACAGCTGCCGCCGCGCCTCCAGTGTCCGCCGGTCGATGTCCAGTGCCTCCGTGTAGCGACCGAGCAACCGCAGGGAGAATCCAAGGTTGTTCCGAGCGCTGAGGGTCCGTGAGTCCTGCTCGCCGAGAAGGTGGCTGTAGGTCCCGACCAGCCGCTCGTACAGTTCCAGCGCCTCCTCGTAGCGGCCGAGGCCCCACAGGTCGGCACCCAGACCGTTGACCGCGCGCAGGTGGTCCAGGTCCTCTTCCCCGCGCTGCTCTCGCAGATGCTCGACAGCCGCACGCTCGATGGCCTCCGTGCGCCGGTACTCACCGGCCGAGCGCAGCAGGTTGGCGTAGTGGTGGGTCAGCTCCCAGATCCGCGGATGGGCCTCGCCCAGCAGCGGCTTCCACGCCGCCATCGCGCGCTCACCCAGCTTGACTCCCGTCGTGTACTCGCCGGTGAGCCACATGTAGCGAAGGCAGTTGAGGACCATGTTCTGGACCGCCCGGTCCTCGCTCATGAGGACGTCCGCGTACTTCAGATGCGGCACGATCTCGGCGTACGCGTCCCACAGCCGGGTATCGGTGGGGCGCCCGGGGTCGGCCGCCGCCAGCGCGCGACGCACCACGCCCATGAACTCCTGCCGGTCCTCCGCCGGCATGTCCTTGTGCACGATCTGGTGCACCATGCGGTGCAGATAGAGCGCCTCACCCGAGGACGCCGGGTCGTCCGCCGGTGTCTCGTGGGACTCCAGGCGGACCACGGAGTACTGGCGCAGCTGGTTGATCGCCTTGTTCCACAGCAGCGGGTCGTTGAGCAGCCCCGCGACCTGCTCGGGCAGCTCGTCGTGCGGCATCTCCTTCAGAAGCCGTACGGGGATGAAACCGGGCGCGAAGAACGTGCACAGCCGCAGCAGGTCGACCGACTCCGGGACCGTGTCACGCAGCTTGTTCAGGAGTATCGACCAGGCCGTCTGGAACGCCAGCGGGAAGTCCGCGGAGACCTTGACCACGTCCTGGTCGATGCCGCCCTCCAGGAGGGCGATGTAATCCTCGACGGACAGGTCGGAATCATTCAGCCAGCCGGCGGTCTGGTCCAGCAGCAGCGGAAGGTCCTCCAGGGCATCCGCCAGCTGGTCGGCCTCCGCCTCCGTCAGCCGCGGCGCCCGGCGCCTGATGAACGCGACCGACTCGTCGCGGTCGTAGACCGGTACTTCCAGCAGCTTGCTGTTGTGTTCGTTCCACTCCGGGTTGCGCGAGGTGATCAGCACATGGCCCGGGCCCGTGGGCACCAGGTCCCAGATCTGGTCCGGCTCGTCGGCACCGTCCAGGATCAGCAGCCAGCGGGAGTACGGATCTCCACGGCGCAGCGAATCCCGTACGGCGCGCAGTCGTTCGCCGTATTCGGCGCCTGTCTGGAGCCCCAACTGCGGTGCCAGTTCGGCCAGTCGGCGCCGATAGGTGACACGCTTCTCGGAGTTGACCCACCACACGACGTCGTACTCGGAGCCGAACCGGTAGACATACTCGGCCGCGAGCTGCGTCTTGCCCACACCCGACATGCCGTGCAGGGTGACCACGCCCGCGCCCTGCTCGGCACCCTGCAGCAGATGGTAGGCGTCGTTGAGCAGGTGCTCGCGTCCGGTGAAACGGGTGTTGCGGCGGGGCACGCCACCCCACACCTCGGGCATGGCCGCGGGGAAACGCGGCCCGCGCCGCCCGCCGTCCGGGGGCTCGGGCAATGGGTCACCGGGCAGGTCAAGCCGGTCCAGCAGCCGCCGCTCGGCCTCGTCGGCGCCCACATTGGTGAGGTCCGTCGCCGCGAGCATCGCGGTCGCGGAGGGAACCGACGCCGTGGTGACCGAGACGGCCGCGAAACGCGACGGGTCAGGTGCCACGACTTCGCGCAGAGCCGCGTTCCACTCCTCGTGGGTGCGGGGACCCAATTGGAAGTACCACTCGCTGACGATGACAAGGATCCGACCCTCTGTGCGCTTCAGATCCCCTAGCAGATCCACGAGCGGGGTCTCCGCGGGCGAATCCCATCGCATGTACACGACACGGAGGCCTCGCCGCTCCAGTCGGTCCCCGATCCAGGCCGCCCAAGCCCGGTTGAACCCGGCGAAACTGATCGTGACAGTCTGCCTTAAGGCCCCCCTGTCGGTTGGCCCGACCGGTGTACGAACTCCAGACATGCAGCGGCCTCCCCGCACATAATTTTAGAACCAGGGCGCGGCGCCGCGATAGGCAGAGACGGGTTCCGATCGCCGACGCTCGCGGTTCGCATCCTTTCCCGCAAACGCGACGATCACCACGCCACAGCGCAACGATCTTCACCTCGATCGGCATCTCCGTCACGCTACTGGCGCAACTCGGCCGCATGACGTTGCAGCCACAGCGCACGGGCGGCCCTCACGTGTTCGTGGGCCCTGACGGCGTGGTCGCGCGGAGCGGGCTGCTCGGCCATTCGCTCGTACACGGCGACCATCCCGTCCACGAACTGCCGTCCACGTGAGGTGAGATCGCTCGATCCTACGAGGGCCGGCAGCACCGCGCCGATCTGTTCGCGGTAGCGGGCGTGCTGCGCCCACGCGGACTCGCGGTGTGCGGGGTTCGCGTCGGCGAGCGCGTGGCGCTGGAAGAAGTCGGCGAGTGCCAGGTGCGAGTAGGCGCCCTGCAGCAAGCCGTCGTACGGGCGCGGATCAGGCCTCCACGGTGCGAAATATCGTGCGGCGCCGTTCGCATGGTGGAGCGTCACCATCTCACTGAGTGCGGTGAGTTTGGTGTGCTGCAGTTCGTGGACCAGGGTGGCGGCGAAGCCGACGGGGGTGGGCGGGGTGCTGCTGAGGACGGCACCGAACGCCTCCCTCCGCGTGGCGCTGCACCCCCCGGTGGCCCGGCCGTCCGCTGCCGCACCGCCGGGGGGCACTGCCAGGGGAACCAGGCATCGCAACAGAGCCACCGCCTCCGCGACCCTCTGCGCGCCGCCGAGCCGCAGTGCCGCGGCGGTGCCCGACCACGATTGCAGCCAGCGTTTGCGTTCCGGGTCGTCAAGCGTGACCGGGCCGCTCAGTGCGTGGTGGCGGGGGCCTCCGCGCACGGTGCGGTACGGGTCCAGGTCGTCCAGCGGCATGGGCGCGCCACCGGGCAGCAGGCCAGGCAGGGCGTACGCGGGCGTCCAGGCGGGAGCGGAGGACCAGGCGCCGATTCCACTCTCCAGGTGGACCACGACGTCAGCCGCGCCCTTCTGCCGAAGCGTCAGCCGGCCACGCCGGTGAACGACGTCGACCGGGGCGTTCCCGAGCCCGGCACCACGCAGCGCCCCGAGGGAAGGCAGGGTGAGTACTCCCTCGGTGGCGGTCAGCCGTACGGCGAAGCAGATCCCGCCACGGGCGGCGGCCACCGCGGCGATCGCACTGAAGTGGGCCAGGTCCTGGCTCAGTTCGCGCGACTGCCGCTCTGTGCGGGGGCCGGCTTCCGTGTCCAGCCCGCGCAGAGCGCGCCTGGTCCACGGCCCGGTCAAGGGGTGGAGCAGGCGGGCCCGGGCGGGTGACAGCCGGGTGTGCGTCGCGCTTCCTCCACCTGCGACGGCCGGCTGGCCCGTTGGTACGGGCAAGCCATGCCCCGGGCCGCGGCCGGCGGATTCGACACCCGTCGGCATCGCCCTGTCCGCCTCCACCAACATCTCCCAGTCCGCCCCCACACGCCTGCGCGCCGCGGCGGAACACACCGCCGCGTCCGCCGCGTCCGCCGCGTCGAGCACGGCGCGCAGCAGCAGCAGACGTCGCGTGTCCTGGTCGCGCACCAGGTGCGCGAGGGTCTCGGGACCGCCTTCCGTGCGGCCGAGTTCGGTCAGGGCCCGGTCCGGGACCGCCGGCAGGATCACGGGGTGCCTCCTTCGAGAGAGGCAGGGACGGGTGTGGCGGCCCCGGCGAGCCGTCCCGCCACGTGGTGGATGAAGCGCTGGAGGTCCGCGCAGTAGACGGAGGGGTTCGCGAAGCCGTGGCCGGCGCGGTAGCGGTGGGCGTAGTGGCCGCCGCCGCAGACGGAGAGCAGCGGGCAGGCCCGGCAGCGCGCGGCCAGCGACGCGGCGCCCGCCTGCCGGGCCGCGACACCGGGGTGGCGCAGCGCCTCGTCGAAGCCGTGGCGGAAGACGTCGAGGCCGGTCTCCGCCGCCCCCTCGTAACAGGACTTCAGGGAATCCACCTGCTCGATCGACCCGTCCGTCTCGACGACCACCGCGTCGAACGGGGCCAGCCCCAGCGACTCGGTGGCGGCGGGCAGCCCGTACAGCAGGGCGAGGCACTCCTCGAAGAGCCGTACCCGTGTCTCCCGCCGTCCGGCATGCCACCAGCGGTCGAAGACGGCGCACAGCCAGTCCCCGTACGGGGTTCCGGCGCCGTCGCCATGCGGCGGAGGGGCCGACCAGTTGCCGTGCGGCAGCAGCAGGTCGAGGGCCGGTGGCCGCAGGGCGAGCAGGGACTCGTACAGCTCGACCGGGTCGGTCGTGGGGTCCACGACCGTGAGGATCCCGGCGTACGCCCCGGGAAAGCGGTCGGCGATCAGGCGCGCGCCGCGCGAGGCGGCGGGCCAGGACGGGCGTCCCGCGCGATCGGTGCGCAGCGTGTTGTGCGCGGGCAGGCCGCCGTCGAGGCTGATGCCGACGCGGATGCCGTGCCGGGCCAGGACGGCGAGCCGCTTCTCGGTGAGCAGGGTGGCGTTGGTCTGGACGGTGGCGTGGACCGTGCAGGAATCCGGGACCCGGTCGCGTACGAGACCGGTGAAGCGGGCGAGCGTGTCCACGCCCGCGAGCAGAGGTTCGCCGCCGTGCAGGACGAGGGAGAGCGCCGTCATGCCGTGGACGCGCGCGTGTTCGCCGATCCGCAGCGCGGTGTGGGCCAGCACGCCGGGCGGCGCGGCGGCCGGGCGCGTGCGCCAGGTGTGATCGGGGCCTTCGTAGAGGTAGCAGTAGCGGCAGGCGAGGTTGCAGCGCCCGTGCACCTTGACGATGAACTGCCGGAAGGGGAAGGGCGGTTCAGGGGCCAGCGGGTCGCGGTCGGAGTGCCGGACAGTGGTCGCGGAGGTCACCTCTTCAGACACTCCGGCACCCCCATGGTGTACGGCCCGCGATCCCTGCGGTACGGCCCGCGTCACGGCCCCTGCCCGTACGGGCGGCATTCCCTGGCGGGGGCCCGACGCAAACGCGGCACGAGCGAACTTGTCCGGTTCAACCACAAGGTGAGATCACCATTAACACCTTGCGACCGGATATTGACCGCTTCTGTGTCACCTCACCTTCGCGCCTCAGAAGGAGTTGTTGAACCCCCAGAGCATCTCGCTGGGCTGGCCCGCCCGTTCTCTCAGCTCGGTCAACACCTCGGCCAGTACCGGGTGCTGGATCGTCCTGAGGTCCGCCAGGTCGAGCTCCAGCAGGTCCGGCAGACTCGGCGAGCCCAGCGAATCCGGCAGAACCGGCGAATCCGGCAGCCGCTCCCCCGCGATGCCGACGTCGGCATCGCGTGCGTCGTCCCGTGCGCCCATGTCCTCCCCCTTGTTCCCGTGCCTCCGCCCCGGCGGCCGCCGGCAGGCGCTCCGCTCCCTCACTCCAGCTCGGCCAGCCGCTGCGCCGTCTGCCGGGACGTCGGCTCGCCCGTGCTCACGGCGCCGTCCGGCAGCCTGGACCACTCGGCCCGGGCGGACCGGTAGGCCTCGCGTGCGGCGCGCGGGCGCGCCGCCGCCTCGTAGGACATACCCCGCCAGTGGTGCGCCTGCGCACCCAGCTCCACGGCCTCCTGGCGGAGTCGGTCCGTCTCCGCCCCGTCCTCGGCCTCGCGCGCCGACTCCGCCGCCGAACGGAACGCGTCGACCGCCTCGTCGAGCCGCGCGGGCCGGCCCAGGCTCTGGTAGGCCTCGAACTGCGCCTGCCCGAGCTCCAGCCAGCAGCGCGCGGCCGTCAGCGGCTCGCCGGCCTCCAGCGCCGCGAGGCCGAAGAGGTGTTCGGCCTCCCGCAGGTCCACCCGGTCGCCCCGGGCCTGGTAGCGCAGCATCAGGGCACGCCCGAGCAGCAGCAGGCGGTACGCCAGCTCCGCGCTGCCCGCCGGTGTTTCGGTGCGGCAGTCCCGGAGCACCCGGATGGCCTGGGACAGCGCCTCGGGCGTACCGGGAGCGTTGGCCGGCACTGCCCGGCGCAGCAGCACCTCGCCCCATTCGGCGAGGACGTCGGCATGCGCGGGGGCGTCGCGGGGCACGCCGCGCGAGGCCTGCTCGAACTGTTCGGCGGCTTCCTGGAGTTCGCGGGGGTCGCCCGACTCGGCGTACCGCGCCGCCTTGATGCGCCCGGCGCGCACCAGCAGCGCGGCGCGCAGCCCCTGTTCACGGGCCCCCCGCTCACGGGCCAGCCGCAGCGCCTCGTCGACGTGGGCCTGGGCGTCGTCCAGCCCGCCGCCCGCCTTCAACAGCGCGTCGACGAGGTCGAGGAGGATGCGGACGCGGTCGCGCGCGGGGCCCGTGTCGTCCTCGGGGCCCGCTTCCAGCGCGGCGCGCAGGGAGTGCGCCCCCTGTTCCGCGTACAGGCGGGCCTGTTCGTGGTCGGGCGTGGCGGTCGACAGGCGCAGCAGAACGCGGCCGTGGGCGAGCGGGAGTTCGGGCGGGCGGTGGCGCCGGTCGGGCCAGGCGTCGGCGAACGCCTCCAGCATGCCGACCGCGCCCTGGAGCAGCGCACTGTCGCCGCCGAGCCGCCACTGTGCCTCCAGCGCCCGCACCCGCTCCAGGGTGAGCCGCAGGGCCTCGCGCGCCTCCAGGTCGGGCGCGGCGCAGGCGACCGCGTACTCGCGGTCGGCGCGGCGCAGCAGGTCGAGCGCGCCGCGCCAGTCGCCGCGCCGCCTGCGGTCGGTGGCGGCGGCGCGCAACACCCGTGCCAGTACGGCGCGTTCGCGCAGGGCGCGCGGGTGCGCGACGGCCCGCTCGGCCGCCGCCTCCGCCTCGCGCAGCAGCTCGGCGCCGCCCTGCACCTCCCACAGCCGCAGCAGACAAGTGGCGTACTCGGCCCACAGCTCCGGGTCGGCGCCGACGGGCTGTTCGTGTTCGGTGGCGCCGCGCAGCAGCTGTACGGCGTCGATGAGGTCCTGCACCATGCCGTCGGTGTCGAACTGACCGACCAGGGAGCGGGCCCGGATCACCGCCGCGTGGGTCGGCCGCTCGCCGGCCGGCTCCGCGCGCCCCCGGCCGCCGTACCCCGCGAACTCTTCCGGCAGCGGCATATAGCGCTCCAGGACCCGCGCGGCGACCTCGGCGAAGGGCTGCGGGACGAGGGTGTCCCCGCCGTTGTCACCGTTCTCGCCGTTCTCGCCGTTCTCGCCGGGATATCCCGCGCCCTGCGCGTACGGCCTCCCGGAGCCGCCTTCGCCGAGCTGCGCGAGCGCCAGGGCCGGGAAGTTGGGGCCGCCCTTGCCGAAGCGGTGCTCGATGTACTCCGAACAGTGCTTGAGCACCAGCATGGCCTCGTCGCGGCCCAGCGGCGACAGCAGCGCCTCCTGTACACCGGGCAGGAACTCGTACCACCGGGCGTCGTCCGCCCCGTAATCCTCCGCCTTGGGGCGCCACACCAGGCCGCTGAGCAGGACCTCGGCCAGCTCGGACGGCCCGGAGTCGGGCAGCATGGTGCGCTGTACGAGCTGCATCACCGGGAGATAGAGGGGCGCCGCCGCCAGATAGCCGGCCAGGCGGCCCGCGCTCTTCGAGGTGTTGGAGCGGAACCGGCTGACCAGTTCGAGCGCGGACAGCCGGCGCCCGGCACGGGAGGCCTGAGCGGGCGGATGGTCGTGGCGCACCCAGCCGACCGCTCCGGCCACGGGCCCCGCACCGGCCCCGGACAGCAACCGTGCCCAGGCGCCGAGCGCGGTGGGCTCCGGGGGCAGTACGGGCACGGGAAGCACACCGGAGCGGGCCTCCGGCGGGATGCCGGTCGGCACGCGGACCTTCAGCGTGGCCGCACCCGCGAGAGCCCCGCCCCGCGTCAACTCGCCGTAGGAAACGGGCAGTCGGGTGCGGTTCCACATGCGCTGCGGCAGCGGCTGGAGTACGGCGACGGGGCCGAGGCCCGACAGCTGGTGCAGCAGCCGGTGGGCATGGCCGCTGTGCCACAGGGCGCCCGCGCAGTCGCTGACCAGGAGGGTGATCCGGCGGCCCGTGGGGTCGCGCAGCCGGTCGGCGGAGTGCAGCGGGGCCGCCTGGAGTTCGGGGCTGCGGCTGACGGCGGGCCCGCCGTCCGGGCCCTGGTGCAGATAACTGACCTCGATGTCCCAGAAGGCGCCCAACTGGCCGAATATCTGCTCCAGTTCGCCGAACATCCGGTCCCACACCCGCATCGACGAGGAGGCGTCCATCACCAGCTGGAGCGCCGCGTCGGCCCGGGTCACTCCGCGGAACACCGGCAGGACCAGGCCGCCCGCCCGGGCGCTCCGTTCCGCGGTCGCCGCCTCGTCCAGGGTCGTGCGCAGCGGCGGCGCCGCGGTCCGGTAGCCCTGCAACGGCCGTAATGCGCGCTGGAGTTCGAGCGGCGCCGGGAACGCGGGCGCGGCGGGCACCCCGATCGGCAGCGCCATCGCTCCCCGGCCCAGTCCGCGCGGCGCCCCGTCCCGCGACGCGGGGTACAGAGCGACGCTCCGCTCGGCCGCCCCGCGCCCGTCCTGCCGCGGCTCGGGACCCGGGACGGGTGGGCCCGGAACGGCGTCACGGGCATCCGGACGCTCGGGGGCCGGGGCGCTCCCGGCCCCCGGCCGGGCGGCACCGGACGGCCGCGCACGCCCTTGCTCCCCCTCACGGGCACTCGGCGGGCTCGACCAGCGGGCCAGCCACAGCGTGTCGCACAGCTGGCCGACATCGGGATCCAGCCCCATCTGCCGCATCCTGGCGATGAGTTCGGCGATGGGGTCGCCGCCGGAAGGCACCCGTCCGCCGCCGGACGATTCGGCGGGATCAGGCCCGTGGCGCGCCGCGGCGTCAGGCATCAGCGGGTCACCTCGGGCGGTCGAGTCGCTGGATGAGCAGGTCCGCGAGACGGTCACGACTCGGCGGGGCGGCCGCGTCGACGAGGTAGATGGCGTTCAACAGCTGGTCGGCGGCGACGAGTTCGCTGCGCGAGCGCTCAAGGAAGTGGGCGATGAGGTCGTCCCCGGCCCGCGCGGCCTCGTCGCCGAGGTGGGCGCGTACGAAGGTGGCAAGCCGCCTGTGGTCCGGACGCTCCAGTTCGAGGTGGATGCAGCGGCGCATCAGCGGGGCCGGGAAGTCGCGCTCGCCGTTGCTGGTGAGCACCACGAAGGGGAACGTACGGCAGCGCACCCGGCCGTCGCGCACCAGGGCCTTGGTGCCGTCGGCGGTGAGCACCTCGGCCTCGCCGCCGGGCAGCCGGTCGGCGACGCGCTCCAGCTCGGGGATGGCGAACTCGCCTTCTTCGAGCACGTTGAGGAGGTCGTTGGGCAGGTCGATGTCGCTCTTGTCCAGCTCGTCGATGAGCAGTACGCGCGGGGTGTCGGAGGGCAGCAGTGCGGTCCCGAGGGGACCGAGCCGGATGTAGCTGCCGATGCCATCGACGGAACCGGGGGCGCCGGGAGTGGCGGGATCGGTGCCCTGCGGCGCGGCGGCGATCTGCACGTCCTGGAGCCGGGCGATCGCGTCGTAGTGGTAGAGCCCGTCCTGCAGCGTGGACCGGCTGACGATCGGCCAGCGCAGCACATTGCCCAGGCCCAGTTCGTACGCCACCGAGTGCGCGAGCGTGCTCTTGCCCGCGCCCGGGCTGCCGGTGACGAGCAGGGGACGGCGCAGATAGAGCGCCGCGTTGATCATTTCGAGTTCCTCGGCGCCCGGCCGGTGCAGCTCGGCCATGTGCCGGTGCGCGCCCAGCCTGCGGTCCTCGGAGCCGTCGCCGTTCCTCCCGGCCGCGTCCCGGCTCGCGAAGTCGCGCCACGGGGGCGGGGCCGGGAGGCGGGCCATGCCGTCGTGGGGTTCACCGGCGCCTCGGTAGATGAGCCACTCGCTGGATTCGGTCATTGCCCAGTCCTCGTCGTCACTCGTCCACCCCGGCCGCCGTCGAACGTCGCCTCACCGTATCGACCGCCGGGGGGCCTCGTCAGGTCCCAAGACGGCCTTATAACAGCCCACTTGGGCGTTGTCCGCGTGCCACGGGGCAGGGCTGTCCGTGCGCCTCGAGGCAGCGTCGTAGGGGTGCCGCGCGACGGAGTCGTCCGCGTGCCGCGCGACAGGGCACAGGGCGGTGCGGTCATGGCGCCTCCAGCAGGTCCCCGGTCCCGGGCAGGGGCCGGCGTGGATCGTCGTAGAACAGGGCGATTCCGTCCGCCCAGAAGGTCTCCGGTTTGCCCGCCCGCACCCCGGCACGCAGCGCGTGGACGAGTTCGGGAAGCCGGTCCGCGCTGCCGGCGCGCGCCACGGTGTCGCCCGCCTGCCGGTGGAACTCCCCGCACACCGCGTCGGGCCGGCCGCGCCAGCGCCGCCACAGCGCGACGCCGTACCCGCCGTGCACGATCCGTACGAGTGCCACCGGGTCGTCCTCGAAGCGGTCGTCGCCGTAGCGGCACAGGACCGGGACCGTCCTGTACGGGAAACCGCGCAGGGAATCCGCGGGCGGTACGGGTACCCGCAACCCGTCCTCGCAGTCCACGACTTCGGCCTTCGCACCGTACGCGTGGAGCCAGCGCCAGCGGGCCTCGCGTTCGTGCTGCTCCTCGTCGGCGGAGGGCCGCTTCCCGCCGAGGGGGTCGTCCCCGTCGGGCAGCTGCTCCCGGTCGGCGCAGCGCACGACGACGGGCCGGTGGGCGCCGAGCGGGGGTTCGCCGGGCCCGAGCTGCCAGGCGTCGACGTCGAGGCCGAGCAGCAGATGCGGCAGCGCGACCTGGAGATCCGCGGGCCGGCCGGGTTCGTCGCACTGTCGGAAGGCCTCCGCGAGCGGCTGCGCGAGGACGCCGGGGAGCTCTTCGAGCGGTGTGCGCTCGCCGTCGCGCAGACGCACCACCTCTCCGGTCGGCCCGCCCACCGAGACATGCCAGTCGCAGCGCCCTGGTTCCCAGCCCCGTTGCTCCAGTTCGAGCAGGGCGAAGCGGCGGGGCGCACGGTCGGCGGCGTGCTCCGGGGTGCGCGCCGCCCGTGCATCCGCCGAGGACGGGTCGCGTGGCGGCAGCCGGAGCCGCTCGATCCACTGCTCGCTCAGCCGACGTCGGTACGCCGGACCCGGCCGGCCCTCCGCGGTCTGCCGCACCCACTCCCACAGCGCCCGCTCGGCGGCCTGGGTGCCGGGCGTGACGAAGGGGCGCTCGGCGGACATGACCCGCATCGCGTAGTCGAGGACGAGTTCCAGCGCGGCGTCGTGACGCGACGTCTCGTACAACGCCCCGAGCCCGTCGCGCCAGCCGCGCGGTGCCGGGTGCGGGATCGCCGCCTGACTGCCGAGGAGCGATTCGAGCAGGCCGAGCAGGGCGCGCGTGCTCACCGGAGGCGGCAGGTCGGCGAGCCTGCCGAGCAGCTGGGTCCGCTCCTCCGGGCTGAGGGCGCGCCCGGGCCGCGCTCCGAGCTGGTTCTGGACGTCGGCCCAGGTGCTGCGGTCGCTGTCGGGGTGGCGCTGCCGGTCCCGGTGGTAGCGGTCGTGGGCGTGGAAGACGGCCTGGTAGCTGTCGTCGTGCTCGGCCCGCACCTCGCCGGCGGGGACCGGCAGCGCCCGTAACTGCTCCACGCCCGTGCAGGTGCCGCCGAGCCCCCGGTCGGCCTGCGACTTCAGGACACCGACGACCTCTCCGCGTACGGGATCGACCACCGGCCCGCCCGAGACGCCGGGCGGCAGCACGTCGCCGCCGAGCCGGATCTGCTCGTCGTCGGACCAGCCGCCGAGGGTGCCCTGCACCGTGCACGTCCCGTTCAGCCGGCGCAGCTCCCCGCCGACCACAGACCACCCGGAGTAGAAGACGACCGCCTCTCCGTAGTACGCCGCCGGGCGCTCGGTGACGTAGGCGCAGTCGTGGTCGACGGGTTCGCGCAGCCGCACGAGCGCGAGGTCCGGGGCCGGCCAGTTGCCGCGCAGGGCGGGTCCGGCGTGCTCGGGGATGTCCTGTTCGGGGATGGCCGTCGCCACCTCGCCAGCGACGGCGGACGTGCCGCGGCCCGGCCCGGTCTCGTACACCACGGTCACCTCGCCCCCCTCCCCGCTCCGTGCCACATGCGCGCAGGTCAGAACCCAGTTCGGAGCGACGAAGAAGCCGGATCCGAGGAACGTGCCTGGTTCGTCCAGGGCATACCCGGAGCCCGCGCGATGGATGCGCACCGTCGCCGCCATCACGAGGTCACGCAGGGCACGGTGAGCGTTTCCGGGGCCGCCCGGTGCGCCCCGGGCGTGCCCGTCCGTCATGCCCGGCCCCCGGCGGAGGCGTCACCGGGGCCGCCGTGCGCCGGGGCGCCGGGGGACGCGCCCGCGTGCGGAGTGGGCGGGTGCGGGGCCGCCGCTGGATCGGGTGGCGTGTTTTCGCCGGTTCCGGCGGGGGCGCCCGGGTGCGGGTTCGCGTCGGAGCCGTCGCTTCCGGCGGTGGCGTCGACGTTCGGTGGGGGGCCGCCGTTCCAGGTCAGCGTGACCGTGATGCCCGCCTTGGCCTCGCCGTCCGCGAGGAGGCCGACCACCTTGCCCGCCTTGGCGGTCAGCTCGATCCCGAACTCGACGCTGACCTCGTCGGGCTTTACGGCGCGCAGGGGTGCGGCCAGCGAGCGCGCGACGCTGGTGATCACCGACTGCAGGCTCTCCACCTGCGCTTCGACCCGCTCGCCGAACCTCGTGTCCGTGTACGACAGCCCGCCGGACGGCGCCTCCAGCTCCTCGGCCCCCGAGATCCGGGCCCACACCGGTGTCCCGTCCGGCATCTCGATCCGTGCGATCCGCGTCACTGCGTCACCCATGGCATCCCCCGTTCCCCCACGCCCCCGTGGTTGCAGCCGGCCTTGCAGGCTAGTCGGAGGGGAGCAGCCGCGACAGAGGACCTCCGCGGGCCGCCCGCCCCCACCTATCCTTTTCCCAGCGTTCCACTTCACTTTCACCGACGGAGCACCATCCATGTACTTCACCGACCGTGGCATCGAGGAACTTGAGAAGCGGCGGGGCGAGGAAGAGGTCACCTTCGAGTGGCTCGCCGAGCAGCTGCGGACGTTCGTCGACCTCAACCCGGACTTCGAGGTCCCGGTGGAGCGGCTGGCGACGTGGCTGGCACGGCTGGACGACGAGGACGACGAGGAGTAGACGCCGCCCTCGTCTCGGGCGCGCGGGGGTCAGTCGAAGGCGCGCAGGTGCTCGTACGCCACACCGAGGGCGCCGTGGATCACCAGCAGCGCGCCGGCGGCGATCCAGCCGCCACTGCGGCGCCGTACGCCCCAGGCGGTGATCGGGAGCCCGGCGGCCAGCTCGGCCACGGCGAGCGTGCGGGCCCCCGAACCGCGGAGCCAGGGCTTCAGGGTGCCGCCTTCCACGGCGTCGAGTTCGGCGGCACTCCAGCCGGTCCACTCGATCTGCTCGGCGCCCGGCTGGATCCTGGCCACCGCACGGAGCCGGTCGGCGGGTTCGCCGGGGCTGAGCCCGGCCGGAAGCACCACCCCCGCGCGCGTGAGGACGGCGATCAGCCCGCGCATGCGCGCGTGTGCGTCCACACCGGGGTCGGGCTTCGTCAACTGCTCCAGGGACTGCATCTCGATCACCGGGTCGAGGCCGAGCCGCGCGGCGAAGGTGCGCATCGCCTCGTCGGCACCGACCGGGGTGCCGTTCGCGAGCCACTCGTAGCCGACGGCGCGGCGGAAACCCGAGGCGAGGGTGTAACCGCCGCGGTCGGCGTCCCACCACAGGGCGAGTACGGGCCAGGGGGCGCCGACGGCGAGGGCCGTGGCCCAGCCGGTGAGCACGCGGTCGACGGGTTCCGCGCCGTGCCGCCAGGGCTTGCCCTCGGGAACCAGCACGCTCCACTCGGGACCGGCCGGGGTGAGCAGCATCCGCTCACGCAGCAACTGGGCGGCGGGACCGACGTACTCGGGGTGGGCCCGGCAGAGGAGCAGGGCGCCGGGTGCCTGGGCCGAGGGTTCGCCGGACACAGTCGACATGCTGACATTTTAGGATGATTTGCCAGCGTTCAGGCGCAATTACCCCACCTGGGGCCGGTGTCGCGGCGGAGTGGGAGGCATCTCGTGGACACATCCATGGGCGCATCTCGTGGACGCATCCATGGGCGCATCTCGTGGACGCATCCAGGGGGCGCGATCTCAGGGGGCGCGACCTCGGGGGCGCATCGGGACGCATCCCATGGACTTCTCGACGCGTCTTGACTTTCCGCAACCGCGATATATCGTGAATGACGGGAGACGCGATATGGCGCGTCGGGTTCGGGCTCACGTCGGGTCCGTCCGGTCGAGGAGGTCTGCACCATGTCCGAGTGGTCCGTCGCAGAGCCGAGGAAGCTCACCTTCGACGACCCCGTGACGGCACTGCACGTACGCGTCGTCAACGGAACTGTGAACGTCGTGGGCACCGACGAGGGTTCCGCCCGGCTGGAGGTGTCCGCGCTGGAGGGCCCGCCGCTCCAGGTGACCCAGCAGGGCGGCACGCTCACGGTGGCGTACGAGGACCTTCCCTGGAAGGGCTTCCTCAAGTGGCTCGACCGCAAGGGCTGGCGCCGCGACGTGGTGGTCTCCCTGGCCGTTCCCACCGGCACCCGGGTCGAGGTCGGCGTGGTCGGCGCCGCCGCCGTGGTCTCCGGGATGGACGCGCGCGTGGAGGTCAAGGGCGTCACGGGTGACACGACACTCGTCCGCATCGCGGGTCCGGTCCGGGTGGACACGGTGTCCGGAAATCTGGAGGCCCAGGCCGTCACCGGCGGCCTCCGCTTCAACTCCGTCTCCGGCGACCTGACCGTCGTCGAGGGCTCGGGCTCGTCCGTGCGGGCCGACTCGGTGAGCGGCTCGATGATCGTGGACCTCGACCCCACGGGCGCGCCCACCGACGTCCAGCTGACGAACGTCTCGGGCGAGATCGCCATCCGGCTCCCCCACCCGGCGGACGCGGAGGTGGAGGCGAACACCGCGAGCGGCACCGTCTCCACTGCCTTCGAGGATCTCCGGGTCAGCGGCCAGTGGGGAGCCAAGAAGATCACCGGCCGACTGGGCGCGGGCAACGGCAGGCTGAAGGCAGTGACCGCGAGCGGCTCCATCGCCCTGCTCCGCAGGCCACCGACGGAGGACGAACCGTACGACAGCCCGGCCGAAGCCCCGACGGACGGCGGCTCCCCGCAAGCCCCGACCGACGGCTCGACCGAAGGCCCGACCGACAAGAAGGTGCTCTGACATGGCCCCCGTCTTCGCTCATGGCCGCCTGCGCCTCTACCTCCTCAAGCTGCTGGACGAGGCGCCGCGCCACGGATACGAGGTGATCCGCCTCCTGGAGGAGCGCTTCCAGGGCCTGTACGCGCCCTCGGCGGGCACCGTCTACCCCCGGCTGGCGAAGCTGGAGGCCGAGGGCCTCGTCACGCACACCACCGAGGGCGGCCGCAAGGTGTACGCGATCACGGACGCGGGCCGCGCCGAACTGGCCGACCGCAGCGGCGAACTGGCCGATCTGGAGCTGGAGATCCGCGAGTCGGTGGCGGAGCTCGCGGCGGAGATCCGCGCCGACGTCCGGGGCGCTGCGGGCGACCTGCGCCGCGAGATGCGGGCGGCGGCCACGGAGGCCCGGCAGGGCTCCAAGGCAGGCGCCGGGGCGAAGGGACACGACACCGCCGCGGGCGAGTTCGGCGGTCTCGGCGACTTCCAGGACAAGGAGTCGTGGCGTGCGGCGAAGGAGGAGTTGCGGCGCGTCCGGCAGGAGTGGAAGGAACAGGCCCGCCGCGCGAAGGACGAGAGCCGCCGCGCCCGCGACGAGGCCCAGCGCGCCCGCCGCCAGGCCAAGGAGGCCCAGGAGCGGGCCCGCGCCCAGGCCCAGGAGGAGATGCAGCGCATGGCCAAGCGGGTCCAGGAGCAGGTCCAGGACCACTTCGCGCGGGGCGACTGGCCGACGGGCGTACGCGAGGGACTGACCGAACTGGCCAAGGAATTCGGCGAGTTCGGAAAGAACTTCGGAAAGGACCTGGGCAAGGACTTCGGCTTCACCCACGCGGGCACCACCACGGAGCCGGACTACACGGTCACCCCCGAGGACTTCCCCGCCGCCTACGAACCCTCCTGGGCCCACGAGGACTCCACCGGCAACCCCGCCCGAGACCTCGACCGCCTCCTGGACCGCTTCCGCGACGACATCCGCGACACGGCCCGCGACCACGGCGTAACCGAGACCCAACTACGCGAGGCCCGCCGCCACTTGTCAACAGCGGCGGCCCACATCAGCGCAACACTACGAAGCTCCGACCGCGGCTAGAGACAGCCCCTCAGGACCCTTCAGCCGGGCGGGCGAGGTCTTCGGCCCGCCCGGCGTTTGAGGGGCGAGGCCGTTCAGGCCGACAGCGGGGGCCTGGGGGCGGCAGCCCCCAGGCACGATGGGGGTCCCCCCGCTCTGGGGGTATCTCCCAGGCCCTTAAGGCACTGGGGGAGAAGCCGGGAGTGGGGGAGGGTAGGGGCGGAGAGGGCGACACCCCCCGCCCGCACCCACAAACCTCATCCCGCTGCGGCCACGCCTCCCCCATCCCCGTACAGCACCCGCGCCACCGACTCGTACGTAACCCCGTGATCGGCGAGCACCTCCGCGAGCACCCCGGGCATCACGGTGAGCGCCATCAGCAGATGCTCGTCGCCGATGTGCCGTTCCCGCCGGGCGAGAGCGATCCGAAGGGAGCGCGTCAGCACGTCCTTGGCCCCCTGGGCAAAGGGCCGTCGCCGCAACCACCGGCCACCCCCGCCCTTCCGCCCCGACTCCAGCGCGCCCACCCCATGCGCCTCCTCGACCCGGGAAACGATCTCCGACACGTCGATACCGAGCCCGGAGAGGGCGTCCGCGTCCGCGCGGGAGAGCCCGCCCCGACGGCGGGCCTCGGCAAGACCCCGTTCCACCGAGTCGCGCCGGCCGGCCAGTCCCAGCGAGGCGAGGGCGAACGACCCACGGCTCCCCTCCCGGTCGAGGAGGGCGAACAGCATGTGCTCCGCCTCCACCGTGTCGGCCCCCGCCCGCTCGGACTGAAGCACCGCCCCCTCGACGACAGCCCGCGCGTCCTTCGTGAACCGCTCGAACATCACTGCCTCCCGTACTTCTTGTGCACGGCCTGCCGGCTCACTCCGAGTTCCGCGGCGATCTCCTGCCACGACCAGCCCTGATTGCGCGCACTGCGCACCTGTACCGCTTCCAACTGCTCCAGCAGCCTCCGCAGCGCGGAGACTGCCCGCAGCCCGATCCGCGGATCACGATCACCCGCGCGCTCGGCAAGATCCGTTGCTTCGGTCATGTTGTCAACTTACGTTGACACCTCGGCCCGCGTCAACCACGGTTGACAAACGCCCGCCCGCGAAAACGCGAACGGCGGGCTCGAAACCGAGCCCGCCGCACCCGCAGCACCACACCAAAACGTCAGTCCACCGCGAACACGATCTTCCCGAACTGACCGCCCGACTCCATCCGTTCGAACCCCTCGCGGGCCCGGTCCAGCGGCAGCACCTCGTCAATGACGGGCCGCACCCCGGTGGCGGCACAGAAGGACAGCAGGTCCTCCAGCTCGTCCTTGGTGCCCATCGTGGAGCCGACCACCTTCAGCTCCAGGAAGAAGATGCGGGTCAGTTCGGCGTGCGGGGGCCGGTCGCCGCTGGTGGCACCGGAGATGACCAACGTGCCGCCGGGACGCAGGGACTTGACCGAATGCGACCAGGTCGCCGCCCCCACCGTCTCGATGACGGCGTCGACCCGCTGCGGGAGCCGCGCCCCCGACTCGAAGGCCTCCACAGCCCCCAGCTCGACGGCCCGCTTCCGCTTGGCCTCGTCACGGCTGGTGGCGTACACCTTCAGCCCTGCGGCCTTCCCGAGCACGATCGCGGCGGTGGCCACGCCGCCGCCCGCCCCCTGAACGAGGACGCAGTCACCGGGCCGTACGCCCGCGTTCGTGAACAGCATGCGGTACGCGGTCAGCCACGCGGTGGGCAGACAGGCGGCCTCCGCGAACGAGAGCTCCTTGGGCTTCGGGAGGATGTTCCACGTCGGTACGGAGACCTGCTCGGCGAAGGTGCCCTGGTAGCGCTCGGTGAGGATGGACCGGGGCTCCTTGGGGCCGACCCCGTGCCCGGTCTGGCCGATGACGGAGTGCAGGACGACCTCGTTGCCGTCCTCGTCGATGCCGGCGGCGTCGCAGCCGAGGATCATCGGGAGCTTCTCCTCGGACAGGCCGACTCCGCGGAGGGACCACAGGTCGTGGTGGTTGAGCGAGGCGGCCCGTACGTTCACGGTCGTCCAGCCCGGCCTTTTCTCGGGGGCCGGGCGCTCCCCCAACTCCAGGCCGTTCAGCGGCTCGTCACGGTCGATTCGGGCGGCATAGGCAGCGAACATGACCTTGACGATAGGCTCCGCCCCCGACCGGGGGAACCACGTCCTCGTGTGACACGCGTCCCGCCGTTGCCCGCCGGCAATAACTCAGCCCCTCCGGCGTTTGAGGAGCGGGGTCCGGGGCGCTGCATCGATCAGCGGCTCCGCCGCGGGCCCAGGTACGGGACGGGTAGGGGCGGGGGGCGAAAAAATGGCCCCGCCGGGCAGCACAACCCAGCGGGACCGAACCACGCCGCGTCAGCGGCGGGCAACCCCCTCGGTCCGAGCGGCCGCGGCCACCGCCGCGGTCACCGCCGGAGCCACCCGCTCGTCGAAGGGCGAGGGAATCACGTAGTCCGCGGCAAGGTCGTCCCCGACCACCGCGGCCAACGCCTCCGCAGCCGCGATCTTCATCCCCTCGGTGATCCGGGACGCCCGCACCTGCAACGCCCCCGCGAAGATCCCCGGGAACGCCAGCACGTTGTTGATCTGGTTCGGGAAGTCCGACCGCCCGGTCGCGACGACGGCCGCGTACTTGTGGGCGATGTCGGGATGCACCTCGGGGTTCGGGTTGGCCATGGCGAAGACGAAGGCACCCTCCGCCATGGAAGCCACCGCCGGCTCCGGCACCGTACCGCCGGAGACGCCGATGAAGACGTCGGCGCCCGCGAGCGCGGACTCCAGCGACCCCGTCAGCCCCGCCTTGTTGGTGATCTCGGCGAGCTCCCGCTTGACGTCCGTCAGGTCCTCGCGGTCCTTGGACACGACACCCTTGCGGTCCGTGACGGCGACATCCCCGAGCCCCGCCTCCAGCAGGAACTTGGCGATGGCGACCCCGGCCGCACCCGCGCCGGAGATGACCGCGCGCAGGTCGCCCAGCGACCGCCCGGTCAGCTTGGCGGCGTTCCGCAGGGCCGCGAGGGTGACGACCGCGGTGCCGTGCTGGTCGTCGTGGAAGACGGGAATGTCCAGCCGCTCCTGGAGCTTCCGCTCGATCTCGAAGCACCGGGGTGCCGAGATGTCCTCGAGGTTCACGCCCCCGAACGAGGGCGCAAGGCGGGCCACCGTCTCGACGATCTCGTCGACGCCGGTGCAGTCGAGCGCGATCGGCACCGCGTCGACCCCGCCGAACTGCTTGAAGAGGATGGCCTTGCCCTCCATCACGGGGAGGGATGCCTCGGGACCGATGTCACCGAGCCCGAGCACGGCCGTTCCGTCGGTCACCACCGCGACCACGGACGACTTCCACGTGTAGTCGTGGACGAGTTCCGGCTGCTCCGCGATGGCGCTGCACACCTTCGCGACGCCGGGCGTGTACGCCAGGGACAGGTCGTCCCTGTCACGGACCGGCACGGTGGCCTGCACGGCCATCTTCCCGCCACGGTGCAGCGCGAAGGCCGGGTCGAAGGAATCGAGGGGCTCGGCCCCGCCTTCCTGATCCGTACCGCTGTCGCTGCGAGGATTGACGATCTCCGCTGCCACTTTGTTTTACCCCTTAAGTCTTCATTGGTTGAGGGTGACCACTCCTGGTTGAGGGGTGGGCGGGCACCGCGCAAGCCCAGCCGCCGTGGTTGCGTACGGGCGTTTGTGCGACGGGCGCGCCGCACACGCGCCCTGAGCCCCCGATGAGGGGTGTAAAGAACCTTCTTACCTGACGGACGGCGTCACGGACGAGTCCATAGCGCGAAGATCACACCCCGGTGACATGACTCATAACCGATTGTGTGGACAAGTCCACAACTTGCCCGCATGACGCCGCGAGTGCGGAGCACGGCCGCTCGCATCGTGAGATGCGCCGAAGATTTTCCGGCCGCGGAGGGGGATTCCCGCAGAAGAACCGGCCTTGCTGGACCGGGCAGCGGTGGTCGGGGGTCACCCGTTATCCGATTTTGACATAGCAAGGACCCTTGCTGCCCGAGTCCGAATGGCAAGATGCCGTCATCACACAAGGTCGCGACACCCGAAGCCGTGTGTTCTCGTCGACCTATCGGCTACTCCCTCATCCGCCGGAGGAACCCACCATGACCGCAAGCTCCACCCGTCGTACGACCGCCGCGAAGTCCCGGATAGCAGCGGTCGGTGCGATCGCGGTCGCCGGCGCCCTGATCCTCACTGGCTGCGGTGACCAGACCGAAGGCGGAGGCGGCAGCTCCACCGAGTCGGCGAAGGCCAACACCGCCCCGCTGTTCTCCAAGCTGCCCAAGAAGATCCAGGACGCGGGCGAGATCAAGGTCGGCACGAACGCCGAGTACGCCCCGATGGAGTCGGTGGAGAACGGCAAGATCGTCGGCGTCGACCCGGACCTGGCCGAGGCGCTCGGCAAGCAGCTCGGCGTGAAGTTCACGTTCACCTCCGGCTCCTTCGACGGCCTGATCACCGCCGTCAACTCCGGCCGCTACGACATCGCGATGTCCTCCATCACGGACAACAAGCAGCGCCAGGAGGGCCTGGACGACAAGGGCAAGAAGCTCGGCGAGGGCGTCGACTTCGTCGACTACTTCGTCGCGGGCACGGCCATCTACGTCAAGAAGGGCAACCCGGAGGGCGTCAAGGGCATCGAGGACCTCTGCGGCAAGACCGCCGCCGTGCAGCGGGGCACTACGTACGAGACGGCCCTCAAGGACCAGTCCAAGAAGTGCACGGACGCCAAGAAGAAGGCCATCGACATCGAGTCCTTCGAGAACGACACCGAGGCGCAGACCCGGGTGAAGTCCGGCGGCGCGGCGGCCGGCGTCAACGACTACCCGGTGGCGCTGGACCTGTCCCGCAAGGCCGACGGCGGCAACGCCTTCGAGGTGGTCGGCGAGCAGTACGACGCGGGCCCGTTCGGCATCGTGCTGAGCAAGAAGAACACCGAGCTCCGCGATGTCCTGAAGGAAGCCGTCGACGCGATCATCAAGGACGGCTCGTACCAGAAGGTCCTGGACAAGTGGGGCGCGCAGTCGGGCGCGATCGACAAGGCCGCGATCAACGGCGGCAAGTGAGCGAAGCGCACCACTGAAGGGCAGTCACGTGACTGACAAGCTCAATAAGTCAGACAAGTCCCCCGAGGACACTCCACCCTCCGGCACGACGCTCTCCAAGGCGTCGGTGCCCACGGGCGGCCCGGAGGCCATCAAGGCGATCCCCGTCCGCCACTACGGCCGGTGGGTCAGCGGTGTCGTCGTCCTCGCGCTCCTCGCGGGGCTCGCCTACGCGTTCTCGCAGGGCGACATCCAGTGGAGCACGGTCGGCGACCAGCTCTTCGAGGCCAGTGTCGTCAAGGGCGCGGGCCGTACGCTGCTGATCAGCGTGCTCGCCATGGTCATGGGCGTGGTGCTGGGCGTCATCCTGGCGGTGATGCGCCTGTCGAAGAACCCGGTGACCAGCAGCGTCGCCTGGCTGTACATCTGGTTCTTCCGCGGCACCCCGGTCTACGTCCAGCTGCTGCTCTGGTTCAACCTGGCGCTGATCTTCCCCGTCCTCAACCTCGGTCCGATCTACAAGGACGAGATGACGGACGTGATGACCCCGTTCATGTGCGCCCTGCTGGGCCTGGGCCTGAACGAGGCCGCGTACATGGCGGAGATCTGCCGCGCCGGCCTGCTGGCCGTCGACGAGGGCCAGACGGAGGCCTCGCACGCGCTGGGCATGACGCACACCAAGACCCTGCGCCGGATCGTGATCCCGCAGGCGATGCGCGTCATCGTGCCGCCGACCGGCAACGAGTTCATCAACATGTTGAAGACCTCGTCGCTGGTGTACGCGGTGACGTACAACGAGCTGCTGCGCTCGACGTCGGCGATCGGCTCCACGTCGTACGCCGTGATGGAGATGCTCTTCGTGGCCTCCATCTGGTACCTGGTGATGACCAGCGTGTTCAGCGTCTTCCAGTACTACCTGGAGCGCCATTACGCACGTGGTTCCAGCCGCAGCCTGCCGCCGACGGTCTTCCAGAAGATCCAGGCGAACCTGTTCTCGAAGGGCAGCCCGAGGGGAGCCGTGTGATGACCGCCATGGTGAAGGCCGAGGGCGTCCACAAGTCCTTCGGACTGGTCGAGGTTCTCAAGGGCATCGACCTGGAAGTGCAGTCCGGCGAGGTCTTCTGCCTCATCGGCCCGTCCGGCTCCGGCAAGTCGACCTTCCTCCGGTGCATCAACCACCTGGAGAAGATCAACGCCGGCCGCCTGTACGTCGACGGTGACCTGGTCGGCTATCGCCAGAAGGGCGACAAGCTGTACGAGCTCAAGGACAGCGAAGTCGCCCTGAAGCGCCGGGACATCGGCATGGTCTTCCAGCGCTTCAACCTGTTCCCGCACATGACGGCCGTCGAGAACGTCATGGAGGCCCCCATCCAGGTGAAGGGTGCGAAGAAGGCTGACGCGCACCACCGTGCGATGGAGCTCCTCGACCGGGTCGGCCTGTCCGACAAAGCGGGCAACTACCCCTCGCAGCTCTCCGGCGGCCAGCAGCAGCGCGTGGCGATCGCCCGCGCGCTGGCGATGGACCCGAAGCTGATGCTCTTCGACGAGCCGACCTCGGCGCTCGACCCGGAGCTGGTCGGTGACGTCCTCGACGTCATGCGCGACCTCGCCGAGTCCGGTATGACGATGGTCGTCGTCACGCACGAGATGGGCTTCGCCCGCGAGGTGGGCGACTCGCTGGTCTTCATGGACGGCGGTGTGGTGGTCGAGAAGGGCCACCCCCGTGACGTCCTGACGGATCCGCAGCACGAGCGGACGAAGTCGTTCCTGTCGAAGGTGCTGTAGCCCGACGAAAAGGGGGGCGGTACGGGATCCTCGTACCGCCCCTCCTTCGTGTCCGCGGACTACGGCAACAGCTGTGGCCTGACGGCCAGTTCGCGCAGCTGCGCCCGGGTCAGCGCAGCACGCCCGCCCCGAGGACGACCCCGGACGCGACCGTCGCCGCAACCACGCCCGTCGCCACGGCGCGCCGGCGCCACCGCAGCCGGGACGCCCGCGCGAAGACGGCCTCGCCGCCCCGGCTCACCGGCACCGGCACGGTGTCGACGGCCCTCCCCAGCAGCTCTCGTACCCGCACTTCTTCCTCACTCATACGTGTTCCTCCCGCACCGCGGCCCTCAACGCCGCGAGTCCCCTGGCCGTGTGGCTCTTGACCGTGCTCTCCCGCATCCCGAGCAGCTCGGCGGTGGCGGCCACGCTGAGGTCCTCCCAGAACCGCAGCACCAGCACCGCCCGCTGTCTGGGCGCGAGTTCCGCGAGAGCGGCCCGCACCATCAGCCCGGTGTCGCTGTCCACCGACTGCCCCGGCACGTCCGGCAGTTCGCCCTACGCCTGCTCGCGCCGCCAGAATCTGCGGCGGGCCGAGATGAAGGTGTTGACGAGCGTCCTGCGCGCATAGGCCTCGAGGTTCTCCAGCCGCCCGTGCCTCCGCGCGCCGAGGACGACCTTCACCAGCGTCGTCTGGACGAGGTCCTCCGCCTCGTCGCGGTTGCCGCACAACAGGTAGGCACTGCGGAACAGTGCCGTGCGCCTGCCCTCGACGAAGGCGTGCAGAGCCGCTTCCGCGCCCCGCGTCATCCCTCCCCCTTTCCCCGGTCCACCGGGTACGGACCGTCTCACCCGTACCAGTGCGGTGGGGTGCCTCATGGGATGCAGAGGAGGCGGTACGAACTTTCGTACCGCCTCCTGCTCGCCGGTGCGGAGCCCTACTTGACCGCGAGGACCAGCGCGTCCGAGGGCGAGCGCCACACGGGCCGGGCCTCCCCGAAGCCCTTCTCGCGCAGTACGCGCGCGTGCCACTCGGCGGAGGGGGTCTCGCCGTCGGCGTGGTCGCCGTAGATCTCGAAGCGGCGGGCGGTGGGCTCGGCGAGGACGGGGTCGCTCGCGGCCAGCTCCCACCATTCGGTCCAGGCGAGTGCGCCGTCCTTCTTGGCCTGTTCCATACGGGCGTGCCGCTGGGCGCGCTCCGCCGCGTTGATCCTGGGCGTCGTCTCGTCGATCATGTGGTCGGCGTTCATGAAGACACCGCCGTCGCGGACGAGTTCCGCGATCTGACCGTAGAGGGCCGCGAGGGGTTCGATGTGCAGCCAGTGCAGGGCCGTGGCCGTGAGGACGGCGTCGTAGGAGTCGTACGGCAGCCGCGTGGGCCACGCGGGGTCCTTGAGGTCGTCCGTGACGAAGGTGACCCGGTCGTCGCCCGCGAAGGTGCCCTCGGCGATGGTGAGCAGTGCGGGGTCGCGGTCGACGCCGGTGCTGGTGGCCTTGGGGAAGCGGGCGAGCAGCCGCGCCGTGATGGTGCCGGTGCCGCAGGCGAGGTCGAGGACGCGCGGCTCCGGCCCGACAACGGCCTCGACCATGTCGAGCATCACGCGGAAGCGTTCCTCGCGGTCCGGCATGTACCACTCCTGCTGCCGGTCCCAGCTCTCCTGCCAGGCGCGCCAGTCGGTTCCGGTGGCGATGTCCATGGAAGCCCCTTCTCCCCTCGTCCACGTAATACCCTGTAAGTGCAATCAGCTGTTACCTGACCGCAGGCACGACGATAGAGCGCCCTCGTAAGGACTACAAGTGGAACTGGCCTATTACTCGGATTACGCTGTCCGTCTCGTCAACAGCGAGGAACCGGCCCGGGGCAAGGACTCACTGACCTCGGTCGAGGCCGTCCGCGACCTCTTCGGGGGCAACGCCTCGGCGGCCCGCCGCGCCACGGACGCGGACGTCACCCGCTTCCGCTCCGTACGGGCCCGGCTGCGCGCTGTCTTCGAGGCGGCGGACGGCGACGACGAAACCCTCGCCGTGGACCTGCTGAACTCACTCCTGCTGGAGTTCCCGGTGAGCCCGCAGATCTCCGGCCACGACGTCCGGGACGACGACGGGCGCCCCCTGTGGCACATGCACCTGGCCGACCACCCGTCGAACGCGACGGCGGGCTACGCGGCGATCGCCGCGATGGGCCTCGCCTTCCACCTCACCGAGTACGGCGTCGACCGGCTGGGCCTGTGCCAGGCAGCACCCTGCCGCAACGCCTACCTGGACACCTCGACGAACCGCTCCCGGCGCTACTGCTCGGACCGCTGCGCGACCCGCGCCAACGTGGCGGCCTACCGCGCCCGCAAGCGCTTGGAGGCGGACCGGTCGGACAGCACGGGCCTGGCAGCCCCCAGCACCCACCGCACCACCGCGAGCGGCGACCGCTGACCGTCCTTCAGGGGCCGGCACCGAAACCGCACCTTCCCGAGGACGAGCTCCTCGGGAACGGTGCCGTAATCAGTGCTGTCGCCCCCGGCGAACGCGTTGTCGCCGAGCACCCACCAGCCCGCCTCCCGCCGCTCCGCGATCCGCTTGACGACCAGCAGATCCTGCTGGAACGGATGACGCAGGACGACGACGTCACCGGGCCTGACCCGCGCCCCCCACTGCACGACGAGCCGATCCCCGTGCCGCAGCGTGGGCACCATCGACGGCCCCGTCACCTCCGCCGCCCCGAACGGCAGCAGGACCCTCCCCCGCTCGGTCTCCTGCGACAGCTCCGGCATCCCCGGCACCTCCCCGGTCCTATCCTCCACCAGTCCCAGTTTCACCCTGGACTTTTGACCTAAGCCCATGGGGGCACTCGCGAAAAGTCGTCTCCTACGGAGTAATGTCCCACCTGAGAAGACGATCACGAGGAAGGACAGCTCCATGCTCTCCCGCCTGTTTGCCCCCAAGGTCAAGGTCAGCGCGCACTGCGACCTGCCCTGCGGTGTGTACGACCCGGCCCAGGCCCGCATCGAGGCGGAGTCGGTGAAGGCCGTCCAGGAAAAGATGGCCGCCAACGACGATCCGCACTTCCAGATGCGCGCCACCCTCATCAAGGAGCAGCGCGCCGAGCTCGCCAAGCACCACGTGTCGGTGCTCTGGAGCGACTACTTCAAGCCCCCGCACTTCGAGAAGTACCCCGAGCTGAACCAGCTGGTCAACGACACCCTGAAGGCCCTCTCGGCCGCCAAGGCGTCGACGGACCCGGCGACGGGCCAGAAGGCTCTGGACTACATCGCCCAGATCGACAAGATCTTCTGGGAGACCAAGAAGGCTTGATCTTGCCTCAAGTCCTTTGACCTGCAATTTCCTTGCTTGCAGTGTCTCCCTGTCCGCACCCGGTCCGCAGGCCGCCAAGCACGGCGTCCATAACGGTCCGGGTGCGGTCTTCTTCGCCCGGCCACAGGTGGGCGTAGATCCGCAGCGTGATGACGGCGGACGCGTGGCCGAGGACGAGTTGGACCTGCTTGACGCTTGCCCCACCCGCGATGAGCGCGGAGGCGTAGAAGTGCCGCAGGTCGTGCGTCACCATGTGCGGCAGCTCGACGGGTTTGCGGCCCTCGCGCTCGGCCGCCTCGTTCTCCGCGGCTTGGAGCGCCTTGCGAGCGCAGTTCCATTCGGTCTTCCAGCGACGGTAGTTGAGGGGTTCGCCCTCCTCCATCGTGAACAGCCACTCCTTGGAGGGGCGTGCGGCGAGGTGCGTGAGGAGCGCGTCAGTGACGACCTCACCGACCGGGACAGTACGCCGGGACTTTGCGGTCTTCGGCGGCCCGATCTTCCCGGACTGAAGGCGCTGGCGCTCGACGCGAATAGTGCCGGCCTTGAAGTCGACGTCCGACACCTTGAGGCCGAGCAACTCGCCTATTCGCAAGCCTGATCCGGCGAGCGTGACGATCGCCGCGCGGATGTACGGCGGCATCACGCGGGCCATGGCCTCGACTTGCGCGACCGTGGGCGGGGTGACCTCCTCGTCCGGCATGGGCGGGAGGGTGATCCGGCGGCACGGGCTGGAGGCAATGACCTTGTCCTCGACGGCCGCGGTCATGAGGCGTACGAGGACGTCGTAGACGTTGCGCACGCTGCCAGGCCCGAGCAGCTCCGACAGGTTCTTGAAGAGCACCTGGAGGTCGTTGCGGCGTATCGCCGCCATGGCGCGGGCGCCGAGCGCCGGGACGAGGTGGAGCCGGAGCGCGTTGTCGGTGATCCGCTCACCCGCCTCGCTCGCGATGAGCGACTCCTCCCACTTCTTCGCGTACTTCTCGAACGTGATCCGTCCGGCCTGCGGGTCGACGTACTGGCCCGTGACGATGCTGGCCGTGACCTCGTCGAGCCAGCGCTGGGCGTCGAGCTTCCGGTCGAAGTGGCGGGCGTGCTCATTGCCGTCGAGATCTCGGTAGCGGGCCCGCCATTTGCCGTTGGGACGCTTCTGGATGTTCGCCAAGTGGCTTCTCCCTTGGGTTGGTTATCGGTGGTAGCCGCCGCCCTCGATGTGCTCGGTGAGGGTGCGGGCGTCGCGCTCGTCGCCCATGAGGCGAAGGCACTGTTCGTGGATGGCCCGTGAGCTGTCCGGGTGGGCCTGGATGTACTCGGCGATGCCAACGACGGCGTGGTGCAGGCGGTCCTCGGCATCGCGTGTCTCGTAGTACGCCTCGACGGCTTCCTGGACGAGCCGTCTGCTGTCGAGGTCCAGCCCTTCCAGAGGCGGGGACATCAGCTCTTCGAGGGGCAGCTCGAAGACGCGGGCGAAGGCGAGGGCTTCGTCGACGTTGATACGGCGGCGTGGGGTGCCGTTCTCGATGCGCCAGACCGCGGTTTGGTTCATCTTGACGCCGGCCTTGGACACACGGTCCGCCAGCTCGATCGTGCTCCATCCCCTGACCTCGCGCTCCAGCGCCACCCGGGCGGCGATGTTGCCCTCGCTGTAGAGCAGCGGCACCTCACCACCGTCGACCTTGTCGCCTGCCATCGGACCTCCATCTTGATCGTCGCTTTCCTAATTGAAACACGTACTTGCCGATTTGGCTAACCGTCGATCGTCGGGTACAACCTATGCAGACCGGATTGCCACCTAGTCGATTGGGAATGCATGCGATATCTGACCACCGCCGAGGTCGCCGAGCGCTACCGCACAGCGGAGAGCACCGTCTGCTACTGGCGCCAGATCGAAAAGGGCCCTCGCGGCATCAAGATCGGCAAGCGGGTGCTGTACCCCGAAGCCGAACTGCTGCGGTACGAGCGGGCGCTGATCGACGGCCGCGACGAGTGGGGTCTGGCCTCCTGAGCCGTAGGCGCCGGACACAGCAACGGCCCTCGGCGCGCCAACGCCGAGGGCCGGAGATTCCCCTGCCGATCGCCCATCCCTGAACGAACAAGCTGGTGAGGGGCGGGACCTTGCCCGTCCTGCCCCTCACCGGAGAGGAACGTCTATGGAGGACTCTGCGTCCCCTACCACCACGAACGCGTCCCCCGGCGCCTGGCCCACAACAGCGGTCCCCGGCGAGGGCATCCCCTGGAGCCGCGGGGACCAGCACTCCGCTGATGCGGTGTCAGGGGACCGTCCCCGCGACGCATCCGGTCCCCTGACGCCGCATGCCGCGGTCCCGATATCCACATTCACTGGAAACGTGCAGGCCAGCAGCGTGACAACGGGGACCGGTCCCCAAGACGCCGGAGTTACACCAGGGGACCGCAATGGGGACCGGGAAAACGGCTCGCGCCTATCGTCGGGGACCGACGCTCCCGTCGAGGGGACCGAGCAGCACAAGATCACGGCCGCTGATGGCGAGGCAGGCACCGGAGGCCATGAAGGCGCGAGGGCGCAGGTAACTGCTGACGGGATCGCGCTGCTGGACGAGTTGCGGGCAGCGATCGGCAAGTACGTGGTGCTGCCCAGCGAGGAGGCGCTGACCGCGGTCACCCTGTGGGTGGCGGCCACACACATCCAGACGGCCCTGCAGCACGCGCCGCGTCTGGCGGTGGTGAGCCCGACGAAGGGGTGCGGCAAGTCCCGGGTTCTGGACGTGCTCCACGAGACCGTGCACCAGCCGATGATGACGGTGAACACCTCCCCGGCGGTCATCTTCCGGGTCATCGGCAAGAACCCGCCCACCCTGCTGGTGGACGAGGCGGACACCATCTTCGGCCCCAAAGCGAGCGGTGACAGTGAGATCCTGCGCGGCCTGCTGAATGCCGGGCACCAGCGCAACCGGCCCGCGTGGCGGATCTCCGGCCCGGATCACAAACCGACCCCGTTCCCCACCTTCGCCATGGCTGCCATCGCGGGGATCGGCGACCTGCCGGATACGGTCATGGACCGGGCAGTCGTGCTGCGGATGCAGAAGCGCAAGCCGGGCGAGAAGGTCACCCCTTTCCGCTCCCGGTATTCGGTGCCGGAACTCAACGCGCTGCGTGACCGGCTGACCGCCTGGCTGGGTCCGCTGCGCGGGCAGGCTGCCCGCATGGTGCCGCACATGCCGGTGGAGGACCGGGCCGCGGACACCTGGGAGCCGCTGGTCATCATCGCTGACCTGGCCGGCGGCCAGTGGCCCGCCCACGCTCGTGCCGCCTGCCTGGCCATGACCCGCCACGAGGCGGCCCAGGACGAGCAGGGCAGCCTGAAGACGCGGCTCCTGCGCGACATCCACCGCATCTTCGCGCAGGCGGACAACCCCGAGGCCCTGGCCACCCAGGATCTGGTCGCCGCACTGCTCCAGGACGCTGAGGCCCCGTGGGCGGAGCACGGCACCAAAGGGCTGAACGCGTACCACCTGAGCAACCTGCTGCGGGACTTCAACATCAGCCCGGCCAACTACCGGTTCGACAAGGGAAGGCAGGCCAAGGCGTACATGCGCAACCGGTTCCTGGACGCCTGGGCCCGCAACTGCCCGGACCTCGTCGAGGCGGCACCCGATCCCGAACACGGCGCTTCCCCTGCCCGCGTAACCCAGGGCAGGCTGCCCGCCGCCCCGACGGGGACGCTGCCTGTCGGCCCGCCCGGTGGCCCCGCCGCCCCGAAACGCGCTCTCTGAATCCACCGGGGTCCGTATCACTTCGTCGCATCCGTCCCCGCGCAGGTCAGCGCGGGGACGGACTCTGTCGCCGGGACGGTGTTCTCCGTACCTGCCCGCGTCTCCGTACCTGTGCTGACCAGGCATGCGACGGATGCGACGGACGTGACACAGCCCGATCCCCTCTCCTCCGGAGCACCACCATGCACACCGAGAACGACACAAACCCCTCTTCTTCCCGCCGCTGGGGTTGGTTCAGCCGGGACCGACGAACAGCAGCAAGCTGGAGCGAACGAGCCCCTAAAGAGGCTTCGTCCGCGCTTGCCCCCGCCCCTGGGGTGGCGGAGGGAGAGGGGGCCGGGCGCCAGCGGGCGCCCGAGCCTGAGGAGGGGGTGAACGAGCCCCGCACCGCGTCTACCGCCGACAGCGCCGAGCGGCCCGTCGCCGACTCCATCACCCCACACGCCGAGCCGTCCGCCCGTCAACCGCCCGCCGCCGTTGAGCAGCCCTCGTGGCGTGAGCCCGACGCCCCCGCACTGCCCACGCGGATGAACCGCAAGCGCACCACCGAGAAACGCGATCAGGAGAAGAAGATCCGCTTTACCCCGACCGCGGTCTGCCTCATCGATGCCGAGGCCAGGCGGCGCCACCAGAAGTTCGCCGGCTTCGTCGGCGACGCCGCCCTCGCCGTCGCGCTCGGCAAGGCGGGCATGGTCGGCAGCCCAGAAGACGACCCCGTCCGCCCGCTGGTGGAGGCCGTCGAAGCGCACACCAAGGCGCTGAACCGGATCGGCACCAACCTCAACCAGATCACGGCAGCCATCCACTCCGGCGCGATACCCGAGCGCGCCGAGGCCGTCCTCGACCGCATTGACCAAGCCGCCCAGGCCAGTTACGCACTGATGGACCGGCTCCTGGCGGAAGGGGCCAGTCATGGTGCCTGACGTCTCCACCGGCTCCAGCACGCTCGGCCTGATCAACTACCTCTTCGGCCAGGGGCGGCGCGACGAGCACACCGACCCCCACATCGTGGCCGCCTGGGACATGGCCGGCGCCCCCGACCCCGGCCGCGACCCCACCGCTACCTACACCCACCTCGCCCGGCGCCTGGACCACCACGTCGACCTGCGCACCCGAGAGCTCGGCGGAAAGCAGCCGCCGCAGCATGTGTGGCACTGCCCTGTGCGCACCGCGCCCGGCGACCGCTACCTAACCGACGCCGAGTGGGCCGAAGTCGCCCGCCGCGTCGTCGCCGCAACCTGCATCGCCCCCGAGGGCGACGAGAAGGCGTGCCGCTGGATCGCGGTTCGGCACGCAGACGACCACATCCACATCATGGCCACCACCGTCCGAGCCGACGGCCGTCGCCCTCGTACGAACCGGGATGGCTGGCGGGCACAGCGCGAATGCCGAAAGATCGAGGCCGAGTTCGGACTGCGCCGCCTGAAGTCCGGTGACCTCACCGCCCCGCGCACCCCGACCGGCGCCGAGCGCGCGAAGGCCGAGCGCCAGGGCCAGAACAAGGCCGCGCGGGAGTGGCTGCGCGAGCAGGCGTACGCGGTCGCCGCCGCCGTACGCAGCATGGACGAGTACTTCACCGTGCTGCGCTCCCTTGGCATCCAGGTCAGGCCGCGCATCGGCCCCGAGACCGGCGAGGTGACCGGCTACAGCCTGGCCGCGCCCGGCGACACCAGCCGGGGTGAGCCCATCTGGTTCGGCGGCTCAAGCCTCGCCCCCGACCTGTCCTACAACCGCCTGTGTGAACGCCTCCACACCCAGCCCCTGGCCGACCGCCCCCAACAGATGGCGGACCCGGCCGAACCGTGGCACCGCGCCGAAACCGCCATCCGCGACGCCCACGCCGTCCTCGACTCGGGCGACGACACTGTGGCCCAGGGCCACCTGGATGCCTTCGGCGACACCCTCCACAACCTGGCCCTCACCACCAACGGCGGGCACCGGGCCGAACTGCAAGCCGCGGCAAGGGCGTTCAACCGCGCCCGCCGCTCGGCGATCCGGGCCGACCACCAGGCCGCCACCGCCCTACGGGAAGCCGCCAAAGAACTCGCCTACGCCTCACACGAGCCGGGCGGACTCGCCATCGCCCTGATCTTCGCCGCGCTCCACGTGGCACGCGCCGCCGCCAAGTGGCATGAGCAGCGCGGTCACGAGCAGCAGGCCGCAGCGGCCGAAGAAGCCTTCCGCCACCTGCAGGCCAGTTACCAGCAGGCCGCCCAGCCAGTCTTGGCGGATCTCGCGCGGCGCGCACCGCGCGCCACAACCGCCAGCCGCTTCGAGCAGGATCTACGCGCAGTCCTCCCCGACCACGCTGACCGCGTCCTCTCCGATCCAGCATGGCCAGCCCTGACCACGACCCTCGCCCGCGCCGAGACCGCCGGCCACAACCCCCGACGCCTCTTGGCTGAAATCGCCGCGCGGCGAGAACTCGACACCGCCGATCGCCCCGTCGAGGTCCTCAACTGGCGCATCACTGTGCAGCCGAACAGGCGAGCACAGGCAGCTTGCAAGCGGAGCACCCGCACCACCCTCGTCACGCCCACACCACAGCCCACGTCCACGCCCACGACAGTGAGCGAACGGTCTACGGAACGCGGCCGACGGCGATAGCCAAGTCTGCTCTCAGCGACGGCAGACGAGGATGCCGCCCAGGCACGTGACCTCGAAGGCCCCGTGTCGGGCGATGTGATCGACAAGGATCGCTCGGGCCCGCTCGATCGTGGCCTCGAAGGGCACGTCGTGCTGGTCCGCCCACGCGCGGTAGGAGGCCATATGCGCGATGACCGGATCGGGGTCGTGGACCGTGATGGTGCCGGGCAGCTTGATCGTCTCCACCCGGCCGAACTCCTCGCCCAGAAAGGCTGGGGCCTTCTCCAGGGAGAACCGGGCACTGAGCGAAATACGGGCCGGGCCGCGTCCGGTGCCGAGGACGTCGCCTGCGGCACGCTGCCACAGGTCGTCGAGTTCGGCCTTGTCACGGTCGCTGTTGGTGGAAGCGATCACCAGCCCGTCACGGGCGACGACGCGGGACAGCTCCCTGACCGCCTGAGGGATGTGGGGGACGTGGTAGAGCATGTGCAGCGCCAGGGCGGCGTCGACGCTCGCCGTGGCCAGCGGTAGGCGGGTGGCATCGGCCACGGCGACGGGGCCGGGCACGGCGGCGAGGATGCCGGGGGCGATGTCCAGGCCGAGCAGGGCCAGCTCGGGCTGATCATCGCGGAGCCGCTGGATGAACTTGCCGTTGCCGCAGCCGACATCGACCACGCGCCCGCGCACGCCGCTCAGTTGCTCGGCGACGATGCCGGGCAGGTCGTGACGGGGCGTCTGCCACTGGTAGAGCGACTGGCGGGCGGCCAGGTCCCGGTCGCTGTTGTAGGCGCTCCCGGCGAGACGACCCCGGTCGGTGACGGCGGCGTCGTGTGCGGCAGACAGTTCGGTCATGTCGGCAGCTCCGGTGGGTGGGCGGCGGGTGAGGCCGCGAGGACGGCCGTGTGCTGGAGTCGTTCGCGTAGGTGTGCGGCCTGCGCCGCTCCACCGTACTGCGGCTCTCCCAGCTCCCGGCCCAGAGCGGTGAGTCGGCGCACGATGCTGGCCGACATGCGCTCGGGCGGGGATTCGAGGACGAATCCGAGCATCGCCTCGGTGCCGTCCAAGTCGCCGAGGAGGAGGTGACCGCGGGCGAGATCGACATGGGCGGCGAACAGGTCGCCGACCGATTGGTCGTCGTCTTCCGCACTGCGGTAGAGCCGGACTGCGGTGTCCGCGCTGGCGATGGCTTGCCGGACGTGCTCCCGCCCGCCCACGGCCAGGTGGCTCGTCCCGGCGTACGCGAACTGCTTGGCGGCAGGGAAGGCAAAGATGCCCGGCACCTCGTCGTGACCCGGCATCGCCTCACGCGAGCGCTCGGCGTCCGCCAAGGCGGCCACCGCGCCCGCCTGGTCTCCGGCTATGGCGAGCGCCCGCGCCTCCAGGCTCGCCAGCCGGGCTCCGATACTGCCGCGAGCCCGGTGGTGGCGGCCGGCCTGCGCAAGCCGCGCCGCCTGGTCGTACCGCCCGGTCCAGTAGGCGATCAGGGACTCCACCGCCCGCACCCAGGCCAGCATCCCCTCGTGCCCGGCCGCCTCGGCACACGCCCGGGCGGTACGGGCGTGGGTGGCAGCCGAGTCGTAGTCGCCCAGGTCCAGGCAGACGTGCGCGGACAGCCCGCACAACCGTGAGGCGGCAACATACAGGTCGGCGGTCTGCCGGGGATGTTGGCGCCCGCGCAGCAGCTCGAACACCCCGTCCCGCAACCGCTTGATCTCGATGTACAGCTCCATCAGCGGATGGCTGACGTAGACGCGGGCGAGCCTTGCGACATCGGCCTCCAGCTGCTCGACGACGAACTCGTCGGCGTTGCGCTGCGCGATGAACCGTGCGAAGTCGGCTGACATCACCGCGTCCACCGATATGGCACCCTTGCCGGAATGTGAAGGCACGGCAGGCCACGCTGGCCGCTCCGGCGAGGACCCGGAGGAGCTGTCCTCCTCGCCCCGGAGGCTCTTGCTGAGGGCCACAGCCCGGTCGAGTGCCACGACATCGACGCCGAACACCTGCGCCAGGTACTTGCGGGTGTACGGAACCGGGACGCGCGCCTCGCGCTCGTAACGCCCGATCTCCTTACCGGTCTTGGCGGCACGCCCCTCCAGGGCGTTGTACTCGTCGGCCACCCGCTGCTGGGTCCAGCCACGCTCAGTGCGCAGCAGGAGGAGCAACGCGCCGATCCCCGTGTCGCCCATCCCCTCTCCCCGGAGCATGCGAACTCTGGCCCCCATAGTGGCCCCCTGCACGGCCCCCACGCTGGCTCCCGACCCAAACGAGCGACGGCGGTTGGCTGTTGGCCATGCCCAGCACACTGCCCGACGAGCCGGACACCCTCGCACCGGACCAAGCCCTCGACGGCGCCGTCGAGCACGAAACGATGCTCTTCGACCGGCGCCGGACCACCCCATGCGCCGCCCGCTCCTTCGTCGCCATGACCCTTACCCAATGGGGCCGGACCGAACGCCTTGACGACATCCGGCTGTGCATCTCCGAGCTCGCCACCAACGCCGTCCTGCACGGAGCCCCTGCGGGCGGTCAGGTCCTCGTACGCGTCGAACTGCACGCCACGATGCTGCGCATCGAGGTGCACGACGGCGGCAACGGCACACCCGCCAAGCGGGAGTCACGGGGCACCGCCGACGGCGGCCGCGGCCTGCAGCTGGTGTCCGCAGTCGCCGACCACTGGGGCGTGATGGAGCGCCAGGGCCCTGGCAAGTGTGTCTGGGCCGCCTTCCACCACAGCGCGGTGCCCACATGCTGACGCCTGCCCGCACCGAGTCCTTCAGGCCGTCCGCCGGTCTGATCGCCTCCCTAGCCACCACCACGTGGTTGGACACCGCGCCGACCGGCGCCACTCTGTGCTGCCTCCTTCTCGTGCCCCAACCGCCGCGCAGCTTCTACGAGACGCCGGCCGTCATCGCGCAACGCATGCGCGCGGTCGCCGAGGCTCTGCGCCTCGGCCCCGCCACCGCGCCCCCGCCGGACATCGGGCCACGCCTGCGTCTGATCACCCCAACCGAGGTAGCCCTGCGCTTCGACGCCACCCCCTACCGCAAACGCATCCCCACCGGCCGTCCCTGGTCCCTCCTACTCGGCCAAGGAACCCCGGTGGCCCTCGTCCTGGGCCTCGACCCGCTCTCCCGCAGCGCCACACCAGCACAGATCGACACCTACCTGGACCGCGCCACGCTCCGCCAGCGCCTCCTCTTCGCTCACACCCGAACCGAATGAACCCCAACCCGTCCCAGGGGGACATCCCGTGACGACCCATCCCGTCTCACCGAACACCGTCCTGGCCAACGCCCTCCACCACGCCGAGGACGTCCTGACCCCACGCATCCTGGCCACCCCACCCGAGCGGATCGTGCTGGTCGTCGGCACCCAGATCAACGGCGCCCCACACATCGGCACCTCACTTGTGCAGTCCCTGGCCTTCGCCATGGCTGCCCGCCTGCGCGGCCGCTTCGGTATCCCGACCGAGGTCCTGTTCAGCGCCCTCGACAACGCCCCCTACGAGCTGACCACCGATCCGGTCAGCGGCCACCGCTACCAGCGCGCCTACGCCCAAGCCCTCGGCCACGAGGCCCTGACCGACCTTGTCACCGCGCTCTACCAACCTCTGTTCACCGCGCTGTCCCGGCGCCTGGGCGTCCCCCACCGCGTCGAGACGTACAGCCAGCAACAGGCCGGCGAGCACTTCCGCTGCACCTGGCTGCGGCTCCTGCCCCGCATGGACGCCGCCCGCTGGTGGCTCGCCCCCTCCACCGGCACCCCACACCTGCGCGTGCCCTGCCCGCGCCCCGGCTGCGGCTGGGCCGAGAAGCACGCAGAACGCACGCATGTCCGCCTCACCGGCTACGAGACTGCGCAAGTGGCTGCCGTCTGCCTCCACCACGGCCCATACCAAGCCACCCTCACACCCGCCGGAGGCGCCTATCTCGACCTGGCCACCCTGTACCGCAACGCGGTCAAGGAACTCGCCCTGTCCAACCCCCACGGCACGCTCCACGTCATGGTCAAGGGTGGCGACTGGGTCTTCGGCTCCCACCTGGTCGACGAAGCCCTCCAGGCCGTCGGCCTCACCCGCGCCCAACTCCCCGCCCGCTTGTACTGCCCGCAAGTCGTCACCGACACCGGTGCCAAGCTGTCCAAGTCGCTGATCCGCGAAGGCTGTGCGCCCTTGCCCGAAGGCGCAGCCGACTGGATGCTCGACACCCGTCAGTGGCCCGGCACCGTCGCGGAGTACGCCGAGCAACTGCTGGCCATGACCGATACGTTGCTGTCCGACCCCCGTCACTTCTTCCGCTCGTACTCGGCCGCCGAGATCAGCCGCATGATGACCGCACCAGCAACCAGGAGCGTTCCCGCCCCATGACCGACACCACCGCCCGCGTCCGCGAGCTCAACCTCTACCGCCAGTACTTCGACCTCGTCGCCGCGGGCACCAAGACCATCGAGGTGCGGGTGAAATACCCGCACCTCACCGATCTCGCTGCAGGCGACATCATCCGCTTCCGCATCAAGGGCACGGACGAAACCTGCAAGGTGAACGTCAAGCGGGTCACCGAATACACCAATTTCGAGGCCCTGCTCGACGGCGAGGGACCGGCCAACATCAATCCAACCGCTACTCGCGAACAGCAGCTCAACAACATCCGAGCCATCTACCCGCCCAAGAAGGAAGCCCTGGGTGCTCTGGCCATCGAAATCGAACGTACCGCTGATCATTAGCCTCGGGCTTTCACAAAGTTGGAGGCAGGCAGGCGTCAGCCGGGCGTAAGCGGTCGTGATCGCCAACTGGGCCAGACGGGCGGTACCTTCAGCAGCTCGGTGTCGAGTACGGGGAAGGGGAGGGGCAGCATGTCGAGGGGCAAGCAGATGTTGCGCAAGCTCGGCCACGCGGTACGAGAGGTGGCCAAGGAGGGGGCCGAGGAGAGCGCACGCGCCTATTACTTCAATGTGTACGATCGCGGCTTCAACGAGGCGGCCCAGACCTGCCTGGGCGTCCTGTCCGATGCCACGGAAGAGTTGTTGGCGAGGATGAAGTCCGGAAACCTGTCCAAGCAAGAACAGGCGCTGTACGCGCGGCTGACTGAACTGACGGCTGAAATGGACGAACGTCTCCGGAACGCCTGCCAGAAAGAGCCGACAGGAGACGCCCTGCCGCAGCCGTCCGGCGCCCGATCCGGCCAGCCAACAAGACTGTCCTGAGGCTCACTTCTGAGGATCGGCCCCGTACATCACGACGTCCGGCGCACCGAGAGCCATGCCGGTGATGCAACCCTTGTTCCATGCGTCGCGCTCGTCGCCGTCCAGGCCGCTAGGGAGCGCGTCTGCGCACTCCCGCTGTCCCACGGAGGCGGGGTACCGGGTGTCGAGGCCGCCGGGGCGGGTGCACATGTCCTGCCGGGCGGCCACCTCCCCGCCGGTCGTGCAGTACGTGAAGTTGGTGTCGAGGACGCGCTTCGCGTAGTCCGTCGCCGTCTGCTCGCCGAACCGGTAGCCGTCCCAGTACCTCGCGGCTTTGTCCTCCTCGGTGGTGCAGCCGACCAGAGCGAGAGCGGCGAGGGCGAGCAGTATGAAGGTGCGTCGCATGCGCCGGAGCATACGAGAAGTACCCCGCCCCCCGCAGGGGGCCGGGGTACCGGCCAGACTGCCAAGTCGTACTCGTCGGGCCAGGGGTCCTCGGTCCACAGGTCGTCGTAGTGTCCTGCACCCAGCCCACGAAATTCCGCACCCCGTAAGCACAGAGTCCCCATCAGCGAACCGACGAGGACTCATGAACGATCGAGGCTAACGGCTTTCTCACTATCGTCTTCGGCGTCCACGAATGGACCGGCGAACCCGAAAACCTCGAACCACGCAAGCGCTTTCAGGTCTGCTGGGTCGAAGCCAACGCCATCCTCGAAAACTTTGTAGACACCACCTCAAGCGCTCTCCACCATTATCTAGGGGAAGGCTCAGAGGTCTCCCTTGACGGCTGGAAATAGCGGCACGAAGCGGCCCGACTATTTGCCAGGGCGACCGTTCGCAACAGGCTTATGCCAACAAGGGTCGTTCGCGCGTCATGAAGGCACCAAGGGCAAATGCCATTGCGCGTCCCGCTCACCGAATGCAAGCCGCGCGACTTACTGCCCCGTACACTCCGGGCGTAATGCACTCACATGACTGGCAGATAATGCCGCTTTCCGGAAGTCTCACAAGACGTCGCGCAGCCCCTGAGGCATCACCTGCTGTACGGCGCCAGCCCCTCATTTCCGGCGACGACCAAGGAGTCGACGAGCATCTGCCACTCGTCCAATTCGCCGAGTTCCTCAGCCGTCCTGCGAATTTCCTTGAGCCAGCTGTTCGAGAGCCACGACTGTTTGACCGTGACACGTCCATCTTGAATGCAGAGGTCGGAAACCCAATGCACGCCACGGATAGCCTGCACTTCCTGCGAGAGCTTCCGCAGGATGCCGATGAGCGCGTCGACGCACTTGGCTTCCCCGCGAGCTGTCGGCAGCCAATCGTCGAGCGACTCAACCAGGTCCTCAGCGCGGACCCAGTCGACGGGTTCGCCAACGACCTCGTTGTACAAGCCCTGCGTCCATGGAAGAGGGTCCGGCAGCAGGGCAGCGGCAGCCCAGTCGCCCCAATGATGGTCACGGTAAGGGCTTGAGTCGTCACTCAGGTAGCCAATGGCATGGCGCAGCAACGACGGCCAGACATCTCGGGCAGCTTCAGCCAAGCGTTCGTTCTCTGCACCTGTCGCGGCAAGACCGTGGAGAAAATTCGACATCAGCCCTGCATCTGCGCGAAGGACGTCGAGGTGTTCGAGCACCGGTCCGGCATCACCGTCCTTCGCAAAGCCTTCGAGCAGAGCCCGTGCGGCGACCAGGCTGTGCGTCCCGCGGTCGTCCGCGGTCCAGCCCTGCTTCTCCTGCGCAACCATGGCGCGTCGCTCGACGTCGAGAAACGCGGCGAGGAGCGTGGCTGCGTCGTCGGTGCAACAATGGCCCGTCGACGCGGCTGCTCCGAGTCCGCGAATGGCTGCATCCAGAACCGCGATGTCAACGGAGTCACCCGATAGTGCCTGGAGGCGTTCGGCAACGTCGCCGGCAATCAGGACATTCGGCCGTCGCTGACCGTGCTGGTCCCACGGACCGATTTCTGCGTCACGGGCTGTCTCAAGCAACCAGTTCAACGCGGTCCGGTGGATGCAAGGGTCGAGGTGGCATGGGGACCTCCAGACGACATCGCATCCACGCGCCAGGTACAGCCGAGTCTCCAAGGACGCCTTGCCTGCCATCGCAAGACCAGCCTCGGCAACATCTTCGGTCGAGACGCCAGCCGCTTCCAGCGGCGCTGCCAGTGCGGGTGTGAGAAACGCCGGCAAGGCTTGAGCCACGGCTCGATCGGCACCAAGATCGAAGAACTGATCCTCGTGACGTTGATCCTCGGCCTCCCGGAACAACAACGCGATGCCGATGACGAACTCAGTTACGAACTGCTCTTCGTTGCCCAGCGCCTCCATATCACCAGCGGCGGCTCGTTCGACCGCTGCTCGAACGACATGGGCAACGGCGTCCACGGGCCGATTCGGCATCAGGTCTTCATCGGCTTCGACCAAGGCACGTCCTGCCACCAGGTCCGCAGCGATCTCCTCCGACGAGGGCAGCACGTACTCGGCGTCATGCTTGGCCGAACCCCAGTACCGATTCTGCAGGCGCAGGCTGGTCTGCACGACCTCCTGGTGAGCCGCGTGCGCTTCTTGCACGGCTTGCAGCTCAAGCGGTGATTCGACCTCGATGTAGACCTCATCGCCATGCTGCTTAACTCGATATTGCTCCGGGTCCAAGCTGGCAGCCCAGTTCTTCGTACGCTCCTGGCTAATACTCAGCCGGTCGCCGTTCTCGACAAGCTTGTCGGCAACCCTCTTCAAAGCCTGGGCACGCTCCTGCCCGCCGTGCACCATCAGCCACATGGCTACCTCACGCGGTGTCCACTGGCGACGTTCAAGGTTTGCGAGCCCCTCGGTTGCTGCACGCAGCCCTACGTACTCACTCGTCCTGCGGCCAAACTCCAACTCCCATACGACAGGTTCGGCGAGAAAAAGGTCGAGCTCGGTGCCGACCTTCTCAATGTGGCGCACCAGCAGACCGAATAGCATCCCTGGAACCGCCAGGTTCTCACAGCCGTTCAAGAGGGCCTCGACAACCACCCTCGGTGACGCACCCCGGCTCAACCACGCGTCGGCAAGACGTTCCATCGCCTGGAGTGCGCTCATAGCCGAGTATGGGCCCACCGACGTGCCCCGGTACCAGCTCCACACGTGGCTGTCGCCGACGTACAAGCGAGCAGTACCGTCAAGGTTCAGGACCGCACCGCGGTCTTCAACCTCTCCGTTCTCTGTCTCACTATCAGCACCCTCGTCCCCGTCATCAAAGGGATCAGTCAACGCGTAAGGCGGACTAGGCCGCGACAGCGTTGCTACGCGTGCCCGCGCACCGCTGTTCAGGATGCTGTTCAAAACCCGCGCCGAGGTCGGCAACGGCGCTGTCTGGAACAGTTGCCAAAACCCGCCGAAGTAGTACTGGAAGAACGGTGGTCCGATACCGGTCCACCGGCCCTGATGCCTCCGGACACCCTCATCTCGGTGCCAGCTTGGCTCGTCGTCGATGTAGTAGGCCGCCATCAACGTCGCCAATAGCCCCGGGTCCTTCTGCGCCAAGGCTCGGGCGCTCAACGGTGAGTCCGCAGCCGGAGCCAGGAACGCTGGCGCATTTTCCGCAATGACTCGAAGGCACCTTTCGACGGCATCATCGATGTCCGGACCGAGCAGGGCCAACGTTTCGACGAACGCTTCCTTCGTCAGGTGGTAATCCAGCTCGCGTCGGCGTCGCCGACGCTGCGACATCCACCCAGACGGCGTGTCCCCGCTGGTCTTGCGTAGAGGGAACGAGTTCCAGTAGGCAAGAAGACGGTCCCGAAGTCGGATTCGTAGTTCGTTGCCAGCCGGAACGTCCGCTAGGGACAGGGCTTGCAGCCAGTCCGCGAGCAGTTCGAACGACTCCTTCGACACGTCCCACGGCTTTTCGTCATCAAGGAGGAACTGCACAACGGGGTTCGTGGCTAGACGGTCGACCAACCCGTTGACCTTATACCGCTGCTGAACAACTCGAACCACGTCGCCGAGCACCAGGCCGACCGACTCATCCGTGCACGCTGACTTCAGGCATTGGTACGCGAATGGCGTCTCCAGAACCGCCTCCACCGGAACGTCAGTCCACCGGGGTCCGCGTGCTGCCGCGAACACCTCAAATTGCGAGCGCAGTTCGATGAACTTCCGGACGGGCCGAGCGTCCGGTGCTTTCAGTAGTCCCTCGCAAGCAAGAGTGGCGGCCGACAGTGCCCACCGCGGCGCTCCCGCTGCCTGCAGCAACTCGATGGGGCTCTGACCACGGACGAGAAGGATGGCGGTCGCGTACCGCCGGACTTCGTCATGTGCAAAGTCCGGCTGGTTCCGATACCGGCTCGGTGGCGCGAGCAGATGATCCCGACGCAGCGCGTCGACCGCTGCGGCATCGACGCCTGCGCCAGGTCGACGGTCCTCGGGCAGCTTCATGGTCCCTGCGGCTACCGCGAGCAATGTCTGTTCGCGTGCCTCCGCCGAGCCGACACCGGGCCGCCCATCGCCCCGTACAATCCTGCTCCACACCAGATCAAGGCACTCCCACTCACCCAGTGAGCTATCTGGCTCCGCCCCGGTCCGAGCCAGAAGGTCCAGTACAACGGGCCTTCTCAGCAGCGAGTTCACGGGCAGGTCTCGCAGGACCGTACGCAGAAGCGGAAAGTGGTCTGAGACGACGGAGATGTCCTCATCGCCCAACGGCCGCATCTCAAAAGACGAAATGGACTTCGGGAACCCCAGCTCCACCTGCTCCCGCACGAAACCCAGTGCCACGTCAGATGTCACGGCAACGAGCCCAACACCCGCCGCAGCCGCTGCCAGCACCAGGTCACTCAACAGGCCAGCAGACCGCTCCAGAGCAGCATCAGCCGCGTCGATGACCAGGACTCGAGAAGGTGCCGATGTCTCCGCGAGCACGTCCTCCAGCGAAACCCCGAGCGCAGCTCGCAGCTCCAAACTCGACTGCGGCATGCCACGGAAGTTCACCACCACCCCCTGGAACCCGGCGGGGTCTGCGGCTTCCAACTCTGCAACAGCCGACAGAGTCAGCGCACTCTTACCGATGCCCGACTCGCCGGATACCAACAAAGCCGAAGCACGGGTACCGGCCTCGCGCAGGGCATCAGCGAGTCGTTCGCGGCGGTCGGCGAACGAGATCTCGACCGGCCCTCCGGACGACTCATCACCGATAGTGGCCCGCACACCGGCAACGGCCAACTTGCGTTGCTCAGCAAGCACCGACCACGCGTGCCGACTTCGAGTCGCAGCCGAGTCCAAGACCACGTGAATGTCACGGCGGAGCACCTTGAGGTCCACCACAGCGCCAGTCGCGTCGTAGCGGGTTGCCTCGACCTCGAGACGGTCCCGGACCACCACCCCGTCGGCGGCAGCCGAGGCCATGCTGTCCAGCGACGTCGCGACCGCTGTGCGGTCGCCTTCGTCCGGGCTCTGAACCACAAACCCGAGGATGTGCAGCCGGCCCAGCAGCCGCCACTCCAGCCGCAGGATCTCTTCCTGCGTTGTGTCGTCTTCGACGACCTTCTCGACCATCTCCAGAAAATGCTCATGGCGCTTACGCACCGGCTTGGACCAGCGGCGATCGACGTCCATGGACGCTTGGAACGACTCCGGGTCGGCATGAGCACGCGCGATGCCGCAGAGCGTTGCGAGTTGGTCCCACTGATCGGACCGACCGGCGGTCGCGACGGCGACCTGGTGAGTGTCGGCGTCGAACTTTTCGACCTCGGCGAGCAGCGACCCGACGAGCTTCACCGTGTCGCCATGGCTCTGGACGAAGTTCGGCGTTGCTCGACATGCCACGGCAAGGATGACCTCGGCTGCCGCATCGCCGCATTCGATCAGAAGATCGTCCACCGGGTGCGCCGGACCGGTTTGGAACGACACCCTCCGGACCGGCAGCTCAGATACCTCCGCCCGTCGTGCGCCAGTCAACATGCCAGCGAGATAGACAGCCGCGACGCGGTGCGCGAACGAAACGCCACCACCGCCGGTCGCATAGGTGCTCGATCCTCGCTCAGTTTCACCGGCTGCAGCGATGTCGCCTCCGGCGGTCGCATCCTCGGGAGCAGCAGCGGGTCCAGATGCCGTCTCACCCCCGGGCCGAGCAGCATCCGGTGCAACAGACTCGTCCATATGTTCCTCGGTGGCATCGTGCTATCAGCGGCCGTACGGCTCACCGTAGCGGTGCGTCCAGAACCGTGCAGTGATATCGCATCAGCCCCGGCCCAGTCCGCACACAGTCCGCAGGACACCCGATCAAGACCGTCGCACCCCATCGCCACCAATCACCAAAAGGCCAGGTCAGTGCCCCACAGGAAAGATCCCCGCAGGTCACCAACCTGGCCCATTACTAGGAGACCAAGAAGGCCTGAACCGGGGCCTGTTCGCCACGACCGGCGAGCGGTGCACCCTCGCAGGTCAGCGAGCTTCCTGAAGGGGCTCGGCCGATGCTTCGGCCGGGCCCCTTCGGCGTTCCCGCCGCTGCCGGGCACCCCTGCCCCGGTAACGGAAGGCCGGCTCAACGCCGTTGGCGCGAGCCGGCCTTTCCGGTGGGGCAATCCCTCGGGGTGCCGAGCCTTTCGCTCGACAGGGCTGGGGCTGGTCAGTCCGTGCCGGACTCCATGGCCGCGCGGTCCAGCATCTCGTCGTCGGCGGGGACCTCGCCGCGGGAGGCGATGGCCTCGGCGCCGCCCTGCGGCATGCTGCCGATCAGCCCGGTCGCGGCCGCCTGGGCGGCACCCATGAGCGCGGGATGGGTCGGGCCGACCATGCCGAGCCCGGCGTACTGCTCCAGCTTGGCGCGCGAGTCGGCGATGTCGAGGTTGCGCATGGTGAGCTGGCCGATCCGGTCCACCGGGCCGAACGCCGAGTCCTCGGTGCGCTCCATGGACAGCTTGTCCGGGTGGTAGCTGAACGCCGGGCCCATGGTGTCGAGGATCGAGTAGTCCTCACCGCGCCGCAGCCGCAGCGTCACCTCGCCGGTGATCGCCGCGCCGACCCAGCGCTGCAGGGACTCGCGGACCATCAACGCCTGCGGGTCCAGCCAGCGGCCCTCGTACATCAGCCGGCCGAGGCGCCGCCCCTCGTTGTGGTACTGGGCGAGGGTGTCCTCGTTGTGGATCGCGTTGACCAGGCGCTCGTACGCCGCGTGCAGCAGGGCCATGCCGGGCGCCTCGTAGATGCCGCGGCTCTTGGCCTCGATGATCCGGTTCTCGATCTGGTCCGACATGCCCATGCCATGCCGGCCGCCGATGGCGTTCGCTTCCATCACCAGGTCGACGGGGGAGGCGAACTCCTTGCCGTTGATCGTCACCGGGCGGCCCTGGTCGAAGCCGATCGTCACGTCCTCGGTGGCGATCTCGACCGAGGGGTCCCAGAACCGCACGCCCATGATCGGCTCCACGGTCTCCACACCGGTGTCCAGGTGCTCCAGGGTCTTGGCCTCGTGGGTGGCGCCCCAGATGTTGGCGTCCGTGGAGTACGCCTTCTCCGTGCTGTCGCGGTAGGGCAGGTCGTGGGCGAGCAGCCACTCCGACATTTCCCTGCGGCCGCCGAGCTCGGTCACGAAGTCCGCGTCCAGCCAGGGCTTGTAGATCCGCAGGTGCGGGTTGGCGAGCAGGCCGTAGCGGTAGAACCGCTCGATGTCGTTGCCCTTGAAGGTCGAGCCGTCGCCCCAGATCTGTACGTCGTCCTCGAGCATCGCCCGGACCAGGAGGGTGCCCGTGACGGCGCGGCCGAGCGGCGTGGTGTTGAAGTAGGCCCGCCCGCCCGAGCGGATGTGGAACGCCCCGCAGGTGAGCGCGGCCAGGCCCTCCTCGACCAGCGCCGCGCGGCAGTCGACCAGGCGCGCGATCTCGGCACCGTAGGTCTTCGCACGGCCGGGCACCGAGGCGATGTCGGGCTCGTCGTACTGGCCGATGTCGGCGGTGTAGGTGCACGGGATCGCGCCCTTGTCGCGCATCCATGCGACCGCGACGGAGGTGTCGAGGCCGCCCGAGAAGGCGATGCCGACGCGCTCGCCGACGGGAAGGGAGGTGAGGACCTTGGACATAGAAAGAGTATGCAGCCTCACGCATGCTCATGCAATCGACCTCTCCCGGGAGCCCGACGCCGTGCGGGCGCAGATAGGGGTCACCGGGCAGTTCGCCGCCGTGGACGGCATGCTCACCGACGAGGAGAACCTGCTGCTGATGGCCGACCTGCATCGTCCCGGCGCCGCCCGGAAGCTCGCGGCGGCGGCGAGCAGCACGGCGGAACTGTCGACCTGCTCCTCGCCCAGCGTGAGGCGCTAGCCGGTGGCGGTGCTGGCGATCACCTCGGCGCCAGACTGGGCGTGTGCTCGCGAGACGAGGACCTGCAGCGCCTTCGTCGGATTCTCCGGCTGCTCCCCGGGCCACAGCCCGTTTCCCGGCCGCGACAGGACACCCGCGAGAGGAAGGTCAACTCGGCGGTCATTCGAGTAGGTTGGCGAGCGCGGGCTCTGTGGCGTACGAGCCGTACAGGCCCGTACGAGCCCGTACGAGCCCTACGAGACAGGGAGCGGCCCGATGACCGAACCGATCCGGTGGACGTACGCCTTTATCGACCGGCCCATGAAGGAGTTCGGGCCCGCCACCGACTTCTGGACCGCCGTCACGGGGACGCGGCTGTCCGAACCGCGGGGCGACCGGGGCGAGTTCGTGACCCTGCTGCACGACGGCGCCGACGCGTGTGTGAAGGCCCAGGGCGTCGAGGCGGGCGACGGCGGCGCGCATCTCTGCCTCGCCGTCGAGGCCGTACCGGCGCTGGTGGAGTCGGCACGGCGGCTGAGCGCCGAGATCGTCGCCGACCACGACGGGTGGACCGTACTGCGGTCCCCCGGAGGTCAGTTGTTCTGCGCGGTGCCCTGGCACGGAGAGTCGGCGCGGCCGCCGGTGGTCGAGGGACCGAGCGGTGTGACGAGCCGGCTCGACCAGGTATGCCTCGACCTGGCACCCGCCGTGTACGACGCCGAGGTCGCCTTCTGGAGCGAGCTCACCGGCTGGGAGTCCCACCCGGGCGCGCTCCCGGAGTTCCACCTGGTCAAGCCATCCGCCGCGCTCCCCATCCGCATTCTGCTGCAACGCCTCGACACCGACCGCCCCACCTCCGCGCACCTCGACGTCGCCTGTTCGGACATCGAGGCGGTCCGCACCCGCCACGAAGACCTCGGCGCCACGCTCGTCGGCCGCGGCGCGCACTGGGCCGTCATGCGGGACCCGTCCGGCGGCACGTACTGCCTGACGCCACGCGACCCCAGGACGGGCAGCCTGCCCGGCTGACAGAGACCGCCGGCGGTTGTACGCCGTCCCCGGCCGGCGTCACGTCACACCACCCCCGGCCCGCCCTTGTCCCAGACCTCCACGTCCACGACCGCCTCCACCGGAATGGGCCCGTAGACGTGCGGGAACTCCTCGCCCCCGGGCGTCATCGCCTCGTACCGCACCGGTACGTCGAGCCGTTCGGCGTCGATGACGAGGAGTACGAGTTCGTCCGGGCCGGTGTAGGAGCCGTACAAGGAGGCGGCCACGGGCGCGAGTTGGCGGCGCAGGGAGCAGTGGATGAAGCCCTCCTCCTGGAGGGTGCGGCCGCGGGTGGACATCTCGTAGGTGCCGGACGCGCGGGCCGCGTCCCACAGGTGGCGCTCGGTGAGGTGCACAAGAGGTTCGGTCATACCGCGAAGGCTACGGTCAGAGGCGGGCGGCCCGTGCCGAACGCTACGGCTTGAGGCGGGCGGCCCGCGTCTGCAGATAGCGCTGTTCGGGGAGGCTGAGGGTCTTGCGGGCAGCCGACTCGTACGCGGCCCTCGCCGCTTCCGTCTCACCCGCGCGTTCCAGCAGGTGGCCGCGGACCGCGTCCAGCCGGTGCCCGGCCGCCCATTCGTCTTCCAGTGCGTCGAGTTCGGCCAGTCCCGCCCGCGGCCCGTACACCATGGCCACCGCCACCGCCCGGTTGAGGCGTTCGACGGGACCCGGGACCCGGCGGACCAGCACGGCGTACAGGCCGAGGATCTCGCGCCAGTCCGTCGCCTCGGCAGACGGCGCCTCGTCATGTACCGCGGCGATGGCGGCCCGGAGCTGGTAGGGCCCCGCCCTCTCCCGCGACAGCGACAATGCCTCCGTCACCAGCGCCACGCCCTCCTCGACCGCCGCCTTGTCCCAGCGGCCGCGGTCCTGCTCGTCGAGCGGCACCAGTTCACCGTGCGGACCGGTCCGCGCGGCACGCCGGGCGTCGGTCAGCAGCATCAGCGCCAGCAGACCCGACACCTCGCCGTCCTCGGGCAGCAGCCGGTGGACCGTACGCGTCAACCGGATGGCCTCGCCCGCGAGTTCGGCCCGCAGGAGCGAGGCTCCGGACGTCGCCGTATAGCCCTCGTTGAAGATCAGGTAGAGGGTGTGGAGGACGGCGGGCAGCCGCTCCTCCCAGTTGTCGGGGCGCCCGAACCGCGCACCCCTCACCCGCTGCTTGGCCCTGCTGATCCGCTGGGCCATCGTCGGCTCCGGCACGAGGTACGCCCGTGCGATCTCCGCCGTGGTCAGACCGCCGACCGCGCGCAGGGTGAGCGCGATCTGCGCGGGCGGGGTCAGATCCGGATGGCAGCAGAGGAAGAGGAGGGTGAGCGTGTCGTCCTCCGACGGGGCACGGTCCGCCCCGGGCGGCGGCGTGGTCAAAGCGTCGCGAGGCGTCAGCGCCGCCGCCTTCTCCTCCCGCAGCCGCCGCGCCTCCTCACTGCGCAGTACGTCCGTCAGCCGCCGCGAGGCGACCTTGATCAGCCAGCCGCGCGGATTGTCGGGCAGCCCGGCCCGGGGCCACTGTTCGGCCGCCGCCAGCAACGCCTCCTGTACGGCGTCCTCGGCGGCGTCGAAGTGCCCGTACCGGCGTACGAGCGCGCCGAGGACCTGCGGCGCGTGCCGGCGCAGCAGGTCCTCGACCTCGGTCGCACGTTTCATGCCTCGCGGAGGTCTCCGGTCATGCCTCTCGCACCTCGCGGTTGTCTGCGGTCATGCCTCTCGCACCTCGCGGATATCTCCGGTCATGCCTCTCGCACCTCGCGGATATCTCCGGTCATGCCGGTCATGCCCTCAGATGTCCCCGGCGCCGTCCATGATGGGCCGGATGACGACCGGGTAGTTCGTGGCGCCCGCGGGGCCGGGGCACCGGCTGACGCGCTCGGCGATCTCGGTGACGCGCTCCAGGCTCGCGCAGTCCAGGACCCAGTAGCCGGCCATCAGCTCCTTGGTCTCGCTGTACGGGCCGTCGGTGATCACGGCCTTGCCGTCCGCGCCCAGGGTGACCAGGCGGGTCTGCGCGGGCTCGGCCAGGCCCTGTCCGTCGACGAACTCGCCCGACTCGGAGAGGTCGTCGTTGATCGCGCCCATGTAGGCGTACATGGCCTGGAGTTCCGCCTCGCTCCAGGCCGGAGCCCCCGCGGACGCCTTGCCCCGCATGCCCTCGTAGTCGGCCTGTGTGCCCTGCACCATCACCAGGTACTTCATGAGTCCGCTCCTTCGCTTCCTCGGCTCGGACCGCCCGTGCTGGGCGGTTCTCACAGAGGACGTCGGAGCCGGGACGGGGTTCTCTACACGGGTTCAGGATTTATTCGTGGCGGTCTTGCCGACGTCGGCATCGGTCTTGCCGGCGTCGTCGGTCTCGGCGGCTTCCTCCCGCGGTGGCTCGGCGGACGCCTCGCACTCCGGGTTGTGGCAGGGGCCGGGCTCCCACTTCGGAACCCAGGCGCCAAGGACCTTGTGACGCCGCACGACCGTGGCGACCGGCTTCCCACAGGCGGGACAGACTTGCTCATCGGTGCCCATGCCTTCAGGGTAGGGTGCTGACGGGTTCGGCGCTTCCTGCTGTACGTGTACGGCTGCTGCCGTACGGCTACCTCTTCCTGCTGTACGTCCTCACGAGCACCCCGTTCTTGAACGCGCGCACCCCGTCGAGCACGAACTCCGTGACGTCGAACCCTGAGCCGAACATCGGCATGCCGGAGCCCAGCACCACCGGGTATGTCTTGATGACGAGCTCGTCCACCTCGTCGGTCAGCGCGCCCGCGAGCTGCGCACCACCGCACAGATAGATGCCGAACCCGCTCTCCTCCGCCTTGAGTGCGCGGATCCTGCCGAGGACGTCGTCCGCGACGATCTCCACGTGCGGGTCGGGCGACTCCTTGAGGCTGAGTGCTCTATCTCGCCGTGCTCGGGCTGCTCCTGGAGCACCTGACACTGCCCAGAGTACTGGACGGCGTACTGCCGGGAGTCGCCGTACCGGACGAACTGCTCGAACGGATTGTGGCGACAATCGTCCCGGAGAGCTGAGCCCGCCGCAGAGCTAGGCCTGCTGCGGGGCGCGCCACATGGGCCACATCTGAGGGCCGCCCGGCAGGTCGAGGGGGCGGCCCACGAGGTCGAAGCCGAGCCGCTCGTACAGCTTGCGGCTGCGGGCGTTGCTCGCCTCCAGATACGCGGGCAGGCCCTCGCGGTCGCACCGGTCGAGGACCGACTGGATGAGCTCGGTGCCGAGCCCCTCGCCCTGCCGCTCCGGCGCCACGGCGATCATCCACAGGTACTCGTGCGCGCAGCCCGCGGGGTGGATGTCCGCCGTCAGCCGGCCGATCAGCTCGACGCGCTCGTTGTCCGGGTCGACGGCCTCGCGCAGCTGTGCCGGGCCGTCCTCATCGTCCTCGGCGTGTGCGTCCGCGGGAACGGGCAGCCACAGCGCGCACGCCGCGCCGTCCTCCGCCAGGTCGACACGCCCCTCGGCGAGCACGACGTCGAGGAAGGCGGCCATCAGCTTGTGGTGCGTCATACGGCGGTGCGCCTCGTCGGGGAAGACCCAGCCACTCACCGGGTCGTCCCGGAAAGCCGCGTCGAGGAGCCCGACGACCAGCTCCCTGTCGCTCTCGTCCGCCGTCCGTATGACCACGCCCATGTCCCGCCCCTTCGCCCCAACCGACCTTGATCGCACGGAGGTTGAGCGTAGCCGGTGGCGTCACAGGGGCCGGCTCGTGGGGGCGCGGGTCCCGCACACCGTGGGGATGTGCGGGACCCGGCCTGCCGGAGCCCGGTGCCGTACGGAGGTCAGGTGCCGTACGGAGCCGGGGCTCCGGGGTCTTCAACCGCCGCCGCGGCTGACTGGTTACTGCGTCAGGCGCGGCGGACGGGTTACTGCTACTGCGTCGTCCGCGGCGGACTGGTTACTACGTCGTGCGCGGTGGACTCGTCGGTGGACTAATTACTGCGCCGCGTCACGAACTCCGCCAGCGCGAGGAGCCCGCCCGCCGACTCCGGGTCGGGGACCGCCCGGGACAGTTCGTGCATCGCCCGGGACATCCGCTCGGCCGCCTGGGCCTGCGCCCAGTCACGGCCGCCCGCCCGCTCGACGGCCAGCACCGTGCGCTCCAGCTCCCCTTCCTCGTACGGCACCCCGTACAGCTCGGCGAGTTCGGTCGCCGCCGGGGTGCCCGAGGCGAGCGCGGCGACCACGGGCAGGGACTTCTTGCGGGCGATGAGGTCCGCCCCGGCCGGCTTGCCGGTGCGGCTCGGGTCCCCCCAGATCCCGATCACGTCGTCGATCAGCTGGAACGCGAGCCCGGCCTCGCGGCCGAACGCGTCAAGAGCCTCGACGTCCTCGATGTCCGCCCCCGCGTACAGCGCCCCGAGTGCGCAGGCGCAGCCGAGCAGCGCGCCCGTCTTCGCCTCGGCCATGGCGAGGCACTCGTCGAGGGTGACCTCGTTGGGGCCGCTCTCCATGGCCGTGTCCGCGTGCTGCCCCGCGCACAGTTCGATGACGCAGGCCGCGAGCCGGGCGGCGGCCGCCGAGGACGCCGGGTGCGGGTCCTCGGCGAGCAATCGCTGGGCCAGCGCCTGCAGGGCGTCCCCGGCGAGGATCGCGTCGGCGTCGCCGAACACGGTCCACGCGGTGGGGCGGTGTCTGCGGGTGGCGTCCCGGTCCATGACGTCGTCGTGCAGCAGGGTGAAGTTGTGGATCAACTCCACGGCGGCGGCCGCCCGTACGGCCGTCGTGTGCTGTCCGCCGAGCGCCCGGACCGCGGTCAGCACGAGCGCCGGCCGGATGGCCTTGCCCGCGTTGCCCGCCGCCGGAGTGCCGTCCGCGTGCTCCCACCCGAAATGGTAGAGCGCGATCCGGCGCATCGAGCCGGGCAGCGAGTCGATGGCCCTGCGCAGCTCGGGGTCGACCGACGCCCGGGTGCGCTCCAGGATGCCTGCCGCTTCCTGCCCGTCGGACGGGCTGTCAGGACCCTGCCTCACCATGGGCCTTCCGATGGGGCTCCGCCTGTCCAGGATCTCGGTCGGACTCTGCTTCGTCTCCGTCATGAACTCACCCATGGGATCACCTCGGAGAATCCCCGGACTGTGGCGCTTCCGTGGCCGCTGGGCGCGTACCCCCTCGGTGTACCCGCCCCGCAGGGCGGGAACCCGGCGTCCCCCGGCTCGCGGACGGTCACCGCCAGCGGCCGATCTCGACGTTCTCCAGGATGCCGAGGGCGTCCGGCACGAGCACCGCGGCCGAGTAGTACGCCGTCACCAGGTAGGAGATGATCGCCTGTTCGTTGATGCCCATGAAGCGCACCGACAGGCTCGGCTCGATCTCGTCGGGGATGCCCGCCTGTTGGAGCCCGATCACCCCCTGCTCGGCCTCACCCGTACGCATGGCGATGATCGAGGTCGTACGGGCGTCGCTGACCGGGATCTTGTTGCAGGGGAAGATCGGGACTCCGCGCCAGGTCGGGATGCGGTTGCCCGCCAGCTCGATGGTCTCCGGAACGAGCCCGCGCTTGTTGAGCTCGCGGCCGAACGCGGAGATCGCGCGCGGGTGGGCGAGGAACAGCTTGGTGCCGCGCCGACGGCTGAGCAGTTCGTCCATGTCGTCCGGGCTGGGGACGCCGTCGTGCGGCTGCAGCCGCTGGTCGTACTCGCAGTTGTTGAGCAGTCCGAACTCCCTGTTGTTGATGAGCTCGTGCTCCTGGCGCTCCTTCAACGCCTCGACGGTGAGCCGGAGCTGCTGCTCGGTCTGGTTCATGGGCTGGTTGTAGAGGTCGGCCACGCGCGTGTGCAGGCGCAGCACGGTCTGCGCGATGCTGAGCTCGTACTCCCGCGGAGAGCCCTCGTAGTCCACGAAGGTGCCGGGGATGTCCGGCTCTCCGGTGTGGCCGGCGGAGAGGTCGATCTCCTTCTCGCCGTATTTGTTGGTGCGCTGCGCCGGAATCGCTCGCAGCTGCGTGAGGTGGGTGCGCAGGGACTCGGCGCGCTCCGCGACCTGTTCGAGGTCCTGGCGGGGCAGTGCCAGCGCGGTGACGGCGGTGACCGCGCGGGCCGTGTACTCCCAGATGGCTTCCGGGTCGATGAGTGCCTGCTCCCCGAAGTACGCGCCGTCGGCGAGGACACCGAGCACCGCGTCGTCCCCGTACGGGCCCGTACCGATCTTCTCGACCTTGCCGTGGGCGATCAGGAACACCTCGTCGGACTGGCTGCCGAACGAGGCGAGCACATCCCCCGGGGCGAACTCCCGCTGCTGGCAACGCCGGGCGAGCTCGCCGAGCACCTCCTGATCCTCGTACGACCGCAGGACGGACAGCTCGCCGAGCTCCGCTGGGATGACCTGGACAAGGTCACCGGTCTTCACGAACGTCACGCGACCGTCGCCCACGGAGTAGCTGAGGCGCCGGTTCACACGGTACGTGCCACCCTGCACGTTCACCCACGGAAGCATGCGCAGCAGCCAGCGGGAGCTGATCTCCTGCATCTGGGGTACGGACTTGGTGGTGGTGGCCAGGTTCCGCGCGGCGGAAGTGCCGAGACTCTGCTGCGGCCTGCTCTGCTCGGCGCGGACCTCTTCGCCTACCGACATGAAAATCGCCCTCCCGGTCGTGCACTGATCTGCGGGGACCAGCCTTCCATCACGGAGCGTGCTGGTGCTATTACACGAATGAGCGGGAATGGATCTACAGGGAGTGGGCAGAGGGGGGCCGTCGTGGCGCTCCGGCTTCGGGCGCCGCGACACTCCGGTCCGGCTGCCGCCGGCGGGAACTTCAAGATCCGGCCGTACGTTTGACCCCTCGACGGACAACGACAGGAGACGGCAATGGCAGGCTTCCTGGACCGTGCCAAAGAACAGGCACAGCGCGGCCTCACCCAGGGCAAGCACAAGCTCGACGAAGTGCAGGCGCAGCGCGCCGGCGGCGACCTCCTGAAGAAACTGGGCGCCGCGTACTACGCGGAGCGTCGGGGCAACGGCTCCCCCGAGGCGACCCAGCAGGCCCTGCAGGCTTTGGAGAGCCACATCGCCACGCATGGGGACGCGTTCCTCCACTCGTGACGGTTTCCTCTGATCCGGTCAGGGCCCTGAGCTCCTGACCGGATCGGCTCGCACGCTGTGCGAACGAGTGGGCCCACCTGCCTCCTTGCGGGTAGAAGCTGCCGTACGAGACGGCCGCGACCGGTGGCCGACGTGCAGCGCGAAGGAGGCGGTCGTGGCCCCACCCATGTCCGCGGGCAGATTCCTGGAACGGCTCAGGGAGGCAGACGTCACCGTCGTCGAGGTCGGCGACTGGGCACATCACAACCGCAATCACAAGGGCCCATGGGGTCCGGTGCACGGCGTGATGATCCACCACACAGTGACCTCGGGCAGCAAGCGCACCGTCGAGATCTGCCGTGACGGCTACACAGAACTGCCCGGACCGCTGTGCCACGGCGTCATCACCAAGGACGGCGTCGTCCACCTCGTCGGCTACGGCCGCGCCAACCACGCGGGCCTCGGTGACGACGAGGTCCTGCGCGCGGTGATCGCGGAGAAGGCGCTCCCGCACGACAACGAGGCGAACACCGACGGCAACCGCCACTTCTACGGCTTCGAGTGCGAGAACCTCGGCGACGGCAAGGACCCCTGGCCCGAGGCCCAGCTGGAGGCCATCGAGAAGGTCGCCGCCGCGATCTGCCGCCACCACGGCTGGACGGAGCGCTCGGTCATCGGCCATCTGGAGTGGCAGCCGGGAAAGGTGGATCCGAAGGGATTCACGATGGCCTCCATGCGGCAGCGCGTCCGCGACCGCCTGAAGGGATGAGCGGGCACCGGCCGGCGGGCGGCAGGCGGCGCCCGTGAGTGCCCGCCACCCGGACGCATGTCCGACAATGACGGGGTGACCAGCCCCGATGCCCCTGACGACCGCGACTGCCGCGACGCCCCCGGCGTCCCCGGCGTCCGCGGCGTCCCCGGCGTCCCCCAAGCGCTCGGTGCCCCCGGCGTCCCCGGCGTCCCCGAAGCGCTCGGCCCGACCGGCCCGCGGCCGCGACTTCCGTCGCCGCTGCGGGAGGCCGCGGACGAGCGCTTCGCCCGCCACGGCGTCCGGCTGCTGCTCAAGCGGGACGATCTGATCCACCCGGAGCTCGTCGGCAACAAGTGGCGGAAGCTGACCCCGAACCTGGAGGCCGCGGCGGGCCGCACGGTGGTCACCTTCGGCGGCGCGTACTCGAACCATCTGCGCGCCACGGCCGCCGCGGGCCGCCTCCTCGGACTGCCCACCGTCGGTGTGATCCGCGGCCAGGAGCTGGCCGACCGCCCCCTCAATCCCTCACTCGCCCGGTGCGCCGCCGACGGCATGCGCCTGCACTTCGTCGACAGATCGACGTACCGCCGCAAGGCGCAGCCGGAGACGCTGGCCGCCATCCTGCGCGCGGTGGACGCCGAGGACGCGTACGTCGTGCCCGAGGGCGGCAGCAACTCCCCCGCCGTACGCGGCTGTCAGGCGCTCGGCGCGGAACTGCGCGACCACGGCGGTGTCGACGTGGCCGCCGTCGCCTGCGGTACCGGCGGCACCCTCGCGGGCCTGGCCGCCGGACTCGCCCCCGGCCAGCGCGCCCTCGGCATCCCCGTCCTCAAGGGCGGCTTCCTCGGCGCCGGCATAGAGGCCCTCCAGCAGGCCGCCTTCGGCGCCCGCCGCGGCACCTGGTCCCTCGACGACCGCTTCCACTGCGGCGGCTACGCCCGCACCACCCAGGAACTCGACGCCTTCGCCGAGGACTTCGAGCAACGCCACGGACTGCCCGTGGAACGTCTCTATGTCGCCAAAATGCTGTACGGACTTGTCGCCCTCGCAGCGGAGGGCGCGTTCCCGCGCGGGACGACGGTCGCCGCGGTGATCACCGGGGCGCCGTTCCCGGACGCGGGTCCTGGGTCTCAGGTCGCCTCCCGGTAGGCCGCCGCCTCCTCCAGGTCCAGTCGGCGCAGCAGGGTCCGCAGCATCTCGTCGTCGATGAAGCGGTGGTCCCGGAGCGTGACGAAGACCTCGCGCTCGGCGCCGATCATCTCGCGCGCCAGTCGCCGGTAGGTGTCGTCGGCGGTCTCGCCGGTGATCGGGTTGACCCCGCCGAGGCGCTCCCAGACGGCGTTGCGGCGCCGTTCGAGGACGGCGCGCAGACGCTCGGCGAGGGGCGGCGGCAGGGCGTTGCGCTCGTCGCTGAGGAGTTCGTCGAGGCGCTGTTCGGCGGCTCGGGAGGCCTGCGCCTGGGCGTTGGCCTCGGCGAGCGTCTCGGCCTGTACGTCGCGCCCCGGCAGCTTCAGGAGGCGGATCAGCGGGGGCAGCGTCAGCCCCTGCACGACCAGGGTTCCGATGACCGTCGTGAAGGTCAGGAAGAGGATCAGATTGCGATCGGGAAAGGGCTCGCCACCGTGCATGGTGAGCGGGATGGAGAAGGCGATGGCGAGGGAGACCACGCCCCGCATGCCGGCCCAGCCGACGATGAACGGCGCCTTCCAGGTGGGGTTCTCCTCACGCTCCCGGATCCGGGACGACAGCAGGCGCGGCAGAAAAGCCGACGGATAGATCCACGCGAACCGGGCCGCGACCACGATGAGGAAGACGGCCACCGCGTACCAGGCGGCGGTTCCCCCCTCGTACTGCCCGAGCCCCTGCAGGACGACCGGCAGTTGCAGCCCGATCAGCGCGAACACCGCCGACTCCAGGATGAAGGCGACCATCTTCCACACCGCCTCCTCCTGGAGCCGGGTCGCGAAGTCCACCTCCCAGGCGCGATGCCCGAGGTAGAGGGCGACGACGACCACGGCGAGCACTCCGGAGGCGTGCACCTGCTCGGCGGCCCCGTAGGCGGCGAACGGGATCAGCAAGGAGAGGGTGTTCTGGAGAAGCGCCTCCTTCAAGTGGGTGCGCAGCCAGTGGATGGGGATCATCAGGACGAGCCCGACGGCGACGCCGCCGACCGCCGCGACCAGGAATTCGCCGATGCCGCCCGCCCAGGTCGCGCCCTCGCCGATCGCGGCGGCGATCGCCACCTTGTAGGCGGTGATCGCGGTCGCGTCGTTCACCAGGGACTCGCCCTGCAGGATCGTGGTGAGCCGCGAGGGAAGCCCCACCCGGCGCGCCACCGCCGTCGCGGCGACCGCGTCCGGCGGCGCCACCACCGCCCCCAGGACCAGCGCCGCGGTCAGCGGCATGCTCGGCACGAGCACATACACGGCCCAGCCGACCACGAGGGTCGCGAAGAGGACGTACCCGACCGACAACAGCGCGACGGGCCTCAGTTGCGCCCGCAGATCGAGGTACGAGCTGTCGGTGGCCGCCGTGTACAGCAGCGGTGGCAGCATCAGCGGGAGCACGACTTCGGGGTCGAGTTCGTACGCGGGCACCCCGGGGACGTACGACACCGCCAGGCCCACCGCGACGAGCAGGAGGGGTGCGGGGACCGGGGTGCGGCGGGCGGCGCCGGCGACCGCCGCGCTGACCGCGACCAGCAATAGCAGTGGCAAAACATGCATCGTCTTCCGCCCGCCCTCGTTTCCGCGCGACTTCCCGCACACCCGACGTAACCTGGCCATCATGAAACAGTGCACGCACGCCGACGCGCTGCCGCACCCCGCGCCCGAGCCCCTGAGCGAGACCTGTCTGGAGTGCCTCGCCGCCGGCACCGACCCGGTCCATCTGCGGCTGTGTCTGGAGTGCGGGCACCTGGGCTGCTGCGACTCCTCGCCGCTGCGGCACGCGACGGAGCACTTCAAGGAGAGCGGACACGCGATCATGCGCTCCTTCGAGCCCGGGGAGAGCTGGCGCTGGTGCTTCGTCGACCACGTCCTCGTATGACTCCGACTCTGATGACTCTGACTCTGACTCTGAACCGGCGACCACGGACGCCTGTGACACGGCGACCACGGACTCTTGGGGTTTGGCCGTCACGGACGCGTGCGACCCTGGATCCGGACGGTTCGACGGTCTGACGCCTGGGTACGTCAACCCGGCGCGCGCTCTTCCTATTTGGGCCCGCAGACCCCTAGCCACTGTCCGTACTCATGGGCTTACTATGAGTGACAGGAAGGCGCGGGGTCCCCGGGACAGAAAACTTGGGAGCGCGGTAGCGTCACCGCTGAACCACGTAGCGCGTTACCCCCGGGGGGCGACCCTCGGCCCCGAAAGAGCTCGAATGAGCTTGTACCACCATGGAGGTGAGGGTGTCCCAGATCGCAGGCGAGCCCGCGACCAAGGACTTCGTGGAAGTCCGGCTGCCGGCCGCGGGTGCCTACCTGTCGGTGCTGCGCACGGCCACGGCCGGACTCGCGGCCCGTTTGGACTTCACCCTCGACGAGATCGAGGACCTGCGCATCGCGGTCGACGAGGCCTGCGCGATCCTGCTGCAGCATGCCGTTCCCGGCTCGGTGCTCAGCTGTGTCTTCCGGCTCATCGAGGACTCGCTGGAGGTCACCGTCGCGGCGCCGACCACGGACGGTCACGCTCCCTCCCGGGACACCTTCGCGTGGACCGTCCTCTCGGCCCTCGCCGGCAAGGTCGACTCGACCGTCGCCGAGGACAAGACCGTTTCGATCAGCCTCTACAAACAGCGCGGCGCCGGACCCGGGCCGGCGTGAGGAACGGGGACGGGCCGGTGCGGGACGAAGAGCGCGGCACACGAAAGCTTCCGGCCGAGCGTGTCGACGGCCTGGGCGGGCCGCGGCGTACGGCGGACGGCGTCGACGGCATCCCCGAGCAGGCCCGGCCGCACCCGGTGGACGGCGCCTCCTCGGCCGTGTCCGAAGCGCCGGTCGACAAGGAACGGGAGAGGCTCTCCGGCCAGGAAGACGGGCAATGGGATCCGGAGGGGGCCGCACGGAGCACGTCCTCGGAGGGGCGACGGCTGGTGACGGGCGGGACTATGAGCGAGCACGAGCAACACGACAAGCCAGAAACGCAGAGCGTGCAGGCCGCGCAGCACGGGCCCAGCGCCCAGCACATCCAGCACCACCCCCAGGACCGCAGCGGGGCACGGGCGATGTTCGTCGAGCTGCGCAAGCTTCAGGAGGGCAGCGCCGAGTACGCGGAGCTGCGCAACCAGCTGGTCCGTATGCACCTCCCGCTCGTCGAGCACCTCGCGCGCCGCTTCCGCAACCGCGGGGAGCCGCTCGACGATCTCACCCAGGTCGCCACCATCGGCCTGATCAAGTCGGTCGACCGCTTCGACCCGGAGCGCGGCGTCGAGTTCTCGACGTACGCGACCCCGACGGTCGTCGGCGAGATCAAGCGGCACTTCCGCGACAAGGGCTGGGCGGTGCGGGTGCCGCGTCGGCTGCAGGAGCTGCGGCTCTCGCTCACCACGGCGACCGCGGAGCTCTCGCAGCTGCACGGCCGCTCCCCCACGGTCCACGAACTGGCCGAGAAGCTGGCGATCTCGGAGGAGGAGGTCCTGGAGGGCCTGGAGTCCGCCAACGCGTACTCCACGCTGTCCCTGGACGTCCCCGACACGGACGACGAGTCCCCGGCCGTCGCGGACACCCTGGGCGCGGAGGACGAGGCCCTGGAGGGCGTCGAGTACCGCGAGTCCCTCAAGCCGCTCCTTGAGGACCTGCCGCCGCGGGAGAAGCGGATCCTGCTCCTTCGCTTCTTCGGCAACATGACGCAGTCGCAGATCGCGCAGGAGGTCGGCATCTCGCAGATGCATGTGTCGCGCCTGCTGGCGCGCACGCTGGCCCAGCTCCGCGAGAAGCTCCTCGTCGAGGAGTGAGACGACCGGCGCCTCTGGTCTTGGCGGGTCCTACTTCTGGTCCTGTACGTCGTCGGCGCCGGGCCCTCTGATTCCGAGGGCCCGCGTCGTCGCGGGGTTGACGAGCAGGACGAGCGCCGCGACCGCGACGACCGCCAGGGCGATACCGCCGGGGATCGTCATGCTGTCGGCCTGGAGCAGGTTGTAGGCCACGGGCAGCGCCATGATCTGGGTGATGACGGCCGGGCCCCGGCTCCAGCTGCGGCGCAGCAGCAGTCCGCGCGCGGCCAGCAGCGGCAGCAGGGCGAGCACGATCAGCGTCACACCGCCGGTGACGGCCTGCTGCCGGTCATCGGGGCTGCCCGTGAGGCCCAGGACGAGTACGTAGACACCGCCCACGACGAGGGCGAGCCCCTCCAGCGCGGCCAGCGCCGCCGCGGCGGTCAGCCGCCCGGGGCGGGGTTCTGCGGTCGGGGCGTCGGGAGTGGGGTTCTGCTCAGGGCTCACCCCTGAAGAGTAGCCGCCGGGGTCAGCCGCGCCTCGGCCCCCACCGCCCGCCGCGCCTCGGCCCCCACCGCCCGCCAGGGCGCGGGCCCGCCACGCCCCGGGTTCGAGCCGCCACTGTGCGCAAGCCCACTCCCGATCCCTTCTCCGATCCCAGCCTCGCCCTTCGCCGAGTACCCCCCAGTAGGTACGCTGCATCGCATGCGTGCACTTCTCGTGGTCAATCCGGCGGCAACCACCACAAGTGCGCGTACGCGTGACGTACTGATCCATGCGCTGGCCAGCGAGATGAAGCTGGAGGCGGTCACCACCGAGTACCGCGGGCACGCCCGGGACCTCGCCCGGCAGGCCTCGGAGAGCAAGGACATCGACCTGGTCGTGGCCCTCGGCGGCGACGGCACGGTCAACGAGGTCGTGAACGGCCTGCTCCACCACGGTCCCGACCCGGAGCGCCAGCCCCGTCTCGCCGTGGTTCCGGGCGGCTCCACCAACGTCTTCGCCCGCGCCCTGGGCCTGCCGAACGAACCGGTGGAGGCCACCGGCGCCCTGCTGGACGCGCTGCGCGAGGAGCGTGAGCGCACCATCGGCCTGGGCATCGCCGCGGGCACGCCCGGCACGGCGGACGAGGGCGTGCCCTCCCGCTGGTTCACCTTCTGCGCCGGCCTCGGCTTCGACGCGGGGGTGGTCGGCCGGGTCGAGCAGCAGCGCGAGCGCGGCAGACGTTCGACGCATGCGCTGTATCTCCGCCAATCGGTACGCCAGTTTTTGGACGAACCTCACCGCCGGAACGGAACGATCACCCTGGAGTGCCCCGGCGCGGAGCCGGTCACCGATCTGGTCCTGTCCATCATCTGCAACACCGCGCCGTGGACGTTTCTCGGCAATCGCCCGGTGTACGCGTCGCCTAAGGCGTCGTTCGATACAGGGCTCGACGTACTCGGTCTCAGCCGCATGTCGACGGCCGCGCTCGCCCGGTATGCCACGCAGTTGCTCACTTCGTCCCCCGAGCGCGGACCCCATGGCAAGCACGCCACGTCCCTGCACGATCTGACGGACTTCACCTTGCATTCGAAGGTGCCGCTCCCCCTTCAGATGGACGGTGACCACCTGGGACTGCGCACCAGCGTGACGTTCACAGGCGTACGCCGTGCACTGCGTGTGATTGTGTGAGTAGAAGGGGCCAAAGTCCTTTCACTCGAACGTTTAGGCCAGGATCCACCCCATGGAAGTACGGCTGTGACCTAGTCGACACCGAGGAATCAAAAAAAACTTTCCGGAAGGGGTTGTATCCGCCGCTGAGGTTTGCGAGTCTCTACGTGGCGCTCGGGACGGCCCGCTTCATCGGCCCCGCAGAGAGCCAGAACCCCTCCTCACATCACAGGACCACGTCAGGCCATCCTGACAGTCGGCCCTTTGCTCGTTGAGGGATTCGTGAAAGCGTTCACATTCACAAGCAACCTGCATGTAATACCACGGAGAGGTAGCAGCCATGGACTGGCGTCACAACGCCGTTTGCCGCGAGGAAGACCCCGAGCTCTTCTTCCCCATCGGCAACACCGGTCCTGCGCTGCTGCAGATCGAGGAAGCCAAGGCCGTCTGCCGCCGCTGCCCCGTCATGGAGCAGTGCCTGCAGTGGGCGCTCGAGTCCGGCCAGGACTCCGGCGTCTGGGGTGGCCTCAGCGAGGACGAGCGCCGCGCGATGAAGCGCCGCGCCGCCCGCAACCGGGCCCGTCAGGCCTCCGCCTGACGCCCCACCCCGCACGAGCCTGAGCCTGGCGGCGCGTACAGCGAGTACGCATCTCCCGTTCCCGAGCCGCAGCGCGCAGTACCCCCGATGCGCTTTTGAGCAACGAGCTTTCAGCCCCGGATCACCCAGTGGTCCGGGGCTCATCGCTGTTTGCGTCTGTACGGATTGCTCCCGGCGCCGGCGTGCGGATTGCCCCCGGCGTCGACGGTGCCAGGCCCTTGGACGTTGACTACTTGTGAGCCCGCACCGGGATGTCCAGGATGACCTGCGTGCCGCGCTCCGGGGCCGCCACCATGTCGAAGGTGCCGCCCAACTCGCCCTCCACCAGCGTCCGTACGATCTGCAGGCCGAGGTTGCCCGAGCGGTGCGGGTCGAAGCCCTCGGGGAGACCGACCCCGTCGTCCTGGACCGTGACCAGCAGGCGAGCGTCCTTGGTGGTGCCGCCGCGGACCGCCGAGACCTCGACGGTGCCACGGTCGCCCTCGCGGAAGCCGTGTTCCAGCGCGTTCTGCAGAATCTCGGTGAGGACCATGGAGAGCGGGGTCGCGACCTCGGCGTCCAGGATCCCGAAGCGGCCGGTGCGCCGGCCGGTGACCTTGCCCGGCGAGATCTCGGCGACCATGGCGAGCACCCGGTCGGCGATCTCGTCGAACTCCACGCGTTCGTCCAGGTTCTGAGACAGCGTCTCATGCACGATCGCGATCGAACCGACCCGCCGTACGGCCTCCTCCAGGGCCTCGCGGCCGCGCTCCGACTCGATGCGCCGGGCCTGGAGCCGCAGCAGCGCCGCCACCGTCTGGAGGTTGTTCTTCACCCGGTGGTGGATCTCCCGGATGGTCGCGTCCTTGGTGATCAACTCGCGCTCGCGGCGCCGCAGTTCGGTGACGTCGCGCAGCAGGACGAGCGAACCGACGCGCGTGCCCTTGGGCTTGAGGGGGATCGCGCGCAGCTGGATCACGCCGTCGCCGCACTCGATCTCGAACTCGCGGGGCGCCCAGCCGCTGGCGACCTTGGCGATCGCCTCGTCCACCGGCCCGCGGGACGGAGCGAGTTCCGCGGTGGTCGCCCCGAGGTTGTGGCCCACCAGGTCGGCGGCCAGGCCGAGGCGGTGGTACGCCGACAGCGCGTTCGGAGATGCGTACTGGACGATGCCGTCCGCGTCGAGCCGGATCAGCCCGTCGCCGACCCGCGGCGAGGCGTCCATGTCGACCTGCTGGTCGGGGAACGGGAAGGCCCCCGCCGCGATCATCTGGGCGAGGTCGGAGGCGCTCTGGAGGTACGTGAGCTCGAGGCGGCTCGGGGTGCGCACGGTGAGCAGGTTGGTGTTGCGGGCGATGACGCCGAGGACGCGCCCCTCACGTCGTACGGGAATGGACTCGACCCGGACCGGGACCTCTTCGCGCCACTCCGGGTCGCCCTCGCGCACGATCCGGCCCTCGTCGAGCGCGACGTCCAGCATGGGGCGGCGGCCGCGCGGGACGAGGTGGCCGACCATGTCGTCCTGGTACGAGGTGGGGCCGGTGTTGGGCCGCATCTGGGCGACGGAGACATAGCGCGTGCCGTCGCGGGTGGGGACCCACAGGACGAGGTCGGCGAAGGAGAGGTCGGAGAGCAGCTGCCACTCCGAGACCAGCAGATGCAGCCACTCGAGGTCGGAGTCACCCAGGGCGGTGTGCTGGCGTACGAGGTCGTTCATGGAGGGCACGTCTGCGAGCGTACCCGCCGAATACGACAGGCCTCGAAAACAGCGACCGCACCCCCCGTACGGAGCCCGGAAACACCCGCGGGCCGCGGCGCCTGGGAGGGACCCTCAACCCTCCCGGCACCGCAGCCCGGAGCAACAACGGCCACGGGTGTGCGGTCCCGGTCGGCCGAAGAGAGGAGCCGGAGCAGTCAGGGCAGAGAGCGCCGGTTCCTCGGTCCGCCTTCCTGTGCGGGGAAGACGGAGGCTTTGCTTACTCGCTCAAGCATTGTGGACTAGACCATGGTCCTGCGTCCATGTGTCTTCTGTCCATGCGTCGGCGGCTGTTTGTTGTTGTCCGCTTATCCAACATCCAACTGCGTCCACCCCGCAGACTAGCCCGCTTCGGTGCGCGGCTGGGACGGATTGGCCCATCAGTTGGGCCGGATCGCCGTGGGGCGTCCGGCGAGCGCCTTCAGTGGCAGCGCCCGTCCGGCGCGTCCGGGCAAGGCGGCCTTCGGGACGACGGAAGAAGGGCTCTCTGGTAGATTGGTCTATACCACATATGCCCTCCTTCCGGGTTCCAGTTGAGTCCCTGAGTCCCCTCTCCAGATCGGCAGGCCCAGCGTGGAAGTTGTCATCGTTCCGGACGCCGAGGCGGGCGGCGAGCTGATCGCCGAGGCCATGGCGGAGCTGCTCCGGCGCAAGCCCGACGCCCTGCTCGGCGTGGCCACCGGCTCGACCCCACTGCCCATTTACGAGGCCCTGGCGGCCAAGGTGAGTTCCGGTGCCGTGGACGCCTCGGGCGCGCGGATCGCGCAGCTCGACGAGTACGTGGGGCTGCCGGCCGAGCACCCCGAGTCATACCGTTCCGTGCTGCGGCGGGAGGTGCTGGAGCCGCTGGGCCTGGGCATGGACGCGTTCATGGGGCCGGACGGCACCGCCGAGGACGTACAGGCCGCGTGCGAGGCGTACGACAAGGCGCTCGCGGAGGCCGGCGGGGTCGACCTCCAGCTGCTCGGGATCGGGACCGACGGGCACATCGGGTTCAACGAGCCGTGCTCCTCGCTCGCCTCGCGGACCCGGATCAAGACGCTGACCGAGCAGACCCGGGTCGACAACGCGCGGTTCTTCGAGGGCGACATCGAGCAGGTGCCGCACCACGTCATCACACAGGGCATCGGCACGATCCTTGAGGCGCGGCATCTGGTGCTGCTCGCGACGGGCGAGGGCAAGGCGGATGCGGTGGCCGCGACGGTGGAGGGGCCGGTGGCCGCGGTGTGCCCGGCGTCCGCGCTGCAGCTTCATCCACACGCGACCGTTGTCGTGGACGAGGCGGCTGCGTCCAAGCTGAAGCTTGCGGATTACTTTCGGCATACGTTTGCCGATAAGCCTGGCTGGCAGGGGCTTTAAGGCCCACTGGCGTGGAGGACGGCGTCGGGGCACCCCCTTGCAGGGGTGCCCCGACGCATGTGTACGTCGTGACTTTCGGTCGTCGGGCCGGTGCAGCCCGGTGGGTGGTGTGTGCCCACCCACCCCCACTCTCGGCTTCTCCCCCAGTGCCTCAAGGGCCTGGGAGGTACCCCCAGAGCGGGGGGGACCCCCATCGCCCTGCGGAACGACTGCCCACACACCACCGGCCAGCCCACATAGCCGTCACGTACCGGCGATGACCTCCGCCGCCGCCCTGCCGCAGACCCGTGCCGCGCCGTGGGTCGCGATGTGCAGGGCGCCGCGGGGTGGGGACTGGGGGACGCCCATTTCGACGACGACGGTGTCCGGGCGGGCGGTGAGGAGGGTGTCGAGGGCTGCCGCCATCCAGGGGTGGCGGTGCTCGTCGCGGACGACGGCGACGATGCGGCGGGTGCCCGCGGCGGCGAGGGCCTCGGGGCCCGCGTTCTCGCCGGTGAAGCCGGCGGTCTCGGTGCCGGGGAGCAGGCGGGCCAGTTCCGCCGCCACGCCCCAGGGGGTCTCGTCGCCGACGGCGATGTTCGCGACCGGGGTGAGGGCGGCGACGTACGGGGCGTCGGTGAGCGGGACGTACGTCTCGGAGTACGTCACCCTGAGCGCGCGACGGGCGGCGACCAGGCCGACCTCCCTGTCAGCGACACCCGCGGCGCCCGCGCCCGCGTCCGCCCCCGAGGAAGCCGCCGTCCACCGAGCCAGCTCCCGTACGCGACGCGCCGCGTCCGCGAGGCGCTCCTCGGGGAGCTCTCCCGCGCGAACCGCCGAGACAAGGGCGTCCCGCAGGCGCCGTACGGTGTCGTCGTCGGCCAGCCCTCCGCCCACGCAGATCGCGTCGGCGCCCGCGGCGATGGCGAGGACGCTGCCGCGTTCGATGCCGTAGGCCGCGGCGATGGCCTGCATCTCCATGCCGTCGGTGACGATGAGGCCGTCGTAGCCGAGTTCCTCGCGGAGCACGCCCGTGAGGATACGGCGGGAGAGGGTGGCCGGGCGGTCGGGGTCCAGGGCCGGGACCAGGATGTGGGCGCTCATCACCGCGCGGGTGCCCGCGGCGATCGCGGACCGGAACGGAGCGAGTTCGCGGGAGTGGAGCACCGACGTCTCGGCGTCGATGCGCGGCACCGCGTGGTGCGAGTCGACCGCCGTGTCGCCGTGCCCCGGGAAGTGCTTGGTGCAGGCGGCGACGCCCGCCGCCTGGAGTCCGGTGACGTAGGCGGCCGTGTGCCGGGCCACCAGGTCGGCGTCGGCGCCGAAGGACCGTACGCCGATGACCGGATTCCCCGGGTTGGAGTTCACGTCGGCGGACGGAGCCCAGTTGAGGTTGACGCCGCAGGAGGCCAGGCGCCTGCCGAGCGCGAAGGCGACCTCCCTCGTCAGCTCTACGTCGTCCACCGCGCCCAGCGCGTGGTTCCCCGGGAAGGACGAACCCGTTCGCACCTCGAGACGGGTGACGTCGCCGCCCTCCTCGTCGATCGCGACGAGGACGTCGTCGCGCTCGGCGCGCAACTGGGCGGTCAGGGCGGCCAGTTGGTCGGGCGAGGCGATGTTCCGGCCGAACAGGCCGACGGAGGCGAGGCCTTCGCCGAGGCGGCGGAGCAGCCAGTCGGGGGCCGTGGTGCCCGGGAAGCCGGGCTGGAGGACGGTGAGCGCGTCGCGGGTCAGAGTGTCTGTTCCGCTGGCGATTGTCGTCATCGGGTGGCGTTCATCCCTTCACGGCGCCTGAGACCAGGCCGCTGACGGCCTTCCGCTGCAGGAAGACGAAGAGGATCAGGATCGGTACGGCGAAGAGGGAGGCCGCTGCCATGGTGGCACCCCAGTCGTCGCCGAAGGTGGTCTGGAAGCTGGACAGCCACAGCGGCAGGGTCTGCGCTTCGGCGTTCTTGTTGAGGATGAGGACCATGGGGAACTCGTTCCAGGCGGTGATGAACCCGAAGAGCGAGGTGGCCATCAGGCCGGGTGCGAGCAGCGGGAAGATCACCTTGGTGAAGGCCTGGGTGCGGGTGCAGCCGTCGACCATGGCCGACTCCTCCAGTTCCTTCGGCACGGCGGCGACGTATCCGCGCAGCGTCAGGATGGTGAAGGGCAGCACCATGACCATGTAGAAGAAGGTCAGCGAGACCAGGCTGTTCAGCAGGTCGGCGTCGCGCACGATCATGTAGATCGCGATGACCATGACCTCCCAGGGGGCCATCTGCGCGATCATGAACGTGAGGATGAAGCCGCGTCGCCCCTTGAACCGCATCCGCGCGAGCGCGAAGGACGCGAGCAGCGCGATGACGAGCGAGAGCAGCACCGAAACGACCGTGACCGTCACGGAGTTGCCGACCAGCGTCCAGAAGTGGTCGGCGTTCACCGCCTCCTTGAAGTGCTCGAGCGTCGCGTCGGTCGGGAAGAAGACGGGGTCCTCGGCGATGATGTCGCCGGTCGGCTTGAAGGCCGTGGCGAACATCCAGTAGACGGGGAACGCGAACACCACGAAGAGAACGACCGCCGTCGCGTTGGGCCACAGACGGCCGATCAGGGATCGCTTCACAGCTCGTCCTCCTCCTGCTTGAGAACCGTGCGCAGGTAGTACGCGGTCAGGGCCAGCAGAACCAGGATGGTGAGGAACGAGATCGCCGCGCCCATTCCGTAGTGCTGGTTGCCGACGCCCTCGACGAAGGCGTAGATCGGCAGCGTTTCGGTGAGGCGATTCGGGCCGCCCTCGTTCATCGCGAAGATCTGCGGGAAGGCCTTGAAGACCCAGATGATCTCCAGGAACGTCGTGGCCCACAGGAAGGGCCGCAGGAACGGGAAGGTCACCGAGGCGAAGGACTTCCAGGCGTCGGCGCCGTCCAGCGAGGCGGCCTCGTAGAGCTCCTTGGGGATCGTGGTCGTCGCGGCGTACAGGTTGATCGCCACGAACGGGATGGACTGCCAGACGATCAGCAGGGTGACCACGGAGAAGGTGGAGAACTGGGTGCCGAGCCAGTTGTACTCGGCCATGGAGTGCCAGCCGAGCTTGTCCAGCAGCCAGTTGACGACGCCGAAGCGCGAGGCGAACAGCCACTGGTAGACGGTGGTGGCCGCGATCACGGGCATCGCCCAGGCCAGCACCAGGCCGAGCATCAGCGTCACCCGCATACGCCTGCCGAGGCGGGCCAGGAGGAGGCCTACGAGGGTGCCGAGCACCATGATGAGGGCGACGTTGGCGGCGGTGAAGACGACCGACCGTCCGACGACCTTCCAGAAGTCCGAGCCGGTCAGTACTTCCTGGTAGTTGTCGATCCCGTTCCACTCGGTGAGGTGGAGGATCAGCTGGCGCGGGTTGAGGTTCTGGAACGACAGCATGCCGTTCTTCACCAGCGGCCAGCCGAGCAGCACCGCGGTGGCCGCCAACGCCGGCAGCAGGAGCAGATAGGGGGCGGACGCGCCGCCTCGTCTCCTCGTCCGGTGCGCCCCGTCTCCCGGAGGGGACGCGTCGCTCTTGCGGACCCCGGCCGCCGGGACCGTGTCCGCGCGTTCGGTCTGCACTGACATGCTCGCCATCTCTCTAAGGCCCTGCCGCATCCTCTGTGGCCCTACCGCAACCTTTGTGGCCCTACTGGTCGACGCACCGCTGCGCCGGGGCGCCCCGCGTGGGGGTGGCGGACGCCCCGGCGCGGGGGCGTCCTGCGTGGGGACGCCCCGGCACGGGTGATCAACTCGTCTGCGAGAGGCGCTTGTTGATCTCGGCCTCGACCTGCTTGGCGGCCTCGGCGGGCGACTTGCCGTTCAGCACCGCGGTCATGTAGGTCTTGATCGGGTTCGGGGCGTTCTCGACGGCGGCCCACTCGGGGATCAGCGGCGTGGTGCCACCGCCGGCCGCGGCCGGGGCGGCGGCCACCGCGGCGGGGTTGGCCGAGAGGTTGGTCTGCAGCGACTCCTTGTTCGGGATGACGCCGTTCTCCTTGGCGAGCGCGCCCTCGAACTTGTCGGACAGGGCCAGCTTCAGGAACTCCTTGGCGAGTTCCTGCTTCTTGCTGCCCGCGGCCACCGCGAAGTTGGAGCCGCCCAGGAAGACGCCCTCGGGCTTGTCGGCCGTCTCACCCGGGATGGTGAAGTAGCCGATGTTCTTCTCGATGTCCTTGTTGGCGGCGATGGCCGTGCCGGCCTCCCAGCCCATGCCGATGAAGGCGCCGGCCTTGCCCTTGGCGAAGACCTCGGCCTGCTGCGGGGTCGCCTCGTCCTTGTCCTTGGGGGCCTTGGAGTAGGACTGGTACTCCTTGTAGATCTCCATGGCCTTGGCGACCTTCGGGTCGGCGAGGTTGGAGACGTACTTGTCGCCGTCCTTCTTCACCAGGTCGGCGCCCTGGCCGATGGTCAGGCCGTCGAAGAAGTACCAGTTCTGGCCGGGCAGGTAGATCGGCTCGGCGTCGGTCTTCTTCTCGATGGCCTGGAGGTCCTTGAAGAACTCGTCCCGGGTCTTCGGGGTGTCCTTGATGCCGGCGTCGGCCCAGACCTTCTTGTTGTAGATGACCACGCGGTTGGCGAAGTACCACGGGGCCGCGTACTGCTTGCCGTCGTAGACCGAGGACTCGTTGAGGGCCGCGGTCCAGTCGGCGCCGATCTCCGACTTGAGGGCCGAGAGGTCGGCGAGACCGCCGGTGGCGGCGTAGGCGGGGGTCTGGGTGTTGCCTACCTCGATGACGTCCGGCGGGTTCTCCTCGGAGAGCGCGGTGGTGATCTTCTGCTGGATGCCGTTCCACTGCTGGGTCTCGAACTTCAGCTTGGCGCCCGTCTGCTTCTCGAAGGCCGCCGTCAGGTCCTTGGTCCAGCCGGGAGGCGTCGAGCCGTCCATGGCCCAGACGGTCAGGGTCTCGCCCTTGAAGCCGTCGGCCCCCGCCTTCTTGCCGCTGTCGCCGTCACTGTCGTCGCCCCCGCACGCCACGACGGAGAAGATCATGCCCGCGATACCGATCGCGGCTATCAGCTTGCGCTTCACGCCACCCTCCTCAGGGATGCCACAAACCCCCCTGCTCCCCCGCGGTGACATACGTCGTGTACCGCCCGTGGGGCCGGGACTGGACCAATGGTGTAGACCAGTACGGGGGAGCTTGGCCTAGACCTAGGGGGGTGTCAAGGCATTCGCAAGCGCTCTGACCGTCCGTTACGTGACCTATATATGCAGGGACCTTTAACTAATAAAGCGACCTAACGGACAGCCTTGCCGGCGGGTCGCCGCCGACTCGCCGCGCGAGGCTCCCCGCGGTGGACTAGACCAACAGGAACGCCGACGGTATATAGAGGGGATCACGGAGCGTGCGGGGGAACACTCCCACGCGAAGCCGTGCCACGATGTCAGCCGTGGCCGATGAGGATGTCGGCCGCTTCGGCATCCGGAGCCGGGAAGGCAGAGTATGAGCACCGACGTCAGCAGTGCGGAGAACGAGGGTGGGGCCCCCATCCGTACCGCGCGCGTGCCCAAGTACTACCGCCTGAAGAAGCACCTGCTCGACATGACGGAGACGCAGTCCCCCGGCACGCCGGTACCGCCCGAGCGCACCCTGGCCGCCGAGTTCGACACCTCGCGCACCACCGTGCGCCAGGCCCTTCAGGAACTGGTAGTCGAGGGCCGCCTCGAACGCATTCAGGGCAAGGGCACGTTCGTCGCCAAGCCCAAGGTCTCCCAGGCGCTCCAACTCACCTCGTACACCGAGGACATGCGCGCCCAGGGCCTCGAGCCCACCTCGCAGCTCCTGGACATCGGCTACATCACCGCCGACGAGACCCTCGCCGGGCTGCTCGACATCACGGCCGGCGGCCGGGTGCTGCGCATCGAGCGGCTGCGCCTGGCGAGCGGCGAGCCGATGGCGATCGAGACGACCCATCTGTCCGCCAAGCGCTTCCCCGCCCTGCGCAGGTCGCTCGTCAAGTACACCTCCCTCTACACCGCGCTCGCCGAGGTGTACGACGTCCATCTCGCCGAGGCCGAGGAGACCATCGAGACCTCGCTGGCCACCCCGCGCGAGGCCGGACTGCTCGGCACCGATGTCGGCCTGCCCATGCTGATGCTCTCCCGGCACTCGCGGGACAAGCAGGGCGAGCCGGTGGAGTGGGTGCGGTCGGTGTACCGGGGGGACCGGTACAAGTTCGTCGCACGGTTGAAGCGTCCACAAGAGTAGTGCGCGTGGTGTAGCGCAACTGCCGCTCCTGCTCTACGTTCCTCCCCGTTGCCGCATGGACGGGAGGACTTCCCAGTGCGTACCGCGAACGTCCGCACCATCGTCGTCTGGACCCTCGTCGCGCTCGTCGGTGCGTCGGGCTGGTCCGTACTCGCGCTCTCCCGGGGCGAGGAGGTGTCGGCCGCCTGGATGGTCGCCGCCGCGCTCGGCTCGTACGCCATCGCCTATCGCTTCTACGCGAAGTTCATCGCGTACAAGGTGCTCAAGGTCGACAAGACCCGGGCCACCCCGGCGGAGCGGCTGAACAACGGCATCGACTTCCATCCGACGGACCGGCGCGTACTGCTCGGCCACCACTTCGCGGCGATCGCGGGCGCGGGCCCGCTGGTCGGCCCCGTACTGGCCGCGCAGATGGGCTACTTGCCCGGCACCATCTGGATCATCGTCGGGGTCATCTTCGCGGGCGCGGTCCAGGACATGGTGGTGCTGTTCTTCTCCACGCGCCGGGACGGGCGGTCGCTCGGGCAGATGGCCCGCGAGGAGATCGGCCCGTTCGGCGGGGCCGCCGCGCTGCTCGCCGCCTTCGCCATCATGATCATCCTGCTCGGTGTGCTCGCGCTGGTGATCGTGAACGCGCTCGCACAGTCGCCGTGGGGCACCTTCTCCATCGGCATGACCATCCCGATCGCCCTGCTGATGGGCTTCTACCTGCGGGTGCTGCGCCCCGGCCGGGTCGCCGAGGTCTCGCTGATCGGCGTGGCCCTCCTGTTCCTCGCCCTCGTCGCGGGCCGCTGGGTCGCCGAGTCGTCGTGGGCCGACACCTTCACGCTCGCCCCTTCCACCCTGGTGATCTGCCTGGTGGCGTACGGCTTCATCGCCTCGATCCTGCCGGTGTGGATGCTGCTGGCTCCCCGCGACTACCTCTCCACCTTCATGAAGATCGGCACGATCGGGCTGCTCGCGCTCGGGGTCGTCATCGCGCTGCCGACGCTGAAGATGGACAGCGTCACCGACTTCGCCTCGCAGGGCAACGGCCCGGTCTTCGCGGGTTCGCTCTTCCCGTTCGTCTTCATCACCATCGCCTGCGGCGCGCTCTCCGGCTTCCACTCGCTCATATCGAGCGGTACGACGCCGAAGATGATCCAGAAGGAGACGCAGGTCCGGATGATCGGATACGGCTCCATGCTGATGGAGTCGTCCGTGGCCGTGATGGCGCTGGTGGCGGCGAGCATCATCGATCCAGGGCTGTACTTCGCGATGAACGCGCCGGCGGGCGTCATCGGCACGACCGTCGAGTCGGCGTCACAGGCGGTCGCCAACTTCGGCTACACGATCTCACCGGACGACCTGGCGCGGGCGGCGAGCCAGGTCGAGGAGCAGACCCTGCTCTCCCGTACGGGCGGCGCGCCCACGCTCGCCGTCGGTGTCTCGGAGATCTTCTCCCAGGTCACGGGCGGAAGTCTGCGCGCCTTCTGGTATCACTTCGCGATCATGTTCGAGGCGCTGTTCATCCTGACCGCGCTCGACGCGGGCACGCGCGTGGGCCGCTTCATGCTCCAGGACACCCTGGGCAACCTCTACCGGCCCTTCAAGAACGTGAGCTGGAAGCCCGGCCTGGTCATCACCAGCGGGATCGTGTGCGGCCTGTGGGGTTACTTCCTGTGGATCGGCGTCCACGAACCCCTCGGCGGCATCAACCAGCTCTTCCCGATCTTCGGCATCTCGAACCAGCTGCTCGCCGCGGTCGCCCTCGCCGTCTGCACCACCCTGCTGGTGAAGTCCGGACGCCTCAAGTGGGCCTGGATCACCGGGATTCCGCTCCTCTGGGACGCGACGGTGACGCTGACCGCCAGCTACCAGAAGGTCTTCTCCAGCGATCCGCGCGTCGGTTTCTTCAAGCAACGCTCGGTCTACCAGGACGGCATCGACGCGGGAAAGGTCCTGCCGCCCGCCAAGAACATGGACGACATGCACACCATCGTCACCAACTCCACGGTGGACGGCGTCCTTTCGGCCGTCCTCGCCGTCCTCATCGTCGTCGTGATCGTGGACGCGACCAGGGTCTGTATACGGCACCTGCGCCGCCCCGCGCTGTCCACACTGAGCGAGGCGCCGTACGTGGAGTCGAAGATCGTCGCTCCGGCCGGGCTGATACCGACCCGGGAGGAGAAGGAGGAGGAGCGCGATGCGGTCGCTGCGGCGAGCCGTTAAGGGCATTCGCTGGTACGTACGGGAGCTGACGGACGAATCCGCGTACGACCGCTATGTCGCGCACCTACGGAAGGATCATCCGGACGCGCCCGTACCCTCACGCCGTGAGTTCGAGCGGGCGCGCACGGACCGGCAGGAGGCGGACCCGCGCCAGGGGTTCCGCTGCTGCTGACGGCCTTGCCCGCACCGCGACACGAAACCTCCCCATCCGTTATGCGGACTGGGGTTCCATAAAGCGGAACCGTCCTTTAGATTGCCAGCTCGTTAAACAGGTGATCAGTGAGGGGACGGAGCCGCCTTATGTCAGACGTGCCTGAAGTGAAACCACCGGTGGTGACACCGGTACGCGTAGTGATCGCCATCTGCCTGCTCGCCCCGTTCGTGGCGATGCTGTGGGTCGGCTCGTACGCGAAGACGGACCCGGCCTTCATAGGCATCCCGTTCTTCTACTGGTACCAGATGCTGTGGGTGCTCCTCTCGACCGCCCTCACGATGATCGCGTACAAGCTGTGGCAGCGTGACCAGCGCGCCCGCAAGGGGGGTGCGTCGCAGTGAAGGACGGCGTGAACGGCGTCGCGCTCGGCGTCTTCATCTTCTTCTTCCTGGCCGTCACGGTCATGGGCTTCCTGGCCGCGCGCTGGCGCAAGGCCGCGGACGAGAACAGCCTCGACGAATGGGGCCTGGGCGGCCGGTCGTTCGGCACCTGGGTCACGTGGTTCCTGCTCGGCGGCGACCTGTACACCGCGTACACCTTCGTGGCCGTACCGGCGGCGATCTACGCGGCGGGCGCGGCGGGCTTCTTCGCGGTGCCATACACCATCCTCGTGTACCCGCTGATCTTCACGTTCCTGCCGCGCCTGTGGTCGGTCTCGCACAAGCACGGATACGTGACGACCTCGGACTTCGTACGCGGCCGCTTCGGCTCCAAGGGCCTGTCCCTCGCCGTGGCCGTCACCGGCATCCTGGCCACCATGCCCTACATCGCCCTGCAGCTGGTCGGCATCCAGGCCGTCCTTGACGTGATGGGCGTGGGCGGCGGCGAGAACACGAACTGGTTCATCAAGGACCTCCCCCTCCTCATCGCCTTCGGCGTGCTGGCCGCGTACACCTACTCCTCGGGTCTGCGCGCCCCGGCCCTGATCGCGTTCGTGAAGGACACCCTGATCTACATCGTGATCGCGGTGGCCATCATCTACATCCCGATCAAGCTGGGCGGCTTCGACGAGATCTTCCAGGCGGCCACCGACAAGTACTCGGCGGCGGGCGCCGGCGGGGTCGTGCCGCCCGAGGCGGGCCAGTGGACGTACGCCACCCTCGCGCTCGGCTCGGCGCTGGCGCTGTTCATGTACCCGCACTCGATCACGGCAACGCTGTCCAGCCGCAGCCGTGAGGTGATCCGCCGCAACACCACGATCCTGCCCCTGTACTCGCTGATGCTGGGCCTGCTCGCCCTGCTCGGGTTCATGGCGATCGCGGCCGGGGTGAAGGTGCAGAACGGCCAGCTCGCCATCCCGCAGCTCTTCGAGACCATGTTCCCGGACTGGTTCGCGGGCGTGGCCTTCGCCGCCATCGGCATCGGCGCGCTCGTCCCGGCGGCCATCATGTCCATCGCCGCCGCGAACCTCTTCACGCGCAACATCTACAAGGACTTCATCAAGCCGGACGCCACCCCTCAGCAGGAGACGAAGGTTTCTAAACTTGTCTCCCTCCTTGTGAAGGTGGGCGCGCTGGTCTTCGTCCTGACGATGGACAAGACGGTGGCGATCAACTTCCAGCTGCTCGGCGGGATCTGGATCCTGCAGACCTTCCCGGCCCTGGTCGGCGGTCTGTTCACCCGCTGGTTCCACCGCTGGGCGCTGCTCACGGGCTGGGCGGTCGGCATGCTCTACGGCACGCTCGCCGCGTACGGGGTCGCCTCGCCGACGCAGAAGCACTTCGGCGGCAGCTCGAAGGAGATCCCCGGGATCGGGGAGATCGGCTACATCGGCCTGACGGCGTTCGTGCTGAACGTGGTGGTGACGGTGGCCCTCACCTTCGCCTTCCGCGCCTTCAAGGCCCCGGAGGGGATCGACGAGACGTCTCCGGAGGACTACACGGCGGACGCGGGCGACAAGGGCGTCGAGGTGGAACTGCCGCCGGCGACGGCGGGGGCGGCGCACTGACACCTGCCGGTACGTGACACGGGCCGCCGGAAAATCCGGCGGCCCGTTGCCGTACCCGGGGCATACGCTCAGAGCAGCCCCAGCACCAGCTTCACCGCGCGCTCGACGTCATCCCACTCCCCGGGGTCGACTCGGCCGAAGGAATCACCGAGCCGCTCGGGATCAACGGCCGCCATCTGCTCGACGAGCACCACCGTCGGCGTACCGTTCATATCCAGCCTCGGGTGCAGCAGCCCGGGCCGGGCGCTCGTCGACGTCGGCGCCACGATCAGCGTGGACGTGTTGAGCGCTTCGGTCTGCAGAACCACGGCATAGCGCGCACCGCGCTGCTCATGGCCGACCGCGTCCTTCCGGACGCGGAGGCGGTAGAGGTCACCACGCACGGAGGTCGTTCATTTCCTCGCGCACTTCGGCGATCTCCGCCTGGTAGGCCGGATCGTTACGCCACTCATCCAGCTCGGAGGCGGCACGCCGGTACTGTTCTCGGACGTATGCCTCGTGGATCGCCAGCCTTATGGCATCGGACGCCGTTATGTCCCGCGCCGCGGCCAGCGCGTCCAGCTCACGGTGCGTCTCGGCGTCCGGACGAAAACTGATGGTTTTCGGCGTCATACGGGAAGCGTAATACGTAGCGCATTACACCCGCCAGTTCCCCAGGTAGCCTCGCGATACGACACAACATGTGGGGGTGCTCCGGCGGCCCGACACAAGATGTATGCTCATGCTCGCTGTCGCCGCAGGGGAATCCGGTGCGAATCCGGAACTGTCCCGCAACGGTGTACTCGTACACGTATGCCCGCATGCCGTCGTACGAGAGTCAGTCCGAGGACCTGCCGACAGCGCGCCCGGCCTTCCGGTCCGGGTTGCCATGACGTCCGGGCCTCGTGGAATGGGCCGGTGGACGCGACGCCGCGTGCGCTCGTGAGCTGCCCTGCCCTCCGCCAGGCCCCCTGCCGAGCGAGGGAGAGCCCCACGTGACCATCGCGCCAGCCGATCCGGTCTCAGCGAACGCGAACGCGACACCGGTGGAGAACGACGGTCCCGGTACCGCCCACCCGTCTCCCACCGCCGCCCTCAACGGAGACCCTTCGGGCCACGCCTCTGATCTGCTGCGTACCCTGACCGACCTCACCGCCGACCTCCCCGACGCCGACCCCCGCCGGGTCGCCGCCGCCGCGCTGCGCGGCCGGTCCGCCCGGGCGGACGAGCCCGAGCTGCGCGAGCTGGCCACGGAGGCCGCCGCGGGCCTCATCTCCGAGGACCCGGTGTACTCGCGACTGGCCGCCCGGCTGCTGACGATCAGCATCGCCGCCGAGGCCGCCTCGCAGGGCGTCACGTCCTTCTCCGAGTCGGTCGCCGTCGGCCACCGCGAGGGCCTCATCGCTGACCGCACCGCCGAGTTCGTCCGCCTGCACACGGCCCGCCTCGACGCACTCATCGACACCGAGGGCGACGACCGCTTCGGCTACTTCGGGCTGCGCACCCTGCACAGCCGCTATCTCCTCCGGCACCCGATCACGCGCAAGGTGATCGAGACCCCCCAGCACTTCATGCTGCGCGTCGCCGCCGGTCTCGCCGAGGACGACACCGCCCGTTCCGTGGACGAAGTCGCTTCCCTCTACGGGCTGATGAGCCGCCTCGACTACCTCCCCTCCTCCCCCACGCTGTTCAACTCCGGTACGCGGCACCCGCAGATGTCGTCCTGCTACCTCCTCGACTCCCCGCTGGACGAGCTGGACTCCATCTACGACCGCTACCACCAGGTCGCCCGCCTCTCGAAGCACGCCGGCGGCATCGGCCTGTCGTACAGCCGGATCCGCTCCCGCGGCTCCCTCATCCGCGGCACCAACGGGCACTCCAACGGCATCGTCCCGTTCCTGAAGACCCTCGACGCCTCGGTCGCCGCCGTGAACCAGGGCGGCCGGCGCAAGGGCGCGGCCGCGGTCTACCTCGAGACCTGGCACTCCGACCTCGAGGAGTTCCTGGAGCTGCGCGACAACACCGGTGAGGACGCCCGGCGTACGCACAACCTGAACCTCGCGCACTGGATCCCGGACGAGTTCATGCGCCGGGTGAACGCCGACGGCGTCTGGTCCCTCTTCTCCCCCTCCGACGTACCCGAACTGGTCGACCTGTGGGGCGAGGAGTTCGACGCCGCGTACCGCAAGGCGGAAGTGGCCGGGCTCGCGAAGAAGACCATCCCGGCCCGCGACCTCTACGGCCGCATGATGCGCACCCTCGCACAGACCGGCAACGGCTGGATGACCTTCAAGGACGCCGCCAACCGCGCCGCCAACCAGACGGCGCTGCCGGGCCACACCGTCCACTCCTCGAACCTGTGCACCGAGATCCTGGAGGTCACGGACGACGGGGAGACGGCGGTCTGCAACCTCGGATCGGTGAACCTGGGTGCCTTTGTCGACACGACGACCGGCGACATCGACTGGGCGCGCCTGGACGAGACGGTCCGCACGGCCGTCACCTTCCTGGACCGGGTCGTCGACATCAACTTCTACCCGACCGAGCAGGCGGGCCGCTCCAACGCCAAGTGGCGCCCGGTGGGCCTCGGTGCGATGGGCCTCCAGGACGTCTTCTTCAAGCTGCGCCTGCCCTTCGACTCGCCGCAGGCCCGCGCGCTGTCCACGCGCATCGCCGAGCGCATCATGCTCGCCGCGTACGAAGTCTCCGCCGACCTCGCCGAGCGCAACGGCCCGCTCCCGGCCTGGGAGAAGACCCGTACGGCCCAGGGTGTGCTGCACCCCGACCACTTCGAGGTCCAGCTCACCTGGCCGGAGCGCTGGGCGGCGCTGCGGGACCGTATCGCGTCGGTCGGCATGCGCAACTCGCTCCTCCTCGCCATCGCGCCCACCGCCACCATCGCGTCCATCGCGGGCGTGTACGAGTGCATCGAGCCGCAGGTGTCCAACCTGTTCAAGCGCGAGACGCTCTCCGGTGAGTTCCTCCAGGTCAACTCGTACCTGGTGGACGAGCTGAAGAAGCTCGGCGTGTGGGACGCGCAGACCCGGGAGGCGCTGCGCGAGTCCAACGGCTCGGTGCAGGGCTTCACTTGGGTGCCGCAGGACGTCCGCGACCTGTACCGCACGGCGTGGGAGATCCCGCAGCGCGGCCTCATCGACATGGCCGCCGCCCGGACCCCGTTCCTGGACCAGTCCCAGTCGCTGAACCTCTTCATGGAGACGCCGACCATCGGCAAGCTCTCCTCGATGTACGCGTACGCCTGGAAGCAGGGCCTGAAGACGACGTACTACCTGCGCTCACGCCCGGCGACCCGGATCGCCCGCGCGGCGTCCGTAACTTCGATTCCCGTACAACAGTTGGACAGTACGACCGATGCGGTCGCCTGTTCTCTGGAGAACCCGGAGAGCTGCGAGGCCTGCCAGTAGTCACAGGCTTCTCCACTCGAAGAGTGGGAGGCGTCGGCCCATGGCGGCCGACGCCTGCTGTGACCAGCGCCAGCCATCACCAAATAGGAGGTGACCTTGGTGGCTACGTTCCGTACAGGACAGCAGACCCACCCGACTGTGCTTCCTCAGCAGTCGGCTCTGGAACCCGGCTCAGCAGACAACCTCAGGAGCATGGACGAAACGGGAGCCGGGCGCCGCGACGCGGCACCCGGTACGGGACATGTGCGAGGGGAGACGCCCGGCAGTTCACCTGCCGCTGGGCGCGTCACCTCGGACCGTCCGGTCCGGGAGGAGGGTCGTGAGGCCCACCCATGTGTATTTGTACTCGACAAGCACGGCATGCCGTTGCAGCCGTGCAGTCCGGCACGCGCGCGCAAGCTGCTGCGGTCGAAGCGGGCAGTTGTACACCGGCACACGCCGTTCGTGATCCAGACGGTTCACCGGTTCAAGACCGGGGACTTCGTTCGGGCAGTGGTTCCCACTGGCAAGAAGGCGGGAACCCATACGGGCCGGGTCGCGGTCCGCACCAAGGGCAGCTTCAACATCACCACCCGGCACGGCATTGTGCAGGGGATCCATCACCGGCACGTCCGCCTCCTCCAGCGAGCTGACGGATACGCCTACACCACAGAGAAGGAGGCAGGGGCCTCCCCAGGCATAGCCTCTGGGAAATCCGCCCCTCGTAGCGCATGACCGCCGCACCCGAACGACACAAGAACCTGCTCGACCCCGGCTTCGAGCTCACCCTGCGCCCCATGCGCTACCCGGACTTCTACGAGCGCTACCGGGACGCCATCAAGAACACCTGGACCGTGGAGGAGGTCGACCTCCACTCGGACGTCGCCGACCTCGCGAAGCTGACGCCGGCGGAGCACCACCTGATCGGCCGCCTCGTGGCCTTCTTCGCGACGGGCGACTCGATCGTCGCGAACAACCTGGTGCTGACGCTGTACAAGCACATCAACTCCCCCGAGGCGCGGCTGTACTTGTCGCGCCAGCTCTTCGAGGAGGCCGTGCACGTCCAGTTCTACCTGACGCTTCTGGACACCTACCTGCCCGACCCGGAGGACCGCAACGCCGCCTTCGCGGCCGTGGAGAACATCCCGTCCATCCGCGAGAAGGCCGAGTTCTGCTTCAGGTGGATGGACTCGGTGGAGAAGCTGGACCGGCTGGAGTCGAAGGCCGACCGCCGTCGCTTCCTGCTCAACCTCATCTGCTTCGCCGCGTGCATCGAGGGACTCTTCTTCTACGGCGCCTTCGCGTACGTCTACTGGTTCCGCAGCCGGGGTCTGCTGCACGGCCTCGCCACGGGCACCAACTGGGTGTTCCGCGACGAGACGATGCACATGTCCTTCGCCTTCGACGTGGTCGACACCGTCCGCAAGGAGGAGCCGGAGCTCTTCGACGACCAGCTTCGGCAGCAGGTCACCGACATGCTGCGGGAGGCCGTCGAGGCCGAGCTGCAGTTCGCGCGCGACCTGTGCGGTGACGGGCTGCCGGGCATGAACACCGAGTCGATGCGGCAGTACCTGGAGTGCGTCGCCGACCAGCGCCTCCAGCGGCTGGGCTTCGCGCCGGTGTACGGCTCCGAGAACCCCTTCTCCTTCATGGAGCTCCAGGGTGTCCAGGAGCTGACCAACTTCTTCGAGCGGCGCCCGTCCGCGTACCAGGTCGCGGTGGAGGGCACCGTCGACTTCGACGAGGACTTCTGACGGCTCCCCTTTCATGAGGCTTTCCTGAGCCTTTCCTGACGGGCCCCGGCCGCCATCGCGCGGCCGAGGCCCGTCCTTATGGATCCCGATCGGCGCGTGGCACGTCCAAGCACCAAGGAGGCCTCCCCATGCGCCGAGCGACCCACCACCGGACCATCGCCCTCACCGCACTGGCGCTTCTCCTCGCGGGCTGCGGCACGCAGGGCGGAAGCGACGCGGGCGGCAGCGGCACCGTGTCGCCGTCCCCCACGAGGACCCACCAGGGCTGTACGACGGCGAAGGCCGAGCTCGGCGCCGCCGACACCGGCCACACGTACTGTCTGGCGACCGGGGACGTGCTCCGCATCCTCCTGGACGGCACCACCGGCCGGCCCTGGGCACCCGTCACCGTGAGCGGCAGCGCTCTCCGGGCCACGAACAGCGGCATCGTCATCCAGCCGGGGGACGCCGTCGCCGCCTTCGAGGCGGTCTCGGCCGGGACGGCACGGCTCAGCTCGTCCCGGCCGTTGTGCGCAACCGAGCCGGGCCGGGTGTCGTGCAAGGGCCTTCAGGACTGGACGGTGACGGTGCGGGTGACGAAGCCCTGAGCTGACGGTCGATACGCCGCTCGTGGGCCAGCCCGATCAGCCCCGGCAGGGCCAGGATCACGAAGATGCCGAGGACGGTCAGGATTCCGGGGAGGTTGTCGAAGTTCTCTATGAGCGTCTCCATGAACACCACTGTCGCGCCGATGACTCCTGACCGTCAGTGGCAGGACTGCCGTACACCCTCGAATTCCTGCCACTGACGGGGCACACTGGGCGGCATGCTGCTGTGTCCATCCGGGGGACATCCCCCGGGCCCCCGGCCGAAAAGCAGGTTGGAGAGGCCGGTCTCGACGTCTACGCGAGGTGAGTCTTGCTGAACAACGTCGCCGCCGTCCTGCTCAACGGCGTGCATCCCTTCGAACTCGGCGTCGTCTGCGAGGTGTTCGGCCTCGATCGCAGTGACGACGGGCTGCCCGTCCACGACTTCGCGGTCGCGTCGGCCGAGGGCCCGACGCTCGACACCCACGTCCCCGGGTTCACGGTCTCCACCCCCTACGGCCTCGACCGGCTCGACGCGGCCGACCTGGTCGTCGTACCGGCCGGGGACACCTATGCCGTACGCGGCTACCCGCCCGAGCTGCTCGACGCGCTGCGCCGGGCCATCGACCGCGGTGCCCGTGTGCTCAGCGTCTGCTCCGGAGTCTTCGTGCTGGGCGCGGCGGGCCTCCTGGACGGTCGGCGCTGCGCGGTGCACTGGCGTCACGCGGAGGAGCTCGCCCGGCGGTACCCGCGGGCGGTCGTCGAGCCGGACGTGCTGTACGTCGACGACGGCCCGGTGATCACCTCGGCGGGCACCGCCGCCGGTATCGACGCCTGCCTCCACCTCCTGCGCGAGGAGCACGGCCCGGAGGTCGCCAACGCCATCGCCCGCCGCATGGTCGTACCGCCGCACCGCGACGGCGGCCAGGCCCAGTACATCGAGCGGCCGCTGCCCCGCTCGGCGTGCGACACGGTCGGCGAGGTGCTCATGTGGATGCGCCGGCACCTCGACGAGGAGGTGACCGTCGAGCAGCTCGCGGCGCGCGCCCATATGTCCCCGCGCACCTTCGCGCGCCGCTTCCAGCAGGAGACCGGCACCACGCCATACCGCTGGCTCCTGCGTCAACGGGTGCTGCTGGCCCAGGAGTTGCTGGAGGCCACGGACGAGATGATGGACACGATCGCCGGCCGCACCGGGTTCGGCACCGCGGCCGCGCTGCGCCATCAGTTCGTACGGAGTCTGGGGACGACCCCGCAGGCGTACCGGCGCACGTTCAGGGGCCCGCGGGCTGCCTGAACGTGCGCCAGTGGGCACGCGGGGTCAGCGCGCTACGGCCTCCAGCAGCAGCTTGTTCGGCCGCAGGGTGATGCCGACGCGTGTCGCGTCGTTGGAGCCGGGCGCCTGCTCGAACCGCCACCTGGACGCGACGGTCGCCGTGATCAGGGTGAGCTGGGCCATCGAGAAGTGGTCACTCGGACACTTCCGGTTGCCCAGGCTGAACGGGCGCATCGCGTACTTCGGGATGTCCTCGGACCGTTCCGGAAGCCAGCGGTCGGGGTCGAAATCCAGGTGATCCCGGTACGACCGGGGATCCCGCTGGATCGCGTACGGGCTGTAGATGATGTCGGCACCGGCCGGAATGCGATAGCCGCCCAGCTCGGTCTCGGTCACCGCGCGCCGCGTCAATATCCATACGGCGGGACGCAAACGCATCGTCTCGACGACGACATTGTTCGTGTGCGACAGCTTCCGGACGTCGTCGAATCCGACGGGCCGGTCGCCCACGACGGATTCGACCTCGGCGCTGACCCTCTCCGCCTGTTCCGGATACGCGGTGAGGACTTGGAGGAGCGACATGACCGTGGACGCGATGGTTTCGCTGCCGGGGGTGAGTATCGCTACGACTTGGTCGTGGATCTCCTGTTCGTCGATGGGCCGGCCGTCGTCGTCCTTCGCTTCCAGCAATGCCGTCAGCAAATCGTCCGGCCTTTGACCAGATGCCCGCCTCTCGTCGATGATCTCGTCGACGAGGTCATGCAGATCGGCCAATGCGCGGTCGAATTTGCGCATGGCCGGAAGCGGCAGCCGATAGAGCGGTCCCGCCGGGATCACCATGCGCCGGTACATGCCGCGGAAGACCGTGGCGAGCGCGATGCTCAGCCGCTCGGCGCGCTCGTCCATGAACTTGCCGCGCAGCAGACAGCGGGCGGCGATGCGGACGGCGACGCGGAACGACTCCGAGGTGCAGTCGACCGCCGTCCCCGGTTCCCAGCGCGCGGCGAACGCCCGCGCCTCCTCCTCCATGATCGGCCCGTACTCGGGGATGATGTCGGCCCGGAACGCGGGCTGGATCGTGCGCCGCTGACGCCGGTGCTGCGGCCCGTTGGCGGTGGCCACCCCCTTCTTGCCGAGCAGCCCCTCGAGGGACTCCCACAGCGGGCCGCCGATCTCGTAGTCGGGGTTGAGCGCCACCGCCCCGGTCAGCGCGGGGGTGGTGATGGCGTACACCGTCTTGGGGCCCAGCTTCAGCCGGACGACATCGCCGTGGTCGCGCAGCTGGGCCAGGTAGCCCAGCGGGTCGCGCACCAGCTTCCAGCCGTGGCCGAGGCCCGGCAGGCCGCCTCCCGCGAGGGGCGGGACGGACAGCTCATGCGCCGGAGGTTCCGCAGGCCGTATCGACTCGACGGTCATTTCTCACCTGCCGCTTCATTGTTGACGTACGGGGGTGTGGAGCGGTCGTCCCAGCTGTCGACCCTGTACCGGCCCGACTCGTGGTGGAACCAGTACACGGAGCTGTACCAGTTGCGCATATTGCTGAGACACGCCTTCACGGCGACGCTGCATTCCTTGCCCCGCACGGTCCCGTCCGCGAGGGTTTCGGCAAGCCGTAAGACGGCTTTTTCGGTGACGAGGAATTCGGTGATGCATTCCTCGACCCGCCGCCGTACTTCGCTGACGGCTTCTTCGAGCGTCAACCCCTCGTGGTGAATGAGACTGATTCCGAGATTGTGGACCTCGTCGCCCGCGATTTCCTTGGGCAGCGAACACAGATCGTTGTACCAGGCGGCGAATTCCTGGCTGAGCAGTGCCGCCTTCCGGTACGCCGGGTGATTCCGCACCGCGGCGGGGAGTTCACATCCCGCGGCGGGCTCCAGAAGGTCGGTCCAGATCCAGTGCGCGAACGTCAGCCGGCGGAGTTCGAGATACTCGTCGACCGTGGGGACGGTGCCCGCGGCGCGGTTCCGGAACTCCCGGTCGTACGCCTCGATCACCGCGTGGAAGTGGAGCGCGAACCGCTGGTTCCACTTCGTGCTGAGGAACGAGTACAGACGCACCATGCTGTCCGCGAACCCCGCGACCAGGGGATCCTGGTGGTGCAGATGGTTCCTGGGGGAGTCGAGCGCCGCGTGCAGCTGGGACCTCAGCCTCCGCCAGGCGTCCGCCCGGCCGTGGATGACGTCGCGGTCGTGGCGGTCGTCCCAGACGAAGAACCATGCGCTGTAGTCGGCTATCGCCTGCATGACCTCGTCGGGGGCACCTATGTAGTAGCCCGCCATGAGGTCCGTGTAGCACAGTCCGTCGGCATATTCCTCGACCTTGTCCGCGGGCATGAGCCGCTTTTCGAGGAGCCAAGTCCTGGTCTTCTCCTGGAGCTTGGGCCAATACGGGTGGAGCTGGCGGGGAAACACCGCCTCGATCACCGGAAGAGAGAGCGCCGGTGGAACCGCGACCGCTGTCGTTGTCGATGAAGTGCTCTGTGAGAAAGCATGCACGAACAAACCCCTCTCAGCCGCCTGTTGGCGCTCCTCGCCCCTCCCGCTGTGCCGGGCGTGCGCCGTTGCGTATCCCCGCACTTCCTATTCAGCACCACAACTGACTGTCTGGGAACGGATTTGCTCCATTCACTACCCCACGGTGCCGAGAATCTCACCTTCCGTGACTGAATATGGATCACTGGGGGAGCGCAAGGGATCGAACGTGCGACGTACACACGAACGGCGCCTGGTCAGGAGGGGTCCTGAACCAGGCGCCGTCGGCAGGGACTCGCGAGGGGCCGTGAGCCCCAACTGTCGTTTTCTGACTCAGCCGTTGGCGACCACGGGTTCGACTCAGTCGTTGGCGACCACGGGGTAGCGGGGCTCGTTCTCGGCCATCTGCCGCAGCGCGTCCTTGCGCTCGCGCTTGGAGAGCCGGTCGATGTACAGGTATCCGTACAAGTGGTCCGTCTCGTGCTGAAGGCAGCGGGCGAAGTAGCCGGTGCCGCGCATCTTGACCGGGTTGCCCTTCTCGTCCTGGCCGGTGACCTCGGCGTAGTCGGGGCGGGCCAGCGGCGCGTACGCGGTCGGCACCGAGAGGCAGCCCTCGTTGCTGTCGTCCAGGCGGCGCTGCTCGGCGGGCAGCTCGACGAGCACGGGGTTGCAGACGACACCCACGTGCCGCTTGCCCTCGTCGTCCATGCAGTCGTAGACGAAGACCTTCAGGTCGACGCCGATCTGGTTGGCGGCCAGGCCCACGCCCTCGGCGGTGCGCTGGCTGGCGAACATGTCGGCGACCAGCTGGTCCAGCTCGTCCCCGAACTCCGTGACGTCCTTGCACTCCTTGTGCAGCACCGGGTTCCCGACAACCGTGATCGGCCGCGAGGTGCCGCGCTCACGGTAGCCCGCCTCACGCTCCTCGCAGTCCTCGGTGTCGATGACGAAGCCGTCGTCGTCCACGGGGAGCACTCCGGAGTGCTGCTGCTCAGTGTCCTGCTGCGCCATGACCGACGTACGCCTTCCTCAAAAACACGGATGTGATGCTGATACAGGGTACGGGGGCCGCGCCGTTCGGGGGCGCGGGACAGTGTCGATCCACGGTTCCGCCGCGTGGGCGCGACCAGCCACGACAGCGCCGCAGTCGGCCATGGACCCGGGGCCTGCCCGGCGGATCATGCCGGACCGGCCCTAGCAGACCTCTTCCAAGTCCCGCCAGTCCCGGGAATCAGGGCTGTCCGCGACCCACCCGTCCAGCAACCCCCGTACCAGCGAAGCCGGCGCGGCCACCCCGCACTCCCGCTCGGGCACCCACAGCTGCCCGTCGGTGCGGTGGCCGAGCGGCCCGGGGTGGCCGGGCTCACTGCGGTCGTGCGGGTCCAGGTGCTCGCCGTCGCCCTCGTCGGACGGCATCCGGGACTCCGAGCACATCCGGCACAGCAGCCGTACGGACGACGACCAGTCCTCGGCGGCGAAGCCGGCGTCGGCGGCGAGCTGCTCCAGGGCGTCCCGGTCGTCCTCGGTGGCCGCCTCAAGCAGGACCACCCAGGTAGGCACCGGTGACGGAGCCCACAGCTCGATCTCGTCGAAGACGGGATAGGCGTGCCCGGCGGCGGTGGTGCGCTCCCCGTGGGGCACCCCGTCGTGCAGGACGACCTCGCCCCAGCGCCGCCCGGAGGACGGCAGCGGAATCGACAGCACCTCGATGCGGGCGGGGTCGAGCCTGCGCCCCCACACCACCTCGGCCTCGCCCTCTGGGGACAGCCGTACGGCCGCACTGCCGAGGTCCATGCCCACCGGTTCCCCGGAGACGGCGGCACCGCCGGGCACCCGCAGCCCGTACGCCTGCCAGGCGCGCCGGGCCAGCGGCCAGTCCTGCAGGGCGGTGGCCGCGATGCCCACGTTCCACCAGTCGGGCGCCCCGGTCTCGCGGTCGAGCAGCGCGACGGCTCTGAGGCCCGCCGCCCGGGCCTGCTCCCAGTCGTGCCGGAACTTGTGCAGCAGGGCCAGGTTGAACCAGGACTCGGACAGCCACGGCTCCAGGTCCGCGGCGCGCGTCAGCAGCGCGCCCGCGTCCTCGTAGCGGCCGTCGCCGATCAGCGTGAACGCACGGTCGGTGGCCTGCCGCCATGAGGCGGAGGGCCGGTGTCGTCCCTTGCCGAAGATCCTCACGATTCCCGCCTGCCAGTTCCTCGCGATTCCCGCTGCTGGTCCCTTGAAGAGTCCCTTGAAGACAGTGCAGCCCTGGGCTGGCCCGTGCCCCCGAACACCCTCTTCCTCGCATCCAACCACGTACCGTCGGACGGCCGCTCATTACCCATGGGTTACCCAGCCCGGACCAGCGTCAGACCGCCCGCCCACCGCCCGCCACGACCCCTGCCGCAAGGCGCTCACGTGCCACCCCTTTGATTCAACAGCACCCTGGCCAGCGACTCCACGACTTCCGGCTGGTAGTCGTGGGCGGTGCCCAGGCGCAGCTTCTCCAGCGCCGTCAGCGGCCCTCCGGGCCCTGCTTCCCGGGCCATCTCCTCGTATGCGTTCACGGCCCGTACGATCCGCGCGGTGACCGGCTGCTCCCGGTACGGGTCGGCCTGCCGCTCCACCACCACGGCGACCTCGGGGTCCACCCCGGTCTGGCGTACGACGGCACCGCCGAGGAGAGCGATCCGGCGCTGCTCGTCGGCGGAGAGCACGGACGTGGCCCCGGCGGGGACGGGGTCGACGAGGCTGAGCTGGCCGATGTCGTGCATGAGCGCCGCGTACTCCAGGACGGTCAGATCGGGTTCGGACAGCCCCAGCTCCCGCCCGACCGCCCGGCTGAGCGCGGCCACTCGCCGGGCATGCCCCGCAGGGGTGTACCCGGCGATCTCGGTCGCCCGCGCGAGGGAGGCGATCGTCTGCCGGTAGGTGACGCGCACGGCCGCGTAGCGCCGGAACGACAGCTGGGTGAGCAGCAGCGGCAGCGAGAAGACGGGCAGTGCCCAGAGCCCGACCACGGCGACCGCGAGCGACATCACGGCCCCGGTCGCGCACACGGCCGACCCGATGCCGAGCATCGACCGTAGCTCGTCGCGCAGCAGCGGCCCGAACGGCCACCGGGTCCGCGCGTGCGCCATGGCCGCCGCGAGCACGGCGTCGCACAGGGCGGTGAGCACCAGCAGCGCGACGAGCAGCAGCGCGTACGCCGGGCCGCCGCCCCATTCCAGCAACCTGCCGTGGTTGTAGAGGGGTTGGAAACAGACGGCGGCGAACGCGACGGTCAGCACCCGCCGGGTGAGGTGGTCGACGGTCGGCCCCTTCCCCCGGGCCACATGGGGCACACACCCCAGGAGGGCCGCCGCGGCGACCACGGCCACGACTTGCAGGACACCGTGGTGGGTGTGCTGCCCCGCCTGCTCCCCGAGCAGCGCGTACGACAACGCCCCCGCGGCCCCGAGCGGAGCGGTCTCCCGCTCCTCGGCACCACTCCAGCGGGTGAGTTCACCAAGGGCGATGAGGATGCCGAAGGCGAGGGCGGTACCGCGGTCGGAGAGGCCGGTCCAGAGGGTGACGGTGAGGGAGAGGAGGGTGAGGAGGAGGGTGAGGGTGTGAACGAGGGTGAGGGGAAGGGGTTTCGGTGCCCTTCCAGCCGACTGGAAACGGGCGGAGCCGGTGGGTAAACACCGCCCCGAAGCGGCGCTACTCATGGGACTCTCCCACCCGCAGTGGTGGTCGGTTGCCCTTCCAGCCGACCGGAAACGGCCGGAGCGGGTGGGTAAACACCGCCGCGAAGCGGCGCACTGTCGGCGGTCACGGCGGGATGCCACCCATGCCGGGCCAGCGCCCGCACCAGGGCCTGGACCATCCCGGGGTCGAACTGGACCCCGGCACACCGCTCAAGCTCCTCCAGCGCGGCGGGAACAGGCCGAGCCCGCCGATAGGACCGCGTGGACGTCATCGCGTCGAACGCGTCCGCGACCGCCACCACCCGCGCGAACTCCGGAATCTGGGCCCCCACCAGGCCGTACGGATACCCGCTCCCGTCCAGCCGCTCGTGGTGATGGAGGATCGCGGACCGCGCCTCCCCGAGGAACCCGATCCCGCGCACCATCTCGTGCCCGTACTCGGGATGCAGCTCGATGACCCGCCGCTCCTCGGGCGTCAGCGGCCCGTCCTTCCGCAGCAAGCGCGTGGGAACCCCCAGCTTCCCCACGTCGTGCAGGATTCCGGCGAACCGCAGCACCTCGACACGTTCGTCGTCCATGCCGAGTTCGCGGGCGATCATCATCGACGCCTGCCCGACCCGCTCGCTGTGCCCGCGGGTGTAACCGTCCTTGATGTCGACGGCCTGGACGAGGGCGCGGATCGTGGCCTGGTGGGCGGCCCGTTCCCGGTGGTACTGCGCGAACGCCCAGCAGGACACGTACATCGGCAACAAGACGAGCAACGCGGCGACAGGCCCGTACGGACTGCGCCACAGCACCGCCATCATCAGCCCGGCGAGCCCGTGGACGGCGACGGGCGCGAGGGAGCGCGCGAAGAGCCCGCGCCAGGCGCCGCGCACTGGCGCCCGGTCGGCCAGCGCGAGGATCCCCCCGTCGAGGACGGTCAGCACCAGGCAGAACGTGAGCACCGCGGCCCCGGCGGGCGCCAGCGCGTACGGAAAGTCGGCCTCGACCACCGCGTCCCGGCCGTCCAGCGCCCAGTGCACCCGGGAGGCCGCCCAGACCGCGACCGCGAGCTGGGCCGCGCGCCAGACCCGGCGCAGCCACCGGGGGCGCTGTTCGACCCGGGCAAGCAGGGCCCCCGGCACCACCACGAACGCGGCGGCGGGCGGCGGCAGCAGAAAGGCCCCGGCCAGCAATACGGGGAGGAAGGTGCCCATGCTCTTGGGGGTGTCACGTCCTGCCGCGCTCACGCCTCTCGGCCCGCGCGGCAGCGTGATCCGCTCGCACCCGGCGTACAGGACGGCGAGCAGGGCGACGGCCCACCATGGAACGCGGAGGTCCGGGAGAGGAGCCACACAGGCGAGGGCCCCGAGAACGACACAGGCCACGTACACACGGGCCCACGCCGGAACCGACCCCATCCTCGTCCCCTTCGTACCCTCCCCGACTTCAGGCTCCGGAGCCTAGAGCGGCGGGGGCGACCCGGGGACGGGTATGGCCGAATCCGTGGGCGCGGAGCCCACGGATTAGCACGTTCGGGTGATAAACGGACGATCCGCTACCGGTGTTGAGGAGACCCGGGGCTCTGGACGCCGGATTTCAGGACGGCCGGCGTTCAGGACCGCCGGGTTCAGGACGGCCGGAGTTCAGGACTCCTGCGGCGTCGCTGTCACGTCATGCTCGGGCACGACCTGCCCCGAGCGGACCAGATCGATGCGCCCCATGACCTTGGCACGCAGATCCGTCGGCACGTCGTCATGGCCGCAGCACCGCTTGACCAGCTTCTTCACGGCCTTCTCGAGGCCGTACTTCTCCAGGCACGGGGAGCACTCCTCGAAGTGCACCTCGAACTTCGTGCAGTCCGCGTCCGGCATCTCATGGTCAAGGAACTCGTACAGGTGGTCGAGTACCTCACTGCAATCCGTCTCGTGCGGCTCTCCGCAGCTCATGAGCCCGAGCCTTTCGCTTCGTTCGACTCTCCGGCGCCGGCCGGAACCAGCCCGCGGTCACGCGCGTAGTCCTCGAGCATGCCGCGCAGTTGACGGCGGCCCCGGTGTAGCCGGGACATGACCGTACCGATGGGTGTCCCCATGATGTCCGCGATCTCCTTGTACGCAAAGCCCTCTACATCCGCGAGATAGACGGCGATGCGGAATTCCTCGGGGATCGCCTGCAGCGCTTCCTTGACGTCCGAGTCGGGCAGGTGATCGAGCGCCTGCGACTCGGCGGAACGCAGACCCGTCGACATGTGTGACTCGGCACGCGCCAGCTGCCAGTCCTCGATCTCCTCGGCCGCGCTGCGCTGGGGTTCGCGCTGCTTCTTGCGGTACGAGTTGATGAAGGTGTTGGTGAGAATGCGATACAGCCACGCCTTGAGGTTGGTGCCCTCGCGGAACTGGTGGAAGGACGCGTATGCCTTCGCGTACGTCTCCTGCACCAGGTCCTCGGCGTCGGCCGGGTTGCGCGTCATGCGCAGGGCAGCCGAATACATCTGGTCGAGGAATTCGAGCGCGTCCCGCTCGAAGCGCGCGGTGCGCTCAGCGGACGACTCCGAGCTCGTGCCCTGGCCCTCGGGCTGCTCCGCCTGGCCGTGTTCGGTCCCTGCGTCGGTCCCAGTGACCGGACCCACCTCCTCCAGCGATGTCGTGAAACCGAGACCGGTTCCACTGGAATCGGAGGATAGACGAACATCAGGCTCACCCGCCGCCCGAATCGGGGCGTTCTTCGCCGCGAGCAGCATCGTCCAGTCCAGGTCAGCGCGGCTGCTGCGGCTCGGGCAGAAGGTCGAACCCATGCGGCGGACTTCCTCTCGTACGAACGGTTCAGCACGCGCCGTGCTGTCTGTTCCCCACAACAGAGGTCCGCCGCTCAGCATTCCCGGGTGTCACCCGAGTGACGCGGCCCACTCCACGACACCGTCGGTGACGATCTTCAGGGCCTCGGCCTGGTCGAGCGGAGCCCGTTTCGGCACGGCAAGGCCGTGATCCGCGTACGGAATCTCAACCAGTTCGTACGACCCCTGCGGGAACTCGTCGGGTTTCCCCCATGGATCGTTGCCGCCCTGGACGACGAGGGTGGGCACCCCGGAGCCGAGCAGTTCGTCGGCGCGGGACTTCTCCGGCTTGCCCGGCGGGTGCAGCGGGAAGCTGAGGGCGAGCACGGCGGCGGCACCGAGTTCCGTCGCCGTACGGCAGGCGACGCGGGCCCCGGCGCTGCGGCCGCCGGAGACCACGGGCAGTCCGGGCTTCGCCAGGGCCGGCCACAGTCCGCGCCAGCCCACGTCCAGCGTTTTCGGCGCGGGCGCCACCTTCTTGCCGGCCACCCGCCAGGGCTGCTCGACGAGCGCCACGGTGACGCCGTGCGCGGGCAGCGCCTGAGCCAGCGCCTGGAGGTCACGCACCTCGATGCCACCACCGGCGCCATGGCTGACGGCGAGCAGGAGCCTGGCCTTCCTCGCCTTGTGCCAGGTGATGCGCGCGGCGCCCGCATCCGTCTCGACGATCTCGCTCATCAGAAAAGTGTGCCCTCCTCGGGCCCCTCCAGCTCCTTCAACAGCTCCGGCCCGTTGTTGCGGACGTTGCTGACCGCCGTGGAGACGGGGTACGCGCGCATCAGCCCGGCGGGCGGCGGCGCGAGCAGCTCGCGGAGGCCGTCGACGTCCGTGCGGGCCGGGTCGAGCCAGGCGTCCCAGCGGTCCGGCGGGAGCATCAGGGGCATCCGGGGGTGGATGTCGGCCAGGGTGCGCGGGCCCTCGGCGGGCGCGATCGCGAGCGGCGAGGTCTCGGCCTCGGTCGTGATGACCGAGCACGTCACCCACCACGCCCGCGGATGGTCGTCGGGCAGCGTCTTGTCGCGCCAGAACTCGTACATCCCGGCCATCGCGAACACCGAGCCGTCCGCCGGTGTCACGAAGTACGGCTGCTTGCGCGGCCGCTTCTTCTTGCCCTCGACCTCCAGATCGCGCTCGGCCGCGGCGGTGACCCACTCGTAGTAGCCGTCGGCGGGGACGATGCAGCGCCGGGCGGCGAAGGCGCGGCGGTACGAGGGCTTCTCGTGCACCGTCTCCGCGCGCGCGTTGATCATCCGGGCGCCGCCCTCGGGCGTCTTGGCCCAGGACGGGACGAGCCCCCACTTGAGCTTGCGCAGCTGGCGAACCGGCTTCGGGCTGTCCGCGTCCTTCAGGGGACGGTCGAGGACGGCGTAGACCTCCTTGGTCGGGGCCACGTTGTAGTCCGGCTCCAAGGTCTCCTCGGAGTCCCACTTCTCGACCTCAAAGATTCCTGCGAGATTCTCGGGCCCCCGACTCGCTGCATACCGTCCGCACATACGTGCCACACTGCCAGATTCCGCGACACCGAGGGAGCCAACCCCGACTATGGACAGCACCGCAGCCACCTCGCTGGCAAGCCTCTGGGACGAGGTCTTCGGCAGCCAGCCGGACCCCGACCTGTGGGTGGTGATCGCCACCATGGTCGCCGCGCTGGCAGTGATCGTCCCGCACGGCGTCTGGCGCGTGTCCCGCAACGCCATCACCATCGCGCACGAGGGCGGCCACGGCCTGGTCGCGCTGCTCACCGGGCGCAGCCTCAGCGGTATACGGCTGCACTCCGACACCAGTGGCCTCACCGTCAGCCGCGGCAAGCCCACAGGGCCCGGCATGATCCTCACCGCGGCCGCGGGCTACACCGCTCCCCCGCTGCTCGGCCTCGGCGGCGCCGCGCTGCTCGCCGTCGGCCACATCACCGCTCTGCTGTGGCTGGCCACCGCCCTGCTCGTCGCCATGCTGGTGATGATCCGCAACGCATACGGCGCCCTGACCGTGATCCTCACCGGCGGCACGTTCCTGGTGGTGTCCTGGCTCACCGGCCCCCAGGTGCAGGCGGCCTTCGCGTACGCCGTAGTGTGGTTCCTCCTCCTCGGCGGGGTCCGCCCGGCCTTCGAACTCCAGGCCAAGCGGAGCCACGGGAGCGCGGGCGACTCGGACGCGGACCAGCTGTCACGGCTCACGCACGTCCCGGCTGGCCTGTGGCTATTCCTTTTCCATGCGGTATCACTGTGCTCATTGCTGGGCGGCGGCCGCTGGCTCCTGGAGGTCTGAAGCGCCCCGAAGTGGCGCGCGGCTGTGACCTCTTGCAGCTCCGCTGCGTGAGCGCGACCAGCCACAACGGAGCCGCACGCTCCAAACCGGTTCCCCAGCGGAACGCTTTGGTTCGGATTTCGCCGCTTTTGATCAAGATTTCCATCCATCCCCAGCCACTAAAGTGGGGCGCATGACCGCTAACCCCGCCCACACCGCCCTCTGGCCCGCCCCGCACGCGAGCGGAGCCGTCGACGCGACGGTCCACGTGCCGGGGTCCAAGTCGGTCACCAACCGCGCTCTCGTGCTGGCCGCGCTGGCCTCCGAGCCGGGCTGGCTGCGCCGCCCGCTGCGCTCCCGCGACACGCTGCTGATGGCGGGCGCGCTGCGCGCGATGGGCGTGGGCATCGAGGAGACGGTGGCGTCCAGCTCCACGGTCGCCGCGGGCCCGGACGCCTCCGGCGAGGCCTGGCGGGTCATCCCTTCGGGTCTGGCGGGCCCGGCCACGGTCGACGTGGGCAACGCCGGCACCGTGATGCGCTTCCTTCCGCCCGTCGCCGCGCTGGCCGACGGCCCCATCCGCTTCGACGGCGACCCGCGTTCGTACGAGCGCCCCCTGAACGGCGTGATCGACGCGCTGCGCGTACTCGGCGCCCGTATCGACGACGACAGCCGCGGCGCGCTGCCGCTGACCGTGTACGGCGGGGGCGCCCTGGACGGCGGCCCGGTCGAGATCGACGCGTCGTCGTCCTCGCAGTTCGTGTCGGCCCTGCTGCTCTCCGGCCCGCGCTTCAACCAGGGTGTCGAGGTCCGCCACATCGGCTCGACGCTCCCCTCCATGCCGCACATCCGGATGACGGTCGACATGCTGCGCGCGGTCGGCGCCCAGGTGGACACCCCGGAGTCGGGCGGCGAGCCCAACGTCTGGCGGGTCACGCCGGGCGCGCTGCTCGGCCGCGACCTGATCGTCGAGCCGGATCTGTCGAACGCACAGCCGTTCCTGGCGGCGGCCCTGGTGACCGGCGGCACGGTCGTCATCCCCGACTGGCCCGCGCGCACCACCCAGCCGGGCGACAAGCTGAGGGAGATCTTCACCGAAATGGGCGGTACCTGCGAACTGACCGAGAGCGGCCTGCGGTTCACCGGCTCGGGCTCGGTCCACGGCATCGACGTGGACCTGAGCGAGGTCGGCGAGCTGACCCCGGGCATCGCGGCGGTCGCGGCCCTGGCCGACTCCCCCTCGACCCTGCGCGGCGTGGCTCACCTGCGCCTGCACGAGACGGACCGCCTGGCCGCGCTCACCAAGGAGATCAACGAGCTCGGCGGCGACGTCACCGAGACCGCCGACGGTCTGCACATCCGCCCCCGCCGATTGCACGGCGGCATCTTCCACACGTACGACGACCACCGCATGGCCACCGCGGGCGCGATCGTCGGCCTGACCGTGGAGGGCGTACAGATCGAGAACGTGGCGACGACGGCGAAGACCCTTCCGGACTTCCCCGACCTGTGGGCCGGGATGCTCGGGAACTGACGGGCGGACCGGGATCATGCGCCGTTACGGCAAGCACACCGACGAGGACGACATCCGCAGCCGCCCCAACCCCAAGGGCAACCGTCCGCGTACGAACATCCGCCCCAAGCACGAGGAGGCGGCCGAGGGCATGGTCCTCACGGTCGACCGCGGCAGGCTGACATGCCTCGTCGACGACCGGACCGTGCTGGCGATGAAGGCCCGCGAACTGGGCCGCAAGGCGGCGGTGGTCGGCGACCAGGTGGCCCTCGTCGGCGATCTGTCCGGCAAGAAGGACACCCTGGCCCGCATCGTCCGCATCGAGCCGCGCAGCTCCGTACTGCGCCGCACGGCCGACGACGACGATCCGTACGAGCGCGTGGTCGTCGCCAACGCCGACCAGCTCGCCATCGTCACCGCCCTCGCCGACCCGGAGCCGCGCCCCCGTCTGATCGACCGTTGTCTGGTGGCGGCCTTCGACGGTGGCCTCACCCCCCTCCTCGTGATGACGAAATCGGACCTGGCCCCGCCGGACAAACTCCTGGAGCTGTACGGCGCGCTGGACATCCCGTACCTCGTGACCAGCCGCGAGGAGCTGGAGAACGGCGGCGCCGCCGACCGCGTACGCGAACAGCTGGACGGCAGGATCACGGCGTTCGTCGGCCACTCGGGCGTCGGCAAGACGACCCTCGTCAACGCGCTCGTCCCCGAGGAGCGGCGGCGTACGACCGGACACGTCAACGCGGTGACGGGCCGCGGCCGGCACACCACGACGTCGGCGCTCGCGCTCCCCCTGGCCGACGACGAGGGCTGGGTCATCGACACCCCGGGTCTGCGCTCCTTCGGCCTGCACCACGTCAATCCGTCCCGGGTCATCCACGCGTTCCCCGACCTCGAACCCGGCACCGAGGGCTGCCCGCGCGCGTGCAGCCACGACGAGCAGGACTGCGCCCTGGACCAGTGGGTGACAGACGGTCACGCGGACCCGGCCCGGCTCTATTCTCTGCGCAGGCTGCTGGCGACGCGGGAGCGGAAGGAAGGCGACTGATTCCGCCGTGACCTCCGCGTTGTTTGCGCTCGTGCCCCTCCGGTAAGGGCTTAGCCGGTCGGTGAATGCATAATCACACCAAGCAGTCGACGTGCGACGGCGGGAGGACTGGGACATGGCGTGGCTGCTGGTAGTTGTGGCGGGACTGCTGGAAACCGGCTTCGCGGTCTGTCTGAAGCTCTCGCACGGCTTCACCAGGGTCTGGCCGACGATCGCGTTCTGCGCCTTCGCGCTGGGCAGCTTCGGCCTGCTGACCCTCGCCCTGAAAAAGCTCGACGTCGGCCCGGCGTACGCCGTCTGGACCGGCATCGGCGCGGCGGGCACCGCCCTCTACGGCATGATCTTCCTCGGCGACCTGGTCTCCACGCTCAAGATCGTCTCGATCAGCTTGGTGATCATCGGGGTCATCGGGCTGCAGCTGTCGGGCTCGGCCCACTGATCCTCAGACCAGCCGGGGCCACGGGGCCAGCGCGGCCTTCACCAGATCCGTGACCCCGCCCTCACCGGGCGGCGCCGCGACACACGACAGAGCGAGCCGGACGACGAGTTCACAGGAACGGGCCAACTCGGCGCTGTCCGCCTTGGAGGCGCCCAGCGTGGCCACCGCACGATCCCGCACCAGCGCCACGAAGTCGGAGGGCGAGGGCAGCGGCCCGTCGGCCCGCCGCTGCGCGGGCACCGCGGACGCCGACGGCACCGCCGAGAGCGTCGGCGAGGGCAGCCGCTCGCTCCAGCACCCGGTCAGCATCGCCCGTACCAGCGCATTGCTCCGCGCGGCCGACGCGGTCCACTCGGCGGTCGCGACCAGCCGCTCCTGTGCGTCCGCATGCATGGCGAGCGCCCGCTCGACCCCCGCGAGATAGGCATCGGCCTCCCGCCGCACCAGAGCACGCGCGAGCCCCTCTTTGCTCCCGAACTCGTTGTACAGCGTCTGACGTGACACACCAGCCACGGCGGCCACATCGACCATCCGCACCGCAGACCACGCACGACGCGCGAGCGCCGTATAGGCGGCATCCAAGAGGGATTCCCGCGCTGCAGGCATCATCGCCTCCCTAGGGCGACCGACTCTGCAGCTCAGATTTGACGCGCACAGAACCACTGTCAAGGGTTCGCGACACCTCCGAGGGCGCCCGCAAGCGACCACCGGGGCCCCAAGCACCGGCACTCCCTCGCATCGGAGCCCGCCAACGCACCGAAGGGGCCGTGCCGGAACGTCCGCCCGCAGCGGCTGGCGCGTCAACGCCGGCTCCTCACACCCATCCGATTCCGCGCCAGACCGAGGGCGGATGCTCCGGCACGGCCCCGACTCACAACGGACAGCAGGCAAACCGAGACGAGCCCGCAGCCGCGATCCGGGGCGAGGACCCGCGATCCGGTGCCCGGGGCGCAGGACACGGCACGGGGCACGGGCGCCAGGCGGCACGGGGTGAGGGGCCCAGGGGCACGGGGCCAGGGGCACGGGAGGCCAGCGGCCCGGGGGCACGGGGCCAGGGGCCCAGGGGCACGAGACGCCAGCGGCCCGGGGGCACGGGGCCAGGGGCACGCGACGCCAGCGGCCCAGGGGCACGGGGCCAGAGGCACGAGACGCCAGCGGCCCGGAGCCCGGAGAACCGGCCCCCAGGCCCGGCCGTGATGATCCCCCGTCCGGTGTAGCCCCGCCCCGAGCCGGGCAGATACGGTTCGGTCATGCCCGACTATCGCGATGACCTGCGCCTCGCCCACGTCCTCGCGGACGCCGCCGACGCCGCGACGATGGACCGGTTCAAGGCGCTCGACCTGAAGGTCGAGACCAAGCCGGACATGACGCCGGTGAGCGAGGCGGACAAGGCCGCCGAGGAACTCATCCGCGGCCAGCTCCAGCGGGCGCGACCGCGCGACGCGATCCTCGGCGAGGAGTACGGCATCGAGGGCACGGGCCCACGCCGCTGGGTAGTCGACCCGATCGACGGCACCAAGAACTACGTACGCGGCGTCCCCGTCTGGGCCACGCTGATCTCCCTGACGGAGGCGGGCGAGGGCGGCTACCAGCCGGTCGTCGGCGTCGTCTCCGCCCCCGCGCTCGGCCGCCGCTGGTGGGCGGCGAAGGGCCACGGCGCGTTCACGGGCCGCAGCCTGTCGTCGGCGTCCCGCCTCCACGTCTCGCGGGTCTCGAAGCTCGCGGACGCCTCCTTCGCGTACTCCTCCCTCAGCGGCTGGGAGGACCAGGGCCGCCTCGACGGCTTCCTCGACCTCACGAAGGCCGTCTGGCGCACCCGCGGATACGGCGACTTCTGGCCGTACATGATGGTCGCCGAGGGCTCGGTCGACATCTGCGCGGAGCCCGAGCTGTCGCTCTGGGACATGGCGGCGAACGCGATCGTCGTGACCGAGGCGGGCGGCTCCTTCACCGGCCTCGACGGCCGCCCGGGCCCGCACAGCGGCAACGCCGCCGCGTCGAACGGCATCCTCCACGACGAGCTGCTGGGGTACCTGAACCAGCGCTACTGAACCGAGCCCCTGGCCGGCCCCAAGAACCCCCTGCGCAGCCCCGGGAAACCCGCTGGGCAGAGCAGGAAAACCCCTGGGGGGCACCCCAGGAACCCCCTGAGCGCCCCGAACTCACCGCACACGCCCCCTTGTTGACCCTCCCTTTGCCTGCGACTCTGAGAGTCCCCCCACTTGTGAATTTGTGAATCCGTTCGCAAGCGACCCGGCGGATTCGTAGGAGGTGGCTCCGTTCATGCTCGTCCGCGACGCCATGAGCACGGTGGTCCTCACCATCGGCCCGGCACACACCCTTCGCCAGGCGGCCCGCCTGATGTCCAAACGCCGCGTCGGCGCGGCCGTCGTCCACGACGAGGACTCCAGCGGCCTGGGAATCATCACCGAGCGCGACATCCTCAACTCATTGGCCCTGGGCCAGGACCCCGACACCGAGACCGCAGGCACCCACACCACCACCGACGTCGTCTTCGCCGCTCCCACCTGGACCCTGGAGGAGGCCGCGACGGCGATGTCACACGGCGGCTTCCGCCACCTGATCGTGCTCGATTCCAGCGGCCCGGTCGGCATCGTCTCGGTCCGCGACATCATCCGCTGCTGGGCCCCGGCGCGACAGCACGTACCCGCCTGAGCACACGTACGGCGCCTGTGCGGACACCATCCGCACAGGCGCCGTACAAGGAGCCGTCAGCCCCGCAGGGTCTGGACCGCGGCCTCAAGGCGCTTGCCGAAGTCCCCGTCCGCCTGGCGGAAGTTGTTGATCGCGCGCTCGGCGATGTCGTCACGGGAGACCTTGGCGATGAAGCCCGCCAGGTTCTCGATCAGACGGTCCTTCTCGTCCTCGGACATCAGACGGTAGAGGTTGCCCGCCTGCACGAAGTCGTTGTCCTCGGCGTGCGAAGGGGCGGCGGTCTCACCGGTGTGGCCGGTCACCGCGATCGGCTGCCAGAGCGGCCGGTCCGTCTGGAACGGCCCGCCGAAGCTGTTGGGCTCATAGTTCTTCGCACCGCCGTGGCGACCGTCGTACAGGAAGCCGTCACGCGAGTGGGTGCGCGCCTCGGTGGCGTGCGGACGGTTCACCGGCAGGTGGTCGGCGTTGATGCCGACGCGGTACCGGTGGGCGTCGCCGTACGCGAAGAGACGGCCCTGGAGCATCTTGTCGGGCGAGGGCCCGATGCCCGGCACGAAGTGAGACGGGGAGAAGATGCTCTGCTCGACCTCGGCGAAGATGTTCTCCGGGTTGCGGTTGAGCTCCAGCTTGCCGATCTCGATCGGCGGGTAGTCCTCGTGCGGCCACACCTTGGTGAGGTCGAACGGGTTGAAGCGGTACGTCGCCGCGTCCGCCGCCGGCATGATCTGCACCTGCACGGTCCAGCTCGGGAACTCACCGCGCTCGATGGCCCCACGCAGGTCGCGCTGGTGGGAGTCGGGGTCCTCACCGGCGAGCTTGTTGGCCTCGGCCTGGGTGAGGTTCTTGATGCCCTGGTCGGTCTTGAAGTGGTACTTGACCCAGAAGACCTCGTCGGCCTCGTTGTTCCACTGGTAGGTGTGCGAGCCGTACCCGTTCATGTGCCGGTAGGACGCGGGAATACCGCGGTCACCGAACAGCCAGGTCACCTGATGCGTGGACTCGGGAGACAGCCCCCAGAAGTCCCACACGTTGTCCGCTTCCTGGCTGCCCGTGTACGGGTCGCGCTTCTGCGTGTGGATGAAGTCGGGGAACTTGATGGCGTCCTTGACGAAGAACACCGGGGTGTTGTTGCCGACGAGGTCGTAGTTGCCCTCTTCGGTGTAGAACTTCAGCGCCCAGCCACGCGGGTCACGCACGGCGTCGGCCGCGCCGAGGTTGCCGGCCACGGTGGAGAAGCGCAGGAAGGTCTCGGTCTGCTTGCCGACCTCGGAGAGGAACTTGGCTCGCGTGTACTGCGTGACATCAGCGGTGACCGTGAAGGTGCCATAGGCGCCGGCGCCACGGGCGTGCACGACACGCTCCGGGATGCGCTCACGGTTGAAGTGGGCGAGCTTCTCAAGAAGGAGCTGATCCTGAACGAGGACCGGGCCGCCGACGCCCGCGGTCTCGCTGTTCTGGTTGTCGGCTACCGGAGCACCGGCCTCCGTCGTAAGCGGTCCCTGCGTCACGTGCGCCTCCTGCGTCGTTCCGTGCTGTTCCTGTCCCTTGCACCACACGGCTAAGGACGAACTCGATCCTACAGACGAACTCGATCCTACAATGGACAATGTCTAAGTCAAACTGAGCTCCAAAGTCACACTCATTCGTATTCTGGTCCTCTTGCTGATAGGCTGATCCTCATGAGTGACCTGCTGGAACGGCTGCGCGGACGCGGATGGCGGATGACCGCGCAGCGGCGTGTGGTGGCCGAGGTCCTCGACGGCAATCACGTCCATCTGACGGCCGACGAGGTACATGCGCGTGCTGTCGCCAAGCTGCCCGAGATCTCCCGGGCGACCGTCTACAACACGCTGGGTGAGCTGGTCTCACTCGGCGAGGTGCTGGAAGTCGCCACGGACAAGCGCGCCAAGCGGTACGACCCGAACGCGCACCGTCCGCACCACCACCTGGTCTGCGCCCAGTGCGGCGCGATCCGCGACGTCCACCCGAACGGCAACCCGCTCGCCGACCTCCCGGACTCGGAGCGCTTCGGCTTCACGGTCTCGGACGTCGAGGTGACGTACCGCGGCGTCTGCCCGAACTGCGCGGCGGCGTAAGAACTCCCACGAAGGCCCCGGCACCTGAAGGTGCCGGGGCTTTTCGCTGCCGTTCGCCGTTCACTGCGGTTCGCTGCCGTCGGAACGCCGAACATGCCGAAGGCCCGGATCCAAGATCAGGATCCGGGCCTTCGGTTTCAGTAGCGGGGACAGGATTTGAACCTGCGACCTCTGGGTTATGAGCCCAGCGAGCTACCGAGCTGCTCCACCCCGCGTCGGTGAACTGAACATTACGTCACCGGTGTGGACCAGCGCAAATCGCTTAACCAAGCACCGCGCCCGGCACCGTCCAGCCCGTCCGGCGCTTGAGATTTTCAGCCCGCCCGGCACCATTCAGCCCGTCCGGCGTTTGAGGACGAGCGCGAAGCGCGATACGGGGGGCCTGGGGGGGCCGAGCCCCCCAGATACGGGACGGGCAGGGGCTGAGGGGGGCGGGGCGAGCCCCTCCCCCTCAGCCACAGCGGTAGCGTCACGCCGACAACTCCTCCCGCAACGCATCCCGCAACCGAGCCGCCCGCTCCCCCACCTCCGCAGGCCCCAGGGACACGGCCCGGTCGGCCCACCACTGCCCCTCCGCCAGCTCGCCCCGCCGCGCATAGACGAGCGCGAGCCGAAGCGCCGCCCGCCCATGCCCCGCATCCGCCGCCCGGGTCCACCACAGCGCGGCCTCCGGCTCACTCCCCTCCCGCGCCAGCAGCAGCCCGAGATTGAAGGCCCCGTTCCGGGACCCGGCCTCGGCGGCCTCGCGGTACCACCGAGCCGCCTCCACCACGTCGCCCCGCGCGGCGGCCAGCATCCCGACACGCACCTGCGCCCGGCGATGCCCCTGGGACGCCGCCCGCTCGTACCACTCCTCGCACTCGCTCTTCTGCTGCGCGGGCTCGCCCAGCTCATGAGCCGGCGCCGGCGGCTGCCGCGCGTCGAGCACGGCGGCAAGCCGGTACGCGGCCTCCGCGCTGCCGCCCCCCGCCGCACACCGCAGATGCCGCTCGGCCGCCCGCTCGTCCCCCTCCCGCAGCCGCGCGATGGCGACCTGGAGCGCGGCCTCGGTGTGCCCGGCGGCGGCGGCACGCTCGTACCACCGCAGCGCCGCCGCCTCATCGGCCTCGGTCCCCCGCCCGGCGTACAGAATCCCGAGATTGAACGCGGCGTCCACACTCCCGGCCTCCGCGGCCTTGGAGAACCACGGCTCGGCCCCGGCAGAGTCGCCGACCTGCAGCAGCAAAATCGCCAAGGCGTTGGCGGCCTCGCGGTGACCCGCGTACGCGGCCCGCCGGTACCACTGCTCGGCCTGCGCGGTCCGTCCCTGCTCGGCGCAGAGGAGCCCGAGGTTGTACGCCCCGTTCACATCACCCGCGTCCATGGCGGCGCGGTACCAGCGCTCGGCGGTCTGCGTCTCACCGTTCTCGGCGTGCAGCGCCCCCAGGGCGTTCGCCGCGTTGCCGTCACCGTCCTGCGCGGCCCGCAGCCACCACACGGCCGCGCTCTCCGTGTCCCCCGCGTCCCGCAGCAGGAACCCGAGCGCGCACGCGGCCCGCGCCTCCCCGTCCTTGGCGGACGTCAGATACCAGCGCCCGGCCTCCTTGAGGTCGCCCCGCTTCTCGAGAATCGCTCCGAGGTGCAGCGCGGCCCGCCGGTGCCCGCGTGCGGCGGCCTGCCGGTACCACTGTTCGGCCTCTTCGCCCGCGGCACCGATGACGCCGTTGTCGCCCATGGCCTCGCCCGAGTCCAGGGCCTTGCGATCAAGAGCGCGCGCCAGCCGGTACGCGGCCTCGCGGTGCCCGCGTTCGGCGGCGGCCCGCATCCACTGCTCCGCTCCGACGTCGCCGCGGTGCTCCAGCAGATCGGCGAGCGCGTACGCGCCGAGCGCGTGTCCCTGCTCGGCGGACTGGCGCAGCCAGTACTCGGCGGCGGGCTCGTCGCCGCGCTCGCGGTGGTACCGCCCGAGCGCGTGCGCGGCGGCCGCGGAGCCCGCGACGGCGGCGATCCGCCACCATCCGGCGGCCTCGTCGGCGTACCCGCGCTGGTGCAGGAGGACACCCAGGTTGTTGGCGGCGGCGCGGTCACCGGCGGCGGTGGCAGCGCGCAGCTGAGGCTCGGCTCCGTCGAGGTCACCGCGGCGCAGCAGCATGGCGCCGAGGACACTCATCGCCTCGACGTCGCCGGCTTCGGCGGCGAGCCGCTGGCGTACTTCCTCGACAGCCTCGCCGGTTTCGTCCCGGTCGGAAGGCTGCGTGAATTCCGCAGGCTGCACAAAATCAGCAAGCTGCGCAAACCGCCCTGTATCCAACAGAGTTGCCTTGTCCCCCATAACGTCCATCGTCGCACCACCTGCAACCTGGGTACATCTGGTATACCGCAGCGAGTGAGGTCACTTCAGCGTTTTGTCGACATGCCCACAGAGAGACAAGTCAAACACAGTTTTCCCAACTCCCCACGCAGGCAGCGGCACTTCGCACGAGTCACCAGGTCACCACGGGTGGCCCGGCGCGTCGGCGCACACGCCGAAGGCCCGGATCCATGATCAGGATCCGGGCCTTCGACTTCAGTAGCGGGGACAGGATTTGAACCTGCGACCTCTGGGTTATGAGCCCAGCGAGCTACCGAGCTGCTCCACCCCGCGCCGTTGTGTCTCAACCGTACCACGGCGCGGAGGGGCTCCCGATCAACCGCTGCCGGGGCTCGGGCTGCCGCTCGGCTCGCTGCTTTGGGCGCTGGTCCGGTCGCTGCCCTTGTCGCTGCTTTGGCCGCTGCTCTTGTCGGGGTTCTTGCTGGCGCTGTTGCCGGTCCTGTCCGCCTCGGCCTGCGCGTCCTCGGCCCGCTTCAGCGCGTCCTCAAGATCCTTCTGCGCCTGCCCGTATGCCTCCCAGTCGTACTCCTTCAAGGCTTTCTGGCCTGCTTCGAAGGCCTTCTGGGCGTCGTCGAGCGCCTCTTGGACCGTCGGGTTGCTCGACGTGGGCGGCTTGGTGGTGCCCTCCTCGGGCGGCGGAGCGGTCGTACCGTCAGCTCCGAAGACCTTGTTGAGCGCCTCACCGAGGGTGTTCTCGAAGGCGGTGCTGCCTCCGTAGGTCACCAACACCTTGCGCAGCAGCGGGTACTTGAGGTCACCACCGCGTACGTAGACGGGCTCCACGTACAGCAGTCCTCCGTCGAGCGGAACCGTCAGCAGGTTGCCGTACTCGACTTCCGAGTCGCCGCCTCTCAGGAGCCTGATGGACTCGGCGATGGCCGGCTCGGAGTTGAACTGGCTCTGCACCCGCTTCGGTCCGTCGACGGTTTTGCCCGTCGGCAGTTTCAGGATGCTGATCTTGCCGTATTCGCTCGTGCCCGCTTCGGCGTTGACGGACACGAAGGCGCTCAGGTTGTCACGGCCGTTCGGCGTCAGCGTCGTCGTCAGCGAGAACGCCTGCGACGTCTCGCCGGGCAGCTTCATGCTCAGGTAGTACGGCGGCACCGCGCTGCCCGACTTGTTGGTCGGGTCGTCCGGGACCTGCCACACCTCGCTGCCGCTGAGGAACGTCTCCGCGTCCTTCACGTGGTAGCGGGTCAGCAGCTCGCGCTGGACCTTGAACAGGTCCTGCGGGTACCGGAGATGATCCATCAGCTCCGGGGAGATCGAGCGCTTGGGCTCCACCGTGTTCGGGAACGCCTTCATCCAGGTCTTCAGTACCGGGTCCTCGGTGTCCCACTGGTAGAGCTTGACCTCACCGGTGTACGCGTCGACGGTCGCCTTCACCGAGTTGCGGATGTAGTTGACCTGGTTCTGCTGGGCCACCACCGCGCGCTGGTTGTTGGCCGCCGTCAGCGAGTCCGCCGTCGTGTCACCGAGGGTCGTACGGGAGGCGTACGGATAGCCGTTGGTGGTCGTGTACGCGTCGACGACCCACTGGATCTTCTTGTTGACGACCGCCGGATAGGCGTCACCGTCGATGGTCAGCCAGGGAGCCACCGCCTCGACGCGCTCCTTGGGAGTGCGGTTGTAGAGGATCCGCGAACCGTCACCGATCGCACCCGAGTACAGGATCTGCGGCTCGCTGAACGCCACCGCGTACGCGGCCCGGTTGAGCGGGTTGGCGAGGTTGACCCCGCTCTTGCCCTTGTAGCTGGTGGTCTTCTCACCGCTGTCGTCGGAGTAGTCGATCTCCTTCTGGGGACCGCCGACGATCGAGTACTGGCTGGTCTTCTCGCCGTAGTAGATCTGCTGCTGATACGTGCCCAGGTCGCCCCTGGACGGCAGGTCGTACTCGGTGAAGACCGGGCGGCCCTCGTCGTCGGCCGTGGTGCCCTTGGCCGCGACGGCGCCGTATCCGTGGGTGTAGCGGAAGTGGTCGTTGATCCAGTTGTTCTTCGGAATGCCCTGGAGGTTCAGCTCGCGCAGACCGATGACCGTGTCCTGGGCCTTGCCGTCCTTGGTGTAGCGGTCGACGTCCAGGTTCAGCGGGAAGCCGTAGTAGTTCCGCACCTGCTGGAGCTGCTGGAAGGTCGGCGACGCGACGTTCGGGTCCATCAACCGGATGCTCGCGGCGGTATCGGCGTCGTCGCGCAGCTTGGTCTTGTCCTTGGTGTTGCTCGAGCCCGGGTAGTCCGTGACGTCGGTGCCGTCGATCCCGTATGCCTCACGGGTCGCCTTCAGGTTCTTCTCGACGTACGGCGCTTCCTTGGCCTGCTCGTTCGGCTGGACCTGGAACTTCTGGACGATCGCCGGGTACAGGCCGCCGATGAGGATCGCGGAGAGCACCATCAGGCCGAAGCCGATGACGGGCAGCTGCCAGGTGCGCCGCCACAGGGTGGCGAAGAAGAGCAGCGCGCAGATGACCGCGATGCAGAACAGGATCGTCTTGGCGGGCAGATACGCGTTCGCGTCGACGTACCTGAGGCCCGTCCAGTTGCCCGTCGCCTTGAAGTCACTGGACTTCACCGCGAGCCCGTACCGGTCGAGCCAGTAGGCCACCGCCTTCAGCGCGACGAAGATGCCGAGCAGCACGGAGAGATGGCCGGTGGCGGCGGCCGTGGCGCGCGCCCCCGGGCTGGTGATCCGCAGTCCCCCGTACAGGTAGTGCGTGAGCGCCGCGGCGATCAGCGAGAGCACGGCGGCCGCGAAGCCGAAGCCGAGCAGGAAGCGGTACCAGGGCAGGTCGAAGGCGTAGAAGGAGACGTCGAGGTGGAACTCGGGGTCCTTCTGGTTGAAGGGCACCCCGTTCACCCACATCAGCCACGTACGCCACTGGCCCGAGGCGGACGCGCCGGCGATCAGCCCGACCAGGGCCGTGATGCCGAGCAGCAGCCACCTCTTGTAGGGCGCGATGCTCATCCGGTACCGGTCGAGGCTCTGCTGCTCCATCGACATGGCACTCAGCGGCGGGCGCAGCCGGTGCGCCAGCCAGATGTTGAAGCCGACCGCGGCCGCCATCAGCAGACCGAAGACGAAGAAGAGACCGATCTTGGTCCACAGGGTCGTCGTGAAGACGGACGAGTAGTGAACCGACCGGTACCAGAGCCAGTCCGTCCAGAACCCCGCGAACATGACGAAGACCATGGCCAGCACGGCCAGCACGCCCAGCGTCATGAGCAGGGTCCGGACACGCCGGGACGGTCGGCCCACTCTGATCCGTGGCCCTGTCGGGCCTCCGCCGCGGTCCGGCATCTGGAAAGCCAAGGTCCACACCTCGAAGTTCGCTGTTGATCCGTCAGGCCCCCCTGATGGTGGACCGTCCGTAAGGCTCCGAGATCGCGGAGCCTCATCTATGCAACTTACTCACGCTTTACTCGGTTCCCGGATTCGGGTACGAACGAGGCAGGATTGTGACCATGTCCAACACTCCCATGGCAGCGAACCCGCTCACCCGGGCCGTACTCGAGATCGACGAGTACGCCTCCGGCCTGGGCTGGGACCAGCCCGCTCGCCTTTTCGCCCTCGTAGACACCGCGCGACTGCGGACCCAGGAACCCGGCCTCGCGGCCCAGCTCGGCCTGGAGAACGAGCAGGAGACCACCGGTCTCACCCCCATCGAGCAGGACGAGATCCCTGCCGACAAGCCGCTGGACGAGTTCCTCGGCACCATCGCCTGGCCGGACGCCGTGGTCGGCTGCGCGCTCACCGTGGAGCGGCTGATGCTGCCGCCGTCCGCGGAGGCCTCCGTCCCGCAGGGCCTGAGCGGGAAGAAACTCACGAAGTGGGTCGCCGAGCACCCGGACCGTCAGGAGGTACGCATGACGGTCGGCGTCCTGCGCGACGGCACCCGCGACTCGGCGCTCCGCCTGCGCGAGAAGGATGCGCCGACGGAGGTGCTCACGGGGTCGGACCTGGTGCCGGGCCTCGCGGAGGCGCTGTCGGCGACGTTCGCGGAGTAGTCCCCGGGCCTGCCCGGCGGACTGCTTGGCGAACTGCACGGCGGACTACTTGGTGGTGCACTCCGGCAGGTCGGCCGTCCTGCCGGAGTTGATGTCCTTGAGGGCGCTCATCGCGTCGTCGATGGTGTCGACCTTGACGAGCGTGAGCCCCTCGGGGGTGTCCATCGCGGCGGCCGCGCAGTTGTCCTTGGGCGTCAGGAAGTACTGGGCGCCCTTCTCGCGCGCGCCGACCGTCTTCATCGCGATGCCGCCGATCGGGCCGACCTTGCCGTTGTCGTCGATGGTGCCGGTGCCCGCCACGAACGTGCCGCCGGTGAGGTTGCCCGGGGTGAGCTTGTCCACGATGCCGAGCGCGAACATCAGGCCCGCGCTCGGTCCGCCGACGTCGGCGAGCTTGATGTCGATGGTGAACGGGAACGTGTGGTCGGTCCCGGCCGAGATCCCGACGATCGCCCGGTCCGTTCCGCCGTCGTCGGACTTGGCCGTGGTGATCGTCACGTCCTTGGTCACGGTCGCCGTCTTGTTCTCCTTCTCGGCGGCGGCCTGCTCCTTGGCGGGAACGATCGTGAAGACGACCTTGTCGCCCGGCTTGTGCTCGGTGACGAGCTTCGCGACGTCGTCGGGTGCCTTCACCGTCGTACCGTCGACGGCCTTGATGACGTCCCCGGCGTGCAGCCTGCCTTCGGCCGGGGAGCCCTTGAGCACGGTGGAGACGATCACCCAGGACTTCACCGGGATGTCCAGCTCCTTCAGAGCCGCCACCTTGGCGCTCTCCTGGGACTGGCTGAACTCCTCGGCGTTCTCCTGCGTCGACTGCTCCTCGGTCTTGCCGTCCGGGTAGAGGGTGTCGTGCGGCACGACCCTGTTGTCATGCGCGAGCCACCCGTACACGGCCTCGACGAGGTTCATGTTGTAGTCGGCGCTGGTGACGCGCACCGTGGTCATGTTCAGGTGCCCGGTGGTCGGATACGTCTTGCGCCCGGAGATCTGCAGCACCGGCTCGCCGTCGTGCTCGCCCAGCGTGTTCACCGTGGGGCCCGGTGACATCTCCGAGTACGGCACTTTGATGAACACTCCCGCGCACAGGAGCGCGATCAGGATCAGAGTGGAGGCGAGCATCGTCGCGGTGCGGCGTGGCATGGAACGACAGTACGGGACAGTGCTGTCAGTGCACCGTCGGGGCCGTCCCTACGAGGGCGGACGGGGCGTGCGTACGAGGGCGGACCGGGCACGCGTACGAGGGCGTTTCGTACCAGGGCCGTGCTGATGAGGTGGGCCGGGGGCGCGCGTACGGGGGCCGGCGCGCGCGGGCTCAGAGGGCGTCGGAGGGGGACTTCTCCCTGGGTCGAACCCTTTCGGCGGTCTCGGCCCTCTCCATGGCTTCACGGAAGCGCATGTATCCCGCGAGCTCCATGTCGTCTCCCGCCGCCTTGCGATTCCGGCCGGCCCAACTGCCCCACAGTCCGGCACCGATCGCGGCGATAAGCGGAATCAGCAACCAGGCGAGCGCCGCCATGTCGACCTCCCAACCCCATGAGCGACCGCAACTGAGTGATCAGCAGATTAACCATCCACTGCGTTAACGCTCACGGCAGGGCCCCGGTTACGCAACCGGAGGGCGAGAGGGTGGTTGCTCAGCCCTCGGGGGCGTCCTTGGAGGCGTCCATGGGGGGCGGGTTGGTCAGCCCTCGGCGGCGTCCTCGGGGGCAGGTCGGTCAGCCCTCGACGGTGAGGAGAGGCCGGTCGGGCTCAGCAAGCACCGACCCATTCCTCCGTACCGTCGGAGAACTTCTGGTGCTTCCAGATCGGCACTTCGTGCTTCAGGTCGTCGATGAGCTTGCGGCACGCCTCAAAGGCCTCACCACGGTGCGGACACGACACCGCGACGACGACGGCGAGATCCCCGACACCCAGTTCCCCGACACGATGAACGGCGGCCAACGCCCGCACGGGATACTCGGCGACCACCTTCTCGGCGATCCGCCGCATCTCCGCCTCGGCACTGGGATGACACGAATACCCCAGCTCATCGACATCGGCGCCGCCGTCATGATTCCGGACGGTCCCCACGAACAGCGCGGTCCCTCCGGCGGAGTCGTCCCCCACGGCCTTGAAGACCTCGTCCAGAGAGAGCGGCGTCTCACGAATGGCGATCAACTTGATCGCGTCCTGCGCCGCCTGCTCACCGGGATGATCGTTCGTGAATGCCATGCCCCCATCGTGCCCCACGCCACTGACAACACGAAATGGACAGATCCTGCAGCCCGTCCGGCGTTTTTTCGAGGACGGGGCCGGCATGTCTCAGCCGGTCCGGCGTGCGAGGACGAGGCCGGCATCTCTCAGCCCGTCCGGCGTGCGAGGACGAGCCGTTCAGGCCGAAGCGGAGGGCTGGGGGCGGCAGACCCCAGCTTCGGGAACGGGCAGCGGCGGCGGGGGCGAAAATCCCTCGGTCCTCAGACCCCCCGCCGAGCCTTCCGAGCCCGCCGCACCACGGCAGCCGCACCCAGCAGAGCGACCGTCGCCCCCGCGGCTCCCGCCGCGGTCGCGTCCTTCCGCCCGAGCCGCCGCCCCGCCACGGTATGCCGCCCGGCAACCTCTTCCAGCAGCTCCTCGAGAACCTCCTCATTGGTCCACTGCGGCCGCCACCCGGCGTCATGCAGCCGACTCCCGCTCACCACCCAGGGATACATCGTGTAGGCCAGATCCCCGGCAGGCGAAGGAGTGAGCCCAATCCGGTGAAGCCGGGCGGCCGCCCCCAGAGCGACCGCGGACGGCAACTCCATCCGCCGGATCCCGCTCAGCTCCTCGACCTCCTCCTGCTCCAGCCACCCGTCGCACCCGACGGCCAGTTCCCCGTCCACCTTGTCGACGACGGCGTACTCCAGGGCGCTGCACAGATCCTCGACATGGCAGAACTGCCAGGCGGGCCGCGACCCCGCCACCACCAACAGCCGCGGCGACTCGAAGTACCTGGTCAGAGCGGTGTCGGTGCCTCCGACCAGCACGGCGGGCCGTACGACGGTGACATTAAGTCCGGGATGCGCTCGTGGCGCCCGCCGCGCGAGCCGCTCGATCTCCAGGAGGTCACCGACCCCCGTGGCCTCGGCCGTCGCCCGCAGTTCGGCGTCTTCGGAGAGGGGCAGTTCGTTGTCCGGCAGCGCCCCGTAGACCATCGCGGAGGTGCACAGCACCACCCGGTGGACCCCGGCCGCCGCGGCCGCCGTGAGAACGGTCTGAGTCCCCCGGACGTTGTACGCCGTCCGGGCCGCCGCGTCCGTCTCCAGATCGAGGTCCAGGGCGAGGTGCACCACGACGTCCGCGCCGCGCAGCTTCTCGGCGATCGCCGGGTCCCGCACGTCCAGGATGTGCCAGTGGGCGGCCGCGCACTCGCCGCGCCGCTCGTCGATGGCGATGACCTGCTTGATCTCCTCGCTCGCGGCAAGCCGCTCGGTGAGCAGCGCGCCCACGCCCGACGCGGCTCCGGTGACCGCGACGACGGGTCCGCGGGCGGTCGGGCTGGTTGAGTGGTTTCGCGCTGCGCGAACCTGTGGATCTGGGGAACTCACCGGGCGTCTCCAGCGGTTGTCTTCAGTAACGGCCGCGTGAGACGCGTCCGTACCAGGTGGCATCCATCCTGCCGCAGGCCGGGAGTCGGCGAAGCATCGAGGCCCGATCGGGCTGGGGTGTCTACGCTGGGTGGTGTTGTGGGCAGCCGCCGTCGGAACGAACCGGCGGCCTTACCAGCCGAGGAACCCCGTGAGTGACACCCCATTCGGATTCGGCCTTCCGCCGGAGGAGCCGGAGAACGGCGACGAGGGCAAGAAGAAGGACCAGCAGGGCGGCGGTGGTGGTCAGGGACCGTTCGGTTTCGGGCTGCCCGGAGCCGGCGGTCCCGGAGCGGACAATCCGCTCGCAGCCATGTTCGGATCCATGAACCCCAACGACCTGGGCGCCGCGTTCCAGCAGCTGGGCCAGATGCTCTCGTACGAGGGCGGCCCGGTGAACTGGGACATGGCCAAGCAGATCGCCCGCCAGACGGTCTCCCAGGGCACCGCTGACGGCACCAAGGACGCGAGCGTCGGCCCCGCCGAGCGCATCGCGGTCGAGGAGGCCGTGCGCCTGGCCGACCTGTGGCTGGACGACGCGACGTCCCTGCCCTCCGGTGCGGGCTCCGCCCTGGCGTGGAGCCGCGCGGAGTGGGTCGAGGCGACCCTTCCCGTGTGGAAGGAGCTCGTCGACCCGGTGGCCGAGCGCGTCGGCGCGGCCATGGGCGACGTCCTGCCGGAGGAGATGCAGGCCATGGCGGGCCCGCTCATCGGCATGATGCGCTCCATGGGCGGCGCCATGTTCGGCACGCAGATCGGGCAGGCCCTGGGCGTGCTCGCGGGCGAGGTCGTCGGCTCGACCGACATCGGCCTGCCGCTCGGCCCGGCCGGCAAGGCCGCGCTGCTGCCGCTGAACATCGAGTCGTTCGGCAAGGACCTGGGCATCCCCCAGGAGGAGGTGCGGCTCTACCTCGCCCTGCGCGAGGCCGCCCACCAGCGCCTCTTCGCGCACGTGCCGTGGCTGCGCTCGCACCTGTTCGGGGCGGTCGAGGGCTACGCGCGCGGGATCAAGGTCGACACGGCCAAGCTGGAGGACGTGGTCGGCCAGTTCGACCCGCAGAACCCCGAGGAGCTGCAGCAGGCGCTCCAGCAGGGCATGTTCCAGCCGGAGGACACCCCGGAGCAGAAGCTCGCGCTGGCCCGCCTGGAGACGGCTCTCGCGCTCGTCGAGGGCTGGGTGGACGCGGTCGTGCACGCGGCCGCCAAGCCGCGTCTGTCGTCCGCGGACGCGCTGCGTGAGACGCTCCGCCGCCGCCGTGCCACGGGCGGTCCCGCCGAGCAGACCTTCGCCACGCTGATCGGCCTGGAGCTGCGTCCGCGCCGGCTGCGGGACGCGTCGCGCCTGTGGGCTTCGCTCACCGACGCGCGTGGTGTCGACGGCCGTGACGGCCTGTGGGCCCACCCGGACATGCTGCCGACCGCGTCCGACCTGGACGACCCGGACGGCTTCGTGCACCGCGAGCAGCTGGACTTCTCCGAGATCGACAAGATGCTCGGCGAGGCGGCGAGCGGCTCCGGTGACAAGCCGAATCTGAAGAAGGACGACGCCGCCGAGGACGGCGCAAAGGGCGACGAGGCCGAGTGACCCTCCACGACGACGCGGTCCTCGTACTGAAGAGCTACGAGGACCAGGAAGAGCTGCGCCAGGCCTACCTGGACCACCTCGCCGGGCACCCCGACGGCACCTGGAAGTCCTGCACGTCCGGGCATGTCACGGCGAGCGCCCTGGTTATCGACCCGCCGCGCGGCCGGGTCCTGCTGACGCTGCACCGCAAGCTCCAGATGTGGCTCCAGATGGGCGGCCACTGCGAGCCGGACGACGCGACGCTGGCCGCCGCGGCGCTGCGCGAGGCGACCGAGGAATCCGGGATCCCGGGCCTGACGCTGCTGTCGGGCGGTCCCGTCCGTCTGGACCGGCATCCCATCCCGGACCCGTGCACCCAGCACCTGGACGTGCAGTACGCGACGCTCGCCCCGGGGAAGACGGAGGCGGCGATCAGCGACGAGTCTCTGGACCTGCGCTGGTTCACGTACGACGAGGTCGCGCAGGTGGCCGACGCGTCGGTCGTACGGCTCGTCGAGGCGACCCGCGCACGGCTGTGACCGCGTACGCGACCAAGGTGTAAGGCGACCAACGTGTAAGGGGCGACCGCCCATTGGCGGTCGCCCCTTACGTTTGCTTCCTGGACGGTCGGGCGCTCAGCTCCAGACGTTGCCCTGGTTCTGCCCGTGCGCCCCGTGCTGGCCCATGCCGTACTGGGCGCGCACCCCCTGGCCGATCACGGCGTTCTGCGGCGGCAGCAACTCGCTGGGCTGGATGAGCGCGTAGCCCTGGCCCATGAAGCTGAGCTCCCAGCCCTCACCGGTGTTGCCGCGCCGCCGCCACACTCCGGAGGAGTGGGTCTGTGCCTGCATCTGTACGCGCAGACTCGTGGACCACGCGACGATCGCGTCGGCGTCGCAGTTGACGTACCGGTCCGGCGTGACCTGCATCATCAGCGGCATTCCGGAGGTCATCAGCGCGACCTTGCCGCGCCCCGTGATGTTGAGCTGGTACTTGCCGGAGCCGGAGATGCCGTACTGGCTGTCCACGGCGATGACTTCGTGGTGCAGCCCGGAGTCCATCGCCAGGACGTAGCTGCTGTCGACGGTGAGGCCGTCCTGGTCCACGTCCATGACGTGCACGTGCTGGGCGAGGTTGGCGAGGTAGACCGTCCCCTGCCCGTGACAGCGCATCAGGTCGAGGCCCTCACCGGTGTGCGCACGCGCGCGGCCCTGGCTGTTGCTCTGGTACTCGGCGTCGAACTCGACGAGGCCCTGGTACGCGACCATGGTGCCCTTGCGGGCGAGGATGTCGTCGTGGCCCTCCAGGGCCACGCGCAGCATCTGCTTGTTCTGCAGGCTCCAGCGCTCCTGGGTCTGCTGTTCGTTGTAGCCGAAAATCGGGCTCTGCATGGTGTGTGGCTCCCCCTCAGCCCCGGATCCGGAGGCGGTCGGTGCTGTCCTCGCTGGGCTGGACGACGACGATGCCCTGCCCGGAGAACGCCATCTGGAACGCCTCGCCGCTGCCGCGTCCGATCAGCGACTGCGCCTTGAAGCTGCGCTTGCCCTTCACCTTGAGGTTCGGGGACCAGGCGACGAGCGCGTCCGGATCGACGTACGTCTCGTCCTCACCTCTGCCGCAGTCGACGACGATCGGCTTGCCGCGGGAGGTCAGCGCGACCCAGCCCTGGCCGGAGATCTTGGTGTTCCACAGGCCCTGTCCGGCGAACTTGGCGAGCCCCTTCACCCGCTCCACGCCCCACTGGAGGTGCGCGTCGAAGGCGAGCAGGTTGGTGGCGTTGACGGAGATCGCGTCCCCGTTGAGGTTGATGACGACGACGTTCGCTCCGTAGTCGGAGAGGTAGAGCAGGCCGTCACCGGAGCACTTCATCAGGGGCGCGCCCTCGCCGGTGGCCCAGTCGCGTGCGATCTGGCGTACGGCGGGCGGGTTGGGCTCGTACTGGACGAACCCTTCGTAGGCGACCATCGACCCCACGCGCGCGAGGAGGTCGTTTCCGGTCTGCATGGCGACCTTCAGCATGTGGTTGCCGTGGTTCTCCATGCGGGCGGAGACGGGGGCCGGGGCGAAGCCCGCGAGTGGCTGGTTCATGACGGGCTCCCTCAGACCTCGTACGGCTGGACGACGATGAAATTGCCGGGCGCGGCACGGAATTGCAGGTTCACGCTCTCCCCGGAGTCGCCCGGATAGGCGTTGCGGCGCATCCGCACCTGGCTGGAGACGACCACCTGCGCGGCCGCGGACCAGGCGACCACGGCGTTGCAGTCGGCGAACGTAGTGGGCGTCACGGGCAGGACGACGGGCGCGCCGTGCGTCTTCACGACGATGGTGCCGGTGCCCTGGAACTGCATCGTGAACAGCGCGCCACCAGGGATGCCGTGGCCCTCGATGCGGCGGACCTCGTACTGGAGGGACTCGTCGAAGGCGAGGACGTTCTCCGCGGAGACACAGATCGCGTCGCCCTGGAGCTCGATGGGGTGCAGCATCGTGGAGTCCTCGGCGAGGAACACCTGGCCCTGGCCGGTACAGCGCATCAGCTGCATCTCCTGGCCGGTCGCGTTGCCCACGACACGCCCGGCGAAACCGGCGCCCTTGTAGCTGAAGTCAACCTTGCCCTGGTAGAGCACCATGCTGCCCTGGCGGGCGAGGACGGGCTGCCCGCCGATGCCGAGGTCGACGCGGACGAGCTTCTTGTTCTGCTGCGTCCACCGCTGACCGGTGGGCGTCTCCTTGAAGGCCCCCAGCGCGGCGGCCACACCGGCACCGCCCTGCGGGGCGCCCTGGGGCACGCCATACGGAGCGGGGGCGGGGGCGCCGGGCTGGCCCGGGTAGTGTCCGGGCGCCTGGCCCGGGACCTGGCCGTACGGCGGCTGCTGACCGTAACCGGGGGGCGCGGCCGGCGGCTGCTGACCGTAGCCCGCCGGGGCAGTCGGGGCCTGCTGGCCGTAACCGGGCGGCATGGGAGCCGTCTGGCCGGGGGGCTGCTGGCCGTAGCCGGGCGGTGGACCGGGCTGCGCGGGCGGCTGCGCGTACGGTGCGGGGCCCGGCGGAGGCACGGTACCGCCCGGCGGCGTGTGCAGAGGCGCGGCGATGGTCGGCGCGCCGTGCACCGAAGGCGCGGCCGGCGCCGGGGCGGGGGGCGGCGTGGCTCCCGGAGGCGGTGCGAAACCCTGCGCGGCGGGCTGCGGCGCCGGGGCGGGAGCGGGCGTGGGCGTCGGCGCGGGCGCGGGCTCTGCCGGGGCGGCGAAGGCCGGCGGCGCGGCGGTCTGGGCTGGCGGGGCGAAGCCCGGCGCGGCACCGGCCTGCGGCTGCTGCGCGGCGGGCTGCTCCTCGGCGACCTCGCCGCCGAAGTTCTTCAGGAGCGCGTCGAGGCCGCCGTCGAAGCCCTGTCCCACGGCGGCGAAACGCCAGACGTCCTTCAGGTAGAAGTCGCCCAGCATCACGGCACGTTCCGTGGAGAACTCCGCGCCGCTGAACGAGTACCGGGCCACCTCCACGCCACCCGCGACGACACGGAGGTAGCCGGGAGCGATCTGCGACATCTGCCCGGCACCGTCGATGGTCGCCGTGAACGACAGCTTCTGGATCTTCGCCGGTATCCGGTCGAGCGTGACACGGAAGGACTCCGTGTCGCCCGACTGGGCACCGAGCAGCTGGATGGACTCTTCCGGGGTCTTCGGCTGGTTGAAGAAGACGAAGTACCGGTCGTCCGAGAGCCGTTCGTCGGCGTCCAGACCGAAGCAGCTGATGTCGAAGGTCAGTCCGGGGCCGTTGATCTGCACGCCTACGTACAGATCGGTGCCCGCGGTGAGGTCACTGATCCTGGCCTTGTGGCCGCGTTGGAATTCCCTGGCCATGCGTAACGACCGTCCCCCATCCCGAATGCGAGTGCGTCGCGTCAGGCTAACGGGAATCTCCGGCGGCGGACGAAGCCGGTACAGACCCGGTACACAATCGCCCTACGAAGGCCGGAGCGCCTCTACTCCTCGCGCGCGGCGGGCAGATGGGGCAGCCGGTCGGCGGCGACCACGCCTTCGAGGTAGCCACGCGCACGCTCGGTGCGCGGATACGCCTCGAGGAGACGCCAGAAGCGGGGACCGTGTCCGGGCACGAGCAGGTGGGCGAGTTCGTGGACGAGGACGTAGTCGACGACGTACTCGGGCATGCCCTGCAACCGGTGCGACAGACGGATGCTGCCCTCGGACGGGGTGCACGACCCCCAGCGCGTGTTCTGGTTGGTGACCCAGCGCACCGACGTGGGCCGGGCGCGGCCGTCGAAGTACTGGCCCGACAATCGCTCCGCGCGTTCGGCCAGCTCGGCGTCGCCGAGCACCCTCTTGTTCTCCTGGGCGGCCAGTTTGTCGAGCATGACGGTCACCCAGCGCTGCTCCTCCGCCTCGGACATGCGAGCGGGGATGAGCACGACGGTGCGATCGCCCTCGCGGTACGCGGAGACCGTTCTGCGCCGTCGCGCGCTCCTGCGAACCTCGATCGCGCTCGCCCCCGAGCCGCTTGGCGGCGGGCTCGTCGTGCTGCGCTGTGGTTTTCCGGCGCGGTGCAGTGGGTCGGCGGGCACGCCCCGACGTTACCTGCTGCACATGGGGGAAGTCCCGCCCCCGGGACGGTTCGGTGACGATCCGCACCCCGAGCGCTTGATTTGTACGACGAATAGTGCCGCCTGTGGACAACTTTCGGCACGGTTCGGCCGGGGCGGGCATGCTGACATTCGATCGGCGGCGCAGGACGCACTCCCGTCGGCACACAGGGACGCTCTACGGGCTACGGGGGTAGGTCATGCATCCGGTCAGGCATTCGGTCAGGCATTCGGTCAGGCATTCGGTCAGCCATCCGATGGTGAAGCCCGCGTTGCGGCGCGGTTGGCGGGATCTCAACACCCTGCAGTTCGGGATGGCGCCCGCGCACGCGATGGTTCTGGGCCCGATGGACACGGCGACGGGCAGCTTCCTCGACCTGCTCGACGGGACACGCGGGATGCCGATGCTGCGCGATGAGGGGCGGAAGATGGGGCTGCCCGAGGGCCATGTCGACGGGCTCGTGGAGCGGCTGGCCCGGTCAGGGCTGCTGGACGACGCGACCGGAGGCGGCTCGGCCGCGGACGCGTTGCGTAAGAAGAAGGAGGTCCTGGACCGGCTGCGCCCCGAGCTCGCCTCCCTCTCCCTCGTCGCGCCCGAACCGGGCGACGCCGTCGAACGACTGGCCGCCCGCCGCTCCCTGCGCGTAGAGGTGCGCGGCGCCGGCCGCGTGGGAGTGGTCCTGGCCGCACTGCTCGCGGGCGCGGGCGTGGGAGAGGTCGATGTGCGCGACATCGGCTGCGTCGAGCCGTGGGACGTTGCACCGGGCGGGCTGCCCGCCGAGTCCATCGGCGAGCGCCGTCAGGAGGCCGCCCGCCGGGCAGTGCACGGTGCGGCACCGGACCGTCCACCCCGGACGTCCTCGAAGGAGCGGGGGACGAAAGAGGTACGAGGACTGTCGCTGGTGATCCTCGCCCCTCGGGACGACCTCGCCGTCCACGCACCCGATCCAGCCGCGGCCGAGGCCCTGCTCGCCTCGGGGACGCCCCATCTCTACGCGGGTGTGGTCGAAGGCACCGGGGTCGTCGGCCCCTTGGTACTGCCCGGAGACACCGGCTGCGCGGGCTGTCTGGACCGGGGGCGTGTCGACCGCGATCCGACGTGGCCTCGCCTGGTCGCGCAGTGGCGCTCCGGACGGCAGCGCAAGGTACACGCGTGCGACCTCACGCTGGCGGCCTGCGTCGCCGGCTTGGCCGCGGGTCACGCACTTGCCTTCCTCGACGGGGAGTTGCCCTCGAGCGCGGGCGCGCGCTGGGAGGCATCGGTCCCGGGCCTCGACTGGCACGCCAGACCCATCTGGTCGCATCCGGCATGCCCGTGCGGCGCGGCGGAGAAGGCTAAGGGGGAGCGGGTCTCCGAGGAGGGCGAGCCGCACGAGACAATGGCCCGGCAACAGCCGTACGCGGCACGGCTGTCTGGGACTTGGAGGGCGCATGTCTGATCTTCCCCGGAAGGCGGTCACCCGAACCGCCAAACTCGCCGCGCTGCCGCTCGGCTTCGCCGGGCGGGCGACCTGGGGGCTCGGCAAACGGATCGGCGGGATGTCGGCGGAGATCGTGGGCCGTGAGCTCCAGCAGCGCACGGCGGAGCAGCTGTTCAAGGTGCTCGGCGAGCTCAAGGGCGGCGCCATGAAGTTCGGGCAGGCGCTGTCCGTCTTCGAGTCGGCGCTGCCCGAGGAGATCGCGGGGCCTTACCGTGCTGCACTGACGAAACTTCAGGAAGCGGCGCCCCCCATGCCGACGAGCACCGTCCACTCCGTACTGGAGGAGCGGCTCGGCGAGGACTGGCCCGAGCTGTTCGTGGAGTTCGAGGACAAACCGTCCGCCGCGGCCTCGATCGGCCAGGTGCACCGGGCGGTGTGGCACGACGGGCGCGAGGTCGCGGTCAAGGTGCAGTACCCCGGGGCGGGCGAGGCCCTGCTGTCCGACCTGAACCAGATCGGCCGATTCGCCCGGCTCCTCGGCCCGTTGATCCCTGGCATGGACATCAAGCCGCTCATCGCGGAACTGCGCGACCGGGTCTCCGAGGAGCTCGACTACGGACTGGAGGCACAGGCTCAGAAGGCGCACGCGGATGAGTTCGCGGGCGACCCGGATGTCCTCGTACCGGCCGTGGTCCACCAGTGCGACCAGGTCCTGGTGACCGAATGGATCGACGGAACGCCTCTGTCGGAAGTGATCGCCGACGGCACCCAGGAGCAGCGGGACCGCGCCGGACAGCTGCTGGCCCGCTTTCTCTTCTCGGGCCCCGCTCGCACCCGCCTGCTGCACGCCGATCCGCACCCGGGCAACTTCCGTCTCCTGCCGGACGAGAAGAACGGCTGGCGCCTGGGTGTCCTGGACTTCGGCACGGTCGACCGCCTCCCCGGCGGTCTGCCCCTGCCGATCGGCAACTCCCTCCGCATGACCCTCGACGGAGATGCCGAAGCGGTCTACGAGTTGCTCTGCGAGGAGGGCTTCGTCAAGGAGTCCATCGACCTCGAACCCGACGCGGTCCTGGACTACCTCCTGCCGATCATCGAACCGGCCCAGGCCGACGAGTTCACCTTCACCCGGAACTGGATGCGCAGTCAGGCCGCGCGGGTGGCCGACCCCCGCTCCCCCGCGTACCAACTGGGCAAGCGGCTCAACCTGCCCCCGTCCTACCTCCTGATACATCGTGTGACCCTGAGCACCATCGGCGTCCTGTGCCAACTCGGCGCGACGGTCCGCCTCCGCGATGAACTGGAGGAGTGGCTACCGGGGTTCGTGCCGTACGAGGGGCTTCTCGAAGGGGAGGACGCCGCGGCGGAGGCGTGAGGGAGGCGAGGCGGCGGCCCGGCCTCGTGGGGCTACCACCACGCCGAGTCCAGCCGGCCCTCGATCGCTCTGAGGTGGGCGCGGGCGCAGTTGTCGCAGAAGTAGTGGCGGGTGCCGTTCTCGACGGAACAGGTCCATGTCGGCTGGGGGCCGTCGGCCGGTGTGCCGCAGCGGGCGCACACGATGTGCTGGGCATCGCCCGCGTCGGGCCGCGGTGCGGAGCCGGTGGTGCTGTCACTGTCCCCGGAAAGACTCGTCACTCGGCGACGATATCCCCGGGATCGGCGGTTCGCCCGGCACAACGCACCGCGGGGGCCGGTCCGTTCGGACCGGCCCCCGCGGGGAATCACTTCCTGCCAGTGCTGCGACTGCCGTCGGCTACTGCATGACCGCCATGGCCAGCGCGCGCCGGGCTCGCATCGAGGCGCGCTCGGCCCGACGCTGCATGCGGCGGGCAGTCGCCAGGCGCACGGCCCGGCGTTCCTGCTCGGCCCGGTGCAGTCGCTCGTGCATATGCGCACGAGCCAGGGCTTCTGGGATGAGTTGCATCTCTCGGGTCCTGTTCTGACGCGAGTCGTTCGCGCCGGTGGTGGTGAAGTCTGAGGTCGCGGAGCCTGCGGGCTCGCTGGTGGACGGCTTCATCGGGGCCTGTTTCTTGGGGTCGTGCGTCAGGGGGCGATCGATCGTTCCTCGGGCGTTCATGCCGCAACCGGGTTCTTGCGCGGGCGGCCACGCGGCCGCTTGCGGGCCACGACAACACCCTGGACGAACAGCTCGCCACCCCAGACGCCCCAGGGCTCACGCCGCTCCTTGGCCCCGGCGAGGCAGGCCTCGATCAGCGGGCAGGTGCGGCAGAGGGACTTGGCGTACTCGACGTCGGCCGGCGACTCGGCGAAGAAGACCTCCGGGTCGTAGGAGCGGCAGGGGACGGGTACGCCGAGGTTCTCGATGGCGTCGTCGAGCGCGGTGAGCGCAGTGAGCGGGGTCAAGGTGGAGTCCTCCGTGAGGCCGGGCGGGGGGATCGTTTCGGAAGGCGGTACGGACGGGGCGTGCGCTTCGAGTTGCACGGTTCGTCTTCCTCGTCTGGTCGTGCCGGCCGGTTGGCCGGTTGGCGGCTGGTACCGGGTTCTTTTCTTGTCCCGAGGCCCCTTCGCTCTGCCGCCCCCGGTCGGGGACAAACAGAAGGGCCGCGGATCCCGGGTGGGGTTCCGCGGCCCTGAAGGCGCCGGCCTGATGGAGAATCAGGCTGGATCACTCCAGGGTTCAGGCCCACGGAAGGCCCACATCGTGTGGTGCTGCGTCGTCTGCTTCAGGGATCCGGCACCGGCTGCCGCAAAGGCATAGGCCTTCGCCTCTGCCACTACTGCCGCTTCCAGTGCCTGGGTCGGTCGCTCATTGCGCTCACGGATGGGAAGACCCGCAGGAGACGCGGAGGACGCCGGACGGGCGGCACGGATGCCGGACAGACCGGTGCCCAGGTTCGAGACGCCGAGCATGCACGTGGAGACGACCGAGCGATCGGTCATTTTGACGGTGCTGACGGAGCTGGTGTTGATGCTGATCACTGGAATCGCCTCCTCTCGGCGTCTAAGGGGACCAGGGTGAGCCGGTCCGACGGTTATTAAGTACAGCACGGAACCAGGGCCTTGGAGAAGGCCGCCGCTTCCGTGCTTAGAACCTATGGGGATTGCCGGGGCATGCGCAAACTATTTTTTCGACGAGTTTGTTTCAGTCATCCTCGTCGCCTCCGCCAAGCTCTTGACCGGCACAGATGGCCAGAACATCGGCTCCGTAGCGGTTGAGTTTGCGCACGCCGACGCCGGGGATCCGCGCGAGCTCGCCCTCGTCGTCGGGCACGGTCTCGGCAATCGCCATCAGCGTCTTGTCGGTGAAGACGCAGAACGCGGGCTGCCCACTGCGCTGCGCCTGCACCGCCCGCCATGCGCGCAGCCGCTCGTAGAGAGCCTCGTCCATGTCGGAGGGGCAGTCCTCACAGCGCATCAGTTTCATCTCGCCGGCGTCGGTCAGCGTACGTCCGCAGACCCGGCAGCGCGCCGGTGTCCGGCTCGTCCGCCGTACGACGGAGCCGCCGCTGCTTCCGATGCCGCGCTCGATGCCTCCCGTACCGCCGCCGGCGCTCCGGCCCGCGGTGGCGACGGAGCCCGGGCGCAGTCCGTCGAGGAAGCGGCTGGGCCGGCGGTTGGGTCTGCCGCCGGGTGAACGGGACAACGCCCACGAGACACAGAGGTGTTCTCTGGCGCGGGTGACGCCGACATAGAGGAGGCGGCGCTCCTCCTCGATCTGCTCGTCGGTCTTTGCGTAGGTGATCGGCATCATGCCCTCGGCCACGCCGACCAGGAAGACGACGTCCCACTCCAGGCCCTTGGCAGAGTGCAGGGAGGCAAGGGTGACGCCCTGCACGGTCGGGGCGTGCTGGGCGCTCGCGCGCTCGTCGAGCTCCGCCACCAGGTCGCTGAGGGAAGCGCCCTCCTTGGCGGCGGCGAAGTCCTGTGCCAGGTACACGAGGGCGGCCAGCGACTCCCAGCGCTCTCTGACCGCGCCGGAGCCTGCAGGTGGCTGGCTGGTCCACCCCTCGCCGGACAGCACGGCACGGACCTGTGAGGGCAGGTCGACGGCGTCGTCGAGCAGGGAGTCGTTACCCCCGAAGCGGGCCGCGGCGCGCAGGGCGGCGCCCGCCTTGCGCACCTCGGGGCGGTCGAAGAACCGCTCGGCTCCGCGCAGCTGATAGGGCACTCCGGCGTCGGCAAGGGCCTGTTCGTAGATCTCGGACTGGGAGTTCGTACGGAACAGGATCGCGATCTCGCCCGCGGGGACGCCGGAGGCGATGAGGTCGCGGATGCGGCGGGCGGCTCCCTCGGCCTCAGCGGGCTCGTCCGTGTACTCGGCGTAGACCGGCTCGGGGCCCGGGGCGCGCTGGGAGATCAGCTCCAGGCGGTGCTCGGCGGCCCGGCCGCGGGCCTGAGCGAGCAGGCCGTTGGCGAGGCGGACGACCTGGGGCGAGGAGCGGTAGTCGCGGACGAGCTTGACGACGGTGGCTCCGGGGTGGCGGGTGCGGAAGTCAAGAAGGTGGTCGGGAGTTGCACCGGTGAACGAATAGATCGTCTGGCTGGCGTCACCGACGACGCAGAGGCTGTCGCGCTCGCCGAGCCACAGATCCAGGAGGCGCTGCTGGAGCGGGCTGACGTCCTGGTACTCGTCGACCACAAAGTGCTGGTACTGGGAGCGGACCTGCTCCGCGATGTCGTGCCGGTCCTGGAGGATGGCGACGGTCAGCAGCAGGACGTCCTCGAAGTCGATGACCGAGCGGTCACGCTTGAGGTCCTCGTACGTCCCGTAGAGCTGGGCGATCTCGGCCGGGTTCCGGGGGGCTTCGCGGCCGGCCTTGGCGGCGGCGGCCGCGTAGTCGGCGGGGATGGTCTGGGTGACCTTGGACCATTCGATCTCGGCGGTGACGTCCCGCAGTTCGCCCCGGTCGAGGCGGATGCGGCAGGCGGCCGCCGCGTCGGCGACGAGCTGGATCTTGCGGTCGACGAGCCGGGGCAGGCTGCCACCGACCGCCTTCGGCCAGAAGTACTGGAGCTGGCGCAGCGCCGCGGAGTGGAAGGTGCGGGCCTGGACACCTCCGGCGCCGAGCTGGCGGAGGCGGCCGCGCATCTCGCCCGCCGCGCGGTTGGTGAAGGTGACGGCCAGCACGCTGGAGGGCTGGAGGATCCCGGCGCGCACCCCGTAGGCGATGCGGTGGGTGATCGCCCGCGTCTTGCCCGTGCCGGCACCCGCCAGCACGCACACCGGACCGTGCAGGGCGGTAGCGACCTCGCGCTGCTCGGGGTCGAGCCCGTCGAGCACCGCGTCGGCCGTGTCCGGAACCTGCGGGAAGAGGGTGGAGTGCGTTGCTGCTGTCACCCCGCCATGCTGCCAGGTCGCCGGAGGCGGAAGAGCCGGTTGTCCACAGGGCGGCACTCGCAGTCGTACTAATGCGGCAAGCGTCACGTCCTGAGGCGGCAGGCGTCACGTCCCGGCCGGATACCCCCTGCGGGAATGGCGGCCGGGTCACATACGTTCCCCTGACTGCGACGACGCACCCAGAACCCATTAAGGAGCGCAATCGACATGCCGGGCACTGTGACGATGTACAGCACCACGTGGTGCGGCTACTGCCGTCGGCTGAAGAGCCAGATGGACCGCGAGGGCATCACGTACAACGAGATCAACATCGAGCAGGACCCGCAGTCCGCGGCGTTCGTGGAGAAGGCGAACGGCGGAAACCAGACGGTTCCGACTCTTCAGATAGTTTCCTCCAGTGGTGGGCCTGCGGTCGTCATGACGAACCCGAGCCTTGCCCAGGTGAAGCGGGCGCTCGGCGTCTGACCCTCGCGAGACGCAACCCCCGACCGGCCTGACGCTGATCGGGGGTTTTGTGTGCCCTGGGGACCCCAGCGGCAGGACAGGGCCCGTCCTCGGCACGCCCGGAGTCGTCTCCCCCCGTGGTCGACAGGAGGCCGTCATCACCCGAACTTCTGTACGCGCCCCACAGGGGCGCAGACAGACTGAGCGCTCCACTCGGCGGCCGTCGCCACAGAAGCTCTCGGCGCGTGGTAGCGGAGCCGCCTGGCTGTGGAGGACAGTGGCCAAGACGACGCTCCGGCGGGGGCTGAGCACCTGCGCGAGGTGGGCCCGCAGGTCGGGTCCGTAGCCGAAGCCCTGTTCCAGGCTCTCGGCGTAGTCGGCGGTCTGCTGCGGGGTCGGTTGCCAGCGGTCCGGGTCGACCGGGGCGAGACGAGCCCAAACCTCTTGGCGCGGTTGACCGCGTTGGTCGTGCTCTGGTCGGACAACGGCTTGCCCTCATTGCCCAACAAGGCGGCCAGCTTCCCGGGGCCGAAGGCCGCGTGTCCCAGACGGTCGGCCCATCCGATGGCGGCGAAGTGGACACGGTAGGCAAGCGGGTGCACAGGGTCCTGCGCCATACGCCGGTACTCGTGCTGGGAGACTCCGCCCCACGGGCGGTCATGACCGAAGCTGATGGCCACTGGTCTGCGGCTCCTTCCTGTGAGGCGCACACGAGTGCGCCAGCGACCCCCGCCGGACGGCGGGACATGTGTCTCCCTTCTTCGCGGGGGTGGCCGTGCGGAAGGCACAGCGCTTCACAGGTGGCGCCCAAGGCTTCGGGCCTGGACTCGGTCTCATGCAGTCGGGAGCGACGGCGGCGACCTGGCCCGGCATCGTACAACATGCTGAAACGGGAAAGGCCCCCGTCGTCGGGGGCCTTCCTCGCCTGCTCGACCTTCGTCAGGCAGGGGCCGGGACCTTCTCGACTCCCTCTGGTCCTATGGCTTCCTGATCGGTCTTCGCTCGCTGCGCTGCACGCTCCGCTTCGAAGTCCTCCCAACGGCTGACGATCTCCCACTCCGCCCCCGTAAGCGCCTTGGGCTTCTCGTACGGCTTTCCCGGCAACGAGACCGGCGTGATCGGTGAGAGCACCTGAGAAGACTTGGACAGACGGACCACGCCAAGCGCCCTGGGCCTGTCGCTCACCCTTGCCCCTCCCCAAGACATGGGCGGCCTCCCCTGGCCGCCACAAGCAAGAGGGAAGTTTACAGACCGTCTCCACCGTTCTCTTCCCGGACGGTTCGACCCTCACGAACCCTTCGCTGGCGCAGGTCAAGCAGAAGATCGGCGTCTGAGCGACGTCAGGCGGTGTGCCCCCGCGCCGGCAGGGGCTTGCCGTACCAGAGCTCGATCAGGCGGGCCGCAATCGAGATTCCGTAGGGAGGCAGCACCTCCCCGGACTCGAAGGCGGCCCGCAGGTCTTCGCGGGAGAACCAGCGGGCCTCATGGATTTCCTCGCCGTCGACGTCGATCTCGCACGAGGTGGCGCGGGCCATGAAGCCCAGCATCAGGCTGGAGGGGAAGGGCCACGGCTGGCTGGCGACGTACTCGACCTGGCCGACCGTGACGCCCACCTCCTCGAAGACCTCGCGGCGTACGGACTGCTCGATGGACTCGCCGGGCTCGACGAAGCCGGCGAGCGTGGAGAAGCGGCCTTCGGGCCAGTGCATCTGGCGGCCGAGCAGGATGCGGTCGTCGTCGTCCGTGACAGCCATGATCACGGCGGGGTCGGTGCGCGGGTAGTGCTCGGCGCCGCAGGCGGGGCAGCGGCGGATGTGGCCGGCGGCCGCGATGACCGTGCGCTCGCCGCAGCGCGAGCAGAAGCGGTGCAGACGCTGCCAGTTCTCCAGGGCAACCGCGTGCACCATCAGGCCCGCGTCGCGGGGTGACAGCAGGAGTCCGGCCTCGCGCAGTCCTGCCGGGCGCGCGGACTGGTCCATGCGGCCGGGAAGCGCGTCCTTCTGGAGTGCGAAGTAGCTCACCCCGTCGTCGTCCGTGCCCAGGAAGTAGCGGTGCGCCTCGGTGAGCGGGGCCTCGAAGGAGGGGGTCATCACGAGCTCGGTGGTGCCGTCCGCCGTCTCGTCGATGAGTACCTGACCGCCGGAGACCACGAAGGCGCGGGTTGTGGGGTGGCTCCAGGCCGCCGCGAGCCAGGCCTCGTCGAGCCGGTGGTGGGCGGACCTGTCGATGCCGCTCGGGGCGGTGAGCGAGATGGGACGGTCGGCGCTGTGGTCGGTCCAGGTGGTCACGGGTGCTTCCAACTCCCCCGGTGGAACGGTTGTTTCGGCGGGCGGTTCAGCTGGGCGGATGTGAGGGACGCTCTTCAGGGCATGGTCTCGGGGCAGGGGCATGGATCGGCTTCTTCAGTGTGCCTCGCGCCAGTTCTCGGCCAGGTCTCCCCACAGGTAGGCGGTGGTTTCGACGCCCTTCATCAGGAGATCGAGTTCGACCTTCTCGTTGGGGGCGTGCCAGCCGTCGGAGGGGACGGAGATGCCCAGGAAGAGCACGGGGGCGCCGAGCACTTCCTGAAGATCGGCCGCGGGGCCCGAGCCGCCCTCGCGCGTGAAGCGGACGGGCTGCTCGAAGGCACGGCCCATGGCGCGGGCGACGGACTGCAGGGCCGGGTGGTCCAGGGGCGTGAGGCACGGGCGCGTGGCCGCGCCGAACGTGATCTCGTGGCGGATTCCGGCGGGCAGCTGCTGGGCGGCCCAATCGCGGACGGCCTTCTCGATGTGGTCCGGGTCCTGGCCCGCGACCAGCCTGAAGGAGAGCTTCACCATGGCCGAGGACGGGATGATCGTCTTGCTGCCGGGGCCCTGGTAACCGCCCCCTATGCCGTTGACCTCGGCGGTCGGGCGGGCCCAGATGCGCTCCAGGGTGGTGTGTCCGGCCTCCCCGAAGGTGGCCTTCGACTTGGCCGTGCGCAGCCACCGCTCCTCGTCGAACGGCAGCTCGGCGAAGAGCTCGCGCTCGCGGTCGGTGAGTTCGGTGATGCCCTCGTAGAAGCCGGGCACGGCCACGCGCGCGTGCTCGTCGTGCAGGGCCGCGACGAGGCGGGCGGCAGCGGTCGCCGGGTTGGGTACGGCACCGCCGAAGGAGCCGGAGTGGATGTCCTGGTCGGGGCCGTACAGCTCGATCTCGCACTCGGCGAGGCCGCGCATGCCGGTGCACACCGTGGGCGTGTCCTCGGACCACATGCCGGTGTCGGAGACGATCACGGCGTCGGCGGCGAGCCGCTTCGCTTGCGCTTCGACGAGGTCACGGAAGTGCGGGGAGCCGGACTCCTCCTCGCCCTCGATCAGCAGCTTGAGGTGGACGGCCGGTGCGGTGCGCCCGGTGGCGGCGAGATGGGCGCGGACGCCGAGTGTGTGAAAGAACACCTGCCCCTTGTCGTCGGCGGCCCCGCGCGCGTGGAGGCGGTTTCCGCGGATCACCGGCTCGAAGGGCTCGGTGTCCCAGCCGTCCTCGCGGGCGGCGGGCTGGACGTCGTGGTGCCCGTAGACAAGGACCGTGGGGGCGCCCGGGTCCTCGGAGGGCCACTCGGCGAAGACGGCCGGGGCGCCCGCGGTGGGCCAGACCTCCGTGGTCGGGAAGCCGGTCTCCCGGAGCTTGGCGGCAAGCCAGTCGGCGCTGCGCGCGACGTCCGCGGCGTGGTCGGGCTGAGCCGACACCGAGGGGATGCGCAGCCACTCGGAGAGGTCGTCGAGGAAGGCGTCGCGGTGATTCTGGATGTACATACGCGCGGTGCTGACGGCGATGTCAACGGGCTTGCTCATGGTGACGAGCCTATCCGCCCACGGAGGCGTGTTCGTCCGGCGGTTCCCCGGGAGGCTCTTCCCGCGGGTCTGCTGGGCCTCCCATGAGCAGCCGCTCCAGTGCCGCACGGTCCGCGAGGTCGTCCGGTCGCACGACCTCGCCGCTGCGGACGTAGAGGAACGCGGCCTTGACGGACTCCAGGGGCATTCCCTGCTGCTCGGCCCAGGCGAGGCGGTAGAGCGCGAGCTGGAGGGGGTCGGCGGTGCGTCCGCGGTTGGTCTTCCAGTCGACGATCTCGTACGTCGTCCCCTCGCCGTCGTCCTCCCTGTAGACGGCGTCGATACGCCCGCGTACGACGCGCCCCGCGATGGCGAGCTGGAAGGGCGCCTCGACGCGGTAGGGGGTGCGGTGCGCGTACGGAGTGCGTTCGAAGGCGTCCTTGAGGGCCTCCAGGTCGCGCTCGTCGGCGATCTCGGCCTCGCTGCCGGGCAGCTCCTCCGGCTCCAGCAGGGGCAGCCGCAGCTCTTCGAAGCGGGACTCCACCCAGGCGTGGAAGCGGGTGCCCCGGCGCGCGGCGGGCTGCGGGGGGCGCGGCATGGGGCGTGCCAGCTCCTGAGCGAAGCCGTCCGGGTCCGCGGCCAGGCGCAGCAGCTGCGACGCGGTGAGCGACGACGGCAGGGGTACGTCCGTGACGCTCGCGCGGGCGTGCAGGAGCTCTCCGGTGAGCGCGTCCAGGTCGCGGTCCCAGGAGGCGAGGGTGCGGGCCTCCTCCGGGGTGAGGCCGGCTTCGGCGGGGTGCCGGCGGGCGTGCGGGATCATCACCCCTGGCGGGGCGTCGTCCGGGTCCCCGGCGGGCGGCACGCGCGTGTGATGTGCCGGTGCGAGGAGCGTCGGCCGGTCCGTGGTCCACGCGTCCCAGTCGGAGGCGTCGTTGTCGGGGAGGCTGGGCGACTCGGCGTAGTCCGGAGAGCCGTCCTCTTCATAGGGCTCATGAGGCTCGTAGGTCGGTTCGTCGTCCTCCGGAGGAGGTGGCCATTCCGGGTCGTCGAAGGAGGCCGGGTCGTGCGCTGCCGCGGGCCGACCCCCCTCGGCCCCCGGGCGGGCGTCCTCGTGCGACGCCGCCCGCTCCAAGTGGGCGAGCACGGTCTCCGCGGCCGCTCGGCGGCGGGCGAGCGCCGCGTCATCGAGCGGGAGCGGCCACGCGTGGTCGGCGGCCGCCTCGCGAAGGGCGGGGTTCTCCTCGTCCTCAAGGGGCTCGTCGGCCCAGACCTCGATCTCTCCGTGTCCGGCCGCGCAGTGCTCGTACAGGGCGTGCAGGAAGTCCGAGGGGCCGCGCGGCCGCTTCTGGGAGGGGCCCCACCAGTGGCCGGAGCCGAGCAGGAGCGAGCGGGGGCGGGTGAAGGTGACGTAGCCGAGGCGGAGTTCCTCGGTGTGCTGGTGGTCCTTCATTGCCTCGTGGAAGGCCTTGATGCCCTTGGCGTCCCAGGCGTCGATGTCGGGCAGCGTGTCGGCGTCGCCGCGCAGCTCGTGCGGCAGGACCTTGCCCTGGGCGGTCCATTTCTCGCGGCCCTGGCTGCTGGGGAAGGTGCCGTTGACGAGGCCGGGGACCGCGACGACGTCCCACTCCAGGCCCTTGGACTTGTGCGCGGTCAGCACCTTGACGGTGTTCTCGCCGCCGGGCAGGGCGTTGTCGAGGCCCTTCTCGTACTGCGCGGCGGTGCGCAGGAAGCCGAGGAAGGCCAGCAGCGTCGCCTCGCCGTCGCCCGCCGCGAAGGACGCGGCGATGTCCAGGAAGTTCGACAGGGTCTCCCGGCGGCGGGCGGCCAGTGCGTGCGGGGATGCGGAGAGCTCGACTTCCAGGCCCGTGACGGCGAGCACCCGGTGCAGGACGTCCATCAGCGGGTCTGCGAGCGAGCGGCGCAGGTCGCGCAGCTCTGCCGCGAGCCGCGCGAACCGCACCCGGGCGTCCGGCGAGAAGGGCAGCCCGTCGTCGTCCCGTTCGGCCTCGAAGGGCATCTCCAGGAACGTGTCGAGCGCGTCGGCGAGCGAAATCACCTCGGCCGGATCGACTCCCTCGACGGCGGCGGCGAGCCGGCGCTCCGGGTCGTCGTCGGCCCCTACGCGCGCGTGGGACACGAGAAGGCGGGCGCGCCGCCCCAGGAGGGCGAGGTCGCGGGGGCCGATCCGCCAGCGCGGCCCGGTGAGCAGCCGTACCAAGGAGGCGTTGGCGCCGGGGTCCTGGAGGACCTCGCAGACGGCGACGAGATCGGCGACCTCGGGAAGGTGCAGCAGCCCGGAGAGGCCCACCACCTCGACGGGGATGTCACGGGCGACGAGCGCGCGCTGGATCTCGGCGAAGTCGGTGGCCGTACGGCACAGGACCGCGATCTCGCCGGGCGCCTTCCCGGTGCGTACGAGATGGGCGATCGAGTCGGCCAGCCAGTCGATCTCCTCGGCGTGGGTGCGCAGCAGCGCGCAGCGGACCAGGCCGTCGCGCTCGGCTCCGGGGGCCGGGCGGAGCGCCTCCACGCCCGCGTGCATGGCGCGCAGGGGCTCCGCGAGGCCGTTGGCGAGGTCGAGGAGGCGGCCGCCGCTGCGGCGGTTCTCACTGAGCGCCTGGCGGGTCGCGGGGCGGCCGTCGGGGCGCGCGAAATGCTCGGGGAAGTCGTCGAGGTTGGCGACGGAGGCGCCGCGCCAGCCGTAGATCGCCTGGCAGGGGTCGCCGACCGCGGTCACCGGGTGACCGGTGCCCCTGCCGAACAGCCCGGCGAGCAGCACGCGTTGGGCCACCGAGGTGTCCTGGTACTCGTCCAGCAGGACAACACGGAACTCGTCGCGCAGGATCTCGCCGACCTCGGGGCGGGTGCGGGCCAGGGTGGCCGAGAGGGCGATCTGGTCGCCGAAGTCGAGGAGGTCGCGCTCGCGCTTGGCCGCGCGGTAGCGGCCCACCAGCTCGGTGAGCTCGCGCCGGGCCGCGGCCGCCTCGGGGACCTTGCGCAGGTCGGCGTTGGTGAGTTTGGCGCCCTCCAGGGAGCGCAGCAGTTCGGCGTCGTACGCGCTCAGGTCCTCGGGGCGTACGAGGTGTTCGGCGAGCTCGGAGTCGAGTGTGAGGAGGTCGCCGACGAGGTCCGGGAAGGAGCGGGTCAGCGCCGGGTACGGCCCCGGTGCCTCGCGCAGCACGCGCGCGGCGAGCTGGTAGCGGGTGGCGTCGGCGAGCAGGCGGGACGTCGGTTCGAGCCCGATGCGCAGCCCGTGGTCGGTCAGCAGGCGGCCCGCGAAGGCGTGGTACGTGGAGATGACGGGCTCGCCCGGCGGGTTGTCGGGGTCGATCACGTCCGGGTCGGTGACACCCGCCTTGATGAGCGCCTTGCGGACACGCTCGGCGAGTTCGCCCGCCGCCTTGTTCGTGAACGTCAGACCGAGGACCTGCTCGGGGGCGACCTGTCCGGTGCCGACGAGCCACACCACGCGCGCCGCCATCACCGTGGTCTTGCCCGAACCGGCTCCGGCCACGATCACCTGCGGGGCGGGCGGTGCGGTGATGCAGGCCGTCTGCTCCGGGGTGAACGGGATGCCGAGGAGCTCCTTGAGCTGCTCGGGATCGGTGATACGGGCGGGCACCTCAGAGAGGCTAGCGGCGCCCACTGACAGCGGGGGCCACATCGGCCGCCGGGGCGGAAGAACCGCTGGTCAGCACGCGTGGTGCCGTACGTCACTCGTCGACGTGACGCCCCCTCGGGCACCTCACTCGACCACCTGCCGCCCCTCCGGCCGAGCGCTGCACGACGCCCGGAACGCGCAGTGTGTGCAGTGTTGTCCCGTTGTCGGCGAGAACCGTTCGTCGAGGACCTTGCCGGCGGCGGTGGCCAGGAGGTCGCCGACCCACTCGCCCGCCAGCGGCTCTTGGGCCTGCACCTTGGGGAGGGTCTCGCCGCCGTTCTTCTTGGCGGCGCCCTGGCGCAGCTGGACGAGTTCGGCGCCGCCCGGTTCGGGGCGTACGCCCTCGAAGGCGTCGTCGACGGCGCCCTCGCGGACGGCGAGCTGGTAGACGGCGAGCTGCGGGTGGTGGGTCACCTCGGCGGCGCTCGGCGCGTGCTTGCCGGTCTTGAAGTCGACTACGTAGGCGCGGCCTTCGGTGTCCGCCTCGACGCGGTCCATGGAGCCGCGGATGCGTACTTCGTAGGAGCCCGCTTCGAGGGTCACGTCGAAGTCATGCTCACTGGCCACCGGCGTACGGCCGGTGCGGTCCATGACGTGCCACTTCAGGAAGCGTTCGAGCGCCACGCGCGCGTGCTCCTTCTCCTGCGCCGACTTCCAGGGCGCGTCGAAGGCGAGCGCGTTCCACACGGAGTCGAGGCGCTCCATGAGGACGTCGAGGTCGGCGGGGGTGTGTCCGGACGCGACCTCGTCGGCGAGCACGTGCACCACGTTGCCGAAGCCCTGGGCGGCCGTGGCGGGCGCGTCGGCCTTCACCTCGCGGCCCAGGAACCACTGCAGGGCGCAGGTGTTGGCCAGCTGGTCGAGGGCGCTTCCGGAGAGCACGACGGGCTGGTCGCGGTCGCGCAGCGGGACCTTGCTCTCGGTCGGCTCGTACATGCCCCACCAGCGGTAGGGGTGCGCGGACGGGACCAGCGGGCGGCCGTCCTCGTCGGCGAGTGCGGCCAGCCGGGCCAGGCGGCGGGCCGCGGCCTGCCTGAGGGTGTCCGACACGCGCGGGTCGACGGTCGTGGCGCGCAGTTCGGCGACCAGCGCGGCGACGGACAGGGGGCGGCGCGGGCGGCCGGTCACGTCCTTGGGTTCGACACCGAGTTCGGCGAGGAAGCGGGACGGCTGGTCGCCGTCGTCGGCTGGGGCCTTCACGGCGGTGACGACAAGGCGTTCACGCGCGCGCGTGGCGGCCACGTAGAACAAACGGCGCTCTTCGGAGAGGAGGGCTCCGGGCGTGAGGGGTTCGGCGAGCCCGTCACGCCCGATGCGGTCCGCCTCCAGCAGGGAGCCGCGGCGGCGCAGATCCGGCCACAGGCCCTGCTGGACGCCGGCGAGGACGACGAGGCGCCACTCCAGGCCCTTGGAGCGGTGCGCGGTCATCAGGCGTACGGCGTCGGGCCGTACGGCCCTGCGGGTGAGCGTGTCGGCGGCGATGTCCTCGGCCTCGATCTCCTCCAGGAAGTTGAGGGCGCCGCGGCCCCCGGTGCGCTCCTCGGCGCGCGCCGCGGTCGCGAACAGCGCGCACACGGCGTCGAGATCCCGGTCGGCATTGCGCCCCGCCGCGCCGCCGCGCCGGGCGGCCCGCTCCAGACGCTGCGGCCACGGCGTGCCCTCCCAGAGGTCCCAGAGCGCCTCCTCTGCGGTCCCGCCGCCCGCGAGGCGCTCCCGTGCCTTGCGCAGCAGCGCGCCGAGGCGCTGGGCTCCTCGCGCGTACGCCGGGTCGTGCGCGACGAGCCGCTCCGGCTCGGCCAGCGCGCGGGCGAGCAGGTCGTCGGACGGCGGTGGTACGAGGTTGCCGGCGGCGCGCTCCTCCTCGCGCAGCGCACGGCCCAGGCGCCGCAGGTCGGCGGCGTCCATGCTCGCGAGGGGCGAGGCGAGCAGGGTGAGTGCGGTCTCGGTGTCGAGCCAGGGCCGCGGCTGCTCCGGGGCCGCAGGGCTGGCGCGTTCGGCGTCCTCGGGCAGAGCACCTTCGTCGTCGACGGGTGCGCCACCCTCGTCCTCCGCGGGTACGGCAGCGTCGGTTTCCGCGGACAAGGCACCGTCGGTGGCCGAGTCCTCGCCCTGCTCAGCCCGTGCCACCGCCCGCAGCGCCGTCAGCAGCGGCGCGACCGCCGACTCGTGGCGCAGCGGCAGATCGTCGCCGTCGATGTCGAGCGGCACTCCAGCCGCCGTGAGCGCCCGCCTGATGGTCGGAATCGTGCGAGAACCCGCGCGCACCAGGACGGCCATGTCGCCCCACGGCACGCCGTCCTCCAGGTGGGCGCGGCGCAGGATGTCCGCGATGTTGTCGAGCTCCGTGCCGGGCGTGGGGTACGTGTAGACCTCGACGCGGCCACCATCCCGTACCGGGGACAGCTCGCGGTGGGCGCGCACCTTCTCCGCCGGGAGGCGGGTCAGCGGCATGCGTTGGGTGAGCAGGCGTGTCGCGGCCAGCAGGGCCGCTCCCGAGCGGCGGGACGTCCGCAGGACCTCGACCGGCGCCGGGCGGCCGTCCGCGCGCGGGAAGGTGTCGGGGAAGTCCAGGATGCCGTTCACATCGGCGCCCCGGAAGGCGTAGATCGACTGGTCCGGGTCGCCGAAGGCGACGAGGGTGCGCCCGCCGCCCGCGAGGGCGTGCAGCAGCCGCACCTGCGCGGGGTCGGTGTCCTGGTACTCGTCCACGTACACGGCGTCGTACTGGGCGGCGAGGTGCTCGGCGACCTCGGGGCGCCGGGCGAGCAGCACCGCGCGGTGGACGAGTTCCGCGTAGTCGAGCACTCCTTGCATGTCGAGAACGTCGAGGTACTCGGCGAGGAAGGCCGCCGCCGCGCCCCAGTCGGGGCGGCCGATGCGCTGGGCGAAGGCGTCCAGGGCGTCGGGGCTCAGGCCCAGTTCGCGGCTGCGGGCGAGGACCGCTCGGACCTCGTCGGCGAAACCACGGGTGGTGAGGCAGGCGCGCAGTTCGTCCGGCCAGCGCACATGTGCGAGACCGAGCCGCTCCAGGTCGGGCTGGCCCGCGAGGAGCCCGCGCACCGCCACGTCCTGTTCGGGACCGGACAGCAGCCGCAGCGGCTCCACGAACAGGTCGCTGTCCTGGTGGGCGCGGACCAGGGCGTAGCAGAAGGAGTGGAAAGTGGTGGCCTGGGGGGCGCGGGCGGCCCCTATGCGCAGCGCCATGCGGTCGCGCAGCTCGACGGCCGCCTTCCTGCTGAACGTCAGCACCAGGACCCGCTGCGGGTCGCCGTCCCGTGCGATCCGGGCGGCCACGGACTCGACGAGCGTGGTGGTCTTGCCGGTGCCCGGGCCCGCGAGGACGAGCAGTGGACCGCTCCCGTGGTCAACCACCGCGCGCTGCCCCGCGTCCAGACGAGGGGGATCCACCCGGGCCGGCGGGGTACGCACCAGTCGGTACGCGCCGCGGGTCCCCTGGCGCACCTGGGGGTGCGTCAGGCGCCTGGTGGAAGAAGTGGAGCTCACGTGGTTTGCCGGTCCTGGTGGTTGTGCGGTTTGTCACTGACGGCGCGGAGGGCCGTCGTAGGGCTGGTGGTCGGGCGACGGGTGCGAGGACTGCCGCGCGTGGAGGGTGGTGGCCGCGGAGTGAAGGGGATGCGCGCCGACGACGCTACGCCGGTGACGTACGTGGAAGGAGGGCTTCGGCTTCTTCCCTCACGCCACGTGCGTCACCCGCTCCACGAACGTACGGCATGTCACGGATGTGCCTCGTTTCCCCCGTACGGGCCACGGGCTCCCCTTTCGCCCGTCCGATGCCGGAAGCTGTCAGGTGTGACCATCCGCGCGCTCGCCGCCGTCCCATCGCGCCCGTCTCATGTCGACGCGCGGCAGATGCCCCTCGGAGGCTCTGCTCGCCTCCTTCAGGGGCGTGCCCTCGTCGCGGTAGTGGGCCAGCGCCTCCAGTTCGTGGCCCGGCAGCAGCACGCCGTCGGCGCGTATGACGCGCCACCACGGGACCGCTCCTCCGTAGAGGGCCATCACGCGGCCCACCTGGCGCGGTCCTCCCGCGTCCAGCCATTCGGCGACGTCGCCGTACGTCATGACGCGCCCCGGCGGAATCAGCTCGGCGACCTCGAGGACCCGCTCGGCGTACTCCGGCAGGGCATCCGCCGGAAGGCTCTCCTCACTCATCCGCCCCATCCTGCCCCACCCCACCGACAATGTGAGGTGGCAGCGACTGTGCGTATCCCTCGCCCCGCGACGACGCTTGAGGCAGACTGTGCGCCCCCGCATTTGCACCCTGATGCCCCCGTGTGTCGGTCGTGCATGCCACCATCGTGCGGGCGGTGACCGGTGATACGAGATCAAGAAGAGATCATGAGGCAACAGGGCGTGCACCCCGAAGACGCGGAGGGCACCTCCGAGGCCTCGTCACGCCCGGACGCCGACGGCGTGGGCGAGAAGGGCGCGAAGGAGAAGGCGAACGAGTCCGCCTCCACCGCGGCCGAAGAGCCCACTCCTCACAGCGAAGAGCCCACTCCTAAGACGTACGAAAACGAGAAGCAGCAGGTCAAGCAGGACGCCGACTGCGGCGACGACTCCCGCGCCGACGAGGTGGAGGGCGACGAACCGCTGCTCCCCGCGCGCGTGCACCGTCCGTCCGACCTGATGCGGCTCCTCGTCGGCTTCCTCGCGATCGTCGTCCTGCTCGCCATCGCGGCGTTCGCCCACGGCACGACCTCGGGGCTCGAGCAGGACATCAACAAGGGCACGGGCCAGGCACCCGATCTGCTGATCAAGATCGCGGGTCTGGCGTCGAGCATCGCGATCCTTCTGGTGCCCGTCGCCTTCGCCATCGAGCGGCTGATCAAGCGGGACGGGCTGCGTATCGCCGACGGCGTCCTCGCCGCGGTCCTGGCGCACGGAGTGACACTGGCCACGGACCTGTGGGTCGCGAAGGCTGCCCCGGACTCCATCCAGGAGGCGCTCACCCAGCCGTCTCCGGGGGACATCCATGCCCTCACCGATCCCGTGCACGGCTATCTCGCACCGGTCATCGCATACATGACGGCCGTCGGCATGTCCCGCAGACCGCGCTGGCGCGCGGTGCTCTGGGTGGTGCTGCTCCTCGACGCGTTCTCCATGCTGGTCACCGGCTATACGACGCCGTTCTCGATCATCCTGACGGTGCTGATCGGCTGGACCGTCGCCTACGGGACGTTGTACGCGGTCGGCTCACCGAACGTACGGCCCACCGGGCGGACGCTGATGGCGGGTCTGCGGCACGTCGGCTTCCACCCGGTGAGCGCGGCCCGCGTGGAGGCACTGGAGGCCACGGAGAACGGCGACCGCGGCAGACGCTACTTCGTCACGCTGGAGGACGGCCGGCCGCTGGACGTCACGGTCGTCGACCGCGAGCAGCAGGCACAGGGCTTCTTCTACCGCGTGTGGCGGCGCCTGACACTGCGCGGCATCACCACGCGCCGCAGCCTTCAGTCGCTGCGCCAGGCCCTGGAACAGGAAGCGCTCCTCGCGTACGCGGCCATCGCGGCCGGGGCCAACGCGCCCAAGCTGATCGCGACCTCCGAACTCGGCCCGGACGCCGTCATGCTCGTCTACGAGCACACCGGTGCCCGCACCCTCGACTCGCTGCCCGACGGGCTCATCACCGACGAGTTCCTGCGCGACACCTGGCACCAGGTGCAGGCGTTGCAGTCCCGGCGCATCGCGCACCGCAGGCTCGCGGGTGACGCGATTTTGGTGGATCGTTCCGGCACGGTCATCCTCACCGATCTGCGTGGCGGCGAGATCGCGGCCGGCGAGCTGCTGCTGCGCATGGACATCGCCCAGCTGGTCACCACGCTCGGACTGCGCGTGGGTGCCGAGCGCGCGGTGGCGTCGGCGGTCGGCGTGCTCGGCCCGGACGCCGTCGCCGACTGTCTGCCGATGCTGCAGCCGATCGCGCTGACGCGCTCCACGCGCGCGACCCTGCGAAAACTGGCCCGGGAGCGCGCGCACCGCGAGCGCGAGGCGGTCCTGGAGGCCTCCCGGCAGGACAAGCTCGCCCGCGTCGAGGAAGCCAAGGAAGCCACCACGCCCGTATTGGAGAAGCCCGACAAGAAAGCTGTACGGGCAGAGCAGCGGGCCGAGAAGCGGGCGATCGACGAGGCACTGGACGAGGCGCGCGAGGAGGATCTGCTCACCCAGATCCGCCACCAGGTGCTGCTGATCAGGCCCCAGGCACCGGTCGAACCGGCCCGCCTGGAACGCGTCAGGCCGCGCACACTGATCAGTTTCATCGCGGGTGCGATCGGCGCGTACTTCCTGCTGACGCAGCTCACGCACATCGAGTTCGGCACCCTCTTCGCCAACGCCTCGTGGGGCTGGGTCGCCGCCGCGGCGGCGTTCTCGGCGCTGAGCTACTTCGCAGCGGCGATGAGCCTGCTCGGCTTCGTGCCGGAGCGGGTGCCCTTCCTGCGGACCGTGGCGGCACAGGTCGCCGGTTCCTTCGTGAAGATCGTGGCGCCCGCGGCGGTGGGCGGTGTCGCTCTCAACACGCGCTTCCTGCAGCGGGCCGGGGTGCGGCCGGGGCTCGCGGTGGCGAGTGTCGGCGCGTCGCAGCTGTTCGGGCTCGGCTGCCACATCCTGATGCTGCTGGCCTTCGGCTATCTGACCGGCACCGAGAAGACGCCGTCCCTGTCGCCCTCCCGCACGGTCATCGCGGGTCTGCTGACGGTCGCGGTACTGGTCCTCGTCGTGACCTCGGTGCCGTTCCTGCGCAAATTCGTCGCCACGCGCGTGAGGTCGCTGTTCGCGGGCGTCGTGCCGCGCATGCTGGATGTGCTGCAGCGGCCGCAGAAACTGATCACCGGCATCGGCGGCATGCTGCTGCTGACCGCCTGCTTCGTGATGTGCCTGGACGCGTCGATCCGCGCGTTCGGCCACGACGAGGCCACCACGCTCAGCATCGCCAGCGTCGCCGTCGTCTTCCTCGCCGGTAACGCGCTGGGCTCGGCGGCACCGACCCCCGGCGGCGTGGGCGCCGTCGAGGCGACCCTCACCGTCGGTCTGATCGCGGTCGGCCTCCCCAAGGAGGTCGCGGCGCCCGCGGTGCTGCTGTACCGGCTGCTGACGCTGTGGCTCCCGGTGCTGCCCGGATGGCTGTACTTCAACCACCTGACGCGCAAGGGCGCGCTCTAGGCCGGCGCCGGCGCCGGCTCGTACGGAGCGCTTCTCGGGCGTACGGGCCGTGTCGTACTGACTGTGTCGTACGAGCCGTGTCGTACGCGCCACGGCGCACCTGGTACGAGCCGTGCGGCGCGCCCTCACCCACACGGCTCGCGCCCCGAGCGCCCCGCCCCGCGCGACCGCAGGATGGGAACATGCCGAACCCGCCCCGGCTACGCGCCGCTGCTCTGACCGTCACCGCTCTGCTGCTCTCTTCCTTGATGACGGCTTGCGGTGACGATTCCAAGGATGAGGATCTGACGGCCCAGAAGCTGAGCTGGAAGGAGTGCCCGGCACCGTCCGAGTCCGAGGGCGGAGGCAACCCTCCCTCACCCTTGCCGGGCGGTACGGAGTGGCAGTGCGCCACTCTGAAGGTGCCCCTCGACTGGGCCAAGCCCAAGGGCGAGACGATCGGGATCGCGGTGATCCGGGCGAAGACGAGCGGTGACGAGAACAAGCGCATCGGGTCGCTCGTCTTCAACTTCGGCGGCCCCGGCGGCTCGGGCGTCGCCACACTGCCCGCCTTCAGCAAGGACTACGAAAAGCTGCGCACCCGCTACGACCTGGTGAGCTTCGACCCGCGGGGAGTCGGCCGCAGCGCGGGCGTGCAGTGCGAGGACGACAGCCAGCTCGACGAGTACTTCCAGGAGGACGCCACCCCGGACGACACCGCCGAGCAGCGGCAGCTCCTGGAGAACACCAAGGCGTTCAACTCGGCCTGCGAGAAGAACTCCGGCGGGACCCTCCCTCATGTGCGCACGACCGACGCGGCCCGCGACATGGACCTGATGCGGCATGTGCTCGGCGACGACAAGCTGTACTACTTCGGCATCTCGTACGGCACCGAACTGGGCGGCGTGTACGCGCACTTGTTCCCCAAGAGGGTGGGGCGCGCCGTCTTCGACGGGGTCGTCGACCCGACGCAGAACCCCGAGCAGAGCTCGCTCGGGCAGGCCAAGGGCTTCCAGCGCGCTCTCGACAACTTCGCCAACGACTGCACCTCGAAGATCGAGCCCTGTCCGATCGGCGACACGGCGCAGGACGTCAAGGACCGCATCGCCAAACTCCTGAAGGACCTCGACAGCGATCCGATCCCCGGCGTCTTCCCCCGTCAGCTCACCCAGTCCGCCGCGACCAGCGGCATCGCGCAGGCTCTGTACTCCAAGGACTTCTGGGAGTTCCTGACGGAGGGCCTCGAGCAGGCGTACGAAGGTGACGGCAGGGTGCTGATGCTGCTGTCGGACTCGATGAACGGGCGTGACGAGAACGGCCAGTACAGCAACCTCGTCGCGGCGAACGTCTCCATCAACTGCGCGGACGACAAACCGCGTTATACGACGAACTTCGTGAAGTCGAAGCTTCCGCAGTTCCAGGCCGCCTCGCCGCTGTTCGGCGACTATCTGGCCTGGTCCCTGCTCAGCTGCACCGACTGGGCCGTGGCGGGGGCCGCCAACCATCCGGACGTCAGCGCCCCCGGCGCGGCGCCGATTCTCGTGGTCGGCAACACCGGCGACCCGGCCACGCCGTACGAGGGCGCGAGGAAGATGGTGGACGCGCTGGGCAAGGGAGTCGGCGTCGAGCTGACGTACAAGGGCCAGGGGCACGGGGCGTACGACAGCAAGAACAAGTGCGTGCAAGGCGCCGTGAACAGCTATCTGCTGGAGGGGACCGTTCCGCGGGCCGGCACCGTCTGCTCTTAGAAAACCGCAGGTCAAAGAGTTATCCACAGGGCTCCGCGGCGCTGACCGCCGCCGCCTAATATGGCCTGCATGTGATCCGCGGCTTCGGACGGATCACGGGTGAGGGGGAAAGCGCATGACACGTTTCGCACGGTGGACGGCCGCGGCCGCCGCCGCGTTACTGGTGGCCGGCTGCAGCAGCGGCTCGTCGGGGGACGGCACGGACGAGGGGAAGAACAGCGATACGCCTTCGGCCGCCGCGTCTTCTTCCGGCGCGGCCGCTGGTCTGCCCGCCTCGCTCACCTCGCAGAAGCTCGACTGGGGCCGCTGCAAGGGCACTTCGGACTCTCCCGCGCCGGGCAGCGGCTGGCAGTGCGCGACGCTGAAGGTGCCCCTGGACTACGCGAAGCCGGACGGCGAGACGATCGGCCTGGCGCTGATCCGCTCGAAGGCGACCGGCGGCGAGAGCAAGCGCATCGGCTCCCTCCTGTTCAACTTCGGCGGGCCCGGCGGCTCCGGCGTCTCCACGATGCCCGCGTACGAGAGCGTCGTCGGCCCACTCCACCAGCGGTACGACCTGGTCAGCTGGGACCCGCGCGGTGTCGCCACCAGCGAGGGCGTGCGCTGCCGCAGCGACAAGGCGATCCAGGCCGCCGAGTCGGTGGACGCCACACCGGACGACGCGGCCGAGGAAGCGGCGTACTTCAAGGACGCCGCCGACTTCGGCAAGGGCTGCGAGAAGGCCCAGGGGAAGCTGCTGTCCCACGTCTCGACGACGGACACGGCCCGCGACATGGACCTGATGCGCCACATCCTCGGCGACCGGAGGATGCACTACTTCGGCATCTCGTACGGCACCGAACTCGGCGGGGTGTACGCCCACTTGTTCCCCCAGAAGGTGGGGCGACTGATCCTGGACGCCGTCGTCGATCCGAGCGCCGACACGGTGGGCCACGCCAAAAACCAGACCCTGGGCTTCCAGCGCGCGCTGGACGACTACCTCAAGTCCACGGGCAAGGACCCGAAGCAGGGCTCCCAGAAGATCGTGGACCTGCTGGACCGGATCGACACGAAGCCCCTGCCGACGTCCGGCGGGCGCAAGCTCACCGAGACGCTCGCGCTCACCGGTATCATCCTGCCGCTGTACAGCAAGGAGAGCTGGCCGACCCTGACCAGCGCCCTCAAGGCGGCCGAGGACGGGGACGGTTCGCAGCTGCTGGGCCTCGCCGACGGATACAACAGCCGTGACGCCTCGGGGCACTACGGCACGACGACGCATTCCCAACGGGTCATATCGTGCTTGGACGACAAGCAGCGGCCGACGCCCGAGGAGACGGAGACGCTGCTGCCCGAGTTCGAGAAGATCTCGCCCGTCTTCGGGGACTACCTGGGCTGGGACACGGCGGGTTGGTGCCACGACTGGCCGGTTGGGGGGCAGTTCGACAATCCGGAGGTCAGCGCTCCGGGAGCCGAGCCCATCCTGGTCGTCGGCAACACCGGGGACCCGGCGACGCCGTACGAGGGTGCCCGCAGGATGGCCGACGAGCTGGGCAAGGGCGTCGGCGTGCAGCTCACCTGGAAGGGCGAGGGCCATGGGGCGTACGGGAGTGGGAGCGACTGCGTCGACTCGACCGTGAACAGCTATCTGCTGGACGGGACGGTGCCGAAGGACGGCAAGGTCTGTTCATGACGACGGCGGGGGCTTCGCGCAACCACGGTTCGCGAAGCCCCCGCCATCGACAGAGCGGGCCGAGCTGCTCCTCGAACGGAGCGAGCCGCTGCTCAGTACACCGGCTTCTCCGGCTCGATCTGGTTGACCCAGCCGATCACGCCGCCGCCGACGTGGACCGCGTCCGAGAAGCCCGCGGCCTTCAGGACGGCGAGGACCTCCGCACTGCGGACACCCGTCTTGCAGTGCAGGACGATCTTCTTGTCCTGCGGGAGGGTCTCCAGGGCGGTGCCCATGAGGAACTCGTTCTTCGGGATCAGCCTGGCGCCGGGGATCGAGACGATCTCGTACTCGTTGATCTCACGGACGTCGATGATCTCGATGTTCTCGCCGTCGTCGATCCACTCCTTGAGCTGCTTGGGAGTGATCGTCGAGCCAGCGGCCGCCTCCTGGGCCTCCTCGGACACGACGCCGCAGAAGGCCTCGTAGTCGATGAGCTCGGTGACGGTGGGGTTCTCACCGCAGACGGCGCAGTTCGGGTCCTTGCGGACCTTGACCTGGCGGTACTGCATTTCCAGGGCGTCGTAGATCATCAGGCGGCCGACGAGCGGCTCGCCCGTGCCGGTGAGGACCTTGATCGCCTCGGTGACCTGGATGGAGCCGATGGACGCGCACAGCACGCCCAGGACGCCGCCCTCGGCGCAGGACGGGACCATGCCCGGCGGCGGGGGCTCCGGGTAGAGGCAGCGGTAGCAGGGGCCGTGCTCGGACCAGAAGACGGAGGCCTGGCCGTCGAAGCGGTAGATCGAGCCCCACACGTACGGCTTGTTGAGGAGCACGCACGCGTCGTTGACCAGGTAGCGGGTCGCGAAGTTGTCCGTGCCGTCGACGATCAGGTCGTACTGGCTGAAGATGTCCATCACGTTCTCGGCCTCGAGCCGCTCTTCGTGAAGGATCACGTTCACGTACGGGTTGATGCCCAGCACGGAGTCGCGCGCCGACTCGGCCTTGGAGCGGCCGATGTCCGCCTGGCTGTGGATGATCTGGCGCTGCAGGTTCGACTCGTCGACCTCGTCGAACTCCACGATGCCGAGCGTGCCCACCCCCGCCGCGGCCAGGTACATCAGCGCCGGCGAACCGAGGCCACCGGCGCCCACACACAGCACCTTGGCGTTCTTCAGCCGCTTCTGCCCGTCCATGCCCACATCGGGGATGATCAGGTGGCGGGAGTACCTGCGGACCTCGTCTACGGTGAGCTCAGAAGCTGGCTCAACCAGGGGTGGCAGCGACACGGGGACTCCGTTGGTCGGTCAATCACTACGGTTGTTCTGTCGGTAACACTGCCACGCTCTCCTTCATTCCGAGACACCCGTTCCGATCCGCGAGACGATTTCGTCCCAGTAGCCGGGCATCGTCTCCCAGGGGTCAGCCCACCCGCCCCGATCCGTGCGGTCGGTGAAGTAGATCGTCGATGCGCCCTGCCAGCGTGCGATGCGCAGCGCCTCGTCCAGGTGGCCGCGCGGCACACCGTGCACGAAGTGGCAGAAGCGCTCGGGCGGATAGTCGGCGGTCCACTCGGCGACCTGCGACCAGCGGTAATCGCTCCAGGGGCCGGAGAAGGTCACCAACTGGTCGGCGTTCTCGGCATACCCGGGGTAGGGGTGACTGCCGTGCCCCAGCACGATGTGCGCGTCGGCGAGGAGCGCGCGGAGCGTGGTGACCGTGCGGCGGATCTCGGGGAGCGCGCCGCGCTCGGTGGGGCAGCGGTCGAGGAGGAAGCCGTCGACCTGATACCAGTCGAGATATCGGTGGGCGTCCGAGATCAGCTCGCCGAACGTGCGCATTCCGGAGGTGCGCGCGCCGAAGGTGGTGTCCAGGTGCCCGAGGATCCGAACGCCCGCGTTGCGCAGCCGTCCGGCGGCTTCCAGACAGTGCGGGTCGGGGCGCGTGCCGGGCCCGTGGGACACGTTCAGGACGACCCAGTGCAAGGGGGTGCCGGGGCGGGTGAGTTCGCCCCACTCCAGGGGAGCGACGAGGGGGTGCGCATAGCCGGGGATGCCGAAGCCGAGGCCAAAGTCCGTGCTCGCGGTGCCCGCTGCGGTGCTGGTCAGATACGGCATGCCGCCTCCATCCAGATGTCGGCGAGGGATTCCTCGAGGTTGATCCGGGGCCGCCAGCCGAGCCGGTCGCGTGCGGTGCGCACGTCGGCCTGCTGCCAGCTGCCGCAGCCGTCCGGATAGGGGTACGCGACCGGGGCCGCATGGTCTGGTTCGGTGCGGGGGTGGCCGATGGATGGCCTCATGGGTCCGGGCGGGCCGTCGAGTTCGTGCAGGGTGCCGCCGTAGCCGGCCACGCGCGCGAGGACGGCGACAGCATCGCGGAGGCGTACGGCGCGGCCCGAGCCGATGTTGATCACGCCTTGTGCGGCGGAGAGCGAGGCGGCATGGACGGCGCGGGCGACATCGCGGACGTCGATGAAGTCGCGTTGGACGCCGAGGCCGCCGAGTTTGAGTTCGCCGTCGCCGGACTGCATGGCACGGCGCAGGGCTTCGGCGAGGCGGCCGAGCGGGGATCCGGCGGGAGTGCCGGGCCCGGCGGGCGAGAAGACGCGGAGCACGACGGCGTCCAGGCCGGAGCCGAGGACGAGTTCGGTGGCGGCGAGCTTGCTCACGCCGTATGGGCCACCCGGGCGCGGCACGGCGTCCTCAGCGGTGGAGGAACCGGGCTGGCTGGGTCCGTACTCGGCGCCGCAGCCGATCTGGACGAGCCGTGCGCCGCAGCCGCTGCGGCGCAGGGCCTCGCAGACGGTGGCGACGGCGACGGTGTTGTGCCGGGTGAGTTCGCGGGCGCCGCCGCGGGTGGCCCCGGCGCAGTTGATGACGACTCCGGGGTGCACCGCGTCCAGGAAGCGGGTGAGGGCACCGGGGCTGCCCGAGGCGAGGTCGAACCGTACGTCGGCGTCGTCGCCCCGGCCGAGCGCGGTGAGCTGCACGGCCGGGTCGGCGAGCAGTCGGTCGGCGACGAAACGGCCGAGGTATCCGTTGGCTCCGATCAGCAGGACCCTCATCGGGCGGCTCCCGGGGCGGATTCTCCGGTTCGGGAGGTGATCATCTGGCGTTCTCCTTCGAGGTGATGCCGTAGGTCGGGAGAGGGCCCGCGGTGTCGGCCCCGCGGGAGTAGAGGGCCGGGCGCGGGGGCCTGTCCCGGGCGCCGGGCGCGGCTCACGGTGGTGGGGGACGCCGTGGGCCGGGTGTGGGGTCGCGGCCCACGGCACCTGGGCCGCGGGCTCGGAATCAGAGGCTGTGCGCACTGGACCTGAGGAAGAGACTGTGCGTCCAGGACCTGAGGAAGCGGACCGGGGCTCGGGGCGGTGGGCGCGCCGGAGCCCGGGCCCGTCGGGGAGCCGGGGCTCCGATCGGTCCGTGGGCCGGGGCTCGGGGCGCGACTCATGCCGCCCCGCAGGGCAGGGCGTGGGCGGAGGCCCGGGTCAGGGTGCGCGTCGAGTGGACGAGGAGGACGAGGGAGGCCGCGCCGCACACCAGGGCCGGTACGGCACCCGGTCCCCAGGTGTCGGCAACGGTCTCGACGGGGACGACCAGGAGGGAGCAGCCGGGAAGGCGGCCCGCGAAGACCGTGGCGAGGGCGGTCACCTCGACCGCCCCCGCGGCGGCGAGCACGACGGCCGGGGCGTGGGTGAAGCCACGTGCTGTCAGCAGCCGGGCGAGCAGCAGCAGCGCGCCGAGGGGACCGGCTCCGGCGTACGCGGCGGGCTCGCCCAGCGCCGCCCCGCACAGCGCGAGCAGCGCGAAGACGGCACACAGGAACAGGCCGAACGCCCCGAGGAGCAGGGGCTGTACGGAGGCGGCGAACTCCTCCAAGCCACGGCTCGCGGTCAGCTTCCGGCGGGCGCGTACGGCGAAGAGGTGGGCGCACCAGGCTGCCGGGGCGCAGGCCAGGGCGAGCGCCGTCACGGATGCGGTGGCCAGCGGCCAGGGGCCGTCGGGACCGCCGTCGAGGCCTGCCCGCAGCAGGCCGTCGCCCAGGAGGGCGTATGCGATGAGCCAGCACGTCCACGCGCGCGTGGCGCCTGTCGTACGGTGGCCGGCGTTCAGGGGGCCGCGGCGGAGGGCGACGCGCAGGCCGAGCGCTACGGCGAGGACGCCGACCGCGGCGACCGCGAGGCGCGGCTGCCCGTCGGTGATCCGCAGGCTGGCGACGGCTGCCACGCAAAGGGCGCCCGGAAGCAGAGCGAGCGCCGCCCAGTCGGCGCGCGCGCCGGGGCGCGCCGGGGTCACCGTACGGGGTGCGGGCTCCCCGTCTCGCGGCACGCGCGCGTACATCTCCTCGGCGAGCGAGAACACGTCCCGGTGCCGGAACCGGGCGGCGGTTCTGTCGGTCACCCCGTGCGCCTCCAGGCCCGCCGCGATCTCCAACGGGTCCACGGCACGCTCGCAGAGTTCGCGGTGCCGGTGCATCAGGGCCTTAACGGGGTCGACGGCGCCGCGACGGCCGGTGGACTTGCGTGCGCCCTCCGCGCCTACGGCGCCATCTGCGCTATCGGCGGCAGTGGCGCCGCCGACGCCTGCCGCACCGCCAACACCGCCGGCACCGCGTACACCGCCAACACCGTCTGCACCGCGTGCATCGCCAACACCGCCTGCACCGCGTGCACCGTGGGGCACACCGCGTGCACCGTTCACACCGCCGGCACCGCCTGCGCTAGCAACGCCACGAGCAGCACCCGTACGCCCCGGCCCGCCCGCGTCACCAGCACCCGCGCTGCCATCGCCACGAGCACCGCCCGGACCACCCAGGCCACCCACACCACCAGCACCCCCGACGCCAGGAGCACCCCCCGCACCACCCGCGCCCCCATCGCGCGCCATACCGCCACCGTCCCGTCCCTCGTGACACGCAGCGTCAGTTCCGCTGCGGCCGCCGGAACCCTCGGCTGCATCGCCAGGGCCGCTGCCGGAACCCCCGGACGCCCCCGCCCCGCGTACGTCCATCTCGCCGCTCCCCACAAGCCACTTCTCGGACCGCGCGTCCCAGGCGCCGGGGCTGCTCGGTCTGCCCGGCCGGTCCAGTTCTCCGAGTTCGCTCATCACGCGCCCTCCCCTGCGGGAAGAGGGGCCGTGGCCCGTACCGGCGCCCCGGCCGCCCAGCGTGGTCGGCTCGCGGCCATGAGGCGGGTCTCGGCCCAGCGGCCGGGCACATGGGCCTCTGCCGGGACTCCGAAAGGCAACGGCTCCCCCTCGTCGTCCAGGACCACCCGCCGTACTGGAGAGTGCGAGACGATCTCCAGGTAAAGGCCGTGAAATGCCGTGATGTTCTGCTCGACGGTGAACAGTTCGAGGGCGCGTGCGCGGGCAGCCGCGCCCAGGCGCGCACGGCGCTCGGGGTCACGCAGCAGTGCCACACACGCCTCGGCGAGCGCCCGCGGATTGCGCGGCGGCACGACCAGCCCCGTACCGCCGATGACTTCGACGACGGCGCCCACGTCCGTGGAAACGGTGGCCCGGCCGCAGAACATGGCCTCGACGAGACTGATCGGGAAGCCCTCGACGACGCTGGACAGGACGATCACCGCTCCGGAGGCGTACGCCTCGGCGAGGCTCGGGACCTCCGGGCCGCCGATCTCCTCGAAGGACACCGGGTTGTCGCCGACCGCGTGCACGCCCTCCGCCTCGTCGGGGAAGAGCTGCGCGGCCAGCGCCTTGCAGTGGGCCAGATAGGTCGCGCCCTCCGGCCCTTCGGCGGGCGCGCCGACGATCCGAAGCCGGGTCTTCGGTTCCTCCTTGCGGATCTCCGCGAAGGAGTGCAGCAGCGAGATCAGGTCCTTGGCCGGTTCGATGCGGCCGACCCACACGAGCGTGTCAGGGTCCGCGCGCCTGCTGCCCTCCGCGCCCTCCCCCACCTCCGCGAAACGGGACGCCTCCATGCCCGGGTAGACGGTGCGCAGCTTGGCGCGATCAGCGCCGCAGCGCTCCTGCCAGCGGCGGGCGTGGGTGTTGCCGGACGTGATGAGCGTGGCCGCGCGGTAGACCTCGGCGGCGAGCCTGCCGTGAAACGCCGCGAGCAGCGCCCGTACGGCGGGACCCTCACCTACCGCGGCGGAGGCCAGGTAATGCGCACGCAACTGCACCCCGTACTCCGTGACCAGCAGTGGCACCCCGGAGAAATGGAGGGCGAGGAGGCCGGGCAGTGCCGCCGCGCCGCCGGCCGCGGCGTGGCACAGGTCGACCGAGTCGAGCCCGTCGTCCTCGTACCAGTCCAGTGAGAGCGGGCGCAGCGCGCGCTCGATGTGGGCGGAGACGGTGAGCAGATCGGGCACGCGCGCCGTGCGCGCCGCGCGGAGTGCGCCGGGCGCGCGACATGCGCGCTCCAGCGCGCGCACGGCGTCCTCGGAGCGCAGCGCACCGACCAGTCCGCCCTCGTCCCGGGCGAGTTCGGCGAGCCCGTACAGCGCGCTGCCGAAACGGTCCGCCTCAACACCGTCAGAAGCCACCGCGCCACGGGCATCCGCCGCGCCACGGGCATCCGCCGAACCACCGAAAGCAGCCCCGCCCCCAGCCGCCGCCGAACCACCGAAAGCAGCCCCGCCCCCAGCCACCGCCGGTCCGCCGGACTCCCCCGGTCCGCCAGACCTGCCCAAACCGTCGGGACCCCCCGGCCCTCCACACACCGCCGCGGCCAGCTCCCCGTACGCCTCCGCGAACCGCCGCCGCGCCCGCCGGCCGTACACCACCCCGTCGTCCTCGGAGGTCCACAGCGGTGCGGTCCGTACGCGGCTGACCTGGGGCGGCAGCTGGATCCAGCCCTCGTCCTCCTGCCGCTCGGTGCGGCTGAGCGCGTAGATGTCGAACTCGTGCCGCCCGAGCCCGCGCACGAGCCGGTCGCACCAGAGCCTGGCGTCACCGCTCACATACGGATAGCCACCCTCCGTAAGCAGTCCGATGCGCACGAGTGCACCCCCGATCTCCCGTATGAGGAGCCGCCGTTGGTCCGGCGGCTCGCAGCGGGACGAACGTATGCGGACAAGGCGGTGGCGCGACGGACGGTTGTCCATCGCGCCACCAAAAGGGGTGAACGGTCGTAACTTTCCCGCGCAGGGCGCGTTCCGTCGCGCTAAGGGATCAAGAAGTTACGTTTCGCCAGTTCGACGCCGTCTCCCCGCCCGGCCTGGCGCTCACGCCGCAGCCAACTCCGGCGGGCGGCACCGCACGCTGCCGCGACCCCCAGCACCGTCGGTCAACTCCCGGGATACGGCCACGGGTTGGCCCGACAGCGGATCCCGTCGTGGTCGAGGAACTTGGTCTGCTGCTGCATGACGGGGGCGAGTTCGCCGTTCTTGTCGCACGTGACGTGCCCGTATCCGAGCCGGTGACCGACCTCGTGGTTGATCAGCATCTGCCGGTACGCGTGCATTTCGTCGCCGTACGTCGTGGAGCCCTGGGCCCAGCGGTACGCGTTGATCATGATGCGCTCGGTCGACGCCGAGTCGCACGACACGTTGTCCTCCGTCGTATCGAGGCCAGACTTGGCACACCACTCCGCGGTGGTGCCCGGGCTCGCGAGCGTGATGACGAAGTCGGGCTTCCCGGAGGAGATCCGCTCGAAGGTACGGCCGCCGTTGTGGGCCCAACTCCGGTCGTCGTTCAGGGTCTTCTGCACTGCCTGCGCGAAGAGCGCCGCGTCGAGGCCGAGGCCCTGCTCCACGTCGATGCGATAGGTGTACTTGCGGCCCTTGCCCGGCGCCTTGTCGAAGCCGAGGACCGCGTCGAACTTCCCCGACCCCGCGAACGTCGCCCCGAGCGCGTACTTCTGGCCCATCTTCTGGCCGTACGTCAATGGCGTCGCACCCGGTGTCTCCGACGGGGTCGGCCGGGCGTCCGCGCGCGAAGCGGAGTCCTGGGTCTGCCGGTCACCGCCGTCCGCGGACTGCGCGCGTACGCCGGAATCCTCGCCCGTGGCGATCTGCCCGGCCACGACGACGGCCAGCACCGTGGTGACAGCGGCCGCCGCGATCCCGGTGAACGCCCTCCCCTTGCCCCTGCCCTTGGCCGGCTCCTCGACCCCCGGCAGCGGCTCCTTGTCGGCCTCCGCGACCTCCGGGTCCCAGTCGGTGACGGAGCCGTACGGGTCGGTGCGCGTTGCCGCCGCGCCGCGGGGCGCGTAGACGTCGACGTCCTCGCCCTCGTCGAGGTCGAAGGCGTCGATGTAGGCCTGCCGGGGACCCGGCGCGTGCTCCTGCCGCTGACGGGGGATCCGGGGCGGCGCGGGATGACCGGACGGCACACCGTACGGAGCGCCTTGAGGCACCCCCGACGGCGCCCCCTGCTGCACACCACCCCTGGACTCGCCCCAGCCACCGCCGGATTCACGCTGCTCGGGGTGACCACCACGCACCTGGGGGACGCCGTGGGCCGGAGTCCCGTCGGGAAAGCGGGGCATGCCGTGGGCCGGAGTCCCGTCCCGGAAACGCGGCACACCATGCGCGGGCGTGCCATCCGGAAAACGCGGCACACCATGCGCAGGCGTCCCGTCGGGAAAACGGGGCACACTCTGCGCAGGCGTCCCATCCGGAAAACGCGGCACACCATGCGCCGGAGTGCCAGGCACCCCCCGCGCAGGCGCCCCGGCCCTCGGCGGATAGGACCCCAGCGCCTCCGCCCCCATCCCCGGAGGCGGAGTGGCCGTACGACCCGAGGAAGCTGGCCCCGGCCCCGGCGCCGGAACCCGAGCCCCGTCCGGTGCCGGAACCTCAGATATGGGTACCGGAGCCTCAGGTATCTCCGAGGTGGCGGACTTGCCCGAGCGTCCCCGGCGGCTGTGACGTCCCACGTCCCGCCTCAGCTCCCTGCACCGGTGTTGGTCGAAGAGGTCAACTGGCCTGTGTCCGCGAGGAGTTCGCGGAACGCGGTGGCCACCGCGTTCGGGTACTCCATCATCGCGACATGTCCCGCGTCCGGCAGCGTCAGCAGCCGGGAGTCGCGGAAGGCACGGGCCGCGCGCTGGGCCATGCGGTAACCGACGAGCTGGTCGCGGCCGCCGTAGATGAGGAGCGTCGGCGCGAGCACCCGCTCGGCCTGGCGCCACAGCCCGTGCTGGCCGCCCAGCGTGTACGCGTTCACGATGCCGCGCGCCGACCGCGCCATGGCGTCCCAGAAGTACGGAAGGGTGAGCCGCCGTTCCATCTCCTCGACCGCGTCGCGGAACCCCTGGGGCGTCACGATGCCGGGATCGCCGTAGCAGAGCGCCAGGACGCCGCGCACGCGCTGTTCCGCGCTCCAGTCCTTGGTGAGCTTGGTGAACAGCCCCGCCACCCCGGGCAGCGCGAGCAGCGCGGTCGGCCACGCGGTGCGTTGCACCGCGAGCTCCGGCAGCGCGGGCGAGACCAGCGTGAGCGTACGGACGAGATCGGGTCGTACGGCCGCGACGCGCGTCGTGACGGCCCCGCCGAGCGAGTTCCCGAACAGGTGCACCGGCCCGCGGTCGGCCGCGTCGAGATAACGGATGACCGCGCGCGCGTGTCCCGTGACCGAGTAGTTGCCGTCGTCCGGCGGCGGCGAGTCCCCGAAGCCGGGCAGGTCGAGGGCCTCGCTGTCCACGAGGCCCTCGAGCAGCGGCATCAGCGCCGACCAGTTCTGCGAGGAACCGCCAAGCCCGTGCACGTACAACGCGGGCGGCAGTCCCTCGCGCGCCGGCGGTCTCGACCGCACCGTCAGCGTGATCCCCGGCAGCCCGACCGAACGCAGACGCTCGCCCTCCGCGACCCTGACGGCACCAGCCCTCGGCGTGACTGCGGTGGCCGGTGCGGTCGGCAGTTCGGTCGAAGACATGCGGCAATGTTACGAGACGATCACGCAGTGGTTCATGTGTTCGCGGTCACAGATCGCGAACACAGCGCGAGCAGAACACGAACAGGGGCAAGCGGAACACGAACAGAGGACGACTCCGGCGCATCCGGCGGGCACCCGCACAACGCGGACCGCGAACACGCGTACATCGCGGCTGGATCGCATAGCGTCCGGATCGGGTGTCTCCTAGGCTTCAGTCGAGGGCACTCGCACGCGCACGGGAGCGCACTCGCACCGCTCGGGAAGAGGAACCATGACAGTCGACCCGACAGACACCGAGAACTTCAACGACCGGTTCCGGGAAATCCTCGACGCGGAAGCACCGGAAGCCGACGCCGCCGAGCAGGCCGCCGAGCTGGACCCTTCGGACGACGTCGACCCGAAGCCCGTCGGTGACCCCCTGAATGCCAACGAGGCGGACCTCGCCGAACAGGCCAGGGTCGTACAACTCAACGAGGACGAGTACCGGTGACGGGAAGCCGCTGATCAGGGCAGTCGGGGCGGCGTAGCGCCCACCTCGTGCCGTTCGGCGCCCTTTGTGCCACTATCGCCCGCGTCCGGTCCATGAAATTCTGCGCTCGCACCGCGCACACCACGGTTACCGAAAAGTACGATGGCCGAGCGGCGCACACCGCGTGTGGACAATTTTGGGAGGCGGCGTGACAGCCATCGAGCAGACAGAGGCGGCACGCCCGCGGGGCACTCGCCTGCCGCGCCGTGCCCGACGCAACCAGCTCCTCGGCGCCGCCCAGGAAGTATTCGTTGCGCAGGGGTACCACTCGGCCGCGATGGACGACATCGCCGAGCGCGCGGGCGTCAGCAAGCCGGTCCTCTACCAGCACTTCCCGGGCAAGCTCGATCTGTACCTCGCCCTGCTGGACCAGCACTGCGAGTCGCTGCTCCAGGCGGTTCGGACCGCGCTCGCGTCCACCACGGACAACAAGCTGCGCGTCCGCGCGACGATGGACGCCTACTTCGCGTACGTCGAGGACGACGGCGGCGCCTTCAGGCTGGTCTTCGAGTCGGACCTGACCAACGAGCCGGCGGTCCGCGAGCGCGTCGACAAGGTGACGCACGAGTGCGCGGAGGCGATCAGCGAGGTCATCGCCGAGGACACCGGCCTCTCGCGCGCCGAGTCGATGCTCCTCGCCTCGGGCCTCGGCGGCCTGGCGCAGGTGGTGGCCCGGTCCTGGCTGCACAGTGACCGCAGCGTCCCGCGCGACCAGGCGGTCCAGCTGCTGACCTCGCTGGCCTGGCGAGGCATCGCGGGTTTCCCGCTGCACGGCACCGAGCACCACTGACCGCCACTTTGTTCCCGCCCGCTGTTCGCTCCTGGCGTTCTTGAGCGGAGCGTCTACGTCCCCTCACCGGGCTAATGTGTGCTGCGTACGGCGCGGAGACAGACGCGCACATCACTGACCGTCGGAGGGACATAGCCGTGGAGGTCAAGATCGGCGTGCAGCACGCGCCCCGCGAGATCGTTCTGGAGAGCGGTCAGACCCCGGAAGAGGTCGAGCGCGCGGTGTCGGAGGCACTGTCCGGCAAGTCGGCGCTGCTGACACTCGTGGACGACCACGGCCGCAAGGTCCTGGTTCCGGCCGACCGCCTGGCGTACGTGGAGCTCGGTGAGCCCACGCAGCGCAAGGTGGGATTCAGCGCGCTGTAGTACAGGCGAGCGACAGCACAGGGGCCCGGTGACTGAGTCACCGGGCCCTTTCGCATGCCTGGCCGAGCGGGTGCGGCCCCGCAGTGGTAGGCGGTTACGGCCGTCGTCGCACATACCGCTGTCGTACACAGACAGAGCACAGATTGATCACAGAGGAGGATTGCATTCCGCACGTCAGGGGTAAGACCGGCTACGACCGATTTGCGCCGGCCGTGCGGGAGGGACCTCACCATGTTCTTGGAAGCACTCGGCTCCGCGATGCTCGGTCTCGCACTGGCGTGGGCGGCGGCGTACCGCCTGCCCCACCGGTTGCCGGCCCGTAGCCTGGTCCTGTCGACCGGTGTGGCCGGGGCCCTGTTCGGTGCCTTCCTGACGCACACCGCGCTGGGCGCCGGCCACTTCCTGGTGATCCTCCTCGGCGCGGCCGCGGTCTCCGCAGCCCTGCTGTCGCTCCTCCTCCGCCCGGCGGAACGCTTTCGGCGCAGCTCAGCGACGGCGTAACCCGCACCGCCGTTCCCGAAAGCGCCGCGAGCGTCACAAGCCTCACGACCCACCGCGCGAGCGCGGTGCCTAGGCCGCCAGCCCCAGCGCCGCCATCCGCTTCGTGTGCGCCTCGGTGATCCGCGAGAACATCCGGCCGACCTCCGCGAGGTCGAAGCCGTCCGCCACGCCGCCCACGAGCATGGTCGACAGGGCGTCGCGGTCGGCGACCACGCGCTGCGACTGGGACAGTGCCTCGCCCATCAGGCGACGCGCCCACAGCGCGAGGCGGCCGCCCACGCGCGGGTCGGCGTCGATCGCGGCGCGCACCTTCTCGACGGCGAAGCTGGCGTGTCCGGTGTCGTCGAGAACCGCGAGGACGAGCCCGCGCGTGTCCGCGTCGAGGCGGGCCGCGACCTCGCGGTAGAAGTCACTGGCGATCGAGTCGCCGACGTACGCCTTGACGAGCCCCTCCAACCAGTCCGAGGGAGCCGTCTGCTTGTGGAAGCCGTCGAGCGCGGCGACGAACGGCTCCATCGCCTGCGTCGGCTCCGCGCCGATCGCCGCGAGCCGGTCCCGCAGCTGCTCGAAGTGGTGGAACTCGGCCGACGCCATCGCGGCCAGCTCCGCCTTGTCGATGAGGGTGGGCGCCAGCTTGGCGTCCTCCGCCAGCCGCTCGAACGCCGCGAGCTCGCCGTACGCGAGCGCTCCGAGCAGGTCCACGACCGCGGCGCGGTACTGGGGGTCGGCGGAGGCGGTGGCCCAGTCCTGGGCGGCGACCGAGGTGGCCCCGGGCTTGGCCTCGGCGGGTTTGTCAGCGGCGTTGTCAGGCGTCGTCATGAAGCGCACAATAGCCCGCTCGCCGCAAGAGGGAAGTCCCTGGTCAACCACTGTGACAACGACGACGTGACCAAATCGGCCATCGCATATGCGCGATTCCAGGGTATGGTGCTAATGCGCCCGGTCGAGTATTCGACGGGCCGCACGAATGAGGATGCCCGGTCGGTGGCCCGATCGGCTCCGACCCGACAGCCCTCTTCGTCCGTACGGCACTCTGCGTACGGCGTCCGGAGGGACCCTCAGCGGTACGAGCGCTCGAGCGTCGGCAGTGGTCCCATGCCACTTGGCCCGCCCGACAAGCGGCCGACGTCCCCGGCACGGTCCCGACACGACCCCCGCGCTCGCCTCGCACCGCGTACACAGAAGAGGCAGCACCCTGACTACGACTTTCCGAGAGCTCGGGATCCTTCCCGAGACGGCCGAGGCCCTTGAGGCCGTCGGCATCATCAACCCCTTTCCCATCCAGGAGATGACGCTCCCCGTTGCCCTGTCCGGCAGCGACGTCATCGGCCAGGCCAAGACCGGCACCGGCAAGACGCTGGGCTTCGGCCTCCCGCTTCTCGAGCGCGTCACCGTTCCCGCCGACGTCGAGGCGGGCCGCGCGCAGCCCGAGGCCCTCACCGACGCCCCGCAGGCCCTCGTCGTCGTTCCGACGCGCGAGCTGTGCACCCAGGTCACCAATGACCTGCTGACCGCGGGCAAGGTCCGTAACGTACGCGTCCTCGCCATCTACGGCGGCCGGGCGTACGAGCCCCAGGTCGAGGCCCTCAGGAAGGGCGTCGACGTCGTCGTCGGCACCCCCGGGCGGCTGCTGGACCTCGCGGGCCAGAAGAAGCTCAACCTCAAGCACATCAAGGCGCTCGTCCTCGACGAGGCCGACGAGATGCTCGACCTGGGCTTCCTGCCCGACGTCGAGAAGATCATGAACATGCTGCCGGCCCGCCGTCAGACGATGCTGTTCTCGGCGACCATGCCGGGCGCGGTCATCGGTCTCGCGCGCCGCTACATGTCGCAGCCCACGCACATCCGCGCCACCGCGCCGGACGACGAGGGCGTGACGGTCGCGAACACCTCGCAACACGTCTACCGCGCGCACAACATGGACAAGCCCGAGATGGTCGCGCGCATACTGCAGGCCGAGGGCCGGGGACTGGCCATGGTCTTCTGCCGTACGAAGCGTACGGCCGCGGACCTCGCCGACCAGCTCCAGCAGCGCGGCTTCGCCTCCGGCGCGGTCCACGGCGACCTCGGCCAGGGCGCCCGCGAGCAGGCGCTGCGCGCCTTCCGCAACGGCAAGGTCGACGTCCTCGTCTGCACCGACGTCGCCGCCCGCGGCATCGACGTCGAGGGCGTCACCCACGTCATCAACTACCAGTCCCCCGAGGACGAGAAAACGTACCTGCACCGCATCGGCCGTACGGGCCGCGCGGGCGCCAAGGGCATCGCGATCACGCTCGTCGACTGGGACGACATCCCGCGCTGGCAGCTGATCAACAAGGCGCTGGAGCTCAGCTTCAACGACCCGCCGGAGACGTACTCCACCTCTCCGCACCTCTTCGAGGAGCTGAGCATCCCGGCCGGCACCAAGGGTGTCCTGCCGCGTTCCGAGCGCACCCGCGCCGGGCTCGCGGCCGAGGAGGTGGAGGACCTCGGCGAGACCGGTGGCCGTGGGCCGCGCGGGCGCGGTGGCCGCTCCCCGGCGCCGTCCGCCGAGCGTGAGCGCCCGGCGCGTACGCCGCGTCGTCGCCGTCGTACGCGCAACGGGGCGCCGTTGGAGGAGACTTCAGCGTCTCCGGAGACGGGGACGGAGACCGGCTCCACCTCTGGCTCCACCTCCGCCTCCGCCTCCGCCTCCGCCGAAGCCAACGAGGCCGTCGAGCCGCGCACGCCGCGCCGTCGGCGCCGTACGCGTGGTGGGGCGGCGGAAACCGCCGCCGTGCCCGAGGCCGCGGAGGCCGCCGTGGCGACGGCGGAGGGTGCCGTCGACGAGCCGGTCAAGCCGCGTCGTCGCCGGACGCGGAAGACGGCGGAGCCGGTGGAGACCGTGGAAGCCGTGGAGGCCGTGGCAGCCGTGGCAGCCGTGGCAGCCGCTGAGGTCGTCGCTGTTGAGGCCGTCGCTGTCGCTGCCGAGGTCGCGGAGGCCCCGGCCAAGCCGCGTCGTCGTACGCGTAAGGCCGCGGAGGCCGTTGTCGACACCGTCGAGGCTGAGGCGGAGGTCAAGCCGCGGCGTACGCGGAAGGCTGCGGCCGCCAAGGCCGCCGACGCCGCCGTGGACACCGCCGAGGCGGCGGAGGCCAAGCCTGTGCGTCGCCGGACGCGCAAGGCCGCCGCCGAGACCGTCGACGCCGAGATTCCGGCCCAGGCCGCTACCGAAGAGGCCGAGCCCAAGCCGGTGCGCCGGCGGACCCGCAAGGCCGCGGAGGCTGTCGCCGACGTGGCTGAGGGCGTGGCGGAGGCTCCGGCCAAGCCGCGGCGTACGCGCAAGGCTGTAGCCGCCAAGGCCGCCGACGCCGCCGTGGACACCGCCGAGGCGGCGGAGGCCAAGCCTGTGCGTCGCCGGACGCGCAAGGCCGCCGCCGAGACCGTCGACGCCGATATTCCCGCGCAGGCCGCTGCCGAGGAGGCCGAGCCCAAGCCGGTGCGCCGGCGCACTCGCAAGGCCGCGGCTGCCGCGGAGTCGGCGGAGAGCTGATTCTCTGGTTGTTGGCCCGGTCCCACTGTTCGGTGGGGCCGGGCCATTTTTTTCGCCCCCTCCGCCCCTACCCGTCCCGTATCTGGGGGGCTCCGCCCCCAGACCCCCCGTATCGCGCTGACGCGCTCGTCCTCAAACGCCGGACGGGCTGGAGATAGCCCCTCCGGCGTTTGAGGAACGGGGTCTGGAGCGGAGCCCCGGGTACGGGACGGGTAGGGGCGGAGGGGGCGATAACCTCGGTCGCATGAGCAGGCCTGCCACCTTCGCCCCGCCGCCCGGAGTCCGTGCCTACCGGCTCCCCACCGCACGCGGTGAGTTCGCCGTGCTCGACGCCGCGCCGGACGGGCGGCGGCCCAAGGGCACCGCCCTCCTGCTGCCGGGATTCACCGGCAGCAAGGAGGACTTCATCGCGCTGCACGAGCCGTTGGCGGCGGCGGGTTACCGGACAGTGGCCGTGGACGGGCGCGGGCAGTTCGAGACCGGGGGACCGGAGCGCGACGAAACGGCGTACGCGCAGGGCGAGTTGGCACGGGACGTACTGTCGCAGGCCGCCGCCCTCGACACGCAAGGCACCCCGCTGCACCTCGTAGGACACTCCCTCGGCGGCCAGATCTCGCGCGCCGCGGTGCTGCTCGACCCGTCCCCCTTCTCCTCACTGACGCTCATGTCCTCGGGCCCCGCCCAGATCTCCGCCCCCCAACAGCAGCGCGTCAAGCTGCTGCGGGACACGCTCGCGGTGATGGACATGGCCCAGGTGTGGGAGGCGATCCGGGCGATGGAGCCGCCGGAGGAGACCGACACCGGAGGGCTCGACGCGGGCCTCGACGACCTCGCCGACCTACGGCGCCGCTGGCTGGGCAACAGCCCCGCCCAGCTCGTCGCGACCGGCCGCCAACTGTGCACCGAGCCCGACCGTGTCGCCGAACTGGCCGCCATCGCTCTGCCGATGCACGTGCTCTCGGGCGAGCGCGACGACACCTGGCCGCTGCCCCTGCTGGACGAGATGGCCGTACGGCTGGGGGCCCACCGCACGGTCGTACGAGGAGCCGAGCACTCCCCCAACGCGGATCAGCCCCTGGAAACGGCCCGCGCCCTCGCGTACTTCTGGGATCACGCGGACGGCCAGGAGCGGCGAGCCGGCCGCTAAGCGGCGCCGGGGAAGTGCGGGTGCGTTCCCGCGTCGTTCGGTGCGTGCTCTCGGCGTGCCGGGCGAAGGTCCTCGTAGCGGAGCTACTTGGGCCTTTGGCCGGTGCGGCGAGTGGGGGCACCTCCCACGCCCTTGAGGCAGTGGGGGAGCGTGCCGGGCGGCGTGGGTGCGTGCCTGAACTTCCTCGGGGTCGCTTAGTACGCACCTGCGAGTGCCTTGATACTGCGCCCGCACGTGCCCTAGTACTGCGCCTGCAAGTGCTCCCAGAAGCCGTCCCGGAGCGCTCGGCGCAGATCCGCCTGGCCCCGCAGGGAGTACTGCAACAGCCCCTCCGCCTCGACCAGCAGATCCTGGTCGACCGAGCCGGGGAGATACGGGTGCCCGGGCAACAGCTCCACAAGCGACTCCCGGCCCCGCGCCGCCAGCCACTTCGCCGCGATCTGCGCGCCCACGAAGCGCACGTCCTCCCGTGTGGGCCGGGCCGCCAACGTCGCGTCGTACGAGAGGCCGGTCCGGCGTGACACGTACGGCTTGAAGAAGTCGAGGTCGAGGGTCCGCTGGCTGTCGACCTCCCAGAGCAGCGGCTCGGCCTGGTTGCGGCCCTCGGGCGCCTCGATCCCCCACAGGTGGACCCGGGCCCCGTACCCCTGCGCGGCCTCCACCGCCGAGACCAGGTCCTCGTCACCGCCGAGCAACGCGGCGTCGCTGATGGCGCGGTGCCGGGCGAGGGACTCCAGGTCGGACCTGATCAGGGAATCGACGCCCTTTTGCTGGTTGTTGGCGTTGAGGTTGCCCAACCGCACCTTCACGTCCGGGAGTTCCGCGATCGCCTGCTGCTCGGCGGTGTGGATGCGGCGGCGTGCGCCGTCGTACCAGTAGACGCGCAGCAGCCTGCTGTCCGCGAAGATCGTGCGGGCCCGGTCGATGAGCGCCTCGAGGAGACCTTCGGTGTCCAGCTCGAAGGAGCGGCGGTCCTCCGTCCCGGCGACCAGCCGCCCCGCGGCCGCGTACAGATATCCCGCGTCGACGAAGATCGCGTGGGTCGAGGGCGTCTTCGCCACCTCGGCGAGCATGCGCTGCAGCAGCTCGTTCGTATGGTCGATGCGGGCGCCGAGCGCCGCGAGGTCGTCGTTCATCGCCTTCATTGTCCCGGTGGTCACGCTGCGAACACAACCGGCCCCGTTCAGTCTCCGCCAGGCCTCATACCGGCCGGTAATTAGATTCTCGAAAAATTTCCTTAGCGTAGGGAATGTTTGAAACACGCACCCTGTTGTCTCTCTATGGATGCCGGGACATTGCCGCCCGCGCGCCGCTCACCAGTAGTTCTCCTCAGGAGGATGACCAGACGAAGGGAGAAGCCTGTGCGCTTCGAAATCAGGCGACTCGACGATGCCGACGGCACGACCGTGGACAGCACCGTTGTGGACGCTGCCTCCGTCAATCGGATCGTTCAGCAAGCCGCGGCCATCGGGCAGCGACTGTGGATCCGCCCGGCCGAGACCTCGGCCTCGTAACAAGCGGATCTCTGACACATACTCCAGAGCCCCGTACGGCACCGACGCCGTACGGGGCTCTGCGCGTCCCGGAGGCCTTCGAATCGAAGACCTCGGTTCGAAGACCTCGGGTCGAAGACCTCGGTTCGAAGGCCTTCAGCTCGCCTGAATCACCTGCGTGACCCCGTTGATGATCTGCTGCACGGCGATCGCGGAGAGCATCATGCCCGCGAGACGGGTCACCAGGACGACACCGCCGTCCTTGATGATGCGGATGATCAGCAGCGAGTACCTCATCACGAGCCACAGCACGACATGGATCGCGAGAATCGCGGTCCACATGGACACCTGCGTGGTGACGGTGTCGGCCTTCTGCACCGCCAGGATCACGGACACGATGGCGCCCGGCCCGGCGAGCAGCGGCATGCCCAGCGGTACGAGGGCGACGTTGACGTCCTTGGTCTGCTTGGGCTCGTCGGTCTTGCCGGTCAGCAGGTCGAGGGCGATCAGCAGGAGCAGCAGCCCGCCCGCGATCATCAGCGCGGGTACGGAGACATGCAGGTAGTCCAGGATCTGGTGCCCGAGCAGTCCGAACACCACGATCACGCCACCCGCCACACAGACGGCCTGGAGGGCCATCCGCTTCTGCACCTTGGCGGGGCGTCCGGCGGTGAGCGCGAGGAAGATCGGGGTGATCCCGGGGGGATCCATGATGACGAAGAGGGTGAGGAAGAGGGAGCCGAAGACGGCGACGTCGAACACGGTGAATGGCCTTGCGGGTGGTGGTGAGAACAGGGATGGCCGCTGTGGGCCGGGGTTCGTTCCGGAGGCAGGAGAGGAGCTCCGGAGACGGGTCAGAGTTCTGGAGGCAGGTCAGGCTTCCGCGGGCAGGGCAGGACAGGTCAGGTCAGGTCAGGTACAGGGCGGCACAGCCGACAGCGCCGTGCGCCTGACAACAGACCTGGGAAAGGACACGCGGAACAGACCTCAGAGCGGACCTCAGTAACGGACCTGGAATCGAGAAACCGAGAAGTGAGAAGCCCGAGAAGCGTCAGGCTCCACCGGTACCCGGCACCGGAAACGCGCCCGTGGCCCGCCGAGTGATCTCCCCGTACACCTCGGGGTCGGTCGTGTACTCGCCGAGCACGCACGTCTTGCGGCTGCCGTGGTAGTCGGACGACCCGGTGGCGAGCAGCCCGAGGTCGGCCGCGAGTCCGCGCAACCGCGCCCGGGTCGCCGGCTCGTGGTCCATGTGGTCGACCTCGATGCCGTCGAGGCCCGCCGCGGCGAGCTCCGCGATCGCGGACTCCGGCACCGTACGGCCCCGCTTGACGGCGGCCGGGTGGGCGAAGACGGCGACGCCGCCCGCGCCCTTGATCAGCCGGAGCGCCTCGAAGGGGTCGGTCTCGTGCTTGGGGACGTAGGCACGGCCGCCGTCGGCCAGCCACTTCTCGGTGAAAGCGTCCGAGACACTGTCCACGACGCCCAGTTCGACCAGCGCGGACGCGACATGCGGCCGCCCGACCGAACCGTCGCCCGCGATGCGCGCCACCTGCTGCCAGGTGATCGGCACGCCCAGCTCCTGGAGCTTGGCGATCATGCTGTGGGCACGCGGCACACGGTCGTCCCGCACCAGCTCACGCTCGGCGAGCAGCTCGGGCTCCTCGGGGTCGAACAGGTAGGCCAGCATGTGCAGGCTGATGCCGTCGATACGGCAGGAGAGCTCGGCGCCGGTGACGAGGGTGAGCCCCTCGGGCAGCGCGGCGATCGCCTCGGCGTACCCGCGGGTGGTGTCGTGGTCGGTCAGCGCGACGACGTCCAGCCCGGCGGCGGCAGCGTTCCGCACCAGCTCGGCCGGCGTGTCCGTACCGTCGGAAGCCGTGGAGTGGGTGTGCAGGTCGATGCGCACTACGCGAACTCCAGACGGCGACGGGACGGAAGCAGACACCCAGGATAACGGGAATGCCGCGCCCCCTGTCACACCCGTACCTGGCGAGCACCCCCTACGAAGACCGAGCGCCCCCTACGGAGAACCTGTGAGCCCTGCGGCCGCAGCAGCGCCCCGTAAGGGGTGCGGGGCAGTGACATCTGCGGCTTCGCCGCGTGGGCGCGACCGGCCCCCACCGACCCGCACGCGCCGCCGGCCCGCACACGCCGCCGGCCCTCAGGCGTTTTCGCCCCCTCCGCCCCTTCCCGTCCCGTCCTTCGGGGCTGCCGCCCCCAAACCCCCGCATCGCGCTGGACGCGCTCGTCCTCAAACGCCGGACGGGCTAAGAATCAGCCGGGCGGAGCGCTACGGCTCGAGAATCCGCGGCGACAACGCCCCGATCGGCAGCAGATCCATCTCCGCCCCCGCTTCCCGCAGATCGGTCAGCACCAGTTCGTCGTACATCAGCAGTCCGGACTGCTCGGGCCACACGATCGCCCACAGCCACAGTCCGCGCGCCTCGCCCGCGAAGACGGCGCGGTCGTCGGGGGCGCCGGACACGTGCCACAGCGGGGTCGGGCGGCCGGCCGCGAGGACCTTCGCCTGGGGCGGCTTCTCGACGCTCATGTACGCGCCGGGGTCGGGCCCGTCGATGCCCGCGTACCGCGCGCCGAGGCCGACGCCGAGTTCCTCGGCGACGAGGATCAGCTCGCCTATGCCGCCGAGCGGTCCGGGTCCCGAGCAGGCGACGGCGGTCGCGCGCCCCCCGCTGCGATCGTCACCCGCGAAGGCCGCACCCGTGAACAGCCAGCCGACCGGCAGCGGCCACGGCATCCACACCGGCACCCGGGCGCGGTGCACCACCACTCCGAGGGCCTCGACGCTGGGCGGGATCACGGGCTGCAGCGGATGCACGGTTCCGTGCACGTCGCACTGCCACGAATCGGCAAAGAGGCCGGGAGCCCTGACCCGGCCACCACACTTCGGGCAACTGGGTTCGCCCCTCATAGGGCCCAACGGTCCTCCCCGTCCTTCGCCGCGTCAAGGACGATCACCCGTCCGGCGTGTGCCTGTCACGGCACAGAGCCCAATCTCAGTCCAGCGCAACAGACTTGCGCAGTGGGTCACGCAGATCCGTTCCCCCGTTCAGCCAGCGCTCCTGGAGGGCGCCCGCGCCGTGCACGCGCTTCCACGCGGCCTCGTTGGGCGTCATCGGGAGCAGCGGCAGGAAACGTACGGGATCGGCGGGCGCGTCCAGTTCCAGGTCCTCGACCAGGCCGCCGGACTCGGCGACCAGGACGGAGGTGAACGGCGCGCCGGGCCACAGCGGTTCGCCCACGTCCAGCGAGGCGCCGGGGGCCACGACCAGTCCCTCGACCTGCGGGGACACGGCGAGTACGGCGAGCGGGCGGAGCACCTTGTCGGTGTCGGCGGCGCCCGCGCGCACCGAGAGGATCAGCTCCGCGCGCGGTCCCTTCACCGGGTCGGCGAGGACCGCCGTGGGGTCGGCCATCGGCTGGGCGGACATGCCGAGCGTCGCGTAGCGGACGAGGTCGCCCTCTGTGAAGCGCAGCACTTCGATGCGGTCGGTGCCGAGGAAGGTGACGCCGGCCCGCGCGTCGGGTTCGCCCAGCGCAGAGCACAACCGGGCTTCGACCAGAGGGAGAACATCAGCCATGAGCCGAGCATAGATCTCGTCAGTAACGCGCAAAGCGGGGGCTTGACGCTTCAGCGCGCTGATAGTGTTGGCCGCCGGTCGTGGCAGCGCGCTGATGGGGGCACCACCCAGGCCCTTAAGGCACTGGGGGAGTCGCTCTCGAGCTCCGACCGCACAAACACTGACTCCCCACGGGGAGACAGACTCCCCTACGGGGGATGGCTCGTCCCTCACGGGGGACCGACCGGAGGAGGTGGGGCTGCAATGGATCGAAGTCGACCGTGCAGTACCACCCGCTCTTCCGGTCGCTGAGCTCTCCGGCTAGTTCGACTGTTCCCCTAGCTGCTGTCTCCTGCGAACGTGTGCGTACGTGTCAGCGTCGTCGCGGCGCACGACGGAAGAGCGCTTCGTTTCCGCCCGATCTGCCGATCTGTCTGATCAGAACGTGATCTGTACCTGATCTGTCCGATCTGAATCAGTAGCGAAGCTGCCACCGCGACGGTGCGGTGCTCCCCGCTTTGTGGACGTGCCAAACATCCGCAGTCAGGACGTCCCCATTCCGGGTAGTTTCAACCGTCGCCCGGCGGCCTCCCTTGCGAAGGAGCCTGCCATGTCGATGATCCGTGACCTGCGCGACGCGGTCCGCCCCCGTCCCTCGCTGCGCAAGGACGGTGGCTCGTACGACACCACCCGTGACCCCTCGACCCCGTCCGCCGTGGTCGACTGCGCCGTCTACCGCGACGGCGCCCGCATCGAGAGCCGCGAGCCCCTGTCGCCGCACGAGGCGATGCGTCAGGTGCAGCGTGACGGCGGCTTCGTGTGGATCGGTCTGCACGAGCCGACGGAGGCCGAATTCGCCGGTATCGCCAGCGAGTTCGGGCTGCACCCGCTGGCCGTCGAGGACGCCGTCCAGGCCCACCAGCGCCCCAAGCTCGAGCGCTACGACGACTCGCTGTTCACCGTCTTCAAGACCATCCACTACCTCGAGCACGACCAGCTGACCCCTACCAGCGAGGTGGTGGAGACCGGCGAGGTCATGTGCTTCACCGGGCGGGACTTCTTCATCACGGTCCGGCACGGCGGGCACGGCTCCCTGCGGGCGCTGCGGCACCGGCTCCAGGACGACCCCGAGCTGCTCGCCAAGGGCCCCTCCGCCGTGCTGCACGCGATCGCCGACCACGTCGTCGACGGGTACATCGCGGTCGCGGACGCCGTGCAGGACGACATCGACGAGGTCGAGACCCAGGTGTTCTCGCCGGGCCGCAAGGGCACGCCGCGCGGTAGGGACGCCGGGCAGATCTACCAACTCAAGCGCGAGGTACTGGAGTTCAAGCGGGCGGTGTCGCCGCTGCTGCGCCCGATGCAGCTGCTGAGCGAGCGGCCGATGCGGCTGATCGACCCCGACATCCAGAAGTACTTCCGGGACGTCGCCGACCACCTCGCCCGGGTGCAGGAGCAGGTCCTCGGCTTCGACGAGCTGCTCAATTCGATCCTCCAGGCCAACCTCGCCCAGGCCTCCGTGGCGCAGAACGAGGACATGCGCAAGATCACGTCCTGGGCCGCGATCATCGCCGTACCGACGATGGTGTGCGGTGTGTACGGCATGAACTTCGACTACATGCCGGAGCTGCGCTGGAAGTTCGGCTACCCGCTGGTGCTCGGCGTCACGGTCGGCATCTGTCTCACGATCCACCGCATGCTGAAGCGCAACGGGTGGCTGTAGACGCGGGCTGGATAGTCTTGGCCCCATGACGGAAGAGCTGCTCGACCAGGCCCTCGTCGAGGAGGCCACCAAGAAGTCCGGGCTGATCTGGGTACGGGGCGGCGGCGCGCCGGCGCTCCAGACCCAGGGCGGCAACGCGGCGCACTCCCGCGCCCTGTGGCACGTGTGGCACGACGGCGCGGCCTGCCTGGTGGGCGACGGGCCTGGCGAGCAGCCGCTGCCGGACCTGGTCGACGGGGGCACCGCGGTCGTCACCGTACGCAGCAAGGACAAGGGCGGACGCCTGGTCTCCTGGTCCGCGAAGGTCGTGGAGCTGGCCCCCGGCAGCCCGGAGTGGGACGCGGCCGTCGGCGAGCTCAAGGGCAAGCGCCTGAACGCCCCCGACGGCGAGGCCATGCCCGAACGCTGGGCCCGTGAGTGCCGGGTGCTCCGCCTGGAGCCGTCGGGCGCCACCCGGGAGTTCCCCGAGGGCTCTCTCGCGGCCGCGCCCGTCCCGACCCCGGCGATCACGCGTCGGCCGATCCCGGCCGCCCTGCCGCGCCTGCTGATGAAGAAGCGCAAGCGCCGCTAGGGCCCGTCCGGCGGATCAAGTCGCGGAGAAGCAACGGCACCTCATAGACACCGGTGAGCTAGTCCACGACGCGGGCGTCTCCGGGTCTACCAAGACGGCAGCGGCTCTACGAAGACGGCAGCTGCTGCCCGTAGTCCACCGTCTCCTTCTTGGTGGGCTCCTCCAGGGGGAAGTCCTTGCCCCAGTCGCTGAGGCGGAGGGTGCCCGCGTTGCCCGCGCGGACCAGGAGGAGCGGGTACGGGGTTCCCTCCAGGGAGACGTCCAGGGAGCCGCCGGAACCCTTGCCGCCGGTGATGCGGATGGTGCGGACGCCGGACTGCTCGTGACGGCCGTCCGTGCCGAGGGTGCCGTGCAGGCTCAGCAGGCCGTCGAGGAGGACGTCCTTGTCGGTGAAGCCGCTGAAGCGCTTGTAGGCGGGGTCACCGGTCGGCACCTTCACGTACATGCCCTCCAGCTTTTCGGCCGCCGCCGTGTCCGCCGAGGTCGTGCCGCCCTTGCCGTCCTGGTCGCTCCAGAATTCGGCGTCGGCCTTCAGAAAGAGATTCTCGCCGACCCGCAGCAGCCGGAAGGCCTCCCCCTTCGAGGTGACCGAGCCGGTGCCCCCGTCGGCCTTGAGGCGCATGTCGAGGGTGTACGTCGTCCCGTTGACGACCACGTTTCCGGAGAGCCGTACCGCGTCCGCCGCTTCGGCCGCCTTCTTCGTCTTCGCCTGGATGGTGGCGGCGGGCAGCTTGCCCACGCCGTTCGTGCCCGCGTCCGGGTCTTTCTCAGCCCCGCACCCCGCCAGCCCCGTCCCCGTCACGACCAGTGCGCACACCGCGCTCACCAGTGGGGCCCTGCGGCTTCGGCCCTGGGGAATTCCAGTCACAGGCGGGGCTGCCTTTCGTGCGGGGGACCTGAATGGCGTAGGCAGCGTACCCGTGCCGCCCACGCACGACGGAGGCAGTCCGTCCGGACCGCTCACCAGGGCGTATCCGACTGGGACGGGCTAGCCTGAAGCCCACCCGAGCGGACAGAGCTGCACAGAAGGCACGTATGCGGAGAAGGAAGGCAAGGAGGCGCTGACATGGCCGCAAGCGCCCCCCGGATCTTCGTCTCGCACCTCGCCGGTGTCGCCGTCTTCGACCCGAACGGCGACCAGGTGGGCCGGGTGCGGGATCTGGTCGCCATGCTGCGCATCGGACGGCGGCCGCCCCGGCTGCTCGGCCTCGTCGTCGAACTGTCCACGCGCAAGCGCATCTTCCTGCCCATGACCCGGGTGACCGGCATCGACTCCGGCCAGGTCATCACCACCGGTGTCCTCAACGTGCGCCGCTTCGAGCAGCGGCCCACCGAACGGCTCGTCTTCGGCGAGCTGCTCGACCGCCGCGTCCGCCTCGTCGAGACGGGCGAGGAGGTGACCGTGCTCGACGTGTCGATCCAGCAGGTGCCTGCCCGGCGGGACTGGCTGATCGACCGGGTCTTCGTGCGCAAGGCGCGCAGCGGGGCCTTCCGGCGCACCAAGGGCGAGACGCTGACCGTCGAGTGGTCCGCCGTCACCGGGTTCTCGCTGGAGGAGAAGGGACAGGGCGCCGAGAGCCTGCTCGCCACCTTCGAGCAGCTGCGCCCGGCGGACCTCGCGAACGTCCTGCACCACCTGTCCCCGAAGCGGCGCGGAGAAGTGGCCGCGGCGCTCGACGACGACCGTCTCGCCGACGTCCTCGAAGAGCTCCCCGAGGACGACCAGATCGAGATCCTCGGCAAGCTCAAGGAGGAGCGCGCGGCCGACGTCCTGGAGGCGATGGACCCGGACGACGCGGCCGATCTGCTCTCCGAACTGCCCGCCGGGGACGTGGAGCGGCTGCTGGCGCTGATGCGCCCGTCCGACGCGGCGGACGTACGGCGGCTCATGGCGTACGAGGAGAAGACCGCGGGCGGCCTGATGACCACCGAGCCCATCGTGCTGCGGCCCGACGCGACGGTCGCCGACGCGCTCGCCCGCGTCCGCAACCCGGACCTCTCCCCCGCGCTCGCCGCGCAGGTGTATGTGTGCCGCCCGCCGGACGAGACGCCGACCGGCAAGTACCTGGGTACCGTCCACTTCCAGCGGCTTCTGCGCGATCCTCCGTTCACGCTGGTCGGCGCGCTGGTCGACGACGACCTCCAGCCGCTGGACCCGGAGGCCGCGCTGCCTGTCGTGGCCGGGTTCTTCGCGACGTACGACATGGTTGCGGCGCCCGTCGTCGACGAGAGCGGCTCGCTGCTCGGCGCGGTGACCGTGGACGACGTACTGGACCACATGCTGCCCGAGGACTGGCGCGAGACCGAGTTCCACCTCGAAGGCGAGGAACCCGATGGCGCCTGAGCGCGAGAACCGCGAGCGGATCGCCGAACGGGTCGCCCACGGGGCCACCGCCGCCCGGCAGCACAGGCGGCTCGACCAGCCGAAGGTGCCCCGGCGCAGACTGGTGCCCGAGTGGGACCCGGAGGCGTTCGGACGGCTGTCGGAGAAGATCGCCCGCTTCCTCGGCACCGGGCGGTTCATCGTCTGGATGACGTTCGTCATCATCCTGTGGGTGCTGTGGAACGTCTTCGCGCCTCCCGTACTGAGCTGGGACAGCTACCCGTTCATCTTTCTGACGCTGATGCTCTCGCTCCAGGCCTCGTACGCCGCCCCGCTGATCCTGCTCGCGCAGAACCGCCAGGCCGACCGCGACCGGGTCAACCTCGAACAGGACCGCACGCAGAACGAGCGGTCCATCGCGGACACCGAGTACCTCACCCGCGAGATCGCCGCGCTGCGTGTGGGCCTCGGCGAGGTCGCCACCCGCGACTGGATCCGCTCCGAACTCGAGGACCTGATCAAGGAGCTGGAGGACCGGTATCCCGACGGCCACGGCGACAGCCGTGGAGTATTCCCGGCGGAACGTTCGAAAGACGTGACGTAGACGACCGGTGACGGGCTTACCGGGCCCGCGGCCCGTCGCCGTACCATCGTCGGTATGGCTACGGAAGACGCGGTGCGCGAAGCACTGGCGACGGTGAACGACCCCGAGATCCAGCGACCCATCACCGAGCTGGGGATGGTCAAATCAGTGGAGATCGGTGCGGACGGCACGGTGGCGGTCACTGTGTATCTGACCGTCTCCGGCTGCCCGATGCGAGACACGATCACGCAGCGCGTGACAGAGGCGGTCTCCCGGGTCGAGGGCGTCACGGGCGTCGACGTCACGCTCGACGTCATGAGCGACGAGCAGCGCCGCGAACTGGCGTCCTCCCTGCGAGGCGGCCAGGCCGAGCGCGAGGTCCCCTTCGCCAGGCCGGGCTCCCTGACGCGCGTGTACGCGGTCGCCTCCGGCAAGGGCGGCGTCGGCAAGTCCTCGGTCACGGTGAACCTGGCGGCGGCGATGGCGGCCGACGGCCTCAAGGTCGGCGTCGTGGACGCCGACATCTACGGCCACTCGGTGCCGCGCATGCTCGGCGCGGACGGCCGTCCGACCCAGGTCGAGAACATGATCATGCCGCCGCAGGCACACGGCGTGAAGGTCATCTCCATCGGCATGTTCACCCCGGGCAACGCGCCGGTGGTGTGGCGCGGCCCGATGCTCCACCGCGCGCTCCAGCAGTTCCTGGCGGACGTCTTCTGGGGCGACCTGGACGTGCTGCTGCTGGACCTCCCGCCGGGTACGGGCGACATCGCGATCTCCGTCGCGCAGCTGGTCCCGAACGCCGAGATCCTCGTCGTCACCACCCCGCAGCAGGCCGCCGCCGAGGTCGCCGAGCGGGCCGGCTCCATCGCCGTCCAGACCCACCAGAAGATCGTCGGTGTGGTCGAGAACATGTCCGGCCTGCCCTGCCCGCACTGCGGCGAGATGGTCGACGTCTTCGGCACGGGCGGCGGCCAGTCGGTCGCCGAGGGCCTGACGCGCACGACCGGCGCCACGGTCCCGGTCCTCGGCTCCATCCCGATCGACGTCCGCCTCCGCGAGGGCAGCGACGAGGGCAAGCCGGTGGTCCTTTCCGACCCCGACTCCCCTGCGGGCTCCGCCCTGCGCGCCATCGCCGGCAAACTCGGCGGCCGCCAGCGCGGCCTGTCGGGCATGTCACTCGGCATCACCCCGAGGAACAAGTTCTAGCCACTGCTGTGGGCAGTCGTTCCGCAGGGCGATGAGGGTCCCCCGCTCGCGCGAAGCCGAGAGTGGGGGAGGGTGGGCACAGCCTGCAGCGCCGGGCGCCTGGTCAGGGAGATCCAGCCCCAGAAACCGCACAGGAAGGGGCGCCGTCTATCAAGACGGCGCCCCTTCCCCGTAACCCCGCCGGCTAGGCGTACTCTCCGATGTCCTTGATCATCGCGAACCCCAGCCCATAGGCGCTCATCCCGCGCCCGTACGCCCCCACGTGGCCCCCCTCCTGGGTCGACCCCGCGAGCACCCAGCCGAACTCGGACTCGCGGTAGTGGAAGGATGTGGGAACGCCGTCCACGGGAAGGGACAGCGTGGACCAGTCGGGGCCGTTCAGGTCGTCGGCCAGGACCCACGCGGTCTCGGTCTGCTGGTCCAGCCAGTTGTCCCGCAGGCTGTGGTCCATCTGCCCGGGCCAGGTGAAGGACAGCAGTCCCACACCGGCCAGCCAGGCCGCGGAGGACACCGAGGTGGCCTCCAGCAGACCCGTACCGTCCGCGCTGCGGCGTACGGGGCTGGCCGCGACGGTGACCACGACCGCGAAGCGTTCCTTGTCCTCGGCCGACTCGGCGCGCACCGTGGGCTCGTCGCCGTGCCCGATCGAACCGTGCTCGACGGCACCGTCCGCCGACGTACCGACCTGCATCAGCCAGCGCGGCCCCGTGAAGGCCTCGTCGAGGCCGTACCACGGGAAGGGCGCCAGCAGGTAGCCGTCGACCGTACGCCGGGCGGAGGGGACCTGCTGTCCGCCCTCCGCGGCCGGCGCCTGCGCGCCTACCCGACTTGTCGTCTCCATCTGCCCGGACGCCTCCTCGCTCTCGTCGGACCGGGCGGCCCGCCCCCCTCGGGCGTCCTTATCGGTCCGCACAACAACTGGGCAGCATAGCCACACCGCTCCGAGCAGCAGCGAAACCGCCCGGCGCGCGGGACGCGCACGCGCCGGATTCAGGCCGCGAGGGGTATGTATTCGGACGACGTACGACTCATGGCTTCAGACGGAGTACGGGTCACGGCTTCAGACGGCGTACGGGCTCGCGTGTCGTCCAGCTCACGTGGCATCCGTACGGCGCGGAGGGCGTACGGCTCAGGTGGCGTCCGCGTCGAAGGGCGGGCGCTCGTCCGGGGCGAGTTTCTCGCGCTTCTTCGTCATGTCGACGGAGCCGCCGGCCGAACCGGAAGACGACGAGGAGGACGACGCAGTGTCGGAGTCGCCGCCGTGGACGGCGTCCGTGACCTCGGCCATCTCCTTCTTCAGGTCGAAGCCGTTGCGGATCTCCTTGAGCCCCAGCTCGTCGTTGTCCAGCTGCTTGCGGATGAACGTCTTGGGGTTGAGGTCCTCGAACTCGAAGTCCTTGAACTCCGGGCCGAGTTCCTCGCGGATGTCCGCCTTGGCGCTCTCCGAGAACTCGCGGATCTTGCGGATGGTGCGTGTGACGTCCTGGATCATCTTCGGGAGCTTCTCCGGGCCGAAGACGAGCACGGCGAGCACAACGAGCGTCACCAGCTCGAGCGGTCCTATGTCATTGAACACCTGAAGCTCCTTGCGATGTCCTCGGTCCTCGGCCCCTCGGTCGGTCTCCCTCGGTGGGTCCTCCGTGGTCCGGGCCTGGTCCACGGTACCCGTCGATCCTGTCCGTCCGGAACTGTCCCGGGGCTTCCGGGTTCATGCACACGGCGGGCTTGCCACGCTGTTTGCCGTTCGGAGCTGATCAGCCGCCGTCCGCCGAGCCGAGCACCAGGGTGACCGTTTTCTCCTTGCCACCCCGTTGGAGGGTCAGTTGGAGCCGGTCTCCGGGGCGGTGGGCGCGGGTCTTCACGATGAGCTCCTCGCCGGAGTGGACGGGCCGGCCGTCGACCTCGGTGATGATGTCGCCCGCCTTGATGCCCGCCTCGGCGCCGGGACCGCCCGCGATGACCGGTGGACCACCGCCGTTGCCCTTGGTGCCCACGCGGGCGCCGTCGCCCGAGTAGTCCATGTCGAGCGTGACACCGATCACAGGGTGGGTGGCCTTGCCCGTGTTGATGAGCTCCTCGGCGACGCGCTTGCCCTGGTTGATGGGGATGGCGAAGCCGAGACCGATGGAGCCTGCCTGACCGCCCTTCAGGTCGGAGCCGCTGTCGGCGGAGCGTATGGCGCTGTTGATGCCGATGACGCGGGCCTTGGAGTCCAGCAGGGGTCCGCCGGAGTTGCCGGGGTTGATGGGCGCGTCGGTCTGCAGGGCGTCGACGTACGAGACGTCGCTCCCGTCGCCGCTCTCGCCGCCCGCCGTGATGGGCCGCTCCTTGGCGCTGATGATGCCGGAGGTGACGGTGTTGGCGAGGTCGAAGGGGGCGCCGATGGCGACGACGGGGTCGCCGACCTGGACGTTGTCGGAGTTGCCCAGCGGCAGGGGGTCGAGCCCGCTGACGTCGGTGACCTTGACGACGGCGAGGTCGTACCCGCTGTCGTGCCCGACGACCTCGGCCTCGGCGGTCTCGCCGCCGCTGAACGTCACCGATATCTCGCCGCTGCCGCCGGCCGGTTCGACGACGTGGTTGTTGGTGAGGATGTGCCCCTGGCTGTCGAGCACGAAGCCGGTGCCGGTGCCCTCCTCCTGGGACCCGCGCACATGCAGCGTGACGACGCTGGGCAGCGCACGGGCGGCAATCCCGGCCACGCTCTCCGGAGCCCGCCCCGGCGCTTCCTTCCCCGCCTGCGGCAGCTCGACGTCTCCCACCCCGCCGTTCCGCTCCAGATACGCCCCTACGGCGCCTCCCACTCCCCCGGAGACAAGCGCAAGCACCACGGCCCCGCCCACGAGCACCTTCTTCGCCCGCTTACGCCGCTGCGTCACGCTCGCCACAGCCGCGCCGTTCTGCTGGAGGGGGCGCGGGGCCCAGGGGTCGTAGTTCTGCCAGGGGGACGGGGGCTGGGGGCTCTGCACGGGGGGTTCGTGGGCGGCGCCGGCGTACGGGGCCGGAGGAACGGGGGCGCCGTGGCCGACGGGCGGCGACGGCAAGGGCGCGGCCTGGCTGGCGGCATCGAAGGGCGCGGCCTGGGAGGCGGCGTCGAAGGGCGCGGCCTGGGCCGAAGCGTCGAAGGGCGTCCCCTGGGCCGCTGTCCCCGCCGGGACGTACGTCCCCTGCGCGGGCGTGGCCCCCGGGTGCTGGACCGGCGGGACCTGCGTCCCGTGCGCGGGCGTGGCCCCCGGGTGCTGGACCGGCGGGACCTGCGTCCCGTGCGCGGGCGTGGCCCCCGGGTGCTGGACCGGCGGGGCGGGCGTCCCGTGCGCGGGCGTGGCCCCCGGGTGCTGGACCGGCGGGACCTGCGTCCCGTGCGCGGGCGTGGCCCCCGGGTGCTGGACCGGCGGGACCTGCGTCCCGTGCGCGGGCGTGGCCGCCGGGTGCTGGACCGGCGGGGCGGGCGCCCAGGGGCCGGGCTGACCGTAGGGCGGGGTGCCGTAGGGGTCGGGGTCGTGCAGGGGCTTGGGGCGCTCCGCGGGGGCGGCGACGTGCTCGGACGACTCGCCGCCCGGCGCGCTCCCCCGGGGAGCCGAAGCGGGCCGCTCCAACGCGAAGTCACCGTCACCGTCGGCAGCCGCCGGAGCCTCACTCCGCCCAGGACGGCCCAATTCGAAGTCACCGTCACCGTCGGCACCGGCCGCACCCGTCAGGGCCACGCTGGGCCCAGGACGGCCCAGCTCGTAGTCGCCCTCGTCGGCGGCTGGGCGGCCCTCGTCGCGGGAAACCCTCGCGTCGGCGGCGCCCGGCTGCGTACGGGCGTCCGCAGCCGCTCCAGGCGTGCGGGCGCCTGGCGCACCCGCGCCCCCCTCGGGCACAGCCGTCCCTGCGGCCTCCGAGGGCACCGGTTCCGTGAGGTGATCCGTGGTGGTGTCGGGTCCCGCGCCCTGCGGCCGGGGCCTGCTCCACCACTTCGCCTTCGTGGGCTTCCCCTCGCTCATGCTCTCCCCACACCTGGCCCGCGGCATCACTCGCCGAGGTCACCGCAGATTGTCGACTCCGCGTCCGGGATCCCTCCTGCGGACGCGGCCCACCCTGGATTCAACCAGGTTCATGGGCCGCCGCGCAGAGGGCGGGTTCAGCGGACGGTACGGGAAGTGGGGGACGGGGACGAAGAGGGGGACCGGGTGGACGCGGGGACGGCGAGCAGGCCGGGGGTCGTGACCTCCAGGGCAGCTGGCCACGTCGTCAGCGCGAGCGGCTGGGCATCGGTGAGCGGACGTATGAGCGGGGACATCGCGGCGGCACCGGCGACCACCGGTGCCGTCAGTGTGTGCACGGCTTCCTGGCCGCGGGGGACCGGAGCGGGGACTCCGGGCAGCAGCGGCGCGGACACCTCGGTGGGCGCCACCGGACCGCCGCCGAGCGCCTGCTGGCCACCCGCGAACAGCGGCCCGACAGAGCGTCGGCGCTGCGCCTCGGGAGCCGTCGCGGCCCCCGTGCCCTGCGAACGGGTCGGCGTCACCTTGCTTCCGGCGCCGGAACCACCGCGCGCGTCCGTGGTGTCACCCGGCACTCCGGTCGACACCCCGCCGAGCGCCACAGCGGCCAGCGAAACCGCGCCGGCGGCGGCGAAGGCGAACCGCAGCCCGCGCGAGGCCGATCGCTCGGCCTCCTGACGGCTGACGTCATGGATGCGGAAGCCGCGTCCCGAGGAGGGGGGCAGCACATCGGCGTGCGGTCCGGCCGGGACGTACCCGAAGGGCTCGCCCCTCACGCCGAAGAAACTGGTGTCTCCGGAGGTCCGGTCGGCTCCGGGGATCCGGCCGCCGAATGCTCCCCCGCCCAGCGGCGAGCCGCCGCCGTTGGAGTCACCACCCCCGGGAAGCCCCTGGAGGCGGGCAAGGAAGCTCTCGGAGGGCGGAGGAGGAGCTACTTCCGCGAACACGTTCTTCAGTCGGCGCTGGGCGTCGGCCTCGGCCTTGCACTTCGCACAGGTGGCGAGGTGGGCGAGGACGCGCTCGCGCGACTCATGACCGAGCTCTCCGTCCACGAGGGCGGAGAGTCGGTCGCCGAGGTGCTGCTCAGCAATGGGCCGCTCGGCAGAGTTCGGCCGGGATCCACTCACGCGGTCGCGCCCCCTCCCCCCAGCACGGGCACTCCGCTGATCGCGAACGAGCGGCGCTCGGCGCGGGCCTCGGGAGACCGGTGGGCAAGGGCCTTGCGCAGCTGCGAGCGGCCACGGTGGATCCGGCTTCGGACCGTGCCGAGCTTGACACCCAGGGTCGCGGCGATCTCCTCGTACGACAGTCCTTCGATGTCGCACAGGACGACTGCGGCGCGGAATTCGGGCGCGAGGGTGTCCAGCGCCTGCTGGACGTCCGCGTCGAAGTGCGCGTCGTTGAAGACCTGCTGTGGGGACGGCTCGCGGCTGGGCAGGCGCTCGGCCGCGTCGTCGCCGAGGGCGTCGAAGCGGATGCGCTGCTTGCGGCGCACCATGTCCAGGAAGAGGTTCGTGGTGATGCGGTGCAGCCAGCCCTCGAAGGTGCCGGGCGTGTACGTCGACAGCGAGCGGAAGACGCGGACGAAGACTTCCTGGGTAAGGTCCTCGGCGTCGTGCTGGTTGCCCGTCAGGCGGTACGCGAGACGGTAGACCCGGCCGCTGTGCGTGCTGACGATCTCCTCCCAGGTGGGCGGAGTCCACGTCTGCGACTCCGCGTCGGTGGCGAACGTCGCGGTCTGCGCGGGGGCAGCGGTGTGGAACTGGTCAGCGATGTCGGTCACGGATTTCGGCTCACCCGCCGATCTGAGCAGGCGCCGCAGCACCCCTCTCCGATCCACAGGCGCAGCCGCACCTCCCCTGTCGGCTCTGGTGGTGTCCAGTGGAGCCCCTACCATAGCCACCTCGCCCGTTAGCTCCGGATAAGCGGTTTTAAGAGAATTTGATGCGCGCACACAGGGCTGCGTGAGCACTTGCTCGGCGCCCTGCTGTGAGTACTGGTCCATCCTCTTTCCCCGCTCTGTCTCTCCACCCCTCCAAACGCCCGGTCCCATCTGCGGGTTCCCGGCGCCAACGGATACAGTCACGCCCAGGCAATCACGGGGACAGGAGAGGGTCATTACCGGCAACCGGCAGACGAGCTGGGCGTTCGCCGACGCCTTTGTCGCCGAGGACGAAGCACTGCTCTGGGCCCGGGACCGGGCCCAGGAGGCAGGGCTGCGCTCGGTGTCGCCCGGCACGGGCGCCGCGCTGGGGTTGCTCGCCGCCACCGTGGACGCGAAGGCGGTGGCAGAGATCGGGACCGGGACCGGCGTCTCCGGAATCCATCTGCTGCACGGCATGCGGCCGGACGGGGTACTGACCACCGTCGACCCAGAGCCGGAGCGCCAGCAGTTCGCCCGCCAGGCCTTCCGCGCGGCCGGTTTCGCCAGCAATCGCGCCCGCTTCATCCCCGGTCGCGCGCTGGACGTACTGCCCCGGCTCGCGGACGCCGGCTACGACCTCGTCTTCTGCGACGGCGACCGGCTGGAGTGCCTGGACTACCTAGCTGAATCGTTGCGCCTCCTGCGCCCCGGCGGGCTCGTCGCCTTCGAGGGCGTCTTCGCGGACGGCCGCACGGTGGACTCGGGACCGCAGCCCGCGGAGGTCGGCCGGCTGCGCGAGCTGCTGCGCGCGGTGCGCGAGAGCCCGGAGCTGGTGCCCTCGCTGCTGCCGGTGGGCGACGGCCTGCTGTGCGCGGTCAAGCGCTGACCGGTACCCGGCTCCGCCCTGCTCATACGCTCCGACCTGCGCCGATACCAAAGGGGTACGTCGTGACGTACCCCTGGAATCACGGGCGCCCCCTGGAACGCCGCTGCCCCGGCACCGATGACGATGCCGGGGCAGCTGAAAAGGTATGGTCGCTTCCGCGTCAGCCGACGACCTTCTTGAGGGCGTCGCCGAGCGCGTCGGCCTCGTCAGGGGTCAGCTCGACGACGAGCCGACCGCCGCCTTCGAGCGGAACGCGCATGACGATGCCCCGCCCCTCCTTGGTCACCTCGAGCGGGCCATCGCCCGTCCGCGGCTTCATGGCCGCCATGCTCGTTCCCCTTCCTGAAACCAGCTCATCGTCGCCGACGGCCCCCTTGGAGGGCACGCACGCCCCCTCATAGGACACGCGTCACCGGCATCGAACACATTGCTTCCAGGCCATTATCCCGCATCTCAGGACCCGATGACCAACATCAGTCGGCATCGCTTGCGCAACGCGCTTGAGCAAAACCACACAATTCGGCGATGTGGCTGCGATACTGCGTCGCCGCATGGACTTCCGGGGCGCGGAATTCTTTGACACAGGTCATATGTCGGGCCCGCGCCTCTGTCGGTGATCTCCGCCATGCTGTCATCTGACACAGGACGTACCGCCCGGTACGACGGAGCCGCGACACCGAGGGGACCGCCATGGCCGACACCGTGCTCTACGAGGTGAACGACGGACTCGCGACGATCACGCTGAACCGCCCCGAGGCGATGAACGCGATGGACATCGCGACCAAGGTCGCCTTCCGGGACGCGGCCCAGGCGGCCGCGGCGGACGGGGACGTACGGGCCATCCTGCTCACCGCCGCCGGGGACCGGGCCTTCTGTGTGGGGCAGGACCTCAAGGAGCACATCCGGCTCCTGGCCGACGAGAAGCAGTCCGGTTCCGGCCGCACGATGAGCACCGTGCGCGAGCACTACAACCCCATCGTGCGGGCCCTGACCGGCGCCGCGAAGCCCGTGGTCGCCGCGGTGAACGGCGTCGCGGCCGGAGCGGGCTTCGGCTTCGCCCTCGCCGCTGACTACCGGATCGTCGCGGACACCGCCGCCTTCAACACGTCCTTCGCCGGGGTCGCGCTAACCGCCGACTCCGGGATCTCCTGGACGCTGCCCCGGGTCATCGGGCCCAGCCGCGCCGCCGACCTGCTGCTCTTCCCGCGCAGCATCACCGCCCAGGAGGCGTACGAGCTGGGGATCGCGAACCGGCTCGTCCCCTCCGCCGAGTTGCGCAGCGAGGCGGAGAAGGTGGCACGGGCGCTGGCAGAGGGGCCGACGCTGGCGTACGCGGCCCTCAAGGAGTCCCTCGCCTACTCTCTCTCCCACTCCTTGGACGAGTCCCTGGAGAAAGAGGACGAGCTTCAGGCGCGGGCGGGGGGCTCAGAAGACCACACGATCGCTGTGCAGGCGTTCGTGAACAAGGAGAAGCCCAAGTACCTGGGGCGGTGACGGTTCGCGGGAACTGCGGGCCGCCTGTGGCTTGTCGCGCAGTTCTCCGCGCCCCTCATCGGGCGCTCCCGTTACCGCGCGCTTCGAAACCCGCAGTCCTCCAAGTGGTCGTTCACCAAGCCGCACGCCTGCATCAAGGCGTACGCCGTCGTCGGGCCCACGAAGCGGATGCCGCGCTTCTTGAGCGCCTTGGAGAGGGCCGTCGACTCGTCCGTCACGGCCGGGACGTCGGCCAGGCGCTTCGGGGCCGGGCGCGAGGCCGGATCGGGGGCGAAGGACCAGATCAGCTCGTCGAGCTCGCCCGGCGACCAGTCGGCCAGCACGCGCGCGTTGGCCACCGTCGCCTCGATCTTGGCGCGGTTGCGGATGATGCCCGGGTCGGCGAGCAGACGCTCCTTGTCGGCGTCCGTGAAGGTCGCGACCTTGGCGATCTGGAAGTCGGCGAAGGCGGCGCGGAAGCCCGTGCGACGGCGCAGGATCGTGATCCAGGACAGGCCCGACTGGAAGGCCTCCAGGCAGAGCCTTTCGTACAGCGCGTCGTCGCCGCGGACCGGGCGGCCCCACTCCTCGTCGTGGTACGCCACATAGTCTTCGGCCGACAGCGCCCAGAGGCAGCGCCGCGTGCCGTCGGGCCCGGCCATTGCTTCACTCACCGCTGGTCCTCCTCGGTCGGCTTCCGCAGCGAAGCGGCGGCGCTCGCGCGGGCACCGGCGAGCGCGGCCTCCAGGTCGGCGATCCGGGCGTCCCGCTCGGCGATCTCGGCGCCGAGACGGCCCAGCGCGTCATCGACGTCCGCCATGCGGTAGCCGCGTACGACGACGGGGAAGCGCAGCGCCTCCACGTCCTCCCGGTTCACCGGCCGGTCGTACGGCAGCGCGTCCACCAGCCGCTCGGGCACGGCCTCGGGAAGGGGGGCGCCCTCGCCGCCGCCCACCACGGACAGTGTCACCGCGGCGACCACGACGGCGAGCGCGACGACCAGGAACAAGAACATGAACATCGCTGAGGTCCCCACGCTCTGGTGCCGACGCGCGGTGCGCCGGCGCGGAAGTACGGAAGCTGCCTGATGCTGAAAGTGTCAGGTCCGATCGTGCCATGCGAGTCTGACAGTTAAGGTCGCAGGCGGCTGATCAGTAAGGTCACAGGCGGCTGATCAGCGGGACTTACTAAGAGAGGTCACAGGGGATGCTCAGGCTCGGCAAGCGTGAATTCGAACCGCACGAGCCGGTGATCATGGCGATCGTGAACCGGACTCCTGACTCCTTCTACGACCAGGGGGCCACCTTCCACGACGAGCCGGCGCTCGCGCGCGTGGAGCGCGCGGTGGCGGAGGGTGCCGCCATCGTCGACATCGGTGGGGTCAAGGCCGGGCCGGGCGAAGAGGTGACCGCCGAGGAGGAGGCGCGCCGTACGGTCGGCTTCGTCGCCGAGGTGCGCCGGCGCTTCCCCGACGTCATCATCAGCGTCGACACCTGGCGTCACGAGGTCGGCGAGGCCGTGTGCGAAGCCGGGGCGGATCTTCTCAACGACGCCTGGGGCGGAGTCGATCCGCGGCTCGCGGAGGTGGCCGCGCGGTATGGGGTGGGGCTGGTGTGCACCCACGCCGGCGGGGCCGAGCCGCGTACGCGTCCGCACCGGATCGCGTACGACGATGTCATGGCCGACATCCTGCGGGTGACGCTGGGGCTGGCCGAGCGTGCGGTGGCCTTGGGGGTGCCGGGTGAGTCCGTGCTCATCGACCCTGGGCACGACTTCGGGAAGAACACGCGGCACAGTCTGGAGGCGACGCGACGGCTCGGGGAGATGGTTGAGACGGGGTGGCCCGTGCTCGTCTCCCTCTCCAACAAGGACTTCGTCGGCGAGACGCTCGACAAGCCGGTGAAGGAGCGGGTGGTGGGGACGCTGGCGACGACCGCCGTCTCGGCGTGGCTCGGTGCCCAGGTCTACCGCGTCCACGAAGTCGCGGAGACGCGGCAGGTGCTGGACATGGTGGCGTCCATTGCCGGGCACCGGCCACCGGCTGTCGCACGGCGGGGGCTGGCGTAGAGGGGTTTTTCGCCCCCTCCGCCCCTACCCGTCCCGACCTGGGCCCGCGGCGGAGCCGCTGACGGATGCAGCGCCCCAGACCCCGCTCCTCAAACGCCGGAGGGGCTGATTCTCAGCCGTCCCTGCCCGCCTCCTTCGAGACCAGGGCCACCGCCTCTTCCACGTCGTCCGTCAGGTGGAACAGGAGGAGGTCCTTCTCGGAGGCCTTGCCCTGGGCGATCACGGTGTTCTTGAGCCAGTCGACGAGACCGCCCCAGTACGCCGTGTCGAACAGGACGATGGGGAAGCGGGTGACCTTCTGGGTCTGGACGAGGGTGAGCGCCTCGAAGAGTTCGTCGAGGGTTCCGAGGCCGCCCGGCAGGACGACGAAACCCTGCGCGTACTTGACGAACATCATCTTGCGGACGAAGAAGTACCGGAAGTTGAGGCCGATGTCGACGTAGGGGTTGAGGCCCTGCTCGAACGGGAGCTCGATGCCGAGGCCGACGGAGATGCCGTTCGCCTCGCAGGCGCCCTTGTTGGCGGCCTCCATGGCGCCCGGCCCGCCGCCGGTGATCACGGCGAAGCCGGCCTCGACCAGGCCCCGCCCGAGGGCGACTCCCGTCTTGTACTCGGGTGAGTCCACCGGCGTACGGGAGGACCCGAAGACACTGATGGCGGGAGGGAGTTCGGCGAGCGTGCCGAAGCCTTCGATGAACTCCGACTGGATGCGCAGCACTCGCCAGGGGTCGGTGTGCACCCAGTCGGAAGGGCCGCCCGCGTCCAGGAGGCGTTGGTCCGTGGTGCTCGCCTGCACCTGACTCCGCCTGCGCAGCACCGGCCCGAGCCGCTGCTCCTCGGGTGGCACCTTCTCGCCCTCGGGGTTGCCAGTGGCCATGTCCGCTCCCTCCACTTGCGGGTGGTTCCACCCCAGCGTAGATCCACGCGGGTTACGGAGGGGGGACGTAAATATGTCCGCCGCGCACTGCCCGGGCCGGACGCTCGCGCTCGCGCTCGGCGGGAGGTTCACGGGTTCACGAGGTCAGCCAGGCGCGCAGCCGCTCCTCGCCCGCGAGGATCTTCGCCGTCTCCACGCGCTCGTCGCGCTTGTGCGCCAAATGCGGGTTGCCCGGACCGTAGTTGACCGCCGGGATGCCGAGCCCGCTGAAGCGGGATACGTCCGTCCAGCCGTACTTGGGCTGCGGGGTGCCGCCGACCGCCTCGATGAAGGCGGCGGCCGCCGGGTGGGAGAAGCCGGGGAGGGCCCCGCCGCTGTGGTCGTCGACCACGAACTCCTCGACTCCGCAGTCCGCGAAGGCCTCGCGGACGTGCGCGATCGCCTCCTCCTCGGACCGGTCCGGCGCATAGCGGAAGTTGACCGTCACCACGCACTCGTCGGGGATCACGTTTCCGGCCACCCCACCCGAAATACCGACCGCGTTCAGGCCCTCGCGGTACTCCAGGCCGTCGATCACCGGGTAGCGGGGCACGTACGAGGCCAGGCGCGCCAGGATCGGGGCCGCCGCGTGGATCGCGTTCGAGCCCATCCAGCCGCGGGCGGAGTGGGCACGCTCGCCCTTCGTCTTCAGCAGCACCCGCAGCGTGCCCTGGCAGCCGCCCTCGACCTGACCGTCCGAAGGCTCCAAGAGGACCGCGAAGTCACCCTCTAGCCACTCGGGGTGGACGTCGGCCACATGCTTCAGACCGTTCAGGTGTGCCGCGACCTCTTCGTTGTCGTAGAAGACGAAGGTGAGGTCACGGTTAGGGGCCCGCACCGTGGCCGCGATGCGGAGCTGGACCGCCACGCCGGCCTTCATGTCGCAGGTGCCGCAGCCCCACAGGACGCCGTCCTCGTCGAGGCGGGAGGGGACGTTGTCGGCGATGGGCACGGTGTCGATGTGGCCGGCGAGGATGACGCGCTCGGCGCGGCCCAGATTCGTCCGCGCCACGACGTTGTTGCCGTACCGGTCGACCGTCAGATGCGGCAGGGCGCGCAGGGCGGCCTCGACGGCGTCGGCGAGCGGCTTCTCGCTGCCGCTCTCCGAAGGGAAGTCGACGAGCTGCGCGGTGAGCTCGGCAGCGTCCAGGGTGAGGTCAATCGGGGTGTCGGCCATGCCGTCGACCCTAGGGCCTGTCCTGCGGGTCGTGCCAACGACGCGGACGGGGGCCGACCGCTCCTCCCCCTTCCCCGGTCGCTCCCCGGTCCCGTGCAGCGCAGCCGTTCCCGTCGGGCGCCGTCGGGTTCCGTCCATGGGTCAATTTCCCGAATGTTCCGGATATCCCGGACACCTCGAGTGTCGAGGATGTTCCGCGTGATAGCTCTGTTGTTCACAACCTCACACCCCGCCGACAGAGGGCTCCAGTACCTTGTACGTCGTGTCAGAGCCGTCCCCCACTCCCGTCCGGCGTGGCCGCCTCCTCCGTCTCGGGGCGGCCTTCGTGGTCCTGCTCGCGGTCGCGGGCTATCTCGCCGTGCAGTACCTCACGGAAGGCACCGGCGTGCCCAGGTGCACGGTCGTCTCGGGCAAGGGCGACGGGGCGTCGTACGAGTTCACACCGGAGCAGGCGGTGAACGCGGCGACGATCTCGGCGGTCGGCACCTCCCGCGGTATGCCCGAGCGCGCCGTGACCATCGCTCTCGCGACCGCCCTCCAGGAGTCGGCGCTGCGCAACATCAAGCACGGCGACCGTGACTCGCTCGGCCTGTTCCAACAGCGGCCCTCGCAGGGCTGGGGGACGCCGAAGCAGATCATGGACCCGACGTACGCGGCGAACATCTTCTACGAGCACCTGGCCAAGGTGCCGGGCTATTCGCGGCTGCCGCTCACCGTCGCCGCCCAGCGCGTGCAGCGCAGCGGCTTTCCGCAGGCGTACGCGAAGCACGAGCCGGACGCCACGCTGCTCGCCGCCGCCCTGACCGGCCGCGCGGCGGCCACGCTGACCTGCGAGGGGCGCCCCGACGCGACCCCGGCGGGCGGTACGGACTCGGTGCGGGCCGCGCTGGTACGGGACTTCGGGCGCGAGGTGCTGCAGGAGGCGGGAGCCGCCGTGGGCGCCCAGGGCGCTGAGGGCGCCTCTGCCGCGGCGTCCGCCTCGACCGCGGCCTCGCCCTCCCCGAGCGGGGCGAGCCGGACCGTGACCGTCCCCGTGCGCGAGGACTCCACCGCCAAGACCGGCGTACGGCAGCGGGGTTGGGAGCTCGCACACTGGGCCGTGGCCAACTCCTCGGCGCTGCACATCGAGCGGGTGTCGTACGCGGGGCGGCAGTGGACCGCCGGGAGCGCCGGCAGCGGGTGGCGCACGTCCGACGCGAAGGGGGGCTCGGCCGCGGGGGAGTCCGCCGCCGAGGTCCGCATCGTCACCGGCCAGTAGAAGTCCGCGTCGCCGCTGGACAGGACAGGTCCGAATCGTCACCGGGCAGCAGTACGGGGCCTCACCCGTGAGGGTGAGGCCGATCGCGCCGGGGTCGACGATGTGCGCAGGTTTTCGCGCGGTCACCCTCACCTCCGTCGAATCCCTTGAAAACCAAGGGCCGTAAGGATTCGGCAGACTTTCCGACTGGGTGTTTTTTGCCCGCTTTTATCCGCAGCTGATAATGCGACGCATTACCAACTCTTTACGTCGGGCCACCGCAACCTTCGCGGGCTTCGAGCGGTAGTCACTGCGTCCGAGCCCGGAACGATCACCGACGACGATCGACAGTCGGTGACGATCGGTCGGCAGCCAGCCGGTCAACTCCTGGGCACGGTCGGACACTTCAACGTTCTCTCCCGTCTAAGGAGCATCATGTCCCTCCCCCTGACCCGCCGGATCGCCCGTGCCGCGCTGCTCATCGCAGCGGGAGCGGCGCCCGTGGTCGGTGCGGCCGGCTCCGCCGGAGCGGCGACCGCGCTGCCGGCCACCCCCAACCTCGGCGGGCTGACCGCCCTGGACGGGGCGCAGGTCGGCAACACGGTCGACGGTGCGACGCAGAACGTCACCGGGCTCGCGGGCACGGCCGGCGGAAACGCTGTCAAGAAGGCGGTGCCGGCCGCGGGCAAGACCGGTGGCAAGGTCGCCAAGACGGCGACGCCGGCCGCGCAGAAGGCGGCCGGGGATGCGGCGGGGGAGGCCGGGGGTCTGCTGGGTGACACCGCGAAGACCGCCACGGGTGGTGGTCTTCCGACGGACGCCGTCACCCAAAGGGGGCTTCCGGCCGACCAGCTGCCGCTGAAGGGTCTGCCGCTTGGCTGACGCCGCCGCCCCGCTGACGCCGCGTCGGTACGGCGACCGGGGGTCCAGGGAAGGTGTTCCCTGGACCCCCGTTTGGCTGGCCCCCCCGGCTGGGGCTGGCCCCGTTTACACCGCACCCGGCACTGCAGGCTGTGCCCACCCTCCCCCACTCTCGGCTTCGCTCGAGCGGGGGGACCCCCATCGCCCTGCGGAACGACCGCCCACAGCGGTACCTGCGGAACGACTGCCCACAGCGGTACCTGCGGAACGACTGCCCACAGTGGTCACCCCAGGCGTTCGACCGCTGCCGCCACTCGCTCGTCCGTCGCTGTCAGGGCCACTCGTACGAACTTTTCGCCTGCCTCGCCGTAGAAGTCGCCGGGGGCCACCAGGATGCCCAGGTCTGCCAGGTGGGCCACCGTGGTCCAGCAGGACTCCTCCCGGGTGGCCCAGAGGTAGAGGCTCGCCTCGCTGTGTTCGATGCGGAACCCGTGCCGGAGGAGGGCGTCGCGGAGGGCGGTGCGGCGGGCTGCGTAGCGCTCGCGCTGTTCTCGGACGTGGGTGTCGTCCGACAGGGCGGCGACGACCGCGGCCTGGGTCGGCGCGGACGTCATCATGCCGCCGTGCTTGCGGATCTGGAGGAGGTCGCCGAGGACGGCGGGGTCACCCGCGAGAAACGCGGCGCGGTAGCCGGCCAGGTTCGAGCGCTTCGAGAGGGAGTGGACCGAGACGATCCCCTCGTACGAGCCGCCGCACACGTCCGGGTGCAGGACCGAGACCGGGTCGGCCTCCCAGCCCAGCTCCAGGTAGCACTCGTCGGAGAAGAGCAGGACGCCGTGCTCGCGGGCCCACGCGACGATCCGGGCGAGTTCCGGGGCGGAGAGGACCTTGCCGGTCGGGTTCGACGGGGAGTTCAGCCACAGGAGCTTCAGGTCCGTCGGGTCCAGTTCGGTCGGGTCGTCGTAGACCACGTGGTCCGCCCGGGCCAGCCGCGCGCCGACCTCGTACGTCGGGTACGCCAGGCGCGGGTAGGCGACCACGTCTTTGGATGTCGCAGTGCCGGGGCCCAGGCCCAGCTGGGTCGGGAGCCAGGCGACCAGTTCCTTGGAGCCGACGATCGGGAGCACATGGCGGTGGGTGACATCCCGCGCGCCGAGCCGTCGCCGCACCCAGCCCGTGATCGCGTCCCGCAGCTCGGGCGTGCCCCACACCGTGGGGTAGCCCGGCGAGTCCGCGGCCGCGACCAGGGCTTTCTGGATCAGCTCGGGCACCGGGTCGACCGGGGTGCCGACGGACAGGTCGACGATGCCGTCCGGGTGAGCGGCGGCCGTCGCCTTGTAGGGCTCCAGCTTGTCCCAGGGGAAGGCGGGAAGCCGGTCGGAGACTGCGGACACGGGATCGGGCTCACTTTCTCTGTACTCGCTCGTACGGCAAACGCCTCGGTCCCGTACGGCGATCAAGGCGATCAGGCCGTACGGGACCGAGGCGGCGCGTCTGTGCGGGCCGCTTACTGGTTCTGCGGCGGCAGCGCGGCGATGAAGGGGTGGTCACGCTCGATCAGGCCGAGCTTGCTGGCGCCGCCGGGCGAGCCGAGCTCGTCGAAGAACTCGACGTTCGCCTTGTAGTAGTCCTTCCACTCTTCGGGAGTGTCGTCTTCGTAGAAGATCGCCTCGACCGGGCATACCGGCTCACAGGCTCCACAGTCGACGCATTCGTCCGGGTGGATGTACAAAGCCCGGGAGCCCTCGTAGATGCAGTCGACCGGGCACTCCTCGATGCACGCCTTGTCCTTGACGTCGACACAAGGCTGCGCGATGACGTAGGTCACGCTGTCGTTCCTCCTCGATAGGGCGCTGGCGGGCCTCCGTAGGCTCCGCCGCCTGGCGCGCGGGAGCGCGGCGTTGTCGATGCCCGCCCCTAGTATCTCCGTTCTTGGGCATGATCCGAACAGGAGGGGTGAACTGACCTGTGGAAATCTCAGCTTCCGGCCGCCTCGAGGTCCGTATCACCGCTGCTGACGTGGGCAAACGTGTCTCTGTTCGGCGGATGATCAAAGATGTCGCCGAGGGTGAGAAGTTCACCGACACGGTTGGTGTTCTCACATCATGGGACAAGGGTGTGCTGCTGATCACACGACGGACCGGCGAAATGGTCCAGATCGCGGAATCCTCGCTGGTCGCGGGCAAGGTCGTCCCGGCCGCTCCGGCGCGTCGGCGGGGCCCGGCAGCCTCGTACGAGGAGCTGGCGCGGGTCGCGGCGCGGGCGTGGCGGCCGGGGGAGAGCGAGCGGCTCGGCGCGTGGGAGCTGCGGGCGGCCTCCGGGTTCACCCGGCGCGCCAACTCCGTCCTGCCGCTCGGAGACCCCGGCGTGCCGCTGGACGAGGCGCTGACGTACGTACGGGGCTGGTACGCCGCCCGTGGCCTGCCCGCGTACATCCAGACCGCGACCGGCGCCGAGGGCGCGCAGGAGCTGCTGTGCGCGGAGCTGGAGGCGCGCGGCTGGACGCGTGAGGTGACGGCCGAGCTGTGGATCGGCTCGCTCGCGCCGATCGGGGATCTGGAGGTGTCCGACGCGCCGATCGGGGATCTGGAGGTGTCCGACGCTCCGGCCGGGGACCGGAAGGCGCCGGAAGTCGTGCTGTCCCGCGAGGCGGACGACGCTTGGCTGGGCCGCTACCAGCGCAAGGGGCTGAGCGACGTGGCTCTGCGGGTGCTGGGCAGCGGGCCCTCGGTGTGGTTCGCGACGGTGCCCGGCGCGGAGGGGGAACCCCCGGCCGCGATCGGACGGTGCGTGGTCGACGGCCGCTGGGCCGGTTTCGCGGCCGTCGAGGTCGACCCGGCCCGCCGCCGCCAGGGTCTCGCCACCGCCGTGATGGCCGCCCTGGCCCGCCGGGCCCTGGACGAGGGCGCCTCGGCTGCCTGGCTCCAGGTGGAGGAGGAGAATACTGAGGCGCGGGCGATGTACGCGGGGATGGGCTTCGGGCCGCATCACGCGTACCACCACTACCGGTGGATCCCGGGATCCGGTGCGGCGGATGGCGGTTCCGGGGTCGGCGACCCGTATCGATCGGTGTGAAAGGGCACGAACCGGCTATGCGTTCCCCTCAGCCACCGGAGCCGGAGCGGGCCGCCGAGGTGCGGCGGCGGTTCGCCGACGAGGCACGGGCCGAGCGGCCCGATCTGGCGGTGCTGTGTCTGCTGGTGGGGGCCGCCGGGGACGGAACGCTGGACGAGACCGGGATGGACGCGGCGCAGATCGAGCTGGACCGGCTGGCGGGGCAGCTGCCGTTCCGTCCGGGCGGGCCGCGGTCCTGGGCGGCCGCGCTCGGGGAGCTGCTCGGCGGGCGCTGCGGGTTCCGGGGCGCGCCGGCCGACTATCAGCGGCTGGAGTCGTCGCTGCTGCACGAGGTGCTGCGGCGGCGGCGTGGGCTGCCCATCCTGTTGTCCGTGGTGTGGATGGAGGTCGCGCGGCGGGCCGGGGCGCCGGTGTACGGGGTCGCTCTGCCCGGGCACTTCGTCGTCGGCTTCGGGCCGCCGCACCCGGCCGCCACCCCGCAAGGAACTCAAGGGGCTTCACTCAGTGATTTCTTCCAGCAGCAGGTGCTGGCCGATCCCTTCGACGGCGGGCGCGTGCTCACCGGGTCCGACGCGGAACTGCTCGTCGCGGGGGCGACCGGTGCGCCGCTCGACCCCGCGATGCTCTCCCCCGCCGATCCGCTCGACGTCGTCCTGCGCGTCCTGAACAACGTCCGCGCCTGGGCGGCCGCCCGGCCCGAGCGGGCGGACGTCGCACTGTGGGCCGTCGAGCTGTCCCTGCTGCTGCCGTCACACCCCGCCCGGCTGCGCTACGAGCGCGCGCAACTCCTCGTCCAGTGCGGTGACTTCCTCGCGGGTGCCGCCGAACTCGACGCGTACGCCGATGTGGTGGGCGCCGTTGACGAGCCGGCCGCGCGTCGCCTCCGCCAGCAGGCGCAGGCGGCTCGGGCGATGCTCAACTGACGGCGGCGTGGGGGCGATGCGCTGCCGGTTTTTTCGCCCCCTCCGCCCCTGCCCGTCCCGTATCTGGGGGGCTCTGCCCCCCGACCCCCTATCGCGCTTCGCGCTCGTCCCAAACGCCGGACGGGCTGAAACTCAGCTGGGGTTCGTTGAGATCGTGACGATCCGGTCCGCAGGCGTCGTGCCGCGCAGCGCCTTGCCCAGTGCCGAGGCCACGTCCTGCGGGCTCACCGGCTTCTTGCTGCCGTTGCCCTTGGTGATCGTGACACCGTCGAAGGCACCGCCGTACAGCTCCTTCAGGACGGCGAGGTCGTAGTGCTCGACGAGCTTGCCGTTCACCGCGCGCACGCTCAGGAACTTCCAGATGGAGTTCTCCGGGCTGAACGAGATGGTGTGGGCGGCATCCGTCTGGACCGTCACGTTCGCGGACATCGCGACGTTGGCGAACTTCGTCATCATCCGGTCGACCTCGGCCTTCGCGACCGTAGGCTGACGGATCTTGGTGGCGACCTTCACCGGCGCGGTCGTACCGGTCTCCACCTGTGCGCGGTACGCCTCCTCCACGGCCTTCGTCGACGACGCGATGTCGATGCCCTCGCCCGCCTTGCCGTACACGGGTGTGGCCTTGCCCGGCTGGAACTTGATCGAGCCGTCGACCGCCGAACCGGCGCCGCCCGCGGCGCGCTCCAGGGCGGCCTGCAGCTTCTCCTCGTCGACGGGCATCACGGGCTCGACGACGCGCCCCTGGCCGAACAGCGAACCGATCACCGAGATGGGGTTGTAGTCGCTGCCCGCGGCGGCGCGGACCGTGGCCTGGCTGTCGAGCTGGAGCCCGGCCTGGTCCGGCTTGAGCGAGACGGCGTCGCCTTCGACCGACAGCTTGAGCGGCTTGTTCATACGGTCACCGAGGGCGTCGTCGAGCTTCTTGACGGCCTCGTCGCGGGTGCCGCCGCCGATGTCGACGCCGAGCACGGTGGTGCCCTTGGGCACGTCCGAGTGGTTCATGAGCAGGCCCGCGCCGTACGCGCCGCCGCCGAGGACCACCAGGGCGACGACCAGGAGCGTCAGCTTGCTGCGGCCCTTCTTCTTCGCCGGCTTCGACGAGGCCGGCGGTTGCTGGACCGGCTCGGGCAGCTTCGGCGGGGTGTGCGGCGGCGGGCCGTCGGTGTGCGCGCCCGGCCCGAACGGGGAGTTCTGGGCGGGCGGTACGACGGGGATGCCGCTGGTCAGGGTGTCCCCGGAGACGTTGCCCGCGGGGCTGCCGTAGGCACCGGCGCCGGGCTCGGGCGCCGGCTTCTGCGGCGTGAGGATCGCGGTGTCGTCACTGAGACCACCGCTGAGACCGGCCCGCTGGGTGGCGTGGGTGCCCGTACCGCCGGCGGGACCGCCCGGACCGCGACCGGCGTATCCCGCGCCGGGCCCGGCGGCCAGGCTGCCGGGTGCCACGCCCGGACCGGCCGGCGGCACCATCGGGCCGGTCCCGGTGACCGGACCGCCGGTCGGGCCCGCGGGGCCGCGCTGCCCGCCCTCGGAGAAGTACGGGAGGTCGTCGCGGCGCGGTTCGCCGCCGTTGCCTGGGCCGGCAGGACCGTTCCCCGCACCGGCGTGCCCGTTGCCCGGTCCGGCCGTCGGGAAGGATCCGGTGCCGGCCAGCGCCTCGGTGACGTCGAAGGAACCGGTGCCGCCACCGTGGCCGGGGGCCACGGGTCCGGCGCCGGTGGCACCGGGCAGCCCGGAACCGTTCGTGGCGCCACCGCCGGGCCGGGGTGCGCCCGCCCCACCGGGCTGTGCGCCACCGGGCCGCCCGCCACCGGACGCGCCCAGCGGACCAGCGCCGTTCGCGGCATGCGGCCGCGCTCCGCCGGCGCCACCAGGGCGCCCGCCCTGTGCGCCCACGGAACCCGCGGTACCGCCGGGAGCACCCGCGGCGCCCGAACCACCCGGCAGGCCCGCCCCGTTGGTGGATCCACCCCCCGGACCGCCCTTGGGCGCACCGGACTTGCGTGGCGCGAACCAGTCGCTGGTCTTCTCCTCGGCCGCGGGGGCCGGAGCCGCTGCCCCGGCCGAAGCGTCCATGGAGGTGGCCATGGCGGTGGCCGCGCCCGTGGGCGCACTCACGCCCTGCGGCGGCTCCGGGGCGGCGGGCCCGCTGTCGGCACCCTCGGCGGACGCGTCGGCGTCCCCGACGGGCGTGCGGACGACGACGGGCGGGATGGGCCGCGATCCGGGGATGTTGATCCGGATCCGTGTCGTCAGCGTGGTCTCGGTCTTGCGGTCCCCCGGCGGCTTGCCGGTGGCCGAACGGCCCGCGTCGGCACCGCTTTCGGAAGCCGGGGGGGTCCCGTACGGCGGCGTCCCCGACGGGTACGCGGCTCCACCGCGGCCGTTGGGCCCGGAGGACGAACTGTCAGTTTCACGACTCAAGGCAGGTTCTCCCGGTTGGCTCCGCCGCCCGTTTACTCGACCTCATCTCGGGCAGCTCGGCGGCGCGCACCACCATACTGGCCATGTCCGGCGCGCAAACCTCGCCTTCGAAGGAACCCCCACGGGACCCGCACCTGTTGGATACGGCGAAGTGGTACGTCACTTCCCAAGTCGGACGCCGGAACCGTCCGGTTGCCGCCCCCGCCCGGGGGTGGCGCACATCACAGCGACGGCCATACCGCCGAGCAGGAAGAGGTACGAGCCGACTCCCGCGCCGAAGAGGTAGTCCCCCTCGGGCCGGCTGGCGGTGAGCAGGACGACGGCGACCGTCCAGCCGGCCTCGGGTGCGACGGCCCCCGCCCGGGAGCCGGTCGCCCGGGCACCGCCCAGGAAGAGCCCGCCCGCGCCCGCGAGGGCGAGCAGCAACCCGGCCGGGAACCAGCCGGACTGCACCAGCGCCCCGGTGGCCCCGACCAGGGCCCCGAGCAGAAAGAGTCCCAGGTAGGCGGCGATCCGCCCGCCCGAGGGCCGCGTCAGCGGCTGGGCCAGCATGCTGCCGCCCTGTCCCGGTCCCGTCGTACTCATCGCACGCCCGCTTCCACTCGCTGGATCCCCTCGAACAGGTCCGTCTCGCGCCGCCCCTGGGGTCGCTCCCCGTCCACCAACTCGTAGTACTCGGTGGTGAAGAGCGGCTGCGCGAGCTGGTTCGAGAGGACGAACCAGGGCTCGGCCACCTCGATCTGGGTGGCGTGCGCGCGCATCGCGGCCGCCTTGGCGGCGGCGTACGCGGTCCCGTCGATCTCGGTGGTGATCACCGCGTCGTCCACGACACCCGGTACGTCGTCGATGGCGGCGGACTCGGTGAACGGAAGCTCCGGGAGCGCCTCACGCAGGCGCGCGAAGCCGTTCTCGGCGACCGACTGCGGCACCCTGTTCCAGTAGGTCTTGACGATCTCCCAAGGGTCGCCGAGGTCCCGGCGGAAGGCGTCTTCCGCGGCGAGCTCGGCGGCGCGCACGGCCACGCGGTGGGCCTGGATGTGGTCCGGGTGCCCATAGCCGCCGTGGGGGTCGTAGGTGACGAGCACCTGGGGGCGGACCTCGCGGATCACCTCCACCACGTACGCGGCGGCCTCGTCGATGTCGGCGGACCAGAAGGCGCCCGGGCGGCGGTTCTGCTCGACGCCCATCATCCCGGAGTCGCGGAAACGCCCGGGGCCACCGAGGAACCGGTGATCGGTGACACCCAGCTCCTTCATGGCGGCGGTCAGCTCACCGATCCGGTACGGGCCGAGGCCGTCCTCGCGGTCGGGCGCGAGGTGCGCGAGCTCGGGCGGGATGACCTCGCCCTCCTCGCCGAGGGTGCAGGTCACCAGCGTGACATGGGCGCCCTCGGCCGCGTATTTGGCCATGGTCGCGCCGTTGTTGATCGACTCGTCGTCCGGGTGCGCGTGCACCAGGAGCAGGCGCCGGTCGGGCAGTTCCGTCATGGGGCCAGCCTACGAGGGGACCGACCCCTCGGGTGCTTCCCGGCCTGCTGTCAGCCCTCGTCATCGAGGACATGGGCGATGCCCAGCGCAATCCGCTCGATCCAGTCGATGGCGTCGGTCACCTCGGCTTCGTCGATCGGGCGGCGCTGTTCGAGATCGCCGTCGATCAGGTCGGCGTCGTGTGCGATCTTGTTGCGCCGCTGAGTGATCTCCAGATAGCGGCTGCGAAGCTTCTTCTCGTTCAGGCTGGTGCGTCCCTGGAAGAAGGAGCCGTTGATCCATCCGGCCGCCTCGTACCAGACCTTCTTCTCCGTCACGAGCTTGAGCACTTCGGAGATCTTGCCGGGGTGCTGGAGCGACTGGGCCGCGAGCTTGTCGCGCAGATGCTCGACGACGGCGTCAGGCAGGGGGACATCGCCGCGCCGTACCGCCTCGACCCTGTGCAATGGCAATTCATACACACGCAGCTGGTACGGCATGTCAGGGCTGTCCTTAGCCGCCAGTTCGGCGACCCGGCGCAGCACCTCCTCGTGCAGCCAGTGGTCGATGGCGGCAACAGCCTGAACCCAGGCCGCCCGGTAAAAGTCATCGATGTCAATCGTGGGCGACTTGAACGGGGTGAGCATTCTGCCCGCCTCGACCATGCGTCGGGCATACGACAGGTTCGTCATAAACGCCTCAAACTGACGCGTCTGCGGTCTGGGAACGGCCATGGGTAACCCCCGTGCAAATCTTCGCAACGATCTCCAGGAGGAGGATTCCCGAGGCGCACGGGGGCCAGTCAAGCCGAGCGGGATCAGTTCGGAAAACGTGGCCGATTCAGGCCCCTCCATTTCCGGATCACGCCCCTCCGGTCGTTCCGGCCCCTCAGAAGCCCAGGTAGGTGATCTGGACGATGTAGACGCGCTCGCTCCGCACAACGACCTGGTACCTGAACCAGCCGCCGGAGACGATGATTTCTCTGCCCTTCGGGTCGATCCCCTCATAGGCCCGGCCGTGGACATGAAGAGCTTCAGCCGCCCTGACCAGTTCATCGGCCCTGTGTGAAACAGCGGCCAAGAAATCTGCCGGGGCGGCGCGGGCAGCCTCTTCCGCCCCGAGGGCGTACTCCCATTTCCAGCTCACCCTCGAACTGCCTTCAGCGCCTCTTCGAGGACCGCGCTCAGCTCGCGTAGGGCTCCCTGCGCGATGGCCGGGTCCTCGTGCTCCACATCCTTCTCCGCCTGGGCGTAGCGGGCGGACAGGTCCGGTCGGCGGGCGATCTCGATCTCCTTGGCCCAGATCAGGACCCAGCTCTGCACCGGGCTGAGCGACTGCCACTCGACGGCCTTGGCGAAGGCCTCGTCCTTCATTGCCTGCATCTCGTCAAGACGCCCCGGAGCGACGACGGCGAGGGCTGCGCGGAGGGCATCCGGTGTCAGCTCGGGACGGGGGATCAGCTCGTTTCCGTGGTCAGCCTGCGTGCTCATGGTGTCCTCCAGAGAGTGCCCCGGCCAGAATATCCGGCCTACGGGACGGGAACGGGACACAACGGGCTCAGGCGGCAGTGGCAGCGGGAGTGCGGCAGTCATAGCAGCGTCCTGGGGTGGGTGAGCGGAAGGCGCGATCGCAGCCTTCGCAGTTCTGGAGTGGATGCCGGACCGTCGGCGGAGCTGCGGGGGCGCGGAACGGCGGCGAGGGAGGCAGCTGGACGGTGAGGCGGTGGGCCAGAAGGGCCGCCGGGCGGCGTAGGGGTTCGGGCGGGAGGTCGGCAGTCAGCGCCTGACGTACGGCCATGGGACTCACGTCTCGTTCCAGCCAGGCCGCGACTCCGGGAGCGAGATGGGCGGCGTCGCAGGCGGAGAGGAGCAGGCGAGGGTCACGACGGCGTAGGTCGGCGAGGAGGTCGGTGGCCGCCTGAAGGAGTGTGGGGGCGGGGTATGCCGGTTGCGGGACGGCGGGGAGGGCCTTCTTGCGGGGTGCCTGCTTCTTCGTCCGCGTCGGGTGTGGCGGTCGTGCGGGTTCGCGGTCGGCGTTGCGGTGCCCTCCCGGCTGGTTGCAGGAGATCGTGCGGGTGACGATGCGGCCGCCAGGGACGCGTGTGCGTTCGCGGCGCAGGTAGCCGTGGGCCTCCAACTCGCGCAATGCGGCGGCGATCCGGGTCGCCCCCTCGGGGAAGCGGGCGGTGAGGGTCTTGATGTCGACGCGGGCGCCGCTGGGCAGGGACTGGATGTGCACGCCCAGCCCGATCGCGAGCCCCGACAACTCGGGGTGCTGGGCGAGGTGGTTGCCGATCACCGTGAAGCGGGTGGTGTGGCGGGTGTTGTCGTGGATGACACCGCCGTCGGCATGGGGCCGCTGGTTCGGGTATTCGTCGGCGGCAAGCCGGGACTGGGCGCGCGGCAGCACGCTAGGGTTCTGCGTATCCATCGGGAAGGCTCCTGCTTCCTCGGTGGTCAGGCCCTCGCACTGGGATTGCCGTCCCGGCGGGGGCCGTCGCATGTCTGCGGTTGTGTTGCGCCGAGCGTAGGGCAGGCAACGGGCCCCTGATCCAGCCGAGTCGGCGATGTTCACCCGCGTGGGTGAGTTTGCGCGGCGGGCGGGAGGGGTGGGGCTTGGTCGGGTTCTTTCACCGTCGTGTTTCTTGGGAAAGACCGCCCGCCGCACCGGAGCACGGGCGGCCGGGTTCCGGTGGTACCGGGCTGCGCCGCTCGGAGAGGATGTCTGCCATGCCGAAGACCACACAACTGCGTACGTACACCGTCCGGGACGGCCTGCTCGACGAGTGGGTGGAGCGGTGGCGTGGCGAAATCGTCCCGCTGCGGCTGGAGTTGGGGTTCACGATCGGAGGAGCTTGGGTGGACCGCGAGAGCAACCAGTTCGTCTGGCTGATCTCGTACGACGGCCCGGAGACCTTCGCCGAGCGCAACGCGCTGTACTGGTCGTCGCCCGAACGCGAGGCCATGAGCCTGAACCCGGACGACTACCTGGTTCGCACCGAAGAGCTCACGGTCGAACCGGCCTACTGATCACACAGTCACACGGGGTCGAGCGGCAGCAGATGCTGCCGCCGTTCCTCGTGAGTGAGGGTACGGAAGACCCTTCCGCGGGCGGTCGCCTCCAGCCGGTCGTGGTCGGGCTCCGCCCTCCACACCCGCGCTGTCCCGTCGACCGATCCCGTGAGCAGTCGTGTGCCGTCCGGGGACCAGGCAACGGAGGTCACCTTGTCCTGGTGCACACCGGCGACGGCGATCTCCTCATAGGTGGTGGCGGACCAGACCCGTACAGTACGGTCGTCGGCGCCCGTGGCGATGTGCCGTCCGTCCGGTGACCAAGCGACCGCGCGAAGCCGTCCCTCGTGCCCCTTCAGCACCTCGATGCGCCGTCCGGTGAGGACGTCCCACACGGCGGACGTCCAGTCGCCGGAAGCGGTGGCGATCCTCGCCTCGTCCGGGGACCATGCCGCGTCCTCCACGTAGTTGTCGTGGCCTCGCAACACTGTGAACTGCCGCCCCTCCCCGATATCCCACAGTCGGCAGGTACGATCGTCGGAACAACTGGCGAGCCGCCGTCCGCTCGGCGACCAGGTCACACGCCCCACCCAGTCCTGATGTTCCGTCAGTTTCAGCAGCTCGGTCCCGTCCGGCGCGGACAGGACACGCACGGCGCCGTCATGGCCACCGGTGGCAATCCGGCCGCCGTTCGCAGACCACGCGCACCCCTCGACGACCTCGCCCTGTCGCTCGAACAGCGTGCCGCCGTGCCCGTCGGCGATCCGGAACAGGCCGTCGTTGGTGCCGAACGCGAGCCATTCCCCCTGCGGCGCCCAGGCGACGCCCCAGACCCGGTCTCCCGCCTCGGTCACCGGTCCGGCAGGAACGCCGGTGACCGCGTCCCACACCCGTACGGTGCCGTCGTCCGAGGCCGTGGCGAAACGGCTGCCGTCGCCGGACCACGTGGCCTGGTTCACCGGGCCTCGGTGTCCGTCGGCCATGACGACCTCGGCGCCACGCGGACGCAGGTCCCACACCATGCCGGCGCCGTCGGTGGAACTGGTGGCAAGCATCGTCCCGCAGGGTGACCAGGAGACCCCCCACACAGTGTCTGTGTGGCCGCGCAACACGGCCAGGACCTTGGCGTTCTCGGTGTCGACGATGCGCACTGTGCGGTCGGAGGATGCGCTGGCCAGCATCCGTCCGTCCGGCGACCAGGCCAGGTTCCACACGTAGTCGGTGTGCCCTCGCAGCAACAGGCGTAGATCACCGGTCCCGGCGTCCCAGATACGGGCGGTGTGGTCCCCGGAGCCGGTGGCGATGTGCCGTCCGTCCGGCGACCAGGCGATGCCCTCGACGAAGTCCGAGTGCCCGGTGAGCGTGGTGGCCGCCGTCCCTGTCGTCAGGTCCCAGACGATCGCGGTCTGATCGTGGGAGGCGGAGGCGAGGCGGCTGCTGTCCGGCGACCACGCCACGCCCCACACATCTTCGCCGTGTCCGTGCAGTTCGTGTACGAGCCGCCCTGTGCCAGCCTCCCAGACCCGTACGATCCGGTCCTTGGAGCTTGCAGCGACATGTCGGGCGTCCGGCGACCAGGCCACCTGTCTGTTGAGATCTCCAGCCCCGGTGAGCAGATGGACCGGCTCCCCCGAGACGGCATCCCAGATCCGTACGACACGGTCACGGCCGGCGGTCGCAAGCCTCGCCGAGTCCGGTGACCAGGCAACGGACTCCACCATGACGGCGTCGCACGGCAGCACCAGCAAGGGACGTCCGGACGGCGCGTCGTAAACGCGACCCGTGCCATCCCTGGACGCCGTGGCCAGCATGCGCCCGTCCGGGGACCAGGCAATGTGCCGGACAGTGTCCGTGTGTCCGTCGAGCCGTGAGCGGAGGTGACTCGCCGCCAGCGCCGCCATCAGCCCGCGCCGGGCCGAGGGCGTGGGCGCGCACTCGCCTAATGCGGCGAGCGAGAGCAGCAGGGAACGCTCCGGTTCACTCTCCGCGCTCAGCAGAACCTGACGGCCGATACTGTCGGAGACCTGGCTCAGGAAGGTCATGTCGCGGCGCTGCGAGGACTCGACGAGCGCGCGGGCGGGTGTGGACGCCTGCCCGGATTCTTCCAGGGCTTCCAACCAGCGCCGGGCCGCCGTGAGGCGTTCGCCGGTAAGGAGATAGTCGTCGCTGCGACCGGCCCGCTCCCAGTCGGCCGCCCACCGCTCCAGTTCGGCGCGCTCGCGGAGTCGTTCGGCCCGCGCCTCGACCTCCTGCCGCAGCGGGGCCCACTGGCGGAACAGCGCCTCGTGCGTCACCTGCGCAAACGGCTCGCCACCGGCTACGGAGCCGTCGCCCGTGACGTCAGTGCGCAGCAGCCGTGCCTCGACGAAGGCATCGACGACATGCCGGTCCCGTTCGTCGAGTTCGGACAGCGGCACATGGCGGCGGGCCACCTCCTGCCCCTCGACGGTGACAAACCTGAGCAGGACGCGGAGGACGGCGTCGATGCCCACGCCCGCACCGAGCTGGGTCACGGTGTTGTCCGCCTGGCGCGCGAGCGCGCCGGGTACTCCGCCGAGCCGCCGGTACAGCTCCTCGGTCACCATCCCGCCGGGGCCGGAGGCGAAGTACAACTCCTGGAGGAGGTAGGCGAGTAGCGGTAACGCGTCGTCCGTTCCGGTCTCGCTCACGATGGAGTCGACGACTCCGGGCTCGAAGCCCAGGCCGACAAGGGCCCCGGGGCGCTTCACAACTTCGACGAGCTGCGCTCTGCCCAAGGTGCCGATGGCGACAGGGTGCTGAAGGAGTTCCGCCTGTCCGATGGTGAGAAGCCTGCCGAGCAGGTCCACCCGGAGGGTGACCAGTACACGGACTGCCGGGTCCTGTTCCACGCAGGTACTCAGCACTTCGAGGAACTGGGCGCGTTCACGCTCGCCCGCCAGGGTGACGATCTCCTCGATCTGATCGACCACGAGGAGTATCCGCCGGAACCGGCCGCCACGCAGCCGCGACAGCTCGGCTCGCAGGGCGTCCGGCCCCTGGCGCAGCCTGCGCAGTACGGCGCTCGCCGGTTCCTGCCCGTCGGCAGCAGCCGCCAGCGCTGCCGCGAGGGCACCCAGCGGATTGGGGCCGGGGACGAAGGCCGGCACGACAGTCCAGCGGCGCTCCCGAAGCCTGGGCATTACCCCGGCCCTGACCAGCGAGGACTTTCCGCTGCCGGACGCCCCGACCAGCACCAGGAACCGTTCCGCGGGGCGGGTCGCGGTGGTGTGCAGCCTGCGCGTCAGTTCGGCGGCCTGTGCCTCCCGGCCGAAGTAGACAGCGGCCTCGTCCTCGTCGAACGCGTCGAGACCCGGATACGGAACCCGCTCCCTCGGCCACTCGCTCCGGGGCGGCGCGGGATGCTCCAACCGGTAGACGACGACTTGCCCGGCCACAAGCGCCACGATCAGCACGCCGATGGCCGGAACGGAGAACCGCTGAATAGCCTCCAGTGCCCAGGGAACCTTGTCGGTGCTGGTCGCGTAGTTGGTGGCGATCCCGAGTAAGCAGGCGACCAGCGCCAGCATGATCTGGATCGCGACCTGCACACGGTTCCTCATCGGTCAACACTCACGACCGCGCCGCCACCCACCAGCACCGCTCAACCCCCGTTCCACCGGCCTCGAAAGACCGGCATCGCGTCATCCGCTCATGACCATCTTCCGAGGCTTCACATGCGCGTTCAACGGTGCGTACGGGTTTCGGCCATGCGGGTCGGAGCGGAGGCCCAACGGGGACATTCAGCAGGAGGTGGGGTTTGGTCGGGTTCTTTCACCCTGGTGTTTCTTGGAGAAGGTCGCCCGTCGCGCCGGAGCACGGGCGGTCGGGTTCCGGTGCGAGGTCCAGCTCGGCCCACACCGTCTTGCGCGGGGGCGGTCCCTGGACCCAGCCCCAGCGGTCGGCCAAGGTGTCGACGAGGACAAGACCGCGGCCGGACTCGGCATCGGGGGCGGAGTGTCGAGCGTACGGAAGACGGTCACCGCGGGTGTCGGTGACCTCGATCCGGAGAGTGTTGGCGACGACGTAGAGCGTGAGCCGGAAGTCCCGGCCGGGGACGCGGCTGTGGGTGGCCGCGTTGGCCGCGAGTTCGGCGACCACTTGGCGTGCCGAGTCCAACGGGAGTTCCCAGGCGCGGAGTTGCTCTGTGGCGAGGAGGCGGGCGAGGCGGGCCCCGCGTGGCGTGGGGGACAGTTGCACGCTGAAGTTGCGGATGTGGTAGTCGGATTGGGCCTCGGGGGCGGCGGTTTCCTGGATCACGTCACTCAGAGTGGCTGCCCGTGCCTACCGTGAACAGTGACGACTCCGTTGCGTACGGCGACTGTCCGGACGTTGTCCGGTCGTGTCCGGGCTGTCGAGACGGGCCGTAGGGGTAGGGGCCGTCGCGGCACGGTCGTACGACGGAGGGGTGCGGGATGCAGCAGGTCGATGGCAACGCGGCGCGGCTCAAGAGCGAGGCGGACGAGCCGGGTTGGGAGGTCGACCCGGACGACGACTGGGGTGTGGCGGTCGTCGCGACCGTGGGGCGGCAGCTACGGCTGCGGCGGGAGGCGGTGGGGATGCGGGCCGCCGACTTCGGCGTGGCGGTCGGGTACGGCGAGGACATGGTTTACAAGATCGAGAGCGGGAAGCGGATTCCACAACCCGAGTATCTGGACAAGGCGGACGAGGTGTTGGGGGCGGATGGGTTGCTCTCGGCGATGAAGGAGGACGTGAAGAGGGTTCGGTACCCGAAGAAGGTGCGGGATCTGGCACAGATGGAGGCGAAGGCGGTTGAGCTTCAGCTGTATGACCCCCTGAACATCCATGGGCTGTTGCAGACGCCGGAGTACGCACGCGGGCTTCTCTTGATGCGGCGCCCCGCATACAGCGAGGACGAGGTGGAGCGGTTCATCGCCGCCCGCGTGGCGCGCAAGACCGTCTTCGAGCGGGACCCCGTGCCTGAAGTCAGCTTCGTCCTGGAGGAGTGGACGCTCCGACGTCCGCTCGGAGGGAAACCGGCGTTGCGTCGCCAGCTTGAACATCTGTTGGACACAGGACAGTTGCGGCACGTCGAGCTTCAAGTGATGCCGATGGATCGCGAGGAGCACGCCGGACTGGCCGGTGGCATCGAGGTGCTGAAGTTCCAGGACGGCTCGGCTGTGGGGCGTTCACAAGCGGTGGCCAACGGCCGACCGGTCTCCGAGCCCAAGCAGCTCCGTATCCTTGAACTGCGGTATGGCATCATCCGGGCTCAGGCTCTCACCCCACGTGAGTCGACAGCCTTCATCGAGCAACTGCTGGGGGAAACATGTTCCGCAACACCGAGGCCGGGGACGCCTCCGACCTGGCGTGGTTCAAAAGTAGCTACAGCAGCAGTAGCGAAGGCGACTCCTGCGTCGAACTCGCCACCACCCCCGGCACCGTCCACGTCCGCGACTCCAAGAACACCGACGGCCCCCGCCTGAGCTTCTCCCCCGCCACCTGGGCCGACTTCGTGCCGTACGCGTCCGAAGCCTGACCGGCCCGGCTACTCGATCTCCGCCTCCGGTACGTCGACCTCGGCGCCCAGGGAGCGGGCGATGGCCGTGAACTCGTTCAGGGCGGACTGGAGGTCACGGACGATCTCCTCGGCGATCACCTCGGGCGGCAGACCTCTGTCGGCGTCGTCGAGGGCGGGGTCCTTCATCCACGTGATGTCGAGGTTGACCTTGTCTCGGGCGATCAGGTCCTCGTAACCGAACTTCTTGAACGGCCCGTTGTCGTCCTCGGACTCGACCCGGGACGACCTGGGCTCGCCGGGGCGGTAGGCCGCGACGAAGTCGTCCAGGTGGGCGCGGGTGAGGGGGCGCTGCTTGAGCGTGAAGTGCTGGCCGACGCGGAAGTCGTAGACCCAGGTCTCGGTGGTGTGCGGCTTGCCGTCGGCGCGCGGGGGCTTCTTGTCGAAGAAGAGGACGTTGGCCTTGACGCCGCCGGCGTAGAAGATGCCTGTCGGCAGCCGCAGGATCGTGTGAAGGTCGAACTCGTCGAGAAGCTTGCGACGAACCTTCTCACCGGCCCCGCCCTCGAAGAGGACGTTGTCCGGCAGGACAACGGCGGCGCGCCCCCCAACAGCCGTCAGCGACATGATGTGTTGCAGGAAGTTCAGCTGCTTGTTGGTGGTCGTCGCGGTGAAGTCGTCGCGGTCGTACTGAATGTCCTCCTTCTCGACCTCGCCGTCCTGGCCGATCACCGTGATCGCGGACTTGCGGCCGAAGGGAGGGTTCGCGAGGACGAGCGTCGCGTGGTGACCGCTGGGCTTCTCGGCGAGCGCGTCACCGACGCTGATGAGGCTCGGACCGTCGCTCTTGCCGATGCCGTGGAGGAGCATGTTCATCGCGGCGAGGCGGGCGGTCGCGGTGACAAGTTCGTTGCCCCAGATCTTGCGGCCGCTGTCGTAGGCCATCCGCTCGTCCAGCGACATGCTCTTCATGTGGTGGTCACGGATGTAGGCGTGGGCCGCAATGAGGAAGCCGCCGGTACCGCAGGCCGGATCGGTGATGGTGTCTTTCGGGCCCGGCTGGGTGACGTCGACCATGGCGTCGATGAGCGCGCGGGGCGTGAAGTACTGGCCGGCGCCGGTCTTGGTGTCCGAGGCGCCCTTGGAGAGCAGCCCTTCGTAGGCATCACCCTTGAGGTCTGTGCCCTTGACGGTCCATTCCTCCCTGCCGATCAGATCGACGACCAGCTTTTCCAGGAGGGCGGGCTTGGTGATGCGGTTCTGGGCGTCGGCGAAGATCGTGCCGATGGTGGTGTCGGGGTGACGGCCCAGGTGCTCCAGGGTGTCGCGGTAGTGCTTCTCCAACTCGGCACCACGCTTGCCCACGAGGGACTGCCAGTTGTAGTCCGCGGGCACGATCGCGCTCATGTCGCGCCCGTCCCAGGGGTCGTTCTCCATCTCGTCGACCATCTTCAGGAAGAGCAGGTACGAGAGCTGCTCGACGTACTCGATGGTCGACATGCCGTTGTCGCGGAGGACGTTGCAGTAGTTCCAGAGCTTGGAGACCAGGGTGTTGGTTTGGACAACGGCCTTAGCCTTGGCGGGCGCGGTGGACTCAGCGCCTTCTGCGGCGGGCTGATGCGCGTCTGCGGGGGCGGTCACAGCTCGAACTCCTGTTGTACGGCGAAGGCAGGGACGGCGGTCGGCTCGGGTGCTGGGTCCGTCATCGCTGTTTGCGAAGCAAGCGCCCTGGGAGCCCTGTCAGCTGCGGCTCTGTCAGCGGCCCTGCGAGTCCGCCTGGGCTTGGGCCGAGCAGCGCGGTCGGCTGTGATGCGGGCCAGGAGGGCCGACGCCGACTCGTCTGCGGGGTGCTGCTGCACCAGGCCTCCTTGGAAAGCTCGATCGAGGATGCGGGCCCGCAAGCTGTCCGACCGCTTGACAACGGTGTTCGAGACATCCTGCAATCGACTAATCCAGGGTATCTCCGAATTCACACAGTCCAGAATTTCGCGCTGTACCGAGAGAGGCGGAAATGGGACAGGGAGTTCCGCAAGACGCTTTGCATTCAGGTTGTATTGACCCGCCGAGGACGCCGCAACCCGCTCGATGTGACGACGCCAGGCCCTGGTTCGCGTCACCAGCTGAATCCACCATGGTTCGACGAAATCCAGGTTCACCCGGAAGCGAATCAAGTAGGAGGCGAACGCGAGCTCCATTTCGCGCTCCACGACACCCGCCCGACCAATGAGCGCGGGACTTCCGTTGGTCCGAACGAACAGGATGTCACCCTTTCGCACGTAATATTCCGACAGATCGAGAGAAGCGTCCAGTGCGTACTTCATGTCGCTGGTTTCGATAAATCCGCCTTGAACATTCGGGATGCGGAGGACCGCCGCCCCGGTGCCCTCGTAGTTGCATTTGACGGACGTTCCGTAGCCGTTGCCCCAAGCAAGGTCACCGAGACTCGCCAGCGTCCATCCCTCCGGAACCTTCATATCGGCCAACTTGATCGGATCCGTGGGCTTCCAGCGCTTGCCCGCCCGAGCACTCGTCGCCGCCCGGATCTCGTCCAGTGGCACGCTGGGGTCCGGGTGCGAGGACACCCCCACCAGCCCCCGAACCGCCCGCTCGGCGAGCGTCTCAGCCAGCAAACTCGCACGAGCCTGCGCCGCCGCGACGGAGGCCGTCGCCTGGTCAAGACGCGACAATTGCTCTTCCACAGCCTCGACGATGCGGTACTGCTCTGCAAGCGGCGGCAGAGGCAGGGCAACTCTCTCAAGGATGGCTTGGTTCACCTTGTAGATCCCCGCAGTCGTGCGCACTTGATCTTCGATCTGTCTACGCACAACCGGAGAGTCCCACAGCAACCGGAAATATGAAGCGGAAACCAGCTCATCACTGGGGCGCACTCGAATCATGGTGTCTGGGAACGCAATCGGATTTCCCACATCGCCTACCAGACCACCACGTCCTACCAGGCGTTTGGACCCGTTACCACGGCTGAGCAGAAAGTCCCCTTGGCGAACCAGGAAGGGCGCGGCCTGTTCAGCGCTCCACTCTCCTTCCTTCGACTCCCCAATGTCGATCTTTCCATCCTTAATGGCTGTAAGCCTCAGGACGGGAAATCCACCCTCCATGGTCTTGACCGATCGCCCATTGACGAGGGGCTCACTCAACACCTCCTGCAGGGACACCCACGACCAGGAGTCCGGCAACCCACCTAGATCCACGCTCAAGCCAGTTCCTGATTCAGCTCATCCAACAGTTCCAGCGCCTTGTCCTTGTCCCCGAACGCCCGCATGAAGCCCCGGCCTCCGCCGCGCTCGGAGAAAGGTGCGTGTCCGAAGTCTCCCGGCTCGATGCCGATGTCGGCGGCAATGGCGTTCTTTATACGGTCCAGCCACCACAACTGGTCGTCCGTGAACTCCACTCCCGCCTGCTGCTGCCGCAGCAGCCAGCCCTCGAAGCGCTCCTCGACCACCGTACGGTACGGACGGAGCTCGTCGTCTGCGCCGAGCTCGTAGCGGATGAGCCGTATGAGGTCGCCGAGGCCCGCCTCCTTGCCGGGGCCGGTCGCGGCCTTGCCGAGCTGGTCGTAGTGGTCCCACAACACCCCCGGCGTCCAGGAACGGTTCGTCGCCCGGATCCTGCCTGCGAGCTCCTTCAGCGCGTCCCGCGCCTCGCGCGGAGTGAAGCGGCGCGTGCCGCTTCCCAGCGCGACCCGGATCGCCGCATTCTCGTCCCGCTGCTCCTTCGTGAGGAGCGAGTTCCACTCGGCGAGCTCCCTGCGGGCCCTCTCCTCGCGCGGTACCTCCCGCAGCTCCGTGACCCGTACCTCCGTCGTCTCGTCGTACGTCAGGTCCTGCTGGTGACGGATCTCCAGGATCAGCTTCCGCAGCTCCGGCCGACTGGTCAGCGGAGCCACCGCGTCCTGGACCAGCTTCTTGGCGAGCTCGGAGCCGCCCTCGTGGCGGGCGCGGTCCTGGGTGTCGACGTCCACCGCATCCGCGATGCGGCGCGCTAGGTCGGCCAGGCTCACGCCCTCAGACGTCTGGGCCAGCAGCTTCTTCTCCTCATCACCCAACTGACGGTCGATACGGGCCAAACGACGCCCCAGCGTCTCCGCCTCGTCCGCCGTCAGTGAGCGCGTGCCGGCCTTGTCGAGGAGTTTCGCCAGCGAGATGCCCTTCTCGCCCGCCGGGATCAGCGGCCGGGCATCCACCAGAGGCGAGTCGGTGACACCCACCGCGTCGATCAGCAAGAAACGGTCCTTCACCAGGTCAGGTGCCGCCTCCGGAGTGACCGCCTTCAGCTCGTCCGGGTCGATCGAGCGGGCGCCCCGGCCCTTCATCTGCTCGAAGAGCACCGGGCTCTTGATCGACCGGAGGAATATCACGCATTCGAGCGGCTTCACGTCCGTGCCTGTGGCGATCATGTCCACCGTCACCGCGACCCTCAGCCGGGCCGAGTTACGCAGGTCGTTGATGAGCGAGTCCGGGTCGTCCCCGTTCTCCCGCGATCTGTACGTGATCTTCTTCGCGAACTCGTCGCCCCGCCCGAAGACTTCCTTGACCTGCTTGAGCACCTCGTCGGCATGGTCGTCGCCAGCCGCGAAGACGAGGGTCTTGGGGAGGTCGACGCGCCCTGGGAACCACCGCTGCCAGTTGTTCCTGTACGTCGTCAGTACGGCCCGGATCTCATCCTCGGTGATCACCGTGCGACCGAGCTGCGAGACGGTGTATTCGAAGTCCTCGTCGAGCTCCTCGTACCTCTGCGCGCGCGTCTGCCGGTCGCGGATGCGGACGGTCGTACCCGCTTCGATCTTGGCGCCGCCGTCCTCCCGCAGGTCGGTGTTGAGACGCACGATGTCGAAGTCGACGTTGACGCCGTCAGCCACGGCCTGCTCGAACGTGTACCGCGAGACCATGTTGTTGTCGAAGAACCCCTTGGTCTGGCGGGTGGGCGTGGCCGTGAGGCCGACGAGATGGGCGTCGAAGTACTCCAGGACGCCACGCCACAGGCCGTAGATGGAGCGGTGGCACTCGTCGACCACGATCACGTCGAAGGACTCGATCGGGACGTCCGGGTTGTAGTCGACCGTGATCGGCTCGTCCGCCGCGTAGGTCTCGTCCAGGGTCGAGGCCTTCTTGTCCTCGCGGTCCCCGGTCTCCGCCTCGCTCGTCTTCAGGTCGTCCGTGTCCGGCTCGTCCGTCTCGGGTCCGTCCGCCACCGGTTCGCCCTTGAGGAAGGCGTACATCCGCTGGATGGTCGAGATCACGACGGAGGACGTCTCCTGGAGCCCGCTCCGGCCCAGCATGTCGACGTTGTAGAGGTCGGTGAGCTTCCGGTTCTCGTCGGGCGTGCGGTACTTGTCGAACTCCGCGTGCGCCTGGCGACCGAGGTTGTTGCGGTCGACGAGGAAGAGGACCCGGCGGGCGCCCGCGTGCCGGAGCAGGCGGTAGGTCTCTGTGACGGCCGTGAAGGTCTTGCCTGCGCCGGTCGCCATCTGGATCAGGGCGCGCGGCCGGTCGGTGGCCAGGGATCCTTCCAAGCCCGTGATGGCCTCGACCTGAGCCATGCGCAGGCCGTGTGTCTCCAGTAGCGGCATGTTGGTGCGCAAGGCCGCCCGGAAGGTGGGGGTCTCCGGATCCTCTTCGGCCCGCTTCATCCACGCGGCGAAGGTCTCGGGGCGGTGGAAGGCGAAGACCTCACGCGAGCGTGCGTCGGGGTCGATGCGGTTGAGGAAGTACGTCTCCGTGCCCGTGGTGGCGTAGCGGAACGCGAAGGGTTCCTCCCTGCGCCACACGGCCATCGCGTGGTCCTTGAGCACACCCGCCGCATACCGCTCGTTCTGGGCGAGGGCCCCCGCAAGCGCCGTCCCTTCACGCTTCGCCTCGATGACCCCGACGATCTTGCCGTCGACGTACAGGACGTAGTCGGCGCGGCCTGTGGCCAACGTGAACTCACGGATGGCGACGCCCTTGCACGCCAGCGGGTTCGCGTCCGCCTTGTCCTGGATCCGCCAACCCGCCTTGGACAGCATCACGTCGATCTTCTCGCGCGCCTGAACCTCGTTGAGCGGCGCGGGGCGCTGCGCGCGCTCCACGATGGCCTCACGGGCGGCGGAGGCGACCTTGCGGGGCTGGACGCGCTCTCGGTCGTACTGCTGTTGGTGGGCCGCCCGCAGCTCCGTGACCTGCGTCCGCAACTCCTGGATCTGTTCGGCGTAGGCGATCTTGGTCTGCTCGGCACTGGCGATGAGGGCCTCGGCCTCTTCACGCGCCCGCCGCGCCGCTTCAAGGCGATCGCTGGTCTCGGACAGCTTGACGCGCGACTCGGCCAGCGCACGACGGTGCCCGTCTAGCGCTTTCTGAAGCTCCGCGATCTCCTCGGGGTCGGCGGACGGCACCTCGGCCGGGAGTGTCGGTGGGACGAACGCGGTCACCGTCCGCGTACCGCCCATGGCCCGGTCGAAGAGGTCACCCAACTGCCAGCACAACTTCAGCGCTTCGAGCGCCTTCGTCGTGTCGAAGAGGTGGTTGTGCGCGGCGTCGTTGCGGCCCCTGCGCAGCTTGTCGAAGGCGTCACGGCTCCAGCCGACGAGCACGCCTGCCCGCGTGAGCGCATTGAGCCGGTCGAACTGGCTGGTGCCCTCGACCCGGGTGCCGGTCCGGGTGACGAACTCCTCGGCCAGGACCTCACCGAACTGCCCAGCGTTCACGTAGGCGGCGTTCGGGTTGGTCAGAACGGTGAGTTCCGCCTGCGACCCGTAGATGGCGAGGAGAGGCTGATACCTGTACAGGCGCCCGAAGTTGGGGGATGCCTTCGCCAGCTCCCGGAGCCGATCGTCAACACTGTCTCTGTCCACGCGCCGCTGCCTCAGCCTTCGCTTGTCCTAGATCCGTCAAGCTTACGGATCCGAGCGGCACGCAGAAGGAGAACAGGTCAGCTGGGGTCGGGCTCCGGTCAGTTGTCTCCCGGAGCCAACGTTCGGGCGCGGATCAGAACTTGATGCTGCCGATCATGCCCGCGATGTTCGTGGTCAGCTCGCTGATCGTCGGGGCGACGGTCGAGGAGGCGAGATAGAAGCCGAGGAGGACACACACGGCAGCGTGCCCGCCTTTCAGTCCTGACTTCTTGATCAGGAGAAAGACGACGATCACCAGCAGCACCACCGCCGAAATCGAGAGTGCCACGGCGGCTCACCTCCAAAGATCCCTGGGACATGGGGGGTTGGACATGGGGGTCGTAAATTCATACAGCGGCCAGCAGGTTCATACCCACGCAGCGCTAGTGATCATAACTATCCGTACGCGCGCATCGATCGGCGCACAGCCGCACAAGGGGGCGCATGGCCAATATGGTCAGGGCATGACGACCGAGCCTCTCTCCTTCCCGCGCCGGTACGCCCGCACGCAGCGGTTCACCTCCGGCGCGCCGCGTGCGTTCACCGTGTCTCCCGACGGTTGCCGTGTGGCGTTCCTGCGGTCCCGCTCCGGTACGGACCGGGCGAATCAACTGTGGGTTCTCGATGTGCTGGAGGGCGGGGAGCGCGTCGCGGCCGATCCGGCGGCGCTGCTCGGCGGCGCCACGGAGCATCTGCCGCCGGAGGAGCGGGCGCTCCGTGAGCGCAGCCGCGAGGGCGGCGCCGGGATCGTCGGCTACGCCACCGACGCGGCCGTCGAGTTGGCCTCTTTCGCCTTGTCAGGGCGGCTTTTCACGGCGGAGCTGCGGGCCGGCACGGCCCGTGAACTCCGCGTCCCGGGGCCGGTGATCGACCCCCGGCCCTCGCCCGACGGGCGGTTCGTCGCGTACGTCTCCGGGGGCGCCCTGCGTGTTGTGGGTGCCGAAGGTGAGGACGACCGGGTACTGGCCGAACCTGACGGGGAGTCGGTTTCCTTTGGGCTGGCCGAGTTCATCGCGGCCGAGGAGATGGGGCGTTCGCGGGGCTTCTGGTGGTCTCCGCAGAGCGATCGGCTGCTCGTCGCGCGGGCGGACGACACGCCCGTACAGCGCTGGTGGATCTCCGATCCGGCCCAGCCGGAACGTGATCCGCAGCGGGTCGCGTATCCGGTGGCGGGCAGCGCCAACGCGGACGTACGGCTTTTCGTCGTCACGCTCGACGGGGTGCGCACGGAGGTCGTGTGGGACCGGGCGCAGTACCCGTATCTGGCGCGTGTGCACTGGTCAGAGGCGGGTGCGCCGCTGATTCTGGTGCAGGCGCGGGACCAGCGCAGCCAGCTGTTCCTGGCGGTGGATCCGGATACCGGGACGACGCGGATGGTGCACGCGGACGAAGATCCTATTTGGCTGGATCTTTTCGCCGGTGTGCCGTGCTGGAGCCCGGGAGGACAGCTTGTGCGGATCGCCGACGAGGGCGGCGCCCGGGTGCTCGCGTTCGGTGAACGCCTGCTGACGGGCGCCCAGTTGCATGTCCGCGCGGTGCTCGACGTCTCGGACGACGACGTGCTGATCTCGGCGTCCGCAGGCGAGGCGGCGGCCGATCGGGAGACCGGCGAAGTGCATGTGTACCGCGTGAACGAGCTCGGTGTGGAGCGCGTCTCGCAGGAGCCCGGCGTGCACTCGGCGGTGCGCGCCGGGGGCGTGACCGTGCTCGTCTCGTCGGTGCTCGACCGGCCGGGCACCCAGGTGCAGGTGCTGCGGCAAGGAAAGCAGGCGGCGGCCATCCCCTCGTACGCCGAAGATCCCGGTTTGTCCCCGCGCGTGACACTGACACAGGGGGGCGCACGCAAAATCCCGTGCGCCGTGCTTATGCCTACTGACTACGACGGTGACAATCCCCTGCCCGTTCTGATGGACCCGTACGGAGGTCCGCATGGTCCCCGGGTGCTGGCCGCGCACAACGCGCACCTCCCCTCACAGTGGTTCGCGGACCAGGGGTTCGCGGTGATCGTCGCCGACGGCCGCGGCACCCCCGGCCGCTCCCCCGCCTGGGAAAAGGAGATCCGCGACGACTTCACGCTCTCCCTCGACGACCAGGTCGACGCGCTGCGCGGGCTTGCGGAGGATTTCCCGCTGGATCTGTCCCGGGTGGCGATCCGCGGCTGGTCGTACGGCGGCTGGCTCGCCGGACTCGCGGTGCTGCGCCGCCCCGACGTCTTCCACGCGGGCATCGCGGGCGCCCCGGTCACGGACTGGCGGCTGTACGACACCCACTACACGGAGCGGTACCTCGGTGATCCGGCGGCGGCTCCGGAGACGTACGCGAAGAGTTCGCTGGTCACCGACGAGGGTCTCTCCGCGCCCGCCGAGCCGCACCGGCCGCTGATGATCGTGCACGGTCTCGCCGACGACAATGTCGTGGTGGCGCACGCCCTGCGGCTGTCCTCGGCGCTTCTCGCCGCCGGCCGCCCGCACGAGGTGCTGCCCCTGTCGGGCGTCACGCACATGACCCCCCAGGAGCAGGTCGCCGAGAATCTGCTCCTGCTCCAGGTGGACTTCCTGAAGCGCTCGCTGGGGCTCGTCTGACCTCGGCACGGCAACGAGCCGGGGTGACATGGCGCACCCCGGCTCGTTTACGGCACCCGCACGGCCGTACGGTGTTCAGATTGACGCGTCCGTATATCGGTGCCGGGTCAGCCAAGTTGCCTGCGTGTTAAAGCGATTGATGTGCGTTTGTACGGCTATGGCGTCCCGTCATCTTGATTGTTCCGTGGTTCCTCGGGGGGCACGACCCTCTTTTCCTCGGCGAAGTGACAGGCCGAGTCGTGCGCGGCCGGGCCCTCGGTGCGCCGGAATTCCGCGGGCACCGCGAGCAGCGGCACCTCCAGCGTGCAGCGCTCCCGGGCCTTCCAGCAGCGGGTGCGGAAGCGGCAGCCGGACGGGATGTTCGCTGGGGACGGCACATCCCCGGCGAGGATGATCCGCTCCCGGCGCTCCCGGGCCTCCGGGTCGGGCACGGGCACGGCGGAGAGCAGAGCCTGGGTGTAGGGGTGCGTCGGATGGTCGTAGATCTCGGCGTCCTTGCCGGTCTCCACGATCCGCCCGAGGTACATCACGCCGACCCGGTCGGAGATGTGCCGCACGATCGAGAGGTCGTGGGAGATGAACACGTACGCGAGGTCGAACTCGTCCTGGAGCCGCTCCAGCAGGTTGATCACCTGGGCCTGTACGGAGACGTCGAGCGCGGAGACCGGCTCGTCGGCGACGATGATCTCGGGGCGAAGCGCCAACCCCCGTGCGATGCCGATGCGTTGACGCTGACCGCCCGAGAACTGGTGCGGATAGCGGTTGATGTACTCCGGGTTCAGACCCACGACGTCGAGCAGTTCCTGCACCCTCCTCCTGCGGTCGCCCTTCGGCGCGACCTCGGGATGGATCTCGTACGGCTCCCCGATGATGTCGCCGACGGTCATGCGCGGGTTGAGCGAGGTGTACGGGTCCTGGAAGACCATCTGGATGTTGCGGCGTACGGACTTCAGGGCCTTGCCGGACAGGCGGGTGATGTCCTCGCCCTTGTACGTGATCGTCCCGGCCGTCGGCCTTTCCAGGTGGACCAGCATCTTGGCGAGCGTCGACTTGCCGCAGCCGGACTCGCCGACGATGCCGAGGGTCTCGCCCCGGCCGAGGTGGAAGTCGACCCCGTCGACGGCCTTGACCGAGCCGATCTGCTTCCTGAAGAGGATGCCCCGGGTGAGGGGGTAGTACTTGACCAGCCCGCTGACCCGCAGAATCGGCTCGGGCTCCGAGCCCGCCCGTGGCTTCTCAGTCGCCGTCTGTGTCATCGAGGCACTCCCTCCAGAAGTGGCACGCGCTCCTGCGCTCCTCGTCCACCTCGTAGAGCGGCGGTACGTCGGTCCTGCACACGTCCTGGGCCATCGGGCAGCGCGGGTTGAAGGCGCAGCCCGGCGGGATGTGCATCAGGTTCGGCGGCAGGCCCTTGATGGCGTAGAGCTCCCGGCCCTTCCGGTCCAGGCGCGGGATCGACTCCAGCAGGCCCTTGGTGTACGGGTGTGCGGGCGCCTTGTAGATGTCGTGGACCGGGGCCGACTCGACGATCCGGCCCGCGTACATCACCGCGATCCTGTCGGCGACGTCCGCGACCACGCCGAGGTCGTGGGTGATGAGGATGAGCCCCATGTTCAGGTCGCGCTGCAACTCGGCGAGCAGGTCCATGACTTGGGCCTGGACGGTGACGTCGAGCGCGGTGGTCGGTTCGTCGGCGATGATCAGGGCGGGCTGCAGGGCGAGCGCCATGGCGATCATGATGCGCTGGCGCATCCCGCCGGAGAACTGGTGCGGATAGTCGCGCACCCGGTCGGCGGCGCCCGGGATGCGCACCCGGTCCATCAGCTCGATCGCCTTGGCTCGGGCGTCCTTCCTGGACATCCCGCGGTGCACGGTGAACATCTCGCCGAGCTGCTCGCCGACGCTGAGCACGGGGTTGAGTGAGGACAGCGCGTCCTGGAAGATCATCGCCATCTCGGCGCCGCGGACGGTGCGCCGCTCGTCCTCCTTGAGCTTCAGCAAGTCCCTGCCCTGGAAGAGGATTTCGCCGCCGGTGATCTTGGCGGGCGGCATGTCGAGGATGCCCATCACGGCCTGCGCGGTCACCGACTTGCCGGAGCCGGACTCGCCGAGGACGGCGAGCGTCTCGCCCTCGTCCACCCCGAAGCCGACCCCGTTGACCGCCTTGGCGACCCCGTCCCTGGTTCTGAACTCCACGTGCAGATCGCGCACTTCGAGCAGCACGGCCATCACCTCAGCTTCGGGTCGAGGGCGTCGCGCACCGCGTCGCCGAGCATGATGAACGCGAGCACGGTGATCGCGAGCGCACCGGCGGGCCACAGCAGCATGTGCGGGGCCTGGCGGATGTACGCGGACGCCGAGGAGATGTCGATGCCCCAGCTGACCGTCGGCGGCTTCAGGCCGACGCCGAGGTACGAGAGTGTCGCCTCCAGGGCGATATACGTTCCGAGCGCGATGGTCGCGACGACGATCACCGGCGCGACGGCGTTGGGCGCGATGTGCCGGAGCAGCAGCCGGGAGTTGGAGGCGCCGAGGGCGCGGGCGGCCGCCACGTAGTCGTGCTGCTTGGTCGTGATGACGGAGCCGCGCGCGATACGGGAGATCTGGGGCCAGCCGAGCAGCACCATGAACCCGATGACGGGCCAGATCGTATTGCTGGTCACCACGGAGAGGAGGACCAGACCGCCGAGGACCACGGGGATCGCGAAGAAGATGTCGGTGATCCGGGACAGGATCGCGTCCCAGACGCCGCCGAAGAACCCGGCGAGCCCGCCGAGCAGCGAGCCGAGGACCGCGACGCCGAGGGTGGCGCAGACACCGACGCTGGTCGAGACGCGGGTCCCGTACACCGTGCGCGTGTAGACGTCGCAGCCCTGGCCGTCGAAGCCGAAGGGGTGGCCGGGCTGCGAGCCCTCCTGCGCCTTGGCCAGGTCGCAGGTGAGGGGATTGCCGGAGGCGATCAGCGAGGGCCACAGGGAGATGACGACCAGGAAGAGGATGACGAGCGCGGAGATGATGAAGACGGGGTTGCGCCGCAGGTCGCGCCAGGCGTCGGACCAGAGGCTTCTGGGCTTCTCCTGCGGACCCGCGCCTCCCGTCGGTCCTCCCGGGGCCCCGGCCGATGGACGCCGTTCGAGGGTTTCCGCCTCGTTCGCGGCCAGGTCCATGGCTCCTCCCGCGCCGCTCGCGGCCATGGCGCCCTCGGGTTCGTGCGGCTCGTAGGGCGACTGCTCACGCATAGCGGATCCTCGGGTCGAGCACGGCGTAGAGGAGGTCGACGAGCAGGTTGGCGACCAGGAAGACCAGGACGAGGACCGTCACGAAACCGACCACGGTCTGCGTGTTCTGCCGGAGAATCCCTTGGTAGAGCTGGAAGCCGACGCCGTGGATGTTGAAGATCCGCTCGGTGACGATCGCGCCGCCCATCAGCGCGCCGATGTCGGTGCCGATGAAGGTGACCACGGGGATGAGCGAGTTGCGCAGCAGGTGCCGGGTGATGACGCGTCGCCTGGGCAGGCCCTTGGCGATGGCCGTACGGACGTAGTCGGACCGTTTGTTCTCCGCGATGGAGGTCCGGGTCAGCCGGGTCACGTACGCGAGGGAGACGGAGGCCAGGACCAGGCCGGGCACGATCAGTTCGCCGAAGGCGGCGTCCGGGGAGACGGACGGCTTGATCCAGCCCCACTCGACCCCGAGCAGCAGCTGGAGCAGCAGACCGGTGACAAAGGTCGGCACGGAGATGACGACGAGGGTGAACAGCAGAACGCCCGTGTCGACGGGCCGCCCGCGCCGCAGCCCGGTGATCACGCCCAGCATGATCCCGATCACGATCTCGAAGAGGATCGCGACGACCGTCAGCCGGATGGTGACCGGGAAGGCGCCGGCCATCAGCTCGGTGACCGGCTGCCCGTTGAAGGCGGTGCCGAAGTCGCCCGTGAAGACGTTGCCCATGTAGGTCAGGTATTGCTGCCACACGGGCTTGTCGAGGCCGAACTCCCTCCTGAGCTGGGCGGCGGTCGCAGGGTCGCACTGCTGGTCGCCGCACAGGCCCGCGATGGGGTCGCCCATCACGTTCACCATCAGGAAGATCAGCAGAGTGGCCCCGACGAACACCGGGATCATCTGCAGCAGACGCCGGACGACGTACCGTCCCATGGGAGCTCAGCTGACCTTGATCTCGTTGTAGACGGGGACGCTGAACTGGTCGAGTGCCACGTCGGAGAGCCGCTCCGAGTAGCCGGCGCTGCCGTTCTGGTACCAGAGCGGGATGGCGGCCATGTTGTCCCGTACGACCTCTTCGGCCTGCTGGAAGAGCCGGACGGCCTTGGCCTGGTCGGTCGTGGCGTTCGCCTGGTCGACGAGCTGGTCGAAGTCCTTGTTGGACCACTTGCCGTCGTTCGAGGAGGCGTTGGTGTAGTAGAGCGGCTGCAGGAAGTTCTGGATGAGCGGGTAGTCCATCTGCCAGCCCGCCCGGAAAGGACCGGGCATCTTGTGCCGGCCGATCTGATTGCGGAAGTCGGCGAAGGTGCCGATCGGGTTGCCGACGCAGGCCGTGTCGTTGCCGAGCGCGTTGTTGATGGAGTTGCAGACGGCATCGACCCACTCCTTGTGGGAACCCATGTCCGCGTTGTAGGAGAGCTTGATCTGCCGGCCGGGCAGACCGCCCGCCTCCTCGATCAGCTTCCTGGCTTTTGACGGGTTGTACGAGCAGGCCTCGCCGCACAGTCCGTCCTGGAAGCCGCCCTCCGCGCCGAGCACCGGCGAGGTCCAGTCGGTGGCCGGAGTGCGGGTCTTCTGGAAGATGGTGTTGGTGATCTGTCCGCGGTCGATCGCCATGGACAGGCCCTGACGGACCTTCAGCGCGTCGCTCGTGTCCCAGTTCTTGTCGTAGAACGGGAAGGCCACCGTCTGGATGATCCCGGCCGGAGAATTGATGTACCGGTCACCGAGGTCGCTCCGCACGTTCTTGAGCTGAGCGGCGGGCACGTCGTCGACGAGGTCGAGGTTGCCGGCCATGAGGTCGGTGTAGGCGGTGTTGTTGTCGGTGTAGACCTTGAGGTCCACGCCGTCGTTGCGCGCCTTGTCGTCGCCGGGGTAGCCGTCCCACCTGCGCAGGGACATCTGCGAGCCCTTGGTGTAGGACTCGACGGTGTACGGGCCGTTCCCGACGGGCTTGCTCACCCAGGCCGCGTGGTCGTCGAAGAACGCCTTGGGCAGCGGCGCGAAGGCCACGTAGCCGAGGGTGTCGGGGAACGTCGAGAACTTCTGGTTGAGCTCGACGGTGAAGGTGTGGGGGCCGGTGACCTTGAGCCCGGAGAGGGTGTCGGCGCTCTGGCTGCCCGAGTCGGGGTGGACCTTGTCGTAGCCCTCGATGTACCCGAAGAACTTCGCGTTCTTCTGGTTGTTCCTGAGACCGGCCCCGTAGTTCCACGCGTCGACGAAGGATTGCGCGGTGACGGGCTCGCCGTTGCTGAACGTCCAGCCGTCCTTGACGGTGATCGTGAAGTTCCGCGAGTCCGAGGTCTCGATCTTCTCGGCCAGCATGTTCTCGGCCGCGCCGGTCTTGGCGTCGTACCGCTTCAGACCCCGGAAGATCATGTCGAGGACCTTGCCGCCCTGCACCTCATTGGTGTTGGCCGGCTCCAGGGGGTTCTGCGGGTCGCCCCAGGAGGAGCTGAAGACCCCGGAGGCGCCGCCGCTGTTGCCGCCGCCCCCGCAGCCGATCGCCGCGAGGGCTACCGCCGCCGCGCAGGCGGCCCATGTGGCGTGGCGCGTGGCTCCGCGCATGGAGTGCCTCCTCAAGAGTCCGCCGGGGCGCCGACGCCGGGGGTGGGAATTTCCGCTCCGGTGCACCGGCACCCATTGCGCCCCATATTGGTGCAGACGGAACTTTACGCACATTCACCCCACCTTTCCGCGTGGCGCCCGCACGGCGACGCCCTCCAGATGGATCCGGATGCGGCCCGGACGGCCCGGATGCGATCCGGACGCGGTCGCTCCGGATGATCGGCGCAATAGATCTTCGCCGTTCGATGCGGAACCGTTGATTCTCGTGCACCGGTTGTACGCATTTCGAGACTCCGGAGTCCGCATATCGAACTCATTGCCCGTTTTGCCCAATTAGCCCACTTCGGGACACGGAACGGCCACAGGGTGCTACACGCGTAGTTACGCTATGGTCAAGTGCAGGCAAAAAAGTTAAAGAGAATGCCAAGGGGATCGAGATTTTATTGACCTTGCATGAATTGCGTTGAAAAAGTCCGGCGTAGCCCGTAGGGAGCGCCCTGCGGAGCCCTTGACCCCACAGGGCCTGGAGCACCATGACCCCCCCTACCCCTGCCGCGGCCGCCCCACTTGAGGTGACCGACGAGACCGAAGAGATCTCGGCTCCGTCCTCCACCCCCAAGGGCTCGGAGAGTCGCTCCCCGGGGCGACTCGCCTGGAAGCGGTTCAAACGCGACCGCACGGGCGTCGTTTCGGCCTTCATCGTGATCTTTTTCTTCGTGATCGCGATCTGTGCCCCGCTGATCGCGAAGCTGTACGGGAAGGATCCGTACACCACGTACGCCAGTCAGCGCCCGGAGCTCCTGGACGCCTTCGCCTACCCGGCGGGCCCGAACGGCGGGATGAGCTCGGAGTTCTGGTTCGGGATCGAGCCGCAGCTGGGGCGGGACGTCTTCACCTTCCTGCTGTACGGCATCCGCACCTCGCTCGGCATCGCCGTGGCCGCCACCCTGCTGACCACCCTCGTCGGCGTGGTCGTCGGCGTCACGGCCGGCTATCTGGGCGGCAGGACCGACTATGTCGTCGGCCGGGTCATCGACATCCTGCTGTCGTTCCCGTCCACGCTCTTCTTCATCGCCTTCATGCCGGTCGTGTACGGGCTGTTCGTCGCCCCCGACGAGAACATCCCCACCTCCCTGCGGGCGATCGCCCTGATCCTGGTTCTCTCCGCCTTCGGCTGGGCCTCCATCGCCCGTCTGCTGCGCGGCCAGGTCCTCGGCCTGCGCGAACGGGAGTACATCGAGGCGGCCAAGGTCACGGGCGCGTCGCCGGGGCGCATCGTGTTCAAGGAGCTGCTGCCCAACCTGTGGACGCCGATCATCATCCAGTCCACGCTGATGCTCCCGGCCTTTGTGACCGCGGAGGCGGGCCTCGCCTTCCTCGGCGTCGGCATCATCGACCCGACCCCGGACTGGGGCGTCATGATCCAGCGCGGCGCCCAGTTCTACACCGAGGACCTCACCTTCATGCTCTTCCCGGGCCTGTCGATGGTGATCTTCGTCCTCGCCTTCAATCTGCTCGGCGACTCGGTGCGCGACGCGCTCGACCCGAAGTCCAAGCGGTAGCCACCCTGTTCCACCCGGCCCGTTCAGTGTCGCGCGGCCGGCTCCATCCGTCCCGATCGTCTCTACAAGGCAGGCTCACCCATGTCTTTTTCCCGTAGAAACTTCATGATCGCCACCGGCGTCGTCGCGGCCTCGTCCTCGCTGCTGACCGCCTGCGGCGGCAGCGGCAGCGACAGCAAGTCGAACCGCAAGGCGCCCACGGTCAGCGGCTCCAAGACCCAGGAGATTCTGGTCGGCACCAAGGCCGACTCCACCGGTCCGGCGCCGGAGGTCAAGGGAGCGGTCAAGGGCGGGACGATCTACTCGCTCGACCAGTTCGACATGGACCACATGGACCCGGCGCAGATCTACGTCTCGACCGAGGGCGCCATCACCGTCCCGATCCTGCGTGGCCTCACCGGCTACAAGATCGACGACAAGGGTGGCGCGACCCTGGTCGGCGACGCGGCCACGGACGCGGGCACCATGAAGGACGGCGGCAAGACCTGGACCTTCACCCTGAAGGACGGGCTGAAGTGGGAGGACGGCTCGGACGTCTCCGAGGACGACCTGCGCCACACCTTCGAGCGCCTCTTCGCCTCCTTCATCACCGAGGGCCCCCGCTACGTCCAGCAGTGGCTGGCCGGCGGCGACAAGTACAAGGGCCCCTACGAGGGCAAGCACCTCGACTCCATCGAGGTCGACGGCAAGACCATCACCTTCCGTCTCAACGAAGCGCGCACCGACTTCAACTTCACGCTCGCCATGCGCGGCTACGCCCTGGTGAACAAGAAGAACGACACCAAGGAGAAGTACGACAAGCGTCCCTTCTCCTGCGGCCCGTACAAGATCGGCAGTCGCAGCATCGGCAAGTCGCTGACCTACGTGCGCAACGAGCACTGGGACCCGAAGACCGACCCGATCCGCAACAACTACCCGGACAAGTACGTCTTCCAGTTCGGCTTCGAGCTGCTGGCCTCGACCGACCGCTACATCGCGGACTCGGGCAAGGACCAGTACTCGATGTCGATCTTCAACGAGGTCGCCCCGGAGCGCATCGCCCAGGTCCTCACCAACGCCAAGCTCAAGCAGCGCGTCCTCACGCAGGTCGACACGGTCACCTACTACTGGCCGATCAACATGACCCGCATCAAGGACGTCAAGGTCCGTCAGGCCATCAACCACGCATGGCCGCACCAGCAGATTCAGACCATCCAGGGCGGCGCCTCCACCAGCGAGATCGCCACCACCATCCTCGCCCCGGTGACCCCGGGTTACCAGAAGTTCGACCTCTACGGCGTCACCAAGAAGCCCGGTGGCGACCCGGTCAAGGCCAAGGCCCTGCTGAAGGAGGCCGGCAAGCTCGGCCAGAAGCTGGTCATCGCCTACCAGTCCTCGGACACCCAGGTAAAGGTGGCCGTCGCGGTCAAGAACGCGCTGGAGGCGGCCGGCTTCACGGTCGTCAACAAGCAGGTCGACAAGTCGACCTTCTACACGCAGATCGGCAAGATCGACAACGACTTCGACCTGTTCGGCGCCGGCTGGAGCCCGGACTGGCCGAACGGCTACTCGGTCTTCTACCCCTGCTGGAGCGGCGAGAACATCGGCGACGGCCGCAGCAACTACGCCCAGCTGAACGACACGAGCGTCAACAAGGCCATCGACGCCGCTGCCAAGATCACGGACACCGAGGCCGCGAACAAGGCCTGGGGCGACATCGACCGCCAGATCATGGACCTGGCGGCGGTGGTCCCCGACTACCACAAGATCCGTAACTGGATGCACGGCTCCAAGGTCGGCAACGTGATCTACGACAGCGGCAACACCTGCGTCGCGCTCTGCAAGCTCTACGCGATGAAGTAAGCCGTACGACCCCGGGGGCGGCCGTTCGCCCGGCCGCCCCCTCCGGCTCCTCCACCCCTCACGCCCCCGGCGACGGCGCCCCGTCCGGAAAGTCACGCCCCCATGTCCCGCTTCCTCGTCCGCCGAGTCCTCGGCGCACTGGTCATCCTGCTGATCATCAGCGCCATCACCTTCGGCCTCTTCTACGCCGTCCCGCGTGACCCGGCGCTCATGGCCTGCGGCAAGAACTGCACGCCCGACGTGCTGGCGCAGATCCGACAGAACCTGGGCATCGACAAGCCGATCCCGGTGCAGTACTGGCACTGGCTCGAGGGCGTCTTCATGGGGCGCGAGTACGCCGGATACGGCCACTGCCCCGCACCCTGCCTCGGTTACTCCTTCGCCAACCGCGAGCCCGTCCTCGGCACGATCCTGGACCGGCTGCCGACCACCCTCTCGCTCGCCTTCGGCGCGGCCGTCGTCTTCCTGATCCTCGGCATCGGCGCTGGCATGCTGGCTGCGGTCAAGCATGGCAAGTTCCTGGACAAGTTCGCCAGCTCGGCCTCACTGCTCGGCTCCTCGCTGCAGATCTACTTCGTCGGCTACATCGCAATGTTCTTCCTCGTCGCGAAGCTGGGCCTGTTCGCGCAGCCGTCGTACACGCCACTCACCGAGGACCCGGTGGCCTGGTTCTCCGGACTGCTGCTGCCCTGGCTGGTCCTGGCGATCATCTTCACCGCCAACTACACCCGTATGACCCGCTCCCAGCTCGTCGAGCAGCTCAGCGAGGACTATGTGCGCACGGCCCGCGCCAAGGGCCTGTCCCGGCGGAACGTGTTCTTCCGGTTCGCCTGGCGCGGTGCGATGGGCCCGATCGTCACGGTCTTCGGCATCGACCTGGGCACGCTGATCGGCGGCGCGATCATCACCGAGACGACCTTCAGCATGCAGGGCATCGGCCGCCTCGCGGTGAAGTCCGTGGACCAGAGCGACCTGCCCATGCTGCTCGGCGTCACCCTGCTGTCGGCCGGCGCGATCGTGTTCTTCAACATCATCGTCGACGCCGTCTACGCCCTCATCGACCCGCGGATCCGGCTCGCCTGACCCCGGGCGCCTCGCCCCCAACAGCTATCCCCGGCATCACCCCCCTCAGGAGCGTCCCCGTGACGAGCACCGATCAGCAGCCCTTCCTGTCCGTCAGGGATCTGAAGGTCCACTTCTCCACCGAAGACGGCGTCGTCAAGGCCGTCGACGGCCTCACCTTCGACCTGGCCAAGGGCAAGACGCTCGGCATCGTGGGCGAGTCGGGCTCCGGCAAGTCCGTCACGAACCTGACGATCCTGGGCCTCCACGACCGCGACCGCACCGCCATCGACGGGGAGATCCTGCTCGACGGCAAGGAGCTGCTGACCGCCTCCGAGCGGGAGCTGGAGCAGCTGCGCGGCAACAAGATGTCGATGATCTTCCAGGACGCGCTGGCCTCGCTGTCGCCGTACCACACGGTCGGCCAGCAGATCGGCGAGACGTACCGCAAGCACACCGGCGCCTCCAAGAAGGAGGCCCGGGAGCGGGCGATCGAGATGCTCAAGCGTGTCGGCATCCCGCAGCCGGACGTCCGGGTGGACGACTACCCGCACCAGTTCTCCGGCGGTATGCGCCAGCGCGCGATGATCGCGATGGCGCTGGTCTGCGACCCCGAGCTGCTGATCGCGGACGAGCCGACCACGGCGCTCGACGTGACGGTCCAGGCCCAGATCATGGACCTGCTCAAGGACCTCCAGCAGGAGTTCGGCACGGCGATCATCTTCATCACCCACGACCTCGGCGTCATCGCCGACATCGCGGACGACGTCCTGGTGATGTACGGCGGCCGGTGCGTGGAGCGCGGTACGAAGAAGGAGGTGCTGCGCGAGCCGCAGCACCCGTACACCTGGGGCCTGCTGGGCTCGATGCCGAGCCTGGACGGCCCGGTCGACGTCCCGCTGTCGCCGATTCCGGGGTCGCCGCCCTCGCTGCTCAACCCGCCGTCCGGCTGCCGCTTCCACCCGCGGTGCACCTTCACGGAGAAGGTCGAGGGCGGGCTGTGCTCCACCGAGCAGCCGCTGCTGAAGATCACGGACGGGCGCGGTGCCGCCTGCCACCTCACGGCGGACCAGCGCCGCGAGTTCTTCACCGACTACGCCGCGACCCGGTCGCACTGACGTAACTGAGACGGGACTTCACCATCATGAGCAACACGAACCCCCTCCTGGACGTCACCGGACTGACCAAGCACTTCCCGGTGATGGGAGGCTTCCCCTTCAAGCGGAAGATCGGCGCGGTCCAGGCCGTGGACGGCCTCGACTTCCAGGTCGCCGAGGGCGAGAGCCTGGGCCTGGTCGGCGAGTCCGGCTGCGGCAAGTCGACCACCGGACGTCTGATCACGCGTCTCCTTGAGCCGACGGGCGGCACGATCTCGTACCGCGGCCAGGACATCACGCACGCCAAGCGCAAGCAGCTGGCGCCGGTCCGCTCCGAGATCCAGATGATCTTCCAGGACCCGTACGCGTCGCTGAACCCGCGTCAGACGGTCGGCAAGATCATCTCGGGCCCGATGGAGATCAACGGGATCAACCCGCCCGGCGGCCAGGAGAAGCGCGTACGCGAACTCCTGGAGACGGTCGGCCTCAACCCCGAGCACTACAACCGCTTCCCGCACGAGTTCTCGGGCGGTCAGCGCCAGCGCATCGGGGTGGCGCGCGCGCTCGCTCTGGAGCCGAAGCTGATCGTGGCGGACGAGCCGGTCTCCGCTCTCGACGTCTCGATCCAGGCCCAGGTGGTGAACCTGCTCCAGGAGCTCCAGAGGGACCTGGGCATCGCGTTCGTCTTCATCGCCCACGACCTCGCGATCGTCCGCCACTTCTCGGAGCGCGTCGCGGTCATGTACCTCGGCAAGATCGTGGAGATCGCCAACCGCGAGGACCTGTACGCGAACCCGCGCCACCCCTACACGCGCGCGCTGCTGTCCGCCGTCCCCGAGGCCACGGCGGACGACGTCCCGGCCCGCGAGCGCATCCTCCTGACCGGCGACGTGCCCTCGCCCTTGAACCCCCCGTCGGGCTGCCGCTTCCGCACCCGCTGCTGGAAGGCCACGGACAAGTGCGCGACGGAGGCCCCGCCGCTGGTCCAGGTGGAGGGCAACAAGGAGGGCCACCTGACGGCGTGCCACTACCCGGAGACCACGGCGGACCTGGCGGTCCCGGCGGCCTCGGCGGCCTCGGCGGCCCGCAAGTCTCTCTGAGCCCCCGGCGACGCCCCTGACACACCCCAATCCGTCGGGGCGCCGCCGCATGGGACCGACCTTCACCGGCCCATTGACCCGAGCCCACGAATGTCCGGTTCCCGGGGGACGAAGGCCCGCACCCCTTATGAGGTGCGGGCCTTCGCTTTCGCTTGGGCGTGGGTGTAGCCGGCCTCGCTAGCCTCACGACATGGACTACGCGAAGATGCGTGTGATCGCCGAGGAGCTCATGGCATACGCCGAGCGCCTCGAGGGATCCTGGAACGTGGAGATCGGCCCTTCCGGCCCGTTGCTGGTGTCCGAGATCGTCACCAACTCCTACCGGCACTCCGCCATGGAGACGTACGTCAGCATGGAACGCACCCGGGAGGACTTCCGCGTCACGGTCTGGGACCACGGTCCGGGCCGGCCGATGCCTCGCACTCCTGCCGACGGCGACGAACGCGGCCGCGGGCTCGGCATCGTCGAGGCCTGCGCCGATCAGTGGGGCGTACGGGATTATCGGCACGGCAAGGCGGTCTGGTTCAGCGTCGCCCCCAACGACGCGACGCCCGAGCACGCCGTACAGGCAGGGAAAGCATGGGCGGCCCATCCCGCGGCGTCGGCTGAAGCGCTCAGATTGCGCCGCTGACCTGCGGCGATGTGGCGCGCGCCGGGTCCGGCTGAGCTCAGCCGATGTGCCCGTGCTCGGTGGCACGCCGAGCCGACACTTCCGCTTCGGGATGTGCCCGTGCCGGTGGCGTCCGACCCTGGATGCAGGGGCCCTGGTGAGCGGCAGCAGGCTCGGCCCCTTGCCTGGCGCATGAGCTCGGACCGAGCCGGACTGGAAGGTGAACGTCGCAATGAAGACACCCCCGATCGTTTCGCCACAAGAGTGGGAGGCGGCGCGCCAGCAGCTGCTGGTGGAAGAGAAGGAGCTGACCCGCGCCCGTGATGTCCTGGCCGCCAAGCGCCGGCGGATGCCGTGGGTGGCGGTGGACAAGGAGTACGAGTTCGAAGGCCCCGAGGGCAAGGTGAGTCTGCTCGACCTGTTCGGGGGGCGCCGTCAGCTGATCGTTTACCGCGCCTTCTTCGAGCCCGATGTGTACGGCTGGCCCGACCACGCCTGCCGCGGCTGCTCCATGGTGGCGGACCACGTCGGCCACCTCGCCCATCTGAACGCCCGCGACACCACCCTCGTCTTCGCCTCACGCGCGCCGCAGCCGGAGATCGAGCGAGTGAAGGCGCGGATGGGCTGGAACATCCCCTGGTACACGATCACCGACGATTTCGACGCCGATTTCGGTGTGGACGAATGGCACGGCACGAACGCTTTCATCCGCGAGGGCGACAGCGTCTTCCGCACCTACTTCATCAACGCCCGCGGCGACGAGGCATTGGGGAACACCTGGAGCTACCTCGACATGACAGCGCTCGGGCGGCAGGAGGCCTGGGAGGACTCGCCCGAGGGCTACCCCCAGACGACGCCGTACGAATGGTGGAACTGGCACGACGCCTACGGCGACGCCGACCCGGCGCCGGAGTGGCTGGCCCAAACCCGCCGCGGCCCAGGAGCCCTGACCGACTGACCCCCTCACAGCGCTGGGCCCGGCCGACCACCTCGCCCACCAGGCCCCGCCGCCCCGAACCCTCGGCGACGGCAGGACGCCTGCGACCCCGCAATCACCTCAGGCCCGACAGGCCCGACAGGCCCGGTCCAAGTCCAGCTCCCCCACAACCTGGTCCCCGCTCATCTCCCCCGTACGACGGAACCCGAGCCGCAGATAGAACTCCTCGGGTCCGCCCTCCCCCTCGGCCCACGTCACCGTGACGCGGGACTGGCCGCGTCGGCGGATCTCCTCGGAGACGGACTCGACGGCGAAGCGGCCGTAGCCGCGGCCCTGGCGGCCGGCGGCGATGTTCAGGCGCCAGAGGCCAGAGCGGGGGCGGTCGTCCGGGTCGTCAGGGTTGAAGCGGATGTCGAAGAAGGCCATCACGAAGCCGACCGGTTCCGCGCCGTCGACGATCAGGCGGGGCCAGGCCTTGTCGGGGTGCACATAGGCCTCGGCCAGTGACTTCACCACCGGGGAGACGAAGCGCTCCTGGTCCGGCCGCACCCTCAGTGCGATGGCGGCGTCGACGTTGTCCGGCGTCACCCTTTCCAGGCGCAGATCAGCCATCGTTGGCCCAACTCCCCTCACTGCTGCCACACGCCCGGATGACGTTCACCCGAACGGAGTACACGAATCTCAGGACGCACAGGTCACGCCCGGTGCCAGGTTGCCGTACCCAGGAGAGGCGCGTTGAGTCGGATACGGCGCGCTCGGGGGCTCTGGGCGCCTGCGTGTGCACAGGCTGTCACCAGCCGAAATGGAGGCGTCATGTCCGACATTCCCCCGCCGATCACTCCCTACCTTGAGCCCGCAGCAAGGGAACTGACCGAGGCCACCGCTCCGCATCCCCGTATCTACGAGGTACCGCCGGAGCAGGGACGCGAGATCCTGGCCGGGCTGCAGAGTGGCGAGGGCGTCGAACGGCCGGAGGTCGACGAGGAATGGGTGACCGTCGACGCCGGGGAATGGGGGCAGGTCCGTACGCGGATCATCAGGCCGAAGGGTGCCACCGGCCCGCTGCCCGTGGTCTTCTACATCCACGGCGCCGGCTGGGTCTTCGGCGACGACAAGACACACGACCGCTTCTTCCGGGAACTGGTCGTCGGGGCCGGTGCCGCGGGGGTCTTCCCTGACTACGACCGTGCTCCCGAGGCGAAGTACCCGACCCAGGTGGAGCAGAACTACGCGGTCGGCCAGTGGATCGCCGAGCACGGGGCCGAGCACGGTCTCGACGCCGGCCGCGTGGCGGTGTGCGGCGATTCGGTCGGCGGCTGCATGGCGACCGTCTTCGCGCTGATGAACAAGGACCGAGGCGGTCTCGATCTCACGGCGCAGGTCCTCCTCTACCCGGTTGCCAACGCTGCTTTCGACACCCCGTCCTACCGTCAGTTCGCGGAGGGCTACTACCTCACCCGCGACGGCATGATCTGGTTCTGGGACCAGTACTCCGATCCGGCGCAGCGCACCGAGGTCTACGCCGCGCCGCTTCAGGCCTCGGTCGACCAGCTCAGGGGCCTGCCCAGGACCCTCCTCATCACCGACGAGGCGGACGTCCTGCGGGACGAGGGCGAGCAGTACGCCAACAAGCTGCGCGAGGCCGACGTGGACGTCACCGCCGTCCGCGTCCTCGGCATCGTCCACGACTTCCTGATGCTGGACAGCCTGCGCGACACCCGCGGCGCCAACGTCGCACGCCACCTCGCCATCGACGCGCTCCGCACCGCACTCCACGACGAGTGAGCAGCCCCGGACCGAGAACCTCGCTACCCCAACTCCCCGCGCTCCACGCAGAATTCATTGCCCTCGGGATCCGCCAGAACGACCCAGCCGCCGCCGTCCGGGCGGGTGTGGTCCGCGATCTGCCGGGCGCCGAGCGCGATCGCCCGCTCGACCTCCGCCGCCCGGGTACGGCCCTGGGGCTGAAGGTCGAGGTGGATGCGGTTCTTGGCCGACTTGTCCTCCGGGACGTGGACGAAGAGGAGCGTCGGGCCTCCGGACGGGTCCACGATCACCGCCTCGGGGTCACCGGGCTTGTCGTCGTCGGCGAGCGGGCGGCCGAGCAACTTGCTCCAGAACAGGGCGAGATCGTACGGGTCGCCGGTGCAGTCGAAGGTGATGTGACGGATGGTGGGGCTCAACGGCCTTTCCTCCCCCATGGCTTAGTACCCCGTCCTGCCGTCGGCCATCTCACGCAGGATGTCGAGGTGGCCGTTGTGGCGGGCCGTTTCCTCAATGAGGTGGAAGAGGATCCAGCGGAGGTCGACGTGCCGGCCGTCGCGAACGGGGCGCTTCGCGGTGGCGTCGAGGTCGTGGTCGGCGACCAACTGGCGGTAGCGGGCGCTCTGCTCCTCGTACTCGGCCAGGAGCCGGGCCAGCGGGATGCCGACGGCGATGCGCATCTCGCGGTCGGGGTCCTCGTCCGTCCAGGGCCCCTCGTCCTCCTCGCCGAGGAACACCACGTGGAACCAGAAGTACTCGACCCAGCGGAGGTGACTGATCAGCCCGCACAGGGTCATCAGCGGGGAACCCGGCAGCGGGGCCTTGCGGGCGTCCTCCGGGGAGACGTCCTCGCACTTGGCGCGGGCGGTGGCGCGGACGTAGTCGAGGAAGGTGGCCAGCTGGGTGCGCTCGTCCCAGGCGGGGGGCATGTCGGTGCGCGTCGTCTCAGTCATCGGGGTGCAGCATTCCCGTCCACCCGTTCGATGTCGAGCGATTAAGAACCTCTGTCACTGCGGGGCAGTCGCCGCCCGCGGACCCCAGGCGCCGCCTTCGAGGACGACCCGCGCCACGACCCCGGTTCGTGGTTCGAGCGGGCCCCCGGGCTGAGACACTGCTGCGGTGGCTGACCGTTCGTTCACTGACCCCTCGCTCGCTGCCCTGTACGACGCCCTCAACCCATGGGGGCCGAGTGACGACTTCTACCTGGACCTGGTGATGTCCGCGCGGTCCGTGCTCGATGTCGGGTGCGGGACGGGGCGGCTGTTGGAGCGGGCACGCGTGGCCGGGCACGAGGGGCGGCTCTGCGGGCTCGACCCCGCCGCGGCCATACTGGTGCAGGCGCGGCGGCGAGGAGCCGCCGTGGAGTGGGTGCTCGGGGATCTCCTCTCCACGTGGTGGGAGCGGGAGTTCGACCTCGTCGTGATGACCGGGCACGCCTTCCAAGTGCTCGTCGGGGACGAGGAGTTGCGCTCCTGCCTCGCGGCGATTCGGCGTGCCCTCACCGACGACGGCCGGTTCGTCTTCGAGACGCTGAATCCCGCCGTCCGGGCGTGGGAGAGGTGGACCCCGGACCGCGTGCGGGAGGTCACGGACGCCGACGGCGAGGTCGTACGGGTCTGGCACGAGGTCGAGACGCCCGTGAGCCGCGATCGGGTGACGTTCACCGAGAACTTCGACCATCCGAGGTGGGAACGGCCGCAGGTCAGTCGCAGCACGCTGCGGTTCCTGGGCCCGGACGCCCTGGACCGGTTCCTCACCGAGGCCGGGCTCGTCGTGGCGGAGCGGTACGGGGACTGGGGGCGGGGGCCGCTGACCCCCACCTCCCCCGAGATCATCACCGTGGCCCGACCCGGGACGCCCTAGCGTCTCTGATTGGGTTAGCGATCCCTGGTGTTGCTCAGGGGCATAGGCCAATCGCCTTCGTGCCCTGGTGCTGAACGGCCGGAACCGTCAGCCCGCGTGGCACGTCCCTCCGACGCTGGTCGGCCAAGTCGCATGACCTCACCGAGGAGGGTGCCCGACGTCGCCTGGGCGCCGGGCGCGCACGTGACACTCTGCAACAGAAACACTACGTTCCGCTAATCCGACTGGAGAGCCTACCGAACGTGCGCGACCTCCCTAGTCCTCCGCCCCCTCCGCGATCTCCTCCTCCAGCGCCACCAGCGCCGGGTCCAGCACGATGTCCTCCGCCCGTGCCTCGATCGTCGGGTCCTCCGGGAAGTGGCAGGCCGTCAAATGGCCGTCCGCGTTGCCCGACAGCTGGATCAGCGGAGGCTCTTCGTTCGCGCACTTGTCCTGCGCCTTCCAGCAGCGGGTGCGGAAGCGGCAGCCGGAGGGCGGTGAGATCGGGGAGGGGACGTCGCCCTCCAGGCGGATGCGTTCCTTCTTCTCGGCGTCGATGTCCGCCTCGGGGACGGCCGACATGAGGGCGTGGGTGTACGGGTGGCGCGGGCCGGTGTACAGCGACGTACGGTCGGCGATCTCCACGATCTTGCCGAGGTACATGACCGCCACGCGCTGCGAGAAGTGGCGGACGACGGCGAGGTCGTGGGCGATGAAGACAAACGCGATGCCCATCTCCCGCTGGACCTTCTGGAGCAGGTTCACCACCTGCGCCTGGATCGACACGTCGAGCGCCGAGACCGGTTCGTCCGCCACGATCAGCTTCGGCGAGAGCGCCAACGCCCGTGCCACGCCGATGCGTTGGCGCTGACCGCCGGAGAATTCGTGCGGGAAGCGGTTGTAGTGCTCGGGGTTGAGGCCGACCGTCTCCAGCAGCTCGCGGACGCGGGCCTCCCGGCCTCCCGGCGGATTGACGCCGTTGATCTCCATGGGAGAGGAGATGATCGTACCGACCGTCTGGCGCGGATTCAGGGAGGCGTACGGATCCTGGAAGATCATCTGGATCTCGGAGCGGATCGGGGACAGCTCCCGCCGGCTGGAGCGGCTGATGTCCTTGCCCCGGTACGAGATCGTGCCCTGCGTGGGCTCCAGGAGACGCGTCAGCAGCCGTCCCGTCGTGGACTTGCCGCAGCCCGACTCGCCGACCAGGCCCAGGCTCTCGCCGGGGAAGACGTCGAAGGAGACGCCGTCCACGGCCTGTACGGCGCCGATCGTGCGGCGGATCGGGAAGCCGCCCTTCACCGGGAAGTACTTCGTCAGGTCGCGCACCCGCATCAGCGGTTCGGCCGGGTCCACGTCCCGCTGCCCCGGGATCGTCTCGGCCACGACCGCGGTCTTCTCGTCGCTCACAGCGTCGCTCACAGTCAGTCAGTCCCCTCAGCCCAGCCTGGGCCGAATCGTCTCGGTGAAGATACGGCTCTTCTGGTCCAGGGTGAGGTGGCAGGCGGCGCCGCGCCCCACCGGCAGTTCGGGCCGGACGTCCACGCAGCGGTCGGAGCCCTCGACCTCGCCGCGGAAGGCGCAGCGCGGATGGAACGGGCACCCCGAGGGAGGGTTCAGCAGCGACGGGGGCGCGCCCGGGATGGGGGTCAGCGGCTCGTCCACGTCCGCGGCAAGGCGCGGCATGGATGCCAGCAGGCCCCAGGTGTACGGGTGTTGCGGGGACTTGAGGACCTCGCGGACCGTGCCGCGTTCGACCGCCCGGCCCGCGTACATCACGAGCAGGTCGTCCGCCATGTTGGCGACCACCCCGAGGTCGTGGGTGATCATGATGATCGCGGATCCGAACTCCTGCTGGAGGTCCTTCAGGAGGTCCAGGATCTGCGCTTGGACGGTCACGTCCAGGGCGGTCGTCGGCTCGTCGGCGATCAGCAGGTCCGGGTTGCAGACCAGCGACATCGCGATCATCGCGCGCTGGCGCATACCGCCGGAGAACTGGTGCGGATAGTCGTCCACGCGCCCTTTGGCGTCGGGGATGCCGACCTTCGTCAGCATCTCGATCGCCCGGTCCCGCGCCTCCCTCTTGGAGGCCCCGGTGTGCTTGCGGAACGGCTCGCCGATCTGCCGCCCCACCGTGTAGTACGGCGACAACGCGGTCAGCGCGTCCTGGAAGATCATCGCCATCTTGTTGCCGCGCAGCTTCTCCAGCTCGGGCTCGGTGGCGGTGATCAGTTCCTTGCCGTCGAGGACGATCTCGCCCTCGATCGTGGTGGTCCGCGGGTTGTGCAGGCCCAGGACGGTCAGGTTGGTGACGGACTTCCCGGACCCTGACTCGCCGACGATGCCGAGCGTCGTGCCGCGCTCCAGGTCGAAGGAGAGACCGTCGACCGCCTTGACGACGCCGTCCTCCGTGGAGAACCGCACATGCAGGTCGCGGACCGACAGGAACGCGTCGGACCCGGTGGGAGCCGGGGCGTCCTCGGGCTTGGTGAGTGTGGTCACTGAGAGATCTCCTCAAGCGCTAAGACAGCCGCACACGCGGGTCGATCAGGGCGTACAACGCATCCACGATGACGTTGAGCAAGAGAATGAACGCGGCGCTGAAGAGCATCACGCCCATGAGTTTCGGCAGGTCCTTGCCGACGACGGACTCCACGGCGAGCCGGCCGATGCCCGCGAGGCCGAAGGTGAACTCGGTGACGATGCCGCCGCCGAGCAGCGCGGAAATGTCGATGCCGAGGATGGTGACGATGGGGATGAGGGAGCCGCGCCAGGCGTAACGGAAGAAGACGTATCTGCCGGTCATGCCCTTGGCGCGGGCCGCGCGCACATGCTCTTCCTGGAGTTGCTCGATCATCGTCGAGCGCGCCATACGGGTGTAGTTGGCGGTGAAGATCACGGACATGACGACCCAGGGGATCAGCAGGCCCATGAACCACGCCGCCGGATTCTCGGTGAACGGCACGTACTTCGGCTTGTCCAGCCAGCCGGTGCTGTAGACGAAGATGCCGAGGACGATCGGGCCGAGGAAGTAGATCTGGAACGAGCTGAGCACCAGCGAGACGCTGGAGGCCGTCTTGTCGAGCCAGGTTCCGCGGTAGCGGGCGGCGATGAGGCCGGTGCCGAGGCCGACGAAGAGGAAGACGATGAGGCCGCCGAGGGTGAGGGACAGCGTCAGCGGGAACCGGTCCATGATCGTGTCCCAGACCATCTCCTGGTCCCGGAAGGACACGCCGAAGCAGGGGGCGGGGCAATGGCCCACGGCGAAGTCGCGCCCGACGAACACGCCGGAGAGGAACTTCCAGTACTGCACCCACAGGGGATCGTCCAGGCCCAGGTTCTTGTGGATGATCGCCACCGCGTCCGGTGTGCAGTTCTTGCCGCAGGAAAGCGTCGCCGGATCCTGGGGGATGGCGTAGTACATGAGGAACGTGGCGAGGCTGATCAGCAGGAGGATGAGCATCGCGCCGAACGTCCGGCGAAGGAGAAATCGAAGCATGGCGGAACGCTGCTCTCGGTACGGCGGCCAGGGACAGGAGCGCCCGGGGGCGCACTCAGCGGAGTGCTGATGTGCTGAGTGCGCCCCGGGAGGATGGTCAGCTCTTGAGGAAGACCTGGGTCGGGTCGGTGTAGCTGGTCACCGTGGAGTAGCGCAGGCCGCCCACGTTGGAGCCGGCGATCTGGAACACCTTGGTGTAGTAGATCGGCGCCGCCGGGTTGACCTTCTCGCTGATGTACTGGTTGAGCGCGGTCCAGGCCTTCGCGGACTCGGCGGCGTCCGTGATCGTCTGGATCCGGGCGATCTCCGAGTTCACGTGGGCGTCGTTGATGTGCGCGTAGTTCGACGCACCGTCCTGGATCTGCGTGCCGTCGTACAGCGGCGGGAAGACGGTGTTGGCGGACGGCCAGTCCTGGCCCCAGCCGGTCATGTAGAGGTCGAAGCCGTTCTGGACCTTGCCGACATTCTCGTACCAGGTCGCGGCGTCGATCTCCTTCTTCTGGACGTCGAGGCCGATCTTTTCAAGGGCATTCTCGATGAGGACGGCCTGCTGCTGGCGGACCGGGGCGTTGGCGTAGGCGTAGACGACCTTCTTGCCCTTGGCGCCCGCCTCCTCGATCAGCTTCTTGGCCTTCTCGAGGTCGCCGTTGGGCTTCTTGGCCCGGCCGAACGGGTCGTAGTCCTTCTGGTAGCCCGGAGTGGTGGGCGACATCAGGCTGTTGGCGACCTCACCGCCGTACGCGCCGCCGTCCGCCTTGAAGACCGCCGTGGCCGGCATGGCGTAGGTGATCGCGTCGCGGATCTTCTTGTCCTTGATGCGGTCCATGTTGAAGTTCAGCTGCCACACGTACGGGGCGTAGCCCTGGATCGTGCGCTTCATCGCCGCGGGGTCGGAGACGACCTTCTGCACCTGGGTGGTGGCGACCTGACCGGTCATCATGATGGCGTTCTTGGCTTCGCCGCGGTCGGCGAGGAGCGTCTTGGTCTGGTCCTCGTCGTCGTGGTTGATGTCGATGTTGAAGCCGTCGACGTACTGGTGACGCATCGGGTCGGTCTTCGCGTCCCAGTTGGTGTTCTTGACCAGCTTCACGCTCTTGCCGGCCTTGAGCTCCGAGATCTTGTACGGGCCGACGGCGACCGGCTTGGTGTCGTACTTCGCCTTGGTGTCCGTCTTCTGGGGGACGATCGAGTAACCGGCCATGGCCAGGGCCTGCGGCAGGTCGGGCTGCGCGGTCTTGAACTTGAAGACGATCGTCTTGTCGTCGGGCGTCGCGAGGACCGTGTCCGGAAGGTGCTTGCCCTTGTAGGGGCCCTCGTACGCCTTGCGGTAGGCGGTGCCGCTCCCCGACAGCCACTGCTGGACGTAGGTGGGGCCGTCCGTGATGATCGGGTCGTAGAGCCGCTCGATGGTGTGGCGGACGTCGGTCGAGTCGATCACATGACCGGTCTCGTCCTTGATGCCGTCCTTCAGCGTGTACGTCCAGGTCTTGCCGCCGTCCGAGATCTTGCCGGGGTCGGTGGCGAGGTCGCCGACGACGGTGAGGCCGCCCTTGGCGTCCTCCTTGTACGTCGTCAGGCCGCGGTAGATGAGCTTCGAGAGCAGGCCGCCGTCGCTGACGTAGATCTGGGCCGGGTCGAGGTGCGAGAAGTCGTCCTCCTCGTACACCTGGATCGTGCCGCCGGGCTTGGCGCCCGGGACCTCTTCGGCCGGTCCCGTCGAGTCGGCGGCCGTACCCATCTTCACGGCCGCGGACTGGGCGGCGGCCTCTTCCTTGTTCTTGCTCTTGTCCGTGTTGTCGCCGCTGTTACTGCTGCTGCAGCCGGCCAGCGCGAGGGCGCCGGCCGCGACCGCGACGACGGCGGTTCGCGCTCTGCGGGAAGTGAGGATGCTCATGAAGTCGAGTCCACCTGCCTGTGAGTTGTGATCAGTGATCCACTGGTGCTGCTTGGCAGTGCACGGCCGGTCGTCGCCGGCTCCCGGGTGGCAGCGGCACCCCGTACTCGGAGATCAACGGCCCGTCTTGGGATCGAAGGCGTCCCGGACCGAGTCACCGAGGAGGTTGAACGCCACGACGAAGACGACCATGGCGACACCCGGGAAGAACATGTAGACGGGGTCCTGTTCGTAGATGTCCGACCCGATGGCGAACATCCGGCCCCAGTCGGGGGTCGGTTCGGTGTAACCGACGCCGACGAAGGAGAGAAAGGCGACCGAGAGGATGGTGCCGGGCAGCATGTACGTGCCCTGCACCAGGATCGGTGTGACGAGGTTGGGCAGCAGTTCCTTGCGGATGATCCGCCACGGCGAGGCGCCCGCGACCCTGGCGGCCTCGACGAACTCCCGCTCGCGCAGCGAGAGGGTGACCGCCCGGACCAGCCGGGCGAGGCCCATCCAGCCGAGGAGCCACAGCACGCCGACGATCGCGAGTGCGCGGACGTAGGTCGGTGTCTCCTCGTCGGGGGCGACGAACACCGCGGTGATCACGGGCATCGCCGCGATCATGAACAGCTGGTTCGGAAAGGCGAGCGCGAAGTCCGTGAGCCGGCCGAGCCAGTAGTCGATCCTGCCGCCGAAGTAGCCGCCGACCAGACCGATCAGGACGCCCATGATCACCATCGCGAGCGTCGCCGCGAGCGCCGTGTACAGCGAGGTGCGCATGCCGTACAGGAGCTGCATGAACACATCGCGCCCGAGATTGGGTTCGATCCCGAACCAGAACTCCGACGTGATACCGCCGTTGGGGCCCGCGGGCATGTTGAACTCGTTCAGGAGCGTGGGGTCGTCCTGCCCGTAGAGCGTGTACGGGTCCTTGCCGTACAGCTTCGAGATCAGCGGAGCCAGGGCGGCGATCAGGAAGAAGAAGAGCACGATGTACGCGGAGACGACACCGGCACGGTCGCGCTTGAACCGGCGCCACATCAGCTGGCCGGGCGAACGGCCCTCCAGCTTCTCCGGCTCGTCGGAACGCTTCTGCTTGATCTTCTCGTCGACCTCGGCGGAGGCTTCCGCGCTCTCGATCTCGATCGGACTGGTCATGATTCGTCCATTTCATGGGTACGCCGAGCCCGCGGCCGCCGTCACAGGGTGCGGACGGCCACAGTTCGGACCATGCGGATCAGGAGAGACGTCTGCCTAGTTGTCGCGGTGCGCAAGGGCGCGGAATGCGGCAACTCGCTGATGAACACGCGTAGTTGGCATCTGGTGCCTCCTCATGACTCAACCGGTGCACGGACAGGAGGGGCCCTTGACGAACCTCCGACACCCCTGACGGAAGGTCAAACACCCCACTGTGCTCGTGAGTCGGCGCTGTCCCCACAGCGCATGACCCATTGACCCGAGCGTTGCGGCTAACTATGTGACATGAGCCAGATAACCGACCACAGCCTTTAGGTCTCGGTTCCATCACAGCTGACGCTTAGATCTTCCAAAATCTGGACAAATTGATCCGCCGGAGAAGCCCGCGAAACGGACGTGTTACATGCCTATCGGGCGGGGAGTTCCGCATTTCGGACACGTCGGGGCAGAAAAACCGGTTGAAAAAAGCCCGGGTGCCCCCAACATGGGGGCACCCGGGCTCAGTCGCCGATGGCTCCGGTGGATCAGCCGTAGCGACCGATCGGATTCAGCCGTTCCGGCCGGTGTCGATCAGCCGTGACGGCCGATAACGATCAGCCGGATCAGGCCGATGAGGATCAGCCGTGCTTGGCGCGGCTCGCGGCGCGGGCGCGCTCGCGGGCGTCCAGGTTGACCTTGCGGATGCGAACGGCCTCCGGGGTCACCTCGACGCACTCGTCGTCGCGGCAGAACTCGAGGGACTGCTCCAGCGAGAGCTTGCGCGGCGGGACGATCGCCTCGAACGAGTCGGCCGAGGACGACCGCATGTTCGTGAGCTTCTTCTCCTTGGTGATGTTCACGTCCATGTCGTCGGAGCGCGAGTTCTCGCCGACGATCATGCCCTCGTACACCTCGGTGCCGGGCTCGGTGAACAGAACGCCGCGCTCCTGGAGGTTCGTCATCGCGAACGCGGTGACGGCGCCAGCGCGGTCGGCGACCAGCGAGCCGTTGTTACGGGTCGCCAGCACGCCGAACCAGGGCTCGTGGCCCTCGTGGATCGAGTGCGCGATACCGGTGCCGCGGGTGCTGGTGAGGAACTCGGTCCGGAATCCGATGAGGCCACGGGAAGGAACGACGAACTCCATGCGGACCCAGCCCGAGCCGTGGTTGGACATGTTGTCCATCCGGCCCTTGCGGACACCCATGAGCTGCGTGACCGCGCCCATGTGCTCCTCGGGGACGTCGATCGTCATGCGCTCGACCGGCTCGTGGACCTTGCCGTCGATCTCCTGGGTGACGACCTGCGGCTTGCCGACGGTCAGCTCGAAGCCCTCGCGGCGCATCTGCTCGACCAGGATGGCGAGCGCGAGCTCACCACGGCCCTGGACCTCCCACGCGTCCGGGCGCTCGGTGTCGAGCACACGGAGGGAGACGTTACCGATCAGCTCGCGGTCGAGGCGGTCCTTGACCTGGCGGGCGGTGACCTTGCGGTCCTTGACCGCGGACTTCGCGTCCGCGCCCTTGCCGGTGCCGCCACGGCCGACCAGCGGCGAGGTGTTCGTACCGATCGTCATCGAGATCGCCGGCTCGTCGACCGTGATCAGCGGCAGCGCGATCGGGTTCTCGGGGTCGGCGAGGGTCTCGCCGATCATGATGTCCGGGATACCGGCGACGGCGCAGATGTCACCGGGGCCGGCCACCTCGGCGGGCTTGCGGGTGAGCGCCTCGGTCATCAGCAGCTCGGTGATGCGTACGTTGCCGATCGTGCCGTCACGCTTGATCCACGCGACCGTCTGGCCCTTGCGCAGCTCGCCCTGCTCGACGCGGAGCAGCGCGATACGGCCGAGGAAGTTGTCGGCGTCCAGGTTGGTGACGTGCGCCTGGAGCGGCGCGGTCTCGTCGAACGACGGGGCCGGGACGGACTCCAGGATGGTGGTGAAGAAGGGCTCCAGGTTGTCGCTGTCGGCCGGGACGGTGCCGTCCTCCGGCTTGGTCAGCGAGGCCACGCCGTCACGGGCGCAGGCGTAGACGATCGGGAACTCGATCTGGTCCTCGTCAGCGTCGAGGTCGAGGAAGAGGTCGTACGCCTCGTTCACGACCTCGTCGATGCGCGAGTCCGGGCGGTCCGTCTTGTTGATGCACAGGATGACGGGCAGGCGGGCCTGCAGCGCCTTGCGCAGCACGAAGCGGGTCTGGGGCAGCGGGCCCTCGGAGGCGTCGACGAGGAGGACGACCGCGTCGACCATCGACAGACCGCGCTCGACCTCGCCGCCGAAGTCGGCGTGGCCGGGGGTGTCGATGATGTTGATCGTGATGGCCTCGCCGCCATCCTTGGGGTGGTACTTGACGGCCGTGTTCTTGGCCAGGATCGTGATGCCCTTCTCACGCTCCAGGTCATTGCTGTCCATCATGCGGTCGTCGAGCGACTCGGCGGCGTGCGCGGCGAAGGCACCGGCCTGCTTGAGCATGGCGTCGACCAGGGTGGTCTTGCCATGGTCGACGTGGGCGACGATGGCGACGTTGCGGATGTCGTGGCGCGTGGCCATATTGAGGCGCTTCTCCCGGGGTGAGTGGACGGCCTCCGCTGCGCGGGGCCTGCCGGGCTGAACACGCCACGGCCTTACCCCATGGTACGTGGCCCCGGAGGAGGCGGCCTCCGCAGGTCCACACCCCCCTGGCGGGGAGCCGTCCCATACGTGCCGCTGGGGGCGGCAGCCCACCCGCAGCAGCACGACGGCGCCGCGGGCGCCAGACGATCGTAGCTGCGGGCAGTCGTGCCGCTGGGGCGGCACGGGTGGGCGCAGCGGCACCCCGTCAACGCAGGGCTGCGTACCGCCCCCCGAGCCCAGCCCCGGTGCCGGGAACCTTGGTGCAATAGGGCACCCGGCGCTGGGGGCTGTGCCCACCCGTCCCGCCCCGCGGGACGACTGCCCACAGCGGGAGCGGGACGGCGGCTCCACAGCGGTAGCGGTGGTGGCGGCGGGCCTAGTTCGACGGGCTCGCCGCAGGCCGGGGCGGCTTCTTCAGGAAGCCCATGTCCTCGTACACCGGGGTCTGGAAGCCGAAGGCTCCGGTGTTGGCCAGGGAGGTGCGGGCGGCGGTGAGCTGGGGGCGCTGGTAGAGGGGGATGGAGCCGGCGGCGGCCCAGATGCGGGCGTCGGCCTTGCGGACCAGCGAGCGCGCCTCGTCCTCGTCGAGCTCGGCGATGGCCTGGTCGAAGAGCTGGTCGACCTGGTCGGTACCGACACGGGTGTAGTTCTGCTCGACGCTCAGGGACCCGTCGGCGGCCGGCACCGGCTTCGCGAAGATCGGCCGCGCGTCGGTGGCCGGGAAGGCAGACGCGGGCCACGAGTACAGCGCCAGGTCGTACTGCCCCGAGGCGATGTGGTCCTTGAAGTAGCTGTCGTCCGAGACCTTGGACAGCTCGGCGCGGACCCCGATGCGCTCCAGCATCCGCGCGATACGGTCGGCGACCGTGCGCAGGGCCTCCGCGCCGGGCCCCGAGGGCAGCACGAAGCGAAGCGTCAGCGGCTTGCCGTCCTTGGCGGCGAGTGCCCCGGCGGCGGCGCCCCCGGGAGCCGCCGTGCCCGCGGGAGCGGCCGTGCCCGCGGGAGCGGCCGTGCCCTTGGGCGCGTACGCACCCGGCGCCCCGCCCGGGTGGTTGGCGTACTGCTTGCCGTCCATGTGCTGGCCGGCCTGGTCGTCCGCCTGCTGGTGCTGCGTCGTCTGGTCCTTGGGGTCCTTCTTCTCCCGGTCGGCCTCGGCGGGCTTGTTGTCCTCGCCGACGATGTACTCCCCGTCGTCGCCGGGGCCGTCCCCGGAGTCGGAGTCCGCCTTCTTGCCCTTGGCCCCGGCGGCGTTCTCCTCCTTCTGCTCCGTGACCGGCCCGCCGGGCACCCATCCGGCATCGGCGAGCAGCGCCCGCGCCTCCTCGGTGTCCTGGCCGCCGAGGGCGCCGCTGTTGTCGGCGTACGCCTGCTGGCCGGAGAGGGCGAGGTGGCTGCCGACCGGCACGGCAGGCAGCCCGAGCGGCGAGAGGACGGCCTGGGCGAGTTCCTTGCGGTCGAGAGCGCGGGCCACGGCACGGCGGACGCGCTCGTCGGCGAGCGGGCCCTGGGCGCCGTTGAGGGCGAGCTGGGTGTAGATGGGTTCGAGGGACTTACGGACCACGAAGTCGCGCAGTGCCACCTGCTGCTCGGGATGCTCGGCGATCGCCTTGCGCGTCCTCGGGGACACCCCGGGCCCCGTCAGGGGCTTGCTGCCGCCGTCGCGGGCGGCGAGGGTGATCCGCTCGGCCTGGGAGGGGTCGATCTCGGCCAGGTCGAGCCTGCCCGCGGCCAGCGCGGCGGCTCGCTGGTCGCGGGGAACGGCGACCAGGTCGATCTCGGCGAGCTTGGTGGGACGGCCCCACCAGCGCGGGTTGCGGGTGAGGGTGACCTGGGCGTTCTTGCGGTCCACCGCCTTCAGCGCGAAGGGCCCGGCGGTGACGTTCAGCTTCTTCCTCGCCCCGTCGTTGAAGGTGTCCGGGGTGCCCATGACGTCCTTCGGGTACAGCGGCGAGAACAGCGACTTCCAGTCGGCGTAGGGGCGGCTGAAGGTGACGCGGACCTCAAGGTCGTTCTTGCCGCGCTCGACGCTCTCGATGCGGTCGTAGCCGGCGTTGCGGGCCGTCCAGTACGCGGTGTCCCTGCCGGACAGGGCGCGCCACTGGGCGGCGAAGTCGGCGGCGCCGATCTCGCGTCCGTCGCTCCAGACCGCCTGCTGGTTGAGCTTGTAGAGCACGACCTGCTTGGGCTCGCGCTCGACGATCTTCGCCGACTCCAGGTAGTCCGAGTTGGCCTGCGGGCGCCCGTTCGGGTCGAGCCGGTACATCGACGGCAGTACGGCACCGGCGACCCGCGAGGTCGCGGAGTCGGCGTCCGCCTGGAAGGTGTTCAGCGTCTCCGGGACGGCGTCCACGGCCCAGCGCAGGGTGCCGCCGTCGGCGATCTCATCCCGGGACGCGGGCGCGATGTCCTGCCCCGCGACGGGTTTGCCCGCCTCGTCCTCCGCGCTGCACGCGGCGAGTGCGGGTACCGCGAGTGCGCTCGCGGTGAGGAAGGCGACCGAGCGCAGCACCGCGCGCAGTCCGACGCCGTCGTGGGACATCTCTGCTACCTCCGATGAGCCGCTCCCGCCGGTGACATTAGATGTGATCTGTCCACATTTGGCGGTATTTTGGAGTTGATCAGATCTATGGCCCCACTGAAGAGGAAAGGGTTCGTCTGCCGGGGGCGACACGGCGGCAGGGACACCGAAGGTCACCCGTGCGGCCCAACGCACACCCCCGGCGCACACAGAGCGCATGCGAGCGTGCAGAGGAGGCACGCAATCCGCCAATCGATGCACATGCCTTCCCACCGGCCGGTGTGACGCGCAACACTCGCAGGCGCATGAACGTTGCCGCCCAGGGCCCGATGCCCACGGAAGTGAGGTCACGTCATGTCCGTGCAAGACGACCTGATGACAGTCCAGCGCTGCCTCGACGACCTGTCGCGGTCGGTGAGCCGCCTGGAGCAGGAGATCGGCAGCGGCGGGATCGACATACGCCGCGTCCGCACCGACGCCGACCATCTGCGCGAGAGCGTCGCGCTGCTGCGCGAGACGGCACCCCGCGTCACCTCGTCCGGCCGCCCCGACCTCGTGCCCATCCCCGACACCCCGTACGACGACACCCTGTGGACGGACTCGGACGACGAGGGCCTCGGCGCCCGCGACCGGCACGCCCCCTGAACCGACCGGAGTCATGACTTTGGCCACTGGTACGGAACCACATCCGAACAGCGGCGGCGTACGGACCGGTACGCGCGCCGCGATCGACGCCCCGCATCTGCGGACCGACCGCTGGTGGCTGGCCCCGGCCGCCACGGCGGCCGGTCTGCTGGCGTTCATCGTCTACTCGACGTGGCGGGCCTTCGCCGACGCCGACTACTACGCGGCGCCGTACGTCTCGCCGTTCTACTCGCCGTGTCTGGCCGAGCGGTGCGAGACCATGCGCGCGGGCCCCAATGCCGACCTCTTCGGCAGCTGGTGGGCGATCTCCCCGGCGATCATCATCCTGATCTTCCCGCTCGGCTTCCGCCTGACCTGCTACTACTACCGCAAGGCCTACTACCGCGGCTTCTGGATGTCGCCCCCGGCCTGCGCGGTGGCGGAACCGCACAAGAAGTACACCGGCGAGACCCGCTTCCCGCTGATCCTGCAGAACATCCACCGGTACTTCTTCTACGCGGCGATCCTCGTGGCGGGCGTCCTGACGTACGACACCGTGCTCGCCTTCCGCGACGAGCACTACAACTGGGGCCACATGGGTCTGGGCACCGTGGTCTTCCTGGTGAACATCGTGCTGATCTGGGCGTACACCCTCTCCTGCCACTCCTGCCGGCACATCGTCGGCGGAAAGCTCAAGCACTTCTCGCAGCATCCCGTGCGCTACCGGGCATGGCAGTTCATCGGACGACTCAATGAACGCCACATGCTGCTGGCCTGGACGTCGTTGGTGAGCGTGGCACTCGCCGACTTCTACGTGTATCTGGTCGCGTCCGGCGCCTTCGACGATCCGCGCTTCTTTTAGATTGGGTGGGGACTTCTGATGTCCGTGGTGGAGCGACAGGAGTGGGACGTCGTCGTGGTCGGTGCCGGGGGCGCCGGCCTGCGGGCCGCGATCGAGGCACGGGAGCGCGGCGCGCGTACGGCCGTGATCTGCAAGTCCCTCTTCGGCAAGGCCCACACGGTGATGGCCGAGGGCGGCATCGCGGCCGCGATGGCCAATGTGAACGAGCACGACAACTGGCAGGTCCACTTCCGCGACACCATGCGCGGCGGCAAGTTCCTCAACCAGTGGCGGATGGCGGAGCTGCACGCGCAGGAGGCCCCCGACCGGGTGTGGGAGCTGGAGACCTGGGGCGCCCTCTTCGACCGCACGAAGGACGGGCGGATCTCGCAGCGCAACTTCGGCGGCCACGAGTATCCGCGGCTCGCGCATGTCGGCGACCGTACCGGCCTGGAGCTGATCCGGACCCTCCAGCAGAAGATCGTGTCGCTCCAGCAGGAGGACATGAAGGAGACCGGCGACTACGAGTCGCGCCTGAAGGTGTACCAGGAGTGCACCGTCACGCGAGTCCTCAAGGACGGGGACCGGGTTTCCGGCGTCTTCTGCTACGAGCGTGAGTCCGGCCGCTTCTTCGTCCTCGAAGCGCCCGCCGTCGTGATCGCCACCGGCGGTATCGGCAAGTCCTTCAAGGTGACGTCGAACTCGTGGGAGTACACGGGCGACGGGCACGCGCTCGCTCTGCTGGCCGGAGCGCCGCTGCTGAACATGGAGTTCGTGCAGTTCCACCCCACGGGCATGGTCTGGCCCCCGTCGGTGAAGGGGATTCTGGTCACCGAGTCCGTCCGCGGTGACGGCGGTGTGCTGCGGAACTCCGACGGCAAGCGGTTCATGTTCGACTACATCCCGGACGTCTTCAAGGAGAAGTACGCGCAGTCCGAGGACGAGGGCGACCGCTGGTACGAAGACCCGGACAACAACCGCCGTCCGCCGGAACTGCTCCCCCGTGACGAGGTGGCCCGGGCGATCAACGCCGAGGTGAAGGCGGGCCGCGGCTCCCCGCACGGCGGTGTCTTCCTCGACGTGTCCACGCGCATGCCCGCCGACGTCATCCGGCGCCGGCTGCCGTCCATGTACCACCAGTTCAAGGAGCTGGCGGACGTCGACATCACGGCGGAGGCCATGGAGGTCGGGCCCACCTGCCACTACGTCATGGGCGGCATCGCGGTCGACTCGGACACGGCGGCGGCGCGCGGGGTGCCGGGCCTGTTCGCGGCCGGGGAGGTCGCGGGCGGCATGCACGGCTCCAACCGGCTCGGCGGCAACTCGCTCTCCGACCTGCTGGTGTTCGGGCGGCGGGCGGGCCTGCACGCGGCCGAGTACGCCGCCGGTCTGGGGAAACACTCTGAGGTCGACGACATCCAGGTGGACACGGCGGCGGCGGAGGCACTGCGCCCCTTCTCGGCCGAGGGCCCGGAAGCCGACGCCGCGAGCGGACGCCCGCCGGAGAATCCGTACACCCTCCACCAGGAACTCCAGCAGACCATGAACGACCTGGTCGGCATCATCCGCCGGGAGGCCGAGATGGAACAGGCGCTGGAGAAGCTCGCGGAGCTGCGCGTACGGGCGCGCCGGGCGGGCGTGGAGGGCCACCGGCAGTTCAACCCCGGCTGGCACCTCGCCCTCGACCTGCGCAACATGCTCCTGGTCAGCGAATGCGTCGCACGCGCCGCCCTGGAGCGTACGGAATCGCGCGGCGGCCACACCCGCGAGGACCATCCGACGATGGAGCGGACCTGGCGCCGTATCAACCTGCTGTGCCAACTGACCGACCCGACGGGCGGGCTGGCGGCGACCGATCCCGTACGCGGTCAGATCGACCTCGTACGCGAGACCACCGAACCCATCCGCCCCGACCTGCTCGCCCTCTTCGAGAAGGAGGAGCTGGTCAAGTACCTCGCCGAAGAGGAGCTCTACGAGTGAGCAGCTATGAAGCCCGCTTCAAGGTGTGGCGCGGGGACGCCGAGGGCGGCGGCCTGGAGGACTTCAAGGTCGAAGTCAACGAGGGCGAGGTGGTGCTGGACATCATCCACCGGCTCCAGGCCACCCAGGCCCCCGACCTGGCCGTGCGCTGGAACTGCAAGGCGGGCAAGTGCGGTTCGTGCTCGGCGGAGATCAACGGGCGGCCGCGGCTGTTGTGCATGACGCGGATGTCGGTGTTCACGCCGGAGGAGACGATCACCGTCACACCGCTGCGCGCCTTCCCGGTCGTACGGGATCTGGTGACCGACGTGGGCTTCAACTACACCAAGGCGCGGGAGGTCCCGTCCTTCGTGCCGCCCGCCGGCCTGCGCGCCGGTGAGTACCGGATGATGCAGGAGGACGTCGACCGCTCGCAGGAGTTCCGCAAGTGCATCGAGTGCTTCCTGTGCCAGGACACCTGCCATGTCGTGCGTGACCACGAGGAGAACAAGACGGCGTTCGCGGGCCCGCGCTTCCTGATGCGCGTCGCCGAGCTGGACATGCACCCGCTGGACGCGGCGGCGGAGTCCGGCCTGGACCGCAAGCGCAGCGCCCAGGACGACCACGGTCTCGGCTACTGCAACATCACCAAGTGCTGCACCGAGGTCTGCCCCGAGGGCATCAAGATCACGGACAATGCCCTGATTCCCTTGAAAGAACGGGCGGTTGACCGCAAGTACGACCCGCTGGTGTGGCTGGGGTCGAAGATCAGGAGGCGGCAGGACTGACCCAGCCCTCCCGGTACTGCGTCCAGTCCTTCTCACGCGCGGCGAAGTCCACGTAGAGGGCGACGCCGAAGTGTTCGCGGGTGCGGTCGGTGCGGGAGAGGCCGAGACGGGTGCCGCGGACGGCTGCCCTGACGGTCTCCGCGGAGCCGCGGTGGCTCACGTCGTCCTCGTAGTAGAAGGGCAGGCCCATCAGCAAGTCCGTCGACTTCGGGGTGACTTCGAGGGCGAGGGAGGTCTGCTGGGCGACGTAACCGCCGTACAGGCTCTCCAGCGGCATCGCCGTGTCGTACGACATCACGGCGATCTGGTCGACCCGGCGGGCGACCTGTCCGAAGTACGACTGCGACCACCACTTGTAGTGTCCGGTCAGGGTGCCCGTGACGGAGTGGAGCGCCGGAAGCGGGTCGATCTGGTGGGCGGCGACGGAGAGCGGGACGTCGTGGGCGCGGGTGACGCGGCGCAGGTCGTCGAGGAGGGAGAGGTAGTCGGAGTCGCCGGAGTGCAGAGGCTCCAGGTCGAAGTGGGCGCCGTCGAAGCCGGCGTCGAGGACCTGGCGGGCCGAGCGCACGACGGCGTCCCGGGTCGCCTTCCGCTCCAGCCGCAGCCCGACCGGCCCCTCGCTCGCCAGTCTGTCGCCGAGCCAGGCCTGGACCCGTACGCCGGGCAGCTCCCGGTGCACGGCGGCGATCAGCCAGCCAGCACGCGGGTACACCGCCTCGGGCAGCGTGCCGTCGTGCTCCAGCGGTCCCGTGTGCACGTACAGATCCCGGATCCCGGTGCTCCGCAGCCGCGCCGCGAGCGCCGTGACGTCCGCGTCCTTCTTCCGCCCGTCCACCCAGGCGTGGCCCAGCCAGAGGGCGTCACGGTTCCTGGTCTTGGTGCCGGGGGCCGGGTCTCCGGCGTAGTTGACGCGGAGGGCGATGCCTGCGGCGAGGGTCGGCAGGAGGAGGGCGAGGATCAGGGCGAGGGCGATGCGTTTGGGCCAGCGGAGGCGGGGGTGACGCCAGGAACGGCGCCACGCCGGGGGTTGTGGGTCCGGTATCGGGGGCTGCGCTGTCTCTTGCGCCTGCGGTTCCGAGGGCTGCGGGGCTTCTAGCCCTTCGGGCGCCGGGGGCTGCGGCGTCTCTTGCTCTTCCGGCTCCGGGGGCTGCGGGGCTTCTGGCGCCTCCGGAGCCGGGGGCTGCGGGGCTTCGCGCGGCTCCCGGTCCGGGACCTGTGCGTCCGCCGCCGTCGGCTCTGTTCGGTTCGTGTCCATCCCCGCGCCCCCTCCGTACGCCCCCGTATCCCCCGTACCTTAGACGCCCCCACCTCGGCGTACGCCCGGTCGCGCCCCCGTACCAGCGGCCATACGCTCCCAAATGTGACGTCGCCCCAGAGCCGGAACCGGTCGCGCAGAGCCACGTCCCACATAGCCGTGCGCGTGGCGCATGTCGTGCTCGGAGGACTGGTGGCGGTGGGGTGGCTGGTGCTGCCCCTGACCGAGGGGCGTGGCGGGGACACGGTGACCGCGACCAGGGGTGTGCGTGTCACCGGCGAGGCGGGGGTTCAGGGGGCCGCGGGTGATGTCGGTCAGGACGAGACGGCCACCGCGGACCTCGTACTGCCGCTCATCGCGCTGGGCACCGCGGTCGTACTGGCGGCGTACGGGTACGCCCGGCGCACGCGACGGGCGAGGACGCGTACGACGCCGGGCGGCGGGTCCGCGCAGGTCGCGTCCGTCCGTGAACTCGACCGGCAGACACGGACGTTACTGGTCGACACCGACGACTGCGTCCGGACGAGCGCCGAGGAACTCGGCTGCGCCGCCGCCCAGTTCGGGGCCGACGCGGTCAAGCCGTACGCGGAGGCGTTGGCGTACGCGAAGGCCGAGCTGGCGGACGCCTTCCGGCTGCGGCAACAGCTCGACGACTCGGCGCCGGAAAACGGCCGGAACATCCTTGAGGAGATCGTGCTGCGCTGCACGGAGGCGGGGCGGCGGCTTGACGCGGAGGCCGCCGGGTTCGACCAACTGCGTGCCCTGGAGCGGGACCCGGAAACCGCCCTGCGGCACGCTGAGACCCGCTTACGGGAGCTCGCCGCGCGCACCCCGGCCGCCGAGGCGACGCTGCGCGACCTCCATGAGCGGTACGCCCCCTCCGCGTCCCTCCCCGTCGCCGGCCACGTCGAACTGGCCAAGGACCGGCTCGCGTTCGCCACGATGCAGCTCGACCAGGCGCGGCAGTCCCGCGACCGGGGCGACGGCGGGAAGGCGGCCGCGTATCTGCGCTCGGCGGAGGGGGCCGTCGACCAGGCGGCGGTCCTCGTGGACGGCGTCGACCGGCTCGCCGCCGAACTGGGCGCGGCCGACGCGCAGGTGACCGCCGCCCTCGACGCCGTACGGGCCGACCTCGCGGAGGCCCGCGGGCTGCTGGCGACCTCGGGGGTCGGTGCGCTGCCCGGGCGGGTCGCGCACGCCGAGTCGCTGCTCGCCGATGTGCGCCGGGAGATGGCGGGCGGTCCGTACGACCCTCTCGACGCCCTGCGGCGCCTTGCCGAGGCGGGGGCGGCGCTTGCCTCGGTGCGCTCCGGTGAGCTGTCCGAGGACCGTGCTCGTGCGCTCCTCGAGCACGCGCTGCTCCCTGCGCGTAGCGCGGTCGCCGTCGTGGCGGGGTTCGTCACGACGCATCGGGGGGCGGTGGGGTGTGGGGCGCGTACGCGGCTGGCGGAGGCGGAGCGTCGTCTCGGGCTGGCGCCCGATCTCTCCGAGGTCGAGTGGGCCGGTGTGCTCGCCCGGGAGGCGTTGCGGGTTGCCGAGCGGGATGTGCGGGCGTATGGGACGCCGTACGGGGGGCGCGACGTGGGGCCCGCGAGTTTCGGTGGGCCCCTGACGCGGGGGCGGCGGGCGGTGCCGGGTGCCTGACCAGGGGGTTTCGCCCCCTCCGCCCCTACCCGTCCCGTATCTGGGGGGCTCCGCCCCCCAGACCCCCCATATCGCGCTTCGCGCTCGTCCTCAAACGCCGGACAGGCTAAGACGCCTCAGAACAGGCTCAGCAACGCCTCCGCCGGGTCCGTCAGGCCCGTCCCGCCGTCCGGGAGCGGGAGTTCGAACCACACCGTCTTGCCGCGCGGCGTCCGGCGGGAGCCCCAGGCCGCCGACAGCAGCCCCACGAGCTGCAGCCCTCGGCCGCCTTCGTCCGTGTCCCGGGCCCGTCGCCGCCGCGGCTGGACGAGCCCCGCGTCCCAGACCTCGCAGACGAGGGTGCGGTCGAGGAGGAGCCGCAGCCGGATCTCGCCCTCGCCGTAGCGCAGCGCGTTGGTCACCAGCTCGCTGACCAGGAGCTCCGCCGTGTCCACGAGGGGTTCGAGGCCCCAGGACACCAGCTGCGTACGGGCGTACTCACGCGCGCGCCCCACACTGCGCGGCTCGCGCGGCAGGGTCCAGTCGCCGACGGACTCGGCGGGCAGGCCCTGGACACGGGCCATCAGCAGCGCGATGTCGTCCTCGCCGTGGTGGGTGTCGAGGGTGTTGAGGACGTGGTCGCAGACGTCCTCCAGCGGGCTGGAGGGGTCGGTCAGGGCGCCGACGAACGCCTGGAGGCCCTCGTCGAGGGGATGGTCGCGGGATTCGACCAGTCCATCCGTGTAGAGCGCCAGCAACGCACCCTCGGGAAGCTCGACCTCCACCTCCTCGAAGGGCTCGCCGCCCACCCCGAGCGGCATCCCGGGCGGCACGTCGAGCATCAGCGCGCTCTCGCCGGGTTCGACCAGCACCGGCGGCAGATGGCCCGCGTTGGCGAAGGTGCACCGGCGCGTCACGGAGTCGTAGACGGCGTACACGCACGTCGCGAGGTACACCTCGGAGAGGTCGGCGTCGCGCGGCTGCCGGGTGCGGGTGGACTGCTGGACCCCGCCGGGCGTGCCGAGGCCGCGCGCGATCTCGTCCAGCGCCGAGAGGACTTCGGCGGGTTCCAGATCGAGGAGCGCCAGCGTCCGTACGGCTGAACGGAGTTCACCCATGGCGACGGCAGCGCGCAACCCGCGCCCCATCACATCCCCCACCACCAACGCCGTGCGGTGGCCGGGCAGTTCGATGACGTCGAACCAGTCGCCGCCCACCTCCGTCGCGGCATTTCCGGGGAGGTAGCGGCAGGCGATGTCCAGACCCGAGGCCTCCGGATCGCCCGGGGGCAGCAGGGACCGTTGCAGTATCAGCGCGCGCTCGTGCTCGCGGCGGTAGAGGCGCGCGTTGTCGATGCAGACGGCGGCGCGGGCCGCGAGTTCCACGGCGAGCGCCCGGTCGCGTTCGCCGAACGGCTCGCTGCCCTTCGTACGGGAGAACTGGGCGAGCCCGACGACGGTGTCGTGGGCGACCATCGGGACCGCGAGCGTGGACTGGATGAGCCCGCCCTCCGCGGCGGGGATGTGCTGGGGGCGTGCGGTGCGCAGGGCGTCCGCGCAGGGCGAGTTGAAGGGATAGTGGTGGACCGCGCCGACGTCCACCGGTTCCGGTCCGCCGAGGAAGGGCGCGTCGGAGACGGCGCTGGCGAAGGCGACGCGGCGGAGTTCGGCGCTGCCGTCGGCCAGGCCCGGCGGGGTTTCGTCGCCGGCCAGCAGGCCCTGGTAGAGGTCGACGGTCGCGAGGTCGCAGAATCCGGGCACGACGACGTCGAGGAGCTCGCGTGCGGTGGTCTCCAGGTCGAGGGAGTTGCCGATACGGGCGCCGGCCTCGTTCAGAAGGGCGAGATTGCGCCGGGCGGCGGCCGCCTCGCGGGCGGCGGCGCGACGGGCCGTGATGTCGGTTCCGAGCCAGGCGATACCGATGGGGCGGCCGCTGCCGCTGTGCACGCGGTAGAGGTTGATGGACCAGTGGCGGCGTTCGTCGGACCCGGGCACATGGCCCGTGACGTGCATGTCCGTGATGGAGTCGCCGGTCTCCAGGACGCGGCGCAGGATCGCCGCGACGCGCTCGGCCTCCGCGCGGGGCAGATAGTCGTGGACACCCTTCCCGCGGTGGTCCTCGGCGGTGCCGCCGAAAGTCGAGGCGAACCGCTGGTTGGCGCGCCGGACCCGCAGATCGGTGTCGATCAGGAGGAAGCCGAAGGGAGATTGACCGAAAATCGCCTGCGAGGCGGCGAGGTCCGTCTCGATCCTGCGCAGGATACGGACGTCCACGAGGATGCATACGGCGGCCCGCTCACCCTCCTCCGTAGTGGTGGGCATCACATAGACCTCGGCGAGCCCTTCGACGCCCTCGCTGCCGTCGTCGCGAGCGGGCATCCGGAACGGGATCACTCCGGTCCACTCCCGGCCGTCCAAAATCTCCGCCATCTTGCGCTGCCCGAACTCACGCCGGCCGGGGGCGACGAACGCCTCGATGGGGTCCATGCCGACGGCGCGCCCGGAGGAGATGCCGAAGAGCTGCTCGGCCCGCAGGCTCCACTGGTCGACGAGCCCGTCGGGGCCTATGGAGAACGCCGCGACCTTGATGTAGTCGTAGATCGAACCGGGCGGACTGCTCTGCCACATCGCGTCACGCATCGAGTCGGTTGCCGCGCCGCGCATCGAGTTGGTTGCCGCACCACGCATGGAGTCAGTCGTCGCGCCAGGACTCGATTCGCCTGTCACATCAGGCCTCGACCCGCCCGTCGCGTCACCCGTCGGTTCGCCCGTCGCGCCCCGCATCGATGCGCCCATCGAACCGGTCGTCGATCCGCCCGTCGCGTCGCCCGCGCGCGCGTCGGGCACTGTGCGCACGGGACCGCGCGCAGCGTCGCCCGCGGCATCGCCCGCGACCTCAGCCCTCGCGCCGTCCGACGGGTCCTCGGACTCCGTGGCCTTCGCTGGTATCTCGCTCACGCGAACCGTCCCCTCCAGCTCACCGCGTCCGGCACCGGTCACCGGAGGCGGCTGCCCGCAGTATCCAGCACTACGGCGCCGCACAACACGGTGTTCACGATCACAGCCCGGTCCCGATGGTTTTTGGACCGGCCGCGACATACTCCCAGTCTTCTAACCAGGTAGCACCCCGTCGAATCAAAGAGCCCGGCCGGCATCGGTGGCTGGAACCCTTCGGTCGTTCCCCCCTCCCCCTCCCGACGATCCGTCAGCCGGGCACCGCCAGCTCGAACCAGACCGTCTTCCCGGTGCCTCCGGGGCGGGTGCCCCAGCGGCGCGAGGAGCTGGCCACGAGCTGGAGTCCGCGGCCGCTCTCGTCGTCGGCGTCGGTGGCCCGCTCGCGGGGCGGGTCCGGCAGCGGGTCGGAGACCTCCACCAGCAGGGCGCCCGGCAGCCCGGCAGGGCGTACGAGCCGTACGCCGATGGGGCCCGTGGCGTGCCGCAGGGAGTTCGTCACCAGCTCGCTGACCAGCAGTGCGGCGATATCGCCGAGGCAGTCCAGTTCCCAGGTGCGCAGCTGACCCCGAACGACGGCACGGGCGGTACGGACGGCACCTGGTTCCGCGGGAAAGGTCCACTCGGCGCAATCGCCTTCGGTGTCGATCAAGCCGATCACTTCCCAGGCCAAGAGCACACCCATGTCCGGTTTCATGGGGTTAATGGGCACATACCCGATATCCGGGACGCCTTACCGCCCCCGAAGGCGCACTGTGGCACGAACGGCGTACGACGCTCTGAACGCCGCCGGCCCATACGCCCCGCGAGGTTTCTCCACTCCCCGCGCGCCACCCCGGACGAGCCCCGGCCTCCGCCCGGGCAGTCCGCGACCTGATCCGCCGGACAGGCTCTAGCCGCCCGCGCCCCACGCCGTCAGCGCGGCCTTCACCGCGGGAACGTCGTGGTCCAGCCAGGCCACGTCCTCGACCTCGTCCGGAGCGAGCCAGCGCAACTCGTCGTGATCTTCGAGGGGCTTGGGTTCGCCCGAGCCAGGGAGCAGCCGTGCGATCCACACCCGCAGGACGTACGGCGCCGTGAGGGGCCACTCCCCCGGGACACGCTCGACCGGCTCCGCCTCGACGCCGAGTTCTTCGCGCAGCTCCCGTACGAGGGCGTGCTCGGGAGTCTCGCCCGGTTCGACCTTGCCGCCCGGCAACTCCCAGCGCCCGGCCAGCTCGGGAGGCGCGCTGCGGCGGGCGGCGAGCAGGCGACCGCCGCTCAGCAGGGCGGCTCCCACCACCACGATCCGTTCCGTCATGAGCCGGAGCCTACGGGAGTGCCACCGGACCCCGGACGGGACGGATGCCCCGGGCAGGTCGTATGCCCCCGGCAGGACCGAAGCCCCCAACAGGGCGGATCACTTGGTTCCGTTCTGCCCGATGAGCTCGACCCAGTAGAGCTGCTTGTGCCGGCGGTCGTCGAGGCTGTCGGCGATCTTCTGGGCCTCGGCGCGGGTCGCGTACCTGCCCACGCGGTAGCGATTGCCGTTGTCGTCCTGCCGTATGACGAGCCAGGGAAGAGTGATCGTGCCGTCGTTCATCGCGCCCCTCCACTTCCCGACCCGGGTCCCCGCCGTGCCCCGCCCTCTAAGGAAACCGCAATCCGCATATGCCCGAGCCTACGCCTAACCTTCACGCAGCGAATACGGCTTTTCACAAAGAGGTACGCAACCGGCCAGGCTGGAAAGCACCGCACGCCCTCGAACGCGCTGTCGAGCACTCCCTGCGCGCCCTCGAACAGCACGAAGTCCAGCGTGGGCACGGCACTTGAGAACGGCCAGATTCCAACCGGATCCGTACGGGGGTCACTTGGCGGCCGACGGCGGACAGCGCCGCAGCGCACCGCGTCGGCGTCCGCTCCCCGAACCCGGCGGCTACGGCTACTTCACCGGCAGGTGATACGCGATGCGGTACCGGTCCGCCGGGACGACCACGTCGGCCGTCTCGACCGGGCGCCCCGAGGCGTAGAAGGTCCGCTGGATGACGAGGACGACATGCCCGGGTACGCCGCCCAGCGCGAGGAGTTCCTCGGCGAGACCTGGGCGCGCTCCCACCTCCTCCGTGACGTTGTCCACGATCACGTCGATGGCCGCCATGCGTTCGACGACGCCCATGCCGCCGAGCGGACCCTCCTCGGGGAGCATCACCGGCGTACGGCCCGTGACGGCGAGGGGTTCCCAGGACGTGGAGAGCATCACCGCGTCGCCGCCGTCCCGGTAGACGTAGTTCGTGCACATCACGCGGTCGCCGGGCTTGATGGACAGGCGCTCGGCGATGGCGCCGCTGGCCTCGACCTGGCGGCTGTGGGACTCCCAGGTGCCGCGCACGGACACGTCGGCCTGCTCCTGGCGGAACGGGGTCGCGCCGCTGTCCGGCCGGTACCCGGAGCGGGCCACCCGGCGCGGGACCGGCCGCTCCCGCACGTACGTGCCCGAACCGGAGCGGCCCTCGACGAGCCCCTCGGCCATCAGCACCTTGCGCGCCTCCAGGGCGACCGTGTCCGAGACGCCGTACTCCTCGCGGATCCTGGCCTGTGACGGGAGGCGGGTGTGCGGTGGCAGCGAACCGTCGACGATCTTCTTGCGGAGATCACCCGCGACACGCAGGTAGGCCGGCTGCTCACCGAATGTCACTAGGCGCTCCCATCAGGTTGTACAGACAGCAAGAGCGTGGCAACCGTGGGTTGTGCCATGCAAGCAAAGGCCAGGGAATCACTCGATGTGATGACTTGATCCGCCCGAGGGTTTCACCAGGCACTTTCTCCCCGCTACAGCCGCGGTCACACCTCCATACCGGCACCGCTTCCTCCGTCGCCGGCGCCGTCGCCGCCCTCCTCGTACGACGGCGGGGTGGTGGCGAGGCCCAGAGCCTTGCGGATGGTGACCGTCTTCTCGGCGTCGATGAGCTTCAGGCCCCTCTCGTAGTGCGTGTAGAAGGTGTCCGCGTCCTGCGCGTCCGCCGCCTTCGCCCACTCCTTCTGCGCCAGCTCGAGGTCCTTGACGAGCGCGGCGACACCGCTGGAGGCGTCGGGGGCGAACGTATGGCCGCGCAGCATGCCCGCCTGTTTCGTGAGCGCCTTCGAGACCCTGGTCGCCCATTCCTTGTGGCCCGGCAGATCGTCCTCGACGTACTCCTCGTAAGGCGCCGACTCCATCGCCGCGTTGAGGACGTGCGCGGCCTTCAGATAGGCGAGCTGGTCCGCGTCGAGGGTGAGCACGTCCTTGCGCAGCGAGCCCGTCAGGCTGACCTTCTCGTCGACGCTGCCGAACATGCAGGTGACTTCGCGGTCGCCGACGCGCCAGCTCTGCGAGGTCGGCGTGAAGTAGTACACGTCGACGTTGCCCGGGATGGCCCAGCTGTCCATCGCGTACGTGTCCCGCAGCGCGTAGCACTTCTCGTCGGCGGTGTCGGTGATCGCGCTGTCGCCCGGGTAACCACCCTTGCCCAGCTGGAAGTTGGCGAAAACCTCGGCGTCGTGCCGGCCGGCGCACGGCACCTTGTCGACGTCGTACGCCATACCCTCCAGCGAGCCGCCCGGCGCGTCGAAACACTCGCCCTTCTTGAGCGAGAAGGCCGAGCCCCGTTCGCTCGCCGCGTCCCGGAAGCCGTCCCAGAAGTCGCGCGCACCGCCCGTGGCGACCGCGAGTACGAGCAGGACGACGCCGATCGACGACATGACCATGCCGCCCACCGCCATCCCCTTGCCGCGCTCGCCCCGCCGCTTGATCTGCGCGAGCGCGACGATCCCGAGAACCAGCCCGACAGCGGGCAGGAAGCAGAGGATGCCGAGCACGAGCGCGGAGATCGCGAGCCCGTTGACGGGCGCCGGCCGGTTGTACGGGGAATAGCCCTGCCCCCAGGGCTGGTACGCCCCCGGATAGGGGGTTTGCGGGTACGGCTGCTGGTACGGGTACGTGCCCGGGGGCGTACCAGGAGTGCCCTGCGGCAACCCCGGAGGCGGGTACTGACCCTCAGGCTGCTGGGGCCCGGGCGGCGGGGGTATGGACACGGGTGCCTTGCTCCTAGGCCAGGGGGTGTGGAACTGGCGTACGACTGTACGGTTGGGCGCATCGTAAGCGCGCCACGCGGGGGCGATGGGGGGTCCCCCTGATCGAGCGGAGTCGAAATTTTGGGGGAGCGGGTTACGAACGCAGCGATGCGGGCGGTCAACGGGCTGACCGCCCGTTGGGCGGGGACGGCGTCGGGCGGCACGGTGTTCTCCGCCACCGGCGTCTGGCCGCTGCTCGCCCTCCTCGCGGACGCGGCGGGCGGCGCGGCGCGGACGGAGCTGGCGGAAGCGGTGGGGATCGCGGCCGACGAAGCCGCCGCCGCAGGGCGGGAGTTGCTGGGTGCCCTGGAGAGCATGCGGGGCGTGGACACGGCGCTGGGACTGTGGACCAGACGAACGCTGCCCGTGCGGGAGGACTGGGCGGGGGGACTGCCCGTGGACACCTTCGGCGTGCTCAGCGGGGACGTCACCGCGGACAAGGCGACGCTCGACGCATGGGCGGCCCAGCGGACGGGCGGGCTCATCGAGCGCATGCCCGCGCCACTGGACGAGGACACCCTGCTGGTGCTGGCGAGTGCGCTGGCGCTGCGTACGCGGTGGCTGCAACCCTTCGAGCCCGGGTATCTGTCGGCCACTTCGGGTCCGTGGAAGGACCGGCACCTGGCCGGGCTCCTCAGGACGACCGGCCTGCTGGACCGGATCGGTGTGGCGGACACGCCCGCGGGAGCCGTCACGGAGCTGAAGGTCCTCGGTACCACCGGCGTCGACGTTCACCTGCTCCTCGGCGAGGAACGGATGAGCGCGAGTCAGGTACTCGCCGCGGGCGTCGACGTCCTCGCGCGGCGCCACCGGGCTGTGCCGGGTGAGCAACTCCCGTACGGAGAAGTGGGCCCGGGGCTGAATGTCCGCAAGGTGCGCTGCTACAGCCCGACCCCACCGAGCCTGAACGTCGCGACGGTCGCGTTCGACTTCTCCGCTGAGCACGATCTGCTGCAGCATCCGCGGCTGTTCGGGCTCGACGCGGCCAGGGACGACTCCCGAGGGCACTTCCCCGGTATCAGCCACCACCCCCTGGCGGTGGGCTCCGCCAACCAGGCGGCTACCACCGCCTTCACCGACAAGGGCTTTCGCGCGGCCGCCGTTACGGCGTTGTCGGCGATCGCCGGCTGCGCGATGCCCTTCGAGCGCCCGGCACCCCGCTATGTGACGACCGAGATCGACGCTGTCTTCCACCGCCCCTTCGGCTTCCTCGCCGTGCACCGCACCTCACGCCTCGTCCTCGCGGCGGGCTGGGTCACCGAGCCGGAGCCGTTCCGCGAGGACGAGGAGTACTGAGGACGAGGAGTGCTACTGACCGCCGGTCAGAACTGCAGCGCCCAGGAGTCGATCTTCCCGGTGTCGAGCGACGCGTTGTCGCTCACGCGCAGCTTCCAGGTGCCGTTGGCGACCTCGGAGGAGGCATTCACCGTGTACGTGGTGTTGATGTTGTCGGAGCTTCCGCCGGTCCCGTACGCCTTCAGCGTGTACGCCGACCCGTCGGGGGCGATCAGTTGCACCTGCAGATCACCGATGTACGTGTGAACGATGCTCACAGGCACGCTCAGTGACGACGGCGCGTTCCCGGAAACACCGCTCACGGTGATCGGCGACTCGACCGTGGAGTGGTCGTTGATCGTGTAGTCCGCGGTGTTGTCGAAGCGCGGTCCTGGCGGAGTCACCGTACCGGCGCCGACCTGGAGCAGCCGGTTGGGCGAGCCGGTGCCCGGGTTGGTGACGACACCGGTCGAGGCGGCGGCGATCAGGCCCGAGGCGACCTGCGCGGGCGTGGAGCCGGGATTGTCGGCCAGATAGACCGCCGCCGCGCCAGCCACGTGCGGCGTCGCCATCGAGGTACCGGAGATGGTGTTCGTCGCCGTGTCGCTGCTGTTCCAGGACGAGGTGATCGAGGAGCCCGGGGCGAAAATGTCCAGGACGGAGCCGTAGTTGGAGAAACTGGAGCGGGCGTCGGAGGACGTGGTCGAGCCGACGGTGATGGCCTCGGTGACCCGCGCGGGCGAGTAGTTGGAGGCGTTGGCGCTGTCATTGCCCGCCGCAACCGCGAAGGTGACGCCGGAGGCGATGGCGTTGCGGACGGCCGTGTCGAGGGCGCTGTCCGCGCCGCCGCCGAGCGACATGTTGGCGACGGACGGGCCGCTGCGGTTCTGGGCGACCCAGTCGATGCCCGCGACAACCTGGGCGGTCGTGCCCGAGCCCGCGTTGTTGAGCACGCGGACGCCGACGATCCTCGCCTTCTTGGCGACGCCGTACGCGTTGCCGGCCACCGTGCCCGCCACGTGTGTGCCGTGGCCGTTGCCGTCCTGGGCGGTGTTGTCGTTGTCAATGGCGTCGTAGCCGTACGAGGCACGGCCGCCGAAGTCGCTGTGGGTGATGCGTACGCCGGTGTCGATGATGTACGCGGTCACGCCCGACCCGGCCGAGTCCGGGTAGGTGTACGAGCTGTTGAGCGGCAGGTTCTTCTGGTCGATACGGTCCAGGCCCCAGGAGGGCGGGTTGGGCTGGGTCGTGTCGATGTGGAAGGTGCGGTTCTGGACGACGGAGGTGACGGCGGGGTCGGCGGCGAACCGCTCCGCCTCGGCCTCGGTGGCCTCCACCGCGTAGCCGTTCAGCGCCTTCTTGTACGTACGCTCGACCGTGGCGCCGTACTCCTTGGCGAGGGCCTTGCCCTGGGCCGAGTCCGCCTTCGCGGCGTCCGCGTCGAGGGTCACGATGTAGCTGTTCGCGACGGCGTTGGACGCTCCGGCGTACTGGATGTGGCCCACGGGTTCGGGCGCGGCACTCGCGGCACTCACGGGGAGCGCGGAGACGATGCCGAGGGCGAGAGCCGTTGTGCCGGCCCAGACGAGTCTTCGCCGGGCGTGGCGGGCAGGACGGACATGACGCATCTCTGCCATCTGAGGGATCCTTCTCATTCGGTGGTGCGCTGGTGGGGGTTGGTGCACGAACCGAGAAGTCGACGCGACAGGGCCATGCCAAGCATCCGGCCGCGCGCCGGCGGCCGTCTGGCACTGAACTGTGATGCCCCTGTGCGTCAGCCGAAAGATTGAGGCCTGCAGAGGAATTGCACAAGAGCCCTGCACGCCCTTAACACGGTCGCCATGTGCCAGACATGACGCAACGTCATCAACCGGCCACATCTAACCTGCGGACATGACACCACTGCCGGATTGCTTCTGCCCCACGGACGGCACCCGCATCCCCGCCGACTCGCTCACCTGGTGCTGCCCGGTCTGCCGCGGCCCGCTCGACCTGGACTTCGCGCCGACGCCCGCACCCCTCAAATCCCCTGCCGGGCGGGTGAATTCACTGTGGCGGTACGCCGAGTGCCTGCCGCTGGGGACGCCCTCCGTCAGCCTGGGCGAAGGGCGCACCCCGCTGGTCCCCCTCCTGCCGGGCCGTGCAGCTCGGCCGGGACCGCGGGCTTCTTGCCGTGGCCGCCGTCGGTGGTCGCGGTGGAGCCGGCAGGGGATTCTGCCGCACGGACCGGTGCTGCTTCCTTCGCCGTGTTCTGTTCGGTGCCGCATCCGGCGGCCAGCAGGGCAGCGGCCGCCGCGGCGGCGATCAGGCTGACCAGGCTCCAGCGCATCCAGGAGTTCCAGCAGGTCACCTGCCCCTGGTCGAGCCGGGTCAGGGACTTCGCGGCGTGGAAGTCCTCCTCGATGCGCCCCTGGTGCAGACCACGGACACCAGGTCGGCCAAGGCGACCGAGGTGGCAGCGGTAGAAGGACAGTTCACCGGTGTAGCGGTGGCGGCGGATGAGCAGGGCGCTGTTTCCCGGTTCCCGTCCGGGGGGTGTCGTCGCCGGTGATCTCGACCATGGCCCAGTCGTAGTCGCGGTCGCCCTTGGTGCCGTGCCCGGTCCGCAGCCGCTGCCAGGCCCGGCGGGACACCCGACTCCGCACCCGGGGTCCCGCCGTCACCGCACCTTAGTCGTCCGTGCGCTCCAGGAAGATCGGGTTGGTCATCGCCGCCATGGCGCCCCACGGCAGGTCGGGGCTCATGGAGTTGCCCTTGCCCGGGGTGCCGTCGGCCCTCGGGTGGCGGATCTCGGCGCGCACGTACGCGGCGAGCGAGGCGGTGGTGCGCCACACGACCGTGCCGGTGCCGGAGGCGGGCAGCGACCTCTGGTGCATCTGGCCCTCGTCGGTGATGAAGCGGACGGTGCCGCCCGGCACGCCCGAGACGTCCAGCCGGACGTCCACGGGAGCGTCGGAGGGCACCCGCAGCCGCTCGCCGATACCGGCCTGCATGCCACGGCCGGTGACGGTGAAGGCCAGGTCGACGGTGGACCACTCGGTGATCCAGCTGCGGCCGTTGCGGATGGCGTCCAGGATCGCGGTCCGGCTGAGGTTCTCGGCGTGCACGACCATGTGCGGCGCACCGACCACCTGGGGCTCCCGGTGCGCATCGCTGTTGCCCATGGCCGGCACCCAGTCGTGGCCCTTCCTGACCGCGTCGCCGAGCATGGCGTCCCAGACATCGACGGCCGACTCGTCGTCGTACGTCCAGGGGCCGTTCCACAGCTCCACGGCGTCGGCGTGCTCATAGCCGAACTTCCACTGAGCGCCGATGTACGGGGTGTACGGGTGCGCGGGCACCACCAGGCCCCCGGAGCGGTGCACCTCCCGCGCGTAGCGCGCGAACTGGTCGTCGCGGGAACGGTAACGCCAGTCGATCCACTGGCCCGGGTCGACACCCAGCGCCAGCCAGTGGCCGTTGCGCGTGGTGACCTCCTCACCGGCGATGATCAGCAGGTCGTCACCGGCGTGCTCGCCCCAGATCGCGTGCGCAGAGGAGGTGTTGTGCTCGGTGGAGACCATGAAGTCCAGTTTGGAGGCGCGTGCCGCGGCCGCGAGTTCGGCGGGCGTGCGCTTGCCGTCGGAGTGCACGGTGTGCAGATGGCAGTCGCCGCGGTACCAGGCGCGCCCGCGTCCCTTGGCCCGCTCCGGCGGGAAGTTGGGGACGAACGCCGGACCGGGCTCGCCAAACCGCAGAGTTACCTGCACGCTGTAGTCCATGCCCTGCGGCGCCACCTGGTACGGGCCGAGGACGATGTACCACGTACCGGCCTCGACGGGACCGGGCAGATAGCCGGGCGTGGCCTCGGTCGTGCTGATGGCGAAGGACGTTCGGAAGCCGCCGGACCAACCACGGAAGCCCTTGCTTCCCAGCTTGGTGCCGCGCTGGTCGAAGACGCCGATGTCGCAGGAGTTGCCCGGTGTCCCGACCGGCACCGAGGGCTTGTCGTAGGAGTAGGAGACGGCGATCTCACGTACGCCCGTCGGCACTTCCACCGGCAGGTACACGAAGTCCGCCACACCGGTCTCCAGATGCCCGGTGATCGTCCTGGTCACCTCGCCGGTGCCGTCGGCTGCGGCCGGCGTGCCGTCAGCGGCCTGCGCGAAGGAGACAGGAGTCAGGGTGAGCGCCGCCGCGCCGAGACCGGTCGCGGCCGCCAGGAGGGTGCGGCGGGGAAGCCGGTCGTTCTCCAGGGGTTCGGTGTGGCGGTCACAGTGTTCGGTGCACATGGCGTCCTCGCGGTCGATCGGGTCGTAGACGAAGATCGACTACGGAGACCCGACCCTGTTCCGGCGAGATGAACACAAGATGGGAGCCAGAGAAACATGCACAGGCCAAGCGATAACAGCGACGGTCGCCCTGTCCCTCTCCGGCCGGTTCGCCGGTGTGCCGGTGTTCCAGGCGGCCCCGAACGGACTGCTGCGCAGCCGCGCTCCCTACCTGTTCGAGCCGATACTTGCGATCCGGCCCGCCTCGTTCCTCGCAGTCTGGCGCGAGCAGCGATACCCGCCTCTGCCGACTACGGGGGAGGTCGACGGAGGCGGGCAGAGGGGCGCCCATCGCTCACTCCGCCCCTTCCAGCGCGCCGGGGGGAGCTGCCTCTACTCGGTCCGCACCACCAACGCGAACGACGTGCACACGCGTCGGAAGCTCCCATGCCCCGTCCGGCCGGTGTGGCTCATGCACTCGACGTCCACGGCCGCGCCCTCCGTCGATGGCTGCGCTGACCATCCGCACGGGTAGGCCAGACACTCCGCCTCGAACGTCACGTCCGTGTCCGGGTGTTGGGTGATCCGGTGCTCGACGTACCGCAGGACGGAGCGGCTCACGACTGCCCCTGTCCGCGCGTCCGGTGCGGGTGGTTACGGATCTCCACGTCCGCATCCGTCGCCGCCGACAGGTCGCCCCTGTCCCGTGCCGCCTGGCGCTGTGAGACCAGCGCCGCGCACACCCCGCAGCCGGGCGCGGGATCGGGCGGAGTGCGGGGCAGAGACAAATGCACCGGCCCGCTTATCGTTGTTCTCGGATTGCTCACGCTTGCCGCCTCCCCGACCGAATGTCCCGAGCGAGCAACCAGTTTCGCGGGGTGAGTCGGAGGGGCCTACGTCTATTGGTGTTGTCGGGTAAAGATCACGGACCAGTCGTTCAAGAGCGCCCGGCAGTCGTCACCCCAGACGGCGTATCTCTCGTACCGCTCGAAGTCCTCTCGATACGCGTTCACGTCCCGGTGGTCCCGGAGTATCAAGGCCCCCGTCCCTGTCTCCACGGTGGCCAGGCGACGGTCATAGACTGTGAATGTGTTGAGGGGGCGCTCTGGAATATGTCCCGCCAAAGGGATCACCCCCAACTGCACGTTAGGGATTCGCGATACAGACACAAGTCGGTCCATCTGCATGGCCATTTCGATGGGCGGAAGCAGTGGCCACCGGACGGCCTGTTCCGTGAGAAGGAAAGTGAACGTCTTCTCCGGATTGACCAGGACTCTTTGCCGCTCCAGCTTCTTCGCGATGGTCTTGGACTGGTCTCCGGGAACGTCAGCGATGCTCGCGCGCACGTACTCGGGCGTGGCGAGCAGGCCCGTAATCATGGAGAGCAGGAAGTAGCGGAACTGCGTGGAGACCGCCTCCAGTCTGGCCAGTTCGTTCTGCTTCTTGTCCAAGCCTCTGCGGCGTGAGCTCCAGTGGTCCTGCCACTCCGTGTTCGCAGAGCGAGCGAGGGCGAGGATCTCGCCCGCCAGCGGCCCTTCCGCTCCAAGGGCATGAAGGATCAGCTCGACGTCGACTATGGCGGGGGTGAGCTTCCCGCTCTCGATATTGCTGATCTTTGTCTGGCTCATGTTGCAGCGCTTCGCGAGCCGGACTTGCGTCCACCCGGCCCGCTTGCGCTCGCTCTTCAGCGCCGCCGCTAGGTCTGATCTCGACTGGCCCAGGGCCTCTGGCTCAAAGGTCAAGGCCCTTCACGTACTCCTCGAAGGGGACCGACTCGATTACCGCGACCCTCTGGTATTCGACGAACGGTGCCACGTCGCCTGCGTACACTTCGCGGCTGATTTGCCTACCGTCCGGGTGGTAGTTCATGAGGACCACTTCGGAGCGGTCGAACATCCAGAAGTCCTGTGCACCCTCGATGGGATTGGGCCTGTCCGTGACGTCGAGAATGCGGATCTGCTCCCCGGCCAAGGCGTGAGCCTTGTAGTAATGGTGGAACTCGAAGCGCAGGTACGCGGACAGTGGGCGAGTGACGACGTGGACGCGGCCCTGTACGCGCCTCTCCGCCGCCTGTCGGCGTAGACGGTCGGTGTACTCGTTCGCCACGTTCTCGGGGGCGATACGAGCGCCCGAACGGAATGCGGCGAACTCCTCTTCCTCCTGCGGCATGAGGTACTGCGGCAGCGTCTCCAGGCGCCATGCCTCCTGCGTGAAGCGCTCGAACCGCGCCGCCCACGCCTCACCAGCCAAGAGCACGGAAAGCCTCCCTCAACGTCTCCTCCGGGATCTCCACGAGCCCTTCCCCCTCCGGGGCGGTGAACGCATGGGACACATCTCCCTGGACGACGAACGAGCCGGACGCGGTTCGATAGACGTTCGGGCAGTCATCCTTGCCGCACTCGCCGTTCCCGTTCCCGGTGCCGGTCAGTCGGGTCAGTTCCTCACGAGCCATGGCGAAACCCCCTGTCCCGCGCCCCCTCATGGGGCGGCATCACGGCCGTACGGAGGGGGCACAGTCTCCGTCCATGCGGTCACGCAAATATTCGCGTTGTCGCATAAAGAGGGCCGCCTGCGGAGGTCCGAACCAACAGCGATCAGGAAGCGAACGGCAACGCGAACAGCACAACCGGATCGCTCTCGACCTCGAATCCAAGTACGGGATGGCTGCCGTCGCCACCCTCGGCATCCGTCAGCACCGGCTTCGCCAACCGCCGTCCGATCGCGGTGAGGAACCCGCAGAACAAGTCGAGGTGCTCCTGCCCCTGGAGTTCCCGCAGGTCGACATCAAAGTCGATCTCGTCCGCCGAGTAGAAGCGGAAGATCGCCAGCGCATCGTCAGCAAGCCAGACCCGCAGCTGCGGGCAATCAGCTTCAGCCGGGCGTGACAGCACTGTCTCCGCCCGAGGCATCGGGAGCACCGATTCCCCCTCGGAGTACTGGTGCTTCCATCCGCGCTCATCAATAAGGTCGAGGGCAGCCTGCCAGTCCTCGACCGAGGCCCCATGAACGAGCACGTCCGGCAGCGCGCCCATCAGATCGGGGTCGAAGAACCCTCTGACTTCATCCCACAGCAGGTCAGCCACTCCCCCATCCTGCACGGCGGCCCTTCCACACGGGTACCGGGTTTCCTATGCCCGGCTCCAGGTACCCCCCTCGTTCCGTCCGGCCTCTCACAGCACCCCGGAAACCCCAGCTCAGAGGACGTACAGACCCACCCAGCAAGTCAGCACCAAGTCAGCACAGGGGCAGGAAAGAGGCTGATCCAGCCGGAGAAAACAGGAAGGGGCCAGACCCGAAGATCTGGCCCCTGACCTGGGGTTTCTTACCCTGACCAGCCACTTCGGCCGATCAAGGAATCAGGCGCTACACGTTGAAGCGGAACTCCACCACGTCGCCGTCGTGCATGACGTAGTCCTTGCCCTCCATGCGGGCCTTGCCCTTGGCGCGGGCCTCGGCGACCGAGCCGGCTTCGACCAGGTCGCCGAAGTGGATGACCTCGGCCTTGATGAAGCCCTTCTGGAAGTCGGTGTGGATGACACCGGCGGCCTCGGGGGCGGTGGCGCCCTTCTTGATGGTCCAAGCGCGGGATTCCTTGGGGCCGGCCGTCAGGTAGGTCTGCAGGCCGAGGGTGTTGAAGCCGACGCGGGCCAGGGTGGCGAGGCCGGGCTCCTCGGCGCCCACCGACTCCAGGAGCTCCATCGCGTCCTCCTCGTCGAGCTCGGCGAGGTCCGCCTCCAGCTTGGCGTTGAGGAAGATCGCCTCGGCGGGGGCGACCAGGGCGCGCTGCTCGTTCTTGAAGTCGTCGTCCATCAGCTCGTCCTCGTCGACGTTGAAGACGTAGAGGAACGGCTTGGTGGTGAGCAGGTGCAGGTCGTGCAGCAGCTCCTCGTTGCCGGAGCCCTGGGCGATGCCCACCGAGAACAGCGTGTCGCCCTTCTCCAGGATGTCCTTCGCCGCCTCGACCGCCGCGACCTTCGGAGCGATGTCCTTCTTGATGCGCGACTCCTTCTGGAGGCGCGGCAGGACCTTCTCGATCGTCTGGAGGTCCGCGAGGATCAGCTCGGTGTTGATCGTCTCGATGTCGTCCTTGGGCGAGACCTTGCCGTCGACGTGGACGACGTTCTCGTCCTTGAAGGCGCGGATGACCTGGCAGATCGCATCGGACTCGCGAATGTTCGCGAGGAACTTGTTGCCCAGGCCCTCGCCCTCGCTCGCGCCGCGCACGATGCCGGCGATGTCGACGAAGTCGACGGTCGCCGGGAGGATCCGCTGGGAGCCGAAGATCTCGGCCAGCTTGGTCAGGCGTGCGTCCGGGACGCCCACGACACCGACGTTCGGCTCGATCGTGGCGAACGGGTAGTTGGCCGCGAGCACGTCGTTCTTGGTCAGGGCGTTGAACAGGGTCGATTTGCCGACATTGGGCAGACCGACGATTCCGATCGTGAGCGACACGTTGCGACTTCCCGTACGTGAGGGTGGAGGACGATCCCCCAGTCTACGGCGTGCCCCGGCCCGCACCGGCGACGTATCGAACGCTTGCCCAAGCCCCGTCCATCGGCCCGCGTCCGGCCTGTTTCCGGCCATTGTCCGGCCTTTGTCCGGCCTTTGTTCGGCCTGCCTTCGGCGTGTCTGAAGGGCTATTCCACACATAAACCGACCTAAGTTGGTCCAGTGGAGCAACACAGGACGCGTCCCCCTCAGCACAGACCGCGACGCGGCATGCCCGTTCCCGCGCAGGCGGCGCGGGGCGCGGGCGCCGAGGTCCGGCGGGGCGCCCCTGCGGCTCGGCGGGCCGCTCCACCGGTGGTCCGGACGGCGCGGCGGATGCCGAATCCGCGGCTCACCGGCCTGGGCAGCGGGCTGTTCTGCGGTGCGTCGATGTTCGCGCTCGCCTGCCTCGACCGGCTGCTGTTCGGGGCTTCGCTGGTGGTGTACGGGGTGCTGTTCCTGCCGGTGTGCGCGCTGACCGCCGTGTGGGTACGGCGGGGGGACCTCGTGACCGCGCCCGTCGTCGTCCCCCTCGCGTTCGCCTTCGGCCTGCTGCCGATCACCGACGAAAACGGCGGCGGGGTCGGGGGCCACGCGATGGGCCTGATCACCGCGCTCGCCACGCAGGCAGGGTGGTTGTACGGCGGGACGCTGATCGCCGGCCTGATCGCCACCGTCCGCAAGATCCGCCTGATGGCCCGCCGCGCGGCCCAACGACGCGCCCAGGCGAAGGCCGCCGCCTCACACCGAGTCGTCCCGCCCACCCGTCCGCCTCGGTGAGCCGGACAGGGCAGCTCGAAACGGCACAGGCAGGGTGGCCAGGGAAGCCGGCCTCGCGCCCGTGAGGCGGGGCGCCCTACGGCTGCAGCGACGCCCTACGTCGCCGACTTCGCCGCCGCCCTCATCGCCGCCCCCACAATCCCCGCGTTGTTCTCCAGCTGCGCCGGGACGATCTCCGCCCTGATGCCCTGGATGAGCGGCAGGAACCTGTCGGCCTTGCGGCTGACGCCGCCGCCGATGATGAAGAGTTCCGGGGAGAAGAGCATCTCGACGTGGGCGAGGTACTTCGTGACGCGGCGCGCCCAGTGCTCCCAGGTCATCTGCTGGTCCTCCTTGACCTTGGTAGAGGCGCGCTTCTCCGCCTCGTGGCCGTTCAGCTCGAGGTGTCCCAGCTCCGTGTTCGGGACCAGTTCGCCGTCGATGAACAGGGCGCTGCCGATGCCCGTGCCGAAGGTGAGGAGGAGGACCGTGCCCTTACGGTCGCGCCCGGCGCCGAACTGCATCTCCGCGACGCCGGCCGCGTCCGCGTCGTTCAGCACGGTCACCGGAAGGCCGCCGAGGCGCCCGCTCAACAGGGCGCGCGCATCAGTGCCGATCCACGCCTTGTCGACGTTGGCCGCCGTACGAACAGTGTCGCCGCCATTGACCACACCGGGGAAGGTGATGCCGACCGGACCCGTCCAGCCGAAGTGGGCGACGACCTCCTTCACACCGTCGGCCACCGCGTCGGGCGTCGCCGGATGGGGGGTGAGCACCTTGAAGCGCTCCTGGGTCAAGTCACCGCGGTCCAGGTCCACGGGAGCGCCCTTGATCCCGGAACCGCCGATGTCCACACCGAAGATCTGCATGGATCTACGTTACGTCGTACGACTGACGGTCACTTCTCGGCGGTGCGCTCGGCGACCAGCGCCGCCGCCTCCGCCCGCAGATCGCGGCGCAGCTCCTTCGGCAGCGAGAAGGTGATGGACTCCTCGGCGGCCTTGACGATCTCCACGTCCTCGAACCCGCGCTGCGACAGCCACTCCAGGACCTGCTCGACCAGGACCTCCGGGACGGACGCGCCGGAGGTGACGCCCACCGTCGTCACGCCGTCCAGCCACCCCTCCTCGATCTCGTCCGCGAAGTCGACCAGGTACGCGTCACGCGCGCCCGCAAGCTTCGCGACCTCGACCAGGCGCTTGGAGTTCGACGAGTTCCTGGAGCCGACGACGATCACCAGGTCCGCCTCCGCGCCCATCTGCTTCACGGCCAGCTGACGGTTCTGCGTGGCGTAGCAGATGTCGTCGCTCGGCGGGGAGATGAGCTGCGGGAACTTCTCCTTCAGCGCGTCGACGGTCTCCATGGTCTCGTCGACCGACAGCGTGGTCTGGGAGAGCCAGACGACCTTGGACGGGTCGCGGACCTCGACCTTGGCGACGTCCTCGGGGCCGTCGACCAGGGTGATGTGGTCGGGCGCCTCACCGGACGTGCCGATGACCTCCTCGTGGCCCTCGTGGCCGATGAGCAGGATGTCGAAGTCCTCGCCCGCGAAGCGGACGGCTTCCTTGTGGACCTTGGTGACCAGCGGGCAGGTCGCGTCGATGGTGGCGAGCTTGCCGGCGGCGGCCTCGTCGTGGACGACCGGGGCGACGCCGTGCGCCGAGAACATGACGATGGACCCCTCGGGGACCTCCGCCGTCTGCTCGACGAAGATCGCACCCTTCTTCTCCAGGGTCTGCACGACGTACTTGTTGTGGACGATCTCGTGACGGACATAGATCGGGGCCCCATATTGCTCAAGGGCCTTCTCGACGGCGATCACGGCGCGGTCCACACCCGCGCAGTAGCCACGGGGGGCGGCGAGCAGGACACGGCGGCCAGGCGAAGCAGTCATGCCCCCCATCGTAAGGCCGCCCGGAGGGTCAAAGATCGCCTCCTTGGGGAGAACTGGTGGGGGCTGGGAGGGGTGGGGCCGGGCGTGACCTCCGGGGCGCGGGATGTCCGGCACCGGGCCCATGTCCGGCGCCCGCACTGGGCCCATGTCCGGCGCCCGGCACGGGATCCATGTCCGGCGCGACGACCGGCGTGGACGACGGCGCGGGACACGAACGGCGGGCCGCGGTGTCAGCGTCGGCCGTTACCCTCGCGGCATGGCTCTCAATACGTCCGCGGAGGCTCCGCTGCCCGTCGGTGAGGTGTCGCGGCTCATCGGAGGATGGATCGACCGGCTCGGCGCGGTGTGGGTCGAGGGGCAGATCACCCAGTTGTCGCGGCGCCCCGGTGCGGGCGTCGTGTTCCTGACGCTGCGCGACCCGTCGCACGACATCTCCGTGAGCGTGACCTGTTATCGGCAGGTGTTCGACGCCGTCGCCGACGTGGTGAGCGAGGGCGCCCGTGTCGTCGTACACGCGAAGCCGGAGTGGTACGCGCCGCGGGGGCAGCTGTCGCTGCGGGCCGCCGAGATAAGGCCGGTGGGGGTGGGTGAACTGCTCGCCCGCCTTGAGCAGTTGAAGAAGTCGCTCGCCTCCGAGGGACTGTTCGCGCCCGAGCGCAAGAAGGTCCTGCCGTTCCTGCCGCAGCTCATCGGCCTGGTGTGCGGGCGGGCGTCCGCGGCCGAGCGCGACGTGCTGGAGAACGCGCGGCACCGCTGGCCCGCCGTCCGCTTCGAGGTCCGCAACGTCGCCGTGCAGGGCGTGCACGCGGTGCCCCAGGTCGTGCAGGCCGTGAAGGATCTGGACGCGATGGACGACGTCGACGTGATCATCGTGGCGCGGGGCGGCGGCAGCGTGGAGGACCTGCTGCCGTTCTCCGACGAGCAGCTCGTACGGGCGGTGGCGGCGTGCCGTACGCCCGTCGTGTCGGCGATCGGTCACGAACCCGACACCCCGCTGCTGGACTACGTGGCCGACCTGCGCGCGTCCACGCCGACCGACGCCGCCAAGAAGGTCGTGCCGGACGTCGGCGAGGAGTATGAGCGGGTGCGGTTCCTGCGGGACCGGGCGCGGCGCAGCGTCCAGTCCTTCATCGAGCGGGAGGAGCGCGGCCTCGCGCACGCGCTGGCCCGGCCCTCGATAGAGGATCCGCACCGCATGGTGGACGAACGGGCCGACCAGGTCGCCGCCCTGCTGGACCGCGGCCGGCGCACCCTTGGGCACCTCCTCGACCGTGCCGACTCGGAGCTGACGCACACCCACGCGCGCGTGGTGGCCCTGTCCCCCGCCGCGACCCTCCAGCGGGGGTACGCGGTGCTGCAGAAGGCCGACGGTCATGTGGTCCGGGACCCGGACGAGGTGGCGGCGGGCGAGGCGCTGCGGGCGCGGGTCGCCGAGGGTGAATTCTCCGTACGAGTCGATGCATAGGGTGGGCGCATGACCAGCAAGGTGGACGAGGCACTCGGGTACGAGCAGGCGCGGGACGAGCTCATCGAGGTCGTACGCCGCCTGGAGGCGGGGGGCACGACCCTGGAGGAGTCCCTCGCGCTGTGGGAGCGGGGCGAGGAGCTGGCGAAGGTGTGCCGGCGGTGGCTCGAGGGCGCGCGGGCGCGGCTGGACGCGGCGCTGGCCGAGGAGGAGTCGGAGGAGCACGCCAGCGACTCCGAGTAGCCGACTCCGAGGCTTCGGCTAGCCGGCTCTGGTTCATGACCAGGTCGGCGTGATGGCCCGTCGGCGGCCGATTCCTGGTGAGCGTCGGCCGTCGCTGCTCAGAGTCGCGGCGGCGGCCCCCATGATCTGTGAAGCGGATCACCATATTCCGGATTTGGTTGAACCTTAAACCTAATCGGTTTACTGTCGGTATCGCCAACGGATCCCCCCGGGATCCACCGCACATACGCACATACCGAAAAGGTTCTTCATGTCTCTCGTTCTTGACCCCGCTGCCCAGGACCTGCTGTTCCGCGAGGCCCGCACCGCGAACACCTTCAGCGACGAGCCGGTGACCGACGAGCAGATCCAGGCGATCTACGACCTGGTCAAGTACGGCCCGACGGCCTTCAACCAGACGCCGCTGCGCGTCGTCCTGGTCCGCTCCGGCGAGGCTCGCCAGCGTCTGGTGAACTGCATGGCCGAGGGCAACCAGGCGAAGACCGCCGCCGCCCCGCTGGTCGCGATCCTCGCCGCGGACAACGAGTTCCACGAGGAGCTCCCGACCCTGTTCCCGCACTTCCCGCAGGCGAAGGACATGTTCTTCTCCGAGCGCCCGGTCCGTGAGCAGTCCGCCACGGTCAACGCCGCGATGCAGGCCGCGTACTTCATCGTCGGTGTCCGCGCCGCCGGTCTGGCCGCCGGCCCGATGAACGGCATGGACTTCGCCGCTGTCCAGAAGGAGTTCCTGGACGGCGACCACACCCCGCTGATGGTCGTCAACATCGGCAAGCCGGGCGAGGACGCCTGGTTCGCGCGCTCCCCGCGCCTGGAGTTCGACGAGGTCGTCACGACCGTCTGATCTCCGCGTACGTCTGATCTCGTACGCCTGAGCTCCTGATCTCCGCCGTACGTACGAGAAGGGCCCCCGCCAATGGCGCCGGGGGCCTTTTTTTGCGCGCCCGAGTGGCTTACGACTCTGACGCGCACAGGCGGCTTACGACGTCTTCAGGGCCTGCGCCATCTTCGTCAGCCGGTCGAACGGCGCCGTGCCGGTCACCACGGTCGTGGAGCCGTGGCTCTTCAGCACGAGGGCGTCGTAGTGGTCCCCCTCGTAGCGCTGCCACGTCTGGTCGCCGATGCGCTGGGTCGCCTTCGTCTCCTTGGCGCCCTGGCTGGCCGCGTCGATGAACACGGCCGGCTTCTCGGTGGACTGCTCGATCGCAACGTACTGGCCGTCGGGGTCGTGGAAGCCCAGGTGCCAGGCGTCGAACTGTGAGCCGTCGTACCGCACCGAGGTCGCCGTCCACGCCGACGGCAGGCCCGCGGGCGCCGCCACGGGATAACTCGCCGCGCGGCGAGCCGTGAGCAGCTCGACACGGTAGTCGACGCGCTTCAGGGGAGGCTCGGAGTCGTCGTGCGGGATGAAGATGTAGATGACGCCCGCAATGAGCCCGATAAGGCCCAGGGAGAGAATCATGTCCCGGACCGACTGCTTGCCATTCGTACGTGCCACGAACCTATCGTCGCAGGTGCCCTGGTCTGCTCATCCGTGGGGTCCCCTGCTCATTTTGGCAGTCTGACGATAGAGTCGGGCCACACCCTCATCCGGCCGTCGTCGTATCAGAAAGGTGCGTCTCGATGACCGAGAACCATCAGCTGCCGTCCGAACTCGAGGTCCCCTCCGAGGCCCCCGACCGAAATCTCGCCCTGGAACTGGTCCGCGTCACCGAGGCCGCCGCGATGGCCGCGGGCCGCTGGGTCGGCCGCGGCGACAAGAACGGCGCCGACGGCGCCGCCGTCCGGGCCATGCGAACCCTCGTCTCCACCGTCTCGATGAATGGCGTCGTCGTCATCGGTGAGGGCGAGAAGGACGAGGCCCCGATGCTCTTCAACGGGGAGCGCATCGGCGACGGGACCGGCCCCGAGTGCGACATCGCCGTCGACCCGATCGACGGGACCACGCTCACCGCCAAGGGCATGACGAACGCGATCGCCGTGCTCGCCGCCGCCGACCGCGGCACCATGTTCGACCCGTCCGCGGTCTTCTACATGGACAAGCTGGTCACCGGCCCCGAGGCCGCCGACTTCGTCGACATCAACGCGCCCGTCTCGGTGAACATCCGGCGGGTCGCCAAGGCCAGGCGCCGCGCCCCCGAGGACGTCACCGTCGTCATCCTCGACCGGCCGCGCCACGACGGGATCATCAAGGAGATCCGGGAGACCGGCGCCCGCATCAAGCTGATCTCCGACGGCGATGTCGCCGGCTCGATCCTGGCGCTGCGTGAGGGCACCGGCATCGACCTGCTGCTCGGCGTCGGCGGTACGCCCGAGGGCATCATCTCGGCCTGCGCGGTCAAGTGCCTCGGCGGCACCATCCAGGGCAAGCTGTGGCCCAAGGACGACGAGGAGCGGCAGCGCGCGCTCGACGCCGGTCACGACCTGGACCGCGTCCTGACCACGAACGACCTGGTCTCCGGCGAGAACGTGTTCTTCGTCGCGACCGGCATCACGGACGGCGAGCTGCTGCGCGGGGTGCGCTACGGCGCCGAGACCGCGACGACCGACTCGATCGTCATGCGCTCCAAGTCGGGCACGGTCCGCCAGATCTCGTCCGAGCACCGGCTGTCCAAGCTGCGGGCGTACAGCGCGATCGACTTCGACCGCGCGAAGTAGTCACAGCTCCGCGGCCCTGAGGGAGGCGGAAGGGGCGCCCCTTGTGCGGAGGGACGCCCCTTGTGCCGTTCGTACCTGTCAGCCGGCCGCCGCTATGGTCCCCCGTGCGGCCTTCTTGAGTTCCAGCTCGCGACGGCGGCGCCGGGCGAGCACCACGCGGCGCTCGGCGGCGGTGAGGCCGCCCCACACTCCGTACGGCTCGGGTTGCAGCAACGCGTGTTCGCGGCACTCGACCATCACCGGGCAGCGGGCGCAGACGCGCTTCGCCGCCTCCTCACGGGACAGCCGGGCCGCGGTGGGCTCCTTGGAAGGGGCGAAGAACAGGCCGGCTTCGTCTCGTCGGCACACGGCCTCCGTGTGCCATGGGGCCTCCTGATCCCTGTCCCGCACTGGCGCCCGCTGGGCCGGAACGGCAGCTACCTGCAGGGACTGATGCGGCGGTTGCAGCACGGTCTACTCCTGACGACGGCTTCGCGAGCGTGCCGGGCACCGCGGAAAGTTCCACGGCGCCCTCCAAGAGACGATGCAGCAAGGCCTACCCGCTGTGCGCGCGCCTATGCACTGAGTTCCGAAGCCCGGGAATTCTCCTGCCCGGCAAGGCTCGTACGACTGGACCAATGCGCCGTCGGTGCCGCCGAATTCACAAGCGTCAACGGTCCAGATGCTTGCGCAAACTCCGGTCCACCCGCTCGGTCACGCGGTCGAGGATGTCCGCGATCAGCTTGCCCCGCTTGGGCCGTGCCTCGACGCTGCCGAGCACGGACAGACCGTCCACATAGACGACGGGCGCCTGGGCATCGTCCGCGTCCAGCGTGGCCACCTCGAAGTTGCCCAGCACCGCGGCGCCGCTGCCGCGCAGCGAGACATTCTCCGGGACGCGGATCTCCACGCTGCCGAAGACCGAGATCGCCCTGATCACGACCTGCTGGTACTCGAAGATCGCCTCGCTGAGGTCTATCTCGACACTGCCGAATATCGCGTACGCGTGGATACGGCGGCCCGCGCGCCGGCGGCCCTTGCGGACGGCGGCACTGAAGACCGCGACCACGTTCTCGTCGGCCTCCACGGGGATCGCGCCCGCCGTGGGGCGATGGGGCGCGGAGACGTACGCGGGGGTCGCGCGGCCCGTATGGGCGGCGGGCAGGTCCCGTACGAACTGGTCGAGCTCGCCCACGGTCTTCGTCGCCAGCACCCCTTCCACGCGCTCCGAGTGCTCCTCGGCGGTGAGGCGCCCCTCGGCGAGGGCGTCGCGCAGGATGTCGGCGATGCGGTCACGGTCGGCGTCGGAGGCACGGAGGTCGGTCGGCTTCGCCAGGGTGGGGGCGGCCGAGTCGGAGCGCTTCTGAAGGTCCACCGCAGCAGCGTACCCAAACGCGATAGATCGCGACTACCCCTTCACGCTACCTGTGGATAACCCGCCGGCGAGGCACCCTCGGCTCGAACTGAGCCATACCTCACAAGCTCGCCGTCAGCGGCAGGTTCTACGCTGGTGGACGCTGCCGATGGAGGCACGCAGCTGTCTGTCGAGTGAGGAATGGGCGCATGCCTGAGTTCGCGTACACCGATCTGCTCCCCCAGGGAGAGGACACCACCCCGTACCGGCTGGTGACCTCCGAGGGTGTCTCCACCTTCGAGGCCGACGGGCGCACGTTCCTCAAGGTGGAGCCGGAGGCGCTGCGCAAGCTCGCCGAAGAGGCCATCCACGACATCCAGCACTACCTGCGGCCCGAGCACCTGGCGCAGCTGCGCCGGATCATCGACGACCCGGAGGCGTCGGGCAACGACAAGTTCGTCGCCCTCGACCTGCTGAAGAACGCGAACATCGCCGCCGCGGGTGTCCTCCCGATGTGCCAGGACACCGGCACGGCGATCGTCATGGGCAAGCGCGGACAGAACGTGCTCACCGAGGGCGGCGACGAGGCGGCCCTGAGCCGCGGCATCTACGACGCCTACAAGAACCTCAACCTGCGTTACTCGCAGATGGCTCCGCTCACCATGTGGGAGGAGAAGAACACGGGCTCGAACCTGCCGGCGCAGATCGAGCTGTACGCGACCGACGGCGGCGCCTACAAGTTCCTCTTCATGGCCAAGGGCGGCGGCTCCGCCAACAAGAGCTTCCTCTACCAGGAGACGAAGGCCGTCCTGAACGAGGCCTCCATGATGAAGTTCCTGGAGGAGAAGATCCGCTCGCTCGGTACGGCCGCCTGCCCGCCGTACCACCTGGCGATCGTCGTCGGCGGCACGTCCGCCGAGTACGCCCTGAAGACCGCGAAGTACGCCTCCGCGCACTACCTCGACGAGATCCCGGCGGAGGGCTCCGAGCTCGGGCACGGCTTCCGGGACAAGGAGCTCGAGGAGAAGGTCTTCGAGCTGACCCAGAAGATCGGCATCGGCGCGCAGTTCGGCGGCAAGTACTTCTGCCACGACGTACGCGTGGTGCGCCTCCCGCGGCACGGCGCGTCCTGTCCGGTCGCGATCGCCGTGTCCTGCTCCGCCGACCGCCAGGCGGTCGCGAAGATCACCGCCGAGGGCGTCTTCCTGGAGCAGCTGGAGACGGACCCGGCGCGCTTCCTGCCGGAGACGACGGACGAGCACCTGGAGTCGGACGGCGCCCGCGGCGAAGCCGCTGATGGACACAGTGTCAAGATCGACCTGAACCAGCCGATGGACGACATCCTCGCCGAGCTGACCAAGTACCCGGTCAAGACCCGGCTCTCGCTCTCCGGACCGCTCGTCGTGGCCCGCGACATCGCGCACGCCAAGATCAAGGAGCGGCTCGACGCGGGTGAGGAGATGCCGCAGTACCTGAAGGACCACCCGGTGTACTACGCCGGTCCGGCCAAGACGCCCGAGGGGTACGCGTCCGGCTCCTTCGGCCCGACGACGGCCGGGCGGATGGACTCGTACGTCGAGCAGTTCCAGGCGGCGGGCGGCTCCAAGGTGATGCTCGCGAAGGGCAACCGGTCCGCGCAGGTCACCAACGCCTGCGAGGCGCACGGCGGCTTCTACCTCGGCTCCATCGGCGGGCCCGCCGCCCGTCTCGCCCAGGACTGCATCAAGAAGGTCGAGGTCGTCGAGTACGAGGAGCTCGGGATGGAGGCCGTCTGGAAGATCGAGGTCGAGGACTTCCCGGCGTTCATCGTGGTCGACGACAAGGGCAACGACTTCTTCCAGGATCCGGCGCCGTCGCCGACGTTCACGTCGATTCCGGTGCGGGGGCCTGGGCTGGCGTAGGGGTTCGGTGCGCGGCGGGTGCGGCGGGTGCGGCGGGGGGTTTTCGCCCCCTCCGCCCCTGCCCGTCCCGTATCTGGGGTCCGCGGCGGAGCCGCTGATGGATGCAGCGCCCCCAGCCCCCCGTACCGCGCTTCGCGCTCGTCCTCAAACGCCGGACGGGCTGAAAGATCTCCAGCGGCTGACGGGCCGGAACCGGAACATCGGCGGGCCCTCCATCGCTATAGCCGGTATGAGCGACGACTACCGCATCGAGCACGACTCCATGGGCGACGTACGCGTCCCCGCCGACGCCAAGTGGCGGGCCCAGACGCAGCGTGCCGTCGAGAACTTCCCCATCTCCGGGCAGCGCCTCGAACGGGCGCACATCGAGGCCCTGGCTCGCGTCAAGGGGGCCGCAGCCAAGGTCAACGCGCGGCTCGGGGTGCTCGACAAGGACATCGCCGAGGCCATTCAGGAGGCAGCGGCCGAAGTCGCCGAGGGGCGGTGGGACGGCCACTTCCCCATCGACGTGTTCCAGACCGGGTCCGGGACTTCGTCCAACATGAACACCAACGAGGTCATCGCCACGCTCGCGACCGAGCGGCTCGGCAGGGACGTACACCCCAATGACCATGTGAACGCGTCGCAGTCGAGCAACGACGTGTTTCCGTCCTCCATCCACATCGCCGCCACCGCCGCCGTCACCCGCGATCTCATCCCCGCGCTCGACCATCTCGCCGCCTCGCTCGCGCGCAAGTCCGAGGAGTTCGCCGACGTCGTGAAGTCCGGGCGTACGCACCTCATGGACGCGACGCCGGTGACGCTTGGTCAGGAGTTCGGGGGGTACGCGGCCCAGGTGCGGTACGGGGTGGAGCGGCTCCGGGCGTCGCTGCCGCGGCTCGCCGAACTGCCGCTCGGCGGGACCGCCGTGGGGACCGGGATCAACACCCCGCCCGGGTTCTCCGCCGCCGTCATCGCGGAGGTGGCGCAGGCCACCGGGCTGCCGCTCACCGAGGCGCGCGACCACTTCGAGGCGCAGGGTGCCCGGGACGGGATCGTGGAGACCAGCGGGCAGCTGCGGACCATCGCCGTCGGGCTGACCAAGATCGCCAACGACCTCCGGTGGATGGCGTCAGGGCCGCGCACCGGACTGGCCGAGATCAGCCTCCCGGACCTTCAGCCGGGGTCCTCGATCATGCCGGGCAAGGTGAACCCTGTCATCCCCGAGGCCGTGCTCATGGTCGCCGCGCAGGTGATCGGGAACGACGCCACCGTCGCCACGGCCGGAGCGGCCGGGAACTTCGAACTCAACGTCATGCTGCCCGTCATGGCGAAGAACGTCCTGGAGTCCATCCGGCTGCTCACCAACGTGGCACGGCTGCTCGCCGACCGGACCGTCGACGGGATCGTCGCGGACCGGGAGCGGGCGCGCGAATACGCCGAGTCGTCGCCTTCCGTGGTCACTCCGCTCAACAAGTACATCGGGTACGAGGAGGCCGCCAAGGTGGCCAAGAAGGCGCTGGCCGAGCGCAAGACCATTCGCCAAGTGGTTCTCGAAGCGGGGTATGTGGAGCGGGGCGACCTGACGCTTGAACAGCTGGACGAGGCGCTGGATGTCCTGCGGATGACACATCCGTAAAGGCGTCCGCTCCCGCAAGGACCTTTGAGAAACGCCTGATGACACCCGTGTGACGTCCTCCGTCCGGCGACGAGAACCGTGACGTCCACCGCAGCGTCGTATGCCTGGGGCACCTAATATCTGGTCATGGCAGACGGTGGAGCGGTGAGCGAAGTGCAAACGGGCGGGTCGACGGCGCACTGGACCCCCGGGAGTCAGATCCTGTGGCGGTACCGGGAGAACGCCGGCGAACGCCTCCACATCTGCCGTCCCGTCACGGTCGTACGGGACGACGCCGAGCTGCTCGCGGTGTGGATGGCGCCGGGCACGGTGTGTGTGAAGCCGGTGCTGGCCGACGGGACGCCGGTGCACGGGGAGCCGCTCGAGTCGCGCTACACCAAGGCGCGTACGGTCCGCCGCGACCGCTGGTTCGGCACCGGGGTGCTGAAGTTGGCGCGGCCCGGCGATCCCTGGTCGGTGTGGCTGTTCTGGGAGCCGGGCTGGCGCTTCAAGAACTGGTACGTGAACCTCGAGGCGCCGCTGACCCGTTGGACGGGCGGGGTCGACTCCGAGGACCACTTCCTGGACATCGCCGTGTACCCGGACCGGACATGGCGCTGGCTCGACGAGGACGAGTTCGCGATGGCACAGCGCGCCGGCCTGATGGACGCTCAACTGGCCGCGCGGGTACGGGAAGCGGGGTGGTCGGCGGTGGAGGCGATCCGCGCCTGGGGCGCGCCGTTCTCGGACGGCTGGCAGCACTGGCGCCCGGATCCGTCGTGGCCGGTTCCGGTCCTGCCTGATGACTGGGACCGTACGCCCGCGCACGTTTCCTCATGAGACCCTTGTTGCGCCCCCGTGATACAACCGTAGGATCGTCCTCCGCATCAGGTGGTCAAGACCGGTGTCCAGCACCGTCATTGAGGAGTGGTGGTCGAGTGACGGACGGGCGCACGGCGGCAACTCCCCCAGGATGTACTGGGCCTGACCATTCGTCATCGAGGGGCGGCAGGACGTGAGCGAGGGGTACGAGAGCCGGGGCGGCACGGCCCGCAGACGGCCGTACGGGGCGTATGGAGCCGCCATGGCGTTCGGGCCGGCGGCGTGCGCTGCCGGCGGGCCGGGCCCTGACGGCGCGCAGATTCCGTTCCTGGGGCACACATTCCGGGTATCGGGGCTGCGGGACGACCTGCACGCACGGCGCGCAGCCCCGGACGGATGGATTCGACACGCGTGACGGAGCACCCCACCTCGCCCGAGCGCGGCCGGCCCGGCGCCGGCCGGCCGCCCGCCCCCGCGGACCCTCGCGGGGCGCTCCTGCGTACCCCGGACCAGTCATCGGCGCGTACCTCGGATCAGTCGTCCGCGCGCGCCCCGGAGCAGTCGTCGACGCTGCCGGGTTCCGCCGCGTTACCCGTCCAGGCCCGCACGGGCGACCTCACGGGTGACATGCAGAAGACGAACTGCGGCAAGAAGGGCCCCACCGGCGGTCAGGACTCGACCGGCAGCACCGACATGCCCTCTTCCCCTTCCTCCGGTTCCGCCTCGTCCCCCGACACCGGCGCGCCCACCCCGCCGTCCGCCTCCCCCGCCTCCGAGCACTCCCAGCCCTCGGCCGCAGAGCCCGATCCGCACCGCCCGCGCCCCGCTCCCGAGTCCCTCCCGGCGCAGCAGGGCGCCGCGCAGGAGCGCCCGGCGGGCAGCCCCGGCGGCAAGGAACGGCGCACCGGGCAGGGGCTGCCGCCCGGTGGCCCGATGCCGATGCGCCGCGACGGGGACCGGCTGCGCTTCGTGGGCGCCGCGACCCGCAGGATCGCCCGGGGCATCGACCTGGACGAGATCGTGATGGGCCTGTGCCGGGCCACCGTGCCGACCTTCTCGGACGCGATCCTCGTCTATCTGCGCGACCCGCTGCCCGTCGGCGACGAACGGCCAACCGGGCCTCTCGTGCTGCGGCTGCGGCGCACCGACCGGATCCCCGTGGAGCGGGACACCGAGGGCGGCTTCCTGCCCGCGGTCCAGCCCGAGCCCAGCGACCTCTCGGCGATGACGGCCGAGCTGTGCGAGGTGCGCCCCGGCGGCGCCCTCGCCGAGGTGCTGCGCGGGGTACGTCCGGTGTTCGCGGACGCGCCCGCCGCGCGGGCCGCGCTGCCGGAGCTGCTGGGTGACGACGTGTTCGTACCGGGCGGGCAGCGCGCGATCCTGGCCCCGCTGCGCGGCCGCCGCCGGGTGATCGGCGCCGCCCTGTTCCTGCGCCGCCCAGAGCGCCTCGCCTTCGAGGCCGACGACCTGCTGGTCGCGGCCCAGCTCGCCACGCACAGCGCGCTCGGCATCGACAAGGCGGTGCTGTACGGGCGTGAGGCGTACATCGCCGACGAGCTGCAGCGCACGATGCTGCCCGAGACGCTGCCCCAACCCACGGGCGTACGGCTGGCCAGCCGCTACCTCCCCGCCGCCGAGACCGCGCGCGTCGGCGGCGACTGGTACGACGCCATCCCGCTGCCCGGCAGCCGCGTCGCCCTCGTCGTCGGTGACGTCATGGGCCACTCGATGACGTCGGCGGCCATCATGGGCCAGCTGCGGACGACCGCGCAGACCCTCGCCGGGCTCGATCTGCCGCCGCAGGAGGTGCTGCACCACCTCGACGAGCAGGCCCAGCGCCTGGGCACCGACCGGATGGCGACCTGCCTGTACGCCGTCTACGACCCGGTCTCGCACCGCATCACCATCGCCAACGCGGGCCATCCGCCGCCGGTCCTGCTGCACCTGGGCGGGCGGGCCGAGGTGCTGCGGGTGCCGCCGGGTGCCCCCATCGGCGTAGGCGGAGTGGACTTCGAGGCGGTGGAGCTCGACGCGCCCGCCGGGGCGACGCTGCTGCTGTACACCGACGGTCTGGTCGAGTCCCGGCTCAGGGACGTGTGGACCGGCATAGAGCAACTGCGGGAGCGGCTCTCGGCCACCGCGCAGCTGACCGGGCCCGACCATCCGCCGCCGCTCGAAGCGCTGTGCGACGAGGTGCTCGACATGCTCGGCCCGGGCGACCGGGACGACGACATCGCGCTGCTCGCCGCCCGCTTCGACGGGATCGCGCCGAGTGACGTGGCGTACTGGTTCCTGGAGCCGGAGGACGCCGCCCCCGGGCGGGCCCGCCGGCTGGCCCGGCGGGCGCTGTCGCGCTGGGGTATGGAGGAGCTGAGCGACTCCGTGGAGCTGCTCGTCAGCGAGGTCGTGACGAACGCCGTGCGCTATACGTCGCGGCCGGTCACCCTGCGGCTGCTCCGTACCGACGTCCTGCGCTGCGAGGTCGGCGATGACGTGCCGCAGCTGCCGCGGCTGCGGCAGGCGCGCGCGACGGACGAGGGCGGACGCGGGCTCTACCTGGTGAACAAACTGGCCAGACGGTGGGGCGCGACGCGGCTGAGCACGGGGAAGGTGGTCTGGTTCGAGCTGAACCGGGGCTGATCGGCCGGCCCCCGTTCAGCGCCTGCCGACCGTCGATGGCGCATCCGTCGATGGCGCATATCGACCGCGATCGTGCACATTTCGACCGTGATCGCCCACGCACAAGGGCGCCTGGCAAGTCGCCGGGCACCCCTTTTCGCATGCTGTCGGCTAATCGCTCTTCCTCGGATCCAGCGGATCCTCCGGGATGTCGTCGGTCGGCGTCGGCACCGGAGCGGTCGGCTCCTTGGTCGGCGGCTCGGTCGTCGTCGGCTTGTCCGTCGGGGTGGGCGGGGCGCTGCTCGTCGGTGCCTCGGTCGTCGGTTCCTCGGTGGTCGGTTCCGACGACGAGGGGGTGCTGCTCGGCGTCCACGTGTACGTGGGCTTCTCGGTGGGCTCCACCGCCGCACCCGACGTGGTGTCCAGGTCGAACCTGGTGACCTTGCCCATCGCGTCGAAGGTGTACGCCGCCCAGATCTGGGCCGGGTAGCCGCCACCGTTGACCCGGCCGCCCTCGGCGGCGAGGCCCGTGGCGCCCCTCATCGAGACCTGGTTCTGGTTCTTCGCGTCCTCGCCGAACAGGCCGACCGAGGTGACCAGCTTCGGCGTGTAGCCGGTGAACCAGGCCGACTTGTTGTTGTCGGACGTACCCGTCTTGCCGGCGACCTGCTGGCCGTCACGGTCCGGGTTGTCCCGCACCGAGAACCTCGCCGTACCGTCGTCGACCACGCCGGTGAGCACCGAGGTGACCGTGTCGGCGGCCTCCCGGCTGATGACCTGCTCGCCGATCGGGTCCGGGAACTCGACCGTACGGTCCTTGTGTTCGGCCGATGCCACGAGGGCCGGGGTGACCTTCTTGCCGTGGTTGTCGAGCGTGGCGTAGACACCGGCCATCTCCAGCGGGCTCGCGCCCATGGAGCCGAGGGTCTGCGCGGGAACCGCCTGAAGTCCCTTGGTGTCCATGCCGAGTTCGCCCGCGACCTTGAGAACCTCGTCCATGCCCACGTCCACGCCCATCTGCGCGAAGACGGAGTTGATGGACTTGTTCATCGCGGTCTGGACGGTGACGTCGCCGTACGAGCGGTCGTCCTCGTTCGGCGGCGCGAAGCCGATGTCGCTGCCCACGACCGGGCGCTTGCTCGTGCCGTCGTAGATCGTGTTCGCCGTGATCGGCCTGCCGCTCTGCGTCTCGGCCTGCTCCTCCAGGGCCGCCGCGAGGATCAGCGGCTTGAAGGTCGACGCGGCCTGGTAGTCACGGCGGGTCGCGTTGTTGTAGTAGTGCTTGAAGTAGTCCTGACCGCCGTACATCGCCACGACCTTGCCCGTCTTGGGATCGACGGACGCGGCACCGGCCTGGATGTTGGCGTCGACCTTGCGCTTCTCCGGGTCCAGCTTGCTGGTCAGCTGCGCCTTGACGGCCTTCTCCAGCTTGGCCTGCTTCTTCTTGTCGATGTTCAGCGTGATGGTCCAGCCGCCCGCCTCGACCCTGGCCTGGGCGTCGCTCAGGTCCTCGGCCGTGCCCTGGGCGACGAGCTGCTTGGCGAGCGCGTTCTCGGCGGCCTTCACCAGATAGCCGGTCTGCCCCTCCATGCCGGGCGCGCCCTTGGGCGGCTTGGGCACCGGGAACTTCATGGCCTCGCGCTCGGCGGCGTCCAGCCAGCCCTCCTCGACCATGTTGTCGAGGGTGTAGTTCCAGCGGGCCTTGACCAGCCGCTTGCCGGTGTCCGTGGCGACCGCCCAGTCGTACTGGCTCGGGGCCTGCAGCAGCGAGGCGAGATACGCGCCCTGCTCGACCGTCAGGTCGCTCGCGTCGGCGCGGTAGTACGCCTGCGCCGCGGCCTGGATGCCGTACGCGTTGCGGCCGTAGTAGCTGGTGTTGATGTAGCCCGCGAGGATGTCGTCCTTGGACTTCTGGCGGTCCACCTTCAACGAGATGACCAGTTCCTTCAGCTTGCGCGAGACGGTCTGGTCCTGGTTGAGGTAGTAGTTCTTGACGTACTGCTGGGTGATCGTCGAACCACCCTGCTTGCCCTTGCCGGACAGGGTGTTGAGAACACCGCGGGCCGTGCCCTTGAGGTCGACGCCCGCGTCCTTGTAGAACGACTTGTTCTCGGCGGCGACGAAGGTCTTCTGGACGCCCTTGGGCACCTTGTCCAGGTCGACGAGCTCACGGTTGACCTCGCCCGTGCGGGCGAGCAGCGAGCCGTCGCTGTACTTGTAGATGTTGCTCTGCTGCTTCGCGGCCGCGTTGCCCTCGGGTATGTCGACGACCATGTAGAGCACGATGAAGGCGCCCATGCCGAGCAGGCAGAAGCCGAAGAACGTCCCAAGGATCGTCTTCCAGTTGACGAACCGGCGTATGCCGCTGCGGCGGGCCTTGCCCGCGGCCTTCCCGCCGACGCCCGTGGAGCCGACCACCGTCGCCCCGGACGAGCGCTTGGGCGCCGCGCGGCGGCCACGCGCCTGCCGCGCTCGTCTCTCTTCCGCTCGTCCCATGGGTCGATCCGCTCCGCTTCAGTCTCGTGGGCCACACCGGTTCATCGCTCAGGTCAGCTCAGCAAGCTAACACCGCGCGCCATGACATCTATGACAAAGGGCAGCTGATCCGGCCTTTTCCGGACGTGACATCAAGCACGTACTGCGCCCCCACCTCAATGAAACCGACGAGCGAAAGGGGTGGAAGGTTGCCGCGATGCATCAGATGTGAGCGGTTGGACACCCTGCACGGGCACGCATACGCGCCACGTATACATGGCACGTATACACGCCATGTATACGTGGTGTGTATAGTGGTGTGTCATGTCCATCGGTCACACCCTCCTAGGGCTCCTGGAGTCCGGGCCACGCCACGGTTACGACCTGAAGCGGGCCTTCGACGAGAAGTTCGGTCATGACCGGCCGCTGCACTACGGCCAGGTCTACTCGACGATGTCGCGGCTACTGAAGAACGGGCTCGTCGAGGTCGACGGGATAGAGGCGGGCGACGGGCCCGAGCGGAAGCGGTACGCGATCACCGAGGCCGGGATCACCGACGTACAGCAGTGGCTCGCGACGCCGGAGAAGCCCGAGCCGTATCTGCAGTCGACGCTGTACACCAAGGTCGTCCTCGCGCTGCTCACGCGGCGCGACGCGAGCGAGATCCTCGACACCCAGCGCTCGGAGCATCTGCGCATGATGCGCATGCTGACCGAGCGCAAGCGCAAGGGCGATCTCGCGGACCAGCTGATCTGCGACCACGCCCTCTTCCACCTCGAGGCCGATCTGCGGTGGCTGGAACTCACCGCCGCGCGTCTCGACAAACTCGCCGAGGCGGTGACCGCTCGATGACTCCCCTCGGTTCCCTGCTCACCGCGTCGGAGCTGCACAAGACGTACGGACCGACGACCGCTCTGGACGGCGCCGAGTTCTCCATCCACCCCGGCGAGGTCGTCGCCGTGATGGGCCCCTCCGGCTCGGGCAAGTCCACGCTGCTGCACTGCCTCGCCGGGATCGTCACACCCGACTCGGGCTCGATCATGTACGACGGCCGCGAGATGGCGACCATGAACGACGCTCGGCGCAGTGCGCTGCGCCGCAGCGAGTTCGGGTTCGTCTTCCAGTTCGGGCAGCTCGTCCCGGAGTTGACCTGTGTCGAGAATGTCGCGCTGCCGCTGCGGCTGAACGGGACGGGGCGCAGAGAAGCCGAGCGCACCGCCCTGTCGTGGATGGAGCGGCTGGAGGTCGACGACCTCAAAGGCAAGCGGCCCGGCGAGGTCTCCGGCGGCCAGGGGCAGCGCGTGGCCGTGGCCCGCTCCCTGGTCACCAGCCCGCGCGTGCTGTTCGCCGACGAGCCGACCGGCGCGCTCGACTCGCTCAACGGCGAGCGCGTGATGGAACTGCTGACGGACGCGGCGAGGTCCACCAACGCGGCCGTCGTCCTGGTCACGCACGAGGCGCGGGTGGCCGCGTACTCGGACCGCGAGATCGTCGTACGCGACGGCAGGTCCCGGGACATGGAGCGGATCGCATGACCAAGTGGTCCAGAGACCTGGCCATGGGCGTCAAGTTCGCGATGACCGGGGGCCGGGAGGCCTGGGTGCGGGTCACCCTCACCGCCTTCGGGGTCGGCCTCGGGGTGGCGCTGCTGCTGCTCACCACGGCGATACCGAGCGCACTGGCGAACCGGAACGACCGTGGACGCGACCGCGACGACTGGATGTTCAGCGGGGAGGTCATGGAGCGGTCGGACCGCACGCTGATCCTCGGCAGGGTGGACACCACCTTCCACGACCAGGACATACGCGGACGACTGCTGCAGCCCGAAGGCGACCGGGCACCGCTGCCGCCGGGGGTGGAGCAGTTCCCCGCGGCCGGTGACATGGTCGTCTCGCCCGCCCTCGGCCGGATGCTGAAGTCCTCCGACGGGACGCTGCTGCGCGAGCGGCTGCCCTACCGCGTCACCGGGACGATCGCCGACGTCGGACTCATCGATCCGCACGAACTCTCCTACTACGCGGGCACCAAGGACCTGAACGCGACCTCGGAGTCGGCCGGCGGGGTCGATCGCATCGACGCCTTCGGGTCCACCTCCCCGCCCGAGCGGTTGGACCCCATCCTGCTCCTGCTCGTGCTGATCGTCTTCGTGGTGCTGCTGATGCCGGTCGGCGTCTTCATCGCCGCGGCCGTACGCTTCGGCGGCGAGCGGCGCGACCGCAGGCTGGCGGCGCTCAGGCTGATCGGCGCGGACGGCCGGATGACCCGGCGGATCGCCGCCGGTGAGGCGCTGGCCGGAGCGCTGCTCGGGCTGCTGCTCGGCGCCGGGTTCTTCCTGATGGGACGTCAACTCGTGGGCATGGTCTCGGTGTTCGGGATGAGCGTCTACCCCGGCGACCTCACCCCGACGCCCGCCCTGGTGGTCCTGGTGGCCCTCGCCGTCCCGGCCGCCGCCGTCGCGGTGACGCTCTTCGCGCTGCGCGGTGTCGTCATCGAGCCGCTCGGGGTCGTCCGGGCGGCCCGGCCCCCGCGGCGCCGGCTGTGGTGGCGGCTGCTGCTGCCGCTGGCCGGACTCGCCATGCTGTACCCGATGATCGGGCAGGGGCGGGACAACGGGCAGTTCAACGAGTACCTGGTCGTCGGCGGTGTCGTGCTCCTGCTCGTCGGGGTCACCGCGCTGCTGCCCTGGCTCGTCGAGGCGGTCGTCGCCCGGCTGAACTCCGGTGGCGTCTCCTGGCAACTGGCCGTCCGCAGGCTCCAGTTGAGCAGCGGCACCGCGGCCCGCATGGTCAACGGCATCGCGGTGGCGGTGGCCGGGGCGATCGCCCTGCAGATGCTGTTCGCCGGCGTCGACGACGACTACACCAAGGCCAGCGCGAACGACCTCACCCGGGCGCAGATGTCACTGGACGTACCGGAGAAGGTCACCGCTGCCGAGGCCGTCCAGGCCCTGTCACGGACCAGGGGCGTCACGGACACGACGACCCTGTCGACGGCCTCGCTGGGCAACGGGCGCGACGAACCGGAGCAGTACGCCAGTGTGACCGTCGGCGACTGCGCGGCCCTGCGTGAGGCGGCGAAGCTGCCGTCGTGCAGCGACGGCGACGTCTTCGCCGTACGGAACGCCCCGTACGACGAGTACACGGAGCAGCTGAGCAAGGCCGGCGCGTCGCTGTACATCGACCCGTCCTCCGGCAGCGACGAAAAGGGCCGGGAGATCGCCTGGACGGTACCGAAGGACATCAAGCGGGCGGACGCTCATAAGGATCCGCAGGGCAACGAGCGCGGCGGCTTCCTGTTCACTCCCGGCGCCCTGCCCAAGGGGGCGGCGTCGGCCGCGTCCGCGACCGTCTACCTCTCCCTCGACGCGTCGGTGCCGGAGGCCCGCGAGTTCGTCCGCAACGCCGCGGCGAAGCTCGATCCGCTCGCCCATCCCCAGACCTGGTCGGCGACCGAGCAGTCCAATCGCTTCACCTCCATCCGCACCGGCCTGTTCGTCGGCGCGACCTGCGTGCTGATCCTCATCGGCGCGAGCCTGCTCGTCTCCCAGCTGGAGCAGCTGCGCGAGCGCAAGAAGCTGCTGTCGTCCCTGGTCGCCTTCGGCACCCGGCGCCGCACGCTGAGCCTGTCCGTGCTGTGGCAGACCGCCATCCCGATCGCCCTGGGACTCATCCTGGCCACGGCCGTGGGTCTGTCCCTAGGCACGGTCCTGCTGAAGATGACCAACACCCCGGTGGGCGTGGACTGGGCGAGCGTGCTGTCGATGACCGGCATCGGCGCGGGAGTCGTGGTGCTGGTGACAGCGCTCAGCCTGCCGCCGCTGATCCGACTGATGCGGCCGGACGGGCTGCGTACGGAGTAGTCCCCGAGGCTCCGGAATCCCTGGAGCCTCGAAACCCCTGGAGCCCCCGAGGCTCACAACACCCGTACGGGCAACGGCCGCAGCGCTTCTCTCAGCGCTGCGGCCAGTTCCTCGTACTCCGCGCGGCGCGCCGCGCCCGCCCGCATGGCGAGGGCGATGCGGCGGGTCGGTGCCGGGTCCGCGAAGTAGCCGGTGAGGAGCTGGTTGCTGCGGGTCGTCTCGACCTTGACCGCGGTACGCGGGAGGAGGGTCACGCCGAGACCGCCCGCGACGAGCTGGACGAGGGTGGACAGGCCCGCGGCGGTGGTGGTGACGGGCGCGTCGGCGCGGCCCGCCTCCCGGCAGATGTCCAGGGCCTGGTCCCGCAGACAGTGCCCCTCGTCGAGCAGCAGCAGATTCAGCTCCCTCAGGGCCTCGCGCGGGATCCCCTCTCTGCCGCCCAGCCAATGGTCCAGCGGGGTGACGAGGACGAAGTCCTCGTCGAACAGCGGGAGTTCGACCACGCCGGGCACTCCGAGCGGGACCGCGAGCAGCAGCAGGTCGAGGCGGCCGGAGGTCAGCCCTTCGAGCAGGTTCGCGGTCTGTTCCTCGTGCACCTGGAGGTCGAGGTCCGGGTAGCGGTCGTGGCAGAGGCGCAGGACGGTGGGCAGGAGGTACGGCGCCACGGTCGGGATGACACCGAGGCGCAGGGCCCCGGTGAAGGGCGCGCGCACGGCCTCGGCCTCCTCCATGAGCGCCCCGACTTCCTCCAGCACCGCCTTGGCGCGTACGGCGAGACGCTCGCCGGCGGGTGAGAGCAGCACCTTGCGGGTCGTACGCTCCAGCAGGGTCACCCCGAGGATCTCCTCCAGCGCCGAGACCGCACCCGACAGCGCGGGCTGGCTCATGCCGATCGCGGCGGCGGCGTCGCGGAAGTGAAGGTGCTCGGCGACGGCCGCGAAGGCGCGCAGCTGGGAGAGGCTGGGCTGGCGGCGCCCGTTGGTGTTCTTGGCCGCGGCCATGGCCGTACCCCTTACTAACTGTCACTGATAGTTGTCACCGATCAACTGAACCGAGTGTAGCTATTTCCGTAATCAATGCACCCTGTGCCAGGATCGAGATCGTCCAACCCATGAGATACGGCTCGTCAACGGAGCGTATCTTCGCTGCAAGGAGAGCGTGTGCTCACTGTCGGTGACAAGTTCCCCGAGTTCGATCTGACTGCCTGTGTCTCGCTGGAGAAGGGCAAGGAGTTCGAGCAGATCAACCACAAGACCTACGAGGGCAAGTGGAAGATCGTCTTCGCATGGCCCGAGGACTTCACCTTCGTGTGCCCGACCGAGATCGCGGCCTTCGGCAAACTGAACGACGAGTTCGCCGACCGTGACGCCCAGGTGCTCGGCTTCTCCGGCGACTCCGAGTTCGTGCACCACGCCTGGCGCAAGGACCACGACGACCTGCGCGACCTGCCCTTCCCGATGATGGCCGACTCGAAGCACGAGCTCATGCGTGACCTCGGCATCGAGGGCGAGGACGGCTTCGCCAAGCGTGCCGTGTTCATCGTCGACCAGAACAACGAGATCCAGTTCACCATGGTGACCGCGGGTTCCGTCGGCCGTAACCCGAAGGAGGTCCTCCGGGTCCTCGACGCGCTCCAGACGGACGAGCTGTGCCCGTGCAACTGGAGCAAGGGCGACGAGACCCTGGACCCGGTCGCCCTGCTGGCCGGTGAGTGACTGACATGTCGCTCGACTCCCTCAAGTCCGCCGTTCCGGACTACGCCAAGGACCTGAAGCTCAACCTGGGTTCGGTCATCGGCAACTCCGATCTGCCGGCGCAGCAGCTGTGGGGCACCGTGCTGGCGACCGCCATCGCCTCGCGTTCCCCGATCGTCCTGCGGGAGCTGGAGCCGGAGGCGAAGGCGAACCTCTCGCCGGAGGCGTACACCGCGGCGAAGTCCGCGGCGGCCGTCATGGCGATGAACAACGTCTTCTACCGGACGCGTCATCTGCTCTCGGACCACGAGTACGGCACGCTGCGTGCGGGGCTGCGGATGAACGTCATCGGCAACCCCGGTGTCGACAAGGTCGACTTCGAGCTGTGGTCGTTCGCCGTCTCCGCCATCAATGGCTGCGGCCTGTGCCTCGACTCGCACGAGCAGGTGCTGCGCAATGCGGGGCTCTCCCGTGAGGTGATCCAGGAGGCGTTCAAGATCGCTGCGGTGGTCCAGGCGGTCGGTACGACGCTGGAGACCGAGGCTGTTCTCGCGGAGTAGCCTCCGCGGGCGTTTCCTTCTTGAGCCCTGTTCACCCTTTGTGGTGGGCGGGGCTCAAGGCCTTTTCGCCCCCTCCGCCCCTGCCCGTCCCGTACCTGGGCCCGCGGCGGAGCCGCTGATCGATGCAGCGCCCCAGACCCCGCTCCTCAAACGCCGGAGGGGCTGATTTCAGCTCTACCCGCGCGGTGGCGCGGCCGCGTCCACCGCCGTGGCGCCCCGCGGCTCCGGCGCCTGGCGGAGGCCCGGCTCCTGGGCGTACGAACGCAGGTACACGACCACCGTGTTGGTGACGGCGACCAGCGGGACGGCGACCACCGCGCCCCCGATCCCGGCCACCACACCCCCCGCGGCGACGGACAGCACGACCGCCAGCGGGTGAACCCGAACGGCCCGCCCCAGGATGAACGGCTGCAGCACGTGCCCCTCGATCTGCTGCACGGCGAGGACCACGACAAGCGTCATCACGGCGGTGAAGACCCCCTGCGTCACCAGCGCGACGACGACCGCCAGCGCCCCCGACACCACCGCACCCACCAGCGGAATGAAGGCGAAGAGGAAGATGAAGACGGCGAGCGGGACGGCCATCGGGACGTCCAGGAAGTAGATCCCCAGGCCGATGAAGGTCGCGTCGATCAGAGCGACTATCACCGTCCCGCGCACGTACGCCGTCAGCGTCCGCCACGCCCGGGGCCCGGCCCCGGCGACCCCCTCCCGCGCGGCGGCCGGGACGAGCTTGAGCGTCCACTGCCAGATGCGCTTGCCGTCGTAGAGGAGGAAGAGGGTGGAGAACACGGTCAGGAGGATGCCCGTGAGGGCTTCCACGATGACCGTCACGCCCTCAAGACCCGCGGACGTGATCGCGTCCGTGTTCGCCCCGATCGCCTCGCGCAGATTCTTGGCGATCTCGTTGATCTGTTTGTCCGTCACATGGAACGGGCTGGTGAGGAGCCACTTGCGCAACTCGTCGATGCCGTCCTGGATTTGGTCGGAGAGGTTGTCGATGTTCTCCTGGACCTGCCAGGTCACGAACCAGCCGATCAGCCCCATGATGACGAAGCCGAGGATTGCGCTGAGCGCCGTGGCGAGCCCGCGCGGCACCCCGTAATGCTTCAGACGGGCCACCGTCGGCTGCAGCAGCGCGGTGATGAGCAGCGCGGCCACGAAGGCCAGCACCACCAGCTGTACGGCGCTGATGATGCGCATCAACACCCAGACGGTGCCCGCGAGTACGAGCAGCCGCCAGCCGGCCTCGGCCGCGACCCGCACACCCCACGGCACGGCGAGGGCGGGATCGGGACGACGCTCGGCGGCCGCGACGGGCACACGCGCCGCGGCAGCCGCGGATGCCTGCCCGGCGGGGACCTCGTGCGAGGGCGAGGGCGAGGGCGCGGATGTCTCGGCGCCCGCCTCCGAGTCAGCCGATTCGCCGCCCCGGACCTCGTGCGCCTCCCCGGCGTCCGGCGAGCCCGCCGCCTCCTTCTCCACCTCGGCCCGGCGCTTGTCCAACCGGTCCCCCAGCTCGGACAGTCCGGCCCCCAGCCGGCCGAGCCACCCTGGCACTCGAGACATGATCCGTCCTCTTCCCCCGTTGCTCCCCACCACTCCCCCCTGGAGTCGTCGGATCCGACCGTACAGGGCCGAAGCCCCTCACCCTAAGACGGTGAGGGGCTTCGCAAGGTTGAGCGGCCGACGTACGGCGTGGGGCTCAGTACCAGTGGTTGGCCTGCCAGAACGACCAGGCGCCACAGGGGCTGTCGTACCGGTCGTTCATGTAGTTGAGGCCCCACTGGATCTGGGTGGCCGGGTTCGTCTGCCAGTCGGCGCCGACGGACGACATCTTGGAGCCGGGCAGGGCCTGGAAGAGGCCGTACGCGCCGGAGGAGGGGTTGACCGCCTTGTAGTTCCAGTCGGACTCGTGGTCCACGATGTTGCTGAAGCACTGGAACTGGTCGGCCGGCACGATCTGGCGCGCCATCGCCTGGATCTGCGCGATGGAGTACGAAGACTGGACGGCGAAGCTGGAGGCGTCACGCGTCGCGGAGCGACTGGCCGCTTCCTCGGCCTCCTCGCGCTCCTTGGCCTCCTTCGCCGCCTGCTCGGCCTTCTCCGCGGCCTCCTGCTTCGCGACCGCGTCCTTGGCGGCCTGCTTGCGGGCGGCCTCTTCCGCGTCCTTCTTGGCGCTCGCGTCGGCGGCGATGGCCTGTGCGTCGGCCTGCTGCGTCAGGGACGCGGTCTGCACCTGGGCCTGCTGGCCGGCAGGTATGTCCGCGAGGAGGGTCGAGTCGCTTGCCGTCGCCTCGGCATCGATCGGCTGGGCGGTGCTGCCCGAGGCAACTCCGACGACGCTTCCGACAGCGGTGACCGCGGTGGCCGAGGCCACTGCGAATCCCCGGACCGAAATCCGGCTCACACGATTTCCTTCCAGCATCGCCCGCTGTAGGTGACCCTCGCGGACGCAATCGTGCCCCTGGCGCTGGCCTCCCAACTGCGGGGTCACGGGAGGCACGGGCCCGGTGGGCAACTCCCGCGAGGGGAGCGCCGCGTGGTGCTCGGGCGGCATACGACGGCTCTATGGAGTTCTGCGATTCCTGTTGTGCCGTACCTCCCCCAGAGCCCTGAGGGCCTGGGCGGTACCCCCAGGGGTACAGGTGTGTCGTATGCGGGGCCTGACAGGAGTGAGACTCTGCCGCAATCCGGCGGCGCAAGGCAATTCCCCGCCGGGTGTGAAAGCTCACACCTCGTTTGCCCCAGGCGTTTTCCGGAAACGAGCACACGCCAAGACGCCGCCCGGCTAGGCTCTTCGCCTTTGCCGGACGGCGCAAACCAGCCAGTAGCCACCCCAAGTTCACCACTCAGGGTCAGATCTGCCCGTCCTCCAGCATTTCGGTCACAAGGGCAGCAATCTGGGATCGTTCGGACCGGTTGAGGGTCACATGCGCGAACAGCGGATGGCCCTTCAACTTCTCTACGACCGCGACGACTCCGTCATATCGACCGACGCGCAGATTGTCCCTTTGCGCCACGTCATGGGTGAGAACAACCCGCGAATTGGCGCCGATTCGGGACAGAACGGTCAGCAGGACGTTCCGTTCCAGTGACTGCGCCTCGTCCACGATCACAAAGGCGTCGTGCAGGGAGCGGCCGCGGATGTGGGTGAGCGGCAGGACCTCCAGCATGCCGCGTGCGGTGACCTCTTCGATGACCTCGCGGCTGGTGACCGCGGAGAGCGTGTCGAAGACGGCCTGCGCCCAGGGGCTCATCTTCTCGGACTCGGAGCCGGGCAGATAGCCCAGCTCCTGTCCGCCCACCGCGTACAGCGGCCGGAAGACCATGATCTTCTGGTGCTGACGCCGCTCCAGGACGGCCTCCAGGCCCGCGCAGAGCGCGAGCGCGGACTTGCCGGTGCCGGCCCGGCCGCCCATCGACACGATCCCGATGTCGGGGTCGAGCAGCAGATCAAGGGCGATGCGCTGCTCCGCGCTGCGGCCCTTGATGCCGAACGCCTCCCGATCGCCGCGTACGAGACGGACGTTGCCCTCGGACGTCACGCGCCCGAGCGCCTTGCCGCGCTCCGACTGGATCGTCAGGCCCGTGTGCACCGGCAGCTCGGAAGCCTCGGGGACGTAGGCGTGGCCTACGTCGAAGAGGACGTCGACCTGCTCACCCGACAGCGTCAGTTCGGACATTCCGGTCCAGCCGGAGGAGCCCGTGATGGCGAGTTCGGCGCGGTACTCCTCGGCGAGGAGTCCGACGGACGAGGCCTTGATCCTGAGCGGCAGATCCTTCGACACGACGGTGACGTCGTACCCCTCGGCCTGCAGATTGCGGGCGACCGCGAGGATCCGGGAGTCGTTGTCGCCCAGACGGTAGCCGCTGGGCAGCACGCTGGGGTCCGAGTGATTGAGCTCGACGCGTACGGTCCCGCCGAGGTCCCCGATCGGGATGGGAGAGTCGAGGCGGCCGTGCCGCACCCGGAACTCGTCGAGCAGACGCAAGGCCTGCCGGGCGAAGTAGCCGAGTTCGGGATGGTGCCGCTTGGCCTCCAGTTCCGTGACCACGACGATCGGAAGCACGACCTCGTGCTCGTCGAAGCGGTTCAGGGCATGCGGGTCGGCCAGCAGGACGCTGGTGTCGAGAACATAGGTGCGCCGGTCTGGCTTGTGGCGCTTTGTGCTGGTCACCACGGAAGGACGTACCCCCTCGGATGAGGTCGGGGAGCGACGGAGAGGAGCTGGACCGGTTCCGGCCGCTTCGCGCGGGCCGGGAACCGGCCCTCCGTCTCGTCCGTACTGACCGCACGGTCGGGCTGGTGCAAAGGGCCTCCCGGGCGGACGGCCCCGTGCCGCCCGCTGAGACACGACGCCCGTGATTCGGGCATCGACCTGGAAGGCTTATGCCCTCGAACGCGCCACGCCATGCCACGGCATATGACGGCGCGTTCGTTAACTCCTGATGACGTATGGTCCCCGGGGGCCGGTGAGGTGGGCCCCGAAGGCCGCCGAGGTCAGCCGCGGGCGCAGCCGAGGCCGTCCTCCGTAGCGGCGGAATCCGCCGGTTTCAGCCGCCGTAGCGGCGGTGTCGCGCCGCGTAGTCGCGCAGGGCGCGCAGGAAGTCGACCTTGCGGAAGGCCGGCCAGAAGACTTCGCAGAAGTAGTACTCGGAGTGCGCGGTCTGCCAGAGCATGAATCCGGACAGCCGCTGTTCGCCGCTGGTACGGATCACCAGGTCGGGGTCGGGCTGGGCGCGGGTGTAGAGGTGCTTGCCGATGAGGTCGATGTCGACCGTGTCGGCGAGGTCCTCCAGCGAGGTGCCCTTGTCGGCGGCGTCGAGGATCATCGAGCGGACGGCGTCGGCGATCTCCTGGCGGCCGCCGTAGCCGATGGCGACGTTGACGACTATCCCGTCGACGTGCGCGGTGGACTCCTCGGCCTCCTTGAGGGCCGTCTGCATCTGCGCGGGCAGCAGGTCGGGCGTGCCCACGTGGTGCACACGCCAGCGGCCGTCGGCGGCCAGGGTGCGTACGACGCCCTCGATGATGCCCAGCAGCGGGCCGAGCTCCTCCTGCGGGCGGTCGAAGTTGTCCGTGGACAGCAGCCACAGGGTGACGACCTCGACATCGGTCTCGGAGCACCAGCCGAGGAATTCCCCGATCTTGTCGGCCCCGGCCCGGTGGCCCTGGGCCGTGGTGGAACCCGCGGCCTTCGCCCAGCGCCGGTTGCCGTCCATGATGACCCCGATGTGCTTGGGCACCTGGGCGTGGTCGAGGTTGCCTTCCACCCTGCGTGCATAGAACCTGACCAGCAGACGGCGCAGGTTGTCGCGCAGGTTCACGTGTTGTCAGCCCCTCCGTGCGGATCAGACAGGCGCGCCGGGCACGCAGTCCCTGTCCGTATGGCGTTCCCCGGGGGCGAAGCCTACCCCCGGCCGTGTTCCCCCGGAGAACACCCCTGGCCCCGGGGCTGGGCCGTTGCTGTGAGGTGTCAGTGGCTTGTCGTAGGTTCCTCTGCATGAACGACATGTCTGTATACCGGGCCGCAACAGGACGGTACGACTCGATGGAATACCGGCGCAGCGGGCGCAGCGGGCTGAAGCTGCCCGCCGTCTCGCTCGGCCTGTGGCACAACTTCGGCGACGACCGCTCGCTGGACTCCCAGCGCGCGATCCTGCGCCGCGCCTTCGACCTGGGCGTGACGCACTTCGACCTCGCGAACAACTACGGGCCGCCGCCCGGCTCTGCCGAGCTGAACTTCGGCAAGCTGTTCCGGCAGGACTTCGCGCCCTACCGTGACGAACTGGTCATTTCCACCAAGGCGGGGTACCTGATGCACCCCGGTCCGTACGGCGAGTGGGGTTCGCGCAAGTACCTGCTCTCGTCCCTGGACGCGTCGCTGACGCGGATGGGCGTCGACTACGTCGACATCTTCTACTCGCACCGCTTCGATCCGGACACTCCGCTGGAGGAGACCATGGGCGCGCTCGCGTCCGCGGTCCAGCAGGGCAAGGCGCTGTACGTGGGTGTGTCGTCGTACACCAGCGAACAGACCGCCGAGGCCGCCCGCATCCTCACCGAGATGGGCGTCCGTCCCCTCATCCACCAGCCGTCGTACTCGATGATCAACCGCTGGACGGAGGAGGACGAGCTGCTCGACACGCTCGAGGAAGCCGGCATGGGCTGCATCTCCTTCGTGCCGCTCGCGCAGGGTCTGCTGACGGGCAAGTACCTCAAGGGCATCCCGGAGGGCTCGCGTGCCACGCAGGGCAAGTCGCTGGACCCGGACCTGCTGAGCGACGAGGTCGTACGACGGCTGAACGGGCTGAACGACATCGCGGCCCGCCGCGGCCAGTCCCTTGCCCAGCTCGCGCTCACCTGGGTGCTGCGCGACGAGCGGATGACCTCCGCCCTCATCGGCGCGTCCAGCGTGGCGCAGCTGGAGGAGAACGTGGCGGCGCTGGCGGCGCCGCCGCTCACGGACGAGGAGCTGAAGGAGATCGACGCGTTCGCGGTGTCGACGCCGGGGACGAACATCTGGGCCGGACGGAGCTGAGCCGGGGCGGTGGCCGGCGGCGGCCGGGGGGTTCGTCCCTCGCCGCGTCGAGGCGGTCGCCTGTCGCCGTGTCGAGGCGGCCGTAGCTCGCCTGGTCGGAGTGGTCGGGCGGCGCCGGAACGAGCGGCCGGGGCGCTGAGTCACCGGAGCCGGCGCCCGTGGTGTCGGGGGGCGCACGGGGGCGTCCGTGGGGGGTGCCGCGCGTGGGCAGAAAAAACGGGCCGGTCCGTGGGGGGGGAGACGGACCGGCCCGAGGGGGGGTTTCCACCATAACCCTTCGTAAGTGATGCTGCGCGCATCGGCGTGCCACAACTACTCTCCGAAATCGGCCGACGACGCCCCGGTGGGCGCGGAAGCCGCAATTCCGGGCCCGATCATGGCTGAATCACAACTAATTCAAAGGGAAACGCGGGGGATCCGGAGAGATCCGATGGGTTTGCACCCGGTTGCGATGTCCGCGCCGACCCGCCGGGACGTACTCCGCGAGGGTGATGCCAGTGGCGAACGCCCGCTTGACGCCGTCGCCGACTTCGCGGCCATGGCCGCGTGACGTCACGCCAGAGGGGCAGCGCCGCTCAGCCCCCTCCACTGCGCGGTGCCACAAGCGCAGCTTTGCTCACGCGAATTAGCTTGGTCTGAACCTATGTGACGCGAACAGCCGAGGCGAGCCGTCATCGATAACGATGTGGAAACGCGGGCGGGGGTCGCTTTCCGCCAGCGGGAAAGGGAGCTTCTCAACCGGCACGCGCGCGTGCGAGGCATTTTCCTGTGGGTTCCTGCCGCCCTTCGCTGTCAGTGGCCGCTGCTAGTTTCCGGACATGACGACTCATCAAGGGGCTGTCCGGGTGCCGTACACCGGGGGCGAGAAGGAAAGTCTGCACGCGAGTCTCAACCGGCATCGGGACGCCGTGCTGTGGAAGCTGGAAGGCCTCGACGACGAGCAGGTGCGACGGGTGATGACCCCGTCGGGCACGAACCTGCTCGGCCTGGTGAAGCACCTCGCGTCCGTCGAGTACGGCTGGTTCTGCTCGACGTTCGGGCGCGAGGTCGAGCCCCTGTGGTTCGACCCGTTCAAGAACGAGGACATGAGCGCCGGCCAGGGCGAGACGACGGAGCAGATCGTCGCGTTCTACGGCCGCGCCCGCGCCGCCGCCGACCGCACCATCTCCGAGCTGTCGCTCGACGAGCTGGGCACGTCGTGGAACGGCACGACGGTCTCGCTGCGCTGGGTGCTCATCCACATGGTCGAGGACACCGCCCGGCACGCGGGGCACATGGACATCCTCCGGGAGCTGATCGACGGGCGGACGGGGGATCACCGGCCGGGCTGAGTCCGCCGTCCTTCGGACAGGGCCGCGGCAGGCGGTCCGCCACCCTCGCCGGCTAGGGGACCAGCGGGCGTACGTCCTCGGCCACGAACCGTACGAAGCCCTCGGGATCCGGTTCGTCGGCGGTGGGCTGGAGGATGACGGTGTCGGCTCCCGCGTCCACGAGCTGCTGGACGGCCTCGGCGACAGTGCCCGGGGCACCGGCGACCCCGTGCTCGGGGAGCGGATCCTCGCCGTTGGCCTCGATCTGGGCGCGCAGCCGCGCGGCGGCGTCGGGCCCGGTGGCGGTGTGGAGGTAGACGGCCACCCGGTGCCGGTCGGTCCGTCCGGCCGCCTGCCGCCCCTCGTCGATGAGCCGGCGCGCCCGCCGTACTTCGTCCGGTGTGGTGGAGGCGGTGAGGATGGTGCCGTCGGCGGCCTCCCCGGAGAGCCGGAGCGTACGGGGCCCGGTGGCGCCGGTGAGGACCTCGGGCGCCCCGGCCGGCGGCCAGTCGAGGGCGACACCGTCGAGCTTCACGTACCGCCCGTCGGTGGTCACCCGCTCCCCCCGCAGCAGCGCGCGCAACGCGTCGAGGTGCTCGCGCAGCAGCGTCAGCGGCGACTCGGCCCGCGCGCCGACCTGCCCCATCCAGTCCTGTACGCCGTGGCCGACGCCCAGGACGGCGCGCCCCGGAAACAGCCGGTGCAGCGTGGCGGCCTCCATCGCGGTGACGGCGACGTTCCGCAGGGGTACGGGCAGCAGACCCACGCCGACCCGCAGCCGCTCGGTCCACGCGAGCGCGGCCGCCGCGGCGGAGATCCCGCCTTCGAGGAAGCAGTCCTCCCAGAGCCACAGCTCCTCGAGACCCGCGTCGTCCGCGACGCGCGCCATGGCTCGCAGCCGCTCCGGGGGGAGTTGGGGCCGGAACACGGCACCGAGTGCGGTCGTACGGCTCGGGGCGCTCACAGGGCTCGCAGGGCTCATACGACGTTCCTAGCGGGTGCCCCGCCGCCGTACAACTCCTTTATCCTTCTTCGGCGTTGGCTGCATCGGCGACATCCGCGCGCTCATACCGCAGCTGTACGACACCGTTGCCGAAGAGGCGTGCCTCGATGAACCGGAGGCGGGTCAGGGTATCCGTCTCGGGGAAGAGCGGCTTGCCACGGCCGATCAGTACGGGATGGATGTACAGCCAGAACTCGTCCACGAGGTCTTGGCGCATGAACTCTGCGGCGAGATCGGCCCCGCCGAGCCCCAGATCCCCGATCGACCGCTCCTTCAGCGCCTGGATCTCTTCGGGCACGACCTCCCGCACGATCGTCGTGTGCCGCTCGCCCCGCTCCAGCGTCCGCGAGAACACCACCTTGGGGATGTTCCGCCAGATCCCGGCGAACTCGACCACCTCGGGCGCAGCCTCCGGGTCCTCGTCGGCCGTGGGCCAGAACCCGGCCATCAACTCGTACGTCACCCGCCCGCTCAGCAGGGCACCCAGCTTCCGGATCTCGTGATTGAAGTGCCGGTGCAGCTCGGCGTCGACCATGTGCCAGTCGATCTCGCGGTTCGGCCCCTCGATGTATCCGTCGAGGGACACCGACATCATCAGGATGATCTTGCTCATGGGGACCTCGCCGGAGTCGTTTACGGGCCATTTCGGGGCATGGTCCCAGGTGACTCGGCCACTCGACCAGGACGCGGCGGACCGTGTCGCCGCGTCCCGGGCGCGCGTGCGGGTGTCATCCCGGTTGCGGGGACGCTCCGCATCTCGGGCAGGCGCAGGGCGGGAAAGCGGCCGTCTGCGGGGTGGGGTCGATGCGGCTGCCGGGAGAGGGGGCGGGCGATACCTCGACCCCGTAATAGCGGACGGCAGACGGCACATAGGCGCTCGCTTGGCAGCGTGACCAGCATCGAGCAGTACGGCCAGGGCGAGGGCGCAGTCCAGAGGGTCCGCGTTTCCATGCCCGCAGGCCGCGTCGCCGCGATCAGGCAGCGGGTGGGCGTCCGCGGCTTCTCGGCGTACGTCAGCACGGCGGTCGAGCGGCAACTGCAACGCGATCTGCTGGAGGAATTGCTACAGGCGAAGGCAGCGGAGATCGGCGCCCCCTCCCGGAGATTCAGGAATGGAGCGCAGAGATCCTCCAGGAGGCCGAGGCATTGGCGGCGAGCGAGCCATCGGCAGAAGCCCACGAAGGGGGCAGCGGCCCTGAATGGCCCGCGCACAGGGCCCGTTAGTAGTGGTACCGTTTCTTGTACCATCGCTCCAGGAGGTTAGTACCGTGTCGATCACTGCCAGTGAGGCCCGTCGCCGGCTCTTCCCTCTGATCGAAGAGGTCAACAGCGACCAGAGCGCCATAGAGATCGTCTCCAAGAACGGCAGCGCGTACCTTGTCGCGGCCGACGAGTACGAGGCTCTCCTTGAGACCTCCTACCTGCTGCGCTCCCCTGCGAACGCCCGCCGACTGCTCCGCTCGTTCCAGCACGCCCTGGACGGCGAGTACGAGAGCCGCGGACTCATTCGCGACGAGAGCGACGAGAGCAACGAGGACCGCCGGTGAAGCTGGCCTTCACCCCGCAAGGGTGGGAGGACTACGTCCACTGGCAGACCGCCGACCGGAAGATCCTCAAGCGTATTAACCGCCTCATTGACGACACCCTCCGCGACCCGTACGAAGGCATCGGCAAACCCGAACCGCTCAAGCACGCACTGGCCGGAGCCTGGTCCCGACGTATCACCGATGAACACCGGCTGGTGTACCTCCCCCGGGACGCCGAGGTGATCGTGCTCCAAGCCCGCTACCAGTACGAATAGGACCTCAGTCCACGTTGGATCCTGACGCCGTGCCCCTCGGGAACGTCACCTCCACGCGGCGGTTCTTGCGGCGGCCCTGTTCCGAGGTGTTGTCGGCGATCGGGTAGTCCTCGCTGTAGCCGCGTACCTCGAAGGTGATGTTCGTCGAGCCCAGGGAAGCCGCCAGTTGGTCGTGGACCGCGTCCGCGCGCTTCTTGGAGAGGGTCAGGCCGTGGGCGTACGAGCCTAGGTTGTCGGTGAAGCCGAAGACCCTGACCGTCGTCGTGTTCTGCGCCTTGATCTCGTCCGCGATCGCCTGGATACGTGAACGGGCCTCGGGGTTGAGTTTCGAGCTGTCCTTGGGGAACAGCACCTCTGCCTGCAACGCGAACGTCACGTCCGCGTTGGTGTCCTCCCGGCGCTCCTCGCCACCCAGGTCCTCTACGACCGACTTGATGTCCAGGACCTTGGCTTCGGCGAGTGTGGCGCCGTCGGCGAGCTTGAGGCCGGGGCTGTTCGCGTCCACTTCCGGGGGCGGGGACGTCGTCACACTGCCCGGGGGTGCGCTCGGGTCCTCGTCGTCGGCATAGGCCGGGCCGCCGGGGAGGGTGAGCGTGACCAGTACGGCGAGGGCCGTGAGCATTGTCGCGGTGGCGCGGGGCGGGAGGGCGGCCATGGGTCACTCGCCCTCGGAGAGTTCGATGGAGGCGGGGGGCATGGCGCCGACCTGGAAGTCGACCTTGGTGGTATCGGTGGGTGGGGCGGGGAATTGGGCGAACCATTGGGCGGTCGCGCCCTGGCGGACGCCGCCGGTGAACTGCGTACACAGACACCGGCCTGAGGTGTCCCGGAGGATGAGGTACTTCTTCTTGCCCTTCTGGTCGATCAGGCTGGCGCCCGCGATGGATGCGCCGTTCTTCGACAACTCACGCTCGTCGCCACGCCAGTTCGCCGCGATCCAGGCGTTGTCCGTGTTGTTCGTGACCGTCCCCTCGACTGTCACGAAGCCTCCCTGGTCGCGCTTGGCGGAGGTGATCGTGAGCGTCAGACCGTTCTCGCCCTTCACCTCGGCAAGCACCGCATCGGACTCCGGCGCCTTGGATTCCGAGCCGCCGTTACCACTGCCGCTCTTCGCGGGAGCCGACGGAGACGATGCTCCCTTGTCGGAGCCCTCATCGCCGCCCCCGCCGCAGCCGGCCACCGTGAGGAGCAGCCCAGCCGTGACCGCCACCGCACTCAGCGCCCTGCGGCCCTTCATGGTGTGCCGAAAGTCCATCGGTATGGCTTCCTCTCACTCGGCCAGATGCACGGCGAACAGCACGGACGCGTCCGGCAGCTCGTCCGGATCGAAGTCTCCGGGATCGATTTCCACGATCTCGCCGTCACAGTCCAGTTCGACGGGTTTCTCGGGATCCGCGTCCAGATCGAAATCGCAGCGCGGCTTGATGACGGCGACGGCGTGGGCCGTGGCCTTCATACCCTCCGTGCCGGGAATGATCGAGTCGCCGACCGTGTAGTTGGTCTGGATGTCGGCCTGAAACCCGGGATAGCCGTTCCTCGTGACGGGCTGAACGCCCAGAAGGGATGAGTCGTTCTCGGCGGCCAGTTGTTGAGCCGCGGCAGCCGCACCCGCTCCCTCGGGGTCGAGCTCGCCATCGAGCCAGTCCAGCCAGTTGTCGTCCTGGCCGACGGCCTCTCCCAGGCGGTCCATCAGCTCGTCGCGGGCGTCCTGTGCCGCCGCCAACGCCGCAGCGTCCGCCGCGGATTGAGCTCCGTTACGGGCGGACGCTGCTTGGGCGAATGCGAAGAAGGCGAACGCAGCGAAGAGCAGTATCCCCGTCAGCCAGATATAGATGGGGAGAGTCGCCCCTCGGTCGCTGCGCAGCCGTGCGGAGATCAGCCGCCGATGACGTCGTTCACCGCGTTGAGTATCGCCGTTGAGATCAGCCCGTCCAATCCGAGGCTGTCGATCAACGTGAAAATCCCCGCAATGATGATCATCAGGCCCGCATACTCCACAAACCCGGCCCCCGCGTCCCGCCCGCTCCCCCGCACCCGGGAGACAACGGTCCGCGTCCACCTGTCGAACCTGTTCATCGTCACTGCCCTCCCACCCGGCACGCCAACCACCGACCCGAGCACCGTACGTGAGAAGACGCCTACTCCGGGTGGGCCCAGGGGCCCAACTTCCGGCGGGTGGTGGGGTCATCGGGGCCACCCCTCGTGGGCCGTGCCCAGCCAGTGGGCGATCGCTTCGCTGCGTGAGGAACTGTGCAGTTTCGCGAAGATGCGGTTGATGTGGTTCTTGACGGTCTTCTCGGTGATGAAGCAGGTGGCGGCGATTTGGCGGTTGTTCATGCCGGCCGCGATGAGGTCCATCACCTCCACCTCCCTTGAACTCAGGCCGAAGTCGGGCCGGTTGGGGGCACGGCGGTGAAGTCCCGCCGCGTACAAGGGTTGAGCCTTTGACGACTGTGCCACAGATGGTTGCAGATGCGAAGCGAGTTCGCTCGGTTCGTGGGAAACTCCGAGTGAATCCGGGACAGTTGGGCGGCCGCCGTGGCGTACGTCGCGTACGTCTCGTACCGCCGTGATCAGTTCCGCTGCCGTGAATTCGCCGTGGACCAGGTAGCCGGACGCGCCTCGGCGCAGGGCCTCCGCCACGACCTCGGGTTCGCGGCTGTACGTCAGCATCATCACGGGGGCCATGCGGGCCAGTTCGGGGAGGGCGGTGAGCCCGTCGGTGCCGGGCATGCGGACGTCGAGGAGGACGACGTCCGGGGTGAGGTGTGCGGTGGCCTTCAGGGCTTCTGCGCCGTCTGCCGCCGCCGCGACCACCTCGATGTCCGGGTGGCCGCCCAGGAGTGCGGTCAGGCCGGCCCTGACGACCGGGTTGTCGTCGGCCACCAGTACACGGAGGGGCGGGCCGGTAAGTGCCTGGTCAGGCATGTGCGGCCTCCTCTTGCGGAGTGGGGGGAGGGTGCGGGACGGCCGCGGGGAGCGGGAGGGTCAGGTGGACCTCCGTGCCTCCCTGCGGGGAACGGTTCAGGGCGATGCGGCCGCCCAGGGACGCGGCGCGTTCCGTCATGCCGAGCAGGCCGAAATGGCCGGTTCTCGACAGGTCGTCGAGGGTGACGGTGGGAGGAACACCCACTCCGTCGTCCTGTATCCGTAGGCCGAACTCGGTCGCGGAGACGTCCAGTTCGATCGTCGCCTGGGTCGCTTCAGCGTGGCGGTGGGCGTTCTCCAGGGCCTCGGAGGCGATCGCCAGGACGTGACGGGCCGTGGTGCGGGGGAACAGGATCGCGCCCGCGGTTGTGTGGTGCAGTGTTGTCGGCAGGTGCGTACGGGACTCGAAGTCCGCCGTATGGGCATGGAGTTCGGACAGGATGTCCGTGTCGGGGGTGGTCAGGTCCGTGTGGCGGCGCAGGTCCGTCAGCAGGGCTCGGGACTCCGTCGCCGCTCTGCGTGCCGCGCTCGCCACCGTCGTCGCCTGGCGTTTGACCGTGTGGGGGTCCGAGGCATCCGCCGAGGCCGCCAGGGCCTCCGCCGCCAGGGCCAGGCCGTGCAGCGTCTTCGCCACCGAGTCGTGCATATCGCGGGCCAGGCGGGCCCGTTCGGACTCCACGGCCTCCGCCACGGCCAGGCGGGAGTTCGCCTCCGAGAGAGCCTGGCTGGCCGTACCGAAGCGGAACATCAGGTTGCGGAGCGTTACGCCGATGATGCCGGCGCCGATGCAGAAGCCCGCGACGAGGAGGGTGTTGGCGCCTGCGCCGGGGCGGTGTTCCCATGCCCGGAAGACCGTGAGCAGGACGATCAGCTGGAGGCCCGTGAAAACTCCTGAGCCGCGCCAGCCGTACAGCAGGCCTGCCAGGAGTGGGGTGCAGACGGTTGCGTAGGCGAGGGGGGACGCCGGGGATGCCGTCAGGAGCAGGATCGCGCCGAAGGTGAGGTCCACGGCCATCAGGGTGGGGTGGGCGAGGAGGCGGGGGCCGAAGCGGTCCCAGTCTCTGAGCATGGCGTACGAACCCATGACGCCGAGGACGGCCGCGGCGAGGACCGCGTAGCGGGGTGGGCCGTCTGTCGCGTTCGTCATCGCGAAGGGGGCGCCTATCGCTATGGCCGCGAGGCGTACGGCGAATGCCTGGCGGCACAGGGCTTGGAGGGCGTTGAGCTGGAGGCGGATGCCGCCGGGGGCGGGGGCGTCGTCTGCTAGATACCCCGTGGCGGGGGGTCGGCCTTTGTTCTTGCCTAGCCCCCTTGCCAGGTGCCCGGCGTCACGGTTGCTGTCGGGGGGGGGTCGCTTACCGGCGCTGACAGGGTGCCGCTCTCTGTGGGACGGGCGCCGCCCCAGCGGCACGACTGCCCACAGCTTGGTCCACTTCATCATCGCCCCAAGATCGAGCCGAAGTTTGTTCCCGAGCCCAGGAACATGCCTGTCGCGATGAGGATCATCGTTGCCGGGAGCATGAAGACCAGGGTGACCATCGTGGCCTTGGGGATGGTTTTGGCGGCGCGGCGGCGGGCGTTCTGGGCGTCTGTGCGGCGCATGTCCGTGGCGAGTTGGATGAGGGTCTCGGCGATCGGGGAGCCGAGTTCCTCGCCCTGTTGGAGGGCGGACACGAACTGGGCGACCTGTTCGGAGGAGTTGCGCTTGCGCAGTTCGTCGAAGGCCTGGCGGCGGCTGACACCCATGTCCATCTGCCGCAGGGTGATCCTCAGCTCGTCCGCCCAGGGGCCCTCGTACTTCTCCGCCACCCGGTCCAGGGCCTGGCGGAAGCTCAGGCCCGCCGAGACCACGACCGCCAGCACGTCCAGGAAGTCCGGCAGCGTACGGTCGATGACCTCCTTGCGTTCCCGCACCGCCTGCCAGATGGTGGCGTCGGCGGCGAGCAGGCCGAAGGCCAATGCCAGGGCGGCGAAGAGGAGTTGGTCGTTGGTGAGGAAGACCAGGGCGAGGACGACGCCGAAGATGCCGTACACCGCGCGGCGGGCCGCGTAGCGGTTCAGGGTCAGGCCGCCGGGGTTGCCCGCCATGTCGATGCGGCGACGCTTGGCGTCGACGCGGCGCGGGCCCATCAGGCGCAGGACCGTGGGGGCGAAGCGCATGCCGAGGCGGTCGACGGCCGAGTCCGCCTTGGAGACGCGGGTTCCGCCGACCTCAAGGGCGAGCGCGAGGTCGGAGGGCAGCTTGGCGTCGGCGCGGATCATGCGGATGCCCAGGAGGGCGCCCGCGACGGCCGCGCCCATCAGGACGGCGAGCAGCAGCGGCAGCAACGTAACCCCTCCCTCATACTTCGATCTTGCCGAGGCGGCGGATGACGAAGAAACCGACGGTGTAGAGGCCGAGGGCGAGCAGGACCAGGCCCTGGCCGAGGGGGGAACCGGTGACGCGGGCCAGGGCTCCCTCGTTCGAGGAGTTGATCAGCACCAGGGAGCCGATGCCGAGGAACGGGACGGTGAAGGCCGTCGCGTTCACCTCGGAGAGCATCGTGCGGACCTCGCGGCGCGTTTCCTTGCGGTCTTCCAGGGTCTGGGTGAGGTTGCGCAGCGAGCTGACGACCGAGCCGCCCGCCTTGTTGGCGAGGACGAGGGTGGTGACGAGGACGATGAGCTCGCGGGAGGGCAGGCGTTCGGAGAGTTCGTTGAGCGCGTCGTCGACCGTCCTGCCCAGGGTCAACTGGTCGGCGACATGCGCCAGTTCCTCGCCCGCCGGGGCTTCCAGTTCCTCCGCCGCCATGGCCAGCGCCGTCCGCAGGGCCAGGCCCGCCGCCGTCGCGTTCGCCAGCAGGCGTGCCACGTCGGGGAGTTGGCCGATGAACGCCTCGATGCGTTTCTGGCGCTGCCAGTTCAGGAAGATGGCCGCGCTCCACACGCCCACGAATGCGGCGATCGGGCCGAAGAAGGGCGCCAGTGTCGCCGCCGCGATCAGCCACAGCGCCACGACCACCGCCGTGACGTAGGTGAAGAACTCCCCCGGCGTCACGTCGAGTCCCGTCGCCGACAGGCGCAGCTGGATCGTGCGGCCGAGGCGGGTGCGGCGCAGCCGGCGGTCGATGCCCGCGAAACGGCGTACGCGGCCCGCCGCCGTACGGAGGGGGCCGCCGCCGGAGAGGCGGTCGACGAGAGCCTGGCGCTGGGCGCGCCCGGCGGCGTACGTGTGGACGCCCGCGACGGCGAGTGTGCCGCACAGGACGGTCGCGCCGAGGGCGAGGAGGGCGGGGTTGTTCATGGCCGCCTCCCTTCGGAGATGTCGGGGGTGCTGGACCCGGGAGAGTCGGCGGCGGGCGGCGTCATCCGATGGCCTGCCTCGTGTTGAGTACGTCGATGGCCTCCGCGATGCCGAAGGCGGGCGGCAGCGGCTCGTTGGCGACGTACAGCTTCTCCGCGATCGGGCGTGGGAGGGGCAGGTGCTCGAAGTGGCCGTGGACGACGCGGTCGGGGCCGACGGGGCGGGGGACGAAACGGGTGACGGGCACGATGCGGAACTGTTCGCGGCCGTGCGAGACCAGCAGCGCGATCTCGGTGACCTTGCGGGAGCCGTCGGCGTGCCGGGCCAGCTGGACGACGACGTCGACCGCGGAGTTGATCTGGTCCTTCAGGGCCTCGAAGGGGATCTGGACCTCGGACATCGAGCCGAGGGTCTGCAGGCGCATCAGCGCGTCCTCGGCGGAGTTCGCGTGGACGGTGGCGAGCGAGCCGTCGTGGCCGGTCGACATGGCCTGGAGCATGTCGAGGGTCTCGCCGCCGCGGACCTCACCGACGATGATGCGGTCGGGGCGCATGCGCAGCGAGTTGCGGACCAGGTCGCGGATGGTGATCTGGCCCTTGCCCTCCACGTTCGGGGGGCGCGATTCGAGGCGGATGACGTGCTCCTGCTGGAGCTGGAGTTCGGCCGAGTCCTCGATGGTGATGATGCGTTCGTGGGACGGGATCAGGCCGGAGAGGGCGTTGAGGAGGGTCGTCTTCCCGCTGCCGGTGCCGCCGCTGACGATCAGGTTGAAGCGGGCCCGTACGAAGGCGGCAAGCAGCATGAGCATCTGCTCGTCGAGGGAGCCGAGGCCGATCAACTCCGGGAGGGTGTACGCGCGCGGGAAGCGGCGGATCGTGAGCGTGGGGCCGGTCAGGGCGAGCGGCGGGATGATGACGTTGACGCGCTCGCCGGTGGGGAGGCGGGCGTCGACCATCGGGTTCGACTCGTCGACGCGGCGGTTGACCGTCGAGACGATGCGTTCGATGGTCTGCATGAGCTGTTCGTTGGACGCGAAGCGCAGGGGCAACTGCTCCACGCGTCCGGCTCGCTCCACGAAGATGGAGTCCGGGCCGTTGACCATGATCTCGGTGATCGACGCGTCGGCGAGGAGGGGTTCGAGGACGCCGAGACCGAGTGCCTCGTCGACGACCCTGCGGATCAGCTGGGAGCGTTCCGCGGAGGAGAGGACCGGGCCCTCGCGGCTGATGATGTGGCCCAGGACGCGTTCCAGGCGTACGCGGCGTTCGGCCGCCGCCAGGCTCGACATCTCGGCGAGGTCGATCTCTTCGAGCAGCTTCGCGCGGTAGACGGCGACGAGGTGTCCGTCCTCACGGGCGGGTCCCCCCTCGTCGGGGGCGGCGATACGGGAACGCAGGCTCATGTCTTCGGCTCCTCTCGGTCAGTCGTCGATGTCGTTGGGCATGGTGGCCTGGCGGGTCACGGTGTAGGGGCCCAGGAGGGGAATGACTCCGGGAACGGTGACCTGGACCGTGGCGGTCGTGAGGTCGGACCCCTCGTCGGGCGTCACGTTCGGGCTGAGCCACCCGCTTACGGCGGCCTGTCCGGCCGCCGTGCCGTCCCCGCCCTGCGACTGGACCCGCGCGGCGGCACGCGCCCCGGAGCCGGCCTGGTTGATGCCGTACCCGATGAGGCCGAGCTGAATGGCGGCCATCCCGATGACGAGGAGGATGGGGAGGAAACCGGCGAACTCCAGGATGGAGACGCCTCGGTCGTCGCGGAGCCCGCGCGCGGCGCCGAGCCTCCGCCTGACGAGGGCCCTCATCCCTCGACCCCCTCCAGCGCCGCCCCCGCTTCACCGTTCACGCGCCACCCCGCGTCGAACCCCGGGAAGAAGAGCGGTACCTCGACCTCGACGGTGGCCGTCATCACCGAGCCCGACGCGGTGCAGTCGATGTCCGCGCCGCTCCAGGCCCCCGGCAGATGCTCGCCCCCCGCCGCCGCGCACGCGCCCGGCACATCGCCGTCGACCGCGTACGCCGCCGTGGCCGCCCGCGCCGCCTCGTCCGCCGCGTTCCCGGCCAACGAGTACGTGTAGCCGTACAGCACGCACTGCCACAGGATGGTCATGACGACGAGCAGGAGGGGGAACATCCCGGCGAATTCGAGGGTCACCGCTCCCCGGTCGCCGCCCCTGCGGCGGAGCGCCGGCGCGCCCCGGTCCGACGACGTCTTGCGGCGTCGGCCGCCGCCCCCGCCCTCCTGGGCGGCCACCAGGCCCAGTTCGCCCGCGAGCGCCCACAGCGCCTGCTTCACGGTCGAGCGGGCGTCCAGGTCCTGGAGCCGGCCCGCGTCGACCACGGACTGGAGTTCCTTGAAGGCGGCGGGGACCGCGGAGCGGGCGACCTTGGTGCCGGTGACACGTTCGACGAGGGACGGCTGGATCTCCGTACCGCGGGCGAAACGGTTGACGACGGTGGTCGTCTCCTCCGCCTTGCGGATCTGGAGGCGGTCCCACAGGCGGACCATGCGTTTGGCGGCGCGGACGGCGACGACGTCCGGGGTGACGAGGAGCAGGGCCAGGTCGGCCATCTCGACGGCGGCGGCGGTCGCGGCGTTCATCTGGGAGCCGCAGTCGACGACCACCACGTCGTGGCGGGAGCGCAGGGCGGCCAGCACCTGGCGGGCCACCCGGTCGGTGACCTCCTCACCGCGTTCGCCCTCGGCGGGGGCCAGCAGCAGGCCGATGCCGCTGTCGTGCGTGTAGATCGCGTCCTGGAGGACCCGTGGGTTGATGTCGCTGATGCCGGCGAGGTCGGCGACCGACCTGCGGAACTGCACGTCCAGGTACGACGCCACGTCCCCGGACTGGAGGTCGAGGTCGACCAGCGCGACGGAGCGGCCCGACGCGCCTGCCGCCAGGGCGAGTTGGGCGGCTGCCACGGTCGCGCCCACGCCGCCCTTCGCGCCGGTCACCGTGACGACGGTGCCGCCCGGGCCCGCGTACAGCTCGGGTGTACCGCTGCCGAGGTGGCGGCGCATGCCGATGGACCAGGCGGCGGCGGCCTGGACGCGTTCGGCGAGGGCGTCGTAGCCGAGGGGCAGGCCGATGATGCCGCGGGCGCCGGAGTCCATGGCGGCGGTGAGGACGCCGGTGCTGGTGTCGGCGGTGACGAGGACGACGCCGACCGCCGGGAAGCGCATCACCAGGTCGCGGATGAGGTCCAGCGCCGGTACGGGGCCTATGCGTTCGTGGACGAGGACGACCTCGGGCAGCTCGTCCAGGGACACGGCGGCGAGGCGGGCGAGGGTGTCGAGGAGGGCGGTGGTGTCGGGGACGGGCGGGGCCGGTTCGGCGTCGGCGAGCTGGCTCAGCAGCGTGGTGAGCGCACGGGCCGAGTCGATGTCACCGACGGCGGGGAGGATACGGATGGTCATCGGCACGACCTCGTAGGCGTGGACCTCATGCGCGGCCTCCTACTTGTCCTCGTCGAGGGTGTACGTACGGTCGCCGGGTGCGACGGGCGCGTCGGAGCCGCCCGCGACCAGGGCGAGCCGGACGTGTTCGGCGAACGACTCGGCGTACGCCACGCGCTGCGCGTCGGCGGTGTCGAGCGCGAAGGTGATGGGGACGGCCTGGTCAGCGCTGTTGCGCCGGTCGGAGCTGGACTGGCCGGGGTCGAGCGCGGTGAGCTTGCCGACGTCGATGACCCGGGCGTTCTCGACGATGACCTTGGACTGGTCGGTGCCCCTGTCGTTCTCGGCCTTGAAGGTGGCGTAGATGTTGACCCGCGAACCGGGGTTGATCTTGCCGGCGACACCCGTCGCCGCGTCGATCATGATCGCGATCTCCTGCTGCCCGGCTGCGAGTTCGGGCCGGTCCACGATCATGTCGGTCTGCAGCAGGGAGCCCTTCTCCAGCTGGGTGACCGCGATCTTGCCGCGGATCTGGGAGAGGCTGGTGACGGCCGTGGACGTCAGCCAGCGCTCGGGCATCGAGATCTTCTCGAACTGGTCGGCCGACAGCTCCTTGTAGGGCGCGATGTCGCCCTTCAGGCGGTACGCCGCCACCTCCGGGCCGACCTTGGAGTTCACGTCACGGATCACCGAGAGCACTCCGGCGAAGGCGCCCAGGGCGCACAGGGCCGAGAGAACCAGCAGGATGACGCCGCGGCGCTGGCGTGAGTTCATGATTCCGGACAACCTCGATCGTGGGGCGGGAACGGCGGGGTCGAGCGGTCGTACCAGGTCGTACCAGTTGGTGTTCCGTTGTGTTCTGCCGTGTTCAGTTGTGCCCGGTTGCGCCTATGTGGTGCCTCGGGGCAGGGCGCGTACTGAGGAGACTGCCCGGGCGGCGGTGACCGGAAGCTCGTTCGACGACGGTGGTGGCGGAAGAGGCGCGGCGCAGAACCCGCAGCGGTCACCGATGAGTTCGAGACCGCACCAGTGGCACTCCTCGCGCCGGACGGAGGCGACGAGCTGGTAGAGCACGGAGACGTCGTACAGACCGGCGGCGAACTCGACGAGCCGCGACGTGCCCCACCAGTGGCCCGACTCCTCCGGGAGCGGGACGGTCGCGACGCCCTGCACCCGCCAGGCGGGGGCGAGCGTGGCGGTGACCCAGTCGGAGGGCGGCTGGCCCGCGGCCACGAGCATCCGGGTGCCGAACTCGGGCCCGGTCAGCCCCCCTTGACCGAGTCTGATGAGCTGCGGCCGCGGGTTGGCCAGTACGGCGAACTGGGCGCCCACCCAGGACTTGGCGTGGGACTTCAGGGACACCGGAATCCGGTCGAGCTTGGCGACAGAGCCGAGCAGGCCACCGGCGTAAATGTAGTGGGCGAGCAGGCGGGCGGAGGACGCGAGCACGCCGGGGCTGAAGTCGCAGACCGAGAGCTGGCGCAACTGCTGGGCGAGCAGGGCGAGTCCGAGCGGCGGAAGGTCGATCCCGAGCAGGGCGATGCGGTCGCTCTCCAGGACGGAGCGGACGGTGTGCAGCCGTCGCGTGACCGCACCGTCCACCGAGGACGGATAGAGCGCAATGACGTACCCGTGCTGCTCGATGAGCGCGTACATCCCGGTGAGGGAGTCTTCGAGGGTGTCGAGCGGCTGGACGACGGCGGGCGGGGTCTGCCGGTCGTGCGGTGGCAGCACCAGGTCGGGACTGGTGACGGCTATCGCGGTCGGCACGCTGCACACACCCCGTTCACTGCGGCGGGGTGGTCAACCGCCGCCTCAGATCGCCCCTGTTGCGCCATGAACCGTCACAGTCGGGCGTACGGATGACCGCAGACCGTCACTGTGGCGTCGTCTTGCATCAGCACCATATCCACGGCATGCCCCGCTCAACACCGAATCTCCGAGATCAACTCACCGAAGGTACGGGCGCGATCAACGGAGAGTGAGACGAGGGTGCAACAACTCGGCGGCCCCGCACGGGGGTTGGGGGATCCAGAGGTCTTGACAACCGGATTGGTCTGGACCAGCTTGGACGACCAGCGGTGGCCACCGTTGCACCTCTCCCCCACCTCTCCCCTTCCCCGGAGGCCCCAGTGGACCGCGTCACAGGTAGGACACGTATGCCCAGACGGAGATGGACGGGCTTGCCCGGACGGCGATGGGCGGGAGTCCTCGCCGCCGCCGTCACCGCGTCCGTCCTCTCCCTCACCGGCCTGGCCGGCCAGGCCCAGGCGGCCGACGTCAACAACGCCAAGAACGCCGGCTACGAGTCGGGCCTGAGCAACTGGACGTGTTCCGCGAACAGCGGTACGACCGTCTCCTCGCCGGTGCACGGCGGCTCGGCCGCGCTGAAGGCCACGCCCGCCGGGCAGGACAACGCCAGGTGCACCCAGACCGTGGCGGTCAGGCCCAACTCCACCTACACGCTGAGCGCCTGGGTGCAGGGCGGCTACACCTTCCTCGGCGTGACCGGCACGGGGACGACGGACGTGTCGACGTGGACGCCGGACTCGACGAGCTGGAAGCAGCTGTCGACGACCTTCACCACCGGCGCCTCGACGACCTCGGTGACGGTGTACACGCACGGCTGGTACGGGCAGGCCGCGTACTACGCGGACGACCTGTCGGTGTACGGCCCCGACGGCGGCGGTGGCGGCGACCCCGACCCCGTGGTCCCCGCGACCCCAGCCGGTCTGGCGGTCTCCTCCACGACCTCGTCGTCCGTCTCCCTCGCCTGGAACCCGGTGCCGGGCGCGACCGGCTACAACGTCTACCGGGCCGGTACGAAGGTCCAGTCGGTGTCCGGGACATCGGCGACGGACTCCGGACTCGCCGCCTCGACGTCGTACTCCTTCCAGGTCACGGCGACGAACGCGGCCGGTGAGTCCGCGAAGTCGACGGCGGTCACGGGGACGACGAAGGCCTCCGGCGGCGGTGGCGGCGACCTGCCGAAGCACGCCGTCACGGGGTACTGGCAGAACTTCAACAACGGCGCGCGGGTCCAGAAGATCTCCGACGTGCAGGCGCAGTACGACATCATCGCCGTCGCCTTCGCGGACGCGACGGGCACACCCGGCGCGGTCGACTTCCACCTCGACTCGGCCGGGCTCGGCGGCTACACCGTCGACCAGTTCAAGGCGGACGTCGCCGCCAAGCAGGCCGCGGGCAAGAAGGTCATCATCTCCATCGGCGGCCAGAACGGCACGGTGTCGGTGAACGACTCGGCATCCGCGACGAACTTCGCGAACTCGGTCTACGCGCTGATGCAGACGTACGGCTTCGACGGCGTCGACATCGACCTGGAGAACGGCCTCAACGCCACGTACATGACGCAGGCGCTGCGATCCCTGTCCTCGAAGGCGGGCCCGTCCCTCGTCATCACGATGGCCCCGCAGACGATCGACATGCAGTCGACGTCCAACTCGTACTTCCAGACGGCGCTGAACATCAAGGACATCCTGACCGTCGTCAACATGCAGTACTACAACAGCGGTTCGATGCTCGGCTGCGACGGCAAGGTGTACAGCCAGGGGTCCGTGGACTTCCTGACGGCGCTGGCCTGCATCCAGCTCGAGGGCGGCCTCTCCCCGTCCCAGGTGGGCCTGGGGCTGCCTGCATCACCCAGCGGTGCGGGCAGCGGGTACGTCTCACCTTCCATCGTGAACAACGCCCTGGACTGCCTGGCCAAGGGCACCAACTGCGGCTCCTTCAAGCCGTCCAGGACCTACCCCGACCTGCGCGGCGCGATGACCTGGTCGACAAACTGGGACGCGTCGGCGGGCAACGCCTGGTCGAACGCGGTGGGGCCACACGTGCACGCGCTGCCGTAGGGCTCGATTCATGATCTCGGCGCCACACCGGACCCCTGGGCTCCGGTGTGGCGCCGCGTCAGCCCATGGGGCGGTAGTAGCTCAGTACCTGGGCGAGTTGGGTGAACCACTCGTGGAGGCGGTCCTTGCGCTTGGCGTCGACGGTGCACTCGTAGACGCGGCCGTCGGCGTGGACGACGGTCATGATGAGGGCCTTGCCGGTGGTGTTCGGGCGGTAGTGGACGCTGCGTATCTGGGGCCAGGAGAAGTCGATGGACAGGCCGTGGTCCTCGAAGGAGACGCCGGTGGCGTCCACGACGACGGAGTTGTGGCGGTCGACCACCAGGAACTCCGGGGCAACGGGGGCCGGTTGTGCCGGGTATGCGGGCTGAGCCGGGTATGCGGGCTGAGCCGGGTACGGGGTCGCGTACGGCTGCTGGGGTGCGGGCGGTGCGTACGGCTGCTGGGGCGCGGGCGCTGCGTACGGCTGCTGGGGCGCGGGCGCTGCGTACGGCTGCTGGGGCGCGGGCGCTGCGTGCGGCTGCTGGGGAGTGGGAGCGTACGGCTGTGGAGGTGGGCCGAAGCCCTGCGGGGGCGGGGTGTGCGGTGGCTGGTGCATGATCGAACCGTAGTCAGTCCGGCCCGGACGACGAGACCCTGCCCGACGGCACCAAGGTCGCCACACAGAAGCGGCCCGGCGAGAAGGGCGGCGCGGGAGTCGTGATGTGGACCGTCGACACCATCAGGACCGACGGCATGCGGGTGGTCGTCAGCGGGTTCAACACCGGCAGTCAGAACTCGGCGGCGACCCGTGACACCCCCGCGCTGACCGTGGAGGAGCTGAGGACGATCGCCCTCAGCCCGAAGTGGCTGAAGCTTCTGTGAGCGACTGCGGCGAGGGCTGAGAGATGGTCGGGGCATGTGGGGGCGCCGCAGCACGGGTCGGCGTCACGCCAGGAAGTCAACGCAGCGCCGCGGTCGCTGCGTCGGCCCCAGTGCGCCCCGCCCGTACGGCGCGTGTGATCAGCGCAGCGTGGCCTTGTCGGCCGTGCCGTAGCCGAGCGGGTTGAGGAAGCGGATCTCGGGCTCGGCGGCGAGCAGTTCTCCCACCCGGCCCATGGCTTCGGCGAGGTAGGGGGCCTGGCTGTGCTCGTCGACGGCCTGCTGCGAGGCCCACCTCTCGACGAGAACCATGGTGAGCGGATCGGCGGCGTCCTCATGTGCGGCGAACGTGAGGCAGCCCGCGTCCTCGTGGGTTCGCGCGACCAACGACTCGATGACCTTCCGGGCTTCGTCCGCCCGGTCCTCGCGCAGGCGAAGGGTACTGATCACAACCACAGATTCCATTGCTGATGCTCCTTGGTACGCGCGCCGGCAGGCCCGGCGCGCTGCCACTGAAGCACGCAACCAGCTAGGGCGGAAGATCCGTTATCACCTGGTGAAAACCGCCCGGAATCACCTGGTGGGAATCGCCCGACCGGCTTGTCAGAAGAACTCCGACCACGGCTGGTCCCAGATCTGTTTCACGCACAGGATCAGGAAGAGGAGTCCGGCGACGGCCAGCATGACGTTGCTCAGCACGCCGTTGCGCCATTCTCTCGGCGTACGGGAGGAGTTGAGCAGCCAGATCAGCGTGCCCGCCAGGAAGGGGAGGAAGGCCGCGCCCAGGACGCCGTACAGGATGATCAGGCGGAAGGGCTGGCCCTGGAAGAGCAGGACAATGGGCGGGAAGGTCAGCCACAGGAGATACGCACGGAACGGCCACGACTTCTCCCGCTCGCCGGAGGCGACTTCCTCGCCCGTCGTCGCCGCGCGCTTGCGGTAGCGCTCCACGAAGTCCGCGAACATCAGGCTGACGCCGTGCCAGACGCCGATCAGTGACGTGAAGGACGTCGCGAAGAAGCCGATGAGGAAGAACTTGGCGGTCGCCGTGCCGTACTCCGCCTCCAGGATGTCGCCTAGCTGGATCAGGCCCTTGTCGCCGCTCGCGATGGCCACGTTGGCGGAGTGCAGCAGCTCCGCGCCGACGAAGAGCATGGAGACCACGAAGATGCCCGTCGTGGCGTACGCGACCCGGTTGTCGAACCGCATCACCTTCATCCAGCTCGTGTTCGTCCAGCCCTTCGCGTTGACCCAATAGCCGTACGCGGCGAGGGTGATGGTGCCGCCGACGCCGCCGATCAGGCCGAGGGTGTTGAGGATCGAGTCCTTCTCGTCAGGGAGGACGGGGAGCAGGCCGGCGAAGGCGTCGCCGAGGTTCGGGGTGACGCGGATCGCCAGGTAGACGGTGACCACGAACATCACGCCCACCAGCACGGTCATGACCTTCTCGAAGACCGCGTACTTGTTGAACCAGACGAAGACCAGGCCCACGAGCCCGCACGCGATGCCCCACCACTTCAGGTCCATCACGTCGGGGAACAGCGCCTGCAGCGGCAGCGCGCTCGACGACATCGCCGCCGCGCCGTAGACGAAGCCCCAGACGACCGCGTAGACGACGAAGAAGTACGTCGTCCAACGGCCGAGGCTCGCCCAGCCGTCGAAGAGGGTGCGGCCGGTGGACAGATGCCAGCGGCCCGCCGCCTCGGCCAGCGAGATCTTGACCAGACAGCCGATGACGGCCGCCCAGAGCAGGGTGTAGCCGAAATTGCTGCCCGCGATGAGCGTCGCGACGAGGTCTCCCGCGCCGACACCGGTCGCCGCGACGACGATGCCGGGGCCGATGTACTTCCAACTGGACTTGCGGGGGCGGGAGATGTCCTCCCCTGGCGCTGACTTCCCAGTGATCTCCGTCATGGCAATCAAGGAAGCGTAAAGGGCACGGCGGCACAAGGGGGCGTACCGCGAAGGAATGGCGTGAGAAATCGGCCGGTGGCAGGCGACCGGCGGGAGGTCGGTGATCGGCCGCCGGCCGGCCGGTGATCGGCCGGTTTCCGCCATCAACCCCTCCACTGCCTTGACCTGGTCATGCCACACGCCCACCATGAGCGCCACATCCGCACCCCGTACGTCGCAGAGAAGCACCCCCCAGCTCCACTCCCCACATCCGGAGACCCCGGAGATCCCGGAACTCCGGAACCCCTGGAGAAACAAGGAGATTTCATGCGACTTCGCATACGCGGCTCAGGCGCCCGAGGCGGCAGACGCACCGCCGCCCTGGCCGCCCTGGCGGCCTTCGCGCTCGCGGCTCCCCTCGCCGCCACGGCGACCGACGCCACCGCGACCAGCGGCAAGCGCCCGGCGGCCTCGGCGGACGACATCCGCCAGTACGAGGTCCACATGCACTCGACCGTCAAGGACCGTACGGCGCTCCAGCAGGCGGGCGTGAGCGTTGACGAGGCCGACGACCACGGCGTCGTGATCTCGGGCCGCGCCGCCCAGATCGAGAAGCTGCGCGAACTCGGCTACGACGTCACCCCGTTGGGCGCGGTGCCCGACCCTTCGGCAGGCGAGGACGACGTACGGCTCCTCGACTTCCCGTCGGCCGACTCGAGGTACCACAACTACACGGAGATGACGAACGAGATCAGCTCCGTCATCTCGGCCCACCCGGGCCTCGTGAGCCAGCGTGTCATCGGCACCTCGTACCAGGGCCGGAACATCGTGGCCCTCAAGGTCAGCGACAACGTCGCCACGGACGAGTCCGAGCCGGAGGTGCTGTTCACCCACCACCAGCACGCCCGCGAGCACCTCACCGTCGAGATGGCGCTCTACCTGCTGCGCGAGCTGACCTCCGACTACGGCACCGACTCCCGGGTCACCAGCATGGTGAACAACCGCGAGATCTGGATCGTCCCGGACGTCAACCCGGACGGCGGCGAGTACGACATCGCGACCGGCTCCTACCGCTCGTGGCGCAAGAACCGTCAGCCCAACAGCGGTTCGTCGTTCGTGGGCACCGACCTCAACCGCAACTGGAACTACCGCTGGGGCTGCTGCGGCGGTTCGTCCGGCTCGACGTCCTCGGAGACGTACCGCGGTCCGGCGGCCGAGTCGGCGCCCGAGGTGAAGGTCGTCGCCGACTTCGTGCGCAGCCGGGTCGTCGGCGGGACGCAGCAGATCAAGGCGGGCATCGACTTCCACACATACAGCGAACTGGTGTTGTGGCCCTTCGGGTACACCACCGCCGACACGACGACCGGGATGACGGCCGACGACCGCAACGCGTTCGCCACCGTCGGCGGGAAGATGGCCGCGAGCAACGGCTACACGGCCGAGCAGTCCAGCGACCTGTACATCACCGACGGGTCGATCGACGACTGGCTGTGGGGCAACCAGAAGATCTTCGGGTACACCTTCGAGATGTACCCGAGGTCCAGCTCCGGCGGCGGCTTCTACCCGCCCGACGAGGTCATCGAGCGGGAGACGTCACGCAACCGGGACGCGGTGCTGCAACTGCTGGAGAACGCGGACTGTATGTACCGGTCCATCGGCAAGGAGGCGCAGTACTGCGGCTGATGCCGCCGAGCCCGCCCTGGACGCCTACTCCTGGAAGTAGGCGTCCAGGACCTCGTCCAGCCGCGTCTCCCACTCCTTGAAGCGCGCCCGGGCCGTCGCCTCGATCTCGATCGGGTACCAGCGGTGGTCCGGCGTGTGCACCGTGACCGTGAACCGCTTGCCGAAGCGGGGCGACTCCGTCTCCACGGCCCCGATCTCGTCCCAGCGGAACTCCGCCTCCTGGTCGTCCAGTCGCAGATGTACGCCGCTGTGGTCGGCCTTGATCGAGGCGCGCCGGTCGGAGGCCTCGAAGACGGGACCGTCGGGGTCGGGGTCGGCGTCGGGCTCGGGGTCTGCCCCGGCCTCGGGCTCGGGCTCGGGCTCGGGCTCGGCCTCGGGCTCGGCCTCGGGCTCGGCCTCGGGCTCGGGCTCGGCCTCGGCGTCAGACTCGGCTTCGGCCTCGAACTCGGCCTCGGCTTCGGTGTCTTCGAGAGCCTCGCCCTCGGAGACCGTTTCCTCCGTCGTGGCCTCCTCGGCCTTCTCGGCCTCCTCGACGACCTCGTCCTTCGGCTCCGCGTCCTTCGGCACGGCGGGCACGGGTGACGTAAGCCCGGGGATGTGCGCCGGGTTCACGGCGGCGGCGTCCAGGGGCTGGCTCTTCGAACCTATGCGCTGCTCCACAGCGGGCAGTATGGTCGAGGATCCTGTGGCGGACACAGCCAGCCCCTACTTAGCTGCACGGCTGTTATACGAACCACGAACAATCAGCCGAGTACCGCCAAGGCGTCAATCTCGACGAGAAGCCTCTTCGGCAGCCCGACGTACACCGTGGTCCGAGCAGGTGGCGCCTCAGTAAGGCCCGCGAAGTACTGGTCGTAGGTCTCGTTGAACTCGGCGAAGTGGGCGGTATCCGTGAGGTAGACGCGGATCATCATCGCGTCGTCCCAGGTGGCGCCGCCCTCTTCGAGGACCGCCTGGACGTTGGCGAGGGTCTGGAGGGTCTGCTCGCGCAGGGTCGGGCCCGCGGGCGTCGGGGGTTTGCCCTCCTCGGCCGGGAGGAAGCCGACCTGGCCGGCGACCTGGAGGATGTTCCCCTTCTTCACGCCGTGCGAGAACTTGGCGGGCGGGGTGGTGTGGGTCTTGGGGGTGAGAGCGATCTTGTCTGTCATGAACTGGCTTCCTTCGTGGGGGGTGTTCCGGAGAAGTCACCGCTGATGGCGTCCACGGTACGGCGCACCGGCGGGAGGACGGTGAGGAGTTCGTCGGCGGTGACGACGACGTTCGGGACGGAGCCGCAAGCCCCCGCGGAGCAGGGCAGGGAGAGACGAATCGCCGTCAGGGCGGTTCGTCGTCTGTCCCCGGTGGTGGGGGTGGCCTCCGGCAGATGCAGTGTCTCGGCGTTGGGGGAGCGCCGGTCCGCGGTGTGCCCGCACTGCTCGTTGAAGCGTACGAGGTGGGGGTGGGCGACCTCGCGGATGTCCAGTTTTTCGACGGCCTCTTGGGCGAGGGCGAAGAGGCGGGCGCCGAGGCGGTGGCGCTGGTCGGACTGGCGGTAGACGAGGCCGTGCTCGCGCAGTCGGCCTCCTGGTGACGGCGTACGTACCTCCGCGATCCCCGATACTAAACAGCGGGATGCGAATTACGGAGCGCGTACTGCAGATTGCGCAACACGTCACTTGGGAGCCTCGCATGACCACCAACAAGACCCTCGAAGCGCTCTCGCATCTCGCCGGGGAACGCGTCGACCACCGTTTCAAGGGCCTCCCCCCGGATGCCGACGGCCTGACCGTCCGCGAGCTGGCCGCCCAGCGCCGCAACCTCTTCACGGACGGCTTCACCACCCCCGTCCTCGCCCTCTCCGCCGAGCGCCTGACGCACAACCTCGAACTCATGGAGGCGTACGCCGCCCGCCACGGCCTCGCCTTCGCCCCGCACGGCAAGACCTCGATGGCCCCGCAGCTGTTCTGGAAGCAGATCGAGCACGGCGCCTGGGGCATCACGCTCGCGGTGCCGCACCAGGTGCGCGTGGCCAGGGAGTTCGGCATCGACCGGATCTTCCTCGCGAACGAGCTCGTCGACGCGGCGGCTCTGCGCTGGATCGCCGCCGAGCTGACAGCGGACGAGAACTTCCGCTTCATCTGCTACGTCGACTCCGTACGCGGGGTGGAACTGATGGACGCGGCGCTCCGGGGCACGTCCCGCCCCCTCGACGTCGTCGTCGAACTCGCCGCCGGTGAGGGCGCCCGCACCGGCGTCCGTACAGAGGCGGAGTGCGCGGCGGTCGCGGACGCGGTGGCCGCGACGGCGTCGCTCCGTCTGGTCGGCGTGGCGGGCTACGAGGGCGAGGTCCCGCAGGCGGACCCGGAGCGCGTGCACGCGTGGCTGCGCCGGCTGACCGCGCTGGCGGCGGAGTTCGACGGGGCCGGGCGCTTCAAGGGTCTCGACGAGATCGTCGTCAGCGCGGGCGGCAGTGCCTGGTTCGACGCGGTGGCCGACGTGTTCGCGGAGATCCCCGAACTGAGCTCCCCTGTCCTGAAGTTGCTGCGCTCGGGCGCCTACGTCTCGCACGACGACGGCCACTACCGCAAGCTGACGCCCTTCACCCGCGTCCCGGAGGAGGGCGCCCTGCACCCCGCCTTCCGCCTCTGGGCCCAGGTCGTCTCCCGCCCCTCCGCCGAGCAGGCCTTCGCCAACGCGGGCAAGCGGGACGCGGCGTACGACCTGGACCTGCCGTTCGCCCAGGTCGTACGCCGGGACGGCACCGAGCGCCCGGCCACCGGCATCGAGGTCACCGCCCTCTCCGACCAGCACGCCTGGCTGCGTACGGCCCCCGAGGCGGACCTCGCGGTCGGCGACTGGCTCGGCATGGGCCTCTCCCACCCCTGCACGTCCTTCGACAAGTGGCAGCTGATTCCGCTGGTGGAGGCGGACGGCACGGTCGTCGACTACATCCGTACGTACTTCTGAGCTGCCAAGGAGCACCCGTGGAAGACCTCGTCATCCGTGACGCGGACGTCATAGACGGCAGCGGCACCCCCTCGTACCGCGCCGACGTCGTCGTGGACGGCGGCAGGATCGTCTCGATCGTCCAGGAGGCCGCGGCGGCCGGCTGTCAACGTCCCGTCGCACGCCGGGTCCTTGACGCCGAAGGACTCGCCCTCGCCCCCGGTTTCATCGACATGCACGCGCACAGCGATCTCGCGCTGCTCCGGGACCCGGACCACAGCGCGAAGGCGGCGCAGGGGGTGACCCTGGAGGTCATCGGCCAGGACGGGCTGTCGTACGCGCCGGTGGACGACCGTACGCTCGCCGAGGTCCGCAAGGCGATCACCGGCTGGAACGGCTCCGGCGACGACATCGACTTCACATGGCGGTCGGTCGGTGAGTACCTGGACCGCCTCGACCACGGCTTCGACGGCGAGGGCATCGCGGTCAACGCCGCCTACCTCATCCCGCAGGGGACGGTGCGCATGCTCGCCGTCGGCTGGGACGACCGCGAGGCGACACCCCAAGAGCTGGACCGTATGCGGCAGTTGGTCGCCGACGGGATGCGCGAGGGCGCCGTCGGCATGTCCTCCGGGCTGACATACACGCCCGGGATGTACGCCAAGGACGCCGAACTCACCGAACTGTGCAGGGTGGTGGCCGAGTACGGCGGCTACTACTGCCCGCACCACCGCTCGTACGGGGCGGGCGCCCTGGCGGCGTACGAGGAGATGGTGGCCCTCACCCGCGAGGCCGGCTGCCCGCTCCATCTGGCGCACGCCACCATGAACTTCGGCGTGAACAAGGGCAGGGCCCCCGACCTGCTCGCCCTCCTGGACAAGGCGCTGGCCCAGGGCGCCGACATCACCCTCGACACCTACCCGTACACCCCCGGCAGTACGACCCTCGCGGCGATGCTGCCGAGCTGGGCGAGCGAGGGCGGCCCGGAGGCGGTCCTCGCCCGGCTGAAGGACGACGCGACGGCCGAGCGGATCCGGCATCACATGGAGGTCATCGGCTCCGACGGCTGCCACGGCGTGCCCATCGAGTGGGACACGATCGAGATCTCGGGGGTCGGCGACCCGGCGCTGGCGTCCCATGTCGGCAGGACGGTCCGGCAGTCCGCCGACGAGCGCGGCGAGGCCCCCTGGGTCACCGCCCGCCGCCTCCTCGTCGACGACGGCCTCGGCTCGACGATCCTCCAGCACGTCGGCCACGAGGAGAACGTCCAGGCGATCATGCGGCACCCCGTGCACACGGGCGGCTCCGACGGCATCGCGCGGGGCGACAAGCCGCACCCGCGCGCGTACGGCACCTTCCCGCAGTATCTCGGCCGGTATGTACGGGAGTTGGGCGTGCTGTCTTTGGAGGAGTGCGTCGCCCATCTCACGGGCAGGCCCGCCGCCCGCCTGCGGCTGCCCGACCGCGGACTCGTCCGCGAGGGCTACCGCGCCGACGTGGTCCTCTTCGACCCGGCCACGGTCGCGGCGGGCTCGACCTTCGAGGCGCCGCGCACGCTGCCGGCCGGCATCCCGCATGTCCTCGTCGACGGCCGGTTCGTGATCGAGGACGGGCGCAGGACGGACGTACTGGCGGGGCGGGCGGTCCGCCGTACTCCCCGGTGACCGCCCGCCTCGGCACAGTCCTTACGGCTTGGGCAGGGTACAGCCGCTCGCGCTCAGGTCGAGCTTGTTGTCGATCCCGAAGCAGGCCGGGATCTGGTAGGTCTGCTGGGCGTAGTTGATGCCCTGGCGGACGGTGACGTTGCCGTCGGCGTCGACCTCGCACGGGTTGTTGTCGGTGCAGCGGCCGCCGTCCTCGTTGCCGGTGTTGTTGACGGCGACGACCTTGCCGGTGGCGTTGTCGATGACCGGCGAGCCCGAGGTGCCGCCGATGGTCTGGCAGGCGGAGGTGTAGCGGACCGAGTCCTTCCAGGTCCACTGGCCTTCCTTGAGGCGGTAGACGGAGCCGTCGACGTTGCAGGCGTAGGTCCGCTTCCAGTAACCGGAGACGACCGTGATCGCGGTACCGGCGACCGGGTGCGTGTCGTTCAGCGTGAGCGCGCTGATGCCGTACGAGCTCTTGATCTGCGCGTAGGTGGTGGTGAGCTGGTACAGGGAGACGTCCGTGTCGGTCATCGTCGCGTACGCGACCTTGCCGGCGCGCAGGGTGGCGACCCGGGTGCCGGCGGAGTTGAGCAGGCCGAAGGTGCGGCTGGAGGCCTGGTCGACGACGACCTCACCGGGCGCCGGGAAACCGGACTCCAGGCAGTGGCCGTTGGACATCACCAGCGCCGGGTCGTCGTCCTCCGAGTCCGGGAAACGGATGACGGAGCCGGAGCAGTTGCTGAGCGCGACGGTGCCGGCGAAGTCGACGGCCTGGGCCGACGGTCCGGTGAGCCGGGAGATGCTCGCCGTGGCGGACGTGACCACGTCGTTGACCACGGACGTGATCGCACCCGGTTCCGCGGCCGTGCCCGAGCCCGTGGCGGTCGGCTCGGCCGCGGCCGCGGGAGTCGCGCCGACCCCGGCTATCGCCAGGGCGCAGAGCGCGACGACCAGAGGTTTTCTCATGTGGGGGTCCCCTCTTGCGGCGAAGGCGACCGGAGATCTCCGGTCGCCGTAGCTTTGTCATGCGCATTGTGAACAGGCGCACGCGAGGGGTACAAGGAGTTGTTTCAGGCCGGGCCCCGTTTCAGGCCGGACGTCGCCGGATCTCCACGATCACCGCATGGGATCACCGCAAGACAGGGGCTACCTGGGGCCCTTGGTGCCGCCTGGCCCATGTCCTGGCTTGTCCCTCACCTGGCTCGGGGAGGAGGTGGCCGGGACGGGATCGGAGGTCGTCGTCGCGCCGGCGGTGGGGGACCCGCTCGAGCGGTCCTTCGGCTTCGTCCCGGCCGAGGCGGAGCCGCTCGCCGAGGGGGACGGGGCGGCGGACGCCGAGTCGGACGACTCCCCGCTGCCCGACGGGCCGCCGGTCCGCGCGGTGTCCGACGCCGAGGCCCCGTCCGATTCCGCGGGCGCCCCGGACTCCCCCGCCGTGGACCCCGTGCGGTCGTCCTTGTCCTGGGCCCCGGACGGCGAACCCGAGAAGGCGAACCCGGCGATCAGCGCGGCCGCCGAGACGGCACCCGCCGCTCCCGCGGCCACCACCACGCGGCGCGAGCGCCAGGGACTGGGCTTGCGCCGGGAACGCCCACCGGAGCCGTGCCGGCGCGCGTCCGCGCCGGCCCAGCCGGCACCCCGGCCCTCGCCGGGCTCACCGCCCGCACCGCCCGCACCGCTCTCACCACCCGCACCACCCGCACCGCCCGCACCGCTCGCGTCGGCGGCGACCGGAGGCAGTTCACGCGTCTCGTCGTACGCGTTCTCCCAGCCGTGGGCAGCCGCCGGATCGGCGTACTCGTCGTACGCCGGAGCCGGGGCAGCCTGCGGGTGGTACACGTTCGGCGGCTCCTGGGGCTCGTAAGCACCGTGCGCCCCGTTGCCGTCATGAGGTGGCATGGACATAGCGGCGGATTATAGAGACGGGAGGGGCCGGCGACACAGCGCGCGGCGATATCCACCCAAAACGCCGCGTCTCATGTGGTGGAAAGCACCACCCGTGCGGCGTTACCGCGCCGTAAGCTCCCTGACATGCAGGTGATCCAGTCGACGAAGCTCGCCAACGTCTGTTACGAGATCCGGGGCCCGGTGCTCGAGGAGGCGATGCGGCTGGAAGCCGCTGGGCACCGCATCCTCAAGCTGAACACCGGCAATCCGGCCGCCTTCGGCTTCGACTGCCCGCCCGAGATCCTGGAGGACATCCTCCGGAACGTGTCGTCGGCGCACGGTTACGGCGACGCGAAGGGCCTGCTGGCCGCACGCCGCGCCGTCGTCATGCACAACCAGACCCTCGGCATCGAGACGGACGTCGAGCACGTCTTCATCGGCAACGGCGTCTCCGAGCTGATCGTGATGGCCATGCAGGGCCTGCTGGACGACGGCGACGAGGTGCTGGTCCCCGCCCCGGACTACCCCCTGTGGACAGCCGCGGTGTCCCTGTCCGGCGGTACGGCCGTGCACTACCACTGCGACGAGCAGTCCGACTGGATGCCCGATCTCGCGGACGTGGAGCGGAAGGTCACCGACCGCACCAAGGCCATCGTGATCATCAACCCGAACAACCCGACGGGTGCGGTATACGACGAGGCGATGATCCGCGGGCTCACGGACATCGCCCGCCGGCACAACCTCCTCGTCTGCTCGGACGAGATCTACGACAAGATCCTGTACGACGGCGCCACGCACACGGCGACCGCCGCGGTGGCCCCCGACCTGCTCACCCTCACCTTCAACGGCATGTCGAAGGCGTACCGGGTGGCCGGTTACCGGGTCGGCTGGATGTCGATCTCGGGCCCGCGCGCGCACGCGGACTCGTACATCGAGGGCCTGACGATCCTCGCGAACATGCGCCTGTGCGCGAACATGCCGGGGCAGCACGGCGTGGTGGCGGCGCTCAGCGGCCGGCAGACGATCAACGACCTCGTCCTGCCCGGCGGACGGCTGAAGGAGCAGCGGGATGTGGCGTACGAGCTGCTGACGCAGATCCCGGGCGTGAGCTGTGTGAAGCCGAAGGGGGCGCTGTATCTCTTCCCGCGCCTCGACCCCAATGTGTTCAAGATCAAGGACGACCGGCAGATGGTGCTGGATCTTCTGCGCCGCGAGAAGATCATGGTCGTCCAGGGGACGGGCTTCAACTGGCCCCATTCCGACCACTTCCGGGTGGTCACGCTGCCGACGGTCGGGGACCTGACCGACGCGGTGACCCGGATCGGGAACTTCCTGGACGGCTACAGCCAGCCGTGACGCTCACGCTGCGTGCGCGGGCGCGGCGAGTTCCGCGACCGGGCTCAACTTTAGACGAAATCTAAGCTAGGATGGTTTCCTGTCAGAGCACAGGAGGCCGTCCCATGTACGAACCGATCCGCACCAAGTCGGTCCACACGATGGCCGGCACCGCCCCCTCGGACTTCCCCCACCGGTCGCGCGAAGAGGAGCTGGACATCCAGCTGGCCGGTCACCTCGCCGCGCTGCTCGCGGTCACGGACGAGATCCGCGCGCTCGCGCCGTCCGCCGACCTGGACACCGCCGCCGAGCGTCTCGCCGCGCAGGTGGCCCGGCTGCGGGGCGGGGTGCCGCCGGTGCGGGCGGCGGCCACGGACGAGCCGCACATCGCGGCCCTCCACCAGCGCGCGCACGCCCTCGCCGGACGCGCCCTCGTCGTCGCGGCATCCCGCGCCGACACCGCCGCCGCGATCCTGGCAGCCGAGCGCATGGACGCCCACGTATCCGCCGCCGAACCCCGCGAACTCGCGTCCCACTGAGCCCCACGGCGCCCCGCGAACGGCCCCGGTCCGCGCGCATCCGCAGCGACGTGCGGACCAGGCACCACTTTTTTGTGCACACGACGCGTACATTCGGGTGGACCGCGCGCCCTTAGTGCCCGCCAAACGGCGGCTGCATCACCACTGCCTCGTAACGTCGGTGGAAATGACGGTGGTTCGGACTCCGGCACGCCATCGTCCCTCACTATTCCACGAGATGTGACACAGTGAAACGTAGGCAATTGTTGGTGGGGCTCTTCGGTGTGGCTGTGGTTGCCACCGGAGTCACGTCGTGGGCGATTCATTCCTACTCGGCAGTGCCCCCGGATTCCAAGGCCCCGTCACCAGCGAAACAGAACCTGCAGGATGCCAATACGCTTTTGCAGGCCGGCATTCTGCAGCAGGAGCACCACGACTTCGAAGGGGCCGACCGTACCTACCGGCGAGTCCTGGAGCTGGACCCGCAGAACAAGTTCGCCTGGTACAACCTGGGAGTCATCGCGCATGAGGATGACAGGGTGGCCGATGCCCGTGCGGCCTACGACAAGGCCCTGAAGATCGATCCGGCGTTCCCGTCGGCTCTCTTCAACGAGGCGCTTCTGCTGGAGTCGAGCGATCCCGACCGGGCCGGCGGGCTCCTGAAGCGTGTCATTGCCGGCAATCCCAAGGCGGCCACGGCGCATCTGCGCCTCGGACGGATCTGGGCGCAGAAGAACCGTGACGACAAAGCCGCGGACGAGTTCCGTCGTGCGGTCGCGGCCGATCCCTCACTGCGTTCCCAAGTGCCGGAGGAATTCCGGTGATTCCTGACTCCTCAGTACCCTCACCGACATCGAGCCAAGCAGGGAGCAACAGATGACGTCGACGGCGACACCGAAGTTCTCCGTCTTCACCCCCAGCCACCGGCCCCGTTTCCTCGATGAGTGCCTGGCGACTCTGCAGGCGCAGACCTGTTCCGACTGGGAGTGGATCGTCCTGCTCAACAACGGCGCCCGGTGGCGGCCGGAGCGGCACGACGACAGGGTCCGCGTGGAGATCGCGGACGACGTCAAGGGCGTCGGAGCGGCGAAGCGCAGGGCCTGTGAACTGGCCCGCGGCGAGATCCTCGTGGAACTCGACCACGACGACCTGCTGGCGAAGGCGTGCCTGGCGGAGCTTAGCAAGGCGTTCGACGCGCATCCCGAGGCCGTCTTCGTCTACAGCAACACCGCGCAGATCACCGAGGACGGAAAGCGGGACGACAACCGTTTCGACGAGACGTTCGGCTGGCAGTACGAGGAGGTGAAGGTCGACGGCCGCAAGCTGCTGCAGGTCGTCTCCCTGGCGCCGACGCCGCACAACGTCGCCTACATCTGGTACGCGCCCAACCATGTGCGGGCGTTCCGCAAGGAGAGCTACGAGAAGGCCGGCGGGTACGACGCAGAGCTCACGGTCCTGGACGACCAGGACCTGATGTGCCGCCTCTTCCACGTCGGCGACTTCCACCACATCAACCGCTGCCTGTACCTCCAGCGGGTTCACTCCGGGAACACCCAGAGCGACCCGGAGATCAACGCGCACATCCAGCGCCGGACGGTCGCCCTGTACGACAAGTACATCGAGGCCAACGCCCTCGCCTGGACCTACCGGCGCGGACTGCTCGCGCTGGACCTCGGCGCGGCCCACCGGAAGCCGCCGGGCTACGTCGGCGTGGACCAGCGGCCGGGAGAGGGTGTCGACATCGTCGCGACCCTGCCGGGGAAGCTGGACCTGCCCGACGGCTCCGTCGGCCTGATGCGGGCGAGGGACTTCCTCGAGTACGTGCCCGCGAAGGTGCCGCTGATCAACGAGCTGTACCGGCTGCTGGCGCCCGGTGGCATGCTCCTCACCATGACGCCCAGCTCCGACGGCCGCGGCGCGTACCAGGACCCCACGCACGTCGCCTACTACAACGAGAACTCGTTCTGGTACTACACGGACGACCAGTACCGCACCTTCGTGCCGGACCTCGAGGCCCGGTTCCAGTCGTCGCGACTGGTCACCTACTTCCCGAGTGAGTTCCACTCCCAGAACGACATCTCGTACGTGGTCGCCAACCTCATCGCGATGAAGGACGGCACCGCGCGGTGCGGCGGAAAGCTCCTGGTCTAGACCCCGCGGAACAGCAGGCGCCCGGTGGACCGTGAGGTTCCGCCGGGCACCTGCTCTGTCATTCGGGTGGTTTGCACGCCCCAAGCGCCTGCCGAACGGCGGCGCCATCGGGGCGGCCTCGTAACGTCGGTGTCGGCCACCTGAGGTAAGACGTATCCATCCATCCTCTGCTATTCCATGAGATGTGACAAAATGACACGTAGGAGATTGTGGGCAGGGCTCGTAGCGACGGCGACGGTCGCCACCGGGGTGACCGTCTGGGCGCTTCAATCCCCGTCGTCCGTGCTGTCGGAATCCAAGTCCGCGTCCGTGACCCGGAACAGCAAGCCGGCAGAGGCACTCTTGCAGTCCGCACTTCAGCGCCAGACGCACCAGGATTCCCTTGGGGCTGCCCGGGACTACCGGCGTGTGCTGGAACTGGACCCCGAGAACAAGCTCGCCTGGTACGGCCTCGGCGCCATCGAGCAGCAGAACGGCAGGACGGCGGATGCCCGTGCAGCGTACGAGAAGGCTCTCGAGACCGATCCGAAATTCATGTCCGCGCTTTACAGCGAGGCGTTGCTGCTGAGGTCGAGCGATCCCGACCGGGCCATTGAGCTCTTGAAGCGTGCCGTTGCCGCCGATCCGAAGGCCACCGCGATCCAGGTGGAACTGGGTAACCTCCTGGCCGAGCAGCACCGCAAGGGCGAGGCCGAGGATGTGTTCCGTCATGCGGTCGCGGTCGACCACCAGATCCTTTCCCAAGTGCCGGAAGAGTTCCGGAGTTCCGTGAGCCGCTGAGTACCTGGCGGCGCGGACGACACCAGGGAAGGCGCCCTGCGGACCCATCTGGTTCCGCAGGGCGCCTTCTACCTGTGGCGGGCGCTCGCGCGCGCCGCGGCGGCCGACCCGGCGAACGCGGGTTCCTTGAGGGCGGCCACCAGCTGGTCGTCCCACGGGGGGAGGGGGGCGAGACCGGCCCGCAGCCAGTTGCCGTGGCCGAGGACACCGAAGGCCGGGCGGGCGGCCGGACGCGGGAACTTGTCCGAGCCGACCGGGCGGATCCGCTCGGGATCGAGGCCGCTGAGCCGGAAGGTCTCACGCGCCAGACCGCACCATGTGGTGCGGCCGGCCGCCGTGCCGTGGTAGATGCCGGCCGGTGCCTGTCCGGTCAGCGCGGCACTGCCGAGGGCGGCCAGCTGCCGGGCGAGCGCCCGGGACCATGTCGGCTGGCCGTGCTGGTCGGCCACCACGTCCAAGGTCTCGTGCCGGGACGCGAGTTCGAGCATGGTGGCCGCGAAGTTCGGGCCGTGCGCGCCGTAGAGCCAGGCGGTGCGCACGACGTAGCCGGTGCGCGGCAGCAGTTCGAGGACTGCCCGCTCCCCCGCCAGTTTGCTCCGCCCGTACGCGTTGACGGGCCCCGTCGGCGCGTCTTCGGGGTACGGCCGACGGCCGTCGCCCGGGAACACGTAGTCGGTGGAGATGTGGAGCAGGAGCGCGCCGCTGTCCGCGCAGGCGCGTGCGAGGTGGCGGACGCCCGTGCCGTTCACGGCTGTGGCCGCCGCCTCGGACCGCTCGGCGCCGTCGACGTCCGTCCAGGCGGCACAGTTGACGACCACTCGGTGGCCGGTGACGGCGGCGCGGACGGCTGTCGGGTCGGTGATGTCGAGCCTGTCTCGGCTCAGTCCCGTGACCTCGGCGTCCGGATCGCCGGCGAGCTCGGCCAGCACGTCCTGGCCGAGGAGCCCGCGTGCGCCGGTCACCAGCCAGCTGGTTGTCATCGCAGCTCGGCCCTCTCCTTGAGCGGCTCCCACCAGGAGCGGTGTGCGCGGTACCAGGCGACCGTGGCGGCCAGGCCCTCCGTGAAGGACACCTGCGGGGCGTAGCCGAGCTGCTCACGGATCTTGCTGTCGTCCAGCGAGTAGCGCAGGTCGTGGCCTTTGCGGTCGGCCACGTACTCGACCCGGTCCCAGCCGGCGCCGACCGCGTCCAGCAGCAGGCCGGTGAGCTTGTGGTTGCTCAGCTCGGTCCCGCCGCCGATGTGGTAAACCTCTCCGGCCCTTCCGCCCTTCAGGACCAGTTCGATGCCCTGGCAGTGGTCGGAGACGTGCAGCCAGTCGCGGATGTTGCGGCCGTCTCCGTACAGGGGGACCGTGTTCCCGTCGATCAGGTTGGTGATGAAGAGCGGGATGGCCTTCTCGGGGAACTGGTACGGCCCGTAGTTGTTGGTGCACCGGGTGACCACCACGTCGAGGCCGTGGGTGCGGTGGTAGGCGAGCGCCAGCAGGTCGGAGCCGGCTTTCGACGCGGAGTACGGGGAGTTCGGCGCCAAAGGCCACCCTTCGGTCCATGAGCCTTCGCTGATCGAGCCGTAGACCTCGTCGGTGGAGACGTGCACGAATCGGCCGACACCGTGCCGGCGGGCCGCGTCCAAAAGCACCTGCGTGCCCATCACATTGCTGCGAACGAACGGACCGGCCCCGTAGATCGACCGGTCCACGTGCGACTCGGCGGCGAAATGGACCACCGCGTCCTGGCCCGTCATCACCTGGTCGACCACGTCCGGCTCGCAGATGTCGCCCCGGACAAGGGTGTAGCCCGAATGTTCCGACACCGGTGCCAGATTGGCCTCGACCCCCGAGTAGGTGAGTTTGTCGAGGACGGTGATCCGCGCTGTCGGATCCGATTCCAGCCGTCGGCGGACGTATTCCGAACCGATGAATCCGGCGCCGCCGGTCACAAGGATGCGCATAGTTCTCCGAGTTTTCTTGCTGCCCGGCGTTCAGCACCGGGGGTGTGACTGGTCACCCAAGTATCTGCGCCACTTACGCTACTCAGGGCTGCAGCATCTCCCAGGCAGGCAGGACCGATTCACGCTGGTGTTGTCGATTACGAGCCGGCGCATTCCTCGATTCCGCGGGCGCGGGCAGAATGCGGACGGTGCCCGCCAGGCCGAAGCCTCGCGGGCACCGTCGTTCATTCCCAGGTAAAGCGGGCGGCCGGTACGGCACCGCCGCTCACATGGGAGTCACGGGCCAGGAACCGGGCTGCAGACCGCGAAGGCCTGGATGGTGCCAGTGCTCGGGAATTGGCCGGCGGCCTGCCATCCGTCGGTCGGGGAGCTCTTGAACGGGGTACTCCTAAGCGTCATGGAGACGACGTTGGGAGGGCCCTCGATGTATCCGCCGCCGGTGACGACATCGTTGCCGATGCAGAAGGCTTCCGACGAGACAGTGGTCCCGCCCAACCCGGAAACCACCTCGCCGGGCACGACGTAGGTGGAAATCGAGCCCACGCCCGACGCACCCTGGCTACCCTGCGCGCCCTGCGCGCCCTGGGCACCCTGCGCGCCCTGAGCACCCTGCGCGCCCTGAGCACCCTGCACGCCTGCGCCCGTTGCGCCCTGGGCACCCTGCGCGCCCTGAGCACCCTGGACACCCACACCGTTGGCGCCCTGCGCGCCCTGAGCGCCCTGAGCGCCCTGCGGACCCTGCGGACCCCGCGGACCCTGCGCGCCCTGCGGACCCCGCGCGCCCTGCGGACCCCGCTTGCCTTCCTTGCCCGGCTTGCCCTGGGCCCCCTGGGGGCCCCGGTCGCCCCGGTCGCCGCTCTTTTCTTTTTCACCGTACGAGCTGACAGTGGTGTCGACGCCCGACCTGTCGATCGCGTCGGCGATGGCCACCGAGCTCGGCGCAGCGTTGAGCACCACCGCGAGAGCGCCCGCCGACACCAGCGTGGCGGACCTCAGGCGTGAACTTCGAATCGTTCTACGGTTCAAGAGAACCTTCCTCAGGAACTGGGAGGGAATCAGGCCGCAAGCGCGCGCACCCGGTGCGCTTTATTCGCATGCGCGTCACGTCGCCTTTGGCTACGGACAAAGCCATTCTTAATCTCTCGGCAATCGAATGGTCACGGATCACGCCACGACTTGCGCGAGGATCACCCGTGCGGCCTCAGTGGACCTACATTCTCCGTGTCTTCCTCGCAGATTCCTTTGGCGAGCCCTCTGCGATACGCGGTGCAGCCCTCGAAGGAAGGCAGCAGACCTTGTCGCCCGGCTTCCTCCAGCGTGGGCGCAGTGGCGTCCTTGTCGGAAAGGTGCGGGGCGAGTTCCTCGGGCCAGGCGATGGCCAACTCGGGGTCGAGCGGGTTGATCCCGTGTTCGCGCTGCGGCGCGTATCCCTGTGAACAGAGGTATACGACGGTGGAATTGTCCTCCAGCGCCATGAAGGCGTGGCCCAGCCCTTCCGAGATGTACACGCAGCGGTGCGTCGTGTCGTCGAGTCTGACCGCCTCCCACCTCCCGAAGCTCGGAGAACCGGTGCGGATGTCGACCACCACGTCGAGGACGGCGCCGCTGACGCAAGTGACGTACTTGGCCTGGCCCGGTGGGACCGATGCGTAGTGGATGCCGCGGAGGGTGCCGATAACGGAGCGGGAGCAGTTGGCCTGCTCGAGTCGGAGCCCCTGGCCGATGGAATCACGAAACCCTTCACTCTTGAACCACTCGTGGAATCTGCCCCTGCCGTCCGCGAACACCTTGGGCGTGTCTACCCAGGCCCCTTCGATACCCAGTGGCTCCATGTGAATGCTCCTTTTCGCCGCACAGTCGGTTCAGGGCCGGCCCAGGGGTTCTTCGTGGCGCGATCCCCCGCCTCTCTGGGGCACGACGACATATCGGTAGTCCTCCAGCAGTCCCAGCAGATAGTGGCCGTACCCGCTCTTCAGCAGGGGCTGGGCCAGTTCCCGGAGCCGGTCGTCATCGATCAGGCCGGCACGCCACACCGCTTCCTCCACGCATCCGACCTTGAAGCCCTGGCGCTCCTCGATCACCCGGACGAACTCCGAAGCCTGCATCATGGAGGTGAAGGTCCCGGTGTCCAGCCAGGCGGTGCCGCGGTCCAGTCGCGTGACGTGCAGCGTCCCGGCCTCCAGATAGACCCGGTTGAGGTCGGAGATCTCCAACTCGCCCCGGGCGCTGGGCCGCAGACCGCGGGCGATGTCCACGACGTGATGGTCGTAGAAGTAGAGGCCGGGCACGGCGTAGCGGGACTTCGGCCGGGCCGGTTTCTCCTCGATGGACAGCGCCATGCCCGACTCGTCGAATTCCACCACGCCGTAGGCCGAGGGGTTGACGACCTGGTAGGCGAACACCCTGCCGCCCTTGAGGTCGTCGTCGTGGCGGGCCAACCGGGTGCCGAGGCCGCTCCCGTGGAAGATGTTGTCGCCCAGGATCAGGGCCACCGACTCGCTGCCGATGAAGTCGGCCCCCAGGAGGAAGGCCTGGGCGATGCCCTCCGGACGCTCCTGCGCCATGTACTCGAGCCGCAGGCCCAGTTGACTGCCGTCGCCGAGCAAGCGGCGGAACTGGTACTGGTCTTGAGGGGTGGTGATGATCAGGATCTCGTGGACACCGGCCATCACCAGCGTGGAAAGCGGGTAATAGATCATCGGTTTGTCGAAAACCGGCAGCAGTTGCTTCGACACAGAGTGGGTCAGTGGCCACAGTCGCGAGCCGGTGCCCCCGGCCAGGAGAATTCCTCGCATGGCAGCACCCTAGGCGAAATGCCCATAAACGCCGGTTTGTTACACGTCGCTAAGGGGTGTTTCGGACATACTGATCGCCGCCGCGCCCGGACGCCGTCCGCACGGCGCGATCGAGCGCGACCTGAACGGAGTCCGGAATGCCCGACACAGCCGCCGAGGCCCCCCGCCGGCACACCGCCGATTCGACCGTGCTGGCGCTGGCCGCATACACCACGGTGACGGTAGCCCTCCTGGTCCGTGTGCTTCTGCTGCCCGGCGAGTCGGGCGACTATGTCACCTTTCTCGAGCCCTGGTACTGGCACATCGTGAGCCACGGCGGGTTCCACGCTCTCGCTGACCCCAGCTTCTCGGACTACAACGTCCCCTACCTCTATCTGATGGCCGCGCTGACCTACCTGCCGCTGTCGTCGCTGGTGGGCATCAAGTGTGTCTCGATGCTGTTCGACCTGGCGCTGGCGTACTACGCCTTCCGCATGGTGTCCCTGTTGCGGCCCACGCACCGCTGGGCGGCCATCGGCGCGGCCGCGGTCGTACTCTTCCTGCCCACTGTCGTCACCAACAGCGGTTGGTGGGGGCAGTGCGACGCCGTCTACACGGCCTTCCTGGTCGGTGGGGTCCACTACGTGCTGCGCCACCGGCCGTGGTGGGCGTGCACGTTCTTCGGGATCGCGCTGGCGTTCAAGTTCCAGGCCGTTTTCCTCTTCCCCTTCCTGCTCGTACTGGTGCTGGTGGGACGGGTGCCGTGGCGGTGCCTGCTCGCCGTTCCCGCGGCGTACCTCGCACTCGCTGTCCCGGCCCTCGTGATCGGCGCCGACCCGGGGCGGCTGCTGACGGTCTACGCCCGGCAGACGGACACGTACCACTTCCTCACCGTCAACGCGCCGTCCGTCTACCAGTTCGTGTCGGTGCCAGGTGACCCCAACCCCGTGCGCAGCGCGGGCGTTCTGGTCGCGGGGGTGCTGGTGTCGCTCCTGATGGGGCTGGCGGTCTGGTCCCTGCGGCGCGGCCGACGCGGCGTGCCGGACTCCGGCCTTCGCGTGCCGGCACTCACGGACACCCGGATCGTGTTGCTGGCCACCTGCTCCGCGATCGTGGTGCCGTTCCTGCTGCCCTCGATGCACGAGCGGTACTTCTACGTCGCAGACGTGTTCACCGTGATGGCCGCGTTCCTGCGGCCCCGGCAGCTTTGGTACGTGCCGGTGCTGGTGCAGCTCGCCTCGTTCGGCAGTTACCTGGTGTGCGTTGCCCCGCGCGTGGCTCCGTATCTGTCGATGCCTGCGCACGGTGTGCTGATGCTGCTGGCGCTGATGGCCGTGCTCCGGACGACGGTCCACGAGTTCCGCCACGGACCCGAAGCACCGAGCATGCCCGGCCAGCCGGTCGCCGGCAGGACCACGTCCGAGCCGGCCCGGACGTAGCCCGGTAGCGGGAGTTCCCCCACTGCCGACGGCCCGGCGCGCCGACGTCGGCGCGCCGGGCCGTCGGCAGTGGGACCGAGCCTTTGCGGGACGGCCTAGCCGCCGACGGAATCCTGTCGGCTTCCCTGGCCGCGTCGTGGGCCCGGCCAGGCGACGCCCATCGCGGGGGCGGTCGCCGTGCCGGTGTCTTCGGCGACGTAGTAGGTCGGGCGTTGCTGGACGACGGTGTAGATGCGGCCAATGTACTCGCCGAGCACGCCCAGGCAGATGAGCTGGACGGCGCCGATGAAGAGAACGGCGATGATCAGGGAAGCCCAGCCGGGGGTGGTGTCGCCCGCCGCGTACACGGCCAGCGTGTACACGAGCGTGCCGAGGCAGACGAAGAAGGCGAGGGTGCCGAGCCAGGTGGCCAGGCGCAGCGGGGCGACGGAGAAGCTGATGATGCTGTCGACCGCCAGCAGGATCATCTTGCGCAGGGGGTACTTGGTCTGACCGGCGACGCGTTCGTCACGGTGGTAGGTGACCTCTCCGCTGGGGAAGCCGAACCAGGGCACCAGGAGCCGGTACACCTGCGGCTGGTCGGGCAGGGCCTTCAGGGCGTCGAGGGCGTTGCGCGACAGAAGGCGGAAGTCGCCGGCCTGGGCGGGGACGTGGTTGCCGACCAAGCGACGCATGAGCCAGTAGTAGGCCCCGGCGGTGCGGCGCTTGAAACCGGTGTCGGTGGATCGGTTGGCGCGTACTCCGTAGACGATGTCCAGGCGCCGGGAGCGGGCCAGGACGAGCATCTCAGGGATCTTCTCCGGGGGGTCCTGGAGATCGGCGTCGAGGCTCGCGGCGTAGCGACCGCGGGCGTGGTGCAGGCCGGCGGTCAGCGCTGCCTGGTGTCCACTGTTGCGGCGCAGTCGTACCATCCGCAGTTGGGGCCAGGTGGCCCGCAGCTCCAGCAGTAGCTCGGCCGTCCTGTCCGTGGAGCCGTCGTCCACCGCGACGACCTCGTACGGCTCGCCCGTGCCGTCCAGCACTGGCCGTAGCCGCCCCACCAGCGCCGGCAACGCCTCTTCCTCGTTGAACATCGGGATCACGACCGACAACTCAACCGCATACTCGATCCGGTCGGTCGGGTCGTGGAGCACATCAATCATTCGGAGATGCCAGCCCATTCTCGAGCGGGTCGGCGCAACAAAGCGCACGATTTGCTCGCATACGGTACTGTCTGGGGCTGTTTCAGTGTGTACAGACACACGCTCTCGAACCTCGGGTGCCGTAATCGATGCCGAACTTCACCGAGCCCGCCCCCGCCGCCGTGACCGAGGCCGGGGTCGCCCGGCAGCTGCCGGTGTTCGCGATCATCGGTGTGCTGTCCACCGCCGCCTATCTGGGCCTGTACACGGCGCTCCGGCCGGCGCTCGACGCCCAGCCCGCCAACCTGGTCTCGCTGTTGGCCACCGCTGTGGCGAACACCGCCGCCAACCGCCGATTCACCTTCCGGGTGCACGGCGTGGACGGAGCTGCCCGGCATCAACTCCAGGGGCTGGTGGCCTTCTTCGCCGGGCTCGCGCTCAGCAGCGGCGCCCTCGCCGTGGTGCACCGGGCCCTGCCGGACGCGCCGCACGTGGAGGTCGGCGCACTGATCGTGGCCAATGTCGCCGCGACCGCACTTCGCTTCCTGTTGCTGCGGCTTTGGGTGTTCAGAGGGCCGTAGAGCGACGCGTCCGACCAGCGCGGCCTCCTCGCCGCCCCACGTAGCGGCACCCCCGGTTCCGGTTGCGTACCGGGACCCGGTGGTCACCCCGTGTTCACCCCCCGAGACGGGGAACGTTGGGTTCCGAGGTGCACTCTCCAGGCGTGAGACGTATCGCAGGGATCGTCCTGGCGGTACTGCTGATCGGCGGAGTGGTAGCAGCCGTCGTCGCGGGCCGCAATGATCAGGACAAGGGCACGGCAACGAAGACCGTGCAGGGAGTGATCGGTTCGGAGAAGGCGGAGTTCTTCGCCGATCCCGACGTGGTGAAGGCCCTCGCTGCCAAGGGCTACACCGTGAAGACGGAGACCTCCGGGTCCTGGGCCATGGAAGGGCTCGACCTCAAGGGGTACGACTTCGCCTTCCCGTCCAGCCAGGCGCCGGCCGACGAGCTCGCCGACAAGTACCACGTGCGGCAGCCCCTCCCCCGGCCCTTCTACTCGCCCCTTGTCGTGGTGGCCCATCGCAGCGCGGCCCAAGTACTCGCCGCCAACGGACTCGCCGCCCTCGACAAGAACACCGGCACCCTCAAGATGGCCGCCTACCTCGATGCGGCCGAGCACGACCGGACGTGGCAGCAGCTCAAGGGGGCCAAGGCGCACGGGGAGTTGAGCGGCACGCTCTACATCACCACCACCGACCCCGACACCTCCAACTCCGGCGCCCTCTACCTCGCCGCCGCCTCGTACGTCGCCGACGGCGGACGCGTGGCCGCCGACACCGCCGCCGTCGAGCGCACCGCGCCCCTGATGCACAAGCTGATCAGCGTACAGGGCGCCCAACAGTCCAGCACGGACGCGGCGTTCAGGGACTTCATCAGCGGCGCGGGCAACCCGCTCGTCCTCGTGTACGAGTCGCAGGTCGCCGCACTGCTCGCCGAGGGCCAGGACGTCGGCGACCTCACCGTCCTCTACCCGGACACCACGGCGAACAGCGACCACACCGTCGTACCGCTCACGCCGCAGGGCCGTTCGCTCGGTGAACTCCTCAGCAGCGACCCGACGTTGCGCGAGCTCGCCGTCCGGCACGGTTTCCGGCCGCAGGGCGCGACCGCCGAGTTCACGGCGGCGACCGCGAGCCACACCGCGTATCTCAACCAGAAGCTGACCGGCGTCCGGCAGGCGCCCGTGCCCGCCTCCAAGGTGCTGCACGAGATGGCGCGCCGGGCCGGGAACTAGGGGGAAGCGACACATGACGACCGAACAGAACGAGTTGACCCTCACACCGCCCGAGGCCGTCGCGCCCGTGCCCCGTGAGAAGGCCGGCGGGCTCGTCCCCGTCGACCCGTCCGTGCGGGACGAGATGGCGCGGCGCGCCGCCGAGTACGTCGGCGGGCTCGCCGCCCTCGACGCCCGCTCGCCCGAATTCGCCGGCAAGGTCGGTGAGATCGCGGGCCTGGGCGCCGGCGAGATGCGGGGCGCCGCCGCGCAGTCCAACCGGATGCTGGAGCGCACCCTGCGCAGCCTGCCGGGCAAGGGCGAGGACGCCCAGTCGCATGTCGCGGGCTCGCTCGTCGAACTCCGTCGCGTGGTCGAGGACCTGGACCCGCGTGACCTGCCCGCGAGCAAGGGCAGGAAGTTCCTGTCCCGGCTCCCGGGCGGCAACAAACTGCGCGACCACGTCGCCAAGTACGCCTCCGCGCAGGGCACGTTGAACAAGATCGTGGGCTCCCTGCGCGGCGGCCAGGATGAACTGCGCCGCGACAACGCGGCGCTGCAGACCGAGCGCGTCCGGCTCTGGGAGACGATGGGCAAGCTCCAGGAGTACGTCGTCCTGACCCAGGCCCTCGACACGGCGGTCGAGGAGCACATCGCCGGCGTGGAGACCCAGGACCCGACGCAGGCCGACACCCTCCGCTCCGACGTCCTCTTCCCCGTCCGCCAGAAGCACCAGGACCTGCTCACCCAGCTCGCCGTCTGCGCCCAGGGCTACCTGGCCATGGACGTGGTCAGGCGCAACAACGACGAGCTCATCAAGGGCGTCGACCGCGCGGCCACCACCACCGTCTCGGCCCTGCGTATCTCCGTGATGCTGGCCTCCGCCCTCGAGAACCAGCGCAAGGTCGTCGACCAGGTCAACGCCCTGCGCGGCACCACGGAGGACCTCATCCGCGGCAACGCCGAGATGCTCGCCACCCAGAGCGGCGAGATCCAGCGCATCGCCGCCGACCCGGCCGTCGGCGCGGAAACCCTCCGCACCGCCTTCCAGCAGATCTACCGCACCCTCGACGCGATCGACACGTACAAGGTCCAGGCGACCGAGGCGATGGCGACGACGGTGGAGTCCCTGACCTCGGAACTCCAGCATGCGAGCGCCTACTTGGAGCGCAGCCGCTCGCAGAGTGCGCTGGAAGGCGGGCTCGCATGAGACGACGTACGGCGTGCGCCGTCGTGGCGCTGCTCGCCGTCACGGCCTGCACGGCACAGGAAGAGAAGAAGTCCGAGGGCAACGCGGCCCCCGAACCCGGCACCCTCCGCGTCCTCGCCTCCAGCGAGCTCAGCGACATGAAGCCGATCCTCGACCGGATCCAGCAGGACACCGGCATCACGGTCAAGCCCACCTACATCGGCACCCTCGCCGCCGTGGACCTGCTCGCGCAGGGCAAGGCGGACAGCGCGTACGACGCCCTCTGGCTGTCCTCCAACGACTACCTGCACCTTCGCCCGGACGCGGCGAAGAAGGTCGTCTCGGAGACCCCGGTCATGTCGAGCCCCGTGGCCATCGGCGTCAAGCCGGCGACCGTGAACGCACTCGGCTGGAAGCCGGACGACGTCACCTGGTCCCAGGTGGAGAAGGCGGTGGCGGACGGGAAGCTGACGTACGGCATGACCGACCCCGCCCGCTCCAACTCGGGTTTTTCCACGTTGATTTCGGTCGCCTCGGGCCTCTCCGGCGCCCAGTCAGCGCTCACGGACGCGGACGTGGACAAGGCCACGCCGAAACTGCGGGAGTTCTTCAAGGGTCAGAAGCTGACGTCGGGTTCCTCGGGTTGGCTGGCGACGGCGTACGAGCGTCGCGGCACGGTGGACGCGCTGCTCAACTACGAGTCGGTCCTCAAGGGCATGAAGGGCCTGACGGTCATCCGGCCGCGCGACGGAGTGGTGACCGCCGACTACCCGGTCTCCTCCCTGGCCGCGTCCAGCAAGGAGACCCGCGAGACCGTCCGCCGCCTCGCCGAGGCCCTGCGGACGCCGAAGGTGCAGGGCGAGATCACCCGTGACACGCATCGCCGTCCGGTCGTCGCCTCCGTGCCTCCGGCGGCGGGCCTGGACAGCGGAAGGCGTCGCGAACTCCCCTTCCCCGGCAGCCGATCCGTCGCCGACCGGCTCCTCGACTCGTACGAGAACAAGCTCCGCCGGCCGTCCAGGACCGTATACGTTCTCGATACCTCGGGCTCGATGGGCGGCGACCGGCTCGCCCGGCTGAAGAAGGCGCTCACCGATCTGACGGGCGACTTCCGCGACCGCGAGGAGGTGACGCTGATGCCGTTCGGGTCGAAGGTCAAGAGCGTCCGCACGCATGTGATGCGACCCGAGGACCCGAAGGCCGGGCTCGACGGGATCCGCAAGGACACCCGCGCGCTCAGCGCCGAGGGCGACACCGCGATCTACACGTCGCTGGAGAAGGCGTACGAGCATCTGGGCACCGACGACGACACGTTCACGTCGATCGTGCTGATGACGGACGGCGAGAACACCACGGGCGCGAGCCCCGGACACTTCGACGACTTCTATTCCGGGCTGCCGGGCGGACAGCGGGAGATCCCGGTCTTCCCGATCCTGTTCGGCGACTCCGACCGCGGCGAGCTCCAGCACATCGCCGACCTGACCGGCGGCCGCCTCTTCGACGCCCAGAAGGGCTCGCTCGACGGCGCCTTCGAGGAGATCCGTGGCTACCAATAAGTTCCTGGGCTATCTGGAGTCCCGCAAGAACCTCACCGGCAGCGGCTGCGGGCTCGTCGGCCTGGCGCTGACCTTCACCGGGGTCGCCGGCCCGTACTGGCCCGTCGTCGTCGCCGGCCTGTACGGCGCGGGCGCCCTGATCGCCCCGCCGGAGCGCCCCCCGCTCCCGGACTTCCCGGACCCGTCGGCCCAACTCGACGCATTGCGGCTCGACTTCGGCAAGCTGCGGGAGTATCTGGGCGGGGTCGAGCTGCCACCCGCCGCGGCCGGTCGGCTCACCGAACTGACGGAACTCCTGGCCGCGCTGCTGGACCCCGGTTGGGTCGCCGAGGTCCTCGCCCAGGACCCGGAGGGCGTGCATACGCTGTCCCGTGCCGTACGGCAGGACATCCCCGAGGCCGTCGACACCTTCGTAAGGACTCGGTGGTGGACCCGGCTGGCCCCAGGCACCGAACCGCCGGAGCGCCATCTGGAGCGCCAACTCACCCTGTTGTACGAGGAGTCGGACCGGCTGGCGGCCTCGCTACGGGAGACGGAGGCGCGGCGGCAGGAGTCGCACACGCGCTATCTGGAAGACCGGGGGCGCTGGTAGTAACGGCTCATCCCGCTCGCGTGGCGATGACGATCAGGATCACCACCACCGCGATCAGCAGGGCGACCTTCAGCGCCGTGGCCCACGCCCCGCCCGTCGGCTCCTGCTGCGGAGCGTCCGGCACCGGAACCGGCACCGGCCCGTTGAACACGTCGTGCCCCGTCACCGCTGCCCGCGTGCACCACGGGCAGGACGTCAGATGGGAGCCGTATGTGTGCAGCGGCCGGTTCTGGCAGACCCGTACCAGGGAGCGCTCCTTGTCCAGGGCGCGCAGCCAGGCCTCCGCCGGGGGGCGCGCCGCGGGGGCGTGCACGCCGGGGCCGAAGGCGGCGCGGGCCAGGGTGAGGAGTTCGGGGGGCAGCACGGAGGGGTCGATGGTGCCGCGCGGGATGACGACCAGCTCGGGGCGTACGACGTAGGAACAGCTGGCGGCGATGTTGTCCTTGACGGTCGACTCGGAGGCGCTGTCGTGCGGGACGCCGCCGAAGGGGTGGTTGCCCGCGGTCAGCAGCTGGTAGACGAGGACCGCGAGGGCGAAGTCGTCGGTGGCGCGGGTGGCGGGGCCGCCGGCCTGGCGCTCGGGGGACGAATAGTCGGTGGTGTGCATCAGACAGGGGAAGAGTTCCCCGGTCACCGGATCGTTGAAGGCGATGGAGTCGCAGTCGAGGAAGGTGACGAAGCCGTTGGCGTCGACCACCACGTTGCTGCTGGAGAAGTCGCCGATGACGAGGTTGTCGTAGTGCATGCGGGCGGTCATGAAGGCGAGGTTCCAGGCGACGCCGAGCAGAAAGCGCCAGTCGGCCCGTTCGGGGAAGAGCTTGAGCCGCTGGGCTCGGGTGAACAGGCCGATCAGCTGGACGTGCTGGGGCTCGCCGAAGCGGCGCATGGCGTAGCCGAGGAACTCGCCCTGGGGGCCGCGGGCCAGGGCGGTGGGCCAGGCCAGTTCGGGCGGCTGGGACAGGTCGGTGGGGCGGGCGGCGAGCGGGGACATGATCAGCATCCGCATCAGCCGGCGCTCCTGGTCCAGGCCCGGCGGTTCGCGGTAGAGCTTGACGACGATCCCGTCGTCGCCGACGACCGGGAAGACGGCCGCCTGGCCGCCGCCCTTGAGCGGCAGCTCCGCGAGGGTGACCTGCTTCCCGTCCAGGAACACCGTGAGGCCGCTCATGGCCGCGCCTTGAGCACGGCCCGCAGCAGGGTCTTGTCGTCGGCGTTCAGGGCGGTGAGCCGGTCCGACCTCAGCAGGGTCGCGAGCCCCTCGTGGCTGTTGTCGGTCACGGTGTCGAGGGAGCGGAACACGGCGTCGACGAAGGAGGTGTTCGGGGACAGCGCGCCGCCGCCGGCGCGGTTGAGCGCGGCCTGCACGAGTCCGTCGGTGGACAGCAGCACCCCGTCGATCCCGTCGTCGGACACGCAGTCGGTGTGCACCCAGCGGACCGCGTCCGGCGAGGTGAGGAAGACCGTCTCGTTGCTGTACTCGCTGGCCGCCATCGCCTGCGGCAGCAGATGGAACTGCCGCTCGCCGTCCTCCGTACCGGCGCGCAGTACGACGAAGCCGTCGCCCACGGTGAGATGGCCAAGCCAGCCGGGCGCGAGCACCACGACGGTGAGGGTGGTCGCGAAGTCCGCGGCGTCGGCGCCGGTGGTGTCCAGGAACATCTTGCTGACGTCGTGGAAGGCGTCTTCGAGCAGCTCATGCACACTCTCGCCGGGCCGGCAGTCCGCCGCCGCGGCCGCCCGGCGCCCGAAGTGCTCGGCGGCCAGCTCCACCGCGAGCCGCGACCCTTCCTCCGAGCGCGGCCTGCTGCCCGCGCCGTCCGCGACCGCGAGGACGGCCACGGACGCCGACGCGGTGTACGCGCAGGCGTCCTGGCACGGCAGTTGCTGGCGGCGGTGACGGTAGCCCTCGACGCTCATGCCGTGGATCCGCCACGGCGACTCGCGCTCCCCTGAGTTCATCGGTCACGATTCCCAGGCCGGGCGCTGCGTCTTGAACTGGCTGAAGATCTTCTCGAAGACCTCGTCGCCCGCACCCTTCTGCTCGGCGTTCGCGCTGGCCGACATCATCTGGAGCAGCTCGCGGAAGGGGAAGCCCTGCAACCGCGCGTTGAACTTCGGCGCGAACGCCTGGAGCACCTGCTCGCCCATGTCGGTGATGCCGCCGACCCCTATCGCGTACAGCCGGAAGCGGCGGGCGCGCTGCTCGTCGGCGAGGACCGGGATCAACCGGTGCCAGGAGTCGGTGAGATGGCCCGTGCCGTCGGTCGGCAGCCCGTCGGTGACCAGGCAGATCTGCGGCCGGTAGTACTGGAGTCCGGAGGCGCGCAGCTCGGCCTTGCGGGCCGCGACGATGTGCATCGACAGCTCCAGCGCCTCCGTCATCAGGGTCACCCCGGCGGCGGTGAGCTGCGGTGGCCGGAACGTGTGCGCGGGCACGAAGGGGCTCACCGGGGCGCGCGGGGCGAGAAGTTGGGGACCGCGCCAGGCGGCGACGCCCTGGCCCCCGAAGGTGACCACGGCGACCTCGACGCTGTAGCTGAGACTGACGTCGTCGTGCAGCTCCCGGGTCCACTCCATGAGCGCGTTGTTGAGTGTCTGGATGGGCTGTCCCGCCATGGAGCTGGAGGTGTCGAGGCACAGCACGAGCGGCAGGCGCTGGGCGTTGTTCTCGAACTCGATGTCGGCGTATTCCGCCGGCAGCGTGGGCGGGTATTCGCTGTGCATGTCTGTCTCTCCTGCTCTCAGGGCTGAGCGCTCAGGTCCGGGCGCCTTTGACGTGGCGTCCGGTGGCCGGCGGGAACGCGTACAGGACGTCGGAGTCCCGCTCCCGCGCGTCGGCGACGTCGACGAGGTGGCCGGGGGCGGGCGGCGGCCGTCCGGGCTCCGCCCACACCGCCCGGTACAGCACGTGGTCGATCTCGACATAGCCCTGCGGGTGCAGTTCGGTGCGTACGACGGCGGACCTGGCGGGGCCCGGTACGTTCCCGACCCGACGTCCGTACCGGGGCGTCGGCGTGACCCTGAGGCGGGTGGTGGTCTCGTCGGGAAGGCGGGTGGTGGTCTCGTCGGACGTACGGGTGTGCGCGGTGGAGGCGGGCACGGTGCCGACGCCCGGTGCGGCGAGGGCGCGGCGGGACAGGGTGCCCACCGCCTGGGAGGAGCGGCGGATGAGGAACAGGAGGAGGGCGAGCAGGAGGAAGAGCAGGACGCAGAGGGCGGCGAGGATCTTTGTGGGGGTGTCGAGGTCCGAGGTGCCCGTCTTCGGGTCGTCGGCCTTCGCGGTGGGGGTTCCGGCGGCGGACGGCGAGTCGGTGGCCGGCCCGGCGGGGGCGGCGACGGAGTAGGCCTTCAAGGGGCTGTAGAGGTCCGGGGCGGCCCGGGTCAGGGCGTTGCCGGTCAGCGGGCCTTTGGTGAGCCGTGTGCACAGGTCGGTGACGTTCTTGTCCTGACAGGCACCGGCGGTCCTCAGCTCCGGCAGGGCGCCTTTCGGCAGCGGATCGATCGTGGCGTCGGGCGCCACCCAACCGGTGTTCGCCAGCAGGAGCAGCGCTGTTCCGCCCGGGCCCGTGTGGCGCCGGGCCGGAACCTCGACCACGAGGTGCTTGCGGTTGTCCCACAGCGTCTTCTCGATGGCCCTGCGGTCCGGCGCCCTGCCGTCGAACCGCACCTCGTCGTCCAGGGTCACCAGGACGGTGCCCTTGTCGATCCCGTCGGACCAGCACCGCAGCCGGGCCGCGAAGTCCCGGTCGCACGTCGCGCCGGCCGAAGCCGCCGCCCCCGCGGGCGCCAGCGCGACCAGCATTCCGAAAAGCACGGTGAAGTACAGCGAACGCCGCATGGGCAACCCCCGTGGCCTGAAACCACACCCCCGTGGCCTTGAAAGGCACTCGCCCATAGTGGCGGCAACCGGCGTGCGCCCGGAAGGGGTTGGGGCACACGACGGCTTTCACTTCTACAACTTGAAAACCTGATGGCAGCGGGTGAACATCTGCCGCGCCCGTTCCACCCAATCACTGGCCAAAGCATCGAAATCCGCTTGCGTCATCCGGCAGGTCAGCGGGAGATCGCAGACCCCGGCGAGACAGGGCCGGGGCCCCCGTACGTCCCACACGGACAGCATGGGATTCAGCTGTTCGGTATTCCACGCGTTCGACGCCGCCGCGGCGACGGCCAGTTGATCCTGGCGCAGGTAATGGCCGTCGGTCGCAAAGGCGACAAGGAGCCGTTTGGTGGTCATGAATCTCACCGTGACCACCCGTCCCGTTTCCTTGAGATCGAATTGCATGGACACGGAAACGGTGTCGGTCGTGGTGTGGTAATTCCGCCGGGCCACCCAGTTCCGCACCAACTGCTGCCAGTGCGTGCCTATTTCGAGGATGTCGTGCCCCCGCCCGGCAAGGGAATCAGGCGTCGCCACGGCCCACCGCCTCGGCGACCATCGCGTCGGTCAGCCCGGCGTCCAGCAGCGCCTGGGCGTGCAGCAGGAGGCAGGAGGGGACGGACACGCTGGGGCCATCCTTGCGGCGGTTCGCCAGGTCGCGGGTGCGCACCTTGATGCTGTGGGCCACGGCGGGCGGTGGCCACAGCTCCGAGGGCGTCTTGGGTGTCTGCTCCAGCAACTCGGCGAGCAGTTCCCCCAGTTGGGGCCGGTCCTCGGGCCGCTTGGCCAGACAGTGCGCGATCAGATCCCGCATTCCCCTTGGTACGTCGCCGAGTTCAGGCTCGGCGAGGACGACCCGGTAGCGCACCGCCTCCCCGCTGCCGTGCGGCGGGCGGCCCGTCAGGGCGTACACCAGCACTCCGCCGAGGGAGAAGACGTCGCTCGGCGGGCCCACGGGGGCTCCCTTGATCTGTTCCGGCGACATGAACGGCGGGGTGCCGACCACGATGCCGGCCTGGGTGAGCCCGGGTGCGCCGTCGACGCGGGAGATCCCGAAGTCGATGACACGGGGCCCGTCGGACGCGAGCAGCACGTTCGCCGGTTTCAGATCCCGGTGCACCACGCGGGCGGCGTGGATGGCCTGGAGTGCCTCGACCAGGCCCGCGCCGAGCCGGCGCACCTGTGGCTCGGGCAGCGGGCCGTCCGTGCGGACCGCCTCGGCGAGCGAGGGTCCGGGCACGTACATCGTGGCCAGCCACGGCAGTTCGGCCTCGGTGTCGGCGTCGATCACGGCCGCGGTGTACGCGCCGCTCACCACCCGCGCGGCCGCGACCTCGCGCGCGAAGCGCTGCCGGAACTCGCCCTCCGCCGCGAGCTCGGGTCGCACGACCTTGACGGCGACCTCGCGGCCGGCCGGCGAGCGGCCGAGGTACACCCATCCCATCCCGCCGGAGCCGAGCCGTCCCACGATGCGGTACGGGCCGATCTTCATGGGGTCACTGACCGGTGTGCGCATGTCCTGAGTGTCCCGCGGATTCCCTTCCGGGGCGGAGGTGATGCGGGAAATGGCGCCGGGGGTTTTCGCCCCCTCCGCCCCTACCCGTCCCATACCTGGGGGCTGCCGCCCCCAGACCCCCGCTTCGGCCTGAACGGCCTCGTCCTCAAACGCCGGACGGGCTGGAGACGCCGGCGTCACCGCGGCCGGTCGTGATGACATCGCAGGTCAGGGCAAGTCCGACCGGCCGCGGAGTTTACAAGGCGGGCGTCAGCCCAGGCGCTGCACCAGCGCCCGGTACTCGTCCCACAGCTCCTTCGGCGTGTGGTCACCGAAGGTGTTGAGGTGCTCGGGCACCAGCGCGGCCTCCTCGCGCCAGACCTCCTTGTCGACCGTGAGCAGGAAGTCGAGGTCGGACTCGGACAGTTCGAGACCGTCGGTGTCCAGGGCCTCCCTGGTCGGCAGGACGCCGATCGGGGTCTCGACGCCCTCGGCCTGGCCGTCGAGGCGGTCCACGATCCACTTCAGGACGCGGCTGTTCTCGCCGAAGCCGGGCCAGACGAACTTGCCCGCGTCGTTCTTGCGGAACCAGTTCACGTAGTAGATCTTCGGGAGCTTCTCCTGGTCCCTGCCCTTGGCGACGTCGACCCAGTGGCCCATGTAGTCGCCCATGTTGTAGCCGCAGAACGGCAGCATGGCGAAGGGGTCGCGGCGCAGCTCGCCGACCTTGCCCTCGGCGGCGGCGGTCTTCTCGGAGGCGACGTTCGCGCCGAGGAAGACGCCGTGGTTCCAGCCGAAGGACTCGGTCACCAGCGGGACCGCGGTGGCGCGGCGGCCGCCGAAGAGGATCGCCGAGATCGGCACGCCCTTGGGGTCCTCCCACTCGGGCGCGATGATCGGGCACTGCGAGGCGGGGACGGTGAACCGGGCGTTCGGGTGGGCGGCCGGGGTCTCGGACCGAGGCGTCCAGTCGTTGCCCTTCCAGTCCGTCAGGTGGGCCGGAGTCTCCTCCGTCATGCCCTCCCACCAGATGTCGTTGTCGTCGGTCAGCGCGACGTTCGTGAAGACGGAGTTGCCCCACAGCGTCTTCATCGCGTTGGCGTTGGTGTGCTCACCGGTGCCGGGCGCGACGCCGAAGAAACCGGCCTCGGGGTTGATCGCGTACAGCCGGCCGTCCTCGCCGAACCGCATCCACGCGATGTCGTCACCGATCGTCTCGACGGTCCAGCCGGAGATCGTCGGCTCCAGCATGGCGAGGTTGGTCTTGCCGCAGGCGCTCGGGAAGGCGGCGGCAACGTACTTCGGCTCTCCCTGCGGCGGTGTGAGCTTGAGGATCAGCATGTGCTCGGCGAGCCAGCCCTCGTCGCGCGCCATCACGGAGGCTATGCGCAGGGCGTAGCACTTCTTGCCGAGCAGCGCGTTGCCGCCGTAGCCGGAGCCGTAGGACCAGATCTCGCGGGTCTCGGGGAAGTGCGAGATGTACTTCGTGGAGTTGCACGGCCACGGCACATCCGCCTCGCCCTCGGCCAGCGGCGCTCCGAGCGTGTGCACGGCACGCACGAAGAAGCCGTCGGAGCCGAGCTCGTCCAGGACCGGCTGTCCCATACGGGTCATGGTGCGCATGGACACGGCGACGTAGGCGGAGTCGGTGATCTCGACGCCTATCGCGGAGAGGTCCGAGCCGAGCGGGCCCATGCAGAACGGGACGACGTACATCGTCCGGCCCTTCATCGAGCCGCGGAAGACGCCCTGCTCACCGGTGAAGATCTCCCGCATCTCGGCGGGGGCCTTCCAGTGGTTGGTCGGGCCCGCGTCCTCTTCCTTCTCGGAGCAGATGAACGTCCGGTCCTCGACCCGCGCGACATCGGTCGGGTCGGAAGCGGCGTAGTACGAGTTGGGGCGCTTGATCGGATCGAGCTTCTTGAAGGTGCCCTTGCGGACGAGCTCTTCGGACAGTCGATCGTATTCGGCCTCGGATCCGTCACACCAGACCACGCTGTCCGGCTGCGTCAGTTCGGCGATCTCGTTCACCCACGAGATCAGTTCCGGGTGCTTGGTGGGGACGGCCGTAGTGGGAGCCGCGATGTCGCGCGCCACGATTGCTCCTAAGTGAGGGTTCTGTTGTTGTGCCCCGTGGGGGCTGCGACCCGGATGCTTCACGGTGGTCGATCTCTGGCGCTCATCCGGTGCCGACCGCACTCATTTGATCATCCGACGAGAGTGCGCATATGTCCAGAGGGCGTCACACCTGAGCGGAGTGAGCATTGCCACGTGTAGGGGCGTCCCTTTGCGTCCATGCCGGATTCAGCCGAGCGCCTCTTTGCGCGGCGCCCACACGGCCACCGAGCGGCCGCCGTGCCACCACCGAGCACCGGCGCGCGACCGTCTCATTGGCCGAAAAGGGCCGCCCTCCGTCGCCGAGCGAACTGATGGGCGCCGTGAGATGATGGCCACTCTTGGCCGGTCATTTCTCCACACTGATACGTAACTTACGGTTCCGTAGGTACGATGCCCCCCATGACTGCGTCCGTCCCCGACGCGCCCACGGACTCGCCGGACACCGGCCGCGGTCCGGTCGCGCGCTCCCGTCCGCACGAGATCAAGCCGAAGCTGCGCGGCTGGCTGCATCTCGGAATGTTTCCGGCCGTCCTGATCTCCGGCCTGGTACTCACCGCTCTCGCCGACTCGCCCCGCGGCCGCATCGCCTGCGGGATCTACGTGCTGACGGCCTGCCTCCTGTTCGGAGTGAGCGCGCTCTACCACCGCGGCAACTGGAGCCCGCGGATGGACGGCGTCCTGCGCAGACTCGACCACGCGAACATCTTCCTGATCATCGCGGGCACCTACACCCCGCTGACGATGCTCCTGCTCCCGGGCGCCAAGGGACAGTGGCTTCTGTGGGGCATCTGGGGCGCGGCGGCGGCCGGCATCGTCTTCCGTGTGTTCTGGGTCGGCGCCCCGCGCTGGCTGTACACCCCCTGCTACATCGCGATGGGCTGGGCGGCCGTCTTCTTCCTCCCCGACTTCATGCGCACGGGCGGGATCGCCGTCCTCGTGCTGGTGATCGTCGGCGGTCTGCTCTACAGCGCGGGCGGCGTGATCTACGGGATCAAGCGCCCCAACCCGTCACCGCGTTGGTTCGGCTTCCACGAGGTCTTCCACTCCTTCACCCTCGCGGCGTTCGTCGTGCACTACGTCGGAATCTCGCTGGTCGCCTACCAGCACGGCTGATCTTTCCGGCCACCATGACAGTCACCATCTTCTGAGAGTTACTCTCATTTCATGACCGCACACCGCGCCTCCGCCGCTCCCGGATCCCCGCCGGGGCTGCGGGAGCGGAAGAAGATGAAGACCCGGATCGCGATCCGCGACGCGACGTACCGGCTGATCCAGGAGCAGGGGTACGAGGCGGCGACGATCGAGCGGATCGCGGAGGCCGCCGAGGTCTCCCCGTCCACGGTGTTCCGCTACTTCCCGGCCAAGGAGGACATCGTCCTCACGGACGAGTACGACCCCGTACTGGAGGAAGAGCTGCGGGCGCGGCCCGCTGACGAGCCGTGGTTCGACTCCCTGCGGTACGTGGTGACCAAGGCCATCGGCCTGGGTCTCGCCGAGGAGCCCGAGGTGACCCGGCTGCGGACGCGGCTGATGGTCGAGGTCCCCGCGGTGCGCTCCCGGATGATGGAGAGCATGTCGGTCACCGGGCGCCTGCTGTGCCGGGCCATCGGGGAGCGCACCGGCCGGGATCCGCAGAGCCTCGAGGTGCGGGTGTTCGCGATGTCGCTGATGGGCGGCCTGATGGAGACCTCCCTGTACTGGGCCGAGGGCGGCCACCAGGAGGATTACACCGACGTGGTCGACCGCGCCGTATCCGTCCTGGAGCACGGTCTGACCCCCGGAAACCCGGAAGCCGCGGGCACCCCCCGCATGACATCCTGAACCGGTGAACGGACCGGAGATCCACGTCGGATTCGACCCCGGACTGGGCCTGTTCGTCCCGCACGGGCGGCGCAAGGGTGCCACGGGCGTCGGGACGGACGGCTCCTCCTCGCTCGGCCATGTCGTCGAGTCGCTTGGCGTCCCGCTGACGGAGGTCGGCGCCCTGCTCGTCGACGGCCGCGAGGTGCCGTTCTCGCACGTCCCGTCGGCCGGCGAATCGGTGGAGGTCCGCGCGGTCGAGCGTCCGCAGCGGGTCCCCGGCGCCCCGCTCCGCTTCCTCCTCGACGTCCACCTCGGTACGCTCGCGCGGCGCCTGCGCCTCCTCGGCGTCGACACGGCGTACGAGTCGACGGACATCGGCGACCCGGCCCTCGCCGCGCGCTCGGCGGCCGAGCGGCGCGTGATGCTCAGCCGCGACCGCGGGCTGCTGCGCCGCCGCGAGCTGTGGGCGGGCGCCTTCGTCTACAGCACCCGGCCCGATGACCAACTCCGCGACGTACTCGGCCGGTTCGCGCCCGAGCTGAAGCCCTGGACGCGCTGCACGGCGTGCAACGGCCTGCTCAAGGAGGCCACCAAGGACCAGGTCGTGGACCAGCTGGAGGGCGGCACGCAGCGGTCGTACGACGTCTTCGCGCAGTGCGAGGAGTGCGGGCGCGCCTACTGGAAGGGCGCGCACCACGACCGCCTGGTGGCGATCGTGGAGCGCGCCCTCGCGGAGTTCGGGGACTGAACCCACGGCACCTCAGGACCGGGCTAACGCCTCTTCACGTCCTGGGCACCGCAGGCGAGTCCATCCCTACTCGGGTCGAGCCCGAGCGGATCGTCCTTGCCGTTGACCTTCAGCCGCCCGTAGTCCTTCTCCTTCAGCCAGGCGCAGCGGCCGGCCGTCGTCTTCCGCACGCCGTCCGGGAAGACCGTCGGTACGCAGACGTTGATCGTGCCGTAGTGCCGGTCACAGCCGGAGAGGGTCGGGCTGACCTTCTGCGAGGCCCGCTTCTCGCCCGGCTTCGTGACGGTCCCCTCCAGGGAGTCGGCGAAGGAGTGGACGTGTGCGGACGCATCGGTCGCGCTGAGGGCCGTCGGGCCCTGGAGGTGGACCCACGTGGCCACCGACGGAACGCCGTTGGCGTCGACCGCGAAGAGCATGTACCAGCCGGGCGGGGCCAGGTTGGGGTTGCTCGTCACGTTCAGGTCGACGTTGTTGCCGTCCACCGACAGCGGCAGGTCCACGAACCGCTGGTTCGGGTCCGAGGAGTGCGTCACCGCGGCCGGGCGGATCAACTCGGCCTTGGCGATGGGCCGGTCGACGGTGATGCGCTGCGTGTCCCCGTACGTCCACTCGGTGTCGATCAACGAAGTGATCGTCGGGCGGGGGCCCTTGAGCAGGTAGGGCGGGGTGTAGATGGACACGTCGTGGTTCCAGGTGCCGTTGCCCGGGTTGTCGCCCGTCGTCATCACGCGGCCGTCGGGCAGCAGGAACGCGGACGAGTGGTAGCCGCGCTCCTCCGGGTCGGCGGTCACCGGGTCGAAGGTGTTCGTCGCCGGGTCGTAGATCGACGACTCGTAGACCGGGTTGGCGCGGTTGTTCAGGGCGCCGCCCGTCTCCAGGACCTTGCCGTCGGGCAGCAGGACGGCGGAGACGTATATCTTGCCCTGGCCGCCGGTCTGGGGCACCGGACCGTTGCCCAGGTCGACCGTGCCCTGCGGCAGAGGCGGCCCGGCGGCGTACGACGGGTCGGCCGCCTTGAGGTCGATGATGTCGGTCAGACGGTTGGCGTCCGGGTTGGAGTCGATGTTGCCGCCGCCGAGGGTGAGGACCTTCTGGTCCTGGGCCGGGGGCAGCAGCACACTGGCGGACTGGTCGCGTTCGTCCTTGTTCTGCAGCCCGGGAATCGCCGTCGTCGTGTTGGCGTCGTAGTCGTAGATCGCGGAGCCCGTGCCGGGGGTGCCGTTGCCGAAGACATGGCTGCCCGAGTAGAACAGGCGGCCGTCCTGCATCAAGATCATCGACGGGTACAGACCCCAGTACGACCAGGTCTGGTTGACCTTCCACGTCGGCAGCCACCGCTGCTCGGCGTCCGACCACAGCTCCGCCGTCACCGAGCCGGTCGAGTCCTCGCGCAGTCCGCCGAAGGAGATGACGTCGCCGTTGCCGAGCGCGGTCGCCGACGGGTACCAGTGGCCGTCGTTCATGTCGTTGGTCTTGCTGTACGTCTCGGTGGCCGGGTCGAAGACGTACGAGTCCTTGTAGCCCTCGTAGCCGTGCCCGCCTGCAACCGGGTACGCCTTGTTGCCGCTCATCACGAGAACGCGCCCGTCCTGGAGCTGGACGTGCCCCGCGCAGAACATGTCCTTCGGCGTGGGGATGACCTTGTAGGTGCCGTTGGCCGGGTCGTACACCGCCGAGGTGAACGTGCCCGCGTTGAACTGCTCCTCGCTGTTGCCGGAGCCCGCGATCAGCAGCACCTTGCCGTTGTTGAGGACGACGGAGTGCATGGAGCGGACCGGGTTCTGCGTGGGCAGGACGTCCCACTTGCCGTCGGCGCACTCCTCGGCGGTGCCCGTGCACACGGGGTCCGGGACGGGGTCGGCGACCTGTTCCATGGTGTAGTCGTCGGTCGTCGCCGAGCCCGTGCCGTACACCGAGACGCCCCAGGTGATCCGGTCGGTGCCCGCCGGGACCTCGGGGGTGCGGACCGTGGCCTGGGTCCAGCCGCCCGCCATGTCCAGGGTCTTGAGGTCGGTCCAGTACTGCCAGCCCCCCGTCGTGTCGTGCCGGAAGAGCGTGATGGACGCGTCGGGCGTCGTCGTCCTGTACCAGAGCCCGAGGTCGTACTGCTTGCCCGCGCTGACCACCGGCGCGCAGTCGGTGGACTCGGTGATCAGCGCCTTGCGGTCGCCGTCGACGCGGCGGGTCAGCTCGACCTTCATGGCCCTGGAGCCGGAGTGGGCGTCGGCGACCGTGGAGAAGGTGAAGTCGTTGTCGCCCCAGCCGGACTTCTCCCAGCAGTACGGCATGTCGTCCGTGCCGGCTGTTTCGAAGCCGGGGTTCTTGACCCGGTTGGCGGCGGACGCGGGCTGCGGCGAGATCAGCAGCAGCCCGGCGGCGAGGCCCGCCACGGCCAGCAGTGAGGTTCTCCGTCTGGGGCGTGCCGGATATGTCATGCGGCTCTCCTTGCTGTGCGGCTCGCGCGCCCGGGCTTGCTGCTGCGGCGCGGCAGATAGACCAGCGCCTCGGTCCCCGCGAAGCGCAGGACGAAGGTCGTCACCAGGGCCAGTGCGGTGGCGGTGAGCGCGCTCATCCCGAAGCGGCCGACGAAGAGCGCGATCAGCGGGATGCGCAGCATCAGATCGGCGTTGGCGAGCAGCGCGAACCGGCCGACGCGGTCCCACCAGCTGCGGTGCTTGCGGCGCTCGCGGAAGAGCAGATGCTCGATGAGCAGGAAGTTCCAGGCCACCCCGAGCTGGTTGGCGAGGATCTCGGCCGGTACGTAGTGCATGCCGGCGGCGGTGAGCGCGTACAGGCCGAGCAGGTTCGGTACGAAGCCGGTGGCGCCGATCAGTCCGAAGACCGCCATGCGCGCGACCGGCGAGGCGGTGCGCAGCCCGACGAGGTGGCGCAGGAACCGGAAGCCCTCCCGCGCGGTCGACTTGGATTCGCCCGCGAACCGGTCCTGGAAGACGAAGGGCACCTCGGTGACCTGGCGGGGGCGGCTGCGTACGGCGAGTTCGAGGAGGATCTTGTAGCCGAGCGGCTGGAGGATCTCCGCGGTGACCGCGCTGCGCCGGATGGCGAAGAAGCCGCTCATCGGGTCGCTGATGCCGCGCAGTGTGCGCGGGAAGAGCGTCTTGGTCAGCCAGGTCGCGCTGCGCGAGACGGCGATGCGGTAGCCGCCCGCGAGTCCGGCGCGGCTGCCGCCCTTGATGTAGCGGCTGGCGACAACGAGCCCGGCGTTCGCGCGCTCGCCGGACGCGACCAGCTCCGGTACCAGGGACGGCGGATGCTGGCAGTCTCCGTCCATGACGACGATCCAGTCCGAGGTCGCCGCCTTCAGCCCTTCGACGACCGCGCCGCCGAGCCCGCCGGCCGGCTCCTTGCGGTGCAGGACGGTGACCGGGAAGGGGCAGTCCTGCGCCGCCTCGTGGATCACGTCGGGCGTGTCGTCCGTGGAGTCGTCGACGAAGACGACCTCGCAGGGCAGCCGGGCCGGCACCGATGCGGTGATCTGGTGCAGCAGCTCGCTGATGTTCGCGGACTCGTTGAAGGTCGGTACGACGATGGTGACGGCGCCGGGTTCGGGAAGCTCGGCCGCGTGTGCGACCGGGTCGCCCAGCTCGTCGGGGACGGTGGACTCGTGGCTCATCGGGAGCCTCCCGCACTCTGGATCTGCCGGATCTCGATCCGGTCGGCGCCCTTGCCGAAGGTGGCGACCGGCGTCGAGTGCTCGATCGCGGCCTTGACGTTGGGCAGGTCGACCGCGTCGCGCCGTACGGTCGGGGAGGCGACGACATAGTCGAGGTCGCGCCAGCCGCGCGGCATCGTCCTGCTCAACGCGGGGTCGAGGTCCGCCTTGTAGAACCAGATGACGCCGAGCCCGGGCTCGTAGCCGTGGTGGACGAGGTCGAGCCACAGCGCGTCGTCGACCAGGACCCGCGTGTCCTGCGGGTCCTTCACCTCGGTCTTCAGCCAGGAAGAGGCCGCCCGGTAGGGGGCGTTGGCGTCGGTGGTCATGGCGGTGCGGTCGCCGTCGTACCAGCGCGGCACGACATAGGCGCCGGCGGCCACCACGAGTACGGCCGCCAGCCCGCGGCGCCCCCAGGTGACGTACGTCTTCTCCTCCTCGCCGCGCCACCTGCGCAGCACCGCGTGCACGACGCTCGCGGTGCCTCCGGCTAGGACGAGCGCGAGGAACGGCAGGGCCTGGATGACGTACATCGCGGGCAGGTAGCCGCTCGGGCGCAGGGCCACCAGGGCGAGGATCGCCACGGTGAGCGCGGGTCCGGCCAGGGCGCGCGCGGTCATCGACCAGCGCCAGGTGACCAGGAGCAGCAGGGCGCCCGCGAGGCCGCCGAGGGGCAGCACGCGGTCGTAGTACAGCCAGGACTGGAGGACGCCGTACGAGCCGGTGCCCTGGTCGAGGATGAACCCGGAGCCGGGGCGGCTCATCTGGTACTTGATGCCGTCCCAGAGCGAGACATGTCCCGAGCCCGGGAGCATCTCGCCCTTGAGCAGGGCGAAGAGCGGGTACGCGAGGCCGATCAGCGCGCAGGCGGTGACGGCTCCGGTGAGCGCGAACTTGCGGGTGTCGCGGTGGCTGTGCCGCCACATGGTGACGAACAGCGCGGGCAGGACAACGAGCATCGTCTCCTTGGTGAGCACGGCGGCGGCGGCCGCGATGCCCGCCCCGAAGTGGTGCCAGAGGTGGCGGCTCGGGGACGCGGCCAGGCAGAACGCGAGCAGCGTCCACATCACCGCGATGTTGTCGAGGAAGATCTCGCGCTGGAGCACGACCGACAGCGGGGAGAGCCCGAAGAGCACCATCGCGAGCCCGGCCGCCCACCGCGGCAGCGAGAGACGGCGCGCGAGGACGTACACGAGGACCGCGCTGACGGCGCTGATCACCAGCATCGCGGCGCGCATCGCGCCGACGGTCATCAGCTCCGGGCTGAGCTGGGCCGGGATCCAGGTCAGGACGGCTATCTGGATCCAGCCGAGCGGCGGGTGGTCGTACCAGTACGTGTAGTGGGCCAGGCCCCTGCCCTCCTGGACGGCCCAGGCCTGGGCGAGGTAGGTGCCCTCGTCGTCGCTGAGGGCCGGGTAGGCGGCGATGTTCCAGCCCTGGACGACGATGATCGCCGCGAGGAGCACTGCGCACAGGATCAGATCGGAGCGGGAGCTGCGAAAACCCAGGACCGGATGGGCGTTGGGGACGATTTTGGGCGCACGAGGCCGCTGCGCGGGGACCGTGGGTGTGGTCGCCGCGTCAAGAGTGGAGGTCACGCAGGAACGTCCTCTCGGATCACTTCGGTGAGATGCGCGCCGACATGACTGGTCAACTCCCAGTCGGTGCGGCCCCGTTGCTCGCGCCAGACGGCGCGCACGGCGGCGCCCGCAAGGAGCACCTGGTAGAAGGGACCGCCCACGATGAGCTTCAGATAGTGGACGAAGCGGACGCGCAGCCCGTACTGCTTGCCGAAGTCGTGGAGTCCGACGACCTCGAAGACGAAGGTGACGAACGCCGTGACGGCCGGCAGGAAGGTGATGAAGGCGATGCCGACCGGTACGTCGAGGAAGAACGCGATCGCCGCGTTCAGCGGGATGATGACGCCGGTGAAGGCCTGCATGAACGGCGTCATGAGGGTGTAGCGGGCGAGCAACCGCTGGCCGAAGCCCGGGAGTTGCCTCCAGTCCTTCTTCCGGTACACCTGGAGGAAGCCCTGGTTCCAGCGGGTGCGCTGCTTCAGCAGCGACATCAGCGAGCCCGGGGTCTCCTCCTTGGTCACCATGTCGGAGTCGTAGGCGACGACGACCTTCTTGCCCACGCTGGAGAGCCTGACGCCCAGGTCGCAGTCTTCCGCGAGGCAGTCGGGGTCCCAGCCGTCGGCTTCCTTGAGTACGTCCGTCCGTACGAAGACGGTGTTGCCGCCGAGCGGAATGAACCCCTTCTGCGCGTGCAGATGGAGCCGGGAGCGGAACCAGAAGAAGTACTCCAGGCAGTTGCGCAGGCTGTACCAGCTGGAGTGGAAGTTGATGAGCTGCACGCCGCCCTGGACGACGTCCGCGCCCGTCGTGCGGAACGCGTGATCCACGTGGGCGAGCAGCTCCGGGTGGACCTGGTCCTCGGCGTCGAAGACTCCGACGACGTCGCCGCGGCAGTGCGGCAGCGCCGTGTTCATGGCCTTCGGCTTGTTCTTCTTGTCGTGGTGGTCGACGACGACGCGGACGCGCGCGTCGCGCTCCGCGGCACCGCGCGCCACGTCGGTGGTCTCCGGATCGTCGTGCCCGACGATCACGATGATCTCGAAGTCGGTGTGACTGGATTCCAGCAGCCGCTGGATCGTGTGGTCGAGCACGGTCTGCTCGTGCCGCGCGGGCAGCAGCAGCGAGAAGGACAGACTCTCACCGCCGTCCGGACTGCTGAACCGGGTGGAGGCGAGCACTTCGGGCGTACGCCACGCGTGCATCTGCCACCACAGTGTGAAGGCTGCCATCCAGAAGAGCGCCAGAGAAACGGCAGCAATGAAGACAGACGTGACCAACAGATCCCCCCAGATCCCCAAAACCCCTGTCGCGACAGGGGGTCACTGTGAGTCTCAGTGAGTCACACCTGTCGCGCCGCCGTGCAGACACTAAGGGGGAACTGTGAAGCCTATGAGTTATTCAGATAAATAGAGTGTTTCGGCACTCTGGGTTGAAGAAAGGGATGTATCGGTTTACGCCGGAGGTTTCTGGTCCACGGGTGACGGTTTCAGACGGCGTTCACGCTGCCCACCGCGTCCTTGAGGCGCTGGACATCGGATGTCGGGGCGTCACACGTGAAGTTGCGGCACACGTACGCGGTCGGCTGATCGTCGGCCAGAGGCCGGCCGGAAAGCAGCGGCAGCTCGTCACTCCCGGGCGTGCCCACGGCGACGACGGCTCCCGGGGCGGTGCTCAGCAGGGCGGTGCGGTGCAGGGCCCGGGTGGCCGGATCGCCGGCCGGGCCCACGACCGCGATCTCGCGCGGCCCGTCGAGCAGCGCCTCGGCCACCGCCAGCCCCCACCCGATGAAGCGGGGCGCACGCGGACCGAGCGCCTTCACCACGCCCAACGCCCGCTCGGCGGCGGCGCGATGGGGCTCGGCGCCGGTCTGCGCCGCGTACGACAGCAGCGCACCGGCCGCCGCGCTCCACCCGGACGGCGTGGCGTTGTCGGTCGGATCCTGCGGACGGCGGATGAGCCGCTCGGCATCGGCCGCCGTGTCGTACAGCGCACCGGACTCGGCGTCCGCGAACTGGACGATCACGTGGTCGAGCAGGAACCCGGCGAATTCGAGCCAGACCCCTTCCCCGGTGACGGACGCGAGCGCGAGGAAGCCTTCGGCGACATCCGCGTAGTCCTCCAGTACACCCGCGTTCGCGCCGACGTGGCCGTCCTTGCTGGTACGGGACAACCGCGCGCGATCGTCCATGTGCAGACGTACGAGGAGGTCGGCGGCGCCGATCGCGGCGTCCACGAGGTCGGGCCGGTCGAAGTAGGCGCCGGTCTCCGCGAGGGCGGCGATGGCGAGCCCGTTCCAGGCGGCGACCACCTTGTCGTCGCGGCCGGGGGCGGGGCGTCCGGCGCGTGCGGCGAGGAGCCGCTCGCGGATGGAGGCGATCTTCTCGGCGTCGAAGACGCCGTCGCGCTGAGGGAGTTGCAGGACCGACTGCCCGTGCTCGAAGGTGCCCTCCTCGGTCACCCCGAAGTAGTGGGCGGCGAGTTCGGCGTCGTCGCCGAGGACGTCATGCAGCTGCCGCGGGGTCCACACGTAGTACGCGCCCTCGACATGCCGCCCGCTCCCGTCGTCACTGTCGGCGTCGAGCGCGGAGGCGAACCCGCCCTCCTCGGTGCGGAGTTCGCGCGCCAGGAAGTCGGCGGTCTCGAGGGCGACGCGGCGGGCGAGCTCGGACCCGGTGGCCCGCCAGAGGTGGGCGAACACGCGGCAGAGCAGGGCATTGTCGTACAGCATCTTCTCGAAGTGGGGCACGACCCACTCGCGGTCGACGGAGTACCGGGCGAAGCCCCCGCCGAGCTGGTCGTAGATGCCACCGCGCGCCATGCGCTCGCAGGTGTCGGCGGCCATCTGCAGCGCACCCTCGGAACCGGTCCGCGCATGATGCCGCAGCAGGAATTCAAGGACCATGGACGGCGGGAACTTGGGCGCCCCACCGAATCCGCCCCGCGTCGCGTCGTACTCCCGGGTGAGCCCGAGCAGCGCGCGGGCCAGCTCCTCCTCGCCGGGCGCCTGGCTGTCCCCGACGCCCAGCTCCCGCCCGGCCAGATCCCGCGTGATCTTCCCCGCCACGTCGGTGACCTCGTCCCGCCGGTCGGTCCAGGCGTTGTGCACACCCTCCAGCACCTGCAGGAAGGAGGGCATGCCGTGACGGGGCTCGGGCGGGAAGTAGGTGCCGAAGTAGAAGGGCTCGGCGTCCGGCGTGAGGAACACGGTCATGGGCCAGCCGCCCTGCCCGGTCGCCGCCTGCACGGCCTCCATGTACACAGCGTCGACGTCCGGGCGCTCCTCGCGGTCGACCTTGATGCTGACGAAGTGATCGTTCATGTAGGCGGCCGTCGCCTCGCCCTCGAACGACTCGTGGGCCATCACATGGCACCAGTGACAGCTGCTGTAGCCGACGCTCAGCAGGACCGGCTTGTCGCTCTTGCGGGCCTCGTCGAAGGCCTCGGCCGACCAGGGCCACCAGTCGACGGGGTTGTCGGCGTGCTGGAGGAGGTAGGGGGACGTCTCATGGGCCAGTCGGTTCGGCATACGTCCATCCTGCCGCAGTACCCGGCACCTCACCCGTCAGGCATGTCCGGCAGGGCCCCGGCGAACGATCGCCGGCCCATGCGAATGATCGCCGGTCCTCTCGCCTTCACGTGCGGAACGAAGGACACTCGTCTGCAAAGGAGTTGCTGACGGAGGGGGACGTCACATGCGGGACAGCCATCGGGCGGAGGCCGAGGGGCTGTTGGCCCGGGCCGTGGAGGAAGAGGCACGGCGGACGGGTGGGCGGATCGACGAGGGTGTGCTGCTGTCGCGGGCGCGGGCCGCGCTGGACGCGATGGCGCAGACCGCCGCCGAGGAGTACGCGGCGTACACGCGGGCACTCGACGAGGCGGAGGCGGGACGGCTGACGTTCGGGCAGCGGTATGCCCGGCAGGGCGGCGGAACGCCCTTACTGGTGACGGCTGTTGCAGCCGTCGCCGCCGTGGTCGCGGACCTGGCGTTCGGTACGGACACGGGGACGGCGATCGGCGCGGGCGCCACGGTGGCGGTGGCGGGCGCCGCGGCCACCGTGCTCAAGGTGACCGCCGCGCATGTGCCGGCCGCGAGCCGCCGGGCCGGCGCCCTGGGGCAGCCCGGCGGCCCGGAGCAGCTGCGCCTGCAGTGGCTGACGGCCCTGGACGTACGGGGCATCCGTCCCTTCCTCGACCAGCAGCGGGTGCTCAGCGCCTCCACGGGCGCGAAGCAGGGCGCGCCCCAGTTGCGGCGCACCGACAAGAGCGCGGCCGCGCGGCGGCGCAGCGTCCTGGAGCAGTCGTTCGGTCAACTGCCCGAGCCGGACGGCCCGTTCGCGGGACGCCGCACCGAGATGGCACGCGTCGCGCAGTGGGTGCACGCGGCGCGCGCGAGCACGGAGACGAAGCCGACGGTGGTCGTGCTGTACGGCGCGCCCGGCTCCGGCCGCAGCACTCTCGCCGTCCGGGTGGCGCACGACCTCAGGGACCAGTTCCGGGGCGCGTGCGTGGTGGACCTGCGCGGGGACAGCCCGGACGACCCGCCGCTGACCACCCGCGACGCGCTGCTCCACCTGCTGAACCGGCTCGGCGCACCGCGCGAACAGCTCCTCTTCCGCGAGCGTTCCTCACAGGACCAGCAGGTCAGGAGGCTGGGCGAGCTGTACCACCAGCATCTGACGGGTCTGGCGGTGACGATCGTCCTGGACGACGCGAGCGACGCCGAGCAGGTGCGCACCCTGATCCCCGAGCGCTCGGAGAGCCTGGTCCTGGTCACCGCCCGCCGGCCGCTCGACCTGCCCGCCGACCTCCCCGCCTGGGTGCACCAGCTGCCCGTCGAGGCGCTGGACGCGGCGGGCGCCGAGGAGCTGCTGAACGCGACAGCGCAGGACGCCTCGGGCCCGTACGACGCCGAATCCGCCGACCGGGTACGGGAGTTGTGCGGCGGCCTGCCGCTGGCCCTGCGCATCGCGGGTTCCTCCCTCGGCCCCCGCACACCGCGCCTGCTGGCCTCCGACCTGGCGGCATACGGCCCCGTGGAACCGGTCGAGCGCGTGCTGTGGCTGCGCTATACGGACCAGTCCGACATGGCGCGCCGGCTCCTGCGCCGTCTGGCCCTGGCGGGCCGAGCCTCCCTCGGCGCGGCCGCGGCGGCGTCCCTGCTGGCCACGGACGAGCCCGAGGCGGGCCGCCATCTGACCGCGCTCTGGCAGGCGGGCCTGATCGACCACGTCCGCGGCAGCCGCTACCGGCTGCACGACCTCGTACGGGCCTTCGCGGGCGCCCGCCTCCTCGACGAGGAGGAGCCGTCCGAGCGTACGGCGGCGCAGGAGCGTCTGATCGTGAACTACGCGGAGCTCGCCGACTCGGTGATCCGCCTGGTCGACGGCAAGACGTCCACGCGAGCGGACACCGCTTTTCATTCGAGCACCGTGGGCCCGCACGGATTCACCTCGCTCGACGCGGCTCTGCGCTGGCTGGACGACGAGTCGAGCTTCATCACGGCGGCCCTGCGCCACGCGGAGGGCGTGAACCAGGCGGCGGTCCTGAACCTGCTGGGCGCCCTGTGCGACTACTGCCTGCTCCGCGGAGACCTCTACCGCCTGGGCGAGATCAGCGAGCTGACGCAGGCCGTGGACCAGGGTCTGCTGGTCCGCTCGGTCCAGTGGCGTACGGGCATCGCGGCCCGCCAGCTCGGTGAGCTGGACAAGGCGCGCACGACCCTGACCTCCGTCGTGGACCTGTACTTCGAGGCCCATCACGACGCGGGCGCGGCCAGGGCGCTCTGTTCCCTCGGCATCACCCTCCACCACCAGGGCAACCTCACCGAGGCGGCGGCCAAGCTCCAGGAGGCCATGGACCTCCAGGCCTCCCCCGGCCTGGCGGCCGACCGCGCCTGGACGATGCACGCGCTCGCGGCGGTGGAGCGCGACCGCTCCCGCCTGGCCCAGGCCCTGGACCTGCTCACCCAGGCCCTGGTCCTGCACCGCGAGAGCGGGTCCGTGCACGGCGAGGCGTGGGCCCACTTCCAGCTCGGCCAGCTGGGCCTGCGCATGGGCGACGTACCGCGCGCGGAACGGGAACTGCGCGAGGCCCTCGACCTGTACGGCCGCACCCGCGACGCCCGCGGCGAGGCCTGGGCCCTCACCCAGCTGGCCCGCGCCCGCCTCGTCGACGGCGACCCGTCCACCGCGGTCGCGGGGCTGCGCCAGGCGGCCTCCCGGCACCGCGAGAACGAGGACGCGCGGGGCGAGGCGTGGACGATCTACTACCTGGGCCAGGCCCTGGAGGAGGGCGGCAACCTGGACTCGGCGGTCCGCGAACTGGAGCGCTCGCGCACGATGTTCTCCCGCATGCGCGACGTCTACGGCCTCGCCTGTGCCCGTCACCACTCGGCCCGCGTCACCCGCGACCAGCGTGCCGCCCAGACCGGCTCGCTGCGCAACTCCGGCTTCGCCCGCCAGCTCCTGGTCGACGCCCGCGCCGACTTCCAGCGCATCGGCGTGGCCCACGGCGAGGCCTGGACCTGCCTGGAACTTGCGGTGGTGGACGCGGGAAACGCCCGTACACAGCAGGCGCTGGCGCTGTGCGACGAAGCGATCGGCCTCTTCACGTCGTACGGCGACCGCCGCGGCGAGGACTGGGCGCGCTTCCTTCGCTGCACCCTGCTCCCGTACGCGGCCCCGGGCGGCTACGAGGTCGGCGCCGCCGTCGCCCAGGAGGAACTGACCCAACTCTCCCGCACCGGCCACCCGTCCCGCGACGCCAAGCTGGACGACTACATCGAGGCGTACCAGCTGCTGCTGGAGCGAGGAGTCGACCTGGACGCCGGCTGGCAGGCCTGGCGCCTGGGAATGGTGCCGGGGCGGTATGCACGGGACGTGATGGGGGTGGCGGTGGCTTCGGCCAACTCCTAGCCCGCTCTCAGCCCCGGCCGGCAAAATTTCAGCCCCGGCCGGCGAAGTTCAGCCCCTCCGGCGTTTGAGGAGCGGGGGTTTGGAGGCGGAGCCCCCAAGTGACAATGGGGGTCCCCCCGCTCTGGGGGTACCTCCCAGGCCCTTAAGGCACTGGGGGAGAAGCCGAGAGTGGGGGAGGGCAGGGGCGGCGGGGGCGAAAAGCCCTTTAACCCACCCAGCTTCGCCGGGGGGTCGACGCACACACGAGCGGCGCGGCGGGCGCGAACCCGCCCCGCCGCGCGCGCACTCCGCGCACCTGCCGCCACCCCTGGCGGACCAAGGTACGAGCCCCTCGGCAGGAGAAGCTCAGCCCTTCGAGGGCGAGGCCTTTCGACCGGAGGCGGGCCCGGAGGCCGCCCCGGCCCCGGAGTCGCGACTCACCGTGCCGGAGGCCACCGCATCCGCCTCCGGCTCCTCCTCAAAGGCAACCTTGCCCATGTGCCGGTTCATCGACTTCATGAGACCCCAGACGGCCAGGGCCATCACCGCGAAAACGATGAAGCCGAGGACACCGGGAGTGACCTTGTTCTCGTCGAGCTCCTTGGCAAGAGGGACGAGCTGTGTCAGTGCGAGGCTTGCGCTCATGTCAGGCATTGTCGCGGATGCCCGCGAAGAGGTCGTCCTCGGGGAGGGAGGTATCGACGAGAGACCTGGCGAGCTCGTACTCCTCGGTCGGCCAGACCTCCTTCTGGATCTCCATGGGGACCTTGAACCAGCCGCCGTCGGGGTCGATCTGCGTGGCGTGCGCGATCAGCGCCTTGTCACGCACCTCGAAGAACTCGGCACACGGAACGTGCGTGGTCAGCGTGCGCTCCACGCGCTCGAACTCCGACCACCGCTTCAGCCACTCCCCGTACGGCGACTCCAGGCCGCGGTCGAGAAGGGCGCGGTGAAGCGCTTCGGTCCGCGGGCGGTTGAAGCCCTGGTTGTAGTAGAGCTTCTGCGGCTGGTACGCCGGGCCGAACTCCGACTCCGGGTACTTCTCGTGGTCCGCCGCGCCCTCGAACGCCACCATCGAGATCTTGTGGGTCATGATGTGGTCGGGGTGCGGGTAACCGCCGTTCTCGTCGTAGGTGGTGATCACCTGCGGGCGGAAGGAGCGGATCTGGCGGACCAGTTCACCGGCCGCCTTGTCGACGTCCTCCAGGGCGAAACAGCCCTCGGGCAGCGGCGGCAGCGGGTCGCCCTCGGGCAGACCCGAGTCGACGAAGCCGAGCCACTCCTGCTTGACGCCGAGGATCTCGCGGGCCTCGTCCATCTCCTTCTTGCGTACCTCGTGGATGTTCTCCTCGATGTACCTGTCGCCCTGAAGCTTCGGATTGAGGATGGAGCCGCGCTCCCCGCCCGTGCAGGTCACGACCAGCACGTCCACCCCCTCGGACACGTACTTCGCCATCGTGGCGGCGCCCTTGCTCGACTCGTCGTCGGGGTGGGCATGCACGGCCATCAGTCGCAGCTGGTCAGTCAAGACTCAATCCTCAGTAAGTCGGCCAGTCGGTGGGTCGGCCGGCCCATTCGGCCGGCCGGCCGGTCGGCAAGTCGGTGCCCGGCGTGAATCTGCGTCCTGGGCGGCTTCTATAGTGACGGAATCGGGGGGGGAATAATTCCGGGGCCCCAACCCCGTGGGCCCCGTGGAGAGGACGATCATGAGTACGGTGCAGGTGCCCGAGGGCCGGTACGGCCGCTCCGCGGACGAGCGCGCCGACCGCACACTCAAGATCATCGGCGGTGTGCTGGGCGTCGCCCTGCTCGTCCTGATCGGCTGGTTCGCGTCCCACTACGTCGGCGGCAGCAAGATCAGCGCCGAGGTGATCACCTTCAAGGCGACCTCGGACAGCGCGGTCGAGGTACATCTGGAGGTACGCAAGGACGCAGACGTCCACGGCTACTGCACCCTGCGCTCGCAGGGTGCCGACGGCAGCGAAGTGGGCCGCGCGGACTTCCGTTTCGAGCAGAACTCGTCGCGCGTCGACCAGGTGGTTACGCTGCGTACGACGGCCCGTGGTGGCTCAGCGGAGCTGCTCGGCTGCCACGCCGAGTGATGTCACCCCCGGTAGCTACCGGCTGACCTGCATAGACGTCATTCTGATGTCTTATGTCCTCCCCTTCGGGCCACTGAATTGTTAGGCTCGTGGTTTCGCCCACCCGTGAAGGAACATTCTTCTGGGTAGGGCGATGCTTTGTATTCCCAGTACCTACGAGGAGCACCTGTGACCCAGACCAGCGAGAACGTCACCTGGCTGACCCAGGAGGCGTACAGCCAGCTCAGGGCCGAGCTGGAGTACCTGTCTGGTCCTGCGCGCACGGAGATCGCCGCCAAGATCGCGGCCGCGCGCGAGGAGGGCGACCTGCGCGAGAACGGCGGGTACCACGCGGCCAAGGAGGAGCAGGGCAAGCAGGAGCTCCGTGTGCGCCAGCTGACCCAGCTTCTGGAGAACGCCAAGGTCGGCGAGGCTCCCGCGGCGGACGGTGTGGTCGCGCCGGGCATGGTCGTCACCATCGCCTTCGACGGCGACGAGGACGACACTCTGGAGTTCCTGCTGGCTTCCCGCGAGTACGCGAGCTCCGACATCGAGACGTACTCGCCGCAGTCCCCGCTGGGCTCCGGCGTGAACGGCAAGAAGGTCGGCGAGGACGCCCAGTACGAGCTGCCGAACGGCAAGTTCGCCTCGGTGAAGATCCTCAAGGCCGAGCCGTACCAGGGCTGAGCCCAGGACCAGCGACTACGGTGATGCCCCCGGCCGCGCGGCCGGGGGCATCGTCATGCCCAGATCACGCCGTGGCAGATCGGTACTTGCGCACCGCCAGCGTCCTGAATATCGCGATGATCAGGACCGAGTAGATCACCGAGGCCACGATCGGGTGCTGCATGGGCCAGGCGTCCGACGTGGACACCCCCGGGTTGCCGAAGAGCTCGCGGCTGGCCTGCACGATCGCGCTGAACGGGTTCCAGTCCGCGATGTGCCGCAGCCAGGGCGTCATGTTGCTGGAGTCCACGAACGCGTTCGAGATGAACGTGACCGGGAAGAGCCAGATCAGACCACCGGACGTGGCCGCCTCGGGCGTGCGCACGGAGAGGCCGATCAGCGCGCCGATCCAGGTGAACGCGTACCCGGCCAGAAGCAGCAGTCCGAAGGCGCCGAGGACCTTGCCCGCGTTGGTGTCGCCGTGGGAGCCCACGCGCCAGCCGACCAGCAGGGCGACGATCGCGAGGACCAGCAGGGTCAGCGCGGTCTGGACGAGGTCGGCGAGCGTGCGCCCGGTCAGCACCGCGCCGCGCGCCATGGGCAGCGAGCGGAAGCGGTCGATGAGGCCCTTGTGCATGTCGTCGGCGATGCCCGCGCCGGCGCCCGCGGTCGCGAAGGTGACGGTCTGCGCGAAGATGCCGGCCATCAGGAAGTTGCGGTAGTCGGCGGGGCTGGTGCTGCCGCCGATCTGCATGGAGCCGCCGAAGACATAGCTGAACAGCACCACGAACATGATCGGCTGGATCAGTCCGAAAATCACCATCTCCGGGATCCGCGACATCCTGATCAGATTGCGCTTGGCGACGACCAGCGAGTCCCGGATGGACTGGCCGAAGGGGTTCGAGGGCGCCGCGACCTGCACGGCGTCGGTCACGGCACTCACTTTTCGGTCCCCTTCTTGCGCTTCTGGTCCTTGCTGTCCTGCACCGCTCCGTTGCCCTCTTCCCGCTCCTCGGCCGCATGGCCCGTGAGCGAGATGAAGACGTCGTCCAGGGTGGGGCGGCGCAGGCCGATGTCGTCGATCTCGATACCGTGGGTGTCCAGCTCGCGGATGACCTCCGCGAGGAGCTTCGCGCCGCCGGTGACGGGCACGGTGAGCTTGCGGGTGTGCTCCTCGACCGTGGCCTCGCCCTTGCCGAAGCCGCGCAGCACCTCCGCGGCCGTCGCTATGTGCTCGCGCTCGTGCACGACGACCTCGACGCGCTCGCCGCCGGTCTGCGCCTTGAGCTGGTCGGCGGTGCCGCGGGCGATGACGCGGCCGTGGTCGACCACACAGATGTCGTGCGCGAGGTGGTCGGCCTCTTCGAGGTACTGGGTGGTCAGCAGCAGCGTCGTACCGCCGGAGACCAGGTCCTTGATGACGTCCCACAGCGCCTGGCGGTTGCGCGGGTCGAGGCCGGTCGTCGGCTCGTCCATGAACATCACCGGGGGCGAGACGACCAGGGCGGCCGCCAGGTCGAGCCGGCGGCGCATACCGCCCGAGTACGTCTTGGCGGTGCGGTCGGCGGCGTCCGCGAGGTTGAACTGCTCCAGCAGCTCGTCCGCCCGGACCTTCGCCGCCTTCGCCTTCATCTGGTAGAGCTGGCCGACCATCTGCAGGTTCTCGCGGCCGGTCAGGTATTCGTCGACCGCGGCGAACTGTCCGGAAAGGCCGACCCTCCGCCGTACCTCGTCGGGGTGCTTGACCACGTCGACGCCCGCGACGACCGCCTTGCCGCTGTCGGGGCGCAGCAGGGTGGTCAGGCAGCGGACGGTGGTCGTCTTTCCCGCGCCGTTCGGCCCGAGCAGGCCCAGGACCGTGCCCTCCGGGACATCGAGATCGACGCCGTCCAGAGCCCTTACGTCACCGAAGGTCTTGACCAGACCTTCGGCATAGATGGCGCCTGGCATGTGAGTACTCCACGTCGTTGGGGACTTTCAGGAAATGAGCAGGTGCTTCTGCGGGTTCTCGCAGGTTTCGGCCGCCCACACGGGCGGCCGGATAACAGACAGAGACTGTAACGCGATGTATCGCGTTACTCAACCGGTTTTTCCACAGGAGACACAGGCCGTCCTGACTCGATCTTGACTCGGTTCAGAATCCCGTCCGGATCCCGTGCGGATCCGGTCCGGACGCGGTCCGGACGCGGTCCCTGACCTCAGTCGATGACCGTGTAGCCCGCCTCGCGCAGCGCCAGATTCACCTCGGCGCAGTGCTCGGGGCCCTTCGTCTCCAGGTGCAGCTCGACCTCCACCTCCGTGAGCCCGAGCCGAGGATCGGTCCGTACGTGACTCACATCGAGGACGTTAGCGTCTGCCACTGACAACACCCCGAGAAGTGTGGCCAGAGCGCCTGGGCGGTCGGTCAATCGCAGAGTGACCGCCAGGTAACGGCCACCTGCCGCCATGCCGTGGCGCAGGATGCGCTGCATCAGCAGTGGGTCCACGTTCCCGCCCGACAGCAGTGCCACGACCGGGCCCTCGAAGGCACCGGGCTCCCGCAGCAACGCCGCGACGGGGCTCGCGCCGGCCGGTTCAACGACCAGCTTGGCGCGCTCCAGGCAGAGCAGCAGGGCACTGGACAGATTGTTCTCGGAGACCGTGCGGACCTCGTCAACCAGCTCCTCGATGATCCCGAACGGCACGTCGCCCGGCCGCCCGACCCTGATGCCGTCGGCCATCGTCACCGGGTTCTCGACCGACACCGGACGCCCGGCCGCCAGCGAGAGCGGGTACGCCGCGGCGCCCTCCGCCTGCACACCGACGATCCGTACGTCCGGACGCAGCGACTTGACCGCGAGCGCGACGCCCGCGGCAAGGCCGCCACCGCCGATCCCGACGACGATCGTGCGCACCTCGGGGCACTGCTCCAGGATCTCCAGACCGACCGTGCCCTGGCCCGCGATGATGTCGGGGTGGTCGAAGGGGTGGATGAACACCGCGCCCGTCTCGGCCGCGTACTCCTGCGCGGCGGCCAGCGTCTCGTCCACCACCTGTCCGTGCAGCCTCACCTCGGCGCCGTAGTCGCGCGTGGCCGCGACCTTCGGCAGCGGGGCGCCGGTGGGCATGAAGACCGTGGACCGCACGCCGAGCAGCGAGGAGGCCAGGGCGACGCCCTGCGCGTGGTTCCCGGCGCTCGCGGCGACGACACCCGCGGCACGCTCCTCGGGAAGCAGCCCCGCGATGCGTACGTATGCGCCGCGCAGCTTGAACGAACCCGTGCGCTGAAGGTTCTCGCACTTGAAGTGGACCGGCGCTCCCACCAGCTGCGACAGATACCTGCTGCCCTCCATCGCGGTCACCCGCGCCACACCCGTGAGCATCTTCTGCGCGCCGCGTACGTCGTCGAGAGTCACGCTGGGAAAGGAGTCAGCCGTGCTGTAGCTCATGACCACCAGTCTCGCAGTTCACGCGGCCGCACTCCCGCCGTGACCACGCTCCGGGATCGGTTTGCGCAGCGCCGGTACGGCTAGCGCCCCGGCCGCGTAACCTGTCCCCCAACCCAGCTCCCCACGCATGAATTGAGCCCCCGGCCATGCCCACAACACCTGAAATGTCGATGGACATGACGATCTTCGGTGACACCGGTCTGCTCGACACGTTGCAGCACGAGGTCGCGGTGTTCGCGCGCCGTGCCGAGCAGACCCGGCTCGGCGGGGCGGGGCAGGTGCGCAACTCCATGGACCGTGCCGCGTACCTGCTGCTCAACCGCCTCGACAAGGAAGGCCCCATGGGCGTCAAGGCGCTGGCCGCGAGCATGGGCATCGACTCCTCGACGGTCACCCGGCAGGTGGCCCCGCTGGTCGACACCGGGCTCGTCAAGCGCACCTCGCACCCCGAGGACGGGCGGGCGGTGGTCCTCCAGCTGTCGCCGCGCGGACAGGCCCGCCTCAACGAAGTGCGCTCCTCCCGGCGCCAGTTGATGGCCGAGCTGACACACGACTGGACGCCGGAGGAGCGCGAGGCGTTCTGCACGCTCCTGACCCGCTTCAACGGCGCGCTCTCCGCCCGCCAGTCCGCCCAGGGCGTACCGGTGGCGGAGTCGGAGCCGGCTTCCTGAACCGCCGGGGGGCACGTCACCGTGTCCGGCATCTCCGTTGATCGAGTGTCCACGCGAGGTCCTTCTCGTATCCCCTCCCCACGCGCGCGTGCATGTGCTCCCCACGCGCGCGTGGAGGCGCTCCCTTCGCGCGCGTGCATGTGCGCCGAGCCCTTGACCGAGAGGCGGCGCCTGGCCTCATATGAGACCGGGTCCTCGTCGTACGTGGTGCGGCACGGCGTACGCGGCCGGGGCCCGTTTCCCTCAGGGTCGCCCTCAGGCGGGAGGCGCGGTGCGAGAACGGCATGCGTCCCAAGGCGCCCGCCGGGCCCGGGAGTTCGAGGCGTTCGTCGCGGGCGCGGCAGGGCGGCTGCTGCATGCCGCCACGCTGCTCACGGCGGAGCCCCCGGGCGCCAACCCGCGCGCGCGGCGCCTGCTGACGCTGGCCCTCGCCCACACGTACGCCTCCTGGGACCGGCTGCGCGGCGAGGACCCGTACGACCGGGCCCGCCAGCAGCTGGCCCTGCGCTTCGCGCGCGCGGCCTGGCACCAGTACGGGAGCTTCGGGCGCCTGCGCCCCTCCCCCGAGAACGTCCTGGCCCGGCTCACGCCCCAGGAGCGGCTGATTCTGGTCCTCAGGCTGTACGAGGGCGTCGCCGAGGAACAGACGGCGGCCCTGCTCGGGCTCCCCACGGAACGGGTGCGGGCGATCTGCGCCCGCGCCATGGCCACGCTGCTGCACCCGCCGCGGGGCCCGGCTCCGACGGTGGAGGTGGCCCCGTCATGAACCGGTCCGAGCGTGAGGCGGTCGTGCGGCGGATGCTGGAGCAGGCGCCGCCTCCGGTGCCGCCGGACCTGTACGCGGACGTCGTACGCCGCGGAGGGCGCATGCTGCGCCGAAGGACGGTGGCCCGGCGCCTGATGTGGCTGCTGCTGTTCGCGGCGGCCGTCGCCTTCGTCGTCTGGGCGTTGACGGCCCGCCCGTGGGTGGAGCCGCCGTCGGAGACGACTCCACCGCTGACGGGCTGGTGACCCTTTGCGGGTCTGCTGACCCTCGCGGGCCTGACTAGCCCAGGGCCTGCTGGAGGTCCTGGAGGAGGTCGTCGATGTTCTCGATGCCTACGGAGAGGCGTACGAGATCGGCGGGGACCTCGAGCGCCGAACCGGCCACCGAGGCGTGCGTCATCCGGCCCGGGTGCTCGATCAGGGACTCGACGCCGCCCAGGGACTCGCCGAGCGTGAACACCTTGGCGCGGTTGCAGACCTCGACGGCCGCCTCCTCGCCGCCCTCGACCTGGAAGGAGACCATGCCGCCGAACGCCTTCATCTGCTTGGCGGCGATCTCGTGACCGGGGTGCTCCGGGAGGCCCGGGTACAGGACGCGCGTCACGCGCGGGTGCCGGGTGAGCATCTCGGCGATCTTGCCGGCGTTCTCGCTGTGCCGGTCCATGCGCACGGAGAGGGTCTTGGTGCCGCGCAGCACCAGCCAGGAGTCGAAGGGCCCGGCGACCGCGCCCATCGCGTTCTGGTGGTAGGCCAGCTCCTCGCCCAGCTCCTGGTCGCTCACGATCAGGGCGCCGCCCACGACGTCCGAGTGGCCGCCCATGTACTTGGTCAGGGAGTGCACGACGACGTCCGCGCCGAGTGCGAGCGGCTGCTGGAGGTAGGGGGTCGCGAAGGTGTTGTCGACGACCAGCTTGGCGCCCGCCTCACGCGCGATCTGCGCGACCGCGGCGATGTCGGTGATGCCGAGGAGCGGGTTGGAGGGCGACTCCACCCAGACGGCCTTGGTCTTCGGGGTGAGGGCGGCTCGTACGGAGTCGAGGTCGCTCGTGTCGGCCACGGACCATTCCACGCCCCACCGGGAGACGACCTTCGCGAAGAGGCGGAACGTGCCGCCGTACGCGTCATTGGGGATGACCACGTGGTCGCCGGGGCTGAGCAGCGTACGCAACAGGCAGTCCTCGGCCGCCAGTCCGGACGCGAACGCGAGGCCGCGGCGGCCGCCCTCCAGGGCGGCGAGGTTCTCTTCCAGGGCGGTCCTGGTGGGGTTGGCGCTGCGGCTGTACTCGTAACCGCCGCGCAGGCCGCCGACGCCGTCCTGCTTGTAGGTCGAGACCTGGTAGATCGGCGGGACGACCGCGCCGGTGAGGGGATCGGCGGTGTTGCCCGCGTGGATCGCGAGGGTCTCGAAGTGTTGACTGATGTGCCTGTCGCTCATGGGTCCCGAGCGTAATGGGCGCGCGGGGCCGATGACGCCCGCGAGGCCTTGTAATGCCGCCCCGCGAGGGCTTGTGGCGCCGCCTCGCGAGGGTTTGCGGTGCCGTCCGCCGGAGCTTGTGGCACCGTCCGCGAGAACTTGTGCGGACCAGGTTGGCCAATTGTCGGACCCGTCTGGTTCGCTTGAGGCATGGAGATTCTCTGGGTCCTCTTGGCACTGGCCATGTTCAGCATGGTCCTGCTGCCGGTTCTCATGCGCAGGCGCGCGGGTATTCAGCAGGTCATGCCCGGCGATCCGGACGCCGCGGACCCGTCGAACTACGGGTTCCTGCGGCAGGAGGAGCTGGACATCCGCATGCCGGGCCCGGACCAGGACCTGCTGGACGTGCTGGACCTGGTCCAGCGCACGCAGGACTACCGCTCGGCATCGCAGCTGCTCGCGGGCACGGAGACGGCGGGCGAGCGGCGCTGGCAGCGGGTGCAGGCGTTCGCGGGCGCCGCGTCCGTCGAGCTGCAGCAGCGCCCCGGCGGGGTCAGCGAGACGCCCGGTGGGCAGTGGCTGCGGGTGTGGCGGGCCGAGCAGCCCAAGGACGCGGGCGGCGCGGCGGTGCACGCGGAGTTCCTGGTGCAGCAGGCGTGGCGTACGTCGACGCCGGGGACGGACGAGTTCCGGATCATCATGGAGGAGGCGCGGGCCGCGTGCGGCGAGGCGGCGCTGCTGTCCCCCGGTGACCCGGTCCCGTACATCATCGAGCTGTCGGTGGCCCGCGGACTCGGCTACGAGCAGCCGGAGTTCGAGAAGCTCTGGCTGAAGATCCTGGACCGCGCGCCGTCCCACATGGGGGCGCATCTGGCGGCCCTGCACTACTGGTGCGAGAAGTGGCACGGCTCGCGTGAGGTCGCGTACTCCTTCGCGGAGGCAGCCGCGGCCCGCGCCCCCGAGGGCTCCCTGCTGGCCGCCATGCCCCTCTTCGCGGTCTTCGAGCACCTCCCCGAGGTGAACCTGGTCCGCGGCTTCTACCAGAGCGAGGTCGTGACGAAGGCGGTCCACGGCGCGCTCTTCGCGGTGCACGCGGCCCGCCCCGACGACCCGATGCTGGCCCACGTCCGCCACCTCCTGGTCTTCTTCCTCGTCCGCAGCGAGCGCTGGGCCGAGGCGATGAACCAGCTGGTGCACGTGGACGGCCACGTCGGCGCGCTTCCCTGGACCCTGACCTCCGACCCGGCCGCGGACTACGCGATATACCGGGCGCTGGCGGTGGCGGGGTACGAGGCGAACGGGGGGAACCCGGCGACGCTGCCGCACTGAGGCGCGCGCCGGCCCGCGACAGAGAGCGGTCGCGCCGCGCGCGGCCGCACAGGCCGGGCTGGGCTGAGCGCGCGGAATGCCGGAGGCGGTTCCCATGTTGATGCGGATGACCCCCCGCAACCCGTACCCCGTGGAGAGAGCATGTTCCTGCACAGCCGTACACCGCAGCTGCCCACCCCCGAGCAGGCGCTGCGCGGCCGCCCCGAGCCGTCCTTCACGGTCCCCGAACGCCACACGGTCCTCGGCACCCCGCTCCTCGGCCCCTACCCCGAGGGCATGGAGATCGCCGACTTCGGCCTGGGCTGTTTCTGGGGCGCGGAGCGCAAGTTCTGGCAGCTCCCGGCGGGCGTGTACACGACCCTGGTGGGCTACCAGGGCGGCTTCACCGAGCACCCGACGTATGAGGAGGCCTGCTCGGGCCTGACGGGCCACACGGAGGCGGTCCGCGTGGTCTACGACCCGTCCGTGATCTCGTACGAGCGGCTCCTCAAGGTCTTCTGGGAGTCCCACAACCCGACCCAGGGCTTCCGCCAGGGCAACGACGTGGGCACCCAGTACCGCTCGGCCATCTACACCCACACCCCGGCCCAGGCCGCCACCGCGGCCGCCTCCCGCGAGGCCTACCAGAAGGTCCTCACGGCCTCGGGCCACGGCACGATCACCACGGAACTCCTCCCCGCCGAGGGCCGCACCTTCTACCCGGCCGAGGGCTACCACCAGCAGTACCTCGACAAGAACCCGGCGGGGTACTGCGGGATCGGCGGGACGGGCGTGTCCTGCCCGATCGGTGTGGCGAAGGCGGACGGCTAGCCGCTCCCGCCGGACGTCACGGCAACGCTGAGCGCGCTGCTCGCCGGGTACGACCCGGTGAGCAGCGCTCTGTATGCCCAGAGCGCCATGCGCTGTCGGCGGCGCGATGACCCGCCGGGTGCGTTAGCTGCCGCCGAGCCCCATACGGGGTCCTGCCACGATCGCCTCGTCGGGCGCAGTTCGGCGAGCGCATGCGTCACGGCTGTGTCAGTTCCGTCCCGGCACCGTGGTCGGGCGGCACGTCGGCGGCGCCCTGCCCAACGGGGACTTCTCCTTCGGGCATGAGGACCTCCGCGCGAGCGGCCTCGATCCGGGCCCCCTGAACAGGACCGTCGCCAGGGACGTCAGTCCGTGCCGCTTCCGTACGGCCTCGTCAGGATTTCCAGGTTGTGGCCGTTCGGGTCGTCGAAGTAGGCGCCGCGGCCGCCGTCGTTGGTGTTGATCTCGTTCACGATGCGGTGGAACGGGTCCGCCCAGTACGTGAGGCCGGACTCCTGGACGCGGGCGAGGATCTCGTCGAAGTCGGCCTCCGAGACCAGGAAGGCGTAGTGCTGGGGCGTGATCGGTGCGGCCGTGTCGGTGTCCATGTAGTCCAGCGTGACCCCGTTGGGGATCTGGACCGGGATGAACGGGCCGTACTGCGGGCTCACTTCGAGGCCCAGGATGTCGGCCAGGAACTGCGCCGACGCCTTCTTGTCGCGGGCGGCGACGATCGTGTGGTTCAGCGCTATGGACATCGCGAAGACCTCCTCGCAGGAATCCGAGCCACCTTTTCAGACTAGGCAGCCCGCCTTCCCGGCCCCAAACCCTCCGCTGTGAACCCAAGGCAAGCCCTGCCTTGGGCGAACGTCAGACGTCAAACGCGGAAGGGCGCCCGACCAGCCGTACGACCGTTACGACGGCCGGCCTACGACGGGCGGGCGCCCCCCACACAACGACCAAGAACTAGATCGTGGCGGTGTCGATCACGAAGCGGTAGCGGACGTCGCTCGCCAGCACCCGCTCGTACGCGTCATTGATCTCGGACGCTCCGATCAGCTCGATCTCCGCACCGAAGCCGTGCTCCGCACAGAAGTCCAGCATCTCCTGGGTCTCCTGGATACCGCCGATGCCGGAGCCCGCGAGGGTCTTGCGTCCGCTGATCACCGAGAAGAGGTTGAGCGAGACGGGCTCCTCGGGCGCGCCCACGTTCACGAAGGCGCCGTCCGTCTTCAGCAGGGACAGGAACTGGTCCAGGTTCAGCGGAGCCGAGACCGTGGACAGGACCAGGTCGAACGTGCCGGCCAGCTCCTCGAAGGTCTTCGGGTCACTGGTGGCGTAGTAGTGGTCGGCGCCCAGCTTCAGGCCGTCCTCCTGCTTGCGCAGGGACTGGGAGAGCACGGTCACCTCGGCACCGAGCGCGTGCGCGATCTTGACGCCCATGTGACCGAGGCCGCCCATGCCGAGGATGGCGACCTTCTTGCCGGGGCCGGCGTTCCAGTGCTTGAGCGGGGAGTACGTGGTGATGCCGGCGCAGAGCAGCGGGGCGGCCACGTCGAGAGACAGACCGTCGGGGATGCGGACGGTGTAGTTCTCGTCGACGACGATCTTCTGGGAGTAGCCGCCGTAGGTGGGCTCCCCGTTCTTGTCGAGGGCGTTGTACGTGCCGACGTTGCCGTTGGCGCAGTACTGCTCCAGGCCGGCCTTGCAGTTCTCGCACTCGCGGCAGGAGTCGACCATGCAGCCGACGCCCACGCGGTCACCGGCCTTGAACTTGGTGACGCCGGAGCCGACCTCGGAGACGACGCCGGCGATCTCGTGGCCGGGCACCATCGGGAAGATGGCCTCGCCCCAGCCCTCGCGGGCCTGGTGGATGTCCGAGTGGCAGATGCCGGCGAACTTGATGTCGATCAGGACGTCGAACTCGCCGACCTCACGACGCTCGATGGTGGTGCGCTCCAGCGGAGCCTTGGCGGCGGGAGCGGCGTACGCAGCGACAGTGGTCATGCCGGGGTTCTCCTCAGGAGAGATCTTGTACCTGGTTGCCTTCCGACCAGGTACGTCGTCCAGACTGCCGTGGCTCACGCGGTTTACCCAGGCCACGGTTCTGCGTACGTCCGCTGGTCCTACCACTGGCGGGGTCAGGCTTCTCTGCGTACGACCGTGAATACTGGACGTATGGACGAACAGCCGGGGCAGCCGCTGGACCGGCGTGCCGAGCTCAGTGAGTTCCTGCGCACCCGCCGGGCCCGGCTGAAGCCTGAGGACGTGGGGTTGCCGGACTACGGGCGGCACCGCCGGGTGCCCGGGCTGCGCCGCGAGGAGCTGGCGCAGCTGGCCGGGGTGTCCGTCGCGTACTACACCCGCCTCGAGCAGGGCAACGGGCGGAACGTCTCGGCGGAGGTGCTCGACGCGATCGCGCGTGCGCTGCGGCTGACGGATGCCGAGTATGCGCACCTCACGCACCTCGCCAAGCCGAAGCAGCACAAGAAGAAGCAGCCGGCTCGGCCGCAGCAGGTGCGAGGCGCCTTGCGGCAGCTGCTCGACACGTTCGAGGGGGTTCCGGCGTACGTCGTCGGGCGCCGGGCGGACATCCTCGCGTGGAACCGGATGGCCGCGGCCGTCTTCGGGGACTGGTCGGAGCTGCCTCCGCAGGAGCGGAACTGGGCTCGGTTGGTGTTCCTCAAGCCCGATTACCACGATCTGTTCGTGGACTGGGAGCAGAAGGCGATCGACATCGTGTGCCAGCTGCGCATGGACGCGGGGTGCCATCCGGACGATCCGCGCCTGTCGGCGCTGGTGGGGGAGCTGTCCGTGAAGAGCGGGGACTTTCGGCGGTTGTGGGCCACGCATGACGTGAAGGAGAAGACGCACGGGGAGAAACGGCTGCGGCATCCGTTGGTGGGTGATCTGGCGCTCCAGTTCGAGTCGTTCCAGGTGACGGGTGACAGTGAGCTGGCGCTGGTCACGTATCACGCGGAGCCGGGGTCCGCCTCCGCGGAGGCGCTGCGGCTGCTGGCCTCCTGGGGCACCGACGCCACGCGCGCGGGCACGGCTTCCCCGCAGTAGGGTTTCGCTCCCGCCGCCCCTGCCCATTCCCGTACCTGGGGGCTGCCGCTCCCAGAACCCCGCTTGTCGCGCTTCGCGCTCATCCTCAAACGCCGGACGGGCTGAAACCTTCCAGCCCGTCCGGCCGTCGCGTCACTTCCCGTAGTACGCGTTGTAGATCGAGATCGTCGACTTGTTCCCCTTCTTGTCGGCGATCTTGGCGTGGAACGAGATGCCCTTGCCCTTCGCCGGGTTCTTGAAGGTGATCTTTCCGTTCCTGACGTCGAGCTTGGTCCATGTCTGGCCGTAGTCGTACGACACGTACACGGACAGGGACTTGAGGTTCGAACCGGCGGCCGCGCCCTGGACGGTGACCGGGATGGTGACCTTCTCGTCGGCGGGCCCGCGGCTGTCGAGGCCGAGGGAGGCGCCGAAGCGGGCCGTGGAGACCGGCAGCTTCGCCGTGTCGGCCTTCTTGGAGCGGAACGTCCAGCTCGCGTCGATCCGGGTGGAGGCCGCGGCCACCTTCACGGAACGCTTGATGGACGTGGTCAGCTGGTACGCCGCGTCCGCGTCCGGCACCTTGAACTGGCCGCTGCCGTCGAGCGGATCGTCGGTCTCGGCGACCTTGGTGCCGTTGCGGTACAGGGTCGTCCTGACCGAGGTGTAGACGGACGAGCCGGCGTGCGACTGGCCGTCGGCGAACATCGGCAGATACCCGTTGATGTACGAGCCGTCGCGGTAGACGCCGTACAGACCGCCCGTCTTCGGGCCGAAGACACCGGTGTTGAACGTCTTCGTGTAGCTCTTGCCCGCCGAGAAGGTCTGCGGGTCGCCCAGCGTGTAGAAGGCCTCGCCGACCGGGAAGCCGTCGGCGTCCTTGCCGCCGTACTGCTCGAAGTCGAGGCTCCACTGGACCTGGTCGCCGGTGGACACGTACAGCGTGCGCGTGCCCGGCAGCTTCCGCTCGACGCCGACTCCGAAGGAGACGTCATCGGGCAGGAAGCCGAACGCGGTGACCGACCCCGTCTTGCCGGAGGCCGCGGCGCCCAGGTTGGTCTTCACCGTGGCCAGTTCGCTCGCCTTGTAGTGCTTGACGTGCGCGCCGCGCAGCCTGGTGACCTTGCCGCCGGTGAACACGTCGTACTCGGCGTCGTCCCCCTTGGCCCACGTGCCGGACCAGCTCTGGGACAGCCCGGAGGAGACCGCGGGGCCGATGTGGCCGACCCGCAGGTCCTGGAAGGATTCCATGCCGACGCCGTAACCGACGCCCGCGGGGTCGTACGCGTAGGAGACCATCGCCGCCAGCTGCTTCGCCCGGGTGTCCGGCACCGTGATGTCGGCGGACTTGGCGGCGTTCTGGTCGACGGTCACCGTGGTGTTCTTGGTGACGCTCAGCTTGGGCTGGACCAGCCAGTCGACGCCTCCCTCAGCATTGGTGAGGTCCTTCACCAGCTGGGAGTTGAAGAGGTAGTCGCCCCTGGGCACCCGGATGGTCTCCGTGGTCGCGGTGCCCTGCGTGAAGAAGGTCCGGCCCTCGGCCAGACCCGTGTAGGCGGACAGGTCCGTGAGGTGGATGGGCGTCTCACCCGCGCGGTGGACGTACTGCACCGTGACGTCGTACGACTCCACCTCGCGCTGCACGGCCGCCGCCGTCCGTACCGACTGGCCGCCGCCCGTGGCCGTCACGTAGGCCGCGTACGCGCCGTCCGTGGTGCCGCCCAGCTTGGTGTTGACGGTGACGTCCACCGCGGCCTTGCCGCCCGCGGGGACCTTCACCGTCTTCGCGCCGAGCGTGAAGAAGCCCGAAGGAGCCGCCTGGCCCTTGGGGTTGGTGGCGGTCGCCGTGAGGGTGAGGGTGGCGTCGGTCTTGCCGAGGTTCCGGTAGGTGAGCTGCCTGGTCACCGGCTTGTCGTCGGTGTGCGGCCACTGCTGGACGCCGAAGCTCACCGAGTCCGGGTCGGCGATCACGGACTGCTTGATCGCCTTGTCGACCTGGATCCGGCCCGAACCCTGCTGGAACGGCGTGTACGCGCCGCCCTTCGCGGAGCCGGTCAGCGCGCCCTTGAGCTCGGCGAACGTCCAGTCGGGATGCTGCTGCTTGAGGATCGCCGCCGCGCCCGCGACATGCGGAGTCGCCATCGACGTACCGGAGATCGTCAGATAGCCCGGGGGCTTCTGGCCGACCTCCTTCTCGATGAGACTGCCCGGGGCGGCGGCCGCCGTGATGTCCACGCCGGGCGCGGTCACGTCCGGCTTGATGGCACCGTCGAGGCCGGGGCCACGGCTGGAGAAGGACGCCAGTTGGTCCTTGTCGTCGACCGCGCCGACGGTGAGCGCGTCGGCCGCGCTGCCCGGGGAGCCGACGGTCTGCTCGCCGAAGTCGCCGTCGTTGCCGGCCGCGACGGCGAAGAGGATGCCCTTTTCCTCGGAGAGCTTGTTGACCTCGGCTTCGAGCGGGTCGGTCGCCGGGGTGTCGCCGCCGCCCAGGCTGAGGTTGACGACATCGGCGCCCTGCTCGGCGGCCCACTCCATGCCCGCGAGGATGGACGAGTCGTCGCCGTAGCCGTCGTCGCTGAGGACCTTGCCGTTGAGGAGCTTGGCGCCGGGCGCGACGCCCTTGAACGTGCCGTTCGACTTCGCGCCCGTGCCCGCCGCGATCGAGGCGACGTGCGTGCCGTGCCCGAACTTGTCGGTGGCATCGGCGGACGTGGAGAAGTTCTTCGCCGCGACCACTTGGTCCTTGAGGTCCGGGTGGGTCGCGTCCACGCCCGTGTCGAGGACGGCGATCTTGACGCCCTTGCCGTCGTACCCGGCCGCCCACGCCTTCGGGGTGCCGATCTGCGGGACCGACTTGTCGAGGCTCGCCTTGCGGACGCCGTCCAGCCAGACGTGCGCGATACCGGAGGCGGTGCTGCCGCCTTCGGTGACCGCCGACCAGAGCTCCGCCGCGTCCTGCCGCGGCGTGAGCAGCGCGTCCGCGTTCAGCGACTTCAGGGTGCGGCGGAGCGTGCCCGCCTCACGGACGTCCGCCTTGGCGGCCGTCGCTGCCCCCTGGTAGCCGACGATGAGCTTCAGGCCCCGCTTCTGGGAGTTACGGGTCTTGCTCAACTCGGTGACGTCGAAGAGCCGCTGGTCGAGCTTGCCGGTGGCTATCAGGCGCTGGGCGTCGGCCGGCACGACGAGCGTGTGGCCGTCCGCCTTACGGATCGTCACCGGTATGCGGTCGCGGCCCTTGGCACGCTCGAAGCCGACGACGCGGCCCTTCGCGTCGACGGCCACCCGGTCACCGGTGATCAGCGTGATGTGCTGCTTGGCCGTGAGCCGGTGCTGTCCGGCCGCCGATGCGCCGCTCGCGCGCTCCGCCTTCGCCGACGCCGGGCTGGTCATTCCCGCCGCCAGGGCCACGGCCGCAGCCGTGGCGATGGTCGCCGCGCACGCTCTTTTCATTTGTCTGCGCAAGTCTCCCCCTGGAGATGTGGTCCGGATGAATTCCCGATTCATCCGGCCGGGGGACATCCCGCACGCATGCGCGTGCACCCCCCGGAATACGCAAGTATGCCCGGGGGGTGATCGACCGCTCAATAGAGAGGTGACAGTGAAGAGTTGACGGAGTTGTTCCGCTCCGCTCCCGCGCTCCCCTTTTGCACTCCTTTATGCTCCCGCGTTCTCCTTGACAGTGATCCGGCCCTTGCGGATCGTCGCAAGCCGCGGCGCCTTCTGCGCTATCGCTGAATCGTGCGTGACCATGATGAAAGTGAGCCCGTGCTCCTTCCACATGGCCTCCAGTACGTCCATGATCTCGTCGCGCATCGACTCGTCGAGGTTTCCGGTGGGTTCGTCGGCGAGCAGCACCTTCGGCTGCTTGACCAGGGCTCGGGCGATGGCGACGCGCTGCTGCTGGCCGCCGGACAGCTCGGCGGGCAGATGCCCGAGCCGCTCGGCCAGCCCCACCGACTCCAGTGCCGCGGCGGCCCGTTCGCGCCGTTCCCTCGTTTTCACACCGAGGGGTACGAGGGCGGTCTCGACGTTCTCCTGGGCGGTGAGCGTGGGAATCAGGTTGAAGCTCTGAAAGACGAAACCGATGTTCTCGCTGCGCACCCTGGTGAGCTTCGCCTCGGACAGTCTCGCCATGTCCGTGCCGTCGAGTTCGACACTCCCGGCGGTCGGGCGGTCGAGCCCGCCGAGCATCTGGAGAAGGGTCGACTTTCCGCCACCGGTGGGGCCCTGGATGACAAGCCGGTCGCCGTCCCCGATCGTCAGATCGATTCCGGCGAGCGCGTCGACCGTTTCCTTGCCCCGCGTATAGCGCTTGGTGACGCCTCTGAGTTCGTACATGGTGCAACTCCTGGGATACGTAAGTGCGGTGCGTAAGGGGGCGGGGAGTAGGTACGGGGGGCGGGGCCTATTCGACGCGGCGCAGGGCGTCCGCGGGCCGCAGCCGGGAGGCGCGCCAGCCGCCGAAGGCCCCGGCGATCAGACCGCCGGTGACGGCGAGGGCGACCGCGACGACGATCGTGTCGATGCTGACGGGCGCGGTGAGCGCGACGTCGAGGGCCTTGGACGCGGTCTCCCGCGCCGGACCGCCGATGACGCTGACGCCGGGGCCGCCGCCCGGGCCGCCACCGCCCGGGCCGCCGCCCGAACCGCCCAGCTCCGCCTGGAGGTTCGGGCTGATCTCGGTGACGACGTACGCGCCCGTGAGGCCGAGCGCGATACCGAGGGCACCGCCGACCAGACCGTGGACGATGGCCTCACCGACGACCTGGCGGGTCACGCGGCCCGACTTCCAGCCGAGCGCCTTGAGGGTGCCGAACTCGCGTACGCGGCGGGAGACGGCCGAGGAGGTGAGCAGACCCGCCACCAGGAACGCGGCCACGAGCACCGCGATCGACAGCCACTTGCCGACGCTGGAGGCGAGGTCGGAAGCGGTGGACAGGGAGCCGGAGACGGTGTCGGCGAGGTCGGCGGAGGTGGTGACCGTCGTATCCGGGATGTTCTTCTGGATGGTGCTCTTGACGCTGTCGATCTGCTGCGAGTCGGACGCCTTGACGTAGATCGTGGTGACCTTGTCCTTGGAGTCGCTGATCGTCTGCGCCTGCTTGAGCGGGATGTACAGGTTGGCCGCCGCGTCACCGCTGTCCGGCGTCGATATGCCGATGACCTTGTACTTGACGCCCTTGATGGTGACCGTGCTGCCGACCTTGAGCTTCTTCTCCTTGGCGTACGACGTGTCCGCGACGACGACCTTGGCGTTGGTCTCCGTCGTCTTGAACGTACGACCGCTGGTGATCTTCGAGGAGGTCAGCGGGCCGAGGGCCGGCTTGGTGACGTCGGTGCCGTAGACCGAATAGTTGTCCACGTCGAACTCGGCGCCGCCGCCCTCGACACGGCCCTGCGGGGAGGGCTGCGCCCCGCCGGGACCGCCCTGGCTGTTCTGCTTGCCGTTCTGGTCCTGCTTGAACTGGCCCTGCTTGAACTGCCCGCTGACCTTGATGACTTGGAGGCTCAGCCCGCCGACGGAGTCCGCGACGCCCTGCTGGGCGTCGACCTCGGCGACCGTCTTCGCGGACAGCGTCTGGAAGCCCTGGACCATGACGCGGTCGCTGCTCTGCTCGTCGTCGGAGTCGTCGGGGCGGGCGTCGAAGTTGAAGCGCTTGCCGCCGCCGCTGCTCGACGCGGGCTCGGCGGCCTTCGTGACCGTCATGTCCGTCCCCAGCCCGTACAGCGACTGGAGGACCTTGCCCTGCGCCTTCTCCATGCCCGAGGACACGGAACTGACGACGATGACCAGGGCGATGCCCAGGGCGAGTCCGGAGGCGACGACGAGGGCCGCCTTTCTGCGGCGGCGCAACTCGCGCCTCAGGTAGGTGAAGAACATGGGCCGCAAGCTAGGTACGGCGCGTGATGAAGCGTTAAGGCCGGAATAAGAGAACGATGAGAAGGCTGTGGTGGAGCGGGAGTTCACCTGTGTGATCCCGTGCGGGATTCCGGAAACCGGTGGAAACGCGAAGGCGGCGGCAGCCCCGAGGGCTGCCGCCGCCTTGACGGTTCAGGTAACTCAGACGGCCGAACCGGCCTTCCACGCCGCCCAGTCGAGGTTCCAGCCGTTGAGGCCGTTGTCCGGGGCGATGGTCTTGTCGCCGGTGTTCTTGACGACCACGACGTCACCGATCAGCGAGTTGTTGTAGAACCAGGCCCCGGGCGTGTTCGGGTCGCCCGCGCCCTTCGTGTCGGACAGGCCGACGCAGCCGTGGCTGGTGTTCACGGCGCCGAAGATGGACTTGGCGCCCCAGTAGTTGCCGTGGATGAAGGTGCCGGAGGTCGACAGACGCATGGCGTGCGGTACGTCCTTGATGTCGTACTCGCCCTTGCCGTCGTCGTCCGTGAAGCCGACCGTCGCGCCGTCCATCCGGGTCTCCTCGAACTTCTCGGAGATCACCATCTGACCCTCGTACGTCGTGTTCGTGGGCGAACCGGCGGAGATCGGGATGGTCTTGACGGTCTTGCCGTCCTGGGTGACCTTCATCGTCTTGGACTTGGCGTCGACAACGGAGACCTGGTTACGGCCGATCTTGAAGGTGACCGTCTTCTGCTGCACGCCGTAGACACCGCTGGCGCCCTCGACGCCGTCGAGCGAGAGCTTGAGGGTGACGGTGGAGCCGCCCTGCCAGTAGTCCTCCGGGCGGAAGTCCAGGCGGTTGGCGTTGAACCAGTGGCCGACGACCTCCTGGCCGCTGCTGGAGGTGACGGTGATCCCCTTCTGCACGGCGGCCTTGTTGGTGATCGCCTTGTTGAAGTTGATCGAGACCGGCATGCCCACGCCGACGGTCGAGCCGTCCTCGGGCGTGAAGTTGCCGATGAAGCTGTTGGCCGGGGAGACCGTGGTGAACGAGGAGTTCTCATGGGCGGTGCGGCCCGCCGAGTCGGTGGCCTCGACGGCGACCTTGTATGTGGTGGCGCGCTCGAGCTGGCCGGCGGGCTTCCAGCTCTTCTTGTCGGCGGATATCTGACCGGCGACGGCGGTGCCGGAGGCGGTCTGCATGGTGACGGACGTGAGCGTGCCCTTGCTCACGGTGACCGCCGTGCCGTTGTTGATGGAGGCGTTGTCGGAGCCGTCCTTCGGCGTGATCTTGATCTGGGCCTCGGAGGACTTCTCGGCAGCCGCCTCGTCGACCTTGGCCTGTGACGAGCTGTCGCCGCCGTCCGAGCCCTCAGCCTTGGCCTCGCCCCCGCTGCACCCAGAGAGCACCAGCACCCCGCCGAGCAGTGCGGACGCGGCCATCAGGCCCTTGCGCCGCTTACTGTCCGTCATCACACGCTTCTCCATCGTTGCCGAATCACCAAAGGACACAGGAGCCCCGTACGAGCTATCAACGCTACGACCGGTTCGTCCCGTTCCACATACCTCGAAGATGTGGGACACACCACGTCCGGACCGCCGGATCCAGTGGTGCGGACGCGGCCAGTGCCCCTCCCCCTGGGACTCCTGAGACGACAGAACCCCGGGCGGCGGTTGCCGCCCGGGGTCACGATTTCCCCAAGCCGCGTCAGCCGCGGGCACCTTCCTCGTCGTCTTCGTCGTCCTCGTCAGCATCATCCTCGTCGAGGTCCCAATCCGGCGAATCGGGGTCGTAGTCGATGGGCTCGCTGCTCCAGGAGGCCTGCGCGAGGTCCACCCCGGGCACCTCGCTGACCAGGTCGAACGGGTCCACGAGATACGCGAGGGCCTCGGAGGTGTCTTCCGTCACCGCGCTCTCGGCGTGCGTCCGCTCGTCGGCCGGCATGTCGGCGTCATCGGCCACGCGGCGCAGCGCGGCCTTGGTGAGGGCGTCGGGGTCGTCGACCTGCAGCACCAGTTCGACCCGAAGCCGCACAAACTGTGATGTCTCAGGAGTACTCATGGAACGGAGCGTACGGCCCGCACGTGCGCGACTTTCCCACGACCCGCGCCTTTCATTAGCATCGCCCCACACGGCCAATTCGCCAGCGCCACAAGGGGATCGATATTTCGTGTCCGCCGCACGTCGATCGTTGTTGACCGCCACCGCAGCCGGGTCCCTCCTGGGGGCCCTGTGGTTCGTCCCGTCCGCCAACGCGACCCAGGACGAACCCATCCCGAGCGTCTCGGCGTCCACCACCGCGTCGACCGTCACCACCACTGCGGTGCGGGAGTCGACGGAGGCGACCGCGGAGTCGGGTGAGGCCCAGGACCACACCCAACTCGCCGACACCGGAAGCGTCGACACGACGCCGTACGTCTTCGGCGGCACCCTCTTCCTCGGCCTGGGAGCCGGATTCATCTTCTATTCGGTGCGCCGCGAGCGCACGATGGCCTACTGAGCGCGGTGCTCGGGCCGGAAAACCTGCGGGGGATCCATGCGAGAGCTGAGCGAGTTGACCGAGGTCGAGGAGTCTTCCTGGCCGGTCCTGTCCGAGGCACTCGGCACCAGCATGGTGTCCATGGACGTGGTGCCGGTCGACCCGGCGCTGGGCCGCGCCACCCTGCTCCAAATGCAGATCACCACGCGCTCCTGGCTGGGCGGGATGGTGCTCAACTGCGGTGGGGTGGTGCTGGACAGCGGGTGGGTGCGGATCTACGGCAGCCCGGGTGACGCCGATTCGCCGACGGGGGTGCCCGGCGGTGCGACGGGGCTGCCCAGTCTCGCCGAGGTCAACGGATTTCCCGAGCGGCTCGATCCGGCCTGGCGCCCCTTCAACGGTCTCGTCGTCGGCCACGACGTCCTGGGCGGGGTCTACGCCATGAACGGGCCCGACCCCGAGGCGGCGGGCCGTCCCGGGCGCCCCGGCGAGATCACGTACTTCGCGCCGGACTCGCTGCGCTGGGAGAGCCTCGAAGTGAGCCACAGTACCTGGCTCGCGTGGTTCCTCTCCGAGGGCACGGAGCGGTTCTACGACACCCTGCGCTGGCCCGGCTGGCGCGGGGAGTCCGGCGCGCTGACCGGGACGCAGGGGCTGTCCGTCGTGCCGTACCTCTGGACCGCGGAGGCCCGCCGCGACGTTTCGGCCACCAGACGGCGGGCGGTCCCGCTGGCGGAAGTCCTCCGGCTCCACCGGGACACCGCGATCAAGCTCGACTCGGTGGATCCGGGGTTCTTCGGCACCGTGTGACGGACGGGGCGCCATGGGGCCGTGACTGGCGGGGCGCCTGGGTGCGATGGGGTCGTTCTTTCGCTGCGGGCCGTCCGTGGCTGATCGCGCAGTTCCCCGCGCCCCTTACGGGGCGCGGGGTCCCGCCCGGTGTTTGCCAGATCCCCTTAAGCGGCCCTGCGTCCGCTGCCGCCCTGGCCGCCTCGTTCCGTGCGGCGCTGCGGCGCGCGGCCGCGGCCGCCCGAGCGGCCGGCGGCCGTGCTGTCGCCCGTGCCGCCACGGCGCGGCTGACGGCCCTGGGACTCCGTACCCCCGGCCGCGCTCGCGCCCGTACCCGCCGGCCTCCTGGCGCCGCCCCCGGTCCTGGGGCGCGACTTGGGACGCTGCTGTGGCTGGGCGGCCGGCTGCGGGACCTCGATCACGACGGGGACGCCGGAGGGCTCGCGGGCCCCGGTGAGGCGGGTCAGTTCCTCATCGCCGGACTTGATGCGGGCGGTGCGCGGGGTGATGCCGGCGTCCACCATCAGGCGGGTCATCTCGCGCTTCTGCTCGGGCAGTACGAGCGTGACGACGCTGCCGGACTCCCCGGCGCGGGCGGTGCGTCCGCCGCGGTGGAGGTAGTCCTTGTGGTCGGTCGGCGGATCGACGTTGACCACGAGGTCAAGGTCGTCGATGTGGATGCCGCGGGCCGCCACGTTGGTGGCGACGAGCGCGGTGACCTGGCCGTTCTTGAACTGGTCGAGGGTGCGGTTGCGCTGCGGCTGGCTGCGCCCGCCGTGCAGCGCGGACGCCCGTACGCCGTTGGCGAGCAGCCGCTTGGTGAAGCGGTCCGCGCCGCGCTTGGTGTCGACGAAGAGGATGACCCGGCCGTCGCGCGCCGCGATCCGCATCGCCACGGCCTTCTTGTCCGTCTCGTCGGCGACGTGCAGCACGTGGTGCTCCATGGTGGTCACCGCGCCGGCCGACGGGTCGACGGAGTGCACGACGGGGTCCGTGAGGAACATCCGTACGAGCCGGTCGATGTTCTTGTCGAGCGTCGCCGAGAACAACAGCCGCTGACCGTCCGGCTCGACCTGCTGGAGCAGCGCCGTGACCTGCGGCATGAAGCCCATGTCGGCCATCTGGTCGGCCTCGTCGAGCACGGTGATCGCGACCCGGTCGAGCGCGCAGTCGCCCCGCTCGATGAGGTCCTTGAGCCGTCCCGGGGTGGCCACGAGGACCTCGGCGCCGCGGCGCAGCGCCCCGGACTGCCGGCTGATCGACATACCGCCGACGGCCGTGGCCACGCGCAGGTTCACGGCGGTCGCGTACGGCGTCAGCGCGTCGTTGACCTGCTGCGCGAGTTCGCGCGTGGGGACGAGGACCAGCGCGAGCGGCTTCTTCGCCTCGGCACGGCGACCGGCCGTACGCGCGAGGAGGGCGAGTCCGAAGGCGAGCGTCTTGCCCGAGCCGGTGCGGCCCCGGCCGAGAACGTCGCGCCCGGCAAGGGAGTTGGGCAGGGTCGCGCCCTGGATCGGGAAGGGCTCGGTGACGCCCTGGGACGCGAGGGTCTTGGTCAGCGCGGCCGGCATGTCCAGCGCGTCGAAGGAGTCGACGGCGGGCAGCGCGGGCGTGAGGGTCTCGGGCAGCGAGAACTCCTGCGGCGGCACGACCTTGCGGGCCGCGCCCCGGCCGGCATTACGGCCGCCGCCGCGGCCCGCGCCTCGTGCGGACGAATTCGCCTGGGCGCTGCCCCGTGCATTGGCCGGCCGCTTACGGACGGGACGTTCGGATCGAGTCATGCTGGATCTGGATTTCCTTCCTGGGCCCCACGGACTGCACGCACAGCGCGAGCCGGGACCCGCACCCGAAGGTGCGGGCCCCGGCTCTGGAAAAGCGCGTCCCCGAATCAGGCGGGGTTGATGTTCTCCGCCTGCAGGCCCTTCTGGCCCTGCGTGACCTCGAACGAGACCTTCTGGCCCTCGACCAGCTCACGGAAGCCGGAGCTGGCGATGTTGGAGTAGTGAGCGAAGACGTCGGGGCCGCCGCCGTCCTGCTCGATGAAGCCGAAGCCCTTTTCCGAGTTGAACCACTTCACGGTGCCAGTAGCCATGCATTTCTCCTGAACAGGTAGGGGCCCCATCCGGAGTATGCACCGGGAAAAGCCGGAGATGCCGGTAAAACAAAACGCGCCTGCGGAGATTCCGATCAGGCGCACAAAGTAAATGGGTACCAAAAACGTATCAATGTGACAGTAGCACACCCCCAGACGGGCACGGGCCACCGTGACGTGTGACCGGGGGCACAGCCCGACCGAACGGCGCCCCCGGTCACGTACAGCGGATCGCTACGCGAGCGGGCCGGTCACCGACTCCGCCGCGGCCACCACGCCACCGCCGCGCACGAACGCGTCCGCGGCCGCCAAGTCGGGGGCAAGAAAGCGGTCGGGACCGGGACCCTCAACTCCCGCCGCCCGTACGGCGTCGATGACCGCCTGCGACGCAGGGGCCGGGGTCAGCCCCTCACGCAGCTCGACGGCGCGCGTGGCGGCGTACAGCTCGATGGCGATGACGCGCGTGAGGTTGTCGACGGCCGTCCGCAGCTTGCGCGCCGCCGACCAGCCCATGGAGACGTGGTCCTCCTGCATCGCGGAGGAAGGGATCGAGTCGGCGGACGCGGGGACCGCGAGCCGCTTCATCTCGCTGACCAGCGCGGCCTGCGTGTACTGGGCGATCATCAGGCCCGAGTCGACACCGGCGTCGTCCGCGAGGAACGGCGGGAGACCGTGCGAGCGGTTCTTGTCGAGCAGCCGGTCGGTGCGGCGCTCGGCGATGGAGCCGAGGTCGGCGGCCGCGATGGCGAGGAAGTCGAGGACGTACGCGACCGGGGCGCCGTGGAAGTTGCCGTTCGACTCCACGCGACCGTCGGGCAGCACGACCGGGTTGTCGACGGCGGAGGCGAGTTCGCGCTCGGCGACCGTGCGCGCGTGGGCGATGGTGTCGCGTCCGGCGCCGGCGACCTGCGGGGCGCAGCGCACGGAGTAGGCGTCCTGGACGCGCGGCGCGTCGTCCTGGTGGTGTCCGGTCAGGCCCGAACCCTTCAGCACGGCCAGCATGTTGGCGGCGCTGGCACCCTGGCCCGGGTGCGGGCGGATGGCATGCAGCTCGGGGGCGAGGACCTTGTCGGTACCGAGGAGCGCTTCCAGGGACAGTGCCGCGGTGACGTCGGCTGACTTGTAGAGCGTCTCCAGGTCGGCGAGGGCCATGACCAGCATGCCGAGCATGCCGTCGGTGCCGTTGAGGAGGGCGAGGCCCTCCTTCTCGCGCAGCTCGACGGGCGCGATGCCGTGCTCGGCGAGGAGTTCGCCGGCCGGGCGTACGACGCCGTCCGGGCCCTCGGCATCGCCCTCGCCCATCAGCGTGAGCGCGCAGTGGGACAGCGGCGCCAGGTCGCCGGAGCAGCCGAGCGACCCGTACTCGTGCACGACCGGGGTGATGCCGGCGTTGAGGATGTCCGCCATGGTCTGTGCGACCTCGGGCCGTACGCCGGTGTGCCCGGAGCAGACGGTCTTGAGCCGCAGGAACATCAGGGCGCGGACGACGTCCCGCTCCACCCGCGGGCCCATCCCGGCGGCGTGCGAGCGGACGATGTTGCGCTGCAGCCGGCCGCGCAGCTCCGGGCCGATGTGCCGGGTTGCGAGGGCGCCGAACCCGGTGGAGACGCCGTAGACGGGGTCCGGCTTGGCCGCCAGCGCGTCCACGATCCCGCGGGCCGCGGCGAGGGCCGCCACCGCCTCGCCGGAGAGCTCGATCCGGGCGCCGTCGCGCGCCACGGCGAGAACGTCGGACGCGGTCACCCCGGACGTCCCCACCACCACAGTGTGCATATCCATATTCAGGAGCGTACGCAGTGAATTCGACGATGTCACTAGCGAGTGCCAGGTTGACCCCTTACTCCGCCGTACGTCACACCGGACTCCGCGGTACGTCACACCCCGAGACTCCGCCGTACATCGTCCCGAGCGCCCGGCGTGGGTCACGGGCAGGGCTCGTGGCGGCCACGGAAGCGGCGGCGCTCCCCCTCCGTGGGCGAGGGCGCGTCCGCGAGGCGTACGACCGGGTCGTCGGGGCCCTCGCGTCCGGCGACCACGGGTTTCGCCGCGCGTACGGCCTTGGCCCGGTACTGGGCCGCGTCCGCGAGCCGGAACAGCCGACGGGCCGAGCGGACGGGCCCGATCGGGTCCTCGGTCGAGGCGACCCCGCACGCCACCCCTTCCCCCAGCTCCAACTCGGCGGCGCGGCGGCAGAGTTCATCGGCGATACGGACCACCTCGTCGGCCGCAGGGCCCACCGCCAGCAGACAGAACTCGTCACCGCCGAGCCGGGCGGCGAGGGTGCCCGGGAGCATGGCCCCGCACAGGGACAGCACGGATCCGAACCGCTCCAGGAGCCGGTCGCCGACCGCGTGCCCCCGGGTGTCGTTGACGCGCTTGAGCCCGTTGAGGTCGCAGACGACGAGACTGATCACGACGCCGGCCGCCTTGTGCCGCTCGACGGCCTCGTCGAGGCGTACGTCCACGGCACGGCGGTTGGCGAGCCCGGTCAGGGCGTCCGTGAACGCGAGGCGCCTGACCTCCTCCAGGCGCTCGGTCTGGGCGATCCCGGCCGCGATGACGGAGGCGAGCACGGTCGCGAAGTCGGCGTCGGCCCGGTCGAAGACGGGGTCAGCGGCCGGGCGGGCCACATACAGCTCGCCCCAGGCGCGGCCGTTCAGCACGATCGGGGCGACGACGCAGCAGCCACGGCCGCGGCGGCGCAGGGCCGCGACGCGTTGATGGCAGTACCCGGCGGGGCCCGCCGCCGGCCCGTCGGCCGTCTCCACCCAGGCGTTGGGGCCGCCGCCCCCGGCCCAGCGTTCGTGCAGGAACTCGGTGATCTCCGGGAACTGGTGCACCGGGTAGGCCTCCCCCTCGGGGAATTCGACCTCGTCCGGGGCCCGCTCGCCCACATTGACGAGCACCCGCAGCCGGCCGAGTTCGCGCTCCCACATGGAGAGCGCGGCGAAGCTTCCGGCCAGCGCGTGGCACGCGCCGAGCGCCGCGGCCCGCCACGACTCGCGCGAGGTGTGCGCCGCCGCCATCCCCTGCGCGAGCGCCACCACGGCCTTCAGCCGTCTGTCCTCACCCATCACTCCAGGCTAGGGATATTTGCCGCGATTTGGGACATTGGTATGGCGAACAGGGGTCCGGGTGGGCGTACGCACCAGCTGCGGGCAGTCGTGCGTTCCCCTACTCCCCCGGCCACTCCGGCTTGCGCTTCTCGTTGAAGGCAGCCACGCCCTCCGCCCGGTCGCCCGAGAACGCCGTGGACCGCCAGGCGGCGTCCTCGACCTCCAGGCCGGCACGGAGATCCAGGCCGTGACCGAGACGCAGGGCACGCTTGGCGGCACGCAGCCCGACGGGCGAGTTCGCGGCGATACGGGCGCCGAGAGCAAGGGCTTCCGCCGTGTCCCGCCCTTCCTCCACGAGCTGGTCCACGAGGCCCAACTCCCGTGCCTCGGCGGCCTCCAGGCGTCGCGCGGAGAAGATGAGCTCGGCGGCGCGGGCGGCGCCGACCCGGCGGGGCAGCAGCTGCGTACCGCCACCCCCGGGGATCACCCCGACGGACACCTCGGGCAGCCCGACGACCGCCGTACGGTCGGCCACGATCAGGTCGCACGACAGCGCCAGCTCGAAGCCGCCGCCCAGCGCGAAGCCGTGCACGGCGGCGATGGCCGGCATCGGCAGCTCCAGGACACCGGTGTACGCGGCCCGCGCGACCGGGCGCTGCCGCATCAGGTCGGCGTCGGTGAAGGAGTTGCGCTCCTTGAGGTCGGCGCCGACGCAGAACGCGCGCTCGTGGGTGGAGGTGAGCACGACCACGCGTACGTCGCGGTCGGCGGCGAGGGCCTCGCAGGCACCGGCGATCGACCGGGCCATGTCCGTGGACACGGCGTTCATGGCCTTGGGCCGGTCGAGGGCGAGCTCCGCGACGTACGCATGCCGCCGTACGACGACGAACTCCCCGAACCGCCGCTCGTCCCCTGGCTGCGACCCCTGCTCCGCCCCTAGCTGTGCCACGACACCCTCCCGGTTAACGCGGGTTAACAACCGACGCCCCGATCATCGCAGCCCACGCCGCCCGACGAAACCCGTCCCCTCGCCCCGGTTGTCCTCTTTCGGGTGACATCCCGCCCAACCCCCGCCCGTCACCCTCAAACCACACATAGCCTGCGCACCGCCACGGCGCACTCGGGGGGGGTGCGGGCGCATTGGGGAGGACGGCCATGACGAACCGAGAGACGACGCCACGACCTGCTCCCCTCTGGGGCGGCCCCGCCCGTGGGCGGCACCGCAGGCCCCGTCCGCGGCGGGTAGTGCTCGCCGTGGGGGGACTCGCGCTCGCGGCGGGAGCGTTGAGCCTGGCGCGGATGACACCCGAGTCGGTGGTCGCCGGTGGGGGCAGCGCGGAGGCGGAGCCGACCGGGGCCACCGTCACGGACACGGCGGGCAACGCCGTCACCACCGTCGAGGCCGCGCCCTCGGCAAACCCCGTGACCGCCACGGGGACCGTCGCGACGGGCCGGGCGAGCGCGGCCGGCGGGGCGAGCGCGACGCCCACCTCGGGCGTGGGCCTCGTACCGACACCGCCGCCGACCACGACACCGGCGGCCGTCCCGTCGCCTCGCGGGAGCGCCCCCGCGGCCGGCGCCGTACCGGACACCACCGGCATCCCCACCGGCCCCGTGACCACACCGCCCCCGGCCGCGACCGCTCCCGCCGCACCCCGGCCCACTCCGAGCCCGACCACGCACGCCCCGGCCCCGCAGCCCGAGCCCTCAGGCATCTGCGTGCCGATCATCGGGATCTGCGTGAACGGCCTGGGGGCGCCGGTCGGCCCCCGCTAGCCCCGTCGTGTCAGGGCTCGTGGCCCCGTCGTGTCAGGACTCGCCCTCCCGGCGTGCCATAAGCCACGGTTCGATGACGCCGAGGCCTCGTACCGGGCGTTGCCACATCGGCTGGAGGGCGAAGCGGTAGGAGGGGGGTTCCTCGCCCTCCTTCTCCGCGGTGGCCGCGGCCTCGGCGGCCTCCGCCTCGGAGGCGGGGGCCTCCCCGGTGCGGACAAGTTCCTCCGCGAAGGCGCCGTCCACCAGGACCGCGTCGCGTGGCGCTATCGACGTGAGGCGGCTCGCCAGGTTCACGGTCGTACCGAACACGTCACCCATACGGGTGGTCACTGTGCCGAAGGCGATGCCGACGCGCAGCTCCGGCATCGTCTCGTCGTTCGCCAGGGTCTCGATGAGCCGCAACGCGATCTCCGCGGCGACACCCGCGTCGTCCGCCGCGTACAGCACCTCGTCGCCCAGCGTCTTGATCAGACGGCCCCCGCGCGCGGCCACCAGGTCCGCGCACGTGGTCTCGAAGGCCTCGACGAGTTCGCCAAGCTCTTCCTCCTCCATGCGGCGCGTCAGCCGCGTGAAACCGACGAGGTCCGCGAAGCCGACGGCGAGCCGGCGGTCGACCATCTCCTCGTCGTCCGCCGCCTGGACGACGCGTCCCGTCGCGGCGGCGAGCTGGCGCCGCCAGACGTAGACGATGAACTCCTCCAACTCTGGCAGCAGCAGCTCGATCAGGGGGTACGTCACCTCGGTGCGCGTCATCCCCGGTTCCGGCGGCTCGGTCAGGCCCTCCAGGAAGGAGTCGATCTGCCACTCGGCCAGGCGGGCGGTGGTCTGGCCGGTGGAACGGGCGACCTGGACCGCCATCGCCTCGCTGAGCAGGCCCGCCTCCACGAGACCGGCAAGGCGGCGCAGCGCGAGGACGTCGGCCTCCGTCAGGGCCTTGGCCTGGCCGATGTCGGCGAAGCCCATGGCCCGCCAGAAGCGGGATGCCAGTTCCATGGAGACGCCGGCGCTGCGGGCCGCCTGGAACGGGGTGTAGCGCCGCTCGGCGCCGAGGATGAGCTGCTCCAGGCGGAGCGCCAGGGGGTCCTCGCCGGAGTCCGGGTCGGTGTCCCGGTCAGTGTCCGGCCCGGCGGTACGGCCCTGCTCGCTGTCGGGGGCGGGGTGGGCACCCGTGTCGGAGCCGGTGTCGTCGACGGTCACGCCTGCTGCCCTTCCGATCTGCCGCGGTCAGGTATCGACCGCGCTCAACTCTACGGCAGGTGTGCGCTGGCTCACTCCCGACGCCCGGGGGGCTGATTCTCAGCCCGTCCGGCGTTTGAGGACGAGCGCGAAGCGCGACAGCGAGGGTCTGGGGGCGGAGCCCCCAGTTATGGGACGGGCAGGGGCGGAGGGGGCGAAAAACCGCCCGCTACACGCCCCGCACATGCACCACATCTCCCGCCCCCACCGGCTCCTGCACACCCTCCCCGGTAGCGATGACAAGACGCCCGTCGCCGTCCACCGCCACCGCCTCCCCGGTGATCGACTGCCCCCCGGGCAGCTCGGCCCGGACCACCCGGCCGAGCGTCGCGCAGCCGGCGGCGTACGTCTCCTGGAGGCCCGACGCGGCGGGATCGCCCCCGGCGGCACGCCAGCGTTCGTACCACTGCTCCAGGGAGCGCAGCACGGCCCGCAGCACGGTGTCCCGGTCCGTCGTGACGGCTCCCGCCAGCGCCAGCGAACCGGCCCCCGGCACGGGAAGCTCGTCCTCCTTGAGGGTGACGTTGATGCCGATGCCCACCACCACCGCATCGGCCCCCGTCCGCTCGGCGAGGATGCCCCCGGCCTTCCGTTCCTCCCCGCCGACGGTCACCAGCAGGTCGTTGGGCCACTTGAGTGCCGTGTCGACACCGGCGGCCCGCGAGAGGGCCGTCGCGGCGGCCACGCCGGTGAGCAGCGGCAGCCAGCCCCAGCGCTCGACGGGGACCTGGGTGGGCCTGAGCAGGACGGAGAAGAAGAGGCCGGAGCGGGCCGGAGCCGTCCAGTTGCGGTCGAGGCGACCGCGCCCGGCGTTCTGCTCCTCGGCGACGAGGACGACACCCTCTCCGACGTCCTCCTTCGCGGCGTGGGCGACGAGGTCGGAGTTGGTGGACCCGGTGCGCTGGACCACCTGGACATCGCTCCAGAGCCCGCCGTCGCGGACCAGCGCGCGGCGCAGGGCGGCTTCGTTGAGGGGTGGGCGGTCGAGGTCGGACCAGCGGCCCGGCCGCGGCTCACCGGGCTCGTCGGAGGGGCTGCCTTGTCCACCTGGTGGGGTCGTCATGCAACCACCCTAGGTTTGACGTCCTCCGCCCCGCGAGAAGGGGACGGATTCCGGTCCCTGCCGGGCTGAGTTTCCCGGGCGCTCAGGCCTGATCCGGAGACCTCGTTGACCGCTGAAACCAGAGGGGGAGTGTGGTAAACGCCGCACTGCCGAACCGAAGACACCCCACTACGCTACGGATGAGTAGCCGTCCCCACTTCTGAGCACCTCAACCCTCACATCCCTTAGAGCAGGCAGGGAGCCGCATCCCGATGTCCGAGCCGGAAGAGCTGCACCACCCCGACATCCACACCACCGCGGGCAAGCTCGCTGACTTGCGGCGCCGTATCCAGGAGGCGACGCACGCCGGCTCGGAGCGCGCGGTCGAAAAGCAGCACGCCAAGGGCAAGTTGACGGCGCGTGAGCGGATCGAGCTGCTGATGGACGACGGGTCCTTCGTCGAGTTCGACGAGTTCGCGCGGCACCGGTCGACCGACTTCGGTCTGGAGAAGAACCGCCCGTACGGCGACGGTGTCGTCACCGGCTACGGCATGGTCGACGGCCGCCCGGTCGCGGTGTTCTCGCAGGACTTCACCGTCTTCGGCGGCGCCCTCGGCGAGGTCTTCGGCCAGAAGATCATGAAGGTGATGGACTTCGCGCTGAAGACCGGCTGCCCGGTCATCGGCATCAACGACTCTGGCGGCGCCCGCATCCAGGAAGGCGTCAGCGCCCTGGGCATGTACGGGGAGATCTTCCGCCGCAACACCCACGCCTCCGGCGTGATCCCGCAGATCAGCCTGGTCGTCGGGCCCTGCGCGGGCGGCGCGGTCTACTCCCCCGCGATCACCGACTTCACGATCATGGTCGACCAGACCTCGCACATGTTCATCACCGGCCCCGACGTCATCAAGACCGTCACCGGCGAGGACGTCGGCTTCGAGGAGCTGGGCGGCGCCCGGACCCACAACGCCACATCCGGCGTGGCCCATCACATGGCGGGCGACGAGAAGGACGCCATCGAGTACGTCAAGCAGCTGCTGTCCTACCTGCCGTCCAACAACCTCTCCGAGCCCCCGGTCTTCCCGGACGAGGCGGACCTCGCCCTCACGGACGAGGACCGCGAGCTGGACACGATCGTGCCGGACAGCGCGAACCAGCCCTACGACATGCACGCGGTGATCGAACACCTCCTGGACGACTCCGAGTTCTTCGAGACGCAGCCGCTGTTCGCGCCGAACATCCTCACCGGCTTCGGACGGGTGGAGGGCCACCCCGTCGGCATCGTCGCCAACCAGCCGATGCAGTTCGCGGGCTGCCTGGACATCGACGCGAGCGAGAAGGCCGCGCGTTTCGTCCGGACCTGCGACGCCTTCAACGTTCCCGTCATCACCTTCGTCGACGTGCCCGGCTTCCTCCCGGGCGTCGACCAGGAGCACACCGGCATCATCCGCCGCGGCGCCAAGCTGATCTACGCCTACGCCGAGGCGACCGTCCCGCTGATCACCGTCATCACCCGCAAGGCCTTCGGCGGCGCCTACGACGTCATGGGCTCCAAGCACCTCGGCGCCGACCTCAACCTCGCCTGGCCCACCGCCCAGATCGCGGTGATGGGCGCGCAGGGCGCGGTCAACATCCTGCACCGCCGCACCATCGCCGCCGCCGAGGACCAGGAAGCCACCCGGGCCCGCCTCATCCAGGAGTACGAGGACACCCTCCTCAACCCCTACACGGCGGCCGAGCGCGGCTACATCGACGGCGTGATCATGCCGTCGCAGACCCGCTCCCACGTCGTACGCGGTCTGCGTCAGCTCCGTACGAAGCGGGAATCACTCCCTCCGAAGAAGCACGGCAACATCCCCCTCTAAGCCCCTGTAGACCCGGATCCTGGGAGCAGACATGACGATCAAGGTCGTACGGGGAAATCCGACCCCGGAGGAGCTGGCCGCCGCCCTGGCGGTGGTCAGGGCGCGCGCCGCGGCGGCGGTCCCCACCCCGTCCGGCGCGCGCCGCGAGCCGGACTCCTGGGCGGACCCGGCCCGCATCGCCGCGCACCGGCTGCCCAAGCCGGGCCCGACGGCGTGGAGTCGCACCTTCTGGCCCGGCTAGAGGACCGCTGACAGCACATCGGCCATCACCTGGTACCCCGCGTCGTCGGGGTGCAGGTGGTCGCCGAAGTCGTACGACGGGTGCAGCCGGTCCGGGTCCGCCGGATCGGCCAGTACCCGGTTGAGGTCGACGACCGCGTCATACCCCCCCGAGCACCGGATCCACTCGTTGAGCTCATGGCTCACCTTGGCCGCGCGCTCGCCCCAGTCCGCCGCAGCAGGGCGGCGAGGCCGCACGGCACCTCGGCGCCGACCTCATCGGGGTCACTAATGGAATTAGCGTACCGTTTAAAACGGGACTGGAGTGCCGTTTACTCCGTCGAACTCAAGCTGAGCTCAAGCCGAGCACAAGTTGAGTACGCGTACTCAGGCGCCCCCCATCACGTCGCCGCAAGCTCGACACCATGCTGTGGTCCGACCCAGAGAACGAGCCCCCCAAGGAACTCCGCGACATGCAGGACATGTTGCGGCGGCTGGGCGTTCTCATGGCGCTGGCCATGGTGCTGGCGATGATCGTGATCGGGGTGAGATGAGCCCTCGGGGACCCTCCGCCGATACGCTGACCGCATGACCGATCAGCCGCGCCGCCGCCTCGTGCTCGCCTCGCAGTCCCCCGCCCGGCTCAACCTGCTGCGGCAGGCCGGCCTCGACCCCGAGGTGATCGTGAGCGGGGTCGACGAGGACGCCGTCACCGCCCCGACCCCCGCCGAACTCGCCCTCGCGCTGGCCGAGGCGAAGGCCTCCCACGTGGCGGCGAAGCCCGAGGTGCAGGGCGCACTGGTGATCGGCTGCGACTCGGTGCTCGAACTGGACGGCGAGGCGCTCGGCAAGCCCGCGGACACCGAGGAGGCCGTCGCCCGCTGGAAGTCGATGCGCGGCCGGGCCGGGATCCTCCAGACGGGGCACTGCATCTACGACACGGCGGCCAAGCGCTACGCCTCGGGGACCGCGTCCACCGTGGTCCGCTTCGGCGACCCGACCGACGCCGAGATCGCCGCGTACGTCGCCTCGGGCGAACCCCTCTACGTGGCGGGCGCGTTCACCCTGGACGGCCTGTCGGCCCCGTTCATCGACGGCATCGACGGCGACCACGGCAACGTCATCGGGATCTCGCTGCCGCTGGTCCGCCGGCTGCTGGCCCAATTGGGCATCGGCATCACGGAGTTGTGGACGCCGCAGGAGAAGTAGGGACCGCGGGGTACGTGGTACCTCGGGGGTACGTGGTCAGGAGGCCGACGGGGCCGGGGGTGCCGGAGGTGCGATCGGGACCCCTCCCCCGTTGTCGCCGTTCTTGCCGTCCTCGGGCGCGGCGCCTCCCGCGGGACCGGCGCCCTCGCGGCGGTCGTACGCCATCAGCGTGAACACGATCAGCCCGAGCACCACCATCATGAAGGCGAACGCGCCCCAGCCCACCAGGCCCACCGTGAACGCGCCGAGCAGCCCGTGCACCACGGCGGCGCTGATGAGGAGGATGCGGCCGACCACGCGTGGGGCGCGGTCGCGCAGCGCGATCAGCAGGGCGGCGAGGCCGCACGCCGCGAAGTAGAGGCCGAAGACCAGGCCCCCGACCTTCGACGAGACGGACATCATGTCCGGGTCGAGGCCAGCCAGGGACATGTCCTGGCGGTCGACGACCATGCCGAGGAACCAGTTCAGCGCCGCTATGCCGACCGCCTCGGCGAAGAGCACGATCGCCGCCACCCACGCAACCGGCCTGCGCACCACCGGTCCCCACCCACTTCCCAGTGCCGTTAACCCAAGTACGCCAGATCGCCGCCCGGCCACCCCTCGACGGGGTCCTTCGAGCCGCGGACTTTCTTCAGCAGCCCGAACGCTACTAACGGGTAAACCCAGGGACAAGGGTTCTGCCACGGGCAAAGAATCGTTGGGCCATTCGTAGGGACTCCACAAAGAAACGCTGTGGGGCGCAGCACTGAGTCACAGAGACCTTGACCACACCGGCGGGCTAGGGTTCTGGGAAGGATTCCTGCGTGCCTCGGCGCGACAAGGGATTTCGCGGGTCGGGCGAGCCTCGCATCACGCTCCGTGTGGGCAAGCTCACCACAGTGGACGGGTCGAAAGGTCGTGTCGGCTGTCCCTAAACTCGGCTTGTTTCAAGGAGGGAGCCATCGTGCGCAAGGTGCTCATCGCCAACCGTGGCGAAATCGCTGTCCGCGTGGCCCGGGCGTGCCGGGATGCCGGGATCGCGAGCGTTGCCGTGTATGCGGAACCGGACCGGGACGCTCTGCATGTCCGTGCGGCGGACGAGGCGTTCGCGTTGGGCGGTGACACCCCGGCCACCAGTTACCTGGACATCGCCAAGGTGCTGCAGGCCGCCAAGGACTCCGGAGCGGATGCCATCCACCCCGGCTACGGTTTTCTGTCCGAGAACGCCGACTTCGCCCAGGCCGTCCTGGACGCCGGGCTGATCTGGATCGGCCCGCCCCCGCAGGCCATCCGCGACCTCGGTGACAAGGTCGCCGCCCGGCACATCGCCCAGCGCGCCGGCGCCCCCCTGGTCGCCGGCACCCCCGACCCGGTCTCCGGCGCCGAGGAGGTCGTCGCGTTCGCCAAGGAGCACGGCCTGCCCATCGCCATCAAGGCCGCCTTCGGCGGCGGCGGACGCGGCCTGAAGGTGGCCCGCACCCTGGACGAGGTCCCCGAACTGTACGAGTCCGCCGTGCGCGAGGCCGTCGCCGCCTTCGGCCGCGGCGAGTGCTTCGTCGAGCGCTACCTCGACAAACCCCGCCACGTCGAGACCCAGTGCCTGGCCGACACCCACGGCAACGTGGTCGTCGTCTCCACCCGCGACTGCTCCCTGCAGCGCCGCCACCAAAAACTCGTCGAGGAAGCCCCCGCCCCCTTCCTGTCCGACGCCCAGGTCGCCGAGCTGTACTCCTCCTCCAAGGCGATCCTCAAGGAAGCCGGCTACGTCGGCGCCGGCACCGTGGAATTCCTCGTCGGCGCCGACGGCACCATCTCCTTCCTCGAGGTCAACACCCGCCTGCAGGTCGAACACCCCGTCACCGAGGAAGTCGCCGGCATCGACCTGGTCCGCGAGATGTTCCGCATCGCCGACGGCGAGCCCCTCGGCTACACCGACCCCGAACTGCGCGGCCACTCCCTCGAGTTCCGCATCAACGGCGAAGACCCCGGCCGAGGCTTCCTGCCCGCCCCCGGCACCGTCACCACCTTCACCCCGCCCTCGGGCCCCGGCGTCCGCCTGGACGCCGGCGTCGAGTCCGGCGCCGTCATCGGCCCCGCCTGGGACTCCCTGCTCGCCAAACTGATCGTCACCGGCGCCACCCGCGAACAGGCCCTGCAGCGCGCCGCCCGCGCCCTCGCCGAATTCCGCATCGACGGCATGGCCACCGCCATCCCCTTCCACCGCGCAGTCGTCACCGACCCGGCCTTCGCCCCCGAACTGACCGGCTCCACCGACCCGTTCACGGTCCACACCCGCTGGATCGAGACCGAGTTCGTCAACGACATCAAGCCCTTCACGCCCCCCACCGACCTGGAGGCCGAGGAAGAGCCCGGCCGCGAGACCGTCGTCGTCGAGGTCGGCGGCAAGCGCCTGGAAGTCTCCCTGCCCTCCTCGCTGGGCATGTCCCTGGCCCGCACCGGCCTCGCCGCCGGCGCCAAACCCAAACGCCGCGCCGCCAAGAAGTCCGGCCCCGTCGCCTCCGGCGACACCCTCGCCTCCCCCATGCAGGGCACCATCGTCAAGGTCGCCGTCGAAGAAGGCCAGGAAGTCCAGGAAGGCGACCTCGTCGTCGTCCTGGAAGCCATGAAGATGGAACAGCCCCTGAACGCACACCGCTCCGGCACCATCAAGGGCCTCACCGCCGACGTCGGCGCCTCCATCACCTCCGGCGCCGTCATCTGCGAGATCAAGGACTGAGCACTCAGGTCTCTGCACGACCGACACCCGAAGCGCCCGGCGGACTGAAGCAGTGAGTCCGCCGGGCGCTTCGTCCTGTCACCCCCACGGCGTGCGCCAAGGGCGCGCCCCAGGGACGTACGAGAAGGCCAAAGGGACGCACGAGAAGGAGGTACGGCTTTCACCCGGCCCGGGGAGACCGCTCGTGAGCGCCTGATGGCATGCTGGACGGCAGCCTCGCGGCAGGAGAGAGCAGGTGGATGCCATGGTGGGCGCGACCGCACAGGACCGAGCGGGGGCGCAGGGGCCCGCGGAGAGCCCCGGGGCGCCGCGCGCCATGCGTGCCGACGCCCGGCGCAACTACGAACGGCTGCTCGCCGAGGCGCGCTCCGCGTTCGCCGAGCACGGAACCGACGCCTCCCTGGAGGACGTGGCCCGCCGCGCGGGCGTCGGAATCGGCACGCTCTACCGCCACTTCCCGAACCGCCACGCCTTGGTGAGCGCGGTCTTCGAGGACGCGGTCAGCGACTTGCTCGCCCGCTCACGCGAGCTGCTGGACGCCCCGCAGCCCTGCACCGCCCTCGTGGACTGGCTGCGCGAGATCATCACCCACGCGAGCGAGTACCGCGGCCTGTCGCGCGCCCTCATGTCGGCCTCGCGGGACGAAGGTTCGGCCCTCGCGCGGTGCAGCACCCCGATGCGCGAGGCGGGCAACGCCCTCCTGCTCCGCGCCCAGCAGGCAGGCGCGGTACGCCCCGACGTCTCGATCACCGATCTCCTCCAACTGACCAACGCCATCGCCCTGGCGTCAGAGGAAACCCCGGACGAACCCCAACTGGCGGACCGCCTCCTGACACTGACGCTCCGCGGCTTGAAGCCGTGAGGGCATGAGTGCCTCAGGCGGGCCGCCCCCGTCAGCGGCGGCGCAAGTCCGCCACCCGCGCCCGCTCCCCCTGGGGCTGTTCGCCCAGGGCCGTCGCGCTGCGCAGTTGCGGGCCCGTGCCGGGTACCACCTGGCCGCGGCGCGGCCCGGGGAGTGGTACGTCCCGGCGTGGCTGGCGCCCCGCCGGGACGGGATCGCCTCCCGCGCCGCCCGAGCTGGATGAACCGGCCACCGCGATCTGTACGCCCTGGTCCGCCAGGGCCTGCAGTTCGGTGGCCGCGCGGTCGTCGTGCGGCGGCGGCTCGTCCGTGACCAGGCGCGTGATCAGGTCGGTCGGCACGGTCTGGAACATCGTGTCCGTACCGAGCTTGGTGTGGTCGGCGAGGACGACGACCTCGGCGGCGGCCTGGACCAGCGCGCGGTCGACGGACGCCGAGAGCATGTTGGACGTGGACAGACCGCGCTCGGCGGTCAGCCCGCTGCCGGAAAGGAAGGCCCGGGAGACGCGCAGCCCCTGGAGGGACTGCTCGGCGCCGGAGCCGACCAGGGCGTAGTTGGAACCGCGCAGAGTGCCGCCGGTCATCACGACCTCCACACGGTTGGCGTGGGCCAACGCCTGGGCCACCAACAGGGAGTTGGTGACGACGGTCAGCCCGGGCACCCGCGCGAGCCGGCGAGCCAGCTCCTGCGTGGTCGTACCCGCACCCACCACGATGGCCTCGCCCTCTTCGACGAGACCCGCGGCGAGATCGGCGATGGCCGTCTTCTCGGCGGTCGCGAGATGCGATTTCTGCGGAAAGCCGGACTCCCGCGTAAACCCGCCCGGCAATACCGCACCGCCGTGTCGGCGGTCGAGGAGTCCTTCTGCCTCCAGTGCGCGCACGTCCCGCCGTACGGTCACTTCGGAGGTCTGGACGACGCGGGCGAGCTCACGGAGCGACACCGCTCCATTCGCTCGCACCATTTCGAGGATCAATTGGCGACGTTCTGCAGCGAACACGAAACTGACAGTAACCCCAACGACCGTCTGCTTTCAGCAGTTTGCGCCGAATAACAGAAGTTGTTCGCATGGCAGGGCGCGAAGTGGTATAGGCGCCTACTCGCGCCGCCTATGCCTTACGAATGGTCGACGACTCCCCGTGACCAGCGAAGACCGGCGGGGAGTCGCCCGAAGGACTCAGACCTCGCCCGCGGTCTTACGGGTGTGCAGCTGCCGCGCCACCTCCGCGATCGAGCCCGACAACGAGGGATAGACGGTGAAGGCGTTCGCGATCTGTTCGACCGTCAGATTGTTGTCGACCGCGATCGAGATGGGATGGATCAGTTCCGAGGCGCGGGGGGCCACGACCACGCCGCCCACCACGATCCCGGTGCCCGGACGGCAGAAGATCTTGACGAAGCCGTCCCGGATGCCCTGCATCTTGGCGCGCGGGTTGCGCAGGAGGGGGAGCTTCACGACACGGGCGTCGATCTTGCCCGCGTCGACGTCCGCCTGCGTGTAGCCGACGGTGGCGATCTCGGGGTCGGTGAAGACGTTCGACGAGACCGTCTTGAGGTTCAGCGGGGCCACCGCGTCGCCCAGGAAGTGGTACATGGCGATACGTCCCTGCATCGCCGCGACGGACGCGAGGGCGAAGACGCCGGTCACGTCACCGGCCGCGTACACGCCGGGGGCGGTCGTCCGGGAGACCTTGTCGGTCCAGATGTGCCCGGAGTCCCTGACCTTGACCCCGGCCTTCTCCAGGCCCATCCCGCTGCTGTTCGGGACGGCGCCGACGGCCATCAGACAGTGTGTGCCGTTGATGACCCGGCCGTCGGAGAGCGTGACCTCGACGCGGTCGCCGACCCGCTTGGCGGACTCGGCGCGGCAGCGCGCCATGACGTTCATGCCGCGGCGGCGGAAGACGTCCTCCAGGACGGCCGCGGCGTCCGGGTCCTCGCCGGGCAGCACGCGGTCGCGGGACGAGACGAGGGTCACCTTCGACCCGAGCGCCTGGTAGGCGCCGGCGAACTCGGCACCGGTGACGCCGGAACCGACCACGATGAGCTCCTCGGGCAGCTCGTCGAGGTCGTACACCTGGGTCCAGTTCAGGATCCGCTCGCCGTCGGGCTGCGCGTCGGGCAGCTCGCGGGGATGACCGCCGGTGGCGATGAGGACGGCGTCGGCGGTGAGCGTCTCCTCGGTGCCGTCCGCGGCCCGTACGACGACCTTGCGCGAGCCGTCCAGGGCCTGCATGCCTTCGAGCCGTCCACGCCCGCGCAGGACACGCGCGCCTGCGCGCGTGACGGAGGCCGTGATGTCGTGCGACTGCGCGAGCGCGAGCCGCTTCACACGGCGGTTGACCTTGCCGAGGTCGACGCCGACCACGCGCGCGGGCTCATCGATGTGCGGCGTGTCGTCGGCGACGATGATGCCGAGTTCCTCGTACGACGAGTCGAAGGTGGTCATCACCTCGGCCGTGGCGATCAGAGTCTTGGACGGTACGCAGTCGGTGAGCACCGACGCCCCGCCCAGACCGTCGCAGTCGACGACGGTCACCTCCGCGCCGAGCTGGGCGGCCACCAGGGCCGCCTCGTATCCGCCGGGTCCGCCACCGATGATCACGATCCGAGTCACGTACTCCATTGTCCCGCACGCTCCCAAGTGCTTCCGCCCAGGGTGGTAACCGTCGTGCACCCGAGCTCCTTCTGTTACACGAGAGGCGTATGCGTCGCTGCCGTACCCTCAACCTCATGTCGCTCTACGCCGCGTACGCCGGCAATCTCGACCCGCGGCTCATGACGCGCCGCGCTCCACATTCGCCGCTGCGCGCCACCGGCTGGCTGAACGGCTGGCGGCTGACCTTCGGGGGCGAGCACATGGGCTGGGAGGGCGCGCTCGCGACGATCGTCGAGGCACCGCGGTCCCAGGTGTTCGTGGCGCTGTACGACATCGCACCCCTGGACGAGGACTCCATGGACCGCTGGGAGGGCGTGGGCCTCGACATATACCGGCGCATGCGGGTACGCGTGGACACGCTGGAGGGGGAGGAGCCGGCGTGGGTGTACGTGCTCAACGGGTACGAGGGGGGGCTGCCGTCGGCGCGGTACCTCGGGGAGATCGCCGACGCGGCGGAGTCTGCCGGCGCTCCACACGATTACGTGATGGAACTGCGGAAGAGGCCCTGCTGAGGGCCGCCGCCTCTAAGCTCGAGGACACCGACGCACCAGCGGGAGTGCTCATGGCCCCCACGATCACGTACGACGTCTACTACACGGTTCAGGCCGCCGCGGCCCGCGACCGGCTCGACGACCGGCAGCGCGCCGCGTTCGACAAAGGCATGGCCATGCTGGCCCGCGACCCATTCCTCTCGGTTTCACGGCCCATAAGCTCCACCGGAGACGACCGCACGATCCGGCTGACGCAGAACATCCTGGTGGAATACACGGTCAGCCGCGGCCGCCTGCTGGTCTTCATCGTCGAGGTCTTCAACGACAAGGACGTCCTCATCACGGACGAGTGAGCGGTCCCCTCGCATCGCCCTCTCGTCGGAAACGACAAGACAACGATCGCAAGACCGTGAGCTCTGTCATCTACGCGCGTAGGCCTGGACCGGCTACCCTCGTGCGCGTGAACGCATCTCTTCTTCCGGACGACATCCAGGGCGACCCCTACGCCGCCGCCGACGCCGCCGCCACGCGCCTGCGTGAGCTCACGGGCGCCGAGACCCACGACGTCGCCCTCGTGATGGGCTCCGGCTGGGCCCCGGCCGTGGACGCCCTCGGCTCCCCCGAGGCCGAGTTCCAGGTCACCGAACTGCCCGGGTTCCCCCCGCCGGCGGTCGAGGGCCACGGCGGCAAGATCCGCTCGTACAAGATCGGTGACAAGCGGGCCCTGGTCTTCCTCGGCCGCACCCACTATTACGAGGGCCGCGGTGTCGCCGCCGTCGCGCACGGCGTGCGGACCGCCGTCGCCGCCGGCTGCAAGACCATCGTGCTCACCAACGGCTGCGGCGGGCTCCGCGAGGGCATGCGGCCCGGGCAGCCGGTGCTGATCAGCGACCACATCAACCTGACGGCGACGTCCCCGATCGTCGGCGCGAACTTCGTGGACCTCACCGATCTGTACTCGCCGCGGCTGCGGGCGCTGTGCAAGGAGGTCGACCCCTCGCTCGAGGAGGGCGTGTACGCGCAGTTCCCCGGGCCGCACTACGAGACGCCGGCCGAGATCCGGATGGCCCGGGTCATCGGGGCCGACCTGGTGGGCATGTCGACGACGCTCGAGGCCATCGCCGCGCGTGAGGCGGGTGCGGAGGTGCTCGGTATCTCGCTCGTCACCAACCTCGCCGCCGGCATGACCGGCGAGCCGCTCAACCACGAGGAAGTCCTCCAGGCGGGCCGCGACTCGGCCGCGCGGATGGGTGAGCTTCTGACTCAGGTGCTGGATCGTCTGTAGTCGGCGGGGTTTGCTGCGGGTTCGGCGGTGGGGTTTTTCGCCCCCTCCGCCCCTGCCCGTCCCGTACCTGGGGGCTGCCGCCCCCAGACCCCCGCAATCGCGCTGACGCGCTCGTCCTCGAACGCCGGACGGGCTGAAAAGAGAGAGGTTCACCCGAGGTGCAGGACGAACTCATCGCGCGGGCCAAGGCGTGGCTGGCCGAGGATCCCGACGCGGACACCCGTGAGGAACTCGCCCAGCTCATCGACGCCGAGGACGTCCATGAGCTTGCCGCCCGCTTCAGCGGCACCCTCCAGTTCGGCACCGCGGGGCTGAGAGGGGAGCTCGGTGCCGGGCCCATGCGGATGAACCGCTCCGTGGTCATCCGGGCGGCGGCCGGCCTCGCCGCCTACCTCAAGGCAAAGGGCGTGACCGACGGCCTGGTCGTCATCGGCTACGACGCCCGGCACAAGTCGGCGGACTTCGCCCGGGACACGGCGGCCGTCATCACGGGCGCCGGTCTGCGCGCCGCCGTACTGCCCCGCCCCCTCCCCACCCCCGTCCTCGCCTACGCCATAAGGCTCCTGGGCGCGGCGGCGGGCGTGGAGGTCACCGCCAGCCACAACCCGCCCCGCGACAACGGCTACAAGGTCTACCTGGGGGACGGTTCACAGATCGTTCCGCCGGCCGACGCCGAGATCGCGGCCGAGATCGACGCCGTCCGCGCCCTCGCCGACGTGCCCCGCCCGGACTCCGGCTGGCAGACCCTCGACGAGGACACGCTCGACGCCTACCTGGAGCGTACGGACGCCGTCCTGGCGGAGGACTCCCCCCGCACCGCCCGGACCGTGTACACGGCGATGCACGGCGTCGGCACGGAGGTCCTCCTCGCCGCCTTCGCCCGCGCCGGCTTCCCGGAGCCCGTCCTCGTCACCGAACAGGCCGACCCCGACCCGAACTTCCCGACCGTCGCCTTCCCCAACCCGGAAGAGCCCGGCGCCATGGACCTCGCCTTCGCGAAGGCCCGCGAGACCGACCCCGACCTGATCATCGCCAACGACCCCGACGCGGACCGCTGCGCCGTCGCGGTCAAGGACCGTGGCGACTGGCGCATGCTGCGCGGCGACGAGGTCGGGGCCCTGCTCGCCCAGCACCTGGTCAACCACGGTGCCCGCGGCACCTTCGCCGAGTCCATCGTGTCCTCCTCCCTGCTCGGCCGGATCGCCGGGAAGGCAGGCCTGCCGTACGAGGAGACCCTCACCGGCTTCAAGTGGATCGCCCGCGTCGAGGGTCTGCGGTACGGGTACGAGGAGGCCCTCGGCTACTGCGTCGACCCCGAGGGCGTACGCGACAAGGACGGCATCACGGCGGCGCTGCTCATCACCGAGCTCGCCTCCGAGCTGAAGGAGCAGGGGCGCACCCTCGTCGACCTCCTCGACGACATCGCCGTCGAATACGGGCTGCACGCCACCGACCAGCTCTCGGTGCGCGTGGAGGACCTCTCGGTCATCGCGAACGCCATGCGGCGCCTGCGTGAGCAGCCGCCGACGGAGCTCGCGGGCCTGGCGATCACGAACGCCGAGGACCTGACGAAGGGTACGGACAAGCTGCCTGCGACGGACGGCCTGCGCTACACGCTGGACGGCGCCCGCGTCATCGTCCGCCCGAGCGGCACGGAGCCCAAGCTGAAGTGCTACCTGGAGGTCGTGGTGCCGGTGGGCACCCGGGACGGCCTCCCCGCGGCCCACGCGAAGGCCGCCGAGCTGCTGTCGGCGATCAAGCGGGACCTGTCGGCGGCAGCCGGTATCTGATCTGACAGCTGGCATCGCCTGTGGGGGCTCACCGGTCCGGTGGTCCCCACAGCGGCCATCTTCCCGGGTTCCCGCAGAGCGGCCCTCCTCCCGTCTGCTCGCAGAGCGGCCCCCTGCCCGCCGCACGTACGGGTGATTTCCACACGGCAGTTGACGCAGCGCTCCCGTACGCCACTGGAAGACCGAGGAACGGTTTACCGGTAGCGCACCACCGAGTCCCAGGAGCTGCCGCGTGCCCTCGACCGCTTCCCGGCCGACATCCGCCCCACCCCGGAACGCCCCGAGTGCACGCGTCCCGAACACCCGGCGCCCGCCGCGGGAAGCCACCCCCGCGGCCAGATTCCGCGCCCACCTGCGCCGTGCGGCCCCCGCGCTGCTCGCCTACGCGGCCGTACGCCTCACCGTCCTGCTCGTGGTCACCGTGTGGGCCCACCACCAGCACCACGGCCTGTGGCCGACCCTGGCGGCGCAGTGGGACGCGAACTGGTACCTGGGCATCGCCGACCACGGCTACGCACACCGCCTGGGCACCGAGCACGACGCGAACAACCTCGCCTTCTTCCCGCTCTACCCCGTCCTCATCAAGGCGTTCGCCGTGCTGACGCCGGGCACGCGCGCGACGACGGGCCTGGTCATCGCGGTCGTGAGCTCGTTCGCCGCCGCGTGGGGGATCTACTCGGTGGGCAGCCATCTGCACGGCCGCCGCGTAGGCGTCCTGCTGACCGTGCTGTGGGCGGCCCTCCCGGTGGGCCTCGTCCAGTGGATGGGCTACACGGAGTCGCTGTTCACGGCGTGCGCCGCGTGGTCGCTGTACGCGGTGCTCACCGGCCGCTGGCTGTGGGCGGCTTCGCTCGCCTCGCTGGCCGGCCTGACCCGCCCGACAGGCATCGCGGTGGCGGCCGCGGTCACCGCGACCGCCCTGGTCTCACTCCGCCACGGCTTCTCGGCACGCGCCCTGGCGGCCGCCGCGCTCGCCCCGGCCGGCTGGCTCGGGTATGTCGGCTGGGTGGGCCTGCGCGTGGGCCGCTGGGACGGCTACTTCGCCGTACAGCGGCTGTGGAACAACGAGTGGGACGGCGGCCTGGAGACCCTGCAGCGGATGCAGCAGGTCCTGGCGTTCGACTCGACGCCCCAGCTGTTCCTGGTGATGGTGACGGTGACGCTGCTCGCGTCGATGGCGCTCTACGTCCTCTCCGCTTGGGACCGCCAGCCGCTGCCCCTGCTCGTCTTCACCGGGGTCCTGCTGCTGATCGTCCTGGGCAGCGGCGGTGTCTACTTCCCGCGCGCCCGTTTCCTCCTCCCCGGCTTCCCCCTCCTGCTCCCGCTCGCCCTGCACATCTCCCGCGCCTCGGCCCGCTTCCGGGCACTGAGCCTGACGGCGGCGCTGGTGGTCGCGGCGTACTGCGGCGCGTACATGGTGCTGGTGTGGCCGAGCGCGCCATGACCGTGCGAGGCGCCGGTCAGCCCATGGCCAGCAGGATGGCCAGCAGGATCGCGCCGGCCGCCGCGGGGACCATCACCTCGTACGCCCATCGCACGCTGACCTCGCCCTGCGCGCTCTCCTCGGACGCCCTCGCCTCGGACAGCTCGCGCAGGTCGTCCATGATCTGGTCGGTCGTGGCGCGGGACGGCGCGGCGGGTGCGGGGGCCGTGCGGCCGAACGCTGGCGTACGGCTGCCCCGGCCGTCCGCCGTGGCGCCCCGTGCCTGCTGCCTGGCCACCTTCTTGCGGGCGCGCAGGGAGACGGGGATCGCCCACAGCTGGTACTTCGTGCCGGAGGTGTCGACCACCTCGTTGGAGTAGCCCGAACGCAGGGAGGCGACCTTGCTCCAGGGCAGCACGATGACGCGGAACGGGTTGCGGACGCGCAACCGGTCCTCGTTCGCGTAGACCGCGGGGCGCAGGGTGAACGCGCACACCAGCGGGACGATGAGGATCAGCGCGGCGAGGGCCTGCCAGGGAGTGCGGCCCTGCCCCGCGATCAGCGCGTCGATGCCGAGCCAGCCCGCGATGACGAGCAGGAGCACACCGCCCGCCATGCCGGCGGGCGACCGGTAGATCCGGTCCTTCGACTCGGGTCGCGAGGTGGTCATGGGCCCGATTGTGCCCGACGCTCCGCAGGGGCTGAGAATGAGCCCCTCGGCGTTCTGCGTCCGACCCGGGGGTGTACAGCCGCTACGCGCGTAGATATGCTCGGCTGGTGACCATGTCCACCACTGCACACGCACTCGGCGACGTGACCGCGTCCGACAGCACGCTGCGCCGCTTCCTCCACGGGCTCCCCGGCGTCGACACGGTCGGCCTGGAGGCGCGCGCCGCCTCGCTCGGTACCCGTTCCATCAAGACGACCGCGAAGGCGTACGCCATCGACCTCGCCATCTCGATGGTCGACCTGACGACGCTGGAAGGCGCGGACACCCCGGGCAAGGTCCGGGCGCTCGGCGCCAAGGCGGTCCACCCGGACCCGACCGACCGTACGACGCCGACGACGGCCGCGGTCTGCGTCTACCCCGACATGGTGGCCACCGCCAAGGAAGCCGTCGCCGGCTCCGGCGTGAAGGTCGCCTCCGTCGCCACCGCCTTCCCGGCGGGCCGCGCCGCGCTCGGCGTGAAGCTGGCCGACGTGCGCGACGCCGTCGCCGCGGGCGCCGACGAGATCGACATGGTCATCGACCGCGGAGCCTTCCTCGCGGGCCACTACATGAAGGTGTACGACGAGATCGTCGCCGTGAAGGAGGCCTCGGGGGCGGCTCGCCTCAAGGTCATCTTCGAGACCGGTGAGCTGTCGACGTACGACAACATCCGGCGGGCCAGCTGGCTCGGCATGCTGGCGGGCGCCGACTTCATCAAGACCTCGACCGGCAAGGTCGCCGTCAACGCGACCCCGGCCAACACGCTCCTCATGCTGGAGGCCGTCCGCGACTTCCGCGCCCAGACCGGCATCCAGGTCGGCGTGAAGCCCGCAGGCGGCATCCGCACCACCAAGGACGCCATCAAGTTCCTGGTCCTGGTGAACGAGACGGCGGGCGAGGACTGGCTGGACAACCACTGGTTCCGCTTCGGCGCCTCCTCGCTCCTGAACGACCTGCTGATGCAGCGTCAGAAGCTGGCCACCGGCCGCTACTCCGGCCCCGACTACGTGACGGTGGACTGATCACCATGGCATCCGCATTCGAGTACGCACCCGCGCCCGAGTCCCGCACGGTCGTCGACATCGCCCCCTCGTACGGGCTGTTCATCGACGGCGAGTTCACGGAAGCGGCCGACGGCAAGGTCTTCAAGACCGTCTCGCCGTCCACCGAGGAGGTCCTCTCCGAGGTCGCCCAGGCCGGCACCGAGGACGTCGACCGTGCCGTGAAGGCCGCCCGCAAGGCCTTCGAGAAGTGGTCGGCACTGCCCGGCGCCGAGCGCGCCAAGTACCTCTTCCGCATCGCCCGCATCATCCAGGAGCGCAGCCGCGAGCTCGCCGTCCTGGAGACGCTGGACAACGGCAAGCCCATCAAGGAGACGCGCGACGCCGACCTCCCCCTGGTCGCCGCGCACTTCTTCTACTACGCGGGCTGGGCCGACAAGCTCGACCACGCCGGCTTCGGCGCCAACCCCAAGCCCCTCGGCGTCGCGGGCCAGGTCATCCCCTGGAACTTCCCGCTCCTGATGCTGGCGTGGAAGATCGCCCCGGCGCTGGCGACCGGCAACACGGTCGTGCTGAAGCCGGCCGAGACCACCCCGCTGTCCGCCCTGTTCTTCGCGGACATCTGCCGCCAGGCCGGTCTGCCCAAGGGCGTCGTCAACATCCTTCCGGGGTACGGCGACACGGGCGCCGCGCTCGTCGAGCACCCGGACGTGAACAAGGTCGCCTTCACCGGTTCCACCGCCGTGGGCAAGGCGATCGCCCGCCAGGTGGCCGGTACGAACAAGAAGGTCACCCTCGAACTCGGCGGCAAGGGCGCGAACATCGTCTTCGACGACGCCCCCATCGACCAGGCCGTCGAGGGCATCGTCACCGGCATCTTCTTCAACCAGGGCCAGGTCTGCTGCGCGGGCTCCCGCCTGCTGGTCCAGGAGTCGATCCAGGACGAGCTGCTCGACTCGCTCAAGCGCCGCGTGTCGACGCTGCGCCTCGGCGACCCGCTCGACAAGAACACGGACATCGGCGCGATCAACTCCGCCGAGCAGCTGGCCCGGATCACCTCGCTCGCCGAGCAGGGCGAGGCCGAGGGCGCCGAGCGCTGGTCTCCCGCCTGCGAACTGCCCACCTCCGGCTACTGGTTCGCCCCGACGCTCTTCACGAACGTCACCCAGGCGCACACCATCGCCCGCGACGAGATCTTCGGCCCGGTGCTGTCGGTCCTCACCTTCCGCACGCCGGACGAGGCCGTCGCCAAGGCCAACAACACCCAGTACGGCCTGTCGGCGGGCATCTGGACCGAGAAGGGCTCCCGCATCCTGGCGGTGGCGAACAAGCTCCGCGCGGGCGTCATCTGGTCCAACACGTTCAACAAGTTCGACCCGACCTCGCCGTTCGGCGGTTACAAGGAGTCGGGCTTCGGCCGCGAGGGCGGCCGCCACGGCCTGGAGGCGTACCTCGCCCCGTCGAGCCCGAAGGGCGAGCGATAAAAAATGAGCGCAGTTGAGAAGACCGAAAAGACTGAGCGACTCTCCGTCCTCAAGACCTACAAGCTGTACGTCGGCGGGAAGTTCCCGCGTTCCGAGAGCGGCCGGGTGTACGAGGTGACGGACCCTAAGGGCAAGTGGCTGGCGAACGCACCGCTCTCGTCCCGCAAGGACGCCCGTGACGCGGTGGTCGCCGCGCGCAAGGCGTTCGGCGGCTGGTCCGGCGCGACGGCGTACAACCGCGGCCAGATCCTCTACCGCGTCGCCGAGATGCTGGAGGGCCGCAAGGAGCAGTTCGTCCGCGAAGTCGCCGACGCCGAGGGCCTGTCGAAGGCGAAGGCCGCCGCTCAGGTCGACGCGGCGATCGACCGCTGGGTCTGGTACGCGGGCTGGACCGACAAGATCGCCCAGGTCGTCGGCGGCGGCAACCCGGTGGCGGGCCCGTTCTTCAACCTCTCCACCCCCGAGCCGACGGGCGTGGTCGCGGTCCTGGCCCCGCAGGAGTCGTCCTTCCTCGGTCTTGTCTCCGTCATCGCGCCGGTCATCGCGACCGGCAACACGGCGATCGTGATCGCGAGCGAGAGGTCCCCCCTCCCGGCCCTGTCGCTCGGCGAGGTGCTCGCCACCTCCGACCTGCCCGGCGGTGTGGTCAACGTGCTCTCCGGCAAGACGGCGGAGATCGCCGCTCCCCTCGCCGCGCACCAGGACGTCAACGCGATCGACCTCGCGGGCGCGGACGACGTCCTGGCGAAGGAGCTGGAGATCGCGGCCGCGGACAACCTCAAGCGGGTCGTGCGTCCACAGGCTGTGGATTACTCCGCGACTCCGGGCATCGACCGCATGACGGCCTTCCTGGAGACGAAGACGGTCTGGCACCCGACGGGGTCGCTGGGCGCGTCGGGCTCGTCGTACTGAGCCATCCGAAAGTCACCTGGGACCTGAGTCACACGAAAGTCACCTGGGACTCACCTGGGACCAGAAAGCCGCGCTTCCCCTCCGTCCGGGGGAAGCGCGGCTTTCTGCCGTGGTCAGCCGTGCAGCAGGCCCGTCGCCTGGCCCAGTACCGGAATGCTGCCGATCGACGACGCCTGTGCCACCGGCCGGGTCAGCGCCTGTGAGGACAGGGGCTTGAAGTCAGCGAGCTGGGTGCCGACGCCGTTGTCGAGCGGGTCGACAGCGGTGCCCGCCAGCGGGTTGGGCTTGAGGCCCTCGACCGAGCCGGTGACGTAACCCACCGTGCCGGTCAGGGCCTGGAGGCCCGCCTGCGGGTCGACGTTGCCCAGGGAAGTGGGCCGGGTGCGCATGACGTCCACGACCGGGTCCGCGTCCGCGACCGCCGGTGTGGCCCCGGCCGCACCGGCAGCGACCACACCGACCGCGACGACGATGCGCGCGGTCCTGCGGGCGGCCTGGGTGGTCTGCTGGGTGGCTGCGTGTCGCACCATCGGATGTCCTCTGTTGGGGAGCGGAGAGCAAGTGGAGTGACACGCAGCGTAGTTGACCCGTCCTCCCGCGCGAGCACCGAAGGTGGCAGATTCGCCTGTGCGGGGCAACAGACATATCAGCGCCAGTCCCCCCGGGACCGTCCGGCCCAGTCCACCGATGCCGTCCGGCCCCCGTCCGCCGTTGCCGTCAGTTCCAGTCCACCGTGTGCGTCAGTGTCACCCCGTGCGTGGCGAAGGTGATCTCGATTCGGTCCTGGCCGGCCATGGTGAAGCCGCCGTGGAAGCTGCTGCGGTCGGCGCCGATGTAGACGTAGTGCACCCGGCCGGGGTGGCTCAGAGCCTCGTAGGAGAAGAGCTCGGCCATCATGTCGCGCAGGCCGTAGTGGAGGGCCTTGGTGCCCGTGGTGAAGGTGCCCTTCCAGGCCGGCGCGGAGGCGCGCTCGATGGTGACCTCGCCCGTGACCCGGCTCGGCGGCGTCCCCAGGAAGAGCCAGGGGGCCAAGCCCGCGCCCGGACGGCAGGAGGGTCTTGTCGTACACCCAGACCCCGCAGGCGTAGCGCCGGCCGTCGCTGCCGACCGTGTCGACGACGTACTCCCTCGGCGCGGACACCCCCGAGGAGGCGCAGGCCCTGGCGCGGAAGCTGGACGCGTCCGGGCGCTTTGTCACGGAGCCGGTGGCGGAGTAGGCCGGGGCGGGTCTCGGGGGAGGGGATAATCTCCTGGATGTGTCCGCCGCATGTTCGCTGCGGGGCGAAACCAGGTCGATTGACAGAAGGTACGGAGAATTGGGTTCCCATCCCCCGATACCCACCCGAGTGGTGCTGCTCTGCGGCCCCTCCGGCTCTGGAAAGTCCCTTCTCGCGGCCGACTCCGGGCTCCCCGTGCTCCGCCTCGACGACTTCTACAAGGAGGGCACGGACCCGACGCTTCCTCAGGTGGAGGGCAGCGCGGACATCGACTGGGACCACCCGCTGTCCTGGGACGCGGACACCGCGGTCGCCGCGATCGAGGAGCTGTGCCGTACGGGGCGGACGACCATCCCCGTGTACGACATCGCGCTGAGCGCCCGCACGGGTACGGAGACGCTGCGCGTCGAGCGGACCCCGCTGTTCATCGCGGAGGGCATCTTCGCCGCCGAGATCGTCGAGCGCTGCCGTGAGCTGGGCGTGCTGGCCGACGCGCTGTGCCTGTCGCGCGGCCCGGTCACCACGTTCCGCCGCCGCTTCATGCGGGATCTGCGGGAGGGCCGCAAGTCGGTGCCCTTCCTGCTGCGCCGCGGCTGGCGTCTGATGCGCGCCGAGCGCTCCATCGTGGCCCGCCAGGCGGCCCTGGGCGCCCACCCCTGCGACAAGGCCGAGGCCCTGGGCCGCCTGACCGCCGCGGCCGCCGTCGGGCGCGCGGCCGCGCGCCCGACGGCGGCGTAGCCACCCCGGTCACCGGCTCCCGCTCTCGGCGAAGGCGCCGGGGCGGGGGACCCGAACACGACGGGACACGAACACGAAAAGAGGCCCAGGCGGACCCCCCGTCCGCCTGGACCTTTCTCGTTTCCCCCGTGCTCCCCCGCGGTCCCCCGTGACCCCGTTGGTTCCCCCCGGTTGTGTTTCCCCTTGCTTCCCCCCAGGCCTTCAGGCGACAAGCTCCCCGAAGGACTCCTCCTCGTCACGGCCGAAGCTGAGGACCTCGTCCTCGCGCATCCGGCGGAGCGACCGCCAGATGCTGGACTTCACCGTGCCGACACTGATGTCGAGGATCTCCGCGATCTCCGGGTCGGTGCGGCCCTCGTAGTAACGGAGGACCAGCATCGTGCGCTGGAGTTCGGGCAGCCGGGCCAGTGCCTGCCACAGGACGGCGCGCAGCTCGGTGCCGCGCATCGCGTCCGTGTCGCCGGGCGTCTCCGGCAGCTCCTCGGTCGGGTACTCGTTCAGCTTGCGGCGGCGCCACGCGCTGATGTGCAGATTCGTCATGGTGCGGCGGAGGTAGCCCCCGACCGCGGCCTTGTCGCTGATCCGGTCCCAGGCCTTGTACGTCGAGAACAGCGCGCTCTGCAGCAGGTCCTCGGCCTCGAACCGGTCACCGGTCAGGTGGTAGGCGGTTGCGTACAGGGAGGCACGACGCTCTTGGACGTAGGCGGTGAACTCCACCTCCGACACCGAACGGCGCTCCCCCGTGGCCTCCCCGTACGCGGCTCCCCCGTGAGCCTTCCCCCCCACAGTGCCCAGAGCGGCTGTCGCCGCAGGGCTCTCCCCAGTGAACGCGTCAACCACCGTCATGTACCCGGTGTGTTGACGCCCGGCGCCGCGAGCGCACCCCCGCCCTCCCCCACGCTCGAATACGCTCGCGCGGGAGGGACCCCCATCGGCGCCGGACTTCTCCGCGGCCCGGGTGACGTCGTGGAGCCGCGTGACAACTGCGCTAGTGCTGGTGCTGTGCAGCGTGTTCATCTCGCGCCCCCCGTCGTGGAGTCCCGGATCTTCGGTTCGGTCCGCCGTGCTTCCGTGCTTCCGTGCTTGTGTCGAAAAGCTTGCCCGGGCCACTTCATGGCCGTGTCCGCCGACTGTCACAGACCTGTCACAGGGCCCATCCGCGGGCGCGCCGCAGCACGATCACAGAGAAGAACGGCACGACTACGCGGATGCCCCCTCGGGGCCTCTCCGCCGTACAAGAAGGGGCCTTGGTGCGGGTGATGGCTGGGAGCGCTTGCAGGTCCCGTCGAACGAAGTTCGGGTGAGGTCGCTACCCGGCCATGACATGGGCCAGAATGACGTTCGTGCCTTCCCTGTTGCTGATCGAGGACGACGACGCCATCCGTACGGCCCTGGAGCTCTCTTTGACGCGCCAGGGACACCGTGTGGCCACTGCTGCCACCGGCGAGGACGGTCTGAAACTACTGCGTGAGCAGCGGCCGGATCTGATCGTGCTGGACGTGATGCTGCCCGGCATCGACGGATTCGAGGTGTGCCGGCGCATCCGGCGCACCGACCAGCTGCCGATCATTCTGCTGACCGCGCGCAGCGACGACATCGACGTCGTGGTCGGTCTGGAGTCCGGCGCCGACGACTACGTCGTCAAGCCCGTGCAGGGCCGGGTGCTCGACGCCCGGATCCGTGCCGTGCTGCGGCGCGGTGAGCGCGAAGCGAACGACTCGGCGACGTTCGGATCGCTCGTCATCGACCGTGCCGCGATGACGGTCACCAAGAACGGCGAGGATCTGCAACTGACGCCCACCGAGCTGCGGTTGCTCCTGGAGCTGAGTCGCCGCCCCGGACAGGCGCTGTCCCGCCAGCAGTTGCTGCGCCTCGTCTGGGAGCACGACTACCTGGGCGACTCGCGCCTGGTGGACGCGTGTGTGCAGCGGCTGCGCGCGAAGGTCGAGGACGTGCCGTCCTCGCCCACGCTCATCCGAACGGTGCGTGGGGTTGGCTACCGGCTGGACAATCCTCAATGACGAAACCGCAGGACAAGGTCCGCGGTTGGGCCGCTGCACGCAAGGCGCTCCTGTCCGGCCTGCGCTTCACCAGCCTGCGGCTGCGGCTGGTCGTGGTGTTCGGACTCGTCGCGCTCACGGCCGCCGTGTCGGCATCGGGCATCGCGTACTGGCTCAATCGCGAGGCTGTGCTGACGCGTGCGCAGGACGCGGTGCTGCGCGACTTCCAGCAGGAGATGCGCAACCACGCGAGCCTGCTGCCGGTGCACCCGGGGCAGGACGAACTCCAGCGCACGGCCGGGCAGATGGCCGACAGCAGCCAGCGCTTCAGCGTGCTCCTGATCGCCCAGGACGCGAACGGCAAGACCGTCGTCGGCAACTCCGCGCTGGACACCTTCACGCTGGAGGACGTACCCAAGTCCCTCCAGAAGGCGGTGAACAAGCAGCAGGAGCTGTCCTCGAACAACGAGTCCGCGTACCACCTGTACTGGCAGCGGATCACCGACCACGACAAGCCGTACCTCGTGGGCGGTGCGAGGGTGATCGGCGGCACCACGACCGGCTACATGCTCAAGTCCCTCGAACCCGAGGCGAAGGACCTCAACTCCCTCGCCTGGTCCCTGGGCATCGCCACCGGTCTGGCCCTCATCGGCTCGGCTCTGCTCGCCCAGGCCGCCGCGACCACGGTCCTCAAGCCGGTGCACCGCCTGGGCATCGCGGCCCGCCGCCTGGGCGAGGGCAAACTGGACACGCGCCTGCGCGTGTCGGGTACGGACGAACTCGCGGACCTCTCCCGTACGTTCAACCACACGGCGGAAGCCCTCGAAAAACGTGTCGCCGACATGAGCGCCCGCGACGAGGCGTCCCGCCGCTTCGTGGCGGACATGTCCCACGAACTCCGTACGCCGCTCACCGCGATCACCGCCGTCACGGAGATCCTGGAAGAGGAACTGGACGCGGAGACGGGCAGCGTCGACCCGATGATCGAACCGGCCGTACGCCTCGTGGTCAGCGAGACGCGCCGCCTGAACGACCTCGTCGAGAACCTGATGGAGGTCACCCGCTTCGACGCGGGCACCGCCCGGCTCGTCCTCGACGACGTCGACATCGCCGACCAGATCACCGCGTGCATCGACGCGCGCGCCTGGCTGGACGCGGTGGACCTGGACGCCGAGCGCGGCATCACGGCGCGCCTCGACCCGCGCCGCCTCGACGTGATCCTGGCGAACCTGATCGGCAACGCGCTCAAGCACGGGGGCTCTCCGGTACGGGTGTCCGTGCGGGTGGAGGGCGAGGAACTCGTCATCGAGGTCCAGGACCACGGTCCCGGCATCCCCGAGGACGTACTCCCCCACGTCTTCGACCGTTTCTACAAGGCGAGCGCCTCCCGCCCCCGCTCCGAGGGCAGCGGCCTCGGCCTCTCCATCGCCCTGGAGAACGCCCACATCCACGGCGGCGAGATCACCGCGGCGAACGCGCCCAAGGGGGGCGCCGTCTTCACCCTGCGCCTGCCCCAGGACGCGTCGGAGCTCCCGACCGACGACTCCGACAACGGGGACGAGAACGGGAACGGGAAAAGGGACGGGAACAGCAACGGCTCGGAGGGCACCGCCGGATGACGACCGCACGACACCTCCGTGCGCCGCGAGGTGCACGCCCCGCGGGGCCGGGACGGCTTGGCCGGCTCCGGGGCGTACGCCCCTGGCTGGCCCTTCCGCTGCTCGCCGTGCTGCTCGCGGGCTGCGGCATCCGCGCCACCCAGGTCCCGACGGACTTCGGCCCGGCGCCGTCCCGTGTGCCCTGTGCCCTGTCGGGCCCCGACATCTCCACGCAGTCCTCGCGCGGCGTCCCCGTCCAGGTGTTCCTGCTCTGTTCGGAGCAGTTGGTGGCGGTCGACCGGTCCGTACGCATTCCGGACGGCACGGCTGAGGCGGCGCGACGGGTTCTGGTGGCCCAGGGGCTCCTCGACGAACTCGCCGAGCCGCCCTCCGCGCCGGAGGAGCAGGCCGGGTACACGACGGACGTACGCGGCGGTATGACCGTCAGCGGCCCTCGTGACAAGGACCCCGAGGGCATCCTCCGGCTGAGCACCCCGCCCGAGGACCTCACGCCGTCCGCCCTGGCCCAGATCATCTGCACCTTCGCCGACTCGGGCGCGGCCCAGGACAACGGCACCGTCATCCTCGGCGGCCCCGCCCCGTCCCCCCTCCACAGCTACGAGTGCACCCCCGAGGTCCGCGCCGACCCGGGGACGAATTCCCCGCCGTCGACGGTGGTCTCCTAGCCCGTCCGGCGTTTGAGGCGTTTTTTCGCCCCCTCCGCCCCTGCCCTCCCCCACTCTCGGCTTCGCTCGAGCGGGGGACCCCCATCGTCACTTGGGGGCTCCGCCCCCAAACCCCCGCTCCTCAAACGCCGGACGGGCTGATTTCAGCCCGTCCGGCGTTTGAGGACGAGCGCGAAGCGCGACACGGGAGGTCTGGGGGGCGGAGTCCCCCAGGTACGGGGCGGACGGGGCGGACAACCCTTCGGTCGCCCCGCCGCCGGAACCGATCCCGCCGGACCCCGCGTCTTGGGAGGCGTGCAGCGTCAAGGTTCAGACGGCGGCAGCGCCGTGGTCCGCGTCCGTGTGGCAGGAGGTGTCCTCCTCGTCGCACATCTCGCCCTCGTCGCCTGGATCACCCTGCGCCCCCTGGACGTCCCCTGGATGAGCGCCGCCAACCTGCGGCCGTTCGCCGGCATCAGAGCCGACCTGGCACTCGGCCCCCAGCAAGCGGCCTGCCGCATCACCGAGGGCCTCGCCCTCCTCGCCCCCCTGGGCGTCCTGCTCCCCATGGCGGGCGGAAAGCTCGCCGTCTCCCCCCTCGGCTCCCTCACCCGTACGGTCACCGCCGGCGCCCTGCTCTCGCTGGGCATCGAGCTTCTGCAGACCGGCGTCCCCGGCCAGGTCGTGGACGTCGACTCCCTGCTGCTCAACACGGTCGGCGTAGCCCTCACGCATCTCGCGATCGTGCCCGCCGTCCGGGCCAGGCTCCGCCGCCGGGCCGCGTCACGACATCGCGCGGCCCGCCTCCGGGAGGACACGGCTCAGGGTCGGACCCCGACGATTCCCAGGGTCGGGATCGCCCCGTAGAGCGACGCTTGGCCCAGTTCGTCCGCTTAGCGTTGACGACACAAGACATCGAAGCCGGACCACCCGGCAGTCGGCTACGGTTCGCGAAGGAGCCACCATGACCGCCCTTGCCCGTCCCACCAACGGCCGCGTGATCGGCGGCGTGTGCGCAGCGCTGGCGCGACGCTTCGGCATCTCCGCGACCACGATGCGCGTGATCTTCGTACTCTCCTGCCTGCTCCCGGGCCCGCAGTTCCTGCTCTACATAGTGCTGTGGATCCTGCTCCCGTCCGAGGACAAGGCCCGCACGGCCTGGTAGTCACCGGCTCCCCGGCTCGACACGCCGGTGGGGCGCACCCCAACAAGGGTGCGCCCCACCGGCGTTCGTACAGGAGAGAGTTCAGGCGCGGGATCAGGCGGATCAGCCGAGCGGGATCCCGTTCACCGGCAGACCGTGCGTGGGCAGTCCCTGCAGCGGCAGTCCGCCGAGCAGCCCGGCCACGGGCGCGGCAGGGCCGTCGGCGAGGACGCGCGCGGCCGCGGGCTGGGCGGCGGCCACACCCGTGCCAAGCGCGCTCTGCCCCTGGGCGAGCGCCTCACCGGCCCCGGGCAGCGCCTTGGTGACGTTCTCCGCCGGCAGCGTCTGGGTGACGGTGTCCAGCGCCGAGGAGGCGTCGGGCACCGCGGGCGCGGCGTTGGCGGCACCCGCACCGGCTGCGGCGAAGGCGGCACCGAGAGCGGCGACACCGAGGGTCTTGGCAGCAGACTGCTTCATATTGAATGCGTCCTTGGATCCGTGAGACGGGGTTTTGAGCGGTCCAAAAACGTAAACACCCAGACCCGGGCTCCGCAAACATAAAAAGCGGCCGAGTCATGGAGATGGAGTGAAGACTCAGCCGCTTCCCACCCCCTCCGATCAGGCCCGATCCCCCACAGAACCGCTGGTGGAGGCGGTCTGCTGGAACAGCCATGCGGACTTCAGCTCGGCAAAACCGGGCTTGATGACGTCATTGATCATGCCCAGCCGTTCATCGAAAGGAATGAATGCTGACTTCATAGCATTGACCGAGAACCATTGAATGTCGTCGAGCGTATAACCGAACGCCTCGACAAGGTGCTCGAATTCACGGCTCATACTCGTTCCCGACATAAGTCGATTGTCCGTATTCACGGTGGCCCGGAAATGCAGCCGCCGCAGCAGTCCGATCGGATGGCCGGTGTACGAGTCGGCGGCGCCCGTCTGGAGGTTGGAGCTGGGGCACAGCTCCAGCGGGATGCGCTTGTCACGGACGTACGAGGCGAGCCGCCCGAGCTGCACGGAGCCGTCCTCGTGGACCTTGATGTCGTCGATGATCCGTACGCCGTGGCCGAGCCGGTCGGCGCCGCACCACTGCAGCGCCTGCCAGATCGAGGGCAGGCCGAAGGCCTCACCGGCGTGGATGGTGAAGTGGTTGTTCTCGCGCTTGAGGTACTCGAAGGCGTCGAGGTGCCGGGTGGGCGGGTAACCGGCCTCGGCGCCGGCGATGTCGAAGCCGACGACACCCATGTCCCGGTAGCGGTTGGCCAGTTCCGCGATCTCCAGCGCACGGGCCGCGTGCCGCATGGCGGTGAGCAGGGCGCCGACTCGGATGCGGTGGCCGTTCTGCCGGGCGAGCCGCTCCCCTTGCCGGAAGCCCTCGTTGACCGCCTCGACGACCTCTTCGAGGGTGAGCCCGGCCTCCAGGTGCTGCTCGGGCGCGTACCGCACCTCGGCGTAGACGACGCCGTCCTCGGCGAGGTCCTCGGCGCACTCGGCGGCGACCCGGACGAGGGCGTCGCGCGTCTGCATGACGGCACAGGTATGGGCGAAGGTCTCCAGGTACCGCTCCAGGGAACCGGAGTCGGCGGCCTCGCGGAACCAGACCCGGAGCTTGTCGGGGTCGGTCTCGGGGAGGTGGGAGTACCCCTGTTCTTGGGCGAGTTCGACGATCGTGCCGGGGCGCAGGCCCCCGTCGAGGTGATCGTGCAGCAGGACCTTGGGCGCCCGGCGGATCTGTTCCGAGCTCGGGGTGTTCGGGATCTGGCTCGTCATTTTCGCACCCTAGCCCCTACGCGCGTAGATCTCCTGGTGGACGGATCCGTCGATACGTAATGGTGACCGTGCGGACGGGTGGCGTACACCGTCGCTTCTGACACTGTTCTGTCATGGCACAGCAAGCGACGCCGGTTCGCAGGGCCCGGCTGGGGAGGGCGCTCGGCCCGGAGCCGACGGCGGTGAGCGGCGTGGTTCTGCTGCTCCCGGGCGGCGAGGAGACCTCCGCCCGACGACCGTCCCCCCTGATGGCGACCGCCTCCGTACGCGGGCTCGGACGCCGCCTCGCCCGGGCGGGACGCGCGGAAGGCCTGGTCACCCATGTGGTGCACTACCGCTACCGCGGCTGGAACGGCAGCGAGGCGCATCTGGCGGGCGACGCGTCCTGGGCCGCCGACGAGGTCGTACGCCGCTACGGAGACGTTCCGGTGTGCCTGGCCGGCGTGGACATGGGAGGACGGGCGGCGCTGCGCGCGGCCGGCCACGGGGCCGTCAACTCCGTACTGGCGCTCGCCCCCTGGCTGCCCGAGGAGGACATGGCGGCGCCACCCGAGCCGGTGAAACAGCTGGCCGGCCGGCGCGTGCTGATCGTGCACGGCACGAACGACGAACGCACCGACCCCGAGCTGTCCTTCCGGCTCGCGGCGCGCGCCAAGAAGGCCAACCGCGACATCTGCCGCTTCGAGGTCCACTCCGACGGGCACGCGCTGCACCAGCACCGGCGGGAAGTCCTCGCCCTCGCCGAGGACTTCGTCCTGGGCACGCTGTTCGGACGCGCCTTCTCCCGCCCGATCGAGGACGCGTTCGCGGCGCCGCCGCCGCTGGGGCTGCGGATGCCGCTGGCGGCCGGGTTCGGGCAGTCGTTGCGGCGGTAGGACCGACCGGCACATGGGGGACGCCGCCCCCATGTGCCGGTCGGTCCAAGGTTCAGTCGGGCAGCAGACGGCCCCGCCGGGACAGCAGGAACCCCTTGAAGGCGGCGACCGGCGGTGTGTCCGGGTGGCCCTCCAGCCAGGCGACGCCGATCTCGCGTACGGCGCGCGGGGCGGTGACCGAGAGCTCGACGACTCCTGGGCGGGCGACGGGCGGTGGCGGCAGGAGGGCGACCCCGAGACCGGCGGCGACGAGACCTCGTAGCGTCTCGGTCTCCTCCCCCTCGAAGGCGATACGCGGCTTGAAGCCCGCCTCCTTGCAGAGGTCGTCGGTGATACGGCGCATGCCGTAGCCGGGTTCCAGAGTCACGAAGGTCTCGTCGGCGGCCTCGGCGAGCCGGATGCGCTTGCGGGCGGCGAGGTGGTGCTCGGCCGGCACGACGAGCCGGAGCTTCTGCTCGTCGAGGCGGCGGCCCACCAGGTCGGGCGCGTCCGGCACGGGCGAGGTGAGGCACAGGTCCAGCTCGCCCGAGCGCAGCCGCTCCAGCATCGCCTCGCCGTAGTTCTGGACGAGGCTGAAGCGGACGCCGGGATGGCCGGCCCGGAAGGCGCGGATCAGTCCGGGCACGGTCTCCGAGCCCATGGTGTGCAGGAAGCCGAAGGCGACCTTGCCGGTGGCCGGGTCGGCGTCCGCGCGCACGTCGTCGGCGGCGCGCTCGATCTCGGCGAGGGCGCGCTCGACGGAGCCGAGGAACGTACGCCCCGCGGCCGTGAGCGAGACGGTGCGTCCCCTGCGCGCGAACAGGTCGACGCCCAGGTCCTGTTCGAGCCGGACCATGGCCCGCGACAGGGTCGACTGCGGGACCCGCATCTCCTGCGCGGCCCGGGTGACGTGCTCGGTGCGGGCGACCCCGGCGAAGTACGCGAGCCGTGGGGCGAGCAGCGCGACAATGTCTTCTGTGTCACTGGACGGTGACAGGTGAGCTTCTGACCTCTGCTGATGCGCCATAGGAACGATTATGGCGATTCCATGCATTGGACGGATGAGCGGCGGCTCTTTAGCTTCGAAGTATGCCGTCCGCCAGTACCGGGGCGTCCACCACCGTGGGCGCCGCCTCCTCCGCCCCTGTCCTCGATTCCACCTCCGTCTCCGTCCGTGGCGTCGCTTCCGCCCCTGTCGTCGATGCGACTCCCGCCGTCGACACGCGTATGACCCCGGGCGGCCCCGGCTACCGCCGGATGAGCTTCGCCCTCTTCCTCGCGGGTGTCGCGACCTTCGCGCTCCTCTACTCCACGCAAGCCCTGCTCCCACTCATCTCCTCGGACTTCGGGGTCACCGCGAGCGACGCGAGCTGGACGGTGTCGGCCGCGACGGGTGGGCTGGCGCTCTTCGTCCTCCCCATGAGCGCGCTTTCGGAGCGATTCGGACGGCGTACGGTGATGACGGCGTCGTTGGCGGTGGCGGTGACGGTCGGCCTCCTTGTGCCCTTCGCGCCGTCGATCGGTGCGCTGGTGGTGCTGCGGGCGATCCAGGGCGCGGCGCTCGCCGGACTCCCGGCGTCGGCGACCGCCTACCTGGCCGAGGAGGTCCGCCCCAAGGCCCTGATCACCGCGATCGGGCTGTTCGTCGCGGGCAACAGCGTCGGCGGGATGAGCGGGCGGGTCATCACCGGTTGGGTCGCGCAGGAGTGGGGCTGGCGGGTGGCCGTCGGCACGATCGGGGTGATCGCGGTGGCCTGCGCCGTCGCCTTCCGCCTGCTGCTTCCGGCGCCGAGGCACTTCACGCCGGGTTCGCTGCGGCCTCGGGTGCTGGCGCGGACGGTGCGCGAGCACCTCTCCAACCCGCTGCTGTGCCGGCTCTACGCGATCGGCGCGCTGTTCATGACGGTGTTCGGCGCCGTCTACACGGTCATCGGCTACCGGCTGACCGAAGCCCCCTTCTCCCTCCCCCAGGGCATCATCGGCTCGGTCTTCCTGGTCTATCTGGTCGGTACGGTGTCGGCGTCGACGGCGGGCAGGCTGGTGGCGCGCCTCGGCCGCCGCGGGGCGCTGTACCTGGCGGGCGGTACGACGACCGCCGGTCTGCTGCTCTCCCTGGCCGGCTCGCTGCCGCTGGTGCTGCTCGGGCTGGTCCTGATCACCGCGGGCTTCTTCGCGGGGCACGCGGTGGCGTCGTCGGCGGTGAGCCACACGGCGCAGACGGGGCGCGCCCAGGCGTCCGCGCTCTACCAGTCCGCGTACTACGTCGGCTCCAGTGCCGGCAGCACGCTGGGCGCGGTCGCCTTCCACGCGGGCGGCTGGACCGGCACCGTGGCCCTCGGCCTGCTGGCCGTCGTCGGTGTCGTCACCATCACGGTCTTCGGCTCCCACGCGGCGCGGCTTCAGTCCCGCCGCGGCAACGCGGCACCGGCCGCCCACTGACGACGGTTTTCGCCCTCTCCGCCCCTGCCCATTCCCGTACCTGGGGCTCCGCCCCAGACCCCGCTCCTCAAACGCCGGAGGGGCTGAAATTGTCGGAGGGGGCGTAGAACCCGGTATCCGCAACCCACTCCACCTGCAGGTTCTCCCACTTTGCGCGCCATTGTCAGTGGGCTGCGGTAACTTCCGAAGTGCTGGCGCGAAGAGGCGGCGGCGACCGGAAGAGCCAAGGGGTGGGCTGGCGATGAGCGACGGTACGGGGACGACGACAGAGCTGGACGTCCGGCTGGAGAAGCACAGGGTCGAGCTGACCGGGTACTGCTACCGGATGCTCGGCTCGTCCTACGAGGCCGAGGACGCGGTGCAGGACACGATGGTCCGAGCCTGGCGCAGCTACGACACGTTCGAGGGCCGCTCCTCGATGCGCTCCTGGCTCTACCGGATCGCCACGAACGTGTGCCTGGACATGCTGAACGCGGGCAACAAAAGGGCACGCCCCATGGACCTGACCGCCCCGTCCCCGCTGGCCCAGGCCGCCCTCACCCCCCGCCCGGACAACACCTGGCTGGAGCCGATGCCCGACGCCCGCGTCCTGCCGACGGTCGACGACCCGGCCGAGGCGGCGGTGGCGAAGGAGTCGGTGCGCCTCGCCTTCGTGGCGGCCCTGCAGCAGCTGCCGCCGAAGCAGCGTGCCGTGCTCATCCTGCGCGAGGTCCTCGCCTGGAAGGCGAACGAGGTCGCCGAACTCCTCGACACCTCGGTCGCGTCGGTCAACAGCGCCCTGCAGCGCGCCCGCGCGACCGTCGCGGAAAACACCGACGCGGGCGCCGACGCCGTCACCTTCGACCCCCTCGACGACGAGCAGCAAAAGCTTCTGGAGCGCTATGTCGCCGCCTTCGAGGGGTACGACATGACGGCGCTGACAGCGCTGCTCCAGGAGGACGCGATCATGACGATGCCGCCGTTCGACCTGTGGCTGGTCGGCCCGGCCGACATCACCGGCTTCATGACGACGACGGGCTCCGGGTGCACGAACTCGCGCCTGGTGCCGGTCGAGGCCAATGGCCTGCCAGCGTTCGGCCACTACAAGCCCAACCCGAACGGGGAGGGCTACGAGCCCTGGGCCGTCCAGGTGCTGGAGATCTCAAAGGGGCGCATCACCGGGTACCACTGCTTCCTGGACACGGCCCGCTGGTTCCCGCTCTTCGGGCTGCCCATGCGCTTCGAAGAACTCGAGACCGACCAGGTCGAGTAAGGCACGCAGGCCGGGGTCCGGATTGCGCAGCCGTATCCGGCCCCCGGCCCGCCGCGCGGCCAGCTCCAGTCTCGCCAGGACGTCGACAGCGGCCAGGCCGGCCGCACCGAGCCCCGCCACATCGCAGTCCACGACCCCGCTTCCGGTCACCTCCAGCTGCGCACGCACGTCGTCGCAGAGCCGGGGCAGCTCGTCCCGGGTGACGAGTCCTGGCAGCACGAGTACGTCGGGTGTCCTGGCGTCCACGGTCAGTAGACCGGCCGCGAGCACAAAACTCATCGGCGCTGCCCGGGCCCACGGGTGCCGGCCGCCGCGTACGCGGATGCGTCTCCGGCTCCAGAACGCGGAACGGGACCGGTGGAGGTCCACTGGTCCCGTTCACCCGGAAGGGAGAAGCGCAGCTCAGGCGATGCGTTCCAGCACGACCGGCGTGGCCTTGAAGTCCGTGCCCGGCGCCGCGATGTCGTACGAGCCGGCCACCGATTCGAGGGCGTACTCGAAGCGCTCCGGGGTCTCCGTGTGGAGGGTCAGGAGGGGCTGGCCCGCCGTCACCGTGTCGCCGGGCTTGGCGTGGAGTTCGACGCCCGCGCCGGCCTGCACCGGGTCCTCCTTGCGGGCGCGTCCGGCGCCCAGGCGCCAGGCGGCGATGCCCACGTCGTACGCGTCCAGGCGGGTCAGGACGCCGGAGGACCGAGCCGTCACCACGTGCTGCTCGCGCGCGACGGGGAGCGGGGCGTCCGGGTCGCCGCCCTGCGCGGCGATCATGCGGCGCCACACATCCATCGCGGAGCCGTCGGCGAGCGCCTTCGCGGGGTCGGCGTCCTTGATGCCGGCCGCGTCGAGCATCTCGCGGGCCAGGGCCAGCGTCAGTTCCACCACATCGGCCGGGCCGCCACCCGCCAGGACCTCCACCGACTCCCGGACCTCCAGCGCGTTGCCCGCCGTCAGGCCCAGCGGGGTCGACATGTCGGTAAGGAGCGCGACCGTCTTGACCCCGTGGTCGGTGCCCAGGCCCACCATCGTCGAGGCCAGCTCACGCGCGTCCTCGATCGTCTTCATGAAGGCGCCGGTGCCGACCTTCACGTCCAGGACGAGCGAGCCCGTGCCCTCGGCGATCTTCTTGGACATGATGGAGGAGGCGATCAGCGGGATCGCCTCGACCGTGCCGGTCACGTCCCGGAGCGCGTACAGCTTCTTGTCCGCCGGAGCCAGGCCGTCGCCCGCCGCGCAGATCACCGCGCCCACGCCGTCCAGCACGGAGAGCATCTCCTCGTTGGAGAGCAGCGCGCGCCAGCCGGGGATCGACTCCAGTTTGTCGAGGGTGCCGCCGGTGTGGCCGAGGCCGCGCCCGGACAGCTGCGGGACCGCCGCACCGCACGCGGCCACCAGCGGGGCCAGCGGGAGGGTGATCTTGTCGCCGACGCCGCCCGTGGAGTGCTTGTCGGCGGTCGGGCGGGCGAGCGTGGAGAAGTCCATGCGCTCCCCGGACGCGATCATCGCGGCCGTCCAGCGGGCGATCTCACGGCGGTCCATGCCGTTGAGCAGGATCGCCATGTTCAGGGCCGCCATCTGGTAGTCGGCGACCTCGCCGCGGGTGTACGCGTCGATCACCCAGTCGATCTGCTCGTCGCTGAGCTCGCCGCGGTCCCGCTTGGTGCGGATGACGGAGACGGCGTCCATGGCCATGGCTTTCCTTCCGAAAGATGAGCGGCCCCTCCCGGAGATCTTCAGCGGATCAGGAGGGGCCGCACGGGAATTACTGGGTGAGATGGCCCGGCCCGAAGGCCTGCGGCAGCATCTCGGAGAGCGGCAGGATTCCGGCCGGGGTCTCCAGGATGAGATCGGGCCCGCCGAACTCGAACAGCAGCTGGCGGCAGCGCCCGCACGGCACCAGGATCTCACCCCGCCCGTCGACGCAGGTGAAGTGCGTCAGCCGGCCGCCCCCGGTGTTCTGCAACTGGGAGACCAGACCGCACTCGGCGCACAGCCCGAGCCCGTACGAGGCGTTCTCGACGTTGCAGCCGGTGACGATCCGGCCGTCGTCGACGAGAGCCGCGGCGCCGACCGGGTAGCCCGAGTAGGGGGCGTACGCGTGGGACATGGCGTCCCGCGCGGCCGCGCGCAGGGCCTCCCAGTCGACGGCCGCGGACCCCGCGTCGGCGGACGTCACTTGCCCTGTCCCTTCCGGTAGGGCATGCCGTCGGCCTTCGGCATGCGCAGGCGCTGCGCCGACAGCGCGAGGACGAGCAGCGTGATGACGTACGGCGTGGCCGAGACGATCTGGTTCGGCACCTCGTTGGTGAGGGAGTACCAGAGGAAGACCAGCACGCCCACGGCAAGCGTGACCACGGAGGCCACGTACTTCTTCTTGATCACCAGCCAGATCGCGCCGATGACGAGCAGGATGGCGCCGAGCAGCAGCAGTGCGTGGACGTTCTCGGAGCCGCCGCGCAGGTTGAGGCTGTCGGTGTAGCCGAACAGGCCCGCGCCCAGGGCGAGTCCGCCCGGCATCCAGTTACCGAAGATCATCGCGGCGAGACCGATGTAGCCGCGGCCGCTGGTCTGGCCCTCCAGGTAGAAGGGGTTGGCGACGATCGACAGGAAGACACCGCCGAGACCGGCCAGGCCACCGGAGATGATCACGGCCAGGTACTTGTACTTGTAGACGTTGACGCCGAGCGACTCGGCCGCGATCGGGTTCTCACCGCAGGAGCGCAGGCGCAGGCCGAAGGAGGTGCGCCAGAGGATCCACCAGGTGGCGGGGATCAGCGCGACGGCGATCAGGGTCAGCCAGGAGACGTTGGTGACCAGGCCGCCGAGCAGGCCCGCGATGTCCGAGAGGAAGAACCAGCCCTTGGCGTTGAGGGTGCTGAGCCAGTCCGATAGGCCCGGCACGGTGAAGTGGCCGAGGGACTCGACCGGCGGGGACTGCTTGGCCGAGCCGCCCTGGACGCCCTCGAAGGCGAGCGGGGCGAGGTAGCGGGTGGCGCCGAGCGCCAGGATGTTGATGGCCACACCGGAGACGATGTGGTTGACGTTGAAGGTGACCGTGATGATCGCGTGCAGCAGACCGCCGAGGCAGCCGCCGATGATGCCGACCAGGATGCCGGTCCACGGTCCCCACTGGTAACCGGCCCAGGCACCGAACCAGGTGCCGAGGATCATCATGCCTTCGAGGCCGATGTTGACGACGCCCGCGCGCTCGGCCCACAGACCGCCGAGACCGGCCAGGCCGATCGGGACGGCCAGCTCCAGCGCGGTGGACATCTGACTGACGTTGGTGATGCCGTCGGCACCCGTGATGATGCGGACGATCGAGGTCAGCGCCAGGGCGCCCGCGATGACCAGCAGAAGGACGGGGAGCGACAGCCGGCGGCCGCCGGGTGCCGCGGGCTGCGACTTGGGCTGGTCGACCTTGGTTGCGGTGGTCATCGGCCAGCCACCTCCTTCTCGGTGTTGTTGGCGGCGCCGAGGACGTGGCCCGCGGCGAGTTCCGCGCCGACGCGGCGCTGCTGACGGCGCAGACCCCACTCGCGTACGGCCTCGTACGAGACGACGACCGCGATCACGATCAGGCCCTGCATGATGACCGCGATTTCCTTGTCGTAGCCGTGGAAGTCGAGCTCGGGCGAGGCCTTGTCCAGCCAGGCCCAGAGCAGGGCCGCGAAGGCGATGCCCACCGGGCTGTTGCGGCCGAGCAGCGCGATGCCGATGCCGAGGAAGCCGATGCCGGTCGGGAAGTTCAGGCTGAAGGTGTGCGTGGCGCCGAGCAGGATCGGCAGGCCCGCGAGGCCGGCCATGCCGCCGGAGACCAGCATGGCGGTGAGCACCATGCGCTTGGGGTTCACACCGCTGGCCGCGGCGGCGGTCTCCGAGGCGCCGGAGGCGCGCAGGTCGAAGCCGAAGCGGGTGCGGTTGAGGACGATCCAGTAGCCGATGCCGAGCAGAGCGGCGAGGACCACCAGGCCGTAGATCTCGCCCGCGGCACCCAGGTCGAAGCCGGGCACCCAGCCGGACGCGTGCATCTCGCCGGTGGTGCTGTTGTTGCCGACCTTGACGCCGAAGACGCTGGGCAGCCACAGATAGGCGATGACGGACGTCGCGATCGCGTTGAGCATGATCGTCGCGACGACCTCGCTGACGCCGCGGGTCACCTTGAGGACACCGGCGATTCCGGCCCAGAACGCGCCGGTGAAGACGGCGGTCAGGAGCAGCAGCGGGATCTGGAACGCCGCGGGCAGCGCGACATGGGCGCCCACGATCGCGGCCATCATGGCGGCCAGCTGGTACTGGCCGTCCACACCGATGTTGAACAGGTTCATCCGGAAGCCGATGGCCACCGCGAGCGCCGCGATGTAGTACAGCGAGGCCTGGTTGATGATCAGGACCTGGATGTCGGAGAACGAGGCCTGCTCGAACATGATCGTGTACGGCTCGATCGGGTTCTTGCCCGAGGAGATCAGCACGACCGAGGTCAGCGCCACGGCCACGACGAGCGCGATGACCGGCCCGGCCACCGCGAGGAGCAGGCGCTCCTTGTCGAACTTCTTCATCAGCGGGCCTCGTCTTCCGGGGCGTCTGCCGGGGTCTCGGGGTGCTCTGAGAGCTCCGCCGGGGTTTCGGGATGCTCTTCGAGCTCAGCCTGGGCGGCGAGCTCTTCGTTCTCGAGATGTCCGGAGGCGGCGCCGGTCATGGCCGAGCCGAGCTCCTCCGGGGTGATGGTGGCCGGGTCGGCGTCCGCGACCAGCTTGCCGTTGTAGATCACCCGGAGCGTGTCGGAGAGGCCGATCAGCTCGTCCAGGTCGGCGGAGATCAGCAGCACGGCGAGGCCCTCGCGGCGCGCCTCGCGGATCTGGTCCCAGATCTGCGCCTGTGCGCCGACGTCCACACCGCGTGTGGGGTGGGCGGCGATCAGGAAGCGCGGCTTGTGGCTCATCTCGCGGCCGACGATCAGCTTCTGCTGGTTGCCGCCGGACAGGGAGGCGGCGGTGACGTCGATGCCGGGCGTGCGGACGTCGTACTCCTTGACGATCCGCTTCGTGTCCTCCTGGGCGCCCTTGATGTCGAGCCAGACGCCCTTCGCGTTGGGCTTCTCGGTGACGTGGCCGAGGATGCGGTTCTCCCAGAGCGGGGCTTCCAGGAGGAGGCCGTGCCGGTGCCGGTCCTCGGGGATGTAGCCGATGCCCTGCTCGCGGCGCTTGCGGGTGGGCAGGGCGGTGATGTCCTCGCCGAGGAAGGAGACGGAGCCGGAGTCGGCCCGTTGGAGGCCGATCAGCGCGTCGATGAGCTCGGTCTGGCCGTTGCCCTCGACGCCGGCGATGCCCATGACCTCGCCCGCGTGGATGGTGAAGGTGACGTCGTCGAGGACGCGCCGCACCGCGGCGGCGGTCTCGGCCGTGTCCTCCGTAGCCAGACCGGTGGCGGACGGCTCGTCGAACTCGCCGAGGGAGGGACCGCCGCCGGCGAAGGCCGTGAGGCCCTTGACCTCGATGACCGGCTTGTCCGTGACCGTGGACTCAGCTGTCTCCGGGGTGGGCAGCTCGCTGCCCACCATCAGCTCGGCGAGCTGGCGCGGCGTCGTCTCGGAGGGGACGGCGGTGCCGACCGTCGTACCGCGGCGGATGACCGTGATGTCATCGGCGACCGACAGCACCTCGCCCAGCTTGTGCGAGATGAAGATGACGCACAGGCCCTCGGCCTTGAGCTCGCGCAGGTTGTCGAAGAGTGCGTCGACCTCCTGCGGTACGAGTACGGCGGTGGGCTCGTCCAGGATGAGGATGCGGGCGCCGCGGTAGAGGACCTTGAGGATCTCCACGCGCTGACGGTCGGCGACACCGAGGCTCTCGACCAGGAGGTCGGGGCGGACGCCGAGGCCGTAGCGCTCGGAGATCTCCACGATCTTGCGGCGGGCCCTGGCGCCGATGCCGTACAGCTTCTCGCTGCCCAGGACGACGTTCTCCAGGACGGTGAGGTTGTCGGCGAGCATGAAGTGCTGGTGGACCATGCCGATGCCGCGCGCGATGGCGTCGGCGGGCGACGAGAAGGTGACCTGCTCGCCGTTGACGGCGATGGTGCCCTCGTCCGGCTTCTGCATGCCGTAGAGGATCTTCATCAGCGTCGACTTGCCGGCACCGTTCTCGCCGACGAGGGCGTGGACCGTGCCCCTGCGGACGCTGAGGTGGATGTCGTGGTTGGCCACGACGCCGGGGAATCGTTTGGTGATCCCGGCGAGTTCGACTGCGGTCACCTGACCGTTGACCGCGTCGGCCGGAGGGCTGCTGGACGCGTTGATGGCGCACTCTCCTGTAGGGAAAGGGGGTCGTCTACGCGCGTAGCGCCCCTACGGCAACGAAAGGGTTCCCGCCCCGCGAGAACGGGATACGGGGAGCCGGACTCCTCGTATCCCGTTGAGCGGACGTAACCCCGCGGTTACCAAGCGGCTCCGAGGCGGTCCGGACACGCACCCGCGCCTGGCGGCAGGAGGTCGTGCCTGAACTTCCTCGGAACCGCATGGTTGCTCCCGAGTTCTTGCTCGTCAGCTGGACTTGACCTTGATCTCGCCGCTGATGATCTTTTCCTTGGCCGTGTCGACGGCGCCCTGGATCGCGGTGTTGCTCGCGAACTCCGGGTTGGAGTCGGCCAGACCGACCTCACCGGACTTCAGATCGCCCCGAACGATACCGGTCTCGGGCTTGCCGTCCTCGACCGACTTCGCAAGGTTGTACACGGCCTGGGCGACGTCCTTGGTCGCCGAGGTCAGGATCGCGTCCTTGTACTTGCTCAGAGCTTCCTGCTCGTACTGGTCGGAGTCGACACCGATCGCCCACACCTTGCTGGCGGACGCGGCCTCGATCACGCCCTGGCCGGACAGACCGGCCGCCTGGTAGACGACGTCGGCCTTCTTCTCGATCTGGCCCTCGGCGGCGGCCTTGCCCTTGTCGGGGCTGGAGAAGCCGCCCTCCTCGGCGGTCTGCGTCAGGTACTGCGACAGGACCTTGACGCCGGGCTTGGTGTCCGCCACGCCCTGCTTGAAGCCCGCCTCGAACTTGTGGATCAGCGGGATGTCCACACCGCCCACGAAACCGACCGTGTTCGACTTGGTGGCCTTGGCGGCGGCGACACCGGCGAGGTACGAGGCCTCCTCCTCGGAGAAGACCAGGTCCGCCACGTTCTTCGCCGTGACGGTGGAGTCGTCGACGATGCCGAAGGTGGTGTCGGGGTACTTCTCCGCGGCCTCCTTGACGGCCGGCGCGTAGGCGTAGCCGACACCGATGACCGGGTTGTAGCCCTGCTTGGCCAGCGACGCCAGACGCTGCGCCTTGTCGGCGTCGGTCTCACCGTCGGTGGGCTCGACGTCGGCGGTGTCGTAGCCGAACTCGCTCTCCGCCTTCTCCAGGCCCGCGTACGCGGCATCGTTGAAGGACTGGTCGCCCTTGCCGCCGACGTCGTAGGCGATGGCGAGACCCTTGTCGCCCTTCGCCTCCGACGAGCCGGCGGAGGTCGAGGTGCCGCCACAGGCGGAGAGAACGAGGGCGAGAGAGGCGGTCGCAGCGCCTGCGAGCGCGATGCGGGGAACCCGGCGCATGTGTTGTGCTCCTGTCGTACAAGCGCCTGACGGTAGGGCTTCGGCGCTGGCTTCGCCGCAGATTAACGCGCGTAGACCGGCGAGAAAACCCCTTCTGTCCACCTTGTTATCCGGCTGTGCCCGACGCCACTCGCGTACGGGCCGGAGGCTTGCCGACCGCAAAGGCGCCATGGCGGTGGGTGACATGCGCGGGGATGCGAGAGCGGGCGGGCACCGTGAGTGACCGCCCGCTCCGCACACCTTCGACCGCGTTCGCCCTCGCGGGCGGCGACGGACCTAGGGATCACTACTCGGTCTTGACCTTGATGGTGCCGTCGATGATGCCCGCCTTGGCCTTGGCCACGGCGTCGCTGAGTCCGGAGATCTCCGCCATCTTCGGGTTGGTGTCGGCGAGGCCCACGCCGTTGACCTTCAGGTCGAAGGTCTGCACGCCGGTCAGCGGCTTGCCGTCCTTGACGGACTTGGCGAGCGCGTACACCGCACCGCCGACGTCCTTGAGCGCGGAGGTCAGGATGTGGTCCTTGTAGGAGGCCAGCGCCTCCTGCTGGTACTGGTCGGAGTCGACGCCGATCGCCCAGACCTTCGCCTTCGCGGCGGCCTCGATCACACCCTGGCCGGACAGGCCGGCCGCCTGGTAGACGACGTCGGCCTTCTTCTCGATCTGGCCCTCGGCGGCGGCCTTGCCCTTGTCGGGGCTGGAGAAGCCGCCCTCCTCGGCGGTCTGCGTCAGGTACTGCGACAGGACCTTGACGCCGGGGTTGGTGTCCGCGACGCCCTGCTTGAAGCCCGCCTCGAACTTGTGAATGAGCGGGATGTCCACACCGCCCACGAAGCCGACGGTGTTGCTCTTGGTGGCCTTGGCGGCGGCGACACCGGCGAGGTACGAGGCCTCCTGCTCGGCGAAGACGAGCGACGCCACGTTCTTGCCGTCGACCACGGAGTCGACGATGCCGAAAGTGGTGTCCGGGTACTTGCTGGCGACCGCCTCCATGGCGGGGCCGTAGGCGAACCCGACACCGATGACGGGGTTGTAGCCCTGCTTGGCCAGCGACGCCAGACGCTGCTCCTTGTCGGCGTCGGTCTCGCCGTCCGTGGGCTCGATGTCCTGGGTGTCGTACTTGAACTCCGCCTTCGCCTTCTCCAGGCCCGCGTACGCGGCGTCGTTGAAGGACTGGTCGCCCTTGCCGCCGATGTCGTACGCGATGGCGAGGCCCTTGCCGCTCTTGCTGCTGTCGCCGCCGTCGCTGTCGCTGTCCTTGCTGGTGCCGCCGCAGGCCGTGGCGGCGAGTGCGAGCGACGCGACCCCCACCGCGATGCGGGTCAGGCTGGATATCCGACGCATCTGAAGTTCCCCATTCTCCAAGCCCCGCAGTGGGTGCTGAGTTCGGCGCACATTAACGCGCGTAGACCGTCCAGGGAACGGGGTTCCGCGTGGCCGTTATCCATTCGTGCCGATGGCCGGTTACGTCCCCGTGAACCAGGGGAGCGAACGGCACATTTGGGGAGGCGGAACGCTACTGCGCAGGGAAGGGCGCGACCGCGGTCGCCCGTCGCGCCCTCTGTCCTCACACCCCGGTGTCGAGAAGGGCGGCCGCCGTGAACAGCTCGACCCCGACCGTGATCGCCGATTCGTCCGCGTCGAAATCGCCGCGGTGCAGGTCGCGGGTGGTGCGCTCGCCCGGTGTGCGGACGCCGAGGCGGGCCATCGCGCCGGGCACGTGCTCCAGGTACCAGGAGAAGTCCTCGCCGCCGAGGCTCTGCTCGGTGTCCTCGATGGAGTGCGCGCCGCGCCGCGCGGTCATGGCGTCGCGGAGCAGGTCCGTGACGGCCGGGTCGTTGACGACCGGCGGGACGCCCCGGATGTAGTTGATCTCTGACTTGGCGCGGTAGAGGTTCGCGATCTCGTCGATGGCCGCGTGCACCAGGTCGGGCGCGGCCCGCCAGGCGCCCAGATCCAGGCAGCGCACGGTCCCGGAGAGCTCGGCGTGCTGAGGGATGACATTGCAGGCGTGCCCGGACTCGATCCGTCCCCAGGTCACGGCGAGCCCGCTGCGGGCGTCCACCCGCCGGGCGACGAGCGCCGGTACGTCAGTGACGACGCGTGCGGCGGCGGTGACGAGGTCGGTGGTGAGGTGGGGGCGCGCGGTGTGACCGCCCGCGCCGTCGAGCGCGACTTCGAGCCGGTCGCACGCGGAGGTGATGGGGCCGTGCCGCAACCCGATGCGCCCGGCGTCCACCCTCGGGTCGCAGTGCACGCCGATGATCCGCCCGACGCCGTCGAGGACGCCCGACTCGATCGCGTCCGGGGCGCCGCCGGGCAGCACCTCCTCCGCGGGCTGGAAGATCAGCCGTACGGGACGGGCAAGGCGCCCCTCGCGGTGCAGGTCGGCGAGGACGAGCCCGGCGCCGAGGACGACCGTGGTGTGCACGTCGTGGCCACAGGCGTGGGCGCGGTCGGGCACGGTCGAGCGGTACGCGCACTCGGTCTTGGTGTCCGGGATGGGCAGCGCGTCGATGTCGGCGCGCAGCGCGAGCATGGGCTGTACGCCGTCCCAGTCCCCGATGTCACAGATGAGGCCGGTCCCGGTGTCGAGGACGCGCGGCTTCAGGCCCGCCCGCTCCAGGCGCGCCTTGAGCGCGGCCGTGGTGCGGAACTCCTGGTTGCCGAGCTCCGGGTGCATGTGCAAGTCGCGGCGGAACGCGACGAGTTCGGCGCGCAGCGCCTCGGGCAGCGCGCCGGGGAGCAGGGGTTCCCCGGGGTGATCGGCCTCGGACTCTGGGGACATCAGTTGGTTCACCCTTTGAAGGGTAGGGCGACGGGACGGCCAACTGACCCACGATCAACAAAACTTCAGCCCGTTAGGCGAAGAAACCTGGCCGCGCGGCGCATACGTATCGACGGAGATGGGTAAACCCGCCCGGCTTTCCGGACGGATTGGATCTTGAGTCGGTCCGCCGGGGGTTGCCCGGGGATCCCCACGGGTGAACGCCCGACGTGCCGAGCCCACACCCGTACTCCGCCTCTACGGTCTCACAGCACGCCGACGGGATCCGGAGCCCTTACCGGCGGTCAGGCCGTGCTCGTGGTCAGGCCGTGCTCGCCATCGTGAGCCGGTGGACGTCCCGTGCCGTGCCCGTGACCCCGGAGAGGAAGCCCTGAGCGCGCGGGGAGGCGTTCTGGGTCAGCCAGCTCGGGTCGATGTCGCAGACGGCGACGCGGACCTCGGTGCCGGCCAGGGCCAGCGGCAGGGTGTGCACGACCGTCGACGGGAAGCTCAGGATCGTACGGCCGATGGGGCCACGGCGGGCGATCAGTTCGAGGGGCAGGTCCGGGCGGACGATTTCGAGGCCCGTCTCGTTGGCCAGGCGGTGCAGCTTGTCGGTGCTCTCGCGGCGGTGGGCGAAGTAGCGGGTCGCGCCGTGGGCCTGGGACAGGGCGCGGACCGCCGACAGATAGCGGTCCGGGTCGACCACGCCCGTCTCCACGAGGGAGGTGCCGACCAGGTCCGCGCCCTTGGTGATGCGGGGCGGGCCGAAGCGGGCGCGGGTCCAGGAGAAGTCGTTGGCGGTGATGCGGACGCCGTCCGGTGCCGATTCGATCGGCATGGAGGAGAAGACCTCGACCGTGCGGTGGGCGCTCGGCGTCAGGCGGCGCCTGGCCGAGGAGGACACCGGGGCGAAGAGCAGGTCGCGGGGGCCGGGGCGGCCGCCCTTGCGGTGCCAGCGGACCAGGCGTTCACCGCGGGCGAGCTGGGCGACGAACTCCATCGTCGCCGTGCCGTCGTCCACGACGACCAGGTCGCGGGCGCGGGTGATGGTCAGCAGGAGCTGTACGTAACGGGAGAACGGGTCGCCCATCACGATGCGGTGGGCCCTGCGCAGCAGGGGTGCCAGGCCTCCCACCGTGTGGAAGGGTGCGGTCGTGCCGCCGCGCGCCTCCTCCCAGCGGACCTCGTGACCCTCCTCGCGGGCCAGCTCGGCCATGCGGCGCAGTTGGCCGCGGGTCATCGGATCGTTGGGAGACAGGACGACGAGGGTGAGCCCCGCGCCGGGCGCCGTGCTGCTGAGGGCGTGTGTGTGCGCCCACTCCAGCACGTTCAGGAGCTGTACCGGACTCTCGACGAAGGCGAGAGTGTGGGGGCCGGTGGATCCGGCGCGGGGGCTCATCGACGTACGACCGTCCCGTCGTAAGGAGGGGTTGAGGGCGTTCAGACCGCGACCGGCTCGCCCGCGGCGTCGGCGATCTCCGCCTCGGCGACGACGCCGGCGACGCGGCGCAGCTTCTTCATCGGGCCGAGCTCGGACTCGTAGACCTTCTTGACGCCGTCACCGAGGGACTCCTCGATGGTGCGGATGTCGCGGACGAGGCGGGCGAGGCCCTGCGGCTCGACGGAGGCGGCCTGGTCCGAGCCCCACATGGCGCGGTCGAGGGTGATGTGACGCTCGACGAAGGTGGCGCCGAGGGCGACCGCGGCGAGCGTGGTCTGCAGGCCGGTCTCGTGGCCGGAGTAGCCGATCGGGACGTTCGGGTACTCGGCCTGCAGGGTGTTGATCACGCGCAGGTTGAGCTCCTCGGCCTTGGCCGGGTAGGTCGACGTGGCGTGGCAGAGCAGGATGTTGTCCGAGCCGAGAACCTCGACGGCGTGGCGGATCTGCTTCGGCGTCGACATGCCGGTGGAGAGGATGACCGTGCGGCCGGTGGCGCGCAGGGCGCGCAGCAGCTCGTCGTCGGTCAGCGAGGCGGAGGCGACCTTGTGGGCCGGGACGTCGAACTTCTCCAGGAAGGCGACGGCCTCGGTGTCCCACGGGGAGGCGAACCAGTCGATGTTCTTGCTCTTGGCGTACTCGTCGATCTGGCGGTACTCGTCCTCACCGAACTCCACGCGGTGGCGGTAGTCGATGTAGGTCATCCGGCCCCAGGGGGTGTCGCGCTCGATGTCCCACTGGTCGCGCGGGGTGCAGATCTCCGGGGTGCGCTTCTGGAACTTGACGGCGTCGCAGCCGGCCTCGGCGGCGGCGTCGATCAGCTTGAAGGCGTTCTCGAGCTCGCCGTTGTGGTTGATGCCGATCTCACCGACGACGTAGACGGGCTGACCCGGGCCGGCGGTCTTCGAACCGAACGTGCGCAGACGGGAGTTGCTCATGGTGGAGAAGTTCCTTACTTGTGGAGGGAGTCGAGAGAAGGGCCGAGGATCCAGCTGGCGATCTCTCGGATCGCGCCGTCGCCACCGGGGACGGTGGTGACCGCGCGTGCGGCGCCGCGCACAACGTCATGGGCGCTCGCGACCGCCACGGGCCAGCCCACGAGGGCGAAGCACGGGAGGTCGTTGACGTCGTTGCCGACGTAGAGCACGCGCTCCGGCGCGATGCCCTGCTCCTCGCACCACTGCTTCAGTGCGAGGTCCTTGCGGTCGATGCCGTGGAGGACCGGGATCTTGAGCTTCCTGGCCCGGGCGGCGACCACCGGGTTCTGTTCCGTGGACAGGATCAGCATCGTCAGCCCGCTCTTGCGGAGGGCGGCGATACCGAGGCCGTCCCCGCGGTGCACGGAGACGAATTCCCGTCCGTCGGAGTCGATCAGCACCCTGTCGTCGGTCTGGGTGCCGTCGAAGTCGAGGACGACCGCGTCGATGTCGGCGGCGGTCGGGAGCGAACCGGGGCGGTTCGCGTCGAAGAGGGGGGCCAGCGCGCGGGCGCGGGCGAGGTCGTGCGGGTCGTCGATCTCCAGCACGCGGGCCGGGTCGGTGCGCACGAGTTCCGTACGGCCGAAGAAGCGGTGCTTGGCCTCGCGGAAGCCCGCCGCGTCCATGCCGTAGACGGCGCCGGTCTCCAGGAGGTCCTGGGGGCGGTCCTGGCGGCGCGGGCGGAAGGACTTGTCGTGGTTGACGCCGTAGCCGCCGCTCGTCGCGGTGTCCGAGACGAGGGTGTCGGTGCCGTTCTCCGTCGCGGCGCGCTGGGTGTCGACGACAACGGGGTCGTCGTCCGCGTCGCGCCACACGAAGCCGTGGAAGGGAGCCACGGTCAGCGCCGTGTCCGCGCCGTTCCCGGTGATCGCCTGGACGACGCCGTCCACGTCCTCGCGGATGATGAACGGGCTGGTGCACTGCACGAGGAGGACCACGTCGACCGGGGCACCGTGCAGGGCCTCGTGGGCGTCCATGGCGTGCAGGACGGCGGCCTCGGAGGTGGCGGTGTCGCCGGCGATGGCGGCGGGGCGCAGCACGACCTCGGCGCCGGCCTCGCGGGCCGCGGCGGCGATCGCCTGGTCGTCCGTGGAGACCACGACGTCCGTGACGAGCCGCGTGGCACGGCACTCGCGCACCGCGCGGGCCACCAGCGGCACACCGCCGACCGGCAGGAGGTTCTTCGCGGGCACGCCCTTGGAGCCGCCGCGCGCGGGGATCACCGCGAGTACGCGGCGCACGGGCGCGGCTTGGCCCGCTTCGGAGTTGGTCATGCGCTGTTCTCCTTGACGAGGGAGGCGAGGAAGGCGAGAAGCGCCGGGGGGCTCGGTGGCGGTCACAGCTCCCCCATCCGCCGGATCACCGGTGCCACGCGCTGGACGCCGTGGCGGTAGGCGCCGCGGGCGGCCCGGCGCACGATCTGCCGTACGGGGCTGGGCTCCTTGTCCGCCGCGGGCGCGCCGGGCAGCGGGCCGCCGTCCGGGCCGAGGTGGTGGCGGGCGAGGATGCCGGGCAGATAGCCGGGCGCGGTTTCGGGCGTGTAGTACGGGGCGAGGGGCGGGAGTCGGCCCCCCTCCAGCAGTTCGGTGATGCGGGAGCGCGCCGCGTCGAAGGCCGTCTCGTACGAGCCGTCGGCGGCGACGCCCTGCCGGGCCACCCACGCCGCGTCGGACTCCGGCAGGTGCCCTTCGTCGAGCTGGTCCCAGGAGGCGAGGCAGCCGGAGCCCACGAAGTGGTGGTTGCCGAGCGCCTCGCGCACCCCGAGGTCGGTCAGGACGACCGTGGGGATACGGCGGTGCAGGGACTCCAGGGCGGCCGTGGAGCTCATGGTGACCAGCAGGTCGGTGCGGTCGAGGACCTCACCCATGTGCCCGTACACCAGCCGGAAGTTGGCCGGCAGGTCGACCCGCTGCGCCAGCTTCTGGTAGGGCAACTCCTCGATATGCGTGGTGTGTTCACCCGGCTTGGAGCGCAGCTTGAGCAGCACTTCACGGTCCGGGTGGAGGCGCGCGTGCTGGACCAGCCGGTTCAGCAGGTACGTACGGTCCTTGCGGCTCTCCGGTACGGAGGGCTGCGCGGCGAAGACGACCGTGTACGGGTCCTCACCGCCGGCGTAGGGCTCGCCGCCGAGGAACGGCAGCGCGACCTCCGTCACCGACGAGGCGTCGGCGCCGACTCCTTCGTACACGACCCGGAAACGGTCCGCGTCCTGGCGGGAGTTGGCGAGGACGAGGTCCGCGCCGTGCCGCAGCAGCAGGCCGTCGGCGAGCTTCTCGTAGACGACGCCGACATAGCCGGTGACGACCACGGGCCGCTTCGTCCGCCCGTCCCAGGCGTGCGCCAGTCCGTGCAGCATCGCCTGGACGGCGCCGCCGACGAGGGAGAGGACGACTACGTCGTAGGCGCACTCCTCCTTCGCCATCTCGCGCAGGAACTCGACCGCGGTGACCTCACGGAGGGAGTCCGCGCGGACGCCGACTTCTTCGAGCTGGCGGGCGGTGGGGGTGGCACGGCCGCGCAGGAGGAATCCGTCGAGGCGAATGTCCGATTCGGCCGGAGAAATGCGGTTCGCGGTGAGCGATCCCCATTTCCACCGAGTGTCGGAATCCGCAAGGACGGCCACCCGCAGGGACTTCGTGGTACTTGCTGGCACGTCGAAGACGCTAGGAAGCCATTTCGAGGTCCTGCCCAACCCGAATACAACAAACGGTTAACAGCACATCTACGAATGGCGAATCGGGCCCCGATGGACCCGGAAACCAGCTGGGTTCACGGTTCCGCCACGCGTCGTTCACCTGACATCTCACCAGCGGTCAAGACGAATGCCGGGCCGCCGCCTAACGTCACGTGGGTGGTCAAGCTCTCCGTCATCGTGCCGTTCTACAACGTGCAGCAATACGCGCCCGACACCCTGAAGAGCCTGCGTGCGAACGCGCGGGCCGACTTCGAATTCATTCTCGTCGACGACTGCTCGCGCGACGAGACACCGGACATTCTCGCGCGCGCGGAGCGCGAGCTCCCGGGTGCGGTGTATGTCAGACACGAGAAGAACGGAGGGCTGGCAACCGCGCGCAACACCGGCATCGACGCCGCGCGCGGCGAATACCTCACGTTCCTCGACGGGGACGACTGGCTCGCCCCCGGCTATTACGAGCAACTCCTGGCCTCCATCGAAGACTTGGGTTGCGACTTCGTCCGTACCGACCATGTCCAGTGCACCGCCCGCGCCCGCTCCATCCACCGCGTACCGAACGGTCGCCGGGGTGTCGTCATGAACCCGCGCGACGCCATCCTCCCCGCCGACCGGTCCACCTCCGTCGACTACGCATACGCCTGGGCGGGCATCTACCACCGCCGTCTCCTCGACCGCGGCCTGCTGCACTTCACCGACGGACTGCGCACGGCCGAGGACCGGCCGTGGATCTGGAAGCTGCACCGGGAGGCGGAATCCTTCGCCACGGTGGGGCTGCTCGGCGTGTTCTACCGGCGTGGCGTAGCCTCCTCACTGACACAGATCGGTGACGTACGTCAGCTCGATTTCATCCGCGCGTTCGATCAGGTGGTTGCGGAAACCGCCGAGGACCCCGAAGCGGAAAGACTTCTGCCCAAAGCCGTGCGCACGTATTGCGCGATTATTTCCCATCACCTGGGATCCATCGAAAGGTTCGAGCCAGCGGTGGCACGGAAACTCAAGTCGATGAGCGCCGTCGCGCTGCGGCGCATGCCGCAGGACGTGCTCGACGACGCCCTCGACTCGATGGACGTCCAGCGCGCCGGTCGGCTGCGCCGGCTGCGCCGCCGTCCCACCGGCGCGGGGGTGGCCGCGTGACCACCCAGATCTTCCTGGCGTCCACGCTGTACGGCACGGCCACGCTCGCCGCCGCCCTGGACAGCAAGTGCTTCACGCCGGCCGACCGGCGCATCCTGCTCGTCTCCAACAACGCGACGACGCCCGAGACGACCCCCGCCCTGGACGAGATGCCCGGCTTCGAGCGGCTGCGCGGCCGCTTCGACGACGTGATCTCGTGGAACGAGACCATCTCCCCCTTCCACCCGGGCGGCTGGGCCCCGCGGCTCGACGACGTACCCCTGTGGGAACGCCATCTGCGGCTCGCCTGGAACCTCGGCGACGACGACATCGAGCTGGCCGTCGAGTCGATCCAGGTGCACCCGGCGCTCGGCGTCTCGCAAATCTTCACCGGCGCGCCCGTCACCGTGTACGCGGACGGCCTGATGAGCTACGGCCCCACCCGCAACAAGATCGACCCCCTGGTCGGCACGCGCGTGTCCCGGCTGCTCCACCTGGACCTGGTGCCGGGCCTCAAGCCGCTGCTCCTGACGGAGTTCGGCGTCGAGCCCGAGATCGTACCGACGGACGCGTTCGTCAAGGTGCTCGCCGACCTCGAGAGCACCGGCGACGAGTTGCCCGCGATCGACGAACCCGCGCTGCTGCTGGGCCAGTACCTCTCCGCCCTCGACATCCTCACCGCCGAGGAGGAGGAGGCCCTCCACGTACGGATGCTGAAGGGCGCCCTGGCGCTCGGCCACACCCGCGTGGTGTTCAAGCCGCACCCGTCGGCCCCGGCCCGCTGGTCGCGCCTGCTGGAGAAGGAGGCCGAGAAGCTGGGCGCCGACCTCACGGTGCTCGACACGCCCGTCCTCGCCGAGGTGCTCTACCAGCGGATGCGCCCCGCCCTGGTCGTCGGCTGCTTCTCCACCGCGCTGCTCACGGCGTCCGCGCTGTACGGCCTTCCTGTCGCCCGCATCGGCACCGAGGCCCTCCTGGAGCGCCTCACGCCGTACGAGAACAGCAACCGCATCCCCGTCACCATCGTCGACGCCGTGCTGCCGGAGCTGACGGACAAGGCGGCCGTCACCGAGCAGCGGAACGGCCTGGACGCCGCGGCCCTCACCGAACTCGTGCGCGCCGTCGGCTTCGCCATGCAGCCGAAGATCTACCCGGACCTGCGCAAGGCCGCCGAGGAGTATCTGACGCACAAGCTGAACACGCACACCTGGCGGTACTTCAAGCGACGCCGGCTCACCTCTCTGGCACTGCCCGGCGCGGTTCCCGCGCAGCTCGCCTTCATCCCGCGCAATGCGACGGTACGCCGAGTGGCACGCCGCGCACGGTCGCTGAAGCGAGCCACGCTCGGATGAACGCCCCCGCCAACGCTCCCGTAAATGTCCCCGTGAACGCATCCGTGGACACGTCCGTCCCGAAGTCCCCGGCGCCGGCGGACGTCAACGGTGCCCCGCACCGGATAATCCCGCGGGCGCACGCGCCTCGCCTGCGTGCGCTCGACGGGTTGCGGATCATCGCCGCGCTGATGGTCGCCTGCTACCACTACGGCGGCCGGGACGGCGAGGTCACGGAGGCCTGGGGCACCTCCCCGAAACTCCAGTTCCCCGAGCTGCACTCGTGGTTCGCGTATGGATGCCTGGGCGTCCAGGTGTTCTTCGTGATCAGCGGGTTCGTGATCTGCATGAGCGGCTGGGGCAGGTCCCTGCGCTCGTTCTTCGCCTCCCGCGCCTCGCGCCTGCTGCCCGCCTACTGGGCGGCGGTGATCCTGGTGACCGCGGTGTTCGCGCTGCCCGTCGTCGCGTACCACGCGGTGTCGCCGAGTGACGCGCTGGTGAACCTGACGATGATGCAGCAGCCCCTCGGCGCGGACCGGGTTCTGGGCGTCTGCTGGTCGCTGTGGGCAGAAGTCCGCTTCTACGCCCTGTTCGCCCTGTGCGTCGTGCTTCCGGGCGCCAACCGGCAGCGGATCATCCTGTTCTGCGCGGGCTGGACGCTGGCCGCTGCCATCGCGGAGGCCGCGAACGAGCCGCTCCTGGACCTCATCCTGATGCCGGAGTACGCGTCGTACTTCATCGGCGGCGTCGGCCTCTACCTGATCCACCGCAACCGGCGGGACGCGTACGCCTGGGGCATCGTCGGCGTGAGCTGGCTGATCGGCCAGCACTACGCCGTGGCGAGGCTGTGGCACGCCCCGAACCCGGAGTTCTTCTCCTACCGCACCTCGTTCGGCATCGTCCTGTTCATCACGCTCGGCTATCTGGCGGTGGCGGCCATCGCGCTCGGCTGGCTGAACTGGGCCAACTGGCGCTGGCTGTCGGTCGCGGGCGCGCTCACGTACCCGTTCTACCTGGTCCACGAGCACCTGGGCTGGGTCGCCATCGAGGCCTACCACCGGACCCTGCACCTGCCCTCGCACGTCACGTTCCTGGCGACGGTGGCCACCATGCTGTTCCTGGCCTGGCTGTTCAACCGGTACGTGGAGGACTGGCTCACGCCGAAGGTGCGCACGGCGCTGGCCAGGCCACGGCTGTAACCCTGGCTCTGGCTGAAAGTCGCCCCTCCGCCGAACACATCCGCCCCCGGTCGCCCATGACCGGGGGCGGTCGTCTTTTCCCCGGCCCCGGCCGCAGGACCTACCTCGAGGCCGGCTGGACCGACCGCATCAGCTGACCCCGTACCGGGCCTCGATGCCCGCGATCACCAAGGCCAGCCCTTCCTCGAAGTGCCGGTCGTAGTCCTCGAAGATCTCCGCGCCCGCCGCGGCCGACAGGGGGAAGTCGGCCATCCGGCGGGCGCGGTCTTCGAGGTCGTAGCCTTCCCGGCGTTCGTCCGGGAGCGGCTGCACGCCCTGTTCCTCGGTGACGAAGCCGAGGGTGTACAGGTACGTCGTGGAGGTCGCGCGGACGGCCTGGGAGAGGGTGAACCCATGGGCCGTGAACAGGCGCAGGGTGTCCTCCATCTGATGGGCGTGTTCGATACCCGTGAAGCGTGAGCCGCTGAAGACCCTGGCGCCGTCGCGGTAGCCGAGCAGGGCCGAGCGCAGTCCGTGGTTGGCCTTGAGGAGCCGTTCCTGCCAGGTGTCCTCGGGGCCGAGATCGCTTCCGGCGATCATCCGGCGGTACATCTCCGTCGCCATCTCGTCGAGCAGCGCCTGCTTGTCCTTGAAGTGCCAGTACAGGGCGGGCGCCTTGACATCCAGCTCCTTGGCGATGGCGCGCAGGGTCAGGCCTCGGCTACCGGGATTCCTCGCTCGCGGTGGAGACCCGCACAGGCCTCCCGGACGACGCCCTCCACGCGGGCGACCGCGAACCGGACGCCATCCACGACGGCGTACGCCTCTTCGACGCGTTCCGGGGCCCGCACTGGACGCTGCTGACGGTGGGCACAGACACGGAGCTGCCCCCGCTCGCCGTCCCCACGGTCCGGATCCCGTCGTGCGAGGCGTACGCAACCGGTGTCTTCCTCGTACGACCCGACGGTTACGTCGGCTGGGCGGGCGCGACGGCGGAGGGGCTGACGGAGTACGCGCAGCATGTGAGCGCCGTCACATCGGCTGCCGGTTTGGAATTCTCTCACCGGGCAGTTGCGCAGTAGTTCTGACCTACTGACAGGCTTCTCATAGGATCCGGGCCTGTTCGCCTCGTCCGCACTAGGGAGCGCTCTCTCCTCATGACCGACGTACAAGGCACCACCCAGCCGCCGCACCGCCTCGACGACGTCCCCGGCTGGTTCCCCGTTCTCGACCAGATACTCTTCGACTGGTTCCTGAACCGGCAGGATTCCGCGGGAATGCGCGGAGACCTGCTGGAGGTCGGCGTCTATATGGGCAAGAGCGCGATCTTCCTCGGGCATCATCTGCGGGAGGGCGAGCGCTACACGGTGTGCGACCTCTTCGAGGGCGACGCACCGGACGGCGCCAACCGGGCCGAGTCGACGAAGTCGTACAGCGCGCTCACCCGGCGGCTGTTCGAGGAGAACTACCTCTCCTTCCACGACGAGCTGCCCCGGGTACTGCAGGGCCCCAGCTCGGTCGTGCCCTCCGAGGTGGAACCCGACTCCTGCAGGTTCGTCCACGTCGACGCCTCACATCTCTACGAGCATGTCTACGGCGACATCGGCGCGGCTCAGGACGCGCTGAAGCCCGGCGGCATCGTCGTCCTGGACGACTTCCGCTCGGAGCACACACCCGGCGTCTCCATCGCGGCCTGGGAGGCCGTGCTCAATCGGGGCCTGCACCCGGTCTGCCTGAGCACGCAGAAGCTGTACGGGACCTGGGACGACCCGAAGGCCGTCCAGGACGAACTGCTGGACATGGCGCGGAAGCGGGGGGACTGCCACATCAGCGTGCAGGAGGCGGCCGGACACCGCATCGTCCGTCTCAAGTCCAAGGGGATGCAGGCTCCGCCGTTCCCGCTGTCGCGGTACGGCAAGGAGCCCGAGGGCGCGGACTCCCAGGGCGCGGATGCGGCGCCGCACGGCCAGACCTCCTCCGGCCCAGCCGCCGCTGCCCGTCCTCGCGGCGGCAGCCGCACCCGCCGCCTCGCCGTCGACCTGCTGCCGCCGGTCCTCACCCGCGCGATCCGCAACGCCCTCAGGGCAAGGCGCTCGGCGACGCGCTGACAGGAACAGCTACCAGAGCCGCGCCAGTTACGCGCTCGCCGGCGACAGCTTCACCGCGAAGCCGAGGAACAGCGCCCCCGCCGCCAAGTCGCCGTCGCCGACAGCCGCTTCCGGCGGCGGAAGGCGGCGGCCGGCTTCGTGCGCGCCCACCTCTCAGAACGCATCGCTCGGCACGTAAGCCCCCCAAACCTCCCGCAGCGCGTTGCACACCTCCCCCACCGTCGCCCGGGCCCGCAGCGCGTCCTTCATCGGGTAGAGGACGTTGTCCGTGCCCTCGGCCGCCTTCTTCAGGCCGGCGAGGGCGGCGTCCACCGCCGTCTGGTCGCGTTCGGCGCGGAGCTTGGCGAGCCGCTCCGCCTGCTGGGCCTCGATGGCCGGGTCGACGCGGAGCGGCTCGTAGGGCTCCTCCTCGTCGAGCTGGAAGCGGTTGACGCCGACCACGACCCGCTCGCCGGAGTCGGTCTCCTGGGCGACGCGGTAGGCGCTGCGCTCGATCTCGGATTTCTGGAAGCCGTGCTCGATGGCGTCGACCGCACCGCCCAACTCCTCGACCCTGGCCATGAGTTCGACCGCGGCGGCCTCCACGTCGTCGGTCATCTTCTCGACGGCGTACGAGCCCGCGAAGGGGTCGACGGTCGCGGTCACGTCCGTCTCGTGGGCCAGCACCTGCTGCGTACGCAACGCCAGCCGCGCGCTCTTGTCGGTCGGCAGCGCGATCGCCTCGTCGAAGGAGTTCGTGTGCAGGGACTGCGTGCCGCCGAGCACCGCGGCCAGGCCCTGGACGGCGACGCGCACCAGGTTCACCTCCGGCTGCTGCGCCGTCAGCTGCACGCCCGCCGTCTGCGCGTGGAAGCGCAGCATCATGGACTTCGGGTCCTTCGCACCGAACTCGTCCCGCATCACCCGGGCCCAGATACGCCTGGCCGCACGGAACTTGGCGACCTCTTCAAGGATCGTCGTACGGGCGACGAAGAAGAAGGAGAGGCGGGGGGCGAAGTCGTCCACGTCCATGCCCGCCGCGACCGCCGTACGGACGTACTCGATGCCGTCGGCGAGCGTGAACGCGATCTCCTGTGCGGGGGAGGCTCCCGCCTCGGCCATGTGGTAGCCGGAGATCGAGATCGTGTTCCACTTCGGGATCTCGGCCCTGCAGTACTTGAAGATGTCCGCGATCAGCCGGAGCGAGGGCTTCGGCGGGAAGATGTACGTCCCGCGCGCGATGTACTCCTTCAGTACGTCGTTCTGGATCGTGCCCGTCAGCCGCGCGGCCGGCACCCCCTGCTCCTCGCCGACCAGCTGGTACATCAGGAGCAGCAGCGCGGCCGGCGCGTTGATCGTCATCGACGTCGACACCTTGTCCAGCGGGATTCCGCCGAACAGCACCCGCATGTCGTCGATCGAGTCGATGGCGACGCCCACCTTGCCGACCTCGCCGTGCGCGATGGGGGCGTCCGAGTCGTGGCCCATCTGGGTCGGCAGGTCGAAGGCGACCGACAGCCCCATCGTGCCGTGGGCGATCAGCTGCCTGTAGCGGGCGTTCGACTCCACGGCCGTACCGAAGCCGGCGTACTGCCGCATCGTCCACGGACGGCCCGTGTACATCGACGGGTACACACCACGGGTGTAGGGGTACGAACCCGGCGCGCCCAGCTTCTCGGCCGGGTCCCAGTCCCCCAGAGCCTCCGGCCCGTACACCGGTTCGATGGGCAGACCGGACTCGGATTCGTGCGCCATTGCTGTGCCTCCCGCTGCAGTTTCGCTGCGTTCGCCTTCTCACGGTTTCGCTCTCCACCATGCCGCCAAGTTCGCAACCGGTCACGCGCGGGGAGCATCTCAGGTGACACAACGGCACAACGGGGGGTCCGGATGCGTGCAGCAGGCAGGACGACAGGCGTCACGACGACAGGCATGAAGAGATCGCTGGCCGCCCTCGCGGCTCTCGCCCTGGTGAGCGGCTGTACGGCGCAGGCCGTGGGCGCGCACGGGAAGACGCCGGCCGCGCCGACCGACCGCGGGGCCGGCGCCACATCCACGCCCACCGCGATACCCACGGCCGAGGACGCCAAGCAGCCGAGCTCGCGGAGCCCCGAGTCGCCGGAGCCGCCCGCCCCCAAGGTCCTCTGGTCCCGCGGCGACAAGGGCACCGACATCCGCAAGATCCAGGCCCGGCTGCACCAGGTCGCCTGGCTGATCACGGCGCCGACAGGGACGTACGACTCCGCGACGGTGACCGCCGTCAAGGGCTTCCAGGGCAAGCGGGGGCTGCCGCGCACCGGCGATCTGGACACCGTCACCTGGGAGCGGCTGAAGCGGATGACGCACAAGCCGGCCAACTGGGAGCTGTACCCGTACGGCGGACAGTCGGCCGCGGCCCCGGACCCGCGCTGCATGAACGGCCGCGTGCTGTGCGTCAGCAAGACGAGCCGCACCCTGCGCTGGATGATCGACGGGAAGACGGTCTCGACGATGGACGTGCGGTTCGGCTCGCAGTACACGCCGACCCGCGAAGGTGTGTTCAGCGTCTACTTCAAATCACGCCACCATGTGTCGACGATTTACGACACGGCCATGCCGTACGCGATGTTCTTCAGCGGCGGCCAGGCGGTCCACTACTCCTCGGACTTCGCGGCACGCGGCTACTACGGCGCCTCGCACGGCTGCGTCAACGTACGGGACAAGGGGAAGATCGCGGCGCTGTTCGCGCAGGTCCGCACGGGCGACAAGGTCGTCGTCTACTGGTGACGGCCGGTGCGGAGGAAGTGTGGGGGCGCGGGCGGGACCGGGGGAACGTATCCCGCCCGCGCCGTGTGCACCGAGCCGTGGGTACGGGGGGAACCCCGGCTCTGTGCTACGGCCGATGACCAGTCGGCTCACCCATTACTGCGCCACGGCGGCCGAAAACGTCACTCCCGAGCCGAGGAAAGATCAAAGAAACACAAAACCGCAGGTCAGCGGGCTACCTGCGGTGCGATGAGCCGGTGTGATGAGCCGGTGCGACGGGCGGTGCGCTCAGCGGGCCGTGAGTGACGACAGCGCGCTGTACGTCGGACTCGGGGCCGGCGACGCGAGTGTCTTCTTCGGCAGGAGCGGGCTCAGGACCGGGGCCGAGGGCGAAGGCGACGGGGTGAGGACGCCGCCGTTGGCGCGGGGGTCGTTGGCACTCGGCCGTATGTGGGAGTCGTCGTCATCGCCCCCGTCTTCGCCGTCCCCCTTGCTCCCCTCGTCTCTCCCGTCTTCCTGATTCCCTTGGTCCCCCTGCTGCGCCCCCTCGTCGTCACCCTCGTCGTCATCGGAGTCGCCTCCGACCTGCCCGAGGAAGCCGGCGCAGTACGACTTCACCCGGCCGGCACCGCCCGCGGCGTCCTCCAGGGCGCGTCGTTGGCCGGACGACAGGTCGTCGCCGTTCAGGACGGCCCGGCAGAACCGGCGCGTCCGGGTCCGCCAGTCGCTCGCGCCGCCGGAGGGCCGCGCGCTCGTGCCGCCGCCACCGGCCGCCTCGTCGCCGGGGGAGGCCTGGTCGGACGGCCCGCCCGTGGTGGCGTCGGGCACCGGCGCCTGGGAGCCGCCGGCCGCCGAGACCCCGGGCGACGACGGCGAGACCAGCGGCCGCTCCGGTGTACCGGCCTCCGTGACCGAGGCGGCCGGGCCCGGTCTTTCGTCACTGAACGGAGTCGGCAGCACTCCGCTTCCGGCCGCGAAGGCGGCCCCGCCGACCATCCCGACGGCCAGCGCCGCGGCGATCCCGAAGCGCACGGGGATGCCCCCGCGAACCCGGCGACCGTACGCCCCCGCGGGGCGCCCCAGACGTACGAGACCGGCGTCGGAGGCGTGGGCGGCAGAGGGCACGCGGCCACGGCGGCCGAGCTGTACGGCCTCGCCGCTCCTGTCGTCGCGCGCCTTGCGGAAGGCGGCCAACGCGGCGGCCTCGCCCGGGAGTTCGGCGCTGCTCGACACGGGTCCGGCGGCCAGCGCACCGAGGGTCTTGGCGAGTCGGTCGGCCTGGACCTGGGTGTCGGCGTCGACGGCTTCCAGCGGCTCTCCGCGCAGCAAACACTCCGCGGCATCGCGGTCCAGCCACTGGCCGGGGGGCCGGGGGGCGTCCCCCGGGAAGACACAGCGCTCGTCGGCCATCACATGTCCTTCTGCGTCCGCGACCGCGTATGCGTCACACCGGCGGACGTCACCGCGCGTGTGCGCGGCCTTCGTTGTGGGGGTACGGCGTCGAGTGCGCCGGCGGATTCCGGATCCTCGCCGAGCAGTTCGGCGAGCCGCTTCAGACCACGGTGCGCCGCCGTACGGACCGCGCCGGGGCGCTTGCCGAGGGTCTCGGCCGCGGTCTTGGCATCGAGGCCGACGACGACGCGCAGGACGACGGCCTCGGCCTGGTCCTGCGGGAGCTGGGCGATGAGCGAGAGGGTGCTGTCGGTGGCCAGGGCCTCCATGGCCTCGCCCGCGGTGTCGGACTCGGCGGGCCTGCCGGTCAGTTCGGACTCGTCGCCGCCGATCGCGGGGCGGCGCCCGCGCATGCGTATGTGGTCGAGGGCGCGGTTGCGGGCGATCCGGGCCGCCCACCCGCGGAACCGGTCCGCGTCACCGCTGAACCGCTCCAGGTCCCGGGCGATTTGGAGCCAGGCCTCGGACGTGACGTCCTCCGCGTCCGGGTCGCCGACCAGCGTCCGTACGTAACCGAGCAGCCGCGGGTGCACCGCGCGGTACACAGTCCGGAACGCGGTCTCGTTCCCGTCCTGCGCCGCAAGCACCGCGGCAGTCAGCTCCGCGTCGTCCCCCAGCACCGCGCGCGCACCTCTCTGCGCCTAAGCCGGCGCCGCTCTCGCGGACCGGGTTCACCTCTTTGCGCCTAAGCCGGCGCCGCTCTCGCGGACCGGGTTCACCTCTTTGCGCCTAAACCGGCGCCGCTCTCGCGGACCGGGTTCTCGCCGTTGTGGTTCCTCAATTGATGGTTGCGGTCGAACGTCCCTCGTGGTTGCGGGCGTCCGTCTTCCGCAGCCCCGGCGCGAAGGGCACGTTACGGCGTGAAACCGCTCCCCGTCCATGTTCGTACAGGATGCAACTACCTCGTGACGGAGCGGGGTGTGACACAAAACGCAGTCGCGGCGCTGTAGAGAGTACGGGCCGCCGCGCGGCCCGTGCCGCGCGACGGCCGGGGCCTCTCCTGTGGGGGGTGGCGGCCCCGGCCGTTGCCAGCGGCAGAGGTGGGGCGTGTGCGAGGGCGTGCGGCGGGGACCTTCCGAGCCTTCGGGGCGCGTCGGCAGCCGTTCAGGCGCCCGCTGTTATCCCCCGGCTTCCGCCAGAGACTTTCCCAATTCCCGGCCTACGGCCTGGGCTTGGACTTCCCCGGCATGAGGGTCGCCGGCGCCGACGCCGGCGTCTCGACCGTGGGGGCCGGGCTCGGCGTGCTGTCCGCCGTCCTCGTCCTGCTCTTCGCGGATCCGGCGTCCCCGGCCAACTGCTCGGCGCAGTACGCCGCGACCTTGTCCTCGCCGCCCGCGGCGGTGACGAGCCGCTGCCAGGCCGTCGCGTTCAGGGCGTTGCCCCGGCCGCTCACCGCTTCGTACGCGCGGCAGTGGGCCGCCATGTCCTGAGCCTGCGTCGGACGCCCTGAGGGGAGGCCGGGCTCCGCGGAGGCCCCTGGGGCGGTGGCATCGGAAGCGCCGGGCTCCGCCGGCCGACCGGAGTCGGACGCCGCGGACCGGTCCTGGGCGCTGTTCGACGGCTGGGTCTTGTCCCGCTCGTCCCTGTCGTCGCCCGAGGACGCACCTATGGCGGCGACGGCGACCCCGCCCAGCGTCAGACTCGCCAGCAGCACGGCGGCCGTGGCCCTCACCGAGCGGCTCAACCGCCGCTGCTCGCGCGGCCGCCAGTCGTCCCGCCGTCGGGTACGCGCGGTGTGCGCGCCGCTGTCCCGCGCGGCACGGAAGGCGGCGACGGCCTGCGCCTGCGCCTCGGTGCCGTCCGCGCGGCGACGCAGGGCGGCGGCCAGGAGCGTCTCGACGGCGGGCTCTTCGCCCGCCGGGCGCGCGACCCGACGGTCGGGGACTCCGCCGTCGCTGTGCCGTTCACCCATGTCCGCTTCCATCCCTGCCCGACGACTTCTTGCCGTTCATCTCGACTCCCCCAGCGTTCGAGGGCCCTCATCCGTCACACCCTCGGCACCGAGCAGCCGTGCGAGGCTCTTCAGACCACGGTATGCGGCCGTGCGCACCGCGCCCGGACGCTTGCCCAGGACGCGCGCCGCCGCCGGCCCGTCCAGGCCGACCACGACCCGCAGCAGTACGGCCTCGGCCTGGTCGCGCGGCAGCCGCGCGACCAACTCCAGGGCGTACTCGGTGGAAAGGGTCTCCAGTGCCTGGTCATCCGTGCTGTGTGTGCCGGGCAGCTCCAGCACATCCTGTTCGAGCACGGTCGCCCGGGGCCGTACCTTCAACCGCCTCAGATGGTCCAGTGCGCGGTGCCGGGCGATGGTCGCGGTCCAGCCGCGGAACCCGGCTCCGTCCCCGCGGAACCGCCCCAGGTCACGCGCGATCTCCAGCCACGCGTCGGACGCCACGTCCTCCGCGTCGTCGCCGACTATCCCGCGCAGATACCCGAGCAGTCCGGGCTGCACGATGCGGTACGCGGCCGCGAAGGCGGCCTCGTCCCCCTCCTGCGCCCGCGCGACAGCCACGCCCAGTTCCCCGTCGTACGCCTGCACGCGGCGGGATTCCCCTCCCTGACCCAACGCTGTCCTCGTTCGTACCGAGTTCACTCGAAATCAACACCGGTCGACACGGTCTGCCGTGTCGCCGCCCCCGTGGTCATCAGCGTCGGGACTCACAGAAATGTCACCGCACACCAGGAACCCTTGCCGCCTCACGCGGACCGCTGCGCACAGACGGCCTGCGGGGCCATACGTCCGTGCAGCTGCAGATACAGCGTCCGCATGGACTCCCGCTCGCCCGCCTCGAATCGCTTCACGACCTTGCCGAGCGGGTTCCACACGCGCCCGTCGGGCATCCGAACGCCGACGGACTGGCCGAACAGCTTCCGTTGATCCGCATCGAATTCGACCCACTCGGCCCCGGCGCGCCGCACGAGCACCTCACCGGCGTAGGCGCCGAGCCCGAAGAGCACGGGCTGCACGCTGGCGCGGTCGGGCTCCCCTTTCCGCAGCCCGTCGACGATGAAGTCGACCACACGCAGGCTGTTCACGGAGTAGTCCAATGGCAGGCGGTGCCGCGCCGTGATCTGCCGCACGAACTGCGCCGCGTGCCGCCGCATCCACACCTCGGCCGACGTCCGCTCCTTCATGGTCATGACTCCCCGCCCCTCGCCGTCCCCATGGGTCCACCAGACCAAGCGGGGCGAGGACCCCGAACATCACGCTCACCTGTAGTGACAAAGATCATGTGACGGGCTGGCGGCCCCGTACAACCATTCGTCTCCCCCGAGCGTCGGGAGCGCCTTTCGCCCGCAATGCCATGGAATGCCATGCGAATGCGCGGGCGGCCAGGCCCGGCTGCGGAACACGGCGCCGCCGGGGAGGGCGCCCGCCATCAACTCACGCCCGCGGGAAGGCGGATTTCGCCGGCGAACACCCCTCGGGTCTCCTCCCGCACATCCTGGCTGTAGGCGATGGTCCGCCCCTGATAAGGGATCAGAAAGCTGCACGCGAAGCGGTGGGAAGTGATCCGGAAGGTCTTCGTGTCCAGGACGAGCGTTTCGTCGACACGGTCCAGCAGAAGCTGATCCTCGCCGGCCCTGATCCCGGCCTTCCGCAGTTGCGCGAGGGCCGGTTCCAATTCCCGTACCGCTTTCTCCACGGCGGGCCGGTCCCTGACCTCAGCCAACCGCCGTGAGGCGGTGTGCACTTGAAGCCGCACATGGCCGTCCGCCTCGACCACCTCAACGGCGCCTTCACCCGCCTTGGCGTAATGCGTGAACGCCTCAAGAGCGTCCACGGGGTCCTCCACCTTGTCGGCGATGTCCGGGTCGGAGACGGGCCCCTTCTTCCAGACCTTGCCCGCCCCTCCCTCCTTCACATAGCCGACTTCCCGGACGACAAAGACCTCTTCGGACCTGCCCACTCCCTTACTGACGATGGCCCCCGTCGAGTGGAGGGCTTCAGGATCCCCGGTCCGCCGCACGGTGGACGTATAGAAGGCGGCACTCGTCCGCCCCTGCAGCACGAGCTCCTCCTTCCCCTTCGCCGCGAAGGTCCACCCGCCTTCGGACGCCATCGCCCGCCTTGCACGCTCGAGGAATTCCTCGGGCGTCCTGGGCTCCGCGGGCGGCCGCTCCCTCTTCACCTCGGGGGCCGCGCCGACCGCCGGACGCCCCGTGTCGGCCGGCTCCCCCGTACCGCTTCCCTCGGAACAGCCGGCCAACGCGATGCAGAGCGGGGCACCGGCCAACACCACGCGTCCGAAGTGGGCTCTCATTTCCGGTCTCCCTGTTTCGTCCTACGAAGCGGGCCGGTTATACATGAGCGCCGAACACGGTCGCGACCGTAAGGATATTCGGGGCGAATGCCACCCCCGAGCCTGTCATGGCCCCGCGTCTGTGATCTCTGTGGGGCGTGATGTTTCGGCGGCACGATGCGCTGGGTTGAACGTGCCGGGTCGGACCGGCGCACTCACCCCTGCCCGCATCATCCGCACCACCACCACCGACAGGACGTCCCATGCGCATCCGAACCACCGCGGTCGCCGTCGCCACGGCCGCTGCCCTGCTGACCGGCTGTTCGGACTCCGGCTCCGGCTCCGAGAAGCCCGGCGCCAAGAGCCCCGGCTCCGAGCAGACGGCGGGCCGGCAGCCCGACCAGAAGGCCGCCGCGGGCGCGGTCCTCTCGGAGGCCGAGCTGCGGCAGGCGCTCGCCACCGCGACGGAGGCGACCGGCTACCAGGCCAAGGACAACGACGTCCCGGCGACGCGCCCCAAGGCCGACAAGGCCGCGTGCCGCGCCCTCGCCGACATGACCGCGACCGGGACCACCCGTACCCCCGAAGCGAACGCCTGGGCCAGCCGGTCCTTCACCTCCGAGAGCGCCGAGCCCGGCTTGTCGGTGACCACCAGCCTCTTCTCGTACGAGGGCGAAGGCGCCCAGCAGACCGTCGCCGGCATCCGCGAGGCGCTCGACGCCTGCGCCGACGGCTTCACGACCACGGGGAACAACGGCGGCGCCACGATCACCTACACATCGGTGACCGCCGAGCAGCCGCTCGAGGGCGGCGAGGAGGCGGTGTCCTGGGTGATGACCGGGGAGGCGCAGGGCCAGCAGGTGCCGATGCACCTGACCGCGGTGCGCGAGGGCAACACCCTCGCGGTCTTCTTCACGATCCACCTGCTGTCCCCGGAGAAGACGGAGCTGCCGAAGGACCTCTTCGACACGCAGATGACCAAGCTGGCGGACGCGGTCAAGTCGGCGTAACGGGACGGTCGTCGCCACCTCACCCGGGCCGCCGAGTCCCTGCTGCTCGGCGGCCAATCGCCCCGGAAAGGTGGTCATGGTTCGTCATGGCTGTCAGGGGCGGCGCGCTTCCCGCCTTGCGTCGTTGACGCGGCGGGCCGCGCGGCGGGCCCTCCGGGCGTACGGCAGGTACCGCAGCCGCTCCGGAAGCAGCGGCACCGCCACCCGTACGACCCGCCCGAACCGCCGCAGCGAACGCTCCTGTCGCGCGGTCCACTCCAGCCCGATCGCCTCGCGCGCGTCCGGCGGCATCAGGCCGATCGTCAGGAACCGGCGCGCCCGCAGCAGGGGCGGCACGAGCAGCGGCCAGGCGGGGCGCAGGAGCCGGGCGGCCCTGCCGGGCGGGAGCGGTACGTCCACGTCCGTCGCGACCAGCTCCCGTACCACCGCCGTCGCTTCCAGTTCCTCGCGCAGCACGCCGCGGTAGTACGGCCAGAACTCCTCCAACGTCTGTGGCATGTCGCGGTCGGCGATCCCCAGCACCCGGCCGACGCACAGCCACTCCGCGTACAGCTGCCGCTCCTCGGCCTCGGTGAACGGGCGGGTGCCCATCACGCGCTGGGCGTACCGGTAGGCAGGGAAGCCGGTGGCGTGGACCCAGCCGTAGGTGGCGGGGTCGAGCGCGTGGTACAGGCGGCCGAGGGCGTCGGTGCCGTGGATGTGCCGGTGGAGCCGTCGCAGGCGGCGGCCCTCTTCGAGCGCGGCCTCACCGCCGTACACCCACAGCTGGGTGGATGCCACGGAGCGTTGCGCACGTCCCCACGGGTCCGTGCGGAAGACGGAGTGATCATCCACGCCGGCGCCCACCGCGGGGTGTGCGACCTGCAGGGTCAGCGCGGCGGGAAGGGCCAGCACGGCCCTGACCTCCCCGGTGAGGTGCCACAGCATCCCACCGACGGGAGGCGGTACGGGGGCGGCGGTGCCGTGCGTGGCGTGCGTGCTGTACGTGCCGTGGCGCGCCCGGACCGCCCCGTGCGCGGTGGCCACGCCTCCATTGTCCCCCGCGCACCGCTCGCGTGTCCCTCGCGCACCTCTCACGTGTCCCTCGCGCACCTCTCACGGGCGATCGGGCCGCCTCGCGCGCCCGCGCCGGACGGATGCGCCCAACGCGGCCGACCACCGCGCCCCGGTCCCCCGGCGTTCGGGCGCCGCGGCTGAGCGCTTCAGCCGGCCCCTTTGTCAGAGCCGCCCGTAAACGCTGATCAAGGGGAAGGCAGAGTCCACTTCTGGTCGGTGCCTCCCGTGCAGTCCCAGATCTCGAGGCGATCGGCGTCCAGGCACCGGCCTGACTGGGGGTTCACCAGCTCCCGACGGGAGGTGTAGGTCCAGTGCTGGGCGGGGGTGGTGTTGCAGCTGAAGAGCTGCACCTGGGAACCGTTCACGGTGCCGGCGTCTCTGACGTCCATGCACTCCCCCCGGCTCCGCAAGGACCCGTCCGATGCGACCGACCAGTTCTGGCTCGCGCTGCCGTCGCAGTCGTAGAGCTGCAACGCGGTGCCGCCGTAAAGGGTGACGGGTCCGGCGGCAAGGCACTTGCCGCCGGACCCGGTGATGGTGCTGGCGCCCTTCGAGGCCTGGGGTGCGGGCACTTTCGGACGCGGCGACGGCACCTGAGTGGTGTCCTTGGCTGCCGTGGGGCTGGGCGAGGATGTGCCGCGGCTCGTTGGGGAGGCGCCGGCCGAAGAGGGCTTGGCGCTGTGCCGAGCCTCCTCCTTGCTCGGGAGGACAGTAGCGATGGCTGGACCGGTCGACGAGGGCACGGGAGGGGTGGAGCTTCCGTCAACTACGCCGACCGCGTTGGGAGTCGGGGCATCCGGAGCGGTGAGAAACCCGGAGGACAGGGCGCCGACCAGCCCACTCACCACCACCCCGGCGCCGAAAACCAGCACCTCCCGGCGTCTGCGCTGCCAGACGGCCTGTAATCCCTCGGTCGCGCCGCTGGATACCGGTGATGGCCCGGGACCGGACGTCGGCCCAGGACCATCGGCCTCCGCTGCCTCCCTCTCATGGTCAGGCGCGTGGTCAGGCGGTGTCGGGTCCGCAGTCTCAGGAGCCTGAGGTATCCCGAGAAACTCGGGTACGGCCGGAGCGCGGTCGGCGACCTCCTGCCGGTCAGGATCTCCCCCGGCACTACTACCGCACCCCGGACAGGAAAAGACGCCGTTGAGACGGCGTTTACACCGAGAACAGTAGTAAATGCGCATTCCCACTCTCCTGTTCGGCCATCACGCGACAGTGCTCCGCCCCGCCCGTGCGGCTGCGCTCGGAGTGGTCCAGCGGCAGCCGACTGCGCGCGTAGCCACCCCGCCCGGATCACGGAGCATGCGGAACCGCTTCCCCCGCTTCACTCAGCGGAAGCAGGGTCAGAAACATCACGCGTCACAGGGATGTCGCTTGCCACACAGGAAAGTCACAGCCGGCATACGACCTTTGGGGCCGTCGTACGTCGCGGAGTGAAGTCACGGTCGGCAGACGTCACTTCACACCCGGCGGCAAGGCCACGCTCCCGGTGAACACGCCACGGTTGTCGGCCCGCACCTCCTGGCTCACCGTGATGTCGCCGCCCTGGAACGGGACGAGCAACGTCAACACATAGCGGTGCGACGTGAGTCGATACCCGTGCGCCGCGTCCAGGTCCCACCTCTCGGTGAAGCTCTTGAGCGTGATCTGACGGTCGGTCGCCGTCACCCCGGCCTCGCGCAACTGAGCCAGCGTGGGCTCCACCTCCCGCAGCGCCCGCTTCAGCGCCGGACGGTCACGGGCGGCCGACAACTGCCAGCCGGACGCGGTGACTTGAAGCCGCACGCCATCGCCGGCGGCCCCCGTACGACTCACCTTCGCACTCTTGGCGTACGCCGCGAACGCGTCCAGCTCGGCCACGGGATCCTCGATGTCATTGGCGATGCCGGGATCGGACAGCGGACCCTTCTTCCACCCCTCGGCGCCCTCCTTGACGTAACCCGTGCCGCCGACGACGTACACCGCCTCGGACTTGCGCTCTCCCTTGCTGGTGGTGATCGTGCCGGTCTGCTGGAGCGCCTCGGGGGCGGTGGTGCGGTGCACGGTCGCGTCGTACGTGGCGGTGGACGGCGCCTGTCCCCGCATGACGGCGGACTCGCTGCCGCGCAGGGCGAACGTCCACCCCTTCTCGGCGCCCATGGCCCGCCGGGCCATGGCGACGAACTGCGCGGCGTTCTTCGGCTTGGGGGCGGGCTTGGCCGTGGGGCGCGACGTACCCGCCGGATCGGGTTGGGCCTGCGTCGTCTGTGAAGATCTGTGTCGCCCGCCCGGCTTCCGCTTGCCGCCCTGCGGGGAACATCCGGACACGGCCACGGCGGCCGCGACCAACACGACGACGACGGCGCGGCGCCCACTCGGACGGCGGTCATTCAAACAAAGACGTATTCCGGACGGCACGCAATAACCCTTCGGCAGGGACGGGCAGCTCGATGGCGGCCCGGTTATACAGCAGCAGCCGACGCGACGGCGAGCGCCCGGAAGAAGTGGGGCAAACAGGTTCTTCGAACCAAGGGCCAGCCGCCGGACACCCCGGTACGGATGACCACGGTCCGGCCGACACGGCCGACACAGCGCTCACCAGCACGTTCACGGCCGCAGACCGGAGACGGCGGCAGCTCACACGCGCACGGTGATCACCGGCTCGGCCCCGGCCAGTTGGTCCAGGTATGCCTGGATGTCACCCGGGTCGGGGGTGGCGACCATCGCCGCGCCGATCTGAAGCGCGGTGAGAGCAACCAGTCCGTCGACGGGATCGGGCCGCTTCTTACCGCGCAAGTCCGCCCGGCCGATCAGCTCACCGACGCGCCGCCACTCGGTCTCGGTGTAGCAGCACACCACCGCGCATTCCCTGAGCGCCCGGGCCAGGTGAGCCCGGGTCGCCCCACCCCGCCACGCCTGGGCGACCACCGGAGCCGGGACGACCGGCAAACCGTTCCTGGCGAACGTCCGGTGGCGCACGAGGGCGGCCCCCGGATTCTTGGCGGCGGGCGGGGGCTCGCGTTGGCGTAACCGTTCGCGTCCAGCCTCAGGGAGGGCAGGCGCAGGCCCGCGCGGTCGAGGGCGGAGGCGAGGGCATCGCGCGCATCCTCGGCTTCCCTGATGATCTCGGCCGCCGTCGCGGTCCGGTGCCGCGTACTGCTCATGCGCTCCGCCTCCGTCTCCTTCTCCGTCTCCGCCCGCCGAACCCCTGCTCGTACGGCACGAATTGGATTACTCTGCGTGTTCTGGGCATTACGAGAATGACCCCGGAGTCGAGCGCGAACACGGCGAGCGGGCCAACGTTCTCCGCCACGCGACCCTAATTCCACACCTTCCACGCTTCAGGGTCTTTACGGCCTTCACGAAGGAGCGCGATGCCGCCGAGACGCGTGATCACGGGACGCAGCCAGGAACCGCGCCGGCGGTTCGCGGAGGAGCTGCGGTTACTACGTACCGCGCGGGGTGTGAGCCTGCGGGAACTCGCGAAGGTGGTGGGGTGGGACCCGTCCCAGTTCGGCAAATTGGAGAGCGGGCAGACGCTGGGCGGCCCGGAGGTCGTACAGGCGCTGGACACGTACTACGGGACGCCGGGGCTGCTGTTGGCGCTGTGGGAGTTGGCGGTCAGCGATCCGACGCAGTTCCGCGAGCAGTACCGGCGGTACATGACGCTGGAGGCCGAGGCGGTGAGTCTGTGGCAGTACTCCGTGTGCAGGCCGCCGGGGCTGCTCCAGACGGCCGCCTACGCACGCGAGGCGCTCGCCGCTGGTGGACTCAGGGGGCAGGAGCTGGACCAGCAGGTCGAAGCGCGCGTCGGACGGCGCAAGGTTCTGGAAGGAGTGGACGCTCCCCCATTCCGCGTCATCCTCTCCGAAACGGTGCTGCGGAACGCCCTACGCGATCCACGGGAGTGGCAGGAGCAGTTACAGAACCTGGGGAAGGACTCGGAGCGCCAGAACATCACCCTTCACGTACTGCCGTTCGGCACCGGTCTGCACGGCCTGGACAGCACCGACGTGATGTTCCTGCGACTGCTGGACGGCCGCACCGTGGCATACGCCGAGCACGACGTACGCGGTGAACTCCTCGAAGAATCAAGCAGGGTTGAGCGTTTCCAGCGCACCTATGATGCGGTGCGCGACCTGGCGTTGTCCCCGGCCGAGTCGCGGAAGTTCATCCTGCGGATGTTGGAGGAAGGGCCATGCGAGCCATCGACCTGAGCACCACGACATGGCGCAAGAGCAGCTACAGCAACTCGGACGGCGGCAACTGCGTCGAGGTCGCCGACAGCTTCCACCCCACCATCGTCCCGGTCCGCGACAGCAAGGCCCCCCAGGGCCCCGCGCTCATCTTCGAGGCCGGAGCCTGGTCGTCGTTCGTCACCGCCGTCAAGGCCGGGCATGGGCTATGACGTGCACATCACCCGGCGTACGCCGTGGTGGGAGGAAGGCGGCGAGCTGATCACCACGCAGGAGTGGGCGGCGGTGGTCGCCGCCCACTCCGAACTGGAGATGGTCCAGGTGGCCCGGGTTTCTCCGCGCGGTCGGGACGCGGTGCTGGAGTACCGGCACGAGTGGCTGGCAGAGCTGGTCAGCCACCCACAACGAGACACGCACGGTGCCTGGTTGGACTGGCGGGACGGGCGGATCGTGGTGAAGAACCCGGACGAGATCCTGCTCAAGAAGATGCGGGAAATCGCCGGGAGACTGGGGGCGCGCGTCCAGGGCGACGAGTGCGAGTATTACGACGAGTGAAGTTGGGGTCGAGCCCCTGGGATGGGAATCCCGGGCGGTCAGAACGAGAAGTGCTTGACCACCGCCCAGCCCCGCTCCGCCGACCTGCCGTAGAAGGCCCGTAGGTCCTCGTGGTACTGAGCCAGGCGCTCCCGCAGCTCCTCATCCAACGCGGACGAGGACAGTTGCCGCCGCTCCTGCCACCGGTCCAGGAACGACACCCGCTCCAGGTACGCCGCCGTGCGTGTTACCTCCGGTGGGTCGAGCACCACATAGCCCGGGCCGCCGCCGGGATCCTGTATGTGCCGGCCACCGAAGACGGGGAGCTCCCGGTCCCCACCCGGCTCCGACGGGGGCCAGTAAAGCTCGTTCAGCTGGAAGAAGCCGCTCTCCAGCCATACCGCGTCACCTGCCCGGACACGCCGGCGCAGCTCGTCGAACTCCACATCGAGCAGGGCCTCACAACCCGCCGCGTCCGCGGGCAGCCCGGAGGACTCGAGTCCCTGAAAGTAGATCCACATACTCACGCCCGGCAAACTACCTGCCACCACTGACACCGGCCCCGCGACGACAGCACACCGCAGGCGCGACCGCTTGGGGCCCGAGGCCAACTGCTGTGCACCGACAGTACGACCAGGGCCAGGGCCAGGCCTGCGTCCCCGCGCCGGCCGGGACGGTTGGGCATCTCTCTCCCTCCGAGGGCGGCCCACGGCCAACGCTACGTGCCGCCGACCTCGCCCCGAACCTGAACCGTACGACCGACAGGGTCACCCGGCTCCACCCGGAACTCGGAGGCCAACTGCCTGCCGGTCCGGGCCAGGACCCACTGGCGGTTCACGACGCGGCCGTCGACGATGAAGTCCTTCCGCAGGACGGGCAGGGCGAGCATGGCCGTGAACCAGTCCGCGGCGCGTTCCGCGAGAAATTCGGGCGACCCCGACTGTTCGATCAAGGTCTCGGGGGGGCACTCCAGCGTGTACAGCTGGTCGTGGAACTCCCCGCCGATGAGACGCAAGCCCGTGAAGAACGCGCCGACCGTGACGATGTGCGCGTCCGACGCGGAGACGGGGTCCCACAGGTCCAGCGTGACCAGGAGCTCGGTGCGGTTCTCGAAGACGGCGAAGGATGCGTACGTGTCGTCCGGATCGCAGGGCCACGCACCGGCCTCCGCCCTCTCCCGCAGGACGGTGAGGAAACGCAGGCCTTCCTCGGTCGCTTCCAGCTCCGGGTCGGCGTCGAACCAGACACCGGGCACCGAATCGCTCCAGCCGATCACCCGAACACCCTCCTCGTGGACACTCACATCGTCAATCGCCAAGGGAAGCCCGCCATTTGGGAGTTAGGGCTCCCCTACCCCGGACGCGCCTGCGGGAACTGCACGGTGCTGTACCACGACGGGCAGCCCACAGAGATCGGCTACTGGGGGTGTCACCGCGGACTAGGACGTTTCTTCAATCCGGCGATGCGGGCATGCCGGAGGCGAAGGACGGGGCACAGGAAGGCGCGGGCAGTTGGCTCAGAAGGAGCGGAAGACGCCCTCGGGATCGGCGAAGGCCACCTCGGCGAACTCCTCAAAATCCATGTTCCCGATCAACAGATTCCCGTGTATCTCGTGGACGCCAACCGGAACGGTACGGAACTCACGAGGCGGCGGGGAGTCGATGAGCTCCTGGTAGTACATCGGGTCGAGATCCTCGTCCTCATCGGAGGGGGTAAGGGCGAGCAGCGCACGATGGGCGGACTGCATCGTGACCCGGTCTGCGAGGAACACCACGCTCAGCTCCTCGTCCCGTCGCACCGCGTCAAGGACCTCATCGGACGTGACACCGCCCCAGACCCGATCATCGACGAGGTGCACTTGAGCCTCGTATTCGCCGCCATCTCCCCACGGCCGAGTAAGCTCCGCGACGACCGCCTGCCACGCCGACTCGTCGCCGTAGTCGGTCCTGATGATCAGCGCGGCGAATTCATCACGCCCGACAATCTCAGGCAACACGCCCATGTGCCCCTCCCTCGACTCCGCGGTTCGGGCTCGACTCTCCCACGGAGCACTGACACCGCCTTCGCACGGGCCTCAGTTGATCCGGAACGGCCCGGTACCGGGATCAGTGCCCGTGGCACCCGAGGGAACAAGTCGGGCACGGGCGCCCGAACACCGCCGTCAGCGACGCCGCATGACCACCCTGCTGCCGACCAGCCGGTCGTGCAGGCTCTGCTTCTTCTCGCTGAGGTTGGTCGCCGTCGCGTTGGCTACCAGGAACACCGGCACCGCGTTCACCGCGATGTTGCTCAGGTGGCGCACACATGTCGCGCTCGCACATCGCGCACATCGGGGCGGGGCGCCGCAGACCGGCCTGTTGCCACAATCGCGCCAACTCGGCCCCCGTACGTGCGATCTTGCTGCCGTCCCGGGACCGCTCATCCTTGCCGCCCATCATGATCCTTCCCGGCAGAGACCACGTCTCACGCCAGACCGGTCACACCGGGCTTACACGATCTTCCTGACAGCCCCCCTTCGGGACGTTCGGACGGGCCACCCGCCAGGGCGAGTTGCCCTCGCCGGCGCCGTCGGACGTCTCGGCGACCGGACCCCACGGCAGCTGACGGGGTCCGGTCCGTGACGTACGGCACATCCAGCGCCGTGATGTTTGGCATTTCCGCTGCGCTGTACAGGAGGCCATCCCCGAGAGGGATGGGTTATTTGTGAAAGTTCTCTAGGGGTGGGGCATTTGAGTCGCAGGACGACCCATGCGTACAAGCCGCTGAGTCTGAAGCGGAGAACGTGGTTGACCATCGGGGCGGTCGTACTCGGGGTGCGGGGGCGGTGACGTACGCCATCGCCGACCCCGGTTCCGACCAGGCCGCTGATGTCGCCCGCAGCAAGCGGCCCGTGAAGGTTCATGACCTTGCGATGAAGGCCACCGGAACGGGCAAGCTGGAGCTCGCGAAGACCGGCACCGAGGCCTTCTCCCTTCTCGGGGTCTCCTGGACGGAGGACGCCAAGCGGCTCAAGGGGACCGCCCAGGTACGTACCCGCAGCGTCGAGACCGGGGAGTGGTCCGGGTGGCAGAACCTGGACGTCGACGAGGCCCATCCCGTCGACCGGGCCGAGCCCGGTGCCCAGGACGCCCATGGCGGTTCCGAGCCGCTCTGGGTCGGGCCGTCCGACGGCGTCGAGGCTCGCGTCGTCGCTGCCGACGGATCCGGGAGCACCGGATTGCCCAAGGGCCTTGAAGTCAACCTTGTCGACCCGGGCGTGACGGCCGCCGAGGCCAAGAACAAGGCGCTCGACACTTCCGGCGAAGGCGGAGCGGGCACGGGCACCAACACCGGCACCGGCTCCGACATGGACGCCGCCGCCTTCGTCGCCGAGGACCCGAGCGCATCGCCCTCCGACCCCGGTTCGGCCTCGCCGTCGGAGTCCCCGGTCCCGACCGCCGAGCCCTCGCCCACCGACACGCCCACCGACACTCCCACCGAGACGCCCGCGGTCACCGACTCCCCGTCGGCCTCGGCGTCCCCCAGCGAGAGCACCAGCCCGTCCCCGACCGAGAGCACGAGCCCGTCCCCGAGCCCGACGGTCCCCACCGCCCCGCCCTCCACCGTCCGCCAGCCGCCCGTCATCTCCCGCGCCCAGTGGGGCGCCGACGAGTCGACGGTCGACGATCCGGCGGAGTACATCGACAAGGTCAGCGCGGTCTTCGTCCACCACACGGCCGGTACGAACAACTACAGCTGCGCGGAGTCGGCACAGCTGGTGCGCGGCATCATGGCGTACCACATCCAGGTCGAGGGGTGGAACGACCTCGGCTACAACTTCCTGGTCGACAAGTGCGGCCAGGTCTTCGAGGGCCGCGCGGGCGGCATCGACCTGCCGGTGCGCGGCGCGCACACGTTCGGCTTCAACGCCGACTCGGCGGGCATCGCCGTCCTCGGCGACTTCGAGGGCAACCCGAACGCCACCCCGCCGAAGCCCGCGGGCAAGCCGACCAGGGCGACCTTGGAGTCCGTGGCGCGCGTCGCGGCCTGGAAGCTCGGCCAGTACGGGGGCAACCCGACCGGCAAGGTCACGCTGACCGCCGCCGCCGACACGGGCGTGTGGAAGGCAGGCGAGCAGGCCACGCTCTCCACTGTCTCCGGTCACCGCGACGCCTTCGCGACCGCCTGCCCGGGCCAGAACCTCTACGGCAAGCTCGCCGAGATCCGCCGGTACGCGGCGAGCGCCGGCAAGAACTCCGCGATCCCGACCGCCGACGTCAACCGCGACGGCATCAGCGACCTCGTCGCCGGTACGCCCGGGGCATCGGGCGGCGTCGGCAGCGTCACCCTCGTGCCGGGCGGCCTCAACGGCCCGGTCCCGGCGTCGAAGAGGACGCTCACCCAGAGCAGCCCGGGCGTCCCCGGCGACTCCGAGGCGGGCGACAACTGGGGCGCCGCCACCGCGTGGGGCGACATCAACGGCGACGGCAACGCGGACCTCGCGGTCGGCGCTCCCGGCGAGGACGACACCAGCGGCCACGCCGACCGCGGCTCGGTCACCGTCCTGTACGGCCCTGCCCTCAACTCCGGTTTCTCGTACGCCACTTCGGGCGTCACGTCGACCGGCGCCAAGCTCGGCTCGGCCGTCACGGCCGGCGACTTCAACGCCGACGGCAAGGCGGACGTCTTCGCCGCCGGCACCGGCAAGGGCGGCCACTGGAACGCGCGCCTGACCGACGGCGCCACCCAGACCGGCACCCTCACCACCTCGACGAGCGCGATCGCGTACCCCGACGCCACCACCGGCGACTTCAACCGGGACGGCTACGCGGACGTGGCGCTCAACTACCGTGATGCGGGCGGCATCGGCCGGGTCACCTGGTTCAAGGGCGGCGCCTCGGGCCTGACCAAGGTGTCCACGCTCAGCGTGAAGGGCGGCCGCTCCATCGCCGCGGGCGACGTCAACGGCAACGGCTACGACGACCTCGTCATCGGCCAGCCGTACACCTCCGAGTCCGGCGCGGTCTCCGGCGGCCAGGTCACGATGGTCCCCGGCACCTCCACCGGCTTCACCACCACCGGCATGGCGACGATCCAGCAGGACACCTCGGGCGTTCCGGGTGCCAACGAGTCCGGCGACGCGCTGGGATCCTCCGTCTCCGTCGGCGACTACAACCTCGACGGTTACGCGGACGTCCTCGCGGGTGCCCCGAACGAGGACATCACCCGGGACGCGGTCAACCGCTCCAACCCCGGCACCGCGATCCTCCTCAAGGGCACCTCAGCCGGCCTCACCGGCTCCGGCGCGATCGCCGTCTCGCAGGACACCTCCGGCGTCCCCGGCAGCACGGAGACCGACGACAAACTCGGCTCGGCCGTCTCCCTCACCGACCTGACCGGGTACGGGCGCACCGACCTGACCCTGGGCACCGAGGGCGAGGACGCCGGCGACGGCATCCTGCTGTACGTACCCAGCAACAGCACGGGCCTGGGCCTGACCCAGACGGCGATCCTCAGCAAGTCCCAGCTCGGTACGGCGACGAGGGCGCGCCTGGGGCAGCTGCTCACCCCGTAGGTGTGACGGACACGGCGCCCCGTGCGCTGGGGGAGTGTGGATGTTTTCCGGCCACGGCCGGAAAACATTCGCGCCCCCCGGTCCTCCCGCCGCGCCGCTCCGACTCCCCCCGGGACCGCCGCGGCGGGTGGGCCACCACACGGCCGAGACCTCTTACCACTGCATGAGGTCTCGGCCGTTGCGCGTTCACTACCGTGTGGCTTCCCGGCACAGCAACCGCAGGGAACCGTCACCCGCGTAGCAGCGGCGTGCCTCGTCGATCGGGTCCCACAGCCGTCCGTCCGGGGTACGCAGCCAGTGGTCGCCGCCCGTCTCCCACCACTCGGCGCCGGTTTGGCGGGCGATGACCTCACCGGCGTACGCGCCGAATCCGCGCAGCACGGCCTCGACGGCGGCGTACGGCGCCCCCTCCCGGCGTATCTCCTCGATCAGCCGGTCGACGCGCCACAGGCTCTGCGCCGAGTAGTCGAGGCGCAGCCGGGCGCCCTCGCGCATCGCCACGACGGCGTCACCGGCCCAGCGCACGGGCTTCGTCGCAGCTACGGGCCTGGTTGCTTGAGTTGCGTTCACACTCCGTAGAGCGTGTGGGGGGCGGGATTCGTCACGCGCCCGAGCCGTGTTCGCGACACCGGCTCACGACCCCCATCTCCACCCCAGGACGGTCACAGGAACCACTCAGGGAATCAGGTTTGCGCCCGGCCCTGTCCGACTCTCCCCCGCGGCGTGTTCACGCCCTCCCCCGCGCCCTGCGCGACACCACCGCCCGCAGCACGCGCCGGCCCTCCGTCGACACCTCCAGGGCCGGCCGCAGCCCGCCCGCGCCACGGTCGGCGAGGAGTTCCAGGATGGCGACCTGGCGGCGCAGTTCGGCGGCGACCAGCGGCGACATGCCGTCCGTACGGCCCTCGCGACGGGCCGTCAGACAGGACTCGCCGTCGTCGGCGTGGTCGAGGAGCCGGTGTATCTGGAGGGCCGCCACCGAGCAGGCGTCGGCCCAGCCGCGCATGTCGGCGGCGGAGGGCTCGGCGGGGACTGCGGCGAGCATCCGGCGGGCGAGTACGGCGGCCTCGTCCTCGTCGGTCACGGGCGGCTCGGGGTCGTCCGTGTCCAGCTCGACGCGTGCCTGCTCCAGGCGTTCGCCCCACGCGTTCCCGTCCGCCAGGCTCGTCCACAGGGGCCGCAGGATCTCGTCGTCACCGCCCAGCAGAGGCACGCACCGATCCAAACAAGCCAGACCGCTTGCTGCCAGACCGCGCTCGTCGGCCTGTGCGATCAGTTCCACCAGGCTCATCACGCCTCCTCGAACTCCTCGAACTCCGTCGACAGGCTGCGTGTTTCTAACGGAGCCCGCACCTTCCCTTACTGCGTGCGACGGACCAGGAGTGTCACAGCGGCACCACACCGAGCCGGTCGAGGAACCGGAAGAAGAGGTTTTCGGCCACAGGGTCGGGATCCGCGGCCAGTACGTCGAGGAGCGGCTCGGCGCTGACGGTGTGCCCGGCCTCGGCGGCCCAGGCGACGGCCCGGTCGGCGGCGTCGGCCGGTTCCAGGAAGTAGTCGTCGACGCCGAGTCCGTCCTCGCCGCCGACGTACCCGGCCATCGCGTCCCGCGCCAGACACGTCGTCCACGTGCCGCTGCGGGGCGCGGCCGCTTCGACGGCCACGCAGTCGCTGTCCATGACGTACCCGAAGAGCGCGGGCGCGCCGGTCTCCTGGGCGAGCGTGTTCATGTTCCCGATGTCGCCGTCGCCGCTCGCGTACTCCCAGACCTGCCAGCCGTCGGGCGCCATGGTCCGGGGCACCATGCCCCGCGCGCCCGCCAGCGCCTCCAGCTCCGCGAGCGGCCGCTCACTTCTGCCCACGACGTAGTACCCCCAGTAGCCCATGCCGCTTCCCCCTGGGTGTCGGTTCGGCTTGTGCTTCGGCTCGGGCCGAATACACCACAAGGGTGCGGGGGTTGGCCAGGGAACGGACGAATCGGCCCAGGGCCGCGGAGATGCGGGCGGGATTCGCTGTTCCCGTCAGGCAGGATTCGCCAACAGCGTCGCCATGCGCCGGGGCCCGAGAAGGCCGCGACACAGTCACGCCGGCCAGATCGAACCCCGGAGGCCTCATGCGCCGCCGCGGGCCCCTACGGTGTTCTCGTTGATGACCTCGACCACGCACTTCGCCCGAGCGGCGCGGGCGCCGTCCTTGATGCGGCCGTCGCTGGTGACCAGCGGGACCGCGTACCCTTCGGCGATAGCCACGTACGTCGCGTCGTACGCGGTCAGGTTCGGCCTCAGCTCCCGAACCCGCGCCAGAAACGGCACGTGCTCCGACCGCCGGATCGGTAGTGCCGCGAACTCGGTCATCGCATCGTCCAGCTGGACGTCACTCAGCTTCCGTCCGCGGTGCCTGCCGAGCAGCGCCGAGGCGACCTCCACGTCGACCAGGTACGGAGCCAGGAGTCGCTCGCCACTGACGCGTTCACGCACCCGTTCGCCGACTGGTCCTGCGTCTGCCACGAGCATGACCAGCGCTCCGGCGTCGATGACGATCACTCGTAACGCCGGCCCTCGTTGATATCCCGGAGCACCTCGTCGGTGGAGAGACGGGCAGTGGCACGCTCACGGATGCGCTCCAGTACATCCTCCAACGACGGCGTGGCCGCCTCCTGCTCAAGCAGGGCACGGGCGTAAGCCTGCAAGGACTGCCTGTTCCTGGCCGCCCTTATCTTCAGCTCGGTGAGCGCTTCCTCGGACAGATCACGCACATACAGAGTCGCCATGCATCCACTTTAGTCGCAATGCCAGCATTCTGCTGGCAGAGTCCCAACCCGGCCGACCCGCCCACCTCACCGCCGCTGGTCCGCCCACCTCACCCCCGCTGGCCTGCCGACCTCACTACCGCCGGAACCACCGGCCTCAACCCAGCCGGTCCGCCAGCGTCTTGAACTCCACCCACGACAGCCCCGGCCGCTCCGGATTCCACAGCTTCTGCACCGTCGCGCGCAGCGGCATCCGAATCCCCGCCGCCACCTGATCCTGGGTCTGCGCGCCCGAGAGGTCGGCCCAGACCGCGAAGACCCCGCCAAGGATCTGGGCGTCGTACTGCGTGGGAACCGCCGTCGTGCCGCGCACCACGAGCGGGGTCCACTGCTCGTAGATGCGCTGACCGGTCGGATAGACGAAGGTCTGCGGCTGCCCGAGGACGTAGTAGAGGAATTCGTCGTTGTAGTTGATGAGCTCGCGCCCCGCGCTCAGGTACTCGACCGGCTGCCGGGCCCCGATCTCCTTGCCCGTCCAGTACGCCACCTGCAGATCGGCGTCCGCCTGGACCTCGCCCCCGCGGAAGAACCCGTCGTTCCACGCCCGCGGAGTCCGGTCGTGCCCGCGCACCACGGCCGCGCGGTCGTTGAGCCAGCCGGTCGCCAGATCGGCGACGGTCGCCCCGGAGCCGTACGCGGCCTGGGCCGCGGTCGCCAGCTGCGGATACGACGCCTCCGGGTTCGCCACCGTCAGCGCCTGGTACTCGTCGCCGCCGAGATGCCAGAAGGCGCCGGGGAAGAGACCCGCGTACTCATTGAGCAGTTCGTCGATGAGGTCCGCCGCGGCGGGCTTCGAGATGTCGACGGCCCCGCGCGTGGCGACCCCCGACACATTGCGCAGTTGGAGGTCGGGATGCGCGGCGATGACGGCGCCCAGGTGGCCGGGTGAGTCGATCTCGGGCACGACGGTGATGTGCCGGCTCTTCGCGAGGTCGATGATCCTGCGCACCTCCGCCTTGCTGAGGTGCTGCTTCGACACGATCTCGGGGTGCGTGTCGGACTGGATACGGAACCCCTGGTCGTCGGAGAAGTGCAGCCCGAGCTGGTTGAACTTCAGGTCGCCCAGCTCCCGGACCCGGTCCTCGATCCAGTCCGCCGTGAAGTGCTTGCGCGCGATGTCGAGCATGAGTCCGCGCTGCGCCTTCGCGGGCCGGTCGCGTACGACACCCTCGGGGGCCGTACCGCCTCCGTGCACCTCCTGCTTCAGGGTGCGCGTGCCGTAGAAGACGCCTGCGTCACTCGGACCGGTGATCGTGACCCGCCCGTTCCTGACGGTCAGGGTGTACGACTCCGCTCCCCCGCTCCCTTCGTCGAGCCCCAGCGCGACATCGCCGTCCCGGGCGCCCGTCTGCCCCGCGTACGTCAGATTGAGCTCCCCCGCGAGCAGCCGCCCCTCGTCGGCGAGGTCCGCGTCGGACACGACCACCCGGGCGCCGGTGACGGGGCGCCATCCGGGTCCCCGGGCCGGGGTGTGCTCGCGTACGGCCGGGATGGTGCGCGGGGTCCGGGAGAGGGAATACGTCCGAGTCGGTGAAGGAGGGTCGGTCACGGCCGCCTTGTGGCCGGGCACCGACGCCCCCGTGGAATCGCCTCCGCCCGAGGGCCACACGGCGACGGCCACGGCAGTGGCGATACCGGTCACGGCCACAGCCGCCCCCGCCGCCAGGGCCCCCCGCTTCCGCCGAGCGGGCACGCGCCGCCTTCTGTTGGCCTTCCGCATCTGGCCCTCACACCCTCACGCTGTTAAGCCGTCACGCCGTCACGTTGGTATGCATCTCCGCGCTCATCTTCTCCGCGCGTCGCCGGGTGCGCCTCTCGGTGCACCCCTCGGTACGCACCTCGCTGCGCCTTTCGGTACGCCTCGCGGTGCGCCTCTTCATACACGTGTGCGCATATCCATGTCTGCGCGCCTCTGCGTACACGGCCTCCGCGTCTTTCCCGCGTCCACCGGGTGAACGTAAGCCGACCTCGCCGCCGGTCAACCGTCCACCACACGCTCTGAAACTCTCCCGTCCGGGTGAAATTCAGGCATCCGTCGGACAGTCGCTGACACCCCTCTATAGCGTGAGCGGCACGACTCTCACTTCTTCCCCTGCCGAAACACCGTCTCTTCATCCCACCGCCGAGGACCCACGCTGACGTCACACCGTCTCCCACGCCTCCCCGGCCAGGTCGCCCTCCCCGAGCAGAAGAGCGCGGCGCCGTCCCCGGCCCGCCTCGAGCGGTTCAACTCCGCGCCCGCCGACGAGGTCATGAGCGCCCTCCTCGCGTGCTGCCACAGCCTGCGCTGGGCCCACCGCCTGGCCGACCACCGGCCCTACCCGGACCTGGACGCGCTGCTCGCCGCGGCCGACGAGGCGGCGTACGACCTGACCCCCGCCGACCTCGCCGAGGCCCTGGCGGCCGAGTCGCTCACGCCGCTCCCGGACGGCGCGTACTCCGCCGCCCACACCGCGCTGAGCGCCGCACACGCCGCGTACGAGAGCCGCTTCGGACATGTGTTCGTCATCTGCCTGGACGCTGTCGCCCCGGCCGAGACCCTGGACCAGGTACTCGCCGCGATCCGGTCACGTCTGACGAACGACCCCGAGGAGGAGCGCGTCATCACGGCGGAGGAGCTCCGCCGCCTAGCGAAGGGCCGCCTGTCCCGCCTCGTACGGAACGACTTCTCACCGCAGCCCCTGGGGCTGGGGGAAGCCGCCCGCTGACAGCGCGTACGTAATAGACCGTCCGTGCCTGTTTGATTGCCAGTTTGATCACATTGACAGGGCCGCTGTAAGCGTTCCGACAACACGTCGCTACGATGGCCGGGGCCGGTGGACCGTACCCGGCCGGGCCCGACCGACAGAGAAGCCGGCGCGGCTCTCAATCCCCGCTCCCGGAGGGTTCTTCCGTGCCGGCTGGAACGCTGTACCGCGGCCGGGAAGGCATGTGGTCCTGGGTGGCTCACCGAGTCACCGGCGTCCTCATCTTCTTCTTCCTGTTCGTACACGTGCTGGACACCGCTCTCGTCCGTGTCTCCCCCGAGGACTACGACAAGGTCGTAGCCGTTTACAAGGCCCCCATCGTCGCGCTGCTGGAGTACGGCCTCGTGGCCGCCGTCCTCTTCCACGCGCTCAACGGCCTGCGGGTCATCGCCGTCGACTTCTGGTCGAAGGGCCCGCGTTACCAGAAGCAGATGCTCTGGTCCGTCGTCGGTATCTGGGTCGTGCTGATGGCCGGGGCGCTGTACCCCGTCCTCGGTCACGCAGTCCGCGAAGTCTTCGGGAGCTGACACAGATGTCCACCACTGAGACCTCCGCTTCCGGTATCGGGCCCGTCGAGGGCGCGGGCGCGCTGTCGTCGTTCAGCGTCGACAACCCTGCCCCCCTCATCGAGGCCCCGCGCAAGCGCACCACGAAGACCCCCAAGTCGACCCGCGGCAACTTCGAGATGTACGGCTGGCTCTTCATGCGCCTGTCCGGCGTCGTGCTGGTCGTCCTGGTCATCGGCCACCTGCTCATCCAGCTCGTCCTCGACGGCGGCGTCTCCAAGATCGGCTTCGCCTTCGTGGCCGGCCGCTGGGCCTCCCCGTTCTGGCAGACCTGGGACCTGCTGATGCTGTGGCTGGCGATGCTGCACGGCGCCAACGGTCTGCGTACGGTCATCAACGACTACGCGGAGCGCCCGAACACGCGTCTGTGGCTGAAGGGCCTGCTGTACACCGCCACGGTGTTCACGATCCTGCTGGGCACGCTGGTGATCTTCACCTTCGACCCGAACATCCGCTAGGCACGGGGCTGAGGCAACCACTCATGAAGTTCCACAAGTACGACACCGTCATCGTCGGCGCCGGCGGCGCCGGCATGCGCGCCGCCATCGAGGCGACGAAGCGCAGCCGCACCGCCGTGCTGACGAAGCTCTACCCCACCCGCTCCCACACGGGCGCCGCGCAGGGCGGCATGGCCGCCGCGCTGGCCAACGTGGAGGAGGACAACTGGGAGTGGCACACCTTCGACACCGTCAAGGGCGGTGACTACCTGGTTGACCAGGACGCCGCCGAGATCCTCGCGAAGGAGGCCATCGACTCGGTCCTCGACCTGGAGAAGATGGGCCTGCCCTTCAACCGGACGCCCGACGGGACGATCGACCAGCGCCGTTTCGGCGGTCACTCCCGCAACCACGGAGAGGCGCCGGTCCGCCGCTCCTGCTACGCGGCCGACCGCACCGGCCACATGATCCTCCAGACGCTGTACCAGAACTGCGTCAAGGAGGGCGTGGAGTTCTTCAACGAGTTCTACGTCCTCGACCAGCTGATCACCGAGGTCGACGGCGTCAAGCGCTCGGCGGGCGTCGTCGCGTACGAGCTCGCGACCGGTGAGATCCACGTCTTCCAGGCGAAGTCCGTGATCTACGCGTCCGGCGGCACCGGCAAGTTCTTCAAGGTGACGTCCAACGCGCACACCCTGACGGGTGACGGCCAGGCGGCGGTCTACCGCCGGGGCCTGCCGCTGGAGGACATGGAGTTCTTCCAGTTCCACCCGACCGGCATCTGGCGCATGGGCATCCTGCTGACGGAGGGCGCCCGCGGTGAGGGCGGCATCCTCCGCAACAAGGACGGCGAGCGCTTCATGGAGAAGTACGCGCCGGTCATGAAGGACCTCGCGTCCCGTGACGTCGTCTCGCGGTCGATCTACACCGAGATCCGCGAGGGCCGGGGCTGCGGCCCCGAGGGTGACCATGTCTACCTGGACCTGACGCACCTTCCCCCGGAGCAGCTGGACGCCAAGCTGCCCGACATCACCGAGTTCGCCCGCACCTACCTGGGCATCGAGCCGTACACGGACCCGATCCCGATCCAGCCCACCGCGCACTACGCGATGGGCGGCATTCCGACGAACGTCGAGGGTGAGGTGCTGAGCGACAACACCACGGTCGTCCCGGGCCTGTACGCGGCCGGCGAGGTCGCGTGTGTGTCGGTCCACGGCGCGAACCGCCTGGGCACGAACTCCCTCCTGGACATCAACGTGTTCGGGCGCCGCGCGGGCATCGCCGCGGCCGAGTACTCGGCGAAGGCCGACTACGTCGAGCTGCCCGAGGACCCGGCGTCGCTGGTCATCGAGCAGGTCGAGCGGCTGCGCAACTCCACGGGCACCGAGCGGGTCGCCGACATCCGCCGGGAGCTCCAGGAGTGCATGGACGCCAACGTGATGGTGTTCCGCACGGAGCAGACGATCAAGACGGCGGTCGAGAAGATCGCGGAGCTGCGCGAGCGCTACCGGAACGTCTCGATCCAGGACAAGGGCAGGCGGTTCAACACGGACCTCCTGGAGGCCATCGAGCTGGGCAACCTGCTCGACCTGGCCGAGGTCATGGCCGTATCGGCCCTGGCCCGCAAGGAGTCCCGCGGCGGCCACTACCGCGAGGACTACCCGAACCGCGACGACGTCAACTTCATGCGCCACACCATGGCGTACCGCGAGGTCGGCGACGACGGCACCGAGTCCATCCGTCTCGACTACAAGCCGGTCGTCCAGACCCGCTACCAGCCGATGGAGCGTAAGTACTGATGGCTACCCCTGTTCTGGACAAGGCGGAGGCAGAGTCCGCCGCCTCCCCCTACATCACGGTCACCTTCCGGATCCGCCGCTTCAACCCGGAGGTCTCGGCGGAGGCCGTGTGGGAAGACTTCCAGCTGGAGATCGACCCGAAGGAGCGCGTCCTCGACGGTCTCCACAAGATCAAGTGGGACGTCGACGGAACGCTGACCTTCCGCCGCTCCTGCGCGCACGGCATCTGCGGCTCGGACGCCATGCGGATCAACGGCAAGAACCGCCTTGCCTGCAAGACGCTGATCAAGGACATCAACCCTGAGAAGCCCATCACGGTCGAGCCCATCAAGGGCCTGACGGTCCTGAAGGACCTCGTGGTCGACATGGAGCCGTTCTTCCAGGCGTTCCGCGACGTGATGCCGTTCCTGATCACCAAGGACACGAACGAGCCCACGCGCGAGCGCCTGCAGTCGGCCGAGGACCGCGAGCGCTTCGACGACACGACGAAGTGCATCCTCTGCGCGGCCTGCACCTCCTCGTGCCCGGTCTTCTGGAACGACGGCCAGTACTTCGGTCCTGCCGCCATCGTCAACGCGCACCGCTTCATCTTCGACTCGCGCGACGAGGCGGGCGAGCAGCGCCTGGAGATCCTGAACGACAAGGACGGCGTCTGGCGCTGCCGCACGACCTTCAACTGCACGGACGCCTGCCCGCGCGGTATCGAGGTCACGAAGGCGATCCAGGAAGTGAAGAGGGCGCTGATCACTCGGCGGTTCTGACGTCGTTTCCTGTACGTCGCTGTGGGCCCCGTTTCCCTTTGGGAGCGGGGCCCTCGCGCATGCCGGGCCACGATCGACTGAAGCGGCATGAACGGGACGCCCGCGGCCCGCCCGGCCTACGATGATGGCCTCGACACCAGCCCACAGGAGGCACGTGATGTCCGCAGCACCTGTCGAATGGTCCGAGCACCCGACCGAGCACCGTCGGTCGAAGACGCTCCTTGAAATGGCCGACGACATCATGGACCAGATGCCGGGCTACCGCGTCGAGATCATCGGAGGCCAGATCCTCGTGACCCCGCCCCCGGACGGCGCCCACGCCCGCGCCCTGACTAAGCTCATGCGCCCTTTCATCGCGTCGGGCTTGGACGAGGAAGAGACAAATGTGCTCCAAGCCGTCGGGCTCTGGCTACCCGAAGAAAACAAAGGCTTCGCCGTTCCTGACCTCGCCGTAGTCGACGGCGACTTCGAAGAGCACCTTGTCAAGCGCAACTGTTACGACCCCGTCTGCTTCCGCCTCGTCCTGGAAGTCACCTCCAGCAACCGGACGACTGACCTCCGCATCAAGGACTCCGTGTACGCCGAAGCAAAGATCCCCGTCTACGTCATCGTCGACCGCCAGCACCAGCGCCTCCACGTCCTCACCGACCCCGCCGGAGGCGAGTACGCAAGCCATCGCGTTCACGCCCCCGGCGAGATCGCCCAGCTCCCCGACTCCATCGGCGCCAAGGTCACCCTCGACGTGGCCGAGATCCTCGAAGCAGGTCGCCCGAAGCAGGCCCCCTGATCGCAACTGACTCAGAGTCGATCACAACTGGCTCAGGATCGTCGGATCCGTGATCTTCGTGTCGTCCGCCAGCATCATCGCCTTGCTGAGGATCACCGCCAGCATCCGGTCGCCCTCGAACGGCAGATAACCGGCCTGCGGCCCGCCCGCGCTCCCCTTCGGGACGATGCACAGGTACTGGTCGTTCGGGCTCATCAGGATGTTGCCCGAGCCGAGGTGGATCTTGTACGTGTGACGCTCGCCCTTGACGTGGAGGAAGCGGCCTTCGAGGGTGCAGCGGTCGGCTATCGCGAGCCGGGGTATCAGGCGGTCGAGGAGGACACGTCGCGTCTCCGCGCTCTGGTTCAGTTCCCCGAAGCCGTACGACGTCCAGTACTCCCGGAAGCGGCCGTCGGGGCCGCCGTCCTGCCAGGTCGGGTCGTTGCCGACGCTGGCGACGCCCACGAACAGGTCGACGTCGCGCAGGACTTCGGAGAGGACGAGGGGCGGGATGTCGGTGAGGGGGATGGGGTCGACGGGTTGGGCGCCGTCGCGCAGCCACATGCGGTACTCGCCGCCGTAGCAGTGCGCGGAGTTATCCGGGGCGTCGATCGGGTAGAAGCGGACCTGGTCGGTGCGCAGGCGCAGATAGCTGCCGGACTCCGTCGTGTCCACGCCGTACTCCTCGCCTTCGCCCTCGATCCAGTACTCGGCGCGCAGGCCCCACTGGGGCAGTTCGCGGGTGGCGGGGGGTGCCTCGTCGTCGACGCACAGGCGCAGCTTGTTGCGCCAGCCTCGGACGGCGGCCAGGGAGTGGAACTGGTGCTGACGGAGTATGTGCGCCGCGAAGCGGTTCGAGTACGTCCCCGTCGCCCGCTCGGCGTCGGTGAGCAGGTACACCTCGCGGTGGGCCTGCTTGAAGGGCTGGGTGATCTCATGCCGCTCCAGCCAGTCGCGCCAGGCGACAATCGCGGCGGGTTCGTGTCCGACTGGGTGCCAGAGCCGGACTTCGGCGCCCTGGTCGACCGGGTCGACCGGGTCGTCGGTGAGGGTGCGCAGGGATCCGTCCGCGTACCCGACCGTCGTGCCGTCGACCGTCCACAGAAGGCGGCGGGCGAGTGTGCCGACGAGGGGGTGGTCGAGGTAGCGCTCGCGCCAGGTTTCGTACGGCCATGACCGCCGGGCGAGGAACTGCCGGTCGAGGCGCTCGCTCTGGGCCGACAGCATCTTGTCGATGTCCTTGACGGCCGCCTTCAGCTCTTTCAGCTCGTCGGCATGGTCGCGCCTGACGATCGCGGGCACGGTCTTGACCGCCTTGCCTGCCGCGTTGTGCCAGCCGAGGACCGCCTTGGAGCCGTGGACCTCGACCAGGGCGGTGATCTCGCCGAACTGGTGGCGGGCTCGGCCGATCTCCGTCAATCCATAGGTGGGAACGGCGAGTTCCTCGATCTCCTCGCGGCTGAGGCCCAGCGCCTCCGCCCGGCTGTCCAGTGCGGTGTTGAGCAGCTTGAGCGTGCCCTTGTAGGTGACGCGTGTGGCGAGACGGGCCAGTTCGGCGAGGGCCGGCTCGCTGTCGATCCGCGAGAGGGCGACGACTCCCGCGTTGGCGACCTTGGGGTTCACCGGCCCGAGGCCCGCGACCTTGCGCAGGGCCGTCTCGACGAGGGTGCCGAGGACGCGGGCGGTCTCGGCGTGTGCGGGCAGGGAGGAGAGCAACCAGGCCAGACCGCGCAGCACGTTGGCGTTGTACGGGTCGAAGGTCTCGTTGGGGTTCGCGCCGTAGCCCGAGGCCAGCAGCGGGCGGGTGCGGGGCTTGCCCACCAGCCGCAGCCAGGGCAGCAGCCGCTCGCGCACCTCGTCGGGGCCGAGGGTTTCGATCAGTGCGCGGCCGGTGCGCTCCCATTTGGCGGAGGGTCGGGCGGCGGTGGCCGTGGCGGCGTGGGCGAGCAGCCGCTGCCAGCCCTCGTCCTCACCCTCGTCCCTGCCCTTGCCCTTGCCCTCGCCCAGCTCGGCGAGCTCCGCCAGGGCCCGATCGGCCCACGCCTCCCCGGGGTTCACGACAGGACGGGAGAGCCGCCCGGCAAGGGAACCCAATTCGCTCGTGCCGTTCCACAGCATCAGGTGCGAACGGCGGATCAGGGCGATGAAATCGCCGGGGAGTTCGCGGCCCTCGGCGAGTTCGAGTTCGGCGAGCCGGATCAGATGCTGGGTGTTGTACTGCGTCTCCTGCTCCGCGGCCAGTCTGATCAGCGCGGCCCGGGTGTCGCGCACCTTCTCATCGACCAGCTCCAGGCCAGGGAAGTTGTCGAGCAGACGCACGATGCTGCGGCGGCCGACCGCACCGGGCTCCAGCTCGTGATACCGGACGGACAGGCGGTGCACCAGCGCGGCCTGGAACCGGCCGTCCGCGGCGCGCACCGCGTCGATGACCTTGCGGCCCTCCCAGCCCCAGTGGTCGTCGACCATCTCGGCGAGCGCGAGCAGTTCGGGCACGAGCCGCTCGGTGTCCCCGGCGGCGATCAGACCGTGAACATCCTGCACGAGCCGGGCGTACTCGGAAGGAGAGTCAATCATCAGCCACCCACCAGCGCGACGAGCTTCAGGAACGTGACCGCGGTGCCGAGCAGCAGGTCGATCTCCTCGTCGAGATCGGTGACTTGCCGGTCCCCGACCAGCACCAGGAACCCATTCCCCGCGAAGGCCTTGAGAGCCAGCTCGGTCTGCGCCTCGGGGTCTATCCGCCGCGGCGTCCGCAACGCGTACCCGTTCAGCACGCGCTCGGTGTCCTCCGGCTGCACGAGCCCCTGGAACACCCCCGGCGTCCGCGCGTTGTACTCCGCGACCTCCTGGAAAACCCGCCGCCGGATCAGCTCCCGCAACGCGAGCCGCTCCTCCGCGATCTCGATCCCCCAGCCCGCACGCCGGTCCCCACTGGTCGTCTCATCGACGAATGTCACCGTTGCCATGCCGACGACAGTACGAGCCACCACTGACAATCGAGTGCCTCGCGTCCCCAGGCGGCCGGCCGCCACACGGGCAGACGGCCGCCACACGGGCAGGACGGAGATCGCCCCCGCCCCGGCCCCCGTCACGCACAGGGTGCCCGCCACTCCGCCCACACCTCCTTCCCTCCGCTCATACGGCTCCCGTTGAGGAGCCGGTAGTGCCCCCAGTCGTCGGTGCACTCCCGCAGAATCCAGAGCCCACGCCCACTCTCGGCGTCGACATCCGCCCCCGACCGCGGGCTCTCCCTAGGCGGAAACGGATTGCTGTCCCACACACTGAGCCGTAACCGCCCGTCAGCACGCCCGAGCCGCACACTGACCGGATCGGACGTACAGGCAAGGGAGTTGGTGACCAGCTCGGACGCGACGAGTTCAACGCCGTCCAGGACGACGTCGCGTACGCGATACCGGGTGAGTACGGCACGCACGTGGGCACGGACGATGCCGGGCCCGAGGGGCGAGTGGGGGATTCGGAGCGCGTACTCCCAGTCGGCGCCCAGCGGATCGAGCGGGAGGTTGGCGAGGGTTTTCGGGGCGAGTTCGGTCATGTCCGTAACTCCTCGTTGAGGTACGGGGATTGGATGGGTGAGTCGGGTGACACGCGGGCGGTGGCTCTGTCGCGCTGCCGCCGCGGTGAGCGGGGGCAGCGCGGTGCGCTTCCGGGAACCCCGGTGCCACGATGAGTAGTTGGCGTGACACTCACCGTAGGGCAAGCGACTACAATACTGCTACCGAACACGGGAACTTCTTGGAATGGAGGGGCTGTGCCACCAAGGCCGACGGCAACCGTCAGACAGCAACGACTTGGCGCCGAGCTGCGCAAACTCCGCGAGCGCGCCGGCCTCAACTCGCGTGAGGCCGGTCAGAAACTCGGGGTGGATCCGGCCCGGATCAGCAATATCGAGTCCGGCAGATTCGGCGTCAGCGCGGACCGCGTTCGAACGTTCGCACTCGGATACGACTGCGACGACGAGGCGTACATCGACGCGCTGGCGGCCATGACGACAGGCCGCTCCCGCAATTGGTGGGACGACTACCGCGATCTCCTCCCGCCGGTCCTACTGGACCTGTCGGAGATGGAGGAACACGCGACGGCAGTGCGCACCGTCCAGTTCACCCACCTGCCCGGGCTGCTCCAGACCCCGGACTACGCACGCGTGGTCTTCCAGCAGAACGTCCCCGCGCTCTCGCCGCCGATGGTCGAGCACCGCCTGTCCCACCGCATCAAGCGCCAGGGCGTCCTCTACCGCGAAACCCCGACGCCATACACGGGGCTCATCCACGAGGCCGCTCTGCGAATGCAGTTCGGGGGCCCCGAGATCATGCGCAAACAGTTGGCGCACATCACGGAGATGAGCGAGCGTGAGGACGTGACGGTCCTCGTCCTCCCCTTCTCCGCAGGGATCTTCCCCGGCGCAGGACAGACCGTCGTCATCGCGCATGGACCGCACCCCCAGCTGGACACCGTGCAGCTGGACACGGAACATGGCTCGGAATTCCTGCACACTGAGGCTCAGTTGGTGAAGTACCGCACAATCATGGCCCGCATGGAGGACCTCGCCCTGTCCCCCTCGGCATCCCGCGACTTCATCCACACCCTCACCGCGAGCCTCTGAAAGGCCCTACCGTGCCCGAACTCCACTGGCAGAAGTCCTCGTTCAGCAGCGAGGCCAGCAACTGCCTCGAACTCGCAGCCGCCCCCGACGGAACGATCCGCCTCCGCGAATCCGACGACGCCAGCGTCACTCTCACCCTCCGAGCGACCACGCTCACCCCGCTCCTCTCCGCGGCCCGCAAGGGCATACTCCCGCCCGCTCAGGGCCCTCACTAGTTTGCAGCTCGCTGCCGCACCTACTTCACCTTGGCAAGCTGGGTCATGACGACCACGTCGGAACCCGCCCGCCTTGTCCGCACGGTCGGCGAGGATTGCGTCGAAGTGCACCAAGGTGGATCAGCTTCTGACCACGGTGGTCGTTCGTGTACGGGCAAGGCCCCACAGGCTGCCCGACAGCTCAGGGTGCTGGACGGACACGAGGTCACGAAGACTTCTGGGCTGACTGTTATCTGGCAACTCGAGGCGAGAAGGGTCCGACCCTGAGCGAGTTAGGGTTGAGGACTCTTGGAGGCAGCTTCGGAGGCGGCCTCTTCCGCGTCCTGCTGCATTCTCTCCATCTTCTCGCGGACAGCTTTGTCCCTGCCCAGCACGTACAGGCTGATGAAGTTGTCCCTGTCCCCGCTAAAGCCTGCACATTCCTCAGGCTCCTCACCTTCTGCCGGATCCCAGTGATCGGGATGCGAACGGACGGCCTCGGCCCACGCGTCTATGCACGCCTTACGCGAAGCTACTGAGGTTTTCGCGTCGGGGTGACGCGGGTTCGGTGGGTGGGTGTAGTCCGGTGGCATGAGGTATCCCGATGGGGGTGGCCTGACCGCGGTGGAGCGGGCCCGGCGGGAGCGGGTGCGGTTCCAGGCCGCCGAGATGTTCGCGGCGGGGATGCGGCCGCCGCAGGTCGCGCGGGTGTTACGGGTGTCGCGGAAGTCGGCTTATGCCTGGCACGCCGCCTGGCGTCAGGGCGGTAGGGACGCCCTGCGCTCCAAGGGCCCCTCGGGGGTCGCGTCGCGGATGCAGCCGGGCTGGCGGGCTTGGCTGGCGCGTGCGCTGGAGCAGGGCCCGGCCGTACACGGCTGGAGGGAAGACCAGCGGTGGACGCTGGCGAGGATCTCGGTGCTGGTTGCCCGGCGCTTCCACGTGCGCTTCAGCCAGCCGCAACTGTCCCGGATCCTGCGGCAGATGGGCTTCTCGGTGCAGGTTCCGGTGCACCGGGCCGCCGAGCGGGACGAGGAGCAGGTGCGGGTGTGGCGGGAGGAGACATGGGCGCGCGTGGAAAGAAGGTGAGGGAGCAGGATGCGTGGCTGGTGTTCGAGGACGAGTCGGGGCAGGCTCTACGGCCGCCCAAGGCCCGCACCTGGTCCCGTATCGGAGTGCCGCCGCAGGTCAGGGTGTCGGGGAAGGGATCGGGCAGGGTCTCGGTGGCCGGGATGGTCTGCGCGAAGCCGGGTGAGCGGACCCGCCTGATCTACCGGATGCTCGCCCACCACCCCGGTCGGCGCGGTGAGAAGAACGGCTTCAAGGAGCAGGACTTCGCCGAGCTGCTGGAGGCCGCCCACCAGCAACTCGGCGGGAAGATCGTGCTGGTCTGGGACAACTCCACCCAGCACAAGGATGCGCTGATGCGCGAGTTACTGGCCGCCCGCAAGCGGTGGCTGACCGTCTTCCGTCTGCCGGCCTACGCCCCGGACCTCAACCCGGCCGAAGGCGTGTGGGCGAACCTGAAGAACGACCTGGGCAACCTTGCGGCATGCACCGTCGACGCCCTCGCCGACCTCACCCGCACCCGGCTGAAGAAGATGCAGTACCGGCCCGACCTCCTCGACGGCTTCATCGCCGAAACCGGCCTCACCTGGACACCGCCATGACGTCACCCCGAAGCGAAAACCTCAGTTGTCCGCAGCCAGTCGCCCGACTTCAGATCAGTCGCTTCAATCCACTCACCCAGCTCCGGAACCCAGAAGGGATGTCCGTCCGTTGCGGTAATGGATGCGGTCTCGCCACCCTTCTCACCATCCATGTCGACGGTGATCTTGACCAGGTGCTTTGAGCCCTTGCCCAGGATGGTTGCGGTTACTTTCTCGGGCCGGGTCTCACCGGTCTCCGGGTCGGTGGCCAAGACCTCGTCGCCGAGCTCGAGCTCTTCGATGGGTTGGGTGGAGCCGTCGGCCATCAGGACGAGGGTGCCGGGAACGAAGCTGTTCTTGAAACAGCCACTGAGTATTTTGCCGGCAAGGGCGTTGGCGCCCTTCTGCATCAAATTGCCGAGCCCCTGCCCGAGCACGCCGCCAGCCCCGCCCCACACGGCGCCTTCGGCCATGCCGCCCAGTTGGCCGCCGACGCTGTGATCGGCATTGTCGTCTACCGCGTTACCGGCAGCGGCGCCCGCCGCGCCTGCGATGGCCCCGCAGCCGGCCGCGATTCCGTAGCCCAAACCGCCGGTTGCGGTGCCTGTCACACCAGCAGTGGTGTAACACGTCGCGCTCACCGCGATTTCGGTGGTGACGGTGACGACCGTGACCTTGTTCTCGTCCCACCAGTTACCGAGCTTGCACTTCCAGTCGCAGTTGGTCGACGGCTTGGTGGCCGTGCCGGTCTTCGTGACCGTCACGGTTGCGGTCCCTGCGCCGTAAATCCCGTCGACGAGGGCCTGGGCCTCTTCCTCGGTACCCCAGTCCGCGTCGGGACAGGTGATGGGGTCGCACCCGCCGTCCGGCGTGTGCTCACGCTCCAGACCTGTCGGATCCGAATAACTCACCGGGCTGTTGTTGGAGTACGCGTACCCGTTCATCTGCAGCGGGTCCGCGAAGTCGATCACCGGGTCCGCCGAGAGGAAGCGGCCGGAGTTCTGGTCGTATTCGCGAGCGCCTATGTGCGTCAGGCCCGTGGCCGCGTCGTCGATGCCGACCCCCAAGTAGCTGTGCTTGTCGGGCCAGTTGGTCGGCTTGGTGCCGCGGACTTCGCCGTAGGGCTTGAAGGCGCGGCGGGTGACGGGCTGGCCGGTGGCCAGGTCGACCGACGTGTTCGCCGTGCCGAGGTGGTCGGCTATCAGGACACTGCGCTTGTGGCCTGTCGTCGCTCCGTTGGTGGTGCTGCGGACGACCGTCGGCGCGCCTGGCTGGGCATATGAACGCGAGGCCTGGGTGATCCTTCCCGTCCAATTTGTCGTCAGCTCGGTCTCGCCCAAGTACAGCGTGGAGCCGGAAGGCGAGTTCTCCAGGATGCGGTTGCCGTCAGCGTCGTAGACGTACGTCGTCTTCTTGCCGTCGTCCGTGATCGAGTCGAGCTTGTTCTCGGGCGACCAGACCAGGTCCTGCGTGGTGCTGGGCAGGTCCCGGACCGTGGTGTTGCCCGTGTCGTCGTATGTGTAGGCGCTGCCCTTGCCGGAGGGGCTGGAGCTGATCGACGTGGCCGTGTGCGGCTGGGCCAGGGTCGACGTCCCCGTGACCGTCTTGCCGTACTGGTAGGTGAACGTGACGTTCTTCGTCGCGTCCGCCGTGTCGTGCTCGGTCAGCGTGGCACGGTTGCCGAGCCAGTCGAAGGTGAACGACTGGCGGTAGGCAGTCGTGCCTGTCGACACCGTGGTCGCGTCCGGCGCGGATGCGGAAAGCGTCGACGTCAGGGAGGAATCCGGGGCCGTCGCGTCCGGGGCTTCGGCGACCGGGCCGGTCGAGGCCGCATAGTCGGTACGGTGACCCCAACTCGCCCCATTCGACGACTTGCAGCCCGTGCCCTTGCCGTCCGGTGTGAGCTTCGACGTCCAGGCGTGCGCCAGCTCGCCCGTCACGTCGTACGTGAAGCACTGGTTGTCCCAGGTGCTGCCCGTCGACTCGCCCAGGTTGCGGGCGTTGGACGTGATGGTGCCAGACGCATCGTAGGAGTAGTAGCTGTCCGTGATGCGGTGCGGGTCGGCCGTCTCGCGGTCGGTCACCGTGCGCTGGAGCCGGCCTGTGTGCGGGTCGACGAAGTTCGTCGTCCAGACGCGGTAGGGCTGGGCGCCGGTGACCGTCCGCAGCACCTCGCCGTAGGGCGAGTAGGTCGCGTCGGTCGTGTACCAGGCCGTTCCTGACGTCGACTCCGGGAGGCCGTCGCCGTTGTAGCGCGTGACGACCTTCTCCTTCGCCAGGCCGCCCGCCGCGGGCAGCGTGACCGTCTGCGGCTTTCCGGTGGGCGTGTAGGTGTACTCGTAGGCGTAGGTGCCGGCCAGGCCGGTGGTCGTTGAGTTGGCCGGGATGACCGTTTCGCTGCCGGTGACGCTGTATTCGGTGTCGTAGCCGGTGACGCGGTTGATGTAGTCGCCGTTGCTCGTGTGCCGGATCGACGCGACGGGCTTGCCGAGTGCGCCGGACAACGTGTCGTAGGTGTACTCCTTGACGGGGGTCGCGGTCGCGGAGCCCTGCCTCACCTTCAGGACGCGCCCGAGGACGTCGTACTCGGTGAACGTCTCCTGGTTGCGCGCGTCCTTGACGTGGTTTGCGCGGTCGGCGTCGTCGTACCAGGTCGACGTCGTTCCGGTGTCGGGGTCGGTGGAGGACGTGACCCGGCCTCGGGCGTCGAAGGTGTACGACCAGACGTTGCCCGCCGCGTCGGTGATCTTGTCGCGGTTGCCCCTCGCGTCGTACTCGTACTTCGTCGTGCGCCCGGCGGTCGCGTCGGAGTCCTCCTTGGTGTAGTGCTTAATGGAGGTGACCCGGCCGAGCGCGTCGGTGTACGTGCGGGTGGTCGGGGTCGTCGAGCCGGGCGGGTTCACCCAGGTGCTGGTGTAGCCGTACTCCATGTATGTCGCGTGCTTGTAGTCACCGTCGTGGTAGGTCGACGCACGGACCTCGCGTTGCAGGCCGTCATAGCGGTGCTTGACCCAGCTGGGGATCTGGGACTTGGACCGGGGAGCGAAGAGTTCCGTGTCCGGCTCGTCCTTCGCCAGGTACGCACCGGTCTGATCATCAACCAGACCGTGATCGTTGTACGTGGTGTCGACGATGATCCGGCCGGGGCCATGGGCATCGGTCTGCTTCTGGACCTCGCGGGTCAGGCCGTCGTAGAGGGTCACCTCGCGGGCAAATGAGCCGTCGTCCTTGAGGGTCTTCAGCGTCACGGCGGCCGGGCTGTTCTTGTCGGACGTGGCGATCGCCGCCTGGTATTCGATCTCGACGTTCGGCGACTTGCCGCCAGACGAGCGCGACGGGGACCAGCCCTTCACCAAGCGACCGAGATCGTCGTACTCAGAGCGGCTCACACGATCGTTGGGGTCCGTGACCGTCAGAGGCAGGTCGCGACCCGGGTCATAGGTCGTGGTCGTCGCATGACCCTTGGCATTGACCGTCTTGACCGATGTGACGGGACCACCCTCGTCACCCGGGGTGTACTGCTTCTCTGTCGTGCCGACGCCCGGAGCGGTCAATGCGCGGACCCGTCCCAGCGGGTCGTACGTGGTGGTCATGACCACGGAGTACGACGTGCCGGCCCCGTTGGTCTGTGCCGCGGAGGTAATCAGGCCCTTGGTAGGCACGTCGCCATAAGCCAAGTTGTCGTAGGTGTTCCGCACCGCTGCCTTGAGCTGCGTGCCCGGGTCGGCGGAGTCGTACCCGGCACAGGAAGTGGCCGTCGTGCGCTGCTCCTTGGGCAGACCGATCAGCCAGGCCGAGGTGTTGTGCACGTAGAACGTCTTCGTGCAGGTCTGGTCGGAGAGCGTCTCATCAGTGCCGTTGGGCTTGACGACGGCGGTCTCCACCTGGATGGGAAGGCCGTAGGTGTCGTCGACCGAGGTCAGCGTGCGGACAGCGCGCCAGCCGCCGTCGTCGTCAACCGTCTGGATCGCGTCAGTCCGCTTGACGCCCACGCGGTGCGCGAGCAGCGGGTCGCCGTCGGTCCCGTCCTCGTTCTCGCGCGAGCGGGACGCGGTCTGCTGGGACCAGGGGAAGTTCAGGTCGCGCTTGAGGATCTCGCCGTCGGAGTCTCGGTAGGTGATGGTCTCCGCGGGCATTCCGGCGTACTGCGGTGCGTCGTCCGACAGCAGCGTGTGCTTGCCCATGGAGTCCTTGACCTCTCCGCCGGATCCCTGGAAGTAGCGGGTCACCGAAGAGGACTGGGACTGCGGAACGCCGTGCTGGGACACGGACTTGCTGCCCTTGATGGCCGTGACCTGCCGGTATCCCCGCCAGTCGCTGTACGTCCACAGCGCGGGCCGCGCGAACTCGTCATCACTCTTGGCCCAGGCCGCGCCCGCGTACTTGTACTTCGTGATGACCGGCTTGCCGTGTGACGTGACCTTGTCGGTCTCGATGACGGCGTCGACGACGTACTTGTTGAACCACGCCTTGGCCGGTGTCTTCTCGTCTCCGTCGGGCGACCAGCGGACCGGGTAGCAGGTGCCGTTGCTCTTGCCCTTGTCCTCCGCGGGCGGGGCCGAGCAGCCGCCGGTGTACTCGACCTCGATGTCACCGCCGTACTCCGTCGAGACGGTGCCGATGCGCGGGCGGGTGAAGCCGGGGCGCTGGTCACTTGTGCCGTTGCGTACCAGGTTCGGCAGCTGCCGGTCCTTCAGGCGCCTGTGCAGGGGCGAGGTGGAACCGACGGTGTACGGCGCGAAGCTGATGCCGTCCTTGGACTGGAGGGTGCCGGTGGTGTCGCCGGGCCCATACCCGGTGCGAGTAATCGAGTTGAGCCAGAGGCCGGGTGAGGTGTCGTACCAGTCCTGGGGGAAGGACTGGTGGAGCGTGTACGTGTCCACCTTCTGGAGGTCGCCGGAACCGGGCCGCTGGCCGTATGTGGTGACCGCTGAGAGGCGCAGCCGGGTCCAGAAGGACGGGAAGGCGGGGCAGAGCTTGGACGTGGACTTGCAGTTGAGGTTGCCGGGACTGTCCCACCAGGGGCGGTACGCGCCCGGGTCGTCGGTCTTGTCGAAGTTGTCGCCGTCGCAGACGGTGGCGGAGGCCAGGCAGCGCTGGGCCGCGACGAAGTCGACCTTGGCGGAAGGCTTGGTGAGGTCCGAGGAGCGCATGCCGTACTCGATGACGTCCGGGTAGGCGGCGCGGTCGTACTTCTCGGGCGACTTGAACTTCTTGTTGACGGCGTAGTAGTTGGTGGACTGGTGCCAGTCGATCACCATCACGTTGCCGTGGACGTCGACGACCTTGTCCAGTCCCCAGCGCCAGGCCTGCTGCTTGCCCGCGCCGCAGCGGGAGTCCGCGAAGGCGGTCGCGTGGCACGGCTCTTCGGGGTGGTTGCCGAAGACGGGCACGGTGGAGACGGAGTCGGTGTCGGCGTGCCCGCCACCGACCTGGTTCAGGCCGTAGTAGTACGTGGTGCCGTCCGGAGTGGTGACGATCCAGTACTCGCCGTTGTTGTCGCCGTTGCTGCCGCCCGTCTTCCGCTGGACGCGCGTGCCGTCGTCCTGCTGCGGGCGGTAGATCTCGGTGTCGGTTTCGGGATTGCTGCCCGCGGGCGCGTCACGGACGAGCTCGGTGGTCTTGCCCGCCAGCGACATCACCGCGTTGTACGACACCCAGCACAGGTCGGACGTCTTGTCCTTCTTGGCGGTGTTGTTGGGCGCACCGGAGTTGAGAGTCTTGCGGTCGTCCTGGCAGGAGCGGTAACGGCGTTCGATGTGGCCGGGGTCGTAGCCCCAGCCCTCGCCGATCCAGGACGCCTGCGGCGAGGAGACGGCCGTACGGCCGTCCACGGCCTGCGAGTTGTAGTTGAAAGAGATCTTGGGGGCAGGACCCGCCGGCGGGGACGGCACGTTCAGCGGATACGACCAGCTGAACGCGCCCGACGATCCCCCCGCCTCCCACTTGCCGTCGGAGGCGAGGGGGGTCGCCTTGAAGCTGCCGCCCTCTGCACCACCCGAGTCGACCGCACCGAGCACAGCCGTGCCTCCGGCCGCCGCGGGCGTCGCCGAAGTGGATGTCCGGTACGCGGCCTGCGCAACGCCGGAGCCGTTGGTGGACGAGGGCGCGGCCGAAGCCGGGGTCACCGTGCCGTCGGTCGCCGGGTCGACGGTTGCGGTAAGGGACTTGGACGCCGTGTCGTTGGTCGTCTCCAGTTCCTCGTACGTCTGGCAGGCCTCGTCGTCCGGCGTCTGCAGATAGCAGTCGGGGAACTGCACGAAACGCAGGCGTGAGGCCCAGTCCGCGCCGTAGAGGTTCTTGAACTTGGAGTAGTCGAGCTTGACGGAGATCGGGACCGAGCCCGTGTCCGGCGCCTGCACGACAAGCACGGCACCGTCCACGCCCTGGCTGACCGCGGAGGCCTGGTCCGGGATGGTGACCTGCCAAGTGCCGGTCGGCGCCAACTGGTCGGGGGCCTGACCGAGGCTGACCGGCAGGGTTCCCACGGGGGTCAGCGCCGCCTGATCGGCTGCGGTGACAGCAGTCCGCGCGGATGCAGGAGTCGTGGTCGAGCCGAAGCTGACCGAGCCCGTGAGGTTGGAAGGCGGGCTCGTCGTGCCCGTCGGGGCCTGGACCAGGTCCTTGGGAATATCGGCCTTGAGCGTGTCCAGATGGCGGCTGAACACCTTGCCGGGGATCGGCAAGTCTCGCTTCAGCTCTTCCAGGGACAGCGTCTCGCGTCCGGTCTCCGCCTGCCCCGGATCCGGCGGGATCGCCAGCGACTGCGCGGGCAGCAACCCCACCAACAGGGCTGCTCCTACGGCGGGTACGACTGTCCGCCGCAGGCGGCGGTGACGGGCAAGCGAACGGCGACCGAACACGGCGAGGTCCCCCGGACCACTTGGAGCGGGACCAGGAACGGACCACGCGTGAACGTTCACAGTGCGCGCGCTGAACACCGATGTCGTCCGCTACGAGTACGGATTCAACTCGCCGTACTACACGTTCCACGTGAACCGGACACCCGGTACGGCCACCACCGTCAGCGCGACCCTGACGGATGCGAAGCCACCGACGGCGGGCCCCAACGTGCTGTACGTCCGGACCGTGGACGGCGCGGGCAACGTCTCCCAGCCGACCAAGTACTTCTTCTACGTTTCCCCCCGCGACCAAGCGGACACCCCAGGCGACTTCACCGGCGACAAGCTCGCCGACCTCATGGTCGTCACCGAGGGCGGCAACCTGTCTCTCTACCCCTCTCAAGCAACCGCCGACGACCTCACCAAGGGAAGCGGCGACCTCGACTACTCGATGTCCGGCGCTTACCGGGGCAACCCGGCAAAGGATCCCAACGGAGACGATCTGCCGCCCTTCGTGGGTGCGCCCTCGGGCCATTTCAAGGGCGCGCTGATCACCCACAACGGCGACATCTACGGTGCCGACGGCCTCCAAGACCTCGTCGTCCGTCTCGACGGCAAACTGTGGGTCTACCCGGGTGACGGCTACGGCGCCGTCAACATCGACAAGCGCCGCGAAATCCTCCTGCCGGAGGGGGCTCCCAGCCCGGCGGCCCTGACTCAGATCGTGTCCGCAGGCGACGCCACCGGCGACGGTCAGAGCGACTTCTTCGCCACTGTCGGCGACGAGCTGTGGGTCTTCACCGGCTACCGCGGGGCGACCATCGACCAGGCGACTCGCCTATCCGCGTCGGCCTGGACGGAGCGCGACATCGTCACCGCCCAGGACATCTCCGGCGACGGCGTCACCGACATCGTGTACCGGACCGACATCTCGTCCAGGCTGCTCCTCCGCAAGGGCATCGCGGCGAGCGATGGCGGTGTCGACCTGACCTCGCTGGCGTCCGGCGCCAATTCCTCGGGCGGGATCGACACCGAATACGCCGCCTCAGGATGGTCCAGCAGCAGCGTGCCACTCCTGATCGGCACGCCGGATGTCAACGGGGACTCCGTCCCCGATATCTGGGCTGTGCGGTCCGATGGGTCCGTGCGGTTCTATGCCGGTGGGAAGGCGACGCTCCCCGGGGCCGGCAACGAGATCATCGGCCCCGCGAGCTATTGGAAGACACGGATCGCCATCGGCTGAGGGCGCGTTGCGGTGGTCGGCCACGCCCTGTGGCCGACCACCGCGCGGCTTCTATGCGGGCTCCGAGCCGCCTCGCCGCCTGTCGACGGCCGTCAGATCGATCTCGATCTCGAAGGGGGCGACGACCTTGAGCCGCTCGTGGAAAATCCCGGTGAGACCGTACGACTTCGTGGCCGGGTCGAGCTCGTAGACGTAGACGACGGGCAGGCCCTTGTCCTCGTCCTGCTCGACACGCCAGAAATGCGGGACGCCGGCCTCGGCGTACTTGCGGGGCTTGACCTCGCGGTCGCGTTCGCGAGAGTCGAGCGAGACCACTTCGACAGCCAGCAGAATGTCCTCGGGTTTGTACCAGGTTTGGTTGGGTCCCGTGTTCGCCTCCACCGGAAACACGAGGACATCTGGCTCGGGCCGGTTCTTGGCGTCCAGCTTGACCGTCATCTCCCGCATGACGTCGAGATGGTCCGGGGCCTGCGCCAGGAGAGTGCTCTCCAGCAGACGCATGCAGCGCCCGTGAAATGCGGTCTGCGGACTCATGAAGACGAGACTCCCGTCGATCAGCTCCGTGTGCGGCGGGAGGCCCGGGATACGGTCGAGGTCGTCCGCGGTCCAGCCCTCGGGGGGCGGGATCGGCCAGCGGTACGGCCGCTCGTCGTCGAGCCCGTTCTCGGATGCGGCGCTCATCAGTGCTCCCATGCGACGGAGTCTCGCCTGTCGATTCAGCGTACCCAGGGGGAATGAGCGGCGCTTCACCTCAACGGGTGATCGCATGTTCGGACCGCGGTCAGCCCCTCCGCGCCGGCTCCCCGCACCGCCCTAATCTGATGGCATGTCAGATGATGCGTCATACGAGCTGCTCGGGTTCGACAACGTCCTTCTGCCCGTCGGGGACCTCGGCGAGGCTGTGAGGTTCTACGAGCGGGCCGGGTTTCCCGTGGCGTTCCGGCTCGATGAGGCCGGGATCGCGCTGCTGAAGGTGGGCAAGGAGACGCCGGGTGTGCTGTTGCGGGCGGACGAGGAGCTGAGCCATCGCCCGCCGTCGTGGGGCTCGGCGCGGGTGTGGCTGGAGGTGCGGGACGCGCGGGTCGCGGCGGAGGCCCTCGCGGCGGCGGGCATTCAGCCGCTGGGCGCCCCGTTCCCCGTCGCCACTGGGTGGACCATCGAGTTCACCGATCCCTGGGGGAACGTCATCGGCCTGACGGACTACAGCAAGCGGCCCGAGCTCGGGCGGCAGACCTAGACCCCCCGAGAGCCCTCCCAGCGATTCCCCCTCCGCGATCCCCCTCGGCCATCTCCCCACCTCCTCGACTTGAACGTGTTCAAAAGCAGGTCTACAGTCTTCCTCGACAGCGTTTTGAACGCGTTCAAGAAGGGGTGGGGACATGGATCTCACAGTCGTCGCGTACGTCATCTACCTGCTGGTCAGCATCGCGCTGACCGTCTGGGTGGCACGCACTCTGAGCCGGAACGGGCGGATCTTCCTGGCCGATGTGCTGCACGGGAACGAGAAGCTCGCCGATGCCGTCAATCACCTGCTGGTGGTGGGCTTCTACCTCGTCAACCTGGGCTTCGTCGCGCTCTATCTGAACCAGGATGAGGAGATCCTCAACGCCCGCGGGATCTTCGAGGCCCTCTCGACCAAGCTCGGTGTGGTGCTGCTCGTCCTCGGCGTCATGCACCTGGGGAACGTGTACGTGCTCAACAAGATCCGACGCCGCGGAGTGATGGAGCGGGAGCAGATGCCGCCCGTCGCGCCGACCGACTGGGTCGCCCCGGCGGCCGGGGCGTGACCACGGTGGCGGGCTCGTCAGCCACCCGCGACCGGGGCGCCGCGCGCGTCCCGGTCCTCGGGCTCACCGTTCTCTACGACGCGCGGTGCTCGCTGTGCACCTTCCTGCGGGACTGGCTCGGCAAGCAGGCGCAGCTCGTTCCGCTGCGGTTCGTTCCGGCCGGGTCCGACGAGGCCCGGCGGCGTTTCCCGGAACTCGATCACGAGGCCACCCTCGGCGAGATCACCGTCGTGGGAGACGGAGGGCAGGTGTACACGGGGGCCGTCGCCTGGGTCGTCACGCTCTGGGCGTTGCGCGAGTACCGGCCGCTCGCCCATCGGCTGAGCACCCCGGCGGGTGCCCGGCTCGCGAAGGGCGCGACCCTCGCCGCCGCCAAGTGGCGGGAGGGCCACACCCCGGGACAGCGGGAGGCCAACACCCGGGGCCGGGGGGAGGCCGGCGCCCGGCAGCAGTGGAAGGCCCAGCGGCGGTGGGGCGGTGGTGCGTACTACTCGGGTGACGGCTGGAGTTACGACCCGAGTACGGGGTGGACGTACACAGCCCCCGGCTGTGACAGCGGCGCCTGCACGACTCGTTAGGCTCGCTCCGTGCCCGAACAGAACGACGGCCCCGACGAGGGCCCCTCCCCCGAAGCCGCCCCGGCCACCAAGTCCGAGCAGACCCGCGCGCTCATCCTGGAGACCGCGATGCGGCTGTTCCAGGAGCGGGGGTACGACAAGACGACCATGCGGGCCATCGCCAAGGAGGCCGGGGTCTCCGTCGGGAACGCGTACTACTACTTCGCCGGCAAGGAGCACCTCATCCAGGGCTTCTACGACCGGATCGCCGCCGAACACCAGGCGGCCGTGCGGGAGGTGCTGGACCGCGAGACCGACCTGGAGGCCCGGCTCGGCGGGGTGCTGAAGGCGTGGCTGGACATCGCCACCCCGTACCACGAATTCGCAGTGCAGTTCTTCAAGAACGCGGCCGATCCGGACAGCCCGCTCAGCCCCTTCTCCCCCGAGTCGGAGCACGCGCGCGTGGAGGCCATCAGCGTCCACCGGGAGGTGCTGGCCGGGGCGAAGACCAAGGTGCCGGACGAACTCCGGGACGTCCTGCCCGAGTTGATGTGGCTCTCCCAGATGGGGCTCGTCCTGTACTGGGTCTTCGACCGGACGGAGGGGCGCGAGCGCAGCTACCGGCTCGCCCAGCGCGGGGCACGGCTGACCGCGCGCGGCGTCTCACTGGCCCGCTTCCGCGTCCTGCGGCCCCTCGTCCACGAGGTGCACGAGCTGTTCACGGACTTCCTGCCGGGGATGACCAACGTGCTGCCGGATCCCGCGTCGAGGGCCGCCGCCACCAGCAACTAGGGCCTGTCCGGCCCACTTGCCGCACCAGTCCTTCTGGAGCAGGTCCCCTCCGGCGAGGCGGCCGCAGAGGGGTTCGGGCTTGAGCCGGTCCCCCTTGTGCTGCTGTGCGACCCGGTAGAGCCCGATGCCGTGTCCGCGCGCGTTCGGTCTGCTCGCGTCGGCGTCCCGTAGGCGGATGTGCCCGGTGGCGCCTCCCGCGAGGTCGACCGTGTGCAGGGCGGCCAGTACGGCCGACGCGCCGCCGTTCCGGGGGACCTTCGCGTGATCCGCCACGCTTCCTGCCCCCGCTGCCGCAACCTCACCGCGCTGCTCCCCCTCCCGGCCGTGCGTCCCGACGACTTCTCGGCCGTGCGTCCCGACGACACCGCCGCGACTGTGTGTTACGGAAGAACGTAAAACCGTCACTGACCGTGCGCGACCGGATCCGGTGCCGGTCGCCCGATCGGGCGGGCTCGCGAGGGCGCGCAGGGGCGCAGGCGGTCGGCAACGGCCCGCCTGCGCCGTGTTGCCCGCGTTCCGGTCAGTTGACCGCGTCCAACTCGCCCTCCGCCAACTCCACGTCGTACACCAGCGGTTCATCCGTCACGACGACATGCTGTGCCCGGGCGCCGTACGACGGAGCCGTCGTCGCCAGCAGATACGTCCCCGAGGCCGGGACCGAGACGATGTACGAGCCGTCGGCCAGGGACGCCACCCGGTCCAGTTGGCGGCCGCCCTTGGAGAGCAGGGTGAGGACCGCCCCGTCGACCGGTGTGCCCTCGGCGTCGCGGACGAAGCCGTGCACCACCGTCGCACCGCCGCTCGCGGGGGCGGCTTCCTCGGGCTCCGGTTCCCGAGGCTCGACCGCCAGATGCGGCAGCCGCTTCTCCAGCCCGGCTGGCAGCCACCAGTTGGACTTGCCCAGTAGGTGCATGGCGGCCGGCACCAGGGCCGTCCGCAGGATGAAGGCGTCCAGCGCGACCGCGGCCGCCAGGCCGATGCCCGCCATCGCGCCCTCCATGTCGCCGCTCAGCACGAACGCGCTGAACACGCAGATCATGATCAGGGCCGCGCAGTTGATGACCCGGCTCGTCTCGGCCAGGCCGACGCGTACCGCGCGCGCGTTGTCCTTGGTGTGCACCCACTCCTCGTGCATCCGGCTCACCAGGAACACCTGGTAGTCCATCGAGAGGCCGAAGAGCAGGGACAGCATGATCACCGGGAGGAAGGAGGTGATCGGGCCCTCCTTGCCGATGCCGATGAGCTCCGTACCCCAGCCCCACTGGAAGACGGCCACCAGGACGCCGAAGGACGCCGCCGCGGCGATCAGGTTCATGAGCGCGGCCGTCAGCGGCACCACCAGGGAGCGGAAGGCCACCAGCAGGAGCAGGAAACCGAGCGAGATGATCGCCGCGATGAAGTACGGCAGGCGGTCACCGGTCACCGACGCGAAGTCCTTGAACACCGCCGTCACACCGCCCACATGGGCCTCGACGTCCGCGGACGGGATCACGTCGTCACGCAGGCGGTCGATCAGCTGGTCCGTCCGCTCGGACTGCGGTGACGTCGTCGGTACCACCTGGATCACCGTGACGCCGTTCGCGGGCGGCAGGGCGGCGACCTGGGCGACGCCCTCGGCCGACTCGATGGCCGACACCAGCCCGGTGGGAGCGGCGCCGTCCACGACCACCTGGAGCGGGCCGTTGAAGCCGGGGCCGAAGCCCTCGGCAAGCAGGTCGTACGCCTGCCGGGTCGTCGTCGAGTCGGGGTGGTTGCCCTGGTCGGTGGTGCCGATCCGGATCGACAGGACGGGGAGCGCGAGGACCATCATGACGACGAGGGCACCCGCGGCGACCGAGCGCGGGCGCCTTTGGACGTACGACGACCAGCGCGCCGCGAGCCCGCTCGTCTCCTCCGGCTCCGGTCCCGCGGCGGCGAGCCGCCGCCGCTGGCGGCGGCTGAGGACCCGCATGCCGAGCAGCCCGAGCAGCGCGGGCAGCAGGGTGACGGCCGCGAGGACGCTCAGGACGACGGTCAGCGATGCCGCGATGACCACGCCGTCCAGGAAGCGCAGGTTCATCACCAGCATGCCGGCGAGGGCGATGCAGACCGTGCCGCCCGCGAACAGCACGGCGCGGCCGGAGGTGTTGAGGGCCGTCACCGCCGACTCCTCCGGCTCATTGCCGCGCAGGATGCCGCGCCGGTGCCGGGTGACGATGAACAGCGCGTAGTCGATGCCGACGCCGAGACCGATCAACGAGCCGAGCAGCGGGGCCACTTCGGGCACGTCCGTGACGTGGCTGATCAGCATCGTGGCCATCATGCCGCTGCCGACGCCCGCGATCGCCACCACGATCGGCAGCAGCATCGCGAACAGTGAGCCGAAGGCGAGGAAGAGGACGACGGCCGCCGCGAGGATGCCGACCCCCTCCGCGATGCCCTGGGGCGGTTCCTGCGTACGGGCGATCGCCTGGCCGCCCAGCTCGACCTGGAGACCGGCGCGTTCGGCGCCCTTGGCCGTGTCGACGACGTCCTCGACCAGCTCCTTGGGCACGCCGTTCGCCTGCTCGGTGAAGGTGACCTGGGCGTAGGCGATCCGCCCGTCCTGGCTGATCCCCGCCGCGCCCTGGGATCCGGCGTACGGGTTGGTGACCTCACCGACCCCCTTCATCCGCCCGATCTCCTCGAGCGCGGGCTCGAGCCGGGACCGTACGGACGCGTCCTGTACCGAGGCCCCGCCTTCCCCGTCGACCTTCCACACCACCGTGTTGGTGTCTCCGGAGCCCTCCGGGAACGCCTTCTCCATCAGGTCGTACGCCCGCTTGGAGTCCGTGTCGGGGAGGGAGAAGACGTTCGCGTAGTCCGTGCCGGCGGCGGAACCCGCCGCGCCCAGGCCGAACAGCGCCCCCACCCACAGCAACAGGACCACCAGCCGGTGCCGATAGCACCACCGTGCCAATGCCGCCACGTTCAACGCTCCTTAGTCGGTCAGCTCACTCGGTTCGGTCGGTCCCCCAGGTCCTGGGCAACAGAATTGGCGACCGCACGCGCGTGTGGACATGACCCGCCCATGACTCACAAGGAACTCCAAAGACCGAACGGACCCGACTGTCAGTGCCCCCGCCGATACTGGGGGCATGACGGCTCCTGGCACCGTGCTGGTCGTGGAGGACGAACCGAGCATCGCGGACGTCCTCGAAATCGCCCTGCGCTACCACCACTTCGAGGTGATGACCGCGGGCACCGTCCGTGAGGGGCTCACGCTCGCCGAGCGCACCCGCCCCGACGCGGCGCTGCTCGACGTGATGCTGCCGGACGGCGACGGCCGCGCGCTCGGCCGCGAACTGCGGATACGGCAGCCGGATCTGGCGATCGTCTTCCTCACCGCGCGGGACGCCCCCGCCGAGATCGTCGGCGCGCTCGCCTTCGGCGACGACTACATCACCAAGCCGTTCAACATCGACGAGGTCATCGCCCGGATCACGGCCGTACTGCGCCGTACGCGCGCCGACGACGTCCTGCCCGAGCGCCCGCCCCTGCGGTACGGCGACCTGGAGCTCGACGAGACGACGTACAGGGTCCACCGCGCGGGCCGTACGGTGGAGCTCACCCCCACCGAGTACGCCCTGCTGCGCTTCCTGGTGCGCAACGGCGGGCGGATCGTGCCCAAGGAGCAACTCCTGCGCCATGTCTGGCAGTACGAACACACACCGCCCGAGTCGACCGTCGTGGAGACGTACATCAGCTATCTGCGGCGCAAGCTCGAACCACTGGGGCCACCGCTGATCACCACCCGGCGGGGCGTCGGATACGGGCTCGCATGAAGGTCCGGGCGCGCAGGAACGACCGGGCGGGCATGAACGACCGGGCTCGTACGGAGGCCGGGATGAAGGCCCGGCTGAAGGACCGGCTGAAGGACCGGCTGAAGGACCGGCTGAAGATCCGGCGCCCCCGCCACCGGCACGGGATCCACTCGCTGCGCGGCGGGCTGACGATCGCGAACGTGGCGCTGCTGGCCCTGGGCATCATCGTGGCGACCGCCGTCAGCCTGATGGGCATGCGCCACTATCTGCTCGACCAGGTCGACACGGAGCTGGTCACGATGCGTGAATCGCTGGGCAATACGCAGCTCACGCTCCGGCAGCTCGACTCGCTGACCGCGCTGGCCGTCGTCCGGGACCAGCTGACGCACCGCACGGCCGAGTCATCGACCCCGGACTCGATCTTCGCGGCGCTCGACCGCCGGGGGAAGGCCGTCGCCATCGGCGGCTTCGCGCCGACGGACACCCAGCGCGCCCTGGCCGACGCCGTGGACGACCCGCGCGCACTGGTCGACGACACCGAACCGCACGACGTCACCGTGCGCGGCGCCCCCTACCGGGCGGTCGGGACCCGGCTCACCGATGGCACGACCCTGCTGCTCGCCACCTCGACCGACGCGCTGCACAAGGGCATTGCGAAGGCACTCAAGCTCGATCTGACCGTCGGCACCCTGCTGTTGGCGCTGCTCGCCTGCGTGACCATGTTCAGCGTGCGCCGCCGGATGCGGCCGCTGGAGGACATGGTGGAGACCTCGTCGGCGATCGCCGAGGGGGATCTGACCCGGCGCGTGCCCTCCAGCCACCATCCGACCCAGGAGGTAGAGCAGCTGCGGCTCGCCCTCAACTCCATGCTCCACCAGGTCGAGTCGGCGTACCGGACGCGGGAGCGCAGCGCGGCCCAGCTGCGCCGGTTCGTCGCGGACGCCTCGCACGAGCTGCGCACACCGCTGTCGGCGATACGCGGCTATCTCCAGCTGTACGAGAAGGGGATGCTGACCGACCCCGGGGAGCGCAAGCGTGCCTGGGACCGGATGAACGCGGAAGCCGACCGCATGGGCCGCCTCGTGGACGAGCTGCTCACCCTGGCCCGCCTCGACCAAGGGCCCGAACTGCGGTTCAGAAGCGTCGACTTGAGCCGACTGGTACGGGACGCCGCCGAGGATCTGCGGGCCCAGCAGCCGGACCGCCCGGTTTCCGTGGGTGCCGACGGCACGCTGCTCATACGGGCCGACGAGTCGGGGCTGCGGCAGGTGCTCGGCAACCTCGTGGCCAACGTACGTACGCACACGCCCGCCGAGGTGCCGGTGCGGCTCGGTCTGGAACGCGAGGACAGTGTCGTACGGCTGTGTGTCGCGGACGAGGGTCCGGGGCTGGCGGAGGAGGACGCGTGCCGCATCTTCGACCGCTTCTTCCGGGCGGGCGGCGGCGCGGGCAGCGGGCTCGGCATGGCGATCGTGCAGGGCGTCGTGGCGGCGCACGGGGGCGAGGTGGCGGTGCGGACGGCCCCGGGCGAGGGACTGGCGGTCACGGTGACGCTTCCGGCACGGTGACGCTCGCGCTGTTCGGTACCCGGTGCTCGGGCTTCACCGTCCGTGGCGCTCGGGCTTTCCGCGGTGACCTGCTTGGACAAAGGCTTACCCGGATGATTGAACAGGGGTCGCCACCGCGCCGTACACGGATGAGAGCACGCAGATAAGGCGGTCCGACGTCCCCAGCCTGGTCCGCCGCGCCACCAGCACCACTACCGGGCTTCGCACGGAAGGACCGCCGGGTTGTCGTTCAACACGAGCTCTCGACAGCTGCCGAACACGGACGAGGCGAGCGATGAGACGCTCTCGGAGCCCGAGGAGACATCCGAGCCCGAGGAGACCTCGGAGCCTCCGGAGCCCCAGGAGCCGTCCGAGCCCAAGGAGACCTCGAAGCCTTCCGAGCCCCGCGAGGAGAGCGCCCCTGAGTCGGAGGGCCCGACCGAGCCCGAGCCGGAGCAGGAACCGAAGCCCGAGCCCAAGCCGGAAGCCGCCGCCCCCCGGCACGGCCTGCGCATATGGCGCCGCTGGCGCGGCTGGCGGGAGAAGTACCCGGTGGCCGCCCGCACCCTGGCGTGGACCACCACCGCCCTGGCGGCCGTGCTCGTGCTGGTCGCGCTGCACATGCCGAACAAGGCCGAGGGCTTCCGGCCCGCCGAGTTCATCCGTCTCCCGGTCGAGGCGATCTTCGGCGCCGCCCTGCTGATCGTCCTGCCGCGCAAGCCGCGTATCGCCGTGGCGGCACTGGCGGGGCTGAGCCTCGGCGCGCTGACCGTCCTGAACTTCCTCGACATCGGCTTCAACGAATATCTCGGACGAGGCTTCAACCTCGTTCTCGACTGGGCGCTGTTCAGCGACGCCCAGGCGTACCTCCAGGACACGATGGGCAAGAAGGGCACGCTCCTCATCGTCGTCGCGGCCGTCACGCTTGTGCTCGTCCTGCTCGCCGTGATGACGCTGGCGGTCGTCCGGCTGGGCAACCTGGTGGCCCGGCACAACGAGACGGCGACGCGTACGACGCTGGTGCTGGCCATCGTCTGGGTCCTCTGCGCGGCGCTCGGCGTGCGGGTCAGCGGTGTTCCGATCGCCTCCGAGCACACGACGCTGGTCGTCCAGGACCGTGCCGAGCGGGTGCGGAACACGCTCCGGGACGAGGCGGCGTTCGCGAAGATCGCCAAGAGTGACGCGTTCGCCGACACCCCGCCGGACCAGCTGCTGACGGGGCTGCGCGGCAAGGACATGATGATCACGTTCGTCGAGAGTTACGGCCGCAGCGCGATCGAGGATCCGGTCATGGCGCCGGGCGTCGGCGCGACCCTCGCGTCCGGGGACGAGAAGCTGCGCAAGGCCGGGTTCGCGGCGAAGAGCGGCTGGCTGACGTCGGCGACGTACGGCGGAAGCAGCTGGCTGGGTCACTCCACCTTCCTGTCGGGCCTGTGGATCAGCAACCAGCAGCGCTATCGCACCGTCACCGCGGGCGAGCACCTGACCCTCCCCGGCGCCTTCAAGAAGACGGGCAACTGGGACACGGTCGGCGTCATGCCGGGCGTTCAGAAGGGCTGGCCGGAGCAGAAGTTCTACGGCATCGACAGGCTCTACGACTCCCGCGATCTCGGCTACAAGGGGCCGAAGTTCAGCTGGTCGACCATGCCCGACCAGTACGCCCTGACCGCGTTCGAGCGCCTGGAGCACGGCAAGAAGCACGACAAGCCGCTGATGTCGACGATCATCCTGACCTCCAGCCACCAGCCCTGGGCACCGCTCCCCGAGACGGTCCCCCAGGACCAGGTCGGCGACGGCTCGGTCTACGACGCCATCGCGAAGGCCGGCAAGAAGCCGGGGGACGTCCTCACCGACTCGGCCCAGTCGAAGGAGGAGTACGGCAAGTCCATCCAGTACTCGGTGACCAGCCTCATCGACTACCTGGTGCGGTACGGCAACGACAACACCGTGCTCGTCTTCCTCGGCGACCACCAGCCGATCGCCCGGGTCAGCGGCAACAACGCCAGCCGTGATGTGCCGGTCTCGATCGTCGCCAAGGACCCGAAGGTGCTCGACGAGATCGCCGACTGGAACTGGACGGACGGCCTGCGGCCCCAACAGGACGCCCCGGTCTGGAAGATGAACGCGTTCCGCGACCGCTTCCTGACGGCGTACGGCTCCACACCGCACCCGTAAGCATCAAGGGCCGTACACACGGGAATTCAAGGCCGCGCCACAGCGCCACGAGAATGCGTAAGCGAACCGATCGCATCGGTGCCCCTCCCACCGCACGCCACTCCCCTAGTGACGCGGATCACCTAACCACAGGAGTTTCAGCCGGGGGAAGGGAATCGTGATGACCGCTTCGACCCGATCCAAACGATCATTTCCGGCCTGTTTCAGGGCATGCGCTCAGGCCTGCCTGGAAGCCAGCTCCACGACCGTGATGTCCGACGGCGCCCCCACGCGCGTAGGCGGCCCCCAGGCACCTGCGCCCCGGGACACGTACAACTGGGTGTCGCCGTACCGCTCAAGACCCGCGACCGTCGGATTGGCGGCCTCCGCGATGAGATTGCCGGGCCACAACTGGCCTCCGTGCGTGTGCCCCGACAGCTGAAGATCGACCCCGTGCCGGACGGCGTCGTCGATCTGCACCGGCTGATGCGCGAGCAGCACGACCGCGCGTGACCTGTCGCGATCCGCGAGCGCCTTGGCGAAGTCGGGCCCCTGCCCCTCGGCCTCACCCGCTACGTCATTCACGCCCGCGAGATCGAATCCGGCCAACTCGGTCCGCACGTTCTCCAGCGGCTGGATCCCCAGCTCCCGCACTTCCTGGACCCATTGCCCGACACCGGAGTAGTACTCGTGATTCCCGGTGACGAAGTACGCACCGTGCCGGGCCCTGAGCTGAGCAAGGGGCGCGGCCGCCGGGCCGAGATCCTTCACGCTGCCGTCGACCAGGTCACCGACCACGGCGATGAGATCGGGCTGCGTGGAATTGATGGTGTCGACGACCCGCTCGGCGAACCCGCGCCCCAGGACCGGTCCGAGATGGATGTCACTGACGACAGCGATCCGGAAACCGTGCGCGGACCGCGGCAGCTTGGCCAACGGCACGGTGACCCGCTTCACCTTGGGTCCCCGCAGAACGCCGTACGTCCCGTACCCGACCGTTCCGACCGCGGCCGCGGCGGCGGCACCGCCCACCACCCGGGAGACGAAGAGCCGACGGGAGGGCCCTGGCGGCGTCGGCGCGGGACGGTCGTCCGCGTCGGCCAAAGCCACACAAGGGGTCGCGCCGGTAGCGCCGGAGGGTCCGCCCGCAGCGGATGGCGCGTCCACGCCGTCCGCTTCTCGCGTGACCGATTGCGCGCCGGACGGGGACGGGACGCTCTCGCGCGACTCCGACTCCGACTCCGACTCCGACTCCGGCATCGACACCGACATCGACACCGACTCCACGGCTGCCGCGTGCGAGGACGCCGCCCCCGCACGCCGCTCCAGAACCCGCCGCAGCACCGGCCGTATGAACTCCCCCACCAACAGCGCCAGCACCCCGTAGAGGAACAGCGCCATCCACAGGAAGCCCGGCCAGGCCAGCATCTGCTGGAGCCAGAACGGGGCACCCGCGCGCTCACTCGCGAGGCCGCCGAACATCAGCACGGGCCCGGCCACGAACACGACGGCGCCCAGGCGACGGACCACCCCCGGCCCGGACGTGGTGTCCCGCACCAGCCGCCGCCACGCATACCAGTGCAGACCACCCATCACGGCCAGCACAACGATGCCCACCAGCACAAACACAAAGATCACGAAGCTGAATCCCCTGATGATGTGTGTCGCGAGGCGCGCACCCCGCGCAACCCGATCACGCCGACGACCGTCCCCAACACAAAGGAGACGACGGCCAGCGTCAGGTGCACCCAGAAGTACGCCGTCGGATCACCCGCGTCGTCGAACGCGAGCCCGCTGCCGTCGTTGAACAAGTTCTTGATGAAAGTGATCCAGATGACCCAGCTCCACACCCCAAAAGCGAGCAGGAACCAGGACACGGGGCGGCTGAGCTTCATGGGTTCAGTATCACCGCCACCGTCCGGAACCGTGTGCCGGGGTGGGGTGGGCAGTGGGACTTCTCTCACCAAGCCCTGTACGTTCTCGACCGTGCCAGCCACCAAAAAGACCGTGAAGCGATCCTTGTTGGTCACTTCTGCCACCGTGTTGTCCCTTTCCCTGACGGCCGTTCCGGCCGCGGCGGCCCCGTCACCGGGCGCGAGCCCGAGCGCCACTCCCCCGGCGAACATGTCGACCGTCGGTGGCGAGCGGCTGGGCCGGCCCGGAACCCAGGTGAATCTCGGCACCGGCGCCCCGGTCCTGCCCAAGGACCTCACCGCCCGCTCCTGGATCGTCGCGGACGCGGAGTCCGGCGATGTGCTGGCCGCCCACAACGCGCACTGGCGGCTGCCCCCGGCGAGCACCCTGAAGATGCTGTTCGCCGACACAGTGCTGCCGAAGTTCCCGAAGACCGCCAAGCACAAGGTGGTCCCCTCCGACCTGGCGGGCGTCGGCTCGGGCTCCAGCATGGTGGGGATAAAGGAGGACGAGACCTACACGGTCCACGACCTGTGGCTCGGCGTCTTCCTGCGCTCCGGCAACGACGCCGTCCACGTGCTGGCCTCGATGAACGACGGCGTCGACCAGACCGTCAAGGACATGCAGGCGCACGCAGAGGAGCTCCAGGCCCTCGACACGCGCGTGGTCAGCCCGGACGGCTACGACGCGAAGCGGCAGGTGTCGTCGGCGTACGATCTGACGCTTTTCGCGCGTTCCGGGCTGCAGAAGAAGGACTTCCGGGAGTACTGCTCGACCGTGCGGGCCAAGTTCCCGGGCGAGACAAAGAAGAGCAAAAAGGGCAAGACAACCCGCGGGTCCTTCGAGATCCAGAACACCAACCGCCTCCTGACCGGCGACAGCGACATCTCCACGTACCAGGGCATCGCGGGCGTGAAGAACGGCAACACCACCAACGCGGGCGCCACCTTCACCGGCGTCGCCGAGCGCGACGGCAAGGTGCTGCTCGTCACGGTCATGAACCCGGAGAAGGGCGGGCACAACGAGGTCTACAAGGAGACCGCACGGCTCTTCGACTGGGGCTTCCATGCCTCGGGCAAGGTCGAGCCGGTGGGCGAGCTGGTCCCGCCGAAGGGCGTCGACACGGGCGCGCAGCCGGGCGCGAAGGCGTCCAACTCCGGCGCGGACGGCTCGGGCAAGGGGGGTACGGACGAGGCGTCCGCGAAGCCGGTGGCCGCCTCCGGCGCGCAGGGGGGTTCGAGCGGTGTCGGGATCGCCCTGGCTATCACGGGCGGTCTCCTCGCTCTGCTCGCGGCCGGGATCTTCGTCGTCAACCGCCGGTGGCCGCTGCCGGATCTGATGCGCCGTCGTCGCTGACGCCGGCGGGCTCCTCGTCGCTCCGCTCGTCCGTTGCCGGCCCCGTCGCCGTCCAGGCGGCGCAGAACAGCAGCAGTTTCGCGGTGAAGTTGATCCACAGCAGCAGCGCGATCGGAACCCCGAAAGCGCCGTACATGCTCTTCGACGCGACCTCCTTCATATAGCCGCTGAGCAGCAGCTTGAGCAGCTCGAACCCGGCGGCGCCGATCAGCGCGGCGACGATCAGCCGGGGCCGCGGCGGCTCGACGCCGGGCAGCAGCGTGAGGACGTACAGCAGGAGCAGGAAGTCGGCGAGTACGGCGACGGCGAACGCGGCGGCCCGGAGCAGCGTGCCGCCCCAGCCGGCCTCGTCGATGCCGAGCTGCCCGGCGGTCCAGCCGACCGCCGTGGACGCGACGGTGGAGGCGGCGATGGTGACGAGCACGGCGCCGCCGAGTCCGACGAGTACGCCGGCGTCGGTGAGCTTGCGCAGCACGGGGTTCTCGTCGCTGTCGGGCAGCTCCCAGACCGCGCGCAGACAGTCCCGCATCGAGCCGACCCAGCCGATGCCGGTGAACAGCAGGACGGCGCCGGCGACGACACCGACCGTGCCGGCGTTATGGACGAGGCCCTGGATGTCCAGCTGGTCGGAGATGCCCGGCACCTGCTCGGCGATCTTGTCCTCGAGGTCCTTCCGCTGCTGACCGCTCAGCGTGGCGGCCGCGATCGCGGCGGTGACGGTCAGCAGCGGGAAGAGCGCCACGAAGCTGATGAAGGTCATCGCCGCGGCGAGCCGCGTCCACTTCACGTGGTCCAGACGCTCGTACGACCGCCACGCGTGCGTGGCCATCAGGCGGGTGACCAAGGGCCCCACGCCGGGAAGCTTTTTCAGCCAGTCCATGATCCGACTCTGCCCTACCCAGGAACGCCGACGCCTCGGAACACCAAGGTGCGGGTACCCCAAAATCGCAGAACAGTGGCGAGCGCCATGCCGATTCCGGCGCCCGAAATGGTGTCCGCGCGCTGCGAGGTGAAGCCGAGGCCGTAGTGGCTGACGGCGATGCACAGCAGCTGGACCAGGGCGCCCGCGACGTTCACCGCGAAGAAGATCACGTACTGGCGCGTGCCTCGTGCGGCGGCGTGCCGGTAGGTGCCGAGCGCGTTGCCCGCGTACGCCACCGAGCAACCCGCGACGAAGCTCAGCGCCTTGGCGGTCAGCGGGTCGAGGCCGACGGGTCCGCGCAGCCAGATGAAGAGGCCGAGGTCGGCGGCGTAGGCGAGGATTCCGGCGGTGGCGAAGCCGAGGAGTTCGCGCGCCATGGGGCGCGCGGTGAGGCGCCCGGTGAGCCGCTCGGCGGGTCGCGCGCTGGGGCGTCCGGCGAGGCTCACCAGTTCGCCACGGCGAGGCCGTACATCGCCAGCCACACCAGCCCGATGAGCGCCAGCGCGCGGTCGTGCAGGACCACGTCCTCGGGCTCACCGGCCGTCCCCCGGTCGGCGAAGACGGCGTACCGCAGGATGGCCAGAATGAAGGCAACCACCGACAACTGCCGCCAGGGCAGCACACCGGCGCTGGGCGCGCCGCCCTCCTCCAGGGCCCACAGGCAGTAGCCGAGGACGGAGACCCCGGCGGCCAGCTGCCAGACGAAGCGCAGATAGCCGGTGGTGTATTCGGTGAGCAACGCGCGCGTGGCGCCCGCTTTCCCGGCCATCTGCACGGCTTCGGAGTAACGCTTCGCCGCGACCATGAACAGCGCCCCGAAGCCGGTGGTGATCAGGAACCAGCGCGAGAGCGGGATGCCGAGGGCGAGACCACCGATCATCGCGCGCATCAGGAACCCGGTCGTGACGACGACGAGGTCCACGACCAGGATGTGCTTCAGGCTGACGCAGTACGCCAGTTGCATGCCGATGTACGCGATCAGCAGCGCGGCGACACCCGGCGAGCAGAGCCATACGGCGGCGGCCGGGGCGAGGAGCGCGAGGGCGCCCCCGACGGCGTAGGCGACCAAGACGGGGACCTGGCCCGCGGCGACCGGGCGGTGGCACTTGACCGGGTGAGCGCGGTCGGCGGCGGCGTCCCGGGCGTCGTTGATCAGGTACACGGCGGAGGCGCAGGCCGTGAACAGCGCGAAGACGAGCGCGAGTTGGGTGAGCGCGTGCCCTACGAACAGCTGACCCGCGGCGGCCGGGGCGGCGACGACCAGCACGTTCTTCACCCACTGGCGGGGGCGCGCGGTCCTGACCAGACCCCGGACGAGGCCGCCGAGGCTCCTCGCGGGTGCCGGGGCGGCCTCTGTGCGCTCCAGGAGTGCGGTGGGCTCAGGCATGGCCGTCCCCGATCCAGCGGGCGCCCAGACGGGCCGTCAGCGCCCCCAGCACGGCGCCCGCGGCGACGTCCGAGGGGTAGTGGACGCCGACGACCATCCGCGAGACACACATGGCCGCGGCGAGCGGGGTGACAGAGGCGCACAACGCGGCGGCGAGCGGCGGAGCGACGGGGCTGCTCCGCGCGTCGAGCGGTGGACCGATGGGGGCGCCGCGCGCGCCGAGCGGCCGACCGACAAAGGCGCTGCGCGCGCCGAGCGCGCCGTACGCGATCGCCGCGGCCGCCGCCGAGGAGGCGTGCGAGCTGGGGAAGGAGTGCCGTCCGGCCGTGCTCACGAGCGGCATCACGTGCGGGGGGCGCGGGCGGCGCACGATCCGTTTCACCCCCATGCTGGCGAGGTGCGCGGTGGCGGTGAGCGCCGTGGCGCGCAACCACGCGCCGCGCCGCTCCCGGTCGACGGCCGCCCCTGCGAGCCCCGCCGCGAGCCACAGCGCGCCGTGTTCGCCGGTCCAGGACAGGGCGCGCGCGACGGCCGCCACGCGCGGGTCCCTACCGCACGCGTGGAGTGCCGACAGCAGTCGACGATCCAGGCCGTCCATGCCGCGGTCCATGTCGTCGAGATCGTCGAGCCGGCGGTCCATGTCGTCCTGGTCGTCGAGTCGGCGATCCACGTCGTCGAGGTCGTCAAGGTCGTCCATGTGGTCTCACTCTTCTAGGGAGTGGCCACAGAACTACGGCAATCTAGGGCGACATCCCATTAATCACCCATTTCGGTGAGGAGCTGTACGGGCCGGAGGGATGGGGGTGTTATGCACCCTTCACGCCCTTTGCCGACGCTACGGTCACGGTCATGCCTGCCGACACCGTCTCCGTCTCGGGGTGGGGCCGCACCGCCCCGACCACGGCCCGTCTCGTCCGCCCGCGCACGTACGAGGAGGCGGCGGCCGCCGTCCGGGAGTGCGGGACACGCGGCGGCATCGCCCGGGGCCTCGGGCGGGCCTACGGTGACGCCGCGCAGAACGCGGGCGGGGCGGTGCTCGACATGACGGGCCTGGACCGCATCCACGCGATCGACGCGGACGGCGGCACCGTGCTCTGCGACGCGGGTGTCTCGCTGCACCGGCTGATGGAAGTGCTGTTGCCGCTGGGCTGGTTCGTGCCGGTCACACCCGGGACCCGCTATGTGACCGTCGGCGGCGCGATCGGCGCGGACATCCACGGCAAGAACCACCATGCCTCGGGCTCCTTCGCCCGCCACGTCCTCGCCTTCGAGCTGCTGACCGCCGACGGTGCGATCCGTACGGTCGGCCGCGGCACGCCGCTCTTCGACGCCACGGCGGGCGGCATGGGCCTGACCGGCGTGATCCTCACGGCGACCGTCCGGCTCCAGCCCGTCGCGACCTCGCTCATGTCCGTCGACACGGAACGCGCGGCGGACCTGGACGACCTGATGGCCCGCCTCACCGCCACGGACCACCACTACCGGTACTCGGTCGCCTGGATCGACCTGCTCGCGCGCGGCGCGTCGATGGGGCGCTCAGTCCTGACCCGCGGCGATCACGCGCCCCTGGACGCGCTGCCCCCACGCGTGCGTAGACACCCGTTGGCGTTCCGCCCCTCGCAGTTCCCGTCCGCGCCCGCCTTCGTGCCGGAAGGACTCCTGGGGCGCACGACGGTGGGCCTCTTCAACGAGCTCTGGTATCGCAAGGCTCCACGCGCGCGTGCCGGTGAACTGCAGAAGATCTCGACCTTCTTCCACCCCCTCGACGGAGTGCCGCACTGGAACCGTGTCTACGGACGGAGCGGCTTCGTGCAGTACCAGTGCGCCGTCGGACACGGGCAGGAGGAGGCCCTGCGCCGGATCGTGCGGCGCATCTCCGAGCGCCGGTGCCCGTCCTTCCTCGCCGTCCTCAAGCGCTTCGGAGAGGGCGATCCCGGCTGGCTGTCCTTCCCCATGCCCGGCTGGACCCTCGCGCTGGACATCCCCGCGAACCTGGCGGGGCTCGGCGCCTTCCTCGACGAGCTGGACGAGGAGGTGGCGCAGGCCGGCGGACGCGTCTACCTCGCGAAGGACTCCCGGCTGCGGCCGGAGCTGCTGGCCGGGATGTATCCACGGCTCGGTGAATTCCGTTCCCTGCGCGAGGAGTTGGACCCCCGGGGGGTCTTCACCTCGGACCTCTCCCGCCGCCTCGGTCTCTAGTCCCCGTCTCTAGGAGCTGTCATGAAGGACGCCTTCGGTATCCCCCAGTCCCTGCTGATCCTCGGCGGCACGTCCGAGATCGCGCTGGCCACCGCGCGCCGCCTGATCGTCCGGCGCACCCGCACGGTGTGGCTCGCGGGACGGCCGTCGCCCGCCCTGGAGCAGGCCGCCGAGCAACTGCGCGGGATGGGCGCGGACGCCCGTACCGTCGCGTTCGACGCCCTCGACCCCGCGTCCCACGAAGCCGTGCTCGGCAAGGTCTTCGCGGAGGGCGACATCGACATGGTGCTGCTGGCGTTCGGGGTGCTCGGCGACCAGGCGCGCGACGAGAAGGAGCCCGTGTCGGCGGTACGGGTCGCGCAGACCAACTACACGGGCGCGGTGTCGGCCGGGCTGGTGTGCGCGCGGGCACTCCAGGCACAGGGGCACGGCTCCCTGGTGGTCCTCTCCTCGGTCGCCGGCGAGCGCGCCCGCCGCTCCAACTTCATCTACGGCTCCAGCAAGGCGGGCCTGGACGCCTTCGCGCAGGGCCTGGGCGACGCGCTGCACGGCACGGGCGTGCACGTGATGGTCGTACGCCCCGGGTTCGTCCGTACGCGGATGACGGCGGGCCTCAGGGACGTACCGCTGGCGACCACTCCGGAGGCGGTCGCGACGGCCGTCGAGACGGGGCTGCGACGCCGGTCGGAGACGGTGTGGGTGCCGGGGGCGCTGCGGCTGGTGATGTCGGCGCTGCGGCACGTACCGCGAGCGGTGTTCCGGCGGCTGCCGATCTGACGCTGCCGTCGGCGGGGCGTTTGCTTCCGTCGCTTCCTTCGGCGGGGCGTTTGCTTCCGTCGCTTCCTTCGGCGGGGCGTTTGCTTCCGTCGCTTCCGTCGGCGGGGCGTTCGCTTCCGTCGCTTCCGTCGGCGGGGCGTTCGCTTCCGTCGCTTCCGTCGGCGGGGCGTTCGCTTCCGTCGCTTCCGTCGGCGGGGCGTTCGCTTCCGTCGCTTCCGTCGGCGGGGCGTTTGCTTCCGTCGCTTCCGTCGGCGGGGCGTTCGCTTCCGGTCGTTCTGCTTCTCCGTCAGTGGGGCGTTCTAACGGGTCGGCAGTGTGGTGTCCCGCTCGGATGCGCACGCCTGTGGGGGCACCACGGCGCTGCCGAAGGCGAACTCGCGCAGCTTGCGCCAGACGCCGTCCGCGCCCTGCTCGTAGAGCGCGAACCCGCTGCAGGGCCACTCGGCCTCGTAGCCGGAGAGCTCCTCGTAGGCCCGGTCCATCGCCTCGTCCTCGATGCCGTGCGCCACCGTGACGTGCGGGTGGTACGGGAACTGCAGTTCGCGCGCGACCGGCCCGGACGCGTCCCGGACCTGCTTCTGCAGCCAGGCGCAGGCCTCGGCGCCCTCGACGACCTGGACGAACACGACGGGCGACAGCGGTCGGAAGGTGCCCGTGCCGCACAGCCGCATCGGGAAGGGACGCCCGGTGGACGCGACCTCGACGAGATGCGCCTCGATCGCGGGCAGCGCCGAGTCCTCGATCTCCGTCGGCGGCAGCAGGGTGACGTGCGTGGGGATACCGGAAGCCGCGGGGTCGCCGAAGCCCGCGCGCCGCTCCTGGAGCAGGCTGCCGTGAGGCTCCGGGACCGCGATCGACACGCCGATCGTTACGGTCCCCACGTCATCTCCTGTCGTTGTCCCGATGATCCGATGTTCGTCGCGGGCAGGGGTCACCGCCCGGGTTGGTTCGGCTATCGACTGTACGGCGATGCAGCCCGGTTCCGGCCGTCGTACGGGTGTTGTGCTCGTCTCGTACTGGCGGCCGGAAGCGGTGTGGTACGGGTGCTGCCGGGCCGCCGGTCAGTGCTTGGCGGGCAGGAAGCCCACCCTGTCGTACGCCTGGGAGAGCGTCTCCGCGGCGACGGAACGCGCCTTCTCGGCACCCTTGGCCAGGATCGAGTCGAGCGTCTCCGGGTCGTCCAGATACTGCTGGGTGCGCTCCCGGAACGGCGTCACGAAGTCGACCATGACCTCGGCGAGGTCCGTCTTGAGCGCACCGTAGCCCTTGCCGGTGTACTTCTGCTCCAGTTCCGCGATACCGGTGCCGGTGAGGGTCGAGTAGATGGTCAGCAGGTTGCTGATACCCGGTTTCTGCTCGGTGTCATACCTGATGACCGTGTCCGTGTCGGTGACGGCGCTCTTGACCTTCTTGGCGGTCGCCTTCGGCTCGTCGAGGAGGTTGATGAGGCCCTTGGGAGTCGACGCCGACTTGCTCATCTTGGTCGACGGTTCCTGAAGATCGAAGATCTTCGCCGTCTCCTTGAGGATGTACGGCTTCGGGACCGTGAACGTCTGGCCGAAGCGGCCGTTGAAACGTTCGGCGAGGTCGCGGGTGAGCTCGATGTGCTGACGCTGGTCCTCACCGACCGGGACCTCGTTGGCCTGGTACAGCAGGATGTCCGCGACCTGCAGGATCGGGTACGTGAAGAGGCCGACGGAGGCGCGGTCGGCGCCCTGCCTGGCGGACTTGTCCTTGAACTGGGTCATGCGGGACGCCTCGCCGAAGCCGGTGAGGCAGTTCATGATCCAGGCGAGCTGGGCGTGCTCGGGGACATGGCTCTGGACGAAGAGCGTGCAGCGCTCCGGGTCGAGACCGGCGGCGAGCAGCTGCGCCGCGGCGAGCCGGGTGTTCGCGCGCAGCTCCGCGGGGTCCTGCGGAACGGTGATCGCGTGCAGGTCGACGACCATGTAGAACGCGTCGTGAGTCTCCTGCAGCGCCACCCACTGACGAACGGCGCCGAGGTAGTTGCCGAGGTGGAAAGAGCCTGCGGTGGGCTGGATTCCGGAGAGCACGCGAGGACTGTCAGAGGCCATGGGGCCATTCTCTCAGGTGACTCACATTGCTCGGGAACAGGTGGGAACCGATCTGCCTCGGGCGGTGTAACAACAATGTGAGGACGCGGGAGGGGGGCCGCATCGTCGTCGACGAGGCCGTGGTGATCGCACGCGTACGCGCCGGTGAGCCGGAGGCGTACGCGGAACTGGTCCGTGCCCATACGGGCATCGCGATCAGGGCGGCCAGGGCACTGGGGGCGGGTGCGGACGCGGAGGACGTGGTGCAGCAGGCGTTCATCAAGGCGTACTGCTCGCTGGGGCGCTTTAGGGACGGCGCGGCGTTCAAGCCGTGGCTGCTCTCGATCGTCGCCAATGAGACGAGGAACACAGTGCGGACGGCGGTGCGGCAGCGGACGCTGGCCGGCCGGGAGGCCGCGTTCGCGGAGGCGGAGCCGCTGATACAGGAATCGGCGGACCCGGCGGTCGCGGCGCTGGAGATAGAGCGCCGCGCGGCGCTGCTGGCCGCCCTGGAGCAGCTCAGCGAGGAGCACCGCCTGGTCGTCACATACCGCTATCTCCTGGAGATGGACGGACCGGAGACGGCCCAGGCGCTGGGCTGGCCGCGCGGGACGGTGAAGTCCCGGCTCAACCGCGCCCTGCGCAAGCTGGGCCGACTGCTGCCCGACTTCGAACCTCGGAAAGGGGAAGGGGGTGATGAGCATGAATGAGTCGTACGAGTCGCCTGATTCGCACGAGTCGCCCGACGAGAAGGGCGCGGGAGGCACGGAGCCCTCCGGTGAGCGGAGTGGGCGTGCCCGTGCGGGCGGCTCGCGGCTACCGGAGGAGCTGCGGCAGCTCGGGCGGTCGCTGGATGGGCCCGGGGCGGCCGGGAGCGATTCGATGGTCGAGCGGGTGCTGGAGCAGATACTCGCCGAGAGGATCCCGGCTCCGGTGGCAGAGCCGCCGGGGCCCGGCGAGCGGCTCCGGGCGGTGCGCCGCTGGGCGCGGGTGCGCTGGCGCGCGCTGACCGCGAGCCTGTGCGGTGTGCTGACGGTACTCGTGCTCACGCCTCCGGTGCGCGCCGCGGTCGTGGACTGGTTCGACTTCGGCGGGGTCGAGGTGCGGTACGACCCGTCGGCGGTCCCCTCGCCCGGGGCCCGGGTGCCGGGGTGCGGCCCTTCGCTGACGTCGGCGCAGGCCGAGCGGCGGGCCGGGTTCGCGCCTCTCGTGCCCGACGCCCTCGGGATGCCGGACGCGGTGACGGTGACACCCCAGCCGCAGGGACGGCTCCTGATGAGCCTGTGCTGGCGCGAGCACGGGCACACGGTCCGGCTGGACGAGTATCCGGAGAGCCTCGACATCAATTTCGCCAAGGCGGTGCGGGAGCATCCGGAGTGGGTGCAGATGGGCGGCTCCGAGGACTACGGCAGTCAGGCGCTGTGGTTTCCGAAGCCGCATCTGCTGAGCTTCTGGCTCATCGACGCGGACGGGGACCGCTTCACCCGCTCCGAGCGGACAGCGGGGCCCACGCTGCTGTGGATGCACGAGCAGGAGGTGACCCTCCGGCTCGAGGGAGTGGCGTCGAAGGCGCGGGCGGTGGAGATCGCGAAGTCGCTGAAGTAACGGGACTGCGCATGCGCTGAAGTAGCCCGCAAATTGGCCGGTGCCGAGTGGGAACCCCGACGGGTCGAGCGGTGTACCAGAAGTGACACACCGCGGGCGGGCGGACCGCACGCGGATCGACTAGCTGGTTGGGGGTTCGAATGCGCAGGCTTCGTGAACTGATCGCGGGAACAGGGGCGTTGGCGGTGGCCCTCGCGGCGGTGCTGCTGGGGGCACCGCCCGCGACGGCCGGTGGCTCGACGAGTGTGCTGGTGGTCTCGCCGGAGAGCGAGGAGATCACCGCGCTGTATTACTCGGACGAGGAGTACGAGAAGTTGATGCAGCTGCTGGGCACGCTGGGCTCGGGCATACGCGAGGAGCCGAAGCCGCCGGGTCTCAACACGGGCGACGGCAGTCGTCAGATCAATGTCACATGGATGGCCCACGAGGTGACGCCTTGGCGCGTCGACCGCGTGTACCCGAACACCCCGCGAAGCAATGAGGTCTGGATATACACAGCGACCGATATGCGGTCGCTGAACGGCCGCTGGCACAAGGCAAAGCATCCGGCCGAGGTGCGCGAGCTGTTCAAGAAGCTCGGCGTGACGGGCACGTCATCGGGTGAGGGTACCGAGGCCATGGGTCCGGCACCTTCGAAGACCACGGAGAACAGGTCCACCGCGCCCGCGCGCACCGCGCAACCCAACTCGACCACCGCCGCCGCGGCCGACGACGGGACCGACTGGTGGTGGGCACTGCCGGGGGCGGCGGCCGGAGCCTTGCTGGCGCGGGTACGGCTGCCGCGTAAGGGAGAGCCCCGGCAGGAGTTGCGGGACGTATGAGGTGCTGGCCGGACAAGTGGCACGAGGGGGATGAACGGGCGAGAGGCACGAGGGGGATGGACGGACAAGGGGGCTGGATGAGATTTCAGGCCGGAAGGACGAGGTTGAGGAGGCTATGGCTCGTGTGCCTGGTTTCCGTGGCTCTGCCCGCGCTCGGCGCACCAGCAGCCCATGCTTCGACGCGCACCATGGCCCATGCGAAGGCCGACACCCCGGATCTGGCCCTGGTCGTCGCCGGTGACACGGGGCGGACAACCACCCTGCACGCCGGCGAGGAGGACTTCATACGGTTCTGGCGGTTGCTGTCGCCCCAGTTCACCGGGACGGAAAGGGTGCCCGATGCCTGGGCGGAGGGCCGCTACCCAAAGGTGCTGACCACCGTGATCTGGGGGCTGACCGGAGTCGGGGGCTGGCCGCAGACCAGCAGGGCGCCTGGCGGCGATGTGGCCATCGAGCGCCAGGACCAGGTCCTCCTCGCGGCGGACGGCACGCCCTGGGTGCGGTCGGATCCTTCGCCCGACGTGGAGGACGACGACATCCGCTGGCATCGCGCGCCGCGCTGGCTGTTCGACGACATGGCGGTGCGCGGGGATCTGTTCGGCTCCCCGAGCGACCCGGTGGCCGCCTCGCAACAGGACGCGGCGGGGCGTGGGGAGTGGGCGATACCCGGGTTGGCGGCGGGCCTGGTCCTCGGCGTCGGCGGCACCCTTCTGATACGCGGCGCGGCGGCCCGGCGTGAAGCTGCCGGACCGCTGCGGGAACCACGACAGGAGCTGATCGACTTGTAGCCCCGGGTGAGGCGCCGGGGCGTCAGCCGAGGTCGATCTCCGGGTAGAGCGGGAAGCCGGTGAGCAGGTCGGTGGCGCGGTGGGCGATCTCGTCGGAGATCTTCGGGTCCAGGACGTGCTGGGCCTTGGACGGGCTGCCCTTGGCGGTGGTGCCGGGCTCGGCGGCGGTGAGGACGCGGTCGATCAGAGCAGCGATCTCGTCCATCTCGGCGGTGCCCAGACCACGGGTGGTCAGCGCGGGCGTGCCGATGCGGATGCCGGAGGTGTACCAGGCGCCGTTGGGGTCGGCGGGGATGGCGTTGCGGTTGGTGACGATGCCCGAGTCGAGCAGTGCGGACTCGGCCTGGCGGCCGGTGAGGCCGTAGGAGGAGGCGACGTCGATCAGGTTGAGATGGTTGTCCGTGCCGCCGGTGACCAGCGTGGCGCCGCGGCGCATCAGGCCCTCGGCGAGGGCGCGGGAGTTGTCGACGACGGCCTGGGCGTAGTCGCGGAACTCCGGGCGGCGGGCCTCGGCGAGCGCGACGGCCTTGGCGGCCATGACGTGCGGGAGGGGGCCGCCGAGGACCATCGGGCAGCCGCGGTCGACCTGCTCGGCCAGGGTCTCGTCGCACAGCACCATGCCGCCGCGCGGGCCGCGCAGCGACTTGTGCGTGGTGGTGGTGACGATCTGGGCGTGCGGGATCGGGTCGAAGTCGCCGGTGAGGACCTTGCCGGCGACGAGACCGGCGAAGTGGGCCATGTCGACCATGAGGGTGGCGCCGACCTCGTCGGCGATCTCCCGCATGATGCGGAAGTTCACGAGACGGGGGTAGGCGGAGTAGCCCGCGACGATGATCAGGGGCTTGAACTCACGGGCGGAGGTGCGCAGGGCCTCGTAGTCGATGAGGCCGGTGGTGGGGTCGGTGCCGTAGGAGCGCTGGTCGAACATCTTGCCGGAGATGTTCGGGCGGAAGCCGTGGGTGAGGTGGCCGCCGGCGTCCAGGGACATGCCGAGCATGCGCTGGTTGCCGAAGGCCTGGCGCAGCTCGGCCCAGTCGGCCTCGGAGAGGTCGTTGACGTTGCGGACGCCGGCCCGCTCCAGGGCGGGGGCCTCGACGCGGGCGGCGAGGACGGCCCAGAAGGCGACGAGGTTGGCGTCGATACCGGAGTGCGGCTGGGCGTAGGCGTGCTCGGCGCCGAAGAGTTCGCGGGCGTGCTCGGCGGCGAGGGCCTCGACGGTGTCGACGTTGCGGCAGCCGGCGTAGAAGCGGCGGCCGATGGTGCCCTCGGCGTACTTGTCGCTGAACCAGTTGCCCATGGCCAGGAGGGTGGCCGGGGAGGCGTAGTTCTCGGAGGCGATCAGTTTGAGCATGTCGCGCTGATCGGCGAGTTCCTGGCCGATGGCGTCGGCGACGCGGGGCTCGACGGCGCGGATCACGTCGAGGGCGCTGCGGACGGCGGTGGTTTCGGTGGAGAGGGGCTGCTCGGGCATGTCGGCCTCCGGACGGCGTGGCGTTCAGCAAACACGATTCACGGTTCGGCCCAGGCGCACGGCACACAGTTCCGGGGCCGCTCCCCGATGGTCGGTCCCATCCCAGCGCGCCAGTCACGGCCCCGCCGGTCAGCCTACCGGGCGCGCCGGATCGTCGGCCACGCGGAGTAGCCGCGGATTGATCGCGCGTGGTCCACCGTGCCAGCGACTATAGGAAGGAGGCCATATGCACCCCCACGGCGGGCTGCTCCCCGTGCTCGGGAAAACGCCCCCCGTGCCGGCGTCAAGAAACGGAGATCCCGTGACCGCTACGGAGACGACGCAGGCGTACATCGCGTCGGCCGACGCGCACAGCGCGCACAACTACCACCCGCTGCCGGTCGTCGTGGCGACGGCGGACGGGGCCTGGATGACGGATGTCGAGGGGCGCCGCTTCCTCGACATGCTGGCCGGATACTCGGCGCTGAATTTCGGCCATGGCAACCGGCGGCTGATCGAGGCGGCGAAAGCGCAGATGGAGCGGGTGACGTTGACGTCGCGGGCGTTCCATCACGACCGGTTCGCGGACTTCTGCCGGGAGCTGGCGGCGTTGTGCGGCAAGGAGATGGTGCTGCCGATGAACACGGGCGCGGAGGCGGTGGAGACCGCGGTGAAGACGGCCCGGAAGTGGGGGTACCGGGTCAAGGGCGTGCCTGGGGAGATGGCGAAGATCGTGGTCGCGGGCAACAACTTCCACGGCCGTACGACGACGATCATCAGCTTCTCCACGGACCCGGAGGCGCGGGCGGACTTCGGGCCGTACACGCCGGGGTTCGAGATCGTGCCGTACGGGGACTTGACCGCGATGCGGGCGGCGCTCTCGGAGAACACGGTCGCTGTGCTGCTGGAGCCGATTCAGGGCGAGGCGGGGGTGATGGTGCCGCCGCCCGGTTATCTCCAGGGCGTGCGCGAGCTGACGCGGGAGCGGAACGTGCTGTTCGTCGCGGACGAGATCCAGTCGGGGCTCGGCCGTACGGGGAAGACCTTCGCGTGTGAGCACGAGGGGGTCGTGCCGGATGTGTATGTGCTGGGCAAGGCGCTGGGAGGCGGGGTCGTTCCGGTGTCGGCGGTGGTGGCCGACCGGGAGGTGCTCGGGGTGTTCCGGCCCGGGGAGCACGGGTCGACGTTCGGGGGGAATCCGCTGGCGTGCGCGGTGGCGCTCGAGGTGATCGCGATGCTGCGGTCGGGCGAGTTCCAGCGGCGGGCGGCCGAGCTGGGCGAGCATCTGCACCACGAGCTGGGCCTGTTGACGGGCTCGGGGCATGTGACCGAGGTGCGCGGGCGGGGGCTATGGGCGGGCATCGACATCGCCCCGGCGTACGGCACGGGACGGGAGATCTCCGAGAAGCTGATGGACCGGGGCGTCCTCGTCAAGGACACCCACGGCTCCACGATCCGGATCGCCCCGCCCCTGGTCATCAGCAAGGAGGACCTGGACTGGGGACTGGCCCAACTCCGGGGCGTACTGGGGGTCTAGTCAGTGCCGGGATGGCGCACTGGGCTGCGCATCGTCGCGGTTTCGCTCGCGCTGACCGTGGCCGCGTACGACGTGCTGGTCCGGCGCACGCGCGTGACCCGCTTCCTGTTCGGCCTGCGCGAAGGCGGCCGGCCCGAGCACGGCCTGCGCGAGGCGGGCCGCGACGACAGGCCCTAGAGGATCACGTGGGGCAGGAAGCGGGCGTACTCGTCGGTGATCAGGCCGGAGGACTCGCGGATGCCGAGGCCCGCCGACTCGTTCTCGACGACCCAGGCGCCGAGGACGACACGGTTGCCGTCGAAGTCGGGCAGGGGCGCCAACTCCTGGTAGCAACAGGGGTCTTCGTCGTCGCGCGCGACGGGGGTGGCGCCCGGCTCGTGGACCGTCACGCCCGCGCCCTCGCGGCCGAGGAGGGGCTTGGCGACGTAACCCGCGGTCGTGGCCAGCTCCCGTGGCCCGTCGAGGTAGGCGGGGAGAAGGTTCGGGTGGTCCGGGTAGAGCTCCCAGAGGATGGCGAGGAGGGCCTTGTTGGACAGGAGCATCTTCCAGGCGGGCTCGATCCACAGGGTCGTGCCGGTGCCTCCGCCGTTGTCGAGGGTGTCCAGGACGTGGTCGGCGAAGCGCTCGGTGGTGAGCCATTCCCAGGGGTAGAGCTTGAAGCAGCTGCGGATGAAGCGGAGCTGGTTGTCGACGAAGCGGCCGGAGAGCGGGTCCCAGCCGATCTCCTCCATCGAGATCCAGTCCGTGTCGAGTCCGGCCTGCTCCGCAGTCTCCTTCAGATAGGCGACCGTCATCAGGTCCTCGCCGAGTTCGTCGGCGGCGGAGTGCGCGAAGTAGAGAGGGCCGCCGGGCGGCAGGAGGGCGGCCTGTTTCTTCCAGGCGGCGATGAGGCGTTCGTGGAGGGAGTTCCACTGGTCGGCGCCCGGGAAGCGGTCCTGCATCCAGAACCACTGGGGGCTGGCGGCCTCGACCAGGGAGGTCGGGGTGTCGGCGTTGTACTCGAGGAGCTTCGCTGGGCCCGTGCCGTCGTAGTGGAGGTCGAAACGGCCGTAGACGGAGGGGAGTTCGGCGCGGCGGTGGCATGCCTCGGCGACCGCCTGCGCCACGCGCGGGTCGGTGATGCCCAGGTCCGCGAAGCGGTTCTCGGTGACGATGTGGTCGGCCGCCGCCAGGCACATGCGGTGCAGTTCCTCGACGACCTCCTCCAGCGCCTCCACCTCCGGGAGCGAGAAGACGTAGTACGCGCTCTCGTCCCAGTAGGGGCGCAGGGAGTCGTCGGGGTAGCGGGTGAGCGGGTAGATGAGGCCTTGTTCCTCGACGGTCTGCTGCCAGCCGGGGCGGGGGGCGATCGTGCGGCGTTCCACTGTCCTGGTTCCCTTGTCCTGTCGCGGCTCAGCCGCCGGAGCTGCCCTTGCCGCTGCCGAAGCCGCCGCGGTCGACGCTGCTGCCGCCGCCGGAGCCGCCCGAGCCGCCGGACCCCTTGGGCTTGGTGAAGGAGCCGCCGTCGACCCAGCCGCTGTTCTTCTTGCCGCCGTAGTACCAGGCGCCGCCGGACGACGTCTTGGCCGACTTGCAGTTCTTGTCGGCGACGACCTTGTAGCCCTTGGTGAGGTTGTAGCTGTCGCGGTCGACGCAGCGCTTGTCGGGGTCCGAGGAGCAGGCGGTGAGCGCTGCCGCGAGGAGTCCCATGCCGCCGAGGACGACCGTGCCCGAGCGCAGTTGCCGTCGTGTGTCTGCCATTTCCGTTCCCCCGTGGTTCCGTTGCGTGCAGATCTGTTCAGTCAGTTCAGGTCTTCAATTTCGCAGACAGTCACCTTAGAGATCGCTCCCGGCCGCTGCGCGGTGGCCCCCCTGTGATGCGGCGTCCCCTGCCGTCACTTCGTGCTCTTTGGAGTGATGTGCGCCCTTGGTTCCGGGCTGAAAACCGCCAGCGCCCTGCACAGCGCATCCAGCGCCCCCGACCAGGCGTGGTCCGCTGGTGTGCCGTATCCCACCACCAGCGCGTCCAGGCGATCCGTGGTGGCGTCGGGGTGGCGGAAGCGGGTGAGACCGTAGACGGCCAGGCCCTGCCAGGCGGCGGTATGGACTGCTGACTGCTCGGTGCCCGGGGGGAGTTGGAGGACGGCGTGGAGACCGGCGGAGATGCCGGTGACGCGGACGGCGGGGGCGCGGGTGGCGAGGGCGGCGACGAGGGCGTCCCGGCGGCGGCGGTAGCGGAGGCGGGTGGCGCGGACGTGGCGGTCGTAGGCGCCGGAGGTGATGAATTCGGCGAGGGTGAGCTGGTCCAGGGCTCCGGTGGACCAGCCACCGCCGTCCTTCAGCGACGTGACGTCGGCCGCGAGCGACGGTGGCAGGACCAGCCAGCCCAGGCGCAGCCCGGGGGCCAGGGCCTTGCTGGCGGTGCCGAAATAGACGACCTGGTCGGGGTCGAGGCCCTGCAGCGCGCCGACCGGCTGGCGGTCGTAGCGGAACTCCCCGTCGTAGTCGTCCTCCAGGATCAGCCCACCCGTACGGCGGGCCCAGTCCACGACGGCGGCACGGCGGTCCGGATGGAGCGGCACGCCCATGGGGAACTGGTGGGCGGGGGTCAGCAGGACGGCTCGTTCGCCCGTCATGTCGCCCGCGCGCGTGCCGCGTTCGTCGAAGGGGAGGGGGGTCGTGCGCAGGCCCGAGCGGTGCAGGAGGTTCCAGTGGACGTCCAGTCCGTACGACTCCACGGCGATCGAGCGCAGACCCCGCTGCCGCAGCACCGCGCTGAGCAGCGTCAGGCCGTCCGCGAAGCCGGAGCAGATCACGATGCGGTCCGGGTCGGCCCGGACACCGCGGGCCCGGGAGAGGTAGCCCGCGAGGGCGGTGCGCAGTTCGGGACGGCCGCGCGGATCGCTGTAGCCGAGGGCGTCGTGCGGCGCGGCGGTCAGCGCGCGGCGGGCCGCCTTCAGCCACGCGGCGCGCGGGAAGGAGGCCAGGTCGGGGCTGCCGGGGACGAGGTCGTACGTGGGGCGCCCCTGCTCGCGTCTGCGCGGCGCCGTCTCCGGAGCCGGTTGTACGACCGTCCGCTCGGCCACCCTCGTGCCCGAGCCCTGGCGTGCGGTGAGCCAGCCCTCGGCGACGAGATCGGCGTACGCGTCTGCCACCGTGTTGCGGGCGATGCCCAGGTCGGCGGCGAGCGAGCGGGAGGACGGGAGACGCATACCGGGGGCCAGCCGGCCGCTGCGGACCGCCTCGCGCAACGCGTCCGTCAGGCCTTTGCGGACGCCCGTCGCTCCGGTCGGCTCAACATGGAGGTCCACCCCCAGAGTGGCCCACGTTTCTTCCATGGAAATGGACCATACCCTTGGGCTAGTCCGCTCGTAGGGTCCCTAGACATGACCACACCCCACGCCGACGCCCACACGACCGCCACCGCGAGCGACGAGGCCGGCAAGACCGTGACATACGCCCCCGAGCACACGGCCCGTCTGGAATGGGCCAAGTTCGCCCCCGACGTCTACAAGGCGATGATCAAGCTCGACGCGGCGGCCCGACGGGGTGTGGACCCCGTACTCCTGGAACTGGTGAAGATCCGCGCCTCACAGCTCAACCACTGTGCGTTCTGCCTCGACATGCACACCAAGGACGCGCTCGCGGCGGGCGAGAGCGCCGAGCGGATCATTCAGCTCGGCGCGTGGGAGGAGTCGCGGCACTTCTACACGGAGAAGGAGCTCGCGGCGCTCGCGCTGACCGAGGCGATCACGGTCCTGACGGACGGCTTCGTACCGGACGACGTGTACGAGCACGCCGCCGAGCACTTCGAGGAGGCCGAGCTGGCCCAGCTGATCGCCGCGATCACGGTGATCAACGCGTGGAACCGGTTCGGAGTGACCTGCCGCCTGGTGCCCGGGCACTACGAGGCCGGGCAGTACAAGTGAGCCGTACGAAGCCGTCGGCCCGCTGACCAGCCCCTTCCGCCTGCCGGCGCCCCGCCCCTGGAGCTGGCGTCGCCCCTGGAGCGTGCCCCTGCCGCCCCCCGGGGCGCGCGGCAGGGGCCCGCTCAGGACAGCCACGACCTCCACGTCGACTCGTGGCTGTCCACCCACTTCTTCGCCGCCTCCTGGGGCGACAGCTTGTCGTTGGCGATCATCAACGACACCTCGTTCTGGTCCTCGGTCGTCCACTTGAAGTTCTTCAGGAAGGCGGCCGCCTTGCCGCCGCTCCGCGCGAAGTCCGCGTTGAGGTACTTCTGCAGCGGGGTGTGCGGGTACGCGCAGGCGACCTCCGCCGGGTCCGCGTCGCAGCCCTCCTTGTACGCCGGGAGCTTCACCTCGGTCATCGGGACCTTCTTGAAGAGCCACTGCGGCGAGTACCAGTAGGTCAGGAAGGGCTTCTTCTCCTTCGCGAACTGCTTGATCTGCGTGATCTGCGCCGCCTCCGAACCGGCGAACACGACCTGGTAGTCCAGCTGCAGGTTGTTCACCAGCGCCTTGTCGTTCGTGACGTAGGAGGGTGAGCCGTCCATCAGCTGGCCCTTGCCGCCGCTTTCGGCGGTGCGGAACAGCGAGGCGTACTTGTCGAGGTTCTTCCAGTCGGTGACGTCGGGGTGCTCCTTGGCGAAGTACGTCGGGACGTACCAGCCGATGTGGCCGGTGACCCCGAGGTCGCCGCCGCGCGCGATGGTCTTCTTGTCCTCGGCGTACCGCTTCTCCTGGTCGGGGTGGCCCCAGTCCTCCAGGATCGCGTCGACCCGGCCCTGGCTGAGCGCGTCCCAGGCAGGGACCTCGTCGACCTGGACGGTGTCGACGCGGTAGCCGAGTTCGTGCTCGAGCAGGTACTGGGCGACGGACACGTTGGCCTGGGCGCCCACCCAGGACTGCACGGAGAGGGTCACGGTCCTGGCGCCCTGCGCGTTGGCGAAGGGCGAGGCCTGCTGGGTCATATCGGCGGCGCCGCAGCCGGTCAGCAGCAACAGGGCCGCTGCGCCGGCCACCGCGGATGTCGTACGAAGTCGCATGTCACGCTCCCTTCTTCGAGCGGCGTTCCGTCGGCTGGGTCACCCGGTCGAGCATCAGGCCGAGGCAGACGATCGCGGAGCCGGCGACCAGGCCGGTCGCCAGGTCGCCCTGGGCGAGGCCGAAGACGACGTCGTAGCCGAGGGCGCCGCCGCCGACGAGACCGCCGATGATGACGACGGCGAGGACGAGCACGAAGCCCTGGTTGAGCGCGAGGAGCAGGGCGGGGCGGGCCAGCGGCAGCTGGACCTGGCGCAGTTGCTGCCCGCTGGTCGCGCCGAGCGAGCGCGCCGACTCCAGCGCGGCGGGGTCGACGGCGCGCAGGCCCTGGGTGGTGATGCGGACGACGGCGGGCAGGGCGTAGACGACCGCCGCGGCCACGGCAGGGGCGCGGCCCACGCCGAACAGCGCCACCACGGGGATCAGATACACGAACTGCGGCATGGTCTGGAAGACGTCCAGCACGGGCCGCAGCCGGCGTTCGACCGCCGCACTGCGCGCCGCCGCGATGCCGATGCCGAAGCCGAGCACGAGGGTGACGGCGACCGCCGCCAGCACCTGCGACAGGGTGTCGAGGGACGGCTTCCAGACACCCAGCACACCGATCGCGGCCATCGCCAGGACGGCGGTGAGCGCGGTGCGCCAAGTGCCGATCAGCCAGGCGAGGGTCGCGACGATCAGCAGGACGGACCACCAGGGCAGCCACTGGAGGCCGTCCCGCAGCGGGTTCAGGACCCCGGTCGTGAAGTGGCCGGCCCAGTCGGCGGTGCCGCCGATGTAGGGGACGCCGGAGTAGAGGTGGTTCGTCATCCAGTCGACGGCGTGGTTCACGGGCTCGGCGATGTTCACCACCCAGGACTCGGGCCAGTCGAGGCGGCCGGTGAGGCGTCCGGCGAGCGCGACGACGACGGCGCCGGCAGCCGCGTACGCCCAGAGGGTGACGCTCTTCGACGCGTCCCCGAGGCCCTGCGACGAGCCTCCGAGGCCCTTCGACGAGTCCCCGAGGCCGCCCTCCCCCGCCGCTGCCGTCACCCGGTCCAGGACCACCGCGAGCAGCACGATCGGGATGCCCGCGGCGAGCGCGGCGCCCACGTCGACGGAGGCGAGTGCCTGGTAGACGCGGTCACCGAGGCCGCCCGCGCCGATCACGGAGGCGATGACGGCCATGGACAGAGCCATCATGATCGTCTGGTTGAGGCCGAGAAGGAGTTCCTTGCGGGCCAGCGGGAGGCGGGCGGTCAGCAGCCGCTGGCGGGCCGTGGCGCCGAGCGAGGCGACGGCCTCCATCACTCCGGTGTCCGCGCCGCGCAGGCCGAGCGCGGTGAGGCGGGCCATGGGCGGCGCCGCGTACACGACGGTGGCGAGCACGGCCGCGGGGACGCCGATGCCGAAGACCAGCACGACGGGGAGGAGGTACGCGAACGCCGGGAGCACCTGCATGGTGTCCAGCACGGGCCGCAGCGCGCGGTACGTACGGTCGGACAGGCCCGCCGCCAGGCCGAGCAGCGCGCCCAGTGCGACGGACGCGAGCACGGCGACCACCATGAGCGCGAGCGTCTGCATGGTGGGCACCCACATACCGAGCAGGCCGCAGGTGAGGAACGCGGCAGCCGTCCCGAGGGCGAGCCTGACCCCGGCGACCCGCCAGGCGACAAGCCCGGCGACCGCGGTCACACCGGCCCAGCCCGGCGCGAGCAGCACCAGGTAGACGGCGCGCACCGAGAGGACGACGGCGTTGCTGACGTGCCCGAAGAAGTACAGGAACAGCGGGTGGCTGTCGCGGTTGTCGATGATCCAGTCGCCGGCCCTGCCGAGCGGCTCGCCGAGGTCCACGGTCAGGGCGTGCGGCCATGTGCCGCTCGCCCAGCGGGAGTCGAGCAACGGCACGAGGACGGCTGCCGCCAGGGCGAGCACGAGCACCTTGCGGGCGGCCGGCTGCCGGACGAGGGCTCTGGCCCGGTCGGCCGGGCCACTAGGGCCGACGGATGCGGTGACGGCAGCCATCAGGCCACCTCTTCGTCGTCGCCGGCGGCGAGGCCGGGGTCGGCCTTGGCCGGGGCCTGGCTGCCGCGGGCCGGGGCCTGGCTGCCGCGGGCCGGGGCTCCGTCGTCGCCGACCGCAGCCTGGCTGCCCCCAACCGAGGCCCGGCCGTCACCGACCGCCGCATTGGCGTCGCCGCCCACACCGGCCACCACCCCAAGCAGCGCCCCCGAGTCGACAACCCCCACACAGCGCCCGGAGTCCACGACCCGCGCCGCGCATCCCGCGCGCGCCACCGCCTCGATCGCCTCCGAGACCGTCGCGTCCGGAGCCACCGCAGGGCCGTTGCCCGCCTCCTCCGCGGACGCGGTGCGCATGGCCGTGCGGACGGTCATGACCTGCTCGCGCGGCACGTCCCGTACGAACTCACGCACGTAGTCGTCGGCGGGTGAGCCGACGATCTCCTCGGGGGTGCCGAGCTGGACGATGCGGCCGTCGCGCATCAGGGCGATGCGCTCGCCGAGGCGCAGCGCCTCGTTCAGGTCATGGGTGATGAAGACCATCGTGCGGCCCTCCTCGCGGTGGAGCCGGATGACCTCCTCCTGCATGTCGCGCCGGATCAGCGGGTCGAGCGCGCTGAACGGTTCGTCGAAGAGGAGGACCTCGGGGTCCACGGCGAGCGCGCGGGCCAGGCCCACGCGCTGCTGCTGGCCGCCGGACAGCTGGCCCGGCCTGCGCTGCTCCATGCCTTCCAGACCCACCTTGGCGACGACTTCGGCCGCCTTCGCGCGGCGTTCCGCCTTGCCCACGCCCTGGATCTCGAGGCCGTACGCCACGTTGTCGAGGACGGTGCGATGCGGGAGCAGGCCGAAGTGCTGGAAGACCATCGCGGCGCGGTGGCGGCGCAGTTCGCGCAGCCGGGTCTTGTCCATGGCGAGGACGTCCTCGCCGTCGATCGCGAGGCCGCCGGAGGTGGGCTCGATCAGCCGGGTCAGACAGCGGACAAGCGTCGACTTGCCGGAGCCGGACAGGCCCATGACCACGAAGACCTCGCCCTTGCGGACGTCGAACGAAACGTTGCGGACGGCCGCCGTGCAGCCGGTGCGGGAGCGCAGTTCGGCGGGGGTGAGGGCGGCGAGTTCCGGGTCGGCGGGGACGCGCTCGGCCTTCGGGCCGAAGACCTTCCAGAGGCCGTCCACCGAGAACACGGGAGCGGCCGCGACCCCGGGAGCGGCCGAGGACACCGGAGCAGCGGCCGACAACTCGGCAGCAGCGCTGACCGTCGTACTCATCACGCACCACCCCCAAGCAGCTCGGCGCACTTCTCCCCGACCATGAGCACCCCGATCATCGGGTTCACGGCGGGCATGGCCGGGAAGACGGACGCGTCGGCGATCCGGATGCCGTCGAGGCCGCGGATGCGCAACTCGGGGTCGACGACCGCGAGTTCGTCCGACGGCGCGCCCATACGGCAGGTGCCCGCCGGGTGGTACACGGTGTGCGCCACTCGATGACGGCGACGGTGACGTCCGGGTTCTCGGTGAGGCGGGATGCGATGACGGAGCCTGCCGTGCCGCCGCCGATGACGACGTAGTCGTACGTGTTCTCGTGCTGGGACATGAAGTGGTGCTCCAGGGTGCTGTGTTGCGGTGGGGGGTGCGGTGGGGGGTGCGGTGGGAGGGTGCGGTGAGAAGGCCCAAGTCGGCGGTGCGCCGCGGGGATTCGTCCGGCGGACCGGGAAGGCGGGATCAGCCCGCGAACCAGCGGACCGGCTTCGGCGCGAGGTTCTGGTACACGTGCTTCGTCTCGCGGTACTCGGCGAGACCGGCCGGGCCGAGCTCCCGCCCCACCCCGCTCTTGCCGAAGCCGCCCCACTCCGCCTGGGGGAGGTAGGGGTGGAAGTCGTTGATCCAGACGGTGCCGTGCCGCAGCCGTGCGGCGACGCGGCGCGCGCGGCCCGCGTCGGTGGTCCAGACGGCGCCCGCGAGCCCGTACTCGGTGTCGTTGGCGAGCCCGACGGCCTCGTCCTCGGTGCGGAAGGTCTCCACCGTGAGGACGGGCCCGAAGACCTCCTCGCGGACGACCTTCATCTCGCGGTGGCACTGGTCGAGGACGGTCGGCTCGTAGAAGTACCCGGTGGCGGGCCGGATGCCGGACGGCTCGGGCCGCCTGCCGCCCGCGCGCAGCACCGCGCCCTCGGCAAGCGCGGACGCGACGTACGCCTCGGTCTTCTCGCGCTGCTGCTCGGAGACGAGCGGGCCGCACTCCACGCCCTCCTCGGTGCCGCGCCCGAGCCTGATCTTCCCGGCCCTGCGCGCGAGTTCGGCGACGAAGCGCTCGCGCACGGACTCCTCGACGATGAGACGGCCGCCCGCCGAGCAGACCTGACCGCTGTGGATGAAGGCGGCGTTGAGGGCCTGGTCGACGGCGGTGTCGAAGCCTTCCTCGGTCGCGCAGGCGTCGGCGAAGACGACGTTTGGGTTCTTGCCGCCCAGTTCCAGGGCGACCTTCTTGACGGTCACGGCGGCGGAGCGCGCGACCTTCGTACCGCTGACGAGGCCGCCGGTGAAGGAGACGAGGTCGACGCCGGGGTGCTGGGCGAGGCGGGCGCCGACCGTGTGCCCGGGCCCGGTGACGATGTTGGCGACACCGTCGGGCAGTCCGGCCTCGGCGAGCAGCCGGAGCAGGGCGATGGTGGTCAGCGGGGTGATCTCACTCGGCTTGATCACGAAGGTGTTACCCGCCGCGAGCGCGGGCGCGATCTTCCAACTGGCCTGGAGCAGCGGGTAGTTCCAGGGCGTGATCATGGCGCAGACGCCGACGGGCTCGTGCACGACGACGCTGTGGATGTCGTCGGAGCCCGCGTCGACGACCCGTCCGCCGCCCTCGCCCACGACGAGATCGGCGAAGTACCGGAAGGCGTCGGCGACACAGTCGATGTCGACGCGCCCCTCCTCCAGGGTCTTGCCCGCGTCGCGGCTCTCCAGGAGCCCGAGCCGCTCGCGGTCGCGTACGAGGAGATCGGCGACACGGCGCAGGAGTGCGGCGCGCTCGGCGACGGGGGTGCGGGGCCAGGGGCCCTCGTCGAAGGCGCTGCGGGCCGCCGCGACGGCCGCGTCCGCGTCCCTCTCGTCACCCTCCGCGACCACGGCGAACGGCTTGCCGTCCGCGGGATCGACGATCTCGCGGGTGGCGCGGGAGACGGCTTCGCGCCACTCGCCGCCCACGTGAAGGGTCTGCTGTGCCTGCTGTCCTGCCATGATCGGTGTTGCCTTCCGTTCCTGTTCCGTGCCCCTGCGTCGCACACATGCCGCTCCCGCGACACACGTGTCGCCCTTGGGGACCGGGAGCGCCTGCCCCCCGGCCCCGGATGCATGCACAACCGGTGACCAGAAGTGCGCCGAGTCACTGACAAATCGCCCAATATGCGAACGGATGGGTTGAAACCTACGCTGAGTGTGACCGGCACCCTGGAGGTGACGCGATGTCCAGCCATCTGCGGACGCACCGCCTCAGGACCGCGGCGACCGGCACGGCGGCAGCCACGGCCCTGCTCTTGTCCCCCGCCGCGGCCCTGGCGGACAACGGAAAGGATCCGTCGGCGAAGGAACTCTCCGACCAGGCGCGCGAAACGCTGGCGGAAGCGAAGTCGGTCCATCTGAAGCTCCTGGACAAGAGCGCGAACGCGAGGGCCAGCGAGAGCTCGCCGACCTCGCTCGACCTCTCCTTCGACCGGGACGGCAACTGCGCGGGTTCGATACGGATGGGCGGCGACGGGGGCAGCGTGAAGGTCGTCATCCGGGACGACCAGGCCTGGGTGAAGCCCGACACGGCCTTCTGGAAGGCGCAACTCCCGGACGGCCAGGGCGACACGGCCGCGAAGACCGTCAAGAACCGCTATGTCCACGGCTCCACGAACGACGCCCTCCTCGCGGGCATGGCCGACGCCTGCGATCTCAAGACCTTCCAGTCGGAGGTCGCCGAGTCCGGAGAGCGGCACGCCTTGAAGAAGGGCGCCGAGACGACGGTCGAGGGTGCCGAGGTCATCCCTGTGACGTTCGTGGATGAGGGCACGACCACCACCCTCTACATCAGCACGGACTCCGACCACCACCTCGTCCTTGCCACCAAGAAGGGCGACGACACCGACCTGGCGCTGACCTTCGCCGACTACAACGAGCCCGTCCCGTCGGCCACGCCGCCGGCCGCCGAGTCGGTGGACATCTCCGAGCTCCCGGAAGAGCTGCGCAACCCTTAGGGCCTGTCCCGCGGATCACGCCGCGGACGCGCGGCTGACGTGGCGTGATCACTCCTGAACCGGCAATGTCCGGTTCCGCTGCGCAATGCATCGATGTGGTAACCGAGTTGGGCACACGTGCCGCTGTCATGGGCCCGTCTCGGCCACAATGTCTCCGTGTCCACCTCAACGGAAACGCAGTTCGAGGACGGTACTCCCGTCAGGTTCCTGCTCACTCCCGTTCAGGGCGCGGTGCTGCCCGAACCGGACGACGACCTTCCCGAGGGCATGGGGACCGCTGTCCCCGTCGCCACGGGCGGCGGAGCGGTCGCGACCTTCGCCGTCGGTACCCTGCGCCGGGCGCTGCGGCCGCTCGGCCCGCTGCTCCAGGAAGTCCACGACGCGGTCCAGGCCGCACCCGAGCCGCCCTCCGAGCTGAGCGTGACCTTCGGGGTCCAGGTCGGTCAGGACCTCAAGCTGGGGATCGTCGGCGGCAACGGACAGGCCCACCTCACGGTGACCGCCACCTGGAACCCGCCGACGCCCCCGCGCGCGGAGTGATCCGTGGGGTGGTTCAGGGCCCGCGGGTCCATGGACGGGGGCACCCCGGTCGCGTGCGTGGCATCCGTACGACGCACCCGGGACGGCAAGGTGGCGGGGGCGGGCCTCATTCTTGGCGCCGACACGGTGCTGACGTGCGCCCATGTCGTCAACGACGCCCTGGGCAGGGGCCTGTTCGAGGCCTCGGCACCGGGTCCTGACGAGATCCCCGTCGAGCTGAGGGGGCCACGCGGCCACGACCGGTATCCCGCGCGCGTGGCGCACTGGATCGCGCCGCGCACCAGGGACGGCCGCGTGGTCGTCGAGGGCGACAGCGAGTGGCTGGGCGACCTCGCCGTCCTGCGGGTCGACGCGCCGGACGACGCCGTCCACCCGCCGGCCCGCCGGATCGCGATGGAGGCAGGTCAGGAGGTGCGCGCCTGGCACGGCAGCGCGGGCGGCCCCACCTTCGCCGACCTCACGGTCAAGTCCGCCGACGGTGGTCCCTTCGGTTACCTCGACGGGGTGGCCACCGGCATGGCCGTCGGCCCCGGCTACAGCGGCGGCCCCCTGTGGTGCGAGGAGGACAAGGCCGTGGTCGGTCTCGTCGTCGCGCACTTCATGCCGCCCCGCGACCCGCACACCGGCGGCTACGCACCCCACAGCCCCCAGCATCTGATCCGGCGCAGCTGGGGCATTCCCTGGCAGCGCGTCGAGGCCGAACTGCGCTCCGCGGGCGCCCTGGACACGCAGGACCTCCCGCACGCCGACGTCGACGACCCGGCCCACCTCCTGCTCGCGGAGGAGATCGACCGCGCGTTCCCGTCCTCGTCCGGGCGTGGCGACGTCGCCCGTGAACTGGCCCGCGCCTGCGGTGTCGGGGCGGGCAGCGAGGTGACACCGCCGACGGTCGAGGAGTTCGCGGAGTTCCTCCTCACGCATCCGCGCGCCCTGGCGGCCCTCACCGAGGTCCTGCGGCGCAGGGACGCGTCGGCGGCCGACCGCATCCTGACCGCGGGCCGCCTCGCCCGCGGACCCCGGCTGCTCTCCCCCCGCGAGTACACCCGCCTGCACCAGCTCCTTCGGGGCGTCGAGAAGGCGGTGCTCGCGCGGTTCGGTGAGGCGGTGCGCGCCGCGCTGCCACTGGCCGCCGCGTTCCCCGGGGGCGGCAGCCTGGACGCGCTGCTCGACCACCTGGAGGCGCTGCACGGCGACGGCCGCTCGGACGACGGCGGGCCGCGGGTTCCGGCGCTGCTGCGCGTCATCGAGTACGTCAGTGTGCTGTGCCCCGGGCCGCAGCGCGCGGGTCTGCGCATGTGGTCAGACGGGGTGATCACCCGGCTCGGCATTCCGCGTTCGGCGCTGGCCGAGCGGCGCTCGGACGCCCAGGAATGGGCGCGTGAGATACGGAACCGGTCCGTGCGCGTACGGGTGCTTGTGGAGGTGCGGCGGGCGGAGCCGGGGCGGCACCGGCTGCGGATCTGGTGCGACGAGGGCGCGGGGCCCCGGCAGGTGTCGGCCACGGCCGCCGTCTCCTACTCGGCCTCGGAGGGGGCGCGCGAGCTGCTGCGCGTCCTGGAGTCCCTCGGCCCCTCCGCCGTGGACGGCCGGCGCCCGCTGGTGGAGGTCCTGGTCGACCGCACCAGCCTCAACCTGCCCGTCGACGAATGGGAGGGCGCGGCACCCGACGAGATCGTCCCGGGTGTGCTCGGGGTGGAGTTCCCGCTGGTCGTGCACTGCCCCGAACTCCTGCGCCGGCACGAGCGTTTCCTGCCCGACTGGCGCCGCCGGTGGAGCCGCCTGGACTCCGGAGCAACCCTGGTCTTCTCGGACGCGTCCAAGGATCCGAACCAGATTTACTACGAACTGATGGAGCAGCTCGACGCGGTGCGGGTCTCCGTCGACGTGCCGCCGGGCCTGCGCGACGGCATCGTGCAGGTCTGTCTCGCCGTTGGGGTACCAGTAGTGGTGTGGGACCGGGGACGGGACAAGGACTCGCACGCCGTGAGACACATGGCGGAGGTCGCCACGCGTGAACTGCCCGACGGCGTGCGCTCCTACCGCGCCAACATCATGGCCAACCCTCATGAGTTCCCCGGCCGTCCGGTCCTCGCCTGGGCCGACGCCGACCGCACAGTGCCCCGCCTCCATCTGACCGAACCACAGGAGAGCGCATGACACCCGCTCCCGACGCCGGCTGGCGTCTGTTCCGGGGTGACGGCGAGCCACGGGACGTCGCCCTTCCGCCGGCCCCGCCCTGGCGCCGCTTCACGCCCGCATGGACCGTACGGCCCGAACTGCCGTACCTGATCGAGCGGCAGCACGCCGACGTCGTCAACGCCGCGCTGCATCTGCGCCGCCCGCTGCTCGTCACGGGACCGGCCGGCACCGGCAAGTCGTCCCTCGCCCGGGCCGTGGCGCACGAGCTGAACCTGGGCGAGCTGCTGCGCTGGCCCATCAACAGCCGCTCCACCGTGCGTGAGGCCCTCTACCAGTACGACGCGATCGGCCGCCTGCGCGAGACGACGCTCAGCCGCGACCGGGGCGAACGCGAGCCGTCCATCGGCACGTTCATCCGGCTCGGCCCGCTCGGCACCGCGCTGGTGCCCTCCGTCGTACCGCGGGCCCTGCTCATCGACGAGATGGACAAGGGCGACGTCGACCTGCCGAACGACCTGCTCACCGTGTTCGAGGAGGGCGTCTTCGACATCCCCGAACTCACCCGGCTGCCCGAGGACATCGCCGACGTGGACGTGCAGACCGCCGACCACCGGGGCACCGTGCGAGTGCACCAGGGGCGGATCCAGTGCGCCGAGTTCCCGGTGGTCGTCATCACCAGCAATGGAGAGCGTGACTTCCCGCCCGCGTTCCTGCGCCGCTGCGTGCGCCTCGATCTGCCGGTGCCCGACGAGGAGCGGCTGCGCGCCATCGTCGCCGCGCACCTCGGCGAGGACGCGCTGCGGGAGGCCGACGACCTGCTGGAGGCGTTCCTGCGCCGCCGCGCCCCCGGCGAACTCGCCACCGACCAGCTGCTGAACGCCGTCTTCCTGCGCGCGGGAGGCGTCGACCTGGACGCGGAGGGCCTGCTCGACGCCGTACTGCACCAGCTGACCGGGGCGATGTGACCATGGCGGGCGGCGGTGAGCGCCTCGCCCAGGCGCTGCGCGTGCTCGGCGCGGCCGGGCACGACCTGGACGCCGACCAGGTGCTCGACGTGCTCTGGCTCGCCCGCCGCCTGCCCGCCACCGAGGACGCACCGCTGCACCGGGGCCTGCGCGCCGCCCAGGAGCCCCCGCCGCCCCCGACCGCTCCCGCACCCGACGAGCAGCCCCTGCCGCAGCCGGCGCCGGAGCCCGACGACCCGGATCTGCCCGACCTCACCAGCCCCTCCCTGTACGCGGCGGCCCGCCAGACACCGGCTCCCGAGGTACGGCTGCGGGGGCCCGAGCGGGAGCGGGAGCCGCGCAGGGCGCTGCCCGTCCGGGTCCCCGAGGGCAAGGCGCTGAGCGACGAACTCGAACTGGGCCGCGCGTTACGGCCGTTGCGCCGCCGTCTGGCCAGCAGGCACCGGCTGGAGATCGACGAGGAGCGCACCGCGAACGAGCTCGCCGACACCCGGCTGCCCGACGTGGTGCAACGGCCGGTGCAGGAACGCTGGCTGAACCTGGTGCTGCTCGTCGACGACGGCCTGTCGATGCTGCTGTGGCACCGGCTGGGCGCCGAACTGCGCGCCCTGCTCGAACGGCTCGGCGCCTTCGCGACCACCCGCGTACTCGGTCTCGACACCCGCTCCGCCCGCGAACCCCGGCTGCGCGCCCGGCCGTTCCAGCACGACAGCACCCAGGTGCCGCTGAGCACGGTCAACGACCCGTCGGGGCGCACCCTCGTCCTGGTCGTCAGTGACGGCATGGGCGCCGCCTGGCGGCACGGCACGATGCACGAACTGCTGTACGCGTGGGCCGCCCGGGGCCCCGTCGCGGTGCTGCACACCCTGCCGCCCGAGATGTGGGAGGCGTCCGGCATCCACGCCGAGCGCTGGCAGGCCACCACTCGGCGGATCGGCGGCGCGAACACGTCCTGGGACATCACCGACCGGGTGCTGCCGCCGGGCCTGGCCCGCTTCGACGGCGTACCGGTACCGGTCCTGGAGCCGACACCCGGCGCCCTGCGGGACTGGGCGCAGCTGCTCGCCTCCCCCGGCGCCACCATGGAACTCCCGCTGCTCTCCCGCCCCAGCCAGTACGCCGCCGTCGCCGCCGCCCGCGACCTGGGCAGCCCCCAGCACTTCCGCGACGCGGCCACTCCGGAGGCGTACCGTCTCGCGGCTCATCTGGCGGCCGTCTCACCGCTGACGGTGCCGGTGATGCGGCTCGTGCAGACGGCGGTGCCGTGGCCCGCGCGTACCTCGCATCTCGCGGAGGTGTTCCTCGGCGGCCTCATCCGTCCGCGGCCCGCGCCCGTGCCGGGTCCGCTGCCCGCCAAGCACCTCATCTTCGACTTCTCCGACGAGTCCAAGTCGGTGCTCCTGGACGCGGTCCCCCAGGCCGAACTCCTCAGAACGGGCCGCAGCATCGGCCGCCGCCTGGAACAACTCGCGGGCAACTCCCCCGACTTCCCCGCCTGGCTGGCCCACCCGGACGGCAGCGCCCAACTCCCCGGCTCGCACCGCCCGTTCACCAGCGTCGAACGGCGGCTGCTGACCCGCTTCGGCGTCTCGGTCGAGGCGGGACCCGCCGGCCTCGAACCCGACGAGCGGGGAGCGCCCGTCTCCGGCGCGGACGACTGGGAGCCGCTGACGGACGACGATCCGCGGGAGCTGGGACCCTACACGCTGGTCGGGCGGCGCAAGGGCCGCAGGACCGTCGTCTACCGAGGCGTGATCGCGCCGAGCACCGTGGCCGTCCTCCGCGTTCCCCGTCCCGATCTCCCCACGGTGAACGCCCAGTTGATCGAGGTGGAGGCCGAGGCGCTCTTCCGGCTGAACGGGCAGTACGCGCCCGCGCTCCTCGGTACGGCGCTCGACCGGAACCCGCCCTGGCTCGCGATGGCGCCCATCGCCGACACCGACGCCCCCGACGCCCAGCCGCCGCGCCTCTCGGAGCTCTTCAGCAGGGCCCTCCTCGAGGGCACGGCCCCCTTCGACAAGGTGGCGGGCCTGCTCGTCGCCTGGCACCTGGCGAGCGCCCTCGCCGTCTGCCACGTCAGCGGGCTCGTGCCGGCGGACTTCAGCGCCGACAGCGTGTTCGTCCTGCGGCGCTCCGTGGTCCTCGGGGACCTGTCGGACTGCGTGGTCGACGGGCGGTACCTGGGCACGGGCCCTGTGCCGACCGCCGAGGACAATGTGCGCTCCCTGGGCGAGATGCTTCAGCTCGTCAGCACCAAGGCCGGCTGGGAGGTGCCGGGCCTGCCGGAGGGCATGCATATGTGGCAGGGCGACACCTGGGAGCAGTTGCGGCTGCTGGTGCTCCGCTGCCTCGACCCGGATCCGGCGGCGCGCCCCACCGCGGGCGAGGTCGCCGGGGTCCTGGCGCGGTACATCGCCATGGCCCGGGCGGCGAAGGACCCGGCGGAACCACAGGCCAAGACCCCGGTCCACGCCCTGACGGACGTACCGCTCTCCCCGCCCCCGGCCGATGCCCGCCCCACGGGCCGGCACCGGCTGCCCCGCTTCGGCATCGGCGGCCGCGAGGCCCGCCTCGAACGGCTCTGCGTACCCCTGCGCCGCAGCCGCCGCATCACTCTCCTGGGCGCCTACCACTACAGCGGACGGGCCACGACGACGATGGTCCTCGGCTCCCTGCTCGCCGCCGTCCGCGCCGAACCCGTACTGGCCCTCGACGGGGCACCCTCGGAGGGATCCCTCGACTCCTTCCTGAAGGACCGCAACCGGGCCACCCTGCGCGACCTCGCGGCCCTTCCGCCCGACGCCTCGTACGACCAGATCAGGGCCCACACCACGCGCCTCCCCTCGGGCCTCGAAGTGATCGCCCACCGCACGGGCCACTTCAACTCCAGCCCCGTACATGCCCAGGAGTACGCCCGCGTACTGGCCCAGACGGCGCCGTACTACTCCTTCGTCCTCACCGACTGGTCACCGACGCAGCTCGACAGCTCCGCGGAGGTCGCGCTGGCGCACACGGACCGGCTGATCCTGTGCTGCGGAACCACCGACTGGTTCCGTTCCGCCGCCACCCGCGCGCTCGCGCGGCTGCACGAGGCGGGTCACGCGAGGCTCGCGGACGAGGCGATCGTGGTGGCCACGGACACCGAGGGCACCGGAAACCGGGTTCTGCCCACCGGCGGCACCCTGCGCCCCGGCAACATCACCGGCCCCGTGGTCGTCGTCCCCTTCGACCTCTCCCTGCGCTCGCCCGGATTCCGCGAGCTGGGCCGGCTGCGGGCGGCGACGACACGGGCGTTCCTGGACCTGGCGGAGCTGATCGTCGAGGACGCGACGCACTGATGCCCGGGCGGTTCCGGCCGCCCGGGCATCAACTACGCGATGGCGTGGCTCAGATGAGGCCGAGGCCGCGAACCGCCTCGCGCTCCTCCTCCAGCTCCTTCACCGACGTGTCGATGCGGGCGCGGGAGAACTCGTTGATGTCCAGGCCCTGGACGATCTCGTACGAACCGTCCTTCGTCGTCACCGGGAAGGAGGAGATGAGGCCCTCCGGAACGCCGTACGACCCGTCCGACGGGATACCCATCGACGTCCAGTTGCCGTCGGCGGTGCCGTTGACCCAGGTGTACACGTGGTCGATGGCGGCGTTGGCGGCGGACGCGGCCGACGACGCGCCACGGGCCTCGATGATCGCGGCGCCGCGCTTGGCGACGGTCGGGATGAAGTCCTCAGCCAGCCACTTCTCGTCGTTGACGACCTCGGCGGCGTTCTTGCCGGCGACCGTGGCGTGGAAGATGTCGGGGTACTGGGTGGCGGAGTGGTTGCCCCAGATGGTCAGGCGCTTGATGTCGGCGACCGTCGAGCCCGTCTTCTTCGCGAGCTGGGTCAGCGCGCGGTTGTGGTCCAGGCGGGTCATGGCCGTGAAGCGCTCGGCCGGTACGTCCGGGGCGGCGGCCTGGGCGATCAGCGCGTTGGTGTTCGCCGGGTTGCCGACGACGAGGATCTTGACGTCGTTCGCGGCGTGGTCGTTGATGGCCTTGCCCTGCGGCTTGAAGATGCCACCGTTGGCCTCGAGGAGGTCGCCGCGCTCCATGCCCTTGGTGCGGGGGCGGGCGCCGACGAGCAGACCGACGTTCGTGCCGTCGAAGGCGACGTTCGGGTCGTCCGTGATGTCGATGCCCTGGAGCAGCGGGAACGCGCAGTCGTCCAGCTCCATGGCGGTGCCCTCGGCGGCCTTGAGCGCCGGGGTGATCTCCAGGAGGCGCAGCTTGACCGGCACGTCCGCGCCGAGCAGCTGGCCGGAGGCGATGCGGAAGAGCAGGGCGTAACCGATCTGGCCGGCCGCGCCGGTGACGGTGACATTCACGGGAGTGCGGGTCATGGCGTTCTCCGTATGACAGCTGGCGGTGGGGCGTCCCTGCCCCGGGGTGCAGGATCTTCCCCTTGTGCGCCGCGATGATCGATCAGGGGTAGTGATGATCGATATCTTGGCGTCAAGAGAGATCCGCCGTCAGGCTATCGCGCATCCGGCAGCCCCGACGTCCGGGCCCGTGTGGCCCGCCCCACAGAGCCCCCGGGAGGCGGCCGCCAGGCCCGGGAGAGTAAGGCGTGGCGGCCGCCCCTGGGGTACCGGGCCGGCTTTCGGGCCGCCTCATGCCCTGCCGCACCGGATCCCCGTGGGGGTACGGTGCGCCTGCCCCGGACGGGGTCTTGCATGCCCCTGCCGGGCCACGAGTTCTCCCGGACCCGGTGTCGCGCCCGGCGCTATTTCGCCCCCTCCGCCCCTACCCATTCCCGTACCTGGGGGCTCCGCCCCCCCCAGACCCCCTTACCGCGCTTCGCGCTCGTCCTCAAACGCCGGACGGGCTGAAATCTCCTACTTCGTGCAGCCCCTTTGGCCCGACTTCAGCGTCGCGCACGCCGTGGCGTCGCCGGCGTCCTTGACCGCGACCATCGGGGTGTATGCGTCGGCGTCCGCGTCGACCGACCCGGTCTGCTGGGCAGCGGTGCCCGAGGACACCTCGACCCGGTCACCGATCGCGGCCTGGGTGATGCGGGCCCAGGCGGCGCCACAGGTCTTGCTGTAGCGCACCTCCACGAGCGCCGTACCGACGGTGACGCTGGTCGTGGTGGTGGCCAACTCCCCTCCGCAGCCCATGTTCTCCGGGTCCTTCCCGGTGCAGCCCGCGCCGCTGCACTTCACCCCGGCCGGCAGATCGGGGTTGGTGCCGGCGGAGGTCGCGGGCGTCTTGGGCGTGTCCTTCGCCTTGTTGTCGTCGCCGCCACTGGTGAGGTACACCGCCGCCGCGACCACCACGAGCGCCCCGACGACCCCCGCGAGGAACATCGTGAGCCGCCGCCCCCGACGGGATCCGCCCCCCGCACCCGCTCCACCCGGCCGGGCATCCCGCGGCGGCCCCCCGGCCGCCCGCACCGGCCCGGCCGGCGCCGAGGGCCCGAACTGCCCCGCCCCGTCGGACGGCGTGGCGACAGCCCCCCAGCCGCCGCCCCGCGAGCCACCCCCGTACGACGAAGCCCCCTGCGAGGAGGACGACCCGTACGACGTCGACTCCCCCGCATCCGGCCCGGTCGGCTGTGCCGGTACCGACGGCGGCAGCGTCGGTGAGATCCCCGCCGGCCCTGCGATCCCGGTCGCGCCGCCCCGCTTGCGGGCAGCCTGCTGCCCGTTGCTCCCCTTCGCCGGAGTCGGCCCGAACTCCCCGAGCGCGGCACGCGCCTGGGATATCCGGATCGCCTCCATGGTCATGTCGTGGCGCATCTCCGAACGGCTCCAGGCACGCTCGGCCAGCTCCCACATGGTCGTCAGATGGTTGGGATTGGTCCCGGTCACCTCGGCCAGGGCGACGATCGCGCCCTTGGGCGCGAGAAGCCGGCCGTTGAGATAGCGCTCCCAGGACGTCTTGCTGTAGCCCGTGCGGTCGGCCACGGCCGCGATGCTCAGCCCGCTCCGGTCGACGAGCCGCCGCAGCTGGCTGGCGAACTCCCTGACCTGCGGATCGAGTTCATCCGGCAAGGCCCTCCAACGAGGCATTGCTTCCCCCCTCTTCCCCCCGTACGTGCACAACTGTTTTCCCCGCGCGTGGCGCCCCTCCGCCGAGTCCCCGTTGTGGCTACCCACAGGGATGCACTCGGTCAGGATCTCAGTTCCCGGGGTGGGGGCGCACGGGAGCATTCGGGCCGGGGCATGCACCGTCGCACGCCCCTTGGGCTGCGGTCCAGTGTCCCACCGACCCCTTGTGCGGCCGGTCGAACCCCTGGCCTCGCACGGGACGTCCCGGACCGTCCCGATTGCCCACGTTAACGCGCCTGTTGTGATGGATCAGTGCAAATCCTTGAACTTGTCAAGACATCGACACAACGAGAACACAGGTGCGACCTCAGGGGTCACGGCAGCGTTCCACCCACTCGGGCGTGACGGCATGCCGCCCGCTCGGACGTGACGGCGTTCCACCTCCCGGACGTGTCGGCGCCCGGTTCCCGTCACCCCACGCGGACTCCGTGGCGGAATGGTCACTTCCGTGCCACAGCGAACGGCCAAGTGTTGAACAGCCTGTTCGTGTGCAGAAGGGTTGACCCTGGGCGGAACACCCGCCCGATCGGGGCCCGTCCTTACTCGGGGGAGAGGACGGGCCACGGTCATGTCCGCCCCCGGAAACCGAAAACGCCGTGGCCCGTCCTCCCAGGGAGAACGGGCCACGGCTGTACGGGGCTCAGCGCACCGTGAAGTGCAACGTGTCGTCCAGGAACGGGATCTCCAGCCACGGGTTGGGCTGCGCCATCATCGCGAGCAGCACGATGACCACGCCGAGCACGCCGTACGTGAGCATGTCCGTGAAGCGGGAGCGGACCGCCAGCATTCCCACGTCGGGCAGTATCCAGCGCATCACGCAGCCCGCGAGGAGCGCGGCGCCGATGAGAATCGTCCCGAACCGGAACACGTCGAGCGCGGTCAGCAGCAGGCCGAGCCCGACGGCCGACAGCACGGCCAGGATCGGCCACTGACGCGCCGGCGCCGGGGCGTCCCCGCGCGCCGCCCGGCCACCGCCCTCGGGCCGCGCGGTGTCCCGGGTGATCCGCGGGAACCGCCGGGTGGTCCGCCGCGGCGTGCCCTCGGCGTCGGGCGCGCTGACGGCGTCCCGCACGGCGGCCTCGGCATCCCGTACGGCGGCCTCGGCACCGTCTGTGGTCACGGCACGGTCCGCGGCACCGGCACCGGCGTCCCGCGCCGCGGGCTCCGCACCGGCGTCCCGCGCCGTGGGCTCCGCACCGGCGTCCCGTGCATCCCTCACCGTCGGAGAGGTACCGGCGCCCCGCACCTCACCGTTCTTCGATCCGCCCTCAGTCGACACTGCGCTCCGCCGCTTCCACCACGTTGACGAGCAGCTGGGCGCGGGTCATCGGGCCGACGCCGCCCGGGTTCGGGGAGATCCAGGCGGCGACCTCGGCGACGTCGGGGTGGACGTCGCCGACGATCTTGCCCTCGGCGCTGCGCGAGACACCGACGTCGAGGACGGCGGCCCCCGGCTTCACGTCCTCGGCGCGCACGAGGTGCGCGGACCCCGCCGCGGCGATGATGATGTCGGCCCGCTTCAGGTGGGCGGAGAGGTCACGGGTGCCGGTGTGGCACTGGGTCACCGTGGCGTTCTCACTGCGCCGCGTCAGCAGCAGCGGCATCGGGCGCCCGATGGTCACGCCACGGCCGACGACCACGACCTCGGCGCCCTTGATCTCCACGCCGTACTGGCGGAGAAGGGTGAGGACACCGTTGGGCGTGCACGGCAGCGGGGCCGACTCGTTCAGCACGAGGCGCCCGAGGTTCATCGGGTGCAGGCCGTCCGCGTCCTTGTCCGGGTCCATCAGCTCCAGGATGCGGTTCTCGTCGATGCCCTTGGGCAGCGGCAGCTGGACGATGTAGCCGGTGCAGGCGGGGTCCTCGTTCAGCTCGCGGACCACCGCCTCGATCTCCTCCTGCGTCGCGGTCGCGGGCAGTTCGCGCTGGATGGAGGCGATGCCGACCTGGGCGCAGTCGCGGTGCTTGCCCGCGACGTACTTCTGGCTGCCGGGGTCGTCCCCGACCAGGATCGTCCCGAGGCCGGGCGTGACGCCCTTCTCCTTCAGGGCCGCCACGCGGGCGGTCAGATCGGACTTGATCGCGGCTGCGGTGGCCTTGCCATCGAGAATCTGGGCGGTCATGGCCCCATCCTCCCGGATGACCCGGCCCTGGTTCCAATCCGGCCACCCAGGCCGCCGTCCGGCGCCGGGCAGCCCGCGCGGCTGTGAGTACGTCACGAACAGGCTGTGATCCGCCCATGATCACCGATGTTGCACTTGCACAACACATATCGATTGCGGCTGGACAAGTCAGAGCTTGCTGAAGAACGATGAGCGAACAGTGCCGCGGGCAGTACCGGGGGGACGAACCGCTCTGCAGCCATTCCTCCGAACCGTGCCGCGTCGTCCCCGCACCAGGCAACGGAGGAAAACCCGCCATGAGTTTCGGCGACCCGAACAACCCTTACGGGCAGCCGCCCCAGCAGCCCCCGGCCACTCCCGGCTACGGCTACCCGCAGGCTCCGCCTGGCGTACCCCCGCAGGGCTACGGCTACCCACAGCAGCCGGGGTACCCCGGCTACCCCGGGGGCAACCAGATGCTTCCGCCGACCATGCCGGGGCTTCTGGTCACGGCTCGAGTGTTCCTGTTCCTCATCTCGGCGGTGCAGATCCTCGCGGGTATCGCCTACCTCTACGGCGCCGCCATCGCCAACGACGTCTCGGACGCGGCGGACAGCTACGGCTCGTCCTCGGACAACCCGTTCAACGCGTTCGGTGACAATGCCGACATCGCCGCGGGCGCCCTCGTGATCATCGCGCTGATCGCGCTGGGCCTGGCGGCGCTCTCCATCACGCTCGGCGTCAAGTTCGGCAACGGCGGCCAGGGCATCCGGATCACGACCGTCGTCTACGGCGCGCTCGGCGGAATCGTCGGTCTGATCGGTCTGTTCATCGGCCTGGACTCCGGGCTCGCCACCGCGGTCATCCTCCCGCTGATCTGGGTCGCCTTCGCCGTCGTCATCACGGCGGCCCCGGTCGTCCCCAGTGGCACCGCCTGGTTCGCGCGCCCCCGCTACTGATCCCCCGGATCCGTCGGACTGGCGATGTGCCCGGCCACCCCCGGCGCTCCGCGCCCGGCAACAACTACGAGCCGATCCCAGGCCCGCCGACCTGCTGACGCACGAGAAAGCGGCCTCCGGCTCCCTCGGGGGAGCGCCGGAGGCCGCGGCATTCATGTCATGGGCTCAGTGGAAGAAGTGACGGGTCCCCGTGAAGTACATCGTGACGCCCGCCTTCTTCGCGGCCTCCACGACCTGTTCGTCGCGGACCGAACCGCCCGGCTGGACCACGGCCTTGACGCCTGCGTCGGCGAGGATCTCCAGGCCGTCGGGGAACGGGAAGAACGCGTCCGAGGCGGCGTACGAGCCACGGGCCCGCTCCGCGCCCGCCCGCTCGACGGCGAGCTTCGCGGAGTCGACGCGGTTGACCTGGCCCATGCCGACGCCGACCGAGGCGCCGTCCTTGGCGAGCAGGATCGCGTTGGACTTCACCGCGCGGCAGGCGCGCCAGGCGAAGGCCAGCTCGTCCAGCTCGCCCTGGCTGAGGACCTCGCCGGTCGCGAGGGTCCAGCTCTGCGGGTTGTCGCCGTCGGCCTGGAGGCGGTCGGTGACCTGGAGCAGCGCGCCGCCGTCGATCTGCTTGACCTCGGCCGGGCTCGCGGGCGCCCGGTGAGCGCGCAGCACACGGATGTTCTTCTTCTGGGTGAGGACTTCGAGAGCGCCGTTCTCGTACTCGGGCGCCACGATCACCTCGGTGAAGATCTCGGCGACCTGCTCGGCCATCTCCTTCGTCACCGGACGGTTGACGGCGATGACACCGCCGAACGCGGACAGCGGGTCACAGGCGTGCGCCTTGCGGTGCGCCTCGGCGACATTCGACGCGACCGCGATACCGCACGGGTTGGCGTGCTTGATGATCGCGACGCAGGGGTCCTCGTGGTCGTACGCGGCACGGCGCGCGGCATCCGTGTCCGTGTAGTTGTTGTACGACATCTCCTTGCCGTGCAGCTGCTCGGCCTCGGCGAGGCCGCCCGTGCCGTCGACGTAGAGCGCGGCGCCCTGGTGCGGGTTCTCGCCGTAGCGGAGGGTGTTCTTGCGCGCGTAGGTGTGACCGAGGAAGTCCGGGAAGCCGCTGTCGTCGGCCGCGGCGTAGTCGTCGGCGAACCAGCTCGCCACCGCCACGTCGTACGCGGCCGTGTGCTGGAATGCCTTGGCGGCGAACCGCTTGCGCAGCTCCAGCGTGAAACCGCCCTCCTTGACCGCCTGGAGGACCGCGGCGTAGGCGTCCGGGTCGGTGACGACGGCCACGGACGGGTGGTTCTTGGCGGCGGCGCGGACCATCGACGGACCGCCGATGTCGATCTGCTCGACGCACTCGTCGGGCGTCGCGCCCGAGGCGACGGTTTCGCGGAACGGGTAGAGGTTGACGACGACGAGGTCGAACGGCTCGACACCGAGGTCCGCGAGCTGCTGCCGGTGGCTGTCGAGCCGCAGGTCGGCGAGGATGCCGGCGTGGACCTTGGGGTGCAGGGTCTTGACGCGGCCGTCCAGGCACTCGGGGAAGCCGGTGAGCTCCTCGACCTTGGTGACGGGAACGCCGGCGGCGGCGATGCGCCCGGCGGTCGACCCGGTGGAGACGAGCTCGACACCGGCCTCGTGGAGCCCGCGCGCGAGCTCCTCGAGCCCGGTCTTGTCGTAGACGCTGACCAGCGCGCGGCGGATCGGCCGCGTGCTGGTCTCGTTGCGCTCGTTGCTCTCGGCGGTCACTGGATAACTACCTTTCGTCCCTCAATGCGATAGCCGTTGCGGGCGAGCCGCCCCACGACATCGACGAGCAGCCTTCGCTCGACTTCCTTGATGCGCTCGTGCAGAGCGCTCTCGTCGTCCTCGTCCCGGACCTCCACCACGCCCTGAGCGATGATCGGTCCGGTGTCGACGCCGTCGTCGACGAAGTGGACGGTGCATCCCGCGACCTTCGCGCCGTACGCGAGCGCGTCGCGTACGCCGTGGGTCCCCGGGAAGCTGGGCAGCAGGGCGGGATGCGTGTTGACGAACCGCCCGCCGAACCTGGCGAGGAATTCCTTCCCCACGATCTTCATGAACCCGGCGGAAACGACGAGATCGGGCTCGTAGGCGGCGGTCGCCCGGGTCAGCGCCGCGTCCCACTCCTCCCGGCTGCCGTAGTCCTTGACCTTGCACACGAAGGTGGGCAGCCCGGCGCGCTCGGCACGGGCGAGTCCCTCAATGCCGTCACGATCGGCCCCGACGGCCACGATCTCGGCTCCGTAGGCCTCGGGTCCCGCCTCCGCGACGGCGTCGAGCAATGCCTGCAGATTCGTACCTGATCCGGAGACCAGCACGACGAGGCGCTTGGTCTTGGCCACGGCGGGGCCCTTTCTCGGGGGAGTGTTTGTACGGTCGTACGAATGCTTCGCGCCCCGGGATACGGGGAAGTCTACGAACCGGCCGACCGTCAGCAACGATACCGGCACACAGGGCGGCCCCCACGGGACGGGCGCGTGGCCGGAAGGTAGCGTCTGGGGAGGATCCACCCGGGTACCCCGTCCAGCACGGGGGAACGCCCTGCGCCTGCGGGACGTTGATCTGACATGGGTACGAACGCTCGGGGCGCGAGCCCGGGGCACGACACTCGGGGCGCGAGCCCGGGGTACGAAGGCTCGGGGCGCCTGCCCCAGGCACGAATGCTCGGGGCGTAAGCCCCGGGTACGAAGGCTCGGGGCGCCTGCCCCAGGCACGAACGCTCGGGGTACCAGCCCGGAGTACGAACGCTCGGGGCGCCAGCCCGGGGCACAACGCTCGGGGCGCGAGTCCGGGTTGCCAAGCTCGGGGTGCGCGTCGCGAGCACCATGCTGTGTGGACACACCGCCCGCCAGAACCACCAAGGGGAAGACGCACACCTGATGCCGGACCGCAGTCTCCGACTCCCTCCACTCCTGCTGCGCGAGCAGCGCCCTTCGCCTACCCCGCCGCGGTCCAGCGGGGACGCGCCCTCGGGCGGAGACGGCCCCGCGGACGGGAACGGCTCGGCGGGTGGCGGCGACTCCTCCGGCGGACGGGGTTCCGCACCCGACGCCCCCGCCTCCACCCCCTCGAACTCCGACGACAATCCGTTCGCGCCGCCGCCCGAGGGGACGCCCGACCGGCCGTGGCAGCCGAGGCGGCCCGCGGGCGGGCAGGGAGCCGACGAGAACGCGGGGTCCGGCCCGCGCGGGGAGTCCCCCTGGGGCAGCCAGTGGAGCGACCGGCAGCCCGGACCTTCGAGCGGCGGGGGCTTCGGCGACCGGCCGGGAGCGCCACAGGGGCAGGGCGGTCCGGAAGGACCCGCCGGCGGTCCGGGCAGCGGCATGCGCTGGGACCCGACGGACCCGGCCCAGCGCCGTGCGCGCTACGCGCTGCTCTCCGGGATGTGGGCGTTCTTCTTCGCCCTCTTCAGCTGGCCGTACGTGGCACTGCTGCTCGGTGCGCTCGCGCTGTATTGGGGCGGCAGCGCCCTCCGCGCGAAGCCGCGCACTCCGGATCCGGACGTGCCGGCGCCCGATCGGAACGCGCGGCCGCAGACGACCGCCGCCGTGAGCGGGATCGTCACCGCGTCCCTCGCGATCCTGATGGTGGCGGCCACCTTCACCGCACAGCTCGTGTACAGCGACTACTACGCCTGCACGAACGACGCTCTCACCAGCGCCGCGAGGGAGTCCTGCAACGACCTCCTCCCGAAGGAGCTGCAGGGCGTCCTGGGCACCCGCGGCTGACCGCCGGGGCCGGGGAGGAATTTCCCCCTCCGCCCCTGTGATAGCCCCTCCGGCGTTTGAGGAGCGGGGTCTGGGGTGGAGCCCCAGGTTCGGGAGTGGGTAGGGGCGGCGGGGGCGAAAAACCCACCCCCAACCGGCCTCAGCCCGGTTCCGTCGGTTCCGGAGGCGCCTCCGCGTCCTTCAACGCCGCCCAGCGAACCTCGCGGGAGCCGTCCTCGTGCCAGCCGACCCCCGTGGTGTCGGCCGGCAGCAGGTCGTACGCCTCAGAGGACTCACCCGCGGAGTCCAGCACCACACCCTGAGACGGCGCCGCAGCAGCAGGCACCGCCGGCACCTCACCCCCTGCCCCATCCCCATCCCGCCGGGACAAACACGAGGGCACCGCCACACGCAGCCCCCGCACCCTCCACTCCCGCACCCCCACCCCCACAAGAACCCCCACCACCCCGGTCCATACCCCCGCCGCGGCCCCCACCTCCCACCACACCGGCCCGAAGTGGGCAAGCGCCGCCACCCCCAGCGGCCCACCGGCCAGCCCGGCAAGCACCGCGAACCCGGCCCCGCCCACCACGGCAGCAAGCCCGACGGCGCCAACCGTCCGCCGCCGGGACCACCGCTCCTTCGACCCACCCCCCGGCACGGCAGCCACCGCCACGAACCACCCCACCGTCACCCCCGCGGCCACCGGCACCACCCCGGTCGCCCAGCTCAACGGCCCGCCCGCCCCCGGCACCGCCGCCAGCAGCGGAAAGGAAGGCAGCAGCGGTCCCGGCGCGGTCGTGGACAGGGGCCCCGCCACCTGGCCCGCGCCGAGGACGACCCCGGGCCCGAGCCCGTACGCCGCCCCCCACACCGCCGCGTTCGGCACGAGGGCCAGACACAGCAGCAGTACGGCGAAACGCCCCGACCACCCCTCGGTGAGCTGCGCGAACGAGTCCCGAGCCATCCCGCCGTGCCACACCAGCGACGCCGCCACCAGCAGCGCCCCTCCCCCCACCAGCACCGCCACCCCCGCCCCGGCGGCCCGCACCGCACCCGCGAGGAACCGAGGAGCCCCCGGCACCACGGCATCGGAGGCTCCGCCGAGACCACGTACGCCGGAAAGCCGCACAACGGACGGAGGCAGGGAGGACAGCAAGGGCAGGGACGGCAGCGATGCGACAACCCGTCGCACCCACAGCGGCATCGGCCCCCACGGACGCCCGTACGCCGTCCACACCCCCGCCCCGGCCGCACCCCCGACCAGCAGCGGCAGGCATACGACGACCCCCGCCCACGACGGCCGCAACGCCCCGCCCGAGGCATACAGCGCGGCAGCCCCACCGACGGACAGATAACCGACGACGATCCCGGCCCACACAGCGCGCCCGGCCGGCTCGGATCCGGATCCGAGGTGGCCGGCAGCGGAACCGAAGTCAGCGTCGGACTCGGCGTCGGAGTCGCCGTCCACCGCGTCGCGCGCCGCCCGGTGCAGCAGCCACACCGGCAGCACGAACAGCAGCAGCGGCGTCACCCCCACCGGCATGGGAAGCCCCGACAAGGTGTCGGTGCGGATCAACTCAACACCGTGCGCGAGCAGCCACAACGCGGCGGCGACATGCAGCGCTCCGCCCGGCCCGCTGTCCGGGTACGGCGAGCTGATCCACAGCACCATGACGAGGACGGCGAACGAGCCGAGCCCGAGCCCCGCCGCGAGGGCGCCGCCCAGGACGCCGGCGGCCAGTCCGGGGGATCGGTCGGGCATCCGGGAGGGCAGGGGCGACAACGGCGGCCTGCGGTCGGTCATGTGGGTCACGACCGCCATGGTCCCAACGACACGCTCTTTCTCGTCGTAACACCCGAACCCCGGATGTGTCGCTCAATATGCAGCTATGCACTTTTTCGTACGAAGGGGCGCCCTGGGGAGTCCAACATGACGCAGAGCCCTGACACCCCGCTGCCGCCCCCCAAGGAGCGCCGTCGTCTGCGCGAGGCCCAGTCGCTGACCTTGGCCGAGTTCGCGGCCAAGGTGGGAGTCACCCCCAAGACGGTGCGCTCGTGGGAGTCCGGCCGTACGACACCGCGTGGCCACAAACGGGAAGCGTACGCACAGCTGTTGACCGCGGCCGCCGAGCTGGAGGCCGACCACCGCCGGCCGACGCCCGCCGAGACCGAGGTGGCCGCCCGTCACGAGCCCGCGGTTCCCGCGCTGGTGGGCGCGGAAGCGAGCCCGGCACCGGCCGAGGAGGCGCTGGCACCAGCACCAGCACCGACACCGACACCGACACCGACACTGGAGAACACCAAACCCACTCCTCCGCCCCTGGCTCCGCCTCCGCCTTCGACACCGCCCACCCTGACGCCCACTCAGGCCTTCGACGCCCTCTACGCGTACTGCGCCCCCGCCCTCGTACGGCAGGCGTATCTGCTCACCGGGCGGCGCGAGTTGGCGTGCGAGTCCGTGGAGCGGGCCTTCGAACTGGCCTGGCACCGCTGGCCCGAGGTGGCCGTGGACCCGGATCCGGCAGGGTGGGTGCGGGCGGCCACGCACGAGTACGCGCTCTCCCCCTGGCACCGGCTGCGCCCCCGGCACCGGCATCCGGAGGCGCCGCCCTCCGACGCCGCCGACCGCGAGCTGCTCGACGTACTCCTGAGCCTGCCGCCCGTGCACCGGCGCACGCTGCTCCTGTACGAAGGGGTCGGGCTCGACCTGCCCGAGACCGCGGCCGAGACGGAGGCGAGCACGCCCGCGACGGCCAACCGGCTGCTGTACGCCCGCGAAGCCGTCGTGGCGCGCCTGCCGGAGCTGGCGGATCCCCAGGAACTGCACCGGCGGCTCGTCGGACTCGCGGGCACGGAGCGGCTGCGGGCGGCGAAGCCCGTCAACGTCCGCTGGGTCAGCGAAGCCCGCGCCCAGCGCTGGACCCGCGCCGCCATCGCCTTCACGGCCCTCCTCATCGGCGCCACCGCACTGACCCTGGGAACGGCCCCGGACCACTACGAGCCCCCGCTGGCCCCGGGCGAATCGGTCCACGACCTCCCACCCCGCCCGGCCCCGGGCCCCCTGTCGCCGCAACAACTGAAACTGCAAGCCAAGCTCAATTCCCAAACGGCAAACGGCCCGGAGAGACTGGCCCCGGAGCTCGGGTAGTTACCACTGTGGGCAATCGTTCCGCAGGGCGGTGGGGGTCCCCCCGCTCCGGGGGTACCTCCCAGGCCCTTAAGGCACTGGGGGAGAAGCCGAGCGTGGGGGAGGGTGGGCACAGCCACCAACACCGGGTGCCACGCAATCAAGGTTTCAGGGAAACGCCGGTGGGCCCGCACCCCAGCAAGGGATACGGGCCCACCGACGTTCAGCTGAGGAGGTCAGCCCGCGAGAAGCTCACGAGCCAGCTTCGCCGTCTCGGTCGGCGTCTTGCCGACCTTGACGCCGGCGGCCTCGAGGGCCTCCTTCTTCGCGGCGGCCGTACCGGAGGAGCCGGAGACGATGGCGCCGGCGTGGCCCATGGTCTTGCCCTCGGGCGCGGTGAACCCGGCGACGTAGCCGACGACCGGCTTCGTCACGTTGGCCTTGATGAAGTCGGCCGCCCGCTCCTCGGCGTCGCCACCGATCTCACCGATCATGACGATCAGGTCGGTGTCGGGGTCGGCCTCGAACGCGGCGAGCGCGTCGATGTGCGTCGTACCGATGATCGGGTCGCCACCGATGCCGACGGCGGACGAGAAGCCGATGTCACGGAGCTCGTACATCATCTGGTACGTCAGCGTGCCGGACTTCGAGACCAGGCCGATGCGGCCCGGCTTCGTGATGTCGCCCGGGATGATGCCGGCGTTCGACTGGCCGGGGCTGATGAGGCCGGGGCAGTTCGGGCCGATGATCCGGGTCTTGTTGCCCTTCTCCACGGCGTACGCGTAGAACGCGGCGGAGTCGTGGACCGCGATGCCCTCGGTGATGACGACCGCGAGGGGGATCTCGGCGTCGATCGCCTCGACGACGGCGGCCTTGGCGAAGGCCGGCGGAACGAAGAGGACGGATACGTTCGCGCCCGTCTTCTCCATCGCCTCGGCGACCGTGCCGAAGACCGGGATCTCGGTGCCGTCGATGTCGACGGAGGTGCCCGCCTTGCGCGGGTTCACGCCACCGACGATGTTCGTGCCGTCGCCCAGCATGAGCTTGGTGTGCTTCATGCCCGTGGCACCGGTCATGCCCTGGACGATGACCTTGCTGTCCTTGTTGAGGAAGATAGCCATGGCTGTGGTTTTCCCTCGTCCCTTACTTGGCCGCGGCCAGCTCGGCGGCCTTGTCGGCCGCGCCGTCCATGGTGTCCACGCGCTGCACGAGCGGGTGATTGGCATCCGACAGGATCCTGCGACCCAGCTCGGCGTTGTTGCCGTCCAGACGCACGACCAGCGGCTTGGTGACTTCCTCGCCCCTGTCGGCGAGCATCTGCAGCGCCTGGACGATGCCGTTGGCGACCTCGTCGCAGGCGGTGATGCCACCGAAGACGTTGACGAAGACGGACTTGACGTCCGGGTCGCCGAGGATGATCTCCAGGCCGTTCGCCATGACCGCGGCGGAGGCGCCGCCGCCGATGTCGAGGAAGTTGGCGGGCTTGACGCCACCGTGCGCCTCACCGGCGTACGCGACGACGTCCAGGGTGCTCATGACGAGACCCGCGCCGTTGCCGATGATGCCGACCTCGCCGTCGAGCTTGACGTAGTTGAGGTTCTTCTCCTTGGCGGCGGCCTCCAGCGGGTTGGCCGACGCCTTGTCCTCGAGGGCGGCGTGGTCGGGCTGGCGGAACTCGGCGTTCTCGTCCAGGGAGACCTTGCCGTCGAGGGCCAGGATGTCGCCGGAGGTGACCTTGGCGAGCGGGTTGACCTCGACGAGGAGCGCGTCCTCCGCGATGAAGGTCTTCCACAGGGTGACGAGGACGTCGGCGACCTTGTCGGCGACCTCGGCCGGGAACTGCGCGGCCGCGACGATCTCGCGGGCCTTCTCCGGGGTCACACCCTCGTTGGCGTCGATCGGGGTCTTGGCGACGGCCTCGGGGCGAGTGGCCGCCACCTCCTCGATCTCCATGCCGCCCTCGACGGAGGCGATGGAGAGGAAGGTGCGGTTGGTGCGGTCGAGGAGGAAGGAGACGTAGTACTCCTCCAGGATCTCCGGAGCCGTCTCGGCGATCATCACCTTGTGGACCGTGTGGCCCTTGATGTCCATGCCGAGGATGTCCGTCGCGCGGGCGACGGCCTCGTCCGGGGTGGCGGCGAGCTTCACGCCACCGGCCTTGCCGCGGCCGCCGACCTTCACCTGGGCCTTGACGACGGACTTGCCGCCAAGACGCTCGGTCGCCTCGCGGGCTGCCTCAGGCGTGTCAATGACTTCACCGGCCAGCACCGGTACACCGTGCTTGGCGAAGAGGTCCCTCGCCTGGTACTCGAACAGGTCCACGCGCGTCCGTCCCTATCAGTGAGCTAGCGGTTCGTTGGATGCGTGGGCGTGCCGCGAAGGGCAACGTGACGTCCGCTGTCACAAGGGTGGCGCACACGGTGTCCGAGCGCGCGGCATGTCCGTCTCGCAGGTTATCGCCGTCGCCGGTAGGTCCATAAATCGCAGATCACACCTGAGCGGTGATACCTGTCACAGCCCTGGTCGAGGCAGGGGCCGGGGCAGGGGCCGGGGCAGGGCCTCACCGGGCTGGGGTTTGCCCGGTGAGGCCCCTTGAACGGCCCCGTAGGGGCTCAGGACGGGTGGTCCCCACCCCAATGGGGACCACCCGTCCTACCCGCGAGGTTCCGGTCGGACGGACCGACGGCTTTCGGCCGTCCGGGGCCGTGACCCTGCGGAGTCGGTCATCGCCGCAGCAGAGCGGGGCGTACGGCGGTTACGGCGAGGGACGGCGCGAGTCGCCTCAGACGCCGTACGTTCCGTACGTTCCGTACGCACCGTGCGTGCCGGTCTGGGCGGCACCGTGCAGGTAGCCCGGCGTGACCGACTCGGCCACGCCCTGGACGCCGCTGACGGCGTTGCCCGCGAGGGGGCCGCCGGCTGCCTCGACGGTTCCGGTCAGGTCCTGCGCGAACGAGCCGGCCTGCCCGGCGACACCGCCCGCGAACGGGTCGACCTCGCCGACCACACTGCCGACGAAGGGCCGCACGTCGCCCGCGACGCCGTACGCGAGCGTCGTGGCGCTGCCCGCGACACCGTCCACGACGGGCTGCACCAGGTCGACGACCGGCTGCACCGCGCCGACCACACCCGCGGCGAACGGCTGCACGTCCTCGGTGACGACACCCTGCGCGAACGGAGCGACCTGGCCGGTCACGCCGTACGCGAGCGTCCCCGCGTCGCCCTCGACGCCGCCAGCGAAGGGCCGCACCTCGCCGCCGACGCCGTACGCCAGCGCGCCCGCGTCCCCGACGGCCTGACCGGCGACCGGGACGACACCGTGCACGGCGGTCGCGGCGACGGGCGGCAGGACGGCTGCGGCGGTGTCGCCGACGAGCTGACCGGCGACACCACCGGCGAGCGGCTGTACGTCACCGACGGCGCCGTACGCCAGCGTGCTCGCGTCGCCCGTGACACCGTGCGCCAAGGTGGTCGTGCCGCCCGTGACGCCGTATCCCAGCGTCGTCGCGTCGGTGGTGGCGCCGTTCACCAGCGCGGCCGCCTGGTCGGCGACGCCCTGCGCCAAGGTCGTCGCGTCACCGGTCACGCCGTACGCCGCCGCGGACGCGTTGCCCGCGGCGCCGTACGCCAGCGGTGTCACGTTCCCGACGGCGTGGTCCGCGACCGGGGTGACGCCCTGTAGGGCGGTGCCGACTACGGGCGGCAGGGCCGCGGCCGCGGTCTCGTCGACGACCGGGACCGCGATGCCGGTGGCGGTGCCAACGGCGCCCTGAACCTGGGCGGGCGCGCCCGCGACGGACCGCTGGGCGCCGGCGAGCTCGCTCTGCGCCCCGGCGAGGGCCTTCTCCAGCTCGGGCGCGAAGGCAGCGAGCGGGCCGAAGAGGTAGTCGACCTCGTCCTGCGGGGCGCTGACGTCGGCGACCGTCTCCTGGGCCTCGCCGGTGGTGCGCTCGGCAGTGGCAGTGGCAGCGGCAGTGGCGGCGGCCTTGGTCCGCGCGAGGTCGGTGGCGGAGGGGACCTCGGCGTCGACGTAGCGACGGGCGGCGTCGGCGGCGTCAGCGGCGTCCGCGACCGCGGTCTTCGTGGCCGCGGTCTTCGTGGCCGCGGTCTTCGTGGCCGCGGTCTTCGTGGCCGCGGTCTTCGTGGCCGCGGTCTTCGTGGCCGCGGTCTTCGTGGCCGCGGTCTTCGTGGCCGCGGTCTTCTGGGCGGCGGTGTTTGTGACGGTCGAGGTCACGTCGTCGACGGTGTCGGTGACCGAGCCGACCGTGTCCATGGCGTCAGCGGTCACATCGGGCACGGACACGGACGCGGCGGGCAGCTCGTCCGCGCTGGCGGCGGTGGAGCCGAGCGCCCACGCGCCGGTGACACCGGCGGCTATGACGATGGAACGGCGAATGTTCTTGTTCATGCGTACGTCAGATCCTTCGGGATTCCGAGAGTTCGGGACATTCCGGGGCTTCCGTCCGGGAATCGGAGGGGGGTCCGGACGGCGGGCAGACCTGCTCCGCCCCCGCGCGGCAGGTCCTACAGCGGGGGAAGGGCTGCCCTAGCCGGGGAAAACGGGAATGTCCCGGTACCTGTCCCGGGTCTCGGCCGCGGTCACGCCCGCGGAAGCACCGGGCACGAGCCGCAGCGGCGCCCGGTGGTTCGGAGTGACGGCATGCGGATCGCCGTACCGCGGCCCGCCGTTGTCGACCGCGGACCGGTTGCCCAGCGCGCCGGTCGGGTCACCCGGGGGTGCCTGGTGCGCGGGGGCGTGTCCCGCTCGTACGCCATCGCGGTGGCGGTGCACGCCGGCGAGGCCGCCGTCAACGACAACACCTGGGCCGTACACGGACGTCGCCGTCCCGTCGGCCTCCTGCGGCCCGGCAGGGTGCCCGATCCTCGCGCCCTGCCGCTCCACCGCCCCGCCCGACTGCTGCGGAGCTGACCCCGCGGGCGGCGTCTGACCACCGACGCCCGGGAGTGCGGGCAAACCGGGAGCAGAGGGGATTGAGGGCAGGGACGGCAGCGCCTTCGGCGGGGCGTCGGCCAGCCCGCCAGTGACCGTCTCCACCAGATCGCCGATCGGCCGTACGGCGTCGTCGGCGGCTGGCGGGACGACCCTGTCAGCGACCGGCCGGACCACGTGCCGGACGGTGTCGGTGACGTCCGTGATGGCCGGGACGGTCGCGGCTGTGGTGACGCTCGTCGACGGGATCGGCCCGGCCTCCGGCGCTGAAGTGCCCTGCCGCACAGGAAGCTTCGCGGGAGGCTCGGCGGCGGAGGGCTTCGCGGGAGCCTCCACCGTCCGGTGAGCCGACCCGCCCGCCAGGCCCTCGGACGTCCGCTGGACGGCCGACTCGACGGCCCGCGTCGGCGTCGTGGGCACCACCCCGTCGGCCGCGTGCGCCCGCTCCCCGCAAAGGAACCCAAGTGCGAACAACCCGCCCACCAGCAGCACCACTTGCAGCGCACGTCGTCCGGCCGCCGTACGCATCACGCGCAGAGCGGCAGCGGGCAACGCTGCTGACAGGGTCAAGACGGGGAGGGTCCTCCCGGGCGAAGGCAAGTGACGGCTCTCGAAAGCACTCGAAGGCACATTGAGGGCTCTGAAGGCTCTGAGGCCGCCTCGATCCTCGCACGAGACTCCCGAGGTTGCGCAAGTCCCCTGTTACCGATGGGTATTCATGTCCGGATTCTCCTTCCTGCTCACCTGGTGTCCGGGATCGGCAGTGGACGTTTCTCGATCGCCGCCGCCATCACCTCGGGAAACAGATCGGGCGTGCAGGCGAATGCCGGCGCGTCCAGGGCCGCGAGCGCCGCCGCGTGCTCACGGTCGTAGGCGGGCGCCCCCTCGTCGGACAGCGCGAGCAGCGTCACGAACTGCACCCCCGACGCCTTCATCGCCGCCACCCGCTTCAGCATCTCGTTGCGTATCCCCCCTTCATAGAGGTCGCTGATGAGCACGACCACCGTGTCGGCGGGCCGGGTGATCTGCGACTGGCAGTACGCGAGCGCTCTGTTGATGTCGGTGCCGCCGCCGAGCTGGGTGCCGAAGAGGACGTCGACCGGATCGTCGAGCTGGTCGGTGAGGTCGACCACGGCCGTGTCGAAGACGACGAGCCGGGTGGAGATGGACCGCATCGACGCGAGGACGGCGCCGAACACGGACGCGTAGACGACGGACGCCGCCATCGACCCCGACTGGTCGATGCAGAGGATGACCTCCTTCTTCACGGACTGCGAGGCGCGGCCGTAGCCGATCAGCCGCTCGGGCACGATCGTGCGGTACTCGGGCAGGTAGTGCTTCAGGTTCGCCGCGATCGTGCGGTTCCAGTCGATGTCGTGGTGGCGGGGCCTGCTGACACGGGCACTGCGGTCGAGGGCTCCGGTGAGCGTGGCCCGCGTGCGGGTGGCGAGCCGCTTCTCCAGATCCTCGACCACCTTGCGCACGACGGCTCGCGCGGTCTCCTTGGTCGTCTCCGGCATGGCCTTGTTGAGGGAGAGGAGGGTGCCCACCAGGTGCACGTCCGCCTCCACGGCTTCCAGCATCTCGGGCTCCAGCAGGAGGGTGGACAGCCCGAGCCGGTCGATGGCGTCGCGCTGCATGACCTGGACGACGGACGACGGGAAGTACGTCCGGATGTCCCCCAGCCAGCGCGCGACCGACGGCGCCGACGCCCCGAGCCCCGCCGAACGGTCCCGCCCCGACTGCGCCTTGCTCCCCTTCCCGTACAGCGCGGTGAGCGCCCCGTCCATCGCGGCGTCCTGCCCGGCGAGCTCACATCCGGTCCCGTCCGCCTCGTCCCCACCGAGCACAAGCCGCCAGCGGCGAAGCCGCTCGTTGCCCGCGTCGACGGCGCCCGTCGTGGCAGTTGCTTCGACCACGCCCGTCGTGCCGGTTGCTCCGGCCGTTTCCGTCGCGCCAGCCGTGCCTGTCCTGCCTGTCCTGCCAGCCCTTACGGCTGTTCTCATCGCGCCTGCCGCTCCCGTTCCGGCTGTGCCGGTCCCGTCGACCGCCCCGGCCGCATCGGTCGCATCGGTTACGCCGGCCCCACTCCCTGTCGCGCCTGCGCCGGTCGCCGCCGTCATGGCGCCCTCGGGGGTCGCATTCGCCGGTACGGTCATCGGGCCGCCTCCACAAGGTTGTCGTCGTCGGACTCGTCCAGCCCCAGCAGCAGGCTCAGCACCGGCAGTACGGCATCCGCGCGCTCGAGGTCGAGGTCGGGCGCGAACCCGGGCATCCCGGAGGTGGCAACCGCCCGGCTCCCCCGCGCTCCCGGCCCACGCCGGACCAGCTCGCCCAACGTCCTGCGCACCCCGGCCTCGTATGCCGAGAACGTCCGCCGCAGCAACGGCAGTACATCGGTGAACGCCTCCGCCGGCACGCCCGCCAGCCACGCGTCCACCATCCCGAGCAGCCGCTCGTCGTGCACGAGCAGCATCCCTCCGCCGGAGCCGCCCCCGACGAAGCCCTCGATCCACGCGGCCGCGTCCCCGGGTGCCGTCCCCGGCGACAGCACGAGCCCCATGAGTCGCGCGGCCTCGTCCTGCGCCAACTCGCCCTCATCGAGCAGCAGTCGCACCGCCCGCCCGCGGATCACCCCGGGGACGGTGTCCCGCCCGGCCAGCACCCGGAGCGCGGAGTGCCAGCGACCGCGTATGCCCGCCGAGGGCGGTGGGCCGTCAGGCGACACCGTGCCCGTCTCCCCCAGCAACCCCACCGCGCCGTGCACCGCGTCCACATGGCGTCGCATGTCCTCGGCGGCCTCGGCGTCGAGGGCCGCGCAGGCCGGTGGGAGGCCGACGAAGACGCGCTCGGCGAGACCGGCCGCGACATCGGTGAGGGCGTGGGTGTCCGTGCCGCGCACATCGCCGTAGCGCAGGGAGCGGACCAGGGCGGGCAGAGCCTGGGCGAGGTGACCGACGTCCGCGTCGAGGGCGGCCCGGTCGGCGAGGACCCGCATCACCACGGGCAGCGCGTCCGGGAGTTCGGCCAGGAGGCAGCGCTCAGCGAGTGCCGTGACATCCGCCAGCGAGGGTGCGGCGACGGCGTCCGCCTCGGCCTTGGCCGTCGCCGCGGCCAGGACCGTCGTGCCCCATACGCCGGCCTCGGCGACCCGCACCGACAGCTCCGGCTCCCAGCGCAGCCACCAGGTCTCCCGGAAGGTGCCCGTGCTGCCGCGCGAGGCGGTGGGCTCGCCCCACTCCACGCTGAGGAGCCGCAGCCGGTGCAGCAGCCTGCTGCGCTCGGCGTCGGTCTCCTTGCGCAGGTCGAGCTCCAACTCCCGCTCCAACGCCTCCGGTTTGAGCCGCAGCCGCCGCTGGAGCCGTGCGAGATCGCGCTGCAAGGGCACCGCGGGGGCGGACTCCGGTACCTCCCCCAGCACGTCCCCGACCACGAGCTGGTCCCGCACGAGCGACAGCGGCACGTCCGAGCCCTCGCACATCACGGCCCGTACGGCGTCGGTGGTCTCGGTCAGTCCCGGCAGCGGGCGGCCGCGCATCGCGGCGAGCGTGTCGGCCAGTCGCACCGCCTCGATGACGTGGGCCGACGAAACGCTCCGGTCCTCGTCGCGCAGCAGGCGGGCCACCTTGGTCATCCACCGCTCGATCGGGCGGTCGGGGGCGCCGAACAGATGCCCGTACCAACCCGGCGAGTCGATGCCCGCGCCGTACCCACTGACCCGCGCCAGTCGGCGGTGCGTCCACGGGACCCACGTCAGGTCGGCCTTCGCCTTGGGCAGCCCCTTGAGCAGCGCCCGGTCGGCACCGACCGTGCTCTTCTGCCGCAGCGCGGGCACGTGCCAGGCCCCGCACACCACGGCCACGTCGTCCCCGAACTCCCGCTGCGCCGCCCGCACCTGGAGCCGCATATACGCTTCCCGCACCAGGTCGCGGTCGTGTCCCCAGGCCCCGAACGCCTCCCGCAGCGCCCCCATCGCCTCCTCCAGCACGGCGAACGGCGCGAACGGATCGGCCCCGACCCCCGCCCCGCCCCGGTGCTCGACCACGTCCTCCCACCAGCGCTCGGGGTCGTCGTAACCGGCCGTCTCGGCGAGCACGCCGAGGGGGTCGATCCGCACGGCGTGCGAAGGTGACTCGCTGTCTCCCGAAAGGTCCTCCGCCCCTTCCTCCGAGCGGTCGGAGGGCCGGTCCTCCCACGGGTCCCCCGAGAGGGACTCCTCCCTCCCCCACGCCAGGGTGTGGGTCGCGGGAAGGTCGATGAAGCGGGCCGGGACTCCGTGGTCCAGGGCCCACCGGATCGCCACCCATTCGGGTGAGAACTCGGCCAGCGGCCAGAAGGCCGAGCGGCCGGGCTCGTCCACGACATGGGCGAGGAGCGCGACCGGGGGCCGCATCTCCTTGTCGGCGGCGAGCGGGATGAGGGCGTCCGCCTCCGGGGGCCCCTCGATCAGCACGACCCGGGGAGCCGCCGCCCGCAACGCGGCCCGCACGGCCCGCGCGGACCCCGGCCCGTGATGCCGTACGCCGAGCAGCAGCGGTCCGCTGCCCCGCACGAGCACCTCGCCCTCCGGTACACCGGACATGCTTTCCCCTTCCTCCGCCCCCGTCTGGGCTCCGCTCATGCGCTCACCTCCCGGCAGGCCCGGTAGAAGTCCTTCCAGCCGTCCCGCTCGCGGACGACCGCTTCCAGGTACTCCTGCCAGATGACGCGGTCGGCCGCCGGGTCGCGGACGACGGCGCCGAGGATGCCGGCGGCGACATCGCTCGCCCGCAGGACGCCGTCGCCGAAGTGGGCGGCCAGCGCGAGGCCGTTGGTGACGACGGAGATCGCCTCGGCGGTGGAGAGCGTGCCGCTGGGCGACTTCAGCTTCGTACGCCCGTCGGCCGTGATCCCGTCGCGCAGCTCGCGGAAGACCGTGACGACGCGGTGGATCTCGTCGATGCCGTCCGGCACGGCGGGCAGGTCGAGGGAGCGGCCGATCTGGTCGACGCGGCGCGAGACGATGTCGACCTCGGCGTCCGCGCTCTCCGGCAGCGGCAGCACCACCGTGTTGAAGCGGCGGCGCAGGGCGCTCGACAGATCGTTGACCCCGCGGTCGCGGTCGTTGGCCGTGGCGATCAGGTTGAAGCCGCGGACGGCCTGCACCTCCTGCCCCAACTCCGGTATCGGCAGGGTCTTTTCGGACAGGATCGTGATCAGCGCGTCCTGCACGTCGGCCGGGATGCGGGTCAGCTCCTCGACGCGGGCCGTCATGCCCTCGGCCATGGCCCGCATGACGGGGCTGGGCACGATCGCGTCCCGGCTGGGGCCGTGCGCTAGCAGCTGCGCGTAGTTCCAGCCGTAGCGGATCGCCTCCTCCGGCGTCCCGGCCGTGCCCTGCACGAGCAGGGTCGAGTCGCCGCTGACGGCCGCGGCCAGGTGCTCGGACACCCAGGTCTTCGCGGTGCCGGGCACGCCGAGCAGGAGCAGCGCCCGGTCGGTGGCGAGCGTGGTGACGGCGACCTCGACGATGCGGCGCGGTCCCACGTACTTGGGCGTGATGACAGTGCCGTCCGGCAGGGTGCCACCCAGCAGATACGTCGCGACGGCCCACGGCGACAGCCGCCAGCGGGCCGGGCGAGGCCGGTCGTCCTGCGCGGCGAGCGCGGCGAGTTCGGCAGCGAAGGCGTCTTCGGCGTGTGGCCGCAGTGCCTCGCCCGCTCCTTCCGCGGGCACGCCCGCACGCGCGCCCGCGGATGCCCCGGCGCGCTCTCCCGCAGGTGCCCCCGCGCTCTCTCCTGCGGGCGCGTCGACGGACGTCGGTTCAACGGACACGGACATGGCTCGGTCCCCCTCCAGCTCGGCCGGTTCGGATCTGGTTCCACCGTGCACCACACCACTGACAATGCGCTCTGACCTGCGCAAATGTGCTCGCGATGGCCGATTGTCAGTGGTGGGATCTACTTTCGATGGCATGACTCAGCAGGCGGTGCGCTGGACGGCGGATCAGGTGCTGGCACTGGCGCCTGACACCGCGTCACGCAAGGCGGGCAGCAAGCTCGGCGCGGCGGGGCCGTGGTCGGAGGCAGGCAGTTCTGACGAGGGGACGGTATGGGGACTGTGCAGGGGAAGTGGCAGCAAGCCGTATCAGACGGTCATCGACATCGCGGACTCCACCGGGCCCGCCTACAAATGCAGTTGTCCGAGTCGAAAGTTCCCGTGCAAGCACGCGCTGGGGCTGCTGCTGCTCTGGGCGGGCGCGGACGGCACGGTGGCGCGGGGGCCGGCGCCGGACTGGGCCGAGCAGTGGATAGAGGGGAGAAGACAGCGCGCCGGACAGAAGAGGACGGCGGGCGGGGCATCTGGAGCGTCGCCGTCGGGTGATCCGGAGGCAGCGCGGCGCCGGGCTGAGCGGCGTGCCGAGCGGATCACCGCGGGGGCGGCCGAGTTGGAGCAGCGGCTGGCGGATCTGCTCCGCGGCGGCCTCGCCACGGCCGAGCAGGCGGGGTACGGGCTGTGGGAGGAGACAGCGGCCCGGATGGTCGACGCCCAGGCACCCGGCCTGGCCACGCGAGTGCGGGAGTTGGGGGCGATCCCGTCGTCCGGTCCGGGCTGGCCGGTGCGCCTGCTGGAGGAGTGCGCGCTGCTCCATCTCCTCGACCAGGGCTGGCTGCGGCGCGAGCGGCTGCCGGACGGCCTTGCCGCGACGGTCCGTTCACGGGTCGGACTGTCCGGCTCGGCGGACGGCCCGCCGATACGGGACCGCTGGCTGGTCCTCGCCCAGTACGACACGGCGGACACCCGTCTCACGACACGCAGGATCTGGCTGTACGGCGCGGAATCCGGCCGTACGGTGCTGCTCCTCTCCTACGGGGCGGCCGGCCGCGCACCGGGGCTGGCGCTGCCCGTGGGGCTGGCCTTCGAGGCGGAGGTGTCCTCGTACCCGGGCGCCGGTCAGCTACGGGCCGCGCTGGGCGAGCAGTTCACGCCCCCCGCCCCCGCGCCGATACGACCACCGGGGCTGACCACGCTCGAGGCCGCCGTCCGCTACGGCGAAGCCCTGCGGGCCGACCCCTGGCTGGACTCCTACCCCGTGACCCTTGACCGGGTCGTCCCCACCCCGGACGGCGATGCCTGGCAACTCGCCGACGCCGAGGGCGACTCGGCTCTTCCCCTGACCCCCTCCGCCCAGTCCCGCCCCGAGCTGTGGCGCCTCGTCGCCCTCTCCGGCGGCGCTCCCGTCACGGTCTTCGGCGAGTGCGGCCATCGGGGCTTCACTCCGCTGACGGCTTGGGCGGAGGGGGCGGGGGAGGCGGTAGCGATGTGCTCGACCTCCTGACCGCCCCGCCGTGGCCGCTCCGACCACGGCGACGGCTCCGCGTCCTGCGATGGCCGATTCCTCCGGCCACTCTCACTCATCGGGCCACTGTCACTCATCCGACCTCGCATGTTCCTCCGACCGCTCTGACCACCTCCGTACGGAAAGGACGCTCATGAACACGACCTCGGCTTCCGCGGGCGCGCCCGCTGGCGGCTCCTGGGAGGAGCTCGTCACCGTGGCACTGCTCGGGACCGAGCGGCGTACGCCTCCGGGGTGGGCGCCGGGGCGGGAGGCTCCGGTGGCGTTGTTGGACGCGGCCGCCGTGGAGACACTGCGGCGGCGGGCCGGAGTGCGGCCGGCGCGGGCTGCGGCACGGCCGGAGCCCGCGCCGCGGGATCCCCGGCCGCCCCTGCCGCCCGCCGCCGCGCGCAGGCTGGCGATGCTGCTGGCGGACCGGCCCGGCGCGGGAAGCGGCGGCCGCAGGGGCACGGCGCCGGACCTCATGGAACTGCTGCCCCAGTGGCTCACGCTGGCCAACGCGCGCGGCTTCGCGGCACCCCCAGAAGCCCTGCCCGCCCTCCTCGACGCGGCCCGGGGACGTACGGATCTACGGCCCGCGGCCCTGGCCTTCGCGGGGCCGCGGGCACTGTGGCTGGCGCGGCTCAACCAGGAGTGGCGGTTCGCGCTGCGCTCCTCACCGGGCGGCGGCGCCGCGCTGCCGGGTCCGGAGGAGACCGAGCGCGTTCAACAGCTGTGGCAGGAGGGGTTGTTCGCCGAGCGGGTCGCACTGCTGTCGGCGATACGGGCCAAGGAGCCCGCCACCGCGCGCGAGTTGCTCGCCACGACCTGGGCGACGGAGCGGGCCGAGGACCGGCTGATGTTCCTCGACTCGCTGCGGTCTGGGCTGTGCGCGGCGGACGAGCCGTTCCTGGAGCGGGCGCTGACCGACCGGAGCCGTAACGTACGCGCGACCGCGGCGGAGTTGCTCTCCGCGTTGCCCGGTTCCGCGCTCGCCGCCCGGATGGCGGCACGGGCGGGCTCGTACGTGTCCGTCGACCGTACGCGGGGCACGCCCACGATCGTGGTCGAGGCGCCGCATGAATGCGACGCGGGCATGGAGCGCGACGGCGTGGTGCCGAAGGCCCCGACAGGGCGGGGCGAACGGTCGTGGTGGCTGGGCCAGTTGGTCGAGGCGGCGCCACTCGGGGCATGGCCGGAGCGGTTCGGGGGGCGTACGCCGGAGGAGATCGTGGCGTTGCCCGTGGCGGACGACTGGCAGGCGGAGCTGCATGCCGCGTGGTGCCGGGCGGCGGTGCGGCAGCGTGATCCCGGCTGGTCCAGGGCGCTCCTCGGGTCACCCTCCGCGCCGGAGGCCGCGGGTCCGGGGGCGGTGTCGCTGGCCGAGCGGTCCAAGCTGCTCGCCACGCTGGGGGCAGGTGAGCGGGCCGAGTGGGTGGCGGGGTTCATCGGTACGCACGGATTGTCCGAGGCGTTTCAGCTGCTCGGCGTGTGTGCGGTTCCCTGGGCGGGGCCTTTGGGGCGGGCGGTGGTGGACGCGCTCAATATCGCGCGGGACGCGGGGAGTTACCCGTGGAGCTTCAGTGGGGTGATGGGCCTGGCCGAGCGGTGCCTGGATCCGGCGGAGGCTGTGCGGCTCGACGGGCTCACCTCGGTGCCCGACGAGTCGGAGAACGCGGCACCGGGGGCCGGCGGCTACTGGGCCGAGGCGTTCCAGCGCCTCGTCACCACGTTGCGCCTGCGTGCCGCGATGGCGTCGGAGCTGGGGGCGCCGTGAGGCTTTTCGCCCCCGCCGCCCCTACCCAATTCCCGTCATCTGGGGCTCCGTCCCCGGACCCCCGTTCATCGCGCTTCGCGCTCGTCCTCGAACGCCGGGCGGGCTCGATCAGCCCTTGTCACGCCCCAGCCGGCTGCCGAACGTTCGCCCGTACCCAGTCCACGATCGACGCCGTCGTCGCCCCCGGGGTGAAGATTTCCGCGACGCCCTTCTCCTTGAGGGGAGCGATGTCCGCCTCGGGGATGATGCCGCCGCCGAAGACCTTGATGTCCTCCGCGTCGCGCTCCTTGAGGAGGTCGATGACGGCCGCGAAGAGCGTGTTGTGGGCGCCCGAGAGGATGGAGAGGCCGATCGCGTCGGCGTCCTCCTGGATCGCGGTGTCGACGATCTGCTCGGGGGTCTGATGGAGACCGGTGTAGATGACCTCCATTCCGGCGTCACGCAGCGCCCGCGCGATCACCTTGGCCCCACGATCGTGGCCGTCGAGCCCCGGCTTGGCCACCACCACGCGGATCGGACCGGCTGCCACACCCATCACTGCCTCCATGAACCGACTACCTCAACCTGTACCGACTACCGACACATGACCCGACACATGACCACTAGCCATCAGCCATCAGCTACTAGCACTAGCGCTACAGCCAGTAGCGCTTGTAGTTACTGACCGTCAACCAATAGCCACTTACCGGCTACTACCGACTATTCACCACGTATCGCACATTCCGCCGCCCACCGCGCCGGATGCATCTCTCGACACAGGCGCCCCGCGCCGCACGGCCGGGGAAGTGAACGAACGTTATCGCCAGCATCCCGCAACCGGCAGTTTCGCGGAGGAGACCGAGGGGGAAATCACACACTGGGACAAGTTCGCAGCGCATCGCTCCGCGTCCCGCGGCACACGCGCTGCATGGCCCTGCGGCACCCGCGCCGAAGGGACCTGCGGCACACGGGCCACGGCCGGAGCCTGCGCAAGGAGAGCCGCGATCAGGTGGCCGCACCACCGCACCGTCAGCGGGACGCCGTGGTGGTGAGGCACATCGGCGATGGCACGACAGCGGGGAGCCGCGCGAGAACGAGCACGACGGGACGACGGGACGACCAGGCTCAGGACAGACACCGAACACCCCACCGGGCCGCCGGCCTGGGAGCCGCATCGAGCCGCCCCCCTCGACAGGGCACTCCGTAGCGTCATCGGCGCACCACGCGCCGCACACGCACCGTCGGTCACGGCCGTCACCGCCACCGCGGTTTTCCACGAGGGCACACGGGGGACAGAGCGGTCCTCCGCGTGCCGACTGGAGGTCGGCCATGAAGGTCACCAGGGCAGCGTTGCCCTTTCTCCCCCTCTGTCAGCGCCTGTTTCCGATTCCGAGCAGACTGGTAGGGCTCTCGGTGGCCCTCCTCAAGGCGACGGCCCTGGAGATCGCGATCCTCGCCGGGCACCTCCTCCTCTACCCCTCCGGCATCGCCCCGGAGCGCCGCTCCACCCCCGCACTCCCCTCGTCCGACACCACCCGGCTGCCCATCGAGGCCAAGCCCCCGGTCGTCCTGCTGCACGGCTTCATCGACAACCGCTCGGTCTTCGTCCTGCTGCGCCGCAACCTCGCCCAGCACGGCAGGCAGCACGTCGAGTCGCTCAACTACTCACCGCTGACGTGCGACATCCGCACCGCGGCGGAGCTGCTCGGCCGGCACATAGAGGAGATCTGCGAGCGCACGGGCCACGACCGGGTGGACATCGTCGGGCACAGCCTCGGCGGACTGATCGCCCGCTATTACGCGCAGTGCCTCGGCGGCGACATGCACGTACGCACCCTCGTCACGCTCGGCACGCCCCACTCGGGCACCAGCGTCGCCCCGCTGATGAACGCGCACCCCATCGTCCGCCAGATGCGCCCCGGCTCCGAGGTGATCGAGGAACTGCGCAAGCCCGCACCGGGCTGCCGTACGCACTTCGTGAGCTTCTGGAGCGATCTCGACCATCTGATGGACCCGCTGGAGACGGCCTGCATCGACCACCCGGACCTGCTCGCCCAGAACGTACGCGTCAGCGGCGTCGGCCATCTCGCCCTGCCCGTGCACCCCGCCGTCGCGGCCGGGATACGGCAGGCGCTCGACATCGATGAGACGGGAGTCCCCGCCCCCACCCAGACCGGCGGCCTGACAGTGGCGTAGACCGGCGGCCTGACAGTGGCGTAACAGCGGTCATACAGACGCCTGTTACGCCCTGTACTTCGAACATTCATCGAACACAAGGCCAAAGCCTTGCCCGCACTCCCCCGAAACACGGCCGAATGCCCGTTTCCTGCGCGGGGGAAACCTGCCGAAGATTGTCGCGCCCGCGTACCGCCGGGTACAGTCACCGCACTGCTCTGCCAGCCCCTGTTGTCGAGGCGAAAGAGAAGTTGGTGAACGACCGTCACCCGCCGGGGACCGCAACTCCCCCGGCTTCGGCTTCCGATGCCGCCACGGCGCTCTACGCGTCGTACGGCGGTCAGGAAGCCTCGTACGGCGACTTCACCACGTACGACGGCTACGCCGCCAGCGGTTTTGACACGGGCGCGAGCGCGAGCGCGGACATGGCCACCGGCACCTACGCCACCACGAGCTTCGAGACCGACCCCCTCTTCGGCAACATGCCCGGCGACGGCACGGGGCCGTACGACGCCACACAGTGGAGCACCGGCAGCCACCAGACGCTGAACTACGACCCCTACGCCGCGCAGCACCAGGCCGCGTACGACACCGGCAGCTACGAGACGACCACGTGGGCGGCCGGCTACCAGCAGCTCGCCGACATCCCCGCGCAGCATCCGGGCCCCGAGGCGTCCGGCCAGTGGGACGCGACCGCCTGGCTCCAGCCCGAGCAGCCGCTCGACCAGAGCCAGCAGTGGAACGTGCCGGCCCAGGACACGGGCGCGTACGACGCCACGCAGTGGAACTCCGCCGGCGGCCATGATCCGTACGAGACCTACGAGCACCAGCAGACCGGGGCGTACGAACAACAGCACCCGCCGGCCGAGGCCTACGAGCACCAGCCCGAGCCCTTCGACCGGCAGGCGACCGCCACCTTCGAGCAGTTTCCGTACGAGCAACCCGCCACCAGAGACGGCGAGTTCGAGGACACGACGGACACGACGGACACAACGCATACAGCGGACACGGCACACACAGCGGAATACGCCGACGCCGACGCCCCGGACAACGCGAACCACCCGGACGACGCGCACGAACCCCTCCTCCTCGACGACATGGAAGAGGTCGTCCCGGCCCCCCGCGCCGCATCGCGGTCCGCTTCCCGCTCGCGTCGCCGCAGCCCCGCGAAACGTTCCGCTCTGCTGACCGTCGCCGTGCCCTCGGCGTGTGTGATGGGGGTCGCGGGGATCGCCGCCGCCTCCGTGGGCAGCGGCAGCGGGGACGACGACAAGGACACGACGGCCAGCGCGCCCGACGCGGCGCCGGTCAAACCGTCCGCCGCCAACAACAAGCTGGACACCCAGCTCGAGAGTCTCTCCGCGGGCGCCGACGACTTCGCCGACCGGGCGAGCCGGACGCAGGAGCGCATCGACCTCAAGGCCCAGCAGGCAGCCGAGCAGAAGAAGGCGGCGGAGGAAGCGGCCCGCAAGGAGCGGCTGCGCCCGAAGTTCGCCCTGCCGGTCGGACCGCACGGGCTCAGCGCCTACTACGGCCAGGCCGGCATCAACTGGATGTCCGCCCACACGGGCATCGACTTCCCGGTCTCGTACGGCACGACGGTGATGTCCGCGACCGACGGCACCGTGCGGACGCAGTGGAACCCCGCCTACGGCAACATGGCGATCGTGACCGCGATGGACGGCACGGAGACGTGGTACTGCCACCTCGCCAGCTACCAGGTCCCGTCGGGGACGACCGTGAAGGCCGGTGACGCGATCGCGCTCTCCGGAAATTCCGGCAACTCCACCGGGCCGCACCTGCACTTCGAGGTCCGCCCGGCCGGTGGCTCGGCGATCGACCCGCTGTCGTGGCTGCGCAGCCACGGCCTGGACCCGACGTAAACAACCGTCGGGCCTGAGCACGCAGAACCGCTGGGCCAGCCACCGTCGGGCCGGCCCTCACTGCCCTGCAGACTGCCCTACAGCTTCTCCACCGGCGCGTACCGCAGCAGCAGCCGCTTCGGCTTCGCCTCTCCGAAGTCGACCGTCGCCTCCGCGTTCGCACCCGTCCCCTTCACGCCGACGACGGTGCCGAGGCCGAACTGGTCGTGCGTGACCCGGTCGCCGACGGCCAGCGAGACCACCGGCTTCTCGGAGACACCGCGGCGCGTCGCGAACCCGGAGGCACCCGAGGCGGCCGACCGCGCGCGCGAGGACGACAGAGACGCCGCGACACCCGAGGCCGGACCGGACGGCATGGGAGCCGTCGCACCCGTGCGCTTCCAGTCCATGTGGGTCTCCGGGATCTCCTCCAGGAACCGCGACGGCGGGTTGTACGACGGCTGCCCCCACGCGCTGCGCATGGAGGACCGGGTCAGATACAGCCGCTCCCGCGCGCGCGTGATGCCCACGTACGCCAGGCGCCGCTCCTCCTCCAGCTCCTTCACCTGTCCCAGCGCGCGCATGTGCGGGAAGACGCCGTCCTCCATGCCGGTCAGGAAGACCACCGGGAATTCGAGGCCCTTGGCGGTGTGCAGGGTCATCAGGGTGATGACGCCGTTGCCGTCCTCCTCGTCCGGGATCTGGTCGGAGTCGGCGACCAGCGCGACCCGCTCCAGGAAGTCGGAGAGCGATCCCGCGGCCTCGCCCTCACCGGACTCCTGCTCGAACTCCAGGGCCACGGCGGCGAGTTCCTGGAGGTTCTCGATACGGGTCTCGTCCTGCGGGTCGGTCGAGGCCTGCAACTCGGCGAGGTAGCCGGTGCGTTCGAGGACGGCCTCCAGGACGGTGGCCGGGCCCGCGCCCGAATCCACGATCGTCCGCAGGTCCTCCATCAGCGTGTTGAACCGCTTGACCGCGTTCGTCGAGCGCGCCGCCATCCCGTACGCCTCGTCGACGCGGCGCAGGGCTTGCGGGAAGCTGATCTTCTCGCGCTGCGACAGCGCGTCGATCATCGCTTCCGCGCGCTCGCCGATGCCGCGCTTGGGCACGTTCAGAATCCGGCGCAGCGGGACCGAGTCCTCGGGGTTGGACAGCACCCTGAGGTACGCCAGGACGTCCCGGACCTCCTTGCGCTCGTAGAAGCGCACGCCGCCGACGACCTTGTAGGGCAGGCCGACGCGGATGAAGACCTCTTCGAAGACACGGGACTGCGCGTTCGTACGGTAGAAGACGGCGACGTCGCCCGCCCTGGCCTCGCCCGCGTCGGTGAGACGGTCTATCTCGTCGGCGACGAACTGCGCTTCGTCGTGCTCGGTGTCGGCGACATAGCCCGTGATGTTCGAACCCGCGCCCGCGTTGGTCCACAGGTTCTTGGGGCGGCGGGATTCGTTGCGCTCGATGACGGCGTTGGCCGCGGACAGGATCGTCTGCGTGGAGCGGTAGTTCTGCTCGAGCAGGATCGTCGTCGCGTCCGTGTAGTCCTCCTCGAACTGGAGGATGTTACGGATGGTGGCGCCGCGGAAGGCGTAGATCGACTGGTCGGCGTCACCCACGACGCAGAGCTCGCCGGGATCGCTGTCGGCGGGCCCCACCAGCTCCCTGACCAGCGCGTACTGCGCGTGGTTCGTGTCCTGGTACTCGTCGACCATGACGTGGCGGAAACGGCGGCGGTAGTGCTCGGCGACGTCCGGGAAGGCGCGGAGCAGGTTGACCGTCGTCATGATCAGGTCGTCGAAGTCGAGCGCGTTGGCCTCGCGCAGGCGGGACTGGTACAGCGCGTAGGCCTGGGCGAGGGTCTTCTCGAAACCGTCGGCGGCCTGGTTCGCGAAGTCCTCCTCGTCGATCAGCTCGTTCTTCAGATTGGAGATCTTGGCGCTGAAGGACTTGGGCGGGAAGCGCTTGGGGTCCAGATCCAGATCACGGCATACGAGCGCCATGAGCCGCTTGGAGTCGGCGGCGTCGTAGATCGAGAAGGAGGACGTGAAGCCGAGCTTCTTGCTCTCGCGGCGCAGGATCCGGACGCACGCGCTGTGGAAGGTCATCACCCACATCGCGTTGGCGCGCGGGCCCACAAGGTGCTCGACGCGCTCCTTCATCTCGCCCGCGGCCTTGTTGGTGAAGGTGATCGCGAGGATCTGACCCGGGTGGACATGCCGCTCGGCCAGCAGATACGCGATCCGGTGCGTGAGCACGCGCGTCTTGCCGGAGCCCGCGCCGGCCACGATGAGCAGCGGGGAGCCGGAGTGCACCACGGCCGCGCGCTGGTTCTCGTTCAGCCCGTCCAGGAGCGCCGCCGGGTCCACGGCGGGCCGGTGGGCGCCGTCGCGGTAGTACCCTCCCCCACTCTCGGCTCCGCTCGAGCGGGGGGACCCCCATCGGTCCGGCGGCACGTCGAACTTCCCGCCGAACAGATCGTCCGGAATCGACTCCGGTACGTGATCGTCCTCGGGCGGCGGCGGGGGCTCCTCCTCATGCCCCCGCGAGGGCTTGAGGTCCGCCAGGAAGCTGTCATCAAAGAGGCTGCTCATCGCTCTCCGAGTCTAGGCCGCCCCACTGACAGCCCGCCGCCACCCTGAAAACTCGACCGGATCTCGTGACGCGGCCCGGACATCTCGTGCCGCGATGACCGCTCCGCTCCCAGGTCGCCTGACCCGCCAGTCCACGGCCTGGGCGCGTGGCCCCAGCCAGGGGCGCGTGGCCCAGCCAGGGGCGCCTGGGCGCCTGGCCCGGCCTGGGGTGCCAGGCCCGGCCTGGGGCCTTGCCCGGCTCAAGATTCACCCCAGGTCCTGGTGGATCAATAGCTTGCCGTGCAGGATCAAGAAGCATCACAAACGACGAACAAGCAGTCCCGCTTCTCCGGCCTCGCCGCGCGCGCGTGGACGCCCTGCGCGGCGACACCGAGACCTCCGTCGTCCCGCCGGAGCCGCGCCACCGCCGCATGCATCTCCACCACCGCACGCATGACCCCCGACGTCGCCGACGCCCAGGCAGGGAGCCTGCTGTGACCCTCAACCGCCGCCTGATCTCACCCCGCCGCTGGACCCCGCCGCCGGCCCCGGCCGACCGGGGCCACACACCCGCCACCGGCCGCTTCGTCGTCGGCCGCCGCCTCGCGACCGGCGGTCACGGCCCCGAGGACGTGGTATTCGACCGGCGCGGCGGCCTGCTCACCGGGCTCGCCGACGGCAGCGTCGTCCGCATCGACCCGGCCACCGGCACCCGGACCGTCGTGGGCAACACCGGCGGACGCCCCCTGGGACTCGAACCCTCAGCCGACGGCAGCGTGCTGGTCTGCGATCACGACCGGGGGCTGCTGCGCATGTCCGCCGACGGGTCGGTCCGCGTCCTCGTCGACACCGTCGCGGGCAGGCCCCTCACTTTCGCCAGCAACGCGGTCGAAGCCCCGGACGGGACGATCTGGTTCACCGTGTCCAGCAGACGCTGGGACGTGGACCACTACCTCGGCGACATCATCGAGCACTCCTGCACCGGGATGCTTCTGCGGCGCGACGTCGACGGCACGGTCACCGTCCTCCTGGACGACCTCAAGTTCGCCAACGGCCTCGTGCTCGCCCCGGACGCCTCGCACCTGCTCGTCGCCGAGACCGCCGGGTACCGGGTGAGCCGCTACTGGCTCACCGGCCCCGAGGCCGGGACCCTCGAGCCGTTCGCCGAGAACCTCGCCGGCCTGCCCGACAACATGAGCCTCGGCAGCGACGGGCTCGTGTGGGTCTCGCTGGCGGCTCCCCGCAACGCCCTGCTGGACAAGTTGCTGCCCCTGCCCGGGCTCCCCCGGATCCTGCTGTGGAACCTTCCCGAGGCCGTGCGCCCCAAGCCGGAGCCACTCGCCTGGGTCATGGCCTACGACCTCGACGGCCGGCTCGTCCACGACCTGCGCGCCGACGACGGCTCGTACGGGTTCGTGACCAGCGTCGCCGAGTACGACGGCACGGTGGTGGCGGGCAGCCTCCATGCCGACGACGTCGTCGTCCTCGCGATCCCCTGAGGCTCCTCAGGCTCCCGAGGCAACCTGAGGTGTATTCATCGCCGTGTCCGCGCGTCGCGGCGCACGGCCTCGCTTCTGCCACCCGCAGCGCAATCCGAGCATCTCACCACAGATCACCCCGAATGGTCCGCGCGAGGCGAGCCACATGGTCAAGGTCACGAAAATGTATCGGGCATATCGCACATCAACCTTCACAGGGGCCACACGACTTGGCTAGCGTGCCGGGCAGGCCGCTCGACCCCCACCGGCGAACGTCGCCGGGCCGTGCGGCCTCCGCCGAATTCGGTGCGCCCTCGCGGCAGCCGGAACCGGGGACCCACCGACCTTGGGGTGAATCGGTCCAACTGCCCTGCCGGGCAAGGACCGTAGGGCAATCCTTCCGGAGCCACCCGCCCGAACCCGACAGCTAACTCGGTAGGCGGACGACGGAAGGAGATGCCTCCCTTGGCGTCGCATCGCACACCACGCCCCATAGGCACGCGCATAGCGGGCATACGGACCCCCGCCGCTCTCGCGACGGCGGCCCTCACCTCCGTCGCGCTGCTCTCGCAGACGGCGAACGCCACGCCCTCGGCCGAACCCAAGCCGAGCCTCGAAGAGGTCGAGAAGAAGGTCGACGACCTCTACCACCAGGCCGAGACGGCCACCGAGAAGTACAACGCGGCCAAGGAGAAGGCCTCCAAGCAGCGCGAGCGCGTCGACACCCTCCGTGAGGACGTCGCCCAGCGCACCGAGAAGCTCAACACCGCGCGCGAAGAGCTGGGTTCGTTCGCCGCGGCGCAGTACCGCACCGGGGCCGCCGCCCCCGGCACCGCGACCCTGCTGCTCGCCGACGACCCGCAGGACTACTTCGACCAGACCCAGCTGATGGGCCGTCTGACCACCCGCCAGAAGGCGGCCGTCGACGACTACATCACCGAGCAGACCGCCACCGCGAAGAAGCGCGAGGAGGCCGCCAAGAGCCTGCAGACGCTGACCACCACGCAGAACACGCTCAAGACGTCCAAGGCCGAAGTCCAGAGGAAGCTCTCCGAGGCCCGCGCGCTGCTCTCGCAGCTGACCGCCGAGGAGAAGGCGCGGCTCGCGGCGATCGAGAAGAAGAAGCAGGAAGAGGCCGAGCGCAAGGCGGCGGAGCTGGCCAAGCAGCAGGCCGCGGCGGAGGCCGCGGCCGCGGAGAGGGCGGCCGCTGAGGAGGCTGCCCAGCAGGAGTCGTCGTCCACGGCCGACTCGTCGTCGGGCTCGACCGACTCGTCGTCGGGCTCGACCGGCACGTCGTCGGGCTCGACCGGCACGTCGTCGGGCTCGGCCGACGCGGACTCCTCATACGCGACGCAGGCGGCCAAGGCTGTCGCGTTCTCCCGCGCGCAGATCGGCAAGCCGTACGTCTGGGGCGCGACCGGCCCGGACTCGTACGACTGCTCCGGCCTCACGCAGGCCGCCTGGAAGGCCGCCGATGTCACGCTCCCGCGCGTCACCTACGACCAGGTGAACGCCGGAACCACCGTCTCGCTCGCCAACGCCCAGCCCGGTGACCTGGTGTTCTTCTACGACGACGTCACCCACGTCGGCGTCTACATCGGCAACGGCATGATGATCCACGCGCCGAAGCCGGGGACGTACGTGCGCGAGGAGTCGATCTACTACGACGGCACGTCGGCGATCCACAGTGTGGTGCGTCCGGCGTAACGCGCCTCTGCGGGCAGCGCTCTGTGCGGGGCACGCGCGCGTGGATGCTTTTCGAGCTCCACGCGCGCGTGCCCCTCGTTTTCGTACCCCACACGCGCGTGCCCCGCGGGCAACTCGGCCGGAGATCCCTAGCATCAGGCGCATGCCAGCCATCTCCCAGCTACGCGCCTGGTGGGCGCAGCGGCCGCCCGCCTCCGGTGCCGCCGTCATGGCCACCGGCGTCATCTCGGTCGGGCTGCACCAGACGGGCTACGAGACCCTGTCCCGTATCGCGCTCGCCCTGGCCGCCGTCGCGTGGCTCGCGCTCGCCGCGGACTTCGCCGTACGGCTGGTGCGGGATCCGCAGCGGTGGCTGAGGGAGGCGGGCACGCCGCCCGGGCTCACCGCCGTCGCGGCGACCACCGTGCTCGGGACGCGCGTGTCCGCACTGGGGTGGCATGAGGTGGCCGAGGCCCTGATGGCACTGTCGGCCGTGCTCTGGCCGGTGCTGCTCGTCGTCCTCGCACGGCAGCACCGGGAGCGTCGTATGGCGGGAGGCGTGTTCCTCCTCTGTGTGGCCCCGCAGGGCCTCTCGGTGCTGGGCGCCACGCTCGCCATGGCCGTGGGCGCGGAGTGGCTCGCGCATGCCGCGCTGGTGCTGTTCTGGCTGGGGCTCGTGATGTACGGGGTGGCGCTCGCGCACTTCGATCTGCGGGAGGTGGTGCGAGGCGCCGGGGACCAGTGGATCGCGGGCGGCGCACTGGCCGTCTCGGCGCTGGCCGGGGCCAGGCTCATCGACGCGCACCACGTGAACCCGTACCTGTGGAACGACGACGACCAGGGCGTCCTGCGCACCGTGACCGTCGCACTGCTCGTGCTCTACCTCGTCTGCTACGTCGTCCTCCTCGTCGCGGAAGTAGTGTGGCCGCGCCCGCGCTACGACGTACGGCGCTGGGCCACCGTCTTCCCGATGGGGATCACGGCGGTGGCGACCCTGGCGGTCGCGACCGCCCTCGGCATCTCCTGGCTCAAGGGGCCGGGGCAGGTGCTGCTGTGGGTCGCGGTGGCGGCGTGGCTGGCCGCCGCGGCGGGGGCCGTCCGCTCGATCCAGGCGACCGGTACGACCGGCGCTTCCGGTACGACCGGCGCGACGGGTACGACCGGCACGGTCAGGCCCTGAGCACCACGATGAAGACGCTCGGTCAGGTCCAGAGCACCGCGACGAAGATGTTCGCGGTGGTCAGCAGACCGACGAGCCCGAAGAGGCCCTTGTCCACCTTCTCGTCGTCCCGCTTCACATAGACGAGCCCCAGGATCACGATCAGCAGGGCCAGCTTCACGCCGATCTTGATGTTGTTGACCGGGTCGTCGTCGGCCTGGTTGAGACCGACCAGTACGACACCGGTGACCAGCATGGTCAGCGCGCCGTGCAGCATCGCGGGGACGAAGCGGGCGGTGCCCTGCCCCATCGCCTTCATCTGGGTGAGGAAGCCGCCGAGCAGCGAGGCGATGCCGATGATGTGCAGGCCGACGAAGAGGTGGATGAGTACGTCCATGTGGCCGGAGCCTAATCGGACGCCCGAATCCCTTGACGCCCGGCTCCCGCTTGTCACCGGCCCACCCCTTGTAACCCATAGCACCGGGGCAAGCCCGGTTGTCCCGGATCCGCCGCATCGGTCATCGCGCTGCGTGAAGTCGGCGACACCAGGCGGGGATCACGGTCACATACGGTCACTGGGCGGTCCAGTGGCGCCAGTTCCGTACATGGCGTTACCAACCCCGTACTCCCAGGTTTAGCGTCCTCCACCAGGTGACCGGCTCCCCACCGCCGCCCGGGCCAGGGGCGGCCGTCGGCCACCACCGCCGAGAAGGTCCGGCGGCGGCCCGCTCCCCCTGTGTGGGCCGCCGCCGGACGCCGTCACCGCCAGACCGCGCTCCCTTCGTGGTCGTACGGAAGGATGTGGGCCCTCGTGACAGCGCACCGCAAGCCCAGACAGCGCTCACTCGGCGGAAACACGGCCCGCACAGCCGCCACGATCGCCCTCACGGGCGCGGCGACGGCGACCGGCCTCGACGGGACCGGGCACGCCGATCCGGGGCTGTCTCCGGCGCAGGTGAAGGCCAAGGTCGACAAGTTGTACGAGGAGGCGGAGGTCGCCACCGAGAAGTACAACGGCGCCAAGGAGAAGGCCGACAAGACGCGGGAGCGGCTGAACGCACTGCGGGACGAGGCGGCGCGCAAGGAGGACCGGCTCAACTCGGCGCGGGAGGCGCTGGGTTCGATAGCCGCGGCCCAGTACCGCAGCGGCGGCCTCGACCCCGCGCTGCAGCTCGCGCTCTCCGACGATCCCGACCGGTACCTGGACGGAGCCGCGTTCGCCGAACGGGCGGGCATCCGGCAGACGGCGGCCGTGTCCCGCGTACGCAAACAGCTGCGGGAGATCGAGCGGTTACGCGGCGCCGCGCGCATCGAACTGGCCTCGCTCACGTCACGCCAGGCCGAGCTGAAGCGGCACAAGAAGACGATCAGCGGCAAGCTCGACGCGGCACAGCGGCTGCTCACACAGCTCAGCGCCGGCCAGCGCGCGCAGCTCGGGGAGGCGGACGGCGCCGGTCTCGGACAGCGCGCCTCACGCTCCTCGGCGCGGGACCTGGGCCCGGTGTCGCCGGGCGCCGTCGCGGCCCCCAACTCCCGTGCGGCGACGGCCGTCTCCTACGCCTACGACAAGCTCGGCAGCCCCTACGTCTGGGGCGCCACCGGTCCCGACGCCTTCGACTGCTCGGGCCTCTCCCAGGCCGCGTACCGCTCCGCGGGCATCTCCCTGCCGCGTACGACCTACGCCCAGATCAACGCCGGACGCCGCGTCTCCCGCTCCGAACTCCTCCCCGGCGACCTGGTGTTCTTCTACTCGGGCATCAGCCATGTGGGCATCTATGTGGGCAACGGCCAGATGATCCACGCCCCGAACCGATCGGCGCCGGTACGGGTGGCACCGATCGACCAGATGCCGTTCGCGGGGGCTACTCGGGTGGCGTGAATTCGTACTCCCCCTGTGCCAGCGTCCCCCGTGCCAGCGTCCCCCGTGTCAGCGGACGTCGCGCAGCGCCGATCGCTGGTCAGCCCTGTTCAGCAGCCTGCCCCAGCCACAGTCGTCGGCCCAGGTCGTCGAGTTCCTCTTTCCGCGCCTCGCACTCGGGGATGGCACGTTTGAGGAGAGTCCAGTAGTCCGGCCCGTGTCCGGAAACTCTGATGTGTGCCAGCTCGTGAGCGATCACGTAGTCGACAAGGTGGGCAGGCAGCTGGAAGACAGCCCAGTGGAGTGCCATCTGCCCGGCTTCCCCCTCTCCCGGCCGGTAGGTTCCCCATCGATTCCCGACATCCCGAACCGTCACGGCGGGTTCGGTGACTTCCATCCGGGCGGCCCATGGCTGAAGGCGACCGTTCGACCACCGCAGGCCGGCATTCCTGTACCAGGCGATCAGCTCTCGCCGCGCCCGGCGCGGCTCCGCGGCGACTGCCTTGTCCATCCTCAGCCGCCCCGCCACGAGCCGCACCGGAGTCCCGCCCACATCCACAAGGAGCAGCCGGTACTCACGCCCCAGATAACGAAAGCTCTCGCCGTCTCTGAACTCGCGTACCGGATGAGCTGGACGGTGCCGGTCACGCAGCCGGAGCTTGGACTCGATCCAAGCCCGGCTCTGCCGTACGAAGGTCTCGGCCCTCGCCGCCTCACAGCTCACAGGCGCGCGCAAGGTAAGCGTGCCGTCCCGCTCGACCGTGAGACCTAGCCGCTTGCGCCGGGCACTCACCGCCACCAGGAGTTCTCTGCCGTCCACCATGAGCGCCTGACCGTCGACGAGCGGAGGACGGTCAGTGTTGTCGGACGGCAGGACAGAGGCTGGCACGCCCCCTATTGTCCCCGCCCCTGCGCGCGGAACGCGGCGGCATGCTGCTGTACGTATCCTGCGATCGCGTTGGACAGGTCACGCAAAGGCTGTCGTTCGCGGTCCCGGGGCTTCAGTCCCGCCTCGCGCAGCCCATGCCAGATGGCGATCCGGAGATCGCCCAGGCTGGACTCGTTGGCGGACCAGGACGCCCGGTTCACATGCCGGGAGATGAGCGCGGTGAGATCGACGGTCAGCCGACGAAGAAACTCCTGGTCGGGCTGATCGAAGGCAGGCTGCTCGGACAACTGCTCCGAGAGCTTGGTGTACAGACGCTGCTCGACAGGACTCAGATCGGCCACGGCCGGATCGGTTTGCTCCGCCTTCTGCGCCCTTTCAATGAGCGGCCCGATGCGCTTCTTGATCTCGTCCCAGCGGCCCTCGCACTCGTCGAGGATCTCCTGGAGCTCCTGCGAGAGGGTCCGGTAGACCGGGCGGTCCTCCTGCTCCAGCCGCTCCTCCAAGTGGTAGCGGAGAGCTTGTACCTGCTCCGCCGCCGACTCCCGGACATCCGGGATGCCGCCCACGAACTCTCCGAAGTCCGGCGCGAGGATGGACACCGGCGCGATCACCTGCGTCAGCTCGGGCAGTTCGAGGTGATCGGCGATCATCGCTCGCACCTTCCGGCCGTACGCGCGCACGGCGAACTGGCCGCCGGTGTCGTCCCGGTAGTGCCGACGCACCCGCCTCTGCAGCACGGCCCACTGTCGTGCGTTGGGGATCTGCTTCAGCGCCGCCTCGTGCGGAAGTACACGTTCCAGCGCACCCAGGAACACACCCAGCTTCGTGTCGAAGTCGGCCCGAGCAGCCTGGTCGCCCAGCGCCCACAGAGCGCTGGTGACGCCCTCGGCCGTGTCCAGACCCCCGATCCTGAGCCCGTCCAGGAACCCCTGCACCTCGGAAGCCGCCGCCTCGAGATCCGGCACCTCGCTGGACAGACGGCGCACAGCGCTCAGCGCGGGCCCGTCGCCCTTGTACGCGGGCAGGGTCACGGCGAGGTTGTTCAGCACACCGTAGTAGTCCACGACCCGGCCCTCCTCCTTCCCGTTGCGCGGCCGGTTGACGCGAGCGATGGCCTGCAGCAGCTCGGCGTCCTGGATGGGCCGGTCCAGGTAGAGGGCCTGCTCAATGGGCGCGTCGAACCCGGTCAGGAGCATCGACTTCACGATGAGGAAGGCGATCGGCCGGTGCTCCTCGGAAGCCACCGGACGGGGGTGGACCGCATGGCCCGAGGAGCCTCCAGGGACGGGATCACTCCACGGGTTCATGCTGATGGTCATGCCGCCGGGCACAGGATCCTGCTCCAGCGGATGGTCCACCATCCAGGGGTTGTCCTTCGGCAGCTCCGGGAACGGCTCCAGGAACCGGTCGACGTGCTCCTGCTGCCGCTGCGGGTCCGTCCACTCCTGCCACAGACCGCTCTTCTGCTCGTTCCCGGCGGAGATCACCGGTACGAACTCGATGCGGCGCAGCAGTTCCTGATAGTGCCACGCTCGCAGCAGCACCAGCTCGTCCCAGGTGTAGTCCTTGAGGTCCTTGTCACGCAGCATCGCTGGATCGAAGGCCCGTACCTTGGCGAGGAGTTCGGCGCGTGCGTCGTTCAGCATGTGCCGGTAGAGCACGGCTGCGCGACGGCTGACGGCCGCCACCTGGGCCTTGAAACCTCCGGTCAGCGGCCCGGTGACGTAGTGCTCCAGCATGTCGACGGCCTTGCGCCGGATGATGGGGAGGGACTCGGCGACATCGCGGCTGGTTGGCTTCAGCCCTTTTCGGACCTTGGTCTTGTCCTCATCGCTCAACGTGGCGATGAGGTCTTCGAACTTGTAGTTGATCCCCCGCTCGTCCTTCACGTTCGCGGGCCCGGCCCGCCCTTCGTAGCGGACGGGCACGACCACCTTGTCCCGCTCCGCCTCGTCCATGAGGTAGGCGTCGAGGAATTTGTCGTCCGGCTCAAGACCGAAGATCCGCCCGGTGTCGGTCAGCTTGCCCTTCATGATCGGCGTGCCCGTGAAGCCGATACGCGCGGCGTTCGGCACCGCGTCCCGCAGGCATGCGTGCAGCACGGAACTGTGTGAGCGGTGTGCCTCGTCGACGAGTACCAGCACGTACGGCGAAGTGCTGCACTCGCTGAACCGCCGCCTGACCTCGTCGATGACGCCCTCGTCCGGCGTCGGGTCCGCGGCCTCCGCGGCGGACTCGCCCTCGGCGATGCGCTCCTGCGCCACCACGAACTCGACGTTCGGATCCCGGTCGTCGTTCGCCGTCTCGCCGACGAGTCCGGGAATGCGCCCCAGGTATTTCTGGATCATCGCGAAGATCACCGCGCGCCCACCGGGCTTGCCGGCCCGGCTGAGCATCCCCTCCACGTCCGCCTGCGACTTCGCGATCCGCACGGGGCGACCGCTGACGCGCACCGCGGCCGATAGTTGCCGTTCGAGCTGCTTGCGGTCGGTCACGACGAGGAGGGTGAACCGGTTCAGTTCCGGGTCCCGGCTGCTCTGCAGCCGCCGCGCGAGGAAAGCCATGGTGAGACTCTTGCCGGAGCCCTGTGTGTGCCAGATGACACCGCCGCGTTCGTCGTCCTCCGCCGCCGGGTCGAGTCGGGTGCGCCCGGTCCGCAACTTGGCCACGATCTTCTCGACGGCCCGGTACTGCTGATGCCGGCACACCGCCTTCACGGTCAGCGGCGGCTCGCCCTCCTTGGTCTTCACCGGCATCTCGAAGACGTAGTGCCGCATGACGTTCAGCAGGTTGCGCGGCTTGAGGACGATGGCGGCGAGCTTGTGCTGGTCGGTCAGCTTCCGCCCGTCCGCGAGCAGCCGTTTTCCGTTGTCCTGCCGGGTAGCCTGAAGCGCGCGCGTCAGCGCCGCGTCGTCCTCGTAGTCAGGAGTGACACTGCGCCAGGCCGCAAAGTGCTCCTCGGTCGACGTGATGGTGCCCAGGGCCGCGTTGTCCCCACTGGCGGCGACGAGCAGTTGTACGGACGCGAACAGTTCCGGCACGCCGCTCGGCCGATCGTGCGGCGCCCGGACGTCGTCGTCCAGCGGCTCCCCGCAGTAGGCCCGCAGATCACGGATCGCCTTCCCGACCGGGTCCTTGACGTCGGGACTCTTGCACTCGATGACAACTACGGGGATTCCGTTCACGAACAGAACGAGGTCGAGGACCACGCCCTTGCCATCGGCGGCACGCACCCTGAGCTGGTCGACGACGAGGAACTCGTTCCGCTGCAGAATCTCGGCGTCGTCAAGCCCCTCCAACTCCCAGTCCACGTACTGCACATGAACGGTCTTGCCCTGATGGCGGACCTCGTGTCCGGTCGCGGGCGTGCCGCTGAGCAGCAGACTCGTCACATCGCTGTTGACGTCCTTCAGCTTCTTCGTGGCGACGTTCCGGGCCGCTCTGCGCAGCGCGTCGACAGCACTGTCGACGTCCGCCGACCCCATCCATGCCTCACCGGTACCCGTGACGCGGTTGAGCCGCTGGATCGCCGAGCCAAGGCGTCGGGTGAGCAGGACATCGCCGTACGCACGGTTGTCATCGGGGCCGGAAAGCTCCGGCCCGTGGATGTGCCGCCACCCCATCGCCTTCAACTGCTCGACGAACGGGCGCTCCACCTCATCCAGTTCGACCGTGCCCCGTGCCATGCGTACGCGCCTCTCCCCGTGTGCTGCCTGGCCCCGGCCAACCGTTCTGGCCGTTGTTCTATTCTGCGGCAGGCGGGGTAAAAGTGGGGCGGGGACCGGCAGTTCAAGCCATCGGCAGGTCCGAAGGGACAGGTCTAACAGGTCCAGCCGCGCGCCGCGACGACCGCGCACGTCATGCTGTCAAGGGAAGCACCGGCACGCCGAAACCGCGGTACTCCCCGGGCTCTGTGGTGGCAACCTCCCAGCCGGTCGCCATGCTCACGGCGGCCACCTGGACGACTGCCCAGCCCTGTGCGGGGAAGGCAGCGGCTGCGATACGCCCCATGGTGTCGGCGACGATCCGGTCGACCGACGCCACCTCCACGGCGGGAAGCCGGGCAAGGTGCGCCGACACACCGGGGCGGTTCCTCGTGGCCTCGGCCAGACTGAGAGCCGGAACGACCAACGTGTACAGCGGATCCTCGTGCGCCGCCACGACGAACCCGGACAGCACGCGATGCCCTCGTCCCAGGGCAAGGAGACCGTGATGGTCCAGGATGACGCCGTCGCTCACGCCGCCGCACCTTTGCGGCGGGCTTCGGTACGGGCCTTGCTCGCGGCCAGCATGCCGCGCGCCTCGACGAGCTCCTCGTCCGTCAGCGCCTGCCCGCCCAGCAAGGTCTCCTCGACGTACTCCCTTGCCTGTTCGGCGCGCCGTGCGCGCTCTACACGGCTCCGCAGGGTCTCGTTGATCACGGCGGAGATCGATGTCGCCTGGCCTGCGTCGACGAGCCGTTGCAGCTCTTCGAGCACGTCGGGGTCGAGAGTGACGGAGATGGGCTTCTTGGCGGCCATGATGCGAGGGTATCGCATGGTCATGCGGGAGACTCCTACTGCACGTGATGCATCGCCCCGCGGATCTGTGCGGCGCGGGCGTGCACATCCGTCCGCGGCAGCACGGGCGGGGGTTCGGCCGTACCGCCGCCCCGGCACCCACGGCAGAGTCCGCCGGGAAGGGCCTCCGGGCGGCCGGGGACGCGGCACTCGGTGCACTCCATCAGCATGCGGGGCGCCCGGCTTGTCGGTGCGGGCAGCTCGGGCGGCATCCTGTCGCGCAACCGCCGCTGCAGGAGGGCGCGGGGTATGGAGCTGCTGCCGCTGAAGGGCACTCAAGTGTGTTCTGGTGAGCAGGAGCGAGGGCCGGTGGTTGGTGTCGTATCGCACGTTGCAGCCTTTGCATCGCCTCTTCAGGACGGGAACAGATGTCCTCGTGTCGAATGCGTGACCTTCGCTGGCCGGGTTCGTTGGATGTGGTGACGGGGATCTGACTTTCGGGTGGAGCCGGGCGGGGGTGAACGGGGTGGGCGCGCTGCGGGAAATGGCGGAGCCGTTCGTCGCGTCCGGCCCGACCGGTGTGGCGGTCCATACCCGGCTCAAGCACCTGACGTCCGGGGACGAGGAGGTGCTGCGCCTGGTCGGTGCGCATCTGGGCGCGCTCGCCTCGAAGGACCTCAAGTCGCGCTGCCGGGAAGGCCTGGAGCACACTGCCGACGCCTGGGCGGTACGCAAGCGGGAGCTGACGGCGGTCTCGTCGTCGCGCTGGGCCGGAGCGATCACGAAGGCGTCGCACGACCAGTGGGCGCTGGCCCGGCGTGGCCAGCTGGCGCACATCCAGAACCTGGAAGCGGGCATCCGCACCATCGCGCGGCGGTTGTCCCTGCCCGTCGGGCAGAAGGGCTCCAAGGAGGCACCCGGGGGTTACCGGTCCCGGCAGGAGTGGCACGCCAAGGCCCGTCGCCTGCATGTGCTGGAGGACCGGCTGGCCGCCGAGCGGGCCGACCGTGAGGCCGGAGTCGTGCATGTCGTGCGCGGCGGCAAGCGGCTGGCCCGTACCCGGCACCACCTGGACGCCGCCCAGCTCACCAAGACCCAGTGGCGCCGACGGTGGGAGGCCGAACGCTGGTTCTGCCAGGCCGATGGAGAGTCCGGGAAGCGGTACGGCAACGAGACCATCCGCGTCAGCCCCGACGGCGAAGTGAGCATCAAGCTGCCCGCACCGCTCAGGCATCTGGCGAACGCCCCGCACGGCCGGTACGTACCCGCCAGCCGCGTCACATTCCCCCACCGGGGACAGGAGTGGGCAGACCGCATCGCCACCAACCGGGCCGTCGCCTACCGCATCCACCACGACACAGACCGGGACCGCTGGTACCTGACCGCCTCCTGGCAGATCCCGCCCACCCCAACCATCCCGCTGGATGCCGCGCTCGGCCAGGGCGTGATCGGTGTGGACACCAACGCCGACCACCTCGCCGCCTGGCGCCTGGATGTCCACGGCAACCCGACCGGCACCCCGCGCCGCTTCTTCTACGACCTGTCCGGAACCGCGCAGCATCGCGACGCCCAGGTACGGCACGCCCTCACCCGGCTGCTGCACTGGGCCACAGCCTGTGGCGTGAAGGCGATCGCCGTCGAGGACCTGGACTTCGGCGCGGAGAAGACCCGCGAGAAACACGGACGCAAGAAGCGGTTCCGCCGGCTCATCTCCGGCATGCCCACCGGCCGGCTCCGCGCCCGGCTGACCTCGATGGCCGACCAGACGGGCATCGCGGTCATCGCCGTGGACCCGGCCTACACCAGCCGCTGGGGCGCCCAGCACTGGCAAAAACCCCTCTGCAGCACAACCAGGAAGACCACTCGCCACGACGCGGCCGCCGTGGCGATCGGACGGCGCGCCCAGGGATATCCGATCCGGCGACGGACGGCACCGCCCCCGCACGACCAGAGTGATCGTGCGGGGCATCGGACCGTCCAGGCCAGACGGGGCAACCCCGGGCGTGAGGAAACCCGCCCCCGCATCCCCGGACCACGGACACGATCCGTGCGCGCCGGATGCGGAGCGAACGCGGGCGACCAGTGTGCCCAACACCGTTCGGGGCACACGGCTGAGCACCGGTCCTGGAAACAGGAACCCACTCCCGCTCAGTCTTTAGGAACGGTCGTTTGTTGCTGCGAACGCTAGACGTTCGCCACGGCGCGTCGCAAGCCGATCACAAAAAGTTATGTGCGCAGGTGTGCGCGGGGGTTGGGAGGGAGGGTGGGTTCAACCAACCACCCAATCCTCACAAACAGAGCTCGGCTCTCTGGACACGAAGCCCGGGGCTCAGTGCGCTGCGGTAAACAGAACCCCTGCTCGATGCGCAGGGCTTTCTTCCCGTTCGGGGCGTGATCGCGAAAGGGTAGGGGCAGGCGGCGGACGGTTGTTGTCGACTCCAGAGGGTGCAATGCCGAGTGGGGTCGGCTGCGTCCTGGACCGGGGGGCGAAGGGCGCACTCGCACCTCGCCTGCACGCAGGGTCGGCTGGGCGGCTACGGTCCGTGGGTGGCGCGCGGCAGGTAAGTGGCGGCACGCCGATTGGACTCAGCGTCCTGCGGCCGACGGGGCGCAGCGGCGCGGCGGGCTGCACAGGCCCACAATCCACCTGTCACACCAGTCCCACCCATCACGCCTCAAGAGGGTGACCGAGGCCAATTGCTCATTCTGTCTCACGCCACGGCAGGAAACCCCAGGTGAGTCACGTAGTTGGTGAGACGAATTTCCCAATTGCCATCCGCCAGGAGGTAGAAGAGCCCGCTCGGATACCGGCGCAGCCGGAGCCCGGCGCGATCGCCCCGAACTGGTGGACGTGGCAGTCGCACTCCGGGGGGAGCGGAGGGACTCGCCGACGGCGTCGGTGCTGAACTGGCGTGGCGACGGGCGAGATCGGCCGACTTCAACCGCGTTGCCGCCGAGGGGCCCGTTCCTTCATGCTCATCCCGCAGATAGCACCCGTGTCCAAACGATCACCCACTGCGGACTCCTCGAACACCCCTCGGTTGGCCACAACGGACTCAAGCGCCGACGTGTCAGACGCTGCGGGCGTGGGCAACGAAGGCGGCCCAGGCGGAGGCGGCCACGGCAAGTCGGGGACTCCGAGCGCCGAGCTTCGAGTCTCGGACGTGGGTGGTGTGGGGGCAGGTGGTGCCCTCTACGCAGGGGTCGTCGAAGTCGCCGCTACGGCTGGACTTGCGCCAGGTGTGGGCGACTTCGAGGCAGGCTCCGCCCTGGGAGTCGCTGTGGCTGGACTTGAACCATGCCAGCGATTCGCTCATAGCTCCTCTGCCACCTTCCTGATGAACTCTGCCGACTCCTCAACTCCGAGAGCCTGCATACGGATCATGCCATGCACCTGCGTCAGGTCACTGACCTTGTCGGCGTCGGCATGCAGCACGCTGGTCTCCGGGCCTTCAACATAGGCGAAGTGCTCGTGCTCCGTGGTCTCCAACAGAACGAACGATCCATTGAGCGCAAGGCCCCCGCACTTCCCGAACGGCAGCACTTGGAGTGACACGTTACGGGTCTCCCCGACCTTGGAGAGATGGAGCAGTTGCTGCCGCATCACCCCCTGTCCACCCACCTCAGTGCGCAGAGAGGCCTCATAGACGACGAAGCCGTACACCGTCTTGGCTCGGCGCTTCAACGCCTCCTGCCGCGACAGCCGCGCGCGCACCCGTTCTTCCACCGTCTCGTCATCCAGCGGCGGACAGCTCTCGCCGATCAGCGCTCGCGCGTAACCCTCGGTCTGCAACAGGCCAGGAATCAACCCAAGTGCGTAGTCGTGCACAGCGATTGCCTCAGCCTCGATCACCATGTACTCCTGAGACCGCGCCGGAAAGGGCTCCGGCTTCAGGAAGTCATGCGCGGCCAACAGCTTCCCCCGAGCCCCACACATTTGATCCGCAGCCTGCAACAACCTCAGCGTCGGCCGTCTCCGGCCGTTCTCCATCGACTTGACGTACTCGTAGTCGTAGTTGGTCTCTATGGTCAGGTCCTGGCGGCTGACCCCGGCCTCCTCCCGCCACAGTTTGATCTGGCCACCGCAGTACCGCCAGTTCTGCTGAGCATGCTGAGACTCCCCAGAAGCCACCATGCCTGCCCTCCTGCAAACACACCGTGTACAAGCACGCCTGTACCCGCGCCGCTACTCCCGAGGGTAAACGGCATCCACCAGCCTGATCACGGCAAATGACGGAGAATCACACGCAAGGACCGAACCGCATGCCGATGCCCGGAGACCACCACCAGCTCGCTCCGGCCACAGCCGCCCCCAAGGACATCGAGTGGCGTCTACCGCGTCACGCCCGCAGCATGGGCAGAGCCCGAACTCTCCTCCGGGAACAGGCCACTTCATGGAAACTCCCGGACGAACTGACGGAGACGGCCGTCCTCCTCCTCAGCGAGCTGTTGACGAACGCCTACCGCCACGCGAAGGTCTCCCGGGGCCGGGAGATCTGGGCCCGCTGTGCCCTGGACAGCGACCACATCCGAGTCTGGGTGACGGACGCGAACGACACGCTTCCCACACCCCGAAGTGCATCACTGGACGACGAGTCGGGCCGAGGCCTTGCTCTGGTGGCCACACTGGCGGACGACTGGGGCGCGGCTCCTCGGAAGGTGGGCATCGGCAAAACGGTCTGGTTCGAACTCTGCCTGACGCCTCAGGCGTAGCCCTACGCGACGTCGTACAGCACATATTTTCAGCCAAGGCAGTCCCTGTCAGCCCCGCCCAACCCAAGCTCCAATATTGCACCAAAGCCACCTAAAGGAGGGCGCCTTTCGTGCCTCACCGTCTCAGGCATCCGTCTGCGCGCCGTTTCCCAGCGTGTCTGGTATCCGGCTACCCCTAGCCAGCGGCACCTCATAGGCTTTTTAAGCAACCTCAGTTCCGGCCGGAAGCACATACATGAGGTCGCCGATTACCAAAACAGCCTTGAGAGAGGTACGGATGGCCGAAGCGCCCGAGCCGGCTGAGAGCAACAAACCGGGATTCAAATCCGCCTGCAATGTGAGTGGCACAGCTAACGCAGTAATCAGCGCAATCACAGGAGCTGCAGTGACGGTCGCCCTTACCATCGCTTTCACACCCAACCCGCAGCCCACAATCGTCCACGATCAAGCGTGTCAGTCCGGGCCGACTTACGCGAATACCGCCAGCAGCTCGTGACCGCATCGCTTTGCATTCACTAAACGGTTGGGGTCGTTCAACTATCGGCGACCCCAATCACGCTAGCTCACACCAATCGGAGCCAGCAGCGCGAGCACCGACCCTTGTTTGACGAGGGCAGACTTCGCCAACTCTTCCTGGATGATCATCTCGCGGGCCTCCAGTCCTGCCACCAGGTCGACAACAAGCCTCTGCTCTGCGACCGGCGGACAGGGCACGGGCATCGCCTTCAGATCCGAAATTCCAATCGTGGCCAGATTGGTGGTTTGTTTAGCGATCCCGGAAATGTATTGCCGCCCCACAGGGGATGACATATAGATAGCGAGAAATTCTGGGATCATCTGGCTGCGATCACATCGCACGCGGAACACGTGGTTCTGATAAACGCATGGACTGATTCGCGCATCCCAGACAGCACCACGTCCAAGTTTATCAAAATCTCCCCCCTCCGTGAGAAGCAGATCACCTTCTCGCAAAAGGTATCGATCAACCTCTCTATGAGGGACTCGAACAGTCTTCATGCTATCAATATCAATGAAGCCGTCTTGCACATTAGCAACCCGCAAATATGGAAGCTCGAGCGACTCCGCTTCGGAGATCGTCCGCCCAAGAGTGACACCACCGCTCACCTCGGCAATGTCCCTGAGTAGAGTGACTTGACTGGATTGGATTTCGATTGATCCCAAGGCTTCGGGGTCATCGGTGAAAATCTCGGCTAGATGACGTCGGATCGACTCGTGCCGAGCTTCGATATCACTCAGCGACACCCCGTACTTCCCGTCCCACACCCGATATGCCTCCGCCAACTCCCGCTGACGCCGCACGACATGTCCGCCCAGCTTCCCGGCGAGGTCGTCCCGCAGGATTCCCAGGACCACGTCCCGTTCCCCCGCAGCCTCGGCCACGGCCCGGCGAGCCCGTTTCAGCCTCGGCTCGGGCGCGGCCACGGACACAGCCGCCTCAGCGTCGTCCCCCTCAACGGGAAGCGTCAGCAACGTCTCCTTATGAACTTGCGCCACAGCCGCAGTCCCGGCCTTCTGTTTCGCCTTCTTCTGCTGCTCTTCCTTCTTCCGCCGAACCCCCGGCACCGGCCAGAAGTCGTTCTCCAACTCCTCGATGACCTTCTTCGCCGCAGTCCGCCGCTTCTTCAGATCGCGCATCTCCGCCTCGCCGAGGACCGCCTCGACCAACACGGGGTCGATCTCCCCCGGCTCAGCCGAGTCCTCGCCGTCCTCCAAGGACTCCCCGGTTTCGCTGGCTTCGCCGGTTTCGCCGGCCTCCGCCGCAGCCCGAGCCGCCGCCAGCGCGGCCTCCGCCTCCAGCCCGGCCTTCACCTTCGCGTCCAGCTCCGCATGCGTACGGTCCGCCGAGGCCAGTTCCTCCAGGAAGTCGGGGGCAATGGCCGCGATCACCTTGTGGCCGTACGCCTGCCGCCGTTCCGCCGCCGTGCGGTCGCGCGCACCGCCCGTGCGCGGGTCGGGCTCGGGCGCGAGCATGGTCTCGACCGTCTCGACCCAGCCGTCGACGACACCGGAGAAGCCGTTCACCGACAGCGCCTTCAGCTCGTTCTTGGCGTCGTGCCACCAGCCGGCGACCGCACCGGCGAGGGCGTACTTGTCCAGCAGCCCGACCCGCAGCAGACGTTCCCGGAAGGAGTCGATCAAGTCGGCACGCAGACGGGCCAGTTGGGCCTTGCGCTCGTGCTCCGTGCGGTCGTCTCCCTCGATCGGCTCCAGCGCGGCGATCTGCTCCGTCTCCGACTGCCACCACTCTTCGAAGGCGGCCCACAGCTTCTGCTCACGCGCGCTCGCCAGCTCGGCCAGCCGTGCCGCGTCCGGCCGCTCTCCCTCGGCGAGGAAGTCGACGTACTCGGGATCGTCCTCGCGGACCGCAAAGAGATCCTGAACCCCGATGCCGTACGCGTCCAGCAGCGGCTTCTTGGCCTCGATCTCGGCGACCGGGACGCCGCCCACGAGGTGTGCCCGTACGTCCTGCGGCTCGGGCGGCGGGGTGTTGTCGACGTAGCGGCGGATGTTGAAGTTGAAGTCGTTCTCCTCCAGCTCGGAGCGGTCGACCACGCGGGCGAAGCCCTCCGCGTCCTTGAAGGCGTGGAAGGTGGAGACGATCTTCTCGACGTGTTCGGGCAGGAGGACGTTCTGGGCACGCTCCGCGTGGAACTCCCGGTCCGCGTTGATGAACAGGACCTTGCCCCGCCGGTCCTGCTGTTCCTTGCGGCCGGGCGCGCGCAGCACGATGACGCAGGCCGGGATGCCGGTGCCGTAGAAGAGGTTCGGAGCCAGGCCGATGACCGCCTCGATCAGGTCGTGCTGGAGCAGTTCCGCACGGATTTTGCGTTCCTCGCCGCCGCGGAAGAGTACGCCGTGCGGCATGACAGTGAAGACGGCTCCCGCCCGCTTCTTCACCATGTCCAGCATGTGCTGGAGGAACATCAGGTCGGCCTTGCCGCGCTCGGACGTCTGGCCGTGCGGCATCCGCGTCAGCAGGTCCGGCACCTCGGACTGCTTGTAGTCCATGGAGAACGGCGGGTTGCTGAGGACCAGGTCGAAGTCCCGCTCGGGGTGCAGCGGGTTGGTGAGAGTGTCACCGGTCCTCAGGGAGAAGTGCTTGGCTCCGTGGAAGAGCATGTTCATGGTGGCCATGACCCAGGAGCCGCTGTTGGCGTCCTGCCCGGCGAGCAGGAGGTCGTCGGAGTCCTCGCCGTGCTCGTCGATGTACTCCATGGCGTGGATGAGCATGCCGCCGGAGCCGACGCACGGGTCGTAGATACGCATGCCGCCGTGCGGCCGGGCCAGCTCGACCATCATGCGGACGACGGAGCGCGGGGTGTAGAACTCGCCGCCCTTGCTGCCGGCGGAGTCCGCGAAGTCCTTGATCAGGTACTCGTACGCGGCACCGATCATGTCGGGGAACTCGAAGTCGTCCCCGCGCAGCCGGATGCTGCCGAAGTGCTCGATCAGGGCGGCGAGACGTTTGTCGGCCAGCTCGGCAGCGGAGCCCTTGCCGCTGCTGCCGCCGCCGATGCGGTTGAAGTTGACGTGCCCGAACAGACCACGGAGTTCGCTGTTGCCCTCCTGGTTCTCCAGCTCGTCCAGGGCGGGCTGGAGATACTCTATGGCCACGTTGTCGACGGCACCGGCCAACCGCTCCCAGCGGGCCTTCTCCGGGACGAAGATGACCCCGCGAGGGCGGTAGAACTCGAACTGCTCCGCGTCGTCCTCGGCGTCCTCGCGGCTCTCACCGGCCTTCAGCCGCTCCGCGATGATCGCCTCGCGCGCGGCCTCGAACTCGTCGTTGACGCGTTTGAGGAAGAGCAGCACGAAAATGAAGTCGCGGTACTCGGCGGCGTCCATCGTGCCGCGCAGGATGTCCGCCGCCGCGAAAAGATGGCGTTCCAACTGCGCGAGCGTGAGCTTGGCCACGTACGGCACACTCCCCTGGGTGACTGGCTCTGTCCGGTTGCACCGGGAAGCCTACGGCCTGACGGACTGGGGAATTCGCCGTGTACGAGAAGTCACCGTAGGTGGTCGGCACCGGTGACCGATTCTGGTCATCGAGTTCGGTGAGCGATCCCCGCCGGGACCCGAAGGGCTCAGTAGTCGATCACGTCGAGGCCGTCCTCGACGAAGCTCCACACGTCGGTGTAAGGGTCCCATCGGTTCTGATCGGGGCCCCTGTGCCCCGCACTGATCTGCTTGGCATGCTGCCGGGCCTTCTTGTACTTCCCCTGCAGCTGGCCGGGCATGACCCGCTTGGCGAGCTCCGGCGAGACGGACCGAATGGTCGGCCCGTAGGTCTGGGCGAAGCCGGTCTGGTTCTTCAGCCGGGCCGCCGCGCTGTCGCAGACTCCGCCGAAGGTGCTCGTGTAGTTCTGGTAGTGGAGCAGGCGCCACAGCTCGAAACACGGGTGGGAGTACGCGACGTGCAATTCCGCCTTACGTGCCCGCGCGAAGGCGGTCGGAATGTCCTCGTGCTGGTCCCGGTCGAAGAGGCACCACACCTGGGGCCAGTTCCAGCCCTTGGGGTCCAGCTTCGCCTTCTTGGCCGCCCTCTCGACCTCGGTCCACTTGCCGATGGCCTCGTCCACGAGCGGCAGCGGCTTGCGGCGCTTCGACGGCGCGTTCAGGTTCTCGACGCTGCAGATGACCTCGCGGCCCTGCTGGGCGCGGCTGCCCTGAGCGGTGACGAACTCGATGAATTCCGGCTCGGTGACCTCACCCTCGGTGAAGACGTACACCTCACGCGGACGATCTTGAGGCAGCACCCTCTTGTGCCGGCCTGTGATGTTGTCCCGCCCCTTGTCCCTCGCCATCAGGAACGCTCTGCCTCCTCTGCCAGTGCCGACATCACTCTGCGACCGATCTGTCCTTGCGTCACCTTCGGAACGGCGCCAAAAGCCCCGGCGAGGTAGGAGTCCATGAGGTCCTCGTCGGGACCGGGCTCCGCATCACTCAGTGGGTACAGCTCCGTGGCGCCGCCCGCGTCCTTCTCCGTCAGCCAGATCTGGCCCGGCTCCAGAGGGCGACCGCCTCTAGGCGACTTGAGCAGCGACGGAGCATGAGAGGTGAAGACCAGTTGCGCACCCTTGGTGTTGATCCAGGGCGCCTGGAAGAGCCGTAGGACCTCTGCGGCGAAGCGGGGATGGAGGCTGGAGTCGAGCTCGTCGATCAGCAGGACGGCACCCTTGTCCAGCGCCAGCAGCAGTGGTCCGATCAACGCGAACCACGAGCGTGTACCGAAGGATTCGCGCTGCCAGTCCAGTGCGACCGGTTCGTCGGAATCGCTGCCGTGCAGCAGTCGCACGAGCGGGGTCTGCCCCGGGCGCTGTTCCACCTCCGCACCCCGGATACCGAGATCGGCGACACGCAGCAGTTCCTCGATGCGGTCGCGAGCTCGCTCGTCCAGCAGTTGCCGGGCGGTGTACGCCTCGCGCTGCGTACGTTCGGTCTCCGGCGTGACATCCCACAGGTTCTGGTTGAACCAGTCGTAGATTCTGGTGAGTTGCTGGTGGTTGTCGTTGGCCGCCCGGCTGAGCAGGAGGGCGTTCGGGCGCGTGGTCCGGGCAAGGAGGGCGCGATCGTGAATACGGTCGCCGGGGAACTCGAAGACGTTGTCGCGCGTGGCGTCGCGGTCCAGCCACACCTGGCGCCGCCCCTTGGGATAGGCGTGAAGCCATTCGGACTCCACGACCCTCGGTCCGAGCTCGAACCCATAGGTCCAGCGGACTCCGTCTTCGAGTACGAAGTCGGCTTCGTAGAAGGTGCTTTCCGCGACCGACTTCGGGTCGAGCGCGAACTCCTCCCGGGGAATCCCCTGGTACGACGTCCACTGGGCGTACGAACCGAGCACCGCTTCCTTCATCTTCTTCAGCGCGACGATGACATTGGACTTGCCCGAAGCGTTCGCACCGAAGATGCCCAGGAGCGGATAGACCTGGAGCGACTTTCCGTCGGACAAGGTCAGCGTGCGTGCCGCGTCCGACTCCTCGCCCTGCGGCACCACGAAGGACAGCTCCTGCTCGTCGCGCAGCGATCGCACGTTCGCCACGCGGAATCGCAGCAGCATGCCGTCCTCCTCTCATCGCGCACAGGGTATCCGTGTGATCGCGTACGCGCCTACTGGACGGTCACATCGGCCCGGGACCCGAGCGGGTCAGACGAGCCGTCGTGCCGTAGCCCACCGTGTCAGCTCGTGCCGGTTGGACAGCTGGAGCTTCCTCAGGACCGCCGAGACATGGGACTCGACCGTCTTGACGGAGATGAACAGCTGCTTGGCGATCTCCTTGTACGCGTACCCGCGGGCGATGAGGCGCAGGACCTCGCGCTCGCGCTGGGTGAGACGGTCGAGGTCCTCGTCGACGGGCGGGGCGTCGGTCGAGGCGAAGGCGTCCAGGACGAAGCCGGCCAGGCGGGGCGAGAAGACCGCGTCGCCGTCCTGGACACGGAAGACGGAGTCGACGAGGTCCGTGCCGGTGATCGTCTTCGTGACGTATCCCCGCGCGCCGCCCCGGATGACGCCGATGACGTCCTCCGCCGCGTCCGAGACGGACAGGGCCAGAAAGCGGACGGGCTGCTCGGCGTCGGCCATCAACGGGGCGCAGCGGCGCAGCACTTCGACACCGCCGCCGCCCGGCAGGTGGACGTCGAGCAGGACGACCTCGGGCCGGGTGGCCGTGATGACCGTGACCGCCTGGTCGACGTCGGCGGCCTCGCCGACCACCTCGACGCCGGTCCGCTCGGTCTGCCCGATCTCGGCCTGCACGCCCGTACGGAACATCCGGTGGTCGTCGACGAGGACGACCCGCACGCGACGCCCGCCTGCGGCGGCACCCGCCGGCTCGGTCTTGCCCGTGGCCTCCGCGGATGCGGCGGCCGAGGGGGTCTCCTCGGCCGAACCGCCGGACTCCACAGGCCCGTTCGCGTCGCTCATGACGTCTTCTCCGCCCTCTCCATCTCCAGCTCGACCTCCGTGCCGCCGTCCGGCACCGCGCGCAGTCGCGCCGTGCCGCCGTTGCGCTCCATGCGGCCGATGATCGATTCTCTGACGCCCATGCGGTCGACGGGTATCGCGTCGAGGTCGAAGCCGGGGCCGCGGTCGCGGACGGACACGAAGACCGTCCTGCCCTCGACTTCGGCGTAGACCTGTACGGCGCCGCCCTCGCCACCGTACTTGGCCGCGTTCACCATGGCTTCCCGCGCGGCCTGCATCTGTGCGGTCAGGCCCTCGTCGAGCGGGCAGTCGCCGACGACCACGACCTCGATGGGGACGCCGTGCTTGTCCTCGACCTCCGCGGCATGGCGGCGGACCGCCTCGGCGAGGGTGTCGGGCTCGTCGGCCTCGTCCTTCCCTGTGCCCTCCGGCTTGTAGAGCCAGGCCCGCAGGTCGCGCTCCTGGGCGCGGGCCAGCCGTCGTACCTCATTGCCGTTGTCCGCGCTGCGCTGGATCAGGGTCAGGGTGTGCAGCACGGAGTCGTGGACATGGGCTGCGACCTCGGCCCGCTCCTGGGCGCGGATGCGCATCAGGCGCTCCTCGGAGAGGTCCTGGGTCATGCGCACAAGATAGGGACCGGCGAGCAGCGCTATGCCGACCAGGACAGCGAGCGCGGCCTGCAGCACGGAGCCGAGGTGGGCCGCGGAGCCCTGGAGCACGAATATCCCCGTGACGCCCGCGGTGACGAGCAGGACGCCCACCGCGGAACGCAGCAGCGTGAGCGTACGACGACGACGGCGGCCGACCTCCATCCAGCGGGCCCGCCGCGCGTTGTCCGCCTGGCGCCAGACCAGGGCGACGCCCGCGCCGACGAGGACCGTCGGCCACAGATAGGCCGTGGCTCCCCCGCCGAGGTTCACATTGCCGACGAAGACCAGGGCCACGACGACCATGAGGAGCAGCGCGAGGATCTGGCCCTTGTCGGGCTTACGGGCCACGAGTCTGCGGCGGCCGTCCGGGGCGGTCTCGGTGCTGACGAATGCCGGTGGCCGCTGGGCGCCGACTCCGCCGACGCCGAGCGGCACGAAGAACCAGAACGCGGCGTACAGCAGCGCCCCCAGACCGTCGGCCATGAACAGTCCGACGAACACGAGCCGCACCCACACGACGGGCAGTCCGAGATGCCCGGCGAGCCCTCGCGCCACGCCTCCGAGCCAGCGTCCGTCGCTGCTGCGGTAGAGCTTGCGCGGGGGCCGCGGGTCGTCGAGGGGCAGGGCTGCGGCTTCCGGCATGCCATCGATGTTCACACGCCCGGCGGCCCGGGACATCAGGGTTGGCCCCCGAGACGCCCCTGATCTTCCAGAGACCGGTGATCGAACGGTTCCCTTCACCCGTCTCAGGGCCGATATCAGGGTTCGGCCAGGGTCATCCCGACTGCCGCCGCGCCGCCTCGCCCGTCACCATGGACGCATGACAGATCAGCAGCACGCGGCAGCGGAGCCGGACCCCGGCCCCGGCCCGGGCGCCCCTCCCCCGGGCACCGGGCCGCGGGACGCCGTGCCGCCGGCCCCGGGCCCCGCCGAAGGTGAGGAGCCGCGCGCGCACGAGGACCCGACCGGGCCCACGGATCGGACCGACCCCACCGAGCCCGCGGACTCGGTCCCCTCGGCACCCGCGGACCCGTCCGCCGCCCCCGGCGAACCCGGCGCCGGCGGACCCGAGGCCCCCGAGGTCCCGCGCAAGTTCCGGCGCGACCACCGGCAGAAGATGCTGGGCGGAGTGTGCGCCGGACTCGGCCGGCACTGCGACATGGACCCGGTGATCTTCCGGATCGTGCTCGCGGTGCTCTCCGCGACCGGCGGCATCGGCCTCATCTTCTACGGCTTCGTGTGGCTGTTCGTCCCGTACGACGACGAGGAGGAGAACGAGGTACGCAAGCTGCTCACCGGCCGCGTCGACGGCCAGGCACTCGCGGCCGTGCTCTTCGCGCTCGTCGGCTGCGGAGTGTTCCTCTCCATGCTCAACAACGGCGGAGTGCTGACCTTCGCCGTCGTCCTCTCCCTCCTCCTGGCCGGCGCGGGGTACTGGTCGCAGCAGCGCGGCGCCCCCGACCCGCTCGCCGCCCAGGCGGTCGCCGACGCCCCGCCCGAGGCGCAGGCGCCGCCCGTCCCCGACTCGTACCCCTCCTGGTGGCGCGACCCGATCGTCAAGGACGGATCGCATGTGGGCGGCACCGGCTACCTGTGGGGCCCGAAGGACGCCAGGGACCGTGACGTAGCGGCGGCGATCAACATCGCCCGCGGCACCACCCGCCCCGACCTGCGCGGTACTCGCGAGCCGAGGCCCCAGGGCCCGCGCTGGATCGGCGGCAAGCTGTTCCTCCTCACCCTCCTGGCGGGCGGCCTGGGCACGGGCCTGACGTGGGACGACCACACACTCGGCACCAGCCTGCAGACCGGTCTGGCCTGCGCGCTGATCGTGCTGGGCCTGGGCATAGCCGTCAGCGCCTTCCTCGGACGCACCGGCGCGGGCTCCATCATCCTGGCCGTGCTCATCTCGGCCCTGCTGGGCGCGTCGGCGGCACTGCCCAAGGACATCACCACCCACTGGATACGCACCGAATGGACGCCCACCGCCACGGCCGACGTCCAACAGACCTACGACCTCGGCACGGGCGTAGGCACCCTGGACCTCACCCGCCTGGACCTCGCCAAGGGCCAGACGGTGACGACGACCGCGGAAGTGGGCGTGGGCCAACTCAAGGTCCTGGTCCCCGAGGACGTCACCGTGAAGCTGAACGTGGACGTGGGCGTCGGCGACATCCAACTGCCGGGCGACGACAAGAAGGATGTGGACGTGGAGCCGGGCAAGAGCAAGCAGGTGACGCTGATACCCACGACCGCCGACCAGAACGGCGGCACGCTGAACCTCGACCTGCACGTCGGCGTGGGACAGGCGGAGGTGACCCGTGCTACGTCATGAGGTGATGCCGGGCAAGCTGGTCGCGGGGCTCTTCCTCACCGCCGCGGGTGTCATCTACGCCGGTGACGCGGGCGGCGCCTGGGACACACCGTGGTTCGTGGTGATCCCCGTCGTCACGGGCGGCCTCTGCCTGGCGGCCACGGTGGCACTCGTCACCCGCGCCCTCCGCAGACGCCGCCCCGAACCCGGGCCGCCGCCCGCGACGTGAGCCTAGCGATAACCCCCGGCGCCTTGCCGGCGCCGGGCTCGCAGGGCCGCGTCCACCGAGAAGACCGAAGCACCGGCGAGGACGAACGGCAGCCAAGCCATCAGGTAGGCGAGGTCGTTGCCGTAGTAGTAGGGATCGGTCGCCCAGCTCACTGTCAGCCACAGGCTCAGCGAGATGAGCGCGCCGCCCAGCGCGGCGAGGCGGGCCAGCAGGCCGATCAGGATGCCGATGCCGACGGCCAGTTCACCGAAGGCGATCGCGTAGCCGAAGCCGACGGGGTTCTTCAGGGACAGGTCGACCAGGGCCGGGATGGCCGACGAGTCGCGGACCGTGCGCATCATGTCCCCGATCGAGCCGGCGCCCGATTCCTTCATGAAGGCGCTGTCGGTGAGTTTGTCCAGGCCGGCGTAGATGAAAGTGACGCCGAGGAAGACGCGTAGGGGGAGCAGTGCGTAACGGGTGGCTGTGTCCCGCCAGTCCCGCCTCTCATCGAGGTAGGGGGTGTGCGTATCCGTGCGCATACCGTGCGTCATCGCTCTCCGCCGCCTCTCGCCCGCCTGCCGTGACCCCTCAACAGACCATACGTACGACAACCGGCCCCGGCTCAATCCTCGGGGGGCCCACTTTCCCAACGTTGGCCCATCGCCGCCGCCCCAATACCACCCCGGCACCAGCGCCCCCGTTTTTCGCCCCCGCCGCCCCTACCCGTCCCATACCTGGGGGCTGCCGCCCCCAGACCCCCGCTGTTGGCCCGAACGGCCTCGTCCTCAAACGCCGGACGGGCTGAAAAACTTCGCCGCCCGGGGTGGAGGGGTCAGCGAGGTGGGTGGGTGCACGGCCCGCTGCCTCGTCCTCAAACGCCGGACGGGCTGAGGGGGTGCACCCGCAGTCGCCAGCGCACGGAAGGGGCCGTGCCGTGCCGGTACATCACATGCCCGTCGCTTACGCCCGGATCTGGAGACGAATCCCCATAAGCCAACGTCTGATTCAGCGGCGACGGGCGGATGAACCGGCACGGCACGGCACGGCCCCGACCCACCCACCCCGCGGACAGCGAACCGGTCAGCAACAGCGGCAGCGAACCGTCAGTCCGTCACATCGATCACGCAGCGGTTCGTCTCCACCCCCGCCGCGGTAACGACCTGCACCTCCACCCGCCCCGGCTCCACATCCACCGGCACAGGCACAGTAAGCACCGCATCCGTGGGGTTACTGAACCCCCCCGCCACCGGCACCAACGGCACGTGCACATGCACCGCCCCGATCCGGACCACCATCCGCGACAACCGATCCGCCGTCGTCGCCCCGGGCGGCACGAATCCGGCCCCCCGGATCTCGATGTCGTCGCCGGTGCGGATCGGCGCGTCCAGGTCGCCCGCCTCGCGGGAGCGGACCACGGAGAGGATCACCGGCCGCCCGCCCTCGGCGTATTTCCCGGCGAGATACGTCGCGGCAGAGACCAGCACCAGCAGCGCCAGCCCCCACGGAAGGTCCGGCAACTGCGACGGCCGCCGAGCCAGCCGCACCGCCGCGAACAGCAAAGCAGCCGCACCGATCACCACGTACTGGATGTCGGCGAAGCTCCCCCGCCCGGAGTCGTCCGTGAGCAGATCGGCCGCGCGCGGACGGTCCGCCCGTACCTTCTGCAGGCGCTGCCCCAGCACCCGCAGCCCCACCACCCGCCGCACCAGCACGGCAACCCCGCACACCACGGCGACGACGGTCACCACACCGGCGCCCCGGGCGAGTTCGAGGCCGGCGATCAGTTCGTCCCGCGAGCGGTGCGCGGAGGCCGCCGCGAGCTGCCCCACCAGCACGAGCACCGCGTACACCACGAACAGCACCCACCCCACCGCCATCGCCCGCGAGGTGGAGAGACGGTTGTCCTCGCCGATGACAGGGGCGAGGGCACCGCCCCGCGCCCGGTGCCAATAGCCCGCACCGGTCAGCAGCCCGCCCACCAGCACCGCGGCGAGCAGCCCGGACGTCCGCGCGGCCGTCCAACCCACGCCGATCGCGGTGAGCGCCTGCACCAGGAGCAGCGCCGCGACGGCTCCCGACACCACCCAGGCCGTTGGCAGCCACAGCCGCCCCAGCCACGCCTCGCCCTCGACCCGCCCGCGTTCGGCGACGGCATCGGCGGACTGGGTCAGTTCGTCGGAAACCCACTGCCGGGACGCGGACGCGGAGTGTGCGACGGCGGCGGGCAACCCCTGCCCGGACGCCAGCTCATCGCGCCGGGCGAGGAATTCGGCAACGGCCCGCCGATGCCCCTCCCGGGCCCCGTGCGGACAGTCCCCACAGGTGCAGCCCCCCGCATGCGCCCCCTGCCCGGCACCGGACTCCGCACCGCGGCCGGCACCGCGCCCCGCACCGCGCTCCGCACCGTGTCTCGCCTCCTGCACCGCCACGCCCGCTGCCGCCTTCCCCACGCCAAGAACTCCCGTGCGGCAGACTTCCGCACGCCTTCGTACACCGTCGTACGACTCCGCACGCCTCCGTACACCTTGGTACGCCCCCGCACGCCCCCGCACGCCTCCGTACGATTCCGCACGCCGTCGTACACCTTCGTACGACCACGCAAGCCCAACTGCCGGACAGCCGGCCACCGGTCACAGGCCCACCGGACAACTGCCCCGTGATGACAGCGAATTGTGCCGTACGGAACACCGCCCGCATCCGGCAGGTCTGGTCAACGCGGGTGAAGTGCGTTTACCCCGTGTTGACCTGGCTGCGAGAATTTCTCCATGGCCGAGATCATCCAGCGCGACGGGACCTGGGCCTTCGACGGCAGCACGGTCAGGATCACGCCGGGACTCCGCCGGTCCGTGCCGCTGTTCCGGCAGACGTACGGAGAGATCGCCGTCCCCCTGGAGGCGATCTCAGGCATCGTCTACGAACCTGAACGCAAGCGCGGCCGCCTGCGCCTCAGGCTCCGCGAGGGCGCCGACCCGCTGCTGCAGGCGACCGGGGGCCGGCTGCCCGATGCGGCCGACCCCTACAAGCTCACGGTCGACATCGACCGTTCCGGGGTCGCCGAGTACATCGCCGAGGAGATCCGGCATGCCCTGCTCCTGGAGCAGATCCCCAAGGAACCGGCCAAAGCCTATCTCCTCTCCGGCCCGCCCGTCCCGGTGTCCGTCCGTTCCAGCGACGGCACCGTCTCCTTCGACGGCGCGCAGGTGCGGATCGACTGGGCGGACACCTCCGACCGGGTCAAGCGGGCGACGGGGCCGCGGATCATCGCCATCGGCGACCTCGTGCAGGTCGAGTGGCTGCCCAACTCCGGTTACGAGGACGGCTTCATGCGCTTCGTGACGCGCGAGGCGGCCTTCTCCAAGCTGCCGCCCGAGAAGGACCCGTACGCCCTCGACCTGTGGGGCAGCGCCCGCCGCGACCTGCTCACCGCGCTCGTCGCCACCGCGGTCACCGCACGCCTGCCGCATCCGTCCACCCGCACGGGCGAGTACGCCGACCGCCCGCAACTCGCCGCCTCCGTACCGCCCCCGGCCGACCACCACGACGTACTCCTGCGTCGTCTGCGGGAGTTGGGCGAGCTGCACCGCGACGGGGTGCTGACGGACGAGGAGTTCGCCGCCACGAAGGCGGCGGTCCTGCGGGGCTTCTAGGGACCCCGCTAACTGAGCAGGTCGGGTTCGCTGCGGCTGATGTCCTGCCACAGCGGCTGGTAGTTGATCCACGCCACCAGGTCGCCGCCAAGCTGTTCGCGTGTCGCGACCGCCTGCTTGTGGTCGATGATGATCGGCCTGCCGGCGGCCCGCGCGGTGAGCTGAACCTGGCTGGAGCGCTCCATGGACAGGAACCACCAGGCCGCCGCGTCCACCGAGTCGCCCACCGTCAGCAGCCCGTGGTTGCGCAGGACGAGCGCCTTGCGGGTGTCGAGCGCGGCGGCGATCCGGCGGCCCTCCTCGGCGTCGACGGCGACGCCCGTGTACGCGTCGTACAGCGCGTGGTCCTCGTAGAACGCGCAGCTCTCCTGGGTGATCGGGTCGAGCAGATCACCGAGCGCGGACAGGGCGCGCCCGTGTACGGAGTGGCAGTGGGCGACGGCGACGACGTCGGGGCGGGCGGCGTGAACCTGGGCGTGGACGGTGAACGCCGCCTGGTTCACGTGGTAGCGGCCCTCGATCACCTGTCCGTCCTGGTTGGCCATGACGAGGTCGCTCACGGTGACGTGCTTGAACGGCATCCCGAAAGGGTTCACCCAGAAGCAGTCGCTGTACTCCGGGTCGCGCGCCGTGATGTGCCCGGAGACCCCGTCCTCGAATCCAAGCCGCCCGAAGATCCGCAGCGCCCCGGCCAGCCGTTCCTTGCGGTGCCGCCGCTCGTCCTCCGACGACTCGTGCATCGGCGGCATGGCGAACCGCAGCCGGTCGGTGGGCAGGGGAAGGGGCGGGGTGGGCCCGTGCATACGGCCTCCAGCACTGGGTTCCTTTACGGGGCGGAAGTTACCGTCGGTCAGCCCAAGAGGACAGAGCTGTTGTGTAAAGGTGACGTGCGCAACGATGACGTACGCGACCCGTACGCGGCGGATACCCGACGACACGCTACGGATACCCGTCAGCACGCTGCGAATACCCAACGGATACCCGGCAAAAGGTGTCGGGTATCCGCGTCACACTCCCCGTATGAGCCACACGAACTCTGCGCACGCGACGAACTGGGCGGCCTTCACCTCCGCGGAACCGGCCCTCGCCAAGACGGTCGAGGACCGCTTTGGGACCTTCACGCACCACATCCTGGCGACCCTCCGCAAGGACGGTTCCCCCCGCACCACCGGCCTCGAGGTGCGGTTTCTGGACGGCGAGCTGTGGCTCGGCATGATGCCGAACTCCCTCAAGGCCCTCGACCTGCGCCGCGACCCGCGCTTCACGCTCCAGGCGAATCCGGGGTCGGGCACGGACATGGGCGGCGGGGACGTCCGGATCAGCGGGCGGGCGATCGAGACCGGCGACGACGATCCGGCTGCGAAGGCCGCGTACGTGAAAGAGGTGGAACCGCCGGAGCCGTTCCACCTCTTCCGCACCGAGCTGACGGAGGTCGTACGGACCTACGTCAAGGACGACACGTATCTGGTCGTCGAGATCTGGAAGCCAGGAGAGCCGGTGCGCACTCTCAGGCGGAAGTAGCGCTGAGGACTACTCCCACTCGATGGTCCCCGGCGGCTTCGACGTCACGTCGAGGACCACCCGGTTGACGTCCGCGACCTCGTTCGTGATCCGCGTCGAGATCTTGGCGAGGACGTCGTACGGGAGACGGGACCAGTCGGCCGTCATCGCGTCCTCGCTCGACACCGGACGGAGCACGATCGGGTGGCCGTACGTCCGGCCGTCGCCCTGGACGCCCACGCTGCGGACGTCCGCGAGCAGGACCACCGGGCACTGCCAGATGTCGCGGTCGAGGCCGGCGGCCGTCAGCTCCTCGCGGGCGATGGCGTCGGCCTCGCGGAGCAGGTCCAGACGCTCCTTGGTGACCTCACCGACGATACGGATGCCGAGGCCGGGGCCCGGGAACGGCTGGCGCTGGACGATCTCCTCCGGCAGGCCGAGCTCCTGGCCGACCATCCGGACCTCGTCCTTGAAGAGCTTGCGCAGCGGCTCGACGAGCTCGAACTCGAGGTCCTCGGGGAGGCCGCCCACGTTGTGGTGGGACTTGATGTTGGCCGTGCCGGTGCCGCCACCGGACTCGACCACGTCCGGGTAGAGCGTGCCCTGCACCAGGAAGGCGACGTCCTCGCCCTCCGCGGCCTCGACGATGATCTCCGCCTGCGCCTGCTCGAAGACCCGGATGAACTCCCGGCCGATGATCTTCCGCTTCTCCTCGGGGTCGGAGACCCCGGCCAGCGCGTCGAGGAACCGCTCCTGCGCGTCCACGACCTTCAGCTGGACGCCGGTGGCCGCGACGAAGTCCTTCTCGACCTGCTCGGTCTCGCCCTTGCGCATCAGACCGTGGTCGACGTACACGCAGGTCAGCTGGGAGCCGATGGCCTTCTGCACGAGGGCCGCGGCGACGGCGGAGTCCACACCGCCGGACAGCCCGCAGATGGCGCGCTTGGTGCCGACCTGCTCGCGGATGGCCGCGACCTGCTCCTCGATCACATTGCCGGTGGTCCAGGACGGGGTGAGCCCCGCGCCCCGGTACAGGAAGTGTTCGAGCACCTGCTGGCCGTACGTGGAGTGCATGACCTCGGGGTGGTGCTGGACCCCGTACAGCTTCTTCTCGTCGTTCTCGAAGGCCGCGACCGGGACGACGTCCGTGGAGGCCGTGACCGTGAAGCCCTCGGGGGCGGCGGAGCAGGCGTCGCCGTGCGACATCCACACCGGCTGCTCGTCCGGGGTGCCCTCGAACAGGGTGGAGCCGGACTTCGAGACGTACAGCGGCGTACGGCCGTACTCGCGGGCGCCGGTGTTGTCGACCGTGCCGCCGAGGGTCGTCGCCATCAGCTGGAAGCCGTAGCACATGCCGAAGACGGGGACACCGGACTCGAAGATCTCGCGGTCCAGGCGCGGGGCGCCCTCCGCGTACACCGACGACGGGCCGCCGGAGAGGATGATCGCCGCCGGGTTCTTGGCGAGCATCTCCGCGACCGGCGTGGTGCTGGGCACGATCTCGCTGTAGACCCGGGCCTCGCGGACGCGACGGGCGATGAGCTGGGCGTACTGCGCGCCGAAGTCGACGACCAGGACGGTGTCGGGGGCGGCGGCAGCGGGAGTCGCTGATGACACGGGTTGCCTTCCGGCGGTGAGCAAGGGGTGTGTGGTGCCGATTCTACCGGGGGCTGGAGTGGAGGTGCCTACGCCGAGTTTTTCGCCCCCGCCGCCCCTGTCCTTCCCGTACCTGCCATACTGCTCCCATGCTCACGCACGCGACCTTCGTCTTTACCTATGGCAACCGGCCCACCGGCTGCCATGGTCGTGCTGCTTGAGCAACTGACAAGCGACTTCCCAGGCGCCCCGGGCCGACAAGGCCCGGGGCGTCTGCCGTTTCCGGGCACTGCCGCTCCGGGGCACTCCCAGCAGAGGAGCCCCACCATGGCCGACGTACTCGACAAGACCGGCGCCCGCACCGACGAGGCCGCCGACGTGATCACCGGCGCGCGCGAGCGCATCGACGCTCTCGACGACCGGATCATCGGTCTCGTCCAGGAACGGATGGCCGTCTCGGCGGTGATCCAGGAGGCCCGGATCTCCTCCGGCGGACGCCGGGTGAACCTCTCGCGCGAGATGGAGGTTCTCGGCCACTACAGGGACGCCCTGGGCAAGCCGGGTACGTCGCTGGCCATGACGCTGCTGGAGCTGTGCCGAGGCAGGATCTGAACCCGTACACGGCGTACGCACGTACGCATTCCCTCTCACCCGTACGGCGCGTGACCGGGCCGTCGCGGGCTTCGTTGGTCCCGGTGTCCGTGTCAGCCAGGGGCGGGCCCGAAAGAACCACGCGTGGCTCCGCTGGAGCGATGAGACGTACGGATCGTGCTGTGCGTCGTGGGACCTCGCTCCAGGGTTGTGGCCGGACGGCAGGGGACAGCAGTCCGGTCACTCATGAGAACGGTCGGCTCCGGGGACGCCCGGGGCCGGCCGGCGGAATCTCTTCCGAGGTGGTCCAGGCGGTTGCGGAGGCCGGCGCCCATCCAGCACGATGCCAGAACAGCCCCATCCCACGGCACGTCCCCAGCAGACAACCGCACCCGTATCCGTACCGCCCGGTCGTCCGATCCGTACGGGTCGATCCGTACTGGCCGGTCTGTACTGGCCGGTCTGTACTGGCCGTCCGCCAATGGTCGACACCATGCGCGCGCCCCAAGTGCGCCGGGGCGCACGACCGGCGGTCACCCGGACCCGCGGCGCATCCCCCGGCGCCGTACCGAGGCACCGGCGCTGCCCTGACGTCGGTGCTGACGAAGAAGGGCCCCGCAGCTCCGTCCTGCGGGGCCCTTCGCCGTACCACTGCCCGTGCTCAGGTGCGGGACACCGTCCCGCAGGAGTCCGCGGCGGAGTTCCGGATGTCGCGGCTGCGGTCGTACGGGTCGACCGTGGGACCGCTCGGGGCCGCTCCGCTGGGGGCGGACGAGGGGAACTGCGGGTGCAGGAAGCCGTCGTAGACGTCGCACGCGGAGTTGGACAGATCCTGGTCGTACCGGACGATCGCCAACTTGCCGGGGGTGGCCTGGTACTTCGTCCGGTCGGCGACCTCCACGTCGAGGACGCGGCGCACGATCGTGCGGGTCACCTCGGTCCGCCCGTCGGCCGGGGTCAGCGGATAGACGAAGGTGTAGTCGACGTGGATGGCGACGGACGCGTGCTCGCCCGCCTTGAACGTCATCCGGCCACGGGTCTTGACCACGTCCCCGACCAGCCGTGCCTCGTCCGGGTCGAACCGGCTGAAGAGCGCCAGCGGATCACTGTCCTTGCCCGGCTTGCGCAACCAGCTGTTCGCGTCCTCGAGCATCCCGGGCTGTTTCGGGTCGAGGGTGCCGAGTGCGGCCTCGGGGCGATCGCCGCGCAGGGTCGCCGGGTTGAGGTTCGCGTCGACGAGAAGGGTCTTCGTCTGCCGCAGCGCGGTGGCCACCTGAGCCTGCGTCAGTGAGCCGACCGGCGTGGCCTTCGGTACGACGATGCCGGACGCGCCGTCGGCCCAGCGCTCGGCGGGCGATCCGGCGAACGGCCGGTCCAGGGTGGGGGTGTCGGACGCGACGGCGGAGGGCGCCGCGGTCGGCCGCGCGGTCTCATCGGGCAGCTGGGAGGCAGCGCCGGGGCCGTCGGACGGCGAGGACGACGAGGACGCGGTACCGAACGGATCGCCGGGCAGCAGGGACGGCTTCATCGCCACCACCGCGACGGCTATCGCGAGCGGCACGCCGATGACCGCCCAGAGGCGACGGCGGCGGGCGGCCCGGCCGTTGATCTCCTGCAACGCGGGGCCGGTTCGCCAGCCCTCCGGCTGAACGCCGCGCGCGTCCTGCTGCCGCAGCCGTTCCGTCACCATGCGCGCCCGCGCGGACGGCTCCTTCGGGGCCGACGTCCGGATGTCGCGCTCGCTGTCACGGGCGAACTGTTCCCACACGTCGTCAGGGACAGCGGACTCCCCGACTCCTCCAGATCCTCCAGCTCCCGCGGCGCCGCTGGACTCCCCTCCCCCAACTCCCGTAGCGCCACCGGGTTCCCCAACTCGCCCGGATCGCCCGGCTTCCCCCGCTTCCCCGGTGCCCCCGGGCTGCTTGTCAGACACGAGCGACATTTCTAGGCGATTCGAAAGGCTGTCCACAAGTCACACCCCGGTGTGACCCAGCCCACATAAAAATCCTGTGAGTGGGCGCACAACCCTTCACATACCTCACCGGTCACACCTGCAGAACCAACGGCCATACCCGCGCCCCACACGCGGAGGCCTCACCTATACGAGCCCATACGAGCGCCGCGGCGTCGCGGTGCACCCGGACTTTTCGAGGTCTTCATGAAGCTTCGCCGTGCCATGGCCGCTGCGGCTGCGACGGCCGTCATAGCCCCGCTGGCGCTGTTGTCGGCGCCGACCGCGTTCGCGACGGACGAGACTCCGAGCACGTCGACGAGCAGCCCGGCGGCCGACGAAAGCACCCCCGCCGCTGACGACAGCACCCCCGCGGCGGACGAGAGCACTCCCGCCGCTGACGACAGCACCCCCGCGGCGGACGAGAGCACCCCTGCCGCCGACGAGAGCACCCCGGCGGCGGACGAGAGCACTCCCGCCGACGACGAGAGCAGCCCCGCGGCCTCGCCGAGCCCCAGCGAGAGCGCCCCGGAGGACGACGTCGACCTGTGCGTCGACGAGGACGGCAACGACCTCACGCAGCTCAGCGACGACCTGACGAGCGGCCTGTCGGGCCTGCCGGAGACGATCGTCGCGGGCAGCGGCTGGACCAACTTCCGGTTCAACGTCTCCAACAAGGGTGACCACGACATCGAGGACATCGCCCCGATGATCGGCGTCGCGGCGATCGGCTGGGACGAGAAGGACTACTCCGGCGAGATCACCGTCCAGGTCCTCGACAAGGCCAGCGGTCAGTGGCGTGAGGTCGCCGGTGCCGCGGGCGAGGGTGGCACGTTCACCTCGTTCTCGCTCGGCGCGGACCAGTCGACCTCGTACCAGCTGCGGCTGCGTGTCAGCGGCAAGGTGCCGGACGCCATCGGCGTGACCGGTGGATTCGCCCAGTACTCGGACGAGAGCGGCTGCTGGATCGCCGACGACCCGAACGGCTGGCTCTACTTCTTCGACGTCCTCGCCGCCGGCTCCGACGCGGGCAACCCGCCCGACGCCAAGCCGCAGACCGGCGGTCAGACGGAGATCGAGGAGGTCAAGGCGGTGGAAGCCACCGGCAGCCTCGCCGAGACCGGCTCCAACTCCGCCCTGCCGATCATCGGCCTCGTCGGCGGTGTCGCCGTCGTCGCCGGTGCCGGTGCGGTGTTCGTGGTCCGTCGCCGCAACTCGGGTGCCGCGACCGCGTAAGGCGGTAAGCCGCTGACCACGTAGGCATCACGCCTCGTACAAGAAGAAGGACCTGCGCTCGGAGGGGGGCACAGGTCCTTCTTCGTATATACGGTCCTTCGTGTATACGGTCCTTCTTCGTACGTACGGTCCCCCTTCGGCTGTCCCGGGTAGGGGGTTACGGCTTCGGCGGCACCGTCGGCATCCCCAGGAACGGCAGCTTCAGCGCGCCGAACGCGTCCGCGGGCACGGCGGGCTGGAGCGGCTCGACCGGCTTGAGGCGCTCGTACGCCGCTCCGGGCGCCGGACGGGGGTCGGCCTCGCCCTTGTTGGGCCAGTACGACATCGCGCGCTCGGCCTGGGCGGTGATGGTCAGGGACGGGTTGACCCCCAGGTTCGCCGACACCGCCGCGCCGTCGACCACCGAGATGCCCGGGTGGCCGTACAGCCGGTGGTACGGGTCGATCACGCCCGTCTCGGGCGAGCCGCCGATCGGGCAGCCGCCGAGGAAGTGCGCGGTGAGCGGGGTGCCCATCAGCTCGCCTATGTTGCTGCCCGCGAAGCCGTTGATCTCGGCGGCGAGCGCGGAGGCGGCCTCCGAAGCGGCCTTGATCTGCTTGGGGTTGGGCGCGCCGTGCCCCTGGCGCGCGGTCAGCAGCCCCTTCCCCACGCCCTTCGGCTTCAGGTACGTCGTCAGGGAGTTGTCCAGCGACTGCATCACCAGGCCGATGATGGTCCGCTCCGACCAGCGGCGCTTGGAGAGGGAACGCGCCACCAGCAACGGGTGCCGGGCCACGTTCGCCAGCCAGGCCATCACGCGGGAGGAACTCTCCGCGTAGGGGACCTGGAGGATCGTCAGGCCGCCCATCGAGTTCGAGCCCTTGCCGTAGCGGACCGGCTCGATGTGCGTGTTCTCGTCCGGGTGGACCGAGGACGTGATCGCCACGCCCTGCGTGAAGTCGGCCTTCGGCGTGCCGTGCGCCTTGCGGTAGCGGCGGTCGGTGGTCTGCGCGCCCACGAGCGCCTCGGAGTTGGTACGGGTCAGCACGCCCAACCGGTGCGAGAGATAAGGCAGTTGGCCGTTCGCCTTCATGCGGTGCAGGAGCGTCTGCGTACCGTACGTACCGGCGGCGAGGACGACCCGGCGGGCCGTGAAGAGCCGCCCGTTGCCCTTCTTCTTCGCGTCCGTCGGCAGGGTGGCGACCGCGTAGCCGCCCTGCGAGTCATCGGTGACGGACACGACGGTCGTCATGGGGTGCACGACCGCGCCCGCCTTCTCGGCGAGGTGGAGGTAGTTCTCGTTGAGGGTGTTCTTCGCGCCGTGCCGGCATCCCGTCATGCACTCACCGCACTCGGTGCAGGCGTTGCGGGACGGGCCGGCGCCGCCGAAGTACGGGTCGGCCACCTGCTCGCCCGGCTTCGCCTTCGCCGCCCCGTCGGAGTCCTTGCCGTCACCGAAGAAAACGCCGACCGGGGTCATGTGGAAGGTGTCGCCCACACCCATCCGCTGCGCCGCCGCCTTCAGGTGCACGTCGGACGGGGTCATGGTCGGGTTGAGCCGTACGCCGAGCATGCGCTGCGCCTGGTCGTAGTACGGCTTCAACTCCTCCTGCCAGTCGGTGATGTCCTTCCACTGCGGGTCGTCGAAGAACGGCTTCGGCGGTACGTAGAGGGTGTTGGCGTAGTTCAGGGAACCGCCGCCGACGCCCGCGCCCGCCAGCACCATCACGTTGCCCAGCAGATGGATGCGCTGGATGCCGTACATGCCGAGCTTCGGGGCCCAGAGGTAGTTCTTCAGGTCCCAGGAGTTCTTGGGGAGCGTGTCGCGGGTGAAGCGGCGGCCCGCTTCGAGGACGCCGACGCTGTACCCCTTCTCCGTCAGACGCAGGGCGGTGACGGAGCCGCCGAAGCCGGAGCCTACGACGATGACGTCATAGTCGTACGCCGGCTCGTTGTCCCGCTTCGCGTGGTCCTGCTTCCCGTTGTCCTGCTCGGGGACAGAGCTCTCCTGTGACACGTGCTGCTCTCCTCGTTGAGAACGGTTCGCGGCGGCTCGTTGAGAACGGTTCGCGGTGGCCTGGCGAAGGCGGAACACCTTCATGACCTTTCGCGGCGGCCTAGCGAAGGCGCAACACCTTCATGACCTTGAGACTCCGGCTCATGAACGCCGCGTACTTCTCGTCGTCCATGCCGAGCGACGGCGCCATCGGCAGCAGCCGCTGGTGGGCGACCGTCTGCGCCTCGGTGTACTTGAGGATGCCCTCGGAGCCGTGGCGGCGGCCGAGGCCGGAGTCCTTCATGCCGCCCATGGGCGACTGGACGCTGCCGTACGCGGGCGCGTAGCCCTCGTTGACGTTCACGGTCCCGGTGCGCAACCGCGCCGCGACCGCGCGTCCGCGCCGCCCGTCCTTGGTCCATACGGACGAATTGAGGCCGTACGGCGTGGAGTTGGCGAGTTCGACGACCTCGTCCTCGGTCTTGAACCGGTAGAGGGAGACGACGGGCCCGAAGGTCTCCTCGGCGCAGACGGCCATCGGGGCTTCGACTCCGTCGAGGATGGTGGGCTCGAAGAAGTAGCGGCCGATGTCGGGCCGGGCGACACCGCCGGCGACGACCTTGGCCCCCTTCGCGACGGCCTCCTCCACGTGACGCGTGACGGTCTCCAGCTGCCGCTCCCCGACGAGTGAGCCCATGTCGGCCCCGTAGGCGAGGGACGTGCCGAGCCGCATGGCCTTGGTGCGCGCGGCGAACCGCTCGGTGAACGCGTCGGCGATGGACTCGTGGACGTACAACCGCTCGATGGAGATGCAGAGTTGACCGGCGGAGGAGAAGCAGGCACGGACGGCGCCCGCGGCGGCCTTGTCGATGTCGGCGTCCTCGAGGACCACCATGGCGTTCTTGCCGCCGAGTTCGAGGGAGACGCCGACGAGGCGGGCAGCGGCGCTCTGGGCGACCTCCCGTCCGGTGCGGGTCGAGCCGGTGAAGGAGACGTAGTCGGCGTGCTTGACCACCTCCGGCCCGACGACGGGACCGTCCCCGATGACGACCTGGAAGACCTCGGCGGGCAGCCCGGCCTCGATGAGCAGGTCACGCGCCCACAGGGCGGTGAGGCAGGTCTCGGTGTCGGGCTTCATGACGACCGCGTTGCCCGCGACGAAGGCGGGGAGCGCGTCGCCGACGGAGAGTTCGAGCGGGTAGTTCCAGGGCGCGATCTGGCCGACGACGCCGCGCGGGTGGCGCAGTTCGGTGACCTTGGTGAGGGTCGGGACCGCACCGGTGTGCCGCTTGGGGCGGAGATACGCGGGCGCCTTGCGCCCGTAGTGCCGGGCGGCGACGGCCACGGCCTGGACCTCCTCGTGCGCGTGGAGGCGGGCCTTGCCGGTCTCCAACTGGATCAGGTCCAGCACCTCGGCCTGGCGGTCGAGTACGAGATCGTGGAAGCGGAGGAGCACGGCGGCGCGCTGCCGTACAGGGGTGGCGCCCCAGGCGACTTGGGCCGCGCGGGCGCGCTCGAAGGCGGTCGCGACGTCGTCGGGGGTGGACTCGGGCAGGTCGGCCAGCTTCTCGCCGGTGAACGGCGTGTGGTTGGCGGTACGTCCGGAACCGACGACACCCTTGGTGAGCTGGGCGACCAGCTCGGGGGTGACGACGTCGGCGGCGGTACGGGCCCCTGCGGGGGCGGGCGCGAGGGGGTTGGTACCGGTGGTGGCCGCCGGTGCTTCCGCGCGGGGGGTTTCCTCGGCCTGCGTTTCTTCGGCCTGCGTTTCCTTGGCCTGGGTTTCCTTGCCCTGCGTTTCCTCGGCCTGCTCCGGGGCCTGCGAGTCCGTCATGGGCCGCAGGGTATGCCCGGGCGGACGCTTTGTGTACCCGTCGGTAATCGCCTTTCACGGAGTGCACACATGCTGCCAGTGATCGCTGGCAGCAAAGTCCCTGATCAGGGCGTGGCCGGGTGGGACGATCACGAGTAGGTCACTCTGCCGGATCTCCGGCGGAGCGCTCCTGGCCTTCACCGGCCGGGTGTACGGCGAACCCCGAGGTGTCGAGCTCGAAGTCGAACGGCGCGGGCACGTGCAGCGACCGCCCGAAGGGGACGGTGGTCCGCGACCGGTACCCCTTGGCGGACGGGTCCCAGAAGGCGGTGACCTCCTGGGCCTGCATGTCGAGCACGAGGTAGACGGGCACCACCCGCCCGTAGGTGTCCAGCTTGTCGAGCCAGTCGGCATCCTTGGTGGAGTCGGAGGTCAGCTCGGCGACGAGGGAGAGGGCGGCGCCGTCGGCGTGGCGACCTTCCGTGTCGAAGGCGGCTTCGTCGGCTACATGGAGGTCTGGACCGAACCCGCGCTCGGAGCCAGCGAATGTGAAGAGAAACGGTGCCACATCGACGTCATGCCCAGCCGGAGCATGCGGCTCCAGCTGCAACCGCAGCGACTTCATCACCTTCTTGTAGCGCAGCTTCGACCACGGCGACACGACGATCTTCCCCCGGATGAGTTCGGCCTTGTAGCCGTCAGGCGTGTCCAGCTCTTCGACGATCCGGAGCATGTCCTCGAAGGCTCCGGCCGAAGGAGCGTCTATGGCCGTCGGGCGCTCGCTCATGATGGTCACCGCGGTCCTCCACTGACTACAGGGCGTGTCGCTGACTCCACGGTAACGCCGAGACCCGCCGGCGGCCCGCCGCTCAGACGCAATTGGTGCCAACCAGGCCCGGATCAGCAACATCGAGACGGGCCGCTTCGGGCTCAGCGAGCAGCGCATCCGAACCCTCGCCCACAACTACGACTGCACCGACGAGCCCTTGATTGAGGCCCTCGTCGCCATGGCGGCCCACCGCGAACGCGGCTGGTGGGAGGAGTACCGGGACACCCTCCCGCCCCGTTTCCTCGACGTCGCGGAGATGGAGCACCATGCCACCGCGCTGCACGTGGCCCAGGTCATCAACATCCCGGGCCTGCTCCAAACCCCGGAGCACGCCCGCACCCTCTTCCGCCAGGTGGTCCCGGCCCTACGCCCGCACGAGATCGAGTACCGCATCTCCCACCGAATCAAGCGGCAGGCCATCCTCTACCGCGAGCAGCCACCGTCGTACACCGCGATCATCCACGAGGCCGCCCTGCGCATGCGGTTCGGCGGCCCCGAGGTGGCCCAGGCCCAGCTGAACCACCTCATCAAGGTGAGCGACCAGCCCCACATCACCCTTCGGGTCATCCCCTTCGACGGAACGGTCTTCCCCACCGTCGGCCACGGACTGGACTACGCATACGGCCCGGTTCCCGCCCTCGACACGGCTCAACTCGACGCCGCCCACGGCAGCGAACTCATCGACTCTCCAGCACAGTTGACCAAGTACCGACTGGTACTGGACCGCATGGAGAAGGTCACCCTGGAGCCAGATGACTCCCGCGACCTCATCCACCGCATCGCCCACGCCACCTGAAGGACCACCGTGACCGAACTGAACTGGCAGAAGTCCACCTACAGCGAGGAAGCCTCCTCCTGCGTCTACCTCGCCGCCACCCGCACCGGCACGATCCTCCTCCGCGAAAGCGACGAACCGCAGACCATCCTCACCACCGGAACACCCCAGCTCGCCGCCCTGATATCCACCCTTTGCACCCTCCCTGGCACCTCACACCAGCCGCCGTCGGCATAAGCCGAAGGCACATTCACCCATACGACTGAACCCACCCCATCTCGGGTCGGCCTGGGCAACACCCAGACCCGCGCATTCTGGAGGCACCTGATGAGCACGCGCACGAGCCGCTTCCCCGGCAGCGGCACCATCATCGAGGAATCCCGCAACAAGGGCATCACCGAGGGCGAGGCCAAGGGCCGTGCCGAGGACATCCTCCGCATCCTCGACGTTCGCGACATCGAGGTTCCCGAATCCGACCGCGAGCGCATCACCACCTGCACCGACCTGGACACCCTCGGCACCTGGTTCGACCGCGCTCTCACGGCCACCAGCACGGAGGAGCTGTTCGCAGAGGCATAACCAGCCATCGCGGCACAAGGGCCTCATTCAGTTCGACCTACGCGAGGCCCTTCGTCCATGCGCGCACGCCCTCACCGCAAGGAGGGCGACGGATGCGGACAACCGTCCCCGCCGCACGTCCTGAAGCTACGGGGCGCCATGGCCATCCGGCAGCCCCGCTCGTCGCACACCGACGGGGCTGCCGACGCCGCCACCCGGGTGTCCGACTACGGAGGCTGCGCGAGCGCGCGGACCTGTCCCCCACTCAGGCCGCCACACTGGTCGGCGCCACACAGTTGTGAAGCTGTTGCACTCCTCGGCTGCCTTCGCGGCCTCCTTCGCGGCCTTGTGACCCTTCTGCCAGTCCTTGAAGCCCGCCCACAGCTTCTTGCCCAGCCCGACAATGCGCTTGCCCAGGGCGTAAGCCTTGTCGGCCCGATACCAGTACTTCGACACCAGCTTGCCGACCGGACCACCGCCGATGAGCGACGTGACGACGTTCGCTGCGGTCGCGCCACAGGCACCGAGACTGCCCGTCGTGAAACAGTCCAGCGCGTCCGTGATACCCAGTTCGTCGGCGATGATCTTGCCGAGTTCCTTGGCGATGGCGATCGCGCGCTGCTTGGCCGCCTCCTCCTTCGCACGGGCTTCGTCCGCCTTCTGCTGAGCGGGCGTGTACGTCGCGCCGTAGTCGGGGGTATCAGCTATCGCCCCCGAGTGCTTCTTCGGCCCTTGCCCGCACTCGTCCCAGCCGCCCACGTGGGCACCCCCGAGGGCGCCCGGGCCGCCACGCACTACACCACCAAGCCGCACGGCAACTTCACCCTCGACATCGGCGAGCAGAAGCACGAGGTGCTGCCTCATCTCGGCCTCGGGGCGATCCGCTGGGACGCCAGTGCCCCCACCGAGCTGCTGATCACTGGACAGTGCACGCTCGGCGCCTACCCGCGTGATGCCTTGGTTGTCCCCCTCACCAGCGACCAGGGGGAGACCGCAGCCTTCCCCGCCGCGCAGACTCAGCACGCCGACGCCTTCACCGTCCGCGTGCCTGTCCCCGCCCTGTCCGCAGGCGTATGGGGCGGTGAACTCCGCGTCGGAGAATGGTCCGTACCCCTCCCTGCGCTACCGCAGAAACTGATCCCGGCCAAATGGCGTCGCCGGGGCCTCCCTTGGTACGCGAAGGCGCTGCCCAGCAGCGGCAGGCCCGGCAGCGGCGACGAGCGCTTCGCGCTCCAGGTCTCGAAGACCGACCTCGTCAAAGCGGTTGTGGGCCGGCCGGCCACTTCCGCACTGTCGTGGGGCACACACCAGGTCAAGTCGGGCGCCCCTTATAAGGACTTGACGTTCCCTTGACCGGAGCCTCATAGTCCCCTCACATCAAGACCATCAAAGGAAAAACCTGAATATGAAGAGATCCACGCTGTCGCGCACCGGCACCGCAGTGGTTGCGTCCGTTTTCTCGCTCGCCCTCGCGACCGGCTGCTCCGACAGTGGGTCGGGGGACGGGGACAAGGCCGGCGGCTCCGGGAAGCCGACGGCTGCCGCGAAGGCCCTGACCGACACTGAGTTGACGGAGCGGATCCTCGCGACGGGTGACGTCGACGGGTACAAGGTCGAGCCGGCCAACGAGGCCGGGGCGTTCGCCAAGTCCAAGGACGACGTGACGGTCGTAGCGGAGAAGTGCGCGCCGCTCGCGTACGTTCTCACCGGATTCGCGCCCGGCGACGAGGCCGCGTACGTCAACCGTATGGTCTCCAAGGAGGTTGGTGCCTCGCCCAGCGCGTCCTCGGACAAGGGCCTGGAGGACATGACGGACGCGGAGCTCGAGGAGGCGATGAAGGACCTCACCGACGTCCTCGGGCAGACGATGACGATCGTCTCGCTCTCCTCTTACGAGGGTGACGGCGCCCAGAAGACGATGGCGTCCGTGTCCGACGCGATCAAGGGATGCGGCAGCGGCTTCAAGGCCACCGCGAACGGCGAGCCCCAGAAGTTCACCAAGGTCGCGGAGGAGAAGGCATCCGGGACGGGTGACGAGTCGCTGGCCTTCGCTGTGACCGGGGACGCGGAGGGCCAGGAGGTCGTCGTGCATGCCGAGGTCGTACGCCACGGCAGCACGATCGCCACGTACTACGCCTTCAGCCTGGCCGCCTTCTCCGGCGAGGGTGGTGCCGGCGACTACGACGTTCCCGCCGAGATCATCAAGGGCCAGGCCGCCAAGCTCGCCTGAGGCATCGCCATCGGGCAGGGTCTCAGAGCTTGTTGATGTCCAGGTTCGCGATCGCGGCCTTGGCGACTTCACGGCCCCGGGCCGTGAAGTCGCCCTTGCCCGGGTAGCTGATCGAGAGCTTGTACATGTCGCCCGCGGAGGACTTGTAGTAGAAGATCTTCAGCTCGCGGGGGCGGGGGTTCTGGCTGTCGGTGGTCGTGTAGATCACCGTGTTCTCGGCGGACTCCTTGCCGCGGTATGTCGTATTCCCCTCGGGCGTCGTCTCCGGGCCCTCGGGCATGCTCAGGTTGTACGAACCGCTGTCCTTGAACTCGCCGTCGTCGGCGTACATCTCGGCCCTCGCCGAGTCCTTGATCTGCTTGCTCGTGTCCTCGGACTTCTTGGCGAGGTTCAGCCCGATCCAGATGCTGCCGCTCCAGTCGGTGTACGTGACCCAGTTCTTGTCCAGGTCGTCCGCGTCCGGCTTGCCCACCTGATAGTCCGCCGGCACGGCGAGCGTCGCGCCCAGAGCCTTCTGCTCCCGCGTCTTCCAGCCGTCCGGCAGCGGCCCCGCGAACGGGTCCGCGATCACCAGGTACGCCGCCACCGCAGCCGCGACGACCGCCGCACCGAGGCCGATCAGTGTCTTGCGGCCCACGCGGATGCCCTTGCCGCCCGGCCCCGCGATCTGCACGACCTGCGTCGGCGCCTGGGCGGGCGGCTGCGCGGCCTCCTCCAGGAGGCGGCGGACCTGGGCCGCGCCGGGCCGGCGGGACGGCTCCTTGTCCAGCAGGCCGTTGATGACCTGCGCGAGCGGGCCGCTCGCCGAAGCGGGCGGCGTGGGCGTGGAGTTGAGGACCGACTGGAGCGTGGCGGGGGTGTTGCTGCGGCGGAAGGGGGAGACGCCCTCCGTGGCCGCGTAGAGCAGCACGCCGAGCGACCAGAGGTCGGAGGCCGGGCCGGGGCGCTGGCCCAGCACCCGTTCCGGGGCGATGTATTCGGGTGAGCCGACGAAGCCGCCGGTGTCCGTCAGGTTCGTCTCGCCCTCGATCTGGGCGATGCCGAAGTCGGTGAGCACAATGCGGTCGTGGCGGCCGAGGAGGACGTTGTCGGGCTTCACGTCGCGGTGCAGGATGCCCGCGGCGTGCGCGGCCTCCAGCGCGCCGAGGACCTCCAGGCCGACACGCGCGGACTCGCGGACGCCGAGGGTGCCCTCCTGGAGGGCGTCGCCCAGGGAGCGGCCCTGCACCAACTCCATGACGATCCACGGCTGTCCGTCCACGACGGCGACGTCGTGGACGTTCACGACCCCCGGGTGGTCGAGCCGCGCCGCCGCGCGCGCCTCGCGGCGCATCCGCTCGAAGGCGTTGGCGCGCTCACGCTCGGGAAGGTGATCCGGAACGCGCGGCTCCTTGACCGCGACCTCACGGTCCACCGTCTCGTCCTTGGCCCGCCAGACCGTGCCCATACCGCCATGGCCGAGCTTGGAGAGAAGCCGGTAACGGCCCCCGATCAGCCGTCCGGCGCCGGGGTCCTGCGCCTGTTGCTCGGGTACGACCTGGGTGGGTTCCGGGACGACCTGGGTGGGTGAGGCATAGGGATTGCCCGGGTACGGGACGCCCGGCTGCTGTGCGGGCGCACCCGACTGCCGTGCGGGCGCACCCGGCTGCTGTACCGGCACGCCCGGCTGTTGTCCGGGCCCACCCGGCCGTGGCGGTTGCAGACCGAAACTCGTTGGCTCGTTGGACCCGTAAGGGGCTCCCCCGTTGTTGCTCATGGGTTCATGTCTATCGCGGCAAGCGCTTCGGCTTCCAGCCCGATCGGCCTCCGGTCACAGACCCGTGACGCTCAGCATCCCTTATTTCCTGTTTACGGTGCTCCCGTTTGCTGCGCGCCCGTTCACGGCGCTTCCGTTGACCGCATTTCCGTTGACGGCAGTCCCGTTGACGGCGGCGGCCTTCACGCCGCCACGAACGTGTCCACCGCCACGTCGAAGTACTCCTTCGCCTCCGTCACCTTGCCGACCGGCGCCGAGACCCACACGTCGTACATCCGCCCGCCCTCCTCCCAGCAGAGGTCATACGTGTGCCGCGCGCCCTCGGCCTCGGTGAAGCCGTTCCAGGTGAACTCCCAGAGTGCGGCGGGCTGTCCGTCGTGCGTGGTCTGGGTGACCGTGCCGTCGCGGTAGCCCGGGTTCGTGGAGGGTCCCTTGGCGGCCGCCCGCCGCATCACCCCGAGCGGGCCGCCCGTCTCGGGGTCGCTCACCTTGATGCCGAGGCGGACGGTCTGCCCCGGTGACAGGTAGAAGACCCGCTCCCCCTGCGGATCCCGGGTGAAGTCGTCGGGTACGGCGAGCGAGAAGCCGTACGGATCCCGTGCGAGGCGGTAACCCGAGGGCACCGCGCGGGCGGTGGAGGCCGGCGTCTCCTGCCGGGTCACCGTGACGGTGGGCGCGGGGGTCGCGGGCGGGCGCGAAGGTGAGCCGGACTCCGTACGCGACGGACTCGTACTCGGCGTACGAGGCGAACTGGAGGTGGGTGGTGTGCCGCCGCCGTTCCCACCGTCGTTCAGCAGCAGCGCCGCCGCCGACACCCCCGCCCCGGCCATCGCGGCGACCAGCGCGGCGGCGACGAGGATGCCCCGGGTGGAGGGCCGCGGCGGACGGTCCGCGGCGGCGACGGGAGGTGGTGGCGGGGCTGGCGAGGGCGCGGGCCTCGACTTCGGTACGTCCCGCTGCGTGGGCGTGTACGGTGCGGCGGTCCGGCGCGGCGTACGCCCCGTGTCCAGGAAGGCGCGCAGCATCCACTCCGCCTCCGCCGCGTCGAGCCGCCGTTCTGGATCGCGCTCCAACAGCCCCCGTACGACCGGCAGCAGCGGCGCTGCCTGGGCGGGCGGGCGTATCTCGTCGACGACGACCGCGTGCAGGATGCCGCCCAACGAGTCGCGGCGGAAGGGCGACTCGCCGCTCAGGACCGTGCACAGCAGCGCGCCGAGCGACCACAGGTCGGACTCCGGGCCTGTCCTGGTCCCGGACATCCGCTCGGGCGCGGTGTACTCGGGCGATCCGACGAACGCCCCGCTCTCGGTGAGCGTCGTCGCGCCCGCGACCTGCGCGATGCCGAAGTCGGTGAGGACGACGCGGTCGGTGCCCGCCTCCATCAGGACGTTGGCGGGCTTGAGGTCCCGGTGCAGGACACCCGCGTCGTGCGCGCGGCGCAGCGCGCCGAGGAGATCGATGCCGATGCGGGCGGCCTCGCGCGCGTCGACGGGACCGCGCGTGGAGATCCGCTCGGCGAGCGAACCTCCGTCGATCAACTCCATGACGATGTACGGGCGTTCGTCGTCCTCGACCACGTCGTGCACGACGATGATGTTCGGGTGCTGCAGCTGGGCGACGGCCCGGGCTTCCCGCAGGGTGCGGTCCCGTTGCTGCCGGGCCTCGTCCGCGGAGAGCGTGTCGTCGAGGACGAGTTCCTTCACCGCGACCTGGCGGCCGAGCAGTTGGTCGGTGGCGCGCCATACGACGCCCATTCCGCCCCGCCCGATCCTGGCCTCCAGCCGGTAACGGCCGGCGATCACACGGACGTTCTCCCCCTCGGTCCCCATGGGCCCCATCATGAGCCCATCATGCCGCACCGGTCCGGAACCCTCCGTGACGGCAACCGGCCTAGTTGTGGTTACTGAGCCGTGGGACGCCAGCCGCGCAGGACCGCGTCGAACTGCCGGCGCGTGGTGTCCCAGTCCGCCGCCGGTGCGGACATGTAGATCGCGTACTCGACCCCGTCGCGGGCGAGATAGGTCTGCTCGATGGCGCGGCGCGGCCCCGGGAACGGCGTCTGCTTCGGCAGCGCGGTCCAGGTGAACTCCCAGAGGGCCCCGGGGCAGTCCCGGAAGGTGTTGGACTGCAGGCTCACCCGGTTGTATGCGCTCAGCTTCCTCAACTGCTGCTCCAGGTCGAGCTGGTGCATGTACGGGTCGTCGAAGTCGGGCGAGTCGTCCACGGCGATGCGGACGAAGTGCTTGCCGCCGTCGGGTGTGTAGTCGACCTGGGTGCCATTGGCCTCCCGCTGCCAGCGCTTGCTGGGCAGGGCGAGACTGAAGCCCTCTTCGTCGTCCACGCGTACCCAGCCGTCGGGGACGGCACCGGCATCGGTCGGCTGCCCGCTGTTCCCGTCCTTCCCGTCCTTCCCGGAGGTCCCGGAGGTCCCGGGAGTCGCGGGGGTCCCACCCGTGGCGCCGGCCGAGGCGCCGGCCGAGGCGCCGGCATCCTTCCGCCAGTCGTCCGCGTACCGCATGGCCACGGCGCCGCCGACGCCGACCAGCGCGGCCATGACGACGACCAGGGCGATGGTGCGACCGCGGCGCCGCCTTCTGGGAGCGGCCTGCGCGGGCACGGGTTGGTGCAGGGTCGCACCCTGCACAAGTGGTGCGGATCTCCGTGCCGCGCCCTGTGCGGTCGCCCCCTGGCGCCCACCCGCGTCAAGATCCACCCGTTGCGTCGGCACATGTTGCGTCGGCACATACGCCTGCGCCGCCCTCGGCATCCGCCCCTCCGCCGCCTCGGCGAGCATCTGCTCGGCCTCCTGCGCACTGGGACGTACGGCGGGATCCTTGCGCAGCAGCGCGGTGATGACCGGCTCCAGCGGACCGGCGTGCTCCGGCGGCGGGGGTTCTTCGTCGACCACGGCCTGCATGGTGGTCAGCGGCGAGGTGCGCCGGAACGGCGATCTCCCCTCCACCGCCGTGTACAGCGTCGCGCCGAGGGCCCACAGGTCGGAGGCGGGCCCGGGGTCGTGGCCGCGCACCCGCTCGGGCGCGAGGTAGTCCACGGAACCGACGATCTCGCCGGTGCGCGTGATGGTCGTGTCGCCCTCGACCTGGGCGATCCCGAAGTCGGTGAGCAGCCCGCGCCGGTCGGAGGACAGGAGTACGTTCCCGGGCTTCACGTCGCGGTGCAGCACACCGGCGGCGTGCGCGGCCCCCAGCGCGCGCAGCACCCACAGGCCGATGCGCGCCGCCTCGGCCGGTTCCACGCGCCCCCGCTCCTTGACCTCGTCGGCCAGCGAGTTGCCCTCGACCAACTCCATGACGATCCAGGGCCGGTTGTCGTGCTCAAGGACGTCGTGCACGGTGACGACGGCAGAGTGGTTGATCCGGGCGGCGGCCCGCGCCTCGGCGTGGGTACGGGCGAGCAGCGGGGCCAGATCGCCCTCGGTGACGTACAGCGCGGCGGTCAACTCCTTGACCGCGACGGCGCGATGCAGCACCTCGTCGTGCGCGCGCCACACCCGGCCCATGCCACCACTGCCGATGATGTCGACAAGCCGGTAGCGGCCCGCGAGGAGCAGGCCCTGCATCTGATTCACGTTTCCCCGCAATGGTCTTGACAGCGGTCAGACTAAAGAGCGGCCCCCCGCGCAGGGAACAGGCAGGCGCCTACGGAGACCGCACTGTGACGGTTATCCCTTCCGCGTACGAGAGGGAACCATCCGGTGTTCACCGCCTTGCGGCCCCGTGACGGGCTCAGCCGGCGACCTGATACGTCGCCGACGCCTGCTCGTACAGCCGTGTCACCTCGTCCCGTTCGGCCTCCGGGCCGCGCAGCTGCACCACGTGGTACCGCCCGCCGATGAGGATCGCGAGGTTGCGTACGTACAGCGAGCGCCCTGCCGAGTCCTGCCAGGTGAACTGCCCCTCGGCCATCGTCCGTCCGCCCACGTCGATCCGCCGCATCCCACTGGACGTGGCCCAGGTCGAGTCCCGGAACGGCTGCAACTCACGCTCGCTCTCCCGCTGGTACGTCATCGGGTCGCCGCCGTACGTCGACGTGCTGTCCCGGCCGGGTACCACGATGAGCTCGAAGTCTCCCTGGGAGTACACGACTTGGCCGCTGCCGTTCTTCGGCGTACGGTCCCAGCCGTCGGCCACCGCGACGCTGAAGCCCTCGGGGTCCTTGCGGAGCTTGAACCCCTGGGCGACATCGGCGTTGCCGGACGACTGCGACTCGGTCGAACTGGCCGCATCCGAGGGGCTCTTGTCGGCGCCGGGAGACGTCTGGTCGGGCCGTGGCTCGCTGCTCGCCTTACCGTCCCCGCCGGTGTCGGGGGCGGGGCTGACGTCTCCGGCGGCACCGGTCCGGTCACCGTCCGTGCCGCTGGTACTGCCGCTGCCGCCGCTGCTGGTCGGCTCGGCCTTCGGCATGAAGACCATGGCGTACGCGATCCCCGCGGCCAGCAGAAGCAGCACCAGCAGGAGCAGATTCCGGCCCAGACGGCGGGGCTTGGCCGGCCTGTCCTTCCTGGAACGCTTGTGGCGGGCGTGCGGACTGGTCGCGGGCAGCCCGGCGCGGCGCCTGCGGACGAGCTCGCCGCGGCGCCGTACGATCGGCAGCCGCCTCGGGTCGACGGGGGGCGTCGCGACGACATGCGTCCCGGCCTCGGGCTCCGGCGCGGACCGCACGAGGGAACGCAGCCAGCCGCGCAGCTCCTCGAAGTCGAGCCGCTCGGTGGGGTCCTGGCGCAGCAGCGACTCCACGACGGGCCTGAGCGGTCCGCACTCCTCGGCGAACGCGGGCGGCTCCGCGCACACCAACTGCACCAGTTCGGCGGTGTTCTCCTCCGGGTAGGGCGCGTGCCCCTGCACGGCGCGGAAGAGCAGCGCGCCCAGCGCCCAGAGGTCGGTGGCGGGCCCGATCGGCGCCGCCAACTGCCAGTTCTCGTGCACCGGCCCGGCCTGCTCCGGCGCCCATCGCTCGGTCACCGGCCCGACCACGGCCATCCGCGCCTGCCGGGCCCGCTCGGCGGCGAGCGCGGTGGCCGGACCCCGGCGCGGCGACGACGCCCCCGCGACCAGCTCGTTCCAATGGCCGGTCCGGCCCTGGGTGCCGTCGGGGGTTCGGGTGTGGTCCTGGGCGCCGACGGCCGTCGAGGGTCCGGGACCGCCGTGCTCGGCGGCGGACCACTGCCCCGGCGCGAGCGCGGGGGTACCGGTGCCGGTGCGCGCCGCGCTGTTCGGGCCGGCGGCGGGGAGCGCCGCGCGTCCTTGAGCGGTGCCACCGTCGATGGCACCGGAGTCGATGCCGGGATGGGTGCCGGTGCCGGGGCCTGTGCCCGTGCGCGGCTGGGCGCCATGCCAGGTGCTGCCGTTACCGGCCCGGACGCCGTACGGGTCGGCTATCTGACCGGGGGGTGTGGCTTGGCCGGGAAGCAGGGGAGCGCCGCCGCCCTGGCCGAGGGGCTGGGACGTGCTGTGCCCCGGGGCGTGGGCATGGGACCGGGGCTGGGGCTGGGGCTGGGGCTGGGGTGACGATGCGTCGGCTTGGCCGGCGCGTTCGGCAAGCTCCGCTTGATCGGCTTGAGCCGAAGGCCGAGCCGCGGGCAACGCGACCTGGCTGCCCCGCTGTTCTTCCTGCACGCGGGCGGCGGCGCGCGCTCCGGCGCGGTACGCGGCGATGGCCCCGGCGCGCGCGGCCCGTATGTCGCCACCGGCGCCCCCCGCTTGGGCCGCCCCTTCCGCTCCCCCCGCTTCGAGCGCACGTGGGCCCGCGCCACCCGCGGCACTCCCCGTGGGCGTCCCCGGAACCGGCGCCCCCCGCTCCGCCCGAGCCTCGATCGCGGCCCGCCGAGCGGCCTCGGGGTCGGACCCGGCCGCCGACGCCGCCACAGCGACACCCGGCGTACGCCCACCGCCGAACCCGGACCCGCGGGGCGCACCTGGCGCACCGGTCCCGGCACCCCGCGGAACACCCCCGCCGGCGCCGGGCGAACCCCCGCCCCCCGCCTGCCCGGCGCGACCACCGGACCCGGCACCTCCGGCAACCCCTGACTCAGCAGCCCGAGTCCCGGAATCGTCCCGATCCGGTATCGGGTCGTACCCGCACAGCGCCTCCTCCGCGGCCCCGGCCGCCAGGCCGGTGAGCATCACGCGGCCGTCGTCGCAGACGAGCACCGTGCGCACGGTGATGTTCCGGTGCACCCACCCGTGCGCGTGCAGCACGCGCAGCGCGGTGAGGACGTCGGAGGCGACCTCGGCGGCCCGGTAGGGGCTCAGCGGCTTCTCGGCGAGCAGCGCGGCCAGCGGCCTCGCGGGCACCAACTCGCTGACTATCCACAGCGACCCGCCCTCGGCGAACACGTCGAAGACCTGGTCGAGCCGGGGGTGGTCAGGGATCTGCGCGGCGGCCTGTGCGGCCTCGATCGCCCGTCGCACGGCCGGTTCGGTGGGCCGGCGCGTGGTTCGCGCGGACGCCCGCCGCACCCCGCCGTCCCGGGCCACGAACCCCTCGGGCAAGCCATCCGCGTCGAGCACCTCGGCCTCGACGACCTCCGGCAACGGCACCTGCCGTACCAGGACTTCCTGCCCGCTGTACGTGTCGAAGGCACGGGTCTCGGCGAGTTCGTACTCGTCCGCCGGCGGCAGCGGCAGGCGGTAGCGGTCGGCGAGTACCCGTCCCGCATAGTCGTCCACGATGCCTCCCCCGGCCGATCGGCTGGTCAATTCCGTTCGCCTTGTGTGCCGTTACGGCTTCGTACTGTCCGCAACCACTCACGATACGTGCCGGAAGCAAGCCGCAAAGTGGGGATGGGAGATCTCAAGGCCCCCATCCGTGGCGGAACGTCACATCGGCGAGCGGTACGTCACGACTTCGGCTGGAACGTCTTGGTCAGCGTCTTCCACGTGTCCTTGCGCAGCCCACCGTCCCAGTCAGACGCTTTGGCCGTGTACATCAGCGCGTACCCCTGATGCGCGTTGACGACGAACCCGCGGTCGATCGACCGGTACTTCGTGCCTCCGTCCGCATAAGTGAACTCCCAGTCGGCCGTGTTCCAGCCGCGGTAGTCCACTTGCTCGATGCGCACCCGCTGGTACTGCGAGCGCGTCATGTACCGCTCCTGGTTCTTCCAGTCCGCGACCGGGTCGTCCTTGGGCGTCGTCGTCCAGCCGACCAGAAGCTTCTGCCCGTCGGGACCGGTGAACCGGGCTCCCGCGCTGTCCGTCGACTGGTACTTCCACCCCTTCGGCAGCCCGATCGAGAACCCCTGACCGCTCTTGTACGTCGACACGGCGGTGCTGCCCGACTCCTTGCCGCCGCTGCCCGCACCGCCCGACGCGCTCGCACTCGGCGTCGCGCCCGACGTGGCGTTCGCGGTCCCCTCCGGGTCGGAACCCGCGGAGGCGCCCGTCTTGTCACCACCGTCGGTGTGAGTGCCGCCGCTGTTCTTGCTGCCGCTGCTCGCGGTCGCCCCGCTGGACACGGCCGCCTTGGTGTCGCCGCTCTTGCCGTCCTTCGCCCCGTCGCCGTCCCCGCCGCCAAGCGTCAGCGCCAGCACCGTTCCGAGCACGGCCAGCGCCACGATCACCGCGACGATCACCAACGTCCGCCGCGGCACCACATCCGTCAACGACGCCCGAGGCGCGGGCCGCGGCGGCCTATCGGGAGCCACCGGCCACCCGGATCCCGAGCCGGACTTGCCGGACGCCGCGGAGGAACCGGACGCCGAGGGCGACGCGGACGCGGCAGGCGACACAGCAGTGGACGCACCCGCGGATGCCGCCCCCTCGTCACCCGCCGGCCCGGAGGCCTCCGTACCGGCCCCGGCCGCCGCCGCGGCCTTCCGCACGGAACGCAGCGCCCCGCGCAAACGATCCGCCGCCTCCTCGCCCCGCTTGGCCCCGGCGCCGCCCGAACTCCCCGCGCCCGGACCCTCATCGGGCACCGGCGGCCACGCCACGACCTTCGTCGCGTCCGACGGCTCCGGCACCGTCTCCTTGGGCTCGGAGGCGTACAGCACGTCGCTGAGCATCGCCCGCGCGCCGGCGTCGTCGAGCCGCTGCCCGGGGTCCTTGGCGAGGAGCCCGTAGATCACGTTCTCCAGTGGCCCCGCGTTCTTCGGCTGCTCCACCGGCTCGGTCATCACCGCGGTGAGCGTCGCGATCGCGGAACCCTTGTCGTACGGAGGCACGCCCTCCACCGACGCGTACAGCAGACCGCCCAGCGACCACAGGTCGGCCGCTGGTCCGGGCTTGTGACCGCGCGCCCGCTCCGGCGAGATGTACGAGGGCGCGCCGACGAGCATGCCGGTCGAGGTGATGGACGGGTCGCCCTCGACCTGCGCGATACCGAAGTCGGTCAGCACGACCCGGCCGTCCTCGGAGATCAGCACGTTGGACGGCTTCACGTCCCGGTGCAGGATGCCCTCGCGGTGCGCGGAACGCAGCACGTCGAGAATCGCCAGGCCCACTTCCGCGGCACGCTTCGGCGTGAGCAGGCCGTCCTCACGGATGACCTCGGCGAGAGACTTGCCCTCGATGAGCTCCATCACGATCCACGGCCGGTTGTCCTCGTCGACCACGTCGAAGACCGTCACCGCGCCGTTGTTGCGGATCCGCGCGATCGCCTTGGCCTCACGCAGCGTGCGCGTGATCAGCCGTCGCTTCTCGTCCTCGTCGATGCTCGACGGGAACCGCAGCTCCTTGACCGCGACCGTACGGCCCAGGGTCTCGTCCTCGGCCCGCCACACCGTGCCCATGCCACCGCGGCCGAGAACGTCTCCCAGCCGGTACCGCCCGGCGAGGAGACGTTCGCTCTTGTCCTGACGGGATGCTCCCGCCCGCTCCGCCTCCGACATGCGTCCCCTCATGCAACCCGCCCCGACAGAGCCTCCATTGTCTCTCACCCGGCAAGCGCTCCACGCCCAGGGGGCCCCTCGGACGCCGACCCGCTCGGTGACCGCGACACCTCTCACACCGGGACCACCCGAAGCCCGCCACAGCGACATCCCGCATGATGGGCCGCGACAAGGAAGGACCGCCGATGCCAGCGCGCAGGACACCTCGGACACTTCTGGCCATTCCCGTGCTCCTGGCGCTGCTCTGCCTAGTCCCGACCGGCTTGCCGGACGTGACCCGGGCCGCCTCCCAAGACCCCGCGGCCTCGACCTCGGCCCCTGCCCCAGTCCCGGCTCCCGCCCCTGCCCCTCCCGAAGACACCGCTGCGGCCAAGGACGCGAACCCGGGCAGGGAAGCGACCCCGGGCAAGGACGCCAACCCCGCCGAAGACGCGCCCCCGGCCAAGAACGCCACCCCGCCCAAGGGCGCGGCCTCTGCCCAGAACGCCACCCCGGCCGAAGACGCTGACCTCGCCCTCCTCGTCACCCGTGGCAAGGCCCCCGCCGCCGCCCTGCTGGCCCGCGACGACTCCGGCTCACGCTTCGTCGGCGCCGGTCACGGAATGGCCCGATCCGACCACTTCCGCGCGGGCAGCATCACCAAGACGTTCATCGCGACGCTGGTCCTGCAGCTCGCCGCCGAACGCCGGCTGTCCCTGTCCGACTCCGTGGACGATCACCTCCCCGGTCTGGTGCGCGGCGCGGGCAACGACGGCCGCCGCCTGACCCTGCGCGCCCTGCTCACCCACACCAGCGGCCTCTACGACTTCACCGCGGACACCAAGGGCACCGTCCCCGTCAGCCCGCTTCAGGCCGTACGCATCGCACTCACCCACCCCCCGGCCGACCGCGGCCACTTCGCCTACTCGAACACCAACTACGTACTGCTCGGCATGGTCGTCGAGCAGATCACCGGCCACTCGTACGCCGCCGAGGCCGAGCGCCGCATCATCACTCCTCTCCGGCTGACCGGCACCTCCTTCCCCGGTGCCCGCTCCTCGCTGCCCTTGCCGCACGGTCGCGCGTACACCGCAGACGGCTCGGACGTCACCGAACTCGACCCGCGCGTGGCCGGCGCCGCGGGTGAGCTGGTCAGCACGCTCGCCGACCTGAACCGCTTCTACCGGGCCCTGCTGGACGGCGACCTGCTGCTCCCACGCGTGCTGCACGAGATGCTCAACACCCGTGCCGCACATGGCTCGTACGGCATGGGCCTGTTCCCCGTGAAGCTGCCGTGCGGCACCACGGTGTGGGGGCACAACGGCCGTATCTCCGGCAGCTACGTGCGCACCGCGGCCACCGTCGACGGTCGTCGTGTCCTCACCTTCCGGGTGAACACGGACGGGATCGCAGACCCGAAACTCGAACCCGCCCTGCTCGCCGCCGAGTTCTGCCCCCGCACCTCGTAGAACGGACGGGCTCCGAGCGGAGATCCCAGATCACGACACTCGTTCGAGTGACATCAGCCCACAGGCCCAGCCCACAGGCCACAGAGCTCCGCTCAAAGCTTTCAAAGCGGCACGATGTCCGGCGCCCCCAGCCGCGCCGCGTCCGCCGTCAGGTCGTCCGGCTGGCGCTGGGACTCCCGCTCGGCCTCGACCCGCTTGTCGTAGTGCTCCACCTCGCGCTCGATCTGGTCCTTGTCCCAGCCCAGGACCGGCGCCATCAGCTCGGCCGCCTCGCGGGCGCAGCGCGTGCCCCGGTCGAAGGTCTCGATCGATATGCGGGTGCGCCGGGTCAGCACGTCGTCCAGATGCCGGGCGCCCTCGTGCGAGGCGGCGTAGACGATCTCGGCCCGGAGGTAGTCCTCGGCGGCTGCCAGGGGCTCGCCCAGGGACGGGTTCTCGGCGATGAGGTCGAGGAGTTCCTCGGCGAGCGACCCGTACCGGTTCAGCAGGTGCTCCACACGCGCCACATGGAGTCCGGTGCGCTGGGCGATCCGCGCTCGCGCGTTCCACAGCGCCCGGTATCCCTCGGCGCCCAGGAGCGGAATGTCCTCGGTGACGCAGTCGGCGACCCGCTGGTCGAGGCCGTGCACCGCCTCGTCCACCGCGTCCTTGGCCATCACCCGGTACGTCGTGTACTTGCCGCCGGCCACGACCACGAGCCCCGGCACCGGATGGGCCACCGTGTGCTCACGCGACAGCTTGCTGGTGGCGTCCGACTCGCCGGCCAGCAGCGGCCGCAGCCCCGCGTACACACCCTCTACGTCGTCGCGGGTCAGCGGCACCGAGAGCACCGAGTTCACATGCTCCAGCAGATAGTCGATGTCCGCGCTGGACGCCGCCGGGTGGGCCTTGTCGAGGTCCCAGCCGGTGTCGGTGGTGCCGATGATCCAGTGGCGCCCCCACGGGATGACGAACAGCACGGACTTCTCGGTACGCAGGATCAGGCCTGTGGAGGAGTTGATCCGGTCCTTCGGCACGACCAGGTGTATGCCCTTGGACGCCCGTACGTGGAACTGTCCCCGCTCCCCCACCATCGCCTGGGTGTCGTCGGTCCACACGCCCGTGGCGTTGACGACCTGTTTGGCGCGGATCTCGTACTCCCCGCCCCCTTCGACGTCCTGCACCCTGGCACCGACGACGCGTTCACCCTCGCGCAGGAAGCTGGTCACGCGCGCGCGGTTGGCGACCTTCGCGCCGTACGCCGCCGCCGTGCGCACCAGCGTGGTCACGTAGCGGGCGTCGTCCATCTGCGCGTCGTAGTACTGCAGGGCGCCGACCAGCGCGTCCTTCTTCAAGGCGGGGGCGACGCGCAGGGCTTGGCGGCGGCTCAGATGACGATGCGTCGGCAGTCCGCGGCCGTGGCCGCGCACCATCGACATCGCGTCGTAGAGCGCGACGCCCGAGCCCGCGTACCACCGCTCCCAGCCCTTGTGCTGGAGCGGGTAGAGGAACGGGACGGGCTTCACGAGGTGCGGTGCGAGCCGTTCGAGGAGCAGTCCGCGCTCCTTCAGGGCCTCGCGCACCAGCGCGAAGTCGAGCATCTCCAGATAGCGCAGGCCACCGTGGATCAGCTTGCTGGATCTGCTCGACGTGCCCGACGCCCAGTCACGCGCCTCGACCAGGCCCGTGGACAGGCCTCGTGTCACGGCGTCGAGCGCCGTGCCCGCGCCGACCACTCCCGCGCCGATGACCAGCACATCCAGCTCGTGCTCGGCCATGGCCGCCAGTGACTCGGCGCGCTCCGCCGGCCCCAGTGTCGCTGTCCTCACCGCTGCCTCCCGCTGTCCGTCGGGCTGGCGTCACCTTCCGCGACGCCCGGCTCACATCCCCCACGTCCAAAGTCTGACCGTCTTGCCCGCCTTCGGCCACCGGCCGTCCGCAGCCTGTGGACAACTCTCGGCGACGCGCAAGGAATCGCAGTCGAACAATCCAGCAAATCGGTCATATTTACTCCTAGTGTGACAGTGCGCTCGCCCGACCTGTCCACAGGGCTTGCGCACCTGTCCCGCTTCGGTTACTGGGAAGGACGGCCCACTCCATGCCCGCAGATCTCGCCGTCATCGGACTCGGACATCTCGGCCTGCCGCTGGCCCAGGCCGCCGTCGCCGCCGGCATCCCCACGCTCGGCTACAAGACGGGTCCGGAAGGCGGCTCCCTGACCCCCGCCGAACTGCGCCGGATGCTCTCGGGGGGCTTCCGGCCGGCCACCAACCCCGCGGAACTCGGCCGCGTACGCACCGCGGTCATCTGCGCGCCGACTCCGCGGGGCGCGGACGGCGGTCTCGATCTGGGTCAGGTGGAGGCGGCCGCCCGCACCCTTGCCGCGCAGCTGCGCCCGCACACCACGGTGATCCTGGAATCGCCCGTACATCCCGGCACCACGGAGGAATTCCTCCGCCCGCTCCTCGAAGAGGGCTCCGGGCTGCGCGTGGGGCGCGATTTCCACCTCGCGTACTCGCCCAGCCGGTTCGATCCCGGCAACCGCGACTTCGCCCCCGCCAACACGCCGAAGGTCATCGGCGGTCTGACCCCCGCCTGCACCGAGTCGGCCGCCGCCTTCTACGGGCGCCTCACCGACAAGGTCGTACGCGCGCGTGGACCACGCGAAGCGGAAACGGTGCAGCTCCTGGAGACCAACTTCCGGCACGTCAACATCGCCCTCGTCAACGAGATGGCCGTGCTCTGCCACGACCTGGGCGTCGACCTGTGGGACGTCATCCGGTGCGCCGAGACCAAGCCGTTCGGCTTCCAGGCGTTCCGGCCGGGCCCCGGTGTGGGCGGCCACGGCATCCCCCAGGATCTGACCGGCCACACGGGCCGCTCCCTCCGGATGGTCGAGCTGGCCCAGCAGGTCAACAGCCACATGCCGCAGTACGTCATCCAGCGCGCCGCCACCCTCCTCAACGAGCACGGCAAATCGGCCCGCGCCGCGCGCGTGCTGCTCCTCGGCGTCACCTACAAGCCCGATCTCGCCGACCAGGAGGGCTCTCCCGCCCACGAGATCGCGCTGCGCCTGATGGAACTCGGGGCGTCCGTCAGCTACCACGACCCACACGTCCCGGCGTGGAGCGTCCTCGGGCGCCCGGTCCCGCGCGCCGACTCCTTCTACGAGGCCGCGGCCGACGCCGACCTCACGATCCTGCTCCAGCAGCACCGCACGTACGACCTGCAAGGACTCTCCGTGAAGGCCCAACTCCTGCTGGACACACGGGGAGCGACCCCGACCGGGGCGGCGCACCGGCTCTGACCTCCGAAAACTTGACGCGCTTGGTCACTCGCGCCTGCTAATGTGCGGCAGCTCCCGCACACAAGTGCGCCCGTGACCCGGGCGCCGACAGATGTGCGCTCACGTCCCTGGCGCACACCACAGGTGCGCTAACTTCCCTGGGGGGAACCACATGAGTCAGTCGACTCCGCCACCGTCCGGCAACCCGTACGCCGACCAGCCCGGCCAGCCGCAGCAGGGCGTGCCCCAGCCCGGCTTCCCGACGGCCCCGGTCGCCCCGGCCGCTCCGGTGCGCGACAGCCTCGGGCTCGGCCTCGCGGCCGCCTTCGGTGCCGCCGTGGTCACGGCGGGCGTCTACGGCGCCATCATCGGTCTCACCAAGCACGAGATCGGCTGGGCCGCCGTCGGCGTCGGCTTCCTGATCGGCCTCGCCGCGGGCCGCGTCGGCGGCCGCAACCCGATCCTGCCGATCGTCAGCGTGGTCCTGTCGGCCGCCTCGGTCTACTTCGGCCAGCTGATCGGCGAGGCCATGATCGGCGCCAAGGAACTGGGCGTCGGCTTCAGCGAGGTCTTCTTCGACAACTTCGGCCTGGTCCAGGAAGCCTGGAAGGCCGACTCCGACCCGCTGACCTTCGTCTTCTTCGCGATCGCGGCGTACGTGGCGTTCACGAGCGCCCGCAAGGCCGGTCAGTAGCCGGAAAACCGGCGTACGAAAGGGCCCGTCCATCGCGCGGTGGACGGGCCCTTCGCCGCAAGGGCGCTAGGGACTAGCGCTTGTGCTGGGAGTCCGCGACCGTCACCTCGACGCGCTGGAACTCCTTGAGCTCGCTGTAGCCGGTGGTGGCCATGGCGCGGCGGAGGGCGCCGAAGAAGTTCATGGAGCCGTCGGGGGTGTGCGAGGGGCCCGTGAGGACCTCCTCGATGGTGCCGACGGTGCCGAGGTCGACCTTCTTGCCGCGCGGCAGCTCCTCGTTGACGGCCTCCATGCCCCAGTGGTGGCCCTTTCCGGGCGCGTCCGTGGCGCGGGCCAGCGGGGAGCCCATCATCACCGAGTCGGCGCCGCAGGCGATCGCCTTGGGCAGGTCGCCGGACCAGCCGACGCCGCCGTCCGCGATCACGTGCACGTACCGGCCGCCGGACTCGTCCATGTAGTCGCGGCGGGCCGCGGCGACGTCCGCCACCGCCGTGGCCATCGGGACCTGGATGCCCAGGACGTTGCGCGTGGTGTGCGCGGCGCCGCCGCCGAAGCCGACGAGGACACCGGCCGCGCCCGTGCGCATCAGGTGCAGGGCGGCGGTGTACGTGGCGCAGCCGCCGACGATCACCGGGACGTCCAGCTCGTAGATGAACTGCTTCAGGTTCAGCGGCTCGGAGGCACCCGAGACGTGCTCCGCCGACACCGTCGTACCGCGGATGACGAAGATGTCCACGCCCGCGTCCACGACGGCCTTGGAGAACTGCGCCGTGCGCTGCGGGGACAGCGCGGCGGCGGTGACGACGCCGGAGTCGCGGACCTCCTTGATGCGCTGCCCGATCAGCTCCTCCTTGATGGGAGCCGCGTAGATCTCCTGGAGGCGGCGGGTCGCGGTGGCCGCGTCCAGCTCGGCGATCTCGTCGAGCAGCGGCTGCGGGTCCTCGTACCTCGTCCACAGGCCTTCGAGGTTCAGTACGCCCAGGCCGCCCAGCTCGCCGATGCGGATCGCGGTGGCCGGGGAGACGACCGAGTCCATCGGGGCCGCCAGGAAGGGCAGCTCGAAGCGGTAGGCGTCGATCTGCCAGGCGATCGAGACCTCCTTGGGGTCCCGCGTACGGCGACTCGGGACGACGGCGATGTCGTCGAAGGCGTACGCCCGGCGGCCGCGCTTGCCGCGCCCGATCTCGATCTCAGTCACGTGTGTGGCCTTTCCTCTTCGCTTCTGCGCCTCCCAGTATCCCCGACGGGTACGACAAGGGCGGCCCCGGAGGTTCATCCGGAGCCGCCCTTGTACAGCTTCACACGCGCGTGTGTACGGCTTCACGCGCGCGTGGAGGTCACTTACGGCTGTAGTTCGGCGCCTCGACCGTCATCTGGATGTCGTGCGGGTGGCTCTCCTTGAGCCCCGCCGAGGTGATGCGGACGAACCGGCCGCGCTCCTGCAGCTCGGGAATGGTGCGGCCGCCGACGTAGAACATCGACTGGCGCAGACCGCCGACCAGCTGGTGGACGACCGCGGAGAGCGGGCCGCGGTAGGGCACCTGGCCCTCGATGCCCTCGGGCACGAGCTTCTCGTCGGAGGCGACGCCCTCCTGGAAGTAGCGGTCCTTGGAGAAGGAACGCTGCTCACCACGGGACTGCATGGCGCCCAGGGAGCCCATGCCGCGGTACGACTTGAACTGCTTGCCGTTGATGAACATCAGCTCACCCGGCGACTCCTCGCAGCCCGCGAGCAGCGAGCCGAGCATCACCGTGTCGGCGCCGGCGACCAGGGCCTTCGCGATGTCCCCGGAGTACTGCAGGCCACCGTCGCCGATGACCGGGACACCGGCCTCCTTGGCGGCGAGCGACGCTTCGTAGATGGCCGTTACCTGCGGTACGCCGATGCCGGCGACCACCCGGGTCGTACAGATGGAGCCGGGCCCGACGCCGACCTTGATGCCGTCCACGCCCGCGTCGATGAGCGCCTGAGCGCCCTCACGCGTGGCGATGTTGCCGCCGATGACGTCGACGCCGGACGAATTCGACTTGATCTTGGCGACCATGTCGCCGACCATGCGGGAGTGGCCGTGCGCGGTGTCGACGACGATGAAGTCGACGCCCACCTCGATGAGGGCCTGGGCGCGCTCGAAGGCGTCACCGGCCACACCGACGGCCGCGCCGACGAGGAGGCGGCCCTCGGCGTCCTTCGCGGCGTTCGGGTACTTCTCGGCCTTCACGAAGTCCTTGACCGTGATGAGGCCCTTGAGGACGCCCGCGTCGTCGACCAGCGGAAGCTTCTCGATCTTGTGGCGGCGCAGCAGTTCCATCGCGTCGTTGCCGGAGATGCCGACCTTGCCGGTGACCAGCGGCATCGGCGTCATCACCTCGCGCACCTGGCGCGAACGGTCGGTCTCGAAGGCCATGTCACGGTTGGTGACGATGCCGAGCAGCTTGCCGCCGCCGTCGGTGACCGGCACGCCGGAGATGCGGAACTTAGCGCAGATCGCGTCGGCCTCGGCGAGCGTCGCGTCCGGGTGCACCGTGATCGGGTCGGTCACCATGCCGGACTCGGAGCGCTTCACCAGGTCGACCTGGTTGGCCTGGTCCTCGATGGACAGATTGCGGTGCAGTACGCCGACGCCGCCCTGGCGGGCCATCGCGATCGCCATCCGCGACTCGGTGACCTTGTCCATGGCGGCGGACAGCAGCGGGATGTTCACCCGTACGTTCTTCGAGATGTACGAGGCGGTGTCGATCTGGTCGGGCGCCATGTCCGACGCGCCCGGCAGCAGCAGCACGTCGTCGTAGGTCAGCCCGAGTGTCGCGAATTTGGCGGGCACTCCGTCGACGTTGGCAGTCATGACACCTTCCTCAAAGCCTTGATCGGTGCGGATCTCCATGCTAACGGGAAGCGCGGCTCACTCATTCCACGGTCGAGGGCGGGGATCGCCTTCGTACGTTCGTACGGAATGGGTGTTGGCGGTGTTCAGCTGTGGGCCGGGGCCCCAGCGGACGCCCGGGGAGAGCGGTGCCTGGCCGGCGTGCGCTCGGCACCGACGGACACCGCCGTGTGGCTTCTCGCCGTTACGGCGGAGAAGGGATCGCCGTCCCGGCGGAAAGCCCGGCCGAAGCGGAAGTCCCACCGAAGCGGAACCTGCCGGGCAGGGGCGGAACTACTGCTCCGCCAGTGCCCGCAAGCGGCTCAGCGCCCTGTGCTGGGCCACCCGTACGGCCCCTGGTGACATTCCCAACATCTGGCCTGTTTCCTCGGCCGTCAGGCCCACCGCGATGCGCAGCAGGAGCAGCTCGCGCTGGTTCTCGGGGAGGTTGGCCAGGAGTTTCTTGGCCCACTCGGCGTCGCTGCTGAGCAGGGCTCGCTCCTCGGGCCCGAGCGAATCGTCCGGGCGCTCGGGCATCTCGTCCGAGGGGACGGCCGTCGACCCGGGGTGGCGCATCGCGGCGCGCTGCAGATCGGCGACCTTGTGCGCGGCGATGGCGAAGACGAACGCCTCGAAGGGGCGCCCGGTGTCCTTGTAGCGCGGCAGCGCCAGAAGCACCGCGACGCAGACCTCCTGCGCGAGATCCTCCACGAAGTGCCGCGCGTCACCCGGAAGTCGCGACAGACGGGCACGGCAGTAGCGCAAGGCCAGAGGGTGAACGTGGGCGAGCAGGTCGTGTGTGGCCTGCTCGTCTCCGTCGACCGCGCGATGGACGAGCGCACCGATCCCCGTCGTCTCGTCGTCACGCATCGGTCCATGGTGCCTTGGCGTCGTCCGATCCGTGGCACCGCGTCCGTAGTTGTGCACCGAAGCGTTATGAGCAGGTGCGCCGGAACTCATCTCCTGCGCCCTCCCCTTCCGCTCGACCGACTCGTCCCCGAGAGACTCCACACCTCAAGGATGCGGCATCCGCGGCGAAACGAGCAGCAGGCACCCGGCGGGTCCCTTTGCCAACCCCGCCCACCATGAGGTAGGCGGGGATTCCCGTACCCCCGCGGCGGCTCACTCAGCGAACCAGGCCCCACCGGAAACCGAGCGCCACGGCGTGCGCGCGGTCGGAGGCGCCGAGCTTCTTGAACAGCCGCCTGGCGTGCGTTTTGACCGTGTCCTCGGAGAGGAACAGCTCACGGCCGATCTCCGCGTTCGAGCGGCCGTGGCTCATGCCTTCGAGGACCTGGATCTCACGCGCGGTGAGCGTGGGCGCCGCGCCCATCTCGGCCGAGCGCAGCCTGCGCGGGGCGAGCCGCCAGGTGGGGTCGGCGAGCGCCTGTGTGACGGTCGCGCGCAGCTCCGCGCGGGAGGCGTCCTTGTGCAGATAGCCGCGGGCGCCGGCGGCGACGGCGAGTGCCACACCGTCCAGGTCCTCGGCGACGGTGAGCATGATGATGCGCGCACCGGGGTCGGCGGACAGCAGCCGCCGGACGGTCTCGACGCCGCCCAGGCCGGGCATGCGTACGTCCATCAGAATCAGGTCCGAGCGGTCGGCACCCCAGCGGCGGAGGACTTCCTCGCCGTTGGCCGCCGTCGTCACGCGCTCGACGCCGGGCACGGTCGCGACCGCGCGGCGGAGCGCCTCTCGGGCAAGCGGGGAGTCGTCGCAGACGAGGACGGATGTCATGGCCGCCCTCCGCAGCTGATGCGCGTCACCTTGAGCCTCCAGGCTGGTACGAATCGTCACCGGTGCGGTCGACACTCGCCGACGGTCACTGCCGCCTGCCCGAGCGCTTGTTCCTTCAACCGCCTCCGCACTCTCAACGATGGTCACTCGAAAGAGTTACGGGGCAGTCAGTCATCATCGGCACTGTACGTGAGGGCGCGGACACAGTGCAGACGTGCGCAACGGACCCTCAACGTTTCATCACAACCTATGCCCCATTTAGCCTGTTTTCTGGCCATTTACTGGTGTATGCGGCTAGATTCGCAATGAGTCATATTTTCATCTCCTTAGATCGTAGATGTACGGTCGGTGGGCACAGAGCATCCCGGAACGGCAACAAGGGGACACGCAATGGCAGATTTCTCCCGCCTTCCCGGTCCGAACGCGGACCTCTGGGACTGGCAGCTCCTCGCGGCCTGCCGCGGGGTCGACAGCTCGCTCTTCTTCCACCCCGAGGGCGAGCGTGGTGCGGCACGGAGCGCTCGCGAGAACTCGGCCAAAGAGGTCTGCATGAGATGCCCGGTACGCGCGGAGTGCGCGGCGCACGCGCTGGCAGTGCGTGAGCCGTACGGCGTGTGGGGCGGGCTGACCGAGGACGAGCGCGAAGAGCTCATGGGGCGGGCGCGCAACCGGCTGGTCTCGGCGTCGGCCAATGGAGGCGGTTCCGCTTCGAACAACTGAAGGAACGTTTCTGCACCTCGGGCACGCACACGCGTGCCCCTAGTTTTCGCCGCACGCACGCGTGCCCGTGGCTGTCACTGCCCGCACGCATGACCGTAGTTGTCGCCGCATGCGTGCCCGGCGCCACTTCGCGTCCTACGCGTGCGTGCCCCCGCCTTTCGCGCTACGCGCGCGTGCCCCGTCTTCGCCGGCCTCCGTCGGCCTTCGCCGTTGCCGAGCCGCCGCCCGCGCCAGCCGCTCAAGGGTCGCCGCCACCGCGGGTACCTGCGCCAGGTCCGGCAGTGTGAGCGCGACGATCTCGCGGCGGACCGCGGGCTCCACCGTCACCGTCCGCGCCCCCTTGGGACGCACGGACTCGACGGCGAGCTCCGGAAGGACCGCGACGCCCAGACCCGCGCCGACGAGGCCGACCACGGCCGGGTAGTCGTCGGTGGCGAAGTCGATGCGGGGCTCGAAGCCCGCGCCGCGGCAGACCTCGACCAGTTGTCCGCGGCAGCGCGGGCAGCCCGCGATCCACGGCTCTCCGGCGAACTCGCCGATCGCGACCGAGTCCGCCCCGGCGAGCCGGTGCCGCTCGGGCACGAGCCCGACAAGACGGTCCGTCAGCAGAGGCCGTACGACCAGGTCGTCCCACTCCTCGACACCCGCCGCGCCCTCGTACCGGAAGGCGAGCGCGATGTCGCAGTCGCCGGCCCGGAGCTTCTCCACGGACTCGGGCGGCTCGGCCTCCTCCAGGGAGACACGGGTGCCGGGGTGCGCGGCGCGCAGCGCGGCGAGCGCCGTCGGTACGAGCGTGGAGCTGCCGCTGGGGAAGGAGACGAGCCGCACCCGGCCCGCGCGCAGACCCGCGATGGCGGCGACCTCCTCCTCGGCGGCCGTGAGCCCGGAGAGAATGCCCGCCGCGTGCCGGACCAGTGCCTCGCCGGCCACGGTGAGGCGCATCTCGCGCCCGGTGCGGACCAGCAGTGGTGTGCCGACGGACGACTCCAGGGCCTTCATCTGCTGGCTGACGGCGGGCTGGGTGCAGCCCAGTTCGCGTCCCGCCGCCGAGAAGGAGCCGGTGGCGGCGACAGCACGCAGGACGCGGAGATGACGGGCCTCGATCACCTTCTGAGCATAAGTGATCCTTGGATGCGATGACGAATATCCCGTCGACGCTTTGACTCCGATCACCTAGCGTGGGGCTATGAAGCTTCTGTCGCTGAATCTGGGCCGCGCGCGGGCCGTCGAGTACACGGACCAGCCGGAGGGCGTGACCGGCATCGACAAGCAACCCGTCGAGGGGCCCGTTCGGGTGACCACTCGCCGGGGACGCGGTGTGCGAACTGCGCCATCACGGCGGCAACGACCAGGCCGTGTACGCGGTCGCGCGCGAGGACCTCGACGACTGGGAGCGCGAGCTCGGCCGGACGCTGCGAAGCGGCATGTTCGGCGAGAACCTCACGACAGAGGGGCTCGACGTGTCCGGCGCGCTGATCGGCGAACGCTGGCGCATCGGCCCTGAGGTCGTCCTGGAGGTCGCCAGTGGACGCATCCCCTGCCGGACCTTTCAGGGGCACGTCGGTGAGAAGGGCTGGGTCAGGCGCTTCACGGAAAAGGGCGCGCCCGGCGCGTATCTGCGGGTGATCGAGCCCGGCGAGATCCGCTCCGGCGACGCGATCGAGATCATCCACCGGCCGGACCACGACGTCACCGTCGCTCTCCAGTTCCGCGCCGTCACGACCGAACGGACGCTGCTGCCAAGGCTGTTGGCCGCGGGAGACGCCCTGGACCCGGAGGCGCTGGCGGTGGCCGAGAAGTACGTGGCGAAGTACGGCGCGTAGGACCTGGTGAGCCGCGGTGCGGGGAACTCGTGGAGCGTGGCCGGACGTTGGGTGGCACCGCGCGCCGGACGCCTGGCCAGGTCACTAACCTTGCGCCATGACAACGGCTCTGATTACGGGATCTACCGCGGGCATCGGCGCCGCCTTCGCGCGGCGTCTGGCGGCTGACGGGCACAACCTCGTGCTGGTGGCGCGCGATACGAAGCGGCTGCGCGAGCAGGCCACCGAACTGCACGACCGGCACGGCATCGAGGCGGAGGTGCTGACGGCGGACCTGGCGACCGACGACGGCATCGAGGCGGTGGCCGAGCGCCTCGGCGACCGCAGGAACCCGGTCGACCTGCTGGTCAACAACGCGGGCTTCGGCAACAAGGGCCGCTATCTCGACGTATCGATGGCCGACGAGCTGACGATGCTCAAGGTGCACTGCGAGGCGGTGCTCCGGCTGACGTCGGCGGCGACCGCGTCCATGCGGGAGCGCGGCCGGGGCGGGGTCGTCAATGTCGCCTCGGTGGCCGCGTTCGTGCCGCGGGGTACGTACGGGGCGTCCAAGGCGTGGGTCGTGCAGTTCACGCAGGGCGCGGCGCGGGACCTGGCGGGCAGCGGCGTACGGCTGATGGCGCTGTGCCCCGGTTTCGTGCGCACCGAGTTCCACCAGCGGGCCGGGATGGGGACGGACAACATCCCGAACTGGATGTGGCTCGACGCGGACAAGCTGGTCGCGGCGGCGCTCGCGGATCTCGCGCGCGGCAAGACGCTGTCGGTTCCGGACCCGCGCTACAAGGCGCTCATGGGCATGGTGAAGGTGACGCCGCGGGCGCTGCTGGGCGGGATCACGTCGAAGACGGGACGGAAGTACGGGCCGCAGTGAGATCGGCGGCGGCGGCGCCGTTACGCCCGGTAGTTTCCTGGAGTACGGCCTGGGTGGACAGCAGTCGAATCCCCTTCAACCAAAACGGTTGGAGGGGATTTTCACTAAAATGGGGGCGTTCATACCGGACCCAGGGGGCCGGAGGCGGCGCCATGACATTCGTACAGCTCATCGACTGCAAGACCAGTCGGTTCGACGAGATGAACCGGCTGATGGACACATGGGCCGAACAGACCAAGGGCAAGCGGGCCGCGACGCACAACGTGATCGGCAAGGACCGGTCCGACGCGACCCACTTCATAGAGATCGTGGAGTTCCCCTCGTACGAAGAGGCGATGCGGAACTCGAACCTCCCCGAGACCGACAAGATCTTCCGGGAGATGGTGGCGCTCTGCGACGAGATGCCGACGTTCACGGACCTGGAAGTGGTCCGCGACGAGCAGATGTACGCGGCCAACATCCGCAGGTTCTACGAGACGCTGGCCACCGAGGGTGAACTTCCGCCGCTCAACAGCCTGATGGCGGAGAACTACCACGACCACGATCCCGCCAACGAGCAGGACACCATCGGACTCGACGCGATGCGGCGCGAGATCGACATGTGGCGCGGTGGGTTCGACTTCTCGTTCGCCGTCGACGACCAGATCGCCCAGGGCGACCGGGTCTGTACGCGGTGGACCTGGAGCGGCACCCACAAGGGCGACTTCCTGGGGATTCCCCCGACCGGGCGGCAGGTCACCATGACCGGCTCGACCATCTTCCGCTGCAATGAGGACGGGAAGATCGCCGAGGGCTGGTGGCAGTACGACCGGCTGGGGCTGATGAGTCAGCTCGGGGCGCTGGACGAGCTGGAGACCTGACATCACGGCATGGCCGGCTGTGGATCCGACAGCACGGCATGGACCCTGGGAGCCCTGACGGCACAGCACGAAGGCCCGGTTCCCCCGCGGGGAAACCGGGCCTTCGCCGTCAGCTACGAACCTCAGTGGGCGTGGCCGTGACCGTGGCCGTGACCGGCCTCGGCCTCCTCCTCGGCCGGCTTCTCGACGACCAGGGTCTCGGTCGTGAGGAGCAGGGAGGCGATGGAGGCGGCGTTCTCCAGGGCGGAGCGGGTGACCTTGACCGGGTCGATGACGCCGGCCTTGACCAGGTCGCCGTACTCGCCGGTGGCGGCGTTGAAGCCCTGGCCCTTGTCGAGCTCGGCGACCTTGGAGGTGATGACGTAACCCTCCAGGCCGGCGTTCTCGGCGATCCAGCGCAGCGGCTCGACGGCGGCCTTGCGGACGACCGCGACGCCCGTGGCCTCGTCGCCGGTCTTGCCGAGGTTGTCCTCGAGGACCTTGACGGCGTGGACGAGCGCGGAGCCACCACCGGAGACGATGCCCTCCTCGACCGCGGCGCGGGTCGCGGAGATGGCGTCCTCCAGACGGTGCTTCTTCTCCTTGAGCTCGACCTCGGTGGCGGCGCCGACCTTGATCACGCACACGCCGCCGGCCAGCTTCGCGAGGCGCTCCTGGAGCTTCTCGCGGTCCCAGTCGGAGTCGGTGTTCTCGATCTCGGCCTTGATCTGGTTGACGCGGCCGAGAACCTCCTCGGAGCTGCCGCCACCGTCGACGATGGTGGTGTCGTCCTTGGTGACGGTCACGCGGCGGGCGCTGCCCAGCACGTCCAGGCCGACCTGGTCGAGCTTGAGGCCGACCTCCTCGGCGATGACCTGACCACCGGTGAGGGTGGCGATGTCGCCGAGCATGGCCTTGCGGCGGTCACCGAAGCCGGGGGCCTTCACGGCGACGGCGTTGAACGTGCCGCGGATCTTGTTCACGACCAGGGTCGACAGGGCCTCGCCCTCGACGTCCTCGGCGATGATCAGCAGCGGCTTGGAGGCGTTGGCCTGGATGACCTTCTCCAGCAGCGGCAGCAGGTCCTGGATGGAGCTGATCTTGCCCTGGTGGATGAGGATGTACGGGTCCTCGAGGACGCCCTCCATGCGCTCCTGGTCCGTCACGAAGTACGGCGACAGGTAGCCCTTGTCGAAGGCCATGCCCTCGGTGAAGTCCAGCTCCAGACCGAAGGTGTTGGACTCCTCGACGGTGATGACACCGTCCTTGCCGACCTTGTCCATCGCCTCGGCGATGAGCTCGCCGACCTGCGGGTCCTGGGCGGACAGCCCGGCGACGGCGGCGATGTCGGACTTCTCGTCGATCGGGCGCGCCGTCGCGAGGAGCTCAGCCGAGACCGCCTGGACGGCCGCGTCGATGCCCTTCTTCAGCAGCGCCGGGGAGGCACCCGCGGCGACGTTCTTCAGGCCCTCGCGCACGAGCGCCTGGGCGAGCACGGTGGCGGTGGTCGTACCGTCACCCGCGATGTCGTTGGTCTTGGTCGCCACCTCCTTCACCAGCTGAACGCCGAGGTTCTCGTACGGGTCCTCGACCTCTACCTCGCGGGCGATGGTCACACCGTCGTTGGTGATGGTGGGTGCGCCGAACTTCTTGTCGATGACGACATTGCGGCCCTTGGGGCCGATCGTCACCTTCACCGTGTCGGCAAGCTTGTTGACGCCGCGCTCAAGGGCGCGACGGGCGTCCTCGTCGAACTTCAGGATCTTCGCCATGGGAGCGATTCAGCCCTCTCGGAACTTGGGAGAAACGAACGGCGCCCCCGGCGCCCGGCTTGTCAAAGGTCGCGGGGGCCAGGGGCGCAGTTCACTGCGATGCTCGGTGAATTACTTCTCGATGATCGCGAGCACGTCGCGAGCCGAGAGGACGAGGTATTCCTCGCCGTTGTACTTCACCTCGGTGCCGCCGTACTTGCTGTACAGCACGACATCGCCGACGGCCACGTCGAGCTCGACGCGCTTTCCGTCCTCGATGCGGCCCGGGCCCACGGCCAGGACGACGCCCTCCTGGGGCTTCTCCTTGGCGGTGTCCGGGATGACCAGGCCAGAGGCCGTGGTCTGCTCGGCGTCCAGCGGCTGGACCACAATGCGGTCCTCGAGCGGCTTGATGGCAACCTTGGTGCTGGCGGTCGTCACGATCCGACCTCCCCCTTCGGAGATCTCACGGGGTTAACTGTCTGAGGTGGCGACCAGGTCGATCCGTCGTCGCGGGTGCCGGACCTGCCCGTCGCTATTGGCACTCTCCAGGGGGGAGTGCCAGAGCCGACACTATGACTGCGATTAGCACTCGGTCAAGCGGAGTGCCAAAGCCCTGTGGCGCGGCGCGTGTTTTTTCATCACCTTCGGCGGTGTGGGCGTCTCCTGACGGCCGGGCCGAGCCATCAGAGGTAGTCCTCAAGGCGCCCTGCCGTGAATCCCTCCTTCTGGACGCGGCGCAGCAGTCTGGTCGTGGCCTCCGTCTGGTCGGGGCCGTCGAAGCCGAGCAGGATGTCGCCGGGGCGGAGCGGCCGCGCGTCGGCGTGCCGCCCCAGGACGATCGCGGCCACCCCGCAGTCGGCGGCGGCGCGCAGCGTGGTGGTGTCGTACGCGCCGTACGGCGGGCGGAAGAACCGGGGCCGGATGCCGAAGCGCTGCTTGAGTTTGTCCTGCTGGCCGCAGATCTGGGCGCGCTGGCCGATGTACGGCAGGCCGCGCAGGGAGGCGTGGTCGAGGGTGTGGTTCTGCACGCTCGCGCCCACCGAGCGCAGCCGCGCGAAGTGCCCGTACCCCGGCCCGACGACACTGTCCGTGAGGAACATGCTGACCGGCAGCCGCAGTTCACGGACCATGTCGACGAACCGCGGATCGCGCTCGGCGCCGTCGTCGTACGTCAGGAAGACCACCTTGTCGCGGGTGGGGACGCGGTCCACGACGGGCGGCAGCGCCGGGCCCGCGGAGCGCACGGTGGGCCGGGAGGGCGGTCTCGGCGCCCGGGCGAGCGGGGCGGCGAGGCCCCAGCGGCGGTACGCCGACTCGTGCGGGTGTACCTTCTGCGCCGCCTTCTTGCCCAGCCGCTCGATCGGGTCGACGGACTGGGCGCACCCGCTGAGCAGTGCGGCCGCGGCGAGCACGGCGACGGTCAGCCCCCGCACGCCAGGCCCTGGCCCGCCCATACGCCTTGGCGCACCCAGGTGCCCCGGCAAGCTCACAGGCACCTGCACGCTCACAGGTAGTCCTCCAGGCGGGCCACCGCGTACCCCTTGTCCGTGACCTTCTCCATGAAATGGCGGACCAGGTCGGGCATGCTGCCGTTCCATTCGTTCCGGCCCCGGAAGTGGGTGAGGACGATGTCGCCGGGGTGCAGGTCCTGGTCCCACTCGCGGTACTCCCAGCGGTCGACGAAGACTTCCTCGGCCCAGAGGACGGCGTACTCGATGCCGCAGGACTTCGCGGCGCGCAGGGTGTCCCCGTCGTAGTTGCCGTAGGGCGGCCGCAAGAGCGTCGGGCGCTTGCCGAACTGCCGCTCCATCACCCTTTGCATGCCGCAGATCTCGTACTGCTGCTCCGCGTACGGGAGTCCGGGCAGGTAGGCGTGGTGCAGCGTGTGGTTGCTGAGGCCGACGCCCCGGTCGCGCATCTTCCGGAAGTACCGGTAGTTGTCCTTGATCAGATAATTGCTGAGGAAGGCGGTGTACGGGATCTGCAGATCGCTCATCATCCGCAGGAACTCCGGGTCCTTCTCCGCGCCGTCGTCGACGGTGAGGAAGACGACCTTGTCCTTGGTCGGGACGGTCGTGAAGACCGGGGGCAGCTCCAGCTCCTCGTGGCCGTCGGCCTCGAACCCCTCACGGGTCCTGATCGCCGGCTTCCTGACGGGCGCGGGCGGGGCCGGCAGGGGTGTCTCGGCCAGCCCCCAGCGCTGGGCCGCGGCGACGCGCCGGGCGTGTGCCTGACCGAGCTTGGAGGCGTACGCGTCGAGGGCACGGGCGGGGGGTGCCTTCAGCGGCTGCTGACCATAGGCCCCCTCCAGGCGGTCGAAGGGGACGTCCGTACAGCCGGGGACGAGGGCGGCGAGGGCGAGCACGGCGATACCAGCACGGAGACCGGCTCCACGGCGGGCGGCCCCACGGAGACCGGCCCCCCGGTGGAGACCGAGGCCTTTTGCCCCGTATTTGTACTTTTGTCGTACTGGTCGCATGGCGTCGCATCCTCCCAGGTGCGGGGCCCGCCCGAGGCCCCGACACCGCCGCCGGACGCGCACCGTCCACCGACTGGCCCACAATGGCCCCGTGAACGACGTCTCCTTCGCCTCCCTTCTCACCCCCGAGGGCCTCGCCCTGCTCGACGAGGTCCGCGGCACCGAACCGGCACAGGAGCTGGCCGTCGCCACCCGGCTGCGCCGCGAGCACCCGGCCGAGCTGGTCTCGGCGGCCCTCGGGCAGGCGCGGCTGCGGCAGCGGGCGGCGGCGAAGTTCGGGACCGAGGACGCCGAGCGGATGTTCTTCACCCCGAACGGGGTCGAACAGTCGACGCGTACGACGGTCGCGACGCACCGGGCGCGTCGATTCGCGGACCTGGGCGTCCGTTCCGTCGCCGACCTCTGCTGCGGCATCGGCGGCGACGCGATCGCGCTGGCGCGCGCGGGCATCAGGGTGCTCGCCGTCGACCGCGACCCGCTGACGGCGGCGGCGGCCCGCGCGAACGCCGACGCGCTCGGGCTGGCCGACCTGATCGAGGTACGGGAGGCGGACGTCACGCAGGTGGACACCGCCGCGTACGACGCGGTCTTCGTGGACCCGGCTCGACGCGGCGGACGGGGCCGGATCTTCGACCCGGAGGCGTACTCGCCACCACTCTCCTGGGCGATCGAGACGGCCACGAAGGCCCCCCGCGCGGCCCTGAAGATCGCCCCCGGCATCCCCCACGAGGCGATCCCCGCCGAGGCGGAGGCCGAGTGGATCTCGGACGGCGGGGACGTGAAGGAGGCGGTGCTGTGGTTCGGCACCGAGCCTGGCCTCGTGCGGGCCACCCTGCTGCCGGGCCCGCGCGAACTCCGGGGCCGCGGGCTGCCGGACCCCGCGGTGCGCCCGGTCGGGCGTTATCTGTACGAGCCCGACGGCGCCGTCATCCGGGCCCATCTGGTCGCGGAGGTGGCCGAGGAGCTGGACGGCGGCCTGATCGACGAGACGATCGCGTACGTCACGGCGGACGAGCCGCGCCCGACGCCGTACGCCTCCGCGTACGAGATCACCGATCAACTCCACTTCAACGTCAAGAGGTTGAAGGCGCTGCTGCGGGAGCGGGAGGTCGGCGTGCTGACGGTGAAGAAGCGGGGGTCGGCCGTCGAGCCGGAGGAGCTGCGCCGGAAGGCCCTGCCCAAGTCACACGGGCCGTATTCCGCGACGGTGTTCCTCACGCGCGTCGCGGGCGCCCCGACCATGCTGGTCGGCCACCCCGTGGGGTGACGACCGCCCGCCCTGCCGGACGCCGCAGGCACCGAGGCTCGCCACTCCTCGGGGTGATCGCGCCCCGCTGTCAGCCGCACTCCTCCGTGCGCGCCAGCAGGAGTTCGCGCTCCCGTTCGTTGCGGGCCAGGGACGCCGCGCGCTCGAATTCCGCGCGTGCCTCCGCCGTACGCCCGAGGCGTGCGAGCAGGTCGCCGCGGACGCTGGGGAGCAAGTGGTAGTCGCGGAGGGCGGGTTCACTGGCGAGGGTGTCGACGATCTCCAGGGCGGGGGCCGGGCCGTCCGCCATCGAGACGGCGACCGCGCGGTTCAGTTCGACGACGGGGGATGGGGAGCGGACCGCCAGCAGGCCGTAGAGGGTGGCGATCTGGTGCCAGTCCGTGTCCTCGTGCGCGTACGCCTGCGCGTGGCAGGCGGCGATGGCGGCCTGGAGGGCGTACGGGCCGGGGCCTCCCGTCGCGGTCGCGTTGGCTCGGGCGAGTGCGGTGAAGCCTCGGCGGATCAGGAGGCGGTTCCAGCGGCCGCGGTTCTGGTCCTTGAGGAGGATCGGTTCGCCGGACGGGCCGGTGCGGGCCGCCGTGCGGGATGCCTGGAGCTCCAGCAAGGCCGCCAGAGCGTGCACTTCCGGCTCCTTCGGCATCAACTCGGCCAGCACACGGGCCAGTCGGAGCGCGTCCTCGCACAGGGCGGGGCGCAGCAGGGTGTCGCCGGCCGTGGCCGCGTACCCCTCGTTGAAGATCAGGTAGATGACCTCGAGCACGGACCCGAGCCGGGCCTCGCGCTCCGGGCCGTACGGGACCTCGAAGGCGACCCCCTTCGTCGCCAGCGTCCGTTTGGCGCGCACGATGCGCTGGGCGATCGTCGCCTCGGGAGCGAGGAAGGCGCGGGCGATCTCGGCGGTGGTCAGACCGCCCAGCAGGCGCAGGGTGAGGGCGATGCGGGCCTCGGCGGACAGCACGGGGTGGCAGGCCGTGAAGACCAGGCGGAGGAGGTCGTCGTCGATGCCGTCCGGGTCGGAGGGTTCGTCCAGGCGGTGCGGGGCGCTCAGGGAGAGGTCCCGGCCGACCTCCTCCAGCTTGCGCATGTAGCGTTCCCGGCGGCGTACGAGGTCGATCGCGCGGTGCTTGGCCGTGGCCATGAGCCAGGCGCCCGGGTTGTCCGGGACGCCGTCCCGCGGCCACTGCTCAAGCGCCGCGACCAGGGCGTCCTGGGCGAGCTCCTCGGCTATACCGACGTCCCGGACGATCCGGGCGACGCCGGCGATGATGCGGGGCGACTCGATGCGGAAGATCGTCTCGACGGTTTCGCTGGTACGGGGTGAGACGGCTTCCGGGGGCCTGGGTGCGGTGGCTTCCTGGGGATCGGGTGCGGTGGCTTCACTGGTACCGGGTGTGCGGGCTTCATCGGTACCGGGTGCGGCGACCGCATCGGTACCGTGTGTGCCGGCGGTGGGCTGCTGTTCCACAGCCCACCATCAGACACCCGCGGGGCGTTCGGGCCAAGTCCTGGCTCAGCCCTCCGCGATCTCCCGCACCTCACAGGTCACGTTCCAGTGCTCCTCGTGCACCTGCAGGAACCGCTTGGTCCACTCCAGGGCCTCGGCCATGTCCTTGCACTGCATGAGCGCGTAGCCGCCGACGACCTCCTTGGACTCGGTGAAGGGCCCGTCGGTGACGGACAGCTGCCCGCCTTCCCAGTGCACCCGCTTCCCCTGGGCGGACGGAGTCAGCCCGGCGGTGTCGAGCATGACCCCGGCCTTGGTGATCTCTTCGAGCAGCTCTCCCATCCGCTGCATCAGCTCGGGGCTGGGGCCCTCGGCGGGCGCGGTGCTCTCGTCGATCTGGACGAGCGACAGATAGCGCGGCATGGTGACTCCTCGTGTCTCTTGCCTCTGCGGAGGCCGGGCTTCTCCTGACCTCTCACCCGTGCGTCGAACGGGAGACGCCGGGATCGACACGCGCGCCGGATTTCTTCGAGAATTTTTCCGGCACGGGAATTTCCGCCGGTCAGTAACGGTCGGCGGTGGTGCGGGCCGGGGCCCGGACGCCCCTGCCCGTCTCACTTCACCCGCACCTCGCATCGCATCCGCCGCTCCCGCCCCACGACCCGCTCGGGCCCGGTCAGCGTCACCGGCACCGCATACCGCACGTCGTCGTCGGCGCTGGACATCGCCAACCGCAGTTCCAGCTCCCCCGGTTCGACGATCCGGTCGCCGTCGGGTCCGGTGTACGCGGCCAGGTCGGCCGGAACCGTGAAGTGGACCTCCGCCGACGCGCCCGCCTCCAGCGGCACGCGTGCGTAGCCGATCAGGCGGACCACCGGGCGGGCCACCTTGCCCACGGGATCGTGGAGATAGAGCTGGACGACCTCCGTACCGGACCGCTCCCCTGTGTTGCGGACGGTCAGCCGCAGGGTCGTCTCGCCGTCCGTCGGGAACGCGCTGTCGTCGACCGACGGCCGCTGCCAGGCGTACGACGTGTAGGACCGCCCGTGTCCGAACGGGAACAGCGGCGTGGGGTCGAGAGTGCTCGCCTCACCGCGCCGTCCGAGCGGCGGGGCGAGATACGTCCACGGCTGCCCTGCGGAGTCGCGCGGCACGCTCACCGGGAGCCGTCCCGACGGGTTCACCCGCCCCGACAGGACCCCGGCCACCGCGGGCCCGCCTTCCTCGCCCGCGAAGAACGCCTGCACCACCGCCCCGCACCGGTCCGCCCAGCGCCCGAGCGCGTACGGGCGGCCGGAGAGCAGCACCAGCACGACCGGTGTCCCAGCGGCCAGCGCCGTGTCCACCACCTCGCCCTGTCCGCCGGGCAGTTCGAGATCGGCCGCGTCACAGCCCTCGCCCGACGTACCGCGCCCGAACAGCCCCGAACGGTCTCCGACCACGACCACGCACACGTCGGCCGCCATCGGATCGGCCGTGAACTCCGCGTCCGGCAACTCCGCGCGCAGCGCTTCGAGCAGCGTCGGCACGGTGACCCCCGTCTCGACCTCGGGGTAGTCCAGCAGGACATGGCGCGGGAAGCTGTAGCACCCGAGCATCCCCGCCGGATCGTCGGCGAGCGGCCCGAGCACGGCGATCCGCCGCACCCCGGACGCAAACGGCAACGCACCGTCGTTTGCCAGCAGGACCACGGACTCCTCGGCCAACTGCCGTGCCAGCGCGCGCATGTGGGGTGGGTCGAGATCGACGGGGGCGGGGGCGGTGGTGGCGGGCGCGGCCGCCGAAGCGGTGGACGCGGCGACGAGGGCAGCCGACCCGACAGCCGGATCAGCGACCACCGTGCCCACACCAGAGGCGTGCGCGACCTCCTCAACCCCCCGGATGATCTCCACGGCCCAGGGACTGTCGAGGTCGTTGAAGACGAGGTCGATGAGGGCGGCCCGGCCACCCGGCGCGGCGGGCCTGCGCTGGTAGCCGTGGTGCCGCAACAGGTCCTCGACCCGAGCCCGGGTCTCCGGCGACACATCGGAGCGGCCGTTGACGACACGCGACACGGTGGGCACCGAAACCCCGGCCTGCCGGGCGATCTCGGTGATCGTCACCTTGTTCTTGAAGCTCTCCCGGGCTACTGCGCCCACCTCCGTCGACGTATCCAAGACGCCCCTACGGTTCCACACACACCCGCGAAAAATTGCACGAGTCTTCCGGAAAATGGGAGCGGGATCGGAATCGGATCGGGATCGGAAATGGGAAACCGCAGCCGTCAGGCCACCGACTCGAACCGCCAGCGATGCACGGCCCGAGTCACCAACTCTCCATCAGGCTCAGGAAGTTCGGGCAGCTCGGCGTCGTACGCCGCATCCCACCACGTGATGACGAGAACCCGGTCCTGGGGAGCCCGAAGGATCTCTCTCCGCAAGGGCGTCCCGGGCAGCTCCTGCGACCGCACCCAGTCGAGCAGCTCGTCACCACGCCCGGCGACGGCCCGCGCCTCCCACATCAGCGCGACGGTCACGAGTACAGGTTCTCCTTGCTGACCTCGTGCACATGATCGTGCGAGTGCACATGGCCATGGTCATGGTCATGGTCATGGTCATGGTCATGAGAGTTCCCGGGCACATGCGGGTCGGTCACCGGCAGCGAGGAGTCCGCCGACAGATCCCAGTCGGAGGCGGCCCGGTTCCGGGCGACCATCTCAGCCCCGAGCGCGGCCACCATCGCCCCGTTGTCCGTGCACAGCTTCGGCCGCGGCACCCGCAGCCGGATCCCGGCGGCCTCGCAGCGGTCCTGGGCGAGCGCGCGCAGCCGGGAGTTGGCGGCCACGCCGCCGCCGATCATGAGGTGGTCGACGCCCTGGTCGCGGCAGGCCCGTACGGCCTTCCTGGTCAGCACGTCCACCACCGCCTCCTGGAAGGAGGCCGCGACGTCCCGCACCGGCACCTCCTCCCCCGCGGCCCGCTTGGCCTCGATCCAGCGGGCCACGGCGGTCTTCAGGCCGGAGAAGGAGAAGTCGTACGCCGGGTCGCGCGGCCCGGTGAGCCCGCGCGGGAAGGCGATCGCGGTGGGGTCTCCCTCGCGCGCGTACCGGTCGATGACCGGACCGCCCGGGAAGCCGAGGTTCAGTACGCGCGCGATCTTGTCGAAGGCCTCGCCGGCGGCGTCGTCGATGGTCGCGCCCATGGGCCGTACGTCGGACGTGATGTCGGTCGAGAGCAGCAGGGACGAGTGGCCGCCGGACACCAGAAGCGCCATCGTCGGCTCCGGCAGGGCGCCGTGCTCCAGCTGGTCCACGCAGATGTGGGACGCGAGGTGGTTGACGCCGTACAGCGGCTTGCCCAGCGCGTACGCGTACGCCTTCGCCGCCGAGACCCCGACGAGCAGCGCGCCGGCGAGTCCGGGCCCGGCGGTGACGGCGATCCCGTCGAGATCGCGGGCGCTCACACCCGCCTCCTTCAGCGCCCGGTCGATGGTCGGCACCATCGCCTCCAGGTGGGCGCGCGAGGCCACCTCCGGCACGACCCCGCCGAAGCGCGCGTGCTCGTCGACGCTGGACGCGACCGCGTCCGCGAGGAGCGTGGTGCCACGGACGATCCCGACGCCGGTCTCGTCGCAGGAGGTCTCGATGCCGAGTACGAGAGGCTCGTCGCGTGAGTCAGCCATTGCTTTCGGTTCCTAGTGCTGAAGGTGCTGAAGGTTCTGCAGGTTCTGCAGGTACTGCAGGTACTGCAGGTACTGATGTCGCCGGATCGTGGAGGCGCATGACCAGGGCGTCGACATTCCCCGGCTGGTAGTAGCCGCGTCTGAAGCCGATGGCCTCGAAGCCGAAGCGCTCGTACAGCTTCTGCGCGCGGACGTTGTCCACGCGGCATTCGAGCATCACCTCGGCGCACTCGAACGCGGTCGCGGCCCGCAGCAGCTCGGTGAGCAGCCGGGCACCGAGCCCGGTGCCCCACTGGTCACGGCGTACGGCGATGGTCTGTACGTCGCCGACCGCGGCGAAGCCGCTATCAGACGCAGTGCCGGAGGCGGCGAGCCCCGCGTACCCGACGAGCCGCTCATCCTCGACGGCCACGAGATACCGCCGCGTCGCCTCCGGGCCCCGCGAGTGGGCCAGCTCGGACCAGAACATGCCCCGTGACCAGGCGTCCTCGGGGAAGAGGTCCTTTTCCAGTTGCAGTACGGGATCGATGTCCCACCAGCGCATTTCGCGCAGCTCGGATGTCACTTCGGGGTGACCACCTTGTAGTTCTTCGGTACCTGGGCGTCCGGGCGGCGCAGGTAGAGCGGCCGGGGGGCCTCCAGCTCCTCGCCCGCGGCGAGCTTCTCCGCGGCAAGGGAGGCCAGCGCGGCCGCCGAGACGTGCTCGGGCGCGCGGGCGTCCGGGAAGGTGTCGGGGTAGAGCAGGGCGCCCGCGCCGACGGCGGGCAGGCCGTCGAGGTCCAGGTCGCCGGGCCGGTCGACGGCGGGCTCCGACAGGCGCGTGCGGCGGTCGGCGTACCGCGCCCAGTAGACCTCCTTGCGCCGCGCGTCTGTCGCCACGACGAAGGGACCCTCGATGTCGCTCGCGTACGCGAGCCCGTCGAGGGTGCACAGGCCGTGCACGGGCACGCCGAGCGCGAGCCCGAAGGTGTCGGCGGTCATGAGGCCGACGCGCAGCCCCGTGTACGGGCCGGGGCCGACGCCCACGACGATGCCGGTGACGGCGTCGAGCCGCCGGCCTGCCTCGGCGAGCACCCGGTCGACGGCCGGCAGCAGCAGTTCCCCGTGGCGGCGGGCGTCCACCTGGCTCGACGAGGCGATGACGGACGTGCCGTCGTGCAGGGCGACGGTCACAGCGGGGGTGGCGGTATCCAGAGCGAGCAAGAGCACGCAAACAGCGTACGGCGCCCGGGCCGGACGTACGGCCGTCCGGGACTACAGCTCCCCTGCTGCTACCGTCACAGCAAAGGACGTACAAGGTGAGAACGCGGGTACGAGAGGTGGGCATACAAGGTGGCTAGGAGCAGCTCGGGATTCGTGGCCGGGCTCACCGTGGCGGCCGTCGCCGCAGTCGGCTTCCTCGCCTACCAGGCGTCCGCGAATGTGCCGGACACCCTGGGCAAGCCGCGCGCGAGCGCGTCGCCCAAGACCGCCGCGCCGAAGGCCCCCCGGGACAAGAAGAACCCGGCGGCGCTGCCCGCCCAGTCCGGCACCGGTGAGCGGGTCGTCTACTCGACCGACGACGACCGCGTGTGGCTGGTCGGCGCGGACAACAAGGTCCAGCGCACCTTCAAGGTCACGCCGGGCACGATCGACCCGGCCGCCGGCACGTACGCCGTCACGACGCGTGCCAACGCGACCACCGGCTCCGACGGTGTGCAGATCGAGCACGTCGTACGGTTCGCGCTGGTCGACGACATCGGCATCGGCTTCAGCGCGGCGGTGGACGGCTCGACGGTTGCCCCGGACTCCACGCGGAAGCTCGGTGGCATCCGCGAGTCCCGCGCGGACGGCGAAGCGATGTGGAACTTCGCGACGATCGGCGTGAAGGTCGTCGTCATCCAGTAGGCGTCACGCCGCTCGGGAGCGCGCCGCCAGGCGTGCGTCGGGCCGCTTGGCGTCAGGCCGCCTGCGGGCGCCGTACCTCCGCGGGCTCCGTCACGGGCGGCGCGGGCTCGAGAGGCGGCGTGGACACCGCCCGGGCCGCGGCGCACGACGCCAGCAGGTCCCGCATCGACACCCTGGCCTCCGTGCGCGGCTGCGCCGGCACGTCACGTGCTGAAGCCGACTCTGACGACTCTGAAGCCGACATGGACGCCTCCTGGGGCTTCGGGGGAGCGCGGTTAGGTAGACCTAACTACAGACTGATGTCCATGTGACCACGTGCGGGATGCCGAACGCAACATCTTGCCGACGTATTGTCGGAACGTTCATGAGGAGCGGGGCGAAAACCCCCGCCCACCAGGCCACGAGCACGGCCGCCCCGCGAGCGCGATCAGGCCACGAACACAGCCGCCCCTCCGAGCACGGTCAGGCCACGAACACACCCCCTCCGAGCGCGATCAGGCCACGAACACAGCCGCCCCTCCGAGCGCCATCAGGCCGCGAGCACGCTCAGATCCACCGTCGCCCAGCGCGCCCCCAGCCCGGTGACCGTGACGTGCCGTACCTCGTCCGTGGTGTCGCCGACGGCCCGGTGGATGACGACGAGCAGCCGGTCGTCGGTGAGCTCCTCGACCTTGCCCTCGCCCCACTCCACGACGATCACCGAATCGGGGAGCGAGACATCGAGGTCGAGGTCCTCCATCTCGTCGAGCCCGCCGCCGAGGCGGTACGCGTCCACGTGGACGAGCGGCGGGCCGTCGCCGAGGGACGGGTGCACGCGGGCGATGACGAAGGTCGGGGAGGTGACCGCGCCGCGCACGCCGAGCCCCTCGCCGAGTCCGCGGGTCAGCGTGGTCTTGCCCGCGCCGAGCTCCCCGTTCAGCATCACGAGGTCGCCCGCGCGCAGCAGCTTGGCGAGGTGGCGGCCCACCTCCCGCATCTGTTCGGGGGAGGTGACGGTGATCTGCGCGCTGACACCCTCCGGTGCGGGATCAGCGGGGTTGTGCGGTGCTGCTGGTGCTTCCATAGGCACCCACGGTAGCCCCTGCCGGGACGGCGCCCGCGCGCATGAGGAGGTCGGCGAGACGGTCTATGACGACCTCGGGATGCTCCAGCATGACCAGGTGTCCGGCGTCGGGCACGAGCACCAGCTCGGCGTCCGGCAGCAGGTCGGCTATGGCCTCGCTGTGCTCGCTCGGGGTCACCAGGTCCTTGACGCCGGCGAGGACGAGGACGGGCAGCTCGGCGAAGCGGGCGAGCGCCGCCGTCTTGTCGTGTGCGGTGAACGCCGGGTAGAACTCGGCGACCACGTCGATCGGCGTGCCCTCGATCATCCGCTCCGCGAACCGCTCGACGGCCGGGTCGACGTCCCGGCCGGCGAACGAGTACCGCTTGATCACACCGGCGAACAGATCGGCGGTGGCCCGCCGCCCCCGCTCCACCAGGTCGGCCTGCTGGCCGAGCGCCCTCAGTACGCCGGGCAGCACGCGCCGCACGGCGTTGACACCCGCGACGGGCAGCCCGAAGTTGACCTCGCCGAGCCGCCCCGACGACGTACCGACCAGGGCGACGGCGACGACGCGGTCGCGGATCAGCTCCGGGTACTGGTCGGCCAGGGCCATGACGGTCATGCCGCCCATGGAGTGCCCGACCAGCACGATCGGGCCCTCGGGCACGGCCGCGTCGATGACGGCCTTCAGGTCGCGGCCGAGCTGGTCGATGGTGACCGGCGTCTCGTCGTCGAGCTGGGACTTGCCTCTCCCGGAGCGCCCGTGGCTGCGCTGGTCCCAGTGCACCGTCCGTACGACACCGCGCAGTGCGGCGCGCTGGAAGTGCCAGGAGTCCTGGTTGAGGCAGTAGCCGTGGCTGAAGACGACGGTGACGGGGGCCGGGGCCTTGCGGCCGAAGAGCCGGCGGCGGCGCGGGGCGAGCGGGGCCTGTGGCTCGGCGTCGTCGACCTCGTAGTACAGCTCGGTTCCGTCGTCCGCGTACGCCTTGCCGGGCGTGCCGCGCAGCGCTCCGTACGGTCCCGTCGAGTCGAGGGCGAGACGGGCCTTCTGGCGCATGCCGCGGCCGACCGTGAGCCGCTCTATGGCGACTCCCGCGGCGGCGCCCGCGGCGACGACGCCTATCGCGGCGCCGACGACACCGGCCTTGCGCCAGTTCCCGGCGGAGGCGGCGGCCACCGAGGCCGCGCTCACGACGGCCTCCGCGCTGCTCTCGCTCACGTCACGCTCCTCTTCGCTGTGCGCTCTTCGCCGGTTCGCTGTGCGCTCTTCGCCGGGCCCGACAGGTCATTACCCGGCTTGTTCCTCATTCACGTTCACGTAGACGCGCGGGACGCGGGTTCCGATCCGGGTGACGATTTCGTACGCGATCGTGCCCGCCGCGCGGCCCCAGTCCTCGGCGGTCGGCTCGCCGCGGTCGCCCGGGCCGAACAGGATCGCCTCCGTGCCGGGCTCCGGCTCGTCCCCGCCGAGATCGACGGCGAACTGGTCCATCGCGACCCGGCCCGCGACCGTACGCCACTTGCCGTCGACCAGGACGGGGCCGGTGCCGGAGGCGTGGCGCGGGATGCCGTCCGCGTAGCCGACGGGCACCAGGCCGAGGGTCGTGTCGCCGGGGGTGGTGTAGTGATGCCCGTAGCTGACGCCGTGGCCGGCCGGAACGTGCTTCACCAGCGCGAGTGACGCGCTCAGCGTCATCACCGGGCGCAGCCCGAAGTCGGCCGGGGTGCCGAGCTCGGGGCTGGGCGAGATGCCGTAGACCGCGAGGCCGGTGCGTACGAGGTCGAAGTGGCTCTCGGGAAGGGTCAGTGTGGCGGGCGAGTTGGCGAGGTGCCGCACCTCGGGGCGGGCGCCCTGCTCCTCGGCGTACGCCACCATCTCGCGGAAACGGGTGAGTTGGGCCGGGATGGAGGGGTGACCGGGCTCGTCGGCGCAGGCGAAGTGCGACCAGAGACCGGTGACGGTGATCAGCCCCTGAGCCTCGGCGCTCAGGGCCTCCCTGACGAGTTCCGGCCAGTCGGCGGGCTGGCAGCCGTTGCGTCCGAGGCCGGTGTCGGCCTTGAGCTGGACGCGGGCGGGCGCGCCGGCGTCCCGGGCCGCTCGCACGACCTCCCGCAGGGCCCACATGCCGCTGACCGACACATCGAGATCGGCCTCGATCGCCTCCCGCCAGGGCCCTCCGGGCGTCCAGAGCCAGCACATGATGCGCCCCGGCAGACCGGCGGCCCTCAGTGCGAGGGCCTCCTCGGGGGTGGCGGTGCCGAGCCAGGTGGCACCCGCCTCGCGTGCCGCGCGGGCACACGGCACCGCCCCGTGGCCGTACGCGTCGGACTTGACCACGGCCATCACGGCCGCGGACGGCGCGTGGGCGCGCAGGGTCCGCACGTTGGCCCGCAGGGCTGACAGGTCGATCTCGGCGCGGGCGCGCAGGGCTGCTGTCTCGTTCATCGCGCCAAGTGTCTCAGAGGGGTCTGACACCACTCCGGCGCCGGTCCCGTGCAACGCTTTCTTCGCCCCCCGGCAGGAATTAGCCCCTCCGGCGTTTGAGGAGCGGGTCTGGGGCGGAGCCCCAGGTACGGGACGGGCAGGGGCGGAGGGGGCGAAAAACCCTCCCGGCGGTCACCCCGCGCGGACGTCCCGCCAGGCGTCCGGGATCGCGGCGGCCACATCGTGGGCCCCGGCAGGCGCCCCGTCCGCCGCGAACCGCCCCGCGAGCCCGTGGAGATACGCGGCCACACTCCCGGCGTCCAGCGCCGACAGCCCGGCCGCGAGAAGAGACCCCGCGAGGCCCGACAGCACGTCACCGCTCCCCGCCGTCGCCAGCCACGCCGTCCCCGTCGGATTCACCCGCACAACCCCGCCCCCCGCATCGGCCACCAACGTCGTCGCCCCCTTGAGGAGCACCGTCGCCCCGTACGCGGCCGCCAACTCCCGCACGGAATCCAGCCGAGCCCCCTCGACGGCCTGACGCGAGACCCCGAGCAGCGCGGCGGCCTCCCCGGCGTGCGGGGTCATCAGCGTGGGCGCGCGACGGGCCCGTACGGCGTCCCGGTCCGCGAGCCGCAACCCGTCCGCGTCCACCAGCACCGGCACCTCCGCGCCGAGCACCTCGGCGACCGACGACGCGTCGTCCCCGGCCCCGGGCCCCACCACCCACGCCTGCACCCGCCCGACCCGCGCGGGCCCCCGGTCGGACACGAGCGTCTCGGGAAAGGCGGCGATGACGGCGTCCGCCGCGGGCCCGACGTACCGCACGGCCCCCGCCCCGCCCCGCAGCGCACCGGACACGGCGAGCACCGCCGCCCCGGGGTAGCGCGCCGATCCGGCGGCGATCCCGAGGACCCCGCGCCGGTACTTGTCGCTCTCCGCCCCCGGCATGGGCAACAGCGCTGCCACATCAGCGTGCTGCAAGGCCTCCAACTCGGCCTCACCCGGAAGAGCGAGCCCGATGTCGACGAGCCGTACGGACCCGGCGTAGACGCGCGCGGGGTCGATGAGCAGCCCCGGCTTGTGCGTGCCGAAGGTCACGGTCAGATCGGCGCGGACGGCCGCGCCGTGCACCTCTCCGGTGTCGGCCTCGATGCCGCTCGGCAGATCGACGGCGACCACGGCGGCACGGGAGTCCGCGGCGAGCGCGGCCAGCGCCGCGGCGTCGGGCCGCAGCCCGCCCTTGCCGCCGATCCCGACAATGCCGTCGACGACGAGGTCGGCCCGCCCGATCAACTCCGCGACGATGCGCGCCTGCCCGTCGCCCTGCCCACCTGGAGCCACACGCGCGTCGTCCGTCCCTACGGGGGCCAGGCTCCCGCCGGACTCCACACTCCCACCCGCCCGCAGCAACGCGTCCAGCCCTCCGGCGTGCGCCCGTTCGGGGGCGAGGAGCACCGCGGTGACGCCCGCGCCGCGGCGGGCGAGGCGCGCGCCGGCGTACAGCGCGTCACCCCCGTTGTCGCCGCTGCCGACGAGCAGAACCACCCGGCTGCCGTACACCCGCCCCAGCAAGTCCGCGCAGGCGGCGGCCAGCCCGGCGGCCGCCCGCTGCATCAACGCTCCCTCAGGAAGCCGCGCCATCAACTCCCGCTCGGCGGCTCTTACGGTCTCCACGCTGTACGCAGTACGCATACCGCCGAGTCTCCCGCACCAGCGCCCACCGCGCCGCCCCTGGCAACGACTACCCCTCCGCCACCACGACCGCCGAAGCCACCCCCGCGTCATGGCTCAGCGACACGTGCCAGGCCCGTACGCCCAGTTCGGCCGCACAGGCGGCGACCGTGCCCTTGACGCGCAGGCGTGGCTGGCCGCTGTCCTCGACGTAGACCTCGGCGTCGGTCCAGTGCAGGCCCGCCGGGGCGCCCAGCGCCTTGGCGAGGGCCTCCTTCGCGGCGAAGCGTGCGGCCAGGGACGCGATGCCGCGGCGCTCGCCGCTCGCCACGAACAACTCCTGTTCCAGAAAGAGCCGTTCGGCCAGCCCGGGCGTGCGCTCCAACGCCGCCCGGAACCGGTCGATCTCGGCCACGTCGATACCGACCCCGATGATGCTCATGCCCCGCACCCTAAGGGGCGCGACCCGGCACCGGTCCATTTGGCGGGAATGTCTCACCGTTCCTGATCGAGCGGCGGTGAGGGAAGCCCGAAATGGTCGGCGATGATCCGCGCCGTGCGGGCGCCGTCGCTGTTGAAGCCGGGATCGGAGTCGTACGGGGTGTCCCGGCCGACGATCCCGGCGTCCAACAGCTCGCGCACGAGCAGATCGGCCATGCCCCCGGAGCGTCGTGATTCACGGCGCGCGCCGAGGTTGAAGTACGTCTGCTCGAACCCGCCGCGGCTGTAGGCGAACTGGAACCGGCGGAAACCGAACCGGCAGAACGCGTCACTCCACGGTCACCGACTTCGCCAAGTTCCGCGGCTGATCCACCTCGTTCCCCCGAGCCGCCGCCAACTCGCACGCGAACACCTGCAACGGCACGGTCGCCATCAACGGCTGCAGCAACGTCAGCGTGGCCGGGATCCGGATCAGGTGGTCCGCGTACGGCGCCACCGCCTCGTCCCCCTCCTCCGCGATGACGATCGTGCGCGCACCCCGCGCCCGGATCTCCTGGATGTTGGACACGATCTTGTCGTGGAGAACGGACCGCCCCCGGGGCGACGGCACCACGACCACCACGGGCAGGTCCTCCTCGATCAAGGCGATCGGCCCATGCTTCAGCTCACCGGCCGCGAAGCCCTCGGCGTGCATGTACGCCAGTTCCTTCAGCTTGAGCGCGCCCTCCAGAGCCACCGGATACCCGACGTGCCGCCCCAGGAACAGCACGGTGTCCTTGTGGGCGAGGGACCGCGCCAGCTCGCGTACCGGCTCCATGGTCTCCAGGACCCGTTCGACCTCGCGGGAGATCCGGGACAGCTCACGGATGACGGCCTGGATCTCGTCGCCCCACTTGGTGCCGCGGACCTGGCCCAGGTACAGGGCGACCAGATAGCAGGCGACCAGCTGGGTCAGGAACGCCTTCGTCGAGGCGACCGCGACCTCCGGACCCGCGTGCGTGTACAGCACGGCGTCCGACTCGCGCGGGATCGTCGACCCGTTCGTGTTGCAGATCGCCAGCACCTTGGAGCCCTGCTCGCGGGCGTGCCTCAGCGCCATCAGCGTGTCCATGGTCTCGCCGGACTGCGAGATGGCGACCACCAGGGTCCGCGGGTCCAGGATGGGATCCCGGTACCGGAACTCACTCGCCAGCTCCACCTCGCACGGGATGCGGGTCCAGTGCTCGATGGCGTACTTGGCGATCATCCCGGCGTGGAACGCCGTACCGCACGCGATGATGACGACCTTGTCGATCTCCCGGAGCGCGGCGCCCGGGATCCGCACCTCGTCCAGCGTCAGCGACCCGGACGCGTCGATGCGCCCCAGCAACGTATCGGCGACCGCCTTGGGCTGCTCGGCGATCTCCTTGAGCATGAAGTAGTCATAGCCCCCCTTTTCGGCCGCCGACGTGTCCCAGTCGACGTGGTACGAGCGCACGTCGGCCGGAAGGCCGTCGAAGCCCGTCACTGTCACCCCGTCCCGGCGCAGCTCCACCACCTGGTCCTGACCCAGCTCGATCGCCGACCGCGTATGGGCGATGAACGCGGAGACGTCCGAAGCGAGAAAGGCCTCGCCCTCTCCAACGCCCACCACGAGCGGCGAGTTCCGCCGCGCCCCGACCACCACGTCCGGGTCGTCCGCGTGCACCGCGACCAGCGTGAACGCGCCCTCCAGACGCCGGCACACCAGCCGCATCGCCTCTGCCAGGTCCGCGCACGCGGAGAACTCCTCGGCGAGCAGATGCGCGACCACCTCGGTGTCCGTATCGGAGGCCAGTTCGTGTCCCCGCTCGGCCAACTCGGCGCGCAGCACGGCGAAGTTCTCGATGATGCCGTTGTGGACGACGGCGACCCGGCCCGCGTTGTCCAGGTGCGGATGCGCGTTCGCGTCCGTAGGACCGCCGTGGGTGGCCCAGCGGGTGTGCCCGATGCCCGTCGTGCCCGCCGGCAGCGGCCGGTCGGCCAGTTCCTTCTCCAGGTTGACCAGCTTCCCGGCCTTCTTCGCGGCCGCGAGCCCCCCGTCCGCCAGGACGGCGACGCCCCCGGAGTCGTATCCCCGGTACTCCAGTCGCTTCAGCCCGGCCACCACCACATCAAGCGCCGACTGCGACCCCACGTATCCCACAATTCCGCACATGGCCGCAGCCTAAGCGCCGACGCCCGCCGCAACACGGCTCCGCGTGCCCGATTTCGGAAATTCCAGCCCCCCTTCGGACGCCCCAAGCGACCAGGACACCCGCGTGACGCACCCCACGCCCCACCCCGTCCACACCCCCGTAACAATGGACTGTGATCTCTCCGGTCTCCCCGATGCCCCGGAGCGCCCACCGGCAGAGGCCGGAGGCGACTCCCTACGTCGACCTCACCCGTACGGAGTGGAGCGCGCTGCGCGAGAAGACGCCGCTCCCCCTCAGCGCCGAGGAGGTCGAAAAGCTGCGTGGCCTCGGCGACGTCATCGACCTCGACGAGGTGCGGGACATCTACCTCCCGCTGTCCCGGCTCCTCAACCTCTACGTCGGCGCCACGGACGGCCTCAGAGGCGCCCTGAACACGTTCCTGGGCGAACAGGGCTCCCAGTCCGGCACGCCCTTCGTCATAGGCGTCGCCGGCTCCGTCGCTGTGGGAAAGTCGACCGCCGCCCGCCTCCTTCAGGCCCTGCTCTCCCGCTGGCCCGAGCACCCGCGGGTCGAACTCGTCACCACGGACGGGTTTCTTCTCCCCACCAAGGAGCTTGAGGCCCGCGGCCTGATGTCGCGGAAAGGTTTCCCCGAGTCGTACGACCGCCGCGCCCTGACCCGCTTCGTCGCCGACATCAAGGCGGGCAAGGACGAGGTCACCGCCCCCGTCTACTCGCACCTCATCTACGACATCGTGCCCGGCCAGAAGCTCACCGTCCGCCGCCCCGACATCCTCATCGTCGAAGGCCTGAACGTGCTGCAGCCCGCCCTGCCCGGCACGGACGGCCGCACCCGCGTCGGCCTCGCGGACTACTTCGACTTCAGCGTGTACGTCGACGCCCGCCCCGAGGACATCGAGCGCTGGTACATCGACCGCTTCAAGAAACTGCGCCAGACCGCCTTCCAGGACCCCGACTCGTACTTCCGCAAGTACACCCAGGTCTCCGAGGAGGAGGCGCTCGACTACGCCCGCACGACCTGGCGGACCATCAACAAGCCCAACCTGCTGGAGAACGTGGCGCCCACGCGCGGCCGCGCGACGCTCGTCCTGCGCAAGGGCCCGGACCACAAGGTGCAGCGCCTGAGCCTGCGCAAGCTCTAGCCCGCCCCCTGAACGCAACGTCGGCCTGTTAAAAAGGGCGTCATGCTGCATCTGCGCCTGATCACCCCGGCCAACAGAACCGACGACGTGGTCCGCCTGATCGAGAAGACGGTCGGCACCACCCACCTCGTCGTGATGCCGGGTGCCGCGCGCAACCCGGCCGGTGACGTCGTCATGTGCGACGTCGCGCGCGAGGCCGCTGACGAACTCATCGGCGCGCTACGGGCATTGGACATCGACAAGACGGGCTCGATCGCCGTCGAGAACATCGACCTGTCGATCTCCAAGCGGGCTGAGAAGGCCGAGGAGGAGGCACCGGGCGAGGCGGCGGACGCGGTGCTGTGGGAGCACTTGGCGGACGCGACGCACGAGGAGTCGACGCTGTCGTTCACCTACGTCGCCTTCATCACGCTCGCCACGATGATCGCGGCCTGCGGTGTGGTGCTCGACAACGCGATCCTGATCGTGGGCGCGATGGCGGTCGGCCCGGAGTTCGGGCCGCTGGCCGGCTTCTCCACGGCGATCGTCCAGCGGCACCCGCGACTGGCCCTGCGATCGATGATCGCGCTGCTGGCCGGCTTCGCCGTGGCCATGGTGGTCACGGTGGGATTCAGCTACTTCATGGACGCGGTCGGCCTGTTCACCCAGGAGCAGCTGGACGCGGACCGGCCCAACACCGGCTTCGTCTGGGCCCCCGACTGGTTCTCCTTCGTCGTGGCGGTCCTCGCGGGCACGGCCGGCACGCTGTCCCTGACCTCTTCGAAGTCGGGCGCCCTGGTGGGCGTGGCCATCTCCGTGACCACCGTCCCCGCGGCCGCCAACGCGGCCGTGGCCCTTAGCTACGGCGACTCGAAGCAGACCTGGGGCTCCACCGAGCAGCTCCTGCTGAACCTGCTCGGCATCATCCTCGCCGGCACGCTCACGCTCCTGGCCCAGAAGTGGCTCTGGGCCAGGCAGCGCGACCGACAAGCGAGAGAGGGAGCGAGGGCAGGCGGGAACTAGCCCAGCGCCGACTTCACGGCGTCCGCGAGGCGGCCCGCCACCGACCTGGCGTGGTCGATGTCGGCGGCCTCGACCATGACGCGCACGAGCGGCTCGGTGCCGGACGGGCGGAGCAACACCCGCCCGGTGGAGCCGAGTTCGCGCTCGGCGTCGGCCACGGCGGCGGACAGCTCGGCAGAGGTCTTCACCCGCGACTTGTCGACGTCGGGCACGTTGATGAGCACCTGCGGCAGCCGCTCCATGATCGAGGCGAGGTCCTGGAGCGTACGTCCCGTCTGGGCGACCCGGGCCGCGAGGAGCAGGCCGGTCAGCGTGCCGTCGCCGGTGGTGGCGTGGTCGAGGACGATGACGTGCCCGGACTGCTCGCCGCCGAGCGCGTACCCGTGCTCCTTCATCTCCTCCAGCACATAGCGGTCGCCGACCGCCGTCTGGACGAGGGAGACGCCCTCGCGCTCCATGGCGAGCTTGAAGCCCAGGTTGGACATGACCGTCGCGACAACGGTGTCGGAGCGCAGTGCGGAACGCTCCCGCATCGCCAGCGCGAGCACGGCCAGGATCTGGTCGCCGTCCACCTCGGCACCCGTGTGGTCCACGGCGAGGCAGCGGTCGGCGTCGCCGTCGTGCGCGATGCCGAGGTCGGCGCCGTGTTCGAGGACGGCGGCCTGGAGCTTGCCCAGGTGGGTGGAGCCGCAGCCGTCGTTGATGTTGAGCCCGTCCGGCTCCGCGCCGATCGTGACGATCTCGGCGCCGGCGCGGCTGAAGGCCTCGGGCGACACCCGGGCGGCGGCACCGTGCGCCTCGTCGAGGACGACCTTGAGACCGTCGAGGCGGTTCGGCAGGACGCCGATGAGGTGGGCGACGTACTGGTCGAGACCCTGGTCGTACGACGTCACCCGGCCGACGCCGGCACCGGTCGGGCGGTCCCAGGGGGCGCCGGTGCGGTGCTCCTCGTAGACGCGCTCGATCTTGTCCTCCAGCTCGTCGGCGAGCTTGTGGCCGCCGCGGGCGAAGAACTTGATCCCGTTGTCGGGCATGGCGTTGTGGCTGGCCGAGAGCATCACGCCGAGGTCGGCGCCCAGCGCCCCGGTGAGGTACGCCACCGCGGGGGTGGGCAGCACACCGACGCGCAGGACGTCCACGCCCGCGCTGGCCAGGCCCGCGACCACGGCTGCCTCAAGGAACTCCCCGGACGCGCGCGGGTCCCGCCCGACCACTGCTTTCGGCCGGTGGCCCTCGAACGTGCCGGCCTCGGCCAGTACGTGCGCCGCTGCCACGGAGAGTCCGAGCGCGAGCTCGGCCGTCAGATCCGCGTTGGCGACACCGCGCACGCCGTCCGTGCCGAAGAGTCGTCCCACTTGTCCTCCTGAGGAAGCTTCAGAGTTCGGAAGTCACCCGATCACACGAGCCTTTGAGCACCTTGTGCCGTTATACGCCCATGCCTGTGATAAACGAACGCCCCGGGGGCACTGTGGCGTGCCGCCGGGGCGTTCGGACGTACTCCGCGTACGGCGTGTAGAAGCTACACGCCGTACCCGTACGAGCAGGCAGCGAAGATTAACGCTTGCTGTACTGCGGGGCCTTGCGGGCCTTCTTGAGACCGGCCTTCTTGCGCTCGACCGCACGGTCGTCGCGCTTGAGGAAGCCGGCCTTCTTCAGGGCGCCGCGGTTGTTGTCGACGTCGGCCTCGTTCAGCGCACGGGCGACACCGAGACGGAGCGCACCGGCCTGACCGGAGACACCGCCACCCGCGATGCGGGCGATGACGTCGTAGCGGCCCTCGAGCTCGAGCACCTTGAAGGGCTCGTTGACTTCCTGCTGGTGCACCTTGTTGGGGAAGTAGTCCTCAAGGGTGCGACCGTTGATCTTCCACTTGCCGGTGCCCGGGACGATCCGGACGCGGGCGATGGCGTTCTTGCGGCGACCCAGGCCGGCGGCCGGCTGCGGCTCGCCGAAACGGGACGCCATCGACTCCGAGGTGTACTCGCCCTCAACGACGATCTCGGACTCGGTGGTGTAGCTGTCGATGTCGACGAGCTCAGTCTCTTCGACCGGCTGCTCAACAGTGTTCTCGGCCACGATTCTCCTCAGATTCTCTTCAGTCTTAGGGGGTGGCCGGACTTACTGCGCGACCTGGGTGATCTCGAACGGCACCGGCTGCTGGGCAGCGTGCGGGTGCTGGTCGCCCGAGTAGACCTTCAGCTTCGAGAGCATCTGACGGCCCAGGGAGTTCTTGGGGAGCATGCCCTTGACGGCCTTCTCGACGGCCTTCTCGGGGTTCTTGTCCATCAGCTCGTCGTAGCGGACGGAGCGCAGACCACCCGGGTAACCCGAGTGGCGGTACGCCATCTTCTGGGTCCGCTTATTGCCGGACAGGTGCACCTTGTCGGCGTTGATGATGATGACGAAGTCACCGGCATCGACGTGCGGGGCAAAGATCGGCTTGTGCTTGCCCCGCAGAAGGTTGGCGGCGGTGGTCGCCAGACGGCCGAGGACGACGTCCTGGGCGTCGATGACGTGCCACTGGCGAGTGATGTCGCCGGGCTTGGGGCTGTACGTACGCACGGTTCGTAGCCTTCGCTTCTTCAGTGAGTGGGTCCTGACAAGGCCACCACGGACGATCACGACAGCCCTGACCGCACTGCGGTGACGCATACCGCGTGCTGGTCGCTGGTCATCGGCCCCGGTGGACCGGTGTAAGGGCCCCCCACGTGAGAATGAGCAAGCCAATACACATAACGAACTGCAAGCCTACCCGCGCCGCCCCGCAGGGGTCAAAACGCCGAACAAGCGCCGCTACCGCTGCAGGCAGTCGTCCCGCCGGGCTACCGCTGCAGGCAGTCGTCCCGCCGGGCTATCGCTGTGGGCAGTCGTCCCGCAGGGCGGGACGGGCGGGCACAGCCTGCAGCGCCGGGCGCCTGGAAACCGGCCCCAGCGACAACCCCGGCCGCACGGCCACCGCGGCAGCCAGTACACACAAGGTAAGGCAGTCCCGATAGGCCCGCCGGGTCACCGGCTCCAGCCAGGGCCAGGTAACCCCCGGCACCTGGGGCACGAACGCCAGCCAGAACCAGGGCCCCCGAGCCACCGAGCCGGGACACGGCAGCCCCGCGAGCAGCAGCGGCACGACAACGAGCAGATAGTGGTCGTACGAAGGCCGGGAGACCAGAAACGCCGAGAGCATCAGCATCACCCCGGCCTCGACCACCCGCAGCGGCCCAGGCAGGGCAAGCCGCCACCGCCGGTACGCACACCAGACCCCCGCGAGCGCGGCCACGCCGGCCAGCACCCCGGCGACAGCCGCCGGCACCCCCAGCCGGGCGAGCACCGCCCCCGGCGAAGCCTCGTAGAGCCGTACGAAATCGTCATGCCCGCGCAGCAGAAACGGCAGCGTCCGCGTGACGAACCCCGCGGGATCCGGCATCAGCAGCGCCGCCCCGCCGGAAACCACCGCCGGAACCAGCACCAGGACGGCCAGCCCCCGCCACTCCCGGGCGAAGACGAAGAGCAGCGCCACCGGCGCGAGCAACGGCTTCAGCACGATCGCGGCACCGATCACCGCCCCCGCCGCGACCCACCGCCCCCGCACCGCACACAGCAACCCCAGCGGCAGCGCGAGCGCCGCCGTCACAGTCCAGTTGCCGAGCGTCACCAGGTGTCCGAAGGGCGCGAAACCCAGCGCGAGCGCGGTGAGCCCGAGCACGGCGAAGCGGCTGCGCCAGGAAATCCCGTGGATACGCAGCGCGCAGGCCCAGCCCGCCGCCAGCAGCGCGGTCACCGTCAGCGGGACGAGCACCCGCAGCGCGGCCAGTGGCAGCATCGCCTGCGGCACGGCCGCGAGCACCGCGCCCGGCAGATAGAGGAAGTGCGGGTCGGCGTAGGGCGAGCCCCCGTCCAGCCAGGTCCTGGCCGCCCGTACGACGATCGCGTTGTCCATCCCGCCGTCCGAGCTCGCGCGCGCCACGTTCACGACCGGGACGCAGAGCACCACCGCCAGGACCGCCCACGCGTGCCGGGACGCCCGCCGCACCAACCACCCGGACATGTCACTTTTGCCCTCGTTCATGCAGGTCACGCTAGGGGCTCAAGTGCACTGTGAAGCGGAACGGCACCCCCCAACGCCCGTCTAAGATGCGGCGCATGAGTTATGGGCAGGGTGGGCAGGGGCAGCCTCCGTGGAATCCCTGGAAGCCGGGATCTCAGCAGCCTCAGTGGGGAAACCAGACCGCCGATCAGACTCCTGACTGGGCGGCACTCGCCGAGGCGTCCGAGTCGCGCAACAAGCGCCGAAGGCTGCTGTTCATCGGCGCCGGCGCGCTTGCCACGATCGCGGTCGGCGCGGCGGTCGCCATGGCCGTCGTGAACGCGAACGGGGACGGCCAGGCCTCGAACCAGCCCTCCGACCTGCCCGCCACCGCGGACATCCCGAGCGACACCACCGGGCCGGCACCGTCGTTCGAGCCGACCTCGGCCCCTCCCCCGCTGGATCCGAAGGACTTCATATCCAGCGTGAAGAAGGACACGGCCCCGCTCAGCCCGGACATCCTCTTCCCCGGTACGACGCTGACGGTGGGCGACATCGTCTACCGCAAGGGTCCGACGGCCGACACCAAGAACTGCGCCTCGGCCGCGAAGAACACCCTCCCCGCGGTCCTCACCAAGAACGACTGCACGCGCGTCCTGCGCGTCACCTACACCAAGGACGGTGTCGCGGTGACGGTCGGCGTGGCCGTCTTCGACACCGAGGCCCAGGCGCTCAAGGCCAAGGGCGAGGCCGACAAGAAGAGCATCGTCGACTCGCTGTCCGGCAACGGCGTGAAGAACTTCTGCGACGCGGCGGTCTGCCGCTCCACCACCAACTCCTACGGCCGCTACGCCTACTTCACGATCGCCGGCTTCACCAACGGCAAGGACGTGACGACCAAGGACACCGCGGTCTTCACCACCGGCGACGACCTCCAGGAGTTCACCTTCCGGCAGATCGGCCGCCGTGGCCAGGCCCAGGCATCGGCCGCGGCCAACGGGTAGCCGCCTTCCGCGGCGGCCGGCCAGCCCGGTGAGCCGCCTTCCGCGGCGGCCGACCGTCCCGAGTGGCCGGCCGCCGCGGGGTCGTCCGCCGCGATCAGCGGCCCCGGCGCTCCAGCAGTTGCACCGTCATCAGGCGCATCCGCTCGGTGCGCACGACCTTGAACCCCCTGGCCAGTGCCGCGGCCGTACTCTCCCTCATCCGGGCGCGGACATCGCCGAACGTCGTCGACACCAGCCACAGCCGCCGCCGGCCCGCCAGGCAGGCCGCGGGCACATCGCACTCCTCCGGCGCGTACCAGCCGGTCTGCCGGGCTGTCCGCTTCACCACGACGTCGTCGGGCCGGGCGCCCTCGCCAGCTCGTACGCCAGGTGACCGCGCTCGGCGGACGTCATCGAGCCTTCCGTGCGTCGAAGCCGTAGAGGTCGTCCGCGGCGAGGCGCCGGAACTCGGCCAGGCCCTCCGGTTCGACCGTCAGCCTCCAGTCCTCGCGTGCCTTGTAGTCGAACCAGGCGAAGCCGACGATGTCGCGGGCGGGCGCGATGCCCTCGAAGAGAGCCCGCACATGGGTCGCCCTGAGCTCGCCGGGCATGGCGCCCGTCTCCAGGACGAGCATCGGCTCGCGGCTGAACCTGCGCACCTCGGCCATGGTCGCCCCGAACAGCCCCTCGAAGGTGTGCGGGTCCCAGTCGGTGAAGTACCCGATCAGGCCGACCCAGTCGACGTAGTTCTCGCCCGGGTAGAAGCGGCTGAGGTCGTCGTGGGTGTCCGGTTTGATGATGTTCGGCGACCAGGCCCAGATCACGTGGGTCGCGCCGACGTCCTCGAAGACGTCGTGGATGTGCCGCCAGGCCCGGACGTACTCCTTGGGCGTGGTCTCGGTGATCCCCCACTTCTCCCAGTCGCCGTTCATCTCGTCCGCGAAGCTGATCGCGACCGGGATGTTCAGGGTGCGGACCGCCGTCGCGTACTCCTTGATGTACGCGTCGGTCTCGCCGTCGGCGATCTCGGTGAGGGACGTCTTCTGCGGCTCCCAGGACACGATGGTCAGCGCACCGGTGTTCCAGGCGTTGCGGACACCCGTGGCGTCGAATCCGTCGCCCCAGGCCGCGTAGTACCGGATGAGATTCGGCCTCTTGCCGACCAGCCTGGTGTAGTCGTCCACCGGCTCCATGGAGTGCGGGGCCTTGGCCCGGGCGACGCCGAAGTACTTCTTCGCCGGCTGGAGCAACGGGCGTACGTCATAGGGCGGTTCCTGCGCGCCCGCGGCTGTGGCCGGGACGCGGGAACGGCCGCCGACGGTGCCCGGGCTGCACGCCGTCAGCGCGAGGGCGGCGGCGGTGAGCGGAACGAGCAGGGCGGCGGTGACACGGCACACGCGCATCAGTGGGCTCCCATCGCACGGGGCTGGACCAGGACTCGTCCGACGATCAGCGCGTAGAAGAGTCCGGAGGACAGAAGGAGGGCGAAGTCGGCCGGGTCGGGCATCAGCGTGCGCCAGCCGGCGGCGGCCACCCAGAGCACCGCGGTTCCACCGCCCCACAGCCACACAGCGGTCCGGTGCCGTGTGATTCCGCTCCGCTTCGCCGCGGCGGAACCGGTGGCCTGCCAGCCCATGCGGCGGCCGCGCAGGATGTCCCAGATAGCGAAGACGTGCGCCCAGCCGTACATCATGCGGACCGCCCACGCCTCCAGGCGGTAGCTGGCCGAGTCGTCGAGGGCGAACGGCTCGCAGGGGCCCGGGTAGTCGTCGGCGAGCATCCGTACATGGGTCCAGGTGTTGTGCAGCACCTCGATCGGCTCACCGCACACCGGCAGGAAGACATCGACCGAGGGATAGGTGCCGGGGCGCCATGCGCCCACGAGTCTTCGATGCCGCTCCACGTCGAAATCGCGGCTGCACAGATTCACCCGCAGCGAGATCAGGTAGTACAGCACCGTGAACGTCAGGAGGGGGGCGAACAGCCACAACAGCGGGGAGGAGGACGCCAGTCGGAACTGACTCAGCGCCGGACAGGACACGCTGACCATCGAAGTGACCGTGAGCATCCACAAGCGGCGCTTGGGGTAGGCGTACTTCTCGTCGTCCGACGGCGGCAGCGGCAGCAGTCCGGGCTGCGCCGGCTGGTCCGAGGGCGGCCTGAGGGTCTGCTGCCGTCTCGTCCCGGGGCGCACCACACGGGCGGCCTCAATTGAACTCATCCAGGTCTCCCAGACCACCCGCCTCGCGCGGAACGAGGCGATGTGCCGGGAAATCTAAAGTGGCGTCAACTGGCCACGCTGGTGACACAAGCGAACGGGTTCACGCTTAACCCGAAATAATGGAGCACCTAACCGAAATGCCATAATCAAGCGCTGATACGGTCATTGCCCTTTTCCCTGGTGGCGTCTCAGGAACGCTCGGCGGCGAACGGTCCGCCGGTGCGGAAGACCAGCTCGGCGAAGCGTTCGCCGATGCGGCAGTGCGTGGCGGCGTCCGGGTGGAGCTGGTCGGGCAGCGGCAGCTCGACGAAGTCCGCCGCGCCGTAGAGGTCACGGCCGTCGAGGTAGTACAGATGGGGGTCCTCGGCCGCCCGCTGCTTCACGATGCGGGAGAGCTCGTCCCGGATGACGCCCAGCGTCAGCTTCCCGGCGACGCGCTCCGCGGGGTCGCCCGCGGCCCGCAACCGCAGCCTCCCAGCGCTGAGATCGCTGAAGTCCGGGGCACTGGGGCCGGGGGTGTCCTCGTGGATGGGGCACAGGATCGGCGAGACGACCAGCAGCGGCGCGGTGGGGTGCCCCTCGCGGATGGTGTCGAGGAAGCCGTGCACCGCCGGGGTGAAGGCACGCAGCCGCATCAGGTCGGTGTTGACCAGGTTGATGCCGATCTTGACGCTGATCAGGTCCGCGGGGGTGTCGCGCAGGGCGCGGGCGGTGAACGCGTCGAGCAGGGCACCGCCGCCCAGGCCCAGGTTGATCAGATCCACACCGCCGAGGGAGGCGGCCAGCGCGGGCCAGGTCGTGCTGGGACTGGCGGCGTCGGAGCCCTGGCTGATCGAACTCCCGTGGTGCAGCCACACTTTGCGGCCCCCCTGCGGCACAGCCTCGACAGGGGCGTCGGTGCGCAGGGCGACCAGCTGGGTCACCTCGTTGTGCGGCAGCCAGATCTCGACGGCCTTCACCTGACCGGGCAGACCGGCGAACCGGACGGTGCCCACCGGTCCGGGCCGGGACTCCGCGGAACCGGTGGTCATGTCCACGATCAGGGCATTGCCGCCGGGCGCGCTCGCCCGGCCGGCCGGGCGGCCGTCGACGAGCAGGTCGTACACGCCGTCGGGACGGGGCGGGGCACCCAGGTAGACCGTCTTGGTGGGAAGCGTGTCCAGCTCGACAACGGTCGCCCGGGTTCGGAAGACCAGCCGCACGCCGGAGGGCTGGGCCTCCGCCATGGCCAGCTGCCCGTCGGCGCACTGAGCCCGGGCCCGGGCGGGCAGCCGGTGCGGCAGCACCCCGTGCTGGGTGCGCTCCAGCTCCAGCGCGCCACGCAGGAGGTCCGCCGTGATGTCCGTGGTGATCAGGTCCGCCGGCCGTTCCGTGAAGGAGGAGCCGGGGACGTCGTCGTACTGGTCGCTCATGACCTCAGCTTGTCATTACGCTCATGACCTCAGCTTGTCATTAACAGGCTGCACACCCTGCTGCCCCGGGCAGCGACCGCTTGTTCCGCGCCTCCTTGCTCCGCGCGGCCAGCAACTCGTCGGCGGGATACCCGACCTCCTCGAGCGTCAGCCCGTGCGGCCGTACGACATGGACGGCGGAGTCACGCACACCGGCGGCCAGCACCTTCCCGGGCCAGTCGGTCCCGCGATGCCCGTCCCCCACGAACAACAGCGCACCGATCAGCGACCGCACCATGTTGTGGCAGAAGGCATCGGCCCGCACGGTCGCGGTGATGATCCCGTCCTCACCCCGCACCAGGCTCAGCTCCTGGAGCGTACGAATGGTGGTCGCACCCTCGCGCCGCTTGCAGTACGCGGCGAAGTCGTGCTCCCCCAGGAGCCGCCCTGCTGCCTCGTTCATGGCGTCCACGTCGAGGGGCCAGTCGTGCCAGAGGACGTGACCGCGCAGCAGCGGATCGACGCCACCGGGGTTGTCGGTGACGCGATAGGCGTACCGCCGCCAGATCGCGGAGAAGCGGGCATTGAAACCGCTGGGCGCCTCCCTGAGAGCCCACACCCGCACATCCTTGGGCAGCCGCCCGGCAAGCCGCTTGAGCAGCTTCCCGCGGTGCTCGCCCCAGACCTCCAGAGGCAGATCAACATGCGCCACCTGCCCGCGTGCATGCACTCCGGCATCGGTCCGCCCGGCCACGGTCAGCTCGTACGCGGTGTCCCCGGACCGCGTCACCGTCCGTAGCGCGTCCTCGATCTCCGCCTGCACGGTCCTACGCTCACCGGCCTGCTTCGCCCACCCATGGAACGCGGTCCCGTCGTAGGACAGTTCCAGACGCACACGCACAAAACCGGGCTGTACTTCGTCACTCACAGATAGATCCTCTCAGGCCGGGGGCAGACAGACAGGCTGGCGGACCGCCGCCAGGCTGCGGGACAGCCAGGCCGGCGGACCGCCGCCAGGCTGTGGGCAGTCGTTGCGCAGCGGCGATGAGGGTCCCCCCGCTCTGGGGGTACCTCCCAGGCCCTTAAGGCACTGGGGGAGAAGCCGAGAGTGGGGGGAGGGTGGGCACAGCCGGACCCGCAGCCGCGTACGGCGCTCGCCCCCGCCCGCGGAACGCGAAAGCGGGCCCGCCCCGCAGGGGGCGGACCCGCTCAACGCAAGGCAGAGCCTCAGGCGTCCTTGGACTCCTCGGCGGCCTGCTCGGCCGGCTTGGCGTCCTCGACGGCCTCGGCGGCCTCGGCGGCAGCCGGAGCCGCAGCCTCGGCGTCCTTCGCGGCACGCTTCGTCGCCGCCTCGGCCTCACCGGTGGCCTGCTGGGCCACGGTCAGGGCCTCCACCAGCTCGATGACAGCCATGGGCGCGTTGTCGCCACGGCGGTTACCGATCTTGGTGATACGGGTGTAACCACCCGGGCGGTTCTCGTAGCGCGGGCCGATCTCGGTGAAGAGCGTGTGCACGATGCTCTTGTCCGTGATCACCGAGAGCACCTGACGGCGGTTGTGAAGGTCACCCTTCTTCGCCTTGGTGATCAGACGCTCCGCGTACGGGCGCAGGCGGCGGGCCTTCGCCTCGGTGGTGGTGATGCGGCCGTGCTCGAACAGCGACTTCGCGAGGTTCGCGAGGAGCAGCTTCTCGTGCGCGGCGCTGCCGCCCAGACGGGCACCCTTGGTGGGCTTCGGCATGGTGTTTCTCCTAGGTGTCTGCCCCGGCCGTATCAGGTACCGAGGTCAGTATCCGAGCGGGCGGGTTTGCCCGTCGGAGACCCGCGCCCCGTAAGGGGCGCGGGGAAATGCGCGACCAGCCACAGCGGGCCCGCAGCCAAGACCCGGTGATCGGTCCCGAGCTCTCAGTACTGCTCGGTCTCGACAAAACCGGCGTCGGCGTCGTCATCGGCCCCGAAAGCGTCGGCCGCGGCCGTGGGGTCGAATCCGGGCGGGCTGTCCTTCAGGGCGAGACCCATCCCGGCCAGCTTCGCCTTGACCTCGTCGATGGACTTCGCACCGAAGTTGCGGATGTCCAGGAGGTCGGCCTCGGAGCGGGCGACGAGCTCACCCACGGAGTGGATGCCCTCACGCTTGAGGCAGTTGTACGAGCGAACGGTGAGCTCGAGCTCCTCGATCGGCAGCGCGAGATCGGCGGCCAGGGCGGCGTCCGTGGGGGACGGGCCCATGTCGATGCCCTCGGCGTCGATGTTGAGCTCGCGGGCGAGCCCGAAGAGCTCGACCAGCGTCTTACCGGCGGAAGCCATGGCGTCACGCGGACGCATGGCCTGCTTGGTCTCGACATCGACGATCAGCTTGTCGAAGTCGGTGCGCTGCTCGACACGCGTGGCCTCGACCTTGTACGTGACCTTCAGAACCGGCGAGTAGATGGAGTCGACCGGGATACGGCCGATCTCCTGGCCCACCTGCTTGTTCTGCACGGCGGAGACGTAACCGCGACCGCGCTCGACGGTCAGCTCCATCTCCAGCTTGCCCTTGCCGTTGAGCGTGGCGAGGACGAGGTCGGGGTTGTGCACCTCGACACCGGCCGGCGGCGCGATGTCAGCGGCGGTGACCAGACCCGGCCCCTGCTTGCGCAGGTACATCACGACAGGCTCGTCGTGCTCCGAGGAGACAACCAGCTGCTTGATGTTGAGGATCAGGTCGGTGACGTCCTCCTTGACGCCCGGCACGGTGGTGAACTCGTGCAGGACACCGTCGATGCGGATGCTGGTGACAGCAGCGCCGGGGATCGAGGAGAGGAGGGTACGACGCAGGGAGTTGCCGAGGGTGTAGCCGAAGCCCGGCTCCAGCGGCTCGATCACGAACCGGGAGCGGAACTCGTCGACGACCTCTTCGGTCAACGAGGGACGCTGAGCAATCAGCATGTTGCGATCCTTCAGTCAGGGGCGCCCGCTATTTGACGCCCTGCTCACCGGGCGGTAGCCCGATGTTGTTACTCCTGCAAGGGTACGGGCGGCACGCCTCCGAGGAGACGTACCGCCCGAAACCTAAGACAACCGTGCGTCAGACGCGGCGGCGCTTGGGCGGACGGCAGCCGTTGTGCGGGGTCGGGGTGACGTCCTGGATGGAGCCGACCTCGAGACCGGTCGCCTGGAGCGAACGGATGGCGGTCTCACGACCGGAACCCGGGCCCTTGACGAAGACGTCGACCTTGCGCATGCCGTGCTCCTGGGCGCGGCGGGCAGCCGACTCGGCGGCCATCTGCGCGGCGAACGGCGTGGACTTCCGGGAGCCCTTGAAGCCGACGTGGCCGGCGGATGCCCAGGAGATCACGTTGCCCGACGGGTCCGTGATGGAGACGATCGTGTTGTTGAACGTGCTCTTGATGTGCGCGTGGCCGTGAGCGACGTTCTTCTTTTCCTTGCGGCGCACCTTCTTGGCAGCGCCCTGACGACCCTTGGGGGGCATCTATTACTCCTACGGGGAGGTGGTCGGTCCTACAGCGAAGACCGCTGGTATGCGGTGTTCCGGGACGAACCGGGAATTCCGCAGCGTCCGCTGAGGACTACTTCTTGCCCGGCTTCTTCTTACCGGCGATGGCGCGACGCGGGCCCTTGCGGGTACGAGCGTTCGTGCTGGTGCGCTGACCGTGGACGGGCAGGCCACGACGGTGGCGAATCCCCTGGTAGCAGTTGATCTCGATCTTGCGGCGAATATCGCCCTGGATCTCGCGACGGAGGTCGCCCTCGGTCTTCAGGTTGGCGTCCACGTACTCGCGGATCTTGACCAGCTCCTCCTCGGAGAGGTCGCGAACGCGGGTGTTCGGGTTCACACCGGTCTCGGCCAGCGTCTGCTGGGAAAGGGTCCGGCCGATGCCGAACACGTAGGTCAGGGCGACCTCCACACGCTTTTCGCGCGGGATGTCAACACCGGAAACGCGTGCCATTCAATGGCTCCAGTTGTCGTTCGGAGGTCTTCCGCAGAACCGATTCCCAGCCGCCGTACGAGGTACGTTCTGGGTCCCCGGCCTCCGACCGGGGGTATCGGGCGATCATTCGCCCGGGTTCTGCGTATGAACATGTATTGCTTGCGTCGCGCGAAGTTCTGCGGATGCAGAGGTTCGGTCGTGCGTCAGCCCTGGCGCTGCTTGTGGCGCGGGTTATCGCAGATGACCATGACCCGACCGTGACGGCGGATCACCCTGCACTTGTCGCAGATCTTCTTGACGCTCGGCTTGACCTTCATTAGGTGAGGTTCTCCGGGTCAGTGCCACCCCCCGCGTCCCGGAACCGGGAGCACGGAGTAAAGGCAAGATCTACTTGTAGCGGTAGACGATCCGGCCACGCGTCAGGTCGTACGGAGACAGCTCCACCACGACCCGGTCGTCAGGGAGGATGCGGATGTAGTGCATACGCATCTTGCCACTGATGTGTGCCAGGACCTGGTGGCCGTTCTGGAGCTCGACCTTGAACATGGCGTTCGGCAGAGACTCGACGACAGTGCCCTCGATCTCGATGGCACCTTGCTTCTTGGCCACGCTTTGCCCTTCGAATCGACTACCTTGATCGACTCCGTACGAGCGCATGCAGGCATGCGGGTGCACGAGAGCCGACGAGTCAGTCTACGTCAGGGCCCTCGGAAAGACGAATCGAGAGAGAATGCCCTGCTCTGCAGATCATTAAGCCAGCGGGTCCGGAGCCGCGGTAATCCCGTACGCGGCCAGCTTGGCCTTGCCGCCATCGGGAGCCGTCAGCACCAGGGGCCCGTCCTCCGTCAGGGCGACGGAGTGCTCCCAGTGCGAGGACCACGTGCCGTCGATCGTCACAACGGTCCAGTCGTCCTGGAGGACCTCGGTCTTCGGTGTGCCCAAGGACACCATCGGCTCGATGGCGAGGCAGAACCCGGGGACCAGCTTCGGCCCCTTGCCCCGCTTCCGCTCGACGTAGTTCAGCAGGTGCGGGTCCATGTGCATCTCGGTCCCGATGCCGTGGCCGCCGTAGTCCTCGATGATCCCGTACCGCCCGCCGCCGACCTTCGGCTGCCGACGGATGTAGGTCTCAATGGCGCGCGACACATCCACGAGCCGATTTCCCTGCTTCATAGCGGCGATACCGGCCCACATCGACTCCTCGGTCACCCGGGACAGCTCAACGAGCTCCGGAGCGTGACCGCCGCCCACGAACGCGGTGTACGCGGCGTCCCCATGCCAGCCGTCCACGATCGCACCGGCATCGATCGAGATGATGTCCCCGTCCTTCAGAACGGTCTTCTCATCCGGAATCCCGTGGACAACAACCTCGTTCGCCGAGGTGCAGATCGTGGCGGGGAACCCCCCGTACCCGAGGAAGTTCGGCTTCGCCCCGTGCTCGGCGAGCACCTTCCGCGCGACCTCGTCGAGATCCTTGGTGCTGGCACCGGGCACGGCGGCCTCACGCGTGGCCGCATGAATGGCGGCGACGACCAGCCCCGCCTCACGCATCTTGGCGATCTGCTCGCGGGTCTTGATCTGCACCATGGAACTGCGGCCTTTCTGGACCGGGAGACGAAGGACAACGTCAACGATACGGGGACCGACCCGCCTCCACGTACGCCAGCACAACCCGCAGCCCCCGACCCACCGCAGGCAGGACGCCTTTCGCCCCCGCCGCCCCTACCCTCCCCCACTCTCGGCTTCTCCCCCAGTGCCTTAAGGGCCTGGGAGGTACCCCCAAGCGGGGGGACCCCCATCGTCCCTGGGGGCTGCCGCCCCCAGACCACCGCATCGGCCTGAACGGCCTCGTCCTCAAACGCCGGACGGGCTAAAAGATCTCCAGCGCCGGACGGGCTGGGGGTGGTGCACCCGCAGTCGCCAGCGCACGGAAGGGGCCGTGCCGTGCCGGTACATCACATGCCCGTCGCCTACGCCCGGATCTGGAAACGTCTCCCTACAGGCCAACGTCTGATCCACCGGCGACGGGCGGATGTACCGGCACGGCACGGCCCCGACCCACCACCCACCCCCGGAATGCGGACCGGCACCGCCTACGACGTAGACGGTGCCGGTCCGACGCGCCAAAACGCGCCCCCGCAAGAAAAAATCACGCGTCGCGCGACAACGCCTCCATCGCCCGCCCCGTAACCTCAGACACCTGACCAAGCGCAGAGATCGTCACGACAAGCCCCTGAGCCTTGTAGTAGTCGATGATCGGCTCGGTCTGCGTGTGGTACACCTCAAGGCGCTTACGGACGGTCTCCTCGGAGTCGTCATCCCGCTGGTACAGCTCGCCACCGCAGACGTCACAAACGCCTTCCCGCTTCGGCTGCTTGTACGCGACATGGAAGACATGCGCCGAGTCGTTACGGCAGATCCGGCGGCCGGCGATGCGCTTGACCACTTCGTCCTCGGGAACCTCCAGGTCGAGCACCGCGTCCAGCTTCATGCTCTCGACCTTGAGCATCTCGTCCAGCGCCTCGGCCTGCGACACATTGCGCGGGAAGCCGTCGAGCAGGAAGCCGTTCTCCGCGTCGGGCTGCTCCATGCGGTCCTTGGCCATCGCGATGGTGACCTCGTCCGGAACCAGCTCGCCCTTGTCCATGAAGGACTTCGCCAGTTTGCCGAGCTCCGTCTGCTGGCTGATGTTGGCGCGGAACAGGTCGCCCGTGGAGATGTGCGGGATCGACAGGTTCTTGGCGAGGAACGCAGCCTGCGTTCCCTTGCCGGCACCGGGCGGCCCGACGAGGACGATTCGCATCAGCGGAGGAACCCTTCGTAATTGCGCTGCTGGAGCTGGCTCTCGATCTGCTTCACCGTCTCCAGACCAACACCCACGATGATCAGGATGCTGGTGCCACCGAACGGGAAGTTCTGGTTTGCCCCGAAACCAACCAACGCCATCGTTGGCACAAGAGCGATCAGACCCAGATACAGCGAACCCGGCCAGGTGATCCGGTTGAGCACGTAGCTCAGGTACTCAGCGGTCGGTCGGCCAGCCCGGATGCCCGGGATGAAGCCACCATACTTCTTCATGTTGTCCGCGACTTCCTCGGGGTTGAACGAGATAGCCACGTAGAAGAACGCGAAGAAAACGATCAGCACGAAGTACACGCTGATGTAAATGGGGTGATCACCCTTGGTCAGGTTCTGCGTGATCCAGGTCTTCCAGGCGGAGTCACCGCTGGAGAACTGGGCGACCAGCGCCGGGATGTAGAGCAGCGACGAGGCGAAGATCACAGGGATGATGCCCGCCTGGTTGACCTTCAGCGGGATGTACGTCGACGTACCGCCGTACGACCGGCGGCCGATCATGCGCTTCGCGTACTGGACCGGGATGCGGCGCTGGGCCTGCTCGACGAAGACCACCAGACCGACCATGACCAGACCGACGGCGATGACGGTGCCGAACTCGATCCAGCCGTCGGCCAGGGAGCCCTGCTCCTTGATGGCCCACAGCGCGGACGGGAAGGTCGCGGCGATCGAGATGAACATCAGGATCGACATGCCGTTGCCGATGCCGCGGTCGGTGATGAGCTCACCGAGCCACATGACGACGGCCGTACCGGCGGTCATGGTGACGACCATCGTGATGGTGACGAAGATCGACTGGTCGGGCACGATCTCGGTGGCCACCTGGCAGCCGCTGAACAGGGCGCCGCTGCGCGCGGTCGCGACGAGACCCGTGCCCTGGAGGATGGCGAGGGCCACCGTCAGGTAACGGGTGTACTGCGTGATCTTCGCGGTGCCGGCCTGGCCCTCCTTCTTGAGGGCTTCGAGGCGTGGGATCACCACCGTCAGCAGCTGCAGAATGATGCTCGCCGTGATGTAGGGCATGATGCCGAGCGCGAAGATCGTGATCTGCAGCAGCGCGCCACCACTGAACATGTTGACCAGACCGAACAGACCCTGGTTGCCCTTGGCGATGTCGATACAGGTCTGCACGTTCCGGTAGTCGACGCCGGGGATCGGAATGTGGGTACCGACCCGGTAGACCACGATGATGCCGAGCGTGAAGAGCAGCTTCTTGCGCAGGTCGGGCGTCTTGAACGCCCGGGCGAACGCGGTGAGCACGGTGCCTCCTGCGACCCCCGCGCAACTGCGTCAGAGGTGACGGTCTTGAGGTTCGACGGATAACTGACAGCTATCCAACAGTCAAAGACCGTCCGGAGTTCCCTGAGGCCCACCGGACGACCACGGGGCGCGAGCCCCATATATCTCTAGTACTGCGGACAGTGCAGGCCACCTTACCGGCGACACTGCCCACCTTGGAACGACCAACCGGGGATGCCCCTTTTGTGGGGCATCCCCGGTCGGGATCGCTCAAGTCATCGAGACGCCTGGTGAAATCAGACGAGCTCGGTGACGGTACCGCCGGCGGCGGTGATCTTCTCCTTGGCGGAGCCGGAGACGGCGTCGACCGTCACCTGCAGCGCCACGGAGATCTCGCCCTGGCCGAGGACCTTGACGAGGCTGTTCTTGCGAACGGCACCCTTGGCGACGAGCCCCTCGACGGTGACCTCGCCACCCTCCGGGTACAGCGCGGCCAGCTTGTCGAGGTTCACGACCTGGAACTCGGTCTTGAACGGGTTCTTGAAGCCCTTCAGCTTCGGGAGACGCATGTGGAGGGGCATCTGCCCACCCTCGAAGCGCTCCGGAACCTGGTAGCGGGCCTTCGTGCCCTTGGTACCACGACCGGCCGTCTTACCCTTCGACGCCTCACCACGACCCACACGGGTCTTGGCGGTCTTGGCGCCCGGGGCGGGACGGAGGTTGTGGATCTTCAGCGGGTTGTTCTCCGCCATGATCAGTCGACCTCCTCGACCGTCACGAGGTGGCGGACGGTGTGCACCATGCCGCGGAACTCGGGGCGGTCCTCCTTGACGACCACGTCGTTGACCCGCTTGAGGCCAAGCGAACGCAGGGTGTCACGGTGGTTCTGCTTGCTGCCGATGTACGACTTGACCTGCGTGATCTTGAGCTGAGCCATTACGCACCAGCCCCGGCACGCGCACGCAGCAGAGCCGCGGGGGCGACGTCCTCGAGCGGCAGACCGCGGCGGGCCGCGATCTCCTCGGGACGCTGCAGGCCCTTGAGGGCCTCCACGGTCGCGTGCACGATGTTGATCGCGTTGTCGGAGCCCAGGGACTTCGACAGGATGTCGTGAACGCCCGCGCACTCGAGCACGGCACGCACCGGGCCACCGGCGATAACACCGGTACCGGGGGAAGCCGGCTTGAGCAGGACGACGCCCGCGGCCTTCTCACCCTGGATGGGGTGAGGGATGGTGCCCTGGATACGGGGGACCTTGAAGAAGTGCTTCTTGGCCTCCTCAACACCCTTGGCGATGGCGGCCGGCACCTCCTTGGCCTTGCCGTAACCGACACCCACGGTGCCGTCACCGTCGCCCACTACGACGAGCGCAGTGAAGCTGAAGCGACGACCACCCTTCACAACCTTGGCGACGCGGTTGATCGCGACAACGCGCTCAACGTACGCGGTCTTCTCGGCGGCAGCTGCGCCGCCGTCACGGCCCTTCCGGTCCCGCCGCTCGCCGCCACCGGCACCGCCACCGCGGCGCTGGGGTCCAGCCATTGGAATTACCTCTCTCTGTTTCCGCTAGCTACGGAACCGACTCAGAACTTGAGTCCGGCTTCGCGGGCGGCGTCCGCCAGGGCGGCGATGCGCCCGGCGTACTGGTTTCCACCACGGTCGAATACGACAGCCTCGACACCGGCAGCCTTGGCGCGCTCGGCAACCAGGGCGCCGACCGACTTCGCCTGCGCGGACTTGTCGCCCTCGCCACCGCGGATCGTGGTGTCCAGGGTCGACGCCGACGCCAGGGTGTGACCCTTGATGTCGTCGATGACCTGGGCCACGATGTGGCGGTTCGAACGCGTCACGACCAGGCGCGGACGCTCAGCCGTACCCGAGATGTGCTTACGGATCCGGATGTGACGACGCTTGATGGCAGCACGCTTGTAAGCGTCGCCCTTAGCAATCTTGACACCGTATGCCATGGCTTACTTACCCGCCTTTCCGACCTTGCGGCGGATGACTTCGCCTTCGTACTTGACGCCCTTGGCCTTGTACGGGTCGGGCTTGCGCAGCTTGCGGATGTTGGCCGCAACCTCGCCGACCTTCTGCTTGTCGATGCCCTCGACCGAGAACCGCGTCGGGTTCTCGACCTTGAAGGAGATCCCCTCGGGGGCCTCGACAGTGATCGAGTGGCTGTAGCCGAGCGAGAACTCCAGGTTGGAGCCCTTCGCCAGGACGCGGTAACCGACACCGCTGATCTCGAGCTTCTTCACGTAACCCTGGGTCACGCCGGTGATCATGTTCGCCACCAGCGTGCGGGACAGGCCGTGGAGGGCCTTGTTCTGACGCTCGTCGTTCGGGCGGGTGACGTTCAGCACGCCGTCCTCGCCCTTAGCGATCTCGATCGGCGCCGCGATGGTGTGGGAGAGGGTGCCCTTGGGGCCCTTCACCTGGACCGTACGGCCGTCGATGGTGACGTCCACGCCGGCGGGAACCGTGATGGGGAGCTTGCCAATACGCGACATAGCTGTTTCCTCCGTTCCCTTCCGTTACCAGACGTAGGCGAGAACTTCTCCGCCTACGCCCTTCTTGCCGGCCTGCTTGTCGGTGAGGAGCCCGTGGGACGTGGAGATGATCGCCACGCCGAGGCCGCCGAGCACCTTCGGCAGGTTGGTGGACTTCGCGTAAACCCGGAGACCGGGCTTGGAGATCCGCTTGATGCCCGCGATGGAGCGCTCACGGTTCGGGCCGAACTTCAGCTCGAGGACGAGGTTCTTGCCGACCTCGGCGTCCTCGACCTTCCAGCCCGTGATGAAGCCCTCCTGCTGGAGGATCTCCGCGATGTGCGACTTGATCTTGCTGTGCGGCATCGACACCGAGTCGTGGTATGCCGAGTTCGCGTTACGCAGACGCGTAAGCATGTCTGCGATCGGATCAGTCATGGTCATGAATTGGCCTTCGGCCTCTCTCGCCGGGGTTTCCTGTATGCGCCATCCCTCTCCCCACTCATGGGCGGGACGGGTGCGGCGCGGGGACCTACGGCGTAGTAAGTCGTACGGGCGTCCAGGCGCCCAACCCTCCCAGCCTAAGCCATGGAGGGGTGGGCACCTGACCGAGCCCTTTACTTACCGAGAGCTTCCGGAACCCCGAAGTACGGGATTACCAGGAGCTCTTGGTCACGCCCGGCAGCTCGCCACGGTGAGCCATCTCACGAAGGCACACGCGGCACAGGCCGAACTTGCGGTACACGGAGTGCGGACGGCCGCAGCGCTGGCAGCGGGTGTACGCACGCACACCGAACTTGGGCTTACGAGCAGCCTTGGCAACAAGAGCCTTCTTCGCCATCTCGCTTACGCCTCCTTGAACGGGAAGCCGAGGTGACGGAGAAGGGCACGGCCTTCAGCGTCGTTGGTCGCCGTGGTGACCACGGTGATGTCCATACCCCGGACGCGGTCGATCTTGTCCTGGTCGATCTCGTGGAACATGACCTGCTCCGTGAGACCGAAGGTGTAGTTGCCACGGCCGTCGAACTGCTTGGGAGACAGGCCGCGGAAGTCGCGGATGCGCGGGAGCGCGAGCGACAGGGTGCGGTCCAGGAACTCCCACATGCGGTCGCCACGGAGCGTGACGTGGGCACCGATCGGCTGACCCTCACGCAGCTTGAACTGCGCGATGGACTTGCGGGCCTTGGTGACGGCCGGCTTCTGACCGGTGATCGTGGTGAGGTCGCGGATGGCGCCCTCGATCAGCTTGGAGTCGCGGGCGGCGTCGCCCACACCCATGTTGACCACGATCTTGACGAGGCCGGGGATCTGCATGACGTTCTCGTAGGAGAACTCTTCACGCAGCTTGCCCGCGATCTCCTCGCGGTACTTCGTCTTCAGACGCGGAGTGGTGGTGGTCGCCATCAGATGTCCTCACCCGTCCGCTTGGCAACGCGGATCTTGTTGCCCTCGTCGTCGAAGCGGTAACCGACACGCGTGACGACCTTGTTGCCGTCCTTCTCCACGACGAGCTGAACGTTGCTCACGTGAATCGGGGCCTCGGTGGTCACGATGCCGCCGGCCTGCGAACCGCGGGCGGTGGGGCCGGCCTTGGTGTGCTTCTTGACCCGGTTGACACCCTCGACCAGGACGCGCTCGTCGCGCGGGTAAGCGGCAATGACCTTGCCCTGCTTGCCCTTGTCCTTACCGGTGATGACCTGGACCAGGTCGCCCTTCTTGATCTTCATGCTTACAGCACCTCCGGCGCGAGCGAGATGATCTTCATGAACTTCTTCTCGCGCAGCTCACGGCCGACGGGGCCGAAGATACGGGTGCCGCGAGGGTCGCCGTCGTTCTTCAGAATGACGGCGGCGTTCTCGTCGAAGCGGATGTACGAGCCGTCCGGACGGCGGCGCTCCTTGACGGTGCGAACGATGACGGCCTTGACGACGTCACCCTTCTTCACGTTGCCACCGGGGATCGCGTCCTTGACGGTGGCGACGATGACGTCACCGATGCCCGCGTAGCGGCGACCGGAGCCACCGAGCACACGGATGCAAAGGATTTCCTTCGCACCAGTGTTGTCGGCGACACGCAGTCGCGACTCCTGCTGGATCACGTCTATCTCCTGATTGTCTGCCGGTTCCCGGGGCGGGGCCGTCCTTTACGACGACCCCGCCCCGAGCCTGGCGGAACGAACCTGAGGGATACCCCTCAGGCTGTGTCTTTGGAATCCCCTTGCGGGAATTTCCTTACTTGGCCTTCTCGAGGATCTCGACGATGCGCCAGCGCTTCGTCGAGGACAGCGGCCGGGTCTCCATCAGGAGGACGCGGTCGCCGACACCGGCGGCGTTCTGCTCGTCGTGGGCCTTGAGCTTGCTCGTACGGCGGATGACCTTGCCGTACAGGGCGTGCTTCACGCGGTCCTCGACGGCGACGACGACGGTCTTGTCCATCTTGTCGCTGACGACCAGACCCTCGCGGGTCTTGCGGAATCCGCGCGCCTCGGTCTTCTGCTCAGTCACGTTGCTCTCGCTCATCAGGCGCTCTCCACCGTCTCGATGCCCAGCTCGCGCTCACGCATCAGGGTGTAGATCCGCGCGATGTCCTTACGGACGGCCTTGAGCCGACCGTGGTTCTCGAGCTGACCGGTCGCCGCCTGGAAGCGGAGGTTGAACAGCTCTTCCTTGGCTTCGCGGAGCTTCGCGAGAAGCTCCTCGTCACCCAGTTCGCGCAGCTCGGACGCCTTGGTACCGGCCGACATCACGCTTCACCTGCCTCGCGCTTGACGATCCGGCACTTCATCGGCAGCTTGTGGGCTGCGCGAGTCAGGGCCTCACGGGCGATCTTCTCGTTGGGGTAGGACAGCTCGAACATGACCCGGCCCGGGTGCACGTTCGCGACCCACCACTCGGGGGAGCCCTTACCGGAACCCATGCGGGTCTCGGCGGGCTTCTTGGTCAGCGGGCGGTCCGGGTAGATGTTGATCCAGACCTTGCCGCCACGCTTGATGTGGCGGGTCATCGCGATACGAGCGGCCTCGATCTGACGGTTCGTCACGTACGCCGGCGTGAGGGCCTGAATGCCGTACTCGCCGAACGAAACCTGCGTACCGCCCTTGGCCTGACCACGGCGCTTGGGGTGGTGCTGCTTGCGGTGCTTGACCCTACGGGGGATCAGCATGTCGGTCAGGCCTCCGTTCCGGTGCTCTCAGCCGGAGCGGCGGCAGCGGCCTCGGCCTTGGGGGCCTCGGCAGCCGGAGCCTGCTGCGGCTTACGACCGCGACCGCCACGCTCGCCACCGCGGCCACCACGGCCGGCCGGGCGGTCAGCACCGCCACGGGCCGGACGGTTGCCGGCGCGGGCAGCGGCGTTCTCGGCGCGGACCTCGGCGATGTTCTTGACGTCGCCCTTGTAGATCCAGACCTTCACACCGATACGGCCGAAGGTCGTCTTGGCCTCGAAGAAGCCGTAGTCGACGTTCGCGCGGAGCGTGTGCAGGGGCACACGGCCCTCGCGGTAGAACTCCGAGCGGGACATCTCGGCGCCGCCGAGACGGCCACCGCACTGGATCTTGATGCCCTTGGCGCCCGCCTTCATCGCCGACTGCATGCTCTTACGCATGGCGCGGCGGAAGGAGACGCGGGAGGACAGCTGCTCGGCAACGGCCTGAGCAACCAGCTGAGCGTCGGTCTCGGGGTTCTTGACCTCGAGGATGTTCAGCTGGACCTGCTTGCCCGTGAGCTTCTCGAGGTCGCCGCGGATGCGGTCGGCCTCGGCGCCACGGCGGCCGATGACGATGCCGGGACGCGCGGTGTGGATGTCCACCCGCACGCGGTCACGGGTGCGCTCGATCTCAACCTTCGAGATACCGGCGCGCTCCATGCCGGACGTCATCATCCGACGGATGGCGACGTCTTCCTTGACGTAGTCCTTGTACAGCTTGTCGGCGTACCACCGGGACTTGAAGTCCGTGGTGACACCGAGCCGGAACCCATGCGGGTTAACCTTCTGGCCCATTACCGGGTTCCTTCCTTGCTGCTGACGACCACGGTGATGTGGCTGGTCCGCTTGCGGATCCGGTAGGCGCGGCCCTGGGCACGCGGACGGAACCGCTTCAGGGTCGGGCCCTCGTCGACGTACGCCTCGGAGATGAAGAGGCTGTCGGCGTCGGTGTGGTCGTAGTTGTGCGCGGCGTTGGCAATGGCGCTGTCCAGCACCTTGCCGACCGGCACGCTCGCGGCCTGCGGGGCGAAACGCAGGACCGCCTGAGCCTCCGTGGCATCCATGCCACGGATAAGGTCCACCACGCGGCGGGCCTTCATGGGCGTAACGCGGATGTACCGCGCCTGGGCCCTGGCTTCCATGGTTGTCCTTCCAGTGTCTGTCATGGTCATTCCACCCCGCGTTAGCGGCGCTTCGACTTCCGGTCGTCCTTGACGTGACCCCGGAAGGTGCGCGTCGGCGAGAACTCGCCGAGCTTGTGGCCGACCATCGACTCGGTGACAAACACCGGAATGTGGGTCTTGCCGTTGTGCACCGCGATCGTGTGGCCGAGCATGGCCGGGATGATCATCGAGCGACGGGACCAGGTCTTGATGACGTTCTTGGAACCGGCTTCGTTCTGGGCGTCCACCTTCTTGATCAGGTGGTCGTCGACGAAGGGCCCCTTCTTGAGACTGCGCGGCATCTAAACCCGCTCCTAGCGCTTCTTGTTCGTCTTGCGGCGGCGGACGATGTACTTGTTCGAAGCCTTCTTCGGCGAACGAGTACGACCCTCCTTCTGACCCCACGGGGAGACCGGGTGGCGACCACCGGAGGTCTTGCCCTCACCACCACCGTGCGGGTGGTCAACCGGGTTCATCGCCACACCGCGGACGGTCGGGCGAACGCCCAGCCAGCGCTTGCGGCCGGCCTTGCCCCAGTTGATGTTCGACTGCTCGGCGTTGCCGACCTCGCCGACGGTGGCGCGGCAGCGCACGTCGACCAGGCGGATCTCTCCGGACGGCATGCGCAGGTGGGCCATCTGGCCCTCCTTCGCGAGCAGCTGCACGGAGGTACCGGCGGAGCGGGCGAACTTGGCACCACCACCGGGACGGAGCTCGATCGCGTGGATCGTGGTACCGACCGGGATGTTGCGGAGGGCCAGGTTGTTGCCCGGCTTGATGTCGGCCCCGGGACCGTTCTCGACGCGGTCACCCTGCTGCAGGTTGCGCGGGGCGAGGATGTAGCGCTTCTCGCCGTCGGCGTAGTGCAGCAGCGCGATGCGCGCGGTGCGGTTGGGGTCGTACTCGATGTGCGCGACCTTCGCCGGCACGCCGTCCTTGTCGTGACGACGGAAGTCGATCACTCGGAAGGCGCGCTTGTGTCCGCCACCCTGGTGGCGAACGGTCACACGACCGGCGTTGTTACGGCCGCCCTTGCTGTGCAGCGGGCGGACCAGCGACTTCTCCGGCGTGGACCGCGTGACCTCGACGAAGTCGGCGACGCTGGAGCCACGACGGCCCGGCGTAGTCGGCTTGTACTTGCGGATTCCCATTTCTCAGTCCTCGTCCGATATTCGGACCAGGGCACTCCGTTAGGAGGCCTGGCCGAAGATGTCGATACGGTCGCCCTCAGCGAGGGTCACGATCGCGCGCTTGCTGTCAGCACGCTTACCGAAACCGCTCTTGGTCCGCTTGCGCTTGCCCTGGCGGTTGATCGTGTTGACCCCGGTGACCTTGACCGAGAAGACCGCCTGGACGGCCTCCTTGATCTGGGTCTTGTTGGCGCCAGGCGCGACGATGAAGGTGTACTTGCCCTCGTCGAGCAGCGCGTAGCTCTTCTCGGAGACGACCGGCTTGAGGAGGACGTCACGGGGGTCCGTGAAGCTCTTGCTCAGCGGCGTCTCGACGGTGTTCTTGCCCTCGGCCTCGTGGCGCTTCGCCTTGGCGACGCGCGCGGCCTTGGCGGCCTTGGCCGCCTTGGAGGCAATGCTCGGGTGACGCGTAGCCATCAGGCTTCGCTCCCTTCGGTGTCAGCGGCCTTGGGGCCAGACACGAAGGACTCGAAAGCGGCCTGGGTGAAGACCACGTCGTCCGAGACGAGAACGTCGTACGTGTTCAGCTGGCCCGGCTCCAGAATGTGGACCTGGGGCAGGTTGCGGGCGGAGAGCAGCCCGGCCTCGTCGTTCCGCTCGATGACCAGGAGCACGTTCTTGCGCTCCGAGATCTTGCCGAGCAGGTTCTTCGCGGCCTTGGTGCTGATGTCCCCGTCGACCACGCCGGTGACGACGTGGATGCGGTTGTTGCGGGCCCGGTCGGTGAGGGCGTGGCGCAGGGCCGCGGCCTTCATCTTCTTCGGGGTCCGCTGCGAGTAGTCACGCGGCTGCGGGCCGTGGACGACGCCACCGCCGGCGAACTGCGGCGCACGGGTCGAACCCTGACGGGCGCGGCCGGTGCCCTTCTGGCGGTAAGGCTTCCTGCCACCACCACGGACTTCACCGCGGGTCTTGGTCTTGTGCGTGCCCTGACGGGCCGCGGCCAGCTGCGCGACGACGACCTGGTGAAGCAGCGGAACGCTGATCTTCTCGACGTCGAAGATCTCCGCGGGGAGCTCGACCGTCCCGGTCTTGTCGCCTGCCGGCGAAAGGATGTCAACAGTGCTCATCGGTTACCTCAGGCCCCCTTGGCCGCGGTGCGGACCAGGACGAGGCCGCCGTTCGGACCGGGAACCGCGCCCTTGATGAGCAGCAGACCCTTCTCCGCGTCAACGGCGTGGACGGTCAGGTTCTGGGTGGTGACCCGCTCGTTGCCCATGCGACCCGCCATGCGGAGGCCCTTGAACACACGGCCCGGGGTGGCGCAGCCACCGATGGAACCGGGAGAGCGGTGCTTGCGCTGGGTGCCGTGTCCGGCGCCGAGGCCCTTGAAGTTGTGACGCTTCATGACACCGGCGAAGCCCTTGCCCTTGCTCTTGCCGGTCACGTCCACCTTGACGCCGGCCTCGAAGACCTCAGCGGAGATCTCCTGGCCCAGGGTGTACTCGGAGGCGTCCGCGGTGCGGATCTCGACGAGGTGACGGCGGGGGGTGACGTCGGCCTTGGCGAAGTGGCCCTTGAGGGGCTTGTTCACCTTGCGCGGGTCGATCTCGCCGAAGGCGATCTGGACCGACTCGTAGCCGTCGGTGTCGTTCGTACGAACCTGGGTGACGACGTTGGGGCCGGCCTTGACGACGGTGACCGGAACAACACGGTTGTTCTCGTCCCACACCTGCGTCATGCCGAGCTTCTCGCCCAGGATGCCCTTGATCTGCTTAGCCATTCTCAGATCACCGACCCTTAGAGCTTGATCTCGATGTCGACACCGGCCGGAAGGTCGAGTCGCATCAGAGAGTCAACGGTCTTGGGCGTCGGGTCGAGGATGTCGATCAGGCGCTTGTGCGTGCGCATCTCGAAGTGCTCGCGCGAGTCCTTGTACTTGTGCGGCGACTTGATGACGCAGTACACGTTCTTCTCAGTGGGCAGCGGCACCGGGCCCGCGACCGACGCACCAGTGCGGGTCACCGTCTCGACGATCTTCTTCGCCGAGGAGTCGATGACCTCGTGGTCGTAGGCCTTGAGCCGGATGCGGATCTTCTGTCCCGCCATGGCTACTCAGTAGTCCTTTGTCTCGTAAAACGCTCTGGTACCCGGGGGTCCGCGTCCCTTACCTCCGACCCACGCGGTCGGGCGTGTCGCGTTCCTGCTGACAGAGATATCCGTAATGGATTTCCCTACCGAGGGACGCGGCTGAGCCCAAGAGACAACCGCTGGACCGGGGGCTGAACACCCACCGGGCGCCTGGCCGGCACCCCGCTGACACTTCCCGGAAGATTCCCGTACGTCCGCCCCAGCGCTGCCTTCCGGCAGTTGAAGCGACGAGTACTGTGGGACTCGCTTCCAGTCCTCCCGGCGGGAGGCGCGCAGCATCGGCACTCGACCGAGCAACCCCGCTAGTCTGCCATACGGGGCGGGGGGCTGGCCAATCGAGCCGAGGATGGTACCCCGGGGGTGACGTAGGTCAAACCCGGGGCACTCGGCAAGGCCGGCACACCTATCGGCTCGGGGCTTATACATCCGGCCCGGCTCTCACCGCTCATTCGCGGAGGCAGTCGATCGAGGAGTGCGTGTGGACCTCCTACTGGAAGAGTCCACACAAGCATCTACTGCCTTCGACGCACTGCCGCCCAATGTGGCCGTCTGGCACCGGATGGCGTCCGCAGGCGTACTGCACGCCAAGTTGATCGCCGCCGACCGGCATACTGCCTTCCTCGGCAGCGCCAACCTCACCGATCGCGCGCTGACGGACAACATCGAACTCGGGGTAGTACTACGTGACCCGGCGGTCGTTGGGCCTCTCGTCGACCATTTCCGCTGGCTCATCACACCAGAGAACGGCGTCATGCGTCCCGCCTGACCAAGCCACGCGAGAGCCTCGTACTGCGTGGCTCGACTCGGCAGGCAGTCCGCCGGCTGCTGGGCGGACAAGGGCTGCCAGGGCGCCGGCGGCACCGTCCGCGTGCCCTTCCGCGGTGTCCTCGACACCGTCACCCTTCACCTGACCTGCTCAAACTGAGGTTGGAATTGGCTCTATGTGTACGGGTTCGGTGAGAACTCTGGGTGACTGCTCGGAAAGTCATCGGGAAAGAATCGAAGGCGAAGCGCTCCGGTCAAGAGGTCCAGCACGACTCCCGTTGAACTCCTCGGCGAGATGGCAAAGTCAAGCTGTCCGGCCTGGATGACGGCTGTTGGCCAACCTGCAGGATCTCCGTCAGGAATCCACAACAGCGAGTCTCCGTTGTCGGTTACTCCCCACTGGATGAGGTCTTCCGGGGTCGTGTGGTGTCGACTAAGAGCCTCACGGAGAGTAGGCGCGTCCTTGAGCCCCAGGGTCGACTGCGTCGTGCTGGTGGCTGCGTCGATGTCAAGGTTCACGTTGTCCGCACCCGTGGCGAAAATCCACAGGAATTCATCGAAACATCCAGTGCCGTATGTGCGGACCAGATTGTGGTGACTTCCGGGAATATTTCGGACTGTCTGCTCCGACGGATCGGAGCGCGACTTACCGGATTCCATCGGAGGCGGGCAGAGTGCTGTGAGTCTCAGTAGATCATCCGCGTCCGCATGGTTCGCGTCAGTCATTCAGTTTGCGCCTTTCTACATGTTGGGGAGTCGTCGACTGAACGACCAGCCGAAGTCGTCCACCGCTTCGATGAGGACGTGACTGGGGACGTTTCCCCCGTGGGCGTATTCGGGGGTCACGCTCATAATGACCGTGTTTCCGGATGATCTCACATGGTCCGCAATAAGATCTTCAGCGTCTGAAATTGGTCCGTTGTTCTGCGTGGTTCCTTGGGTGACGATGTTCCGCATATCTCGCCCATCGCCGCCGAACTGCTGCCCGATCAAGTGGCCCCGCGAATGGCCGGCGGCACCGCCCTGAAAGCCCGGAGGAGAATAGCGGGCGCCTCGCCCCGGTGGACTTCCGATGAGCTTGTTGGCCGCGTCATCCAGAGTCTGTGGGGTGACCTCTGCGTAGGCGGGACCTCGCTGCCCGTTCGGCGCGATGTCACTGTAGTACGGGTTCAGTCCAAGTGGGTCGACTCCGGTGTGGGGGTTGTGGACGTAAGTGACCGGGTTCGGTGCGGGCACCAGACCGAGAGGATCCGGCGTCAGGTAGCGAACGGTCTCAGGGTCATAGTGCCGGAAGTAGTTGTAATGGAGACCAGATTCCGGGTCGAAATACTGCCCCGGGAAGCGCAGAGGAGTGTACGTGGAGGCGTCAGAGTTCCACGCGGTTGTTCCCCAGAGGGTGGATCGTGCGCGCCAGGCAACTCCACCATCTTCATCGACGAGTTCTGTCGGCGTTCCGACCAGGTCCGTGATGATGGAAAAGAAGCGGGAGTCTATTTCCTCCTGAGGTGCTTCCGTCGCCGCGATACGTTCTGTTTGTGCGATTGGATGGAGGCCGTCATGGTCCCACGTCAGCGTCACGAGATAAGGAAGGGAATCAGTTCGAGTCGTTTGCTCGCAGAGGGTGATGCCGTCCCAGGTGAAGTCGACGTGTTCCACAACTGTTCGACCGTCATCGGCGATGCGTCGCTTGGCCGTGCGGCGACCCAATGAGTCATAGAGATATCGCCAAAGGGTTCCGTCCGGCGTCGTGACCGATGTCAGACGGTCTTCCGAATCCCACGTGTAGTGCCAAGTATCAGGCTTGCGAGACAGACGTTTCCTCTGGCGTAGAACTGTGCGGCCCAGGGTGTCGTATTCATAACGGGTGTCGCCCGCACGGCTGATCCGTGTGCCGGTGTATGCACGGCCTCCGGTGGATTCCCCGCCAGGATGTTTGGTGGGCCAGGAGGCGTTGGTCAGGTTGCCCGCCTCGTCGTATGCATATCGCTCGGTCCAGTTGTGGGCGTGGACAGCGGTGACCCGGCTTGCGAGGTCCAGGGCGAATCTCCGACTGCCGGCCACCTCGTCGTCGATGCCCACGAGGTTGCCGTCCTCGCTGTAGAGGTAGGCGCGGTGCAACCTATGACTGCCGTCGTCGGCGGACAAGGACTGGGAGATGCGACGACCGAGGCCGTCGAAGGCGTGCGTGAGTATGTTGCGCTGACCGATGGATCGGCGGATCTCCTGGCCGGACCAGTCATGGTCGAAGCGTACGGTGCGGCCCGAGGCGTCCAGTTGCGTGCGGTTACCCGTGGCGTCATACGTCCACGTGGTTGAGGCTCCAGAAGGGGTTGCCCGATGGATGAGGCGCCCCAACGGGTCACGTGCGTACGTCGTGCGTCGGCCGTTGACCGTCTCGCAGATGACGAGACCGTTTGGGTCGAGCTCCAGAGTGATTGACGTGCCCGGTCCAGTCGCTTCGACCAACTCGCGGTTGAGGTTGTAGACAAATTCAGTGGTGCGGTCGTCGCTGACTTTCCGAACCAGGTTGCCAAGGGCGTCGTGTTCGTAGCGGATGGTGTGGCCAAGCGAGTTGGTGCGGGAAGTCAGGCGTCCCGCGTCGTCGTAGGTGTACGTCACAACCCGGTCATCGAAATCGGATTCCGAGATCAGACGCCCTGCCGCGTCATGTTCATACGTCCACGTCAAGCCCTCGGGGTTGGTGACCGTGGCCAGCCGGAGATTCTGGTCGTGGATGAATTCGTACCTCACCCCGTCGGGGCCGGTGCGAGCCGATGGCAAGTCGAAGTGGGTGTACTCGAAGCGAGTGGTAGCACCCGCGGGTGTGGTGTGACTGGTGCAGTTGCCCTCACCGTCGTACGACCATGTCTCGACGGCACCATCGGCGGTGATGCGGCAGGCGAGTTGGCCTTCGACTGTCCAGGCGATCTGCGTGGTGTAGCCCAGTGGGTCTGTGTACGCGACGATCCGGCCGAATGCGTCACGTTTCCAGGTCGTTGTTGCGCCGAGCGGGTCGGTTACTGCGACCAGGAGCCCTGCCGGATTGCAGTGCACCGTCCTGCTGTTGCCCAAAGCGTCCGTCACCCCAGTGAGGTGACCTGCTGGGTTGTACGTAAACCGCGTGGTCGAGCCTGCGGGATCGGTCATGGACGTGCAATTGCCATGCTCGTCGTATTCCCTGCGCCAGCAGGCACCGTCGGGCCTGCGGATCGTCGTGGGACAGCTCAGATCGTCGTACGCGATGCGCATAGTCGCACCGTCCGGACGGATAACTTCCGTGGGACGACCGCTCTCATCGACAACGAGTCGTGTGGTGTGGGCCAGTTCATTTGTCCGGGACACGACGTGATGATGGGCGTCGTACGCAGTCCGAACTGTTGCGCCGAGGGGGTCGACCTCGGCAATGACCTGGCTGTTTTCGTTGACGACGAAGCGTGTGGTAGCTCCCTCGGGGGTGGTGAGGGTGGTGATGCGGCAGCCGGGCCAGGCGGGGTCGGTTCCGCCGTAGTTGAGGGTGATGGTGATGTGGCCGGCCTCGCCGCCTTCGGCGACGCAGCGGTCGTGGTCGTCATAGGTGTAGCCGTAGCGGCTGTGGTTGGTGTCGGTCCAGGAGGTGATACGGAGACGTTCGTCGTACGTGAACTGCAGAGGCAGGCCCGAGGAATTGATGACCTCGGTGAGATTGTCTGCGGTGTAGCGGTAGCGCTTGATGGTGATGTCGGAGCCGTCTTCGGCTGCACCCACCAGCGCCAGGGCGGTGACACGGCCGTCATCGGTGGTGAGTTTGAGGTGGTAACCGCCGTCATGGCGGATAGCGACAGGGGTGCCGTGCTCGTCGTAGTCGAAGGTGATGATGTTGCTGTTGCGGTCGACGATGCGGGTGAGCAGGGCAATGCCACCGGAGGGGAAGGCGAAGTGGCGGGTCTGGCCGGTGAGCGGGTCGTCGATGCGGTAGCCCCCGTCGCGGAGGCGGGTCAGGGGCCAGCGCGGCCCGGCTTCCGGCAGGGCCGGGGTGTCCGGGCCGGTGGGGTGAGGGTAGGCGAGCAGCAGGCCGTCCTCGGTGACGAACACGACGCTGTCGGCGTCGACTTCCAGACGCTGGTCGACAGTGGAGGCCCAGGTGGGGCCGAACCACCAACCGCAGCGGTAGTCGGAGGCTACTCGGCGGGTGAAGGCCAGTGGGAGGTTGCCGGGAAGCTCCACATCGGTCTGCGGCAGGAACATCGCGCCGGTGGCCATGTCCACCGGGTCACTACCCTTGGAGCGGACCACGTTCTTGAGGCGGTTGTAGGCGCCCTTGGCACCGTCCGCAATGGCGCCGCGGGCCGACTTGCCCAGGCCACGCGCGGCAAGGCCCAGCCCCTTCAGGCCGCCCTTGAGGCCCTTGAGGGCGGCCAGACCGCCCTTCAGCCCCTTCGCCAGCCCGCCGAGCGTGGTGATCCCCTTCATCCCGGGTATGCAATCCAGCGCCGCGAACGCCACATCCCATAGGGATGCCTGGCCCTTCGCGTATTTGTTGAGAGTGTCGGCGAGGACGACGAGCGCGGCAACCAGGACGATCGCGCCGAGGATCGGACCACCGATGATCATCGCGATGATGCCGACGACCGCGACGACGACCTTGCAGACGGCGACGATGGTGTCCCAGTTGTCGGAGACCCAGTCCCCGACTTCCTCCCACCACTTGCGGTTGTGGATACCGGCGTCGGAGGCGTCGTCGATCTTGTCCTTGGCGGTCTTCGCCGCCTCCTCCCGCATCTTGCGGGCGTCCTCGGCCATCTTCTTCGCCGCGTCCAGCGCGCTGTTCGCGGACGTCACATCCGACTGGGCCGAGGTCTGAGCCGACTTGGCATGCTGGGCATCCCGAGTCGCGGCCCGCACCTTCGCCTCGTCCGGCTTCTCGGTGTCCTTGCTACCGGTGGGGTCGTCCTTGTACTTGTCCGCTTCCTTGTTGGCCTTCGTCACCCACGAATCGGCCGAGGAGAGGCGGGACTTGGCGGAGGAGAGATCGGACTGCGCCTCGCGGCCCTTGGCCAGGGCCTTGTCGGCCAGTGCCTGGGCGCGCTCCAACTTCGGCCAGTAGTCGGTGAGGGCGTCCCCCGCCATCTCGTACGACTTCTTCAGCTTCTTCAGCTGCTTCGGCACGCCCGAGAACTCGTCCTGGAACGCCTTCGCGGACTTGCCCGCCCACTTCAGGACCGCGTCCTCGTCCGCCATCCCCTTGATCAGGCGGAGCGCGTCCCCGACATCATCGGCGAAGTCGTGCAGGTTCTTGGCCAGGTGACGGACCCGGTCCGGATCCCCGGGAGTGGGGTCCTTGTCCAAGTCCAGGACATGCCAATCCTTCGGCCGGTTCCCTGCCACGGCGCAACCCCCGTCACGTTCGCCTCAGTAACTCTCGTACGCTTCAGCGAATTTACAGGAGGCCGCGACAGACGTGGGTCAGCTCTGAGCGGCGTACGACACGAAGTCCGCCCACGCGGTGGGGTCGAAGATGAGGCGCGGGCCCTGGGGGTTCTTGGAGTCGCGGAGGTGGATGGTGGCGGGGGTGGTGGCTATCTCGACGCAGTCGCCGGGTTCGCTGCTGTCGCTGTAGCTGCTCTTGAACCACTTCAGCGCGGAAGCGTCATCGGCCGAGGGACCGTGGGTCATGTTTCTCCCAGCACTTGCTCGATGAAGGCCAGCGACTCCCTCGGGGTGAGAGCCTGGGCCCGGATCATGCCATACCGCAGTTCAAGGATCCGAAGGTCTTTCGGTTCGGAGACCGGGCGGCCACTGAACGCGCCTTCGGAACGCCCGACTGCTGTGCCGTCGCCGAATTTCAGCACCTGGATCAGATCCTCTGGAACGCGGCGCAGCCCCCGAAGCCGTACGCCGCACCCTCACAGCGAGCCTCCCCTGCGAGCCCCTCCACCACCCGGCAGCCCTCCTCGCGCACCGCCTCACGGAGCTGCTACCGCCGCCCCTGCCCGCAGCCCCTGTGGTGCTACGCCCGGACCCCCTCCAGAACTGCGACGGCTGCGACCGCGCCTTCCGCGCGCCAGACCCCGGTCGCTGCCGTGACTGCCGATTCGATCTCCCGGAGGCCGCCTAGCATGAGCGCTCACCACCGGTACCGGGCTGTTCCGCCATGGCCCGATACCCTGATCGGGGCACCCATGGAGGACACCATGCGCACACGGTCCGACCACGGCCACGAGCTGATTCCCCGCCCCGAGAAGACGCCTGATGCCCTGCGCGCGGCGCTCGCCGTCGTCGCCCCCAGTCGCTTGGAGGAGATGCAGGCCGAGAAGGACGAAGCCTTCGCCAAGGCGGTCGAGTGGCAGTCCCTGAGTCCTGTGCAGGGCTGGGTCCTGATCTGGGCCAGAGAGATCGAAATCGCCCGCCGCCCTGATCTGTCCGCCCGCTACACCGACGCGAAGGGCAACCTGGAGCACGAAGACCCGGCTATTGCAGGGGCAGCCCTGCGGGAGTTGAGCGCCGTCCTGGACGAAGCCATGCGGGCGGTCCGCGTGAGCTGGAAGTGGGAGTACGCCCGCGCCTCCGGAGACGCCTGGAGAAGGTCATGCCGGATGACCTCGTGGCCCACACAGGAACCCCTGATGTGGAGGACGTACCTGAGGGCATCATGCGCCGCCCCGACGTAATGGTGATCGCCGAGGCCGACATGGAAGGCGACGGCTCCTTCGACCCGCGCACGCTCATCGCGGCCGTCGAAGTCGTGTCCCGCTCCAATCCGGACAACGACTGGGTGAGCAAAGTACGGGACTACCCGCTGCTGGGCATCCCGCTGTACGTGATCTTCGACCCGCGCACGATGATCCGCGGCCCGGTGGCCCTGCCGATCGCCTGGTAGCCCCAGAACGGCGAATCGCCCGGTACCCCGGGAAAGGCAAAGGGGCCCGTACGACCGAAGTCGTACGGGCCCCTTCTGTAGCTCTATGGAGCTACCAGGCAATCAAGCCAACAAGACTTACTTGTTGATCTTGGTGACCTGGCCGGCGCCCACGGTCCGGCCACCCTCACGGATGGCGAACTTGAGGCCCTCCTCCATGGCGATGGGCTGGATGAGCTCGACCTTCATCTCCGTGTTGTCGCCCGGCATGACCATCTCCGTGCCCTCGGGAAGGGTCACAACACCGGTCACGTCAGTCGTACGGAAGTAGAACTGCGGACGGTAGTTGTTGAAGAACGGCGTGTGGCGGCCACCCTCGTCCTTGGACAGGATGTAGGCCTGGGCCTCGAACTCGGTGTGCGGGGTGACCGAGCCCGGCTTGATGATGACCTGGCCGCGCTCGACGTCCTCGCGCTTGATGCCACGGAGGAGCAGGCCGACGTTCTCACCGGCCTGGCCCTCGTCGAGCAGCTTGCGGAACATCTCGATGCCGGTGACCGTGGTGGTGGTCTTCTCGGTCTTGATACCGATGATGTCGACGGTCTCGTTGACCTTGAGGACACCACGCTCGATACGGCCGGTGACGACCGTACCGCGACCGGTGATCGTGAAGACGTCCTCGATCGGCATGAGGAACGGCTTGTCGACGTCGCGCTCCGGCTCCGGGATCGCGGTGTCGACGGCGGCCATCAGGTCCAGGACCGACTGGCCCCACTCCTTGTCGCCCTCGAGCGCCTTGAGCGCCGAGACCTTGACGACCGGAACGTCGTCGCCCGGGAACTCGTACTCGGAGAGGAGCTCACGAACCTCGAGCTCGACGAGCTCCAGGATCTCCTCGTCGTCCACCATGTCGGCCTTGTTCAGGGCGACAACGATGTACGGAACGCCGACCTGGCGGGCCAGGAGCACGTGCTCCTTGGTCTGCGGCATCGGGCCGTCCGTGGCGGCGACCACGAGGATGGCGCCGTCCATCTGCGCCGCACCCGTGATCATGTTCTTGATGTAGTCCGCGTGACCGGGGCAGTCGACGTGGGCGTAGTGACGCGACTCGGTCTGGTACTCGACGTGCGCGATGGAGATGGTGATACCGCGCTGGCGCTCCTCGGGCGCCTTGTCGATCTGGTCGAAGGCCGAGGCCTCGTTCAGGTCCGGGAACGCGTCGTGCAGCACCTTGGTAATGGCGGCCGTGAGGGTCGTCTTACCGTGGTCAATGTGACCGATGGTGCCGATGTTGACGTGCGGCTTAGTCCGCTCGAACTTCGCCTTCGCCACTGGGGTCCTCCTGTGGAGTGGTTCTGGTACGCCTTACTCATCGGCGCCAGGTGATCTTTGCTGGGGTGCCGCCCGCCGGGGTTTTTCCGTGAGGTCCGACCCCGGCGGTCGGTGTCAAGCCTAAAGCGTGTAAACGGGGTGCGTTACTCGCCCTTGGCCTTCGCGATGATCTCCTCGGCGACGTTCCGCGGAACCTCGGCGTAGGAGTCGAACTGCATCGAGTAGCTTGCGCGACCCGACGTCTTGCTGCGGAGGTCTCCGACGTAGCCGAACATCTCCGAGAGGGGCACGAGGCCCTTCACGACGCGGGCACCGGCCCGCTCCTCCATGGCCTGGATCTGGCCACGGCGGGAGTTGATGTCGCCGATGACCTCACCCATGTAATCCTCGGGCGTGGTGACCTCAACGGCCATCATCGGCTCGAGCAGCACAGGGCTGGCCTTGCGCGCGGCCTCCTTGAAGGCCTGCGAACCGGCGATCTTGAAGGCGAGCTCGGAGGAGTCGACCTCGTGGTAGGCACCGTCGAGAAGCGTGACGCGGACGCCCGTCATCTCGTAGCCGGCGAGGATGCCGAACTGCATGGCCTCCTGCGCACCGGCGTCCACCGAAGGGATGTACTCCTTCGGGATACGGCCACCGGTCACCTTGTTCACGAACTCGTACGAGGCGTCGCCGCCCTCGATGGGCTCGATCGCGATCTGCACCTTGGCGAACTGACCGGTACCACCGGTCTGCTTCTTGTGGGTGTAGTCCACGCGCTCGACGGCCTTGCGGATCGTCTCGCGGTACGCGACCTGCGGCTTGCCGACGTTGGCCTCGACCTTGAACTCACGGCGCATACGGTCGACCAGCACCTCGAGGTGCAGCTCGCCCATACCACCGATGATGGTCTGGCCGGTCTCCTCGTCCGAGTGAACCTGGAAGGAGGGGTCCTCCTCCGCGAGACGCTGGATGGCGACACCCAGCTTCTCCTGGTCACCCTTGGACTTGGGCTCGATGGCGACCTGAATGACCGGCGCCGGGAAGTCCATGGACTCCAGGATCACCGGGTTCTTGTCGTCGGACAGCGTCTCACCGGTGGTGGTCTGCTTCAGGCCCATGACGGCGACGATGTCGCCGGCGCCCACCGACTCGATCTCCTCACGCTTGTTGGCGTGCATGCGGTAGATCTTGCCGATGCGCTCCTTCTTGCCCTTGACGGAGTTCAGCACGGCGGTGCCGGACTCCAGGCGGCCCGAGTAGACCCGGACGAAGGTGAGCTTGCCGAGGTGCGGGTCGCTCATGATCTTGAACGCGAGGGCGGAGAGCGGCTCCTCGTCGGACGGCTTGCGCTTGACGATCTCCTCGGCGTCGTTGACGGCGTGGCCCTCGATGGCCTCGACGTCGAGCGGCGTGGGGAGGTAGCGCACGACCGCGTCGAGCAGGGGCTGAACGCCCTTGTTCTTGAACGCGGTGCCGCAGAACACCGGGGTGACCGTGGTGTCGCTGGACTTGCCGGACGCGATGGTGATGCGACGGATCGCGGCGTACAGCTGCTCCTCGGTGGGCTCCTGGCCCTCGAGGTACAGCTCCATGATCTCTTCGTCGTTCTCCGCGACGGCCTCGATCAGCTTGCCGCGCCACTCGTCGGCGGCCTCGGTGTGCGTGGCCGGGATGTCGACGACGTCGTACATCTCGCCCTTCGCCGCCTCGGCGGACCACACGAGCGCCTTCATGCGGACCAGGTCCACAACGCCTTTGAAGTCGGCCTCGGCACCGATCGGAAGCTGCATGACGAGCGGCTGGGCGCCCAGGCGGTCCGAGATCATGTCCACGCAGCGGTGGAACTCGGCGCCCGTACGGTCCAGCTTGTTCACGAAGCAGATACGCGGCACGCCGTAACGGTCGGCCTGACGCCACACCGTCTCGGACTGCGGCTCGACACCGGCGACACCGTCGAACACCGTCACTGCACCGTCGAGCACGCGCAGGGAGCGCTCCACCTCGACGGTGAAGTCGACGTGCCCGGGGGTGTCGATGATGTTGATGGTGTAGTCGTTGTCCTCGAGCGGCCAGTGACAGGTGGTGGCAGCAGAGGTGATCGTGATGCCACGCTCCTGCTCCTGCTCCATCCAGTCCATGGTGGCAGCGCCGTCGTGGACTTCACCGATCTTGTACGAAACGCCGGTGTAGAACAGGATCCGCTCGGTGGTGGTCGTCTTGCCCGCGTCGATGTGGGCCATGATCCCGATGTTGCGGACCCTGGCCAGGTCAAGCGAAGTGGTAGCCATAAGGCTTCAGTCTTCTCTCGGTCTCGATGGGGTCTGCGACTACCAGCGGTAGTGCGCGAAGGCCTTGTTGGACTCGGCCATCTTGTGCGTGTCCTCGCGCTTCTTCACAGCGGCACCGAGGCCGTTGCTGGCGTCGAGGAGCTCGTTGAGCAGACGCTCGGTCATGGTCTTCTCGCGACGGGCGCGGGAGTAACCGACCAGCCAGCGCAGCGCGAGCGTGTTGGCACGACCGGGCTTGACCTCGATCGGAACCTGGTACGTCGCACCACCGACACGGCGGGACTTGACCTCGAGGGTCGGCTTGATGTTCTCCAGAGCGCGCTTCAGCGTGATGATCGGGTCGTTGCCCGTCTTCTCACGCAGGCCCTCCATGGCGCCGTAGACGATGCGCTCGGCGGTGGAGCGCTTGCCGTTCAGCAGCACCTTGTTGATGAGGGACGTGACAAGAGGAGAACCGTAGACCGGGTCGATGATGACCGGGCGCTTCGGGGCGGGGCCCTTACGAGGCATTCTTACTTCTCCTTCTTGGCGCCGTAGCGGCTGCGGGCCTGCTTGCGGTTCTTCACACCCTGGGTGTCAAGGGAACCGCGGATGATCTTGTAGCGAACACCCGGCAGGTCCTTCACACGGCCACCACGCACGAGCACGATGGAGTGCTCCTGCAGGTTGTGTCCCTCACCCGGAATGTAAGCGGTGACCTCGATCCCGCTGGTCAGACGCACACGCGCGACCTTACGCAGGGCCGAGTTCGGCTTCTTCGGGGTGGTCGTGAACACACGCGTGCAGACGCCGCGGCGCTGAGGGGAACCCTCGAGTGCGGGCGTCTTGTTCTTCTCGACCTTGTCCTGCCGGCCCTTACGGACCAGCTGCTGGATCGTAGGCACTACTTCTCCGGTTTCTGTGTGCCGAATGGTGAAGCTAACCTGGAACGTCGCCGACCCACGCGGTCGGGTGTGTCGAAGCTGCAGACTCCCGCCGCGAGGCGAAAAGGGCGCAGATTACGGTGGCCGGTTATGGCCCCCCTTGCGGTTGAAGGCACGCACGGGAGCCAGGGCACACCCCAGGCACAAGGTCTGAGCGTACCTACCTCACGGACTTCGGTCAAAACAAATGCCGTGGGGCCCGACACGCCGGGCTTTCACGAGATGTCCCTTCGGGCCCTCGAGCGCCGCAGATGGCACCGGATCAGCCCAATGTCCTCTTGATCCTTTCGCGATGGAGCCCTCCGGGCGGCTGGGCCGCCAGCCCCGGTACGACACCGCGGCCTCTGCCCGGCAAGGCGCCTGGACGGAGTCGCCAGAGGCCCGCGCAGGCGCCGTGAGCGAGCGTCAAGACAGCCATGGGCCTGGGCGCGAGCGCAGCCCTGGCGGGAGCGGAACGCCGAAGGGCGGTCACCCCCAAGAGGGTGACCGCCCTTCAACTCAAGCGACTCGCTTACTGGTTGTACGGACCGTAGTCGTAGTCCTCCAGCGGAACGGCCTGGCCGGAGCCCGTGCCGAATGGCGAGTAGTCGATGTCGTCGTAGCCGACGGCCGAGTACATCGCGGCCTTGGCCTCCTCGGTCGGCTCGACCCGGATGTTGCGGTAACGGTTCAGGCCCGTACCGGCCGGGATGAGCTTACCGATGATGACGTTCTCCTTGAGGCCGATCAGGGAGTCGGACTTGGCGTTGATCGCCGCGTCCGTGAGGACCCTGGTCGTCTCCTGGAAGGACGCCGCCGACAGCCACGACTCGGTCGCCAGCGAGGCCTTGGTGATACCCATCAGCTGCGGACGGCCGGAGGCCGGGTGGCCGCCTTCCTGGACCACACGACGGTTCTCGGTCTCGAACTTCGAGCGCTCGACCAGCTCGCCGGGCAGCAGCTCCGCGTCGCCCGACTCGATGATCGTCACACGGCGCAGCATCTGCCGGATGATGATCTCGATGTGCTTGTCGTGGATCGACACACCCTGCGAGTTGTAGACCTTCTGGACCTCGCCGACCAGGTGGACCTGGACGGCCCGCTGGCCGAGGATGCGCAGCACGTCGTGCGGGTTGGTGGCACCCACGGTGAGCTTCTGGCCCACCTCGACATGGTCGCCCTCGCCCACCAGCAGACGGGCACGCTTCGAGATCGGGAATGCCGTCTCGTCGCTGCCGTCGTCCGGGGTGACGACGAGCTTCTTGGTCTTCTCGGTCTCCTCGATCCGCACGCGGCCGTTGGCCTCGGAGATCGGGGCGACACCCTTCGGGGTACGGGCCTCGAAGAGCTCGACGACACGCGGCAGACCCTGGGTGATGTCGTCACCGGCCACACCACCGGTGTGGAAGGTACGCATCGTCAGCTGGGTACCGGGCTCACCGATGGACTGGGCGGCGATGATGCCGACCGCCTCACCGATGTCGACCAGCTTGCCGGTGGCCAGCGAACGGCCGTAGCACATGGCGCAGGTGCCGACGGCGGACTCGCAGGTCAGGACCGAGCGGGTCTTGACCTCCTCGATGCCGTGCTTGACCAGCTCGTCGATGAGGACGTCGCCGAGGTCGGTGTTGGCCGGGGCCAGCACCTTGCCGTCGACGGTGATGTCCTCGGCCAGCGCACGTGCGTACACGCTGGTCTCGACGTTGTCCGCCTTGCGCAGGACGCCGTCCGCGCCGCGCTCGGCGATGGCCAGCTTGAGACCACGGTCGGTGCCGCAGTCCTCCTCGCGAATGATGACGTCCTGGGAGACGTCGACCAGACGACGGGTGAGGTAACCCGAGTCGGCGGTACGCAGAGCGGTGTCCGCCAGACCCTTACGAGCACCGTGAGTCGAGATGAAGTACTCCAGCACCGACAGGCCCTCACGGAAGGAGGCCTTAATCGGACGCGGGATCGTCTCGTTCTTGGCGTTCGACACAAGACCACGCATACCGGCGATCTGACGCATCTGCATCATGTTGCCTCGTGCACCCGAGTTCACCATCATGAAGATCGGGTTGGTCTTCGGGAAGTTGTCGTTCATCGCCTCGGCAACCTCGTTGGTCGCCTTGGTCCAGATCGCGATGAGCTCCTGCGTGCGCTCGTCCTTGGTGATCAGACCGCGCTCGTACTGCTTCTGGACCTTCTCGTCCTGCGCCTCGTAGCCCTTGACGATCTCCTTCTTCGCCTCGGGAACGACGACGTCGGAGATGGCCACGGTGACGCCGGAACGGGTCGCCCAGTAGAAGCCCGCCGCCTTCAGGTTGTCGAGCGTCGCCGCCACGATGACCTTCGGGTAGCGCTCGGCGAGGTCGTTGACGATCTCGGAGAGCTGCTTCTTGCCGACCTCGTAGTCGACGAACGGGTAGTCCTCGGGCAGCAGCTCGTTGAAGAGCGCGCGGCCCAGCGTGGTCTTCAGCCGGAAGCTGTCACCCTGCTGCCACTCCGGCTCGCCCTCCTCCTGCGCCGGCGGGGTCCAGCCGCGCGGCGGGATGGTGCCCACCGGGAAGCGGATGTCCACGCGCGACTGCAGCGAGAGCTCGCCGGCGTCGAACGCCATGATCGCCTCGGCCACGGACGCGAAGGAGCGGTCCTCGCCCTTCACGTTCCGCATCTCGCCGTCCGTGGTCAGGAAGAACAGACCGAGGACCATGTCCTGGGTCGGCATCGTGACCGGGCGGCCATCGGCCGGCTTGAGGATGTTGTTCGAGGACAGCATCAGGATGCGGGCCTCGGCCTGCGCCTCCGCGGACAGCGGCAGGTGCACGGCCATCTGGTCACCGTCGAAGTCCGCGTTGAACGCGGTGCAGACGAGCGGGTGGATCTGGATGGCCTTGCCCTCGACCAGCTGCGGCTCGAAGGCCTGGATACCGAGGCGGTGCAGCGTGGGCGCACGGTTCAGCAGAACCGGGTGCTCCGCGATGACCTCTTCCAGGACGTCGTACACGACCGTGCGGCCGCGCTCGACCATCCGCTTGGCGCTCTTGATGTTCTGCGCGTGGTTCAGGTCGACCAGGCGCTTCATCACGAACGGCTTGAAGAGCTCCAGCGCCATGGCCTTGGGCAGACCGCACTGGTGCAGCTTCAGCTGCGGACCGACGACGATCACGGAACGCGCGGAGTAGTCCACACGCTTACCGAGCAGGTTCTGACGGAAGCGGCCCTGCTTACCCTTCAGCATGTCGCTGAGGGACTTCAGCGGACGGTTGCCGGGGCCCGTGACCGGGCGACCACGACGGCCGTTGTCGAAGAGCGCGTCGACGGCCTCCTGAAGCATGCGCTTCTCGTTGTTCACGATGATCTCGGGCGCGCCGAGGTCAAGAAGTCGCTTCAGACGGTTGTTGCGGTTGATCACACGGCGGTACAGGTCGTTCAGGTCGGAGGTCGCGAAGCGGCCACCGTCCAGCTGCACCATCGGACGCAGGTCCGGCGGGATGACCGGGACGCAGTCGAGGACCATGCCCTTGGGGCTGTTGGAGGTCTGCAGGAACGCGGACACAACCTTCAGCCGCTTCAGCGCACGGGTCTTCTTCTGACCCTTGCCGGTGCGGATGATCTCGCGGAGGCGCTCGGCCTCCTCCTCCAGGTCGAAGGACTCCAGGCGCTTCTGCAGCGCCGCGGCACCCATCGAACCGTCGAAGTACGTGCCGAAGCGGTCACGCAGCTCGCGGTAGAGCAGCTCGTCACCCTCGAGGTCCTGGACCTTCAGGTTCTTGAAGCGGGTCCACACCTCGTCGAGACGGTCGATCTCGCGCTGCGCACGGTCACGCAGCTGCTTCATCTCACGCTCGGCACCCTCGCGCACCTTGCGGCGCACGTCGGCCTTGGCACCCTCGGCCTCGAGCTCGGCCAGGTCGGTCTCGAGCTTCTTGGCGCGGGCTTCGAGGTCGGCGTCGCGGCGGTTCTCGATCTGCTGGCGCTCGACGGAGACGTGGGCCTCCAGCGAGGGCAGGTCGCGAGTGCGGCGCTCCTCGTCGACGTACGTGATCATGTACGCCGCGAAGTAGATGACCTTCTCCAGGTCCTTCGGGGCGAGGTCGAGCAGGTAGCCCAGCCGCGACGGAACGCCCTTGAAGTACCAGATGTGGGTGACGGGAGCGGCCAGCTCAATGTGGCCCATCCGCTCACGGCGCACCTTGGCGCGAGTGACCTCGACGCCGCAGCGCTCGCAGATGATGCCCTTGAAGCGGACACGCTTGTACTTACCGCAGTAGCACTCCCAGTCCCGGGTCGGACCGAAGATCTTCTCGCAGAAGAGTCCGTCCTTTTCGGGCTTGAGGGTGCGGTAGTTGATGGTCTCGGGCTTCTTGACCTCGCCGTGGCTCCACTGACGGATGTCGTCAGCGGTGGCCAGGCCGATCCGGAGCTCGTCGAAGAAGTTGACGTCGAGCACTATGCGTCAATCCCTCTCAGGGTCGTAAGTCTTAGGGGTCTGATACGGGGGTCCTGGGGCCGGCCGGAAACCTGGTGGGCCTCCGGCCGGACTCCCGTCAGACCTCTTCGACGCTGCTCGGCTCGCGCCGGGACAGGTCGATGCCGAGCTCCTCCGCCGCGCGGAAGACGTCCTCGTCGGTGTCACGCATTTCGATGGACATACCGTCGCTGGACAGCACCTCCACGTTCAGGCAGAGAGACTGCATCTCCTTGATGAGTACCTTGAAGGACTCGGGGATGCCGGGCTCGGGGATGTTCTCGCCCTTGACGATGGCCTCGTAGACCTTCACGCGGCCGGTGACGTCGTCGGACTTGATGGTCAGCAGCTCCTGGAGGGCGTACGCGGCGCCATAAGCCTCCAGCGCCCACACCTCCATCTCACCGAAGCGCTGGCCACCGAACTGGGCCTTACCACCCAGCGGCTGCTGGGTGATCATCGAGTACGGACCGGTCGAGCGGGCGTGCAGCTTGTCGTCGACCAGGTGGTGGAGCTTCAGGATGTACATGTAGCCGACCGAGATCGGCTCCGGGAACGGCTCGCCGGAGCGGCCGTCGAACAGCCTCGCCTTACCGGTCGGGAGCACCATGCGCTCGCCGTCGCGGTTCGGGATGGTGTGCTGGAGCAGACCGGCGAGCTCGTCCTCGCGCGCACCGTCGAAGACCGGGGTCGCGACGTTCGTACGGGGATCGACCTGGTCGGCGCCGATCGCCTGGAGGCGCTGGGCCCACTCGTCGGCGAGACCGGAGACGTCCCAGCCGCGGCTGGCGAGCCAGCCGAGGTGGATCTCCAGGACCTGTCCCGGGTTCATTCGGGACGGGACACCCAGCGGGTTGAGGATGATGTCGACCGGGGTGCCGTCCTCCAGGAACGGCATGTCCTCGATCGGCAGGATCTTGGAGATGACGCCCTTGTTGCCGTGACGGCCGGCGAGCTTGTCACCGTCGGTGATCTTGCGCTTCTGCGCCACGTACACGCGCACCAGCTGGTTCACACCGGGGGGAAGCTCGTCGCCCTCCTCGCGGTCGAAGACGCGCACACCGATGATCTTACCGGTCTCGCCGTGCGGCACCTTCAGCGAGGTGTCACGGACCTCACGGGCCTTCTCACCGAAGATCGCGCGCAGCAGGCGCTCCTCCGGCGTCAGCTCGGTCTCACCCTTCGGGGTCACCTTGCCGACGAGGATGTCGCCGGCGATGACCTCGGCACCGATGCGGATGATGCCGCGCTCGTCGAGGTCGGCGAGGACCTCCTCGGAGACGTTCGGGATGTCCCGGGTGATCTCCTCGGGGCCGAGCTTGGTGTCACGGGCGTCGACCTCGTGCTCCTCGATGTGGATCGAGGAGAGGACGTCGTCCTGCACGAGGCGCTGCGACAGGATGATCGCGTCCTCGTAGTTGTGACCCTCCCACGGCATGAACGCCACGAGCAGGTTCTTGCCGAGCGCCATCTCGCCGTTCTCGGTCGCCGGGCCGTCGGCCAGAACCTGACCGGCGACGACCCGGGCGCCCTCGTCCACGACAACCTTCTGGTTGACGGAGGTGCCCTGGTTCGAGCGGGAGAACTTCGCGAGGCGGTACGTGGTGTACGTGCCGTCGTCGTTGGCGGTGGTGATGTAGTCCGCGGAGACCTCCTGGACCACACCGTCCTTCTCCGACTTGAGTACGTCACCGGCGTCGACGGCGCAGCGGTACTCCATGCCGGTACCGACGAGCGGCGCCTCGGACTTAATCAGCGGCACGGCCTGGCGCATCATGTTCGCGCCCATGAGGGCACGGTTGGCGTCGTCGTGCTCGAGGAACGGGATCATGGCGGTCGCGACCGACACCATCTGGCGCGGCGAGACGTCCATGTAGTCGACGTCCTCACCGGGGACGTAGTCGACCTCGCCGCCACGGCGGCGAACCAGAACACGGGACTCCTCGAAGCGGAGCTCGTTCGTCAGCGGCGCGTTGGCCTGCGCGATGACGAACCGGTCCTCCTCGTCCGCCGTGAGGTAGTCGACCTCGTCGGTGACGACGCCGTCGACGACCTTGCGGTACGGCGTCTCGACGAAGCCGAACGCGTTGACCCGGCCGTACGAGGCGAGCGAGCCGATCAGACCGATGTTCGGGCCTTCAGGGGTCTCGATCGGGCACATGCGGCCGTAGTGCGACGGGTGCACGTCACGGACCTCGAAGCCGGCCCGCTCACGGGAGAGACCACCCGGGCCAAGAGCCGACAGACGGCGCTTGTGGGTGAGACCCGACAGCGGGTTGTTCTGGTCCATGAACTGCGACAGCTGGCTGGTGCCGAAGAACTCCTTGATGGAGGCGACGACCGGCCGGATGTTGATCAGGGTCTGCGGCGTGATCGCCTCGACGTCCTGCGTGGTCATGCGCTCGCGGACGACGCGCTCCATACGAGCCAGACCGGTACGGACCTGGTTCTGGATGAGCTCGCCGACGTTGCGCAGACGACGGTTGCCGAAGTGGTCGATGTCGTCGGTCTCGACGACGATCGTGCTGCCGTTGTCGCCAACGGTCTCGGTCTCACCGGCGTGCAGCTTCACCAGGTACTTGATCGTCGAAATGATGTCCTCGACGGTCAGGATCCCGGCGTCGAGCGGGGCGTCGCCGCCCAGCTTCTTGTTGACCTTGTAGCGGCCGACCTTGGCGAGGTCGTAGCGCTTCGGGTTGAAGTACAGGTTCTCGAGCAGCGTCTGCGCGGCCTCGCGGGTCGGGGGCTCGCCCGGACGCAGCTTGCGGTAGATGTCGAGCAGCGCGTCGTCCTGGCCCTGGGTGTGGTCCTTCTCCAGGGTGGCGCGCATCGACTCGTACTCGCCGAACTCCTCGAGGATCTGCTCGGTCGTCCAGCCGAGAGCCTTCAGGAGAACGGTGACGGACTGCTTGCGCTTGCGGTCGATGCGGACACCGACCATGTCGCGCTTGTCGATCTCCATCTCCAGCCAGGCACCCCGGGACGGGATGACCTTCGCGGAGAAGATGTCCTTGTCGGACGTCTTGTCGATGGAGGAGTCGAAGTAGACACCCGGCGAGCGGACGAGCTGCGACACCACGACACGCTCGGTGCCGTTGATGACGAAGGTGCCCTTGTTGGTCATGAGCGGGAAGTCGCCCATGAAGACCGTCTGGGACTTGATCTCGCCGGTCTCGTTGTTGGTGAACTCGGCGGTGACGAAGAGCGGGGCCGCGTATGTGAAGTCGCGCTCCTTGCACTCGTCGATGGAGTTCTTCGGGGGCTCGAAGCGGTGGTCGCGGAACGTCAGGGACATCGACCCGCTGAAGTCCTCGATCGGGGAGATCTCCTCGAAGATCTCTTCCAGACCGGACTTGGTGGGGACGTCCTGTCCGCTGTCCAGAGCCGCCTCGACACGAGCCTTCCACGCGTCGTTGCCGAGCAGCCAGTCGAAGCTCTCGGTTTGCAGCGCAAGAAGGTTCGGAACCTCGAGGGGCTCCTTGATCTTTGCAAAGGAGATGCGCAGCGGGGCGGTGCTGGCGCCGTTGTTCGTATTCGCGGTCGAGGCAGTGCGCGAGGCGGCCAAGAGGGGGTCCTTCCGAGGGCTCGGACTCACTACGCGCGTACCGGTCCCATGTCGGACACAGAGACAGGTCGTTCCCGAATCAGCCGAAGAAGGCCAGGTCAGGGACGATTCAATCGTCGGTGCTCAAGCACGGGCATGCCCCTGGTGACGGGCAGGAGGCAGCTAACAGGCAGCGCAAAGGGACAGTGTAGCCACTCGGCCCACTGATGTCCAGTCCCGGTTATCTGAGACCCTCGTTGTTCTCAATACCTGCGGCAAGCCACGCCCTCGATGCACATCGATACTGCCCTCTTCGCCGTCGATCCATGCCTCGGATCCGGATCGTTGTGACGACGCGTCCTGAGAATTGCGCGCTGCGTGCAGTTCGTCAAGGCCCCCATGCCCCTAGCAAGTGCCGCGATCGTCACCCACGGCCGGTCTTGCGGCCCGTCCCGCACCCTGTCTCGCAAACCGTCACACAGCCCGTCACGAGGTGGCCGGAGGCACAACCAAGATCACCATACTCGCCGCGACCGACAGATCAACACAGCCGCTGCGCCGACCCTCTGGAACGCCGAAGAGCGACCACCCGGTTGGGTGATCGCTCTTCAGTGCGTCAGCGTTACAGCACTCCGCGGCATCAGCGTTGCGGCGCCAGCCAGAGCGGCTGTGACAGCTCGCGAGAACGGTCCGGAGGGACCGTGAGGTCTTACTTGACCTCGACGGACGCGCCGGCGCCCTTGAGGGACTCGGCGGCCTTCTCGGCGGCCTCCTTGTTGACCTTCTCGAGGACCGGCTTCGGGGTGCCGTCGACGAGGTCCTTGGCCTCCTTCAGACCCAGGGAGGTCAGCTCACGCACGACCTTGATGACCTGGATCTTCTTGTCGCCGGCGCCGGTGAGGATGACGTCGAACTCGTCCTTCTCCTCGACGGCCTCGGCGGGGGCACCGGGGGCACCGGCGGCGACGACGGCGGCCGGGGCGGCAGCGGTGACGTCGAACTTCTCCTCGAAGGCCTTCACGAACTCGGAGAGCTCGATGAGGGTCATCTCCTCGAACTGCGCGAGCAGGTCTTCCTGGCTGAGCTTCGCCATGATGGGCGATCCTTCCACTAATTCGGCTGGTGCCGGATGTACATGTGAGGCGGGCGTACGTTCGGCCCGCTGCGACCGTCGCCTCAGGCGGCGGTCAATGCGCGAGCCGAGTTACTCGGCACCGCCCTGCTCGGCCTGCTTGGCACGAAGCGCCTCCGCGGTGCGGACGAACTTCGAGGGAAGCGCCTGGAAGAGCGCGGCAGCCTGCGACTGCTTGCCCTTCATGGCGCCCGCCAGCTTGGCGAGCAGAACCTCGCGGGACTCGAGGTCCGCAAGCTTCTTGATCTCGTCGGCGGACAGTGCCTTGCCGTCAAGGACACCGCCCTTGATGACGAGGTTCGGGTTGTCCTTGGCGAAGTCACGAAGACCCTTCGCCGACACCACCGGGTCACCGGTGATGAAGGCGACCGCCGTCGGACCGTTGAACAGGTCGTCGAGCGTGGAGATCCCGGCCTCGTTGGCCGCAATCTTGGTCAGCGTGTTCTTCACCACGGCGTACTGGGCGTCTTCACCGAGCGAACGACGCAGCGTCTTGAGCTGCGCCACGGTGAGACCCCGGTACTCGGTCAGCACGGCGGCGTTCGAGCTGCGGAACTGGTCCGCGAGCTCGGCTACCGCGGCAGCCTTGTCGGGCCTTGCCATAGAGCGTCGGCCTCCTTCCGGGTGATGAGGACCGCTCGGAAGGGCCGGCAAAACAAAACGCCCCGGCGCAGGCGCACGGGGCGTAGCTCGACCGGTACGTTCACAAGCTGAGCAAGCGAACTCCGGGAGCACATCCACAGTCACCTACGCGGGTCGTCCGCAGTTTCAGCGGATCCTTCGGCCGCCATGCCCTCTTGCGAGCGCAAGGCAACGACCAGCGGTCTTTGGCTTCTGGAGAACAGTAAGGGAATGGGGCACTGTCAAGCAAATCCGCCGTGGGCCCAGGTGCGGGCCCGTCATGGACCCAGGTCCAGGCCCGTCGCGGACCCAGGTCCAGGCCCGTCGCGGACCGCGGTGCGGGCCCGGGCGTGGGCCGCGGAGAGGGCCCGGCGTGGGCCGCGGAGAGGGCCCGTCATCGGCCGCGGAGAGGGCCCGTCATCGGCCGCCGGGCAGGCACGTGGTGACCCCGGGGCGGGCCCGGGGTCAGGTACGGACTCAGCCTGTCCGGCTGAGCTCAGGAGGTGGCGCCGCCCGTGCCGCCGCCCCGCGACTGCAGCAGGTCCTTGAAGTCGGCGGTGTCGCTCGCCGGGGGCTCCGTGGCGGAGATCTTCACCCCGTAGTCGCTGTAGTACGCCGTCGAGGACATCGTGCCGGTCGACAGCTCGCCCTTCTCGACCTTCTTGACCAGCAGGTCATCGCCGTTGACCCATATGTCGATCTTCTCGGTGCTGACGCCGGCCGCCGTGAGCTGCTTCTTCAGATCGGCCAGCTGGCTCGCGGAGAGGTTGGAGGTCTTGGTCGCCAGGTCCGCGACGTCCACGGTGCCCGAGTAGTGCGTGGTCTTCTCGCCGCGCACCGTCTCCTCGCCGACCTTCCGCACGTCACCGGAGGCTAGCAGGAGCTTCACCGACTGGTTCGGCGTGGTGTTCTGCATCTGGTCCTTCAGATACGCGCCCGAGCCGCCGCCGAACTTCGCCAGGTCGTCGTACGCGTACTTGATCCAGTGCTTACCGCCCGACTGCTCGGCGAACGTGTCGCTCATCTTCGCGTAGTAGGCGTCGGGCAGATAGCGGGCCTCCATGGACGTGCTGCCCGTCTGACGCATCGTGTCGGCCATCGTGCCGCCGGTGTACGTGATCGTCATGGTGCCCGTGAGGCCGTCTCCCCAGCCCAAAGCGCCGTCCGCCGTCATGGACATCATCGTGCCCATCGTCGTCGTCGACTCGACCTTGGCGGAGTCGGCGTTGTCGGTGGACTTCTCGGCCGAGCGCAGGGCGGCTATGGGGCTGACGCGCGTCGTGCCCTTGTGCGCGGCCTTGTCGTCCTTGTCGGAGCCCCCGGAGTTGCTGCCCGAGGAGCTACAGGCGGCCCCGCCCGTCAGCGCCGTCGCCAGCGCGATCGAGAGGGTCAAGCGGCGCACGGTCGTGCTCTTCATTCGTCCCCACCCCTATGCGAATCCAGTGCTCTGCACGCTAGCGCAGCCCACTGACACACGTATCCGGATTTGATTCCGGACACATCCCGTACAAGACACATCCCGTACAAGGGGACGGGCCCCGCACCTCGAAAGGTTGCGGGGCCCGTGTCAAAAACGCGTGCGCGACGCGGTCACCGGGGTGAGCGGGTGGCTCAGACGGCGGCCGGGTCCTCCTCGACGAGGAGGTTGCGGGTGCGGTTCGGGTCGACCGGAATGCCGGGGCCGATCGTGGTGCTGATCGCGGCCTTCTTGATGTAGCGGCCCTTGGCGGCCGACGGCTTCAGACGAAGGATCTCGTCCAGCGCGGCGCCGTAGTTCTCCACCAGCTTGGTGTCGTCGAAGGACGCCTTGCCGATGATGAAGTGCAGGTTCGAGTGCTTGTCGACGCGGAACTCGATCTTGCCGCCCTTGATCTCGGTCACGGCCTTGGCCACGTCCGGGGTCACGGTGCCCGTCTTCGGGTTCGGCATCAGACCACGGGGGCCGAGGACACGGCCGAGGCGGCCGACCTTGCCCATGAGGTCCGGGGTGGCGACGACGGCGTCGAAGTCCAGACGGCCCTTCGCCACCTCGTCGATCAGCTCGTCGGCGCCGACGATGTCGGCGCCCGCGGCACGCGCGGCCTCGGCACGGTCACCGGTCGCGAAGACCAGGACCCGGGCGGTCTTACCGGTGCCGTGCGGGAGGTTCACGGTGCCACGGACCATCTGGTCGGCCTTGCGCGGGTCGACACCCAGGCGGAAGGCGACCTCGACGGTGCCGTCGAACTTGGTCGTGGAGGTCTCCTTGGCGAGACGGACGGCCTCGAGCGGGGCGTAGAGCTTCTCCCGGTCGACCTTGGCGTCCGCAGCGCGGAGAGACTTGCTGCGCTTGCTCACTACTGCTCCTGTTGTGTTCTGAGGAGTCGTGGTACGGGCCGAGCAGGCCCCGCCACGTGCGGCCGAAGCCGCATGGGTTCTACGAAGGTGGGGTTCAGCCCTCGACCGTGATGCCCATGGAACGGGCGGTGCCGGCGATGATCTTCGCGGCGGCGTCCAGGTCGTTGGCGTTCAGGTCGGGCATCTTCGTGGTGGCGATCTCGCGGACCTGCGCCTCGGTGATCTTGGCGACCTTGGTCTTGTGCGGCTCGCCGGAGCCCTTCTCGACACCCGCGGCCTTGAGGATCATCTTCGCGGCCGGCGGCGTCTTGGTGATGAAGGTGAAGGAGCGGTCCTCGTAGACCGTGATCTCCACCGGGATGACCCAACCGCGCTGCGATTCGGTCGCGGCGTTGTAGGCCTTGCAGAACTCCATGATGTTGACGCCGTGCTGGCCCAGCGCCGGGCCGACCGGCGGAGCCGGGTTGGCGGCACCGGCCTGGATCTGGAGCTTGATAAGCCCCGTGACCTTCTTCTTCTTGGGAGGCATTCCGGGTCCTCTTTCGTTTTCGCCTTCCTACGTCCGAGTCGCCCCGGACGGCTGCCTTCATCCGAGCCAATGATCCGGATGGAGGCATACCGCACAACGATAACGGGTATCTATGCGCGGCCAAAAACCGAGCAGGTCAGACCGGCCACGAGAGCCCGTCTGACCTGTTCGGAAGACGTACGTCCAGAAGCTGCTAGTTCTTCTGGATCTGGTCGAAGGAGAGCTCGACCGGGGTCTCGCGGCCGAAGATCTCGACGAGGCCCTTGACCTTCTTCGAGTCGGCGTTGATCTCGTTGATGGTGGCCTGCAGCGTGGCGAACGGGCCGTCGGTGACGGTGACCGAGTCGCCGACCTCGAAGTCCAGCACCTGGACCTCGACCTTGCGCTGCGGGGCGGGCTTGCCCTCGGCCTCGGCGGCCTCGCGGGCGGCCTTCTCCTCGGCCTCCGGGGCGAGCATCTTGACGATCTCGTCCAGGGTCAGCGGGTACGGGTCGTAGGCGTTGCCCACGAAGCCGGTAACGCCGGGGGTGTTGCGGACGACGCCCCAGGACTCGTTCGTCAGGTCCATGCGGACCAGGACGTAGCCCGGGAGCTTGTTCTGCTTGATCGTCTTGCGGTCGCCGTTCTTGATCTGGACGACCTCTTCCTGCGGCACCTCGGCCTGGAAGATGTAGTCCTCGACGTTCAGCGAGACGGCGCGCTGCTCGAGGTTGGTCTTCACGCGGTTCTCGTAACCGGCGTAGGTGTGGATGACGTACCACTCGCCGGGGAGGGTGCGCAGCTCCTCGCGCAGGGCGGTGACGGGGTCGACGGGCTCGGCCTCTTCCTCGGCCTCCGCCTCGACGGCTTCCTCGGCCTCGGCCGCGAGATCCTCCTCGGCGACGCCCTCGCCGGACTCGTCCTCGACGTGCAGGGCCACTTCTTCGGCGGGCCCGCCGGCGACGGCGTCGGCAGCCTCGACCTCGTCCTCGACGTCCGCGCCCTCGACGATGTCGAGCTCGTCGTCAACGGACTCGACCGACTCGATGGCATCGTTCAGGTTCGGGTCAGACACGGTGGCTGCTTCTTCCTGGATACATGGGGTGGAACATGCGAAATGGGGCGCCGGTGACGGCGCCCTTCGCTCTCGGCTCAGCCGAAGACGTACTTGGCGGCGTGGTTGAGCCCATAGTCAATCACGGTCACCAGGGCGATCATGACGACGACGAACACAATCACCACTGTGGTGTACGTCGTCAGCTGATTGCGAGTCGGCCAGACAACCTTGCGGAGCTCCGCGATGACCTGGCGGTAGAAGTTGGCAAGGCGCTTCAGCGGGCCCTTCTTGGCGCGCTTGCCGCCCTTGCGGGTCCTCTTCTTGGACTCGGGCACCTCGGCATCAGGCATGTCGATGGAGCCCACGGCGTCCGTCACTCGTCCTCACCTGATTCCGGGTCATGGCCGTGCCGCGCCCGGCTGAGCCGCACGGCGGTGCATTGCAGTACGTACATGCGCACACATCCCTGGCGAAGGAGTGTGTAGCAGGGCCGGAGGGACTTGAACCCCCAACCGCTGGTTTTGGAGACCAGTGCTCTACCAATTGAGCTACGACCCTTTGATTTCCCCCAACGTACCGCATTCCCCCGAGTGCTCGGTGTGCACCGGGTGAGCGCGGCCGGTGAAGGCCAACGAGGTGTGAGTGTACGTGGTCCGGGCCCAGGCGTCGAACAGAAAGTGTCCGTACGGGCTTTGGCGGGCCGAAGATCGACTGGTGAGCCGTCCGGATCCGGACGGATGTTCTGCAGATGTTCAGTCCGTGAAACCCGCGTGCCGGGGGAGTTTCCGGTCTGAAACGATGGGTCCCATGAGCGCTGCAACCCCTCCCACCGAGCGCCGGGTCTCCGCCCGAGTCGGCGCGATCTCCGAGTCCGCCACCCTCGCCGTGGACGCCAAGGCCAAGGCCCTCAAGGCCGCCGGGCGTCCGGTGATCGGCTTCGGCGCCGGCGAGCCCGACTTCCCGACCCCGGACTACATCGTCGAGGCCGCCATTGAGGCGTGCAAGAACCCGAAGTACCACCGCTACACGCCGGCAGGCGGCCTGCCCGAACTGAAGGCCGCGATCGCCGCGAAGACCCTGCGCGACTCCGGCTACGAGGTGGAGGCCGCCGAGGTCCTGGTCACCAACGGCGGCAAGCAGGCCATCTACGAGGCCTTCGCCGCGATCCTCGACCCGGGCGACGAGGTCATCGTCCCGGCGCCGTACTGGACGACGTACCCGGAGTCGATCCGTCTCGCCGACGGTGTCCCCGTGGAAGTCGTCGCGGACGAGTCGACCGGCTACCGCGTCTCGGTCGAGCAGCTGGAGGCCGCCCGCACCGAGAACACCAAGGTGCTGCTCTTCGTCTCCCCCTCCAACCCGACGGGCGCGGTCTACACCCGCGAGCAGATCGAGGAGATCGGCCGCTGGGCCGCCGAGAAGGGCCTGTGGGTCCTGACCGACGAGATCTACGAACACCTGGTCTACGGGGACGCCGAGTTCCACTCGCTGCCCGTCGTCGTGCCCGAGCTGCGCGACAAGTGCATCGTCGTCAACGGTGTGGCCAAGACGTACGCCATGACCGGCTGGCGTGTGGGCTGGGTCATCGGCCCGAAGGACGTGATCAAGGCCGCGACCAACCTCCAGTCGCACGCCACCTCGAACGTCTCGAACGTGGCCCAGGTCGCCGCGCTCGCCGCCGTCTCGGGCGACCTGGAGGCCGTCGCCAAGATGCGCGAGGCCTTCGACCGTCGCCGCAAGACCATCGTGCGCATGCTGAACGAGATCGACGGCGTGTTCTGCCCGGAGCCCGAGGGCGCCTTCTACGCGTACCCCTCGGTCAAGGCCCTCATCGGCAAGGAGATCCGCGGCAAGCGCGCCCAGAACACGGTCGAGCTGGCCGCGCTCATCCTGGAGGAGGCCGAGGTCGCGGTCGTCCCGGGCGAGGCCTTCGGCACGCCGGGCTATCTGCGTCTGTCGTACGCACTCGGTGACGAGGACCTCGTCGAGGGCGTCAGCCGGATCCAGAAGCTGCTGGCCGAGGCGACGGACTGACGTTTTCGTACGTCCCTGGGAGCGTCGTTTTCGTTTGCGCGCTCCACGCGTGCGTGCGGGGCACCTGCTGTGTGCGGGTGCCCCGTTTGTTCGTTCGGGCAAGGCCCCTATCAGGGAATGCGCTACCGGCACGACGTCTCCGTACGGCAAGATCCCAGAATGGAGCGCGTACGTGATGTCTCTGAACTGCCGAAGGCCCATCTGCACCTGCACTTCACCGGTTCGATGCGGCCGACCACCCTCCTGGAGCTGGCCGACAAGTACGGCGTGCGGCTGCCCGAAGCGCTGACCAGCGGGGAGCCGCCGAAGCTGCGGGCGACCGATGAGCGCGGCTGGTTCCGCTTCCAGCGGCTGTACGACGCGGCGCGCTCCTGTCTGAGAGAGCCCGAGGACATCCGGCGCCTGGTGCGCGAGGCCGCCGAGGAGGACCTGAAGGACGGCTCCGGGTGGCTGGAGATCCAGGTCGACCCGACGTCGTACGCGCCGCGCCTGGGCGGGCTCACTCCGGCGCTGGAGATCATCCTGGACGCGGTGGAATCGGCCATGCGCGAGACCGGGCTCGGGATGCGTGTCCTGGTGGCCGCGAACCGGGTGAAACAACCGCTGGACGCCCGGACGCTGGCCCGCCTGGCCGTGCGGTACGCGGACCGGGGCATCGTCGGTTTCGGGCTCTCCAACGATGAGCGGCGGGGTATGGCGCGGGACTTCGACCGGGCCTTCTCGATCGCGCGGAAGGGCGGGCTGCTCTCCGCCCCGCACGGCGGCGAGCTGACCGGGCCGACCTCCGTCCGCGACTGCCTGGACGACCTGCACGCCTCGCGGATCGGCCACGGGGTGCGGGCCGCCGAGGACCCGCGGCTGCTGAAGCGGCTCGCGGACCGCGGGGTGACCTGCGAGGTCTGTCCGGCCTCGAACGTCGCCCTGGGGGTCTACGAGAAGCCGGAGGACGTCCCCCTGCGCACGCTCTTCGAGGCCGGCGTCCCGATGGCCCTCGGCGCCGACGACCCGCTGCTCTTCGGCTCCCGGCTCGCCGCCCAGTACGAGATCGCGCGCCGCCACCACGGCTTCACGGACGCGGAACTGGCCGAGCTGGCGCGGCAGTCCGTCCGCGCTTCGGCCGCTCCGGAAGACGTACGCGCGAAACTGCTGGCCGGGGTCGACGACTGGCTCAGCGGCCCGGCCGCTTGAAGTGTGCGTAGGGCGGATACGGCTGGAAACAGATGACGACCTCGGGGGTGCGCCAGGTGTCCAGGTCCTCCGTCAGCTCGGCCGCGAGGGAGGTCATGAAGGCCGGCTTCCCTTTGACCACGCCCCTCTGGCGTGGCCCCCAGCCCGCCGCGTACGAGAAGGCCATGGCCGCGGAGGCGAACACGTCACGGCTGCCGGTCAGGAAGAACGTCCTCGCGTGAGTGGTGTGCCGCACCCAGTCCCGCGTGTCCGTGCGGTGGCGGCGCCGCTGCCAGGCCTCGGCGTCGCGCGCGGTGCGGGCCTCGTCCGTACGGACGGTGAGCGGCGTGCTGTGCGTCAGCCGACGGCGCAGTTCCGGCCACTTGCTGGGGCGCAGGCCCGCCGAGTGGTGGACCAGAACGAGGTCCACGAGGTCGCCGCAGCCCCAGTAGGGCTTCCGTACGTCCCTCAGGGGCACATGCACGATCGTGTGCCGGGAGTACGCGGCGAACGAGAACAGTCCCGCGAGCCGGTTCAGCCCGTCGTGGTCGCCCAGCAGTATGCCGAGCGAGGCCTCGGGGTCGCTGAGCGAGGTGTGGCGCAGCGGGGTCCAGGGCTGGACGACGCGGTGCTCGTGCGGGCCGGTGCGGGGCCTGAACTGGCGGAGTCTCAGCCGCATTCGGGATCTCTCATGGGCCCAGGGTGATCGTCAGACCGGATCACCGGCAAGCGAAATACCGCGAAGGAGCGTGCGCGCCAGGGCCGGGGCGAAGGTGTCCAGGGGCGGCGGCGTGCCCTCCTCCGTGGAGTCGTACGCCCAGGCGCGCTGGGCGCAGGCGCCGAGGAGGAGTGACGCGGCCGCGAAGGTGTCGGCGTACGGGTGGATGCGCCCGGCCCGCTGTTCGGCCCGCAGATACGCGGCGACGCCCATGATGGGAATGTGCGGGCCCGCGCCCATGGCCCGCATGGCCTCGTCGTGGCGGCGCTTGAGCTGCGTCTCCGCGTACAAGGAGGCGGCCATCGGAAAACTCTGCTCATAGAAGAGTGCCGCTTGGCGGGCGATCTCCGTGAGGTTCTCCTCGACGGTGTGCTCCCCCGGCTCGGCCATGAGCCTCTCCAGCAGCGGGCCCAGCTTCGGCAGCCGCTCCTCCAGGACGCGGATGAACAGCTCTTCCTTGCTCGCGAAGTACTTGTAGAGCGCCGCCTCGGAGCAGCCCGCCGCCTTGGCGATCTCCTTGGTGGTCGCGCGGGCGAGGCCGACGGTGAGCATGAGCTCGCGTGCGGCGTCGAGGATCCGGACCCTGGCGGGCTTCTGCTGCGCGGCCTTCTGCGGCGCGGGCTCCCCGGCGGATTTCTGCTGCATGGGGCCCAAGGATTCCATGGCGCGACCAACCAGGCTTGACGGGTGGGTGAGTACTTACTCACTCTAGAGGGAGAGCAGCGGTGAGTGAGTACTCACCCACCTGTTTCAGACGCCCATCATCTCGTCCCACACGGGGAGCAGGTCATGAAACTCACCGTCTTCGGTGCCACGGGTGGCATCGGCCAGGAGATCGTCCGGCAGGCCCTGGCAGCGGGCCACCAGGTCACGGCCGTCGTACGGGATCCCGCGCGGCTGACGGTCACAGGCGCGGGCCTGGAGGTGTTCCGCGCGGACCTGACGGACCCGGAGGCGCTGCCCCCCGCGGTCGCCGGCCGGGACGCGGTGCTGTCCGGGCTGGGCGCCCGCGGCCGCAAGGACGCCGGGGTCGCGGCCCGGCTGACCCGTTCGGTGCTGGCCGCCATGGAGGCGGAGGGGACTCGACGGCTGCTGGTGGTGAGCGCGGCCCCGGTCGGCCCGGCCCCGGAAGGCGACACCGCCATCGACCGCGCCACGCGTGGGCTGGTCTCGAGGCTCCTGAAGGACATCTACGCCGACCTGAAGGCGATGGAGGACGAGCTGGCCCGCAGCGCGACGGACTGGACGGTCGTCCGCCCGCCCCGGCTGCAGAACAAGCCCGTGACCGGCTCGTACCGCACGGTCGTCGGGGGCTTCCCGCTCAAGGGCCGCTTCATCGGCCGCGCCGACGTGGCGCACGCGATGCTGGCGATGATCGACGACCCGGGGACGGTGAAGCAGGGGGTGGGCGTCGCCTACTAGCGACCTGCCTGGCGTCGGCCGCCGTAGCCCTCCCTACGGAGGGCTACAGCTCGACGCCGACCGTCACCGGCTCGTTGACCAGCGTGATCCCGAAGGCGGCCCGGACGCCCGCGACGACCTCGCGGGCGAGCACGAGGAGGTCCTCGGTGGTGGCCGCGCCCCGGTTGGTGAGCGCCAGCGTGTGCTTGGTGGAGATCCGGGCGGGCCCCGTGCCATAGCCCTTGGTGAAGCCGGACTTGTCGATCAGCCAGGCGGCGGAGGTCTTGGTGTGGCCGTCGCCCGCCGGGTAGGCGGGCGGCACGGCGTCGGCGCCGAGCCGATCCCGCACGCGCGCGTGGAACGCGGCGAACTCCTCGTCCGTGAGGATCGGGTTGGTGAAGAACGACCCGGCGGACCAGGTGTCGTGGTCCTCTGGGTCGAGCACCATGCCCTTGCCGGAGCGCAGCTTCAGGACGGTCTCACGGACGGCGGCGAGCGGGACTCGGTCGCCCGGTTCCACGCCCAGCGCGCGGGCCGTCTCGGCATACTTGACCGGCGCGCTCAGCCCGTTCGCGTCCTCCAGCTCGAAGCGGACGCGCAGCACGACATGGCGCTCCGGGTCGGCCTTGAAGCGGCTGTGGCGGTATGAGAAGGCGCACTCGGCGTTCGTCAGCGTGACCGTCTCGCGCGTCTTTCGGTCGTACGCGATCACCTCGGTGCTGGTCGACGACACTTCCTGACCGTACGCGCCCACATTCTGGATCGGTGTCGCGCCCGCGGAGCCGGGGATCCCGGCCAGGCACTCGATACCGGCGAGCCCGGCCTCGACGGTGCGCGCGACCGCGTCGGTCCACACCTCGCCCGCCGCCAGCTCCAGCCTCGTACCGTCGAGGGCGAAGCCGCGCGTCGCGATGCGCAGGGCGGTACCGGCGAAGCCCTTGTCGCCGATGACCAGGTTCGATCCGCCGCCGATGATCAGCAGTGGCGTACCGGCGTCGTCGGCCTCGCGCACGGCGGCGATCACTTCAGCGTCGGTGGTGGCGGTGATCAGCCGGGTCGCCGGGCCCCCGAGCCGGAAGGTGGTCAGCGGGGCGAGCGGGGCGTCGTGGAGTTCCTGCACGGGCCAAGACTACGAGAAGGGGCGGGGCCGCCCGGCCACCGGTGCGCACGGGGCACGCGGACGCCCGCTCGGGCGGGGGCGTCACGCGAGTAAGGGGCGCCCGCGATTGCGGGCGCCCCTTACCTGAATACCGCGCTCAGGCCAGCCGTACGACCGCCCGCGACATCCCCAGTACCTTCTGTCCCTCGCTCGTCGCCGTGAGGTCGACGCGGACGGTGTTGTCGTCGAGCTTGGCGGCGACCTTGGCGCTGACCTCGATGGTCGCGCCCTTCTCGGCGTTCGGGACGACGACGGGCTTGGTGAAACGGACGCCGTACTCGACCACCGCGGCCGGATCGCCGGCCCAGTCGGTGACGACGCGGATCGCCTCGGCCATGGTGAACATGCCGTGCGCGATGACGTCGGGCAGACCGACCTCGACGGCGAATTTCTCGTTCCAGTGGATCGGGTTGAAGTCCCCGGAGGCGCCCGCGTACTGCACGAGCGTGGCACGGGTCACGGTGAACGTCTGGGCCGGCAGCTCGGTGCCGACCTCGACGTCCGCGTAAGAGATCTTCGCCGTCATGTCAGCCCTCCTCCACCGCGCGCGCCACGAGCTTGGTGACGGACGTCACGACATGCTCGCCCGCCTCGTCGTGAACCTCGCCACGGATGTCCAGGATGTCGTTGCCCGCCATGGACCTGATCGACTCGATGGTCGAGGTGACCGTGAGCCGGTCGCCCGCGCGCACCGGGCGGGTGTAGGCGAACTTCTGGTCGCCATGCACCACGCGGCTGTAGTCGAGACCCAGTTGCGGGTCCTGGATGACCTGACCGGCGGCCTTGAAGGTGATCGCGAACACGAAGGTCGGCGGGGCGATCACATCGGGGTGGCCGAGCGCCTTGGCGGCCTCCGGGTCCGTGTACGCGGGGTTGGGGTCCCCCACGGCCTCCGCGAACTCGCGGATCTTTTCCCGGCCGACCTCATAGGGGTCGGTGGGCGGGTAGGACCGCCCCACGAAGGACTGGTCGAGCGCCATGGGCTCGGCACCTCCTGGTTGTCTTCGCTGGACTGGACGTCACAGCCGGACCGGCTGTGACGGCTGGACCGGCTGTCTTCGCTCTCTTTAGCTCTACAACGACGCGCGAGCTCGACAACGACGCGAGGCCGCCCCCCGGGAAGGGGACGGCCTCGTGTACGAGCCTGATTTATCGCGTCTCGCGGTGCGCGGTGTGCGCGTTGCAACGCGGGCAGTGCTTCTTCATCTCCAGTCGGTCCGGGTCGTTACGCCGGTTCTTCTTGGTGATGTAGTTCCGCTCCTTGCACTCCACGCAGGCCAGCGTGATCTTCGGGCGGACGTCGGTGGCAGCCACAGGAGTGCTCCTTGACGAACGGATGGGACGATTAATGCATAGAAGAGTAGCCGATCGAAGGACCGACCCCACAATCGGCTACTGTCAGTAGCGGTGACCGGACTTGAACCGGTGACACAGCGATTATGAGCCGCTTGCTCTACCGACTGAGCTACACCGCTGTGATGCGATCGGGCCCCGCCTTGCGGCGGGAACCTCTCACACCAGAGCCCCAATACGGAATCGAACCGTAGACCTTCTCCTTACCATGGAGACGCTCTGCCGACTGAGCTATTGGGGCGAGCGATGAAGACATTACACGGTCGGCCGCCGATCGCCCAAATCCGTTTCGCGGCACCCGCCCCGGCCTGTTCCCCGCCGTTCCCCAGGCGTTCCCGCAGCCGCTCACGCGCCACTCAAGAACCTGGGGCGACCACGCATCACCCCCTCGGTACGGCGGCCACGGACCACACCGGTACGGCTACGGACCACACCGGTACGACTATTGCGCTCCTCCCCGACGCGGACGGATCGCCGCCCTAGGCTCGACTCACGCTGCGTGATCTTGGGTCCCCACTCTCCGCAGTCGCCCCTCCCGCAGCCGCCCCCGAGCCCCAGGAGCGCGATGCCCGACAGCTACCCGCAGCGGCCCCACTCCCCGTCCGGACAGACCGACGCGGCCACGCTCCTGCTGTGCGGGGCGCGGCTCGCCGACGGCCGGACCGTGGACGTACGGCTGGGCGGCGGGCGCATCGAGGCGGTCGGCACCGCCGGGAGCTTGGCGGCGGGCACCTCCCGGGCCCTCGCCGCGAAGGTGGACCTCAACGGCTACCTCCTCCTGCCGGCTCCGGCCGAGCCGCACGCGCACAGCGACACGGCCCTGACGGCCGACGACGCCGGCCCTCTCGCGTACGACGCCCAGGAGGTGCAGCGCCGGGCCACCGAGGCCGCGCTGCTGCAACTCGGGCACGGGGCGACGGCGCTGCGCTCGCATGTACGCGTCGGCGACGTACAAGGGCTCGACGCGCTGGCGGCGGTGCTCCAGGCGCGCCGGTCGCTGCGCGGGCTCGTAGATCTGACGGCGGTGGCGATGCCCCGGGTCCTGACCGGGGTGGCGGGGGCCGACGGACTCGCGATGCTGCGGGACGCCGTGAAGATGGGCGCCTCCGTAGTGGGCGGCTGCCCGGACGCCGACCCCGATCCGACGGGGTACGTGGAGGCGATCCTGGAACTCGCTTCCGAGCACGGCTGCCCCATCGACCTGCACACCGACGGAGCCGACCCCGCCCGGCTCGCCCGGCTCGCGGCGGTGGCCGGCGGGCTGCGTCACGGGGTGACCCTCGGCCCGTGCGGCGGGCTCAGCCGGCTGCCCGCCGAGACGGCCTCCCGGGCGGCCGACCAGCTCGCCGCGGCGGGGGTGACCGTGGTGTGCCTGCCACAGGGCGGCTGCGGCGCCGTGGAACGGCACGGGACCGCTCCCGTACGGCTGTTGCGGGCGGCCGGGGTAACGGTCGCGGCGGGCAGCGGCGCCCTCCGTGACGTATCGAATCCGGTGGGGCGAGGGGACCCGCTGGAGGCCGCGTATCTGCTGGCCTCGCGCTACGGGCTGCGGCCGGAGGACGCCTATGGCGCCGTGAGTTGTGCCGCCCGGGCCGCCCTCGGGCTGCCCGAGGTGCGCTTGGAGGCGGGATTTCCGGCCGAGTTGCTCGCCGTACGCGGGGACCGGCTCGCCGGGGCGCTGTCGTTGGCGTACAGCCGGCTGGTGGTGCACCGGGGGTGCGTGGTGGCGCGGACCAGCGCGGTGCGGGAGTACTGCAACTCTGCGGCTGCGGCGGAGTTGGACCTGCCTCGGCAGGGGCGGGGGGAGCCGTCGTAACGGCGCATGCCGTAAAGGTCATCACGCGCGCGTGGCTGTTCTCGTACGTCCACGCGCGCGTGCCCCGTTTTCAGCGCTCGCCCCCTGGAGCCCAGGAGCCTAGAGCGCGCCGCCGCCCAACAGGCCGTCGCCGAACGGGCTGCCCGAGGGCACCTTGTCCACGGGGATCTCCGTGGCCCCGGCCGGCGCGCTGACGTCGCCGGCCTTGGAGAACTTCAGGACCAGCGGCAGCTTGGCGGCCTTCGGGTCTTCGGCGAGGACGGCGAGGTCGATCTTGACCTGGGTCAGGTCGCCGTTCTTCAGTGTGAAGTCGACCGCGACGTTCTTGTTCGGAGCTTCCTTCAGGTCCTTGTCCGAGGGAAGGTCCGTACCGGGCGGAAGGTCGCCCTCCAGCGGCCGGAGCTTGTCGAAGACTCCCCTGATCAGGTCGCGGAAGTTGCCCTTGGCGACGACGTGTTCGGTGCCGTCGCTGCTGCCCTTGGCGCTGAAGGTGACTTCGTGCGCGATGACACCGCGTACGGCCTTGATGATCTTCTGCTGGGTCTTGGCGTCGATCTCGTCGGCGCTGTCCGAGCCCTTGGCGGACTCCTCGGACATCTGGGTGGCCTCGGCCAGCTCGCTGGTGTCGACCTTCACCCACTCGCCCTCGAGGACCTTCCGGAACTCCTTTTCGCTGTCCGGGATCTCCTCGGGGGTGGGCATGGGGAAGCCCATCGCCTCGCCGACGGCCTTCATGTCGGCGCGGTAGTACGTGAAGTCGCCGACGACCCGGTACTCGACCAGGACGCCGTCGGCCCCCGCGATCTTGACGCTCGTACCGATGAGGTCCTTCTCGCCCGAATCCGACAGCGCCTTCTTGGACTTGACGGAGACGTCGACGCGCAGCCCGCTGATGAACTTCGCGAACTCCGGAGGAAGGGCGTCGTCGGAGCCGGAGTCGCCCGCGAGCTCGGTGATCGCGTCGGAGTCGGCGTCGAGGTCCAACTGGAAGGAGAGCGACTTCTGTTCGCCGAGGCGGTCGACGGCGTGGTCCACCTTCTGCCCGGCGGTGAGGTTCTGGACGGTGCCGCAGGCGGCCGCCGTGGCGAGGACGACGGCGGCGCAGCCGGCCGCGGTGACGGTCTTGCGTATGGCGGTGATGATGCGCTCCTCTACGACGCCACGCGGCTCCGCGCGACATCCCCTCGTTCCCTCGTACATGTGCTCGCTTGATCACCCATGTGACTCTTGAGTTGCCCACAGGGTTGTGCGGGCGGACGCGTCCATCCGGGCGTACGGTCGGAAACATGCGCATTGTCATCGCTGGAGGACATGGTCAGATCGCGCTGCGGCTGGAGCGGCTGCTCGCCGCGCGCGGTGACGAGGTAGCGGGGATCATCCGCCGCGCGGAACAGGGCGACGATCTGCGGGCGGCGGGGGCGGAGCCCGTCCTGTGCGACCTGGAGTCGGCGTCGGTGGAGGAGGTCGCCGCGCATCTGCAGGGTGCGGACGCGGCCGTCTTCGCGGCGGGCGCGGGCCCGGGCAGCGGGGCGGCCCGCAAGGAGACGGTGGACAAGGGTGCCGCGATCCTGTTCGCGGACGCGGCGGAGCGCGCCGGCGTGCGCCGTCACGTGGTCGTTTCCTCGATAGGCGCGGACCCGGCGCACCCGGGCGACGACGTCTTCGACGCGTATCTGCGCGCCAAGGGCGAGGCCGACGAGTACGTACGCGGTCGTACGGGCCTGGACTGGACCATCCTTCGCCCCGGCAGCCTGCTCGATGACGCCGGCACCGGCCTCGTACGCCTGGAGGCCTCCACCGGGCGCGGCACGATTCCGCGCGACGACGTCGCGGCCGTTCTCGCGGAACTGGTGGACACCCCGGCGACGGCCGGCCTGACCCTAGAGTTGATCAGCGGCTCGATACCGATCTCGGTGGCGGTCAAGTCGGTGGCGGGGAACTGAGGCGGGTCAGGGGCGGGGGCTTCGGACACGGCACGTGCCCGTCGGCTTCCGGCCGACGGGCACGTGCTGTATCCGGCCGGTCAGAACAGCGGAAGTTGCCCAGGAAACTCCGGAACGGCGTACCCGTCCAGCGCGGGCTGCACCGCCCCGAGCTGCGCCAGCCTGCGCGACCCGGGACACGAGACCAGCTCCCCGCTCCCCCGCGCACCCGGCGGGTCATGCCGGGCGAACCGTCCGGCGACCACGGCGATCTCCCGACGGCACTCCGGGCAGTTCCTGCGGCGCGATGACACGGGAGACATGGAATCAGTGTGCCCCGCGGAATGAGTCCGCCCCGCGGAATAGGCGCCCCGCGCCCCAGGACCGTATCGTCGTCACGCCGCCCGGGCTGCCCCGGAGCAACGCTTTGTGGGGTCGGTGGCTTCGTGCGCGGAGGTGCTTCTTCGACCCCGCTCGAAAGATCGCCCCCGAACACGAAAAGACCCCCTCTGCCCTGCGTTTCCGCAGTTCGGAGGGGGTCTCTCTCAGCGTGGCGGCGCCAGGATTCGAACCTGGGAAGGCTGAGCCGGCAGATTTACAGTCTGCTCCCTTTGGCCGCTCGGGCACACCGCCGGGGTTGCTGCCCTGAACCCCGCTTTCCGCGGTGCTCGCTGGCAACGACGTAAACGATACCCGATGCCCAGGGGTGCTTCGCCACCCCATTGATCGGCGCCTGGATCGGAGCGGGTGGCTAGGCTTATGCGGATGCGGCCGGGACCTACGCCGGGCTCGACGGCCGCCCCTACGCACCCCGATACAAGGAGCCACAGGACATGGCCGACTCCAGTTTCGACATCGTCTCGAAGGTCGAGCGGCAGGAGGTCGACAACGCCCTCAACCAGGCCGCCAAGGAGATCTCGCAGCGCTACGACTTCAAGAACGTCGGCGCCTCCATCTCCTGGTCCGGCGAGAAGATCCTCATGGAAGCGAACTCCGAGGAGCGGGTGAAGGCCGTCCTCGATGTGTTCGAGACCAAGCTGGTCAAGCGCGGCATCTCGCTGAAGGCGCTGGACGCCGGTGAGCCCCAGCTCTCCGGCAAGGAGTACAAGATCTTCGCGTCGATCGAGGAGGGCATCTCCCAGGAGAACGCGAAGAAGGTGGCGAAGATCATTCGCGACGAGGGCCCCAAGGGCGTCAAGGCGCAGGTGCAGGGCGACGAGCTGCGCGTCAGCTCGAAGAGCCGTGACGACCTGCAGGCCGTCCAGGCGCTGCTCAAGGGCAAGGACTTCGACTTCGCGCTGCAGTTCGTGAACTACCGGTAGAACGTGCGGTGGGGCCAACCGCCGGCAACGCTTCGTCAACCGGCTTCAGCGGTCGGTTCGTTGCGCGCACCACGATGCGCGTACGAAGGTTCGCGTACGAAGAAGGGTGGGCACCGCGGTGCCCACCCTTCTCGCCTGCTGGCCGCGGTTTCGGGGGTGCGCGCTCAGCGGCGCGAGTCGCCGAACAGGATGCGGTAGATGACCAGCAGGACGAGCGAACCGCCGATCGCCGCCGCCCAGGTCGCGCCGTCGTAGAACTGCTTGGTGATGGGGTGGTCCAGCCAGCGGGCCGATATCCAGCCGCCTATGAACGCGCCCGCTATGCCGATGACGGTCGTCCCGATGAAGCCGCCCGGGTCGCGTCCCGGCAGGAGAAATTTGGCGATGGCGCCGGCCAACAGCCCCAGCATGATCCAGCCGATGATGCCCATGCCCCGAATCTGCCCTTCCGCGCTGTGCCCACACTGTCCCGGCGCTGTGTTTTCCGGCCGACCCCTGACCACTCTGCTTGCGTCTGCGCTTGCAGTGCCTGCGCCGCGGGTTGCGCGTGTGTTGGTGCCGTGTTGATGAACAGGACGTCATCGCGATGTCTGTCGGTTGCACTGATCAGTAGGGTGCGGGACATGACACAGTCCGGTTCCGAATTGCGGCGCACCCTGGGCGTCGGGGACGCCGTGATCATCGGGCTCGGCTCGATGATCGGTGCCGGAATCTTCGCGGCCCTGGGCCCCGCGGCGCGGGCGGCCGGGTCCGGGCTGCTGCTCGGACTCGCGGTCGCCGCCGTGGTCGCCTACTGCAATGCGATCTCCTCGGCGCGCCTGGCCGCCCTGTATCCCGCCTCGGGCGGCACGTACGTCTACGGGCGCGAGCGGCTGGGCGACTTCTGGGGGTACTTGGCGGGCTGGTCGTTCGTCGTCGGCAAGACGGCCTCCTGTGCGGCGATGGCGCTCACCGTGGGCGCGTACGTCTGGCCGGAGCAGGCGCACGCGGTGGCGGTCGCGGCTGTGGTGGCCCTGACCGCGGTGAACTACGGCGGCGTACAGAAGTCAGCCTGGCTGACGCGGGCGATCGTGGCGGTGGTCCTGGCGGTCCTCGCTTCCGTGGCGGTCGTGTGCCTCGCCTCGGACACCTCCGACACCGGGCGGCTGGACATCGGGATCTCAGCCGGCGCGGGCGGTGTGCTCCAGGCGGCGGGGCTGATGTTCTTCGCGTTCGCCGGGTACGCACGGATCGCGACGCTCGGTGAGGAGGTACGGGATCCGGCGCGCACCATCCCGCGCGCGATCCCCCTGGCCCTGGGCATCGCGCTCGTGGTGTACGCGGCGGTGGCGGTGGCCGTCCTTTCCGTGCTCGGGTCGGGTGGGCTCGGGCATGCCTCGGCACCGCTGGCCGACGCGGTGCGGGCGGCCGGTGTGCCGGGGCTGGTGCCGGTGGTGCGGGTGGGCGCCGCCGTGGCTGCGCTCGGCTCGCTCCTCGCCCTGATCCTGGGCGTCTCGCGGACCACGCTGGCCATGGCCCGTGACCGTCATCTACCGGGCGCCCTGGCCGCCGTACATCCGCGCTTCCAGGTGCCGCACCGGGCGGAGCTGGCCGTGGGCGCGGTGGTTGCCGCGCTGGCCGCGACAGTGGATGTGCGGGGCGCTATCGGCTTCTCCTCCTTCGGTGTATTGGCGTACTACGCGGTGGCCAACGCGTCCGCCTGGACGCTTAGTTCGGCTCCGGCATCGCGGGCAGTGCCCGTGCTCGGACTCGTCGGGTGCCTGACGCTGGCGTTCGCGCTGCCGGTGGTTTCCGTGGTCGTGGGCGCGGCTGTGCTGGCGGTGGGTGCGGCGGCGTACGGCGTACGACGGCGGCTGGCTGCGCGGTAGCCGACGACGGGGCGGGGCACGTCGACTCCGTTGAAGGGCGAACCGCCAGGGACTCCGCGGCAGGGCAGTCGGCGGCGGGCTCCGTACGGTCGGACGCGGGCTTCGTGCCCGCTCGGCCGCGGGCTCCGTGCCCGCTCGGCCGCGGACTTCCTGCGGTCGGACGCGGGCTCTGTAGGTCGGACGCGGACTCCGCGGCAGGGCTGTGGGCTAGGAGGCCTGTGCCGCAGCCGTGCGTATGCGGAAGTCGGGCCAAGGAGCCATGTCCATGCCCTCGTTGGACTCCTCGTACCAGCCCGTGCCGTCGAGCCAGGCGTGCAGCCAGGTCGCGAGGTCGGGTGCGTCCACATACCAGGCGTGGTCGGCGTCGTCGGCGTTCGGCTCGAAGAGCAGGACCGTGCCCTCGGGGCTGCGGCAGTCCACGCACGCGTACATTCCGCAGCCCCAGTGGGATATCGGCAGGACGCCCTCGGGCCAGGGCCAGTCGGGGTCCTTGCGGCCGCCCTCGCGGTTGGAGAGGTACTGCGGAACGACCGCCGGCTCTCCTGACGGAGGGCCGTCGAGCAGGGGCAGCAGGCCGTATTCCGGACCGAATCCCCCGTCCCCTATCCGCACGTAGAGCGCGGCCAGCAGTCGGGGCAGGGCGAAGCCCAGAGCGGCCTCCGCTCGGGTGAGCGCGGCGGCGTCCACGGGCTCCGGGAGCGAAGGCCAGCCCCACGGGCGGGTGTTGCGGGCCTCTGCGGCCACCCGTACCAGCAACTGCTCGATTTCGGTCATGGGCTCATGATGCCGCGCGCCACTGACAATCGGGCGGCCTGTGGATAACCCCAAGAACGAGACGGACGTCGGCTGGGAAACCCCGAGTCCGGCGCGTACGTCAGCTGGACCGCCCTCAGGCGAGACGGACGTCGACGCGCCTTTCGGCGAGAAAGCCGAGCAGTTCTTCGAAGGTCAGCGGGCGGTAGCCGGCGTGCGGCGTGACGCCGAGGCAGGTGCGGGCAAGGTCCGCGTCGTGCCAGACGAGTGTGAACGGTGGCTCGGCACCCCAGCGACCGCGCAGGCAGTCGTTGAGGGCATCCAGACCACAGCCAAAATACCCGCCGGGACCGTTCACCGCTTCACCGGACGCGCAGAAGAAGCCACGCTCGTCGGTGATATGGCGGCCGTCGAGGTGGTAGACGGCGCCGGAGGGATCGTCGGGTCTGCCGTGCAGGCGATTCTCCAGGGCGGTACTGAGCCAGAACTCACGGCCTTCGGGACCGCAGCGCGCCCAGAGGTTGGGCACGGACGGGCGCCCCTTCCACCACAGGTCCCAGACCTCGGCGGCCCCGGTCGGCGGGCGCTCCGACCAGGGTTCGAGGGTGAGGTCGATCAGGCCCGTTCCGCGTGCGGAGGGGATCCACGCGGTGAGTTCGCCCTCGACGGCCGGCTGGACGGTGCGGCCGTGCGCGTCGAGGCGGAGCACCTTCGCGTGCCCCAGCACTTCCTCGCCCGCGTTCAGGGCCACCTGGAGGGCTCCGCTGGGGGAGCAGCCGAGCAGCCGCACCGGGGGTTCCGTCGGTTCGGGTTGTGGTGCGTGTCGGACGTGCGCCAAGTCCCTGCAGGTGCCCCATGGGGCTTCCTCTGCGCTGAGCAGTCGGTATCCCGGAGAGAGCGGCGGGCACTGCGGGTAGTCGGACCCGTTGTCCTCGGACTCAGACGCCTCGACGGTGATGTCGCGAAGTGACAGGTCGCGCGCGCACGGGCGGTCACCGAGGATCCGTACGTCCTCCAGGTGCCATGGCCACCAATCGACACGCTCGCCCTTCTTGTCGAGGGTCTCCAGGGCGAAGGAGCCGAGCGGCGCCGAACCCTCGGCACGCGCGCGTGCGAGGGCCGTACTCAACTCGCCCTCCACCGCGCATCCGAGCAGTTCGTACCTCCCGCGCGCGGGACGTGGCGGATCGCCGAAGAGGTTCTCGGTGTCCGCGCACGTGGCCCAGGTCTCCTCGTACCCGTCCTCGCCGTTGAACTCGGCCTCGGCGTCGTACGAAAGGAGAACGTACCTCGGCGGCCCCACCCCCGTGCCATCCGCTAGCGCGACGCGAACGGCTGGTCCGTGCGCACGATTTCGCGCCCCAGAGGAAGCAGCGAAACCGGGATGAGCTTGAAGTTGGCGATGCCGAACGGGATCCCGATGATCGTGACGCACAGGGCGATACCCGTGACGATGTGAGCGAGGGTGAGCCACCAGCCCGCGAGGACCAGCCACAGGACGTTGCCGATGCAGGACGGGGCGCCCGCGTCGCGGCGCTCCACCGTCGTATAGCCGAACGGCCACAGGGCGAAGATACCGATGCGGAAGGCGGCGATGCCGAACGGGATGCCGATGATCGTGACGCACAGCAGCACGCCAGCGAGCAGGTACCCGAGGAACAGCCAGAAGCCGCTCAGGACGAGCCAGATGACGTTCAGAATTGTCTTCATTGCTGACGGCCTGCCATCTGCTCGAGCCGGGCGATGCGCTCCGCCATGGGCGGATGCGTAGAGAACATCTTCGACATTCCCCGTCCCGGGCGGAAGGGGTTCGCGATCATCATGTGGCTTGCGGTCTCGATGCGTGGCTCCGGGGGCAGCGGCAGCTGCTTGGTGCCCGCGTCGAGCTTGCGCAGCGCGTTGGCGAGGGCGAGGGGGTCACCGGTGAGCTGGGCGCCGGACGCGTCCGCCTCGTACTCCCGGGAGCGGCTGATGGCGAGCTGGATGATGGTTGCGGCGAGCGGGCCCAGGATCATGATCAGCAACATGCCGAGGATGCCGGGGCCGTCGTCGTCGTTCGAGCGGCCGACCGGGATCAGCCAGGCGAAATTGACCAGAAACATGATCACGGAGGCGAGGGCTCCGGCGACCGAGGAGATCAGGATGTCCCGATTGTAGACATGGCTGAGCTCGTGGCCGATGACGCCGCGCAGCTCGCGTTCGTTCAGCAGGCGCAGGATGCCGTCAGTGCAGCACACGGCGGCGTTGCGTGGGTTGCGGCCCGTAGCGAAGGCGTTCGGCGCCTCGGTCGGGGAGATGTACAGGCGGGGCATGGGCTGGCGGGCCTGGGTGGAGAGCTCGCGGACCATGCGGTACAGGGCCGGGGCCTCGAATTCACTCACCGGGCGCGCGCGCATCGCGCGTAGAGCCAGCTTGTCGCTGTTCCAGTACGCGTACGCGTTCGTCCCGATCGCGATGAACAGTGCGACGACGAGGCCCGTACGCCCGAAGAAACTGCCGATGATGATGATAAGTGCGGACAGTCCCCCGAGGAGTACGGCGGTCCTTAGCCCGTTGTGCCGGCGGTGCACGGTACGCCCTCCAAGTGGTGCGGCAGGGGAACCCTTTGCTTGCTGAGGCTCTGCTTCCACGCTTCAGTGGACCCTCCCGCACTGGTCAACGCCAGACGGGGAGCACTAGTTCCCTTGTGCGCACAGCGGCGCGCGTGGGCCGTCCGGGTGATGGCGGACGGCGGCCACACGCGCGTGCCCTCGCGGATGGCGGGGGCGTGCCCCCAGCGGATGGCGGGGGCGTGCACATGTGGATGGCGGGGGCGTGCCCATGTGGATGTCAGAAGAGGCCGGTCGCCGAGAAGCGCAGCACCAGCTGGGGTGCCCCGGAGAGGGCGATGCCCAGGACGGCTGTCAGGGCGATCGCCGCCGTGAGCGGGGCGGGGACTCGGTGCTCCCCCGGCTCGCCTTCGGGGGCGCGGAAAAGCAGCGTCGTCCACTGGAGGTAGTAGAAGAGCGCGATCACGACGTTGACGGCCATGACCACGGCCAGCCAGCCGAGCCCTGCGTCGACGGCCGCCGAGAAAACGGTGACCTTGGCGAAGAGGCCGATGATGCCCGGCGGCAGGCCCGCGAGGCAGAGCAGGAAGAAACCGAGGACCAGCGCCGACAGGGGGCTGGCGGCGTACAGGCCCCGGTAGTCGCTGATGCGGTTCAGGGGGCTCCTGCGGGCGACGAGCGCGGCCACGGCGAAGGCGCCGAGGTTCACCACGCCGTACATCAGGGCGTACGCCACGGTGGAGCCGATGGCCTTCTCGGCGTCCTTGGTGTAGCCGGCGGCCGCGATCGGCACCAGCAGGTAGCCGGCCTGGCCGACGGAGGACCAGGCGAGCAGCCGTACCGCGCTGTACGCGCGCGTGGCCTGCTGCCGCAGGGCACCGGCGTTGCCCACGGTCATGGTGAGGGCGGCCAGCGCGGCGAGTGCCGGGCCCCAGACGTCCGCGTACGAGGGGAGGGCGACGACGGTGACGAGGATCAGGCCGGAGAAGCCGACCGCCTTGCCGATGACCGACAAGTAGGCGGCGACAGGCAAAGGCGCCCCTACGTAGGTGTCGGGCACCCAGAAGTGGAAGGGCACGGCGGCCGTCTTGAAGGCGAAGCCGACGAGGGTGAGGACGACGCCTGCCTGGGCGAGCGTGTGGAACTGTCCGTCGACCTGCTGGATCTTGTCCGCGATCTGGGTGAGGTAGAGGGTGCCGGTCGCGCCGTAGACGAAGCTGACGCCCATCAGGCTCACGGCAGTCGCGGTGACGGAGGACAGGAAGAACTTCAGTGCCGCTTCCGAGGACTTCTTGTCGCCACGCCTGATGCCGACGAGCGCGAAGGCGGGCAGCGAGGCGACCTCCAGGGCGACGATGAGGGTCGCGAGATCGCGGGAGGCGGGCAGCAGGGCGGCGCCCGCGGCCGAGGAGAGCAGCAGGAACCAGAACTCCCCTTCGGGGAGTTCCTTGTTGGCGTCTTTCAGGGCGGTGACCGAGAGCAGGGCCGCCAGGAGGGCGCCGCCCAGGACCAGGAACTGGATCACGAGCGTGAACCGGTCCGCGGTGTAGCTGCAGACGTCGGCGTCGCCGGTCAGACAGAAGGTGGCGCGGTCGCCGTCCAGGAGGGGCAGCAGCAACAACGTGGACGCAGCGAGGCCAGCCACCGACACCCAGCCGAGCACCGCCTTCTTCTCGTCGCCGATGAAGAGGTCGGAGACAAGGACGACGAGTCCGACGACAGCGGCGAGGGTGGGCGGCGCGATCGCGAGCCAGTCGACGGACTGGACCAGGGAGCTCATCGGGTGCCTCCTGCGAGGAGCTGCTGTACGGCCGGGTCGGTCAGGCTGAGGAGGGCCTTGGGCCACAGTCCGGCGACGACGGTGAGGACGACGAGCGGCGTCCAGGCCGCGAACTCGTAGCCCTGGACGTCGGCGAGCTTCGGGCTCCCCTGCTGCGGGGTGGCGCCCATGCAGACGCGGCGTACGACAACGAGCATGTACGCGGCGGTGAGCAGCGTGCCGAAGGCCGCGATCGCCATGAACGTCAGATATGCGGGGCGGCTGAGGTCGTGGGCGGGCTCGAACGCGCCGAACAGCGCCAGCATCTCGCCCCAGAACCCGGCGAGGCCCGGCAGCCCGAGCGAGGCGACCGCGCCGAAGGCGAGCAGGCCGCCGAAACGCGGGGCCTTGCCGTAGAGCGCGGCGCCGGTCTTGTCGGCGAGGGCGTCGAGGTCGGTCGTGCCCGTGCGGTCCTTCAGCGCGCCGACGAGGAAGAAGAGGAGGCCGGTGATGAGGCCGTGGGCGATGTTGGCGAACAGGGCGCCGTTCACGCCGGTCGGGGTCATGGTCGCGATGCCGAGCAGGACGAAGCCCATGTGGCCGACGGAGGAGTAGGCGATGAGGCGCTTGAGGTCGCCCTTCGCCCCCTGCTTGGCGAGGGCGAGGCAGGCCAGGGATCCGTAGATGATGCCGACCACGGCGAAGGCCGCGAGGTACGGCGCGAAGGTCCGCATCCCCTCGGGTGTGATCGGCAGCAGAATCCGGACGAACCCGTACGTACCCATCTTCAGCAGCACGCCGGCCAGCAGGACCGAGCCGACGGTGGGCGCGGCGGTGTGGGCATCCGGCAGCCAGCTGTGCAGCGGCCACATCGGCGTCTTGACCGCGAGCCCGATTCCGATCGCCAAAACGGCGATGACCTGCACGGATGTGGTCAGCGACCGGCCGTTGTCAGTGGCGAGTGCCACCATGTCGAATGTGCCCGCGTTGATTCCGATCAGGAGCAGGCCCAACAGCATGACGACCGAACCGAGCAGCGTATAAAGGATGAACTTCCAGGCCGCGGCCTGGCGTTCCGCACCGCCCCACCGGGCGATGAGGAAGTACATCGGGATGAGCACCATCTCGAACGCAAGGAAGAACAGCAGCAGGTCGAGGACGGCGAAGGTCGCGAGGGTGCCGGACTCGAGGACGAGCAGCAGGGCGACGAAGGCCTTCGGGGTCGGGCCCGCAGGCATCTTGAAGTAGGAGTACAGCGCGCAGAGGAAGGTCAGCAGCGCGGTCAGGACCAGAAGGGGGAGGGAAATGCCGTCGATGCCGAGGTGGATCCGCACGTCGAGTGCGGGGATCCAGCTGATGTCCGTCGTGGCCTGCATCTTCGACGGGTGGTCGTGGTCGAAGCCGAGCGCGAGGACGATCGCGGCGATGAGCACCGCCCCGGTGACGATCACGCCGTGCCGCAGTACGGCCTGCTCCGGCGACTTCCCCTTCAGCCCGGGCGGGGCGGGCAGGAGAGCCGCGGCGGCCCCGATGAGCGGGCCGACGACGATGAACGCGAGAAGGATCTGCATCACGGATTCACTGATATCGATCACGCCTGCTCACGCTCCCGTGGCGACGAGGAGGGCGGCGACCACCAGGACGACGGTGCCGGCGAGCAGCGCGCTCACATAGGTCTGCACATTGCCGGTCTGCGCGCGCCGTACGGCCGCGCCGAGCCAGCGGGGTAGGGCGCCCGCACCGCGTACATAGGTGTCGACGACCTCGCGGTCCACGAACTGGACGAGTGTGGCTCCTGCCTGGACCGGGCGGACGAACAATGCCGAGTACACGGCGTCGAGGTGGAAGCCCACGGCAGCGTGGCGGTGCAGCGGGCCGAGCAGGAGTCGGCCCGGGTCCGCCGGGTCGGGGGCGTAGGCCACGTTTCCGAACGCCGGCCCGTGGAGTGCGATGGCCTCGGCCTCGACCAGTCCGCCTTCGGCGTCCGGGTGGGCAACCACCGCGCCCATCGGTACACGGGCAGCGAGTGCGCTCGTGTGCCGCCAGGCGCCGTAGGTGACGAGGCCGCCGATGAGAGCGAGTCCAGTGCCCAGGACGGAGGTGGTGAGGACCGGTGTCAGATCGCGGCCGTCGAACCAGTCGGGCAGCGGGCCGTACGCCAGACCGAAGGCGAGCGACGGGAGGGCGAGCACCCACAGCACGGCGTTCATGGCGAGCGGCTGCCTGCCGTGATCCGGGGCCTCGGCGCCTTGGCCACGGAAGGTCAGCAGCCACAGGCGGGTGGCGTACGCGGCGGTGAGGACGGCGGTGATCAGACCGGCGACGAGGACGATCCAGCCCGCGGCGCCGGGGGCGTGCTCGGTGTGCCCTGTGGCGACGTGCTCGGCGGCGCCGAGGACGGCCTCCTTGGAGAAGAAGCCGCTAAACGGCGGGATCGCGGCGAGCGCGAGCAGCGCCACGGTCATCGTCCAGTAGGCGTCGGGGACCCGGGCGCGCAGGTCCTTCATGCGGGACATGACGGCCAGCGAGTTGGTGCCGGAGGCGTGGATGATCACGCCGGCGGCGAGGAACAGCAGCGCCTTGAAGGCGCCGTGGGACAGGAGGTGGAAGACGGCGGCACCGCGGTCGCCGACGGCGAGGGCGCCGGTCATGTAGCCGAGCTGGCCGATCGTCGAGTACGCGAGGACGCGCTTGATGTCGTCCTGGGCGAGCGCGGCGAGCGCCGAACCGGCCATCGTGATCGCGGCCATGACGGCCATGATGACCATCGCGGCCAAGGAGGCCTGGAAGACGGGGAGGAGCCGGGCGATGAAGTAGACACCGGCGGCGACCATCGTCGCGGCGTGGATCAGCGCGGAGACGGGCGTGGGGCCCGCCATCGCGTCGGGCAGCCAGGTGTGCAGCGGGAACTGCGCCGACTTGCCCGCCACACCGGCGAGGAGCAGCAGGGCGATCAGCGTCGGGTGGTCGAGCCCGCCGCTCGCGACGGCGCCGAGGACGCGCGTGATGCGGAAGGACCCGGCGTCGGTGGCGAGGGCGAACAGACCGATGAGGAAGGGGACATCACCGAGCTTGGTGACCAGGAAGGCCTTGATCGAGGCGGCGCGGGCCTCGGGGGTCTCCCAGTAGTGGCCGACCAGGAAGTACGAGCAGATGCCCATGATCTCCCAGCCGACCAGGAGCACGATCAGGTCGCCGGAGTAGACGACGAGCAGCATCGCGGAGGTGAAGAGGGAGACGAGAGCGGCGTACGAGGGGTAGCGCGGGTCGTCGCGTAGGTAGCCCGTCGAGTAGATCTGCACGCAGGAGGCGACGACGCCGACCAGCACGGCGACCAGGGCGGCGAAGCCGTCGATGTGCAGGGCGAGTTCGATGGGGATCGAGCCGGTGGGCGTCAGTTCGGTGGCGGCGTCGACGGCCTGGCCACCGCCCTGGCGTACGGCGACCAGTACGGCGAGGACGAGCGAGGTGAGGGTCGGCAGGACGGCGAGCGGGCGGACGAAGCCGGGCGCGGTGCGGCCGAGGAGAAGTCCGGCCACGGCGCCCAGGAACGGAAGGAGGGGGACGAGGACGGCGAGGGTGGTCGTGGTCACGCGGTGGCCTCAGCCTTCTCGTCTGCCGTGACGGTGGCTTCGTCGGGGCCGTGCGGCTCGGCGGAATCGCGGAGCTTGTCGATGTCCGAGGTGCCGCGGTTCCGGTACACGGCGAGGACGATCGCCAGGCCGATGCCGATCTCGGCGGCCGCGATGGCGATGGTGAACAGGGTCAGTGCCTGGCCGGAGTGGAGCGTGTCCCGGGCGGTCCTGGAAAGCCAGACGTCGAAGGCGACGAGGTTCAGGTTGACGGCGTTGAGCATCAGCTCGACGGACATCAGGACCAGGATCGCGTTGCGGCGCGCGAGGACTCCGTACAGGCCCGTGCAGAACAGGAGGGCGGAAAGCACGGCGGGATAGGCGAGGTGCATCAGCGGGTCCCTTCCTGGTCGCTCCGGCCGCGTGCGACGGTTCTGCCGCTCGGGAGGGCTGGGCCGCTCCCGGTGCCCGGGACGGTGCCGCCGCTCCGGGTGCCGCTCGGGACCGTCCCGTCGGCGGGGGCGCTCGCAGGGGTGGCCGCGTCCGCCGCCGCCTTGCGGGAGAGGACGATCGCGCCCACCAGGGCGGCGAGGAGGAGAACGGAGAGCGCTTCGAAGGGGAGGACCCAGCTCTGGAAGAGGCTCGCTCCGGTCACCTTGGTGGAGCCGACGGCGGGGCCGTCCAGGTCGATCCAGGTCGTGCGGAAGGCGTCGACGACGACCCAGACCAGGGCGGCGGCAGCGGCGATGGCCACGGTCAGGGCGGCCCAGCGATTGCCGGAGTCGGCGTCCGGGGAGCGGCCGATGGGGGCCCTGGTGAGCATCAGACCGAACAGGAGGAGGACGACGACGGAACCGACGTAGATGAGGACCTGCACCCAGGCGATGAACTCGGCCGTGAGCAGGAGGTACTCGACGGCGAGGCCGCCGAGGGTCACCACCAGCCACAGGGCGGCGTGCACCAGCTGCTTGGTGGTGACGGTGACGATCGCGGCGCCGAAGGTGACCAGGCCGACGAGGAGGAAGGCGATCTCGACGCCGTTCGGGGAGAGAAAGCCGTGGGTTTCGGCGGCGGTGGTCGTGGCCCGCGCCGCGGCGGCCGTGGCTGCTGCGAGGGTCACGACTTGCCCTCCGGGGTGTCGGAGGGACCCGGGGTGTCCGCGGTCGGGGGCTCGGCTTCCGCGGGAGCCGGAGCGTCGGTCGGAGCCGGAGCCTCGGCGGGAGCCGGGGGCTCGGCGGGAGCCGGGGGCTCGGTCTGCGCCGCCTGTTCGGCCGCCAGTTTCTCGGCGGCCTTGCGGGCGGCGGCGATCTCCTTCGGTTCCTCGGCGCCGGGGTCGAGGGCGGGCGGGGCCGGGACGGTCCACATCCACTCGCGGAGCTTGTCGCGCTCGTGGGTGAGTTCGTGGATGTCGGTCTCCGCGTACTCGAACTCCGGGGACCAGAACAGCGCGTCGAAAGGACAGACCTCGATGCAGATACCGCAGTACATGCACAGGGAGAAGTCGATGGCGAAGCGGTCGAGGACGTTGCGGCTGCGCTCGCGGCCACCGGGGGCGGCGGGCGGGACCGTCTCCTTGTGGGAGTCGATGTAGATGCACCAGTCCGGGCACTCGCGGGCGCACAGCATGCAGACCGTGCAGTTCTCCTCGAAGAGGCCGATGACGCCGCGGGTGCGGGGCGGGAGTTCGGGCTGGGCGTCCGGGTACTGCGCGGTGACGGTCTTCTTCGTCATCGTGCGGAGGGTGACGGCCAGGCCCTTGGCGAGGCCACTGCCAGGGATCGGAGCCATGGTTACTGGATCACCACCTTCACGATGCCGGTGAGAGCGATCTGGGCGAGGGAAAGGGGGACGAGGAGGGTCCAGGAGAGTTTCTGGAGCTGGTCCTCGCGCAGACGGGGGTAGGTCACGCGCAGCCAGATGACGACGAAGGCGAGGATCGCGGTCTTCAGCAGGGTCCAGACCCAGCCGAGGCCGTCGGCACCCCACGGGCCGTGCCAGCCGCCCAGGAAGAGGACGGTGGTCAGGCCGCACAGGACGACGATTCCGGCGTACTCGGCGAGGAGGAAGAGGGCGAAGCGCAGGCCCGTGTACTCGGTGTACGCGCCGAAGATGATCTCGGAGTCGGCGACGGGCATATCGAAGGGCGGGCGCTGGAGTTCGGCGAGACCTGCCACGAAGAAGACGATCGCGCCGACGATCTGCCAGGGCAGCCACCACCACTCGAAGGCGTCGAGGATGCCGGGGAGGGAGACCGTGCCCGCCGCCATCGCGACCGAGGCGGCGGTGAGCAGCATCGGGAGTTCGTACGCGAGGAGCTGGGCGGCGGTGCGGAGGCCGCCGAGGAGGGAGAACTTGTTGGCCGAGGCCCAGCCCGCCATGAGCGAGCCGAGGACGCCTACGCCCATGACGGCCAGGACGAAGAAGATTCCCGCGTCGACGACCTCGCCGACGGCGCCTTCGCCCGGGCCGATGGGGATGGCGAGGAGGACCAGGAGGTACGGGAGGAGGGCTACGGCGGGGGCGAGCTGGAAGATACGGCGGTCCGCGCCCGCCGGGACGACGTCTTCCTTCTGCGCGAACTTCACGCCGTCCGCGACGAGCTGGGCCCAGCCGTGGAAGCCGCCGGCGTACATCGGGCCGAGGCGGCCCTGCATATGGGCCATGACCTTGTGCTCCGTCTGCCCGACGATCAGGGGGAACGTCAGGAACACGACGAAGACGACGAGGAGTCGCAGGGCGACGTCGAGGGCGTCGTTCACTGCGGGCCTCCGGGGGTCGCGTCGGGTTGGTCGGTGGAGTTCGGGTCGGACTCGGGGTTGGGGGTGGAGGTCGCCTCGGGGGCGGCTGAGGGTTTCGGGGTGACTTCCGGGTTCGGGGTCGCGTCGGGGTCGGGGCTCGCCTCATGGGCGGGGCTCACCTCGGGATCGGGGCTCGCCTCAGAGTCGGGGCTCACCCCAGGGGCCGAGGTCGTGTATGACCCCGCGGCAGCCCCGGCTTCCGGAGTGGCCCCAGGCTTCGGGGTCACCTCGGCGTCCGGGCTCGCCTCGCGCTCCGGGCTCGCCCCATGTTCCGGGCTCGCCTCGCGCGTCGGGCCAGTCCCGGCTTCCGGAGTGTCCTCATGCTCAGGTCCGGCCTCGGCGTCCCGGCTCGCTTCGGGGCGGCCCGAAGTCGCGTCGGACCCCGCGGCAGCCCCGGATTCCGGGGTGGTCCCAGGCGTCGGGGTCCCCTCGGCATCCCGGCTCGCCTCGCGCTCCGGGCTCGCCCCCGATTCCGAGGTGGTCTCAGCCGCCGGGGTGCCCTCAGAGTCTCGCTGCCTCTTCGGCTTCGGCTCCGGCTCCGGCTTCGGCTTCGGCTCGTCGAAAGCGGGCCGGGCGTGGTGCCACGGAGCGTCCGAGCTGCGGGGCGCGGTGGCCTTCGCGGGGACGGCCGGAGCCGTCGTGCCCGGAGTGGTCGGGGTCAGAGCAGTCGGGGCCGTTGGCTCGGGGCGAGGCGTTGCGGCCTCGGCAGCCGGAGGCGTCGGCCCAGTGCCCTCCGCCGTGTCCCCTGTCTCCCCCGTGTCGCCCGCGCGCTGTGAAGCCGAGCCCTGGCTTGCGGTGCGTGCTCGGCGGGGTCCGGAAGGTGCGGTCGGCCGGTCGGCGGGCGGCATCGCCTGCCGACCGGGCGCCGCGGCTCCAGCCTGACCCGGCGCATGCGCGTCCGGCGCCACGGCTCCAGCCTGCTGGCTCGCCGAGCCCTCACTCGCGCTGCGAGTACGGCGCGGCGGCACCGGGGTCCCGGCACCAGCACCGGCAGCCCCAGCCGTCCTAGCAGCAGCGCCCGCGCCCGCGGTCTGGCTGGCCGAGCCCTCGCCCGCCGTGCGGGTCCTGCGTGCCGGGCGGGCCGGGGCCGGGGGGAGCTGGCCCCTGAGGGGGCCCCACTCGTTGGGGTCAGGGACGCCGGGTGGGAGCATCTGGCGGCGCTTCGGGCCGCCGTGTTCGGACTCGCCGGGCTCCTTCGCGCCGGGCCAGGCCTTGGCGACGCGGGCGGCCAGGACGAAGTCCTTGCGGAGGGGGTGGCCTTCGAAGCCTTCCGGCAACAGCAGGGGGGCCAGCCCCGGGTGACCCTCGAAGGTCACGCCGAACATCTCGTGGGTCTCGCGCTCGTGCCAGGCGGCGCCCGCGTACACGGGGACCGCCGAGGCGAGGACCGGGGTCGCGTGCGGGACCGTCGTACGGATGAGGAGGCGGCGTACCGGCGAGAGCGCCACGACGTGGGCAGCGACGCGGAAGCCGGTGCCGGGCTCGTCGACGGCGCTCAGCCAGTCGAAGTAGGTGCAGCCCAGGTCATCGCGCGCGGTCTCCAGGGCGGAGATCCAGGAAGCCGGCGGTACGTCCACCGTCAGGACCTCGTACGACTCCTCGGCCGTGGCCTCTGGGCCGAAGAGTTCCTCGGCGGGGGCGGGGAGCCAGCCGACGACCGTCATCGCCCCTCCCCTGTGGTCGGGGGCTGCACCAGGCCGCTCTGGAGCGCCGCCGTGGACGGACGCCCGGCCGCGGACGGACGCACGGCAGCGGACGGCGCCGCCCCGGACCCGTAACGCTCGCCCAGCGACTCGCGGGCGATCTTCTCCTGGAGCTTCAGGATGCCCTGGAGCAGGGCCTCCGGGCGGGGCGGGCAGCCGGGGACGTATACGTCGACGGGGATGATCTGGTCGACGCCCTTCGTCACGGAGTAGGAGTCCCAGTACGGGCCGCCGCAGTTGGAGCAGGCGCCGAAGGAGATGACGTACTTCGGCTCGGGCATCTGCTCGTACAGACGCTTGACGGCCGGAGCCATCTTGTCCGTGACCGTGCCGGACACGACCATCAGGTCGGCCTGGCGGGGGCCCGGCGCGAAGGGGATCACGCCGAGGCGGATGAAGTCGTGGCGGGCCATCGACGCGGCGATGAACTCGATCGCGCAGCAGGCGAGGCCGAAGTTGAAGACCCAGAGCGAGTAGCGGCGGCCCCAGTTCAGGACCACCTTCATGGGCTCGGGGGCCAGGCGGGCGAGCGCGCCCAGCCGCTTCGGCTCCGGGAGCAGCACGGGCTGCACAGGCCCGACGGGCTCCACGGACCGCACGGGCTCGGCAGTCGCGGAGGCCTCGGGGATCGAGGGAGTCGAGGGGGTCACGTCCATGTCAGGACGCCCTTCTTGTATGCGTACAGCAGGCCGACGGCGAGGAAGCCGAGGAAGATGAACATCTCGACGAGCGTCGTGGCGCCGTAGCCGGGCGCGGCGAAGACCGTCGCCCAGGGGAAGAGGAAAATCGAGTCGACGGCGAAGATCACGTACAGGAACGCGTAGACGTAGTAGCGGACCTGAGTGTGGGCCCAGCCCTCGCCGACGGGGTCGACACCGCACTCGTAGGTGAGCAGTTTCTCGGGGGTGGGGACCACCGGCCGCAGCAGGCGTCCCGCCCCGAAGGCGACGGCGACGAACAGCACGCCCATGACGGCGAGCAGTCCGACAACCGAGTAGGACTGGAAGTAGTCCGCCGCGACGACGGCCCCGGTCGCCGTGACAACGGTCGGTTCCGGCACGTCAGCCCCTCACTCCCTGACCTCGTTACGCCCCAGACTGCGCCGTCGCGCACTCTGTGATGCGCCGTGTTCGACGATCTGTACGGTCGGGAGTCTAGGGCCTGCTAAAGAGACGGTAAGCAGCCCGTCAAGCCTCGATCAACGGTGGACGCCTCTCGGACCGTCCGGCTCACGCGCCGCGGGGTTCTCCTCTTTACCCCGCGGTTGCCCCTCTCTTCACCCCGCGCTCGCCCGTCTCCGCCTTGCGGGGGTGGGGTTTTCCCCAGGGGATCGTGGCGGTCCACCTCATGGCGCCGAGGCGCGCGGCCCGGCAGGCTGGCGGGCATGACCGAACGCATTACGCCCACCGATCCGCCGGACGAGACGTCCGACGGCGACCGGCTGCCTCCCGCGCGCTTCGCCTACGACCGGCAGACGTGGAAGGAGATCGCGCATCTGCTGGCCAACCTGCCGCTCGCGATCGCCGGCTTCGTGTATGTGGCGACGCTGATGTTCACGGGCGCGGGGCTCGCGGTGACGGTCATCGGGCTGCCGCTGCTCGCGGGCGGGCTGCGGGGCTCGCGCCTGCTGGGCAAGGCCGAGCGGGCGCGAGCGCGAGGGCTGCTCGGCCTGCGGATCGACGAACCGAGCCCGCTCCCGGTGCGCCGGACCAGCTTCTTCGGCTGGCTCTGGTCGAGCCTGAAGGACCCGGTGGGCTGGCGGGCGGTGCTGTACGACTTCATCCGGCTGCCGTGGGGCGTCGCGACCTTCACCATCACGCTCACGTCGCTGTTCGTGCTGTGGCCGGTGCTGCCGTACATCGCGCGGGGGCTGACGAACGTGGACCGGGCCATGGTGCGCGGCCTGCTGTCGCCCTCCGACGAACTGGAGCGGCGGATCGCCGAGCTGGAGTCCGACCGGGGGGTCGTGGTCGACACGGCCGCCGCCGACCTGCGCCGCATCGAGCGCGACCTGCACGACGGGGCGCAGGCCAGGCTGGTCAACCTCGCGATGGGGCTCGGCCTGGCCAAGGAGAAGCTCCTCGAGGACCCCGACGCGGCGGCCGCGATGGTCGACGAGGCGCACGGCGAGGTGAAGCTCGCGTTGCGGGAGCTGCGCGATCTGGCCCGTGGCATCCATCCGGCGGTCCTCACCGACCGGGGTCTCGACGCCGCGCTGTCCGCGGTCGCCTCGCGGTGCACCGTACCCGTGAAGGTGACGGCCGAGCTGGAGAGCAGACCGGCCGCGGCCATCGAGGGCATCGCCTACTTCACCGTCTCCGAGCTGCTGCAGAACGTGAGCAAGCACAGCGGGGCGCGGTCCGCGTCCGTCGATGTGTGGCGGGCGGACGAACGGCTGCTCATACAGGTGTGGGACGACGGCCGCGGCGGGGCCGACCTCGGCGGCGGTACGGGGATGGCGGGGCTCGCGGAACGGCTCGGCGCGGTCGACGGGCTGTTCGTCGTCGACTCGCCGGTCGGCGGTCCGACGGTCGTCACGGCGGAGCTGCCGTGGCGCGATCGGCTGGGCTAGCCGACACACACGGCCCCCGAGGTAGCGGCCCGTACGCGTCATACGACACGTACGGGCCGCAACTGCATGTACGTACGGACCGCTCCCGCATGTACGGCACACACCGTGCGTACTCCGGCACACACCACGCGTACGCCGCGCCCGCCACGTGCGAAATCCCGAGAGGTAGGGAAAACCCCCGCCCCAAGACGCCGACCCGCTCCATGGCTCGTGGGCGCCGTGCACAGCAGGGTCGGGGTACGAGCCGACGAGCAGGACGAGTAGAACGGACGGGACCGATGGCCACGGAGTACGGACAGGGATACGGGCACCCGCGCGGCGACGGGAGCGGGTCCGGGTTCCACGGCGCGGGTGCCGGGGACCGCAGGCACCGTCTCCCGGCCCCGCTGCGGACGCCGGTCGAGGCCCGCAGCCTGCGTGAGTTCGGTTATGTGATGCTGAGCCTGCCGCTCGGGGTCGCCATGTTCACGTTCGCCATCACGATGTTCTCGCTCGGCGCGGGCCTGCTGATCACCTTCCTGGGCATACCGGTGCTCGCCGCCGCCCTGGCCGGCTGCCGCGGGTTCGGCACCCTGGAGCGGGCGCGGGCGCGTCGCCTGCTCGGCGTCGAGGTGTCCGAGCCGGAACCCTTGCGGATGCGCAAGCACGGGGCGATGGCGTGGATGGGGGCGATGCTCAAGAGCGGCACGTCGTGGCGGCATCTGCTGTACGCCGTGATCCAGCTCCCCTGGTCGGTGTTCTCGTTCGTGGTGGCGCTGAACTTCTGGGCCTACGGGTGGGCGCTGCTGGCGTATCCGCTGTGGTTCTGGGTCTTCCCGATGTACGCGGGCCAGGACGGCCTCCAGGTGTATGGCGACGAGACACACGCCATCTACCTGGACAACCCCTTCGAGATCGCCGTGACCGCGCTGGTGGGGCTGCTCTTCACGATGGCCACGCCGTGGATCGTGCGGGCGCTGACGACCGTGGACGGGCTGATGGTGCGGGGGCTGCTCGGCCCGTCGCGGCTGGCGACGCGGGTGGTCGAGCTGGAGTCCGACCGGGGGGTCGTGGTCGACACGGCCGCCGCCGACCTGCGCCGCATCGAGCGCGATCTGCACGACGGGGCGCAGGCACGCCTGGTCGCCCTGGCGATGGACCTGGGGCTGGCCAAGGAGAAGCTGACCGAGGATCCGCAGGCCGCGGCGCGGATGGTGGACGAGGCCCATGGTGAGGTGAAGACGGCGTTGCAGGAACTGCGGGATCTGGCGCGCGGGATTCATCCGGCGGTCCTCACCGACCGGGGGCTGGACGCCGCGCTGTCCGCGGTGGCGTCGCGGTGCACGGTGCCCGTGGACGTCGACGTGGATCTGGCGTCGCGGCCCGCGGCCGCGATCGAGGGGATCGCGTACTTCACCGTCTCCGAGCTGCTGCAGAACATCAGCAAGCATGCGCGGGCCTCGCGGGCCACGGTGGATGTCTGGCGGGTCGAGAACCGGCTGATGATCCAGGTAGTGGACGACGGTGTGGGTGGGGCCGATGTTTCCCGGGGGTCGGGGCTGGCGGGGCTCGCGGAGCGGCTGGATGCCGTGGACGGGATTCTGGTGGTGGACTCGCCCGTGGCCGGGCCTACCCGGGTTACCGCGGAGCTGCCCTGGCGAGGCTGATTTACCGCGGGGCTGCCCCGGCGCGCTGATTCTGTGCGGGGTGGGGTTGGGGAGGTTTTTTCGCCCCCTCCGCCCCTACCCGTCCCGTACCCGGGGGGCTCCGCTCCCCAGACCCCCCGTATCGCGCTTCGCGCTCGTCCTCAAACGCCGGACGGGCTGAAACAGCCCGACAGGCTGAATAGCCGTACAGGCTAAACAGCGGCACGCCGGTCCGAATGCTGGGATGCTGGATGCTGACGTACGAGCGGGGACGAAACCGGCGCGGGCCGGGAACCGCGGGGGGCCGAGAATCGTGGAGGACAGGGTGCGGGTGGTCATCGCCGAGGATTCAGTGCTGCTCAGGGAGGGCCTGACCCGGTTGCTGACCGACCGTGGGCATGACGTCGTGGCCGGTGTCGGCGACGGCGAGGCGCTGATCAAGACGATCACCGAGTTCGCGGCCCAGGACGCGCTGCCGGACGTCGTCGTCGCCGACGTGCGGATGCCGCCGACGCACACCGACGAAGGGGTCAGGGCCGCGGTGCAGCTGCGCAAGGCGCATCCCGGCGTCGGCGTGCTCGTGCTGTCGCAGTATGTGGAGGAGCAGTACGCCACCGAACTGCTGGCCGGTTCCAGTCGCGGCGTCGGCTATCTGCTCAAGGACCGTGTGGCCGAGGTACGCGAGTTCGTGGACGCCGTGGTGCGGGTGGCCCAGGGGGGTACCGCGCTCGACCCGGAGGTCGTGGCGCAGCTGCTCGGCCGCAGCCGCAAACAGGACGTACTCGCGGGGCTCACCCCCCGGGAGCGGGAGGTCCTGGGTCTCATGGCCGAAGGGCGGACGAATTCGGCGATCGCGCGGCAGCTCGTGGTCAGCGACGGCGCTGTGGAGAAGCACGTCAGCAATATCTTCCTGAAGCTGGGCCTGTCTCCGAGCGACGGGGATCACCGGCGTGTCCTGGCGGTGCTCACCTACCTGAACTCCTGACCACCTGACACCGTGTCAGTCAATGAGCGCCCGTAAAGATTCCGGAGCCGAAACCCAGAAGCCCAGAACCGAAACCCAGAAGCCCAGAGCCGAGGCCCCGAAACCCAGATTCCAGAGCCGAAGCCCAGAAACCCAGGACCAGCAGCCACGACCAGAAGCCAGAACCAAGGATGAGCCGGGAGCGTCTTTCAGGGAAGGACCGGGGGGCGGGTAAATCATGACAAGTCAGGGCGTCGGGCCATCTCAAAAGGGTGTCCATTATGCGAATGACCACAAGAAGGCGACCCTCACCGACGTAGGGTTGAAAAGGGGAAGGCCTGCGGAAAGGCCTCTCCCAGACAGCCGCCTCGAGGGAGGTCCAGTTCAGTGACGAGCCAGGTCAGTAGCCCAGCGGAGCAGGCCGACGAAGCCGTCGTAGGAGAACAGCGCAGAGCGGCCGGGGTGAAAGACGTCCGCCGCCTTGACCGAGTGATCATTCGCTTCGCGGGCGACTCCGGTGACGGCATGCAGCTCACCGGCGACCGCTTCACCTCCGAGACAGCCTCCTTCGGGAACGACCTCTCGACCCTTCCCAACTTCCCCGCCGAGATCCGCGCACCCGCGGGCACCCTGCCGGGCGTCTCGTCGTTCCAGCTGCACTTCGCGGACCACGACATCCTCACCCCCGGCGACGCGCCGAACGTCCTGGTCGCCATGAACCCGGCCGCCCTGAAGGCGAACATCGCCGATGTGCCGCGCGGCGCGGAGATCATCGTCAACACGGACGAGTTCACCAAACGAGCGATGGCCAAGGTCGGCTACGCGGCCAGCCCGCTGGAGGACGGCTCCCTGGACGGCTACAGCGTCCACCCCGTCCCGCTCACGACGATGACCGTCGAAGCCCTCAAGGAGTTCGCGCTCTCCCGCAAGGAGGCCGAGCGGTCGAAGAACATGTTCGCGCTGGGCCTGCTGAGCTGGATGTACCACCGGCCCACCGAGGGCACCGAGAAGTTCCTCCAGAGCAAGTTCGCCAAGAAGCCGGACATCGCGGCCGCCAACATCGCCGCGTTCCGGGCGGGCTGGAACTTCGGCGAGACCACCGAGGACTTCGCCGTCTCGTACGAGGTCGCTCCTGCCGCCCAGACCTTCCCGACCGGCACCTACCGCAACATCTCCGGGAACCTGGCGCTGTCGTACGGCCTGATCGCGGCCTCCCAGCAGGCGGACCTGCCGCTGTACCTGGGCTCGTACCCGATCACGCCGGCCTCGGACATCCTGCACGAGCTCAGCAAGCACAAGAACTTCGGCGTACGGACCTTCCAGGCCGAGGACGAGATCGCGGGGATCGGCGCGGCGCTGGGCGCGGCGTTCGGCGGCTCGCTGGGCGTCACGACGACCTCCGGTCCGGGTGTGGCGCTGAAGTCGGAGACCATCGGCCTCGCGGTGAGTCTGGAACTGCCGCTCCTTGTCATCGACATCCAGCGCGGCGGCCCCTCGACCGGCCTGCCCACCAAGACCGAGCAGGCGGACCTGTTGCAGGCCATGTTCGGCCGCAACGGCGAGGCCCCGGTGCCGGTGGTCGCGCCGCGCACGCCCGCCGACTGCTTCAACGCCGCCCTCGAGGCCGCCCGGATCGCCCTGACCTACCGCACCCCGGTCATGCTGCTCTCCGACGGCTACCTGGCCAACGGCAGCGAGCCGTGGCGCATCCCGGACACCGACGAACTCCCGGATCTACGCGTGCAGTTCGCCCAGGGACCCAACCACACGCTGGACGACGGCACCGAGGTCTTCTGGCCCTACCAGCGTGATCCGCAGACCCTCGCCCGGCCGTGGGCCATCCCGGGCACGCCCGCCCTGGAGCACCGCATCGGCGGCATCGAGAAGGAAGACGGCACCGGCAACATCTCCTACGCCCCGGCCAACCACGAGTTCATGGTCCGCACCCGCCAGGCCAAGATCGACGGCATCGAGGTCCCCGATGTCGAGGTCGACGACCCGGACGGCCAGGCCCATACGCTCGTCCTCGGCTGGGGTTCGACCTACGGCCCCATCACCGCGGCGGTTCGGCGGCTGCGCACCGCCGGGGAGCACATCGCGCAGGCCCATCTGCGCCACCTCAACCCCTTCCCGCGGAATCTGGGCACGGTGTTGAAGCGTTACGACAAGGTGGTGATCCCCGAGATGAACCTCGGTCAGCTCGCCACGCTCATCCGGGCGAAGTACCTGGTGGACGCGCACTCGTACAACCAGGTCAACGGCATGCCGTTCAAGGCTGAGCAGCTTGCCAAAGCTCTCAAGGAGGCCATCGATGGCTGAGACGTCCATGGAAGGCACGGGCACGATCGAGGCGCTTTCGCTCGTTCCCAAGGCCGAGGCCAGGCAGTCCATGAAGGACTTCAAGTCCGATCAGGAAGTGCGCTGGTGCCCCGGCTGCGGTGATTACGCGATCCTCGCGGCGGTCCAGGGCTTCATGCCGGAGCTGGGCCTCGCCAAGGAGAACATCGTCTTCGTCTCGGGCATCGGCTGCTCGTCCCGCTTCCCGTACTACCTGAACACGTACGGCATGCACTCCATCCACGGCCGCGCGCCGGCGATCGCGACAGGACTCGCCTCGTCGCGGCGCGACCTGAGTGTGTGGGTCGTGACCGGTGACGGCGACGCGCTGTCCATCGGCGGCAACCACCTCATCCACGCCCTGCGCCGCAACGTGAACCTGAAGATCCTGCTCTTCAACAACCGGATCTACGGCCTCACCAAGGGCCAGTACTCCCCGACCTCGGAGGTCGGGAAGATCACGAAGTCGACGCCGATGGGGTCTCTGGACGCGCCCTTCAACCCGGTGTCCCTGGCGATCGGCGCGGAGGCGTCCTTCGTCGCCCGCACCATCGACTCCGACCGGCAGCACCTCACCAGCGTGCTGCGCGAGGCCGCCGCCCACCCCGGCACGGCCCTGGTGGAGATCTACCAGAACTGCAACATCTTCAACGACGGCGCCTTCGAGGTGCTCAAGGACAAGCAGAAGGCCCAGGAAGCGGTGATCCGGCTGGAGCACGGGCAGCCCATCCGCTTCGGCGGTGGGGGCACCTCCCGCTCGAGCGAAGCCGAGAGTGGGGGAGGCGCGCGCGGCGTCGTACGGGATCAGCGGACCGGCGACCTGAAGGTCGTCACCATCACCCCGGACAACGAGGCCGAGGTCCTGGTCCACGACGCCCACTCCGCGTCTCCGACCACCGCCTTCGCGCTCTCCCGCCTCGCCGACCCGGACACGCTGCACAACACGCCGATCGGCGTGTTCCGCTCCGTGGACCGGCCGGTCTACGACACGCAGATGGCGGACCAGCTGGACACGGCCATCGAGCAGAACGGCAAGGGCGACCTCGCCGCACTGCTCGCGGGCGGCGACACCTGGACGGTCGTCGGCTGAGTACGCCCCAGTACGTCCTAGGCCCGGGCCTTCAGTGCCCGGGCCTCGTCGTATGCCCGGCGGGACTTGTCCACGTCGGCCATCCGCTCGCTGGTCCAGATCGCCAGCGCCTTCACCTGCTCGGCTGCCTCGCGGCCCAGGTCGGTGAGCGAGTAGTCGACGCGCGGCGGAATGACCGGTTTGGCGTCGCGGTGGACGAAGCCGTCGCGCTCCAGCGTCTGGAGGGTCTGCGTGAGCATCTTCTCGCTGACGCGACCGATCGCGCGGCGCAGCTCGCTGAAGCGGTACGGGCGCTCGAGGAGCTCGATGAGCACGAGCACGCCCCAGCGGCTGGTGACGTGCTCCAGAACCAGGCGGTACGGGCACATCGCCTCGCCGATGTCGTACTTGTCGGTGACGGACGTACCGATTGCCTTGTCACTTACGGCCATGCCAGTACCTTACTTCAAAGTGGGTACTTTCGGAGAGTTAGTGCACCTCCTAGGGTGAGTGGCATATCCACCCCACAAGGAGTTCAGTCATGAGCATCGTCGTCACCGGAGCCACCGGACACCTCGGCCGTCACGTCGTCGAGCAGCTGCTGGAGAAGGTTCCGGCCGACCACATCACCGCCGTCGTCCGCGACGAGAAGAAGGCCGCCGACTTCGCCGCCCGCGGCGTGAAGATCGCGGTCGCCGACTACAACGCTCCCGAGACCTTCGACGGAGTCCTCTCGGCGGGCGACAAGGTGCTGCTCATCTCCGGCAACGAGTTCGACAAGGGCCGTGTCGGCCAGCACCAGGTCGTCATCGACGCCGCCAAGGCGGCCGGGGTCGCGCTTCTCGCGTACACCAGCGCTCCCGGCAGCCTGACGGCCGCGCTCGCCGACGACCACCGCGGCACCGAGAAGGCGATCCTGGAGTCCGAGGTGCCGTACGCGCTGCTGCGCAACGGCTGGTACCACGAGAACTACACCGAGAACCTCGCCCCCGTCCTCGAGCACGGCGCCGTCGTCCAGGCCGCCGGCCAGGGCACCGTCGCCTCCGCCTCGCGCGCCGACTACGCGGCCGCCGCCGTCGCCGTACTGACCGGCGAGGAGCACGAGAACACGACGTACGAGCTGAGCGGCGACACCGCGTGGGGCTTTGCCGAGTACGCGGCCGAGCTGGCCGAGCAGTCGGGCAAGGAGATCGTCTACAACGCCGTTCCCGCCGAGGTCTACACCGGGATGCTGACCGGCGCGGGCCTGCCGGAGCCGCTCGCCGCGATCCTCGCGGGCGTCGACGCGTCTATCGAGAAAGGCGAGCTGGCCGTCACCACCGGCGACCTGTCCCGTCTGGCCGGCCGGCCGACCACGCCGATCGCCGAGTCGATCGCCGCCGCGCTGAAGGGCTGAACTCCTCCGCCGGCTGTGAGCACACCGCCCCGCCTGTCATGACCGTATAGCGATACGGGCATGACACGCGGGGGTGCTCGGCGCTACCTTCTTCCAGGCTGCTCCGCCACTCGGGAGCGGCTGTCACACGAGAGGGAGGCGCCGGTGGCCGGGAAGTCGAGGGGCGAGCAGCACATAGGCCTGCTGAACGGCGTCGCGGCGTATGGCATGTGGGGGCTCGTCCCCCTCTTCTGGCCTCTGCTGAAGCCCGCCGGGGCGGTCGAGATCCTCGCCCACCGGATGGTGTGGTCCCTCGTCCTGGTCGGCGCCGTGCTGCTGGTCTTGCGACGGTGGGCCTGGGCGGGCGTACTGCTGCGGCAGCCGCGCAAGCTGGGGCTCGTGACGGTCGCGGCGGCGGTCATCACCGTCAACTGGGGCGTCTACATCTGGGCCGTGAACAGCGGCCATGTGGTGGAGGCGTCGCTCGGCTACTTCATCAACCCCCTCGTCACCATCGCGATGGGCGTGCTGCTGCTGAAGGAGCGGCTGCGTCCGGTGCAGTGGGCGGCCGTCGGCGTCAGCTTCGCCGCCGTCCTCGTCCTGACGCTCGGATACGGCCGCCCGCCCTGGGTCTCCCTGATCCTCGCCTTCTCCTTCGCCACGTACGGGCTGGTGAAGAAGAAGGTCAATCTCGGCGGCATCGAGTCGCTCGCCGCCGAGACCGCGCTGCAGTTCCTGCCGGCGCTGGTCTATCTGGTGTGGCTCGGGACTTCGGGGGACGCGACCTTCGGCACGCAGGGTGCGGGGCACGCGGCGCTGTTCGCCGCCACCGGTGTCGTCACCGCGCTTCCCCTCGTCTGCTTCGGCGCCGCGGCGATCCGTGTGCCGCTGTCCACGCTGGGGCTGCTGCAGTACCTCGCCCCGGTCTTCCAGTTCCTGCTCGGCATCCTCTACTTCCGCGAGGCCATGCCGCCCGAGCGCTGGGCCGGGTTCGCGCTGGTCTGGCTGGCGCTGACGCTGCTGACGGCCGACGCGTGGCGGGCGGCGCGCAGGGTCAGGGCCGAGATCAGCAGGCCCAGCGTCACCATCCCGACGGGCACGATGAGCGCCGCACGGAACGCGGAGAGCGTGGCCGCCGGTCCCGAGCCGGTCGACGCCAAGCCGTAGACCGCGGTCACCGCCGAGATCCCGATCGCCGAGCCGAACTGCGTCGCCGTGTTCAGCAGCCCGCTCGCGAGCCCCTGCTCCTCCTCGGCGACCCCGTCCGTCGCCGCGATGGTCAGCGGCCCGTATGCCAGCGCGAAGGCCGTGCCCGCGATGATCAGCGTCGGGAACATCGCGGCGTACGACCAGTCCATGCCGACCGGCAGGAACAGCCCGTACGCGACGACGGCCAGCGCGAAGCCGCCGACGATCACGCGCGCGTTGCCGTAGCGGGCGACCAGCTTCGGGGTGAGGGTCGGCGCGAGCACGGCGTCGCAGCCCATGATCACCAGTGCGATCGCGGTCTGGAGCGAGGACCAGCCGCGCAGCTCCTGGAGATAGAGCGTCACGACGAACTGGAAACCGAAGAAGGCCCCGACGAACAGCAGCGCCCCGAGGTCGGCCCGGACGACGGACCCCTGGCGCAGAATGCCGAGGCGCACCAGCGGCGCGGCGGTACGGCGTTCGACGGTGACGAAGGCCGCGGCGAGCAGCAGGGCGGCCACGGCGGAAACGGCGGTCAGCGGCCAGTCGTGCAGACCGTGTTCCAGCCGTACGACGGTGTAGGCGGCCAGCAGCATCGCGCCGGCGGCGGTCAGCGCGCCGGGCAGGTCGAAGCCGCCGCCGGTCCTCGGCGGTGCGTCCTGCGCGGGGATCAGCCGTACGGCCGCGAGCAGCAGGGCTGCCGCCAGCAGGACCGGGGCGAAGAACACCCAGCGCCAGCCCAGCTCGGTCAGCAGGCCGCCGATGACGAGGCCGAGCGAGAAGCCGCCGGCTGCCGTTCCGGCGAAGACCAGCAGGGCCTTGTTGCGCTGCGGACCCTCCTCGTACGACGTCGTGATCAGTGACAGCGCCGCCGGTGTCATGAACGCGGCCGCGACACCGGTGACGAACCGGGCGACGACCAGCATCCAGCCCTCGGTCGCGAAGCCGCCGAGGCCGGAGAAGGCGAGGAAGACCGTGAGCCAGAGCAGGAACATCCGGCGGCGGCCGAGCAGGTCGGCGGCCCGCCCGCCGAGCAGGGTGAAACCGGCGTAGCCGAGCACGTACGCGCTCATGCCCCAGGCCGCGGTGCCCGTGGACAGGTCGAGATCGGATCTGATCGACGGGATCGCGACCGCCATCATGGCGACGTCGATGCCCTCCAGGAAGATCGTGCCGCACAGGACGAGCAGCAGGGCCCAGGCACGGGTGCCCATAGGGACTCTCCTCGGGTAGGTGAAGGCAAGAGTCGGTTACGAAAGTGAGGGTCGGTTCCCTCTTGTAACCAACTCCAGCCTGCGGCAGCATCGATAGACATGGAAGAAGGCACTTCTAAGTCACCGAGTAACTGCGCGAGCACCGTGGACTACGGCGACGCCGACCCCTTCCAGTGGGATACCCGGGAGGACTGCGAGGTACGGCAGATCCTCGACCGGGTGGCCGACAAGTGGTCGCTGCTCGTCATCGCGCTGCTGGAGAACCGGCGCCTGCGCTTCACCGAGCTGCGCCGGGAGATCGACGGCGTCAGCCAGCGGATGCTGACCGTGACCCTGCGGCAGCTGGAGCGGGACGGGCTGGTGAAACGGACCGTGCATCCGGTGGTGCCACCGCGGGTGGAGTACGAACTCACGCCGCTGGGCGGGACGTTGCACGCGACGATCCAGTCCCTGGTGACGTGGACGGAGGAGCACCAAGGGGAGATCGCGGCTGCGCGGGCGGCGTATGACGCCCGGGAGACCGAAGCTGCTTCCGCATAGACGCCCGGGCCCCGGACTGAGGCGATGTACTGGTGGCATGACTGAGAAGACACCCGCACCGGTGCACTGGAAGCTCGTCATCGACTGCGCCGACCCGCAGGCGCAGGCCGACTTCTGGGCCGCCGCGCTCCACTACGAGGCCGAGGACAACGGCGCCTTCATCGAGCGGCTCCTCGAGCTCGGCGCGCTGCCCCGCGAAGCCACCGTCGAGTTCCACGCCCGCCTCGCCTTCCGGGACCTGGTCGCCGTACGGCATCCCGACGACCCGTACGACGAGGCCAGCGGCACCGGACTCGGGCGACGGCTGCTCTTCCAGCGCGTGTCAGAGCCGAAGACCGTCAAGAACCGCCTCCATCTCGACCTGCATCCGGGCGACGGGCGGCGAGCGGACGAGGTCGAGCGGCTGGAGGGGCTGGGGGCGAGCGTGCTGCGGCACGTCAAGGAACCGGGCGGTGAGTGGGTCGTGATGGCGGACCCGGAGGGGAACGAGTTCTGCGTGCAGTAGTACGGGCAGGCCGGAGCCGGATCCTCTCAGCGGCCCGGGGCTCTGGGCGCAGGCCGCATCGAGGGGGCCTGGCGAGTCAACTCCCTTGCCGCAGAGGAGCGTTCCGCGGTGAGGGCGTGCGCCGCTGCCGGTGTCGAGCCCGAGCGCATACGGGCCGCCACGGCCGTCGGCAGGCGCGGGGCGATGGCTACGTCGGCCGCGACGCGGGAGCGCAGGGCGCCGACCTGGGCCAGGTGATGGTGCAACTGGTCCGGGGTGAGCGTCTCGGGCCGGACGCTCACCGCGGCCCGTACGGCGGCCGGGTGCGTCGGGATGGGTGCGGCGCCCCGGGGTCCCGCGTGCGACGCGGCGCGCGTGCGGGGGCTGTGCGGGCCGCTCCGGCCGGCACCGCCGGGCTTGACCGTCCGCCAACTCATCGTGCCCGTCAGCTCGTTGACGTGCACCTCGGTGCGTGGGCGCGGCTCGCGCCGGCCTGATGAGCGACGGCGGGCGGCGTCGGCCCGGTCGCCGGGGGCGTTGCTCTGTGCCTGCTGTGCCGCCCCCGCCTTCCGCGCCGTACCCGTCCTCTGCGCTGTCTGCGCCCTTCGTTCGGGGGTGCGGTCGTTACTGGCCATGGGCTCGGGGGCTCTGCGTGTACGGGTTGTCGGCCAGTGCGCGGGCGCGTTCCGCGAGGCGGCCCATGCGGGTGCGGGCCGATTCGAGTTGCTCGATGTCGTCGGCTGCGGGGCCGCCGTCGGCCGTGAGCTCGGTCCATACGCCGATCAGGTCGCGTCCCAGGTTCAGGCCCTGCAGGGGGTCGCGGACGGCGCGCCAGGCCGCGGCCGCGCTCTGTACGTTGCCGTACGCGGCGCGCGGGTCGCGGTGGCGTCGGCGGACCCTGGCGAGGTCCAGCGACAGGTGGAACGACCTGAGGGCGTCACCGGCCAAGTAGGCAATGTACGCGGTCAGTTCGCGCAGCTTCAGCACCTCAGGGTGCTCCTCGCCGAGCGACTGCGCCGCCTCTGCGACGGCACGCTCCGCCATGCCCGCCGCCGCTTCGATCCGGCCCATCTTCACGGCCTCGTTGATCCGCGCCACGGGCTCCGCGAGGAACGCCCCCGCACCCTCCCTTTCCGCGACCGGCTCCGGCGCCAGCACCGCCTCGGCGACGGCGTCGAAGCCGCGTACGGGAGCGGGCTTCGGCTCGGGCTCGGGCTCGGGCTCCAGCACGGGCACTTCCTCCGCCGCGGGTGCCGCATGGGCGGCCGGAGCGGGCCCGAACTCCCCCTTCGGAGCCGCCACGGCCCCGGCCGCCGACTCGGGCACCGCCCGCAGTACGAAGGTGGATGGGGTGGGACTGCCGGGCGCGGGCCTCACCGGCTCCGGTGCCGGGAACGGCTCGGGCTGGTGTTCTGGCTGGGGCTGGGGCTGGGGCTTGGGTGCGGGCGCTGGCGCGGGCGCTGGCGCTGGCGCGGGCGCTGGCGCGGGCGCTGGCGCGGGCGCGGGCGCTGGCGCTGGCGCGGGCGCTGGCGCTGGCGCGGGTGCGGACGTTGGCGGCGACGCGGGCTCAGGGCTCGGTGTCGGTTCCGGGGTCGCGCGCAGCAGGTACGTCGGCTTGTCCCGGCGCGGAGCCGACGGCGTTTCGGGCGCCGCGGGCACGCCCGTCTCCGCCGGGCCGCCCTCACGCGCCCACTCACGGGGCACGGGAGCAGGGGCAGGGGCAGGGGCAGGTGCCGCTGCGGGCGCGGGCTCAGATTCCCGTGTCGGTTCCGGGACCGCGCGCAGCACATACGTCGCCTTGTCCCGGCGCCGGACCGTCGGCGTCTCCGACTCCCGCTCACCGGACACCGGAGCGGGCGGAACCGGCGCCTCAGCCTCAGCCTGCGGCTGCCGCTGCTGCACTCGGTCCCGCGCCCGCGGCTCCGCCGGACTCCCCACCCGTACCGGCTCCCCCGCATACCGGCTGGAGCCGTCCACCTGTACCTGGAGCGGTACGACGAAGCCGATGCGTTCGTCGTGGACGGTGGCGAGGACGGGGTGGCCGGTGGCGAGGGCCAGGCGGTGGAGGTAGTTCAGGACGGCGGTCTGGAGGGTCTCGCCGGGAGCGGCGACGACCGGCATACCGCCGACCGTGGCCGCACCGTCCGCAGGGGACACCGCCCCGCCGGCGCCACTCGCACCGCCCGACGCCGGTACACGCACCTCGATCGGCGTCACCCCGGCGGCCGGTTGTCCCCCGGGGACGGCACCGGCCGAGCGCTGCCGCTTGAGTTCCCGCTTCTGTTCGCGGCTGAGTCGAGACATGGTTCCCTCACTCGGGGTGATCAGGGGAGGCAGTCGAGGCAGAGGTGGACGGGGACAGGGTCGGGGACGGCGGAACCGCGGCCTCCACCGCTGTCACGTCGGCGACGCGCCACGGCTGCCCGCGGCCCGCGCGCGTGAGCTTGAGGAAGACGTTCGCCCGTGGACCCGTACCCGTCCAGCCGTCGCGGCCGTGGGCCGTGCCCTCGACGAAGAGGGCGCGGTAGGCCAGGACGTCCGTGTCGACGGGGCCGTCGCCGTCGTCGTCCGACGTTACGCCCACCGTGGTCCACGCCTTGTGGTCGGCCCAGGTGTTCCACTCCTCGCCGGCCCCGCTCGCCGGCCGGTACGACCGTTCGGCGGCGGCCTTCTTCGCCGTGAACCAGCGCGCGGAGCGCAGCATGGCGTCGTGCGGACCGGAGTCGTACTTGGTGTCATGGCCGTACGCCACCTCCGCCCACGCCTCCGCCACCTCCGTCGCGTCCGCCCCGTCGACTCCCGACGGGCTCGGCACCCGCGCGTCCGCGCCCAGCGGTTTCCCCGACGGGAGGGGGGCCTTGGGCGCCACCGACGGCTCGGCCGAGGGTGATGAACCGGGCGCGCCCACCGCGTCACGCTGGTCCCGCAAGCCACAGCCCGTCAACGCCAGCAGCCCGGTGACGGACACGACCACCGCGACGATCGTCCTCGTACGCGTCGCGGTACGCACCCCAGTACGCATCCCCGTATTCGTCCTCGTACCCGCGCTGGTCCTCGTACCCGCGCTGGTCCTCGTACTCGCGCTCGTCCTCGTACTCGCGCTCGTCCTCGTACTCGCGCTCGTCCTCGTACTCGCGCTCGTCCTCGTACTCGTACTCGTACTCGTACTCGTCCTCATCCTCGCCCCCCTCCTCACTTCAGCCCCAGCCAGGGTGCCGGATCCACGTACTTGCCGTTCTGCATGACCTCGAAGTGCGCGTGCGGTCCCGTCGAGAATCCGGTGGAGCCCACCGCGCCGACCCGCTGGCCGACCTTCACCTTCTGCCCGTCACTGACGCTGATGGCCGACATGTGGTTGTAGGTCGTCGAAATCTGGTCGCCATGGATGGTTCCGTGGGAGATCACCACACGGTTTCCGTAGCCGTTGGACCAGCCGGCGAAGGTGACCTCGCCGTCCCGGGCCGCCTTGAGCGGCGTGCCGGCCGGGGCGCTGAAGTCGATGCCGGTGTGCAGCTTGTAGACGTGCAGGGTCGGATGCATGCGCATGCCGTACGGCGACGTCACGGGCGGGTTGCCCGGGAGCGGCATCGCCATCTGCTGCCCGGCCGGGATCTTGCCCGGCGGGTCGTCCACCGACTCGTACTTGGGAATCAGGGACTTGATGCGGGCGACGTAGTTCTGGGTCTCGGTGTACGGGGGTATGCCGCCGTACTGGTGCACCGCGCCCGGTCCCGCGTTGTACGCGGCGAGCGCGAGGTCGAGTGTCTCGCCGTGTGCCTCGCCGCGCTTCTTGTAGCCCTCGACCTGCTTGGCGAGGGCGCAGTCGTAACGGCCCTGCGCCATGATCGCGTCTCCGGGGTCGTACGGCGATATTCGGCCGTTTCCGTCGTCGTCCCGGCCCCAGGTCTTCCAGGTGCCCGGCATGAACTGCGACAACCCCTCGGCGCCGACCGGGGATTGGGCGTTGGGGTTCCAGCCCGACTCGGCCTCGATCTGCGCGGCGACGACCGCCGGCTTGATGACGTCACACAGGGCGCCCGCCTTGAGGACCCAGGGCACGTACGCCTCCGGAACGGCACCGTCCTTCAGACCGCCCCCCGCGCCCGACCCCGTATCCGCCTCGCTCGGCGATCCGCTCACCGCGACCATCATCACCACCGGCATGATCACCGCGGCCAGACAGCCGCCGACCACCCAGGTCATGGTGCTTCCGCCCCCGTTGGACATCGGCTCCCCTCAGCCTCAAGATCCCGTCGTGTTCACGCAGTTGAGTCTCTCGGCTCACACCCGTTTCCCGCGTCACCACGACGTCACAGGCTCGTCCCAGGAACTCACGCCCCGTTACCTAACCTGTTCGGGCGCCGTGAAGATCGGTGGGCGACGAGGAGATGGCGGATGAGAGTGGCGATGCAGGAGGCGGCGATGCAGGGCGTGGCGATGCAACGGAACGAACGGCACGGATCTGACAGGCCTGTTGAGGCGGTTGGGCCGGTTGGGCCCGAGATCTGGGTGCGCGGGCCCGTCGGCGGCGAGACGGAGGCCCGTCGGCCGCAGGAGGAGGAGCGGCCCGGCCGCGGCGCCGTCAGCGCGCGGCGGTTCGCCTGGGTCGCCACGCACGGCGGAGCCGGGGCCTCGACGCTCGCCGCCGTCTTCGGCGGCCATGACGCGGGCCGCAGCTGGCCCCGCCCGGATCAGGGCGAGCCGGGGTCCGTCCTCCTCGTCGGGCGTACGCACGCGGCCGGACTTGACGCCGTGTCACACACCCTCGACATCTTCCGGCGCGGCGACGCACCCCCGGGACTCGATCTCGACGCCATCGTGCTGGTCGCGGACGCGCCCGGCCGGCTCCCCCGTCAACTCACCCAGCGCATCAAGGTGATCGGCTCGGTCATCGACGTCTACCGGGTGCCGTGGATGCCCGCGTGGCGCACCGGCGACCTCACCGTGCCGCTGCCGCGCGAGACCGCACCGCTGGCCCGGCTGACCGGAGGCGCGGCCTAAGGGCCTGTCCGGCGGATCATGCCGCAGACGCGGGGCTTGGCACGCCCATCTGCGGCGTTGTCGTCGGTTGCCGACTCCCCGACGCTCGAATGCTCCCCCACGCTCGGCTTCGCTCGCGCGGGAGGTACCCCCACCGCGGGGGCACCCCCATCGCGTCGCCGCCCTCCTCCGCCTTGCAGCTGCACGCACCAAGCCCCGCTCACCGGCGCCTATGAGGTGCCGTTGCTTCCCTGCGACCTGATCCGCCGGACAGGCCCTAGTCCCCAAGGAGAACTCAGTGAACGCTGTCCACGCGGCGAGTGCGACGCTGCTCGCCGCCCCCTACGTGCCCGACTCCGATGTCACCGGACCGCTCAACCAGGTCCTCGGCTACATGGCCTGGTTCGTCACCGTCGCCGCCGTGGCCGGGCTGCTGATCATCGGCTCACGCATGGCGATCTCCCTCCGCGGCGGCGAGGGCTCCGAGCATCTGACCCAGTTCGCTGTCGTGATGGGCGCGTGCATCATCGGCGCTACCGCCGGGCCGATTGTGTCGTTCGTGTACTGAGCCGGCGTACCCGGCGCGTCGGCCGAACCCCCGCCCACCGGGCGGGGGTTCTCGCGTGTTCATCTACCTGACGCCACGTCGGCAAGGGCTGATGTCCCGTCAGTACCCCGGTCATGACGATCTGTTCCCGTCTGTCACGGACACGTCACCGACAGGTGCTGGATCACTACATCGCTTGGCTGGAACTCACAGCAGTCGCCAAGCTCACTGTGCAACCGGGAACTCGGGCGTCACAGCGCCCCCACTCACCCGCGAGCACCGCTCATGACACGCACGTTGTCGGCCGGCAGCCGACCACATCGGGGAGAAGCCATGTTCAAGGCGATAGCAGCCAAGGCCCAAGAGCACATCTACCTGGCGGACGGCAAGGTCCCCAACCCCGCGCGCGACGCGCCGGGCGCGCTGACCGGCAAGGTCGACGACGTCCTCGGCATCCTCGCCTGGGCCGGCACCGCGGCGGGCGTCGCGGGTGTGCTGATCACCGGCGCCATGATGGCGATCTCGATGCGCCGCGGCGAGGGCTCGGAGCACATGGGCCGCCTCGGCATGGTCCTCGGCGGCTGTGTCCTGGTGGCCACCGCGGGACCCGTCGTCACCTTCGTCTTCGCCTGACCGGCAGTTGATCCGACTCGACCCGCAACCGATCAGAACTGATTCGAAGGGAGCGTACCCATGCTGAACTCCGGCCGGTCCCGTGGGGGCAGCGGAGAGTGGGAGCAGCCGTTCTGGCAGCAGCGAGGCTGGATCCTGTCGGCCGGGTTCCTGCTGGTGCTGCTCGTCCTCGCCGTCTTCACGCTGGTGACCGACGGCAACGAGGAGCCGGCGGGCGCGTCGGCGGACCCGAGCCCGACGTCGAGCGCCACCCCGGACCGCGGTGGCGGTGGCGGCGGCTCGGACGCCCGGCCCGCCGGCTGCCGTACCGACGACAGTGACCAGGCCAAGCCGGCCAAGGCGCCCGCGGACTTCCGCTGGAAGGCCGACGGCACCGGCCTGGTGCCGGTTTCCAAGTCCGCGGGCCCGCTCACGTACGACGGCCCTGTCTGGTCCTGCTACGCACACACGCCGATGGGGGCGGTGCTCGCCGCCCACTCGATCACCGACCACCTCAGCTACCCGGGCTGGCGCGAGGTCGTCGAGCGTCAGGTCGTCCCCGGCGAGGGCCGGGACGCGCTGATCGCCGGCCGCTCCCAGGACGAGGACAAGCCCACCTCGGGCAAGGCCGACGCCGGCGGGTACGCCGGGTTCTCCGTCCTCTCGTACGACAAGGAGGAGGCCACCGTGATGTTCCTGCTCCGCGGCCCCAGCGCCGGTACGTACGGATCCGCGTCCGTGACCGTGCGCTGGCAGGACGGCGACTGGAAGCTCGCGCCCGACACGGACGGCACCGTCTATTCGGGGATGGCGCAGGTCAGCGGCACCTCGGGCTTCGTCACCTGGGAGGCGTGAGATGGCGTGCACCTGGAAGGTCTACGACTGTGTGGGCGAGGGCCTGAAATGGGGCCTCGGGGAGACCGGTGAGGCACTCGCCAACGGTGCCGTCGAGACCTTCGCCAAGGCGATCGGCGAGGGCGCCTCGGAGGTCCTCAAGGCGCTCAACGGCGTCTGGATCGGCATCAAGGTGGACGATGCCAAGGGCCCGGCCACGCTCATCATCAACGAGACCAGCTGGCTGGTCGGCTATGTCGCCGTGGCCTCGATCCTGTTCGCCGCGATCCGCATGGCGCTGGACCGCAAGGGCCAGCCCATGAAGCAGGCGTTCATGGGGATGTGGAAGGTCATCCTGGTCAGCGGGATCGCCGTGGGCGTCGCGCAGGCGCTCAGCGCGGCGTCGGACGCGTACGCCGCGGACGTCTACGCCAAGTCCCATCTCGGCGACAAGGCGGCCGAGATCCTCGGGGTGATGACGCTCAGCCAGCCCGGCCTGGTGCTCATCTTCGGCCTGCTGGTGATGCTGTCGAGCTTCGTGCAGATCTGTCTGATGTACATCCGCATCGGCGTCATGATCATGCTGATCGGCACCCTGCCGCTCGCCGCCGCCTCCTCGATGACCGGGTGGGGCGAGGGCTGGTGGAAGAAGCACATCGGCTGGCTTGCGGCGTGGATGCTCTACAAGCCCGCCGCAGCCCTGATCATCTACTCGGCGACGGCGATGACCAACAGCAAGAACGCGCACGGCGATTCGGAGCTCAACGCGAACATCGCGGGCATGGGCATGCTGATCCTCTCGGTCTTCGCGCTGCCCGCGCTGCTCAAGCTGATCGTTCCGGCGACGGCGGCGCTCGGCGGCACGTCCGGCGGCACGGTCGCGCTCAACGCGGCCAACAACATCGCCACCGGCGCCGTGAGCATCGCCGCGGGCGGTGCCGGAGGGGGCGGTGGGGGCGGTGGAGGCGGGGGCGGCGGTAAGGCATCCGGTCCTCAGGGCTCCCCGTCCACCGGTGCCGGTGCCCCGGCCGGTGGCGGCGCTTCAGCCGGAGGCGCGGGCGGCGCCGGTGGCGCGGCCGCCGGTGGCGGAGCCGCCGCCGCGGGTGCGGCCACGGGTGGCGCGGCGCTCGCGGTGCAGGCCGCGGCGGTCGCCGTACAGACCGGCGTCGCGGCGGCGTCGGAAGTCGCCAACTCGCTCAACGACAACGACGGCATGAAGGGCCACAACCAGTAGGCCGCCGGCCTCGTGAACCACTGGGCCGGCAGCCGTACGGGTTCGGGGCGGGCGACCGCCCCGAACCCCGGCGCCCGTCAACCCCCGTACGTACCACACGCTTTGAGCCGGAAGAAGGAACCCCATGTCCACCGACGCCCTGACGCGTCCCACGTACGGGAACTGGCGCAGGCCCCGCCGTCCCGGACTCGGCCCCCTGGGTCTGCTCGGTACCGTCGTCGCCTTCGGCGGACTGCTGGTGGCGCTGCTGGCGTCACTGGTCTCGCTGGCGGCCGCGGTCGTCGTGCTGGTGCCGGTCGGGCTGTTCCTCGCCCCGCTGGCGCTGCGCACGGTCGACGGCCGCAACGTCTACCAGGTCGTCGCGGTCCGTATCGGCTGGATGAAGCGGAAGGCGAACGGCTCGCACACCTACGTCTCCGGGCCGCTGTCCAAGCGCCCCGGCGGCCGCTACCAGCCGCCCGGCCTGCTCGCGCGCACCAAGATGTACGAGGGCCGCGACGCCTACAACCGTTCCTTCGGCGTGCTGCACCACCCGGGCCGCGGCCTGTACACCGTGGTCCTGGCCTGTGAGCCGGACGGCGGTTCGCTGGTCGACCCGGAGCAGGTCGACATCTGGGTGGCGTCCTGGGGCGACTGGCTGGCGCGGCTCTCGCACGAGCCGGGTCTGCGCGGCGCCCAGGTGGTCGTCGAGACCGCCCCGGACACGGGGACGCGCCTCGCGTCCGAGGTCCTCCCCCGCATCGCGCCCGACGCCCCGGCCGCGGCCCGCGCCGTGATGGAGGAGGTCGTCGAGCGCTATCCGTCGGCGTCCTCGGAGATGCACACCTACATCGCGCTGACATACGGCCCGACCGGCGGCCCCAAGCGCGACATCGAGGACATCATCACCGAGCTGTCGATGCGGCTGCCGGGCCTGCTGTCCGGGCTGGTCGCGGCGGGCGGCGGCTCCGCGTATCCGCTGGCGGCCGAGCGGCTCGCCGAGATCGTACGGGTGGCGTACGACCCGGCCATCGCCCCCGATGTGCTCAGCGCCCGCGCCGAACACGCCACCACCGGCCTGGAGTGGGCCGACGCGGGCCCGGCGGCCGCCGTCGAGACCGTCACCTCGTACCAGCACGACTCGGGTGTCTCGCGCACATGGATGCTGACGCTGGCGCCGCGCGGCACGGTCCGGTCGAGCGTCCTGCGCGGGCTGCTGGAGCCGGCTCCTGGAACCCGGCGCAAGCGGGTCTCCCTCATCTACCGTCCCATCGACCCGGCGACCTCCGCCCGCATCGTGGAGTCCGACCGTCGCTCCGCGCACTTCATGGCGGGCTCGCGGCGCGGTCTCGTGCAGGCGCGGGCCAGTTCGGAGATGCAGGCCGCCGAGCAGACCGCGGCCGAGGAGGCGGCGGGTGCCGGGCTCGTGGAGTTCTCGCTGATGGTGACGGTCACCGTCGACGACAAGGAGCAGCTGCAGGACGCGGGCATCACCGTGCGCAACCTCCAGGCGTCGTCCCGCATCCTGATGCGCCCCGCGGACCGCATGCAGGCCTCGGCCTTCACCTGCACGCTGCCGGTCGGCCTGCTGCCGTGGGAGCACACCCTCGTTCCGTACCAGATCAGGGAGGCGCTGTGAGCGTCGCAGAACAGAGGCAGCGGGTCGCACCGCCGCGTGGCTGGTACGGCCCCGCCGGGGGCCAGGTCGGGAACGTGGACCCGCCCGCGATGTGGCGCGCGACCACGGTTCAGGCGTGCGGCCTGTGGCCCTTCGCGGCAGGCTCCGGCGCGCCGATGACCGGGGTCCCGCTCGGGCAGCATCTGCACACCGGAGCGACGGTCTGCGGCGACCCCATCTCCTGGTTCACGCGGGCCCGTTACATCTCCAACCCGTCCCTGTTCATGCTCGGCATGCCGGGCCTCGGCAAGTCGACGCTGGTCAACCGCATGTTGATCGGCATGGCGGCAACGGGCATCACTCCCTTGGTCCTTGGGGACCTGAAGCCCGACTACGCCGACACGGTCAGGGCGCTGGGCGGCCAGGTGATCTCCATCGGCCGTGGCGTCGGGGGCATCAATGTCCTCGACCCGGGCGCGATGGGCGAGGCGGCGGTACGGATCGGGGGCGAGCGGGGGCGTGTGCTCGCGGCGGAGGCCCACGGCCGCGTGCTGAACATGGTCGCCGCGCTCATCACCATCGTCCGCGGCCGTCCGATGGACGACCACGAGCAGTCCGTCCTCTCCGCCTGTCTGCACCACCTCGCGGAACGTACGAAGCCGGGGCGGGCGCCGCTGTTGCCGGACCTGCTGAAGGTGCTGGACGAGGGCCCCGACCGGGTTCGTGCGGTGACCCTGGACCGGGGAAACGTGGCCCGCTACCAGGAGGCGGTGGACCCCCTGCACCGGTCGCTTCTGGGTGTCCTGGACGGTCCCCTCGGCGACACCTTCGCCGCCGAGACCTCGACCCGGATCAACCCGGCCTCGCCCGCCGTCTGCGTGGACATCTCCCGCATCGGCGAGGCGGACACCCAGCTGACCGCCGCCGCGATGCTCGCCGCCTGGTCGGACGGTCTCGGCACGGTGGCCGCCGCGCACGCGCTGGCCGATGCCGGGCTCGCTCCGCAGCGGTGGTTCTTCACCGTCCTCGACGAGCTGTGGCGTCCCCTGCGGGCCGCCTCCGGCATCGTCGAGCGGATCGACGCGCTGACCCGGCTGAACCGGTCGCTGGGCCTGGGGGACGCGAAGATCACCCACACCTTGAAGGACGCGGAGGCGCTGGGCTCCGAGTCCGACCGCGCCAAGGCGCGCGGGTTCGTGGAGCGGGCGGGGATGGTGGTCTGCGCCGGGCTTCCCCGCACGGAGATGAAGGAACTCGGCGAGATCGTGGGCATGTCCGAGCGGGAGATCGAACTGGTCTCGTCGTGGTCGTCGCCGCCCGGGTGGGCGAGTACGGGCGGCAACGAGGAGCCGCCGGGCCGCGGCCGGTTTCTGATCAAGGTGGGCGGTCGCCCCGGCATCCCGATCAAGGTGTCCATCACGGACACGGAGCGGGCGCTGCACAACACGAACACGCGGTGGTCGGAGGCACCGTCGCTTTCGAAGGGGTGACGAGGCGTCGCGCTTCGCGCTCGTCCTCAAACGCCGGACGGGCTGAATGATCTCCGGCGCTGGAAATGTCAGCCCCTCCGGCGTTCGAGGAGCGGGGTCTGGGGCGCTGCATCCATCAGCGGCTCCGCCGCGGGCCCAGGTACGGGACGGGTAGGGGCGGCGGGGGCGAAAAACATTCAACGGGAGACCGCAGATGAGCAGCACACGTAAGACGACGCACGGCAGCGGCGAGGACTTCCTCCCCTGGATCGTGCCAGGTGCCGCCTTCCTCATAGGCACCCTGTTCTTCGGGGCCTGGCTGGGCGGGACGATCGGCGCGGCAGCGAGCGGCGCCGGCTGGGACCCACCCCCGTTCAGCCTGTCCACCCTCGCCACCCTGATCAAGGAGGGCCCGGCCACGGTGTGGCCGACGGCGCCGGCCACGGCGGTCACGACCGGCATGGCGGTCGTGTTCGGCACGGTCGTCACCCTCGTCGTCGTACTCATCGCCCTCGGACGACGCCGCGTCACCAGGCCCACCGGCCTGGCCGGCCGCAGGGAACTGGCAGGCCTCCTCCCCAAGGGCGCCGCCCAGCGGGCACGCCAACTCCGCCCGTCCCTCGCCAAGTCGGGCAAGATCACCCCGGACGACACCGGCAATCTGCTCGGCAACCTGGAGCCGGGCGGCCCCGAGCTCCGCTCGAGCTACGAGGACGTGGAGCTGGACCTGATGGCCCCCCGGGCCGGCAAGTCCACCGGCATCGCGGTCCCCCGCGTCCTGCGCGCCCGCGGCAGCGTGCTGCTGACGTCGAACAAGGCGGACGTGTACAGCGTGACCCGAGCGGAGCGCGAACGCGTAGGACGGGTCTGGACGTTCGACCCTCAGGGCATCGCCCACAGCCCGCGCACCCTGTGGTGGGACATGCTGGCCGACGCCGCCACGATCGAGGGCGCCCGCCGCCTGGCGGGCCACTTCGTCGGCGCGGTGAACGACGACGCCTCGAAGCGCGACTTCTGGATCTCGGCGGCGCAGAACACCCTCACCGCCCTCTTCCACGCGGCCCACCGCGGCAAGCGGCAGATCCCCGAGGTACTCGCGTGGCTGGCCGACCCGGCGGACCGCACACCGGTCGACCTGCTGCGGGACGCCGGAATGGCGGCCCTCGCGGACCAGCTGCAAGGCACCGTGCAGGGCGCCGTGGAAACGAGGGACGGCATCTACGAGACCGCCCGCCAGTGCGTGGCCTGCCTCCTCGACCCGAACATCGCGGCCTGGGTGACACCGGACCCGGACCTGCCGCAGTTCCTCCCCGAGCACCACGTCCTGTCCACCGACACACTCTACCTCCTCTCAAAGGACGGCGGCGGCTCGGCGGCCGGTGTCATCGCGGCGGCCGCGGACTCCGTACTGCGTGCGGGAGTCGTCGCCGCCGAGCGGATGGGCGGACGCCTCGACCCGCCGATGGCGGCGGTGCTCGACGAGGCCGCCAACGTCTGCCGGATCTCCGATCTCCCCGACCTGTACTCGCACTTCGGCTCGCGCGGCATCAACGTCGTGACGCTGCTGCAGAGTTACCGGCAGGGCGCGCGGGTGTGGGGCGAGGCCGGCATGGACGCGCTCTGGTCGGCCGCCACGATCAAGCTGCTCGGCGCGGGTCTGGACGACGCGGACTTCGTGGAGAAGATCTCCCGGCTGGTCGGCGAGCACGACGTGTCGACGGTCAGCTGGTCCAAGAACAAGGAAGGGCGGTCCCGTTCGACCTCGTACCGCCTCGAACGCATCCTGCCCGCCGACCGCATCCGCGCCCTGCCCAAGGGCACCGCGCTCCTCCTGGCCACCGGCATCAAGCCCGCCCTGGTCAGACTGCGCCCCTGGTACGCCGAACCCGGCGCCGACCGCATCGCGACCGCGGCGCAGGCCGAGGTCAAAGCCATCACCGCCCGCGCCGCCGAAGGGATCACGCTCGGATGACCCATGGGACGACCTCCGCCGCCGACGAACGGAACACGCTCAGATGACGACCACCACCGCAGCCGCCGAACAGCCCGTCTCCGCACCACCGTTCATCCTCTACCTCGACGGCGAGGCCTACGCCGAGGAGATGCGCGGGCTCGCCGTCTGGGTGGCCGACCTGCTGCTTCCGGTGTACGGCCGTGAAGTCACCTCGCAGCAGCCCTGGTGCCCGCGCTGGTGGGAGCACCTGGAGGCGGTGGCCCGGCTGCACGGGCTGTGGCTCGCCTGGCAGGAGTACACGGACCCGGCGGCCGGCGCGTCCGGGCCCGCCGTCTGGCACCGCGACCACCTCGGCCCCGTTCTCAACGAACTCCGGTCCCCCAGCGGCCCCTTCGCGGGGTGCAAGGCGGGCAGCCACCGCCCGAAGACGGCGCCAGCCGTGGAGACGTACGACACTCACTGAGTCTCGTCGTCCTTTACCGAGTCTCATCGTCATGACGTTTCGAGGAGAAGTACGTATGAACCACCGGCACTCCCCGTCCCCGTACTCCCCGTACTTCGAGGACGTCGTCGACTGGCGTCATCACCGGGCCGGCCGGGCGCACGCCTTGGTGCGCGCGGTCCGTTCCGCGGACGGCCGCCGGGCGGTGGCCGTCGTGTCCGAACTGGCCAGCAACCCCGACGACCGCGGCATCACGGACGACTTCGGCGGAGTGGCGAACGCCGTACTGCCGGTGCTGCGCCGCAGCTTCGGCGCGGAGCTCGAACAGGTCGACTGGATCGCCCACTTCGGGGATTTCTCGTACCACGACCCGACGGGACCCGAGACCTTCACCCGGATCACCGTGACCTCGGGACCGGCAGGGCACCACGACGACCTGAGCGGCGACCAGCCGCTGTCGGCGCGGGAGGTGGAGGAGCTGCTGGGCCGCGCGCTCGAACCCGTCGCCCAGGTGCTCGCTCGGATCGACCGGGCCGGGTGAGCCGACGATGACCGAGCATGTGTCGGGACGCGACGTCCTGCGCCAGGCCAGGGAGCTCTACCAGCCCTACCGTGACGCCGTGGAGCCCACGGGGCAGCGGGTGGCGATCATCCGTTTCGAACCCGCCGCCACCGATCCGCCGGACTGGCGTGTGCGCCTCGAGGCCTCCAAGGTCTCCGCCGAGCAGAAGGTGAAGAGCTTCGAGCACCTCGGCTTCACGGCGGACCACGTCGTGATGCCGCCGGGGACCACGCGTGCGCAGTTCGCCGAGGTCCTCGACCGCGCCAACCAGGATCCCGCGACCCGCGCGATCATCGTCCAGTTCCCGCCGCCCGCCCATCTGCGCCCGCTCGTCGAGCGGATGGACCCGGCCAAGGACATCGACGCCCTGCTCAAGGGACGTTCGCAGTACAACGCGTGCGCGACGGCCGAGGGCATCTGCCGCGTCGTGGAACCGTTCGCGCGGGACGACCCGACGATCGCGGTCGTGGGCAGCAAGGGCTTCGTGGGCCAGGGCGTGGTGAACACCCTGCGCGAGCAGGGCCACCGGCTGATGGAACTCGACGCCGGTGACGACCTGCGACGGGTACGGGACGCCGACATCGTCGTGTCCGTCACCGGCAACCCGGGCATCCTCAGCCCCGACCACCTCCGGCCGCACCACCGGCTCGTCGTGGACTCCGGTTTCGTACCGCAGCCGGACGGGAGCGTCCGCGGAGACGTCCAGCGCGCGGCGTACGGCATCCCGCAGCATCTCACCCCCGTGCCCGGCGGCATCGGCCCGGTGGAGATGGCGACCCTCATGGAACGCGTGGTCCGCAAGGAGGTCGACCCGAACGCCCCGTCCTGGAACGTCGAGCCGCGCCCCTACCTGACGAAGGAGCAGATGGCCCAGGGGGCGACGGCGACACAAGGGGCTTCGGTGGCGGCTGCGGCTCGGGGGGCTTCGGCGGCGCAGGGGGCATCGGCTGGACCGGCGGCTTCTGCGGGTTCGGCGGCGTCCGCGGGTGGTCCGCAGTCGACCGCGGCTCCGGGCAACCCCGTGGCGCAGGCCGCGAGGCTTCGCGGGGGCGGCGGCGGGGCGGGCACCGGCGGGGTGCCGGGTGGGCCGCCCGCGACCGGCCCCTCCGCATCGGTCCGCCCGCAGCTCCCCCAGCCGCCGAAGCCACCGGGAGCCGGCGGGGGTCCCGCCCGCTGAGACTCGTACGAGCCCGTCGTATGAGTCACTCGTACGAGTCAGTCGTACGAGTCAGTCGTACGAGTCTGCCGAGGGAGCCCCCGAGAACCCGATGGAACGTGCAATGGAACTGCAACTGGATCCGGAACCGGACGAGTATCAGTCCCTTTCGGCCGAGGAGATCGCCGCGTCCGTCCGGACGGGCAGCGCGCGCGCCGTGGACCTGGTCGCCGCCTCGCTGGCGCGGATCGGGCGGGTGGAACCGGTCCTCTCCGCGTTCGCCGAGGTGTGGGGCGAGGAGGCGATGCGGCGGGCCGCCGAGGTGGACGCGCGGGTCGCGGCGGGCGAGTGGCTGCCGCTCGCGGGTGTTCCGATCGGTGTGAAGGGGCGCCGCGGCCTGCATACGCGTACGGCGGGCGTGCTGGTCGCCGCCGGATGCGTGCCCGTGGGGGCCACGTCGGTGCCCGGTCCGGGCACGGCCTGGCAGACGTGGGGGCTCGGGGCGCACGGACGGACCGCCAACCCGTGGCGGATCGACCGGACCCCGGGCGGCTCCTCGGCCGGATCCGCCGCGGCGGTGGCCGCGGGACTGGTACCGATGGCCACGGGCAGCGACGGCGCGGGATCCGTACGGATCCCCGCCGCGTGGTGCGGCGTCTTCGGCCTCAAGACCACGAACGGCCGTCTCCCGTCCGCCGACCCTACGGGCCTCACGGCACCCGGCATCCTCACCCGCCACGTGTCGGACGCGGCCGCGTATTGGCGGGTTGTGGCGGGCGAGCCGCCGCCGGACCCGCACCCGGACTCCGGCCGGCCCCCCATTCCCGCCCTCTGGTCGCCCGACCTCGGCTTCGCCGACACCGACGCCGACATCGTGGCCCTCGCGTACGGCGCGGTGGAGCGGCTCGTCGAGGCCGGGATCGTGCGGCTGGTCTCACGGGACGTGCGGCTGGAGGACCCAGGTCCCGCCTGGCTGGCGTTGCGGACGCCGGGTGCCGATCCCGCCACGGCTCAACCGCTCCGGGACGCCAACGACCGGCGGCTCGCCGGGCTCTTCGCCGAGACCCCGTTGCTGCTGACCCCGGCCACGCCGAACGCACCGCACGGTCACGAAGGCCCCGGCGACCGCTACTCCACCGCTCTCACCTGGGCGTTCAACCTCAGCGGCCACCCCGCGACGAGCATCCCCGCGGGCTTCGGTACGGACGGCTGTCCGGTCGGCCTCCAGTGCGTGGCCCGGCACGGCGCCGAGCCCCTCCTGCTGGGCCTGGGAGCGCGGGCGGCCTTGCTCGAAGCCTGAGGCCTGAGGCTTGACACCGGACGCCTGAGCCTGCCGCCGGACGCAGGACGCCCGCCTCCTGAACCGGCTGGTCCGACCAGTAACCCTGGCAGTAAATGCGTGTGCACATATTGTTCACGCAGGTAGTCGGCGCCAGCCGCCCATCACGCGCACCCCAGGGGGACCCATGACCCGCCACTTCCTGTTCCTGCTCGGCAGCAGCCGCAGCGACGGCAACACCGAGTTGCTGGCCCGCAAGGCCGCCGAGCAGCTGCCCGGAGACGTCGAGCAGCGCTGGCTGGACCTCGCGGCGCATCCGCTGCCCGACTTCGAGGACCTGCGTCACGACAGCGATCATGTCCGCCCGGTCGAGGGCAACGCGGGCCTGCTGCTGGACGCGACGCTCACCGCGACGGACATCGTGCTCGCCACCCCGCTGTACTGGTACTCGGTCTCCGCCCACACCAAGCGCTACCTCGACTACTGGTCGGGCTGGCTGCGCACTCCCGGCATCGACTTCAAAGCCACGATGGCGGGCCGCACCCTCTGGGGCATCACGTCGATGGCGGACAGGGACACCGTGGTCGCCGACCCGCTGATCGGCACCCTCAACCACTCGGCCGCGTACATGGGCATGCGCTTCGGCGGAGTCCTGCTCGGCAACGGCAGCAAGCGAGGGAAGGTACTCGAGGACACGGCCGCTCTCGCCCGCGCGAAGACGTTCTTCGCACAGGACCCGCCGTTCGCCCGCTTCCCGTACGAGACCGAGGCCGCGCCAACGCCATGACGTCCTACGCGGCGATGCCCTACGCCCAGAGCCCTACGCCGTGATGTCCTTCGACGCGAACCGCGCCCACGCCGCCGACCCGAACACCACCGCGTACAGCCCCTGAAGGCCGAGGTTGCGGACCAGGTCGTCCCAGTACACCGGGTCGCGCATGAGGTCGGCGAAGGACAGCCAGTAGTGCGAGAAGAAGTACGGCTGGAGCGCGTGCAGCTGGGGTATCTGGTCGAGGATCTGGACGGTGATGAGGAGCCCGACGGTCGTCGCCATCGCCGCGATGCCGCTGTTCGTCAGCGTGGAGATGAACAGGCCGAGCGCCGCGACGCCGATCAGTGAGGCGGCGACGACCAGGGCGATGAGCAGGGCGCGCCCGAGCCCCTCCGCGAAGCTGATCCGGGTCCCGGAGATCGTGGTCAGCTCGCCCAGCGGGAACAGCAGCGCGCCCACGATGAGCGCGGACGCCGCCACGACGAGGGTCGCGACCAGGCAGAACGTCATCGTGGTGGCGTACTTGGTGAGCAGCAGCCGGGTGCGGCCCGCGGGCGCGACGAGGAGATAGCGCAGGGTGCCGCTGTTGGCCTCGCCCGCGATCGCGTCGCCCGCGATGACGCCGATCGCCATCGGCAGGAAGAAGGGGAGCGTCGCCGCCAGCGCCGTGAACACCAGGAACAAGCCGTTGTTGGTGATCTGCGAGATGAACGCCGGCCCTTCGCCGCCGCCACCGCCCGCTGTCGAGCCGTCGCTCGTCTCTATCTTGATCGCGATCCCGATGAGGATCGGTACGGCTGCCAGCACACCGAGCAGCGCGATCGTCCGCCAGCGCCGGAAGGTCGTGACCAGCTCGCTGCGGAAGAGTCCGAACGTCCACAGGGGACTCGGCGCCCGCGGGGGCTCCTCCGGTACGCGTACGGGTACGGTCTCAGCCCGCGACATCGAAGCCCTCCCCCGTCAGCGCCACGAACGCGTCCTCCAACGAGGCCCGTTCCACTCCGAAGCCGCGGACCCGGACGCCCGCCGTGACCAATGCCGCGTTCAGATCGGCGAGTTCGCGGTCCGGGACCTCGGCGGTCACATCTCTCTCCGTCACCACGAGATCCGCGACGCCCTGTTCCTTCAGTACGCGCGCCGCGTCCCCGGCGTCCGGGGTGGTCACGACCAGCCGGCCCCGCGCACCCGCCGCGAGATCCGCCACCGCGCCCTGCGTGATGAGCCGTCCCTGCGCCATCACGGCCGCGTGCGTGCAGACCTGCTCGATCTCGTCGAGCAGGTGGGAGGAGAGGAAGACGGTCGTGCCGTCGGAGGCCAGCCCCCTGACCAGGGACCGGATTTCGCGCATGCCCTGCGGATCCAGACCGTTGGTCGGCTCGTCCAGCACGAGCAGGCGGCGGGGCTGGAGCAGCGCGGCCGCGAGCCCCAGCCGCTGCTTCATGCCGAGCGAGTACGCCTTCGCCTTCTTGCCGGCCGCGGCGCCGAGTCCGACCCGGTCGAGGGCGGCCCCGACGCGCGTACGCCGGGTGCGCGGGTCGGCGGTCGGGTCGGCGGCGTCGTACCGGATGAGGTTGTCGCGCCCGGAGAGGAAGCCGTACAGCGCGGGGCCCTCGATGAGGGCGCCCACGTGCGGGAGCACGGCGCGGGTGGCGCGGGGTATGGGCTGCCCCAGCACACGCGCCGTGCCCGAGGTCGGCTCGATCAGGCCCATCAGCATGCGGATGGTGGTGGTCTTGCCCGAGCCGTTCGGCCCGAGGAAGCCGAAGACGCTGCCCGCCGGGACGGTCAGATCCAGGCCGTCGACGGCGAGCTGTCCGCCGCGGAAGCGCTTGGTGAGCGCACGGGTGGCGATCACCGCGTCCTCGGCGGGCGCAGCGCCTCCCGAGTCCACCGGATCGGGCTCCGCGGCGGACGGCTCCTCCATGGGCTCCCTCAATTCCTCAGGTGCGTAACGTGTTTACTGGTCGGCGTTGGCCGCCTTCACCAGCGCGTCCTTGGTGACCGTGCCGGCGTAGACCTTGCCGTCGTCCGTGATCAGCGCGTTGACCAGGCGGGTCGAGAAGACCGTGCCGGAGCCGAACTTGCCGGTGACGGGGTCGCCGAGGGAGTTCAGGAATCCGTCGACGTCGCCGTTGCCGGACGAGCCCGTGGGCAGGCCCTCGCCGCCCGTGTCGAACTCGGCTATGGCGTTCCAGCCCTCGCCGATGGTGGTGAGGCCTTCGAGGCCATCCTTGGAGAAGTCCTCCCCGGGCTTCGGCGCCTGGTGGCCGCTGTGGTCGTCCTTCTCCTCGGTGACCTTCGCGCCCTTCGGCGGAGTGAAGTCGAACGTCGACGCGGCCGGCTTGGCGAAGTCGACCTTGGTGAAGCCCGCGTCCACGACGGCCGCGCCGCCGCTCGCGGGGGTCAGCGTGAACTTCAGCGGCAGCCCCGTCTTCGCGTCCACCGCGATGCTGATCGCACCGACCGTGGTGCCCGACTGCTTCGGCTTGACGAGCAGCTTGTACGCGTCACGGCCCGCGACCTGCGCGGTGCCGTCGACGGTCACGGAGGTCGTGTCGTCGACCGATTTCAGGATCTCGTCGGCGAAGTCTTTGGGCGTGGCGGGAACGTCGTCGGGCGTCTTCTCCTTCGTACGCTCGGACTCGGGGGCCGTCGCGTGGTACACCTCGTTCGACTTGCTGTCGTACGCCCAGATGTCGTCGCCGTTGTGGATGACGCTGTACTCGGACGCGTTGTCCAGCAGGGAGATCTTGGCCTTGTCCGGGCCGTCGGCCGCGACGCGCAGCGTGTGCGTACCGGAGGCCAGTTCGAGAAGCTTGGACTGCGGGTCGGCGGTGGATCCGTCGTCGCCCTGGGCGGCTCCGGACATCAGGCCGCTCTCCAGGCCGCCCAGGTCGGGCAGGCCGAGGTCGGTGCTGATCTTGACCGTGCCGGACAGCTGCTGCACGTCCGACTTGGCGATCTTCTCGATGAGCTCCTGTGCGGTGATCTTCGGCAGGTCGGGGTCGCCGGAGTCGGCGAGCGCCGGGACGAGCCCGATGGTCGCCGCCGCCACCCCCACCACCACGACCGGGACGACATACCGCGCGGCCTTGCGTCGCCCGGTGCGTACGTCGTCGACCTCGCCGGCCGGCGTGTCATCGGATTCGTACGGTGCCATGTGTGCCTTACCTCCGTCGTCGGCGGCGGCCTACCGTGCCCTGCGCTGTGCCACTCCCTAGCCGCCATTCTCACCCGAATCGGTGAGGAGTGGTGCTTTCCATCTGACCAAACCGGCCGACAAGAAGCGTCAGACTCCGGACTCAACTCCACGTACTCCTGCGGTATGACATGAGAGGACGGCGCCTCCCCCGACCCGTAGGGGTCGTAGCGGGGAAGGCGCCGCCTCGGCATCAGCGGTGGAGCGGACAGCGTTTTCCGATGGAGCGGTCAGCGCTGCACGAACACGTAGTCGGCCTGGTACGGGACACCTACGATCGCGCCCGGGGAGCAGGACCCGGCCGGGGCGACGCCGCCCACGGTGTTGAGGCGCAGGATCTCCTGCGTCCCGGCCAGCAGGCCGCGGTGCTTGCCGGACTGGGTGGCCCTGAGGTCGAGCTCGGGGATGTTCTTGTCGCCGTTCGGGGTCTTGGAGATCAGCGCGCCGGTGACCGCGCTGCGGTCGGGGGCGATCCACTGCGGCGTGCCGGAGTTGGGCTTCACGAACGAGTGTGCGATGTGGCCGCCGAGCACGGCCGTGACGTCGCGCTGGGCGAAGGCGAATCCGCCGCCCTCGGCCGGCTTGCACTCGTAGATCTGCTTGCCCTTGACGACCGACGCCTGGAAGTTGTCCAGGGCGTTCCGGAAGTCGAAGGAGCTGGTCACCTTGTGGAGCTGGCCGCGGACGGCACCGCCCGGGAACTCGGCGGTGTGCAGATTGGCGTAGAACGCGCCGGGGTCGGACTTGAGGGCGTTGAGCAGCGCCGCGTCCTCGACCTTGACGGTACCGACGACGCTGCGTCCCTTGATCTTGTCGAGCAGCTTGGTGAAGTCGACCTTGACGCCGCCGTTTGTGCCCTTGGCGCCCTGGTGGATGTGGAGCAGGGTCGGCTTGCCGGTGCCGCGCCAGGTCACGGCGACGGACACCTTGTTGCCCTTGACCTTGATGAACTCGAGGGCCGCGCCGTCCTTGTCGCCGACGGCGGGGCCGCCCTGGACGGGCACCTCGTTCGCGCCGTTGAGGCTGGCGGCGAGGATGGTGCCGCCGCTGCCGGCCATGACGCCGCTCTGCGTGACGATGGTCCGGTCGTCGTGCTCGTGGCTCGCGCCCCGGCTGTTGCCCCCGTCGGCGACCGCCGGAATGACAGCGGCAGCGACACCGGCCGCGGCGGCCACCGCGACACCGGTCAGGATCAGGCCCTTGCGACGCGTGCTGAACGTGGCGTTCGATCCCATGATTCTGTTTTCTCCCCGTATCTCAGCCGACACCCCCTGCGTCAGCTTCTGTGCATGAGTACGGACAGAATCCGAGCCTGGACTCATTCCAACTATGTGATGCCCGTCACATGCACGGCGAGGACGCGGGGCGCTGGGGGCGCAGCCATCGCAGCTGTGGGCAATCGCGCCGCTGGGAGCAGCAGCGTCGCAGCTGTGGGCAATCGCGCCGCTGGGGCGGCGCCCATCCCACAGAGAGCGGCACCCGTAAGCGCCGGGTCGCGCAACCCACCCTCGGCCGGCACCCACGCCGGGCGCCCCTGCCGGCGCCGGGTTCGCGGTCGCGAGCTCAGCCCCAGCACCGGGGCACCCAACAAACACCGCCCGGGGGCCCGGTGCACCGGACCTCACCCGGCCCGATGCACCACCGCGTCCACAAGCTCCACCAGCGCAGCCTTCGCACCGCACTCCGGCAACGGAGCCAACGCGGCCCGCGCATCCTCCGCGTACCGCACGGTGTCCCGCCGTGCCTGCTCCAGCGCAGGATGCGCCCGCAGCCGGGAGAGCGCCTCGGCATGCCGGGCATCATCCGTCAGGTCGGAATCGAGCAGCTCGCACAGCGCGATGTCCTCGGCAAGCCCAAGCCGTTCCGCCCGCTCACGCAACCGCAGCACCGGCAGCGTGGGAATCCCCTCGCGCAGATCCGTCCCCGGCGTCTTCCCCGACTCGTGCGAGTCGGACGCGATGTCCAGCACGTCGTCCGCGAGCTGGAAGGCAACGCCGAGCCGCTCCCCGTACTGCGTCAGCACGTCCACCACCGTCTCTTCGGCCCCCGACATCATCGCCCCGAACCGGCACGCGACGGCGACCAGCGAGCCCGTCTTCCCGGCGAGCACGTCCAGGTAGTGGTCGACCGGGTCACGCCCGTCGCGCGGCCCCGCGGTCTCCAGGATCTGCCCGGTCACCAGCCGTGCGAACGCCTCGGCCTGGATCCGGACGGCCTCGGGCCCGAGATCGGCCAGAGTGCGCGAGGCACGCGCGAAGAGGAAGTCACCGGTGAGGACGGCCAACGAGTTCCCCCAGCGCGTGTTCGCGCTGGGCACGCCGCGCCGGGCGTCCGCCTCGTCCATCACATCGTCGTGGTACAGCGTGGCGAGATGGGTCAGCTCGACGACCACGGCCGAGGGCACGACACCCGGCGCGTACGGGTCACCGAACTGCGCGGCGAGCATCACGAGCAGCGGCCTGAACCGCTTGCCGCCGGCACGCAGGAGGTGCTGCGCGGCCTCCGTGATGAAGGGGACCTCACTCTTGGTGACTTCGAGCAAGCCCTCCTCCACAGCCGCCAATCCGGCCTGGACATCGGCTTCGAGAGCCTGGTCCCGCACGCTCAGCCCGAACGGCCCGACGACGGTCACGAGAGGTTCTCCTGTCTGCTGACGATCACATGGCGAACTCGGTCGATCAATCGGTCGATGACACGGTTTGTCGATGTGTCGCTGCCATCACTCAACTCAGCGTATCCGGTCACGTTTCGATCACCACGAGCGCCCACCGTCCCCACGGCCGACTTCCCTCCCGACTTCCCCCCAGCGGATCGCAACTCCACACCTGGGCGGTATCGGATTACTGACGGTATGTTCTTGATCAGCTGATACGAACGGACATATCACGATTCACGAAGAGCCGTCCGAGGAGACACTCGAAAGCGACACCCAAGGCAATGTTCGAAGTGACGTTCGAAGTGACGCCCCGAAACGACGTCGGAGGCACCGTCCAAAGCGACACACCAAGTGAACCCTGAAGAGGCAGCCATCCGCGCCCCGAAGCGCCGTCGGAGCCGAGCCCGGCCGCGCCCGCAAGGCCCGGCACTGAGGTCACCCCAATGAGCCCGATGTGTTCAACGAACCTGATGCGTTCGACGAACCTCATGCGTTCGACAAGCCCGAGAGCCCGATGAGCATGCACATCCGTACGTCCTTCCCCTACGAGACGGCTCATGAGGACGTCCTCATCCCCCTTCCGGACGGCACCCGTCTGTACGCGCGCGTGTGGCGCCCGCTGACCGACGAGCCCGTACCGGCCCTCCTCGAATACCTCCCGTACCGCCTCACGGACTGGACCGCACCCCGCGACTGGCAGCGCCACCCCTGGTACGCCGGTCACGGCTACGCCTCCGTCCGCGTCGACATCCGAGGTCACGGCAACAGTGAGGGCATACCGGCGGACGAGTACGCGGAGGTGGAGCTGGCCGACGGGGTCGAGGTCGTCAACTGGCTGGCGGCCCAGCCCTGGTGCACCGGCAAGGTCGGCATGTTCGGCATCTCCTGGGGCGGCCTCAACTCCCTCCAGATCGCGGCCCTCGCGCCCGAGCCGCTCAAGGCGATCGTCACCGTCTGCTCGACGGACGATCGCTACGACAACGACATGCACTACAGGGGAGGTTCCGTCCTCGCCGTCGGCATGCACTCCTGGGCGTCCACGATGCTCACCTTCGCCTCCCGGCCGCCGGACCCGGCGCATGTGGGCCAGGCCATGTGGCGGGACATGTGGGTGAAGCGCCTGGAGGCGATGGACCCCTTCGTCCACACCTGGCTGTCCCACCAGACCCGGGACGCGTACTGGCGCCACGGCAGCGTCTGCGAGGACTACGGCGCGATCCGGGCCGCGGTCCTGGCGGTGGGCGGCTGGCACGATCCGTACCGGGACACCGTGCTGCGGCTCGTGGAGCACCTTCCGGGCGATCGCGTACGGGGACTGATCGGACCCTGGTCGCACCAGTACCCCGACCGGGGCCTGCCGCCGGGACCGGCGATCGGCTTCCTCCAGGAGACGTTGAGATGGTGGGACCACTGGCTTCGCGGCAGGGACACGGGCGTGATGTCGGAGCCCGCCCTCCGCTCGTACGTGATGGACGCGCACCCCCCGGCGACGACGTACCCCTCGCTCCCCGGCCGCTGGGTGGGCGACCCCGCCTGGCCCTCCCCCTCCGTGACCCCGATCTCGTACGCGCTCCAGGGCGCACCGGTCCAGGTCAGGTCCCCCCAGCACACGGGCGTGGAGGCGGGCCGCTTCCGCCCCCTCGGGAATGACGCGGATCTGCCTCCGGACCAGCGGGAGGAGGACGCGCGTTCGGCGTGCTTCGAGTTCGAAGTACCGGAGGAGACCTGGGTGTTGGGCCGCCCGAGAGTCACCCTGCGGCTGACGTCTTCGACCCCTCGGGGCCAGGTGACCGCCCGCCTCTGTGACGTGGCACCGGACGGAGCCTCGACGCTGGTCACCCGAGGTGCACTGAACCTGTCAGCGCGCCATGGCCGCGACCAGGCCGTTCCCTGGAAACCGGGCTCTACGGAGGACGTGGTTTTCGACCTGAACGCCATCGGTTACGCCGTCCCGCCAGGCCATCGCATCCGGCTTTCCGTCTCCTCGGCGTACTGGCCCTGGATCTGGCCCCAGCCGGGCTCGGAGGCCGGCTTCGTCCTGGACCCGACCGGCAGCACGCTCGAACTCACCGTACGGGCAAGGGAGTCGATGCCCTCGACGCCATCCATCGGCTTCGAGGAACCCGAGGAGTCCGAGCCCCTGGGCGTGGCCGTCACGACGACGCTGGACGAGCCTCGGCCGGAACGCCTGGTCGTCCGCGACGTGGGCGCCGGCACCTGGCGCCTGGAGGTGGACTCGAGCGGGGGGACCCCCATCGGCGGCACCCGCGTGTACCCCGACGGCCTCGAACTCACCGAGGACGCCCGGGAGACGTACACGATCGACGCGTCGGACCCCCTCTCGGCCCGCGCCCGCTCGGCATGGTCGGTGCGCCTCCACCGCCCCGACCTGGCCTGGGACGCGCGCGTCTCGACGACGTCCGACACCACCTGCGACGCCCAGGACTTCATCACGTCCTGCGAGGTGATCTGCAAGGACGGCGACGAGGTGGTCTTCCACCGGACCTGGAAGAAGAGAATCCCCCGAGCAGCGGGCTAGAGACGCGGACTGCCGTACTCGCGTACTCGCGGAGACCGCGGCGCGGATCAACAGGGCGTACGAGGGGCGGGAGTTCGAGCCCGCCCACACCTGATGTGCCATGAACTCCCCGAATACTGGGACTAACGGGCTCTACCTCAAGCACGACGCGTGCCGCCTCCGGGACGACGACTCGACACCGACCTCTCCGTGCGGGAGGCGCGCCCGGTCCCTCCCAGGCATTGACCCGCCTGGACACCAGGTGCCGTAATGCCCGAGTTGAGCGCATTGCCGCTTAATTCCCCGCGGGCACGTGAGTTAGGTCACGCCCGGACGGATCCGACGCGCCAGCCCGCTCTCTCGACTTCCCCTTTGCGAAAGGCAAGTTGAGGATCACATTCCGCCTTAATCGGGCAATTTCCACCCTTCTTTTTCGGGCTTAAAGCGGACTGAGCAACGAATTCGGGTCTTGTTCCCGACATGTGCTCTCGCATACGTTCAGCCCCGATCCGGGCGGATCGCCGAATCCTGCCACCGCCCGGAAACCCCACCCACCCACGCACGGCAGGAGCGGGGGACCCAGGCAAACCGCCGATCCGGACACCCGGAACGGCTAGGGGTGAAGCCGCGCCCAGCGCGCGGCCGGGCCGCTCCCGCCCGAACCCGACAGCTCACCTCGCAGGCGCCGGAGAGGACCGTCCCCATGCCCGCACGAGGCAACCATCGCCGCCCCAAGAACAACCGCCTCATCCGCGGCATGATCGCCGCGGGAACCGGCGGAGCCGCACTCGCCCTCCCGCTCATGGGCGCGACCGGCGCGCACGCCGCCGAGTCGACCAAGGCCACGACCACGGACGTCCAACTGGTGACGCACACAGTGGCCGCGGGCGACACCCTGTCCACGATCGCGCAGAAGTACCCCTCGAGCGGCGGCTGGAAGAAGCTGTACGAGGCGAACCGCGCGGTGATCGGCTCGAACCCGGCAGCGCTTCCCGCGGGCCTGAAGCTGACGGTGGGAACAAAGACCATAAAGACGACAAACTCAGCGACAACGGAAGCGGCCAAGACGACCACGGCAACGGCCGCGTCCACCAAGACGTACACCGACAACCTCGACGGCTGGATCAAAGAGTCCCTGGACATCATGGCCAAGGAGGGCATTCCGGGCACCTATAACGGAATCCACCGCAACGTGATGCGCGAGTCCTCGGGCAACCCCAAGGCCATCAACAACTGGGACTCCAACGCCGCCGCCGGCACCCCGTCCAAGGGCCTCCTCCAGGTCATCGACCCGACCTTCAAGGCCTACCACGTACCGGGCACCTCGATGGACCCCTACGACCCGGTCGCCAACATCACGGCAGCCTGCAACTACGCGGCAGACAGGTACGGCTCGATCGACAACGTGAACGGCCCCTACTGACCGGTCCGCGACAGGGTCCGCCGGGCTCCGCCACGGGCTCCGCGACGGCCGAGATCGAGGTCTTGGCCATCGCGGACCCGCGGCATGCGTCGGCATTGCGGCGAATGCGCCGCACGGAGACGGATCCGCAAGGCGATTCGCCACGGACCCAAGCGGCCGGCCGCACAGCACCTAGGCGGCCCCGAACAGCCGCTCCAGCACCACCGCGATCCCGTCGTCCTCGTTCGACAGCGTCACCTCGTCGGCCACCGCCTTCAGCTCGGGGTGGGCGTTGGCCATGGCGATGCCCCGGGCGGCCCAGTCGAACATCGGGATGTCGTTGGGCATGTCGCCGAAGGCGAGGGTGGTGGCGGGGGTGAGACCGAGGTGGGCGGCGGCAAGGGCGAGGCCCGTCGCCTTGGTCACGCCGCATGGCTGGAGTTCGACGGTGCCGGGCCCCGACATGGTGACCGTCGCCAGCGAACCGACCACCCCGCGCGCCGCCGACGCCAACTCGTCATCGGACAGGGACGGGTGACGGAGCAGCACCTTGCTGATCGGATCCGTCCAGAGGTCGTCACGCCGATGCACCCGCAGCGCCGGCAGCGTTGGATGCGGCATCACATACCCCGGCTCGATGAGCGTCAGCCCGTCCACACCGTCCTGGTCCACCGCCGCGTACAGCTGCCCGACCTCCGCCTCGATCTTGCCGAGCGCGGTCTCCGCCAGCTCCCTGTCCAAGGTCACCGACCACAGCATCCGGTCCGCCCCGGCGTCGTACAACTGCGCCCCCTGCCCGCACACCGCCAGCCCCTCACCGCCGAGTTCGTCGAGGAGCGGTCGCACGCGCGGCGCTGGGCGGCCCGTCACGACGAGGTGCTGGGCGCCCGCCTCGGTCACCCTCGCCAACGCGGCCCGCGACCGGTCGGAGAGTGTGTCGTCGCCGCGCAGCAGCGTTCCGTCCAGGTCAGTGGCGATAAGTGAATATGCAGTCGGAGCGGCCATGATCCGAAGAATACGGATCGAACGACACAACGGCCCGGCGTGAACCGGACGACGTCCGGTATCCCGTCAGCAACGCCGTTCACCGAACGGACGGTATGGACGATATGGGCGGTACGGCCCGTACGAGGTCAGCTCTCGAAGGGCACCGGGAGATCGGACGCAATCCGAACGCCTCCTCCACGTTGGGCAGTTGTGACTCCTCCCACCCTCTTCCAACAGCATCTCCGAACTGCCGCCGAAGACGTCATCTGACGCTTCCCGGAGGTAGCTCAGCGCCCACAGTGACCAGGCGCGCCCGAAGGGCGAGTCGGGGCGCAGCTTCGGCTGCTGCCACGGCGGTCCGCCGAAGCGGACGGCGCCCTTGCCGCGGGACACCACCCGCACCCGCGCGCCCGCCTCGGCCGCGAGCGCCGCCGTGTCCAGGGCGGACTGGCCCGCCCCGACGACGATGATCTCCTTGCCCGAGAACCGGCTCAGGTCGTGGTGCTGGGAGCTGTAGGAGACCGGGTGGCGTCGAGTCCGCGTCGAAGCACGCGTGCACGATCCAGTCCTCAGCCTCCTCCCTGGGCAGGTATTCCTGGAGGATCACACCCGGTCGCGCGCCCCAGTCCCGGGCGAGCGCGAGCAGGCCCTCGCGGTTCGCGATCTTGGTCGTGCCGTTCACCGCCGGCAGGCTGCGGCGCACGAACGCCTCGCGGTTCTTGGCCACGAGCGGGAAGCGGGCACCCTCGGCGAACGCGACGATCTCCTCGTACGACTCCGGAAAGGCCGCCGCCGGGCTCGGGATGCCGTGTTCCACGCACAGCTCGTGCAGCCCCTGCTTGCTGGCGAGGCGGTGCGGCAGCTTGGCGTGGACACGCCGAAAGAGAAAACGGTCCCCCAGCTCGTCCTGGTGCTCGGCGATCAGCACGGCGGCGTCTTCGTCCGTCGGGACGAGAACCGTCGGCCGGCCGATGCGACGCCCGATGCGCAACAGCCCCTCGACGAGCCTCTCCGGTTCCTCCGTGCCGGTCGTCGGCCAGACGAAGGCATGGTGCAGATAGCGCGAGCTCGCGGCCGGTAATGGTCCTCGGTCATCGCATACATCGGTATGCCCAGTCGGCCCAGACTGCGAATGGTGCCCACCCCACCGTGATGCAGCGGATAGTCGCCCAACTTCACGATGAGGCCCGGGACATCCCGGTCGGCGTCGACCGGCACCCTGCTGGAACTCCTCGCCACACGTCCCCCCACGCATCCCCCCAACGGACCGGAACCACCCCGCCCGTATCCCCCAAAGGGGGCTAAGCCGGAATCGACGCGTCCGACAACGCTTATTCGGACATTGCGAACTCTTTAGACACTGCCACAGCATGGTCACTCCCCCGTAACGTGTGCCGGGACCACATGGAATGCGTGGACCACGCGTGGAACCCATGGATCCCGCGTGGAAAAACATGGATCACATGGCGAGTACGAATCCGAGAGCGAGGCACCAACCGATGCCCCCCTTCGAAGTCCCCGAGGGCGACCCCTTCGGCCCGCACAACCTCCCCTACGGCGTGTTCTCCCTGAACGGCCCGGCCGACCCCGCCGCCTCCAACGCCTCAGCCGGCTCTGCCGGCTCTGCCGACTCCGCTGACTCCGCTGGCTCTGCCGGCTCTGCCCGGGCAGGCTCCCCCGGGCGGCGCGTCGGCGTCCGCCTCGGGGACCACGTACTCGACGCGGGCGCGGCGGCCCACGCGCTCGGCTCCCCGTACGCCGAGTTGCTGGCGCAACCGACCCTGAACCTGCTGCTCGCGGCGGGCCGCACTGCCTGGTCCGACGTACGACGCGCGCTCACCGCCTGGGTGACGGTCCCGGCCCACCGGGAGACCCTCGAGCCTCACTTCCACCCCCTCTCCGAGGTGACCCTGCACCTCCCCTTCGACGTAGCCGACTACGTCGACTTCTACGCCTCCGAGAACCACGCCCGGAACGTCGGCCAGATCTTCCGTCCCGACGCCGCCGACTCCCTCACCCCCAACTGGAAGCATCTGCCGATCGGTTATCACGGCCGCTCCGGCACGGTCGTGGTGTCCGGAACGGAGGTCGTGCGCCCGTCGGGCCAGCGCAAGGCCCCCTCCGACAACGCACCCGTCTTCGGACCCTCGATCCGCCTGGACCTCGAGGCGGAGGTCGGCTTCGTCGTCGGCGCGCCCTCGGCCATGGGCACACCCGTCCCCCTCTCCGCCTTCCGCGACCACGTCTTCGGCCTCTGCCTCCTCAACGACTGGTCGGCGCGCGACATCCAGGCCTGGGAGTACGTCCCGCTCGGCCCCTTCCTCGGCAAGTCCTTCGCGACGTCGGTCTCGGCGTGGATCACCCCGCTCGACGCCCTGGACGACGCCCGCGTCTCACCCCCGACGCGCACCCACCCCCTGCTGCCCTACCTGGACGACGCGTCCGAGGAACCCGGCGGCTACGACCTCCGCATCTCCGTCGCCATCAATGGTCACGTCGTCTCCGAACCTCCCTTCTCCACCATGTACTGGACGGCCGCCCAGCAGCTGGCCCACATGACGGTCAACGGCGCCTCCCTGCGCACCGGCGACCTGTACGGCTCGGGCACGGTCAGCGGCCCCTCGGAAGCCGAGCGCGGCTCCCTCCTCGAACTCACCTGGAACGGCCGCGACACCCTCGAACTCCCGGACGGCAAGCGCACCTTCCTGGAGGACGGCGACGAGGTGACGCTGACCGCCTGGGCTCCGGGTCCCGGCGGAACGCGGGTGGGACTGGGCGAGGTGAGGGGCCGGATCACGCCGGCGCCCGAGATCCACTGAGCCGGGCCGGCGATCCTCAGCCCATCCGGCCTTCGAGGACGAGCGCGCGGCGCGATACGGGGTCTGGGGCGGAGCCTCAGGCCCCTATATCCAGTCCTCCGGCCCGGGCTCCTCGTCCATCTCGGGCCAGTCCGGGTCCGGCCCCTCACCCGTCTCCGGAGTAGGCGCTCGCCCGGGAGCGCCGCCCAGCGAGGCGAGCACCCCCACGACCCCCTCCCCATACGTCACCAGCTTCTTCTCGCCGACACCGCTGATGCCGCCCAGGTCGCTCACCGAGGTGGGCCACACCGTGGCGATCTCCCGCAGCGTTGCGTCGTGGAAGATCACGTACGCGGGAACGCCCTGCTCGCGAGCCTGTTCGGCGCGCCAGGAGCGCAGGGCCTCGAAGGCGGGGACGAGCTCCGGAGGCAGCTCGGCCGCGGCGGTCTTGGCCTTGCGCTCGCCCTTGGAGGCCGACGAGCGGGACACGGCCGGCTTCGGCGGCTCCTTGCGCAACGGCACCTCGCGCTCGCGCCGCAGCACCGTCCCGCTGGCCTCGGTCAGCACCAGCGTCCCGTACTCGCCCTCGACCGCGAGCAGCCCCTGGGCCAGCAACTGCCGTACGACACCCCGCCATTCGGAGTCGGACAGATCCTCCCCGATGCCGAAGACGGACAGCTGATCGTGGTCGAACTGGATGACCTTGGCCGTCCGGCGCCCCAGCAGGATGTCGACGATCTGTACCGCGCCGAACTTCTGCCCCCGCTCGCGCTGCAGCCGCACCACGGTGGACAGCAGCTTCTGCGCCGCGACCGTGCCGTCCCAGGTCTCGGGAGGTGCCAGACACGTGTCGCAGTTGCCGCACGCGGGGGTCCGCTGGTCCTGGCCGAAGTAGGCCAGGAGCTGGGAGCGCCGGCACTGGACCGTCTCGCACAGCGCCAGCATCGAGTCCAGATGCGTGGCCGCCCGGCGGCGGAACGCCTCGTCGCCCTCCCCGCTCTGGATCAGCTTGCGCTGCTGGACCACGTCCTGCAGGCCGTACGCCATCCAGGCCGTGGACGGCAGTCCGTCGCGGCCCGCGCGGCCCGTCTCCTGGTAGTAGCCCTCGACGGACTTCGGCAGGTCGAGGTGGGCGACGAACCGTACGTCCGGCTTGTCGATGCCCATGCCGAAGGCGATGGTGGCGACCACGACCAGGCCCTCTTCGCGCAGGAAGCGCGACTGGTGGGCGGCGCGGGTGCCCGCGTCCAGGCCCGCGTGGTACGGCACTGCCTCGATGCCGTTGCGGGAGAGGAACTCGGCGGTCTTCTCCACGGAGTTGCGCGAGAGGCAGTACACGATGCCCGCGTCGCCCGCGTGCTCCTCGCGCAGGAAGGACAGCAGCTGCTTCCTGGGGTCGGCCTTCGCGATGATCCGGTACTGGATGTTGGGACGGTCGAAGCTCGCCTCGAAGTGGCGGGCCTCGGGCATGCCCAGCCGCTGGGTGATCTCCCTGTGTGTGGCGCGGGTGGCCGTGGCCGTCAGCGCGATCCGCGGGACGTCCGGCCAGCGCTCACCCAGCAGCGAGAGCGCCAGATAGTCGGGGCGGAAGTCGTGGCCCCACTGGGCCACACAGTGCGCCTCGTCGATCGCGAAGACCGAGATCTTCGCGCGCGACAGCAGGTCGAGCGTCGTGTCCAGCCGCAGCCGCTCGGGGGCCAGGTAGAGCAGGTCCAGTTCCCCCGCCAGGAACTCCGCCTCCACCACCCGGCGCTCGTCGAAGTCCTGGGTGGAGTTCATGAACCCGGCGCGCACGCCCAGCGCCCGCAGCGCGTCCACCTGGTCCTGCATCAGCGCGATGAGTGGGGAGACCACGACGCCCGTACCCGGTCTGACCAGCGCCGGAATCTGGTAGCAGAGCGACTTGCCGCCACCCGTCGGCATCAGGACGACGGCGTCACCGCCCGCCACCACATGCTCGACGATCGCTTCCTGCTCGCCGCGGAAGGCGTCGTATCCGAAGACCCGGTGGAGCGTGGCCAGCGCCTCGCTCTCACCGAGTGTCTCCGTCGTGTCCGCTCCGGTCATCACACCTGTCCCGCCCATCCCGCTCATGGCCCGTCGTCCCCCGAATGTCGTGCTTCGCCCACGACAGCCACCATAGGGGTCCGCACGGACAGTCTCGGAGTTATCCACAGGCTGCGACCGATCCGCTCCCGTCCGCAGCGGCTTCCGTCCGCAGCGGCTTCCGTCCACAGCGGCCTCGTCCGCACCCGCGTCCGCGTCCGGCTCGCCGCGCTCCGCCGTGAACATGCCAGGGGCCCGCTCCCCATGCCTGCAGGAGCGGGCCCCTGGCCCTGCATGGTTCACCGTGGTTCAGCGGACGAAGAGCCCCGCCTGCCCCGCCAGATCCAGGAAGTACTGCGGCGCCACACCCAGCACCAGCGTGACCGCCACGCCCACCCCGATCGCCGTCATGGTCAGCGGCGACGGCACGGCGACCGTCGGGCCCTCCGGCCGCGGCTCACTGAAGAACATGAGCACGATCACACGGATGTAGAAGAACGCCGCGATCGCCGACGAGATCACACCGACCACGACCAGCGGGGCCGCGCCGCCCTCAGCCGCCGCCTTGAACACGGCGAACTTTCCGGCGAAACCGGAGGTCAGCGGGATACCCGCGAAGGCCAGCAGGAAGACCGCGAACACGGCCGCCACCAGCGGCGACCTGCGTCCCAGGCCCGCCCACTTGGACAGGTGGGTCGCCTCGCCTCCCGCGTCCCGTACGAGCGTCACGACCGCGAACGCGCCGATCGTGACGAACGAGTACGCGCCCAGGTAGAAGAGGACGGACGAGATACCGTCCGGAGTCGTCGCGATGACACCCGCCAGGATGAAGCCCGCGTGCGCGATGGACGAGTACGCCAGGAGCCGCTTGATGTCGGTCTGGGTGATCGCGACGATCGCACCGCCCAGCATGGTGACGATGGCGACCGCCCACATGACCGGCCGCCAGTCCCAGCGCAGGCCCGGCAGGACGACGTACAGCAGACGCAGCAGCGCGCCGAAGGCGGCCACCTTCGTCGCCGCGGCCATGAAGCCGGTGACCGGCGTCGGCGCGCCCTGGTAGACATCCGGCGTCCACATGTGGAACGGCACCGCGCCGACCTTGAAGAGCAGGCCCATGACGACCATGGCGGCGCCGATGAGCAACAGCACGTCGTTGCCCATGGTGCCGGCGAGCGCCAGGCTGACGTTCTGGATGGTGCCGTCGACGACCTGCGCGATCGTCGCGTACGACACCGAGCCCGCGTAGCCGTACAGCAGGGCGATGCCGAACAGCGTGAACGCGGAGGCGAAGGCGCCGAGCAGGAAGTACTTGACCGCGGCCTCCTGCGACATGAGCCGCTTGCGGCGGGCCAAGGCGCACAGGAGGTACAGCGGAAGCGAGAAGACCTCCAGCGCGATGAACAGCGTCAACAGGTCGTTGGCCGACGGGAAGACCAGCATGCCGCCGACCGCGAAGAGCAGAAGCGGGAAGGCCTCCGTCGTCGTGAACCCGGCCTTCACCGCGGCCTTCTCGCTGTCGCTGCCGGGCACGGACGCGGCCTGCGCCGCGAACGAGTCGACCCGGTTGCCGTGCGCCTCCGGGTCGAGCCGCCGCTCGGCGAAGGTGAAGACGCCGAGGATGCCCGCCAGCAGGATCGTGCCCTGCAGGAACAGGGACGGTCCGTCGACCGCGATCGCGCCCATCGCCGCGATCTGCGCCTTGGTGGTGCCGTATCCGCCCGCCGCGAGCGCGACGACCGCGGCGAACGCGGCGGCGAGCGCGACGACGGAGACGAACACCTGCGCGTAGTAGCGCGACTTGCGCGGTACGAACGCCTCGACCAGCACTCCGATCACCGCCGCGCCGATGACGATCAGGGTGGGCGACAATTGCCCGTATTCGATCTTCGGCGCGTCGATCTTCGAGATCGGGTCGGCCGCGGTTGTCCACAGGCTGTGGACGGCTGCTGCGCTCACTTGGCCGCCTCCACCTCGGGCTGGGGGTCCTTCTTCTGTACGTCTGACATGGTCTGCTGGACCGCCGGGTTGACGATGTCGGTGACCGGCTTCGGGTAGACGCCCAGGAAGATCAGCAGTGCGATCAGCGGGGCGACCACCAGGAGCTCGCGCACCCTGAGGTCGGGCATCTTGGCGACCTCGGCCTTCACCGGGCCCGTCATCGTCCGCTGGTAGAGGACGAGCGTGTAGAGCGCGGCGAGGACGATGCCGAAGGTAGCGATGATGCCGACGGCCGGGTAGCGCGCGAACGTGCCCACCAGGACCAGGAATTCACTCACGAAGGGCGCGAGCCCGGGGAGCGAGAGGGTCGCGAGTCCGCCGATCAGGAAGGTGCCCGCGAGCACCGGGGCGACTTTCTGCACCCCTCCGTAGTCGGCGATCAGACGCGAACCGCGCCGCGAGATCAGGAAGCCCGCCACCAGCATCAGGGCGGCGGTCGAGATCCCGTGGTTGACCATGTAGAGCGTCGCGCCCGACTGGCCCTGGCTGGTCATCGCGAAGATGCCCATGATGATGAACCCGAAGTGCGAGATCGACGCGTACGCGACCAGCCGCTTGATGTCCCGCTGGCCGACCGCGAGCAGCGCTCCGTAGATGATGCTGATGAGCGCCAGTACGAGGATGGCGGGCGTCGCCCACTTGCTCGCCTCCGGGAACAACTGGAGGCAGAAGCGGAGCATCGCGAAGGTGCCGACCTTGTCGACCACCGCCGTGATCAGCACCGCGACCGGGGCGGTGGCCTCCCCCATGGCATTGGGCAGCCAGGTGTGCAGCGGCCACAGGGGCGCCTTCACCGCGAACGCGAAGAAGAAGCCGAGGAAGAGCCACCGCTCCGTGCTGGTCGCCATATGCAGCGACCCGTTGGCCCGCGCCTCGGCGATCTCCGTGAGAGAGAAGTTTCCGGCCACTACGTAGAGGCCGATGACGGCGGCCAGCATGACCAGGCCGCCGGCCAGGTTGTAGAGGAGGAACTTCACGGCGGCGTACGAGCGTTGCGTCGACGCCGCCTGCTCGCCGTGCTCGTGAGCGCGGTCCCCGAAGCCGCCGATGAGGAAGTACATCGGGATCAGCATGGCTTCGAAGAAGATGTAGAAGAGGAAGACGTCGGTGGCCTCGAACGAGATGATCACCATCGCCTCGACGGCCAGGATCAGGGCGAAGAAGCCCTGGGTCGGCCGCCAGCGCTTGCTCCCGGTCTCCTGCGGGTCCGCGTCGTGCCAGCCGGCGAGGATCACGAACGGGACCAGCAGCGCCGTGAGCGCGATGAGCGTCACCGCGATGCCGTCCACACCGAGCTCGTACCGCACCCCGAAGTCCTTGATCCAGGCGTGGGATTCGGTGAGCTGGTAGCGGTTGCCGCCGGGATCGAAACGCACCAGGATCACGGCCGCGAGCACCAGGGTGCCGAGCGATACAAGCAGCGCCAGCCACTTGGCGGCGACGCGCTGCGCGGCCGGTACTGCGGCCGTGGCGATCGCCCCGAGGGCCGGGAGCGCCGCCGCCGCTGTCAGCAGTGGAAAGGACATCGGTATCAGACCGCCCTCATCAGCAGGGTCACGGCGATGAGGACCGCCGCACCGCCGAACATCGAGACCGCGTACGAGCGCGCATAGCCGTTCTGCAGCTTGCGCAGCCGTCCGGAGAGACCGCCCATCGAGGCAGCCGTGCCGTTGACGACCCCGTCGACCAGGGTGTGGTCGACGTACACCAGGGAGCGCGTGAGGTGCTCACCGCCGCGCACCAGCACGACGTGGTTGAAGTCGTCCTGGAGCAGGTCGCGCCGGGCGGCCCGGGTGAGCAGCGAGCCGCGCGGGGCGACCACCGGGACGGGACGGCGCCCGTACTGGGCGTAGGCGATGCCGGCGCCGATGACGAGCACCACCATGGTGGCCAGCGTGACCGTGAGGGCGCTGACGGGCGGGTTGCCCTCCGCGTGCCCGGTGATCGGCTCCAGCCAGTGCAGGAAGCGGTCGCCGATGCTGAAGAAGCCACCCGCGAAGACCGATCCGAAGGCCAGCACGATCATCGGGATCGTCATGGACCTGGGCGACTCGTGCGGGTGCGGCTCATGGCCTTCGGCGTCCGGCTGCCAGCGCTTCTCCCCGAAGAAGGTCATCAGCATCACGCGCGTCATGTAGAACGCGGTGATGGCCGCTCCCAGCAGGGCCGCGCCTCCAAGAATCCATCCCTCGGTGCCGCCCTTGGCGAACGCCGCCTCGATGATCCTGTCCTTGGAGAAGAAGCCGGACAGACCCGGAAAGCCGATGATGGCCAGGTAGCCGAGGCCGAACGTCACGAAGGTGATCGGCATGTACTTCCGGAGGCCGCCGTACTTCCGCATGTCGACCTCGTCGTTCATGCCGTGCATGACCGAACCGGCACCGAGGAAGAGCCCGGCCTTGAAGAAGCCGTGGGTCACCAGGTGCATGATCGCGAACGCGTAGCCGATGGGGCCGAGGCCCGCGGCGAGGATCATGTAGCCGATCTGCGACATGGTCGAGCCGGCCAGCGCCTTCTTGATGTCGTCCTTCGCGCAACCGACGATCGCACCGAAGAGGAGCGTGACCGCACCGACCACGGTGACCACCAGCTGCGCGTCGGGCGCCGCGTCGAAGATCGCGCCGGAGCGGACGATCAGGTACACGCCCGCCGTCACCATCGTCGCGGCGTGGATGAGGGCCGAGACCGGGGTCGGGCCCTCCATCGCGTCCCCGAGCCAGGACTGCAGCGGAACCTGGGCGGACTTGCCGCAGGCGGCGAGCAGCAGCAGCAGGCCGATGCCCGTGAGGGTGGCCTCGCTGGTGTCAGCCGCGAGGCCGGCCTCCTCGTGGGTGCCGAGCACCGGGCCGAAGGCGAAGGTGCCGAACGTCGTGAACATCAGCATGATCGCGATCGACAGGCCCATGTCGCCGACGCGGTTGACCAGGAAGGCCTTTTTCGCGGCGGTGGCGGCGCTGGGCTTGTGCTGCCAGAAGCCGATCAGCAGGTACGAGGCGAGGCCGACGCCTTCCCAGCCGACGTACAGCAGAAGGTAGTTGTCGGCAAGGACGAGCAGCAGCATGGCCGCGAGGAACAGGTTCAGATAGCCGAAGAAGCGGCGCCGGCGCTCGTCGTGCTCCATGTACCCGATCGAGTACAGGTGGATGAGCGAGCCGACGCCGGTGATCAGCAGCACGAATGTCATCGACAGCTGGTCGAGCTGGAAGGAGACATCCGCCTGGAAGCCGCTGACCGGGATCCAGCTGTACAGGTACTGCCTCAGGGTCCGGTCCTCGGCGCCCTTCCCCAGCATGGCGGCGAAGAGCACGACGCCGATCACGAAGGAGGTGGCCGCGAGCACCGTACCGATCCAGTGACCGACGGCGTCCAGGCGCCTGCCGCCGCACAGCAGTACGGCCGCTCCGAGCAGAGGCGCCGCTACCAGCAGCGCAATCAGGTTCTCCACGATTCAGCGACCCCTTACAGCTTCATCAGGCTGGCGTCGTCGACCGAGGCCGAGTGGCGGGAACGGAACAGCGACACGATGATCGCGAGCCCGACCACGACCTCCGCGGCGGCGACGACCATCGTGAAGAAGGCGATGATCTGGCCGTCGAGATTGCCGTGCATACGGGAGAAGGCGACGAACGCGAGGTTGCAGGCGTTGAGCATGAGCTCGACGCACATGAACACCACGATCGCGTTCCGCCTGATCAGTACGCCGGTGGCGCCGATCGTGAACAACAGGGCGGCGAGATAGAGGTAGTTGACCGGGTTCACTTGGACGCCTCCTCCGTCTTCGTGCGCTCCAGACGCTCCTCGGCGCGCTGCTCCAGGGCCTTCAGGTCGTTCAGCGCCTCGGTCGACACGTCGCGGATCTGGCCGCGCTCGCGCAGCGTCTTGTTCACGGTCAGCTCGGACGGGGTGCCGTCGGGGAGCAGGCCCGCGATGTCCACCGCGTTGTGCCGGGCGTAGACGCCGGGCGCCGGGAGCGGCGGTAGGTGCTTGCCCTCGCGTACACGCTGCTCGGACAGCTCACGCTGGGTCTTCGCACGCTCGGTGCGCTCGCGGTGCGTGAGCACCATGGCGCCGACGGCGGCCGTGATGAGCAGGGCGCCGGTGATTTCGAAGGCGAACACGTACTTCGTGAACAGGAGGGCGGCGAGGCCCTCAACGTTGCCGTTCGCGTTCGCCTGCGCCAGGCCGTTGAACTCCGTGAGCGAGGCGTTGCCGATGCCCCCGAGCAGCAGGATGCCGAAGCCGAGACCGCACACCAGGGCCAGCCAGCGCTGGCCCTTGATGGTCTCCTTCAGGGAGTCCGCCGCGGTGACGCCGACGAGCATCACCACGAAGAGGAACAGCATCATGATCGCGCCGGTGTAGACGATGATCTGCACGACGCCCAGGAAGTAGGCGCCGTTGGCCAGGTAGAACACCGCCAGGACGATCATGGTGCCGGCGAGGCAGAGCGCACTGTGCACGGTCTTCTTCATGAAGACGGTGCACAGGGCGCCGATCACGGCGACGGTGCCGAGAACCCAGAACTGGAAGGCCTCTCCCGTGGAGGTGGAGTAGGCGGCCAGGTCGGTCGTCATGCGTCCACCTCCTCGCCGGAGGCCTTCTCATCCTTGGAGACGGCTACTTGGCGCTGGGTGCCGGGGGCCGCCTCGGTCACCAGGCCCCGGTAGTAGTCCTGCTCGTCCGTGCCGGGGTAGATCGCGTGCGGCGTGTCGACCATGCCCTCTTCGAGGCCGGCGAGCAGCTGCTCCTTGGTGTAGATCAGGTTGGCGCGGCTGCTGTCGGCCAGCTCGAACTCGTTGGTCATCGTCAACGCGCGCGTGGGGCACGCCTCGATGCACAGGCCGCACAGGATGCAGCGGGCGTAGTTGATCTGGTAGACGCGGCCGTACCGCTCGCCCGGCGAGTAGCGCTCCTCGTCCGTGTTGTCCGCGCCTTCCACATAGATGGCGTCCGCGGGACACGCCCAGGCGCACAACTCGCAGCCGACGCACTTCTCCAGGCCGTCCGGGTGGCGGTTGAGCTGGTGCCGGCCGTGGAACCGCGGGGCGGTGGTCTTCTGCTGCTCCGGGTACTGCTCGGTCAGCCGCTTCTTGAACATGGCCTTGAAGGTCACGCCGAAGCCGGCGACGGGGTTCTGGAAACCGGGCTTGGTCTCCTTCGGCTCCTCAGCCATCGGACCCCTCCTTTCCGTCACGAGATCCGTCCAGTGATCCGTCACTCGCAGTATCGGACCCACCACTGACAATCAACTCCCGCTCGCGGCGCGGGCGGCGCCGCGGCACCGGCGGCAGCTCCTGTCCCGGCAGCGGCGGTACGGGGAATCCGCCGGCCATCGGGTCGAAGGCGGCGGGCTCGGCGGGCGCCTCCTGGGCTCCCTGCCTGTCGCGGAAGATGTCCGCGACGAACGAGAGCAGCAGCAGGACGAGGACGCCTCCGCCGACGTACAGGGCGATGTCCGCGAAGTCGTAGTTCTCGTTCCTCAGGGCCCGTACGGTCGCGACGAGCATCAGCCAGGCCACGGAGACCGGGATGAGGACCTTCCAGCCGAGCTTCATCAGCTGGTCGTAGCGGACGCGCGGGAGCGTGCCGCGCAGCCAGATGAAGAAGAACAGCAGCAGCTGCACCTTCAGCACGAACCAGGCCATCGGCCACCAGCCGTGGTTGGCGCCCTCCCAGAAGGTGCTGATCGGCCAGGGAGCCCGCCAGCCGCCCAGGAAGAGCGTCACCGACACGGCCGAGACCGTCACCATGTTCACGTACTCGGCGAGCATGAACAACGCGAACTTGATCGACGAGTACTCGGTGTTGAAGCCGCCGACGAGGTCGCCCTCGGACTCCGGCATGTCGAAGGGGGCGCGGTTGGTCTCGCCGACCATCGTCACGATGTAGATCACGAACGAGACCGGCAGCAGGATGATGTACCAGCGGTCGTGCTGCTGCTCGACGATCGCCGAGGTCGACATCGACCCGGAGTAGAGGAACACCGAGGCGAAGGCGGCGCCCATCGCGATCTCGTACGAGATCATCTGCGCGCAGGAGCGCAGACCGCCCAGCAGCGGATAGGTGGATCCAGAACTCCAACCCGCCAGCACGATCCCGTAGATGCCCACCGAGGCGACGGCGAGGATGTAGAGCATCGCGATCGGCAGGTCGGTGAGCTGCATCGTGGTGCGCTGACCGAAGATCGAGATCTCGTTGCCGGCCGGCCCGAAGGGGATCACCGCGATCGCCATGAAGGCGGGGATGGCCGCGACGATCGGTGCGAGGACGTAGACCACCTTGTCCGCGCGTTTGACGACGACGTCTTCCTTGAGCATCAGTTTGATGCCGTCGGCGAGCGACTGGAGCATGCCCCAGGGGCCGTGCCGGTTGGGGCCGATGCGCAGCTGCATCCAGGCGACGACCTTGCGCTCCCACACGATGGAGAAGAGCACGGTCACCATCAGGAAGGCGAAGCAGAAGACCGCCTTGATGACGACCAGCCACCAGGGATCCTGGCCGAACATGGAGAGGTCTTCAGCGGCGAGGTACGGCGTCATGCCTCCACCTCCTTGGGTGCCTCGGCGGCGAGGGTCGCCGGGCCGATACGGACGAGTGCGCCGGGCAGTGCCCCGGTGTCGGAGGCGACGCCCCCTCCGGTGGAGTTCAGCGGGAGCCAGACCACGCGGTCGGGCATCTCGGTGACGTGCAAGGGGAGTTCGACCACTCCGGAGGGACCGGTCACGGCGAGGAGCTCGCCTTCCTCGACGCCCGCCTCCGCGGCCGTGGCGGCCGACACGCGCGCGCGTGCAGCGTGCCGGGTCCCGGCAAGCGCCTCGTCGCCCTCCTGGAGACGGCCCTGGTCGAGCAGCAGCCGGTGCCCGGCCAGTACGGCCTCTCCGGCGGCCGGGCGTGGCAACTGGGCCGCGACCTCCAGGGGTTCGGTGGCCCGCGGCCCGTCCCAGGCACCGAGCCGGTCCAGCTCAGCGCGCGCGGTGCGCAGATCGGGCAGACCCAGGTGTACGTCCATGGCGTCGGCCAGCATCTGCAGGACGCGCGCGTCCGTGGGCGCCAGGCGGCGGGTCATCTGGTCGGGCTTGAGCGCGGCCTCGAAGAGGCGCACCCGGCCTTCCCAGTTGAGGAAGGTGCCCGCCTTCTCGGCGACCGCGGCGACAGGAAGGACGACGTCCGCGTGCTCGGTGACCTCGCTGGGGCGCAGTTCCATCGACACCAGGAAGGCCACTTCGGAAAGTGCCGCACGCGCGCGTGCCGGGTCGGGAAGGTCGGCGACCTCCACGCCCGCGACCACCAGGGCCTGCAGTTCGCCCCCGGCGGCGGCCTCGACGATCTGGCCAGTGTCGCGGCCGTAGCGGTGCGGCAGTCCGGAGACGCCCCAGGCGACCGCGACCTCGTCCCGCGCGCGCGGGTCGGTGGCCGGACGCCCGCCCGGCAGCAGCGACGGCAGCGCACCCGCCTCGATCGCGCCGCGCTCCCCTGCCCGGCGCGGAATCCACACCAGCTGGGCACCGGTCGCGGACGCGGCCCGTACGGAGGCGGTCAGCCCGCCCGCCACGGCGGCGAGTCGCTCACCGACGACGATCACGGCGCCCTCAGTGCGCAGCGCCTCGGCGGCCTTGGCGCCGTCGCCCTCCAGGCCGACGCCGCTCGCGAGGGCGTCCAGCCACTCGGTCTCGGTGCCGGGCGCGGCGGGCAGCAGCGTGCCGCCCGCCTTCTCCAGGCCGCGTGTCGCGTGCGTGCCGAGCGAGAAGGTCTTCTGCCCGTGCCCCCGCCACGCCTTGCGCAGCCTCAGGAAGACGCCGGGCGCCTCCTCCTCGGACTCGAATCCGACGAGCAGAACGGCGGGCGCCTTCTCCAGAGCGGTGTACGTGACGCCCGTACCGTCGAGGTCCCGTCCGCGTCCGGCGACCCGGGCCGCCAGGAAGTCGGCCTCCTCGGCGCTGTGCACGCGCGTGCGGAAGTCGATGTCGTTCGTGTCGAGGGCCACGCGCGCGAACTTGCTGTAGGCGTAGGCGTCTTCGACGGTGAGGCGGCCACCGGTCAGAACGCCGGTCCGGCCGCGCGCCGCCGACAGCCCCTCGGCGGCGATCGAAAGAGCCTCCGGCCAGGAAGCGGGTTCGAGGACACCGTCCGCGTTGCGTACGAGAGGTGTGTCCAGCCGGTCCCGCTGCTGCGCGTACCGGAACGCGAAGCGTCCCTTGTCGCAGATCCACTCCTCGTTGACCTCGGGGTCGTTGGCCGCGAGACGCCGCATGACCTTGCCGCGCCGGTGGTCGGTGCGGGTCGCGCAGCCGCCGGAGCAGTGCTCGCACACGGACGGCGAGGAGATGAGGTCGAAGGGCCGCGAGCGGAAGCGGTACGCCGCCGATGTCAGCGCGCCCACCGGGCAGATCTGGATCGTGTTGCCGGAGAAGTACGACTCGAAGGGATCGCCCTCACCGATGCCGACCTGCTGGAGCGCGCCCCGCTCGAGCAGCTCGATCATCGGGTCGCCCGCGATCTGGTTGCTGAACCGGGTGCAGCGGGCGCACAGCACGCACCGCTCGCGGTCGAGCAGCACCTGCGTGGAGATCGGGACCGGCTTCTCGAACGTCCGCTTCCTGCCCTCGAAGCGGGACTCGGCGTGGCCGTGCGACACGGCCTGGTTCTGCAGGGGGCACTCGCCGCCCTTGTCGCAGACCGGGCAGTCCAGCGGGTGGTTGATGAGCAGGAGCTCCATCACACCCTTCTGGGCCTTTTCGGCGACGGGAGAGGTGAGCTGGGTCTTCACGACCATCCCGTCCGTGCAGGTGATCGTGCAGGACGCCATGGGCTTGCGCTGGCCCTCGACCTCGACGATGCACTGGCGGCAGGCGCCTACCGGGTCGAGGAGAGGGTGGTCGCAGAACCGGGGAATCTCGATGCCGAGTTGTTCGGCGGCGCGGATGACCAGGGTGCCCTTGGGCACGCTGATCTCGACGCCGTCGATCGTCAGCGAGACGAGATCTTCCCGCGGGACCGCCGCATCCCCGCCTCCGGAGGGAGCGCTGGTGGTCACTGTCATGCGTTCACCTCCGTGCGGTCGGCCCAAGCCGTCGACTTGGCCGGGTCAAAGGGGCAGCCGCGGCCCGTGATGTGCTGCTCGTACTCCTCGCGGAAGTACTTGAGCGAGGAGAAGATCGGCGAGGCGGCGCCGTCGCCGAGGGCGCAGAAGGACTTGCCGTTGATGTTGTCGGCGATGTCGTTCAGCTTGTCGAGGTCGGACATGACGCCCTTGCCGGCCTCGATGTCGCGCAGCAACTGCACGAGCCAGTAGGTCCCTTCGCGGCAGGGCGTGCACTTGCCGCAGGACTCATGGGCGTAGAACTCGGTCCAGCGGGTGACGGCGCGGACGACGCAGGTCGTCTCGTCGAAGCACTGCAGGGCCTTGGTGCCGAGCATGGAACCCGCGGCACCCACTCCTTCGTAATCAAGAGGGACGTCGAGGTGCTCGTCGGTGAACATCGGCGTCGAGGAGCCGCCCGGCGTCCAGAACTTCAGCCGGTGGCCGGGCCGCATCCCGCCGCTCATGTCGAGGAGCTGACGCAGCGTGATGCCGAGCGGCGCCTCGTACTGGCCGGGACTGGCGACGTGGCCGCTGAGCGAGTAGAGCGTGAAGCCGGGGGACTTCTCGCTTCCCATCGACCGGAACCATTCCTTGCCTTTGTGCAGAATTGCGGGAACTGACGCGATCGATTCGACGTTATTCACAACAGTCGGGCACGCGTAGAGGCCCGCGACAGCAGGGAAGGGGGGACGAAGTCGCGGCTGCCCACGGCGGCCTTCGAGCGAGTCGAGCAGTGCGGTCTCCTCACCGCAGATGTACGCGCCCGCGCCCGCGTGCACGGTGAGCTGGAGGTCGAGTCCGCTGCCCAGGATGTTGTCGCCGAGGTAGCCCGCCGCGTAGGCCTCACGCACGGCCTCGTGCAACCGCCGTAGTACGGGGACCACTTCACCGCGCAGATAGATGAAGGCATGCGAAGACCGAATGGCATAACACGCGATCACAATGCCCTCGATGAGGCTATGCGGGTTCGCGAACAGGAGCGGGATGTCCTTACAGGTGCCCGGCTCCGATTCGTCGGCGTTGACAACTAGATAGTGAGGTTTGCCATCGCCCTGCGGAATGAACTGCCACTTCATTCCCGTGGGGAATCCCGCGCCGCCTCGGCCGCGCAGCCCGGAGTCCTTGATGTACGCGATCAGGTCGTCCGGCGACATCGCGAGCGCCTTGCGCAGGCCCTCGTACCCCTCGTGCCTTCGGTAGACGTCCAGCGTCCAGGACTTCTCCTCGTCCCAGAAGGCCGACAGCACGGGTGCGAGCAGCTTCTCGGGGCTGGATTCGTTGATCTCGGTTGCCAAGGTCATCACTCCCCCTCCTCACTGGCCCGGTCGGACGGCCGTGCGTCCTGGGGACCCTCGCCACGCGGATGTACTACGCGCGCAGGCTGCGTCTCGCCCTTGGCCAGGCGCAGCCCGATCAGTGATGCCGGGCCCGCGCTGCCGCCGGCCTCCACGGCCCCCTCGCGCTCGTCGGGGAAGCCCGCGAGGATCCGGGCGGTTTCCTTGAAGGTGCACAAGGGGGCGCCGCGGGTGGGTACGACCTGTGCTCCCGCGCGCAGGTCGTCGACGAGGCGCTTCGCGGAGTCCACGGTCTGGTCGTCGAAGAACTCCCAGTTGACCATCACGACCGGCGCGAAGTCGCAGGCCGCGTTGCACTCGATGTGCTCCAGGGTGACCTTGCCGTCGTCGGTGGTCTCGCCGTTGCCGACGCCCAGGTGGTCCTGGAGGGCCTCGAAGATCGCGTCGCCGCCCATGACCGCGCACAGGGTGTTGGTGCAGACACCCACCTGGTAGTCACCGCTCGGCTTGCGCCGGTACATCGAGTAGAAGGTCGCGACCGCGGTGACCTCGGCCGTGGTCAGGCCGAGCATGTCGGCGCAGAACCGCATGCCCGTGCGCGTGACATGGCCCTCCTCCGACTGCACGAGATGCAGCAACGGAAGGAGCGCCGAGCGGGAGTCCGGGTAGCGGGCGATGATCTCGCGCGTGTCCCCTTCGAGCCGTGCTCGAACGTCGTCCGGATAGTCGGGCGCGGGCAGTTGCGGCATGCCCAGGCTGACGCCCTCGGAGGAAGTGGTCACCGGTCGACGCCTCCCATCACGGGGTCGATGGACGCGACGGCGACGATGACGTCGGCGACCTGGCCGCCCTCGCACATCGCCGCCATGGCCTGCAGGTTGGTGAAGGACGGGTCACGGAAGTGGACCCGGTAGGGACGGGTGCCTCCGTCGGAAACGGCGTGCACCCCGAGCTCGCCCTTGGGCGACTCGACCGCCGCGTACACCTGTCCCGGCGGGACGCGGAAGCCCTCGGTCACCAGCTTGAAGTGGTGGATCAGGGCCTCCATGGAGGTGCCCATGATCTTCTTGATGTGATCGAGGGAGTTGCCCAGACCGTCGGGGCCGAGCGCAAGCTGGGCGGGCCAGGCGATCTTCTTGTCGGCAACCATGACCGGCCCGGGCTCCAGCCGGTCCAGGCACTGCTCGACGATCCGCAGCGACTGGCGCATCTCCTCCAGCCGGACCAGGAAGCGCCCATAGGCGTCGCAGGTGTCGGCGGTCGGGACATCGAAGTCGTAGGTCTCGTAGCCGCAGTACGGCTGGGTCTTGCGCAGGTCGTGCGGAAGACCCGCCGAGCGGACGATCGGGCCCGTGGCACCGAGCGCCATGCAGCCGGCCAGGTCCAGATAGCCGACGTCCTGCATACGGGCCTTGAAGATGGGGTTCCCGGTGGCGAGCTTGTCGTACTCGGGAAGGTTCTTCTTCATCTTCTTCACGAACTCGCGGATCTGGTCCACCGCACCCGGGGGCAGGTCCTGGGCGAGTCCGCCGGGGCGGATGTACGCGTGATTCATCCGCAGGCCGGTGATCAGCTCGTAGATGTCGAGAATGAGTTCACGATCACGGAAGCCGTAGATCATGATCGTGGTGGCGCCCAGCTCCATGCCGCCGGTGGCGATGCACACCAGGTGGGAGGAGATCCGGTTCAACTCCATCAGGAGCACGCGGATGATCGTCGCGCGGTCGGGGATCTGCTCCTCGATGCCGAGGAGTTTCTCGACGGCGAGACAGTACGCCGTCTCGTTGAAGAACGGCGTCAGATAGTCCATGCGCGTCACGAACGTGGTGCCCTGGGTCCACGTGCGGTATTCGAGGTTCTTCTCGATGCCGGTGTGGAGGTAGCCGATGCCGCAGCGGGCCTCGGTGACCGTCTCGCCCTCGATCTCCAGGATGAGCCGGAGCACGCCGTGCGTGGAGGGGTGCTGCGGACCCATGTTGACGACGATGCGCTCGTCGTCGGCCTTGGCCGCGGTCTGGACGACCTCGTCCCAGTCACCGCCCGTGACCGTATATACGGTGCCCTCGGTCGTCTCGCGCGCCGAGGCGGCGGATGCCCCGGACGAAGGGGTCTGCGTGCTCATGAGTACGACCTCCGCTGGTCCGGAGCCGGGATCTGGGCGCCCTTGTACTCGACGGGAATGCCGCCGAGGGGGTAGTCCTTGCGCTGCGGGAAGCCTTGCCAGTCGTCCGGCATCATGATCCGTGTCAGTGCCGGGTGGCCGTCGAAGATCAGCCCGAAGAAGTCGTACGCCTCGCGCTCGTGCCAGTCGTTCGTCGGATAGACGGAGACGAGCGACGGGATGTGCGGGTCGGCGTCGGGGGCGCTGACCTCCAGGCGGATCAGCCGGTTGTGGGTGATCGAGCGCAGGTGGTAGACGGCGTGCAGCTCGCGGCCCTTGTCGCTGAGGTAGTGCACTCCGCTTACGCCCGTGCACAGTTCGAAGCGGAGGGCCGGGTCGTCGCGCAGGGTCTGGGCGACGCGGACCAGATATTCGCGTTCGATGTGGAAGGTGATCTCGTCGCGGTCGACGACCGTCTTGTCGATGGCGTTCTCGGGGACGAGTCCCTGTTCCTCCAGGGCGCCTTCCAGCTCGTCGGCGACCTCGTCGAACCAGCCGCCATAGGGGCGGGTGGCCGGACCGGGGAGCCGGATCGAGCGGACCAGGCCGCCGTAGCCGGAGGTGTCGCCGCCGTTGTTGGCGCCGAACATGCCGCGCTGGACGCGGATCTCCTCGCCGCCCTCGCCACGCTGGCCGGGGAGGTTGGACGCGCCGAGGTCCTTCTCCGGGTTCACGCCGTTACCGGCGCCGTTCACGTCGCTCACCGCAGCAGGCCCTTCATCTCGATGGTGGGGAGCGCCTTGAGTGCCGCTTCCTCCGCCTCGCGGGCCGCCTCCTCGGCGTTCACGCCGAGCTTGGAGGTCTGGATCTTGTGGTGGAGCTTGAGAATCGCGTCCATCAGCATCTCGGGCCGCGGCGGACAGCCGGGCAAATAGATGTCGACCGGGACGATGTGGTCGACCCCCTGCACAATGGCGTAGTTATTGAACATTCCACCTGATGACGCGCAAACCCCCATGGAGATCACCCACTTGGGGTTGGGCATCTGGTCGTAGACCTGCCGCAGCACCGGCGCCATCTTCTGGCTGACCCGGCCGGCCACGATCATCAGATCCGCCTGGCGCGGCGATCCGCGGAAGACCTCCATGCCGAAGCGCGCCAGGTCATAGCGCCCGGCGCCGGTCGTCATCATCTCGATGGCGCAGCAGGCGAGTCCGAACGTGGCGGGGAAGACGGACGCCTTGCGCACCCAGCCCGCGGCCTGCTCGACGGTGGTCAGCAGGAATCCGCTCGGCAGCTTTTCTTCGAGTCCCATGTCCTAAAGGCCCCTCAGTCCCATTCCAGGCCGCCGCGCCGCCATACGTACGCGTACGCGACGAAGACGGTGAGCACGAAGAGCAACATCTCCACGAGCCCGAAAACACCCAGGGCGTCGAAGGTGACGGCCCAGGGGTAGAGGAAGACGATCTCGATGTCGAAGACGATGAAGAGCATCGCCGTCAGGTAGTACTTGATGGGGAAGCGCCCGCCGCCGGCCGGCGTGGGGGTCGGCTCGATACCGCACTCATAGGCCTCGAGCTTGGCCCGGTTGTACCGCTTCGGACCGATCAGCGTGGCCATGACCACGGAGAAGATCGCAAAGCCTGCCCCGAGGGCTCCCAGTACGAGGATCGGCGCATACGCGTTCACGCTCCTCGCTCCTCTCAGTCGGCACTGACTGCTGGCGGTTGCGTCGGACTCACATCCGCCCCACCTGTCCCACGAGCCCCGCCCGTCCCGACGAAGATCGCGAACATGTGAAGCAGGTCACAAGCCCAACTGCCTCGCATCTTATGCCCGCCGGTCTGTGATCTGCGACACGGGGTATTACACAAGCTTTGTGATCTCCACCACCTGACGAACGATCATGAAGTCGGATGAGAAGTGATCTTCATACGTGAAGCGTCCAGGCAATCACCAGAGGTGATATTTCCGCTCGTCACCGCAGCTCGAGGGCGGCGTCTCCATATCAAGAGACTTCCGATGCATGCAAATTGGTGCTGGGCAGGGAGGCTTGATACAGGAAGCATTCACACCTCTGGGGGAGGCGCGCGGACGACTGTGGACGCGTGCACGCGTTCACGAGCGAAGGGGCCGGGACTCCGCGAGGAGAAGGGGTTGAGACTCCGCGAACAGGGGGCGGGGACTCCGCTAGGAGAAGGGGTCGGGACTCCGCGAACAGGGGGGCGGAGCTCCGCAAGGAAAAGGCGTCGAGGCTCCGCGAGCGGAGGAGGCTGGGACTCTCGCGTGACGCCATCAGCGGGGTGACCGTTCCGTGACCTGCGCCACATCTCCCTATGGATCACATAAGCCGGACTTGGCCATCGGCTCAACCAATGGTAGGTGGCGGGCAATTCGGACGTAATGCGGAAAGGCCTTGATCACGGGCTTGACGGGCCGTGTCCGCAATGCCCGTTACGCCGTCAATAAGGAGCCGCCCTCGACGAATTCGGCCGTAGATTGAACAACTGTGGCGCACCACACGTTTCTTGAAGGTATGGAGGAGCCCCTGATACCGGTTGTACTCATGTCCCACACCGCTCACATACGCAGCCACCGGAAGCCCCGCCGCAACGCACCGTCGCTCGCGATGCGCGCCGGAGTTGCCGGTGGCGTCCTCAGCACCCTGGCAGTGGCCGGCGCGTCCGGTTCGGCGAGCGCCGCCGAGCCCGTGGCGCAGACCCTCGAACTGCCCACCCTGACGGCCGATCTGGCCTCCCAGGTCGCGCAGTCCGCCGACGCCACGCAGCAGGCCGCGGCGAACTACGAGCTGCAGGCGGAGCGCGACGCGGCCGCCGCCAAGGCCGCCAAGCAGGCCAAGGCCGACCTCGCCGAGGCCAAGAAGAAGGCAGAGGCCAAGAAGAAGGCGGCCGAGGCCGCGCGCAAGGCCGCCGCTGAAGAGGCCGCCTCACGCGCCGCCGAGCGGGCAACCCTGTCCGCCTCCGCGCCGGCCTCCTCGGACGTCTCCGCCCCGGCCAGCGGCAGTGTCTCGACCGTCATCTCCTTCCTCAAGGCGCAGCTGGGGGACGCCTACGTCATGGGCGCCACCGGCCCCAACGCCTGGGACTGCTCCAGCCTCGTCCAGGCCGCGTTCAAGCAGGTCGGTGTGGACCTCCCGCGTGTGTCGCAGGACCAGTCGATGGCCGGCACCGACGTCTCGCTCTCCAACCTGCAGGTCGGCGACATCCTCTACTGGGGTGGCAAGGGCTCCGCGTACCACGTGGGCGTCTACGTCGGCGACGGCCAGTACCTGGACGCGGCCAACCCGTCCAAGGGCGTCGTCATCCAGGACCTGTCCGGGTACCCGGCGTCGGGTGCGGTGCGCGTGCTCTGAGCCGCGTCCCGCGAACGTACGACCGGAAGGGCCGCAGCCGCTCGGGGGCAGCGGCCCTTCGGGGGCGTTCCCCAACGCGCTCAGCCGAGGTCGAAGGTGTTGGGCAGGCCCAGCCGGTAGCGGACCTCGTCGATCCGCTTCAGGGGCTCCATCTCCGGCGGCCGGTACAGCTCCCAGATCTCACAGCGCTCGGCGTCCGAATGGTCCGCGTCCAGGAGCGCGTTCACGGCGCGGCGCGCGGACTCGTTGGCGCCTTCCATGGTGGCCAGGTCCACGTCGGTGCGCACGTAGTCGCCGACGAGGAAGAAGTTCGGCACCGCGGTCCGGGCGGAGGGGCGGTTGTAGAGGGTTCCCGTCGGGTGGATGAGGAGCGGCTCGCGGTTCTGCGGGTCCGGGCCGCCGAGCCCCGTCACCGCCGGGTCCATGAACCAGCCGAGCCGGTCGGCGTCGGTGAGCGTGGTCTTCCCGGCGTCGTTGAGGCCGTCCTTGAGCTGCGCCCAGGTCTCGGCGACGATCTCCTCCTTCGTACACTCCCGGGCCGTCTTGCCGTACAGGATCCCGGGCTTGTCCCACTCCGAGACGATCGCGGAGAGGCAGTCATGGGCGCTGCCGTCTCCGTAGTCGGCCGGAAAGTCTCGTACGTCCCAGAATTGGGCCTGCCCGATGCCCGTCACCGACCACGGTGAGTCGAGGCAGTTGATGTGCCCGTGCACCACGGGTGTCGGCGTGCGCAGATAGAACTGGATGCCCACCATCCAGTCCGTCTCCAGGGCATCGCACCTGGCGAGCTGCGGGTCGGCGGCGCGCAGGGCAGGGCCCCAGGTGCGACGGGCGTGCTCGACCGGGAGCGCGGAGATGTAGTGATCGGCGGTGACGGTACGTTCCTGGCTCCCGTCCGGGGCCGAAACGCGTACGCCGACGACGCGCCCGCCCGCGTACAGAACCTCCCGCACCTGAGTCCGCGTCACGAACTCGACGCCCAGTGAGCGCAGATACGTCTCCCAGGGTGCGATCCAGGCCTCGCTCGTCGGGGCGTTGAGGACGCGGTCGATGTCGGCGTCGCCGTCCATGCCGCGGCCGAGCAGGCCCCACAGCAGCAAGGCCTCCATGATGACGCGGCCGACCGTCCGCGTGGAGGCCACCTCGGCGCGGGTGGCGACGAGGTTGCGGGTCTGGCCGATGCCGAGGACCGTCTGGTACTCCGCGCTCATGTCCCCGGCACGGATGAAGTCCCACCAGGAGGTCTTCTCCCACTCGTCCTCTCGGCGGGCGTCGCAGCTGGTGAGGTGGACGAGGAGACGGTCGGCGAAGTACGCGACCTCATGGGCGGGCAGCCGGGTGCCCAGGTCGAGGGCGGCCAGGAGCTGGTCGCGGATCCAGGACGGGGTGAGGTCGCCGGGCGCGGGCGGTGTCGTCGCCCGCCGCAGCGGGAAGTGGAGGTCGGGCCGTCCGCCCGCGCGGGCGAAGAGGGCCTCCGTGCCGCTGCGGAGGTTGCCGTGGACGCCGTTCGCGTTGCCCGGGAAGGGGATCCGGCGCATCACATCCGGGAGGTTCCGGTAGAAACCGGGGAAGAACCGGAAGCCGTGTTCGCCGGGGAGCGGCTTGCGGCCGCCGCCGCCCGTGCCGGGTACGTCCATCGAGCGGGCCTTGCCGCCGAGGACGTCGTAGTACTCGTAGACGGTCACCGCGTAGCCGCGTTCGGCGAGTTCGTGGGCGGCGCTGAGTCCGGAGACGCCGCCGCCGAGCACGGCGACGCGTGGGCCGGACGGGGCGGCGGCCGCGCTCTGGACGGGCATCAAGGCGGTGACGCCCACCGCTCCCACCGCTCCCCCGGCGGCGGCCAGGAAGCGTCTGCGCGTGTGACCGGTCTGCTCCTGAGGCTCCTGCGTGTGTTCTGTTGTCATGACTACGGGAGGGTAGGGAGGGGTGCCAAAGGTCGGAACCCACGTTCCCGGCCACCACAGCATCCTCACAACACGCGGCAACAGACACGCGACAACAGACACGCGACAACAGAGGGAGAGACAGCGATGCCACGCGTTTTCGTGCAGGGACAGCCCGTCGACTCGTATCCGGGGCTCGCGCCCGAGGCCGGGCGGGGAGCGGTGCGGCGCATCACTGAAGTGGGTGAAGAGGTGTTGCACAAGCCGTGCCGGGACGTGACCGAGTTCGGTCCCGATCTCGCCGCGCTCATCGACGACATGTTCCTGACCATGTACGTCGCCGAAGGCGCGGGGCTCGCCGCGAATCAGGTCGGCGTCGGCCTCAGGCTCTTCGTCTACGACTGCCCGGACGACGACGGCGTCCGGCACGTCGGGCACATCGCCAACCCGGTCCTGGACCGGCTCGACCCGGCCGACCGGCGGCTCCTCGACGAGGGCGAGGGGTGCCTGTCCGTCCCGGGCGCGGTCATGGACGTACCCCGCCCGGACCGTGCCGTCGTACGCGGCGTCGACAAGGACGGGAACGCCCTGGTCGTCGAGGGGACGGGGTACTTCGCGCGGTGCCTGGAGCACGAGACCGACCACGTCAACGGCCACGTCTACCTGGACCGGCTCTCCAAGCGGGAGCGGAAGGAGGCGCTGCGGCAGGTGGCGGACCGGCGGGAGGAGGTGTTCGCGCGACGGGCCGCCAACACGGCGGCCCTCAGCGGCTGATCACGCCTCGCCCACCGGTCACGCCTCGCCCACCGCACCTCGGCCACCCACCGCGCCTCGCCCACCCGTCACGCCGGAGCCACCCGTCGCGACGCCGCCGCTGATCACGCCTTCGGCGCCACCTTCGACAGGCCGTTGATGATGCGGTCCATCGCGTCGCCGCCCGTCGGGTCCGTGAGGTTCGCGAGCATCTTCAGGGTGAACTTCATCAGCAGGGGGTGGGTCAGGCCGCGCTGGGTGGCGATCTTCATGACCTTCGGGTTGCCGATGAGCTTCACGAAGGCGCGGCCGAGGTTGTAGTAGCCGCCGTAGGTGTCCTTGAGGACGCGCGGGTAGCGCTGGAGGGCGAGTTCGCGCTGGCCGGGGGTGGCGCGCGCGTGGGCCTGGACGATGACGTCGGCGGCGATCTGGCCGGATTCCATGGCGTAGGCGATGCCCTCGCCGTTGAAGGGGTTCACCAGGCCGCCGGCGTCGCCGACCAGCAACAGGCCCTTCGTGTAGTGCGGTTGGCGGTTGAAGGCCATGGGGAGGGCGGCGCCGCGGATCGGGCCGGTCATGTTCTCGGGGGTGTAGCCCCAGTCCTCCGGCATCGACGCGCACCAGGCCTTGAGGACCTCGCGCCAGTCGAGCTCCTTGAAGGAGTCCGAGGTGTTCAGCACACCGAGGCCGACGTTCGACGTACCGTCGCCCATGCCGAAGATCCAGCCGTAGCCGGGGAGCAGACGGTCCTCGCCCGGCCCCCGGCGGTCCCACAGTTCGAGCCACGACTCCAGGTAGTCGTCGTCGTGGCGCGGGGAGGTGAAGTACGTGCGGACCGCGACGCCCATCGGGCGGTCCTCGCGGCGGTGCAGCCCCATCGCGAGCGAGAGGCGGGTGGAGTTGCCGTCGGCGGCCACCACCAGCGGGGCGTGGAAGGTGACCTCCCGCTTCTCTCCCGAGTCGCCGAGCTTCGCGTGAACGCCCGTGATGCGGCCCGTGCGGTCGTCGATGATCGGGGCGCCGACGTTGCAGCGCTCGAACAGCCGCGCGCCCGCCTTCTGCGCCTGGCGCGCCAGCTGCTCGTCGAAGTCGTCCCGCTTGCGGACGAGTCCGTAGTCGGGGAAGGAGGCGAGATCCGGCCAGTCCAGCTGGAGGCGGACGCCGCCGCCGATGATGCGCAGGCCCTTGTTACGGAGCCAGCCCGCCTCCTCCGAGATGTCGATCCCCATCGAGACCAGCTGCTTGGTGGCACGCGGGGTCAGCCCGTCGCCGCACACCTTCTCGCGCGGGAACGCGGTCTTCTCCAGGAGCAGGACGTCCAGTCCCGCCTTGGCGAGGTAGTACGCGGTGGTGGAACCGGCTGGCCCGGCCCCGACGACGATGACATCGGCGGTGTTTTCGGAGAGGGGCTGGGGCTCGGTCACGGCGGGTTCTCCCCAAGATTCGAAATCAACGTGCCGACGGGCACTGGACATGGGCAGTCTATGCAGCGGTACTGATCACCTGGCTGAAGGGTTGCCCTGTGAACCGAGCTCTCCCCGATGTACAGCTCCGTGTCCCCACCGACGAGGACGCCATCGCCTGGCACCGGATCTTCGCCGACCCGGAGGTCATGGAGTTCCACGGGGGCAGTGCGGCGGAGCTGTCGGAGTACGAGGAGCTCACCGCGCGGCAGCGGCGGCACGACGCGGAGCGCGGGTTCTGCCTGTGGACGATGGTCGGCCCGGCCGGCGAGGTGCTCGGTTTCACCGGGGCGCAGCCGTGGCCGCACGCGTGGGGCCCGACCGGGCAGATCGAGATCGGCTGGCGGCTGGGGCGGGCGCACTGGGGCAAGGGGTACGTCACGGCGGCCGCCCGCACCACCCTTGAGCGGGTCCGCACGGCGGGCGTCTCCGGCGTCGTCGCGATGGTCGACGCGCGCAACGAACGCTCGATCGCGGTGACGCAACGGCTCGGCATGGAGCTCGCCGAGCGGTGCACGATCCCGGGGTCGGGGCAGGAGGGACACCGCTACCGGCTGGCCCTGTAAACCCGCCCTGGCAAGCCTTCTCACGGCTTTCTTACGGCTTCCGGAAGGGCACGGCCGGGGCTTACCCTTCCGGTACCGCTGGGGGTGACGTCTGTGCGCATAACACCCAAGACACCCGAAGTGCGCGTGCCGCGGCTCGTGGGCCTGATGGCCGTGGACGCGCGTGAGACGGCCGAGGCGAGAGGCGTGCTGCTCGCCGCGCCCGACCGGCCGGACTTCCATCTCACGGTCGTCGACTACGTCGTACGCCAGTACCCCCTGCCCGGCACCGAGGTCCCGCGCGGTGCGGTGGTCACGGTGTGGTTCGACCTCGGGGACGCCGAGGGCGGCGCGGGGGTGCGCGAGACACGTCTGCCACGGCCGCCGTCGGGCGGCATGCGGCGCGAACTCGACGAGCCGGGCGACCCGTTCGAGGTCCTCAGGTGAACCGCCGGGCCATGGTGACCCTCCGGCCCACGGTGAGCCGCTAGACGGTCTTGAAGCCGCGGTGCAGCGCGACGACCCCGCCCGTCAGGTTCCGCCAGGCGACCTTCGACCAGCCGGCCTTGCGCAGGCGCTCGGCCAGCTCGGGCTGGTTCGGCCAGGCGCGGATGGACTCGGCGAGGTAGACGTACGCGTCGGGGTTGGAGGAGACAGCGCGGGCGACCGGCGGCAGCGCGCGCATCAGGTACTCGGTGTACACCGTGCGGAACGGCGCCCAGGTGGGGTGCGAGAACTCGCAGATCACGACGCGGCCGCCGGGCTTGGTCACCCGGTACAGCTCGCTCAGCGCGGCGTCGGTGTCCTGCACGTTGCGCAGCCCGAAGGAGATCGTGACCGCGTCGAAGGTGTCGTCCTTGAAGGGCAGCTTCGTCGCGTCGCCCGCCGTGAGCGGCAGCCAGGGGTGGTTCTTCTTGCCTACCCGGAGCATGCCGAGGGAGAAGTCGCAGGGCACGACGTACGCGCCCGTGCGGGCGAAGGGGAGGGAGGAGGTGGCCGTGCCGGCCGCCAGGTCCAGGATCTTCTGCGCGGGCCGCGCGTCGACCGCCTTCGCGACCTCCTTGCGCCACACCCGGTCCTGGCCGAGCGACAGCAGGTCGTTCGTCAGGTCGTACCGTTCCGCCACGTCGTCGAACATCGAGGCGACTTCGTGCGGCTGCTTGTCCAGGGATGCGCGGATCACCGTCCCATTGTGGCAGTAGGGGGCGGACGACTCTCCAGCGCCCGGCCCGTACGGGGCTCAAGAGCGCCCGGCTCGTACGCCGGTCCCGTTGGCCGGCTGACCGCTATCGGCGTCTGTGGACCAGGCGGCCCGCGCACACGGTGGCGATGCACGCGCCGGTCTCGTCGAAGACGGCGAGGTCGGCGCGGGCCGCGTCGACGATCGCCGTCGGCCGAGTACGCGGCAGGACCACGACGCCGTTCCGCGCGGCGGCGGCCCGGAGTTCCGGCGTACCGGCGTGCTCCTCGAGGACCGCCACCGCGCCCGACTTCAGTACCGCGTGGACGCGTTCGCGTGGTGTCGGCGCGTCCGCGAGCGGGCCCGCATGGATGAGGGCGGGCCCGAGAACCCCGGGCCACCGCCGCACACGCGCCCCCGGAAACCGTTCCAGCAGCGCGTCCAGCGGCCCGACCCCCGCAACCCGGTCGCCGTCCACGGCGACGGCGCCGTCCTGGACCGGGTGCGGATCGTCCCAGCTGAGCCGCACCTCGTCGGCGGCGTGAATCGTCAGCACGGCACGGCTAGTTGGAGGCGAGCAGCTTCAGCTCGGGGTGGGCGGTGCCGCCCTCGATCGCGGTGGACGAGATGTGCGACATGACCCGCTCGTCGACCGGGTCGTTCGCCGGGTCGTCGTGGACGACGATGTGCTCGTACGTCGTCGTCCGCTGGGCGGGCACACGCCCGGCCCTGCGGATCAGGTCGATGATCTCCAGGCGGTTGGAGCGGTGCTTGGCGCCCGCCGAGGAGACGACGTTCTCCTCCAGCATGATCGAGCCGAGGTCGTCCGCGCCGTAGTGCAGTGACAACTGGCCGACCTCCTTGCCGGTGGTCAGCCACGAGCCCTGGATGTGCGCGATGTTGTCCATGAACAGCCGCGCGATGGCGATCATCCGCAGGTACTCGAAGAGCGTGGCCTGCGTCCGCCCCTTCAGGTGGTTGTTCTCGGGCTGGTACGTGTACGGGATGAAGGCGCGGAAGCCACCCGTCCGGTCCTGTACGTCACGGATCATCCGCAGGTGCTCGATGCGCTCGGCATTGGTCTCGCCGGTGCCCATGAGCATGGTGGACGTCGACTCGACGCCCAGCCCGTGCGCGGTCTCCATGATCTCCAGCCAGCGCTCGCCGCTCTCCTTCAGCGGGGCGATCGCCTTGCGCGGCCGCGCGGGGAGCAGTTCCGCACCGGCGCCGGCGAAGGAGTCGAGCCCGGCGGCGTGAATCCGCTGGATGGCCTCCTCCACGCTCACCTTGGAGATACGAGCCATGTGCTCGACCTCCGACGCGCCGAGGGAGTGGATCACAAGCTGCGGGTACGCGGCCTTGATGGCGGCGAAGTGCTCCTCGTAGTACTCGACGCCGTAGTCCGGGTGGTGCCCGCCCTGGAACATGATCTGCGTACCGCCGAGCTCGACGGTCTCGGCACACCGCCGCAGAATGTCGTCCAGATCCCGGGTCCACCCCTTCGCGGTGTCCTTCGGGGCCGCGTAGAAGGCGCAGAACTTGCACGCCGTGACGCACACGTTCGTGTAGTTGATGTTGCGCTCGATGATGTACGTGGCGATGTGCTCGGTACCGGCGTACCTGCGCCGGCGTACGGCGTCGGCGGCGGCGCCCAGCGCGTGCAGCGGGGCGTCGCGGTAGAGGTCGAGCGCCTCTTCGGGAGTGATCCGACCACCGGCGGCGGCGCGGTCGAGGACGGACTGAAGGTCGGCCTTCTCGGTCACCGGAGCGTCCCTTTCGGCAGGAAATCAGATAGGCGCGTAGCGCTTCGCAATAGGGGTGGTGGTGGGAGACGGGTGGGCGGACCGATCCAGCCTACGCCAGCCGGTTCGGTCACCCGACGTCAGGCCGCGTACGCCCCGATCAGGTGCCCGCCGTCGGGCCGCGCACGGCCCCGGTCACGAGCGCGACTCAGGCCCTGTACGTGTAGGTTCCAGGCGCCCACGTCCCTCGGGGGGCGCCTGGACTGCTGCGGAGTGGACCGTCTCGTCAGATGTCCCCGGCGGTTCGTCCGAGTTTTGTGTCTCCCTGGGGAGAGTCCGGGGGAGGCGTGGCGGGTGATCCCTTAAGCAACAGTGAGCAACGTTCGTCGATGCTTCGTGGCTGTCCCTGGACGGCAAAGTCAGTCGACAGTGCAGGCCAAGGTGCTGGAAAAGTCGACGCTGCCGCATATGCCCGGCGGCCTGGACCGCCCCTCGGAGGGGCCCGTCGTCCTCGACGGGGTCGACTTCGCGGCCCTTCCGGAGGCGCGGCTCACCCAGGTACGGGCCGAGAGGATCGGCTTTGTCTTCCAGAACTTCGGCGTTTTGCCGGATGCTGTCGGCGTATCCGGCAGGAACCGCAACTGCGGGGAATCAGCGACACGCCATCCGCCTCGGCGTGTCGCTGATCGTTTCCTTGCAGATTCCCCCTCGCCCGGGCTCAGCCTTCGGTCGGAGTGGTGTACTGCTTCGGCAGCTTGAGACCGCGCTGCTCCATGACCTCGCGGAGCCGGTCCGGGTAGTCGGTGATGATGCCGTCCACGCCATCATCGATGAGCTTGTTCATCGTGGGCTGGTCGTCCACCGTCCAGGGGATGACCTTCAGGCCGGCCCGGTGCGCGTCGTCCACCAGCTTCCTGGTGGTGTACGGGACGTAGCCGGGGTCGGTGACCTGGCCGTTCTGCGGATAGCCGTGCACCGGCGAGATCGCGTCCGCGTCGAAGGACTTGGTTGCTGCGACCAGGTCGCCGCCGAAGTCGTCAATGTCGATGCCTCCGAGCCACGGCGAGGCGCCCGGCTGGCCGACCTGCAGGAACTGCTGACCGTTGGTCAGCGCCACGATCGGCAGTTCTGGGGCGACCTCGCGCATGCGCATGAGCGCACCCCAGTCGAAGCTCTGGATGGACACCTGAGAGGCAAGGCCGGACTCCCGCACCTGACGCGAGACGATCTGGACGAACTCCTCGCGGGGGGCGGTCTCCTGCGGGGCTCCGGCTTCGACCTTGGTCTCGATGTTCATCCAGACCTTGTCCGCCTTGTACTGCTTGACCAGGTCGAAGACCTCGGTGAGCAGCGGCATCCGGGCGCCCGGGCTCGGGCGCTGTCCGGGGTACTGAGGCAGGGTCTGGGTCCCGCAGTCGAGGGTGCGGACCTGCGCCAGGGTCAGGTTGACGATGTATTTGCCGACGTAGGGGTACTCCGGGTCGTTCGCCGTGACGGGACCAGTGTCCTGGCACTTGGCGCCGGAAATCTTCCGATCGTGCGTGACGACCGCCTGGTGGTCTTCGGTGATCTGGATGTCGAGTTCGAGCGTGCTCACCCCGGTCCGCAGGGCGTTGCTGAAGGAGGCCGGAGTGCTCTCGACGACCAGCCCCAGACCTCCCCGGTGGGCCTGCAGGTCGAATCCCCGCGGACCGAAGGTGTGTCCCTGGCTCAGCTCCGGCCGGACCGGCGCGGGGCCGGCGTCGGCAGCCGCGAGCGGCACGGCCACAGCAAGGGCGCAGGCGCCGGCGGCAAGCGCAGTAACCGTGCGCGCCACGATGCGGCGCGTGCGGCGCTCATGACAGTTTTGCATGAAAGTCGTGTCCTTTTCATAAGGAATGCCGATGGGCAGTCCCCACCCTTGGACTGCGACCGAACCGGCCGGTTTTGCTAGGCCTTCCGACAAACGACGGCCAGGTGACGAGCAGAAGTGACCACGGCTGGGGCCGCTCCCTGACGCCGCGTACAGGTCAGGGCGTCCATGTGCTACCGCCGACCGATCGTCACCATGTCAGGCAATGACTACGCGGAGCGGAGAGAGGGCGCGTCCATCGGAACAGGGGAACGCCAACCCACTTGTACGTCCAACTTCCACTCCCTTGCCCTCAGGGCCGGACAAGGGACACGAACGCCCGGAAAGGACCATCAGAAACCAGACGTTGCACTACGCCCCGATCAGCAGCCCGGCATACGCCCCCGCGATCAGGAACGGGCCGAAGGGGATGGACGTCTTCCGCCCCGCGCGCCGCACCACCACCAGCGCCATCCCGTACAGCCCGCCGAACAGGAACCCGGCGAAGGTCCCCAGGAACACCACACCCCAGCCGTACCAGCCGAGGACGGCACCGATGCCCAGCGCGAGCTTCACATCCCCGAAGCCCATGCCGTTCGGGTCGATGAGGAACAGCACGAAGTACGCGCCCCCGAGCGCGAGCGCCCCGTACAGCGCCGTCAGCCAGTCCCCCGCGTGCTCCGGCACGGCCGCGACCGCCCCGAGCAACACGAGCGCGGCGCCCGCGAGCGGCAGGGTGAGCACATCGGGCAGCCGCTGCACCGTGAAGTCCACGACGGCGAGCAGCACACCGAGCGGCGCGAGCAGCAGCCAGACGGCGAGTTCGGGGCGGGTGCTTGTGGCAAGGGCGAGGCCTGCGCAGATGAGCGCGGTGATGACAGAGACGAGGGGGGTGTTAGGGCCGTAGGAGGGGGAACTGCTTGCGGGCGTGCCGCCGTTGCCTTTGGGCGTTTCCGACGCCGAACGACTGCCGTCGTCGGGCGCCTCCGACGACGTACGGCTGTCACCCTCGGGCGCCTCCGACGCCGTACGACTGCCGTCGTCGGGCGCCTCCGACGACATACGACCGTCACCCTCGGGCGCCCCCGACGACGTACGGCTGTCGCCATCAGGTGCCCCCGACGACGTACGCCCGGAGCCCGCGCACTCGCCGCACCGGCCGAACCCCAGCCAGCCGCCCACGGCCCCCCTGATCAGGTGCCCCTCGGGGCAGCGGTCGCGCCACGGCTGGTCCGGAGGGACGCCGAAGCGGTAGGCGGCCCGCGGTACCAGGAGGCCCGCCGCCGCGCCCCAGAGGGCGGCGACGGCGGCCAGCGTCAGGTCGCTCATCCCACCGCGGCGACGCCGCTGCGCCAGGTCGGCAGCAGTTCGTCGAGGAGGGCCTCGGTGCGCGGCGGCAGCCCGCGGGCGCCGCTGCGGGAGACGAGGTCGGCGGCGAGCCGCTTGAGTCGGTCGCTGTCGCCGGTGGCGTGGGTCGCGCGGAGCAGTTCGTTCCACAGGCGCTCGTCGGCGGGCGCGGAGTTCAGGGAGGCGGTCAGCGCCTCGATGGCCTTCTCCGCGCGGTCCTTCTCCAGGTGGAACGCGGAGAGCGCGAGCCCGATGTCCGCGACGAGCAGCGGGAGTTGGGCGTCGATGATCTCGTGCGTGAGCCAGCCGTAGCGTCCCTGCGGGCGGTCGGCGAGCAGCGGCCCGCGGACGAGCACCAGCGCATCCGTGAGCAACCGCCCACGCACCGCACGGCTGTTGACGCCCTTGCCCTGCGTCGCCTCGTGGTAGAGGGAGCGCAGCACGTCCAGGTCGGAGACGACGGACTTGGCGAGCGTGAGCCGCCCGGTCGCGTCGGTGCCGAGGCGGGGCGTGCCGTCGGGGTCGTTGCCGAGCCAGCCGCGCAGCCGCTCGACGAGCGCGTCGCGTACGTCCTCGGTGACACCGCGCGGCCACAGCGCGGAGGACAGCACCCGCGGGTGCACACCCTCGCGGTGCAGAAGCAGCAGCGCCAGCGCCTCGTGCAGCAGTGGGCTGCGCTCGCCGTCGGGCGTCTCCAGGCCGATGATCTCGTACGAACCCACGAGTCGCGCGTACACAGCGGGCCGCCCCTGCTCGCTGATGTCGACGAGGAATGGCGGGGTGTTCGTCGGCCCGTCGGAGCCGCGCTCGGGGTCTGCCTCGACGAACAGCTCGACGACCGCCCGCTGTTGGTCCACCGGCAGCAGTTGCGCGTCGAGTTCGAGCCCGAGCAGCGGGGCGAGGAGCTTGCCGTCGCTGGTGACCTCCATCTCCCAGGCGGCGCCCGGCAGGTCGCCGCTCTCGGTGCCGACGAGGTAGCCGATGCCCAGCCGGCTGGCGTCGGCGGCGAGTTCGGCGAGTTTGACGGCGTCCTCGGCGGACGGTTCGGCGGCGAGCAGGACGAGGTGCGGGGCCCAACGGGTGTGCTGGGCGGGCCCGGTGCGGCCGGTGAGTACGGAGTCGTGCCCGGCGGCGCCCAGCGCACCGCGCCGCTGCCTGGTCTCCGCCTCCATGGTCTCCACGAGCGCCTCGACGTCGTCGAGGTGGCGCAGCCGGTTCGGGGCGAGGGGCGTCAGGTCCTGCCCGAAGCCGACGAGCGTGATCGTCATGCGGTCGGACCACCCGTTGGTGGCCAGCTCGGCGGCGACGGAGGCGAAGACGCCCGCGCGGTCGCGCTCACTGCCGCTCAGCGACACGATGCCGGGGACGGACTCGAGGTTGAGGAGCAGCCGGGAGTCGTCCATGGTGCCGAGGCTGACCAGGCCCGGGTACGGGGCGGCGGTGTCGACGTCCTCGTACCGCTCGGCGTCCGTGCGCGCCAGCATCCAGAACGTCTGGTCCTGGCCGAGCTGCCACGGCGCGGGCGGCTTGCCGGCCGGCTGGGCGAGTTGCAGATGCAGGTCGACGTTGCCGCTGAGCCAGGCCGCGTAGACGGTCGGCAGCGGACGGGACTCGGCCGCGAGCGCGGCCGCGAGTCCGCGCAGCGACAGGTCGAGCAGGCGTACGCCCTCGGGGTCGGCGCCGACGAGCAGCGCGTCCTGCGCGTTGGCGGCGGCCCCGGTCGGGACCGGCGGCTCCATGCCGCGCCGTCCGCCGACGGCGCCGAGCGCCGACTGCCACAGCGCCTGACGGCGGCGGCGGCCGAGGGCGCCGAGGAGGCCGGCGGCGAGGAGGGGGGCGCCGACGAGGGCTTCGGGAAGGCCGAAGGAGAAGCCGGTCTCTTCGGAAGCGGATTCGTCGGAAGCGGCTTGCCGGTCGCCCTGGGCCTGCTGGCCGCCCTGGTCGTGCTGCTGGTCACCGCTGGGCCGCTGCTGGGGCACGTGGATGTGAGCGGTGTCCCGGTCGCCCTGACCGGCTTGCTGGTCGCCTTGGGCCTGCTGGTGATCCCCGGTCCTGGAGTAGTCGTGGATCTGCCGCTGGACTTCCTCCGAGACCTTGGGCGACTCGTCGGGCATCTCGACGAGGTCGCCGCCGTGGGCGTCGGCGGGCATTTCGAGGATCCAGCCCGGCCGGATCAGGCTGGCCTCGGAGAGCTTGGAACCGTCGGGCTGCGTACGGTCCTTGTTGAGCTGGTAGATCTCCTTGTACCGGCGTCCGTCGTCGAGGTGCCGCTCGGCGATCTCCCACAGCGAGTCGTGGTGCCGTCCCTCGGGAGGCTGGATCCGGTAGTACTTGGTGTCGCCGCCCTTGGCGGCGTGGCCGCCCCCGGCCTCCGCATGGGACGCCGCGTTGGCGGCCTGCTCGGCGATCGCGGCGGCCGCGCTGGAGGCGGCCTGCTCCTGCTGCTGCCCGAACAGCCCGCCCGGGGTCTGCTGCGCCGCCGCGACCGTCCCCCGCTGGTTGCCCTCCAGGCCCTGCCCGAGCTGCGACAGCCCCGGCGTGAAGCTGGCCGCGGTGGCGCCGACCAGCAGCAGCGCGGCGACGAGCTGGCGCGCCAGCAACTGGCTGGCGCCCGCGCCCGGTACGCGGTTGGGCAGGCCCACGCCGGACAGCGCGGCCTTCACCTCGACGAGCACACAGGCGGTGAACTGGGCCCAGGCCAACCACACGATCACGGTCAGCACGCGGATGAACGTGCCGACGGTGATCTCCTGCTGCAGCCAGTCCAGCGAGGGCGCCCCGTGCGGCAACGGCCACCCGACGCTGACGACCAGCGCCCCCGGCACCCCGACCAGCAGCACGGCCAGAGCGACGAACGCCCCGAACGCCTTGACGAAGTCCCCGAACGTCCGACGACGCCCGGGCAGGGGCTGCGGCGTCCGATTCCTCGGACCCGGCGAGCTGCCCGTCGAGCTGGAAGTGGTGCGTCGCGCCATGGCGGGTGTCCTGGGGTGGTGTGGGGAGGGAGTGGGTCTGGGGGTGAGATGAGCCTACTGAGATCTTAAGGATCGTGTCGAAGGTCAGACAGAGGGCGACCTCGGGGACTCCGTCTGTTTTCTCACCAACCGTCCCCTAAGCCCGAGTTGCCGTCCGGCGCACCACCGCCGCACCGCCTGGCCTCCACAGCATTCGCAACCGTCATGTCACGGTTCTCACAGCCCGCACACAATCCCCCATGGCTGCCCCGATCCCCTCTACGTGCCATCGACGAGCGGACTCGCGAGATACCCGAACTCGCCCCTTGCCACACGGACTTGACGAACATGCTCCGCAAGATGGCCAAGGACGCCCACGACTCCGGTGCCGTGTACATGGGATGCATGGCGGAGAATTTCGACGGCGTGCCGCTGTCCGCGACCGTCACGGTCTCCGTGATCGGTGCGAAGGACAAGCAGGGCGTGGCCCTGTCCACCGACCCGCGCGCCATCGCCGACAGCCTGCGCACCATCACCGCCCGCCGCGACGGCGACGCCTGGCGGACGGTGACCACCGTGGACATTCCCGGCGTCGGGAGCGTCGCGCGGACGTACGGCGTCGAGGACCTGCCCGTCGCGCAGGGCGACACCCGTACCCTTCGTATGGTGCTGACTCAGACGTACATTCCCGTCCCGGGAACCACCGACCATGTCGTGCTCGTCTCCGGGGCCAGCCCCGTGCTGGACCTGGCGGAGGCGTTCCACGACATCTTCGAGGCGGTGACCAGCACCTTCCGCTTCGTCTGACACGATCCGACGATCCCTGGGGGACCTTCACATGGGCAACGGCAAGAGCGACCTCGCGCTCCCGCTCAGCGAGTTGGAGGACTACGGCGGGCGGCTGCGGGACATCAAGTCCCGGCTGAACCACACCAAGAAGCTCTTCGAGTCCTACAAGGACGACCTCGGCGACCACACCGTCTACGACGCCCTCGACGACTTCGAGTCCGGCTGGGAGGACGGCCGCGAGGACATCACCCAGGCCCTCGACGCCCTGGCCGATATGTCCGACGCCGTCGTCCGCGAGTTCAAGAAGCTCGACGACGATCTCGCCAAGCAGGTCAAGGACGGGGTGAAGCAGGAGGGCGGTAAGGGTGGCGGGGAAGGCGGCGGTAAGTAGGGCGTTCAGCCCCGCCGAGCCCTGCCCGTTCGCCCAAGCCCGATCCGCCCTGCCCGTTCAGCCGACCTCGTTCTCCGCCACCGCCTGGCCGTGGACGACCACGTCTCCCCCGTAGAACATCCCCGTGAACACCGGGGAGTACGTGAGCTGGACCTCGACCTCGACCTCGTCGGCGTTGGCGGCCACGCAGTGGGTGGCCGCGACGTCGGGGCCGGACATCCCCATTTCGCGGGCGAAGGCCTTCACTCGGGCGCCGCAGTTCTGGTAGTTGATCGGGGCGGGGCCGTTCTCGTTCTCGTAGAGGGACTCGAGGTCTATGTCCTGGGCGGCGTAACGGGCGGCCTGTTCGGCGATGTCGGCGGCGCGTTCGCGCTTGGAGATGGACATGCCGCCGTCGATGACGAAGGCCGAGAGGGAGAGGAAGACGATCGCGAAGATGATGACCGCGCCGGCGCCCGAGCCGCGGTCGTCCATACGCGTACGACGGGCCTCCGCCCAAGCACGGGCCTCCGCCCAGGCGCGCTCAGCGACCCCAGCGCGCACGGCGGCCCCGGCGCCGCCCATCGCCGCCCCCGCAGACCCTCTCATCTCCCCCATCACGCCTTCCTCTTGAAGGGATCCAGCGGCGACGTGAACGTCGACGTCAGCCGCGTCGGAACGTCCAGGCCCAGCATCGCCAGGCCCCGCACCTCGCAGCTCACCTCGACCGTGAAGAGATCGGCGTTCGCCCAGCCCGTGCTGGTCTTGGTCACGGTCACCAGGCCGGAGCAGACGTCCGCCAGGTTGGCGTCGGCCGCCTTCTGGGCCTCCGACATGGCGACGGCCTCCTCCTTCTGGATCGACCCGGCACGCGCGGCATCCCGCGCGGCACCGTCCAGCGCGCCGCGCCCGTCCACCAGTTGCCCGAAAGCCACCAGTACCAGGATGAAGAGGATCATCACGGGAGCGAGGATCACCACCTCCACGGTGGACAGACCCCGGTCGCCGGACACCCGCTCCCGTACGCGGGAGAGGAGCGACGTCATCAGTTCCCCTCCTCCTTCACGAACCGCTCCACCGGCCCCGCCGACCGCGCGTGCACCGTCAGATCCAGCCCCGGAAACACCGTCGGCACCCGTGCCGTGATCTCCACGCCCACCGTGTTCGGCTCCGGCTGGAGCATCGTCACGTCCGGGGACAGAACCAACTGCGGGCCGAGCTGGCGGATATAGCTGTCCACCACATCCCGCGCCTCGCCGCGCCACGCGCCGGGCTGTTCGTCGGCCGTCGCGCGCGCCTCGCGGGCGCCCGCCTGGACCGCCGCCTGGGCCACATGGTCCGCGAAGAAGTACAGCGCGAACTGCACCGTCGCGAAGATCATGAAGAAGAGCACCGGAGTGAGCAGCACGAACTCGATCGCGGTCATGCCGGACTCGCCGCGGGCGGAGGCGGCCTCCACCCTGCGGCGCACCCAGCCACGTACCCCGGCCCGTACGTCGCGACGTACCCCGCGACGTACTCCTCGACCTGCGCGCACCCGTATTCCCGTATGAGAAGCAGACGAAGGGCTCAGCAGGTCTTGCCCGCGTCGGCGCCCTTGATGCAGTCGCCGACCTTGTTGGCGCCGTCGCTCAGCGCGGCGTTGATGATCGCGGCGACGACGCCGACGATCGCGACGACGACGGCGGAGATGATGACCCACTCGACGGCCGAGGCGCCGCGGTCGAGTTCACCGGACCGGGCACGCTGCACACGGCCCTGGAGGAAGGTGATCAGGAAGTCCACCCCCGGGATGCCGGTGCTGAAGTTCCGTCCGTTCATGATGAGTTGTCCTCTCGGAAAAAGATGGGGAGGTAGGAGACGTCAGACCTGGAACACGCGCATCGCCGCCGGGAAGATCAGGAAGACCAGGAAGCCCGCGCACAGCAGCAGTTGCGCGACCAGCATCGACTGGGACTTCTCGCCCGCGCTGCCCTCGATCTCGGAGAGTTCGCGGTGCCGCATCGTCTCGGCGCGCGAGGCGAGCGACTCGCGCACCTTCGCGCCGTCGTCCGCGACCAGCCCCAGGGAGGCCGACAAGTCCTTCAGCTCCTCGACGCCCAGCTCCTCACCGAGGGAGCCCAGCGCCTGCCACTGGCTGATGCCGGTGATACGGGCGTCGGCGAGCGCGTTGCGGATGCGCTGCGTGGCCCAGCCGTCGGAGACCTCGGCGGCGGTCATCAGCGCCTCGGGGAGGCCCCGGCCGCCGGCCAGGCTCATCGACACCAGGTCGAGATACGCGCCGATGACGCGCCGCAGGTCACGCCGCTTGTCCGCCGCGTCCCGCCGTACCTCCACATCGGGGAGGAAGAAGAAGACGAGCGCGAAGAACAGCGCCAGCCAGACCGGGATGACCGGGCTGGTGCCGAAGCCGAGCGTCCAGACGACGGCGAAGAGGAACGGCCCGAAGAAGACTCCCGCGGCCGCCAGCAGGACCTTCGTCGCGAGGAAGTTCTCCCAACTGCGGTCCAGGACGGCGAGATCGGCCCGCAGCGAGCGCTGCTCCCAGCCCTGCTGAAGGTAGAACTCGGCGACCCTTGCGCCCACTTGGGCCCGTGCGCTGCCCAGCCGCCCGGGCCCGGCATCCCGCCCGCCGTGATGCGCGGACTCGTAAGCGGCCCCGCGCGCCCGCATCGCGTCGATGCGCGCGACCTGCGCGACCGCGCTGCGCTTGGACGGCATGAGGGCGCGTACGAGGGCGTAGACGCCCAGGCCCAGGACGGCGCCGATCAGAATCGGCATGGTCAGGTTCATCGGCGTACCGCCTCATCCGCAGAAGCCGGCGTACGGGGACGTACGAACTGCACCGACGACTCGTCCCGCACCAGGAACCGTTCCGGGGTCTCGATGGTGGACAGCTTGCGCAGCCACCAGAAGCCGAGCCCGAACAGGCCGCAGACACAGGCGAGTACGAGCTGTCCGACCGCCGTTCCGTACGGCTCGACGAAGTCGCGGTTGAAGATCGACAGGCCGAGGACGAAGGCGATCGAGACCGCGACGACGATCTGCACCGAGCGGCGGGTCGACGCGCGCTGGGCCATCACGCGCTGCCGCATGTCGACCTCCTCGCGCGCGGACTTGGCGAGCGCGCCGAGCACCTGCCGCAGACCGGGGCCGCGCAGCCGCGCGTTGAGGATGAGAGCCGCGACGATGATGTCGGCGGAGGCGTCGTCGATCTCGTCGGCGAGCTGTTGCAGGGCTTCCGGCAGCGGCGTACGGGAACGCAGCCGGTCCACCAGCGCGTCGAGGTGCGGACGCAGGACGGGGGCGGAGGCACGCGCGGAAGCGGGGATGGCCTGCTCCAGGCCGACCGCGCCCGCGATGGTGTCGCGCAGCGACTCGGTCCAGGAGGCCAGGGCCTCCACGCGGCGCATGGCGGCACGCTCCTCCGAGGCGCCTCCGAAGAGCTTGTCCCAGAAGAAGACGAGGACACCGGCCGCGATACCGGCGACGGCCCAGCGGGTGAGGAGAAGGACGAGGAGACCGGCGATGGCGGCGACCGAACCGCGCTGCCCGGCGAACCGGATCAGCTCGTTGGCCCGTTCGCTCGCCTTCTGCTTCTCGTGCTCGGGCTTGGCGGGCAGTCCGCGCACGGCGACGGCGAACAGCGCGAGGCCGCCACCGACGGCGACACCGGACGCGAGCGCGTACAGCACGGTGGTGGAGAACAGCCCGCCCATGGAGCCGAGCGAGTCGACAGGAGACGCAGTCGTTTGTGTCATCGTCATGGGTGTCATCAGCCCCAATTCCCGCCGCCGGGCAGCCGGTAGCCGTGCTGGACGAGGTCGTCCAGGCAGGCTATGGGCGCATGCGGGACGATCCGGCCGTCCGCGGCCTCGGCGAACACCTCGCTGGACAGCACGCGTCCGTCGACGCCGTTGACCTCGCGGACCGAGGTGACCATGCGCTGGAGGCTGCCGCCCGTCTGGTAGTTGTTGCGCCGCTGGATGAAGACGACGAAGTTCACCGCGCCCGCGACGAGCATCTGGCTGGCCTCGATGGGCAGCCGCTCGGACGCCTGGAGCGCGTACGTGGAAATACGGTTGAAGACCTCGCTGGAGCTGTTCGCGTGGATCGTGGACAGCGAGCCGTCGTTGCCCTGCGACATCGCGTTGAGCATGGTCACGATCTCGTCGCCGAGGACCTCACCGACGATGACGCGGGAGGGGTTCATCCGCAGGGAACGGCGGACGAGTTCGGCCATGGAAATGGCACCCTGGCCCTCGGAGTTGGGCAGCCGCTCCTCGAACGCCACCACGTTCGGGTGGAGGTCCGCGAAGGTGTCGAGCCCGAGTTCCAGGGCGCGCTCGACGGTGATGAGACGCTCGTGCGGCGGGATCTCGTTGGCGAGGGCACGCAGGAGGGTCGTCTTGCCGGCGTTGGTGGCGCCCGCGATCATGATGTTCTTACGGGCGCGGACCGCGCACGCGAGGAAGTGCGCGACCTCGGGCGTGATCGTCCCGTTGCCCACCAGGTCGGAGACGAAGACCTTGCCCATGCGGGCGCGACGGATGGACAGGGCGGGGCGACGCGTCACGTCCATGACGGCGGAGAGCCGGGACCCGTCCGGAAGCCGCAGGTCGAGCTGGGGATTGGCGGAGTCGAAGGGCCGGGAGGAAAGCCCCGAGTACGCGCCGAGGACCTGGATCAGCTCGATGAGCTCTTCGTCGTTCTCGGCGACGGGATCGCCTTTGACCTCGCGCCCGTCGGCGTACCCGATGAAGACCTGGTCGTACCCGTTGATGTCGATGTTCTCGACTTCCGGGTTGTCGAGCAGCGGCTGCAGGCGCCCCACGCCGAAGAGGGCGGCGTGCACGGCGGCCGCGTACTGCTCCTCGGTCTCGGCGTCGAGGGGGGTGCGGCCGAGGTTGATCTCGGTACGGGCGTAGTCCTCGAGTATCTGGGCGATGACGGCGCGCGCGTAGTGCCGCTCGTCCTCCGAGGACATCGGTGTGACGCCGCGGACCTGGTCCTCGCGGCGCTGCTCGGAGATCCGGTCACCGGCCTCCTGCCGGAACCGCTTGACCAACTGGTGGTCGACGGCGGTCATCGTCCGGCTCCGGCGGCGGGCTGACCATGCGTTCCATGGGGTGCGTGCGGTCCGGCCGCCGGTACGGCCCAGGCGGCGCCGTACTGCTGGTAGAGGTCCGCGGTGACCTTGCGGGCCGAGCGGATGAGCAGCGACTTGTCGAGTCGTCCGCGCTTGCGTCCGGCCAACTGGTCGGCGCCCGCGGGGTCGTCGGCGAGCGTGCCCACGACACGGGCACCTGTCTGCGCCGCCACGAGCATGTCGTTGACCTGGTGGACGAGCTTGGCGGAGTCGCTCGGGTCGGCGATGAGGATGACGCCGATGAGGGGCGTGGCGAGGCTGGCGGCGCCCCGGGGGCCGCCGTGCAGCTTGGCGGCGAGGGCGGCGGCCCGGTCCCGTACGCGGGCGATGGCCTCGGGCTCGGTGCGGGAGATCAGCAGGACGAGGGCGGCCTGGGAGAACATCTCGACGGCCGGGGTGTCGCCGCTGATGCGCCCGCAGTCGGCGATGACGTCGGCGGGGGCGTGCGGGGAGTCGGCGAGCTGGGCGAAGGCCCGCCCGAGTGTGGGCCAGAGGCCCGCGAGCCCGGCGGCCTGCTCGGCGATACCGAGCCCGACGAGGACTTCGAGCCCGCCGCTCAACGGCTGCACATGGTCCCAGAGTTGGTCCGGCACGAGACCGCGGCGGGCGGTCGCCGCTATCGACAGCATGCCGGTGTTCGGGTTCAGCGGACCGCCATGCGCCGCCGCACTCCGGTACACGAGGTCGCCGCCTGCGGGGTCCGTCTCGGCGAGCAGGACCCTACGGGGCCAGACCGCCGACAGGGCCACCGCGGCGGTGGTGACGCCGGGGGAACCCTTGTCAGCGGCGAGGGCGATGAGCGCCATTTCTGTTTACTCACTCGCCTTTAGTTGCCGGGGACGAGAACGAGGGCGACTTCACCGGCCGAGGATGCCTCGGAGACAGCGGCCGCGTCGCCGCTGTCCACCGTGAGGTTGACGGGCAGGCTGGTGCTGCTGATCGTGCTGTCCTTCTCGTCCTTCACGAAGCTCACCAACGCCCTGTCGACGATCAGGGTGTTGCTGTCGCTCGAGGAGCTCGAAGAGCTCGACGAACCGCTGCTGCTGGAGCCGCTGTCGCCGCCGACGCGGTACACGGCCACGGAGTCGCCCGCCTTGAGGCCTACGGGGTACTGGCCCTCCTTGAGGGAGAGTCCGACGTTGGCCTTGCCCGCCGGGAGAGTGGCGGTCTTGGCGAACATCTGGCCCATGACGACAGTGTCTTTGTAGATCGTGGTCTTGGCCTTGAGGGTCTTGAGGGTGCCCAGCTGTGACCACTTGATGTAGTTGACGCCGGCGTCGTCGGCGACCATCACGGAGGTCACGTGGTCACCCACCGACTCACCTGCCTGGATGTCACTCGTCACCTGCACGACCTCGACACGGTCCCCGGCACGCAGCACCAGCATGGTCGCGCCCAGCGCACCGACGAGGATCAGGAGCACCGCCAGAGCGGCCAGCGCGGGTTTGCGCTCGCGAGGCGGCGTGGGAAGACGCTCACCCATCGCCGGCTGAACCGACGCGGCGGAACGGGGGTTGCCCGCCCCCGTACGCTCTTGGATCTTCACGCAACCGCTCCCCGTACACCCAAGAAGATTTCTGCCAATTCACAGGCCAATTGGGACACTCCACCCCGGTCCACCCGTACCGCCCGACCTGGCCAAATAGCCAGCGCTGAAGCGAGTGTCAAGCCATGGCACCGTATCAGCCGCACATAAGCCCCTCAAGGCGCGTTAAGGATCGTGAACCTCACGGTGCCCGACGTTATCCACGCGCAACGAGCGGTGAGCGGTTCCCGGTTGGGGGTGTGGATCCGGGGTGCGGGGCTGCTGTGCGGGCGCGAATCCGGCAGGGGGGCTGACCTCGGGGGTGGCCACGGGGTGGGCACGAGGCCTGCACGAAGTGCTCACCAGCGAGGATCAGGCGGGGTGATCTTTCAGCCGCGAGGGTGACGGGGCCGGCGCGACGACGGGGTCAGTCGCACGGCAGAAACCCCCAACTCTTGCTGCTGCCGTGCGGGCACCCGCTCAGGAACGGCGTCCGCGCAGGGCCCGCCAGGCGTCACCGGCCGCGTCCGCGGTCCGTAGCCACCAGCCCAGCACGGTGTTCCGCAGTGTGGCCAGCAGCCACCGCCACTTGAACCACGGCGGGAGCTTCCGGAACGGCACGAACGTCAGCGTGTCGTTGATGGCGTCCTCGGCGAAGCCGCCGGGGGCCTCGGCGCGCAGCGCGGCGTACAGCTCCGGCGTCAGCTCACCGTTGAGCCGCGCCGCCGTGCCCGCCGCGGTGAACGCGAACTGCCGCTGAGTGGCGTCCGGCAGCCGCATCGCCCGGACGATCCGAGGCGACGCCTCGGCCAGCGGGCATGTGAAGGCAAGCCCGATCACCGCCGTGCCGAGGTGACGCTCGCCGCGCTCGAACGCGGCATCCACCGCGGCGGGGTCGTCGATGCCCAACAGGCCCTCGCCGCTTGCCCAGTCGTATTCGGACGTCATACCCGGTCTTCGCCCGGGTCCTTGTCCAGGTCCAGGACATGCCAGTCCTTCGGCCGATACCCCGCCACCACGCAACCCCCGTCACGTTCGACTCACCAATAACCGTACGCATGAGCGAAGTCACTGGATACGCGCGAACCGCGGGAAGGAGGTTCGGGCTACTCCGCGAAGCGGAACGTCGACGTGATCGCGTCGAAGATGTCGAAGAACGAGTCGGCGAGGTCGAGGACTTGGCTGCTGCCGGCAATCAGGGCGACCTTGCCCTCCTGGCCCGGGACGGGGATGAACGTTTGCATGAGCACGGCGCGGATGGTGCGGTTCAGGGAGTCGTCGGGTACGGGGATGTCCTCGATGCCGTACGTGCGCGCGGCGGGGCCGACGCCGGGGATGTCGACGGTGGTGACCTTGCGCCAGGCGTCGCCCTCCTTCTTGGCCTCGCGTACGGCGAGCTGGCTCGCGATGGTCTGCGGGTCGGTGGAGAGGGGCTCGCCGGACTGGGTGCGGCCGCCGACGATCGAGACGGTGACCGAGCCGGTGATCGGGGTGTCGCCGCCGAAACTCTCCGCCATGCAGCCGCAGTACAGGGCGCCGGACTTCCAGGCGTCGGCCGCCGACTTCTGCAGGAAGGCGGCGTACGTGTCGCGGTACTTGGCCAACTCCGGGCGCTGCTGCACCCGTTCGTTGACCATGCGCCGGATGGAGTCGTCACGCGACTCGGGCCGTACGTCGAACTCCCACCACGACTCCGGCACCTTGATCCGGAAGCCGCCGCGCTCGATGGTGAGCGTCTCCATGTAGCGGGCCATGGTGTGTCCCCCGTTCGACCTCTGTCCGGTCCTCTGTTCGGCTCGGGTCAGCCTACGAGGTGGGGGTCGAGGTGGCGCCCAGGTGGTTCACCTCTCACCGGTGTTGATGAAACTGCTGGAGGAGTCGGAATCGGGGCCTGTCAGCGAGTGCAGTCAGCGTTCGTGTGCCTGGGGCCAGGCCGTGCCCTGCCACAGCAGGTCCTGCCGCAACAGCAGCTTGGACAGCCGATGCCGCGCCCGCATCAGGTCCCCGCGTTCATCCTCGCAGGCCCTCATCAGGTCCCGGGCGGCCTCGTCGACGACAACCCGGGTTGCTGTACGGGCTATGACCAGGATCACAGCGCCGCCGGGAAGGCCGGGAATACATGCGGCGTCATGTTGTTTGGATTACATGCGAAGTCATATATCAGCAAGGAGTGCAGCATGCAGTTCGGCATCTTCGGTGTGGGCGACATCTCGCCGGACCCGACGACGGGTTACACCCAGAGCGAGGCAGAGCGCATCAGCAACCTGATCAAGATCGCCCAACGGGCCGACGAGGTGGGCCTCGACGTCTTCGCGCTGGGTGAGCACCACAATCCACCGTTCGTGATGTCCTCGCCGCCGGCCCTGCTCGCTCATATCGCGGCGCTGACGGAGCGGATCATCCTGAGCACCGCGGTGACTCTGATCACGACCAATGACCCGGTGAAGATCGCCGAGGACTATGCGATGGTGCAGCATGTCGCCAAGGGGCGGCTGGACCTGATGCTCGGACGCGGAAACACCGTCCCCGTGTACCCGTGGTTCGGCAAGGACATCCGCGAGGGCGTCGCACTCTCCCTGGAGAACTACAACCTGCTCCACCGGCTGTGGCGTGAGGACGTGGTCGACTGGGAAGGGAAGTTCCGCACCCCGCTGCAGGGCTTCACCTCCACCCCGCGCCCGCTGGACGACGTCCCGCCGTTCGTGTGGCACGGCTCGATCCGCACCCCGGAGACCGCCGAGCAGGCCGCGTATTACGGCAACGGGTTCTTCGCCAACCACATCCTGGCGCCGAACTTCCACTTCAAGCCGCTCGTCGACCTCTACCGGCAGCGGTTCGAGCACTACGGCCACGGCACTGCCGAGCAGGCCATCGTCGGGTTGGGCGGCCAGGGGTTCATCGCCAAGCGCTCGCAGGACGCGATCAACACCTTCCGGCCCTACTTCGAGAACTACCCGGCCTTCCGCGGCTCCAAGCTCGAGGACTTCATGGCCAACACGCCGCTGACGGTGGGCAGTCCACAGGAGGTCATCGAGAAGGTGCTCACCTTCCAGGAGGGATTCGGTGACTACCAGCGCCAGCTCTTCGCCGTCGACGCAATGGGCCTCCCGCTCGACATGGCCCTGGAACAGGTCGAGTTGTTGGGCACCGAGGTGGTCCCGGTACTGCGCAAGGAAATGGAGGCGCGCCGCAAGCCCGGCGTGCCGGACGCACCGACGCACGCTTCGCTGGTCAAGGCGAAGTACGGTGACGCTGAACCGCGCCGGCTGCGGCCGAACCCCAACCGGGGCGACAACCTCTCGGGCACCTCGCCGTACCAGGACAGCGACCCGAAGGACGCCGCCAGTTTCCCGACGGTACTGTGATGGCGCCGGCCAGGGGCTTGACCAGGTTGGCGAACGAGGCCTGGGAAGCGATGTTCAGGGCGCAGGCGACACTGGCGCGCGAGTTCGAGTTCGACGGCGATTGGGGCGACTTCCCGCCCCGGGAGTATGGCGTGCTCTATGCCCTCGCCGACGTCGAGGACGGTTTGCGTATCACCGACCTGATCGACGACGTCCTGTTGACTCAGGCGGGGGTCTCCCGACTGGTGGCGCGGCTGGAGAAGCGCGGCCTCGTCGAGCGTCTCCCGGATCCCGACGATGGCCGCGCCTGCCGCATCGTCCTGACCAGTGAGGGACGCGATGTCCAGCGGCGCCTCGGTCGCGCGCACGCGCGACACGTCGCGAGGGCGATGACCCGCGCGCTCACCGCGTCACAACTGGAAACGTTGCGCGACCTGGGAAAGGCACTGGTCGCCGCAGCTCCCTCGGCAACCTCGCAGCACTCCGCGTCGGATACAAGGAACACCGCGTGAACAACGTGCCCATCGCCCCCCGACAAGTTCTCACCATCACGGTCGTCAATGCCGGCGTGAGTGATCCGTCCTCGACCCGGCTGCTGGCTGACCGGATCGCCCAGAAGAGCATTGACGCCCTGCGCGACATGGGCATTGCCGCGACCGTGCGCTCGATCGATCTGGGACCTCTCGCCGTTGAGATCGCACGGTCGATCGTCTCGGGTATGCCCGACTCGAAGGTGCAGGACGCCATCGCACAGCTCGCCGAGTCGGAGGCGATCATCGCCGCTGCTCCGGTCTACAAGGCGGGGATCAGCGGCCTGTTCAAGTCGTTTGCCGACCTGATCGACAACGACCTGCTCATCGCCAAACCGGTCATCCTCGCCGCCACCGGCGGCTCGGCCAGGCACAGCATGGTCGTCGACGACCACCTCCGACCGCTGTTCGCGTTCCTACGGACGATCCCGATGCCGACCTCCCTTTACGCCGCACCGGAGGACTGGGGCTCGGCCGATCTCGGCAAGCGCATAGCCCGCGCGACCGGCGAACTCGCCGCCGTCCTGCGCAGCGGCGCCGGCCGCGAAATCGCCGACGGCAACTGGGCGGGCTACCAACACACGTTCGGCGGCAACGCCACCCGCGCCGAACGCGGCATCGAAAACGTCGACTTCGACACCGATCTCATGCGTCTGGCCACCGGTGGAACCGCACAACCCCCGTCCGGTGTTCGGGCCGATGTACGCTGACGCACTCGCTCGGGCTGGGGGAGCAGCGGGGCCCGAGGAGATATCACGGGGCCACCACGTTCTGGTACACGCGTCGCGTACCCGTCTTCCGTGACGGTGAGTTCGAGCCCGAGGTCGCCGGCCGTGAGATCGTCGCCAAGGTCGCCGCCGATTTCGGACCGTCTCAGTCCACCGTCGGCTCCAACCGCTCCGGCCGTCAGGCGGTCAACAGCCTGTTGCGGCAGTGGAACGCTGCTTCGAACGGTCCGCCGAGCGGCTCAGGTTCCGCGGCAGGTGCATACGCAGGGGGGACCTCGAAGACGTGACCCGCCCCGTCGCCACTCCCGGCCGCAGGGCGTTCGCGATCGCCATGCGGCCGGGCATTCGACACAGCCGCCTACCTGGTCGGTGCTCCTGGCTCCGGCACGCCGCCACGAAGATCGAGCGGGCTCAGCGCTGATCGCGGCCACCCGACGCACATGAAGTGAACCGTGTTCGGGCGAAGTTGGCGCCATCGACGACTTCGCCAGAAGCCTCCGGATCAGAGATAAGGCGTGACGGAGCGAGTTGACCGGCGTTCCGAGCGGCCGGCCTTGTATGTGCCTCGGGGCCGAACGAGCAGCCGCTCGGCCCCGGAGAACTACTCTGCGAGGTAGGGACGCTGCCCCGTCACGGAGCCCAGCGGCCGTTGGGTTGACGGTGATCGTGAGGCTGCTGGCGTTTACCAGCCGGTTGGTCCTTCGCTTGCCGGGCCGCCGTCTGGGGGATCTGCGTGTGGTAGTAGAGCAGCTTGCCCTGTCCACGCGCCCCCAGGCCGTGGTGGCCCTTCACCGGTGAGTTCTTACGCATGGCTCGGCTCCTCGCGGTCTCGCGTCAGCTCCGCACGTCCGGAAAGCCCCGATCGCGCCTTCCGTGCGATTTACGGTACGCCGCCCATTCGGACGCTGCGACCGGGCCACGAGGCGACAGGCCGGGTAGGCTACGTCGCCCACACACGCCCTCCACCATCACGAGTGGACTGCAGCCTGCGCGGACCGCGTGGACCGCAACCTGCGGATTGATCTTCGCGCACCGCTGCCGGATTGATCTTCTCGCGCCGCTGCCGAGGGCCCTTCCCCCTGGGACGAGGCGTGCCCGCGCGCCCGACCTCCTCACCACTCACCCTGGACCCCTCACTCCTCGCACGTCCCCCTCGCTACTTCGGTTGGCCGTCTCCCCCTGCGTGTCCCAGGGATCGGTGCGAATCTGAGATGGTGCATACCTCTGATCTCACTCCCGAAGTCCGGGCCGCCCTGAGCAAGCCGCGGCCGTATCCCGCGATCACGTTGGTCATGCCGACCGATCCGGATTTCCCCTTCAGCGAGAAGGACCGGATCCTTCTGCGCGACCTCTGCACCGAGGCCAAGCGCCGGCTGGCGGATGACCCCGAGGTGGAGCGGGACGCGAGGTTGGAGTTGCGGGACCACAGGCTGGATCCCACGGTGATCGAGCGCGCCGCCGATCCGTTCCACCCCGACGACGCCATGGTGGTCTATGTGGCCGCGGACGAGCCGGTTCAGGTGTGGCGGATGACGTCGCTCGCGGCCGTGCAACCGCGGGTGGAGTTCGCCACGGCGTTCCTGACGCGGTACCTGGTGGCCGCCGAGCAGCGGTCCAAGCCGTACTTGGTTCTCGTCCTCGATCAGGACATGTGCCGGCTGTACCACGGGTCCGTGCGACGGCTGGAGGAGGTGGAGAGGGACGGGTGGCCGGGCGCGCCGCAGATCCCGTCGCCCGAGGACGCGATTCCCGGGGAGATCCCCCACGCGGCGCCGTACGAGGGGCATGAGGAGCGGGTCGAGCAGTACCTGCGGACCGTGGACAAACGGCTGGGGGACGCCCTCAAAGAGCACGACGGACTGCCGCTGTTCGTCATCGGCGGCGACAAGATCCTCTCGACGTTCAAGGGCCTCACCGGATACGAGAACCGGATCGCCGGGACATTGCCGCTCACCGGCATGGACAATTTCCCGGCGCCGGATCTGGCGAAGCGGATGCAGCCCGTCCTTGCCGACTTTCACACGAAGCAGGTCGCCCAAGCTGTCGCCGAGCTGGAAGAAGCGCACGGACACGGCAAGTACGTCGGCGGCGCACCGGAAGTGTGGACCGCGGTCGCCGACAAGCGGGTCCACCAACTCCTGGTGGAAGAGGGGCTCATGGTGGCGGGCCGGATCACCGGGGACGGCCGGGTACTGGAGGTCGCAGAGGTACCGCAGCCGGTGACCTTGCCGAACCCGAAACCCGATGTCGAGCCGCCGCCGCACACCTACGGTGTGGCCACCGACATCGTCGAACAGCTTGTGGACAACGCGATCAGCGCGGGCTCCCGAGTCTTGTTCGTGCCCGACGGGACGCTCGCAGCGGCCGGCGGCGTGGCGGCTGTGCTGCGGTACTGATCCACCACGCGCGGGAATCGCCACGGCCAAGCTGCTGATCGGCTTGTACGTGGCCTACAGCCAGCAGCGCCGAAGCGCACGGGACGGCGTGAGCGCCAACGCCACGGAGGGCGCGGAGCTCTGAACCGCGCAGCCTCGCGACCCTCGTTATCAGGCTCGCCTCGGCGGCAGCGAAACCTCACGCATCACGCGTAGGGAAGGTACTGGTGTCGATCTTCACGCGCTCACCGGTCGCCAAGGTAAGACTCACTGACTCCCCGTACGGGATCTCGAGGATGCGGCCGTAGCCGGAGGCATATGGCTCGGACATCAGCGTGACGAGCTTCTTGAACGGGTCGGCGATCAGGTAAAAGTCGATCCCGTAGCGGCCGTACTTCTGGACGTTCCGTACGTAGTCCTTCTCGTCCTCCGGCTCGGAGGGGACCTCGACCACGGCCAGCACGTCGATGCAGGAGTAACTGTTCTTCCGGCGCTCGGCGTCGAAGCCGATGATCGTCAGGTCGGGCGCCGCGTCGTTCTCACCGGGGAATGTCACGAGGACATCACCGAAGACACGTTCCCGGGCGATACCAGCAGCCGCGACGGCACCCTCGACATCCCTGACGGTCCAATGCTGCTCCGGACTCTGCGGGGTCATGATCACCCTCCCGTCGAAGACCTCGACCTTGTAGCCCTCGGGGATACCGCCTCGCTCGATCAGATCGCTCATGACAGTCACGGCAGTTCACCTCCTGTGGGCATTATGGCTGGCCGAAGACAATCAGAGGGCACCTTCGAGCACCGTCCCGGTCGGCGCTACTGCTGATCGCCACCAGCGGTGTCGTCCGACTCCGGGTGCGCGATGAAGGTCCCCTTGGACGGAAGCGTGACGACCAGACCTCGATCGCGCAGTTCGCGGGTGGCTCGGCGGGCTGTGAGGTGCGCAACTCCGTACTCCGCGGCAAGATCACGCTCTCCTGGCAGCCGTGCGCCGGGCCGGAGCTCACCCTTGGCAATGCGTTCGGCGATGTGGTCCGCCATTTGCATGTAGACGTACGCGATCTTGTTCGGATCGATCGGCGACTGTCCGGGGTCTGGCGTCATATCGAACAACGTACGACAGCACCTAGCTCTACGACTCAATGGAGTGCGCATAACCGCTATACACCCCCCAGTTACACCCTGTAGCGTGCCTGTCACTTAAAGACCCCGGCGACGGAGGCAACCGTCCCGGGGCGTGGCCAACGCTTAGTAGGAGCGTCAACATGCTGGACCTTACCGTCCGATTCCTGGCGTGGGTGCTGAGCACATGGATGCCGCAACCACGCGGTCGCCACCGCGCCGGAACCCTCCGCGCGCAACGGACAGCCCCGCCCCTACCCCGCTTCACCGAACTCCTCGACGGCAGCGCCTCCCATCTCGTACGCCCCTACCTCCTCGCCCCGACGAACGCCACCGCCAACGCGAACGCCGCCGCGCCCTCTACCTGGCCGCCCTCGGCATCGACGTCGGCCCGGACCACATCCACGGCATCCCCGTCGGAGCCACCCGATGACCGACCCCGCCGCTCGCCGCCCCGTCCGTATGTGCGCCCGCTGCCAGCGCACCACCGAAGACCCGGTCCTGGTCCACGAGGTCCACGCGGCAACCGGCCCCGGCTTCAACGTCTACGCCTGCCCAGAGTGCGCCGACCACTACCCGCCCCTGACGGACCCCCTGGAACTCCTCGAACTCACCCCACGCCGCTCCCGGATGACCATCCGCGTCTACAAGGTCACCGCGGAGGGTGCGGTCACCGAAGACCGTGGCGAGGTCCGGACCTGGACGGGCAGCCGCATCGACCCAACCCCGCAGACGGCCGCCTTCCCACCCTGCATGTGTGCAGGATGCCGCTCGACCCGATAACTCCCGCGAAGCCGGACAGAAATACCTGGCCCCGGACGCTCCTCAAGCGTCCGGGGCCAGACGTATCTCCAGCGGGCCACGATCAGGCCACGGAAGCCGAACCGATTTGCTCAAATAGATCCACAATTCCCGGCACCCTGGTGGAAGTTCAGCCTGGCGAAACCATCAGCCCCACCGATACCGTCCATACCCTTGACTGCATCTTTGTCTCACGGGGAGTCCACTGTGAAGCGCCGCTCTTTGCCCGTTGCTGCCGCGTTCGCCACGACAGCGGCCCTACTGCTGACGGCCTGCGGCAGCGGGGACGACAGCTCGAAGGACAACGACAAGATCGCGGGCGCCGATCAGGACGGCAGTCCGTCGGCGTCGCCGAGTGCGAGCACGTCGGGCAGCATTGAGCGTCCCGACATGACGCTCCCGGCCGACATCAAGGAGACCTTCGAGGGGTGGAAGACGGGCGACGCAACGAAGGACGCGATCCTGGCAGATGCCGGGCGCGCCCAGACGGCAGTCACGTACGCGGTCGTCAAGGGGGACCCCAAGTCCGCGGTGCTGTCCTTCTATCAGGCCGGCACGGCCCTCCCGGGCAGCCAGGACTGGGTGAAGACGATCGTCGACTCCGGCTCCACATTCACCGGCGCTGTCCGTTACCACTCACCCGATCTTGAAGTGTTCGACAAGAAGTCGGCGGGGCTTGCCTACTGCTCCGACGAGAGCAAGGCGTTCAACAAGAACCGGAAGACGCAAGAGGTCGAGAGGACGCCGGCGAACGACGACTCGTACGTGCTCTACAGCACGCGTCTGGAGAAGGCCGAGAACGGTGTCTGGCAGACCACCAAGCTCGTATCGGAACGGGGGAACAAGACATGCACGCCTTGACGAGGCGGCGCAGCAGATGGCTGGTCGTGGGCGCTACGGCGGGAGTCTGCGCACTGATACCGGGTACGGCGATGGCCGGATGGGGTCCCGGAGGCAAGTCGAACGGCGGGACCACGGAGACCGGCGGCGGGCAGTCCGGCACTGACATCGTGTCCATGGTCCGCTACAGCGGAAGTTCCAAGGGCAGCGGCGGCAGCAAGGGGAACGTCACCCCGGTGGGGAATTGGACTCCGCCCGCCTGCTGGTACGAGCCGCGCACGGCCGAGGACTTCGAAAAGCACGTCGAGAACATGTACACCGAGACCGTCAACTACCCCGGACAGCACAGCTACGCGAAGACGGCCGTCGGACAGTTCCGCGAAATGTACAAGGACGGCAAGTACAAGAACTACAACCTCGACAAGGCTGACGAGGGCACGTGGTGGGTCGCCGTCCAGGACCCCGACCGTTGGCTGGAGCCCGCGGCTCAGCTCTGCAACGAATTGCCCTTCTGGGTCGTGAACGGCGACACCCCGAATGTCCCCAACGCCGTCACCCCCGAGGTTCTCGCCGAACTGGCGTACAGCCGGCTGCAACTTCCCGAGACCGAGGTCACTCTCGCGCCTGAGGACATCACCAAGGTGAACCTCCCGACGTGGGCCTGGCTGGACAAGGCCAAGTTCAAAGAAGTCGACGTCACCGCTCAGATCAATGTCGGAGGCCTCAACATCCAGGCCACCACGACGGCCAAGCCCATCGCTCTCAAGCTGGAGCCAGGCACGCGGGACGCCGAGACCTACCCGGCTTCCGGCGAGTGCGAGATCAACGACGGGTCGATCGGCGAGGCGTACGCCAAGGGCAAGGCCGACGAGACCCCGCCGTGCGGCATCAAGTACCTGCGGTCGTCCGGCGACGGCACTTTCAAGCTCCGGGCAACCGTCACCTGGGAGATCACCTGGACCGGCACGGGTAACCCGAACCCGGCCAAGCTCCCGAACGGCACCTTCGGCAACACCCAGAACATCACCGTCCAGGAAATCCAGTCCGTCAATAGGTGACGGCAGCATGGAAGTTGCGACGGTTGTCCAGGACCACCGACCGCACCATACGAAACCGCCTCGGCGTCACTCCGGACGCCGCAGCGTGGTGCACGATCGGCAAGATCCCCGAACCGCCCGCAGACGGCCTGATCTAATGGGAACCCACCAGTGCGGTGAGCCGCCTCAACACGGCTCACCGCACCCCAAAACCGCCGCGACGCGGACTACTTGCCCTTCACACCCTTGGCCAGCTGGTCATCCAGTTCCTCATACGCCTTCGCGGCGTCCTCGAGGAACTTGGCCATGCCCTTGAGGCCCTCCAGGGTGTCCTTCATGCCCTTGGTGAACTCCTTGAAGGAGTCGTCGAAGGCCTGGGAACCCCTCGCGGTCGTGTAGCCGTCCGCGACCAGGCCGTCGATGTAGCTGTCCAGGCCCTGGAGTTTGTCCTCCATCTTTTCCTTCTCGTGGCCCAGCTTCTTCGCAGCGGTCCGCATCTTGTCGTATGTGATATCTGCGTCTTTGCCGCCGGCCATGTGGCGTCCTCCATACTTCAACTCGCCGCAGGGCCAACCCCCGTGGCTCCTGATGCGGATGATGCGATCGTCCGCATTGAGCCAGCAGCTTACTTACGGCGCTTGCAGGAGCACACCCCGGTTCTGTCACGGGCCCGCACCAGACGGCGTGCAAAGGCCGCGCGGACGACGCCGTAGCGCCGCCGTATCAGCGCTGAGCCTCCAACGGCCCCTCACACAGCTCGTTGCCTGCGGGAAGGGGGAAGCGGCTATCGTCGAGGGCACTGTGGCCCGCGTTCCGGAAGCGGTCTCAGGTGTCTGGGGAGGACGAGCGTGCGGCTGACTCTGACCGTCGTCGATCCGCTGGGCGGCGCCACCGCCGACGTGGTTCTAGATGCGGATCCTGAGTCCTCGGTGGGGGACATCGCCAAGGAACTGGCGGCGCACGTCGGGTACAGCGGGGGTGCTCAGATCATCCCCATCGGGCAGCATCAGGCGGCCCAGACGGGGGCGCCTGTCGCTTACGTCGACGGGTATCCCGTCGATCCCTCCGCCACCATCGGCACCTCGCCGCTGCGTGAGGGCGCCGTCGTCAGTCTGCACGACCCCGCCGGGTGTCTGCCGGGTGAGCCGACCGGGCTCGTCGAGCTGCGCGTGGCGAGCGGTCCGGGTGCCGGGGCCGTGCACCGGCTCGGGATCGGGCGGTACGACATCGGCGCCGGGGCCTCCTCCTACATCCGCATCGATGACCCCGAACTTCCGCAACGAGCCCTGACGTTGTCCGTCGCGACGGACGGGACCTGCCGGGTCGCCGTACAGGGGGACCAGAAAGACAAGGAAGGCGTCACCCTCGACGGTGAAGCCATCGAGACGCGCGACGACGACGAGTGGCCCCTCGGCAGCCAGATCGCCGTCGGCAACACCCTCCTCGAATTCGACCGCTACTCGCCCCCGAACGCCGCGCTCAAGTGGTCCGACGACGGTGCGGGCCTCGACTACAACCGGCCGCCGCGGCTGCATCCCCCGGAGCGGGAGACGAAGTTCCGGCTGCCCAGTCCCGTACGGGACTTCGAGGCCCGGCCGCTGCCCTGGCTGATGGCCCTGACGCCGTTGGTCGGTGCCGTCGTCATGGTGATGATCTTCGGGCGCTGGTACTACATGATCATGGCGCTGCTGAGCCCGCTCATCATGTTCGCCAACTACTTCATGGACAAGAAGCATGGGCGCAAGTCCCATGCGAAGCAGGTCAAGGAGTACAACGAGCACAAGGCGCGGATCGAGAAGGACGCCCAGGAGGCCTTGGTCGCCGAGCGGCTCGACCGGCGTCACGCGACACCCGACCCCGCCACCATCCTGTCGCTGAGCACCGGACCGCGTACGCGGCTGTGGGAGCGGCGGCGAACCGACGCGGACCATCTGCTGCTGCGGGTCGGGACCGGGCAGTTGCCCTCCGAGGTCGTGCTCGACGACCCGGAGCAGGACGACCACAAGCGCGAGGTCACCTGGACCATCGGGGACGCGCCGGTCGCCCTTCCGCTGCGCGAGCGCGGGGTCATCGGCATTGCCGGGCCCGGCGATTCGGCGCACGCGCTGGGGCGTTGGGCCGTCGCCCAGACCGCGGTGCTGCACAGCCCGCTGGATGTGCAGTTCTACGTACTGACGGAGAACAGCGGGCGGGAGAGCTGGGACTGGGTGCGCTGGCTGCCGCACAGCCGGCCCGCCGGTGCCCAGGACGCCAACATTCTCATCGGCACGGACGCCGAGACCGTCGGCGCCCGCATCGGCGAGCTGACCCAACTGCTTGACGCCCGCCAGAAGGCCGCCAAGGAGAACGGCAACAAGACCTCCTTCAGCGACCCCGACATCATCGTCGTCTGGGACGGTTCGCGGCGGCTGCGGTCCATGCCGGGTGTGGTGCGGCTGCTGCGCGAGGGCCCGGCCATGTCCATGTACGCGATCTGCCTCGACGCCGAGGAGCGGTTCCTGCCCGGCGAGTGCCAGGCCATCGTCATCGCCGAGCCGAAGCCCGAGGAGCACGCGACCCCGCAGAGCATCTCCCAGGCCGCCCCCGCGGCGCCCGGCGGCTTCCCCTCCTTCCACGCCTGGCACGCCACCGCGCCCGACGACTCCCACTCCGGCGCCCAGAAGCCGCTCGAACTGCGGCTGCGCGTCCAGCAGACGGGCATCGCGCGCGTACGGAACGTACGGCCGGACTTCGTCTCCGCCGCCTGGTGCGCCCGGCTGTCGCGTGCCCTCTCCCCCCTCCGCGACATCAGCGGGGAGACCGAGGACTCGGCCCTGCCGGGAGCCAGCCGGCTGCTCGACGTGCTCCAGCTGGAGCCGCCGACGCGCGACGCCATCACGGCCCGCTGGCGCATGGGCGGGCAGTCGACCATGGCGGTCATCGGTGAGTCGTACGACGGGCCGTTCGGCATCGACATGCGGCGGGACGGGCCGCACGGTCTGATCGCCGGTACGACCGGTTCGGGTAAGTCGGAGCTGCTGCAGACCATCGTGGCGTCGTTGGCCGTGGCCAACACACCGGAGAACATGACCTTCGTCCTCGTCGACTACAAGGGCGGCTCGGCGTTCAAGGACTGCGTCAAACTCCCGCACACCGTCGGCATGGTGACCGACCTCGACGCCCATCTCGTCGAGCGCGCCCTGGAGTCACTGGGCGCCGAGCTCAAGCGGCGCGAGCACATCCTCGCCGCCGCCGACGCCAAGGACATCGAGGACTACCAGGACCTGGTGCGGCGGGATCCCTCCCGCGCTCCGGTGCCCCGGCTCCTCATCGTCATCGACGAGTTCGCGTCGATGGTGCGTGACCTGCCGGACTTCGTCACGGGTCTCGTCAACATCGCCCAGCGTGGCCGGTCCCTCGGCATTCACCTCCTCCTCGCCACCCAGCGGCCGAGCGGTGTCGTGTCCCCCGAGATCCGCGCCAACACCAACCTCCGAATCGCCCTGCGCGTGACCGACGGCAGCGAGTCCAGCGACGTCATCGACTCCCCCGAGGCCGGGCACATCGCCAAGAGCACCCCGGGCCGGGCGTACGTCCGTCTCGGTCACGCCTCGCTGGTGCCGTTCCAGTCGGGCCGCGTCGGCGGCCGCCGCCCCGGTGCCGCCGATCCGACGGTGCTCGCCCCCTGGGCGGGACCGCTCGGCTGGGAGGACCTCGGGCGGGCCACGCTGGTGAAGCCAAAGGCCGAACAGCGCGAGGAAGAGGAGATCACCGACCTCAAGGTGCTGGTGGACGCGGTGCGCGAGGCCAACCAGGCCCTCGGCATCCCCGCCCAGCACAGCCCCTGGCTGCCCGCGCTCTCCGAGACGCTGCTGCTCGACGAGATCCAGCTGCCCGCCTTCGCCGGCGGACCGGGCAAGCTCCCGCCCGCGCCGTACGGTGTCGAGGACCTGCCCGCCGACCAGGCCCGCCGCCCGGTCGTCGTGGACTTCGCCTCCTTCGGGCACCTCCTCATCGGCGGTGCGCCGCGCAGTGGCCGCTCGCAGATCCTGCGGACCATCGCGGGCTCACTGGCGCGTACGCACTCCGCGGCGGACGTCCACCTCTACGGCATCGACTGCGGCAACGGCGCGCTCAACGCGCTGACCCGGCTGCCGCACTGCGGTGCGGTCGTCGGCCGCAACCAGACCGAGCGCGTGGTCCGCCTGATCGCCCGCCTGAAGGGCGAACTCACCCGTCGTCAGGACCTGTTGGCCGACAAGGGCTTCGCCGACATCGGCGAGCAGCGGGCCGCGGTGCCGCAGGAGGAGCGGCTCCCGCACATCGTCGTGCTGCTCGACCGGTGGGAGGGCTGGCTGCCGACGCTCGGCGAGTACGACCACGGCGATCTGACCGACCAGCTCACCGCGATGATGCGGGAGGGCGCGAGCGTCGGCCTGCACATGGTGATGACCGGCGACCGCCAGATCCTCTCGGCCCGGATCGGCTCGCTCACCGAGGACAAGTACGGTCTGCGGCTCGCCGACCGCTCCGACTTCTCCCTCGTCGGCATCAACCCCCGCAAGGTCCCCGAGGAGATCCCGCCGGGCCGCGGCTACCGCAACGAGCACGGCACCGAAACCCAGTTCGCCCTGCTCACCGAGGACGCCACGGGCCAGGGACAGGCCGCCGCGATCACGGCGATCGGCGAGGCGGCCACGGCCCGGGACGCGGACCTGCCGCGCAGCCGCCGTCCCTTCCGCGTGGACGTCCTGCCCACCCGGATCAGCTTCATGGACGCCTGGGAGATGCGCGACCCGGATGCCTCGCGCTCCAGGCTGTGGGGCCTGGTCGGCATCGGCGGCGACGACATCATGGGCTTCGGCCCCGACCTCGCGCAGGGCGTGCCGACGTTCGTCATCGCGGGTCCGGCCAAGTCGGGCCGCAGTACGACGCTGCTGAACATGGCCCGGTCCTACCTGGCGCAGGGCGTACGGATCGTCATCGCGGCGCCCCGGCCCTCGCCGCTGCGCGAACTCGACGGCCAGGACGGCGTGCTGAAGGTCTTCGACGAGGACGACATCGAGAGCGACGACCTGCGGGAGGTCATCGACTCGGCCACGCCCGAGGAGCCGATCGTGGTCCTGGTCGACGACGGTGAGGTCCTGGAGGACTGCGACGCCGAGACCGTCTTCAAGCGGATCGTCCAGCGCGGCGCCGAGCGCGGTCTCGGCCTGGTCATCGCCGGTGACGAGGAAGACGTGTGCAGCGGCTTCTCCGGCTGGCAGGTCGAGATGAAGAAGGGCCGCCGGGGCATCCTGCTCTCCCCGCAGGACTCCTCCGCGGGCGAGCTGATCGGCATCCGCACCAACCGGAGCATGGTCGGCGGACCGGTCGCACCCGGCAGGGGGCTGCTGCACCTCGGGAACGGGGAGCCGCTCACCGTGACGACGCCGATGTAGTACGACACCGGCCTGGTCCCCGGCAACTCCGGGGACCAGGCCGGATTCACACCACGGCAGCGAACAGAACCCGCTCCGCATCACCGGCTGTTCCGGCTACTTCACCTTCGACATCCGCGCCACCGGATCCCCCGCCTCCGCGTTGTCCGTCTCGTACTTGAGGTCGTCCCCGACGGGAATCAGCCGCACCTCGTGCCTGCCCTTCGTGCACACGTCGCGGCTGGGCACCTTGGCCACGCTCGTGGCGACGAGCTGCTCCTTGGTGACCTTCTTCAGGATGAGTACGGTGTCGCAGATGCCGCCGATCTGATCGGTCTGGCGGAAGGTGCCCAACTCCTTGCCCACGGCGGCCTGGTGGACGGTGACCCGGAAGGTGCCCATGGGGAGGGCGCCGCCCAGGGCCAGGCCGTCGCCCTCCCAGGTGCCGAGGTAGGACGCCGGGATCGTGGACGGCCGCTGCGCATCACCGGGAGCGGTGGCCGAGGGGCGCTGCCCCGCCACGTTCCCCCCGTCCTTCTCCGCGCCACCGCCCGGCATGAGGCCGAACAGGAACGCCGAGCCCACCGTCACCGCGGCAAGGGCCCCCGCGACCGCCAGCACGACGGTGCAACTCAGCTTGCGGCCACGGCCGTTCGCCCCGGGTACGGCGGTGGCGGCCACGCTGACGGACACCTTGCCGGGGCGGTCTTCGGGGTGGGGCGTCGCGTCCCGCACCTCGCGCTGCTCCGGCACGGACGCGGCGGGACCGGGCGCCGGCGGCATCGCGGGTGGCGGCCCGAACCCCTCCGGCGGCGGCCCGAACGCCCCGCCGGGCGCAGAAGTCCCGGACGCCGAACCCGCCTCCACCGAAGGACTGCTGAACCCCACCGGCCCCGAGGGCGCCGCATCCTCCGCCGCCTCAAGATTCAGCAGCTGTACGGCACTACGGCTGACCTGCTCCACCAGGGCCCCCGGCAGCCACCCGGCCGCCACCAGCCGGGCCGCGCCCGCGGGGGCCAGGCGCCGCGCCACCTCGTCCGGAGTCGGCCGCCCGGCGGGGTCCTTGGCCAGGCACGCCGCCACGATCTCCCGCAACTCGCCCTGCACGGCGTCCAAGTGGGGCTCTTCGTGGACCACCTTGTAGAGGAGGGAGGCGGAGGATTCGCCGGGGAAGGGAGACTCGCCGGTCGCGGCGTACGCGAGGACCGCGCCCAGGGAGAAGACGTCCGCGGCCCCCGTGATCCCCTTGCCGAGGATCTGCTCGGGGGACATGTAGCCGGGCGAGCCGACGGAGACGCCGGTCGAGGTCAGTGACGCCGTGCCGTCCGTCGCCCGCGCGATACCGAAGTCGATCAGCAACGGGCCGTCGAGGGTCAGGAGCACGTTCGACGGTTTGACGTCGCGGTGGACGAGGCCCAGCGCGTGGACCGCCGAGAGCGCCTCGGCGAGGCCCGCGCCCAGCACCCGTACCGAATGGGCCGGAAGCGGACCGCCGCCGTCCGCGACCGCCGCGGCGAGCGACGGGCCGGCCGCGTACGCCGTGGCGACCCAGGGGACCGACGCCTCCGGGTCCGCGTCCAGGACGGAGGCCGTCCACGCGCCGCCCACCCGACGCGCGGCCTCGACCTCGCGGCGGAAACGGGCGCGGAACTCCTCGTCGAGCGCGAAGTGCGGGTGCACGATCTTGACGGCGACCGTACGGCCGCCCGCGCTGCGGCCCAGGTACACGCGCCCCATGCCGCCGGAGCCCAGCCGGCCGAGCAGCCGGTAGGGCCCCACAACGGTGGGTTCGTCGACTCCGAGCGGCTGCATGGCGCTCACACCTCCCCCGTACACGTACGCAGTGGACGCACTGCCCAGCAGCGTAGTGCCGTACGCGTCCCCGGCCCGAGCACTCCCGGGACCTCAGGCCTCCAGCAGCCGTACGTTCACGTCCGCCGGGAAGCCGGTGGTTGAGCCGACCCGGCGCGCGAATTCCCGTACGGCCGCCAGCTGCGGGCCGCCGAAGCGGAAGTCGAGCGTCGTGAAGTACTGCTCCAGGACCTTCTCGTCGAAGGCCTCCCAACGGGCCGCCTGCTCGGCGACCTTGGAGACCTCGTCCAGCGAGACGTCCCTGGACGCCAGGAAGGCCTCGTGCACCTCGCGGGTGACGGCGGGCTCGCGCTCCAGGTAGTCACGGCGGGCCGCCCACACCGCGAAGACGAAGGGCAGGCCGGTCCACTCCTTCCACAGCGAACCGAGGTCGTGCACATCGAGGCCGTACCGCGGCCCGTCGTGCAGGTTGGCGCGCAGCGCCGCGTCCCCGATCAGCACCGCCGCGTCCGCCTCCTGCATCATCCGGCTGAGGTCCGGCGGGCACGTGTAGTACGACGGCTGGACGCCGAACTTCTCGGCGAGCAGCAGCTGGGCGAGGCGTACGGACGTGCGCGAGGTCGAGCCGAGGGCGACCCGGGCGCCGTCCAGCTGGTCCAGCGGGACCTGCGAGACGATCACGCAGGACATCACCGGGCCGTCGCAGCCCACCGCGATGTCCGGGAAGGCGACCAGCTCGTCGGCGTGCTTGAGGAACTCGACGAGCGTGATGGGCCCGATGTCGAGATCTCCCTGCACCAGCTTCTCGCTGAGCTTCTCCGGGGTGTCCTGGGTGAGCTCGAAGTCGAGGAGCGTGCCTGTTCTCGCGAGCCCCCAGTACAGGGGCAGGCAGTTCAGGAACTGGATGTGGCCGACGCGCGGCCGGGTGCGAGAATTGTCCACATCGCGAGGCTAGACCCCATGCGGTACGGTGCAGTCTTCAGGGTCCAGATGCGGTTTCGGAAACCGTCCCGACCCCTCATGTCAACCCTTGCGACAGCAGGTCGACACCGCGACGTCAACCCATACCCGAGCGGGGTCAAACCTCCGGGCGACATGATCTTGCCCTCTATTGCTTTCGGCTGCCTGCGTGCTAGGCTCGCCGCAAGTTGCAGTTTGGTTTCCCTTGCAGTACAGAGCCTGCGGAGCATGTGACCGCGGGCTCTCGTCGTTTTCAGACGTATGCAGTTGTTTACACAATCGCAGGTTCTGGAGCAGGGCAACCCTTTGGGCCCAAGGAGGGCTTATGGCTACCGGAACCGTGAAGTGGTTCAACGCCGAAAAGGGCTTTGGTTTCATCGCCCAGGAAGGCGGCGGCCCGGACGTCTTCGTCCACTACTCCGCGATCAACGCGAGCGGTTTCCGCTCTCTCGAAGAGAACCAGTCGGTTTCCTTCGACGTCACCCAGGGCCCGAAGGGTCCGCAGGCGGAGAACGTCACCCCGCTCTAAGCCTTCGGCTCCAAGAGCCCAATGCTTTGATCCGGAACGGATAGCAGTACCCAAGGAGCCCCGCGCCAGCCGGTCGCGGGGCTCCTGCCTTTGCGCACACGTACGCCTTCCTTTGCGGGCACTCGTACGCCGCCTGCGGGCACTCGTACGCCGTCGCGCGTCTTCGCGTTCATACGTGCTGCATCACGAGGACGAACGTCGTCCCGGGCTCCAGCGCCTCGTACGCGTGCGGTACGTCGCCCCGGTACGCCATGTAGTCGCCGGGCCCCAGCTCCACCGCCTCCGCGACCGGGCCCGCCTTCACCCTTCCCGTGCTCACGATCAGGTGCTCCACCGTGCCCGGGATGTGCGGCTGCGACTCCCGGGCCGCGCCCGGCTCCGCCCGCAGGTGGTAGAGGTCCCGGCGGGCACCGGGAGGGCTGGCCGAGAGCAGGGTCGCGACGTAGTTGGCCTGCTCCGAGGCGACGGTGGGCCCCTGACCTGCGCGAATCACCTGGACCGCCGGAGCCGGCGGCTCGACCAGCGCACTGAACGTCACCGCCCCCACCGCCCCGCCCCCGCCGAACCTGTCCCTACCAAGTCACCGGCAGCTCGTGCGGGAACCGCCGGATCGTATCCGTGTCCCACCGCACGTCCTCCGGCGGCACCGCGAGCCGCAGCCCGGGGAAACGCTCCAAGAGGCGCCCGATCGCCACTTCCAGCTCCGCCATGGCCAAGGGCACGGCGATGCACCGGTGTCCGCCCCAGCCGAACGTCATGTGCGGCAGGTACTTCCGGTCGGGGTCGATGGTGTGCGCGCCCGGGTAGCGCTCCGGGTCACGGTTGGCCGTCAGGTACGACACGTGGACGAATTCGCCCGCCCGGATCTGTACGCCGCCCAGCTCCACGTCCTCCAGGGCGATCCGGGGGATACCGACCCCCTTGCGGAACGGGATGTAGCGGAGCATCTCGTGCACGACGTCGGAGATGGTCTCCGGCCTGCGCCTGAGGTGTTCCATCAGCTCGGGACGCGTCAGCAGCAGGTACGCGATGTCGCTGATCTGGCATGTCGCCGTGTCCTGGCCGCTGAGTGTCAGCGTCAGGGCCATGACCGCCAGTTCCCTGTCGTCGAGCTGGTCCTCGCCGTCCCGCGCCTCGGCCATCGCGCTGATGATGTCCTTGCCGGGTGACTTCCGGCGCTCCTTGACGAGTTTGGCGAAGTATTCCGTCAGATCGGCCTTGGCGTGCGCCGCGGCCTCCTTGTTGTCCGCGCCGACGACGAGCAGCTGGCTCACGGACTCCTGCATCCGGGGCCATTCGTTCCGTTCGATGCCGAGGAGGTCCAGGATGGTGTGCTGGGGAAGCGGGTTGGAGAGGTGCTGGACCAGGTCCGCCGGCGCGCCCTTCTCCTCCATCTCGTCCAGCAGGACCTCCGCGAGCCAGGTGATCCGGCTCCGCATGCCGTCGACCTGCTGCTGGGTGAAGGCCTGCGAGGCCAGCTGGCGGACGCGGCTGCTGTGCGGCGGGTCCATCACGTTGACCGACTCGGGCGAGACGATGGGCTCCGCCGTCATCCGGGGGTAGTCGTGGCCGATGATGCCTGCCCGGCTGAGCCGCTGGTCGGTGGTCACGCGTTTGACGGAGTCGAAGTCGGTGACCAGCCAGGCGTCGGCGTCGCCGTAGGGGAGCCGGATCCGGGTGGGGGAATCGCGGTTCATGAACTCCGCGAGGGCGGGGTCGAACTCCAGGGCTTCGCTGAAGTCGAACGGGCAGACGGCCGTCTCCTTGTCACCGGTCATCGGCCGGCTCCTCTCCGGGCATGGGTACGACGTCGGGCATGGGCGTCGGCCGACCGCCCGGTGCGTACGGGAGCAAGACCGGCCGCGGCCCGCACACGGTGGCGGGACGCGGCCAGTCTGGAGTGGGTGTCCTGCTGTCGATCGTCATGTCGTATGCCTCCTGGCGCGATGGAAGCACGGGAGGCGGCGCGGACCGGTGACCGGCACCGTCGCGTGGGCCACGTGGGCTAAGCGGGCCTCCCTACGGCATGTACAGCTGCTCCACCTGTGTCGTGAAGTCCCGCATGATCGCATCCCGCCGCAGCTTCATGGACGGGGTCAGGTGGCCCGCCTCCTCCGTGAAGTCCACGGGCAGGACGGCGAAGCGGCGGATGGACTCCGGGCGGGAGACGAGTTTGTTCGCTTCGTCCACCGCGCGCTGGAGGGTCTGGCGCAACTCGTCGTCATTCACGAGGAGTTTCGCCGGCACCGGGTGCTTGCCGTTCATCTGGCGCCAGTGGGTGATGCCGTCGAGGTCCAGGGTGATCAGGGCGGTGACGAAGGGGCGGCCGTCTCCCAGGACGATGCACTGGGAGATCAGGGGGTGGGAGCGGAGCCAGTTCTCCAGGGGGGCCGGGGCCACGCTCTTGCCGCCCGCCGTGATGAGGAGTTCCTTCTTGCGGCCGGTGATGGTGAGGTAGCCGTCGTCGTCCAGGGCGCCGAGGTCGCCGGTGGGCAGCCAGCCGTCGGGGGCGGCCGGGACGACGCCGCCCGCCTGGGGGTCCCAGTAGCCGCGGAGGACCTGTTCGCCGGAGAGCAGGATCTCGCCGTCCGCCGCGATGCGGACCTTCATGCCGGGCATCGGCCAGCCGACCGTGCCGAGGCGGGGTTGGAGCGGGGGTGTGACCGTGGCCGCGCCCGTCGTCTCCGTGAGGCCGTAGCCCTCGTAGATCTCGATGCCCGCGCCGGCGTAGAAGGCGGCGAGGCGGCGGCCCAGCGGGGAGCCGCCGCAGATCGCGTTGCGGACGCGGCCGCCCATGGCGTTGCGGATGCGGCGGTAGACGAGGGGGTTGTAGAAGACGCGGGCGGCTTTCAGCGTGCCGACGGGGCCCGGGCCGGTGCCGGTCTGCTTGGCCTCCATGGCCTCGCCGTACTTGATGGCCACGTTCGCCGCGCGGTCGAAGGACGAGGCCCGTCCGCCCGCTTCGGCGCGGGCGCGGGCGCCGTTGAAGATCTTCTCCAGCATGTACGGGATGGCCAGCAGGCACGTCGGTTTGAAGCTCGCCAGGTCCGGGAGCAGGTCGTCCGCCTTGAGACTCGGCGCGTGGCCGAGCCGAACCCGCGCGCGGATGCACGCGATGGCGATCATGCGGCCGAAGACGTGCGACATGGGCAGGAAGAGGAGGACCGACTCCTCGTCGCCCGACTTCGCCTTGAAGACCGGGTAGAGGAGTTCGATCGCGTTGTCGATCTCGGCGAAGAAATTGCCGTGGGTGAGCGCGCAGCCCTTGGGCCGGCCCGTCGTGCCCGAGGTGTAGATGAGGGTGGCGAGGGTGTCCGGGATCAACATCCCCCGGCGTACGTCCACTTCCTGGTCCGGGACCGACTCGCCCGACTCCGCCAGGAGGTCGACGTGGCCCTTCTCCATGACCCACATGTAACCGAGGTCGGGCAGGCGTTCGCGCTCCGGGCCGAGGGCCGCCGCCTGGGACACCGTCTCGGTGACCAGGGCCACCGCGCCCGAGTCCTGGAGGATCCAGCGGACCTGGAAGACGGAGGAGGTGGGGTAGACGGGAACCGTCACCAGACCCGCCGCCCACGCGGCGAAGTCCAGGAGCGTCCACTCGTACGTCGTCCGCGCCATGATGGCGATCCGGTCGCCCGGCACCAGCCCCTCGGCGATCAGCCCCTTCGCCACGGCACGGACCTGTGCCGCGAACTCGGCCGCCGTCACGTCCGTCCAACGGCCGTCCGGCCCCTTGCGGCTGAGGACCACCTTGTCCGGGGCCGCCTCCGCGTTGTCGAAGGGCAGGTCGGCGAGCGAACCGTGGGTCGCCGGCGGGGCGATCGGTGGCACGGACGCCTCGCGTGCCACGCCGTCCAGCCGTCGTATCTCCGGCTTCACGAGTACGGGGCCGCCGTCGTAGTCGAGGTCGAAGTCGGGGGCCGGCGTGGGTGCGGGTGTGGGGCTGAGGCCGGGCGAGGGCTCGGACGCGTGCGGGATGGACATGGGCAGCTCCTGGGGCGTGCAGCTGTGGACTGCTCTGCTGCATGAGATACGCGCGGTGCGTACCGAGGTGTTCACCAGCCGCGCGCGGCCGGGGGTTAGCGCTGGATGGCCGGAGATCGTACGGTGCGTGCGTGGGGGGTTCGTGGTGGTCCGGGGGCGGGGGTGTGCAGCCTCGGCGACCACGCGGTGCCTCCCGGCCGGGGTCAACCAGCCTCCGCGTCGCGGGCGTTCGGGGGTCGTCACCGCCGGTCGCGGTGGGAGGAGTTTTCGCCCCCTGTGCCCCTACCCGTCCCGTGCCTGGGCTCTGCCGCCCCCAGACCCCCGCTATCGGCCTGAACGGCCTCGTCCTCAAACGCCGGACGGGCTGACACCTTCGCCGGCCGGGGTGGGTGGGAATTCGGGCGGGTGGGTGGGGCACGGCTCGTCGCCTCGTCCTCAAACGCCGGACGGGCTGTAGCCCTTACCTCGGGTAACCTTACTGCGGAGTCCACCGAGCCGGGAGAGCCCTGATGTCCCCCTCCCTCAGTCCCCTCCTCGCCCGCGGTGCCCTGCTCTCCCCCCTCAAGCGGCCCCGCGCCGACGCGCCCGTCCCCAGGACCCGGCTCGTCGTCCCGGGCGTGCGCGTCGATCTCGCGCGGCTGGCCGGGTACGAGCGGGTCTGCGGGTTCGCGACGGGGGCGGACGCGCTGCCGGTCACGTATCCGCATGTCCTGGGGTTTCCGTTGGCCATGCGGATCATGTCGGGCCGTGCGTTCCCGCTGCCGCTGCTCGGCCTGGTGCACACCTCGTTCGAGGCCACCCGGTGGGGTGGACTGCCCGCCACGGCGGAGTACGAACTCACCGTGTACGTCCAGGGGTTGGCGCCGCACCGGCGCGGCACCGAGGCGACCGTCGTGACCGAGGCGCGGGCCGACGGCGGGCGCGTATGGGAGTCGAGGAGTACGTACCTCGCGCGGCACCGCACCGAAAGCCGCCCCGCCCCGGAACCGCGCGAGGCGCAGCACAGGCCGCGGGAAGAGCGGGAGCCGCTGCCCGCCCTCGCCGAGTGGCGCCTCGCCGGAGACGTAGGGCGGCGGTACGGGGCCGTGTCCGGGGACCGGAACCCCATCCACCTGTACCCGGTCACCGCCCGGCTCTTCGGCTTCCGCCGCGCCATCGCCCACGGCATGTGGACCGTCGCCCGCTGTCTCGCCGAGTACGGACCGCGGGACGCGGTGACCGTGCGCGCCGAGTTCAAGGCGCCGGTGCTGTTGCCGGGCACGGTCACGTACGCCGCCGAGGGCCCCGCATTCGAACTGCGGGGCGGCGAGCGCGTTCACCTCACCGGTGAAGTCCGTCCGCCGGGCCCGAACCCGACCACGGGCGGCTCTCCATGAGGTTGCCCAGGCCCGCCCAGGCGAAGTCCATCAGGGTCGCGGCGGCCTGCTTGGCGGAGACACCCGGCGTCGCGTTGGCCCAGGTCGCGAGGGACTCGGCGGCGCCGACCAGCGCCTCCGCGAGCCCGGCGACCTCGCGGTCGGGCAGCGACGGATTCCGGTGCGCCTCACGCGCGGCCACGGCGATCAACTGCGTGACGAACACGACGAGTTCCTCGCGCGTCGCGGCGACCTCGGCCGCGAACGGCTCGCCGTGCGTACGGGCCTGGAGGTGCAGGACCGCCCAGCCGTCCGGGTTCTCCGCCGTGTGCGTGAAGAACGCCCGCAGCCCGTCCCAGAGTTGACGGTCGGCGGGCAGGCCGGGCTGTACGCCCGCGCGGACGGCGGCGGTGAGCGCCTTGGCCTCCCGCCGGATACACGCGGTGAAGAGGTCTTCCTTCGAGTTCAGGTACAGATACACCAACGGCTTGGACACGCCCGCCAGATCGGCGATCTCGTCCATCGACGCGGCCCGGTACCCGCGCTGCCCGAAGGTCCGTACGGCGGCGTCCAGCATCTGCCGCTCACGTACCGCACGCGGCATCCGCTTGTTCTTCACTGCACCCATACGCGCAAGCGTACGGTTTGTCTGCCGGCGGCTTGGCGGGGAATGGGGTGCCCGGGGCCGGGCTTGCCCTCTCTGGGGGCTCTGCCGCCAGACCCCCGTATCGGCCTGAACGGCCTCGTCCTCAAACGCCGGACGGGCTAGATACCCTCACGCGCCGTGTCGTCCGCGGTGTCCTCCTGGTTGCGGTTGCGCTCCAGGTTGGTCTTGACGCGGTCCACGCGGGCGACGACCTGGGCCGAGGCGCGGTCGCGCTCCTTGCGCAGGACGACGAAGCTGATGGGGGCGGAGATCACCAGGGAGAGCAGGATGACCCACATGAAGTTGGACCCGCCGAGTCCGCGCGGGGCGATACCGGAGTAGACGAGGCCCCAGACGACCATGAAGCAGCCCGCGAAGATACCAAGGCGCATCAGTGTGTAGCGGCCCATGTCAATCCACTCTTCCGTTCCGAACCTTCCCAAAGGGCATCGTCCAGTGAAGCACGCCCCGCACACGATCTTGCAGGGGGTGTCCCCGACGGGGCGCACGACGGGTCACAGGAGCGGGAGCCACATCACGATGTCGTCGCGGTAGTCGTCCGCCGAGACGCGCAGCCCGCCCGGCACCCGGCCGACCTCCTTGTAGCCGCAGGACGCGTAGAAGTGCTCCAGGCCCAGCCCGCCCCGGCAGGTGAGCTTCAGCGCCTCCAGGCCGAACGTGCGGGCGTGTTCCTCGGCCGCCGCGAGCAGGGCGCGGCCGTGGCCGCCGCGCTGGAGGGACGGGTCGATCATGACAGTGGTCAGCCAGGCGAAGTGGGTCTGGAGCCGGTGGCTGTTGAAGCCGAGGAAGGCCGTGGCCCGCAGCCGCCCGTCGCCGTCGAGACCGGCGAGCAGACGGTGGCTCCCGGCCGCGACCGACTCCGCGTACGCGTCGGTCTGGGGACGTATCTCCTCGTACGTCGTCGCGCCGGCGAAGCCGACCGCCCCGCCCGCGTTGCTGACGTCCGTCCACAACCGGGTGAGTTCGTCGAGGAACGCGGGCGTGAGGTCGGGGTCAAGCCGGTAGGTGAGCTCCATGGTCAGCGACCCTAAGTTCCGCCGGCCGCACGCCCGACGCCGGGTCCGGGTCCGACTACGAGTCACACGCGCATCGGCTGCGGCGACTCCCGGCGCTCCGGGTCGGGGCCGTCGTACTCGCGGATGATCTCGTAGCGCGTGTTCCGCTCCACCGGCCGGAACCCGGCGTCGCGGATCAGGTCGAGCAGGTCCTCGCGGGTGAGCTTGTTCGGCGTGCCGTAGTTGTCGGCGTCGTGCGTGATCTTGTACTCGACGACCGAGCCGTCCATGTCGTCGGCGCCGTGCTGGAGCGCGAGCTGCGCCGTCTGCACGCCGTGCATGACCCAGAAGACCTTGACGTGCGGAACGTTGTCGAAGAGGAGGCGCGAGACCGCGAAGGTCTTCAGGGCCTCGGCTCCGGTGGCCATCTGCGTACGCGCCTGAAGGCGGTTGCGTACCTTGCCGTCCTTCATGTCCACGAAGTCGTGCTGGTAGCGCAGCGGGATGAAGACCTGGAAGCCGCCTGTCTCGTCCTGGAGTTCGCGGAGACGGAGGACGTGGTCGACCCGGTGCCGCGGCTGCTCGATGTGGCCGTACAGCATCGTGCACGGGGTCTTCAGACCCTTCTCGTGCGCGAGGCGGTGGATGCGCGACCAGTCCTCCCAGTGGGTGCGGTGGTCGACGATGTGCTGACGGACCTCCCAGTCGAAGATCTCCGCGCCGCCGCCGGTCAGGGACTCCAGGCCCGCGTCGATCAGCTCGTCGAGGATCTCCGACGCCGACAGACCCGAGATCGTCTCGAAGTGGTGGATCTCCGTCGCCGTGAAGGCCTTCAGGGAGACGTTCGGGAGCGCCTTCTTCAGCTCGCTGAGCGACCGGGGGTAGTACCGCCACGGCAGGTTCGGGTGGAGACCGTTCACGATGTGCAGCTCGGTGAGGTTCTCGTTCTCCATCGCCTTGGCGAGGCGGACGGCCTCCTCGATGCGCATCGTGTACGCGTCCTTCTCGCCCGGCTTGCGCTGGAACGAGCAGTACGCGCAGGACGCGGTGCACACGTTCGTCATGTTGAGGTGACGGTTGACGTTGAAGTGGACCACGTCACCGTTCTTGCGGGTACGCACCTCGTGCGCGAGCCCGCCGAGCCAGGCCAGGTCGTCCGACTCGTACAGCGCGATGCCGTCCTCGCGGGTGAGCCGCTCACCGGCCCGGACCTTGTCCTCCAGCTCGCGCTTGAGCCCGACATCCATGCCTCTACCTCTCCTCGTGACAAACCCTGGCAACCGTACTCCCCCACCCTTCGGGTGAGAGGAGCCCCCATCAGGCACTTGGTGCCCTACTGCTCCTCCGGCAGCTCACCCACCCGGTTCTCCCACTTCGTGGAGAGCACGATCGTCGTACGGGTCCGGGAGACGCCCTTCGTCCCGGAAAGGCGCCGGATGATCTTCTCCAGGCCGTCCACGTCGTTCGCCCGCACCTTGAGCATGTACGAGTCGTCGCCCGCGATGAACCAGCAGTCCTCGATCTCGCCGAGGTCCCGCAGGCGCCGGGCCACGTCCTCGTGGTCGGCGGCGTCGGAGAGCGAGATGCCGATCAGGGCGGTGACACCGAGACCGAGCGAGGCCGCGTCGACCGTCGCGCGGTAGCCGGTGATGACGCCGGCGGCCTCCAGCCGGTTGATGCGGTCGGTGACGCTGGGTCCCGACAGACCGACGAGGCGCCCCAGCTCCGCGTAGGAGGCCCGGCCGTTCTCCCTCAGGGCCTGGATGAGCTGCCTGTCCACCGCGTCCATGCGATCGAAGCCTTCCGCTGAAAAGGTCTGAAGAGGTCCTGACTTACCTGAACTGACGTGCCTGAAAGTACTTACCTGAACTGAAGTGAACTGAAATGCCGGGAAGCGATGAGTCCCCCGTGCGCGTCGGTCAGGGGGTGCTGCCGCGCGCGCCGCCCCCCAGCTCGCCCTCCCACCGCCGGTACAGGCCGTGCTCGACGCCCGCCGCGTCGAGGACCCGCCCGGCGACGAAGTCCACCAGGTCCTGAATGTGCGTGGCGCCCGCGTAGAACGCCGGCGAGGCGGGCAGCACCGTCGCGCCCGCATCGTCCAGGGCGACCAGGTGGCGCAGCGTCTGCCCGTTCAGCGGAGTCTCCCGCACGGCGACGACCAGCTTGCGCCGCTCCTTGAGCGTGACGCTCGCCGCGCGCTGGAGCAGGTCCTTGGAGAGCCCGAGGGCGACTCCGGCCACGCAGGCGGTCGAGGCCGGCACGATGAGCATGCCCTTCGCGGGGTACGAGCCCGAGGACGGCCCCGCCGCCAGGTCACCCGCGCTCCAGTGCCGTACGCCATCGACGCTCACGTCGAACGTGCCGGGCTTGCCGTCGGCGCCCCGCGCCAGCCACTCCCGCAGGTCGTCCTGCCAGTGGGCGTCCCGGAAGGGCAGACCGGTCTCGTCGAGCAGCGTCAGCCGGGAGGCGCGCGAGACCACCAGGTCGACGCTCTCCCCCGCCCGCAGAAGCGCGCGCAGCACGGCGGCGGCGTACGGCGTACCGGAGGCACCCGACACCCCCACGATCCAAGGCCGGCGCTGCGTCTGTCCTGGCTTCATGGTGTCGAGCCTATCCGGCCACCGCCGGGAGTCAGACCGTGAGCCCGCGCACCAGCAGATCCAGCAGGGCGCAGGCGAACAGAGCGATGCCGATGAAACCGTTGACGCTGAAGAACGCCCGGTTCACGCGGGACAGGTCGTTCGGCTTGACGATGGAGTGCTCATAGAGGAAGGCGCCCGCGACGATCAGCAGGCCGAGCCAGAAGAAGGCACCGGCGCCGGTGGCGAGGGCGTACCAGACGAACAGGGCCGTGGTGACGGCATGGCAGCCGCGCGCGCCCCAGATCGCGGCCGGGATGCCGAAGCGCGCGGGCACCGACATCACGCCGATCTCGCGGTCCGTCTCGACGTCCTGACAGGCGTAGATCAGGTCGAAGCCGCCGATCCAGATGCCCACCGCGAGACCGAGGACGACGGCGTCCCAGGACCACTCGCCGGTGACCGCCAGCCAGCCGCCGACCGGGCCCATCGCCTGGGCCAGACCCAGGATGGCCTGCGGGAAGTTCGTGAACCGCTTGCCGTACGGGTACACGACCATCGGGATGACCGCGATGGGCGCCAGCGCGAGGCACAGGGGGTTCAGAAGCGCGGCGGCGCCGAGGAAGAACACCAGCGCGACCAGCGCGCCCGTCCACGCGTGCTTCACCGTCATCGCGCCGGTCACCAGCTCGCGGTGGGCCGTGCGGGGGTTGCGGGCGTCGATCTCGCGGTCGATGATCCGGTTCGCCGCCATGGCGAAGGTCCGCAGACCGACCATCGCGACGGTGACCAGCAGCAGCCGCCCCCAGTGGATGTTCTTGTCCCACTGGAACATCGCGGTCAGCGCCGCGATGTAGGCGAAGGGCAGCGCGAACACCGAGTGCTCGATCATGACGAGGCGCAGGAACGCCTTGGCCCTCCCGGGCTGAGGCATCGCGGCGGCGGAGGCACTCACAGGCCGTACTCCGTCCAACGGCGATCGACCGGGTCACCTCCGCGGCAGCGGAGAAGCCCCGCCGCCGCGCTACCACGTCCCATCATCACCCTGACCCTCACAGTCCGTATTCCTTCCAGCGTCGCGTCACCCGTTCGGATGTCTCCGGGTCCGACACCACCATCTCCGGCCAGCCCCCGTCCCGCGTATAGCCCTCCTCGGGCCACTTCTTCGTCGCGTCGATGCCCGCCTTGCCGCCCCAGAACTGCTGGTAGGAGGCGTGGTCGAGGTGGTCGACCGGGCCTTCGACGACGGTGAGGTCACGGGAGTAGTCCGTGTTGCCGAGGGCCCGCCATGCGACCTCGTGCAGATCGTGCACGTCGCAGTCCGAGTCGACGACCACGATGAGCTTCGTCAGCGACATCATGTGGGCGCCCCAGATGGCGTGCATCACCTTTTGAGCGTGCTTGGGGTACTTCTTGTCGATCGCGACGATCGCGCAGTTGTGGAAACCCCCCGCTTCGGGCAGGTGGTAGTCCACGATGTCCGGCACGATGATCTTCAGGAGGGGGAGGAAGAAACGCTCGGTCGCACGGCCCAGGGGTCCGTCCTCCGTCGGAGGGCGTCCTACGACGATCGACTGGAGCAGCGGACGCTTGCGCATGGTGACGCAGTCGATGGTCAGCGCCGGGAACGGCTCCTGCGGCGTATAGAACCCGGTGTGGTCGCCGAACGGCCCCTCCGGCAGCATCTCGCCCGGCTCCAGCCAGCCCTCCAGCACGACCTCGGCCTGCGCCGGCACCTGAAGCGGCACCGTCTTGCAGTCCACCATCTCGATCCGCTTGCCCTGGATGAACCCGGCGAAGAGGTACTCGTCGATGTCACCGGGCAGCGGGGCGGTGGAGGCGTATGTCACGGCGGGCGGACACCCGAAGGCGATCGCGACCGGGAGCCGCTCGCCCCTCCTCGCGGCGACCTGGTAGTGGTTCCGGCTGTCCTTGTGGATCTGCCAGTGCATGCCGATGGTGCGCTTGTCGTGGCGCTGGAGGCGGTACAGCCCGAGATTGCGGATACCGCTCTCCGGGTCCTTCGTGTGGGTGAGCCCCAGGTTGAAGAAGGAGCCGCCGTCCTGGGGCCAGGTGAACAGGGCGGGGAGGGCGTCGAGGTCGACGTCGTCACCGCGGAGGACGACTTCCTGGACCGGCGCGTCCTTGACCTTCTTCGGCGGTACGTGGCTCATCGCGCCGAGCTTCCCGAAGGCCTCGCGCACTCCGACGAACCCGTGCGGCAGCTCGGGCTTGAGCAGTCCGCCGATCTTCTCGGAGATCTCGCCGTACGACTTCAGCCCGAGGGACTTCAGCAGCCGCCGGTCGGTCCCGAAGACGTTCATGGCGAGCGGCATGCTCGACCCGCGCACGTTCTCGAAGAGCAGCGCGGGCCCGCCTGCCTTCTGCACCCGGTCGACGATCTCCCCGACCTCCAGGTACGGATCCACCTCGGCCTTGATGCGCTTGAGGTCTCCCTCGCGCTCCAGGGCCCTGAGCAGGGAGCGAAGATCGTCGTAAGCCATGGGCCCAAGTATCGGCCACCCGCTACTCTGTGCCCGTCACCGGGGGCCTGTGCCGCCCCGCCACCGCTCACTGGGGGAACGTTCGGCCATGCTCAGGTATCTGCCGTTTCTGCTGGTCCTGGCGCTGTGGATCTACGCCTTCATCGACTGCCTGAACACCCCCGAGGAAGAGGTGCGGGGGCTGCCCAAGGTGGTCTGGGTGATCATCGTCCTGCTCTTCGGCGAGGTGCTGGTCGGTCCCATCGCCTGGCTCGTCGCGGGCAAGGTGCGCCGCGCCCCCGCGAACGGCTCCACGCCCTCCGCGTGGCACCGCAACCATCGCACGGAGTACGTCGCACCCGACGACAACCCCGAGTTCCTCAAGTCCCTCAAGGAAGGGAACAAGAAGGACGAGGACCTCCTCAAGGACTGGGAGGCCGACCTGCGCCGCCGCGAGGAGGAGCTGAAGCGGCGCGAGCGCGACGACGAGTCCTGAGTGGAACTGCGGCTGCTCGTCACCTTCGAGAAGGTCGCGACCGTACTCAGCTTCACCCAGGCCGCGGCCGGGCTGGCGTACGCGCAGTCCAGCGTGACCAGCCAGATCCGCGCCCTGGAGTCCTCGCTCGGCACGGAGCTCTTCGACCGGCTCGGCAGCCGCATCCGCCTGACGGAGGCGGGCGAGCGGCTGCTCCCCTACGCCCGGCAGATCATCGAGCTGAGCGAGGAGGCGCGGGCGGCGGTCGTCGGCACGGAGGAGCCGGCCGGTTCGCTCGCCGTCGGCACGATGGAGTCGCTGACGTCCTACCGGCTGCCGCCCCTGCTGGAGTACTTCCACCACCGCTACCCGAAGGTGCGCCTGTCCCTGCGGACGACCATCGGCGACGAGACCCGGCAGGCGCTGCGGCAGGGAACGTACGACCTCGGCTTCCTGATGGAGGAGGAGACCCGTCACCCGGGCCTGGAGAGCGAGGTGCTGGCGGTGGAACCGCTGGCGCTGGTGGCGGCGCCGGATCACGAACTGGCGACTGCGGCTGGTCTGGCGGGTGTGACTGGTGCAGCTGGTGCGGCGGGTAGGAAGACCCAGTTGAAGACGATGAACACGCCGCCGAGCGCGGCGAGGCCGAGCTTGCGCGGAGTGAGTCCGTGGTCCCGGAAGTAACCGCGGGCGAGGGCGTAGCCGCCGAGGGCGAGCGCGCCGAAGAGGACGCGGAAGAAGACGACGTTGAAGGGCGAGGCTCCGGACTCGACGACGAAGACGCCGAGGGTGCCGGAGAGCATCATCGCTGCCGTCAGCTGTGCCGTGCCCTTGTTCTCTGAGGTCATGGCCCGAAGGTAGGAGCGGGGGCGGGGGCCGGGCCACGAGCCAGTGGGGCGTCCTGCCGATGGGCCCATCGGCGCCTTCGATAGGGCCGCCTGTACGGCCTTGCTTCGCGGATCCCACCGCGATCCGCTGGACGCGTTCACCAAACAGTGATTCAATGTTCAATCAATGATTGGGGGGCCACGAGGAGGTCTCGCCATGGCGGAGCTCGGCGTCGCCGACACGGTAGGGATCCTGCGCCGGCCCGGCGTGCGGACGCAGGGCACCAGTGCGGGGCTCGGGTGGGAGCGGCTGTATCTGTCTGCCCAGGAGGAGCAGTCCTATAGTGCGGACTTCGACCCGGCCCCCACCCACTTGCTGATCCTGCATCTCAGCGGGCCCGTCACCGTACGAAGGGGGCGCGGCACGGAGGCGCGGTCGGGGAAGATCCCCGCCGGGGGACTGTTCCTTCAGCCGGCCGGCCGGACCCTGTCCGTCGAGCTCGGCGGCCGGCTCGATTCGGTGCACGCCTACCTGACGGACGAGGCGCTGCGCGACGCCAACGACGGGCGCCCCGTCGAGCTGTCCGAGGAGCTCGGAGTCACGGATCCGCTCATCGAGCAGCTCATGCTCGCGCTGGACGGCACGGTGCGATGCTGGGAGCCGTCGGCCCGGACGTACGTGGACCAGCTGACGGGAATGCTCGCCGCGCAGCTCGTGCGGCGGCATGGGGCCCGTCCAGCCGAGCCGCCGTCCGTCCGGTCCGGCCTGTCCGCCCGGTCCGGCCTGTCCGCCCGGCAGCTCGCCGCCGTACAGGACCTCATGGAGGAGCGGCTCGCCGAACCGCTGCCGATCGGTCACCTGGCTGCCGCGGCCTCGCTGAGCAGCAGCCAGTTCACGCGGCAGTTCCGGGCGAGCACGGGGCAGTCTCCGCACCAGTACCTGCTCAGGCTGCGCCTGGAGCAGGCCAGCCGCCTGCTGCGTACCGGGTCAGCGCCGATCGGACAGGTGGCCGTCGACTGCGGCTTCTCCCACCAGGAACATCTGACCAGGGTGATGCGCGCCCGGCTGGGCACGACCCCGGCCGCGGTGCGTCGCGCGGGCTGAGGACCGTCGGCACCGGCTTCGGATCCGTCCTCACGTCAGCGTTCCAGTACGAGCGCCACCGCCTGGCCCACCCCGATGCACAGCGCCGCCAGCCCCGTCCCGGTGCCCGCCGCGGCCAGCTGGTGGGCGACCGCCCCCGCGATGCGGGCGCCCGAGGCGCCCAGCGGGTGGCCGATGGCGATGGCGCCGCCGCGCGGGTTGACGACGGACGGGTCGAGTTCCGGCAGTGCCGCCAGACAGGCCAGCACCTGGGCCGCGTAGGCCTCGTTGAGTTCGATCGTGTGCAGCGCGTCAGGCGTGACGTCCGCCTTGGTGAGCACCTTGCGGATGGCGTCCACCGGGCCGAGTCCGAAGTACTGGGGCTCGATGCCGGTGACCGCGGCCGCCCGCACCCGCGCCAGCGGTTCGCGGCCGATCGCCGCGAGCCCTTCCTCGTCGGCGAGCAGCAGAGCGGCCGCCCCGTCGTTCAGCGGTGAGGCGTTGCCGGCGGTGATGGTGCCGTCCGCCAGGAACGCCGGCTTCAGTGCCGCGAGCGCCTCCAGCGAGGTGGTGTCGCGGATGTTCTCGTCGCGCGGCAGGGTCACGCCCTCGACGGGGACCACCTCTCCGTCGTAGAGACCGTCACGCCAGGCACGCGCGGCGCCCTGGTGGCTGGCGAGAGCGTAGGCGTCCTGGTCCTCGCGCGTAATGGCGTACTTGGCGCCGACCAGCTCCGCGCTCTCGCCGAGCGGGATCGTCCACTCGTCCGGCATCTTCGGGTTGACCATCCGCCAGCCGAGCGTGGTCGAGTACAGCTGCTGGTCCCTGGCGGGAAAGGCCCGCTCCGGCTTCGGCAGCACCCAGGGGGCGCGGCTCATGGACTCGACACCGCCGGCGACCGCGACGGACGCGTCGCCGAGGGCGATGGCGCGGGCCGCCTGGACGACGGCCTCCATTCCGGAACCGCACAGCCGGTTGACCGTGGCTCCGGGCACGCTGACCGGAAGCCCGGCCAGCAGGGCGGCCATGCGGGCCACGTCGCGGTTCTCCTCGCCGGCGCCGTTGGCGTTGCCGAGCAGCACGTCGTCGATGCGGGCCGGGTCCAGGTCCGGGCTACGGTCGAGGAGGGCGCGCAGCACTCCGGCGGCGAGGTCGTCCGGGCGTACGCCGGACAGAGCGCCGCCGTAGCGGCCGAAGGGGGTGCGGACGGCGTCGACGATGTAGACGTCGCGGGGTCGCTCGATCATCGAAGGCTCCTTGCGGGACTAGAGGCTGACGGCGGCGGCCGTCCGGGCTGTGATCTGGGAGACCGGCACACCCGGTGCGGTCTCGACGAGTTCGAGGCCACGCGGGGTGACGTCGAGCACGCACAGGTCGGTGATGATCCGGTCCACGCAGGCCCGCCCGGTCAGCGGCAGCGTGCACTCCTCGACGATCTTGGGGCTGCCGTCCTTGGCCGTGTGCTCCATGAGGACCACGACCCGGCGGGCTCCGTGGACGAGGTCCATCGCACCGCCCATGCCCCTGATCATCTTTCCGGGGACCGCCCAGTTGGCCAGATCTCCACGCGCCGACACTTGCAGCGCGCCGAGGACGGCGGTGTCGATGTGGCCGCCGCGGATCATGCCGAAGGAGAGCGAGGAGTCGAAGAAGGACGCCCCCGCACGGACGGTCACGGTCTCCTTGCCCGCGTTGATGAGGTCGGCATCGACCTCCTCCGGCGTCGGATAGGGGCCGACGCCGAGCAGTCCGTTCTCCGAGTGCAGAACGACATCGGCGTCCGGCGGCAGGAAGTCGGCCACCAGCGTGGGCAGTCCGATACCGAGGTTGACGTAGTCGCCGTCGCGCAGATCGCGCGCGGCCCGCGCCGCCATCTCATGCCTGCTCCAGCTCACGGCGTACGCACCGCCTTCCACGACTGCCACGACTGCCACGACTGCCACGACTGCCACGAAAAGTTCTGTCTCATCGCTCGCGGACCGTCCTCTTCTCGATGCCCTTGTCGGCCGCCTGCTCCGGCGTCAGCGCGACGACGCGCTGCACGAACACGCCCGGCAGGTGCACCTCGTCGGGGCCGAGCTCTCCCGGCTCGACCAGCTCCTCCACCTCGGCCACGGTGATCCGCCCGGCCATCGCCGTCAGCGGGTTGAAGTTGCGGGCCGCCCGGTGGAAGACGAGATTCCCGTGCCGATCGCCCCGGGCGGCCCTGACCAGCGCGTAGTCGGTGGTGATGGCCCGCTCCATGACGTACTCCCTGCCGTCGAACACACGCACCTCCTTGCGGGGCGAGGCCAGGGCGGCAGAGCCGTCGGCGGCATACCGCCACGGCAGGCCGCCCTCTTCGACGAGCGTGCCGACACCGGCCGGCGTGAAGAAGGCCGGAATGCCGCAGCCGCCCGAGCGCAGCCGCTCGGCGAGCGTGCCCTGCGGAATCAGCTCGACCTCCAGTTCGCCACCGAGGTACTGGCGCGCGAACTCCTTGTTGTCCCCGATGTACGAGCCCGTGACCCGGGCGATGCGGCCCGCGGCCAGCAGGACGCCGAGGCCTCGGCCGTCCACACCGCAGTTGTTCGACACGACCGAGAGGTCACGCGCCCCGGACTCGTACAGGGCGCCGATCAGGACCTCTGGCACCCCGCTGAGCCCGAAGCCTCCGACGGCGAACGACTGCCCGTCCACCACATCCGCCAGTGCCTCCGCGGCCGTGGCGACTTGCTTGTCCATCGTCACTCCTGTCGCCCGAGCACCTGGCGGAGGGTGCCGAGCAGCTCTTGCCGGGCCTCTGCCGCGGTCTGCGGGGCGGTGGTGCGGCGCCAGGCGACATGGCCGTCCGGACGGACCAGCAGCACCCCGTCCTCGGTGATCTCGCTCGCCCGGCTCCACTCGCCGTACGCGTCACGGAAGTCCGCGTCGCCGATGCGTACGAACCGCAGCGGTATGCCGAGTTCGTCGCGGCACGCGTCCGCCGCCGTGTCCCAGACGCCGCCCGACAGACCCGTGAGGACGGTGAAGACGCCCTTGCCGACCACGTCGAGCGTGGAGATCCGCTCACCGCGGGTGTCGACGAGCCACGCGTGCGGAAGTTTGGCGCCCGGCCGGGTCGTCGGCCGGGCCGACAGCTCCCGGTCCTCCTCCCAGACCTCGGCCTCCGCGGAAGTGCCGTCCGCGAGGACCGCCCCGGAGACATAGCGCTGGTTCATCTCGACACCGTGTGCGTTGAACTCGTAGTTCTTGAGCTGGATCGCCTCCTCCAGCAGACGTCGCCGCTTGGCGCCCTCCGCGGTCTGGGACCGTACCGCCGCGAGCCCCTCGGCGATGGTCCCCTCGTCGCTGCCGCCGCCGACGCCGAGCACGTCGAAGATCGGCCCGAACTGGTCGCGGCTGAGGTTGGCCCGCTCGACGATCTGCCGTCCTACGGGGGCACGTTCGGCCGAGTAGCTGTCGAGCAGCGCGGGCCCCGCCTCGCCGCGGATCACCATCGCGAGCTTCCAGGCGAGGTTGTACGCGTCCTGCACAGAGGTGTTGGAACCGAGCCCGTTGGACGGCGGGTGCCGGTGCACGGCGTCACCCGCGCAGAACACCCGCCCGGACGAAAACGCCGAGGCATAGCTGTGGTTGACGGTCCACAGAGAGGTCGACGTGATCTCCACCGGCAGCTCGGGGTCGCCGATGAGGTCGCGCACGATCCGGCGTGCCTCCTCCTCGTTCATCTCCGGCGGCGGCTGCTCGATGTCGTAGCCCCACACCAGCAGCCATTCGTTCCACGGGCGGACCATGCGGACCAGTCCCATGCCGATCCCGCCCGTTTCCGCGCCCGGCTGGAGCACCCAGTACAGGACGCTCGGACGGTGGGCGCAGTGCCGGGCGAGGTCGGCCTTGAAGACGATGTTCATGCTGCCGGCCTTGGCCATGCGGCCGTCGAACGGCAGGGCGAGCTGCTCGGCGACGAGGCTGTTCGCACCGTCCGCGCCGATCAAGTAGCGGGCTCGTACGGTGAATTCGTCACCACGGACCCGGTCGCGCAGCAGCGCCGTGACGCCTTCCTCGTCCTGGGTGAAGCTCAGGAACTCGGTGTCGAAGCGGACCTTGGCGCCGCGGGCCGCCGCCTTGCTCACCAGGATGGGCTCGAGGTAGGTCTGCGGAAGGTCGATCATCTCGCAGGGGCTCTTCGACGCGTACTCGGTGCGCGAGGCGGGGCCGGTGCCCCAGCTGCGGATCCGGCCGATCTCCTCCCCCGCGAGCGCGGTGCACAGCACCGTGTCTCCCATGAGATGGGACGGGCTGCCCACCGCCAGCGCTTCGGCCTCGACGTCGAGGTCGCGCAGGACCTCCATGGTGCGCTGGTTGGTGATATGCGCCCGTGGCGTGTTGGCCAGCCAGCCGTACTTGGTCACCAGCAGGGTGCGTATGCCGTACGTGGCGAGCAACAGGGCGGCGGAGCCGCCGGCGGGGCCGCTGCCGACGACCAGGACATCGGTGTCGTAGGTGCCTGGTCCTGTGGGGTGCGTGTGAGTCATGGTCGGCGATCCTCGGTCAGTCGGCCAGTGGGGCGATACGGAAGGTGTGGTCGAGGCGGCGCCATTCCCCGTCGCCGCGATGGCCGTCGGGGGCGGGACCGGTCTGCGGGGCGAAGTCGACGATGAGCTCGTCCTTGACGCCGAAGACGGTGTCGCTGTCCAGGTAGGCGCCGCCCGCGACGAACAGCTGGGTGACGAGCCTGCGGTGGCCGGGCGCGTCGATCATGAAGTGCAGGTGGGGCGCCCGGTAGGGATGGCGGCCGACCGCGTCGAGCATCTGCCCGACCGGGCCGTCGCCCGGGATCGGGTACTCCGAGGGCAGGATCGACCAGAACGTGATCCTCCCTTCGGCGTCGGTGCGCAGCCGGGCGCGCAGCACCGGCCCGTCCAGATCCGGGAGCTGCACGTCGTAGAAGCCGTCCTCGTTGGACTGCCATACGTCCACGACCGCGTCCTTGACCGGCTCACCGGCCGTGTCCGTGATCTGTACGTCCACCCACAGCGGCATGCCGGGGAGTCCACCGGAGATGTCGCCGCCGTGCGCGATCTCGGGCGGGCCCTCCACGTAGAAGGGGCCGAGAACCGCGGACGGAGTGGTGCCGGGTGTGCGGGAGTTGGTCAGCAGGTCCACCACGCTGGAGACTCCGAGGGTGTCCGACAGCAGAACGAACTCCTGGCGGGTCGGGCTGCAGATCTGTCCGGTCCGGGTGAGGAAGTCGATCGCGTACTGCCATTCGGAATCGGTGACGTCGTTGGCGATCACGAAGGAGTGGAGGCTCCGGACGAGTCCGGTGAGCAGGTCGCCGACGCGGGGATTCGGCGCGTTCTCGAAGCTGGCCACGACCTGTTCGGTGAGACGGGTCAGCTTGGGGTCCGCAGAGGGCGGCCCACTGGTCGGACGGCGCCCGTGCCAGGCGTCGGACAGCAGAGTCGCGATGCCCTCGGCGGTCACCTCGCGCGGGTTCGGGTACGGCGTCGAGGCGGCCAGCCCGGCCGCGCGTGCCAGGCCGTCCTCCGGCATGCCCAGGTCGCGCAGTGAGGTCGGCCCGCCCAGGGACGCCACCAGGTCGTGGACGCCGGCGGGAGCGTCCGGTACGCCGAGTGCCTCGGCGATGCGGCGCATGACGTCGGGCACCGCGGGCGCGTTGTAGGCCATGGCGTACGGCAGGACGACGGTGTGCGTCTCGGCATGGGGCAGGTCGAAGCTGCCGCCCAGCGTGTGGCACAGCTTGTGGTGCAGGCCCATGCCGACCGTGGCCAGGCAGGTCCCGGCGAGCCAGGCCGCGTACAGCAGATCGGCACGCGCGTCCGGGTCGGCCGGGTCGGCGGCGAGGCGGGGCAGCGCCCCGGCGATGGCGGAGACCGCGTCGAGGGCCTGCCGGTCGGTCACCGGGTTCGCGTCGGCGGAGTACAGCGCCTCCACGGCGTGCGCGAGCGCGTTCACACCACTGGTCACCGACATGGCCAGGGGCAGGGAGAGGGTGAAGTCGACGTCGTAGACGACCGTCTCGGGCAGGACCGCCGGCAAGGACTGTGTGATCTTGCGTCCGTCCCGGGTCTCGCCGAGCACGGGCGTCACCTCGGAGCCGGCGTATGTGGTCGGCAGGATCACCTGCGGCAGGTCCGTGCGCAGTGCCAGCGCCTTGGACAGGCCCGTCGTCGAACCGCCGCCGACGGCCACCAGGCAGTCGGCCGAGGCCTCCCGCAGGACGGCGAGCGCCCGCTCGGTGACCTCCACCGGGGTGTGCATGGCGGCACCGTCGAACTCCGCCACCACTGCGTCGCCGAGCACCTCACGCACCCTCGCGGAAGCCTCCGCGAGGGGTGGGCTGGACAGCAGCAGAACCCGGGAGCGGCCGAGCCGCTCGACCTCCTCGCGGAGTCGGCCGACCGTGCCGGAACCGAAGACCACCCGTGAGGGATGGGATGTGTAGACGAACGTCCGCATGGAGTTCCGCCTCCCCTTCTCGGTCGAGATGCGCCTTTGCATGGCTTCCGAGTGTGGGAGTTATGTCCGTGTGATCGCCTGCACGAACGGCGCGTTGTCGCTGCACGAAACGCGCATGCGGGACGGGCCTGACGGTCTGGCCTTCTGCCTGACTTGATAGGCAAGTCGCCACTTGCCTATGGTGTGGGTCATGGCGGAGGACGTCTTCAAGGCACTGGCCGACCCCACCCGGCGGCGCATCCTTGATGAGCTGGTGGAACGGGACGGCCAGACCCTTTTCGAGATCTGCACACGGCTGGTGACCAAGCACGGTCTGACGTTGTCCCGCCAGGCGATCAGCCAGCACCTGGCCGTACTGGAATCCGCGGGTCTGGTCCTTTCGCGGCGCCGGGGCCGCTACAAGTTCCACGATCTGAACACCGAACCGCTTGAGCGCATCGCGACCCGGTGGCTCAGGCCCGAAACACCGGAGGGCACACCATGAGGATCCACCTGACCAGCGTCTTCGTCGACGACCAGGACAAAGGGCTGCGCTTCTACACGGACGTGCTCGGCTTCCAGAAGAAGCACGAGGTCCCGCTGGGCGAGGACCGGTGGCTGACCGTGGTCTCACCGGAGGACCCCGACGGGACCGAACTGCTCCTCGAGCCCTCCCGCCACCCCGTGGTGAAGGCGTACAAGGACGGGCTGGCCGCGGACGGCATTCCGGCCGTCTCCTTCGCCGTGGACGACGTACAGGCGGAGTTCGAGCGGCTGCGCGGGCTCGGCGTGCGGTTCACGCAGGAGCCGCTGGAGATGGGCCAGGTCACCACCGCGGTCCTGGACGACACCTGCGGCAACCTGATTCAGATCGTGCACAGCAAGTAAGGACCGGGCGCAGGCGCCGGCCGCGACGGAGCCGACGGACAGCTTCTCGCGGAGGGTCAGTGCGAGAGTGGACCTCATGGAGCGCATCGATCAGGCACAGGCACGTGCGTGGCTCGCTACCGCCGTCGCGGAGGCCCGCTCGGGGCTCGCGGAGGGCGGCATCCCCATCGGGGCGGCGCTGTACGGCGCGGACGGCACCCTCCTCGGCCGGGGCCACAACCGCCGTGTCCAGGACGGCGATCCCTCGATGCACGCCGAGACGGCCGCCTTCCGGGCCGCCGGCCGGCAGCGGACGTATCGCGGTACGACCATGGTGACCACCCTCTCGCCGTGCTGGTACTGCAGCGGTCTGGTCCGGCAGTTCGGCATCTCCCGGGTCGTGGTGGGCGAGGCCGAGACCTTCCACGGCGGACACGACTGGCTCGCCGAGCACGGCGTGGAGATCCTGGTCCTGGACGACACCGAGTGCACCGCGCTGATGCGCGACTTCATCAAGAACAGCCCGGCCCTGTGGAACGAGGACATCGGTGAGTGACCCCCAGGCTCCGGCCGGCCCCCGCATCCCCACCATCGACCTGCGCCCCTGGCTCTCCGGCGGCCCCGCCGCCCGCGCCGCCATCGCCCGTACCGTCGACGACGCCCTCCAGAGCGCCGGTTTCCTCCTCGTCACCGGGCACGGCGTCGACCCCGGCCTGCGCACCCGTATCCGCGCGGCCGCCCGCGCCTTCTTCACGCTGCCCGCCGAGACGAAGCAGCCGTACGCGGCCCGGGTCGGCGGGCGCGGCTGGCTCGGCCCGGGGGCCGAGGCGAACGCGTACGCGGAGGGGACGGAGACACCGCCGGATCTCAAGGAGTCGCTGACCTTCGCGACGCACGAGCCGTTCGAGGACCCGCAGATCAACGCGGAGTGGTACGCGCCGAACGTGTGGCCCGCCGAGACCCCGGAGCTTCAGGAGCTGTGCGAGGAGTACCTGACGAGGATGGGCGAGCTGGAGAACCATCTCCTCGCCCTCCTCGGCGAGGCCCTCGGACTCGCCCCCGACTTCTTCACCCGGCACATGGACCACCCGACGTACGGCTTCAACATCAACTGGTATCCGGGGGCGGAGATCATCGGAGAGCCCCAAGGAAACCAGTTCCGCATCGGCCCCCACACCGACTTCGGCACGGTCACGATCCTCGACCGCCAGGCCGGCAAGGGCGGACTCCAGGTCTACACCGACGAAGGCGGCTGGCAGGACGCGCCGTTCGACCCGGAGGCGTTCACGATCAACATCGGTGACCTGATGGCCCGTTGGACCGGCGACCGCTGGCGTTCCGGACGTCACCGCGTGCTGCCGCCGCCCGCGGACGCGCCCGCCGAGGAGCTGATGTCGCTCGTGTACTTCGGGGAGTGCACGCCGGGAACGGTCGTCGAGTCCGTACCCGCCCCCGTGGGCCGCGTGGCGTACGAACCCGTCGACTCCCATGTCTATCTGCGCGAGAAGCTGGATGCGATCACCGTCGGGTGACGGGCGGAAACTTTTCGTAACCCAACGGACACCAGGCGCCCTATCCCGAATCAAGTCCCCCTTTTTACACTGGTGTTGATACACCTCACAGCAGCACATCGGAACGAACCGCGGACCAGGGGGAGATGCGGTGCCAGGAGGGCTGCACGGCCGGGGAGCGCTGTTCGACACCGATCCGCCAGGGCTCGCGTCACGGCTTGTCGGCCTGCGTCCGAACCAGCTCCGCGCCACGCCGTACGAACACCCGGGCGAGCTGCCTTTCGTGGTGCTCGCGGGCGGCCGGGGGCTGGGCAAGAGCGCGGTACTGCGGGAACTGCGCGACGCGTACCGCGGGCACACTCCCGTCGCGCTGATCGACGGCGAGGAGCAGCAGTTCGCCGCTCCCCCGGCCGAGCGTCCGGCGGAGGCCTGGTCGCCGGTGGGACAGGCGCTGACCACGATCGCCGAGCAGCTCGCCGAGCCGGTGACGGGCGCCGGGCGGGTCGGTTTCCCGCGGCTCGCGTCGGGGCTGCTCGCCGTGGCGGCGGGCGGCTGGAGCGACCGTGACGTGCCGCGCATCCGGCAGGAGGCAGAGCGGATCCTGCTGCTGAACGAGACCGGCTCGTGGCTGTCGGGCTTCGCGGGCCGCTGGGTGAGCAAGCTCGTCTCCAAGCTCATCGCCTCGATGAGCGGTACGGGTCCGGTGGTCGAGCCGATCATCGAGGCGACCCTGGAGGCGTTCACCGAGGGGGTCGCCCCGGCCCACCGCCGGCTGCGCAAGGCGGCCGGCTGGTACCGGGACTATCCGAACGCGGGCGGCAGCCCCAAGCTCGCGCTCATCCTGCTCTCCCGGCACTTCCGGGCGGGCGGCGACTCGCGCACGCACGCCGAGCGCTATCTCGTACGGGCCCTGCTGGCCGACCTCGACGACGCGTACGCGGGGGTCGTGCAGCGCTCGCACCGGCGCGGCCGCCCGGTCGTGCTGATCGACAACGTGCAGGAACCGGCGGGCCTCGGCCTCCTGGAGCCGGTGCTGCGCGACCGCACCGACGGCATCGCCGACCGGGTCGTCTTCTTCGCGGCTCTCCGCGGGTACACGCATCCGGCGCTGCGCAACGCGGGCCGCCGCACCCTCACCGAGACCGCCCGGGAGACCGGCTGGGAGCCGGGCACCTCGCCGTCCTCGCGGGCGCTGCTCGTCTCCCTGCCGCCGCTGACGCCCGACGACACGCTGCACATCGTGGACACCGCGTCCAACGGTACGGGCGTCACGACCGTACCGTCGCAATTCCCGCACGCCACCCACCGGTTGACCGGCGGAAGTCCGCTCGGCATCACCGTGCTCGCCGCGTCGGCCCGGCAGAACCTCCCCCAAGGGGCGGCGTCACTGGGCGAGTTGCTCACGTCGGACGTCGCCCCGCACGAGGACCACGACGGCCGCCCCGCCTATCAGGAACTCCTCGACCGGCTCGTGCCCGGCGGCCGCCTGGACGAGCTGACCGTGCTCGCCGCCGCCCACGACCGCGACTCGGCCTGCGCGCTCGCCCAGGCCCGACTGCCGGAGGACTTCGGCGCGTCGGGCGTCCTCGACCTGGAGGAGCGGCTCGCGGCGGAGGGCTGGCCGACGGCGGCGGGACAGTTCGTCGGCGACCCCTTCCTGCGCGCCCTGCTCCTGCTGCGGCTGCACCACTTCGACCCGGACCACGAGCGGTGGCGGACCGTGCACCGCACCCTCATCGACCACTACGGCGACGAGGACCCGCCGGACGGCGCCCGCTACCGGCTGCATCACGAACTCGCGCTGGGCACGGCGGAGTTCGCGGTGGCGCACCTGCGCGACACCTTCCCCCGCACCGACACCCGCGGCTGGCTCTCCTCCCTCGTCTTCATCGCGTCCGCGCCCTACTACCACGCGCACGACCCGGACGGCCGCGACTTCGACGGCCATGACCACCGCGCCTCCATCGCGCTCGGGCACACGGACGCGGCACAGACACCGCCGGCGGGCGTGGACGCCGTACTGCATCTGCGGGTACGACGGCTGCTGCACTCCGTCTGGCAGCTGACCGATCCGCTGGTGCTGCCGGACCCGAAGGTGACCGAGCGGCTGCGGTTCGAACTGGAGCAGCTGTCGAATCTGCGGCCCGCGGGCAACGCCCTGCTGTGGCGGGCCTCGCGGGACTGGCCGTCGGACGCCCTGGCCGGCCGCCCCTTCCGCATCCCGGGCGACGACGACGAGAACGGGGGCGGGGGCCGGTGATGGCGCGTATGTGGAACGGGGGCGGGGGCCGGTGATGGCACGTTGGTGGACGTGGCTGCGCGAGGACGTGTGGGAGATTCGTTTCCGGCGCTATGTCGCGCTGGCCCTCGCGGCCGTCCTCGTGGGTCTCGGCGCGTGGGGCGGCCTGACGGCCACCAAGGAGGACCGCTCCTGCGCCGCGGGGGTCGTCAGGCCGGAGGGCAGCGACGAGTGCGTGGGCGTGTCGTCGACGACGTACGCCTTCGGCCGTGCTCAGTTCACCGAGACCGTACGGGCGATCAACCGCGAGAACCACCGTCTGGCGCCCGGCAGTTATGTCACCGTCGCCCTGCTCGAACCCTTCACGGCGACCGACCCGGACAACCTGGACGATGTGCTGCACGAGCTCCAGGGTGCCTATCTGGCGCAGTACCAGGCCAACCACGACACCACCGGGCTGAAGCCGAAGATCCGTCTCGTGCTCGCCAACCCCGGTGCCACCGGCACGCATTGGCGGCACACGGTCGACCAGCTGGAGCGCATGACGAAGAGCCCCGACCGGCTGCGCGCGGTGACCGGGGTCGGGCTGAGCACCGACAACAACAAGGAGGCCGTCAAGGAGCTGACCCGTCGCGGCATCCCGGTGATAGGGAGTTCGATCACGGCGGACGACCTCGCCAACGGGCAGGACGGCAAGGACCCGTTCCCGGGGCTCGCCCGCGTCTCCCCCACCAACACCGACGAGGCCCGCGCGCTCGCCTCCTTCGCCAAGGTCTCGGCGTCCAACGCGTTCCTGGTCTACGACCGTACGGGCGACCCGTACACGCGCACGCTGCAGCAGTCCTTCGAGAAGATGCTCAAGGGCGCGCGTTACGAGGCCCAGCCGTTCACCCCGCCCGCCGACCGCAGCAAGGAGGGCAGCACCGCCAACGTCTTCGCGCAGATCACCAACATTCTGTGCAACACGCCGAAGAGCACGGACACCCTCCTCTTCGCCGGGCGGCACACCCAACTGCGCCAGTTCATCAACGCGTTGGGCGCACGCGGCTGCGTCGACCGGCGCTTCACCGTGCTCACCGGTGACGAGGGCTCGTACCTGGCCGGGGACGAGGACCTCGACCCGACCGCCCTCAAGGACCCCCGGCTGTCCGTCCGTTACGCGGCCCTCGCCCATCCGCAGGCCTGGCTGAAGGACTCCGCGAAGACCGGCGGCAGCGAGGCCGACGCCAAGGTGCTGCAGCGGTTGCTGGACAGCGCGGAGCGGGAGCCGGCCGGGCCCATCGGCAAGGTCGCCCTGGACGACGGCCAGTTGATCATCGGGTACGACGCGATGCGGCTCGCGGTGCGCGGCATCCGCGGGGCGTCGCCGACCGGGAAGATCCCGGCGCTCGCGGACGTGGGCCTCCAGTGGCCGCAGGTGAAGGGCGCGCAGCTGCGGGTCAGCGGGGCGAGCGGGTGGATCTGCCTCGACGCCCACGGCAATCCGTACGACAAAGCCGTCCCGATCGTGGAACTGACCCCCGACAGCCGCACGCGCTTCGTGAGGATCGCCTGGCCGGAGGGGAAGCCACCGGCGGCGGAGTGCCTGCCGCCGTCCTAGGCCCTGTCGTCAAACTCCCGTCTGCCCCGAGGCGACAGGACCTAGCGATCCAGTGCGTGCTGGAGCCGCTCGAAGCGGGCCCGCCATTCCGGCGTGTCCTCTCCCTCGAACTCATGGGTGAACCGGACCGTCGTACCCCGCGGCACCCCGTGCTCCAGATGGAACCGGATCCGCCCGCGCCCCTCCACGGTGTACTCGGCGACCCGCTCCACATCCCAGGCGGTGACCCGCCCGGAACCCAGCCCGCGCACACTGACCGCGCCACCCAGCCGCGGCTCGAACACCTCGACGACGGCCAGCCACCCCGTCAGCCCTTCCAGGGTGGCCACCGCCGTCCAGACCTTCTCCACAGGCTGGGGAAGCCGCAGCAGATAGTGCAGGAGCCGCGCGTCCCCCCGGGCCTCGGTGGGGCCCTGTTCGATGGGTGAGTCGATGGGTTGGCCGACGGGGTAGGTCATGACTCCAGCGTCGCGCGTGACGGGCTTTTCTGCACGCGTGAGGGGCGCTGACCTGCCATTTCCCTGAACCGGAGACGGGCTCCGGGGCCGCGCCCCCAGGAGGGGACCTGGAGCCCCTCCCTGGGTTATGAAACGGTCAGAACCCGACGGAGCTCAGCGCGCTCAGGCCCACGTCGGCGTAGGAGTGCTTGCCGGTGACGAAGATGTTGACGCCGTAGTAGTTGAACAGCCAGCAGGCGAAGGCGATCAGCGCGATGTAGGCGGCCTTGCGGCCCTTCCAGCCGGCCGTGGCGCGGGCGTGGAGGTAGCAGGCGTACGCGACCCAGGTGATGAATGCCCAGGTCTCCTTGGGGTCCCAGCCCCAGTAGCGGCCCCAGGCGTCGCCCGCCCAGATCGCGCCCGCGATGATCGTGAAGGTCCACAGCGGGAAGACAGCGGCGTTCACGCGGTACGCGAACTTGTCGAGCGAGGCCGAGGCGGGCAGCCGCTCCAGGACGGAGGTCGCGAAACGGCCGGGCTTTCCGCCGCCCGCGAGCTTGTTCTCGTACGAGTCCTTGAAGAGGTAGAGCAGCGTGCCGACGGCGCCCACGTAGAAGACGGCGCCGCAGAGGATCGCGGTCGAGACGTGGATGTACAGCCAGTACGAGTGCAGAGCGGGAACCAACTGGTCGCTCGCGGTGTACAAGACAGTGACGGCGAGACCGAGATCGAGGAGGACCGTCGTGGTCAGGAACAGGCCGAGCCAGCGGACGTTCTTCTTCAGCGCGAGCAGCGAGAGGTACACGCCGACGGCGACGGTGGTGAAGGTGATGTTGAACTCGTACATGTTGCCCCACGGCGCCCGCTCCACGGAGAGCGCGCGCGAGAGAACGCCGGCGAACTCGACGATGAAGGCAAGCGCGGTGAGGGACACGGCGATACGGCCGTAGAGGTCGCCCTGCTCGTCCCCGCCGTGCGCACCGGGCCCGTCGGGCACGTCACGTGCGCCGGCCGCGGACCGGGTGACGACCTGCGGCCGCTCCAGGACGGCGGTGCCGCCCGCCTGCTTCACGGTGACCGCGGGAGCGGCGGCCTTGGCCGTCCCGGGCTCCTTGGTGAGCGCGGCGGCCGTACGGGCGACCTTGCTGCGGCTGCCGAAGAGCCACTCGGCGATGTACGCGAAGAACGCCAGGGTGTAGACGGCCATCGCGGAGTAGATCAGCGTGTTGCTGATATTGGCGAGGTTTTCGTTGGTGGCCGTGGCCAGTTCGGTTGCGGCGGCGAGAGTCACTTGTTCTCAGCCCCTTCGGCGGCAGGTACGGGGGGTTCGGCGTCGGGGTGCGGTTCGTCTTCGGCGGGCTCGGCGGGCTCGTCGGCCTTCGTGGGCGCCTGTTCGTGTACGAGCGCGGCCAGGTCGCCGAGTTCCTCGGGAAGCTTCGCGGACTCGCTGCGGCCGAGACCGGCCATCTCGACGACGGTGACTCCGTCGGCGCCGGTGGTGGCCCGCACCCAGACGCGGCGGCGCTGGATGAACAGCGACCCGGCGAGACCGAAGATCGCGGCGAAGGCTCCGGCCAGCGCCGACACGCTGCCGGGCTGCTGAGCGACCTGGAAGCCGGCCCATTCCTTGACGTCCTTCTCGAAGGTGATCGAGCCGGCGCCGTTCGGCAGCTGCATGGTCTCGCCGGGCAGCAGCCGCTTCTTGAGGATGTCGCCCTTCGCGTCCTTGAACTGCTTCATCTTGGAGGTGTCCAGTTGGTACACGTTCTGCGGAATGCCCGAGTTGACCCCCAGGCTGCCGTGGTAGCCGGACAGGGCGAGCACGGGATAGTCGAGCGCGGGGAACACGGAGAACATGTCGCCCTTGCCCGCCCCCGCGAAGGTCGGCACGAAGAAGGCGGCGAAGCCGAGCTGTTCGCTGCGGCCCTGCGCGTTCTTGTAGCCGTCCATGACCTTGATCGCGCCCTGCGAGGTGACATTCGAGTCGAGCGGCAGCATCGGCACGGCGTCGCGGTAGACGACGTTGTCCTTGCCGTCCCGGACCGTGACGACGGGCGCGTAGCCGTGGCTGACCAGGTAGACCTTCGAGTCGCCGATCTCCAGCGGCTCGTTGACCTTGACGGTGGTCTTCTTCTCCTTGCCGTAGGCGCCCTCGCTGTAGGTGAGCTCCGCCTGGTACGTGCGCGGGGTGCCCTTGTTGGGCCCGCTCCGCTCGTACGTGCCGGTGAAGTTCTTCAGGTCGAAGCTGAACGGCGTGAGGTCGTCGTCGCTGAAGAGGTTGCCGGACTTGAAGTCGTCGTACTGAGAGAGCGTGTTCGAGAATCCGCCGCCCTCGACGATCAGCTTGTTGCCCTCCGACTTGAAGAGCTGGCCCCAGGCGAAGGCGACGAGCAGCACAATCAGCGCGATGTGGAAGATCAGGTTGCCGGCCTCGCGGAGGTAGCCCTTCTCGGCGGCGACGGCGTTGCCGTCGACATGGGCCCGGAACCGGTGCTGTTTGAGCACCGTGAGGGCGGCCTCGCGGACCTGCTCGGGCTCGGCGTCGGTGCGCCAGGTCGCGTACGCGGGCAGCCGGGTCAGCCGCTTGGGCGCGCCCGGCGGACGGCCGCGCAGCTGCCCGACGAACTGCCAGGTGCGCGGCACGATGCAGCCGATGAGCGAGACGAACAGAAGGATGTAGATCGCCGAGAACCACACGGAGCTGTAGACGTGGAAGAGCCCGAGCTTGTCGTAGATCGGCCCCAGCACGCTGTGCGCGTCCTTGAAGTCCGCCACCTTCACCGCGTCGGTCCCGGACTGCGGGATCAGCGAGCCGGGGATCGCCCCGAGCGACAGCAGGAAGAGCAGGATCAGCGCGACCCGCATGGACGTCAGCTGCCGCCAGAACCAGCGGGCCCAGCCGAGGACCTCCCGGCCGGACCAGGCCAGCCACCCGGCGACACCGGGCCCGCGCATCCCGCCGAACGAGCCGGGCACAGCCGTCTCCACGGGGGCGGTGGAGAGCTGGGATCCGGCCGCGCCGAGATCGCGCGCGTCCTGTGCCTCCTGCGCCGCCTGTGCCGTACCGGTGTCCGTCGTCTCGCCGGTGTCCGCCGCCTCGCGGGTCTCGCCGGTGTCCGTCGTCTTGCCGGTGTCAGTCGTGCTCATGGGTCAGATCCCTACCGTGAAGCCGTCGGACCAGGTCTGCATCTGCTGCACGATGCTGTCCCACGCACCGGTGAGCAGGAGCAGGCCGGTCACGATCATCATGCCGCCGCCGATCCGCATCACCCACGCGTAGTGCGCCTTGACCCAGCCGAAGGCACCGAGCGCCTTGCGGAAGGCGACCGCGGCGAGGACGAAGGGGATGCCGAGACCGAGGCAGTACGCGACGGTCAGTATGGCCCCTCGGCCGGCGCTCGCCTCATTGATCGCGAGAGCCTGCACGGAGGAGAGGGTCGGGCCGAGGCAGGGGGTCCACCCGATCGCGAAGAGCGCGCCGAGCAGCGGAGCGCCCGAGAGTCCGGCCACCGGCCGCTTGTGGAAACGGAATTCGCGCTGGGTGAGCCAGGGCATCAGACCCAGGAAGAAGACACCCATGAGGATCATGAGCACGCCGAGCACCTTGGACAGCGTGCCCTGGTACTCCTGCAGGGTCGACCCGAAGTATCCGAACAGCGCGCCGCCGGAGACGAACACGGCGGTGAAGCCGAACACGAACAGACCCGCGCCCGCCACCATCCGCCCCCGTCTGGCGTCCGCCAGGTCGGTGCCGCTCACCCCGGTGACGTACGACAGGTAGCCGGGCACCAGCGGCAGTACGCACGGCGAGAAGAAGGAGACGAGTCCGCCGAGCACGGCGATCGGCAGGGCGAGCAGCAGGGCGCCGCCGAAGACCGTCTCGTTCCTGCCGGTGGACTCGGCCAGGGTCATGGCGAGGAGGGACACGTCAGGTCACTTCTCCGCGAGGACGGGGGCGAGCATCTTGCGCAGGTTGTCCTCGCTGAGCGCCTGGAGCGTCCTGGCCGCGACCTTCCCGTCCCGGTCGATGATGAGCGTGGAGGGGATCAACTGCGGGTTCAGCGTGCCCTTCTCGAAGCGGAGCATCAGCTTGCCCGTCGGGTCGTACAGGCTCGGGTAGGTGACCCCGAACTCCTTCTCGAACGCCAGGGCCGGACTGGTGCTGGAGTCGCGGGTGTTGATGCCCACGAACTGCACGCCCTGGTCCTTGGTGTCCTGATACACCTTCTCGAGATTCTTGGCCTCGGCGCGGCACGGCGCGCACCACGAGCCCCAGACGTTGAGGACGACGACCTTGCCCGTGTAGGCGCGGACGTCCAGTTGCCTGCCGTCGACGGTCGTGCCGGAGAGGTCGGGGATGGCGGCCCGCTCGCCCTTGGCCGCGGTGTCGACGCCGTCCTTGCCGGCGACGAAGTTGGTGTTGCCCGCTCCTCCGGAGGTGCCCCCGGAACCGCAGGCGGACAGAAGGAGCGCCGCGACGGCGGCCCCGGCGGTCAGCAGGGCGGCGCGGCTACGGGTGCGGTGCGGGCGCTGGTCGGCACGGCAGGCGGGCGAGGCGGCACTCATGTGAAAAGTTTCGCATGCCCGTTTCGGGGATCTTCCGCACCCCCCTTGCAGGTGGAAACCCGCATTTCACGCGGCCTGTCCACCCAGGTAGGACTTCCAGCCGGCGGCCGGCTCCTGTCCCACCTCCAGCGACTGGAGCCTGGTCAGCACCTCGGGCTTCTGTACGTCCAGCCAGTCCACGAACTGCCGGAAGGAGACGAGGCGTACGTCCGCGCCCTTCTCCTTCTCGCGGGCTATGTACGTGAAGGCCCCCTCGACGGCGTCCATGTATATGCCGCCGTTCCACTCCTCGAAGTGGTTGCCGATGAAGAAGGGTGCACGATTTGTCTCGTATGCCCGCTTGAATCCGGCTATGTAGGAATGGGTCGCCTGGGTGCGCCAGGCCGGGTAGTTGTACGAGGGTGCCTTGGTCGAGTTGACCGACTGGTTGGCGAGGATGTTGTAGTCCATCGAGAGCACCTCGAAGGTGTGTCCCGGGAAGGGCATCGCCTGCAGCGGCAGGTCCCACAGGCCCTGGTGCTTGCGCGGCCAGCGCTGAACACCGCCTGGCGAGGAGGCGTCGTAGCGCCAGCCGAGCTCCTTGGCGGTGGGCAGCAGGTTGTCCCGGCCGAGCAGACACGGGGTGCGGCCGCCTATGAGCTCCTTCTCGTAGTCGAAGGGCAGCGCGGGCAGATCGGTCCAGCCCGCGTTGGTCCGCCACTCCTTCACGAAGGACTTCGCCTGGTCGATCTCGCTGCGCCACTGCGCGGACGTCCAGTTGGCGACCGAGCCGGAACCGGCGCAGAAATGACCGTTGAAATGCGTGCCGATCTCGTGGCCGTCGAGCCAGGCCCGACGGACGAGCTTCAGCGTCGCCTTGATGTGATCGTCGGTGAGATAACCGATGTCCGAGGCGCCCTTGGGGTTATTGGGCGGCACGTACATGCGCTTTTTCGACTCGGGCAGCAGATACAGCCCCGAGAGAAAGAACGTCATGTGCGCGTCGTGATCTTTGGCGAGTTCGAGAAAGCGGTCGAAGAGACCGGCGCCGACCTCTCCCGCGCCGTCCCAGGAAAAGACCACGAACTGCGGGGGAGTCTCGCCGGGTTCCAACGGCCGAGGCGACTTGGGCTGGTTGGGCTGCTTGCCGGTGAAGGCGGTGGAGCCGTCACCGATGGGACGTGCGGGGTGCTTCGGGGCGCCCGGCCGCCCGCTCCCGGAACCCTGGGTGTCGCCGCCCCGACTCACACCGTCCTGCCGTGCGGCACCGGAACCGGGACCGGTACCCGTACCGGTCCCGCACGCCGCGAGTCCCACCGCGGCCGCGGCACCTGCCCCGAGGCCGATCATTCCCCTCCGGCTGACGTCCCGCATGCCGTCCCCATTTCGTCGCGCCCTCCCAACTGGCTCCCAGCTGGCACTCATTCAGAGGGCGCGACGAAGACGGAGGTTCCATCAAACGCGCATTTTTTGTCTGTTTTACGAAGTAACACGTATAAGGAACGACTCCATACGTACGTGGGTCTACACGTACACGAGTCTCCCCATATAGGGATCTACGCGCCGAACGCCTTGTCCTTCCCCTTCACCGGCTTGGCGCCCGCGAGGAGATGGGCCGGGACGAGATCGCGTGCAGGCTCGGTGTAGCCCACGGACACGATCTTGTCGCCCTTGTAGGTGAAGGTCGTCAGGGACGCCAGCGTGCACTGCCGCTTGCGCGGGTCGTGCCACAGCCGCCGCTTCTCCACGTAGCTGCGCACGATCCAGATCGGCAACTGGTGGCTGACCAGCACCGCTTCATGCCCGCGCGCGGCGTCCTTGGCCGCGTCCAGCGCCCCCATCATCCGTACGACCTGATCCACGTACGGCTCGCCCCAGGAGGGCTTGAACGGGTTGACGAGGTGCTTCCAGTTCTCCGGCCGCTTCAGCGCGCCGTCGCCCACGCCGAACGTCTTGCCCTGGAAGACGTTGTCGGCCTCGATCAGCCGGCCGTCGGTCGCGAGATCCAGCCCGTGCGCCTTGGCGATCGGGGTGGCCGTCTCCTGCGCCCGCTCCAGCGGCGAGGCGACGACATGCGTCACGTCGCGCGACGCGAGGTGCTCGGCGACCCGCTCGGCCATCTGCCGCCCCAGCTCGGACAGGTGGTACCCGGGCAGCCGCCCGTACAGAACGCCGTCCGGGTTGGCGACCTCGCCATGCCGCATCAGGTGGACGACGGTGATGTCGTCCGCGTTGCCGACGCTCCCGTGGCGGCCGTTGCCGCCGTTGCCGCCGTTGCTCATGCCGTGGCCTCCGCCGCTGCCCGTGCCGCCGCCGGAAGGGCGTTGGCAATCCGCTGAACCGCCTGGTCGTCGTGGGCCGCCGACACGAACCACGACTCGAAGGAGGACGGCGGCAGATACACGCCCTGCGCCAGCATCGAGTGGAAGAACGCGGTGTAACGGAAGGACTCCTGCGCCTTGGCGTCCTCGTAGTCGCGCACCTGACGCCCGGTGAAGAAGACGGAGAACATGTTGGAGGCGTTCTGCAGCCGGTGCACCACGCCCTCCTTGGTGAGCGCCTCGGTCACCAGCGTCCGGATCTGCTCCGAGACCGCGTCGACCTTGCCGTACGCCGCGTCGTCGAGCAGCCGCAGCTGGGCAAGCCCGGCGGCGGTGGCGACGGGGTTGCCCGACAGCGTGCCCGCCTGGTACACCGGGCCCACGGGGGCGAGGTGCGCCATGACATCGGCCCGCCCGCCGAAGGCGGCGGCGGGGAACCCTCCGCCCATGACCTTGCCGAAGGTCATGAGATCCGGCCGGACGCCGTCAATCCCGTACCAGCCGGCCTTGCTGGTGCGGAACCCGGTCATGACCTCATCGGAGATGAACAGGGCGCCGTTCTTCGCGCAGGCGTCCTTGAGTCCCTGGTTGAAGCCGGGCGCGGGCGGCACCACGCCCATGTTCCCGGGCGAGGCCTCGGTGATCACGCAGGCGATCTCGCCGGGGTGCGCGTGGAAGGCGGCGTGCACGGCTTCGACATCGTTGTAGGGAAGGACGATGGTGTCGCCGGCCTGGGCGCCGGTGACGCCCGGGGTGTCGGGCAGCGCGAAGGTGGCCACCCCACTGCCCGCGGCGGCGAGTAGGGAGTCCACATGCCCGTGATAGCACCCGGCGAACTTGATCACCTTCGACCGCTGGGTGAACCCGCGGGCGAGTCGGATGGCGGACATGGTCGCCTCGGTCCCACTGGAGACGAGCCGGACCTGCTCGACGGGCTCGACGCGGGCGACGATCTCCTCGGCGAGCGCGACCTCGCCCTCACCGGGCGTACCGAAGGATGTACCGCGAGAGACGGCATCCTGGACGGCGGCGATGACCTCGGGGTGGGAGTGGCCGAGGATCATCGGCCCCCAGGAGCAGACGAGGTCGACGTACTCACGGCCGTCGGCGTCGGTGAGGTACGGGCCGTCACCGGACACCATGAACCGGGGCGTACCGCCCACGGCGCGGAAGGCGCGCACGGGCGAGTTCACGCCGCCGGGCGTGACAACCGTCGCACGGTCGAATAGAGACTGCGAGGCTGGTGCTTCGTAGGGATAAGGCAGTTCGGTCATGACCTGCGACGTCTCCGACTCCGGGGGCTAGTGACCTCCTCAGGGTAGGCCAGGGGCCGCGGGCGGCCGTGAACGGAGGATTCCCGCTCAACGTACGGCTGTGATGTAGGGAAGATCCCGGCCATCGTGGTGGCCGGTGGACGGGTCCCCGGTACAACGGCCGGGCGCCGTCCCCCGGCCATCTGCGAAACTGGGACTTCGTACGGACAGGTCACACGAACGATGGCGTTCAGGGGCCCGCGAATATCCTGCGGACAGGTGTTTCAACGCACGTTTCGGCGTGCGGCCGTGGGGGAGGTCACTGTCACGATGATCGGGTTGCGTGGCGGGGGTCGCGCGCCTTAGAAAAGCAGTCGGGTGGAGATATGCATCGCGGTGGCGGACTGGGCGAGGGGACCGATGACCTCGGTCCTCGGCGTGCCCGGCGGGGAAGGCACCGACGCGAAGCGGAGGAGGCGGCCGAGACCCGGGCCGGACAGGCACAGGGATCGCAGGGATCTCCGGGAGCGCACGGTTCTCAAGGGCCTCAGGGATCGCAGGTATCGCAGGGTGAGTCCGACCGGCTCGACCGCACGGTCGACCGGCTGCGGGCGGGGAGCGGGAATGGTGGCCGGGTGGGGGTGACGTACAAATACTTCGGCGCGCCGGACGGAGCGACGGCGGCCCGCGTCCCGATCTCGATGCGCCCCGAGGAGCTCGGCGGCGACGAACTCGGCATGAACGGCATGTTCACCAAGATCAAGCCGGAGACGATGGCCGCGATGGTCCTCACCGGCATCGAGGGCGTCCCCCTCCACAAGGTCCCCCCACTGGAACTCGTCGTCCTCCACCCCGACTACGCCGTCGTCAAACTCCCCATGACCGTCGTGGATCCCCTGCGGGGCATCGGCGAGGAGGCGGTCGGCGCGGCGGCCTTCATCTGGTCGACGGTGCCGGACCGGGGCGGACCGCGGGATGCGTTCAACGTGTATCAGCTGCTGCACGAGTGGCAGGACTTCAGCCATCGGCTGCATGAGGCGGGGCATCAGCCGTACTGCCTGGTGTGGCCCTGAACTGGAGAACTCGCCTGATCAGGTCACCACGGTTGGTCAGCGGCCGGCGCTGAGGTGCCGCCTGCCCCGGCTCCTCCGAGACCGCGCGGATCCGGCTGGGCCGCCACCGGCGTGCGACTCTCACCGCACCGGGCTCTCCACGGTTTCTGCTGCAAGCGTGGTTGGGCAGGACCCATGGGCTAGGGATCTTGGCGATTCCCCGGTAGCGGTACCGGGTGATGGGGACTGCTGCGAGATTGAACAGTTCGACCCCCTCCACTACTGGCCTGTTCCATCGACCCCTGGCCGGGTTGACGAGCCAGCGGCGGACCTCCATCCCGCTCCAGCGGTGCAGCGTGCGCCACCATCTGGCAGTACTGGCACGTCCCGGCTTTGTCAGGACCGCTCCCGCCCTCCCCGGCACCTCCCGGGAAAGGCTGTCCTCAGCTTCACCGCCCTGCTGCGAGTACGCCAAGGGGTGAGCAGTCGATGGGCAGCGAGGGCGGGTTGTCGCCGGGGTGAGTGGCTCGATAGGGAGTCTGGCGGCGCTGCACCGATCCGCGTACGAGGCCCGGCGTACTCGCGCCGAGCTGCTGGCCGTACTCGCCTGGCAGCCGCCCGGCGGTGACGCCGGCCAGCGGCGCGCGAGCTGTCCGTCTCCGGTGCTCGACTTCCGCCGGGAGGCCGGCGAGCGGCTGCTCCACGCTCTGCGGACCGCCTTCGGTGACGCGGGGCCCGGGGTTCCGTTTCAGGGGCTGGTCGTACGGGGGCCGGCGGGGCGCGCGCTGGTGGAGACGGCCGATCGGGACGCTGACCTGCTGGTGGTCGGCGCGGGGCGTCGCGGACGGGTGGTCGGACTGCTGGCCCGGATCAGGGACCAGCACGGCGTCACCCTCCCCGAGCTGAACATCGGCGGCGGCCACTCCATCGCCTATCGGCCCGGCGAGGAGAGCATGGACGTCTCCGCCCTCGCCGGGCGGGTCCGCGCCGAGCTGGAGGACGGCTGCGCCCGTGCCGAACTGCACGTGCCCCAGCTCGTCATCGAGCCCGGCCGGGCGGTCGCCGGTCCCGCCGGAGTCGCCGTCTACCGGGTCCTCGCCGTCAAGCGCACCGGCGAGCACACCTTCGTCGCCGTCGACGGCGGCATGAGCGACAACCCGAGGCCCGCGCTGTACGGGGTGCGGTACGCGCCCCGGCTCATCGGCCGCCGCTCCTCCGCGCCGCCCCGCGCAGTCACCGTCGTGGGCTGGCACTGCGAGGCGGGCGACGTCCTGGCGGACGACGTGGCGCTCCCGGGTGCGTACGCCCCGGGGACCTGCTCGCCGTCCCGGCAGCCGGTGCCTATCAGCTGTCCATGGCCTCCGGTTACAACCTGGTCGGCCGGCCTCCGGTCGTCGCGGTGGCCGACGGCATCGCGCGTGTCCTCGTACGCCGTGAATCGCTGGACGACATGAGCCGCCGGGACGTCGGGCTGTAGCCGTGTCCCCGGCCGCGCCTCACAGGTTCGGCACCAACTCGCTTGCAGGGCATGGACCTTCGCCGGATCGCCGTGCACGGCGATCCGGCGGCGACCTCGCGGCCGGGGGGCGCGAGCGGCCGTCAGCAACGCGGCGATGGCCGGCGTCTCCGGCAGCGCGGCGAGCCCTTCGAGACTCGTCAGGTGCCGCCGCTCGCCCTTCCCCGGCCGCAACGGGACTCTCGGCCGCAGCTCGCGGCGGGCCAGACCGTACGCCACCGGGGACCGCGCGGTGCAAAGAGGGCAGGGGGGAGAGGCCAGGGGGCAGCGGGAAGGCGGATCAGCGCGGGGCCCAGTGTGGCCGTCCCCCCGCCACGCCGGGGGGTCAAGGACGCGCCAGGAACAGCACATGCGCGCACTCGTGTTGCGACCGAAAGGGTTATGCGTAGAGGGGGCTACGAGGCTTGATGGGGCCCCAGAATCGGGGAGAAAGGCCAGGTCAGGGCGGTCCGGGTCGCTTCTGACGGGCCATGAGGGGCTGAGCGGGCGTTAGCTCGGACGTCCGCCAGGTGAGCGCCTCGAGTGGTGGGCCGCGCGCAACGGCCTGACGGTGGATCACGTCGGGGTCGGGTTCCTCACACGCTGACACGGTGTCAGCTGCCTGGCTGCGACGGAAGGATTCCGAAGATGCGATCTGCCCGCATGCTCCTCGCTACCGCGACGGCCACGGCCGCTATCGCGATCGGCGCTCCCGGCGCCTACGCCACCTTCGCCAGCGACTGGGACAAGTCCGACGACTCCTCCTACAGCAGGGACCACGACGACAGCGACCACGGCGACAAGGACAACGGCGACAAGGGCAACGGCGACAACGGCTACGACAAGGACGACGACGACAACGGCAAGGACGACAACGGCGACAACGGCAACAACGGCAACAACGGCAACAACGGCAAGGACGACAACGGCGACAACGGCGACAACGGCAAGGACGAGGACGACGACAACGGCAAGGACGACGACGACAACGGCAAGGACAAGGATGACGACGACGACCACGACAAGGGCGGCTACGACAAGGACGATGACGACGACCACGACAAGGGCGGCCACGACAAGGGCGGCCACGACAAGGGCGGCTACGACAAGGACGATGACGACAAGCCGAATGGTGGCGTCCACGCCGGCGGCGGCGCGCTGACCTCCCTGCGCAGCGGCGACGACGACCACGACAAGGGCAACGGCAACGGCAACGGCAACGGCAACGGCAACGGCGACAACGGCTACGACAAGGACGACGACGACAACGGCAAGGACGACAACGGCAAGGACGACAACGGCGACAACGGCAAGGACGAGGACGACGACAACGGCAAGGATGACGACGACGACAACGGCAAGGACAAGGATGACGACGACGACCACGACAAGGGCGGCCACGACAAGGACGATGACGACGACCACGACAAGGGCGGCCACGACAAGGGCGGCTACGACAAGGGCGGCTACGACAAGCCGAATGGTGGCGTCCACACCGGCGGCGGCGCGCTGACCTCCCTGCGCAGCAGCGACGACGACGACCACGACAAGGGCAACGGCAACGGCAACGGCAACGGCGACAACGGCTACGACAAGGACGACGACGACAACGGCAAGGACGACAACGGCGACAACGGCAACAACGGCAAGGACGAGGACGACGACAACGGCAAGGACGACGACGACAACGGCAAGGACAAGGATGACGACGACGACCACGACAAGGGCGGCCACGACAAGGACGATGACGACGACCACGACAAGGGCGGCCACGACAAGGGCGGCCACGACAAGGGCGGCCACGACAAGGGCGGCTACGACAAGGGCGGCTACGACAAGCCGAATGGTGGCGTCCACGCCGGCGGCGGTGCGCTGACCTTCCTGGGCAGCGGCGACGACTGGAGCAAGGACGACAAGAAGTTCGACCCGGACTCCTACAAGGACGACTCCGGCTACGGCAAGGGTGGCTCCGGCTACAACAAGGACGACTCCGACTACGGCAAGGGCAAGGACGACAACGGCTACGGCAAGGGCGACTCCGACTACGGCAAGCCCAAGGGCGGCGTGCACACCGGTGGCGGCGGGCTCGCCAACCCGGGTCTCACGGCCGGCGGGCTGGCGGTCCTTGGACTGGGCGCCGCGGGTATGTACGCGCTGCGCCGCAGGAACGCCGCTGGGAATGCGTCCTGACCGATGTCCGACAACGGCATAGACGACATAGGTGACATAGCAGACCGGGCCGCCACTTGCGCGCATGATGGCGGCCCGGCTGGTCCCCTTCTTTCCGCCTGACCCGTCCTGACCTGCCCTTACCTCTCTTCCTTCTCGTCTCTCTTCTCATCTCTCTCTTTTGTTCGATCTGCTGCCGTGTCCTAGTGAGGTGGTGCCCGATGGCAGCGAAGCCGTCCTCCCCTGCCGACAACGAATCCGTGCCGCCCGCCCGGGGTTCTCACTCCGGCCTGCCCTACGTGCTGTGGGGCATCGCGCTTGTGGTCCTGGCGCTGAACTTCATCGGCGGCGGTAATGAAAAGCCGCCCAACGACGACCCCCTCCCGCCGCGTACCGTGGCGGCGCCCGCGCCGCCATCGACGACGAAGGCGAAGTCGAAGTCGACCCCCCAGCCGGCCGAAGAGAAGCACCTGCCGCGCGCCAAGCCGACGCGTCTGCTGATCCCGCAGATCGGCGTCGATGCCCCCTTCATCGCCCTCGCCACCGACAAAACGGGCAAGCTCGAGGCTCCGCCCGCCGAGGACACGAATCTGGTCGGCTGGCACGCCGAGGGCGCGTCCCCCGGGGAGCTGGGGACCTCGCTCATCGCCGGGCACGTGGACACGACGACGTCCCCGGCCGTGTTCGCCAAGCTCAGCTGGCTGGAGAAGGGCGACGAGTTCGCCGTGGAAAGGGCCGACGGACGCATGGCCGAGTTCGTGGTCGACGACGTCGAGAGGTTCGCGAAGAACGCCTTCCCCGACGAGTACGTGTACGCCGACACCCGCGACGCCCAGGTCCGGCTGATCACCTGCGCCGGTGCCTACGACCGTACCGTCATGGACTACACCGAGAACCTGGTCGTCTTCGCCCACCTCTTGTGAACCACCGGTGGCCCCTCACCGCACACTCAGGTCGAACCACACCGCCTTACCCTCCGGGTAGGGCGGTGCTTCGTGCCCGACGGCGACCGGGGCCGTGCCCCAGCGGCCGTCCGTCAGGGCGTCCGCAAGCGCAGCCCCCGGCACCGCGCCTCAACTGACCGGCGCCGCCGGCAGATCCGTGTGTTCCGGGTGAAGGCTCGCCGCCGTCCGGACCGTGAGGACCATGGTGAGTCCGCCGCCGGGGGTGTCCTCGGCGTTGAGGGTGCCGCCCATCGCCTCGGCGAAGCCGCGGGCGACCGCGAGGCCAAGGCCTACGCCCGCGCCGCGCGGGGAGTCGCCGTGGCGCTGGAAGGGGGCGAAGATGCGTTCCTTGGCCTCGTCGGGGACGCCGGGGCCGCGGTCCACCACGCGCACTTCCACGCGGTCGGCGAGGGCGCTCGCGGAGACCAGGACCGGTTCACCCGCCGGGCTGTACTTGACCGCGTTCTCCACGACGTTGGCGACCGCGCGCTCCAGCAGTCCGGGGTCCACGACGACGATCGGCAGGGTCTCGGGGATGTCCAGCCCGACGCTGTTCTCGGGGACGCCGCCGAGTGCCATCGGGACCACCTCGTCGAGGTCGATCTCGCGGATCAGCGGGGAGACCGTGCCGGTCTGGAGGCGGGACATGTCCAGCAGGTTGCCCACCAGGTGGTCGAGGCGGTCGGCCCCTTGCTCGATCGCTTCCAGGAGTTCCGCCTGATCCTCCACGGACCATTCCACGTCGTCGGAGCGGAGGGAGGAGACCGACGCCTTGATGCCGGCCAGCGGGGTGCGCAGGTCGTGGCTGACGGCGGCCAGCAGCGCCGTACGGATGCGGTTGCCCTCGGCGAGGTCGCGGGCCTGGTCGGCCTCGTGCTGGAGGCGTTGGCGGTCCAGCACGACCGCCGCCTGGGCGGCGAAGGCGGCCAGCACCCGGCGGTCCGAGGCCGGCAGCACCCGGCCCGAGAGCGCCAGCGCCATGTGGTCGCCCACCGGCATGTCGACGTCCGCGTCCTCGGGGCGCACGCAGGGCCGCGGGCCCACACTGCCCGCGCAGGTCCACGGATCGACGTCGCTCTCGCGCTCCAGCAGCGCGACCGACTCCATCCCGAAGGTCTCCCGCACCCGCTCCAGCAGGGCTTCGAGGCTGGTCTCGCCGCGCAGCACGCTGCCCGCCAGAAAGGAGAGGATCTCCGACTCCGAGCGCAGCCGCGCCGCCTGATGGGTGCGGCGGGCCGCCAGGTCCACCACCGACGCCACGGACACGGCGACGCCGACGAAGATCACGAGGGCGACGATGTTCTTGGGGTCCGCGATCGTGAGCCGGTGCAGCGGCGGCGTGTAGTAGTAGTTCAGGAGCAGGGAGCCGAAGGCCGCCGAGGCGAGGGCCGGATAGAGGCCGCCGAGCAGCGCCGCCGCCACCGTCACCGTCAGGAACAGCAGCATGTCGTTGGCGAGGCCGAGATCGGGCCCGCTGCTCAGCAGCAGGGTGAGCAGCGGCGGACCGGCGACACCGGTAAGCCAGCCCCAGATGAGCCGGGCGCGGCCGAGTTGGCTGCGCGGGACGGTGGCCAGGCCCCGCCCCTTGCCCGCCTCGTCGTGGGTGACGATGTGGACGTCGAGGTCGGGCCCCGACTCCCGGGCCACCGTGGCGCCGACGCCCGGCCCGAAGACGTACTGCCAGGTCTTGCGGCGCGAGGAGCCGAGCACGATCTGGGTGGCGTTGACGCCCCGCGCGAAGTCCAGGAGGGCGACGGGTATGTCGTCCCCGACGACGTGGTGGAAGGTTCCGCCCAGATCCTCGACAAGCGTGCGCTGGACGGCGAGTTCCTTGGGCGAGGCGGAGGTCAGCCCGTCACTGCGGGAGATGTAGACCGCCATGACCTCGCCGCCCGCGCCCTTCTCCGCGAGGCGGGCGGCGCGGCGGATGAGCGTACGGCCCTCGGGACCGCCCGTCAGCCCGACGACGATCCGCTCCCTGGAACCCCAGATCTTCGAGACCCGGTGCTCACTGCGGTACTCGGTGAGGTACTCATCGACCCGGTCGGCGACCCAGAGCAGCGCCAGCTCCCGCAGCGCGGTCAGATTCCCGGGCCGGAAGTAATTGGACAAGGCCGCATCGACCTTGTCGGACTTGTAGATGTTGCCGTGCGCCATCCGCCGCCGCAGCGCCTGCGGCGACATGTCGACCAGCTCGATCTGGTCCGCCCGGCGCACCACCTCGTCCGGCACCGTCTCCCGCTGCCGCACACCCGTTATCGACTCCACGACATCACCCAGCGACTCCAGGTGCTGGATGTTGACCGTGGAGATCACATCGATCCCGGCAGCGAGCAGCTCCTCGACATCCTGCCAGCGCTTGTCGTTGCGGGAGCCCGGGATGTTGGTGTGCGCGAGCTCGTCCACCACGGCGACGGCCGGGGCACGCCCGAGCACGGCGTCCACATCCATCTCGGTGAACACCGAGCCCCGGTACTCCAGCTCCTTGCGCGCCACCTGCTCCAGGCCGTGCAGCATCACCTCGGTGCGCGCCCGGCTGTGGTGCTCCACGAACGCCACCACACAGTCCGTGCCCCGCTCGACACGACGATGCGCCTCGGAGAGCATCGCGTACGTCTTGCCGACGCCCGGAGCCGCGCCCAGGTAGATCCGGAGTTTGCCGCGTCCCATGGTGTTTCCCGGCCCTTTATGCCTCGAAGCGGTAGCCCATGCCGGGCTCGGTGATCAGATAGCGGGGATGGGAGGGGTCAGCCTCCAGTTTGCGCCGGAGCTGCGCCATGTAGACGCGCAGGTAGTTGGTCTTGTTTTTGTACGAGACTCCCCACACCTCCTGGAGGAGTTGACGCTGCGTCACCAGCCGCCCCGGGTTGCAGACCAGGATCTCCAGCAGATGCCACTCGGTGGGGGTGAGGCGGATATCGCGGCCGTCGCGGCTGGCCTTCTTGGCGGCCAGGTCGACGGTGAACTCGTCCGTGGTGACCACGACGGTCTCCGGGGCGAGCGCCACCGTCTCGTTACGGCGTACGGCGGCGCGCAGCCGGGCGAGCAGTTCGTCCATGCTGAACGGCTTGGTCATGTAGTCGTCCGCGCCCGCGTCGAGCGCGGCGACCTTCTCGTCGGAGGCCCGGCGCGCGGACAGCACCAGGATCGGTACGCGGGTCCAGCCGCGCAGGGCCTTGATGACGTCCGTGCCGTCCATGTCGGGCAGCCCCAGGTCGAGGACGACCACATCGGGCTGGCGCGCCGCGGCGATCCGCAGCGCCGTGGCGCCGTCGGGGGCGGCGTCGACCCCGTACCCGCGCGCCTGCATGTTGATCACGAGCGCCCGTACGAGCTGTGGATCGTCCTCCACCACCAGCACGCGGGTCATCGGTGTGGGCCTTTCCTGTCGCAGAGAGGGGTGTACGGCGGACTCTCCGGATCGTGCGGAGCGTTGCGGGGAGGCCTGGTCGGTGGGCAATGTCCCCCACGGGAGCGGGAGTTGACGGTTCCGGGAGGTCTCCCGGAACCGTCAACTCCTGCGTGGTGCGTGTCAGCCCATCAGCTCTTCGCCACGAGTTCCTTGAGCGCGATGTTGAGTTCGAGGACGTTGACGCGGGGCTCGCCCATGAAGCCGAGGGTGCGGCCCTGGGAGTGCTCGTCGACCAGCTTCCGCACCTGGGCGACGGACACGTTGTTCCTGGCCGCGACCCGGTGGACCTGGATGTCGGCGTACTCCGGGGAGATGTCCGGGTCGAGGCCGGAGCCGGAGGACGTCACCGCCTCGGCGGGTACGTCGGAGGGCTTGACCGTGTAGCCGTTCACCGAGTTGTCCTTGATGACGGCCTTCTTGGCGGCGGTCACCCAGTCGATCAGGTCCTTGTTGTCGCCGGAACGGTTGGTGGCGCCGGACAGGATCAGCTTGTACTGCGTGTTGACCGAGTTCGTGCCCAGGCCGTTCTGCGGGCGGCCCTGGAACCACTTCAGGTCGGGCTCAGGGGTCTCCTGGCCCTTCTTCAGCGGCAGGTTGTAGGACTGGCCGATCAGCGAGGAGCCGACGACCTTTCCGTCCGCCTTGATCTCCGAGCCGTTCGCCTGGTCGGAGAAGAGTCCCTGGGCAACGCCTGTGATGGCCAGCGGATAGATGACACCTGTGACCACAGTCAACACGAGAAGCGCTCGCAGGCCGGCCCAGAGCAACCGGGCCGTGTTCGTAACCGAGTTGTTCATAGCCGATCAGCCGATTCCGGGGATGAGGGAGATGAGCAGGTCGATGATCTTGATGCCGATGAAGGGCGCGATCAGGCCGCCGAGACCGTAGATCCCGAGGTTGCGCCGCAGCATCTTGTCGGCGCTGACCGGCCGGTACTGCACACCCCGCAGGGCGAGCGGCACCAGCGCGATGATGATCAGCGCGTTGAAGATGACCGCCGACAGGATCGCGGAGTCGGGCGAGGACAGGTGCATGATGTTGAGCTTGTCCAGGCCCGGGTAGACCGCCGCGAACAGCGCCGGGATGATCGCGAAGTACTTCGCGACGTCGTTGGCGATGGAGAACGTCGTCAGCGCGCCCCGGGTGATCAGCAGCTGCTTGCCGATCTCCACGATCTCGATGAGCTTGGTGGGGTTGGAGTCCAGGTCCACCATGTTCCCGGCCTCCTTGGCGGCCGAGGTACCGGTGTTCATGGCCACACCCACGTCGGCCTGGGCCAGCGCCGGCGCGTCGTTCGTGCCGTCACCGGTCATCGCGACGAGCTTGCCGCCCGCCTGCTCGCGCTTGATGAGCGCCATCTTGTCCTCGGGAGTGGCCTCCGCGAGGAAGTCGTCAACGCCCGCCTCCTCGGCGATCGCCTTGGCCGTCAGCGGGTTGTCACCCGTGATCATGACGGTCTTGATGCCCATGCGGCGCAGCTCTTCGAACCGCTCGCGCATGCCGTCCTTGACGACGTCCTTGAGGTGGATGACGCCCAGGACACGGGCGCCTTCCGCGTCCTCGACGGCAACGAGCAGCGGGGTGCCGCCCGCCTCGGAGATCCGGTTGGCGAGGGTGCCGGCGTCCTCGGAGAGGGTACCGCCCTGCTCCTTGACCCAGGTGATGACCGAACCGGCCGCACCCTTGCGGATCTTCCTGCCGTCCACGTCCACACCCGACATACGGGTCTGGGCGGTGAAGGCGATCCACTCCGCGTGCACCAGCTCGCCCTGGTGCCGCTCGCGCAGCCCGTACTGCTCCTTCGCCAGGACGACGATGGAACGGCCCTCGGGGGTCTCGTCGGCCAGCGACGACAGCTGCGCGGCGTTGGCGACCTCGGCCTCGGTGGTGCCCATGACGGGCACGAACTCGGAGGCCTGGCGGTTGCCGAGGGTGATGGTGCCGGTCTTGTCGAGGAGGAGGGTCGACACGTCGCCCGCCGCCTCGACTGCCCTGCCGGACATGGCGAGTACGTTCCTCTGCACCAGCCGGTCCATGCCCGCGATACCGATCGCGGAGAGCAGGGCGCCGATGGTGGTCGGGATCAGGCAGACCAGGAGGGCCACCAGGACGACCATCGTGAGGTGCGTGCCGGCGTAGTCCGCGAACGGCGGCAGGGTCGCGACCGCGAGCAGGAAGACGATCGTGAGCGACGCGAGCAGGATGTTCAGCGCGATCTCGTTGGGCGTCTTCTGCCGGGCCGCGCCCTCGACGAGGGCGATCATCCGGTCGATGAAGGTCTCGCCCGGCTTCGTCGTGATCTTGATGACGATGCGGTCGGAGAGGACCTTCGTACCGCCGGTGACGGCCGAGCGGTCGCCGCCGGACTCACGGATGACCGGGGCCGACTCGCCGGTGATGGCCGACTCGTCGACGCTGGCCACACCCTCGACGACGTCACCGTCGCCGGGGATGATGTCGCCCGCCTCGCAGACGACCAGGTCGCCGACGCGCAGCTCGGTGCCGGGGATCTGCACTTCGTTCTTGCCGGGCTCGCCGTTCTTGGCCAGCCGGCGCGCCACGGTGTCGGTCTTGGCCTTGCGCAGGGTGTCCGCCTGCGCCTTGCCGCGGCCCTCGGCCACGGCCTCCGCGAGGTTCGCGAAGATCACCGTCAGCCACAGCCAGGCGCTGATCGCCCAGCCGAACCAGTCGCCCGGGTCCTTGAAGGCGAAGACCGTCGTCAGCACCGAGCCGACGAGGACCACGAACATCACGGGGGACTTGATCATCACCCGCGGGTCGAGCTTGCGGAAGGCGTCCGGCAGCGACTTCAGCAGCTGCTTCGGGTCGAACAGGCCGGCGCCGACCTTGCCTTCGTCCTTGTGGCCGGTCGGCACATCGCTGTGCGGGGCCCGGGTCGGAGTGGCTGTGGACATCGAGTCCTCTTGCTTCTCTGTACGAGTGGTCATGACGCCAGCCCCTCGGCCAGCGGACCCAGCGCCAGGGCCGGGAAGTAGGTCAGACCGGTGATGATCAGGATCGTGCCGACGAGGAGGCCGGTGAACAGCGGCTTCTCCGTGCGCAGGGTGCCCGCCGTTGCCGGGACCGGCCTCTGCTCGGCGAGCGAGCCGGCCAGCGCGAGGACGAACACCATCGGCAGGAAGCGGCCGAGCATCATCGCGATACCGATGGTGGTGTTGAACCACTGCGTGTCGGCGTTCAGACCGGCGAAGGCCGAGCCGTTGTTGTTGGCGCCCGAGGTGTAGGCGTACAGGATCTCGGAGAAGCCGTGCGCGCCACTGTTCGTCATCGAGTTGCCCGGGGTGGGCAGCGCCATCGCGGCGGCGGTGAAGACGAGCACCAGCGCCGGGGTGATGAGGATGTAGCAGGCCGCGAACTTGATCTCGCGAGTGCCGATCTTCTTGCCCAGGTATTCAGGCGTACGGCCGACCATGAGCCCCGCGATGAACACCGCGATGATCGCCATGATCAGCACGCCGTAGAGGCCGGAGCCGACACCACCGGGCGCGATCTCGCCGAGCTGCATGCCCAGCATGGTGATGCCGCCGCCGAGACCGGTGAACGAGGAGTGGAAGGAGTCCACCGCGCCGGTCGAGGTGAGCGTGGTCGCCACGGCGAAGATGGACGACGCGCCGACGCCGAAGCGGCTCTCCTTGCCCTCCATCGCACCCCCGGCGATGTCGAACGCCGGGCCGTGATGGGAGAACTCGGTCCACATCATCAAGGCCGTGAAGCCGATCCAGATGGTGACCATCGTGGCGAGGATCGCGTAGCCCTGCTTCAGGCTGCCGACCATGCGGCCGAAGGTGCGGGTCAGCGCGAAGGGGATGAGGAGGATCAGGAAGATCTCGAAGAGGTTCGTGAACGGGGTCGGGTTCTCGAAGGGGTGGGCACTGTTGGCGTTGAAGTAACCGCCACCGTTGGTGCCGAGCTCCTTGATGGCCTCCTGCGAGGCGACCGCGCCACCGTTCCACTCCTGCGAGCCTCCCATGCTGTGCCCATTCAGGAATTGGCCGACCTCGTGGACGCCGGAGAAGTTCTGGATCGCACCGCAGGCGACCAGGACGATCGCGGCGACGACGGAGAGCGGCAGCAGGATGCGGACGACACCGCGCACCAGGTCGGACCAGAAGTTTCCGAGTTCACCAGTGCGCGAGCGTGCGAAGCCGCGCACGAGGGCTACGGCCACCGCGATGCCGACGGCGGCGGAGACGAAGTTCTGGACGGCCAGACCGGCGGTCTGCACGACGTGGCCCATGGCCTGCTCGCCGTAGTACGACTGCCAGTTGGTGTTCGTCACGAACGACGCGGCGGTGTTGAACGCCTGGTCCGGGTCGATCGCGGAGAAGCCGAGCGAGCCGGGCAGCACGCCCTGGATGCGCTGCAGCAGGTAGAGGAAGAGGACGCTGACGGCGGAGAAGGCAAGGACACCGCGCAGGTAGGCGGGCCAGCGCATCTGCGTGTTCGGGTTGGCGCCGATGCCCTTGTAGATCCATTTCTCCACGCGCAGGTGCTTGTCGGAGGAGTAGACCTTGGCCATGTAGTCGCCGAGGGGACGGTAGGCGAGTGCCAGTGCGGCTATGAGCGCGAGCAGCTGGAGCACGCCGGCGAGGACGGAGCTCATATCAGGGCTCAGAACCTCTCCGGGAAAACGAGAGCAAGGACGAGATAGCCCAGCAGGGCGACGGCCACGACGAGGCCGACGACGTTTTCGGCGGTCACAGCTTCGTCACCCCCTTGGCGACGAGGGCCACCAGCGCGAACACCGCGATCGTGGTGACGACGAAGGCCACGTCGGCCATCGTGAGCTCCTAGATGAGGTTCGGGTTGAACTGACTGTTAGAGGAAAACGCCTCCGTGGCCGGATGCGGCCGCCGTTGACGCCTCCCTTACGGGGCGCGGTACGCCTTTGACGCATCCCTTACGGGGCACTGCGGGACCTCTGGCGCGGGGCCCGCGAAACCGTGATGCAGGTCTCTCCGGACCGGCTGATTCAGGCCTCGGTGCTGCTGTTCCTGGTCCTCTGCCCCGCCCGGGTCGCCGCCGGGGAGGGCTGGCTGTCCTCGCACGGACTGCTGCGCGGCCGCCGGGTACGGACCGACCGCCTTGTGTCCGTACGCTGCCTCGACGGCGTCGGCCGGCGGCTCGTCCTGCGCGACACCTCCGGCGCCCGCGTCGAGATCGACCCCCGCGTCCTGGTCTCCAACCCGCCGCTGTGGCACCGCCTGAACGACGACGCGCGCATCTCCGCCGAGCGCGGCTCCCTCACCTACGGGGCCACGGCACTGCGCCGCGTCTCGGAACGCATCGACCGCGAGACGGCAGTGACGGTGTTCAAGGTGTCGGGGCTGGACTGAATCGGCAGCCCCGCAACGATCTCGTCGTGCCAACCCCGCTCCTGATGGCCACAATGGGCACGGACAAACAGAGACGTTCCTCTCAATGTGGCGCGGCCCCGATGATCGGAACCCACCGCTTGGCAGCACGTCAGGAGCACGCCGATGGCCACCGCCGACCACGATGCCGGTACGCGCCGTCCCCGTATGCCTCGTCTGCGTGCGTGGATGCTGCAAGGCCTGTCCGACATGGGCAAAGGCCGCCAGGTGCCCCGCCCCGCCGAGCCGGTGCCCGCGCACAAGGGGCAGCGGTGGTGGCGCGTGATGTGCCTGACCGGCGTCGACTACTTCTCCACCCTCGGCTACCAGCCCGGCATCGCCGCCCTGGCGGCCGGGCTGCTGTCCCCCGTGGCGACGATCGTGCTCGTCCTCGTCACCCTGGCGGGCGCGCTGCCGGTCTACCGGCGGGTGGCCGAGGAGAGCCCGCACGGTCAGGGCTCGATCGCGATGCTGGAGCGGCTGCTGTCCTTCTGGAAGGGCAAGCTGTTCGTGCTCACCCTGCTGGGCTTCGCCGCGACCGACTTCCTGATCACCATCACCCTTTCGGCGGCGGACGCCTCCACCCATCTGGTGGAGAACCCCCACCTGACCAGCGTCCTGCACGACAAGCAGGTGCTGATCACCCTCATCCTCATCGCCCTGCTCGGCGCGGTGTTCCTCAAGGGCTTCCTGGAGGCGATCGGCGTCGCGGTCGTCCTGGTGGGCCTCTACCTGGCGCTCAACGCCGTAGTCGTCGCCACCGGCCTCTGGCACCTGGCCACGGAGAGCCACGTGATCACCGACTGGTCCAGCGCCCTCACCGCCGAGCACGGCAACGCCCTCGCGATGGTCGGCGTGGCCCTGCTGGTCTTCCCCAAGCTGGCGCTCGGCCTCTCCGGCTTCGAGACGGGCGTGGCGGTCATGCCGCACGTGGAGGGCGACCCGGACGACACCGAGGAGCGGCCTAAGGGCCGTATCCGCGGAACGAAGAAGCTGCTCACGACCGCGGCGCTGATCATGAGCGTCTTCCTGATCTGCACGAGCTTCATCACCACCCTCCTCATCCCGGCGAAGGAGTTCGAGTCGGGCGGCGAGGCCAACGGCCGCGCGCTGGCGTACCTGGCGCACGAGTACCTGGGCAACGCCTTCGGCACGGTCTACGACATCTCCACGATCGCCATCCTGTGGTTCGCGGGCGCCTCCGCCATGGCCGGACTCCTGAACCTCATGCCGGGCTATCTCCCCCGCTACGGCATGGCCCCGCACTGGGCGCGCGCCGTCCGCCCCATGGTGATCGTCTTCACCCTGGTCGCGTTCCTGGTCACGTGGATCTTCAACGCCGACGTCGACGCACAGGGCGGCGCGTACGCCACCGGTGTCCTCGTCCTCATCAGCTCCGCCGCCATCGCGGTCACCATCGCCGCCGGCAGGGCCGGACAGCGGAACTGGACCATCGCGTTCGCGGTGATCTCGACGGTGTTCCTCTACACGACGATCCTGAACGTCATCGAGCGCCCCGACGGCGTCAAGATCGGCGGCTGCTTCATCGCGGGCATCATGCTCGTCTCGCTGCTGTCCCGGCTGGCCCGCTCCTTCGAACTGCGGGTCACCAGCGTGACGATGGACGACATGACGGAACGGTTCGTACGGGACATCGCCAGCCGCCGGATCCAGTTCATCGCCAACGAGCCGGACACGCGTGACCTCACCGAGTACCGGGAGAAGATCGAGCAGATCAGGGCCGACAACGACCTCGCGCCCCAGGAGGACTTCGTCTTCGTCGAGGTCACGATCCGCGACCCCTCCGAATTCGAGGCGGGCCTGTACGTACGCGGCGAGGTCATGCACGGCCGCTACCGCGTGCTGACCTTGGAGTCCTCCTCCATCCCCAACGCCCTCGCCGCCTTCCTCCTGCACGTCCGCGAGTCCACCGGCAGCATCCCGCACATCTACTTCGAGTGGACCGAGGGCAACCCCTTCGCCAACTTCCTCCGCTTCTTCCTCTTCGGCCAGGGCGAGGTCGCCCCGGTCACCCGAGAAATCCTCCGCGAGGCAGAACCGAACCGCTCCCGCCGCCCACGGGTGCACGTCGGCTGAGATCTTCAGCCCGTCCGGCGTTTGAGGACGAGCGCGAAGCGCGATAGGCGGGGGTCTGGGGGCGACAGCCCCCAGGTACGGGCCGGGTAGGGGCGGAGGGGGCGAAAACCCTCCCCTGCCACCACCTACGACCGCAACGCAGCCAGCTGCTCCTCGAAGGGAACCACCTCAAAGCCACCAGCACCGCCCCCGCCAGGGGCGGCCTCAGCCCGGCCGGGCGCAGCCGCAGCCGCAGCCGAGCCCAGCCCCCGCAAACCCCCACCCCCCGTAGCCGTCATCAACCCGGCCAACTCCCCCGCAGCCCGCTCAATCCGCGAAGCCAGCCCCTCCGCCCCCCAGTCCTCCGAAGCCGCGTACACCGCGGTCGGCACGACCACAGCCCGCAGATACGAGAACAATGGACGCAGCGCATGCTCGAGCACCAGCGAGTGCCGCTCCGAGCCCCCGGTCGCCGCGACCAGCACCGGCTTCCCGGCCAGCACGTCCTTGTCCCCGGCGGACAGCACATCGAAGAAGGACTTGAACAGCCCGCTGTAGGAGGCGGAGAAGACGGGCGTGACGACGATGAGCCCGTCCGCGGACGCCACGGCATCGATCGCGGCGGACAGCCCCTTCCCGGGGAAGCCGTTCGTGAAGTTGTGCGCGATCTCGACGGCCAGGTCGCGCACCTCCACGACCTGGACATCGGCGCCCGTGCCCTGGACCACGGCGGCCGCCAGCCGGTCGCCCAGCAACCGCGTGGACGACGGAACACTCAGCCCCGCCGAGACGACGACAAGCTTCATGCGACAGTCACCCCTTCCGCGGACCCCTCGGCCGCGGCCGCGGCCACCCGAGCCGCATGCGTCGGCGCCTCCGGTACCCCGGCAGGACGCCCCTTGGCGAACTCCTCGCGCAACACCGGCACGACCTCCTCGCCCAGCAGGTCGATCTGCTCCAGGACGGTCTTCAGCGGCAGCCCCGCGTGGTCCATCAGGAACAGCTGACGCTGGTAGTCACCGGCGTACTCCCGGAAGCTCAGCGTCTTCTCGATCACCTGCTGCGGCGAGCCGACGGTCAGCGGAGTCTGCTCGGTGAAGTCCTCGAGGGACGGCCCGTGGCCGTACACCGGCGCGTTGTCGAAGTACGGCCGGAACTCGCGTACGGCGTCCTGCGAGTTGTGCCGCATGAACACCTGCCCGCCGAGCCCGACGATCGCCTGCTCGGGCGTGCCGTGCCCGTAGTGCGCGTACCGCTGCCGGTAGAGCTCGACCATCCGCTTGGTGTGGTCGGCGGGCCAGAAGATGTTGTTGTGGAAGAAGCCATCGCCGTAGTACGCGGCCTGTTCCGCGATCTCGGGCGACCTGATCGACCCGTGCCAGACGAACGGCGGTACGCCGTCCATCGGCCGCGGCGTCGACGTGAACGACTGCAGCGGCGTACGGAACTTGCCCTCCCACGTCACCACGTCCTCGCGCCACAGCCGGTGCAGCAGCGCGTAGTTCTCGACGGCGAGGTTGATGCCCTGGCGGATGTCCTGCCCGAACCAGGGGTAGACGGGCCCGGTGTTCCCGCGCCCCATCATCAGATCCATCCGCCCGTCGGCCAGATGCTGGAGCATCGCGAAGTCCTCGGCGATCTTCACCGGGTCGTTGGTGGTGATGAGGGTCGTGGAGGTGGAGAGGACGAGCTTCTCCGTGCGCGCGGCTATGTAGCCGAGCATGGTGGTCGGCGACGACGGCACGAACGGCGGGTTGTGGTGCTCCCCGGTCGCGAAGACGTCGAGCCCGACCTCCTCGGCCTTCTCCGCGATGGCGACCATGGCCTTGATGCGTTCCCGCTCGGTCGGCGTCCCGCCCGTGGTCGGGTCCGGTGTGACATCCCCGACGCTGAAGATCCCGAACTGCATGGTCGCTCACCCTCCAGATTGTTGACCGTTCAACTATACCTGACTCTCGAACCAGCGAGCCTCCGCAGGTATTCCGGACGGCCGCCCCCACACCAGCCGACGATGTCAGCGCCCCGCCCTACGATCCCCTCATGGCCGTCCCACGCCATGACACCCGAGGCATCGTCGACGCCGCGGAACTCTTCGCGCGCGTCCACTTCCGGCGCCGCGAACCGGCCGGGCCCCTGCGCCGCCATGTCGAGCAGTACTGGCTGATCGACTGGAACCTCTCCGAGCCGTACGTCTCCCACGTGGTCCCGCACCCGGCGGTCAACATCGTCTTCCATCAGTTCGAGGGCCAGGAACCCTTCGCCGAGCTCGCGGGCATCCAGCTCAGCCTCTTCACGCAGAAGCTGGACGGACGGGGCCGGGTGTGCGGCATCAAGTTCCGGCCGGGCGGCTTCCGGGCCTTCGCCCCGGGGCAGCCGGTGACGGAGTGGACGGGCAGGCGGATACGCCGGCCCGAGGTGTACCCGGACACGGACCCCAGCGCGATCCTCGCCCCGACGCCGAGGACGCCCGCGTGGCGGCCCTCGACGCGTTCCTCCTCGCCCTCGGCCCCCAGCCCGATCCCCAGGCCGAGCGCCGTCGCCGCATGCCTTCTCCTCGTACGGCTGCTGCCGCGCAAGGCACCACAGGAACACCATCACTAGAACGCCAGGGGAGGAGGCCCACCCGCCCCCGCACCCCGCCCTCCGCCGGCCGGGCGTGCGCCTTGGCCGCCTCGTCCAGGGCGTACGTCTCGGCCACCCGGAGAGTCAGCGCCCCCTCGTCCACGAGCCCGGCCAGCTCGGCAAGGCGGGCGCCGTCCGCGTTCACCTCGACCGCACCGGTCCGCACCCCGCGCACCGAGGCGGGGGCCGCCTGCGGGATCACACCGGCACAGGCGCCCCCGTCCCGCACCCACTCCAGGGCTGCCTCGCCAAGGACTGCGGCATCCAGCACAGCGTCCACGCAGGTCAACGAGGCGCGAGAGCGCTACGACTCCGAATCCCCTTGAAGATCCCCACCCCTCAGCCGATCCATCTGCTCCGCGGTGAAGTCGACCGTGCGCAGCATATGCCCGATGATCAGGGCGAGTTCATCATCCTCAAGCCCATCGAAGAGCGCGTACCATCCGCCCCCCAACCGATCCCACATCTGCCCGAGCTCGGCCATCTTCTCCGGCACGGTAGCCACGAGCACCCGCCGCCGATCGACGGCGTCCCGCTCCCGTACGACATAGCCGGCCTTCTCCAGCCGATCCACGAGCCGCGTAGCCGACCCGGTCGTCAGCCCGGTCATCTCCGCGATCCGCCCGGTCGTTACGGGCCCGTCCCCCAGACTCAGCAGATTCAGACACTGCACATCCGTCGGATGCAGCTTCAAATGATCGGCAAGGGCCTGATTGAAGAGCGCGTACGACGCCATATAACGCCGCGACACCGTGCCCAACTCGTCAAGCAACCGCTCCCGCCCGCTCCCGGCCATACCCGCACCCTTCATCTGCGCCAGACAGTAATCGTACGACGCAGACATCCCCGAGAGACGGCTGCGGCCAACGGCCTGCAGCCGCAAACGCACGGAAGGGGCCGTGCCGGTACATCACATGCCCGTCGCTTACGTTCGAATCTGGAAACGGCTCCTTAGGGCAACGTCGGATCCAGCGGCGACGGGCGGATGTACCGGCACGGCCCCGACCCACCCACCGGCAGAAAGCGAACCCGGCAGAAAGCGCCCCCGCTAGAACACGTACGAGTCACCCGTATCCAGCACCAACACCCGCTGTCGATCATTAACCCGATTCCCATCCACGGCCCCACCACCCCACACCGTGTCGAACGACATCGCCACCTCGGACGGCTCCCCCCGCAGCCGCACCGTCAGCCGGATCTCCTCCCCCAGCCCATCCGCGTCCAACGCCCCCGTCCGGCACACCACCGCCCGGGCCTCCACCCGCGCACAGCCCTCCGGCAGTTGCTGCACATCCGCGAGTTGCACGGACCAGCTCAGCCGAACCGTCGCGTCGGCGACGGGGCTCGGCCCATGGTTCTGGGGAGTGAACCGCACGGAGACGCTCCCTCGCCCCATGGCCACGTACCCGTGATAGGCAAGATCGGCCTCAGGAGCCACCGCGGCAACGGGCGACGCCGGCGCCGCACTCACCAGCAACAAAGCCCCCGCACCCACCGCACACAACATCCGCATGACGTCACTTCCTCCGCTCGGGCACCCGGTCACCGGATATATCCCACACCTGACGACCGACAGGCGCCGTCCATCAGGTGACGAAAGCCGCGCAGACCCGGCCTGAAACCCGCGCAGACCCGGCCTGCCACCCGGTAGGACACCCGATACGACCCGGCATGCAAAAGTGACCGCATGCTGATCCTCCGCTCCGCCGCCCTCTTCGTCGTCGCCGCACTCTTCGAGATCGGCGGCGCCTGGCTGGTCTGGCAGGGCGTACGCGAACACCGCGGCTGGCTCTGGATCGGCGCCGGTGTGATGGCCCTCGGCATATACGGCTTCGTGGCCACCCTCCAGCCGAACCCCGAGTTCGGCCGCATCCTCGCCGCGTACGGCGGGGTCTTCGTGGCCGGCTCCCTCGCCTGGGGCATGATCGCCGACGGCTACCGCCCCGACCGCTGGGACGTCACGGGCGCGCTGATCTGCCTGGCGGGAATGGCGGTAATCATGTACGCGCCACGCGGAAACTGACCGCACCCCACTCCGGGAAACCGACCGCACCCCCTTCCGGCACCCGGACGGCTCGACGCCACCACTCACCACCGGCCTATCCTGACGAGAATCGCCGCACTCGCCCGAGGAGCCCGAATGACCCCGCCGGCCGCGCCCAACGCGCCCACCGCAACCTCCCGCATCGCCGTGGTGACCGGCGCGAGCAGCGGCATCGGCGCGGCGACGGCACGGCAGCTCGCCGCCGCCGGCTACCGCGTCGTCCTCACCGCCCGCCGCAAGGACCGCATCGAGACGCTGGCGGAAGAGATCAACAAGGCGGGCGGCCAGGCAACGGCGTACGCCCTGGACGTCACGGACCGCACCGCGGTCGACGAGTTCGCGACGGCGTTCAAGACGATCGGCGTCCTGGTCAACAACGCGGGCGGAGCGCTCGGCGCCGACCCGGTCGCGACGGGCGACCCGGCGGACTGGCGCCTGATGTACGAGACGAACGTCATCGGCACCCTGAACATCACCCAGGCCCTCCTCCCCGCCCTCACCGCGAGCGGCGACGGCACGGTCGTGGTGCTCTCCTCGACCGCGGGCCACGGCACCTACGAGGGCGGCGCCGGCTATGCCGCCGCCAAGCACGCCGAGCACGTCCTCGCCGAAACCCTCCGCCTGGAGATCGTCGGCACGCCGGTGCGGGTCATCGAGATCGCGCCCGGCATGGTCAAGACCGACGAGTTCGCACTGACCCGCTTCGGCGGCGACGCCGAGAAGGCCGCCAAGGTCTACGCGGGCGTGGCCCAGCCCCTCACCGCCGACGACGTAGCCGACACCATCACCTGGGCGGTCACCCGCCCCAGCCACGTCAACGTCGACCTCCTCCTCGTCCGCCCCCGCGCACAGGCGTCGAACACGAAGGTCCACCGGGAACTGTGACCACCGAGCCGACGAACGACCGGGAACAGCGGCAACGCGCCCTCGAACAGCGCCGCCTCGCCGAGGAGACGAAGAACGAACGCAAGGTCTGGTACTTCCTCGCGTACTTCCTCTTCGGCATCCACATCGTGGCCTTCGTCATGATCTACGCGGTAACGCACGCGAAGTAACCACGCCGGCGCGCGACTGAAAGAGGCCCCCGACACGCCAAAACAGGGCCCCGACACACCACATGCCAGGGCCCCGCGCACAGGTCTGCGCCTCAGCCCTTCACACAGACGACCTGCTTCAGCTTCGCCACGACCTCCACAAGGTCGCTCTGCTGCTCCATCACCTGCTCGATCGGCTTGTACGCGCCCGGGATCTCGTCCACGACGCCGGAGTCCTTGCGGCACTCGACGCCGCGCGTCTGCTCCTCCAGGTCCTTCGTCGAGAAGCGGCGCTTCGCCGCGTTACGGCTCATGCGCCGCCCCGCGCCGTGCGAGGCCGAGTTGAAGGACTTCTCGTTTCCCAGCCCCTTCACGATGTACGAACCCGTGCCCATCGAGCCGGGGATGATCCCGTACTCGCCGGAACCCGCGCGGATCGCGCCCTTGCGGGTCACCAGCAGATCCATCCCGCCGTACCGCTCCTCGGCAACGTAGTTGTGATGAGCGCTGATCTCCGGCTCGAAGACCGGCTTGGCCTTCTTGAACTCCTTGCGGATGACGTCCTTCAGAAGCGCCATCATGATCGTGCGGTTGTACTTCGCGTACTCCTGCGCCCAGAACAGGTCGTTGCGGTACGCCGCCATCTGCGGCGTGTCTGCGACGAAGACGGCGAGGTCACGGTCGACCAGCCCCTGGTTGTGCGGAAGCTTCTGGGCGACGCCGATGTGGTACTCGGCCAGCTCCTTGCCGATGTTCCTGGAACCGGAGTGGAGCATCAGCCAGACCGAACCGTCCTCACTTACGCACACTTCCGTGAAGTGATTCCCGCTTCCGAGCGTTCCCATCTGCTTCGTGGCACGCTCCTGACGGAATTTGACCGCATCGGCAATCCCGTCGAACCGCCCCCAGAAGTCGTCCCACCCGGCCGTGGCCAGCCCGTGGAAGCGCCCCGGCTCGACCGGCGACTCGTGCATCCCCCGCCCCACCGGAATGGCCTGCTCGATCTTCGACCGCAGCCGCGAAAGATCCCCCGGCAGGTCATTGGCGGTGAGCGACGTCTTGACGGCGGACATCCCGCACCCGATATCCACCCCCACCGCCGCGGGACACACGGCGTCCCGCATGGCGATGACGGACCCGACCGTCGCGCCCTTCCCGTAGTGGACGTCGGGCATGACCGCGAGACCCTTGATCCACGGCAGCGTCGCCACGTTCTGGAGCTGGCGCAGCGCGACGTCCTCGACCGTCGCGGGGTCCGTCCACATGCGGATCGGGACCTTCGCGCCGGGCATCTCCACATACGACATTTCTTCCCCATTCCCCCGGAAAACAACAGAAGCCTTAAATCGCAAAACCGACGCCAAGGTCGACGTATAGGACAACGGACCGGCGTTCACGGCAGTGCGTGCGATACACATTGTCTCCAGGGGCCGCCCCCACGCGGCAACCGAATAACCACAGGACACCCCGGCCGCACTGCCGTCCGGAATCGTCGAGAGGAGCCTCACCGTGCAGCGGAAGGCGTACGTACCCGCCGTCGCCGCGCTCCTCGCGGCACTGCTGGCGGGCTGCACGGGTGTTTCCGCGAGCGGTGGCGCGGCGGACGACTCGAAGGGCAGCACCACCGGTACGACGGCGTCGGCGGCCCAGCCCGGCAAGTACCGCACGATCCCGCAGGCGTGCGGCTCGGTCGGTCGCGACAGCCTCGACTCGCTGCTGCCCGGCATCCGGCAGATCGCCGACGAGGAGCAGCGCGACAAGGCGTACCAGGGCGAGGCCACGCTCACGTACGACACGGACCGGCGCGACGGCTGCCGTTGGAGGGTGGAGTCCACGTCCGCCTCCGACCACCTCTTCGTCGACTTCGAGCGCGTGGTCTCGTACGACAACGCGGTGAGCGACGACGGCAAGGCCTCGCAGATCTACACGGGCAAGGAGACGGCGGCCAACCTTCCCGAGCCGGCCGGCTCCAGCACCGGGAGCGCCAACCCCAGTACCAGTGCCTCGGGTAGCGCCTCGAGCACTGCCACCGCCACCCCTTCCGCCCCCTCCACATCCGCCACTTCCCCCACCGCCCCCGCTTCCCCGAGCAAACCCCCCGCCGCCCTCCAGCCCCGCACTCTCGACGACCTCGGCGACGAGGCGTTCCTGAACGACAAGCTGAGCGCCGCGTCCTCGACGACCCAGCGGCGCACGGTGACTGTGGTGTTCCGCACGTCGAACGTGATCGTGACGATCGAGTACGCCGAGCAGCCGACCGCGTCCACCGACGCTCCGGACAGCGAGGAAATGCAGGACAGGGCGCGGAAACTGGCGCAGAAGCTCGCGGACACGCTCAACTCGTAGCGGACCCGCGCCACCTCCCGGCTCTCTCCCGGTTCCCTCCTCAAACCCCACGAACCGGAAACGCACAGGCGTCTCACCGCGTACCGTGGCCCCTCGGACCCGACCGGTCGCACCTGCCATGTGCGGCCGCACCACGAGCGCCATGAGTGAAGGAACCATGCACCGACCAGCACAGCGAGTAGGCCGAGCACCGCGACTCACCCGCATCCTTGTCAGCGCAGCCGCCGTCCCGGTGATGCTCGTCGCCGCCGGCTGTTCCTCGGACTCCGGCTCCGGTGACGACAAGAAGAGCGCCGGTTCGAGCCCCGACGCGAAGGCATCCGCGAGCGCCTCGGCCAACGCCATCGAGCCGGCCGCGTACTCGACGCTGCCCGAGCCCTGCTCGGTGCTGTCGAAGAAGACGCTGGGCGAACTGGTCCCGAAGGGTGCCAAGTCCGGCAAGGAGGGCAAGTCGGACGATGTGGCGGCGCGGGGCAACTGTAACTGGAGCAGCCTCGACAACAACGGAGTGAAGGGCTCGCAGTTCCGCTGGCTGAACGTGGCCCTGCTGCGCTTCGAGTCGGACTCGCGCGGTGACGGCAACGAGCAGGCGCACGCGTACTTCGAGAAGCAGGTCACGGGCGCGCAGTCGGTGACGGGTGCGAAGAAGACCGAGTCGGAGCCGGTGTCCGGGACGGGCGACGAGGCGACGGCCGTGTCGTACGACCTGAAGAAGAAGGAAGGCTCCTTCAAGCAGCAGACGGTCGTGGCCCGCGTCGAGAACGTCGTCGTCACCCTCGACTACAACGGCGCCGGTCTCGCGGGCGAGAAGACCCCGAGCGCCGCCGACCTGCTGAAGGCGGCCGAGAAGGCCGCGAAGGAGGCAATGGCCGCGGTGTCCGCCGCGAACGAGGACGAGGGCGGGAGCGGCGCCAAGGCGAGCACGCCTCCGTCGGCGTCGAAGTCGGCGTCGCCGTCCAAGTCCGCGGCCGAGAAGAGCTGACCCGGCTTGGCCGAGGTCTCGGTCTGCGGCTCAACTCGTAGACGTACCAGGACAATTGGAGGAGCCCGGACCCCGCAGGGTCCGGGCTCCTCCAGTACCGCGCGTCCGTACGCCACACACATGTGCCACCCTGTTGCGCGCAACAACACGCAAGGGGAGGGGAGTACGGGTGGCCGCGCCCATTCAGCTCACACGTATGCATCGGGTGCTCATCGGCGTGGTCGTCACCGGTGCGGTCATCATCGCCGGTATCGGCTTCGCCGGTTCGTACGCCGCCGTCCGCGAGCTCGCCCTCAAGAAGGGCTTCGGGAACTTCTCCTACGTGTTCCCGATCGGCATCGACGCGGGCATCTGCGTCCTCCTTGCCCTGGACCTGCTCCTGACCTGGATCAGGATCCCGTTCCCGCTCCTGCGCCAGACGGCATGGCTGCTGACCGCGGCGACGATCGCGTTCAACGGCGCGGCGGCCTGGCCGGACCCGCTGGGCGTGGGCATGCACAGCGTGATCCCGATCCTGTTCGTGGTCGCGGTCGAGGCGGCCCGGCACGCGGTCGGCCGCATCGCGGACATCACCGCCGACAAGCACATGGAGGGCGTCCGCCTCACCCGCTGGCTGCTCTCCCCGGTCCCCACCTTCCTCCTGTGGCGCCGCATGAAGCTGTGGGAACTCCGTTCCTACGAGCAGGTCATCAAGCTGGAGCAGGAACGACTCGTCTACCAGGCCCGGATGCGTTCCCGCTTCGGCCGCGCCTGGCGCCGCAAAGCCCCGGTGGAGTCGCTGATGCCGCTGAGGCTGGCGAAGTACGGGGTCCCGCTGGCGGAAACGGCACCCGCGGGGCTGGCGGCGGCCGGGATCGAGCCGGCGCTGCTGCCCCCGGCGCCGAAGCCGGAACTGGAGGCACCCGCGCCACTCGGCACAGCGGCCGACGCGGCGCCCGCCCCGCAGAAGGCGGGACCTCCCGGCGAGCAGCGCCGCCCCGACGGCGACCAGCCCGCGCAGCAACCGGACTACGCACAGGACCAGCAACTGCCGGAGGAGAGCCCCTGGTTCTCCGCACAGGCCCCCCAGGAGATCGTCTACGGGGGCGGCTACGACCCCGCGTACGTCCCCGAGGAGCAGTACCAGCAGTGGTACGAGGAGCAGCAGGCCCAGGCGTACGAGCCCGGCCCGGAGGAGACGGGCAGCTTCCCGATCCCGGTCACCTCAGGCCGCACCCGCCAGCTGGGCGAGGGCGGCGTGGTGGAGCAACTCCACCCCCAGGCCATGCCGCCGGAGCCCCAGCCGGAGCCGCTCCCCATCCCCACGCCGCGTGAGGAGCTGACCCCGCTCTCCGACGAGAAGGCCCAGGAGGAGAGGTACTACCAGGTGTTCCGTCAGTCGATAGACGGCAGCTTCCCCACGCCCCGCGTCCTCGGCGACAACATCGAGGCCACGTACGGCGAGACGCTCAGCCCCAGCGCCCTGAAGAACCTCTCGGACCGCTTCCAGAACCGCTTCAACCTGGAGCTGGAGGAGGACCACATCGCATAGGCCTGTTTACGTGGATGGGGGGCGCCCGGTGATCACCGGGCGCCCCCCATCGTCGTACAAGGGCTACAAGGGCGATCAGGCCCCGAGCAGCTTGCGCACGCGGTCCTGTCCCACCGCGAGCAGCAGCGTGGGCAGACGCGGCCCGGTGTCACGCCCGACGAGCAGGTGGTACAGCAGCGCGAAGAACGTGCGCTGGGCGACCTTGATCTCCGGCGGGAGCTCCTTGGCGGTGGCGTTGGCGGCGAAGCCGGCCTGGACCTTGGGGACGCCGTAGACGAGGTGGGTGAGCCCGTCGAGGGACCAGTTCTCCTCCAGGCCCTCCAGGAGCAGGCGCAGCGAGTCGCGGCCCTGGTCGTCGAGGGACGTGAGCAGCTCGACGTCGGGCTCGTCGCGGACGACGGTGCGCTCCTCGGCCGGGACCTGCGTGTTGATCCAGGTCTCGGCCTTGTCGAGCCGGGGCCGGACCTCGTCGAGGGACGTGAGCGGGTTCTCGGGGTCGAGTTCGCTCAGGATGCGCAGGGCCTGGTCCTGGTGGCCCGCGGTGATGTCGGCGACGGACGCGAGGGTGCGGTACGACATCGGACGGGGGGTCTCGGGCAGCTCCCCGGCGGCGGTGCCGACGGCACGGGCGTACGCGGCGGCGTCGGCCGGCAGGACGGACCCGTCGGCCACCTTGCCAGCGAGCTTGTCCCACTCGTCGTACAGCCGCTGGATCTCCTGGTCGAAGGCGATCTTGAACGACTGGTTGGGGCGGCGGCGGACGTACAGCCAGCGCAGCAGCTGCGGCTCCATGATCTGGAGGGCGTCGGCCGGGGTGGGGACCCCGCCCTTGCTGCTGGACATCTTCGCCATGCCGGAGATGCCGACGAAGGCGTACATCGGGCCGATCGGCTGCTTGCCGCCGAAGATCCCGACGATCTGCCCGCCGACCTGGAACGACGACCCCGGCGACGAGTGGTCGACACCGCTCGGCTCGAAGACGACACCCTCGTAGGCCCAGCGCATGGGCCAGTCGACCTTCCAGACCAGCTTGCCGCGGTTGAACTCGTTCAGCCGGACGGTCTCGGAGAAACCGCAGGCCGTACAGGTGTACGTCAGCTCGGTCGTCTCGTCGTCGTACGCCGTGACGGTGGTGAGGTCCTTCTCGCACCGGCCGCAGTAGGGCTTGTAGGGGTAGTACCCGGCGGCGGAGCTGCCGTCGGCCTCGGCGGCGGCGCCGGACCCCTCGGCGGCCTCGATCTCGGCCTCGTCAAGCGGCTTCTGCTGCTTCTTGCCGGGGGCCTTCTTGGTCCGGTACTGCGCCAGGACCGCGTCGATGTCACCGCGGTGCTTCATCGCGAAGAGGACCTGGTCGCGGTACGCGCCGGAGGTGTACTGCTCGGTCTGGCTGATCCCGTCGTACTCGACGCCGAGCTCGGCCAGCGACGTGATCATCGCGGCCTTGAAGTGCTCGGCCCAGTTCGGGTACTCCGAGCCCTTCGGGGCCGGCACCGAGGTCAGCGGCTTGCCGATGTGCTCGCTCCAGGAGTCGTCGACGCCGGGGATGCCGACCGGGACCTTGCGGAAGCGGTCGTAGTCGTCCCAGGAGAGCAGGTGGCGCACGGTGTATCCGCGGCGGCGGATCTCGTCGGCGACGAGGTGCGGGGTCATGACCTCGCGGAGGTTGCCGAGGTGGATCGGCCCGGAGGGCGAGAGCCCGGACGCGACGACCACAACCGGAGCGGTAGCGACTGATGTCACTTCGCCCGGGGCACGACGCTCCGACTCGGCGATGACCTCATCCGCGTAACGGGAGACCCAGTCGGTGGTCTCGGTGCTCTGAGCCACGATCGGCACGTCCTCTTTTTCCGGGAGTTCCTGCGAGAGCAGCCGGTACGGTCGCACGGCTGACGCGACCATTCTCCCAGCTACGGCGGGAACCGCGAAAACGGCTTTTCACCGAGCTCCGCTGGCGCGCCCGCGGCATGCGCCGCCGCCGCGCCACCGCCGCGTCGCCGCCGAAAAATCCGGTTGTCCCCCATGGGATACTGACTGGGTCTATCTGAATCCTTCGAGGAGAACGGCACCCACTCCATGGCCTCGGTCACGTCCCTCACCGCTTCCGTCCACCAGCGCCTCGCGGACGCCCTCTCGGCAGCCCTGCCGGAGGCCGGTTCCGCGGACCCGCTGCTGCGACGAAGCGACCGGGCCGATTTCCAGGCCAACGGGATCCTGGCCCTCGCGAAGAAGGCGAAGGCGAACCCGCGCGACCTGGCGACGCAGGTCGTCGAGCGGATCACCACGGGTGACGTGATCAAGGACATCGAGGTCTCCGGGCCCGGCTTCCTGAACATCACGATCACCGACCGGGCGATCACCGAGAACCTCGCGCAGCGGTACGCGGACGGCGAGCGCCTCGGCGTGCCCGTCACGGAGCAACCGGGCACGACGGTCATCGACTACGCGCAGCCGAACGTGGCGAAGGAGATGCACGTAGGCCACCTGCGCTCGGCCGTGATCGGCGACGCGGTGGTGCAGATCCTGGAGTTCACCGGCGAGTCCGTCGTGCGCCGGCACCACATCGGCGACTGGGGCACCCAGTTCGGCATGCTCATCCAGTACCTGATCGATCACCCGCACGAGCTGGACCACAAGGGCGGCGAGGTCTCCGGTGAGGAAGCCATGTCGAACCTGAACCGCCTGTACAAGGCGGCGCGGACGGTCTTCGACTCCGACGAGGAGTTCAAGACGCGGGCGCGGCGCCGGGTGGTGGATCTCCAGGCGGGCGAGCCCGAGACGCTGGCCATGTGGCAGAAGTTCGTGGACGAGTCGAAGATCTACTTCTACTCGGTCTTCGACAAGCTGGACATGGAGATCCGCGACGCGGACGTGGTCGGCGAGTCCGGCTACAACGACATGCTGGACGAGACGTGCCGCCTCCTGGAGGAGTCGGGCGTGGCGGTCCGCTCCGACGGCGCGCTGTGCGTGTTCTTCGACGACGTGAAGGGCCCGGACGGCAACCCGGTCCCGCTGATCGTGAAGAAGTCGGACGGCGGCTACGGCTACGCGGCGACGGACCTGTCCGCGATCAGGGACCGCGTCTTCAACCTGAAGGCGAACACTCTCCTGTACGTCGTGGACGCCCGCCAGTCCCTGCACTTCAAGATGGTCTTCGAGACCGCCCGCAGGGCCGGCTGGCTGAACGACGACGTCAAGGCCCACCAGCTCGCCTTCGGCACGGTCCTCGGCAAGGACGGCAAGCCGTTCAAGACCCGTGAGGGCGAGACGGTGCGTCTGGTCGACCTCCTGGACGAGGCGATCGACCGCGCCACGGCCGTCGTACGGGAGAAGGCCGAGAAGGTGGGCCTGACCGAGCAGGAGATCGAGGAGAACGGCCGGTACGTCGGCATCGGCGCCGTGAAGTACGCGGACCTGTCGACCTCCGCCGTACGGGACTACAAGTTCGACCTGGACCAGATGGTCTCGCTGAACGGCGACACGTCCGTGTACCTCCAGTACGCGTACGCCCGTATCCAGTCGATCCTGCGCAAGGCGGGCGAGGCGCGCCCTGCCGCCCACCCGGAGCTGGAACTCGCCCCGGCGGAGCGCGAGCTGGGCCTGCACCTGGACCGCTTCGCGGAGACGATCGCGGAGGTCGCGCAGGAGTACGCGCCGCACAAGCTGGCCGCGTACCTCTACCACCTGGCGTCCCTCCTGACCTCGTTCTACGACAAGTGCCAGGTCCTGAGCGACGACAACCCGACGGAGGTCGTCGAGAACCGCCTGTTCCTCGTCGACCTCACGGCCCGCACGCTGCATCAGGGGATGGCGCTGCTGGGAATCAGGACGCCCGAGCGCCTCTGACAAACCGCCGCGGGGGCGTTGTCAGTGGCTGCCCCTACAGTCACTGGCATGGCGACACTTCCGAACCCGCTGCCCGGGCTGGCGGCCGACCCGAGCGGCCGCTCGCTCGGGCTTGAGCTCCCGTCCGGGAGACTGATCGACGCGACCTATGAAGGCCCGTGGCACGAGCCGTTGCTGTGGCACGCCGACGCGTCGGCCGCCCCCGGCGGCTGGGCGGCGCTCGAGCCCGCCCGGCGGACGTCCGGGCTGCTCCCGCTGCTCATCGACATCGGCGGCCCTCAAGGCGGCCCGGAGGACTGGGAGTTGACGCCCGGCGAGGTGTCGTATCCCGGGGATCACGACGCCGAGGAGGTGCTCGCGGAGTTCTGGGAGGACTACGCGGCGGACGAACTCGGCGCGGACAAGGACTACCCCGGCAAGGAGAAGGTCGTCGAGATCTTCGGGGAGCCGCATCCGTACGAGGAGACGGTCGCCCCCTACGGTCCCGCGTGGCCGGGCCTCGCCCCCGCCACCGAGCGTGCGGCCGACCCGGACACCCGCGCCGCCGAGATCGCCGACTCCCTTGCGGACAGCGGCACGTGGATGAAGGAGCCGCGCCTCGCGCTCGTCCCGGCGCGCCGCAGCGCGGACATCCCGGCGGCGATCGGCTGGTCGGGACCGGTGAACTACGAGGGCGACGTGGCGCGCCTGTGCGCCGTCCTGCGCTCCTGGGAGGACCGCTTCGGTATACGCGTCGTGGCCCTCACCTTCGACCAGCTGGTCCTGTCGGTGGCGGCCCCGCCCACGACCATGGCCGAGGCGGAGGCCGTCGCCGCCGAACACTTCGCCTTCTGCCCGGACAACATCACCCAGGGCGACCACGAGACGCTGCGCGCGTACGCGGCCCAGGAGGTGCTGGGCAAACAGGCGTGGTCCTTCTGGTGGGACTGACCTCACGTCACCCGGGCAGCGGCATCTGGCGGAGCTACCGAGCGCCCAGCTTCTGGGCGACCTCGGTGGCCCAGTAGGTGAGGATGTTCTGGGCCCCGGCCCGCTTGATGCCGGTCAGGGTCTCCAGGACGGCCTTGTCGCGGTCGATCCAGCCCTTCTCCGCTGCGGCCTCGATCATCGAGTACTCACCGGAGATCTGGTACGCGGCGACGGGCACGTCGACCGCGTCCGCGACCTTGGCCAGGATGTCCAGGTACGGCCCCGCCGGCTTGACCATCACCATGTCGGCGCCCTCTTCGAGGTCGAGGGCCAACTCCCGCATGGATTCCCGTACGTTGGCGGGGTCCTGCTGGTACGTCTTGCGGTCGCCCTTCAGGGACGAGCCAACAGCCTCCCGGAAGGGGCCGTAGAAGGCGGACGAGTACTTGGCGGTGTAAGCGAGGATGGCGACGTCCTCGTGCCCGGTCTGATCGAGCGCGTCACGGATGACCCCGACCTGACCGTCCATCATCCCGCTGGGCCCGACCACATGCGCCCCGGCGTCGGCCTGCACCTGAGCCATCTCCGCGTACCGCTCCAGCGTCGCGTCGTTGTCGACACGGCCCTCCGCGTCGAGCACTCCGCAGTGCCCGTGGTCGGTCGTCTCGTCGAGACACAGGTCGGACATCACGAGCAGTTCGTCGCCGACCTCGGCGCGTACGTCGCGGATCGCGACCTGCAGGATCCCGTCCGGGTCGGTCCCGGGCGTCCCGAGGGCGTCCTTCTTCGAGTCCTCCGGTACGCCGAACAGCATGATCCCGGAGACCCCGGCCTCCAGCGCCTCCACGGCCGCCTTCTTCAGGCTGTCCCGCGTGTGCTGTACGACCCCGGGCATCGCCGCGATCGGCACCGGCTCGCTCACGCCCTCCCGCACGAACGCGGGAAGGATGAGGTCGGCGGGGTGCAGGCGGGTCTCGGCAACCATGCGCCGCATGACAGGCGACGTACGCAGCCGCCGCGGCCGCGTACCGGGGAAGGATCCGTACTTCGTCATGGCCCTACGCTACGCCCGCCCCACGGGCACCTATGCCGACGCGCTGTCGGCAGATTTCAGCCCGTCCGGCGTTTGAGGAGCGGGGGTCTGGGGGCGGAGCCCCCAGGTACGGGACGGGCAGGGGCGGAGGCGGCGGAAAAACGCGACTTCGCCAAGCGCGGTCCGTGCCGACCGGGCGAGAACTGCCACTGACCGGCTCCACCTGGCCGGGTCCGGGTATGCCTCGCGGCGTGCCCGGACCCGTTCATGTCTGCACGGCTGTATCTAGACAACGTTGTCTAGCTCCCATAGCGTTCCTGTGAACGATGAGCCGTTGGAGCGCTGTCTCCTTACGGCCCGTTCCTGACAGGAAGAACGGATCATGATTCCACTCTCTCCGAAGGAACTCGCGGCGGCCTATTCCGACGCACTCACCTTCGACAACCCGCTGACCGCCGCGATCTCGACGGACCAATTCTCGGCCAGTTACAGCTCTCGGCCTGCATGGGCGCTGGGGCCGTTTACAAAGGATGATTCGCTCACATTTCGCCCCACCGGCCAGTGGAATGATCCGACCGGAATCGGCTGGACCTCGAGTTCAATATTCAATCCGTCTGCGATCGTCAAGGACTCGTCGCTCCACCTTTTCTACCGTGCCTCGCCGCGGAAAGAGTCGACCGCCAGCCGAATCGGGCTTGCAATCAACGACGGATCAGGTTGGGTGGACTTCGCAGACAACCCCATCATCTTCCCAACCAGGGACAATGAGCTGCTGAGTTGTGAAGACCCAAAGGTCTACGCGGCCGAGGGTCGCTATTTCATGTTTTACAACGGAATCTGGTCAGCAGCCGGCTCCCAAGAGCAATCGGAATACCCATCGCCCGGATATCCAGTGGAGACACTGGGGTGCGATATCAACGTAGCCGTGTCGGACGACCTACTGCACTGGGAGAAGCTCGGCCTTGCCGTGCCGTACGAAGTCTCCAGGCTGTGGGCGAAAGGCGCGGTCATCCCTCGCAATCCGAACGGCGAGGCCGTGAAGATCGACGGACAGTACCTCATGTACTTGTCGGAGGGCTGTAACGGAATCCGCTACGTGGGCCGGTCAACCGACATGATCAACTGGACCTTCGAGCCGCAGCAGTACCTTGATCTGACCGAACTCGGCGGCACGCTCTACGAGGTCGCCTGCGCCGTCACCGAGCATGACGAGTCGCACGATCTGGTCCTGGACTTCTTCTACAGCGACGAGAACGGCGATTTCGCCGCCGCGCAGGCCCTGTTTTCCAGAAATGCACCCTTCACTCAGCGAGCCCTCAACCGAGGTGGCTCCCTGGCCTGGGGAGGGCTTACCAGCCTGAACGGCACACTCGCCTTCGCGCAGGGATGGGACTCCGCGCCTGAGACTCGAGAGATGTTCTTCTACCGCACGGTGGCGTCCTGATTCTCAACGAGGACTTTCCACGCGCTGTCAGAGACCCACGCGCCCAACAACGTGACAGCGCCGTCCGGCGGCCGGTGCGGTCCAGCAACTGGACACCCAGGGCCTTCTCCAGTTGCCTGATCTGCTGGGACAGGGTGGGCTGGGCGATGTGCAGTTCCTCGGCGGCACGGGTGAAGTTTGCGTGCTCGCCGACTGCGAGCAGGTAGCGCAGATGACGCAGCTCCGGCTCCTTCCCGACCCCCTGCAACCTCACGGGACGGACCGCCTGAAAGGAACCATTCCCATGGTGCACGCTCAGTTCGACAGCAACGCCCGTCAGCAGCTCGCAATCGCCGCAGTCGAGGCCAAGACCCGCAAGGACCTCACCTGGCAGCAGATCGCGGACGCCGCCGGCCTGTCGGTCGCGTTCGTCACCGCCGCCGTCCTCGGCCAGCACGCCCTGCCGGAGAAGTCGGCCAAGGCCGTCGCCGAGCTCCTCGGCCTGGACAACGACGCGGCGATGCTGCTGCGCACCATTCCCACCCGCGGCTCGATCGAGGGCGGCATCCCCACCGACCCCACGGTCTACCGCTTCTACGAGATAATCCAGGTCTACGGCACCACGCTCAAGGCCCTGGTCCACGAGCAGTTCGGTGACGGCATCATCTCCGCGATCAACTTCAAGCTCGACGTAAAGAAGGTCGCCGACCCCGAGGGCGGCGAGCGCGCCGTGATAACTCTGGACGGAAAGTACCTGCCCTACAAGCCCTTCTAAGTGGTCGAGTTCGTAAGTCCTTCGGGGCTTGATCACGCCGCGGGCCATCTTGGCGCGGATCCTCACCGCTCCGGCCGGACCGGCCTCGATCAGCCGGCGTTCCGCGCCGGGCCCGATCGCCAGGAAGGCGATCTCGGCCTCGGTCCGCGGCTTGGGAACCGGCCGGTGGACGCTGCGGCAGGACGGGTGGCACGGGTAGTGCTCGTCGAGGATCTGCGGGGCGCCCGGAGTGGAGACCTTGTGCCGGGCGATCTCGACGAGGTCGGTCTCCTGGCGGGCCGTCACCACCAATTCCTCGCCGACGATCCGGCACCAGACCTTGGTGCGGACGTGGCCGCGCCGAGTCGCGTAGCGCACCGAGCCGAAGCTGATCGTCTGGTCGTCATTGACCAGCCGTTCCTCGCCCAGGGCCAGCGCGAACGGCTCGTCGGGGAGCCGGTGCAGCCGGTGCCGTTCGACGTGGAGCCGGTCGGGGGGTATCTGCCCCGTCGAGCGGTGCCGCCGGTTGTTCACCTGCTCGCACCAGTGGTCGCAGGCGGCGGCGAGCTCGGTGAACGTGGCGTACTCGCCGCCCAGGTTCGCCTCCGTGGGCGCCAGATCCGCCTTTGCAATCCGGACGGTGGCCTCCGCGCCGCCCGTGGACTCCGGGTCGTAGGGCACGCAGCTCTCGACCTGGCAGCCGTAGTAGCGGCCCGCAGCGACGATCTGCGGGTGCCGGACCGGGATCCCGGCGATGTGCTCGACGGTGACCGTCTTGGCGTTGTCGGTCAGCACGCAGGTCGGCGCCCCGCCCAGGCGGCGGAGCGTGGTGTCCAGGCAGGAGACCAGGGTGCCGAGCGTGCAGTCCCAGACCGGGATGACCACCCGGAACCGGGACCAGGCCAGCCACGCACAGAACAGCCACGTCCGCCGACCGCCGATCTTCGGGCCCTCGCCCCAGTCGGACTGCAGCCACATCCCCGGCTCGGGGATCCAGGGCCGATAGGTGCGGCGCTTGCCCGCCCGCCACGCGGTCTTCGCCGCGTTCACCGCCCGGCGAGTCGAGCGCGGGCCGCCCGCGTAACCCAGGTCGAGCAGCCGGTCATGGGCGACATCGACGCGGATCTTCGCCTTCGACTGGTCGACCCACTCCTCGATCTTCTCCAGGAACGGGTCGATCAGCTTCGGGCCTGCGGCCCGCTCGAATGGGTTCCGGCCACCGTCGCGGGCTTGGACGTAGCGTTGGACGGTCTTCGGGTCGCATCGGGCCAGCTCGGCAGCCGACCAGAACGTCCGGGTGGCACGTTTCCTGGACGCCGATCCCTATGCGGACCGGCCGTGGCCGGCCCCCTACCCCCGGTCATCCCGGACGCCCGTGTCCCGCTTGGTGCGACCGCTGTCGCCGAGCATGTCCCCGCGGACGGGCCTGTGGATCTCGCCGGTCCGGCGGCCGGCCGCGGTACTGTCGGCGAGGTCGCTGCGGCATGTACCGGTCCGCGAGCGACCTGTCCCGGTGAGCGGAAAGGGGCTCACCGACAACCTGACGGATCATCACGCAAGGCCGGCGGTAGAATGAGCCTGTGTCCCGACCTGCGAATCCCCTCGTCCGTGAGAACCTCCTCAATGCGGGATTGACCCTTTTCCACTCCCAGGGGTTCAACGCGGTAGGCATCAAAGAGATCACGGACACCGCCGGTGTGCCCAAGGGCTCGTTCTACAGCTACTACAGCAGCAAGAACGCCTTCGCCGCTGCCGTCCTCAGGCAGTACTGGGCCGGGATCGTCCGCGATCACGCCCCCATACTCAGCGACGAGTCCACTCCGCCCGTACGGCGCGTCGTCCGGTTCTTCGAGGCTATGACCCGGGACCATGCCGAGCAGGACTTCGCATTGGGATGCCTCATCGGCAATATGACCCTCGAACTGTCCGACGGCAATCAAGAGGCGCGTGAGGAACTGGCCGCCATCATGGACCACTGGTCCCGCCTGGTCGCAGGCTGCCTCGCGGAGAGCGGAAGCGGGCAGCACGCCGCAGCTTCCCCCGAGGCGACCGAGCTGGCGTCCATGCTCATCGAATCCTGGGAGGGCGCGGCCATGCGGGGCCGCCTCGACCGGAGCAGTGCCCCTTACGACCGCTTTCTCGCTACAGCCCTGCCACGGCTGCTCGGCACGCAGACGACCTCCACCTGAGGACCGACACTCCGCAGTGCCCCTGTGTGCGGGGGCCAGATCGATGACTCTCGGTTATCGGACCCACACGAGTCGCTCATGGATTTATAGACGACTGGACAGTTATGATGCAATTGCTCTTGCACCTTCGAGCTACCAATCAGGAGTCCACTCATGACGTCCAACCAGGCCAACCCCTACGCAGAGCCCTCCGCGCCCGCGCTTCCGGACAGCGGCTTCCGTCTCGACCTGTCACGCACGGCTCTCGTCGTCACCGACCCGCAGATCGACTTCCTCAGCCCGGCCGGTGCCACATGGGAAGTCTTCGGTGGCAGCGTCACCGACAACGACACCGTTCTCCATATCGGGCAACTGCTTGAAGCCGCCAAGGCCGCTGACATCACCGTGGCGATCTCGCCGCACTACTACTACCCGTCCGACGATGCCTGGCAGTTCGGCGGCCCGCTGGAGCAGTACATGCACGCTGTGGGCATGTTCAAGCGCCCGGGCCCTCTCACTCTCGACGGCTTCGCGCTCTCCGGGGCCGACTTCCTGCCCGCCTACCGGGAACACATCCTCGACGGCAGGACCATCGTCACCTCGCCGCACAAGATCTTCGGGCCCGAGTCGAACGACCTCGTCCTTCAACTGCGCAAGCACGGAGTCTCGCAGGTCATCCTGGCCGGCATGGCCGCCAATCTGTGTGTCGAGAGCCATCTGCGTGAACTCATCGAGCAGGGCTTCGAAGTGGTCGTCGTGCGTGACGCCACAGCCGGAGCCCGGCTTCCCGAAGGCGACGGGTACCTCTCCGCGCTCGTCAACTACCGCTATCTGGCCAGTGCGACGTGGACGACGGCGGAAGCTGTTGCGGCGCTGCGCGAACACTGACCACCGCATCCGACGACCGAAGGACGTACGCGGTTGGGTGCAGGCGTGATGCGTGCTCGGATGCTGGATGTGAGGGGTGGGTGAACGGCGAAGGGCGCGACCGTCCATGATCACGTTGATTCCCATCAGCATGATCGTGAAGGCCGCGCCCGCATGCCATCCTGCCCCACCCTGTCCTCCTCCCGCCGGCTTCTTGATCAACGCGGTCTGTCCGCAGAGGAGTTGTGCACGTCAGAGCGGCTGCCCTCGCTGCTCGATGCGGTCCGCGAGGTTCCCGACCCGCGCACCTCACACCTGGTCACGCACGGCTGGCCGATGCTGATCGGCCTGGCGGCCTGCGCCCTGCTGTGCGGGGTGCGCTCGGTGCGCGGCGTGATCCGCTGGGCCCGCGGCCGGGGCGCCGGCATTCTCGCCGCCCTGGAGGTCCCGAACGGGGACGCGGCCCGGCTGCCCGTGGCCACCACCCTCACCCGGGCTCTGGCCCGCGTGGACGCGGACGCGCTGGACGCCGCGGTCGGCGCGTTCGTGCAGGCGCACGCGGCCGACCCGCCGGCCGGCATCGCCGGCCAGACGCCGGTGCTGCAGCTCGCGGCGGACGGCAAGACCGTCCGCGAAACGGCCCCGGCTGTCCGTGGGAGCACCCACGGCACGGAGCGTCGGCTTGACGGACCACACCCTCCTCGCCACTGGAGTCCCCATGGGCTACGACAACCTTCTGATCGTGCTGGCCATAGCGGCCGGTGTGCCGCTTCTGCTCGCCACGGTCCCCCGGCTTCCCCTCCCCGGCGCGGTGCTCGAAATCCTGGCGGGCATCGTCCTCGGCCCGGCCGTGCTGCACGTCGTCGAGGCGGACACCGCCGTCGACATGCTGTCGGTCATCGGCCTGGGCTTCCTGCTGTTCCTCGCCGGCCTGGAGATCGACATCCAGCAGCTCCGCGGGCCCCGCGCGCGGCTGATCGGCACCGGCCTGTTCGCCTCGGCCGCCCTTGCGGCTGCGGTCGGCGGGCTCATGCACATCGCCGGACTCGTCGAGAATCCCCTGCTGGTCGGCACTGCTCTCATGGCGACGTCGCTGGGTCTGCTGGTCCCGATCCTCAAGGACTCCGGGGCGATCGACCGGCCGGTGGGACAGCTGACGATCGGCGGCGCATCGGCCGGCGAGGTCGGAGCCGTCGTCCTTCTGTCGCTGCTCTTCTCGGAAAGAAGCTCCGGTGCGGGCTCGCGGATCCTCCTTCTCCTTGCCCTGGCTGGGATTTCGGCGCTCATCGTCGCGGCGTCCGTACGCATCGGACGGTGGGCCTCGCTGACCGGCACCCTCGACCGGCTGGCCGACACCAGTGCCCAGATCCGCCTCCGGCTGGCGATGCTGCTGGTCGTCGGGCTCTCGGCGATGGCGCTCCACCTGGGCTTCGAGGCCATCCTCGGCGCCTTCGTCGCAGGTGCCGTCCTCCGGCTGGTCGACCCCCACGCCGAACGGTCCCACCCCCGCTTCCACATGAAGCTCGCCGGCCTCGGCTACGGATTCCTCGTTCCCGTGTTCTTCGTGACGAGCGGTATCCAGTTCAACCTCGGCGCCCTGTTTGAGGACGCCGGGACCATCCTCCGGGTGCCGATGTTCCTGGCCGCGCTGTTGCTGGTCCGCGGCCTTCCGGCACTGCTGTACCGCGCAGCCGGACTCTCCTGGCCGGAAGTCGCGGCCGGCGCTCTACTCCAGGCCACATCACTGCCGGTCATAGTGGCCGCGGCGACCATCGGCCTGAAACTGGACGCCATACGACCCGAGAACGCGTCCGCGCTGGTCGCCGCCGGGCTGCTCTCCGTGGTCTTCTTCCCCCTGATCGCGCTGCCCCTTCTCCACCGCTCCCGGCAGCACCCGGCAGCGGATGGCCCGACACGGCGGGGCATTGTCAACTTGGTGTGATTTCGCTGGTTGATGGTGTGTCAGGGTGTAGTGTGCTCGGTTCTCGGCCCTGGGTCAGGCTGCCGTGGGCATGGCGGTGGTTGCGCCTGCCGAAAACCTCATCCGCCCAGTTCAGGCCGTCGTGCAGACCTGCGTGGTCCATCTCATCCGGGCGAGCCTGCGCTACGCCTCCCGCCGGGGCCAGTCGCCGAGGCGGAAGCACGTCTCCACGGACTGGAGTGCTTCACGAACGTTGGCGTAGTACTCGTGGACAGCTCGGTTGCCCGTTGCGCGGATCGCCTCGAACCAGGCGCGCACTTGAGGCACGAGGATGTCTGCCCCACTGAGGGCGTTGATCCGGTCGACCTGCCTGTTGCCGGGCACGGTGAGGTTGACCAAGGTCACCAGATGCTTGGTCATGATCTCGCCGAAAAGAGGAGCCTTCACCATGGCCGCGTGCGGGTCGGTGTGGACGTACGACTCCGCCGCACAGCCCAGGGTCACCAACAGCGGCTCGTGCTGAAGCAAATGGCCGAAGTTGGCTGAGCCCGCAGCCAATCGCGCAACCTGCTCGGCGTCTCCCCCGGACGGGCTCCCGCTGCCGCCGTCACCATGCGTTCCCCCGGCTCTCTCGTCGCCATGCCATAACGCAAAGCCTGGCAGGATGACATGAACAGACAGCTGTAGCAAGGGACTTCGCACGACTCATGGCATTGGACGGCTGAACGCCGGCCCCGGAGGAGGTTCGCTTATGAGCGAGCGTGGCGAAGTGCACCAGCAAGGAGCACTCCGCCGCACCTCACGTCGTCGTACGCCGCCTGCGCGACCCCGGTCGCCGTTCGCTCGGCCGAGTGACCGGATCCCCGGCCTCGATGGCGGCAGCCCTCCGCCGCAGCCCGAAGTCGGCAAGCGCCTCCGCCAGCTTGTGGACGGACGGCTCAGGAGCCAGGACGTCGACCCGCAGCCCGTGCTCCTCCGCCGTCTTGGCGGTGGCAGGACCGATACACGCGATCACCGTCACATTGTGCGGCTTCCCCGCGATACCGACGAGGTTCCGCACGGTGGACGACGACGTGAAGAGCACGGCGTCGAAACCGCCACCCTTGATCGCCTCGCGCGTCTCGGCCGGCGGCGGCGAGGCACGCACGGTCCGGTAGGCCGTGACGTCGTCGACCTCCCAGCCCAGCTCGATCAGCCCGGCGACCAGCGTCTCCGTGGCAATGTCGGCCCGCGGCAGGAACACCCGGTCGATCGGGTCGAAGACGGGGTCGTACGGCGGCCAGTCCTCCAGCAGCCCGGCGGCGGACTGCTCCCCGGACGGCACCAGGTCGGGCTTCACACCGAAGGCCACCAGCGCCTTGGCGGTCTGCTCGCCCACCGCGGCGACCTTGATGCCGGCGAAGGCCCGCGCATCGAGCCCGTACTCCTCGAACTTCTCCCGCACGGCCTTGACCGCGTTCACCGACGTGAAGGCGATCCACTCGTACCGCCCGGTGACGAGCCCCTTGACCGCCCGCTCCATCTGCTGAGGCGTCCGCGGCGGCTCGACGGCGATCGTCGGCACCTCGTGCGGCACGGCCCCGTACGACCGCAGCTGGTCGGAGAGCGACGCCGCCTGCTCCTTCGTACGCGGGACGAGAACCTTCCAGCCGAACAAGGCCTTGCTCTCGAACCACGACAGTTGCTCACGCTGAGCCGCGGCGGACCGCTCCCCGACCACGGCTATCACCGGGCGCCCGCCGTCCGGGGACGGCAGCACCTTCGCCTGCTTCAACGTCTGCGCGATCGTGCCGAGGGTGGCCGACCAGGTGCGCTGACGCGTCGTCGTACCGGCGATCGTCACGGTCATGGGGGTGTCCGGCTTGCGGCCCGCCGCGACGAGCTCGCCCGCGGCCGCGGTCACCGAGTCGAGCGACGCGGACACGACCACCGTGCCGTCCGACACGCCGATCTCGGTCCAGCAGCGGCTGGAGGCCGTGCGCGCGTCGACGAACCGTACGTCCACACCCTGCGCGTCCCGCAGCGGCACACCCGCGTACGCGGGCACGCCGACGGCGGCCGCGATACCGGGCACCACCTCGAACGGGACGCCCGCGGCGGCGCAGGCGAGCATCTCCTCGGCGGCGTACGTGTCGAGCCCGGGGTCCCCGAACACCGCACGGACGACCCGCTTGCCGCCCCGCGCGGCCTCCATGACAAGATTGGCGGCGTCCCTCGACGCAGGGTCACCAACGGTTCTTGACGTGCCGTCAACAACCGCTAGCTGAGGCGTGCCTGCGCCCGCATACGTACCCGCAGACGAAGATGTCTCCGGATCCGTAGTGAGGACGGCGACGCCTTGTCTGGCGTGGACGCGGACCACGTCGAGCACCTCGTGCTCGGCGACGAGGACGTCCGCTTTCGCCAGCGCCTCGACGGCGCGCAGTGTCAGTAGTCCTGGATCTCCGGGTCCGGCACCCAGGAAGGTGACGTGCCCGTGTTCCGGACCGGCGGGAAGGGTGGTGGGGCTCAATGTGCTCGCTCCCCCATCAGACCGGCCGCGCCCTTGGCAAGCATCTCGGCGGCGAGTTCACGGCCGAGCGCCATTGCTTGGTCGTACGTCTCGGGCACGGGACCGGTGGTGGACAGCTGCACCAGCGTCGAGCCGTCGGTTGTGCCGACGACGCCGCGCAGGCGCATTTCCTTGACAATCTGCCCGTCGGCCAGAAGATCGGCCAGCGCACCCACGGGCGCGCTGCAGCCGGCCTCCAGGGCGGCTAGCAGGGACCGCTCGGCGGTCACGGCGGCCCGGGTGAGCGGGTCGTCGAGCTCGGCGAGCGCCGCGATGAGGTCCGCGTTGTCCGCGGCACACTCGATCGCGAGGGCCCCCTGGCCGGGGGCGGGCAAAACGGTGTCGACCGACAGGAAGTCGGTCACCTCGTCGCTACGGCCGATCCGGTTGATTCCGGCGGCGGCGAGCACGACGGCGTCGAGCTCCCCGTTCCGTACGTATCCGATGCGGGTGTCGACGTTCCCGCGGATGGCGACCGTCTCGATCGTCATGCCGTGGTTGCGCGCGTACGCGTTCAGCTGGGCCATGCGGCGCGGCGAACCGGTGCCGACGCGGGCGCCGTTCGGGAGCTCGGCGAAGGCGAGTCCGTCGCGGGCGACGAGCACGTCGCGCGGGTCCTCGCGCAGCGGTACGGCGGCCAGCACGAGGTCGTCGGGCTGCGCGGTCGGCAGATCCTTGAGGGAGTGCACCGCGAAGTCGATCTCACCGCGCAGCAGGGCGTCGCGCAGCGCGGTCACGAAGACGCCGGTGCCGCCGATCTGCGCGAGGTGCTCGCGGGAGGTGTCGCCGTACGTCGTGATCTCCACGAGCTCGACGGGCCGTCCGGTCACCTGGCTCACGGCATTCGCCACCTGCCCCGACTGGGCCAGGGCGAGCTTGCTGCGCCTGGTTCCCAGCCTCAGTGCCTGCTCAGTCATGCTCGCCCTCGGTTCCTGGCGTTCTCGGTGTCGTTCTCGGCCCGCGAGACGGAGGCGACCGTCTCGGAGTCCAGGTCGAACAGGGTCCGCAGCGCGTCCGCGTACCCGGCGCCACCGGGTTCGGCGGCCAGCTGCTTGACCCGTACGGTCGGCGCGTGCAGCAGCTTGTCGACGACGCGCCGCACGGTCTGCGTGATCTCGGCGCGGTGCTTGTCGTCGAGCGCCGGCAGCCGTCCTTCCAGCCGCGCGATCTCGTTCGCGACGACGTCGGCGGCCATGGTGCGCAGCGCCACGACGGTCGGGGTGATGTGCGCGGCGCGCTGGGCGGCGCCGAAGGCCGCCACCTCGTCGGAGACGATACGCCGGACCTGGTCCACGTCGGCCGCCATCGGCGCGTCGGCGGACGCTTCGGCCAGCGACTCGATGTCGACGAGGCGCACGCCGAGCAGCCGGTGCGCGGCCGCGTCGATGTCGCGGGGCATCGCGAGGTCGAGCAGCGCGAGCACGGGCTCGGGGCGGGGGGCCCCGACGACGCGCTCGGGGCGGCGGAGCTCGGGAACGCGGCCGGCGGAGGCGACCGTGGCGGCGAGCGCGGTGATGAGCTCGGCGTCGGCGTCGGCCATGCGACGGCTGTCGCGCCGCTCGTCGGTGCCGGTGCCCTTGTCCACCCAGGCGGCGTGCTGTTCCAGCGTGGCCGCGTCCATGCCGGCCACGGCGGCCTCGCCCATCACGGAGAAGCCGGTGGCGCCCTGCACGGCGGACAGGTCGAGGGGGCAGCCCTCTTCCGTGCCGACGCTGGTCGGGGCGAGGTGGCCCGTCGGACCGGCCGGAACGTCGTCCCGTACGGCCACGGGAGTGCCCGTGCGTCCCTCGACGGCGGCCGTGATGACCTCGGCCGTCAGAACCAGCCCGGTGGCGCCGGTGCAGGAGACGGCGATGTCGGCACGTGTCAGCTCGACCGGTACCGCGTCCATCGGTACCGCGCGGGCCAGCACGTCCGTGTCCTCGCCGTCGGTGAGGATCTGAGCGAGGCGCTCCGCGCGCTCCAGCGTGCGGTTGGCGATGACGAGCTCGGCGACCCCGGCGCGCGCGAGCGTCGCGGCGGCCAGGGAGGACATGGAGCCGGCGCCGATGACGAGGGCCCTCTTGCCCCGGGTCCAGCCGTCGACGGGGGCGCCGGAGGCCAGCTGCTCCAGGCCGAACGTGACCAGGGACTGTCCGGCGCGGTCGATGCCGGTCTCGGAGTGGGCGCGCTTGCCGACCCGCAGCGACTGCTGGAACAGGTCGTTCTGCAGGCGGCCGGCGGTGTGCAGCTCCTGCGCGGTGGCGAGCGCGTCCTTGATCTGGCCGAGGATCTGGCCCTCGCCCACGACCATCGAGTCGAGCCCGCAGGCCACCGAGAAGAGGTGGTGGACGGCCCGGTCCTCGTAGTGCACGTACAGGTACGGAGTGAGCTCCTCGAGCCCGACCCCGCTGTGCTGGGCGAGCAGCGTGGACAGCTCGGCGACGCCCGCGTGGAACTTGTCCACGTCGGCGTACAGCTCGATGCGGTTGCAGGTGGCGAGCACCGCGGCCTCGGTGGCCGGCTCGGCGGCGACGGTGTCCTGGAGCAGCTTGACCTGGGCGTCCGCGGACAGCGTGGCCCGCTCCAGGACGCTGACCGGAGCGCTGCGGTGACTCAGCCCGACGACGAGGAGACTCATGCCGGCATCACGGCGGGAACATCCCCGTCAGGCCCTTTGCCGTCGCTCTCCTGGTGAGCCGCGACCACGGCGCCCGCCTGGGCCTCGGCCTCCTCGCCGGCCTTGCGCTGCTCATGGAACGCGAGGATCTGCAGCTCGATGGAGAGATCGACCTTGCGTACGTCGACGCCGTCCGGGACGGACAGGACGGTCGGCGCGAAGTTGAGGATGGAGGTGACTCCGGCGGCGACCAGCCGCTCGCAGACCTGCTGGGCGACGCCCGGCGGGGTGGTGATGACCCCGATGGAGACGCCGTTCTCGGAGATGATCTTCTCCATGTCGTCGCTGTGCTGCACGGTGATCCCGGCGACCTGCTTGCCGGTCATCTCGGGATCGGCGTCGATCAGCGCCGCGACCCGGAAACCACGGGACGCGAACCCTCCGTAATTGGCCAGTGCCGCGCCGAGGTTACCGATACCGACGATCACAACCGGCCAGTCCTGGGTCAGGCCCAGTTCGCGGGAGATCTGGTAGACGAGATACTCGACGTCGTAGCCCACACCACGGGTCCCGTAGGAGCCGAGGTAGGAGAAATCCTTGCGCAGCTTCGCGGAGTTGACCCCCGCCGCGGCCGCGAGCTCCTCGGAGGAGACCGTGGGTACCGAGCGCTCCGACAGTGCGGTGAGGGCTCGGAGGTACAGCGGAAGCCGGGCGACGGTGGCCTCGGGAATCCCTCGGCTGCGGGTCGCCGGTCGGTGAGTTCGGCCAGTTGCCACGGTGCTCCTGCGGGTAGCGCGGGGCTGCAGGCGGTCACCCGTACCTAGACCGCCCCGTCGAATGCAGGCTATGTCTTTGTGAACGCGTGCACAAAGATGGTGTCCGATTTGCCCGGCCAACGTGACCGGGGTCACGCGGGCCCGGCGCGCGCGTATGGAACCGGCGCGCGCGCAGCTTCGTTCCACGCCTGAAGGGGGCAAAACCGCACACTCTCCTCAACGAATCCCGCCCCCGAGACCAATCGCCGTCGATCCTAAGCGACTTTCCGAGCCACTTGGACTGCCCGGTCAGCGGATTTCACCGCGCGAGGGCTTTGCGAAGGCGTTCCTCGTCCACGCGCCAGAACGTGTGCTGGGCGCCGTCGACCAGGACGACCGGGATCTGCTCCCAGTACGCGCGATGCAGTTCCTCGTCGAGGGTGATGTCCTTCTGCTCCCAGGGGACCCCGAGTTCGGCACATACCTTCTCGATCACCAGTTCTGCGTCATCACACAGGTGACACCCGGGCTTCCTGATCAGAGTGACCAGGCGGTGCTCGGGTGCCTTGCTCTCCGTACGGCGGTCGCTGCGCCGGAACATGGGACTCATACCGGCCATTCTCGCGCTTCGGGCGCGGTACGGGACGGGGCCCGGGCGCGCGCCGTACGGAAGCTTCCAGATCACTTCTTTAACGGCGCGGTCGCGGAGAGTTCACAGCGTCGAATCCTCTCGACTCCGGAAGCACCGAACAAACTGGCTATGCTCACGGCATGGCCGCTCTCGGATGGCTCACTCCCCGTAGGCGCTCCGCAACCGCGCGGAGCGTGTTGGCAGGCGAGGCCTCGGCGGAGGCAGCGCGCAAGTCCTCGCAGGAACTGGAAGAGCTGGCGCCCGACGCCGCCGTGGAGGAACCGGAGTTCCCGGTACTCGGCGACGAGAAGGCCGCCGCGTTCTTCGACCTCGACAACACCGTGATGCAAGGCGCCGCCCTCTTCCACTTCGGCCGGGGCCTGTACAAACGGAAGTTCTTCGAGACACGCGATCTCGCCCGATTCGCCTGGCAGCAGGCGTGGTTCAGGCTCGCCGGGGTCGAGGATCCGGAGCACATGCAGGACGCGCGCGACTCGGCGTTGTCGATCGTGAAGGGCCACCGGGTCTCGGAGCTGATGTCGATCGGCGAGGAGATCTACGACGAGTACATGGCGGAGCGCATCTGGCCGGGTACGCGGGCGCTGGCGCAGGCGCACCTGGACGCGGGCCAGAGGGTGTGGCTGGTGACGGCGGCGCCGGTGGAGATCGCGACGGTGATCGCGCGCCGGCTGGGGCTGACGGGCGCGCTCGGCACGGTGGCGGAGTCGGTGGACGGCGTCTACACGGGCAAGCTGGTGGGTGAACCGCTGCACGGCCCGGCGAAGGCGGAGGCGGTACGCGCCCTGGCCGCGGCGGAGGGCCTGGACCTCTCCCGCTGCGCGGCGTACTCCGACTCGCACAACGACATCCCCATGCTGTCGCTGGTGGGCCACCCCCACGCCATCAACCCCGACACCAAGCTCCGCAAGCACGCGCGCGAGTGCGACTGGCGGCTGCGCGACTACCGCACGGCGCGCAAGGCCGCGAAGGTCGGCATCCCTGCGGCTGCCGGGGTGGGCGCGGTGGCGGGCGGCACGGCGGCCGCGATCGCCCTGCACCGGCGCCGCCGCTGACTGTTCCCGTTCCGCGGGCTCGCTTTCCGCCGGTGGGCCGGTCGCTATCCGCCGGTGGGTGGGTCGCTATCCGCCGGTGGGTGGGTCGCTATCCGCCGGTGGGTGGGTCGCTTTCCGCCGGTGGTGGGTCGGGGCCGTGCCGGTACATCCGCCCGTCGTGGCCGGTGGATCAGACGTTGGATTACAGGAACCGTCTCCAGATCCGAACGGGGCGACGGGCATGTGATGTACCGGCACGGCCCCTCCCGTGCGCTGGCGACTGCGGGTGCGTGGGGGCGCGCGCCCAGATCTTTCAGCCCGTCCGGCGAAAGCTTTTAGCCCGTCCGGCGAAGCCTTTTAGCCCGTCCGGCGTTTGAGGACGAGGCCGTTCAGGCCGATGCGGGGGGCTGGGGGCGGCAGCCCCCAGGTACGGGGCGGCGGGGGCGAAACCAATCTGCGGTCCTACCCGGAAGGGACCCCCGCCAGTCCCGTTCCGCGCAGGCGGCCACAACACGCCCCGCACTCAAACGGAACGCGGACTGATTCGGTCAACAACCGGTCACCGACCGGCACTTGATAAGGCGTCGATCAGCAACAGAAGCGACGTAATCGATGATTTGAGCAACTGGGTGTAGCGCTGCCTGTACGAAGCGTTATCCTCCTCAGACGCAAACCGGTACCCCTCCGTCGCTACGACGGGTGAACGGTCCCGCACTGCACGTGATGGAAGCTCTGCCTCTGGGAGTCCCGTGTACTCACACGTCGGGGTTGACGCCTCGGGCCTGGCTACGCTGCGCGCAACGGTCCTGGACCGTCTGCGCGGCTTCGTCCCCACCGCGTACGCCGTCCCCGCCCTCGCCGCCCCCGCGCCCGTCGGCCCCTGCTACGCCCTGGCCGAGGGCAACGCGGCGGTCGGCAGACGGGGCCGCTCGGGCGCGGCCACCACCGCACGCCGCCCGGCCGCGGACAGCGACAGCGCCCGGATGATGGACCTCGTGGAGCGCGCCCAGTCCGGCGAGGCCGACGCCTTCGGGCGCCTCTACGACCAGTACAGCGACACCGTGTACCGGTACATCTACTACCGGGTGGGAGGTAAGGCCACCGCGGAAGACCTGACGAGCGAGACCTTCCTCCGCGCCCTGCGCCGCATCGGCACCTTCACCTGGCAGGGCCGCGACTTCGGCGCCTGGCTCGTCACCATCGCCCGCAACCTCGTCGCGGATCACTTCAAGTCCAGCCGCTTCCGGCTGGAGGTCACGACCGGGGAGATGCTCGACGCCAACGAGGTCGAGCGGTCCCCCGAGGACTCCGTCCTGGAGTCGCTCTCCAACGCCGCGCTCCTCGACGCCGTACGGCGGCTCAACCCCCAGCAGCAGGAGTGCGTGACGCTCCGCTTCCTCCAGGGGCTGTCCGTCGCCGAGACCGCCCGCGTGATGGGCAAGAACGAGGGCGCCATCAAGACCCTCCAGTACCGAGCCGTGCGCACCCTCGCCCGGCTCCTCCCGGACGACGCCCGCTGAGCAACGCCCCTGCCGCACACGGATCCATACGTTCAGCTACCGTCAACTCACTTTCTGTAAAAGCCTGTTGACTTCGTGGTCCGATCATCCGTCGTCCGTAACCCAAGTGCCGCGACGCTCGTTGTGCGGGATACAGGCTCCCTGTGGTCACGTCCTGGCCATCGCTGATCACTCGATCGTGTGGATGCGCTCAGGACGTGCAACCCTCAGGACCCCCTGGGGAGTCGACCGTCATGACGAGAGGAGGTGCCGCCAGTGATCGCGAACGTATCGGCACACCGGCGGGCGCACGCCTTCGCCCAGGCCCTGGAGGAGCAGTCCGACCAGGGCACGGCGGCCGAGCAGCCCGATGGATCGGCACCGTCCCAGGCTGCGTCGGAACAGACCGAGCAGGGCCTGCTGTTGGCCCTCGCCACCGGTCTCGGCGAGCTGCCCAAACCGGAGCTGGACCCCGAGGTCAAGGTCGTGCAGCGAGCCCAGCTCGTCGCCGCGATGGAGGCCATGCTGCTGGAGGGCACCGCCGCCGGAGGCGAGGGTCCCGACCGTTCGCTGCCCGAGCAGCGGTCCCATCGGGCCAGGGGCGCGCACCGGGCGAGCGGGCTGGGGAAGTTGCGACCGCGTTCCCGGTTGTCGAAGGGCCTCGCCGCGGGCGGGCTCACCGTCGGTGTGGCTGCGGGAGCCTTCGGCGGCGTGGCCGCGGCCAGCTCCGACGCCCTGCCCGGTGACTCGCTCTACGGCCTCAAGCGGGGCATGGAGGACATCAAACTGGGCCTGGCCGAAGGAGACGGCCACCGCGGCGAGCTCTACCTCGACCAGGCCTCGACGCGACTCAGCGAGGCACGCCGGCTGCTGGAGCGCGGCCGCGACGGACAGCTCGACCACGAGGCCGTGGGCGAGATCCGGCGCGCCCTGACCGGCATGCGGCACGACGCCTCCGAGGGCCACCGCCTTCTGCACGAGGCGTACGAGCGGGACGGCTCACTGGGCCCCATCCAGGCCCTGTCCGCCTTCTCCCAGTCGCACCGCGGGGCCTGGGGCGCACTGCGCGACCGGCTGCCGTTCCAGCTCGGGGATGTGAGCAGCGAGGTCTCGTCCGTCTTCGACGCCATAGACGAAGAGGTCGAGCCGCTACGCTCGCTGCTCCCCCAGACGCCCGCGCCGGAAGGCACGGGCCGTCACCGGGGCAACAGCGAGGAGTCCGCCGGGTCGCCCCGCACGGACGGGCCCGCGCCCAGCACCCCGAGCGGCTCCTCCAGCGGACGCCACAGCAGCGGCAAGCCCAACCCCTCCAGCTCGGGCAGCAGCAGCGACGGCCTCCTCGGCGGCAACACGGGCGGCCTCCTGGACCCGCCCAAGAACAGCGCCAGTTCGTCCCCGTCCAGCAGCAACAGCAGCACACCCGGCGGCCCGGACGTCACGCTGCCGCCCCTGCTGCCCGGCCTCCTGCCGGGCCTGGGCATCGACGGCGAGGACACCGAGTAGGAGCGTTTACGTCGATGGGGGCGCCCTTCCCGAGAAGGGCGCCCCCATCGACGTACAGGAACGATCAGACGTTGAGGAACGATCAGAAGAACACCGACCGGCGCTGCACCAGCAGCTTGTACAGCGTGTGCTGGATCTGTTCTCTGACCTGGTCCGTCAGGTTGAACATCAGCATCGGGTCCTCGGCCGCCTCCGGCGGATAGCCCTCTGTGGGGATCGGCTCGCCGAACTGGATCGTCCACTTCGTGGGCAGGGGGACGGCGCCGAGCGGGCCGAGCCACGGGAAGGTCGGGGTGATCGGGAAGTACGGGAAGCCGAGGAGGCGCGCGAGGGTCTTCGCGTTGCCGATCATCGGGTAGATCTCCTCCGCACCGACGATCGAGCACGGGATGATCGGGGTGCCCTGGCGCAGGGCGGTGGAGACGAAGCCGCCGCGGCCGAAGCGCTGGAGCTTGTAGCGCTCGCTGAACGGCTTGCCGATGCCCTTGAAGCCTTCGGGCATCACGCCGACCAGTTCACCGCGCTCCAGGAGCCGTTCGGCGTCCTCGGCGCAGGCGAGGGTGTGACCGGCCTTGCGGGCCAGCTCGTTGACGACCGGCAGCATGAAGACCAGGTCTGCGGCTAGGAGACGGAGGTGGCGGCCCGAGGGATGGTTGTCGTGGACGGCGACCTGCATCATCAGGCCGTCCAGCGGGAGCGTCCCTGAGTGGTTGGCGACGATCAGCGCCCCGCCCTCGGACGGGATGTTCTCGATGCCCTTCACCTCGACGCGGAAGTATTTGTCGTAGAGGGGACGGAGCAGGGACATCAGGACCTGGTCGGTGAGCTCGGCGTCGTAGCCGAAGTCGTCGATCTCGTACTCGCCCGTGAGCCGACGGCGCAGGAAGGACAGGCCGCCCGCGATGCGCCGCTCCAGGCCGCTGCCGGAGCCCTCCGGGGCCTTCTGGGGCGGCTGTTCCTCACGTGTCACAGGGACATCATCCTGTGCGGGAACCCGCCCGGGCAGGGGCTGTACCTCGCGTACCACCGCGGGCTCGCCCTTGCGCCGGCTCCCCGCGGTCCGCCGCCGCGGCGGGCGCTGCACCGCGCCCCCGCGCGAGCGGTCGTCGTCGAACGGAATGACCTTGGCGTCCGCCATCGTTGATGCGCTCCTCATGTGGCGCTCTGCGTCGGGGGGTGGCCGCCGCCCAGGTGGGGCAGCGCGGCGATCCGGTCGACGGCCCCCGCAAGGGCCTCGGGGGGCAGCAGTCCGGGGCCCCGGCTGCGGGCGAAGTCCGCGAAGGTCTCCGCCGTCGTGTACTTCGGCTTGAATCCCAGCGTTTCGCGCATCTGGTTGGTGGCCACGACCCTGCCGTGCGTGAGCAGCCGCAGCTGTTCCGGCGAGAAGTCCGTGACGCCCAGCGTACGCACCGCCGTGCCCGCCCAGGAGAGCGCGGGCAGCAGCAGCGGCACGGTGGGACGGCCGAGGCGCCGTGAGCACTGGGAGAGCAGCAGGACGCCGTCGCCCGCGATGTTGAAGGTGCCGCTGTTGAGCGTCCCGCGCTCGGGTTCGTGCGAGGCGATCCGCAGCACGTCGATGACGTCGTCCTCGTGCACGAACTGCAGCCGCGGGTCGTAGCCGAACACGGTGGGCAGCACGGGCAGCGAGAAGTAGGCGGCGAGCGGGGAGTCCGCGCTCGGCCCCAGGATGTTCGCGAACCGCAGCACACACACGGCCACGTCGGGCCGCCGCCGCGCGAACCCTCGTACGTACCCCTCGACCTCCACCGTGTCCTTCGCGAAGCCGCCGCTGGGCAGCGACTTGGGCGGGGTGGTCTCGGTGAAGACGGCGGGGTCGCGGGGCGCGGACCCGTAGACGTTCGTGCTGGACTTCACGACGAGCCGCTTGACCGTCGGGGACTTCTGGCAGGCACCCAGCAGCTGCATGGTGCCGATGACGTTGGTCTCCTTGACCGTGGTCCGGCTGCCTGAGCCCAGCGCCGTGCCCGTTACGTCCATGTGAACGACCGTGTCGACGGAGTGCTCGGCTAGCACCCGCGCGATGGTGGGCTGCCGGATGTCCGCCTGGACGAAGTCGGCGCCGCCCAGAAGGTGCTCGGGCGGGACCGCGTCCACGGCGATCACCCGGTCCACCTGTGGATCACGCTGGATCCGTCGTACGAACCGGCCCCCCAGCTGCCGGGCCACTCCGGTCACGAGCACGACCTTCCCCAAGATCAGCGCCTTTCTTCCAGAACTGGACGTAGCTCCGCTCGCACCCTGCCGTGTACCCCGTGTGCGCCAACTTAGCGGGTTGATGTTGCGCTGTGATGACCGCCCGATGCACGAAGTGACGACATCCACAGACGTACGAACAGACCAAGCCATTCGGCCCACAGGCGTACGCACAGGGCTCGGGCAATCGCTCGGGCGGTCGCTCGCCTGATCGGGATGCGTGGGACTCGCGTGATCGGGACACGTGGGACTCGCGTGATCGGAATACGTGATCGGAAAATGCGGGACATGACTGCGGCCCCCCACCAGTGCTTGGTGGGGGGCCGCAGAACACGCTCTCGCGGCGTTGCGCCGTAAGTAGTCCTCGGTGAACCGCTGATCGCAGTTCTCCGCGGACTACTTCTTGTTGCGACGCTGAACGCGCGTGCGCTTGAGCAGCTTGCGGTGCTTCTTCTTCGCCATCCGCTTGCGCCGCTTCTTGATAACAGAGCCCACGACTACCCTCGCTCACTTCTCTTTACTCGGTGCTGGGCTGCATGGGCCCACACGACCTATGAGGGGCCAGCCTACCCGTCCGAGCGCTGAGGTCGTAATCGAGGTGTTCCGGGAGATCTTGCAGGGTCTCCCGGAATACCGTCAGGCCGTCTCCACCCCCACATAGCTCTCACGGAGGTACTCGTGAACCGCTTGCTCCGGCACCCGGAAGGACCTTCCCACCCGGATCGCCGGCAGATGACCGCTGTGCACCAAGCGGTACACGGTCATCTTCGACACTCGCATCACCGAGGCGACTTCCGCCACGGTCAGGAACTGAACCTCGTTCAGAGGCCTCTCGCCAGCTGCAGCCATGACACACCTGAACCTTCCGCACTCGACGGCCACCGGCTTCCCCTTCCGGTGACTCTTCGTCGTTGCGTGCTCACTCCCCAATGTAGGGGCGTGTGATGCGAGTGGGGAAGAGGGGATGGCATCGGCCGCCTACTGTGACAGACACGCTCGATTGAGTACATAGCGAGTAAGCGGTCGGTAGTAATCAGACCGCACAGCGTCATCAAGCGGAACGACGACGGACACCCGCCCCTCTGCCTCTCCGACGAAGAGCGCAGGATCGTCCGTATCGGCCAAACCCATGGCCTCGAACCCCAGCTGACCTGCTCCGCAGACCCATCCGTGGTCTCCGATAACCAGCTCAGGGAGCGGCCCGCCGGACTCCGCGGCGGCGGCCAGAGCGGTCCGAACCGGGAGGGGTGAGTGGGTGTGTGCGCCGGTCGCGCGACCGGTGTCCCGCACGCCGGGTTCGCGCACCAGCGCGACACCTTGTACGTAGTCAAGGTTGTACGTGCGTAGGCCGAACCGGGTCGTTATGTCGACACAGCTACCCTGCGCGGGGGTGAGGACGGTACATCCCGCCGCCGACAGGGCGTCCGCCAGCGCGGCGTAGAAACCGATCAGCCGATGCGGATGACCGGTGCCGAGGAGTACGGGTTCGCGGTTACGGGCGGCCTCCTCGACCCTCTCCGCGAAGGCGTCGAGAGCCGCCAGGGTCCGCTCGGGATCGATCACATCATGCCCCGTCGTGTGCGTCGGATCGGCCGAAACCCCACACTTGTCGGCCATCAACTCGATCAAGTCCCGCTGCTGCCAGGTCCATTCGGGATCAAGCCCGAGCAGTACGCGGGGATCACGGGCGGCGAAGAGCCGATAACTGCGCAGACTCTCCTCCCGCGAGGTGGCCACGGGCCCGGCCAACCGGGCGGCCAACAGGTGTGCACGCAATGCTCCGGTGCTCAACACGACAGCGATGCTGACGCATTGACCTTCGGGCCACCCGGAAAACGGAGAAAGGCCCCACAGTTGGCGTAACGGGGGGTCCCAGCCCGTTACAGCCCGTCCGGCGTTTGAGGACGAGGCCGTTCAGGCCGATAGGCGGGGGTCTGGGGGCGGCAGCCCCCCAGGTACGGGACGGGTAGGGGCGGAGGGGGCGACAAACCGCTACGGCAACAACCCCCGCAACGGAAACACGGCCCGCCGCGTGGCAAGCACTGCCTGATCAACCCGGTCGGCGGGGTCGTACCCCGCCTCCCACCCCTTCCAGGACACCGGCCACCGCCCGTCAGTCATCCGTGCGGGCGCCAACTGCCGCGTACGCGCGAAGACTTCCTGCCGCCAGCTCTCAGGAATCACCGTCTCGGGCTCAACAGCCCGCCCCGCCGCGACAGCGACGAGATGCGTCCACGACCGTGGCACGACATCCACGACGGCGTACCCCCCACCCCCCAGCGCAACCCACCGCCCCTCCGCGTACTCGTGCGCCAGCTCATGACAGGCCACCTGCACAGCCCGCTGCGCATCAAGCGACACGGCGAGGTGCGCGAGCGGGTCCTCGAAGTGCGTATCGGCCCCGTGCTGCGTGACGAGCACCTGCGGCCGGAAGTCGGCCATCAGCTCGGGCACCACGGAGTGAAAGGCCCGCAGCCACCCCGCATCCCCGGTCCCGGCCGGCAGCGCGACATTGACGGCGGACCCCTCCGCCGAGTCGCCCCCCGTCTCCTCCGGCCACCCGGTCTGCGGGAACAACGTCCGCGGATGCTCGTGCAACGAGATCGTCAGCACCCGGGGGTCCTCCCAGAACGCGGCCTGCACACCGTCCCCGTGGTGCACGTCCACATCCACATACGCCACCCGTTCGGCCCCCAGCTCAAGCAGCCGCGCGATCGCCAGCGAGGCGTCGTTGTAGATGCAGAACCCCGACGCGCCCCCGGGCATCGCGTGGTGGAGCCCGCCCGCGAAGTTCACCGCGTGCAGCGCGTCCCCGTGCCACACCGCCTCGGCCGCCCCGACCGACTGCCCGGCGATCAGGGCCGACACCTCGTGCATCCCCGCGAAGGCGGGATCGTCCATGGTCCCGAGCCCGTACGAGGGGTCAGCGGCCTCGGGATCGGCGGACGCGGCCTTGACCGCCTCGACGTAGTCCTCGCGGTGTACGAGCCGCAGCGTCGACTCCCCGGCCGGTTTCGCCGCGACCACGTCGACCTCGCGGTCGAGACCGAAGGCGCCGATCAGTCGCCGGGTCAGCGCGAGCCGGACCGGATCCATCGGATGATCCGGACCGAAGTCATAGCCCGTTACCGCCTCGTCCCACATCAGCTGTGCGTGGCCGCTCATGCCGGTCACCGTATCGGTCCGGTTGAGGATCGAACGACCGGGCATACCCCAAGGTCACCAGGACGAGCACCATCGGTACGAGCATGGCGCCGCGGTAGTTCCAGACGTCCCCCAACGCGCCCACCAACGGCGAACCGATCAGGAACCCCACGTAGTTGAAGATGTTGAGCCGCGCGATGGCGGTGTCCGAAGCCCCCGGGAAGAGCCGCCCGGCGGCCGCGAAGGTCTGCGGCACGATCACACACAGCCCGAGCCCCAGCAGAGTGAACCCCAGCATCCCCACCCACGCCCCGGGCGCCACCGCCACCACGGCGAACCCGAGCGCCGCGACGACCGCCCCCAGGCGTACGACGGCCACGGCACCGAACCGCCGCACCCCGAAGTCCCCGACGGCACGCCCCGCCAGGGTCATCACCATGTACACGTTGTACGGAACCGTCGCCAGCTGCTCCGAACTGCCCAGCACGTCCTGCAGATACTTCGCACTCCAGTTGGAGACCGTCGAGTCCCCGATGTACGCGAACGTCATCACCAGACAGAGCGGCAGCAACAGCTTGAAGACGACGGGCCCGCCCTCGGCCGCCTCCTTCTCATCGGGGGCGCCCCCGTCGACGTACCACCGACTCCCGACGAACGCCGCGGGCAGCAGCACCAGCACGACCGGCAGATACGACACCAGGAGCGAGAGGTGCCAGTACGCCCCCGCCCACGCGAGCGAGGCGCCGACGATCCCACCGAGGCTGTACGCCGCGTGAAAGCCGAGCATGATGCTGCGCCCGTACGTCCACTGCAGGCTCACCCCGAGCATGTTCATCGAGGCGTCGAGCACGCCGACCGCGAGCCCGAAGGCACCGAGGGCCACCGCCAGTTCGGCCACCTGGTCCCCCGCCGCGACGCCGAGCAGCGCCAGCAGCACGACGGGCTGCGACCAGCGCAGCAGCCGGCTCGGCCGTATGCGCTTGACCAGGTGCTCGGTCGCCACGCTCCCGGCTCCGGCGAGGATCGGCACGGCGGCCAGGAAGGCGGGCAGCAGCGCGTCGGAGACGCCGTAACGGTCCTGGATGGCTGGAATGCGCGTCACGAGCAGCGCGAAGGCGACGCCTTGAACGAAGAAGCTGAATGCCAAAGAAGCCCGACCGCGCCGCAGCACATCAGTCATGGCGGCGAGCGTAGGGCTCCGGCCTACCGGTGGGTAGATCAAGCCGAAGATGAATTCTGCTCAGCTCTGCGGATGAGGCCCGCTCACCGGGCATGGTCGGCAGCCTGCCAGGCCGAGGCATGGTGGGCAGCCTGCCAGGCCGGCTCCTCCCCGAGCGTCATCCCCGGGCAACTCCCCGGAGACGGTCATACGAACAGGTCGGCCAACTCGCCCATGTCACCGAAGAGTCGCGTGGCACCGGCCAGCTTGGCGGCGGGCGTCATGGCCGTGAACCCGTACACATCCATCCCGGCAGCGTTCGCCGCCTGCACCCCGAGCGGACTGTCCTCGACAACGACACACTTCTGCGGCGGTACGCCCATCCTGTCGGCCGCGTGCAGAAACAGATCCGGCGCCGGCTTGCCCCGCCCCACGTCCTGCGAACTGAAAACGCGCCCCTCGTCGAACCACCGGTCGAGCCCGGTCTTCCGATGCCCCACCCGAATCCGCTCATGGCTCCCGGACGAGGCCACGCAGTACCGCACGCCGTCCGCGGCCAGCTTCTCAAGGACCTGCACGGCGCCGGGAACGGGCTCCAACTCCCGCTCAAAGGCGGCGAAGACGCGCCCATGGAAGACGTCGTCGAAGTCGTCCGGCAGCCGCCCGCCGCTACGCTCCTGGACGAGGTCGTGGATGCGATGCATGGCCGCCCCCATGTAGTCCCTGATCGAGTCCTCGTACGAGGTCGGGTGTCCGAGCTCGGTGAGATAGGCGGCCAGGATGGTGTTGGATATCGGCTCACTGTCCACGAGGACGCCGTCGTTGTCGAAGATGACCAGGTCGTAGCGCATGACTCGACCCTAAACGCAGAAAACCCCCCTGCCATTCGGCAAGGGGGTTTTCTCTACGATTAGTTCGGCGGCGTCCTACTCTCCCACAGGGTCCCCCCTGCAGTACCATCGGCGCTGTAAGGCTTAGCTTCCGGGTTCGGAATGTAACCGGGCGTTTCCCTCACGCTATGACCACCGAAACACTATGAAACTGTGAATACCGCACCGTCGCCGTGGCCCGACAACGGGGTTGTTCGTGGTTTCAGAACCAACACAGTGGACGCGAGCAACTGAGGACAAGCCCTCGGCCTATTAGTACCAGTCACCTCCACACCTTACGGCGCTTCCAGATCTGGCCTATCAACCCAGTCGTCTACTGGGAGCCTTAACCCCTCAAGGGGGTGGGAGTCCTCATCTCGAAGCAGGCTTCCCGCTTAGATGCTTTCAGCGGTTATCCCTCCCGAACGTAGCCAACCAGCCATGCCCTTGGCAGGACAACTGGCACACCAGAGGTTCGTCCGTCCCGGTCCTCTCGTACTAGGGACAGCCCTTCTCAAGACTCCTACGCGCACAGCGGATAGGGACCGAACTGTCTCACGACGTTCTAAACCCAGCTCGCGTACCGCTTTAATGGGCGAACAGCCCAACCCTTGGGACCGACTCCAGCCCCAGGATGCGACGAGCCGACATCGAGGTGCCAAACCATCCCGTCGATATGGACTCTTGGGGAAGATCAGCCTGTTATCCCCGGGGTACCTTTTATCCGTTGAGCGACGGCGCTTCCACAAGCCACCGCCGGATCACTAGTCCCGACTTTCGTCCCTGCTCGACCCGTCGGTCTCACAGTCAAGCTCCCTTGTGCACTTACACTCAACACCTGATTGCCAACCAGGCTGAGGGAACCTTTGGGCGCCTCCGTTACCCTTTGGGAGGCAACCGCCCCAGTTAAACTACCCATCAGACACTGTCCCTGATCCGGATCACGGACCCAGGTTAGACATCCAGCACGACCAGACTGGTATTTCAACGACGACTCCACAAACACTGGCGTGCCTGCTTCACAGTCTCCCAGCTATCCTACACAAGCCGAACCGAACACCAATATCAAACTGCAGTAAAGGTCCCGGGGTCTTTCCGTCCTGCTGCGCGAAACGAGCATCTTTACTCGTAGTGCAATTTCACCGGGCCTATGGTTGAGACAGTCGAGAAGTCGTTACGCCATTCGTGCAGGTCGGAACTTACCCGACAAGGAATTTCGCTACCTTAGGATGGTTATAGTTACCACCGCCGTTTACTGGCGCTTAAGTTCTCAGCTTCGCCAAGACGAATCCTGACTAACCGGTCCCCTTAACGTTCCAGCACCGGGCAGGCGTCAGTCCGTATACATCGCCTTACGGCTTCGCACGGACCTGTGTTTTTAGTAAACAGTCGCTTCTCGCTGGTCTCTGCGGCCACCCCCAGCTCGAGGAGCAAGTCCCCTCACCAGTGATGGCCCCCCTTCTCCCGAAGTTACGGGGGCATTTTGCCGAGTTCCTTAACCATAGTTCACCCGAACGCCTCGGTATTCTCTACCTGACCACCTGAGTCGGTTTAGGGTACGGGCCGCCATGAAACTCGCTAGAGGCTTTTCTCGACAGCATAGGATCATCCACTTCACCACAATCGGCTCGGCATCAGGTCTCAGACAATTGCCAGGCGGATTTACCTACCTGACGTCCTACACCCTTACCCCGGGACAACCACCGCCCGGGATGGACTACCTTCCTGCGTCACCCCATCACTCACCTACTACCAGCTCGGGTCACCGGCTCCACCACTTTCCTTTCCCCGAAGGGTCCGGAACGGCTTCACGGGCTTAGCATCACTGGATTCGATGTTTGACGCTTCACAGCGGGTACCGGAATATCAACCGGTTATCCATCGACTACGCCTGTCGGCCTCGCCTTAGGTCCCGACTTACCCTGGGCAGATCAGCTTGACCCAGGAACCCTTAGTCAATCGGCGCACACGTTTCTCACGTGTGTATCGCTACTCATGCCTGCATTCTCACTCGTGAACCGTCCACCACTGCCTTCCGGCGCGGCTTCACCCGGCACACGACGCTCCCCTACCCATCACAGCCTCCGTTGGGAGTATTGCTGCAATGACACGACTTCGGCGGTACGCTTGAGCCCCGCTACATTGTCGGCGCGGAATCACTAGACCAGTGAGCTATTACGCACTCTTTCAAGGGTGGCTGCTTCTAAGCCAACCTCCTGGTTGTCTCTGCGACTCCACATCCTTTCCCACTTAGCGTACGCTTAGGGGCCTTAGTCGATGCTCTGGGCTGTTTCCCTCTCGACCATGGAGCTTATCCCCCACAGTCTCACTGCCGCGCTCTCACTTACCGGCATTCGGAGTTTGGTTAAGGTCAGTAACCCGGTAGGGCCCATCGCCTATCCAGTGCTCTACCTCCGGCAAGAAACACACGACGCTGCACCTAAATGCATTTCGGGGAGAACCAGCTATCACGGAGTTTGATTGGCCTTTCACCCCTAACCACAGGTCATCCCCCAGGTTTTCAACCCTGGTGGGTTCGGTCCTCCACGACCTCTTACAGCCGCTTCAACCTGCCCATGGCTAGATCACTCCGCTTCGGGTCTTGAGCGCGCTACTAAACCGCCCTATTCGGACTCGCTTTCGCTACGGCTTCCCCACACGGGTTAACCTCGCAACACACCGCAAACTCGCAGGCTCATTCTTCAAAAGGCACGCAGTCACGAGACACATCCGAAGATGTGTCCGACGCTCCCACGGCTTGTAGGCACACGGTTTCAGGTACTATTTCACTCCGCTCCCGCGGTACTTTTCACCATTCCCTCACGGTACTATCCGCTATCGGTCACCAGGGAATATTTAGGCTTAGCGGGTGGTCCCGCCAGATTCACACGGGATTTCTCGGGCCCCGTGCTACTTGGGTGTCTCTCAAACGAGCCGCTGACGTTTCGACTACGGGGGTCTTACCCTCTACGCCGGACCTTTCGCATGTCCTTCGCCTACATCAACGGTTTCTGACTCGTCCTGTCGCCGGCAGACAACAGAAGAGAGATCCCACAACCCCCCAAGCGCAACCCCTGCCGGGTCTCACACACTTGAGGTTTGGCCTCATCCAGTTTCGCTCGCCACTACTCCCGGAATCACGGTTGTTTTCTCTTCCTGCGGGTACTGAGATGTTTCACTTCCCCGCGTTCCCTCCACACTGCCTATGTGTTCAGCAGCGGGTGACAGCCCATGACGACTGCCGGGTTTCCCCATTCGGAAACCCCCGGATCAAAGCCTGGTTGACGACTCCCCGGGGACTATCGTGGCCTCCCACGTCCTTCATCGGTTCCTGGTGCCAAGGCATCCACCGTGCGCCCTTAAAAACTTGGCCACAGATGCTCGCGTCCACTGTGCAGTTCTCAAACAACGACCAACCACCCATCACCCCGAACCAGTAGTCCGAGTGCACTGGGGCCGGCACTGAAGGCAGCCACATTCGGCCGTACCCTCAGACACCCAACAGCGTGCCCGACACGATCAGCTGACCAGATCAGCGTTCCACGCCCCGAGGGGCAGTACTAGCGCCTGATCCATCCTGGATCGTGCCGAATAATCAACGTTCCACCCATGAGCAACCAGCATCGGACGTTCGCCGATGTACTGGCCTCTGACCAAGTCCCCGAAGGTCGTTGGTGAGAAGTGCTCCTTAGAAAGGAGGTGATCCAGCCGCACCTTCCGGTACGGCTACCTTGTTACGACTTCGTCCCAATCGCCAGTCCCACCTTCGACAGCTCCCTCCCACAAGGGGTTGGGCCACCGGCTTCGGGTGTTACCGACTTTCGTGACGTGACGGGCGGTGTGTACAAGGCCCGGGAACGTATTCACCGCAGCAATGCTGATCTGCGATTACTAGCAACTCCGACTTCATGGGGTCGAGTTGCAGACCCCAATCCGAACTGAGACAGGCTTTTTGAGATTCGCTCCGCCTCGCGGCTTCGCAGCTCATTGTACCTGCCATTGTAGCACGTGTGCAGCCCAAGACATAAGGGGCATGATGACTTGACGTCGTCCCCACCTTCCTCCGAGTTGACCCCGGCAGTCTCCTGTGAGTCCCCATCACCCCGAAGGGCATGCTGGCAACACAGAACAAGGGTTGCGCTCGTTGCGGGACTTAACCCAACATCTCACGACACGAGCTGACGACAGCCATGCACCACCTGTACACCGACCACAAGGGGGCACCCATCTCTGGATGTTTCCGGTGTATGTCAAGCCTTGGTAAGGTTCTTCGCGTTGCGTCGAATTAAGCCACATGCTCCGCTGCTTGTGCGGGCCCCCGTCAATTCCTTTGAGTTTTAGCCTTGCGGCCGTACTCCCCAGGCGGGGCACTTAATGCGTTAGCTGCGGCACCGACGACGTGGAATGTCGCCAACACCTAGTGCCCACCGTTTACGGCGTGGACTACCAGGGTATCTAATCCTGTTCGCTCCCCACGCTTTCGCTCCTCAGCGTCAGTAATGGCCCAGAGATCCGCCTTCGCCACCGGTGTTCCTCCTGATATCTGCGCATTTCACCGCTACACCAGGAATTCCGATCTCCCCTACCACACTCTAGCCTGCCCGTATCGACTGCAGACCCGGGGTTAAGCCCCGGGCTTTCACAACCGACGCGACAAGCCGCCTACGAGCTCTTTACGCCCAATAATTCCGGACAACGCTTGCGCCCTACGTATTACCGCGGCTGCTGGCACGTAGTTAGCCGGCGCTTCTTCTGCAGGTACCGTCACTTTCGCTTCTTCCCTGCTGAAAGAGGTTTACAACCCGAAGGCCGTCATCCCTCACGCGGCGTCGCTGCATCAGGCTTTCGCCCATTGTGCAATATTCCCCACTGCTGCCTCCCGTAGGAGTCTGGGCCGTGTCTCAGTCCCAGTGTGGCCGGTCGCCCTCTCAGGCCGGCTACCCGTCGTCGCCTTGGTGAGCCACTACCTCACCAACAAGCTGATAGGCCGCGGGCTCATCCTTCACCGCCGGAGCTTTCCACCCAGGAGCATGCGCTCCCGGGTCGTATCCGGTATTAGACCCCGTTTCCAGGGCTTGTCCCAGAGTGAAGGGCAGATTGCCCACGTGTTACTCACCCGTTCGCCACTAATCCACCCCGAAGGGCTTCATCGTTCGACTTGCATGTGTTAAGCACGCCGCCAGCGTTCGTCCTGAGCCAGGATCAAACTCTCCGTGAATGTTTTCCCGTAATCGGGACGACACCACGAGAGCGGAACGATCAGCCGGAATAAGACCGATCGTTCACAGCGTCCTCGCTGTGCGCCTGCCCCGAAGGGCAGGACTTTTTCAAAGGAACCTCGCCCCAGCCGATCGGCCGGAGACGGGGTATCAACATATCTGGCGTTGATTTTTGGCACGCTGTTGAGTTCTCAAGGAACGGACGCTTCCTTTGTACTCACCCGAGAGACTCTCTCAGGCTTTCCTCCGGGCGCTTCCCTTCGGTCTTGCGTTTCCGACTCTACCAGATCTTCCCGATCCGATTTCCTCGACGCTTTCCAGGTTTCCGCTTTCGCGTTTCCCCTTCCGGCGATTGTGACTCTATCAGATCCTTTCGGGCCTGATTCCCAGTCAGCGGGGGTTGTCTTCCCGGCCCTTGGGCCGTTCCAACGAATGATACCTTAGCGGATTCCTGGCTCCCGAGCTAATCGGGGTGGCGTCCTTTCGAACGCGGAATCCTCATTTCGCAAACACGCATGAAAACGAGCCGACGACGGATCGCCGTTCGTTAAGTGCTTGGTGCGGAATGGCTGTCCGGGGACCGACCGGAGTCGGTGCTCACGTCGGACAACTCGGAGAACAATACGCACGGGGTAGGGGCGTGTCAACTCCCCTCCATAGTGCCCTCCGGAGGCGTAGCCTCAGAGGCATGACTACGCATACGTGCACCCAGCAGTGGTGGGCCGCCTGACGGCGGCCGTACTCACGTATGTACTCAACGGCCGCCCGCCTCGGCGGCCGTTTTTGTGTCTCCCTCCTGGAGAGCGCCGGCCGGCGGGTGCGGCGGTCTCGACCAGGAGGTGGAGAGATGAAGCGGATCTTCAGTGGGGTCAAGCCGACCGGGCATCTGACGCTGGGGAACTACCTGGGGGCCGTACGGCGGTGGGCCGACGTCGATCAGCACCGGGCAGACGCTCTGTTCTGTGTCGTCGATCTGCACGCGCTGACCGTGGAGCACGATCCGGCGCGGGTGCGCAGGCTCAGCAGGCAGGCGGCGACGCTGTTGCTTGCGTCGGGGCTGGATCCGGAGCTGTGCACCGTGTTCGTACAGAGTCATGTGGACGAGCACGCGCGGCTGTCGTATGTGCTGGAGTGCGTCGCGACCGATGGGGAGATGCGGCGGATGATCCAGTACAAGGAGAAGGCCGCGCGGGAGCGGGAGCGGGGTGGCAGTGTGCGGCTGTCGCTGCTGACGTATCCGGTGCTGATGGCGGCGGACATCCTCGCGTACGGGACCGATGAGGTGCCGGTGGGTGATGACCAGACGCAGCATGTCGAGCTGGCGCGGGATCTGGCGGTGCGGTTCAACCAGCGGTACGGGCACACGTTCGTGGTGCCGCGGGCCACCCATCCGGAGGTCGCGGCGCGGGTCATGAGTCTTCAGGAGCCGACGTCGAAGATGGGCAAGAGCGATGACGTCGGGCCCGGGATCGTCTATCTGCTCGACGAGCCCGATGTCGTACGGAAGAAGATCATGCGGGCCGTGACGGACAGTGGGCAGGACGTCGTGTACGACCGGAAGGCGCGGCCCGGTGTCGCGAATCTGCTGGACATTCTTGCCGCCTGTGAAGGTGGGAACCCCGAGGCCTTGAGCGGTGTATATGAGTCGTACGGCGCTTTGAAGAAGGACACCGCCGAGGCCGTGGTCGAGCTCCTCAGGCCCGTACAGGAGAGGCACAAGCAATTGTGCGCGGATCCTGCGTACGTGGAGGGGGTGTTGCGGGACGGTGCGGAGAAAGCCAGGGAGATGGCGAGGCCGAAGGTGGACGCGGCGTATCGGGCGATCGGGTTGCTGCCGGCAGGTGATTGAGCGGGTTGAGCTGCCTGGCTGACGAGCGTCCCCTAGGCGCCCGGCAGGGGTGAGCCCGGCGCCGGGGACCTGTCAGCTGTTGCCGGAGGCGAGTTCGCGGCTGCGGTCGCGGGCTGCTTCCAGTGCGGCGATGAGGGCTGCGCGGACACCGTGGTTCTCGAGTTCGCGGATCGCGTTGATCGTGGTGCCCGCGGGGGACGTGACGTTCTCGCGGAGCTTCACGGGGTGCTCCCCGCTGTCGCGGAGCATCACTGCGGCGCCGATCGCGGACTGGACGATCAGGTCGTGGGCCTTGTCGCGGGGCAGGCCGAGCAGAATGCCCGCGTCCGTCATGGCCTCGACCAGGTAGAAGAAGTACGCCGGTCCCGAGCCGGAGAGGGCGGTGCAGGCGTCCTGCTGGGACTCGGGGACGCGCAGCGTCTTGCCGACGGCGCCGAAGATCTCCTCGGCATGCGCGAGGTGTTCGGCGGTGGCGTGGCTGCCGGCGGAGATGACGGACATGGCCTCGTCGACGAGGGCGGGGGTGTTCGTCATGACACGGACGACTGGAGTGCCTGAGGCCAGGCGCTCCTCGAAGAAGGAGGTGGGGATGCCTGCCGCGCCGCTGATGACCAGGCGGTCGGCGGGGATGTGCGGGGCGAGTTCGTCGAGGAGGGTGCCCATGTCCTGCGGTTTGACCGTGAGGATCAGGGTGTCGGCGGTTTTCGCTGCCTCGGGGTTGGTGACCGGGGTGACTCCGTAGCGCTCCTGGAGTTCCTTGGCTCGCTCCGGGCGGCGGGCGGTGACCAGGAGGTCGGTGGGGGCCCAGCCGGCCCGGATCATTCCGCTGAGCAGTGCTTCGCCGATCTTGCCGGTGCCGAGGACTGCGACTTTCTGGCTCATGGTGCGGGTGCCCTCCGGGGGTGCGTCGTCCGGGGTCCATCCTCGCACCGGGGGTGCCGGATGGGGTGGGGTGTCCGCTGGGCGGACGGTTAGGGGTGGTGACCGTGGGGTGCCTTTTCGCCCTCCGCCCCTACCCGTCCCGTACCTGGGGCCCGCGGCGGAGCCGCTGATGGATACAGCGCCCCCAGACCCCCCGTTTCGCGCTTCGCGCTCGTCCTCAAACGCCGGACGGGCTGAAAAGAATCATGCTGTGCGGCGCCTCAAAGTGGCCGCACCCAGGGTCAGGACAAGGAGTGCGCAGCCTGCGACCACGAGGGCGTCGCGGATGAAGTTGGCTGTCATGTCGGTGTGTTTGAGGACCTCGTTCATGCCGTCGACGGCGTAGGACATGGGGAGGACGTTGGAGATCGCTTCGAGGGCTGGGTGCATGTTGGAGCGCGGTGTGAAGAGGCCGCAGAGGAGGAGTTGGGGGAAGATCACGGCCGGCATGAACTGGACGGCCTGGAATTCCGAGGCCGCGAAAGCCGAGACGAAGAGACCCAGGGCTGTGCCGAGGAGCGCGTCGAGCAGGGCGACCAGCAGGAGCAGCCAGGGGGAGCCGATCACGTCCAGGCCCAGGAACCAGACCGCCAGGCCGGTGGCCAGGGCCGACTGGACGATGGCCAGGGCGCCGAAGGCCAGGGCGTAGCCGGCGATCAGGTCGCCCTTGCCCAGGGGCATGGCCAGGAGGCGTTCGAGGGTGCCCGAGGTGCGCTCGCGGAGGGTGGCGATCGATGTCACGAGGAACATCGTGATCAGCGGGAAGATCCCGAGCAGGGAGGCGCCGATGGAGTCGAAGGTGCGCGAACTGCCGTCGAAGACGTAGCGGAGCAGTACGAGCATCACGCACGGGATGAGGATCATCATCGCGATGGTGCGCGGGTCGTGGTGGAGCTGGCGCAGCACGCGTGCCGCGGTGGCGGTGGTGCGGGAGGCGTTGAGCGCGCGGGGGCGGGACGCCGCGGTGGTGCCGGCGCTGGTGATGGTGCCGGTCCTGCTGCCCGGATTCGTACCCGTACCTGTGCCTGTGCCTGGAGTCGTGCCGGGGCTCGTGGCTGAGGTGGTCCTCATCGGAGGGGCTCCTTGCGAGGGTCGTCGCCGGACGGGGAGTCGGTGTTCTCGGAGTCGGGGTGGGCCGCGTCGCGCGTCGTGGGCTGGGGGCCCGTCGTGGATGGGTTTCCCGTTGTGGGCCGGCTGGCGGCTGCGACTGCTTCGTCGACCAGGTGGAGGAAGGCGGCTTCGACCGTGTCGGTGTCGGTGCGTTCGCGCAGGGCGTCGGGGGTGTCGTCGGCAAGGATCTCGCCCTCGCGCATGAGGAGGAGGCGGTGGCAGCGCTCGGCCTCGTCCATGACGTGGGAGGAGACCAGGAGAGTCGCGTTCCGCTCCGCGGCGATGGTGTGGAAGAGGTTCCAGAGGTCGCGGCGTAGGACCGGGTCGAGGCCCACGGTGGGTTCGTCGAGGACCAGGAGTTCCGGGGTGCCCAGGAGAGCGACCGCGAGGGAGACGCGGCTGCGCTGGCCGCCGGAGAGGTTGCCGGCGAGGGCGTCGGCGTGGGAGGTGAGGTCGACGTCGGCGATGGCCTGGGTGACGTTGGCGTGGCGGCGTTCGGAGGCGGCGCGGCCGGGGTCGAGGATCGCGGCGAAGTAATCGAGGTTCTGACGGACGGTCAGGTCGTCGAAGACGGAGGGAGCTTGGGTGACGTAGCCGATACGGGAGCGCAGTGCGGCGTCCCCGGCGGGGCGGCCGAGGACTTCGAGGGTGCCGGCGACTTTCGCCTGGGTGCCGACGGTCGAGCGCATCAGGGTCGATTTGCCGCAGCCCGACGGGCCGAGCAGGCCGGTGATCTGGCCGCGCGGTACGGCGAAGTCGAGTCCGCGCAGGACGGTTCGGGGGCCGCGTACGACGGTGAGGCCTTCGGCGCGGACGGCGGGCGGCGACTGCACGGGGTCCGGTGAGCCTCCGGGATCGGGTGACCGGACGGGGTCGCCTGGCTCAATAATCATCATGCGATGAATATTGCTCCTGCCGGGCTCGGCGGTCAAGCCCGGTCGCATCCGGCGGCGCAGGCGCGCGTCGGCGCGACCGGAAGAGGGCGGTCCGGGGGGTTCGGGACGGCGCGCTTCCGTACCTGGGAGTTACACGGAAGGGTGCGGGGTCAACTCCCTTTATCGACAATGGATTTCAGTGCACGTGACAGTGGCGGGGCGTGGTGCTCCTGTGCCTGTGTGCCGGTGTGATGCCGTACGGCTGCCGTCCCCTGCGGATGTGGGGCGGCTCGCGGAAGTGGGCGTGATCGGGACGGTGTTGGCGTTCGCGCTGATCGTGTCGGCGGAGTCGTTGTTCAGCGCGGCGGCGGTGGACCGGCTGCATCGGGGGCCGCGGACCGACTACGACCGGGAGTTGATCGCGCAGGGCACCGGGAACGCCGTTTGCGGGGTGCTCGGGGCGCTGCCGATGACCGCGGTGATCGTACGGAGTGCGGCCGATGTGCAGGCCGGGGCGCGGACGAAGGCGTCGCGGGTGCTGCACGGCGTGTGGCTGCTGCTCTTCACGGCTGTGATGCCGGGGGTGCTCCGGGCGATTCCGATCGCGGCGCTGGCGGGGTTGCTGGTGTACGCGGGGTGCAAGCTCGTGCCGGTGCGGGTGGTAGGGGTGTTGTGGCGCGGGCATCGCGGGGAGGTGGTCGTGCTGGGCGTGACCGCGGTGGCCATTGTGGTCGGGAATCTCTTCGAGGGGGTGCTGGCCGGGCTCGCGCTCGCCGTGGCCAAGACCGCGTGGGACATCAGCCATGTGCAGGTGGAGACCGAGGACCAGGGGCCTCGGGGCTGGTCGTACGGGTCGTCGGCGACGCCACGTTCCTGCGGCTGCCGAAGCTGCTGGACGCGTGGGAGGCGTTGCCGCACGACCGGGACGTACGCCTCGAGCTGGGAGGGCTGCGGCACGTGGATCATGCGTGTGCGGCGACTTGGGAGGGGTGGGCCGCGGGGCGGGATCAGGGACGGGGTGCCACCGTCGCCACCAGGACGTCCACGATGTAGGTCTCCTCCACCCTTTCGTCGGGGAATGTGCGAAGGAGGTGGTTCCTCTCCTCCGTGAAGAACGCCTCCGTTGCCTGCTCGCCCAGGACCAGGAACGCCGAGTGGCTGGCGACGTTGGCGAGGTGCGTGTCCAGCGGGACGCGGCGGCTCCAGCGGACCTGGCGGCGGGCGAAGTCCAGGTGGCCGCCCGGGTCGGCCGCCAGGGCGGTCGTTGCCTTCGCGCCGCTGCCGTTCTTCTCCACGACCTGGTCGATGCCGAGGAAGCGTTCGGCGCGGTCGGCTGCCGCCGCGATCCAGGGGACGTCCAGAGCGTCCGTGTTCCACCAGAGGGCGAGGGCGCCGCCCGGGCGCAGGACACGCAAGGCCTCCGGTACGGAGTGGACCGGGTCTGTCCAGTGCCAGGACTGGGCGTAGGTGACGAAGTCGGCGGAGGCGGTGGCCAGGGGGAGTGCGTTGCCGTTGCCCCGGATGACCGGGAGGCGGGGGTGGGCGCGGCGGAATTCGGCGGTCATGCCGTCGCCGGGTTCCACCGCCAGGACGTCGGCGCCCCTTGCGTGGAGGAGGGCCGTCGCTATGCCGGTGCCCGCGCCTACGTCGATGACCTTCGCGCCGGTGAGCTGGCGGGTGGCCAGGGCTTCGATCGTGTCGAAGAGGGTGGAGGGGTAGGAGGGGCGGTTGGCGGCGTACTGGGCTGCGGCGTGGTTGAAGGAGTGGGCTCGGGTGGGAGTGGGGGCCGGGGTGTGGGACGGGGTGGTCATACCGTCATGGTGGCGGGTGGTGGGGGTTGAGGCAGTGGGTTTTCGCCCCCGCCGCCCCTGCCCGTCCCGTACCTGGGGGCTGCCGCCCCAGACCCCCGCTTATCGCGCTGACGCGCTCGTCCTCAAACGCCGGACGGGCTGAAAATTGCCGGCCCTGGCTTAAGCGCGGCGGCCCCGCTTGCGGGACGGGTTGCCCGTGCGGCGCTTGGTGCGGCGGGCGTACTGCTCGCGGGCCGTCTCGTACTCCTCGCGGTGGAGTCGTTCGCCGGGGGCCTCGGTGAGGGAGCGGAAGAAGCAGGCGAGGAGGGAGCCTATGAAGCCGACAGCCAGAAGGCCCCGGAGCGAGGCCTGGCGGCCGGGGTCGGGGCGCTTGCCGAACGCGTCCCAGGTGTGGCGGAACGCGAGGGCGCTGCACACCGCGAACATCAGCACGACCAGGAAGGTCACCGGCTTTCCTACGTCCGCGATGGCCAGGCCCTGGTAGGCGAAGCGGAGGACGAAGCAGGCGGCCACCGCGGCGGCCAGGGAGCCGACGGCCACGGCTGCCCTGCGGCCCGCGTAGCCGCCGTCGTGCTCCACCCAGGTCGTCCCGAAGAAGCGCAGGGGCTCGGGCTGGGGCCCCGCGGGGGCGCCGGTTCCGGTGTTGGTCTCGTCGCTCACTCGACGATTATTGCTCCGGTGATCGCTCCGGCGGACCTCCGCGGGGTCCCGACCACCGTCGTCAGGAGCAGCGCGGGGCTACGTAGCCGTCGGTGCCTGTGTTCACGTACGCGTCGGAGACGAACTGGCCATTGGAAATGTTGTCCCAGATCGTGGTCGTCCCGTAGGGGCCACTGACGGACTCTCCCGGGCACTGGCAGTAGATCGGAACCCGCGAGCCCGCCGGCAGGGTGCGGACGATGCTGAAGTGGGTGCCCGGACCGCTGCGGACGTTGACGTTGTAGCCCGGTGCTAGCGGGTACGTGCGGAGCGCCTCGGCGCTCTGGGGCTCCGCTTCCGCCGTCTCGCCCGCGCTTGTGATCTCGATGTCTTCCGTGGCCATCCTGGCCTCCCCCGTTGAATGGTTCACGCCAAATCCCTGCGGAGCGCCGAGGCTAGCAAGCCCCCGATGCTTCGCACGAAGCATCGACTAGGCTCGGCGCGTCGCGCATGCGGACGGACACACGGGGGTGAGTGATGCCGCCACAGCGCAGCACCGGTACGGACCCGGAAGCGGAACGTCCGCGCTACGCCGGGCAGTACCTGCTGGAGGCGGAACTCGGCTCCGGTGGCATGGGCATCGTGCATCTGGCGCGGTCCGCCTCCGGGTTGCGGCTCGCCGTCAAGGTCGTCCACGCCGGGTTCGCTCAAGACCCTGAATTCCGGGGGCGTTTCCGGCAGGAGATCGCGGCCGCCCGGCGGGTCAGCGGCGCCTTCACCGCGCCTGTCGTGGACGCCGATCCCGAAGCCGAACACCCATGGATGGCAACGCTGTTCATTCCCGGGCCGACCCTCGCCGAGCACGTGAAGCGGAACGGCGCCATGCCTCCGGCCCGGCTGCGCCATCTCATGGCCGGTCTCGCCGAGGCCTTGCGTGACATTCATCGGGCCGGAGTCGTCCATCGCGACCTCAAGCCCAGCAACGTACTGCTGGCCGACGACGGGCCCAAGGTCATCGACTTCGGTATCTCGCGGCCGTCGGACAGTGAACTGCGGACGGAGACGGGCAAATTGATCGGCACTCCGCCGTTCATGGCTCCGGAACAATTCCGCAGGCCGCGGGAGGTCGGACCAGCCGCCGACGTCTTCGCGCTGGGTTCGGTGATCGTGCACGCGGCTACCGGGAGCGGGCCCTTCGACTCCGACAGTCCCTATCTCGTGGCCTATCAAGTCGTCCACGACGAGCCGGACTTGACAGGCGTACCGGAGGATCTGGTCGACCTGGTTGCGCGCTGCCTCGCCAAGGAACCCGAGGACCGGCCCACACCGGACGAACTGATGACCGCGCTGCGGTCGGTTTCCGCCTCGTACGACACCCAGGCGTTCATTCCTGAACAGCGCACCAGAAATGTGGAGTCGGTGCGGTCGGGGCAGCGGGAGGCCGCTCCGGGCCCGAAGGGAGGTCGACCGCGGCAGGACGTCCCACCCGAGCCGGAGTCCAAGAAGGCCTCTCGGACACAACGTTGGCGCCTGCCCGCCGCCATCTCCACCGTCGCCGTGCTCGCCGCCGCCATCGGCGCTTTGGCGTTCCTCGGCGACTCGGACACCCCTGCCCCGGAGAAACACGACGGGAAGCAGACGAAGAGCGGCTTCCAGCCGTGGGACATCAACCTGAGCGCCCCTGGCGCCAGGGCCGACGGCCTGCCGCAATGCACGTACGGGTCCCGGACGTTGTACTGCGTCCGGCCCGGAGTCCTGGCCGCCGCGATCGATCCGACCGACGGCAAGGTGCTGTGGTCCCGAAGCGACACGGGAGGCGCGAGTACCTACTCCACTCCGGCGCCGGTCCTGTCCGGCGGGCTGCTACAGGTCGTCAGCCGGAACGGGAAACGCCTGACGGCGCTGGATCCCGCCACGGGCTCGACCCGTTGGAGTCGCGACATCGCGCGCTACGAGGGACGCGTCGCCCACGTCGGCGACGTCGTCCTGCTCACCGGCCGCGACTCCGAGGTCATCGCGCTGGACGCCCCGACGGGCAAGGAGAAGTGGCGCCACGCGATCCCGGGGCTGAACCTGCCCCAGTTCCTCTCGTACGGGGACGGGGTCGCCTACGTGGTGACGGCGAACCCGGGCGAGACGCGGGTGGCCGCGGTGGACCCCGAGACCGGTGCCATGATCTGGCAGCGGTACATGGACGGCGTGCTGAGCCTCGTCGGCGCCCATGACGGAACGCTCTGGTTCACCTCGACCACCATCGACCAGTACACGGACTCCGTCGTGCGATACGACGTCGCGAACCGCAAGACCCACCGCATCGCGCTGCGCGTCCCGCAGCCGCAGGCTCAGGTGGTCGTACAGGGGAACGCGGTGTATCTGCTGGGCGGCGACGGTTCATTGGTGGCCGTGGACACCAAGACGTCGGACCAGCTGTGGCGCGCGGAGACGTCGGTCAGCAGGGCCTCGGCACCCGTCGTGGCCGGACAACGGCTCTACTTCACCGGCGTGGACGGGCGCCTGCTCTCGGTCGACACGGCGCGGGGCACGCTGCTCGGACAGACGAAGGCACGGCTCGGCAATGACCGAGGTTCACGCGTCAGCACGATTCCGGCCCCCCTCCCCGCCAACGGCAAGGTCTACTCCACCGCCCCCGACGGCTCCCTCTTCGCTGTCGACACGCGCGATCCCTCGGCCTGGTGAGACACAAAAGGGCCGCCCCCACAGGAGCGGCCCCACAGACGCGTGATCGTCAGGAAACGCGTCAGCCCAGCTTCGTCGTCAACCCAGCTTCGTGACGTCCCGCACCGCGCCCCTGTCCGCGCTCGTCGCCATCGCGGCGTACGCGCGGAGGGCGGCCGAGACCTTGCGCTCCCTGGCCACGGGCGCGTAGACGCCGTTCAGGGCGTCGCGGCGGGTGTCCAACTCCTCGCCGGAGACGAGGAGTTCGATCGAGCGGTTCGGGATGTCGATGCGGATCCGGTCGCCGTCCTTGACCAGGGCGATGGTGCCGCCCGAGGCCGCCTCGGGGGAGGCGTGGCCGATGGACAGGCCCGAGGTGCCGCCGGAGAAGCGGCCGTCGGTGATCAGGGCGCAGGTCTTGCCGAGGCCGCGGCCCTTGAGGAAGGAGGTCGGGTAGAGCATCTCCTGCATACCCGGGCCGCCCTTGGGGCCTTCGTAGCGGATGACCACGACGTCGCCATCCGTGACCTGCTTGTTGAGGATCTTCTCGACGGCCTCTTCCTGCGACTCGCAGACGACCGCCGGGCCCTCGAAGGTCCAGATGGACTCGTCGACGCCCGCCGTCTTCACGACACAGCCGTCGACCGCCAGATTGCCCTTGAGGACCGCGAGACCGCCGTCCTTGGAGTACGCGTGCTCGGCGGAGCGGATGCAGCCGCCCTCGGCGTCCTCGTCGAGGGCCTCCCAGCGCTCGGACTGGGAGAAGGCCTCGGCGGAGCGGACGCAGCCGGGGGCCGCGTGCCACAGCTCGATGGCTTCGGGCGACGGGGAGCCGGCGCGCACGTCCCACGTCTTCAGCCAGTCGGAGAGGGACGGGCTGTGGACCGCGTGCACGTCCTCGTTCAGCAGGCCGGCGCGGTGCAGCTCGCCGAGCAGGGCCGGGATGCCGCCGGCGCGGTGCACGTCCTCCATGTAGTACGTGCGGTCCTTGGCGACGTTAGGGGCGACCTTGGCGAGACAGGGCACGCGGCGCGAGACCTCGTTGATCTCCTCCAGGCCGAAGGGGACGCCCGCCTCCTGCGCGGCGGCGAGCAGGTGCAGGATCGTGTTGGTGGAGCCGCCCATGGCGATGTCGAGGGCCATGGCGTTCTCGAAGGCCGCGAAGGTGGCGATGTTGCGGGGCAGGACCGACTCGTCGTCCTGGTCGTAGTAGCGGCGCGTGATGTCCACGACCGTGCGGGCCGCGTCCTCGTACAGGGCCTTGCGGGCCGTGTGGGTGGCGAGGACCGAGCCGTTGCCGGGGAGGGACAGGCCGATCGCCTCGGTCAGGCAGTTCATCGAGTTGGCGGTGAACATGCCGGAACAGGATCCGCAGGTCGGACAGGCGTTCTCCTCGATACGGAGGATGTCCTCGTCCGAGATCTTGTCGTTCACGGCGTCGGAGATCGCGTCGACCAGGTCGAGCGTACGGACCGTGCCGTCGACCAGCGTGGCGCGGCCGGACTCCATGGGGCCGCCGGAGACGAAGACCGTCGGGATGTTCAGGCGCAGGGCCGCCATCAGCATGCCCGGTGTGATCTTGTCGCAGTTCGAGATGCAGATCAGGGCGTCGGCGCAGTGGGCCTCGACCATGTACTCGACCGAGTCCGCGATCAGGTCACGGGAGGGCAGGGAGTACAGCATGCCGCCGTGGCCCATCGCGATGCCGTCGTCCACCGCGATCGTGTTGAACTCGCGCGCGATGCCCCCGGCCGCCGTGATCGCCTCGCTCACGATCCGGCCGACCGGCTGCAGGTGGGTGTGGCCCGGCACGAACTCCGTGAAGGAGTTGGCGACCGCGATGATCGGCTTGCGTCCGATGTCCGCGCCCGGTACACCGGAGGCGCGCATAAGGGCGCGTGCGCCCGCCATGTTGCGGCCGTGGGTGACTGTGCGGGACCTCAGCTCGGGCATCGTCGCTCGCTCCTTCGGAGAGTTATGACTCACGTCGAGCGTACGCCGGTGCGCCAGGATTCGGACAGCGCGTCCGGAATGCGGGACGCAGGTCTCGGTGGTCGGCTGTCCGGCCCGGGGGTCCAGTAGTTGTCCGTCCTGGGGCTCTGCCGGCTGTCCGTCCTCGGGCGCTGCAGTTGTCCGGCCCGGGGCTCTACTGAGGGCGGGTGCTACGTCACGTCGCGGTCAGGTGGCCCTGCACCACCGGCGCGACCCTCCTGATGATCTGCTCCACGTCCGCCGACGCCAGCGGCTCGATCTTGATCACGTAGCGCAGCATCGCGATCCCGACCAGCTGGGAGGCGGCGAGCTCGGCGCGCAGTTCGGCGTCCGGGACGTCGATGCGCTCGGCGATACGGCGGAGCAGCTGGGCGACGACGAGGCGGCGGAAGACGGCCGCCGCGGTCTCGTTGTTCACGGCGGAACGGAGGACCGCGAGGAGCGACGTACGGGTGGCCGGGTTCTCCCAGATGCCGAAGAAGAAGTGGGTCAGGCGCTCGCCGATGCCGTCCAGGGGGCCCTCCTCGACGGCGGCCGGAGCGTTCAGGGCGGGCGCGACGACGACCTCGACGGCCGCCTCGAAGACCTGCTCCTTGGTGCCGAAGTAGTGGTGCACGAGCGCGGAGTCCACCCCGGCGGCCTTGGCGATGCCGCGGACCGACGTCTTGTCGTAGCCCCGCTCGGAGAACTCCTCGCGGGCCGCCTCCAGGATGCGGTCGCGGGTGGCGGGGCCCGCCTCCGTCTGCGTACGGGAAGGGCGTCCCCGGCGGCGAGGAGCGGCGGCGTTCGTCATCGGCGGGGCACCCTCACCGCGGAGGCGAGGTGGAGCCGGGTGAAGGCCAGGGCCTCCGCCAGGTCGGCCTCGCGTTCGGCGCTGGACATGGCGCGGCGGGTGTTGACCTCGATGACGACGTGACCGTCGAAGCCGGAGAAGGCGAGACGTTCCAGCAGTTCGGCGCAGGGCTGGGTGCCGCGCCCCGGGACCAGGTGCTCGTCCTTGTTGGAGCCGCTGCCGTCGGCGAGGTGGACGTGGCCGAGGCGGTCGCCCATGCGGCCGACCATCTGCAGGGCGTCGGTGCGGGCGGTCGAGGTATGGCTGAGGTCGATCGTGAAGTGTCGGTAGTCGTTCTTGGTGACGTCCCAGTCGGGGGCGTACGCGAGCATCTCGCGGTCGCGGTAGCGCCAGGGGTACATGTTCTCAACGGCGAACCGTACGTCCGTCTCGTTCGACATCCGCCAGATCCCGGTGACGAAGTCGCGCGCGTACTGGCGCTGCCAGCGGAACGGGGGGTGTACGACGACGGTGCTCGCTCCCAGCTTCTCCGCCGCCGCCCGGGCGCGCTGGAGCTTGACCCACGGGTCGGTGGACCAGACGCGCTGGGTGATGAGCAGGCAGGGAGCGTGCACGGCCAGGATCGGGATCTGGTGGTAGTCGCTGAGCCGGCGCAGCGCCTCGATGTCCTGGCTGACCGGGTCGGTCCACACCATGATCTCGACACCGTCGTACCCGAGGCGCGCGGCGATCTCGAAGGCCGTCGCCGTCGACTCCGGGTACACGGAGGCCGTGGACAGCGCGACCTTCGCATCCGGGATGCGCACCACTGGTTCTGCCACGAGGGACAGCGTACGGGGTGCCTCCGGCGGTTGGCCGGGGCGTTGGCCCCGGTGGGGGTCTTGTGGACCCCTCGGGCGAGGCGCCTGGCCGCCGGGGGCGGGGCGCCTGGCCGCCGGGGGCGGGGCGCCTGGTCGCCGTTGGGGCTCGCTCTGCCGCGCGGGTGCGGGTTGTCTGGGGCTGGTCGCGCCGTTCCCCGCGGCCCCTGTCGGGGCGCGGGCCCTCGATGGCGGGAGGCTTACTCCGTCGGCATGTGGTCCAGCCGACGCAGGATCACGCCCTCCCTCAGCGCCCACGGGCAGATCTCCACGGTTTCCACGCCGAAGAGGTCCATGGCGCCCTCCGCGACGAGGGCGCCGGCGAGGAGCTGGCCCGAGCGGCCCGGGGAGACGCCGGGGAGTTCGGCGCGCTCCAAGGCGGTCATCGAGGCGAGACGGGGGACCCAGTCCTCCAGGGTGCGGCGCTTGAGCTCGCGCTGGATGTACAGGCCCTCCGTGGAGCGGGCGGCGCCGGCGATGCGGGCGAGCTGCTTGAAGGTCTTGGAGGTGGCGACCACGTGGTCGGGGGAGCCCAGGCGGCTGAACTCGCCGACGGTACGGGCGATCTGCGCCCGCACATGGCGGCGCAGCGCCCTGACGTCGGCGGCATCGGGCGGGTCGGCGGGCAGCCAGCCCGAGGTCAGCCGCCCGGCGCCGAGCGGCAGCGACACGGCCGCGTCCGGCTCCTCGTCCATGCCGTACGCGATCTCCAGGGACCCGCCGCCGATGTCGAGGACGAGCAGCCTGCCCGCCGACCAGCCGAACCAGCGGCGGGCGGCCAGGAAGGTGAGCCGGGCCTCGTCCTCGCCGGTCAGGACCTGGAGCTCGACGCCGGTCGCTGCCTTCACCCGGGCCAGTACCTCATCGGCGTTGCTGGCCTCGCGCACGGCGGAGGTCGCGAACGGCAGCAGGGACTCGACGCCCTTGTCCTCGGCCACCTCCAGCGCGCTCTGGACCGTGTCGATCAGTTTGCCGACACCTTCGGGGTCGATGGCCCCGCTCTCGTCCAGCAGTTGGGCAAGCCGCAGTTCGGCCTTGTGGGAGTACGCGGGCAGCGGGCGCGCGCCGGGGTGGGCGTCCACCACCAGCAGATGCACCGTGTTCGAACCCACGTCGAGGACACCGAGTCTCATGTACGGAACGCTACTGCGGGTCCGGCGATCGGCCGTCCTCGGAGCGGGCAGAAGCGACTTACCCTGGACGAGTGCCAAAGACGAAAAAGGCGAATCCCGACAAATCACCCAAGGGATCTGTGACGGATTCCTCGCAGGGCTCTTCGCAGGGCTCCTCGCCGGCGAAGGCGTCCAAAAAGTCCCCGAAGCCCTCGAAGTCCTCGAAGTCCCCGAAGCAGGTCGCCATGCCCGACGAGAAGGGGCTCGACTTCGCTCGTGCATGGGTGGAATTTCCGGATCCGGCCGATGACGAGCAGGTCTTCCGGTGCGATCTGACATGGCTGACCTCTCGCTGGAACTGCATCTTCGGGAGCGGCTGCCAGGGCATCCAGGCGGGCCGCGCCGACGACGGCTGCTGCACGCTGGGGGCCCATTTCTCGGACGAGGACGACGAGAAGCGGGTGGCCGAGCATGTGGCGAGACTCACACCGGAGATCTGGCAGAACCATGACGTGGGCGTGGCCACCGGCTGGGTCTCCGAGGACGAGGACGGCGACCGCCAGACCCGGCCGTACCAGGGCTCGTGCATCTTCCAGAACCGTCCCGGCTTCGCCGGTGGCGCGGGCTGCTCGCTGCACATCCTCGCCCTGAAGGAGGGCCGGGAGCCGCTCGAGACCAAGCCGGACGTCTGCTGGCAGCTGCCCGTGCGCCGGACGTACGAGTGGATCGACCGGCCCGACGACACCCGGGTGCTCCAGGTCTCCATCGGCGAGTACGACCGCCGCGGCTGGGGTCCTGGCGGCCACGACCTGCACTGGTGGTGCACGTCGGCGACCTCGGCGCACGGTGCGGGCGACCCGGTGTACGTCTCGTACCGCCCGGAGCTGATCGAGCTGATGGGCAAGAAGGGGTACGACCGCCTGGTCGAGCTCTGCGAGGAACGGCTGGCCTCGCAGCTGCCGCTGCTGGCACCGCATCCGGCGGATCCGGTCGGCTGAGGCCGACACCGGTTACGCCGGCACCAGTTACGGCGACACCGGTTACGCCGGCACCAGTTACGCCGGCACCGGTAACGCCGGCTGAGGCCCGGCACCGGTTACGAGGACGGGCTCGGGGTGCCACTGTCGCTCGGCGGTGGCGTTGAGCCGCCCGGCTCGGACGGGGCCGAGTCCGTGGGCGTCGGAGTCGGCTGGGGCTCGGACGGGGTCGGATCAGTGTGCGTCGGAGTCGGGCTCGGGGTCGGGTCGCTCGGGGTGGGGCCGGGGTCGGAGGGGGTCGGGTGGCTTGGCGTCGGCTGGGGAGCGGGGTCGTGGCCGCCGGGGTGGGAGGGGCCCGCGTTCCCATAGCCGTCGATCGTGACCGTGGCGCCCGCCGGTGCGATCGACACCCGCGCGCTCCAGGGGCCCACCGGCTCGCGAAGATGATCGACGTACACCTTGATCGTCAACGATTCGCCCGGTGCGAGGGTTCCCGACGACTGGCTCAGGTAGAGCCAGGACGCTCCGGTGTGCGCGGACCAGTGCACCGGTGAACTCCCGGACGCGGTCAGCGTGATGAGGGTGGTGTCGCCGCTGTTGCCCGCCGTGACGGAGAGGTGTCCCGCTCCCTGTTCCGGAGTGCTTCCGGGGGAGCTGATGACCTCCACGGAGACGTCGGGCGAGCGGCTGCCCTTGGTGAAGCGGGCGTCGGGATCGGTGCTGGCGTTGCCGGCGTGCTCGTAATCGCCCGTCTCCTCGCCGTCGATGCCGTCAGGGCCGTGCGCCTCGCTCGCCGTGACCGAGCTGCCGTCGGTGCCCTCGCCGGTGAGGGGCGCACCGCGGTGGGCCGCCCACAGGGCGAGGACGGGTGCGGCGACGACGGTGGCGACGACCGTGGTCGTGACGGCACGCGCGCGGAGGCGGTCCCTTCGCGCGGCGTGGTCCTTGGGGTCCATCGGGAAACCGCGCCGGTCGAAGCGCGGAGCGCTGCCCCGCGCGCGCGGGGCGTGCACCATCGCGACGTGCAGGGCCGCGCGCGGGGCCTCCAGTACGGGGAGCGCGGCGGGCGTGACGCTGGTGCCGGGCCAGGCGCCGGGCACCGCGCGCTCGGCGGTGTGGCGGCAGCGCGGGCAGTCGTCGACGTGCCGGACCAGCTCGCCGCGCAGGGTCTTGCTCAGGACGAGCTGGTTGTCGCCGGTGAGCCGGGCGACGCTCGGGCAGGTGCCGGTCTCGACGACGGCGAGCGCGGCGCGGGTGCGTTCAACCTCGCAGGCGGCGGAGGCGAGCAGCTCGCGGGCGCGGGCGAGGTCCATGCCCAGGACGGCGGCGACCTCGCGGGGGGCGAGCTGGTGGCGCACGGCGAGTTCGAGCGCCTCGCGCTGCTCGGGGGTGGTGCCGGCGGCCTCCGGCCAGGCCAGCAGGGCGAGTTCGCGCCGGCGCTGTGCCTCGGCTTCTTCGGAGACAGGGGCGCTCAGGGCCTCGGCCGCGCGCCGGTCGGCGGCGCCGTTGCCGGCACCCTTCTGAGCACTTTTGTAGGCACTCTTGTGGCTGCTCTTGTGGGTGCTCTTGTGGGCTCGTTCGGGGTCGCTCTTGCGGGTCGTGCGCCGCCCGGAGGCGTGCGACGCCTGGCGTGTGCGCCGTGCCTCGGTGAGTTTGCGCAGGCAGGACCAGCGGACGAGCGCGTACAGCCAGGCCCGGCGGTCGTTCGCGGACTCCGGGCCGCGCGGGCTGCGGCGCTCGGCCAGCGCGAGGACGTCCCCGAGGGCGGCGGTGGCCGCGTCGTGGTCGCACAGCACGGACAGGCAGTAGGTGAACAGGCCGTCCAGGTAGGGCTCGTAGCGCGCGGGAGGGCGCTGAGCCGTCGTGCGGGCGGTCGCGCCGCGGGGCGCGGTCAGCCGCGTGCGCGCGTCTCCGTGCGCCCGGTGTGCGCCGGTGGTGTGCGTCGAGGTCTCCGGACTGCTGCTCATCACCTGTGCGACCGTAGGCGCCCTGAGGTGGCACCTTCTTCCCCCTTGAGCACATTTAATCCGTACGGGTGAAACGATCCCTCATAAGAGGACAGGAACGTCCGATTCCGTGGCCCAGGGCGTCACGGGCGGCGATGGCGGTTGATGGCAGATGCCGCGCCCCCCATCGCGCTTCGCGCTCATCCTCAAGCGCCGGACGGGCTGGAGGCCGCGCTGTCAGTGCCCTCGGCTACGGTTCGTCGCATGGCTGCCCGTACGAAAACCGCGAAGGACCGGCCGTCCTACCGCTGCACCGAGTGCGGCTGGCAGACGGCCAAGTGGCTCGGCCGCTGCCCCGAGTGCCAGGCGTGGGGGACGGTCGAGGAGTACGGCGCGCCCGCGGCGCGGACGACGACACCGGGCCGGGTCACCACGTCCGCGGTGCCCATCGGCCAGGTGGACGGCCGGCAGGCGACCGCCCGCTCCACCGGCGTCCCCGAGCTGGACCGCGTCCTCGGCGGCGGCCTCGTACCCGGCGCGGTCGTCCTGGTCGCGGGCGAGCCGGGCGTCGGCAAGTCCACCCTCCTCCTCGACGTGGCGGCGAAGTCTGCGAGCGACGAGCACCGCACGTTGTACGTGACGGGTGAGGAGTCGGCGAGCCAGGTACGGCTGCGCGCCGACCGCATCAAGGCGATCGACGACCACCTCTACCTCGCGGCGGAAACGGATCTGGCGGCCGTACTGGGTCACTTGGACGCGGTGAAGCCGTCCCTGCTCGTCATGGACTCCGTACAGACCGTGGCCTCCCCGGAGATCGACGGGGCGCCCGGCGGCATGGCCCAGGTGCGCGAGGTCGCGGGAGCGCTCATCCGCGCCTCCAAGGAGCGCGGGATGTCCACCCTCCTCGTGGGCCACGTCACCAAGGACGGCGCGATCGCGGGCCCCCGCCTGCTGGAGCATCTCGTGGACGTCGTTCTGCACTTCGAGGGCGACCGGCACGCACGCCTCAGGCTCGTCCGCGGCGTCAAGAACCGCTACGGGACGACGGACGAGGTCGGCTGCTTCGAGCTGCACGACGAGGGCATCACGGGCCTGGCCGACCCGAGCGGCCTGTTCCTCACCCGCCGTGACGAGCCGGTCCCCGGCACCTGCCTGACCGTCACCCTGGAGGGCCGCCGCCCCCTGGTGGCCGAAGTCCAGGCCCTCACCGTGGACTCGCAGATCCCCTCCCCGCGCCGTACGACGTCCGGCCTGGAGACCTCCCGCGTCTCGATGATGCTCGCCGTCCTGGAGCAGCGCGGCCGGATCAGCGCGCTGGGGAAGCGGGACATCTACTCGGCGACGGTCGGTGGCGTGAAGCTCTCCGAGCCCGCCGCGGACCTCGCGATCGCGCTCGCCCTCGCGTCCGCCGCCAGTGACAGCCCGCTCCCCAAGAACCTCGTCGCGATCGGCGAAGTGGGTCTCGCGGGCGAGGTCAGACGGGTCACGGGCGTGCAGCGCCGGCTCGCCGAAGCCCACCGCCTGGGCTTCACGCACGCCCTCGTACCGACCGATCCGGGCAAGATCCCTCCCGGTATGAAGGTCCTGGAAGTCGCCGACATAGGCGACGCGCTGCGGGTCCTTCCACGCTCCCGTCACCGAGAGGCCCCGCGGGAGGACGAGGAGCGCCGGTAGACTTTGCCCTGGTCTCGCCCGTCCGTACGAACCGAGTGTGCGCGAAGCGGGCGCCCAGAACCTGCGACCGGAGGAGTGCAGTGGCAGCCAACGACCGGGCAGCAGCTCCCGGAAAATCCGGTGGGAGCTCCGGTGCCGATGGCCTGATGCGCGCCTCACTGAGCGCCGTGGCACCCGGCACGGCCCTGCGCGACGGGCTTGAACGGATTCTCCGCGGCAACACGGGCGGACTCATCGTGCTCGGCTCCGACAAGACCGTCGAGGCGATGTGTACGGGCGGATTCGTCCTGGACGTCGAGTTCACCGCGACCCGGCTGCGCGAGCTGTGCAAGCTGGACGGCGGCATCGTGCTCGACAAGGACATGACCAAGATCCTCCGGGCGGGCGTGCAGCTGGTGCCCGACCCGACGATCCCGACGGAGGAGACGGGCACCCGGCACCGCACCGCGGACCGGGTGAGCAAGCAGGTCGGCTTCCCCGTCGTCTCGGTCTCCCAGTCGATGCGCCTGATCGCCCTGTACGTCGACGGCCAGCGCCGCGTCCTGGAGGACTCCGCCGCGATCCTCTCCCGCGCCAACCAGGCCCTCGCGACCCTGGAGCGTTACAAGCTCCGCCTCGACGAGGTCGCGGGAACGTTGTCAGCGCTGGAGATCGAGGACCTGGTCACCGTTCGGGACGTCTCGGCGGTCGCCCAGCGCCTGGAGATGGTGCGGCGCATCGCCACCGAGATCGCCGAGTACGTTGTCGAACTGGGCACCGACGGGCGTCTTCTCGCCCTCCAGCTGGACGAGTTGATCGCCGGGGTCGAGCCCGAGCGCGAGCTCGTCGTACGGGACTACGTGCCCGAGCCGACCGCCAAGCGCTCCCGCACCGTCGACGAGGCCCTCGCCGAGCTGGACGCGCTCAGTCACGCCGAGCTCCTGGAACTGCCCACCGTGGCACGGGCGTTGGGCTACACCGGCTCCCCCGAGGCGCTGGACTCCGCCGTCTCCCCGCGCGGCTTCCGCCTCCTCGCCAAGGTGCCCCGCCTCCCCGGCGCGATCATCGACCGCCTCGTGGAGCACTTCGGCGGACTGCAGAAACTGCTCGCCGCCAGCGTCGACGACCTGCAGACGGTCGACGGGGTGGGCGAGGCACGGGCACGCAGCGTCCGCGAGGGACTGTCACGGCTGGCGGAGTCGTCGATCCTGGAGCGGTACGTCTAACTGGCTCCGGAGCCTTACGTCTTGACCCGCTCTGGAGCCGTGCGCCGTTACCGGCCCTGGAGCCGTACCCCTTGACCCGCCCCGAAGCCGTACGCCGTTACCGGCCCTGGAGCCGTACCCCTTGACCCGCCCCGAAGCCGTGCGCCGTTACCGGCCCTGGAGCCGTACCCCTTGACCCGCCCCGAAGCCGTACGCCGTTACCGGCCCTGGAGCCGTACCCCTTGACCCGCCCCGAAGCCGTACGCCGTTACCGGCCCTGGAGCCGTACCCCTTGACCCGCCCCGAAGCCGTACCTCGTGACTGGCGCTGCAGCCGTACGTCCAACCGGACGCCCGATGAGCGTGGGGGCGCGAGGGCCGGGCGGTCGTCGCGGCCCCCCGGCCCGTCAGTCCTTGGACAGGACGAACGACGTCTGGGCCTTCGTCAGCCCAGGCGCCTTCGCTTCCACCAAGTACGTACCCGCCGGCGCCGAACCCGCCGGAGGCCTGGCGCACTCGGGGACGCCGGCCTTGCGGTCCCACTCCACCGTGTAGGTCACCTGGTCGTCGGCGGGGACCCGGAAGAGGACGCTTCCGGGTGTCTTCGGGCAGTCGTCCGAGGACCAGATGTCGGTGTCGTCGCCTGCCTGAGTGATCGTCAGCACGGTGTTCTTCGGGCCGAGATCGAGCTTGCAGTCGCTGCCCGAGGAGTTCTTGGCGGTGAGCTCCAGCCTGGGCTTCTCGCCGGGCGCGTACGTGTTGCGCAGGCTCTTCAGCGCCAACTTGACCGCATTCGCGGTGCAGTTGGGGAGGGCGGACCCGGCGGGAAGCTGTTCCCCCGCGCCTCCGCCGCCGTTGGAACCGTCGCCGGACCCGCCGTTCGACGCGCTGCCAGCGGAATCCCCGGAACCGGACTCGGAACCGGATCCTTCGCCGGTCCCGTTCCCACCTTCACTCCCGCTCCCGCTCCCGCTTCCGCTTCCGCCGCCGCTGTCGCTGCCGCCCGACTCGTCACGTCCGCCCGGGCGTTGGCTGATCGCGGGGCCGGATCCGGAGGGGCCCGGAGTGATCGTGGGCGCGGGATTCTTGCCGTTGGACCCGTCGGAGCTGTTCTTGTTTCCTCCTCCGCCACCGAAGCCGACCACCCACACGATGAGCAGTGCCAACAGGGCGACTACGGACAGCAGTACGGCCCTCCGCCGCCAGTAGATGGTGGAGGGAAGCGGCCCGACCGGATTGCGCAGAGATCCCACGGCGCAAACTGTACGAGAGATCCGTGCCGCCGCCTGCCCCACCCGCCGCCTCGGCGTCAACTTTTCCGGATCATCATCCCGGGCGCAGGCGGCGATTCGCCCCCTCCGCCCCTACCCGTCCCGTACCTGGGGGCTCCGCCCCCAGACCCCTTGTCGCGCTTCGCGCTCGTCCTCAAACGCCGGACGGGCTAAATGACCTCTAGCGCCGGACGGGCTGAGACTCCTCCGCCTCGGGCAAAAGCCACCCCCCACATGGCAGGATCGACCTCGATGACTGCACCCACCAAGCCCACCCAGAACACCCCCGGCACCGCCCCCGGCACCGCCCCCGGAACCGCCCCAGGCGAGACCCTCCATACCCCCGTCATCGCCTGGTTCGACGCGCACGCCCGCGACCTCCCGTGGCGCCGCCCCGACGCCGGCCCCTGGGGAGTGATGGTCAGCGAGTTCATGCTGCAGCAGACCCCGGTGAACCGCGTACTGCCCGTGTACGAGCAGTGGCTGGCCCGCTGGCCCCGCCCCGCCGACCTCGCGAAGGAGGCCCCGGGCGAGGCCGTCCGCGCCTGGGGCAGGCTCGGCTACCCCCGGCGCGCCCTGCGGCTGCACGGCGCCGCGGTGGCCATAACGGAACGGCACGGCGGCGACGTACCGGCGGAGCACGCGCAGCTGCTCGCGCTCCCCGGCATCGGGGAGTACACGGCGGCGGCGGTCGCGTCCTTCGCGTACGGCCAGCGGCACGCGGTACTGGACACCAATGTGCGGCGGGTCTTCGCGCGGGCCGTCACCGGCGTGCAGTACCCGCCGAACGCCACCACCGCCGCCGAGCGCAAGCTCGCCCGCGCGCTGCTCCCCGAGAGCGAGCGCACGGCCTCGCGCTGGGCCGCCGCCTCCATGGAGCTCGGCGCGCTGGTCTGCACGGCGAAGAACGAGACCTGCCACCGCTGCCCGATCGCCGCGCAGTGCGCATGGCGGCTGGCGGGCAAGCCGGAGCACGCGGGCCCACCCCGCAAGGGGCAGACGTACGCGGGCACGGACCGCCAGGTGCGCGGCAAGCTCCTCGCCGTACTCAGGGAGGCCCTCGCGCCGGTCCCGCAGGCGACGCTGGACCGCGTATGGGACGAACCGGTGCAGCGGGCCCGCGCTCTCGACGGTCTCGTCTCCGACGGACTCGTGGAACCGCTCCCGGGCGGGCTGTATCGCCTGCCCTTGACATAGGAGTTGACCCAACGCGGGGAAGCAGAGAGCGCCAAACCGGATCAACCGGGACGGAACTCCGCCTCGCCCTACCCGCCACCCACATCCGTTACACAACCGACGGACAGCCGAGTGCTCGCCGCAGGCTGTCTCGGACAACCTCGTGACAACGCCTCCGTAGCTTCATGGCCGTACCGCAGGACAGCCGCGACACAGCGGAAGGACAGCGGTTCACCGGCAGACGGAAAACCGGCAGCAGGCAGGCCGGAAACGGGGATGGAGGCGGCTGATCATGGCGCAGGGCGAGGTGCTCGAATTCGAGGAGTACGTCCGCACTCGGCAGGACGCGCTGCTGCGCAGTGCCCGCCGCCTGGTCCCCGACCCGGTCGACGCCCAGGATCTGCTGCAGACCGCGCTCGTACGGACGTACGGCCGCTGGGACGGCATCGCGGACAAGCGGCTGGCCGACGCGTATCTGCGCCGCGTGATGATCAACACGCGCACCGAGTGGTGGCGGGCCCGGAAGCTCGAAGAGGTGCCCACCGAGCAGCTTCCGGACGCGAGCGTCGAGGACTCCGCCGAGCAGCACGCGGACCGCGCGCTGCTCATGGACATCCTGAAGGTCCTGGCTCCGAAGCAGCGCAGTGTCGTGGTGCTGCGACACTGGGAGCAGATGTCCACGGAGGAGACGGCCGCCGCCCTCGGCATGTCGGCCGGTACGGTCAAGAGCACGCTGCACCGGGCGCTGGCCCGGCTCCGCGAGGAGCTGGAGAGCCGCGACTACCAGGGGCGCGACGCCCGCGCGCTCGAACCGGGTAAGGAGCGGGATCGTTGCGCGGCCTAGGAACTCGGGCCAGGAAGGTCCTGAAGGCGGGGAGTACGGCAGCGGCCGGGCTCACCGCCCTCAGCCTTTTCATGACCGCCTGCGCCACGGGCGGTACGGGCGCCCGCGACGAGGGTCCGGCAGGCGGTGACGCGGTGGCCAAGGGGACCTCGCCCACCGCCTCCGCCTCGCCCAGCGGGCCGCCCCGGCGGGTGGACGCGGTGCGGCTCGTCAAGGACGACCCGGAGGTCAGCGAGTCGGTCAAGCGCGATCTGAAACCGTGCGGCGCCGACGAGTACCCGGTCGACGTGTCGTACGGGGACCTGACCGGGGGCCGCTCGGACGACATCGTGGTCAACGTGATGACCTGCGGTGATGCCGTCGGCGTCGGCTCGTACGTGTACCGCGAGGAAGGCGGCGCGTACCGGAACGTCTTCAGGGCCGAGCAGCCTCCGGTCTACGCGGAGATCGACCGGGGCGCGTTGGTGGTCACCCAGCAGCTGTACGAGAAGGGGGACCCCGTGTCGTATCCCTCCAGCGAAGAGGTGATCACCTACGGCTGGTCCGCGTCCCGCTTCACCGAGCAGTCCCGGATCCACAACGAGTACAGCAACGCGGTGGGCGGCGCCGTCTCACCCGCCCCCTCGACCTGAGACCTCTGAGACGTCGCACTGAGACCCGCCCCCTCGACCTGAGTCGAACCGAGAGCACACGGAGCAGCTGGATGGCAGAGCAGACCCACGTCCTGTTCGTCGAGGACGACGACGTCATCCGCGAGGCCACGCAGCTCGCCCTGGAGCGCGACGGCTTCGCGGTCACCGCCATGCCCGACGGGCTGTCCGGCCTGGAGGCGTTCCGCGCGAACCGCCCCGACATCGCCCTGCTGGACGTGATGGTCCCGGGGCTCGACGGCGTCTCGCTGTGCCGCCGCATCCGTGACGAGTCCACCGTCCCGGTGATCATGCTGTCCGCCCGCGCCGACTCCATCGACGTCGTGCTGGGCCTGGAGGCGGGCGCCGACGATTACGTGACCAAGCCCTTCGACGGCGCCGTCCTGGTCGCCCGCATCCGCGCGGTGCTGCGGCGCTTCGGGCACGCGAGCGGCGGCGCCCAGGCCGCAGAGAGCGCCCCGCCGGTGGACGGCGTGCTCGCCTTCGGCGATCTGGAGATCGACACCGAGGGCATGGAGGTGCGCAAGGGCGGTACGCCGGTGGGGCTCACACCCACCGAGATGCGCCTGCTCCTCGAGTTCTCGTCGGCGCCGGGTACGGTGCTGAGCCGCGACAAGCTGCTCGAACGCGTGTGGGACTACGGCTGGGGCGGTGACACCCGCGTCGTCGACGTACATGTACAGCGGCTGCGCACGAAGATCGGCCAGGACCGGATCGAGACGGTCCGTGGCTTCGGCTACAAGTTGAAGGCCTGAGCAGGGGTATGCGGGGGATGTTTCAGCGCCGGGACCGGGACCGGCACCGGGGTGGCGCGGGCAGGGGCCCGGACGGCGCCGTCGGTACGGGCAGTGGCAGCGGCGGCGGTACGAGGGATGGCCTGGCCATCCGTACCGGCATCCGCTGGAAGCTCAGCGCGGCGATCGCCCTGGTCGGCGCCCTGGTCGCGGTTGCGCTGAGCCTGGTCGTGCACAACGCGGCACGTGTCTCGATGCTCGACAACTCGCGCGAGCTGGCGGACGAGCGCATCCAGCTCGCGCAGCGCATGTACGGGCCCGGCCGGCAGCCCCCCTTCGGCGCCAAGGTCGACGATCCGGCCATCCCCGCGGAGCTGCTGGCGAAGGTCGCGGAGGGCCGGCGGGCCACCTATGTCTCCGACAGCCCGAACGGGGCGCCGGACATCTGGGCCGCCGTCCCCCTCAGGGACGGCCGGGTGCTGTCCTGGCACGAGACGTTCACGGACCGCAACGCGGACGTCATGAAGGACCTCGACCAGGCCCTCATCATCGGCTCCATCACCGTCGTCTTCGGCGGCAGCGCGCTCGGCGTGCTCATCGGCGGCCAGCTGTCTCGCCGACTGCGCAAGGCCGCGTCCGCCGCGAATCAGGTCGCCAAGGGCGAGACCGAGGTACGCGTACGGGACGCGATCGGCGGTGTCGTACGCGACGAGACCGACGACCTCGCGCGCGCCGTGGACGCGATGGCGGACGCCCTCCAGCAGCGCATCGAGGCCGAGCGCCGGGTGACGGCGGACATCGCGCACGAGCTGCGTACGCCGGTGACCGGGCTGCTGACGGCGGCGGAGCTGCTGCCGCCCGGCCGCCCCACGGAACTCGTCCGCGACCGCGCCCAGGCCATGCGTACGCTCGTCGAGGACGTCCTGGAGGTCGCCCGGCTGGACGGCGCGTCCGAGCGGGCCGAGCTGCAGGACATCTTGCTCGGCGAGTTCGTGTCGCGGCGCGTGGCCGCCAAGGACGCGGATGCCGACGTACGCGTGGTGCACGAGTCGGAGGTCACGACGGACCCGCGCCGTCTGGAGCGCGTCCTGTTCAACCTCCTCGCGAACGCCTCACGGCACGGGAAGCCGCCCATCGAGGTCACCGTCGAGGGCCGAGTCATCCGTGTCCGCGACCATGGGCCCGGCTTCCCCGAGGCCCTGCTCGCCGAGGGGCCGAGCCGCTTCCGCACGGGGAGCACCGACCGCGCGGGGCACGGCCACGGGCTGGGCCTCACCATCGCGGCCGGCCAGGCCCGGGTGCTGGGCGCCCGCCTCACCTTCCGCAACGTCCGCCCCGCCGGCGCACCGGACGACGTACCCGCCGAGGGCGCGGTCGCGGTCCTGTGGCTCCCGGAACACGCACCGACGAACACGGGAAGCTTCCCGATGCTGCCGCAAGACTAGATCCTAGGGTCTGTCCTGCGGACAGACCCTCTAGGGCCTGTCCGGGGCCCGGCTCAGCAGGCCCAGTCCTTGTCCATGTCGAGTCCGCCCTCACGGGGCTGTGTGAAGGAGAACCAGTTCCCGGAGTCGTCGCGGAAGAGCGCCTCCGTGCCGTAGGGGCGCTCCTGCGGCTCCTGGAGGAACTCCACCCCGCGGTCCTTGAGCTTCTTGTAGTCGCCGTGGATGTCGTCGGTGGTCAGCACGCCCGCCCCGAGCGCCCCCTTGGCCACCAGCTTCTTGATCATCTCGGCGGACTCGGGGTCCATGGCAGGCTGGCCGGGCACCATCAGCGTGAGCTCGACATCGGGCTGGTCCGGGGAACCGACGGTGAGCCAGCGCATTCCGCCCTCGCCCATCGTCATGTCCGTACGGACCTCCAGGCCCAGCTTCTCGGTGTAGAACTCCTTGGCCCGGTCCTGGTCGAGTACCCAGACGGTCGATATCTTGAGTCCCTTGATCACGGCGTGCTCCTGTGCGGGGTGTCGGTACTGGCTTGCCCTGCCACCGTAGGCAGCGGCAGGATCAGCCCGCTTCTCCAGAATTGCGCTCTGCGCGGCCCGGGCCACTGCGGAACCCGCCCGCCCACAGCATCGCGTAGCACCCCGGTATGAGGGCGGCCCCGCGACCCACGTGCTTCGACCGGTACTCGCTGGGCGTCAGCCCGGTCCAGGCCTTGAACCGGGTCGAGAAGGTGCCCAGGCTGCTGAAGCCGACCAGGTGGCAGATCTCGGTCACCGACAGGTCGGCGGTACGCAGCAGGTCCTCCGCCCGCTCTATTCGGCGGTGCGTCAGATACTGGCCGGGCGTCTCGCCGTATGCCTCCTTGAAGGCGCGTACGAAGTGGTAGCGCGAGTAGCCGGCGTGCGCGGCCACCGCGTCCAGGTCGAGCCCCGGGTCGGCCCAGTCGCGGTCCATGGCGTCCTTGGCCAGGCGCAACTGGCGCATTTTGTCCATGGGCCCGATGGTGGCACACGGCACTGACAACGCCGCCCGTACCGCTCGGCGCATGGCGAAGCCCCCGGGGCGCACACCACCAGGGGGCTTCGTCTGACTGCCGTCTCGGCCTCAGGCGGCTCACTGCCCGCTAGAACTCAGACGGCCTCGGCCATCGCCGCGGGCGACGCGTCGGCGTTGTCGTCCGCCGACGGCTTCTGGGGTTCGCCCTTGAGCGGAACCTCCTTCACGAACACCGCCGCGACCAGCGAGATCACTGCCACCCCGGCCCCCAACAGGAACGCGGAGTGCGTACCGGTGGAGACAGCGTGCTGATACGCCTCCCGAGCCACCTCCGGCAGCTTCGCCAGGCTCGCGGCATCGAGCTGCGCGGACTGCTCGGTCACCTTGGACAGGGATCCGGCCCGCTCGGCCATCACGTCCTGCACCCGGTGGTTGAACAGCGCCCCCATGAGCGCGACACCGAACGACGACCCCAGAGTCCGGAACAGCGTGGTGGTCGAGGACGCGACACCCATGTCCTTCATCTCGACGCTGTTCTGCGCGACCAGCATGGTGATCTGCATCAGGCAGCCCATGCCGGCGCCGAGGACCGCCATGTACAGCCCGGACGTCAGCCGGCTCGTCTCCGTGTCCATCTGCGCGAGCAGGAACAGCCCCACCAGCATCAGGGCACTGCCCGCCAGGGGAAAGATCTTGTAGCGGCCGCTCTTGGTGGTGACCCGCCCGGCGACCATCGAGACGGCGAGCATCGCGCCGAGCATCGGCAGGAGCAGCAGCCCGGAGTTGGTGGCGGACGCGCCCTGCACGGACTGCTGGTACAGCGGCAGGAAGAGCACCGCGCCGAACATCACGAAGCCGATGATGAAGCCGATGACCGACATCAGCGTGAAGTTGCGGCTGCGGAAGATATGCAGCGGCACGACCGGCGCGGACGCCTTGGTCTGCCAGAAGACGAAGCCCACGAGCGCGGCGACGCCGATCCCGATCAGCTCCATGATCCGGGCGGAGCCCCAGGCGTACTCGGTGCCGCCCCAGGTGGTCACCAGGATGATTGCGGAAATACCGAGCGCCAGCAGACCGGCACCCAGGTAGTCGATGGTCCCCTGCCCCCGCTTCTTCGGCAGGTGCAGTACGGCGCTGACCGCGAGAAGCGCGACGACGCCGAGCGGGAGGTTGATGTAGAAGGACCAGCGCCAGCCCCAGTGGTCGGTGATGGTGCCGCCGACCAGCGGTCCGAGGATCATGGCGACCGCCATCACGCCGGCCATCATGCCCTGGTACTTGCCGCGCTCCCGCGGCGGTATGAGGTCACCGATGAGTGCCATGACGCCGACCATCAGACCACCGGCGCCGAGCCCCTGAATGGCACGGAACCCGATGAGCTGGCCCATGTCCTGGGCCATGCCGCTCAGCGCGGAGCCGATCAGGAAGATCACGATCGAGGTCATGAAGGCGCCCTTGCGCCCGTACAGGTCGCCGAGCTTGCCCCAGATGGGGGTGGAGGCGGCGGTGGCGAGCGTGTACGCGGTGACGACCCACGACAGGTGTTCGAGCCCGCCCAGTTCGCCGACGATCGTGGGCATCGCCGTACCCACGATCATGTTGTCGAGCATCGCCAGCAGCATCGCGATCATGAGCGAGAACAGCACGACCCGTACGCTGCGTGGCTGTTTCTCTTCTTGGCCGGCCGATGCGACCGCTGCGGTGTTGTCCGCCATTACTCCCACTCCCCTGGGTACTGCTGCCGCCGTCGGTCCAGCTGAGCTGCCGCCGTCCGGCCACTTACTTGCCGCCCGGCAAGTTGAATACACTCAGGGAAAGTAGACCCGTAACTAGCCGGGCGTCAAGTAAGTTTAGTAACCAGCCGGGCGACAGGTAAGTTTCGTCAGCGCAAGGGGTACGAGGAGTACGAGGATGGGCGGCACCATGGACGGCACCAAGCGTCAGCGCCGCGGGGACACCCGCCAGCGCATCCAGGACGTGGCCCTCGAACTCTTCTCCGAGCGGGGCTACGAGAAGACCTCACTGCGCGAGATCGCCGAGCACGTCGACGTCACGAAGGCGGCGCTCTACTACCACTTCAAGACCAAGGAAGAGATCCTCATCAGCCTCTTCGAGGACCTGACGAGGCCGCTCGACGAGCTGATCGAGTGGGGCAGGCAGCAGCAGCACACCCTTGAGACCAAGCAGGAGGTGCTGCGTCGCTACAGCGAGGCCCTCACCGGCGCGGCCCCGCTCTTCCGCTTCATGCAGGAGAACCAGGCGACGGTACGAGAGCTGAGCGTCGGCGAGACCTTCAAGGACCGCATGATGAGCATGCTCGAGATCATCAAGGAGCCCGAGGCGCCACTGACCGACCAGGTCCGCTGCATCAGCGCGCTCTTCACGATGCACGCCGGGATGTTCGTCCTCAAGGACGTCGAAGGCGACCCCGAGGACAAGCGCAAGGCGGTCCTGGAGGTCGCGATCGACTTGGTGACACAAGCGCACGGCGGCGCGTGATCACCTCACTGCTCAGACGGTGACGCCCTTGGAGCGCAGGAAGGCGACGGGGTCGATGGCCGACCCGTAGTTGGGGGTCGTACGGATCTCGAAGTGCAGGTGCGGACCGCTGGAGTTGCCGGTGTTGCCGGACAGCGCGATCTGCTGGCCGGTGGCGACGACCTGGCCGATCTGCACGTCGACCCGCGACAGGTGGGCGTACTGCGAGTAGGTCCCGCTGCCGTGCTTGATGACGACGGCGTTGCCGTACGCGGGACCGTCACCGGCGCCGTTGCCGCCGGCCTTGACGACGGTGCCGCCGTGCGCGGCGACGACCTGGGTGCCCGTCGGCACGGCGAAGTCCTGGCCGCTGTGCTTGTGCGCCCACATGCCGCCGGCCTGGGCGAAGCTGGCGGACAGCACGTAGTGCTTCACCGGGTCGACCCAGGAGGCGGCCGACTTGGCGGCGGCCTGCGTGTGGACGGTGTTCGCGGTGACGGTTCCGGTGGCCATGGTGTCGGCTGCGGTCGCGACTCCGGCGCCCAGCACGGTCGAGATGCTCAGTCCGGCGGCGAGGAAGGCCACCCGATTGCGGATACGGGACGTACGGGAGGGACGGGACGTGACGCGCTGCGACATAGGGACCTCTCGGGGGCGAAGACAAAGGCTCGAGAAACCACCCGGAGCACAGCCGGCCACCGGGTGGGCTATCCCTTGGTAACCCACACCCCAGCAAACGCCCAAAACGCTGATCTACGGCGTCTGGTAGTAGTTCGCCTGAAAAATCAACGAACCTTGACAACCCGGACACCCCGACAGGGGATCTTGCGATTCCTCCCCCGAATCCTGGTTTAACCCCACTTGAGAGGGTTACGTCCCACAGAAAATCCCCACCTCCGGGACTCCCACCCCCGACGCGCGAGCACTCTCTCACACCCTGGGCCAAAAGTCCTTTTTGCCCACTTATCCCTTTCCACTATTCTGCCTAGTAGCGGACAAAACGCCTGTGCGGCATATCACTGAAAGGCAAGATCCAGGCCCCCGGGAATGTGACGGGGCCTACACTCGATTCATGCCTGATCCGGGCCGATCGACATCCGCCCCGACTCCGTGGCGCTGAACATTCACTGACGCTCCGTGACGATCACTACCTCCGCGAAAGCGACTCCCCCCACGTCACCCTCACCACAACCCCCACCACGCTTGCCGCCCTCATACGAACGCTCGCCACCCACCCACCCGTTCGGATGACATGACACAGTTCACCTCCGCGTAAAGATCACCGTGCGCAAGCCTCGAGCCCATGCACAACAACACCGAGGCCGAAGCCACCGTCCCCGCCCAGCTCGGCGCCTTGCCCTCCTGGTACGGCGACCTCCTGAGCCAGGTCAAGGAAACAGTCGCCGGCGCACGCGTCCGCGTTCAGCGAGCCGTCAACACCGAACTGGTCCAGATGTACTGGCAGGCCGGCAAGCTCAACCTGGCCCGCCAGGAGCAGGAGGGCTGGGGCACCAGGTCGTGGCCCGGCTCGCCGCGGACCTGAAGGCGGCCTTCCCCAACCAGCGCGGCTTCTCCCGAAGCAATCTGATGTACATGCACAAGATGGCCCGCACCTGGCCGGAGCCAGTTGTCCAACAGCCTGTTGGACAACTGCCGTGGGGCCACGTCACTGTCCTTAACGGGACGACTCGACAATCGGCTTCCTCGTCGGAGCCCGCCACAACAAGGCCAGGGTTCAGCTGGCGCTCGACGCGAGCAACCATCCACTGGCCGTGACCAGTTATTCGACGCTCTCTCCGGCGGACCCCGAACTCGTTCCTACGGAAGAGGACTTGTCCCGCGTCGTGCAGGCGGCCATTGACGGCATCGGCCCCGCCTGACCACCCCGCGCGTCGTGGGGAACACGGCGTCGCGGGAGCCGCTGGACCAATGGAAGCGGCCCTTCAAGGGCAGCAAAAAAGGGGCTGCCCCGGGACCGAAGTCCCGGGGCAGCCCCTCTTGTTCGGCGAACCCGGAGGTTACGCCTCCTTGCTCAGGTTGGGCCCGGCACCGCCGGCCGCCTGCTCGATCGGCGGGACATCGGGGAGTGCCGACTTCTCCTCGCCGCGGAAGGTGAACTTCTTGGCCTCACCCTCACCCTCCGTGTCGACGACCACGATGTGGCCGGGACGCAGCTCGCCGAAGAGGATCTTCTCGGAGAGGATGTCCTCGATCTCGCGCTGGATGGTCCGGCGCAGCGGCCGGGCGCCCAGGACGGGGTCGTAACCCTTCTTCGCGAGGAGCGACTTGGCGGTCGGGCTGAGCTCGATGCCCATGTCCCGGTCCTTCAGCCGCTCGTCCACCTTGGCGATCATGAGGTCGACGATCTGGATGATGTCTTCCTCGGTGAGCTGGTGGAAGACCACCGTGTCATCGACACGGTTCAGGAACTCGGGGCGGAAGTGCTGCTTCAGCTCGTCGTTGACCTTGGCCTTCATGCGCTCGTAGCCGGTCTTGACGTCACCCGCGGCCGCGAAGCCGAGGTTGAAGCCCTTGGAGATGTCCCGGGTACCGAGGTTGGTCGTCATGATGATGACCGTGTTCTTGAAGTCCACGACCCGGCCCTGGGAGTCGGTCAGGCGACCGTCCTCCAGGATCTGCAGAAGCGAGTTGAAGATGTCCGGGTGAGCCTTTTCGACCTCGTCGAAGAGGACCACCGAGAACGGCTTCCGGCGGACCTTCTCGGTCAGCTGGCCGCCCTCTTCGTAACCCACGTATCCGGGGGGCGAACCGAAGAGACGCGAGACCGTGTGCTTCTCGCTGAACTCGGACATGTCGAGGGAGATCAGCGCGTCCTCGTCACCGAACAGGAACTCGGCGAGGGTCTTGCTCAGCTCCGTCTTACCGACACCCGACGGGCCCGCGAAGATGAACGAACCACCGGGGCGCTTCGGGTCCTTCAGACCCGCTCGCGTACGACGGATCGCCTGCGAGAGCGCCTTGATGGCGTCCTTCTGGCCGATGACCCGCTTGTGGAGCTCGTCCTCCATGCGGAGCAGCCGCGAGGACTCCTCCTCGGTCAGCTTGAAGACCGGGATGCCCGTGGCGGTGGCCAGGACCTCGGCGATCAGCTCGCCGTCGACCTCGGCGACGACGTCCATGTCGCCGGCCTTCCACTCCTTCTCCCGCTTGGCCTTCGCGGACAGGAGCTGCTTCTCCTTGTCGCGCAGGGAGGCGGCCTTCTCGAAGTCCTGCGAGTCGATCGCGGACTCCTTGTCGCGGCGCACGCCCGCGATCTTCTCGTCGAACTCGCGGAGGTCCGGCGGAGCGGTCATCCGGCGGATGCGCATCCGGGAGCCCGCCTCGTCGATCAGGTCGATCGCCTTGTCGGGGAGGAACCGGTCCGAGATGTAGCGGTCCGCGAGCGTCGCGGCCTGGACCAGGGCCTCGTCCGTGATGGAGACACGGTGGTGCGCCTCGTAGCGGTCGCGCAGGCCCTTGAGGATCTCGATCGTGTGCGGCAGGGACGGCTCGGCGACCTGGATGGGCTGGAAGCGGCGCTCCAGGGCCGCGTCCTTCTCCAGGTGCTTGCGGTACTCGTCCAGCGTCGTCGCACCGATGGTCTGCAGCTCGCCACGGGCCAGCATCGGCTTCAGGATCGAAGCCGCGTCGATGGCGCCCTCGGCGGCACCCGCACCGACCAGCGTGTGGAGCTCGTCGATGAACAGGATGATGTCGCCGCGGGTGCGGATCTCCTTGAGCACCTTCTTCAGGCGCTCCTCGAAGTCACCGCGGTAGCGGGAACCGGCGACCAGCGCGCCGAGGTCCAGGGTGTAGAGGTGCTTGTCCTTGAGGGTCTCGGGCACCTCGCCCTTGACGATGGCCTGGGCGAGGCCCTCGACGACGGCGGTCTTGCCGACGCCGGGCTCACCGATCAGGACCGGGTTGTTCTTCGTACGGCGGGACAGCACCTGCATGACCCGCTCGATCTCCTTCTCGCGCCCGATGACCGGGTCGAGCTTGGACTCACGAGCGGCCTGGGTGAGGTTCCGGCCGAACTGGTCGAGGACCAGGGACGTGGAGGGGGTGCCCTCGGCAGGACCACCGGCGGCGGCGGTCTCCTTGCCCTGGTAGCCGGAGAGCAGCTGGATCACCTGCTGCCGCACCCGGTTGAGGTCTGCGCCCAGCTTGACCAGGACCTGGGCGGCGACGCCCTCGCCCTCTCGGATCAGGCCGAGCAGGATGTGCTCCGTGCCGATGTAGTTGTGGCCCAGCTGAAGGGCCTCGCGGAGCGACAGCTCCAGGACCTTCTTGGCACGGGGGGTGAAGGGAATGTGGCCCGAGGGCGCCTGCTGGCCCTGGCCGATGATCTCCTCCACCTGCTGGCGGACCGCCTCGAGCGAAATCCCGAGGCTCTCCAGGGCCTTAGCGGCGACACCCTCACCCTCGTGGATCAGGCCCAGGAGGATGTGCTCGGTGCCGATGTAGTTGTGGTTGAGCATCCGGGCTTCTTCCTGAGCCAGGACGACAACCCGCCGCGCGCGGTCGGTGAACCTCTCGAACATCGTTAATCGCTCCTCAGAGCGGTCAGGCGGTGAAGGGACGCTCCCCTCACTGTCCTTCCGCAGCTTAGTCCCGCAAGCGGGGACCGCTCATTCCAACTGCCGACACCGTCCGGATCACCTCCGCTCGCGCGAAGACAGAGTCCCTGCCTCCTGAGACCGAACGCCGACATCTGCTCCAACCCGATGGTGCGAGACGATGTTCCCGCAGGCCAGGCAGTTACCCTCACCATCTGTACGCCGATGGCGAACGCGAGATGCCCGAACCATGCGTGTCGCCCCTCCCACTAGGGATGTCTTACCCGTACGCACTGACACTCCATGCAGCGCGCACCGGTTCCCTCCGCTACGGGCGAACATCCTTGCGCCACCGCACACCCCTGGACGCCCCCTTTTCCGGCACTCTCCGCATGCACCGGAACACCCAGCGTAACTCCATAGCTCTTCTGGCTGTTGCTCCTGTCATGGTTCCCACCGTCCCTCTCCCTCGGCGGCCGTTCAACCGGAACGATCCGATGCGGCCGTGGTACGAGAACGAATTGGGCTGGGCGACAGTGCCCGGAGCGCCGCTACGGCTGGTCACAGGCCTGCGTTTCGACGTTCTGGATGTGCCGGCCGAGGCGGGGCGCGCGGCGCTGCGGCATCTGGGGCCCACGTCGCCGGTGGCCCTGCTCGGCGACCGGATGCGGCTGCTCGTGGCCGCGGGAAGCGCGGAGGAGCTGCCGGGGCTGCTCGACTGGCTGGAGTGGGGTGCTCTCGCGCTGGACCTCACGGCCATCGGCGCGGGCGGGAGCATCGAGGCTCCTCTGCCACCTGGAGTGGACTCAACGGCGGCCGGGCACCCACGGGCTGCAGCCGATGGGCTCGCGGTCGGCCCGCCAGGGGCCGCCGTCTGGCTGCGGCCCCCGGAGCCCGGCCGCGAGGTCGAGCTGACGCTGCCGACGCTGTCGGCGCTGAGCGGCGGAGCGGTCGGAGGGGGCGGTGGGGGCGCCCCCGATCTCGTACGACTCGTGGAGACGATGGCAACGCAGTGCCATCGCGTAAGGCTGCGGCGCGCGTGCGCTCAGCCGTTGGCCTTCTCGGCTCAGCCGTTGGCCTTCTCGTAAGCCTCGCGAATGGACGCGGGAACTCGGCCACGGTCGTTGACCTCGTAGCCGTTCTCCTTCGCCCATGCGCGGATCTGCGCGGTGTCCTGGCTGCCACCGGAAGCGACGCGGGCCTTTCCGCGTGCTCCCGAAGCGCGGCCTCCGGTACGACGACCACCCTTCACGTACGGGTCGAGAAGGCCACGGAGATTGTCCGCGTTGGAGGTCGTGAGATCGATTTCGTACGTCTTGCCGTCCAGCGCGAACGTCACGGTCTCGTCCGCCTCGCCACCGTCGAGGTCGTCGACAAGAAGGACCTGAACCTTCTGTGCCACCGGATTTCCTTTCATCGATAACTTCAGGGCGGGGGTCTGCGGCGTCCGCCGTTTCGCCGTCCCCTGTTATATGCAGTACTGCAGTACGTCGGAAAGCAAACCGCTTTTGCTGGAAAAACACAAACCCCTGGCGGAGACTCACACGGCACTGGCAGACCGGAAACGTGCGCGTTTCGGACATAGGGAACCTGGGCAAGCCAGTCCGCCGGAATAGTTGCTGACGATCACAGATGCAGAAGCATGCGGCTGTTGCCCAAGGTGTTCGGTTTCACTCGTTCGAGACCGAGGAACTCCGCGACGCCCTCGTCATAGGAACGCAGGAGCTCCGCGTAGACATCCGTGTCCACGGGCGTCTCGCCGATCTCCACGAAGCCGTGCTTCGCGAAGAAGTCGACTTCGAAGGTCAGACAGAAAACGCGCCGAACGCCGAGCCAGCGGGCGGTCTCCAGCAACTTCTCCAGCAACTGATGACCGACGCCCAGCCCCCGGAGTGCGGGGTTCACGGCAAGAGTGCGGACTTCCGCGAGGTCTTCCCACATCACGTGCAGTGCGCCACAGCCGACCACCTCAGTACTTGAGCCGGCGCCCCGTTCCGCGACCCAGAACTCCTGGATGTCCTCGTAAAGCGTCACCGTCGCTTTGTCGAGCAGGATGCGGCGCCGGACGTTCGCGTCAAGGAGGCGGCGTACGGCGGCGACATCGCTGGTCCTGGCCCGCCGGACGGTGATGGCTTTTGCGGCGGCTTCGGGATGCTCTGCTGGCATGGGCGGACGCTATCGCCCGTCGTCGCCCTCGACGGCGTCGGGGTTCTCGTCCGCGGGGTTCTCGTCCGCGGGCTTCGCGGGCGGCTTCTCCGCCGCGCGGGTTTCCGGTCCTTGGACGATGCGCATGGCATCGCGCAGGGCTTCGCGCTGTTCCTGGGACATCATGCCGAAGAAGGCGACGAGAGCGGCGGCGGGGTTGTCGCTCTGCGACCAGGCGTCGTTCATCAGTGCGGCCGCGTAGGCGGCACGCGTGGAGACCGCCTCATATCGATAGGCCCGGCCTTCCGCCTCCCGGCGCACCCAGCCCTTCTGATGGAGATTGTCCAAAACGGTCATCACCGTGGTGTACGCGATGGACCGTTCCTGTTGAAGATCTTGCAGGACTTCTCGAACGGTCACCGGGCGGTTCCAGTTCCACACCCGCGTCATGACCGCGTCTTCGAGATCTCCCAATGGGCGAGGCACAACTCAGAACAATAGTCTGAGAACGGCAACAAAAAGGGCGTACGACTCGAAAAACGTATGAGTCGTACGCCGTCGCGCGTCGATGAGGGGCTGCCGTACGCCGATGAGGGCGCGGCAGGGCTCTCTGGAGCCCGTGTGGGCGGGGCTCAGGCGTCGGTGTCGCGGGATGCCTGGCGGGTGCTCTCCGCGCGCGCGAGGGCGGCGTCGACGGCCGCGTCCTCCTTGGCCTTGTTGGCGCCGCCCTGGGACTTGACGATCGTCACGATCAGTGCGGTGAAGAACACGGCCATCACTACCGGGGGCAGGAGCGCGGAGACGTAGTCCATGCCCCCAGGGTAGCTACCCCGCGGCGAGCTGCTGAGGGGGGTTCGCCGATGGCGGCGCGGGCTTGCGCCGCGGAGGAAAGACCTCGCCCGGCGTGGGGATGGGCCGGTCCGGGCGCGGGGACCTCACCGGGGCCGGGGGCTTGGGTCCCGGTTTCGGGTCGGCGGCGGGCTTCTCCGCCGGCTTCCGCGCGGGCTCCTCGGCGGCCCGGCCCCCCGGGAGGGCCAGCAGGTGCGTGCGGGACTCGGCCCGGCAGCGGTCCAGGAGGGCGGCCGCGGCGGGGTTGCCGCGCAGGGCGCGGAGCGCGGCGAGGTCGTCGGGGTTCGGGCGGTAGCCGGCGGCGAGGACCTCCTCCAGGAGGGCGAGGTAGCCGCGGGCGGTACCCGGCAGGGCGGCTCGGTAGCGGGCGAGGTCGGCCAGCAGGAAGGCCCGGAGCCTGGTTCCCTCGCGGGCCGCCTCGTCGACGGACTCGGCGAGTCGGAGACAGTCGTGGACGTCCTCGGCCGAGGCGGGGCTGGGGTGGAGGGCAAGGGCGAGAGCGCGACGGAGCACACGCAGCTCCTCCGCACCGAACGCCATGCCGCCGCGGGATCCGTATGGCGTGGGCATGCGCCGACGATACGCGCTAATCAGACAAAAGCCGCATAGCGAAACGATCACGGCGCGTCTTAGCGCGTCTAAGGATGAGCCCGTCCGGCGTTTTGAGGACGCGCGCGAAGCGCGATATGGGGGGTCTGGGGGGCGGAGCCCCCCAGGTACGGGAATGGGCAGGGGCGGAGGGGGCGAAGAAAAGTCAGGTACGCGACACGTTCCGCTCGTACACAAGGCGCAGCCCGATCAGCGTCAGCCACGGCTCGTGCTCGTCGATGACGGAGGACTCCCCCAGGACCATGGGCGCCAGCCCACCCGTTGCGATCACGGTGACGTCGTCGGGGTCGTCGGCCAGCTCACGCGCCATTCGGTTCACGACCCCGTCGACCTGCCCCGCGAACCCGTAGATGATCCCGGACTGCATCGCCTCGACGGTGTTCTTGCCGATCACCGACCGCGGCCGGACCACCTCGATCTTGCGCAGCTGCGCCCCCCTGACGCCCAGCGCGTCGACGGAAATCTCGATGCCGGGTGCGATGACACCGCCGATGTACTCACCCCGCGCGCTCACCGCGTCGAACGTCGTCGCCGTACCGAAGTCGACGACGATCGCCGGCCCCCCGTAGAGCTCGACGGCGGCGACGGCGTTGATGATGCGGTCCGCGCCGACCTCCTTCGGGTTGTCCGTGAGGATCGGCACGCCGGTCTTGACGCCGGGCTCGACGAGGACGGCGGGCACGTCGCCGTAGTAGCGCCGGGTCACCTCGCGCAGCTCGTGCAGCACGGACGGGACGGTGGCGCAGATGGCGATGCCGTCGATGCCGTCGCCGAGCTCCTCGCCGAGCAGCGGGTGCATGCCCATGAGGCCCTGGAGGAGCACGGCGAGCTCGTCGGCCGTGCGACGGGCGTCCGTGGAGATGCGCCAGTGCTCGACGATCTCCTCGCCGTCGAAGAGGCCGAGGACGGTGTGGGTGTTGCCGACGTCGATCGTGAGCAGCATCAGCCCTGATCCGCCTCGTCCGTCGACGCCTCGCGCAGGTCGAGGCCGATGTCCAGGATCGGCGAGGAGTGCGTGAGGGCACCCACCGCCAGGTAGTCGACGCCCGTCTCGGCGTACGCCTTGGCGTTGGCCAGGGTGAGGCGGCCCGAGGCCTCCAGGAGGGCGCGGCCGGCGACGAGGGCGACGGCCTCCTCGCACTCGACGGGCGTGAAGTTGTCCAGAAGGATCAGGTCGGCGCCCGCGTCCACGACCTCCCGCAGCTGGTGCAGGGTGTCGACCTCGACCTCGATCGGGACCTCCGGGAAGGTTTCGCGTACGGCCTCGAAGGCCTGCGCCACGCCGCCCGCGGCGACCACGTGGTTGTCCTTCACCAGGGCCGCGTCCGAGAGGGACATGCGGTGGTTGACGCCGCCGCCGCAGCGCACCGCGAACTTCTCCAGGGAGCGCAGGCCTGGCGTCGTCTTGCGGGTGTCCCGGACTCGGGCCTTGGTGCCCTCCAGGACGTCCGCCCACGCGCGCGTGGCGGTCGCGATGCCGGAGAGGCGGCACAGGAGGTTCAGCGCGCTGCGTTCGGCCGTCAGCAGATCGCGGGTGCGGGTGGTGACGCTCAGGAGCTTCTGTCCGGGCTCGACGCGGTCGCCGTCGTCGACGTGCCGCTCGACGGCGAACTCGTCGGTGCAGACCACGGAGATGACCGCCTCGGCCACCCTGAGGCCCGCGACGACGCCGGCATCCCGGGCGATGAAGTCGGCGGTGGAGACGGCGTGCTCGGGGATGGTCGCGACCGTCGTCACGTCCACGCCGTGGTCGAGGTCCTCCTGGATGGCGACGTTCGCGATGTCCTCGACCTCCAGAGGGTCGAGACCGGCGTCGGCGAGGAGCTGGGCGAGCGCGGGGTCGAGGCCGCACTCCATGTACGTCTCGTCCATGTCGGCGCCGCAGCCGCAGCCGTCGCCGCAGCCGCCGCTCTGGGCGAGGGGAAGGTCGGGGGTGCTCACTGCTCTCACTGCTCCTGGGAAGGGGGCGCCGGCTGGGGCATGGGGGTCCCCCCTTGCGGGAGGGTCGGGGGGAAGTCTGCTGTGTCGGTGGTGTGTACCGCGAGCGTCCGGTCGGGATTCAGCCGTACGACGATGTGGCGGCGCCACTGTGAATCGTCCCGGTCGGCGTGGTCCTCGCGCCAGTGGCAGCCGCGGGTCTCCTGGCGCATGCGTGCGGCGGCGACCAGGACCCGGGCCACGCACAGGAGGTTGGTGGCCTCCCAGGTGTCGACGCCGGGCTCGGCGGTCTTGCCGTTCTCGTCGAGGGCGTCGCGGGCGTCGGTGTGCAGCTGCTGGAGCTGGTCGGCGGCCTTCGCGAGGGACTCGGCCGAGCGCAGGACGCTGGCGCCCTCGGTCATGATCCGCTGGATCGCGAAGCGGGCCTCGGGGCCGAGCAGCGGGTGTGCGGGTACCTCGGGGTGCGGGACCGGTTGGGGCACGCGCGCGTGGAGGCCGTTTTCCGACCGCCCTGCCGCGATGTCGGCGGCGATGCGCTCGGCGTAGACGAGGCCTTCGAGGAGGGAGTTGGAGGCGAGCCGGTTGGCGCCGTGCACGCCGGTGCAGGCGACCTCGCCGCACGCGTACAGGCCCGGCACGGTGGTGCGGCCCCGGGCGTCCGTGCGGACGCCTCCGGAGGCGTAGTGGGCGGCCGGGGCGACCGGGACGGGCTCGGTGACCGGGTCGATGCCGTTGGCCCGGCAGGCGGCCAGGATCGTCGGGAAGCGGTGCTCCCACATGTCGGCGCCGAAGTGCCGGGCGTCGAGGAACATGTGCTCGGCGTCCTGCTCCTGCATGCGGCGCATGATGCCCTTGGCGACGATGTCCCGCGGCGCCAGTTCGGCCAGTTCGTGCTGTCCGACCATGAAGCGCACGCCGTCCGCGTCGACCAGGTGGGCGCCCTCGCCGCGCACTGCCTCGGAGACGAGCGGCTGCTGGCCCTCCGCGTCCGGGCCCAGGAACAGCACGGTCGGGTGGAACTGCACGAATTCGAGGTCGCTGATCTCCGCCCCGGCGCGCAGGGCGAGCGCCACGCCGTCGCCCGTCGAGACCGACGGGTTGGTGGTCGCCGAGAAGACCTGGCCCATGCCCCCGGTCGCGAGGACCACAGCGGGGGCGTGAACGGCTCCCACGCCGTCGTGCTGGCCCTCTCCCATGACGTGCAGGGTGACGCCCGCGGTGCGGCCGTCGGCGTCCGTGAGGAGGTCCAGGACGAGCGCGTTCTCGACCGTGCGCAGTCCACGCGCGCGTACCGCCTCAACGAGCGCCCGGGAGATCTCCGCGCCGGTCGCGTCGCCGCCCGCGTGCGCGATACGGCGGCGGTGGTGGCCGCCCTCGCGGGTGAGCGCCAGGCCGCCCTCGGTGGACTCGTCGAAGTGGGCGCCGGTCGCGATGAGACGGCGTACGGCGTCAGGGCCCTCGGTGACGAGGATGCGTACGGCGTCCTCGTCACACAGGCCCGCGCCCGCCTCCAGGGTGTCGTCGAGGTGCTGCTCGGGGGTGTCTCCCTCGCCGAGGGCCGCGGCGATGCCGCCCTGCGCCCAGCGCGTGGAGCCGTCGTCGAGGCGGGCCTTGGTGACCACGACGGTCTTCAGGCCCGCTGCCTCGCAGCGCAGGGCCGCGGTGAGACCGGCGACGCCGGAGCCGACGACCACGACGTCCGCGGTGACGGCCCAGCCGGGGGCGGGCGCGTGCAGCCGTATGCCAGTACCTGTAGAGGTATCCGAACCTGTGCCTGTGCCGGTCACGAGGCGGCTCCGAAGGTGAGGGGGATGTTGTCGATCAGCCGGGTCGTGCCGACCCGTGCGGCGACGGCGAGGACCGCCTCGCCGGTGAAGTCGTCCCCGACCTCCGTGAAGTCGGACGGGTCGACCAGGGCCAGGTAGTCCAGGGCCAGGGAAGGCTGCCTGCGGGCCGCCTCGTCGAGGACCAGCCGGGCGGCCGCGCGGACACCGGTGGGACCGCCCGGGACCGCCTTGGCCACGGCGTGCGCGTCGGCCGCGGCGCGGGACTCCCCTATGGCGCTGAGGGCCTCGGCACGCGCGTGCGTGGCGGGCACTTCACGGGCACGCGCGCGCAGGGCCTCCTGCGCGGCGTGCCGGTCGCGGCCGGCGAACAGGGCCTGCGAGAGGGCGAGCGCGGTGCGCCGTTCCTCGGGCGACAGGTAGCGGTTGCGGCTGGAGAGGGCGAGCCCGTCCTCCTCGCGCACGGTGGGCACGCCGACGATCTCCACGCCGAAGTTCAGATCGCGGACCATGCGCCGGATCAGGGCGAGCTGCTGGGCGTCCTTCTGCCCGTACAGCGCGACGTCGGGCCGGGTGAGGTGCAGCAGCTTGGCGACGACGGTGAGCATGCCGTCGAAGTGGCCGGGGCGCGCGGTCCCCTCCAGGCGCCCGCCCATGGGTCCCGCGGAAATGCGGACCTCGGGCTCGCCGCCGGGGTAGACCTCGTCCACCGAGGGAGCGAACACGACGTCCGCACCCGCCTGTTCGGCGATCTTGATGTCGGCGTCGAGGGTGCGCGGGTAGCGGTCGAGGTCCTCGCCCTTGCCGAACTGGAGCGGGTTCACAAAGACGGTGACGACCACTTCGCCCTGGTCTCCGGCGATCTCGCGGGCGGCGCGGATCAGCGTGGCGTGGCCCTCGTGGAGGGCGCCCATGGTCATCACGACGGCTCGGCGGCCTGCACGCGTGCGTGCGTGCAGTTCGTCGGCGGTGTGCAGCAGGGCGGTGGTCATCGGGCGTCTCCCTCGATCCCGTTGGGCCCGTCGGTGCCGTCGGTCCCGGTGATCTCGTCGGCTCCGTTGGCGAGTACCCCCAGGAGGTCCTCGGCGAGTTCCGGCTTGAGCAGTCCGTGGGCGAGCGCGCGGTCGGCGGTCGCGCGGGCCATGGCGAGATAGCCGGCGACGGTCTGCGGGGCGTGCTTGCGCAGCTCGGCGACGTGCGCGGCGACGGTGCCCGCGTCACCGCGCGCAACGGGGCCGGTGAGGGCCGCGTCGCCCGACCTGAGCGCGTTGTCCAGGGCGGCGCCGAGCAGGGGGCCCAGCATCCGGTCGGGGGCCTCCACGCCCGCGGCGCGCAGCAGCTCCATGGACTCGGCGACCAGGGTCACCAGGTGGTTGGCGCCGAGCGCGAGGGCGGCGTGGTAGAGCGGGCGGGACTCCTCGGCGATCCACTCGGGCTCGCCGCCCATCTCGATCACCAGGGCCTCGGCGGCCAGCCGCAGCTCCTCGGGCGCGGTGACCCCGAAGGAGCATCCGGCCAGCCGCTGGACGTCCACAGGGGTGCCGGTGAAGGTCATCGCGGGGTGCAGCGCGAGCGGCAGCGCGCCCGCCCTGAGGGCCGGGTCGAGCACCTGGGCGCCGTACCGCCCGGAGGTGTGCACGAGCAGCTGTCCGGGCCGTACGGCCCCTGTCTCGGCCAGTCCCTCGACGAGCCCGGGCAGGGCGTCGTCAGGGACGGTCAGCAGCACCAGCTCAGCGCGCTCCAGGACCTGTGCCGGGGACACCAGCGGCACGTCGGGCAGCAACAGCGCGGCTCGCCGCTTGGAGGCGTCGGAGACACCGGAGACGGCCACCGGGCGGTGCCCGGCGAGCTGCAGTGCCGCGGCGAGCACCGGGCCGACGCGGCCCGCGCCGACAACGCCGACGGAGAGCCGCGCGGGGCGGTCCTTGGGGTCTGACTGTGGGAATGTACTCACTCGTCGGCGGCCTTCCGTTCCAGTCCGCTCGGGGTACCGGACGATTTCTCGTCATGTTAACGCGATCGGTTCGAGGGCCGTCCGGTTGTCCACAGGCTGTGGGTTTCCGCTGGTCACGAGGGCGCGGAAATCGGGGTGACCGGCGAGGCGGGGGCGCGACATCATCCGGGGATGAGCGATACGGCGGCGGAGACCGAGAAAGAGCCCGCGGAGCGGTCCGTGGACGAGACGGCCGAGCAGGTCCCGGTGGAGGCGGCGCAGCTGTCCCGGGAGCAACGCTTCGAGCGGCGTGCCGCGGCCTGGAAGGCGGCGCAGCGGGTCCTGTGGAGGCCCAGCTACCAGCAGACCGTCCGCGAGCGTCTGGCCTGGCTGAACGACGCGGCCGAGGGCGTGTACGACCTCGGCCGGCGCGTCGACATGTACGGCGACGGGATCGTCGAGGCCCTGGAAGGGCGGGTCGCGGAGCTGCTGGGCAAGGAGGCCGCCGCCTTCTTCCCCACCGGCACGATGGCCCAGCAGGTCGCCCTGCGCTGCTGGGCGGGCCATACCGGCAACCCGGCCGTCGCGGTGCACGCCCTCAGCCATCCAGAGGTCCATGAGCGGCATGCGTTCAGCCAGGTCAGCGGCTTGCGTCCGGTCCGCGTGACGGACGAGCCACGGCTTCCGACCGCCGAGGAGATACGCGACTTCGCGGAGCCCTTCGGGGCGCTGATGCTGGAACTGCCGCTCAGGGACGCCGGTTTCGTCCTGCCCTCCTGGGAGGAGCTCTCCGAGGCTGTGGAAGCCGCCCGTGAGCGCGACGCGGTGGTCCATTTCGACGGGGCCCGGCTGTGGGAGTGCACGACGCACTTCGGCCGCCCTCTGGAGGAGATCGCGGACCTCGCGGACAGCGTCTATGTGTCGTTCTACAAATCACTCGACGGCCTCGGCGGGGCGGCAATCGCGGGCCCGAAGACGCTGATCGACGAGGCGAAGACCTGGCGGCACCGCTACGGGGGCATGGTCCTCCAGCAGTTCCCGACGGCGCTGGCAGCGCTCATCGGCCTGGAGCGGGAACTGCCCCGGCTGCCGGAATACGTGGCCCACGCGCGCGTGGTCGCCACGGCGCTGCGGGAGGGTTTCGCGGAGGCCGGCATCCCCTGGGCGCGCGTCCACCCCGAGGACCCGCACACCCACCAGTTCCAGGTCTGGCTGCCGTACGACCCCGACACCCTGACGGTCGCGGGACTACGGCAGACCGAGGAGACGAAGACCGGCCTCTTCGCGCAGAGCTGGCTGCGCGCCGGCCCGGGGGTGGCGTTCACCGAGGTCACGGTGGCGGAGCCCGGCCTGCAGTGGACGGCGGAGGACGTCAAGGCGGCCGTACGGGACTTCGTGGAGCGGCTCACCGACGGGGCGTCCGGCTAGGCCCCGGCGTCGCGAGGCGGACGGGAACGTGACGGCAGGGCCTCGGGCGAGGCGTCGCGATGTCGACGAACGACGGGGGCCGGCTCAGCAGCCGGCGTGCCGCCGTCGCCCGTGCAGCCACCGGCCCAGGGCTTCCCGTATCCGCCCCTGGGCCGGGTGGCCCGCCACCACCGATCGGAACCGCCGGTAGTCGCGCACCTCTCGCGCGACCTGCCAGTCGTGCCCGCCGGGTGCCGGAGGGGCGGCCTCGCCGTGCTGCGAAGCCCGGTAGGCGTCGAGGAGGTACTGCTGCGTGATGCTCATGGCAGATCGCCTCCCGGGACGAGGGACAGGAGTCAGAAGGCCCGCGGCCTCATCCATGGCCGGTGCTGCACTACCCGATCGGCTCCCCCGGGCTCGCCGCCCCGCCCTCCGTCGAGGAGCTGACCCTGCGGATGACCGCGCTGTCCCACCCGGTCCGGATGCGGATCTGCCGCCATCTGGCCCGCAGCGCGTACACCACGGGCGAGCTGGCGCAGGTGCACGGGATGACGGCTCCCGAGATATCCCGGCATCTGAGCGTGCTCAAGAAGGCGGGCCTGATCACCACAAGGCGTCGCGGGCGGTATGTCCTGCACCAGCTCGACGTCACCGTGGTGGCCCGGCTGGGCAGCGACTTCCTGGAGGGTGTCCTGCGTTGACTTGCTCCTCGGGCTGAAGCCCGAGGATTCTGGCCTTCTCGTCCGTTGCTGTGCCGCTACGCGGCACAGGGTTCGGGCGGGAATCCGTGGCTTCCTGTTTCTTCGCGCTGTGCCGGGACGAGTCCTGGTCTTACCGGCGCTCCGCAGGCTGTCACCGCCCGTCCGGCGGCCGTTTTGACGTTCTTCGCGGCATTGTGGTCCCGGTCGTGGACGGTGCCGCAGGCGGTGCAGGTCCATTCCCGGACGTTCAGGGGCTTGGGGCCGTCTTTGATACCGCAGGCCGAGCAGGTCTGGGAGGTCGGCTCGAACCGGCCGATCTTGACCAGGGTCCGCCCGTACCGGGCCGCCTTGTACTCCAGCATGTTCACGAACGCCGACCATCCGGCGTCATGGACACTCCTGGCCAGCCTGGTGCGCGCGAGTCCTTGGACCGCCAGGTCCTCCACGCCGATCGCTTGGTTGTCGCGGATCAGCTGAGTGGAGAGCTGGTGGTGAAACTCGCGGCGGGCATCGGCCACCTTCGCGTGGGCGCGGGCGACCTTCAGACGGGCCTTGGCCCGGTTCTTCGATCCCTTCTGCTTGCGGGACAGCTCCCGCTGGGCCTTCTTCAGTTTCTTCTCCGCCCGGCGCAGAAACCGAGGAGAGTCGATCTTCGTCCCGTCGGAGAGGACGGCGAAGTGGGTCAGGCCCAGGTCGATGCCGACCGTCTGGTCGGTGCCGGGCATCCGGGCGGCGTCCGCGCCCGGGTCGGTGTCAACGACGAACGAGGCGAAGTACCGTCCGGCCGCGTCCTTGCCACGGTGACCGAGGAGGGCCGCGCGGGCAAGGTCCTCGACCACTTCACCTTCACCGCGCCGATCTTCGGGAGGTTCAGCCTCCCGGAACCAGTGATCGACCAGCGGGCATTGGCCGTGAACCGGATCGACTGACGGCTGTCCTTGCGGGACTTGAAGCGGGGCGCACCGGTCTTCGCGCCCTTACGCTCGCCCTTGAGGGAGGCGAAGAAGTTCTTGTAGGCGGTCTCCACGTCACGCAGGGACTGCTGGAGCACCACCGAGGAGACCTCGCCCAGCCAGGCCCGTGAAGCGGTCTGCTTCGCGGCGGTGATCAGCTTCTTGGACAACTCGCCGGCCGTCGGGAATGGCTCGCCCGCTCTGCGGGCGTCCTCGCGAGCACGCACGGCATCGTTGTACACGACGCGGGCGCACCCGAACGCCCTGGCCAGCGCGAGGCGTTGGCCAGGTTCCGGGTACAGCCTGAAGGCGTACCGAAGCTGCATGCGGTGATCGTACGAACGAGCGCCGCCCGCTACCAGAGGGAACGTATGAACGGTCGGTACTCCCTTGAAACCAGGCAGGACAGAGCGGGCCGAACGGGGGAGGCGTTGCCCGGCCTCTCCGGATCGGACCCCGTGACGCTCCGCGCCGGCCGTGGTGGCGCCTGCGCTCTCATGCTCCGCAGGACAGCATCCGTGACGCTCCGCGCCACAGTCACAGATTCGCTTCACCACCGGCCTGAAGGCCGATGCACTGCGAATGAATCCCGGTAGCGCGCCTCGCGGCGAGGGGCGGTGGGCTCTGGGCGCGTGGCCAGCCCCGGTCGCCGAGGCGCGATGGGCGCTCAGCGAGGCCTGGGGCGTACGGAAGGCGCTCAGTCGAGCCGGATGTGCTTCGCGCCAGTCCACGCCTTGCGCAGCCGCCCCCGTACCACCCCGTCGCGGTTCGGCGTGAGCGTCAGCCCCGCCAGTACGGCGATCCGGTCCGCGGTCTTGGCGACCGTCGTGTGGTCGGTCCACAGGTGCTCGGCGAACTCCGGCTCGCGCAGCCGCTCCAGGCAGTGGTCGAGCTGCCGCACGGCCCAGCTCTCACGCCGCAGCGGGGCGTCCTTGTCGGCGACGTACCGAAGGATGTGCCCGAAGCCGCGCTCGCGCAGCCGCTTCAGTACGGTCTCGCGCTCGGCCAGAAGCGCGAAGTGCCGTACGTCGTGGCCCAGTTCGCCCAGCCGCCCGACGGTCTCCTCGAAGTAGCGGGAGTTCGTGACCGTCATGGGGGCGATGACCACGCCGTCGTGCTTGCTGAGCGCGAGGTCGAGCACCTCGACCACGCCCCGCCGCCAGGACTCCAAGTCCTGGAAGTCCCCGCGCAGTTCGGGCGGCAGCATGCGGCGCAGGCCGAAGCCGGCGTGTTCCGGGTCGCAGACGACGCTGCCGGGCAGCCGTCGCTGGATCTCGTGTGCGGTCTGTGTCTTGCCGCCCCCGAAGGGGCCGTTGATCCACAGGAGCATGCGCAGACCCTAGTGGGCGCCGGTTACGCCTCGGTCACGCCCCCGCGCAACTCCGCACGCTCACACCCGCCTTCGTGCGCCGTACGCGCCGCGCCCGCCCGCGGGACAGCCATGCCTACGCGCCCCGCGTCAGCCGTGTCCGCCCGCCCGCACCAGCCCCGTCTCGTACGCGAGCACGACCACCTGCACCCGGTCCCGCAGGCCCAGCTTGGTCAGGATGCGTCCGACATGCGTCTTCACCGTCGCCTCGGACAGGACCAGACGTGCCGCGATCTCCCCGTTGGACAGGCCCTGCGCGACCAGCACCATGACCTCACGCTCGCGGTCGGTGAGCCGCTCCAGCTCCTTGTGCTGGGGCTTCTTGCCGGCCGCGGGCAGCATCGGCGCGAAACGGTCCAGCAGGCGCCGGGTGGTGGAGGGCGCGACCACGGCGTCACCGCTGTGCACGGAGCGGATCGCGGCGAGCAGTTCGGCGGGCGGTACGTCCTTGAGCATGAAGCCGGAGGCGCCCGCCTTCAGCCCCGTGAAGGCGTATTCGTCGAGGTCGAAGGTGGTGAGGATCAGCACCTTCGGCGGGTTGGGCTCGGAGCAGATGCGGCGAGTGGTCTCGACGCCGTCCAGCTTCGGCATGCGGACGTCCATCAGCACCACGTCGACCGCCGTGGCGCGCAGCACCTGGAGGGCCTCGACGCCGTCGCCCGCCTCGGCCACGACCTCCATGTCCGGCTGGGCGGCGAGCACCATCCGGAAACCGGTGCGCAGCAGCACCTGGTCGTCGACGAGCATGACTCGGATCGCCATCGGGTCCTCTTCCATCTCAAGGGGCGCGGGTCAAAGGTGCGCGTTACGGGTGTCGGGGGGCAGGTGTCAGTTGGCGGACTTGAGCGGGAGCAGGGCGCTGATGCGGAAGCCTCCTCCGGGGCGCGGTCCCGCGTCCAGGGTGCCGCCGACCATGCCGACGCGCTCCCGCATGCCGATCAGGCCGTGGCCCTGGCCGTCGGCGCCCCCCTCCTCGTACAGCTCGTGGGGTGCGCCCTTGCCGTCGTCCTCGACGAGCAGTCCGAGGCCGTCGTCGAAGTAGACCAGGCGCACGCTCGCGCCCGCGTTCGGTCCCCCGTGCTTGCGCGTGTTGGTGAGCGCCTCCTGCACGATGCGGTACGCCGTGAGTTCTACGCCGGTGGGGAGGGGGCGCGGGGTGCCCTCCACCTTGAAGTCGACGGGGAGGCCCGCGGTGCGGCACTGCTCGATGAGGTCGTCGAGCTGTTCGACGTCGGGCTGCGGCACGTACTCGCCGCTCTCCTGGTGCTCGCCGGTGCGCAGCACGCCGAGCAGGCGGCGCATCTCGGCGAGGGCCTGGCGGCCGGTTCCGGAGATGGTCTCCAGGGCCTTCTTGGCCTGGTCCGGGGCGGTGTCCATGACGTAGGCGGCGCCGTCGGCCTGGACCACCATCACGGAGACGTTGTGCGCGACGACGTCGTGCAGCTCGCGCGCGATCCGGGCGCGCTCGGCGGCCACCGCGACCTTGGACTGCGCCTCGCGCTCCTTCTCCAGCCGGGCGGCGCGCTCCTCGAGCTGGGCGAAGTAGGCGCGGCGTGTGCGGAGGGAGTCGCCGAGCACCCAGGCGAGCGCGAACGGAACCGTCTGGAAGACCGCTATCAGTACGCCGCCCACGGCGCCCGCCCGTTCCTCGGGCCAGCGAATCTGCGCGAGGGTCCCCGCGCACAGGCCACCGATCAGCCCGAAGCGGGAGGCCCAGAGGGCGCCGTCCGCGGCGACGGTGTAGATGATCACCAGCATCGCGAAGTCGACGGGCATGACCTCGACGTCGAACACCAGCTGGGCGAGGCCCATCGCCGCGGCCAGGAGCAGCATCTTCTCGGGCAGACGGCGGCGCAGTGCGACCACCAGACACAGGGCGACGGCGATCGGGACCGCCGCGGCCAGGTTCCAGCGACGGTCCGAGGCCTCGTTGACGCTCGCGAAATTCGCGCAGGTGACCCCGAGTAGGAAGACGGCCCAGAAGCTGTCGACCCACGTCGGGTGCCTGCGGAGGAAGTCGTAGAGGCGCTGCACGTAACCCAGAGTAGGTAAGCGTGCAGCGTGCAGGGGTCAACCGGAGGGTCGATCCGTAACCGGCGCTCGTACTCCCCAAGGTGGAGGCTTGCCTCTTTCCGGCGCTTGGGGCCTGTCCGGCGGGTCACACCGGACAGGCCCTAGCCTGGCCCGGTGAGACGTGAGGCGACGGGTGAGTGGCGGGGCTGGCGCGAGGCGACGGAGGAGGCGCTGTACGGGCCCTCCGGCTTCTACCGCAGGCCCGAGGGGCCCGCGGGCCACTTCCGCACCTCGGTGCACGCGTCGCCCCTCTTCGCCCAGGCCGTGGCCCGGCTGCTGTGCCGCGTCGACGAGGCGCTCGGCCGGCCCGGCTCGCTCGCCTTCGTGGACATGGCGGCGGGCCGCGGCGAGCTGGTGACCGGTGTTCTCGCCGCGCTCCCCGCCGACGTGGCGTCCCGCGCGCGCGGGTACGCGGTCGAACGCGCCGACCGCCCCGCAGGCCTCGATCACCGGATCGAGTGGCTCGCCGAGCCGCCGAAGGGGATCACCGGGCTGCTGTTCGCCAACGAGTGGCTGGACAACGTGCCGGTGGACATCGCCGAGGTGGACTCCGAAGGCGTACGGCGTCTGGTTCTCGTACGCAGGGACGGGACCGAACGCCTCGGGGAGCCCGTGGAGGGGGCGGACGCGGAGTGGCTGCGGAAGTGGTGGCCGTTGCCGTGCGAAGAACCGCACGCGGCTTCCGAAGGACCGCACGTGCCGCCCGAAAGACCGCACCCGGCATCCGAAGGACCGCACGTGCGCCCCGAAGGCGGGCACGCGCTCCCCGAAGGAGCACAGGCACCCGCCGAACAAGCACACGCGCCCGCCGAAGGAGCCCGCGCCGAAATCGGCCTCCCCAGGGACCTCGCCTGGGCCTCCGCCGTGTCCGCCCTCGACCGGGGTCTCGCCGTCGCCGTCGACTACGCGCACGTCGCCGCCGCGCGGCCGCCCTTCGGGACGCTCACCGGGTTCCGTCAGGGGCGGGAGACGCTGCCGGTGCCGGACGGGTCGTGCGACATCACCGCGCACGTGGCGCTCGACGCGTGCGCGGTGCCCGGGGGGCACGTGATCACGCAGCGCGCGGCACTGCGCGCGCTGGGCGTGAGCGGCGCACGGCCCCCGCTCGCGCTCGCTTCCACGGACCCCGCCGCCTACGTGCGCGCCCTCGCGAGCGCCGGCGCGGCGGCAGAGCTCACCGCGCCCGGCGGCCTCGGCGACTTCGGCTGGCTGCTGCAGCCCGTCGGCGTACCGGCGGACCTACTTGTCGATGTCGCCGACCACGAAGAACAGTGACCCCAGGATCGCCACCATGTCCGCGACCAGCGTGCCGGGCAGCAGCTCGGTGAGCGCCTGGATGTTGTTGAACGAGGCCGAGCGCAGCTTCAGCCGGTACGGGGTCTTCTCGCCCTTGCTGACGAGGTAGTAGCCGTTGATGCCGAGGGGGTTCTCGGTCCAGGTGTACGTGTGGCCCTCGGGCGCCTTCAGGACCTTGGGAAGGCGCTGGTTGATCGGCCCCGGCGGCAGCTCGGCGAGCCGGTCGAGGCAGGCCGCCGCGAGGTCGAGCGAGTTGTGGGTCTGTGCCAGGAGGCACTCGAAGCGGGCCAGGCAGTCGCCCTCCTGGCGCATGACGACCTTCAGGGTGTCCTGCAGCTCCCCGTACGCGAGGTAGGGCTCGTCGCGACGCAGGTCGAAGTCGACGCCGGAGGCGCGCGCGATCGGCCCGCTCACGCCGTACGCGTGCACGGTCTCCGGCGCAAGGACGCCCACGCCCCGCGTACGCCCGCGGAAGATCTCGTTGCCGAGCACCAGGTCGTCGTACACGTCCATCCGCGAGCGCAGGGCCTCGACGGACGCACGCGCGCGTGCGGTCCAACCGGCGGGCAGGTCCTCCTTGAGGCCGCCGATCCGGTTGAACATGTAGTGCATGCGCCCGCCGGAGACCTCCTCCATGACGTGCTGGAGTTCCTCGCGCTCCGTGAAGGCGTAGAAGATCGGGGTGATCCCGCCCAGCTCCAAGGGGTACGAACCAAGGAACATCAGGTGGTTCAGGACCCGGTTGAGCTCCGCGAGCAGCGTGCGCGTCCACACCGCGCGCTCGGGGACCTCCATGCCGAGCATCCGCTCCACGCCGAGGACCACACCCAGCTCGTTCGAGAAGGCGGACAGCCAGTCGTGGCGGTTGGCGAGCACGATGACCTGGCGGTAGTCACGCGCCTCGAAGAGCTTCTCCGCCCCGCGGTGCATATAGCCGATGACCGGCTCCGCGTGCTGGATCCGCTCGCCGTCGAGCACGAGCCGCAGCCGCAGCACGCCGTGCGTGGACGGGTGCTGGGGCCCGATGTTGAGCACCATGTCGGTGCTCTCCGCGGCGCCGCCGATACCGACCATGGTCTCCGTCGTAGGAGTCATGGGAACAGTGTCTCGTACGTACGCTTGCCTCATGGAGAGGGGGAGCATGGAGACCACCGGACATGCGGCAACGGAGCCGGTCTGGACCGGACTGCCCCCGCGGCTGCTCCGAATGCGACGGCTGTTGCTCGTGGTGTGGCTGGGGCTGCTGACGATCGCCCTGGGGCTGGTGCTCGGGCTGCTGGCCGGACCGGTCTGGGCGGCCTTCGCCCTGCTGCCGCTCGCGCTGATGATCTGGGGCTGGCACATGCTGGGACGCAACTGGCGCTCCTGGCGCTACGCCGAGCGCGCGGACGACCTGCTGATCAGCCGGGGTGTGCTGTGGCACGAGGAGACCGTCGTGCCGTACGGGCGGATGCAGCTGGTCGAGGTGACCTCGGGGCCGGTCGAACGGCACTTCGGGCTCGCGAGCGTGCAGCTGCACACAGCGGCCGCGGCGACCGACGCGCGCATCCCGGGCCTGGACCCGGCCGAGGCCGAGCGGCTGCGGGACCGGCTGACGGAGCTGGGCGAGGCACGATCGGCGGGGCTGTGACGACGCCGACGCCGGGAACCGGCGAGGCCGTACGCGAGGAGAAGCCGCTGGCCGAGCGGCGGCTGCACCCCGTGACACCGTTCCGGCGCGCCTGGGCGCCCGTGGCCGTACTCGCCGGATGGGCCGTGCACGACCCCAACCAGGCGCAGGAACAGCTGACCGGGCTCACGACGACCGCGCTGGTCGCCGGGCTCGCCGTGTTCGTCCCCGGTGCCGCCCTCTACGGCTTTCTGAGCTGGTGGTTCACGCACTTCGCGGTGACCGACACGGAACTGCGCATCCGTACCGGCCTGTTGTTCCGCCGCACCGCGCACATCCGGCTCGACCGGCTCCAGGCCGTCGACGTCACCCAGCCGCTGCTGGCCCGCGTCGCGGGCGTCGCCAAGCTGAAACTCGACGTCATAGGGACGGACGCGAAGGACGAACTGGCGTACCTGAGTCAGGGCGAGGCCCGTGCGCTGCGCGCCGAACTCCTCGCCCGAGCGGCCGGTTTCGCGCCCGAGACCGCGCACGAGGTCGGCGAGGCTCCGGCGCGGCAACTGCTGCGCGTACCACCCGGCGTCCTCGCCGTCTCCCTGGTGCTCACCGGCGCCACCTGGGGCTCGCTGGCCGCCGCGATCGTCGTGCCCCCACTGCTGTGGTTCGGCACCCACAACGTGTGGACGGTCCTCGCGACCGCGGTGCCGCTGCTCGGCGCGGCGGGCGCGAGCAGTGTGGGGCGATTCGTCGCCGAGTACGACTGGACGCTGGGCGAATCGCCGGACGGGCTCCGCATCGACCACGGGCTCCTCGACCGTACGCACGAGACGGTGCCGCCCGGACGCGTGCAGACCGTACGGATCGTCGAGCCGCTGCTGTGGCGGCGGCGCGGGTGGGTGCGCGTCGAGCTGGACGTGGCCGGATCGTCGAACTCCGTGCTCGTGCCCGTCGCCCCGCGCGACGTCGCCGAGTCGGTGATCGCGGGGGTGCTGCCGGGGGTGACGGTGCCGTCGTCCCTGTCCCGGCCGCCGCGGCGGGCCGGCTGGTGCGTGCCGTTCTGGTGGCGGGGGTACGGGATCGCCGTCACCGACACGGTCTTCGCGGCGCGCCATGGACTGCTGCGCCGCAGCCTCGCGCTCGTACCGCACGCGAAGGTGCAGAGCGTACGGCTCTCACAAGGGCCGTGGGAGCGCCTCAGGCGGCTCGCCGACGTCCACGTGGACACGGGGGCCAACAAGACCGTGACGGCGCGGCTGCGGGGCACTGAGGAGGCGGCGGAGCTGCTTCAGGGGCAGGCGGACCGTTCCCGTACGGGGCGGCGGGAGGCCCGGCCGGACCGGTGGATGGCGTAGCCCCCGCCTGCGGAGTGGGTGCCCGGTGCGGGGGCTGGGCCGCCCTCGGCTACGAGGCCGCGCCCCGCAGTACGCCCACGTCGATCGGCTCCGTCTCGTCGTGCGCCGTCAGGTCGATGACCTGGCCGATGCCGCGCGCGCCGTCGTCCACCGGCTTGAACCCGGCCTCGGCGTCGGCCTTGTGCAGGGCGAGCGCCTCCTGGCCGACGACGTCCGCGAGGTCCTCGTTCTGTACGGCTTGCAGGGCGTCGGCGGACGACGCCTTCTGCGTACCGAAGAAGTCGAACCCGCCCTCGACCTTCGGCCGCCGCACGGGCGTGGCCGGTACGACGGCCACCGCGGTCGGCACGGCGAAGTGCCCGGAAGGCTTGACGGGCGTCGACGCCTGGGGTGACGCCGAGGACTGAGCCGGCGGCTGGGACGGCAGGGAGGGCTCGGGCAGCTTCGCCTCGGCGGCCGCGCGCGTGTGCCCGTCGGCCGCCTCGGGCTTCCCCTGCGCCTCGCCCTCCTCCGCGACGGCGTCCGAGGACGGACCCGTCTCGGCGGAACGGCCCTCCGGGGACGCGCCGTTCACGGACGCGGCCTGCGCCGGGCCGGCATCGGCCGACTCGCCCGGTGCTGGGTTCTCCACCACCGCGGCGCCGCTCGCGATCCGGTTCAACGCCGCGTTGGCCCGCAGGAAGAGCGACGACCCGGCCGGGGAGAAGGTCTTGGGAGACGCCGGAGCGTCCGTCGCCACGTCGGAGGACTCCGAGGGCGCCACGGAGGCCTCGCCCGCCCCGCCCTTGGGTGCTTCGGGTACTTCGGGCGCCTCCGGGGAAGCCGCCGCGGCCGGAGGCTCCGGATCCGGCGGCACCGTCGGGCCGGCGGGCAGCGCCGCACGGGCCGGAACCGCCGCCTCTATCGCGAGCTGCCGACGCCCCTCCAGGGCGCTCGCCCGCTCCGTCTCCGCCGTGGCGTACCGCCGCAGCAGCGCCGCGTGTTCGTTGCGCAGGCCCGCCAGCTCCGCCCGCTTCGCGCGCAGATTCCGCTCCAGCTTGGTGCGCAGCTCGCGCGACTCGTCGAGGTCACTCTCCAGTTCGGCGACGCGCTCCTCGTGACGCCACTCGTCGCTCGCCCGCGCGCGTGTGAGGTCCGCGACGCGTTTGCCCGCGGCGGCGTCCCAGCGGCGCATGACGACCGCGCCGATGACCGCCGTCACCGCAGCAGCCGCGGCCAGCCCACGGAGCACCAGCGGCTCCGTGAACAGCCAGGGCCCCACGGCACAGACGATCGAGACGCCGGCGATCGCCGAAGGAGGCAGCAGCCTGTGCAAGGGCGGGGAATGGCGGTGACGTCCACGTGGCATGGCCAGAAACTTACCGCGCGTAGGCGAATCTTGGTGCCCCGCCCGGTAAAAATACGGCCACCTCGCGGTATTCGTCATCGGCCGCGATCTTGAACTTGAGGCCGGGCTTCCCGAGATCCGAAATGATCTTGAAGTGCGGCGCTTCTGGGGGGACTCGGCGAACTCCGCGAATGCGGAGCCGCATTCGGCGAGCGTCGCGACGTATTCAGCATCGACGTCGACGGCGCCTTCTCCAACTGGGATTGAACCCACAGGCCACCGTTGCGACGGCCGCTATCGCGGATGACCGACGAAATCCGGGGGAAACGCTTGGACTTGACGATGCCGGTGAACTTCAGCGTGGCTCCGCGGTGCCACCGCGGGTCCGTCCCTGGCCTGCGCAGCTCCTTCGCGAGCGCTTGCCCCGGACTTTGCCTGCCCTTTGAAACGGCTTCCCTGAGGGGAGTGAACCTGTCTCCCCGAGACACCGTCCTAGAGGGCGCAATGTCGCCGGATGCCTGAATGGCACCGGATTCAAGGTCTCTCGCGGAACCACGGGATGCGATGTCTGTCAGGGTGGATGGGGAAATGTCGGTCCAGGTTCCTGGTCGAACAGGCCGGACACGGCGCCTGCTCCACGGTCCGCGCCCCGAGGCCGTCCCCGCCCTGATCGCCAGAGCCTGCACGCTCGTCGGACTCCTGGACATCGCCGCCGGGGTCTTCCCGCACTTCCGGCGCAGCCGTATGCACGCCATCGCCGAGGTACTGCCCGGCGCGCTCGGCCCGTTCGCCGCCGCGCTGTCGCTCAGCGCCGGCGTACTTCTGCTGCTGCTCGCTCATGGGCTGCGCCGTCGCAAGCGCCGGGCATGGCGGGCCGCCGTCGCGTTGCTGCCGGCCGGTGCGGTCGCGCAGTTCACGTACCGCCACTCGATCACCGGTGTCGTCATCTCCGCGGCGCTGCTCGCGCCGCTGCTGCGCCACCGCGACGAATTCACGGCCCTGCCCGATCCGCGCAGCCGCTGGCGCGCGCTCGCCAACTTCGTTCTCATGGGCGCCGGTTCTCTGGCCCTCGGGCTCGTCATCGTCAGCGTCCACGCGAACCGCATGGTCGGCGACCCGAGCCTGGCCGACCGCCTGACCCACGTCCTGTACGGCCTGACCGGCTTCGAAGGGCCCGTCGACTACAGCGAGCCCAGCTCCTGGACGGTCGCCTTCTCGCTCGGCGCGCTCGGCCTGCTGACCGCCGTCACCACGATCTACCTGGCCTTCCGGCCCGAACACCCCGCCGCACGGCTCACGGAGGACGACGAGACCCGGCTGCGGGCCCTGCTGGAGAAGCATGGCGGCCGCGACTCCCTCGGCCACTTCGCCCTCCGCCGCGACAAGGCCGTCGTCTTCTCGCCCAGCGGCAAGGCGGCCGTCACCTACCGCGTCGTCTCCGGAGTGATGCTCGCCAGCGGCGACCCCATCGGCGACGTCGAGGCCTGGCCCGGAGCGATCGAGCGCTTCATGGACGAGGCCAGGGCGCACTCCTGGACGCCCGCCGTCATGGGCTGTTCCGAGACGGGCGGGGAGGTGTGGACCCGCGAGACCGGCCTGGACGCCCTCGAACTGGGTGACGAGGCGGTGGTGGATGTCGCGGATTTCTCCCTGGCCGGGCGCGCGATGCGCAACGTGCGCCAGATGGTCAAGCGCATCGAGAGGGCCGGTTACGAGACACGGGTACGACGCGTTCGTGACCTCGGCGAGGGCGAGTTGGACCGCATACGGCGCGCCGCGGAGGACTGGCGCGGCACGGACACCGAGCGCGGCTTCTCCATGGCGCTCGGCCGCATCGGCGACCCGGCCGACGGGGACTGCCTGATCGCCACCGCCCACAGAATCGACGGGGCGGCGCGATGGGGGTCCCCCCAGGCGTTCAGCTCTGGGGGAACGTCAGTCAGGGCAGTGATGGCCCCAGGCAGAGCGGTGGTGGCCCCCGGCAGGGCAGAGGCGGGTGACGGGTGGGCGGACGCCGGACCCGGCCCGTACGGCGACCTGAAGGCCGTCCTGCACTTCGTCCCGTGGGGCACGGACGGCGTGTCGCTCGACCTCATGCGACGCGACCGGTCGGCCGACGCCGGCATGAACGAACTCCTCATCGTGGCGGCACTCGAGGCGGCGCCCCGCCTCGGCATCAAGCGGGTCTCGCTCAACTTCGCGATGTTCCGCTCGGCGCTCGCCCGCGGCGAGAAGCTCGGCGCGGGGCCCGTACTGCGCATCTGGCGGGGCCTGCTGGTCTTCCTGTCCCGCTGGTTCCAGATCGAGTCCCTGTACAAGTTCAACGCCAAGTTCCGCCCCCGCTGGGAGCCCCGCTTCGTCGTCTACGCCTCCTCCCGCGACCTCCCGCGCATCGGCCTCGCCGCCCTGCAGGCGGAGGGCTTCGTGAACCTTGCGCTGCCGCGCGTGCTGCGACGCCGCGCGCCCGCACCGCGTCCGTGCGCGCACGCGGTGGCGGAGCGCGCGGTGAGGACGGCGTAGGCCCGGCCCCCCGGACAGGCTCCAGGCAAACAGGCCGCCGAGCGGCCGAGAAGCTCCCGCCGGAGGCGACCCGCGACCGCCGACCGACGGAAGCCGAACCCCGCCGTGGGCGAAACGGCCCCCCTCCAGAGGCCTAGGCTGGGCATATGAGCAATGAGCGCGGGCGTGGCCGAGTGGCGGGACTGCCGACATGGGACCGCTGCGCGGTCATGGGTGTGGTGAACGTAACCCCTGATTCCTTCTCCGACGGCGGCCGCTGGTTCGACACGACGGCCGCCGTCAAGCACGGCCTCGACCTGGTCGCCGAGGGCGCCGACCTCGTGGACGTCGGCGGCGAGTCCACCCGCCCCGGTGCCCCTCGCGTCGACGAGGCGGAAGAGCTCAAGCGCGTCATCCCGGTGGTCCGCGGCCTCGCCTCCGAGGGCGTCACCATCTCCGTGGACACCATGCGCGCGAGCGTCGCCGAGCAGTCGCTCGCCGCGGGCGCCGCCCTCGTCAACGATGTGAGCGGAGGCCTCGCCGACCCCGCGATGATCCCCGCCGTCGCGGCGGCCGGCGCTCCCTTCGTGGTGATGCACTGGCGCGGCTTCCTGCAGGGCGGGAACGTGCGGGGGACGTACGAGGACGTCGTCTCCGAAGTCGTCGACGAGCTGCACGCACGCGTGGAGGCCGTTCTGGCGGGCGGCATCGCCCCCGACCGGATCGTCGTCGACCCGGGCCTCGGCTTCTCCAAGGACTCCGAGCACGACCTGGCGCTGCTCGCCCACCTCGACCGCCTGCACGACCTCGGACACCCCCTGCTCGTCGCCGCGTCCCGCAAGCGGTTCCTGGGCCGCGTCCTGGCGGGCCCGGAAGGTTCCCCGCCGCCCGCGCGCGAGCGGGACGCCGCCACCGCCGCCGTCTCCGCGCTCGCCGCCCACCAGGGAGCCTGGGCCGTCCGCGTCCATGAGGTACGGGCCACCGCCGACGCCGTACGCGTCGCCCGGGCCGTCGAGGGCGCCCGCGACACGGGAACGCGGGCCGCAGAGGGAGCCCGGTGAGCGCCCCCCGCACCGACGTCGAGCAGGTCGAACGCGCCAACACGGCCTTCTACGAGGCGATGGAGCGGGGCGATTTCGAACTGCTGTCCGCGCTGTGGCTCGCCCCCTTGGACACGGCCGACGATGACATCGAGGGCGAGGGCGCGGTGATCTCCTGCGTCCACCCCGGCTGGCCCGTCCTGAACGGCCGCGGCGAGGTGCTGCGCTCGTACGCGCTGATCATGGCGAACACCGAGTACATCCAGTTCTTCCTCACCGACGTGCACGTCTCCGTGGCCGGCGACACCGCCCTTGTCACCTGTACCGAGAACATCCTCAGCGGCGGCCCTGCCCCTGACGACAGCGACGAGCTCGGCCCGCTCGTGGGCCAGCTGGTCGTCGCCACCAATGTGTTCCGTCGCACAGCCGACGGCTGGAAGCTCTGGACGCACCACGCCTCGCCCGTACTGACCGAGTCCGGCGAGGACGAGGACGAGGAAACTCCGGGCTGAGGCGTCGATACCTCCGGTCGAGTGGGTACGCGACGCACAGGAACCAAGAAGTGGTTGGAATCACGAGCCCCGGGGTATGGGCGGCTACCAACCCGTGAGCCGCCGCGTTCCCCAGGGGAAACGCCCGGTGAAGCCTGACGGCCTTCGCCCGGGCGCACGCCCCCGTGGGCGAGTGTTGTCCGTGCCCGCAGGTAGATTCGTTTGAGGCCGGTGTGCCGACCGCACTCGTCTCATGACGGCCGCTACCGACGATTGCAGGAGTGATTCGCGTGGATCGTGTCGCGCTGCGCGGCCTGAAGGCCCGCGGGTACCACGGCGTCTTCCAGAAGGAACGCGAGGAGGGCCAGACCTTCATCGTGGACCTGACGCTGGGCCTGGACACCCGGCCGGCCGCGGCCGACGACGACCTGACGAAGACCGTGCACTACGGCGTCGTGGCGGAGGAGGTCGTCGCCATCGTCGAGGGCGAGCCCGTCGACCTCATCGAGACGCTCGCCGAGCGCATCGCCCAGGTGTGCCTCAAGCACGAAGGAGTCCAGGAGGTCGAGGTCTGCGTACACAAACCGGACGCGCCGATCACGGTCCCCTTCGACGACGTGACCGTCACCATCACCCGGAGCCGAGTATGACCGCTTTCACCGAGGGACACAGCGACCCGACCGTACAACCGGTGCCCGCCTCCGTGGTGGAACGCGTGGACGCCGCCGACACGACCCTGCAGAACCCGAAGCGCGCGGTGATCTCCCTCGGCTCGAACCTGGGCAACCGCCTGGAGACGCTCCAGGGCGCCATCGACGCCCTGGAGGACACCCCCGGCCTCCGCGTCAAAGCGGTCTCCCCCGTCTACGAGACGGAGCCCTGGGGCGTCGAACCGGGCAGCCAGGCTGCTTACTTCAACGCGGTCGTGGTCCTCAAGACCACCCTCCCCCCGTCCTCGCTCCTGGAGCGGGCGCACGCGATCGAGGAGGCCTTCCACCGCGTACGCGACGAGCGCTGGGGCCCGCGCACGATCGACGTGGACATCGTGGCGTACGCCGATGTGATCTCCGACGACCCGGTCCTGACCCTCCCTCACCCCCGCGCCCACGAACGGGCTTTCGTGCTGGCCCCCTGGTACGACGTGGAACCCGAGGCCCAGCTTCCCGGCCGCGGCCCCGTGGCCGAGCTGCTCGTGGGGGTCACCCGCGAGGGCGTCACACCCCGCGCCGACCTGGAACTCCGGCTGCCCGAATAGTCGTTAAGGTCAAGACGGCCCGAGGCCGGACAACCGTCCGGCGGCGGGCATACCGAAGGGGCGACGTGGCTGTGTCTTCCCGGGGGGCAACCCCCGGCCCCCGGCCTCAAAGCCACGGGCCGGGACACGCAAGCGCGAGGGGAACTGAGTGAAAGAGCTGCGCATCAGGACGCTGGCCGTCGTGTTCGTCGTGGCAGGTGTGCTGTCCTGGGCGGGCGCCCGCCTGTGGAACGCGGTGGGCACGCTCCCCCGGGTCCCCATCGCCGCCCCCATCGTCCTGGCCCTGATCGCCGTCGTCCTCCTGGCGACGGCGCTCTCGCTGCGCGCCCGCCTCAAGGCCCAGCGCGAGCGCCGCCCCGGCGCCAAGGGCGTCGACCCGCTGATGGCGGCCCGCGCGGTCGTCTTCGGCCAGGCGAGCGCCCTGGTCGCCGCCCTGGTCGCCGGGATGTACGGCGGCGCGGGCGCGTTCCTCCTGGAATCCCTGGAGATCCCCACCCGCCGCGACCAGGCCATCTACGCCGGCTTCTCCGTCGTCGCCGGCATCGGCGTCATAGCGGCCGCCTTCTTCCTGGAGCGCGTCTGCAAGCTCCCGGAGGACGAGGACACCAACGGCGGCACGGCTCCCGTGGCCTAGGGGCCTGTCCGCCGGACAGGCCCCCAGGGCACGCGTGCGGCGTCAGCGCGCCATGATGAGGCTCATCGCCTCATTGCGGGTGGCAAGGTCCCGCAGCTGGCCGCGCACCGCCGACGTGATGGTCTTCGCCCCGGGCTTGCGCACTCCGCGCATCGACATGCACATGTGCTCGCACTCCACGACGACGATCACGCCACGCGGCTCCAGGATCTCCATGAGGGAGTCGGCGATCTGCGTGGTGAGCCGTTCCTGCACCTGAGGCCGCCGCGCGTAGACGTCCACGAGCCGGGCCAGCTTCGACAGGCCGGTGATCTTACCGTCGGTGGACGGGATGTACCCGACGTGGGCGACTCCGACGAACGGCACGAGGTGGTGTTCGCAGGAGCTCAGGACCTCGATGTCCTTTACCAGGACCATCTCGTCGTGCCCAAGGTCGAACGTCGTCGTGAGCACGTCCTCGGGCTTCTGCCACAGCCCCGAGAATATCTCCCTGTACGCCCGGGCCACGCGCCCCGGCGTCTCCTTGAGGCCCTCGCGGTCCGGGTCCTCTCCCACGGCGATGAGCAGCTCCCGAATGGCGTTCTCGGCGCGCTTCTCGTCGAACTCGCCGATCACACCTTCGCCGTCCAGCGTCACAGGGTCGGTCATCTGGTCCTCGTTCCTATGGATCCTGCGCGTGCCGGTCGACGCGTCCACAACGTACGGCCGAAAAACGCCGTGCCCCCCAGGCTAAAACCTGGGGGGCACGGCATTCATTCCGGGCCTGGTGAGGCCACCGGGAGCCGGGATCAGCTCTCGGCGCGATCCTCCGGGACCGCCTCCGCCGCCGGGACGGACTCCGTCGCGTTGGCGATGGCCGGCGTCGAGCCGTTCGCCCCGTTCGTCAGTGACAGCTCCTTGGGGGAGAGCACCGGCGGGCGGGTGGACGGGGTGCGGCGGGAGGAGCCGGTCCACGCGGGGCGGGCCGGGCGCTTGACGATGGGAGCGAAGATCTCGGCGATCTGCTCCTTGCTCAGCGTCTCCTTCTCCAGCAGCTGGAGCACCAGCTGATCGAGGACGTCGCGGTTCTCGACCAGGATTTCCCAGGCCTCGTTGTGCGCGTTCTCGATGAGCTTCTTGACCTCTTCGTCGACGAGCGCGGCGACCTCTTCCGAGTAGTCGCGCTGGTGAGCCATCTCACGTCCGAGGAAGGGCTCGGTGTTGTCGCCGCCGAACTTGATCGCGCCGAGACGCTCGGTCATGCCGTACTGCGTGACCATCGCGCGGGCCGTGGTGGTGGCCTTCTCGATGTCGTTCGCGGCACCCGTGGTCGGGTCGTGGAAGACGAGCTCCTCGGCCGCGCGGCCGCCCAGCATGTACGCGAGCTGGTCCAGCATCTCGTTGCGCGTCGTGGAGTACTTGTCCTCCTCCGGCAGGACCATCGTGTAGCCGAGGGCACGGCCACGCGACAGGATCGTGATCTTGTGGACCGGGTCGGAGTTCGGAGACGCCGCCGCGACCAGGGCGTGGCCGCCCTCGTGGTACGCGGTGATCTTCTTCTCCTTGTCCGACATGATCCGGGTCCGCTTCTGCGGGCCCGCGACCACGCGGTCGATCGCCTCGTCCAGCATGGAGTTGTCGATCAGCTTCTTGTCGCTGCGGGCGGTGAGCAGCGCGGCCTCGTTGAGGACGTTGCTCAGGTCCGCGCCGGTGAAGCCCGGCGTGCGCCGCGCGACGGCCGACAGGTCGACGTCCGGAGCGACCGGCTTGCCCTTCTGGTGGACCTTGAGGATCTCCAGACGGCCCTGCATGTCCGGGCGGTCGACCGCGATCTGGCGGTCGAAGCGGCCGGGGCGCAGGAGGGCCGGGTCGAGGATGTCGGGCCGGTTCGTGGCGGCGATCAGGATGACGCCGCCCTTCACGTCGAAGCCGTCCATCTCGACGAGCAGCTGGTTCAGCGTCTGCTCGCGCTCGTCGTGACCACCGCCGAGGCCGGCGCCGCGGTGGCGGCCGACCGCGTCGATCTCGTCGACGAAGACGATCGCCGGAGCGTTCGCCTTGGCCTGCTCGAACAGGTCACGGACTCGGGAGGCACCGACACCGACGAACATCTCGACGAAGTCGGAGCCGGAGATCGAGTAGAAGGGAACGCCGGCCTCGCCCGCGACGGCGCGCGCGAGCAGTGTCTTACCCGTTCCAGGTGGCCCGTACAGGAGCACGCCCTTGGGGATCTTCGCCCCGACGGCCTGGAACTTCGCCGGCTCCTCGAGGAACTCCTTGATCTCCTGGAGCTCCTCGACCGCCTCGTCCGAGCCCGCGACGTCCGAGAACGTCGTCTTCGGGGTGTCCTTGGTGATGAGCTTCGCCTTGGACTTCCCGAAGTTCATGACACGGGAGCCGCCGCCCTGCATCTGATTCATCAGGAACAGGAAGACGACGACGATGAGGACGAAGGGAAGCAGGGACAGCAGGATGCCCACGAAGGGGTTCTGCTTGGACGGCGAGACCGTGTAGCCGTCCGTGATCTGCTTGTTCTGGAACTTGTCCTGCAGTGTGTTGGCCAGGGCCGCGCCCTGGTCGCCGATGTAGCTCGCCTGGATCTTTGAGCTGCCGTCGACCTTCACACCGTCCTTGAGCGAGACCTTGATGATCTGCTCGTCGCCGGTGGTGAGCTTGGCCGACTCGACCTTGTTGTCATTGATCGCCTGGACGACCTGGCCGGTGTCCACCGTCTTGTAGCCGCCGGACGAACCGACGACCTGCATCAACACGACCACGGCAAGGACGGCCAGCACGATCCACATGACCGGCCCACGGAAGTATCGCTTCACGTCCATCCATACGGAGCGGTGCCGCCCCGTCCCTCCTGCCATAGTGAGTTTGATAAAGACTGTTCTTCGGACGGTACCCCAGCATTGTCACCCGAAGCCGCAGTGGACTGCTGGCAATCCCGCCTACGCATGCTCCAACGGCGCGAAACCCGCTGGGGTTCCCGAACGTCCTACCGGGACTGAGCCGCCCTCGGAAGGGCGGAGGCTCAGCCGCCGTAGACGTGAGGCGCGAGCGTACCGACGAACGGGAGGTTGCGGTACTTCTCGGCGTAGTCGAGGCCGTAGCCGACGACGAACTCGTTCGGGATGTCGAAGCCGACCCACTCCACGTCGATCGCGACCTTCGCCGCATCCGGCTTGCGCAGCAGCGTGCACACCTTGAGGGAGGCGGGCTCGCGGGAGCCGAGGTTGGAGATCAGCCAGGAGAGGGTCAGCCCGGAGTCGATGATGTCCTCGACGACGAGGACGTGCTTGCCCTTGATGTCGGTGTCGAGGTCCTTGAGGATCCGCACCACACCGGAGGACTGCGTGCCGGCGCCGTACGAGGACACGGCCATCCAGTCCATGGTGACCGGGGTGGACAGCGCACGCGCCAGGTCCGCCATGACCATGACGGCGCCCTTGAGAACCCCGACGATCAGCAGGTCCTTGCCCGCGTACTCCGCGTCGATCTTCGCGGCCAGCTCGGCCAGCTTCGCGTCGATCTCTTCCTTGGTGATGAGCACCGACTTGAGGTCGGTGCCCATGTCTTTCGCGTCCACCCGCATCACTTTCGGTCGTCCCACCGGCTGATCGCTCCCTCCCCGGAGGGGAGACCGGGCGCCTCCCTGAAGGGGCGCATTTCAGCCTTGCCGAATCACCAGTCTGCCACCCTGTCGCTGAGCGACGACTTTGCCGGGGAGATTGATGGCCCCCTGGCCGCGCCAGCCGGTGATCAGCCGGTCGATTTCTTCGATGTGACGGGCGAACAGCGAACCGGCCGGGGCGCCTGCCTCGATGGCGGCGCGGCGCAGGATGCGACGGCGTACGGCGGGGGGCAGCGCGTAGAGCTTGGCGCATTCCAGGAGGCCGGCCGCGTCGCGCACGGAGGCCTCGGCCTGGCTGGCCCACGCGTCGAGGGCGTCGGCGTCGTCGCGCGAGAGCTGGGCCGTACGGGCGAGTGCCTCGACGACGCCCTTGCCGAGCGCCTTCTCCAGGGCGGGCAGGCCCTCGTGGCGCAGCCGGGAGCGGGTGTAGGCCGGGTCGGCGTTGTGCGGGTCGTCCCAGACGGGCAGCGCCTGGACCATGCAGGCCTTGCGGGCGGTCTGCCGGTCCAGATGCAGGAAGGGGCGGCGGTAACGGCCGTCGGCCCCCGAGACCGCGGCCATTCCGGACAGGGAGCGGATGCCGGAGCCGCGGGCGAGGCCCAGCAGGACGGTTTCGGCTTGGTCGTCGCGGGTGTGGCCGAGCAGGATCGCGGCGGCGCCGTGGCGCTCGGCGGCGGCGTCCAGGGCTGCGTACCGGGCGTCGCGGGCGGCGGCCTCCGGACCGCCGTCGCGGCCGACGTCGACGGCGATGGACTCGGCCGGGGTCAGCCCCAGCTCGGTGAGGCGCAGCACGACTTCGTCGGCGCGCAGGTCGGAGCCGTCCTGAAGACCGTGGTCGACGGTGATGCCACCGGCGCGGATGCCGAGTTTGGGGGCTTCGAAGGCGAGGGCGGAGGCGAGCGCCATGGAGTCGGCGCCGCCGGAGCAGGCGACCAGGACGAGCGGCGGGGGCAGCTGCTCGTGCGGGGCCCTGGCCGGGGTGGTGCGCCGCGTACCGGGAGCGGGCACCCGCTCCGCGTCGGGGGCGAACCGGCGCGCGACACCGGCGGCGGGCGTGCGCGCGGTGTCGGGGGCGGGCGTGTGCTCGGAGAGGATGTCGTGGAGTACGCGGCGAACCGCCAGGCGTATCGCCGCGACCGCAGGATGGGGACCCATGTCCGGTTCCCTTCATGAAGTTTTCGGGGGGTGAGCCCGAGGTCGGTCACTCAGAGTGTGTAGATGGTGACAGAACCGGGCCGTTCCCCGAGCATTGCACGCCTACCCATGGCTCACGGTCCCTCGGACGGGTGATTGGAGGGGCGTTCGCCTGCCGTCGGCCGGATTCGTTTCACGACCTTCCCGTAGGGTTCACGACTCTGCTGTGCGGTGCACCCGCGCGACCCAGTCCGCCGGTTTGGAGATCTCCGCCTTGGTCGGGAGGGTGTTCGGGGAGGTCCACACGCGGTTGAACCCGTCCATGCCGGCCTGTTCGACGACCGACCGCACGAACCGCTCGCCGTCCCTGTACTGCCTGAGTTTGGCGTCCAAACCAAGCAGCTTGCGCAGGGCCATGTCCAGGCGGGAGGCCCCCTTGGCGCGGCGCTGCTGGAATTTCTCGCGGATCTCGCCCACGGACGGGACCACGGCGGGGCCCACTCCGTCCATGACGAAGTCCGCGTGGCCCTCCAGAAGGGACATCACGGCGGTCAGCCGGGCGAGGATCTCCCGCTGGGCGGGCGTCTGCACGATTTCCACGAGGGAGCGGCCGCCGTCGTCCTCCTCGGTGTCGGGGCGCGACCCCGCGAGGGACTGGGCGGCCTCCCTGATGCGCTCAAGGACGGTCATGGGGTCGACGTCGGTCTCCCCCAAGAACGACTGGATTTCGCCCTCCAGGTGGTCGCGCAGCCAGGGCACCGCCGTGAACTGGGTGCGGTGCGTCTCCTCATGCAGACACACCCACAGACGGAAGTCGTGCGGCTCCACGTCGAGTTCGCGCTCCACGTGCACGATGTTCGGCGCGACCAGCAGGAGCCTGCCTCCGCCGTTCGCCCCGGCGGGCAGTTCCCGGGTGGCCGGGGCGAAGGTCTCGTACTGCCCGAGGACCCGCGACGACAGGAACGACAGCAGCATGCCCAGCTCCACGCCGGTGACCTTGCCGCCGACGGCGCCGAGAACGGCTCCGCCCGGGGTGTTCCCCCGCCGCTCCTGCATCTTGTCGAGGAGGGGCTTGAGGATCTCCCGGAACCCGGCGACGTTCGCCCGCACCCAGCCGGGGCGGTCGACGACGAGTACGGGGGTGTCGTGCACGACGTCCTCGCCCATACGAGTAAAGCCCCGGACATGCTCCTCCGAGGCTTTCGCGTGCCGGCGCAGTTCCGCGACGACGGACCTGGCCTCGTCGCGGCTCACCTCGGGGCCCGGCCGCACGAGCCGGGTCGCGGTCGCCACCGCGAGATTCCAGTCGACCATCTCGGCACCACCGATGCTCGTCATGCGTCAACCGTACGTGAGCGTGTCCGGCTGCGGTTAGGGATACGAGGCCGGGGGCCCCTTGTCGTGAGGCTCGCGGTGTCCTTGGCACCCTCTGGGTCGACTGGGGCCGGGGCCTGTTCGGGCTGGCACCCGGCGCTGTCGGCTGTACCCACCCGTCCCGCCCTGCGGGACGACTGCCCACAGCGGTTGCGACCGGCGGGGTTACTGCCCACAGCAGTTGCGACTGGCGGGGTGACTGGCCACAGCAGTTGCGACTGGCGGGGTGACTGGCCACAGCAGTTGCGACTGGCGGGGTGACTGGCCACAGCAGTTGCGACTGGCGGGGTGACTGGCCACAGCAGTAAGCGGCGCGCCCAGCGCCCACAGCGGTACCTGCCCCGGTACCTACCTGCAGCCGCACGCCGCCAGTGCCGTTGCCGCGTGGTCCAGGGCTGCTCTTGCCTCCACGGTGTTCGGTGGGTCGGCCTCGTCGGATGCCAGGAAGGCGAAGGCCAGGAGGCGGCCGTCGGCGTTCACGACGGTGCCGGCGAGGGTGTTCACGCCGGTCAGCGTGCCGGTCTTGGCGCGGACCACACCGGTGGCGGCCGGGTCGTCGCTGTAGCGGGTGCTGAGGGTGCCGGTGAAGCCCGCGACGGGCAGACCGGTCAGGACCGGACGGAGTTCGGGGTGGGCCGGGTCGCCGGCCTTGGCCAGCAGCGCGGTGAGCAGGTCGGCCGAGAGCCGGTCGGCGCGGTTCAGGCCGCTGCCGTCCGCGAAGTTCGTGCCGGACAGCGGGAGTCCGAGCTTCTTCAGCTGCGCGTGCATCGCCTTCGCGTCACCCTCGAAACTGGGCTGCTCGCCGGAGGCGAGGGCGACCTGGCGGGCCAGGGCCTCCGCGATGTCGTTGTCGCTGTTGGTCAACATGCGCTCGACCAGGGCGGACAGAGGCGCCGAGGAGACCGAGGCGAGGGCCTCGGCGCGGTTCGTCGCCTTCGAGGGGCCGGGGTTCGTCGTCTTGATGCCCCTGTCGTGGAGCAGGTCGGCGAACTGACGGGCCGCGTCCGCGGCCGGGTCCGGGACCCGCGCGGCCGGTCCGCCGGTCGAGTCGTCGGAACGGCCCTCGTCGACCATCAGGGACGTGACCTGCGCGATGTTGTCGTTGACGCCGATGGGGTGCAGCGCGGGACCCGCGTACAGCGAGGTGTCGTACGAGAGCGTCACGCGGTCCATGTGACGGTCCTTCAGGGCGGTGGCAGTCCTGTCGGCGAGGGTGTGCAGGCTGGCCCAGCCGTCCGCGTCCTTCTCGGCGGTGAGTGTCGGGTCGCCGCCGCCGACGAGCACGACTTCCTTGGTGTCGGGCTCCAGGACCGTACGCGTCTTGATGCGGTGCTCGGGTCCCGTCGCCGAGAGCGCGGCGACGGCGGTGGCGATCTTGGTGGTGGAGGCCGGGATCTGGACCTCGTCCGCGCCCTTGCCGTACAGCCGCTTGCCGGTCGCCACGTCGACGACGACGGCGGTGCGGCGCGCGCCGAGGACGGCCGCCTTGTCCAGGAGCGGGTCGAGGACGTCCGCGAGGGCCTTCTCGGCGGGCGCGGGCACCGCGCTCGCCGAGCCGCCGACTCGGGCCAGGACGGAGGCCGCGCTGGGCGCGGGTTGGGGCTGGGCCGGCTTCTGGGACGTATCGGAGCGGCGTCCGTGATCTGCGCCACCCTCCCCTTCCTGCGATGCGGCCCAGTCGCGCTCCGCCGTACGCTGACCAGTGGAGTCCCAGGGACCGGCCGCGGCCACCGCCCCGGCCGCGAGCGCCAGGCCCACGGTGGCGGCGATGGCTGTGACCTGGGGAGTCGTGAGCCGCACGGAAGGCGGCCGTACGGCCTGAGTGATCCGCGCCACATGCGGTTTCACCGTCCGCGCGACCCGCACCACATGCGGTCTCGCGGCCCGCCAAGCCCTCAGCTCTGGCACGACCACCAGCCCCTTTCGCGATCACCCACCTGCGTGAGGGACACTTAACCACCAGAACTATGTGCTGATCATGGAGGAGCCACCGGTGGAGTTCGACGTCACGATCGAGATTCCGAAGGGTTCGCGGAACAAGTACGAGGTGGACCACGAGACCGGTCGGATCCGCCTGGACCGTCGACTCTTCACCTCGACCAGCTACCCGGCCGACTACGGCTTCGTCGAGAACACCCTCGGCGAGGACGGCGACCCGCTGGACGCGCTGGTCATCCTGGACGAGCCGACCTTCCCCGGCTGCCTCATCCAGTGCCGCGCGATCGGCATGTTCCGTATGACGGACGAGGCCGGCGGCGACGACAAGCTGCTGTGCGTCCCGGCGCACGACCCGCGTGTGGAGCACCTGCGCGACATCCACCACGTGTCGGAGTTCGACCGCCTGGAGATCCAGCACTTCTTCGAGGTCTACAAGGACCTGGAGCCCGGCAAGTCCGTCGAGGGCGCCGACTGGGTGGGCCGCACCGAGGCCGAGGCCGAGATCGAGCGTTCCTACAAGCGCTTCAAGGACCAGGGCGGTCACTGACCCCTCCTGTGCCCTGCGGGCCGCGTGACCCCTTGAGGGTGGCGCGGCCCGTTCGCTTATCTGTGCGCATACTGGGCGTACTGGAGGTGCGTAGTCGGGAGCAGTGGGTGACGGACGCGGAGGACCGCAAGCCGCAGTCGGACGAGGCGAGGAGTGCCTTCGCCCAGCCGGACGGTGTGACGCCGACGGTCGAGGACGAGTCGGGGACCACGTCGGAGTTCGCGGTCCCCCAGGGGCTGCTGCCGCCCGAAGCGCCGGGCGCCGAGCCCGAGGGTTCGGCGTTCAGTACCCCGCGCACGTACAGCGCCCGGCACGCCCCGGCCGCCTTCACGCCGCCGACGGGCATGCCCTTGGTCAGTCTGACCAAGGACGCACCCTGGCAGGACCGGATGCGCACGATGTTGCGGATGCCGGTGACCGAGCGTCCCGCGCCCGAAGCGGTGCACAAGGAGGACGAAGCGGGGCCCGCCGTCCCGCGCGTGCTCGACCTGACCTTGCGTATCGGCGAGTTGCTCCTCGCGGGCGGCGAGGGCGCCGAGGACGTGGAGGCGGCGATGTTCGCCGTCTGCCGCTCCTACGGCCTGGACCGCTGCGAACCGAACGTCACCTTCACCCTGCTGTCGATCTCGTACCAGCCGTCCCTGGTGGACGACCCCGTGACGGCATCACGGACGGTACGCCGTCGCGGCACCGACTACACACGGCTCGCGGCCGTCTACCGGCTCGTCGACGACCTCAGCGAGCCGGAGGCCGCGATCTCCCTGGAGGAGGCCTACGGGCGGCTCGCCGAGATCCGGCGCAACCGGCACCCGTATCCCGGGTGGGTGCTGACCGCCGCCGGCGGGCTGCTCGCGGGTGCGGCCTCGGTGCTCGTCGGCGGTGGCCCGGTCGTGTTCGTCGCCGCGGCGCTCGGCGCGATGCTGGGCGACCGGCTCGCGTGGCTGTGCGCGGGGCGCGGGCTGCCGGAGTTCTACCAGTTCACGGCGGCCGCGATGCCGCCGGCCGCGGTCGGTGTCGCGCTCACGCTGGCGCACGTCGACGTGAACGCGTCAGCGGTGATCACCGGTGGGCTGTTCGCGCTGCTGCCCGGACGGGCGCTCGTCGCGGGCGTGCAGGATGGGCTGACCGGCTTTTACATCACCGCGTCCGCACGCCTGTTGGAGATTGTTTACCTCTTCGTGGGCATCGTCGTCGGTGTCCTCGTGGTGCTCTACTTCGGCGTGAAGCTGGGCGCCCAGCTCAATCCGGATGCGGCCCTGAACATCTCCGAGCGGCCCGTGCTGCAGATCGCCGCGTCGATGCTGCTGGCGCTCACCTTCGCGGTCCTGCTTCAGCAGGAACGATCCACCGTGCTCGCGGTGACCCTCAACGGCGGCGTGGCCTGGTCGGTGTACGGGGCGATGCACTTCGTGGGCGGCCTCTCACCGGTCGCCTCCACGGCCGTCGCGGCGGGTCTGGTGGGGCTGTTCGGGCAGCTGCTGTCGCGCTACCGGTTCGCTTCCGCGCTGCCCTACACCACTGCGGCGATCGGGCCCCTGCTGCCCGGTTCGGCCACCTACTTCGGGCTGTTGTCGATCGCCCAGAACGAGATCGACCAGGGGCTGGTTTCGCTGGCCAAGGCCGCGTCGCTCGCCATGGCCATCGCGATCGGGGTGAATCTGGGGTCGGAGATCTCCCGGCTGTTCCTGCGGGTGCCCGGCGCCGGCCGCGCGGCCGGGCGGCGTGCGGCCAAGCGGACGCGGGGGTTCTGAGCGCCCGAGAGCTCGGGCGCCCCTTGCGGGGAGCTTCCTCCCACGTGTGCCTCAGTTCTGCGGATAACCCTGGCCGTACGGGTACGGCTGCGGCTGCTGGCCCTGCTGGTAGTCCTGCTGGCCCTGCTGGTAGTCCTGCTGGCCGCCGTACGGCTGCTGCGGGTAGCCCTGGGGGTACTGCTGGGGGTACTGCTGGTCGTACGGCTGCTGCGGGTAGCCGTAGTACTCGTCGTAGCCGGCCTGGTCCGAACCGTACGGCTGCTGGGGCTGCTGCGGCTGCTGGCTGCCCTGCGGGTAGCCCTGGTTGCCGTACCCCCGGTCCTGGCCCTCGTGGGACGGCGGTACGCGGCGCAGCTGGGTCGTCGCGTCGTCCATGACCGGCGGCTGCTGCTGGAAGGCCGGCTGCTGGGGCTGGTTCTGGGCCTGCGGCGGGTTCTTCTTGGCCTGGGAGCGGGCCCGCAGGAACTCGATGATGATCGGCACCACCGAGACGAGGACGATCAGGATCAGGATCGCCTCGATGTTCTTCTTGACGAAGTCGATGTTGCCGAGCCAGGAGCCGAGCAGCGTGACGCCCGCGCCCCACAGGACGCCACCGATGACGTTGAAGGTGAGGAAGGATCGGTACTTCATGCCGCTGACGCCGGCGATGATCGGCGTGAACGTGCGCACGATGGGCACGAAGCGGGCCAGCACCAGGGACTTGGGCCCGTACTTCTCGAAGAACTCGTGGGCCTTGACCACGTTCTCCTGCTTGAACAGGCGGGAGTCGGGCCGCTTGAAGAGCGCGGGGCCGACCTTCTTGCCGAAGGCGTAGCCCGCCTGGTCGCCGAGGATCGCGGCAAGGCAGATCAGCGGGATCGCCGCGTACAGCGGGAAGTCCAGGGTGCCCGCGGTGATGAGCAGACCCGTGGTGAACAGCAGCGAGTCGCCCGGCAGGAAGAACCCGATGAGCAGGCCGGACTCGGCGAAGACGATGAGCAGCAGGCCCCAGATGCCAAAGTTGTCCAGGAGTGTGTTCGGATCCAGCCAGCTTGGGCCAAGGGCAAGCGTCGTCACGGTTCCGGGCTCCTGAGGGGTGGTGGAAGGTACGGCGTCCTGTACGGCTGGACAAAGCTATCAACGCAAGGTGACCGCCCCGGGTTCCACCGGTGTCTCCAGGATGCACTGTGCGCCGGCCGGGACGAATCTGTGAGCCCACTCGCCGTGGGTGGCACGCGCGCGTGCGTACAAATTGGCGGCACGCGCGCGTGCGCGTACGGGACGGCGGTGTTCCTGGCCCGGGGGCAGGGCTCCCGGGCCGGGCCAGGTCCCTAGGAGGCGTGGCGCGCCGCGTTCGCCGTGATCGCGTCGCGCATGTACGTCGCCAGCCCCGGGCGGATCTTCTCGTACGTCGCCGTGAACCGTGGGTCGGCGACGTACATCTCGCCGAGACCGCTGTGCATCTCGTACGAGCAGTCGTAGTACGAGTTCGAGATGAAGCGGCGGTGCTCCTCGGCCGTGTCCATCGCCGCCTCGGAGTCGGCTGGGGTACCGGCCGCCATCAGGCCGGCCATGCGCCGGTGGATCGCGTCGAACTCCTCGGTGACGCGCTTCCAGCCCTCCTTGGTGAAGGAGGCCGTCCGCCGCCGGGACTCCCGGTAGGCGTCGGTGCCGCCCCAGCGTTCCCGCACCTCCTCCTCGTACTGGTCCGGGTCGAACTCCCCGAACACCTCGAACTTCTCCTCGGGCGTGAGGTTGATCCCCATCGTGCGTGCCTCCATGGCGTGCTCCACGGCCGCGGCCATCTTCTGCAGCTTCTCGATCCGGGCGGTCAGCAGGACGTGCTGGCGGCGCAGATGCGCGCGCGGGTCTGCTTTTCCGGTGGCCTGATCGTCGAGCAGGGCGGCGACCTCGTCGAGCGGGAAGCCGAGCTCCCGGTAGAACAGGATCTGCTGCAGCCGGTCGAGGTCGGCGTCGCTGTAGCGCCGGTGGCCCGCGTGGCTGCGCTCGCTGGGCGCGAGCAGGCCGATCTCGTCGTAGTGGTGCAGCGTGCGCACCGTGACCCCGGCGAAACCGGCGACCTGGCCCACTGAGTAGCTCACTTCCGCTCCCTTCTCGGTACGTGCTCCAGGCTGGCCCCTCACGTCGCGTGAGGTGCAAGCCGAAACCTTCGGGAGGGCCACACCTCCACGTAATGTCCCTTTCGCCCGCTTAGGGTGACCGCGTGACCCACGAAGCGGCCCGGACGGCACCGTCACCCGCCCCTGCGGCCCCCACGCGGTCGCTGCTGCCGCTGGTCCTCCCGGCGCTCGTCGTCGGTGTCCTGGCGAGCCTGCTCCTCCTCGGTGTGACCGCGCTCGCCGGGCGGCTCCAGAACGCCCTCTGGCGGGAACTGCCGGACGCGCTGGGCCTCGGGCGGTACTCCGTGCTCTGGATGGTCGTCGTCCTCACCGCGACGGGCGTGCTGGTCGGTCTCGTGGTCTGGAAGGCGCCGGGACACGCGGGCCCCGAACCGGCGACCCTCGGTCTGGCGTCCGCCCCGATGCCGCCCGTCGTGGTGCCGGGCCTGCTGGTGGCGACCATGCTGATGCTGGCCGGCGGTCCGAGCCTGGGACCGGAGAACCCGGTCATCGCCAGCAACATCGCGCTGGCGCTCTGGCTGGGACGCAGACTCGCGCCACGGCTGCCGGGCGGCCTGTGGGCGGGGCTGGCCGAGTCCGCGACGATCGGCGCGCTGTTCGGGACACCGGTGGCGGCGGCGCTGCTCCTGTCCGAAGCGCTCGCCCTGCGGCACATCAAAGCCTGCTGTGGGACAACCTGTTCGGCCCGCTGGTCGCGGCCGCCGCGGGTGCGCTCACGACCACCCTGGTGGCCCATCCGGCCTTCGACCTGGGGCTGCCCGTGCTCGGGCGGCCCGGCTGGGACGACCTCCTCGCCGCGCTCGTGCTCGCCCCCCTCGCCGCGCTGCTCGGCATGGCCGCGGTCCATGCCTTCCCGTACGTCCATGGCGCCTTCGCCCGGCTCGGACACCCGATGGCGGCGCTTCCGGCCGGTGGTCTCGTGCTAGGCCTGCTGGCAGCCGTCGGCGGGCATCTGACGCTCTTCAAGGGCCTCGACGAGATCGGGGACCTGGCGAGGAATCCCGGCGGCTGGTCGGCCGGGCAGTTCGCCACGATGACCGTGGTGAAGCTGACGGCACTGCTCGTCGCCGCGTCCTGCGGGTTCCGCGGCGGCCGGATCTTCCCGTCCGTCTTCGTCGGCGGCGCCTTCGGCCTGTGCGCCCACGCGCTGATGCCCGCGGTCGATCCCGCGGTCGGCGTGTCCGCGGGCGTGCTGGGCCTGCTCCTCGCGGTCACCCGGCAGGCCTGGCTGAGCCTGTTCACGGCCGCCGTCCTGGTGGCCTCTCCCGCGATGCTCCCCCTGATGTGCATCGCGTCCCTGCCGGCCTGGCTGCTGGTGACCGGCAGACCCCAGATGCAACTTCACGACGACGGAACCCCGATCCGGTGAACCGCCAAGGCCCCCTGAACCAGTGCCGACCACCCCACCGCACCGACCGCCGATCAGATGGGAGACACCATGCCGCTGCACCGAGGACACGAAAAGCCCGACGAGCGCCCGATGTCCGTCAACCCGTTCTACGGGGAGACGAACCCGGTCAGCGGCATGATCGAGGCCCCGCCCAAGCACCGGATCCCCGACAGCCCGCTGGCGCCCACGACCGCGTACCAGATCGTCCATGACGAGCTCATGCTGGACGGCAACGCGCGACTGAACCTCGCCACCTTCGTCACCACCTGGATGGAGCCGCAGGCCGGGGTCCTGATGGCGGAGTGCCGGGACAAGAACATGATCGACAAGGACGAGTACCCGCGCACGGCCGAGCTGGAGCGGCGCTGTGTGGCGATGCTCGCCGACCTGTGGAACGCGCCGGATCCGTCGGCCGCGACGGGCTGTTCGACCACCGGGTCGAGCGAGGCGTGCATGCTCGCCGGAATGGCGTTGAAGCGGCGCTGGGCCGCGCGGAACGCGGACCGCTACCCCTCCAGGGACGTCCGCCCGAACCTCGTGATGGGCATCAACGTCCAGGTCTGCTGGGACAAGTTCTGCACCTTCTGGGAGGTCGAGGCACGCCAAGTCCCCATGGAGGGCGACCGGTTCCACCTCGACCCCCAAGCGGCCGCCGAGCTGTGCGACGAGAACACCATCGGGGTCGTCGGCATCCTCGGCTCCACCTTCGACGGGTCGTACGAGCCGATCGACGAGCTGTGCGCGGCCCTCGACGCGCTCCAGGAACGCACGGGCCTCGACATCCCCGTCCATGTCGACGGCGCCTCCGGAGCGATGATCGCGCCCTTCATCGACGAGGACCTGGTCTGGGACTTCCGGCTGCCGAGGGTGTCGTCGATCAACACCTCGGGGCACAAGTACGGCCTGGTCTACCCGGGCGTCGGCTGGGCGCTGTGGCGGTCGCCGGCCGAGCTGCCGGAGGAACTCGTCTTCCGGGTCAACTACTTGGGCGGCGACATGCCGACCTTCGCGCTCAACTTCTCCCGGCCGGGCGCCCAGGTCGTGTCGCAGTACTACACGTTCCTGCGCCTCGGCCGGGAGGGCTACCGGGCCGTGCAGCAGACCACCCGGGACGTGGCCCAGGGACTCGCCGAGCGCATCGAGGCGCTGGGCGACTTCACCCTGCTCACCCGGGGCGACCAGCTGCCGGTCTTCGCCTTCACCACGGGGCCCGACGTGACCTCGTACGACGTCTTCGACGTGTCCCGGCGGATGCGGGAACACGGCTGGCTGCTGCCCGCGTACACCTTCCCGGCCAACCGCGAGGACCTGTCCGTCCTGCGCGTGGTGTGCCGCAACGGCTTCACGAGCGACCTCGCCGAACTGTTCCTGGAGGACCTGAGCCGCCTGATGCCCGCACTGCGCCGCCAGCCGCACCCGTTGACACACGACAAGAGCAAGGCGATCAGCTTCCACCACTAGGGCCTGTCCGGCGGATCATGCCGCAGAGGCGGGGCCTGCCACGCCCGACCTGATCCGCCGGACAATCCCTAGTCCCGCTTCACGCGCTGAGCCGGGCGAACTTCCGTACCGCCAGCGGAAAGAAGACCGCCAGCAGGGCAAGCGGCCAGATCACGGCCGCCCAGACGTGCCCCGGCTCCCCGCCGGGGTTGCCGAAGAGGTCGCGTACCGCGGTCGCCGTCTGGGACATCGGGTTCCACTCGACCGCCGTGCCCAGCCAGCCGGGCATTGAGTCGGGGGTCGCGAAGGCGTTGGACAGGAAGCCGACCGGCCAGACCAGGATCTGCACGGCCTGCACCAACTCCGGCTTCCCCGCGACCAGCGCCAGCTCGATGCCGATCGACAGCATCGCGAAACGGAAGAGGAGGAGAAGGCCTACGGCTCCCAGGAAGGCGCCGGGCGTGCCATGGACGCGCCAGCCGATCGCGTACCCGACGCCGAGCAGGATGGCGAGACCAAGTCCCGACTGGAGCATGTCGGCGACCGAACGGCCCACCAGGACCGCGCCGTTGGCCATGGGCATGGACCTGAAGCGGTCGATCACGCCCTTGTTGAGGTCCTGGGTGACGGCGAGCATCGTGCCCTCCAGGCCGAAGGCCATGGTGAGCGCGAGCATGCCGGGTACCAGGAAGTCCACGTACTCGCCCTCGATGCCCCTGCCGCCGCCGACCAGGTAGCCGAACATCAGCAGCAGCATCACGGGGAAGACGAGCCCGACGAGCATCTGGACCGGCTGCCGTGCCCAGTGGGCCAGTTCGCGGCGGGTCATCGTCCAGGAGTCGATCAGGGGATAGGCGCTCACGCGGCCTCCCTCGTAGCTACTCACGCGGCGGGCTCCTTCAGTCGGTGGTGGTCTCCGGTGAGGTGCAGGAACACCTCGTCCAGCGTCGGGCGGCGCAGGGCGATGTCCTCCGCCTCGATCCCGGCCTCCTCCAGGGCGCGTACGGCTCCGGCGAGCGCCGCCATGCGGTCGGTGACCGGGGCGCTGAGGAGCCGCCGGTCGGCGTCCACCGAGACGCCCTCGGCGGGGAACGGCAACAGGGCCACCGCCGCGCCCAGTTGGCCGCCGCCGCGCAGCACCACGTCGATGCGGTCGCCGCCCGTGCGGGCCTTCAGCTCGTCCGCGGTGCCGTCCGCGATGACGCGCCCGTGGTCGACGACGGAGATGCGGTCGGCGAGCTGGTCGGCCTCCTCCAGGTACTGGGTGGTGAGCAGGACCGTGGTGCCGCCGCCGACCAGCGAGCGCACCGCCGACCACACCTCCGCCCGGCCGCGCGGGTCGAGCCCGGTCGTCGGCTCGTCCAGGAAGAGCACTTCCGGTTCGGTGATCAGGGACGCGGCGAGGTCGAGGCGGCGCCGCATGCCGCCGCTGTAGGCGCGGACCGGTTTGCGTCCGGTGTCCGTGAGACCGAAGCGCTCCAGCAGCTCGTCGGCCCGCACGCGCGCGTGCCGGGCGCCCAGGTGGTGCAGGCGTCCGAACATCTCCAGGTTCTGGCGGCCGCCGAGTTCCTCGTCGAGCGCGGCGCGCTGGCCGAGCAGGCCGATGCGGAGCCGGACCCGGCGGGCCTCGCGCACGACGTCGTGTCCGGCGACCTCCACCCGGCCCTCGTCGGGCCGCAGCAGCGTGGTCAGTATGCGCACCATGGTGGTCTTTCCGGCGCCGTTCGGACCGAGCAGGCCGTGGACGGTGTCGCGCCGCACCGCCAGATCGAGTCCGTCCAGGGCCGCCTTGTCCCCGTACCGCTTCCGTACACCCTCGGCGAGGACCGCGTTGGTCATCCGACTCCCTCCACCCTCTGGCTCACTCTCCGAACCAAGGCCTCTAGTCAAACTTGACTACCTATCCAAAGTATTCCCCCGAGAGGCACTCGTCAACTTGATTAGCCGCGATCCCCGGGATGCGGGGTCCCGGTCGCGTACGGGTTCTCCTCGCCCTCCTTGAGGACCCCCACGAACGGCTCACCCTCCCCCGCGAACGTGTAGGCCCCGCTCTCGATCCGGGCGATCAGACCACGCGTCCACTCGGCGTCGGCGTCGGCGGAGTGGACCCACAGGTTCATGATCTCGCCGATGTGGCCGAGCTGTTGAGGGCCGTCCTCGGGCACGTAGTGCTGGGTGACGGCGCCCCGCCACTCCTCGATCTTCCGGATCCGCTCCTTGAGGAGGGCCACCGCCTCGTCCCTCGGCAGGTCGACGATGAAGCCGATCGCCGCCGACTGGACGTCCATCTTCTGGTCGTACGACGTCAGGGACTCGCGCAGCAGCGCCAGGAACTCCTCGGTGCCCTTGTCCGTGATCTCGTACTCGGTGCGCGGCGGGCCGCCGGCCGTGGACGGTGCGATCTCGTGGGCGTGCAGCAGCCCCTGCTTCGCCATCTGCTTGAGCGCGTGGTAGATCGAGCCGGGCTTGGCGTTGGACCACTCGTGCGCGCCCCAGTACTCCAGGTCGTTGCGCACCTGGTAGCCGTGGGCCCGCCCGTGCTGGCGGACGGCACCCAGCACGAGGAGACGGATCGCTGACATGCGGTCCAGCCTAGAGTGCGGGGGTCAGACCGCCTGCTCCCGGGCCACCACCGCGAAGGCGGTCGCGCTGACACGGCGGACATGCACCCTGTGTGCACCTGGGCGCACGTCCGCCGGGCGACCACGTCCGAAGGCTCAGAACGGGAAGAAGCTCCGCCCGTGCTGGACCGAGATCCACTTCTGGGTGGTGAAGGCGTCGACGGTCGTCTCGCCGTTCAGGCGGCCGATGCCGGAGTGCTTTTCGCCGCCGAAGGGGACCAGGGGCTCGTCGTGGACGGTGCCGTCGTTGACGTGAAACATGCCGGTGTCGATCTGCTTGGCGAAGGAGACGCCGCGCTCGATGTCGCCCGTGTGGACGGCGCCGCTGAGGCCGTACGGGGTGTCGTTGACGATGCGGACCGCCTCCTCCTCGCCGTCGAAGGGGACGAGGAAGACGACCGGGCCGAAGACCTCCTGCCGGAGGAGGGACGAGTCGGCGGGAAGGCCCGTCAGCACGGAGGGCTCGACCAGGTTGTCGGTCGTCGCGCCGTGTACGAGGGCGGTGGCGCCCTCCGCGATGGCCTGTTCGACGGTGCCTGAAATCGCGTCCGCCTGCGAGGAGTTGATGACCGGGCCGATGATGGTCTGCGGGTCGCTCGGGTCGCCGGCCTTCAGTGTCCTGACCTTGGCGACGAACTTCTCGGTGAACTCGTCGGCGATCGAACGGTCCACGAGGACGCGGTTGGCGGCCATGCAGACCTGGCCCTGGTGGACGTACCGGCTGAAGACCGCCGCGTCGACCGCGTAGTCGATGTCGGCGTCGTCCAGGACCACCAGCGCGCTGTTGCCGCCGAGTTCGAGGATCGCGCGCTTGAAGTGCGAGGCGCAGACGGTGGCGACGTGGCGGCCGACCTTGTCGGAGCCGGTGAAGGAGATGAGCTTCGGGACCGGGTGCTCGAGGAAGGCGTCGCCGATCTCGGCTATGTCGGTGATGACGACGTTCAGCAGGCCCTTCGGCAGGCCCGCGTCCTCGAAGATCTTCGCGATCAGGGAGCCGCCGACGACCGGGGTGTTCTGGTGCGGCTTGAGGACCACGCCGTTGCCGAGCGCCAGGGCGGGCGCCACCGACTTCAGCGAGAGCAGGAAGGGGAAGTTGAAGGGGCTGATGACGCCGACGACGCCTACGGGGACCCTGTAGACGCGGTTCTCCTTGCCGTCGATCGGCGAGGGGAGGATCTTGCCCTCGGGGCGCAGCGCCAGCTGGATCGACTCGCGCAGGAACTCCTTGGCGAGGTGCAGTTCGAAGCCCGCCTTGAGGTGCGTGCCGCCGAGTTCGGCGATGATCGCCTCGGTGATCTCGGCCTCGCGCTCCTCGATGAGGCGCAGGGCCTTCTCGAAGACCGCGCGACGGGCGTACGCGTTGGTCGCGGCCCATGCCTTCTGGGCGCGCTCGGCGGCGCGGTAGGCCTGATCGACCTCGTCCGTCGTGGCTATGGTGATCGACGCCAGCTTCTCGCCGTTGTACGGGTTGAAGTCGATGATGTCCCAGGAACCGGTCCCTGGGCGCCACTCGCCGTCGATGTACTGCTGGGCCAGGTCGGTGAAGTAGGACGACATGTGCTCCCTCAATCCCTCAATCCCTGCGCTGCCGAGGCAGACATCCGATCAACGCCTGATCGGACGTCATCGTACTTGTGTTTCAAGGGAGTTGGAGAACATCACGGGAGAGCCTTCGAAGACCCTGTGAAGATCCACAGGAGGGTCACGCGGCCGGACCGGCGGGCGTCAGGAGAGCTGGAGCAGCCCCCTCAGCAGGTCGCGGCTCTCCGACGGACCCGGGCTGTCCTGCTGCAACTGCTTCAGCGCGCCCTCGTACTGCAGGACGTCCTCACGCTTGTCCAGATAGAGCGCACTGGTGAGCTGTTCCAGATAGACGACGTCCGACAGGTCGGACTCCGGGAAGCTCAGGATGGTGAACGAGCCGCTCTCGCCGGAGTGCCCGCCGAAGCTGAACGGCATGACCTGAAGGCGTACGTTGGGGCGCTCCGAGACCTCGATCAGATGCTGGAGCTGTTCGCGCATCACCTCGCGGTCGCCGTACGGGCGGCGCAGCGCGGCCTCGTCGAGGACGATGTGGAACTCCGGGGCGTTCTCGGAGACGAGGTACTTCTGGCGCTCCAGGCGCAGCGCCACACGCCGGTCGATGTCGGCGGCGGACGCGCCCTTCATGCCGCGCCGGACGACCGCGCGCGCGTACGCCTCGGTCTGCAGCAGGCCGTGCACGAACTGCACTTCGTACACCCGGATCAGGTGGGCCGCGCCCTCGAGGCCGACGTAGGTCGGGAACCAGCTGGGCAGGACGTCGGAGTAGCTGTGCCACCAGCCGGCGACGTTGGCCTCCTTGGCGAGCGAGACCAGGGACGTGCGTTCCGCCTCGTCCGTGATGCCGTACAGCGTCAACAGGTCCTCGACGTCGCGCGTTTTGAAGCTCACCCGTCCCAACTCCATGCGGCTGATCTTCGATTCGGAGGCACGGATCGAATAACCGGCCGCTTCCCGGGTGATGCCGCGCGCCTCCCGCAGGCGCCGGAGCTGTGACCCCAGCAGCATGCGCCGCACCACCGAGCCGCTCGACTCACCAGCGCTCACGTTCGTCCGCCTCCCCAACCGTCTTCCGACGCCGAAGTCTGCCACTAAAACACTTCAAGCAGTACTCGTTCGGTTACGGAAACGGAAAGTAGCCAACCGTGCCCTACAGGAAAAGGTCAGAGGGGCGTCAACAAAGGGGAAGAAGGTGACAGAAGAAATGAGCAATAAGCGGCAGAGGAAGGTCCAATTCGGGCGTGTGCACGTGCATCTGCCCTTGCATCTGCCTGTCGCATTCGGAACCATGGTCCCCGCGCCACCGCTGCATCGCAACGACCGCGAACACCCGGGAGTGCCTCGCATGGGGACGAATGGATCGACCATGCTCGAGCCCTTACGGCAGGGACTTCCGCCGCTCGATCCCGCGGCCGTGTCCAACGCCGCCTGCTGCGCCCTGCCCGCCCGCTTCGAAGCGGTGCGCGAAGCACGGCAGTTCACCCGAAGAACGCTGGACCAGTGGGACATCGGCGACCGCTTCGACGACGTCGGCCTGGTGGTCTCCGAGCTCGTCACCAACGCGCTGCGCCACGCACTTCCCTCGGACACACCCCGCCCGGACCAAGGGCCGCCCGTGCGGCTGCACTTGATGTCGTGGACCTCGCGCCTGGTGTGCGCGGTGCGCGACCCCAGTCACGGCAGCCCGGTCGCGGGCGACTCGGACGACTTCTCCGCGGAGTCGGGGCGCGGCCTCTTCCTGGTCGACTCGTTCGCCGACAGCTGGGGCTGGCACCCGCTCGCGGGCACCCTCAGCGGCAAGGTCGTATGGGCGCTGTTCCGGCTGCCACCGTCGGGGCCAAGCGCGCTTGCCGCCGCACTTCCGGCCGAATAGCGAACCGCGGCGCCTTGTGGCGCCGCGGTTCTACGCGCGTTCACGCAACGTCGCATGACTGTCGCGCTCAGTGGCGGGAGCCTCCCGGCACCGGTCGCCTGCCGTCGGTCGCCTTCGTCGGTCGTCAGCCGACCGCGTCGGCCGCCTCGTCCGCACCGGCCATCAGCCCGCTATCAGGTGGTCGAACTCGCCGTCCTTGATGCCCAGAAGCATCGCCTCGATCTCGGCGCGCGTGTAGACGAGCGCGGGCCCCTCGGGGAACCGCGAATTGCGCACGGCCACGTCCCCGCCGGGCAGCCGCGCGAACTCCACGCATGAGCCCTGCGAGTTGCTGTGCCGGCTCTTCTGCCAGGCCACCCCGTTCAACTCGGTCGCCGCCATGCCGTTGTACACGTCGTCAGCCATGCCGTTGTACACGTCATCCACGTCGTACACGTCGTGGTCCACAGGTCGCTCCCCGGTCGTGCAGTGGCTGAAGTGGCCATTGATGCAGTGGTCAACTGACCCGGATCATAACTCTGTTCATGTGCAGATGCATGGGCAGATGCACGTGCACGCGGGGTGGTCCTGCGGTTACAGTTTTTACCGGCGTTTGACTACCGGCTGTTGCTCGCTTGACTACGGCCTGCTGCTCGCCGGGCTGCCTTGGGCTACAACCGGTCCAGCGCATTCCCCAGAGCTCGCATCACATGCGACCTCCAGCCCCCGTCCATGATCTTCCGCGCCATCATCTGTGCGGGATCGTCCGGATCGAATCCCTCGTGTACTAGAAAGAGACGCGTTCCGCGCCCTTCAAGTTTCAATGTCCAGGTGATGGTCCAGTCCGCGGGATTGTCCGGATCCGTGTCGGCCCACCGGACGCGCAGCATCCGCTCCGGCTCGTACGCGAGAACGCGCACGTCAACGGCGCCGGAGAACTTCGTGTTGGGCCGCGGCACGGACGTCAGCGTGTACTGGTGGCCGACTTCGAGCCGGAAGTCCTCCGACCCCTGCATCTGCCACTGCACGAGCAGCTCGGGCTCGGTGAGGGCGCGCCAGACCTTGGCGGGAGGGTGGGGGAAGAACTGATCGACGTGGATCGTGGTGAGGTCGTCACCGGAACGGGAGTGGTGCGTGGGGCTCATGTCACGTCATCGTCCGGCATACGGTCCAGGAGATCGCCCAGACCCCTGAGCCTGTCGCGCCAGAACCGCTCGTACGGATGGAGCCAGTCCTGCACGTCGGCGAGCGGCGCGGCCTCCAGGCGGTAGATGCGCTGCCGTCCCGCACGCTCCTCCGACACGAGCCCAGCCTCTCGGAGCACCTTGAGGTGCTCCGAGAGGCTGGGCCGTCGCATGTCGAAGTGGTCGGCCAGGACCTGGACGGGCTGGGGTCCCTGCTCGCGCAGCAGCCGCAGCACCTCGCGGCGCGTGGCGTTGGCGAGCGCGGCGAAAATCTGGTCCTCGCGAGCCCCGGCCCCGGTCCTGGTCGCAGTCATGGCGCTCTCAGAAGCCTTCCTTCTCCGTGATCAGCATCAGACCGTTGCCGTCCGGGTCGCGGAACGAGGCCATACGGCCCCACGGGAGGTCGTCGGGCCCCTCCACCGCGACGCCCGCGGCCGTGAGCCGCACACAGTCGGCGTCGACATCGGTCGTGACCAACATGATCCCCCGGGTCTCGCCGGGCCGGAAATCCCCCATGCCCGGACCCGAGAGCGTGAAGACGGTCTGCGCCCCCTTGGGCGCGACCTGCAGCCAGCGCCCAGGAGGCATGTCCAGGTCGGCGGTGACCTCGAAGCCCAGCACGTCCGTGTAGAAGCGCAGAGCCCGCTCCTGGTCGGCGACGGGGAGGGTGACGAATGAGGCGTGAGTGATGTTCATGGGGACGACAATAGGTAGGAGATTCCCTATGCGTCAAGCGTAGGGAATCTCCTACCTATCAATCATCGGTCACCAGTCGTCGGCTGTCCGCCGTAGTCCGTCGGCCGTCAGCCGTTGCTCAGCGGCTGGAGTACGGCAGCAGCGCCATCTCCCATGCGTTCTTGATCGCGCGCGACAGCATGCGTTGCTGCTGCGCGGTCACCCGCGTGACGCGGCGGCTGCGGATCTCGCCGCGGTCGGAGATGAACTTCCGCAGCAGATCGGTGTCCTTGTAGTCGATGTACGTGATCCCTGCCTGGTCCAGCGGATTGGGGCGGGACTTGACGGGCTTACGCCGGCCGTCCTCGACCGATGCCGAACGGGCCGCCGCCCAGGAGGAATTGCGCAGCAGCCGCGCGACGCCAGCGCCACCCGCGTACGCAACCGCGACAGTGTGGACGGCCGTCCGCGCGGCTATCTGCGCGCCTTCGGCCTCTCCCGGGTGAATCTGCGTGAGCAAGCGCACGCCGGATTCCTTCCCGGGGTGCGCAAGTCCTCCTGGTAGCTTGCTGCGGTCGTTTTCGGACGACCCCGGCATCATCACCCACCCTTGGGGGCTTCAGTGACTTCGGCGACCTTCCCGCGCAAGCAGGCGCGTACAGCGGTCGCGGCCGCGGGTCTGGCGGCCGCGCTCGCGCTGACCGGTTGTAGCGGCGACGACGGCGACGACTCCAGCTCCGGCTCCGGCGGCGGCAAGTCCGCAAGCCCCAGCGCTTCTTCGACGGAGACGGCCGGCACGGGCGGCGGCTCGGGGAGCACGTCCGGCGCCAAGGGCGAGCTGGAAGGCAGCTGGCTGGCCACCACCGACGGCAAGGCCGTCGCGCTGGTGATCACCGGCACGCAGGCCGGGCTCTTCGCGACCGGGGGCACGGTGTGCAGCGGGACCGCCGCCGAGGAGTCGGGCACGCGGATGATCCGCCTTAAGTGCACGGACGGCAACAAGGACCGTGAGGTCGGCATGGTCGACTCCGTCAGCGGTACGAGCCTGAAGGTCACCTGGGAGGGCGGGCTCGGCAAGGAGTCGTACACGAAGAGCGAGGGCGGGCAGATACCGACGGGGCTGGCCACGGCGAATCTGGGGTCTTGATCGCGCAGTTGTTCCTGTGCAGGTCGTTCTTGGCCGTGGCCGTGGAACCCTTCGTGTTCCACGGCCACGGCCAAGAAGGTGACGGTCATGGGCGGTACTCGAGGGCCTCGGAGGGGTCCGTGAGGGCGTTCAGGAAAAGGTCGGCGCACGGCGGACGAACGCCTCGGAGCCGTCCGGGTGGACGTCGCCCTCGCGGGGCTCGGGAAGGACCCGGGAGGGACATGGGAAGGCCTTGGGAGGAGCCAACGGCCGGGGGTGCGTGACGGTCACGGATCCGTTTGCGTCATGATCCGGAAACACCGTCACGAACTCCGGGGGAACCCATGCGCGTCCTGCCCATCGCCGTCGCCGTCCTCGCCGGCGCCTTTGCCCTGACCTCCTGCGGCGACAGCGGTGGTGGCGGCGACGCCCATGCCGCTTCCACCTCCGCTTCCGCCAATGCCTCCGCCTCCACCGACTGCAAGATCGACGAGGTGGGCATCCAGGTCGGGCCCGCCAACGCCGCCCAGGCGGCCGGGGACACCGGCAATGTCCCGGTCACGATCACCAACCCTGGGACCCAGTGCACCCTCGAAGGCTTCCCCGGCCTCGAAGTGCGCGCCGGTGAGACCTCGACGGAGATCCTCCCGGACAAGTCCGCGCAGCCGGTGAAGCTGCCCCTGGCCAAGGACGGCGCCGCGTCGTTCACCATCACCTACGTACGGGGCGAGGGCGGCGATGCGAAGACCCTCGACCTGAAGACGCTGAAGATCAGCCTGCCGGGGTCCGACAAGACTCAGGACTTCGCTTGGTCCTTCGGGCCGGTCGCGGGCAAGGACGGGGCGGGCACGCTGAACGCCTCCACGAGTCCGTTCCAGCACGCGGGCGACTGACGCCGTGGGTCACGGTAGGGCCGATGGGGCGGGGGGCTGAGGTTGCGGGCCACGGTGGGGCCAAGGTTGCGGGTCGGTGGGGCCAAGGTTGCGGGTCGGTAGGGCCGAGGTTGCGGGTCGGTAGGGCCGAGGCTGCGGGTCGGTAGGGCCGAGGCTGCGGGTCGGTAGGGCCGAGGCTGCGGGTCGGTAGGGCCGAGGCTGCGGGTCGGTAGGGCCGAGGCTGCGGGTCGGTAGGGCCGAGGCTGCGGGTCGGTAGGGCCGAGGCTGCGGGTCGGTAGGGCCGAGGCTGCGGGTCACGGGAGGGCCCGAGGTTGCGGGTCGGTAGGGCCGAGGCTGCGGGTCACGGGAGGGCCCGAGGTTGCGGGTTGCTGGAGGGCTGAGGCTGCGGGTCGCCGGAACGCTGAGGATGCAGGTTGCCGGAGCGCTGAGGATGCGGCTCAGGGGATCGGGCGGCGGCCTTTGACCTGCGCACGGTCCGCCGCCGCGGCTCCCTCCTGCCATCCGGCCGCGTCGCTGACCCCGCGCAGCCGGGTGGTCACCGTCTCCGGGAACATGCGGTCCATGCGGTCCGCGACCGCCACGTCGCGGGCCGCGAGGACCGGCAGCAACTCCCCCTCCGAGGCCGCCACTTGGCCCTCCGCGACGGACGCCAGGCGGTCTCCGATCCGGTGCGCGTACGCGGCGAGGAAGGACTGCCGGAAGGTCTTCGTACGCTTCCGCCCTCCTGCCCGCTGTGCCGCCTCCGCCTTCGTCATCGCCGCCGTGGCCTGTACGAGCAGCGAGGTGTAGAGGAGCTCGACCGCCTCCAGATCGGGTTCGAAGCCGACGACGGTCGAGAAGCCGAGGGCCTCGTTCCACACGGCCCGGCAGCGGTTCGCCCCGGCCACCGCGTCCAGGAGCACCGCCTTGGCCGTCTCGTACGGCGGCTCGACGCCGACACGGCAGGCGCCGGGCGCGTCCTTCGCGTGCGTCCGCGCAGCGAGCAGCGCCTCGTCGATGCTGTGCCGCGCCATCAGTTCCTGTGCCTTGGCGCTCAGCGCCTCGGCCTCCTCGGGGAAGCCGGTCGCCTCGGCCTTCGCCAGCAGGGCGCGGATACGGGTGAGCATGCGGGAGTCGTGGGGGGTGGCCGGGCTCGCTGCGGGGTGGGGCCCCGGTGCGTCCAGTGGTTCGAGGGTGGGGAGGCGGAGGAGGAGGCGGTAGAGCTCCAGTACGGCGGTGGCGTGCGAGAAGCGGTCGGTGCGGGGGGCTGGCTCCTGCTCCGCTTGGGCGTGCAGTTCTTCGAGCTGGGCGGACCAGCGGGGACCCTGCGGCGCGCGGTTCTCGCTCAGGATCAATGCCGACACCAGGCGTACGTGTACGTCGTCCAGTTCGCGTCGCACGAACCGTACGACGTCGGCGGGCTGCCAGCCGCGTCGCCAGGCCGCGGCTACGAACTCCTCACCTCGGCGGGTGAGTTCGGCATCGGAGGCGGGGTCGGCGGCGAGCAGCGAGGCCCCGGTGTCGAGGGTCGCGTCGGTGTCGGCGTAGAGGGCCGCCTGGAAGGCCCGCTCCACCGTGCCGGGGCCGGGCGTACTGCTGCTGCTCATGCGTCGATCGTGTCACGCGCCTCCTGCTGCGTCGGGGGTCGGGGCCGTGCCGGTACATCCGCCCGTCGTGGCCGGTGGATCAGACGTGGGAATACAGGAACCCTCTCCAGATCCGAACGGGGCGACGGGCATGTGATGTACCGGCACGGCCCCTCCCGCGCGCTGGCGACTGCGGGTGCGTGGGGGCGTGCGCCCAGATCTTTCAGCCCGTCCGGCGAAGCCTTTTAGCCCGTCCGGCGTTTGAGGACGAGGCCGTTCAGGCCGATGCGGGGGGCTGGGGGCGGCAGCCCCCAGGTATGGGAATGGGTAGGGGCGGAGGGGGCGAAAAACATCCCGCCCGCAGACGGGGGCGACGGGCCTTCGATCGGCTGGCGCACCCCCAGCCCGGGGTGTCAACTGTGGGTTGACGCCGTAGGATCGTCAACCTACGGTTGACGCATGACTTCGAAACCACCCGGAACGGCATCCGTACGCCTCGACGACCTCATCGAGGCCATCAAGAAGGTCCACACCGACGCACTCGAACAGCTGCAGGACGCGGTAATCGCAGCTGATCACCTGGGCGACGTAGCCGACCACCTGATCGGCCACTTCGTGGACCAGGCACGGCGCTCGGGCGCGTCCTGGACAGAGATCGGTAAGAGCATGGGGGTCACACGGCAGGCCGCGCAGAAGCGGTTCGTGCCGAAGGCCGAGGCCGACCTCGATCCCAACCAGGGCTTCGGCCGCTACACCCCCCGCGCCCGGCACGTCGTCATGGCCGCGCATGAGGGGGCCAAGGCGTCGCGCAGCACGGAAGGGCTCCCCGAGCACCTGGTCCTTGGTCTACTCGCTGAGCCCGAGGGCCTTGGTGCGCGGGCGATCGTCGCGCAGGGCGTGTCGTTGGACGCCGTGCGCGAGGCGGCCACGGCCGCCCTGCCGCCCGCCGCCGACGAGGTTCCCGAGCTCGTTCCGTACGGCCCCGCCGCCAAGAAGACCCTGGAACTCACCTTCCGCGAGGCGCTGCGCCTCGGCCACGACTACGTCGGCACGGAACACATCCTGCTGGCCCTCCTGGAGTTCGAGAACGGCGAGGGCGTCCTCAGCTCGGTCGGCGTCGACAAGGCGGCGACCGAGGAGTACATCGCGCAGCTGCTCGAAGGGATCACTCAGCAGGCCCGGGAGCAGGGCGGCAGCTGAGCGGCCGGATTGTCAGACCCTCCTGCGAGACTCGTCATCATGACCGAGCGCTGGGCTCTCGCGCCGGCCGAGGACGGTGGCGCGGAGGTCGCCGCCCTCGGCCCCGACGGGCTGCCCGCGGGACCGGTCCACACGGAGCCCGATCTCGCGGCGGCCGTGCGGACCAGGCCGCAGGTGAGCCGGTGGGTCTGGCGGTCCACGGCCGACGTCTATCCGCGTCTGCTCGCCGCGGGGGTGCGAGTGGAGCGGTGTTACGACATCGAGGCCGCCGAGACCCTGCTGCTCGGACACGAGGGGCGGCTCGGCCTGCCCAGATCGGCGGCCGCCGCGCTGGCCCGGCTGCGCGGCGGCCCCGTACCGCCCGATCCGCCGCAGCGCTCCGCCGAGCCCGGCGCGCAGTCGTCCCTCTTCGAACCGCGCCCAGTGCATGTGCCGGTGGCGGATCTCCTCGAGGTGTACGCCGACCAGCAGCGCCGGCATGACGCCACCGCGCACCCGGCGCGGATGAGGCTGCTCACGGCCGCCGAGTCGGCGGGGATGCTGGTCGCCGCCGAGATGAACCGGGCAGGGCTGCCATGGAGCGCGGACGTCCACCGGGACGTGCTGCACGAGCTCCTTGGAGAGCGGTACGCAGGCGGGGGTGAGCCACGGCGACTCGCCGAGCTCACGGATGAGGTCTCGGCCGCCTTCGGGAGGAGGGTCCGACCTGATCTGCCCGCGGATGTCATCCGAGCCTTTGCGCAGGCCGGGATCAAGGTCACGTCCACGCGGCGGTGGGAGATCGAGTCGATCGACCATCCGGCCGTGAAGCCCCTCGTCGAGTACAAGAAGCTGTACCGGATCTGGGTCGCCCATGGGTGGTCCTGGCTTCAGGACTGGGTGCGGGACGGGCGGTTCCGGCCCGAGTACCTGCCGGGCGGGACGGTCACCGGGCGCTGGGTGACCAATGGCGGGGGCGCCCTCCAGATCCCCAAGGTGATCCGGCGTGCCGTCGTCGCCGACCCGGGCTGGCGGCTCGTCGTCGCCGACGCCGATCAGATGGAGCCCCGAGTATTGGCCGCGATCTCCCGTGATCCTGGGCTGATGGAGGTCGCCGGGCGCGAGAGTGATCTGTACCAGGCGGTTTCGGACCGGGCGTTCGCCGGTGACCGTGCCCAGGCCAAGCTCGCCGTGCTCGGCGCGGTGTACGGACAGACCTCGGGTGACGGCCTCAAGAACCTCGCGCTGTTGCGCCGCCGGTTTCCCAAGGCCGTGGCGTACGTGGACGACGCGGCGCGGGCCGGCGAGGAGGGGCGGCTTGTGCGGACCTGGCTGGGGCGGACCTCTCCGCCCGCGGCGGGTGCGTCGGACGACTTCGCGGAGGAGGCGGGTATTCCGCAGGACGATCCCTCCGAGGCCCCCGTCGACCAGGGCTGGGTCCCGGGGTACGCCTCCTCCAACTCCCGTGCTCGCGGCCGGTTCGCCCGTAACTTCGTGGTCCAGGGCAGCGCCGCCGACTGGGCCCTGCTGGTGCTCGCCGCGCTGCGGCGCACCTGCTCGGATCTCGCGGCCGAGCTGGTCTTCTTCCAGCACGACGAGGTGATCGTGCACTGTCCGGCGGAGGAAGCGGACGCCGTGGTGACCGCGATCCGTGAGGCGGCGGAACTCGCGGGGCGGCTCACGTTCGGGGAGACGCCGGTTCGGTTTCCGTTCACTACGGCCGTGGTGGAGTGTTATGCCGACGCCAAGTGAGTGTTCCGCCGACAGCACGTGAGTGTCGTATCGACGGCACGTGATCGCGCCCGCCCGCTCCGAGGCCTACGTCCGCTTCGGTTTCTCTGGCTTTTCCGGCTGTTCCGGCTGTTCCGGCTTGTCGTTCAGGAGCTCCCGTAGCTCCGCCACCACCGGGCTGTCCGTCTCCTCCAGGGCCTTCAGCGCCGACTCCCATTGTTCGTATGCCGCTTCGGCGTCCCCTCGCGTGCTCAGGAGCAGCCCTCGCTGGTGGCGGGCGAGTCCTCCGGTGTAACGGTCGGCCCGGCAGTCGGCCCTGCGCAGCAGCAGGTCGCATTCGCACGCGGCGCGCTCCCACTGGCCCACCCCGCGCAGCGCCCGCACGAGGCCGAGCCGGGTCTGCGACTCGCCGTGCCAGTCGCCGTGGGTGCCAAGGATGCGCAGGCTCTCCTCGAAGTGCGGTAGGGCCGCGGCCGGTTCGCCGAGGGCGAGGTGGGCGTAGCCGATGTTGCAGTGCGCGGAGTGGCGGATGATGACGTCGTCGAGCGCGACGCCGATCGTGAGGCTGCGCTTGTGGTGGTCGATGGCGGCCCGGGGATCCGTGTGCTCGTACAGGTTGCCGAGGTGGCTGTAGGTGATGGCCTCCGTGTGCGGATCGCCCAACTCGCGGGAGAGTTCAAGGCTTTGGAGGAGCGCCTCGCTGGATTCGGCGTGGCGTGGCGCACCAGGACCGGGACGTACGGGGAGGTCGCGGCGTGGCGTTCCACCAGCGCCACCAGGTTCTCCAGCTCCAGGTCGCCCCAGGCGAAGGCCTCCTTCGCGGAGCGGAACGGGGGTGTGGCCACGACGTCCGCCGCGTGCGCGTGCGGCTGTGCGGCGGTCGGGCGGCTGCGGTCCTCGCGGTCGAGGCCGGGTTCGAGGATCGCCTCCAGGGAGCGGGCGGCGACACCGGCGTACTCGATGCCGAGTTCCTCCAGCAGGCGGGCCCGCAGGTCGCGGTGAACGGCGAGGGCTTCGGCCTGGCGGCCCGTGCGGTGCAGTACGAGCATCAGGAGGCGGTGGAAGGCCTCGCGGAGGGGGTACTCCGCGGTGAGGGCGGCCAGCTCGGGGGCCAGCCGGTCGCGTCGGGCGACTGTGGAAGCGAGCATCAGCTCGGCCTCGTACCGCCACTCCAGGACCAGCAGCCGGGCCTCCTCCAGACGCTGGACGAAGGCGTGTCCGCCGGTCTCGGGCGGCAGCCCGCTCAGCGGGGTGCCGCGCCACAGCGCGAGCGCCGCCGTGGCTTCGCGCAGGGCCCGTTCCCAGTCGCGCCCGGCGTGCGCGACGCGCGCGGCCGTGGCGTGGTGCGCGAAGACACGGACGTCCAACTCGCCCTCGCCGACCCGCAGGACGTAGCCGGGAGGCACCGCGCGCAGGCGCTCCGGGTCGTCGAGGAGGCGGCGCAGGCGCGTCACATGGTTGTGGAGGGAGGCCTGCGCGGACGCCGGGGGCGCTCCGCCCCACAGCGCGTCCTTGAGTACGTCGACCGGGACGACCCGGCCCGGTTCCTGGAGCAGCGCCGCCAGCAGGGCACGCATCTTAGCGCTGCCGATCGGCCTGAACTCGCCGTCGGCGTCGTACAGGACCGGCGGCCCCAGCAGCCCGAACCGCAGCTCGTCCCGCATCACGCCGCCCCACTGCCTTCCCGACCGAACCGTGTGCCTCATGTTAGCGATCCGTTGGCGTGACCTGATGTGATCAGTTCATCGGATCTGGCCCGACGGTGCGCGCGTATGAGGCGTAACTCGGGGGAGTGTCGCCGCCGCGGCCGGATCCGGGGTGCCAGAGGCCCCGGTCGTCGGAGGTGAACGACCGGGGCCTCCGTCTGTCAGCCACCGGAGGCGTTCTCGTCGGACGGATCAGATGACAGGCGGGCGTTCCCGTCGGTCGAGTCAGATGACGGGCGGGCGTCCCAGCCGGGTGAGCCGCCACACCGTGCGCCACCGCATCGGTCGGCGCTCCCCGCCGGGTTGCCGCAGGCCCTCCGCGAACCCGCCGAACCAGGCCTTGAGCCCGCCGACGGACCGGGTCCGTACGAGCGTGGCGAGGATCCAGATGCCCAGGTGCACGGGGATCAGCGGGAGGGGCAGCCGGCGGCGGGTGAGCCAGACCCGGTTGCGCGCGGTCACCCGGTAGTAGATGGCGTGCCGGGCGGGCGAGGTCTTCGGGTGCTGGAGCAGCAGCTCGGGCTCGTACCGCACGGTCCACCCGGCGTCGATGGCACGCCAGGCCATGTCGGTCTCCTCGTGCGCGAAGAAGAACTCGGCGGGCCAGTCACCGATCTCGGCGAGCATGGGCATCGAGAGCGCGTGCCCACCGCCGAGGAACCCGGTGACCGGCCCTCCCCGCATCGGGTCACTGGCCCCGACGCGGGGAACATGCCGGCGCTGCGTCTCCCCGTTCTCGTCGGCTATGCGGAAACCGACGATGCCGAGGCGCGGGTCGGCGGCGTACAGGTCCCGTACCTTCCGCAGCACATCCCCGTCGATCAGCAGCCCGTCGTCGTCGAGTTCGACGACGACGTCGACGTCCCCGAACTCCTGCAGGCATCGCAGGCCGACATTGCGGCCGCCCGGACACCCGAGGTTCTCGTCGACCTCGATGGTGGTCACCTCACCGGGGAGGCCGAGGCGTTCGGCGAACTCGGGCAGCGGGGAGCCGTTGCCCACGATCACGATCCGCGCGGGCGGGACGTCCTGCTTGGCCACGGAGGTGAGCAGCGCGTCGACCTCGGTGGGCCGGTTCCCCATGGTCACCACGGCAACGGCAAGCCGCGGCCCCTCCTCCGCCTGTGACACGACATCCACCCCATCCCGGCCGACAACTGTGCCCGCGATGCTAGCCGTTCACCGAAAATATGCTCCACGTACGTCCTTCCGTACGTCCGGACGGCATCGGTCGGGCCGCGTACGCCCGGCGGAGTTGCGGTGAGTTGTGTGGGTTTGCATGGAGTTGGGTGACAGCGACGGGGGACGGGGTCAGTGGGCCACCGGCGGGGCGATGCAGGCCGTCTCCGGGTAGGGGCCGGTGACCTCGGTCCACACGTGGTCCTCGCTCACCACGCCCGAGATGCACGCGGTCTTGCCGACCCAGATGCCGTACGCGGTGCCCGGCACCTTCTCCGAGTGGTCCACGTTCCAACGCGACCACGGGTCCTGGACCCGCATGTCCTCGGCACGGAAGCCGAGGGAGGCGAGCGCGGGGCGTACGTCCTTGGGGCTGATCTTCCCCTCGCCGCGCAGTTTCTCCAGCAGCGGCTTGACCTGCTTCGCCTTCTCCTCAGCCGCCGCCTCGTCCGCCGGACTCATGTCCTTCGCCCTGCGGCCGATGTTGTTCTCGGCGTTGTGCGGCGCGCTGTCGCCCCGGTCCGGCTCGGCGTGCGGGCTCGCGCCCGGGGAGACGGAGCCGGAACCCGACGTCGCGGGCGCGGCCGGCCCCAGGCCCGGCTTCTGGGTGCCACACGCGGCGAGGCACGCGACGGCGGTCACGGCCAGAAGGGCGGAGCGCCGAGCGACGCTCGTACGGCTCGTACGGCTCTGGCGGCTCTGGCGGCTCTTCCGGAGAGGCATGAGGCCAGGCTGACAGAAGAGCCGGCAGGGCACCTGAGTACGGACACTCATCTCGAACAGCCCACCCACCCTGCGGAGTTCGAGGAGATCGCCCGAAGAGCGCCCGGCGCCACCCTGCTGCGCCGGGGCGGCGCCGGGCAGGATGAGGGACATGCGGAGTGACACGCCTGGTCCCACATCGCGCTACCTGTCCCTGCCCGAGGAATTCATCGTCCTCTCCCACTTGGACTCCGGCAAAGTCCACGACACCACTCAAACGGCGTTCGGCTGCGCGGCAGCCGAACTCGCCGAACTCGCCCTGCGCCGCAAGGTATTGGTCCGGCCCCACAAGTCCAGGAAGTTCGGCGTCGAGGTCTACCGGCACAAAGGCGAGATCGAACTGCTCGACAGGGGCCGCACGGGTCTCGCCTGGGCAGACGAGCTGCTGGCAGACCTGGCAGACATGACAGGCCTGGAGACCCACGCCGTATATCGATGGCTCCGCCGACGCCACCGTAAAGCGCTGCCTCTGCACAGGCAGACGCTCACGGAACGCGGCGTGCTGCACCACAGGCCCGGGAAACTGCTCGGGAAGGAGCGCTACTACCCCGACCCCGGGGTGCGCAATGCCCTGATCAACGAGGTCCGCACCGCGTACACCAGCCAGAGCCCGCTCACCGGACACCTGCTGCTCCTCTGCGATCTGCTGGACGGCGCCGAACTCACCAAAGACCTCGGCCTCACGTTGACCCACCGCCAGAGACTGGACCGCGCCCGCGGCATCGGAGCCGTGGAGCCCCTCCCCGAAGTCCTACGCGACACCAGCACGGTCCTCGGTTTCTCCATACCCAAACGCGACGGCGGAGGTTTCGGCTTCGGCGACGGGGACTAGGACCTGACTGTTGCGAGCCCGGGGCGCGGCGCATCGGAAGGCTGCGGACCCGCATTCGTCGGCCGGCTATCTCGCCTCGGTGAGCGTCGCATAGACCACGATGTTGCCCTGGTACCCGGTCTTCTTGGCGTAACGGCCACCACAAGTGATCACGCGCAGTTGGGGCAGCTCGGAGCGGCCGTAGACCTTCTTGCTGGGGAACTCCTTCCGGCTGTAGAACTCCACGGCGTCGACGGTGAACAGGGCTGTGCGCCGGTCTTTCCGGCTGATCTCGATGACGGAGCCCTTGGCCAGGGCGCCGAGGCCGAAGAAGACGCCGGGGCTGCCGGTGCGTGTGTCCACATGCCCGGTGGTGATAGCCGTCCCGGTCGAGCCGGGCGCCGTGCCGTCGCCGTACCAGCCGGCGAGGTTGGCTTTGTCGGCAGGCGGAGGCCGCAGCGCCCCCGCCCGGTCGAGGCCCAGCCTCATCATGGGAGCGTCAACCTTGAGGGCGGGAACACGAATCCGCACCGGATCCGCCGGGGGCAGCGGCTGGACGGCGGGAATGACGGCGGAGGGGGTGCGGCCGGAAGCGGGGAGTTCAGCGAAGCCCTGAGAGGGGGCGGTGGCAGCGGGAGGTGCGAAGCCCTGGGCAGCGGAGGGCTGCGGTGGCTGCGCGTCATGCACCCCGCCGATCACCAGCACGATGCCTGCCGCCGCGGCGCAGGCCAGCACCTTGACCGAAAGGACCGACGAGTAGAGGGAAGCATCGGTCCTGCGCTGGGTTTCCATGAGGTCGAGCCTGCCTCTCTACGCCTACGTCCCTCTGCCCCCTGTCCCCCGCGCCTCTGCGCTTCTGCCCTCCCTGCGCCCCTGCCCCTCTGCCCCCATGTCTCTGGTCTCTTGCTCGCAGTGGGGCGAGGTGGGCCTCGCGGACCAGGGACCCGGGATCCCCCGCCCCGGCTCCCGGACCTCGTCTTCGGGCTCCGGACCTCGGGCCGATGCGCTGACGCCGTTGGCGTATCCGGTCAGCGGCTAGCAGCTGATGCTCTGCCCGAGGGCCGACGTGGTGCGGGAGCCTGGCTGTCACGTACCTACGCTGTCCGAGCGGTAGCGGCGCCACCGCATCAGACCTCCGGCGGCGGCTCCCGCGAGCAGCACACCGCCCAGAACCAGCGGCTGCGTGTCTCCACTCCCGGCGTCCCCGAAGCCGGCCCCGACGGCGCCGTGTGGCTGGCCGCCCATCGTGACCTCGTACGTTCCCGTCACTTGGGTCCGCGGCGGACACTTGACGGTGACTTCGTCGCTGCTCGGATCCATCCCCTCCGGCACCTGGAACTCTCCGGCGAGTACGCCCTCACGATCCCCCTCGAAGAGGTGAAAGGACCCTCCCGCCTTCGACTCGCCCTTGCCATAGGTCTCCGAACCGCAGGCCGTGGTCTCGACGAAGACCTTGGAGCCCGGGGAGGCGTTCCTCGGGTTGATGTCGATGTCCGAGTCCCCGGCGACAGCGGCCGGAGCCTGTAGGGCAACGGCGCCGAGAACCAGGCCGATGCCGGCGGCAATGTGTGCGTAACGCATGAGCTTCCTCCAACGGGGCAGTAACCGGCCTATCCGCAGGGCACGTCTGCTGTGCTCCACCCACGAGGCAACCGACACCCCGTCACCTCCGCAACACGACGCATCGCCATGCGTGTCCCCCGGGCAGGCGGAGTGCCTGCGCCCGCTCTGCCGTTTGCGCAGGTCATCGAGGCGGACACGGCTGCCGCCGGAGAAATACGAGAAGATGGCGATCGGGCTAGTGACCCTTCGTCAAGTCCACGGATCACGTCCGCTCGTCGCCCCTGCCACCGGCCATCGCCATCACCCGCCGCAGGCGCCGGACGGAGCGATGCACCCCTCGGCACGATGGTGAAGTACCCCCGAGATGCGGCAGAAGGTGACAGCAGGTCAGATGGGACTGCCCGAGGTTGCGGGGGTCAGGCGCTCTTGCCCGCCGCGACCGCGACCTGGACCTCGACCGGCGGCGTGGGTTCCTCGTTCGCCCGCTGCGGCGGCACGGTGTCCGGCGTGGTGCGGCGGCCGGCAAGCGTGTGTGCCGCGCCGACCAGGAGAAGACGACAGAACCGACCAGGTTTCCGAGGAGGGAGACGACGATGACGGCCCCCGCGCCGCCGACCGACACCCGTCGGCGACAGGCACCTTGCACCATCGTCATCATGTTGCTGGTGTACAGCTCGGCACCGGCGAAGATCACAAGGGTCAGTGCCACGCCGAAGACCATGCCCTGGATCAGCTTGGTCCACGGGCAGTGCTCCGCGCTGGGCGGGCCGGTCACCATGAGCATCAGCAACGGCGATACGGCCATGGCCACGCCCACCGGTGACCTCGAGGTGGCGGCCATACCTCTGGACGTTCCGCTCCCTGGGGCTCGCGGCCCGATACTGCCCGCAGACCGGACGTACCTGCCTATGCGCGTGCATATACGTGTGGCACGCACGCCGACACTCTCCGACGTTGTCCGCGAATGTCCGACTCCCGCTGCGCCAGGCTGCCGGCGACAGAGAAAGCGCCCCAGAATAAGAGAAAGCCCGAGTCAGCTGTATCTGACCCGGGCTTTCGCTGGAGCCGCCTTCGGGATTCGAACCCGAGACCTACGCATTACGAGTGCGTTGCTCTGGCCATCTGAGCTAAGGCGGCACGCTGTCCGCACTATGGTGCGATCAGCAACGTCGGTAAGTCTACACAGTTTCCGGTGGTGCTCCGTACACACCCCGGAGGGGCCCGTTCCGGGGTGTGGGGCACGGCTATGAGCAGCGCTTTTCCTTGGGGGGAGGGGTGCCCTGGAGGAGGTAGCGGTTGATCGTGGAGTCGACGCAGGTGCTGCCGCGGCCGTAGGCGGTGTGGCCGTCGCCGACGTAGGTGAGGAGGCGGGCTGAGGAGAGCTGGGAGGCGAGGGCCTGGGCCCAGGGGTAGGGGGTCGCCGGGTCGCGGGTGGTGCCGACCACGAGGATCGGGGCCGCGCCCTTCGCCTCGATGCGGTGGGGTTCGCCGGTCGACCTGACCGGCCAGTAAGCGCAGTTCAGCGAGGCCCAGGCCAGGCCCGCGCCGAAGACGGGCGACGTCTTTTCGAAGGCGGGGAGGGCCTTCTCCACTTGGTCGGGGGTGGAGAAGGCTGCTGGGAGGTCGAGACAGTTCACGGCGGCGTTGGCGTACATCAGGTTCGCGTACTTGCCGTTGGCGTCACGCTCGTAGTAGCTGTCGGAGAGGGCGAGCAGGCCTGCGCCGTCCTTCTCCTTCATCGCCGCGGTGAGCGCCTCGCGCAGCTGCGGCCAGGCCGCCTGGTCGTACATCGCCGCGATCACACCCGTCGTCGCGAGGGCCTCGCCGACCTTGCGGCCGTCCGCGTCGCCCGCCGGGATGGGCGTCTTGTCGAGCTGCTGGAAGAACGCCTTCAGGTTCTTGCCCACCTGGTCCGGGCTCGCGCCCTCGCCACCCAGCGGGCAGTCGCTCTGGCGTACGCAGTCCTTCGCGAACGACTGGAAGGCCGTCTCGAACCCCGCCGTCTGGTCCTGGTTCAGCTTGCGCGCGGGCAGGGACGGGTCGATCGCTCCGTCCAGGACCATGCGGCCCGCCCGGTCCGGGAAGAGGCCGGCGTACGTCGCCCCGAGGAACGTCCCGTACGACGCCCCGGCGTACGTCAGCTTCTGGTCGCCCAGCGTGGCACGCAGGATGTCCATGTCCCGCGCCGCCTCCACCGTGGAGACGTGCCGCAGGAGGTCCGGCGAGCGCTGTCCGCAGCCCTCGGCGAACTTCTTGTACGCGTCGACCAGTTGCCCCGTCTCCTTCTTGTCGTCGGGAGTGGTGTCCGTCTGCGTGTACGTGTCCATCTCGCGGCCGGTGAGGCACTCGACCGGCTCACTGCGGGCCACGCCGCGCGGGTCGACCGCGACCATGTCATAGCGGGCGCGGACCTCCGGCGGATAGCCGATGCCGGCGTACGACTGCAGATAGTTGACCGCCGAGCCGCCCGGCCCTCCCGGGTTGACCAGAAGCGAACCCAGGCGCTCGCCCGGACCCGTCGCCTTCTTGCGGGCGACCGCCAGTTTGATGTCACCCGAGGCCGGCTTCGCGTAGTCGAGCGGCGCCTTCATCGTGGCGCACTCGAAGCCGGGGACCCCGCAGGTGCGCCAGGTCAGCTTCTGTTCGTAGTACGGCGACAGTGTCGACGGCGTGGAGCGCGGCAGCGCGGCCAGCGCGGCGCCCGCCGTCGACGTCGTCGCCGTCGAGGAACTCCCGGAGGAGCAGGCGGAGATGAGCAGCGCTGCTGCCGCCAGCAGCACGCCGCTCGCGCGGAAAGACGAAGACGGCCAGGGGGAACGGCTCGGCCGGCGGGACCGGTTCGGCCGAAGGGTGCGCCTGATGTACATCCCGCGAGCGTAACCTTGCGCGATCAATTGATCACCTTCAGTCGCCTGCGTGCCTCGTACGAGTTATTCGGTCAACCCGTCGTGCACCTCGCCGTGGGCCCGTCGTGCGCCTCGCCGTGCGTACGTCGTGTACCCGTCGTGCGCCTCGCCGCTAGCCCGTCGTGCACCTTCATAGTGGGCCTTGTCCTGCCGGTCACGCCCGGTGCTCCGGGCGCGGCGAGCGGTTGAGGCGCTCCGGGCGGCTTCAGCCCGCCCGCAGCGCCATCGTCATCGCCTCCACCGCGAGCAGCGGAGCCACGTTGCGGTCGAGGGCCTCGCGGCACGCCGCGATCGCGTCGATGCGGCGCAGGGTCGCCTCCGCCGAGCTGCCGCGGGCCAGGCGCTCCAGCGTGTCCTCGGCCTCCGTGTTGCCGAGGGCCACACGGGAACCGAGCTGGAGAGCGAGGACGTCGCGGTAGAACCCGGTGAGGTCGATCAGGGCCAGGTCCAGGCTGTCGCGCTGCGTACGCGTTCTTCGACGCTTCTGCCGGTCCTCCAACTCCTTCATGATGCCCGCGGTGCCGCGCGGCATACGGCCGCCCTTCTCCGCGCCGAGGGCCGTCTTCAGGTCCTCGGTCTCCTTCACGTCGACTTCCTCGGCGAGCTGCTTGGCGTCCTCCGAAGCCGTGTCGATCAGCTCCTGGGCCGCCTTGAGGCAGCCCCCGACGTCGTCGATCCGGAGCGGGAGCTTGAGGACGGCGGCCCTGCGCTCACGCGCGCGCGGGTCCGTGGCCAGGCGGCGGGCCCGGCCGATGTGGCCCTGCGTCGCGCGGGCGGCGGCCGCCGCGACGTCGGGCTCGATGCCGTCACGACGTACGAGGATGTCGGCTACTGCGTCCATCGGAGGCGTGCGGAGCGTGAGGAGGCGGCAGCGGGAGCGGATGGTGGGCAGGACGTCCTCGATGGACGGGGCGCACAGAAGCCAGACCGTGCGCGGCGCCGGTTCCTCCACGGCCTTCAGCAGGACGTTGCCCGCGCCCTCCGTGAGGCGGTCCGCGTCCTCCAGGACGATGACCTGCCAGCGACCGCCGGCGGGCGACATCTGGGCGCGGCGGACCAGGTCACGGGTCTCCTTCACACCGATGGACAGGAGGTCGGTGCGGACGATCTCCACGTCGGCGTGGGTGCCCACCAGGCTCGTATGACAGCCGTCGCAGAAGCCACAGCCGGGGACGCCGCCGAGCGCGCGGTCGGGGCTCACGCACTGGAGCGCGGCGGCGAAAGCCCGCGCCGCGGTGGAACGGCCCGAGCCGGGCGGGCCGGTGAACAGCCAGGCGTGCGTCATCTTGGACGCCTCGGGGGGCGGGGCGTCCGCGGCGACCGCCGTGACGAGGGCGTCGGCGTCCCGGGCAGCGGCGGCGAGCTGCCCGCTCACCTTCTCCTGGCCCACCAGGTCGTCCCACACGGGCATGGGGAACCGCCCTTTCGTCGCACTTTGCCTTGCCGCGTCCATTGTGCGGGTCGCCACTGACAATCGGTCCCGGCCGGTGGCGGCGGGCCGCCGTGGCCGCGTCAGCGGGCCGCCGTGGTCGCTCCCCCACCGCGGAGCCTCGCCCGGCTCCAGCCGCGCGAGCCCCGGTGAACGCGAGCCCCGGTGAACCCTACGGTGCCAGCGCAGACCAGCGGGTTCTCGCCCCCTCCGCCCCTACCCGTCCCTTACCTGGAGGCTCCGTCCCCAGACCCCCTGTCGCGCTTCGCGCTCGTCCTCAAACGCCGGACGGGGCTGAAAAATCAGCGGCGGCCGTCCGGCCCCCGACCCGGCTCCTCATCCCATTCGTCGTCCTCGCGCGGGCCCAGCAGTTCGTCCGCCAGGGTCGGGAGGTCGTCCAGCGGAGTCTCCTCGGCCCAGTCGGGGCGGGGCCGACGGCGCGGGGCACCCGCGTCGTCGACCTGGGGCAGCTCGCGCGTACGGTCGCCGAAATCGCCCGGCTGCGGCGCCTGCTGCTCGTCCCGGAAGAATCCGGGCGGGACCCGGCCCGCCGGATCGCCGGCGGAAGCACCCGCCGTGGGTGCAGCCGGCGCAGCACCCGCGCCCCCGTCCCGTACGGGAGGAAGCACCGCGGTCTCATCGGCCGCACCCGGAGCAACAGGTGGCAGCACAGCGGTTTCGTCCGTCGCCCCCTCGGGCGCCGGCGGCCGCGGCAGCTTCGCCGTCTCCTCCCCGTCGGAGCGGGCGCCGGGACGAGAACCGGCACGGCCCTCGTCCGCCCGCACCGGCGGCAGCACAGCCGTCTCGTCCGCCGGCCCACCCGGCGCGTTCGACGGCGTCACAACCGGCGTAGGCACCGTCGTGTCACTGTCGGACGCGGAAGTGCCAGCCGCGTCCGAACCCGCACCCGAACCGGAACCGGAACCCAAGCCCGACGCCTCAGCCGCGGCCGAGGGCTCCGCCGCCACCCGTCGAGCCTCCTCCGCCCGGAGCAACGCCTCCTCGGCCCTCCGCTGCTTCTCCAGACGGCGCGCCTCCGCCTCGGCCCGCAGTCGGGCTTCCTCGTCGGCCTGCTTGCGCCGACGCTCCTGCTCGGCCGCCCGGGCCTGTTCCTCGGCCAGCCGGCGCACCCGCTCCTCGTCGGCCCGGAGGCGGGCCTCCTCGGCGCGCTGCCGGGCCTCCTCCGCCTGGCGCTCGGCCTCGCGCCGCTGGGCCTCCTCCAGCTCGCGCTGCTTGCGCTCCTCTTCCTCCGCGCGCAACCGGGCGAGCTGCGCCTGGCGCTCGCGCTGGAGCCGCTCCTCCTCGGCCTTGCGCGCGGCCTCTTCCTCCGCCTGGCGCCGGGCCTCCTCATCGGCGGCCTTGCGGGCCTCCTCCTGGGCCTTCTCCTCGGCCTCGGAGAGGGGCAGCATCACGTCGAGCCGGTGGCGGATGAGGGTGGTGACCGCCTCGGGCTCCTGCGCGGCGTCGACGACCAGGTAGCGGCCCGGGTCGGCGGCGGCGAGCGTCAGGAAACCGGACCGCACGCGCGTGTGGAACTCGGCGGGCTCCGACTCCAGCCGGTCCGGCGCCTCCGTGAACCGTTCGCGGGCCGCCTCGGGCGACACGTCCAGCAAAACCGTCAGATGCGGTACGAGCCCATCCGTCGCCCACCGGTTAATGCGAGCGATTTCCGTCGGGGACAGATCACGTCCGGCGCCCTGGTAGGCCACGGAGGAGTCGATGTAGCGGTCGGAGATGACGACGGCACCCCGTTCCAGCGCGGGCCGCACCACCGTGTCGACGTGCTCCGCGCGGTCGGCGGCGTACAGCAGCGCCTCCGCACGGTGCGAGAGCCCCGCCGAGGACACGTCCAGCAGGATCGACCGCAGCCGCTTGCCGACCGGCGTGGCGCCCGGCTCCCGGGTCACCACGACCTCGTGGCCCTTGGCGCGGATCCACTCGGCGAGCGCCGCGGCCTGGGTGGACTTGCCGGCCCCGTCACCGCCCTCCAAGGCGATGAAGAAGCCGCTCGCGGCGGGTGCCTGCGCCGGGTCGTCGCCGCCGCGCAGCGCGTCGCGCAGGTCGTGCCGCAGCGGCACTCCGGAACGGTCGTCGACCTTGGCGAGCACCACCGCGGCGACGGGCAGCAGCAGCGCGCCGACCAGCATCAGCGTGAAGGCGGCGCCCCCGTGCGCGAACACGAACTTGCCGTTCTCCAGGCGGTGCGGACCGATCGCGGCGGCCACCACGGGCGCCACCAGCGCGCCGAGCGCCACGGAGACCCGTACGACCGCGTGCAGATGTTCGGTCGTACGCCCCCGGCGGAATTCCTCGGCCTCCTGGTCGAGCAGCGCGTGCCCGGTGTTCGCGGCCGTGCCCGCGCCGATGCCGGCGAAGGCGGCGATCAGCAGCACGGTGGTGGCGTCCGGGACCAGCCCGGCGGCCAGCAGCGCGACCCCGGTGAAGGCGATCGCCAGCGCGAGCAGCCTGCGCCGTGACAGCGACGGCAGCAGGGAAGGGGCCGTACGGATGCCGATGACGACACCCCCGGTCAGGGCCAGCACCAGCAGCCCGTACGTCACCGGTCCGCCGCCCAGGTCCTTGGCGTGCAGCACGGAGACGGCGACGGCCGCCGCGATGGCCCCGGCGACAGCCGCGCAGGCGAGGACCAGCAGCGGAATCGCACCGGTGCGGCCCTTGTCGACACCGGTGCCCGTCTTGGGGCGGCGCAGTCCCTCGAGCGGCGACCGCGCGCGCGGGGTGCGCGCGTCGGGCAGTTCGAGGAACACGAGTACCGAGAGCGAGGCGGCGAACAGTCCGGCCGCGACGTACGAGGCGAGCGCCACCTGGTGCTGGTCGAACCACTCGATACCGGCACCCAGCAGATTGTTGAGCAGCGACACCACGACGAGTGCGGCGGCCGCGAGCGGCACCGCCAGGAATCCCGTACGCAGCGACAGGCGCCGCAGCGCGTCCATGTGGTCCGGCAGCGGCCGCACCGCGGCGCCCTCCGGCGGCGGCGCGGGCAGCAGCGCGGGCGCCGCGCTCTCCCGGCACACCGTCCAGAACCTGTCGGCGACACCGGTCACGAACGCGATGACAAGGAGGATGGCCAGCGCGTCGTCCGGCGTCCAGTCGATCCACAGGGGCGCGACGATGAGGAGCGCGGCCCGCAGGCCGTCGGCTCCGGCCATGGTCCAGCGCCGGTCGAGCGGCCCCTCGGGGGACGTCAGTGACGTGAGCGGACCGAGGAGTACGGCTCCGAAGAGCAGCGTCGCGAGGACGCGTACCCCGAAGACGGCCGCCACGGCGAGGGCCACTCCGCGGTAGCCACCGCCGAAGGAACCCTCGTAGATCGCCGCCTGGAGGGCCAGGACGACCAGCACGAGGAGGGCCAGCGCGTCGGCGACCCCTCCTACGAGCTGTGCGCTCCACAGCCGCTTCAGCTGCGGCTGGCGCAGCAGCGCGCGGACGGCGCGCTCGCGGGAATCCGCGACCAGGGCGTCGTCGGGGGCCGGGGTGTGGGCCGTTGGCTGCTCGGCTCGCGTCATCCTGCAAGCCTATCCGGACCCACTGACTCCCCGAAGGGGTGTCCGAACATACGGGCGCCCCCACACCGGATGGTGTAGGGGCGCACGCGCATCCGAAGCCGACATCAGGCACCGACATCAGGCACCGAAGGGATCAGCCCTCCGAAGCAGCCGTCTTCTTGGCGGCGGCCTTCTTCGCAGGCGCCTTCTTGGCGGCCGTCTTCGAAGTCGTCGTCTTCTTTGCGGCCGTTTTCTTGGCAGGTGCCTTCTTGGCAGCCGTCTTCTTCGCGGCGGTCTTCTTCGCGGCCGTCTTCTTGGCGGGGCCCTTGGCGCGCTTCTCGGCGAGCAGCTCGTAGCCGCGCTCGGCGGTGATGTCCTCGACGCTGTCGCCGGAGCGCAGGGTCGCGTTGGTCTCGCCGTCGGTCACGTACGGCCCGAAGCGGCCGTCCTTGACGACGACGGGCTTCCCGCTGACCGGATCCTCGCCCAGCTCCTTCAGCGGCGGCTTGGCGGCCGCGCGGCCCCGCTGCTTGGGCTGCGAGTAGATCTCCAGCGCCTCTTCGAGGGTGATGGTGAAGAGCTGGTCCTCGGACTGCAGGGAGCGCGAGTCCGTGCCCTTCTTCAGGTAGGGCCCGTAGCGCCCGTTCTGCGCGGTGATCTCCACGCCCTCGGCGTCCGTGCCGACGATGCGCGGCAGGGACATCAGCTTGAGGGCGTCCTCGAGAGTCACCGTGTCGAGTGACATCGACTTGAACAGCGACGCCGTACGCGGCTTGACGGCGTTCTTGCCCGTCTTCGGGGTGCCCTCGGGGAGCACCTCGGTGACGTACGGGCCATAGCGGCCGTCCTTGGCGACGATCTGGTGGCCCGTCGCCGGGTCGGCGCCCAGCTCGAAGTCGCCGCTCGGCTTGGCGAGCAGCTCCTCCGCGAGCTCGACGGACAGCTCGTCGGGTGCCAGGTCCTCGGGGATGTCGGCGCGCTGGTGGTTCTCCGCGTCCTTCTCGCCGCGCTCGATGTACGGGCCGTAGCGGCCGACGCGCAGCACGATGTCGTTGCCGACCGGGAAGGACGACACCTCGCGGGCGTCGATGGCGCCCAGGTCGGTGACGAGCTCCTTGAGGCCGCCGAGGTGGTCCCCGTCGCCGTTTCCGGCGTCCGCGGCGCCGCCGTCGCCGACGCCTTCGCCGAAGTAGAACCGCTTCAGCCACGGCACGGACTGGGCCTCACCGCGCGCGATGCGGTCGAGGTCGTCCTCCATCTTGGCCGTGAAGTCGTAGTCGACGAGCCGCCCGAAGTGCTTCTCCAGGAGGTTGACCACGGCGAAGGACAGGAAGGACGGCACAAGGGCCGTGCCCTTCTTGAACACGTATCCGCGGTCGAGGATCGTGCCGATGATCGACGCGTACGTCGACGGGCGGCCGATCTCGCGCTCTTCGAGCTCCTTGACCAGGCTGGCCTCGGTGTAGCGGGCCGGGGGCTTGGTGGCGTGCCCGTCGACCGTGATCTCCTCGGCGGACAGCGGGTCGCCCTCGTTGACCTGGGGCAGCCGGCGCTCGCGGTCGTCGAGCTCGGCGTTCGGGTCGTCCGCGCCCTCGACGTACGCCTTGAGGAAGCCGTGGAAGGTGATCGTCTTGCCGGACGCGGTGAACTCGACGTCGCGGCCGTCGGCGGCCGTGCCACCGATCTTGACCGTCACGCTGTTCCCGGTCGCGTCCTTCATCTGGGAGGCGACGGTCCGCTTCCAGATCAGTTCGTACAGCTTGAACTGGTCGCCGGTCAGACCCGTCTCGGCCGGGGTGCGGAAACGATCACCCGAGGGACGGATCGCCTCGTGCGCCTCCTGCGCGTTCTTGACCTTCCCGGCGTACGTACGCGGCTGGGCCGGCAGGTAGCCGGCGCCGTACAGCTGCGTGACCTGGGCACGGGCGGCGGCGACCGCGGTGTCCGAGAGGGTCGTGGAGTCCGTACGCATGTAGGTGATGAAGCCGTTCTCGTACAGCTTCTGGGCCACCTGCATGGTCGCCTTGGCGCCGAAGCCGAGCTTGCGCGAGGCCTCCTGCTGAAGCGTCGTCGTACGGAACGGCGCGTACGGCGAGCGGCGGTACGGCTTGGACTCGACCGAGCGGACGGCGAAGTCGGTGTTCTCCAGGGCGGCGGCGAGCGCGCGGGCGTTCGCCTCGTCCAGGTGCAGCGTGTTCGCGCTCTTCAGCCGGCCCAGCGAGTCGAAGTCGCGGCCCTGGGCGACGCGCCGGCCGTCGACCGACGCCAGGCGGGCGACCAGCGAGGACGGGTCGCTGTTGTCGCCGACGCGGCCGGTGCCGAAGGTGCCGGTCAGGTCCCAGTACTCGGCGGAGCGGAACGCGATGCGCTCGCGCTCGCGCTCGACGACGAGGCGGGTCGCCACGGACTGGACACGGCCCGCCGACAGACGGGGCATGACCTTCTTCCACAGGACCGGCGAGACCTCGTAGCCGTAGAGGCGGTCGAGGATGCGGCGGGTCTCCTGGGCGTCGACCATGCGCTTGTTCAGGTCGCGCGGGTTGGCCACGGCCTCGCGGATCGCGTCCTTGGTGATCTCGTGGAACACCATCCGCTTGACCGGGACCTTGGGCTTCAGGACCTCCAGGAGGTGCCACGCGATGGCTTCGCCCTCGCGGTCCTCATCGGTGGCGAGGAAGAGTTCGTCGGAATCCTTCAGCAGGTCCTTGAGCTTCTTGACCTGGGCTCTCTTGTCAGCGTTGACCACGTAGATCGGCTGGAAGTCATGCTCGACGTCGACGCCGAGGCGGCGCACCTCGCCGGTGTACTTCTCCGGCACCTCCGCGGCGCCGTTCGGGAGGTCGCGGATGTGCCCGACGCTCGCTTCGACGACATAGCCGGGGCCGAGGTAGCCCTTGATCGTCTTCGCCTTGGCAGGCGACTCGACGATGACGAGTCGGCGGCCGCCGTGTGCGGTGTCGCTGGTCGGGGACAACTTCGCTCTTCTCTCCGGTCGACGAGGGGGGCTCCCCAGGTCTTGCTCCCGGGGGTCGGGTCATGCTGACGCTGCGGAGTGTGACGGTACATCCCGTCCCCGTGTCAAACGGGAAAAGCCCGCAACGGCCACTCGAACGGTAACCCGACTACCGCCATTCCTGCCGCCCAGAGTGTCGACCAGCACTTTCGGGCCTATCCGGAGCGTGACCTCCCAGTTACCGGATTGCCGGTCCTCACGCGCGCGTCAAGCACCACATCCCGACCACCAGCGCAGCGGTTCCGACGACACTCGCGAGCGTCACCGATGCGACGCGGTTCACACCGAGGGCGACCGGCTCGCCCTGCCGCAGCCGGACCGCGGTCCAGGCCAGCAGTCCGCCTCCGAACAGGGCGAACACCGTCCCCGCGAAGATCGCCGGTCCGCTTTCCATGGGTGTGTCCTTCCGCCCCGAATCCTCAGAGTCGGGAGGCTGGCACGCCCCGGAAACCGACGGGCGAACCTGCCGTGAACGCCGGGCAACCGGCATCCCATGGGGTGCTCAGACCGTACCCGGCGCCGGTATCTTCCCGGTCGTCTTTTTTCTTTTCTTTCTTTTCGGCGAGGCCCACCGCGATCACGACTGTGGCGAATCTGTCGTTCCGGTCTTCCCTGTCTTCCTTGTCGCTCAGCCGACCGTGGCCGCGACTCCGATCCGGGCGCCCAACTCGACTCGAACTCGTCGACCCGGTCGGTGCGCGGCTTGGCACTGTCGGTCACCAGGGACTGAAGCGCGCCGGCCGGTCCCCGCGTAAGTCCGGACCGCTCGCATAGGGGGCGGACGACGTACGCACTGTGCGGTGCCACTGAACTCCACGAGGCGTACGGCGACGGGTACCGGCGACCGGTCCGCGTGGGCCACCCGGCGTGGCGTGACCGCCCGGTCCGGCCGCGCCGGGTCCGGCCGCGGCGCCCGCCCCCGGCGCAGCCGGCCCCTGCGAGGCACACGGCAGCCCCGCTACCCAGCAGCCCCGCTACCCGGCAGGCTCGAGGAACCCCTGCTCCACCAGCAGCCGGATCTGTGCGGGCGTCCGGTCGCGCAGCAACACCGGGTCCTCGCCGACCAGTTGAGCGATGGCGTCGAGGATGCGGCCCGCGCTCAGCGTGCCGTCGCACACGCCCGCGAAGCCCGCGCCGACCGTGTCCACCTTGGTGGCCCGGCGCATCCCGCGTTGCTGACGCAGCACCACGTGCTCCGGGTCCTCGGCGCCGGGCAGCCCGACCTGCTCCTGGACGACCTCCTCCACGAGCTTGAAGTGCCCGGCGAGCAGGGCCGCGTCGTCGTTCGCCCGCAGATAGTCGACGCGGTCGAAGTGCGCGCGCACGGTGTCACCGAGCGGCTGCTCGACGGGGTGCGGCCACTCCTCGACCGTGATCGAGGGCCCCTCAGCCGCCGTCTTGCGCAGCGTGATCCAGCCGAAGCCGACCGCCTTGACCTTGCGCGCCTCGAACTCGTCCAGCCACGCGTCGTACCGCGCCTCGTACGCGGCCGGGTCGCTGCGGTGGTCGCCCGCGTCCCGCAGCCACAACTCGGCGTACTGCGTGATGTCCTGGACCTCGCGCTGCACGATCCACGCGTCGCACCCGCGCGGCACCCAGGAGCGCAGACGGTCCTGCCAGTCCTCGCCCTCCACGTGCTGCCAGTTGGCCAGAAACTGCGCGTACCCCCCTTCGTTGAGACGGTCCCCCGCCTGCTGAACGAGCGTGCGGCACAGATCGTCCCCGCCCATCCCGCCGTCGCGGTAGGTGAGCCGGGCGCCGGGGGAGATCACGAAGGGCGGGTTCGAGACGATCAGGTCGTACGTCTCGTCGTCGGCGACCGGCTCGAAGAGCGAGCCCTCGCGCAGATCGGCCGCCGGGGCGCCGGAGAGCGCGAGGGTGAGCGCGGTGATGTGCAGCGCGCGGGGGTTGAGGTCGGTCGCGGTCACGCGCGTGGCGTGCTGCGCGGCGTGCAGGGCCTGGATGCCGGAGCCGGTGCCGAGGTCGAGCGCGGAGGCGACGGGCGTACGGACGGTGATGCCGGCGAGGGTCGTGGAGGCCCCACCCACCCCGAGGACGACGCCTTGCTCCCTGCTGCCGATCCCGCCCGCGCCGCCGACGGCGCACCCCAGGTCGGACACGATGAACCAGTCCTCGCCGCCGGGCCCGCCGTACGGCCGGACGTCCACCGTCGCGGCGACCTCGTCCCCGTCCACCCGGGTCAGCCAGCCGCTCTCCAGACAGTCCTCGACCGGCAGGAGGTCCGCCACGCGCGCGTGCGGCACGGGCTGCTGCAGCAGGAAGAGCCGTACGAGTGTCTCCAGCGGCGTGTCCCCACGGGTCGCCCGGAGCGCGGGCACGGTCTCGCTGCGCGCCAGCGCCGCGTACGCGGGGGCGCCGAGCAGCTCGAGCAGTCCGTCGGCGGTGAAGGAGGCGCCCAGCAGGGCGTCCCGCAGCCGAGCGGCGACGTCGAGACGATCGGACGAGGGCAACGGTGACAGGCTGGTATGACTCACGCCCCCATTGTGACCCTCAACCCCGCGGCGCCGCTGTGGGCAGTCGTTCCGCGGGGCCATGGGGCCGGCCCCGGCGCCGTAGAGGCGCAATCAGCGCCCGGCGCCGGGGACCTCGTAGCCGAAGCTCAGCTCTTGGTGCCCGCCGGGGAAGCGGACGCGCTCTTGCAGCTCTCCTGCTGCGCCATCGCCTTGCCGACGTCCCCCTCCTCGAGCGTCTTCAGGGCGTCGTTCCCGCTCTGGCTCAGCTTGTCGAGCTGGGTCGCGATGTCCTTGAGGCCGTCCGCGAACTTGGCCTGGTCCTTGGTGTCGAGCTCGTCGACCTGCTTCTTCAGGTCGGCGTACGACGTGGAGATGCCGTTGAGCTCCTTGACCGCGTTGGTCTGCTTCGTCTCGCCGTTGTCGACGTTCGGCGCTCCCGCCTTGTCGACGGCGGCGCCGATGGCCTTGTAGGCGTCGGACATGTCCTGGAAGGCCTTCGCGTCCGTCTTCTGGACGTTCTCCGGCTTGCTGTTGTCCGAGGTCTCCTTCTGGATCGCGGCGTTGGCGGCCTCGATCTTCGTTGCCTGCGGCTGCACCGCGTCGCAGACCTGCTTGGCCCAGGAATTCAGCTTGTCGTTGTTGTTGTCGCTGCCGCATCCGGACAGCGCCAGTACCAGTACCGCACCGCCGGACAGTGCGGCCGCGAGCTTCTTGTTCACCGGATTGGTCCCTTCCATGGCCTTCGGCCCCGGAAGATACACGCCATGTGGGCCACAACGGCATGTCGAACGTCCGAAAAAACCCATATTTAGCCATTTACTCCAAGCGAGAGAAGGCTCACGGAGAAGGCGTGAACGCACACAGGGCGGGCGGGCAGCGCGCCAATGCGTGCCGCCCGCCCGCCCGTTGACCGGTACCTGACCAGGCACAAGAGTCCGTACCCGGCCAGGTGTGGGACCTGTGAGCTACGAAACCACCGCAGGGTCAGGTGACTTGGACACCCTTTCCGCGTCGTCTTCGTCACCTACGGCGATCCCGCGCCGCTTGGAGATGTACACCGCGCCCACGATCACGAGGATCGCGAGGACGGCGATGAGCACCCGTACAGCCACGCTCTTGTCCTCGCCGAACGAGAATTTGACGACCGCCGGGGCGATCAGCAGCGACACCAGGTTCATCACCTTCAGCAGCGGGTTGATCGCGGGGCCCGCGGTGTCCTTGAACGGGTCGCCGACGGTGTCGCCGATCACCGTCGCGGCATGGGCCTCACTGCCCTTGCCGCCGTGGTGGCCGTCCTCGACGAGTTTCTTCGCGTTGTCCCACGCGCCACCGGAGTTGGCGAGGAAGACCGCCATCAGCGTGCCGGTGCCGATCGCGCCCGCGAGGAACGAACCGAGCGCGCCGACCCCGAGCGTGAACCCGATCGCGATCGGCGTGAGGACGGCGAGCAGGCCGGGCGTAGCGAGCTCGCGCAGCGCGTCCTTGGTGCAGATGTCGACGACGCGCCCGTACTCGGGCTTCTCGGTGTAGTCCATGATCCCGGGGTGATCACGGAACTGCCGCCGCACCTCGTAGACCACGGCCCCGGCGGACCGCGAGACCGCGTTGATCGCAAGCCCCGAGAAGAGGAAGACGACCGCGGCGCCCGCGATGAGACCCACCAGGTTGTTGGGCTGCGAGATGTCCATCATCAGGTTCATCGGCGCGCCGGCGCCGGAGACCTTCTCGCCCACCTCGTTCGCGGCCGAGACGATCGCGTCCCGGTACGAGCCGAAGAGCGCCGCGGCCGCGAGGACGGCAGTGGCGATGGCGATGCCCTTGGTGATGGCCTTGGTGGTGTTGCCCACGGCGTCCAGGTCGGTGAGCACCTGGGCGCCGGCGCCGGTGACATCGCCGGACATCTCGGCGATGCCCTGCGCGTTGTCGGAGACCGGGCCGAAGGTGTCCATGGCGACGATGACGCCGACCGTGGTGAGCAGTCCGGTTCCGGCGAGGGCCACCGCGAAGAGCGCCAGCATGATCGACGTACCGCCGAGCAGAAATGCCCCGTACACGCCGAGGCCGATCAACAGGGCGGTGTAGACGGCCGATTCGAGACCCACGGAGATACCGGCGAGGACGACGGTGGCCGCGCCGGTGAGCGAGGTCTTGCCGATGTCCCGTACGGGACGGCGGGTGGTCTCGGTGAAGTAGCCGGTCAGCTGCTGGATCAGCGCGGCCAGCACGATGCCGATCGCGACGGCGACGATCGCGAGAATCCGCGGATCGCCGTCCTTGGCCTTGATCACCGCGTCCGTGACACCGTCCAGATCGGCGTACTTCGCCGGGAGATAGATGTAGACGGCCGCGGCCACCAGCACCAGCGAGATCACCGCGGAGATGAAGAAGCCGCGGTTGATCGCGGACATGCCACTGCGGTCGGAGCGCCGTGGCGCCACCGCGAAGATGCCGATCATCGCGGTGAGTACGCCGATCGCGGGCACGATCAGCGGGAACGCGAGCCCGGAGTCGCCGAACGCCGCCTTGCCGAGGATCAGCGCGGCGACGAGTGTGACGGCGTACGACTCGAAGAGGTCGGCGGCCATTCCCGCGCAGTCGCCGACGTTGTCGCCCACGTTGTCGGCGATGGTCGCGGCATTGCGCGGATCGTCCTCCGGAATGCCCTTCTCGACCTTGCCGACCAGGTCGGCGCCGACGTCGGCGGCCTTGGTGAAGATGCCGCCGCCGACACGCATGAACATGGCGATCAGCGCGGCCCCGAGGCCGAAGCCCTCCAGGACCTTCGGCGCCTCGGCGGCGTACACGAGCACCACACAAGAGGCGCCCAGCAGACCGAGCCCCACCGTGAACATGCCGACGACGCCGCCCGTGCGGAAAGCGATCTTCATGGCTTTGTGCGAGACGGCGGTGAGATCCTTTTCGGGCTCACCCTCCGCCGGGGTCGCTTCCCTTGCCGCGGCGGCCACGCGGACATTGCTCCGTACGGCGAGCCACATACCGATATAGCCGGTGGTCGCCGAGAACGCCGCGCCGATCAAGAAGAAGATCGATCGGCCCGCGCGCTGATTCCAGTCGTCCGCGGGCAGCAGCATGAGCAGGAAGAACACCACGACGGCGAATACCGCGAGGGTGCGCATCTGGCGCCCCAGGTAGGCATTCGCACCTTCCTGGACCGCCGCCGCGATCTTCTTCATGCTGTCGGTGCCCTCGCCCGCCGCGAGCACCTGGCGCACCAGGATCCCGGCGACTACGAGCGCCGTCAGCGCGACGGCTCCGATGACCATCACGATGAGACGGTTGTCGTCGGTCAGTACTGCGGCTGCGAAGGTTGTGGGTTGGTCAAACTGATGAGGGGTAAAAAGCCCCGCCATTCGTCCTCCTTGACGCCTGTGCTGAGCTCAAGATGTGGACGGATTCTAGGTACCGGAACCTGATCAAAACAGTGGGCGGCAAACAGAATTGCCCTTCACATGCCCTTCAGCGAATGATCGCAGTCCATCCATGGAACCCAAAAGAGGTAATGCCCCAAAAGCGTTGACGCTTGATCAAATGATCGCGTGATTGATCGTGAATGAATTCACGAAAAGGCGGAGCGCGGCCCGGACATGCGAAAAGGGCCCTGCTGAGCAGGGCCCTTCGGGTTTGTTGCGAGGAGACGGGATCGACCACGAGGTCAGGGTCGAGGCCTAGGCCGGGGTCGGGGATGCGGCCGGTCAGGGAAGGAGCGTGGCCGGCGGCGTGGTGGGCCAGCTCATCCTGATCAGTCCGCCGTTCTCCCCGGCGGTGACCTCCACGTCGTCGACAAGGCCGCTGATGACCGCGAGGCCCATGTCGTCCTCCTCGGTCTCCGCGTCCGCGTCACCTGGGGAGGCGCCGGGCACCGACTCACCGGGCGCCGTACGCGGTGCCTCGTCGCCGACCTCGATGGAGAACTGCTTCTCGTCCTCGATCAGCGACACGCGCACCGGCTCTGAGATCCCGCTGCTCTGGTGAAGCCCGACGGCACGGCTGCAGGCCTCACCTACGGCGAGCCTGACCTCGTCGAGTACGGCCTCGTCCACTCCGGCCCTGCGCGCCACCGCTGCCGCCACCAGTCGGGCGGTCCTGACGTGCTCGGGCAGCGCGCTGAAGCGGAGTTCAACGGTGGCCATGCATCCCCCTCTGAACTACGGGCGTGCTGTCAGGGGGCCGGGCCGCCGGCCCGGACCCCCACCTGCTGCGAACCCGGGCCCACGGCCCGGGAAGACCAGTGGTCAGTCGGTGGCGTTGACCGCCTCCTCCACCGAGGTGTGGATCGGGAACACCTTGGTGAGACCAGTAATACGGAAGATCTTGAGAATGCGCTCCTGGTTGCAGACCAGCCGCAGCGAGCCCTCATGGGCCCGTACGCGCTTCAGGCCGCCCACCAGCACGCCGAGCCCAGTGGAGTCGAGGAAGTCCACGCCCTCCATGTCGACGACAAGGTGGAAACTGCCGTCGTTCACCAGCTCGACCAGCTGCTCCCGCAGCTTGGGCGCGGTATATACATCGATTTCGCCGCCGACCTCGACGACCGTACGGTCGCCGTTAGGGCCGGGCACATTGCGAGTCGACAAGGACAGGTCCACGGATCCTCCAGCACCTTGCTATCGAGCGGTCGCCCCATGGGACACCTCGGCAGAGCCCCCTGAACGGTTCGCCAGCCGTGATGGCATTCAATCACTTACCGGCAGGCGCGCACGACGCCTTGGACCCATTGTCCGTCACGCCAGTGACACACTCGATGCCGATGGCCAAGAATCTCCGATCCGGTCGACCCTCGACGGACACCGCTTCCCGCCCCTCGCCAGGCACAATCCTGGACCGGCTCGCCTCGGGACCGAGCCGGGCTTCGCGCATCACTCATACGGAGCACTTGCCCCCGCGCGAGGGTCGCCATGCCGTCTGGCCCGACCGGATCCGCTCCGAGGTCATCGCAGCGGTGCAGGCCGCGGGCATCGAACACCCCTGGGCCCACCAGGCACGCGCCGCCGAGCACGCCCTGGACGGCGAGTCGGTGGTCGTCGCCACGGGCACGGCCTCGGGCAAGTCCCTGGCCTATCTCGTCCCGGTCCTGACCGCCCTCCTGGACGGCTCCGCTGCCCCGAACGGGCGCGGCGCCACCGCCCTGTACCTGGCCCCGACGAAGGCCCTCGCCGCCGACCAGTGGCGTTCCGTGAAGGAACTTTCACAAACTTTGGGCAATGCCATTCGCCCAGCCGTGTACGACGGGGACACTCCGGTCGAAGGACGCGAATGGGTACGTCAGTACGCCAACTACGTCCTGACCAACCCCGACATGCTGCACCGGGGGATATTGCCCTCCCACCCCCGCTGGTCCTCCTTCCTCCGTGCCCTGAAGTACGTCGTCATCGACGAGTGCCACACCTACCGCGGCGTTTTCGGCTCGCATGTCGCCCAGGTGCTGCGCCGTCTGCGCCGCCTGTGCGCCCGCTACGGCGCGTCGCCCGTCTTCCTGCTGGCCTCCGCGACCGCCGCCGAGCCGTCGGTCGCGGCGCGCCGCCTGACCGGGCTCCCCGTGGTCGAGGTCGCCGACGACGCCTCCCCACGCGGGGAACTGGTGTTCGCCCTCTGGGAGCCCCCGCTTACCGAACTGCACGGCGAGAAGGGTGCACCCGTTCGGCGTACCGCGATCGCCGAGACGGCCGACCTGCTGACCGACCTCACCGTCCAGGGTGAACGCTCGATCGCCTTCGTACGGTCCCGGCGCGGCGCCGAGCTGATCTCGGTGATCGCCCAGGAACGCCTCGGCGAGGTCGACCGCGCGCTGGCCCGGCGCGTGGCCGCCTACCGCGGCGGCTACCTCCCCGAGGAACGCCGCGCCCTCGAGCGCGCCCTGCACTCCGGCGAACTCCTCGGCCTCGCCGCCACCACCGCCCTCGAACTCGGCGTCGACGTCTCCGGCCTCGATGCCGTCGTCATCGCCGGCTATCCGGGCACCCGCGCCTCCCTGTGGCAGCAGGCGGGGCGCGCGGGCCGCTCCGGGCAGGGCGCGCTGGCGATCCTCGTCGCCCGCGACGACCCGCTGGACACGTTCCTCGTCCACCACCCCGAGGCCCTGTTCGACCAGCCCGTGGAGTCCACGGTCCTCGACCCCGACAACCCGTACGTCCTCGCCCCGCACCTGTGCGCCGCCGCCGCCGAAATACCCCTCACGGACGACGACCTGGAGCTGTTCGGCCCGGCCACCGCCGACCTGCTGCCGCAGCTGGAGGCCGCGAAACTGCTGCGCCGCCGGACCAAGGCCTGGCACTGGACGCGCCGGGAGCGGGCCGCCGACCTGACCGACATCCGCGGGGGAGGCGGCAACCCGGTGCAGGTCGTCGAGGCCGGGACCGGGCGGCTGCTCGGCACGGTCGACGAGGACGCGGCGCACACGGCGGTCCACGAGGGCGCGGTCCATCTGCACCAGGGCCGTACGTACCTGGTGCGCAAGCTGGACCTGGAGGACTCCGTCGCGCTGGTCGAGGAGGCCAACCCGCCGTATTCGACGGTCGCCCGCGACACGACGTCCATCTCCGTCCTGGAGACCGACATCGAAGTCCCCTGGGGCGAGGGCCGGTTGTGTTATGGCTCCGTCGAGGTCACCAACCAAGTCGTCTCCTTCCTGCGTCGACGTGTCATCACCGGTGAGGTCCTGGGCGAGGGGAAACTCGACCTCCCTCCTCGTACGCTCCGCACGCGCGCCGTCTGGTGGACGGTCACCGAGGACCAGTTGGACGCGGCCCGGATCAACCCGGAGATCCTCGGCGGCGCCCTGCACGCCGCCGAGCACGCGTCGATCGGCATGCTGCCGCTCTTCGCCACGTGCGACCGCTGGGACATCGGCGGCGTCTCCATCCCCCTCCACCCGGACACGCTCCTGCCCACCGTCTTCGTGTACGACGGCCACCCGGGCGGCGCCGGCTTCGCGGAGCGTGCCTTCCACACGGCCCGTGACTGGCTCACCGCCACCCGTCAGGCCATCGCATCCTGCGAGTGCGACGCCGGCTGCCCGTCCTGCATCCAGTCCCCCAAGTGCGGCAACGGGAACGATCCGTTGCACAAGAGGGGGGCTGTACGCCTGCTTACGGAGTTGCTGCGAGCGGCGCCGGAGGACTGAGCGCCGGTGCCGACTCCGGATCCGCCCGGGTGGATTGACCGACGGCGGCTCTGGCGGCGCCCCAGGTTGCGCCGACCGACGGTGACTCCGGATCCGCCCGGGTGGTCCGGCGGGCGGTGGCTCTGGGGCCGCCCCAGGTCGGGCCGGCAGGCGGTGACTCCGGATCCGCCCGGAGCGCTCGCGCAGGCGGGCGAGGATCGACCGGCCCCGCAGGTCCCGCCCTGGACCTGACCTCCGCAGCGAACGGCCCCTTCCCCGACGCCGCCGTCACGTCCGAGATCTCGCCCTCGACCGCGCACCGGACGAGTCGTGCGCGCTGCGTCCGTGCCACCCGGTCCGCCTGGGCGCAGGCCGCCGTACTTCCATTCATCCAGTGGTCCGCCGCCGCGAGTGCCGCCAAGTCGGCCGCCCCCGCCGCACGGTGGCGAACCACGACGGCCTGCCCCATGGCCAGAACCGCCCCGAACACGACACACAGCACGGCGATCGCCCCGACGGTCCAGACGGTCGCCGATCCTCTGTCTGAGGGCGCCGGTCCGCCGTCGGCGAAGGCGGCCCGTGCCTCCCCAAGGGTCCGCCCGGCCCGGGGGACCCACACGGCCCGGAGGACCCGTACGGCCCAGGGAACCCGCCCCGCTCGGCGGACCCGCCCGACCCAACCACCTCCCGTCATCCCCCCACCACCCCCACCGTCTCCTCCGCCAGAGCCACCGCTTCGTGGCTCAGCTCCACGGACAGCGCATCGGGACCCGGCGCGCTCGCGGTGACAGTCACCCGGACCAGGCCGTCCTCCCGGTTCACCGTGATCTTCGCGCCGCGCGGTGCGGCGCGGCGGGCCGTCGCCAGGACCACGTCGGGCGGGTCCTGGCGCGCCGCCGCCCGGGCGCCCGCCCTCGCCGCGTCCACACACTGGATCTGCGCGGACGCGGCGAGCAGGGCCCAGACCAGCGCCATGCCGACGAGCACCAGCGAGGGCAGCACCACAGCGGCCTCGGCGGTCACGAATCCACGGTCCCGATACCGAGCCGGGCCGCCGGGCGCCCGTTCACATCTGGACATTCAGCGCCCGCCCCACGATGCCCTGCAGCTCCTCGCCGACCTGCCCGCTCGTCACCACCTTGTAGAGCGCTGCCGCGAAGGCCACCGCGGCAATGACCCCCACCGCGTACTCGGAGGTAACCATTCCCGCGTCTCCGCGCACCCGGCGGAGCAGCCATGCCCGCACCACCTGTGCACGTCCTCGTACCAGACCTCGTACCGTCTTGCGCATTTCAACCCCCGTAAGGTTCAGCCCTGTTGGCCACTTGTCACGTGCTGTCGGTCACTTGCAGTTGGTCAGTCGCTGTCGATCACTTGTCGTTCACCGCATGCCGTCGCGGTCACCGTCGCCCGTCATCCACCACCTCCTCCCAACAGCCCGTCGGCCAGCCCGATCACCACGGGCAGCACACCGATCGCGATGAAGGCGGGCAGAAAACACAGGCCCACAGGAGCGGTGACCATGACGGCCGCCCGGCGTGCGCGCGCCGTCGCGGTACGCCCCCACTCGGCGCGGGCCTCCGCCGCGAGACGCCCGACCGGCACGGCCGCCGGTACGCCCGACTCGCCCGCCCTCTCCAGCAGCCGCGCCAACGCCCGGGCCCCCGGTATCGATGCCAACCTCCGCCACGCCTCGGCCGGTTCGCCGCCGAGCCGCACCTCCGCCGCGCCCCGCGCCAGCCGCTCCCCGACGGGCCCACCGAGGGCCTCGCCCACGGCCTGGGCCGCCACTACGGGGCCCGCACCGGCTGCGATGCAGGCCGCCACCAGGTCGGCCGCGAGCGGGAGTTGCCGGGCGGACCATGCCGAGTCGTACTCCTCCGCCGGCGCGGATCGACGCCGTCGGCGCCACCGCCAGACCCCGAACCCGGCCGCCAGCCCCACCAGAACCCCGGCAAGACCGCCGACCAGCACCCAGCCGGCGCATACGACACCCGCCACCGGCAACCACCGCCGCGTCCCGTCCCGTACCGCGAACCTCCGCCGCGCCGCAGGCGCCCGCTCCAGGGCCAGTAACTCCGCCAACCTGCCGCGCGCCCGCCGCTCGCGGCGCGCCGCCCCGAGCGACTGGACGAGCCACCCGAGCGCCAGCGCCCCGCACACCACCGCCCCCAGCCTGTGGACAACTTCCGCACTCATGCCGTCTCCGCTCCCCTCACGATGCGCAGCGCCCACCACAGCCCCACGCCCTCCAACACCCCTCCGGCCAGCAGGCAGCCCAGTCCGGGGCCGGTGTGCAGCAGCACGTGCAGCGGATCGGCGCCCAGCGCTGTGCCGAGGAGGAGTCCCAGGACCGGCAGTCCCGCGAGCATCACCGCCGTCGACCGTGATCCCGCCAATTGGGCGCGTAGATCGGCTCGTTGGTCCCGCTCCGCACGCAGTGCACCCTCCAAGCGGTCCAGCCCCGCCGCCAGGCCCGCTCCCCGGTCCACCGCCACGCGCCAGCACGCGGCGAGCCCCACCAGCCCGTCGGCCCCCGGCTGACGTGCCGCATCGGTGAGCGAGCCCGGCACATCCCCGCCGAACCTCGCCGCCGCCAGCACGAACGCCTGCGCCTCGCCGAGCCCGCCCGAGTCGCGTGCGGCCCGCAGCAGCGCCTCGCCCGGCTGCCGCCCGGCCCGCACCTCCCCAGCGAGGGCCCCGCACAGGGCGATCACCGCATCGCCCCGGCGCTCCCGCTCGCGCCGCGCCTCCCCGGCCCGCCGTACTCGCCTGAGCAGCGGCACTCCCGCCGCCCCGAGGAGCAGAGGCACCACGGACGCGCCCAGCAGTGCGATCACCAACCCGGCAGCCACCGACCACCCTTCGGCCCGCAGCCGCCCCCGCACCCGCCGCCATGCTGCGAGCGCCTTCTCCCACGGCGGCGGACCGGGCGCCACGACTCCGCCGCCCGCGCACAGCGACCGCGCCCTGCGCGCCCCCGAGTCCCAGCCGCCCATCAACCAGGCCGCCGCCCCGGCGCACGCCATGGCCGCCCCCACCGACATCCCGCCGATCTCCGTCACGCCAGACCACTCCCCTCGGCCCCGTCCCGAAGCAGCCCCCGCAGCCGCTCCCACCCCCGCTCGTACGCGAACGCCTCCGCGCCCCACCGCAGCGCTGGGACCGTCACCACCAGCCCGGACGGATCGCGCTCCAGCACATGCACCTCGGCGATCCGCCGCCGCCCGGCCCGATCGCGTACGAGATGCAGGACCACGGACAACGCCGCCGCCAACTGGCTGTGCAGAGCGGCCCTGTCGAGCCCGGCGGCGGTGCCCAGTGCCTCCAGGCGGGCCGGGACCTGCGCCGCCGCGTTCGCGTGCACGGTGCCGCAGCCGCCCTCGTGGCCGGTGTTGAGCGCGGCCAGCAGGGAGACGACCTCCGGTCCGCGCACCTCTCCGACGACCAGCCGGTCCGGTCTCATGCGCAGGGCCTGACGGACCAGGTCCTGGAGCGCGACGAGCCCGACACCCTCCTGATTGGCGGGCCGCCCCTCCAGGCGCACCACATGGGGATGGTCGGGCCGCAGTTCCGCCGAGTCCTCGGCGAGCACGATCCGCTCCCCGGGGCCGACCAGCCCCAGCAGCGCACTCAACAGCGTCGTCTTCCCGGAACCGGTGCCTCCGCTGATCAGGAAGGACAGCCGGGCCTCCAGCAGGGCTCTGAGCACCCGGTCCCCGCCGGGCGGCACCGTCCCCGCCGCCACCAACTCGTCGAGCGTGAACGCACGCGGCCGTACGACCCGCAGGGACAGGCAGGTGGAGCCGACGGCGACCGGTGGCAGCACCGCGTGCAGGCGGGTCCCGTCCGGCAGCCGCGCGTCCACCCAGGGGCGTGCGTCGTCCAGCCGTCGTCCGGCCACGGCCGCGAGGCGCTGCGCTAGGCGTCGTACGGCCGCCGCGTCCGGAAAGGAGACGGCCGTCAGCTCCAGGCCGCCGCCCCGGTCCACCCACACCCGGTCCGGCGCGGACACCAGGACATCGGTCACCGACGGGTCCGCGAGCAACGGTTCCAGTGGACCGCTGCCGACCAGCTCGGAGCGCAACCGCTCAGCCGCGCCGAGGACTTCGGCGTCCCCGAGCACCCGCCCCTGCTCGCGCAGCGCCTGCGCCACGCGCGCGGGTGTCGGCTCGGAGCCGCTCTCGGCGAGCCATTGCCGTACGCCGTCCAGCAGGCCCGTACGCCCGTACGGCCCTCCGGCGCCCTCCGTCGCCGTACGTCCCTGCAGGCCCGCCCCGCAGTCCATCCCCGTGGCGGCGTCCCAGCTCATACGCCCCCGCCTTCCACCGGAACCCGCTTCCAGAAGGCGGCGCAGAACCGGGCCAGCGGCCCTCGCGCCACTCCGCCGGGCGGCGGCCCCCCGTCCAACGGCGAGGATTCGGCGGGCACTTCGCCGACCAGGGGCAGTCCGAGCAGCCGGGCCACCTCGCGGTCGTCGAGGCCCGGCGCGTAGGGACCGCGCACGGCGACCCGTAGATCGCGCAGGACCATGCCGACCGCGGACGCCACCCGTCCGGCCGCCGCGATCGAACGCAGGTCGGCCGGGACCACCAGGACTCCCAGGTCGAGCTGGGCGAGTGCCTCGGCGACACCCTCGTCGATCCGGCGGGGCAGGTCGACGACCACCGCGCCGCCGCGTCGTCTGGCGGCGGCCAGCACCGCTCGTACGGCTTGCGGCGGAATGGTGACGGAGTCACCGCGATCCCAGCTCAGGAACCGCAGCCCGTGCAGTTCGGGCAGCGACTCCTCCAGCGCGCCGCCGCCGACCCGGCCGCGGGACGCGGCGAACGCCGGCCAGCGCAGACCTTCGGCCGCCTCGCCGCCCAGGAGTACGTCGAGTCCGCCGCCCAGCGGATCGGCGTCCACGAGCAGGGTGCGCCGCCCCTCGCGCGCCGAGGTGATGGCGAGCGCGCAGGCCAGCGTGGAGGCTCCGGCCCCGCCACGGCCGCCGAGCACGCCGACCGTGAGGGCGGGCCTGCCGACGCCTTCGGCCACGTCGGCGATGCGGTCGACCAGCCACTGCTCGCCATCGGGCAGCACCAGGACATGGTCGGCACCGATCTCGACGGCCCGCTGCCAGACGCCCGAGTCGTCCTGGTCCCGACCGACCAGCACCACTCCGCGTCTGCGCGATGCCCCGCGCACGCGCCGCGCGGCATCGTCGCCGACGAGGACGAGAGGTGCCGCCTCCCAGCCGCCTCTGCGCTCCGGAACCCCGTGGTGGACCTCCGGCCTGGCGCCCGCCGCCGCGCACAGGCGCAACAGGTCGTCAAGGAGTTCCGCGTCTTCAGTAACGATCAACGGTCCGCCCTGCCGCCCCTCGGCGGCGGGCGGCCGGTCATGTGTGATGGCTCCCGCCACGATCTCCAGCCCCCTTCGCTGCTTCCGCTGCTTCCTGCGCGGGGCCCTCTGCGACCCCGCGATTCCCGCTCGTCCGAAGAACCGGCAAGCGGCCTCCATATGAACGGCCGATACGAACCGGCCAAACGCGCCCGGCAAACGGAACCGGCCATGTACTTGCCGCGAGGAACTCGCCGCGAGCGGAGCGCGCAGGAATCACGGTGCAGCGATCCCGGAAATCGTGTGGATCTTGGTCGATAAGCGTGGACAACTCAGTGGATGTGAATATCGCCTTCACCCATACCGGTGACCCTCGCGCAACTTCCGCAGAGCAGCCCCACGGATACACACAGTGACGGATCATGAGCGTGCGAAGAGAGCGGCCACAGCGGTGACGAGACGGGTCCGAGGCCGCGCAAGAGAGGGGAAAACCCATCCGGACATGCGACGACCCCCGCCGGGGGGGAGAGCGGGGGTCGTCCCCACGGCCGACTCGGGGGGGGAGGAGTCGGACCGGGTTAGCACGGTCGCGAACGATCCGTGACTTCCATGGTGTACCCGAGAGCCCTCTCAGGCAAACCCACGCGCCTCACCTTACGCCGAATGGTGGGCCCCTATGCTCAAGCTCGTGGAAAACCACTCCTTGCCTCGCACAGCAGCCTTCTTTGACCTGGACAAGACGGTCATTGCGAAGTCGAGCACGCTCACGTTCAGCAAGTCGTTCTACCAAGGCGGCCTGATCAACCGCAGGGCCGCGTTGCGTACCGCATATGCCCAGTTCGTGTTCCTGGCTGGCGGCGCCGACCACGACCAGATGGAGCGGATGCGCAAGTACCTGTCCGCGATGTGCCGCGGCTGGAACGTCCAGCAGGTCAAGGAGATCGTCGCCGAGACGCTGCACGACCTGATCGACCCGATCATCTACGACGAGGCCGCGTCCCTCATCGAGGAGCACCACACCGCCGGGCGCGACGTGGTGATCGTGTCCACGTCCGGAGCAGAGGTGGTCGAGCCGATCGGCGAACTGCTCGGCGCCGACCGCGTGGTGGCGACCCGCATGGTCGTGGGCGAGGACGGCTGCTTCACCGGCGAAGTGGAGTATTACGCGTACGGGCCGACGAAGGCCGAGGCGGTCAAGGAGCTGGCCGTGTCCGAGGGGTACGACCTCGCACGCTGCTACGCCTACAGCGATTCGGTCACCGACCTGCCGATGCTGGAGTCCGTCGGCCATCCGCACGCGGTGAATCCGGACCGCGCGCTGCGCCGCGCCGCACTCGCCCGTTCGTGGCCGATTCTGGACTTCCACCGTCCGGTGCGCCTGAAGCAGCGGCTGCCCGCACTGTCCGTACCGCCCCGACCGGCACTCGTCGCCGTGGCCGCCATAGGCGCGGCGGCGGCCACCGCGGGGCTCGTCTGGTACGCCAGCCGACGACGCGGGATGGCGATGTGAGCACGTCACAGCTGCACCGACAGCACATTCACGCCCGGTTCGCACCCGTTTGAACCTAAAAGTAAAGAAGTGCAGCCAGGACTTCCGCTTCCTCAGGGCCTGGAGTACAAAGGGTTTAACGGCCCGCGAGACCAAGGACATCCGAGAGGATCACCTTTAACCGCAACCAATGGCCCCACGGACCGAGCATGAACATCGAGCACCCACGCGACGTCGACCCGTCGATTACGGGCCAGCCGCACCAGGTGACGGGCGGAGTTCCCGACCTGATGGGCAATATATCGAGGACGCTTGGTAACCCGGTGAACGTGCCAGCGGCGGTACGGAAACTCGTACCGCCGCAACCCTGTCCAGAGAGTTTTCGCCCTCTTCGTAGAGGGCGATTTTGTTGTGGAGGCGCTTTTCGGGCCTCCTTGAGTTCCCTTACGCCGCCCCGCGCTGAAGCGCCTCGCAGACCGCCGTCGACTCCCTGACGCCCAGCTCAACCGCCTTGCCGCAGTGAGCGATCCAGGCCGCCATGCCCTCCGGGGTGCCGGAGACATAGCCGTCGAGAGCCGCCAGATAGGCCGCGCGACCGAGTTCGGCGTGACCGACCTCCGCTGGGCAGATCGACTTCGGGTCGAGACCGCTGCCGACCAGGACGATGCGCTCGGCCGCGCGCGCGACCAGGCCGTTGTGGGAACCGAAGGGGCGCAGGGCGAGCAGTTCGCCGTGGACGACCGCCGCCGTCACCAGGGCGGGGGCCGAACCTCCCGCGATGATCAGCTGCGAGAGCCCTTCGAGACGCCCGGCCACCTCGTCCGCATCCGGCAGTGGCAGCTCGACGAGGGGCTCGTCGACCGGTTCGCCGTTCTGCCGTGGCCGGCCGACCTCGTCACGCTTGTCCGCGGCCGCCACCAGGTGCAGCCGGGCCAGTACCCGAAGGGGCGACTGCCGCCAGATGGACAGGAGCTGGCCCGCCTCGGCGGTCAGTCTGAGGGCCGCGCCCACTGTGCGGGCCTCGTAGTCCGCGCTGAAATCGGTGCGGCGGCGCACCTCTTCGAGCGCCCAGTCGGCACCGGACAGCGCCGCGGAACCGCGTGCGCCGCGCAGCGCCGCCTCGGACGTGATCTCGTTGCTGCGGCGCCGCATGATCCGGTGGCCGTAGACCCGGTCCACGGCCTTGCGGACGGACTCCACGGACTCGGCCACTCCGGGAAGCGAGCCCAAGGCCGCGAGCGGATCGGCGGTCGCACCTGTCGTACCCATGAGTACGACAGTACGCGCCCGCCCCGTCACCCGACTGCCACCCCTCGTAGATCCGCGCACCCCTTCTGTTCGGAAACACCCCACGAAGGAGTGGTTTTCTTCCCGCACGCGATGCACTCAGAGCAATGACTCCACTACCCTTGGTGAACATGAAAATTGCTTTCGTTGGGAAGGGCGGCAGCGGCAAGACCACCTTGTCCTCGCTCTTCGTGCGCCACCTCGCGGCCTCCGGCCTGCCGGTCGTCGCGGTGGACGCCGACATCAACCAGCACCTGGGGGTCGCGCTCGGCCTCGCCGAGGCGGAGTCAGCCGGACTGCCCGCGATGGGCCAGCGACTGCCGCTGATCAAGGACTACCTGCGCGGCTCCAACCCCCGCATCGCATCCGCTGACACGATGATCAAGACGACCCCGCCCGGCGAGGGGTCGCGACTGCTGCGGGTGCGCGAGGACAATGCGGTGTACGACGCCTGCGCGCGGCCGGTGGAACTCGACGGCGGCGCCGTCCGTTTGATGGTCACCGGCCCGTTCACCGAGGCCGATCTGGGAGTGGCGTGCTACCACTCCAAGATCGGTGCAGTGGAGCTCTGCCTGAACCATCTCGTCGACGGCCAGAGCGAGTACGTCGTCGTCGACATGACGGCGGGCTCCGACTCCTTCGCGTCCGGCTTGTTCACCCGCTTCGACATCACGTTCCTCGTCGCCGAGCCGACCCGGAAGGGGGTCTCCGTCTATCGCCAGTACAAGGAGTATGCCCGCGACTTCGGGGTCACCCTGAAGGTCGTCGGCAACAAGGTGCAGGGCCAGGACGACATCGACTTCCTCCGCGCCGAAGTCGGTGACGACCTCCTGGTCACGGTCGGGCACTCGAACTGGGTGCGCGACATGGAGAAGGGCCGCCCGCCCAGGTTCGAGCACCTGGAGGAGGCCAACTGCCACGCCCTGCAGACCTTGCACTCCGCCGCCGACGCCACGTACGAGCTGCGCGACTGGGAGCGCTACATGCGCCAGATGGTGCACTTCCACCTGAAGAACGCGAGCAGTTGGGGCAACGAGAAAACCGGGGCGGACCTGGCGGCCCAGGTCGACCCCGGATTCGTACTCGGCGAGGGCCTGGTGGCCACGGCTTGAGCAGTCGGCCCGCGGGGAGCCGCCGCGGGATGGAGCCACAGCCCCCAAGGGGCTGCTAGGGCTTGACCGCGGGCGCCCCGGGGACGCCCCTCGGGGCAGGGGCCGGGCGCCCCGAGAGGAAGGACGCCCAGCCCTGCTTCGGGGCCTCGCCCACCTTGAGGCCGCGGAGCTTGTCGAGGGTCGCCGGGTCCTGGACGTCGAGCCAGTCCGCGAGTTGCCGGAAGGAGACGCAGCGCACCTCGGGCTTGGTGCAGACATGCTCGATGACCTCGTCGACGGCACGCATGTAGGTGCCGCCGTTCCAGGACTCGAAGTGGTTGCCGATGACCAGCGGCGCGCGGTTGCCGTCGTAGGCGCGGTAGAAACCCCTGACCAGGCCATCACGCATCTGGTTGCCCCACTCCGCGTACTTGGCGGGGTCTCCCTGGGTCTGCGTGCCCGACTGGTTCACCATGAAGTTGTAGTCCATGGTGAGCTGCTCGTAGGTGTGCCCGGGGAAGGGCACGAGCTGCATCGACAGGTCCCACAGGCCCTCCTTCTTCTCGGGCCAGACCTGGTCGTTGACGCCGCTGGTGTCGTAGCGGAAGCCCAGTTGGCGGGCCGCCTTCCTGAAGTTCTCCTGGCCCTCCAGGCACGGCGTGCGGGCCCCGATGAGCTCCTTGTCGTAGTCGAAGGGCAGCGGGGACGACTCCCTCATGCCCGTGTTGGTCTTCCAGGACTTCACGAACCACTTCGCCTGGGCGATCTCGCTCTTCCACTCCGCGACCGACCACTCGCCGACCCCGCCTCCGCTGCCGCAGAAGTGGCCGTTGAAGTGCGTACCGATCTCGTTGCCCTCCAGCCACGCGCCGCGCAACTGCTTCACGGTGTCCTCGATGCCCTGCTCGTCGTTGAAGCCGATCTCGGAGCTGCCGGGCGAGTGCTGCGGCGGCCTGTACAGGTCGCTCTTGTCCTCCGGCAGCATGTACACGCCGCTCAGGAAGTACGTCATCGTCGCGTTGTTGGCCTTGGCGATCTTCCGGAAGTGTGAGAAGAGCTTCTGGCTGTCCTCGCCGGCACCGTCCCATGAGAAGACCACGAACTGCGGGGGCTTCTCCCCGGGCTTCAGCCGCACGGGCCTGGGCAGATACGGCTGCGCACCGGTGTACGCGGTGGAGCCGTCGCCGATCGGGCGTACCGCGCTCTTGGGCGCCGGGGCCCCCGCCCCCTTCTTCGCGCCTTCCTGGGCACCTACGCAGCCGGCGAGCGCCGTGGCACAGGCCGCGGCGAGTGCTGCGCCCGCAGCGATCCTCTGGGTGGCGGCCATCTTCCGCCCTCCTTCTTCCTTCGGTCAGGGCAACGCTGAAAGGGCGTTATGGGCTGTTATGCAGTGGTTTCGCCGACAGCGTCGCCAAGGTCGCACGGGACCGAGAAGGAATAAATGCGACAAGCCGATCAAATGCCCGGTTCACCCTAGAGAGTGAATTAGTGCCCCATTTGACCTGATTTTTCGCACCAGACCTTTACTCTCCATTACGATCCGTTTACCGAGTGTTGAGAATCCCGCCGCTGTACGCCGTGACCCACGGCCGCGATCCGCCTCCCGCCGCTTCGGGCGGGGGCACCACCTGTTCCGCGACCGCGCTGCCCCGGAGGAGACGGGAACCATGTCCGCCAGCATCCCCACCCACCCCCAAGCCCCCGACTTCGTCAGAGCGGGGACCCCCATCACCGGCTCGACTCGATCGAAGCGCAGCCACCGGCCCCACAGTCCCCCGCCGGCCCCGCCCCGCCGATTCCGTATCGCGGGCGCCGATCTGTCGGCCTCGATCGCGGTCTTCCTGATCGCCCTGCCGCTGTCCCTCGGCATCGCCCTCGCCACCGGCGCGCCGCTCCAGGCCGGCCTCGTCGCAGCCGCCGTGGGCGGACTCGTCGCCGGACGGCTCGGTGGCACCCCGCTCCAGGTGAGCGGACCCGCCGCCGGGCTCACGGTCGTCACCGCCGAGCTCATCCACCGCTACGGATGGCGTACGACCTGCGCCATCACCGTTCTCGCCGGACTTACCCAACTGGGCCTGGGCTGCCTGCGCGTGGCTCGTACGGCACTGGCCGTCAGCCCCGCGATCGTCCACGGCATGCTCGCCGGCATCGGCGTGACCATCGCCGTCGCCCAGCTGCACATCGTGCTGGGCGGCAACCCGCAGAGTTCCGTCCTCGACAACCTCCGTGCACTGCCGGACCAGTTGGCGCACACCCACCCCGCCGCGCTGTCGATGAGCTCGCTGACACTGGTGCTCCTCCTCGCCTGGCCGCGGATTCCCGGGCGGGTCGGGCACGTACTGCGCAAGGTCCCCGCCGCGCTCGTCGCCGTCGCCGGGGCCACCGCGACCGCCTCCCTCGCCGGGCTGACCCTGCCCAAGGTCGATCTGCCGTCCTGGAGCAGCCATGCGCTGGCCGGGCTGCCCGAGGGGCCGGTGCCCGGGATCGCCGCCGCCGTCCTCACCGTGACGCTGGTGTGCAGCGTGGAGTCGCTGCTCGGCTCCGTCGCCGTGGACAGGCTCGCGGCCGCACGTCCGACGCCGCCGCCCCCTCGCTCCGACCTCGACCGGGAGCTGTTCGGGCAGGGCGCCGCCAATGTCGTCTCCGGCACGCTCGGCGGACTGCCGGTCACCGGGGTCGCCGTACGAAGTGCCGCGAATGTGCACGCCGGTGCCGTGAGCCGGAACTCCACGATGCTGCACGGCGTTTTCGTAGTAGTTGCCGCGCTGCTGATGGTCCCGATCCTGGAGCTGATCCCCCTCGCATCGCTCGCCGCCCTGGTGATGGCCGTCGGCATCAAGATGGTGTCCCTGCACCACATCCGCACGGTCACCCGCCACCGTGAGGTGCTGGTGTACGCCGCCACCACGCTCGGCGTCGTGTTCCTCGGAGTTCTCGAGGGCGTGGCGCTGGGGGTCTCCGTGGCCATCGGCGTCGCCCTGCACCGCCTCACCCGCACCCGTATCACGCACCACGAAAAGGGAGGAGTCCATTACGTACGCGTACGAGGGCAGTTGACGTTTCTCGCGGTGCCACGGCTCAGCCGCTCCCTGCACCTGGTGCCTCACGATGCCGACGTCGTCGTGGAGCTGGACGGCTCGTTCATGGACCACGCGGCGTACGAGTCCCTGCACGACTGGCAGAGCGCTCACATCGCGGCAGGCGGCACGGCCGAGTTCTCGGGGCGTGTCGGAACCCGGATCGCCGAGCCCGCGAACACTGCCCACTGCCGCTGCCGGCCCTGGACACCCTGGCGCAACCACCACTGCGCGGCCTCCGCGATCCCGCAGTCCGTATCTGCCGACGGCCCGCCGGACGGGGCCGGTGAGGCGGCCGACGCCTCCGGGGCGAGCGGGGGTGGCGGGCAGAGCGACCAGAGCGGGCATCAACTGGTGCGCGGGATCAGCGCGTTCCAGCACAACACCGCGCCGCTGGTTCGGGGTGAGCTGGCGCGGCTGGCGCGGGAAGGGCAGCAGCCGTCCCAGCTGTTCCTGACCTGCGCCGACTCGCGGCTCGTCACATCGATGATCACCTCCAGTGGTCCGGGTGACCTCTTCGTCGTACGGAATGTGGGCAACCTCGTGCCGTTGCCCGGGGAGGAGCATGGGGACGACTCGGTGGCCGCGGCGATCGAGTACGCGGTGGACGTGCTGAAGGTGCGGTCCATCACGGTGTGCGGGCACTCCGGGTGCGGGGCGATGCAGGCCCTGCTGGCCTCGGAGCCCGGAGGGACGCCGCTCACTCCGCTCAGACGGTGGCTGCGGCACGGGCAGCCGAGCCTTGAGCGGATGGCCGCCAAGGACCGGCCGTGGGCGCGGCTCGACGGGCGGGCGCCGGCCGACGCGGTGGAGCAGCTCTGCCTGACCAACGTGGTGCAGCAGTTGGAGCACCTGCGGGCGCATGAGTCCGTGGCGCGGGCCCTGCGGGAGGGCGTACTCGAACTGCACGGGATGTACTTCCACGTAGGGGAGGCGCAGGCGTATCTGCTGGCCGACGGCGACGGGGACGAGCTGTTCGATCACGTGGGGGCGGCGGAGGATCTGCGCCGTCCCGCGTGACCTGGCCGTGGTGCGCGGCCCCAGTCGACGGGGGCGCGGACCATGTGCCGGAGATCGCGGTACCAGGGACCGGATCGCCCGGGGGTCCCTCCCGTTCGAGGGAGGTCGAGGGGCCGAGGGTGGTGAACCCGACGGCCGGTCCGTACGTGCCTCAGAGTGCGTCCCCTGGGGACTCGCACGGACCCGCAGCCCGCAGACCACCCGAAGACCTCGCCAATAGGTCTAAACCAATTTTCGGTCGACCCTTGTCATCGAGCCCCTCGGTCTGATGAGCTGTGGCCTGGGACACAACGGACACCCTGGGAAAGGGAGATGTCGTGAGCAACGAAAGCCTGGCCAACCTCTTGAAAGAGGAGCGACGCTTCGCGCCGCCCGCTGACCTGGCCGCTAACGCCAACGTCACGGCAGAGGCGTACGAACAGGCCAAGGCTGACAGGCTCGGCTTCTGGGCCGAGCAGGCCCGCCGGCTGACCTGGGCCACCGAGCCGACCGAGACGCTGGACTGGTCGAACCCGCCGTTCGCCAAGTGGTTCAAGGACGGCAAGCTCAACGTCGCGTACAACTGCGTGGACCGGCATGTCGAGGCGGGCCATGGCGACCGCGTCGCCATCCACTTCGAGGGCGAGCCGGGCGACAGCCGGGCCATCACCTACGCCGAGCTCAAGGACGAGGTCAGCAGGGCCGCACATGCCCTGACCGAGCTGGGTGTCGGCAAGGGTGACCGAGTCGCCGTATACCTGCCGATGATTCCCGAGGCCGTCGTCGCGATGCTGGCCTGTGCCCGTATCGGCGCCACGCACTCGGTCGTCTTCGGCGGGTTCTCCGCGGACGCGATCGCCACCCGTATCGAGGACGCCGACGCCAAGGTCGTCATCACGGCGGACGGCGGTTACCGGCGCGGCAAGCCCGCCGCGCTCAAGCCCGCCGTCGACGACGCCATCAACCGGGTGGACCGCGTCGAGCACGTCCTCGTCGTACGCCGTACCGGGCAGGACGTCGCCTGGACCGAGGGCCGCGACGTGTGGTGGCACGAGATCGTCGTGCGGCAGTCCACCGAGCACGCGCCGGAGGCGTTCGACGCCGAGCACCCGCTGTTCATTCTCTACACCTCCGGGACGACGGGGAAGCCGAAGGGCATCCTGCACACCTCGGGCGGCTACCTCACGCAGGCCTCGTACACGCACCACGCCGTCTTCGACCTCAAGCCGGAGACCGATGTGTACTGGTGCACGGCCGACATCGGCTGGGTCACCGGGCACTCGTACATCACGTACGGACCGCTGGCGAACGGCGCGACGCAGGTGATGTACGAGGGCACGCCGGACACGCCGCACCAGGGGCGGTTCTGGGAGATCGTGCAGAAGTACGGGGTGACGATCCTGTACACGGCGCCCACGGCCATTCGTACGTTCATGAAGTGGGGGGACGACATCCCCGCGAAGTTCGACCTCAGCAGCCTGCGGGTGCTGGGGTCCGTGGGTGAGCCGATCAACCCCGAGGCCTGGATCTGGTACCGCAAGCACATTGGCGGCGACCGCACGCCGATCGTGGACACCTGGTGGCAGACCGAGACCGGCGCGATGATGATCTCGCCGCTGCCGGGCGTGACGGAGACCAAGCCGGGGTCCGCGCAGCGTCCGCTGCCCGGCATCTCCGCGACCGTCGTCGACGACGAGGCGCAGGAAGTGCCGAACGGCGGGGGCGGTTACCTCGTCCTCACCGAGCCGTGGCCGTCGATGCTGCGGACGATCTGGGGGGACGACCAGCGGTTCATCGACACGTACTGGTCGCGGTTCGAGGGGAAGTACTTCGCCGGGGACGGTGCCAAGAAGGACGAGGACGGGGACATCTGGCTGCTCGGCCGGGTCGACGACGTGATGCTCGTGTCCGGGCACAACATCTCGACGACCGAGGTCGAGTCGGCGCTCGTCTCGCACCCGTCGGTCGCCGAAGCAGCGGTCGTGGGCGCGGCGGACGAGACGACCGGCCAGGCCATCGTCGCGTTCGTGATCCTGCGGGGGACGGCTTCCGCCGACGACGACGGGCTCGTGGCCGACCTGCGCAAGCACGTGGGAACCACACTGGGGCCCATCGCCAAGCCGAAGCGGGTCCTGCCGGTGGCCGAGCTGCCGAAGACGCGGTCCGGGAAGATCATGCGGCGGCTGCTGCGTGATATTGCCGAGAACCGTGAGCTCGGGGACGTCACCACGCTCACGGACTCCACGGTGATGGACCTGATCCAGGCGAAGTTGCCGGCGGCGCCCAGCGAGGACTGAGCGGGGCCTTCTCCACCGGGGGGCACCTTGCGTGCCCCCCACACCCCCGGGCGACGCTGGGCTTCGCCCCGGAATCCCGAATCCCGGAGTCACGGAACTCCGGCATCCCGGAACCCCTGCGCACCTGTGCCTCTGCGCCCCGGGGGGCGACCTATGCCCGCCTATAACCTGCAGGCCCGTGGGGGCTCTGATCGCGCGGTTCCCCGCGCCCCTGACGGGGCGCTCCTCTCGGCGTCCCTGATAAGGCCTCCCCCTCCCCGCGCAACGCGCATAAATCCCCCTCCGCGCTTAATGTGAAGATCACCGCGTAAACCCGGCCACATCCTAGGTAAGCTAAGGATCACGTAAACAACACGTCAAGAAGTGCCCAAGGTGTGCCGGGAAGTCTGGTCGGCAAGCGCTCTGTCCTGCCTACCCGACCGGAGGTCGTCCCCGTGGCCGCGCCCCGCACCACCACATCCCCCCGCAAGTTGCTCGGACGACTGTCGCTGCCCGAGCGGAACTTCGTCGCGGACGCGCTGCGTACCGAGACCGTGGGTGGCGTGCTGCTGCTGGTCGCCGCGATCGCCGCGCTGATCTGGGCGAACACCCCGCTGCGGGACAGCTACGCGAGCATCGCTCACTTCCACATCGGGCCCGCTTCCCTCGGGCTCGATCTGTCGGTCGAGCACTGGGCGGCCGACGGGCTGCTCGCCGTGTTCTTCTTCGTCGCCGGGATCGAGCTCAAGCGCGAGCTGGTCGCCGGGGACCTCAGGGACCCGAAGGCCGCGCTGTTGCCGGTGGTCGCCGCGATCTGCGGCATGGCCGCACCCGCGCTGGTCTACACCCTCACCAATGTCCTCGGCGGAGGCACCCTCGACGGGTGGGCCATCCCCACCGCCACCGACATCGCCTTCGCGCTCGCCGTGCTCGCCGTCATCGGGACGTCACTGCCGTCCGCCCTGCGCGCCTTCCTGCTCACGCTCGCCGTCGTCGACGATCTGTTCGCGATCCTGATCATCGCCGTCTTCTTCACCGAGAAGATCAACTTCGTGGCGCTCGGCGGGGCGGTCATCGGGCTCGGGGTGTTCTGGCTGCTGCTGCGCAAGGGCGTACGCGGCTGGTACCTGTACGTCCCGCTCGCCCTCGTCATCTGGGGGCTGATGTACAACAGCGGCATCCACGCCACCATCGCCGGTGTCGCGATGGGCCTGATGCTGCGCTGCCACCGGCACGAGGACGAGGAGCACTCCCCCGGTGAGCACATCGAGCATCTCGTACGGCCGCTGTCGGCCGGGCTTGCCGTGCCGCTGTTCGCGCTGTTCAGCGCGGGGGTCACGGTCTCCGGAGGAGCGCTGGGGGATGTGTTCACACGACCCGAGACGCTCGGGATCGTTCTCGGGCTCGTCGTCGGCAAGGCGGTCGGCATCTTCGGCGGTACGTGGCTGACGGCGCGTTTCACCAGGGTGTCACTCAGCGAGGACCTGGCCTGGCCGGATGTCTTCGCCGTCGCGAGCCTCGCCGGCATCGGCTTCACCGTCTCGCTGCTCATCGACGAGCTCGCTTTCGGCGACGACCCGGTACTCGCCGACGAGGGCAAGGCAGCCGTCCTCATCGGCTCGCTCATCGCGGCCGTCATCGCCACGACGCTGCTGAAGATACGTAACGCCAAGTACCGCGCGCTGTGCGAGGCGGAGGAGCGCGACGAGGACCTCGACGGCATCCCCGATATCTACGAGCAGGGCCAACCGGCATACCACCTGCGGATGGCGGAGATCTACGAGCGGAAGGCCGCCGAACATCGCAGGCTTGCCCAAGTGGCGGGCGGGGCAAGCGAGGGAGACGACAGTCCGGCATGATCTGAGACGACAAAACAATCCAAGAGAGACCAGCACCCGAAAAAGGGAGTCCGCGATGAGCGCACCTGACGGCAGCCCGGTCGGCGCCGAACGCAGCATTGGCCAGCTGTTCGCCTCGGCGACGACCGAGATGTCCGCGCTGGTGCACGACGAGATCGCGCTCGCGAAGGCCCAGCTCAAGCGGGATGTCAAGCGCGGCGCGGTCAGCGGCGGCGCGTTCGCGGTGGCCGCGGCGGTGCTGGTCTTCTCGCTGCCGATGCTGAACTTCGCCCTGGCGTACGGCATCCGGACCTGGAGCGGCTGGAACCTCGCGATCTGCTTCCTGCTGTCGTTCGCCGCGAACGTGCTGGTCGCCGTCGTGCTCGCACTGATCGGCCTGGTCTTCGCGAAGAAGGCCAAGAAGAGCCAGGCCCCGCAGAAGGTCGCCGCCTCGATGAAGCAGACGGCGGGCGTCCTGCAGACCGCCAAGCCGCACCCCCGGCAGCGGGTCGAGGGCACCGCCAGGCCTGTGGCACGCTCGTCGTCATGACGGACCCCGCCACACCTCCGGCCCAACCCACTTCGGGCGTACGGCTCGACGGACCCTGGACGCACAGGGACGTCGCCGCCAACGGCGCACGCTTCCACATCGCCGAGATGGGCGACGGGCCGCTCGTCCTGCTGCTGCACGGCTTCCCGCAGTTCTGGTGGACCTGGCGCCATCAGCTGGTGGCGCTCGCCGACGCGGGCTTCCGGGCCGTGGCCATGGATCTGCGGGGCGTCGGCGGCAGCGACCGCACCCCGCGCGGCTACGACCCCGCCAACCTCGCGCTCGACATCACCGGGGTCGTACGGTCCCTCGGCGAGCCCGACGCCGCGCTGGTCGGGCACGACCTGGGCGGCTATCTGGCGTGGACGGCGGCCGTCATGCGCCCCAAGCTCGTACGCCGTCTCGCGGTGTCGTCGATGCCCCATCCCCGGCGCTGGCGTTCGGCCATGCTCTCCGACGTCAAGCAGACGTCCGCGAGTTCATACATTTGGGGGTTCCAGCGCCCCTGGATTCCCGAGCGGCAGCTGACCGCCGACAACGGCGCGTTGGTGGGTCGTCTGGTACGGGACTGGTCGGGGCCGCGGCTGCCGGACGACGAGGCCGTGGAGACGTACCGCCGCGCCATGTGCATCCCGTCGACGGCGCATTGCTCGCTCGAGCCCTACCGGTGGATGGTGCGGTCCATGGCCCGCCCGGACGGCATCCAGTTCAACCGTCGTATGAAGCGGCCGGTGCGGGTGCCGACGCTGCATCTGCACGGCTCGCTCGACCCGGTGATGCGGACGCGGAGCGCGGCCGGATCCGGGGAGTACGTCGAAGCGCCGTACCGCTGGCGGCTGTTCGACGGTCTCGGGCACTTCCCGCAGGAGGAGGACCCGGTCGCGTTCTCGACGGAACTGGTCAACTGGCTGAAGGATCCGGAACCCGATCGGTGACGTCCTCACCCGGTCGTGACCACCCGGACGAGCCCGATCCGTGACGTCCGACCCGGTCGGTGACCACCCGCCCGGACGCGCCCGGCACGCGAACGGGAACGCCTGTCCTGCGAACGGCCAATTGCCTGGCGCATAGGCCAATTGGGGGGCCGAGGCGTGGTTATCGACCTTGGGGCAGGGGCAGACGTCGGGGTATGGGCTGGACGCACGACTACAGTGACGCAGCACGCAACCGCCGCTCGGCCACGGGCCTGAGCTCCCATCAGAGGGGCACCCCGCAGTTGCCGGGCACGGACCTCCGAGTGGGGATCCCGCGCATTCTGCGCCGCCGGGCCCGCTGGGTCTCGGTACGGCTGCGCCATCCGCGCGGCTGAGCCCACCGGGCCGTTCCGCCCGCCGGATTACAGCGCGCAGCTGTCGCTGTCCACCTGCTGGTTCGCGGTACGACCCTGGGCGATGTCCTCCTGGACCTCGTCCGCGGTGAGCGCGTACCCGGTGTTGGTGTCGTCGAGCGACTTCGCGAAGACCACGCCGTACACCTTGCCGTCGGGTGTGAGCAGCGGGCCGCCGGAGTTGCCCTGGCGGACGTTCGCGTAGAGCGAGTAGACGTCGCGGTGCACCGTCTTGCGGTGGTAGATGTCCGGGCCGTTGGCCGTGATACGGCCGCGCACCCGCGCCGGCTGGACGTTGTACGCCCCGTTCTGCGGGAACCCGGCGACGATCGCGCTGTTGCCTCGGGTCGCGTCCTGGGTGGTGAACCGCAGCGCGGGCGCGTTCAGATTCGGGACGTCGAGTACGGCGATGTCGCGCTCCCAGTCGTACAGGACGACCGTGGCGTCGTACTTCCGGCCCTCGCCGCCGATCTGGACGGTGGGTTCGTCGACGCCGCCGACCACGTGCGCGTTGGTCATCACCCGGCGGTCGCTGAAGACGAAGCCGGTGCCTTCGAGGACCTTGCCGCAACTCTGGGCGGTGCCCGTGACCTTGACGATGGACTTCTGGGCGCGGATGGCGACGGCGCTGCGGGCGAGCGCGGGGTCGGGGGGCTGGACCTCGTTGATGGGCTCGTTGGCGAAGGGGCTGAAGACCTGCGGGAAGCCGTTCTGCGCGAGGACGGAGGAGAAGTCGGCGAACCAGGTGTTGGCCTGCGCGGGCAGGGCGCGGGACACGCCGAGCAGCACCTTGGAGTTGCGGACCTCCTTGCCGAGCGTCGGCAGGGTCGTACCGGCGAGGGCCGAGCCGATCAGCCAGGCGACGAGCAGCATCGCCACGACGTTGACGAGGGCGCCGCCCGTCGCGTCCAGAGCGCGGGCCGGGGACCAGGTGATGTACCGGCGCAGCTTGTTGCCGAGGTGGGTGGTGAGGGCCTGGCCCACGGAGGCGCAGACGATCACGATGATCACCGCGACGACGGCGGCGGACGTACTCACCTCGCTGTCGTCGGTCAGCCAGTCCCAGAGGACGGGGAGCACGTAGACGGCGATGAGGCCACCGCCCAGGAAGCCGATCACCGACAGGATGCCGACGACGAAGCCCTGGCGATAGCCCACGATCGCGAACCACACGGCGGCGACCAGCAACAGGATGTCCAGCACGTTCACCGCTTCAAGCCTCGCCTCATCACTTTCCGGTCGCGATCGTCCGGCCGGGGGACCGGCCCGCCGCACAGCGGCAAGGGGATACCGCGTCCACCGGGAAAACACAGCACGGAGGTCACCTTGTCATGAGCGCCAGTCGAGTGGGACCTGCTTGGCGCGGTCCCAGGGGCGCTCCCAGCCGGCGTAGTGCAGGATCCGGTCGATGATTCCGGCGGTGAACCCCCAGACCAAGGCCGACTCGACCAGAAATGCCGGACCCTGGTGGCCGCTGGGGTGAACGGTGGTGGCACGGTTGGCGGGGTCCGTGAGATCCGCCACGGGGACGGTGAACACGCGGGCCGTCTCGTTCGGGTCGACCACGCCGACCGGGGTCGGGCGGCGCCACCAGCCGAGGACCGGGGTGACCACGAAGCCGCTCACCGGGATGTAGAGCGCGGGCAGCACGCCGAAGAGCTGGACGCCGCTCGGTTCGAGCCCGGTCTCCTCCTCGGCCTCTCGCAAAGCGGCCCGCAGCGGCCCGTCGGCCTTCGGGTCGCCGTCCTCGGGGTCGAGGGCTCCACCGGGGAAGGAGGGCTGCCCGGCGTGCGATCTCAGGGAGCCGGCGCGCTCCATGAGCAGCAGCTCGGGGCCGCGGTCGCCCTCGCCGAACAGGATGAGGACGGCGGACTGCCGCCCCGCGCCGTTCGCCGGGGGCAGGAAACGGCTCAGCTGCAGCGGTTCGACCGTCTCGGCGGCGCGCACCACCGGAGCCAGCCACTCGGGCAGACCTTCCTTGCTGAGCGTCACCGGCCCGCCCTGTGTGTTGCTCGCGTGCGTCATCGCCACCCCCGTTCTGCTCTTCCCAACGCCTGCCGCTGCCCTGTTCGTTCCGTCATCCGGCGCCCAGTGGAGGTGCGGGGATGCCGCCCGCGTCCAGGTAGGACTGCGGGGGCTTGAGTCGCTGGCCGGGGAAGCCGCCCTTCTCGTACTTGAGGAGCTTCTTCGCCTTCTCCGGGTCGGTCTCGCCCTCCCCGTACGCCGGGCAGAGCGGGGCGATGGGGCAGGCGCCGCAGGCGGGCTTGCGGGCGTGGCAGATACGGCGGCCGTGGAAGATCACGTGGTGGGACAGCATCGTCCACTCGCTCTTCGGGAAGAGCGCGCCGACGGCCGCCTCGATCTTGTCCGGGTCGGTCTCGTCGGTCCACTGCCAACGGCGTACGAGCCGCTGGAAATGGGTGTCCACGGTGAGCCCCGGCCGCCCGAAGGCGTTGCCGAGCACGACGAAGGCGGTCTTGCGCCCTACGCCGGGGAGCTTGACCAGATCCTCGAGACGGCCGGGAACCTCGCCGCCGAAGTCGTCCCGCAACGCCTTCGAGAGCCCCATCACCGACTTGGTCTTGGCCCGGAAGAACCCGGTGGGGCGGAGGATTTCCTCGACCTCCTCCGGGTTGGCGGCAGCCAGGTCCTCGGGGGTCGGGTACTTGGCGAAGAGCGCCGGGGTCGTCTGATTCACCCGCAGGTCGGTCGTCTGGGCGGACAGGACCGTGGCGATGATCAGCTGGAAGGGGTTCTCGAAGTCCAGCTCCGGGTGGGCGTACGGGTACACCTCGGCGAGCTCGCGATTGATACGGCGGGCGCGGCGGACGAGGGCGGTGTGCGACTCGTTCTTGGGCGGTCTGGCAGGCACGGCGGCCTTCTTGGCCGTGGCTACGGCTTTCTTGGCCGCCGTGGCTCCCTTGGCCGTGGCTGCGGCCTTCTTCGCGGGCGCCGCTTTCTTGGCCGGGCCTGTCGACTTCTTGACCGAGCCTGTCGCCTTTTTGGCGGTCTTGTTCGAGATCTTCTTCGCCGTTGCCGTCTTCGCCGCCTCCGCCGCCTTCACCGGCACTTTTGCCGGCGTCGATTTTGTCGCTTTTGTCGGTTTCTTCGCCTCGTCGAGGGCTTGTTCGCCCACGGCGGAATCGCGACGTACAACCACCCGCCCTGCCCCCTTACCCTGCGCTCTCACCGGCGATTTGGACACCCGGCCAGCCTAAAGCCCGGCACCGACATCCGCCTCGGACCCAGGAGATCGGCCCCCAATTGGCCCCCTGCCGCACTGGATGGGACGTCAGTGCGGCAGACTTGTGACTGATCACACTGTTTGGACCGTCCAGCAAGATGGGGAACACGGTCCCCTGGTACACGGGGGAGCAAGATCCCCTGAGCAGGTCGACAAGGAGAGAACTCGTGGACGACGTTCTGCGGCGCGCCCCGCTCTTCGCGGCGCTCGATGACGAGCAGGCCGCGGAGCTCCGCGCCTCCATGAGTGAGGTGACCCTCGCACGCGGTGACGCTCTCTTCCATGAGGGCGACCCCGGGGACCGCCTCTACGTGGTCACCGAGGGCAAGGTGAAGCTCCATCGCACCTCCCCCGACGGCCGCGAGAACATGCTCGCTGTCCTCGGCCCCGGTGAGCTGATCGGCGAGCTGTCGCTGTTCGACCCGGGCCCGCGCACGGCGACCGCCACCGCGCTGACCGAGGTCAAGCTGCTGGGCCTCGGCCACGGCGACCTCCAGCCCTGGCTGAACGCGCGGCCCGAGGTGGCCGCCGCGCTGCTGCGCGCCGTCGCCCGGCGCCTGCGCAAGACCAACGACCAGATGTCCGACCTCGTCTTCTCGGACGTTCCGGGCCGTGTCGCCCGTGCGCTCCTGGACCTCTCGCGCAGATTCGGCGTGCAGTCCGAGGAGGGCATCCACGTCGTGCACGACCTCACGCAGGAGGAGCTGGCCCAGCTGGTCGGTGCGTCTCGCGAGACGGTCAACAAGGCGCTCGCGGACTTCGCGGGTCGCGGCTGGCTCCGCCTGGAAGCCCGCGCCGTGATCCTCCTGGACGTGGAGCGCCTCGCGAAGCGCTCACGCTGACGCTGTTTCTCCGCTGTACGACGACGGGGTCCCGCCTTCTTGGGAGGCGGGACCCCGTCGTGCTTGAGGGCTTTGGGGCCACCCCACGCTCAGCCGAAAATGGCCTGCCCCGCCGCCCCCACCACGGCACAGTGGGCGCATGGCCGAAAGCGCGCGCCGCAGGGGACTCGACGCCCAGGGGTACATCGAGCGGGAGGGGGCACTCGGGCGGATCCCGAGGGCGTTTCGGCCCGTTGTCGCCACGGCCCGCGACCGACTTCCCGATGTCTTCGGGGACCGGCTCACCAGCGCATACCTCTACGGATCCATCCCGCGCGGCACTGCCCGCGTGGGCGCAAGCGACCTCGATCTGCTGCTCGCCCTGCGCGGGGAGCCCACCGAGGCGGACCGGGCGGACGCCGACGCACTGGGCGAGGCGCTCGACAAGGAGTTCGCGCAGATCGACGGCGTCGGCACGCTGCTGTTCAGCCGCACGCGGCTCCTGAGCGACCTGGAGACGTACGACCTGGGCTGGTTCGTCGCCTGCCTCTGTACGCCGCTCCTGGGCGAGGACCTGGCCGAGTACCTGCCCCGCTACCGCCTGGACTCCCGCCTTGCCCGCGAGACGAACGGCGACCTGGCCCTCCTCCTGCCGCGCTGGCGCGAGCGGATCGGCGAAACCCCCGACACCGACGAGGCTCGGCGCCCGCTCATCCGCTTCATGTCACGCCATCTCGTCCGTACCGGCTTCACGTTGGTCATGCCCCGCTGGAACGGCTGGACCAGCGACCTGAAGGAGATGGCGGAGTTGTTCGGCGCGTACTACCCGGAGCGCGCCGCCCAGATGTTGAGGGTGGCCGTCCTCGGCTACGAGCCGAACGCCGGCGATCTCGCCATCCTCCGTTCGTACGTCGACGACCTCGGCCCCTGGCTCGCCGAGGAGTACGCGCGCGTGCATGGCGTTAAGGCACCACGCCCGTAAAACACGCCCCTAGGGGCCTCAACAAGCACCTCGGCGCCCAGGCGATCCAGATGAGGCTGCGCTCGCGCTAGATGAGGCCGTGCTCGCGCAAGTAGTCCAGCTGCGCCCGTACCGACAGCTCGGCCGCGGGCCACAGCGAACGGTCCACATCCGCGTAGACATGCGCGACGACCGCATCCGGCGACCGGTAGCCGTTCTCGACCGCCGTCTCGACCTGGGCGAGTCGGTGGGCGCGATGGGCGAGGTAGAACTCGACGGCGCCCTGGGCGTCCTCGAGGACGGGGCCGTGGCCCGGCAGGACGGTGTTGACGCCGTCGTCGACCGTGAGGGAGCGGAGCCGGCGCAGGGAGTCGAGATAGTCGCCCAGACGGCCGTCAGGGTGGGCCACCACGGTCGTGCCGCGGCCCAGGATGGTGTCACCCGTCAAGACGGCCCGGTCGGCCGGGAGATGGAAGCACAGCGAGTCGGCCGTGTGCCCGGGCGTGGGCACGACGCGCAGCTCGAGCCCGCCGACGGTGATGACGTCCCCCGCGCCCAGCCCTTCGTCCCCGAGCCGCAGCGCCGAATCCAGGGCCCGCACCTTGGTTCCCGTCAACTCGGCGAACCGCGCCGCACCCTCGGCATGATCCGGATGCCCATGTGTGAGCAGCGTCAGCGCGACCCGTTTCCCGGCCTTCTCGGCCGTATCCACCACACTCCGGAGGTGTACGTCGTCCAGGGGACCCGGGTCGATCGCCACCGCGAGGTCGGAGTCCGGCTCGGAGACGATCCAGGTGTTGGTGCCGTCCAGGGTCATGGCGGACGCGTTGGGCGCGAGGACGTTCACGGCACGCGCGGTGGCGGGGCCGGAGAGGACCCCGCCTCTGGGCTGGCCGGGGAGGGCGGCTGCGTCGGTCATGCGGGGGCTCCACCGGTCGGGATGCGCTTGGTGAACTCGTCGTGGCCGGGCCAGGCGAGGATCACTTCGCCGTTCTCCAGGCGGGCCTTGGCCAGGACGGGGGTCATGTCGCGGTCGGGCGCCGCGGCGAGGACGTCCGCGGCACGGTCGTACAGGCTGAGCTGACGCAGGGTCGCGATGGTGGGCGGCAGCATGGTCAGCTCGCCCTTGTCGTACGAGGCTGCCGCGTCCGCCGGTCGGATCCACACCGTGCGGTCGGCTTCGGTGGAGACATTGCGGGTGCGCTGGCCCTCGGGGAGGGCGGCCACGAAGAACCAGGTGTCGTAGCGGCGTGTTTCGAACTCCGGGGTGATCCAGCGGGTCCACACACCCAGGAGGTCGGACCTGAGCACGAGCCCCCTGCGGTCGAGGAACTCGGCGAAGGAGAAGTCGCGGGCGACCAGGGCCGCGCGGTCCGCCTCCCAGGCGTCCCCCGTGGTGTCGCCGACCACGGTGTCCGGGGCGGCTCCGGCGAGCAGGACGCCCGCCTCCTCGTACGTCTCCCGGACGGCCGCGCAGACGATGGCCTGGGCGGAGGTCTCGTCCACGCCCAGCCTTTTCGCCCACCACGCGCGCGTGGGGCCCGCCCAGCGGATCTGGTGCTCGTCGTCGCGTGGGTCCACGCCGCCGCCCGGATACGCGTACGCGCCGCCGGCGAAGGCCATGGAGGCGCGGCGGCGCAGCATGTGCACCACGGGGGTGTCGTCGGTGTCCTTGAGCAGCATGACGGTGGCCGCGCGTCTGGGGGCCACGGGCGTCAGCGTGCCCTCCGCCAGCGCGCGGATCCGCTCTGGCCACTCCGGTGGGTACCACTGCCCATTCGCCATGGCCGGAGGCTATCCCGAGCCGGGCGGATGTTCGAGAGCCCCTCGCTCCCCTCCCCGTCCGCCTCCCCCTGCCCGGCGGTGCGGCCCGGTGGGTTTTCGGCCCCTCCGCCCCTACCCTCCCCCACTCTCGGCTTCTCCCCCAGTGCCTTAAGGGCCTGGGAGGTACCCCCAGAGCGGGGGGGACCCCCATCGTCCCTGGGGGCTGCCGCCCCCAGCCCCCCCCGCATCGGCCTGAACGGCCTCATCCTCAAACGCCGGACGGGCTGAGGGGGTGCACCCGCAGTCGCCAGCGCACGGAAGGGGCCGTGCCGTGCCGGTACATCACATGCCCGTCGCTTACGCCCGGATCTGGAAACGTCTCCCTACAGGCCAACGTCTGGTCCACCGGCGACGGGCGGATGTACCGGCACGGCACGGCCCCGACCCACCCACTCGCGTACAGCGAACCGCCAAGCAACAGCGGCAGCGCCTACGCCTCCGTCAACTCCACCTGAACCTCGACCTCCACCGGAGCATCCAACGGCAGCACCGCCACCCCCACCGCACTACGGGCATGGACCCCCTTGTCACCAAGGACCTCACCCAGGAGCTCACTCGCACCGTTCAGCACACCCGGCTGACCGGTGAAGTCCGAGGCGGACGCGACGAAACCGACGACCTTCACGACGCGCGCGATGCGGTCCAGGTCACCCGCGACCGACTTGACCGCGGCAAGAGCGTTCAGCGCACACGTACGGGCCAGCTCCTTGGCCTCCTCGGCCGTGACCTCCGCGCCCACCTTCCCGGTGACCGGAAGCGTGCCGTCCACCATCGGAAGCTGCCCCGCGGTGTAGACGTACACACCCGACTGCACGGCCGGCTGGTACGCCGCCAGCGGCGGGACGACGTCCGGCAGGCTCAGCCCGAGTTCCGCCAGCCTCGCCTCGACGGCGCCGCTCACGCCGACTTCTCCCGCTTCAGGTAGGCCACCAGCTGTTCGGGGTTGTTCGGCCCGGGCACGACCTGGACGAGCTCCCAGCCGTCCTCGCCCCAGGTGTCCAGAATCTGCTTCGTGGCATGGACGAGCAGCGGCACGGTTGCGTATTCCCACGAACGACGGCTACTTTCAGGCATCACAACACCCCAGGTTGTTACCGGCATGAATCTTCACGTTGCAGGCTATACGCGCCAGTCCTACGGACGGGTCAACGGCAGCGAGGCAAGCCCGGCAAGCCAGCGCGAGGCGAACGCCGCACGGTTCGAGTCGTTCGCCGCTGAGGGTCCGCGGCAGGGCCGTGAAGCCACCTGGTGCGGTCACCATGAGGACGTCGGGCGTGTGACCGGGCCCGGCCGACAGGGTCGCCCTCGTACAGGGCCCGGTCGTCGTACAGCCTCGGTTCGGGACTCACCGACGAATCGGCGGCCAAACGGCTCGGTGTCTCGCTGCGCACCTACCGGCGGCGCGTGGCCGAGCTGATGGCCAAGCTCGAGGCCGACTCCCGCTTCCAGGCCGGGCTGCGTGCGGGCGAGCTGTGGCTACCTCGCTAAAGACCGTACTGATCGCATCCCTTCAGTGGTCTGCACACCTGAGCACCTCGGGCCACGGAAACAACCGGCGCGTCAACCCCCGAAGAACTTCCGGAGCCGACACTTAGCGCTGGATTCGCAGCGCACGGACGCCAGGATGCGAGGGGACCCGTCCCGGGCCCGCGGCCTGAACGTGGGAATCCGCAGGCACGCGCACGGCTCGTGAGCGCACCCACGGCCTACCGGCCCACATCACTTATCCCCCCCTTGGTCATGGGGCCGACTGTAGCCGCTGCTGTGCGCAGCCTCTCGCCCACGTTGTCCACAGCCTCCTGCGTAGTCCGGCGGCGGACTGGTTAGGCTCGAATACGTGAGCAGGCTCCAGGTCGTCAGCGGCAAGGGCGGTACCGGCAAGACCACGGTGACCGCGGCCCTCGCGCTCGCCCTCGCGACCGAGGGCAAGCGCACCCTCCTCGTCGAGGTCGAGGGCAGACAGGGCATCGCGCAGCTCTTCGAGACAGAAGCGCTGCCCTACGAGGAGCGGAAGATCGCGGTCGCTCCGGGGGGCGGGGAGGTGTTCGCCCTCGCCATAGACCCCGAACTGGCCCTTCTGGACTACCTCCAGATGTTCTACAAACTGGGCAGCGCGGGCCGCGCCCTGAAGAAGCTCGGCGCCATCGACTTCGCGACCACCGTCGCACCGGGTCTTCGGGACGTGCTCCTGACCGGCAAGGCCTGTGAGGCCGTACGCCGCAAGGACAAGAGCGGCCGGTTCGCGTACGACTACGTCGTCATGGACGCGCCGCCCACCGGACGCATCACCCGCTTCCTGAACGTCAACGACGAGGTGGCGGGGCTCGCCAAGATCGGCCCGATACACAATCAGGCACAGGCCGTCATGCGCGTCCTCAAGTCCCCGGAGACGGCGGTCCATCTGGTGACGCTCCTTGAGGAGATGCCCGTCCAGGAGACCGCGGACGGCATCGCCGAGCTGCGGGCCGCGAAGCTGCCGGTGGGCCGGATCATCGTCAACATGGTGCGGCCCGCGCTCCTCGACGACACCGACCTGGAGCTGACGAGCGCCGTCCCCCGTACGGCGATCGCCAAGTCGCTCTCCGCGGCCGGACTCGGCGGCGCCCGCCGCGGCGGACTCGCCGAGCGGCTCGTGGACCCGCTGCTCGAGCAGGCCGAGGAGTACGCCGAGCGGTACGCCCTGGAGCGCGAGCAGCGGACCGTGCTCACGGAGCAGGGCCTGCCGCTGCACGAACTCCCGCTGCTCGCCGGGGGAATGGACCTGGCGGGCCTGTACGAGCTCGCCACGGAACTGCGCACGCAAGGGATCTCATGAGCCTGAACGCCGCCCGCGTACTCGACGTCGACCCCCTGCTCGACGACCCGGAGACCCGCATCGTGGTGTGCTGCGGCTCGGGCGGAGTCGGCAAGACGACCACGGCGGCGGCGCTGGGGCTGCGCGCCGCCGAGCGAGGCCGCAAGGTGGTCGTGCTCACGATCGACCCGGCGCGCAGGTTGGCGCAGTCCATGGGCATCGACTCGCTTGACAACACCCCGAGGCGCGTGAAGGGCATCGAGGGAGACGGCGAGCTGCACGCCATGATGCTCGACATGAAGCGCACCTTCGACGAGATCGTCGAGGCGCACGCCAACGGCAAGCAGGCGGCCGCGATTCTCAACAACCCCTTCTATCAGTCGCTTTCGGCGGGCTTCGCGGGCACGCAGGAGTACATGGCGATGGAGAAGCTGGGCCAGCTGCGGGCCCGTGACGAATGGGACCTCATCGTCGTCGACACGCCGCCCTCGCGCTCGGCGCTGGACTTCCTGGACGCCCCGAAGCGGCTCGGCTCCTTCCTGGACGGCCGGCTGATCCGGCTGCTGACGGCGCCTGCGAAGCTGGGCGGCCGCGCGGGGATGAAGTTCCTGAACGTCGGGATGTCGATGATGACCGGCACCCTGGGGAAGCTGCTCGGAGGTCAGCTCCTCAAGGATGTCCAGACGTTCGTGGCCGCGATGGACACGACGTTCGGCGGCTTCCGTACGCGCGCGGACGCCACGTACAAGCTGCTCCAGGCGCCCGGCACGGCGTTCCTGGTGGTGGCGGCCCCGGAGCGGGACGCGCTGCGCGAGGCCGCGTACTTCGTGGAGCGGCTGGCCGCGGAGGACATGCCGTTCGCCGGTCTGGTGCTCAACCGGGTGCACGGCAGCGGTGCCGCCCAGTTGTCCGCCGAGCGGGCGCTCGCCGCCGCGGAAGATCTTGATTCCGTGGCCTCAGAAAATCTTGACGAGGTCCGCATTGTGGATCAGAGGGACGGGAAAGCTGGACTTCGTAACTCTCCCGACACGTACGACAGTTCAGAATCTCCCGCTTCCGAAACATCAGCTCCTGACGGTCCCGACGAAGGCTCCCCCGCCGCCACGGACAGGCCCGCCGTCACGGACAGAACCGACGTCACCGACGAGCACAGGGCAGCCACCACGGACGACGGCCGGACCGCCGCCACGGACACCGACCGGACCGTTGAACAACTCACCGCAGGCCTGCTGAGGCTGCATGCCGAACGCATGCAGCTGCTCTCCCGCGAGCAGCGCACGCGTGACCGCTTCGCCGCGCTCCACCCCGAGGTGGCGGTGGTCGAAGTGGCCGCGCTGCCGGGCGACGTACACGATCTCGCCGGGCTGCGGGACATCGGGGACCGGCTCGCGGCCAGTCGGCCGGAGCTGCCCGAAACCGGGGCGTGAGAGCCCCGGGTGGCCCGAAGGGAGCCCTCAGTGGCCCGAGGGAAGCCTCTCGCCAGCCCGAGGGGAGCGCCCTCAACCCACCGCCGCGTAGCGCTCGTACACCTCTTCCTCGTCGAGGGGCAGCAAGCCCGCGCCGCGCTCGTACTCTGTACGCGCAGTCTCCAGCAGGCGGCGCCACGAGGTGACGGTCGGTCGCCGGCGCAACAGCGCGCGGCGCTCCCGCTCCGTCATGCCGCCCCATACGCCGAATTCGACGCGGTTGTCGAGCGCATCAGCGAGGCATTCCGTGCGTACCGGACATCCGGTGCACACCGCCTTGGCCCTGTTCTGCGCTGCTCCTTGAACGAACAGTTCATCTGGATCGGTAGTGCGGCAGGCCGCCTGCGCACTCCAGTCGGTTACCCAGCCCATACCGGCGCCGTCCTCTCCCGAATCGAGGCTCCCCCACGGCGGCAGCGGCATATTCACCGCCGCCAGTTGAGGACGTTACGGAAGGTGGGCACAGCGCAACACCCCCTTCGGGCCCAATCTTGAATGGCCCGAACGGACTATGCGTAAGCGGCAGATCACCCGGGGGAGTGAGCTGAGGACATGCGTGACCATCCCGGCAAACCGGGACAGTTCAGTTGAGTCACAACGGACGCCGCGTGACACACAAGGCGGATTCGGACACGCGCCCCACACAAACCCGCGGAACCTCCGGAACGATTCGGGGCCGCCGGACGTATTGATACGTGGCCGCACTGCTGTGACAGTTGGGAGCAGCTTAGGCCAAGGGATATACGCGTGTCCGGCGATTGAGAACGTAGGCTGCCCTCATGCCAAAGAAGCGCTCGGGCGGTGGTCTGTCGCCAACGCAGCAGGCCGCCAAGTTCCTCGGTGTCAGCGTGCTCGCAGGCGCCGTCATGGCCGGAATAGCGCTGCCCGCCGTGGGCGCGCTCGGCCTGGCGGCCAAGGGGTCCGTCCAGGGGTTCGACGAGATTCCCGACAACCTGAAGAGTCCGTCGCTGAGTCAGCGGACCACGATCCTGGACAGCAAGGGCGGTCAGATCGCGACGGTCTACTCGCGCGACCGCACGGTGGTCGACCTCAAGGACATCTCGCCGTACATGCAGAAGGCGATCGTCGCGATCGAGGACTCGCGCTTCTACCAGCACGGCGCGATCGACCTGAAGGGCATCCTGCGTGCCCTGAACCAGAACGCGCAGAACGGCGGAGTGGCCCAGGGCGCCTCCACACTCACCCAGCAGCTGGTGAAGAACTACTTCGTGGAGGAGGCCGGCGACGACCCGACGAAGGTCGCCCAGGCCACCCAGCAGACCCTCGGCCGCAAGATCCGCGAGCTCAAGTACGCGATCCAGCTCGAGGAGAAGCTCGGCAAGAAGAAGATCCTCGAGAACTACCTGAACATCACGTTCTTCGGCCAGCAGGCCTACGGCATCGAGGCCGCCGCCCAGCGCTACTTCTCCAAGCCCGCCAAGCAGCTGAACCTCCAGGAGTCGGCGCTGCTCGCGGGCATCGTCCAGTCACCCAGCCGGTACGACCCGGTCAACGACGAGGCGGAGGCCACCAAGCGCCGCAACACCGTGCTGCAGCGCATGGCCGATGTGCACGACATCTCGCAGCAGGAGGCCGACGAGGCCAAGGAGAAGAAGCTCGGCCTGAACGTCAGCAGGCCGAAGAACGGCTGCATCACGGCCGTCAAGGGCGCCAGCTTCTTCTGCAAGTACGTGGAGCATGTCTTCCTGAGCGACCCGGTCTTCGGCAAGACCAAGGAGGCCCGGGCGAAGATCTGGAACCAGGGCGGCCTGACCATCCGCACCACGCTCGACCCGCAGTCCCAGGAGTCGGTGCAGGCCTCGCTCAAGTCGCACGTCAACAAGTCGGACTCGGTCGCCGCGGCGGCCACGCTGGTCGAGCCGGGCACCGGAAAGATCGTCGGCATGGGCCAGTCGAGGCCGTACGGCTACGGGAAGAACGAGACGGAGTACAACTTCTCGGTCGACTACGCCATGGGCGGCTCGAACTACGGTTTCCCGACCGGTTCGACCTTCAAGCCGTTCGTGGCGGCGGCCGCTCTGGAGCAGGGCCGGCCGGTGACGCAGGAGTACTCGGCGCCGTACAAGATGCCCTACCCCAGCCCCGTACAGACGTGCAGCGGCAAGCCCTGGACCAACCAGGCCAACGAGCAGGTACCGAACGAGAGCACGTCCGAGGTCGGTCCGTACCGGCTGAAGAAGGCGATGGCCCTGTCGGTCAACACCTACTTCGTGCAGATGATCTCGGACATCGGCCTCTGCCCGGTGATACAGCAGATCGACAAACTCGGCGTGGTCCAGGGCAACGGCGACAAGCTCCCCGAGGTGCCCGCCATCTCCCTCGGATCCAAGGGCATCTCCCCGCTGACGATGGCCACGGCGTACGCCGCCTTCGCCTCCCGCGGCATGTACTGCACCCCGATCGCCATAGAGTCGATCACGCAGAAGATCGACGGCAAGGAGAAGGCCCTCGAGGTCCCGCGGTCGACGTGCGAGCGGGCGATGTCCGAGAAGACCGCGGACAGCATCAACACACTGCTGAGCGGCGTGGTCGACTCCGGTACGGGCCAGCAGGCCGGTCTCACCGCCCGCGCCAACGCCGGTAAGACGGGTACGACGGACGAGCGCAAGAACGCCTGGTTCGTCGGCTACACGCCGAACCTGTCCGGCGCGGTCTGGGTCGGCAGCCCCACCCAGCAGGTCAAGATGGTGAACATCCGCATCGGCGGCGTCTACCACGCCAAGGTGTACGGCGGCCAGGTCCCCGGGCCCATCTGGCGGGACCTGATGTCCGGCGCCCTCACGGGCAAGGAGGCCCCGTCCTTCAACCTGGTCGACATTCCCGACCTCGACAGGGACAAGGACAGGGACAAGGACAAGGGCCGGGACCGTGACGACGGGGACAACGGGAACGGGAACGGCCCGAACGGGAACACCATCGGCGGCCTGCCCACCGGCGGACCGTTCCCGACGCCTTCCTTCTCCATTCCCGAGGGATGGATTCAGGGGACCACCAACAGGGGCGGTGGAAACGGCGGCCAGCGCGGCTGACCCGTACCCGTATCCGTACCCGTCAGTCGCGACAGCCTCTTGAGGGGTACTCCCGCCCCTGAGTCGTAGGGCCACTCGGCAGGTGGCAGCAGAGTGGGCCAGGACGAACTCCTGGCCCACGAAGACTTTCCGGTTGCCGGCGTTCTGACGCCGCCTCAGCCCGCGAGCAGCTTCTTCACCACCGCGGCGACGCGACCGCCCTCGGCCTGGCCGGCCACCTTCGGGTTCACGATCTTCATGACCTGGCCCATGGCACGCGGCCCCTCGGCACCCGCCGCCTTCGCCTCTTCGACGGCCTGGGCGACGATCTGCTGAAGCTCGTCGTCGGACAGCTGCTTGGGCAGGTACGCGGCGAGAATCTCGCCCTCCGCCTTCTCCCGCTCGGCCGACTCGGCGCGACCGCCCTGCGCGAAGGCGTCCGCGGCCTCGCGGCGCTTCTTCGCCTCGCGGGTGATCACCTTCTGCACTTCGTCGTCGGAGAGTTCGCGCTTGGTCTTGCCCGCGACCTCCTCCTTGGTGATGGCGGCGAGGGTCAGCCGGAGCGTCGAGGAGCGGAGCTCATCGCGCTCCTTGATCGCGGCGTTGAGGTCATCCTGCAGCTTCGACTTGAGCTTGGTCATGCCGACGATTGTCGCAGGTGTGGTGAGGCGGTCGCCTGTTGATTTCGGAGCGCGCTGTCGCTGCGATCGGGGTGGGCTCGGGTTGGGCGCGGGTTGCGCTCGGCGGGGCGTCCTCGGGATGTGCTCGGTTTGTGCTCGGCGGGGCGTCCTCGGGTTGTCCCCGGGTTGTCCCCGGGTTGTCCACAGGCGGGCACGCGGGCTCGCGAGGGTCTGACACGATGGAGGTATGCGCGCGCGATACGGAGTACCCCTGGGAATCACGGCGGTGGGCGCCGCCGGTCTGTTGTACGCGGCGGGTTTCGAGGCCCGTTCCTTCCGCCTGCGGCGGGTGACGGTCCCGGTCCTGCCGCCGGGGATGCAACCGCTCCGCATCCTCCAGGTCTCCGACATCCACATGGTGAGCGGACAGCGCAAGAAGCAGCGCTGGCTGCGCTCCCTGGCCGGCCTGCGCCCCGACTTCGTGATCAACACCGGGGACAACCTCTCGGACCCTGAGGGCGTGCCCGAGGTCCTGGACGCGCTCGGCCCCCTGATGGAGTTCCCGGGGGCGTACGTCTTCGGTTCGAACGACTACTACGGCCCCAAACTCCGCAACCCCGCCCGCTACTTGATCGAGAAGACCCAGGGCCGCCACGGCCTGAACGGCAACGCACCCGTGGTGGGAGCCATCCACAACCCGTGGGAGGACCTGCGCGACGGTTTCGACACGGCGGGCTGGCTGAACCTGACGAACACGCGGGGGACGCTGAAGGTCGAGGGCATGGAGATAGAGCTGACCGGCCTCGACGACCCGCACATCAGGCGCGACCGCTACGCGCGCGTGGCCGGCGGCCCGTCGGAGTCGGCCGACTTCTCGATGGGCGTGGTCCACGCCCCGTACCTGCGCACCCTGGACGCCTTCACCGCCGACGGCTACCCGCTGATCCTCGCCGGCCACACCCACGGCGGCCAGCTCTGCCTCCCCTTCTACGGCGCCTTCGTCACCAACTGCGACCTGGACACGGACCGCGTAAAGGGCCTGTCCACGCATACGGCGGAGGGCCGGACGGCGTACATGCACGTCTCAGCGGGCTGCGGAACGAACCGCTACACGCCGGTACGGTTCGCCTGCCCGCCGGAGGCGTCGCTGTTGACGTTGGTGGAGCGGCCGTAGTTGGCGTTGATGGAGCGGCGGTAGGGGGAGCAGGCGGGGGCGGCTGACGGCGCGGCCCATGGACGGCTCGAGCGGGTGCCGTAACGAGCCGGTGCCGTCACGAGAGCCGCTGTCAGTGCGATCCGCCGCCGAACCGTTCGGTGCGATCCGCCGCCGATCCGATCCCTCCGCCACTCCGCGCGTCACCGAACCGAGCCCCCAGTCGGTGTGAGCCCCTGCCGAACCAGCCCCCTGTCGGCGACAAGGCGGGCGGGCGTAACCCACCCAGGCGACCCATATCGCCCGATTCGCCCGATCCGCTTAGCGTGGGGCCATGATCGCCCCCATCCCCAGGGACATACCCGACCTCCCCGCGATACCGGGTATCCCACCGCCTGTCCCCTTCATCGTCCCCGCGGGCGCGGTGGTCGCGCCCGCGCGCCGCCCGGCGGCGGCGGCCTTCCGCCTCCTCGTGGCCCTCGCGGCGGTAGCAGGTGTGACCATCGACCTGATCCTGGGCAGCCCGCTGCGGGTCCTCAGCTACTTCTCCATCCAGAGCAACGTGGTCGTGGCCATCGCCTTCGCCGCCTCGGCCTGGCACGCGTGGACGGCCCGCCGCCCCCTGCCCGGCGCAGTGACGGGCGGCACACTCGTCTACATCGTGATCACGGGCCTGGTCTACCACCTGATCCTGGCGAACCAGTCCGGCGGCTTCTCGATGACCGGAGAGGCCGACTCACCCTCGGGCTGGCAGGCGGTGGCCAACCAGCTGCTGCACACGGCGACGCCGATCGCGGTACTGATCGACTGGCTCCTGCTGACCAGCCCGACCCCGCTGACCGTACGCAACGCGGCGACCTGGGTTCTCTACCCCGTCGTCTACCTGGGCTTTTCCCTGGCCCGCGGCGCAGCAATGTCCCCCGGCACCCCGGACCGCTACCTCTACCCGTTCGTGGACGCCGAGCGGCACGGCTACGGCTGGGTCCTCGGCAACGCCGCGATCCTCGGCGTCGCCTTCTGCGCCCTGGCCCTCCTGACCGTCACCCTCGACCACCTCCGCCCCGACCCCGTCCGCCGCCGCGTCAGACGCCCCGAAAACCGGATTTCGTCTCCGGCCACCGGTGGGCTAAAGTAAACGACGTCGCCGCGACAAGCAGCGACAATCGGGGTGTAGCGCAGCTTGGCAGCGCGCTTCGTTCGGGACGAAGAGGTCGTGGGTTCAAATCCCGCCACCCCGACAGTGAAACACCAGGTGAGGCACCTACCAGTTTTGGTAGGTGCCTCACCTGTTTCGTCTGCGTGTCTATCTGCGTGACTACCGCTCCGGATCCCGCTTGAAGATGCCGTCCATGACCACGGCGCCGGTCTGGATCACGGGGCGGATCTGCTTGCGGTAGACCTCCTCGGTCACGGCCGTACCGGAGTGGCCGACGAGCCGAGAGATCTCCTCCAGGGGCACCCTTCGGTCCGAGAGCAGCGACACGAAGCTGTGCCGGAGCTCCCGGGGCGTCCACTCGTCAGCGTTGACCCCCTCGGCGTCCTTGAGCGCCTGGCGAAAAGCCCGCCGTACGTTGGTCGCGTCGAGCGGCTTGCCCACGGCCGACGAGAAGACCAGCCCGTGTTCCTCCCACTCGTCACCAGCGGCGAGCCGTTATCGAAGTGCTGCCAGAGGACATCGACGCAACGTGCCGGCAGAGCGAGCGTGCGCCGAGACTTCCTGGTCTTCGTGTCCCCACCGCGCCGGACCGAGCGCCACACGGCAATGTGCGGAGGCTGCGGCGGGTCGGCGTCGGGCCTTCCCTTCAGGAACACGTGGTCCCAGGTCAGCGCCCGCAGTTCCTCGGTCCGTGCGCCGGTCAGCAGGGCGACGACGATGTACGCGTGCATCGAGGTCCCCTCGGCCGCCCTCAGCACCGCCTCGGCCTGGGCGAAGGTGAGCGCCTTGGACGGCCGCCCCGGCTGACCCTGAGGTACCGAGCACAGCTCGACGACATTGCGCTTCACCTTGTCGCGCGCCATGGCCCGCTTGACCGAGCGGTTCAGGCAGGAGTGGACATCTTGCAGTGTGCGTGTGCTGAGCGTTTTGGCCCTGGCAGCCAGCCAGCGGTCGACGTCTTCCGCGCTGAGGTCTCGGAGCTTCCGGGCGCCTAGGGCCGGGATCACATGCTTCTGGCTCAAAGTGGTGCATTTCTCGACCGTGCGGGGGTCGCGACCAGCCAGGCCGTATGTAAGCCAGTCGTTCACGGCGTCGGCGACTGTGTAGCCCGTGGGCGCGATCGCCAGACCGTCCTCGTGGTCCCGCAAGACCTCCTTGAACTTGTTCTTCGCCTCCGTCTTGGTCTTGCCGCTCCCCCGCTTGACGATCCGCTTGCCGCTCGGATCGAAACCGAGGTTCGCCGTGGCGATCCACCGCTGTCTCTTCTCATCCCAGTACAGGCCGCCGTCACCGCTCCGGTGGTGTGCGGTACGGGTGATCTCGCGGGAGTCGACCGTGGATGGGGTGTCGTGGCGGGGGTCCGTGAGTCGGTGCCGCCGTCCTGATGAGCGACGTCACCCCCCAGGACTTCGGCGACGTCTACGTGAAGCTGGCCGGCGTCTCGACGAAGTGCTCGCTGTTCACCTTCCGCCTGTCGTACTCGGGCAAGGCGGCCCACCGGATCTTCGCCTCGGAGGGACAGGAGGCGTTCTTCGAGGGACACGTGCATGCCTTCAGGGTGCTGGGCGGTCATGTGCGTGACAACTCTTCGGCGATCTCGTGTTCCCGGTCAGGATGGTCGCTCCGTCGAGGAACGCTCCCCGGACCGGGCCGACATGCGAGCTCGCGAGTGGGCCCGCGTCCCGGCCGGAATCGCGGACACCATGCAGCACTACTGCGGTTGAACTCGCAGTGGCGGGTGGGGATCTGACGTTTCATGATCGTTGCGGTATGCCGGAGCTATGAGGTACGCGCAGGGAGGCGGGCTGACACCGAAGAAGCAGGCTGCTCGTGAACAGCTGAGGCTGGAGGCCGCGGAGCGGTTCGCGCGGGGGGAGAAGACCAGGGACGTCGCGCGTGAGCTTCGGGTCGGGGAGCGCCAGGTGGAGAAGTGGCGCAGAACGTGGCGTGAGGGCGGGGCGGAGGCGCTGCGGTCGAAGGGGCCGATGTGCGTGGAGCTTTTGAGCCCTGCTCAATGGGAGCGTCTCGTGCGGGAGTTGGAGCGCGGCACCCTGGCGCACGGGTGGGATGAGGAGCAGGGCTGGACGCTGGTGCGGATCCGTGCGCTGATCATCCGGTTGTTCCTGGTGGAGTACACGGTGCAGGGGGTCTGGAAGCTGATGCGACGGCACGGGTGGTCCCCGCAGGTGCCGGCCCGGCGGGCGCTGGAGCGGGACGACGCGAGTGTCGAGCGGTGGCGGAGCGAGGTGTGGGAGACGGTAAAGCCACCGCGGCGGCCCAGGACGCCTACATCTGCTTCGAGGACGAGGCAGGACAGGGGCTGAGGCCGCCGAAGGGGCACACGTGGGCACCGAGAGGTCGGACACCGCAGGTGCGAGTGCGTGGCTCGAACCGGGGACGGGTCTCCGTGGCGGGCGTGGTCTGCTACAAGAGCGGCGAACGATCCCGCCTGTTCTACCGGTTGCACATGTACCGGGGGCGGAAGGGCGAGGCGAAGAGCTTCGGATGGCAGGACTACCGCGACCTGATCGTCGTGGCGCACAACCAGCTCAAGGCCCCCGTGGTCTGGGTCTGGGACAATCTCAACGTCCACCTGGTCGACGAGCTCGCGCTGTTCTTCATGGAGAACGAGGAGTGGCTGACGGTGTTCCAGTTGCCGTCGTACGCTCCTGAGCTCAATCCGCAGGAGGGCATCTGGTCGCTGGTCAAGCGTGGCCTGGCCGACTTCGCCGCCGCCAACCTCGACCACCTGTCCCGCATCATGAAGCGCAAGCTCAAGAAGATCCAGTACCGCCCGGAACTGATCGACGGCTGCCTCACCGAGACCGGGCTGATCATGAGTGCCGGATGATCGCCGGGCCCGCCACCGCGAGTTCAACCGCAGTATCTCCAGCAGATCGCCGGGACGATGCGGCGGGGCACCGTGAAGAATGCCGAGCTGACGCTGCGGGAGTTCGCACTGCTTATCGCCGCAGCCAGTGCGCTAGGAAATCAGCCAGGCCCGCATCATCGGAACCACGTACTCTCTGAAACACAGAAGCGTTTTCCACCGAGCCGACTGTCTGACCATATGGGCGACAACATCAGAAAACATCCGACACACTAGCGCGCAGGGAACCCGAATATTCCTGCCGGGTTCCCTGCACAGATCAAGGCTGCTAGGAGGCCTTGGTCATAACTCCCGCGCTGACGGAGAAGGTCTCGGGCGGGCACCAGACGATAGAGTCGCCACTGGACTTCCAGGTCGCGGACTCCCGTGTCACCTTGGAGCCGTCAAGGTATCGCTTGCACACGACGATCGCCTTGTAATGCCCACCATTGCTCTTGCTGCAGTTCGCGATCGCGCCCTGATGCCCGTCCGGGTTGTACTTTGAGTAAGTGCAACCGCTCGGGTGAGCCTTCACACTGATGTCGCCAACCGTGGAGGCCGCCATAGCCTCCCCCTGGAGTCCCAGGACGGACACCGCCAGCGCACCGCCGGAGATCAGCACTGCCAAATGCTTCTTCATACCCTGAGCTCCCTCTTGATCGCTTCCGTGAAACCGTAGACTGACGTGCGATGTTTGCGGTCTTCCCACTAGGGCTTGGTCTCGACGCCCGCGGACGAGGGATTAGTTGACCCGTTGCAATACGCGAAAGAGACGGTCCCTCCGGTTCTTTGCCAGTTGCCCTCGGCGGTCGTCTTCTTTCCGGTCTCCGGATCCTTGCAGACCGCGATGGCACGGAAGGCGCCGCCGTTACCCTTCTTGCAAATGGCCCAAGTGCGGTACGCGTCCGCTATTCCATAGGTGCAGCTGCTTGGGCGGGCTTTCACTTCAATCTCACCGGCCGACGCGGCGACGGGGGTCGAGACGGCGAATCCGACCATTGCCGAGCCCGCCAGAAGCGCCCTGAGTGTTGTACGCACTGGTACCTCAATCCCGGTTGTTTGTCGTGGATTTGACTGCCCTAAAGCTATGGGCGCCGAATCGACAGTGTCAACGAAGATTAAAAACTTGAGCGAGATCTGAGGTTCCCCGCTACGCGTACTAGTAGGACTTTTGGGAGGCGACTGGGGCGACGACCTGCATATTCACGCCGCCCGCGAGTTGCAGGAATTACCGGACCCCTCACCTCCAATTGTGACCACCACCCCGGCGCCAGTGGCACCCGATAGGGTTTGGGTCTGCGATACCGATACGGAAGGCGCCACGCATGTCCTACGCCGATGCCCCAAAGCGCCTCGCCGTCTGCTCCGCGATCTGGCCCAAGCGCTCGAAGACGCCGGAGTGAATCCGTCCGGCGCGACCCATGAGCGCCACCGATCTGGCCCAAAGATCGCTAAGTGGGGCCGAAACCGGCTGTCGAGCGGAGCCAGCTCACGTTGTCGAAGCCACACGTGGGCACGCGCAGGCTGACTGCGGTACAGCAGAGAAGTACAGCAACCGTGCTGACTGCACACGACCTTCCGCAACCGCTAACATCCTCGTGACCAGGACGGATGACCTCAGCGGCCTAGCCGCCCGTAGTTCGCATCTAGGGGGCAGGCCCGCCAGGGTTCACAGAGATCCTCGGGATCTAGCTGGGCCCGTCGGTCAGACCTCAACGGGCACAATCGCAGCCAGTGCGGCGCGCTCCAACCTGCGAATGAGCTGCCAGACGACGACGATCGACAGCGCAGCGGCACAGACGTGCAGACCATCGCTGACCATCAGCTGTCGCAGGGCATGACGAGCCTGGCTCGCGCTGATCGCCTTCTTCAAATCGTCGGAGGCATCGCTGTATGCATTCGCCGCGACGAGGACGGACAGCCACCATGCCGTGAGCAAGGGATGTCCGCGACGACGCTGCGGCTCCGGCCGACTGGCAGCCCACAGGTCGTTGACGAACATCTTGGGTATGAAGAGCTGCGCCACCGGTATCACCCAGCCGAAGACCAGCCACGCCCTACGCCGGCGCTGTCCCTGACGCCAGATCACATCCGCGACGTCGCGCATGTCGGCGAGCCAGATGCTGAACTGGAGCAGGGCCACGAGGAGCAGAGCCGTCCGCCAGCCCATCAGGTTTCTAAAATACGTGTCGACCTCGACCAACGGGTTGTCGACGTACGGCCCTGGCATCAGCGGTCCGGTCAGCAGTTGGTACTTGTGCCACGCTGCCAGCCCGGCCGCGAGGGTCACCAGCGCGAACGCGGCGAGCGCGCCGCAGGCGAACCGGGCCTGCCCGCGCGGCACCCTGACCGATCCAGCCACTTCACACCCCCTGGAAACCGCCCGTTCGGACTTCCCGCAGGTCGGCAGCGGATCTTAACCCCCAGGGAAGCTGGTCCCACAGCCCCAGCTCGCGAGCCCGGCAGCACCGGCTTCCGTGGCACATCAGGCGGTGGCGAGTGGCCTCACCTGTGCGTATGCGATCCCCGGCCATGAAGCGCCCAGTGAACACCCTCGTTTTCCTGCTGCGGAGCACGCTGGGCCTGGTCGGCGGCCTGGTGTTCATGTGGGAGATGAACCGCCAGGCTTCGGGACCGGGCTGGAGGAAGCCGCGAGTCTTCTCGGCGGCAGCCGTGGTGCTGCTCGCCGGGCTGCTTGCCGTCTAGTGACCGCCCGACGACGTGCCCCTCCCGTGCTGTCAACAGCCATTGAGATGCCCAGGTGGGTGGCCGTTGGGGGTCCAGGCTGGTGGCCATCAGAAACCCAGGCGTGTGGCCAGTGGTGTTCCTGGGGGTGGGGTCAGTTCAAGGGGACCACTCCCTTCCCGGCGAGGGCCTCCGCGAGGCGATGTGAGTCGCCGGTGGTGGTCACGAGGTGAGCGTGGTGCATGAGACGGTCGGTGCTCGCGCCCGCGAGAGTCTTCGGCATGATCGTGTCGAAGCCATCTGGGGCTGGCACTTGTTCCCCATCGAGAGTTCCTGCTGCCACCTGGCCGTATCCCGTTCCTGGGGTCCTCGTTGAATCTCGTGGCGGCACTCAGTTTCTCCAGGTGCCACCTTGACCGTTCAGGCGCGAGGAAGGTGTGCCGGTGGGCGAGGCGAGACTGCAGGTCATCGCAGGCGGTGCCGTTCCGCAGGGGCCGCTGATGACGGACCCCTGGCAGTTCCAGGCAGTGTGCGTCGATGCGTTCGTCGCCTCATGGCGGGCTCGCGGGTTCAGCCCGGTGACCATCGACAACGACATCGGTCTCCTGGAGCGGACCCTCACGGCTCTGGGACGACCAGCCTGGGAAGTGACGCCCGAGGACGTTGACCGCGTGGTCGGTGACCTCGCGGTGAAGGGCCGCAAGACCTCAACCCGACGCGAGTACGTGCAGATCTTCAAGGGCTTCCACCGGTTCCTGCAGGCCCGCAAGTCGGCCGAGATCGAGGCGGCCTTCGGGGTCCGGCTGGTCTGCCCAGTCGACGAGTTCAACGCGTCAAGGCATGTCGGCGATGACTCCCCGGCCTTGGTGCCGCCACCGACCCCGGAACGGGTGGCGGAATTCTTCGACTTCATGAAACAGCGGATCGCGACCGCCCGGAAGTACGGACCTGCCGCCCGTGACTATGCGATGTTCCGGACGCTCTATCACGCTGGGCTCCGCTCGGAGGAGGCATCGCTGCTGGAGAAGCCAGACCTGCACTTCACCCGCGGCCCGTTCGGCAAGCTCCACGTCCGCTTCGGCAAAGGCGCCCATACTTCGGGACCGCGGCCGCGGTGGGTGCCCATGCTCGACGGCCTCGACCTGGTGCTGCGATGGTTCCTGGAGGACGTGCGGCCCAAGTTCCCTGACTCGCCTGTGCTGTTCGCCGACGAGTCCGGCGGCAGCCTCCATCGCGGAACCATCCGCAACCGGCTGCGATATCTCATGGAACTCGAAGGCCGGCCAGCGGCCGAGCGGTTCAGTCCGCATGCCCTGCGGCGGGCCTGCGCGACCCACAACTACGAACGTGGCGTCGACCTGGTCGCGATCCAGCAGATGCTCGGTCACTGGACGGTCAGTTCGACCATGCGATATGTCCGGCCTTCCGCAACGTTCATCGAGGACGCCTATCAACGGGCTGTCGCCGGCACCCTGGCCGAACTGACCGGGAAGGACACCACCGCATGAAGATCCAATGGCGGCTGCGGATGGCCGCCGCCCAACGCGAGGTCTGGACGGGCACCGAACTGCGGCGGCTGCTGGCCGAGAAGGCCGGCCTGGAGTTGTCCTCCGCGTCGGTTTCCGCGCTGTTCACCAAGGAGCCCTCGCAGGTGAAGATGACCACGCTGGCCGCGTTGTGCACCGCGCTGGAGTGCACTCCCAACGACCTGATCCAGGTCGACACCACCCCCGTCGGGCCCGTCGCACCACCACGGCCGGTCGCAGATCTTCCGCAGGCCGCCTCCGCCCGGGGCCGCTCGATGCCACCGTTGTGACTCGGAGGGTGTGGTGGGCAAGAAGCAACGGGACTGCAGCACCTGCGGTGCCCCGGTGGGATTTCTCGACCGGGACCTGTGCTGCCTTTGCTTTCGCCGCCTCAAGGAGCAAGCAGCGAGGGCGACTTGTCCGTCCTGCGGCCTGGACCGTGTCCTGCAGGAGGACACCGGCCGGTGTGTGTTGTGCTCGCGAGTCTGCGAAGAGTGCGGGCATCCGGTGCGATCACCGCAGAACCGGCTGTGTCGGGACTGCCGACGCCGAGCCGAACGGCTGGCCTCCCAACAACGGTGTCCCCGTTGCGGAAGGGCGGGATATCTGCGCGAGGCGACCGGCTGGTGCGGGTCCTGTTCACGGCCCCGACAGGGGAAACAGCCGCCGCGGAACTGCCGCGAGTGCGGGCAGCTCAGGCGTCATGCCGGGCTGGGGCTGTGCTCGGCCTGCTGGCAAAAGCACCCCGGCCGCCCCTTCATCCGCGGCGAACACCTTCGCGACCAACTACCCGACCCGCCTGCATGGTTGGACGACTTCGTCGCTCATGTCGCGGCCCGCCATTGTGTCGGCCGGGCCTGCGGATTCGTCGTGGACCTGGGCCGCCTTCTTCAGGACGAGCACTCCAACTCGCCCCAGGCTCTCATCGAACGATCCCGCAGACCGGGTCGGTCCATGGGCTCCTTCGCCCGCGCGCTTGAGGACTTCTTCACCCTCCGCGGCCTGGCCCTGCCCACTGACCAGTCCGAACGGCTCGCCGCCGGGCGGCGCAAACGCCGCGTCGACACCGTGCCCGAACCGCTGAGACCGGCCGTTGTCGCCTTCGATGACTCTCGGATGCGAGCCCAGGACCGAGCCCGCCGGGCGGGAACCCGCCCCCGCAGTGATCACACGCTGGAAACGGCCCTGGCCACCATGCGGGACCTCGCGCTGTTCCTCATGAACCATCGAGGCAAGACCGACTGGGCCCTCGTGGATGTGCATGACGTCGAGGCATTCCTGGTCACGCTGCCCAAGGGACGCAAGCGGCGGCTGACCGTGCTGCGGCAGTTCTTCCGCTTCGCTCGCTCTCAGAAGATGGTGCTGGTGGATCCCACCCGGACCCTGACCGCAAAGGAGTCGAACGGCTTCCGCGGCCGGACACTCACCCTCGATCAGCAGCGTGAGCTATTCCGCCGCTGGACCACCAGACCCCAAGTCCACCCGCATGAAGCCCTGTTGGGCATGTTCGCCCTGTTGCACGGAGCCTCCAGCTCGGACATCCGCCTGCTGCAGATCGCCGACGTGAACCCGCTGGCCCAGACGGTCGGGCTCGGCAAACGACCCCGCCCCGTGCCACTGGACCCTGCCTCCTGGGCCGTGCTGCAGAGATGCCTTGACCATCGCGACGGCTGGCGAACCGACAACCCGCACGTGATGGTCACCAAAGGAACAAAGGCCGGGCGGAGCCCGGCCTCGACTGCCTATCTTTCCCACGTCCTGGACGACTGCGGATACCCGCCGCGGATGATTCGCAGCACCCGCCTCGTCGACCTGGTGAACACCATGGATCCCAAGCTCGTGGCGGCGGCCTTCGGAATGACGGCCGAATCGACTTTGATCTATCTGGCCGATCACATCGACGACGGGCGCCTGCCGAACCCGTGAACTTTCGGCAGCACCTCGCACGAGTTCGCCGGAACAAGTGCGCTTTCGAGGGGTGAATGTTGCTGGTCACAGCGATGGACCGGCGTTCGTAGGCGGCGTCGATGATCCGGTAGAACGCCTCGGCGGCGTCTTCCCCGACGGGCAGCAGGCCGATGTCGTCGATGACGATGAGGTCCGCGCGGCAGATCCGGGCGACGGTCCGTGCGGTGGACCCGTCGACCTTCGACTTCCCGATCGCGGCGCTGAGCGTCTCAAGGGTGAACCAGGACACCCGCAGGTCCTTCTCGATCGCGGCCTGGGCCAGGCCCTCGGTGAAGTGGCTCTTGCCCGTCCCTGACGGGCCGGCGATCACCAAGTTCTCGGCGCGGCCGATCCACTCCAGGGTGATCAGGGAGTTCTGGGTGGGTTCGGGGATGGTGGAGTCCTCGGCCCGCCAGGAGCCCAGGGTCTTGCCGGTGGGGAAGTTCGCCGAGTGCCGGCGAAGACGCCGGGTGGCGGCGTCGCGGCCGGTGACCTCCTCAGCGATCAGCAGCCGCAGGACCTCGGCGGGATCCAGCGTTGCGCGCGGGCGGTGGCCAGAACGTCGGGGGCGGCTTTGCGCATATAGGGCAGGCGCATCCGGCGCATCAGCCTGTCCAACTCCTCGGGCAGGGCCGGGGCCTGGGGAAACGTCACGGTCGTATATTCCTTCGCTGGTCGAGGTAGTCGCCGATAGGCTCGGCGGGTGATTAATCTGGCGGTGCGTGGTGACAGCGGGGACATCGTGGCTCGCGCTAAGGCCGGTGTGGAGTGGACCGCTGCCATTGCGGACCTGGACGCGGCGGGCTTCCCGATGCTCTGCGCCCTGACTCCGTATGGGGACGCGGTGTTCAACCAGCGGCAGATGCCGCTGCTGCTGGCGGAACTCGACCGGCTTCCGGCCGCCTGTGGTGGTGAATGGGTCGCTCAGGCCCGCGAGTTGTGCCAGGTCGTCGAGCGCGGGTCGCACCTGTATCTGTGGTTCCTCGGCGACTGAACCCGCTCGGTTGGGCTTCAACTGCTGAAGTTCTATCTGACCGGCAGCGGTCCGGACATCCCGACCTTCACCACCCCCATCAATCCCTGTACCGACCCCAAATCCAAGCCCTACTTCGGAGGAATGAGAGGGCTCATGGCCGGGTCGTTCGCCAGCGACAGAGCCGTACTGTTCAACGGCACCCAGTTGGGCATCAAGATGCTCAATGGGCAAGGAGAGTGGAACGGCAACGACCACGCCTTCGACAACATCCGGATCCTGGATGCGACTCCGCAGCTGGACAAGTCGTTCAGTCCCGCCACCATTGACGAGGGTGGCACCTCGACGCTCACCATGACGGTGACCAACACCAGTGAACTGGCGGCGAAGAACGACTTCGGCTTCACCGACAGCCTGCCCGCGGGCGTGAGCGTGGCCCCGTCCCCCAACACGTCGACGACCTGCGGCAACGGCACGGTCTCCGCGGCGGCGGGGGGCTCGTCCGTCGCTCTGACCGGCGGCGACCTGGCCGCCGGCGACAAGTCCTGCACGGTCACGGTGAATGTCACCGCTGACAAGGCGGGAACCTACGTCAACCGCCCCGAAGCGATCACCACGGTCGGCCTGAATCTCCCGGACCCCACGACCCTGACCGTCAAGGCAAAGGACTCGGCCGTGGGCACCGCGACGGGCTCGCCCGGTCTGCTGTCCGGCAACGTCGTACAGGCCCCGGTGGACATCCCGGTCAACGCGTGCGGCAACACCGTGAACGTCATCGGACTGCTCAATCCTGCGGCGGGCAACGCCTGCGTCAACGGCTAGCCGACCAGGTCACTCGCCGAGCTGGGACCTGGCAGGCCCCTGCGGCTACGCATGGTGCTCAACGGTCCATGAACCGGCGGACTCGCTCCCGCAGGTCCGCCAGGTCCAGCCATGACGGCACTGATGTCGTCGTCACGTCGACCCACGACCGTCTCAAGGCGTTGCGCGTCAAGGCGCGCGAGCAGGCAAGGGCAAAGCCCACCGCGTATAAACCGTCCGGCTGACATCACCGGCTGACATCAACGAGGCCGAACGAGACCGGACAACAGCGACTCAAGCCGGAACGCCAGGCAGCCACGAGGGCCCCTTCCACGCGGTCGCGCCACACAGCGATCGAACTCCTAAAGCGGTGCTCACAACGGAGTCCGTACGTCGACGGAGGACAGCAGCGGTGAGTGTCTAACTGCGTGACAACGCCGACGTACAGCAGCGGACAAGCGCGCACACACATGCGGACCATCACAGCAGGCGACAGGCACACCGGCCCAAGGTCGAGCGCCCTCCGAGTTGCTTCGGGACGAAGAGGTCGTGGGTTCAAATCCCGCCACCCCGACAGTGAAGTACCAGGTCAGGGGCCTGATCCAGCGAGTGGATCGGGCCCCTGACGGGTTTCTGGAGATCGTTTGGGAGAATTCCGGGAGAAGATCTTGGTCGGGTTCTCCCAACACGTGATTGCCGGGCAGGTGCGACGCGCCCCGCACGTAGCGGCGCACATCTGCACGTTCGCGAACTCCAGCCGTCAACTCGCCCCCGACGGTGCGGGTCTCGGCGAACGCGCCGCGGGAGACGGCCGGGCTGGATCCGGAGGCGTGGACCGGGGCGGACAGTGGGTTCGGCATAGGTATGGCGCAGGGCGGTGCTGTGTGTGCGCCAGGGGTGGGCCGCGGTGCTGTTACTCCTGCTGGGACTGCTTGCCTCGGTGGCCGTGACGTCCTACATGTCCGCCATCCCAGATCTGTTCGGCACTTCGATTTGCGACGAGGATGCGAGCAGTCCGCCGCGCTGGCTGGTGGCGAACCAGGATTTCGACGGTTCCGAGTGCTGGTGGCGGAACAAGGTCCGGGTTCTGGCGCACAACGGAGACGTCTGGTCGGTCGATCTCAGCCGGCGCCTGAGCGTCGTACAGCCCCCTTCACCGCACTGTCGCTCGCGGGTGCGGCTGTGGCCACGGCCACGGACACCGCCCACCCGGTCTCCGCGCTGTGGACCCAGACCCTGCTTTACGCCCTCGAAGCCCTCGCCTTCGCCATGACACTCGGCCTGCGCGCCGACAGCGAAATGCTGGCAGCCCACTCCATGCGTCCCGCCCGACTGGCCGACGTGCACAATCTCGGCACGATCACCGCCTGGTGGTCGACCGTCGCAGCCGCCCTCGCCACGAGAGCACGCCGCATCTCGTACTAGATGGGCCCACAAGGTCTCCGGCATTGCCTCTAGGAGGAAGGTGGCGTCGGTGCGGTGCCGGTGGTGTGGCGGATCACGTTGGCGCTCAGTCGGCGGAGCAGGTTCTGTACGGTCTGGATCTCCTCGGGGGTCAGCCCCATGGCGTCTCCGATCGCCGGCGGGACGGTGAGGATGCGTTCGCGCAGTGCGGCCCCGGCCGGGGTGAGCACGACCTCCACCACCCGCTCGTCGTCCGGACGCCGCCGCCGTTCGAGCAGGCCGTTGGTCTCCAGGCGCTTGATCAGCGGTGTCAGGGTCCCGTAGTCCAGCTGCAGGGCGGTCACCAGGTCCTTGACGGGTGTGATGCCGTGCTGCCAGAGCGCGAGCATGACCAGGTACTGGGGGTAGGTCATCCCCACCGCGTCGAGCAGCTGCCGGTAGACGCCGGTGACGGCGCGTGAGGCCGCGTACAGGTGGAAGCAGAGCTGGTCGTCCAGGAGCAGTGAGGGCTCACCGGAGTCGCCCGGTGCGGGTGTGGTGCTGTCGTCGTCGCTCACGGTCCTTCCCCTTCCTTAGTCGTCGGGTGGTCGCCCTGGCACCATTGTCGCATCTTCCGTGCAAACGATTGTCTCGCACACACTTAACTTGTGCACGAGGGAATCGGGCGCTAGGTTTCTCATGTCGCCGGGGCAGAAACACCCGGGCGGCCACCAGACCGGCGTCACCCCGCCCGTATAGGAGAGCCACCATGAACCTCAAGACCGTCTTCCGCCCCACCCGCAAGCACGTCGCCCTGCTGGGCGCCGCCGCCGGGCTGGCGGCCCTCACCCTGACCGCCAACACCCCGGCCAACGCCGCCAAGGCCGAGCACCGCCCGACCGGGAACAAGCCCACCGTCGTACTCGTGCACGGCGCCTTCGCGGACTCCTCCAGCTGGAACGGTGTGGTCAAGCGCCTGCAGCGTGAGGGCTATCCGGTCATCGCCCCCGCCAACCCGCTGCGCGGACTCGCCAGCGACGCCGAGTACGTCCACAGCATGCTCAAGAGCGTGGACGGGCCGGTCGTTCTCGTCGGCCACTCCTACGGCGGCGCCGTCATCAGCGAGGCCGCCGTCGGCGACCCGCAGGTCAAGGCACTCGTCTACATCGCCGCCTTCAGCCCCGCCAAGGGCGAGAGCGCGCTGGAACTGTCCAACAAGTTCCCCGGCAGCACCCTCGGCCCCACCCTCAACTCCGTGCCGTACCCGCTCCCCGGCGGAGGCACCGGCACCGACCTGTACATCAAGGCCGACAAGTTCCACGACCAGTTCGCCGCCGACGTGCCCAAGCCGGTCACCGACCTGATGGCCGCCACCCAGCGCCCAGTGGCCGCCTCCGCCCTGGAGGAGAAGGCCACCACGGCCGCCTGGAAGACCATCCCCTCCTGGAGCCTCATCGCCACCCAGGACTACAACATCCCGCCGGCCGCACAGCGCTTCATGGCCCAGCGCGCCCACGCGCACACCGTAGAGATCAAGGCGTCCCACGCGGTCTCGGTCTCCCACCCGGGCGCCGTCACCCGCCTGATCGAACAGGCCGCCCAGACCACCACCCGCTGACCCCGCGACCAGTCACCACGGCGCAAGACGCGCAAACGCCCACAGATGGTGACGCGCTCTTTCGGGAGTGGTTGGGGAGTGGATCATGAAAATTCACTCCCCAACCGTCACCCCAGACGCGTTCTCAGCAAGGCATCGAGCGCACGTACCGGGGACCACGGATACATGGCCAACCGTGCCTCCAACCCCTCCCCCCACTGTTCGGTCAGTTCGTCCATGAGCCGGCGGGAACGGAAAGTCAGCCATGGGGCGAGAGATCATGGCCTCTTACGCTGGCCGCGAATCGGGCTGGCTCATCACCTGCCCGCACCCTCTTCCCACCGTCGAATCCGCGCGTGGCGGCCGTCCGTGGATCACCTGGTTCGTGGACTGCGCCACCGACGCGGTGATGGGGGTGGTGGTCACGCCCGGGTGTCCGTCGCGGGAGTCGGTGCTCGCCGCGCTGTGCGCGGCGGTGGTGCGTGAGGAGCCTTTCGTGCCGCAGGGCGGGCTGCCGGAGAGAGTCCGGGTGGACCGTGGCGCGCGATCCAGCCGCCGGCGACGTCGGGCAGCGCATCGCCGAGGCGCTGCCGTCCTTAGGGACCCGGTGTCGTCGAAGACCAGCGCCCTCGGCCCCGCCTTCATCTCCTGCGGCGGTGCCGCGGTGTTCGCTCCCGTTGCTCGTGGCCTCCGTCCTGGGACGGCGGCCACGAGTACGGATCAGCGCCGGGCGTCAGCCCGTGAGGGTGGAACGTCAGGCGTTGTGCCCGGGCGTCTGCTTGATGTCGTCGACGATGGTGCGGTTGGTGATGGCGTCGGTGTACCGCACGGTGCCGGGCTTCATCGCGACGCCGTACTCGGAGACCTCCTTGACCTGCACGGAGCGCTCACCGAGGAAGACATGGGTCTTCTTGTCGAAGATCCACTCCTCTCGCGCGCCGCTGGTCTCGTCCAGCCGGGCCACCGCGACTCCGTGACGGCCGATCGCGTCCTGGGCGTCGTTCACCACGACGACACCGGGGATCTTCGCCGCCGTCCGGAACAGCGCCGAGTACAGCTCGGCCGGCGGGTAGGTCTCGCTGAGCAGGTCGCCGATGGTGGTGAAGGCCTGCTGGTCCGGGGTGTTGCCCTGTCCCTTGGTCTCCTTGTAAATCAGCTTCAGCAACTGATCGGGGTCTGTGGGCAGCGTGGCCAGGTAGTCGTACGACGGGGCACCCATGTGCGCCTTGAAGGGCTTGCCCTGCTCGTCGGGCAGGCTCAGCGTCTCGCCCTCCGGGCCGTCGTTGACAGTGGGGTCGATCAGCCAGCCCTTGGTGCCGTCGGCGGACTTCCAGGTCTGGCGCTTGTGCAGGGGGTGGCTGGCGAGGCTGCTCTTGTCGTCGACCGTCTTGACGAAGGTCCGGGCCGCCTCGGACTCGATGTAGACGTACTGGCCCGGCTTCACGGTCGGGCGGGAACCCTCCGCTGCCACCAGCGAAATCTGGTCGAGCAACTGCGGCACACCCTCGGTGCTCGCAGTGCCGACCTGTGTGGTCAGCGCCGGCCCGGTGGCGACATCACCGGACTTCGCGCCCGCCCCGCCGTTCAACACCGAGCCGGCGACGACCACGCCGGTCACGGCGAGGGCGGCGGCGGGCAGTGTGATCGCCAGCCGCGGCAGCCGGAAGCCCCGCGTCCGCGACCGGCCGGGGCCGGTGCTCGCCGGGTGCTCTTCCCGCTGAATGTCCTGCTGAATCTGGGCCATCAGACGCTCCTTGTGGAACTGGTGACGGCCCGCCGGAAGATCGCGTCCAGTCTGCGGAAGGAGAGAGGCACTCTCTTCCCACTCGGCCGGACTCTGCCGGGACTGATTCGCTTTCATCGGTTCCCTCCCGATACGGGCCGGATCGTGTTGATACGGTCTCCTCTTATCTGTCGATCCGGCCGGGCGAGTTCCCGATTTTCCGGAACGATCTTTTCCGAGTTCCCCTCGGCCCGCCGCTCGGCGGACGAATCCCGTGCACCCACCCGCGCCGACGGATCCGCGAGTTCGGCCTCGGTGAGCTTGCGCAGCTTGGCGCGGGCCCGGGAGAGGCGGGAGCGGACCGTGCCGACGGCGATGCCGAGCGCCTCAGCCGCGGCCGTGTACTCCAGCCCCTCCCACAGGCACAGGGTCAGGACCTCGCGCTCGGGTCTGCGCAGTGCGGCAAGCGCGCGCAGGGCCGCGGCGATACGCTGCCGGTCGTCGAGACGACCCGCCACCTCGTCGGCGTGGTCGGGCAGGGCGGTCTCGGCCTCGGCAGCCGCGATCGCTGCCGCCTGGTAACGCCGGTTGCTGCGGTGGTGGCCGCGAGCGACATTGGTCGCCACGCCCAGCAGCCAGGGCCGCAGGGAGCCGCCCTCCGCATCGACCCGCTCACGCAGCCGCCAGACCTCCGTGAAGGTCTCGGCCATCACGTCCTCGGCCGCGGACCAGTTGGCGGTGAGGCGGAAAGCGTGGTTGTAGACGGCGCGGGCATAGCTGTCGTACAGCTCGGCAAACGCGCCCGGATCCCCGGCCCGTATACGGGTCCGCATGTCAGTGCTCACTTCACCAAGCTGACTCATCAACCGCCCCGGGTTCCCATGACCCACATCACACGACGAGGCGCCGGTGGCCGTGACGTGTCGTGCCGGGCCACCTGGTCCGGCCCGAAAGGCCGCCCGGCGCAACGGGCTCGGGGCGATTCGGCGACCTCACCCTTCAGACCGTGAGCAGCCCGCGGTAGAGCCGGATATGACGCGAGTCACGGGCGCCCGGGCCGCGCGGTCGGTCTCCGATGAGCGCTGTCGGTCACACGTGCGGGGCGGACAGACAGAAGTGGCCACGACCGGACGGCTCACACAGCAGGCAAGCCCCCGGGCCGTCCTTGGTCCGGGGGCTTGCTCGTGGAGCGGGGTGCCTACTTGGTGGTGCGGTAGGCGCGGTGGATCGTCTGCTTCACCGTGTTGCCGTCGGCGTCGGTGAGCGTCACCCGCAAGGAGACCGTGCCGGGCTCGGCGGGGTGCCGCAGCTCGAGCTGCTTGCCCTGGACGGCCCTGACCGTCTTCCACGTCCGGCCGTCGTCATAGGAGACGGCGAACGCGAGCTCGCGTGCGGTGGAGGCGGAGGCCGCGCCCTCGACCGTGAACGGGACGGTGAAGGCCGTGCCCGCCTTGGCCGTGCTGGCCGCCCCGAGCTGGGGAGTGAAGCGCACCGCGGACAGCGGAAGCCGCTCCCAGGTGTCCCCCGTCACGTGGGCGGAACGGAAGGTCCACTCGGCCGTCACCCGGGTGCTGACCGCGGAGAGCGACGCGGCGCGGGACACGTCCGTGGTGAGCCGGTAGGTCCGCCGCTCGGCGGGGAGGGTGTGTTCTTCGCCGTTCAGGGGCGTGTCCGAGGTGAACACCGGCTCGCCGTCGGCGTACAGCGCGCTCTGGGCCTTGGTGTAGTCGGAGACACCCACATGGCCCGCGCCGTCGGAGAACAGCGGCACATAGGCGGCGAAACTGTCGCCGAGCCGGGCCGCACCCGACGCCTCCTGACCGGCGGTGTAGAGGTGCGGGCCGAAGACGCCGATGTTGAACCGCTGCGTGTACTTCTTGCCCGCGGTGTAGGACCTGGCCGCGGTGACCGTCTGGCGGCCCTCCCACACCGGTTCGCCGTCCGCGCCAGGGGCGCCGTACTGGTTGAAGGCGTACTGCCACTTCACGCCCGGCAGGACGTAGTCGGTGACGGCGCGCGGCAGGGCGCCCCCGTCCGGGTAGAAGTCGAACCATGAGCCGTCGGGCGTCAGGGGCGCGGCACTGAGGCTCCCGGTCTTGCCCGCGGCGGGTCCGCCGACGGTGATACCCAGCTTGGCGAAGTCCTGGCGCCGCAGGTTCGCGGTGAATCCGGAGAGATCGCCGGTGCGGTTCCAGGCCGGGCGGTAGTTCACCGCACCATGGGTCCACGTCCCGCTGTACTGCGCGAACGCCTCGCCGGCCGGCAGCCGGGCCCCGAGCTGCCCGACGCGCAGGTTACCGAAGCTGCCCATGTCGTAGATGGACGTGTAGCCCGATCCGCCGATGTCGACGCCGAAGTTGAGCGCGGCGGCGGTGTGCGTCGCCGCGCGGTCGGGCACGGTGATCCGGACGGGCTTGGCCTCGCGGGCGTCCATGACCAGCGTGGTGTCCCGGGTCAGCTCGAACTTCGGGTGCAGCAGCACAGCGAGCTTCGCGTCGTCGAGGTCCGCTCCGATGGAAACGCGGCCCTCGAGGGCGTAGCGGCCCTTGGGCAGCCGCACCGTGAACTCTCCGTCCGTGGGGTCGGAGTAGTCCTGCCAGAGGTTGCCGTCCAGCCCGAACAGGCCCGTTCCGGAGTCGCCGGTGGGCTCGCCCCGCAAGTCCAGGTGCCTGACCGTGAGGTTGTACGACTCGGCCTCGCGGTTCACGCCGACGGCGGTGCGCACGGTGGTGTCCCCGGCGGTCGCGGTCACGGAGCCGCCGAACGCGCCGTCGGCCGTGCCCGCGCGGGTGTCGGCGGTCACGGCGGCGGTCGCGGTGCCGCCCGCCGGGATCGTGAGCTGCTTCGGTGAGACGTCGAACATGCCCTCGGCTGCCGGCTTCCCGTCCTCGCCGAACGCCTCGGTGGCCAGGTCGAGGGTGACCGGTTGGTCGCCGTCGTTGCGGTAGGTGAGCTCCTTGGTGACGGGCAGGTCGTCGGCGTGCGGCCACTGGGCGGTACCGAAGCCCAGCGCGGTGGGACTGCTGGTCACCTGCTGGCGCATGGCCCGCGCGATGTCGGTGCGGCCCGTGCCCTGCGCGAACGTGGAGAGATCCGGGGTGGCCACGGCGGAACCGGTGAGAGCGGCCTTGATCCGCTCGCCGGTCCAGTCCGGGTGCTGCTGGGCGAGGATCGCGGCGGCGCCCGCCACATGCGGGGTGGCCATCGACGTACCGCTCATCGAGACGTAGCCGTCGTCCGCCGGGTCGCCCTCCACCCCCTCGGCCGCCTGCGCGGCGACGATGCCCGCGCCGGGCGCGGTGAGGTCCGGCTTGAGGGAGCCGTCGGCGGCGGGACCTCGGCTCGAGAATTCCGCGATGGCGTCTTCGCGGTCCACCGCACCCACGGTGAGCGCGGCGGCGGCGCTGCCCGGGGTGCCGATGGTGGCCGCGGCGGGGCCGCTGTTGCCCGCGGCGACGACGAAGAGCGTGCCGGAGGAGGCGGACAGCTCGTTGAGGGCCTGCTCGATCGGGTCGGTCTCCGGAGTGTCCTGGCCGCCGAGGCTGAGGTTGACCACCTTCGCGCCCTCGGCGACGGCCCACTGCATACCGGCGATGATGTCGGAGGCGCTGCCCGAGCCGCTGTCGTCGAGGACCTTGCCGCTGAGGATGCGGGCGCCGGGCGCCACGCCCTTGTACTTCCCGCCCGACCGGGCCCCGGAGCCCGCGACGGTCGAGGCAACATGCGTGCCGTGGCCCACGCGGTCCACGGTGTCCGGGGAGCCGGAGAAGTTCTTCTCGGCGTCGATACGGTCCTTCAGGTCCGGGTGTGTGGCGTCCACCCCGGTGTCCAGCACCGCGACGGTGACGCCCTCACCGTCGTAACCGGCCTCCCATGCCCCGGGGGCGCCGATCTGGGCGGGGCTCTTGTCGAGCGTCGCCTTGACCCTGCCGTCGAGCCAGATTCTCTCGACCTTCTCCGACGCGGCGGCAGCCGTCGAGCGCGGTGCCGCACCGCTGCCGGTGAGGGTCTGCCACAACGCCGAGGCCTCGGACTTGCGGGCCCGCAGCGCGTCGCCGTTGACGCTGGGCAGGTCCCGGGTGACCCGGGCGCCGGAGGCGGCCAGCGAACTTGCCGCAACGGAGCCGCCCTCGGCGTAGGTGACGATGAGCGGCAGATCGGACCGCGAGGCATCGTCGTACCCCTGGCTCACCAGCCGCGTCACATCGAACAGCTGTCGGTCGGCGGTGCCGTCCGCGAGCAGCCGCTCGGCGTCACCCGGCACGGCATAGGTGTGTCCGTCGGCTGCCCGGGATATGCGGAATCCCGTGCCTTCCCGGCCCTTGGCGGCCGTCACACCGACGACCCTTCCGGTGGCGTCCAGGGTCACCTTGTCGCCTGTGACGAGGGTGACCGTCTTCCTGGTGCCGTCGGACCCGGTCCCGGACGCGGACCCGAGTCCGGATCCGGTACCGGATCCGTCATCAGCCGGCGTGGCCTGGGTGACGCCAGCCGTACCGCTCAGCAAGGCGGTGGCGAGGGCGACAGCGGTGAGCGGGACGACCGCAGCAGCCGTCGCTCGTCTCTTGTGCTTCAAAGCGTGCCTTTCTTCCGAGCACGGCGAAATGGCCGGTGCCAGTGGAAAAGGGTGGAAAAGGGTGGGGTGAGAGAAGGAGCGGCGAAAGGAGCGGACGTCGGACGAGCCGCCACCACGCCAGATGAAGACGGACGCCACGCCCAGCAGCCGGGGCCGCGGGGAGCCACCCTCGGTATCGACCCGATCGTGCAGCCGGCCAGGCCTTCACGAAGGTCTCGGCTATCACGTCCACGGCCGCGGTTCAGTCGGGGGCGAGACGGAAGGCATGGTCGTAGACCAGGCGGGCGTAGCTGTCGTACAGCTCGACGAACACGCGCGGATCCCCGGCCCGGACCCGGGTACGTGTATCAGTGCTCACCTTCATTAGCTGTCGAACCGCCAACCCAGGTTCCCGTGATCCACGTCACGCGATGAGGTCGGGGGAGGCCGAACGCCTATCGACTGCCTAATGCCAGCCCCGACTGACCTGCATCCGAAGCCGCGGTCGTCGGCCTCGCCGGGAGCTGGTCGCATCGTCACCGCCGCGCCCCGACGCAGAGCGGGAGCCTGCTGCCCGGCAGCGGGTGGAGCTCCTTCAGGCCGAGTTGCGGGAGGCGGAGGCCGCGTGGGAACGGTTCGTGATCGCTCGTGAGACGGTGGGCAGGTCTAGCGGAACCACGCGGCGGCGTCTACGGGTTCAAGGCGCAGCCGCCGTTTCACCTGGCGGTGGGTGTGGGCGACCAAGAGCAGCGCGAAACATCGCTTGCAGCAGGCCATCAAGCGGGCGTTGAGGCAGGCCGGTGCTGGAAAGCGGGAGGAAATGCCCCGCATCCCCGTGCGCGTCGTGCGGCGCGGTAGTGCAGTTGATTTCGCCCTGAGCGGCGGCTCGGGCTTTTCCCGGCGCGCTTACGTCCACGAACTCCGTCGACACCTCGGCAAGGACGGCCTGTGCGTCGTGTCGTCGGCGGTCAGAGCGGGCGTCTGCTGACCGCCCGCCAGCCGCGGCAAACACGCCCTGAACGTTCGACGACTCAAGAGGAACGCCCGCGAAACGACTTGGGAACGCGCCAGTCCCTGACCCCCGGCTTCGCGGCACACGACAGGCGACCTGTCCGACCAGGCCAGACAGAGGGACGCTGCTGGAGTACCAGCGCCAAGGCAGGTGCAGCGCCGCCTAGTTCACCCTCTCCATCCCCGCTCGGGGAGCACGGCATACGGACTGGTCCGACCGGGCTTCCGCGTCGCTGATCCACTGGTGTCTCAGCTGCGCGCGGGGCCCAACTCGAGCCGGACCCACTGTCATCGCGTGTCACACCGTTCTGTTCTGTCCTGTCCATCTACTGACAGAGAAGAACAGAGGCGACAGGTGACGCGCTGAGTGCGTCATCCGCCGAAGTCATGAAACGAGGACATTCCCATGGGTCTGAATCGCGAGCTCACCGATGCCGAGATCGTGGCCACCCCCACCCCGAGCCCGGACCTGCTGACCCCGGACAACTCGGTGTTCCTGTTTGTCGACCACCAGCCGCAGATGTTCTTCGGTGTCGGCAGCGGCGACCGGACGGCGATCGTCAACGCCACCGTCGGACTGGCCAAGGCCGCCAAGGCGTTCAACGTCCCGGTCATCCTGAGCACCGTTGCGGCGGAGACCTTCTCCGGCCCCCTCCTTCCTCAGCTCGCCGAGGTCTTCCCCAAGGAGCCGGTCATCGACCGCAGCACGATGAATCCCTGGGAGGACAGCGCCTTCATCGAGGCGATCAAGGCCACCGGCCGCAAGAAGATCGTCCTGTCCGGCCTCTGGACCGAGGTGTGCGTCGCCCTGCCCGCCCTCTCCGCGCTTGCCCAGGGCTACGAGGTGTACGTCGTCGCCGACGCCTGCGGCGGTCTCACCCCCGAGGCCCACGAGCACGCGATCCAGCGCATGATCCAGGCGGGCGTTGTCCCGGTCACCTGGATCACGGTCCTGCTGGAGCTGCAGCGCGACTGGGCCCGCACCGAGACCTATGACGCTGTCGTCGGCATCGCCAAGGAGCACGACGGCGCCTACGGCCTCGGCCTGGTCTACGCGCAGAAGTTCATCGGCGCCAACGCCGCCGGCTGATCCAACCGAGCCCGGCAGGCCGGGGCCGGACATCCTCCGTCCCCGGCCTGTCGGCCCGCTGCCGGAACCGCCGACCGAGGCCGACGGGCCATCACCGGTCAACCCATCGCGGCCTCTTGCCCCGGGTAGCGGACACAGCGCACCGTTCGAAGGAGCTCCACCCGCCGTGAACAGCAGCACCCCCGGCAACCACGGTCCCAGGCAGGCACTGGTCCACGGCGATCGACTGCCCGTCGCACTCACCGCGCTCACCGTCGTCACCGGACTCGTCGACGCGATCAGCTACCTCGGACTCGGCCACGTCTTCACCGCCAACATGACCGGCAACGTCGTCATCATGGCGTTCGCCGCGGCCGGGGCACCGGGCTTCTCGCTTCTCGCCTCCCTGGTCTCCCTTGCGGCGTTCCTCGGTGGAGCGGTCGTCGCAGGGCGCCTGGAACTGGCATTGCGTCAGTATCCGCGCCACCGCTGGGTCTGCATCTCCCTTGCCGTCGAGGCGGTGCTCCTGCTCGCGGCCGCGGCCGTGGCGTTCGCCGTCCCGCACCAGGCGCGCTACCCGCTGATCGTCCTGACGGCGGTGGCCATGGGCATACGCAACGGCACCGTACGCAAGCTGGCGATCCCCGACATGACCACCACCGTGCTCACCCTCACCGTCACCGGACTGGCATCCGACTCCTCGCTCGCGGGCGGCACCAACCCCCGGGCCGCCCGCCGCGTCATCGCGGTCCTCGCCATGCTCGCCGGCGCCCTGCTGGGAGCTTGGCTCGTGCTGCACCACGGACTGGGCTGGCCCCTGCTCATCAGCGCCGTGAGCGTCGCGGCCACGGCCCTCGTACTCCTCCGCGTCCCCGCGGCGGAATCCCGCAGCGCGTGACCGGACCGTACACCGCAGGCGACGGTCCAAGCTCCGCGGCCGGAAGGCACTCACCGGAGCCCCACCCCACACTCTCTTGACCTACTTCCGGGAGATTCCCATGACTACGATTCCCGTCGGCGGGCTGGTCCCCGTCGCCACCGACGACGCCGCGGACGTGGTGGTCCGCAACGCGAAGGTCTACACCGCCGACCCCGCCCGCCCGCAGGCCGGCGCGGTCGCCATCCGGGACGGCCGCATCACCGCCGTCGGCGACGACGCCGATGTCGCACCGCTTGTCGGGCCGCGGACCCGGGTGGTCGACGCACTCGGCCGCAGGGTCGTCCCCGGCCTCAACGACGCACACCTGCACGTCATCCGGGGCGGACTCAACTACGTCCTGGAACTGCGCTGGGACGGCGTGCCGTCGCTGCGGCAGGGGCTGGCGATGCTGCGCGAGCAGGCGGCCCGTACCCCCAAGGGACAGTGGGTGCGGGTGGTGGGCGGCTGGACCGCGGACCAGTTCGCCGAACGCCGCCTGCCCACCGTCGCGGAGCTGAACGCGGCCGCCCCGGACACCCCCGTCTTCGTGCTGCACCTGTACCAGTCCGCGATCCTCAACCGCGCCGCGCTGAAGGCCGCCGGGTTCACCAAGGACACCCCCGACCCCAAGGGCGGGCAGATCGTCCGCGGCCGCGACGGCGAGCCCACCGGGCTCCTGCTGGCCGCGCCCAGCGCGACGATCCTGTACTCGACGCTGGCCAAGGCCCCGGTGCTGGAGGGCGAGGACAAGAAGACCTCCACGCTGCACTTCCTGCGCGAGCTCAACCGCTTCGGCCTGACCTCGGCCATCGACGCCGCAGGCGGCTTCCAGAACTTCCCCGACAACTACGGCACCGTCACCGACCTGGCCAAGGAGGGCAGGCTGTCCCTGCGGATCGCCTACCACCTCTTCCCCCAGACCGTGGGCCAGGAAATCGACGACCTCAAGCGCTGGATCGAGATGGTCCGGCCCGGCGACGGCGACGAGTGGCTGCGCCTCAACGGCGCCGGCGAGAACCTCACCTGGGCGGCGGCCGACTTCGAGAACTTCACCGAACCCCGCCCCCAGCTCGGCGCCTACGAAGCCGAGTTCGAGCAGGCCGTCCGCCTGCTGTCGGAGAACGGCTGGGGCTTCCGCCTGCACGCCACCTACGACGAAACCATCCGGCGCGACCTGGCGGTCTTCGAGAAGCTGGCCGCCGAGGGGCTGTTCCCGGCCGGCAACCGCTGGCTGTTCGACCACGCCGAGACCGTCACCCCCGAGAGTCTGGACCGCATCGCCGCACTCGGCGGGGCACTGTCCATCCAGAACCGGCTGTCCTTCCAGGGCGAGGCCTTCGTCCGCCGCTACGGTGCCGCCGCAGCCGAGCAGGCCCCACCCGTGCGGGCCATGCTGGAGCGCGGGCTGACCGTGGGCGCCGGCACGGACGCCACCCGCGTCTCCTCCTACAACCCCTGGGTAGCCCTGCACTGGCTCGTATCCGGCAAGACCGTCGGCGACCTCACCATCCACTCCCCCGCCAACCGCGTCGACCGCGAGACCGCACTGGCCCTCTACACCCAGGGCGGCGCGAAGCTCACCGGCGAGGACGACGTCAAGGGCGTCCTGCGCCCCGGCTACTACGGCGACCTGGCCATCCTCTCCGACGACTTCTTCACCGTGCCGGAGCAGGACATACCGCACATCGAGTCGCTGCTGACCGTCGTCGGCGGCCGCATCGTCTACGCCGCCGGCGCATACGAGGGCCTGGACGAGGAGCTCCCCGCGATCAGCCCGCAATGGAGCCCCGTCGCCCACTTCGGCGGCTACCAGGCCACCGTCAAGCCCAGCATCTCCGGTGCCCGCCAGGCCGAACTCCTCGGCCAGGCCGTCGCCGAATCCGAGCAGCACCGCCAGTGGCGCGCCCAGCGCGGATTCACCCCCGAAGAACCCACCAAGATCTTCGACACCTGCTTCGTCCTCTGATCCCGGGAATCCGCGCACAGCACATCAGGAGCCCCTCATGAACGACCCCACCGCACCTTTTCCGGCCTTCCGGCACAGCGCCCAGGAGTTCCTACTGACCTCCGTCCTGCTGTTCGGCGTGACGACCATCGTGCGCTGGGTCATCGGCCCGTCCGCCGTCTCCGACGCGATCCCCGGAATCCACCTGAAGCTGCTCGTCGTCGGTGTGGCCGTCGGCCTCCTTGTCACGGGGCTCATCCTCAGCCCTCCCGGCAAGCAGTCCGGCGGCCACATGAACCCGGCCATCTCCTTCGCCATGTGGCGTTTCGGGATCTTCCCCGGCGCGGCGGTGGCGCCCTACATGGTGGCCCAGCTCGCCGGATCCCTGCTCGGCGTGCTCGCGGCGCGGGGCGTGTGGGGCAGCGTCGTCAGCGCTCCTCCGGTGGCCTACGCCGCCCTGCAGCCCGCCCCCCGCTGGTCGGCCACGGGGCTCTTCCTGGCGGAGACGGCGGCCATGGGCGTCATCGTGCTCCTCGTGGGGCTGTTCCTGTCGGTGCACCGGCTGACGCGCTTCATCCCCTATCTGGTGGGCCTCCTCATCGGCCTGTCCATCGCCCTGCTGGGCACGAGCACCGGCGGCAGCCTCAACCCCGCCCGCCAGTTCGGCCCAGCGCTGGCCGCCGGACAGTACGGCTTCCTGTGGGTCTATCTGCTCGCCCCGATGCTCGGCGCCGTCCTGGCACCGGTCGTACGGGACCTCTGCCTCGGACACCGCCAGGTGCTCACACACCGCCTGCACGGACGCCACCCCGACGGGACGCCGCTGCACCACCCCGAGACCGTCGTCAGAGGCTCAGCTTGACGGTCGCAGCGGCGCTGCGGAGAAACACCAGGTCAGGGGCCTGATCCGCTGAGCGGGTCGGGCCCCTGGGATTTGCGTGCGTCAGGCAGCAGCAGGCGCTTCCGAGGTCGGGGCGGCGCTGGTGTGCGGCATGCGGAGGGTGGCCAGGAGGTGCTGGTGCATCTTGTCCAGGGGCTTTGCATTCTCGTTGGAGCCGATGGTCACCATGAGAACTACATGGTCGCCGTCGTAGATGATGCGCGTGGCACCGACCAGGCCGTTGCTGCTCTTCAGAGCTGCGTCGAGGGCGGGCCGACCATCGATCGTGGACTCGTCGGCGCCGGTCGTGGTGAGCTTGTCACCAGGCGACCGTGTTTTATTGAAGCCGTCCAGGAAGCTCTTCAGATCGTCGTCGGGTGCCGGAGCGGTACCGGGAGCGTCGAACACAGCGAAGCCGACGATCGCGTAATCCGCATCCACCATATAAAGACGAGCGTCCCCACCGTCCTTGGCCTCGGTGAAGTGCTGAACGTCTGATTTTCCTGGAAGCTGGATCCGGATTCCGCTCTTGGCGTCGATGGTGTCCACCCACCGCGCGGCGGAAGCGGCACTGCCGTTCGGTCCGGAGCTGCCGTCAGCGGTGCCAACCGTGGCGACGATGCCGGTCTGCGGTGCCGTCGTGGCGGCGAAGGCACTGCTGGGCAGTAGTACCCCTGCGGCGATCACGGAGGATGAAGCGGTGAGCAGCAGCAGGCGCCGGAACTGGGAATGAAAAGTCATGGGAATTCACATCCGGTGAGAGTGGCGGGAACGTAAACAAAGGGTCGTCTCATGACATGCGATTCACTTCGGGCTGTGGAGCGCATATGTCCATTAGGCCCGGCTCCTCGAACTGCGTCATGCCACTGAATCGCGTGGCAGGAAAACACGGGACTTGACCGTCAGCAGTGGTCCGTGCACAATCCCGGCCGGCGCCGCCGGGCGGAGGGATGGGCAGGGTCAGCCCCGCCCTGGCTTCCTGTGGTTGGTCTGGGACGCCCGCCAGGTTCCTCCTGGCGCGGCCGGTAGGCTGGGGCGGCTGCGGCACCCCCCACCATCACCCGTACCCACGCGGTGATTTGGCCTGCGGCGGTCGAGACGTCTCACGGCATGAGGATGAACCACAGGTGCTGATAGCGGGCCGGTACCGGCTGCACGATCCGATCGGGCGCGGCGCGATGGGGGAGGTCTGGCGAGCCTTCGACGAGACCCTCGGAAGGCCGGTGGCCGTCAAGCTCCTGCTCCCCCAGGACACGGACCCCACGGCCGCCTCACGCTTCCGACTGGAGGCGCAGACCGCGGGGAGGCTCAACCACCCGCATGTGGTGGGCGTCTTCGACTTCGGTGAGTTCGAGGATCGTCTCTTCCTGGTGATGGAGTTGGTCGAGGGCGACAGTCTCGACCGCCGTCTCACCGCCGCCGGCCCGTTGCCGGCCGAGCACGTGGCCCGGATCGCCGCCCAGGCCGCCGCCGGGCTCGCCTCCGCCCATCAGCAGGGCATCGTGCACCGCGACATCAAGCCCGCCAACCTCCTTCTGGACGCCGACGGCACCCTCAAGATCGGTGACTTCGGCATCGCCCGTTTCGTCGACGATCCGGCCGCCGCCCTCACCACGACGGGGCAGATCGTCGGCACGAGCCTCTACCTCGCCCCCGAGCGTGCCCTCGGTCAGCCCGCCGGTCCGGCCTGCGACGTGTACGCCCTGGGCTGCGTCCTCTACCAACTCCTCACCGGGCGCCCGCCGTTCCGGGCCGACACCGCTGTCGCGATCCTCCACCAGCACCTGGACGCCTCCCCCGTGCCGCCCCGGCAGCTGGGCGTGGAACTTCCGGCCGCCTTCGAGAACTACCTCCTCGGTCTCCTCGCCAAGCGGCCCGAGGACCGGCCCACCGCGCAACAGGCCGCCGACTGGTTCGCCGGCGGTTCCTGGCAGGGCCGGCCCGAGCCGCTGCCCGCCGCGGCCACCGCGACGGGGACCGGGTCCGCGCCGCCACCGACGTACAGCTCCCCCTCCGGACAGGTGCCGCATACTCCGGAAACCAGCCCCGGGACCACCTACATACTGCCGTCCTCCGCCGGACACACACATCGGTCACGCACGCCGCGACGCCGGGGCGGGCCCGGAATCCGCGGGCTCGTCGCGCATCGGCCGCGGGTCGCGGGCGTGGCCGCCGGGGCGGTGGTCTTCCTGGCCGCGATGCTCGCCGGAATCCTCTGGTTCTCACCGGGCCGCAGTGCCGCGGAGAGCCCGCACACCGATACGCCCGGCACCACGAGCCCCGTTACGACGCCGGAACCGGCCGCCACACCCGACCGTTCGCCCGTCGCATCCCTCCCGGCCAGCACGGCAGACCGTAGGGACGAGAACGAGGAGAAGGAGCGCGGGGAGCACAGGAGGGACGAGGACAAGAGCGATAACGAGGACGAGGACGACTGAGCGGCCTACGGCCGAAGCTTCACGCACCCGTCGGCACATCGGCAGCCTCCGTGGACCGGCGGCGGTGAGGAGGAAAGCCGTAGGTACGGCGGTGACCGCGACGAGGGTCCGGGCGGGTCAGCACCGTGCTGGGTCAGTCGTCCAGTGCGTCCAGAATCAGGCCTTGACAACGTCTTCGGCGATGCGACTCTTTGGCGCGCGAAGTCCGGAGAATCTGCGCAGGAGCGTCACACGGGCTGCACCCAGCCTTTCGAAACCCTCGTTAGCGTTGCTGCCCGCTCGATCCCACGTGCGAACGTGGTCAGGCCCCGGCCCAGGCGGACCGACGGCGCAGCCAAACCAGGAAGACCGCAGATGGACTACTGCTCCTCGTGTCGTCGGCATCTCAACGGTGCCCTGATGTGTCCCGGATGCGGCGCCTACGCACCGGACATCGCTCCGCCCAGCACCATCCGCGCCGGAACGGCCTGGGCCGCCGCCCCGGCGGCGATGGACGTCGCAGAGTCCACGGCCCCATACACGCCGTACGACGGCCACCCGCGCAGCGAGGCGGTGCTCGCGAACACCGGCCCGTCCGGCGCCATCGAGGACATTGAAGGTGTACCGCCCGCGCCGCAAGGACGGGCAGCGCGGCGTCGCCAGCTGGCCCGGTGGAAGAAGAACCAGCGCCGTGCCGTGGTCGCGACCGCCGTCGCACTCATAGGCGGCGGCCTGACCGTCGCCTCGATGGACCGGAACTCCGGCGACCAGGCACAGGCGGCCTCGGCTCCGGACGACCGGACCATGGGCTCCGCGGACCAGCCGGCGGCAGAGTCGACAGAGCCCACCGGCCGCACAGAGCCCACCCGCCGCACGACGACGCCCCCCGCCACGCACCAGTCGTCACGCACCACTGCCCCGGCACAGACGCCGACGGCCAACACCCCGCGGCAGCAGTCCCCCACGGTCACACCCCGCAGGACGCTGCCGCTCGTCCAGTCCGACGCCGCGGCCGCTGCCCGACCGTCGACCACGTCGGCCCAGCCACCGCAGACCACGGCCCCGTCCCCGATTGTGACGACCCCGGACCGCGACCATGCGTCGGCGGAACAGCCGTCCGCGCCCCCGGCCGCCGGTGCCCCGGCGCCGGGTACGTCACAGCCCGCACCGTCGGCGACACCGTCATCGCCGCCGCAGCTCTGCCTGCTGGTGATTTGCCTCGGCTGACCACCGTGCGCGTGACCGGACCAGTTCTCAGCGGTAGCCAGGGTCCAGTTCTCAGCGATAGTCAGGGTTAGGCGCGTCCAAACGGCAGCCCGCTTCCCACGCGGAGCGTTGGTTGCCGTGGGCGGGGATGCCGTTGGCGCGCTTCAGCAGGGCGCCCACGTGCATCAGGTTCCAGGTCATGAACGTGGTGTTGCGATTCGTGAAGTCGTTCTCCGGGCCGCCCGAACCCGGGTCCAGGTACGAGGGTCCCGGTCCCGCCGGGCCGACCCAGCCCGCGTCGGCCTGCGGCGGGATCGTGTAGCCCAGGTGCTGGAGGCTGTAGAGGACGTTCATCGCGCAGTGCTTCACGCCGTCCTCGTTGCCGGTGATCAGGCAGCCGCCGACGCGGCCGTAATAGGCGTACTGGCCCGCGGAGTTGAGCAGGCCGGAACAGCCGTAGAGCCGCTCGATGACCTTCTTGGTGACCGAGCTGTTGTCGCCCAGCCAGATCGGGCCGGCCAGCACCAGGATGTCGGCCGCCATCACCCGCTCGTACAGGGCCGGCCAGGCGTCCGTCGGGAAGCCGTGCTCGGTCATGTCGGGGTAGACGCCGGGGGCGATGTCGTGGTCGACGGCCCGGATGACGTCCGTGGTCACGCCGCGGCTGTCCATGATGGCCCGGCTCTTGTCGATCAGCCCCTGGGTGTTGCTGAGCTCCGGTGAGGGCTTGAGCGTGCAGTTGATGAACAGGGCACGCAGGTCGTCGAAGCGGTACGTGTCGTCGGTCGAGGGCGATGTGGTCATGCGGGCTCCAGTTCCTTCACTCGGGACCGCCGGGGCGGGGTGTCCAACCGGTCCGTGTCGTGGCTCGACAGCAGCGTCTCGCACGGACCGTGACTTGCCCTTCGTCACTCACCGGCTGAGTGTCACTCAATGGCGGCGCCCGGCACGTCGCCGTACGCCGCACCGGTGCGGGGAGAGCGACGCCACGCGGGCGCGTGACTCACACCAGCGCCGTCGGGCCGCCTTCGCTCGGCGGTCTTCCGAAGCGGGGACGTACGGCGATACGAGGCTGACGGCGCTGTGCCGAGTAGTGGACCAGGGTGGGGGCCGGTACGCGGGGGTAGAGCCGCCCGTAGCGGGGGTAGTTCGCGCGGACCGTGGCGATGCCGTTCTCGGTGGGGGCGAGGTAGGCCTGGTCGCCGCGCTGGAGGAGCGCGACGTACTGGCGGATCTGCAGGGCCCGTACGTCGTCGGCCGGTGCGTAGCGGGAGGTGCCGGCGAGCGCGATGCCCTCCATGCCCGCGTTGGCCAGGGTGACCATCAGGCGCCACTGGCGGACGTTCATCGCCTCGGACAGGAATCGCGTCAGGTGCTTGGCGGCGGTCGGTGCGGCGTCCTTGATGAGGAGATCGAGGCGTGCGTACGCGGCCCGCGCGCGGGTGGCGGCGGTCCGGTTCTGGGCGTAGGCCTCGTCGACCTCCACCCGGGCGCGATCGCGCAACAGGTCGCGGTACCACCTGGGATAACCCACCTGAGGTGGCCGCTGCAGGAGGGGATAAAGAGTGGGCGACATCCGCAACGGATCATGACGTGGGCGAGCCTTCTGCGAATCCGATGTACCATCTTCCGTTCATCTGGGGCCAGTTGCCCCGATGCGCCCCCGTGGTGCCGCGGTGCCGGTACGGTGCGCGGTCACACCTCAGGGCCCGCATCCAGGGTCCACACCGTCCAGATCTCAGAGTCACCATCGTCCAGATCTTCAGAGTCCCCATCGTCCATGTCTCAGGGTCCACATCACCGACCGCGTGCGTGAGCGGTTCGGAGCGTGACAGTCTTTCTCCCGTGGGGAACCTTCCGTCTCAGAGCGCCTCAACCGACGCCACCGCACCCATGGTGGTGGCCGGCGACGACGCCCTGGCGCACCGGCTGGCCGCCGAACTGCGCGGGGTGTACGGCGAGCAGGTGACCCTCGTCGTACCGCCCGCCCAGCGGAGCGTGCGGCCGCCCGTGGTGGGGCGGACGCGGGCCACGGCCCTGTTCGACCGGGTGACCGCGGCGGTGAACCGGGCCTCCGGGAACGGTGACTCGGGAGCCGCACGGACCGCCGAACCCCCCGGCTCCGAGCGCATGGTGGAGGCTGCCGAACTCACCGAGGCCGTACTCGCCGACGCCGGTGCAGAGCGGGCCGCCGCGCTCGCGCTCGTGTACGACGACGACGAGACCAACATCCGGGCCGCGCTCACCGCACGGCGGCTCAACCCGCGGATCCGGCTGGTTCTGCGGCTCTACAACCGGCGGCTCGGGCAGCACATCGAGGCGCTGCTCGACCAGGCTTCGGCCTTGGCCGGAGCGGGGGCCGTGCCCGGCATCGGGGCGTTCGACGCGTCCACCACCGTGCTGTCCGACGCCGACACCGCCGCGCCCGCGCTGGCCGCGACCGCCTTGACCGGTACCAGCAAGGTCGTCCAGACCGACGGGCTGATGCTGCGCGCGGTCGAGCGGCCGCCGCCGGGGCCGGGGCAGGTCGCCGATCCGGGCCTGTGCACGTTGGCGCTGCTGTCCGCCACGACCAACGATCCCGCCGGTGCCGACGGGTCCGAGAGCAGTGGGGAGCAGGCGCCCCAACTCCTGCCCGACGAACGGGCGGTGGCCGCCGCGACCGGGCGCGGCACCGTCGTCCTGGAGAATGTCTCGTACTCCGGTCCCGCCCTGTCCGCCGGGCGCAGTGTCGTGCCCTTCGGGTCGTTGCTGTCACGGCGGCTGCGGTGGTCGTTCGCGGGGCTTGTGGGGTGTGTGATCGGGCTTGCGGTCGCCTCGATGGTGGTGACGGGTGAACATCCCTTGCGGGCCACTTACTTGACGCTCCTCGATCTCTTCGCCATCAACGAACCCGCCATCGGGCAGCCTGCCGGGCGGCAGGTTCTTCAGTTGTTCTCGGGGCTGGTCGGGTTGCTGCTGCTGCCTGTGCTGCTGGCCGCCGTCCTTGAGGCGCTCGGTACGTTCCGCAGCGGGTCCGCGTTGCGGAAGCCGCCGCGGGGGCTGTCCGGGCATGTGGTGCTGCTCGGGGTCGGCAAGATCGGTACGCGCGTGCTGGCGCGGTTGCGGGAGCTGAACATTCCCGTGGTGTGCGTCGAGGCCGATCCCGAGGCGCGGGGGCTGGCGCTTGCGCGGCGGCTTCGGGTGCCGGTGGTGCTGGGGGATGTGACTCAGGAAGGTGTGCTGGAGGCCGCCAAGATTCATCGGGCGCATGCGTTGTTGGCGTTGACGAGCGCCGACACGACCAATCTGGAGGCCGCGCTGTACGCGCGGACCGTGCGGCCCGATCTGCGGGTCGTGCTGCGGTTGTACGACGACGACTTCGCGACGGCGGTGTACCGCACGTTGCGTGCCGCCTACCCCGGGGCCCTGACCCGGAGCCGGAGTGTGTCCCATCTGGCCGCGCCCGCGTTTGCCGGGGCCATGATGGGGCGGCAGATTCTTGGGGCGATTCCTGTTGAGCGACGGGTGTTGCTGTTCGCCGCGGTGGATGTGGGTGGGTATCCGCAGTTGGAGGGGCGGACGGTGGGGGAGGCGTTTCGGGCGGGGGCTTGGCGGGTGCTGGCGTTGGATACCGGGGGGCCGTCGGGGCTGGTCTGGAACATTCCCTCCACGTATGTGCTGGGGGGTGGGGATCGGGTGGTGCTGGCTGCTACTCGGCGGGGGTTGGCGGAGTTGTCGGGTCGCCGACGGGTCGTCCCCACCCACCCGACTCGGCCGGGTGAGAGCCCCTCCCCTGGGGCCCCGCCCCAGACCCCGCCATAAGCTCCGTCCCTGGACTCTCCCCCACCCACCCGCCCGACTCCGTCGGATGCGAAGTGCCCCTTGCCCTGGGGACCCGCTCCAGACCCCGGCGGGTACTCCGTCCCCTGCGCCCCTGTCCGAGCCGGCCATCCAGGCAGCCGCCGCCACCCGCGCCACCGACGCCGTGATGGACCACCTCGACCTGACGACCCTCCTCGGGAGGAGGACGGGGCAGGAGAAGCAGCTCAGATTGTCCAGTCACCCTGACTGGCCGCCTCCAGCTCCTCTTCCTTCTCCTCCATGAACCGGATGCCCTCGTGTGACAGCGAGACGATGGCGGGCGTCTTGTGCGAGGTCCACTCGACGGTGATCAACCCCTCACCGGCCAGGTAGGCGCAGGCGGCGGCAAGGTCTTCGTCGGGCAGCCCGAGCTCCTCGCGGAGTGTCGCTCCGCTGGTTTCGGAACGATTGCGTTCGACGGCCCCGTAAAGAGTCTGGAGAACCGCCTTCCGGTAGGTCTTGCGCTCACGCAGTGTCGCCATGGCTGTCGCTCCTGGACTCGTGGCCGAGCTTCCACGTACGCCCCTTTCTGAAGCCTATGCCCCGTACAGGTGTGGGCGAAGGCGGAGCAAAGCGTCACCTGGCGGCGCGGTTTGCTCCGCCCCGGCCCACGTCACCGCACGAGGGCAGCACCCCGTCGCGGCAACGGTGACCTCGGACCACCTCATACGACGTGCCTTTCTGCGAGGCCGCTCACTTGCGGTCCGCCACAAGAAACACCACCGGCGACCGCCCGCCATGAGACGGACCCCGCGTCGGGTAGACGTCAGGTGGGCGCGGTCACCGGTCAATGCCCCGAGCTTGCCGGCACCCGGGGCCCAAGGAGCCTACGCGTCAGCTTTCCTCCGCGACACAGGCGCCTTTGGCCGCGATCAGGCCGTCGGAATGCCGAGTTCGGCGAGCAGGCCGCGCACGCGTTGCTCGATGGCCCACCGTGCCATGGTTGACGTACTCGGGCAGAGTTGAGTACACGCGCTCTGGCCGGTGACGGAGAGAGCCGAAACGCTTGAGCCATGCGCAAAGGACTCCTGAAACCCGTTCTCCAGCAGTGGCCGATCCTTGTGCCGGCTGGGGTGGCTCTAGCGGCGTGGGCGGCCTGGCTGGGCTGGGACCAGCACCGCGACGTACATCCTGATGGCACGACGACCGGTCCATACGAAGCGTGGCAAGTGATCGGGCTGGTGCTGACGCTGCTGGTACCGGTGTGCTGGGCGGCATCCCGGCGTCACGTCGCAGCCGCTGTGCTTGGCCCCACGGTGGGCCTGACTGTTGCTGCCGCTTACGACTGGTCGGACGACTCCAGCGGCCTCTTCATGGTCGGCGTGGGGCTGGTCATGCTGGGGAGCCTCGTCGTGACCGGCGTCGTTTCCGCCGTTATCGTCTATGCGCAACGAGGCGGACGACGGACCGGAGCTTGAGGTAAGCCGCGCTGCCCCTGACCGCACCGGGGTGGCGGACTGACTCCGGAACGCCGGGCTTTCCGGAAGCGGTTGCGCAGGGAAGCGGCCGAGAGATTCGCCAGAGGCGACGAGACGGCGGCTGCCGCCCGGACCCGGCAGGGCTCGGCCTCTGCGCCCTCTCGTGCCCCTGTTGAGGCTTCGCCCCGGCGCCGCGGCGCCAGGTGTCAGGTGTCAGGTGTCAGTAACGTCGGCTACTTCGGCAGGTGCCTCTCCGCGAAGTCGAGTTCCAGGCGGACCTGCTTGATGCGTTCGTCGACTACCAGGGAGCCGTGGCCCGCGTCGTAGCGGTACACCTCGTGGGTGGCGTCGCGGGCGGCGAGGCGGGCTACGTAGTTGTCGATCTGGCGGATGGGGCAGCGGGGGTCGTTGACGCCCGCCGAGATGTAGACGGGGGCTTTGACCGCGTCGACGTAGGTGAGGGGGGAGGACGCCTCGAAGCGTTCGGGGACCTCCTCCGGCGTGCCGCCGAGGAGGGTGCGGTCCATGGCCTTCAGGGCTTCCATCTCGTCGTGGTACGCCGTGACGTAGTCGGCGACCGGGACCGCGGCGATGCCGAGGGCCCAAGCGTCGGGTTGGGTGCCGAGGCCGAGGAGGGTGAGGTAGCCGCCCCAGGAGCCGCCGGTCAGGATGAGGCGCTTGGGGTCGGCCAGGCCGGATGCCACCGCCCACGCGCGGACCGCCGCGATGTCCTCCAGCTCGATCAGGCCGACGCGGTGCTTGAGGGCGTCCGTCCATGCGCGGCCGTAGCCCGTGGAGCCGCGGTAATTGACCCGCACGACCGCGTAGCCGTGGTCCACCCAGGCTGCCGGGCCCGCCGCGAACGAGTCGCTGTCGTGCCAGGTCGGGCCGCCGTGGATGTCGAAGACCGTGGGGAGCGGGCCCGTGGTGCCCGCCGGCTTCTGGACGAGGGCGTGGATGCGGCCGCCGGGGCCCTCGACCCAGACGTCCTCCACGGGGACCGAGCCCGGGGACTTCAAGCCGGGGGGATCGAGGACGATTTCGTCGGTGGTCGAGCGGACCGCGGACGGCTCCGCCGCCGAGGACCACAGGTACTCGACGGTGCCGTCCGGGCGGGCGGTCGCCCCGGATACCGTGCCGGGCGGTGTGGGGACCTTGCTCAGCTCGCGGGACGTGAGGTCGTAGCGCCACAGGTCGCTGCGGGCCTCGAAGCTGTGGGCGATGAGGAGCGCGGAACCGTCGGGGTACCACTCGGCGGCCACGTCGCCGGGGAGGTCGAGGCCCAGGTCCGACTCCTCGCCCGTCGCCACGTTCCACACCAGGGGCTCCCAGCGGCCGCGGCGCTGGTGGCCGATGAGGAGGCGGGTGTCGCCGTCGACCGGGGCGAAGCCCAGCACCTCCAGGCCCAGCTCGACCGTGCCGCCCTTGGTGTCGTCCAGCTCGGCCACCGTCGTACCGTCGGGGCGCAGGACGCGCAGCGCCGAGTGCATCGCGTCGCCGTGCTCCGTGTGCTCGATGGCGATCAGAGAACCGTCGTGGGAGAGGTCTCCGACGCCCGCCGACTCGCGGTGCCGGTAGATCTCCACGGGGGCCTCGCCGGTGCCGGCCACATGGATCGTCGAGCCCTCGTCGTCGGTCGAGCGGCCCACGACCGCCGTACGCCCGTCCCGTCCGATGGCCAGGCCTGCCGGGTAGGAGGGGTCGAGGCCGGGGACCGCGGGGGCGTCGGCGTCCCCTTCCGAGACGTCCTCGGTGAAGCGCCGGCGGCGCCAGATGCCGAACTCGTCGCCGTCCTTGTCGTCGAACCACCAGATCCATTCGCCGTCCGGCGAGAGCACGCCGTCCGTCGTGCCGTTCGCCCGGTGCGTGACCTGGCGCTGCTCGCCCGTCGCGCGGTCCCACGCGTACAGCTCGTACGTCCCCGTCGCGTTCGAGACGAACAGGGAGCGGTGCGGGGCGTCGTCCGCCCAGTCCGGCAGCGACACCCGCGGCGCCCTGAAGCGCTGCTCCCAGTCGGGCATGGCCGCCTGCTGCTGCTCGATGGACCTGTTGCTCTCAGTCATGGCCCCATAGTGCCTGGCCCGCCCGGCCATCCGCTGGCGTGGTCCTCAGCCTGTGGATAACTTCACGGCCATCTGCGCGCCGACATCGGTCGGGGCCCGTTGTCAGTGGCCGGGTGCAGACTTCTCCGCATGACCGATCTGCGCGAGACAGTCGAGAGGTTCTGGGCCGCCGCCGAGGCCCGGGACTGGGCCGGGTTCTCGGACACGCTGGCCGAGGACGTCGTGTACACGCTGCCGCAGACGCGGGAGCGCATCAGCGGCAGGGAAAAGTACGTCCAGTTCAACCGCGAGTATCCGGGCGACTGGCACGTCCGGATCGAGCGCGTCATAGCCGAGCCCGGCCAGGCCGTCACCTGGACCCACTTCACCGTGGGGCTGGAGGAGATGCACGCGATCACGTTCTTCACGGGGGACGGATCCGGGCGCATAGCCTCTGTCACCGACTTCTGGCCGGAGCCGTACGAGCCCCCGGCCGGCCGCGAGCACCTCGTCGAGCGGTACTGAGCCGGGCGTCCAGCCGCGCTGGACCGGAGCCACCCCGCGGCCCGGCCCCGTGCGGCGGCCCCGTACCGTGGAGGGCGTGTACCGGTTCCTGCTGACGCCCCGCTGGTGGGGGATCAACGTCTTCGTGCTGTTGGCCATCCCGTTCTGCGTCTTCATGGGGTCATGGCAGTTGGGGCGGTTCGAGGACCGGGTGGAGGACCACCGGGCGGCGGGCGAGCAGGCCGCGTCGGCCAAGACGGAGGCGGCCCGTCCGCTCACCGAGCTGCTGCCCGTGGACAAGAACACCTCCGGCGACCGGGCCACCGCCACCGGCCGGTACGGCAAGCAGCTCCTCGTGCCCGACCGTGAGCTGGACGGCAAGCGCGGGTTCTACGTGCTGACGATGCTGCGGACCGACGGCGGCGAGGCGCTGCCCGTCGTCCGGGGCTGGCTGCCCGGTGACGCGGACCCGGCGAAGGCACCGGCCGCGCCCACCGGCGAGGTCACGGTGACGGGTGCGCTGCAGGCGTCCGAGAACCCGGGTGCGAACGGCGTCAGCGCGGCCCGCGGACTTCCCGAGGGGCAGACCGGCGCGATCAGCTCGGCGTCGCTGGTGAACCTGGTGTCGTACGAGAAGGTGTACAACGCGTGGATCACCCTCGACCGCGCCGACAGCGGGATGAAGGCGGTGCCCGCGACCGCCCCGCAGGGCACCGGCCTGGACCTCAAGGCGTTCCAGAACCTCGGCTACACCGGTGAGTGGTTCGTCTTCGCGGGCTTCGTCGTCTTCATGTGGTTCCGGCTGCTGCGCCGCGAGGTGGAGTTCGCACGCGACGCACAGCTGGGCCTGGCCCCGGAAGAACCGGAGGAGCGGACCGGGGACGACAACGCCCCCGCGTCACCGTCGGCCACCGCCTAGGAGCGTGGGTCGGTGACGAGGAACTGGCCTGACCGAAGCGAGCCCGGTGTCGGCGAGGCAGGCGTTTGTCCGCTTGGTCGGCGACTGGGGGCTGGCGGCCGGGGCCTCCGGGGGCGGTGGGGGACTCCCTGACTGGTCAGCCGGCCAGCACGGCGAGTCCGGTGGAGTAACGGTTCGTCCGGGCCGGCGGACCGACAGGGCACGTCCCGGAGGGAATGGGCGGGTGGACGGGGCCGGATTCGATGGGCCGTCAGTCGGTTCCGTGCCACTCCGCGCGGACGCTGAGCGCGTCGCGGACGAAGACACACGGGTGTGCGCGTCCTTGGCCAACGTGCCGGAGGTGACCTTGGCCGGTTCGCCTGGCGCGGGCAAGACCTCGGCATCCTGACGCCTATGCCGATTCGCGCCGCCGCAGTTCCGCTCTCACCACAAGTTCGTCGCGACTGAGCGGACCGCTCCTGGTCAGCAGCCGGGCCGTCTGTTCCACCGCGAGCGCACCGAGGTGACGCGTGTCCAGGGCCACGGTCGACAGGGGCGGTTCGACCAGCTCTCCGAGCCGGAGTCCGTCGAAGCCGATCACGGCGAGGTCCTGGGGAACCGTTCGTCCGAGCCGGCGTGCGGCACGCAGTGCGCCGATGGCGATGATGTCGTTGAACGTGAACACGGCGGTCACGTCGGGATGAGCAGCGAGGAGCTCCTTCAGCGCGTTCTCCCCGCCCTCGACGCTCTGGTCTGCGCGGCTCACCGGTCCGGCATCCAGTCCGCAGGCAGTCATCGCGCCCGCGAACCAGTCGTGCCGGATGCTCGGCTCGGACCGGCCTGCGTGATCAAGCATGCCGATGCGCCGGTGTCCCGACTCGACCAGGTACGAGATCGCGGCGTGGACGCCTTCCTTGCCGTCAATGCGGATCGCACTGAACCGCTCGGCGTGGTGCTCGCGGTCGATGAGCACCACGGGGAGCCCCCGGGTCAGCTTGTCGATCTCGTCCTCCGGCTGACTCAGGTACCCCACGACGGCGTCCACCTGCGAGGCGATCACCGCAAGCGTGCCCCGCTCTTCCTCGACGCGGTCACCGGTGTCGTACACGACGACGTGCCAGCCGCGCGCCCGCGCCGCGTCCAGCGCGGCAGCGGCGACTTCGGTGAAGAACGGGTTGAGCAGATCGGGGATCACGAGTCCGACACTGATCGTGTCCTGCCGGACGAGTCCCCTGGCGAACCGGCTCGGCCGGTATCCCAGCTCGAGGGCGGCGTCGAGGACGCGCTGCTTGGTGGATTCTCCGATCTCGTTCTTGTCGTTGAGCGCCCGTGACACGGTCTGCCGGGACACTCCGGCGCTCCGGGCCACATCGTCGATCGTCACCCTGCGGGGGCCGGTCCCCGACGAGGCCATCACTCACCTCCGCGTTGTTGCCGACGCATGCGCGTCGCAGGGGCACCCGAGTGCCCCGGGCCGAAGTCATGATCGTTCAACGGGGCCTGGCGATCGTCGGCCGCGCATCAGACGGCCGCGACGATTCCTTGACACCGGCTGCACCGAAGACCACACTCCCAATCACTTCTCGACAGTATCCCCCGTTACCGCTCCCGTTACCGCTCCCGTGAGCGCTCACGTTACCGCTCACGGACCCTGATTCCAACCAGAAGGCATCCGCCTCAGGTGTCAACGTCGACCCGCCTAGCACTCGCCGCTAGTCGCTCTCTGGAACGGAAGATATGAGCAGGAAAGTCACGCACACGCGCCTCGCCGTCGTCGCCGCGGCAGCAAGCATCACCGTACTCGCCGGGTGCTCCTCGCCCGCCTCGTCCGACAATGCGGCCGCGGGTTCCTGCGAGCCCGCGAAGGGCAAGGTCACGCTCCAGTACTGGAACACCGTTCCGGGCATGGACAAGGTTGTCGACCTGTGGAACAAGAAGAATCCGAACATCCAGGTCGAGACGAAGAACATCTCCAACGACCAGTACGGTGCCATCGGCAACGCGCTCAAGGCGGGCAAGGCACCGGACCTCGCGCAGGTCGGCTACGACCAGCTCCCCAACCTGCGCACCCAGGACGCGTTCGTCGACGCATCGGCCTGCGCGGAAGCCACCGCGGCCAAGTCCAAGTTCGTTCCCTGGACGTGGTCGCAGTCCAGCTTCGGCGACACCGGCGTGTTCGCCCTCCCACAGGACACCGGCCCGATGGCCCTGTACGTGCGCAGCGACATCTTCAAGAAGTACGACGTCGCGATCCCCACGACCTGGGACGAGTACGCGGATGCCGCGGAGAAGCTGCACAAGGCGGACTCCGACCTGACCATCACGTATTTCGACCCGAACAACGCCGAGTGGTTCAACGGGCTGCTCTGGCAGAACAACGCCAACATGTACGGCTACTCCGACGACAAGTGGCACGTGACGGTCGAGTCGGACCAGAGCAAGCAGGTCGCGAACTACTGGCAGGAGCTGATCTCCGACGACGCCGTGCGCACCGACCTCGCCCACGGCTCCACCCAGATGTACGCCGCCTATCAGAAGGACCAGATCGCCAGCTACATCGGCGCCGCCTGGGGCTACAGCATGTTCCGCGACAACCTTCCGAAGCAGGCCGGCAAGTGGACGATCGTCCCGATGCCGGCCTGGGGCGCGAACGGCACGTCCGGCAACTGGGGCGGATCGACGGTCGCGTTCATGAAGGACAGCAAGCACCTGTACGAGTCGGTCAAGTTCAACACGTGGCTGAACACCGACCCGGAGGCGCTGGCGCTGGAGAACGAGCTGGGCGGCCTCTACCCGGCGGCCACCGCGGGGTTGGAGCTTCCGGCGCTCTCCAAGGGCGTGCCGTACTACAACAACCAGAAGATCTTCGACGTCTTCGCCGAGTCGTCCAAGAAGGTCGACACCAGCTTCACCTGGGGTCCCACGCAGAAGACGGTGAACCTGGCGCTGCAGGACGCCATGGCCAAGGCGGCTGCCGGTGACGGCGCACTCGCCGACGCCCTCGCGGCCGCCCAGGAGGCAGCGCTGAAGTCGATGCAGGACCAGGCGATCCCGGCCGCGGCGGGCAAGTGACCGCAGCATGACCGGCATCGCAACCCGCGCGACCCGCGCGGTGGCGTCGTCCGAGGGCCGTCGCCGTCGTCTCAACGGCGGCGGCCCCCGGGCGGGCACCGTCATCGCGTTCCTGATTCCCTTCTTCCTCCCGTTCGTGCTGTTCTACCTGGTGCCGGTGGGCTACGCGCTCTGGCAGAGCGTCCGCGTCGTACGCCGTACCGGCGGCCAGTACGGGACGTCGTACACGACCTTCGGGGGTTTCGAGCAGTACGCGGAGGTCTTCCAGAACAGCGAGTTCTGGGCGAGCATCGGGCGCATCGGACTGTTCGGCGTCGTGCAGGTTCCGGTCATGCTGTTCGTCGCGCTGATCATGGCGCTGCTCCTGGACACTCCGCTGCTGAGGCTCAAGTCCTTCTTCCGGATCACGGCGTTCATGCCGTACGCCGTGCCCGGAGTCATCGCGGCGATCATGTGGTCGTATCTCTACTCGCCGCAGCTCAGCCCCATTGTCGACCTGTTGAAGGGCATCGGCCTGGAGCCTGACTTCCTCGGCCCCGGCGCCGTGTTGTGGTCGGCGGCGAACGTCTCCACGTGGCTGTGGACCGGCTACAACATGCTGATCATGTACGCGGCGCTGCAGTCGATACCGCAGGAGCTCTACGAGGCAGCCAAGATCGACGGCGCGAGCAACTGGACGATCGCGTGGCGGATCAAGGTTCCGATCATCGCTCCGTCGATCGTCCTTACCACGGTGTTCTCCATCATCGGCACCCTGCAGCTCTACGCCGAGCCGGCCGTGCTGCGCCAGATCTCCTCGAACATCTCCAGCACGTTCACACCCAACATGCTTGCGTACGCGGTGGCCTCGGGGAACAACTACCAGCAGGCCGCGGCGATTTCCGTGGTCATCGCCGTCATCACCTTCGTCCTGAGCTTCGGGTTCATGCGACTGACCTCGAAGAAGGCGGGGCTATGAGCAGCCAACCCGCGATCCGCGAAAGCCGCGTCAGCCGCACGGCCGTCATGGCTCTGATGTTCCTGCTGGCCATCTACTTCCTGCTCCCGGTCTACTTCCTGATCGTCGCGGCGACGAAGCCACAGGGTGACCTCGCCTCCACCAACGGGCTGGCGTTCTCGGACTTCAACCTGTTCGAGAATCTGCGCGTCCTGTTCACCCGTAGCGACGGCATCTTCGGGCTGTGGGCCATGAACACCGTCTTCTACGCGGTGCTGGGCGCGGCCGTCGGCACCCTGATCAGCGCGCTGTGCGGATACGCACTCGCCAAATTCCACTTCAGGGGCCGCGAGTTCCTCTTCTCGGTCATCCTCGGCGGTGTCCTTGTTCCCACCACCGCACTCGCGCTACCGCTGTTCCTGCTGTTCTCTGCGACCGGGCTCGTCAACACCTACCTCGCGGTGTTCCTGCCCAGCATCGTCAGCCCGTTCGGCGTCTATCTCGCGCGTATCTTCGCCAACGCCTCCGTCCCTCAAGAGCTCGTCGAGTCGGCACGTCTGGACGGCGCGGGCGAGTTCCGGACGTTCTTCTCGGTGGCGTTCAAGCTGATGACGCCGGCGCTGGTGACCATCTTCCTGTTCCAGTTCGTCGCCATCTGGAACAACTTCTTCCTGCCGATGGTGATGCTCCAGAAGGAGTCACTCTTCCCGATCACGCTCGGCCTGTACCAGTGGAACGGTCAGACCGCCCGCGCCCCGCTCCTGCAGCAGTCCGTGATCACCGGCTCGCTGGTGTCGATCGTGCCTGTGATCATCGTGTTCATCCTCCTTCAGCGGTTCTGGCGCACCGGGCTCGCCGCCGGATCCCTCAAGTGACCGCGCTCGCGCTCTGCGTTCTCCATCCTCCCGCCAGCACGGAAGGTCCCTCTCGCTATGAAGAACTCCGCCGTCTTCGTGCCCCATTTCCACTGGGACCGGGAGTGGTACGAGCCGTTCCAGGTGTTCCGGCACCGGCTCGTCGCCGCCCTCGACACCGTGCTGGAGACGGCCGAGACGAACCGGGACTTCCGGTTCACCGTCGACGGGCAGATGGCCGCGATCGAGGACTACCTGGAGATGCGGCCGGAGAACCGCGATCGTGTCGTGGCCCTGGTCCGCGAGGGCAGACTCGCCATCGGGCCATGGCTGATCCTGCTCGACGAGTTCCTCTGCTCCGGTGAGACCATCGTGCGCAATCTGCAGATGGGCTGGGCGGCAGCGGAGGCCCTCGGTGGTGCGATGCCCATCGGCTATCTGCCCGACATGTTCGGCCATGTCGCGCAGATGCCGCAGATCCTGGCACGCGCCGGAATCGAGCATGCGGCGCTGTGGCGTGGTGTGCCTGGCTCCGTCGACGGTCACGCCTTCCGCTGGCGCGCTCCTGACGGCTCCGAGGTGCGCACCGAGTTCCTCTTCGACGGCTACGACAACGGCCTCGACGTCCTGCTGGTGCCCGACCAGATCGGCCGCGCGCTCGGCGAGTACGCCGAGATGACGGCCGGGCGGTGGGGTGGCGATCCGCTGCTGGCCATGGCCGGCACCGACCACAACGCGCCCAACCCACAGCTGGCGGCCTGGCTGCGGCGGGCGGCCGGCGAGGAGCGCGCCATCACCATCGCGACGCTCGACGAGTACATTCGCCAGCACGTACGTGACGAGGTGGCCGCCGTCGTCACCGGTGAGCTGCGCAGCCATGTGCGCGGCAACATCCTCCCGGGCGTGCTGTCCGTGCGGCTCGGGCTCAAGCAGCGGATGGCCGTCGCCGAGCGCACCATCGACCACGCAGAACGGGTCAACGCCCTGTGGTCCCAGCGCGACGACTCGCCGTTCCTCGCGTTGGCATGGCACAAGATCATCGAGTCGACGGCGCATGATTCGGTGGTCGGCTCGGGCACCGACGAGACCTGCGACCAGGTCGAGGCCCGGCTCGCCGAAGCCGCGCAGGCGGCACGAGCCGTCCGGGACGCCGCGCTTGCCGAGCCCGCCGCCCTCGTGCCGAGCGACGGCTACCTGGTCGCCAACCCGCTGCCCTCGGCACGTACCGCCCTGGTCGAGGTGGATGTCGTCGCCCCACCGGAGGGAACCACGCTGGTCGCGACCGCTTCCGACGGCTCGGCGCTACCCGTGCAGCTGATCTCCCAGGCCCCGACCGTGCTCAGCGACGAGCGCATGGACGCATCGCAGCTCGAGCGGGTGCTGCGCCGCATCCACCGCCGTGAGCTCTTCGGCCTTCTGATCGACCACTACGAACTCACCCCCGGCTCACTGGTCTTCCACCTCGCCGAGGTTCCGAGCGGCGGACCCTTCGATCTGCTGATCCTGCGCCGCGAGGTCGCCGCCGCGTCCGCCGCACATCCGGGTGAATGGCAGGTACGGACGCTGGCGGAGGCCCGGGCCACCGCGCTGGTGCCGGTGCACGTCCCTGCCTGCGGGCTGACGAGTTTCCGGGTGGAAGCGAACGACCGGCGCGCGGCCCCTGCGACGCGGCTCACACCCGCGACGGCGACGGCCGGCGCGCTGTCGAACGGCGTGGTCGCGGTCGCGGTCGCCGCCGACGGGACCCTCGACGTGACAGGCGCCGACGGCACCGCACTGCGTGGAGTCGGCCGTCTCGTCGACGGCGGTGACCGCGGCGACAGCTACAACTACGCTCCCCCGGCTCTGGACGTGCTCGTATCGGAACCGACACAGGTCACCGTCGAACTCCTTGAGAGCGGACCGCTGCGTTCCAGACTGCGCGTCACCCGCGTCTACGAGTGGCCCGCCGCACTCTCCGACGACCGTGACCTGCGCAGCGGCCAGACCGTGCCGACGCCGGTGGACATGCTGGTGGAAGTACGCGCGGGCGAGCCGTTCGTCCGGATCTCCACATCGTTCCTGAACCAGTGCGCCGATCACCGGCTGCGCTTCCACGTGCCACTGCCCGAGCCCGTCGCCAAGTCGGCGTCCGCGGGGCAGTTCGCCGTCACCGAGCGTGGGCTCACCGCCGAGGGCGGCTGGGGCGAGTACCCGATCCCGACCTTCCCCGCGAGTTCGTTCGTGTCGGCCGGCGCCGCCAACGTCCTGCTCGACCACTCCAGCGAGTACGAACTCGTCGAGGAGGGCTCCGCACTCGCCATCACGCTTCTGCGCGCGATCGGATCGATCAGCGTCAACATCCACCCTCTCCGTGACGAGCCCGCGGCGAGCGAGATCCCCGCACCGGGGGCGCAGGATCTCGGCATGCGGATCGAGAACCGTTTCGCTGTCGTGCCGTCGGCAGCCGACTGGCAGGGGGGCAACGCGGTCGCTCTTGCCGAGGAGTTCCGCAATGGCGTACTCGTCGCCCGAGGAAAGGCGCCCACAGCGGGCCAGTTGCCGCCCGACGCGACTGGAGTGCGGGTGGACGGCGACAACGTCCTCGTCTCGAGCATCCGCCGTGTCGCCGACGACGATCGCGACGCCAGCACCGAGGTCCGCATGGTCGCGATGAGCGATACCACGTCGACCGTCCGCGTGACCGGCGCGTTCACCGAAGCCACCACGGTCGACCTGCTCGGCCGGCCACTGTCCCTGACGGCCGTGCGGGACGGGCTCGACCTCGTCCTCGGTCCGTGGGAGATCCGAACCGTCGTGCTCCGGTAGCACCCTTCCCCGCACGGGCAGAACGACCTTCCCTCCTTGCAACCACGAAAGTTGTGACTCCTTGTCATCCGAGCTTTCCGCGTATGTTTCGTCTACGACCGCGTACGTTTCGGACACCACACCCGGACGTGGTGCGCTGCGCCCGGCGCGCTCGTGGCTGCACTCCGACGCACCCGCACGTTCACTGAACGGGCCCTGGCTTTTTCGTCACTCACCCGTGGCTTCGATGGCGGAGGACTTCGCGGCCGAAGACTTCGACGACCGCGGCTGGGACAGCATTCCGGTGCCCTCGCACTGGGTGCTCCAGGGTGACGGAGCCTACGGCCGGCCGATCTACACGAACATTCGGTTCCCGTTCCCGATCGACCCGCCCCACGTCCCGGACGAGAACCCCACCGGCGACTACCGCCGTCACTTCGACATCCCCGCCGGCTGGTCGGACACCGAGCGCATCGTGCTGCGGTTCGACGGTGTCGAATCACTCTTCAAGGTGTGGGTCAACGGTGTCGAGATCGGCAGTGCCAGTGGCAGCCGGCTCGCTCACGAATTCGACCTCACGTCCGCGGTACGCACGGGCGACAATGTCGTCGCCGTGCGGGTGCACCAGTGGTCGGCGGCCAGTTATGTCGAGGACCAGGACCAGTGGTGGCTGCCGGGCATCTTCCGCGACGTCACCCTGCTCGCCCGGCCGGCCGCGGGTATCGAGGACGTCTGGCTGCGGACCGGTTTCGACGACGGCCGCGGGCGCATCGTCCCGGAGGTCACCGCCGACGCGGCGGCGTTCCCCCTCACCCTGCGCATCCCCGAACTGGGCATCGAGCAGGTCTGGGCCACGGCGAACGACGTCGCCCCCCTGGACGTCGCCGAGGTGGAGCCCTGGTCGGCCGAGCGGCCTCGCCTGTACGACGCCACCGTGTCGACGGCCGCGGAGAGCATCTCCCTGCGTGTGGGCTTCCGCACGGTCGAGATCCGCGGCGATCGATTTCTGGTGAACGGCCGCCGCGTCGTGTTCCACGGAGTCAACCGCCACGAGACGCATCCCCAGCGCGGCCGCGTCTTCGACGAGGAACACGCCCGCGAGGACCTGGCCCGTATGAAGCGGTTCAACGTCAACGCGATCCGCACCAGCCACTACCCACCGCATCCGCGGCTGCTCGACCTCGCCGACGAACTCGGCTTCTGGGTCATCCTCGAATGCGATCTCGAAACGCACGGCTTCGACAAAGTCGACTGGGTCGGCAATCCGAGCGACGACCCGGCGTGGCGTGCGGCATATCTCGACCGCGTCCAGCGCACCGTCGAACGCGACAAGAACCATCCCAGCATCGTGATCTGGTCACTCGGCAACGAAGCGGGAACAGGCAGCAACCTCGCCGCCATGTCGGCATGGGTCCACGCCCGCGACGCCGAACGCCCCGTGCACTACGAAGGTGACTACACCGGCGAGTACACCGACATCTACTCGCGCATGTACGCCTCGGTGCCGGAGACCGAGCAGATCGGCACCGACGGCGCACGTTCCGCGCTGCTCAACTGCACCCCCGCACAGAGCGTCCGGCAGCGCTCCAAGCCGTTCCTGCTCTGCGAGTACGCCCACGCGATGGGCAACGGCCCAGGAGCGCTCGACCAGTACGAAGCCCTGGTCCATGCGCATCCGCGGCTGCACGGCGGTTTCGTCTGGGAGTGGCGCGACCACGGCATCCTGGCCACGGCCCCGGACGGCACGCCGTACTACGCCTATGGCGGCGACTTCGGAGAGGTCGTGCATGACGGCAACTTCGTGATGGACGGCATGCTGTTGAGCAGCGATGTCCCGACGCCCAGCCTCTACGAGTTCAAGGCGGTCGTAGAGCCGGTCCGTTTCGGCTTCGACACCGACGGCGTCACCATCACCAACCTGCGGCACTCGGCGGACACATCCGACCTGCGCTTCCCATGGCGCGTCGAACACGACGGAACACTCGTGGATTCCGGGGAACTGGAAGTTCCCGTCCTCACGGCGGGCGAGTCAGGAAGGGTGCCGCTGCCGCGGATCGTGGTGGCCCCTGACGCCGAAACCTGGCTCACCGTCGACGCCGTGCTGGCAGCCGCAACCAAGTGGGCGCCCGATGGGCATGTGATCGCAACTGCCCAGCAGGACTGCTCAACACATCGTGTGGTTCCAGCCGTCCGGCCCCGAAGCGACTGGCGGCCGGGCGACGGACCGCTGACGCTCGGCATCGCCGAATTCATCGATGGATCTCTGGTCCGGCTGGCCGGCCGCGCCGTCACAGGACCACGGCTGCAGCTGTTCCGCGCGCCGACCGACAACGACGAGAGTCCCTCGGAGGGAGGCGAGAACAGCGAGGCCGATATTGCAGGGGCGTCCGACGCCGAGCTGTGGCGTCGCGACGGTCTCGACCGGCTGATCACCAGGCGCATTTCGGTTGAACAGGCCGCGGGCGCCCTGCGCTCCGTCGACAGGGTCTCCGCGGCAGACTCCGCCTTGTCAGTGACGGTTGAGTCCGTCTGGTCGCTCGAAGACGGCGATCTGGAACTGCGTGTGGAGATCGAGCCTTCCAGTGGCTGGCGGACGGTGTGGCCCCGGATCGGAATCCACTTCGAGCTGCCTGATGACGCGGCTCCAGTCGACGGCGCCGAGTGGTTCGGTCTTGGCCCCCTCGAGTCCTACCCGGACAGCTTGCGAGCGGCCCGCGCCGGCCGCTTCTCCTCCACCATCGGCGGACTCTCGGTCGACTACGCACGCCCCCAGGAGACCGGGCACCGCTCCCAACTGCGATGGCTGACGCTGACGGGCAGGGACACCGATGTGCTTCACGTCGTAGCCATCCCCGACATTCACGGCCGTCGCCCCGGTTTCACCCTCAGCCGGCACACCCCTCAGCAGCTCGCACAAGCCAAGCATCCCTTCGAGCTTCCCGGCACAGCAACAAGTCACCTGATCATTGATGCGGCCCAGCACGGCCTCGGCTCACGGGCCTGCGGCCCGGATGTGTCGCCCGAGTTCGCGCTTCGCCCCGAAGCACGCACCATCAGGCTTCGCATGACAGCGGGCCGAGCGCATTGACCGCGGATATGCGGGGCATTTTCGGTGGCGCAGGGTACACGGTGACGCCCGAGCGCCTGACGTCAGGCGACGCTGCGCATGCCGACGCTCGCAGCGTTACCTCGCCCCTGGCTGGCCGACAAGACCAAGGCACTGCGCCTCCGCTCAGGAAACCGCCACGCCCAAGGCACTGTGCCTCCGCTCAGGAAGCCGCCAGGATCCCCGTGTGATACACCGTGCCCGCGCACGCGTTGGACACCGTCGCCGTCGCCGTGGCCGAGCCCGTCTCCGCCGTGTTCGAGACGACCACGCTGCCGTCGGCCACACCCTCCTCCGTGGCGAGCTGCGGCGTGGTGCCCTCCGGTTCGCTGGTGGTGCCGTCCCCGGTGCCCTCCGTGGGGGACGGGTCCGGCGAGGGCTCCGAGACGGTCGGGCAGGTCTCCGAGGGCACCCAGGCGAACTTCACCACGTACGAGGCGCCCGGCTGGAGCACCATCGAGGTGACCTCCGTGGAGGGGTCGGGCAGTCCGGTGGCCGCGTCGCCCGGCACATGGGTCGCCACGCCGATCTTGGCGGGGTCCGCCGCGCCCTGCGCGGTGGCGCCCACCGTGCCGGCACTCGTGACCGTACAGGTGACCGTGGAGACATTGGAGACGGTGAAGGAGCCGTAGACCGCGCCGGTGGAGTCCGGATCGGCGATGGCGCTGGTGGCACCGCCGAGCTGCGCCGCCGTACACGCGGTGGCGGTCTCGGCCGAAGGCGTCGGGTCGGTTCCGCCGCCCGTGGCCGCCCCGCTGCCCTTGTCATTGCCCTTGCCCTGGTCCGGGGTGTCCTTCTGGTCGTCCTTGCCCTTGCCGTTGGACGCGCCGGAGGAACCGCCCGCGGCCTTCCCGTCGCCGCCGTCCGGGCTCTTGCCCTCGCCCTGGCCGCCCTGCGCGTGCGAGCTGCTGCCCGCTATGGACGGGTCGGGGTTCGAGCCCGTCGAGTTCGAGACGTGCACGAGGGCCGGGACGGCCGTGCCGATGAAGAGCGCGGCGGCCGCCATGCCGACCATGGCCTGGCGCTTGCGGGCCCGTCTGGCCGGTACCGCGCGGCGCAGGTGGTCCAGGGTGCCGTCGGCGGGTTCGATCTCCTGGACGGCCTGGTGCAGCAGCCGGCGCAGCGCCAGCTCGTCCGAACCGAGCACGTCGAGACCGTCGGGCCCTTCGGGTCCCTGTCCGTCGGGCTGTCCGTTGGGGCCGTGGCTCACAGTTTCGTTCCCAGCGTGCGATTGCTTGTGCTCGTGCTCTGGGCGCCGATCGTCCTCGGGGCGTCGCCGCTCGTCGTGCCCGCTCATGCCGGGGCCTCCATGGCGATGCGGAGTGCCGCGATGCCGCGTGAACCGTACGCCTTCACCGATCCCAGCGATATGCCGAGCGTCTCGGCGACCTGGGCCTCGGTCATGTCCGCGAAGTAGCGCAGGACCAGGACCTCGCGCTGGCGGCGCTGGAGTCCCTTCATCGCCTTGATCAGCGCGTCCCGCTCCAACTGGTCGTACGCGCCTTCCTCGGCGCTCGCCATGTCGGGCATCGGCTTCGAGAGGAGCTTGAGGCCGAGGATGCGCCGGCGCAGGGCGGAGCGCGAGAGGTTCACGACGGTCTGGCGCAGATACGCGAGCGTCTTCTCGGGGTCGCGGACGCGTTTGCGCGCCGAGTGCACCCGGATGAAGGCCTCCTGGACGACGTCCTCGCAGGACGCGGTGTCGTCGAGCAGGAGCGCCGCGAGGCCGAGGAGCGACCGGTAGTGGGCGCGGTAGGTCTCGGTCAGATGGTCGACGGTAGTGCCCGCGGCCATCGTCTCGTCGGAGCCGTCGCGCTGGTTCGGTATGCGGGCGGGCCGCGCTGCGGGCATGGGCGCGATCACCGGCATGCCGCCGGGCGCGCCGGGGCTGCGGAGTCGGCGGGGTGGACGCGGGGCCGTGCCCCTCGTCTGGACCGCGGTGAATTCGAGTACCTCTGCCACGCCAGTTGGACACGCGTCCCCCCGGCAGGGTTGTACGCGACAGCCGCCACATTCGTGTCAGACGGCACGCCGGCCGAAAGGCCACCCCCCGGAGCTGCCACGGGACCGCCCTCCGGAGCACCCGCTGGAACGCCCGTCAGCGTGCCAGGCCCCGTACCTGACAGTGCATCAAATGCCCTCATGCGTACCAGCTCTTCCCCTATGCCCATATGCCGTTCCGCCCCCGACGACCCTGAATGGCGACCGACAAGACGCTCCCCGCCCTCCGCGCGGTTGCGGAGAGCGGGGAGGAGAATCTTCGAACGCCGACGAGGTCTGTTTCAAGTGACCCGAACTATCACCTCGGCCACACGACTCACACAGATCCTACAAACGAATCCCCCGATGGCCAGCGAGATTCCTGCTGCCGGACCGCCGGACCGGAGAATCCCCTTCCGGAACCGGCACCCCGGGCCGGGGAACCTACGCCCCGGTGATCTCCGCCGCCACCATCTCCGCGATCTGGGCGGTGTTCAGCGCGGCACCCTTGCGCAGATTGTCCCCGCACACGAACAGTTCGAGTGCCGTCGGGTCGTCGAGCGCCCGGCGCACCCGGCCCACCCAGGTCGGGTCGGTGCCCACCACATCGGCGGGCGTGGGGAATTCACCGGCGGCGGGGTCGTCGAACAGCACGACTCCCGGCGCGGTGGCGAGGATCTCGCGCGCCTTGGCGACGGTGACCTCGCCCTCGAAGCGGGCGTGGACGGTCAGGGAGTGCGTGGTGACGACGGGGACGCGTACGCACGTCACGGCGACCTTCAGCTCGGGCAGCCCGAGGATCTTGCGGGACTCGTTCCGTACCTTCATCTCCTCCGAGGACCAGCCGTCCTCGGCGAGGGACCCGGCCCACGGCACCACGTTCAGGGCCACCGGCTCCGGGAACGGTCCCGTGTTGTCGCCCACGGCACGTCGTACGTCACCGGGCTTGGTCCCCAGTTCCGTACCGGCGACGAGGGACAGCTGCTGGCGCAGGGTGTCGACGCCCCCGCGGCCCGCGCCGCTGACGGCTTGGTACGAGGACACCACCAGCTCGCGCAGCCCGAACTCGGCGTGCAGCGCGCCGAGGGCCACGATCATGGAGAGGGTCGTGCAGTTCGGGCTGGAGATGATCCCGCGCGGGCGGACGCGCGCCGCGTGCGGATTGACCTCGGGGACGACGAGGGGCACGTCCGGGTCCATCCGGAAGGCGCCGGAGTTGTCGACGACGACCACGCCCTTGGTGGCCGCGACCGGCGCCCATTCCAGAGCCACCTCGTCCGGTACGTCGAACATGGCGATGTCGACCCCGTCGAAGGCATCCTCCGACAGGGCCACGACCTCGACCTCCTCGCCGCGCACGGCCAGCTTGCGGCCGGCCGAGCGCGGGGAGGCGATCAGACGGATCTCGCCCCAGATGTCCGCGTGCTGGGACAGGATCTGGAGCATGACCGTGCCGACGGCTCCGGTCGCTCCCACGACCGCGAGCGTCGGTCCCACGGACTTGGCCATCAGCGGCCAGTGCCTCCGTAGACGACGGCCTCGTCGCTGTCGGAGTCGAGTCCGAAGGCGGTGTGGACCGCGCGGACGGCTTCGTTGACGTCGTCCTGGCGGGTGACCACCGAGATACGGATCTCGGAGGTCGAGATCAGCTCGATGTTCACGCCCGCGTCGGACAGCGCTTGGAAGAAGGCCGCGGTGACGCCCGGGTTGGTCTTCATGCCCGCGCCGACCAGGGAGATCTTGCCGATCTGGTCGTCGTAGCGCAGGGACTCGAAGCCGATCGAGGCCTTCGCCTTCTCCAGGGCGTCGATGGCCTTGGCGCCCTCGGTCTTGGGGAGGGTGAAGGAGATGTCCGTCAGGCCCGTGGAGGCGGCCGAGACGTTCTGCACGATCATGTCGATGTTGATCTCGGCGTCCGCGATGGCGCGGAAGATCGCCGCGGCCTCACCCGGCTTGTCCGGAACGCCGACGACCGTGACCTTGGCTTCGGAGACGTCGTGGGCGACTCCGGAGATGATGGCGTGCTCCACCTGCTCGTCCCCTTGAGGCTTCTCGTTGCTGACCCAGGTGCCGCGCAGTCCGGAGAAGGACGAGCGGACGTGGATCGGGATGTTGTATCGGCGCGCGTACTCCACACAGCGGTGCAGCAGCACCTTGGAGCCGGAGGCGGCCAGCTCCAGCATGTCCTCGGAGGAGATCCAGTCGATCTTCCGGGCCTTCTTCACCACGCGCGGGTCGGCGGTGAACACGCCGTCCACGTCGGTGTAGATCTCGCACACCTCGGCGTCCAGCGCCGCCGCGAGGGCCACCGCCGTGGTGTCGGAGCCGCCGCGCCCGAGGGTGGTGATGTCCTTGGAGTCCGCCGAGACGCCCTGGAACCCGGCGACGATGGCGATGTTGCCCTCGTCCAGCGCCGTACGAATACGACCGGGCGTGACGTCGATGATCCGCGCTTTGTTGTGGACCGAGTCGGTGATGACACCCGCTTGGCTACCGGTGAAGCTCTGGGCCTCGTGACCCAGGTTTTTGATCGCCATCGCCAGCAGAGCCATGGAGATCCGCTCTCCGGCGGTCAGCAGCATGTCGAACTCACGCCCGGCAGGAATCGGGGATACCTGCTCGGCGAGATCGATCAGCTCGTCCGTCGTGTCGCCCATCGCGGAAACGACCACGACCACCTGGTGGCCGTTCTTCTTCGCTTCCACGATCCGCTTGGCGACGCGCTTGATGCCCTCGGCATCGGCTACGGAGGAGCCTCCGTACTTCTGCACGACAAGGCCCACGTGCGCTCCTCGCTCAATCTGTCTCTGTACCGCACAACTGCGGTCGGCTCAGTCTAACGAGCGGCCGGAATTCCCTTCCCAAATACCACATCGTGAGATGTCCCGCTCACGGCGCGATCACTCGGTTTTTCTGCGGGAATTCCGGCCCGCTCCAGAACGGCACCTGCCCGCCGAAGCCCCGGCCACTCGGGAAAGTGCGCCGTGTCACACGGGGCCACCGCGCCTCACTTCTCCCGCCGGCCCGCGGGCGGCGTACGGCCACCACACCGCACCGACCGCCTACTTCACCTTCCGCAGCCCCAACGGCCCCGCGATCTCCTCCGCCATCACCCTGCCCGCCTCCTCCGCGAGGACTTCCTCGCCGATGTCCTGGTCGGTGTCCAGGCCGTTCAGGTCGTCGAGGGGCTGGTTCAGCCTCACGTGGGCGACCAGGGACTGGAGGGCGCGGAGGGCCGCCGAGGCTGTGGGGCCCCAGTTGGAGAAGTAGGAGAACTGCCACCACCAGAGGGCTTCCGTGGTGCGGCCGGCGCGGTAGTGGGCCATGCCGTGGCGAAGGTCGGTGATGACGTCGGCGAGGTCGTCGGAGATACGGCAGGCCACCGGGGCCCTGCGGGGCTCGTACGGGTCGAAGACCTCCGAGTACACGTCGACCGGGTCCAGCATCACCGCGAGGCGTTCACGGAGTTCGTCCACGTCCGGTTCCGGGCCCAGGTCCGGCTCGTAGCGCTCGTCGGGGACGATGTCCTCGTGGGCGCCGAGGCGGCCGCCGGCCAGGAGGAGCTGGGAGACCTCCAGAAGGAGGAAGGGCACGGCCGAGTCCGGCTCGTCGCCCTTGGCCACCTCGGTGACGGCGACCAGGAAGCTCTCTACCTGGTCCGCGATCTGGACCACGAAGTCGTCCGGGTCCTGGCTGGTCGCGTGCAGCGTGGCGTCAGACATCTAGGAGTCGTCTCCCCTCGAAGGCGCGGCCGAGCGTGACCTCGTCCGCGTATTCCAGGTCGCCACCCACCGGGAGGCCGCTGGCCAGGCGGGTGACCTTGAGGCCCATGGGCTTGATCATGCGGGCGAGGTACGTGGCCGTGGCCTCGCCTTCGAGATTCGGATCCGTGGCCAGGATCAGTTCCGTGACCGTGCCGTCGGCCAGGCGGGCGAGCAGTTCCCGTATGCGCAGGTCGTCCGGGCCCACGCCCTCGATCGGGCTGATCGCCCCGCCCAGTACGTGGTACTTGCCGCGGAACTCCCGGGTGCGTTCGATCGCGACGACGTCCTTGGGCTCCTCCACCGCGCAGATCACCGAGACGTCGCGGCGCGGGTCCCGGCAGATGTTGCACAGCTCCTCCTGCGCGACATTGCCGCAGGTCGCGCAGAAGCGGACCTTCGCCTTGACCTCGATGAGCGCCTGCGCGAGACGGCGGACGTCCGTCGGCTCGGCCTGCAGGATGTGGAAGGCGATCCGCTGCGCGCTCTTGGGACCGACGCCGGGCAGCCGCCCCAGTTCGTCGATGAGGTCCTGGACCACGCCTTCGTACAACGGACTGCCCGCCCTTTCTGGAAGCTTTCAGCTCGTACGGTAGTTGGCCGCCGCCCGTCTTAGAAAGGCAGGCAGGGCCTCAGAACTACAGGCATCAGAACTACAGGCCTCAGAACTGCAGGCCGAACCTCGGATCTACAGGCCGCGTCCCGGACCGGCGGAACGCGAGGGCCGAGTCTCAGAACGGCAGGCCGGGGATGCCGCTGCCGCCGCCGAGGCCCTGGGCGAGCGGACCGAGCTTCTGCTGCTGGAGCGTCTGCGCGTTCTCGTTCGCCGCCTGGACCGCCGCGACGATCAGGTCGGCGAGGGTTTCCGTGTCCTCGGGGTCGACCGCCTTCGGGTCGATCACCAGGGCGCGGAGCTCTCCGGAGCCCGTCACGGTCGCCTTCACGAGACCGCCGCCCGCCTGGCCGTCGACCTCCGTCCGCGCCAGCTCCTCCTGCGCGTTCGCGAGGTCCTGCTGCATCTTCTGGGCCTGCTGGAGCAGCTGCTGCATGTTGGGCTGGCCACCACCGGGAATCACGATCAGCTCCTGGTTTCGAGTACGGCTGTGTAGACCGTTTTTCCTGTCCAGCTCGAGCCTACGTGGTTGGCGGGCCCGTCGCCCAAGCACTCTTTCGAGTGAGACCCAAGAGGCGCCTATACCTGATCAAGACCCCTTTCCAGGTGGAAAAGCATGGAAACCCGGGCCATCGCCACCCATTGGGCGGTAGGAAGGGAGCGGCGCTTTCGCACCACGCGTCACACGGCGTCACGCAATGCCACCTGCCATGTCATCAGCGTCATCACTGTCGTCAGTTAGGGAGTGCCGGGTGACCCAGCCGGAGATGCAGCCCGAGGGGCCGCCCCAGGACGGGCGGAGCGACGGGGCGGCGGGGCTGCGACCGGGTGACCTGACCGGTCGGCCGTTCCCGCTCGGCGACTGGGGGGAGCCCGCGGAGCGGCTCCATGAGCTGTACCGGTGGGTGGAGCGGGGGGCACTCGACACGGCGGCCTGGTATCTCGCCGACCGGGTGGGGAAGCGGTGGGGGTCGCGGGCGCTGCGGGGCGGGGCGGCGGTGGGGGCCGTGTGCGGGGCCGCGCTTCCGTTGCTCGACCTCACCGGGGTGGTGGGCGGGGTCGCTCCCTGGGGATATCTGGCGTTGCTGCTCGGGGTCGCCTGTGTGGCCGGGGACCGGTTCTTCGGGGTGACCTCGGGGTGGATAAGGGATGTGGCCACCGCCCAGGCTGTGCAGCGGCGGCTGCTGGTGCTGCAGTTCGACTGGGCATCGGAGAGTGTGCGGGATGTTCTGGGGCCTGCGGAGGGGACGGCCAGTGAGGCGGCTGAGCGCTGCCTTGGGCTGCTGCGGCGCTTCTCCGAGGACGTGACGGAGTTGGTGCGGGCCGAGACCGTGGACTGGATGGTGGAGTTCCGGACCGGGGCCGCGCCATTGGGGATTCAGTCGTCGCTGTCCTCCCCTCCTCGGGGGGAGGGGATGCCGCCCGGGCGGGCGGCGCTGCCGCCGGGGGCGCGGCCGAACATGCCCCGGCAGCGGCCGCCTGAGCCCCGGTAGGGGGTTCGCGTGCGTCTTTTTCGCCCCCTCCGCCCCTACCCGTCCCGTACCTGGGGCTCCGCCCCAGACCTCGCTCCTCAAACGCCGGAGGGGCTGGACATTTCAAACGCCGGAGGGGCTGGACATTTCACCGCGCCGGCACCGGAAACGCCACCGGGCTTCGCTCCCCCGACCTCTTCACCGCTCGTACCCCGAAGAACACGTTGTCCTTGGACACGTCGAAGACTCCAGCAATGGTTGTGTACGCGACAACCCATGGGCAAGAGCGCAACACTGAAGGAAGCGCAGGGCCCGCCCTGCTGGAGATGAGGCTCAGCCCTCACCGCAGATCTTCAGGCCCACCGGCGTCCCGCACGGCAGATGTCCGTGCGTGCGGATCACTTGCTGGCCGCTGCCCCGGCTGACGTAGGTGAGGAAACTGGAGGCGAGGGAGTCGGCGGGCGGGTCGCCGTAGGTGTAGGCGTACTCGATCTCCCGGTACGGATAGTCGGCCACGCCGTGTTCGAGCTGCTCGACCGACGGCTCGTGGCCGTCGAGGGTGAGCCGGTGCAGCCCCTTGTTGCCGGTGGCGAGGTTGAGTTCGCTGTAGCCGATCGCGCCCGGCAGCTTGGCCACCGTGGCCAGCACCTGGTCGGTGGAGTCGAGTTCGCAGCGCACCACGGGCGCCGTGGGGTCGTCCTTGTGGATGCAGTCCAGCGAGGAGTTCGCTATCTCGCCGCGGCCCAGGACTTCCCGCTGGAAGACCTGCCGGGTACCGGAGTTGGCGTCCCGGCTGACCAGCAGGACGGGCAGGTCGGGGCCGCCGAGCTGCTTCCAGTTCCTGATCTCGCCGCGGTAGATACGGCGCACGTCTTCGAGCGAGAGGTTGTAGACGGGGTTCTTGTTGTTGACGACCAGCGTGAAGACCGAGACGGCGACCCGGCTTTCGCGCAGCTCCGGGAAGCCGCCCGGCTTGGGCCCGTCGGACAGCGCGACGACGGGCGGGGAGCCCTTCTTGGACGCGCCTCCGGAGGTGCGCAGTTCACGCACACCGGCCGTGCTGCCGTGCGCGTCCACCGTGATGGTGGCGCCCTCGCAGTCCTTCTCGTACTTGTCGGCCAGCTCCCGCACGACGGGCGCGAAAGCCGTCGAGCCGATGACCTTCAACTCGCCCTTCTGGCAGCCGATCGGGGGCCGGGCATCGTCGCGCAGCACGACGATCAGCGCGAGCGTGACGACGCACACGGTCAGCATCACGGTGATCAGCCGGGCCGCCCGGCTGAACAGCGGCGGCTGTTCGTCCGGTGTCGTACTGCGGTTGGGGCTGACCTCACCGTCCCGGATGCCGCCTATGAGCCGTACCTCGCTGCCCACATGGCCGCCCGACAGCAGCACGAGCAGCTTGAAGTGCTCGCCCCGGTTGAGCGGGACGCGCGGGATGCGCAGGGTGCCGTCGTCGTAGTCGAGGCCCGCGGACGGGGTGAAGTGGTCCATGAGGTGGTCGGTGCCGGTCGGCTGGGTCACCGAGACACCGCGGATCGTGCGGCCCGCGAACACGGCGGTCAGGCCGTGGAGTTCACGTCCCGTGTAGTCGTTGTCCGCGATGCTCTGCGATCCGTCGTTCTCGATCCGCAGCAGCACGAAGGTGGCGTCCGCCATGCCCGGCGCCTCGTCGAACCAGCCGAGCCGCACATTGGCCCGCCCGGAACTCACGTTCTCACCGATCGGGTTGTCCATCTGTACGCGGTACCCGATCCGCTTGCGCCGTGGCACCCGGCGCTCGTACCAGACCATCACGGCGGACGCGACGATACCGATCACAGCGGTCCCGACGGCCACGACGTTCTCTGCGCTGAGCCATTCCACTTGGCACTCCCCCGAGCCCTACGGTGGGGGGTCACCGTACGGCCCGGGACGGGAACGCCCCGCGTACGCCGGGTGAAATCCATCAGCCTTTCACGGTAATTGACGTCTCGTCAGCTACCTCTCCCGGGCGGCTACCGCCTTGTCACTGCGGGTCCGTGCTCCCCCTCGTGTACGTCAGTGCCTCGCCCGAGTCCGTGTTCACGCGGCGCAGGCTGCCGTCCGGGAGGACGGTGACCTCGGAGGCGGCGCCCGGGGAGCAGGAGGAGGCCGGTTCGCCGACGGTGACCTTGGAGGGGCCGATCTCCAGGGGGCCGCCGGCGACCGGGGCCCCGGCCAGCTCGGCCTTGAAGACGCAGTGGTAGGTGCCGCTGCCCGCCGGTCCGTCCGCGACGAGCGAGAGGACGGTGTCGCCCACCTCGCCCTGCTGGATGGTCAGTTGGCGGGTGTTGTGGCCCGTCGCGTTGTCGATGCTGGTGTTCCAGGTACCGAGGAACTCCTCCGGGATCGCGCCGGCCTGGGACGTCTGCGGGCTCGGCGACTCGGAGGTCGGGGATGGCTCCGGCGTACTCGCGCTCGCGCCCGGTGGCGTGGACGCGCTGGGCGACGTGGACGCACCGGCGTTCTTCTTGTCGTCGCTCCCGCTGCCCTTCATCAGCGTGTACACACTGCCGCCCGCGGCGAGCGCGACGACCAGGGCCACGACGACCAGAAGAGCGGTGGAGCGGCCGCTTCGCCGCGGGGGTTCGGCTTGCGGGGGGAGCGGGGCGACTCCGGGGCCGTACGGGGGTGTCGGGCCGTACGGGGGTGTCGAGCCGTACGGCGGCTGCTGCGCGCCCCAGCCGCCCTGCTGGGGGTAGCCGTAGGCGGGGTGGGCCGCGCCCGGGGCGCCGGGCTGGGGGTGCTGTTGCGCGTGGTGTTGGGGATAGCCGTACGCGGCGGGCGGGGCGGCCGGAGGGGGCGTCTGGCCCGCGCCCGCTCCCGCGATCATCGTGGGGAGGTGGTTGAGGGGGGCGGGCTGCCCGGGTGCGGGCGGGGCGGGGCTGTCCTCGACCGAGGCGGGAGCGTGTTCGGGGGAGGCTTCGGGGGTGGGGGGATCGGTCGGGGCAGGTGCGGCAGGGGGCTTGGAGAGGTTCGGCGTGGCGGCCAGGGCCGGGGGTACGGCGGGCGGTCCGGCCGGGGCCGGCGGCACGGCGGGAATGCCCGGCGCGGGAACAGCGGCGGCACCCGGCGCGGGAGCGACACCCGGCGCAGGCCCAGCGGCACCACCCGGCGCGGGAACGGCCGGCGGCGCAGGAGTCATGCCCGGCGTCTCGTCAGGGTCCTCCGTGTCCAGCAACTGCACCGCGTGCCGCCCGAGTTGGGCCACCAGTGTGCTCGGCAGCCATGGATCACGCGTGCGCCCGTCCAGGACGGTGTCCTCCGCGCCGGTGCGCTCCAGGATCTCGGCGAGGCTGGGCCGGGCGGCGGGGACCTTACGCAGACAGTCGCGTACGAGGTCGGCGAGGCCCTCGGGCAGGCCCTCCAGGTCGGGTTCCTCCTGCGCGATGCGGAACATCATCGCGTGCACACCGCTGTTGGCCGTCCCGAAGGGAAGGGCGCCCGTGGCGGCGTACGACAGGACCGAGCCGAGGCAGAAGACGTCGCACGCGGGCGTGATGCGGTCGCCGCGGACCTGCTCGGGGGCCATGAAACCGGGCGAGCCCACGAGCGCGCCGGTGCGCGTGAGGCCGCCGTCGGTCACCGTCTCCAGGGCGCGCGCGATCCCGAAGTCGATGACGCGCGGGCCGTCGATGGTGACGAGCACGTTCGAGGGCTTGAGGTCGCGGTGGATGAGCCCCGCGACGTGGATGTCCTGGAGCGCGTGCGCGAGCCCGGCGGCGAGGATGCGGACGGAACGCTCGGGGAGCGCGCCGTGGTCGTGGCCGACGACCGTCTGCAGGGACGGTCCGGCGACGTAACCGGTGGCCACCCACGGGATCCGGGCCTCCGTGTCCGCGTCGAGGACGGGCGCGGTCCAGTACCCGCCGACCCGCCGCGCGGCCTGCACCTCCTGCCGGAAGCGGGCCCGGAACTCCTCCTGCGCGGCGAGCTCCTCGCGCACCAGCTTGACGGCGACGGTACGCCCCCGGTCGGACCGTGCGAGATACACCTGCCCCATCCCGCCGGCACCCAGGCGTGCCAACAGCCGATACGCCCCGATCCTCTGTGGATCCCCGGACCCCAGCTTCTCCATGGCTGCACCACCCTCCCCCGTACGTGTGCAACAGATCGAGAATAGTGCGCGGTCACGACGGTGGAACCGGGAGTTCTGCACAGTTCAGCAACGGGTGTGCCGCGCTCCGCGCGCGTAAGCACGGCGGGTAAGCACGACAGACTGTCGCGGAAACCACCTGTCCACAGACAGGACGCCCATGTCGCGTCCGCTCCGTGGACATTTACGCTGCGGCCCATGACCCCTCAGCCCAACCCTCAGGTCGGCGCCGCCGTGAAGGCCGCGGACCGTGCGCATGTGTTCCACTCCTGGTCCGCGCAGGAGCTCGTCGACCCGCTCGCCGTCGCCGGCGCGGAGGGGTCGTACTTCTGGGACTACGAAGGCAAGCGGTATCTGGACTTCTCCAGCGGGCTCGTCTTCACCAACATCGGATACCAGCACCCGAAGGTCGTCGCCGCGATCCAGGAGCAGGCCGCGACCCTGACCACGTTCGCGCCCGCCTTCGCCGTCGAGGCGCGCTCGGAGGCGGCCCGGCTGATCGCCGAGCGGACGCCCGGCGACCTGGACAAGATCTTCTTCACCAACGGCGGCGCCGACGCCGTGGAGCACGCCGTGCGCATGGCGCGGCTGCACACGGGCCGCCCGAAGGTGCTGTCGGCGTACCGCTCGTACCACGGTGGTACGCAGCAGGCCGTCAACATCACCGGCGACCCGCGCCGCTGGGCCTCCGACAGCGCCACCGCCGGCGTCGTGCACTTCTGGGCGCCGTACCTGTACCGGTCGCGGTTCTACGCCGAGACCGAGGAACAGGAGTGCGCGCGCGCCCTTGAGCACCTGGAGACGACCATCGCCTTCGAGGGGCCGTCGACCGTCGCCGCGATCATCCTGGAGACCATTCCGGGAACCGCGGGGATCATGGTGCCGCCGCCGGGCTATCTGGCCGGGGTGCGTGAGCTGTGCGACAAGTACGGGATCGTGTTCATCCTCGACGAGGTCATGGCCGGGTTCGGGCGGACCGGTGAGTGGTTCGCGGCGGATCTGTTCGGCGTGGTGCCGGACCTGATGACCTTCGCGAAGGGTGTGAACTCCGGGTACGTGCCGCTGGGCGGTGTCGCCATCTCCGGGGAGATCGCGGAGACCTTCGGGAAGCGGCCGTACCCGGGCGGGCTGACGTACTCCGGGCATCCGCTGGCCTGTGCCGCCGCCGTCGCGACGATCAACGTCATGGCGGAGGAGGGCGTCGTCGAGAACGCCGCGCGCATCGGTGAGACCGTGCTCGGGCCCGGGCTGCGGGAGCTCGCCGCGCGGCACCCGAGTGTGGGTGAGGTGCGCGGTACGGGGGTCTTCTGGGCGCTGGAGCTGGTGAAGGACCGGGAGACCCGGGAGCCGCTGGTGCCCTACAACGCGGCCGGTGAGGCGAACGCGCCGATGGCCGCGTTCGGGGCTGCCGCGAAGGCGCACGGTCTGTGGCCGTTCATCAACATGAACCGGACCCATGTGGTGCCGCCGTGCAATGTGTCCGAGACCGAGCTGAAGGAAGGCCTGGCGGCTCTGGACGCGGCGCTGTCCGTGGCGGACGAGTACGTGGCGTGAGGCCGGAGGGGGTTTCGCCCCCTCCGCCCCTACCCGTCCCGTACCTGGAGGGCTCCGCCCCCCAGACCCCCCGTATCGCGCTGCGCGCTCGTCCTCAAACGCCGGACGGGCTGAATTCTCCCCCCACCGCGTATGGTGGCCTGCTCGGAGAGATACGCGAGCAGGACCATGTACCCACGGAATGGGGAAAGCGAGACGCCATGTCCGGCAGCGGCGGCAATGGGGTGGTGACCCGCAGCACCCTGCGGCAGCAGATCGCGGACGCGCTCCGCGACGAGGTGCTCGCAGGCCGTCTCCAGCCGGGCCAGGAGTTCACGGTGAAGGAGATCGCCGAGCAGTACGGCGTCTCCGCGACCCCCGTCCGCGAGGCCCTGGTCGACCTGTCGGCGCAGGGCCTGCTGGAGGCGGACCAGCACCGCGGCTTCCGCGTGCACGAGTACTCCCCCGCCGACTACCGCGGCATGATCGAGGCCCGCGGCCTGGTCACGGACGGCATGTTCCACAGCCTCGCCGCGAGCGGCATGAAGCAGCTCAGCGCCCCCCGCGCCGCCGCGGCCCTCGCGGCCGTCCGCCGCCGGGGCGAGGAGGCCCAGCGCGCCGCCACCGCCGGCGAGCTGAACATCCTCATCGGCTACGACCTCCGCTTCTGGCGCGAGCTCAGCGGGCTCTTCGACAACCCCTACCTCACCGACTTCCTGCACCGGCTGCGCGTCCAGACCTGGGTCTGCACGGTCCAGCACCTGCGCCAGGTCGACGACCTGAAGGGCTACCTGTGGTCGGGCCACACGGAACTCGTGGATGTCCTCGCCCTCCGCGACCATGCGGCGGCCCGCGCGATCGTCGCGGAGTACAACGCCCACGCACTGGCCCTCATCGAGCGCCTGGCCGCGGAGTGAGGGCGGCACGTGGCCACCGAGTGAGGGCCGCGCGTTTTCAGCCGGTGGGGCAGGGCCTCAGCCCGTCCGGCGTTTGAGGACGAGCCTTTCGGGCGATCGGGGGGTTCGGGGGCGGAGCCCCGGAGGCGGCACCCACACCCCCGGCCACCGGGAACCGAGAGTTGCGCACCGAGCCTTCCCAAGACCGCCGCGCGCACTACGCTGCCCTGACCACCCTGCACCCCAAGGAGCCAGAGGAGCCGTCTGTTGGCCTGTGACCTGTGGTTGGTCCCACTCGTCGACGTGCTGTGCCACACCCCCGACAACCCCTTCGCCGAGGAACTCGCGCTCTACGACAAGGTGCTGGGCGAGGCCGGACTCCCACCGGTCCCGGTGTACGCGTACATGCCGGGGCTGTCGGGCGACGTGGCCCCGGTCGCCGGGTTCGACTACGACGCGCTGCACTTCCTGCGCCGCGCGTATCTGCTCCAGATGTGCGGGCTCGCGGTGACGCCGGTGGACGAACTGGGCGGCGACTACGAGCAGCTTCTCGAGATGTTCGAGTCGAACGCCCAGAAGTCGCACCTGGTCTGGCACTACGACCACGCGGGCGCGTACGTCCCCGTCGACTTCCCGCACCCGCTCGCCAACGACGAACTCCTCGCGGGCGGCGGCCCCTTGGGCTCCTCCCAGACCCTGCTGCGCGAACTCGAGTTCGTCGCCCCGTCGATCGGCATCGATCCGGCCAACCCCCCGGCTGCCCCGCACCCTCCCATGGCACCCACGGAGCTGGAGGAACCGGCCGCCCCCGCTCCCTACGACGCCAGCCCCTTCGCCCGCGAACGCCATGTCTGGCTGGGCCTCCACGCGGCGGCGACCCGGAGCCTCGCCCAGGGCTCGATGATCATCTTCAGCTAGGGCCTGTCCGGCGGATCAGGTCGCAGAGAAGCAACGGCACCGATCATGGGACGGAGGCCGTATCCCCGGATATGAGTACGCCCCCGGATGTCTCCGGGGGCGTACTCATGCGAGGAGGTGCTGAACCGCCGTATCAGACGGCCGGGTTGACTAGATGAACGAGTTGATCTCGATCGTCTCGTCACGCCCCGGGCCGACCCCGATCGCCGAGATCGGCGCGCCGGACATGTCCTCGAGCGCCTTGACGTACGCCTGGGCGTTCTTCGGAAGGTCCTCGAAGGTCTTGGCCTTGGTGATGTCCTCGGACCAGCCGGGGAGGTTCTCGTAGACCGGCTTCGCGTGGTGGAAGTCGGTCTGGGAGTACGGGAGTTCCTCGACGCGCTTGCCGTCGATCTCGTACGCCACGCAGACCGGGATCTCCTCCCAGCCGGTCAGCACGTCCAGCTTGGTGAGGAAGAAGTCGGTCAGACCGTTCACGCGGGTCGCATAGCGGGCGATCACCGCGTCGAACCAGCCACAGCGGCGGTCACGGCCGGTCGTCACGCCCCGCTCGCCGCCGATGCGGCGCAGCGCCTCACCGTCCTCGTCGAACAGCTCCGTCGGGAACGGGCCCGCGCCGACGCGGGTCGTGTACGCCTTGAGGATGCCGATGACCCGGCTGATCTTCGTCGGGCCGACGCCCGCGCCGGTGCAGGCACCACCGGCGGTCGGGTTGCTGGACGTGACGAACGGATACGTACCGTGGTCGATGTCCAGCAGCGTGCCCTGACCGCCCTCGAAGAGCACGACCTTGTCGTCGTCGAGCGCGTCGTTGAGGATCAGGGTGGTGTCGGCGACGTACGGCTTCAGCCGGTCCGCGTAGGTCAGCAGCTCCTCGACGACCTGGCCCGCCTCGATGGCGCGACGGTTGTAGAGCTTGGTGAGCAGCTGGTTCTTGACGTCGAGGGCCGCTTCGACCTTCTGCGTCAGGATCGACTCGTCGTACAGGTCCTGGATGCGGATGCCGACGCGGTTGATCTTGTCCGCGTACGTCGGACCGATGCCGCGCCCGGTCGTACCGATCTTGCGCTTGCCGAGGAAGCGCTCGGTGACCTTGTCCACCGTCACGTTGTACGGCGTGATGATGTGCGCGTTTCCGCTGATCAGAAGCTTGGAGGTGTCGACGCCGCGCTCGCCCAGTCCGTTCAGCTCGGAGAACAGGACCGACGGGTCGACGACGACTCCGTTTCCGATCACCGGAGTGCACTCCGGAGTGAGGATCCCGGAAGGGAGGAGGTGGAGGGCGTACTTCTGGTCGCCCACGACTACCGTGTGGCCGGCGTTGTTGCCGCCCTGGTAGCGCACCACATAGTCCACGGATCCACCGAGCAGGTCGGTGGCCTTTCCCTTGCCTTCGTCACCCCACTGAGCACCGAGCAGCACAAGTGCGGGCACAGGCGTACACCCCTTCCGGGCGGGGCATGTCCAAGGTCGGGGACGTACGCGGCTGGTTTTCGATACGGCTGCGTACGCCGGCGACCTCCTTTGGCCGCGACCGTCCCACCGGATGCCCCGGAATAGACGAAGCCCCTGGCGCAATAGCGCAAGGGGCTCTTGCACAAAGATGCTACCCGAGGAAGCGAGGCATGACCGAGGTGGCGGCTTCCGACCAGCTCCTGGTGGTCATCGACCCGGTCGCCCGACGGACGGACGGCGAGTCTGTACGGATCGCGAAAGACGTGCTCAGCGCGGGTGCGGCGACGAAAGTGTGCCTGCCGGACGGGCCCGAGGAATTCGCCCGGGCGCTGACCCGAAGAGGGTCCCGCCGACCGGTCGTGGTCGGCGACGACCGGGCCCTGCTGCGCGCGGTGTCGCTCCTCCACCGGCAGCGGGAGCTCGCCGCGTGCGCGCTGTCGCTGGTGCCGGTGGGGGGTGTGCTGTCCCTTGCCCGTTCCCTCGGCGTGCCGACGGGGGCCGTGGCGGCGGCCCGGGCCGTCCTCGACGGGGCCGAGCGGCGGCTCGACCTGCTCGTGGACGACAGCGACGGGGTGGTGCTGCGCGCGCTCCGCATCCCGTCGGCACCGTCCCCAGCGGCGCCTGCCGCGGCGTCGGCCAACCCCTGGCTGCGCACGTGCCAGACCCTGGTCCGCACCCTCGCCGCGCGTCCCGCCCGCCTGGCCTCCGTGCCGGGGCCCGGGCCCGCGCGGCTGCGGGTGGAGGTGGACGGGGTGCTGGTGGTGGACCTGGATCAGCCGGTCGCGGGGGTGTCCGTGGCGCCCGGGGTGTCGGGGGCGGCGGACGTGGAGGTCCGGCCGGTGTCCGTGGGGGCCGAGGCCGCGCCCCTGCGGGTCGTGGGGCGGCGGGTCACCGTGTCCGGGGCGGACTTCCGGTACCGGGCGGATGCGGTGGTGGGCGGGCCCGTACGGACGCGGACGTGGACGGTGCGGGAGGGGGCGTGGGGGCTGACGCTGCCGGCGGGGTGAGCGGCGGGGGGTGAGCGCCGCGGGTTTTCGCCCCCTCCGCCCCTGCCCGTCCCGTATCTGGGGGCTGCCGCCCCCAGACCCCCTGTCGCGCTTCGCACTCGTCCTCAAACGCCGGACGGGCTGAAACCCCTTCAGTTCCCCCCGAATGTCTCCGCGCGGTGCGCCCGCCAGCGCTCCATCATGGCCTCGACCTCCCCCTCCATGAACTCGAAGAAGGCGAGGGTCTCCGCGATCCGGGCGCCCGCCGGGGTGTCCGCGCCCAGGCTGGCGACCCCCTCGCGCAGCGCGTCCTCCCAGCGTTTCATGATCGCCTCGCGGTTGGTGAGCGCCTCGTACCACTGGTCGCTGTGCACGCGGTACCGCTCCCGGCGCGAACCGGGCTCCCGCTCGCGCGACACCATGTGCACCTGTGCCAGATAGCGCACCGCGCCGGAGACCGCCGCCGGGCTGATCTGCAGCTGTTCGCCGAGCTCGACCGAGGTCAGGGCGCCCGTGTCGGAGGCGAGCAGCGCCCCGAAGACCCGGGACGCCATCCGTGGCATCCCGGCCTCGACCATCTGCGCCGCGAAGTGCTCGACGAACCGCGAGACCGCTTCCGCGTCCCGCCCCGCCGCCGTCGGCTCTGCCATCCCTCGATCATCTCCCCTGGTCGTACGCCGTTCTCAAGTCTATCCCTGCTTTTATATGCTTCCTTAACTTCACAAATTTCTGAACGTAACGTACGTTCTGAACCATGACGAAGGCAATCACCGTCTCCGGACTGCACAAGTCGTTCGGCAAGACGCACGCTCTGGACGGTCTCGACCTGGACGTCGAGACCGGCGAGGTCCACGGCTTCCTCGGCCCGAACGGCGCCGGGAAGTCCACCACCATCCGGGTCCTGCTGGGCCTGCTGCGCGCCGACTCGGGCGCGGCGCAACTGCTGGGCCGGGACCCGTGGGCGGACGCGGTGGAACTGCATCGCCGGGTCGCCTACGTCCCCGGTGACGTGACCTTGTGGCGCAACCTCTCCGGAGGCGAGGTCATCGACCTGTACGGCCGTCTGCGCGGGGGCCTGGACAAGGCCCGGCGCGCCGACCTGATCGAACGCTTCGAGCTCGACCCCACCAAGAAGGGGCGCACGTACTCGAAGGGCAACCGCCAGAAGGTCGCCCTCGTCGCCGCCTTCGCGTCGGACGTCGACCTGCTCATCCTCGACGAGCCCACCTCGGGCCTCGACCCGCTGATGGAGGAGGTCTTCCAGCGGTGCGTGGAGGAGGAGCGGCAGCGCGGCCGCACGATCCTGCTGTCGAGCCACATCCTGAGCGAGGTCGAGGAACTCTGCGACCGCGTGAGCATCATCCGCAAGGGCGTCACGGTGGAGACGGGCTCCCTGGCCGACCTGCGCCACCTGACCCGTACGAGCGTCACCGCCGAACTTGAGGGCCCGCCCAACGGGCTGGCGTCGCTGCCCGGCGTGCACGACCTCGACGTACGGGGACAGCGGGTGCGGCTGCAGGTCGACACGGACAAGCTGGACGCCGTACTGCGCTCCCTCACCGAGTCGGGCGTACGGTCGCTGACCTCGACGCCGCCGACGCTGGATGAGCTTTTCCTGCGGCACTACCAGGAGGACGTACGGGCCGCGGCCCCCTCGGAAGGGGCGATGGCCCGATGACCGCCGCGACCTCGGCCGTACGGGCGGAGCCCCGGGGATCCCGCCAACTGGCCGGAACCGGGACGCTCTTGAGGTTCGCGCTGCGGCGCGACCGCCTGATGATGCCGCTCTGGGCCGGCGTGATCGGCCTGATGGTGGTCTCCATGCCGAACTCGCTGGAGACCATCTACAGCACCCCGGCCGAACGCGCCGACGTGGCACAGCAGATGCTCGGCAACAGCTCCCTGCGCGCCATGTACGGACCGGTGTTCAGCGACTCGCTCGGCGGACTCACCGCCTGGCGCATCGGCGCCTACGCCGGGGTGTTCGCCGCGATCATGAGCCTGCTCATCGTCGTACGGCACACCCGGGACGAGGAGGAGAGCGGGCGGCAGGAACTCATCTCGTCGGCCATGGTGGGACGCCGGGCCCCGCTGACGGCCGCGCTGCTGGCGGCGTTCGTCGCGAACGGCGCCCTCGCGCTGCTGATCGCGGGCGGGCTCGCCGGGCAGGGCGGTTCCGGGGCACTGGCGCTTGGTCTCGCCACCGCCGGGGTCGGCATGGTCTTCGCCACGATGGCGGCGATCGTCGCCCAGCTGACGGAGAGCGCGCGGCTCGCGAAGGGGCTGACGGGCGGGCTGCTCGGCGCGGCCTTCGTCCTGAAGGCGGTCGGCGACTCCGCGACGACCGACGGATCGTCGCCCCTGACCTGGATCTCCCCGGTGGGATGGCTGGAGGAGATGCGGTCCTTCGCCGACGAACGCTGGTGGGTGCTGCTCCTGTTCATCGCGGCGGTCGCCGTGCAGGGCGCGGCCGCCTACGAGCTCGCCGGGCGGCGCGATATCGGCATGAGCTTCCTGCCGACCCGGCCGGGACCCGCCGCCGGGCGGCTCGGTACGGCCGGGGCGCTGGCCTGGCGGCTGCAACGGGGTGCCGTGCTCGGCTGGAGCCTCGGGTTCCTTGCCGCCGGGGCCGCGTTCGGCGGGATGACGAAGGGGGCCTCGGACCTGGTCGGGGACAACGACAAGACCCGCGAGATCATCGAGCGGATGGGCGGGCAGTCCGGGGTCACGGACGCCTTCCTCGCCACGATGGTGGGGATGCTGGGCATGGTCGCCGCGCTGTACGTGGTGTCCTCCGTGCTGCGGCTGCACGGCGAGGAGACCTCCCAGCGGGCCGAACCCGTCCTGGCGAACGCGGTCGGCCGGCTGAGCTGGGCCTCCGGGCATCTCGCCATCGCCTTCGGCGGCACCGTCCTCATCATGCTGCTCGGCGGCCTCGGTCTGGCCCTCGGCTACGGCGACGACTTCGGGGCCATCCTCGGCGCCTGCCTCGTCCAGCTGCCGGCGATCTGGGCGCTGGGCGCGCTGGCGCTACTGCTGTACGGGGTCTCCCCTCAGCTCGCCCCCGCTTCCTGGGCCGCGGCGGGCCTCGCCCTCCTCCTCGGCTGGAAATCGGCCCCGCCCTCAACGTCCCCCAGACCGTCATGAACCTCTCGCCCTTCGGTCACCTTCCCAAGCTGCCGGGCGGCGAGATGGCGTGGATGCCGGTGGTGGTTCTGACGGCCATCGCCGTCGCGCTGACGGCCGCGGGGCTCGCGGGACTGCGGCGGCGGGACATCACCACCGGCTGACATCACCGCCCGGACAATGTCGTCATCACCATCTGGAGGGAACCCTCCCGGCGCCCTGTGCGGGTCAGCTCCCACCATGGGACAACGCGCGCAGGCCGCCGTCGGAGTTCAGTCGACGTACTGCTTGAGGTCCTCGGTGTCGAGTTCGATGCCGACAGGGTCGGGGAGAGTCACCTTGCCGCCGAGCCGGACCACGTGGATGTCCCGGTATCCGTCTTCCATGTCGGGGTCGCTGTGCACGAGGATCGAGAGGTTGTCGCGGTCGATCAGCAAGTAGACCGGGATGCCTGCCTCCGCGTAGGTCCGGGGCTTCTCCAGCCGGTCGCGGTTGTGGGTGTCCGCGTCGTACGACGTGATCTCGACCGCCATCAGCACGCCCTTGGCGTCGGCCCAGTCGCCCTGTCCACCGAAGTGACCCACTGGTGCGAGCAGGGCGTCGGGCCGGGCGCGCCCCCTGCGGTACGCCTCGACCTTCAGCCCCTGATTCGTCGTGTTGAGGGTGAGCTCGGGCCGCGCCTGCTTGCACTGGAAGACCAACCACATCGCGATCTCGCCGTGGTTGCCATTCGTCACCTTCTTGACCCCGATCCGTCCGCCGATGAACTCGAAACTGACGGTCTCGTCCTCATGGGCGGCGAATTCGGCGATCCGCTCGAACATTGCCACGGACATCTGAGACGACGTGCGCTCTGCCATAACCGTCATGGTGCCCCCCCCATCACAGGCAGGCACCAGCTTGGCAAGCCACTCGCGACGATCGGTCGGAATCGCTCGGCGATCAGCCGAACGGCTGATCACCCCACCTCCACGCTCACCCCCTCCAACCCCCGGATGACGAAGTTCGGCTTCCGCTTCGGCTCCGCGACCAGCCGCAGCGTCGGCGCCCTCTCAAGCAACGCCGCCATCGACGCCGCCAGCTCGATCCGGGCCAGCGGCGCGCCGATGCAGTAGTGGATGCCGGCGCTGAAGGAGATGTGCGGGTTGTCCTCGCGCGTCAGATCCAGCTGCCCCGGCTCGGCGAAGACCTCCGGGTCGTGGTTGGCGGAGCCGAAGAGCAGGGCGATCTCCGCGCCCCGGGGGATGGTCGTACCGTCGATCTCGATCTCCTCCAGGACCCAGCGCTCGAAGAGCTGGAGGGGCGTGTCGTAGCGCATCAGCTCTTCGACAGCCCTGGGGATCAGGGAGTGGTCCGCACGCAGGGCCGCCAGCTGCTCGGGGTGGCGGAACAGCGCCCACCAGCCGTTCACCGTCGCGTTCACCGTCGCCTCGTGCCCCGCGTTCAGCAGCAGCACGCAGGTCGAGATCATCTCCTGCTCCGTCAGCCGGTCGCCCTCGTCGTACGCCGCGATCAGACCGGAGATCAGGTCGTCACCGGGTGCCGTACGGCGGGCCGCGATCAGCTCCCGCAGATACTCCGTGAACCCGACCGACGCACGCACCGCCTTCGCCGCCGTCTCCTCCGACGGGTTCAGCTCGTACATCCCGCAGATGTCCGCCGACCAGGGGCGGAGCTGATCGCGGTCCGTCTCCGGGATGCCGAGCATCTCCGCGATCACCGCCACCGGGAGCGGCTCCGCCACGTCCGTGAGCAGATCGCCGCCGCCCGCCTCCACCAGAGCCGACACCAGGTCGTCCGCCAGGCCGTGCACGTACGGCTTGAGCCGCTCCACCGTGCGCGGAGTGAACGCCTTCGACACCAAGCGCCGGATACGGGTGTGGTCGGGCGGCTCCAGGTCGAGCATTCCGTGGTCGTTCAGGACGTGGAACGGCTCGTGCTCGGGCGGCGGCGCCGTGCGCCCGAAGTCCTCGTGCGCGAAGCGGTGCTGGTACGTCCGGCCGAGGCGGCGGTCCCGCAGCAGCGCCGAGACGTCCGCGTGGCGCGGGACCAGCCACTGGTTGCTGGGCTCGTAGTAGTGCACGCGACCGCGACCGCGCAGCTCGCCGTAAGCGGGGTAGGGGTCCGCGACGAACGCCGGGTCCCAGGGGTCGAAGGCTGCCATGCCGGGACGCTAGCCCGGCGTCCCCGTCTCTGACCAGGGGGGTCTCACCGCGACTGCCCCTTCATCGGCCTGGGGGTCCGGCCAGGGGGTCCGGCCAGGGGGTCTCACCGTGAGTCCCCTTCCCCCGTCACCTCGGCGTCACCAGCCGCGCCTCGTACGCGAACACCGCCGCCTGCGTGCGGTCCCGCAGGCCCAGCTTCACCAGGATGCGGCTCACATGGGTCTTGATCGTGGACTCGGCGACGACGAGACGCCCCGCGATCTCCGCGTTCGACAGCCCCTGGGCGATGAGGACCAGCACCTCGGTCTCCCGCTCGGTCAGGTCGCCGTACGCCGCCCGCGCCGTGGCCGGGAGCCGGGGCGCGTCCGCCAGCTTGGAGAACTCGGTGATCAGTCGCCTGGTGACGGAGGGCGCGAGGAGCGCCTCGCCGGCCGCCACCACCCTGACCCCGTCGGCGAGTTGGCGCGCCGAGGCATCCTTGAGCAGGAAGCCGGAGGCTCCCGCGCGCAGCGCCTGGTACACGTACTCGTCGAGGTCGAACGTCGTCAGCACCAGCACCTTCGCGGCACCGTCCGCGGCGACGATCTCCCGGGTCGCCTCGATCCCGTTCATCTCCGGCATACGGATGTCCATCAGGACGACGTCCGGGGCGAGTTCGCGGATCCGCTCGACCGCGTCCCGGCCGTTCACCGCCTCGCCGACAACCTCGATGTCCGGCATCGCGCCGAGCAGTACGGAGAAGCCCTCACGGACCATGACCTGGTCGTCGGCGATCAGGACGCGGATGGTGGCGTCCGTTGTCCCGTCCGTCGTCCCGTCCGTTGTCCCGTCCGTCGTCCGGCCCGTTGTGCCGTCCGTCGAGCCGCCGGTCGTACCGTTCGTGCCGTTCGTCATCCGGACTCCTCCGCTGCCGGTACCGGCAGGAAGACCGCCACCTCGTATCCCCCGTCGTCCGTCTCGCCCGCCGTCATCTCGCCGTCCAGCATCGTGACCCGCTCACGCATGCCCGTGATGCCGTGCCCCGCGCCGTGCGTGGACTTCGTCAGGCTCGTCGCCGGCGCCGGGCCGTTGTCCTGGCGCAGACCGCGCAGGGCGTCTGCGGCGAGCCGGTACTCCGGGCTGCGCGGCTTGGAGCGCCCGCCCGGGGGTGCGGTCTGCGTCTGGGTCGTCTCGGTCACGCTCACGAAGGTAGGGCGTCGTGGGGGTCCTGGTCGTCACCTGCGAGGAGGGTCCTTGTGGATCCGTCTCAGGTACTACGGGTAGGGGGCGGGCGTCCTTTCGCTGTCCGCCGGTGGGTGGGTCGGGGCCGTGCCGGTACATCCGCCCGTCGTGGCCGGTGGATCAGACGTGGGATTACAGGAACCGTCTCCAGATCCGAACGGGGCGACGGGCATGTGATGTACCGGCACGGCCCCTCCCGTGCGCTGGCGACTGCGGGTGCGTAGGGGCGCGCGCCCAGACCTTTTAGCCCGTCCGGCGTTCGCGGGCGGCGCAACCAGCCGCGCCCCCACCCACCCCGGCCGGCGAAGGTGGTTTTTCAGCCCTTCCGGCGTTCGAGGACGAGACGACGAACCGCACCCCCCACCCACCCCGACTCCTCCGCCTCTCCCGCCCACCCCGCCGCGCCTCCACCCTGGCCGGCGAAGGTGGTCTTCTTTAGCCCGTCCGGCGTTCGAGGACGAGGCCGTTCAGGCCGAAGCGGGGGTCTGGGGGCGGCAGCCCCCAGGGACGGTGGGGGTCCCCCCCCGCTCTGGGGGTACCTCCCAGGCCCTTAAGACACTGGGGGAGAAGCCGAGAGTGGGGGAGGGTAGGGGCGGAGGGGGCGAAAACCCGGCTGGCCCATACCGCCGCGCAGGGTCACCCGACGACGTACACCCCAGCCGCCGCGGCGGCAACGGCGGCCTCGGCCGCACGGTCGGCGGCGGCGGCATCCGGAGCCACCCCGGTGGTGAGCAGGGTGTAGTAGAGGGGAGCCGAAACCGCCCGAACGACGAGCGCGGCATCGGTCCCCACCGGCAACTCCCCGCGAGCGACCCCCTGTTCCACACACGGCACCCACTCAGCGACCCGCACCTCATAGAACCGCCGCAAGGCCTCCGCCGTACGAGAGTCGGACGTCGCCGCGGCGATGACCGCCCGGAACAAGGCCCCCTGCCGAGGATCGGCCAGCGTCCGCCGCACCAGCGCGGCATTGGCCCGAAGATCCCCGAGCACGCTCCCCGTCTCCGTACGGGGAACCGACTGCTCGGCCATATCGCTGAGCAGATCGGCGACCAGCCCCGTCACCGACCCCCACCGCCGGTACACCGTCGTCTTCCCCACCTCGGCCCGCCGTGCCACATCGGCCAGATCGAGATGCGCGAACCCCTGTTCGGCGAGCACATCCCCGGCAGCCCGCAACACGGCCGTACGGACACGCGCAGTACGGCCCCCAGGACGTACGGTGCCGGGTTCGGCGGACATGACGACCTCCTTCGGCCGGGTATGCGGACGCTACCTTCAGCGTAACGAGACGACAGAACCGTTTAACCCTCACCGAGCGTGACAACCCCGTGTAGACGCACGTCACAGGCCTGATACCGTCCCCTGCCAACGGCCGAACTCTTCCCTGGTCCGCCAAATCCGTTTCACCGCTGAGAGGTTGGAGCATGCAGGACGACGCCGCAGCCCGGCACGACGACGCCGTACAGCGCGACGCGGCGGAAGAGGCGTCAGCCTTCTCGCACCCGCCCGTCGACCCCGACGTCACCGTCGCGTACGGCGACCACCCCGACCAGATCATCGACTTCTACGCCCCGCGCGAGCCCGACCCCGCGGTCCTCGCCCCCCTCGTAGTCATCCTGCACGGCGGCGCCTGGCGTGCCCCGTACGACCGCCGCCACGTCACCCCGTTCGCGGATTTCCTGGCCCGCCGTGGTTTCGCCGTGGCGAACGTCGAGTACCGCCGTGGCGCTGAGGACACCGGCGCGGGCCCGGTCGCGGGCCGCTGGCCGGACACCTTCGACGACGTCGCGGCCGCGCTCGACGCGCTGCCCGCCCTCGTACGCGAGAGCCTCCCGCAGGCCGACCCCCGCCGCACGGTGGTCACGGGCCACTCGGCGGGCGGCCACCTCGCCCTGTGGGCCGCCGCCCGGCATGTCCTGCCCGCCAACGCCCCCTGGCGCACCGACCGGCCCGCCCTCCTGCGCGGCGTCGTCGCCCTCGCCCCCATCGCGGACTTCCAGCTCGCGGACAAGCTCGACGTCTGCAGCGGGGCGGCCCGTCAACTCCTGGGCGGGGACGGTGCGTTCGCGGAGCGCCTGCCGTACGCCGACCCGGTTCAGCTCCTCCCCACCGGCATCGCCACCACCCTTGTACAGGGCCGCACCGACATCGTCGTCCCGCAGGCGGTCGCCGAGGCGTACGCCGACGCCGCCGCCAAGGCGGGTGAGGTGGTCGGCCTGACGCTCCTGGAGGATGTCGGCCACTTCCCCCTGATCGACCCGGCGGCGGACGCGTGCGCGGTGGTGGCCGAGGAGATCGCCCAGCTGGCCTGGTGATCCATCAGCCGCGCTGGACAGTGCTGAGCGGGAATCCGCCGCTGCCGCCGCCTCGCATGCAGGACGGGCGGAGAGGCTTCGCCGGACGGGTGGAGGGGCTTCGCCGGACGGGTGGAGGGGCTTCGCCGGACGGGTGGAGGGGCTTCGCCGGACGGGTGGAGGGGCTTCGCCGGACGAGTGGAGGGGCTTCGCCGGACGAGTGGAGGGGCTTCGCCGGACGAGTGGAGGGGCTTCGCCGGACGGGGTTTGGAGGTGGCACGCCCCCACGCACCCGCGGTCGCCAGCGCACGGGAGGGGCCGTGCCGGTACATCACATGCCCGTCGCCCCGTCCGGATCTGGAGACGGCTCCTGTAATCCAACGTCTGATCCACCGGCCACGACGGGCGGATGTACCGGCACGGCCCCGACCCACCCACCGGCGGACAGCGAACCGCGGGCAGAGAGAACTACCCCAGCGTCTCCCCCAGCACCCTCGCAGCCCGCTCCACATCCCCGAACCCCACATACAACGGAGTGAACCCAAACCGCAGCACGTCAGGATGACGGAAGTCGCCCACCACCCCCCGCTCGATGAGGCGCTTCATCACGCTGCCCGCGTCAGCACAGCGCAACGCGACCTGGCTCCCGCGTTCCGCGTGGGCAGCCGGCGTCAGGGACTCCACCCGGCCCTCGGGGACGTACGCGGACACGCACTCCAGGAAGAAGTCGGTGAGGGCGAGGGACTTCCTACGGACGGAGTCGATCGAGACGCCCTCCCACACCTCCAGCGCCGCTTCCAGGGCCAGCATCGACAGAATGTCCGGCGTACCCACACGCCCCCGCAGCGCGCCCGGAGCAGGAGCGTACGACGGACTCATACCGAAGGGGTCCGCGTGCGAGTTCCAGCCGGGAAGCGGCGAGTCGAAGCGTTCCTGCAGGTCGCTGCGGACGTACAGGTACGCCGGTGAACCCGGGCCGCCGTTCAGGTACTTGTACGTGCAGCCGACCGCCAGGTCGACCCCGTGCTCGTCCAGCCCCACCGGCAGCGCCCCCGCGCTATGGCACAGGTCCCACACCGACAGCGCCCCCGCCGCATGAATCGCCGACGTCAGCGACGGCAGATCGTGCAGCCGCCCGGTGCGGTAGTCGACGTGGTTCAGCAGCACCGCCGCCGTACGCGGACCCACCGCCCCCGGCACCTCCGCCGGGGCCACCGGCCGCAGCTCACACCCCGTCAACCGCGCCGCCGACCCGGCGATATACCCGTCCGTCGGGAAGGTGGTGGCATCCACCAGGATCTCGTCCCGGCCCCCGCCCCCGCCCCCGCCCCCGCCCCCGGCCAGCCGTACCGCCCCCACCAGCGCCTTGAAGACGTTCACACTCGTCGAGTCGCCCACCACGATCTGCCCCGGCGCCGCACCGACCAACGGCGCGATCCGGTCGCCGACCCGCTCCGGCGCCGTCCACCATCCGCTCTCCTCCCAGGAGCGGATCCGCAGCTCACCCCACTGGTGGCGCACCACGTCGTCGACCCGCCCGGGCACCCCCACCGGCAGCGCGCCGAGCGAGTTCCCGTCCAGGTACACGACATCGTCAAGCACGAACTCCGAGCACAGCGCGGCCAGTTCATCGGCCGCGTCCAGCTTCTCCGCCTTGGCGGACGGACTCACCGCCACCTCAGACATGCGACCTCGCCGTCCACAGCTCGGGGAACACGTTCTTCTGCGCGCGCTTCTCCAGCCAGGCCACCCCGGCGGAGCCACCCGTGCCCGCCTTCGCGCCCATCGCACGACGCGTCGCGACGAGATGATCGTTGCGCCAGCGCCAGACCAGTTCGGCGACGTCGGTCAACGCCTCACCGAGACGGGCGAGTTCATCGCTCGCGTCACCGGAGTAGAGGGCGGTCCACACCGCCTCGACCTCCGCCGACGGCTCATAGCGCAAGGACACGTCACGCCCGAGGACGGACTCCGGGATCGCGTGCCCGCGCCGGGCGAGCAGCCGCAGCACCTCGTCGTACAGGCTCGGTTCGTGCAGGGCCTTCTCCAGCTCGGCGTGCACGCGCGGCGCGCCCCGGTGCGGGACCAGCATGGACGCGGACTTCTCGCCGAGCAGGAACTCCATCCGGCGGTACATGGCCGACTGGAAGCCGGAGCCCTCGCCGAGGGCGGAGCGGTACGAGTTGAACTGGGCCGGCGTGAGCTGGCCGAGCGGCTTCCAGGAGGCGTTCAGCGCCTCCAGCTCCCGTACGGACCGCTTCAGCGCGTCGATCGCGACCGGCACCCGGTCCGCCCGCAGAGCGCGCGCCGCGGTCTCCCACTCGTGCACGATGACGGTGAACCACAGCTCCATGACCTGGGTGGTCACCAGGAAGACCATCTCTCCGGGGTCGTCGGAGAGGGTGTGCTGGAGGTGGGTCAGGACGTCCGCCTGGACGTAGTCCTCGTACGGCGTCGTACCTGCGAAGTCGAGATGCGGGGTCTCGGGCCCTTGATCGAGATGCGGGGTCTCGGGCTCCTGAGCCGATGCGGGCTGAGCCTGGTGGGACATCGCTGTCTCCTGCAATGTGCTCCGGGTAGCGGTCCGCCCCTGCCGATGCCGACACGGGGGCCCCGGTCCCCACCCGGCATCCTCTACATCGTCCCCTGAAACCGCAAGGTCCGCCTGGTCACACCAAGCGGACCTGCGCGGACACACGCGAAAGCTAGCCCAGCGTCTGGGCCGCCGTGGGCGAGGAGTCCTTCAGGAACTGGCTGCAGCGCTCGTACTCTTCCTGCTCACCGATCGCCTGCGCGGCGCGGGCGAGGGCGTGCAGGGCGCGCAGGAAACCGCGGTTCGGCTCGTGCTCCCAAGGCACCGGGCCGTGGCCCTTCCAACCGTTGCGGCGCAGGGCGTCCAGGCCGCGGTGGTAGCCCGTACGGGCGTAGGCGTACGACTCCACTGCCGCGCCCCGCTCGAACGCGTCGTCGGCCAGCTGGGCCCAGGCCAGCGAGGACGTCGGGTACTTCGCGGCGACATCGGCGGGCGCCGTGCCGTTCGCGAGGAGCTCGCGTGGCTCCGGGTCGTCGGGCAGGTGGGTCGGGGGCGGTCCCCCGAGGAGGTTCTCGTGAATCGTCATGGGTTCCAGTCTGCTGCAAGTGGGCGTGATCGGTAACGGTTGCCCGCGGCTCTCATGGAACGACCGGTTCCGCGGCAGCGCCCCCGCCGGCGTCGGCCGCGACATCGGCAGCTGACAGCACCGGCACGATCACGAAGCCGGCCCACCACCGGAAGCCGTAGAACCCGTAGAACCCGTGGAACCCGTGGAACCAGAACCTGCAGAGCCCGAAGAACCCGGCCCCGCGCCGGAAGCCGCAGCCGGCCGGCCGCCCTCCAGCGGCGGCGCCGTCACGCAGCCGTGTATCCGGCACTCGGGGCGCCGGCAGTCCGGTGGCAGACGGCGTACCGTCGCGAAGGCCAGCGCCGCTCCGATCACCAGGATGCCCGCGCACCACAGCATCGCCCGATGGAAGGCGGAGCCGAAGGCGGCCGGCGAGCGGTACGCCTCCGGGCCCATCCCGGCGAGCAGCGGCAGCGCGGCCACGGCGATGAGCCCGGCCGCGCGGGCCGCCGCGTTGTTGATCCCGCTGGCCAGGCCCGCCCGCGCGGTGTCCACGGAGCCGAGGACGGTCGCGGTCAGGGGCGCGACCAGCGTCACCATGCCCGCCCCCATCACCACGATCGCGGGCAGGGCGTCCATGACGTACGAGGCGTCCGGGCCCACCCGCAGCATCAGCAGCATCGCCGCCGCGCACAGCAGCGGGCCCACCGTGAGCGGGATGCGCGGCCCGATGCGCTGGGAGAGCGCGCCCGAGCGGGCGGAGAACAGCAGCATCAACACCGTCGTGGGCAGCAGCGCCGTACCCGCCCCCAGAGCCGAATAGCCCGAGACCACCTGGAGCTGGAGTGCGGTCAGGAAGAAGAACCCGCCGAAGGCCGCGTACACGCACACGGTCACCAGGTTCACGACCGTGAACTGGCGCGACGCGAAGATGTCGAGCGGCATCATCGGATCGGACCGGTGCCGTTCGACGTACACGAACGCGACCCCCGCGGCGACACCCGCGACCGCCGTCACCCAGACGAGCACCGAGCCGCTGGGCGCCTCGATCAGCGCGTACGTCACCAACGCGAGCGAGAGCGCGCCGAGCACCGCGCCGAGCACGTCGAAGCCCCGGCCGTGCGCCCGCCCTTCCGCCGACTCGGGGACGTGCCGGATCGCGATCGGGACGCACAGCGCCGCGACCGGGATGTTCAGCAGGAAGACCCAGCGCCAGCCGGGGCCGTCCACCAGCCAGCCGCCCAGGAACGGGCCGACCGCCGCGCCGATGCCCCCGAAGCCCGACCACAGGCCGACGCCCCGTGCCCGGTCGTCGGGATGGAAGGACGCCTGGATGAGCGCGAGCGAACCGGGTGTGAGCAGTGCGCCGCCGATGCCCTGCAGGGCGCGCGCCGCGATCAGTACACCGCCGTTCGGCGCGAGCCCGCACAGCAGCGAGGCCGCGGCGAACCACACGACCCCCACGACGAAGACCTTGCGCCGCCCGAAGCGGTCGCCGAGCGACCCGCCGAGCAGGATCAGACCGGCCAGCGTCAGCATGTACGCGTTCACGGTCCACTGGAGGGCCGCGAGGCTCGCGTCCAGGTCACGGCCGATGCGCGGCAGCGCGACGTTGACGACCGTCGAGTCGAGCAGGGCCATGCTGGAGCCGAGGACGGTGGTCAGCAGGATCCACTTGCCCTTGCGCGAAGCGATCCGTACGTCCGGTTGCCCGCCTGGTCTCTCCTGCGGTGTCTCCTGCGGAGCGGCAGCCATACCTCGGAGCATACGGAGGGACGGATCCCGGAGCATACGGAAAGGGCCTGGCACCACGTGGTGCCAGGCCCTCACGCAGATGGTGACCGCTCGGGCGGTTCCTACTTGAGCTTGGTGCCCGTGGAACGCAGCGCCGCGCACGCCTCCGCCACACGCGTGGCCATGCTCGCCTCGGCGAGCTTGCCCCAGGTCCGCGGGTCGTACATCTTCTTCGAGCCGACCTCGCCGTCGACCTTCAGGACGCCGTCGTAGTGGCGGAACATGTGGTCCGCGACGGGACGCGTGAAGGCGTACTGCGTGTCGGTGTCGAGGTTCATCTTCACGACGCCGTTCTCCAGCGCGGTGGCGATCTCCTGGGCCGTGGAGCCGGAGCCGCCGTGGAAGACGAAGTCGAACGGGTTCGCCTTGCCGTACTTGGCGGCGACGCCCTCCTGGAGGTCCTTGAGGAGCTCGGGGCGGAGCACGACGTTGCCCGGCTTGTAGACGCCGTGCACGTTGCCGAAGGACGCGGCGAGCAGGTAGCGGCCCTTGTCGCCCAGGCCGAGGGCCTCGGCGGTGCGCAGGGCGTCCTCGACGGTGGTGTACAGCTCGTCGTTGATCTCGTGGCTGACGCCGTCCTCCTCGCCGCCCGTCGGGGTGATCTCCACCTCGAGGATGATCTTCGCGGCGGCGGCCTTGGCGAGCAGCTCCTGGGCGATCTCCAGGTTGTCGGCGAGGGTCTCGGCGGAGCCGTCCCACATGTGCGACTGGAACAGCGGGTTCTCGCCCTTGGCGACGCGCTCGGCGGAGATGTCGAGCAGCGGACGTACGTAGCCGTCCAGCTTGTCCTTGGGGCAGTGGTCGGTGTGCAGCGCGACCGTGACGTCGTACTTCGCGGCGATGACGTGCGCGTACTCGGCGAGGGCGACGGCGCCGGTCACCATGTCCTTGTTGTACTGGCCGCCCAGGAACTCCGCACCACCGGTGGAGATCTGGATGATGCCGTCGCTCTCGGCCTCCGCGAAGCCGCGCAGCGCAGCGTTCAAGGTCTGGGACGAAGTCACGTTGATGGCCGGGTAGGCGAACTTGCCTGCCTTCGCCCGGTCGAGCATCTCGTTGTAGACCTCGGGGGTTGCGATGGGCATCTGTCCGCTCCTTGTATGTGCGGGTCTGCGTACCGCTCATGCGGTACGACGGGACTGGTGCTTTCGGCCCTGACCTAGGGGGGCGACGTCATCGTCGTCCCCATCTTTCCAGACTTGGCCGGATGCTCCAGACACCGTGTCCGGGTTACGGGACCCCGTGTCCGGCGGGGTCCCGGAGGGTGCCGTCAGTCGAGTCCCAGCTCGTCCTTCGTGTACGCGAAGAGGTACGGCACTCCGGCTCCCGCCTCGATCTTCTCGGCGGCGCCGGTGGCACGGTCGACGATCGTCGCGACGGCCACGACCTCCGCGCCGGCCTCGCGGACCGCCTCCACGGCGGTGAGCGGGGAGCCGCCGGTGGTCGAGGTGTCCTCGACGACGAGGACGCGCCGGCCCTTGATGTCCGGACCCTCGACGCGACGCTGCAGGCCGTGCGCCTTGGCGGCCTTGCGGACGACGAAGGCGTCGAGGCGCTGTCCGCACGCGGCGGCCGCGTGCAGCATGGCCGCGGCCACCGGGTCGGCGCCCATGGTCAGCCCGCCCACCGCGTCGAAGTCCAGCTCGTCCGTGAGGTCGAGCAGTACCTGCCCGACGAGCGGAGCGGCCTCGCCGTCCAGCGTGATCCGGCGAAGGTCCACGTAATAATCGGCCTCAAGACCCGAGGAAAGGGTCACCTTGCCGTGCACCACGGCCTTGTCCTTGATCTGCTGCAGCAGCGCGCCACGTACGTCACTCATGTCAGCCAGCCTAGGTCCTGTCGTCACACTCCCGTCGTCCGCCCGGAGGGCGGGCCTCGCGCCCGCCGCGGAGCGGCTGATGTCGCTGTAGGTGCGTGCTCTCGGCGTGCCGGGCCTGGCCCTCGTACTGGATGTACTCGGGCCTGGGCCCGGTGCGGCGAGTGGGGGCACCTCCCACGCCCTCAAGGCAGTGGGGGAGCGTGCAGGGCGTCGCGGGGCTGGGGGCACCTCCCACGCCCATAAGGCAGTGGGGGAGGGAGTTTGACGACAGGGCCTAGCTATAGCTAGATGCGCCGCCAGCTCCAGGTCGTGGATGCCTCCAGGGGCTCGATGGGGGTGACCAGGCGGGGCTGGGAGTTCAGTCCGTTGGGCGGCCCGGTCTGGGGCTCCACGCACACGGCGGCCTCCTGCTCGTCGTACACGACGACCCACTCCTCGCGGCTGGCCACCTTCAGCTCGAGCTGCCCCGGCCAGGTCAGCGTCACGTCGACGCCGTCCGGCATGCCGAAGCAGTCGTCCCAGGGGCCGGGCTTCGGCTCGGTGCGCCGCCCGGTGGGCAGGTGGTCGTCGCCGCGTTCCTCCTGCCAGGCGGGGTCGAAGGAGACGCGCACGTCCTCGCCGCCCAGGTTCCTGTTGAACCAGGGGTGCCAGCCGATCTGGGCGGGGAACGAGTCCTCGTACGTCTCCACGGACATCGTGAGCGTGAGGCCGTCCTCGGTGAGGGTGAGGACCTGGGTGACGCGGGCGGGGTGGGGCCAGGGGGCCACGAGGTCGTACGTGATCGCGGCCTCGTCCTTGGTGACGCGGGCCGTGTTCCAGGCGCCGTCCCTCGCCGTGCCGTGGATGGCGTTCGGCGGGGAGTTGAGCGGCATCTGCTGGACGGTGGCGCCGTCGAGGAACCGGCCGTCGCGGATCCTTCCGCACCAGGGGACCATCGGGAAGCAGCCGAACTTGACGCCCTGCCGCAGCAGTTCGACGCCGCCGATGCGCAGACTTCTGATCCGACCGCCGTTGGCCGGCGCCACGGTCGCCTCCGCGTCGCCCGCGGTCAGCGTGATCTCTTCGTTACTCACGGAGTTGACCCTACTGCGGCGGTCACCTGGAGCTCCGCCGGCCGGGGCTGGAAAGTTGCAGCCCGTCCGGCGTTTGAGGACGAGCGCGTCAGCGCGACAGCGGAGGTCTGGGGGCGGCAGCCCCCAGGCACGATGGGGGTCCCCCCGCTCTGGGGGTACCTCCCAGGCCCTTGAGGCACTGGGGGAGAAGCCGAGAATGGGGGAGGGTAGGGGCGGAGGGGGCGAAAACACTCAGCGGCGCTTACGCAGGGCCCGCGTCAGGGCGATGGCCGACGCGAGGGCCAGGGCGGCCGCCGGCGCAGCCCAGCGCAGGGTGGCCCGGGCGGCGGTGGCCTCCGGCGGCGGCACGGGAGCGTAGCGGCCACGCGGAGGAGCGTGGTCCACCTCCTCCGCACTGCGCCCGATCATCGTCCGCCGCGCATGCGCCGCCTCAGCCATCGCATCCTCCCCGTCCGGCTCCCCCTCCATCACGAACTCCTCCCGCACGAGCTCGTCATCCACCAGCGGATCGAGCGACGGAGGCGGCACCTCGGCGTCGAACACAGACGCGGACTCGGTCTCGGACTCGGTCTCGCTCTCCGAGACGGACTCGGTTTCCGAGGCGGGCTCGGTTTCCGAGGCGGGCTCCGTCTCAGACACGGACTTCACCTCCTGAGGAGCCCCAGGCTCCGCCACCACCCCCACCCCCAAGTTCTCCGCAAACCGGCTCAGCAGCCGCGCCCCCGCCGAGGCCACCGCCTCCGTCGGCAGTTCGGCCACCCGCCCGTCGCCGGACGCCGTGCCGCCGAAGGTGAGGGTGGTGCCGCCGTCGGCGGGGAGGAGGCGGAGTGCGAGGGCGAGTTTCACGGAGCCGGCGCCGCGGGCCTCGGTGGCGTCGCCCTCGACGGCGTAGGTGCCGTCGTCCTGGGCGGTGACGTGGAGCGCGCCGCGGTAGGTGATCGTATGGCCGTCGACGCGGACCTTCAGGCGTCCGGAGACGGGCGGCGTCCCCGCGTCCTGCTGGAGGCCGGGAACCGCCCGGGCCACCCGTACAGGATCGGCCAGCGCCTCCCGCAGCCGCTCGGACGGAACCGGAACGAACACCTCATGCTCCATGTCTGCCGAGCCTACCCAGCATGGCCCGAACCGCACCCTCGTATCACGGGATTCCCCCGCCTCCGCCTCAGTCGGCGTACCGCGGATGCACCAGTGTGGAGGGCGGAAGGTCCGGAACGCGGGTGCGGGCGGTCTCCCGGGCGGCCGCCGCCAGGGCCTCGGCGGTCAGCGTGCGCGGGCGCGGTCCGTGCGGCGGAAGGCCCAGGCGAACGCCCGTACGCGAGGCCAGGACGAAACCCCAGTCGCCCGGCGCCTTCGACGCGCCGCCCGCCGTGCGGTCGGGGCCCGCCCCGAAGCCGGAGTGCCGGCCGCCCGCGCGGTAGGGGGCGGTGAACAGACCGGCCGCCCGGATCGTCGCGTCCACCGTCCAGAAGACCCGCGGCCGGGAGGAGACCGGGCCCGCGTGCACGGCCAGACGGCCGTCGGGGGCGAGGGCACGGAGCGCGAGGCCGTAGAACTCCTGCGAGTACAGCTTCGCGCTCGCGGTGATGCCCGGGTCGGGGAGATCGCAGATCACCACGTCGTACGTCGACGGGGCGCCGCGCATCCAGCGGAAGGCGTCGGACGTCACGACGTGCACGCGTTGGTCGTCGTACGCATGGCCGTTCAGCTCCGCCAGCGCCTGGTCGCGGCGCGCCAACCGCACGACGCCCGCGTCCAGTTCGACCACGTCGACACTGCGCACCCCGGGGTAGCGCAGGACCTCGCGCGCCGCGAGGCCGTCGCCGCCGCCGAGGATGATCACGCGTGCGTGGGGGCCGTTCATCGCGGGGTGCACGAGCGCCTCGTGGTAGCGGTCCTCGTCGCGGCCGCTGACCCGGAGGCGGCCGTCGAGGAAGAGGTTGAGCGGCCGGCCGTGGGTGCCGCCGGTCAGGACGACCTCCTGGACCTCGGTCTGGAGCGCGACCCGTACGTCCGCCCCGTACACCGCGCGCCGCGCGGCCCGTTCGAAGTCGTCGACCAGCACCGCGGCCGAGGCGAGGAGTCCGAGGACGAGGAGATTGGCGACGAGCAGGATCCAGCGGACGCGGCGGGTCACGTCCCGGCGGAACAGGCCCAGTACGAGGGCGCCGCCCGCCACCGCGTTCACCGCGCCGGTGAGCAGCGCGCCCGTCAGCTGGCCGAAAGTCGGCAGCAGGAGGAAGGGGAAGGCCAGCCCTCCGACCAGGGCGCCCACGTAGTCCGCCGCGAACAGGTCCGCCACCGCTCCACCCGGGTCCTGGCGGCGGATGCGCTGTATCAGTTCCATGAGGAGGGGGATTTCGGCGCCGATCAGCAGGCCGATGGTGAGGGAGAAGGCCACCAGCAGACAGCGGGGGCCGTTCGCCCAGAGGCCGCCCCAGTCGCCCGTCCACGCGAACACCGCGTACAGCGCCATCGCGCTGCAGCCGCCGACCAGCGCGAGCGCCGCCTCGATCGCGCCGAACCCGGCCGCGGCGCGCGGACGCAGCCGCTTCGCGGCGAGGGAGCCGACCCCCATGGCGAAGACCATGACGGACAGGACGACGGAGGCCTGGGTGACCGAATCCCCCATCAAGTACGCGGCCAGGGCGACGAGTTCGAGTTCGTACACGAGTCCACACGCCGCACAGACGAATACTCCGGCGAGGACGAGGAACCGCCCCATGCCCGGGCGGACGGGCAGCCGCGCCTGACCCTGGACGCCCCAGGGCGGCGGCGCGCCGGGAGGAGCGGGCGCGTGCGGTTCGATCACGCTGCGAACGCTACGTCACTCTGGCGGGGCGCCTCGTCACCCACACGTGTGGATCCGTTTCCCCTAGGAGTACCCCGGAGTTGGGGTAGGCGTGCCCTGGGGGCTGCCGCCCCCAGACCCCCGCTGTCGCGCTCCGCGCTCGTCCTCAAACGCCGGATGGGCTGGAAGATCTCCAGCGCACGTACGTCACAGAGCCGCCGGATCCCGTACCCCCACCCTCGTCCGCGTCGCCACCAACTGGCCGTCCTGCGGGTAGGCGTGCCAGGTGCGCCAGTGGACCTGGCCCTCGTGGCGCTGGGCCAGCATCGCGGTGAAGGCGTTGGGGCTGCCGGGGAAGACGCCGGCGAGGCCGTTGGGGTGGTCGGAGACGAGGGCCAGTAACTCCTCGGCGCGGCCCGTGAACGAGCCGGGGGAGAGCACCTCGACGCGCGCCGCGAACTCGTACTCCCAGTCGCCGACCCGCTTGGCCACGCCGAGCGGCAGGGGTGTGCTGCTGCCGGGGATGCACGCGACGGTCTCCGAGCAACTGCCCCGCTCCTCCTCCAGGAGCACCTGGTGGGAGGCGCCGAGCAGTCTCAACTGGAGCTTCGCTCCGTCGAGTTCGAGGTCGAGCGTGGCGAGGGCCGGCAGCGGCTCGCGGCCCAGGGTCCAGGCGAGATCGGCCGCGCGCGTGTCGGTGTACGAGGTGGTGAGGGTCGTGAGCATGGGTCGGCTCCGCTAGCACGCAAAGGTGAGGTGAGGGTCCCGCGCACCCGGTCGGCACCGGGGGAACGGCCCGGTCAGCCCGGCCAGGAAGGACAAGAGGCCTTGTCGGCCCGGGGCTGCGTTGGTGATTTAGAGGGAATCATGAACTGTGGGGCCGCCACAGCGTTTTTACCCAACTTCGTGGGGTTTCCATCCCCCCGAGGGCTCCACAGCTCATCTGTTCAACCGCGGCGTGCGCCCGGCGCACGAAAGCACGCGTCGAGAAACCCGTCACCCGACACGCGCCCACAAGCACCGGATGCGGTCACTCGAGGTCACGCAAGGTTACAAAAGGACACACAGTGCACGAAAGTGCCCGTCGGCACCTGTTGTCTGACGGGCACTTCTCCGTGCTGTGCGCGGATGCGCTGTCCCGCTGGGAGCTCAGCTGCCCCGTGTCAGCTGCCTCCGCCGCATCCGCCCCCGCCGCCGCAGGAGGACCCGCCCCCGGAGGACGAGCCCCCGCAGGACGAAGAACCTCCGTCGGACGACGAACCTCCGCCGCAGGACGCGGCACCGCCCGCCCCGGCGGCCCGCCAGCTGCTGTCCCCGCTGTCCGACGAGGAACGGCCGTGCGAGCGACGGCGGTTCCCCTTCGAGACCGAGACCTTCTTCTGGCTCCGGCCGATGGCCGCGAAGGCCACGACGAGCACGATGCAGACGACCGCCAGGATGATGCCGATGATCATGGCGTCACCCTCCTTCCCTTCCCCCGAAGCGACCCCCCGTGGGCCGTTCCTCTCGCTGTGCGCTTCTTGCGTGACAGGGGGATGCCCTCGCGTCTCACGACCCAAAGCAGAGTTGAGGAAGTCCAGAGCTTGGGCGCAGGATGACCGGCATGACCTACAGCACGCGCCCCTTCCTCAACCGCCGGCTCGCCGAGTTCGGGACGACGATCTTCGCCGAGATGTCGGCCCTCGCGGTGAGCACCGGGTCGATCAACCTCGGCCAGGGTTTCCCCGACACCGACGGTCCCGAGGAGATCAGGGAAGCGGCCGTGCGGGCGCTGCGCGACGGGCGCGGCAACCAGTACCCGCCGGGGCCCGGCATCCCCGAGCTGCGCACCGCGATCGCCGCGCACCAGGAGCGCCGGTACGGGCTGTCGTACGACCCGGACCGTGAGGTGCTGGTCACCGCCGGTGCCACGGAGGCGATCGCCGCGACCCTGCTCGCGCTGCTGGAACCCGGCGACGAGGTGATCGCCTTCGAGCCGTACTACGACTCGTACGCGGCCTGCATCGCGATGGCGGGCGGAACGCGCGTCCCGGTGACGCTGCGCCCGCACGAGGCCGGCGACGGAACCTCCGGGGGACGCAGCTTCCGGCTCGATCTCGACGAGCTGCGCGACGCCGTCACCGACCGGACGCGGCTGCTGCTGATCAACACGCCGCACAACCCGACCGGAACCGTGCTGACCCGCGAGGAGCTCGCCGAGATCGCGCGGCTCGCCGTGGAGCGGGATCTGCTCGTGGTGACGGACGAGGTGTACGAGCACCTGGTCTTCGACGGGGCCGAGCATCTGCCGCTGGCCACGTTCCCGGGGATGCGCGAGCGGACGGTCACCATCGGGTCGAGCGGCAAGACGTTTTCGTTCACCGGGTGGAAGGTCGGCTGGGTGACCACGCCACCCGCCCTGGTCAGCGCCGTACGGTCGGCGAAGCAGTTCCTGACGTACGTGGCGTCGGGGCCCTTCCAGTACGCCGTGGCCGAGGCGCTGGCGCTGCCGGACGCGTACTTCGAGGCGTTCCGCTCGGACATGCTGGCCAAGCGGGACGTGCTGGCGGCGGGGCTTGCGGACGCGGGGCTCGAGGTGTTCCGGCCGCAGGGCACGTACTTCATCACCACCGACATCCGGCCGCTCGGCGAGACCGACGGCTTCGCCTTCTGCCGTGCCCTGCCCGAGCGCGCCGGTGTGGTCGCCATCCCGAACGCCGTCTTCTACGACCACCGGGAGGCGGGCGCGCCCTTCGTGCGGTTCGCGTTCTGCAAGCGCACGGAGGTGCTGGAGGAGGCGTCGAAGCGGCTCAAGACGGCCTGGTGACACGGCGCCCGCCGCCCCCGCCCAGGAGCACGGCAGGCACCGCCCCCTAGCACCGCGAGCGCCGTCCGCGTGGGTGGCACGCCGGGCGCGCCCGAACCGTACCCGCGCGGCCGAGCAACGCTCGCGGCTCCCCCGGAGGGAACGCACAGTGCGGATGTGACCCACCCGAGTACGCTCGCCGGCTCCGCCCTCACGGAGCCCGGGGACGCCGCCGCCCGCCCCTCCCGTGCCGCGCGGGGCCTGTCGAGCGCCGTGGTGACCGCGCTGGGGCTGTTCGCAGCCGCGCGGCTGACCGGCGCCCTCGTGCTGGCCGCGGCCGCGTGGGCCACCGGCAGGCAGCCGCTCGCCCTGCTCGCGCGATCCTGGGACTCGGTCTGGTACCTGCGGATCGCGGAGCACGGCTACGGCCGGACGGTGCACTTCGCTCCCGGCGTCATCCAGAGCGACCTGGCGTTCTTCCCGCTGTACCCGGCGCTGGTGCGTGTCGTCACCGCCCTGACCCCGCTCGACGCGCCCACGGCGGGCCTGCTGGTCTCCTGGCTCGGGGCCGCGGCCGCCGCGTGCGGGCTGTACGCGATCGGGGCCCGGCTGCACGGCCGCGCGGCCGGCACCGCCCTCGCCCTCCTGTGGGGTCTGCTGCCCCACTCGGTCGTGCTGTCGATGGCGTACACCGAGCCCGTACTGACCGCCTTCGCCGCCTGGTCGCTGTACGCGGTGCTCCGCGAGCGCTGGCTGTGGGCGGGCGCGCTGGCGGCTCTCGCGGGTCTGGCCCGGCCGAACGGGGTCGCGGTGGCGGTGGCGGTCCTCGTGGCGGCGGCGTGCGAGGTGGGACGGCGGCGCGGACGAAAAGTTCCCCACAGGCTGTGGACAGGCGCCGCGCTCGCGCCGCTCGGCTGGGGCGGCTACGTGCTCTGGGTGGGCCTGCGAAGGGGCGATCCGCTCGGCGGCTACTTCGAGGTGCAGCGGCAGTGGGGCTCGCGCTTCGACTTCGGTGCGGGCTCGCTCGGCTTCGTCAGGCACCTGCTGCTGTACGGGGACCGCTTCGTGTTCTCCGTGACGCTGCTGATCGTCGCGGCGGCCGTCGTGCTGTCAGCGCTGCTCGTCGCGGACCGCGCGCCGCTGCCGCTGATCGTCTACAGCGCCGTACTCCTGCTGATCGCGCTCGGCGGCTCCGGGTTCTTCGAGTCGAAGCCGCGCTTCCTGCTTCCCGCGTTCCCGCTGCTGCTGCCGCTGGCGGGGGCCGTCGTGCGGACGGCGAAAGCCCGGCCCTGGCACGCGACCGTGGTGGTCGGTGCCCTGGCCGGGCTGTCGTTCGCTTACGGCGCGTATCTGGTGGTGTTCGCACACACGCCGCTGTAAAGCCGGATCCGAGGACTACTCCTCGTCGCCCTCGGGCTTGTCCGCTTCGTTGATCTCCTGCTCCAGGCCGAGCTGCTCGACGAGCCACTTGTCGAACTCGATGGCGGCCCGCACCCAGCTGACCGTCGACGAGACGAAGTGCTCCAGGCTGACACCGGTGCCGACCAGCATCTGCGCCTCACCGATCAGACGGACGGTGCCGTCGTCGTGGGTGTGGCTGTAGACCTTGGGCCACAGCGTGCGGCGGTTCCAGTCGTCGATGGACTCCAGCAGCGTGGGCTTCTCGTCGATCTTGTGCGGCCGGTCGTAGAACGTCCGCACCGAGAAGACCTGCTGGTCACCTTCACCGCGGAACATGAAGTACGTACGGAACTGCTCCCACGGCGCCGCGAGGTCACCCTCTTCGTCGACGACGTACTTGAGCTCCATCTGGTCGAGGAGCTGCTTCACGAGGTCCTGATCCGGGACGACGGGGCCCGCCGGTCCTTGGGGCTGCGGCTCGGGCTGGCCCCCGAAGTTCGGAATCGAGGACGGGTCGATGCTCACCGTGTATTTCCCTTCGTACGGATTCTGCCATCCTCCCCCATGCGGGGCGGGGAGTGGCAACCCCTGACGGGGCCTGTCGGCCTGGACTGCCACGATCCGGTCACCAGCGCATGCCCATGATCGGATCATGGGCATGCGCGGATCGCGGATTACAGCGTCTTGCCCGTGGCCGGCCCCACGATCAAGCCGCCGCCGAAAGCGTCCACGCGGACCGTGTCGCCGTCCTTGACCTCGCCCGCGAGAATCTCCTTGGCGAGACGGTCGCCGATGGCGGTCTGGACGAGGCGGCGCAGCGGGCGCGCACCGTACGCCGGGTCGTTGCCCTCGTCGGCGAGCCAGGCCAGGGCCGTGTCGGTGACCTCCAGGGTCAGCCGGCGCTCGGCCAGCCGCTTGGCGAGCCGGTCGATCTGGAGCCTGGCGATGCGCTCCAGCTCCTCCTTGTCCAGGGCGGAGAAGACCACCAGGTCGTCGAGCCGGTTGAGGAACTCCGGCTTGAAGGAGGCCCGTACGACCTCCAGCACCTGCTCCTTCTTCTCGTGCTCACTCGTCAGCGGCTCGACCAGGAACTGACTGCCCAGGTTCGAGGTGAGGATCAGGATGGTGTTGCGGAAGTCGACCGTCCGCCCCTGACCGTCCGTCAGGCGTCCGTCGTCCAGCACCTGGAGGAGGATGTCGAAGACCTCCGGGTGCGCCTTCTCGACCTCGTCGAGAAGGACTACGGAGTACGGACGGCGGCGGACCGCTTCCGTGAGCTGGCCGCCCTCCTCGTACCCGACGTACCCGGGCGGGGCGCCGACCAGCCGGGCCACGCTGTGCTTCTCGCTGTACTCCGACATGTCGATACGGACCATCGCCCGCTCGTCGTCGAAGAGGAAGTCGGCCAGCGCCTTGGCGAGTTCGGTCTTGCCGACACCGGTGGGGCCGAGGAAGAGGAAGGAGCCGGTCGGGCGGTCCGGGTCGGCGATGCCGGCGCGGGTGCGGCGTACGGCGTCGGACACCGCCTGTACGGCCTCCTTCTGGCCGATGAGCCGCCGGCCCAACTCCTCCTCCATACGCAGGAGCTTCTGGGTCTCGCCCTCCAGGAGCCGTCCGGCGGGGATGCCGGTCCAGGAACCCACGACGTCCGCGATGTCGTCGGGGCCGACCCCCTCCTTGACCATCGTGTCCTTGGCGGCCTCCTCCTGAGCTTCCGAGGCGGCTTCCAAGTCCCGCTCAAGGGTGGGGATTTCGCCGTACAGCAGCTTGGACGCGGTGTCGAAGTCGCCGTCGCGCTGGGCCCGCTCGGCCTGGCCGCGCAGCTCGTCGAGCTTCTCCTTCAGCTCACCGACGCGGTTGAGGGACTGCTTCTCCTTCTCCCAGCGGGCGGTGAGGCCGCGCAGCTCCTCCTCCTTGTCGGCGAGGTCGCGGCGCAGCTTCTCCAGGCGCTCCTTGGAGGCCGGGTCGGTCTCCTTGGAGAGCGCCAGCTCCTCCATCATCAGCCGGTCGACGGCGCGCTGGAGCTCGTCGATCTCGACGGGCGAGGAGTCGATCTCCATCCGCAGCCGGGACGCCGACTCATCGACGAGGTCGATGGCCTTGTCGGGCAGGAAGCGTGAGGTGATGTACCGGTCGGAGAGGGTGGCGGCCGCGACGAGCGCGCTGTCCGCGATCTGGACCTTGTGGTGGGCCTCGTAGCGCCCCTTGAGCCCGCGCAGGATGGCGATGGTGTCCTCGACGGTCGGCTCGGCGACCAGCACCGGCTGGAAGCGCCGCTCCAGCGCCGGGTCCTTCTCGATCCGCTCCCGGTACTCGTCGAGGGTCGTGGCACCGACCATGCGCAGCTCACCGCGCGCGAGCATCGGCTTCAGCATGTTGCCCGCGTCCATGGCGGAGTCGCCGCCGGCGCCCGCGCCCACGACGGTGTGCAGCTCGTCGATGAAGGTGATGATCTGCCCGTCCGAGTCCTTGATCTCGGCGAGCACGGTCTTCAGCCGCTCCTCGAACTCACCGCGGTACTTGGCGCCCGCGACCATCGCGCCGAGGTCGAGCGCGACGAGCCGCTTGTTCTTGAGGGACTCGGGCACATCCCCCTTGACGATCCGCTGCGCGAGCCCCTCCACGACGGCGGTCTTGCCGACGCCGGGCTCACCGATGAGAACGGGATTGTTCTTCGTGCGGCGGCTGAGCACCTGCACGACGCGCCGGATCTCGTGGTCCCGCCCGATGACGGGATCGAGCTTCCCGTCCCGCGCCGCGGCCGTGAAATCCGTACCGAACTTTTCGAGTGCCTTGTACTGGCCCTCGGGATCCGGGGTCGTCACCCGGCGCCCTCCCCTGCTCTTCTGGAACGCTCCAAGCAGCTTTTTCGCGCTGGCGCCCTGCTGGGAGAGTACGTCGCCGGCCTGGCCGCGCTTCGCGGCGATGCCGATGAGCAGGTGCTCGGTGGAGAGGTACTCGTCGCCGAGCTCCTTGGCCAGGCCGGCCGCCTCGGTGATCACGGCGAGCAGCTCGCGGTTGGGCTGCGGGGGCGCGACGGTGGAGCCGGTCACGCTGGGCAGGCCCGCGAGGACGCGCTCGGCTCCCGAGCGCACGGCCGCCTGGTCGGCGTCGACCGCAACCAGCAGATCGACGATGTTCTCGTTGTCCTGCCCCTCGAGCAGCGCGAGGAGCAGGTGCGCGGGGGTCAGATCCGGGTGCCCCTCGGACACGGCCCGGCTGCTGGCCGCGTCGATCGCCTCCCGGCCCCTGTTGGTCAGCTCGACGTCCACGGTCGCGCTCTCCTCCTGTGCGTCAGTGGTCCCTCGTACGGACCCCCATGCGTCCATACGTCCTGCATGCTCTTCATGCTGAGCGTCTCAACGAGCACAAAGTTGAGTCTATTCCACTCAAGGCTGTAGCTGGAATAGATTTCAGTCATGGCTTCGTATCCGGTGGACCCGCGGCAGCCCGACGCCGCCTACCTCAGCTTCTGGCGCGAGCGGCACCTGTGCACGCTGACGACGCTCCGCCCCGACGGCAGCCCTCACGTGGTGCCGGTCGGGGTGACCTACGACCCCGGGGCGGGCCTGGCCCGGGTGATCACCAACAAGTCCAGCGCGAAGGCGGGGCACGTGCTGGCGGCGGGGCCGGACGGGGCGCGGGCCGCGGTCTGCCAGGTCGACGGCCGGCGCTGGGCGACGCTGGAGGGCCGGGCGACGGTGTCCGTCGACCCGGTGCGCATCGCGGAGGCGGAGCGGCGGTACGCGGAGCGGTACGGGAGGGAGCCGTCGCCGAACCCGGCGCGGGTGGTGATCGAGATCGAGCTGAGCGCGGCGATGGGGCGCGGCTGATTTCAGCCCTTGCCGAGCCGGGCGGATACTGGGATGTTTCGCCAGAAACTGCAGCGGCGTCACCGTGTTCAGGTCACGGTGACGCCGCTGCGGGGGGAAGTACCTGAGCGATCTACTACGACGGGGGAATCGCGTCAGGCACTGCGGGGGGTGGCTGCGATGGTCTGCACGTCCAAGGCTTCCGGCTCGGCCAGCTGGTGGTCACGCTGATCGAGGTTCACGAAGATCATTCCATATCGAATGGCACACCTGACCGGCTGCGGCGCCCCCCGAGGCCGCCGCAGGCACCGATACGCCCGTACGTCCTCGTCCTCGTCGCGCGTGACGACGACGGGCTCCCCGAACACGGTCACCATCAGCGAGTCACCGCTGTGAGGGATGGCGGTGGCCAGATCGATGAAGTGCCAGCCGGAGCGGTAGGCGGTGGCCATTTCCCGGCGGAATGAGCGATCGTCGGGCGGGGTGGTCATGCGTCCGCGTCCGCCGGTGCCTGCCAGCCGACATCCTGCGTCACGTCGCTGGCAACAGATCCCCAGCCGACGTCCTGCGTCACGTCACCGGCGACAACGTTCCAGCCGACATCCTGTGTCACGTCACTTGCAGCGGACCCCCAGCCGACGTCCTGCGTCCCATCTCCGGCCACAGACCCCCAGCCGACGTCCCCGGCCGCACCGGCCCGGGTCGCCGAACTTTCCGTACTGACGGAGGTGAAATGCCAGCCGACGTCGAGAGGAGCGGCCATACCGAAGGCCAGCGCCACAGCAACGACGGCAGTAGCAAGCACCGAGCGAAGCATTCTCTTATTCATAGTCGGCTTCGTCCTCACTTGATGGCTTCCTCCCCCGTCAGACAAGACGATGGCTCATTCAGGCACGTCAATGCCACAGAAGAGATGCATCATGTTCCTGCACGTTCAGGACCCTGGGGGGTGGAGATTTGCCAGCAAAAAGCACAAAACAGACACATCCTCATGGCATCAACGACCTGTGCGCCGAAGGTTCTCGTCTCTACGCGAGCGCCCTCGGCTCCGGACGCATCTCCCGCGCCGAGGTCGAACCCGCCCCCTGCCTGCTCGAATTCGCGCTGCTCCACCCGGACCCGGACGACCCTGACTGGCTGCGCCCGGTACCCCCGTCCGTGGTTCTCGCACAGCAACTCCAGCCGCTGGAACGGGAGATCCAGGATCGCCGCCGGCTCACCCTCGACCTCACCGACACCTTCCAGCCTTTCCTGGCCATCAGCGCCCAGAAACCGGCGACCACACACGCCATCACCGTGCTGGAGGGTATCGGCCGCATCAACGCCGCGCTCGACGTGGCGATAGCCGAGGCCCGCGACGAAGTCCTGACGGTCCAGCCCGGGGGCAGCAGGCCGGAGCACATCCTGAGCCAGGCCCTGGAGCGGAGCAAGCCCCTCATCGAGCGCGGCATCTCCGTGCGCACCCTCTACCAGCACACGGTTCGGCACAGTCAGAGCACCTTCGCGTACGTGGACCAGATGGCCGGCGCCAAGGTGGAGATCCGTACGCTCGAAGAACTCATCGAGCGGCTCATCATCTGTGACCGGACGGTCGCCTTCATCCCCGCCCAGGATGACCGGCAGGTGGCTCTGGAACTGCGCCACCCCGGCCTCGTGCAGTACCTCATCAAGGTCTTCGAACAGCTCTGGCAACGCGCGACGCCCCTCATGGACGAGGTTCCGTACGAGTCCACCCCCGACGGCATCACAGGCGTCCAGCGCTCCATCGCCAAGCTCCTCGTCGAGGGTCATGTCGACGAGGCCATCGCCCGTCGCCTCGGCATGAACGTGCGCACCTGCCGTGCCCACATCGCCAAGCTCGCCCTGGTTCTCGGCAGCGGTAGCCGGGCCCAACTCGGCTACTTCATCGCCGAGTCGGGCATCCTCAAGCAGGAGAAGCCGGCCAAGTGACCGCAGCGGTAGCCGCACCCAACTCTGCTACCTCATCGGACAGTCGGGGATCCTGGGCCAGAAACACCAGGAACGCCATGAGCGTCAGAAGCCTGAGGGCCCACAAGCCCCTCAGGCCCATCAGGCCCATCAGGCTGCCCCTCCGGCGCCGTGACCACGTGGACATCGGCCGAGCGAGGCGGCCCGTCCAGCCCCGCCTGCGCGATCCGTACCCCCAGCTGCGTACGGCTCGCCGCCCCCAGCGTCTCCGACAGCCGGGCGATGTGTGCCCGGCACGTCCGCACGCTGATCCCCAGCCGCTCCGCCACCACCGCGTCCTGGTGGCCCTCGGCCAGCAGCGCGGCGATCGAGCGCTCGCGGTGGGTGATGCCCTCGATGCCCGTCGAGGGGAGCGGGGACGTCAGCGGGATCGCCAGCCGCCACAACCGCTCGAAGACCGTTACCAGGTAGTCGACGAGCGCCGGGTGGCGCAGTTCCAGGGCAATCGTGCGGTCCGCGTTCGCGGGGATGAAGGCGACCTTGCGGTCGAAGAGAATCAACCGCTCCACGACCTCGTCGAGGGTACGGGCCTCCGCCGCGCCCTCCATCAACTCCATGTAGTTCAGCAGGCCTTGTCCGTGCCGGGCCACGTGCGTGTACAGGTCGCGCATGCGGACGCCGCGGCGGCGCATCTCCAGGGCGCGGTGCAGGCCCTCCGAGAGTTCGTCCTCGCGGCGGATGCCGCCCGGCTGCACCGCCAGGACCTCGCTCGTGCACTCCTCGGTCGCCTTGTCCATGGCGGCCCGGATCCGCGGGAGTCCGTCGAGGACGCGGATCGCCACACCCTCGGCCGGCGCCTGGACGCTCCCGCCGAGCCCCGCGTACCACTCGAAGGCCGACACCGCGTCGACCACCCGGGCCTGGCTCGCGCTGACCTCCTCGTACACGCCGCGCAGCAGCCGTGTCATGACCTCCTGCGGGGAGGTCGGCACCAGCCAGCCCATGTCGTCGGGGTCGGGGTGCAGCAGTTCCAGCTCCAGCAGGCAGGGCACCGCCTCGGCGTCCTCGCGGGGTACCCGGCCGCGCCGGACGGCCCGGGAGTACACCCGGTCTCCGGCTTCGCACAGTTGGTCAGCGCCGTGCGGATGCGTGTCCGTACCGTGCCCGGCCATCTCCCACCCCTGGCTCCAACCCCTGGCGTAAGCCCCTCGTAAACAGCGTCTGCCGCAGCGCAACTATGCGCGGCCCCGTCCGCCATCGCAACACGGCTGCCCCGCCCGCACGCCCCCTCTTGCCCTTGTTCATCCGGGAATCGGCACACCTCCGCGCCGACCGTTGCAACAACCTGCGGGGGGTGCAGCCCGGACAGCGGGTCCCCGGCGAAACCGCTTCCCACGTGCGACGAGGCCCGAGCGCCCTGGGCCCATAGAGCGCATACGGGGCAGCGGTGCCGAGCGGTCAGTACGGGTCGCCGTGCGTCCAATGCCCCTATGTCGTACGGAAGTTGACGACACTTCGTCGACGCTCCGGTCACCTTGTCCGAGGCAACAGGACAGGGCGACCGCGGTATGACGTGCGGTCGCCCTGTGCGATGTCGGCGGGCCGGGAACGGTTCAGCGAAGCGAAGGGCCTATCGGGGGTCTGCCGGGTCTACGGGGTCACTGGAGACCGTTCGCGTCGCACGCCGCCTTGTAGGGCGCCGCGCAGATCTCCTTGACCGTGTAGATGCCGTCCTGGATCACCGTGTCCTCGATGTTGGACTTGTTGAGGGCGACGACGGGCACGAGCTGCGACGGGATGTCCTGGTTCGTGGGGCTGTCGACCTTGTCGCGGGTGAGGGCGTCGAACTCGATCGAGCGGCCCTGGACGACCGCCACGGCCATCTCGGCGGCCGCGGTGGCCTCCTGCGGGTACGACTTGTAGACGCTCATGTACTGGTCGCCCTTGACGATGCGCTGCACCGCGTCGAGCTCGGCGTCCTGGCCGGTGACCGGCGGGACATCGCTGACGCCCGCGGTCTTGAGGGCGTCGATGACGGCGCCCGCGAGGCCGTCGTTGGCGGAGTAGACACCGGCGATGTTGCCGACGCCGACTGCCTCGATGGCCTCCTCCATGTTGGCCTTGGCGTTGACCGGGTTCCAGTCCTTGGTGTCGTACGTCTTGGCGATGACGACCTTGCCGTTGAGCTCGGCGAGAGCGCCCGACTTGAACTGCGCCGCGTTCGGGTCGGTGGTCGCGCCGTTCATCATGACGATCTTCTTCGAGGCCGAGTCGCTGCCCAGCGCCCCGACGAGCTCCTTGCCCTGGACCTCGCCGACGAGCTCGTTGTCGAAGGAGATGTACGCGTCGATCGGCCCCTCCGCCAGGCGGTCGTACGCGATGACGGGGATGCCCGCGTCCTTGGCGCTCTGCACGCCGCTCGCGATGGCCTTGGAGTCCACCGCGTCCACCAGGAGGACGTCGACCCGGTCATCGATCATGCGCTGCAGCTGGCTGCTCTGCTTGGCCGCGTCCTGCTCGGCGTTGGCGTAGACGACCTCGCCCTTGCCGTTGGTGAGCTTCTCGACCTGCTTCTTGATGATGGGGTAGTCGAACTTCTCGTAACGGGAGTTCTCCTTCTCGGGAAGGAGCAGGCCCACCTTGACGTCGTCGCCCTTCGTGGGGCTGGCCTTGGAATCGCTGCCACCGATCCCGTCCACCACGCCGCAGCCGGCGAGGGTGACGGACATCGCCGACGCGGCCAGGGATATGACGACGCGGCACAAGCGGGTGTTACGAGTGTTCACAACAGGCGCCTTCCGGGCAGGGTTGCAGCTTTGAGACCCAGGTGGCTGAAAGCCAACGCGGTGATCACCTCAGCGTCAAGGAGTGCGCACTTAACGAGATGGCAACAGCGATCTGTGTGCTCCGAGTGAACATGATGGGAAGAGCTCACGTCCCGCCTTTCATCAATCCCCTCAGCTTCACCTTCTGTCATCCATCGCCGTACAACCAACTCCCGTTCCCAGGAGTCCTGATCGTCGGCGGTTTCCCTCGCCGTCCGACGATCAGGACTCCTGAAGGAACGCATGAACCCAGCCAGAGGCACGACGGTCACGCTCTCCTCCGCCCTCGTGCTCGCCACCGCGGGCGGCCTGCTCACCGCGGCCGCCGCACCCGCCTCCGCCGCGACGACCTGCACCTCCCCCGTCTACAAAAGGGAGTTCTACGCGAACACCACCTTCTCGGGCACACCGAAGAAGACGGACTGCGACTCCGCGATCGACCAGAACTGGGGCTCCGGCGCCCCCGCTTCGGGCCTTCCGAAGGACAACTTCGGCGTCCGCTGGACGGTGACCCGCGACTTCGGTTCCGGTGGGCCGTTCTCCCTCCCGGTGAAGGCCCAGGACGGCATCCGCGTCTACCTCGACGGCGTCCGCAAGGTCGACCTCTGGAAGAACGTCTCCACCACACAGTCGAAGACCGTCAACGTCACCATCCCGTCCGGCAAGCACACCCTGCGCGTCGACTTCGTCAACTGGACGGGCAGCGCGGTCGTCTCCTTCGCCTACCTGCCCCGCACGTCGGCAACCGTCGACACGGTCAAGCCGCTTGCCCCGACCGGAACGTCGGTCTCGTACGACACTGCCACCAGCAAGGCCAAGATCACCTGGTCCAGGAACAAGGAGATGGACCTCGCCGGCTACCGGGTGTACCGCCGTCTCAAGGGCAGCACGAGCTGGCTGAAGCTGGCCACCACGACAGCGACCTCGTACACCGACACCCCGCCAACGACCGGCGCGACGTACTACTACGAGGTTCGCGCGTACGACAAGGCGGGCAACACGTCGGCCGGTTCGGCGGACCAGCCCGTCGTCACCGTCGACCGGACCCCGCCCGCCGCCCCGTTCGTCGAAATGGACGCGTGCCCGGACGACCAGCCTTTCGCGGGACCGGAGTTGGTCACCACCGCGGCGAACGCCGCCGACATCGCCCGGTACGAGGGTCAGCGTCTCGACCCCGCCACCAACACCTGGATCACCGTCCACACGGGCGCCAAGGGCGCGTTCTGCGACACCGGCCAGCCCGCCGACGGCGGCAAGGCGACCTACCGGGGCCGGGCCCGTGACGCCGCCGGGAACTGGTCCGCGTACTCGGCCGCCACCACGTTCACCACCTTCGACCTGACGCCGCCGCCGACCGCCGCCGACGCCGACATCGCCTACGAGTCCGGCGTACCGCACCTGGTGTGGTCACCCGTCGACGGGGCTGCCTCGTACCAGGTCCTCCAGTACGACCCGGCGACCGGCGGCTACCTGAACGCGCTGGCCAGCGGCTCCACGACGACCCGCACCGACGTGGTACCGCGCCAGCAGGCAGCGATCGCCGACACCTACCGGTACGTGGTGCGCTCGGTGGACGCGAAGGGCAACGCGGCCGCCCCGGTGGAGGTCACCCTGCGGATGGCCGAACGCCCCGAGGCCATCCCCGCCTTCAGGACCACCGCGCACAGGTTCGACGAGGGGGTCATGATCGAGTGGAGCAGCGCCGACCCCTGGACCTCCGACCAAGGCCCGCTCCCCACGTACCGGATCATCCGCACCGACCCGGCGACCGGCGAGAGCACCACGGTGGACCAGTGCAAGCCGAACATCTGGCCGGCCGAGCCGCTCGGGCCCCCGTCGACGTACTGGACGTGGGCCGGTAGCGACGCCCCCGGGTACGCCGGCCGCACGCAGACCAACGGCACCTGCTGGGACGTCTCGGGCGAGTCCGAGACGACGTACGAGTACCGGATCGTGACGATCGACCCGTACGGCCACGCATCACAGCCCGGCCCGGCCGCCACGGCCACCACGCCGGACACCCGGCGCCCGGCCCCGGTCGGGAACCTGACCGCGGAGCAGATCCCGATGGGTGTCCATCTGACCTGGACGCCACCGGCCGACGACGACGTCACCGAGTACTACGTATGGCAGGGCGTGGTCGACCCGGACACGGGCGAGACGATCTGGACGAAGAACTGCTGGACGGGAAGCTCACTCGCCAAGACCGAGATCCTCTGCCCGACGGTCCCCGACGGCGCCACCCACGTCTACCGGGTCGCCGCCGCCGACGGCTCCGGCCTGTACCGGGACGAGGGCCCCGACTTCTTCCACACGTCCGACATCTCCGTCACCTTCCCGGACACCCGCCCGACGGGCTGGACCGGGACCACCGTCCGCGAGGACCAGTACCCCGAGCTGTACGTCGGCTGCTCCGAGAGCTCGGGCCTCGGCGACTGCTCCCGCCTGAGCGCCTACCGCGTGGAACGCTGGGACCCGGCCACGGCGTCCTACCTCACTCTCACCTCGGGCCAGGTCGGCACCGGAGGCGCGTACTACATGGACACCACCGTCCACGAGGACCGGTGGGGCCTGTACTACTACCGCGTCGTGTACCTCGACGCCGTCGGCAACGAAGCGGCGAGCCGCTCGCAGGCGTACGGCATCTGGGAGAGCTGGCTCTGACGCTCTGACAGCGTGATCGTGATACGCCCGCCCGTCAGCCCCGCTTAGGACCCGTGATCGCCTCGCCGATCACGAAGCCCTTGGCGGGGCCTTCGGGGATCGTGACATCGGTGCCGTAGGGGACACGGTGGATGTCCTCCCAGTCGGCTTTGTCGGGGCGTGGCCCGGTGAAGAGGGTGACGGCGCCCTGGCCGTCGTAGTCGTCGATGAGGACGTACACGGGGATGCCGGCGCGGGCGTATTCGCGGCGCTTGCGGATGCGGTCGCGGTCCTGGTCGCTCCTGCCGGGCGAAACCACCTCGACGACCATCGAGGCAGCGGCCGCCTTGATCCCGAGACCGTCCTCGTCCTCGATCAGCTCCGCATCCAGAGGAGCCACAAGGCCGTCCGGAATCCACGCCTTACGTGCGTGGATCACGGACGTGACGTTCCAGACGCCGTACTCGCCGTCCTCCAAGAAGATCTGCAGAGCGCACCAGACGCGGTTGACGACCCGGGCATGTGCGAAGCGACGGAGGGGCGAGACCTCGATGGCTCCCTCGATGATCTCAGCGCGGTAGCCCTCGGGGAGTTCCATGGCCTTCCACAGCTGCCACAGCCCCTCGTCCAGGTCGGACACGTTCACAGGCGACACCCTCTCCTCACGTGCCGGCTGGGTGTGCCCGGAGGCCGGCAGCCCAACTCGAACCACACCCCCTTCGCGTACCGCCCCGCCCTCTCTTCGGCGACGCCCCACACGTCCGCCATCTCCGCGACCAGCGCGAGCCCCCTCCCCCAGCACGCGACGACCCCCGCGACGGGGTGCGCCAGAACGGGCGGATCAGGACTCTCGTCGAAGACGCTGACCCGGAAGCGGGCCGGAGTGAGCCGGACGCGGAGCATGGTGGCCCCCTTGGTGTGCAGGTGGACGTTGGTGACGAGCTCCGAGGTGCACAGGGCGGCGGGCATGACGAGGTGCTCCCGGTCGTGAGTGAAGAGGACGGCACGCACGAAGTCCCGGCACACGCGGGGTGCGGTGGCGTCGCCGGGGGTGAACAGGCTGTAATCGTGGGTGAGTTGAGCGGGACGGTGGGCTGCACGGCGGGATGGGTCCATGGGTGTCGGCTCCTGTGGGGGGCGAAGGCTTCCGTTACCCCGCGATGGCATTGCCCGCGCACGCCTGGGGGGAGGGGCGGGTGCTCTGTCGGCTTATGGGCAGGGGGAGTTGACCGGTGTCGGTGCGTAATCGACACTGCACTCACGGTAGAGATATGGGGCTCTTATGCGCAACCTGTTCACCGCTTTCGGTGGACCAACTCACCGGAACCATGCAGACTTTGGGCGAGCCAGCAAGGAGACCCTGTGGGACTGCGCACGAACATCAGCGAGCGCCAACGACGACTCGGCTTCGAACTCAAGCAACTACGCGAACTAGCAGATTTGAGTTCCGGTGAGGCCGCCGAGCGCGTCGGCATGAGCCGCGGGCAGCTGAGCCATATCGAACTGGGTCGCACCTCCGTTCTGACGGAACGACTAGTTGATCTATGCCAGGCATACGGGTGCGCAGATGAGCCCTACATCAAGGCATTGATCGCCATGTCCGAGGCATCCGGTAAGGGCTGGTGGACCGCCTACAAGAAACACCTCGGGTCCGGCGCACTCAACCTGGCCGAACTGGAGGATGGCGCCGAGTCCCTACGAGTGCACCAATCCCTGTTCGTTCCCGGCCTGTTCCAGACCGCCGACTACGCACGGGCCATCTTTTCCAGCCCCAAGCTGGGCTTCGGAAACATCGAGGAGGCCCTGATGTTCCGCATGGAACGGCAGCGCATCCTCACCCGCCAGAACCCGCCCTCTGTCCATGCCGTGATTCACGAGGCGGCGCTGCACATGCGGTTCGGCAGCGTCCAGGTCGTGCGCGAGCAGTTGCTACGGCTCATCGAGTTGGCCCGCCTGCCCAACGTGACCATCCAGATCTATCCGTTCAGCGCCCAGGCGTACGCGGCTCTCAGCGGGAACTTCGTCCACGCCATCCCCGGCACTCCACGGCTCGGCACCGTGATCCTTGATCACGCGACGGGTTCCGACTACCTGCGTGAGCAGGCACAACTTCAGCGGTACAGCGCGCTGTTCGCGCGACTGGCCGAGAACGCCCTCAGCCCTGTCGACGTATCGTTGGCCCCTGAAGCACACTCGGTGAAGGACTCGCTGGCGCTCATCCAGCATTTGCTCTACACGCTCTAGGAGGCACGGATGTCCGAACTGAACTGGCAGAAGTCAACGTTCAGCGGAGGCCCCGAAGCCGACTGCCTCTACGTCGCCACCGCCCCCGACGGAACGATCCGCCTCCGCGAAAGCGACACCCCGAACGTCATCCTCTCCACCGCCCCCGAAGGCCTGGCCGCCCTCCTGCGTCACCTCCGTACGGCCATACCCCCGATCCAGGAGCGCTGAAGAGCCACCCTCAGGGCACGGCCCCGCCAAGGCCGGCCTTGACCCATGACCCCGCTCATTCTTCCGCGTCCACCGCCTCCACCCCCTCCCTACGGCGCCTGCCCCGCAGCCCCTCAGATCCCCGCACAGGCTCCCCTAACCTCGGGCGGTGCGGCATGAGTTCGCGTACGGTCGCGTCGCCCGCGCCCACGATCGGGAGCGGGTGGGCATACGGATCCCCGGCGGCCGGGGCAGGAACCTGCGGGAAATGCAGGAGGTCGGCCATAGCGGACAGGGGGTCCGGGTCGGCGGGGTGGCCAGCCGCAGGTGGGCGCTCCTCGCTCGCCTGGACCGCACGCGCATGCTCCTCCCAACCGGTGCGGTACCAACGGAGGTGGGCCTGCTGCACCTCGTCTTCGGTGAGGATGCGGACGCCTTCGGGGCCCGCCTGCCGTACCTTCTCTGCCTGCGCCGCTCCGTGGACGTCGGCTTCGCCACCACGCGCGGAGACCTGGCCCTCCTCCTGCAGCGCGCCGACCAGACCGACAAGACCCTCGCCGACCACGAGGAGCGCCTCGACGCCCTGGAACGCACCCGCTGGCCCCTGCCGTCCCTGGCGGCGGTGACGTCCTGCACGGCACTGGCGATCACGCTGTGGGAGACGGTGGGGCACTGAGAACACGAGAAGGGGCCGGGAGGTTCAACCTCCCGGCCCCTTCTCGTCGTACAGGTACGGCTCAGTCCGAGGACTGCTGCCGCTTAGGGCGCCACACCACCAGCGCGCTGGTCTGCTGGACCTCCTGGTACGGGACCAGGTCGCGGCGGTACGAGGCGTGGACGGCCGCCTCGCGCTGCTGCATGGCGGCCGCGGCGCCGTCCACCGCGGACTGGAGTTCGGCGACGCGCTGCTGGAGCGCGGCCACCTGGTTCTCCAGCTCGATGATGCGCTTGATGCCGGCCAGGTTGATGCCCTCATCCTGCGACAACTGCTGGACGGTGCGCAGCAGTTCGATGTCGCGGGCCGAGTAGCGGCGGCCGCGCCCGGCCGTGCGGTCGGGCGAGACCAGGCCCAGACGGTCGTACTGACGGAGGGTCTGCGGGTGCAGGCCGGAGAGCTGGGCCGCCACCGAGATGACGTAGACCGGGGTTTCCTCGGTCAGTTCGTACGGGTTGCGTCGACGGCCGTCCATCGCTCTCATGCTCCCTTCGCGGCCTGGAACAGCTCCGCCCGCGGATCCTCGCCCGCGGTCGCCTCGCGATACGCCTCAAGCGCGTCACGAGCCTTCCCCGTCAGGTCCTTCGGGACACTCACCTCGACGGTGACCAGCAGGTCGCCGCGGGTGCCGTCCTTGCGGACCGCGCCCTTGCCCCGCGCCCGCATGGTGCGGCCGTTGGGCGTGCCCGGCGGCAGCTTCAGGGTGACCGGCGGTCCGCCGAGCGTCGGCACGCGTACCTCGCCGCCGAGCGCCGCCTCCGCGAAGGTGACGGGCACGGTGACGGTGAGGTTGTCGCCCTTGCGGCCGAAGACCGGGTGGGCGTCCACGTGCACGGTGACGTACAAGTCGCCCGCCGGGCCGCCCCGCTCACCGGGCGCTCCCTTGCCGCGCAGGCGGATCCGCTGGCCGTCGCTGACGCCCGCGGGGATCCGTACCTGCATGGTCCGGGACGACTTGGCGCGGCCGGAACCCTTGCAGACCTCGCAGGGGTGCTCCGCGATCAGACCACGGCCCTTGCAGTCCGGGCAGGGGTCCGTCAGGGAGAATCCGCCGCCGGAGCCGCGGGCCACCTGACCGGTGCCCACGCACGTCGGGCACACCCGCGGCGTGCCGTTCGCGTCGCCGGTCCCCGAGCACGCCTTGCAGGGTGCCTGCGAGGTCATGCGCAGCGGAACCGTCGCCCCGTCCACGGCCTCCGTGAAGCTCAGCGTGACCTCGGTGTCGATGTCCTGGCCGCGCCGGGGCTGCGTACGCGTACCGGTGGTCGCGCCGCCGCGGTTGAACAGGCCCCCGAAGACGTCACCGATACCGCCGCCGAAGCCGCCCGCTCCGGCTCCGCCCTGGGCGCCGCCTCCGAAGAGGTCGCCCAGGTCGAAGTTGAAGTTGCCGCCGCCCGCGCCGGGACCCGGACGGAAGCCGCCGTTGCCGAAGAGGGCGCGTGCCTCGTCGTACTCCTTGCGCTTCTTGGGGTCGCCGAGCACGTCGTTCGCCTCGGAGATCTCCTTGAAGCGCTCCTCGGCCTTGGTGTTGCCCTTGTTGGCGTCCGGGTGGTACTCGCGGGCGAGCTTCCGGTACGCCTTCTTGATCTCGGCTTCGGTGGCGTCCTTGGGGACGCCGAGAACCTTGTAGAAGTCCTTCTCGATGAAGTCCTTGGTGCTCATCCTCGACGTCCCTCCTTCCCTATCCGTTCAACGTCAGCCCTCGTCCGGGCCACCGCTCTCCTTGTCGTCGGCCGCCTCGGACGACGCCTCGTCGGCCTTGACGGTCTGCGCACCGGGCTGCGGCTCGGCGACGGCCACCCGCGCGGGGCGGATGGTGCGCTCGCCGATGCGATACCCCGGCTGCAGAATCGCCACGCACGTCGTCTCCGTGACGTCGGGCGCGTACGAGTGCATCAGGGCCTCGTGGATCGTCGGGTCGAAGGGCTCGCCCTCCTTGCCGAACTGCTGAAGCCCCATCTTCGCCGCGACGGTCTCCAGCGACTCGCCGACCGACTTGAAGCCGCCGACCAGTTCGCCGTGCTCCCGCGCGCGGCCGATGTCGTCGAGCACGGGCAGGAGCTCGGTCAGGAGGTTCGCGATGGCGATCTCCTTGACCGCGATCCGGTCGCGCTCGACCCGGCGGCGGTAGTTCTGGTACTCGGCCTGGAGCCGCTGGAGGTCCATCGTGCGCTCGTTGAGTGCCGTACGCACCTGGTCCAGCTGCGCCGTCAGGCCGGCCGTCTGAGCCGCCGCCTGCGCTGCCGTATGGGCTGCCGCCTGAGCTGCTGCCGATGCGTCCCCGGCCGGAGCCGCCCCCTCCTGTGCGGAGGGAGCGGTCTTCGGCTCGGCGTCATCAGGGGTGGCGCCGGAGGGGACGTCGGGCTGCTCGTCGAAGCCCGGGGTCTCCTCCGTCACGCGGCACCGTCCTTACGGTCCTCGTCGACGATCTCGGCGTCGACGACGTCGTCGTCAGCGGCCTTGCCGCCGGGCGTGGCACCCGGGGTCTCGCCACCGGCCGCCTGCGCGGCCTGGGCGTCGGCGTACATGGCCTGGCCCAGCTTCTGCGAGACCGCGGCGACCTTCTCGGTGGCCGTACGGATCTCCGCGCTGTCCTCGCCCTTGAGCGCGGTCTTCAGCTCCTCGACGGACGCCTCGACCTCGGTCTTGACGTCGCCGGGGACCTTGTCCTCGTTGTCCTTGAGGAACTTCTCCGTCTGGTAGACGAGCTGCTCGCCCTGGTTGCGGGTCTCGGCGGCCTCGCGGCGGGCGTGGTCCTCCTCCGCGTACTTCTCGGCCTCCTGGCGCATCCGGTCGACCTCGTCCTTCGGCAGCGAGGAGCCGCCGGTGACGGTCATCTTCTGCTCCTTGCCGGTGCCGAGGTCCTTCGCCGTGACGTGCATGATGCCGTTGGCGTCGATGTCGAAGGCGACCTCGATCTGCGGGACACCGCGCGGGGCCGGCGGCAGACCGGTCAGCTCGAACATCCCGAGCTTCTTGTTGTACGCCGCGATCTCGCGCTCGCCCTGGTAGACCTGGATCTGCACGGACGGCTGGTTGTCCTCGGCGGTGGTGAAGATCTCGGACCGCTTGGTCGGGATCGTCGTGTTCCGCTCGATGAGCTTCGTCATGATGCCGCCCTTGGTCTCGATACCGAGGGACAGCGGGGTCACGTCGAGGAGCAGGACGTCCTTGACCTCACCCTTGAGGACACCGGCCTGGAGGGCGGCGCCGATGGCGACGACCTCGTCCGGGTTCACACCCTTGTTGGCCTCCTGGCCACCGGTCAGCTCCTTGACGAGCTCGGCGACGGCGGGCATACGGGTGGAGCCACCGACGAGAACGACGTGGTCGATCTCGGAGAGGTTGATGCCCGCGTCCTTGATGACGTTGTGGAACGGCGTCTTGCAGCGCTCCAGAAGGTCGGCGGTCAGCTGCTGGAACTGGGCGCGCGTGAGCTTCTCGTCCAGGTGCAGCGGGCCTTCGGCGGACGCCGTGATGTAGGGCAGGTTGATCGAGGTCTCGGTGGACGAGGACAGCTCGATCTTCGCCTTCTCGGCGGCCTCGCGCAGACGCTGGAGCGCCATCTTGTCCTTGGCGAGGTCCACGCCGTGACCGGAGCGGAACTGCTGCACCAGGTAGTCGACGACGCGCTGGTCCCAGTCGTCACCACCGAGGTGGTTGTCGCCGTTGGTGGCCTTCACCTCGACGACGCCGTCGCCGATCTCCAGCAGGGACACGTCGAAGGTGCCGCCACCGAGGTCGAAGACGAGGATGGTCTGGTCGTCCTTGTCGAGACCGTAGGCCAGGGCGGCGGCGGTGGGCTCGTTGACGATGCGCAGGACGTTCAGACCCGCGATCTCGCCGGCCTCCTTGGTGGCCTGGCGCTCGGAGTCGTTGAAGTACGCCGGGACGGTGATGACCGCGTCGGTGACCTTCTCACCCAGGTAGGCCTCGGCGTCGCGCTTCAGCTTCTGCAGGATGAAGGCGCTCATCTGCTGCGGGTTGAAGTTCTTCCCGTCGAGCTCGATCTTCCAGTCCGTGCCCATGTGACGCTTGACGGACCGAATCGTCCGGTCCACGTTCGTGACCGCCTGGCGCTTGGCGACCTCGCCGACCAGCACCTCGCCGTTCTTCGCGAAGGCGACGACGGACGGCGTGGTCCTGGCGCCCTCGGCGTTGGTGATGACGGTGGGCTCACCGCCCTCCAGAACGCTGACGACGGAGTTAGTCGTGCCCAGGTCGATGCCGACCGCACGTGCCATTTCGAATCCTCCAACAACAATGACTTGAGTGGAACGGACTCAAGTGTGCATGACCCTCGCCAACGGGTCAACAGAGCTGAGTCGGGGGGACTCAAGTCTTATCTCTTCCTTACACGCAGGAAGCCCCTGACCTGGGGGGATACCCATTCAGCCCGTCCGGCGTTTGAGGACGAGCGCGTTCAGCGCGATACGGGGGGCTGGGGGGCAGAGCCCCCCAGGTACGGGACGGGCAGGGGCGGAGGGGGCGAGAAACCGGCCACACACCCCCGACGACCGCAACGAGCCCGACGGCCCCAGCCACCCACCAGGCAACGCCCGCCCTCACCCACCCCAGAGAGATCAGCAGCCCCACAAGCGCCCCGGCAAAGGCAGCGACACCGATGGCAACCATCACCCCCTGCCGAGCCACCCCCACCCGCCGCAGCCGGTGAACAAGGTGATCGGGCCCTGACCGCAGCACCGGCCGCCCACCCCGCCACCGCGACACCAGCACGAGTAGGACATCGGCACAGGCCACCGCCGTCAGCGCGAACCCGGCACCAAGGCCGGCCCCCGCCTCCCGCCCGGCGTGCACAAGCACAGCCGCCGAGGCCAGCACGAACCCCGCGAACAGCGCACCGCACCGCCCCGGCACGATCCGGGCCGGCGGCCAGCCGTGCATCAGGAACCCGGTGAGCGCGGCGGCCAGCACGCTCAGCAGCGCCGCGAGTCCGTCCATGACCTCGGCGGCGGCGCACCCGCTGAGCGCGAACGCCGTGATGACGCCGACGGTCCCCAGTACGCCGTCGGCGTGGTCGAGGGAGGAGAAGGCGTGCACGACGAACACGACCCAGGCCACGGCCAGCACTCCACCCAACAGCCCGAGTTCGTCGTACGGCACGACCAGCGCGGCGCCACCGCCCACGACGGCCACGCGCAGGATCAGCGGCAGAGTCCGCACGGCCGGCGGCAGGGCCCGGACGACCAGCGCCACCGCCCGTCCGACGAACGGCACGGCCCGCAGATCGGCGACGAGCCCGACCAGCGCGACCCCCATCCCGACGACCAGCACGCGCCCGGCCTCCGGCCCCAACGGCGCGACACCCGTCCAGTCCCCGACCCTGGCGACGAACGCCGTCCCCCCGACGACGGCAACCCCTCCGAGCAACGGAACCACCCGCACCCGCCGCCGCTCGGCCACCCCGAAGCGCAGGGCGAACATCCGCAGCAGCGCGGCGAGCGCGGCGGTGAGGAACAGGGCGGCGGTGGCGGCGGCGATTCCGTACAGCACGTCGCTAACTTAGGCGTCAATGTCACCATTTTGCGCGAATAACACGATCTGCTTTACGGGGCGACCCGACGGAACCATCGGCGGGTACCGCCTCACCCGGCGCCAGGACCACCGGCGGGCACCGCCCCGCCGGGCGAGGCGACCATCGTGTGCCGCACCGCCCGGCGACGGGACCATCGCGCGTGCCGCACGCCCGGCGATGGCACGTCCACTCAGGCTCCCCTCAGCGACGCAGATCACCGCGCCCCTGGCTACAGTGCGGCGCAGGAAGTGGGTAGTCTCAAACGGACTGCATAAGTTACCGCTTAGTAATCGCCTTCGAGGTTACTCTCGGAGCAACCCCTCGCAGGCCCGAGGAGCCCCAAATGCAACTCGCCGCGATCATCGTGTCGCTGGTTCTGACCGTGGTCGGCGTTGCGCTGCTCGCACGCGCCATCGGCCAGTTCGTCCGGTACTTCAAGCTCGGCCAGCCAGTGCCCGCCGGCAGCCGGACCGACAACCCCTACCAGCGCAGTGTGACGCTGGTGCGGGAGTTCCTCGGCCACACGCGGATGAACCGCTGGGGCATCGTCGGCTTCGCCCACTGGTTCGTGGCGGTGGGCTTCCTGACGCTGCCGCCGACCCTGGTGCAGGCGTTCGGTCAGCTCTTCAAGGCCGACTGGGTGCTGCCGGTCATCGGCGGCTTCCTGCCGTTCGAGATGTACACCGAGTTCATCGCTGTGATGACCGTCCTCGGCATCCTCGTGCTGATGGCGATCCGGCTGCTGAGCCTGCCGTCCCGGGCGGGCCGCAAGTCCCGCTTCGCGGGCTCCAAGGCGGGTCAGGCGTACTTCGTCGAGTACGTCATCCTGACCATCGGCCTGGCGATCTACGTGCTGCGCGGCCTGGAAGGCGCGATCCACCACGTCGAGCACTACGAGGCCGCGTACTTCGCCTCGTACCCCCTCGTCCTCGCCTTCAAGGGCCTGAGCGTCGGCGCGCTCCAGAACCTCGTCTACTTCACCGCGATGATCAAGATCGGGACGTCGTTCGTCTGGATGATCGTCGTCTCGCTGAACACCAACATGGGCGTGGCCTGGCACCGCTTCCTGGCCTTCCCCAACATCTGGTTCAAGCGCAACGCGACCGGTGAGACGGCCCTTGGCGCGCTGCAGCCGATGACGTCGGGCGGCAAGCCGATCGACTTCACCGACCCGGGCGAGGACGACGTCTTCGGTGTCTCGCAGGTCGAGCAGTTCTCCTGGAAGGGCCTGCTGGACTTCTCCACGTGTACGGAGTGCGGGCGTTGCCAGTCGCAGTGCCCGGCCTGGAACACCGGCAAGCCGCTGTCGCCGAAGCTGCTGATCATGTCGCTGCGCGACCACGCGCATGCCAAGGCGCCGTACATGCTCGCGGGCGGCGGTAAGGACATGGAGGGCGAGGAGAAGGCGTCTGCCGAGGCTTTGAAGGACGTTCCCGCCGCGGCTCTGGCGGAGGCCGAGCGTCCGCTGATCGGCACCGTCGAGGAGAACGGCGTCATCGACCCGGACGTGCTGTGGTCCTGCACCACCTGCGGCGCCTGTGTCGAGCAGTGCCCGGTCGACATCGAGCACATCGACCACATCGTCGACATGCGCCGCTACCAGGTGATGATCGAGTCCGCGTTCCCGTCCGAGGCGGGCACGATGCTCAAGAACCTGGAGAAGAAGGGCAACCCCTGGGGCCTGGCCAAGAAGCAGCGCCTGGAGTGGACCAAGGAAGTCGACTTCGAGGTGCCGGTCGTCGGCAAGGACATCGAGGACCTCTCCGAGGTCGACTACCTGTACTGGGTCGGCTGCGCCGGCGCCCTCGAGGACCGCGCCAAGAAGACCACCAAGGCCTTCGCGGAGCTGCTGCACATCGCGGGCGTCAAGTTCGCGATCATGGGCGGCGACGAGAAGTGCACCGGCGACTCCGCCCGCCGCCTGGGCAACGAGCCGCTGTTCCAGGAACTCGGCATGGAGAACGTCGCCGCGCTGAACATGGCCTTCGGCGAGGACGACGAGGACGAGTCGACCAAGAAGCCGAAGTCCGCGAAGAAGATCGTCTCCACCTGCCCGCACTGCTTCAACACCATCGCCAACGAGTACCCGCAGCTCGGTGGCGACTACGAGGTCATCCACCACACCCAGCTGCTCCAGCACCTCATCGACGAGGGCAAGCTGATCCCGGTCACCCCGGTCGACGGCCTGGTCACCTACCACGACCCCTGCTACCTGGGCCGCCACAACAAGATCTACACGCCCCCGCGCGAGATCATGTCCGCCGTCCCGGGCCTGCGCCAGCAGGAGATGCACCGCCACAAGGAACGCGGCTTCTGCTGCGGTGCCGGCGGCGCGCGGATGTGGATGGAGGAGCGGATCGGCAAGCGCATCAACAACGAGCGTGTCGACGAGGCTCTGTCGCTGAACCCGGACATCGTCTCCACCGCCTGCCCGTTCTGCCTCGTCATGCTGACCGACTCGGTCAACGGCAAGAAGGCTGCATCTGACAGCGGCTCCGCCGCGGGCGGCAAGGCCAAGGAATCCATCCAGGTCGTCGACGTCGCCCAACTGCTGCTGGACTCCGTCAAGACTCCGGCCGACGACGAGCCCCCGGCGGGCGAGGCGGCAACCGAGAGCGCACCGGAGCCCCAGCCGGTGAAGTAGCGGCCGAGTACAGCCTCATAACGAAGCACCCCATTCCCCTGGCCGGACCAGGGGGATGGGGTGTTCTCGTTCCGTGCCCTCGCAGTGGTGGATCGTCGAGGACGGCAAGGACGTACGGGGATTGACGGACACAGGGTTCATCGGAGAAGCCGTCCCCTGGTCCGGCGCGGCGTATGTGACATGACGTGTCGTCATGTCACGCCTCCACTCGGGCACTTCCAGCCCGGACCCACGGATGCGCAATCCGCTAGGCGCTCTTCGGCCCGGCCTGCTGCACCACCTCGAAGGACCACAGGGTGGAGCCGGAGGCTGCCGGCTTGGGCCGCTCCCCGCCCTCCCCGCCCTCTGCGGTGCCCTGGTGCGCGGCCTTCATCGGCCCCTCCATCCAGGCCTGGAACGACTCCTCGTCACGCCAGCGGGTGTAGACGAGGTACGTGTCGGTGCCCTCGACCGGACGCAGCAGCTCGAACCACTCGAAGCCGTCCGAGTTCTCCACGGCGTGGGCCCGCGACGCGAACCGCTTCTCCAGGGTCTCCCGCTGCTCGGCGGGCACGGTCAGTACGTTGATCTTGACTACGCTCATGGTCCCATCCTGCCCGGTGCCTCCGCCGGATGAGGTCCGGTACGGGGCTGGAGGGCGCGAGTTCACTCCGCGCCGGCGGTCATCGCGCCTCCCATACAACCCTTTCCTCGCATCCGGTGTCGAACATGGCGCCGGACCAGGAACGGGACCTCTCCGGACACCCCCGCCCCCCGCGCTTCCCGAGCCGACCCGGCCGCATCCGGCTGCCGGGCTTGTCCTTGAGCCAAGGAGCCGCTCATGCGCACCATCCGCAAGCGCTCGGCCGCCGTCGCGGCCGCGGCGTTCCTCCTCGTCAGCGGCGCGGCCATCACCGCCGCCCCCGGCGCGTACGCCGGTACACCCGGTGGCACGCACGCGAACGACCGCAACACGGACTTCAACGGTGACGGCTACGACGACGTGCTCGTCGGCGCACCGGGCGCCACCGTTTCCGGCCGCACCGGCGCCGGCCTGGTGACCGTCCAGTACGGCGGGCCCAAAGGCATGGGCACCAGCAACGCCAGAGTGTTCAGCCAGAACTCCACCGGCGTCCCCGGCGGCGCCGAGTCCGGCGACGGCTTCGGCCGCGCGCTGTCCACCGGCGACCTCGACGGCGACGGCTACGACGACGCGATCGTCGGCGTCCCCGGCGAGGACCTGGGCGCCGCGTCGAACGCGGGCGGCGCGGTGGTGCTGTGGGGCACGCCCAAGGGCCTGAGCGGGTCCGGAAGCGTGTGGCTGCAGAGCGACGAACCCGCCTCCGGCGGGAGGTTCGGCAGCGCGCTCGCGGCCGCGCGGTTCACCGACACCACACCGGGCGACCTGCTCGCCGTACTGGACCGGGTCGGGCTGTCGATCTATCAGTTCGAGGCCGCGCCCACGCGGTCCGACACCGCCACCGCCCAGGACGCAGGACGGCAGGCCGAGCTGGCGACTCGTCAGACCTTCTCGGCGCCGCCCGCCGCGAAGTCGCTCACCGCGGCCTCGCCGGACGACGCCCCGGGCATCGACCCCAAGGCGCTGACCACGGGCGACTACGACGACAACGGCTTCGCCGACCTGGTCGTCTCCGGTACGAGCGTGGGCGCGGAGCCCGGGCACGGCTGGTCGTACGTCCTCCCCGGCTCCGCCTCCGACGCGGACCCGCTGCCCATCCTCGCGGTGCGCGGCGGTCCGGTCGTCGCCTCCGGTGACGTCAACGGCGACGGCTTCGACGACCTGGTCACCGGCGAACCGCACAGCCCGAACGACGGGGGAGAGTCGATGACCGGCGGCATGGTCGGCGTCTACTACGGCAGCGCTTCCGGCCCGGCCGGCCAGGAGGGCCCCGGCACCCCGCCCGTGTGGTGGACGCAGGACAGCGCGGGCGTCCCCGGCTCCAACGAGCGCGGCGACGGCTTCGGCGCCGACCTCTCCGTCGGCGACAGCAACCGCGACGGCTTCGCGGACGTGGCGATCGGCGTCCCGCAGGAGGACGTCGGCAGCGTGGCGGACGCGGGCCTGTTCACCGTGCTGCGCGGCTCGGCGAAGGGCATGACGGCCACCGGCGCCTGGTCGGTGACCCAGAACACCGCGAACGTGCCGGGAGCAGCGGAGAAGGGCGACCGGTTCGGTGGCCAGGTCGCCTTCACCGACCCCAACGACGACGGCCGCTTCGGCCTCCTCGCGGCCGCGCCCGGCGAGAACACCTCCGACGGCTGGGTCTGGGTCTTCTCCGCCGGCTCCACGGGCCTGACGACGTCCGGCTCGTGGAACTACGGGCTGGGCTCGTTCGGCACCTCGGGCGCGGACGCGCAGTACGGGGGCGCGATCGACGACTAGGCGGCGTGCGCTTGAAGGGACGTGGGGTCCTGGTCAGGGATGGTGTTGAGCCGGGTATGCGGCTCAACACCATTTGCCGCGAAACCTACCGCGTGCCCTCGACGACAATATCCATGTCCGCGCTGAAGATGATGACCGTCTCGATCAGATCCCCATTGAGCTGGAGGATTTCCGATCCCACTGCCGTCTTGTTGCCCGGGAAACCGAAATGCCAGGTCCAGTGGATGAATTCCTTGTTCTGCAAGTGACTCGCGACCAGGCCGCTCAGGGGCGGAGCCTTGCGCTGTACGACGTCGATGTAGTCGTTGAGAGCGTCTCGACCCACGAAGACGTCATCAGGCTCCATGAACCTGATGTTCTCCGCGTAGATCCCCTCCATCGCCTTGGCGCGCTCGGCCCGGTCCGGGATCATCCAGACCTCCAGGTGCTTGGCGATGAGCACCCGGGCGCGGTCCGACCCACCGGTCAGAGTCAGGTGGAGCCGGGAGATCCGCCCGTCCGAGTCCAGGGACACGGCGACATCGCCGCTTCCGGAGCACCCGTTGCCCTGCAGGTCCAGCCCGGCCTGGCTCCACTTGCCGGTGACAGAGCCGTCGGCCTCCACGGAAGCCGTCCAATGGTGCTTGGACTCCTTCCACTTGGCCGCCTGTCCTCGGTGGAAGTCGACGGCCAGCTCCCGGCCCTGGACCATTTCTCCGCTGTGCAGCAGCAGCACATTCTCGGCGAAGACGTCGCGAAGGTCGCCCATGTCAGAGTCGCCGCTTTCGACCGAGTCCACGATCTCGAAATAGCGGTCAAGTACTGTCGTCATGCTTGAATTCCCTCCTGGATGCACATATCCAAATTGGCGCTGATCATTATTGGAGCAAGTGGGTTCCGCATCTACTTAAGCGGAGGTCACGAGTCGGCCCCACGCAGGATCCGCAGATCGTCCGCCGCCCGAAGGCGCATGGCGGGGAGCAACGAATGCACCGGCTCCGGCAGGCCCGCGAGCACCAGTTCCACCTCCGCGGGCGTCCCCACCTCGTCGAGGAAGCCGACCATCAGGTGTCCGGCCACCGGCGGCGCGGTCGCGATCACCCGCTTCGAGAATTCCTCCCACTCCGCGGGGCTGATGTGGTCGCGGAGCGCGGGGAAAAGGACCGGCTCTTCACGGGCCAGGTGGTCGTGCACCGTGTCGCGCACCGCGACGGCCGCGTCCCGCAGCGCGACCCGGACTCCGTCCACCACGCCGCCGTCACCGAGGCCGGTACCGCCCCGACCTGTACCGGTGGCCTCACCGGCCCCGCCCTCATCCTCGTCGCCGCTCACGGCCACCGCAGCCAGCAGATCGAGCGTCGTGTCCAGGCGGTTGTGCTCCTCGCTCAGCATGTCGAGCTCGTGTTCCGTGGCCGGCGCCGCCGCGACGATCCGCGGCCACAGGTCTTCGTCCTCGGTCTCGTGGTGATGGCGCAGGTTCACGACGAGGAAGTCGCGCAGCTGCGCCAGTGCGCCAAGTGGCACCGAGGGGCGAACGGCCGCCTCGGCCAGCAGGGTGGTGGCAGCGCGGTGGACCTCATGAGCAAGCCGGGTCTCAATGACCGCAGCGGGGTGCTCGGGGGCATCTTTCGTCACAGACGAAACCTATTCATTAGGCGCCCATCTCGTCAATATATTGACTCATTGTGAAGGAGGTATGCTGCATCGGTGACCACTCGGAAGTACAGCTCCCCCAGCCGCACCAACGCGGCTGCCGCCACGCGTGAGGCCATCCTGAGCAACGCGCACACGCTCTTCCTGGCCCGCGGGTACGCCGGGGTCACCATCGGGGAGATCGCAGAGGCAGCGACAGTCGCCGTACCGACCGTGTACAGCAGCGTGGGGAACAAGCCGAGCATCCTGACGGCCCTGCTGAAGCCGGCCCTCACCGACCCGGCCATCGCCGACAGCCTCGCCGCCGCCGAGGCCAGCGACAATCCGCGCACCGTGATAGAGCTGATCGCCGAGGGCACCCGGCTCATCCACGAACGCCACTGGGAGCTCCTGTACGGGCTCTTCTACCGAAACCCGCCGGGGGAACCCGCCGTCCAAGCGGTCCTGGACAGGGGTGCCGACGACTACGTCCAAGCCCTGACCCGCGTGGCCGACCGCCTCCTGGCGCTCGACGCACTCCGTGCCGACGTCCCCCGCGCGGAGGCCATCGACATGCTCTGGTTCTACCTCGGCCCACGCGCCTGGATGACGCTCGTCGGCGAACGCTCCTGGCCGTTCGACCGCGCCCAGACCTGGACCGCCCACTCCGCCTGCCAGGCACTGCTGGAGGACTACCAGTAGGGCTGGGTCAGGTTGGTGTCGGCGTGTTGTGGTGACAGATGGGACAGGCGCCGGTCCAGACCGCGAGGAGTAACTGCGCACCAGCGCGCCAGCCACAACCGCTGCCCTGCGGGCCACCTCCAGCGCCCACTCGGGCCAACTAAAGCGCTATGTCGCCCACTGGGTTCTGTCCGACCCGGGGGTGTCGCCCTATATCGAACGCGTGCTTGACTACAGGGTCGTTGTCCATGGGGCTGACAAGGTGGACGGTGCGCATGCGAACGTTCGGGACGCTCGGGTCGCTCGGGACGGGTATGACGGCGGTGGGCTGCCTTCTGCTGCTCACCGCCTGCGGACCCGTCCGGGACGGCGCGCAGGCTCCGCCGGAGGCCACCCCCGTGAAGGCCGCGCAGGCCCCGGCCCTCCTCCCCGTCCCGCACGGCAAAGGCAGCAAGACTCCCGACGACTTCAACGGCGACGGCCGCCGCGACCTGATCCTCAACGACCTGGTGAAGGCACAGGCGCATGCCGACGACGCCGGGATCGGCATCGTCTACGGCGGCTCGCACGGACTCACGCCCGGCGCGCGCCAGTTGCTGAGCCCGGCGAAGCAGGCGGCGCCCACCAAGGGGCAGCTCCCCGCCGTCTTCGACGCGGAGGCGAGCTGCGATCTGAACGAGGACGGCTTCACGGACCTCGTCGTGTCGACGGACCCGCCGTACGACGGCCAGGGGCAGCCCCCGGTCCCGCTCCAGATCCTCTTCGGCTCCCCGTCCGGCCTGGCGGGCAAGGCGGTCAAGCTGGCCATCCCCGCGCAGGCACGTTTCGGCAACGACTGGCCGGACCAGCCGGTCTGCGGCGACTTCGACGGCGACGACGCGAACGACCTCGTCGTGCACGCCTCGAACGGCCAACTCAGCTATCTGCGCGGCCCCTTCAGCCGCAAGGGCGCCCCGCGCAAGGCAGGCGCCCCGACCTCCGCCCCGGGCGAGGTCCCCACGGGCCCGGCCGCCGACGTCAACCGCGACGGATACGACGACCTCCTCGTCCGTACGGCGAAGAGCGCCGCCAAGTCGGCCGTCGTCCTCGGCGGACCCACGGGTCCCACACGCACCGGAGTCGTCCTGCCGGCCGGCATCGACGTGGCGCTGGCCCGCTTCGGCAAGGGGCGAAACCTCGACGCCGCGGTCGGCGGCACGGGCGCGACCTCCCTGCGCTACGACCTCCCCACCGCCGTACGCGGCACCCTCGCCTCCCCCGGCTCGGTGCTCGACACCGGGGACTTCGACGGCGACGGGCTGAGCGAACTCGTCTCCAGCGGCTCGCGGTTGCGGGTGTTCCACGCCCGTACGACGGGACTCTCGCTGACGGGCACGGTCACCGTCGAACCACCGGCCCAGGGCACCACGCGGGTGCTGACGGTGGGCGACTTCGACGGCGACGGCCGGGACGACCTGGCGGTACGGACGTACGCGGGCGAGACGAAGGACACCGTCGCGGTCTACCCGGGGATGAAGAAGGGCCTGGTGGCAAGCAAGCCGGCGGTCACGTTCTCCAGCTCGGAGTTCCTGGACCGCTGACGCCACGGTGCGTGGGTTGTGCGCGTAGGCGGGGTGCCACCCACGCCGCCACACCCGCCCCGAAGATTTACCGAACTCACGTACAACCCTTACCCCCCGCCATCGGTCTCCTGTTCGCCGACCGCCCCGCAAACCCTCGGAGAACTCCAGGGAAACAAGGGCGGTCCGCACCCCATCGACTGTGGATGTCCGCCAGGCATCCCCGCATGCCGCAGGAGAACCCCGCATGCACAAGCACCGCCAGCACCACCTGCGTCTTGCCCTCGCGACGGCCACCGCGGCCGCGCTGACGGGCGGGCTGCTCAGTTTCTCGGCCGCGACGGCGACGGCCGCCGACTCCACGACGGTTCCGCACGCCGACTTCAACGGCGACGGCATCGGCGACATCGTCACCTCGGCCCACGGCGCGTACGTGAACGGCCGCGCGGGCGCGGGCCAGATCGTCGCGCTGTACGGCACCGCCACCGGCGTGTCGTCCGCCAAGCGGTCGACCGTCAGCCAGAACACCACCGGCGTCCCGGGCACCGCCGAGGCCGGGGACGGCTTCGGCGCCGAGTCGGCGTACGCCGACTTCAACGGCGACGGGTACGACGACCTCGCCGTGGCCTCTCCCTGGGAGAAGGTCGGCACCGACACCAACGGCGGTGGCCTCGCCATCCTCTGGGGCTCGGCGAGCGGCCTCACCGGCAAGGGCATCGACGTACCGGACCCGGCCGTGTCCTCCCACGACTACTGGGGCAAGGACCTGGCCGCGGGCGACTTCGACGGCGACGGCAAGGCCGACCTTGCCGTCGGCAGCTCGTCCAGCACGCTCTACGTCTACAAGGGCGGCTTCTCCACCAGCGGCACGCCGGGCGGTCGTACGACCATCAAGCCCCCGATCCAGTCGGGCACCAATGACTTCCCGCACGGCCCGCTGAGCCTCACCGCCGGTGACGTGAACGGCGACGGCATGACGGACCTGGTGGTCGACGGCTTCGAGACGCAGACCGACTACGGCTGGAACACCAACTACTGGGTGCCCGGCACGGCGAGCGGCCTGAGCGTCGCGTCTGCCCAGGCCCTCAAGCCCGGTCTCATCACCGCCATCGGCGACATCAACGGCGACGGCTTCGGCGACATCGTCAGCGGTGCCGGCTGGGACAGCACCACCGGCGACGGCACCCCCGTGCCCGACTCCGCCAACGGCGGCAAGGTGAACATCACCTACGGCTCCGCGTCCGGGCCCGCCTCGACCGCCGGCATCACCCAGAACACCGGCAGCGTGCCCGGCACTTCCGAGAAGGGCGACGGCTTCGGCTGGGAGCTCGACCTGGGCGACGTCAACGGCGACGGCTACCAGGACCTGGTCGTCTCCAGCCCCGACGAGGACATCGCCGGCGTCACCAACACCGGCATGGTCACCGTCCTCTACGGCACCGCGAGCGGCGTCAAGGTCTCCTCCGGCGTGCAAGCCTTCGCCCAGAGCACGGCGGGCGTCCCGGGCAACGACGAGAAGTCCGACCTCTTCGGCGCGGACGTGAAGCTCGACGACGTCACCGGCGACGGCAAGGCCGACCTCGTGGTCGGCTCGTACGAGAACGACGGCAACGGCGGGGTCACCTACCTGCCCTCCAACGGCACGGTCATCACCACGAGCGGCTCCCGCAGCGTCGCCCCGAGCACGTCGGGCGTCTCCACGTCGGGTGCGCCGCAGTTCGGCGCCGTGTTCGCCGACTGAGCCCTCTCCCGCACAGCCGACTGGCACTTCTCCCGCACAGACCGCCGGGCCCGATCAGCGCCACGGGCCCGGCGGTCTGCGGGCTCTACGGCACGGCTCTGAACGGCTGATCCTCCAAAGGAGCACCCCCATGCGCAGACCCACCACGGCGGCGCTCGCCGCCACCCTCCTGGCCAGCGGCCTCACCCCTCTGCTGGCCATCCCCACCCCCGCCTCCGCCGCCGTCGCCAAGCACTACGACGACTTCAACGGCGACGGCTACCGCGATATCGCGTACGGCGGTTACAACGAGGACGGCCGGGTGGGCGGCACCGTCAACGTCGTCTACGGCACGGCGGGCGGCCTCGACAGCTCGCGTATCCAGCGGATCCACCAGGACAGCCCGGGCGTCCCCGGATCCGACGAGGAGGACGACCTGTTCGGCGAGTCCCTCGCGAGCGCCGACCTCAACAAGGACGGCTACGCGGATCTCGTCGTCGGCAACTCCACCGAGCACGTGGGCAGTGCGCGGTACCGCGGCACGGTCACCATCGTCTGGGGCTCCCGTTCCGGTCTCTCGGGCGGCACCAACGTCACCCCGAAGACCGGATCGTCCGGCCACTTCGGCCGCGACCTCGCCACCGGCGACTTCAACGGCGACGGCTCGCCCGACCTCGCGGTGATCGGCGGCGAGGAGGCGTGGCTGTACCGCGGCCCCTTCACCACGTCCGGCTCCACCGGGACCGTCAGCAAGATCGACAAGACGGGCGCGGGCTGGTACTCGCACGGTCTCGCGGCCGGCAAGGTCGACGGCGACGGCAAGACGGACCTGGTGGTCCTCGGCACGCAGTTCTCCGGCGACGACCCGACCCCCCGCGCCTGGTTCCTCAAGGGCGCGTCCGGCGGCCTGACTTCGGGCACCTCCCTGACGCTCGGCAGCGACGCCACGAGTGCCGCGATCGGCGACTTCGACAAGAACGGTTACGGCGACATCGCCCTCGGCACGCCCGACCGCGGCACCGGCAGCGGCGCCGTCACCCTCTGGCGCGGCACCGCCTCCGGGCCGAGCGCCTCGACCACGTTCACGCAGGCCACCTCCGGCGTCTCCGGCACCCCCGAGAACGACGACAACTTCGGGTACGCCGTCTCGGCCGCCGACACCAACGGCGACGGTTACGCGGACCTCGCGGCCGGCGTCCCGCACGAGGACGTCGACGGCACCGAGGACCAGGGCGGCGTCCACCTCTTCCGCGGCGGCTCCGGCGGCCTGAGCGGCGCCCGCTCCTCCTGGATCCCGCAGACGGTGACGGGCACGGACGGCTCGTACGACGGCTTCGGCTACACGCTGCACCTGCGCGACCTGAACGCCGACGGCAAGGCCGACCTGGGGGTGGGCTCACGCGTCGGCCTGGTGCTGCGCGGCACCACCGGCACGCCGACCGCCACCGGGGCGACCCAACTGCCGGAGTTCGGCGGGGTGTTCGCCGACTGACGGCCTGTCCACTCGTCAACTCGCCCCGTCACCTCACGTATTCGTGAACGGAAAACACCCCATGCGCAAGCGCACCCTCCTCCTGGCCGCCACCCTCACCACCGGCCTGCTCACCGCCCTGCCCCTCACCCCCGCCTCCGCCGCGCCCTCGGGCCTGTCCGACGACTTCAACGGCGACGGCTACCGCGACCTGGCGACCGCCGCGCCCTACGCCACCGTCGGCGGGGCGGCCCTGGCGGGCGCCGTGGTCGTCAACTACGGCTCGGTGTCCGGGATCAAGGCGTCCCGGCGGACGGTCATCACGCAGAACACCAGCGGGATTCCGGGCACGGCCGAGAAGGGCGACGAGTTCGGCACGGAGCTCGCCTCCGGCGACCTCAACAACGACGGGTACGCCGATCTCGTGATCGGCGCCGCGCGGGAGGACGTCGGCAGCGACGTCGACGGCGGTACGGCCGTGATCGTCTGGGGCGGCGCGAACGGCCTCTCCGGCGGACGGGCCGTCTCCGACCCCGTCGCCTCCTCCCACGACCGCTACGGAAGGACCCTCGCCGTCGGCGACTTCAGCGGCGACGGCAGGGCCGACCTCGCCGTCGGCGGCGACGGCAAGGACATCTCGATCCACCGGGGCGGCTTCACCAAGGCCTCCGGGCCCGCGTCCCGCCACCAGCTCACCACGGGCATGCACACCGGGCCGACCGGGGGCGCCCAGTCCCTCTCCATCGACGACATCGACGGCGACGGCCGCGACGACGTGGCCGTCTCGGCGCTGTACGAGGACATCGGCTCCGCGGAGCTCGCCGGCAGCGTCACGGTGTTCCGCGGCGCGACGACCGGCCTGTCCACCTCGGGCGTGAAGTCCTTCACGCAGGACACCGCCGGCGTCCCCGGCACCGCCGAGAAGACCGACCAGTTCGGCAAGGCCGTCCGCCTCGCCGACCTCAACGGCGACGGCCACGCGGACCTCTCCATCGGTGCCGACGGCGAGAACGACGCCGACGGCTCGCTGTGGACCCTGCGCGGCACGTCATCGGGCGTGACGACAACGGGCGCGATCAGCTTCGGGCCGTCCTCGGCGGGCATCTCGGCCTCCGGCCATCCGCGGTTCGGTTTCGCGATGCTGCGCTAGCCGTGGGACGCGGACGCCCTCGAGGAAACCTCCTCAAAGCCCTTAAGGAATCCCCTTAAGGGATGTCACAGCTCGGCCCCAATGCCGGGCCCGTTGCCCCGGGCCCGGCACAGCATTCTCCGGGACCAGGTACGTTCGATGACGTGGCTGGATTCAGGATCGGACGCGGCGGCCGGAACGACCGCGCACCGCAAGCGCGACCGCAACAACACCAACCGTCGTACGGGCGGCAGGCCCCCCAGGGAGGCCAGCAGCAGCCGTACGGCTATCCGCCTGCGCCGCAGCAGCAGCAGCAGTACGGAGGCCCCTCGTACGGCGGCGGGCAGCAGGGCGGCGGCTGGCCCCAAGCCGGTGGTGGCGGCGAGCCGGAGTACTTCGGTGACGGGCACCCGCAGCAGGGCCCGGACCCGTACGCGGCGAACAGCCCCGGTCACACCCAGGCGTTCTCGATCGGCGAGGACTCGTACAGCCGGGGCGAGACCTACCACGCCGGCCAGGCCGCGGCCCCGCCGGCCGGACCGCGCCTGCACTGGAAGGACCTGCTGAGGGGCATCGTCATGTCCCCCAACCAGACCTTCCTCCGGATGCGCGACTACACGATGTGGGCCCCGGCCCTGACCGTGACGTTCCTCTACGGCCTGCTGGCGGTCTTCGGCTTCGACACCGCCCGCGAGGACGCGATCAACGCGACCCTGTCCAACGCGATCCCGATCGTCCTCACCACGGCCGTCGCGATCGTCATCAGCGCGTTCATCCTCGGCGTGGTCACCCACACCCTGGCCCGCCAGCTCGGCGGCGACGGCGCCTGGCAGCCGACGGTCGGCCTCTCCATGCTGATCATGTCCATCACGGACGCCCCCCGCCTGGTCGTCGCCATGTTCTTCGGCGGCGACGCGCCGTTCGTCCAGCTCCTCGGCTGGGCGACCTGGGTCGCGGCGGGCGCCCTGCTGACCCTGATGGTCAGCAAGTCCCACGACCTCGCGTGGCCCAAGGCCCTCGGCGCTTCAGCCATCCAGCTGATCGCGATTCTGTCCATCATCAAGCTGGGTACGTTCTGAGGCCGCGCACGCTCTGCAGCGGGGCGCGTTCCAGGGGGTTCCCCCGGAACGCGCCCCGCTGCCGTCCGGCACCGCTTTCCCTCCCGCGCCGGGGCGTCACCCCCGTGTACGCCCCGGCCACCGCCCCTGTACATCACCTGACTGCGGCACACCACACGGCTGCCCGAAAGCCCTTTCCCCCCTCCGCTCGCACACCACGCGTACCTGCTCGACATCCCCACGCCTTCCCCCAACTGCTGCACTGGGCCCCGCATTTGATGCCCTAGAAGATCACTGAAAATGTTGCGGGTTCTGGCCCCGGCCCGGCCGGGCCGGGGCCAGTCTTGTAGGCATGCAGGGGGAATGGGCCGGGGAGATGGCCGGGCCGGATGTGTGGGAGACCTGCCGGGAGTTGATCCCGGCCGGGAGCGTGTTTGCGTTCCTGGCCGAGCACCGGGAGGCACTGTTCCCGCCGTCGATGTTCGCCGACATGTATCCCTCGTCCAACGGCCGTCCGAGTCTGCCGCCGCAGGTCCTGGCCGCGACCGTGGTGCTGCAGAGCCTGCAGGGGTTGTCGGACTTCGAGACGGTCCAGGAACTGCGGTGTGATCTGCGGTGGAAAGCGGCCTGCGGGCTGGGCTTGTACGACATGGCATTCGATCCGTCGCTGCTGACGTACTTTAGGCGCCGTCTGCGCCACTCGGCCGATCCGATGCGGATCTTCACCAAGGTCAAGGAAGTCGTGGCCGCGACCGGCGTACTCAAGGGCAGGCAGCGGCGGGCGCTGGACTCCACCGTCCTCGATGACGCGGTGGCCACCCAGGACACCGTTACCCAGATCATCTCCGCCATCCGCCGGGTGATCCGCGAGGTCCCCGGAGCCCAGGAGGTGGCCGCAGAGCACTGCCACGCGCACGACTACACCGACCCGGGCAAACCGAAGATCGCCTGGAACGACGAGCAGGCGCGCGCCGCGCTGGTCGATGCGCTGGTCACCGACGCCCTCAACCTGCTCGGGCACCTGCCCGAGCGGGAGCTGGGCGAGAAGGCCGCGAACGCGGTGGGCCTGCTGGCCCTGGTCGCCGGGCAGGACGTCGAGCCGGCCCCCGACTCCGACGGACGCGACGGGCGCTGGCGCATCGCCCAGCGCACCGTGCCCGACCGGACGGTGTCCACCGTCGATCCCGACGCCCGGCACATCCACAAAAACCGCACCCGCCACCAGGACGGCTTCAAAGGACACGTCTCCTTCGAGCCGGAGAGCGGGCTGTTCACCGCCGTCGCCCTCACCGGCGGCTATGGTCCCGGCAGCCACGAAGCGGCCGTTGCCGGTGAACTGCTGGACGGGGAGGACGGCGCATTAACCGTGCTCGGCGACTCCGCCTACGGGACCGGCGACCTGCGCGAACAGTTGCAGGCCGCAGGCCACACCCTGGTCATCAAGCCACCGCCGCTGCGACAGGTGATCCCCGGCGGCTTCACCATCGACGACTTCCGCATCGACCCAGCCGCCGGCACCGCGACCTGCCCGGCCGGACGCACCGCCAACCTCGGCCAGGTCAAAGCGGACGGCGCCCGCACCGCCCAGTTCAAACACCTCTGCGCCGACTGCCCCCTGCGCGGGCGCTGCACCACCTCCAAGACCGGACGCACCCTCAACGTCCATCCCCAGCACCAACTGCTGACCGCCGCCCGGCGAGAGGCGGCCGACCCAGCCTGGCAGGCCGAATACCGCAGATGGCGGCCCCCGGTCGAACGCGCCATCGCCTGGCTGGTCGCCAAGGGCAACCGCCGCGTCCCGCACCGCGGCATCATCGCCAACAACATCTGGCTCCACCACCGCGCCGCCGCCCTCAACCTCCGCCGACTGATCAACCTCGGACTCACCCGAACCGGCACCACCTGGCACCTCACCCCGGCCACCGCATAGCGACAAGGGCCGCCCGGCCCACGGCCGGACAGCCCCAACAACAAGATTTTCAGCAGCCTTCTAGGATGGCGCCTCCTGCCGACGACAGAACCCGCGAAGGAGTGGCAGTGGACGCCGAGATGATGGCCCTCGCCTCGTCTGCGGGAAGCGCGCTGGTGGCCGCTCTCGCCACCGACCTGTGGGAGCGGGCCCAGAGCTCGGTCGGCGCCCTTGGCGGCGCGCATATCCGGAGCGCGCAGCCACCGTGGGGCGGACGCGGCACCGGCGGCTGACGGGAAGGCCCCGAACGTGTCGCCCTCCTCCACGCCCAGCCCCACCGCGAAGCCGTCCAGGACGCCCTCCCCGACCCAGACAGCATCGCGGGAACAGCAGGCACCCCCGGTGACGGCGGCCACTGCGTCCACGTCCGCGTCCCCGTCCGGACCCCCGCCCAATCCGGCGACCCACTGCACCTCATGGCGCGACTCGGGTGTCAGCCGCTTAAAGGTCAAGTCCTGCGCCCGGATCACCGACGGCCGCCTGTACATGAACGCCGAGTGGCGCACGACGTCGGGCTCGGCTCTGGTGGACGTCTACATCTGGCTGGAGGACGCGAACAAGGAAGTCGTCTACCCGGGCACGTCCCTGCCCAACGGGATGCCGTCCTGCAACATGGCGGCCTGGCCGACGCCCCGGACCAACGCGCAGTGGAAGGAGTACGAGGTCGGCAAGCCCCTCGTCCACGGCGAGAAGTACGAGGTATGCGTATCGGTGCAGGAACAGGGCGGCCCGAAGCCCAACATCGCCGGGGCGGCCACACAGGGCCGCCAGCTCGGGATCGTCTACCCGTAGCCGGCGCCTGCCCCTGCCCCTGACCCGCGTCTACGCGTCGAGGACCTGCCCCGCCCGCTTGATCACGGGCTCGTCGACGCTCCACGGGAAGTTGATCCAGTCGTCGGTCCGCTTCCACACGTACTCGCACTTCACGAGGGAGTGCGACTTCTCGTAGATCACGGCGCTGCGGACCTCGGCGACATGGTCGACGCAGAAGTCGTGCACGAGCTTGAGCGTCTTGCCGGTGTCGGCGACGTCGTCGGCGATCAGGACCTTCTTGTCGGAGAAGTCGATGGCATTGGGGACGGGGGCGAGCATGACGGGCATCTCGAGGGTCGTCCCCACGCCCGTGTAGAACTCCACGTTCACCAGGTGGATGTTCTTGCAGTCGAGGGCGTAGGCGAGCCCACCGGCGACGAAGACGCCCCCGCGGGCGATGCTGAGCACTATGTCGGGCTCGTACCCGTCGTCGGCGATGGTCTGGGCGAGCTCGCGGACCGCGGCCCCGAACCCTTCGTAGGTGAGGTTCTCGCGCACCTGGGACATGCTCACACCTGGGTCCGATGGAAGTTGAGGAAGGAGCGGGAGGCGGTGGGCCCACGCTGCCCCTGGTAACGGGACCCGTACCGGTCACTGCCGTACGGGAACTCGGCCGGCGAGCTGAGCCGGAACATGCACAGCTGCCCGATCTTCATGCCCGGCCAGAGCTTGATGGGCAGGGTGGCGAGATTGGACAGCTCAAGGGTGACGTGGCCGGAGAACCCGGGGTCGATGAACCCGGCGGTGGAGTGCGTCACGAGCCCGAGCCGCCCGAGGGAGCTCTTGCCTTCGAGCCTCGACGCGAGATCGTCGGGAAGCGAGATCACTTCATACGTACTGGCGAGGACGAACTCACCGGGATGAAGGATGAACGGCTCGTCGCCGTCGGGCTCGACGAGCCGCGTCAGGTCAGCCTGCTCGATCGAAGGATCGATGTGCGGGTACCGGTGATTCTCGAACACCCGGAAGTAGCGGTCCAGCCGCACATCGATGCTCGACGGCTGCACCATGGATTCGTCGTAAGGATCGATGCGCACCCGGCCCGCGTCGATCTCGGCCCGGATGTCCTTGTCTGAGAGAAGCACGTCCTGAGGATACGCACGGCGCGCGGAGCCACCACAATCGTGACGACTCCACGCGCCTGTCCTGCTCCCTGCCCGCCTACTCCCTTACCGCTTCTCCAGAGCCACGGGCACCGCACTGCGGAGCCGGGCACAGCGTGGACACCGGACCAGCCGGCCGGGGCCGAGGCGCTCGGCCTGCTGCATCGGGAACGAAGCGGTGCTGAACACGTGCCCCTCGGCACAACGGACGACGGTGCGCTCCATCAAGTCCCAGAGTCCCTTCCCCAAGAGCCGCGTCGGGCAGATACCCCGACAACGAAAGCCACATTACGGGATCAAAGGGACGGCCCTCCAGGCGGCACTCCGCTCCCACCCAGACCCTCTCCAACGCCCCCACCGTACGCCCCAACTCCCGCCCCCCGCAGCCGCATCCACCCTCCCCAACGCAACCGGGCCCCACGGTTTCAGCACCGGGGGCCACGCATGAGGTACAGTGAGCGAGCATTCGACACCGGCTCAACCGGTGTCTTACGCGGGTGTAGTTTAATGGTAGAACATCAGCTTCCCAAGCTGAGAGCGCGAGTTCGATTCTCGTCACCCGCTCCAGAATGAAACCCCAGGTCAGCGACCTGGGGTTTGTTTGTTGTCTAGTCCAATTTGGCGGTTGCGTGCCCTCCGCGTGCCCTAAGTCCGGGTGAAGGGCCCCATGGGCGGGTCTCCGGGGGTGAATCCGAGCCCCGCAGCGCTAGCGCGTCTCAAATGGCGAGACTCATTTTCGGTGACCTGGGTCACATGCTGAGCAAATAGGGTCCAAGCCGCATACGCAAAGGGCGACTTGCTGGGCGGCGTGTAATCGCTCGGCTTAAGGCAGCCGGCTGCGTCTCCTTACCTGGCTGCGGCCCCGGGTGATGCCATGTCAATCTCGCCGAGATCGGCGTGCCGCTTCCACGGGTAGCTGTCCCAGCCTGCGTCCAGGATCGGGTTACGCCCGAGGTTCTTGCCCGTGAGAGCAGTGCTGAGGGCATACGTGGACTGGAGATCGTCTGCCTGCCGCTCAAGGAGAAGCCGGCTTGCCGACGTGTCCTGCAGGGTGACGAGGTGTTCGAGTTCCGAGGCGCTACAGACGGTGACACACGTGTCTGAATCCTGCTGGCCCTCACGCTGGAAGGGGGCGTTGGCGGTGTGGAAGGGCTCCATGGTCACGACGAGGCCGTGCACGGGCCGGTCCGCGGGTATGTGGGTGAAGCTCGGGTGCCTGCTGGCGATCAGGGCTGCGGTGGTTTCGACCTGTTGGTGGGCGTGCTTGAGCTGGCGCAGGGCGGCGTTGGTTCTGTCCGGTACGCCGAGGCGTAGCTGTTGGGTGGGGCGGGTTGACTTCACTCAGCGGTGGTGCGCTCGCTCTCCCACTCCCTGAAGCAGCAACGGGGCGGCCGCACCACCGACGACGCGACCCTCTTCCTGATCGAATGGCGAGGGAGCGCCGCCGACCACCTCGTGCTCCTGGAGTGAGCCGACAACCGCACCACCGAACAGGGGTCGACGCCACAGAGACCGCTGCCTGGCCAACCTCGGTGCGCACTCGCCCCTGGCTGTCCGCCGGTGCGCCCCTGACCACGGCCCCACACGGAATCACGAGCCCCCACGTCAGAAACGCGAACGGATCGAATAGGCATTACCGAATTGCGTGACGCCAGCCCTGGGGAATCACGCGACCGGATTCTGCGGAGTCGAGCTGTTCAACTCCGTCTTGCAAGCCACCTCCTGGATCGGTGCACGGGGGAGGGTCGTACTCGGGCGGCCGTCATGAGTGCTTTCTGTCCGACTGCCGTTGCGATGCCTCGGACATGCGCGAGCCACCGCTCTTTGCACCGTCCATATCCTGGGATACAGCTGCTTCGGACCGTCCTTCACACGACGCGAGGACTACGCTGCTGTGTAGACGTCCCAGACCCTGGCGGCATGCTGTTGCTGAACACAGATGGCTGCGGGGTGCGGACTCTTCGTCTGTCACCCGGCGCATCCCTGGAGGGAACCGGGTGGTCCTCTGTCCTGTTGAGCAGGCTGACGGACCGGCCGCTGCTCTGCCTCCGCCGAAAATTCGCCCCTGCCGGGAGCGCGCCCAGGGGGCCGGGACTCCGGCACCACCGCGCCCGCTGCCGGATGGTCTTCCGAACCGAGGCGTCATGCCCCTTCCCCAGCTCACCGTGTACCGCCATGACCGAGAGAATCGGGCGCTGATCACCCTGTCCGGTGAGATCGACCTCGAATCCGCGCCGTTGGTGCGCGCGTCCCTGGAGCGGTGCCGGCGGGACGGTATCCGCACCATCGACGTCGACCTAACTCCCGTCACCTTCTGCGACTGCAGCGGACTCAACGCATTCCTCCGGGCTGCGCAGCAGACCACCGTGGTCGGCGGGACCCTGCGACTGCACCATCCACCGACGACGCTGGCTCAGATTATCGACCTCGCCGGCTGCGGGTTCCTGCTCCTCGGCCCTCCGTTCGACCACATGCCGCCTTCTCTCCGGGGCACCCCGGCCACCCCCCCTCAAGCGCCGCCGCACCGGTCTGTCCCGCCTGTACCTGTTCTCTCGGGCAATGTGCGATGACGGTCGAACCCGGGCGCGGACAGTCACGGAAGCCGGGAGACGGCGAACCCTCCGCCATGGCTCCGGTGCGGTTGCGTCGGCTGAACCGCTGGCAGGTGGACAGCCTGCGTGAGGACCTGGCGGATCTGTATGTGGAGTCCCGCGCAACAGCGCCGGGTGATCCATACCGCCGTCCCAGCCGCCAGGACTTCTTGAACCGTCTCACCACGGACATGCGCCGACCGGGATTCGCCATGGTGATCGCCGAGATGGACAGACTGATGGGATGCGCCTTCGGATTCCCGGTACGCGACGACGGCTCCTGGTGGCTCGGCTTCGAAGGACCATTACCGCGCAGCATCGAGCAACTCACAGTGTCCTGCAGCGTCTTCGCGTTCGCCGACATCATGATCCGGCCGCACCCGCAGGACCGTGGCCTCGCCCGTCGTGTGCAGGCGCGGCTACTGACCGACCACCAGGCATCACTCGGCACCACGTTGGTGGACCGGGCCGATCGCCCAACCCTCGCTGCGCTCCACTCGTGGGGGTGGATGGACGTCGGAGAGCTTCGCAGGCCGGCCGGCCCCACCACGTTCCGCGCACTGGTATTTCCCGTCGGGGAACGGACCACGGCGAGGATGGACGGCCTTGTCACGATGCCTGGAGGCGGTGGCTCGGGTGGGGCCTGACGGGCGGTCGGCCCGTATTCAGGTGCTGGTGGCCGAGCAGGCGGTCCGACGAGGTGCCCGGGTCGGTGTGGTGGACGTATGCACCGCGGCCGTGGCCGCGCTCCCGGTCGGCGGGGCCGGGCTGTCGGCGATGTCCAGGGCCGCGGGGAGCCATCCGGTGTGCAGCACCGACGACATCAGCGAGCAGCTGGAAGAGCTCCAGCTCACGCTGGGCGAGGGGCCCTGCGTGGACGCCTTCATCCATGGCTCGGCCGTCCTGACGCCCGATCTGCTGACCGGTGCACTGCAGGACCGCTGGGTCGTGTTCGCGGATGCGGCCCTGGACGCAGGGGCACGCGCCGTCTTCGCGCTCCCCCTGCAGATCGGGGCGATCAGCCCGGGAGTCCTGGACCTGTACGCCGACGTGCCGACCGTGCTGGACGCCGAGGAACTGGCCGACGCGCTGGCCTTCGCCGATCTCGCGACGCTGCTCCTGCTCGATGCGCGGATCGACGAGACGGGCGCGCCGGTCGGCGGGCCGTCGCCGGACCGCGGCTTCGAGGACCTGGGCGCTTACCGGGCTGAGATCGACCAGGCAACCGGCATCCTCACCGTCCAGCTCGGCGTCGGCATCGACGAGGCCTTCGTCCGGCTGCGCGCCTACGCCTTCATGCAGGGACGTCGGCTCGCCGACGTGGCCGCCGACGTGGTGGCCCGTCGGCTCCGCTTCTCCCCGGACACGGAACCCAGACGGACCGACGAGGAGACCTGATGTACCGGTGCCGTCCGATGAACGTGCCGCGCTTCCCGCCCCTTCCCGGCGGTACTAGTCTCAATCGAGGGTGTCACGATGAATCAGCAGCTCCTGGCCAAGACCTTCGTCGAGCTGGCGGACAACCTGGTCGCCGACTTCGATCTGATCGATTTCCTGCGCCTGCTCACAGACCGTTGCGTAGGGCTGCTCGGCGCGAGTGCCGCCGGTGTGCTGCTCGCGGACCGCGACGGCGAGCTACGCGTGATGGCCGCCTCCGACGAACAGGTACGGCTGCTGGAACTCTTCCAGCTCCAGAACGACGAAGGCCCCTGCCTGGAGTGCTTCCGCACCGGCTCTCCCGTGATCGTCCCCGACCTCACCCGGAAGGTCGACCGCTGGCCGCGCTTCGTCACGGCGGCCCACCGCAGCGGCTTCGGGGCGGTCCAGGCGCTGCCCATGCGCCTGCGGGACGAGACCGTGGGCGCCCTGAACCTCTTCCACACCGCGCCCGGCCCCTTCGACCCACTCGCCACGCACATCGCCCAGGCCTTGGCCGACGTCGCCACCATCAGCCTGCTGCAACAACGCACCGCTCACCGCAGCACGGTGCTCAACGAGCAGCTGCAGACGGCGCTGAACAGCCGGGTGCTGATCGAACAGGCCAAGGGGAAGCTCGCCGAACGCCAGGGCATCGACATGGAACAGGCTTTCAGCGCGCTGCGCGGATACGCCCGCGCCCACAACCGGCGCCTGGCCGACGTGGCCCGCGCCTTCATCGACGACTCCGAACCCCTTCCCAGTCTGGGGTCCTGACCCACTCCGCGCCGCAGTCGGCCCGCTACCGACCGCGACCCCTGCGCCGGGGTTCGCGTTCCGGACGGCCGCCGCCCCTGCGGCGGCCGTCCGTGGCGCGAGGATGGGAGGCCCCCTCCACCGTGTCCTCCCACGCTGTCCTCCGCGGCGGCGGGACTGGTGGGAACATCCCGTCTGGAAAATGCCGGGAGGACGGAGGCCGGAGCAGATACAGGCGAAGCGGAACAGGGCCGTTCGCGGGCGCCGCCCGTGTACCCGGGACATCGTCACGCGGTCCTCCTCGGAACGCGTGGGTCGGCCATCACCTGGTCGTGCAGGCGTGCACAGGTGCGGGTGATCAGACGGGAGACGTACATCTGAGAGACACCGAGCTGCAGACCGATGCGGGCCTGCGTCATGTCGCAGAAGAACCTCATGTACAGGATCTGGCGTTCGCGTTCGGGCAGGGCCCGCAGCAGAGGTCGTAGGGTCTCACGGTTGACGACCCGGTCGAAGCCGGGCTCCATGCCACCGAGGGTGTCGGCCAGCGGGTGACTGTCCGCGGAGCCGCCGGGCACGGCGTCCAGGGACAGGGCGGTGAAGCTCTCCAGCGCCCCCTGGCCCAGCAATACGTCCGCCTCGGTCAGTCCGGTGTGTGCGGCGATCTCGTGGACGGCGGGTATCGATCCGCCCAGCGAAGTGCTCAGCTCATGGTCGGCGGAGCGGACCTGGCCACGCAGCTCCTGTACGCGCCGCGGCACGTGCACGACCCAGAGTTCGTCACGGAAGTGCCGCTTCACCTCGCCGAGGATCGTCGGTATGGCAAAGCTCGGGAAGGCGGTGCCGAGACTCGGGTCGAAGCGGGACACCGCCTTGACCAGGCCCAGTTGGGCGACCTGCTTGAGGTCTTCGAAGGTCTCACCGCGATGGCGGAAGCGCCGGGCCAGCCGTACCGCCATCGGCATCCAGGCGCACACCACCTCCTGGCGCAGCGCGGACCTCTCCGGACCGTCCGGCAGAGCGGCGATACGGCGGAACGCGGCATTGGTGTCCGGCGCGTCGTCGTAGCGGTGCGCGCTTCGTGGGCCTTTCGTGCGTTCGGCCGGCATGGGCACGTGTCTCCCTGATCGGTGGCGTCAACTCACCGTGGGAGCCGGCAGACCGCAGCACACACAGGGGGAGCAGCGACGGCTGCTCGCACGGGCGTGCCTCCGGTCTGAAGCACACCAGACGGCTTCCCGGGCAGCCCGCTTCCAAACAGGCTCGGCCACACAGTCGCAGCTGCCCACGGAGGGCGTACGGGGCAGGCGACGCGAGCGGCGACACCCGGCTGGCACACTCACCGTCCTGCTGCCTGGGCCACAGTGGCCCCATACCCCCAACGGGCCCCGGCGGGGCGCCGATCCGGGGCTATGCTGGTGAACAGACGTCCCGGACCCCGGCGCAGCACCGCTCATCGGCCATGATGGCACTCCCGCACATCTGCCGGTCTCCTGAACCGAGGCGCCCCATGCGCACTCCGCGGCAACCACACCAACCCGAAGGCTCGGCGCCGTCCGCCATGGACACGGTGCGGCTGCGCCGGCTGAACCGCTGGCAGGCGGAGGGCCTGCGGGAGGACCTGGCGGATCTGTATGTGGAGTCCTCCACCACCGAGCCCGGCGAGGAGTTCAGCGGCCGGCAGGAGTTCCTGAGTCGCCTGGAACGTGATGTACAGCTGCCGGGATTCGACATGCTGGTCGCCGAGGCACAGTCCCTGACCGGCTGTGTCTTCGGATTCCCCGTGCCGCGCGACGGCTCCTGGTGGGAGGGGTTCGACGGTCCGATGCCGCAGAACCTGGAGCAACTGACCGCGTCCGGGCATGTCTTCGCGATTCTCGAAACCGTAGTCCATCCGCACCAGCACGCCCACGGGCTCGCCCGCCGGCTCCAGGAGCGTCTGCTCGCCGACCATCAGTCCTCGCTCGGCGTCACCTTGGTGGATCAGTCCGCCCGTTCGGCCTGTGCCGCCTTCAAGGACTGGGGCTGGCAGGAGGCGGGGCAGATCCACCGCCTGCCCGGTCCAACGGCCCTGCGGGTACTGGTTCTTCCTCTTGGCGAGCGCACGGAGGATCATCCGGACGGCCTCGCCCACAACGACCGGACCCAACGGCCCGAATAGCCCGCACCGACCGGACATGGCGCGACCGAGGCGTGGAGGAGCGGGTGGATCTGTCTCCGGATCAGGAGGCGCGGCGGATCGCCGCGGTGCGTCGTTACGACATCCTGGACACTCCGCCCGACGGTGCCTTCGACCGGATCGCCGCGCTGGCCGCCCGCCTGTTCGACGCGCCAGCCGCGACGGTGACGATCGTGGATACCGACCGGGTCTGGTTCAAGGCCGCGTACGGTCTGGCGGGGGTCACGCAGATCGGCCGGGACCCGGGGCTGTGCACCTCGACGATTCTCACCGGCGGCCCTCTGGTCGTCCCCGACACTCTCGACGACCCGGTCGCCCGCGCCCACTCCCTGGTGACCGGTCCGGCTCGGGTGCGCTTCTACGCCGCCGCCCCGATCACCACCAGCGACGGTCACCGCCTGGGCACCGTGGACGTCCTGGACACCAGGCCGCGCCGTATCACGACGGACCAGGCCACCGCCCTGACCGACCTGGCCGCGCTCGTGATGGACGAACTCGAACTGCGGCTGTCCGCGCTGCGCATGCTCCGTGTCGAACGGGAACTGGTGGAGGTCGAGCACGCGGCACGGGAGCGCGCCGAGCGGGACCGGTCGGAGATCGCCGCGTACGCCTCCACCCTGCAGCGCACCCTGCTGCCTCCGGCACTGCCGGAAGTGCCCGGCCTGGAGGCCGCCTGCCACTACACCACCGCCTCGGTCCACGACGTCGGCGGCGACTTCTACGACGTCTTCCCGCTCGGCGCCGGGCGCTGGGCGTTCTTCCTCGGTGACGTCAGCGGCCGGGGCGCACCCGCCGCCGCGCTCACCTCGCTGATCCGCTACACCCTGCGTACCAGCGCCCTGTTGGAACCGGACCCGTGTGCGGTACTGCGGAAGCTCAACACCGCTCTGCTGTCGGCATCGTCCGACGGCAGCGGCTTCTACGACGTCTTCCCGCTCGGCGCCGGGCGCTGGGCGTTCTTCCTCGGTGACGTCAGCGGCCGGGGCGCACCCGCCGACGCGCTCACCTCGCTGATCCGCTACACCCTGCGTACCAGCGCCCTGTTGGAACCGGACCCGTGTGCGGTACTGCGGAAGCTCAACACCGCTCTGCTGTCGGCATCGTCCGACGGCAGCGGCTTCTGCACCCTGGTCTTCGGCAGATGCGGGGGGCCATGGTCGAAGCCCGAAGCCTCTTCGAGGCACTGGTCACCGAAGAGCCGACCGACCCGGACCGGCGTCGGCGACGAAATCGCCACCCACCTCACGAACACCCCGACGGAACAGCGGTGCGTTCCCCGCGAGAGTTGGCAGGCCCCGGACACCGCAGCGCAGACCGAGAGGCGCTGTCGCGGGTTGCGCCCAGCGCCTGGGGAGCTGGGGTGTGTCGAGCCGCACGGGCACTGACACGGCGTGCGCCCAAACGGGATTCGGCCATGGTGCGATGGACGGGCGCGGAATTCGTACGCCTTGCTTCCGAGGTCCCTCCGCGTGCGCCGGGCGGGATCGTCCCTGTCGCCCGGCGTGAGTGGGAGGAGGGGTGGGTGGGGTGGCGGAATCTGGTTCCGCGTCCGCCATGGGCCGTGTCGTTGTGGTTCTCTGGCGGGACGCTGGCTGCGGCCCGCCACCTGGGGGCCGACGCACGTGACCGAGGCGATCCCGAGTACATGATGCGGGGATGCGCCCGACGAGCCCGACGCGCCCTGCCCCCGCGTGCCCAGTGGTGAGAGAAGGGTTCCCCCATGCCGGTTCTGCGCGCGTCGATCGGTCTCGCCGCGAGGCTCGCCGAGTGGGGCGGCGGCCGGGTGCCGATGGTGGCGGGCCGGATCACCAGTGCTCTCGCGAGCCCGCTTGCGAGTCCCCTCGCTCCGGACGACTACCTGGGCCTGATCGACCCGCTGCTGTCCGCCCGCCATCCCGCGGGCCGGGTGGTCGCCGTGCGGCCGGAGTGCGCCGGGGCGGCCACGCTGGAGATCCGTCCCGGGCGCGGCTGGGCGGGGCATCGGGCCGGGCAGTACCTGCCGGTGGGGGTGGAGATCGACGGCGTACGGCACTGGCGTACGTACTCGATCACCTCACCCCCCGAGGCGCCGGGCCGGACACTGACGATCACGGTCAAGGAGGATCCCGGTGGCCGGGTCTCCCCGCACCTCGTGCACCGGACGCGTCCCGGCACGGTGCTCCGACTCAGCCCCGCGCAGGGCGAGTTCACGCTGCCGGAGGATCCGCTGCCGCCGCGGATGCTGATGGTGACGGCGGGCAGCGGCATCACCCCGGTGGCGGGGATGCTGCGCACCCTCGCGGGCCGCCGCCTCTCCGGGCCCGCCCCCGACGTCGTACTTCTGCACAGCGCACCCGGCCCGGACGAGTTCCTCTTCCGTGCCGAACTGGCCGGGCTGGCAGCCCGGTTGCCCTGGCTGAGCGTCCACGCGCGGTACACCCGTACCGCAGGCCGGCTGGTCCCGGAGCACATGGGCGTGCTCTGTCCCGACTGGTACGACCGGGAGACCTGGGCCTGCGGTCCGGACGGACTGCTCGACGCACTGGAGCGGCACTGGGCGGCGGCAGGTGCCGGTGAGCGGCTGCGCGTGGAGCGTTTCCGGCTGACGCCCGTGCCGGCGCAGGGCTCAAACATGCCGGGCGGCCGGGTCCGGTTCGAGCGCAGTGGCGTCGAGGCCGACTCGTCCGCGTCGGTGCCTCTGCTGGAGACCGGGGAGACGGCGGGTGTGGCGATGCCGTACGGCTGCCGCCGGGGGATCTGCTTCGGCTGCCTCGCACCGCTGGTCCACGGCCGGGTCCGCGATCTGCGGACCGGTGAACTGCACGGTGAACCGGGCGAATTGATCCAGACCTGCGTCAATGGAGCGGCAGGTCCCCTCGCCCTCGCTCTCTAGGCCCCTCAAGGAGCCTGCGATGTCCACAACTGCCGTACTCAGCAACGCAACCGGGAAACCGACAGAGGAACTGGGCGAGGAGCTCGACCGGATCCGCGCCGAGGTCGTCGCCGCGCGCGGCACGGACGACGCCCGCTACATCCGTACGGTGATCGCCGTCCAGCGCGGCCTGGACACCGGCGGCCGCGCCGCCCTCGCCCTATCCCTGTTCCCGCCCGCCTGGATCGCGGGCACGGCGATGCTCACCACCGCCAAGATCCTGGAGAACATGGAACTGGGCCACAACATCCTGCACGGCCAGTGGGACTGGATGGGCGACCCGGCGATCCACTCCACCACCTGGGAATGGGACTTCCTCACCCCCGCCGACGCCTGGAAGCACACCCACAACCACCTGCACCACACCTACACCAACGTCGTCGGCCTCGACCGGGATCTCGGCTACACGATCCTGCGCATGAGCCCGGAGCAGCGCTGGCATCCGGTCCACCTCCTCCAGCCGCTGTACAACGCGCTGCTCGCCCCCGTCTTCGAATGGGGTATCGCCCTTTACGACCTGGAGGCGGACGCCGTGCCGTGCGGCCGCAAGAGCGTGCGGGCCCTCCTCGGCGACCTGGCCGGCCTGGCCCGCAAGGCCGTGCGCCAGGCGGCCAAGGACTACGTCCTCTTCCCCCTGCTCGCGGGCCCGTCCGCGCTGCCCTGTCTGCTGGGCAACGTCACCGCGAACGGGCTCCGCAACATCTGGGCGCACACCGTGATCTTCTGCGGCCACTTCCCGGGCGCCGTCCAGACCTTCTCGTACGAGGAGGCGCAGCTAGACGGTGAGACCCGAGGCCAGTGGTACCTGCGCCAGATCCAGGGCTCGGCGAACATCGAAGGCGGTCCCCTCCTCCACGTCCTCACCGGCAACCTGAGCCACCAGATCGAACACCACGTCTTCCCCGACCTGCCCAGCAACCGCTACGCCGAACTCGCGCCACGGGTGCGCGAGATCTGCGCCCGGCACGGGATCACGTACGTGAGCGGGCCGCTGTGGCGCCAGTACGCGTCCATGTGGGGCCGCGTCCTGCGTCACTCGGTGCCGCACCGGTACTAGCGCCGTCCGGAACCGGCTGTTCTCACCGTGGGACTGCTCGGGCGTGCGCTGTTCAGGGCCGAGCAGAACCCGCACAAACTGCTCCTGCTCTCCTACACCGTCGGCCGCTGGGACCTGCTGGTGATCCCGCCCGAGACCAGTGCCGCCACAGCCGCCCGCCTGATGACCACAGCCACGGATCCCTCGTGGAGTCTCACCGCGAGCGGCCTGATCCAGGAGGCGGAGTCCTTCCGGACCGCGGCCGAGGCCGACTGGGACTCGGCCCGGGAGGGCGTCTGGGACTCCGAAGGCGGGCACGACGCCCGTCCTGCGGCCTCTCGCAGCCCCGCGTCGGTCGGCCTCGACCGCGTGCTGATTCCGGCGGAAGGAAGGTGACAGGCATGGAGACCTTCGCGACCGTCATCACGCTCCTGGCGATGATCGCTCTGGGCGCACTCGCGATTCAGCTGTTCACCACGAGCCACAGCGACCGCATCGCGACGCCGCCCTCCGGCCGGTCCAGCCCGCCGGGCCGGGGTTCGGGGCGGACCCCAGCACGCACGGTGAGGAGCGGACTGCGACGGTTCCGGCCGTGGCGTCGCACCGGAGATGAGTGACGGCTCGGGCCGGCGCCGGGCATCGTCGGTGCGCCCGGAATACACGGGCACGCGCGCTTCTCGGCCGACTTCGGGTATCTCCTTGCGGGCGGGGTTTCCGACTCCTCCCGATCAGCGCAACTGCATCAACCGCATCTCGCTGAGACTGACGCCCGACGAAAGCTGAGGCGGACCGTACTCTGATCACCGTCTGAGTCCCGCTCGGATTCGCTCCCCCCGGCTAGGACCACCCGATGGGAACGCGTGTGCCCTGGGAGCACACGACGGGCGGGGTGCGAGTGTTCGGCTCGGCCGAAAAGGGCGCCCGCTCTCAGCGGGCCAGGAAATCTGACCTAGTGTCAAGAATGTCCGCGTCGATGCCTGTTGTCCGGTCGGAGCGGCCGCGCAAGAGCGCCGAGGAGGACACGGTGCCTTGGACCGATCCGCACGTGAGGAACGACGGTACACAAGTCCGGGGGGCCGGACGCTGTGCCCCGGGTGCGTGGCACGAGCTGACGATTCTGCCGTCGGCGGGCCTGGTGATCCGAGGCTTCAGCAGCGGACGGGTCACTCTTGACATGGATGGCGGGCGTACGACTCCGGTTCCGGGCGTCTGCGGCCGTGTCGCTGTCGACGGGGGGCAGTGGTGAGCCGCCGGCCGCCGGTGAGGCGGACTCGTAACTCTCCGAAGCGTGCCTCGACCCCGACGAAGCCCAGAGGCCCCCAGCCGTTGGTGCTGACCATAGCTGCAGCCGCGGGTGTCGGGTTCTGCGGCGCCGTGGGGCAGTGGCTGCTGGGCAGCTGGTGGCTGCTTGCCGTGCTCGCCGTCGTCGTGGGTGCGGCCGGCGGTTTCTGGCTCACGCAGTGGGCGGTGGGTGCTCGCTGGGAGCGGGTGCATGTGCGGAGGCTGCGCTACAGGCTCCCCCAGCTCGACGGGCTCCACCACGAGGACTTCGAGTTCGCGGTACGGGACCTGATGCGCCGTGACGGCTGTGCGGATGCCGTACAGGTGGGCGGGGCCGGGGACAACGGCGCGGATGTGACAGCGACCGATCCGCTCGGCAGGCGCTGGGTGATCCAGTGCAAGCACCGGCAGGACGGGGCCTCGGGATCGCCGGTGGGTACCCCGGATCTGCATGTGCTCAACGGCACCGGCCGGCAGCTGCACGGCGGGGACGTGGTGGTTCTGGTGACGAACGGACGCTTCACCTCGGGGTGTGCGCCGCTCGCGAAGTCTCAGAAACTGCATCTGGTCGACCGGGGAACGCTCGCCGAGTGGGCGGGAGGTTCACGGCCGCTCTGGGAGCTGCTTCAGAGGCTGCCCCTGCCGGGGAAGCGGTCGGCGTTGTCCTGAGAACCCGTTGTCGTACTGATCACGGGTGCGGCGTCCGCCTCGGTGGAACGGGTGTGGGGTCGGCGGAGCAGTCGGCCTGGACCGGGCACGGGGCGAGCATCGATCGAGCGGGCCCGTGTGCCCGGTGGGCCTTGAACGGGCGCGGTGTCTATGCCGAGCGGGTCAGGGCGATTCGAAGCCTTCGCAGAGCCGTGGTGACGGAGTGGCCTCGTGTCCCGTCGGACTCCTCGCGCAGGGGAGCCGTGGGATCGGGGCGTCGGACGAGTTGCCGTAGCTTGGTGCGGCTGTTGTGCTCGACGAGGATCGGCACGTAGTTGGCGATTCGAGCGTTACTGAGCGGCTGGTAGCAGTCCTGCACCACCTCCCGCACGACCGCGGCCGTCAGCAGGTTGGCGTAGGAGGCCGTCAGGTGGTCTGTGAGCTTCTGAAGGGTGTCGGGCAACGCAGCCTCGACCGTGTTCGCGCCCATGGCGCGCTCCTCACTGTCACAGACGGCCGACCACGGCAGCCGATCAGTATCCGGGTGCTCGGCGTCGGCCCGTCCACTTCTCACACTTGCACGGATCGCGTCCGTGGAACGGCTCGCCAGATCTGTTCATCAGCTCGCCATCTCGGATCGGTCGACCTGCGGGCGGGGCGAGACGTTCGCGCCTTCAGCAGTCCTGGTCGCCTCGGTAACGCGTCCCGGGTCACCGCGACTGCTGGGCACAGTCCGTACGGCAGGCCGGCGGAGTAGGCTGGTGTTACCGAGGGTATTTCGCGCACCGGCCTCCAAGCTTGTGTCGTTTTCGGCGATTGAATACGCCGGGCCGGTTCCGACCGGTCCGGAGCAGGGTTCGCATCATGACTGCGACCGTTTCTTACGCGCCGGCACTCGAAGACCGGCCCTCCTCTCCATCTCTCCGCATGTCGCCCGTTCTCACCGGTTCGGCACCGGCTCCGGTGGATGGCGCCTGGTGGCCCCGCTCCCGTGATCCGGGGGCGGAACTTCTCTCATTGACTGCGATTCCCGTCTCGGCCGCCTGGCTGATGTCGACCGCGAGCGACCCACTGCGAACGTCGACCACGGGCCAGTTGATGGAGGAGGCCGCGCGTCTGCGCACCGTGGCGGCGACCGACCGGGCCGTGGAGGCCGTCTGGGACGCCGAAAGCGGCCATGAAGCCAGCGGTCCGACCTCACGTCCACGGATCCCGGCAGTCACTGCTCCGGTATTCGGTATCCCGACAGTCGCTCTGCCGACGCCGAATCCGGCAAAGGGGGTGTGAGGGTCATGGACATCTTCGTGACTGTGCTGGTGCTCTTGGCGATCGTCGCTGCGGGCGTGCTCCTGATCCACCTGCTCAACAACCAGCACGACGAGCGCATCGCCGCTTTCCACTACGGCCGCTCCCGATCGGTTGTTCGGGGGCTGGCGCCTTCGGCCCCGCAGATGCTTCGCGGTCGTGCCGTTACGAGTGGCGCAGGCGATCGCCGCGACCATCGCGACGGGGGACGCGGACGGCTCCGGCCACGGCGCCGGACCCGGACGGCGGGGAAGTGAGCCGCCATGCTCCCCGCCACGCACCCCGTCAGGCTTCTGGCAGACACCAGCAGTGAGCCGGTGCTTCCCGGCACCGCGGTCCTGCGGCTGGAGACGACAGCCAAGCGCACGGGGACGTTCGACGGAGCGTGGTGGCCGCGGACGCGCGACCTCAAGAGCCAGCTGTCGGGTCTACTCACCGCGCTGACGGCTCGCCTGGGCCCCATCGCCCGCGTGGGCCTCGACGCGAGCGACTGGGACGAGACCCCGGGCCATCTGTTCGTCGACGGGCACCTGGTCCGCATCGACTGGTCCGCCGTGGGCGACAACACCATGATCGTCACCCGTGGCGACCAGGACCACTTCCTGTTCCTCGTGATCCCGCCGGAGACCGGTATCGGCCCCGCGCACGCCGCGATGGTCAGGGCCGTACAGGACGACAACGCCGACTCGGCCGAGCGGATTCTGGCCTCCACCGGCATCCCCCGGGCCAACCGGAGCGACGTACCGCAGAGTTCGCCCGGCTGAGCCGGGCCGATCAGAGCCTCAACAGCAGCCCGGGGACCCCGGCCGCACCACGGGCGACAGGTCGAGGGCCACCTGCCCTCCGGGACTGTGACATGCGCCCAGAAGACGCTGGCGCAGTCCCGAAGAGTGGCGCGAGTGAGACCACCACTGACGACGACCGTCTCGCAGTCCTCCGGCATATCAGCGACCACAGGCCGTCGGCACGGAGCTGGGAGAGCTTCCGCGGGGATGAGGGGAGTTGCGGTACCTGTAGACACCATGGGCTTCCTCGGGGTGGACTGTCACGCTGCCGGGGCTGGGGCTGGATACCGTGTCTGTGCCTGGCAGTTCAGTTCCGTCCGCGCCTCGTGGACAGTCGACGTCACCTTCAGGCTCCGGCACGTGGGCATCGGGGGTGACGAGCTATGCGCGGCCTGATCCACCCGGATGTTCCACGCGCCGCTGCGCCTCGGCGGAGGGGCTAGGTTCGGATGACCCAGCTGGCCACCGCGTGACCGATCAGCAGGTAGACGACAGCGGGCAGGCCGTAGTTGACCACGGTGCGCCGGTCGTCCGAGTGGATGGTGAACAGATTGTGCGACCAGCCCGAGAGCCAGTTCGCCGCGTCGTGGACCAGGAGACCGTCCTGCCGGCGGTGTTGGCGTCGAACAGGTAGAGGACGATCCAAAGGATCAGGATCAGTGCCGCGATGTCCACGATGATGGAGATGACGGTCCCCGCGGGCCTCCGCCGTAGCGTCTGGGCATGTCCAACGACTAGCCTTGAAAGCAGAGTTGAAACCGCGTCGACTCCATCGTCCGTGGCCTGGCGAGTGGCGGAGCCAGGCCGGCGTTTGAGTTCCACTAGGTGGGCTACTCAGCAGGGGCGTCCGACGGCCGTCCTGGACGAAGGCACCGGAGAGTTGAGCTCACAGCTCCCGGTGCCGTCCGCTGGGCACGTACGCCGTCATCTCCCGTTCGCCAGACGGAGGCGCCGCAGTGCTCGGCACAGCTCCCGCTGTATCGGTTGCGGGAGCGTCTGGTCCTTCGTCGTGGCGACCAGGGCCGCAGCCACGTCACGGAGCTTGATGTTGCAGTGCTGCGACACGTCCACCAGCAGGTCCCAGGCCCGGTCGCTGGAACACGGTGCCAGGACCATCACCATGCCGCGCGCCTGGTCGATCACCGCACGGCTCGCCAGCGCCCGCCCCAACTGCTCGTTCGTGGCGCGTAGTTCGACGACCTCGGCCAGCAACGCCGCATCCCTCGCCGGAGGAACGTTCCTCAACAGTCGCCGTTCCTCACGGGGCGTGGTCACCTGGTGCATGGTCCGTACCTCACAGGGCAGTCATCCTGTCCATAGGTGGTCAGCGGCGCGCCAGTTGCCGTTCGCCGGCCGCACCTGGCTTGTAGGCCAGTCCGTAGTGCTTGAAGATCGCAGGTTCCTGGCCGGCCCACGGCGGCAGGGGGCCAGGACCATCACCATGCCGCAGGCTTGATCGATGACCGCACGGCCGGCCAGCGCCCGCCGCAGCTGATCGTTCTCGGCGCGCAGTGCCACGACATCCTGACCCGCCGGGTCCTCTACCGAGGTCTCGGCCGTCAGATCCCACCAATCCCCCGGGAGCATGGTTGTGCGATGCATGGCACGTACCTCTCCACGATTTCGGCGCGTCCGGTGTGGCTGCAGCCGTCCCGGAATCTCTGATGCCAGGCCAGTTCATCGGTCACCCGCGGCGTTCGCGGTCCCGACGGTCCTCGCGCCTCCAGCGCGCCCGGTGCTGACGGCTGTAGCGCCGGTCCCAGCGGTCCTGACGCTCCCGGCGGTTCTCGTAGTCCCGGTACTCCCTGCGATCGGAGCCGTCACCACGGATCCAGCCTCCACCGCGATCGCGGCCGTGGCGGGTGACGCCGAAGACCAGCACGGCTGCGGCCACCCACCAGAGGGGGCTGAGGAAACCGAGGCCGAACAAGACCAAGATCAGGACGAGAAGGAGAACGAACACGATGGGCCTCCCCGGAGCGGAACAAGGCATCACTGCCGGGGGCCGGGGCCTGTTCGAACAGACTAGCCCTGCGCAGGGATTACGGACAGCGCCGCGTGCAACGGTCTTGCACCTGGAGCAGATGGCCACTTGACATCTGTCCAGGGAGTGCGGCAAGGCCTAGCGTGCTAGGTACGCCCGAGCCCCCGGCAGCGTCGATCACCTCTCGCGCTCCTTCGAGGGCGCACCTCGCGCATCAGTGCCGGACCCGCCCCGCCCCCAACGGGCCGCTCCCGCACTCGCCCTCGCTACGCGATCCTGCGCAGCCTCGATGCGCCCCATGCGGGCACCGTTCATCTGCTGCCCGCCGCGTCGCACGCATTTCACCACAGGCGGTACGCATGTACGTACTGATCGTTCCGGCTTCGGTCCCCTTCGTCCTGCTCGCCACCGTGATGGGGCTGTCCTGGTGGGAGGACCACATCCTGCCGACGCCGCCGGCCGAGCCGGCCGAAGCACCCGCTGAGGCTCCGTTTATCCCAGCGTCCCCTGCCCAGCTCCCGGAACTCCCCTATGTCGACGCTGCGTTGACACAGGCAGTCGCCAGGCGTTGACTGGCAGCACGGCGTAGGGCTATGCCGCTCCGGATCACTCGGGCGACGCATTCCACCTTCCCGCTTCGCCCGGACCCCGCGGAACCAGGAACTTCCCGCGATCTGGAGGCCCGGCGATGTTATGGATTCTTCTCCTTCTGCTGATCCTGGTGGTGGTCGGGTTCGGCTTGCGCGGCCGCCGTGGTGGCGGCCGCAGGTACAGCCGCGGTCACAGGTAGTCCACACCAGGCGCCCCCGCCCGCGGAAATGCGGCCTGTACGGCAATCGCGCGGGAACCCATCCAGCGAACGAGCAGAGGACAACCATGAGCGTCGGACAGACGATCAAGCACAAGACACAGGAACTCAAGGGCCGGATCACCGAACGCATCGGCCGCACCACCCGCAACAGGCGCCTGCAGCGCGAAGGCAGGACCGACCGGGTCTCCGGAAACCTGAAGCAGGCCGGCGACAAGGCCAAGGACGCCTTCAGGCGCTGACGACAAGCGCCCCGGGTGATGCCCACCTCCCGTGGACACCACCCGGCAGGCCAACGCGGAGTCAGCCCGCAGGAAGTGACGGGCACGGCAATGAAGCAGTGCAACCCACGAACCGAGAGCCAGAGAAGGAAGCCATGCTCACCATCGTGATCATCGCCGTGATCGTCATCGCGGCGGTCGCCGTCCTCATCGTCGGACGTGGACGAATCCGGGACGGCGGTGGGCGCGGCCTGAAGCACCGCTTCGGACCCGAGTACGACCGTGCCGTCGCCGACCACGACGGCGACACCAAGGCGGCAGAACGGGAACTCAGTGAGCGCGTCAAGCAGCACGGCTCCCTCACGGAACAACGACTGCCAACCGACGGTCCGCGGCACCGGGAGGCTTCATCGGCATGCCTGTCGACTACTACGCTCGGTACCGTCACCGCGCGAGGGCGCGACGCAGAGGTTCCTCGATAACCTGGAAGGGCAAGGGCCTACCGGCCCCGCAGCGGGCGGCGACTTCCCGCAGGGGCGCCGGCGGCCGCACCGGCCCGGATCAACGGCTCAGGAGGCAGGCCATGATCCATTCAGCCGACATCCGCGAGTGGCGCAACCGCAGCGTCCTCGACCCGAAGGGCCACAAGATCGGCGTGCTCGAAGCGATCTACGTGGACACCACCACCGACGAACCGGCAGTGGCCACGGTCCGCACCGGACTCCCCACCCGCCACCACCTGGCCTTCGTACCCCTCGACGAGGCGACCCTCGGACCCGACTACGTCAAGGTCTCCTACGCCAAGGCGCTGGTGAAGAAGGCGCCCTCGGTCGGCATGGACGACATCCTGCCTGCCGAGTCAGAGGAAGCGATCTTCCAGCACTACGACATGGCCTACCAGACGGGCGCAGGCGGCGAGCGGCAACTCGCGCGCCGCTGACCGTCCGGTGCTCAGCTACCCAAGGGAGGTGCTCGCATCATGGCTCTCTTGCTGTTTCTCGTTCTGGTCGCCGTTGTGCTGGGAATCATCGGAGTCGCAGCGGATGGGCTGAGCTACCTGCTGATTATCGGCATCGTGGTCCTCGTGGCCGCGCTGGGCCTCACCGCCGTGCGCCGGTCCCAGCACTCCCGTCACCGCCCCATCCGATAACACCGGCAGTTCGTCCATCATCGCCGGCACCACGGAAGACCTGGCCGCCCCCGACGTACAGCGCTCCGCTCACAGCGGTCCCGCACGCTCACCACAACTGGCTACTGACCCACCCGTGCCCGCTCCGCCGCAGGTAAGAACGCCCGCGTGAGCGATGCGTGAGCGGATGGCGGAGCAGCACCCGTCATAAGTAGGAACAAGAACCATGCCGGACGGCGCTGGCCTGCGAGGACAGCACCGCCCAGCATGAACCAGCACCCGCGATCAAGGATTCGATCCCACTCTCAATCCATTGGTTGTGGGTTCGAGTCCCACAGCGAAGCCGACGGCGAGCCGGGAATCACCTTCTGGCTCAGGAATCATGCGGCGCACTCGATGGCCTATGACATCAGATACGACTTCCTCGACAAGAGCGGCAAGGTCGTCGGCTCCGCCGGTTGCGTCTTCTCGGTGACCGCCCACCAACTGCTCGGTGACGAGGCGCTCTACAGCGCAAGTGGCAAGTGCAGACCAAAGTTCCGACTCGTCTACATCAACGCGTACGACAACACCAGCGCGGGCGCTTCGGGCGCCGTGAGACCTGGACGTACCTTCTTCTGTGACGGTGCCTCCGCGATGCCCCAGCCGGGCCGCTCGTATGCAGCTGCAACGTCACTTCAACAGCTCGTCTCCGTATGAGGCAACCATGCGCAGTTGTACCGTCAGAAGCGCCAGCCTCTCCCCTTCCGAGGTTCCGTGCCCTCCGCGTGCCCGTAAGGACGGAAAGCCACGGTCAACAGCGGTGCAATCCGACCCACACGACCGCCCCAAGAACCAGGTATCTGCGCTGGTCAGAGCCATCCAGCCCGTCCAAGCGCCGTCGCTTCCCAAGCTGAGAGCGCGAGTTCGATTCTCGTCACCCGCTCCACGCGAAACCTCCAGGTCATTGACCCGGGGGTTCTTTGTTGTCTAGACCGGTGGGCGACCCGCGCACGACAACCGCACCATTAGCTCTCGGCTAGCTTCCGGTGGACTCCTCGTTGTGGTGCGCGGGGTTGTCCTTGTGGTGCTTCGCACGCTCGGCGCGCACCATCTCGTCGAGCCCGGCCGCCACATCACGCTGCCGCTCCTCGTCGGAGTGCTGATAGATCAGCGCAGCCTTCTCGGAGGACTGGCCGGCGCGGACCATGGTGTCCTTGAGGGTGGCACCGGAGCGGGTCGAGAGCGTGTGCCCGGTGTGACGAAGGTCGTAGAAGCGGAAGCCGTCCGGCAGGCCTGCAACGGCACGGGCGCGACGCCACTTCCGACCGAAGGAGGTCCGGCGGAAGGCCGCGCCCTTCTCGCCGACGAAGAGGAGACCGTCAGGCCCCTTCTCCGCGTACCAGGCGAGATGGCGTTTCACCTCCTTCTCCAGGAAGACGGGAAGGACGACCAAACGAGCGCCCGCCTCGGATTTGGTGGCACCCGGAGCGCGCTTGCCGTTGGTGCGCTCAGGCTCGGCGACACGGACACGGACACGGACACGGACACGGATCACGAGATCGTCGAGGTCGACATCTCGGCGCCGGAGGCCGGCCAGTTCCTCGGGCCGCATCGGACCGTACGCCCCGAGGTAGACCATGAGACGCCAGCGGATGCCGACGGCTTCGGCGAGGGCGTCGACTTGGGCGACGGTGGCGATACGGCGTTCAGCGGCCGACTCCTTCCCCGCCCCCTTGATCCGGCACGGATTGCGGCTGATCAGGTCGTCGTCAACAAAAGCATGGTTGTCACATCCCGCCAGTGTCGCCGGTCAGTCCTAAAACAGCGATTGCCGCAGCACATGCTGGCGATGACCTGTGAATCATGCTCACAAGGACAAAACATGACTGATGAGTCCGCAGAGACGAGCGGAACCAACCGCCGCACGTTCCTAAAGCGCGCGTCGATCGCCGCCGCAGTTCCCACCGCCGCGGCCGTGCTCGGCGCTACGCTGCCTGGCACCGCCTTTGCGGCCGGGCCGGCCGCCGGCCTGCCCGACTACGCACCAGTCCCCTCGGGCTCCTTCGGTCCCGCGCTCAACGAGGACGGCTACTTCGTCGGCCAGATCAAGGGCAACCTCTACTGGGTCACGGACGGCAGCTACCAGGCCATGTTCCTGACCACGCGGGACGGCGTCGTGCTCGTCGACGCGCCGCCCACCATCGGGCACAACCTGAAGCGCGCGATCGACAAGGTCACCGAGGCCAACGGCCGCCCCAGCACGGTGACCCACCTGGTCTACTCCCACTCCCACGCCGACCACATCGGTGCCGCCTCCATCTTCGGCAAGGACGTGACGATCGTCGGCCACGGGGAGACCCGCCGCCTGCTGCGCCTCGACGGCGACGTCAACCGCCCGGCCCCGTCTGTGACGTTCACCGACCGCTACACCCTGCGCGTCGGCGGAGAGACCCTCGAGCTGGCGCACCACGGCGCGAACCACTCGCCCGACAACATCTTCATCTACGCCCCGGCCTACGCCACCCTGATGGTGGTGGACGTGATCTACCCGGGCTGGGTGCCGTTCAGGAACCTCGCCGTCTCAGTGGACATCCCCGCCTGGATCAAGGCCCACGACATCGCCATGAAGTACCCCTGGACGACCCTCGTCGGCGGCCACCTCGGCCGCCTCGGCGTCCGGGCCGACGGCGACCTGCAGAAGCAGTACGTCAACGACCTCATGGCCAGCACCCGCGCCGCCTCGGCGTCGGTCGACCCGACGCCGTACTTCGAGAAGTACGGTCCGACCGGCAACGGCTGGGCCATCACCAAGACCTACTTCGACGCCGTCACCGAGGAAGCGGCCCGCCCCATCATCGAGAAATACATCGGCTTGCTCGGCGGTGCGGACGTCTTCACGTACGACAACGCCTTCACGATGTACGAGTCGCTGCGCATCGACGCCGGCGAGCTCGGCCCCTTCGGCATCAAGCCGTAAAGCCCAGTTCGTTGGTGGTTGACGGTTCTGCAGAACCGTATCGAGCTCGGCTGCGCAGACCCAAGGTTCGCGCAGCCGGGGCCCGGGACCGGAGCCGGAACGCGGGGCCGGGCCTGCGTCCCGGCCCCAGACCCCGGAACCGATCAGGGAAAAGCCCCGAGCTTCGACGAGAGCGAGATCGCCGGCTGATCCCCGGCCCGCTCCTGCGGCCATCGGTCCACACCATCCGGCACTGCCTGACCGCCACCCGCCTCAACTCCCGCCACCCCGTGGAGACCGTCCTGGCCTGCGAGTTATGGCGTCGGCTCCACCAGACCCGTGCCCTGGTCAGTCACTACCGACGCCGCGGAGACCCGCTTCCGGACCGCCTACGACCCTGGGCCCACCACCAGCCGATCCCACCCATCACCGATCCTCAAGATCTCCGGCTGTAGTACGTGGCATTGGGTCTCGACCGACGGGAAACCCGCCGAATAGGCCATCGCGGGAGCGGCAGCAGGAAATTGTCCTCGATTTTCCGCATCGCGTGTCACAAGCAGAACGACTGCCCGGTCTCTTCTGGTACTGGATCAGGATAACTCCGAGAGGAATTCCGTCATGAAGGTCGTAGTAATCGGTGGAACCGGGCTCATCGGCTCGAAGGTGGTCGCCAGGCTGGGCGAGCACGGGCACGAGGCGGTCGCGGCCGCACCCAACACTGGCGTCAACACGCTGACGGGCGAGGGGCTGGCCGACGTCCTGCAGGGCGCGCAGGTCGTGGTCGACGTGTCCAACTCCCCCTCGTTCGAGGACGACGCGGTCATGGAGTTCTTCCGTACCTCCACGACCAACCTCCTCAAGGCGGAGGCCGACGCCGGCGTGACGCACCACGTGGCGCTGTCCGTCGTCGGCACCGATCGCCTCCAGGGGAGCGGCTACTTCCGGGCCAAGCAGGCCCAGGAGGACCTGATCAAGACGTCCGGCAACCCCTACTCCATCGTCCACGCGACCCAGTTCTTCGAGTTCGCGAAGGGGCTCGCCGACGGGATGACCGACGGCGACACCGTGCGCCTGCCCGCGGCGAAGATCCAGCCCATGGTGTCCGACGACGTGGCCGCGGCCGTCGGCCGCACCTCGGTCGGCGCCCCGGTGGGCGGCGTGGTGGAGGTCGCGGGCCCCGAGACGTTCGAGCTCGAGGAGTTCATCCGCATGGGACTCGCCGCTAAGAACGACCCCCGCAAGGTCCTCACCGACCCGCAGGCGACGTACTGGGGCGCCGCTCTCCAGGAGGACACGCTCCTCCCGGGGCCGGACGCGCACATCGCCGAGACCAAGTTCGCCGACTGGCTCGCGCAGCAGAAGTAATTCCTCGGGGTGGCCCTCGCCGAAAGGAGAAGGCCACCCATGCCCTTTGACCGACAGGTCTTTTTCATTTACTGCTCGCGGTACTCAACCGGCGAACGCGAGGAGCTGTGCGACTACATCGATGAGGCCCTGCCCGAGCACGGTGTCGACGTCGTGGCACTGACTGCCCGGCACGGACTCGGCCGCTACCCACCAACAGACTTGGAAAGCGTGCGCCGTCTCAGTGGGGGGGCTGCGGGGCGGTTGCAGTACAGCAGCGCCATACCGCAACCCCAGACGCTCACGACGGGTGCGCGGTGCGGCGGCCAGCATCCGCCTGTCCAGCGGCGACTTCGTGCCCGCGCTTTTGTTGACAGGGCTGCCCCGGATTGGACGGCCTGGTGGATCGCGTCCGGCAGCAGCTTCATCACAGGTGGCGGATCGGGGTCGGGCATCGTCATCGCCTGCCTGCGGGATTCGGCAGTTCGCCGATCGCCCGAGGCGACGTCGGTGTCGCTGCCGGGAAACCAGAGGCGCGTCCTCAGTCCACGGCACTCCGCGGCGCCCACGACCAGGCTCGCCCAGGCGCTGCGGCCCAAGGCCCTGGTCCCCGAGGAAGCCGCTGGTCATGGGCAGGTTCTCAGGAACCGGCCCGGAGTACAGTGAAGCACCGGGAGTTCCTCACACACCGGCTCCCATGCTGTGCCGACGGGGTCTGCCGGATCGCCCGGCCCCTCCGCGGACGCCGTGACGCGGCCACGGGTGACGCACGACCTTCTCCTGACCGTGGGTAGTGGGTGTGCATCATTCCCACGTCCCCCGACGCCGCCCGGCAGGCCGCAGAGCAGCGACGGCCGTCGGCAGGAGCGGCAAGGTGCCGTCGCTCAGGTCCCATGGACTCTTCGTCGGTGCCCGGCACGAGTGGCGGCGATCATGGCAACACTGCACGAGCGTAAGAATTACCGCGAAGCGATCATGAAAGCCCTGTACGAGGCCACGGAAGGCAATCGCCTCCTCGGCATCACCGGGGCGAAGCTGCGTGATGACCTCCGGATCCCTGAGCAGGATCTGGCCGCGGCTTGCGGGTATCTGGAGGGCGAAGGGTTCATGACCGTCGACTGGGCCCAGGGAAATACACCCGCGATGGTCATGTTGACGCATCAGGGGATACGGCGCATGGAGGCCGAGGAGGAGGAACGCGGCTGAGGCGACGAGGCCGCACCGGGGTCCCAGGGGCCCCTGGGGCCCCTGGGGTCCCAGGGGCCATATTGCCCGAAAAATTCCCAATGCCGGAAGAGTGCTTCGGTTCTACGATGACAAGTGGGCCAGTGCACTCTCACGTGCAATGACCCGGAAGGGCGGCCCCGGTGTGTATACGCCGGGGCCGTTGTGCCACCGGCGGCGCGCGCAGACAAGGAGCAGGGCATGATCCGTTCGGCCGACATCCGCGAGTGGCGCAACCATGACGTGGTTGACCTGAAGCAGCGCAAGATCGGCATGCTCGAAGCGATCTACGTGGACACCGCCACCGACCAACCCGCCATGGCCACCGTCAGGACCGGCCTGCTCAGCCGCCAGCGACTGGTCTTCGTCCCCCTCGACGAGGCAGTCCTCGGGCCGGGCTACGTCAAGGTCTCGTACACCAAGGGGCAGGTACGCAAGGCCCCTTCGATCGGGACGGACGACGTACTGCCCGCCGAACAGGAGGAAGCGATCTTCCGGCACTACAGCATGACGTACCAACCAGGTGTCAACGGCGAACGCCAACTCGCGCGCCGCTGACCGCCCACACGCAGCACAAGGAGGTGCTCGGGTGATGGTGCTCTTCCTGCTGCTCGTCCTCGTGGCCGTCGTACTGGGAATCATCGGCGCGGCAGCGGACGGCCTGGGCTATCTGCTGGCCATCGGCATCGTGCTCGTCGTGGCCGATGTGGCCTTCATCGCGGTGCGAGGATCCCGGCGTACCGGGCGGCGTCCCGTCCGCTGACGACGGCAGCGGTGCCCGAGTTCTTCAACCCGTGCCGTTCTTCAACCCGTGCCCTCGCACCGGTCCGCCGGGCACTGGCCAGGAGTAACCTCGGACCTACCGAGGGCACTTCGTACACCGGCTTTGATGCTTGTGTCGTTTTCGGCGATTCACAACACCGGGCCGGTTCACACTGGTCCGGGGCAGGGTCCGCGTCATGATCGCAACCATGTTGGACAAACCGGCGGTCGACGACCGGGCCTCTTCTTCGTTGCCGCTCCGCCTGATGCTGGCGCCGGCCGGCACCGCCTCGTCCTTGATCGACGGTGCGTGGTGGCCCTACTCCCGCGATCTGACGGCGGAACTGCCGGCGCTCACCGCAGTACTCGACCCGCTGTGGGGGCGGATCACCCGAGTCACGGTGAACCCCACGTTCTGGCCGGTCGTCCCGCGGAAGGTGCCCGTCCACGGGCGTGTCGTGCGGGTCGGCTGGTTCAAGGCCGAGCAGGACCCGCACAAGCTGTTGCTGCTCTCCTACACCGTAGGCCGCTGGGACCTGCTGGTGATACCGCCGGAGACGAGTGCCGCCACAGCTGCCCGGCTGATGACCACTGCCACTGATCCGTCGCGGCTTCTCACTGCGAGCGGCCTGATCCAGGAGGCCGATTTCTTCCGGATCGCGGCCGAGGCCGACTGGGACTCGGACCGGGAGAGGGTCTGGGACTCCGAAGGCGGGCACGAGGCCCGTCGCCCGCCCTCTCGCAGCCCCGCGGGGGCCGTCACCGGCCAGGTGCCGAATCCGGCGGAAGGAATGTGACAGGCATGGAGACCTTCGCGACCGTCCTCACGCTCCTGGCGATGATCGCCCTGGGCGTACTCGCGATTCAGCTGTTCACCACGAGTCACCACGATCGCATCGCGACCCTGTCCTCCGGCCGGTCCCGGCCGCCGGTCGAAGGTTCGGGCCGAACCGCCGCGGCACGCCCCGCGAGGAACGGACTGTGGCGGCTCCGGCTGTGGCATCGCACCGAGAAGTGAGCTCTGCCGACGTACCGTCCCGCCGCCGTGCGCGGTGACGAGGGGTGTGCCCCGCCTCAGGGAGGCTCTTCCGTGGCAATCGGACGCGCTCGATCGGTGCCGGTGCGGGTGTCGACGCGACCGGTGCCGGTGTCGATAAGGATCTGTCCGGCCTGCGTGAGGTTGTCGGCGCGGACGGCTTTGGCCATCGCGGCGCGTGCCGCGTCGGGCGTCGCGTGCGGCGGGACCACCAACAGGGAGAAGTAGTCCTGATCGCCCCGGGTGATGAGGACGGTGTCGTCCCCGACCGGAGAGAAGTCGAGGTGCACGACGCGGCCGTCGATGATCAATCGCGTCGGCATCTCTTCCCAGGCACTGGAGTCCAGACCGACCCGCGTAACCGGCCCGAGGTGTTCGGTCAGCGCGGCGATCAGGCCGGGGAGCTCGGCACGGATGTCGCGGGAACGCGGCCACCAGGCACCGTCGAGAATTCCCTGACGGTCGTGTGTCGTCTCCAGACGCAGCAAGGCTGTCCCGGGTTTGACGGCCTCGTGGACGGCGTCCGGCAGAAGCTTCGACACGCGCGGAGGTTCGGAGTCGGACATGGCGTTCGCCTGTCTGCGGGAATTCGGTGGACACCCCTCGCGTACGGCGATGGTGGTGCGGCTGCCGGGAAAACCACAGGGGCTTCCTCATTTCACGGTACTCCTCACTCCTCCTGCGGCCGGGGCACGCCGCAGTAGAGTGAAAAGGCCGGAACGTTCAAGACGCTCCGTCCGCCTCAAAACCGGTCGGACTCCCTGAGCCCCGCCCACGGGATGTGAGGACGTGGAGACCGTCGAACCGTGACCGCGGTCATCGCCAAGATCTCCGATCCCCGTACGGCCTTCGCCTTGCCGGGGGACGGTCGGTCCGGAGCGACGGGCTCACGCCCACCACCACATCGGCCTGACGAACGAGGCCCCTGACGAACGAGGTCACCATGGAGCCACTGGAAACTCCCTCTGCCGGGCACGCCGAGGTACGCATCGTTGCCGCGTCCCCCGAGTCCGCCCGTCGGGTCGCAGAGGCTCTCCGTCGTTGCTTCGCCGCCACCGAGCAGCGCAGCTACCCCGCGGGCCGCGGTGGCGGGACCCGCCTGCACCTCACCGTGGACACCACCCGCACGGCAGAGCCGGCACGGTCCTGGCTGGAGACCAGTCAGTCCTCGCAGAATGACGGTCGGCAGACGGACGAAGTCTGAGGCGCCCCGGGCGCAGAGGGTGGCGCGGCACTCGTCGCAGGCATGCTGGGCAGCGTTGGGAACCGGTGCCTCGCCGGGGCCCGTTGGACGTGCCGGGGGAGTAGCGTGAAGGCATCGAGAGTATGTCGCACACCGGCCTCCATGCCGGTGCCGTTCTCGGCGAGTGACGACACCGGGCCGCCGCCTACGAGCAGCGGCCGGGAGACAGGTTCGCGCGATGTCCGCGACCACCGACCAACCCCCGCTGCGGATCGTGCCCTTCAGGGTTCCGACCGCTCGCCTCGCGCTGAAGCCCGTGAGTACTTCCCAGGGGCTTCTGGACGGCGCCTGGTGGCCCCGCTCCCGGGACCTGACACACGAACTCTCCGCTCTGGCCGATGTGCTGGATCCCCTGTGGGGACGGATCACCCGGATCGCCGTCAACCCTCGGTACTGGCCGGCCGTCCCGCGCCGGCTCCCCGTCAACGGCCATGTGGTGAGGATCGGTTGGTTCACGCGGGAGCTGGACCCCCACAAGATCCTGCTGCTGTCCCACACCGCCGGACTCTGGGACCTGCTGGTGATACCACCGGAGACCAGCGCCCCGGCAGCCGCCCGACTGATGGCTGCCGCGAGCGAGAGCGCCGGCCCTCTGACGACCGCGAGCGCGCTCATGGCAGCGGAACAAGCCCTCCACGGAAGCTCCGTGGCCGACCGGGACCAGGATTCCGAGGAGACCCGGGAGGACGAGGGCGGCGCCTTGTCCTACCCGGTCGCTGTGGCCCGGTCGAGCCGCCTGATCACAGGGATGTGACCCCCATCGTCACCGGCGTGGCCTTCAGTGCCCTGCTGATCCTGACCGTTGCGGCAACGCGTGTGATCCACCGGCTCAACGCACAGCACGCGGAGCGCATCGCTCTCCACTCGTACGGCGGCCCGTCGACCGAGTCGTACAGCAGCCCGTCGACCGAGCAGAAGCATCCCGGGCAAGCCGTCGGACGGCCACGTCCCGGACTGGTCACCCAACCCACCACGGTCCGTCCCCGGCGCGACGACCGGGACGGCGGCCGGGGCCGACTGCGCCCCCGGCGCCGGAACGCTCGCCGCTAGGGCCTGTCTTTCGGATCACTCCTGGGACGCGGGGCAGGCGCCGGTCCTCTGGCGCTCCCGCCCACGGTCCGTACTCTCCGCGCACCGCCGCCCGGTCAGGTGTCACCGCCCGCCGCGGCGGCCATAAGCGGCTCGGCGGTGTCCTGCGCGGTGTCGGGCGGTACGACCAGCAGGTCCCACCTGCCCCGGTTGGGGGCGAGCAGACAGACCGTGTGCGGGGCGGACGCGGCGGTGGACCTGCGCAGGCGCACGACCTGGTTGAAGACGAGCATCCGGCCGGGGGTCGCGGACCACGTCGCCCCGTTGACCGTGACGCTGCTGATGTGACCCCAGGTCCTCGGCAGCCCGGCGAGCAGCCGCGGGAGTTCGGCGAGCAGGTCGTACGAGTGGGGCCACCACGCGCCGTCGATATGGTGCGGCAGGCCGCCGCGGGGCGCGAGACGCAGACGGAGGAGGGGATGCGAGGGGAGCGGGGGCTGCAGGGCGGCGGTCATGAGGGCTCCTGTCTACTGCCGTGCGGAAGACGAAGGGGTGGGCCGGGTTCACACGCGGCGGGCGGCGACGCGGTCCGGGGCCGGCCACCGCACGTCGTACACCCAGCCAAGGCGTTCGAGGAGGCGGATGACGGCGGCGGCGTCGGGTCGTTGCGGAACAGGCAGCCGACGTGCGCGTGCAGCAGCCCGCGCAACTGGCGCAGGTGCGTGCCGTAGCGGTGCGGGGAGTGCGGGTCGCCAGGCCGGTCGGTGAAGGCGTGGTGGCGGCGGTGGGTGGCGACCCAGCCGATGACGTCGCCCTGGAAGCTCATCGATCCGGCCACCGCCAGCGCGATGCGTACGGGACAGACGGCACGGTATCCGCCGTGTGTGAGCCCGCGATGGAAGCCGACCTCCCCCAAGTTCTCGGCTTCGCTCGAACAGGGAGGGACCCCCATCGCCGAGGCCGGTGACCGTGTAGAGGACGAGGGCGAGCAGGATGTCGGCGGGATGGATGAGACTCCCCCACAGCAACCAGCCGGTCAAACCGAGCGCCAGGAAGGGGGCGACGACGATCACTGCCGTCACGGTCACGTACAGCCGCTCGCCGGCGCCGCGCGGGGCGGCCGGTTCCTCGGCGGGGAACGGCCCCGCTCCGTCGTATCCCTCGGACCGATGGGCAGCACTCGACGGCACGACCCCTGAAGGGGGTTCGGCCGTGGACATGGTGGAACTGCGCAACATGTGGGGCTCCTTGACCTCGGTGCCGGTGGCGCGGCCGGGGTAACGGGCTGCCCCTGCACGGACGGGTGGCGTGCTGCGGAGGGACGGTCAGACGGCCTCGTGCGGATGCGTACGGTCGGTCGGCCGTCTGCTGGTTTCGCTCCAAGGCCGGAACGGGCGCACGGAGTGCGACGGATCCAGGGTCAGATGCAGGTGCGTGTCCCTGCCTTCGGGGCCCGCCGGGTAGCTGCGGCCTTCGTCGTAGGCGAAGAACCAGCTGAGCGCATCGGCGACTTGTCGCGCCACTTCCGGATACGCGGAGACGATCCGGACCTCTGCGCACCCGGACAGCGGCGGTCCGATCCGGATTTCGGCAGGAGCGGATGCTGACGATCCGTCGGCCTCTTGCCTGTCCGACGGGCAGTCGGACATCGGAGGGGCTTCGGCGGTCATATGGCGGAACCTGCCTCGAGCGCGAAGCACCCGGTGTCGTGGAACCGCGAGGCCGAGACCGGCTTGAACACCGGCATACGAAAGGTCCTCGCCGCCTCCACCGTACTCCTGCGCGGCCGCAAGGAGCCGGTCCCGGCTCGCGCGGCCGATCACCGGGCGTCTCGCACCGCATCACCGGGCATTTCGCACCGCAATCACCCGGTGTGACGCATGGCTACGCCCATCCCCGCACAGCTGGTGGGCCGACCGGGCCCGAGAACCGGAGGAGACACGGGAGTTCGCACGCGGCACGCAGTTTCCTCCACGACGCGGGTGGGAAGCCGGTCGGCGCAGCCGACGTTCGTGGAGTGGCGGGCACACTGGGCTCCCGAAGGAGCCTCACTCGGCCGAGCGTATGCCCCGCGGGCGGGGTGTGCACAGCCCCGCGAAGCATCGATGTACACACGCTCTTGGGGGCGTTGCCGCGAGCGCCCCGCCAGACACACGCGTACGGGCGGCACCATCAGCTGTCGGCGGACAGGCAGCACACCTCCGCCTCGGTATACGAGCGGCACCGGTCCGACGGCTCACCGCGAGCGCCCTCATGGCAGCCGGGCGGGGACGAGCCGCTCCTGCGGTGCGGGCGGCCGTGACCCGGTTCCCGTCAGCGGGTGATGGTCGCCGTGGCTGCCATCAGGTGTTCGGCGTCCGCCGCGGCCAACTCCGGGGGCACGACCAGCAGGTGCCAGCGGCTGTGGCCCAGGCTGAACAGGCTGATGGTGTGCCGGTCCCGCGTTCCGGACTCCCTGCGCAGTCGTACGACGTGGTGGGCGACGAGTATCCGTCCCGGCGACGGCGACCACATCGCCGCGTTCACCGTGACGCCGGTGATCTGTCCCCAGACAGGGGGCAACGCGCCGATCAGCAGCGGGAGTTCGACCAGCAGGTTGCGCGAGCGGGGCCACCACGCCCCGTCGATGCGCCGCGGCAGGGCGCGGTGTGGCGCCAGCCGCAGGCGTGCCACGGGCGGGGAAGGAAGGTGCTGAAGGACGGCGGCCATGAAGGCGCTCCTGTCTGGGGACACGGCCCCGGGGCGTGCCGGGACTCTGTTGCGGCGGACCGCAGGACGGAACGGACTCCCTTCGGGAGGCTCACCGGCAGGGTGCATCGCGGCCGTCCGTCGGACAGCCGCGATGCCGTCCCGTCGTACCCCGCGACCGGAGGGACAGCCCCGGGCGGGAAAAGCGGTTCGGTCGAACCAGGCGGCAAACGGGGTTCCCCGGCCTCGATGCGGGCGGTGCTGCCGGGGTCTCGGGCCGTCCGTACGTGGGCACAGCAGCGTCGGGTGACGGCCCCGCGGAAGGACGAGAACGGCTTCGGCCGTCAGAGGGCGGAACCCGCCCAAGCGGTGCGCTGCGCGGAGTCGTCGTGAGCCGAGGACGAGACCGGTCCGATCACCGGCGTACGACGTGCCCTCGGTATCCCCACCGTACTCGGTCCGGCGGGAAAAGGGACTTCCGTACCCGGCCCGGTGGGAAAGGGACTTCGGAGGGTCCGAGGCTCCCGGCGCCTTCACTCGCACCGCCTCTCCCCGATCGGATCCCACCCCCACGACCGCCAGGACCGGTCGGATACCGCCTCGCCGGTCAACACCTCCGTGCATACCCGAAGCGGCACCGCCGGCCGCCTCGCACGGCGGTACGCTGGCCGTGCGGCCGCCCGTGACCCCGGTCCTCTCCGTGCAGTCCCGCTCCGCGCAACAGAGGCTCTGCGCAAGGCGAAAGCCACCCGGCAGACCTAGGAGATGGGCCGTATGGGCTCGTATCCCGACCTGTTCGACGAGTGCCGCGTGGTGCGGGCCGGCGGTGAGCTGGACCTGACGACCGCCCCGGCCTTCGCCCACGACCTGGAGAGCGTCCGTCACGGCACCTGCCGCGTCTTCCTCATCGTCGATCTGAGCGGTGTGACGTTCGTGGACGGGAGCATCCTGGAGCCGCTGTGCGCGGCATGGGAGGACTGCCACGAGCGGCTCGGGTGGATGCGCGTCGTCTACACGCGGCCGGGTACGGGTCTCGTGTTCCTGGCCGGCGGCCTCCTGGAGCGGTTCCCCCGGTACGCGAGCGCCCAGGACGCCTGGCAGGGCGTACCCGCCGACCGTGGAGAGCAGCGTCCCCCGCCGGCGGACCGATCCGCGTAGTGTGCGGCGGGAACTGGACAGCACCTCGCCCCGAGTTGTGCCGGCCGCTGCGGAATGGATACCGGTGATCAGCGACGGCATGGCCGATGTCCTGCGGTCGCTGCGCCTCGACGGGGGCGGGGACCCGGCGCGGGCGTGCGCGCGTGCGCTGGGCGCCGACGGTGTCGCGCTGTCGCTGCTCGTGGGCAGCGGACGGACGGCGGAGCCGCTGTGGCACTACCCCGACGTGAGCGCGCGGTTCGAGGAACTCCAGTTCACGGTGGGCGAGGGCCCGGGGCCGGACGCGGTCAGCGCCGGAGCGCCCGTCCTGGAGCCCGACCTCGACCGGGTGCGCTCCGACCGGTGGCCCGCGCTGCTGGGGCCCGCGCAGGAGATGGGCGTGCACGGCGTGTGCTGCTTCCCGCTGGGCATCGGGGCGATCCGAGTGGGCGTACTGACCGTGCTGTGCGCCGCGGACCGCAGGATGAGCGAGCAACCGTCGGCGGACGCGCAGGCCCTGGCCGCCGCACTGACCGGCGCGATCCTGAACGGGGACCGGCGAGGAAGCCGGAGTGGGAGCGGAGACGGTCCCGGGCTCGACGCGTTCCTGGAGCGGCCGTCCGGGCTGAACCGCGCGGCAGTGCACCAGGCCACGGGAATAATCAGCGTCCAGCTCGGGGCGCCCATGGAGGAGGCCCTCCTGCGCCTGCGGGCCCACGCCTACAGCAGCGAGCGCCCCCTCGGGGAAGTGGCGGAGGACGTGGTCGCCCGCAGGCTCCGTTTCGACGACGATGTGAGCGGGCCGTATTCGCCCGACGGTGGAAAGGGATGATCGGCATGGCCCGCGAAAGACGTCTGGCCGAGATCTTCGTGGAGGTCGCGGACTCCCTGGTCGAGGATTTCGACGTCATCGACCTGCTGCAACGGCTGTCCACGCGCTGTGTCGAGCTGCTGGACGTCTCGGCGGCCGGGATCCTGCTCGTCGACGCGCACGACGAGTTGCAGGTCATCGCCGCCTCGGACGAGCACACCAGGCTCCTGGAGCTGTTCGCGCTCCAGCACGACCAGGGCCCGAGCGTGGAGTGCTACCGCACCGGTACGGCCCGGACGAACATCGGCCTGAGCTGTCCGGGGACAACGGCGGGCTGGTCCCGCGTCGCTGTACGGGCCCGCGAGACGGGCTACGCGGTCACGCACGCGCTGCCGCTGCGTCTGCGCAACCGGGTCGTCGGTGCGCTCAACCTCTTCCAGCGCACACCGCAGCCGCTCGGCGAGGACGACATCGCGCTCGCCCAGGCGCTGGCCGACATGGCGACCATCGCAATCCTGCAGCAGCGCACGCTGGAACAGTCGCACGTCGAGAACAGCCAGCTGGGAGACCGCCCTGACCAGCCGCATCCTGGTCGAGCAGGTCAAGGGCGTGCTGGCCGAGCGCTGGAACGCCTCCGTCGACGACGCCTTCGCCGCCTTCCGCTCGTACGCACGCGCCCATCACCTGCGTCTGTCGGAGCTGGCCGCCCGGATCGTTGCGGGCGACTTCGACACCGCGGCCATTCCGGCGCCGGCACGACCCGGTGGTCATCAGGACTGATCACCCCGGCACCGCGTGGCGCGCAGCCCACCGGCCGGGCCTGCAGCCAGCGGGCCTCGCAGTGATAGCCCGGCATCACCTGGGCCACGGCCAGGGTGACCAGTTCCGCGTCGGTCAGCCGGGGCGGTCGCCCCCGCCACCGCGGGGTCTTCAGATGGTCATCGACGTGCACGTACAGTGCGGTCAAGAGGGTGTCTAACTCGGGCGTCACAACCCGATGTTGGACACCCTCCCCGCGTCCGTGAACCCTGCAAACGGAACCACTCGTCCAGCCCTGCTCACGACGCATCGGTCCGTGCTGGAGGTCAGTGCCGCCCCCGGCCGCGAGGTGTGGTGGCGCCGGTCACCTCAACCCCGCCGCGGCCGATGCCCGGAATGTGACATATGTGGCATGTGTGACAATATGGCCTGTGTGGCACTTGGTGCTTGTGGGAATTTCTTTGTTGAACCCTCGGCTGAGAGGGCTCAAACAGGCGAGAGGAGTGGATCATGATCGCCAAGCTGCTCGGCAAGCTGTCCTTCACCCGCCAGTACGGTGCGTACGGGGCCCACGAATGGGATGCGTACGCCGGCGACGACCGGGTCTGACCGCACTGCCGGCGGGCGCCCCCGGGCGCCCACCGGCTCCCAGCCACGCTGCCGACGATATCGGCCTGGACAGTCGGCAAAGTACGAGAGTCAGTGACGATCTCATGGGCCGAATGAATGAGCCGCCGCGGTTGCCCGAAGGCAGCTTCGCGGCCTGGAGCCACGACCGGCTAGCACTAGCGCGCCGTGGCGCTGACGAGTGCGGGGACGTCTGGCAGCTGGAGTCGGGTGTCTACGTAGCCGCTACGGCCGGGCCGTGTGAAGAAGTCCTGCGCCGCGCGCAGGACTTCCCCAAGGCATCCTCGCCTCTCTTCCCGCCGTTGAAGCGGTCGAGCGGAGCACCGACGTCTGAGGAGCGTGCGCACGCTCACGCCGCCCGCATGCGCGGACTACGCCCGCAGGCGGTTGCAGCCCGGATCGGTGAGATTGCGCCCAGGGCCGCTCTATTTGCTGACCAGTGGCCCACGGGCCAGGACGTCGAGATTCTGCCCCCGGTCCGGCACGCCCTGGCAGAGATCGGCGTGCGCTACCTCTTCTCCGAAGACGCTCCCACCCTGCTGCCCTTTGCCTCACAGCTCTTCCTGGCCCGGGAGGTGCTCGTACGCCCCTCGCGCTGGGTATGGCCGCGCTGGATCCCCACACCGGCACGGCGGTTCCGCACACGGCAGCAAGTCGCCTTCACCAACGCTTTGCGGCCCATCGTCCGCCGGCGCCGTTCATCGGGCCGGCTCGGTGACGACATGCTGGGACAGATGCTCCGGTCCTCCTCCCGCTACGGCCTACTGCCAGAAGAGGCCATCCTCGACACTCTCCCCGGAATCACCGTCGCGACCTTCGAGACACCTTCCCGGGCAGCCGGATGGATCCTGCTCCACCTGGCCCGGCACCCCCAGGCAGCGGACCGCGTCGCGGCCGAAGCCGCCTCGCTGCCCGCGGACCCGGCCGCGACGACCAGCACCCACCTCGACAGCCTGCAATACACCCAGGCACTGGTACGCGAGGTGCTCCGACTGCACCCCCCGAGCTGGCTACTGACCCGGCGCGCCACGCGACAGACCCAGCTCGCCGACTACACCATCGACGCCGGGTCCACCGTTCTCGTGTGCCCCTACACCGCCCACCGCGACGCACGGGAACACCCCGAGCCGGACCGGTTCCAGCCCGAGCGCTGGCTCGATGATTCGGGCTCGCCGGCGAAACCCGGGGCCTTCCTCTCCTTCGGTACCGGGCCGCATGGCTGCGAGGGAGCCGCTCTGGCCATGGCGATGCTGACGCTCCTGACTGCGCAGACCGCCCGCCGCTACCGCTTGAGCGAGCCGCCCGGACCGGAACCCAGCTACCAGGTCACCACCTTCGAAGGTCTCGCAACTGTCGGCTTGCGCCTGCGTGCCACCTTGCTCAGCTGAGGGCAGTCCTGCTTTCAGTGACAGGCCGCCTCCACCCGCGAACAGCGAACGTTGATCAAGTTCGAGTGCCGTTCCGCACACGCTGGGATGACCAGCTCATGGTTCTCTCATCGTGTGTCGCTGGTCGAACTCGTTGGCGAGCATGCCCATCATGACGAGGTCGTGGTGCCGGCCGGCGAAGAAAACGTGTTCCCGCAAGCGCCCCTCCTCGGTGAAGCCGAGCCGACGGGTAAGTGCCAGCGATGCCTCGTTGTGGGCGAAGATCGCTGCCAGGCATTTGTGATAGCGCCGCTCGGCAAACATGAAGCGCAGCAGCAGCATTACGGCTTCTGCCGCGTAGCCCTTGCGCCGGTGGTCAGAGCCGATCGCGATATCGAACTCGAACCAGCCTGAACGAGGGCCGGTGCGATGTGAGCCGACTGTGCCAACCAGCGCTCCCGTGGCCGTCGATTCGACTGCCAACCGGAAGCGGTCGTCATCGTACTTGGCAACGGCTTGTTCCTTCGCCCAGGCACGGTAGCTCTCGGCGGACCGCGGTAGATCCAGCCGGTTCCCTCGCTGCCCGTCATCGTCGGCGAAGCGCATGAACGCTGTCCAGTCGTCGGGCTCGATAGCGCGTAGGCGTACCCGTTTACCAGTCCAGGACGATGCCATGCCCCATTTGATCACGCTGCAGTGCGCGCGAGGCTACGCGACGTGCTGGATGCCGAGGAGGCCGCCACGGGCCCGGTGACCGCACACCAGGTGTACGGGTGACAGCGCGGCAGGCCGGATCAAGCGGCCGCGAAAACGCGGACCGTAGCAGCGCCGCGGGACCCATTCAAGGGCACCGGCCCGCAAACTCGCAGGTCAGACTGCGTGAATGGGAGCGCCGAGCGGTACATGCTGACAGCGCATCACCGGCCGCTGCCGAAAATTCGCGAGATCTCGCAACGGTATGACCAGCGGTGCACCCTCCTCCGTGTCCGGGAGGCGCCCCCGGGCGGAACAGGGGACTTGCGGTGCCGCGCCGCACGCTCCACTGAGTACGCCTACTCATGCCGACCCGCACCGGGCCGGGGACGATGGGCTGTGTCGGCGTACAGACGGGAGCGGGGGCATGGGCAGATTTCTGGGGGCGGTCGTAGCTGTCGTGGCGGCGGCCGCAGCATTGGTCTTCGCATACGTGGCGGGGGCGCCGCCCGCGGTGGTATTCGCCGTCGGGGCGGGCGTGCTGAGCCTTCTGTGGCTGCTGCTCCTGCTCACGCTGCCCTGGAACCTGTACTTCCGCGCGCATGCGGTGCTCGCCGAGATCGCGGTCAGCCGTGAGAAGGGCATGAAGGTCTCCCCGGCCCGGGATGCCGAGGCCGCGCGCATCGCCCGCACGATGCTCCGGGCGGCGGTCGCGGGTCACGTCCTGACGGCGGCGGTTGTCTTCGCGGTCACCTGGGCGACGGGCGAGTTCACGGGTTACTGGTTCGCCGCGTTCTTCCTGCTGAGCACCTTCTTCCGTCCGGCCGGCGCTTACTTCGGCCAGCTCCGGCGGCGCCTGGGCACCCTCCTGAAGGACGTCACGTATCCGCGGGACGACGTCGTTGAGCTACAGGCCCGGCTGAACCGCGCCGAGGCCGGGACGCGGGTCCTGGAGGAGAAGGCGGAGGAACAGTACCGAGCCCTCGCCGAACTGCGCCGCACCGTGGACGCGCTGGCCATGAGCACGTACGAGCGGACCGAGGAGGCGGACCGCAGGATCGCCGCGCTGGGCAGGGAGTTCGAGTCCACGGTGAACCGCCTCACCGACAACCAGGAAATCATCGCGGGCGTGAAGGCGTTCCTGCGCCTGCTGCGCTCCACCGACGCGGCCGACGGCACCCCGGCCTCCGGCTGACCGGGCCTCACAGCTCGACGCGCGGCCACGCCGCGCAATCCGCCTTCGTCGGCACGCCCTGCGTTCACGCGCATCCGATCGCCGGTCAGGACCGCGGAGCCGGCCCAAGCGCAGTACCTTCCCAAGCTGAGAGAGCGAGCTCGATTCTCGTCACCCGCTCCATGACTAAGGCCCAGGTCAGAGACCCGGCCCGGCCGCCGGATGCGCGGATCCCTTCGACGACCTGTGCACCCCGTTCCCGATTGCGCCCGGACACGATGACGTGGGCCCCTCGGCGCGCTCGACACCGGCATCGAACACCTCCGCGCGACGGCAGGCGAGCCGGTACGGACCTGACGGCCTCGGGCCGTCGCCATGACCGGCGGCGCGGGCAGGGTCAGTGGGCCGCCGCGGGCGCGGTCTTCTTGCGGGCGCGGTACGCGGCTGCCTTGATCTTGTTGCCGCAGGACTCCATCCCGCACCACTGCCGGCGCTTGCCCCGAGAGCGGTCGATGTAGGTGCGGGTGCACTCCGGGTTGTCGCACTCCTTGAGCAGGGGCACGTCCGGCCCGCTCAGGAGCTCGACGGCGTGGCGCGCCACCATGGAAAGGGCTTCTTCCGGCGTTGCCTGCGTCCATCGCCCCGACGGAGTGAGCTGCGGCACCGCGGGCGGCTTGCGTGCCGCGTTGTTCAGCACGGTCAGCGCCGCCCCGTCGTAGTCCTCCGCGAGCCGACGGGCGGTAACCAGCTCGTAAATGGCTTCCCGTACGGTCGTCGCCTGCTCGACGTCGGCCTCCTGACTGGGGGAGACCGCATCGACGATGCCGGACTCCACGTACCACGCGTTCAGCCTGTCCGGCGTCGTGAACATCTCGAAGCGCACCGAACGGCGCGCTCGGAGCGTTGCGGCGAAGTCGAGTGCCGGGTTTCCGCACACGAAAGCATGGTCGAGGTTCACATCACCATTCTGACAGGTGACTGCTGCGCCGGGCAAGGTCCGTCATCTGCCGAAGCGACGACCCATCGGCCACTCCGACTCAAAGGCCCAGGTCGGCGACGAGGCAGGAGAGGGACATCCACGATCTCTCGGCTTCGTAGGCGTACCGCGTCGGGTCGTTCGGCGTAGCCGTCTTCGGCTCGGCCATGTCCTCATGGCGGATACGCTCGGGCAACTTGCCGAACCACGCTCGGCGTGCCGCCGCGGCGCTGTCCGTGCTGTTCTGGCTTTCCATGGTCGAACTCCGTTCGGTCTCTGGCGGATCAGGGTCCTGTGACGGATCGGCGCCCTCGGGCAGATTGGATCCTCCGGTTCCGGGGCCGGATTCATCCCATGTCAGTCACCCGCCAAGAAGGGGACGAAGGGTCGGGCGGTGCCGTCGCTCGGAGTGAGGGCGTACGGGCTGATCGATGCTTCGTCAGAAATGGTCCACGTCGATGACGGCCTGGGCGAAGGCGGTGGGTGCCTCCTGGGGCAGGTTGTGGCCGATCCCCAGCAGGGTTCGGTGCTCGTACTTGCCCGTGAACCTGTCCCGGTACGAGGCGCCGTCACCCGGAGCGGTGAAGGGATCCCGCTCGGGGTCGAGGGTGATGGTGGGCACCTCGATGACCGGCCGCGCGGCAAGCCGCTTCTCGGGTCCGTCGTAGCGGCGCTCCCCGTCGGCGAGGCTCAGCCGCCAGCGGTAGTTGTGGATGACGATGGCCGCGTAGTCGGGGTTGCCGAAGGCCGCCGCCGTGCGCTCGAACGTGGCGTCGTCGAAGTCCCACGTCGGGGAGACGGTGTCCCAGACGAGCCTGGCCAGGTCGTGGCGCAGGGTCTTGTCCTCCATGGCGAGCCGGCCTCGCTCGGTGGAGAAGTAGTACTGGTACCACCAGTTGTGTTCGGCCTTGGGTGCCAGCGGCTTCAGGTTGGCCTCGAGGTTGGTGATGAGATATCCGCTCACCGACACGAGGGCCTTGCAGCGTTCGGGCCAGAGTGCGGCGATGATGTCGGCGGTGCGCGATCCCCAGTCGAAGCCGGCCAGAACGGCCCTCTCGATCTTGAGGGCGTCCATCAAGGCGATGATGTCCAGGGCGATGGCCGACTGCTGGGCATTCCGGAACGTCCGGTCGGAGAGGAAGCGCGTCGTGCCGTGGCCGCGCAGATACGGGACGATCACCCGGTAGCCCTCCTCGGCCAGCAGTGGGGCGACGTCGACGTAGCTGTGGATGTCGTACGGCCAGCCGTGCAGGCAGATGACCGCGGGACCGTGGGCGGGGCCCAGTTCCGCGTAGCCGACGCTCAGCAGACCGGCCCTGATCTGCTTCAGCCGCGGAAAGGTGCTGTGCGCGGCGGGGACGACCGTGGAAACGGTCGACGCCGGGGATGCGCCGCTCCGGGTGACGGCGGACGCGGCCTGCAGGCCCTGCAGGCCGGTCAGTGAGACGGCTGCCGCACCCGTGCCCAGTCCCAGGGCCTTGCTGAAGCTACGCCTGTTGATCATGGGAATGCCCTCCGCGCGTTTACGTGTACCGGCTTGTGCGATGGCCGACTGTTCCACAAAGATCGTCACCAGTCAAACAGGTGACGGTGAGCGGCCATCCACGCCTGGTTTCCGCGGCCTTTTGCTGCGGCTCCGCCAGATGGCACTCCGGTCAGGCTCAATCCCTCCGCCATCATCACCGCCTCGACTGGTGAAACGCGAAGCTGCCAATCTTCAGTCACCGCCTGAACGGGTGACGTGGGCGCGGAGGGTGGCGGTGTCGACGGGGGTTCCGGTCCGGGTGTGGTGGTCGGCGCCATCGGGCGCGCCGTGCAACCTTCCTCCCAGGTCACGGGTCTCCACGCTGTACGTCCTGCCCGCACAGCGCGAAAGGTCCCCGTGCGCCAGAAGAGTCTCGTCGCCGCCGTGACCGGTGGCGCCATGTCCGCCGTCGTCCTCGGCAGCCTGCTGGCCGCCGCCCCGCAGGCGGCAGCCGCCGACGTCACCTGCTCGACCAACGTCCACAAGCGGACGTTCTACAAGAACACCTCGTTCTCCGGCTCCCCGGCGAGGACCGACTGCGACAGCACCATCGACCAGAGCTGGTCCGGCAGCCCGTTCTCCGGCATGCCGTCGAACAACTTCGGTGTCCGCTGGTCGGTGACCCGCGACTTCGGCTCCGGCGGCCCCTTCACGTTCACCGTCTCCGCCACCGACGGCGTCCGCGTCTACCTGGACGGCGTCCGCAAGATCGACCTGTGGACGGGCACCGGTGACACCGCCCGCTCCAAGAGCGTCAACCTCACCGTCCCCTCCGGCAAGCACACCCTCCGCGTCGACTACGTGAACTGGAGCGGCGCCGCGAAGGTCAAGTACACGTACACGCCCCGGACTTCGGCCACGTACGACAAGACGAAGCCACTCGCCCCCACCGGCGCGAAGACCGCCTACAACACCACCACCCGCAAGACGATCCTCTCCTGGTCCGCCAACAAGGAGATGGACCTGGCGAGTTACTCCCTCTACCGGCGGCCCGTCGGCTCCAGCACCTGGACGAAGGTCACCACGACCACCGCCCGCAGCCACACCGACCCCCTCGTGAACCCCGACGACCGCACGCCCTACTACTACGAGGTGCGCGCCATGGACAAGGCGGGCAACACCTCCTCCGGCAGCACGGACACCATCGTCCGTCCCCTGCCGATCGTCACCTCCCTGACCGGCACCTACGACAAGGCGACCGGCAAGGTCACCCTGAACTGGCCCCTCAACACCGAGCCGCACTTCGACCACTACACGGTCCTCAGCAACGACCTGGTGGACGGCTATTACAAGTGGGTCCCGCTGGGCACGACAACCGGCAACACCTGGACCACCGGCCCCGTCACCGCCGACGGCGAGACCCGCCACTACCGCGTCCTCGTCACCAACGACGGCGGCACCACCACCTACAACCCGAACTGGCTCGACGCCTACGCCCCCCATGAGCTCTGGCTCACGATCCCCGACGGCATCGCCCCTGCCTACGCCCCCGACCTGACCCTGGGCTCGTGCGCGAGCGGCATCCAGGCGACCGCCAGCGACAGCACGCCGGCCCCGATCCGCGACTTCAACGGCTTCGAGATCGAGCGCCGCGAGGCGGGCACGAACACCTGGTCGGTCGTCCTGCACCAGGGCTACGACCCGCGCCTGGCCACCGCCACGGCCACCGTCTGCGACCCGCTGCCCGCCGACGGGCGCACCTATGAGTACCGGGCCCGTTCCTATGACACGGCCGGGAACTACTCGCCGTACAGCGAGATGCGTGCCGTGACCGTGCCGGTCGGCTGACGGTCACGGGGAACCGTGACGGGGCCCGCAATCTGCTGAGCCAGGTGCCCAAGTCCCTTCTACGGCTATGACTTCGGCGCCGGGACGCTCCCGTCAGAGTGGCAGGTCGTCGGGCAGCACCCGGAATGCCTTGTGGCGGCCCAGCGGGCGCACGGCGCGGAAATCGCGGCGATCGAGGGTGAGAATCGCGTCGGTGTCGTAGTCGGCGGCCAGGGCCACGTTCACCGCGTCGGCCAGGTCGAGGTCCAGTGAGCGGTAGCGGGTGCGGACGGACTGGGCAGCGCCCAGGTGGCCCTCCGTGATCTCCGGCATGACGACACGCCCCCGGCTCATCCAGCGCCGGAGGTCGTCGACCGCGCTCACGGCCGCCTCCCGCCCCAACTCGCGCGTGGCGACGTGATCCAGTTCCGCAAGCAGGAGCGGTGACATCACCAGGAGACCGGCCGCCATGAGCGCCTCATTCGCCGCCCCGTGCTCCGGGTGAGTCGAGTCGAGAGCCGCCAGGAGGCCGGACGTGTCGGCAATGACGATGATCACGCCGCTGTCCCGGACCCAGAGTCGGCCTCACGCCGGACGGCGTCGGCGACCGCGTCACGGACCTCGTCCTTGGCCGGCGTACGGCCCGGTCCCTCGAAGGTGCGCGAGAACAGCGGCTCATCCCAGACACGGTTTGCCATGGCCGCGAGGTGGATCCCCTGACGGATGATCTCGGCCTCGCTTATCCCCCGACGCTTGGCGGCCTCCTTGATGATCGCCAGGTCCTCGGGATCGGCGTAGACATTGGTGCGCTTCATGGACATGTACCAAGCGTAGCTCATGTACCAGATTGACGTATGCCGTGCGGCTTCTGCCCGCATGCCGTCGACCAACGGCGATCGCGCTGACCACGCAGACCGTTCCGCTGCCAGACTGGTTACGGTCGGCCACGGCCGGATCGTGTCGCCCCGCCCCGAGCGTCGTACGCCCCCCGACGGATTGCGCACGCAACATCATTCGTGAGCGGTTGTGTCGGTCTCTGCGCGCGATACATCGCTCCGCGAATCCCGCGAAACTGCCGAACACCGCACGGCCGCTCCTCGTCGGAGTGGCCCCTTTGGCGCGAGCCTCGAAGATCATGGCCCCAACGTCATGCTTTACCGGGTCCCAGACCGGTCCACAGACTGCCCGACGCGCCGGAAGCTTACGGGGCCGTGATCACTCGCGCCAAAGCAGCTCCAGGCCGAAGTCGTTCCGCCGACCTTGTCGTACTCTGCGGCTCTCTGCGCCGAAGGGATGAGCGATGCAGGACCGCGTATGGCAGCTACGCCGGGGGGACGAAGTGATCGGCAGGATGACTCTCGAAGCGATCGACATGTTCTGGCACGACTGCCGCTTCGAGGCTTCGACCGGCTGGCCGACCCTTAAGCCCTTCGTCGAGGCGTCTCGGGCTGCTTGGAAACAAGGAGACACAGAAGCGGCCTTGGAGGCCGACGAGGCCATCTACGCGTTGGGCCTCGAGCTGGTGCCGGAAGACGGAGGCGAGCCGATCACGGAGTTCCTGCTGCGCATCGATGGGAACTTCGCACGCTTCCGGTACTGACGGTCTGGCCGCCCCTGTCGTCAGTGAGACTCCGCCGACCTCGTGTGTCAGCGCCCGTAGACGTGGCCGCGTACCAGCGGGTCGTTCTCCAAGATGAAGTCGGAAACCTCCCAGAACTCCGAAAGCTTCGGGTGCTGGAGAGCAGTTTCACGATCGAGCTTGGTGCCGAACAGTGGCCCGTCGGGATGCGCGAGCCCGGCCGTTACCAGGGTCGAAGCCGGGGTGTCCTGCCCAGCCACTGGTCCGACGCGGCAGGCGAACGAGACGTGATCGGTCCACTGCTCAGAGCCAGCGCCCCAGGTCCCGAAGATCACGTCTATCCACGCATCGTGATCCCTGTCCTTGTGGTGGTAGCAGTTCGCGAAGTAGACGGCATACGCGGCACCGTCGGCGTAGATGAAGTTCCACGCCCGTTCGATCGGAGCTTGGCAGCAGTCACACTGAAATTCGCGGGTCTGCCGGTCCGGGCCAAAGGTCAGTGACATGACGGACATCATGCGGCACGATCGGTGGCCCGCGGTGAGCGCCCTCGGCGGCCCCCTGCCAGAGGCACACGGGCCGTGTGAGAGGCGACCAGCGCCTAGGACAGAATTCGGGGACGCCGGAGGCCGAGAACGCGGCAGAGGGTTACACGAACCCGCGACCGACCGAGTTTCGACTTTCTCTGCTTGTTCAAGGCGGCTCGCTCCGCTCGCCGCGCGCTACAGCAATCGGCCGCTTAATAACCGCATGGCGTGGGCGTCTAGTTTCTGGTTCCCGTTACGGTGCGGCGATGTGGCAAGTACCTTCGCGACATGCCACACAGATCACTCACCTCGCGCTTCGCCGAGGCGCGAAGCAACGTCAAGGCACGCCGTCATCGCCAGTTGAGCTTTGAGGTCCGCGAGGACTTGAACATAATCAAATCTCTAGTTGACATAGACGAACAAAGGCGCTTGTTCTATTGCCACGGCGTTCTTCGCCATAGTCTCAACGGTGGCGATCATCAACCGATTCATGGAATCGATTGATCGGCGAAATCATCACGGAAAGCCGTACGATCGGGTAGTGCTCGATCTGATCTCGATCGCCGGGAAGCTTCACCAGGCGTGTGACAAGTGGCGGAGTGACAAGGATGCGCAGAATATTTGCCGAGAGATAGAGAGCGTTGCGCGGGCTGCACAATATCTGGTCTCATCTTCAAGGCGTCTAGATGATGGCGATATCAATGTACGTATCGGCTTTCGTAATGAGGCGGATAGAATAGCTGAGGGGATTCGTGAACATAAGCACCTTGTGGCGCGCTCTTACTCGCCTGAGGCCTGCAGTGAGGCTGCTAGATCTCTGGCTTCTGCAGCTGCAATGTTAGCCGAGGGCGACATGATCTCCATGCTTGCCCACTGCCCCGAGCCCAATGCCGCTCCGCCGACCTCAGTCGCTCTTCGCCCCCAGATCAAGCCACTTATCCTGCTCTGCCAGCTTCGCGAAGACGATGACTGACATCAATGATGATGCGGAGCCTAGAGTGATCTTCAAGATCTGCTCATCAGCCTTGCAGGGCTCGTCGCCCTCGTATCGCTCAACAGCCATGATGTGCTGAAGTGGGATGACGTGGATATCACCAGAATCGAGCTCAAACACGAGGGGACTCGTCGGTTCGAACCATGCTGACCCGGGGCCCGCCATGTGCTTGCGAGTGAGCATGGCGACGAGCGCTTCACCACGTGCAGTGATCCGAGCTGGAGAGGGACGACCAGACAAGTCGAAGGCCTCCACGGGTCCGCTGGGGCTGATCATCCGATACACCGTCGGCCCTAGATGCATGCCACTGACGTCAGCAGCGATAGCCCTCAATACAACACGTCGAGCAATCGCGCGGATGGCGGCACAGGCAACGATGACCACAGGCGCAAGCCAGAGAACGGTCTCGCCCTCGAACCCGACGCCGTCGCAGACCAGACCACTGGCATCACCGCCGTAACAGATGGTCCCTTCAAAATCGTGCGAGGCTGCTACGAGCCAAGCAATCACGGCTCCCACTGTGAAGAACCACGTGGCCTGAACCACGCGTCTACCGACGCCCACGCGCCATCCCCCCATCCCCAACCAATGCCCAGACTGCTGCCATATCCGCTCAAGCCCGAACAGCAGCACAACCGTAGCGCCCTGCTGTACAGCAGCGAAGTACAGCAACCACAGCAACCGACCATGACCGACACCCACTCTGGCGGACCGTGCGGCGGCCTCTATGACCTTCGTTGACCGATCTCTGTAGAGCTACGGATCAGAAGGTGCGGCTGTGGGCGCGCACCACGGCCGCACCACAAGCGCACCAGATCTAGCGGGGAACAGCGGGGAATCACGGGGAACCCCCGGGCACCCACGTAAGCCGCCCACCACCATTCGCCGAGGCCAGCCCTGCAACCGGCCCTAGATCACATCAGCTTCCCGAGCTGAGAGCGCGAGTTCGATTCTCGTCACCCGCTCCAGAAACCCCAGGTCAGCGGCCTGGGGTTTATTTTGGGCACGGAGTCCCTGAGGCAATCGACACCTCTGTCGCCGACGCCCCCGGTTCCTCCCACCAACCAGTATTGGGCTCTCGCATTCTCATGGGACCTCGACCGTGCTGTCCTCCTCGCCCCGGAGCGGCGCAACCTGAACGCCGCCCATGCTCCCCTGCCTGCCGGCTTTGTTGTGGTTGGTGGTGTAGCCAGAGTCCGGGACGCGCGGCAGCATGAATCACCGGCAGCCAAGGGGGGCACGCCGGGCACGGACGGGGGTGAGCGCTAGCGATGGGATTAGGCAGGGAGCTCGGCAAGGACGCGGACAGTTCCGCGGCCATCGACAGCTTGTTGTTCAATGCGCCTTCCCTACCACTGGGTGTCGCGGGCGGCATGCACGGCCAGGGGGCGGAGCAGACAGAGACGACACGGCTGTTAAGTATGGCGGCCTACCTGCGACCTGACTCCCCGGCAAAGTTCCGCACATGGCGGAAGAAAAAACGGGCCAAGCTCAAGACGAAGCTGACGTCCGAGTCCGTGCAGAAGTGGCTGGACAAGAAACAGAAGGCGCAGAAGGACGCCGCCGCGGACGAGGTGCCCGAGAAACCACAACCGAAAGTGATCATCGGGCACGGCTACGTTCGCTGGGTACGCAACCGCGTCGCCTCCGGCCGCCCTGTGCCATCATTCGGTTTCGAACTCACGCCGGTCATCGAGCGCTGCGCCGCCGCCGAGGATCTGCTGCATCTCCGGCGAGCCGTGATGACGCTGGCCGTACTGGCCGGACTCGCGTGTCTGCTCACCACAGCCACCGAGTTGGCCGCGGTCGTGGTGGTCGCGGGCTTATGGACCGCCTTCTATCTTGATCGGCTCCTCGCCCACCGCCGCCTCGTGCAGATGACCGGAGAATCCATCGACACGGGCACCCGGGCACGCGGCATCACCCGGAAGAGCCGTCACGCCCTGGAAGCCGTCAGGCAGCTCAAGTTCGGGACGGTAATTCCGTACGTCACCGAGATCCGCGCGGGCAGCCCCAAATACCACTTCGTTGGAGCGGGGAAAGTCTGGTACGAGGCCCCGATCGGCATCGACGTCTTGCCTGCCCGGACAAAGCCCGAGAACGACGACGGACCTGGCTCCCCCATCCCGGGCCCCCGCGCCAAAGATCTCTTTACCCCTCCCGGGCCGGAGCCGGCTGTCGTCAAACGGTTCACCCCGGACGAGCTGCTCGCGCATGTCGTACGCGACCTCAAGCGCGGTACCGCGCCCAGCCCCGCCTTCCACCCGGACAGCCGGCTCGAGGCGTACGGAGTCTCCGCGATCTCCGCGGAGCGCTGGAAGGGCATCACTCCCGAGCAGTGGACGTCACTGAATGTCCTTGCCGAACACGGCCCCCAGGCTGTCGGTGCGGAACGCGCCCCGAAGGTGGCCCGCCGGTTCCTGTGCGCCCGCGTCATCTCCTGGGACGGTGAACTGGCGGCCTCGGTCTTCGTGGGCTTCGCTTATGAGGACCACTACTTGAGGGTCACTGTCCGTCCCCACGTGATGAACCCTCTCCACCCCGATCTGCGCGCCGCCGACGGCGAGGCCACCGCCTCTGGCTGGTCCTGGCACCGCCGCGCCTGGCTCGCCTCGGCCGTGGACGTGGTGCTGATGTTTGTCCGGCTGTTCAACCACGGCAAGGACCGCCGACGCCCCGAACTCGACAAGCAGAAAGGGCCCGTGAGCCTGCGCGAGGCGTACTCGACCCGGTACATGGACGACATGCTCCAGTACGACGACGCACGCCGCTACATCGAGATGATGCAACGGCGCATCTTCGACTCAGTCGAGAAGTTCCTCGAGGAGCACAACGTCGACACCGGCTCCTACGTGCAGCAGACCACGGTCATTCTCCAGAACTCCGGCGTCATCAACTACGGCGAGATGGGCTCCGTACAGAACCAGCCCGGAGCCGTCGGCTCCCAGATGAACGCCCAGCCCCCGATGACAGGAGGAAAAGCGTGATCCGCAGCAACAGCCAGCCCTCGGGCGACAATTCCGGCATCGTGAACTACGGGTCGATGGGCAACGTCCAGAACCAGCCGGGTGCCACCAACTCCGAGCAGAACCAGACCAACACAGGCACCGGCCCGGACCAGTTGAAGGAATTCACCGCCCTGCTCGACCGCATCCGACGGCAACTGGCGGCCGAGCAAGGCCGCGTCAACGACTACCAGCAGTGCGTCGTCCTTCTCGACCTCATCGCCCAGCAACGCCTCGACGACACCGTCGGCCGCACCGTGGCGAGGGGCACGCTGGAACAGATCCTGGCCAAGTGCGACGGCATCCCCGGACTCGTTTCCCTCGTGACTTCCGCTCTCTCATTGATCGCCACCTTCTCCTGACATCGGACAACCCGAGGGCTCGGGTCACACGGCGCGGGGACAGGGGGGCACCTGTCAGGATTACTTCCTCATCCACAACCTGTGGGGCGGCGGAAGCGCCTCAGGCGACGTCGTGGACGTTGTGCTCGGTCAGGTCGGATGCGTGCCGGGCAATAGCACGGTAGTCGGCATCGTCATGGAGGACAGCCAGACCGTGGTGGGCCGCGGTGGCGGCGATGATGAGATCCACCGCCGAGGCACTGCGATGCTCCCCGGCCTGGGCCATACGGTGTTGCACCGCGCCGATCCAGCGCCCAGCGTTCTTCGGCACCGACACGTCGGGGTAAAGATCAGTGAACATCTCCGCGATCTCGTCGTACTCGCGTCCGTTCCGGGCACTGTGGAGAAACTCGGCACGTTGCACATAGCAGGATGCGATGGCCGCTGCATCGATCGCGTCGTACCAGGCCGATTGCAGTTTTGGATCGCGGAGCAGCCGGACCAGGCCGGACGTGTCGAGCAAGTAGATCACCGGCTGTGCTTCTCCGCCCGATGCAGACGCTCGGCGTCCTCGACGGCACCCCACTCACGCGCACGCTCGAAGTGACGGCTGATGCGTGCCGCACGTTCCTGCTGCTCGGCGTAGAAGTTCAGAGCGAGATTGACCGCTTCCTTCTTGGTCCTGACCTTGGCCAGAGCCATGGCACGTTCCAGAGCGTCGTCGTCGATGTCGATCTGCGTCACGGACATGCGGCACCTCCCGCACCATGTTGGTGATGTACATAGAAGAATACGTCACCAACATTCGCGGGTCCACGTCTGAGTGGTCGGCTCCCGATATGCGTTCAAGACGGCCCCCATGCCGGCAGCGGAACTCGGTCAAGGTCTGTCGCGAACCTGCAGGTCATAGCGCCGGTTGAGGACCGCGACCGGCCCGGTCGCCAGCAGGCGGACCGCGAGAGCATCGCGCCTCGTGGCACGGTCCGATGGCGCGTCAGGATGCTGGTCCCGCATTCGACCTGTGTGGCGGCCGGGTCATCACCCGTGGAGAAAGTCGACGGACGCCCGCCTCGGCGCCGCGGCAGAGGCGCTGGCAGTCGGGGGGCGGGGGTTTCTGGTCCTTCGGTGCGTGCCTGGGCTGGAGCTGACTTTCCACGGAGATCTCTCGGTCTTCATCGACCGTTCAGGCCGCCGGGTGGTTGAACCGGGCCGCTGAAACTACGGTTGGCGGCCTCCAGCGCGGACATACGGCACACGGCGCGGCTGACCCTCACGGGACCGGTACGGATGCTGGGCCTGGACTGGAGGTTGCGGTGCGAGGTGGAGATGTCGGGGGTGGAGTGACCCTCAGCGTCGGGAGTACGGGGGCGTCCACCATCAGCTGATAGGCGTCGCGATGGCGGTGTGCGCCTGCGTCGTCAGTGCGCCGGTGGCCTTCGGCGTGCGCGGGATACCTGCCGTGGTCGACGACGCGGTGTGGAAGGTCATCCTTCTCATGCTCGGTTGCAACGTGCTCTTCGGACTGCTCGAGGCTTCCCGGCTCAAGTGGGTCAGTGAGGTTCGCACCTTCGAGGAAGCGGTTCCGCTGGACGACCCCGAAATCCTCCGACCCGCCGACTACTCCCTGCGCCACAACCTCGTCGATAAGGGCTTCCTCACCGTGCTGCTGGTGCCGGCACTGGTCATGGGACTGACCTTGAGCCCCTGGCTGTCCCTGACCCCCCTGTGGATGTCTCTGGACTGGCTGATGCGGGCCGGCATCGCAGCGCGCTGGGAGAAGAGGAACGCCGTGCTGTTGTGGCGGGGGCACGTCCCGGGCAGTCCGTGGGAGCTCTCGTACTCCCCGGTCAGGCCGTCGCCACCGACTCGAACCGCCACCGATACACCGCCCGAGTGACCAACCCCCTTTCGGGCTCCGGGAGTTCGGCTCGGTCGGCGTCGTACGCGGCGTCCACCATGTGATGACCAGCAACCGGTCCCGCGGGGCCCGGAAGGTCCCGCGGCGCAGGGACGGGGCGGGCAGCTCCTGCGTGCGATCCTCGACGCCATCCAAGACCTGCTGAACTGCTGGTCCGGCACCTGCCACCGCCCCCTGCCCAGAACGTCCACCACCAGCCCAAACCCAAGAGCCAGAGCAACCTAACGGAGTCCTACTAGTCGTCGGCCGCGTACATCTGGACCGGCTGTACCCCCCCTGAGAGACCGGCCACGACGCCTACCCAGTCGCTTGCCCGCCATCAGTGCCTTACCGGAAGCTCGCGAACCTCGGCCCTGGCATGCCTGCGCCCGCGGTCCGAGACAGACGTAAGTCGCTCTCCTGCCACCACGTACTCTTAGGCAAGCCTTAGCTAATTGATACGGAGAACGGTGCATGCCAGGAGCCGCAAGACGCCGCGTCGGCTGGACAGCCGCCGCCCTTCTCCTGTTGCTGGCCGTGCTGCTCAGCCTCGCGGTCGGCAGTCGTACCGTCCCTCCCTCCGAGGTCTGGGACGCTCTGGCGCACGGTGGTACGAGCGACGACGCCCAGGTCGTACGGTCGCTGCGCGTGCCGCGGACGGTCATCGGTGTGCTGGTCGGCGTCGCACTGGCCGTCGCCGGAACGGTTCTGCAGGGCATCACCCGGAACCCGATCGCCGAGCCCGGCATCCTCGGCATCAGCCAGGGTGCCTCGGTGGGCGTGGTCTTCGCCATCGCCTTTCTCGGGGTGCACACGCTGACCGGATACGTCTGGTACGCCTTCGCGGGCGCGGGAGTTGCGGCGGTCTGCATCTACGCCGTCGCCAGCAGCGGACGCGGCGGCGCGTCTCCGGTCAAGCTGGCACTGGCGGGGGCCGCGATGAACGCGTTCCTCGCCTCCGTCATCTCGGCCGTTCTCACCACCAACGCACGGGCCCTGGACGAGTTCCGGTTCTGGGACGTCGGTTCGATCAGCGGGCGGGACGCGACGATCGCGGGCCAGGTCTGGCCCTTCCTGCTCGCCGGTCTGCTGCTGGTGCTGGCCATGGCCCGCGGGCTGGACGCGCTCGCGCTCGGCGACGACATCGCGCGCGGGCTCGGCCACAACGTCGCCCTGCTGCGCGCGACCGGCGCCCTGGGCGCGACCGTCCTGACGGGCGCCGCGGTCGCCGCGGCCGGCCCCATCGCCTTCGTCGGTCTCGCCGTACCGCACATCGCCCGCGCGCTCGTCGGACCAGCACACCGCCTGCTGCTGCCCATGGCCGCGCTGCTCGGGCCGGTGATGCTGCTCCTGGCGGACGTCCTGGGCCGGATCGTCGTACGGCCCTCGGAAGTACCGGTGGCCGTCATGGCTGCCCTGGCCGGTGTGCCGTTCCTGGTCGTGCTGGTGCGGAGGAAGGCGGTGGCGGCGGCATGACGTCCGTCGATCGGGGTGTCCCGTCCAAGTCCCCTGCCGCCGTCCGTCCCGCGGGGCACACCGTCCTGCGGGCCGGGCGCGGCAGCAGCTTCCTGGTGCACCGCAGGGCCCTTGTGGTGGCCGTCGTCCTGGCCGCCCTGCTCGCGGCCGCCGTCGTGACGTCCCTGTGCGTCGGCGAGTCGTTCGTGCCGCCGGCCGAGGTCGTCCGCGTGCTGTTCGGGCTGCCCAGTCCCGACGGGTTGGTGGTCGGCACGCTGCGGTTGCCGCGGTTGGTGACCGGGCTGCTGGTGGGGGTCGCCTTCGGGCTGTCCGGCGCGCTGATCCAGACCATGGCCCGCAACCCGCTCGCCAGTCCCGACGTCATCGGCGTGACGCACGGCGCGGGAGCGGCGACGGTCGCCGCGATGACCTTCGGTCTCAGCTCGTACGCCGTCCTGCCGTACGTGTCCGTCGTGGGCGGGCTGTTGGCCGCCCTGCTGGTCTACCTGCTCGCGTGGCGGGGCGGCCTGACCGCCTCCCGTTTCGTCCTCGTGGGCATCGGCATCTCGGTGGCGCTCGGCTCGCTGACCCGGCTGCTGGTGACCAAGGGCGACTACCTGATCGCCCAGCAGGCCAAGACCTGGCTCACCGGGTCGCTCAACGGCCGCGGCTACGACCAGGCGGCACCGCTCGCGACGGCCCTGCTGCTGCTCCTGCCGTTCCTGCTGTGGGCGGCCCGCGCGCAGCGGAGCGCGGCGTTCGACGAGGACACGGCCACCGCACTCGGTATCCGGCTCGGCCGGGTGCGGTTCGGGCTGAGCGTCCTCGGTGTCGTCCTCGCGTCCGTCGCGACCGGGGCCGCGGGTCCCGTCGACTTCGTGGCCCTGCTCGCCCCGCAGATCGCCCGTCGGCTCACCCGCACCCCGCACGTTCCGCTGGTGTGCTCCGCGCTGACGGGAGCACTGATCGTGGTCGTCGCGGATCTGCTGGCCCGCAGGCTCCTGTCCCCGCTGGAACTGCCGGTCGGCGTGTTCACCGCCCTGGTGGGCGCCCCGTATCTCATGTGGCTGATCGTCCGTACCCGCAGCAGCCGTTCCGGAGGAACCGCGTGACCGGCAACCGTCCCACCGCGCAGGACAACCCCCTCGCCGACCAGGACACCCCCCTCACCGCGCAGGGCAACCGTCCCACCACCCGGGACAACCGTCTCGCCGCACGAGGACTCACCCTCGCCTACGAGGACCGTACGGTCGTCGAGGACCTGGACCTGGAGATCCCGGACGGAAAGGTCACCGTCATCGTCGGCCCCAACGCCTGCGGCAAGTCCACCCTGTTGCGCGCCCTGGGCCGGCTGCTGAAGCCGCGTCGGGGCGCCGTGCTCCTCGACGGCGCCGAGCTGGCCCGCATCCCCACCAGGCGGATCGCCCAGGTGATCGGGCTGCTGCCGCAGACCCCGGTGCCGCCGGAGGGAATCACGGTCGCCGACCTGGTCTCGCGCGGACGGCAGCCGCACCAGAAGTGGTGGCAGCAGTGGTCCGGGACCGACGAGAGGGCCGTTTCCGAGGCGATGGAGCGCACGGGGACCATCGACCTCGCCGACCGCCCGGTCGACGAACTGTCAGGGGGTCAGCGCCAGCGCGTGTGGATCGCGATGGCCCTGGCCCAGGACACCGACCTGCTGCTGCTCGACGAGCCGACGACGTACCTGGACATCGCCCATCAGGTCGAAGTGCTGGATCTCGTACGGCAGTTGAACCGTGAGCGCGGCCGGACCGTGGTGGCGGTGCTGCACGACCTGAACCAGGCGGCGCGCTACGCCGACCACCTGATCGCCATGCGGGCGGGGCGGATCGTGGCGCAGGGCCCGCCCGCCGACATCGTCACGGCCGGCCTCGTCCACGAGGTCTTCGGGCTCAACTCGGTCGTCGTGCCTGATCCGGTGACGGGTGATCCGCTGGTGGTTCCCGGCCCTCCGCGAGAGGTGGGGCCGGGCCCCGTGCCCGCGCAGAAGGCGGCCACGTGAACCGTCACGTGATCGGTACCACACCGCCCGGGTGTGGCCCCTTCACAAGATTCTCATAAGGTAAGCCTCACCTTAGTTTTTTCTTGCTCGTACGACGGGAGTCCTCCCATGTCCCTCCGCCGCCGCGGCACCGCCGCCGCAGCCCTCGCCCTCGCCCTCGCCGCCACGCTCTCCTTGACGGCGTGCGGTTCCTCCGACGGCGGGGAAGGCACGGCCGCCGAGGCCTCCGCCGGTGCCGGTGACAAGAAGGCGGTCGCCCAGGGCGGGGAGGACTTCTCGGACGCGGCGAAGAAGACCGCCGCGATGGGCACCGACGCCAAGGCCGGCGAGTGGCCCCGCACCGTCACCCACGCCATGGGCAAGACGGAGATCAAGGCCCAGCCCAAGCGCGTGGTCGTCCTCGACGTCGGCGAGCTCGACAACGTCGTGTCCCTCGGCATCAAGCCGGTCGGCCTCGCCCCCACCGAGGGTTCCCCCGAGCTGCCGTCGTACCTGAAGAAGGACGCGGGCAGCCCGAAGAACGTCGGCACGATCAACAACCTCAACCTGGAGGCGATCGCCGCGCTGCAGCCCGACCTGATCCTCGGCAGCCAGCTGCGCGCCGCCGACAAGTACGACGAGCTGTCCCAGATCGCGCCGACCATTTTCTCCCTCCGCCCCGGCTTCACCTGGAAGGAGAACTACCTCCTCAACGCGGCCGCCCTCGACAAGACGGCGCAGGCGAAGGAGAAGCTCGCGGCGTACGAGGACAAGGCCGAGGCGCTGGGCAAGAAGCTCGGCACCGACAAGCCGACCGTCTCGATGGTCCGTTACCTGCCGGACGGTGTCATCCGCCTGTACGCCAACGCCTCGTTCATCGGCACGATCCTGAAGGACACCGGCATCCCCCGGCCGAAGAACCAGGACATCGAGGACCTCGCCGCCGAGATCAGCGCCGAGAACATCGACCAGGCCGACGCCGACTACATCTTCACCGGCGTCTACGGCGACCCGAAGGCCACCGACAAGTCCACCGCGCAGAACAACCCGCTGTGGAAGAACCTCGGCGCCGTCAAGGCCGGGCACGCCTACGACGTCCCCGACGAGACCTGGTACCTCGGCCTCGGCGTGACGTCCGCCGACGAGGTGCTCGCCGACCTGGAGAAGCACCTCACGAATTGACTTGCTCCTCGGGCTGAAGCCCGAGGATTCTGGCCTTCTCGTCCGTTGCTGTGCCGCTACGCGGCACAGGGTTCGGGCGGGAATCCGTGGCTTCCTGTTTCTTCGCGCTGTGCCGGGACGAGTCCTGGTCTTACCGGCGCTCCGCAGGCTGTCACCGCCCGTCCGGCGGCCGTTTTGACGTTCTTCGCGGCATTGTGGTCCCGGTCGTGGACGGTGCCGCAGGCGGTGCAGGTCCATTCCCGGACGTTCAGGGGCTTGGGGCCGTCTTTGATACCGCAGGCCGAGCAGGTCTGGGAGGTCGGCTCGAACCGGCCGATCTTGACCAGGGTCCGCCCGTACCGGGCCGCCTTGTACTCCAGCATGTTCACGAACGCCGACCATCCGGCGTCATGGACACTCCTGGCCAGCCTGGTGCGCGCGAGTCCTTGGACCGCCAGGTCCTCCACGCCGATCGCTTGGTTGTCGCGGATCAGCTGAGTGGAGAGCTGGTGGTGAAAATCGCGGCGGGCATCGGCCACCTTCGCGTGGGCGCGGGCGACCTTCAGACGGGCCTTGGCCCGGTTCTTCGATCCCTTCTGCTTGCGGGACAGCTCCCGCTGGGCCTTCTTCAGTTTCTTCTCCGCCCGGCGCAGAAACCGAGGAGAGCCGATCTTCGTCCCGTCGGAGAGGACGGCGAAGTGGGTCAGGCCCAGGTCGATGCCGACCGTCTGGTCGGTGCCGGGCATCCGGGCGGCGTCCGCGCCCGGGTCGGTGTCAACGACGAACGAGGCGAAGTACCGTCCGGCCGCGTCCTTGACCACGGTGACCGAGGAGGGCCGCGCGGGCAAGGTCCTCGACCACTTCACCTTCACCGCGCCGATCTTCGGGAGGTTCAGCCTCCCGGAACCAGTGATCGACCAGCGGGCATTGGCCGTGAACCGGATCGACTGACGGCTGTCCTTGCGGGACTTGAAGCGGGGCGCACCGGTCTTCGCGCCCTTACGCTCGCCCTTGAGGGAGGCGAAGAAGTTCTTGTAGGCGGCCTCCGCGTCGCGCAGGGACTGCTGGAGGACGACCGCGGAGACCTCGCCCAGCCAGGACCGCTCGGGTGTCTGCTTGGCCTGGGTGATCAGCTTCTGGGACAGCACACCCGCCGTCGGGAAGGGTTCGCCCGCCCCGCGGGCGTCCTCGCGGGCGCGCACGGCATCGTTGTACACGACGCGGGCGCACCCGAACGCCCTGGCCAGCGCGAGGCGTTGGCCAGGTTCCGGGTACAGCCTGAAGGCGTACCGAAGCTGCATGCGGTGATCGTACGAACGAGCGCCGCCCGCTACCAGAGGGAACGTATGAACGGTCGGTACTCCCTTGAAACCAGGCAGGACAGAGCGGGCCGAACGGGGGAGGCGTTGCCCGGCCTCTCCGGATCGGACCCCGTGACGCTCCGCGCCGGCCGTGGTGGCGCCTGCGCTCTCATGCTCCGCAGGACAGCATCCGTGACGCTCCGCGCCACAGTCACAGATTCGCTTCACCACCGGCCTGAAGGCCGATGCACTGCGAATGAATCCCGGTAGCCCCCGAGCGGCCCAGGGCGGTCCAGGGTGGTCCGGGGCGGTCCGGCCGGAGGGGCGGCACCCATCAGCCGTCCCGCCGCCGGAAATGCCCCGGCAGCGCGCCCGACGCCCCGCTGAACCTGCTGTTGATCCTGCGCGCCTTCGACGAACCGTCCGGCCCGCCGGCCCCGCCGGCGCACGGCTCCGGACAGACCAGCGACAAACGCACGCATCCTCGCCCTGGCCGCGGCCGGCTGCACGAGCACCCGTATCGCCACAGCGGTGAGCCTGACCGCGGACGGGGTCAACTACCACCTCGCGCCTGTCCCGGCGTTGGGGAGTCACGAACAGAACGGCTCTGGTGGCACGCGTCTACGTGAAAGGGGTCCTCTCACCACAGGCGTGGCCACCCGCGCCCGCCGCGGCCGAGCCCGTCCAGGGACCGGAGGATCCGCCCCGGTGACCGGGCGGCACTCGCGTTGCAGGCCCCCCGGAGAGGGTTGATCCTGAGGGGAGGCATGCCAACCGATCGTGTGGACCGAACGCAGAAGGCTTCGGGGCCCGCGGCTACCGCGGCCCGGGCAGGGAGCGGGTTCCAGATGAGGCTTGTCGTCGATCTCAACCGGTGTCAGGGATTCGCGCAGTGCGCGTTTCTCGCTCCGGACGTGTTCGCCCTGCATGGCGAGGAGGCACTGCTCTTCGCCTCTCGTTTCGATGAGGCACTGCGCGACGAGGTGGAACAGGCCGCGGCGGCCTGCCCGGTCCAGGCCATCCTCGTCGACTACTCCGACGAACCGACGAAGGGGGCGGAGCCCCGTGTCGGCTGAAGCCGACGTCGATGTCCTCCGGCGGGAGGGCCGCATCGTCGTCGTCGGTGCCTCGCTGGCCGGTCTGCGCGCGGCGGAAACCCTGCGCGCCAAGGGTTTCACCGGCTCGCTGACCATGATCGGCGATGAACCGTACGAGCCGTACGACCGGCCGCCGTTGTCCAAGCAGGTGCTGCTGGGACGGGAGGAGGCCGGGGACACCGCGCTGCCGCGCAGGCGCGACATCGACGCCGAATGGATCCTGGGCGTGGCCGCCGAGGGCCTGGACCGGGACACCAAGCGGGTACGCCTGGCGAACGGCGACACCGTTCCGTACGACCGCCTGCTGATCACCACCGGGACCAGAGCGCGGCGCTGGTTCGTCCCTGAACAGGCCGCGCTGGACGGGGTGTTCGTGCTGCGCACCCGCGACGATGCCGCACGCCTGTACCGGAAACTGGCCGCCGGCCCCTCCCGGGTGCTGGTGATCGGCGCCGGTTTCGCGGGCTCGGAGGTCGCCTCTGCGTGCCGGGAGCGGGGCCTGGAGGTCACGGTCGCCGAGCTCGGCCCGGCGCCGCTGGTGGGCGCGCTCGGCGGGGTGATCGGCGCGGTGGCGGCCCGGCTGCAGCGCAGTCACGGTGTCGACCTGCGCTGCGGCGTCAGCGTCACCGCACTGGAGGGCGACCGGGCCGGCCGGCTCAGGCGCGCCCACCTGTCCGACGGTTCGGCGATCGACGTCGGGGTGGCGGTGACCGCGCTCGGCGCCATCCGGAACACCGAATGGCTCGACGGCTCCGGGCTGGCCGCCGGTCCCCGCTGGGGGATCGCCTGCGACGCCGGATGCCGGGCGTTCGACGCCAACGGCATCGTCACCGACGACATCTACGCCGCCGGCGACGTCGCACGCAGCCCCCATCCGCTGTTCGACTACGAGTTCCTGGCGCTGGAGCACTGGGGCAACGCGGTCGAACAGGCCGAGATCGCCGCCCACAACATGATCTGTGCGGGTCCCGACCGCCGTCCGCATCTGTGGCTGCCGATGTTCTGGTCCGCCCAGTTCGGCGTCAACATCAAGTCCGTGGGCGTCCCGACGCTGGGCGACCAACTGGTCATCGCCCAGGGGACGCTCGCCGAGGAGCGGTTCGTCGCGGTGTACGGGTACCACGGCCGTGTCATCGCCGCGGCGTCCTTCGACGGAGCCAAGTGGCTGGGGTTCTACCAGGAGCAGATCGAGAACGCCGCGCCGTTCCCGCCGGAGTACCGCGTGGTCGACGGCCGGACCGAAAAGCCGCAGCCGGTCGATCCCGAGTTCCCCGACCCCCATCTGCCCACCCATGGGGCCACCGTAAGGCTGACGGGCCACTCACCGAGCGAGCAGCGTGTCGAGTTCGTCCCGCGGCGCGCCTGACCACCGACCCTGGACCACCGGGAGCCCTCAGGAGACACCATGACGCTCGGCACCCTGTCCGCGCAGATCAGCGACTACGCCAACCGCGCCAATCCGTACCCGCTCTACGCGGAACTGCGCAAGCATCCGGTCACGCGGGAGGACGACGGCAGCTACCTGGTCAGCACCTACTACGAGGTGCGGAACCTGGCCAACGACCCGCGGCTCAGCAACGACACGCGCAACCGCGCGCCCGAAGCCCGCCGCCCGGATCCCGGGGAAGAGGCGGGCCTGCCGCCGAGCTTCATCTTCACCGACCCGCCTGTGCACGACCGGCTGCGCGGTGCGGCGAACCGGCCGTTCGGCCCCCCGCACAGCCCCAGGTTCCTCTACGGCCTGCGCGGAGACCTGGCCAGGGTCGTCACGGACCTGCTCGACGCGTTCGAGGGCAAGGACGAGGTCGACATCGTCGACGACTTCGCCTACCCCCTTCCCGTCACGGCCATCTGCAAGGTCCTCGGCGTCCCGCGCGAGGACGAACCGCGCTTCCACGGCTGGGCCGACGCCCTGGCGGCCGGCATCGATCCCCAGCCCGGCTACAGCGAGGAACAAGTGGCCACGGCTCGCCAGGGGCTGAACGTCTACCTGTCCGACCTGATCGAGGCCTCACGCCGCCGCCCACGCCCCGGGATCCTCAGCGCCCTCGCCCCGGAAACCGGCCCCGGCGGGGGCATGACACCGGCGGATCTGGTGGCCACCGCGGCCCTGCTCCTGATCGCCGGTCACGAGACCACCGTCAACCTGATCGCCAACACGACCCTCACCCTGCTGCGCCACCCCGACATCCTCCGGCGGTTCCAGAACGAACCGGACCTGGCCGTCCCCCTCATCGAGGAAGTCCTGCGGTACGAGCCCCCGGTCCAGTTCGTCCCGTGGACGACCGCCCTGGACGACATCGACGTCGCCGGCACCACCATCCCCAAGGGCGCGCCGGTCTGGCTCATGCTGGCCGCGGCCAACCGCGACCCCCAGCGCTTCGAGGACCCCGACCGGTTCGATCCCGACCGCAAGGACAACCAGCACCTCGGCTTCTACACCGGCATCCACTACTGCTTCGGCGCCCCGCTCGCCCGGATGGAGGCGCTGATCGCCTTGCCTCAGCTGTTCCGCCGGATCAAGAACCCACGGCTGCTGGAAGACCCACCGCCGTACCGCACCAATGCCGTGCTGCGCGGCCCCCGCCATCTGCCTGTGGCCATCGAGGGCCTCGCACCCTGAGCGCCGCGGGGACCGAAGGGTCCGGTCGTCGCGGGCGCCCTGTCCCTCGAGCGGATTGCCGCTTTCCGGCAGCGTTGACTACCCTCCCCGTGCCGGATGCTGTCAAGAACACGTCAACGGCACGGCAAGGAAGCGAACAAGGGGGCGGAGTGGCCGAGACAGAGGCGGCGCGGCCGTATCTGGCCGGGTACGTCGAGATCCTGGCCGAAGTCTCCGCAACCGGGCGGCGCCTGACGCGCGGTGAACTCGACGCCCGCGGCGCCCTCGGGGAGCGGGCCGCGGACGACGGACACACCGTGCGCGGTCTCGTACGACAGCATCTGGACGCCACCCGGGCCGCCTGGACCGCGACGCCGGGTTCGGCGGACAGCGTGCTGGCCGCGGTGGCGCAGGCCGTGGACGCCTTCGCCGAGGGGTACGAGCGGGCGCAGCACCTGGCCGTACGTCAGCCAGGCCGCCCCCACGCCGGCGAGCGCGCCGGCGCCCGTGGCGGCCTGGGGACCGACACCCGTGGTCCCCAGGACGATGGCGCCGCCGAAGCCGGTCATCGCCAGGAATCCGGCGACGACCGGCAGCGACAGCCACCCGTCGAGGGCGCCGCCGAGCGCACCGTCCAGTGCGCTGTCCAGCACCCCGTCGAAGACCAGCGACAGGGTGAGCAGTACGACCCCCGTGATGCCGAGTCCGAGAAACAAGGCCATCCGTACCGTCCCCCTTCACCCGTCGCTGGTCTCCGGCTTGACGGGATCCTCACACGGGGAGGCAGAACGTTTCATTGCCATGTTCCGGCAATCTTTACGCGTTTTTGATGCCGCACTGGCTCAGTCTTCGATGCCGTACTCGCCCCATCCCCGGGCCCTGGACGTCCGTGTGACATCCAGGACATCTGGCGGAGTGCAAAATTTCCCCGGCGCGATGATGGAATCCTCCCGAGCATCCGTACCCCCTGTGTACGAGCTGCTCACGCCTGGAGGCATCATGCGCATGTCGCGCAATCTGGCAGGAACCGTCTTCGTCGGCGGCGCCGTGTCCCTGACCATCGCCGCCCTCGCCTACCCCGCCATGCTCGGGATAGAGAACACGGCCAGTTCCTCCGACCGCGTCATCGCCAACACCCGGTACGGGCCGCTGACCGAGGCCGACCGCGACTTCGTGGTCAAGGTCCGCGCGGCAGGGCTGTGGGAGCACCCCCTCGGCCTCATGGCGATGGAGCGGGGCACGACGGCGGCCATGAAGGAGGCCGGCGAGCATCTGGTCGCCGGGCACGCGCGGCTCGACGCGACCTGCCGCAAGATCGCACCCGAGCTCGGCATCACGCTGCCGAACCAGGCCAGCCCGCAACAGCAGCAGTTCGTGGCGACCGTAGACGCAAGCACCGGCAAGCAGTTCGACACCACCGCGGTCAACATCATGCGCATCACCCACGGGCAGATCTTCCCGGTCGTCGCCAAGATCCGCGCCACCACCAAGAACACCCTGATCCGTCAGCTGGCCGACCAGACCAACGACACCGTCCTCGACCACATCACGGTCCTGGAGAAGACCGAGCTGGTCAACTTCGACCAGGTCAACTACCAGCAGGCCACCCCGCCGAAGCTCCCCAAGGAGCAGCTCACCCCGCCGCCGCCGCAGCCGGGCGCACCGGTCCTGGCCCTCACCGAGCCCCCCGGCCTGGACGTGAACACCACGGCCCCGTCGCCCAGCAACGCCGCGTCCCCGACGCCCAGTCCGACCATCGGCTGACCGCGGACCGGCCGGGGACCTCTCACTCCGCCCCCCTTCCTACGGTGGCCCGAAGTACCGCAGCCACACATAGCCGAGGGAGACCGCCAAGTCATGCGCACGCATACCCGGCTCCTGTCTCGCTCCCGACGTACCGACGGCCGCCGCGTTCCAGGTGTGAACGGCCGGAACGCCTGGTCGCACCAGCACGATACCGCCGGTCCGGCCGGGGGCCTTCGACCCGGCGAGAGGCAGCTCCCGCGGCGTACCCACCGGTCCGGGCCACGCCGTCACGCACCGAGGACGCCGGACGCCGCCGGCTGCGCTCCCCTCAGACACGGGCCAGTTCAGCCGCGCCGAACGACACGTTGAACCGGTCGCACCAGATGCTCACGCTCGTGAACGCGGCCGGGTCGACGCCGGCGGGCAGGCGGTAGTTCTGGTCGCCCTTGTTGCCCTTCAGCCTGCCGAGGCTGACGTACTCACCGTCGTCGAACACGTGCCAGCCGGCCTGGCCCTGCCTCACCGGCGCGTCGGTCAGCCAGACCCGCAGGTCCGGGCCGTTGCTGGTGTCGAGGTTCTCCAGCCGCAGCACATGGGAGCCGTCGGCCAGCCGCAGCAGCCTGACGCCGCCGGAGGTGGCGTGCTCGTGGCTGATCAGACCACCGCGCGCCAGCGTCTGCGGGGAGGCAGGTTCCGCAGACGCGGAGGCGGTGGTCCGGGAGGGCACGGCCTCCGGGGTCGCCGTGCCCGCCACCGGAGTTGACGCACCCGGCTCCGGAGCCGGCGTGCCCGCCACGGCAGTTGACGTGCCCGTCACCTCGGGCAGCGCTTCCCGTACGGTCTCGTCCTGCCACAGCTTCCACGGCTGGAACCAGTACAACCCGGCACCGACGACCACGACGAAGGCCACCAGAACCCCGACGAACACCGGCCTGCCTCCTACCCCGCGCACGTTCACCATCCCCGCCTTCCTCGAAATCCGTCGCCCCACATTCAACGTGGTCCGCGGCGCTGCCGACCCGGCCAGGAGATGACAGAACCCTTACGGCCGGGGCCGTACCTCCGGCCGTGCCGGCGGCCTGAGGCGCGCCCCACCGGCTTGCGCGCCTCCCTGTCTTCTTACGGACCCGTGACCTTTCGGGTGCGGTGCTGCTCTGCGGCGGGCGCGGCGTCCTAGCGTTTGAGGTATGCGAGTACTGGTCACCGGCGGTGCCGGGTTCATCGGGTCCCATGTCGTCGAGGCTCTGACGGCGCACGGGCACGAGCCGGTCGTGTTCGACCTGCGCGACGGCCTGGACGTACGCGACGCCAAGGCGGTCGCGGCCGCCCTGCCGGGTGTGGACGCCGTGTGCCATCAGGCGGCGATGGTCGGGCTGGGGACGGGATTCGGCGACGCGGTCGAGTACGTGTCGCGCAACGACCTCGGTACGGCGGTGCTGCTCGCCGCCATGGCCGACGCGGGGGTACGGCGGCTCGTGCTCGCCGGGTCGATGGTGGTGTACGGGGAGGGGCGGTACGCGTGCGAACGGCACGGGGTGGTGCGGCCGGGGCCGCGTTCCGTCGCCGACCTCGACGCGGGGCGTTTCGAGCCCCGGTGCCCGCGGTGCGGTGAGGAGTTGACGCCGGGCCTGGTCGGCGAGGACGCCCCGGCCGACCCCCGCAACGTGTACGCGACGACCAAGCTCGCCCAGGAGCACCTGGCGGCGGCGTGGGCCCGGTCGACGGGCGGTTCGGCGGTGTCGCTGCGCTATCACAACGTGTACGGGCCGGGGATGCCCCGCGACACCCCGTACGCCGGTGTCGCCTCCTTCTTCCGGTCCGCGCTCGCCCGGGGCGAGCCCCCGCGCGTCTTCGAGGACGGCGGCCAGCGGCGGGACTTCGTCCACGTACGGGATGTGGCGGCGGCGAATGTGACGGCCCTGGAGGCCGAGCCGCGGGAGGGGGTACTGACCGTGTACAACACCGGCAGCGGGGAGCCGCACACGGTCGGCGAGATGGCCCGCGCCCTGTCCACCGCCTGCGGCGGCCCCGATCCCGTCGTCACCGGGGAGTACCGCCTGGGCGACGTACGCCACATCACGGCGGACTCGTCCCGGCTGCGCGCCGAACTGGGGTGGAAGCCCGAGGTCGGATTCGGGGAGGGAATGCGGGAGTTCGCGGCTGATTCTTAGCCCGTCCGGCGTTCGAGGACGAGCGCGAAGCGCGATAAGCGGGGGTCTGGGGGCGGCCGCCCCCAGGTTTGGGACGGGCAGGGGCGGAGGGGGCGAGAAACCGCCCCGCTCACGCCCCGGCCATCGGCAGGGTCACCTCGAAACGGCAGCCGCCGGGGACGTTGCGGACGGCGGCCCGGCCCTGGTGGGCCTCGACGATGCCGCGCACGATGGCGAGCCCCAGGCCGGCGCCGGCGGGGGGTGTACGAGCGTGGGTGCCGCGCCAGCCGGTGTCGAAGACCCGCGGAAGGTCCTCCTCGGGGATGCCGCCGCAGCCGTCCGTGACGGACAGGACGACCCCCGCGTCCGACCGTTCGGCGGCCACCGCCACCGTGCCGTCGGCCGGTGTCCGGCGGATCGCGTTGACGAGGAGGTTGCCCAGGACGCGGCTCATCTCCTTGCCGTCCACCTCGACCGGCACCGCCTCGATGCGGTCGCCGACCAGGCGGACCCCGAGCTCGCGGGCGAGCGGGTCCGCTCCCGCGAGGGCGTCCCCGACGAGGTCGTACACGGAGACGCGGGAGGGGGAGAGGGCGAGGGCACCGGCGTGGATGCGAGAAAGTTCGAAGAGGTCGCCGACCATGTCGTTGAGGCGTTCGACCTCGGTGCGGATCTGGCGGAGGTAGCGGTCCGGGTCGGCGGCGACCCCGTCCTCCAGGGCCTCCGACATCGCGCGCAGCCCGGCGAGAGGGGTGCGCAGGTCGTGCGAGATCCACGCGACCAGTTCGCGGCGCGAGGTCTCCAGGGCGCGTTCGCGGTCGCGGGACTCGGCGAGCTTCGCACTGGTCGCCGCCAGCTCGCGGCCCAGCGCGGCGAGTTCGGCGGTCGCCGGGCCGACGGGCGGCGCGAAGTCGCCGCCGTCGCCGAAGGAGCGGGCTGCGAGGGTGAGCGCCCGGCTGCGGGCGACGACCCAGCGGCCGAGGAGCAGCGCGGTCGCGAGGGACACGACGGCCGCCATGGCCACGACGGTCGTGACGACGGTCAGGTCGTGCGAGGACAGGAACATCGCCCACGCCACGGCCAGCGTCCCCGCGAGCATCGCGGTGACGGCCACGGCGGCGACCACGGTGAGCGACGCGGTCAGCGAGCGCCGCCGGATCAGCCACAGCACGCCCGCGCCGAGCACCCCGGCCGCGGCGGCACCGAGGAAGGCGAAGAGGGCCATGAGCAAAATGTCACGCATCGTCAGTCCGCCTCCTCGACGGCGGGCGCCGCGTCGAAGCGGTAGCCGACTCCCCACACCGTCTGGATCAGGCGGGGGTTCGCCGGGTCGTCCTCGACCTTGCCGCGCAGGCGGCGGACGTGGACCGTGACCGTCGACAGGTCGCCGAAGTCCCAGCCCCACACCTCGCGCATCAGGTCCTCGCGGCCGTACGCCCGGCCGGGGTTGCGGAGGAAGAAGGCGAGGAGGTCGAACTCGCGGATGGTGAGGGCGAGTTCGGAGCCGTTCTTGGTGGCGCGGCGGGCCGCGGGGTCGACGGTGAGACCGGCCGCGTGGAGGGGGTGCGCGGCGCCGGCGGGCCGGGTACGGCGCAGTACGGACTCGACGCGCAGGACCAGCTCGCGGGGGCTGAAGGGCTTCGTGACGTAGTCGTCGGCGCCCACCTCGAGGCCCAGGATCCGGTCGTCCTCGTCACCGCGCGCGGTGAGCATGATGACCGGCACGGGCCCGCGTCCGCGCATCCGGCGGCACACCTCCAGACCGTCCATCCCCGGCAGCATCAGGTCCAGCACCACGAGGTCCGGCCAGTGCGCGGCGGCGCGGGCGAGCGCGCCGGGGCCGTCCGCGGCGCGGTCCACGACGTAACCCGCACGGTCGAGGTAGCCGGAGACGATCTCGGCGACGGTCGGGTCGTCGTCGACGACGAGGACGCGCATCGCGTCTCCGTACCCGCCCGGGACCTCTGCGCGCCCGCCGGAGACCTCCGCGTACCCGTTCCAGGCGTCTGCGCGCCCACCGCCCGGGACGCCCCCGTCCCCGCTCGGGAGGCCCCCGTCCCCGTTCGGGTCAGGACCGGCACCTGGAGATTCGTACGGCTGCTGCATGCCTACAGCCTCGCACCGGCCCCGCTCCCGTGGCGTACGCCCGCCCCGACGTCCGTGTTTCGTAAGGAGCCGAAGTCCCCTTCCTCCCTTTTGCGTTCGTAGGGTGAAAGCCGTGACAACCTCTCCCGAGCAGCACTCCCCGGCCGCCGAAGTCGATGTGGTCCTGCCCTGCCTGAACGAAGCCGAGGCCCTCCCCTGGGTGCTGGACCGCATCCCGTCCGGCTGGCGCGCGCTGGTCGTGGACAACGGCTCCACGGACGGCTCGGACCGCATCGCCCGCGAGCTCGGCGCGACCGTCGTGCGCGAGGAGCGCCGCGGGTTCGGCGCCGCCTGCCACGCGGGGCTGACCGCCGCCACCGCGGAGTACGTCTGCTTCTGCGACTGCGACGCCTCGCTCGATCCGGCCCTGCTCGTGCCGTTCGTACGGGAGGTGCGCGCGGGCGGGGCCGACCTCGTGCTCGGGCGGCGCCGTCCCCAGGGGCGGGGCACCTGGCCCGCGCACGCCCGCGCGGGCAACCTCGCGCTGGCGCGCATGCTGCGCCGCCGCACGGGACTGCGTCTGCACGACCTCGGCCCGCTGCGCGCCGCCCGCCGCGAACCCCTCCTCGGCCTCGCCCTCACGGACCGCCGCAGCGGCTACCCGCTCCAGATGGTCGTCCGCGCCGCCGACGCCGGCTGGCGCATCACCGAACACGACGTGCCGTATCTCCCGCGCACCGGCGCCTCCAAGGTCACCGGCACCTGGCGCGGCACCTGGCAGGCGGTACGGGACATGCGCCGCGTCCTGGCCGAGCCGCCGGTCGCCCCCGCGCCGGCCCAGAAAGGAACCGCCCGGTGAGCACCCTGCTCGTCATCGCCAAGGAGCCACGGCCGGGCCGGGTGAAGACCCGGCTCACCCCGCCGTTCACGCCCCGGGAGGCGGCCGCACTCGCCGAGGCGTCGCTCGTCGACACCCTGCACGCGGTGCTGGCGACGCCCGCGCGACGGCGGGTCCTCGTCCTCGACGGGGAGACCGGCCCGTGGCTGCCGCCCGGCTTCGAGGTCGTACCACAGTGCGCGGGCGGCCTCGACGAACGGCTCGCCGCGGCCTTCGCGGGCTGCGACGGTCCCGCCCTGCTCATCGGCATGGACACGCCTCAGGTGACCCCCGGCCTCCTCACCGTCGACTTCGCCGACTGCGACGCGTACTTCGGCCCCGCCGAGGACGGCGGCTTCTGGGCCCTCGGCCTCGCCGCCCCCGCCCCGGAACTCCTGCGCGGCGTCCCCATGTCCACGGACACCACCGGGGCCGTACAGCGACATCGCCTGACGGCCGCGGGCCTGCGCGTCCGGGACCTGCCCCTGCTGCGCGACGTCGACACGGCGTACGACGCGGAGCTGGTCGCCGCCGCGGCGCCGCACGGGCGCTTCGCCCGGGAACTGGCCCGGCTGACGGCGGGGGCGGGCCGATGACGACGACGGAGCCGATGACCACGACGGTGCAGCCGATGACAACGGCGGTGGAACCGATGACGGCGGCGGTGGAACCGATGACGGCGGCGGACGAGACGGCTCCAGCGCCGGGACGGGCGAACCCCGCACCCCGCCATCCCTGGTCCGACGACCCGTACACCGACGCCCTCCGCGCCGGTCGTGGCCCCCTCTACCTGCGCCGCTCCGACGGCTGGCTGCTGCCGTTGGAGGTCGAGCGGTGGTGCGCCGGGGCCGATGACGTGGATCTGGAGGTGGTGCGGCGGTGCGAGGGGGCCGTGCTGGATGTGGGGTGCGGGCCCGGACGGCTGGTGGCCGCGCTGGCCGCCCAGGGCAGGCGGGCGTTGGGCATCGACGTCAGCGCGGCGGCCGTCGATCACACCGTGCGGCTGGGCGGGCAGGCCCTGCGCCGGTCGGTGTTCGAAACGGTCCCGGGCGAGGGACGCTGGGACACCGCCCTGCTCATCGACGGCAACCTCGGCATCGGGGGCGATCCGTCCGCCCTGCTCCGACGGATCGCCCACCTCGTCGCGCCCCACGGGCTGTTGATCGCCGAGACCGTCCCCGACCTGGACGTCGACGAACGGGTGCGGGTCCGCGTCGCCGACGGCCGCGGTGCCACCGGTACGCCCTTCCCCTGGGCCCGCCTGGGCGCCCCGGCCCTGTTCCGGCACGCGGCACGCGCGGGATGGCGCCCGGAGGATCACTGGACGGCCGGCGGCCGCTCCTTCGTCGCCCTGCGCCGCGACCGGGACCGCGACCGCAGCCCGCGCAGCACGAACAGCACCGCCGAGCCCCCGAACAGGACCGCCGTGATCAGCAGCCACCGGGCCAGGAAGCCGTCGCCTGACATGCCGGTGGCCGACCGGTAGCGGTCCGCCACCTGCCCGCTGATCAGCGGAAACCACACCAGCAGGAGCAGCGCGGAAAACGCCGCCGGGACACGGACGTACAGCGTCCACTCCCGGCGGCCCACCGCGCCCAGCGAACGTACGAGCGCCTTGTCCGCGACCCCGTACAACGGCACCAGGACCAGATCGTGCAGGAGCGCCGCCCCCGCGAACCACAAGGCCACCCCGAACCAGTCGCCCGCGAGCAGCTGCACCCCCGCATACCCGGCGAGCGCGAACGAGCAGGCCAGGAGCAGGATCTGGAAGGGGCTGCCGAGGGGCAGGAGGGGCAACTTCGGCACCTGCGGCAACTGGAGTCGCTTCATCACAGGTCTCCGAACGTCATCCGGGCCACCCACTTGGTGTTGAGCACACCCGGAGCCGCCGGGACGATGATCCGCGCCGGGTAGCCGTGGTCGGGGGTCAGCTCCTCGCCGTTGACGAACAGGGCGAGCAGGGAGCGCGGGTCGCGCACCTGGTTGTCGCGCAGCGCCGCCTGGCGGAACGCCCCGCGCCGCTGCAACGACTCCACCATCACGTCGGGCGCCGCGTCCGTCTCGTACCCGACGAGCGCCGCCAGATCCCGCAACCGGACGCCCCGCCACCACTGGTCGGAGGTCGACCAGCCCTCCACGCAAGCGATGGGCAACGCGGCGCTGTACAGCGGGAGTTGGAGCAGCTCGGCCCGGCTCAACCGGACCGTCCCGCCGGGTCCCGCGACGACCAGCCGCCACGCCTCCTCGCTCGTCTCCGCCGGGATGATCCCGCGCGAGGCGGCCGTCTTGTTGATCTGGAAGCCGCCGGGTCCTGAGCCCGGTTCCGACCCGCCGTGCGGGGCGAGTACGGCCGTCTGCCGCAGCGGCCCGTCGAAGCTCTGCCCGGCGGTCGTGATGAACAGAAGCAGCGATCCGCCGCCGACGAAAGCGAGGGCGCCGCGCCGCGAGACGGTGGGCTCGGCGGGGTTCGGGGACACCAACTCGTCCTGCTCGTCCTGCTCGTCCTGCTCGTCCTGCTCGTCCGGCTCGTCCGGCTCGTCCGGCTCGTCCGGCTCGTCGCGAGGAGCGTCGGGATCGCGGACATCGCGAGCATCACGGGCATCACGAGCGTCGCGGCGAGCCCGCAGGTTGCGTACCACCGTCGGCATCTTCAGCGCCGCGTGCACCACGAACGCCGCGAAGAACACCCACGCTCCGTAGAAGTGCAGCGTGTAGAAGGAGCCGGGGAAGATGTAGTCGAGCTGGACGTTCAGCACGCCCGTCGTGAACTCGAACAGCGCGCCCCCGACCAGCAGCAGCAGCGAGATCCGCTCCAGCGCGTGCGCGAGCGACCGCGCGGGCGGCAGCGTGAACAGCTTCGGCACGACCGACCACAGCTTCGCCAGCAGGACGGGGATCAGCACGATGCCGAGCGTGACGTGGACGCCCTGGTTGAGCCGGTACAGCCAGACCGGGCCGGTCGGCCAGGAGAAGAGGTAGAAGCCGAGCAGGCCCTTGTCCGGGGTCATGTCGTTCACGCGCGACAGATTCGGGTTGTACGCGGCGTACGACACGAGACCCGTCACGAACAGCACGGTGATCCCGACGAGCAGCACCACACCGAGCACGGAGGTGAACCAGGTGCCGCGCAACGGACTGCGCCAGAACGCCGGGGAGGAAGGAGATCGTGGAGACCGCATACGTCGACCGTAGGCCTGGATCGCCCCTCGAAAGGGTCCACGAACCATGACGAAACTCTGACGTCCGCCCTGATGGCGGCTCCGCAGGCCGGTCCCGGCCCTAGCGTGCCAGTGTGAACCGCGATCTTCCCCGCGACCTTCCCCACGAGCGCCCCGGCGGCCTTCCCCACGAGCGCCCCGGCGGCCTTTCCCGGGACCGTCCGTCGGATCTGCCCCGCGACCGTCCGTCGGACCTCCCCAGCGACCGTCCCGGCGACCTTCCCCAGAACCGTCCGCCGGACCTCCCCCTCGACCGTCCCCGCGATCTCCTCCGCGACCTGTCCGCGGTGGCCGCCGCCGCGCTGCTCGTGACGGCCGCCATCGTGGTCGGCCGTGCCATCGAGGACCGCTACGGCACGCTCCACGTCAACTGGCCCCCGCTGCTCGCCGACTGGGGGCCACACCTCGGCCCCGGAACCGCGGCCGCGATCGCGGTCGCCGTCGCCGTCGTCGCGTACGGGCCGCTCCTCGCCGCCCGGCTGCCCTGGCGCGCGCTGCTGTGGACCGTCTGGGGCACCGCCATGGCGTGGACGTTCTCGCTCGCGCTGATCGACGGCTGGCGGCGCGGGATCGCGGACCGGCTGACGACCAGGTACGAGTACCTCCAGGTCATCGCCCCCGTCGGCCCCGACCGCTTCCACGACATCCCCGCCGCGCTGCAGGACTTCACCCAGCACATCCTGATCCACTCCCCCGGCTTCCACTGGCCCGCGCACATCGCCGGACATCCCCCCGCGGCCACCCTCACCTTCGTCTTCCTGCACCGGATCGGGCTGAGCGGCGGCGTCTGGGCGGGCCTGTGGTGCGTCGTCGTCGGCGCGACGGCGGCGGTCGCGATCCTCGTGACCGTACGGACACTGGCCGGCGAGGCCCTCGCCCGGCGTGCCGCGCCCTTCCTCGTCCTCGCCCCGGCCGCCGTGTGGCTGGGCACCTCGGCGGACGGCTACTTCGCCGCGGTCGCCGCCTGGTCCGTCGCGTTCCTCGCCCTCGCGGTCACGGGCCACCGGCCGCGGACGACCGGCCTCGCCGCCGGGCTCCTCTTCGGCCTCACCTGCTATCTCTCGTACGGCCTGACGCTGATCGCCCTGATCCTGGGAGCCGTCCTGCTGCTCGGCCGCGAGCGGCTCCGCCCGTTGCCGTACGTCCTCGCCGGGCTCGCGGTCGCCCCCCTCACCTTCACCCTTCTCGGATTCAACTGGTGGGAGGCCTACCACTTGCTGGTCACCCGCTACTTCGAAGGGGCCGCCCGGGTACGCCCGTACGGCTACTGGATCTGGGCGAACCTCGCCTGCACGGTGCTGGTCGTGGGCCCGGCGACGGTGGCGGGGCTGCGGAGGGCGGGCGTCGTGCTCGTACGGCAGGGGGGCGACGGGGAAGGAGGCGACCGGGAGAGGGCCCGCGGGGAGGCGGGCCGGGCCGGGATCCTCACGCGCCTGGCGCCGCTCGTCCGTCCGCATACGCCCGAACCTCGGCTTGCCGTGCTCGTCCTGGGCGCTCTGCTCGCCCTTCTCGTCGCCGATCTCTCCGGTATGAGCAAGGCGGAGACGGAGCGCATCTGGTTGCCGTTCGCGATGTGGCTGCTGGCGGCGGGCGCGTTCTTGTCCCGGCCGCGCGCCTGGCTCGCCGCGCAGGCCGTTCTCGCCCTGCTCCTCAACCATCTGCTGATGACCGGCTGGTGACGGGTGCGGTTTTCGCCCCCTCCGCCACCCGAACGGCTCAGGCCCGCGCGGCTCTCTTGATCGCCTCGCGGATGCGGGAGTAGGTACCGCAACGGCAGACGTTCTCGATGCGATCGATATCGGCGTCCGCCGGACTCGGCGTCTTCTTGAGGAGGGCCACCGCGGCCATGATCTGCCCCGGCTGACAGAAACCGCACTGAGCGACATCGCAGTCGAGCCAGGCCTGCTGAACCGGGTGAAGCCGGTCCCCGTCGGCCAGGCCTTCGATCGTGGTGACCTCGCGGCCCGCACAGTCCGCGACCGGCACGACACACGGCTGGATCTCCGCACCGCCGAGATGACTGGTGCAGGCCCGGCAGACACCGACCCCACAGCCGTACTTGGGCCCGGTGACGTCCAGCAGATCACGCAGCACCCACAGCAGCGGCATATCGGCCGGTGCCTCGACGGTGACCGGCTTCCCGTTGAGGACGAAGGAGTAGGACGGCATCGGTGCCTTCTCTGAGTCGGAAGTCGGAAGTCAGGAGTAGGAAGTCGGACGTCTCAGAAGGTGAGGGGAAAGCGGCGAGGGCGGGTCCCCGTCGCACGGGCGTAGGCGTTGGCGACGGCCCCCGCCGCGGCCGGGACACCGAGCTCGCCGGCCCCGCCTGGATCCTGCCGGGACGGCATGATGTGCGCCTCGAAGTGCAGCGGAGCGTGCCGCTGGCGGGCGTAGCGGAAGTCGTCGAAGCTCCCTTCGCGGACGGCACCCCGGTCGATGTGCAGACCGGCCAGCAGCACGGTGGAGATGCCGTCGATCGCGGTGCCCATGAGCTGGGCCTCGAGCCCGCTCGGGTTGACGGCCGTTCCGACGTCGGCGGCCATCACCACCTTGGTCACCCGGGGGTTCTCCGGGTCGGTGGCGTCGATCTCGACCAGACAGGCCACGCAGGAGTCGTACTCCTCGTGGACGGCCACGCCCTGCCCGTGGCCGTCCGGCAGGGTCCGGCCCCAGTTCCCGGCGCTCGCGGCCTTGTCCAGTACGGCCTTGGCGGCCTCGCTCCTGAGCGTCGTACGGCGGAACGCCACCGGATCCTCGCCCAGGCTCCGCGCGACCTCGTCGACGACGATCTCCTCCGCGGTCCGCATCGTCCCGGAGTTGACCGAACGCCAGGCGCCCAGGGGCAGCGGCAGATCCACCCCGGCCGAGTCCCCAAAGACGGGCCCGAAGTTGTAGAGGCCGCTGTCGCTGGGCAGCGGGCCGGCCGCCGCGGAGCGCCCGCCGAGGGGAACGACGCTGGTCATGCCGCCCTGCGCGGCTGGGCCGTCCTGTTCGTGGGACTCGTTCACCGAGGCCATCTGGTGGGTGAAGGCCACCACCCGGCCGTCCGCGTGGCTGGCGCGGATCCGGTGGTGGCTGGCCGGGCGCATCCTGCCGTGCCGGAGGTCGTCGGCGCGGCTCCACATCAGCTTGACCGGGCGATGGGCCGCCTTGGAGATCAGGGCCGCCTCGACCGCCGCGTCGAAGGTGAGCCGCCGACCGAAGGAACCGCCGCCCCGCGTGACATGGACCCGGACCTTCGAGGCGGGCAGCCCGACCGCCGAGGCGATGGTGTCGCGCGCGTTCATCGGGGTCTGCGAGGAGAACCACATCTCGGCGCCGTGGTCCCGTACGTCCGCCACCGCCGTCAGCACCTCCATCGGGGCATGGCTGACGAAGGCGAACTCGAACTCGCCCTCCACCTGCGTCGATCCACGCGGCGGGGTGCCGAGCCGGGGGACGGCGGCACGCAGCCGGGAGCGGATCGCGGCGTCGGACAGGGCCGCGAGCGGGCCGGGGGCCCACGTGATCCGCAGGGCGTCCCTGGCCTTGAACGCATGATGGAAGGACTCCGCGACGACGGCGACTCCACCGTCGGTCCGGACGACCGCGAGGACGCCCGGCATCGCACGCGCCGCCCGGTCGTCGACCGAGACGGCCTTCCCTCCGAGCGTCGGCGGCCGGGCGACGACGGCCGGTTTCGCCCCCGCCACCGCCACGTCTCCGGCGTACTCCGCCTTGCCCGTCACGATGTCCCGCGCGTCGATCCGGGTCGCCGGCTTCCCGATCACCCGGTGCTCGGACGCCGGCTTGGGCCCGGCCGGCACGGCGGGGCGCCGGATCCGGGCGGCGCTCTCGGTCAGCGACCCGAAGGTGGCCGTACGCCCGTCGGGAGCGACCACCATCGTGTCCCGGGTGCGCAGCCGTCGCGCGGGGATGTGCCACCGCCGGGAGGCCGCGGTCACCAGCCGGGCGCGCGCGGTGGCGGCCAGCTCGCGGGCGGGGCCGTACAGCGAACGGACCGAGTTCGAGCCGCCGGTGACCTGGTTCCCCTTGGTCCGGGCCTCGGCGAGCGGGATCCTGATGTCGGCGAGCCGGGCGTCCAGCTCCTCGGCGATCATCATGGCGACCGCGGTGGTGACGCCCTGACCGACCTCCGCGCGCGGCAGCCGTACGACCACCTTGTTGGCCTCGGTGACCTCCAGGACCAGCATCTCCTCGTCGGCGCCGGTCACGAGGACGCCGGACGGCGTGCGGACACCGGGCGCGGTGGGCTCGGCGCCCTCCGGCGACGTGTCGCAGCCGAGCGGCGCCGCGACGGTCAGGGTGGACGCCGCGAGCGTGTAGACCATGAACCTGCGGCGGGACAGCTGACGGTCCAACAGACAGTCCTCTCGGTACGCCATACCCGGGTTCGTCCGACTCGTACTTCAGCGCCGATGAGGCGTCAACTCCTATGAGACACCAGTCGCCTTCGCGGTTCCCTGAACGAGTACGCCGTCTCCCGCGGGGCATGCGGCCGGGTTGACGCCGCGCGGGCCCACCGATGTACTCCCTCGCATGCCAGGGACGCATGACCAACAGTCGGAACAGCCGGAACAGACGCTCGACGGCCACCCGCTCGCGCCCGGCCCGGAGGCGGCCACGGCTCAGGGCTATGTGGAGAGCCGGCTTCGCCAGTACCAGGGCTGGTACGACAGGAAAGCCGTCAAGATGAAGGCCATGCACCTGCGAATGCGGACGATCTCCGTCGTCGGCGGCGCGCTGGTGCCGGTTTTAGTCAACCTAGACCTGTCGTTCGCCAAGCTCACCGCGACCGTGCTGAGCCTGATAGTCGTCGGCTCGGTGTCCCTGGAGAGCGTGTACCGCTACCGGGAACAGTGGAAGAACTACCGCTCGACCGAACAACTCCTGGTCCACGAGCGCATCTACTTCGAGACCAAGGTCGGCCCCTACACGGGCCTCTCGGAGAGCGAGGCGTTCCGGACGCTGGTCACCCGCGTGGAGAAGGCGATCGCGAACGAGAACTCCGCGACGCTCAACGTGATGACACTGGGCGGCCAGGTGAACGCGGATGTCCAGCTTCCCCCGGCCGTACCGGACGCGCGGCGCGAGCCGCAGTAGAGCCGTGGTCGTCGCCCGTCCCCGTCGGGTTATCGTCACGCCCATGCAGTCCTACACAATCGGCCAGGCCGCCCGGCTCCTCGGGGTGAGCTCCGACACCGCCCGGCGGTGGGCGGACGCCGGGCGGGTGCCCACACATCGGGACGAGGGCGGGCGGCGGCTCATCGACGGGCGGGATCTCGCCGCGTTCTCGGTCGAGCTGGCCAGATCCGGTGGCGAGGAGGAGGCCTCCTACACCTCCGTCCGCAATGCGTTCCCGGGCATCGTCACCGCCATCAAACTCGGCGATGTCGCGGCGCAGGTGGAGATCCAGGCAGGACCGCACCGGCTGGTCTCCCTGCTGACCCGGGAAGCCGTCGAGGAGCTGGGCCTGGAGGTCGGCATGGAGGCCACCGCCCGCGTGAAGTCGACCAACGTGCACATCGACCGCACGTGACGGTGCAAGCCACACGGGTCACGCAAGATCACACAAGGCACGCAAGCCACACGGGCCACGCACACACGACTCAAGACCGCGCACGCCACATCGGCATCGGCCCCACATGCCACACGGGCGACGGCCCCACGCAAACGCACATGCGTTCACTCCAGCCCCATCATCTCGCTCTTGCGATGCGACAGGGGGCTTTCGGCTGGCATCTGCGACTATATGATCGGTGTATGGCTGTCGCATGCCTGTCTGCTGCACAGAGTCAGAGGAGTAGCCCGTGGTGGCCCGTTACGACCGCCGAACCGGCCGAAGCCGCCGAACTCTGCAGGTGGCCGCCGTGGGTGCCGCCACGCTACTCACCCTGAGCGCCTGCTCCTCCGCCGCCTCCGGCGACCCGGCCTCCTCGGCATCCGACGCGTCCGCCTCCGCGCCGGAGAAGATCTCGGGCACGGTGACCGTCTTCGCCGCCGCCTCGCTCAAGGAGAGCTTCACGACACTGGGCAAGGAGTTCGAGAAGGACCACCCCGGTACGAAGGTGACCTTCAGCTTCGGCGGCAGCGACACGCTCGCCGCGAGCATCACCGGGGGCGCCCCGGCCGACGTCTTCGCCGCCGCGAGCCCCAGGACGATGGCGATCGTGACGGACAAGAAGGACACGGCGACCGCCCCCGTCACCTTCGTGCGCAACCAGCTGGAGATCGCGACCCTGCCCGGCAACCCCGACAAGGTCGCCTCCCTGAAGGACCTCACCAAGTCCGGCCTCAAGGTCGTCCTGTGCGACAAGACGGTGCCGTGCGGCGCCGCCGCGCAGAAGGCGCTGGACGCCGGCGGCCTCAAGCTGACCCCGGTCTCGTACGAGCAGGACGTCAAGAGCGCCCTGATCAAGGTGGAGCTGAAGGAGGCCGACGCCGCCGTCGTCTACCAGACCGATGTGAAGGCGGCGGGTGACAAGGTGGAGGGCGTGGCGTTCCCCGAGTCGGCCAAGGCCGTCAACGACTACCCGATCGCCCTGCTCAGGGACGCGCCCAACGCGGACGCGGCAAAGGCGTTCATCGAGCTGGTGAAGTCCGCCGAGGGCCAGAAGGTGCTGACCGAGGCCGGGTTCCTCACGCCGTGACGGAGCTGGTCAAGTCCGGCGGCGAGGCCGACACCCTGACCGGCGGGTCACGGCGCGGGCGCGCCCGCACGCGCGCGCTGGGCCGCCGGGGGGCGCCTCTGCCGCTGCTCCTGCCCGCCGTCGTCGGCCTGGCCTTTCTGCTGCTGCCGCTGGTCGCCCTGCTCGTACGGGCTCCCTGGCGCAGCCTGCCGGACCAGCTGACCAGCACGGAGGTCTGGCAGGCGCTCCAGCTGTCCCTGGTCTCCGCCACGGCGGCGACCGCGGTGAGCCTGGTGCTGGGTGTGCCGCTCGCGTGGCTGCTCGCCCGCACGGACTTCCCCGGACGCGGCTTCGTACGCGCCCTCGTCACCCTCCCCCTGGTCCTTCCCCCCGTGGTGGGCGGTGTGGCCCTGCTGCTGGCCCTCGGCCGCAACGGCGTCATCGGGCAGTGGCTGGACTCGTCCTTCGGGATCACGCTGCCGTTCACCACGGCGGGGGTCGTCGTCGCGGAGGCGTTCGTGGCGATGCCGTTCCTGGTGATCAGCGTGGAGGGCACCCTGCGGGCCGCCGATCCGCGCTACGAGGAGGCCGCCATGACGCTGGGCGCCTCCCGCTTCACCGCGTTCCGCCGGGTCACGCTGCCGCTGATCGCGCCCGGCATCGCGGCCGGGTCCGTCCTGGCCTGGGCCCGCGCACTCGGCGAATTCGGCGCGACCATCACCTTCGCCGGCAACTTCCCCGGCCGTACGCAGACGATGCCGCTGTCCGTGTACCTGGCCCTCCAGAACGACCCGGCCGCCGCGATCGCGCTGAGCCTGGTCCTGCTCGCGGTCTCGATCGCGGTCCTCGCCGGCCTGCGCGACCGCTGGATGACGGCGGCGTCATGACCCACACCACGACCGCCGACAGCGCGGGACTCGACGCCCGCCTCGTCGTCCACCGCGGCGCCTTCCACCTCGACGTCACGCTGACCGCCGCGCCAGGCGACGTCGTCGCGCTGCTCGGTCCGAACGGCGCCGGCAAGACCACCGCGCTGCGTGCGCTCGCCGGGCTCACCCCGCTGTCCGACGGCGGCCATCTGCGGCTGGACGGCGCGACGCTGGACCGTACGCCGCCCGAATCCCGCCCCGTCGGCGTGGTGTTCCAGGACTACCTGCTCTTCCCGCACCTCTCCGCCCTCGACAACGTGGCGTTCGGACCGCGCTGTCAGGGCGTACCGAAGGCGGAGGCCCGGGCGCAGGCCGCCGCGTGGCTGGACCGCATGGGCCTGGCCGACCACGCCGGGGCCAAGCCGCGCCGCCTCTCCGGCGGCCAGGCGCAACGGGTCGCGCTCGCCCGCGCCCTTGCCACCCACCCCCGGCTGCTCCTGCTGGACGAACCGCTCGCCGCGCTCGACGCCCGGACGCGCCTCGACGTACGCGCCCAACTCCGGCTCCATCTCGCCGACTTCGAGGCCGTCGCCGTCCTCGTGACGCACGACCCGCTGGACGCGATGGTGCTGGCCGACCGGCTGGTCGTCGTCGAGCACGGCCGGGTCGTCCAGGACGGGACGCCGTCGGACATCGCCCGCCATCCGCGCACCGACTACATCGCCCAGCTGGTCGGCCTCAACCTCTACCGGGGGCAGGCCGAGGGCCACACCGTACGCCTCGACGCGGGCCCGGCGATCACCACGACCGAGAATCTCACCGGACCGGTCTTCGTGGCCTTCCCGCCCAGCGCCGTCACCCTCCACCGAGACCGCCCCACCGGCTCCAGCGCCCGCAATCTGTGGCAGTGCCGGGTCGGTGGCCTGGAAACCCACGGCGACCTGATCCGCGCCGACCTGACCGGCGAACTCCCGCTCGCCGCCGACCTGACGACGGTCGCCGCGGCGGAGCTCGACCTGCAGCCGGGCGCCCCGGTCTGGGCGACGGTGAAGGCGGCACAGACACACGCCTATCCAGCGTAACCAGCGAGCGGCCGGTACGGGAGCCGCTCAGCCGTGACCGGTCAGCGGCGGGTACGGCACCCACTCCGCCGCAACTAGTCAGCGGCCGGTACGGCAGCCGCGCGCACCATCACGCAGTCGAACTCCACGACCCTCCCCGTGGCCGCTTCCCTCGACACCGGGTACATGCCCGTGATCTCGAACCCGCTCTCCTCGTACACGGCGATCGCCTCGTTCATCCGCGGGCTGCCCTCGTACAGCCGCAGCGTCGCGACCTCCGACTGCATCCCGACGAATTCGGCCACACGCTCCCCGGCGCCCGCGAACACCTCCAGGTCGTACCCCTGGGTGTCCATCTTCAGGTAGGGCCGGGGGTCGGCGATCCCGGCCAGCGCCTTGTCCATCACCCCGTCGAGCCGCCGGATCTCGATGTCCTCCGTACGGGTCTTCGCGAACCGCTTGTAGCGGTCCTTGCCGTAATCGCTGGGCGGGAGCAGGGAGTTCATGGTGTTCCAGCCCACATGGATGGACTGGGTGGCGTCCTCGCGGCCCAGGCCGATCTGGTACACCCACCAGTCGGGATCCTCCTCGGCGGACTTGTGAAGCTTGGCGAACGCCTCCGCCGTGGGTTCGAAGGACACGATCCGGCCGGCGTAGCCGAGGCGGCGCAACTGCCGTCCGTACTGACCGGAGTTGGCGCCCACGTCGAAGACGCAGTTCACCTCGTACCGGTCGAGGAGGGCGGCGACGTGCTGGCCGCACAGGTACCTCGCCGCCGCGATCTGGAAACGGCGTTCGTCGGCCGCCGTCGCCTTCTCGTCGAGGATGAGGCGGGCGCCGGTGTCACCGAGGGGCACGTTCGTCCACGTCGCGGCGCTGCCGCGCAGCACCAGGTCGGCGCCCCGCCCCACCGGAACGCGGGTGCGTTCGCCGCGCCGGTAGACCACCGCCGCACCCGAACCGAGATCCAGTACCCGCACCCCTACCCGGGGAAGCAGCCCTAGCAGTTTTCTATGAAGGGTCGGCATGGCCACACCCTTTCAGACTTCCCGGGGCATGCACCGGGAGTTGGTTGAACTGCTTCCCTCTGCGTGGTAAGCCACGTGGTGACCTCTTCCAGGCCGTCACCCGAGCCCCGTACGGCCCGTACGGCCCCGACGCCCTTGGCGGCTTTGTGACGTACGGCGTTGGTTGCGGATCGCCAGGGGCGGGCATCACCCGGAGGCAGGACCGGCCGCGCACTGTTTCGCGCGGCGCCCGGCAGGTGGGGTTGGCGCCGGGTGCTGGGTTGTCCGTCGTCCTGGGAGGGGAAGAGAGGTGTCCGTCATGCGTGCGCACCAGCGCGCCGTCCGGTCGGCCGCCCGTGTGGAGTACACCCTGCCGCGCGCGGCCGTTTCGGCGGGCAGGGCCCGCAGGCTGACGTCGGCGTTCCTCACCCGGCCGCGGCCACGGATGGCGCCGCCGACCGCCGACCAGGTCGACGACGCCACGCTGATCGCCTCCGAGCTCGTCGCCAACGCCGTACGGCACGGCCGCACCGGCTGCCGGCTGCGCCTGCAGCTGGGGCACGGGCAACTGACCGTCGAGGTCCATGACGACAGCCCCGGCCGGCCCTGCGTCGGCCTGCTGGACGCCGACTCGGAGAGCGGGCGCGGCCTCGCGATGGTTGAGCAGCTCGCGTACAGCCTCGAGGTGGTCAGCGCCGGTTTCGGCGGCAAGACGGTGCGCGCGGTGCTGACGGTCTGACCTGTCCGAATTTCAAGTACTTCAAGTACTTCGAAGACTTCGAGGACGAGGTCTGGAAATTCGCGGGGAATTCATCCGAAAGGAACGGGAAAAGCGGATGGCCGGTGCCGCACCTTGCGGTGCGGCACCGGCCATCCTGCGTCCCGTACTTACGCGGGGCGTCCCGGACTAGGCGGGGACGATGTTCTCCGCCTGCGGGCCCTTCTGGCCCTGCGTGACGTCGAACGTCACCTTCTGGCCTTCCTGGAGCTCACGGAAGCCGGAGGTGGCGATGTTCGAGTAGTGAGCGAAAACGTCGGCGCCGCCGCCGTCCTGCTCGATGAAGCCGAAGCCCTTTTCCGCGTTGAACCACTTCACGGTGCCAGTAGCCATGTCATATCTCCTTCGGGGCAAAGCTCGAAAGCCCACACTGTGTGGACTCGCGTCGCCGCAATGATTGCCCCGTCCGGAAAATGCACCGGAAAAACTATGGGAACCACAACTGCAACTGAAATCGACCCTAGCACGGTACTGGCCTCGAAGGGGGCGCACTATCTCACCCGAGGCCGGGGAATAGACAAATCTGACGCCGCCGCGAGCCAATTTCTCCATTGGCCAATGCAGATATTCATCCCCGCCCAACCGACCCCGCCGTCAGCCCTCAGGTGCCAGCCGTCAGGCGTCCTGTGTCGCCGTCGACCGGAGCAGTTCCGCGTTGAGCCGCAGGGCCTCGTCGAGGCGGTCCTCCAGGGTGACGATGCGGCACGCCGCCTCGACGGGCGTGCCCTGGTCGACCAGTTCGCGGGCGCGGGCGGCGACACGCAGCTGGCCGCGCGAGTAGCGGCGGTGGCCGCCCTCGGACCGCAGCGGGGTGATCAGACCCGCCTCGCCGACGGCACGCAGGAACGCGGGGGTGGCGCCGATCATCTCGGCCGCGCGGCCCATGGTGTACGCGGGGTAGTCGTCGTCTTCGAACCGGTCGGTGGGGGTCTCTGAAGATCCCTGGGGAAAGTGCATCACCTCCACTCTGACAGATCCCTCTGACAGATCCCTCTAGATCCCTCCGGCAGAGGGACCGACGCATCCGAGGCGCAGGTGACGCCGAGCTCACCCGGACGGCCCGTTGCGCTGGTGGGAGCCGGTGCCCGGTGGTGGCGTGGAGGGACACACCGCGCCGCCGGGAGGCCTCCACCATGAACCGTCCGCCCCGTCCGTCCCGCACATCTCTCTCGTCCTTTCCGTCCCGTCCGACCAGCCTCCTCGCCTCCGCCCTGACCGCGGGCGTGCTGCTGTCGACGGCCGCGTGCGCGAGCCTCGGTGACAGCGGTGACTCCGGCCGAACGGGTGTCTCCGCGTCCCCCGCGGCCCGACAGTCCCCCACCCCGTCGGACATTCCGACGCTGAGCGAGGACCAGGCCAAGACCGCACTGATCACCAACACCGACCTGGGCTCGCAGTGGTCCGAGACGGAGGGCGCGGCGACCTGGCGGGACGCGCTGCTCAAGAGCAAGGTCGACGCCGAGGCCTTCGTCACGGACAAGGCCGCCGCCGCCGACTGCCAGAAACTGCTCGACGGCCTGTACGCCGAGGAGCTGCTCGGCGAGCCGAGCGGCGCCCGGGCCGTCGCCGGCTTCGACGACAGCGACAACGACGCGCAGATGCGTTACCAGGTCGCCGCGTACGGCAAGGCCGAGCTGGACGAGAAGTTCGCGTGGCTGCAGACGCTGCCGGACAAGTGCGACGAGTTCACGGCCGTCGACAACAAGGGCGGACGCCAGACCGTGCAGGTCACCGAGGCGCAACCGCCCGACGACGCGGGTGACGCCAACGTTGGCCTCAAGGTCACCATGGCCGGCGAACTGGAGGGCGAGCCCTACACCTTGACCCTGGACGTCGGCGCCGTACGGGTCGGCGACAACGCCCTCTACCTCACCAACGGCGGCCTCGACGGCGCGGACTCCGACTCCACGGTGCAGGCCATCCAGGCAGGCACCAAACGCCTGGAGGACACCCTCGCGGGCAAGACCCCGCCGCCCACCCAGGGCTGAGGCGCGAGGGTTCCAGCCCCGGTCGGCGAAAAATTCCTGGCGGTCGTGTCATCCCGGACGCGGCCGCCAGGAGTTTGAGGGGGTGGAGAGGCGCCCTCCGGCCCGTTTCACCCGAGGACCCTCAAGGGTCCACGCACCACGAGGAGTTGTCCGTTCGATGACACGGATGCAGAAGTACGTCGCCGCCACCGCGGTCGCCGTCGCACTGGTCGGGGCGCAGACGGTGTCGTACGCCGCCTCACAGGGGAAGGCGGCGCACGGCACCCACCTTCAGGTGGTCACCCAGCAGACCGCCAAGAAGGCCGCCAAGAAGGCCCCCACCGCCCGTATCGTCGCGCCGGGCGAGCATGTGACGGTCCCTGGTGGTGCCGAGATCTGGCTCACGGAGGAGGGCAAGTACTGGATGACGCCCGACTACCCTGAGCCGCAGTTCCGCAGCGTGGTCGACGGGAACATCGACCTCGGCCGGCCCGGCGTGTCGATGCAGGCGGAGGGAGTGGACGGCCGCTACTTCCTCTCCGGCCTCTACTACGGCGGCAAGGGCACCGCGTCGCGCGTCGAGGTGGAGACCGAGGCCGGGACCGTGCACGGCAGCCTCCTTGAGCTGGCGGGCAAGCCCGGCTGGGGCGTCTGGTACGCCACCGCCGACGTGCCGGCCGGCGATGACGGCGGCGGCTTCGGCTACTTCGGCAACGTCACCGTCTTCACCACCAAGGGCAAGGTCTACGCGCAGCTGAAGTGAGCGGGCGGGCGGGGGAGCCGGGTGGTTCAGGTCCCGGCTCCCCCGCACCGTCCACACCCCACGTACCCGACCCGAGGGACCGCCGGCTGTGCCGCAGACCCCCACCGACGCCTCCCGCGTCCCCGCCGAGAGCGGGGACTTCGTCGCGTACGCCAGCGCGGCCTGGCCCCGCCTCGTCCGCACCGCGCACATGCTCACCGGCGACTTCCACGAGGCCGAGGACCTCGTCCAGACGACGCTGGCCAAGGTCTACGCACGCTGGCAGCGGATCCCGGGCGACGACGTCGACTTCTACGTACGCCGCTCGCTGGTCAACAACAACCTCAGCCGGGTGCGCAGGAGACGGGTCACGCATCTGCTGACGCCGTTCCTGCCGGAGCGGGTGCACCAGCGCGAGCCCGGGCACGCGGAGGCCGTCGAGCAGCGGGCCGCCCTGGACCAGGCGCTCGCCACGCTGTCGGCGCGGCAGCGTGCCGTCATGGTGCTGCGCTACTGGGAGGACCTGGGCGAGCCCGAGATAGCCCACCTGCTCGGCTGCTCGGTCGGCACGGTCAAGACCCATGCCCGGCGCGGCCTGGAGGCCCTGCGCGCCCACCCCTTGTTCGCCGACGGATCCCCCGTTTCCGGAGCCCGCCCATGAACCACCCGTTCCGTTCCCCGCACCCCCCGGCCGAGGCCGAGCGGCTGCGCGAGGCCTTCGCCCGGGCCGCGTACGAGATCTCGCCCTCCGCGGTGCCGCTGGCCGCCATCGAGCGCGAGGGCAGCGCCCGCCGGCGCCGCCGCAGGACGGCCGTGCTGGGGGCCGCCTGCGGGGCGCTGCTGGTGCCGCTGGCCGTGGTGGTGCTCCGCGACGGGGCGTCCGCGGGGCCGAGCGACCACGTGAAGCCGCCCGTCGCGAGCGCCGCCACCACGAGCCCTTCCCCCTCGGTGCCGGCCGGGAAGGTACGGGTCGTGACGCCCGGCGAGCGGGTGCAGGCCGCGCCCGGCTTCACGATCTGGCTGACCGAGGACGGCAAGCACTGGCTGGAGCCCGGCGCGCCCGGCACCCAGTTCCGCAGCGTCACCGACGGCAACCTCGACCTGACCCGGCCCGGTGTCTCCCTCCAGCAGTCGGGAGACGATGACCGCTACTTCCTCTCCGGCATCTTCCACGGCAAGGGCGAACCGGCCCGCGTCGAGGTGCGGACCGTCGCGGGCGACTTCAACGGCACCGCCCTCACCCTCGCGGGCAGGCCCGGCTGGGGCGTCTGGTACCTGGTGGCGAAGCTCCCGGAGTCCGCGACGTCCGCGAACACCATGACCGGCGTCACCGAGAGCATCACGGTGTACGACGCGAAGGGCGGAGTGATCGCCGACGAGGATTTCTCGCGATGACGAGGTTTTCTCACGCTGCCCCCCGGACCGCAGCGGGATCGAGACCTCTCGGATCCTCCCGCCCACCGGCACAGGGCCCATACTGGCATCACGATGACGAAACCCTCCGCGCCCCGGCGCCACCTGCCCACCAGCCCCTTCGCCGCCCCCGTCACCCCCGTGGCCAAGGAGTTCAGCCTCGGAGACCGCGTCTCCCACGACCAGTACGGCCTGGGCACGATCGTCGGCGTCGAAGAGGGCATCGCGATGCTCGTCGACTTCGGCGCCCGCCAGGTCCGCGTCCTCAGCCCGTACTCCCGGATGGACCGGCTCTGACCCACTCCCCGAACGGCCCACACCGCTAGCAGCCCTCCAGCCCGCGCCACAGGCTGGACGTATGACTGCCCCGGCGCGTGATGAGCTTCCGTTCGACGATCTCGCCGACTTCGAGAACGCCGACCGGGGGTTCATCGCGACGTTGGTGCCCGGTGTCGTCAGGGACGCTGACGGGCGGGTGGTCTATGACGGGGACGCGTACGGGTTCTTGGACGGGGAGTGTCCCGACAGTGCGCATCCCAGTCTGTGGCGGCAGTCGCGGTTGTGTGCGCGGCAAGGGTTGTACGAGGTCACCGAGGGTGTGTATCAGGTTCGGGGTCTCGATCTCTCGAACATGACCATCGTCGAGGGCAAGCGGGGCGTGGTCGTCGTCGACCCGTTGATCTCCGTCGAGTGTGCGGCCGCCGCTCTGTCGCTCTATCGCGCGCACCGGGGCCCCCGGCCCGTCACCGGGCTCGTCTACACGCACTCCCACGTCGACCACTTCGGCGGCGCCCGAGGCGTCCTGCCGCGCGGAAGCGACAGCGGGGTGCCCGTGCTCGCGCCCGAGGGGTTCCTGGAGCACGCGGTCAGTGAGAACGTCCACGCCGGCAACGCGATGCTGCGGCGCGCCGAGTTCATGTTCGGTTCACGGCTGCCGAAGGGGCCCGACGGGCAGATCGGTACCGGGCTCGGCACCGTCATCTCCACCGGAACCATCAGCCTCATCGCGCCGACCGTCGACATCACCCATACGGGGCAGGAGGAGACCGTCGACGGCGTACGGTTCCTCTTCCAGTTGACGCCCGGCACCGAGGCGCCCGCCGAGATGAACTTCCTGCTGCGCGATCAGCGCGCCCTGTGCGTGGCCGAGAACGCCAGCCACACCCTGCACAACCTGCTCACCCTGCGCGGCGCCCTTGTCCGCGACGCCCGCGTCTGGGCCCAGTACCTCGACGAGACGATCGATGTCTTCGGCGATCTGTACGACGTCGCCTTCGCGTCACATCACTGGCCGACCTGGGGGCGCGAGAACATCGTCCGATTCCTCGGCGAGCAACGGGACTTGTACGCCTACCTCCACGACCAGACCCTGCGCCTCCTCAACAACGGCCTCACCGGCCCCGAGATCGCCGAGGAACTGCGCCTGCCGCCCGCCCTGGAGAACTCCTGGCACGCGCGCGGCTACTACGGGTCGGTCAGCCACAACGTCAAGGCCGTCTATCAGCGGTACATGGGCTGGTACGACGGCAACCCCGCCCACCTCTGGGAGCATCCGCCCGTCGAACTCGCCCTCCGGTACGTGGAGTTGGCGGGCGGGACGGAACAGGCGCTCGCGAAGGCCCGTACGTACGCCGAGGACGGTGACCTTCGTTTCGCCGCCACGCTCCTCAATCACGTCGTCTTCGCCGATCCGGAGAACCCGGCCGCCAAGGAGGCCCTCGCCGGCGTCTACGAGCGGCTCGCGCACGGCGCCGAGAACGGCACCTGGCGCAACTTCTATCTGACGGCCGCCCTGGAACTGCGCGAGGGCGCGAGCGCCGTCGACATCGACACCAGCGGCCCCGAGATGGCGTCCGCGCTGACCGTGAGCATGCTCCTCGACGCGCTCGCCGTCCGCATCGACGGCCCGCGCGCCTGGAACGAGCACCTGACCCTCGACTTCATCGTCATCGACGAACAGCGACGTCACCGGGTCAACCTCCACCACGGCGCCCTGACGCACCGCGGCATGCCGATCCACCACACGCCCAAGCCGCACGCCGGCCTGACGCTCATCCTCACCCGCCCCGAGCTGCACGGGCTGCTCGCGGGTCAGGGCCTCGCCGGCATCGAAACGGACGGCGACACCGAGCTCCTCGCCCGCCTGCTGTCGTACGCCTCCGACCCGGACAGGGCGTTTCCCGTCGTCACGCCCTGACTGAAGAACCAGCCCCAGGGGCGTTTGAGGAGCGGGGTCTGGGGCGGAGCCTCAGGGTGGGACGGGCAGGGGCGGAGGGGGCGAAAAAACTCACAGCGGGGGCTGGGCCGGGGCCGGGCCCAGGGTTGTGGTGCCCGGGGCCGTGCGGTGGCCCAGGCCCGTGCGGTAGGCATCCAGCGCGGCCTCGACGCGACCCGTGCGGCGGAGCAGGTCGCCGAGGAGCCGGCACAGGTCGGCCAGATCCCCCGCCGCCCCCGCCCGCTCCAGCAGGGACATCGCCCGCACGTAGTGCTCCTCGGCGGCCTCCGTGTCCCGCGCGTCCTCCGCGATGATGCCGAGCAGGCGATGCGCCCCCGCCGAGTGGATGGCCCCGCGCTCGGGGCTGAGGTCCCCGAGGACCCCGTGCAGCAGCGCGGCGGCCTCGTCCGACTTGCCCCGCCGATGGAGCACGTCGGCCAGCTCCACCGCCACCTGGCTGGTGTACAGCGCGGCCCGCTTGGCGGAGAGCATGGCCTGCGCCTCGCGCAACTCGCCCTCCGCCCGCATCAGATCACCGTTCTGGGCGTACAAATACCCCCGCATCCAATGGCAGTTGGCGAGCTCGGTACGGATCTGGAGCTGGCGATACAGCTCGGCGGCCTTGGCGAGCGACGCGTCCGCCTCGGTGATCCGCCCCTCGGCGATCATCGTCCGGGCCACCGAGCGGTGCATCCGGGCCACCAGCGCCGGTTCGCCGACCTGGGGCGCGAGGGCGAGCGCGAACTCGGCCGCCTGGGCCGCCCGGGCATGGGCGCCCATGTCCATGTAGGGCGCTATCACGCCTGTATAGAGGAGGAGCAGCGCGTCCGGGTCGTGCAGTCCGGTCCGGTTCAGCTCGTCGAGGGTGGACTCGAACAGATAGCAGGCGTACCGGAGTTCACCGGCGAGGTAGTGGGCGACGGCGCGCCCGCGCACCGCCGGGACCCGCTGCGGCAGCGGCGCGTCGCCCATCCTCCGCTCCGACTCCTCGAACCGCTGCTGGGCCGCGGCCAGGTCGCCGGTCTCCAGGGCGCATTCGCCGAGCCCCAGCAGCGCGGCGGCCTGCTCGGCGACCAGCCCATGCGCGTCCGCCTCCGCGAGGAGCCCGGCGTACTGCTCCGCCGCGACCTCCGCCTCCCCCGTGGCGAGCGTCCGCTGCGCGTCGGTCAGCCGTAGCCGCAGGTCGGTGGCGAGGTGGGCGGGCCGCCCGGTGGCGAGTTCCTCGTAGGCGACGCCGAGCCGCTCGGCGATGTGCCGCAGGGCGGGTTCGGAGGCGCGGACGCGCCCTGCCTCGAGCGTGGAGATGTACGCCGGCGTATAGGCAGGCTCGGCCAACTGCTTCTGCGTCAACGCCCTCTCGGTACGCAGCCGTTGCACTCTGCGCCCGATGGTCTCCGGGTCATCGCGGTCCGCCATGGGTTAAGCATGCCATTAAGCCGACTTACATTCAGGTTCTCTGCTGACCAAGGTTCAACTCTCCGGGCCCTCTTGCCCTTTGGCTCCGGCAGCCCCTACGTTAAGCGAGAGGTTAAGCCCGCTTAATACGCCGCCATACGCAGCTCTACGCCGCTGATGTTGCGAGGTCACCGTGCTCCGACGTATTTCCGCGCGCTACTCCAGAGGTTTCGCCGCGGCGCTCATCGCGATCGCCGCACTGGTCACAGCGGCGAACGTGGGCCCGGCCCGAGCGCAGGAACCGCCTCACCTCACCCACCACACGCCGGAGGCGTCCTCGGACCGGTCGCCGTAGGCCGGGCGCCCTTCGTGGGCAGCCCCTCGGTCTCACCGGCGGCCCGCTCCTCAGCGCATGCCCGGCACCGTCCCCGTATCCCGCCTACGCTGCCCCCATGACCTCTGCCGCCGCTCGCGCCGCGCTGGAACTCACCGCCGACCTCCCGGTCCCGGCCCTGGAGGACTTCTACCGGGACCTGCACCGCCACCCCGAACTGTCCTTCCAGGAGCACCGGACGTCAGCCCTCCTCGCAGAGCGCCTCACCAAGGCGGGGTACGAGACGACAGGCGGCATCGCCGGCACCGGGGTCGCCGGGCTGCTGCGCAACGGCGACGGGCCGACCGTGCTGCTGCGCGCCGACATGGACGCGCTGCCGGTCGAGGAGCTGACCGGACTGCCGTACGCCTCCGAGACGCCCGGCCTGATGCACGCCTGCGGGCACGATCTGCATGTGACCTGGCTGGCGGGCGCCGCCGAGGCGCTGGCCGCCGGGCGGGACGTCTGGTCCGGGACGCTGCTCCTGGTCGGCCAGCCCGCCGAGGAGGCCGGCTCGGGCGCGGCGGCGATGGTCGCGGACGGGCTCTACGAACGCTTTCCGCGGCCCGATGTGCTGCTCGGCCAGCATGTGACGCCCGGGCCCGTCGGCCAGTACGCGCACCGCCCCGGCCTGATCATGTCGGCCACGACGGACGTCGACATCGTCGTCCACGGGCGGGGCGGGCACGGGTCGCGGCCGGAGACGACCGTCGACCCGGTGGTGACGGCCGCGTATATCGTGACCCGGCTGCAGACCGTGGTCAGCCGGGAGATCGCGCCGCGCGAGCAGGCCGTCCTGACCGTCGGGCGGATCGAGGCGGGCACGGCCGCCAACATCATCCCGGCCACCGCCCGTATCTCCCTCAACCTCCGTACGCAGTCCGACGCGGTCCGGGACCGGATGGTCGCCGCGATCCGGCGTATCGCGGAGGGCGAGTGCCGGGCGGCCGGGTGCCCGCGCGAGCCCGAGGTGACGCTGGGCGGCTCGTTCCCGGCGACCGTGAACGACGCGGAGACCGACCGCCGTGTGGCCGCCGTGCACCGCGAGGTCTTCGGCGCGGACACGGTCTTCGACCCGGGCCCGGCGATGGGCAGCGAGGACTTCTCGCAGCTCGCCGAGGGTGAACTGCCGTACGCCTACTGGTTCGTGACGAGCACCCCGCCCGCGACCTGGGACGCGGCGCCGGGCTCCGACCCGCTGACGAGGCTCGACTCCGTCCCCAGCAACCACAGCCCGTACTTCGCCCCGGACCTGTCCACGCTCGCGCCGGGCGTACGGACGCTGGTGTCGGGGGCGTTGGCCATCCTGTCGGTCTGACCGGCCCTCTCAGGCCTGTTTCCTGAGCCGGCCTGCTCAGGTCTGCGTCTGGAGCTGGCGCAGGTGTTGCTGGACGTGGTCCAGGGCACCTTCGCGACGGCCGGGGAAGCTTAGCCTCAAGTCCGCCAGTGCGGCGCCGAGTTCACGGGCCCGCGCCGCGTCACCGACGCGGCCGCACTGGTGGTGGGCCCGCCCAGACGCTCCTTGCCCACCGGCGAGGCCGCGAGAAGCAGCACGGTTCCGGGCATAGGTTCCCTCCCCATCGATCACGTACGGCAGCACCGTAACCGCTGCGCATGCAAAGGGGGGACGGCAGGACGGCGAACCACCTGCCTAGAAGATCACTGAAAATGTTGCGGGTTCTGGCCCCGGCCCGGCCGGGCCGGGGCCAGTCTTGTAGGCATGCAGGGGGAATGGGCCGGGGAGATGGCCGGGCCGGATGTGTGGGAGACCTGCCGGGAGTTGATCCCGGCCGGGAGCGTGTTTGCGTTCCTGGCCGAGCACCGGGAGGCACTGTTCCCGCCGTCGATGTTCGCCGACATGTATCCCTCGTCCAACGGCCGTCCGAGTCTGCCGCCGCAGGTCCTGGCCGCGACCGTGGTGCTGCAGAGCCTGCAGGGGTTGTCGGACTTCGAGACGGTCCAGGAACTGCGGTGTGATCTGCGGTGGAAAGCGGCCTGCGGGCTGGGCTTGTACGACATGGCATTCGATCCGTCGCTGCTGACGTACTTTAGGCGCCGTCTGCGCCACTCGGCCGATCCGATGCGGATCTTCACCAAGGTCAAGGAAGTCGTGGCCGCGACCGGCGTACTCAAGGGCAGGCAGCGGCGGGCGCTGGACTCCACCGTCCTCGATGACGCGGTGGCCACCCAGGACACCGTTACCCAGATCATCTCCGCCATCCGCCGGGTGATCCGCGAGGTCCCCGGAGCCCAGGAGGTGGCCGCAGAGCACTGCCACGCGCACGACTACACCGACCCGGGCAAACCGAAGATCGCCTGGAACGACGAGCAGGCGCGCGCCGCGCTGGTCGATGCGCTGGTCACCGACGCCCTCAACCTGCTCGGGCACCTGCCCGAGCGGGAGCTGGGCGAGAAGGCCGCGAACGCGGTGGGCCTGCTGGCCCTGGTCGCCGGGCAGGACGTCGAGCCGGCCCCCGACTCCGACGGACGCGACGGGCGCTGGCGCATCGCCCAGCGCACCGTGCCCGACCGGACGGTGTCCACCGTCGATCCCGACGCCCGGCACATCCACAAAAACCGCACCCGCCACCAGGACGGCTTCAAAGGACACGTCTCCTTCGAGCCGGAGAGCGGGCTGTTCACCGCCGTCGCCCTCACCGGCGGCTATGGTCCCGGCAGCCACGAAGCGGCCGTTGCCGGTGATCTGCTGGACGGGGAGGACGGCGCATTAACCGTGCTCGGCGACTCCGCCTACGGGACCGGCGACCTGCGCGAACAGTTGCAGGCCGCAGGCCACACCCTGGTCATCAAGCCACCGCCGCTGCGACAGGTGATCCCCGGCGGCTTCACCATCGACGACTTCCGCATCGACCCAGCCGCCGGCACCGCGACCTGCCCGGCCGGACGCACCGCCAACCTCGGCCAGGTCAAAGCGGACGGCGCCCGCACCGCCCAGTTCAAACACCTCTGCGCCGACTGCCCCCTGCGCGGGCGCTGCACCACCTCCAAGACCGGACGCACCCTCAACGTCCATCCCCAGCACCAACTGCTGACCGCCGCCCGGCGAGAGGCGGCCGACCCAGCCTGGCAGGCCGAATACCGCAGATGGCGGCCCCCGGTCGAACGCGCCATCGCCTGGCTGGTCGCCAAGGGCAACCGCCGCGTCCCGCACCGCGGCATCATCGCCAACAACATCTGGCTCCACCACCGCGCCGCCGCCCTCAACCTCCGCCGACTGATCAACCTCGGACTCACCCGAACCGGCACCACCTGGCACCTCACCCCGGCCACCGCATAGCGACAAGGGCCGCCCGGCCCACGGCCGGACAGCCCCAACAACAAGATTTTCAGCAGCCTTCTAGGGCATGGGTCGCTCCGACCGTCGCAGGGCGAAGATCGTCGTGTCGTCGGCCAGGCGGCCGCCGCAGTGGCGCAGCGTGGCGTCGCGGACGAAGCGGACGAGGTGGTGCGGTTCGGTGGTGCGCGGGTCCTCGGCGAGGGCGCGGGCGACCCGGTCGTGCAGGGGGAAGAAGACGCCGTCCGCGTCGCGGGCCTCCGTGACGCCGTCGGTGACCAGGAGCAGGGTCTCGCCGGGGGCCAGGGTGACGGTGAGCACGGGCGGCGGGATGTACGCCACCTCGCTGAGCCCGAGCGGCAGTCCGTCGCCGGGCGGCAGAGGGCGTACGCCGCCGGGGGCGACCACGAGCGGTGGTTCGTGGCCGAAGTTGACGACCTCGATGGTGGCAGGGGTGGCTTCCGGGAAGCTGATGAGGATGCCGGTGGCGAAGCGGTCGTCGTCGTCGCGGCCGAGCGCGGCGTGGTAGCGGCCGTGCCGCACCATCTGGACCTCCAGGCGGTCGGCGACCGTGTGGAGGAGCGGTTCGTGGTACGCCGACTCGCGGAACGCGCCGAGCAGCGAGGCCGCCGCCTCCACCGCCGCGAGCCCCTTGCCCTGGACGTCGCCGAGGAGGGCACGCGTGCCGTGCGGGCCGGGCTCGATGTCGTAGAAGTCGCCGCCGACGCGGGCTTCGCTGTCCGCGGCCAGATAGACGGCCGCGTGGTCCAGGCCGCCCCAGCCCGGCGCCAGGGGACGCAGCACGGTGCGCCGCGTGGTCTCGACGACGTCCTTCATGTGCAGCATGCGCCGCTCACTGCGGACCCGGACCGTGCAGGCGAGGGTCACGAGGATGCCGCCGATCGCGACGAGGATGAAGTCGGGCAGGCCGGCCTGGAACTGGTCCGGCCAGGACGCGTCCAGGACGACGCATGTGAAGAGCGACAGCGCGGCGAGCGCCGCCGTGACCCACACCCCGCAGATCGCCGCCGAGATTCCGGGTACCAGCACGAGCCAGGAGATGATCCGGAACTCGCTCGCGGTGTTCCAGTCGATCAGCGCGATGGCGACGAGCAGGAGCAGCGGCGCCAGCCACGCGACGCTGCGGCCGCGCACCCGCATCAGCTGCCGCTCGGCGCCGTCCAGCCGCTCGACGTCGTCCGGCCGCCCGGCGCGCGGCAGTGGGCCGAACGGGGGTCTCCGGCCGTCGCCCACCTCGTCCTCGTCCGCTTCAGTAGGCGACCGACATCCGGGCACGCGGGTGGGCGCCCTTCTCCAGCTCGTCGACGAAGGCGATCGCGTAGTCCTCGGCGCTGATCCGGCTGTTTCCGTGTTCGTCGGTGAGCATCTGGTCGCCGCCGATACGGAACGTGCCCGTACGTTCGCCGGGGCCGATCTCGGCGGCGGGCGAGATGTAGGTCCAGTCGACGTCGTCGCCGAGGGTGCGGTAGTAGGCGAGGACGTCGCGGTGGGCCAGGGCCTCGGGGAGGTAGGCCTCGGGGAAGCCGGGCTGGTCGACCAGCGCCTGTCCGGGCGCGATCTCCAGGCTGCCCGTGCCGCCGACGACCACGAGCCGCCGCACTCCGGCCCGCCGTAGGCCCTCCACCAGCCCCTCGTTGATCGCGAGGAACGGAGCCCGGGGGTCCGAGCCGTCTCTGGGCGGTACGGCCGCCGACGCCACCGCGTCCGCTCCGGCCACCAGCTCGGCCACCTTCGCCGTGTCCGACGCGTCGGCCGCCGTGGCCGTGACCCCGGGGATGGGGGACTGCCCGGACCTGCTCACGGCGATGACCTGGTGGCCGCGCGCGGAGGCCTCCTTGGCGATACGGGACCCGACCATGCCGGTGGCGCCGAAGAGTACGAGCTTCATGAAGCTCAGCGAAACACGGGGTCAGGGCGCCCGCATCCCGACTTGCCAGGCGCTCCGGCGGGGTGTGCCCTGGAAGGCGGGGCGAGGAGAGAGGAGTGCTCCCATGGCTCATGCGGCACCTGTGTCACCCGCTCCGAAGACACCCGCCGTACCCAGCAGACCCAGCACACCGGATGTCTTCGACGCACGCACTCACGCCGTCGCGAGGTGGGCGGGGCCCATCCTCGTCGGGCTCGTCTACGGCTACTGGGCCGCGGCCATCAACCGCGACGCCGGCCCGATCACGGGCTGGAACCTCCTGTTCGGCTTCGTGACCGCCTTCGCGTTCGCGGCGCTCTACATGGGCCTGCGCGCGCTGGCGCCGCTGCTGAAGCGCGAACTGCACGCGGTGCTGTGGTTCGTGTTCGCGGGCATCACGTCCGGGTTCCTGTACAGCCAGAGCGGCCACAGCGTGGTGCGGTCCACGTGGATGGCCCTGGGGATCGGGGCCAGCGTGTTCGCGGTGACCTTCTACCGCTACTACACACACGAGGACGCGGAGGGGCATCGCGTACCGCGCTAGGCCCTGTCGTCAAACTCCCTCCCCCACTGCCTTAAGGGCGTGGGAGGTGCCCCCAGCCCCGCGACGCCATGCACGCTCCCCCACTGCCTTGAGGGCGTGGGAGGTGCCCCCACTCGCCGCACCGGGCCCAAGCCCAAGTACATCCAGTACGGGGGCCAGGCCCGGCACGCCGAGAGCACGCACCTACAGCGACGTCAGCCGCTCCGCGGCGGGCGCAGGGCGCGCCCTCCGGGCGGACGACGGGAGTTTGACGACAGGACCTGGCTGTGTCGGTCATGCCGACCTGCCGAGCGGCATCCAGGGCCGCGCGGTATATGGCGCAGGGGGCCCCGGCTGCCCGCCGGGGCCCCCTGCGTCTCCCTCACTCACCTACCTCCTGGGACCCCAGTCCCAGGAGCCTGAGATGTCGATGGTCAAGCTCCTCAATCCAGGAAACACCCGTTCGGGTGAGTGCTCCACCGGAGCAGGTGTGGCCCGTGTGGTTAGTGGGGCTCAGGCCGCGCCCGTCGGCGGGCTCCGGCCGGGTGACCTGGGGGTCCCGTTCGGCTTGCGCTATGCACCCATGTGCAGTCAAACCCCTCGCGCGGGGCGGCCGGGCGGCCTTGCCTGGAAGGGTGTCCCCAGCTGTCCGGAGCGCTCTGTCGGCCGTACTGATCGTCCTCGCCTGCCTGCTCGCGCCGCTCGGCGCGCTGTCGGCCTGGGCGATGTACGGGATCGGCGACTCCGGGCGGTACGAGGCCACGATGGCGCCGCTCGCCACCGACGCGGACGTACGCGCCGCGATCGCGGCCGGTGTCAGCGACGGGATCCTGCGCGAGGTCCACGTACGGCCGCGGTTGCAGGGGCCGGTGAACCTCTTCGTGCGGGACGCGGCGCGCTCGTTCACCGAGACGGAGGCGTACCGGACGGCGTGGGAGGCCGCGAGCATGGCCGCGCACGACGCCGTGATGGGGGCGCTGCGCGACGACCACGCGAGGGCGGTGACCGTCGACCTCGCACCCGTCACCGAGCGACTGAAAGATCAACTCGTCGACGACCACGTGCCGTTGGCGAACCGGATCCCCGTCGAGCACACCGAGATCACGGTGCTCGAAGCGGAGGATCTGGCCCAGCTCCGGAAGGGGTTCCACGTGCTCGAAGTCGCCGGTTTCTGGCTGCCGGTCGCCGCGGTCGTCTTCGCCGTCGCGGGCATTCTCCTCGCGGTGTGCCGCCGCCGGGCGGTCTTGGCGACCGGGCTCGGCACGGCGCTGGGCGCCGCGCTCCTCGGCATCGCGATCGCCGTGGGGCGCCGGCTCACCCTCGCCGATCTGCCGCCCGACGTGTCCCGCACGGCCGCGGGCGCGGTGTACGACGCGCTCACGGAAACGCTCCGGCTCGTCTCCTGGCTGCTGCTGGCCCTGGGCCTCACCGTGGCCCTGACCGCCCTGCTCACGGGCGCGTACAGGCGATCCCGGCGAGCGCCCGGAGCGCCTGAGCGAGATCCCGCGGAGCAGTCGACGCGAGTCCGAGCCTGACGCAGTCCTGGGCCCGCGCGCCCGCCGCGTTGACGTCCGGGGCACGCGCTCCCACCGCCGGCACCGTGCCCGCCGCGGCGACGGTGAAGGCGGACCCCGGTGTGATCGCTATCCCCCGCTCGGCCGCCGCCCCCGCGAAGGTGTCGGCCCGCCACGGGAACGGCAGCTCCCACCAGGCGTAATAGCCGTGCGGGTCGGCGTGCACGGGGTACCCGTCGAGGTGCTCGGCGACCAGTCGCTGCCGCCCGGCCGAGTCCGCCCGCTTGGCGCGGACCAGGTGGTCCACCGTGCCGTCGGCGATCCAGCGCACCGCCGCCTCCAGGGCGAACCGGCTCGCGGTCCACGCGCCCGAGCGGAGGGCCGCCGCCACCTGCTCGACCCGCCCCTCCGGTGCGACGAGGAAGCCGGCCGTGAGGCCCGGGGCGACACGCTTGGAGAGCCCGTCGACGACGTAGGTGCGCTCGGGGGCGTACGCGCCGAAGGGGTCGGGCGGACCCTCGTGGAGGAAGGACCAGACGCGGTCCTCGACGACGGGGAGGTCCAGGTCCCGTACGACGGCGGCCAGTTGCCGCCGCCTGGGTCCGCTCATCGTCACCGACGTCGGGTTGTGCAGGGTCGGCTGGACGTAGACGGCGGAGAGCGGCGCCGAGCGGTGGGCGGCCGTGACCGCCTCCGGGCGGAGCCCCTCCGCGTCCATGGGCAGCGGGACCAGTGTGATGCCCAAGCGGGTCGCGATCTCCTTGACCAGGGGATACGTGAGCGACTCGGTGCCGACACGGCCCCCCGGCCGTACGAGGGAGGCGAGCGCGGCCGCGATGGCCTGGCGGGCGTTGCCCGCGAAGGTCAGCCGGGACGGGGCGGGGTGCCAGCCCGGGGTGGCGAGGAGGGCGGCGGCGGCCTCGCGGGCGGCAGCCGTACCGGTGGCGGGGGCGGTGCGCAGGGACTCCGTGAGGACGTCGGGGCGCAGGAGCGGGGCCAGGGCGGGGGCGAGGAGCTCCGACTGGCCCGGCGCGGACGGGTAGGTGAGCTCCAGGTTGACCGGTGCGGTGGCCGTCGCCTCGGTGAGCGCGCGGCCCGAGGGGAGCGGTGCGGCCCGCACGAACGTGCCGCGACCGACCTCGCCGACGACCAGTCCGCGCCGTACCAGTTCGCCGTACACCCGCCCGGCCGTCGACCCGGCGATACCGCGCCGCCGGGCGAACACCCGCTGCGGGGGCAGCCGTTCGCCGGGCTTGAGCCGCCCCGCGGCGATGTCGTCGGCGATCCGATCGGCGATCCGCCGGTAGTCCCGCCGGTCGTCCTCCACCACGCGAGCCCCCTTTCGTACGCCCCGGGGCAGGATTGCACCGAGGGCAAAGACCTTATTGCACTGAGGAGTTGGGGGTGCCTAGGGTCATGGTCATGGCACCCTTCCTCGCATACGAGGACCAAGGGGGCGCCGACTCGACGGCGCTGCCCCTCGTCCTGATCCACGGCCACCCCTTCGACCACACCATGTGGGCTCCTCAGATCGCCGCGTTCTCGCCGGGCCGCCGGGTGATCGCCCCTGATCTGCGCGGCTACGGCGCGTCCCCGGTGGTCCCCGGCGTCACCCCGCTCGCCACCTTCGCCGAGGACATTGCGGCGCTGCTGGACGAGCTGGGTGTTCCGGAGTTCGCCCTGGCCGGGCTCTCCATGGGCGGCCAGATCGTCATGGAGTGCTACCGGCAGTTCCCGGAGCGGATCCGGGGACTCGTCCTCGCGGACACCTTCCCGGCCGCCGAGACGCCGGAGGGCAAGAAGGCGCGCGGCGCCATGGCGGACCGTCTGCTGCGCGAGGGGATGCGCGGGTACGCCGACGAGGTGCTGCTCAAGATGGTCGCGCCGTACGCCGACGCGCAGGTCGCCGCCCACGTCCACCGCATGATGACCTCGACCCCGCCCGAGGGCGCGGCAGCCGCCCTGAGAGGCCGCGCGGAACGCCCCGACTACCGCGAACTGCTGACCCAGGTCACCGTCCCGGCCCTGGTCGTCGTCGGCGCCGACGACGAGTACACCCCCGTCTCCGACGCGGAGGCGATGCACGCGGCACTCCCCGACTCCACCCTTCACGTGATCGACGCGGCGGCCCACCTGCCGAACCTGGAGCGGGCGGAGGAGTTCAACGGAGTGCTGGCGGCGTACCTGGCCCGGCTCGAGAGCTGACCACGCCCGGGGCGGGCAACCTTCCCCGCGCGCTCCCCGTCTCTGAGGGAGGATGCCCGCACCCCGAGCGGACGAGCGGAAGGCCGGGACTTGGAGACTGCGGCGGCCGGGTGGGCCGGGACCGAGGGGGCCGACGGGGCCGTCGGGCGGCGAGGCGGTGGGCGGGGCGTCGCGGCCTGGGCGGCGGGGTTGTCGCTGGCCGGGGTGAGTGTCGTGGCCGGGTTCCGGGTGGCCGACAGCGACGGGATCACGCCCGTGCCGCAGTTGCTGGCGTTTCTGCCGTGGCTGCTCGTGCCCACCGGCCTGGGGCTGCTGCTCGCGCTGCTCGCGCGGTGGCGGTTCGGGCTGGTGTGGGGGGTGGTCGCCCTGGGGCTCCTCGCGTGGTTCATCGAGCCGTACGGGAAGACCGGCGAACCCGGCGGCGCGCCCGTGGCCGAGGTGCGGGTGATGACCTCCAACGTGGAGTTCGGGCAGGGGACCGGCTCGCTCATCACCGCCGTACGGCGGCACAGGCCCGACATCCTGTTTGTGCAGGAGTGCGAGTACGGATGCGCGCGGGCGCTGGAGGACGCCTTCGGGGGGAGCGGCGGCGCCTATCCGTATCGCGAGGCCGTCGAGGGGGCCTCGTCCGACGGGTCCGTCATCATGAGCCGTTTCCCGCTGACGGGGGCCGACGGTGTGCGCGGCACCATGGGCATGCCCGGCGCCGTCGCCGACGTGAAAGGCCACGACGTACGGCTGCAGCTCGCCCACCCCATGCCCCCGCTCCCCGGCCGGCTCGGCGTCTGGCGGCGCGAACTCGGGGAGCTGCGCGACTACGCAGCCGCGAGCGAGGGCCTCACCGTCCTCGCCGGAGACTTCAACGCCTCCCAGGACCACGCCGCCTTCCGCCGCATCCTCGACACCGGCCTGCGCGACAGCTCCCGCCTCGCCGGAGCCCCCCGCACCCCGAGCTGGCCCGCGCGGACCACCCCCACGCTCGGCGCCCAGATCGACCACGTCCTCGTCTCCGCGGACTTCTCCGCGCACGAGGCGATGTTCCCGCGCCTGTCCGGCACCGACCATCGCGCCCTCGTCGTCGATCTCACCCTCCACCAGTACGAATGAACGCGACGGACCCGAATGAACTGAACCGGTACGGACCCAGATAAACCGGGAGAGGTCCCAATGACCCCGTACCAAACCCGAACGAAAGCCATACTTGGGTCATGTCGCGCGAGTTCCCCATCAGCCTCACTCCTCCCGACTGGCTGGTCAGGAACCTCCAACCGCAGAAAGCCCCCGTCAACTGGGCCGCCGCCGTCCGCGCCGCCGTCGCCATGGCCCTGCCGCTCGCCATCGGCATCGCTGTCGGAGAACCGGGCTACGGCGCCCTCTCCTCCATCGGCGCCCTGTCCGGGGTCATCGGCGACACGGCGGACGCCTACCGCCTGCGGATCGTCAACATCGCCGTCCCGCAGCTCGTCGGCGCGCTCGGCGTCACCATCGGCGCGCTCGTGTTCGGGCACGGCTGGGTCGCCGTCGCCGCCCTCACCGGGGTCGCGCTGATCTCCGGGATGATCTCGACGATCGGCGCCGTGTCCTCGGCGGCCGGACTGCTGCTGCTCCTCAACTGCGTGATCGGCGCCGGACTTCCGCTGCCGGGGCAGTGGTGGCTGGTGCCTCTGCTGATGACGAGCGGCGGGCTCCTCGTCCTGCTCCTCGCGCTGCTCTCCTGGCCGCTGCGCTCGGGCGTGCCGGAGCGGACCGCCGTCGCGGACACCTACCGCGCGGTCGCCGATCTGCTCGCCGCGGGCGGGACCGGCACATACGAGGAGGCCCGTCACGCCGTCACCCAGTCCCTCAACCAGTCGTACGACGTCGTTCTCGCCCGGCGTGCCTTCCACCACGGCCGCAGCCCCGACCTCGTCCGGCTGCTCGCCCAGCTCAACGCCGTCACCCCCGTCGTCGAAGCCGCCCCCGCCGCCCACCAGTACGGCAAGCCGCTGCCCGCCGCGGTCCCCGCCGCCGCACTCCGTCTCGCCGACGTCGTGGAGACCGGCGCCACCGGACCCCTGACGCTGCGCCTGCCCGCCCCCACCAACGAGACCGCGCGCGCCGTCGACCAGGCCCTGCGCCACGCCGCCGACGTCGTGACCGGCCAGGCCCCCGACCCACGCAACGTCGGCGACCGCCTCGGCCGGCCCGCCGCCCTGCGCATCCGCGCCGCCCGAGCCGCCCGCAACGTCCTGCTGTCCGCCGGTTCCTGGCGCTACGGCCTGCGTCTCGCCGTCTGCATCGGCCTCGCGCAGGTGCTGGTCTCGATCATTGCGGTGCCGCGCTCGTACTGGGTCGTCCTCACCGTCACCTTCGTGATGAAGCCCGACTTCGGGTCCGTGTTCTCCCGGGCGCTGCTGCGCGCGCTGGGCACGGTGGCCGGGCTCGTCGTCGCGGCCGCGGTCCTCAGCTTCGTGCCGCCCGGCTGGTGGGACGTGCTCGTCGTCCTCGTGCTCGCCCCGCTGATCCCGGTGTTCACCCCGCGCGGCTACGGCTACCAGACCGCCGCCATCACCCCGGTGATCCTCGTCCTCACCGACACCCTCCACCGCCAGGGCATCGGGCTCCTCGCGCCCCGCCTCCTCGACTCGCTCATCGGGTGTGCGATCGCGCTCGTCGCCGGGTATCTGCTGTGGCCGGAGAGCTGGCACACCCGGGTCGGCGACCGGCTCGCGGACGCCGTCGCCGACACGGCCGGGTATGTGGAGTACGCCTTCAGAAGCGACGCCGATCCCGACGCCCGCGCCCGCCGGCGCCGCGGCCTCTACCGCGACCTCTCCTCCATCCGTACGGAGTTCCAGCGCGCCCTGACCGAACCGCCGCCCACCGGTCGCCGCGCCGCCGCCTGGTGGCCGCTCGTCGTCGCCGTCGAACGGATCGTGGACGCCACGACCGCGGCCGGGGTCCGCGTCCGACAGGGCGCACCGTCGCCGTCCGCCGCCGAGGTCGCCCAGGTAGTCCTCCAGCTCCGGGACCTGTCCGACAGGCTGCGCGAGAGCGACGTACTCACGGCCGTCCGTACGGATCTGATGGGGCCGTCGGACAGCGTGCTCGAACCCCTGCGGCAGGAGGTCGCGGCGGCACGGGCGATCGCTTCGCCGCACTGAGGGGGCGGCTGGGGGAGACATAGGTGAGCAGGCGTACGAGAGCGGGGGCGCCCTTCAGCCGGAAGGGCGCCCCCGCTCTCGTACTGCTACTCGCTGCTAGCTGCCGATGTCGCAGCCGTCCGCGCGCCACACGGCCACGACCGCCGGGCGGACGATCTTGCCGGGGCCGTCGGGCCAGGTGCTGGCCGGCTTGTCGACGGTCGCGCCGTCGATCTCGCCCGGGTGCTGGACGGCGACCAGCACCTGACGGTCCCCGATGACCGGACCGCAGGTCTCGGCGCCGTTCGGCACGGTCAGGAACTGCTTCAGCTCACCGCGCCGCTCGCCCGTGGTCGCGACGCCGAACAGGCCGTCGTGCGAACCGAGTTGCGCGCCGTCGGTGGAGATCCACAGGTTGCCGTGCGGGTCGAAGGCCACGTTGTCCGGGCAGGAGATCGGGCTGACCTTGTCCTTCGGGAAGCCCGCGAAGTAGGTGGCCGGGTCGGCCGGGTCGCCCGCGACGAGGAAGAGCAGCCAGGCGAACGTGGTGCTCTCCGGCCGGTTCCAGCGCTCGGTGAGCTCCAGGATGTGGCCGTGCTTGTTGGCGTTGCGCGGGTTGGCCTCGTCCGCCTTGGCGTTCGTACCGACACCGCGGTTGCTGTTGTTGGTGAGCGCGACGTACACCTTGCCGGTGCGCGGGTTGGGCTCGATGTCCTCGGGCCGGTCCATCTTGGTCGCGCCGACCTTGTCACCGGCGAGCCGCGTGAAGACGAAGACCTCGTCGGCGGTCATGCCCTCGACGTGCGAGACGGCGCCCTTGGCGGTGGCGGTGGCCAGCGGAATCCACTCGCCGCTGCCGTCGAACTCTCCGTCGGACGGCAGCTTGCCCGTGCCGTCGATCTCGATCGCCGGGGAGTCGCCGGTCAGCTTGGCGACGTACAGCGTGCCCTCGTCGAGGAGGGAGAGGTTGTGCTCGCGGACGGCGCGGGAGGTGCCGTGCTTCATCCGCTTGCTGCTGACGAACTTGTAGAAGTAGTCGAAGCGCTCGTCGTCACCGGTGTAGACGACGGGGCGCCCGTCGGCGGTGAGGCGGATGGTCGCGGCCTCGTGCTTGAAGCGGCCGAGGGCGGTGTGCTTGCGGGGCGTGGAGGACGGGTCGTACGGGTCGAACTCCACGACGTACCCGAAGCGGTGCACCTCGTTCGGCTCCTGGGCGACGTCGAAGCGCTTGTCGAAACGCTCCCACTTGCGCTCGGAGGCGGCGGTGCCGATGCCGTACCGCTTGTCCGTGGGGCGGCTGCTGTTGGCGAAGTACTGGTTGAAGTTCTCCTCGCCGTGCAGGGTCGTGCCCCAGGGAGTCGTACCGCCCGAGCAGTTGTTGAGGGTGCCGAGGACCTTGGTGCCGGTCGGGTCGGCGGAGGTCTTGAGGAGGTCCGAGCCGGCGGCCGGACCGGTGAGCCGGAACTCGGTGGTGGCGGTCACGCGGCGGTTGAGGTGGTGCCGCGGCACGGCGGTGAGCTTGCCGGTCCTGCGGTCCGCCTCGACCACGACGGCGGAAAGACCGTGCGCGGCCCACGCGATCTCGACCTGCTCACGGGTGGGGTTCGCGGCGTCGTAGCCGCGGAACATCAGGATCTCGTCGGTGTACTCGTGATTGGCGACGAGAAGTTCGCGCCCGCGCTCGCCCGGGAGGGGGAGGAGGGCCAGGAAGTCGTTGTTGTACCCGAACTGCCCGGCCTGCGCCTTGGCCGTCTGGTTCTCCGGGTCGAAGGCGGGGGCACCGCGGAGGATGGGCTCGCCCCAGCGGATCACGACGTTCTGGTGGTAGCCGTCGGGTATGACGACGGCGTCGGTGGTGTTGGGAGCGACGGGAGCGAAACGAAGCCCGCGCGCCCCCTTCTTGCTCCAGTACGCCGCGTCGCTCGCCCCGGCCCCGGCCGCCTGGGCCTCAGCGGCCTGGGCCTCGGGGGCGCCGGTACCGACGACGGCGGCACCCGTCGCCGTGGCCACCGTGACGACGGCCGCGGCCCGCATCATCGAACGGCGGCTCAGCGCGCCGGCGATGACGTCACCGACGTAGGCGTTGTCGCTGGTGTTGGGCACCTCATGGAAGCAGGCGTCACCACAGCGGAACCGGCAGGTCATGGCGGACCTGCCGCCGGGATGCGAGCTGGGTGTTCCGATCAACGGCAGCATTCTGCGCACGACACTCTCCCCTGTGAGCGCTTTGGTGTCAGCGTGACGCTAGGGGTGCGTGTGTGCAGGAACCCTGCGGCTGAATGAACTGAGAGTGAACCCACGGGATCTGCAGGGGTGTTGACAACGTGACCCTTCCGCGATCCGCCCCTCCCCAAGATCGCCACCTGCGGCAGCTAACCTTACGTGTCCGTCCTGGCCAGGGATTGGCGGGCATCAACTCACGCGAAGGGTTGCGCACATGGGCATTCTCACTCTCCTGCGGAACGCGTTCGGCCGCTCACGCAAGGGGCGTGACGCCGACGCCGGGACCTCGCGAGAGCCTTCGACTCCGACGGTTCCGTCCCCGTCTCCGGAGCCGGCCCCCTCCAAGGAGGCCGCCCCCGAGGCGACCGACCGGGTTCCCGCCCAGGAGGCCGACCGGGCCCCTGCCGCGGAGCCCGAGCCGAAAATTCCGTCCCCCGCCTCCGAGCCCAACCCGTCGGTGGTGGACGACCTGGTATCGGCGGCCTTCGACAACGTGACGGTCCCGAAGCCGACGACTTCCCCGGACCCGGAGGCCGCGCCTGAGCCGGAGGCTCAGGCGGAGGCTCAGGCTCAGCCGGAGCCGGAGCCTCAGGCGGAGCCGGAGGCGGAGGCGGAGGCTGCGGCTGAGCCGGAGGCGGAGGCTGAGCCGGAGGCGGAGGCTGCGGCTGAGCCGGTGCCGACCGCCGAGGCCGAGCCGGCCACGGAGCCGGAGGCTGCGGCCGAGGCGGAGCCTGTGATGGAGCTGGTGACCGAGGTCGAGGCTGAGCCGGTCGCCGAGACCGAGGCGGAGCTCGTGGTCGAGCCCGAGCCGGTGGCTGAGGCTGCGGCCGAGGCCGAGCCTGTCGCTGCCGAGGAGCCCGCGGCCGCCGACGGCGAGGCCCCACAGGGGCCACCCGCAGTCGACGACGAAGGCAGCACGAGTGGTGCGGGCGCGAACGACCCGGCCGAAGGCGAAGCCGAGGCCGAGACCGAACCGCCCACCGAGGCCGAGCCCATCCCCGCACAGGCAGACGAACCCGCAGCCGCCGACGGCGACGAGGCCCCACAGGGGCCACCCGCAGTCGACGACGAAGGCAGCACGAGTGGTGCGAGCGGGAACGACCCGGCCGAAGGCGAAGCCGAGGCCGAGACCGAACCGCCCACCGAGGCCGAGCCCATCCCCGCACAGGCAGACGAACCCGCAGCCGCCGACGGCGACGAGGCCCCACAGGGGCCACCCGCAGTCGACGACGAAGGCAGCACGAGTGGTGCGAGCGGGAACGACCCGGCCGAAGGCGAAGCCGAGGCCGAGACCGAACCGCCCACCGAGGCCGAGCCCATCCCCGCACAGGCAGACGAACCCGCAGCCGCCGACGGCGAAAGCCGCACGGGTGGTGCGGGCGCGAACGACCCGGCCGAAGGCGAAGGCGAAGCCGAGGCGGACACCCCTGCCGAAGGCGAAGCCGAGGCGGACACCGAGCCCCACGGCACCCCCGCCGTACCCGTCACCCACATCAAGACAACCGCCCCCACCCTGGCAACGGCGTACGCCGAAGCAGGGACGGCCCTCCAGAAGAGGGACCTCACCGGCACACGCGCCAACATCTACCTCGTCCTGGACCGCTCCGCGTCCATGCGCCCGTACTACAAGGACGGCTCCGCCCAGGCCCTCGGCGAGCAGGCCCTCGCCCTCGCCGCCCACCTCGACCCCGAGGCCACGGTGAACGTCGTCTTCTTCTCCACGGAGCTTGACGGCACCGGCGAACTCACCCTCTCCGAGCACGAGAACAAGATCGACGAGCTCCACGCCGGCCTCGGCCGCATGGGCCGTACGAGCTACCACGCGGCCGTGGAGGAAGTAGTCACCCACCACGAGAAGCACCACCCGGCCGGGGAGCGGGCCCTCGTGATCTTCCAGACGGACGGCGCCCCGGACGCGAAGACCCCGGCCACCCAGTCCCTCACGGACGCGGCCAAGAACCACCCCACGGTGTTCTTCTCCTTCGTCGCCTTCGGCGAGCACGACAACAAGGCCTTCGACTACCTCCGCAAGCTGAAGTCCGACAACACGGCCTTCTTCCACGCGGGCCCCACCCCGCGCGAGCTGACGGACGCGGAGCTCTACGAGGGCGTACTGGCGAACTGGCGCCCGTAGCCGCCCCACCCGTGAAGAACCCGGCCGCCCGCTTCCCACCCCTCAAAACGGGAAGCGGGCGGCCCACCCATGTCGGCTACGATTTCAAGGTTCACCGACGACGACGCGCCGACCCTGAAGCCGACGATCGTCGCCCCACGTAGCGACTTGGGAGCAGCCCGCGATGGCTCGACACCTCATCACCAGCGCCCTTCCGTACATCAACGGGATCAAGCACCTGGGCAACATGGTGGGGTCCATGCTCCCGGCGGACGTGTACTCCCGGTACCTCCGCCAGCGCGGCCACGACGTCCTGTACATCTGCGCGACGGACGAGCACGGCACCCCGGCCGAACTGGCGGCCAAGGAGCAGGGCATCCCGGTCGACGAGTTCTGCGCGCAGGCGCACGACGCGCAGAAGGCGGTGTACGACGGCTTCGAGCTGGCCTTCGACTACTTCGGCCGCAGCTCCAGCCCGGAGAACCGCGAGATCACCCAGCACTTCGCGCGCCGCCTGAACGAGAACGGCTTCATCGAGGAGCGCGCGATCCGCCAGGTGTACTCGCCGGCGGACGGCCGCTTCCTCCCGGACCGCTACGTCGAGGGCACCTGCCCGCACTGCGGCTACGACAAGGCGCGCGGCGACCAGTGCGAGAACTGCACCCGCGTCCTCGACCCGACGGACCTGATCAACCCGCGCTCGGCGATCAGCGGCTCCACGGACCTGGAGGTCCGCGAGACCAAGCACCTCTTCCTCCTCCAGTCGAAGCTGCAGAACGAGGTCAGGGAGTGGGTGGCCCGCCACGACAACGTCTGGCCGCACCTCGCCTCCTCGATCGCCCACAAGTGGCTGAACGAGGGCCTGCACGACCGCGCGATCACCCGTGACCTGGACTGGGGCGTCCCCGTCCCGGCGGACACCTGGCCGGAGCTGGCGGCGGAGGGCAAGGTCTTCTACGTCTGGTTCGACGCCCCGATCGAGTACATCGGCGCGACGAAGGAGTGGGCGGACCAGGACCCGGAGAACCGCGACTGGAAGTCCTGGTGGTATGACGCGGACTCCGGCGAGAACCCGGTCCGCTACACGGAGTTCATGGCGAAGGACAACGTCCCGTTCCACACGGTGATGTTCCCGGCCACGGAGCTCGGCGTACGCGAGCCCTGGAAGAAGGTCGACTACGTCAAGGCCTTCAACTGGCTGACGTACTACGGCGGGAAGTTCTCCACGTCCCAGAAGCGCGGTGTCTTCACCGACCAGGCGCTGGACACCCTCCCGGCCGACTACTGGCGCTACTTCCTGATCGCCAACGCCCCGGAGTCGGACGACTCGTCCTTCACCTGGGAGCACTTCACGACCACGGTCAACAAGGACCTCGCCGACACGCTCGGCAACTTCGTCAACCGTGTCCTGTCCTTCTCGAAGAAGCGCTTCGGCGAGGAGGTCCCGGCGGGCGCCGAGGCCGGCGAGGCGGAGGCGAAGCTCGGCGAGGAGATCGCGAGCCTGCTGGCCGAGTACGAAACCCAGATGGAGGCCCTCCAGTTCCGCAAGGCGGCCGCCGCGCTGCGCGCCCTGTGGTCGGCGGGCAACTCCTACCTGGAGGAGAAGGCGCCCTGGCTGGAGATCAAGACCAACCCGGAGGGCGCGGCCCTGACCCTCCGTACGGCGATGAACCTGATCCACCTCTACTCGGTGGTCTCGGAACCCTTCATCCCGGCCTCCGCCCAGGCCATGCGCTCGGCGTTCACCCTCGCGGACACTGCATCTGATCAAAAGCGCGCGACGTGGGTGACCCCGGACGAGGCCCGCACGCTGTCCTCCGTCCCGGCGGGCACCCCCTTCACGGTTCCCCCGGTCCTCTTCGCCAAGATCACGGACGAGGACCTGGAAACGTACAAGGAGCGCTTCGGCGGCGCCGCGGAGTAACGGCAGCCACGTAACCGAGGGCCCGGGAACGAACAGTGACGCCGACCGACAGCGTCACGAACAGTTCCCGGGCCCTCGGCGTCAGAACCGTGGAAACACCCCGGTCCGCACGCGCCTACTGCACGTCGACGTAGTCGCCGGTCGCGTTGACGGCGGGGGTGGTGGAGGTGCCGGCGAAGGACCAGCGCCAGTAGCCGTCCTCGGACGCGGTGGCCGTGGTGCTCAGGGCGCCGGTACTCGAGGTGTTCACCGTCTTGACCGTCGTGTAGGTGGTGGAGCCCGCCTTGCGGAACTGGAGCTTGACCGGCTGGCCGGCGTAGCCCCGGTAATCGAGGGTGTCCCAGCTGACGCGGGTGAGGCTGCCGCTGACGGTGAGGGTCCTGCCCTTGACGACCGGCTCCGGGCTCGCGTTGACGGTGAGCTTGGATGTGCGCTTGAGGCGGGTGGTGGTGGCCGCCCACCGCTCGGCCCGGCTGTCGTCGTTGGCCGACACCTGGACACCGGCCTTCCAGGTCCCGGCGTCGGCGCTGGTCAGCCACGAGTCGGGTTCGAAGGTGAAGGTCTTCGAGCAGGTGGACGTGGTGGCGCTGGAGGCGACGCAGTCCGCGGGGGTGAAGTCCTCGTTCGGCAGGACGTAGTCGGTGGCGTTGTCGTAGGGGTCGACACCGGACGGGCCCCGCCACAGGTAGAAGTCCGCGTCCCAGATGCCCGACGGGTCGGTGGCGGTCACGGAAATCGTGACGGTACGGTCGGCCGTGCCGATCACGATGTCCTTGCCACCGTTGACCAGGACCTGGTTGATCTGGATATCGCCGACGGTCTCGTCCGCCAGCGCGGCCGGAGCGGCGAAGCCGCCCAGCACGGTGGCGGTGGCGAGCACGGCAAAGATCGCGCGTCTGCGCATCTTTCTCCCTTATGGAGCGAAGAGGCACCCGCCGGAAACAGGACACGGCGGGTGGATGAGACGCCACTCTAATCACGCCACACGTCGTTCGGCAGCCCCACACCCCCGGACGGGACGTTCCCGCACCCTCGACCCGCACGACCGCAACGGACGGCGGACACGTCTGTCCCAGACACGGAACCACCCGGTCCTCTATGCACGTCGATCTCCGAGAGGGTATACATCGTGAAGATCATGTGAAGCCAGTGGCTTTACGGGACATGGCTCGACATGTGAGTCATCTGAGTGGGGGGTTCATCCATGGCACTTTTCGGGAACGCGCACACCGTCGACCCGGCCTCGGCACAGCAGGACTTCGCGCGCCTGATGGGCCAGAACGAGCAGGTCCACGCGGCGTACCAGCTGATACGCGACACCATCCTGTTCACCGACCGTCGCCTCATCCTGGTCGACAAGCAGGGCATCACCGGCAAGAAGGTGGAGTACCACTCCATCCCGTACCGCAGCATCACCCACTTCGCGGTGGAGACCGCCGGCACCTTCGACCTCGACGCCGAGCTGAAGATCTGGATCTCCGGCTCCTCGGTCCCCGTCGAGAAGACCTTCACGAAGGGCGTCGACATCTACGAGGTCCAGGCGATCCTCACGCAGTTCGTTGCGCGGTAGATCCGCTGGTCACTGCCCCTCCCTCGCCTGCTGACATCCGCTCACTCGCGCGAGGGCGGGGCCCTCGCCGGGACACCACCGCGGCGGCCGGTCCGGGGAGCGGCCCCCGGCGCTGGCATGTCCGCGCCCACCCGTATGGTTTCCGCCATGGCAGTCCCCGAGGTCATTCCGATCGCCTATGAGCCGAAGCACCGTACCGAGACCATCGGACGGTACGCGGACGGTCAGTTCCTGGCGTCGATCACGTACGCGTTCCCCGAAGGGTTCCGTCCCGACGACGGCTGGGAAGAGCACAAACGCCTGTACACGGTGCTCCACACCTTCGACGCCGACGGCCACTACCGCGACTCGGAGATCTGGTGCGCGGGCACCTGGGCCGAGCAGCAGCGCGACCCGCACGGCGACAACTCGGTCCTCTCCCAGGCCCGCGTCCACCTGGCGAAACTGCTGCGCAGCCTGCCCCGCCGCTCCTACACCGACATCGCGATCCGCCCCTTCCAACTCACCTTCGACGGCGTGCGGTTCGGCCTGCTGACGGGAGAGGACGGGGGCGAGGGCTGGGCCGAGCTCTACCCGGACCACCTCGGGTTCGGCGAGCCCTGGGACGGTACGTACGACACGTGACGGTACGTAGGACACGTGAAGTACGCACGACACCTGCGGTACGTACGGGGCCTGAGGGCCTCTGAGCGGCCCGCTCCCTGGCTCATTCCCGACTGCCGTCCTCCCGCCGGGCCCGGCGGGCGCGGCTCTGCCTGATGGCGGCCGCGGCGAGGGCGAGCAGGACGCCGGCACCGAGCGAGCCGAGGAACTCCGGCAGGGCGTCACGTACGAGTGAGTGTCCGCCCGTCGCTCCGTCGGGAACCGCGGGCGCCGCGGGAGCGGGCGCGGTGGGAGCGCCAGCCGCCGGTGCGACGGGCAGGCTCGCCAGCAGAAGCGCGCAAACGAGCAAACGGTACCGCAGTGGCGCCGCACGGCCACCGCTTCGGCCAGGAAGCACCCCACGCGCACACGGTTGCCTTAGCTTGAACATATCGCCCCTTTGAATGAAGTGGGTGGGAGAGACCGGGCCGTTGCGAACCGGCGGGCAGCAGGAAGCACGGCCCGGTCTCGGCAGGACCGGCCGTCGCTGACCAGCCGGTTTCTCCAGTCGACACCCTCGGGGACGGGCCGTGGACGCCGAACGCGACGTACGCCGGCGTCAGAAGGAGTCCTACCGGGCCCAACAGGCGCGTCTCACCGCCCGCCTCAAGCGTGTGGAGGGCGACGCGGCAGCAGCCCGCGACCGACTAGCCGCGCTGACGATGACACTGAACGAGACGAGGGCCCGCGAGTCGGCCGCCGTACAACTGTCCCCCGCCACGGCCCCGGCCAACACCATTCCAGCCGCCACAGCTCCCGCCAACACAGCTCCAGCCACGACCGCTCCCGCCAACACAGCTCCAGCCGTAACCGATCAGGCCGCCGCCGGCCTGCCTCCGTGGTACAGCCTCGCACCGCACCCGCTCGTCGCCGACTTCACGGACCCAGGCACGCAGTACGACTCCTCCGCCTGGTTCGGCGCCTTCCCGGACCCGTACGACGGCCCCGGGCTCCAGTACGACGGCTACGGGCTCCCGTACGACCACTCCGCCCCGTACAACGCGCACGCGTACGCCGGCTACCCCGGCCCGTACAACGCTGACAGCTACGCGCCCCCGTACTACGCCACTGGCCACGGCACGGTCGTACAGACGCTCCCCGCACCGCGCAGGCGCCTCCTGATCGCTCCCTTCCCACAGTTCGCGCTGCCGGCCCTGCCCCCGAATCCGGCGCCCTCACCCGAACCCCTTCCACGCACATCCCCCCTGCGCAGACTCTTCAGGCGACCCCGCCGGGGAAAGCACGCACGGGGCCGCGGCGACTGATCGTCGCCGTCTTCGCGTGCACATACGGAAGTGGCCCGGAACCGACGGCGGTTCCGGGCCATTTCACGAAGCGTGACCTACTTCGGCTGCGGCTTGCGCACCGAGATGTTCAGCTCCCGCAGACGCGTCTCGTCCAGCTCCGTCGGCGCGCCCATCATCAGGTCCTGCGCGTTGCCGTTGAGCGGGAACGAGATCGTCTCGCGGATGTTCGGCTCGTCCGCGAGGAGCATGACGATGCGGTCGACGCCCGGGGCGATACCGCCGTGCGGCGGGGCGCCGAAGCGGAAGGCGCGGAGCATGCCCGCGAACTGCTCCTCGACGGTCTCCCGGTCGTAGCCCGCGATCTCGAACGCCTTGAGCATGATCTCCGGCTCGTGGTTCCGGATCGCGCCGGAGGACAGCTCGACGCCGTTGCAGACGATGTCGTACTGCCAGCCGAGGATGTCCAGCGGGTCCTGGGTCTCCAGGGCCTCCAGGCCGCCCTGCGGCATCGAGAACGGGTTGTGCGAGAAGTCGATCTTGCCGTCGTCGTCCTTCTCGTACATCGGGAAGTCGACGACCCAGCAGAAGCGGAAGACATCCGACTCGAAGTGCCCGGCACGCTTCGCGGCTTCGACCCGCACCGCGCCCATGATCTTCGAGACCTCGTCGAAGTCGCCCGCGCCGAAGAACACCGCGTGGCCGGGGGCCAGCGACAGCCGCTTCGTCAGCTCCGCGACGTTCTCCTCCGTCAGGAACTTCGCGATGGGACCGGACAGCGAGCCGTCCTCGGCCACCCGCACCCAGGCCAGGCCCTTCGCGCCCTGCGAGACCGCGAAGTCACCGAGCTGGTCGAAGAACTTCCGGGGCTGCGCGGACACGTCCGGCACCGGCAGGGCGCGTACGTGCTTGCTCGCGAAGGCCTTGAACTCGGAGCCCTCGAAGATGTCGGTGATGTCGACCAGCTCCAGCTGGGCCCGCAGGTCCGGCTTGTCGGAGCCGTACTTCAGCATCGCCTCACGGAACGGGATGCGCGGGAAGGGGGAGGTGACGTGGCGGCCGTTGCCGAACTCCTCGAAGAGCTCGGTCATGAGCTTCTCGATCGGCTGGAACACGTCCTCCTGCTCGACGAAGGACATCTCCACGTCGAGCTGGTAGAACTCGCCCGGCGAGCGGTCCGCGCGCGCGTCCTCGTCGCGGAAGCAGGGCGCGATCTGGAAGTAGCGGTCGAAGCCGGAGATCATCAGCAGCTGCTTGAACTGCTGCGGGGCCTGCGGCAGCGCGTAGAACTTGCCCGGGTTGAGGCGCGAGGGGACGACGAAGTCGCGGGCGCCCTCCGGGGAGGTGGCGCTGAGGATCGGCGTCGCCATCTCGTTGAAGCCCAGGGCCGTCATCTTGTGGCGGATCGCCGAGATGACCGCAGTACGCAGCATGATGTTGCGGTGCATGCGCTCGCGGCGCAGGTCGAGGAAGCGGTACTCCAGGCGCCGCTCCTCGTTGACGCCGTCCTCGGCGTTGATCGTGAACGGGAGCGGGGCGGCTGCGCCGAGCAGCTCGACCTCGCTCACCTCGACCTCGATCTCGCCGGTGGGCAGATCCGGGTTCACGTTCTCCGCGCCGCGCGAGACGACCTTGCCGTCGACGCGGACCGTCGACTCCTTGGTGAGCTTGTCGAGGGCCTCGTAGGCGGGCGTGCCGGGCCGGGCGACGAGCTGCGTGATGCCGTAGTGGTCGCGCAGATCGATGAAGAGGATGCCGCCCAGGTCTCGGCGATTGTGCAGCCAGCCGCTCAGCCGGACGTCGCTTTCGACGTCAGAGGCGCGGAGCTCGCCGCAGGTGTGGGACCTGTACCGATGCATCGTCGTTCATCCAGTCTTCGCGGATCGGGGTCTGTTTCACGTGAAACGTCCAAGGCCTGGGCCCGGACCTCCCAAGGGTACCGGGCACCCCAAGATCGCCGCCCCCAATACTCTCGGCGGCAAGTACGGATCACTCTCGGTGGCGGGAATGGGTCATCCTCGGTGGCGGATACGGATCATCCTCGGTGGCGGATACAGGTCATTCTCGGTGGCAGGTGCGGATCACCTCTTCATACAGTGGGTCAATGCTCACTGGTGAGGCCCTGCCCACGGTGGGGGACGTGCTGGCCGCCCTCGCGACCGGCCTGTGGCGCTGGGACAACGCCACGGGACTGGTCACCTTCGACGCCGAGGCCGCCCGGCTCATCGGTCTGCCCGCGCAGCCGGCGACGCTCACCGTGGCCGCCACGCGCTCCCACTTCCACCCCGCCGACTGGAACGAGATCGACGGGGTCGTGCACCTCGCCGTCGCCGAGGGCACCCTCGCCGAATCCCGGATGCGGATCATGGACGAGCACGGCCGGGTGATCCGCACCGTCCGCAGCCGCTCCAGGCCGATCATCGACCCGAAGACCGGGGAGTTCGAGCTGATCGGCACCCTTCAGGAGGTCTCCGAACAGCCGCCGGACGCCGCCGCTCGCACGCCCCTCACCGGCGACTGGCGCCGATCACGGGAGGCGTTCCTGCTGGACGCGGGGCGGGCACTGGCCGAGGCACGGTCCACGGAGGAGGTGCTGCGGGTCGCGGCCGGGCTGTCGATGCCCGGCTTCTCCCCTGACGGGCTCGCCGTCTTCGGCGCGGAGGGCGACCGGCTCACCCTCATCGGCCACCACGGGCACCAGCCGGGCGACGAGGGACCCTTCACCCACATGGGGCTGAGCACGAACTATCCGGCCGCGGAAGTCGTCCGCACCGGCCGTGCCGTCTACCTCTCCTCCCCGGAGGAGTACAAGGAGCGCTACCCCGGCTCCTGGCCGCTCGCCCAGCACTTCGGCCGGCAGTCCTGGGCGTTCCTGCCCCTCAGTGTGGCGGGCCGCACCATGGGCGCGTGGATGGCGGCCTTCACGTACCACGTCACCTTCACGCCCGACGAGCGCTCGGTCCTCACGACCGTCGCCCGCATGCTCGCCCAGGCCCTCACGCGCGCCGGAGCCGAAGAGACCGAGCGCGAGCTGACCGACGGGCTCCAGCGCTCGATGATGCCCACCCTGGGCCCCCAGATACCGGGCATGAGCGTCGCCGCCCGCTACGTCCCCACCGGCGGCGGCCTGCAGGTCGGCGGCGACTGGTACGACATGATCCCGCTCCCGACCGGCCGCTTCGCCCTGGTCATCGGCGACGTCCAGGGCCACGACGTCCGCGCGGCCGGGCTGATGGGCCAGCTCCGCATCGCCCTGCGCGCGTACGCCTCCGAGGGCCACCATCCGGACGCGGTCCTCTCCCGTGCCTCGCGCTTTCTGTACGGGGTCACGGAGTCGGTGACGTACGGGTCGAGCGGCGGCGCGGGCAACGGCGGCAGCAGCAACGGCAAAGGAGAGGGCTGCGATCATCGCTTCGCGACCTGCCTGTACGTCGAGGTCGACCCGGCGACCGGGACGCTCGACATCGCCCGCGCCGGGCACCCTGACCCCGCGATACGCATGGCCGACGGAACCGTGCTGATGCGGCCGACCGCGGGTGGGCTACCGCTCGGCATCGACCCGGACGCCGACTATCCGAAGACCCGGCTCGTCCTGGAACCCGGCGAGACCATGCTCATGTGCACCGACGGACTCATCGAGACCGGCGGTCACGACCTCGACACCGGCTGGCGCCGCATCCGCCGGACCCTCGAATCCCACCACGGCGACATGGAGTCCCTCGCGGAGGCCCTCGTCCAGGCCGTCCACGGGCCCTCCTCGCACCACACCCCCGGGCCGCTGATCGACCGGCGCGAGGACGACATAGCCCTCCTGCTGCTGTGCCGGGAGGAAGAGGGCCGCGGCGACACGGCCACGACCGTACGGCCGGCGCGCCGCACGATGCTGACCGTGGCGCAGGCTGAGCCCGAGTGCATCGCCGGGGCGCGCCAGCAACTGCGGGAGTTCCTCCATGACTGGGACTCCGAGGACCGGGTCGACTCCGCGGTCCTCCTCGTCTCGGAGATGATCACCAACGTCCTCGTGCACACCGACGCCGACGCGCTGCTCGTCGCCGAGGTGACCGGCGACCCGGGCGAGCGGCGGATGCGGGTCGAGGTCACCGACGCCGGCGACGACCTGCCGCACCGGCGCCATCCCGGCGAACTGGCGTCCTCCGGGCGCGGGTTGGTCCTCGTCGAACTCCTCGCGGACTCATGGGGCGTGGACCCGCGCGGGAAGGGGAAGAGCATCTGGTTCGAGTTCTACGAGTGCTACGAGCCCGACGCCTCCGGCGCGCCCGGGGAGCCTGGGGCTTCCGACGCGTCTGACGCGTCTGACGCCTGTGACGCGTAACGCTTCCGGAGTTCGTGCAGCACCCCAAACGCGGCCGCCGTCAGCGGTACGGCGAGCAGCATGCCCAGGATCCCCGCGACGGACGCGCCCCCCGTGATCGCCAGCATCACCGCCGCCGGATGCATCTGCACGGTCCGGCTGTGGATCACCGGCTGCAGCACATGCCCCTCCAGGACCTGCACGGCGAGGACGACCCCGAGCGCCCAGAGCGCGATGACGAACCCCCGGTCCGCGAGCGCGACCAGCACGGCCACCGCGCCCGAGAGGAACGCGCCGAGATACGGGATGTACGCCGTCACGAAGACGAGCGCGCCCAGGCCCGCCGCTCCCGGGACGCGCAGGATCAGCAGCCCGACGGTGATGCAGATCGCGTCGATGAGCGCGATGAACGTCGTCCCGCGCATGAACCCCTCGACGGCCTCGAAGGCACGGCGGGCCATGGCTACGACGACATCGGCGGTCCCCCGGGGCGCCAGCGACCGCAGCCACCCGCCCGCCCGGTGCGAGTCCCGCAGGAAGAAGAAGACGAGCAGGAGCGCCAGTACGGCAATGGCGATGGTCTCGCCCACGACGCTGACGCCGGTGATGACATTGGACGCGGCCGTGCCGCCGAACTTGGTCAGCAGTTCCCTGGCGTTGGAGGCGAGGTCGTCGAGGGAGGTGCCCGCGGCCCCGAAGTGCTCGGTGAGGGATTTCGCCGCCTGCTTGAGCGAGGCGATGATCTGGTCGCCGGTCTCGATGAGCGCGGCCACGACGATGTAGACGGCGCCGCCCACGAACACCACCACCGCGACACAGGTGAGCCCGGCGGCCAGCGACCGGTTGACCCGCATCTTCACCAGCCGCCGGTACAGCGGCCCGAGCAACGCGGTCCCGAGCAGCGCGAGCAGCACCGGCACCACCGCCGTACGGAACTCCCCGCACAGCACGATCCCCAGCCACCCGACGCCGGCGACGAGCAGGATCACGGCACACCACGCGGCCAACCGCCGGGCACCTTCAGGGAGTAGCTGCACCCTGCCAGCTGACCATGCGTCAGCCGGGGCGTCTTCTCGGGAAGGCCGAAAGGGGGAGGGCCCGGACCGGCGCCGGCCACACGCGTACGAGAAAGCCCCGTCCGGTACGGCGGACGGGGCTTCCCCCTACTGGCTTCAGCGCAGGCGACTGACTCAGCACGAGCGGCTTACTCGGCGCAGGCGCTTACAGCCCGCCGTCCGACATCCCGTGCACCGCCGGAATCGTCCCCAGGCGGCCCTTCTGGAAGTCCTCGAAGGCCTGCTGCAGCTCCTGACGGGTGTTCATCACGAAGGGGCCGTAGTGGGCCATGGGCTCACGGATGGGCTGTCCGCCGAGGAGGACGACCTCCAGGTCGGGGGTGTGGGAGTCCTGCCGCTCGTCCGCGCGGACGGTCAGCGAGGTGCCGGTGCCGAAGACGGCGGTCTGGCCGGTGTGGATCGGGCGCCGGTCCACACCCACGCTGCCGCGCCCGGCCATGACGTACGCCAGACCGTTGAAGTCCTCCCGCCACGGGAGCGTGATCTCGGCGCCGGGCGCCACGGTCGCGTGGACCATGGTGATCGGGGTGTGCGTGATGCCCGGGCCCTGGTGGCCGTCGAGCTCACCGGCGATGACGCGGAGCAGCGCGCCGCCGTCCGGGGTGGTCAGCAGCTGGACCGTGCCGCCGCGGATGTCCTGGTACCTCGGGGCCATCATCTTGTCCTTGGCCGGGAGGTTCACCCACAGCTGGAGGCCGTGGAAGAGGCCGCCGGACATCACGAGGGACTGCGGCGGCGCCTCGATGTGCAGAAGGCCCGCGCCCGCGGTCATCCACTGGGTGTCACCGTCGGTGATGGTGCCGCCGCCACCGTTGGAGTCCTGGTGGTCGAAGGTTCCGTCGATGATGTACGTCACGGTCTCGAAGCCGCGGTGCGGGTGCCAGGGAGTCCCCTTCGGCTCGCCCGGCGCGTACTCCACCTCGCCCATCTGGTCCATCATGATGAACGGGTCGAGGTGCTTGTAGTTGATCCCGGCGAACGCGCGGCGCACCGGGAAGCCCTCGCCCTCGAAGCCGCTGGGCGCGGTCGTCACGGTGAGCACGGGACGGGCAACGGCGTCGGCCGGCGCAGCCACACGGGGCAGGGTCAGCGGGTTCTCGACGGTCACTGCAGGCATGTCGGTACCTCCTTGTGGTGCGATTCTAGTTGAACGTTGAACTTTCCGCCACCCCTAACGACGAACGCCCGGAGGGCATTCCCTCCGGGCGTCCGGGATGTCGTACGAGAACGGGTGCTAGCCGTACACGAGAGGAGCGCTAGCCGTACATACGGCGCATCGCGAAGTCCACCATCTGTTCCACGGCCTTCGCGTCGAAGACCATGCGGTGCTCGCCCTCCATGTCGAGCACGAAGCCGTAGCCGGTCGGCAGCAGGTCGATCACCTCGGCACCGGTGATCACGAAGTACTTGGACTCCTTGCCGGCGTACCGGCGCAGCTCCTTGAGCGAGGTGAACATGGGGATCACCGGCTGCTGGGTGTTGTGCAGCGCGAGGAATCCGGGGTTGTCGCCGCGCGGGCAGTACACCTTCGACGTCGCGAAGACCTGCTGGAAGTCCTCCGCGGTCAGCGACCCCGTGGTGAACGCGCGGACCGCGTCCGCGAGGGACGGCGCCGACGGCTCGGGGTAGAGCGGCGGCTGCTGGCCGTAACCGCCGGGCATCTGCCCGCCCGGCATTTGCCCGGGCATCTGCTGCTGGGGCGGCGCGTACCCCTGCTGGGCGCCTGCGCTCTGGTCGTAGCCGTACATGGGTCACAGAGTAGTGGGCCACATATGGGCCATCAGGGGTTGATTGTTGTTACTGGCGGGTAGCATCATCTTAGCTACTTGTTGGTACGTGAACTAGGTGCGAGGAGTCAGTGCCTCGCCGATCCCTTAACGGAGCCGTCGCCATGGGGCACTACAAGTCAAATCTCCGCGACATCGAGTTCAACCTCTTCGAGGTGCTCGGGCGCGACAAGCTGTACGGCACCGGCCCATTCGCGGAGATGGACACGGACACCGCCAAGAGCGTCCTGGAGGAGCTGACGCGCCTCTCGGAGAACGAGCTCGCCGAGTCCTTCGCGGACGCCGACCGCAACCCGCCGGTCTTCGACCCGGAGACGAACACCGCTCCGGTCCCGGCCTCCTTCAAGAAGGCGTACAAGGCCTTCATGGACTCCGAGTACTGGCGGCTCGGCATCCCCGAGGAGCTCGGCGGTACGACGGCTCCCCCGTCGCTGATCTGGTCGTACGCGGAGTTGATCCTCGGCTCGAACCCGGCCGTGTGGATGTACTCCTCCGGCCCGGCGTTCGCCCGCATCCTCTTCGAGGAGGGCACCGAGGAGCAGAAGCACATCGCCAAGATCGCCGTGGAGAAGACCTGGGGTTCGACCATGGTCCTCACCGAGCCGGACGCCGGTTCGGACGTCGGCGCCGGCCGCACCAAGGCGGTCCAGCAGGAGGACGGCTCCTGGCACATCGAGGGCGTGAAGCGCTTCATCACGTCCGGTGAGCACGACATGGAGGAGAACATCCTCCACTACGTGCTGGCCCGCCCCGAGGGTGCCGGCCCCGGCACCAAGGGCCTGTCCCTCTTCCTCGTCCCGAAGTATCTCTTCGACTTCGAGACCGGCGAGCTGGGCGAGCGCAACGGCGTGTACGCGACGAACGTCGAGCACAAGATGGGCCTCAAGGCCTCCAACACGTGCGAGATGACCTTCGGCGACCGCCACCCCGCCAAGGGCTGGCTGATCGGCGACAAGCACGACGGCATACGCCAGATGTTCCGCATCATCGAGTTCGCCCGCATGATGGTCGGCACGAAGGCGATCTCCACGCTGTCGACGGGGTACCTGAACGCCCTCGAGTACGCCAAGGAGCGCGTCCAGGGCCCCGACCTGGCGAACTTCATGGACAAGACCGCGCCCAAGGTCACCATCACGCACCACCCGGACGTGCGCCGCTCGCTGATGACGCAGAAGGCGTACGCGGAGGGCATGCGCGCCCTGGTGCTGCACACAGCGGCCGTCCAGGACGAGATCGCGCTGAAGGAAGCGGCCGGCGAAGACACCGCCGCCCTTGAGGCCCTCAACGACCTGCTCCTGCCGATCGTGAAGGGCTACGGCTCCGAGAAGGGCTATGAGCAGCTCGCGCAGTCCCTGCAGACCTTCGGCGGCTCCGGCTTCCTGCAGGAGTACCCGATCGAGCAGTACATCCGCGACGCCAAGATCGACACCCTGTACGAGGGCACGACCGCGATCCAGGGCCAGGACTTCTTCTTCCGGAAGATCGTCCGCAACCAGGGCGCGGCGCTGAACTCCCTCGCCGAGGACATCAAGAAGTTCCTGGCGCTCGGCACCGGCGGCGAGGAGCTGGCCGCCGCCCGCGAGCAGCTCGCCAAGGCGGCCGTCGAGCTGGAGGCCATCGTCGGCCTCATGCTCACCGACCTCGCGGCCACCGAGCAGGACGTCAAGAACATCTACAAGGTCGGTCTGAACACGACCCGCCTGCTGATGGCCTCCGGCGACGTCGTCGTCGGCTACCTGCTCCTCCGCGGCGCCGCGGTAGCCGCCGAGAAGCTGGAGACCGCCTCCGCCAAGGACCAGGCCTTCTACACCGGCAAGATCGCGGCCGCGAAGTTCTTCGCCGCCAACGTCCTGCCGGGTGTCACCGGTGCGCGCAAGCTCGCCGAGGGCGTGGTCCTGGACCTCATGGAGCTGGACGAGGCGGCGTTCTAAGGCCGCCTCGGTCTGAAGCCCCTTCGGGCAGAAGTGGCGAGGCGGCGTCCCCGAACCGCTTCGGGCAGAAGTTGGGCGGACGCCCGACCGGAACCTGCACGTCCGGTCAGGTGTCCGCCCTTGCACACCCCCCACACCCCCCTTACGAGGGCCCGCTCCCGTCGCCGGGAGCGGGCCCTCGGGCGTCGTTAAGGTGAACCTATGCGCACACCCTCACGCTTCGACCGCGGCCACACCGACGACCTCATGTCCTTCCTGGCGGCCAGCCCGACGCCGTACCACGCGGTGGCGAACGCCGCCGAGCGGCTGGAGAAGGCCGGATTCCGTCAGGTCGCCGAGACGGACGCGTGGGAGGGGAGCAGCGGCGGCAAGTACGTGCTGCGCGGGGGCGCGATCATCGCCTGGTACGTCCCGGAGGGCGCCGAGGCGCATACGCCGTTCCGGATCGTGGGCGCACACACCGACTCCCCGAACCTGCGGGTCAAGCCGCTGCCGGACAGCGGCGCGCACGGCTGGCGGCAGGTGGCCGTGGAGATCTACGGCGGGCCGCTGCTGAACTCCTGGCTTGACCGGGACCTGGGCCTCGCGGGGCGGCTGTCGCTGCGGGACGGCACGACGCGTCTGGTGAACATCGACCGGGCCCTGCTGCGCGTGCCGCAACTCGCCGTCCACCTGGACCGTTCCGTCACCACCGACGGGCTCAAGCTCGACAAGCAGCGGCATCTGCAGCCCGTCTGGGGGCTCGGCGACCCCAGCGAGGGCGACCTGATCGCCTTCCTGGAGGAGGAGTCGGGCCTTGCCGCGGGCGAGGTCACCGGATGGGACCTGATGACCCACTCCGTCGAGCGGCCCTCCTACCTGGGCCGCGACAACGAGCTGGTGGCGGGCCCGCGCATGGACAACCTGCTCTCCCTGCACGCGGGGACGTCGGCGCTGGTCGCAGTCGCGACGGGCGACGCCGGCCTGTCGTACATCCCCGTCCTCGCGGGCTTCGACCACGAGGAGAACGGCTCGCAGTCGGACACCGGCGCGGACGGTCCGCTGCTCGGCAACGTGCTGGAGCGGTCGGTGTTCGCGCGCGGCGGCTCGTACGAGGACCGGGCGCGAGCCTTCGCGGGCACCATCTGCCTCTCCTCCGACACGGGCCACGCCGTCCACCCCAACTACGCCGAACGGCACGACCCGACACACCACCCGCGCGCCAACGGCGGCCCCATCCTCAAGGTGAACGTCAACAACCGCTACGCCACGGACGGTTCCGGCCGCGCGATCTTCGCCGCCGCCTGCGAAAAGGCCGGCGTGCCCTTCCAGTCCTTCGTCTCCAACAACGCGATGCCCTGCGGCACCACCATCGGACCCATCACCGCGGCCCGCCACGGCATCAAGACCGTCGACATCGGCGTCGCCATCCTGTCCATGCACAGCGCCCGCGAACTGTGCGGCGCAGACGACCCGTTCCTGCTGGCGAACGTGCTGGTGGCGTTCTTGGAGGGGTAATCCGGCCGCTCACACGCGGGAGATGACGGAGCTCCGCCGGCTCAGTCGTCCATGCCCGCGAGGACGAGCGGCAGCCGTTCCGCGCCACCCTCCGTGAGCCGGACCGGTACGCCCCAGTCCTGCTGGTGGACGTGGCAGGCCGGGTATTCGTTGGAAGGGTCGTCGTCGCAGGACGCGGCCATCGCGGAGACATGCAGGACGCCCTCCGGGACGGCCGGGTTCAGCTCCAAGGCGCGGGAGAGGTCCGTTCCTGCGCCCTCGCCCTCGAGCAGCAGCTCGGGCGGGGTCGAGGAGACGAGGAGCCGGGTGGACGGTCCGTAGCGGGTGTCCAGCTTCTGCCCCGCCGGGGCCTGGAAGATGACGTCCAACTGGAGCCCACCCGGCGCGACTTCGGTGGCCGCGCGCTGGGTCCGGTGGGCGACCGACTCGACCCGTACCGCCTCCTCCGGCAGGCGCAGCCGGGTCAGCCGGTGGCGGGCGGACTCGACGACCACGATGTCGTCGCCGACGAGCACCGCGTCGCTCGGCTCCCGCACGTCCGTGGCCAGCGTGGTCACTTCGCCCGTCGCCGGGTCGTAGCGACGCAGCGCGTGGTTGTACGTGTCGCTCACCGCGACCGAGCCGTCGGGGAGGGCCGTGACGCCCAACGGGTGCTGGAGCAGGGCCTGTTCGGCGGCGCCGTCACGGTGGCCGAAGTCGAAGAGACCGGTGCCGACGGCCGTGTGGACGACGCCGTCGAGGTCGACCCAGCGCAGCGCCGAGGTCTCGGAGTCGGCGAGCCACAGCCGGTCGGCGGTGGCCGCGAGCCCCGACGGCTGCGCGAACCAGGCCTCGGCCCCCGGTCCGTCGACGAGCCCCTCGTTCGTCGTACCGGCGGCGACCCCGACGGTCGCTCCCCCAGAGCCGAAATCCTGGGTGGTACCGCCAGCGGGGTCGTACGCCCACAGCTGGTGCACACCGGCCATGGCGATCCACACGCGCCCGCCGAAGAGGGCCACGTCCCACGGCGAGGACAGGTCGATCTCGCGCGCGGGACCGGACGTGGGCGAACCCTGCCGCCACTGGCGCCCCGTCCCCGCGAGGGTCGTGACCTCGCCGGTCTCGAGGTCGAGGCGGCGCAGAGCGTGGTTCACGGTGTCGGCGACGACGACCGAGCCGTCGTCGAGGAGCGCGAGCCCCTGCGGTTCGCTGAACCCGGCGGAGTCGGCCGCACCGTCCACAAAGCCCCGTACGCCCGAGCCGATCCGCCGCACAACCGACTCCCCGTCGGCCTCCAGCTCCACCAGCTGGTGCCGGGTCGTGTCGCTGACCAGCAGATTCCCGTTCGGCAGGGCGAGCGCCTTGCCCGGGAAGCGGAGCGCGGTCGGCTGGGGCTCCGGCGCCACGTACGGCCCGTCGCCGCGCCGCAGGGTCCCCTTCGCCGTGTGCTCGGCCTCCAGCTCCTCCACCAGCTGGGCGATCGCGTGCGCATGCCCCTCACCGGCGTGCTGCGCGACGATGTACCCCTCGGGGTCGATCACGACGAGCGTCGGCCAGGCACGCACCGCGTACTGCTTCCAGGTCGCGAGCTCGGGGTCGTCCAGAACCGGATGCTCGACCCCGTACCGCTCGACGGCGTCCACGACCGCCTGGTGCTCCGCCTCGTGCACGAACTTCGGCGAGTGCACCCCGATGAACACCACCGTGTCCCGGTGCCTCTCCTCCAGCTCCCGCAGCTCGTCCAGGACGTGCAGACAGTTGATACAGCAGAACGTCCAGAAATCGAGGATGACGATACGTCCTCGCAGGTCGGCGAGGGTGTACTGCTCATCTCCCGTGTTCAGCCAGCCGCCCTTGCCGGTCAGCTCGGGGGCGCGGACACGGACGCGACGGGGGGTGGCCGGGGTGGCGGACGGCGCGGACTCGTTCATGACTCAAGAGTGCCACCCGCCACTGACACTCAGTTCAGGGCATGGCCCGTGGCGGCATACACGGGGCGGGCAGGGGCGTACGACCGGCCGGCAGCCGCAGGACGATGGAAACCTGCGGGCCCGGCTGCGGCGGGTGACCGGACTCGGCCCGTCGGCCTACCGGCGGCGTTTCGGGCCGCCTGCCGGGGAACCGGTGAGGGTATGAGATACCTCGTACGCGACCGGCTCCTCGGCTTCGGCGACGACTACTGGATCGAGGACGACCGTGGCAACAAGGTCTTCCTCGTCGACGGCAAGGCCATGCGGCTGCGGGACACCTTCGAGCTGAAGGACACGCAGGGGCGGGTCCTGATCGACATCCACCAGAAGATGCTCGCCCTGCGCGACACGATGATCATCGAGCGGGACGGCGATCCGCTCGCGACCATCAAGCGCAAGCGCCTGTCCCTGCTCCGCAACCACTACCGCGTGTCCCTGGTCGACGGCACCGAACTCGACGTCAGCGGCAAGATCCTCGACCGCGAGTTCGCCATCGACTACGACAACGAACTCCTCGCCCAGATCTCCCGCCGCTGGCTCCACATCCGCGAGACGTACGGCCTGGATGTCGTACGGGAGGACGCGGATCCGGCGCTGCTCATCGCCATCGCGGTGTGCGTGATCCATCTGGCGGAAAAGGAGCGCGCCGAGGACTGAAACAGCAGCCGAGGGAGACAGCACCGGACGTGGGCAGCGGTGGACCGGGACAGCACCGGGCCGTGATACCTCCCGCCCCGGGGAGTCAGCGACGCGGAACGTCCAGCCCCAGCAACCGGTCCTTGAGCGCCGGGAACTGTTCCCGGGTCGTCGCGACCTTCGCCGGGTCGAACTCCACGGTGAGGACCTCCTCGCCGGGCCCCGCCTCGGCGAGAACCTCCCCCCAGGGGTCGACCACGATGGAGTGCCCTGCCTGGGGAACTCCGGCATGCGTACCGGCCGTTCCACACGCAAGCACGAACGCCTGGTTCTCCACAGCCCGCGCCTGCGCGAGCAGCGTCCAGTGGGACCGCCGCCGCTCCGGCCACCCGGCCGGAATGACGAGCGTCTCGGCCCCCGCGTCGACGAGCCCGCGGAAGAGCTCGGGAAAGCGGAGGTCGTAGCAGGTGGCCACGCCGATCACGGTTTCCGGCAGCCGGACCGTCACCAGTTCGGACCCGGCCCCCATCAGCACGGCCTCGCCCTTGTCGAAGCCGAAGCGATGGATCTTCCGGTAGGCGGCGGCGAGTTCACCGGTGGGCGAGAAGACGAGGGAGGTGTTGTAGAGGGGGCCCTCGGCGGAGCCGCTGTCGGACGCGGGCCGCTCGGGAATGGAGCCCGCGTGCAGCCACACGCCCGCGTCACTCGCCGCCTTGGCCATCACCTCGTACGTGGGCCCTTCCAGCGGCTCGGCCTCCGCCCCGAACCCTTCGTACGCGAACGCGCCGGTCGTCCACAGCTCGGGCAGCACCACGAGATCGGCACCGTCTTGTTCCCGTACGAGAGCCGCCACACGCCGCCGGCGCGAATCGACCGATTCGGTGTCGTTTACGTCGATCTGGAGGAGAGAGGCGCGCACACTACCACCGTCCTGGCATTCGAGCCGTCCATACGGGCCTACGATCGTCACACGAAAGCACTGCCGGGGTGCCTCACAGCAGCGTAACTTAGCGTCCCAAGACACCCGCTGCCTGTGCACTGCCCGCGTCCCAACCGCCCGAGGGGTCCCGTTCCGTGAGTCTGCATCCCAGTCTTCAGTCCTACGCCGACGCCTGGACCCACTCGATCGAAGCGATATCGGAGCTGGTCCAGCCGCTTGTGGAAGGCGAGTGGAACCGGCGGACCCCGTGCCCGGGGTGGTCCGTCCGTGACGTCGTCTCGCATGTCATCGGCCTCGACTGCGAGATGCTCGGCGACCCGCGGCCGATTCACACGCTCCCCCGTGACCTGTACCACGTGACGAACGAGCACCAGCGGTACATGGAGATGCAGGTCGACGTACGCCGCCACCACACGGCGCCGGAGATGACCTCCGAGCTGGAGTACACGATCATCCGCCGCAACCGCCAGCTGCGGAACGAGAACCGGCAGCCCGACACCAAGGTGCGCGGTCCACTCGGCACCGAGGTCACGCTCGAACAGGCCATGCGGAACCGCGCGTTCGACGTCTGGGTGCACGAGCAGGACCTCCGCGCCGCCCTCGGCCGGCCGGGCAACCTCGACTCCCCGGGCGCGCTCGTCGTCCGCGACCAGCTCCTCGCCGCCCTGCCGAAGATCGTCGCCAAGGACGCGAGCGCGCCTGCCAACTCGGCCGTGGTCTTCGACGTCCACGGCCCGGTCGAGTTCCTCCGCACGGTCCGCGTGGACGCCGACGGCCGCGGCTCCATCGACGGCGCCCCCTCCCTCGGCCCGGCCGCCACCCTCGCGCTCGACTGGGAAACCTTCGTCCGCCTGGCCTGCGGCCGCGTCCACGCCGACGCCGTGTCCGACCGCATCAAGGCGGAGGGCGACCAGGAGCTGACGGCGGCGATCCTGAGGAGCCTGACGATCACGCCGTAGGGCGGCGGGCAGGGGCGGAGGGGGCGAAAGCCCCCACGCCGCGACCCACGCCGGAACTACGCGGGCACGTGCACCGTCTCCACCCGACTGGCCACCAGCCGCTCCCGCTCCCGCCGGGCCGCCTGCCTGCGCAGCCGGAAGATCTGGCTCAGACCGACCGCCTGAAGGACGAACACGGCGGAGAAGGCAACCCGGTAGTTGTCACCCGTCGCGTCCAGCAGGACACCAACGGCCAGCAGCGTCGTCATCGAGGCGACGAAACCCCCCATGTTGGTGATCCCGGACGCGGTGCCCTGCCGCTCGGGCGGATTCGCGGGCCGAGCGAAGTCGAAGCCGATCATCGAGGCAGGGCCGCAGGCCCCCAGCACGACGCACAGCACGGCCAGCACCCACAGCGGCGCGTGATCGCCGGGGTACGCCAGCGTGCCTGCCCAGACGGCCGCGGTCGCGCTCACCGTGCCGAGCACCAAGGGAAGCCGCGCCGCGTGATGCCGGGCGACGATCTGCCCGTACACCAGGCCGACCATCATGTTGGAGAGGACGACGAGCGTCAGCAGTTCGCCGGCCGTCACCCGTGACAGCCCCTGTGCCTCGACCAGGAACGGCAGGCCCCACAGGAGCAGGAACACCATCGCCGGGAACTGTGTCGTGAAGTGCACCCACATCCCCAGCCGGGTGCCGGGCTCCCGCCAGGACGCGACGATCTGGCGGCGGACGTACGCCGCCCCCTGGTGCGGGAACGGCTCCGGCTCATGCCCCTCGGGGTGATCCTTCAAGAACAGCAGCAGCAGTACGAGCACGACCACACCCGCCAGCGCGCTTCCCGCGAACGCCGCCGTCCAGCCCACCCCGTGCAGCAGCCGCGCGATGACGAGGGTCGACACCAGGTTGCCCGCCATGCCGGCGAGCCCCGCGAGCTGGGCGACCAGCGGACCGCGCCGGGCCGGGAACCACCGGGTGCCGAGCCGCAGCACGCTGATGAAGGTCATCGCGTCACCGCAGCCCAGCAGCGCGCGCGAGGCGAGCGCCGTACCGAACGAGGGGGAGAACGCGAAGCCCAGCTGCCCCGCCGTGAACAGCAGGACGCCGATGGTCAGCACGTTCTTGGTGCCGAGCCGGTCGACGAGCAGGCCGACGGGTATCTGCATGCCCGCGTAGACGAGGAGTTGGAGGATCGAGAAGGTGGACAGGGCCGAGGCGCCCACGTGGAAGCGGTCCACCGCGTCGAGTCCGGCCACCCCCAGCGACGTACGGAAGATGACGGCGACGAAGTAGACGGCGACGCCTATGCCCCATACGGCGATGGCGCGGCGGCCGCCCGGAGGGTCTCCCGGGAGCGACGTGGCCGAGTGGGAGCTCATCGGACCTCTCCCCGCGCCAGGTTGGAGAGCCGGCTGACGTGCCGGTGGATCATGCCGACGACCGCCTCCGCGTCACCGGAGCGCAGTGTTTCGAGGATCTGCTGGTGCTCGGTGAGCGTCTTGGTGATCCGGTCGGGGTGGGCGTGCATCACGGCGGCTCCCATCCTCAACTGCCGGTCGCGGAGCTGGTCGTAGAGCCGGGAGAGGATCTCGTTGCCGCCGCTGCGGACGATCTCGGCGTGGAAGCAGCGGTCGGTGACGGCGGCGCCCGCCAGATCCCCGGCCGCGGCCTGCTCCCGCTGCTGTGCCAGCAACTCCTCCAGGCGCGCGATGAGCTGCGGTGAAGCCGGTACGGCCTTGCGCGCGGCGTGCTCCTCGACGAGCTGCCGGGTCTCGACCACGTCCGCGATCTCCTGCGCGGAGACGGGCAGGACGAGCGCGCCCTTCTTCGGGTAGAGCTTGATCAGACCCTCGGCCTCGAGCCGGAGCAGCGCCTCGCGTACGGGCGTCCGCGAGACCCCGACCGCCTCGGCGAGCTCGCCCTCGGTGAGCAGCGTCCCGCCCTCGTAACGGCGTCCCAGGACGCCCTGCTTGACGTGTGCGTAGACGCGGTCGGCGGCGGGGGGTTGCTTCATGGACTTCACGGGCTGACTCGCGGTCTGGTTCATGGCCTGCTGCGCGGGTTCGTTCACGGGCGCGGGCGGGGCTGAGGGCATGCGCACATCATAGATACAACGTGTACGCATGGTCGTGGCCATTTCAGCATGCGGACCCCGCGTGTCCCTCCACGTCAACCACGTAACACAAATTCACCCTCATTCGCCGTACATCCCTTTGCCCTTCTCATGAGTCCGTACGTGAGACGGCACTCTCATGTGCCGTTCTCCCAAGGGCATTTCGCGCATTCGGAGCGTTCATTTTGACTACCGGCATTAAGGGCACGCGTTTTCGCAGGGCCGCCGCTGTGACCGTCACGACCGGCGCCGTACTGGCGGCCGGAGCCCTCGGTGCGGCTCCCGCGGGAGCCGCCGCGGCCACGCCCACGATCGCCGCCGCGGGCGGCTACATCATGAACGACGGCACCGGCAAGACCCTCTACACGAAGGCCGCCGACACCCGCCGTTCGACCGGCTCGACCACCAAGATCATGACTGCCAAGGTCGTGCTCTCGCAGCCGAACCTCAACCTGGACGCCAAGGTCACGATCCAGGGTGCGTACAGCGACTACATCGTCGACAACAACTGGGCCTCCTCGGCCCGCCTGATCGTCGGCGACAAGGTCACCGTCCGCCAGCTGCTGTACGGGCTGATGCTCCCGTCCGGCTGCGACGCCGCGTACGCGCTCGCCGACAAGTTCGGCACGGGCACGACGCGCGCCGCCCGTGTGAAGTCGTTCATCGGCAAGATGAACACCACCGCGAAGAACCTCGGCATGACGAACACGCACTTCGATTCGTTCGACGGCATCGGCCACGGCGCCAACTACTCGACGCCGCGCGACCTCACGAAACTCGCCAGCAGCGCGATGAAGAACTCCACGTTCCGCACGATCGTGAAGACGCAGAACACCACGCAGAAGGTCACCACCAAGAGCGGCGGTTACCGCAACTACGCGTGGGAGAACACCAACAAGCCGCTGCTCACCGGCTACAGCGGCACCACCGGAGTGAAGACCGGCTCCGGCCCCGAGGCCAAGTACTGCCTGGTCTTCGCCGCCACCCGCAACGGCAAGACGGTCATCGGTACGGTCCTCGCCTCCACGTCGACCAGCGCCCGCACGTCGGACGCCAAGAAGCTGCTCTCCTACGGCTTCGCCAAGTAAGCGACGCGCCATGAGGAAAGGGCCTGCCGCGCGGTGCGCGACAGGCCCTTTCTCTGGGCTCACGCCCAAGTAGTCACCTTCTCCGGGCTCACGCCCAGGTGATCAACCGCTTGGGCTGTTCCAGAATCGCCGCCACATCGGCGAGGAGCTTGGAGCCCAGCTCGCCGTCGATGAGGCGGTGGTCGAAGGACAGCGCGAGGGTGGTGACCTGGCGTGGTCTGACCTTGCCCTTGTGGACCCAGGGCTGGAGCTTGATCGCGCCGACCGCGAGGATCGCGGATTCGCCGGGGTTGAGGATCGGCGTGCCCGTGTCGACGCCGAAGACGCCGACGTTCGTGATCGTGACCGTGCCGCCCTGCATCGCGGCGGGTGAGGTCTTGCCCTCACGGGCCGTGGCCACCAGTTCGCCGAGGGATTCGGCCAGTTGGGGCAGGGTCTTGGTGTGGGCGTCCTTGATGTTCGGGACGATCAGGCCACGGGGGGTGGCGGCGGCGATGCCCAGGTTCACATAGTGCTTCTGGACGATCTCCTGGCTCGCCTCGTCCCAGGACGCGTTGACCTCGGGGTGGCGCTTGATCGCGACGAGCAGGGCCTTGGCGATGAGCAGCAGCGGGTTCACCCGCAGCCCCTGCATGTCCTTGTCCTGCTTCAGCTCCTCGACGAGCTTCATCGTGCGCGTCACGTCGACCGTGACGAACTCGGTGACATGCGGCGCGGTGAACGCCGAGCCGACCATCGCTGCGGCCGTGGCCTTGCGGACGCCCTTGACCGGGATACGGGTCTCGCGCGCCGTGTCGTAGGTGACGACCGGGGCGGGAGCCGGGACCCCACTGGGTGCCTGGGCGGGGGCGGAGGCCGCGGGTGCCTCCACGGCCGGAGCCGGTGCCACCGCCGCGTGCACGTCCTCGCGCGTGATGATGCCGCCCGGGCCCGACGGCGTGATCGTCGTCAGATCGACCCCGAGGTCCTTGGCGAGCTTGCGCACCGGCGGCTTGGCGAGGGGGCGCTGCTGGGCGGGCGCGTGTCCGTGTCCGTTGAGCTCGCCCTGCAGCGCGGCGGCCGCGAGGAGCGTCTCGGACTGCTGGGCCGGGACCTCGGTGCCCTTGCGGGGGCGGCGCTTGGTGGAGGACTCGGCGACGCCGTACCCGACGAGGACCGGCTTGCGGCCCTCGGTCTTGGGCTCTTCGGCGGGAGCGGCGGGGGCCTGCTCGGCGACGGGAGCCTCGGCTGCCGGGGCCTGTCCGGCGGGTGCCCCACCGGCCACGTCGACCGCGATGATCACCTGGCCGACGTCCACCGTCGTCCCCTCGGGGAAGCGCAGTTCGCGCACCACACCGTCGTAGGGGATGGGCAGTTCCACGGCGGCCTTGGCCGTCTCGACCTCGCACACGACCTGGCCGTCGGTCACCGCGTCGCCGGGCTGGACGTACCACTTGAGGATCTCGGCCTCGGTCAGACCCTCGCCCACATCGGGCATCTTGAACTCACGGAGTCCCGACGCGTTCTCAGTCATCGTCGTCACGACCCTCTCCTCAGTACGCCAGCGAGCGGTCGACGGCGTCGAGCACCCGGTCCAGGCCCGGAAGGTACTCCTCCTCGAGCCGCGCCGGCGGATACGGGGCGTGATAGCCGCCCACCCGCAGAACGGGGGCCTCGAGGTGGTAGAAACACCGCTCCGTGATCCGGGCGGCGATCTCCGCACCCGTGCCCAGGAACACCGGCGCCTCGTGCACCACGACCAGGCGGCGGGTCTTCTCCACCGAAGCCTGCACGGTGTCGAAGTCGATGGGCGACATCGAGCGCAGGTCCAGGACCTCGACCGACTTGCCCTCCTCCTGGGCGGCCGCGGCGGCCTCCAGGCAGACCTTGACCATCGGCCCGTACGCGGCCAGCGTCACATCGCCGCCCTCGCGCACCACGCGCGCCCCGTGCAGGGGCGAGGGGATCGCGTCCCTGTTGACCTCGGCCTTGTCCCAGTAACGCCGCTTCGGCTCGAAGAAGATCACCGGGTCGTCGCTCTGGATGGCCTGCTGCATCATCCAGTACGCATCCGCCGCGTTCGACGGGGAGACCACCTTCAGGCCCGCCACGTGCGCGAACAGCGCCTCGGGAGACTCCGAGTGGTGCTCCACCGCGCCGATTCCACCGCCGTACGGAATGCGGATCACGACAGGGAGCTTGATCTTGCCGAGCGCTCGCGCGTGCATCTTCGCGAGCTGCGTGACGATCTGGTCGTACGCCGGGAAGACGAAGCCGTCGAACTGGATCTCCACCACCGGACGGTAGCCCCGCAGGGCGAGGCCGATCGCGGTGCCGACAATGCCCGACTCGGCGAGCGGGGTGTCGATGACCCGCTCTTCGCCGAAGTCCTTCTGCAGGCCGTCGGTGACCCGGAAGACACCGCCGAGCTTGCCGACGTCCTCGCCCATGATGAGGACCTTGGGGTCGGCGTCGAGGGCCGTGCGCAGCGACTCGTTGATCGCCTTGGCCAGCGCCATCGTCTCTGCCGCCATCGCTACTTGCCCTCCCCTTCATCCGCGAACGACGCCTGGTAGGCGGCGAACTGGGCCCGCTCCTCGTCGACGAGCGCATGCCCGTCCGCGTACACGTTCTCGAAGATGGCGAAATGGTCCGGGTCCGGCATGGCCCGTACGACTTCGCGTACTCGTTTGCCCAACGCCTCGCTCTCGGCCTCGAGTTCCGCGAAGAATCCCTCGTCCGCGTGGTTTGAGGCTTCCAGGTAGGTGCGCAGGCGCAGGATCGGGTCCTTCGCCTCCCAGGACTCGCGCTCCTCGTCCGCCCGGTACTTCGTCGGGTCGTCGGAGGTGGTGTGCGCGCCCATCCGGTACGTGAACGCCTCGACGAGCGTGGGGCCCTCACCCCGGCGCGCACGCTCCAGCGCCCACTTCGTCACCGCCAGGCAGGCGAGGACGTCGTTGCCGTCCACGCGTACGCCGGGGAAGCCGAAGCCCTGCGCCCGCTGGTAGAGCGGGACACGGGTCTGCCGCTCCGTCGGCTCGGAGATCGCCCACTGGTTGTTCTGGCAGAAGAACACCACCGGCGCGTTGTACACCGCGGAGAAGGTGAACGATTCGGCGACATCGCCCTGGCTGGACGCACCGTCGCCGAAGTACGCGATCACCGCCGAGTCCGCGCCGTCCTTGGCGACACCCATGGCATAGCCGGTGGCGTGCAGCGTCTGCGAACCAATGACGATCGTGTACAGGTGGAAGTTGTTGCTGTTCGGGTCCCAGCCGCCGTTGTTCACACCGCGGAACATGCCGAGCAGGTTGGTCGGGTCGACCCCGCGGCACCAGGCGACACCGTGCTCACGGTAGGTCGGGAAGACGTAGTCGTCCTCGCGGGTGGCCCGCCCGGAGCCGATCTGTGCGGCCTCCTGGCCGAGCAGCGAGGCCCACAGGCCCAGTTCGCCCTGGCGCTGCAGGGAGGTGGCCTCGGCGTCGAAACGGCGGGTCAGCACCATGTCCCGGTACAGGCCGCGCAGGTCTTCGGGGGTGATGTCGGCGACGTACGGGTCGTACGTGGCGTCCTTGACCCGCTTGCCTTCCGGGGTCAGCAGCTGAACGAGCTCGGGCTCGGCGCCCGTCGTACGCGGCGATTTCTTGGTACCCGCGCTGCGTCGCGGCTTGCGCGCGGCAGTGCTCTCCACGGTCACGTGTGCTCCTCCGTCGGTCCGGCCCCCAGGGTTGCCGGGTGGCCAGTGCGGCTCGCCTGATCCAGTACCCGTGCACGGGGTGGGTGCCACTCGGCCGGGAACAGGCGTGACAGGTGCCCCGGCGAGCGCCCTGCGGCAGCCACGTTACCCAGTGCTTCACATTTCTGTGAAACCCCTCCTGACCTGGGATTTTGATAGGAAATCCAAGTACTTTCAAACTTGGGATTCCTACTAAATCGAGTCGGTCGGGAACAGTCCTGGTCACAGCACTGGTAACAGCCTTGCAGGGGGCCGGAACACCGGCACGTTATCCCGGTCACCCCGGGCACGGGAAGAGCTGACCCGGGGCAGTCCCCATGACCGTGTGTGACACTGACAGAGTGCCCCTAAACGGGAAAATCACCGTATTTCTCCTCGATGATCACGAGGTGGTCCGTCGCGGAGTCCATGAGCTGCTCTCGGTCGAGGACGACATCGAGGTGATCGGCGAGGCGGGCACGGTGGCCGACGCCCTGGCGCGGATTCCGGCCATCCGTCCGGACGTGGCGGTCCTGGACGTACGGCTCCCGGACGGCAGCGGCGTGGAGGTCTGCCGGGAGATCCGGTCCCAGAACGAGGACATCAAGTGCCTGATGCTGACCTCGTTCGCCGATGACGAGGCCCTGTTCGAAGCGATCATGGCGGGTGCCTCGGGCTATGTCCTCAAGGCCATCCGCGGCAGCGAACTGCTCTCGGCCGTACGGGACGTCGCCGCAGGCAGGTCGCTGCTCGACCCGGTGGCCACCGCCCGCGTCCTGGAACGGCTGCGCCACGGCGGCGCGAAGAGCAACGACAAGCTCGCGCAGCTCACCGTGCAGGAGCGCAGGATCCTCGACCTGATCGGCGAGGGGCTCACCAATCGCGCGATCGGGGAACGGCTTCATCTCGCCGAGAAAACGATCAAGAATTATGTGTCGAGCCTGCTGTCCAAGCTGGGTATGGAACGACGGTCCGAGGCGGCGGCGTATGTGGCGCGGAAACAGGCGGAGAGGCAGAACCGCTGAGCGTTTCGGGCCGGGACGCGAGACGTTATTCGGGACTTATGGCCCCTCATCGGGGGGGCGGGTGCCTCTTTTTCTGTGCCTGATGGGTGCCGCAGATTGGAGGCATGACCACGGACGAACGGTCCGCCAACGAACGGCTCACCGGCGGACAGCCCTCTGACGAACGGCCCTCCGACGAACAGCTCGCCGTGGAAATGATCGGCCGCACCGCCTACGGCCGGGTGGCCACCAGCATGGGCGCCCTGCCCTTCCTCGCGCTCGCCCGGCACATCGTGGTCGACGGCCGCGTCCTGCTGCGGATGCCCCGCGGCTGGGGATACCACCGCGCGTGGGCCGGCAGCGTCGTCGCGTACGGCACCGACAACCTGAGCTCCGCGCGGCCGGGCGACAGCCTGTGGTCGGTGCAGATCGTGGGCCAGTGCGAGCCCGTCGAGCCGACCGCGGCCGAACGGGAACGCTTCGGTCCCGCGCCGCGCCTGGCGGACGGCGAGCCCTTCGAGCCGGCCTATCTGGGCATCGAACCGCAGTTCGCCACCGTGCACTCCGAGGATGGCACGTCCGTGCACGAGGCCTTCGCGGGGTGATGCCCCCTGGAGGGCCGGGGGGCCGCAAACGGCACGCGCGCGTGGAGCCCGTTTCGGGCCACACGCGCGCGGAGGGTGTTTTCGATCAGTCCCGATCAGCAGGGGCGATCAGAGCCGATCGGGCACGGTCACTCGCCCCCGTCGCCACCGCCGTTGCCGGTGCCGGGGTCCGTCGGGTCCTCCGTGGGAAGCGTCGGGTCCTCCGTCGGCGTCGTCGGGTCCTCCGTCGGCGTCGTCGGGTCCTCCGTCGGCTCGGTCGGCTCGTCGGTCGGCTCGTCCGTGGGCTGAGTGGGCTGGCTCGGGGACGGCGTGTACGACGGCGTGTAGTCCCAGTCGCTGCCGGTGCTGGTCGAGCCGCCGGTGGAGTCCTCGGTCTCGTCGTCCGTCGCCTCGCCGCTGGGCGTCTCGCTCGGCTTGTCTTCCTGGTTGGACTGCGTGGAGGTCGGTGACGGCGTCGTGCTGGTCCCGCCCTCCTTGCCGCCACCGCCGTTGTTGAGGGCGAGCGCGACACCCGCCGCGATGGCGATCACCGCGAAGACCGCGAGGATCCACAGCTTGCCGCGGCCGCCGCCCCGGTTGCCGCGCCCCTCGAAGCCGCCGTCGTCCCCACCGCCGTACGGCGGGATGATCGGCGCCGGGATCTGCGTGGTGCCGGAGTCGCCGGGGTGCGGCAGCGCCGTCGTGCCCGCGAAGCCCGCGGACGGGGTGTGCCGCCCCTCGTGCAGGGTGACGGGGCCGGTGTTCCAGGTGCCGGTGTGCCCGCCCTGGTCGTACAGCATCTGCAGCCCATACTGGACGAGCCCGCGCATCTCCTCGGCGGTCTGGAACCGGTCGTCCGGCTCCTTGGCGAGGGAGCGCATGACGAGCCCGTCGAGCTCCGGCGGCGCCGCGTCCGACGCCTCGGACGGGGGCACCGGAATGTCCTGGACGTGCTGGTAGACCACCGACAGCGGAGTCTCTCCGGTGAACGGGGGCCGCAGCGCGAGGAGTTCGTAGAGCAGACAGCCGGTCGCGTACAGGTCGGAGCGGTGGTCGACGGCCTTGCCGAGCGCCTGCTCCGGGGAGAGGTACTGCGGTGTGCCCATGACCATGCCGGTCTGGGTCATCGTCGACTGGGCGCCGTGCAGGGCGCGCGCGATGCCGAAGTCCATCACCTTCACCGCACCGGTCTGGGTGATGATCACGTTCGCCGGCTTGATGTCGCGGTGCACGATGCCGTGCTGGTGCGAGTAGGCGAGCGCCTCCAGGACACCCGAGACGATGATCAGCGCCTGCTCGGGCCCGGGGGCCTCGGCGTTGAGCAGCAGATCGCGGATGGTGCGGCCCTCGACGAGCTCCATCACGATGTACGGGACGACGCCGTGGCCGACCACGTCCTCGCCGGAGTCGTACACGGCGACGACGGCATGGTGGTTGAGCCCGGCGACCGACTGGGCCTCGCGCGTGAAGCGGGCCTTGGACACCGGGTCCTCGGCCAGGTCGGAGCGGAGCAGCTTGACCGCGACCGTGCGCCCGAGGCGCACGTCCTCGGCCGCGAACACCTCGGCCATGCCGCCCCGGCCTAGTCTGCGGGTCAGCCGATATCGGCCGTCCCCGACCAGTCCGCCGTTACCCCACATCTCCGGCGCATCTGACATACCGCCGCCAGTCGCCTCGGGGTCGGACGGGCCCTGAGCGCGCTGCTGCTGTGCCATCAGTCCTCGCCGTCGTTTCTGCCCGCGGTCTGCGCGGTGTTGTTACGGTCTCCGTCGGGCCACGCTACAGGCTCCGCGCAAGGCGTCGACCCGAGATGGAAGTGAGATGGACGGGCCATCAAACCTGCCCCATGTGCCCACGTGCACATTCTGTGTACCGCCCGTACGACACCTGTAACGCTTCCACGACGCTTCTTTCGCAGACGGTCACGGAACGGGCACCGAGCTTGACGTGTCAGTGCCCTGGGGCAGACTTGGCGGGAATGGGCCAATCGATCACCGAAGACCGGCCGCGCACCGGATGACTTGACCGGCGCGCACCGGACCATCGATCGACAATCGATCACGGACCGCGGGAGCAACCAGCCGCTGCCGCCGCGCCGATGGGGGACGCAGAACATGAGCCAGGACGGCGCACAGGGCCGGTACGCGGGGCGTGCGGTCGCCGGCGGCCGCTACCAGCTGCGCGATCTGCTCGGCGAGGGCGGTATGGCCTCGGTGCATCTCGCGTACGACTCGGTGCTCGACCGGCAGGTCGCGATCAAGACCCTGCACACCGAACTCGGCCGCGAGCAGGCCTTCCGCGAGCGGTTCCGCCGCGAGGCCCAGTCGGTGGCGAAGCTCACGCACACGAACATCGTCTCGGTCTTCGACACCGGCGAGGACACGCTGCTCGACAGCGGCTCCGCCGCGGGCTCCGGCACGCCGACGCCGTACATCGTCATGGAGTACGTCGAGGGCCGCCCCCTCGGTTCCGTGCTCGACCAGGACATCGCGCAGCACGGCGCCATGCCCGCCGACAAGGCCCTGAAGATCACCGCGGACGTGCTGGCGGCCCTGGAGATCAGCCACGAGATGGGGCTGGTCCACCGGGACATCAAGCCGGGCAACGTGATGATGACGAAGCGGGGCGTCGTCAAGGTCATGGACTTCGGCATCGCCCGCGCCATGCAGTCCGGCGTCACCTCGATGACGCAGACCGGCATGGTCGTCGGCACGCCCCAGTACCTCTCCCCGGAGCAGGCACTCGGCAGAGGTGTGGACGCCCGGTCCGACCTGTACTCGGTCGGCATCATGCTGTTCCAACTGGTCACCGGGCGGCTGCCGTTCGAGGCCGACTCGCCGCTGGCCATCGCGTACGCGCACGTCCAGGAGGAGCCGGTCGCGCCCTCCTCGATCAACCGCTCGCTGCCCCCGGCCGTGGACGCGCTGGTCGCCCGCGCCCTGAAGAAGAACCCGAACGAGCGCTTCCCGAGCGCCGAGGCCATGCGCGACGAGTGTCTGCGCGTGGCCCAGTCGTTCCATGCCGCCGCGCCGAGCATCGTGCCGGGCGCCCAGACGTCGAGCGGCGCGGGCGTCGGCTCCGCCGTCTTCCCGCCCGTCGAGGCGGCTCCCGCGCCGGGCCCCGTCCAGACGCCGTACCAGCCGGGCCCGTACGGCACGCCGGCCCCCGCGCAGACGCCCTCCCCGTCGTACGGCTATCCGCAGCAGGGCGGCTACCAGGCCCCGCCGCAGACCGCCGCGTACTCCCCGCAGCAGGCGCCGTCCACTCCGCCGCCGTACAACCTCACGCCCCAGCCCACCACCCCTGTCGCGGGCGGTCCGGGCGGCCGCAAGAGCAACACGGGGGTCGTCATCGGGTCGATCGTGGTCGCGCTCGTCGCGATCGGCGGCCTGATCGCGGCACTCATGCTGTACATCGGAAACCCCGGAAACGAGGGCGGCGGCGGCGACGCCACCGAGTCCCCGACCGTGGTGGCGGGGCACAAGGGTCCGGACACGACGAAGACGATCGAGACGGAGAAGTGCACGGAGCCGCAGGAGTCGTACGACGACCCCGACAAGATCCAGGTCCCTGACTTCACGTACAAGTACATCAAGTCGGTCAAGTCCTGCTTCCAGGCCGCCGGCTGGCAGATGGACATCACGAACGTCGACGAGAACACGTACGGCGAGGGCACGGTCATGGACCAGTTCCCCGCCGCCGGAACGGACGTCGACCCGAAGGACATGCCCGAGATAGAGCTGAAGGTCTCGACGGGCGACCCTGCCTGAGCCGTGGGCATTCCCGGCGGGGGCCCGCGGCCGTTCCTGGCAGGGGCCCGCAGCCGTTCCTGGCAGGGGTCCGTGGCATTCCCGGCATGGGTCCGTTGCATTCCCGGCATGGGAACGGGCCCGGCACATGAGTGCCGGGCCCGTTTCGTTCGGGATGCCCCTGGGGTGATCCAAGGGGCTACAGGTACGGCCCGCCAGAGCGGCCCGCGGTGCGGTGATCTTCGTCACCGTCAATGCCGCCGACACCCGGCGGGAGGGCTCGGCGCATCTGCTCCAGCTGGGCCCTGGCCGCCATCTGCTGGGCGAACAGGGTCGTCTGGATCCCGTGGAACAGCCCCTCGAGCCAGCCCACCAACTGGGCCTGCGCGATCCGCAGTTCGGCGTCGCTGGGTGTCGCCTCGTCCGTGAAGGGCAGAGAGAGCCGCTCCAGTTCCTCGACGAGCTCGGGCGCCAGGCCGTCCTCCAGTTCCTTCACGGAGCTCGCGTGGATCTCCTTGAGCCGGACCCGGCTGGCCTCGTCCAGAGGTGCGGCGCGCACCTCCTCGAGCAGCTGCTTGATCATGCTGCCGATGCGCATCACCTTGGCGGGCTGTTCCACCATCTCCGTCACCGGGACCTCGCGGGAGTCCTCGTCTCCGGTGCCGCCGAGAGCCATTCCGTCCTGGCCTACGACCAGGATCTGTGGGTTCTCCGGCGACCTTTCGTTCCTCGGCATCTCCATGCCGCCATTCTCTCGCACGCCTGCACCCCACCTGGGTGGTGCCCCCACTGAGCGGTGATCCACCGCGTACGCGGGCGCGTTCGCGCCCTTGCCCGGAGCGCCCGTCACCTTCCGTCGGGATACGGCGAGCTCACTCTCCGTCGAGATGCCGTGAGCACGGCGTCATGTGAGGCTGGTTCCGTCGATCTCGGCAACCCGGTCTTGGCCCACCAGCAACGGGAGGGGGTCACCGGCGTGACTCCATGGCTCCGCACGCTGCGCGTGGCCGGACCTCTGGCGCTCCTGATAGCCACCGGCCACCCTCCCTCGTACGCCGTTGGGCACGTCTCGTACGCCCCCGGGAGCGCCCCGTACGCCGCCGAGCCCACCCCCTCCGCCACCCACTCCGCCGACGCCTCCCGCGCGGGGAGCCTCGCGGGCGAGGGACGCGCGCGGCCGGGACGCCTGGACCCCGTGGCACCGGAGGACCTGGCACCGGAAGACCCGGACGGCTCGGACACCGGGGACGGGGAGCCGAGGGGCACCGGCCGCGAACCCGCCGTCCCGGAGCGGCCGGAGGAGAGCGCCGCCCCCAACCCGTCGCACAACGCGGGACACCCCGCCCAGCAGAACGTGGTCAGTCCGGAGCAATCCCCTGAACCGGTTCTCCGGATATTGCCCCTCGGTAGTGGGCTGATCCTGATGGGCCTGGGTCTGGGGCTGGCCTTCGTCGCCCTGCGCGTACGGCGCCACTGAGAGACACGACGCTCCCAGCGGCGCTCGCCGCGAGCAGAGCTCGGCGCTTGCCCGGAATCGGCGCTAGGGAGTGACGAGCAGCACCTTGCCGATGTGGCCGCTCTCCTCCAGCACCTGGTGTGCCGCCGCCGCGTCGCTCATCGGCAGCTCGCGGTCCACGACCGGCCGTACGTGACCGGAGTCGATCAGCGGCCACACGTGCTCGCGTACGGCCGCGACGATCGCCGCCTTCTCGCCGAGCGGGCGGGCCCGCAGCGAGGTCGCGCTGATGGCGGCGCGCTTGTTGAGGAGGGCGGCGATGTTCAGCTCACCCTTGATTCCACCCTGCATACCAATGATCGCGAGCCGCCCGTTGACGGCGAGGGCCTGTACGTTCCGGTCCAGGTACTTGGCGCCCATGTTGTCGAGGATGACGTCGGCCCCGTGACCGTCCGTGGCCCGCTTGATCTCCTCGACGAAGTCCTGTTCGCGGTAGTTGATCAGGATGTCCGCGCCCAGCTCGGCGCAGAAGTCGAGCTTCTCCTTGGTGCCCGCCGTGACCGCGACCTTCGCGCCGACGGCCTTCGCCAGTTGGATCGCCATGGTGCCGATGCCGCTGGATCCGCCGTGCACGAGCAGGGTCTCGCCGGGGCGCAGATGGGACACCATGAAGACGTTCGACCAGACGGTGCAGGTCACCTCGGGCAGCGCGGCCGCCTGACGGAGGTCCAGGCCCGCGGGCACGGGCAGCAGCTGCCCGGCCGGAACGGCGACCTTCTCGGCGTACCCACCGCCCGCGAGCAGCGCGCACACCTCGTCGCCGACCGCCCAGCCGGAGACACCGGGGCCGAGCGCGACGATGCGCCCCGAGCATTCGAGGCCGGGGTACGGGGACGCGCCGGGCGGCGGGTTGTAGAAGCCCTGCCGCTGCAGCAGATCGGCGCGGTTGACGGCACTGGCCACCACCTCGACCAGCACTTCGCCCTCGGCGGGCACGGGATCCGGGACCTCGCTCCACACCAGCGCCTCGGGCCCACCAGGTTCGGGAATCGTGATCGCATGCATGAGGGGGACGCTACTCCTCGGTCTCCGGTCCCATGCGCCTACGACCTTGGACGGGTCCCCGGGAAAACCTGTGCGCCACCGATGAATTTGCGCAACGGTAAAGGTCTCCTCATGCGTAGCCCCCGTACGTGGAAGGAAACCACCATGAGCCAGCAGACCTCCGGCCTGGCCATCGAGACCGCGGGCCTGGTGAAGACGTTCGGCGACACCAGGGCCGTGGACGGCGTCGACCTCGCCGTCCCCGCCGGCACGGTCTACGGCGTCCTCGGTCCGAACGGCGCCGGAAAAACCACCACCGTCAGGATGCTCGCCACCCTGCTGCGGCCCGACGGCGGCCAGGCCCACGTCTTCGGGCACGATGTCGTACGCGAGGCCGACGAGGTGCGCTACCGGGTGAGCCTCACCGGCCAGTACGCGTCCGTGGACGAGGACCTCACCGGCTTCGAGAACCTGGTCCTGCTCGGCCGGCTCCTCGGGCACCACAAGAAGGCCGCGCGGGAGCGGGCCGCGCAGCTCCTGGAGGCCTTCGGGCTGACGGACGCGGCCGACAAGCAGGTCAAGAACTACTCGGGCGGCATGCGACGCCGCATCGACATCTCCGCGTCCATCCTCAACACCCCCCAGCTGCTGTTCCTCGACGAGCCGACGACCGGGCTCGATCCGCGCAGCCGCAACCAGGTCTGGGACATCGTGCGCGCGGTGGTCGCCCAGGGCACGACCGTGCTGCTGACCACGCAGTACCTGGACGAGGCCGACCAGCTGGCCTCCCGGATCGCCGTCATCGACAAGGGCAAGGTGATCGCGGAAGGCACCAAGGGCGAACTGAAGGCGTCCGTCGGCGCCGGATCCGTACACCTGCGCCTGCGCGATCCCGCACAGCGTCCGCAGGCCGAGGAGGTGCTGCGGCTGGCCCTGGACGCGGACGTTCAGCTGGAGCCGGATCCGGTGGCGCTGACCGCACGCGTCGGCGCGGGGACCGTCAATGGGCAGGGGGCTGCCGAGAAGGCGGCCCGCGCACTCGCCGAGCTGGCCCGCGGCGGCATCACCGTCGACAACTTCTCACTGGGCCAGCCCAGTCTGGACGAGGTCTTCCTCGCCCTCACCGGCCATGACACAGGGGTCCACGACGATCCGAAGGCCGACGGCCTCAAGGCTCACGACGACGCGAAGGACGGGGCAGCCGCATGAGCACCGCGACCACCACCGAGACCAAGGAACTCGCCCCCGTCAGCGCCGACTCGCTCGCCGCGCTGCTCATCGCCGGGGAGCGGCCGCCGCGGCCCAGTGCCCTGTCGGCCTCCCTCACCTTCGGCTGGCGCGCGATCCTCAAGATCAAGCACGTGCCGGAGCAGCTCTTCGACGTCACCGCTTTCCCGATCATGATGGTGCTGATGTACACGTACCTGTTCGGGGGCGCCCTGGCCGGCTCCCCGGAGAAGTACATCCAGTTCCTGCTGCCGGGCATCCTGGTGATGTCGGTCGTGATGATCACGATGTACACCGGGGTCTCGGTCAACACGGACATCGAGAAGGGCGTCTTCGACCGGTTCCGCACCCTGCCCATCTGGCGGCCCTCGACGATGGTCGGCTATCTGCTCGGCGACGCCCTGCGCTACACCATCGCGTCCGTCGTGATGCTCACCGTCGGCATGATCCTCGGCTATCGCCCGGACGGCGGGTTCGGCGGCGTGGTCGCGGGGATCGCGCTGCTGGTCGCCTTCTCGTTCGCGTTCTCGTGGATCTGGACGATGTTCGGGCTGATGCTGCGCACCGAGAAGTCGGTGATGGGCGTCAGCATGATGGTGATCTTCCCGCTGACCTTCCTGTCGAACGTCTTCGTCGACCCGAGCACCATGCCGGGCTGGCTCCAGGCCTTCGTCAACAACAGCCCCATCACTCACCTGTCCTCGGCCGTGCGCGGGCTGATGGCGGGCAGCTGGCCGGCCGACGAGATCGCCTGGTCGCTGGGCTGGGCCGGCCTGTTCGTGCTGGTCTTCGGGCCGATCACGATGCGGCTGTACAACCGCAAGTAGCTCAGCCTGGCTGCCCGGTCATCATCGTGCTGTTGACCAGTCATGTGCTGTTCGCCAGTGCTGAACCGCTCGCCGGTGCTGTGCCGTTGGCCAGCCCTGCGGTGCTGGCCAGTCCTGCGGTGCTGGCCAGTCCTGTTGCTCAATCCTGGCGCAAGGGCCGGACGTCGGGCGCCACGTGCGCGCTCGGCGTCGCCCGTACGATCGTGATCAGCCGGTCCGTCAACTCGAGTGTCCCGACGGCCGGATCGTCGTAGCCGAGCACCCGGTGCCCGCGTACGACGCTGATGACCAGGTCGTCGGTCTCGCGCGGTGTCTTGCCCACCTCGGCCTTGATGACCGGCCGTTCGGCGATGTCGAGCCCGCTGCCCTGCTGGATGAGGTTCTCCATGACCATCCCCGCGGCGGGGCTGAGCACCGAGAGGCCGAGCAGTCGCCCGGCCGCGCTGGAGCTGGTGATGACGGCGTCGGCGCCGGACTGCTGCAGCAGCGGGGCGTTCTCCTCCTCCCGTACGGCGGCGACGATCTTCGCCGCACGGTTGAGCTGCCGGGCGGTCAGCGTGACCAGCACGGCGGTGTCGTCGCGCTGTGTGGCGATGATGATCTGCCGTGCCCTGCCCACCTCCGCGCGCACCAGCACATCGCTGCGCGTCCCGTCCCCGACGACCCCCGCATACCCCTCGGCCGTCGCCGCGTCGACGACCTTGGAACTGGGGTCGACGATCACGACCTGGTCCTTCTTCAGCCCGGCCCCGCAGACGGTCTCGATCGCCGACCGCCCCTTGGTCCCGAACCCCACGACAACGGTGTGATCTCTCAAGGCCGCCCTCCAGCGGTTGAGCCGCCATTCCTCCCGGCTGCGTTCCGTGAGGACCTCGAGCGTGGTGCCGACCAGGATGATCAGGAACAGCACGCGCAGCGGCGTGATGACAAAGATGTTGGTGAGCCGGGCGGCGTCGCTGACCGGGGTGATGTCGCCGTATCCGGTGGTGGAGAGGGTGACGGTGGCGTAGTAGAAGGCGTCGAGCAGGTCGACGGCGCCGTCCGAGTTGTCGCTGTAGCCGTCGCGGTCGGCCCAGACGATGAGGGCGGTGGCGAAGAGCACCAACAGCGCCATCGCCAACCGCTTCCCGGCCCGACGGATCGGGCGCTCCACGACCTTTCTAGGGAGTTGCACCCGGTGGGTCACGAGATGCTCGTCCGCTTGGCGGGCTATCGCGTCATGGCCCGAAAGTTTCACGTGAAACACACCCCGTTCGGATTCATCCGAATCGCTCGCCCTTCGCCCTCATGTGAAGCACACATCGATCCCGGCTGTGGCCCAGGGCACGTCGAGGAGTTCCAGCTCCTGACCCGCCCGCGCGCCGCCCGGCGGTACAACCGCGAGGGCGTCGGACGCCGCGACACCCCGCAGCATCGCCGGACCGTTGTAGTGCAGCGGCACGGCCTCATCGGCACGCAGCACGACGGGGACGAGCCGCGTGTCGTACGGGTGCCCGTGCACGGCGTCCTTGAGAGGCAGCGCGTACGGCTCCGGGGCCGCACGTCTGGCGAGGACGCGTACCAGGGGTTCGGCGAGCGTGAGCAGGCCGGAGACGGCAGCCAGGGGATTGCCGGGCAGGCCGACAAGGTGCTGGTTCTCCTTGGTGCGGGCCAGCAGCATCGGGTGCCCGGGGCGCACCTGAACGCCGTCCACGAGGAGTTCGGCGCCGATGCGGCGCAGGGTGGGGTGGACGTGGTCGACGGGGCCCGCAGCCGTGCCGCCGGTGGTGACGATCAGGTCGGCGTCGGAGCCGCTGATCGCCTTGTGCAGCGCCTTGGCGTCGTCGCCGAGCCTGCGCACGGCGACGACCTCGGCGCCGAGCGCGCGCAGCCATGGCGGCAGCATCGGGCCGAGCGCGTCCCGGATGAGCCCGTCCTGAGGCAGGCCCTCGGTGAGCAACTCGTCGCCGAGTACGAAGACTTCGGCGCGCGGGCGGGGGACGGCGACGAGCGTGTCGTACCCGGCGGCCGCGGCGAGGCCCAGTACGGCGGGGGTGACCAGCGCACCGACCGGCAGCAACTGGTCACCGCCGCGGCACTCCTGGCCACGCGGCCGGATGTCCTGCCCGTGCACGACCTCCCGGGTCGCGTGCAGCCGCCCCTTGTCGTCGGTCCGCCCGTGCTCAGTGCGCAGTACGGCGGTGACGTCCTGCGGGATTCTGGCCCCGGTGGCGATCCGCACCGCCTCGCCGTCGGCGAGCGGGTCCGGCTCCGCATGCCCGGCGAGCACACCGTCCTCGCGTACCTCCCAGGGGCCGGGTCCCGCGACCGCCCAGCCGTCCATCGCGGAGGTGTCGAAGGAGGGGAGGTCCGTGAGCGCGGTGAGGGGGGCGGCGAGGACGAGGCCGAGGGAGGCGTCGAGGGGTACGGAGACGGGGGCCCTGCGCGGTACGGAGCGGGCGGCTCGCTCGGCGACGACGCGGGCCTCGGGCCAGGGGGTGGCCTGGTGATGGGCGTGGGCGGCCCGTCGTCCGTGCTGCTCCCCCTCCGGGGCGGGCGCGGGCACGGAACGGGTCTCGGGGTTCGCTCCGTCTTCCTTCACCAGGGCGAGCACCTCCTCGACGTCGAAGTCCTCGGCATCGTCCCGGGTGGAGCGGGCGGCGGTCATCCGGCGTCCGGCTTCGCGTGGGCGTCCGACTTCGCGTCAGGGGTGTCCTCGTCGGCCCAGCGGAGCGCCAGCGCCGCGGCCTTGCGGGAGGCCTGAGCCACGGCGTCCGGGCCGCCGCCGGCCTGTGCGGCCGCGTACCCCACGAGGAATGTGGTCAGCGGTGCGGCCGGGCGGGCGACCTCGTGCGCGGCGTCGCGGGCCAGGTCGAGCAGGGCGCCGGTGTCGACGTCCAGGTCGATGCCAAGTTCGTTCTTGACTGCGGTAATCCATTCATCCAACACGTGCCCATGCTCCCTGATACGTGCCCGTGCGGCGGCGATGTCGTCCCAGGTGTCGCAGTCGAAAGACGCGACGGAGTCGGAAATGCGGGTGAGGTCGAGCGCTGTGGTGAGCCGTCGCAGCGGCAGCCCCGTGAGCGCGCCGTGCTCGGCGGCGAGCGCGGCCAGCTCCCGGCGCAGGGCTCCCGCGCGGTACGCGGCCACGAGGGGCTGCTCGCGACCGCCGGAGTCGGTCAGCAGCACGCCGTCGGCGGCGGCCGAGTCATCTCCGGGACCGCTCTCCCGCAGGGGTGCCAGCAGGCGCCGTACCGTCCCCTCGTCCAGGAACGGCAGGTCCGCCGAAAGCACGACGACGTACTCCGCGGTGGTGTGCCGCAGCCCGGCGTCGAGCGCCGCGAGCGGGCCCCCGCCCGGCGGATCCTCGCGGGCCCACTCGACGGGGCGTGCGGTCGCCCGTGGCTCGGCCACGACCACCGTGGTAGCGGCATCGGCACACGCGGCCAGCACCCGGTCGAGCAGCGCCCGGCCGCCCACGCGCACGCCGGGCTTGTCCGTGCCGCCGAGCCGCCGCGCGGCGCCGCCCGCGAGCACGACGGCGTCGAACGGGGCATCGGGGCCGGTGCTGCCCGATGGCTCGGGGCCGGTCGACGGCTGAGGCGTGCCCGGTTGCTCGGGCGTACTCGGTGGCTCGTACGTCATTCCCCGAGTATGAGCGCCCGACGGATCATTGCCATCCCGTGCCCGGCATCGGACGGAGACAACCGGACTGGTCAGCCCCGTCCACAGCATGTGTACGGGGACAACCGGACCGGTCGGCCCCGTGCACAGCGTGCGGACGGGACAACCGGACCGGTCGGGCTACAGCGTCCGCAACAGCACCGCCGGGTGTTCCACGCAGTCCGCCACGTAGCGCAGGAAGCCGCCCGCCGTGCCGCCGTCGCACACCCGGTGGTCGAAGGTGAGCGAGAGCTGGACGACCTGCCGCACCGCCAGCTCACCCTCGTGCACCCAGGGCTTGGGGACTATGCGGCCGACACCGAGCATGGCCGCCTCGGGGTGGTTGATGATCGGCGTGGATCCGTCGACGCCGAACACCCCGTAGTTGTTCAACGTGAAGGTGCCGCCCGTGAGTTCCGCAGGGGTCAGCGTCCCGGTGCGCGCCGCCTCCGTCAGCCGGGCGAACTCCGCGCTCAGCCCCTCCGCGTCCCGCGCGTGAGCGTCCCGTACGACGGGGACGACGAGCCCCCGCTCGGTCTGCGCCGCGAAGCCCAGGTGTACGTGGTCGAGCTGGACGACCTCGCGGGCCTCCATGTCGACGGTCGAGTTCAGCTCGGGGAACCGCGCCAGCGCGGCGGTGCAGATCCGGGCCAGCAGAGCGAGCAGCGAGATCTTCGGCCCTCCCGCCGCGTTCATCGCCACGCGCGCGTGCATGAGCTCCGTCGCGTCGGCATCAACCCAGCAGGTCGCGTCGGGTATCTCACGACGGCTGCGGGAGAGCTTGTCGGCGACGGCACCGCGGACGCCCCGGAGCGGAACGCGGAGGCCGTGCGGGGCGGCGCCCCGAGAGATCCCGGGTGCGGCGGAGGGGGCGGCGGACGGTCGCGTCGCGTACGAAGACGCGGCGCCCGGCGCCGCGGGCTGGGGCGAGGGAGCGGAAACCGCCGTGCCCAGCGCGTCCCCGACCGCAGGGGCCGGGAAGGGCTCCACGGAAGCAGGGGTCTGGAAGGGCTCCGCCGAAGCCGGCGTCCGCTGCCGGCCGGCTGCCGCCGCGCGCAACGCGTACTCGACGTCCGCCCGCAGGATCAGCCCGTCGGGCCCCGAGCCCTCCAACTCCCGCAGATCCACGCCGTTCTCCCGGGCGAGACGCCGCACGAGCGGCGAAATGACCGGTACGGGCCCGTCACCGCGCACTGCGGCTCCGCCGTTCACCACCTCGTCGCCACGCCGGCCACTGACCGGTTGGCCCCGGTCAGCGGCGACCGGACGGCCCTCGGTGCCGGACAACGCGGCGGGAGCGTGCCCGCGCCGTCCCCGTTCAGGCCGCCCGGCCGGGGCGCCCGCGCCCGCCGAAGACTCCGGGCCTGCCGAGGTGCCGGGCGCCCGCCGTCCACCAGCGGCGGTCCCGGCCGGTGGCCGTACCCTCCTGCGCCGCGCCGGAGGCGCACCCGTGCCGTACCCCACCAGGACGTTTCCGGACGCCTCGTCGCCCGCGTCGCCCTCGTCGGAGGCCGACTCGCCCACCGCGACCGTCAACAGAGGTGCCCCCACGGGCAGTTCTGCGCCCTCCTCGCCGAAGCGGGCGGTGACCACGCCCCCGTAGGGGCAGGGGACCTCGACCATCGCCTTGGCCGTCTCGACCTCGACGACGGGCTGGTCGACGGCGACGACGTCACCGACCTCCACCAGCCAGCGGACGATCTCCGCCTCGGTGAGCCCCTCCCCGAGGTCGGGGAGCTTGAACTCCAGCACTTGGGCCATCAGCTGTCCGCCTCCCACTGCAGACGCCCCACGGCGTCCAGGATCCGGTCGACGCCGGGCAGATGGTGCCGCTCCAGCATCGGCGGCGGATACGGGATGTCGAACCCGGCCACGCGCAGCACCGGCGCCTCCAGGTAGTGGAAGCAGCGCTCGGTGACGCGGGCCGCGATCTCCCCGCCCGGGCCGCCGAATCCGCCCGACTCATGTACGACGACCGCGCGCCCGGTCCGCCGCACCGAGGCCGACACCGTCTCGTCGTCGAACGGCACGAGCGAGCGCAGATCGACGACTTCGAGGTCCCAGCCCTCGGCCCGCGCCGCCTCGGCGGCTTCGAGGCAGACGGGCACGGACGGCCCGTACGTGATGAGCGTGGCGCTCCGGCCGGAGCGCCGCACCACCGCGCGGCCTATCGGTTCAACGGCCGTCGGCTCGTCCGGGTTCCAGGAATCCTTCGACCAGTACAGCCGCTTGGGCTCCAGGAAGACGACCGGGTCGTCGGAGGCGATGGCGGCGCGCAGCAGTCCGTAGGCGTCGGCGACCGTGGCGGGCGTGACGACATGGAGCCCCGGAGTCGCCATGTAGTACGCCTCGGAGGAGTCGCTGTGGTGCTCGACGCCGCCGATGCCGCCGCCGTACGGGACACGGATCGTGATGGGGAGCGGCATGGCGCCGCGCGTGCGGTTGCGCATCCGCGCGACGTGGCTGATCAGCTGCTCGAAAGCGGGGTACGCGAACGCGTCGAACTGCATCTCCACGACCGGCCTGAGGCCGTACATGGCCATGCCGACCGCCGTCCCGAGGATGCCCGCCTCGGCCAGCGGCGTGTCCGTACAGCGGTCCTCGCCGAACTCCTTGGCGAGCCCGTCCGTGACCCGGAAGACGCCGCCGAGGGTGCCGACGTCCTCGCCCATGACGTGCACGGCGGGGTCGGCGGCCATGGCGTCCCGCAACGCGCGCGTGAGGGCCTGCGCCATGGTGGCAGGCTTGACGGCAACGGTGGTCATCGCCCGGCTCCTTCCCCGAGGTGATGCGGTCCGTCCGCCTCAGCATCCAGCTCGGCTTTCAGCTGGGCTTCCTGCTCCAGCAGTTGCGTGGTGGGCTGGGCATACACATGGGCGAACAGATCCATGGGGTCGAGCACCGGGTCCTGGTTCATGCGCTCGCGCAGATCGGCGGCCATCGTCTCGGCGTCCTCGCGTGCGGCCCGTATGCCGTCGTCGTCGAGCAGGCCGCGCTCGGTCAACTCGCGCTCCAGGAGCGCGATCGGGTCGTGCGCGCGCCAGGTCTCGACCTCCGCGTCGCCCCGGTAGCGGGTGGCGTCGTCGGCGTTGGTGTGGGCGTCGATGCGGTACGTGACTGCCTCGACGAGCGTCGGACCGCCCCCCGCGCGCGCGTGGGCGATGGCCTCGCTGAGCACCTGGTGCACCGCCGCCGCGTCGTTGCCGTCCACCAGACGCCCGGGCATGCCGTACCCGACGGCCTTGTGGGCCAGGGAGGGGGCGGCGGTCTGCTTGGCGAGCGGGACGGAGATGGCGAAGCCGTTGTTCTGGACGAGGAAGACGACCGGGGCCTGCCAGACGGCGGCGAAGTTCAGTGCCTCGTGGAAGTCGCCCTCGCTGGTGCCGCCGTCGCCGACCAAGGCGAGCGCGACCACGTCGTCGCCCTTGAGGCGGGCGGCGTGCGCGAGGCCCACGGCGTGCGGAAGCTGGGTGGCAAGGGGGGTGCACAGGGGCGCGATGCGGTGCTCATGAGGGTCGTATCCGGTATGCCAGTCGCCGCGCAGGAGGGTGAGCGCCTGGACGGGGTCGAGGCCCCGGGCTACGGCCGCGAGCGTGTCGCGGTAGCTCGGGAAGAGCCAGTCGCGCTCCTGAAGGACCAGAGCGGCGGCGACCTCACAGGCCTCCTGGCCGGTGCTGGAGGGGTAGACAGCGAGGCGGCCCTGCTTGGTGAGGGCCGTGGCCTGCGCGTTGTAGCGCCGGCCGCGCACCAGTTCCGCGTACAGACGGCGCAGCAGACCCGGATCGGCCTGTGCGGCTGCCTCGGTGCCGAGGACGCGGAACGGCAGCGCGTCGGGCAGCAGCGGCGCGGGGTCGGTACGGGGCTGCCAGGCGGGGGGCGGCGTTGGCCGGTAAGCGCCTCGCTGCTCCATGACCGTCATGACGGCACCTCCTCGTGGGAGCGGCTTCAGGCGCGCCACGGGTGTGATGCGCCCCACCTACCGATTGTTCGGTCGTCGGCACATTTTGGCTACAGGCACCGCCAGGCTGTGGACAAACGGTTCTCCACAGCCTGAGATGGACGCAGTACGTCCATGGTAGAGAGGCGGGGGGACATGGCACCTGAACAAATGGCCGAGCCGCCGGAGGCCGGCCCCGCTCTGCCACCCGCCCGTCCGCTCGACGCCATAGACCAAGACATCCTGCAGATGCTCCAGGCGGACGGCCGCGCCTCGATACGCTCCGTGGCCGAACGGGTCCATGTGTCACGGGCCAACGCCTACGCGCGGATCAACCGTCTCATCGAGGACGGCGTGATCCGCGGCTTCGGGGCGCGCGTCGACCACGAGCGCGCCGGTCAGGGCACATCGGCGTACATCACGCTCAAGATCGTGCAGAACTCCTGGCGCACGGTGCGCGAGCAGCTGAGGCTGCTCCCAGGGGCCTCCCACATCGCGCTGGTGGGCGGAGACTTCGACGTACTGCTCCTGGTGCACACGCCGGACAACAGGGCGCTGCGCGAGCTGGTGCTCACGCGGCTCCAGGCCATCCCCGAAGTGCTCAGCACACGGACGCTGCTGGTGTTCGAGGAGGAGGATCTGGAGCCGGAGGGCTGACCTCTGGAGCCGGAGGGCCGGCCTCAGTGCCCGCTGCGGAGCCCTGAGAAGACCAACTGCACGACGGCGTCCGCGACTTCCCGCTCACCCATGCCGCGCCCGTCCGGCCGGTACCACTCCACGATCGAGTTGATCATCCCGAAGACCAGCCGGGTCGCGAGCCGGACCTCCACATCGCCGCGTACGTCCCCGTCGGCGGCGGCGGCCTTCAGGAGCTCGGCCACCTGGTGGTCGAAGCCGCGGCGCCGTTCCAGGGCCCAGCGCTCGGTGTCCGTGTTGCCGCGCACGCGCAGCAGCAGCGTCACGTACGGCAGTTCGGCGGTGAGCACCTCGACCATGCGCCGTACGACGTACTCCAGGCGCTCCACGGCACGCCCCACGCGCGCGTGCTCCTCGTCGAGGATCCCGAAGAGGCCGTCGAGCGCTCGGCTGACGGCCCGGCGCAGCAGCTCCTCCTTGCCGGAGACGTGGTGGTATATCGATGACTTGGAGATGCCGGCCGCCTTGGAGAGGTGCTCCATGGAGGTGCCGTCGTAACCACGCTCGTTGAAGACCCGGACGGCGACCGAGAGCAGGGTCTCCGGAGTGTAGGTGTCGCGCTTGGCGGTGGTCATGAGGTGCCCTCCCGCTTGTCGGTGGCGTACGCGTGGCGGTAGAGCGCGAGGGACGGCGCGTATCGCCCGGTGGGGTCGCACTCGTGCAGGTTGTCGAGGACGGAGCACGCCCAGCTGTTGCCGAGCCTGCGGCTCCACTCGAAGGGCCCCAGAGGGTAGTTGACGCCGAGCCGCATCGCCGTGTCGATGTCCTCCTCGGTGGCAACTCCCTTGGCGACGGCGTCGTGCGCCAGGTCGATGATCCGGGCCACGGTCCGGGCGACGATCATGCCGGGGACGTCCCCGATGACGCTGACGTCCTTGCCGAGCGCCTGGAAGAGGCCGATGGCCTCGGAGAGCGTCTGGGGAGCGGTGTCCTGGGAGGCCGACAGGGCGATCCGGGTGGCCTTCCGGTAGTCGAGCGCCAGGTCGAAGTAGACGACGTCGCGGAACTCGACCGAGGTCTGGCCGTCGGCGAGGACCAGCTGGCCGCCGCTGGGCAGCACGAGGCGGGTTCCGTGGTCCTCCTCGTCGTCGCGGACCTGGATGCCCGCCGCGCGGATCAGGGCGAGCAGGTCGGAGGCGGGGCCCAGATCGCCCTCGGCGACGACGTATGCGGGCGCCTGTGCCTTCTCCGCGGTGTGCGGCTCGGAGCGCTCGGCGTCGTCGGCGTAGTCGTACCAGCCGTGTCCCGTCTTGCGGCCGAGCCGGCCGGACTCGACGAGCCGTCGCTGCGCGAGCGAGGGCGTGAAGCGCACGTCCTGGAAGAAGGACTGCCACACGGAGTGGGTGACGGACTCGTTGACGTCCTGCCCGATCAGGTCGGTGAGCTCGAAGGCGCCCATCCTGAAGCCGCCGGACTCACGCAGGACCGCGTCGATCGTGGCGGGTTCCGCGGCCTGGGCCTCGTACACCGCGAAGGCCTCGGCGTAGAAGGGCCGCGCGATGCGGTTGACGATGAAGCCGGGGGTGTCGGCGCAGGCGACGGGGGTCTTCCCCCAGGCACGTGCCGTCTCGTACGCGCGCGTGGCCGACGACACGTCGGTCGCGAACCCGGAGACGACCTCCACGAGGGGCAGCACCGGCGCCGGGTTGAAGAAGTGCAGTCCGACCAGACGGCCGGGGTTGCGCAGAGCGCCGCCGATGGCCGTGACAGACAGGGAGGAGGTGTTGGTGGCGAGCAGACAGTCGTCCGCGACGATGTCCTCGAGATCGCGGAACAGCCGCTGTTTCACGTCGAGTTGTTCGAGCACCGCCTCGGCGACGAGCACGCAGTCCGCGAGGTCGGTGAGGCTCGCGACGGGCCGGAGGCGGGCACGCGCGGCGTCCCGGCCGGCGCCGGTGAGCCGCTCCTTCTCGACGAGCCGGTCGAGTCGGGCGCCGATCGCTTCGGCCGCCGCGTCGGCACGCCCGGGAACCGCGTCGTAGAGCCGCACGGGGTGGCCCGCTACCAGCGCGACCTGGGCGATTCCCTGGCCCATGGTGCCGGTGCCGACAACGGCCACGGGGCTGCTGAGGTCGAGTGCTGTCATGTGCGCGATCCTCCCGCACGGGGTTTTCCACAGATGCGGCGGTCCCCCTTGTCCCGACCGATCGTTCGGTTACTCTAACTCTGTCCGGCTGTTTCTGCCCAGGTCATGAGCGCAACGAAGAGCTCTTGAGACGAGGAGTTGGTCCCTGATGGCCGCCGAACTCACCGCGCACCAGCTGATCGCCCAGCACCGGCCCACCCTCGACCACGCGCTGGAAACGATCCGCACGCGCGCGTACTGGTCCCCGCACCCCGAGCACCCGAAGGCGTACGGCGAGAACGGCAGCCTGGGCATGGCCGAGGGCAAGGCCGCCTTCGACGCCCTCCTGGGCACCCGCCTCGACCTCGGTCAGCCCGGCACGGACGACTGGGTCGGCGGCGAGGTCTCGCCGTACGGAATCGATCTGGGCGTCACGTATCCGCACGCGGACATCGACACGCTGCTGCCCGCCATGCGGGCCGGACAGCGGGCCTGGCGCGACGCGGGCGCGGAGATGCGCGCCGTGGTCTGTCTGGAGATCCTCAAGCGGATCAGCGACCGCACGCACGAGTTCGCGCACGCGGTCATGCACACCAGCGGCCAGGCCTTCATGATGGCGTTCCAGGCGGGCGGCCCGCACGCGCAGGACCGCGGCCTGGAGGCCGTGGCGTACGCGTACGTGGAGCAGGTCCGCACCCCCGACAACGCGGAGTGGACCAAGCCCCAGGGCAAGCGCGACCCGCTCGCGCTGACCAAGCAGTTCACGCCCGTGCCACGCGGCATCGCGCTGGTGATCGGCTGCAACACCTTCCCGACGTGGAACGGCTATCCGGGCCTGTTCGCCTCCCTGGCCACCGGCAACGCGGTCCTGGTGAAGCCCCACCCGCGCGCGGTGCTGCCGCTCGCCCTCACCGTCCAGGTCGCCCGTCAGGTGCTCGCCGAGGCGGGCTTCGACCCGAACCTGGTGGCGCTGGCCGCCGAGCGCCCCGAAGAGGGCATCGCCAAGACACTGGCCGTACGGCCCGAGATCCGGATCATCGACTACACGGGCTCGACGGCCTTCGGCGACTGGCTGGAGAACAACGCCCGCCAGGCGCAGGTCTACACGGAGAAGTCCGGCGTCAACACGGTGATCGTGGAGTCGACCGACAACTACAAGGGGATGCTGTCCAACCTGGCCTTCTCCCTGTCCCTGTACAGCGGCCAGATGTGCACGACCCCGCAGAACCTGCTGATCCCCCGGGACGGCGTCCGCACGGAGGAGGGCCACAAGTCGTACGACGAGGTGGTCTCCGACCTCGCGAAGTCGGTCGCCGGGCTCCTCGGCGACGACGCCCGTGCCAACGCGCTCCTGGGCGCCATCGTCAACCCGGACGTGAAGGCCCGCCTGGAGGCCGCGGCGGGGCTCGGCGAAGTCGCCCTCCCCTCACAGGAGATCAGCAACCCGGAGTTCCCGGACGCGGTCGTCCGTACGCCGCTGATCGTCAAGCTCGACGGCGCGCGGAAATACTGGGAGAGGGCCGACGACGAGGCCGCCTACATGAGCGAGTGCTTCGGGCCGGTCTCCTTCGCCGTCGCGGTCGACTCGGTGGCGGACGCCGTGGAGCTGCTGCGGCGGACCGTCAGGGACAAGGGCGCGATGACCGTCGGCGCGTACACCACCGACACGGAGGTCGAACAGGCCGTGCAGGAGGCCTGCCTGGAGGAGGCCGCCCAGCTCTCCCTGAACCTCACGGGCGGGGTGTACGTCAACCAGACGGCGGCCTTCTCGGACTTCCACGGCTCCGGCGGCAACCCGGCCGCCAACTCGGCACTGTGCGACGGGGCGTTCGTCGCGAACCGCTTCCGGGTGGTGGAGGTGCGCCGGGAGGCGTAAGCGTTTGCGCCTGTGCGGCGTCTAGGGCGATGCGCTCCCGGTCGCGCTCCAGTGGAACAGCGTCATCGCCACGCTGGTCGCGAGGTTGTAGCTGGAGACCTGGGGGCGCATCGGCAGGGACACCAAGTGGTCGGCGCGGGCCCGGAGTCCGGGGGACAGACCGCTGCGCTCGGAGCCGAAGGCGAGCACGGCGTCGTCGGGGAGCTTCAGCCCTCGGATGTCCTCGCCCTCCGGGTCGAGGGCGAACACCGGGCCGGGCGGCAGCTCGTCCACGGTCAGCCGCTCCACGGCGGTCGCGAAGTGCAGGCCCGCCCCGCCGCGTACGACCGTGGGATGCCAGGGGTCGAGCGTGCCCGTCGTGACCACGCCGGTCGCGCCGAAGCCCGCCGCAAGCCGGATCACCGCGCCGGCGTTGCCGAGGTTGCGAGGGTTGTCGAGGACGACGACGGGCGTGGTGCGGGGGGTGCGGGCCAGCCTCTCCAGGTTGGCGTCACGGGAGGGACGTACGGCCAGGGCGGCGATCGACGTCGGGTGCGGGCGGGGGACGAGCGCCTTCAGCGTCGCCTCCGGGACCTCCGTCAGGAGTCCTTCGAGGGTGTCGCGTACGTCAGGGGCCAGCTCGTCGGCCAGTTCCACGGCAGCCTGCCGGTCGGTGGTGACGGCCACCGGGATACGGGCCTGGAAGCGCACCGCGTGCTTGAGGGCGTGGAAACCGTCGAGCAGGACGGAGCCGTCGGCGAGCTGACGCCAGGCGCGTACAACCCGCGCGCCGCTGTCGTCGTCCGGCGTACGGGCATCCGTCTCGTTCATGCGATGAAGCCTACGTGCGTCTGCTCGGTCGCCTCCTTGGTGCGCGGGGTCCCCTCGCGCGGCCCCGGTGCCGTACGGCCGACGCCCGGAAACAGCCGTCCACGCGCGCGTGCCGCCCATCCGCCGAGGCGGCGCAGGAAGGACGTCGGCAGGAACACCGCGTCGGCGGCGATCATCGCGAGCGAGAAGAACGGCAGCCCAAGGACCACGGCGATCACGGCGTGCTCGGTCATCATGGCCGCCAGCAGGACGTTCTTGACCCGCCGGTTGAACAGGGTGAAGGGGAAGGCGACCTGCACGATGACCGTCCCGTACGTCACCAGCATCACGATCGTGCCGTTCGCGGACATCAGGTCGGACAGCGCGGGCCAGGGCGAGAAGGAGTCCAGGTGGAGCGGGTAGTAGACGGCGGTGCCGTCCTGCCAGCGCGAACCCTGGATCTTGTACCAGCCTGCGGTCGCGTAGATCAGACACGCCTCGGCCATGATCACGAGCAGCGCCGCGTTGTGCACGAGGTTGGCGACGACGTCCAGCAGGATCCGCGGCTCCGGGGTGCGCCTTCGGCGGCCGACGACCCACCACAGGGCCTGCACCGCCCACAGCCCCCAGAAGACCGCCGGCCAGCCGCTGTCGAGCCACCCCGCGAGCGTCACCGCGGCCAGTGCCAGACCGAGCACGCCCCACAGGGCGGGTCCGACCTGGTCGGGCCCGTTTCGCTCGCCACGCGCGCGTGCCTCCCACGCGAGCCGTGCCCGCCGCGCGTCCAGCGACCACACCTGGCCGCAGCGGGTGAACACCAGGTAGATCGCCATCAGATGGATGACGTTGTCGCCGCCGTCCCCCATGAAGATGCTGCGGTTCTGCAGGGACAGCACACCGACCATGAAGAGGACGGACATCGTGCGGGTCCGCCAGCCCAGGAGCAGCAGGGCGCTCGACAGCACGGCGAGGCCGTAGACGATCTCGAACCACACCTGGCTGTCGGACCACATCAGGGCCGTGAAGGCGTCGTTGCCCACGATGAGCTGCTGGGCGAGATCCCAGCTCCACGGACCGTCGGGCCCGTACATCTCCTGGCGGTGCGGGTACTCACGCAGCAGGAACAGCAGCCAGGTGGCGGCGAAACCTATGCGGATCACGGCGGTCTGGTACGGGCCGAGCGCGGACTCGGTGACGCGGGTGAGGCCACGCGAGACCGACAGGGCGAATCGGCTCATCGCGCGCTCGCCTCCGTCAGTCCGTCCTCGCGGTCGCCCTCGGGGACCGACCACCAGGGCAGCTCGCGGACGACGGGCTTGTCGGACACCTGCTCCTCGCTCCACTTGGGGGGCGGCACATTGGTGGTGCGGGAGCGGAACTGGACGCGCTCGACGACGGCACCTTCGCCGCCCGCGAGTTCGCGGTCCAGGCGCAGCACGGCGATCCGGCGCAGATAGCGTTCCGAGAGGTCGCCGCGCAGGCCCGCGGGGCGGTCCTGGTTGTCGTGCGTTGCCACGTAGAAGTCCCAGGCGCGGCGCAGTTCGTTCTGCTGGGTGTGGCTCGGCAGCAGATTGCCGGCGATGGCCTGGCCGTCGAGTGCGGACAGGTCGTACCAGCCGGTCTCGCGGCTGCTGCCGTTCCCGGTGCGGACCAGGGCGCGGACCTGGACCGAGATGTTCTGCTGGAGCGGATTGGGGGCGAAGAGCTTCCAGTTCTGTTCGAACTCGGGGTAGATCCAGTCGTCGATCGCTTGGCCGTGCTGCTTGGTGACCGTGTTCGAGGGCGCGACATGCAGGAACACCATGCCGAGATGCACACAGGCGGTGACCGCGACGACCGCGAGAGCGAGGGCGGCGGCGATCTGGTACGGGAGGGAGAGGGCGGCTATGCCGGTGGGGGCGGAGGGCTCGGCCGACTCCGTCCGTCGCCGGGCGGGCACGGCGGAGACGCGGTCGCCGAACGGGCGCACCTGGGATGTACGCCCCTCGGACGTACGGGCCGCAGGCACCGAACTGTCGGGCGCCGGACTGCCATGCTCGGACGCGACGGGCGCAGGCCTGACAGGAGTGGAACCGTCGCGTGAGGAACCGTCGCGTGAGGAATCGTCGTGTGTGCACGAGTCGGGCGCGGACACGTCAGGCGCGGACACATCGCACGCGGACCCGCTGGGCGCGGACACGACAGGCGCGGACTCGTCGGACACGGACGCGTCGGACACGGACTCTTCAAGCGCGGACACGACAGGCGCGGAAGCGTCGGACACGGACCCTTCAGGCGCGGGTCCGTCGCACGCGGATCCATCGGGCATGGACGCGCCGGGCAGGGACCCGTCCGGCCCTGGCCCGGTCTTCGCGCTCTCGTCGTACGCGTCCATTCCGCCCCGATTCCCGATCCCGAATCCGATGCCGGCCGCCGGGCCGCGGGCACCGTACCGCCACGCCGCAGCACAGCGCAGCGCACCGCGACGTTCGCACGGGCACCGTACTCAGCCCCGGCCACCCGGCACAGCCCCACAAGACACAGCGGCCACACCAGCGCCCACGAGGTTATCCACAGCGGTTGACACCTTACGGCGCTCGAACGACCATTGATTCGAGCGGACCGAACGATCGGTCGGTCGGGAGTGAGAGGTCAAGGGGGACCGCATGGCGACAGCAGCAGCGCACCACACGGCCCGCGCACAGGCGGACGGACCGGCGGACGAAGCCGCGCGCACCGCGGCGTACGAGGCCGTCTTCGACGCCGCCGTGGCGGCCGACGAGCGCATCGAGCCCCGCGACTGGATGCCCGACGCATACCGCTCAACGCTGGTCCGGCAGATCGCTCAGCACGCCCACTCCGAGATCATCGGCATGCAGCCGGAGGCCAACTGGATCACGCGCGCGCCCTCGCTGCGCCGCAAGGCGATCCTGACGGCGAAGGTCCAGGACGAGGCCGGGCACGGGCTGTATCTGTACAGCGCGGCGGAGACCCTCGGCACCGGCCGCGACGAGCTCCTCGACAAGCTGCACACCGGCCGCCAGAAGTACTCGTCGATCTTCAACTACCCGACGCTGACCTGGGCGGACGTCGGTGCCATCGGCTGGCTGGTGGACGGCGCCGCGATCACCAACCAGGTCCCCCTGTGCCGCTGCTCGTACGGGCCGTACGCGCGCGCGATGGTCCGCATCTGCAAGGAGGAGTCCTTCCACCAGCGCCAGGGGTACGAGCTGCTGCTGGCCCTCAGCCGCGGCACCCCCGAGCAGCACGAGATGGCGCAGGACGCCGTGAACCGCTGGTGGTGGCCCTCCCTGATGATGTTCGGCCCGCCCGACGACGAGTCCTCGCACTCCGCGCAGTCGATGGCCTGGAAGATCAAGCGCCATTCGAACGACGAACTGCGCCAGCGCTTCGTGGACATCTGCGTCCCCCAGGCCGAGTCGCTGGGCCTGACCCTGCCGGACCCGGACCTGGTGTGGAACGAGGAGCGGGGGCACCACGACTTCGGCGCGATCGACTGGACGGAGTTCTGGGAGGTCCTCAAGGGCAACGGCCCCTGCAACGAACAGCGCATCACCCAGCGCAGGCGCGCCCACGAAGAGGGCGCATGGGTACGGGAGGCGGCCGCGGCGTACGCGGACAAGCACAACACGGTTGGGAAGGCGTGAGGATGACCACCAACGACTGGCCCCTGTGGGAGGTCTTCGTGCGCTCGCGCCGCGGCCTCTCGCACACCCACGCCGGCAGCCTGCACGCGCCGGACGCCGAGCTGGCCCTGCGCAACGCACGCGATCTGTACACGCGACGCGGCGAGGGCGTCTCGATCTGGGTCGTCCCCTCAGCCGCCGTCACGGCCTCCTCGCCCGACGAGAAGGACCCGTTCTTCGAGCCGGCCGCGGACAAGCCCTACCGGCACCCGACGTTCTACGAGATCCCGGAGGGGGTGAAGCACCTGTGACGCACCCGACGCCCTCGATGTCCAAGGCCGCGACCGCCGCCGCCCTGGCCCTCGGCGACGACGCCCTGGTGCTCTCGCACCGCCTGGGGGAGTGGGCAGGTCACGCGCCCGTCCTCGAAGAGGAAGTCGCCCTGGCCAATATCGCGCTGGACCTGCTGGGCCAGGCCCGGGTGCTGCTGTCCATGGTCGGTGACGAGGACGAGCTGGCGTATCTGCGCGAGGAGCGCGCCTTCCGCAACCTCCAGCTCGTCGAGCAGCCGAACGGCGACTTCGCGCACACCATCGTCCGCCAGCTGTACTTCTCCACCTACCAGCGCCTCCTGTACGCCGAACTGGCCGCTGGGGGAGGCGAGTTCGCGCCGCTCGCCGCGAAGGCCGTCAAGGAAGTCGCCTACCACCAGGACCACGCGGAGCAGTGGACCCTGCGGCTCGGCGACGGCACGGACGTCAGCCATGAGCGGATGCGGCAGGCGTGCGAGGCGCTGTGGCGGTACACGGGCGAGATGTTCCAGCCGGTCGAGGGCGTGGACGTCGACTGGGAGGGAATGCGGGCCGCCTGGCTGGAGTCCGTGGGCGGCATCCTGCGGCGCGCCACTCTGCCCGTCCCCGAAGGGCCGCAGTCCGGGGCGTGGACCGCGGGCGCGGGTCGCCAGGGCCTGCACACCGAACCCTTCGGGCGGATGCTCGCCGAGATGCAGCATCTGCACCGCAGTCATCCGGGGGCGTCATGGTGACCACGACCGCCCTCGAGGACGAACTGCGCAGGCTGGCGGGGTCCGTGCCCGATCCCGAGCTGCCCGTGCTCACCCTGGAGGAACTCGGCGTCCTGCGCGCCGTGCACGTCCACGGAGCGGACGCGGTCGAGGTCGAGCTGACCCCGACGTACACCGGCTGTCCTGCTATCGAGGCGATGTCCGTGGACATCGAGCGGGTGCTGCACGAGCACGGCATACGGGAGGTGTCCGTGCGTACGGTGCTCAGTCCCGCCTGGTCGACGGACGACATCTCGGACGAAGGACGCCGCAAGCTGCGGGAGTTCGGGATAGCTCCTCCGCGCGGCGGGCGTCCGGCGGGCCCCGTGACGGTCGAGCTGGGGCCGACCCGGACGGTCACCGCCGAGCCGGAGGGGGAACCCGTGCGCTGCCCGAACTGCGGATCGGCCGACACCGAGTTGCTCAGCCGTTTCTCCTCCACCGCGTGCAAGGCGCTGCGCCGCTGTCTGTCCTGCCGTGAACCGTTCGACCACTTCAAGGAGTTGTGATGGCCCGCTTCCACCCGCTCCCGGTGGCCGCGGTCGACCGGCTCACCGACGACTCCGTGGCCCTGACCTTCACGGTGCCGGCGGAACTGCGCGAGGAGTACCGGTACGCGCCCGGCCAGCACCTCGCGCTGCGCCGCACGGTCGACGGCACGGAAATACGCCGTACGTACTCCATCTGCTCCCCGGCACCCGCCCCCGGCGACGAGGGCCCGGCAACGCTGAGGGTCGGGGTGCGCCTGGTCGAGAGTGGCGCGTTCTCGACGTACGCACTCAAGGAGATCGCGGTCGGCGACGAGGTGGAGGTGATGACGCCGGCGGGTCGGTTCACGCTCGAACCCGCGGCCGGGCTGTACGCGGCCGTGGTGGGCGGCAGCGGAATCACCCCGGTGTTGTCGATCGTCTCGACGCTGCTGGCTCGTGAGCCGGAGGCGAGGTTCTGCCTGATACGCAGCGACCGGACGGCGGCCTCGACGATGTTCCTGGACGAGGTCGCCGACCTCAAGGACCGCTTTCCCGAGCGGTTCCAGCTGGTGACGGTGCTCTCCCGGGAGGAACAGCAGGCGGGGCTGCCCACCGGGCGACTCGGCCAGGAGCGGCTCACCGGCCTGCTTCCGGCGTTGCTGCCCGTGGACCGGGTGGCGGGGTGGTTCCTGTGCGGGCCGTTCGGTCTGGTGCAGGGGGCGGAGCGGGCGCTGCGCGGGCTCGGCGTGGCGCGGAAGCGGATCCACGAGGAGATCTTCCATGTGGACGCGGGGGCCGCGACAGCTGCCGCCGTACCGGCTCCCGCGCACAGCACGGTGACCGCCCGGCTCGACGGACGCGGCGGGACCTGGCCCGTCCACGACGGTGAGTCGCTCCTGGAGGCCGTACTGCGCAACCGGCCGGACGCGCCGTACGCCTGCAAGGGCGGCGTGTGCGGAACCTGCCGCGCCTTCCTGGTCTCGGGCGAGGTGCGGATGGACCGCAACTTCGCGCTGGAACCGGAGGAGACGGAGGCCGGGTACGTACTGGCCTGTCAGTCGCATCCGGCCACAGAGAAGGTGGAGTTGGACTTCGACCGGTAGGCCGTGGGCGATGGCTGGACCATGGCCGACCGTTCCCTTCTCGTGGAACTTGTTCTATCTTGACGCTCCGTCAGATCAGGCGCCCCGCCTGGTCGGTGGGCCGGTGCGTGCGTGGGAGGACAGGATCGTGGACTTCACCTTCACCGAGGAGCAGCAGGCGGCGGTCGAGGCGGCGAAGGCGGTGTTCGCCGGGGTCGCGCCGGACGGGGTGCCCAGCCCCGCGCTCAGCCCCGGCGCCGTAGCCGAGGACTTCGACCGGGCACTGTGGGCGAGGCTCGCCGACGCGGACCTGCTGAGCCTGCTGCTCGACACGGAGTACGGCGGGGCGGGGCTCGACGCGGTCGCGCTGTGCCTGGTGCTGCGCGAATCGGCGAAGGTGCTGGCGCGGGTGCCGCTGCTGGAGAGCAGCGCGGCGGCGGTGGCCGTGCAGACGTACGGCGGCCAGGAGTTGAAGGAGGAGCTGCTCGCCCGGGCGGGCCGGGGTGAGCTCGTGCTGACCGTCGCCGCCCACGGCCGGACCGGCCACGACCCGGCCGAACGCGCCGTGACCGCACGGCAGGACGGTGACGTATGGGTGCTGGACGGCGTGCAGACCACGGTTCCCTGGGCGCACAACGCCGACTTCACCGTCGTACCGGCGCACACGGAGGCCGGCCGGAGCGTCCTCGCCCTGGTCCCCCGCGTCCACCAAGGGGTCCTGCTCGCCGAGCAGATCTCCACCACTGGTGAACGGTTCGGGGAGTTGCGTCTGGAGTCCGCGCGGATCGCCGCCCGGGATGTCATCGACGCGGAGGGGGCGTGGGAGTGGCTGCGCGAGCTGCTGGCCACCGGGACATGTGCGCTGGCGCTCGGGCTCGGGGAGGGCGTGCTCGGGATGACGAGTGAGTACACCAGCAAGCGGGAGCAGTTCGGGTTCCCGGTCGCCACGTTCCAGGCGGTCGCCGTGCAGGCCGCCGACCGCTATATCGACCTGCGCGCGATGGAGGCGACGCTGTGGCAGGCCGCGTGGCGGATCAGTACGGGGGCGGGGGGTGCGCTGCCGGCGTCCGGGGACGTGGCCGTCGCCAAGATCTGGGCATCGGAGGGGGTACGGCGGGTCGTGCAGACCGCGCAGCATCTGCACGGGGGGTTCGGTGCCGACGTCGACTACCCCCTGCACCGGTACCACGCCTGGGCCAAACAGCTGGAGCTGTCCCTCGGACCGGCGCCGGCACACGAGGAGGCACTGGGGGACCTGCTGGCGACACATCAGCTGGGCTAGACACCGAGCCCGCGGCACATCAGCTGGGTTGAGCGTGCCGCACGCTGACCATTCGATGGGGCGCACGCTGACCATCCGCTGGGCTGGCGTGGCGCACGCCGCATCCGCTGGGCCAGGCGCCGAACCCGCGGCGGGCTTGCCGGGCTGAAGGCCAGGCCACGGTGTCTCCGCCGAGCTGAAGGCCGAGGCGTGTGTCCCCCGGGCTGATCGTCACGCCGGTGGACGGAGCCCGCGTCAGCGCGCGGGCTCGCGCTCGCCCTGGCTGTCAGGGCCCGTCCTGATCTACAGCACGAAGCCCGGCTGGCCCTTGGCGTCCACGACAGGGCGGCCGGTGGCTGCCCAGGCCTGCATGCCGCCGTCCACGTTCACGGCGTCGATGCCCTGCTGGACCAGATACATCGTGACCTGGGCCGAACGGCCACCGGAGCGGCAGATCACGTGGACCCGGCCGTCCTGCGGGGCGGCCTCGGTCAGCTCTCCGTAGCGGGCGACGAACTCACTGATGGGGATGTGCAGCGCCCCGTCGGCATGACCTGCCTCCCACTCGTCGTCCTCCCGGACATCCAGCAGGAAGTCTCCTTCCGTGAAATCTCCGACCCCGACCGTGGGCACACCAGCTCCGAAACTCATGCCTCCGACGCTACCTGATGGCCCCGGCAGCCCGATCCCCGTCGGGGGCTCACGAGCGCCAGAGACCTCAGGGGCCTCAAAGATCTCAAAGGTCCCAGAGGACTCGGAGCCTCCAGAGCCTCAGCAAGCCCGGCCGATCAGCTCCGCCAGCTCGGCCTCGCGCTCGTCGACCTGGGCCAGCAGCTGGTCGGCGATCTCCTCCAGGAGGCGATCCGGGTCGTCCGGGGCCAGCTTGAGCATCGCGCCGATGGCGCTCTCCTCCAGTTCGCGGGCGACGAAAGCGAGCATTTCCTTGCGCTGGGCGAGCCACTCGAGGCGGGCGTAGAGCTCCTCACTGCGGCTCGGCTTCCATTCCTCGGGCACGGGCCCCGCGGCCCACTCCTCGGCGAGCTCCCGTAGCAGTGCCTCGTCGCCCCGGCCGTACGCGGCGTTGACCCGGGCGATGAACTCGTCGCGCCGCTTGCGCTCGTTCTCGTCCTGCGCCAGATCCGGGTGGGCCTTGCGGGCAAGCTCACGGTAGAGCTTGCGGGCCCCTTCGCTGGGGCGCACGCGCTGCGGGGGCCGTACAGGCTGCTCCGTGAGCATCGCCACGGCCTCCGGGAACAGGCCCTCGGAGTCCATCCAGCCGTGGAACAGCTCCTCGACGCCGGGCATGGGCATGACGCGCGCCCGTGCCTCGTGCGCCTTGCGTATGTCCTCCGGGTCACCGGTGCGCGCGGCGCGCGCCTCGGCGATCTGGGCCTCCAGCTCATCGAGCCGGGAGTACATCGGCCCGAGCTTCTGGTGGTGCAGCCGCGAGAAATTGTCGACCTCGACCCGGAAGGTCTCCACGGCGATCTCGAACTCGATCAACGCCTGCTCGGCGGCTCGCACAGCCCGCTCCAACCGCTCTTCCGGCCGGGGCGCACCCTCGGTGTCCGCGGGCTGGGGGATCTCCCCGTCGGGCGCCGTCACCGAGGGCGTCTCACCCTCTGGTGCCGTCTCCGAGGACGAACCGCCCGCGGGCGCCGTCACCGAGGAATCCGCCGCGACGGACTCCTCCGCTTCGCCCTGCAGGGCACCGGACTGCTCCGGAACCCCCTCATCGGTGGGCTCGGACTGGCTCTGCTCGGCTTCCGGCGTCGTCACCTGACCAGCGTAGGCCACGGGTCGGTGCGGCTCGCGGCCTTCCCCACCGCTACGGCCACCTGACCGGCGGTGACAGGCCATCCGCCCGACCACGACACAACATCCACCCAACCGCGACACAACATCCACCCGGCGGCACAACATCCACCCGGCCGCGACTAGGCATCTGCCCCGGCGGCTCCGCCGAAGCACCGGCTCGCGAAGCACCGGCTCGCCCAGCACCGGTTCGCCCAGCCCCCGACCTCACACCCCCACGTCCGCAGCCACCCGTCCCTCCCTGACCGCGGCCGCCAGCTCCGCGTGGTCCGCCTCCGTCCGGTCGGCGTACTCGACGGCGAAGGACGCAATGGCCTCGTCCAGTTCCTCGTTCTTGCCGCAGTAGCCGGAGATGAGGCGCGGGTCGGCGCTGTGGGCGTGGGCGCGGGCCAGCAGGGCACCGGTCATGCGGGCGTAGTCGTCGATGTGGTCGGCGGCGAGGGCGGCGGGGTCGACGCTGCCCTTGCGGTTGCGGAACTGGCGTACCTGGAAGGGCCGGCCGTCGACCGAGGTCCAGCCGAGCAGGATGTCGCTGACGACCTGCATGCGCTTCTGGCCGAGGACCACGCGCCGGCCCTCGTGCGGCACGTCGGGGATCGCGTGCCCGGCGGTCGCCAGGTGCGGGATCAGCGCCGAGGCGCGGGCCTCCTTCACCTGGAGGACGAGGGCTTCGCCGCGGTGGTCCAGGAGCAGCACGACGTACGAGCGGGTGCCCACGCTGCCGGTGCCCACGAGGCGGAAGGCGACGTCGTGGACCGCATACCGCGCGAGGAGCGGGAGGCGGTCCTCCGAGAGAGTCATCAGGTAGTGCTCCAGTGACGCCGCGACCCCGGCCGCCTCGGCGTCGGGAATCCGGCGCAGCACCGGCGGCGCGTCCACGAAACGGCGGCCGCCGCCATCCACCGCCTCCGTCGACTTCTCGGCGAACCGCCCACTGGTGTTGGCCCGCGCCTTCTCCGAGACCCGCTCCAGTGTGCCGAGCAGATCGTGGGCGTCGGTGTGGGAGACGAGTTCCTCGTCCGCGATCGCGTTCCACGCGTCCAGTGCCGGCAGCTTGGCCAGCAGGCGCATGGTGCGGCGGTACGCGCCCACCGTGTCGTACGCGGCCGCCCGGCACGTGTCCTCGTCCGCCCCGGCCTCCCGGCCCGCGAGCACCAGCGAGGTGGCGAGCCGCTTGAGGTCCCACTCCCAGGGGCCGTGCACCGTCTCGTCGAAGTCGTTCAGATCGATGACGAGGCCGCCGCGCGCGTCCCCGTACAGGCCGAAGTTCGCCGCGTGCGCGTCTCCGCAGATCTGGGTATCGATGCCGGTCGCGGGGGTGCGCGCGAGGTCGTACGCCATGAGGCCCACCGAACCGCGCAGGAAGGCGAAGGGCGTGGCGGCCATCCTGCCGACCCGTATCGGGGTGAGCTCGGGGATACGGCCGCGGTTGGACTCCTCGACGGCGGTCACCGCGTCCGGCCGGCCGGCGTCGACCAGCAGCTCGGCGTGCGCGCCGCGCGGCACCCGCCCGCGCAGGGCCTTCCCCTCTTCCTTGGGCGAGCCCTGCGGGGGCCAGACAGCGAATCCCGGCACCGCGAATCCCCGTACCCCCAAAGCCCTGGGCGCCTGCTGTGCCTCAACCGCTGTCCCGAGCTCGGTCACTGCGACCGCCTCCCCCGTGCACGAACAACATCAACTCGTGCCGACCGTACAGCGGGTCACCGCAACGCGTCAGACCCTGTGGACAACTTGGCGACCTCGGCGCCTGGCACCCCGACACCTGTGGACAACTTCACGGTCACAGCAGAAGGCAGGTGCGTCGGGCGGGCACTACCTCGGGCACGGCCCCGCCTCTGGCAGATACATCTCCGCCCAGGACCCAAGTTCCTTGAGCGCGGGCTCGAGCGCGGCGCCCGCCTCCGTCAGGCGGTACGCGACCCGCAGCGGGGGGCCTTCGTCGACCTCGCGCACGACCAGTCCCGCCGCGCCGAGTTCGGTGAGCCGGTCCGAGAGCATCCGTTCGCTGATGCCGGGGATCGCCCTGCGCAGCTCGGCGAAGTGGACAGGGCGTTGCAGCAGAACGGCCACGACCAGGCCCGTCCAGCGCTTTCCCAGCAGTTGAAAGACCCGGGTGATGCCGTCACCGACCTGTTGGCACGGCCCCACGTCGTGGCTTCCCCATTCCGGCATGGGTCCAGGGTACTGCCCCTCCTTGCGCGAGATGAAAAAAAGTAAGTAGCTGTGTTATCTATAGTCGAGTACAAAACAGAAGCCCAGCCCCCGGGCTTGGCTTCCCCGACCCCGCAAACCCCCACCTACCTGGAGAACCCGATGGCCACCCTCCTCCACATCGACTCGTCCGTGTTCCCGGGCTCCGCCTCCGCCTCCCGCGCGGTGACGGACACCTTCCGCAAGGCCTGGCAGGAGCAGCACCCGGAGGGCACGGTGATCTACCGCGACCTCGCCACGAACCCCGTGCCGCACATCAACGCCGACGCCCACACCGCCGGTTTCGCCGCCCCGGACGCCCACACCCCGGAGCAGGCCGCCGCATTCGCCGAGCGCGTGAGGCTCATCGAGGAGCTGGAGGCGGCGGACGCGATCCTGATCGGCGCCCCCATGTACAACTACGCGATCCCGTCGACCCTCAAGGCGTGGCTGGACAACGTGATCCTGATGGGCCGCACCGCCATGACCGAGGAGTCGAAGGTGAAGGGCACCCCGGTCACCGTCGTCGCCAGCCGCGGCGGCTCCTACGCGCCGGGCACCCCGCGCGAGCCCTACGAGTACGTGCAGAACTACCTGGAGGCGACCCTGCGCGACACCCTCGCCCTGGACCTCGACTTCATCGTCCCGGAGCTCACGATGGCGCCGCACAACCCGGCGATGTCCGAGCTGGTCCCCCTCTTCGAGGCATCCCGCACCAAGGCCCTCGACGACGCGGCCGTCAAGGCCAAGGAGCTCGCCGAGCGCTTCGCCGCGTAACCGAACAGGTCACGGCGTAACCGAGCGCGTCGGCGCGTAACCGAGCGCGTCACCAGGCAACCGACCGACTCGCCCCGCTGCTCCTGCCCCAGGCGACCCCGCCGTGTGACTGTCCTCACCCCGGATGATCACACGGCGAGGGCGCCGAGGAGAGCGCCTGTTCCGTCCAGACCGTCTTGCCGTCGGGCGTGTACCGCATGCCCCAGTTCTGGGCGAGCTGGGCGACGATGAACAGGCCGCGTCCGCCTTCATCGATGGTCCGCGCATGGCGCAGGCGCGGGGTGGCGGGGCTGGTGTCGTGGACCTCGCAGGTGAGGACGCGGTCCTTGATCAGGCGCAGGCTCAGCGGTGCGCTGCCGTAACGGACGGCGTTGGTGACCAGTTCGCTGACGATCAGTTCGGTCGCGTAAGCCACCTCCTCGTCCACGCCCCAGTCGGCGAGCCGCCGGTGAGCGTGGGCGCGCGCCGTGGCCGCCGCTGTGGGGTCCCGGTCCAGAGGCCAGGTGGCGACGTGATCGGCGGGGACGGTGTGGGCGCGGGCGAGCAGGAGGATGGCGTCGCCGGGGCCGGTGTTGCCCTGCAGGCGATAGAGCACCTCGTCACACAGGTCCTGCAGCGGCCGGTCAGGTGCCCGCCGCGCTGCCCGCGGAGAGGTGCGGCACGCCGCCTCTGACGCTCGGGCACGAGGGAGTCGGCACGGTCACCGCGCTCGGTGACGGGGTGACCGGGCCGGCGGAAGGCGACGCGGTCGCGATGTACGGGGCATGGGGCTGCGGCACGTGTGCGAAGTGCGCCGAAGGCAAGGAGAACTACTGCCTGCGTGCCAAGAAGCTCGGCATCCATCCCCCGGGGCTCGGCTCGCCCGGCTCGATGGCCGAGTACATGCTCGTGGATGACGCCCGCACCTCGTACCGCTCGACGGGCTGGACCCGGTCGCGGCGGTCCCCCTGACCGACGCGGACCTGACCCCTACCACGCGATCAAGCGCGCCCTGCCCAAGCTGCTGCCGGGTTCCACCACGGTGGTCATCGGCGCGGGTGGACTCGGCCACGTCGCCATCCAACTGCTCCGGGCGATGACCGCGACCCGGGTGATCGCCCTGGACGTCAGCGAAGAGAAGCTGGAACTCGCCCGCGCCGTCGGCGCCCACGAGGCCATCTCCCCGACCTATGGGTCGGCGTTGCCCTCGTCGTTCGAAGAGTCTCGCCGCTTGGTCTCGCCTTTGGCGGAAGTGCCCATCTCCTGCCCCTCCAGCAGCTCCAGGAGCGCAGCGTCTGCCTTTTTCTGGTCTTCCTTCGTCAGTTCGAGAGGTGCGTTGTTGTAGACGGTGTACCGGTCGGGATAAATGATGTTGGTGGTCCTCAAGGTGAACGTCAGAAGCGAGCGCCACCCCTTGCGGTGGCCAACCCTCACTTGGATCCGGACCTTGTAATCACGGGCCTCCGGAATGAACCCGGAAAACGGTGCCTCGAACTCGACGAAGAGTTGTTGCGCTTCTCTGCCGGCCACAACGAATCCGGCCGGCAACTTCGGTTCCTCGTCCGGCCCGGGTTGGAGACGGGATGGTGAAGACGTCCACAGCAGCGGCAGATGAGAGGCGGGCTCATCAGGGAAGGTCAGCCTGAGATCGTGCACGACTATCGGCTTGGCACCTGTGTTGTGAAGGACGAGCGGAAGCCGCAGGCGAACCATGGAGCCGTGGCAAATCGCCGCAAAGGAATGAGGCTCCCACGACTTCAGGCACCCCTGTCTGGCGTTGAGCCACCAGAACGAGGCGACGGTGAAGACCAATGCACTGACCGACACAACGCTGGCAGCAGAAAGCGATGAGGACGCATTCTGATCAGCAGCGGCTGTCAGCGGAAGCACAGATTCAGTGCGCCAGATGAGTGGCAACTGGGCCGCCTTCATCCCTCGGCGAGGAAGTGCGCCAGCAAGGCGTCCACGTCGATGTGCTTGGGCTCGGCCCCCCTGGGCACCACGGCCTTTGTTTCCTGCAGGAACGTCTTGATTTCCTGCGCTCGGGCTTTGAGCAAGGCCGTACCACCCGGCGGGTTGAGAAGGATGTACAAGTCGCAGGGGTCGTCGGCGGGCCAGATGCGTATGTCTCCCTCGCCGGACGGGCCTTTCAGGCCATCGATCAGAAGATCTCGTCCAATGATCCATTCCACCTTCTCGTCGCTGCCGACAGCGGCGAATGCGGCATGGACGGCATGGGGATCACTGGGCTCGTACCGCAGCCTCATACTCACGGGCAAGGACATCTCATGCGAGACGACGAGTTGCACATGTAGCCCCCGAATCAGGGTTCTCAACGACTTCATTGGTCTTTACTCCTGGTGCCTCGAGTCCATACCGGGAGGGCCGCCGGAAGGGCTGCCGTCGGAATCCAAGAGGCGTGAACAGAGAAGCGGGGTAGGGGGCCGGTGTCGTGCCCGGCCGCCAGGAGCAGGCGAAGCCACCACTGACGGCCGGGAGCATCACAGGGATGTGACCAACGTCGGTTGCCGGAGAAAGGCGACCTTCGTATCAGCGACCGACGCTGTACCGGTCGTCGCGGTAGCTCACCTCGTCGCGGTCCGAGCGGTCGTCGTCGCGACGGTCCCATCGGTCGTCGTCACGGACCCAACGGCCGTCGTCACGACGGTCCCAGCAGTCGTCGTCACGGACCCAACGGCCGCCGTCGCGACGGTCCCAGCAGTCGTCGTCACGGACCCAACGGCCATCGTCACGGCCCCAGCGATCGTCGTCGCCGCCCCAACGGTGGTCGTTGGCCTCGACACTCGCGGCCGGGCGCTGGGCGTGCCCGGACGCCGACGTCGCAGCCGACGCAGTGCCCCCGGCACCAAGAACGGCTCCGCCGGCCACCGCCAGGGAGGCGATGGCGACAGACACGCGCTTCGCGAGGTTACTCACAAGCTTCTCCTTCAGGTCAGAGCGATCCGCCAGTACGACGGACGCTCAGATCACTAGTGCAATTCACTGTGCATTGTTCGAATGCAGCGGCGTGGGTCGCTCTTCTTCGTGAGCGCCAGCCAGCCCTGCACTGCGCCACCGGGCGCGGGAGAGGTTGCCGATAGTGCAACACCCTCAGATTCCATACAGCGTACGGAACCTCTCTTCAGTAATACCATGCACCGTATGGAAAGTCGAAGGATGCGCCGCAGCCAAGGGAGAGACTGACCTCTCGCTCGCATGGCGGCGGCACGGCGCGGGCATCAGGGCGTCGCAGGGGAAGCCGACGCCCTGCTTGGCGAACTGAATCGCCATACTGAGACTGCGCACTGCGTGAGAAGGGCCGTCACGGAATGCCGGAGGCACCACACGCGCTCAACAGAGTTGAGATCTTCTCGATTGCGAACGTTGCAGCGAGACGACAGGCAACCGATCCCACGAAATCACCGAGCCGGTGCCCCGCCGGCGCAAACCCGCTCATCACGCCGCAAGGACAACAGCTCCTCAGGCACTCCAGTGCGCCTCAAGGGCCGCAGCGACCTCGGCCGGCTTCTGGAGCACCGTCCAGTGGCTGCAGTCGAGCTTGACCACCCGGGACGCTCGCACAGCTTCGCCAAGTTCATCGGCGAACCCGATCGGACAGGCCGGGTCGAGCGTCCCCCAAAAGACCAGGCACGGCGCGGACACGTTCGCCAGTCCCGGTTCCCACTCCGCACCCACCGTCACGGCGGAGCGGTACAGCTTGAGGATGCTGTCCTTCATCGCCCCGTCCACGCGACGGGCCATTTCCTCGGCCAGTTCAGCCGGGACATCGAGTTTGCTCAGGTCCTTGGCGAAGGACGCCGGGTCGAGCTCGTTCATGAACCGGTCCCCCTCGACCGGGTCCTGCCAGATCTTGGCCAGCGGATGCCAGACGTACTGAGCACTGACCGGAGCGCTGCTGCCGGCCCACGTGCGAACCAGGTCCGGCCGTATCGATGCGACGCGCGCGGTGAGAACGCAGCCCCAGTCATGGCCGACCAAGTCCACCGGCTCGCCGACTTGTTCCAGCCGATCGACGAGCCAAGCGACGTACTCCTCCTTGGTGGAGCCGTAGCCTTGCGGCCGCGGTGCGCCGAAGCCGGGCAGGTCCCAGGCGTCGACGTCACTTCGGGTCAGGTGCCGGCGCACGCCGTCCCATACACGGTGGGTGTCGGGGACGCCGTGGACAAGAACTGCGGGCATGAGCGAACTCCTTACTTGGACAAAAACCTCATAGCTGAAATTTTTATCAGTATTGCCCCCTCGGTCCCGGACCGCGACTTGGAGCCCCTGGACCATGGCCCCGCGACCACGGCGGGCGATCACTCGGTGTCGGTGTGACCCGCGAGTAGCGTGGGATACGGACCAACCCACCTGGAAGGGGTTGTGACCATGGTCGAGCACCGCACCGTCACGGTTGGAGAGCTTCGGCTGCATACCGCGGAGGAGGGTGAAGGGCCCCTGGTCCTCCTGCTCCACGGCTTTCCCGAATGCTGGTACAACTGGCGCCACCAGTTCACACCCCTGGCCGGGGCCGGATACCGCGTCGTCGCCCCTGACCAGCGCGGTTACGCACGCAGCGACCGGCCCGCCGCGGTTGAGGAATACACCATCCTGCACCTCGTCGGTGACGTCATCGGCCTGATCCACGCACTCGGCGCACGGCAGGCCGTGGTCGTCGGCCACGACCTGGGCAGCATGGTCGCCTGGTCCACCGCGCTGATGCGGCCTGACGTCATCCGGGGGGTCGTGGGCCTCAGCGTCCCGCCGCCGCAGCGCGGTCCGGTTCCTCCGCTGCAGGCGATGCGCGAGCGGTTCGGCGGCCAGTTCTACTGGAACTACTTCCAGACCCCCGGCGTCGCGGACGCCGAGCTCGCGAAGGACCCGCATGCCACCTTCCGTCGCGTGATGTACGGCCTCTCCGGCGACATCCCGCACAGCGACCCGCCGGTCGAACCGCTCGTCCCACCGGGCAAGGGATTCCTGGACCTCTTCGAGGACCCCGAAGAACTTCCCGGCTGGCTCACCGAGGCCGACATCGACACACTCGCGACGGAGTTCACCGAAGCCGGGTTCACCAGCGCCCTCAACTGGTACCGCAACTTCGACCGCAATTGGCAGCTGACCGCCCCATGGGACGGCGCACAGTACCGGATGCCCGGCCGCTACCTCACCGGCGATCGTGACCTGGTCTACGGGTTCCCGGGCATGGACCAACGCATCCCCGCCCTGCCCACGCTCCACCCGACCGTCGGACCGGCGCACATCCTGCCCGGCTGCGGCCACTGGATCGCCGAGGAACGCCCCGGCGAGGTGAATGCGGCGCTTCTGGACTTCCTTGGCACCCTGAACAGTTGACGATCAGTCGGCTGCCGTCCAAGTCGGCACAACGCCCTCATCGAGCTGCCCCCAGGTACCCCTCCGCCTGACAAAAAAGGGCGCCGGTACTCAGGAGAGCACCGGCGACCTCGGCATGGCGCGACCGTTCGGTGGCGGTGCCGTCAGACCCAGGCGACGGCGTCCTCGACGGGCACGCGGGGCAGCCGCGGGAACCACGGGTCGGCACCGGGGTGACCGATGTTGACCACCAGATGCGAACGCCAGCCGGTACCGGCGAAGAACTCCTTGTCCACGCCCGCCTCGTCGAAGCCCGCCATAGGACCGGCCGCGAGCCCCGCCGCGCGCACCGCGAGCAGGAAGACCCCGGTCTGCAGTGCCGAGTTGTAGGCAGCGAGGCTCTCGCGCTTTTCGATCTGGTCGGCGAACGCCGCTCGCAGCATCTCGCCGCGAGCCGGGAAGACCGTCGGCATCTGCTCGTGGAAGTCGACGTCGTACGCCAGGACCGCCACGGCCGGCGCACTGAACGTCTTGGCCCTGTTGCCCTCGTCCATGTGCCGGACCAGTCGCTCCTTGCCCTCGCGGGTGCGCACGAAGAGCACACGCAGCGGCTGACAGTTGGCGGAGCTCGGCGACCAGCGGGCGAGTTCCCAGATCATGGCGAGTTCGTCGTCGGTAACGGCCGTCACGGCGAAGGTGTTCGCGCTGCGGGCCTCTGTGAACAGCAGCTTTCGCCCGGCGTCGTCAAGAGCGTCGAGGGCCTGCGGTTCGCGGTAGGTCGTGCTCACGGTTTCTCTCTTACTTTCGGGTGTGCGGATGGTGCGGTGGTGGCGCGAGGTCTCCGCCCCGCCACCACTCGGCGGGACAGGGATTGCGGAGCCGGGCGGGCACAGAATCCAGGTGCTGTCACCTGGGCCTGTGATCCCCTGGCCGGCGGTCAGGCGTGGTGTGTCGACCGCTTGCTCCGCTCCGCGCCCAACCGGGCGTAGAAGTCGACGAGTTCGGGCTGGTCGACCGCCGCGAGGTTGAGGACCTGCTCGGCGGGGGTGCCCTGGAGGAGGCGCTTGACCGGGACCTCGAGTTTCTTGCCGGTCTTCGTGTGTGGAATGGCCGGTACGGCGAGGATCTCGTCGGGGACGTGGCGGGGTGAGGCGCCGGCGCGGATCGCGTCGCGGATCCGGTCGCGCAGGGAATCGTCCAGGCCGACCCCGTCGGCGAGGACCACGAAGAGCGGCATCCAGTAGCCGCCGTCGGGTTCCTCCGCGCCGATGACGAGGGCCTCGGTGATCTCGGGGAGGCGTTCGACGACGTCGTGGATGTCGGCACTGCCCAGGCGTACGCCGTTGCGGTTGAGGGTGGCGTCGGAGCGGCCGTGGACGATCACCGAACCGTGCGAGGTGAGGGTGATCCAGTCGCCGTGCCGCCACACACCGGGGTAGGCGCCGAAGTAGGCGTCGCGGTAGCGGCTGCCGTCGGGGTCGTTCCAGAAGTACAGCGGCATGGACGGCATGGGCCGGGTGACGACCAGTTCGCCGACCTGGTCGAGGACAGGGGTGCCCGTCGCGTCGTAGGCGGCCAGCGCCACGCCCAGGTAGGGAGCGGACAGCTCCCCCGCCCAGACGGGGGTCGTAGGGGCGCTGCCGGCGAAGCCGGAGACGACGTCCGTGCCGCCGCTGGTGGAGGCCGGCTGGACACCGGCGCCCACGTGGTCGCGGACCCAGGGGTAGGCGGAGGCGGGCAGAGCGGAGCCGGTGGAGCCGAGGACGCGGATGGCCGACAGGTCGTGCACGGAGGGTTCGACGCCCAGCTTGCTCATGGCCAGCAGGTACTGGGGGCTGGTGCCGAAGACGGTGACCTTGTGGCGGTCCGCCAGCTCCCACAGGATGTCCGGGCGCGCAAGCGGTGCGGGGCTGCCGTCGTACGTGCAGGTGGTGGCACCGGTCAGCAGGGTGGAGACGACCAGGTTCCACATCATCCAGTGGGTGGTGGTGTACCACAGCAGGCGGTCCCCGACGCCCAGGTCGCTGTGCAGGCCGAGGATCTTGAAGTGCTCGAGCAGGACCCCGCCGTGCCCGTGGACGATGCCCTTGGGCAGGCCGGTGGTGCCGGAGGAGAAGACGACCCACAGAGGGTGGTCGAACGGCACCGGGGCAAAAGAGAGGTACTCGGTGCGGGTGGCCGCGTCCTCCCAGGGCACCGTCAGTCCCGGGTGCCCGCCCTCGGGCCAGGCAAGGCCCACGTGATCCACCAGCACCGTGGCCTTCAGCGTCGGCAGCGCGCCGGCCAGTTCGAGCGAGGCGGTCCGGCGGTCGTGTGTGGTGCCGTTGAAGCGGTAGCCGTCCGCGGTGATCAGCACCGCGGGTTCGAGCTGGGCGAAACGGTCGGCGGCGGCCTTGGGTGCGTAGTCCTGGCCGCACACCGACCACACCGCGCCCAGACTGGCGGTGGCGAGGAAGGCGATGACGGCGTGGGGGGTGTTGGGCAGGTAACCCACCACCCGGTCGCCCTGTCCGACGCCCAGGTCGCGCAGGGTGGCTGCGACGGACGCGACCCGGGCGCGCAGCTGCTGGCCCGTGATCTCGTAACCGGATCCGGTCTCGTCCAGCGCGGTGATCGCGGGAGCGTCCGGCTGCAGGTTGCGCAGCGCGTGGTGGGCGTAGTTGAGGGTGGCGCCGGGGAACCAGCGGGCGCCGGGCATGGTCTCCTCGGCCAGGACTTGCTCGTACGGAGTCGCCGCGTCGACGGCGAAGTACTCCCACACCGCGGCCCAGAACCCTTCCAGGTCGGTGACGGACCAGTGGTACAGGGCTTGGTAGTCCCTGGGGTCCTGGATCCCTTCGGCGCCGTGGTGCCGGGCCGCCCATCGGGCGAAGTCCGCGATCCGGCTGCGGGTGGCCGCCTGTGGGTCGGGGGTGAAGAAGGGCTCCGGAAACGGCGTGGGGTGCGGGGTGGTCATGGTGTGGTGCTCCTCGGCAGGGGGACGGGCCGGTCCTCGGCGGGACGGCGGGCCGTGTGCAGCAGCGGTGCCCACACGGCAGTGCCCGTGAAGTCGCCGGTGCCGGCGGGGACGGTGTCCATCACGACGCGGTCGGGGCGCAGCAGGACGGTGTCGGCCCGGCCCCTTGCCAGCCAGGCGGACAGGTTGCCGTCGTCGCCCAGGTCGTCGACGCGGATCGTGCGTGCGCCGAGTGCCGTGGCCACGGCCGTCACCTGCGCAGTGGGCGGCACAGCGGTCAGTACGGCGAAGGAGTCCCCGAGGACGTCATCGAGGCGCACTCTCCTGCCGTCGTGCAGCACCCGGGGCTGCGGGCAGAAGGTGCCGGCCAGCACGCGGCCGGTCAGCCGGGAGCGGCGCCGTACCAGCGGGCCGGCGGCCAGGGCGGGGCTGAGGTCGCGGCTCACCGCCGCGGTCACGCCGGGGAGACGGCAGGCCGCGCCCACGACGGCTCGGCGGATCGCCGCAGCGCGGTCCTGGCCGCCGGTCATGGCCCAGCCGACGGCGACCGCAATGCGGATCACGTGGCGGACGTGCGGCTTGCGCTCACGCTCGTAGGTGTCCAGCAGCCGCTCGTCCGCGCCCTGTTGGAGCACGCGGGCGAGTTTCCAGGTGAGGTTGCGGGCGTCCCGCAGGCCCGCACACAGACCCTGCCCGACGAAAGGCGGGGTGAGGTGGGCGGCGTCGCCCAGCAGGAAGACGCGTCCCCGTCGCCACCGGTCGGCGAGGCGGGCCCGGAAGGTGTACTGCGCCTGCCGTATCACCTCGAAGTCGCCGCCCGGCGAGGCATCGGGCGGCAGGTCCACCCAGGGGGCGACCAGCTCACGCAGGCGCTCCCATCCGTCCGGGCCGTCCAGGCGCTCGTCGTCGGGCAGCCGGAACTCCCAGCGGTAGCGATCCTCGCCGACGCGCATGAAGGTGGCCGGCCGGGTGGGGCAGCAGATCTGCTCGGCGCCTTCCCAGGTGCGCACCGGGCGGCTGGTGCGCACGTCGATGACTCTCCAGCTCTCCTCGAAGTGCAGGTCCTCCCACACGGCGCCGATGGAGTCACGCGTGAGGCTGCCCGCGCCGTCGCAGCCGAGGACGGCATCGGCCCACACGTGCTCCGCCTCGTCGCTGCCGTCGCGGCGGAAAGTAACCCGGACCGGACCCGGCGGACCGTCCGGTCCGGTGTCCCGTGTGACGGACTGGGTGACGGACACGACCTCCACTCCGCCCCGCAGTTCGCACTCCGGGCGGCGCGCCAGGGCGTCGCGCAGCAGGCGTTCCAGCTTGGGCTGGTCGAACATGCTGGTCTGCGGGAAGCCGTGGTGTCCGTGCGAGGAGCGCGGGAACTCGGCGATCACGCGGTGCCGGGCGTCGAGCAGCCGTAGCCCGCGCGCCGGGCGTGCGAGGGCGGCGAACTCCTCGTGGACGCCGGCACTCTGCAGGATCCGGCGGACCTCGTCGTCCACGACGACGGCGCGCGGCAGCTGGTAGATGCCCCGGTGGCGTTCCAGCACGAGGCTGCGCACGCCGCGCTGGGCGAGCAGGAGGGCGGCCGTGACCCCCACGGGCCCCGCGCCAATGATCACCACCGGTATCCGGGATCCGGCGCTCATGTCGCGTCCGCCACAGGAGTCCGCTGCTCACCGAGGTCGATCCGCCCGTCCGGGGTGGCGATCGTGGCGGTGATGAGGTCGCCCTCGCTCAGGTAACGGGGGTTCTTGGCCTGGCTCTTGAAGAACGCCTTCCACTTCAGCGCCGGCGGCAGCAGCGCGCCGATCTTCTCGAGCGGCTTGGGCGGGGCCTTCAGGGCGGTGCCGCCGGGGGTGCCGGTGAGCAGCAGGTCGCCCGGGTCGAGGGTCTGGAAGCGGGCGAGCAGCGTCAGCGCCTGCGCCGGGCGGACGATCATGTCGGCCAGGGTGCGGTCCTGGCGCGGCTCGCCGTTGACCGACAGCCGCAGCCGCAGGTTGAGCAGATGGGCGAAGTCCTCGGGCTCCAGCAGGGTCAGGTACGGCCCGGTGGGCGTGAAGGTCGGGTAGGACTTGCTCTCGTAGAACTGGGTCTTGGTCAGCTGGACGTCGCGGGCGCTGACGTCGTTGGTCAGGACGAGGCCGGCGACGTAGCGCGGCAGGTCCCGCTCCTCGACGACGGTGCCCACGGGCAGGGTCGCACCCATGACGAGGCCGAGTTCCACCTCGTAGTCGAGGAAGTTCACATGCGCGGGCCGGACGATCGTGTCGTGCGGGCCGCTGACCGAGCCGGACGCCTTGCGGAAGAAGGTGGGCGGGATGTCGCCGGTGAAGCCCGAATCCTTGGCGTGGCTGCGGTAGTTGACCATCTGGGCGACCACCCGGCACGGGGTGGTGACCGGAGGCAGCGCCACCAGGTCGGCGACGGGCGTGCCGCTCTCGTCGGAGGCGGCGGCCTCGCGGACCGCGGTGGGGGCGCCCCCGCGCGAGCGAAGCCGAGCGTGGGGGAGGTCGGCGAGCAGCTCGGCGGTGGTGACCGCCTTGGTCTCGATGCGGACGGCGCGCTCGTCCCGGACGACCCACCAGCCGTCGGCGGTGCGCAGAACGTTGGTGCTCATGAGCTCATCGCTTTCATCAGGCCCAGCAGACGTGCCGGGTCGAGTTCGTTGTCGCCGCGCAGGGCCGTCATGACCTCGCGGAGCTTGGCGGGGGACGGGTTCGTGCCCAGGAAGTCGCGGGTGACCGGCGGGCCCCACTGGGCCAGGCCGCTCGCCGACATCGGCGCCCAGCCGGGCTCGATGTCGCGGGAGAACAGGTCGCCGTCGGCGAAGTGCTCCAGCATGAAGCGGTCCGGGTCGCGCCAGTAGTCGAAGAGCTGGCTGCCCTGGATATGCCGGCCGACGCCCCAGCTGCGCCGGTATCCGCGCTCGGCCAGGTACTCACCGCCGGCGGCGATCGAGTCGAGGTCGGTGACCTGGTAGGCGGAGTGGACGTAGCCGGTGCCGGGCCCCAGGTGCATGGCCAGCGTGTGGTGGTCCACCGCCAGGCTGCCCTGGTCGCAGCGGATGAACGCCATGGTCGGCCCGCGGTCGCGCTGCCCGTCCAGGAACAGGAAGTCGCTGACGATCATCCCGAGCGTTTCCAGGTACCAGTCCAGGGCGCGGGCGAACACCCGTGTCTCCAGCACCACGTGGCCCAGCCGCTGGATACGGGACGGCTCGCGAGGCGGGCGCTGTGTGGCGTTCGTACGACGGTGATCCGTGCCGAAGTTGAGGAGCAGGGGCTGCTGCTCGGGCAGAGCGGGCAGCTGTTCGGCGCAGTGCACGACCCGGACCGGGAAGCCGGAGGGATCGAGCAGGTCGACGGCCTTTCCGCCGCCGGGGACGCTCGCGTCCCGCACCGCGGTCCCGGTGGCGCCGGCCAGCCGGTCGAGATCGGCCTGCTCGGCCGCGCGGAACGCCGGCCCGATGAAGCGGGACGCACGCCCACGCCGGATGACCATGCAGGGCGAGCCCGCGAACGTGCCGCGCAGCCACAGTTCCCGCTCGGTGCTGCCGGCGGTTGCGAACCCGAAGTCGCGGGCGAAGGCCTCGGCCCGGTCCAGGTCGGGCTTCTCGAACTCCAGCCAGGCCAGGTCCGCCACCTTGATCACGGGATTCCGGGCGCGCCCGGGGTGCTCGCCGCGCAGGGCGCCCTGCTCGCTGTGGAGGTCTTGGTGGGGCGTCTGGGGAGCGGCCCTGTTAACGGGGGTTTCGGACATGGTGCCCTCCAAGCAACACTGCCGTAATGAGGGAATCATCAACTTTGCTGTAACTCATCGTCAATAGGGCGAGCCCAAATAATTGACGAATCCATCAGTCATGTTGGACTCATCGCGACGGTTGTTACACTCGCCGTATGCCGACGTCAGCCCCGCCCAAGAACCGCTTCGAGCGGCGTCGTGCCGAGACTCGTCAGGCGCTCGTCCGTGCGGCCCGGCAGATCCTCGCGGAGACGGGGGACACCAGCGCCAGCATCCAGGCGATCGCCGAGCGTGCGGACGTTGGGTTCGGCTCCTTCTACAACCACTTCGCGTCGAAGACGGAGCTGTTCGACGCCGCGGTGACGGACGCCCTGGAGGAGTTCGGGCAGGTCATCGACGAGCGCGTCCAGGGGATCGAGGATCCGGCCGAGCTCGTCGCGGCGGGCTTCCGGCTCACGGCCCGGATGGCCGACTCCCACCCGGAACTCATGCGGATCCTGCGTGACCGCGGTCTGGCCCAGATTCACTCCGAACGCGGACTCGCCCCGCGAGCCCTGCGTGACCTGGAGATCGGCATCGCCTCGGGCCGCTTCACCTGCACCAACGCGACCACCGCCCTGTCCGCCGTGGGCGGGACTCTGCTGTCCCTCGTGGCGCTGAGGCTGGCCCGCCCCGACCTCGACGGCGACGAGGCCGCCTCGGACCTGGCCGAGATGGTCCTGCGCATGCTCGGCGTCCCCCCGGACGACGCCCACGAGGTCACCCGGCGTCCCCTGCCCGACCTCATCTGACCCCGGAGTTAGCCGTGGGCGCCGGTGCTCCCTCAAGCACCGGCGCCCACTCACCCCTGCCCGAGGTGGCTTTGGTCGTCCTTCTGCAGAGAGGTCAGGGGACGAGGATCAGACGGATCGGGTCGCCGATCTTGTTCTCCAGCCGGTGGACCGCGTCGGCGGCGTCGGCGAGCGGGATGTGGCCGGTGATGGAGGGGGCCAGGTCGAGGCGGCCGTTGGAGGCCAGCTGCACCAGCTCGGTGACGCTCTCGGGGGTGGCGCCGTAGTGACCGCGCACCTGCTTCATCATGTAGTTGAAGGTCAGGCCCTCGGTGATGGTGAGCGGCCTGGGCGTGATGCCGACCAGGATCAGGGAACCCTCGCGGCCGAGTACGGAGGCGGCCTGCTCGCGGACGGCGGGCACGCCGGCGCAGTCGAAGGCGAAGTGCAGGCCCTGCCCGGCGGTGGCCGCGCGGATCTGCTCGGCGAAGTCGGGGGCGGCCGGGTTCAGGGCCAGGTCCGCACCGAATTCCAGGGCGCGCTCGCGGGCGCCGGGCAGCGGGTCGATGGCGATGATCGGCGCGGCGCCGACCAGGCGGGCGACGCGCACGTTGTGCGCGCCGACTCCGCCGACGCCCCAGATGCCGACGGACTGGGCGGGACGGACGCCCGCGGTGGCGACGACGGCGGCGTAGGGGGTGGAGACCGCGTCGGGGATGATCGCGGCCTGGTCGAACGGGAGGCTGTCCGGGATGGGGACGATGGTCTCCTCGGGGGTGACCATGTACTGGGCCCAGCCGCCGTCGTAGTCGATGCCGGCGGTACGCATCTGGCTGCAGGGGCGGTGGCGTGCGCAGCCGTCGCACTGGCCGCAGGCCTTGCCGGCCTCCAGGGTGACGCGGGTGCCGACGGTCAGGTCTCGCTTGAGGCCGGGGCCGAGCGAGTGGATCACACCGGAGACCTCGTGGCCGACGGTGACCACGTCGGAGTCCAGGAAGAGCGGGGGGAGGGAGCCGTCGAGCAGGTGGACGTCCGACAGGCAGACGCCGGCGGCCTTGACCTCGATGAGGACCTCGCCCGGGCCCGGCACGGGGACGGGGGCCTCCTCCACGACGAACTTCTTGCTGTCCACGTGGAAGCGTCCGGCGAGCATGGTGTCCATGGTGATCAGCTTTCTGTGAGCGGCACTCCGCGGCGGTTCTGGCCGATGGCTGCCGTGTGGTGTCTTGGTGGCTTGTGGTGGCCGGGAGGGTGCGGGGTGTCAGGACCGCCGCACGCCTCCCGGCGTCTGGGGGTCAGGCGAAGACGTCCTGCTGGTAGCGCTCGTCGGCCTCGAGCTGGGCGAGCCACTGCTGGGCGGCCTCGTCGTCGCTGCCGGTGTGCTTGCGGTAGATGGCGGCGAGGGCCTCGCGGACGGCGGGTGCCATGCGGCGGCCGTCACCGCAGACGTAGATGTACGCGCCGTCTTCGATGGCCTGCCACACCGTGTCGGCGGCGTTGGCGATGGCGTTCTGCACGAACCGGGCCGGGTGGCCGGTCACCGCCGAGTAGGCGGTGTGGACCTGGGCGATCCCGGACTTCTCCCAGGTCTGCATCTCCTGGCGGTAGAAGTAGTCGTGCTCCGGGTGGCGGCAGCCGACGAAGACCTGCGACAGGCCCACCTGCGTGCCGTTCTCCTGCTGCGAGGCGCGCTCCTCCAGGAAGCCGCGCAGCGGCGCGATGCCGGTGCCGGGGCCGATGAGGATCAGCGGCGTGGCGGGGTCGGCCGGCGGGGCGAACGTCGGGGAGGGCACGCGCACGTAGCCGTAGAAGACGTCACCGGGCTCAAGGCCTGCGATGTAGGAGGAGCAGGTGCCGCGGTACTGGCCGTCACCGGACAGGGCCGGGCCCTCCAGCAGGCCGACGGTCAGGCGCACGTGGCGCGGGTTGGCCAGCGGGGCCGAGGAGATGGAGTAGAAGCGGGGACGGATCGGCCCCGTCATCTCCAGGAAGACCGCCAGCGGCAGCTCGACCGCGGAGAAACGCTCCAGCAGACCCAGCACCGAGACACGCTTGTTCAGGATCTCCTCCTGGTAGCGCTTCTCGGCTTCCTCGGTGTCGGCTGTGTAGGCCTGCAGCTGCGGCCGGGTCCACGGGCACTGGGTGTGCTCGGCCAGGATGCGCACCTGGGCGCGGGTGGCCACGTCCTGCAGCTCCAGGAACTCGGTGAGCAGCAGGCCTGCGGTGACCGCAGTGCCTACCGGCAGGTGGGTGCGGCCGCCGGCCGGCTGGTCCAGGCGCAGCACCTGGTCACGCTCCACCCCGAGCCGCGTCAGCGCGCGGTCGACCAGGGCCGGCTCGTTCTTGGCGAAGACGGCCAGGTGGTTACCGGTGTCGTAGGTGACACCCTCGGGCAGCTCGATGGTGATGGACTTCGCCGACGGGCGCGGCGGCTCGATCTGGAAGTCCCACAGGCCGGTCGCGTCGGCCACGAGTTCCTCGTTGGCCACCACGGTCAGCGGGTAGGCCTGCTCGGAGACGATCGCGGGGCGCACGTCCGCCTCGGTGAGCAGCTGGACCTGGTAGCGCGGGCCGCTTGCCTCGGAGGTGTCGGCGGCGTACTCCTCGGCCAGGGTGGCCCACAGCGTGTCCATCCAGCGGGAGGCCATGCCGTCGAAGTCACCGGCGGCATCCGCGATGCCGCGCTCGATGACCGGGGTGGCGCCGGCGGCCAGCAGGGCTTCGTTGATCCGCGTGGGGAAGGCCTGGTAGGTGGCCACCCACTGGGTGTTGCCGGCACCCAGCAGCGCGAGCCGCACGTTCGACAGCGAGCCCTCGGGCAGCCCGGCGGCGATCAGCTCGTCGAAACGCTGGGCGTTGTCCGGGGCCTTGCCGTTGTAGCTGGCGGCCACGACGACGAGCAGGCCCTCGGTGAGCAGGTTGTCGCCCAGCTCGTCCAGGCTGGTCAGGGTGGTCCCGAAGCCGGAGCGCTCGCTGCGGTCGGCGATGGTGCGCGCCAGGTCCTCACAGCTGCCCAGGCTGGAGCCGTAGGCGACGGTCAGGTTCACCCCGACACCGCTGACCGCGGCCTGCACCCGCGTGTCGTCCGTCTGCAGGTCCGCGACGCCGAACACGGTCCGCTCGTGCTCCTGACGGGTCCGCACCTTCAGCTCGAAGCCGCCGGGCTTGCGCGTCAGCGCCTCCTTGACGTCCATCTTGTAGTCGCTGGTGTCGGAGAACTTGAACTTCTGCAGCACCAGCGCGAGGGCCAGACGGGCCTCGGTGAGCGCGAACTGCCGGCCGATGCAGGCACGCACGCCGTTGCCGAACGGCTTGTAGGCGTGCGGGTGGTGCTGGGCCCGGTTCTCCGGCAGCCACCGGTTGATGTCGAACTCCTCCGGCCGCTCCCACGCCTTGGCGTGGGTGTGCAGCGGCCCCATCAGCAGGTTCGTCTTCGTCCCCTGCTTCAGCTCGTAGCGGCCGCCGATGACGGTGTCCTCCAACGGCGCCTTCATGATCTGCGGAATGGGAGCCCACAGGCGCAGGGTCTCCTCGAGGATGCGCGGGATGACATCCATCTGCATGATCGTGTCGTAGTCCGGCACGGTGTCGCCGGGCAGCAGCCGGTCCACCTCGGCGTAGGCCTGGGCCAGGACGTGCGGGTTGCGCATCAGCGAGTACGTGGCGAACGACAGCAGACCACTGGTGGTCTCGTGACCGGCGATCAGGAACGTCACCACCTGGTCACGGACGTTGTCGTCGTCCAGCCCCTTGCCGGTCTCCGGGTCGGTGGCCTCCAGCATCAGCCCCAGCAGGTCGTCCTCACCACTGCCCTTCCCCTCACGGCGCTCCTTGATCACACTCTCGACCAGGTCCCGCATCAGCCGGATGTTCTCGCGGTACTTCTTGTCATCGGCCTTGCGGAGCGCGGTCAGGCTCGGCAGTTCCTGCGAGCGCCGCATCGACTCCACCAGCGCCTCCAGCAGTGCCTGGAGGAAGGAGTGCAGCTTTTCCTTCTCGAAGGAGTCGAACCGGTAGCCGAATCCCGACAGCGCGATCGTGTCCAGGGTCAGCCGGGTGTAGTCGTCGGTGATGTTGACCGACTGACCCTCCTTACGCTCCCACTTGCCCACCAGGTTCTGGGCGATCTCCAGCATCTGCCCGAAGTAGCCCTTCATGGCCCGCTGGCTGAAGGCCGGCATGAGGATCCGGTGCGCCATGCCCCATTCCTCTTCGTGCTGGTGGGCCGTGAACAGGCCGGCGCCGGTGTAGTCCCGGACATGGCTCAGCGGCGCGAAGATCGGCTTCCCGAAGCGGGTCTCGTCGCAGACCTCGGTGACCAGGTCCGGGTCGTAGACGAAGACGTTCTCCTGGCCTCCGACGTCCATGCTGAAGATGCCCTCGGGGAACTGCTTGGACAGCTCGCCGAAGTACGCGACCGGGTTGGTGTCGGGAATCTGCGGCGTGTAGCCGAGGATCGGAATGCCGTGCGGGGACCGTGCGGGGCGGAGGCCGGTCTCGGGCTGCGTGGTCATGGGCTTGCTCCTTTGTGCGGAGAGGGGAGGGGCAAGGGCGCCGGGCGATGCGCGGGAAGGCCGCCGATGCAGCAGCACCCCGACTTTCCATACGCCGTACGGAACTGCTCAAGTGGTACCATACGACGTATGGAAAAGGAAAGGAAGGCCCCCCGGGGCACGAGGAAGAGGGATGTACCACTCACCAAGGACGGCATCTACGACATGGCGCTGCAGCTCATCGACGCCGATGGGGTCGAGGCGCTCACCATGCGTAGACTCGCGACCGCGCTGGATGCGAATCCGATGTCGCTGTACCACCACGTGCCGAACAAGGACGCCGTGCTGCGCGGCGTGGCCGCGCGCGTCGGCTCGCAGTTCCGCGCGGGGAAGCGGGAGGACATCCCCTGGCAGGAGCGCATGCGCCAACTGGCGCTCGACTTCCGCGCCTTGGCACACCGCCACCCCAAGCTGATGGGGTACTCCTTCGCGCGCGCCGACTACGTCCAGCCGGAAGACCCCTTTTGGCGGGGACTCACCGACGTCCTGGCCGCCGCGAAACTGCCGCCCGCGGAGATCCCGCGCGTCGCTGCCTCCCTGTGCGCGGTCTTCACGGGGCTGCTGCTCAGCGAACTGACCGGAGCACTCCAGCGGTGGACCACCCTGCCGCCGGCACCAGCCGGCCCCGAGGGGGAAGACGCGCCCCCACCTGCGAAGGACGTGGTCGACGCGATGTTCAGCTATGCGCTGGACGCCACGATCGCCGGCCTGGAAAGCCAGATCGCACGAACCCGTGAGGAGCCGTGACGGCGCGGAGCGGCTGCCGTGGGCTCGGCTGACGCGCACTTCTCCGCCGCCTCAGTGCGCAGTCATTGAGGCGGCGAAGCGGCGGACGAACGCGGCGACACTACGTCCCTGGTCAGTCACCTGCCCAGGCGCGACCGCAATGCGGGTCGCGGGAGTGCCTGCTCCGTCACCGTGTGGTCGAGTTCATGTCCATACGCCGTACGAAACCCGATACCGTACGGCGTATGAAAAAGGTGAAGCGTCCCCCGCGGGGAACGAGGAGGAGAGACGTGCCTCTGACCGAGGCCCGGATCTGTGCCGCCGCCCTACGGCTCATCGACGCGGACGGGGTCGAGGCGCTCACCATGCGCAAACTCGCGACCGCGCTGGATGCGAACCCGATGTCGCTGTACCACCACGTGCCGAACAGGGACGCCCTGCTGCGCGGCGCGGTCAGGATGGTCGGCGCCCAGTTCCGCACCGTGACGCTGGAGGATGCTCCCTGGCAGGAGCGCATCCGCCTGCTCGCCACAGATTTCCGGACGCTGGCGCATCGCCACCCCAACCTCATGGCCTACTCGTTCAGCCAGCCGGACTTCATCCAGCCCGAAGACCCGTTCTGGGCTGCGCTGATCGCGACGCTGGATGTCCCAGGGGTACCGCGCTCAGAGATCCGGCAGGTCGCCGCTCTCATGTGCGCCGTCGTCATCGGTGTCCTCATCGCCGAGCTCAACGGCTCGCTTCACCAGTGGTCGAGCCTCGACCCCACCGCCCCCGCTGCCGGCGAGGACGGGCCCCCGGACGCAGGCCCTGACGAGGAACGTATGTTCCGCCTGGTGCTCGACACGATCATCACGGGCCTGGAAAGCCGGCTCACCGCCGATGATGACGGCCAGGGCGCCGACCGAGACGGTGCGCCTGAGGCAGACCCGTGGTCGGGCGAGCCGGTCTTTGTCCCAAGGCAGCAATCAGTGTCCAGCTCGCGATGGCCGGACCCAGTCTGACAGCGAGGATGGAGCCGGCACCGCTCGGAGGCTTGACTCTCAGTCTGACTGACACCTCGGCTGTCGATGTTTCATTCATCGGAATCACTCGCCGACCGCGGCATGTTCGCCGCGGACGCGCGATGACCGCCCGTCAACCGGAGGAACGGGCGCGGACACGGCGGGAGGTGGGGGCGTCGGGAGGCGTGGTCATCGGGCGGCTTTCCGGTCGATGCGGGTACGGATGACTCCAAGGTGTCGCTGCCTCGGCTGCGCTGCGCCGCCGGACCGCCGTTGGGCCGGCAGCGAAGAGGCAACGAAGGGAGAGGCGTTACAGCAGAGCCCGGGCGCCGGAGCGACGGCCGCCCGGGCGGCGGTCAGCGACAGCTGATCTCCTCACCGCCGTCGCGGTGCCAGCCACGGATCTCGTCCCAGGTGTAGCCCTGCTCGAGCAGGTAGCCGACACCGTGGTCCCAGCGGTACTCGGCGGCGTTGACGCTGACGGCCGGGCGCTGGACGTGCGCGGATGCGGAAGTCGCGGCCGAAGCGGTGCCCCCGGCGCCGAGAACGGCGACACCCGCGACCGCCACGGAGGAAACGGTGACGACAACGCGCCTCGTGAGCTTCTTCATGGTCTTTCCTTCCCGATGGGTGCGATCTGCACCATCGGCTGCATGCAGGCGATGTGCGGCGCCTGGCGTGGTCCGGGCAAGATCTTCCATACGTCGTACGGAAGTGCCCCCAGGATTACCATACGTCGTATGGAAATGTCGAGGCGGCGAAAATGGCCCGCCCGGCCGACAGCGGGCTGAACAGCTCGACGTCCTCACCCCGACCGCGTTGGCCGCGTGGACGAAGTCCGCCTGGCCTTCGAGAAGATGCTCACCCGCACCGACCATCTCGGGTTCTGCACCCAGGAGATCAGCCAGACCGGCGAGCAACTGGGCAGCAATTCCCGGGCGTTCACCCGCCTTTCCCTCATCGGCGCGGCCTTCGGGCTCGACCACGTCCTGGGCTGAGCCGTCGCCCCGGGGGACGAGCTGTCCGGGATTTTCCGTCTCCGGAGCCGTGGCGTGCGGGTGCCCAGGTCCGACCCCATGCTGGAAACGAGGGGGGAGACAACGGAGGGAGTGGTGGGGATGCAGACCGTTGTGGATCTCACGCGCTGCCAGGGCTATGCGCAGTGTGTGTTCCTCGCGCCGGAGGTGTTCGAGCTGCACGGGGAGGAGGGGTTGCTGTACGCCACCGCCGTCCCCGACGAGCAGATCGAGCGTGTGCGCCAGGCCGCGGCGGCGTGCCCGGTGCAGGCGATCCTCCTCGGTGAGGAGGTGAGCGCCGGTGCCCGGTGACCTCAAGGAGGGCCGTATCGTCATCGTCGGCGCGTCGCTGGCGGGGCTTCGGGCCGCGGAAGCGCTGCGTGAGGAGGGCTTCACCGGCTCACTGACCGTGGTCGGGGACGAGCCCCACCCGCCCTACGACCGGCCGCCGCTGTCCAAGCAGGTGCTGCTCGGCCAGGCGACGGCGGACAGCACCGGGCTGCCGATGCGCCGGGACCCGGACGCCGACTGGCGGCTGGGCGTACGCGCCACCGGCGTGGACCTGCTCGCGAAACAGGTGCTGCTGGAGGACGGCGAGCCACTGCCGTACGACCGGCTGCTGATCGCCACCGGGACCCGCGCGCGGCCCTGGCCCAACCCGGAAGAGGCCTTGCTGGACGGAGTGTTCACCCTGCGCACCCGCGAGGACGCCGGGGGACTGGCCCAGCGGCTGGCCGCCGGGCCGGAGCGCGTGCTGGTGATCGGCGGCGGCTTCACCGGCTCGGAGATCGCCTCGGCCTGCCGGGAACGAGGGCTGGAGGTCACGGTCGCCGAACGCGGCCCCGCACCCCTGGTGGGCGCGCTCGGCGGCACCCTGTCGAAGCTCGCGGCCGTCATGCACCGCAACCACGGCGTGGACCTGCGCACCGGGGTGACGGTCACCGCCCTGCACGGGAACGGCGGCTTCACCGGTGCGGAGCTGTCCGACGGCAGCCGCGTCGACGCCGACGTCTGCGTCGTGGCGCTGGGGGCGGTACGCAACGTCGAGTGGCTGGCGGAGTCCGGGCTGGCGGCGGGCCCGCGCGGGATCGCCTGCGACGCCGGATGCCGGGCCTTCAACATGTACGGAATCGTCACCGACGACGTCTTCGTGGCCGGTGACGTCTCCCGCTTCCCCCACCCGCTGTTCGGCTACCAGATGCTCTCCCTGGAGCACTGGGGAAACGCGGTCGAGCAGGCCGAGGTGGCGGCACACAACATGGTCAATCCGGGGCCCCTGCAGCGCCCGCACCTGGCCGTCCCGACGTTCTGGTCGACCCAGTTCGGGCTCAACATCAAATCGGTGGGGGTGCCCACCTACTCCGACCATGTGGTCATCGCCCAGGGCTCCCTGGAGGCGCGCCGTCTGGCGATGGTCTACGGCTACCAGGGCCGGGTCACCGCCGCGGTCACCGTCGATATGGCCAAGTCGCTCGACTACTACCGGCACCTGATCGAGACGGCTGCTCCGTTCCCGCCTCCGACCGGCGCGGCGGACCGGGCGATCGCGGCCGACGTCCCGATTCCGTCCGACGTGCCGGATCCGAAGGGGCTGTCCCACGGCCCCACCGTGGCGCTCACCGGGTACCTGCCCGACCGCCGACTGACCGTGGTGCAGCCCACGGGCTGACCCACGTCCCGTCCAACGACGAGGAGCCACCATGGACTCCGAGACCCTGCTGGCACGGATCACCGACTACGCGAACCGTCCCAACCCCTACCCGCTGTACGCGGAACTCCGCGAGTCCGGCCCCGTGGTGCGGCAGGCGGACGGCGGTTACCTGGTCGGCACCTACCACGAGATCGCCGCTCTGCTCCATGACCCGCGGATGAGTGTCGATCCCCGCACCCGCGGCGAAGTGACCCACAAGCCGCCGTTCCTGCGGCTCGACGACCCCGAGCACCACAGGCTGCGCACCCTGGCCATGCGGCCCTTCGGCCCGCCGCACAGCCCGGGCCGGGTCGACGCAATGCGCGGCGAGATCGACCAGATCACCAAGGAACTGATGGATTCCTTCGAGGCGGGCCGGCAGATCGACATCGTCGACGACTTCGCCTACCCGCTGCCCGTCACGGTGATCTGCCGCCTGCTCGGGGTGCCGCGCGAGGACGAGCCGCTGTTCCGGGCCTGGTCCGATGCCCTGGTCGCAGCCGCCGACGTCAGGCCCGAAGCGGAGACCACCGAGACGGACAAGGCGGGCGACCAGGCGCGCATCGAGATGGGCGGGTACCTGGTGAACCTCGCCGAGCAGCGCCGTGGCAACCCGAGCGACGACATGCTCTCCGCCTTCGTCAACGAGCCGGACCCGGCCCTGCGGCTCACCCAGGAGGAACTCGCGGAAACCGCCGTGCTGCTCCTCATCGCGGGACACGAGACCACGGTCAACCTGATCGCCAACGGGGTGCTCACCCTGCTGCGCCAACCCGAGCACCTGGACCAGCTGCGCCGCGACCACGACCTGCTGCCGCGAGCGGTGGAGGAACTGCTGCGCTACGAGCCCCCGGTCCACATACGCGAGCGCATCCCCCTCGCCGACATCGACGTCGCCGGTACGCCGATCGCCCAAGGCACCTCCGTCGTTCTGGTGCTGGCCTCGGGCAACCGTGACGCCATGCGGTTCCACGAGCCCGACCGGTTCGACCCCACCCGCCCGGACAACGAGCACCTCGGCTTCGGCAGCGGTATCCACCTGTGCTATGGCGCCCCCCTCGCCCGCATCGAAGCCCAGGCCGCGCTCGGCGCGCTGCTCCCCCACCTGGGCACGGCACGCCTGGTCCAGGACCCGCCGCCCTACCGCCAGAACGCCATGCTCCGCGGACCCCGCCACCTGCCCATCCAACTCTGAGGCTGCGTGGCGGCAGACAGCAGGCAGGAGAGACCAGCCACCCCGGTACCTTTGCGCAGGCCGCGGGAACCGGTGCGCAGTCGGCGCCAGTCGGCCGGTGCGCGACGGGATCCTCGTCACGCTGTAGCGGGAAGAGGCCGTCGGGCGAGGTCACGGGCCTCATCCGGGGAGAGGCCGCCGGGCGAGGTCACGGGCCTCATCCGGGGAGAGGCCGCCGGGCGAGGTCACGGGCCTCATCCGGGGAGAGGCCGCCGGGCGAGGTCACGGGCCTCATCCGGGGAGAGGCCGAGCATGTGCAGGATCATCTCGGCCATTTTGCCTGCGGCCTGGTCGCTGTCGGCCTCCGGCTGCTTACACCAAAGCTCCAGGAGCGCCAGCAGGCTGCCATGCAGCGCGGTCAGGGCGATCACCGGGTCGTCCACGGTGAACCGGCCTGCGGCCATGCCCTGCTCCACGTCGCGCTTCGCGCGCGGAGCCAGTCCGTCGCCGGCGTATATCCGACCGAGCTCGCTGTGGCACAGGATCTGCATGATCTCCGGGTACGAGTCGGCCATACGCGCGCTGAGCCGCACGCCCCCAGCAAGACGCTCGGCGGGATCTTCTACGCCGTGCAGGTGTTCTTCGACGGCTTGGGCGTACTCCTGCAGTGCATCGGCCACGGCCGCGTCGAACAGGTCCGGCTTACACGTGAAGTGGTTGTAGAAGGAGCCGAAGCCGACGTCCGCGCGCTCCGCGATGGCACGGATGCTGGCGCTGGTGTCGCCGGACTCGGCCAGGATCTGCCGCGCGGCGCGGACGAGTGCCTGCCGGGTCTCGGAACGACGGCGTTCGAATCGGTTCCTGCGTGAGGCTGGCATCGGCATGCTCCGTGAATAAGAGCAGCAGTTCTGATGAATTCATCATCACATTAATCGGCCTCACCTGTCCACCCTCCACCCTGCGCGCCACATCTGATCATTCGATCAGCAATGAGGAGACTTGACAACCAAATGCCCATAACTGACTATTTCATCAGATATGGGCAAAGCGGCCCGCCTGACAGTTGCAGTGCTGGTGAGCCGCTGAGCCGGTCCCACCGGGCGATCCACCCCGGCCACCACGGCTGCAGATCGAGCCGTCACGCCACAGGCCGACGCTCTCTCACACCTCCGCACCGATGGGAAGAACCGCGATGACGAACACCGACCACACGCCACGCGCCGAGCCGCTGAGCCCCCGCGAGATACCCGACGCGGCAATAGCGATGCTCGATGCGGAGGGGACCGTGGTGGGGTGGACGCGCGCCGCTGAGCTGCTTGTCGGGTACTCGGCCGGGGAAGTGGTGGGCCGGTCCGCCGCACACGTGCTGCCGCCCGCCGAGGACGCCCCGAGTGCTTCAGCGTTCGCCGAGCAGTGCCGTGCCCAGGATGGTTGGTCCGGCACCGTGACGGTCCGCCACCGCGACGGCCACGCCATCAAAATGACGCTGCGGATCTCGCTGCTGTGGGGGCAGGACGCCGGCACCCGGTGGCTGGTGTCCGTGACCGACATAGGCACCCTGTCCTCGGGGGCGTCCAACGGAGCTGTGCGGGAGTCGCTCCTGGCCCACGCACCGATCGGCATCGCCGTCTATGACCCGCAGCTGCGCTGTACCTGGGTCAACGACGTCATGGAGCGCCACGACGGCACTCCTCCTGAGCGACGGTTCGGGCGCCGCCTGCAGGACTCACTGCCCGCCGTCGAGGCCGAAGCGCTCGAGGTGGTGATGCGGCAGGTGCTGGAGAGTGGCACCACCACGGTCCACGAGTACCGGGCGTGGTCGGCGACGGACCGGCGCCAGGAGCACGCCTTCTCGGCCTCGTTCTTCTGCCTCCAGGACGCGGACGGCACGGCACTGGCAGTGTGCTCCATGAGCGTGGACGTCACCGGCAACCGGCGGGCGCGCGAGCGCCTTGCCATCCTCAGCGAGGCCAGCACGCGCATCGGCAGCACCCTCGACGTCATGCAGACCGGGCAGGAACTGGCCGAGCTTGCCGTGCCCCTGCTGGCCGACCACACCCTCGTCGACCTGGTGGAGTCGGTTCCGTTCGGCCTGGAGCCCTCGGCAGGGATCGGCAAGGCGAGCGGCCGCCCCCATCTGCTGCGCCGTGCCGGTCTGGCCTCCGTCGACCTGGGCCTCCTGGAGTTGCCGTGGATGCGCGAAGAGGTGATCCACCCCTTCCCGGACTCGCTGTTCGACACCGCCCTGCGCACGGGCAGCTCTTACCTGGAACCGGTGCTGGACACCCATTCAGGCCCCTGGGTCAACAGCGACCCGGTGCGGACGCAGAAGGTCCGTGACAGCGGCGTCCACTCTTTGATGGTCGTACCCATCCGTGGGCGGCACTGTGTGCTGGGACTGGCACTGTTCGGCCGCTCCGAGGAGCCGACGCCGTTCCAGGAGGACGACCTGCTCCTCGCCGAGGAACTCGTCACCCGGGCCGCGCTCAGCCTGGACAACGCTCTCCAGTACGCTCGCCAACGCACCGCGGCCCTGACGCTCCAACGCGACCTGCTCCCCCACCATGTGGGAGGCGGCGCCGCCGTCGATGTGGCCTCGCGCTATGTGCCGGCTGACATGGACCACGGCGTGGGGGGCGACTGGTTCGACGTGATCAAGCTGTCCGGCGCCCGCGTGGCCCTCGTCGTCGGAGATGTGGTCGGACACGGCATCAACGCCGCGGCGACGATGGGCCGATTGCGCACCGCCGTCCGCACGCTCGCGGACCTGGACCTACCACCCGACCAACTGCTGGCGCACCTCGATGACACCGTCCGGCGGCTGAACGATGAGAACGAGGAAGACGCCGAAGCCCAGGACACGGCGCCCACGGTGGTGGGCGCCACCTGTTTGTACGCCGTCTACGACCCGGTCATCCGGCGGTGCGCGCTGGCGCGGGCCGGGCACCCCCCGCCCGCGATCATCGACCCGCAGGGCCATGTCACCTTCCCCGATCTGCCCGCCGGAGCCCCGCTCGGCCTCGGCCTCGGGTTGGTCCCCTTCGAGTCCACGGAAATGGAACTGCCCGAGGGAAGTGTCCTCGCGCTCTACACCGACGGCCTGGTCGAGTCCCGCGACGACGACCTCGACGTCGGCATGCGCCGCCTGGGTGCCGTTTTGGCAGAGACCGGTTCGTCCCTGGAAGACCTGTGCTCTCAGGTGATCGAGACCTTGCCGACTCAGGCCCCGGCCGACGATGTCACCTTGCTCCTTGCGCGGACTCGCGTACTCGAGTCGGCCCAGGTCGCCTCCTGGGAACTGCCGAACGAGCCGGCCGCTGTCAGCATCGCCCGGCAGGCGGCCGCCCGTCAGCTCAGCGAGTGGGGGCTTGAGCATCTGGTGACCACTGTGGAGCTGATCGTCAGTGAACTGGTCACCAACGCCATCCGCCACGGCGAGGGACCGAGCCGCCTACGGCTCATCCAGCACCAGGTTCTGACGTGCGAAGTCTCCGACAGCAACACCAGCCACCCACGCCCCCGTCATCCCCGCATCCTCGACGAGAACGGCCGCGGTCTTTTCCTCGTCTCTCAGCTGTCCCGCAGGTGGGGCTCGCGCTCCGTAACGGACGGCAAGGTCGTCTGGGCCGAACAGGACCTGCCCTCCGTAGCCGTTGCGATGTGACGCGCTGCCGACCGGGCGGCCGACGGCCGCCACCGCATGCCGATATCTCAGAGCCGCATGTACTCGTAAAGGAAGCCAGAGATGGATGCAGAGAAGGTCAAGAACGCCTGCTCGCCAGGCGCCTCCCAAGGAGCAACGGACGTCTCCGGTTCCGGTCCCGGGGACGGGTTGTACGCCTTCGACGGCCTGGCGGCCGCCGTGCTCGACAAGCGAGGCGCGGTGGTGCGGTGGACCGGGACAGCGGAGGACCTGACGGGGTTCTGCGCCGACGAGGTCTGCGGCCGCCCCGTGCAGGAACTGGTGGCCGACCTCCCGGACGACCTGCGCGGCGCCACGGAGATGCCGGCGTCCGGCCGGGTACGGCTGCGGCACCAGCGCGGCAACACCATCGATGTCACCTTCCGGACCACAAAGGTGGAGGGCTCGGCGGAGGTCCTCGTCCTGGCGGCACCTACACACCACGTCACCGACCACGAGCAGGGCGCAGCGCTCCTGCGCGCACTGTCCGCACAGAACCGGGTCACGATCGCTCTGCACGACGCGGAGCTGACCACTGTGCAAACGAACGCCACGCCGGGCACTCTCGACGGCCGTCCGGTACAGCCCGGCACTCGGCTGAGCGACGTGCTGTGCGCCGAGGACGCCGAGAACCTCGAGGCAGTACTGCGTCAGGTGCTCGAGACGGGTGTCCCGGTGGTCCGCAAGAACCACCAAGTGAGCTGGCGGCACGATCCGGCGCGGCGGCACGCGCTGTCGCTGTCCGCCTTCCGTCTGGAGGACCAGCGAGGACGCCCCACGGGGGTCGCAGCCCTGTACATCGACAGCGCCGACCAGCTGCGTGCCCGCCGTCATCTGGATCTCGCCCGCGAGGTGGCCGAGCAGGTGGGAGGGTCCCTGGACGTCGTGCGCACCGCGCAGGACCTTGCGGACGTACTCGTACCCACGTTCGGGGATCTCGCCGCAGTCGACCTTGCGTACTCCGTTTTCGACGGGGAAGAACCCTCGAAGCAGCTGGCTGGTGGAGACATGGCCAACGCGGCCCTTGCGCCGGCCACCGCAGTGTGGCCCGCCGGCATCAAGCACGGCGACCCCATCCCGCCCCTTCCCGACCACCCCCTCCTGCGCAGCTTCCGACACGGCAAGACAGTCGTCTTCGGCCTCGCCGACTTCATCGCCATGGTCGGCGACCCGCAGCTGGTCGAGTATCTCGTCCCGAAGGACGCCCATTCGGTGATGGTGGCACCGTTGCATGCCCGCGGGCTCACGCTCGGCGCCATAACGGCCTGGCGCTGCGGCCGATCCGACCCCTTCACCGAGGACGAGGCGGATCTCATGAAGCAGATCGCCTCACGGGGTGCGCTCGCCATCGACAACGCCCGCCGTTACACGCGCGAGCACAGGGCGGCCACGGCGCTGCAGCGGCGCCTCCTTCCCCCGGCCACGACCGACACTGCGGCAGCCGAGACCGCCGGCGTCTACCTGCCCGCAGGCGGGGGAGCGGGCAGCAGCGGCGACTGGTACGACGCCATTGCTCTGCCCTCTCTCCGGCTGGCCCTTGTCGCCGGAGACGTGGTCGGCCACGGTATGCCCGCAAGCGCCACCATGGGCCGCCTGCGCGCCGCCATCCAGACGCTCGCGGACCTGGAACTCGAACCCGACGAGTTGCTCACCCGGATCGCGGACCTGATCCAGCGCCTCGCGGCCGAAGCCCCACCCGGCGACCACGACATCGTCGGCGGCACCTGCCTGTACGCGGTCTACGACCCGGTCACCAGGCGATGCGCCATAGCCAGTGCAGGGCACCCGCCACCCATCCTGGTCCGGCCCGACGGGACTGCCGAAGTCGTCCGGATCTCCCCGGGGCCACCACTCGCCGTCTGCACCATGCCGTACGAGACCACCATGATCGACCTCGAGCCGGGCAGCGTCCTCGCCCTCTACACCGACGGCCTGGTCGAACAGCACGACCACGACATCGACCAAGGAACGCGGCGCCTGACGGATGCCCTCGCCGCGTCCTGCCGTCCGGATCGTGCCCTGGACGAAACCGGCCGGGCTCTCCTCGCCGATCTGGCAGACCAAGCGCCGCGCGACGACGCGACCCTGCTGCTGGCCCGCACCCGCGCCGTCCCGGCGGAGAACACCGCTCACTGGGAGATCCCGGCCGATCCGGCCGCCGTCTCCAAGGCCCGAGAATGGACAGCCCGCCAACTCACCATGTGGGGCCTGGACGACCTCCTCTTCGCCACCGAACTCATCGTCAGCGAACTGGTGACCAACGCCATCCGCTACGGTCGTCCGCCGATCGACCTCCGTCTGATTCGCCACGACGTCCTGGTGTGCGAGGTCACCGACTCCAGTGGCACCCAGCCCCGCCTGCGGCGTGCCAGCACAACCGACGAGGGAGGACGCGGCCTGTTCCTCGTCGCTCGACTCGGCGCGCGCTGGGGCTGCCGCCATGGCCAGAATCGCAAGACGATCTGGTCCGAACAGCTCATCGAGTGTCCCCTCTGACCGACCGGGCGGCCGTGGCGCTCCGGTCGACGCCCCGCCGGTTCGAGCGGGATCCGTAGGCCTTGTCCACCCGGACCTTGTCCGTTCGGGTGCGCGGGCGGCCCGGTCCCCGGCGGGGTACCCGGATGCGGTCCAGGACCACGCGGAGCTGCGGGCAGTCCCCACTGCCCGGCGGTCACCACAACAGACGGCACATTTTCTGTCCCTGCTCGAGCGCCAGGTGCAGCTTGGTGGTCAGCCCACCGCGCGACCGTCCGAGCCCGTGGTTCTCGGGCTCGACCTGGACCCCACCGGGCGGCTCGACCCCGGCGCTTTTCCCCGGTCCGTATCTGCGCGGACTCGGCCCGCTGAAGATCTGCCGCCGGCGATGCCGGACGCTGGGAGCGCAAGGCGGGCGGGCCGGTCGTGCACTTTGTTCTGGCCAGTCACTACACACCGTGGACGGGGACGGCCTTGGTACGCGATGTCCGGCTCAGCCCGGGACGGCTGGAGCTGACAGCTGCTCGGGCCGACGAGTCCCTGTTGCGGTCGACCAGGAAGCGGCCGCCCAGCGTCTGCGGTACGACCTGTCCCGCACACACGTGGCCGCGGTGCTGTGCGGCCTCGAGTGCGCCGGTCTCCGATTCCATGCCCGAGCCCCTCATCAACGCCACCGTCGACCTGCATGCCGAGACAGGCCCCATCCGTGAGATAGCTCACGCGTCGGGGCCTGTTGTGTGGCCTGACCAGGCTGTGTGATGCCTCACAGCGATCATGGAAACGAGAAACAGGCCCCTGCGATGACTTCCGTCACCTACAGAGACCCGTTCCGTCGGTTTCTCCTGGTGCGCGAGGGGGGAGTTGAACCCCCACGCCCTTGCGGGCACTGGAACCTGAATCCAGCGCGTCTGCCTATTCCGCCACCCGCGCATTGGGTGTGTCGCCCGTCCCCCACCGCGTGGTGTGAGCGCCTGTCGACATGCAGAAGATTAGCACGCTGTCCGGGGCGGAATCACATCCCTTTCCCGGGGCCCCGACGGCCCCGCACCCCCGCCGTCCCGGGCTCCCGCCCAGGCCACGTCCTCGTGTCGGTGCTGGCGCCCGCCGCACGTCTCGGTCAGTACTGGTTCACGTATCAACCTCGTACCGGTCCTGCGCATCTCCCCAGGAGCCGGACGGGCCGCACAGTCAGGTGCGGGACACTGGTCACGCGGCGCCTCTACGATCCATGGCAGAAGCAGTGCCGGGCAGAGTTCGAAGAGGAGCCCCGAAGGGAACTTCGGGAGGGGACTTCGGAAGGCGTCGACAACCCGTCGACCGGGCCGACAGGGGGAACCAGCCGATTTCCCGACGCGTGGATACGATCAGTAAGCAGTACCAGCAGGACGAGCAAGACCAGCAGAGCCAGCAAGACCAGCAGGGCCAGCAAGACCACAGCAAGCTGTACCAGGACGGCTACGAAGGAGGAGGTGCCCCATGGGAGTCCTGAAGAAGTTCGAGCAGCGTCTCGAAGGTCTGGTCAACGGCACCTTCGCCAAGGTGTTCAAGTCCGAGGTCCAGCCCGTGGAGATCGCGGGAGCACTCCAGCGCGAGTGCGACAACAACGCGACCATCTGGAACCGCGACCGGACCGTCGTACCCAATGACTTCATCGTGGAGCTGAGCACGCCGGACTTCGAGCGCCTCAGCCCCTACTCCGGCCAGCTCGGCGACGAGCTCGCCGGCATGGTGCGCGACTACGCGAAGCAGCAGCGCTACACCTTCATGGGCCCCATCAAGGTGCACCTGGAGAAGGCGGACGACCTCGACACCGGTCTGTACCGGGTACGCAGCCGTACGCTCGCCTCCTCCAGCAGCCAGCAGGCTCCCGCGTCGGCCCCGGCCGCCGGCCGCCCCGGCGGCTACGGCTACCCGCCGCCCGCCCAGCCCGCAGGCGCTCCCCCCATGCCGTCCGCCCCGCCGCCCGGCGCACGCCCCGGCCCCGCGCCCATGGGCCAGCGGCCCGGCGCGGCCGCGGGCCCGCAGGCCGGCGGCCGTATGCGGCACTGGATCGAGATCAACGGCACCCGCCACCAGATCTCCCGCCCGACGCTGGTGCTGGGCCGCAGCACCGAAGCCGACGTGCGGATCGACGACCCCGGTGTCTCGCGCCGTCACTGCGAGATCCGGACCGGAACGCCCTCGACGATCCAGGATCTCGGATCCACCAACGGCATCGTGGTGGACGGACAGCACACCACCCGCGCTACGCTCCGCGACGGCTCGCGGATCGTCGTGGGCAGCACCACCATCATTTACCGGCAAGCCGAAGGGTGAAGCGGGGGCAATGTCAGAGCTGACCCTCACGGTCATGCGGCTGGGTTTCCTGGCCGTACTGTGGCTGTTCGTGATCGTGGCCGTGCAGGTCATCCGCAGCGACCTGTTCGGAACGCGCGTCACACAGCGCGGCTCGCGCCGAGACGCCAACAGGCCGCAGCAGGCCGCACGCCAGGCAACGCCGCCGCAGCAGCGCCAGCAGGCGGCAGCGGGCAGCGGCGGCGGCCGGCAGCGCCGCGGCGCCCCCACCAAGCTGGTCGTCTCCGAAGGCACCCTTACGGGTACGACGGTGGCGCTGCAGGGGCAGACCATCACCCTGGGCCGCGCGCACGACAGCACCATCGTGCTGGACGACGACTACGCGTCCAGCAGGCATGCCAGGATCTACCCGGACCGGGACGGCCAGTGGATCGTCGAGGACCTCGGCTCCACCAACGGCACGTATCTCGACCGGAGCCGGCTGACGACTCCCACGCCCGTTCCCCTGGGCGCGCCGATCCGCATCGGCAAGACCGTCATCGAGCTGCGGAAGTAGTGCTACATCATGAATGAGCGCGAGCGGAGCGAGCACGCAGCGGCGGTCCACACGACGGGCCCCGGCGCGCTCCCGACCGGAGGGTGGGCACCGTGCGGATGTACCCGGAGCCGACGGGCGAGGTGCGCATGAGTCTGTCACTGCGCTTCGCCGCCGGATCGCACAAAGGCATGATCCGCGAGGGCAACGAGGACTCCGGCTACGCCGGTCCGCGTCTGCTCGCGATCGCCGACGGGATGGGCGGCCAGGCCGCCGGTGAGGTCGCCAGCTCCGAGGTGATCTCCACGATCGTCCCGCTCGACGACGACGTGCCCGGCTCCGACATCCTCACCTCGCTAGGCACGGCCGTGCAGCGGGCCAACGACCAGCTCAGGATGATGGTCGAGGAGGATCCCCAGCTCGAAGGCATGGGGACGACCCTCACGGCTCTCCTGTGGACCGGTCAGCGGCTCGGTCTCGTCCACGTCGGCGACTCGCGCGCGTATCTGCTGCGGGACGGCGTACTGACGCAGATCACGCAGGACCACACATGGGTGCAGCGCCTCGTCGACGAGGGACGCATCACCGAGGAGGAAGCCACCACCCACCCGCAGAGGTCCCTCCTCATGCGCGCGCTGGGCAGCGGCGACCACGTCGAACCGGACCTCTCCATCCGCGAGGTCCGCGCCGGCGACCGGTATCTGATCTGCTCCGACGGACTGTCCGGGGTCGTCTCCCATCAGACGATGGAGGACACCCTCGCCAGCTACCAGGGCCCGCAGGAGACCGTGCAGGAGCTGATCCAGCTCGCGCTGCGCGGCGGCGGCCCCGACAACATCACGGTCATCGTGGCCGACGTCCTCGACATCGACTCCGGAGACACCCTCGCCGGGCAGCTCTCCGACACCCCGGTCGTGGTGGGCGCGGTCGCCGAGAACCAGCACCAGCTGCACGACAACGGCGCCATGCAGACACCCGCGGGCCGCGCCTCCCACCTCGGCCGCCCGGTCCCCGGACAGGGTGGCGGCGGTGAGTTCGGCCCGCCCGGAAGTGGCGACACCACCGGCTATGTGCCCACGGACGGCTTCGGCGGCTACTCCGACGAGGACTTCGTCAAACCGCGCACCGGACGCAAGTGGCTGAAGAGATCCCTCTACGCCGCGCTCGCCCTCGCCGTCATCGGCGGCGGCCTGTACGGCGGCTACCGCTGGACGCAGACGCAGTACTACGTCGGCACCAAGGGCGAGCACGTCGCGCTGTACCGGGGCATCAGCCAGGACCTGGCCTGGGTCTCGCTCTCGGACCTGGAGAAGGACCACCCCGAGATCGAACTCAAGTACCTGCCGCCCTACCAGCAGAAGCAGGTCAAGGCGACCATCACCGAGGGCGGCCTGCACGACGCCAAGTCGAAGATCGACGAGCTCGCCCTCCAGGCCTCCGCCTGCAAGAAGGAATCCCAGCGCCGCGCCGCCGAGAGCGAGAACAGCGCCAGGACCGGCGAGGGCGAGGCCGGCGGAACCACGGGAACCACACGGACCTCCCTGACGTCCAAGGCCACGTCCACCCCGAGCCCGACCCCGTCGAACTCGGCACCGTCGTCCTCCAAGTCCACGACCGCACCCACTCCCACACCCGGCCCCAGTCTCTCCGACGAAGAGCAGAAGCTGGTCTCGCTGTGCGGTAAGCAGTAAGCAGCCGTGAGGGGCCCTGTCACACGATGAGCAGTAGTACGAACACGCCGACGCACCACACCTCCACGATCGGCTCCATCGGCACACCGAGCCGGCGCAACACCGAACTGGCGCTCCTGGTCTTCGCCGTCGTCATCCCGGTGTTCGCCTACGCCAACGTGGGCCTCGCCATCAACGAAACGGTGCCGCCCGGCCTGCTGAGCTACGGCCTGGGCCTCGCCCTGCTCGCCGGCGTCGCCCACCTCGTCGTACGCAAGTTCGCGCCGTACGCCGACCCTCTGCTCCTGCCGCTGGCGACGCTGCTCAACGGCCTCGGACTCGTGATCATCTGGCGTCTCGACCAGTCCAAGCTGCTCCAGTCGATCAACCAGGCAGGCGGCTCCGCACCCCGGCAGCTCATGTACACCGCGCTCGGCATCGCCCTGTTCGTCGGCGTCCTCGTCTTCCTCAAGGACCACCGCGTCCTGCAGCGCTACACCTACATCTCCATGGTCGGCGCGCTCGTCCTGCTCCTGCTGCCCCTGGTCCCGGGCCTCGGCGCCAACATCTACGGCGCCAAGATCTGGATCTCGGTCGGCAGCTTCACCATCCAGCCCGGCGAGTTCGCCAAGATCGTCCTCGCCGTCTTCTTCGCCGGCTACCTGATGGTGAAGCGCGACGCGCTGGCCCTGGCCAGCCGCCGGTTCATGGGCCTGTACCTGCCGCGTGGCCGCGACCTCGGCCCGATCCTCGTCGTCTGGGCGATCTCGATCCTCATCCTGGTCTTCGAGACCGACCTCGGTACGTCGCTGCTGTTCTTCGGAATGTTCGTCATCATGCTGTACGTCGCCACCGAGCGGACCAGCTGGATCGTCTTCGGTCTGCTGATGTCCGCCGTGGGCGCGGTCGGCGTGGCGAGCTTCGAGCCGCACATCCAGACGCGTGTACAGGCCTGGCTCGACCCGATGCGCGAGTACCAGCTCAGCCGCGCCGGGACCAGCGACGGCATCGTCCACTCCGAGCAGGCCATGCAGGCCCTGTGGGCCTTCGGCTCCGGCGGCACGCTGGGCACCGGCCTCGGCCAGGGCCACTCCGAGCTCATCCGGTTCGCCGCCAACTCCGACTTCATCCTCGCCACCTTCGGCGAGGAGCTGGGCCTCGCGGGCATCATGGCCGTCCTGGTCCTCTACGGCCTGATCGTCGAGCGCGGCATCCGTACGGCACTCGCGGCCCGCGACCCCTTCGGCAAGCTGCTCGCCGTCGGCCTCTCCGGCGGCTTCGCCCTCCAGGTCTTCGTCGTCGCCGGCGGCGTCATGGGCCTGATCCCGCTGACCGGTATGACGATGCCCTTCGTCGCCTACGGAGGATCGTCCGTCATCGCCAACTGGGTTCTGATCAGCATCCTGATCCGGATCAGCGACACCGCGCGCCGCCCGGCGCCCGCTCCCGCCCCGAACCCCGACGCAGAGATGACCCAGGTGGTCCGGCCGTGAACAAACCCCTGCGCCGGATCGCACTGTTCTGCGGACTCCTCGTCCTCGCCCTGCTCATCCGCGACAACTGGCTCCAGTACGTCCAGGCGGACGAGCTGCGCGCCGCCCCGGCGAACCGCCGCGTGGCCATCGAGCGATACGCCACCCCACGCGGCGACATCATCGTGGACGGCAACCCGATCACCGGGTCCAAGAAGTCCGAGGGCAGCGACTTCGAGTACAAGCGGACGTACAGGAACGGCCCGATGTGGGCCCCCGTCACCGGGTACGCCTCGCAGGCCTTCGACGCCTCCCAGCTGGAAAAGCTCGAAGACGGCATCCTCACGGGCAACGACGACCGGCTCTTCTTCCGCAACACCCTCGACATGGTCACGGGCAAGAAGAAGCAGGGCGGCAACGTCGTCACCACCCTCAACGGCGCCGCGCAGAAGGCCGCCTTCGAGGGCCTGGGCGACAAGAAGGGCGCCGTCGCCGCGGTCGACCCCCAGACGGGCGCGATCCTGGCGCTGGCCTCCACGCCGTCGTACGACCCGTCGACCTTCGCCGGCAACACCGACGCGGACGCGAAGGCCTGGAACAAGCTCCAGAAGAAGTCCGACCCCGACGACCCGATGCTCAACCGGGCGCTGCGCGAGACCTACCCGCCGGGCTCCACCTTCAAGGTCGTGACGGCGGCCGCGGCCCTCGAGAACGGGCTGTACAGCGACGCGGACACGAAGACGGACTCGCCGGACCCGTGGACCATGCCGGGCACCACGACGGGACTGCCCAACGAGGGCGACCTCCCCTGCGAGAACGCCACGCTGCGGGTCGCGCTCGAGGTCTCCTGCAACACCGTCTTCGGCAAGATCGGCTCCGACCTCGGCAACGACAAGATGCTGGAGCAGGCCAAGAAGTTCGGCTTCGGCTCCGAGCAGTTCGTCCCGGTCCGCTCCACCGCGTCGGTCTTCTCCGACGGCATGAACAAGTCGCAGACCGCGCTCTCCTCGATCGGCCAGTACAACACCGCCACGACCCCGCTGCAGATGGCCATGGTGGCCTCCGCGGTCGCCAACGACGGCACCCTGATGAAGCCGTACATGGTCAGCGAGCTGAGCACCCACAACCTGGACGTCATCGAGAAGACCGAGCAGCGGGAACTGAGCAAGCCGCTCTCCTCGCAGAACGCGCAGATCCTGCAGTCGATGATGGAGACGGTGATCAAGACGGGCACCGGCACCAAGGCCCAGATCCCGGGCGTGACCGTCGGCGGCAAGACCGGCACCGCCCAGCACGGCATCGACAACAGCGAGAAGCCGTACGCCTGGTTCATCTCGTACGCCAGGCTCAGCGACGGCAGCTCGCCTGTCGCCGTGGCCGTGGTCGTCGAGGACGGCAGCGCCAACCGTGACGACATCTCGGGTGGTGGCCTCGCCGCCCCCATCGCAAGGGACGTGATGAAGGCAGTTATCGACAGCAAGAAGTGACCCCGCTCACGCCGTCTTCACATCGGTGCACGTTGCGATACCGGTCCTGTATCGGGTGACGGTCTTGGCCAGGTCACACAAGCGGAGCCGGGTACCGTATGCCCGGACAGCACACCGCCGGACCACACAAAGGTGCGGTCGGGACCAACGGAGAGGGCTGGTAGGTAGCTATGGAAGAGCCGCGTCGCCTCGGCGGCCGGTACGAGCTGGGCCAGGTGCTCGGCCGTGGTGGCATGGCAGAGGTCTACCTCGCACATGACACCCGGCTCGGCCGCACCGTGGCGGTGAAGACGCTGCGGGCTGACCTCGCACGCGACCCGTCGTTCCAGGCCCGGTTCCGCCGAGAGGCCCAGTCGGCCGCCTCGCTCAACCATCCCGCGATCGTCGCCGTGTACGACACGGGTGAGGACTACATCGACGGCACTTCCATCCCGTACATCGTGATGGAGTACGTCGACGGGTCCACACTGCGCGAGCTGCTGCACTCGGGCCGCAAGCTGCTGCCCGAGCGCGCGATGGAGATGACCATCGGCATCCTCCAGGCGCTCGAGTACTCGCACCGCAACGGCATCGTCCACCGCGACATCAAGCCGGCCAACGTCATGCTGACGCGCAACGGCCAGGTCAAGGTGATGGACTTCGGCATCGCGCGCGCCATGGGCGACGCCGGCATGACGATGACGCAGACGGCGGCGGTCATCGGCACGGCCCAGTACCTCTCGCCGGAGCAGGCGAAGGGCGAGCAGGTCGACGCCCGCTCCGACCTCTACTCGACGGGCTGCCTGCTCTACGAGCTCCTGACCGTACGTCCCCCCTTCGTGGGCGACTCCCCGGTCGCGGTGGCGTACCAACACGTACGGGAGGAAGCGCAGCCCCCGTCGGTCTTCGACCCCGAGATCACGCCCGAGATGGACGCGATCGTACTGAAGGCCCTGGTCAAGGACCCGGACTACCGCTACCAGTCCGCCGACGAGATGCGCGCCGACATCGAGGCCTGCCTCGACGGCCAGCCCGTCGCGGCCACCGCGGCCATGGGCTCGGTCGGCTACGGCGGCTACCCCGACGACCAGGCGACGACGGCCCTGCGCTCCACGGACGCGCAGGCCACGTCCATGCTCCCGCCGATGAACCCGGACGACGGCGGCTTCGGCTACGACGACCGCCCCGACCGCCGCCGCCAGAAGAAGAACAACAACACCTCCACGGTCCTCCTGGTCGTGGCGGGCGTTCTCGTCCTCATCGGCGCGATCCTCATCGGCAAGTGGGCGTTCGGGGGCGACGGCGTCAGCAACGACACGTTCAAGGCGCCGAACTTCGTGAGCCAGACGCTGGAAGACGCCAAGAACATGGCGGAGAACCGCGACCTGAAGCTCACGACCGAGAAGAAGCCCTGCGAGAAGGAGCCCAAGGGCAACGTCTGCGAGCAGGACCCGGCTGCGGGGACGTCGGTGAAGAAGGGGGACACGATCAACCTGGTTGTGTCCACCGGGGCGCCGAAGGTGGCGGTGCCGAACGTCATCGACGAGGACGTCGACTCCGCGACGGCGAAGCTTGAGGCCGACAAGTACCAGTTCGAGGTCAAGACGAAGCCCAAGGAGTCCAGCGTGGCGCCCGGCACGGTCCTCGAACAGAGCTTGGACCCGGGTACCGAGGTGGAGAAGGGATCGACGATCACCCTCACCATCGCCAAGGAGAAGCAGCAGTCCATCGTCCCCGACGTCGCCAACAAGACCTGTGATGAGGCCAAGGCCCAGATGACGGCCAACAACCTCGTCGGCGAATGCACCGAGGTGGAGACCGCCGACCCCAACCAGGTCGGCAAGGTCATCCAGACCGTCCCGGCGCCCAACCAGCCGGCCGACCCCGGCTCCAAGGTGTCGATCCAGATCGGCAAGGCCAAGGCGCAGGCCACGGTGCCGGGCGTCGTCGGCCAGAACGTGAAGGAGGCGAAGAAGATCCTGCAGCAGAGCGGCTTCAACAACGTCGCCTTCGCCCCCGGCAGCAACCCGGCCGACGACGCGATCGTCGTCGCCCAGGACCCTCAGCCGAACACACCGGCCGATCCGAACGCCCCGGTCACGCTGACCACGCTGGGCGGCGGCGGCAATGGCGGTAACAACAACGGCGGAATCTTCGGCGGAGCCGACGGAGGCGACTGAGCGACGTTCAAAGGCCCCGGCACTCATCAGAGTGCCGGGGCCTTTCCCGTGTCCCCTGCGTGTCGTGTCGTCGATCCCGTATCCCACCCGCCCTCGCCGACCTTCTGTGCGAAATTCGGCCGTATCTTCATACTTCGTGACTCGTTGAACGGATAGGGCGGGGATTCGACGCTCTGCCCCGGCCACATGGCCACGACACGAGTAGAAGGGGCAGTACGTGATCGACGAATCGGCTCTGCTGGAATCGAAAGCGCTGCGGAGCAGCGTGCTGGAGCGCACGGAAGTACTCGACAAAGTCAAAGCGCTGTCACTGCTGCCGGACGGCATGCATGTGACGACGGCGATGGTTGCCACGTACTTCGACGTGGCCATCGAGACCGTCCGGCAGCTCGTAAAGCGCCATCGCGAGGAACTGGAGGTCAATGGGCTAGTCGTGCTGCGCGGCGCTGACCTGCGGAAATTCGAGAGTGACAACATGTCACTCTCGCTTGGAAGTTATCCACAGGCCCGCAGAAGCCTCACCATCTATTCCCGACGGGCCATGCTCAACATCGCCATGCTCCTCCGCGACAGCGACGTCGCCCGCCGGGTACGCACGTACCTCCTCGACATGGAGTACCTGGCTCGCGCTCATCCCATGGGGGAACCTGCCCCGAGCGACGTAAGGTCGCTCGACGAACGCGTCGACCGCCGCATCACCCACATCCTCGGCAAGACGGTAGTCCCGATGTTCAACGCCCTGATCGAAACCTCGGGCGAACACCGTCAGGAACTCATCTCTCTCCGTGAGGATGTCCAGCGGATCGAGCAGCGGCTGTGCGACCACGACACCCGCATCACCGATCTCGAACGCACCAGTGGCCCGCGCCAGTACACCGGAATCATGGCCTCCATCGACGCCATGAACTGGCGGGAGTTCGAGCACCACATCGCCGTTCTGCTGCGCCGCGACGGCTGTACGGATGTCATCGTGCACGGCGGTCCGGGTGACCGGGGAGTCGATGTCACGGCGTGCACCGCCGACGGCCGCACGGTTGTCGCGCAGTGCAAGAGCTTCGCGCCATACCGCCCCGTGTGGAGCGGCGAACTGCAGAAGTTCCTCGGCGCCTCGCACGTCCAGCACGCGGCCGACGTGGCACTCTTCGTCGCTACGACGTCATTCACGCCCGACGCGCGTGCCATCGCGGAGAGCCACGGCGTCACCCTCGTGGACCGCGCTCACCTGGAGAAGTGGAGCGCGGGAGTCCCGCTCCCTGCCCTCCAGTAAGCATCACCGCAGGCGACCGAAAGGGCCCGAAGCCGCAAAGAGAAGTTGCGGCTTCGGGCCTTCGCCATCCTAGGTGAAAGACCCCCTGGAGGAGGGCTGTCGCTCAGCCCAGTTCCTTCGGCGGAGTCCGCTCGCTGTCCACCTTGTCGACCCGCTCCAGCTCGCCCCACACCACGTACCGGGACCGGGACGTGTACACCGGCGTGCACGTGGTCAGCGTGATGTAGTGGCCCGGCTTCTTCTTGCCGGACTGCTCGGGGACCGACTGGAGGACCTTGACGTTGTACTTCGAGGTCTCCGGGAGGATTTCGTAGACCTTGTAGACGTACCACTTGTCCTTGGTCTCGAAGACGATCGGGTCGCCCTTCTTGAGCTTGTGGATGTTGTGGAACTTGGCTCCGTGGCCGTCGCGGTGGGCGGCGAGGGTGAAGTTGCCGTTGTCGCCGGTCGTCGGCAGGGTCGCCTTGACGGGGTCCGTGTAGTAGCCGGCGACGCCGTCGTTGAGGGCCTCGGTCGAGGTGCCCTTCTCGACGAGGATCTCGCCGTTGTTCATCGCCGGGACGTGCAGGAAGCCGATGCCGTCCTTGGTGTCGAGCGCGCCCGGACCGCCCTTGTCCTGCGCCCAGTTGTCGCGGACCTTGTCGCCCTGCTGGTTCGCCGCGCGGTCCGCGACGACGTTCGTCCACCACAGGGAGTAGGCGACGAACAGGCCGAGCACCAGACCCGCGGTGATGAGGAGTTCGCCGAAAACGCTGACGGCCATCGCGATACGGCCGCGGGAGCCGCGACGTCGCGGTGCGGGCGCCGTGCCATCAACCTCGGCCGCGGATTCGGCGCGCTCGCCGTGGTCGGTCCTCGCTGCCACTGTGCATCTGCCCCGTCTGGTCTGTCTCAGGTTGTCTCACGTGCCCCGGCGCGTCCTACTCGACGAGCGCGTCCGGCTTGCCCTTGCTGCGCGGCCGGTCCTCGACCATCTTGCCCCAGACGATCATGCGGTACTTGCTGGTGAATTCCGGCGTGCAGGTGGTCAGTGTGATGTAGCGGCCCGGCTTGGTGAAAGTCGACCCCTTGGGGATCGGGTCCAGCACGCTCGTATTGCCCGGATTCGTCACCGGCAGGATCGCCGCCATCTCGTAGACGTAGTAGTCGTCCTGCGTCTCGACCACGATCTCGTCGCCCGGCTGCAGCCGGTTGATGTACCGGAACGGCTCCCCATGCGTATTGCGGTGCCCGGCGATCCCGAAGTTGCCCGTCTTGGCGTCCGGCATCGAGGTCTTGGTCGCGCCCTCGGCGTAGTGGCCCACCATCCCGCGGTCGAGCACCTTCTGCTTGTCGATTCCTTCCGCGATGGGCGATACGACGTCCAGCTTCGGGATGTGCAGGATGGCGAACCCCTGCCCCGGCTCGAACGTCCCCGGGTTCCGCTTGCCCTTCGCCCAGTCCTCCTGAAGGCTGTTCGCGGCGCTGCCCGCCTGCTGGTTGGCCCGCACGTTCGACCACCACAACTGGTACGTCACGAACAGCAGCATCAGCACGCCGGTGGTGATGAACACCTCGCCGATCACCCGGCTCGCGATGACGCCCGCGCTGGGCTTGCGCGCCCGCGCCGCCCGCCGGGCCTCCACGCGGCTGAGAGGCGCCCCAGCGCCCTTCTCCGCCGACTCCCGGTCCCCCTGGGGCTCTTGAGCCTCCTGAGCCCCTCCGCGCCGCCCATGCCGCCGCGCAGCCTTGCGCCGCGCCGCACGGCCTCCGGTCGCGGGTACGGACCCGCTCCCGGCCGCGCTCTCGGCTCTGCGGGGTGTTTCGGAGACGCGGAGCCCCACCGTTTCGTCGTCCACCGTCAGGGGCGTGGCGACGGGTTCCTCATAGGGAGCGGCGACCGGCTCCTGGTACGGGGCGGCCACCGGCTCTTCGTACGACGGCGGGGCGTACGTCGCCTCGTACGGCGGCCGGGCGTACATCTCCTCGTACGCCGAGGGCGACTGCTGCCGCACCTGCGCCTGCCGCGGTGGCTGCGGCGGCTGCGGCTGCGGCTGGGCAGCAACCTGCCCCGCGTACCAGTCCCGCGCGTACCCCTCCGGGTCGTACCACTCCTCCTGCTGCCCGCCCTGCGGCTGTCCCTGCCGCTGCCCCGGCAGGGGATCCGTCAGTGGGTCCGCGAGCCGCTCGGCCGCGTCATAGACGCCCGCGCCCCCGGTCCCGTAACCGCCTCCAATCCCGTACGCGCCCTCGAACGCGTCAGCGCCCCCGTACGCGGCCTCGCCGCCGTACGAGGGGGAGCTGTCGCGCTCGGGGCGCAGCGCGGTCACGCCGTGGCCCTGCCCACCACCGGGGCGAGCCCCGCCGACCTCGCCACGGCCACCTTGTCGCCGCACTCCATCAGCCAGTTGGCGAGCATCCGGTGGCCGTGCTCGGTCAGCACCGACTCGGGATGGAACTGCACGCCCTCGACGGGCAGTTCACGGTGCCTGAGGCCCATGATGATCCCGTCATGGGTACGAGCCGTGACCTCCAGCTCGTCCGGCACGGTCTCCGGCTCCGCCGCCAGTGAGTGATAGCGGGTCGCGGTGAAGGGCGACGGCAGGCCCGCGAAGACCCCCTGGCCCCCGTGCTCGACGCGGGAGGTCTTGCCATGCAGCAGCTCCGGCGCGCGGTCCACGACACCGCCGTACGCCACCTGCATCGACTGCATCCCCAGGCAGACACCGAACACGGGGACTCCGGTCGCGGCGCAGTGCCGGACCATGTCGACGCAGACCCCGGCCTGTTCCGGAGTGCCAGGACCCGGTGACAGGAGCACCCCGTCGAAGCCGTCCTGGGCGTGCGCGGTCGACACCTCGTCGTTGCGCAGCACCTCGCACTCGGCGCCCAACTGGTACAGGTACTGGACCAGGTTGAAGACGAAGCTGTCGTAGTTGTCCACGACGAGAATCCGCGCGCTCATTGGTTGTCCACCGTCACATCGTTGAAGGGAAGCAGTGGTTCGGCCCACGGGAAGACGTACTGGAAGAGCACGTAGACCACCGCGAGGACCAGTACGAGTGAGATCATCGCCCTCACCCATGCGTTCCCCGGCAGATGCCGCCAGATCCAGCCGTACATGCCGTCCCTTCCGTCGCGCCACGGCACCCGAGCCCTCACACACCACCGGGCTCACGCCGTACTGCACCAGACTAACGGCGCAGAGCCGCCGGTTTCCCGGCCTCCACAGGCTGCGTGGAATCAAGGTGCGCCCAGACGATCAGCCGGTGGCTGTGTCCCCACTCCGGGTCACAGGTGGTCAGCGTGAGATAGCGGCCCGGCCGCGTGTACCCGGACTTACGTGGAACAGGATCGATCACCTCAATGTCCGACGGCACTGCTTTGTAGGGACCTTTGTCGATGCGGTACGTGAACCAGGTCGTCCCGTCGGTCAGCACCACCGCGTCACCACGGCGCAGCCGGGGAAAATCCTTGAAGGGATCCCCGTACGTGCGCCGGTGGCCGGCGACCGAGAAGTTCCCCGTCTGCCCGAGCTGGGCCGTGCCCCGGTAGTGCCCGAGCCCCTTCTTGAGGACGCTCGCGGCGGCGCCTTCGAGCAAGGGCTTGTTCCACGTGAAACCAAGCCGCGGGATGTACATCAGCGCGAAGGGCTTCCCGTACCTGTACGGGCCGGGCGGCGCCGGGCTCCCGGCGGCCGGGGCGCCCGTGCTGGGCGTTTTCGGCTCCTGGGCGACCGTGCCCTTCGACCACTCCCTCTGGAGCACGTCGATCTGGTGGTCCATCGCACTGTCGGCCTTCACGCCCGTCCAGAACAGCACGTAGACCACGAAGAGCACGATCACGGTGCCGACGGTGGTGCACAGTTCGCTGATCGTCCTGATGACCACTCGCACCGACACAAGGTCCCCCAGCGGCGGCTACTAGTGCACTGGCCCACTACTCCACAGGCTTCGCGTAGTGGAGATCCACTGTGCCCGAGTAGCCGGGAAGAGTCACCGGCCCGTCCTCCTCGACTTTCCAGCCGAGCCCGTAGACGTTGACGTACACCATGTAGTTCTGGATCGCCGGAGAGGCGGCGAGCGCGTTCTGGAGCTTCTGCGGGTCACCGACAGCGGTGATCTTGTACGGCGGTGAGTAGACGCGGCCCTGGAGGATCAGGGTGTTGCCGACACAGCGCACGGCACTCGTGGAGATCAGCCGCTGGTCCATCACCTTGATGCCCTGGGCTCCGCCCTCCCACAGGGCGTTCACCACCGCCTGCAGGTCCTGCTGGTGGATGACCAGGTAGTCGGGCTGCGGCTCGGGGTAGCCGGGCAGCTTCGCCGTGGCGTTCGGAGGGGCGTCGTTGAGCGTGACCGTGACGGCCTCGCCCTTGAGCTTCTTGGTGCCCGCGGTCTCCTCCAGCGCGGCGAGCTTGGCATCGTCGGCCTTCGTGCCGCCGCTCTCCCGCTCGGCGAGGGCGTCGACCTCGTCCCGCAGGGCGCTGTTGGACTCGTCCAGCGACGCGTTTTTGTGGCTGCGCTCCTGGATCAAGTCGGACAGCTTCAGCAAGGACGCATCCGTGCGGATATTGGTGCCCTTGGCCGTGTCGAAGCTGGTGAAGAAAATGAGGCCGGCGAGAGCGAACACGGCCGCGGTGAGTGCACGTACGGGCCGGAAACGGCGCGCACGGGCAGGACTGGATCCCGTCCCGGGGGAGTCGGCAGAATTGCTCAACGTACCCTTATCTCCTTCGGCGCCGCGGAAGCACTACGCTAACGGACGCCCGGGGGAGCACTCATGTCCCCTTGTACGCTGCCCCGGAGCCCGCCCCAGTTCCCTGCGCGGCCACGCAGCGCATCGACAGGAGAGACCCTCGTGCCGAAGTCACGTATCCGCAAGAAGGCCGACTACACGCCGCCCCCGGCGAAGCAGGCGACCAACATCAAGCTGACCAGCCGCGGCTGGGTCGCACCGGTCATGCTGGCCATGTTCCTCATCGGCCTCGCCTGGATCGTCATCTTCTACGTGACGGACGGCTCCCTGCCGATCGACGCCCTCGACAACTGGAACATCGTGGTCGGCTTCGGCTTCATCGCGGCGGGATTCGGCGTCTCCACACAGTGGAAGTAGCCCCCACCAGGGCGTCCACGACAGCTCTGCCCAGGGTTATCCACTGAGTTATCCACAGCCGCTGTCCACAGTTGTCCACAGGAGTGGAAAAAGAACGACGATCTGTGGATAACCCATCCGGCGTTGACGCCGGTGTGACTGACCTACCGGGATACGCAAATCTGTTCGCCCCCTGTCCGACCTGGGAAAACTTGGGTCAGCGACAGGGGGCACAGCTGTTCCCGCACAGTGTGCACAAGATCCACCACGATCTGTGGACAACATCGGTACCTCAGGTGAGCTGAGCACATTCTCAGGTGAGCTGGGCCCGTCGTCCCCAGGTGAGCCGATCCTGTCCCCAGCCGAGCCCATCCTGTCCCCAGGTGGGCCGATCCTGCCCTCAGGTGATGCGATTCCGTCCTCAGGTGAGCTGAGCGGTCCTGAGCAGAGTCATGATCACCACCGCGGCCAGGACCAGGCCACACACCCCGTACTGGACGAGGGTCCGGCGCTCGCGCGGCGCGTGAACCATCGCGTAGCCGACGGCGAGGCCGCCGACGAGGCCCCCGATGTGCGCCTGCCAGGCAATGTTGCTCCACCCGAAGGTGAAGATCAGGTTGATCACCAGCAGGGCGATGACCGGGCGCATGTCGTAGTTCATCCGGCGCATGAGCACGGCCATCGCGCCGAAGAGGCCGAAGATCGCGCCGGAGGCGCCGAGCGACGGCTGGTTAGGGGCGGCGAGGAGATAGCTGAGCGCGCTGCCCGCGAGGCCTGAGAGGAAGTAGAGGGCGAGGTAGCGGGCGCGGCCGAGGGCGGCTTCCAGGGGGCCGCCGATCCACCACAGGCTGAGCATGTTGAACAGGATGTGGATGACGCTGCCGTGCAGGAACATCGACGTCAGCATCCGGTACCACTGGCCCTCGGCGACGCCCTGGAGCTCGCCGGAGAGCAGTGCGCGTCCGAAGAGGTCGAAGCTGTTGGTGAAGCTGTCGCCCACCGCCTGCTGGACCAGGAACATCGCGAGATTGATCCCGATGAGGATCTTGGTGACGAGCCGGGGGTCCGCGGTGACCGTACCGCCCGCGAGGGTGCGGGGCTGGGCGGCCGCCGGGGAGTGGCCAGTGCCGGAGCCGCTGCGTACGCACTCGGGGCACTGGAAGCCCACGGAGGCGCTGACCATGCACTCCGGGCAGATCGGGCGCTCGCAGCGGGTGCAGCGGACGCCGGACTCGCGGTCCGGGTGCCGGTAGCAGGTGGGCAGGCTCTGGGCGTCCTGCGGTCCCTGATCCGGTGGGCCCTGCGGGTTGCCTGGCGCCTGGTCCATGGGGTCCCCAATCTCCGTACGACGGCTCGCGCGCGTACACACGGGAGTCCGTGTGCACAACGCACAGCCCCGCCCATCCTTACGGATGAACGGGGCGTTTGGTTCCCTGCGGGAGCGTTCGGACTTACCGCGCGCCGCGGGCGAGCCCCGGGGACCAGACCTCGGGGACCAGACCTCGGGGCCAGCCTTCGGGGATCAGCCCTCGCGGGTCTCGACGACGACCGACTCGATGACGACGTCCTTGACCGGGCGGTCGGTGCGCGGGTTGGTCTGGGTGCTCGCGATGGCGTCCACGACCTTCTGGCTGGCCTCGTCGGTGACCTCACCGAAGATGGTGTGCTTGCGGGTCAGCCAGGCCGTCGGGGAGACGGTGATGAAGAACTGCGAGCCGTTGGTGCCCGGGCCGGCGTTGGCCATGGCCAGCAGGTACGGCTTGTCGAAAGCGAGGTCCGGGTGGAACTCGTCCTCGAACTGGTAGCCGGGACCGCCGGTGCCGTTGCCCAGCGGGTCGCCGCCCTGAATCATGAATCCGCTGATCACCCGGTGGAAGACCGTGCCGTCGTAGAGCTTGTCCGTGGACTTCGCACCCGTCGCCGGGTTGACCCACTCACGCTCGCCCTTGGCGAGCTCGACGAAGTTCCGGACCGTCTTGGGCGCGTGGTTCGGCAGGAGCCGGACTTCGATGTCGCCGTGGTTGGTCTTCAGGGTGGCGTAAAGCTGCTCAGCCACGATCTGCCTTCCGTTGCCTTCTCTTGACCCCACGATCCTCGCACGGACCGGGCCGCACGTCGCACGGCCACCACCTCTGAGCGAATATCCGTGCGCAGCTGAACGAATATTCGTGCGCCGCGCTTACGGAAAACCGGTCCGGTCGCCCCGCGACGGGGGCGCGTCGCGGAGATCCGTGGCATTGTCGACGACAAGCTCCTGTTGCCCCGTATGCCCTATCTCGCATGCCTCGCAGCCCAGCTCGGGGCATGATCTCAAAATGGGTGGAAAGGCGAACTGTGCCTTTGGGGTACTCAAACGCCCACGTACGCCACCGAGGAGGAGGAAAACCCGTGACCCGCATCGACAGCGTGCGCGCCGCGACCGGCTCGGCGAAGGACAGCGTGCTGCACGCCGCGGAAGTGGTGGCGCCTTACGCCGACACGGCCAAGGACAGGGCCTCGCACTACGCACACGAGGCTCGCGTACGGCTCGCGCCGAAGGTGTCGCAGGCCGCCGAACAGGCCCGCGTGCAGTACGACGCCCATCTCGCGCCGCGCCTCGAACAAGCCCGCACCCATGTGCCGCCGAAGGTCGACCAGGCCGCCCATGACGCCGCCGTCCGTACGCGCAAGGCGGCTCGTCAGGCAGCCGACTACTCCATGCCGAGGATCGAACAGGCGGTGGCCGCGGCCCAGCCCGTTCGAGAGGAGGCCGCGTCCCGTGGCGTGGCGGCACTGGCCGCGCTGCGCGGGCAGGTCTCGCCCGAGGAGATCCAGAAGCTGGCCCGCAAGCACGAACGGCGAATGAAGGCCGGTCGTCTGGCCAAGGGTCTGGCCGTCCTGGGGGTTTTGGCCGCCGGCGCCTTCGCCGCCTGGAAGTGGTGGGACAAGCAGGCCAACCCCGACTGGCTGGTCGAGCCCCCCGCCGCGACCGAGGTATCTGAGAGCGGCCGGCTGACGTCGGTCGACGGCACCGGCCAGTCCGGCCTGGACCCCGAGGTCCAGGCCAAGGAGGCCGATGAGCGGGCGGCGGACGAGAACGACGATCGCCGCTGATCCCGACCTCAACATCGCCGTGGGGCAGGAGACTTGACGGTCTCCTGCCCCACGGCGTTGTTTCACGTGGAACGGCCGGAGGCCCGAGGGCCGGCGGATCAGAGGGGCGCGGGAGCGCAGCAGCGGATTTACGCGAGCCGCCCACGATGACATTTGCAACGCCCTCCGTGTGCAGCATCCGTGCAGACCTCGTTAACAGGACGTGATGACCCAGCTACGCACCCTCACAGAGACCGGCCCGCACAAGGCCCTCATGCCAACACAGGCCACGCACGCACAGCACCGGCCGCCCGCAGGTGGATTCAGGAACCTCACGCCTCGCATCCGTTTGCGCAAAGAACTGCAATGACTGCAAACGACCCCCTGTGACACACGTCACTGCCACGACTCGCGTCGGCGTCAATACCGCCCGACAGCCGTCTCCCACCGGGCGCGCACAGGGAAAGAAAATGGGGCATACAAAAACCGGCCAGCCGCCACGAAGAGCGTCTGACCGGTCCGAGGTGTGGAGCCTAGGGGAGTCGAACCCCTGACATCTGCCATGCAAAGACAGCGCTCTACCAACTGAGCTAAGGCCCCGAAAGACAGGCGTCCGGCCGCAGGATTCCTCTGCCGACGGTCGCCGCAGACCAGAGTACCGGGTCACCCCCGGGATCTCGCAAAAATATTGGGGGTCCCCGTGGACGACCACTCTCCGTAAGATGCTCGACGTGGTTCGCTACAGCGAACCACGGGTATTTGGGGAAGCGATGGGGAGACGCAATGGACGCCGCACAGCAGGAAGCGACCGCAAGAGCCCGGGAGCTGCAGCGGAACTGGTACGGGGAGCCGCTGGGGGCGCTCTTCCGTAGGCTCATAGACGATCTGGGTCTCAACCAGGCGCGTCTTGCCGGGGTGCTGGGTCTGTCCGCGCCCATGCTGTCGCAGCTGATGAGCGGTCAGCGGGCCAAGATCGGCAATCCCGCCGTGGTCCAGCGTGTACAGCTGCTGCAGGACCTGGCGGGTCAGGTCGTGGACGGCAGTGTCAGCGCCGCCGAGGCGACCGAGCGCATGGACGAGATCAAGAAGTCGCAGGGGGGCTCGGTGCTCAGCAACAGCACGCAGTCGACGACCAGTTCGGGCGCGCCGACGGTCAAACGGGTGGTCCGCGAGATCCAGTCGCTGCTGCGCTCGGTGGCAGCCGCCGGCGACATCATCGAGGCCGCCGACACCCTCGCCCCGACCCACCCGGAACTGGCAGAGTTCCTCCGGGTGTACGGCGCCGGCCGCACCTCCGATGCGGTCGCGCACTACCAGTCGCACCAGAGCTGAGCCAGCCGCCAGGCCGCCGAACGCCCGGCTGTTGAAGGACCGTTACACCTTCCAGCCGCCGCAAGTCAGGCAGCCGGGCACCTCGGAAGAGGCCTCCGGACCGACCGCCGAAGGGGAGCGACGTACGACCATGGGTGAGGTCTTCGCCGGCCGGTACGAACTGGTCGACCCGATCGGGCACGGGGGAGTCGGTGCGGTCTGGCGCGCCTGGGACCAACGGCGGCGCCGGTATGTGGCCGCCAAGGTACTGCAGCAGAGGGACGCGCATGCGCTGCTCCGCTTCGTGCGGGAGCAGGCGCTGCGGATCGATCATCCGCATGTGCTGGCTCCCGCCAGCTGGGCCGCCGACGATGACAAGGTCCTGTTCACCATGGATCTCGTCGCCGGGGGTTCCCTGGTCCACCTGGTCAATGACTACGGCCCCCTGCCTCCGCCTTTCGTCTGCACCCTGCTCGACCAACTGCTGGCCGGCGTCGCCGCCGTGCACGCCGAGGGGGTCGTGCATCGCGACATCAAGCCCGCCAACGTGCTCCTCGAGGCGACTGGCACGGCCCGGCCACGGCTGCGCCTTTCCGACTTCGGCATCGCGATGCGGCTGGGCGAGCCCCGGCTGACCGAGACCAACTATGTGGTGGGAACGCCCGGTTACTTCGCACCCGAGCAGATGATGGGCGCCGAGCCGGATTTCCCCGCCGATCTCTTCGCCGTGGGTCTGGTCGCCCTCTATCTGCTGGAGGGTGCCAAGCCAGACGCCAAGGCGCTGATCGAGTACTTCGCCGAGAACGGCACACCGTCCGCGCCACGGGGCATACCCGAGCCGCTGTGGCAGGTCGTGGCCATGCTGCTGCAGCCCGACCCGCACGCACGGTTCCGCACCGCTACCGGGGCGCGCAAGGCGCTCGCCTCGGCCGCCGAGCTGCTGCCCGAGCCAGGCCCCGACGACGAGTTGGTCGAGGTCTTCGACCAACTCGGGCCGCTGCCCGAGGGGTTCGGTCCACACGGACCACTCCGGGCTGTGCCAGGGGTGAACGCGGACGGCTTGCCGTCCGGACCACCGCCTCGGGGCGCAGCGGCGCCACGACTTGGCCTGGACAGCACGCCACGTTGGCCTGGGTCCGGGTCTGGTTTCGGCTCTGGTGTCGGCTCTGACGCCGGGTCCGGCGCCGCCTTCGGCTCTGGCGTCGACTCCGGCTCCAACTCCGGATCCGACTCTGGCAGCACGGGCTCCAACTCCCGTACCGCCTTCGACTTGGCGCCCGGCTCTGGCTCTGGCTCTGGCTCTGGCTCTTCCTCCAGCCCTGGTCCTGGGGCTGGCTCCGGTGCTGGGCCCGTTTTCGACTCCGGTGCTGTGCCCGGCTCCGACTCCGACTCCGGCCGTGACGCCGCCGCCCGTTCCAAATCCGTCCCGGTGGCCGACATCAGCTCCGCCTCTGAACGCCACCCTGCATCTGACTCCGACTACGGGCCCGGCGTCGGCGCTGAACCCGGTGTCGGCTTCGAGTCCGAGTCCGTCACTGGCCCCGGGACCAGGCTCGAACCTGGCTCTGTCCCTGACTCCGCGTCCGCCGGTGTCGGTGCCAGTGCCGAGCCCTGGCAAGCCAGCTCGGGCCCGCTGTATCAGGAGGCCGATTCCGGAGGTGCCAGGGCAGGTTCCAGTACCGGTGGCATACAGCCGGAGTCCCGCACCGGCCACGTAGGACCCGACCCGGACTCCAGTCACGTACGACCGGAGGCCGGCGCCAGTCCCGTACAGCCGGAGTCCGTCCCCGGCAACGTACGACCGCAGTCGGCACTGGGCGACGTACCACCGCCACCGCAACCCACTCCCCAGGGCGCCGTCCCCCCACAGCTGTCCACGATGTCGGACACCGGCAGCTTCCACTTGCCGCCCCCGCAGCCGGCCGTTCCCGACGGACAGCCACCGGCTCAGCCCCGGAGCCAGCCTCAACCGCACCCTCAGCCTCAACGGCAGTCCCCGCTGCATCCACAGCCCGAGCAGGTATGGCACGAGACTCAGCAGCAGCCCATCCCCCACCAGCCGAGGCATCCGCCCGAGCAGCCGCCCACTCCCTCCACCGCGGTCGCGCTCCCGGCGCCAACTCCCCTCCACACTCCGACGCCCACTCCCACGCAAGTGCCCTCCCCTCATCGGTCCGCGGCTCCGTCCGCCGCGATGCAGCAGCACGCGTACGCCTCTACTGGTTCATACACCGCTCGATCCCCGCAGGTTCCACCTCAGACGGGGGCAATTCCGGAGCGGCGCGCGAGGCGGGCTCGGCCGCGGCCCGGGCCGCCCGCGAAGGTGGCTGTGCCGGTGCTGCTCATCGCGCTGGCCTGCTTCGCGGTGGGATTCTGGGCGCTGGCCCAGATCTGAGATCTGAACGGAGCCAGCCCGAGCGGGGCCGGTCCTACCAGCCCCGCGGCGCCCGCTCCCACGGTCTCGAGGCAGGCGCAGGCAGCGGAGCCGAGGCCGTATCCGCGTCCTCCGGCGCGACGCCCGCCCGGCCCCGCGCGACCACCGTCCACACCGCGAGGGCCAGTACCAGCGCGCTCCCCGTGCCGATCCCGCCCAAGGCGACGAGCTTCATCGCTGTGCGATCGCTGCCACCGTCCCCCGGACCGAGCGGCCCGCCCGCCGTGCCGTCGTCCGGCGCTTCGTCGGAGTCCCCCGCCGCGACGTCGAACGCGCCACTGGGCTCGGGCCGTCCCGCGTAATCCGGGCCCGTCCGTGCCGTCCCCGCTACGTGCACGCGCAGCGTCAGCCCGAACGGTCCGTCGCCGAATCTGTCGGCGACCTGCGCGGAGAGATGGACCGCGAGGTAGTACGAGCCCGCGAACCGCATCCCGCTCACGCGGTCGTTGAGGGCGTAGCGGTTCTCGTACGTGACGGGAGGCAGCGGATCGAGCGCGGCAGAGCGCTGGCTGCCGTCGTACCCGGAGCCGACGTCGTCGACGAAGCCGCGTACGGGGTTGTAGACGGACATGGCGAGTGCGGTGCCCACATAGCCGGTGCCACGGCTGGAACTGCCCAGGTCCGCGGTCGCGTAGAGCTGTTGTCCCCAGTCGACCGGCACCTTGTAGAAGAGCGTCTGCCCGGGGCTGATCCCGTCCTGCCAGATGCCCTGCTCCAGCGGGCTCGCCGTGGTGAACCCCGCACCGCCCCTGCGGCGCTTCGGGTCCCCCGCGAGCGCGTCGGGCGACGCGGAGTTCCAGACCTCGGGAGCGTTCGTCGAACCGGCCGCCACCTTCAGGCTGGGCTCCGACACATGACTGAGCTCCAGGTCCCAGTCGCCGGACGCGGAATCCGTCGTACCGCTGCGTGCGACGACCACGTAGTACGTCCCCGCCGTCTGGCAGGCGTACTGGTCACCGCCCGTTTCGCGCGCCGCCCAGGCCGCGATGGGGTGGGGGCTCTGGGTGGCGCCGAAGTGGGCGGTTCCGGAGGAGGAGCAGTTGCGGCTGTTGGCGTCCTGCACCGACACCTTGAGGCCGTCCGAGTAGGAGACCGTCGCACCCGGCCTGGGGACGGCGGTGACGGAGACGTACGCGTTGGACGTGGCGTCGAGTTCGAGGCGGTAGTAGAGCTTGCCGTCCCTGCGTATGGAGCTCTTGTACGCCTTGCCCGGGTCGAGTCGGACGGAGCCGGTGGTGTCCGTCGTGCCTTTGACGGTCGTGGCGTCCTCGGCGAAGGCGTACGGCGCTGGAGTGGCCGAGGCCGCCACCATCTGCGTGCTGCCGGTCGCAGCCATCTGCGTGCCGCCGGTCGCGGCGGCCTGGCCCGCCGAAGCGGCCGTCGCGCAGAGCGCCGCTGCGGCGGCCGCGAGCGCCCGGCCGGGCCACGGCATCGCGCGCCGCCTCACCGTGCGCCGCCTCACCGTGCGCCGCCCCATCACGCGCCCCCCGTCGCAGACCTCGTAGCCCGTCGTCACGGCATCGGACCGTGGCCCATCCTGCCCCGCGGGCCACCGAGCCACCCGTGCTTTCCGTACGGGCGGCCGGAAGGCGCGTCTACGAGGCCCCACACACGAGCACGAAACCCCCACAGACCTCAAGCCCCCCAGACAACACAAAACCCGGCCGCGAGGAGCGGCCGGGGTCTGCTCTGAGACTGTTGTCGATGCTCACGAACCCGTGGGCACGGAGTCAGTCGCCTCCGTCCACAGATCCTGCTCGGCGCGATCCGCCTGGATCTGGCGGTACACGAGGAGCCCGCCGATGGCGGCTAGTGCGACCAGGAGAAGCTTCTTCACCGCGCGACCTCGTCTTTCCTTGACGTAGGGGACCTCTGGCGCCCGACTATACACACCGACCGATATCGATCGGTGATCTGGATCAGCCCTCAACTCCCGCCCAGCACACAGCAGTAGATGCGGACGCGGCCGCTCCGATCGCAGGGTGATCACACCTCACAGACAGTGACTTTTGCTGCGATCCCCGCCTTTTCGGGTCTCTTGCGGCCATCCGGGTGGTGTTCATCCGAACATCGACGCGCCACAGGCGTTGGTCCACCACTTCGCGGGCCGCATACACATCATGAGGAAAGTACGCAAATCGCCTGACCCGAAAGTGAGGGGCCATGACCCAGAACAAGGTCATGAAGCTGTGGACCGCGTTCGTCACCGCCTTCCTGGCGCTCTGCACGGCGCTCGGACTCATTACGACCACCGCGGCCGCGGCTGTACCGCAGGCCAGCACGACGCGCAACAGCGCGGCCCCCGTGACGGTGCCGACGATGATGTCCCCCTGGTCCTGGTCCTATAGCCGGGCCCTGCCCCCCACGATGAAGCAACGCATCCGTGCCGAGGCCCACGGCTCCTCGCCGACTTGCCGCCACCGCCCGCCGGCCGACACAGACACGGCCGACCTCCTGGCCCTGTGCGACGCCGATGACTCCCACACAGCGGCGGAAGCCGACGCGCCCCTGCAGCGCTGACCAGACGGCACCGCCCCGCGACCCGGACGCGCATTGCCCCTCACGCACTCACGTCCCGCGCGGACTGCCTGCACCACTGGCTCCACCGGCTCCGCTAGCACTACTGACACCGCCCGCAACATCCCTCACGTACCGGCGAACTTGCGTACACGCCGTGCACCAGCAAGACCCCCAACCGGGATCGGTGGGGGTCTTCGTGTTGTGGGGTGCTCCGTTCAGCGCTTGCAGTAGCCGCTGCGCTCCCGGGCGGATGACCTCAGTCTCCGCGCAAGAGCAGCGTCGCGCAGGTTCACCGTAGATGCCAAAGACCCCTAGGTGTGATCACCTAGGGGTCTTCGTGCTGGTGGGGCTAACAGGATTTGAACCTGTGGCCTCATCCTTATCAGGGATGCGCTCTAACCAACTGAGCTATAGCCCCGCCGCGCTTTGCGGTGTGTGTCCCGCGCGCTGACCTCTGAAGATTAGCGCACGACGTGGCCAGTCCCAAAATCGATAGTCGGAGGACCGTCGGAAGGCCGTCAGAAGACGTTTGAGACGGCGCTTAGTCGTCCTACTCGTCCTCGGCCAGCGTCAGCTCGACGCCGCCGACGAAGCCGGCGGAGAGGTTGTAGATGAACGCGCCGAGCGTGGCGAGCGCCGTGGCGAGGACCACGTCGATGACCGCGATGACCGACGTGAACATCAGGACGTTCGGGAGCGAGAGGAAGGCCTGGAGGTCGAATCCGTTGGATTCGTTCGAGCCCGTCGCCTCCGAGATCGTGCCGCCGACGGTCGAGAAGACGCCCATCGCGTCCATGACCATCCACAGCACCGCGGCCGCCACGATCGTGCAGATGCCCAGGGCGATGGAGAGCAGGAAGCTGACCTTCATCACCGACCACGGGTCGGCCTTGGCAACCCGCAGTCGCGCCTTGCGCGTACGCGGCGTCGTACGCGCCCCGGTGCGCGGCCGGCGGACCGCGCCCGTCGGCGGCTGCTGGGCCGGGTACGCCTGCGGCGGGTGATACGGCTGCGCGGGCTGCGGCTGCCGCTCCCCGGGCAGCGGAGAGCCCGGCGCCGGCGAACCGGGTGCCGCCGCCGGGGCCGCCTGCCCGCCCGCGTACTGCTGGGCCTGCGGGCCTCGGGTGTCCGTCACAGTTCCCCCCTGGGATCCATGAGAGTCATGGGAGTCAGTCGCATGCGTGGCGGGGCCACGGCCGCCGTCCGTATCCGTACCGGTCGATCCGGCGCCCGTGGCTCCGCTCACGATGACTCACTCCTCGCGCTACTCGGCCGAGGACGGCTCGCCCTCGTCCGTACCGACGACCTCCACGACCTCGACGGTCTCGTCCACGACATCCTCGCCGTCGACTTCCTCCGCCTCGCGGCCGGCCTCGGCGTTACGAGCGATACCGACGACGGCATCGCGCTTGCCCAGGTTGATCAGTTGGACGCCCATGGTGTCACGGCCCGTCTCCCTGACCTCGTTGACTCGCGTACGAATCACACCGCCGGACAGCGTGATGGCGAGGATCTCGTCGGTCTCCTCGACCACCAGCGCACCGACGAGAGACCCGCGGTCCTCGACGATCTTGGCGGCCTTGATGCCGAGGCCGCCGCGACCCTGGACGCGGTACTCGTCGACGGCGGTCCGCTTCGCGTACCCACCGTCTGTGGCAGTGAACACGAACGTACCGGGTCGAACAACATTCATCGAGAGCAGCTGGTCTCCCTCACGGAAGCTCATGCCCTTGACGCCCGAGGTGGCACGGCCCATGGGACGCAGTGCCTCGTCGGTCGCGGTAAACCTGATCGACTGCGCCTTCTTGCTGATCAGAAGCAGATCATCCTCGGCCGAGACGAGTTCGGCTCCGATCAGTTCGTCATCGGAACCGTCCTCCGTTTCACGGAGGTTGATCGCGATCACGCCGCCGGAGCGGGGCGAATCGTAATCCTTCAGAGGCGTCTTCTTGACCAGGCCGCCCTTGGTGGCCAACACCAGGTACGGCGCCGCTTCGTAGTCGCGGATCGCGAGGATCTCGGCGATCGCCTCGTCCGGCTGGAAGGCCAGAAGGTTGGCGACGTGCTGACCGCGCGCCTCACGGCCGGCGTCCGGAAGCTCGTACGCCTTCGCGCGGTAGACGCGGCCCTTGTTGGTGAAGAACAGCAGCCAGTGGTGCGTCGTCGACACGAAGAAGTGGTCGACGATGTCGTCTTCCTTGAGCTTCGTGCCGCGTACGCCCTTGCCGCCGCGCTTCTGCGAGCGGTAGTCGTCCGTCTTGGTGCGCTTGACGTAGCCGCCGCGCGTGATGGTGACGACGATGTCCTCTTCGGCGATGAGGTCCTCGATGGACATGTCGCCGTCGAAGGGCACCAGCTTGGAGCGGCGGTCGTCGCCGAACTTCTCGACGATCGCGGCGAGTTCCTCGCTGATGATGCCGCGCTGACGGATCGGCGAGGCCAGGATCGCGTTGTACTCCGTGATCTTCGCCTGGAGTTCGTCGTGCTCCTGGATGATCTTCTGGCGCTCCAGGGCGGCCAGTCGGCGCAGCTGCATCTCGAGGATCGCGTTGGCCTGGATCTCGTCGATCTCCAGGAGGCCCATCAGGCCCTCGCGCGCGATCTCGACGGTGTCACTGCGCCGGATCAGCGCGATGACCTCGTCGATGGAGTCCAGGGCCTTCAGGAGGCCGCGCAGGATGTGCGCGCGCTCCTCGGCCTTGCGCAGCCGGAACTTCGTACGGCGGACGACGACCTCGACCTGGTGCGCCACCCAGTGGCGGATGAACGCGTCCAGCGAGAGGGTCCGGGGCACGCCGTCGACCAGCGCCAGCATGTTGGCGCCGAAGTTCGTCTGCAGGTCGGTGTGCTTGTAGAGGTTGTTCAGGACGACCTTGGCGACCGCGTCGCGCTTCAGGACGATGACCAGCCGCTGGCCCGTACGGGACGACGTCTCGTCACGGACATCGGCGATGCCGCCGATCTTGCCGTCCTTGACCAGGTCGGCGATCTTCTGCGCGAGGTTGTCCGGGTTGACCTGGTAGGGGAGCTCGGTGACCACCAGGCACTGGCGGTTCTGGATCTCCTCGACCTCGACGACCGCGCGCATCGTGATGGAGCCACGGCCCGTGCGGTACGCCTCCTCGATGCCCTTGCGGCCCACTACGAGGGCGCCGGTCGGGAAATCGGGGCCCTTGATGCGCTCGATAAGAGCGTCGAGGAGCTCCTCATGGGAGGCCTCGGAGTTCTCGAGGTACCACTGGGCGCCGGCCGCGACCTCGCGGAGGTTGTGCGGCGGGATGTTGGTCGCCATGCCGACCGCGATGCCCGCCGAGCCGTTGATCAGCAGGTTCGGGAAGCGGGCCGGCAGGACGGTCGGCTCCTGGGAGCGGCCGTCGTAGTTGTCCGTGAAGTCGACGGTCTCCTCGTCGATGTCGCGGACCATCTCCATGGACAGCGGCGCCATCTTGCACTCGGTGTAGCGCATGGCGGCGGCGGGGTCGTTGCCCGGAGAGCCGAAGTTGCCGTTGGAGTCCACCAGCGGCATCCGCATCGACCACGGCTGCGCGAGGCGGACCAGCGCGTCGTAGATCGAGGAGTCGCCGTGCGGGTGGTAGTTGCCCATGACGTCGCCGACGACGCGGGCGCACTTGTAGAAGCCCTTCTCGGGCCGGTAGCCGCCGTCGTACATGGCGTACAGGACGCGGCGGTGGACGGGCTTGAGACCGTCCCGTACGTCGGGCAGCGCGCGCGACACGATGACGGACATCGCGTAGTCGAGGTAGGAGCGCTGCATCTCCGTCTCGAGCCCGACGGGCTCGACACGCTGGACGCCTTCCTCGGGCACCACGGTCTCGACACTCACGCTGATGTCGACGCCTTCTTCAGGCGTAGGGGGCATGTTCTCGTCGGTCATTGCTGGTGAAGATCCTTCCTGGTGCGGTCAGCGGAGACCGACTCAGATGTCGAGGAAGCGGACGTCCTTGGCGTTGCGCTGGATGAACGCGCGCCGCGCCTCGACGTCCTCGCCCATCAGCACCGAGAACAGGTCGTCGGCCTGGGCGGCGTCGTCGAGGGTGACCTGGCCCAGGACGCGGTGCTCCTGGTCCATCGTCGTGATGCGCAGCTCCTCGGCGTTCATCTCACCGAGACCCTTGAAGCGCTGGACCGAGTCATCCTTGATGCGCTTGCCGTTCTGCCGGCCGAGCTCGATGAGCGCGTCGCGCTCACGGTCCGAGTACGCGTACTCGAAGTCGTCCCGGCCCCACTTGATCTTGTAGAGCGGCGGGCGCGACAGGAAGACGTGCCCGGCCTCGACCAGCGGCCGCATGAAGCGGAACAGGAAGGTCAGCAGCAGGGTGTTGATGTGCTGGCCGTCGACGTCGGCGTCCGCCATCAGGATGATCTTGTGATAGCGGAGCTTCTCGATGTCGAAGTCCTCGTGGACTCCGGTGCCGAAGGCGGAGATCAGCGCCTGGATCTCCTGGTTCTGCAGGATCTTGTCGATCCGGGCCTTCTCGACGTTCAGGATCTTGCCGCGGATCGGCAGGATGGCCTGGTATTCCGGGTTCCGGCCGGACTTGGCCGAGCCGCCGGCGGAGTCACCCTCGACGATGAAGATCTCGCACTTGATGGGGTCGTTCGACTGGCAGTCCGAGAGCTTGCCCGGCAGGGACGCGGACTCGAGGAGACCCTTGCGGCGGGTGAGGTCGCGCGCCTTGCGGGCCGCCACGCGCGCGGTGGCCGCCTGGATGGACTTGCGGACGATCTCCGCGGCCTCGTTCGGGTTGCGGTCCAGCCAGTCCGTAAGGTGCTCGTGCACGACCTTCTGCACGAAGGTCTTCGCCTCCGTGTTGCCCAGCTTGGTCTTCGTCTGGCCCTCGAACTGGGGCTCGCCGAGCTTGACCGAGATGATCGCGGTCAGACCCTCGCGGATGTCGTCACCGGTGAGGTTGTCGTCCTTCTCGCGCAGCAGCTTCTTGTCGCGCGCGTACCGGTTGATGAGGCCGGTGAGTGCCGCGCGGAAGCCCTCCTCGTGCGTACCGCCCTCGTGGGTGTGGATGGTGTTGGCGAAGGAGTACACGCCCTCGGTGTAGCCGCTGTTCCACTGCATCGCGACCTCGACGGCGAGCATGCGCTCCTTGTCCTCGGCCTCGATGTCGATCACGGTGTCGTGGACCACGTCTCCCTTGCGGGAGTTGAGGTACTTCACGAAGTCGACGATGCCACCCTCGTAGTGGTACGTGACGGTCTTGACCTCGGGAGTCTCGTCCGCCCCGGCCTCGTCCGCGCCCGCGGTGGCCTTCGCCGACTCGCGCTCATCAGTGAGTTTGATCGTCAAACCCTTGTTGAGGAACGCCATCTCCTGGAAGCGCCGCGACAGCGTCTCGAAGGAGAAGTCAGTGGTCTCGAAGATGTCCGGGTCGGCCCAGAAGGTGACCGCCGTGCCCGAGTCCTCGACCGTCTCGTGCTTGGCGAGCGGGGCCGTCGGGACGCCCATCTTGTAGTCCTGCGTCCAGCGGTAGCCGTCCCGCTTGATCTCGACCGAGACCTTGGTGGACAGGGCGTTCACCACGGAGACGCCGACGCCGTGCAGACCGCCGGAAACCGCGTACCCGCCGCCGCCGAACTTGCCGCCCGCGTGCAGCACGGTCAGCACGACCTCGACGGCCGGCTTCTTCTCGACCGGGTGGATGTCCACCGGGATGCCGCGACCGTTGTCGATCACGCGCACCCCGCCGTCGGCGAGGATCGTCACGTCGATGGTGTCCGCGTGGCCGGCCAGCGCCTCGTCGACGGAGTTGTCGACAACCTCTTGCACGAGGTGGTGCAGTCCGCGCTCGCCGGTCGAGCCGATGTACATACCGGGTCGCTTGCGGACCGCGTCCAGACCCTCGAGGACGGTGATGGCGCTGGCGTCGTACGAGGATGTGACCTCGCCGTTGGGGCCGGCGTCGGTGGACGGGATGTTCTCGTTGGGGTTGCCGGAATCGGCCACGAAGCGCCCTTTCTGGCACAGCACGAGCCAGGCTCGTCGGCGGGTTGCCGGAGCGGCTGCGGCATGTTGCGTTGGTAAGCCCTGATCAGCGTTGCTCAGCTTTTCCCGGACGGTCCCCACGTTTGGGGCGGGATTAGCTTCCAGTCTACCGGTAGCGCCGACAGTGATGGGGGTTTGCCGGTACCTGAGTCCGCATGTGCCGCCCTGAACCGGTCTCGGCCGACTCCCCATATGCGGACCCGGGCTCAAAGAGGCTCACAGCGGCACTCAGCGCTTCCGGGTGTCAACCCTTGGCTACTGCGGAGTCAGGTCGGTGTTCGCGGCCGCCACGGTCGCCCGTGATCCACGGTCGCGGCACTTGGCTATGAGCCGCGATCGACGGTTGCGAATTTGCCGCGATCAGCCGTGACCGACGGCTGTAACGTCGGCTGCAATGTCGACTGTGACGTGGGTTGCAACGTCGGCCGTGTCGTGACCCTGCCAGCGGCGATCGGCAGTTTCCGCAGGCCGCGGTCACCCGTAGGTGTCGCCGGGCCCCGTGCTCCCGGGGGCGCGCAGGGGCCCGAAGCGGCGCGCGGGGCCCCCGGGGCCCTGCACCTTGATCAGCCGCACCGTGCCGTGCCCGAGGTCCTGGTTCAGCCGCGCGACCAGCTGCGGGGCGAGCAGACGCAGCTGGGTGGCCCAGGCGGTCGAGTCGCACTGCACGGTCAGCACCCGCTCGGCCGGCTCGTCGTCATACCGCAGCGGAACACAGTGTTTGGCCAGGTCGTCGCCGACGATCTGCGGCCAGCGGCCCATCACGCCGCCCACGGCGGCCGGTGTCTCCCAGCCGCGCTCGGTGAGCAGCCGGTTGATGGCGGCGCCGAGCGCCATGGGGTCGCGCCCGTCGGCGCGCGCGCCGGAGCGCAGGCCGCCGCGCCGCGCCTGCTTCTTTTGCTGCGCCGCGTCCCCACGCGCGCGTGCCTGCTCCTTGGCTGCGCGCAGCGCCACGCGCGCGAGGTCGACGCCGGAGGGCTCGGGGGTCTTGGGGGTCTTTTTCTTGGGTGTGTCGCCAGATGCGCTTTCGGGAGCGTTTTTTTTCGGTGTGTTCTCTGTCATACGCGTTCCACCGTGCCCTCGGACACGGCGTACCGCGCCCCCGCCAGTACGTGCGGTACGTCGTTGTCGACCGCGGCGGTCACCAGCACCTGCTCGCCGGACGCGACGAGTTCCGCGAGGCGCTCCCTCCTGCGCGTGTCCAGCTCCGCGAACACGTCGTCCAGCACCAGCACCGGCTCGTTGCCCTCGGCCCTGAGCAGGTCGTACGAGGCCAGGCGCAGCGCCAGCGCGTAGGACCAGGACTCGCCGTGGGAGGCGTATCCCTTGGCGGGCAGCTGACCGAGTTTGAGAAGCAAATCGTCCCGATGGGGTCCTACAAGGGTCACGCCCCGCTCGATCTCCTGCTTGCGGACCTCGGCGAGCGCCGCCATCAGCTGCTCGTACAGGTCCTCGCGCGTGTGTGCCTCGCCGGGGGCGGACGGCTTGTACTCCAGGGTGATCGGGCCGCCGCCGGGCGCCAGCTGCTCGTACGCCTTGTCGGTCAGCGGCTGGATCGCGGAGATCAGGTCGAGCCGCTGGGCGAGTAGCTCGGCGCCCACGCGCGCGAGGTGCTGGTCCCACACGTCGAGCGTCGACAGGTCCATGGTGCGGCCGCCGTGCCGGCGGGCCAGCGCGGCCGACTTCAGGAGGGTGTTGCGCTGCTTGAGGACCCGGTCGTAGTCGGAGCGGACACCCGCCATGCGCGGGGAACGGGCGGTGATCAGCTCGTCGAGGAAACGGCGCCGCTCACCAGGGTCGCCCTTGACGAGGGCGAGGTCCTCGGGGGCGAACAGCACGGTTCGTACGATGCCGAGGACGTCACGGGGTCTGACCTGCGAGGACCTGTTGATGCGGGCGCGGTTGGCCTTGCCGGGGTTCAGCTCCAGCTCGATGAGCTGCTGACGCTCGCCCTGGCGGACATTGGCCCGGACGATCGCCCGGTCGGCGCCCATGCGGACGAGCGGCGCGTCGGAGGAGACGCGGTGGCTGCCAAGGGTCGCGAGATAGCCGACGGCCTCGACCAGATTCGTCTTGCCCTGCCCGTTGGGGCCCACGAACGCGGTGACGCCCGGGTCGAGAGGGACCTCGACCCGGGCGTACGAGCGGAAGTCGGCCAGCGACAGATGCGTGACGTGCATGGTCGTTCGCCGACCTCCCCCAGCGTGGTGTTTCGGGTTTTCCCCCGGCGGCCGGATGCGTTCCGGCCTGCGGGCTTTCCCCGGCTGTGGACAACCGGGTCACCCCGGGTGTGGAGAACCCGGGGCGCGGATCAGGCCTTCTCGACGGCGTGGCCGCCGAACTGGTTGCGCAGCGCCGCGATCATCTTCATCTGCGGCGAGTCGTCCTGCCGCGAGGCGAAGCGCGCGAAGAGCGAAGCGGTGATCGCCGGGAGCGGCACCGCGTTGTCGATGGCGGCTTCCACCGTCCAGCGGCCCTCGCCCGAGTCCTCGGCGTAGCCGCGGAGCTTGTCGAGGTGCTCGTCATCGTCCAGCGCGTTGACGGCGAGGTCGAGCAGCCAGGAGCGGATGACCGTGCCCTCCTGCCAGGAGCGGAAGACCTCGCGCACATCGGTGACGGAGTCGACCTTCTCCAGGAGCTCCCAGCCCTCGGCATAGGCCTGCATCATGGCGTACTCGATGCCGTTGTGGACCATTTTCGCGAAGTGGCCCGCGCCGACCTTGCCCGCGTGCACCGACCCGAAGTCGCCCTCGGGCTTGAGCGCGTCGAAGATCGGCTGCACCTTGGCGACGTTCTCCTTGTCGCCGCCGTACATCAGCGCATAGCCGTTCTCCAGGCCCCAGACGCCACCGGAGACACCGCAGTCGACGAAGCCGATGCCCTTGATGCCCAGCTCGACGGCGTGCTTCTCGTCGTCCGTCCAGCGGGAGTTTCCACCGTCCACGACGACGTCGCCCGGCTCCAGCAGGGCGGCCAGCTCGTCGATGGTCGACTGGGTCGCGGCACCGGCCGGGACCATGACCCACACCACGCGCGGGCCCTTGAGCTTGCTCACAAGCTCTTCCAGGCTGTGGACATCGGCGAGGTCCGGGTTGCGGTCGTATCCGATGACGGTGTGGCCTGCGCGGCGGATCCGCTCGCGCATGTTGCCGCCCATCTTGCCGAGGCCGACGAGACCGAGCTCCATCAGTTGTTCCTTAGGGGTTGCGACGTGGCGTGAGGGCACACTCGTACCTGTGTCTGAGCCTAAACCCAGACGCTCACGCACACCTGTGGGCATAGCCGCTCAGAAGTACGCCCCTCCTACGAATTCGCCCGCCGGACCGTGCGGCCCGGCGGGCGAAGGGCTCAGCCCGACAGGCGCACCGGCATGATCAGATACTTGTAGGCCTCGTCCGCCTCGGCGTCCATGGCTGCCTTGCCGCTCAGCAGCGCGGGCTTGGTGGACGTGGTGAAGGAGAGCTGGGCCACCGGCGAGTCGATGGCGCTCAGGCCGTCGAGCAGGAACGTCGGGTTGAAGGCGATCGAGATGTCGTCGCCCTCCAGCTGGGCGTCGACCCTTTCCACAGCCTGTGCGTCGTCGCTGGAACCGGCCTCCAGGATCAGCACGCCCTGCTCGAAGCTCAGGCGCACCGGGGTGTTCCGCTCGGCGACCAGGGCGACGCGCTTGACGGCCTCCACGAAGGGGGCGGTCTCGATCACGGCCACGGAGTTGAACTCCGTCGGGAACAGCGTGCGGTACTTCGGGAGGTCGCCTTCGAGCAGACGGGTGGTCGTACGCCGCCCGGCGCCCTCGAAGCCGATCAGGCCCTCGCCCGCTCCGGAGCCGGACAGCGCCAGGATCACGCTGTCGCCGCTCGTGAGGGCCTTGGCGATGTCCAGGAGCGTCTTGGCGGGCACCAGGGCGACCGCGGACGCGTCCGGGTTCTCCGGCTTCCACAGGAACTCGCGGACCGCGAAGCGGTAGCGGTCGGTGGAGGCGAGGGTGACCGTGTCGCCCTCGATCTCGATGCGGACACCGGTGAGCACGGGGAGCGTGTCGTCGCGCCCTGCCGCGATGGCCACCTGGGCGGCGGCCGAGGCGAAGACCTCACCGGGAACGGTGCCGGTCGCCGACGGCATCTGCGGAAGCGCCGGGTACTCCTCCACAGGCAGGGTGTGGAGTGTGAATCGCGAGGAGCCGCAGACCACGGTCGCCCGTACACCGTCTGTGGAAATCTCCACCGGCCGGTTGGGCAGGGCGCGGCAGATGTCCGCGAGCAGGCGGCCGGAGACGAGGACCGTGCCCTCTTCGTCGACCTCCGCGTCCACGGAGACGCGTGCCGAGACCTCGTAGTCGAAGCTGGAGAGGCTCAGAGCGCCCTCCTCGGCCTTCAGAAGGAGGCCGGCGAGCACAGGCGCCGGCGGACGGGCCGGGAGACTGCGTGCCGCCCAGGCCACTGCCTCCGCGAGTACGTCGCGTTCCACCCGGATCTTCACCGTTGCCGCCTCCGTCTGTTGCCGGCGCTGCCGCCCTGCTGGCCTTCGTCCTCTGACTCGGTGTCGCTCGGCCCTGTGAGGGGAAGGACACCGGGGACCAGTCTGACGCACCTCACTGACAGTCGGTGCCCCTCGGGGTCAAGTCGTGCCGAGCGGCCCCTGAGCCTCCGAGAGCGAGTTGTGCACAGCCCCGTCTTCGAAACGATTCCCAGGCTCTCTCTAGTTGGGAGTAGTAGTAGGGCCTGTGGAAACCGTGGATAACCGCGTTTTCGCAGCTCAGAGGCGATTTTTTGTCCACTGACCCTGTGGGCGGAGACGGTGGACAACCGGGGGTCTCTGTGGACGACGAAAAGTTCTGCACACTCGATGCACAGCCTCGGCCCACTTCTCCCCAGCGCCGTCCCCAGCCTTACCCACGTTCCCCACAGCCCAACCGGGCACCTTGGTGTGACGCCTTTCACTCGACACGGTGAGAAGGCGCGGCGCGTTGCCGAACAGTGGACAGAGGTGTGGAGAAGCTGGGGAGCGCTGGGGACAACCGGCGTCCGCCTGTGGGCCGACGGTGGACAACTCCGTGCACGCCCTGTGGATCTTTTCTCCGTCCACAGACTGTGGAGAGTCTTCGTCCACGAATCCACAGGGGGTTGACCTGGTCTGATGGTCTCTCAACCGTGCCCCCTGTGGACACGATCGGGACAACTTCCCAGTCCCCAGGGTGTGGACGCCAGAAACTCACCGAATCTGTGGAGAGTGGCCGTACCCGGGCTCATATTCGAACGGCAGGTGTCGAGTCGGTAGCGGTGGAAAGCGGGGCGGGCGCCCTGGGAGCACGTGTCTGACCCTCTCGGAGCGGTTGTCTGCCCCCCCTCGGCGCGGTGTCAGAGCCTCTCGGAGCGGTGCCGGAGCCCCTCCGGGCGGGTGTGAGAACCGGGTGCGAGAACAGCGAAAGGCGCCCTCAGGAATGTCTCCCGGGGCGCCTTCGGCGACGTACGACGGCCTCTGTCAGCCGTTCTTGATGCGGTTCGTGAGTTCGGTCACCTGGTTGTAGATGGAGCGACGCTCGGCCATCAGCGCGCGGATCTTGCGGTCGGCGTGCATGACGGTCGTGTGGTCGCGGCCGCCGAACTGCGCGCCGATCTTCGGCAGCGACAGGTCCGTGAGCTCGCGGCACAGATACATGGCGATCTGCCGCGCCGTCACGAGGACGCGGCTGCGCGAGGACCCGCACAGGTCGTCCACCGTGAGGCCGAAGTAGTCGGCGGTGGCCGCCATGATCGCGGTCGCGGTGATCTCGGGGGCCGAGTCCTCGCCGCCGGGGATCAGGTCCTTGAGGACGATCTCCGTCAGACCCAGATCCACCGGCTGCCGGTTGAGCGACGCGAACGCCGTCACCCGGATCAGCGCGCCCTCCAGCTCGCGGATGTTGCGCGAGATCCGGGAGGCGATGAACTCCAGCACCTCCGGTGGAGCGTTGAGCTGCTCCTGAACCGCCTTCTTACGAAGGATGGCGATTCGGGTCTCCAGCTCGGGCGGCTGGACATCGGTGATCAGACCCCACTCGAAACGGTTCCGCAGTCGGTCCTCCAAGGTGACCAGCTGCTTGGGCGGCCGGTCGGAGGACAGCACGATCTGTTTGTTCGCGTTGTGGAGCGTATTGAAGGTGTGGAAGAACTCCTCCTGCGTCGACTCCTTGTCCGCGAGGAACTGGATGTCGTCGACCAGCAGGATGTCCATCTCGCGGTACCGCTTGCGGAAGCTGTCGCCCTTGCCGTCGCGGATGGAGTTGATGAACTCGTTGGTGAACTCCTCGGAGCTCACGTACCGCACCCGCGTGCCCGGGTACAGGCTGCGCGCGTAGTGCCCGATCGCGTGCAGCAGGTGCGTCTTGCCGAGACCCGACTCCCCATAGATGAAGAGGGGGTTGTATGCCTTCGCCGGTGCCTCGGCGACGGCGACCGCGGCCGCGTGCGCGAAGCGGTTGGAGGCACCGATGACGAAGGTGTCGAAGAGGTACTTCGGGTTGAGGCGCGCGGTCGGCTCACCGGGACCGCTCGCCGGCGCGGGCTGCGCGGCCAGCGGGCCGGGGGCGCCGCTGGAGGAGGGCAGCGCGGAGCCGCCGCGATGTGCCTGACCGCTGCCCGAGGGCGGCTCCTGAACCCGGCGGTCGGGCCGCTGGTCGTAATCGGGGCGCGCCTGGTCGTAGTCCGGGCGCTGCTGCTCGTAGGGCGGGCGCTCCATCGACTGCGGCCGGTAGTCCTGCGAGGGCGAGGCGTACGGGTCGCGTTCCGGGAAGCCGAGGCGCTGCTGCTGCCAGCCGTAGTCCTCCTGGGAGTGCCTCGGCCAGGCGCCCGGCTCGGGGCGCTGATAGTCCGGGTACGCGGGGCGGGCGGTCGGGAGCTGGTCGCCCGGGGCGCCGGGAAGCTGGTCGGAGCGGCCGCTGCGGTGGTCGTCGGCGCGGTGGCGGCCGTACCCCTGGTATCCCTCGCGTCGCTGGGCGTCGTAGGCGTCGCGCCCGTCACGGCCCTGGGCGTCGTAGCCGCTGCGCTCGTCGCGAGCCTGGCTGTCGTATGCGTCACGGCCCTGGAGCGAACCGTTGTCGTAGGGATCACGTCCCTGCCCGGACCCGGAGGAGACCTCGGGCTCCTCGTAGCGGGGCGGGGTGGACGGCGCCGGGGGCTCTCCGGCGGAGTCGTCGACGGTGATCGCGATGCGGATCGGGCGGCCGCACTCGCGGCTCAGGGTTTCGCTGACGATCGGCGCGAGGCGCCCTTCCAGTACGTTCTTCGCGAACTCGTTCGGGACCGCGAGCAGGGCGGTGTCGGCTACCAGGGCCAGCGGCTGGCAGCGCTTGATCCAGTGCTCGTCCTTCGCCTCAACACCCTGTCCACGGCCCTCACCGAGGAGCTGTTCCAGTACTCGTGGCCACACTGCGGCAAGATCGGCAGGTACGTCAGCCACAGGGCACGCTCTCTCACGGGTCCCACGAACGTGTGGTTCTGGGAACGGGTTGGGAAGTCAGTCGGGTGGGGCGGGGGGAACAAAACCGCTGGGGCGGTGGGAAGGGAACGAATCGGAGTCCAGCCACGGTAGTCAGGGCGACCGGTGCGGTTCAAGTTGTTGTCCCCAGCCTGTGGATAGTGTCTCTTGGTCGGAGCTGGTTTGACCGGATGGCTCAGCCGCGCGTACCGTAACCAGGTCGAGTTGTCGATGGCTGCTGCCGCCTGCCTCCGATGGGCACAGATCGCGTAAGAGTGATCGGGAAGCGGTGCACTCGGGCGTTAATACGAGCTACTCGTGGGCGCACGGTGACAGCCAGGACGGCACCCCGCCACTACCGATTCTTTCTGGAGCCCCCGAGTGAGCAAGCGCACCTTCCAGCCGAACAACCGTCGTCGCGCCAAGACCCACGGCTTCCGCCTGCGGATGCGCACCCGTGCCGGCCGCGCGATTCTCGCGAACCGCCGTGGCAAGGGTCGCGCCAGCCTGTCCGCCTGATTACTTACAGGTCATGATGTCGTGCTGCCTACCGAGCATCGGCTGAGGCGGCGCGAAGACTTCGCGACCGCGGTACGCCGAGGACGTCGGGCCGGACGCCCGCTTCTCGTCGTCCATCTAAGTAGCGGTGCAACGGACCCGCACGCGCCTGGGGAGAGCGCTCCCCCGACGCGTGCGGGTTTCGTCGTGAGCAAGGCCGTGGGTGGAGCGGTCGTACGCAACAAGGTGAAGCGCCGACTTCGCCATCTGATGCGTGACCGAGTGGCCCAGTTGCCCCCCGGTAGCCTGGTAGTCGTACGAGCGCTGCCCGGTGCGGGCGACGCCGACCATGAACAGCTGGCCCGAGACCTGGATGCCGCCCTTCAGCGGCTGCTGGGAGGGGGCGCGCGATGAAGTACCCGCTGCTGGCTCTTATCAAGCTGTACCAGTGGACGATCAGCCCGTTGCTCGGGCCGGTCTGCAAGTACTACCCGTCGTGCTCCCACTATGGCTACACGGCCATCGACCGGCACGGTGCGATCAAGGGAACGGCACTCACCGCCTGGCGCATCCTCCGGTGCAATCCGTGGTCGCTGGGCGGCGTGGACCATGTCCCGCCGCGCAAGCGTCCGCGATGGCACGAAATGCTGCGTAACGCCTGGCGTGCACGCAAGGGCGGGAACTCCGCCGCCGAACCGGCCACCGAGAGGCACGGTATGTCCGAGCACCCCTCGAGCCCGGCCGCCGAGACTCCGTCCCATGCTCAAGGAGCCTGATTAGTGGACACGATTGCCAGTCTTTTCAGCTTCATCACGACACCCGTTTCCTGGATCATCGTCCAGTTCCATTCCGTGTACGGGGCGATCTTCGGTCCCGACACGGGCTGGGCCTGGGGCTTGTCCATCGTGTCCCTGGTGATCCTGATCCGAATCTGCCTGATCCCGCTCTTCGTGAAGCAGATCAAGGCCACTCGGGCCATGCAGACGCTGCAGCCCGAGATGAAGAAGATCCAGGAGCGCTACAAGAACGACAAGCAGCGCCAGTCCGAAGAGATGATGAAGCTGTACAAGGAGTCGGGTACCAACCCGCTCTCCTCGTGCCTTCCCATCCTGGCCCAGTCGCCGTTCTTCTTCGCCCTGTATCACGTGCTCAACAGCATCGCGACCGGCAAGACGATCGGCTTCATCGACGACCAGCTGCTCGGCAGCGCTCGTCAGGCGCATATCGTCGGAGCTCCGCTCGCGGCGAAGTTCACCGACAGCGCCGACAAGGTCGCCCAGCTCGGTGCCTCGGTGACCGACGTCCGTGTCATCACCGCGATCATGATCGTCCTGATGTCGGCGTCGCAGTTCTACACCCAGCGTCAGCTGATGACGAAGAACGTCGACACCACGGTGAAGACGCCGTTCATGCAGCAGCAGAAGATGCTGATGTACATCTTCCCGGTCATGTTCGCCGTCTTCGGTATCAACTTCCCGGTCGGTGTCCTCGTCTACTGGCTGACCACCAACGTGTGGACCATGGGCCAGCAGATGTACGTCATCCACAACAACCCGACGCCGGGCAGCAAGGCTCAGGCCGCGTACCTGGAGCGTCTGCAGAAGCACGTCCTCCACCACGGCAAGACCCGTGGCCGCGGTGAAAAGACCGTCGTCAAGGCGATCGTCGCCAAGGGCCGTGACCGCAACGAGTTCGAGCGCAAGTTCATCAACAGCCTCACCAAGGGAGGCCTGGCGGCCCAGGCCGACGGCACTGTGACGAAGAGCGAGAGCGCTGCCGTCACCGAGGCCGAGGACGGTACGCCGACGACGACGGGCGGCGGCGCCCCCAAGCGCCAGCAGCCGAAGCGGCAGTCCAAGTCGCAGCGCCAGTCGGGCGCGGCCAAGGCGGCCGGCGAGTCCGAGCCGAAGACCTCGCTGAGCAAGTCCGAGGAGCCGCAGGACGCCAAGCCCTCCGCCGCCAAGCCGGCCGGCGCTGGCAACAAGCCCGGCACCGGCACCCGCAGCAAGGCCCAGTCCGGACAGCGCAAGGGTCCGCAGCGGCCCAAGTCCCCGTCCAAGAAGTAAGAAGGAGTCCATCCCGTGACGGAAGGCACCACCTCCGCCGCCACCGAGGGCGACACCCTGACTCGCCTGGAGCAGGAAGGCGAGATCGCGGCGGACTACCTCGAAGGTCTGCTGGACATCGCCGATCTCGACGGTGACATCGACATGGACGTCGAGGCCGACCGCGCCGCTGTCTCGATCATCAGCGACGCGGGCAGCCGCGACCTGCAGAAGCTGGTCGGCCGTGACGGTGAGGTGCTGGAGGCGCTCCAGGAGCTCACGCGACTGGCCGTGCACCGGGAGACCGGGGACCGCAGCCGTCTGATGCTCGACATCGCCGGCTACCGCGCCAAGAAGCGCGAGGAGCTGTCGGAGCTGGGCGCCAAGGCCGCGGCCGAGGTCAAGAGCTCCGGCGAGCCGGTGAAGATGAAGCCGATGACGCCGTTCGAGCGCAAGGTCGTTCACGACGCGGTCAAGGCCGCGGGCCTGCGCAGCGAGTCCGAGGGCGAGGAGCCGCAGCGCTTCGTCGTTGTGCTTCCAGCCTGATCGGTTACGTACGTTCCTCCGGCCCCGTCTGTTGCGCAGACGGGGCCGAACTTTGTCAGCCTGGTAGTCACGCAGCCGCTGGTCCCCGGCGGCTGTGGTCCCTGATGGTTCTGGAACTCAGCGCCCAGTGCGCTCATGCGGTACGGAAGGACGGTCCCCGTGACGGAGGCAGCAGAGCTTCCCCCTGCGCCCGAGCAGGCACGCGAGGTATTCGGCGATCGCTTCGAGGACGCGGTGCGATACGCGGAACTGCTGGCCGAGGCGGGAGTGCAGCGCGGGCTGATCGGCCCGCGTGAGGTGCCCAGGCTGTGGGAGAGGCACCTGCTGAACTGCGCCGTGCTCTCCGAGGTCGTGCCTGAGGGCGTGACCGTGTGCGACGTCGGCTCCGGCGCCGGGCTGCCCGGCATCCCGCTGGCTCTCGTCCGGGAGGATCTCAAGATCACCCTGCTCGAGCCGCTCCTGCGCCGGACGAACTTCCTCACGGAGGTCGTCGAGCTGCTCGGTCTCGACCATGTGACCGTCGTGCGGGGCCGCGCCGAGGAGGTCATGGGGAAGCTGCAACCGGTCCATGTGGTGACGGCCAGGGCGGTCGCTCCGCTGGACCGGCTGGCGACCTGGGGCATCCCGCTGCTTCGCCCCTACGGCGAGATGCTCGCGCTCAAGGGCGACACGGCCGAGGAGGAGCTGAAGGCTGCTGCCACGGCTCTCAGCAAGCTCGGAGCGGTGGAGACGTCGATCCTGCATGTCGGTGAGGGCGTCGTGGACCCGCTGTCCACCGTGGTGCGGGTCGAGGTAGGGGAGAGCCCGGGTGGAGTGCGCTTCGCGGCGAAGCGGGCCAAGGCGGCCCGGACGGGGCGGGCGCGGCGCCGCCGCTGATCCTGGGCGCGATGTGGATCGTGGACTCCCGGCTTCGCAGGGCGCAGTCGGGAGTTTTCTGATTCTGGCGGGGAGTTTTTCCTCACTCCCGCTGATCCGTCCTGACGAGGAGCCGTACTCCACACAAGCTGCCAAACCTACGCATCTCGGAGTGTCGCGCCGTGATGGCCAGGGCCGCTATGCATCGTGTTTCACGTGAAACGTCGCTCACTGTTGCATGGCATCATCAGTCGCGGCCGCGCCGCGGCCGAACCCCGCGGCCGGAAACCTCTCGGTTCACTCGGAGAGGGTGCGGAGTTGTCCACAGAGGTGGATTTCTCCACAGAAGACCGGGCCTCGCTGGTTCACGACCCCGAAGACATGGGAGGCTCTGTTCATTGCGAGCCTGAAGTCGAGGAGAGTGAATCCTTGCGGTCCGACGCCAACATCGCGGGACCGATGACCGATCCGGTCCCCGGTCCCCGTACCGAGTCGATGGGGGAGGATGTTTCACGTGAAACACCGCCCCCGATGGACGACACTCCCATTGGTCGTGCTGCCCAACTGGCGGTGGAGGCGCTGGGTCGTGCCGGTGAGGGCCTGCCACGGCCTGAGCAGACCCGTGTCATCGTGGTCGCCAACCAGAAGGGCGGGGTGGGAAAGACCACGACCACAGTCAATCTCGCTGCCTCCTTGGCCCTGCACGGTGGCCGTGTTCTGGTGATCGACCTCGACCCTCAGGGCAATGCATCCACCGCGCTGGGTATCGACCACCACGCCGAAGTTCCATCCATCTACGACGTGTTGATCGACAGCAAGCCGCTCTCTGAAGTCGTTCAGCCGGTCCCCGATGTCGAGGGTCTCTTCTGCGCCCCTGCCACGATCGATCTCGCCGGTGCGGAGATCGAGCTGGTGTCCCTGGTGGCGCGAGAGAGCCGACTGGAGCGAGCGATCCAGGCGTACGAGCAGCCGTTGGACTACATCCTCATCGACTGCCCGCCGTCGCTCGGCCTCCTCACGGTCAACGCGCTGGTCGCCGGCGCGGAGGTGCTCATCCCCATCCAGTGCGAGTACTACGCACTGGAAGGCCTGGGGCAGCTCCTGCGCAACGTCGATCTGGTGCGAGGGCACCTGAATCCCGCCCTGCATGTATCGACGATCCTGCTCACCATGTACGACGGTCGGACGCGCCTCGCGTCCCAGGTCGCGGACGAGGTGCGCAGCCACTTCGGCGACGAGGTGCTGCGAACGAGCATTCCGCGCTCGGTCCGTATCTCCGAGGCTCCGAGCTATGGGCAGACGGTGCTGACTTACGATCCAGGTTCGAGCGGTGCTCTCTCGTATCTTGAGGCCGCACGGGAAATCGCCCTCCGGGGAGTCGGAGTGGCGTACGACGTGCAACCCGCCCACATGGGCGCACAGAATGATCAGAACTTGGTGGAGGGGATCCAGTGAGCGAGCGACGACGGGGGCTGGGGCGTGGCCTTGGCGCACTGATCCCTGCGGCTCCGACAGGAGAGAAGACGGCTTCCTCGGCGCCGGGTGGCGTGTCCACCTCGCCGGCGGCGGTACCCGTGCTGACTGCCGAGCGCGGCGTAGCGGCGGCGAAGGTGGCCACGCTGCCGCCTGTTTCACATGAAACGGAGGAGCCGTCGCCGAACGGAGCCGTGGAGGCGCCCCCGGCGCCTGTCGGTGCTCACTTCGCCGAGCTGCCCCTCGACTTCATCACCCCGAACCCGCGTCAGCCCCGTGAGGTCTTCGACGAGGACGCTCTGGCTGAGCTTGTCACCTCCATCAAGGAGGTCGGGCTCCTCCAGCCTGTCGTCGTACGGCAGCTGGGCCCGGCGCGCTACGAGCTCATCATGGGCGAGCGGCGCTGGCGGGCCTGCCGTGAGGCGGGGCTGGAGGCCATTCCGGCGATCGTACGGGCCACGGAGGACGAGAAGCTCCTCCTGGACGCGCTGCTGGAGAACCTGCACCGCGCCCAACTGAACCCGCTGGAAGAGGCGGCCGCCTACGACCAGTTGCTCAAGGACTTCAACTGCACGCACGACCAGCTGGCGGACCGTATCGGCCGGTCGCGCCCGCAGGTCTCCAACACCCTGCGTCTGCTCAAGCTCTCGCCAGCGGTTCAGCGCCGTGTGGCCGCCGGAGTCCTTTCCGCGGGGCATGCACGGGCGCTGCTCTCCGTCGAGGACTCGGAGGAGCAGGACCGGCTCGCTCACCGGATCGTGGCCGAGGGGCTTTCGGTGCGGGCCGTCGAGGAGATCGTCACCCTCATGGGGTCGCGGCCTCAGGCCGCGCCGCGTTCCAAGGGGCCGCGGGCCGGCGCTCGGCTCTCCCCGGCGCTGAGCGATCTGGCCACGCGTCTCTCGGACCGCTTCGAGACGCGGGTGAAGGTCGACCTGGGGCAGAAGAAGGGCAAGATCACCGTCGAGTTCGCCTCGATGGAGGACCTCGAGCGCATCCTCGGCAGCCTCGCCCCGGGCGAGGGTCCGGTCCTTCAGAAGAGCCTCCTCGACGACGACTCCGAGGACACGGATGCCTGATCGCCTCACGGCGGCACGCTCTCCCAGCGGCCGACCATAAGAGCGGGCCGTGTCCGGTGTGTACCGGAACACGGCCCGCTCTTTGCTTTCTGGCGGTTTCGATGGAATCGCATCATGGATACGATGCAAACGGGTATGGCGCATCCACCTGGCGGCACCTTCAATGGGGAGGCGGGGGCCATGCATACCGTGAGCCGTACCGGACTGGTGACCGCGGGCCTGGGCCTGGGAGCGGTCGGCGGATTCGTCGGCAGCCTGCTCAGGGAGCGGAGCGCTCTGACAGCCGCCCGTGACGCCGCGGGCGAAGGAAGCGAGGAACAGCCTTCATGGGGCGCCGGCTCGTACCGCTCACGCTGGACAACCTTCAGGACCTTCCCAAGCGCTGTCGCGCGTGTGTCTTTTGGGAGCTGGACCCAGTCAGCGGCGAGGCCGCGGTAAAGGCGGGTACGCCCGCACTGGAAAAGGAAGCCTGGATCTCTGCGGTACTCCTGGACTGGGGATCCTGCGGCCGTGTCGTTTATGTGGACGACGTGCCAGTGGGCTTCGTGCTGTACGCGCCTCCCGCCTATGTCCCCCGCTCCACGGCATTTCCCACAAGTCCGGTGTCGCCGGACGCGGTTCAGCTGATGACCGCCTTCATCATGCCCGGCTATCAGGGACAGGGACTCGGCCGGGTGATGGTGCAGACGGTCGCCAAGGATCTGCTGCGCCGGGGCTTCAAAGCCATCGAGGCATTCGGGGACGCGCGGTGGAAGGAACCGGCCTGTGTGCTGCCCGCTGACCATCTGCTGGCCGTCGGCTTCAAGACGGTCCGGCCGCACCCCACCTATCCGCGACTGAGGCTGGAGCTGCGCTCGACGCTCTCCTGGAAGGAAGATGTCGAGCTCGCGCTGGACCGCCTTCTGGGAGCCGTACAGAAGGAACCGGCGCTCCGTCCCCTATAACCGGCGCCCTGTCCCTATAGAGCAAATGGGCCAGCCCTTCCGGGCTGGCCCATTCGTGTTTCACGTGAAACATAGGCCGCTCGTGCGGCCGTCACCGACTACTCGGCGATGAAGTCCTCGAGGTCGCGCACGATCGCGGCCTTCGGCTTCGCACCGACGATGGTCCTGGCGACCTCGCCACCCTGGTAGACGTTCAGGGTCGGAATCGACATGACGCCGTACTTGGCGGCCGTGCCAGGGTTCTCATCGATGTTGAGCTTGACGACCTCGATCTTGTCGCCGTACTCCGCGGCGATCGCCTCCAGGGACGGCGCGATCTGGCGGCAGGGACCGCACCAGGCGGCCCAGAAGTCCACCAGGACGGGCTTGTCGTTCTTGAGGACGTCCTGCTCGAAGGAGGCGTCAGTCACATTCTTCAGGGTGCCGGCCACGGCGGGCTCCTTAACTCGTTGGTGCGGTGGGGCGGATGGGGGATCAGACGGTGGCAGTCGCCGCCGCGGCCTCGCTGTCGGTGAGGGCGGCGAGGTAGCGCTCGGCGTCGAGAGCGGCGGAGCAGCCGGTACCGGCGGCGGTGATCGCCTGGCGGTACGTGTGGTCGACCACGTCACCGGAGCCGAAGACACCGGTCAGGTTCGTGCGAGTGGAGGGCGCCTCGACCTTCAGGTAGCCCTCGTCGTCCAGGTCGAGCTGGCCCTTGAAGAGCTCGGTTCGCGGGTCGTGACCGATCGCGATGAACAGACCGGTCACCGGCAGCTCGGAGGTTTCCCCGGACTTGAGGTTGCGCAGCGTCAGGCCCTCGAGCTTGGGGCTGCCCTTGATCTCGGCGACCTCGCTGTCCCAGACGAACTTGATCTTCGGGTCGGCGAACGCGCGCTCCTGCATCGCCTTCGAGGCGCGCAGTGAGTCCCGGCGGTGGACGATCGTCACGGACTTGGCGAAGCGGGAGAGGAAGGTGGCCTCCTCCATCGCGGTGTCGCCTCCGCCGATCACAGCGATGTCCTGGTCCTTGAAGAAGAAGCCGTCACAGGTGGCGCACCAGGAGACGCCGCGTCCGGAGAGGGCGTCCTCGTTGGGCAGGCCGAGCTTGCGGTGCTGCGAGCCCGTCGAGACGATGACGGCCTTGGCGCGGTGCACGGTGCCCGCCGTGTCTGTGACGGTCTTGATTTCGCCCGAGAGGTCGACGGCGACGACGTCGTCCGGAACCAGCTCGGCACCGAAGCGCTCGGCCTGAGCGCGCATGTTGTCCATGAGCTCGGGGCCCATGATGCCGTCCTGGAAACCGGGGAAGTTCTCCACCTCGGTGGTGTTCATCAGGGCACCGCCCGCGGTGACGGCGCCCTCGAAGACCAGCGGCTTCAGCGACGCGCGCGCGGTGTAGAGCGCCGCCGTGTAGCCGGCGGGCCCGGAGCCGATGATGATCACGTTACGGACGTCGCTCACGGCTTGATTCCTCGTCTCTGGAGAATGCTGCGTACCGGTGGGAGCCTCGCTCACTACTCTCACCCCACCCAACGGATCCTAAGGGGCTTCAATTCCCGGTGCGGCAGGGCACACGGAGACGCGGTACCGCACAGAGATGCCATGCGGTATCTGGGGAGGAGACCGTTGGGCGCTGACGTGCTCAGGACTTGGCGTACGAACGCGTCAGGAGCAGCTTTCCGGGGGACGGCGAGTCCTGCTTCTTGCAGGCGGCGTCGACGATGTAGGCCGTGACCTTCGCGCTGTCCGAGTCGTCGGGGAGTACGACGAGATAGACCCTCGTCCCCTTGAAGGTGCCCTCCTTGGCGGCGAGGACTGCCCCGCTGTCGCCGGTCCCCTGCTGGACGCAGTCAGGAACGGGCACGGTGGGTGTGCCCAAGGTGTCGACTCCGCCGGACTCGCCCCCCGCGTCCTGGGACTCGATGCCCCAGGGCTTCCCGGTGCCGGAACGGTCACCCGTGTCTTTGTCCTTCGCGAGGAGATCCGCCACCTGGTGCTTCAGCGTTTCCTCGGAGAAGGTGACCTTGGAGCCGGACTCCTGCTGCGTCGCCGTCCCCGGGCCCTTGCCTTCGCCGCCCATCGACTGCACGAGGATGGTGCCCAGGCCCAGGGCGGCAGCCGTGAAGACCGTCCCGACAACGACTGCCCTGCGGCGCCCACGGCGCGCCCGGCGGCCACGGCCGGGCCCGGTGGCCGCGCGAGGATGACCCAAGGGGCGGTCCCCGGCTGAAGCGGAGTCCGAGTCGTCCGACTTGAAGGAGATGTCAGCGGTCGATGTTTCACGTGAAACACTCACGCCGTCGTCCTCCGCGCCCGATGTGCGATCCGGCGACACGGCACTCAACAGAGCCTCCGCGGCCAGCGCGGCATCGATGCGTCCGGCCACATCGTCGGGCATGCGTGTCGGCCCCGGCAACGTGCCGAGCAGACCCCGGATCTCCTCCAGCGAGTCGTACACGTCGGTGCAGAGCCCGCAGTCATCGAGATGCCGTCGCACGTCTGCCGTACGGGAGGGTGGGAGCAGGCCCTCGGCGAGGTCGGAGATCTCCGCGACGTCCGGGTGCCCGGCCGTATCCGTCGTGGATGTCACGCTCGCCCACCTCCGCCCTTCACAGCAGCTGAATCGCTTGGTCCGGCATCGTGCGGACCTGCATCGTGAGGTCCTGCTGCCGGTGGGACGGATGTCCCCTGCGTCCGGTTCCTTCCGCCGCCGGACTTCTTGCCGTCCTCGCCGCCACCGTTCTCCGTACGGAGATGGGTGAGCAGTGGGAGCAGTCTGGCTCTGCCGCGTGCGCAGCGGCTCTTCACCGTGCCGGTCGGCACGGTGAGGATGCGGGCTGCTTCCGCTACGGGGTAGCCCTGCATGTCCACCAAGACGAGAGCCGCACGCTGGTCGGCAGGGAGCGTGCTCAGTGCTGCCAGGAGCTCGCGGTGGAGATCGTTGCGCTCGGCCGGAGCGGAGGCGGCCTCGTGCGGTTCGAGGAGCTGCTCCAGGCGTTCGGTGTCATCGACAGGGGACGTCTTCCGGGAGGCGGCCTTGCGGGCACGGTCCAGGCATGCGTTCACCGTGATGCGGTGCAGCCAGGTTGTGACGGCCGACTGGCCGCGGAAGGTGTGGGCGGCCCGGTAGGCGGAGACGAGCGCGTCCTGGACGGCGTCAGCGGCCTCCTCGCGGTCTCCCAGGGTTCGTAGCGCCACCGCCCACAACCGGTCGCGGTGACGCCGTACAAGCTCGCCGAAGGCATCGGGATCGCCCTCTACATGGCGGGCGAGGAGGGCCTGGTCGCTCGCTTCGCCGTACGCGGCTTCGTCGGCCACCGGACCCCCTCCCCTTCGTCGACGAGCGTCAGCCGGTGAACTTCACGTCCGTGATGGCTTGCTTGTAGCCGGCGTTGCTGTACTCGTCACCGGATGCGTGGGGCATCGCCGTGATCCACAGCAGCACGTATTGACTCGTCACCTTCTTGTCGACCGTGATCTTCGCGGTGGTTCCGCTCGTCGTCACGGTCCCGATCGTCGTCATCGAGTCCACCGGCGTCCCAGAACCGGTCGAGTCCGTCGCGTAGAGGGTGATGGTCGTGTGATCACCGGGGTATAGAAGCCCTATCGAGGCGGCCGAGAGCGTCTTCTGCGAGCCGAGGTCGTAGACGATGCCGACGCCGGGCTTGAAGGACGGCTTCATCTCCGGACCGTCCACAAAGCTCTTGGTCCGCCAGTACGTCGAGCTGTCACTGTCGTAGGTCTTGGCCACGTCCTCGGGTGCCTGGGCGTCACCCTTCGCGACGTATTCCTGCGCCCCCTGAATGGTGATCGGCTTGACCGGCTTGGTCTTGCCGCCCTTGTCGTTGTCGTCCGTCGTCTGCGTCTGCTTCGTGTCGTCGGACTTGTTGCCCTGGTCCATGAGCGCGTCCGCGAGCTGCCAACTGCCAAGGCCCAACGCGGCGATGAGGAGCGCCGACACAGCCCACTTGAGGGCCTTGCCGGTACGGCTCTGCAGCGGGGGCGGTGGAGTGGGTACGGGCTGGGTGGCACCCGGACGCGGTGCCTGCCGGCCGTACGTGCCCTGCTGATACGTCGTGCGCTGGTACTCCGGCGGGGCGGTGAAAGAGGGCTCTGGCGGGCGGATGCGGGGCATCTCGCTGATCGCCTTCACCAGTTCCTCCGGCGTGGTGCACGGGGACTCATGGCGGGAGGCGGTCGCGCCATCGTTGACGAGCGCACGCATGGCGAGCTCCGACAGGCCCCGGTGGACCCCGGCACGCACCTGGTCCGGCGCGATGAGACCGACGCCCTTGGGCAGCCCGGACAGGCCGTACGCGTCGTTCTCGTACGGCCAGCGCTGGGTGAGCGCGGCGTACAGGAGCGCGCCGATGGCCTCCGTGTCGGTGCGCTGCGGGGTGTCGGAACTGATGCCGCGCAGCGCCGCGTTCACGGCAAGGCCGCGGATGCGCCACTGGCCGGACGAGGTGCGCAGCACGGCGCTCGGAGTCAGCCGCAGATGCGCGAGGCCCTCACGGTGCGCGGCGGCCATGGCCTGGGAGACCTGGTTGACCATCTGGTACGCCTCGTGCACCTCCAGCGGCCCCGAGGCCAGGAGCGCCGTCAGCTCCGTGGCGTCCGGCAGCCACTCGTGCACCACGTAGACGAGGTCGTTTTCCTCCACCGCGTCCAGGACCTGGACGAAGCGGGGATCGCCCAACAGGGCGGAGGAACGGGCCGCTGCCAGTACGGAGCGGGCCCGCGGATGGTCGGCGGGCAGCAAGTGCACACCGACGGCGCGGCGGAGTTTCTCGTCCACCGCACGCCAACTACTGAAACCGTCCAGACGGGTGACGCACTCTTCAAGCCGGTAGCGTCTGGCGAGCTTGTGGCCGCTGTGCAACTCGGGCGGTGAGGCCTTTCCGGGACGCTCGGTCCCGCCGCTCCCCTGTGCCTCTTCGCTCTCCGTGTCCCGCTCCCGCTTCTGGGCCACCCCGTCGGCCGTGGACTGGTCCGCCTTGGCGGTCAGCGGCTCGTCACCGCTGTTGTCTGCCACGTCGACGGCAGCCGTGCTCCGTTCCGCCACCGTCGCTCCTGCCTCCCCATCCTTGCGCGCTCTCCGACGCCGAAACCAATTGTGCCCACAGTCCGCCGCTATGCACGACACGCGGTGGCGGACGATGGTTGTGCGCGTACCCCCGCCTCAGCGCCCCAGGCGCCCGCGGACCATTCCGACCATTGAGTTGAGTTCTTCGATGCGCATCTTCCGCGCGGCGACGTAGAAGACGCCGAGCAGGACGATGGATCCGGCGAGGAGCGCCGCCATCGATCCGAGGGCCCCGTGCCCGAGGGCCCGGGTGATGGCGAAGCCGACCACGCCGCCCGCCAGGGCGCCCGGGATGGACGCCAGGCAGAGGCGAGCATAGGTCCGCATCACGCGCGCGCCGTCGAGGTCGCCGCCCAGCCGCCTGCGCAGGCGCTGCCAGGCCACTCCGACGCCCACGGCGTAGGCCAGGCCGTACGCGCCACCCATGCCGACGACCGCCCACTGGGAGGGCAGAACCACGTAGCAGAGGGCCGATGCCGCTGCGTTGACGGCGGCCACGATGACCGTGTTGTAGAAGGGGGTGCGGGTGTCCTCGTAGGCGTAGAAGCCACGCAGGACCACGTACTGCACCGAGAACGGGATCAGGCCGAGGCCGAAGGCCATCAGGACGTAGCCCATGGACTGGGCGGGCGCGATGCCGCCGGAGCCGAAGAGCAGGGTGCACATGGGGATGCCCAGGGCGACGAACATGAAGGCGACCGGGACGATCGCCACTGCCGAGGTGCGCAGTCCCTGGGAGATGTCGTCGCGGACCGCGCCCGGGTCGCCGTCGTGGGCGGCCCGGGAGATCCGCGGGAGCATGGCCGCCATGACGGAGACCGTGATGATCGCCTGCGGCATGCCCCAGATCAACTGGGCGTTGGAGTAGGCCAGGATGCCCGTGCCGCTCTTGCCCGAGGCCTCGCCCGCCGCTGTGGCCAGCTGCGTGACGACGAGGACGCCCGCCTGGTTGGCGAGGACGAAGAGCACGGTCCACTTGGCGAGTTTGACGGCCTTGCCGAGACCGTGACCCTTCCAGTCGAAGCGCGGGCGGAAGCGGAACCCTGTCTCGCTCAGATACGGGATCATGGCCAGCGCCTGCACGGCCAGGCCGAGCAGGGTACCGATGCCCAGCAGACGGATGCCGTCCGGCGGGATGTTGTTCACCGTCATGCCGGAGTCCCCGGCGGTCCCGTAGACCCAGAGGAACATCCCGAACGTGAAGATCATGACGATGTTGTTCAGGACCGGAGTCCACATCATCGCGCCGAACTTCCCGCGGGCGTTGAGGATCTGGCCCATGACCACGTGCACGCCCATGAAGAAGATCGTGGGCAGACAGTAGCGGGCGAAGGAGACGGCGACGTTGTTCGATGCCGGGTTGCTCGCGATGGCGTCCGACATCAGTTGGATCAGCAGCGGCGCGGCGAAGACCGCGACGGCGACGATCACTCCGAGGGCGACCATGACGAGCGTCAGCAGACGGTTGGCGTAGGCCTCGCCGCCGTCCTCGTCGTCCTTCATGGATCGCACCAGCTGAGGCACGAAGACCGAGTTGAGCCCACCGCCGACGGTGAGGATGTAGATCATCGTCGGCAGCGTGTACGCCACGGTCCAGGCGTCACCGAGTGTCGCCGCGCCGAGAGCGGCCGTGATGACCACGGTGCGGACGAAGCCGGTGAGCCGGGACACCAGCGTGCCCGCCGCCATCACCGCGCTCGACTTCAGCAGACCTGCCGCGCGCCCGCCGGATTTCTTCGGGGCGGGCGCGGCTGCGGGAGCCGGGGGTTCGGTGGCGACCGGAGTCGGTTCAGGGGTCGGCGACGGTACGCCGGGCGGGCCGACGGGGGGCTGGCCGGCGGCCTGTCCCTGGTCCCGGAAGAGGTGTGCGAAGGCGTCGGGCTCGCGGCGCTCGTCGGCGGCCTGGGTGACGAGGTCGTCGACGCCCACGAACTGGGTGGTGCGGGCGTCTTCGCCGTACGGCAGGTGCCGCATCGGGCCGGCAGGTTCCGGAGGGGGTGTCTGGGCCCACACACGCGGGTCGGGGGCGTTGTGCGGCGTGGGCGGCTGGGCGTAGAGCGGCTGCTGCGGGTAGTACGCGCCGGGGGGCGGCGGGGGGTGCGCGGCACGGTCGTAGAGCGCCTCGGTCACCGGGTCCTGGGCGGAGAGATCCTGAGCCCGGTAGGGATCCTGGGCGTAGGCGTCCTGGATGTACATGTCCGCGGGGGGCCCCGGCGGACTCTGGCCGTGCTCCGGAGGTGGGCCCTCGGGGTAGCCGGAGTAGCCCGCGCCCTGATCCGGGTAGCCCTCGGGATAGCCCGAGCTGTCCGCGCCCTGGCCGCGGTCACCGTCGTACGGCGCGTTCATGGTTGCCCCACCTCATCGTCCCCGGGCCCACCGGCCACGACATCGCTCAACGGTCCACTCTCTCACCCGTGCCGGACGGGTCGGTGCTTTCCGGTGCGGTGTCCGGTGTCGGGTCACTCGGGTGCTCCGGCCCGTCTGCCCCGGGCTCCGCGCCGGATTTTCCTGAGGGGCCGTCGGCGTCGCCTTCGGTGTCCTCAGTGTTTACGGTGCCGGCCGCGTCCGTGTTCACGGCCTCGGCCTCGGGGCTGTTCGCCGGCTCCTCGGCCTGCCGGGCGGCGGCACGCTTGCGCTGCGTGTACATCCGGAAACCCGCGAGTACGAGCAGGAGGACGCCACCGCCGATGACCAGCATCACCGTGGCGGTGATCTCAGTAACCTTCACCTCGAAGGTGACCTTGGGCCCGTAGGCCTGGCCGTCCTCGGTGTACAGCTGGGCGACCACCTCCACCGGACCGTTGGCCTCCGCCGAGGTGGTGAACTTCACCGACTGGCTGTGCTCGCCCGCGACCCTGATCGGCTGCTCGGCGTAGGGACCGTCACCGATCTTGAGACGGTTGGGCTTATTCGAGGTGAGGCGCAGCACCAAGTTGTCGACGCCCTGCACGAGGTTGTTCTGCACGGTCACGGGGATCGTGGCGCTGCGACCGGACAGCTTCGCGTCGGACTTGTCGATCAGATGGACCAGGCCGGTGAGGCCGTCGAGATAGGACTTCACGCCCTTGCGGAAGGTCTCGGCCTGGGAGGCGGCGCCGCGCCAGGAGGTGGACATCCCGCGGTCTATGGCCCGGCCGAACGGGGTGACCACCCGGGACTTGTCCGTGAGGATCACCTGGAAGTTGTCAAGCCTGGTCTGCGTGGCCTGGATCTGCTCGAAGGCCGCTCGGGGCAGCTCCTGCTTGCGCAGGGAGGACGGGTACGAGGAGCCGGAGGGCACCTTCGTGGTGGCGCCCGGGTCCGGCTTGGCCTTGGCGGCCGTGGACAGGTCCTGGGCCTCCGACCAGTTTCCGTCCTGGAGGGCCCCGAGTGCCTGCGCCATCGTCTGGGCCTGGCTGGCGGAGGGCATGCGCTGCGGGGCGACCACGATGCTTCGCTGGGCGTCCGGATCCTGCAGGTTGATCATCAGGCTCTGGGCGAGAAACTCCTGGACGGCGAGCGTGGAGCTGTCGGCCTTCGTCATGTCGCCCTGGAAGGCGGTCGACAGCCGGGCGTCCGCGACGACCGCCGTTGTTCCGCCGCCGATGGGGCGGGCCGCGCTCGGCGTGTACGGCAGTCCGTCCGTCTCCCGCAGGCTGTCGCTGCGCGCGATCACCTTGTCGGCGCCGGCCGAGGTGGCCACCTTGACGATGGACGGGTCGACAGCACCGTCCGCCGGCCAGGCGAAGTCAGTGCTCGGCTTGACGTGAAGGATCGTGTCCACCGTGCTGGACGCCACATCGGTGGCGTCCTTGAGGTGGCTCAGGGAGCCGGTGACGTTCTTGCCGTTGTGGGCCAGCGACGCGAGATCGGGGTCGGCGAAGGGGAGGGCGACGACCTTCTTGTCCTGGACCGTCTTCTCCAGCCTGTCGAGCCAGGCCTTGGCGACCGCCTGGTTCCTTCCCGGCGTGGTGGTGCGGTTCTCGCCCTGGATCCGGTAGCTGTCCCGCATCGCGTCGACGGAGGCCAGCAGATCCGGGTCGAGCACCCAGGTGACGTCGAGGGCGCTGCCCAAGGACAGGAGCTGGTCCAGACGGCCGCCTGGGGAGATCTCCTTGGCGAGGTCGTCGTTCTGGAAGACGGGCGTCTGCTGTTCGTCCGATCCGGTTTCCGCCGTGAGGTGGACCGTGGAGATGAGCGGCCAGAGGTAGGTCGTCTTCGTCTTCGTGTCCACCTCGCCGGGCTGCCAGGGCAGGAACGTCCGCTGGATGCCGAGGATCTGTTCCCACGGCTGGGCAGCGGTCCGGCCCGCGAGGGAGACACCGAGCTGGTAGACCCCTTCGGAGCCGAGGTCCAGCTCCTTGACGGGTACCGAGATGCTGAAGCGCTGCGAGACGCCCGAGGCGAGCTTGGAGAACTTCGCGACGTACTTGCCGCCGACCTCCGACGGGTCGAGGCCCGCCTGGAACCCAGTGCGCTTGGCCGCGCTGTCGATGGCGGAGCGGCTGTTGAGGGACGGTCCCACGCGCAGGCCCACGTGAGCGTCCGTGACCGTCTGCTTGCCGTTGTTGGTGACCGAGCCGGAGACGGTGAGCGTGTCGCCGTCCGTGGGGGCGCTGGGGCTGAGCGAGTCGACGGAGACGTCCACCGTGCTGGACCCGGTGGCCTTGGCCACGGAGGTCTTGTCCGCGGCGTACGCGGACGTGTGGCCGGGCAGCTGGAGCAGCCCGGCCAGCAGGGGCACCCCGGCCAGCAGCGCGCCGCTGCGCCGGAGCCACCGACGGGCAGGTGAGGGACTCATCCCCTGGAAGTCTGCCGCCTCGGCCACGCGCTCGCCCGTCCCTCGTCGTCAGTGGTCGTCGGAATGTGCGTCCACGCATGGTAACGATGTGCGCGGAGGGGAAGTGCCGCGGAGTGCTTCACAAGATCGTGGGACCGGGCCGACTGTCCTGTATATGCGCGTATTGATGCCCTTAAAAAGAGGGGGGCGCCTGTGCACGTTTTATGGAGGCGCTCGCGGGTGCCTCGGCCACGTACCCTTTTCTGTTGTGCCGAACGCCAACGAAGAAAATCCCAGTGCCCTGAGTCAGGTGCAGCACCGCGCGGTGAGTGAACTGCTGCGGGTATCGCCTGTCGCCGACGACCTCGCCCGCCGTTTCCAGGAGGCTGGGTTCTCGCTTGCCCTGGTCGGCGGCTCGGTCCGGGACGCACTCCTTGGCAGGCTCGGTAATGACCTGGACTTCACGACCGACGCCCGCCCCGACGACGTACTGAAGATCGTGCGGCCCTGGGCGGATGCCACGTGGGAGGTCGGGATCGCCTTCGGCACGGTGGGCGCGCAGAAGGACGCTCGCGTGGGCGACGTGCAGCAGTCGTTCCAGATCGAGATCACGACGTACCGCTCCGAGGCGTACGACCGGACCTCGCGCAAGCCCGAAGTGTCCTACGGCGACTCCATCGAGGATGACCTCGTGCGCCGGGACTTCACGGTGAACGCGATGGCCGTGGCGCTGCCGGAGAAGGAGTTCATCGACCCGTACGGCGGCCGGGACGACCTGTCCGCTCGTGTTCTGCGCACCCCGAGCACCCCCGAGGCGTCCTTCTCCGACGATCCACTGCGGATGATGCGGGCCGCGCGGTTCGCCGCGCAGCTCGACTTCGAGGTGGCTCCCGAGGTCGTCGCCGCGATGACGGACATGGCCGGACGCATCGAGATCGTCTCGGCCGAGCGGGTGCGGGACGAGCTGAACAAGCTGATCCTTTCCGCGTACCCGCGCAAGGGCCTGGCGCTGCTCGTCGAAACCGGGCTTGCTGACCATGTGCTGCCGGAGCTTCCCGCCCTGCGGCTGGAGCGTGACGAGCACCACCGGCACAAGGACGTCTACGAGCACACGCTGATCGTCCTGGAGCAGGCGATGGCGCTGGAGGAGGAGGGCCCCGACCTGACCCTGCGGCTCGCCGGGCTGCTGCACGACATCGGTAAGCCGCGGACGCGTCGCTTCGAGAAGGACGGGCGGGTCTCCTTCCACCACCACGAGGTGGTGGGCGCCAAGATGACCAAGAAGCGGATGACCGCGCTCAAGTACCCGAACGATCTCGTGAAAGACGTCTCGCGTCTGGTCGAACTTCATCTGCGCTTCCATGGATACGGAACCGGTGAGTGGACGGACTCCGCGGTGCGCCGCTACGTGCGTGACGCCGGCCCGCTCCTCGACCGGCTCCACAAGCTGACCCGCTCGGACTGCACCACGCGGAACAAGCGGAAGGCGACCGCGCTCTCCCGTGCGTACGACGGTCTGGAGGAGTGCATCGCCCAGCTCAAGGAGCAGGAGGAGCTGGACGCGATCCGCCCGGACCTCGACGGCAACCAGATCATGGACATCCTGAGTATCGGTCCGGGCCCAGTGATCGGCCAGGCGTACAAGTTCCTGTTGGAGCTGCGCTTGGAGAACGGCCCCATGGAGCATGACGCGGCGGTGGCGGCTCTCAAGGAGTGGTGGGCCTCGCGGTCAGACGGTCAGGCGCAGGTCTGAGGTGCGTGCTGCGGGGTCATGTTTCACGTGAAACATGACCCCCGGGCAACGCGAAGGGGCGGTGTTTCACGTGAAACACCGCCCCTTTGTGCACCGATCAGCCCTTACTTGGCGGAGTACTCCGACAGGCAAAGGGTGAAGTCGTTCTTGCCGGTCTCGGTGTACTCGGAGTACTTGGTGCGGTCGCAGCCGGAGTTGTCGCTCTTCTTCTCTTCGACCTTGTACTTGGCCTTGGAGCTGCTGCAGTCCACGACCTCGAGGCCCGGGTCGGTGGTGCTCTCTGGGTTGCTGATGCTCATGCAGTCGCCGACCTTGGCGGTGTTCGCATCATCACGGCTCGCTATCCAGCCGACACCGGCGGCGATGACGGCGAAGACGATGACGGCGATGCGCAGGTACTGCTTGATGCCGCGCTTCGGTCGCTGCGGCGGGACCGGGTCGTACGGGGCTCCCTGCTGCGGGAAGCCGGGCTGGCCGGGCTGCTGGCCGTACGGGTTCTGCCCCTGGGGCGGCTGGCCGTAGGGCTGCTGGCCCTGAGCGAACGGGTTCTGGCCCTGGGGCGGCGGAGTGGTCACTTGGGGGTCCCCCCTGGAACGTAGGCGTGTGACGCGAATAAGACGCACGTAAGCTATCGGGACCCTGTGACAACGCAGTAGTCCGGAGGGGCTCTGTGGCACTGATGTGACACTTAGGGCAGTTGAAAACGGGCCATAGTGACAGCAATTGTTGTGTAGAGCACTGCCACGATGACGACGAGGGAAGCCGAGCGTCCGTCAGGAGGCAGTATCAGAGCGGCTACTGCGGCCGCGCCGACGAAGGCGACGTTGAACAGGACGTCGTAGACAGAGAAGATCCGGCCGCGGAAGCCGTCGTCGACCGAGGACTGCACGATCGTGTCCGTGGCGATCTTCGCGCCCTGTGTGGTCAGGCCCAGGACGAAGGCAGCGACCAGCATGGGTGCGGGGGCGAACGGAAGGCCGAGCGCGGGCTCCAGGATCGCGGCGGCACCCGCGCACGCGACGATCCAACCGCCGGGGCCCAGCTGCCCCGCCGCCCAGGGCGTGATGACGGCCGCGGCGAAGAAGCCCGCCCCGGAGACCCCCACGGCCAGCCCCAGCAGCGCGAGTCCCGAGTCCGCACCGGATTCGGGCGCCCAGGCGTACCGGCAGAGCATCAGCACCATGACGGTCAGGGCGCCGTAGCAGAAGCGCATCAGTGTCATCGCCATGAGCGCCCAGGCTGCGTTGCGTCGCGCGGGCTCGGCGAGATGGCGCACACCCGCCGCGAGGCCGCGTGCGGTGCCGACGAGCGCCGCCGTCACACGTGGCTGCACCAATTCCTGATCGGGCCCGAGCAGTTCCGGAGCAATGCGCAGGGAGGCGAGCGCCGCGCACAGATACAGGGCTGCCCCGGCGAGGACGACCGCCGCGTCGGAGTCCGAGACGACCAGCCGTACGACGAACGCGAGACCACCGCCCGCGGTCGCGGCGAGTGTTCCGGCGGTCGGCGACAGGGAGTTGGCCATCACCAACCGCTTTGAGTCGACGACGCGGGGCAGCGCGGCCGAAAGCCCGGCCAGGACGAAGCGGTTGACCGCGGTGACGCACAGCGCGGAGGCGTAGAAGAGCCAGTCGGGCACGTTGCTCAGCATCAGCACGGCTGTCACGCAGGCCAGTGCCACCCGCAGGAGGTTGCCATACAGGAAGACCTGACGGCGCCGCCAGCGGTCCAGCAGGACGCCGGCGAAGGGGCCGACGAGGGAGTACGGGAGCAGCAGGACCGCCATGGCGGAGGCGATCGCGGCCGCCGAGGTCTGCTTCTCCGGCGAGAAGACGACGTAGGTGGCGAGCGCGACCTGGTAGACCCCGTCGGCACCCTGGGACAGCAGCCGTACGCCGAGCAGGCGTCTGAAGCCCTGGAAGCGCAGCAGGACGCGCAGGTCACGCACGACAGCCATGGGGCACAGCCTCACATATGCGGAGGGTCCCCGCGGCGTACACCCCGGGGACCCTCACCAGGCCGGAAAGCCGGCGCTTTAGCGCTCGACCTCGCCCTTGATGAACTTCTCGACGTTGTCGTAGGCCTCGTCGTCGAAGTACTGGACCGGCGGGGACTTCATGAAGTAGCTCGACGCGGAGAGGATCGGGCCGCCGATGCCGCGGTCCTTGGCGATCTTCGCGGCGCGCAGGGCGTCGATGATGACACCCGCCGAGTTCGGGGAGTCCCAGACCTCGAGCTTGTACTCCAGGTTCAGCGGGACGTCGCCGAAGGCACGGCCCTCGAGGCGGACGTACGCCCACTTGCGGTCGTCCAGCCAGGCCACGTAGTCCGAGGGACCGATGTGGACGTTCTTCTCGCCCAGGTCGCGGTCGGGGATCTGGGAGGTGACGGCCTGCGTCTTCGAGATCTTCTTGGACTCGAGGCGGTCGCGCTCCAGCATGTTCTTGAAGTCCATGTTGCCGCCGACGTTGAGCTGCATGGTGCGCTCAAGACGGACGCCGCGATCCTCGAACAGCTTCGCCATCACACGGTGCGTGATGGTCGCGCCGACCTGCGACTTGATGTCGTCGCCGACGATCGGGACACCGGCCTCGGTGAACTTGTCCGCCCACTCCTTGGTGCCGGCGATGAAGACAGGGAGGGCGTTGACGAAGGCGACCTTGGCGTCGATGGCGCACTGGGCGTAGAACTTCGCCGCGTCCTCGGAACCGACGGGCAGGTAGCAGACGAGGACGTCGACCTGCTTGTCCTTGAGGACCTGGACGACGTCGACCGGGGCCTCGGCGGACTCCTCGATGGTCTGGCGGTAGTACTTGCCGAGACCGTCGAGGGTGTGGCCGCGCTGGACCGTGATGCCCTTGTTCGGGACGTCGCAGATCTTGATGGTGTTGTTCTCGCTGGCGCCGATGGCGTCCGAGAGGTCGAGGCCGACCTTCTTCGCGTCGACGTCGAAGGCGGCGACGAACTCGACGTCACCCACGTGGTAGTCGCCGAACTGGACGTGCATGAGGCCCGGGACCTTGGACGCCGGGTCGGCGTCCTTGTAGTACTCGACGCCCTGCACCAGCGAGGCGGCGCAGTTGCCCACGCCGACGATGGCTACGCGAACCGAACCCATTCCGGTTGCTCCCTGTGTGTACTCGGTGAAACCCCGAATGGGCCTCACGTGGTGGTGTCGTCGGACGGATCCGGCCGGGTGCTGTCCCGGTGCCGGGGCAGGCCGCCCGTCTCTCCAGATGTGTTGTCCCGCTGAGCGGAGCTTTCGGAAGTACCTCGGGAGGTGCCTTCGGAGCCGGAACGCTTGACGTCCCGTCCCGCCCGCTCGCTCTCGATGAGCTCGTTCAGCCAGCGCACTTCGCGCTCCACGGACTCCATTCCGTGGCGCTGGAGCTCAAGCGTGTAGTCGTCGAGGCGCTCCCGGGTGCGCGCCAGAGAGGCGCGCATCTTCTCCAGGCGCTCCTCCAGCCGGCTGCGGCGGCCCTCCAGTACGCGCATGCGTACGTCGCGCGACGTCTGCCCGAAGAACGCGAAGCGAGCGGCGAAGTGCTCGTCCTCGTACGCGTCGGGGCCCGTCTGCGAGAGCAGCTCCTCGAAGTGCTCCTTACCTTCCGCCGTCAACCGGTAGACGATCTTGGCGCGACGCCCTGTGAGTGGAGCTGCGAGGGCGTCGGGCGTGGAGCCCGATTCCTCGATCAACCAGCCGTTGGCGACCAGAGTCTTGAGGCAGGGGTAGAGCGTCCCGTAGCTGAAGGCACGGAACACACCCAGTGACGTATTGAGTCGTTTGCGCAGCTCATAGCCGTGCATCGGGGACTCGCGGAGCAGGCCGAGTACGGCGAACTCAAGGATCCCGGAACGCCGGCTCATCGTCGCCTCCTCCCTGTCGCTGCCTCGTCAGCACGGCCTTTATGCCGTGCTGATGTATCGACTCGATACATCAGCACGATAGAACGGCCATCCGGATGCGACAAGAGGGGCAATGGTGAGCGGCGTCACATCACTGATTCATACGAAGCTAGTTGCCTGATTTGGGGTGAACTTTGGTGCTGGGCAGGTTTTGAGCGTGCGTAGTCTGTGCGGCATGCACACCGCCGGGAACCGAGTGACGCGTGAGTACGTCATCGTCTTTGGTGCAGTACGGATGAATGCGCAAACGACCGCATCCGTACTTGGGGGGGACCGGAAACCAGCCGCCGTTTCCAGGCGCGCACGGGTGCGCCTGCCCGAGGAGTAATCGTTCGATGAGCGAGCACCGTCGCAAACTGCCGCAGCCGCAGGAAGGCGGACGTGCCGCGGCCCGACGCGGTCAGTCCGGGTCGTCCTCCGGTCGCCGCGCGGCACCGCGAGGCGCCACCGGGTCTCCTTCCGCTTCCTACGAGTCGGGGGGTGAAGAGGAGCGCCCGTACGGTGGCCGTGCCGAGGCCCGCCGTGCTGCCCAGAGGAGTGGTGGCGGAGGCCGACGCAGAGCTGTCGACGGCTCTGGGCGAGGCGGCCCGGGTGGCGGTGGTGGCCGACGAGGCGGCCCCGCGGGCCCCCCGAACGGGCCGGGACGCGGCCGAGGCCGTCCTCCCGTGCCTGTCAAGAAGCGCTTCATCGACTACCCGCGCGCCGGCAAGTACGGCGCAGCGCGGTGGGTCCCGTCCTGGAGGCTCGTGACGGGCCTGTTCATCGGCTTCTGCGGCAGCATGCTCGCGGCGGCCGGTATCGCGTACGCGATGGTGTCCGTCCCGAAGGTCGCCGATACCGCCAGGGCACAGAACAACGTCTACTACTGGAAAGACGGCAGCCAGATGGTTGCCACCGGTGGTGAGACGAACCGCCAGATCATCGACTACGCGCAGATCCCCGAAGCGATGCGGTACGCCGTCATCTCGCAGGAGAACAAGACCTTCGAGACCGACAGCGGCATCGACCCGAAGGGCATCGCTCGCGCCTTCGTCAACATGGCCAAGGGCGGCCAGACGCAGGGTGGCTCCACCATCACCCAGCAGTACGTGAAGAACGCGATGCTGGACGACCAGTCGCAGACGATCTCCCGGAAGCTGAAGGAGCTGTTCGTCTCCATCAAGGTCGGTGCCTCGGTGTCCAAGGAGGACATCATGGCCGGGTACCTGAACTCCGCGTACTACGGTCGCGGGGCGTACGGGATCCAGGCGGCCGCGCGCGCGTACTTCGACAAGGACGCCAAGGATCTGAACCCGAGTGAGTGCGCCTTCCTGGCGGCGATGCTCAAGGGCGCCACGTACTACGACCCGGCGGGCGCGACGGAGGTCGACCCGACTGCCACGGCCGACGCCAACCGGAAGCGGGCCAAGGCCCAGTGGGCGGACACCCTGGACAAAGAGGTCGAGTACGGCCACCTGAGCGCCACCGAGCGGGCCAAGTACACGGAACTCCCCAAGTGGCAGAACCCGCGGTCGAACACCCAGCTCAGCGGCCAGATCGGCTATCTCGTCGATCTCGCCAAGGGCTACATCATCAACAACACGGACATCACGGCGAACCAGCTTCAACAGGGCGGCTACTCGATCCACACAACCTTCGACAAGACCAAGGTCGAGGCGCTCAGGAAGGCCGTGGACAAGGTCCGCAAGGACAACATCAAGCCCAAGCAGCGCCCCGAGACGGACACCCACGTTCAGTTCGGCGGAGCCTCGGTCAACCCGGACACCGGGGCGATCGAGGCCATATACGGCGGTGAGGACGCGACCAAGCACTTCACCAACAACGCCGACCAGACCGGTGCCCAGGTGGGTTCGACGTTCAAGCCCTTCGTGCTCGCGGCCGCCATGTCGTGGGGTGCGCGAGACCCCGACGGCGACCCGGTTCAGGCGCAGGACGAGCGCACCATCGTCTCTCCGAAGAGCCTGTACAGCGGCAAGAACAAGCTGAAGATCGAGGACTACGACCACACCATCTGGACGGACAAGGACGAAAAGGTGTGGCTGCAGCGGAACGACGGCGATGAGTCGTACAACCCGCCCAGCTACAAGATCGACCTGCGTGAGGCGATGCGCGAGTCCGTCAACTCCGCGTACGTCCAGCTGGGCATGGACGTAGGCCTGGACAAGGTCAAGGAAGCCGTCCTGGACGCGGGCATCAAGGAGTCGAGCCTCGCCAGCGCGAACTATCCCTCCTTCTCCCTGGGGACGTCCTCCCCGAGCGCGATCCGTATGGCAGGCGCGTACGCCACTTTCGCGGACAGCGGCAAGCAGCGCGAGCCGTACTCGGTCGACGAGGTCACTGACAAGACTGGCACGGTCTTCCGGCACGACGACATCGCGAAGACCAAGCAGGCCTTCACCGAGAAGGTCGCCGACAACGTCACCGACGTCCTGAAGACCGTGGTCGAGGACGGAACCGGTACCAACGCCCAGCTGACCGGTCGTGAAGTGGCCGGTAAGACCGGTACCACCGATGGCAACAAGTCCGCCTGGTTCGTCGGGTACACCCCTCAGTTGTCGACCGCGATCGGCATGTACCGCATGGACGACAACGAGACCAACAAGAATCGCGAGTTCCTGGAGATGTACGGCACGGGCGGCGAGGAGACGATCCACGGTGCCTCGTTCCCGTCCGAGATCTGGCACGACTACATGGAGGTAGCACTCAAGGGCGAGAAGGCGGAAGCCTTCCCCAAGCCCGAGGAAATCGGGGAGGTCCTCAACGACACCCCGAGTCCGAGCGCGACCCCCACGGCCAGCGAAAGCGCGACGGAGAGTGCGACGCCGTCTCCGACGCCCAGCGAGAGCCTGTCTACCTCGCCTTCGGCGAGTGAAACCTGCAAGAAGTGGGACTTCAGCTGCGCCAGTACCGGCGGCACGGACACGGGTGGCACGGACACGGGTGGCACGGACACCGGCGGAACGGACGGAGGAGTGACCGCTACACCGACGGAGACCGCAACCGACGGGAGTTCCAATGGCAATGGCAACGGCAACGGAGGACTCTTCGGAGGGTCGACCGGATAGCCGCCTCCGTGTCTGTTTCACGTGAAACACGCCGTTTCACGTGAAACGAGGGCCGTCGCACCGACCAGGTGTGGCGGCCCTCGGCGTATCCGTAGGTGCGTACGGCAGGATGTGCGGCATGCCCACTGCAGAGACGACGCGAGCGAGCGCGCACGAGCCGGAGCCGGTACGGCCGACCAAAGAGGACGAGGTCGCCGCGGCCGGCAGTGAGCTGATCGGTGGCCCCATCGGACGACGGGCCCTGCTCGGGACGTCCTGGTGGACGCCGGTACGGGTCGTCGCGCTCGTCGCGATCGGTATGTTCGCCCTTGGCATGGTGCAGAAGCTGCCCTGCTATGACGGTGCCTGGTTCTTCGGAGCCAGCTCGCAGTACACGCACGCGTGCTACTCGGACATCCCGCACCTGTACCAGGGGCGCGGTTTCGCCGACGGCCTCGTGCCGTACTTCGACAAGATCCCCGGCGACATGGAGTACCTCGAGTACCCGGTGCTGACCGGCGTGTTCATGGAGGTCGCGGCCTGGCTCACTCCGGGCAGCGGGAGCATCCAGCACCAAGAGAAGATCTACTGGATGGTCAACGCCGGGATGCTGATGGTGTGCGCGGTGGTCATCGCCGTATGCACCGCTCGCACCCACCGTCGGCGTCCCTGGGACGGCCTCCTGGTGGCCCTTGCGCCCGCCTTCGCGCTCACGGCCACCATCAACTGGGATCTCCTCGCCGTGGCCCTGCTGGCCGCCGCGATCCTCATGTGGTCGCGGGGGCGCGCTCTGGCGTTCGGTGTGCTGATCGGGCTTGCCACGGCCGCCAAGTTCTATCCGTTCCTGGTGCTGGGGCCGCTCTTCGTGCTCTGCTGGCGGGCCGGCAAGTGGCGCGAGGTCGGAACGGCGTTGCTCGGCGCCGTGGGCGCCTGGCTCGCCGTGAATCTTCCGGTGATGTACTTCGCGCCGGAAGGGTGGTCGAAGTTCTACAGCTTCAGCCATGACCGCGGGGTCGACTTCGGTTCGGTCTTCCTGTTCCTCTCGCAGTGGTTGAAGATCACGATCAGCTTCGAGATGGCGAATACGTGGGCGATGGTCATGATGGTGATCATCTGCGTGGGGCTGACCGCACTCACGCTCACCGCCCCGCGCCGCCCCCGCTTCGCCCAGCTCGCCTTCCTGATCGTCGCGGCCTTCATCCTCACCAACAAGGTCTACTCGCCCCAGTACGTGCTGTGGCTGATCCCCCTCGCCGCGCTGGCCCGGCCGCGCTGGCGGGACTTCCTGATCTGGCAGGCGTGCGAGGTCGCGTACTTCCTGGGGATCTGGATGTACCTCGCGTATACGACCAGTGGCGACGCCCACAAGGGCCTGCCGACCGACGGGTACCAAGTCGCCATCGCCGTCCACCTGTTGGGGACGCTGTACCTGTGTGCCGTGGTCGTACGCGACATCTTCATGCCGGAGCGCGACATGGTGCGCCGAGCCGGGGACGATGACCCGTCGGGCGGTGTGCTGGACGGTGCGGAGGACGTGTTCGTGCTCGGTGCCGCCGCTCATCCGCCGCGGCACGCGTCCTACTTCGACGGCCCGCAGGTGGAGTGGGGCAGCCGCAACGCCGCAACCGGAGACGGTTCGCCCTGAGCGAACAGGGCGTAGGCAAGCGACGCGAAAGGCCGTACACGGTGTCTGTGTACGGCCTTTCGGCTGTCACCGAGCGGGGCGAACCCCGGGATCAGCGTTCGACGACGCGGTCGAACTGCGTGGTGGTGTGCCGCAGATGGGCCACCAACTCGTCGCCGACCTTCGGCTCCGTGGCGTCCGCGGGCACGAAGAGGATCGAGACCTGCATGTGCGGCGGTTCCGCGAACCAGCGCTGCTTGCCAGCCCAGACGAACGGAGAAAGGTTCCGGTTGACCGTCGCGAGGCCGGCGCGGGCGACGCCCTTGGCGCGCGGCATGACGCCGTGCAGCGCCTTCGGGGCCTCCAGGCCCACCCCGTGCGACGTACCGCCCGCCACGACGACGAGCCAGCCGTCCGAGGCCGCCTTCTGCTGCCGGTAGCCGAAGCGATCGCCCTTGGAGACGCGCGTGACGTCCAGGACGGCCCCGCGGTACTCGGTCGCTTCGTGGTCCCCCAGCCACAGCCGCGTGCCGATGCGGGCGCGGAAGCGGGTCTGCGGGAACTGCTGCTGAAGCCGCGCGAGCTCCTCGCCCTTGAGGTGGCTGACGAACATCGTGTGCAGCGGCAGACGGGCGGCGCGGAGGCGGTCCATCCAGCCGATGACCTCCTCGACGGCGTCCGAGCCGTCAGTGCGGTCCAGCGGCAGGTGAATCGCGAAGCCTTCGAGCCGGACGTTCTCTATGGCGGAGTGCAGATGCGCCAACTCCTGCTCGCTCACGCCGTGCCGCTTCATCGAGGACATGACCTCGATGACGACACGGGCGCCCACGAGGCCGTACACGCCGTCCACGGACGATACGGAGCGGATGACGCGGTCAGGCAGCGGCACGGGCTCCTCGCCCCGCCTGAACGGCGTCAGGACCAGCAGGTCGCCGCCGAACCAGTCCTTGATCCGTGCGGCCTCGTACGTGGTGCCGACGGCGAGGATGTCCGAGCCCAGGCGGGTGGCCTCGTCCGCGAGCCGCTCGTGGCCGAAGCCATAGCCGTTGCCCTTGCAGACGGGGACCAGCCCCGGAAACTGCTGGGACACGTGCTTGTGGTGTGCCCGCCAGCGCGCGGTGTCGACGTAGAGCGTGAGCGCCATGGCCGGTCCCGGAACCTTTCTCGTGGCTGCGGTGTATCAGAGGTATGAACGGAAATTGTGGCGGATCCGCCGGACCGACGGGGCGATACCGGGCCGGATCAGCGGCTCGGCATGCGAGGCCGGCCGGCTCAGCGGCGCGACATGTACATGTCGAGCGCCTTGTGGAGCAGCTTATTCAGCGGGAAGTCCCACTCACCGAGGTACTCGGCTGCCTGGCCGCCCGTGCCTACCTTGAACTGGATCAGGCCGAAAAGGTGGTCGGTCTCGTCCAGCGAGTCAGAGATGCCGCGCAGGTCGTAGACCGTCGCCCCCAGGGCGTACGCGTCGCGCAGCATCCGCCACTGCATCGCGTTCGAGGGCCGGACCTCACGACCGATGTTGTCCGAGGCGCCGTACGAGTACCAGACGTGCCCGCCGACGACCAGCATCGTCGCGGCCGACAGGTTCACGCCGTTGTGGCGCGCGAAGTACAGCCGCATGCGGTTGGGGTCCTCGGTGTTAAGGGCCGTCCACATGCGCTGGAAGTACGACAGCGGGCGGGGCCGGAAGTGATCGCGCACGGCCGTGATCTCGTACAGCCGCTGCCATTCCTCGAGGTCCTGGTAGCCGCCCTGGACGACCTCGACGCCCGCCTTCTCGGCCTTCTTGATGTTGCGGCGCCAGAGCTGGTTGAAGTTCTTGTGGACCTCTTCCAGGGAGCGGTTGGCGAGCGGCACCTGGAAGACATAGCGGGGCTGTACGTCGCCGAAGCCGGCGCCGCCGTCCTCGCCCTGCTGCCAGCCCATGCGGCGCAACTTGTCGGCGACCTCGAAGGCGCGCGGCTCGATGAAGTCCGCCTCGATGTCGCGCAGGCGCTTCACGTCCGGGTTCTGGATGCCGCCCTTGATGGACGTGGCCTCCCAGCGCCGGATGATCACCGGCGGGCCCATCTTCACAGAGAACGCACCCTGCTGCTTGAGGTGTGCCAGCATCGGCTGGATCCAGTCGTCCAGATTCGGCGCGAACCAGTTGATGACCGGGCCCTCGGGCAGATAGGCGAGATAACGCTTGATCTTGGGCAGCTGGCGGTACAGCACGAGCCCCGCGCCGACCATCTCGCCGGTCCTGTCGTCGAACCAGCCGAGGTTCTCGGAGCGCCACTCCGCCTTGACATCTGCCCAGGCCGGGACCTGCATGTGGCTCGCCGCGGGCAGGCTCTGGATGTATGCCAGATGCTGCTCTCGACTGATGGTCCTCAGGGTCAGGCTCATTCGGGGCGCTCCTCGGGCTGGTGTGTCCCCATGGGTACAGGGGCTCCGGCTCTCGCGCCGAAGCCTACTGCGCCCCGCGAGCGCCCCGTCTGGCCGTATGGAACCTGGGCCCCGGGCATGGCGGAAGAAGTGTCCCGGGGTCAGGGGAAAACGGACGTTCGGATCAGAACAGGCCGCCGAAGAGGCCTCCGTGAGCCATTCCGAGGAAGAAGCCGACAGCGGAGGCGCCGAGACCCAGAACCAGTCCGAAGCGCTCACGCGTCGTCTCGGAGATGAACTGCCCGTACGCGCCGGTGACGATCCCGACGAGGCCGGCCCAGGAGCTGATCAGATGCAGACTGTGGAACATCGCCGTGACAAAGGACAGGATCCCAAGCGCCAGGGTCACCGCGAGCAAGGTGTCCTGGAGCGGATGGGGCTTGCCGTCCGTGGCGAAGAGGGAGCCGGTGGTGTTGGGTCGCAATACCTGTGCCATAGGGCACCTCCTGCGGAAGGCGGCGCATCGTAGCGCCATACACACCCGATGTGTACAGATTGACGGTCAACCCGGCCGGATTTCAACCGGAAGCCGCTGTGCGGGTAGTCTGTAGCGTCTGCACCGGTGTCTGCCCAGGCCAAGGCCAGGTCACGACAGGAAATCCCGCTCGGTCCACCGATCGGGGAGCCCGATTGTCAGTGGCGGCCGATACCGTTGCGTACGCATCACAACCCTCCTGCCACGGAACGACCGTGGCCGCTGAGTCCAAAGGAGGTGGGTTCCACATGCGTCACTACGAGGTGATGGTCATCCTCGACCCCGATCTCGAGGAGCGCGCTGTCTCCCCGCTGATCGAGAACTTCCTCTCCGTCGTCCGTGAGGGCAACGGAAAGGTCGAGAAGGTCGACACCTGGGGCCGTCGTCGTCTCGCGTACGAGATCAAGAAGAAGCCCGAGGGCATCTACTCGGTCATCGACCTGCAGGCCGAGCCTGCGGTCGTCAAGGAGCTCGACCGCCAGATGAACCTGAACGAGTCGGTCCTCCGGACCAAGGTCCTCCGTCCCGAGACCCACTGAGCTTCGCTCAGCTGATCTCGGGCATCGAGTAGCACAAGCAGCCAGCAGCAAACCCGCCGAGAGGTTCCCCCATGGCAGGCGAGACCGTCATCACGGTCGTCGGCAATCTTGTCGACGACCCCGAGCTGCGCTTCACCCCGTCCGGTGCGGCGGTCGCGAAGTTCCGTGTCGCGTCCACCCCCCGCACGTTCGACCGGCAGACCAATGAGTGGAAGGACGGCGAGAGCCTGTTCCTGACCTGCTCGGTCTGGCGTCAGGCGGCGGAGAACGTCGCCGAGTCGCTCCAGCGAGGCATGCGCGTCATCGTGCAGGGCCGGCTGAAGCAGCGGTCCTACGAGGACCGTGAGGGCGTCAAGCGCACGGTCTATGAGCTGGATGTCGAGGAAGTCGGCGCCAGCCTGAGGAGCGCCACGGCCAAGGTCACCAAGACCACGGGCCGAGGCGGCCAGGGCGGTTACGGCGGCGGTGGCGGCGGCCAGCAGGGTGGTGGCTGGGGCGCAGGCTCCGGCGGCCAGCAGCAGGGCGGCGCTCCGGCCGACGACCCCTGGGCGACCGGCGCTCCCGCCGGTGGTAGCCAGGGTGGCGGCGGCGGTGGCTGGGGTGGAAACTCCGGCGGCGGTGGCGGCGGCTACTCGGACGAGCCCCCCTTCTAGGGGCGGGTTCGTACCCCAACTTCTTGATCACACAGGAGAAACACCATGGCGAAGCCGCCTGTGCGCAAGCCGAAGAAGAAGGTATGCGCTTTCTGCAAGGACAAGGTCACGTACGTGGACTACAAGGACACGAACATGCTGCGGAAGTTCATTTCCGACCGCGGCAAGATCCGTGCCCGCCGCGTGACCGGCAACTGCACGCAGCACCAGCGTGACGTCGCCACGGCCGTGAAGAACAGCCGTGAGATGGCGCTGCTGCCCTACACCTCCACCGCGCGATAAGGGAAGGGTGACCGACACATGAAGATCATCCTCACCCACGAGGTCTCCGGCCTCGGTGCCGCGGGCGACGTCGTCGACGTCAAGGACGGTTACGCTCGCAACTACCTGATCCCGCGGAACTTCGCGATCCGCTGGACCAAGGGCGGCGAGAAGGACATCGAGCAGATCCGTCGTGCTCGCAAGATCCACGAGATCGCGACCATCGAGCAGGCCAACGAGATCAAGGCCCGCCTCGAGGGTGTGAAGGTCCGTCTGGCCGTTCGCTCCGGCGACGCCGGTCGTCTCTTCGGTTCCGTCACCCCGGCCGACATCGCCTCGGCGATCAAGGCTTCCGGTGGCCCCGAGGTCGACAAGCGCCGCATCGAGCTGGGCTCGCCGATCAAGACTCTGGGGGCCCACGAGACGTCCGTGCGTCTGCACCCCGAGGTTGCCGCCAAGGTCAACATCGAGGTTGTCGCTGCCTGAGTGCAGCGCTCGGCATAGCTGAGAGAAGGGTCGCACCCCTCGGGGTGCGGCCCTTCTGCGTTCACGAGAGGTCGCCGGGCTTCGCGCGGATCTTGGCTCTCGCCGCTTCACGTGACTCTCGTCGTTTCACGTGAAACGGGGGCTACCGGGGTTTCACGTGAAACGGTCAGCGCGTCGCGCCTGTGACGATCCAGCGCCCTGAGCGAGAGCGCAGCCACAGGGTCAGCATGCGCATCGTCATCATCAGCGTCATCGTTGCCCACAGGGCGGTGAGCCCGCCGCCGAGCGTGGGGACGAGCAGCGCGACGGGAGTGAAGACCGCCAGGGTCAGCAGCATGGCCCACGCCAGATACGGTCCGTCCCCAGCCCCCATCAGGACTCCGTCCAGAACGAAGACGATGCCGCAGATCGGCTGCGAGACGGCCACCACCAGCAGGGCGGGCAGCGCGGCGTTTTGCACGGACGAGTCGCTGCTGAACAGGGGAAGGAAGAGCGGGCGGGCGGCGATGACCAGCAGGCCGAGCACGATCCCGGCAGCGATGCCCCACTGCACCATGCGGCGGCAGGCCTCCCGGGCACCCTGGGCGTCGTCCGCGCCGAGATAGCGCCCGATGATGGCCTGCCCGGCGATGGCGATCGCGTCGAGGGCGAAGGCGAGGAGACTCCACAGCGTCAGGATGATCTGGTGAGCCGCCACGTCGGCGTCCCCGAGCCGGGCTGCGACCGCCGTGGCGATAACGAGGATCGCCCGCAGCGACAACGTGCGCACAAGCAGGGGTGCACCGGCCTGAGCGCAGGCCCGTATCCCCTCGGCATCCGGTCGCAGCGAGGCGCCGTGCTTCCTGGCTCCGCGGATGACGACGTACAGATAGACGACGGCCATGCCGCACTGGGCGATGACGGTGCCCCAAGCGGAGCCTGCGATGCCCAGGTCCGCGCCGTAGACAAGGCCGGCGTTGAGGGCGGCATTGGCGACGAAACCCCCGACGGCGACGTACAGCGGGGTCTTGGTGTCCTGGAGACCGCGCAGGACACCGGTGGCGGCGAGCACGACGAGCATGGCCGGAATGCCGAGAACTGAGATACGCAGATAGGTGGTCGCATACGGGGCGGCGGTGTCAGAGGCGCCGAAGAGCTCCATCAGGGCGGGTGCGGTGGGCAGGACGACGGCTATGACGGCTGCGCCGATCAGCAGGGCGAGCCAGATACCGTCCATGCCTTGGCGGATGGAGGCCCGCAGATCGCCCGCACCGACTTGGCGGGCGACGGCGGCCGTGGTGGCGTAGGCGAGGAAGACGAAGACGCCGACGGCCGTCACGAGCAGGGTTGAGGCGACGCCGAGACCGGCCAGTTGCGCGGTGCCGAGATGGCCGACGATGGCGGTGTCGGCCATCACGAAGAGAGGCTCGGCGACGAGTGCGCCGAAGGCCGGAACGGCCAGCGCGACGATCTCTCGGTCGTGCCGACGTCGGGCGGCCCTGGGTGCCGCGGGAGCCTGTGTCATGAGCACCAATCTAATCTTCCACAGGTAAGAGATGCAATGTCGAAAGGCCCCTTACCTAGGGTCTGGTGACACGCGCCGCCGTGCACGGTTAGCAGTGATCTTGGTCCGACTGGGGAAGTTTTTCTTCTGCACAGCCGGTGGATGGGAAAGTTGCAGATCAGAGCGGGTTTTCCTGGGGGTGTGAGGGCTTGTTCACAGCGCTGTCCACCGGGTCGTGCACAGGTTTTGTGGGGTTCTCCACAGCATCCGGGTCGTCGTCCACATGGCCTGTGGATAACCAGATTGGCTGACGGTGCCCGCGGCCCTAACGTGGTGCGGCGCCCGCTCTCTCCTTGGTCCTCGGAAACCTGGCAAATCCGACGCCTCAGAACCGGAGTTGGGCATCTCAGTTGTCAGTGCCGTGCCGTAGAAATGAGAGGCACGGCTAGGTCCGCCTGGCGGACGGGAGGAGGTGGCTCGGTGAGTATTTCCGAGCCCTTGGACGACCCCTGGGCCGACAGCAGCCCCAGCGATCGTCTGCCTTCTTCCCGTCGGCACGGCAATGGCGGCCGCAGTCGCGACGAGCAGCACGACCGCGACCGGGACAACGGTCCGTGGGAGGGCGGAGGTTCGTCCTTCGAGCGCGTACCGCCCCAGGATCTGGACGCCGAGCAGTCCGTCCTGGGTGGCATGCTCCTGTCCAAGGACGCCATCGCCGATGTCGTCGAGGTCCTCAAGGGCCATGACTTCTACCGGCCGGCGCACGAGACCATCTACCTGGCGATTCTCGATCTGTACGCGAAGGGGGAGCCGGCCGACCCCATCACGGTCGCGGCCGAGCTCACCAAGCGGGGCGAGATCACCAAGGTCGGAGGCGCGCCGTATCTCCACACCCTGGTGCAGACGGTCCCGACCGCGGCGAACGCCGAGTATTACGCGGAGATCGTGCACGAGCGGGCGGTCCTGCGCCGCCTCGTCGAGGCGGGTACGCGCATTACCCAGATGGGATACGCGGCCGACGGCGACGTCGACGAGATCGTCAACAGCGCCCAGGCCGAGATCTACGCGGTCACCGAGCAGCGCACCACGGAGGACTACCTGCCGCTCGGCGACATCATGGAGGGCGCGCTCGACGAGATCGAAGCGATCGGTTCGCGGTCGGGGGAGATGACCGGCGTGCCGACCGGCTTCACCGATCTCGACTCGCTCACCAACGGCCTGCACCCGGGCCAGATGATCATCATCGCGGCCCGTCCCGCCATGGGTAAGTCGACGCTGGCTCTGGACTTCGCACGGGCCTGCTCGATCAAGCACAACATGCCCAGCGTGATCTTCTCGCTCGAAATGGGGCGCAACGAGATCGCGATGCGTTTGCTGTCGGCCGAGGCGCGCGTGGCCCTGCACCACATGAGGTCCGGCACGATGACCGACGAGGACTGGACCCGCCTCGCGCGCCGCATGCCCGACGTCTCGGCCGCCCCGCTCTACATCGACGACTCCCCGAACCTGTCGATGATGGAGATCCGCGCCAAATGCCGTCGCCTCAAGCAGCGCAACGACCTGAAGCTGGTGGTCATCGACTATCTCCAGCTGATGCAGTCGGGTGGCAAGCGGTCCGAGAGCCGCCAGCAGGAAGTCTCGGACATGTCGCGAAACCTGAAGCTGTTGGCCAAGGAGCTTGAGCTGCCGGTCATCGCGCTGTCGCAGCTGAACCGTGGCCCCGAGCAGCGCACGGACAAGAAGCCGCTGGTCTCGGACCTGCGTGAGTCCGGCTCGATCGAGCAGGACGCGGACATGGTCATCCTGCTGCACCGCGAGGACGCCTACGAGAAGGAGTCACCGCGCGCGGGCGAGGCGGACATCATCGTCGGCAAGCACCGTAATGGCCCGACAGCGACGATCACGGTCGCCTTCCAGGGCCACTACTCACGCTTCGTGGACATGGCGCAGACCTGATCCCCCCTTGTAGGTTCCCAGATCCCGTGTCCTTTTCCCGCCGGCGATGTCCACCGCGTCGACAGGGGGATGGGAATCATGCCCCGTTAACGAGTAGTTCCCCTCTTTGAGGATCGTCCCGGTCGTCGTCTCCATGCGTGGCCGGGGCAGGACCCCAGCAGCCGGCGGGGCTGTCTGGGGAAACGCGGGGTTGGTGGGGTAGAGCGGTGGCCACAGCGGTACGGCTGAGTGTCCGGCGTGGTGACGAGGCCGTGGAGGAGGATCTGGAGTGGCCGTCGGTGCCGCTCGGGCTGCTGCGGGAGGCCGGGCCGTGGTGGACGTTTCGCTGGTACAAGGGACAGCAGCACTACTCGGACGATTTCCGGTGCCTGTCTGGCCTGCGACTCCGGGGCCCTCATAGGAGACCGCGACGTAGGCTCACCATGCCGACCGAAGACCGACCGTAGACCACTGTCAAGCACTGGCAGGAGTGCTCGGACGTCTACGACTTCATCGACCAGATCCGCCTGTGGCCCGGCATGTGGCTGCCCGGCGGAGCCCTCCGCCACCTTCAGTCCATGCTCATCGGCTACCGCGCAGCCCTCGGCGTGCACAACATCAACGAAACCGGGATCAGCTTACTTGCCACAGAGGCAAATTCGCGGCCCTGCTGTCACAGTTGCCGGCCCCGTTCGGTCTGAGAGTTCGAGATCGGAACGCCGGGACAGAGAGGTGGCGGAGACTCGTGGCGAACGCGGCAACGAAATCAGGCTTGGCCCCCTTTCGCGCCGGCTACAGGCGAGTCGGACAGGTCTCGGCCGCACGGGAATCGACGAATGCATTCCGCGAAGGCCAGCAATGTGTCCGTCGTCGGCCTTCTCGACTTCTGGGCTTCGGCCGATGACCGCCGCCCACGTCTCGACAGAGTCGACGGGGTGACCGGCCTCAGCGGTGGGGCAGTGCGTAAGAGCCGCCGTCCTGGTGCGTCATTCCGACCGCGGACAACGACATCCCGGCCGTCGCATCCGGTAGTGAAGTTGCGCCTCGCGTCGTCCTCCGACAGATCATGACCGGCCATCGGCCCATCCGCTAAGGAGCACACTGATGCAACCCGACACCATCGTCCTCGTCCACGGCTTCTGGGTGACGCCGCGGGCCTGGGAGAGCTGGATCGCCCACTACGAGAACAGGGGCTTCCGTGTCATCGCGCCGCCGTACCCCGGATTCGAGGTGGAGGTCGAGGCCCTCAACGCCGACCCGACCCCGATCGAGACTGTGACCGTTCCGGCAATCATCTCCAGCCTCGAGAGGCTGATCACGGGGTTGAACCGGCCGCCCATAGTGATGGGTCACTCCGCTGGCGGCACTTTCACCCAGATCCTCCTGGACCGCGGCCTCGGCGCCGCCGGAGTGGCGATCAACTCCGCGCCCGTCGAGGGCGTGCCGGTCGTACCGCTGTCCCAGATCCGGTCCCTCTTCCCCGTCCTGAAGAACCCGGCCAACCGGCACCGCGCCGTCGGACTGGACTTCGACCAATGGCGCTACGCCTTTGTGAACACGCTTCCCGAGGACCAGGCCCGCGCCACGTATGAGCGCTACCACATCCCCGCACCAGGCAGCATCGTTTGGAGCAGCGCGCAGGCCAACCTTCACCCCGGCCACACTGACACGTACGTGGACTTCCACAACGCCGACCGGGCACCCCTGCTGTTCCTCTCCGGCGAGTACGACCACCTCATGCCGGCGAAGGTCCAGAAGTCCAACGCCAAGCACTACAAGGCAGAGGGCACTACCCCCGAGGTCAAGGTGTTTCCCGGCCGCTCCCACCTGATGCCCGTCCAGGACGGCTGGGAGGAGATCGCCGACTACGCCCTTGACTGGGCGCTCGCCCACTCCTGAGCCGTGCCCGCTACGCGTTCAGGTCGGCATTTGTCCGTTCCGAGCGCTGAAAGGGAGCACCACACGGATCCGGACGGCTCGGCAGATCGAGGACGAGTGCCTGTACCCGGATGAGGCCGCGCAGGCGCTTGGGCTACCGCGGTCGACGGTCTTCAAGCTGTCCGCCTGCCGTGAGGGGGGAGGACGCGTTGCGGGCCAAGCCCGGTCCCGGGTCGCCGCTCGAAGCCCACCGGACAGCAGTTGGACAGCCTGTACCGGCTGATCGTCGGCGGCAACCCGTGTCAGCTCAGGTCCGACTTCGACCTGTGGACCCGCGACCGGTTCGGGAACTGATCCGCCGTGACTTCGGGGTCGTCCTGTCCGCGGTCAGTGTCGGGCGGCTGCCGCGCAAGCTGGGTCTATCACGTCAGCGGCCACTGTGGCGGGCCAGGAGTTCCCCGCGATCCAGGCCGAGGCGGAACGACAACGGGAACCGGAAGTGAGCACGCACAGTGGGAATTCACCTGGACCGGATATCGGTGCCCGTTGCGCGACGGCGATGTACTCACCCCAGACAGCCAGACCCCCTTCCCGGCGTGATCAACCCGAAGATCATCCCACCCGCTCAGCCAACGTTGCAGCGGCCCGCGGCGGGTTTCTCCTGGGCCTGATTGGCCCGAGCTTCTTGCGGATTGGGCGCACGTCGTATCAATTCAGCAGCTCTCCCTGTCACATTTCGTCCAGCTATTTCATCAATGGTGTGGAACCGCCAGCAGGTTCCATCTTCCAACCGGATCGTCTCCGGCCCTGCGGCACTCCAGGTCACCGCAGGCCGACGACCGCCAATTTCCCTTGGAGGGACTCCATGTTCAGTACGTCCAGGCGCTTGCGCCGCGCTCTTCTCACCACCCTGGCCGTCACACTCGGCACAGCCGCGGTGGTCACCCCCATGGCCACCGCAGCCCCCGGGCAGCAGTCGGCCGAGCCCCGGCCGACCGTCGTCCTGGTTCATGGCGCCTGGGCGGACTCCGCCGGTTGGGACGGTGTGGTCAAGCGCCTGCAGGCGGACGGCTACAAGGTGACCGCCCCGGCCAACCCGCTGCGCGGCCTGGCCAGCGACTCCGCCTACCTCGCCGCTTATCTCAAGACGATCCCCGGCCCGGTCGTCCTGGTCGGCCACTCGTACGGTGGCGCAGTGGTCACCAACGCGGCCACCCAGAGTTCCAACGTCAAGGCCCTTGTCTACGTCGCCGGCTTCGCCCTCGAGAAGGGCGAGAGCGGCAACGAGATGTTCGCCAAGTTCCCGGGTTCGCACCTCACCGACGACCCGGCCGCGCCGGTGCCCACCGCGCTCAACGCTGTTCCCTTCCCCGAGGCCGACGGCACGACGGGGGTGGACCTCTACATCAAGCCGGACAAGTTCCGCGACGTCTTCCTCAGCAACCGCCTCACGGCCCCCACCGCCGCCTCCCTGGCCGCGACCCAGCGCCCGATCAGTGCCCAGGCGGCCGGGGACCTCTCGGGCACCCCGGCCTGGAAGACCATCCCCTCCTGGTACCTGGTCGCCAGTGAGGACCACGTCATCCCGCCGGCCGCTGAGCGCTACATGGCCGAGCGCGCGGGCTCCCACACCATCGAGATCGACGCTCCGCACGCGGTCCATGTCAGCAACCCGGGCGTCGTCACCGGGCTCGTCGAGCGAGCCGCCTCCAAGGTCGGCTGAGCCGACGGCCCTGCCGCGGCGTGCGGTGCAGCGGCTGCCGGTCCCGACCAGATAGGTGAGGCGCGGTGGCGCCCCGGGCCGCACCGCCCGGTCGGGACTGCGGTCAGCCGACTGTACTGCGGGCCGCAGCGAGCCGGCACGGTCCAGAGGGAGAACGAAGCGGACCGTGCCGGTTCCGGCGCCACTGCGGGCGCTGTCGGACGGTGGCGTCGCGGAGCCGCTGCGGTCATAACGGCAGTTGACAAGCCTGTCACGCGACTGGAAGTGCTCACTCGCCTCCCTGTCCCAACTTGTCGGCTGCTTCGTCGATGGATGTGTAACCGCCATGGCGGGGGGCAGCCGACTCCGAAACCTACACACCTCGCGGGCTATTAAGGCGCTGGGGAAATGCGCTCGACGTGCGGTAGCTGGGCAGGTGGACTGGGGGGATGACGACACTTCAGGAAGATGTGCTTCCCGCTACGCGCCGGGCCTTGTTGCACCGTATCGCTGTCGCGCAGGCCGAAGGACGGACGCCGTCGCTGGTCGCGGCGGTCGTGCGGGGCGGGCAGACAGTCTGGAACGGGGCGCGGACGTCCGTGGATGGGCACGGGCCCGACGAGAACGTGCAGTACCGGATCGGTTCCATCACCAAAACCTTCACCGCCGTACTGGTGCTGCGATTGCGCGACGAGGGCGTGCTGGATCTCGGTGACCCGCTGGAAAAGCATCTGCCGGGCACCGGCGCGGGGGAGGTCACCATCGCCGAACTGCTCGCGCACACCAGCGGGTTGGCCGCCGAGTCGCCCGGGCCCTGGTGGGAGCGTACGCCCGGCTCGCTGCGCCCGGAGCTGGCCGATGTGCTGGGCGAGCAGCCCTTCCGGCACCCGGTCGGGCGCCGGCATCACTACTCGAACCCCGGCTTCACGCTGTTGGGCGCGCTGGTCGAGGAGGTGCGGGGTGCCCCCTGGGAAGAGGTGCTGCGGCGCGAGGTGCTCGAACCGCTGGGCCTGCACCGTACGAGCGGTAAGCCGCAGGCGCCGCACGCGGGCGGCTGGGCCGTCCATCCCTGGGCGCACGTGATGATGCCCGAGCCCGCGGAGGATCTCGGCCGGATGGCCCCAGCCGGACAACTGTGGTCCACCACCGGTGACTTGGCGCGCTTCGCCGTCTTCCTGGCCCAGGGCGACGACCGGGTGCTGAGCGCGGAATCCGTACGGGAGATGCGTACGCCTGCCGCGCCGCCCGAGACGGAGGAACTGGCTGCTGGTTCCGCCTACGGCCTCGGCATGCAGCTCATGCACCGTGACGGCCGGATGCTGGTCGGGCACTCCGGCTCTCTGCCGGGCTTCCTTGCCGGTCTCGTGATCGGCGTGGAGGACGATGTGGCGGCGGTCGTGCTGACCAACTGCACCTCGGGTCCGTCCGCGTTCACCGTCGCCGCGGATCTCGTACAGATCGTCGCGGAGGCCGAGCCTAGGATTCCCGAACCGTGGCGGCCGATGACCGAAGTTGACAGTGCCGTACTGGAGCTGGTGGGGCAGTGGTACTGGGGGACTCAGGGCTTCGGGTTGCGGTTGCTGGTCGGCGGCGAGGTCGCGTTGGACCCACTGTCCGGCGTCGGAAGGCGCTCGCACTTCCGGGCGAACGGTGACGGGACCTGGACGGGGCTCGATGGCTATTACGCAGGGGAGCTTCTGCGGGCCGTGCGGCACCCGGACGGCTCCGTGAGCCATCTCGACCTCGGGTCGTTCGTCTTCACGCGCCAGCCCTACGACGAGGGGGCTCCTGTGCCAGGTGGGGTGGATCCCGAGGGCTGGCGAGGGATCCAGTAGACGGCGCCATCGTGAGGAGGCGGCCTGTTTCACGTGAAACAGGCCGCCTTTCGCATGCAGGGCGCGCCTCAGAGCGGCAGCTTGAAACCCACGTGCGAGGCCGTGAAGCCGAGCCGCATGTAGAAGCGATGGGCGTCGGTACGGGTGGCGTCGGAGGTCAGCTGTACCAACTGGCACTTCTGGCGCCGGGATTCGTCGATCGCCCACTCGATGAACTGGGTGCCGAGGCCGCTGCCGCGCTCGTCCGCGTGGACGCGTACGCCTTCGATGACGGAGCGGGTCGCTCCCTTGTGGGACAGTCCGGGAATCATGGTGAGCTGAAGCGTGCCGACCACGCGGCCTTCGCGTACGGCGACGACCAGGTGCTGGTTCGGGTCGTTGCTCAGGCGCTCGAGCGCGGCCAGATACGGGGTCAGGTCCTCCGGAGACTCCCGCTGGGCGCCCAGGGGGTCGTCCGCGAGCATCGCGACGATGGCGGGCACGTCGGCAGCGACAGCGGCTCGTATTTCAAGATCTCCCATGCCCACAGCCTAGGCGGGCACGTTCATGGCGCCCACGGTTGACGCGGGCACGCTTGCCGACTCCACGGCCCGGACCAGCGGGGCCAGTTCCGGGTTCTTGGCCGCTTTGTCGAGCGCCTCGCGCAGGGCGGCGTCATTGGTGGGTCGCGCCTCTTCGAGCAGCTTGAGGCCGGCCTCGCTGACGTTCGTGTAGATGCCGCGCCGGTCGGTCGGGCACAGATAGCGGGAGAGCAGCCCTCGGTCCTCGAGGCGGGTGACGAGCCGCGTGGTGGCGCTCTGGCTGAGGACGACAGCGTCCGCGACCTGCTTCATCTGCAGATGACCGCCCTTGCCGTCGTGCTGTCGGCTGAGCACGTCGAGCAGGGAGTACTCCCGCGCACTCAGGCCGTGCTTGGCCTGTAGGGCCCGCTCGATTTGAGCCTCGATCCTCCCGTGCAGCAGGGAGAGAGCACACCAGCCCTGAGCGAGGGCAGTGAGTGCGGGGTCTGTGGCTGTCATGGCGTTTTCCTCCGTCCCGGAGCGGCTGAAACCAGGATAGAGCACGGGCGCAATAGCCCGCTGTTGCAGATAGCCCGCGTCTGCAACTATTGTTGGCGCACGCAAAGCGCTCCTGCAATCGTCTGGGAAGGGTGTACCCCACCATGCCTCTCGCGCTTCTGGCCCTCGCGATCGGGGCCTTCGGAATCGGAACCACCGAGTTCGTGATCATGGGTGTGCTGCCCGAGGTCGCCGGTGACTTCGGAGTTTCCATCCCCACCGCCGGACTGCTGGTGACCGGCTATGCCCTCGGCGTGGTGATCGGCGCCCCGATCATGACCGCGCTCGGAACGAAGGTGTCCCGCAAGCGGATGCTGATGCTGCTCATGGGGCTGTTCGTGTTCGGCAATCTGCTCTCTGCCGTCGCCCCGGCCTTCGGGCTGATGCTGGCTGGCCGCGTGGTCGCCTCGCTCGCCCACGGCGCCTTCTTCGGGATCGGCTCGGTGGTCGCTGCCGAACTCGTCGCGCCCGAGAAGAAGGCCGGTGCGATCGCCATGATGTTCAGCGGGCTCACGATCGCCAACGTTGTCGGCGTTCCGCTGGGCACACTGATCGGGCAGTCCGCAGGCTGGCGTGTCACCTTCGCCGGTGTCGCCGCGCTCGGTGTGATCGGCCTGCTGGGTGTCGCCAAGCTCGTCCCCGAGATGCCGAAGCCCGAAGGCGTCCACCTGCGTCACGAGCTGGCCGCCTTCAAGAATGTCCAGGTTCTGCTGGCTATGGCGATGACCGTGCTCGGCTTCGGCGGTGTCTTCGCGGCCATCACCTACATCGCGCCGATGATGACGCACGTCACGGGCTTCGCCGACGGCTCCGTCACCTGGCTGCTGGTCCTCTTCGGCCTCGGCATGGTCGGCGGGAACCTCATCGGCGGCAAGTTCGCCGACCGCGCGCTGATGCCGATGCTCTGCGTGTCCCTGGGCGGCCTCGCCGTCGTGCTCGCCCTGTTCACCGTCACCGCGCACAACAAGATCCTCGCGGCTGTTTCGATCGCCCTGATCGGCGCTCTGGGCTTCGCGACCGTGCCGCCGCTGCAGAAGCGCGTCCTCGACCAGGCGCACGGAGCGCCCACGCTGGCCTCGGCAGTGAACATCGGCGCCTTCAACCTCGGCAACGCTCTCTCCGCCTGGCTCGGCGGCCTCGTCATCGCGGCGGGCCTGGGCTACACCGCCCCCAACTGGGTCGGCGCCGTCCTCGCCGCGAGCGCGCTCGTCCTCGCCGTCCTCTCGGCCGTCCTGGAGCGCCGCGCGGACGCCCCCAGCGTCGTCGTCGCCGGCGGCCCCCCGGCCGAGCAGCGGGCCACCGTCCACTCCTGACCGAGGTCGAGCCAGGTGCGGGGCCAGGGCCGTCCCCGCACCGCGCCGACTCAGTACCGCCTGCAACTCGACTGAGCCCACCCGCACATTCGACTCAGCACACCCCTACGACACACCCCTACGACTCAGCACAACCCACAAGGAGAAACCCCCTCATGAGCACCACCACCGCAGTCGCCCCACTGACCATCGAGGACGCCGAGGTCCTCGTCGCCGCCGCCCGCCGCGCCGCCGAATCCGCCGGAGTCAGGGTCAGCGTCACCGTCCTCGACGCGGGCGGTCACCTGCTCGCCTTCCGGCGCGACGACCAGGCCGTACTGATCTCCGGCGAGACGAGCACCCGGAAGGCCTAAAAGCGCTCCAGTTGGACTCCGCGACCGCCGACCTCGTGGACGCGGTCCAGCCCGGCGGCCTCTTCCACACCCTGCCCACCGCGCTCGACCGACCCCTGCTGTTCATCGCGGGCGGCGTGCCGGTCCACCGCGACGGCCGACTGATCGGGGCGATCGGTGTCGGCGGCGGCATGCCCGACCAGGACCACGGCTTCGCCCTCGCCGCCGTCGAGAACCTCGCCTGAACCTGCGGCAGCAGAGAAGTGCCGGCCCCCACCACTCGTAGGGGACCGGCACTTCGTGTCTTCTGGGCGTGTTCAGGCCGCGCTTTGGGCGTTGAGGCAGTTCCCTACGGCGGCTAGCCCGCCGCCACCGTCAACGGAGCGAAGCGTCGTGTCCAATCACCGGGCAGCTCCGAGATCCCATACGTCATGACCGCGTTGAAGGCGATGGACGCCAGGCCGCGCTCCTTCAGCCAGGACAGCAGCTTCTCGTGCCGTACGTCGATGTCGGTGCGCAGCGGTTGGTCGGTGTGGGCGGCCAGCGAGGCGATGAGTGCCTTCGCGGTCTCGGTGTCACGGGCGATCAGCGGACCCACGACATGGTTGTCCATGTTGGGCCAGGCCGACGCGTATCCGGTGATCCGGCCGTTCTCCTCGGCGACGCGCAGCTGGTCGGAGAAGGCGGGCAGCCGCGTGATCACATGCGTACGGTCGGCTCCGAAGACCTCCTTGTCGAGCCGGAGCACGGCGGTGAGATCTTCGGCCGTGGCCGGGCGGGTGATGACCCGGGGCTCCGAGCCGCTGGGGACGAAGTGTCCTCGGACCATCTCGGCGTGACCTGTGACCTTGAAGCCCAGTTCCTCATAGAGCGGGAGGCCATACTGCGTCGCATGCAGGGTCAGCGGAGTGGTCCCCATCTCCGCGACCACATGCCGTATCAGTCGGCGGCCGACGCCCCGGCGGGCATGCCTCTCGGCGACGAACACCATGCCGATCGCACCCAGATCAGGGCGCTCCCGCGGTCCGTAGTCGGTCACGACGCAGGCGCTGACGAGCCCGCCGTCGGGGTCGTCGATGCCGTAACCGGTTCCTGCCGCGAGGAGCAGACTCCACTTGTGTTCCTCGCGGGGCCAGCCCCGGTCCTCGGACAGGTCGGCGCAGGCGGTGAGATCGCGAGGCGTCAGGCGGCGGATGGGCAGAGCGGCGAGGGATGGTGTCGACACGCAGGTCAGGCTGTCTGACACGGACCCCTGACGGCCACTGGTTTGCGGGCACCCGTATGCGCTTTTGGCCATGTCGTCCACAACCGCGCAGAGGGCGGACAGATGTTTCACGTGAAACGGCGCGGATCAACAACGGGGCTCGTCGCTAACGAGGCAGCCAGCACCACTAGCCTCGGCGGACATGGCACGACTTCATCTCTTCGATCTCGACGGGATATTGCTGCACGGGAGCACCGCACCGGTGGAGATCTCACGGCAACTCGGGCTGGAGACCGAGACCGTGGCGCTCGAGCAGGCGATCTCCGCGGGGCTTATAGGTCCGCCGGAGTACGCCACGCAGGTGCATGCCCTGTGGGTGGAGCTCACCGCCGCACATGTGACGGCGGCGTTCGAGGGGGCGCCCTGGATGTCCGGCATCCAGGATGTCTGGGCCGAGAGCCGGACGAATGGCGACTACTGCGCCGTCATCTCGCTGTCACGCTCCTTCTTCGTGGAGCGGCTGACGGCGTGGGGAGCGCACGCGGCGTACGGCTCGCGCTTCCCGGCCGTGCCGTTCACCGAGCCCCTCGATCCGGCGGGTGTTCTGAGCAGCGCGGCCAAAGTGCAGATCGCGGACCGGCTCTGTGAAAAGTTGGGGGTGAGCCAGGCCGATTGCGTCGTCTATGGCGACTCATTGTCGGACAAGGACCTGTTCGGTGCCGTGCCGGTATCCGTCGCGATCAATGCGGATCGGTATCTGGAGGGCCTCGCCACCCACTCCTACGTGGGGCGGGATCTGTGGGATGCCTATGAATTGGTTCGCCGCGCCCGGTAATTGAGGCAATTGATGGTTCGACCCCCCCCCGCCAATTCGTGATGACGGAAGGGGGGACTTGTGTGTGGAGCGGCTGCCGGTAGGGTCGAGTCCGGTTCGCGTCCGCCGAGATGTACGCACGTTCTGTGGAGGGCGCGAACGCAGGCCAATGCAGCCTAACGGGACGGAGAGATCGAAGACCCGCATTTTCCGTTATGCGGCCGGGGGTTGACGCGGGGTGGGATGCTGCGGTGAGAGTGCTGCGGCCAATGTCACAGTCTCGCCTTACTTGTCCGTAGGGGGCGGGAATCCGGGTTCAATGTGGCCGCGTTGGCCGACGGGGACTGAACCGGGAAAGAAAGCAAGCCGTCTGCGGGGGAAAGCAGGCATCTTCCGACCACGGAAGTGCTCAGACCGACCGAAAGATGTTCGAGGCGAGGCACACCATGGACGCTCCGACCACCGCGTCGGCCGACAACGGCACTTCCGGCGGCAACGGAGGGGGCGGTTGGTTCACGCCGCGCAAAGAGCCGGCGCCTTCCGGCGAGGAGCAGGGGGCAGGCGACGGCCGTCGGCTGGCCGCGATGCGTCCGGTCGGCCGTCCGGCCACGGGGCAGCAAGCGCCTGGGCAGGGAACGCCGGAGCAGGAACGAATATCCCCGGCCGTGGAAGCGGCACCCCCCTCGCCCCAGGCGGCGCCGACGCACCGTGAGGTAGCGCCGACCGGGACGCGGCCCCGTGAGGCAGTACCGACGGAGACGCGCCCCTACCAGACCCCGCAGCCCGAGGCGCGGCGCCGGGAGCCGGAACCCGCCTACAACCCCCATGAAGCCGTCCGGCCGCAATCAGGTCCCGCGCATCCTGGCCACGGCTCTCCCCAGCCCGTTGCCGGCCAGGAGCCCCGGGTGCCCGTCCAAAGGCCCGCTCCGGAGTCCGTCCCGGCGCCGGCTCCCGCTCCGGAGGCGTCCCCCGACGCCGTGCTGATCCGCCGGACCATGGCCGAGGTCGGCCCCGTCGCCGACAAGGTCACCTCCTACTTCTACGCGCTGCTCTTCGTCCGCCACCCGGACTTGCGCTCCCTGTTCCCCGCCGCGATGGACACCCAGCGGGACCGACTGCTCAAGGCGCTGCTAACGGCCGCCGAGCACATCGACAACACCCCGGTCCTAGTCGAGTATCTGCAGAACCTCGGCCGTGGACACCGCAAGTACGGCACCCGGCCCGAGCACTACCCGGCCGTCGGCGAGTGCCTCATCGGCTCGCTCAGCCGGTACGCCTCGGCAGTCTGGGACCACGAGATGGAGGCGGCCTGGGTGCGCGCCTACACGACGATCTCGCAGGTCATGATCGACGCGGCGGCTGCCGACGAGCTGCGCGCTCCGGCCTGGTGGTACGCCGAGGTGGTCTCGCACGATCTCAGGACCCCGGACATCGCGGTCCTCACCGTCCGCCCCGACCAGCCGTACCCCTTCCTCGCCGGGCAGTACACGAGCCTGGAGACGCCGTGGTGGCCACGCGTCTGGCGCCACTACTCGTTCGCCTCGGCACCCCGCTCCGACGGGCTGCTGTCGTTTCACGTGAAGGCGGTTCCGGCGGGCTGGGTGTCCAACGCGCTCGTGCATCGTGCCCGGCCCGGAGACATCCTCCGGCTCGGTCCGCCCGCCGGATCGATGACCGTCGACCACAGCACCGACAGCGGACTGCTCTGTCTGGGCGGAGGCACCGGCATAGCGCCCATCAAGGCCCTGGTCGAGGATGTCGCCGAGCACGGTGAGCGCCGCCCGGTCGAGGTCTTCTACGGGGCTCGCACCGATCACGACCTGTACGACATCGACACGATGCTGCGGCTCCAGCAGAGCCACCCCTGGCTCGCCGTGCGGCCCGTCGTGGACCAGCAGGCCCATCTCCAGCTGCCGGATGTCGTCCGCGAGTACGGGCCATGGAACGAGTACGACGCGTATCTCTCGGGCCCGCCCGGGATGATCCGCAGCGGCGTGGACGCTCTGATGGACATCGGCATCCCGTCGGATCGCATACGCCACGACTCGTTGGAGGAGCTCGTCGCGGCCGGGGACTGACCAAGGACCCCTTTGGACGAGTCCCGGCATCGTACGTCAGCCCAGGTCGGGGGCGTGCATTGCCCGTACGCCCTCGATGTTCCCGTCGAGGTAGTGCCGCAGGGACAGCGGTACGAGGTGGACGGAAGCGATCCCGACCCGGGTGAACGGCACTCGCACGATCTCGTACTCGCCGCACGGCTCGTCCACCTCGGGGCCGTGCCGCTGGGCCGGATCCATGGACTCCAGACGGCAGACGAAGAAGTGCTGCACTTTCACGCCGGTCGCTCCGCCGTCTTCGCCGATGTGCTCGACGGTGTCGACGAAGCAGGGCACGACGTCTGTGATCTTGGCGCCGAGTTCCTCGTGCACCTCACGGTGGAGCGCGTCCACGACTGTCGTGTCCTCCGGCTCGACCCCGCCACCAGGGGTGAGCCAGTAGGGATCGACGCCGGGCTTGGTGCGCTTGATCAGAATCAGGTCGTCGCCATCGAGCAGGATGGCGCGGGCGGTGCGTTTGACCACGGGTCGGACGGTCATGGGAGAAATGTGGCCCGGCTGGTTCCACGTGAAACATCGGGAGGCCCCGAGAGCGCCAGAAGCGGTCTCAGAACCGGTCGGCGGCCCGACACGGGGATCGCTCAGTGGCCACACGGGGCTCGGAACCCGTCGACAGTCGCTCCGGCCTCAGCACCAGTCGACGGCTGCCCTCAGCAGCCAGTCATGGGCCCGCGCGATATGCGGCATCGCCAGCGTTCCGGTGCGGACCACCAGGAAGTACGTACGCAGCGGAGGAACCGCCGGGTCGAGCAGCGCCACGACGTCGCCACGTTCCAGTGCCGCCGCGCAGAGATACCGGGGCAGCACCGCGAGGCCCGCGCCCGCGGCGGCACAGGCGAGAACCGCGCGCAGATCGGGGACGACGACGGTGCCCGAGGCGGCCGGACGGGAGTCGAACACGGAGGCCCAGTAGCGGGAGACGAGCGGCAGCGACTCGTGCACCTCGACGACGGGGAAGTTCTCCAGTGCGTGAGCGCCCTTGCGGCGCAGCTTGCCCGGTCCGACGCAGGCGGTCCAGCGCGGGGCGGCGACCAGGACGTGCTCTTCGTCGCACAGCGGAGTCGCGGTGAGCAGCGCACCGCGCGGGCGGGCCGTCGTAATGGCCAGATCATGATGTCCGGCGGCAAGCCCCTCCAAGGTCTCCTCCGCGTTGCCGAAGGAGGCGCGCAGCGCGAAGCCCTGACCGGCGTCGCCCGACACCTCCGTGAGGGCGGGCAGCGCCCGTTCCGCGGTGAACTCCGGCGGCCCGGCCAGATGCAGGGTACGTAGCGAGGAGTCCTCGTCGAGGCCGGTTTCGGCGATTTCCACGAGCGCGTCGAGATGCGGCGCGGCCTTGTGGGCGAGCTCGTCGCCGATGGTCGTCGGGGTCACTCCGCGCGCCTGACGCAGAAACAGGGGCCGCCCCAACTGTCGCTCCAGCGTGCGGATCTGTGAGGTGACGGCCGGCTGCGAGAGCCCGAGCAGCGCGGCGGCGCGGGTGAAGGAACCGGCCCGGTGCACAGTCACAAAAGTGCGCAGCAAAGCCAAGTCCATGGTGCCCCTCCCCTCCCAGCACCCACGCGTGAACCCTAACTATAAATAAGTCGATAGGTCTCTGTCGCTACCGTGATTGGACACTGACGCAGAGTCAACTAGCCTTGGTCGCGCGGTTCTTCGCGCGCAGAACCGGGACGGTCCGAGCCATGAGGGGGGAGGCTCGGACCGTCCGTTGTGCGTAGCTCGGTACTAATCCCGCGGACCGGGGGTGCGGCGCAGCGTACGCACCGGTCGCTCAGGAAGGGATCACCCCGCCGATTCGTCGAGTGCCCGCAGAATGTCCGCGATCAGGTCCTCGGGATCCTCGGCACCGGCCGAGAGGCGGACGAAGCCTTCCGGCACCGCGTCCCCGCCCCACCGGCCGCGCCGTTCGGCCGTGGACCGGACGCCGCCGAAGCTCGTCGCGTCGTCCACCAGACGCAGCGCTTCGAGGAAGCGGTCGGCACGGGCGCGCGTGGGCAGCGTGAAGGACACCACGCACCCGAAGCGCCGCATCTGCTGCGAAGCGATCTTGTGAGAGGGGTCGTCGGGCAGTCCCGGATAGCGCAGCCCGGTCGCCTCCGGCCGCTCCCGCAGTGCCTCGGCGATTGCCAGGGCGTTGGCGGTCTGGCGGTCGGCGCGGAGCTGGAGCGTGGCGAGCGAGCGGTGGGCCAGCCAGGCCTCCATCGGGCCGGGGATCGCGCCGACGATCTTCCGCCAGCGTCGTACGGGAGTCATCAGAGCGGCCTCACGTGCGGCGACGTATCCCAGGAGGAGGTCGCCGTGCCCAGTGAGCATCTTGGTGCCGCTGGCCACGGAGAAGTCGGCGCCCAGCTCCAGCGGGCGCTGTCCGAGCGGGGTCGCCAGGGTGTTGTCGACGGCGACGAGGGTGCCTTGTGCGTGTGCCGCGGCGACGAGCCGTCGTATGTCGCACACGTCGAGGCCCGGGTTCGAGGGGGTCTCGATCCACAGCAGCTTGGCGCCGTCGAGCACCTCCAGCTGGGCGTCGCCGCCGGTCGGGGCGGTGCGCACCTGGATGCCGTACGCGGTCAGCTGCTCACGCACGAGCGGCAGCACCTGATAGCCGTCGTCGGGCAGGACCACGATGTCGCCGGCGCGCAGCTGGGAGAAGAGCACCGCCGAGATGGCGGCCATGCCCGACGGGAAGGCGAGCGTTTCGACGCCTTCCTGTCCGGGGGCCTCCAGCTCGCCGATGGCGCGCTCCAGGAGCGTCCACGTCGGGTTCTCGTCACGACCGTAGGTGTACGGACCGGTGGGCTCGCCCGGCAGGTGGAAGTGCGCGGCGAAGACCGGGCCCGGGAGAGTCGGCTCGTACTTGACGGGTTCGGGCAATCCGGCCCGAACCGCGCGTGTGCCGTCACCGCTGGCCGTGACGAAATCCCCTGACGTCATGCTGCACGTCCCTCCACTTGTTCCTGTATCGCGGCGAGCAGTCCGGGGCTCGCTGCCTCCACCATCTCAAGACACTCGTCGAAGCCCTCGATATGTCCGTAATACGGATCGGGTACGTCCAGATCGTTGCCCGTGGCGAGGTCGTACGACCGAAGCAGGCGGACCTTGTCCGCGTCCTCGGGGGTGGGCGCGAGGCGGCGGAGGGCCTTGAGGTGGCCGGTGTCGAGGGCGATGACGAGGTCGAGGCGGGAGAACCAGGAGGCCTGGAACTGGCGGGCCGCGTGGTCGCTCTCGTAGCCGCCCGCCTCCAGTACGGCGACGGTGCGCGAGTCGGCGCCGTCGCCCTCGTGCCAGCCGCCCGTGCCCGCGCTGTCGACCTCGACCAGGCCGTCGAGCCCGGCCTCTTCTACGCGGGCGCGGAAGACGGCCTCGGCCATCGGGGAGCGGCAGATGTTGCCGGTGCAGACGAAGCAGACGCGGTAGGACATCGGGGCATCAGTCCTTGCCGTCGGGCAGTATCACGTTGAGCGCCCAGGACACGATGGAGATGATCAGGCCACCGACGACGGCGGTCCAGAAGCCTTCGACGTGGAAACTCAGGTCGAGCTTGTCGGCAAGCCATGAAGTGAGCAGCAGCATCAGGGCGTTGACCACCAGGGTGATCAGGCCGAGCGTGAGGATGAAAAGCGGGAAGGTCAGCACCTTCACGACCGGCTTGACCAGGAAGTTCACCAGTCCGAAGACCAGGGCGACGAGCAGCAGCGTGCCGACCTTCTTGCCGGTGCTGTCGCCCGGCAGGGTGATCTTGTCGAGCAGCCACACCGCTACGGCCAGGGCCCCCGCGTTGGCGATCGTCTTGACTACGAAATTCTTCATGTGTCTGATCGTGGCAGAAGAGATCGACTGGCGAGGCGGGGCTGTGGATACAGCCCACGGCCTACGAGAGCGGACGAGGGCGATGAAGGCATTCCGGCTGGATGAACTGGAGGCGGAACGCGCCGCCAATGACGGTGCCTACCTGCAGTTCTTGCGCGAGCGGAACATGTCGGTGGGCCTGTACGCGCTCGACGCGGGCGAACTCGACCCGCAGAAGCCGCACCAGCAGGACGAGGTGTACTTCGTGGTGAGCGGTCGGGCCTCGATCACCGTCGGCCTCGAGACCACGCAGGTGGCGCGCGGCAGCGTCGTCTACGTGCCCGCAGGGGTCGCCCACAAGTTCCATCACATCACCGAGGACCTGAGGGTTCTGGTGATGTTCTCTCCGCCGGAGAGCTGACCCCGGCCTCAGGGTTCCCTAGGGGAACGGTCAGGGGAGGACAAGGGGCGCGAGGGCCCCGTCCGGCCCTTGCCGGCCCTAGCATCGAATGCAGGACATCGGAGAACCCGGAATCGGCGCCCTGGAGTTGGGGCCACGGGCGGAGAGGTAAGGACTAGGGCGATGCGAGAGATCTTCAACGGTATGCCGTGGTGGGTGAAGTGGGTCGCGGTGCCGGTCATCGCCCTCGTCGTGTTCGGCACGGTGATAGTCAGCGTGCTCAGTGTGGTCATAGGCCTGCTCTTCAAGGCCCTGATCTTCGTCGCGCTGGTCGGCGGGCTGATCTACATCGTGCGGAAGTTCACATCGAGTTCGTCGTCGCGCGGCGACTGGTGAGGCACGCGAGGGTGAGCGATCGGTAACGGCGGGCCGGCAAAGAGAACCTGAGGTTCCCTCGGCCGAGGGAAGTTTTCCGGCGAGACCGTATGCGAGCGGTGGCGGACGGTTAAAGTCCGGAATTCGACGCGGGGTCGACCCCCCGCGGGCAGCGCACAGCTCCCTCCCGTGTTTCCCCGCACGGGCGGTCCCCCTCGCGCTTCGGGAGTGCCCCTTGGCCACGGTTGACACCGCACCCGCACATGCACACACTCCACCCGTCCAGCGGTCGGGTGTGCCTGCTGGATCACGCGTCCCGCCCGCCCAGCCGCACACCACGCCCGGCGAGACACGCGCTCGACGCACCACATCCGGGGAGACATGCGCTCCGCGCACCGCTGCCACGGAGGCCGTACCCCCGGAGCCGCACCCCACGACCCTGATCGGCTCCGTGCAGCGGGCGATGCGCCTGCTGGAGGCCGTCGCTGCGCGCGAGCACGGGGCACCCGCCAAACAGCTCGCCAGGGAGGCCGGGGTCGCGCTGCCGACGGCGTACCACCTGCTGCGCACCCTGGTCCACGAGGGCTACCTGCGCCGCGACAAGGGGCTGTTCTTTCTGGGAGAGGCCGCCGAGCGGCTGAGCAGCAGCGGAGCACAGCAGAAACGTCGCAGCACGGTGAGCGACGCGCTCGCGCACTGGCACGATTCGATCGGCGTCCCCGTGTACTACGCGATCTACCGCGACGGCGAGATCGAGGTCATGTGCATCGCCGACACCCCGGGGAATCCCGCGGTCGAGGAGTGGGCCGACTTCCGGGAGACCGGGCACGCGCACGCGATCGGCCAGTGCCTGCTGTCCCAGCTGGACGAGAAGGCCCGCCGGGACCACCTCGACCGTTATCCGGTGCAGTCGATCACTCCGTACACGGTGCGCGACGACGACAGTCTGCTGCGGCGCCTGGAACGTGCGGGACGAATGGAGCCCGTCGTCGAGCGGCAGGAGTACGCGCTGGGCACGGTGTGCGCCGCCATCCCCGTCACGGCGGGCACAACCGCCGGGGCCATGGCCATTTCCCTGCCCTGTCACCAGGCCGAGCGCCTGCTGCCCGCCGCACGTCAGTTGCAGAACGAGATCGGCAGGCTGCTAGGGACACTCGCCATCTCTATCAGTATCTGAAAACTCACTCCTTGTGATTTGGTGTGCACGTTGAGCAAGATTCCAGCAGTGTCAGGGGGACGATTCCTGGCCAGCCGAGGGCAAACGACGGGGTAGGCGATGCGCGAGTCGGTACAGGCAGAGGTCATGATGAGCTTCCTCGTGTCGGAGGAGCTGTCCTTCCGCATTCCGGTGGAGCTGCGATATGAGACCTGTGATCCGTACGCCGTGCGGCTGACCTTCCATTTGCCCGGCGACGCCCCGGTGACCTGGGCGTTCGGGCGGGAGTTGCTGATCGACGGCGTGGGGCGGCCGTGCGGTGACGGTGATGTGCATATCGCGCCCGCCGACCCGGAGTCGTTCGGCGAGGTGCTGATCCGGCTTCAGGTGGGCGGCGATCACGCGCTGTTCCGGTCCGGGGCGGCGCCACTCGTGGCCTTCCTGGACCGCACGGACAAGCTGGTGCCGCTGGGGCAGGAGCGTGCCCTGGCCGACTTCGACACGCATCTCGACGAGGCGCTGGACCGCATCCTGGCGGAGGAACAGAGCGCCGGATGAAGCGCCGGTACCGCCAAGGGGAGTAACGCTTCCTCTCGACAGGTGCGGGCGCCGGATGGTCTCAGTGCTTGCGGCGGCGGCCCTTCCCGCTGCGCACCGGCGTCCTGGCCGCCGTGGCCTGCACCGGGCCGGCCGCGGTCCCCGGGCGGTCCGCGGAGACCACCAGGGCGGCCAGCGCGGTGGTCACCGGCACCGAAGCGACCAGACCGATCGAGCCGATCAGGGTGCGCACGATCTCCTCGGCGACCAGCTCGCTGTTGGCGACCGTGCCCACGCTGCTCTGGGCGATCGAGAAGAGCAGCAGCAGCGGCAGCGCGGCGCCCGCGTACGCCAGGACGAGCGTGTTGACGACGGACGCGATGTGGTCGCGGCCGATGCGGATGCCCGCGCTGTACAGGCCACGCCAGCCCATCGCGGGATTCGCCTCGTGCAGCTCCCAGACCGCGGACGTCTGCGTCACCGTCACATCGTCGAGGACACCGAGCGAACCGATGATGACGCCCGCGAGCAACAGGCCGCTCATGTCGATGGACGGGTACAGGCCATGGATCAGGCCGGTGTTGTCGTCGGTGTTGCCCGTCAGAGCTGCCCAGCCGATGAACAGGGAGCCGAGTACACCGATCAGGATCAGCGAGAGCAGCGTGCCGAGGACTGCCACCGACGTACGGGCCGAGAGGCCATGGCACATGTAGAGCGCGATCAGCATGATGGCGCTGGCCCCGACGACCGCCACGATCAGCGGGTTCGAGCCCTGCAGGATCGCGGGCAGGATGAAGAAGGTCAGGATCAGGAAGCTGACCGCCAGTGCGATCAGCGCCATGACGCCGCGCATCCGGCCCACCACCACGACGACCAGCGCGAAGATCCCGGCGAGCAGCGCCAACGGGAACTTCCGGTTCACGTCGGTGACCGAGTACTGCAGATCCTTGGGCGCGGAGGGTTCGTACGCGACCACGACCTTCTGGCCCTCGTGCAACTGCCGCGACTGGTCAGGTTGGACGATCTCGGTGAACGTACGGCCCTGATCCTTGCCGGTGTCAACACGGATCGTCGCCTTCTTGCATTCGCCCGTCGCCTGCTGCTGCGCGGAGGACCCCTCGGCGGTGGAGGTGTCGCCCGTCGGGGTCTCCCCCGAGGCGTTCACGGACTTGCAGTCCACCTTGTCGACCTTGGTGACGGTCGCCTGCTGGGTTTGCCGGTCGAAACCCACGCCGGTGCGCTCGTGGGACGGGGCGCCGCCGGGCCAGAGCACGACGAGACCCACGACGACCGCCGTGGCGAAGGGGACCAGCACCGCGGCGATGACCTTGCGTAGGTGCTTGGAGACGGGGGCGGCGGGGCCATGGCTGTGACTGTGCGAGTGGCCGTGCCCGGGACCGTCGCCGGGGCCGTGCCCGCCGCCGGGTCCGGCGCCATGGCCGCTACCGCCCGGCCCATGCCCGGGGCCGTCGCCGGAGCCATGTCCATGGCCGTTGCCGGAGCCGCCGCGCGGTGGCTCGGATGGTGGAAACGGGGGCTGCTGCATCGTGGTCACCGACCGATCATCGCAAGAACGGCGGGGGGCCATCTGGTCACCGCGCCAGACAGGACGCTAGCGTGGAGCCACCTTTGCACACGCGGGAGCTCGGAGCACCGGGCTGAGAGGGCGCTGACCTTCGTCTTAGCGATGTTTCACATGAAACATCGGCGGACGGAAGCCGCTGCGTCGACCGCCGAACCTGTTACCGGGTAATGCCGGCGTAGGGAGTAGGTCTCATGACCAACAAGGACGCACGTAAGCCTGCCTCCAGCCAGACGGACGGGGCGCTTGCTCCGGGCGAGAACGGTGGGGCGACCGCCCCGACCGAGAACGGCGAGGCCGGGAAGTCAGTCGGCTGGCACAAGGCGTATGTCGGGGGTTCGCGCCCCGATCTGCGGGTGCCGGTCCGTCAGGTGCACCTCACCAACGGGCAGTCCGTCACGCTGTACGACACCTCCGGCCCGTACACCGATCCGACCGTCGACACCGATGTCCGCAGGGGGCTGGCGCCGCTGCGCGAGAACTGGATCATCGCCCGCGGCGACATCGAGGAGTACGCGGGCCGCCCGGTCCGTCCCGAGGACGACGGAATCAAGCACACCTCGCCGCGCGGAGGACTGCGCAACCTCGACGCCGTCTTCCCGGGGCGGCCGCGTCAGCCGCGCCGAGGCCGCGCGGGAGAGGCGGTCACGCAGCTCGCGTATGCCCGACGCGGTGAGATCACGCCCGAGATGGAGTTCGTGGCCGTCCGCGAGAGCGTCGACCCCGAGGTCGTACGGGAGGAGATCGCCGCCGGTCGCGCGGTGCTGCCCGCGAACGTGAACCATCCGGAGATCGAGCCGATGATCATCGGTAAGCGGTTCCTGGTGAAGGTCAACGCCAATATCGGCAACTCGGCGGTCACCTCCTCGATCGAGGAAGAGGTCGAGAAGATGACCTGGGCGACCCGCTGGGGCGCCGACACGGTCATGGACCTGTCCACCGGGCGCAACATCCACACCACCCGCGAGTGGGTGCTGCGCAACTCCCCCGTCCCCATCGGCACGGTGCCGCTCTATCAGGCGCTGGAGAAGGTCGATGGCCGCGCCGAGGAACTGACCTGGGAGATCTACAAGGACACGGTCATCGAGCAGGCCGAGCAGGGCGTGGACTACATGACGGTCCACGCGGGCGTACGCCTGCCGTATGTGCCGCTCACCGCGAACCGCAAGACCGGCATCGTCTCGCGCGGCGGCTCGATCATGGCGGCCTGGTGCCTGGCGCACCACAAGGAATCGTTCCTGTACGAGAACTTCGAGGAGCTCTGCGAGATCCTCGCCGCGTACGACGTCACGTACTCGCTCGGCGACGGTCTGCGGCCCGGGTCGATCGCGGACGCCAACGACGCGGCGCAGTTCGCGGAGTTGAGGACGCTCGGGGAACTCAACACGATCGCGAAGCGTTTCAATGTTCAGACCATGATCGAGGGCCCGGGACATGTCCCGATGCACAAGATCAAGGAGAACATCGACCTTCAGCAGGAGATCTGTGATGAAGCTCCGTTCTATACGCTCGGCCCGCTGACGACGGACGTCGCGCCGGCGTACGACCACATCACCTCCGGCATCGGTGCCGCGATGATCGCCTGGTGGGGCACGGCCATGCTCTGCTATGTCACGCCCAAGGAGCACTTGGGCCTGCCCAACCGTGACGACGTCAAGACCGGCGTCATCACCTACAAGATCGCCGCCCACGCAGCCGATCTCGCCAAGGGGCACCCAGGTGCGCAGGAATGGGACGACGCGCTGTCCGACGCCCGCTTCGAATTCCGGTGGGAGGACCAGTTCAACCTGGCTCTCGACCCGGACACGGCACGGGAGTTCCACGACGAGACCCTGCCGGCCGAACCCGCCAAGACGGCTCACTTCTGCTCCATGTGCGGGCCGAAGTTCTGCTCGATGAAGATCAGCCAAAGCATCACAGAGCAGTTCGGCGGTGCGGCGGCTGAGGGAGCCTCGCCCGAGGAGATCGCTGAGGGGATGCTCCAGAAGTCGAAGGAGTTCGCGGCGAGCGGGAACCGGGTGTACCTGCCCAGGGCGGACTGACGCGGCCCAGTGGCCGGCTGAGCTCGTTCCGAGGGTCCCGGTCCGGGGCGTGTCCCACCCGGACCGGGAGTCTGAGCGCGGTCAGGCTGCGGAGTCCTGGGGGTACCAGCGGAGTTCCACACGTCGCGCCGCCTGCGCCTGCGCCCGCACCTGCCGTGCCGCCCGCCCCTGTGGCCGCTCTCGTCCCGCCGCCCGGACCCGCGACCGCGCCTGCGTTCCAGGTTCCGTCCGCGCCCCGGGGCCTGGCGCCTCGCCTCACCAAGGGCGAGGAGCAGTTGCCCGTGGACATGCGCAAGCGGCTCTCGCTGCGCAAGGAGCAGGTGGCGGTCAGTCTGCGAAAGCACGGGGCGGAGGGGGTCACGGCGCGCGTCGTCCTGGTGCTCGACGCCTCCGGTTCGATGTCCTTCCTGTACTCGAAGGGCGTCGTGGCCGATGTGATCGAGCGGATGGCCGCGGTGGCCGCGCAGCTGGACGACGACGGAGTGATGCAGGCATGGACGTTCGCGTCTCATGCCGCCCGGCTGCCGGATCTCGTTCTGGGGGAACTGCCCGAGTGGCTGGAACTCCACGTCCGGGTCGGTGAGCTCAGCCTGTTCCGACGGAGCAAGAAGCCGCGGAAGGGGCTGCGGCCGGGGCAGGTGGACATGCGCGCGGTCGGGATCCAGAACGAGGAGCAGAAGGTGATCGCCGAGGTACGGACGTTCGTCCGTGAGCACCCGGCCGCGGACCCCACGCTGGTGCTGTTCTTCTCCGACGGAGGTGTCTATCGCAACAGGGAGATCGAGAAGGAGCTGCGGGAAGCGGTGGAGGAGCCGATCTTCTGGCAGTTCGTGGGCCTGGGCCGGTCCAACTACGGCGTGCTGGAGCGGTTCGACACGCTGTCGGGCCGACGTGTCGACAACGTGGGTTTCTTCGCCGTCGCCGACATCAGCAACGTCCCCGACCCGGAGCTGTACGACCGGCTTCTGTCCCAGTTCCCGGCCTGGGTGACGGCGGCCCGGCGGCTGGGCATCATCTGACGGCGCGCTGCCGGGAGCGTACGGGCGTAACGCCCCGCGGGGGGACCGTACGGTGCACGGCGCCCCGCGGGGAGCGCACGAGCGTACGTGGCCAGCCCGTTCGGACCCGCGCCGCATCGGCGCGGGCCTCGGTTGCCTCCCCCACATCCGGCGGTCAGCCCGGGCATGAGCCACGCGGTCGGCCCGGGTGTCATTCCGGCCGGTGTTCCGGACCTCCGAAGTCGGGGCTGGTGAAGTCAGGGCTGGTGAAGCTCGGGCGCGGGCCGGCCGCGGGTCCGCCTTCGGGGCTGCTGAACCCCGGCCGGTTGTACCCGAGTTGCGGGATGCGGCTGGTCGGTGCCGGTGCCGGTGCCGGACGGCCCACTGCCGCGGAGCCCGGGTCGGCGAGGGCCTCCTGGAGGAACGGCAGGATGCCGCGCTCCAGCAGGGCCTCGCGCCAGGCTTTCCTGGCCCGTGCCACCTGTTCGTCCAGCTCGCCGCGCGCTCCGGCCTGGACCGAGGACGAGCTGTTGCGCAGTGCGGTCAGCAGCAGTCCGACCGCGGCGACCAGAATCGCGGCCGCCGTGACCGCGCCGAAGACCCATCCGGTGGTCTGGAGGGTCTTGGCGAACGCGGGCTCGGGGTCGAGCATCTTCAGGATGTAGCCCACGAGCAGGAAGATCACCGCGGCTGTCCCGGCGAGGACAGGAGCGAGCACCGCGACGACGGCGATGGCGCCGGCTCCGGCGGTCTCGGTGACCTCTCCCACGGTGGCGGCGAGCCCCATCGCGGTCGTGCCCGGCTCCGCGGAACCGGTTTTCTCGCTCGCGACAGGGGTGGACGGCGCCGGCTGGCGCAGTTCCTCGCGGACCTTCACATAGTGCTGATACTCGGCCGTCGCGGCCGCCGTGATGAGCGCGGTGGCGTTGAGCGCCATGGTGCGCAGTTGTTCTGGGTTGAGCCGCTGGCCGACAGCGGCGAGTTCCGGGCGGTGTGGTGCGGAGCGCAGCGCCTCATCGAGGATCCGCTCGTATTCCTGGCGGTCCTCGCTCAGCAGGTGCTGCGGAACGCTGTTCATGTGCATCCCCCGATGCTCCGTAGGGCTGGTGGCTCGCACGCTGACGAGCCGTCGGGCAGAAACGGAGGGGAGCCTGCTACGGATAAGCCGATGGTAGAGCGGTGACGGCACGCCGTGACAGGGGGTTTCCAGAATTGCCCCCTGGCCGACGCAGTCCTCCGTGGGGGACGCCTGCCCGGTGAACGCTCAGCTATCCAGGGGCAGTTGCTGGACCAGCAGCTTTCCGGCCATGGTCACGCCGCCGTCCATCGCGATGGCCAGCCCGTCGGCGTACAGATGCGGCCGCTCGACCACGGGGCCCGAGCCGCCCTCGCCGTCCTCCGAGCCGACCTCGCCCAGGAGGTACGGGATGGGGCTGTGGCCATGGACGATGCGTGTGCCGCCGTAGGTGCTCAGCAGTTCGCGTACGGCCTCGGCGCCGCCGTCGTCGCGGAAGGCGAAGCGCTTGGTGAACTTGCGGAAGACGTCCCAGCACTCGTCCGCGTCATTGCGTGTGAGGGTTTCGCGGACGGTGTCGTTGACCGCTTCGATGGAGTCGCCGTAGTCGAGGTAGGCGGTGGTGTCGGAGTGCACCAGGAGGTGTCCGTCGACCTGCTCCATGGCGTCGAGGCGGGCCATCCACTGCAGATGGTGGTCCTGGAGGCGGTCCATGTCGGTCTTCTGGCCGCCGTTGAGCAGCCAGGCGGCCTGGAAGGTGGCGGTGCCCGCCCCGGAGTTGACGGGGGTGTCGCCGAACCGCTTGGCGCCGAGCAGCAGCAGCTCGTGGTTGCCCATGAGCGCCTTGCAGTAGCCGCCGGCCGCGGCCGCCTCGGCGGACAGCCGCATCACGAGGTCGATCACACCGATGCCGTCCGGGCCGCGGTCGGTGAAGTCGCCGAGGAACCACAGGCGCGCGGTCCCGGCGGACCAGTTGCCCGCGGCGTCGATGAGGCCCTGTTCCTGGAGCGCGGCGACCAGCTGGTCGAGATAGCCGTGCACGTCGCCGACGACGTAGAGGGGCCCCGGCCCGTCGGCGGGCGCCGGGGCGGCCACGGCGGCGGGGTCGACGGCGACCTGAAGGGTGTCACCCCGGTTGATGACGGGCAGATCGCGTTGTGTGGGCGTGTACTCCGCGCTGTAGTCCGCGGGCGGCGACGGGTGTTCCGCGGGCTTCTCGGCGGGTCTTGCGCGCTCACCGGGGGGCGTGCTCGGCGCATACGGGCCGGTCTCGTGGACGTACGCGGGCACCCGGAAGTCGCGCAACGTCGCCGTCCGCATCACCTCGGGTCCCTGACCGGCCCCCTGAGTCATCGACCCCTCCACCACCATCGCGCCGCATCTGCACCGGATCGGACTGCCTGGTCGCAGCGGCCCGCGGTGTCGTCCGCCCATCATAGGAATGCGGATCGCGCCATGTGATGACCCAGGGGTGGTGAATCGGAGGAGGAGCCCAGTTCACCGCGGTTTTCGCCCGAATTGGGCGGGGCTTTCCCCGCCCTTCCGACACCGGGCGTCAACCCTCCTCGGGTGATCGGGGCGGACTGACCGTCGTACGGGGCGAACGGCGTTCGGAGGACGTCCGCACGATCAGTTCCGTCGGTATCACCTGCTCGACCGGTTGGTCCGATTCGACCCCTTCGATGGCGTCGATGAGGAGCTGGACGACGGCTGTGCCGATCCGGCGCGGTTTGAGGGAGAGTGTCGTGATGGGCGGCTCGGTGTTGGCGTAGACGGTGGACTCGCTGCAACAGACCAGCAGCAGGTCGTCCGGTACGCGCAGGCCGTAGCGGCGGGCCGCGGCCAGCAGGTCGGTGCCGTTCGGGTCGAAGAGGCCGTAGACGGCGTCGGGGCGGTCGGGCCGGGCGAGCAGCCGGTCGGCGGCGACGGCTCCCGCGCACGGATCGTGCGCCGGGTAGGCCTCGTACACTGGATCCTGGCTCACACGCTCGCACCAGCGCAGGTATGCGGTGGTGGAGAGATGGGTGTACGTGTCCGTGGTGGTGCCGGTGAGAAGGCCGATCCTGCGGGCGCCGGCGTCGGCCAGGTGGTCGAGGATGCCCAGGACCGCGGCCTCGTGGTCGTTGTCCACCCAGGCGGTGACCGGGAGCGCGCCGGCCGGGCGGCCGTCGGAGACGACCGGTAAGCCCTGCCGGACCAGTTCGCTGACCACCGGGTCCTGGTCGGACGGGTCGATGACCACGGTTCCGTCCAGGGCGACGTTCGACCACACGTCGTGGCGCGAGGTCGCGGGGAGGATGACCAGGGCGTAGCCCCGGGCGAGCGCGGCCGAGGTGGCGGCTCTGGCCATCTCCGCGAAGTACGCGAACTCCGTGAAGGTGAAAGGTTCATCCCCGTACGTCGTCACGGTCAGGCCGATGAGTCCTGACTTGCCGGTACGAAGGGTTCGGGCCGCGGCCGACGGGCGGTAGCCCAGCCGGTCGGCGACCTCGCGGACGTGGCGTCGGGTGGCGTCCGGGAGCCGGCCCTTGCCGTTGAGGGCATCGGACACAGTCGTGATGGAGACCCCTGCGGCCGCGGCCACGTCTCTGATGCCCGCCCGGCCCGGTCGACCGCCTCGGCGGGAGGTCTCTGCCCGGCTCACCTGGTGCTTCCCTGCTGCTGTCATGGCGAGCCGATAGTAGGGCTCATGCGGTGGGGTAGTGCGGACGCATATGCACTCGTTGACAGGCACGTTTCTGCATGGTCTAAATGGATCAACATCCTTGGAAACAAAGGCAGTTGAGCGATCCAATGGCAGTACGTGACTTGTCGGCACGCATGGGCCTGCCAAGTGGGTCATGTTTCGAAGAGGTCTCAACTCACCTTCACGGGGGATGCGCGCTACGGCGTGAGCCACCGGCGCATGCGCCACTGGGTGGCGCGCCCCCCATTTCGTACGCGTTCGTACGAGGACGGACCCCGCGCCGTGCGATGCGTACGCGTTCGTACGAGGACGGCCCCTGGGTCGCACGATGCGTACGTGTTCCCAGGAGGACGGCCACCACGGCGTACGAGGGTGGCTGATACGCCCCACAGAGATGATCGCGAAACCGCGGGCCGCGTGCCGTTCGGTTGTCCACAGCCCATTCGCACCGGCGGCGAATCCTCATAAGGTGAGAAGCATTGGTAGCCGATGGCGGTCATGAGCCGCTGGTGGTCGCGAGGAGGACTGCGGTGAGCGAGACGAGCCCCAAGCTGCGTGCCGAGTTGGCGGGTATCCCCACCTACAAGCCCGGCAAGCCCGCTGCGGCCGGCGGTCCGGTGGCGTACAAGCTGTCCTCCAACGAGAACCCGTATCCGCCGCTGCCCGGCGTGATGGAGAGCGTGACCGCCGCGGCCGGGTCCTTCAACCGCTACCCGGACATGGCGTGCAGCGGGCTGATGAGCGAGCTGTCGGACCGTTTCGGGGTCCCCCTGTCGCACCTGGCCACGGGCACCGGCTCGGTCGGTGTCGCGCAGCAGCTGCTACAGGCCACCAGCGGGCCCGGTGACGAGGTCATCTACGCCTGGCGGTCCTTCGAGGCGTACCCGATCATCACGCAGATCAGCGGGGCGACCTCGGTGAAGGTGCCGCTGACGCCGGGCGAGGTGCACGACCTGGACGCCATGGCGGACGCGATCACCGACCGGACGCGGCTGATCTTCGTCTGCAACCCCAACAACCCGACCGGCACCGTGGTGCGACGTGCCGAGCTGGAGCGGTTCCTCGACCGGGTGCCCAGTGATGTGCTGGTCGTGCTGGACGAGGCGTACCGCGAGTTCATCCGCGACGTCGAGGTGCCGGACGGCGTCGCGATCTACCGCGACCGGCCCAACGTCTGTGTGCTGCGCACCTTCTCCAAGGCGTACGGGCTCGCCGGCCTCCGGGTCGGCTTCGCGATCGCTCATGAGCCGGTCGCCGCGGCGCTGCGCAAGACGGCGGTGCCCTTCGGCGTGAGCCAGCTGGCTCAGGACGCCGCCGTGGCGAGCCTGCGCGCCGAGGACGAACTGATCGGCCGGGTCGGCTCGCTGGTGTGTGAGCGGCAGCGCGTGGTCGAGGCACTGCGCGGTCAGGGCTGGACCGTGCCCGAGACGCAGGCCAACTTCGTCTGGCTGAGGCTGGGGGAGCGCACGCTCGACTTCGCCGCCCACTGCGAGCAGGCCGGGATCGTCGTGCGGCCCTTCGCCGGCGAGGGGGTTCGCGTGACGATCGGCGAGTGCGAGGCGAACGACATCTTCCTGAAGGCGACGGACGGGTTCCTCAAGGAGCTCTAGCCCCTCAGGAGTTCTCCGCGTAGGAGACCCCTCGCGCACGGTGGCGAGTGTGCGCGAGGGGGCCGCCGTCGGCCCGAAAGGCAACCGGGGTCGGCCTGTCCATGCTTGGGGTACCCCCCTCCCGTCAACCGTCGAACGGCCATGCGTCATAATTGCTTGTGAATGTGAACGCGTTCACAAGCGCCCCTGATTCCTCCCGGTATGTGCGTGACAAAGGGGGCAAACTGCCGCCGCGCCACGGCGGCGTAAGGAGAGTGACGACGTGGAATTGGCTTTGGCGCCGGAGACTCTGGCGCGATGGCAGTTCGGCATCACCACCGTCTACCACTTCCTCTTCGTCCCTCTGACGATCTCGCTCGCCGCGCTTACCGCCGGCCTGCAGACGGCCTGGGTGCGCACGGAGAAGGAGAAGTACCTCAGGGCGACCAAGTTCTGGGGCAAGCTCTTCCTGATCAACATAGCCATGGGTGTCGTCACAGGCATCGTGCAGGAGTTCCAGTTCGGCATGAACTGGTCCGACTACTCACGCTTCGTCGGTGACGTCTTCGGCGCCCCGCTCGCCTTCGAGTCCCTGATCGCCTTCTTCTTCGAGTCGACCTTCATCGGCCTGTGGATCTTCGGCTGGGACAAGCTCCCCAAGAAGATCCATCTGGCCTGCATATGGATGGTCTCCATCGGCACGATCCTGTCGGCGTACTTCATCCTTGCGGCCAATTCCTGGATGCAGCACCCCGTCGGCTACAGGATCAACGAGGCGAAGGGGCGTGCCGAACTCACCGACTTCTGGCGCGTCCTGACCCAGGACACCGCCCTCACCCAGGTCTTCCACTCCTTTTCCGCGGCCTTCCTCACGGGCGGCGCCTTCATGGTCGGCATAGCCGCCTTCCATCTGGCCCGCAAGAAGCACATCCCCGTGATGAAGACCTCGCTGCGGCTCGGCCTGATCACCGTCATCATTGGCGGACTGCTCACCGCGGTCAGCGGCGACTTCCTCGGCAAGGTCATGTACAAGCAGCAGCCGATGAAGATGGCGGCGGCCGAGGCCCTTTGGGAAGGTGAGGCTCCCGCGCCCTTCTCGGTCTTCGCCTACGGGGACGTCGACGCCGGCCACAACAAGGTCGCCATGGAGATTCCCGGCCTGCTGTCCTTCCTGGCCAACAACGACTTCAGCTCGCACGTCCCTGGCATCAACGACGTGAACAAGGCCGAGCAGGAGCAGTTCGGGCCCGGCGACTACCGGCCCAACATCCCCGTCGCCTACTGGGGCTTCCGCTGGATGATCGGCTTCGGCATGGCGTCCTTCACCATCGGACTGGTCGGACTCTGGCTGACGCGCAAGAAGTTCATGCTGCCGCAGCACTTGAGGGTCGGTGACGACGAGGTGCCGCATCTCGTCCTGTTCAGGAGCAAGGCGCTCGGCCCGACGCTTACCCAGTGGTACTGGCGCATCGCGATCCTGACCCTGGGCTTCCCGCTGATCGCCAACTCCTGGGGCTGGATCTTCACCGAGATGGGCCGTCAGCCGTGGGTCGTCTACGGCCTGTTCCAGACCCGCGACGCGGTCTCCCCCGGTGTCTCGCAGGGGGAGGTCCTCACCTCGATGATCGTCTTCACGACGCTCTACGCGATCCTCGCCGTCATCGAGGTCAAGCTGCTCGTGAAGTACGTCAAGGCCGGACCCCCCGAGCTCACCGAGGCCGACCTCAACCCGCCCACCAGGATCGGCGGCGACTCCCGTGACGCCGACAAGCCGATGGCCTTCTCCTACTAGGCCCAGGGAGCTGCTGAGTCATGGAACTTCACGACGTCTGGTTCGTACTCATCGCGGTCCTCTGGATCGGCTACTTCTTCTTGGAGGGCTTCGACTTCGGGGTCGGTGTCCTCACCAAGCTGCTGGCCCGCGACCGCACCGAGAAGCGGGTACTGATCAACACGATCGGTCCCGTCTGGGACGGCAACGAAGTGTGGCTGCTCAGCGCGGCCGGCGCGACCTTCGCCTCCTTCCCCGAGTGGTACGCCACGCTCCTCTCCGGTTTCTATCTGCCGATGCTGATCATCCTGGTCTGCCTGATCGTGCGCGGTGTCGCCTTCGAATACCGGGCGAAGCGGCCCGAGGAGCACTGGCAGCGCAACTGGGAGACCGCGATCTTCTGGGCCTCGCTGATCCCGGCGTTCCTGTGGGGCGTGGGCTTCGGCAACATCGTGCGCGGCGTCAAGATCGACCGGAACCTCGAGTACGTCGGCAACCTCTGGGATCTGCTCAATCCGTACGCGCTCCTTGGCGGCCTGGTGACTCTGACGCTGTTCACCTTCCACGGCGCGGTGTTCACGGCACTCAAGACCGTCGGGGACATCCGGACCCGGGCGCGGACGCTTGCGCTGCGAGTCGGCCTGGTAGCGGCCGTGCTGGCGCTGATCTTCCTGCTCTGGACTCAGGTCGACAGCGGTGACGGCAAGAGTCTGGTCGCGCTGATCGTGGCGGTCGCCTCACTGGTCGTGGCGCTGGCGGCGAATCAGGCTGGTCGTGAGGGCTGGTCGTTCGCGCTGTCCGGCGTCACCATCGTGGCTGCCGTCGCGATGCTCTTCCTGGCGCTCTTCCCGAACGTCATGCCGTCCTCGCTCAACGAGGACTGGAGTCTCACGGTGACCAACGCCTCGTCCAGCCCTTACACCCTGAAGATCATGACTTGGGGTGCTGGTATCGCCATGCCGATCGTCCTGCTGTACCAAGGGTGGACATACTGGGTGTTCCGCAAGCGAATCGGTACACACCACATCGCCGCCGACACGGCTGCCGGAACCGCGCACTGAGTCCGCATTGGGGCACGTTTCACGTGAAACGTGCCCCATGAAAAGAGGGTGTTTCACGTGAAACCGATCGACCCGCGTCTGCTCCGGTACGCCCGCGCCACCCGGCTCTTTCTGGTGGCGGTCGTCGGGCTGGGTGCTGTCGGAGCGGCGCTGGTCATCGCCCAGGCGATGCTGATCGCCGAAGTGGTGGTCGGAGTGTTCCAGCACGGGCTGTCGGTCGCTGAACTCCGCACTCCCCTGATGCTGCTGGTGGCCGTGGCAGGCGGCCGTGCGCTGGTCTCCTGGCTCACCGAGCTGGCGGCCCATCGGGCGAGCGCCGCGGTGAAGTCGGCGCTGCGGGGGCGGCTGCTGGAGCGGGCCGCCCTGCTCGGCCCCGGATGGCTGAGCGGGCAGCGGACGGGCTCGCTGGTCGCCCTCACCACGCGGGGCGTCGACGCGCTCGACGACTACTTCTCGCGCTATCTGCCGCAGCTGGGGCTCGCGGTGGTGGTTCCGGTGGCCGTCCTCGCACGGATCGTCACCGAGGACTGGGTGTCCGCGGCGATCATCGTCGGCACGCTGCCCCTGATCCCGGTCTTCATGATGCTGATCGGCTGGGCCACGCGGTCCCAGATGGACCGGCAGTGGCAACTGCTGTCACGTCTTTCCGGCCACTTCCTGGATGTCGTGGCGGGGCTGCCCACACTCAAGGTGTTCGGCCGGACCAAGGCGCAGGCCGAGTCGATCCGGAAGATCACCGGCGAGTACCGGCACGCGACCATGCGGACGCTGCGGATCGCCTTCCTGTCGTCCTTCGCGCTGGAACTGCTCGCCACCATCTCGGTCGCGCTGGTCGCGGTGACCATCGGGATGCGCCTCGTGCACGGCGAGATGGATCTGTACGTGGGACTCGTCATCCTCGTCCTCGCGCCCGAGGCATATCTGCCGCTGCGGCAGGTGGGGGCGCAGTACCACGCCGCCGCCGAAGGGGTTGCGGCGGCCGAGGAGATCTTCTCGGTGCTGGAGACGCCGGTCCCGGCCTCAGGCTCGCTGCACGCCCCGACGGGGGAGATCGGCTTCGAGGGCGTGACCGTGCGCTACCCGGAGCGCTCCAGTGACGCGGTCTCGGACGTCTCCTTCACGGTCGAGCCCGGTGAGACGGTGGCCCTCGTCGGGCCGAGCGGCGTGGGAAAGTCGACGCTGCTGAACGTCCTGCTGGGGTTCGTGGAGCCCACCGAGGGCAGGGTGCGGGTCGGGGGCGTCGATCTTGCCGAGGCCGATCTGGCCGAGTGGCGTTCGCGGGTCGCCTGGGTGCCGCAACGGCCCCATCTGTACGCCGGGTCCATCGCCGAGAACGTACGGCTGGCGCGGCCCGACGCGGACGACACCGCGCTGCGGCGGGCGCTGGCCGACGCTGGTGCCGCGGGCTTTCTCGACGCGCTCCCCGACGGGGTCGACACGGTCCTCGGCGAGGACGGCGCCGGGCTGTCGGCCGGGCAGCGCCAGCGCCTCGCCCTCGCCCGGGCTTTCCTCGCGGACCGGCCCGTACTGCTCCTCGACGAGCCGACGGCTTCGCTGGACGGGGCAACGGAGGCGGAAGTCGTGGAGGCGGTGCGACGGCTCGCCGTGGGGCGGACGGTGCTGCTGGTGGTGCACCGGCCGGCGCTGCTGGCCGTGGCGGACCGGGTGGTGCGACTGGAGCCTGTGGCGTCCGTCGAGGCATCCGGCGCCGTGGAGCCCGCGGCGCACGTCGAGCCGTTCGGCGCCGTGGAATCCGTGGCGTCCGTCGAGGCGATCGGCCCCGCGGAATCCGGCCGTGTGCAGTCGCTCTGGACGGTCGAGGCCTCACCCGAAGGCGTGGGCGCGGCCGACGGAGAAGAGCCCCGCCCGGAGCAGCGTCAGCGTGGCGGTGTGCTTGCCCGCGTCCGTGCCATGGCGGCACCCCGGCGAGGGCCGCTCGTGCTCGCTCTGCTCCTCGGCAGTCTCGCGCTCGGGAGTGCCGTCGGGCTGATGGCCACCTCCGGGTGGCTCATCTCGCGGGCATCCCAGCAGCCGCCGGTGCTCTATCTCATGGTGGCCGTGACGGCCACGCGGGCGTTCGGAATCGGCCGGGCCGTGTTCCGGTACGCGGAGCGGCTCGTCTCGCACGACGTGGTGCTGCGGATGCTGGCCGACACGAGGGTCGCCGTGTACCGGCGCCTCGAGCGGCTCGCGCCCGCGGAGCTGCGGACGACGCGGCGCGGCGATCTGCTGTCGCGGCTCGTCGCCGACGTGGACGCGCTGCAGGACTACTGGCTGCGGTGGCTGCTGCCCGCCGGAGCCGCGGTTATGGTGTCCGCCGCGTCCGTCGGCTTCACCGCCTGGCTGCTGCCGGAGGCCGGTGCGGTCCTCGCCGCAGGGCTGCTGGCGGCCGGGGTCGGCGTCCCGCTCGTCACCGGCGCCGTGGCGCGCCGCGCCGAGCGGCGGCTGGCTCCCGCGCGCGGCGTCCTCGCGACACGGGTGACCGATCTGCTCACGGGAACGGCCGAGCTGACCGTCGCGGGCGCGCTGCCCGCCCGGACCGCAGAGGCAGGGCGGGCCGACACGGTGCTCACTCGCATTGCCTCCCGGGCCGCCAGCGCGACCGCGCTGGGCGACGGGCTCATGGCACTCGCGTCCGGGCTGACCGTCGCGGCGGCCGCGGTCGTGGGCGCGCAGGCGGTCGCCGACGGGCGACTGAGCGGTGTGGCCCTGGCCGTTGTCGTCCTCACACCGCTGGCCGCGCTCGAGGCCGTCCTGGGGCTGCCGCTCGCCGTTCAGTACCGGCAGAGGGTGCGCAAGAGCGCGGAGCGCGTGTACGAAGTGCTGGACGCCGCCGACCCCGTACGCGAACCGGAGCGTCCGCAGCCGGCGCCCGCGTCGGCGTTCCCGCTGTGCGTGCGCGGGCTTCGGGCCCGGCACGCCGGACAGGACGTTGACGCGCTCGCCGGGCTCGACCTGACCCTCGAGCAGGGGCGCAGGATCGCCGTCGTCGGCCCCTCCGGGTCCGGCAAGACCACGCTCGCGCAGGTGCTGCTGCGGTTCCTGGACCCGGGCTCGGGGACGTACACGCTGGGCGGTGTGGACGCGTACGCGATGGACGGGGACGCCGTACGCCGTCTGGTCGGGCTGTGTGCCCAGGACGCGCACCTCTTCGACACCACGGTGCGCGAGAACCTGCTGCTCGCCCGGAAGGACGCGACCGAGGCCGAGCTGCGCGACGCGCTGCGGCGGGCCCGGCTCCTCGACTGGGCGGACGGACTGCCCGACGGGCTCGACACGCTGATCGGCGAGCACGGGGCACGGCTGTCCGGCGGCCAGCGGCAGCGGCTCGCGTTGGCCCGGGTGCTGCTCGCCGACTTCCCCGTTCTCGTCCTCGACGAGCCCGCGGAACACCTCGACCTGCCGACGGCCGACGCGCTCACCGCCGATCTGCTGGCCGTGACCGAGGGCCGTACGACGCTGCTGATCACGCACCGGCTGGCCGGGCTCGATGCGGTGGACGAGGTGCTCGTGCTCGCGGAGGGGCATGTGATCCAGCGAGGTCCGTACGCGGAGCTGGCGGCGGGCGACGGGCCGCTGCGGGACATGGTGGAGCGGGAGGCGGCGGGGGATCTGCTGACCGGCGCTGGAGCCAGGGCGGGGGCCGGTGCCGGTGCCGGGAACGGCGGCGCGGCGCACTGAGGGTTTCGCGGGAGAGGCGTAGGGCATAGCACCGCGCGCTTCCCGGCGCGGACCCGGCTTTCCCTCGCAAATCGGACTAACTACGCTCAAGGCATGTCAGGAGTTCCCGCCTCGCCCGACCCGGGAGGCCGCCCGGGCACGGATGCTCGGGCGACCCGGAGCCTGCAGGGGCTGTCCACGGAGCTGACCGCGCGGGTGTCGCAGCTGTTGCAGGCGATGCGGTCGGTCGGGTCGGGTCTGGAGCTGCACTCCACGCTGGACCGGATCTGCGAGACGGCGGCCGAGCTGACGGGCGCGCGGTACGCGGCCATCGGGGTCGTGCCGGAGGACGGGGAGGGAATCGCGGACCTGATCTTCCACGGGGCCGCCGAGGGGACCGCGCGGCGGATCGGGCGGCTGCCCGACGGGCACACAGGGCTGCTCGGGTCGCTCATCCACGATCCGGAGCCGGTGCGGCTCGCGAACGTGACGGACGATCCGCGCTCGTGCGGGTTCCCGGAGCACCATCCGCGGATGCGGAGCTTCCTCGGCGTCCCGATCCGGGTCCAGGGGGAGATCTTCGGGAATCTGTACCTGGCCGAGAAACGCGGCGGCGGCCCGTTCGACGACGACGACCTCAACATGGTCCGGGTGCTGGCCACGGAGGCGGGCATCGCCATCGGCAACGCTCGACTGTACGAGGCCGCCCAGCAGCGCGAGCACTGGATCGACGGCTCGGTGGCCGTCACCACGGCGCTGCTGTCGGGCGGCGACGCCGAGGACGCCCTCCAGGTCGTCGCCGAACAAGCCAGGCGACTCTCCCGCTCGGCGGCCGGGATCGTGCTGCTGCCCGCCGAGGAGGGCGGACTGGAGATCGCCGCCGTGGCCTCGGAGCGCCCGCCGAAGGCGCTCGGCGTGGTCATCCCGCCGGAGAGCGAGCTCGTGGCCGAACTCCTCGGCGGGAGGCCGGTGTTCGTCGAGAACGCCACCACCGACCCGCGCATGCTCACCGGTCTCGCCCGCGACTACGGGCCGATGATGATGTTGCCGTTGCAGAGCGACGACCGGTTGCTCGGGGCCCTCGTCACACCGCGCGCCCGCGACGGCCGCCCGTTCACGGAGGCCGAGCGGACCCTCGCCGCGCAGTTCGCCTCCCAGGCCGCGCTCGCGCTGATGATGGCCGAGGCCCAGCGCGACCGGGAGCGGCTCGCGGTGTACGAGGACCGCGACCGGATCGCCCGTGACCTGCACGACCTCGTGATCCAGCGGCTGTTCGCCACGGGGATGATGCTGGAGAGCGCCCAGCGGCGGTCGGTCGTGCCCGAGGTGCGGGAGGGCGTCGCCAAGGCGGTCGATGAACTCGACGTCACCATCCAGGAGATCCGCACCGCCGTCTTCGCGCTCCAGCAAGGCCCCGCAGAAGTGCCGTCCGGGCTGCGCACCCGCGTGCTGCGCGAGATCAACATGGCTGCCGTGCCCCTCGGCTTCAAGCCGGGCCACCGCTTCGTCGGCCCCGTCGACACGATGGTCGGCGAACTCACCGCCAAGAACCTCATCGCCGCCCTGCGCGAGGCCCTCTCCAACGCCTTCCGACACTCAGGGGCCTCCCGCATTGATGTCGTCGTCGACGCGACCGTCCCGCTGCCGGACGGTCAGCAGGGCGTACGGCTCACCGTCGCCGACGACGGCGTCGGCATCGCGGACGGCGGCCGGCGCAGCGGTCTGCGCAACCTCAGGCGGCGCGCCGAGTCCTTGGGCGGCGACAGTTGGTACGGGCCTGGGATCGGCGAGGACGGGAGCGGTACGACGGTGGTGTGGCAGGCGCCCTACGTGCCGCGGGTCGGGCTGCATTAGAGCCCCGTGGCCGACACGGGGCGCGGTCGGCAGTCGTTACGCGCACCTCGCCGCCGCCGGCGTCGACCAGGGCGCGCGGCAGCGGTCGGCGCAGGAACGTTTCCTGCCCCGTCCTACAACCGCTCCGCGAGCATCTGCTCGATCACTACCGCCACCCCGTCCTCGTTGTTGGCGACCGTGCGCCCGGAGGCCGCGGCGATCACCTCGGGGTGGGCGTTGCCCATCGCGTACGACTGGCCTGCCCAGGTGAGCATCTCGACGTCGTTCGGCATGTCACCGAAGGCGACGACCTCCTCGTGGGAGATGCCCCGCTCGGCGCAGCACAGCGCGAGGGTGCTGGCCTTGGAGACACCGGGGCCGCTGATCTCGAGGAGGGCGCTGGGACTTGACCGGGTCACGTTGGCCCGGTCGCCGATGGCCAGGCGGGCAACGGTGAGGAAGCCGTCCGGATCCATCTCGGGGTGGTACGCGAGCACCTTGAGCACCGGCTGGTCGGCGTCCAGGGCGTCCTCGGCGAGGAGCTTCTCGGCCGGCGCGATGGTCTCCGGGGGCTCCATGTGCAGCGACGGGTATTCCGGTTCCAGGTGCAGTCCGTACGTCCGCTCGACGGCGCACACGGTGCCGGGCGCGGCAGAGCGCAGCAGCTGGATGACGTCCAGCGCGATGCCGGGCGCAAACTCGCGGATCTTGACGAAGCGGTGGGCGCCGGGGCCGCCGTGCAGGTCGACCACGGCGGCGCCGTTGCCGCAGATCGCCAGGCCGTGTCCGTGGACATGTTCGCTGACGACGTCCATCCAGCGGGCCGGGCGGCCGGTGACGAAGAAGACCTCGATGCCTGCCTGCTCGGCGGCGGCGAGGGCGGCGATCGTGCGCTCCGACACCGACTTGTCGTCGCGCAGCAGGGTGCCGTCGAGATCCGTGGCGATCAGCCGGGGCGGAACGGTGGAGGCCGGGGTCTCGGGCCGTCGAGTCGCTGAGGTCACGGGCCCATTCTCGCGCATATGCACGCACGGCCGTGCGGCGGTCCGCACGGGTGCGTGGCTACCGCTCTCACCAGGGCCGTTACACCGCGTGGAACTCGGGGCGGCCGTGCTGGAACATCCACCACGGCCATGCCGACCACCGACGGCCTCCGTGCCGTGACACCCGCGGCATCCGCGCGGGGGGAACCCGCGGCCTCCGTGCCGCGACACCCACGGCATCCGCGCCGAGGAACCCGCGGCATCCGTGCCGGGACACCTACGGCAGCTGCGCCGAGGCCTCCATGGCGATCCGCTCGAAGACCTTCTCGTCGGCGGCGAAGTCCGAGTCGGGGATCGGCCAGTGGATCACGATGTCCGTGAAACCCAGCTCCGCGTGCCTGCCCGCGAAGTCGACGAACGCGTCGAGGGACTCCAGCGGACGGCCACGGTCCGGGGTGAAGCCGGTGAGCAGGACCTTGTCGAGCTCGTCCATGTCCCGGCCGATACTGGCGCAGGCGTCGGCCAGCTTGTCGACCTGCCCGCGAAGGGCCTGGACCGACTGCTGCGGGGTGCCCGTCTCGTACAGCTTCGGGTCGCCGGTCGTCACCCATGCCTGCCCGTACTGGGCGGCGAGCTTCAGTCCGCGCGGGCCGGTGGCGGCCACCGCGAAGGGCAGCCGGGGGCGCTGGATACAGCCCGGGATGTTGCGCGCCTCGTGCGCCGAGTAGTAGTCGCCGCCGTACGAGACGGAGTCCTCGGTGAGGAGCCGGTCGAGCAGGGAGATGAACTCGCCGAAGCGGTTGGCCCGCTCGCGCGGGGTCCAGGGGTCCTGGCCGAGCGCCGTGGCGTCGAAGCCGGTGCCGCCCGCGCCGATGCCGAGGGTGATCCGGCCGTTCGAGATGTCGTCGAGGGAGATCAGTTCCTTGGCGAGGGTCACCGGGTGCCGGAAGTTCGGCGAGGTCACGAGCGTGCCGAGGCGGATCCGGTCGGTGACGGCGGCCGCGGCGGTCAGCGTCGGCACGGCCCCGAACCATGGGCCGTCGCGGAAGCTTCGCCACGAGAGATGGTCGTACGTGAACGCGGTGTGGAAGCCGAGCTGCTCGGCTCGCTGCCAGGCGGAACGCCCGCCCTCGTGCCAGCGGACGTACGGCAGGATCACAGTGCTCAGACGCAGACTCATGCATCGAGCGTAAGCGGAACCGCGAAGTGGTCGCGCCCAGCGCCCGGCAGGATCCGGGCGCGGCTCCGAGTGCAGCTTCGAGCGTGCCCCTCAGCGTGCCCCTCGGCAGGCCCCTCAGTGCGCCTCGGGAAACTGCAGGTACTGCGGCGGTACGGCCTGGGTGAGCCAGACCCCGTTCGCGCTGACGCGGAAGACATGGCCGTCGCGGTGCATGGCGGCGGCGTCCACGGAGAGCACGACCGGCCGGCCGCGGCGGGCGCCGACGCGGGTGGCGGTCTCCCGGTCCGGCGAGAGGTGCACGTCGTGTCGCTCCATGGGGTGCAGGCCCTCGGCGCGGATCGCGTCCAGATTGCGGGCCACGGTCCCGTGGTAGAGGTACGCGGGCGGGGTCGCCGGGGGCAGCCCGAGGTCGACCTCGACGGAGTGGCCCTGGCTGGCGCGGATCCGGGTCCCCTCGATCGCGAAGCGCCGCTTGTCGTTCGTGGCCACCACGTGATCCAGCTCTTCGCGCGTGAACCGGAAGCCGTGCGCGGCCGCCGCCGCCATCAGCGTCTCGATCTCGACCCAGCCGCCCTCGCCGAGCGTGAGCCCGATCCGCTCGGGCTGGTGCCGTAGATGCTTCGAGAGGTACTTCGACACTTTCACGGTGCGTCTTTCATCCATCGCTCCAGGGTGCCTGGCGAGAGACGGATCACGCATTTGATTTTGGTTCCGATGTTTGATCCACAACCAAGTGGTGTTATCCACAGGGGAATTGGCGATTCTGTGGACAACCCGCAGGCCATTTAGGATGGTTCGTCAACATTGGCTTGCTTCCGTAGTTTGAGGTGAGGCGATCCAAGGTCCGGGCCTGCACCTCCCGTTCAGTGGCCGAAGCGACGAACGCTGCCACTTGCTCTGCGCCAACCAACCGCTGTACGGCCCGCATTGTGTCCGCGGGGATCTCCACGGAATGGGGTACATCCCTGCGCTCCGGAGGCTGCCGTTGTCCGAGGTGCTGACGCAGATGCCGGGTGGCGAACAGCCGCATGGCGCGGGCCAGTTCGGCGTCCACCGTCTGCTGCGCGAGCGGTCGCAGCCGTCGTACGAGCGAGGCCGCCTCGGCCGCGTCCGCGTCGCTCGGCAGGTGCTCCCCCAGATAGCGCGCGAAGACGTGCTCGGTCGTGAACTCCAGGAAATGGGAGGCGATGTTCTCCACCTCGCCTCTCAACTCCCGCAAATGGCTGGAGATCGCGGACAGGGGAACGCCCGCCGCGTGCAACTCGACGGCCACGGCCAGCTCTTGAGGACTCGGGACCAGGAAGGAGTCCTCGTCCCCGGGAACTGGCTCCAGCACGCCGAGCTCCACGGCATCCGCCACCGCCGCGGCGTCCGGGCTGCCCCCGAACCGCTCGTCGAGCTCGGCCCGCGAGATCCGGCCCGCCTCCTCGTCGGTCCACGGCCCGTCGACCTCCGCGACCAGGCCGAGGACCCCGCCGAGACCCCGGCCCGTGTCCCAGGCCTCCAGGAGCTCCTTGATCGAGGCCAGCGTGTAACCGCGGTCGAGGAGTTCGGCGATCTGCCGCAGCCGGGCCAGGTGCACGTCCGCGTACACGTTGGCACGTCCGCGCCGCTCGGGGCGGGGGAGCAGCCCGCGGTCCTGATAGGCGCGGATCGTGCGGACCGTGGCGCCGCTGTGGTGCGCCAGATCCTCGATCCGGTACGCCGCGCCGCTGTGGTGCACCGGGTTCTCGTCCAGGTACGCCGCGCCGCTGTGCCGCGCCGGGTCCTCATTCCCGTACGCGACACCGGCCGACTCGTCGTTCACGCCCCCTGCCCTCCCCCATTGCGGCGGATGTCGCTACGCGGTCGCCGCCCGACGTCCGTCGGCCGGAGTCCCGCTCACAGCGGCGGCTCCAGCCGTGCGATCGCGCGCAGCGCCTTCGGCGTGAAGCGGGACATGAGGTGCGCGCCGCGTGCCTCCGGGGTGACGGGGACGACCGCCTGGTTGCGTACGACCGCGCGCAGGATCGCGTCGGCCACCTTCTCCGGCGGGTAGTTGCGCAGCCCGTACATGCGCGCCGACTTCTTCTGGCGCCGCTTCTCCTCGATCGCGTCGACTCCGGCGAAGCGCGCGGTCGAGGTGATGTTCGTGTTGACGAAGCCGGGGCAGATCGCCGAGACGCCGATGCCCTGGCCCGCCAGCTCGGCGCGCAGGCACTCGCTGAGCATCAGGACGGCCGCCTTGGAGGTGCTGTAGGCGGGCAGTGCCTTCGAGGGCTGGTACGCCGCCGCCGACGCGGTGTTGACGATGTGGCCGCCCTGGCCGCGCTCGGCCATCTGCTTCCCGAAGAGCCGGCAGCCGTGGATCACGCCCCACAGGTTGACGTCGAGGACCTTCTTCCAGTCCTCCGTGGACGTGTCGAAGAAGGATCCCGACAGCCCGATCCCGGCGTTGTTCACCAGCACGTCCACCACGCCGTACTCGGTGGCGACCTTCTCGGCGAGCTTCTCCATGGACTGTTCGTCGGAGACGTCCACCGTCTCCGCCCAGGCCTCGGGGGAGCCGATCAGCCGGGCCATCTCCGCAGTGCGGGCGGCGCTTTCGGCGTCCCGGTCGACGGCCACCACGCGCGCGCCGGCCTCGGCGAACGCGAAGGCGGTGGCCCGCCCGATGCCGCTGCCCGCGCCGGTGACCAGCACGAGCTGGCCGCCGAACCGGTCCGCGTACGGGCCGCTCGCGACCGGAGCGGACCGTCCGCCTTCGTTGGCTGTCACGAATTCGGTGATCCAGGCGGCCAGTTGGTCGGGCCGCGTGCGCGGAATCCAGTGCTTGGCCGGGAGCGTCCGGCGTACCAACCGCGGAGCCCACTGCTCCAGTTCGTCGTAGAGCTTCTCCGACAGGAACGCGTCGCCCAGGGGCGTGACGAGCTGCACGGGCGCGTGCGCGTACACGTCTGTGCGTGGCCTGGTCAACCGGGCCCGTACGTTGTCGCGGTACAGCCAGGCTCCGTGTGCCGCGTCCGAAGGAAGCGACCGGGTCGGATAGCCGTCCGAGGGGACCTTCTCGAACCGCTGGAGGATCTTCGGCCACTGCTTGCCGAGGGGTCCGCGCCAGGCCAGTTCGGGCAGGACGGGCGTGTGCAGCATGTACACGTACCAGGACTTGGCGCCCTGGCCCAGGAGTTGACCGACCCTGCGGGGGGTGGGCCGCTTCACGCGCTGCTTGATCCAGTGCCCGAAGTGGTCGAGCGACGGCCCGGACATCGACGTGAAGGACGCGATCCGGCCCTCGGTGCGCCGGACGGTGACGAACTCCCACGACTGCACCGAACCCCAGTCGTGCCCGACCAGGTGCACCGGCTTGTCGGGGCTGACCGCGTCCACGACGGCCAGGAAGTCGTCCGTCAGCTTCTCCAGCGTGAACCCGCCGCGCAGCGGCTGCGGCGCCGTCGACCGGCCGTGTCCCCGTACGTCGTACAGCACCACATGAAAGTGCTCGGCGAGCCGCACGGCGACCTCGGACCACACCTCCTTGGAGTCCGGATAGCCGTGTACGAGGACGACGGTGGGCTGTGTCTCGTCGCCCAGCTCGGCGACGCACAGCTCGACTCCGCCCGTCCGCACCCAGCGCTCGCGCGCGCCTTCGAGACTCACTTGTCCTCCGCCCAGCGCCGCACATGCGGCAGATCGTCGTCCAGCCAGAACGCGCTCGCCTCAGGATCCTTGGAGTCGGTGACGACCAGGATCTCCTCGAACTTCGCGCCCGTACCCCGGAAGCCGAGGTGGGGTTCGACCGCCCACAGCCCCGGCTGGGGCGGGTGGTCGGAGAACTTGTACGGCGACCACAGCGGCGACCAGCCGTCGCGGTGCCCGTGGAGCGCGTCGCTCGCGAGGCCCTTCAGGGACTGTGTGCCGAACCCGAACAGATACGGATACCAGGGGCGTTCCTTGACCCGGTCCACCTTGTGCGCGATCACGCCGAAGGGGTACGCGCGATGCCGGTTGGCATAGCCCTGGCGGACCATGAGCCGGTCCACGTCCTCGTAGATCTCGCGCAGCGGGCGCCGCTCGCGCACCTCGCGCAGGATCAGCTCGCGGTGCGCCTCCAGGTCGGCGAGCAGCTTGTCCTGCACGAGGTTCGGCCCGAGCGAGCCCGAGTAGCCGATGTCCGCTGTGTATCCCTTGTAGACCGGGGCCATGTCGAGGATGAACGGCATCCCCGGCTCCAGGCGGCGGTTGGTGGGGAAGAACTGCAGAGGGATCCGGAAGTTGACGAACGCCGTGCGGTCACCGAACCAGGCGAAGGGCAGGTGGAACCAGTCCCGCACCCCGCGCTCGCGCAGCCACGCGCGCTGCATACGGGCCGCCTCGCGCTCGGTCACGCCGGGCTTCAGCTGGGCGGCCACGGCCTGCGCGCACTCGTACGCGAGGCGCTGCACCTCCCTGAACCCCCGCAGTTCCGCGGAGAGTTCACCTGTCACTGCCGTCGTCATGCCACCGCCCACCTTGTCCACTCTGACTGCGGTACGTGTCCGTAACTTGACACTGGCGAATGTGACAGTTGTTAGAGGCTGCGTCAATAGACGTGCGCGACGCCTGTGGACAACCGGCCCGATGTGGATAACCTCTCGCGCGATGTTCGACCTCAGGGGGACCCCTACGGGCCCGTACGACTGGAGTCGGACGCGAATCCAGCTCCCAGGGGTGACGACCGCTGTGGCGGGTGCCACTACCTTCGAATCGTGACTGTGATCGCGACCGAAAGCCTGAGCAAGCGGTTCCCCAGGGTGACCGCGCTTGACCGGCTCTCTGTGGACGTCGGGCCCGGTGTGACGGGACTCGTCGGAGCCAACGGGGCCGGCAAGTCCACACTGATCAAGATCCTGCTGGGTCTGTCCCCCGCCACCGAGGGCCGCGCCGAAGTGCTCGGACTCGACGTCGCCACCAAGGGCGCCGCCATCCGCGAGCGGGTCGGGTACATGCCGGAGCACGACTGTCTGCCGCCCGACGTCTCGGCCACCGAGTTCGTCGTGCACATGGCGCGCATGTCCGGGCTCCCACCGGCCGCGGCCCGCGAGCGCACCGCGGACACGCTGCGCCACGTGGGCCTGTACGAGGAGCGCTACCGCCCCATCGGCGGCTACTCGACGGGCATGAAGCAGCGCGTGAAGCTGGCCCAGGCGCTGGTCCACGACCCGCAGCTGGTCTTCCTTGACGAGCCGACCAACGGCCTCGACCCGGTCGGCCGCGACGAGATGCTCGGCCTGATCCGCCGCATCCACACCGACTTCGGCATCTCGGTCCTGGTCACCTCGCACCTCCTGGGCGAGCTGGAGCGCACCTGCGACCATGTCGTCGTCATCGACGGCGGCAAGCTGCTGCGGTCCAGCTCCACCACGGACTTCACCCAGACCACGACCACCCTCGCCATCGAGGTCACCGACACCGACGAGCACCCGGACGGCACCGGCGCGGTGCGCGAGGCGCTGCACGCGCGCGGGATCGAGACACACGACGGCAGCGGCCTGCCCGGCGCCGGACACATCCTGCTGCTCACCGCCGAGGGCGAGGAGACCTACGACCTCGTCCGCGACGTCGTCACCGACCTCGGCCTCGGCCTGGTGCGGATGGAACAGCGCAGGCACCAGATCGCCGAGGTCTTCAAGGACAACGACGAACAACGACAGCGCGACGAACAGCGACAGCGCGATGAACAGGGCCGGCGCGACGACCAGCGGAAGGAGGCGGTCCGCCATGGCAGTTGAGCAGCCCCTCACCCAGCCCGGTGAGCAGACCCGTATCCACAACATCGGCTACCGGAACTACGACGGCCCGCGCCTGGGCCGCGCCTACGCCCGCCGCTCGCTGTACTCGCAGTCCCTGCGCGGCGCCTACGGCCTCGGCCGCTCGGTCAAGTCCAAGGTGCTGCCGATGCTGCTCTTCGTGGTGATGTGCGTCCCCGCACTCATCATGGTGGCCGTCGCCGTCGCCACCAAGGCGAAGGACCTGCCCGTCGACTACACGCGCTACGCGGTCATCATGCAGGCCGTCATCGGGCTGTACGTCGCCTCCCAGGGACCCCAGTCCGTCTCCCGCGACCTGCGCTTCAAGACCGTGCCGCTGTACTTCTCGCGTCCCATCGAGACCGCCGACTACGTACGCGCCAAGTACGCCGCCCTGGCCTCGGCGATGTTCATCCTCACGGCCGCGCCGCTGATCGTGCTCTACGTAGGGGCGCTTCTGGCGAAGCTCGACTTCGCCGACCAGACGAAGGGATTCGGGCAGGGACTGGTCTCCGTGGCGCTGCTGTCGCTCCTCTTCGCCGGGATCGGCCTGGTCATCTCGGCGGTCACCCCGCGCCGCGGCTTCGGTATCGCGGCCGTCATCGCCGCCCTGACCATCTCCTACGGAGCCGTGTCCACCGTCCAGGCGATCGCCTTCGAGCAGTCCAGCACGGACGCCGTCCCGTGGATCGGACTCCTCTCGCCGATCACGCTCATCGACGGAGTGCAGACGGCCTTCCTCGGCGCCACCTCCGCCTTCCCCGGAGGGGAAGGCCCCTCGTCCGGGCAGGGCGTCGTCTACCTCATCGTCGTCCTGGGTCTCATCGCGGGCTGCTACGGCCTTCTGATGCGCCGCTACCGAAAGGCCGGGCTGTGACCACGCTCAACATCGACCACGTCTCACGCTGGTTCGGCAACGTGGTGGCGGTCAACGACATCACGATGACGATCGGCCCCGGCGTCACCGGCCTGCTCGGCCCGAACGGCGCCGGCAAGTCCACCCTCATCAACATGATGGGCGGCTTCCTCGCCCCCTCCACGGGCACCGTCACCCTCGACGGCCAACAGGTCTGGCGCAACGAACAGATCTACCGGCACATCGGCATCGTCCCCGAGCGCGAGGCGATGTACGACTTCCTCACCGGCCGCGAATTCGTCGTCGCCAACGCCGAGTTGCACGGACTGGGCGCTCGCGAAGCCCAGCGTGCGCTCGCCACGGTCGAGATGGAGTACGCGCAGGACCGCAAGATCTCGACGTACTCCAAGGGCATGCGACAGCGCGTGAAGATGGCCTCCGCGCTCGTCCACGACCCGTCCCTGCTGCTGCTCGACGAGCCTTTCAACGGCATGGACCCGCGCCAGCGCATGCAGCTCATGGACCTGCTGCGGCGCATGGGCGACGAGGGCCGCACGGTGCTGTTCTCGTCCCACATCCTCGAAGAGGTCGAGCAACTCGCCGCCCACATCGAGGTGATCGTCGCCGGGCGGCACGCGGCGAGCGGCGACTTCCGGCGCATCCGCCGCCTGATGACCGACCGCCCGCACCGCTACCTCGTCCGCTCCAGCGACGACCGGGTGCTGGCCGCCGCGCTGATCGCTGACCCGTCGACGTCCGGCATCGAAGTGGACCTGGCCGAGGACGCGCTGCGCATCCAGACGGTCGACTTCGGCCGGTTCACCGCGCTGCTGCCGCGCGTCGCGCGCGAGCACGGCATCCGGCTGCTCACGGTCTCGCCGTCCGACGAGTCCCTCGAGTCCGTCTTCTCGTATCTCGTCGCGGCGTAGGAGGCCGAAGATGTACGACCCCACAGTCGCCCGGCTCACGTACCGGGCCCTGCTCGGCCGCCGCCGAGCCCTCATTCTCAGCGCGCTGCCCGCCCTGCTCATCGTGATCTCCGCGGCCGTACGCGCCCTCACGGGGGCAGACGACCAGGTGGCCGCGGACCTGCTCGGCGGGCTGGCGCTCGCCACCATGGTGCCGATCATCGGCGTGATCGCCGGCACGGGCGCGATCGGGCCCGAGATCGACGACGGCTCGGTGGTGTATCTGCTGGCCAAGCCCCTCAAGCGGCCCACGATCATCTTCACCAAGCTGATCGTCGCGATCGCCGTCACCATGGCTTTCTCGGCGGTGCCGACCTTTATCGCGGGCATGATCCTGAACGGCAACGGCCAGCAGATCGCCGTCGCCTACACCGTGGCCGCGCTGGTCGCCTCGATCGCGTACGCCGCCCTGTTCCTGCTCCTGGGAACCGTGACCCGGCACGCGGTGGTCTTCGGACTCGTCTACGCGCTGGTCTGGGAGGCCCTGTTCGGGTCGCTGGTGTCCGGCGCGCGCACGCTCAGCGTCCAGCAGTGGGCGCTCGCCGTGGGCCACAAGGTCACCGGCGGCGACCTCGTCACCTCGGACGTCGGCCTGCCGACCGCGACGGTGCTGCTGGTCGCGGTCACCGTACTCGCCACCTGGTACGCCGGGCAGAGGCTGCGGGCGCTGACGCTGGCGGGCGAGGAGTGACCGGGGGCTGCACGCGCGCGTGCCGGGATGCCGGGAGTCGCCCCCCACGCGCGCGTGGAGCCCCTTATTTCTTGACACCGGCTTCACCTGCGTACGGGCACACTGGGCGAACGGGGACGCACGGCCAGGAGGAACGGGGATGGCAGAACCGAAGGGTGAGGAACCGCGGGAGCCTGAGGACGTCTGGGACGACCTGGTGCTGGACGAGGACTTCATACGGTCCGCGGAGACGGCCGAGCAGTCGGCCCGCGCGCGGATGCTCGCCGCCCGCTGGCGCGACGGAGGACCCGATCCGCAGCCCTGGCGCTCGGACGAGCCGCCCGCGGGGTGGTTCTTCAGCAAGGGGCGTCGGCGCAGGTGGCGCCGCCGGTAACTCCCTGCGGGGAGCGGTTAATTCAGTGGCGCCCAAGTCGGCGGACGGGCACAGTAGTTCTGTCCACGCCGCCGCATCGAGCCGGCGCCACATTCTGGGAGAGGAGCGCGACGATGTTTATCAGCAGCAGTCCGTCGAGCTCCCGACAGGGCAGCCCGCGGCAGGCTCCGGAGTAGTTACCCTCCGTCGAGCCCGCCCGCACGGGGGGCTGCCCGGGGCGGCCGCTTCGAGCGCGCATCTCGCGCGGGCCGCCCACCCGGAGGATTGGCCGAGAGGTAAGGCACCGGCTTGCTAAGCCGTGGTCGGGGGTCACACCCCGCGCGCGTTCGATCCGCGCATCCTCCTCAAGACGACCGACGCTCAAGACGTACGACACGTACGGCCGAACTCAAGACGTACGGCCGCATCGCCGCCCTCCTGCCGCAAGGCTCAGGCGAGCAACCGCTCCAGCACCACCGCGATTCCGTCCTCCTCGTTCGAGGACGTCACCTCGTCCGCGATCGCCTTGAGGGCGTCGTGGGCGTTGGACATGGCCACCCCGCGTGCCGCCCAGGCGAACAGGGGGAGGTCGTTCGGCATGTCGCCGAAGGCGATCGTGTCCGCGGCCTTCACGCCGAGACGGCGGGCCGCCAGGGACAGCCCCGTCGCCTTCGAAAGGCCGAGGGGGAGGAGTTCCACTATCCCCGCGCCGGCCATCGTGACGCCGACGAGTCCGCCCGCGACCTGCGTGGCAACCGCGGCGAGTTCGTCGTCGGAGAGCGTCGGGTGCTGGACGTACACCTTGTTCAGGGGAGCCGACCAGAGGTCCCCCGCGTCCTTGATCGGCACGACCGGGAGCGGGCCGTCCTGCACCCGGTAGCCCGGGCCCACCAGCACGTCGCCGTCGAGTCCGTCACGGCTCGCGGCCAGCAGCAGCGGGCCGACCTCCGCCTCGATCTTGGCGAGCGCCAGACCGGCCAGCTGCCGGTCCAGCGTCACCGAGGTGAGCAGTCTGTGCTCCCCCGCGTCGTACACCTGCGCGCCCTGACCGCACACCGCGAGCCCCTCGTAGCCGAGGTCGTCCAGGATGTGCCGGGTCCAGGGCACCGCGCGCCCGGTGACGACGATGTGCGCGGCACCCGCGGCACACGCCGCGGTGAGCGCCTCACGCGTGCGTCGCGAGACCGTCTCGTCGGAGCGCAGCAGCGTCCCGTCGAGATCGGTCGCGATGAGCTTGTACGGGAAGGACCCGGTGGATCCGTCGGACCCAGTCGTGCCGGTCACTTGGAGACCGGCTCCAGGACCTCACGACCGCCCAGGTACGGACGCAGCACCTCCGGCACCCGCACGGAGCCGTCGGCGAGTTGGTGGTTCTCCAGGATCGCGACGATCGTGCGCGGCACGGCGCACAGCGTGCCGTTCAGCGTCGCCAGCGGCTGGACCTTCTTGCCGTCGCGCATGCGCACGGACAGGCGGCGGGCCTGGAAGCCGTCGCAGTTCGAGGCCGAGGTCAGCTCGCGGTACTTGCCCTGGGTCGGGATCCACGCCTCGCAGTCGTACTTACGGGACGCGGAGGAGCCGAGGTCGCCCGACGCCACGTCGATGACCTGGAAGGGCAGCTCGAGGCTGGTCAGCCACTGCTTCTCCCAGTCCAGGAGCCGCTTGTGCTCGTTCTCCGCGTCCTCGGGAGCGACGTACGAGAACATCTCGACCTTGTCGAACTGGTGCACCCGGAAGATGCCGCGGGTGTCCTTGCCGTACGTGCCGGCCTCGCGGCGGAAGCACGGCGAGAAGCCGGCGTAGCGCATCGGCAGCTGGTCGGCGTCGAGGATCTCGTCCATGTGGTACGCCGCGAGGGGGACCTCGGATGTGCCGACCAGGTAGTAGTCGTCTTTCTCCAGGTGGTACACGTTGTCCGCGGCCTGGCCGAGGAAGCCGGTGCCCTCCATGGCGCGCGGACGGACCAGCGCCGGGGTCAGCATCGGGATGAAGCCGGCCTCGGTGGCCTGCGCGATCGCCGCGTTGACGAGGGCGAGCTCAAGGAGCGCGCCGACACCGGTCAGGTAGTAGAAGCGCGAGCCGGACACCTTGGCGCCGCGCTCGACGTCGATGGCGCCGAGCGCCTCGCCGAGCTCCAAGTGGTCCTTGGGCTCAAAGCCCTCGGCGCCGAAGTCGCGGATCGTGCCGTGCGTCTCCAGGACGACGAAGTCCTCCTCGCCGCCGACCGGGACGTCCGGGTGGATGAGATTGCCGAGCTGGAGGAGGAGCCGCTTGGTCTCTTCGTCCGCATCGTGCTGCTCGGCGTCAGCCGCCTTGACGTCGGCAGCCAGCTGGCCCGCCTTCTTCAGCAGCTCGGCCTTCTCGTCACCCGAGGCCTTGGGGATCAGCTTGCCGAGCGCCTTCTGCTCGGAACGCAGCTCGTCGAAGCGGACGCCGGACGACCTGCGCCGCTCGTCGGCGGAGAGGAGGGCGTCGACAAGGGCGACGTCCTCTCCACGGGCGCGCTGGGAGGCGCGAACACGGTCGGGGTCCTCACGGAGCAGGCGAAGGTCAATCACCCCTCAAGGCTACCGGTGCGCGGTTCCGGCCAACGACTCGATATTCCGGTGCGTGGCTTCTGTCGCGTTATGAGTGAAATGCCGGGTTGATTTTCTTGATCGATCTCTTGATCGCCAATGGGGCGCCGACGGGCGGTCGGCAGCGTCAATAAAAAGGGCGCCGCTCCCTGAAACGGGGCAGAGCGGAGTCTACGGGTTGACCGGACCTCCTTGTGGAGGGCGGGACTTGGACCTGGGGTTGTCCACAGGAATCCGCGCCCCGCCAGAGTTATCCACAGGCTGTGTGGAAGATCTGTGGATGGCGGAAGTGATCATTCCGAAAGCTGCATGCGGGACGAAGAATTCCCGGTTCAAACCATCCCTACACCCACGTTCGAGTGGAAATGGCTCCCTCCAAAGGATTGATCAAGGGAAAAGAGTGGACGAGGGGTGACGTGCGGGGCTGTGGGCAAAGTTGGGTCCTGTAGGCCGATTTGTCGACGATGTAGTGCTTCGCTGTCGACTTGTCCCCAGGTCGAGAAGCAGCCCTGTGGATAACGCCTGTGGATGAAGAACATCAGCAGATAGGACCGGTGGAGATCAGCTGGGGAAACAGCCGCACCGGCGGCTTACGCCCCTGTGGCGGCGGCTTACGACCTGTCTGGAACCGGCCGCACTGGCAGTGCTAGAACCGGCCGTCCTGGCAGCGCGCCAGCCAGTCCGACGCGTCCGAGAACGCGCCGTCGGACGTCCCGGGCCGCAACGGCCGTACGTCCTCCAGGGCGACCCCGGCCCGCGGATACGACCCGAGGAAGCGCACCTGGGGAGCGATCCGCTTGAGGCCCATCAGCGCCTCGCCCACGCGACGGTCGGTGATGTGGCCCTCGGCGTCCACGGAGAAGCAGTAGTTGCCGATGCCCTGGCCGGTCGGCCGCGATTCGATCCGCATCAGGTTGACGCCGCGTACGGCGAACTCCTGGAGGAGTTCGAGCAGCGCGCCCGGGTGGTCGTCGCTGAGCCAGATGACCACGGACGTCTTGTCGGCGCCGGTCGGGGCCGCGGGCCGGGCAGGGCGGCCTACCAGCACGAAGCGGGTCTCGGCGTTCGCCGCGTCGTGGATCTCGGTCACCAGCGGTTCGAGCCCGTATGTCGCCGCCGCGAACTCGCCCGCGAAAGCCGCGTCGTACCGGCCCTCCTGGACCAGGCGCGCGCCGTCCGCGTTCGACGCCGCCGACTCCCACAAGGCGTCCGGCAGGTGCGCGCCGAGCCAGTTGCGTACTTGCGGCTGGGCGACCGGGTGCCCGGTGACCGTCTTGATGTCCTTCAGGGTCGTGCCGGGCCTGACCAGCAGGGCGAAGGCGATGGGCAGCACGACCTCGCGGTAGATCATCAGCTGCTCGCCCTTGGCGAGTTCGTCGAGGGTGGCGGTGACACCGCCCTCGACCGAGTTCTCGATCGGCACGAGCGCGCCCGAGGCCTCGCCGCCGCGTACCGCGTCGAGCGCGGCCGGGACGGACACCATGGGGACCAGCTCCCGCGTGGCGGCTTCCGGAAGCGTGCGGAGGGCGGCCTCGGTGAACGTTCCCTCGGGGCCGAGATAGGTGTAGCGCGTCGCCGACATACCGTCACCCTAATGGGCCGTGTCCAACCCGGCTCATGCCTGTGGAAACCACTACCCCGAACGGAGACCTTCGCCCGACCAGCAACGGCTGCTCCGAACGGCGACCGCCGCACCGAGCGGCGACCTCCGCCCGACCGGCAACCACGGCCCCGAACGGCGCCCCTCACCCCTCCAGCAACCGCTGCCCCACGTATTCCCCCTCGGCCGCCCCGCCCGGCACCGCGAACAGCCCGCTCGACTCATGGCGGATGAACGCGGAGAGCGCGTCGCCGCGGTCGAGTTTGCGCTGGACGGGGACGAAGGCGCGCAGCGGATCGGCCTGCCAGCAGATGAAGAGCAGGCCCGCGTCGGGCACCCCGTCCGTGTCGACGCCGTCATGGAAGGAGAACGCCCGGCGCAGCATCGCGGCGCCGCCGTTCTGGTCGGGCCGGGTGATCCGGGCGTGCGCGTTGATGGGGACGACGTAGTTGCCGTCGGCGTCGGTCTTGTCGAGGTCCATCGCGGTCGTCTCGGTGCCGCCGCTGAGCGGCGCCCCGGTGGACTTCTTCCGCCCGATGACGTTCTCCTGATCCTTGACCGGGAGCTTCTCCCAGTCGTCGAGGAGCATGCGGATGCGGCGTACGACGGCGAATGAGCCGTTCGCCATCCACGCAGGGTCGCCGGAGGCCGGCACGAAGATGCGCTGGTCGAAGTCGGACTCGGACGGCTTCGGATTGCGGGTGCCGTCGATCTGGCCCATCAGGTTGCGGGCCGTCATCGGCTGGGCTGTGGCGCCGGGCGAGCGGTTGAAGCCGTTCATCTGCCAGCGCACACGGGCCGCGCTGCCCGCGTCCTTCTGGATCGCGCGCAGGGCGTGGAAGGCGACCATGGCGTCGTTCGCGCCGATCTGCACCCACAGGTCGCCGTTGCTGCGGGCCTTGTCGAGGTGGTCGGAGGAGAAGTCGGGCAGCGGGTCCAGGGCGACCGGGCGCTGCTTCTCCAGCCCCGTACGCGCGAAGAAGCTGTGTCCGAAGCCGAAGGTGACCGTCAGCGACGATGGGCCCGCGTCGCGGGCGACATCCGTGTCGTCGTGCGCGGCCGCCTCGCCCGCCATCAGCCGTTGGGCCGTCGTCGACCAGCGGCGCAGGAGCGCGGCCGCCTCCTTGCGGCCCGCGCCCGCGGCCAGGTCGAAGGCGACGAGGTGGCCGCGGGCCTGGAGGGCGGTGGTGATGCCGGGCTGATGTTTCCCGTGAAACATCACCGTGTCCGCGCCAAGTGAGGTCAGCGGTGTGGCCTTCTCGGCGGAGGGCGCCGCCGCGTATCCCGCGGCGCCTCCGGCCGCGCCCAGGACGAGACCGGTGGCGCCCGCGGTGCCGAGCAGCCGCCGCCGCGAAAAGACGGCGTGTGAAGAGTGCTCCGAAGACGACTCCTGGGAAACGGCCTCCCTAGGAGAGACGTTTTCCGCATCGGCCTTCCTAGGACCTTGGACGGATGCCTCCGGGGTGGACTGGTCAGCCATGGTGAGGTTCAGCCGATCTGCGCGTTCTTGTTCACGGTCACTTGGTCGATGTCGGAGGTCCGCACGGTCACCGCGATCTTCCAGTCGCCCGCCATGGGGAGCTGCACGCCGCTCGCCGACCAGTGTCCGGTGGAGATGCGGTCGGGGGTCACCGGCAGCGGGCCGATGTTCTTCGCGGCGAGCGTGAAAGCGACCTTAACCTCGGGCACGTCGAAGGCTTTGCCGTTCGGCCGCTCCACGAAGAGGTGCATTTCGTTGCCGCCGACGCGGGCCGGGTCGAGAGTGACCTCCACAGTGCCCTTGCCGTCCTCGCCGGCGGTGTCGAACGGGATCTGCAGTGACAGCGGTCCTGAGCGCTGCAAGGCCGAGGCGGTGGCCTGCTCGGCCGCTTCCTCCGTGCGCCCCGGTTCGGCGGTCGTCAGCGCGGTCGTGACCGCGAGCAGGACGATGGCGACGCCCGCCTCGGTGAGCACCGAGCGGCGCAGGCCCGAGCGGTGCGGGTCGGCCTCGCGGATGCGCTTGTCGCGCGCGGTGGCCATGGCGGCCCGTTGCCGGGCGAGTTGGGCGGCGCGCCTGGAGTCCGCGGAGTTCGAAGAGCCCTTCGAGGAGCCCGAAGAGTCCTTCGCAGAGCCCGAAGAGCCCTTCGAAGAGCTTGAAGAGCTCCCGCGCCGCGAGTCGCCGGAGTCCGTGAGGACCTTCGTCCCCGCCGTCGCCCCCGCCCTTCCGCGCCGTTCGACCACGGCCGCCGCCACGGCCTCCGGAGCCGCACCCTCGGCCAGCCGCCCGGTCCAGCGCCGCGAGATCCACGCGATGCCCACAAGGACCGCCACCAGGCCGATCTTGACGAGCAGCAACTGCCCGTACGTCGTGTCGGTGAGTGCCGTCCAGGAGCCGAGCTGCCGCCACGACTGGTAGATCCCCGTCGCGACCAGCGTGAGGACGCTGCCGAACGCGACGCGCGAGAAGCGGCGTACGGCCGCCACCTCGATCTGCGCGTCCGCCGGCGCCCGGAACAGGGCGACCAACAGCGTGGCCAGCCCGCCCAGCCAGGCGGCGACGGCCAACAGGTGCAGCACGTCGACAGGCATCGCGATGCCCGCCTGGATGCCGGTCGAGGCGTGCTCGGCCATCGCCCAGGTGGCGGCCAGGCCCGCCATGATGACGGCGCCGCCGATCGCGAGCCCGAAGGTGAGGTCCTTCTGCTCGGCGGCCCTGTCGGCAGCCGCGTTGGACCCGTCGGTGGCGACCGCCTCGGACCCGTCGGCCGTGTCGGCCGTGTCGTCTTCGTCTCGCTTCACATACGCCCCGAACAGCACCGCGATGAACAGCGCCGCCGCGGCGAGCAGCAGCAGCCGGGAGACCAGCGCCGCGCCCGACTTGGTCTGCAGCACCTGCCCGAGCAGCGTCAGGTCGAAGATGTCGCGGACCTCGCCGGAGCCGACGTAGGAACCACGCAGGAGCAGCAGCGCGAGCGTGGCACCGGTCAGCGCGAGCCATCCGGCGACCACGAGCCGCTGCACCGGCCGGACCCCGGCGCCGCGCTGCCAGCAGGCCAGCACGAAGGCCGCGCCGCCGACGAGGAGGATGAAGCCGGTGTACGACACATAGCGCGCGCATCCGTAGAGCGCGCCGACGACCCCGCCGCCAACCGTCTGGTCGGACACCGAGACGGAGGTCTGCGAAGGCGCGCCGATGGAGAAGGTGAAGGCGCCCGAGACGGGGTGGCTGTCCGCCGACACCACCTGGTAGGTGACGGTGAACGTGCCGTCGGGCAGCCCCGAGTGCAGCTTCACGGCGTACGTGGTGCCGCTCGGGTTGGTTGCCTCGCCCGTGTCGACCCGCTTGCCCTTGGGGTCGAGCACGCGGAGCGAATCGTCGCTGATCGCGACCTTCTCGGAGAAGGTGAGCGAGACCTGGGCGGGCGCCTTGTCGACCACCGATCCCTGCTTCGGGTCGCTCCCGGTCAGCGCGGCGTGCGCGGAGGCGGGCGCCGCGCCCGCCAGGAGCGCGCCGGATACGGCGAGGAACAGCAGCAAGAAGGTCCGGAAGCTGCGGAAGTTCTGCAAGCCGCGGAAGTTCGGGAAGCGGGAGGCGATGGTCTGCGTCAAGGTGATCCCTCCCTCAGTGCCCGGACTTCGGGGTGTACGTCGGTGACTTCACCGGCATGGAGATCTTTACCGTGCCGGACTTGGCGAAGTGCAGCTCCACGGACACCTTCTCGCCCTGCTTCGGGGTGTGGGTGAGCTTTTCGAACATGAGGTGGTTGCCGCCGCTCGCGAAGTCGAGCGTGCCGTCTTCGGGCACGGCGAACGACTTCTCCTCCTCCATCGCGCCGCCCTCCGTGGAGTGCAGCGTGACATTGTCTGAGAGGTCGCTGGTGACCGAGGTCAGGGTGTCGGCGCCACCGGTGTTGGTGACGGTGAAGAAGCCGGCCGCCATGCTGGCCATGCTCGGGGCGGGCATGTAGGCGCCGGTGATCTTCAGTTCGGGCTCGGCCGAGGACGCGTCACCGTCGCCCGAGCCGCAGCCCGCCAGGGCCAGCGCCGCGGCTATGACACCCGCGCAACCGGCGAGAGGCCTCGACACACGTCCGGGACGCCTCACGGGGTCTCTCCCTTGATGAGCCGGGGGAGGTCCTTGGTGTAGTCGTCGACGGTGGCGTCCTCGCCGTACAGCACATAGCCCCCGTCGGTCTTCGGCGAGAACGCGACGACCTGGGTGCCGTGCACGGAGACGAGCTTGCCGTTCTTGTCCTTCGACGTCGGATCGATGGAGATGCCCAGGGTGCGGGCGCCGGCCTGGATCGTCGCGAAGTCGCCGGTCAGGCCGACGAACTCGGAGTCGATGCCCTTGAGCCATGTGCCGAGCGCGGCGGGCGTGTCGCGGCCCGGGTCCGTGGTGACGAACACGACGCGGAGCTTGTCCTGCTCTGCCTTGGGCAACTGCTTCTTGGCGACGGCGAGGTTGTTCATCGTCAGCGGGCAGACGTCGGGGCAGTGGGTGTAGCCGAAGTAGATCAGCGTCGGCCGGCCCTTGGTCTGCGCGCGCAGGTCGTACTTCTTCCCGTTCGTGTCGGTGAGTACGAGGTCAGGCTTCTCGAACGGCTTGTCGAGCACCGTCGCGGCCTTGGCGGAGCCGGTCTCGGCGGACACGTCGGCGACCGGCGTGCCACCGTCGGAGCTGCTGCCGCAGGCGGACAGCGTCAGAGTGGCGGCGGCGAACAGGGCTGCTACGGCATACGTCTTCTTGCGCATGGAAAAATGTCCCAGATGTGATTTCTCCGGTGCGCACCGGGGTCCTACGACGCCCGAACAGCGAGGTCGTAGGCGCTTCCCGGTGCGCACCGGAACAGAGAGTGTGGGCGTCAGGCGTTCGTACGCCGACGACCGGCCAGTACGCCGTAGGCCACGCCCGCCGCGCCGACGACGATGCCGACGATGCCGAGCACGCGGGCGGTGGTGTCAGTGCTGTCGGCGGGGGCCGCGGCCTCGGTGGTCTCCTTGGCGGCCGCCTCCTTGTCGTCGGAGGCCTCCTCGCCGCTGGAGGAGCCGTGGTGGCCGTCCTCGGACGCGGCGGAGAGCGCGAGCACCGGAGCCGGGAACTCGGGCTCCTCCTGGCCCTCCTGCTGAGCCTCGATCCAGCGCACGACCTCCTTGTTGGAGTACGTCTGGATGGCTTTGAAGACGAGTTCGTCGGTGTCCTCGGGGAGCGCGCCGATGGAGACGGGGAACTTCTGGAAGAAGCCCGGCTCGACGCCCTTGCCGGTGGCGCTCCAGGTGACCTTGGTGACGGCCTCGTCGATCGTCTCGCCGTGCATCGAGATCGGCTTGTCCAGCTGGGACTTGGTGATCTTCACGCTCCAGCCGTCGACCGCCTGCGGCATGACGGAGGCGAGCGGGTGGTCGGTCGGGAAGCTCACCTCGACCTTGGTGGTCGAGGCGTTGTCGCGCTCGTTCGGGACCTTGAAGTTCACGGTGGCGTAGTCGCCCTTGGCGGCCTCGCCGTCGGGCTGCACGGTGACGTGCGCGAAGGCGGGGGCGGAGAGGGCGAGGACGGCCGAGGCGGCGACGACGCCGGCGGCGGCGATACGGGAAGCCTTCATGGAAGGGAACACTCCACTCTCAGTACGAGGAACAGGGATGCGTGTGCGACACCGTGACCCTGAGGCGTGCCCCTGGGGCGAAACGGCGTGCACGCGCGCGTGCCGCACGACGGCGGCCCCTTCGTGGAGTGGCGCGTCGTGTCAGGCGGCGAGGACGAGTGCGGTGGAGGAGGGCGGTCCGCGCCGGATGACGGTGTGCTCGAGTACGGTCGTACGAGGCTGCGGTGGCGCGAGAAGTGCAGTGCGGGGCGTGCGCGCCACGCCGGGCGCCCCCGGAAGTCCGGTGCGCAGGGCGCGTACGAGTGCGAACGCGGCGCGCAGGGAATGTACGAGCGCGCCTTCCGCCACCCCATGCGCACCGTGCGCGGACAGCCGGATGAGACGCAGCAACGCCATGTCCCCGCGGCGCAGCACCCATCCGGCGGCGACGGCCGCGAGGACGTGGCCGAGCAGCATCGACAGGGAGGGCATCACCGGCATCGAGGAGCCCGCCGTGGCTGACAGGGCGTCCGTCGGGTGGTGCATGCCCGGGGCCATGCCCGAGGTCATGCCCGTGTCGATCCGCGCGTCGGCGAGGATCTTCTGGGCCTGCGCGGGGGTGATCGCTGCGGCGGTCGTGCCGCACACGAGCCGTGCGGCCCGCTCGACGAGGGAGGCGTCGGACATCGCCGTGCCCGAGGCCATGGCAGTACCGCTGCTCTGGCCGAGCCCGAAGAGCGTGTGCAGCGCTGTCTGGCCGGCCGCGAGAAGCGCGGCGATGCCCAGCAGCGAACGCTCGCGCCCCGCGAGCACGGCGGCGACGGCGAAGACCGCGAGGAAGCCGACGCCCTGCGTCCACAGCGGGACGGTGGTGCAGGAGGCGAGCCCATGCCCGGCCGCGGCCAGCACGACGCAGACCGCGGCGAACACCGCGGCCCTGAGGATCCGGAGGTCACATCCGGAGCGCGCCGAACGCTGGCGGGGGGCACTCATGGCTGGCTCATCATCGCACTGGGCTTACCCGGCCCCTACGGCAGGTCCGCAAGGTGCCTTACGACCTGAAGTGGGCGGCGTACGACCGGAAGATCACGGTCTGGATCCATCGCCATTCCGGGGCAATTCACCATGAATAATCCGATCCCTCCGCAGCGCTGACACCGACCTGACGGCCGCACTGACGAGGGTCCGCCGGCCGCACGACACCGATCCGTTCGCCGTACATACACCGATCCCATTCGCCGCGCATCCGCCGTATGGGCGGCATCACGTCAAGTGGGCGATTGCGCACCGGTGCTTGCGGCAATACGTAACGGTATGTCGAGCCGCGGCCAGGAGGCTGGAGCATGAGCATCTGGTGGTCCCTCCATTTGCGTCGCGAAGCTGCGAGCGTTCCGCTCGCCAGACGCCTGCTGCTCGGCACGATGGAGAGCGCGGGTGTCGACCCGGACATCTCCTACGACCTCTCCGTCGCGCTCAGCGAGGCCTGCGCCAACGCCGTCGAGCACGGCGGGGACGCGGTGCACGGCACCTCGTCCGGGGCTTACCGGGTGACCGCCTATCTAGACGGTGAGAAGTGCCGTATCGAAGTCGCCGATTCCGGCCCCGGTTTCCCGTCCGGCCGTGTCCGCACCGCCCTCCGCCCGGCGCGCGGCGATGCCGAGCACGGCCGGGGCCTGTGCCTGATCCAGGAACTCGCCGACCACGTCCACATCGGCAACGAGCCGGGGCGGGGCGGCGCGGTGGTCAGCTTCGACAAGATCCTCAAGTGGAAGAAGGACCCTTCTTTGGTGACGGCCTAGGTCCCGCGGAGCGCCGTCACCGCGGCCGCCAAGCGGATCGCGGGGTGAGGCACGTGCCGGATTCCCGCGCGTGCGGCGGGCGTTGGACGCGCTCACCACCGCCCGCTCAGCCGGCGCGCCCGAACCGTACGGCCGGCTCGACGCCCTCCTCACCGTCAGGTCCACACGCAACGAGAATGGCCGGGCACCTCGCAGGTACCCGGCCATCGGCCTCGTATCAGCCCTTCGATCAGCCCTTCAGCGCGGCCATCCACGCCTCGACCTCGTCCGACCGGCGGGGCAGCGCGGCGGACAGGTTCCGGTTGCCGTCCTCGGTGACGAGAATGTCGTCCTCGATGCGGACGCCGATGCCGCGGTACTCCTCCGGCACGGTCAGGTCGTCCGCCTGGAAGTACAGGCCCGGCTCGACGGTCAGGCACATGCCCGGCTCCAGGGTGCCCTCGACGTACGTCTCGGTGCGCGCGGCCGCGCAGTCGTGGACGTCCATGCCGAGCATGTGACCGGTGCCGTGCAGAGTCCAGCGGCGCTGCAGGCCCAGCTCCAGGACGCGCTCGACCGGTCCCTCGACGAGACCCCACTCGACCAGCTTCTCGGCGAGCACGCGCTGTGCGGCGTCGTGGAAATCGCGGTACTTGGCTCCCGGCTTCACGGCCGCGATACCGGCCTCCTGGGACTCGTACACGGCGTCGTAGATCTTCTTCTGGATCTCCGAGTACGTGCCGTTGACCGGCAGCGTGCGCGTGACGTCGGCGGTGTAGAGCGTGTGCGTCTCGACGCCCGCGTCGAGCAGCAGCAGGTCGCCGGAGCGGACCGGACCGTCGTTGCGCACCCAGTGCAGCGTGCAGGCGTGCGGCCCGGCGGCGCAGATGGAGCCGTAGCCGATGTCGTTGCCCTCGACCCGGGCGCGCAGGAAGAAGGTGCCCTCGATGTAGCGCTCGCTGGTCGCCTCGGCCTTGTCCAGGACCCGTACGACGTCTTCGAAGCCGCGCACGGTCGAGTCGACGGCCTTCTGCAGCTCATCGGCCTCGAACTCGTCCTTGACGAGCCGCGCCTCGGAGAGGAAGACCCGCAGTTCCTCGTCGCGCTCGGCGGTCACCTTGTCGGTCAGTGCCGCCTCGATGCCGGCGTCGTAGCCGCGCACGACGCGGACAGGACCGGTGGCTTCCTTGAGCTTGTCGGCCAGTTCGCGCACGTCGGAGGCGGGGATGCCGTACAGCTGCTCGGCCTCGGAGAGGGAGTGGCGGCGGCCGACCCACAGTTCGCCCTGCCCGGACAGCCAGAACTCGCCGTTCTCGCGGTCGGAGCGCGGCAGCAGGTAGATCGTCGCCTTGTGGCCGCCGGCGGCCGGCTCCAGGACGAGGACGCCGTCCTCGGTCAGGTTGCCGGTGAGGTACGCGTACTCGACCGAGGCGCGGAAGGGGTACTCCGTGTCGTTCGAGCGGGTCTTCAGGTTGCCCGCGGGGATCACCAGGCGCTCGCCCGGGAAGCGCGCGGAGAGCGCGGCGCGGCGGGCGGCGGTGTGCTCGGCCTGTGCGATCGGCTGCAGGCCGCGCAGCTCTGTGTCAGCCCAGCCGGACTTCATGTTCTCGGCCAGCTCGTCGGACACGCCCGGGTACAGGCCGTTCTTGCGCTGCTTGACCGGCTCTTCGCCCGCCGCGTCAGCGGCATGATCAGGAACAGTTTCCGGGGTCTCCGGGAGCTCCTCCGCCACGGTCATCCTCCTTGGATACGTCACTGGACCCCGTCCATCGTACGGTCGCACTGAAGGGGGCCCAGGGTTGGAAGACCTGTTACGCAGGGCTCGCTCGAACCGTTTGCCCACAACTCACGGGAACCGCTTGCGCACAACTCACCGGAACCGCTTGCCCACGGCTCACTCGAACCGCGCCGCCAGCAGTACGACGTCCTCCGCGCTGTCGGCCTCGTCGAGCCCGCCCGGCAGCACACTCCGCAGGACGTGATCGGCGACCGCGCCGGGATCGTGGCGCACCGCCTTGGGGACGCTCGACGCTGCCGTGTGCAGCCGCGCGAAGGCGCGGTCCATGGGGTCGCCGGTGCGGTGCAACAGGCCGTCCGTGTACAGCAGCACGGTCTCGCCGGGCTCGGCGACCAGTTCGACGCTCGGCGCCTCCCAGCAGGCGAGCATCCCCAGGGGTGCGGAGAGGGAGGTCTCCACGAACTCCGTGCGGCGCGCGCCGATCACCAGGGGCGGGCTGTGTCCGGCGCCGGCGAGCGTGAGCTTGCGCAGCGCCGGCTCGCAGTAGGTGAAGAGGGCGGTGGCGGAGCGGGCGGGCTCGGTCAGCCGCAGCAGCAGTTCGAGGTCGGACAGGACGGCGACGGGGTCCTCGCCCTCCATCACGGCGTACGCGCGCAGCGACGCTCTCAGGCGGCCCATCGCGGCGACCGCGCTGGGCCCGGACCCGGTGACGGAGCCGACCGCGAGCCCGAGTGCGGCGTCGGGCAGCGGCAGCGCGTCGTACCAGTCGCCGCCGCCGCGCGGCCCGGTGCGGTGCCGGGCGGCGAGCTGGACGCCGGAGACCCGGGGAAGCCGTGGGGGAAGCAGCTCCTCGGAGACCGTCGTCATGCACGCGCGCGTGCGCTCGAGTTCCAGCAGCCGTGCCAGGTGCTCGGTCGCGTACCGGGCGTAGAGGCCGATGAGATGGCGCCGGCGCTCGACCGGCTCGGCGGGCTCGTCGTAGAGCCATACGGCGGCGCCCAGGCGGCCCGCCGCCTCGGTGGCCAGCGGGAGTGCGTAGCTCGCGGCGTAGCCGAGACGGGCGGCCACCTCGCGGTGGCGGGGGTCGAGCCCGTCCTCGGAGAGGAGATCCGGCTGCGCGATCTCGCCGTCGCCGCCCGGCAGTCCGTCCAGGATCTTCCCGTACGACATGGAGCTGCGCGGCACGGTCTCGATGTGGCCGAGATCCGCCCGTGCGAGCCCCAGGCCGATCGTGGTGTCGGGGCCGAGTCCGTCGCCCGGTTCCATGACGACGAGACCGCGCCGGGCGCCCACGAGGGCGGCTCCGGCGCGCAGCAGTTCCTGGAGCGCGTCGTTCAGTGTCGCGGTGCGTACCAGGCGCTCGGTGAGTTCGTGCAGCGTGGTGAGATCCGAGACCCAGCCCGCCAGACGGTCTTGGAGAACCGCTCCAGGGCCGGTGGAAGAGGTGGCTGGAGAGGCACCCGTGGGGGCAGGCGTCGGCGCGGCAGTGTGTGCGGGCGAAGGAACCGTTGAATCGATTCCGGCCACTTTCGGAAGGTGAGGGGCGTTCATGGCGTCCGGCTTTCCGACCGGTGCGTATTGCTCAATAGCATCGCAAACCCCCATGTCGTTCTGCGCCGCTAGCAGTGTCTCCACATGTACACGCACTCGTGATGGGATGTCCAGCATTGTCCTGCTGGGATTCCTGGTGTCCGTGAGACTCCCGGTAACCCTTGCGGGAAAGCAAAGTTGGCTTAAAACTGACTCGGGCAACGGCTTGTTGAGGTCGACTGGCCTAGTTCGACAGAGCGTCACAGCGGTCGTGATGGGTACGTACTCGGTAAGGCCAGGGGTGGTTGGGATCCGCCCGGAACCTGGCAGCGGACCCGGGCGTCTTAACCACCGACGACCGTGCCCCATCCTCCCGTGGCGGAGGCGGCAAGAAGTACGCGGGACGGAAAAACGCCAGGCGCCGCCACCCCACGCGATGCCCATGCTTGAGATGGACGCAGTATGGACGTGGACGCAGCCAAACGCTCGGCCCAGATGGGTTCCCCTTGTCTCCGGCAGGGGTGTGATGCGCCAGCAGGTACGCACAGTGAAGTGATCGACACATGGTGTGATGTGGTCCTCGGTGTTGCCAGGCGTGCAACGGAAAGGAACGAGCGCTGATGCGCGAGATCCTCGGAAGGCGACGCAGGCTCCTGTCCAGGCGAAACAATGGGAGGACTGAGGTGCTCGGCGCGGCCGTGACCTTCGCGACCGAATGGCGGTGGCCCGTACTCCCGGGCGTGGCGGCGGACCCGCAGGGGCGCGCCGGCTGCGGGTGCCCCGACCCGGAGTGCACGGTGCCCGGTGCCCATCCCTTCGATCCCGGTCTCCTCGCGGCCACCACCGACGAGCGGATGGTGCGCTGGTGGTGGACCAAGCGGCCGTCGGCTCCCGTCGTGCTGGCCACCGGAGGCAAGGCCCCCTGCGCGGTCAGCCTGCCCGCCCTCGCGGCGGCCCGCGCCCTGGACGCCCTCGACCGCAAGGGCATGCGCCTCGGCCCGGTCGTCGCGGCGCCCACGCGCTGGGCGATCCTCGTCGCCCCGTACTCCATGGAGCAGCTCGGCGAGCTGCTCTACGCCAAGGACTTCGTTCCCGGCTCCCTCCGCTTCCACGGCGACGGCGGCTATATCGCGCTGCCGCCGTCCGAGACCGGCCAGGGCCAGATCCGCTGGGAGCGCGCTCCGCTGCCCGGTTCGGCCGCCCCCTGGGTGCCCGATGTCGAGGCCGTGGTGGACGCCGTGGTCGAGGCGCTCACTCGTACGGGTGTGAGCGCGCCCGAGTTGTAGGGGCGCCCGGCGCGCGGTGAACCGCGCGCCCGCCCCCGCTCGTTATCTTCCCCTTTATGCAGCGTCATTCTGGGGGACACGGAGCCTCATCGCCGCGACGCGGCGGGCCGGACCCCCGAAGAGCTCGCCTGCTCGCCCTCGTGGGCGCCCTCGCGGTCGCGGTGGCCCTTCAGCTGGCCGCGGCATCCGCGGGGTCTGTCGGCGACCTCTACGACATCCATGACGGCTCTGTGACCGTACGCGCGTCCGAAGGGGGCGGCTCCGAACGCGGGGGCTCCGCGCCCGACGATTCCGCGCCCGACGATTCCGCGCCCGACGACAAGGGGGCGGCGGCTCCCGCGCCCACACGCTCGCCCCGGCTGCTCGGTCTCGGTGTCGCCACCGCCGCCCGGTGCGGACCCGAACTCACCTCGCCCGAGGGCATCGAGGCGCAGACCTGTGTTCTCACGCAGGGTGAGGAGACCTGGGCGCGCACCTACTACCGCAACGCGACCGGCGACGAGCTGAGTTCCGTACTGAGCCTCATGGGTCCTGATGGCCGCACGGTGCAGATGAACTGCGCGGTGGGCGCGGAGGACGATCCGGGAGTGTGCGAGACGCCCAGGGAGCGTGTGACGGGGGGCGTGGGGGCGTACACGGCGGTCGCGGAGTTCGCGAAGGGCGCCGGGGCCCGCGGGCCGCTGCTGCTGCGCTCGGGCAGCAACTCGGAGCCTGAGCAAGGCAGTTGACGCCGTACGGGCTGTCGCGCAGGGGACGTACGAGATTCCGCGCATGGAAAGACCCGGTTGCTGGCGACGGGGGATGCACCAGCAACCGGGCTACTCGAACCGTAACAAGAGATCGGCGGTTCGCAAATTCGATCTCGGCTATTCGGACACGGATTTACCTGTCACAACGGGGAGTTGTGACAGGAGTCACCCGTTCCGGGAGGCGCCGACCAGCTGACCGGTCGGTCAGTTCTCTCCCTGTGTGTCAGCTGAGGGTCACCTGTCGGTTGGTGAGGCCGCCGCGCGCCCGGCGCTCCTCCGCGGTGAGCGGTGCGTCCGTGGCCAGAGCGGTGGCGAGGCGCTCGGCGAACTCGGCCGCCGGCTTCTCGATGTCGTCCGCCGTGACGCCCGTCGGCAGGTCCCAGACCGGCACCGTGAGCCCGTGCGCGCGGAAGGAGCCGACCAGCCGCGTGCCCTCCCCGAGGTTCGACCGGCCGGCCGCGTGCAGCCGTGCCAGCGCGTCCAGAAGCTGCTCTTCCGGATGCGGCATGACCCACCGCAGGTGGTTCTTGTCGGGGGTCTCGCACCAGTAGGCGGCGTCGACTCCGGTGAGCTTCACGGTCGGGATGGCGGCGGCGTTGGCCCGCTCCAGGGAGGCGGCCACCTCCGGCGTCGCGTTCTCCGCGTCCGGGACCCAGAACTCGAAGCCGGTGTGCACAACTGGCTCGAACGCGCCTTCGGGGTCGAGCAGATCCTGCAGCCGCGGACCGTCGGCCGGGGCGCGCCGGCCCTCGACCGGAGTGCCGGGCTTCGCCGTGAGCGCGCGCTGGAGGGTGTCGGCCAGATCGCGGCTGATGTCACCGGACGCCGTGTCGTTCTGCAGGCCGAGCAGGACCGAGCCGTCGTCGCGGCGCAGCGCGGGCCACGCCATCGGCAGGACGGTGGCGAGCGTGACCGACGGGACGCCCTCGGGGAGGTCCTCCTTGAGCTTCAGCTCGACCGTCGCGGCGGGCACCAGCTCGCGCAGCGCGACCCAGTCGCACTCGCCCGACAGGCCCTCGAAGGGGCGGTGCACCAACTCGGTCACGGCGTGCGCGGCCGCTCGGCCGTGACAGGCCTTGTAGCGGCGGCCACTGCCACAGGGGCAGGGCTCGCGTGCGCCGACAACCGGAACGTGCCCATCAGCGCCTGCGGCGCGGGCCCCGTCTTTCAGCTGAGGCTGCTTGGCCTTCGTCTGGGGTCGCTTCTTGGCCATCGTGGGTGTCTCCCGATCACGGCTCGTCTCGTACGGGCGCGAGCCTAGCCGTTCGTACGGGGGCCGACGGGACCCTGTGGACAACGCACCGAGTCCTCGCGGAACCGGTGGTTCATCCGTGTGTGCCTGCGGCGGTCTGCGCCTGCCTCGGATTGCGTGTGCCTCGGCCGGTGCCTGCCGCGGTCCGCGTCTGCCGCAATCGGCGTGTACCCCACTCGGTGTCTGTCCCACCTGGTGTCTGTCCCACCCGGTGTCTGTCCCCTCCGGCGTCCGTCTCAGTCCAGTTCGTCGAAGGCGTCCGCGAAGTCGAGGTCGGGTATCCCGGATACGGTTGGTGACGCGACGCGCGTAGCGAAATCGTCGCGACGGCGCGCGATTTCCAGGTCGTCCTGGACGACGACCCACACCGTGACCTCGCCGCGGGCGTCGTCCCGTACGCCCCAGTCCTTGGCCAGCGCCGTGATGATGTTCAGCCCGCGGCCGCCGTGTGCGGTGACCGAGGGCGTGGCCGGAACCGGACGGGTCGGACCGCCGCCGTCGGTCACCTCGACGATGAGCCTTCCGGACGGATCGACGCGCCACGCCGCGCGGACGTCGCCGTCCCCGACCTGGGCGTTGCCCAGGGGTCTGCCATGCCGGCAAGCGTTGCTGAGTAGTTCGGAAAGGATCAGTACGGCGTCGTCGATGACCGCTTCCGCTATGCCACCGGAACGGAGCTGATCTCGCATCCGGTGTCTCGCTTTCCCCACGCCCGCAGGGCCATGGGGTACGGCCATGCTCGACGACGTGGGCACGTCCTGTGCCACCACCAACGCCACCCCCGAGACCTCCTTTGCCCACGCCACGGTGTGGATGCCCCTTTGGACTGGACCGGAAACCGGCCAATCCACGCCTGCTGACGCACTCGTAACGATCGAATACGGAACGAACGCGCCGGTGCACTCCCTGTAATCGCGTGGCTTGAATTCGACTGGCGGATTCCGAGGTTGCCGGTGGATTCCCGGGGTGAGGAGGGTGGCTCCCTCTAGGGGGCGGCGAGATCAGCGGCCCAGCTGGCGCAGCACCGCGCGCGGGCGGTTGGTGATGATGGCGTCGATGCCCAGCTCAACGCAGAGATCGACGTCCTCGGGCTCGTTCACGGTCCAGACGTGCACCTGGTGTCCGGCTCGTTTCAGCCGTTCGATGTAGGCGGGGTGAGTGCGTACGATCCGCATCGAGGGGCCCGCGATCCGGACACCCGCGGGCAGCCGTCCGTCGCGCAGCCGGGGTGTGAGGAACTGCAGCAGATAGACCGTGGGCAAGTTCGGGGACGCGGCCCGGACGCGGTGCAGTGAGCGCGCCGAGAAGCTCATGACGCGTACGGCGGACTCGGCGGCGGACTCGGGAGCGTCCAGGCCGAAACGCTTCAGCAGGAGCAGCAGCCGCTCCTCGACCTGGCCCGCCCAGCGGGTCGGGTGCTTCGTCTCGACGGCCAGCTCGACGCGGCGGCCCGCGTCGGCGACGAGTTCGAGCAGCCGCTCCAGGGTGAGGACGGAGGTGTCCTCCCGGTCCCCGGGGCCGTACTCCCAGTCAGGGGCCTCGTCGTGCCCCCTCCAGGAGCCGAAGTCCAGAGCGGCGAGCTCGGCGAGCTCCAGGGCCGAGACCGCACCGCGACCGTTGGACGTCCGGTTGATGCGGCGGTCGTGGACGCAGACAAGATGGCCGTCCGCGGTCAGCCGTACATCGCACTCGAGGGCGTCCGCACCGTCCTCGATCGCTTTCTTGTACGCGGCCAGCGTGTGCTCGGGGGCCTCTTCGGAGGCTCCACGGTGGGCGACGACCTGAATCGGATGCTGTCGTGCGAGGGTCACCGCGTCATGGTGCCACCGTCGCACGGGTAGGCGTGAGGCCGGAGAGGTCGGTATTTTGTCTATTTCAACCGACAGGTCCGTTGTAAACGGTGGCCCTGGACCCACAGCCACCGCTTATGGTGCTCTGACGTCCGGTGGGAAAAGCTGACGGAGTACAAAAGCACATGCACAGCTGAATCGCGCCGGACCGTCGACAAGCGTGAATGCGCGTGACCGAGCGTGACCGAGAAACAACAGCCGTGGATCGAGGAGAAGAGCTGTGAGCACCGAGAACGAGGGCACCGCGGTACCCCCGGCCCCGTCCGCACCTCCTGTGCCGGTGGAAACTCCCGCTGCTTCCGCGCAGAACGCCGCGCCCGAGGGGAGCGCACCGACCGCCCCGATCCCGGTGGTGCCCCCGAGCGCCCCCGGTGCGCCGGAGCAGGCGCCGGCGCACCCGGAGCAGTCGGCGTACGCGTCCGCCGCGCACGGCCAGGGTGCCGACCCGTACGGTCAGGGCGCCGGGACCCCCGGCTCCGCCGCCGAGGCGGGCTGGCCTCCTCCGCCGCCGCCCACCCCTTCGTACGCGGACGGCGGTGGCTCGGGCTCCGGAGGCTGGGGCTCCTCCTACCAGCAGCCCACGCCGAAGCCGAAGAAGGGACGTGGCGGTCTGGTCGCCGCGACCCTGGTGGCCGCGCTGGTCGCGGGCGGCGTCGGCGGCGGCATCGGCTACTCACTGGCCAAGAACAACGACGGCTCCACCGACTCGACGACGGTCTCCGCCCCGAGCACCAGCGGCGATGTGAAGCGCGCCGCGGGCACGGTCGCGAACGTGGCCGCCAGGGCGCTGCCGAGCACCGTCACCATCGAGGCCGAGAGCGTCAACGGTGAGGGCGGCACGGGCACCGGCTTCGTCTTCGACAAGCAGGGCCACATCCTCACCAACAACCACGTCGTCGCGGACGCGGTCGACGGCGGCAAGCTCAACGCGACCTTCCCCGACGGCAAGAAGTACGACGCCGAAGTGGTCGGCCACGCACAGGGTTACGACGTCGCGGTCATCAAGCTCAAGGACGCCCCGTCGGACCTGAAGCCGCTCGCCCTGGGCGACTCCGACAAGGTGGCCGTCGGCGACTCCACGATCGCGATCGGCGCCCCCTTCGGCCTGTCCGACACGGTGACCACGGGCATCATCAGCGCCAAGAACCGCCCGGTCGCCTCCAGCGACGGCAGCTCCAGCAGCAAGGCCTCGTACATGAGCGCCCTGCAGACGGATGCCTCGATCAACCCGGGCAACTCCGGTGGCCCTCTCCTTGACGCGCAGGGCGCGGTCATCGGCATCAACTCGGCGATTCAGTCGTCGAGCAACGGCGGCCTCGGCGGCACCAGCCAGTCCGGCTCCATCGGCCTGGGCTTCGCGATCCCGATCAACCAGGCGAAGAATGTCGCCCAGCAGCTGATCAGGACGGGCGAGCCGGTCTACCCGGTGATCGGCGCGTCGGTCTCCCTCGAGGAGGGCACCGGCGGCGCGAAGATCACCGAACAGGGCGCGAGCGGCTCCGACGCGGTCACCTCCGGCGGCCCCGCCGACAAGGCCGGCCTCAAGCCCGGCGACGTCATCACCAAGCTCGACGACCACGTGATCGACAGCGGCCCGACCCTCATCGGTGAGATCTGGACCCATCAGCCGGGCGACACGGTCAAGCTCACCTACACGCGCGACGGCAAGCCCCACACCGTAGACGTCACCCTGGGACAGCGCGAGGGCGACAGCTGACCCTGAGTGGCCCAGATGGCGAGCGATAGCAGTCCCGCAGGGCCCTTCCGTCCAACGTGACGGGAGGGCCCTGGCCATCGAACTCCACCCGAGCAGGTGCCGACCTCACCCAAGGATCCGGCCGGAGTATTACTGCGGTTGAACTCGCGGTGGCGGGCCCGGCGATCATCCGGCACTCATGATCAGCCCGGTCTCGGTGAGGCAGCCGTCGATCAGTTCCGGGCGGTACTGGATCTTCTTGAGCTTGCGCTTCATGATGCGGGACAGGTGGTCGAGGTTGGCGGCGGCGAAGTCGGCCAGGCCACGCTTGACCAGCGACCAGATGCCCTCCTGCGGATTGAGCTCAGGAGCGTACGACGGCAACTGGAACACCGTCAGCCACTCCTCGTTCTCCATGAAGAACAGCGCGAGCTCGTCGACCAGGTGGACGTTGAGATTGTCCCAGACCCAGACCACGGGGGCCTTGAGCTGGTTGTGCGCCACGACGATCAGGTCGCGGTAGTCCTGCCATCCGAAGCTCTTCGCCTCGCCCTTCCGCCCCCGGTACATGTGCAACCGGTAGAACAGGCGGGATCGTTCGCCGCTCTTGTAGCAGACCACGCCCGCCACGGAGACCCGTCCCCGGTTCGAGCCACGCACTCGCACCTGCGGTGTCCGACCTCTCGGTGCCCACGTGTGCCCCTTCGGCGGCCTCAGCCCCTGTCCTGCCTCGTCCTCGAAGCAGATGTAGGCGTCCTGGGCCGCCGCGGTGGCTTTACCGTCTCCCACACCTCGCTCCGCCACCGCTCGACACTCGCGTCGTCCCGCTCCAGCGCCCGCCGGGCCGGCACCTGCGGGGACCACCCGTGCCGTCGCATCAGCTTCCAGACCCCCTGCACCGTGTACTCCACCAGGAACAACCGGATGATCAGCGCACGGATCCGCACCAGCGTCCAGCCCTGCTCCTCATCCCACCCGTGCGCCAGGGTGCCGCGCTCCAACTCCCGCACGAGACGCTCCCATTGAGCAGGGCTCAAAAGCTCCACGCACATCGGCCCCTTCGACCGCAGCGCCTCCGCCCCGCCCTCACGCCACGTTCTGCGCCACTTCTCCACCTGGCGCTCCCCGACCCGAAGCTCACGCGCGACGTCCCTGGTCTTCTCCCCCCGCGCGAACCGCTCCGCGGCCTCCAGCCTCAGCTGTTCACGAGCAGCCTGCTTCTTCGGTGTCAGCCCGCCTCCCTGCGCGTACCTCATAGCTCCGGCATACCGCAACGATCATGAAACGTCAGATCCCCACCCGCCACTGCGAGTTCAACCGCAGTAGGCATGCATTCGGAGTTCCTTACGTTTTGGAATTCCGCTGTGCATGAGCCCCTTTCCGGATTTGGTACTTGGAGGAGACCTGGCCAACAAGTTCCCAGAAGCACACCAGGGCGGTGATCGGTGGAATTCCGAGCGTCACGAATGCCAGCAGTGAGCGGGACGAGTGGCTGACGCACAGGGCAACCGCCATGGCCGAGGCCACGATGAGGACGCCCCAGGAGCGGAGCGCACGCTGGCGTTGAACGGTCGCCCGCAAAATTGAGAGAGCCGCCACGAACCACGGCCCGTACACCGTGAGCGGCCACCATTGCGCCAGTTTCGCGGGCAGCACGAACTCGGCGATCGTGCGGAGTTGGCCGTAGGTATAGATAGTGGACCAGCTGAGCAGGGAGCACGCACACACTGCGATAGCGGCGAAGAGGATCGTGACCTGCGTGATGCGATGACCGCCAATATGGAAATTCGGCTGTTCCTGCATTCGCCGCCGTTCGCTTCTGCCGAGTGGTCGGTCCAGGGGGGCGGGAGCCGGTTCCGGGGCCGATGCTGTGGACAGCATCTGAGCCAGTTCCTCGTCCAGGTTCCATCCGTTCAATGTGACGTCTGGCGCCGTGCTGTCCCAGGGCTGCTCGGCAGGGATGGGGCTGTCCCAAGGCTGCTGGGCAGGGATGGGGATGCTGTCGTATGGGCTCAGCGTGTCGTGCTCTGTTCTCAGGGGGTACTGCGGGCTGTAAAAGTGTGCCCCATCGTTATACCTGTCCATCTGGGATTCCTCCGTGCCCCTCGTTCAGGATGTTCCGTCTAGAGCACGGGCCCCGGACCGTGTCACCGGCGCGGCGTCAGCTCCGCCAGGCCAATCGCGGGCTGCTCGCAGGTATTCAGTTTCAATATTCCTGATCTCGTTCAGGAAATCATCCAATAGGTCTGAGTAGTTGCCGCTGCCGGTCAGTGCATGGATCTTTCCGCTCGGCGGAAAGATCATTTCTCCGCAACCGTCTGTCGCTGCCACGCCCGCATAACGAGCGCGGTCGGAAAGGGGGCTGTCCGGCGATCGGGTGATCAAAATGCACGAAAGAGCTATCCCGGATGCACGATTCGCACGCTTGACCGATGAAAGTGCGGAACGGGCAGAAGGCAAGATCATTACACAAGTGGGTCAGAGCCCACGGGCAGCAGGGGCACCCCACATGGGACGCCCCATGAGCCGGATTACCGCCTACTCGTCGGCGTACTCGTCGATCGCGTCGAGGGTCTGTTGGATCTGCTGGTCGGCCCTCGCTTGGTTGCGATGAATGGCCTTGGCAGAGAAGCGGAACAGGACTGCGATGCTGTGGCCAGCCCGGCGTGAGCCCTCGGACCCCGCAAAGCGCCCGAGGCCGGTACGCTGTACCCGCTCCGCCCCTGGTGGGGGTGGGGCGAAGGGTGGGTTGCCCGAGCGGCCTAAGGGAACGGTCTTGAAAACCGTCGTGGCGCGAGTCACCGTGGGTTCAAATCCCACACCCACCGCGGTACTTCAGCGCAGCTGAAGAGAAGGGGCACCTCGTTCGCGAGGTGCCCCTTCTGCGTGCTCGTGCCCCACGGGTCCCTCTTGTCAGTGCCGGTCCGTATGATCCGGAGGACATGATCTTTGGGCGGCCGATCAGGCTGCCGAAGAACCTGGGGGGGTTCTCATGCGCAAGGGAGCGCTGACCACGGCCGCCATCTGTGCGGTCACCGTTCTTGGCCTCACTGCCCTGGCGCCGGCGGCGAGCGCCGCGCCGACCGTGAGCAAGGGCCGTTTCGCCGACTTCAACGGCGACGGCTATGCGGACCTGTCCATCAGTGCCCACACGGCGATGGTGGGCGACGTCTCGCAGGCCGGTGCCGTCACCGTCGCCTATGGCTCGCCGGCCGGCCTGAAGTACGACACCGCCACAATCCTCAGCAAGGCCACGGACGGCGTCCCGGGCGGCCCCGCGAAGGGCGAGAGATGGCGAGAGGTCAAGAGCTTCGGCGACCTGGATGGTGACGGGTACGACGACCTGGTCGTCCACTGGCTCGAGAAGAACATGATCCTTTGGGGCAGCGAGAACGGAATCACGGGCGCGGGCACCACGCTGCCGGCCGGCAACTACACCTCGACGTCCCCGAAGCTGCTCGGCGGCGGCATCGGGGTGGGCGATGTTAACGGCGACGGGATCGACGACTTCGTCAGCCGTGGCAACAACGGCACCTCCTACGGCGCCTCCGTCCTGCTCGGCCCGCTCGACCGGGCCACGGGCAAGCCGGCGGGTGTGTGGCACCGGGACACCCCGAGCCAGGACGGCGTCGCGACGTCCACGCTCTACGTGGGTGACATGACCGCGGATGGCACCGCCGACATCGTGGTGAGCGGCGAGACTGTGGGCGGCAGCGGCGCGGTGGGAGGAGTGGTGCTCAAGGGCTCCGCCACCGGCTTGGTCAAGGGCAGCGCGTACGCGGGCCCGTACTCGTACCACAGCTTCAGCACCAACAACTATCCCGCCGCCTTCGGTGACCTGAACAAGGACGGCTATCAGGATCTGGTCACCGGATATCCGGGCCAGAGCAAGATCTACGTGGCGTACGGCGGTCCGGACGGCGTCAGCAGAACCGTGAGCACCCGCACCTACACCCAGGCCAGCAGTGGCGTCCCGGGTGCGGACGAGCAAGGCGACAAGTTCGGTACGGCGGTGGCCATCGGCGACACCGACATGGATGGCTACCCGGACGTGGTCGTCGGTGTTTCGCACGAGACGGGATCCGACACGGCGGCCACCATCCACGCGGGTGCGATCACCGTGCTGCGGGGCAGCGCATCCGGGATCACCACCGCAGGCGCCACGTCGTTCACCCAGAACGCCAAGGGCATACCCAGCACCTCGGAGAACGAAGACCACTTCGGTATCGCGAACGCCGTGCTCGACGCCGACGCGGACGGCAGCCCGGAGGTCTACGTCGGCGGCAACGGCGAAGACGCCTACAAAGGCCGGGTCTGGAAGCTCACCACCAGCGCCGCGGGGGTGACCGGCACCGGTGCCACCAGCTTCCACCTGGGCACCCTCGGCGGTCCCAGTGGGGCCAGTAACTTCGGCTACCGCTTCGCGGGCTGATCCGCGCTCCCGGCCGGGGGCGCTGCGGCTCAGTGCCGCGCGGCCCCCGGCCGTTGGCCTGTCATGCGCGCCGCCGACGCGATCGTCGAGCGGGCCTCCCGTTCGGTGAGGCCCGTGCGGACCGCGGCTTCGGCGAGAGGGTCGGTCAGTTGGGGGCCGATGCCGTTCTCGTAGGCGCGGCAGGCGGCCCAGAACAGGCGGGTGTTGCGCTGTCCCTCATGGGCGGCCAGCACGAACTGGACCAGGCCCTGGCCGTGTTGGCCGGTCGTCGTGGGTGTGGGGGGCGTGCGGTGGTGCGTACGGGGCGGGGGCGTGAGCAAACGCAGCAGTTCGCGCGGGCAGGGCGCGGGCGCCAGATGGGCGGTGCCCGGAGCGGTGCCGTACACGCCGTGATCGGTGCGTGAGCCGGGGCCGACGAGGTAGCCGCCGGCGCCGCGGATGTCGATGCCGGGGGCCAGGCGGCTCGCCGAGTTGGGGACGACCACGTCCGGCGGTCCGCTCAGCCAGAGGTGACGGCCGCCGCTGGGGGTGAGGACGACCACCGTCTCCGGGATCGTGAAGAGGTGGCGCAGCGCCATTTCGCGGAGGGCCGCCGAGGAGTCCGTACCGGATTTGGTGTCGAGGTCGATGCCGATGAGGTGGTGGGGGTGCAGTCCGCAGGCGATGCCGTAGCCGGTGGCCCAGGGGGCGGCGGCGAAGAGTTCGCGGATGCGCCGGGGGTCGGTCGAGGCGTCGTACACGCCGTGTCCGAAGTGGCCGCATTCGCCGTGGCAGGGGAGGGGATCGGGGTCGTTCCGGTGGGGGGAGCGCAGGGCCGGGAGCTTCGTTCGGGACAGCGGGATCACCGCCAGTCCGCGCTCGGCTGCGGACAGGGCGTGGGCCAGGGCCAGCGTCGTGGCCTGCCGGTCGATGGTGGCCATGCATCTATGTTCGTACGAGTGTTCGAAAAAAGGAAGGGCTCACCGGACACGCGAGGGCGCGGGATGGGCGTTGAGGGGGATTGGCTGAAAATGTGCCGGAACGCTTCAGCCCTTGCGGCGCCTGGGATTGAGCCGCCTGCCAAGGGTTGAGCAGGGGGTTTGTGGATGTGAAGAGGGTTTATCGACATGTCCTCACGCTTGAGGGCGAATCACGGCTTCCGGGGTGGTTCGCCGGGGATTCCGTGGGCAACTCTGGACTCGCGACGTCGTGAACAACGCCGAGGCGGTCGGCCAACTGCCTGGGAACAAGCCGTATTTCACGTACATCCCGGTTCACGCCGGTGCGTACAACCCGGTTCTGGAGGAATTCACATGGCAAGCATCCGTACCGCCCGCGTCCTCGCCGCCGTCTCGGCCCTGCCCCTCGCCGCCGCCCTCTTCACGGGTGTCGCGGCCGCGGACAACGGCTCCTTCGCGGACGACGGATCGAACGCGGGCGTGGCGACCGTCAGCGGCAGCGGGGTCGGAAACGACAACTACGGCAACTCCTCCACCACTCAGCAGCAGGCGATCGGCTCCGGTGCCTCGAACCAGAGCAACACCGCCCAGGTGAACGGCTCCGCGTTCACGGCCATCGACCAGTCGAACACCGTCATCAACTTCACCGAGCTCTGGTGAGCCGGGGGCCGATGCGCACACATCGGCCCGGAAGCTCCCTTGTGGGGTAGTGCTCTGTGTGGGGGTGTAACGCGTCTGCGCGGCGGTACTTCGGTGCCGCCGCGCAGGTGTGTTTACGGGAGGAGGGCGGGGTGTCGTGTGAGAGGGGCCGGTGACCTTGACAGGGAAGCCGGCCTGACGGGACAGTCGTATATCTGACGGGTAGTCAGAAAGCCTAGTCAGAAAGCCTTCCTTGTCCGTGCGCGGTCCAGGAGGGGCGCGGTTCGTACGAGGTCCGGGAACGTCGCGGCCGTGCTCCTTGCCCCCACCGAGCGCCAGGGACGTGGAGGCCGGTCGACTGGCGCCCGGCGATGCGAGCGGCGTGAAAGTCGTGGGAACCGAATGGGAACCGATCCGGCCGTCGCGGTGTACCAGATGTGTCAGGACATTGTGGGAGCGGATGCACTGGTCCGCTCCAGTTCGCCGGAGGTGTTCGGGGACGGCGAGCTGGAACGGATGAACAGGGCGGCGCAGAGCAACACGTGCTGGGGCGGGGTGAGCGGGTGCAGCGGGAGATTGTGGCAACGAAGCGGCTCGGGACGACGAGGGGGCGGCGGTGAGCGGCGAGAGGGAGGGGCGGGACGCGCGCGACGGCCACGACGGGCGCGACCGTCATGACCAGGGTGACCGGTACGGCGGGCGAGATCGCCGTGCCCCGCGTGACCGGCGCCAAGGGCGTGACGGGCCTGGCGATTGGGCGGGGCGGCTCAAGTCGTTCGAGGGGCGCGCGGCCGCCGTCGCGGGCGTGGGCAAGGACCCGGTCAACGAGCCCATGATCCGGCACTGGTGCGAGGCGATGGGCGACACCAATCCGGCGTACGAGGGTCCGGACGCCGTGGCGCCACCCACCATGCTCCAGGTGTGGGCGATGGGAGGCCTCTCCGGACACGCGGGGCGCTCGGGCGCATACGACGAGCTGCTCGGGCTGCTCGACGACGCCGGGTACACCTCGGTGGTCGCCACCGACAGCGAGCAGGAGTACGTGCGGCCACTGCGCCCAGGGGACGAGATCACCTTCGACACGGTGATCGAGTCGGTCTCCGAGCGCAAGACGACCAAGCTGGGCACGGGGCACTTCGTCACGACGCGGATGGACGTACGGGCGGGAGGCGAGCTCGCGGGGACGCACCGCTTCCGGATCCTCAAGTACGCGCCCGCACACCGGAAACCGAAGGCCAGACGCCCACGCCCGGTGGTCAACCGGGACAACGCAGGATTCTGGGAGGGCGTCGAGCGGCACCGGCTGCTGATCCAGCGGTGCACAGGCTGCCGGGCGCTGAGATTCCCCTGGCTGCCGGGGTGCAACGCGTGCGGCAGTCCGGAGTGGGACACGATCGAGGCGAGCGGCGTGGGCGCCGTCTTCTCGTACGTGGTCATGCACCACCCACCCTTCCCTGCCTTCGACCCTCCCTACGCGGTCGGGCTGATCGAACTCGCCGAGGGCGTACGGATCGTGAGCAATGTGGTCGGGGTGCCGTACGACAAGGTGCGGATCGGGATGCCGGTACGGCTCGAATTCCGGCGGTACGACGATGAGTTGGAACTGCTGGTGTTCCGAGCCGACGACACCCGTGCCATCGGTGCGGTCTCCGCGGTCAGCGGGTCTGGTGCTGCCGACGGTGGCGCGGAGGGTGGTGAGGGCGGACATGGGTGACGGCGTACGAGACGACATGGCGCCGAGGCGAGGGGCTGGCGTACGCGACCCGCGCCCCGACCGCGGCCTGGTGAGACGCGGCGATCGACTGCCACCGTTGGAGATCGAGATCACGCGCACGCTGATCGTCGCCGGCGCCATCGCGTCGCGCGACTACCAGGACGTGCACCACGATGCCGAGCTGGCGAGAGCGAAGGGCTCGCCGGACATCTTCATGAACATCCTGACGACCAACGGGCTGGTCGGGCGGTACGTCACCGATCACTTCGGCCCGGCCGCCGTCCTGCGCAAGGTGGCCATACGGCTCGGCGCGCCCAACTACCCGGGCGACACGATGGTGTTGACCGGCACGGTCGAGGAGGTCGACGGCGACACGGCCACGGTGAAGATCGTCGGGGCCAACGGCGTCGGCAAGCACGTCACCGGCACGGTGACCGTGACAGTCCCGAGCACCGTCCCTGCCGGCGCCCACGTCAGCTCCAGTGCCGACGCCGGCGCCCACGTCAGCGCACCCGCCAGTTCCAGTGCCGGCACCCCCACCTCCGCTCCCACCCCCGCTACCTCCCTCCCCGCAGGAGGCGCCTCGTGAGCGTACGGACGAAGGACGGCCTCGGTGGTAAGGCGGCAGTGGTGGGGATCGGGGCCACTGAGTTCTCCAAGGACTCGGGGCGCAGCGAGCTGCGGCTGGCGGTGGAGGCGGTGCGGGCAGCGCTCGACGACGCCGGGCTGACGCCGGGAGACGTGGACGGGATGGTCACGTTCACGATGGACACCAGCCCGGAGATCACCGTCGCTCAGGCGGCCGGAATGGGTGAGCTGTCCTTCTTCTCGCGGATCCACTACGGGGGCGGGGCGGCCTGCGCGACCGTCCAGCAGGCGGCGCTCGCGGTGGCGACCGGGGTGGCCGACGTGGTGGTCTGCTACCGGGCGTTCAACGAGCGGTCGGGCAGCAGATTCGGCTCGGGGGTACAGCAGCGGGAGCCGTCGGCGGAGGGGGCGGCGCTGGGCTGGTCCCTGCCGTTCGGGCTCCTCACGCCCGCCTCCTGGGTGGCGATGGCGGCCCAGCGCTATCTGCACACGTACGGACTGACACCCGAGGCGTTCGGCCATGTCGCGGTGGTGGACCGGAAGTACGCGGCGACGAACCCGGCGGCGTACTTCCACGGCAGACCGATCACCCTCGCCGAGCACGCGGCCTCGCGGTGGATCGTCGAGCCGCTGCGGTTGCTGGACTGCTGTCAGGAGACGGACGGCGGCCAGGCACTGGTGGTCACCTCGGTGGAGCGGGCCCGCGATCTGCCGCATCCCCCCGCGGTGATCACGGCGGCGGCCCAGGGTGCGGGCCGGGCGCAGGAGCAGATGACCAGTTTCTACCGGGACGATCTGACGGGGCTGCCGGAAATGGGCGTGGTGGCCCGTCAGTTGTGGCGGACGGCCGGGCTGACTCCGGCGGACATCGACGTGGGGATTCTGTACGACCACTTCACGCCGTTCGTGCTGATGCAGTTGGAGGAGTTCGGGTTCTGCAAGCCGGGGGAGGCCGCGGACTTCGTCGCAGAGGAGCGGCTGCCGTTGAACACACATGGAGGACAGCTCGGGGAGGCGTATCTGCACGGGATGAACGGATTGGCGGAAGCGGTACGACAGCTGAGGGGCACGTCTGTGAACCAGATACCGGGGGCCGGCCGCGTCCTGGTCACCGCGGGCACGGGGGTTCCCACCTCGGGGGTCATTCTCGGAGCGGACCGGTGAGAAGGCCCGAGAGAGGCTGAGAAGTCCTGAGAACGCCTGACCGACGCCCGGAACTCTGTCCTGCCGCCTGCCGTCGGTACTGCGGCCGCGTACCGCCACGGTAGTCGTCCCTCAGGGATGAACCCTCAGGGTGCAGGCGCCGTTTGTCCACCCTCAGGAGGTGGGGCCTACCCCACTCCTACAACCTGAGGGGGACACCGCTTCGGGACCTGCGGCCGATCCGCCAGAGTAGGGGGCGAACCTAGCGTGGAGCCATGACCACACCCGTCTGCACCAGCGCTTCGAACGCCGCGACGCGGACCCTTCCGTACGCGGCCTACCCCTCGTTCGCGTCTTACGTGAAGGCCCGCCAGCCGGTGCTGTTGCGTACCGCCCGGTCGCTCACAGCGAACCCGAGCGATGCGGAGGACCTGCTGCAGACCGCGCTGACGAAGACGTATGTCGTCTGGGACCGCATCGAGGACCACCGGGCACTGGACGGCTATGTGCGGCGTGCGTTGCTGAACACGCGGACGTCGCAGTGGCGCAAGCGCAAGGTCGACGAGTTCGCGTGCGAGGAGTTGCCGGAGCCGGAGGGGCTGCCCGTATCGGACCCCGCCGAGCAGCAGGCGTTGCACGACGCGATGTGGCGGGCTATCGCGAAGTTGCCGACGCGTCAGCGGGCCATGGTCGTCCTGCGGTACTACGAGGACCTGAGTGAGGCGCAGACGGCAGAGGTGCTCGGGGTCTCCGTCGGGACGGTCAAGTCGGCGGTGTCGCGTGCGCTGGGCAAGCTGCGTGAGGACCCTGAGCTGAGCCTTGTGAGGTAAACCGCACGCGGGCATCGCCCGGCTCCGCCCTGGCTGGGCCCCGCCCAGTCCCAGTTGGCCTCGCCCCGGCTGTCAGCGGAGCCGCCAGGCCGCCGCGCCCTGATCGATCATTCCCCTCCCTAGTGACATACCACTCGGTATGTGCGCAGAATCAGCGCAGCCATTACTGCCGCATAGGCAATGTCGCCGCCCCGGGAGGACGCCGTGCTGAGCACGATGCAGGACGTACCGCTGACTGTGACCCGCATTCTCATGCACGGGGCGCTCGTGCATGGCTCGTCGCAGATCACGACCTGGACCGGGGAAGGCGAGCCGCACCGGCGCAGTTTCCGCGAGGCCGCGGAGCGCGCGAACCAGCTCGCCCACGCGCTGCGTGACGATCTGGGGGTGACGGGCGACGAGCGGGTCGCGACGCTGATGTGGAACAACGCCGAGCATGTCGAGGCGTACTACGCGATCCCCTCCATGGGCGCGGTCCTGCACACGCTCAACCTTCGTCTGCCCGCAGAGCAGTTGACCTTCATCGTCAACCATGCCGCCGATCGTGTGGTCGTCGTCAACGGTTCGCTGCTTCCGCTGCTGGCGTCGCTCCTGCCCCATCTGCCGACCGTCGAGCATGTGGTCGTGTCGGGGCCCGGTGACCGTTCGCTGCTCGACGGCACGTCCGTGCGGGTGCACGAGTACGAGGAGCTGCTCGCCGGGAAGCCGACGACGTACGACTGGCCGGAGCTCGACGAGCGGCAGGCCGCGGCCATGTGCTACACCTCCGGGACCACGGGCGACCCCAAGGGCGTGGTCTACTCGCACCGTTCGATCTACCTGCACTCCATGCAGGTCAACATGGCTCAGTCCATGGGGCTCACCGACCGCGACACGTCCCTCGTCGTGGTGCCGCAGTTCCACGTCAACGCCTGGGGCCTGCCGCACGCGACCTTCATGTCCGGTATCAACATGCTGATGCCGGACCGTTTTCTGCAGCCCGCGCCGATCGCCGAGATGATCGAGAGCGAGCGGCCCACGCACGCCGCCGCGGTCCCCACCATCTGGCAGGGCCTGCTCGCCGAGCTGCACGCCAAGCCCCGTGACGTCTCCTCCCTCACCCAGGTCACCATCGGCGGCTCGGCCTGCCCGCCCTCACTCATGACGGCCTTCGACGAGCTGGGCATGCGGGTCTGCCACGCCTGGGGCATGACCGAGACCTCACCGCTCGGCACCATCGCCCGGCCGCCGGCCCACGCGGTGGGCACGGACGAGGAGGTCGCCTACCGGCTCACCCAGGGCCGCTTCCCCGCCGGCGTCGAGGCCCGCCTCACCGGCCCCAGCGGCGAACGCCTCCCCTGGGACGGCGAGTCCGCGGGCGAGCTGGAGGTCCGCGGCCCCTGGATCGCCGGCGCCTACTACGGCGGCCAGGGCGCCGAACCACTGCGCCCCGCCGACAAGTTCAGTGAGGACGGCTGGCTCAAGACCGGTGACGTCGGCACCATCAGCCCCGACGGCTTCCTCACCCTCACCGACCGCGCCAAGGACGTCATCAAGTCGGGCGGCGAATGGATCTCCTCCGTCGACCTGGAGAACGCCCTCATGTCCCACCCCGACGTCGCCGAGGCCGCCGTAGTCGCCGTCCCCGACGACAAGTGGGGCGAACGCCCCCTGGCCACCGTCGTCCTCAAACAGGGCGCCACGGCCGACTTCGCCACCCTGCGCACCTTCCTCGCCGAAGAAGGCCGGATCGCCAAGTGGCAGCTCCCCGAGCGCTGGACGATCATCGAGTCGGTCCCCAAGACGAGCGTCGGCAAGTTCGACAAGAAGGTACTCCGCAGGCAGTACGCCGAAGGCGCACTGGACGTCACCACGCTCTGACAGCGGCTCGGCGAAGCGATCAGCGCCGACCCGCGTACGCCGCCGGGTGGGACCCCGAACCAAGGGGCGCCCCACCCGGCGTACGCCCAGGTCATCGACGTACGGGCGCCGGAGTCCGACGACGTACGGACGTCGTGGCCCACCCCAGCGCCAGCCACACTCCCGCCACCGCGCACACGCCGCCCCAACCCCAGTGAGTGAACGCGCTGCCCGCCAGTGCCGAGGCGAGCGCGCCGCCCGGCGAAACTGGCGACCACATACGCCGAGTTGGCGGTCGACGGAGTGGATGTGGTCGTCAACGCCAGGGTCTGGTTGGCGACATGGCCCGCCACCAGGGCCACGTGGACCACGACGGCGGCCGCGAACAGTGCCCACAGCACGCTTTCGCCGAGCCAGAACAACGGGACGGACACGGCCGCGAGCAAAGACGCGGACCGTACGACCCTGGCAGCGCCGAACCGGTCGACGAGTCCGCCGGCAAGCGGCGCCACCGCGCTCGCGGTGAGGCCGAAGAGCCCGAAGAGCCCGGCCGTCGCGGTGGACAGCCCGTACCCTCCGTCCCCTGTCAGCAGCAGCGCCAGCGACGTCCACGGCGCGCTCCACGCCCCGAATATGTCGTGCGCGATGAGGGGGAGCAGCGCGGCCGCGAGGTAGATGTTGGCGACCGTGACGGCGGTGCACAGGGCGATGAGCGCGAGGAAGAAAGCGGGGGCCTTCGGCTCCCGTGCCTTCTGAACCTCCTGGATCTTCTGGGCCTCCCGGTCCCCCTGAACGGGGGACCGGATTTCGCGCGGGGCGGCTGACGGCATGGGCGTCGGGACTCCTGGTGGGGGGCGGTTTCACAGCCGGACGGTTCGCTGGTCAGATCAGTAACCAACCATTTGGTTGATAGCGGTTCGAGTCTCCATCGGCACCCGCCACAGTGTTAACCAAATGGTTGGTTACTTATTCCGCTACCCTGCCCCCATGACAGCGAGAGTCAGGGACCCCGAGGCCACCAAGGCCCGGATCTTCGCGGCGGCGGTCGCCGAGTTCGCCCGGTACGGCATCGCGGGCGCCCGTATCGACCGCATCGCGACCGAGGCCAAGGCGAACAAGCAGTTGATCTACGCCTACTTCGGCAACAAGGCGGACCTGTTCGCGCACGTCCTCGGGAAGCGCATGCTCGACCTCGCCATCGCGGTCCCGGTCGACGGCGACGACGTCGAGGGCTGGATGGACCGGCTGATGGACTACCACGCCGCCCACCCCGAACTGCTGCGCCTCCTCTTCTGGGAGGGCATCGAGTACGGCACGGCCGAGCTCCCCGACGAGGCCGGGCGCCAGGAGCACTACACCCGCAAGATCGCCGCCCTCGCCGACGCACAGGCCCGCGGCGTGATCAGCGACGAGATCCCGCCCAACGACCTGCTGTTCCTGCTGGTCGCCCTCGCCGGCTGGTCCACGGCCGTGCCGCAGATGCGCCGCATCCTGATCGGCGGCGGGGACACGGACGGGGAGCGCGTACGGGCGTCGATCCGGGCGGCGGCACGGCGCCTCACCGCCCGGTGACCTCCTTGGACCCCGCCTAGTTGGTGCCGATCCGCGCCAGCAGGTCGACGATCCGGTCCTGCACCTCGGCGCTCGTCGAGCGCTCGGCGAGGAACAGGACCGTCTCCCCCGCGGCCAGGCGCGGCCGTTCGGCCGGGTCGACGGCTGCGGTGTAGACGACGAGCGGCGTGCGGTTCAACTGGCCGTTCGCGCGGAGCCAGTCCACGATTCCGGCCTGCCGGGGCCGTACCTGCAACAGGTCCATCACGACCAGGTTCGGCCGCATCTGCGAGGCCAGTGTGACGGCGTCCGTGTCGGTGGACGCCCGCGCGACCTGCATCCCGCGCCGCTCGAGCGTCGCGGTCAGCGCCAGCGCGATCTCCGCGTGCTCCTCGATGAGCAGCACGCGCGGCGGGTGCTGCTCGGAGTCCCGGGGCGCCAGGGCCTTCAGGAGTACGGCGGGATCGGCGCCGTACGCCGCCTCGCGCGTCGCCTGGCCGAGTCCCGCCGTCACGAGGACGGGCACCTCGGCGGCGACGGCGGCCTGGCGCAGCGACTGGAGCGCCGTGCGGGTGATCGGCCCGGTCAGCGGGTCGACGAAGAGCGCGGCCGGGAAGGCGGCGATCTGCGCGTCGACCTCCTCGCGCGAGTGCACGATGACGGGCCGGTAGCCGCGGTCGCTCAGCGCCTGCTGGGTGGTGACGTCGGGCGCGGGCCACACGAGCAGGCGCCGCGGGTTGTCCAGCGGCTCCGGGGGCAGTTCGTCGTCCAGGGGCTGCGGCAGCGGCTGGTCGGCGACCTCGACGGCACCGCCGGGACCGTCGAGCGGCTCGGGGCCCTCGGCGGCGTTCTCGTCCGGTGCTCCTATGGCGTACGACCGTCCGGCGCCCTCGGTGGCTCCGGGCAGCCGGGGCCCAGGCGCGGTGGCCGTCTGCCCGGCCTGCGGGTGCGGACGGGCCCCCGTCTCCGGGCGCTCGGCGCCGGGCTCGGGGCGCGTACCGAGCTTGCGGCGACGGCCCGAGCCGTTGGTCTGGTGCGGGGGAGGCGTGGCGGACTGGGGCTGCGCGGCCTGGGGGCCGCCCGGCTGGTTCGGCACCGGCTGGTTCGCTGAAGGCTGCCGGGCGAACGGGACGCCCTGGCCGAGCGTGCGCACGCTGATCGCGCGGCCCTGCGTCGAGTTGGGGTCGATCGGGCCCGCGGCCTCGGCGGGCAGAGGCTGAGCGGCGCGCGGCTTCGCGGGGAGCTCGGGGGGAAGGGGGGCGGCCGGCGCGGGGGTTGGCTGGGTGGCTGTTGCCGGGGGGACGGGGGTTCGGGTGCCTGCGCCTGAGGTGTCGTTGGGGTTGGCCTTCGCGTTCGCGTTCGGCCACGGCTGCGGGGCCGTAGCCGGGATCGGCGCCGGGGTGCCGGCCGCTGAGGCGGCCTGGGAGGCGGCAGCGGCCTGGGTTGTCTGCGGTGCTTGCGGGGCCTGTGGTGCTTGCGGTGCCTGTGTGGGAAGCGTCTGCCCAGCAGCGGCCGCACCCGGAACGCCCTGCGCGGGAACGCCCTGTGCCGGAACCGCCTGTCCGGGAAGGGCAATCCCCGATGCCGGAACCGCCTGTGCCGGCGTCCCCGCCACGTCCGGCTGATCCGGAGCACGGCGAGCACGTCGCCGCCCTGTCGGGCCGGAAACGGGGTGCGGCTGCGGCGGAGTGTGATCGTCGGCCGGGTCGCGCAGCAGCGCGTCATGACGGCCGTCGTCGGCCTGCTCGTGACCGAGGCCGCCGCTGTCGACCGGCTGGGTCTGGGTCTGGGCTTGAGCCTGGGCCTGGGCGTACCCGGGTGAGCGGTCCGCCTCGGCGGGCGGCAGTGCGAACACCGGACGGGCGCCGGCCTCCTGCGCGGCAGCACGCTCGGCCGCGGCGGCCAGCGCACGCCGACGCCGTCCGCTCGGCTGCGCCGCGTCCGAGGAAGTGCCGGCGTCCGGCGCACCCGGTGCGACGGGCGTACCAGCCGTATCGGCGGCGGGCGTGACCGAGGCCGCCGCGGGCAGCGCGGGCGGCAGCGCGTGCTGTTCGCCGTCCTGCCGCGCGCGTCGGCCGGAGGGCACGGGCATCCCCTGCGGAGGAACCGTCCCGCCCAGCCCCGACCCCACGGCCGCCGTCCCCGACGCGTGCTCGGCCGCCGTGACGACCGCGCCCTCGGAGACGCCACCGGTCACGCCGGCGGCCGTACCAGCCGCGCCTTCGCCGCTGCCTTCGCCCGCGCTCTCGCCCGTGCCTTCGACCGGACTCGGGCGCCCGCGCCGCCGCCCGGTGCCACCGGAGGCGCCGCCAGGGCCCTCGACCGCGGACGCCTGCGCCGGAACGGTCGCCTCGCCCGTGACCTGCTCATCCGCCGCACGCCGCCGACGCCGCCCCGTGGGAGCGGCCGCACCGGTCTCGGCGGAGGCGGTCCCGGGCTTCCCCGACACCTCGCTCTCCAGGAAGGCGTCCACGGAGGACCGCCGCGCTCGCCGCCTGCCACCGCCCTGCTGCGAGGCCTGCTCGGGAAGCGCGACTTCGGCACCCGTGGTGTTCTCGGTGTTCGGCGGCGGAACCGCCCCGGCGCCACCCCCGATCGGCACCTCCAGCACGAACGCGCTGCCGCTCATCCCCGGCACCTCGTGCGTCTGCAGCACACCACCGTGCGCGCGCACGATCCCGCGCACGATCGGCTCGTGCACCGGGTCTCCCCCGGCGTACGGGCCGCGCACCTCGATACGGACGCTCTCGCCGCGCTGCGCCGCCGCCACGACGACGGTGTTGTCCATGTAACCGCCCGCCGACACCGGCGCGTTGCCGGTCGCGTCGACCCCGGCGACGTCCGCGATGAGATGCGCGAGGGCGTTCGCGAGCCGCTGCGGGTCGACCTCGGCCTCGATGGGCGGCGCGTGCACGGCGAACTGCACCCGGCCCGGCCCGATCAGCTCGACCGCGCCGTCGACACCGGCCGCGACGACCGCGTCGAGCATCACCTTCGTACGGGAGATCTCCTCGGCCCCGGAGTCGAGCCGCTGATAACCGAGGACGTTGTCGACCAGAGTCGTGATCCGCGAGTAGCCGGCCGCGAGGTGGTGGAGCACCTGGTTGGCCTCGGGCCACAGCTGTCCGGCGTCGTCGGCGGCGAGCTTGGAGAGTTCGGCGCGCAGCTGGTCGAGGGGCCCGCGCAGGGACTGGCCGAGCACGGCGAGCAGCTGCTCGTGCCGGGCGGTCAGCGCCTCGTACCGGTCCTTCTCGCGCTCGCCGAGCGCGGCGTACCGCTCGTCACCGGCGGCGAGTTCCTCCTCGTGCCGCTCGCGCACCTCGGCCAGCTCGGCCGTGTGCTTCTCACGCAGCGCCGCCAGTTCCCCGGCGTGCTCCTCGCCGATGCGGGCGAGCTCTTCCGCGTGCTGGGTCGCCTCGGCGTCCTTCTCCTCGACGAGGGTGTCGTAGGGCCGCCGGTCGGTGAAGGTCATCACGGCGCCGACGAGTTGGTCCCCGTCCCGCACCGGCGCGGTCGTCAGATCGACCGGCACCTTGTCCCCGGACTTCGACCACAGCACCTGCCCGCGCACCCGGTGCTTGCGCCCGGAGCGCAGGGTGTCGGCGAGCGGTGACTCCTCGTACGGGAAGGGCTCGCCGTCCGCGCGCGAGTGAAGGATGAGCGCGTGCAGTTCCTGGCCGCCGAGATCGCTGGCCCGATAACCGAGTATCTGAGCGGCGGCGGGATTGACGAGAACGACGCGTCCGTCCGTGTCGGTCCCCACCACACCCTCGGACGCGGCCCGCAGGATCATCTCGGTCTGCCGTTGCGAACGCGCGAGTTCGGCTTCGGTGTCGACGGCGCCCGACAGATCGCGTACGACGAGCATGAGCAGCTCGTCGGCGGTGTATCCGTAGTTGTCGTAGGCCTGTTGGCCGTTCTCGAGATTCGCACTGGTGACTTCGACCGGGAACTCGGTCCCGTCGGTTCGCCGCGCGACCATCCTGGTCGGCTTGGTCCGCCCGCTCTGGTCGATGGTCTCGGGCCGCCGCATGGAACCCGGGATCAGCCGCGAGTCGAACTGCGGCAGCAGATCGAGCAGCCCCCGGCCCACCAGAGCCGTGCCCGGGGCCTCGAAGGCCTCCAGGGCGATGGTGTTGGCGTTGACGACGGTGCCATTGGCGTTGACCAGTACCAACGCATCGGGCAGCGCATCCAGTATGGCTGCGAGGCGAGCAGCGCCTCGGGATGGCCTGCTGCTCACGAGACGCTTCCTCCCTGTTACCGCACCTTGCCGACCGCGGGTGCCATCTTGCCAATCGGCCCGCGGCGTGTCACGCGAGGGAGTCTACGGGCAGAGGTTGCGCTCGCGACGCAGGATGGGACGGAGGTCGCACGCAGACTCGTACACAGAAGAGACGCATACGAGAGGGAGAGGGCGACGTGGGGCGAGCCGCAGAGCGAGCCCCAGAACGGCACGTAGAACCCGTGACCGCGCATTTCACCCTCCGGAGGCGTACGGAGCCTTCCGGAAACTCGGGAACCATGAGGTCACCGTGACTCCGTCCCGCTTTCTTCCCGCCTTCCCCGCCTTGGCCGATCCTTCACCCTCTCTTTCCCCCGCCTTCGCTATGCGGGGCCGCCGGGCAGCAGAGGCACCAGCGCGTCCCACCGCGCGATCTCGCACCCGTTCGTGCGGTCGAACTTCGCGTCGACGGGCCGCCCGGCCCACGTCCCCGTGACGTGCGCGGTGGCCGGACCGCCGTACACCATCGTGCACACGCTGCCCGACGGCACAGGGGCGAAGACGTCCTTGCCCCAGCCGGTGCTCTGATCCAGCTTCTGACAGGCCCCGCTCACATCCGGATGACTGCCGCCGTCGGGATGACACCGCAGCTCGTACGACCCGTCCGTGACGCCTTCCGCGTCGTGCACGGTGACGGTCAGCCGGTCCCCGAGATCCTCGTCGCGGCCCGGCGGGGGCATCGGGGCGGGGGCGGAGAGAACCGGTTCGCCGTACGTGGTGGTGGCGAGCCCGGTGGGCGACACGGCGACGGGGCCGGTGGGCGACACGGCGGCCTGCCCGGCCGGTACGCCGGCCAGGGCGGCGGCGGACGCGGCGGCGGTGAAAAGGAGACGGTGCAACATGACCTGACTAACGCCAGGCGGGCCGCGCGGTTGCGCGGGGATCTGGCCACCGGGGCCCCGGCGGGGGTGTGCGGTGATGTGGCCATGGGGTCGCCGCTCAGGTGGCGGCGGTCTCGCCCCACGGGGGCGGCGCTCGGGTGCACCGCGATGCTCGGGTGCACGGCGATCTGGCACCTGGGCACCTGGCACCGGGGCACCTGGCGCCGCTCGGGTGTACGGCGGTTTCGGCTTTGCTCTGCGGCCCGCCTGCCTAGTACCGTGGGGGGCGATTGGTGACACGACGCTCGGCTGTGTCATCATCTGCACGCACCACTCGCGCTCGCGCGAGCGGCTGTGCGGGAGGCGTCGCCTAGTCCGGTCTATGGCGCCGCACTGCTAATGCGGTTTGGGACTTCAATCCCATCGAGGGTTCAAATCCCTCCGCCTCCGCACCTTGACCAGGGAGTTCGGCCCAAACGGGCCGGGCTCCCTGAGTCGTCTCCGGGGTCATTTTCCGCCCCCTGATGGCACGCTGTTGGCACCAACGGCGGCAAGGCGATTCTGGCGGGGAATGAACGCCGAAATCTTGCTCGTCGCGTCCTCCGCCATTTCCTCCGCCACGACCGCGTAGACGTCCTTCGTGAAGCTCACCGAGGCGTGGCCGAGAACCTCGCTCACGAACTTGTCGTCCACCCCCGCAGTGATCAGCATCGTCGCCGCACCGTGACGCAGATCATGGAAGCGGATGGGCGGGAGCGGCAGGGTCAGCGCCACCTCGACGGCCGCCTCGGTCGTGCGGTACTTCCGGGCGATCCGCTCGTTCGACCACTGCTCCGCGGCCTTCGCCCGGATGTTGCCGTACCGCTCGATCAGGATCCGGAAGCGGCTCGACAGGTAGTCAGCCTTCAGCGCCGTGCCGTCCTCGTAGCAGAAGACGCGGCCCGCATCCTGGTAGGCCTCGCCCCACTGGAACCGCTCGCGCAACTTCCGCTTGTGCCACGCCTTCAGGACGCGGATCGTCTCGTCGTCCAAGGGGATCTGTCGGTAACCGGCCTCGGTCTTGGTGTCGTCGAGCTCGTCGTCCGACTGCGCCTGAAGGACGTGAAGGCGCCGGCGCTCGAGGCTGAGGTCTTGTTCCTCGGCACCGACCAACTCGCCGCGGCGCGGCCCGTAGTAGGCATCGAGGTGGAACGCCGGGTAGAGCCGTTCCTCGGAGGCCTCGGCGAAGTCGAGGAACGCGCCGCACTGGTCGGACGTCCAGACCATGACCTTCGCCGGGACGACCCCGGTCTTCTCCCACTGCTCGACACGCTCGGCAGTCCACAGCAGGGGCTTCGCGCGTCCCTGCTTCCGCTTCCCGCCCTTCGACCGCCACACCCCGTCAGCCGGGTTGTCAGGCCGGATCTTCGAGAGCTTCGACGCGTCCGTGAGCGCGCCATGCAGGACCGCGTGGACGCGGCGGATACGCGACTCGGAGATAGGGCGGCTGTGGAGCCGCTTGCCGTCGCGGGTCGCTCGAACTTCCTGCAGGCGGCGCAGGATCTCCGTGCGCTCCGTGCGCTCGTCCGGACGGTTGATCTTCCGCATAGCCGCGTACAGCTCGCGGATGTGCTCGTCATCCAGGTCGACGACCTTGATGTGCCCGAGGCCGGGACTCAGGTACAGGTCGATGGCCTCGCGCTCACTGTCGAGCGTGCTCTTCTTCAGCCCCTCCCCGGTCTCCGCCTCGGACTTCCGCCACGTGTACCGGCGTTCGAGGTACTGGCCGAGCGTGGTCTTCCGCTCGTCGTGCGCCTTCGGGTTGGCGGCCGTGCCGAGCACCTTGCCCAGGTCGGCCTTGCACTCGCGCTCCGTGTCGAACGGTCCGATGCGCGGCTGCCGACGCTTCCCGTCGGCGGACTTCGGCGCCTCGTAGCGGGCGTACCAGGCGCCGTGTCCCTTCTTACTGAGGTCCGGGCATTTCCTGCCGAGTAGCCGTTTCGTCTCCGGGTCCCGGCACGAGCACGCCTTATACGGCTTCAAGATCCCCCCTATGTGGTGTCGTCTGAAGTACGGGGCTTTCGATCACCCGGAAGGGCGAGGAGCCCGCGGGCCTTCGCCTCTCGGATCCAGCGATGGACGGTGGTGGGCTTCACGTCGTTGGCTTCCGCCAGGTCCTGACCGGGGCGCGGGCTGATGGCTGCTGCCTGCAGGAACCGTTCGGCCACGTCTGCGTAGAACGTGTCCGGTTTGCGATAGCCCTCCGGGATTTCGAGGCGCAGGTCCGGCTCAGGCAACTGTTCCGTGGGGCGTTGGAACATCCACTCTCCGAATCCCTCTCGCGGTCCGCCGCTTGGGTGTTGCGGGGAACGAGGGTCAACAAAGTCCGCGAGCACCGCCCGCCGAGATGGCTGGTTCACGGCCGCTTCGATTCGTTCCCAAGGGATCAGGCGCAGCAACGAGCTGCCAGGGAAGTCGACCGGCTCAAGCGTCATCAGCCGCACTTCCCGGATCGCCAACGGTGCATTCGGCCCGCTGTCACAAGGGCCGATGTGAAGCAGCAGCACAGCGCGCGCCCGCTCGAACTCATCCGAAACGTACGAGGCCCAACCTGAGAACTGTCGAGTTTCGAAGCTGACCGACTCACGTCCGTCGAGACTCAGCGGGATCACGTATGGCCCGCGAGCCGCCCACTTCGCGTCGATGGAGTCGGTTGCCCGGTACACGCCGAGCTCGAAGCCCTCCGGTACCGCAAGGTCTTCAAGCTCCGCCGGGATGGCCGGCGGCTTCTCGTCGTTGTCGTCTCCCACAGCCCGAAGCTATCGCGGGTGTCCCGTTTCAGCAACAGCAGCATCCACACAGTATGTGGCCGCGTTGACATACAAGTCCCGCCTGCGTAGCGTCTCCCTCATGGAAACGTATGCCGCTGCTGCGGCACACGGTCTTGCTGATCGTGTCCGTGCGTCGCAGCTTCCCCCGCCTCCGGAGCGGGCCAAGATCCGGGAGTCGTCGGGCGCCTCGCTCCGCGACTTCGCTGAGGAACTGGGCGTCAGCCCGATGACGGTCCTTCGGTGGGAGCAGGGCAAGTCGAGGCCGCGGATGCGTCGGGCGATCGCCTATCGCCGTCTTCTCGACGCGGTCAAGGAGGCGGCTGCATGACCGCCTGGACGCGCGAGAAGATCAAGGCGCTCGGCCCGATAACCGACGTGCCTACGACCGCATCAATCTGCGGGGTCAATTCGGACACTGTCTATGCGCAGATCCGGCGGGACGAGTGGGAGCTGACTCGCGTGCTCCGCATCGGCCGGAAGATCAAGATTCCGACGTTGGACCTGATCCAGCTCCTCTACGGCCCCGAAGTCGCCCGCGATTCCTAGCATGACGAGCGCGAGCATCAATGTGCATCAGGCCCGAAAACCCCCAGCTCACAAGCCATGGAATCGCAGTCTCAATGCGGTTGCAGGGTTGGGGAATCGGCCGTGATCCGCCCCCTTCGGGGCGCATAAGACGACCCCTCTCGCGCCGGCATTACGAGTGCCGACGAGGGAGGGGCCCAAGCACCCATCCGAACAACGACGAAACCCCGGGCTATCAGCTCGCCAGCTACCCGGGGCCTCGCACTTCAAGAACGGAAGAACGCCATGAACCAAGTTACAGCGACGGTGCCCGCGACCACCATCCCGACCAGGAGCGCGGTCCCGGTCCTGCTCCGCGCGGCCGAACTCAACAAGGGCGAGCCTGGCAACTGGGGGTTCGAGGGCGAGCAGATCACCGCCGCGTACGACCCCGCGCAGATCAGCCGCGCCGACGCTGAGACCCGCCTCCGCGCGCAGATGAACGCGAAGGGCATCACGGTCTCCGCGTTCGTCGACACCGACGGTCGCCCGGCCGACGAGGCGCGCGAGCACACCGAGCACACCGAATCGCCGCTCACGCCCGAGCAGACCACTCTCGTCCTCGACGAAGGCTTGGGCGCATGGGTCACCGCACCCGTCGAGACCGCGCTCCGGGACATCGACGACCAGCGCACAGCCCGCGAGAACGCGGAGGTCCCGTTCCTCGCCGCGCAGATGGTCGTGTCCGACTACCGGCCGCAGGCGTACGGGCGCCACACCGAGGTGTGGCTCAGCGCCGGCACCACCATCGGCAGCCTCACCCCGGCCAAGGCGCGGCAGGCGCTGGAGGCGATGCGCGGCTTCGTCGACCAGCTGGAGGCGGTGGTCACCCTCGCGGAGGAGACCGCAGCCGGCGACTTCGAGGGCGACCCCGAGGTGTACCGCCTGGACCGTGAGGCCGAGGAGCGCCGGACCAAGGCCATCAGTGAGGCCCGGCTGAAGGCCATCGCCGAGGGCCGGGCGTGACCACCACTCAGGACCGCGACAGCCCCCGCCTCACCGGGCGGGGGCCCGTCCTGCGGGCAGTACCCGAGAACGCCACGGCGGGCCAGATCACCGGCCTCCGTGCCGAGACGCAGATCGCTGCGCTTGGCGTCCAGGACTGGCCCCCGTATGGCTCCGTCGACTGGCTGCGCCTCAGCGTCCAGGACCCGCGGACGTACGCGGCCACCCTGGAAGCAGCCGAACTACACCGCCGAGCCGAGGCTGAGCGCATCCGGCTCGACGACCTGATGGACAACGCCCCCCCAGCGTGGTGGGCCGAGATCACCGACGAAGCCAGGGCCGAGACGTGCCGCAGAGTCCGCGCGGCGAAGTCCATGGAATCCGCGGCCGAGATCCGAGCCCGACAGGCCCGCGCTGGCAACCGGCCGCCGCACAAGCTCACTGCCACTCGCGGGTGGCCGCCCATCGCGATCCCCGGGCGGCCCGGCGAGTACCTCACGTACCAGGAGATCAGCGAGTGACCACGCGCAACGACGCAGTCCTGCCTCCCGCCGAAGTGCTGGCGGCGGGGCTGCCCGTCGGGCCCGTGCTTGGCCCGTTCGGGGACGATGCACAGTGGCTCGCCGAGGAACCGCCGGACGACATGCCGGCGGACCCGGAGCCCCGAGGCCTCGTCTTCCGTCCTGCGTCCTCGATCAAGATCCGGCCCGTGCGGTGGCTGTGGGACACCACTCCGGAGGGTGCCCCGCCGACATCACACGGCCGGATTCCGCTGTACTCCCTCGCGATTGCGGCGGGCGGGCCCGGGCTCGGGAAGTCGCAGTTCGCGGTGTGGATGACGGCGCGCATCACGCGGGGCGAGCTGCCCGGCGAGCTGTACGGCAAGCCGCGCCCGGTCATCTACGCGGCGGCGGAGGACTCATGGTCGTACACCATCGCCCCCCGGCTCATCGCGGCCGGCGCGGACATGGACCTTGTCTTCCACGTGTCGGTCAAGGACGACGAACACCTGCACGCCCGGCTCACGTTGCCCGTCGACACGTCGCTGCTCGCGCGCGAGGCCGAGCGGTACAGCGTGGCCCTGCTCGTCATGGACCCGCTTCTGTCGTACATCGACAAGGGCGTAAACGACTACCGGGCAGCCGAGGTACGGCAGGCCTTGGAGCCCCTGATCGAGGCAGCCGACCATCACCACTTCACGATCCTGGGACTCGCACACTTCACGAAGTCCGGCGCCGCTGACCCCCTCTCCCGAGTCGCAGGGTCCGGCGCCTTCGGGCAGCTCATCCGCTGCCTCATCGCGTTCGCCAAGGAGGAAGGCGAGCAGGACGCCGAGAGCCGGTTCGTGATGTCCCTGGAGAAGAACAACCTCGGCCGGGTCGGGCTGCCGTCGCACGAGTACGCGATCCAGCCCGTGACCGTCGATACCGATGAAGGGCCCTCGTACGTATCGCGGTTCGTCCTCGGGCCCGAGACGACGACCAGCGTCCGCGAGGTCATGCGCGACGAGGCTTCACCCGACGCCAACCGCGGTGAGACGAACGAGACCGTCCTGTGGCTGCGCGGCTACCTCGCGGACCAGGGCGGGACGGACCTCGCGGCGGACGTGAAGAAGGCCGCGCACAAGGACGGCATCAGTGAGTCGTCACTCCAGCGGGCCCGCAAGAAGCTCGGCGTCGTGATGCGGCAGTCCGGGTTCGGCAAGAACCGCCGCTCGGAGTGGAGCCTTCCGGGCGCGCTTCCCGAGGACGGCGACGAGTGATGCGCGTCTGTCTCCCTATCCCCACGGCACACATGGCACGTATGGCAAACATGGCGCTGACCTGCGACTCACTGGAGAGCGGGGGGTGACACGAATGGCAGACATGGTGACAGGAATGGGCGACTCATACGTGCCATGTCTGTCACGCGTGTCAGCCATTCGTGTCACTTAAAAACCGCAGGTCAATCCCATGTTTGCCATGTATGTCATTCATTCCCCTTTACGTAGAGAGGGCAAGGTCATGAGTCCTGAACCAGTGCGAACTGATCACGTGATCGGATCCCCGAACCTCGCCTCGCTGCTCACGGCCTACTACCAGTGCGGCCACTGCACCAGCGAGACCGACACCCGCACCGACGAGTCCGGCCTGATGCACGTCGTCATCCATCACGACGACGGCTGCCCCGTTCTCAACGGACACGTCAGTGCGCTCGGCGACGTCCTCCGTGCGGCTATCCCCGACACCTTCCGCCCCTGACCGAACGGAGACACGACCATGACCACGACCATCGAATGGACCGAGGCGACCTGGAACCCGACGACGGGTTGCGACCGCATCAGCCCCGGGTGCGACAACTGCTACGCGCTGACCATGGCCAAGCGGTTGAAGGGCATGGAGCAGCAGCGCGGCACCGCCCGCCCGAAGTACCAGAACGACGGCGACCCGCGCACCAGCGGGCCGGGCTTCGCCCTCACCGTCCACCCCGACACCCTCGACGCTCCGGTGAAGTGGCGCATCCCACGCCGCGTGTTCGTCAACTCGATGTCCGACCTGTTCCACGCCCGCGTGCCCGTGGACTTCGTGACGAGCGTCTGGCGGACCATGGCCAGCACGCCGCAGCACACGTACCAGATCCTCACCAAGCGCCCGGAGCGCCTCGCCCGCGTCCTCGAGCAGGTTCACGGCGCGCTCGGGCTCGAGGAGCCGCTGCCGAACGTGTGGCTCGGTACGAGCATCGAGAGCGACGACTACGCCCGCCGGGCCGACGCCCTCCGCCTGGCCCCGGCCGCCGTCCGCTTCGTGTCCGCTGAGCCGCTCCTCGGCCCGCTCCCGTCCCTCGACGTGACCGGCATCGACTGGGTGATCCTCGGCGGCGAGTCCGGCCCCGGCGCCCGGCCGCTCGAACTCGTCTGGATCCGGGACGTGATCGGCCAGTGCCGTACGGCCGGCGCGGCGCCGTTCGTGAAGCAGCTCGGCTCGGTGTGGGCGAAGGCGAGCGGGGCGTCGGACAAGAAGGGCGGCAGCCCCGAGGACTGGCCGACGGACCTGCGAGTGCGCGAGTACCCGGCCGCGGCGTGACCCGTACGACGACGGCCCGCCCCAAGGCAGATGGGGCGGGCCACCCCGACAGCATCGCAGAGGACACCGACATGACCACCACCGTGATCAACCTCAAGGGCCGCATCCACGAATACGGGCCCCGCCTCGAACACGCCCCGTCCGGCCTCGTCTACGTAGGCCGCGCCCTCTACCGCGGCGGCTGGCACCTGGCCGGCCACAAGCTCTTCAACCCGTACACCGTCGGCGCCCGCCATACCCGAGAGCAGGCCCTCGCCCTATACCGCGAGCACCTCCTCGACCGGCCGGACCTCCTCGCGCTGATGCCCGAACTCCGGGGCAAGACCCTCGCCTGCTGGTGCGCCCCGGAGCAGTGCCACGCGCACGTCATCGCCGAGTTCGCCGACGATCCCGAGGCGGTCGGCCGCTCCGAGGGGCAGCTCTTCGGGCCCCTCGGGTTCACGGCGTGAGCTTGTGAGTGGTTGCGTTGGTATGGGGCTGCGTTGGTGTGGAGGTGTGTCGGGTTGTGTGCGGGGTGTGTTGTGTGCGGCGAGACCGGTCGGGCAGTGGAGCGCGATGGGTGGTGGCAGTGGTGATGGGTGCTGATGAGACGGCGAGTTGGGCCAGGGAGGAGTTGGCGGGGTTGACGACGGTTCCGGAGTACGGGTCGGAGGCGTGGCATGGGTTGGAGCCGTCGGATCCGCGGCGGCAGGCGGCTTTGGTGGTTGCGGCGGAGCGGTGGCGGGAGCGGTCGGGGGTGGCTCGGTGACGCGGTGGCAGCGGGTGGTGCGGGCGTTGGGTGCGGTGCGGTCGGAGCTGTTGGACACGGCCGGGTTGGGGCTGCTGGCTACGGCGGCGTTCACATGGTCGATGACTGCGGGGTTCGTGGCGGCCGGTCTGGCGGTGCTGGGGTTGAACTGGCGTCTGAACGAGGGGCGTGAGTGAGCGGGCATCACGCTGCGGGTGCGCGGCCGGTTGTGTCCCTCGGGATTCCAGGGTTCGTGTTGGAGGCGCGGGAGTTGGTGCCGTGTCGTACGGATCCGGATGCGTACTTCGCGGAGGGTGTGCGGCCGGCGCGGGCGCGGGAGTTGTGCGCGGGCTGCGGCTACCTCGAGGCCTGCCGCGCGTACGTGCTCGATAACCCGGAGTTGTACGGCGTTTGGGGTGGGACGACCCGGCGGGAGCGGCAGGGAGTGCGGCGCCGGGCAGCGGAGGGGGACCGGGGTCCGCCGTGGTGTCGAGGTGTGGTGAGAAGGGCGCGAGATAGGCCCGGCCCCCCGGGGGTCGGTGGAAGACCCGGGCGGCAGTGCGCCCGCCCGGTTACCGGTAGATCGAAGCAGCAGGTAACGGAGACATCATGGTGAAGATCACGGCACGGCAGGTTGAGAAGGCTGAGGAGCGGGCGGCCGAGCAGGAGCGGCAGCGCGACGCGGCCGGTGAGCGGCTGACGGCGGCGCCGTACTCGGAGGTCGCGGCGCAGGAGCTGACGGAGGCCTCGCAGTTGGCGGCGCAGCTGCGGGCCAGCGCGCGGGAGTTGCGGGAGAAGTTCGAGGAGCAGGTTGCGGCGGAGCGGTCGGCGGCGTCGCGGGAGGAGCGGGAGAAGGCGGCCGCGGCGGAGATCGCGGCGGCGGGGCGGGAGTTGAAGACGGCCACGGGGAAGCTCGAGGCGGCGGCCGTGCAGGCGCAGGACGCCCTCGTCGCGCTGATGCAGGAGGCTGAGGGCTATGACGCTCTGGTGGAGCGGCACGCGGGCGTCCTGGAGGCAGCGGGGCTCGGTCTGGACGGGGAGACGGGTGGTGGGCACGGGCTGCTCGACACCACGGTCCGGGTGCGGGGCGTCTCGTACGAGTCGCTGGCGCCGGCCGGGGTGCTGCTGTGGGTGGCGCGGCGGGTGGCGGAGGCGCGTCTGCCTCAGCAGAACTCGACGGCTGCGGCGTTGACGGGTCTTGCTGGCTATGGGTCGTGGGAGCGGCGTGGGGATGGCCTGTTGGCGTGTGTGCCTGCGGTGAAGGCGGTGAAGTATCCCGAGCCGCCTCGGTTGCTGAACGCGGATCAGGTGGCGGCTGCGGCCGCGTCGAAGTGACCACGAAGACCAATGAGTTCGAGGGGAGTATCAGCATGATTGCAGTCACGACGGAGGACGTGGAGCAGGCCGAGGCGCTGGCTGAGCAGGCGGCGGGCGAGCTGCGGGAGGCTGAGCGGCGCTACGCCAGCAACCGGGCTTCGCAGACGGCGTATGAGCGGCACAAGGCCGCTGTCGAGGTGGCCGACCAGGCGGCGGTGCGGGCGCGGCTGACGCGCCAGGACTGGGAGGCGCACCAGGCGGTGCGGGACCTGCGTGCGGCCGAGGGTGAGGCCGCGGTCCGGGAGATGGCCGACGACATCGACGGCCTGGCTACGTCCCGTACGGCGGCCGTTGGCGCGGTCGCGGAGGCGGCTGCGGCGATGGCCCGGGCGCTGGTTGCTCTGGACGCTCACGACCGCCTGGTGCGTGCGGCGGGGGCGGTGCTGGAGAAGCGCGGGCTGCGTAGCCGCGACGGTGAGTCGACGGGCGTGAGCCTCGACGGGGCCGCGCGGATCGGCGGGGAGCTGTGGCCGCTGGTCGACGGGGCGGGGGTGCTCGGTCACTGCCTGGCCGAGCAGGTGGCCGGCGTGTATCCGCGGCATCCGATGGCGCGGCCGGCGCCGGGGGCGTACGGCGGGGTGTCGGCGGCGAAGGGGCGGGATCAGGTGCTCGCGCTGGTGCGGGCAGCGAGGGGTCGCTGAGCGGTTCCCAGCGGCCGAGCGCCCGGTGTCCCTTCGGGGGTGCCGGGCGCTTCCGTGCGTTGGCCAGCCCAGTGCGTTACGGCTACGCGTGCGGGTCTCGCTCGATGTGTGCCTTCAGCTTGTCGAGGAGTTGCTCGATGACGGCGATGTTCTCGTCGAGCTGCTCCGTCAACTGCTCTGTCTCCTCCACCGAGAAGGATCCGTCGAGTTCGCCCACGGTCCCGAGCCCCGTCGCAAGGCCGGACAGGAAGGGGATCGCCTTCCTGAGTGCCTCAGCCTGCGAGCGTTGCGGGAGCCGCCGACCGCGCGCATCGGTAAGGGGTGGCGCCTCGGCTTGTTCAGTCGCCGGGGCGCTCGCCTGCCTCCGTCGGTACGCCTTCTGCCGGCAGGCCCCGCCGCAATACCGGGAGTCGGCGCGTCCGGTCGTCACGGGCTCGCCGCAGGTCTCGCACGGGTTACCGCTCCCCTTCCCTCCGTTACGGCTACGCGTGAGAGACGTGCTGCACGAGGGGGAGCACGTCACCCGACGGAGTCCCGGGTCGCTATTCCGCACAACCATCCGGCCGCATGCAGTGCATGCCGTCGGGGGCATCTCGCTCCCGCGTCCGGCAAGCTCGAACCACTCGAAGCCGGGACGCTGGCGGGTTGCTGGCGGGGCGATATGGCCGGTGTCGGGGTCGATCCATCCGGCCCGGTAGCAGGGCTCGCAGATCAGTTCACGGGTTGTCCAGTGCCGTCGTCCGCGCGAGCGGGTTGCTTGGACGAGGAAGCCGGGGCCGGTGAGAGCGGCGTCGCACATGCCGCAATCGATCTCCCATTGTCTGTCACTCATAGCCGTAACGCTAGCGTGAGCGGACTCCTCTGTAACGCGTAGCCGTAACGCATGCGTGGGCTCGTCGCGTACGTGGGGCCCAACCTTCCTGTACGGAAGGTCGGGTGCCGCTGTTTTGTAAGAAACCTCCAATGTGATGCGGCTGTTTCTCCGTGAAGACATGCATTCAGCCGTACGATCTTTGTAGGAGGTGGACATCAATGGACGCTGTTGGACGCGAGGAATTGCCGCCGAGAGTGCGGGCCGCGGTACTGCTGGCGATGGGGCGCAGCACGGAGGAGATCGGCCCGGAGATCGGCGTCTCGGGGCGCACGGTGCGCCGCTGGAGGGCGCGGCCCGAGGTGCGGGCAGACATCCACCGCGTGCGGCTGCGGCTTCTGGATGGCGCTGTGGCGTCGCTGCGGGCGGGGGTGGGCGAGTGAGCCAGCGTAAGGGCCGCGGACGCCACAAGGGCCGCCGGACCGCCAGCTTGGGCACCGCTCAGGCGAAGCGTACGAACATCGTTCTCGCCGAGGGCGAGCACCAGGGCATGTACTTCACCCTCTACGGACTCGACGACCAGGACGTTGCAGAGGCCCGCGCCGCGTGCGCTGCGGGCTGCCCCAACGAGGGGGCGTTCCTCGTCGTGTTCGGCCTGTTCGAGGCGTTGGGCCTGGACGCCGTGGCCTGGTGCGAGTGGCCGATGGACGAGAAGTTGGACCTGTTCGCGATGGTCGGTCTGCCGGTCAGGGTATGGCCGGGCGATATGGACTCTGACCTGGCGCGCTTGCTGAGCGGAGCGGCCTCGTGAGCGACGACGTAACGATCACAGTCCGGGTCAACAACCAGACCGCGGCCGGATTCCGTGACGTCAACGGGAACTTGCGGGACATGCAGGGCCGGTTCGCGGCGGCGAGCAACGACGTGCAGCGGTCGGGCGCGCGGATGTCGAAGTCGATGCTCGACATCAGGGCGAGCATGCTCAGTCTTGCTCCCGCTGCCGTGCCTGTTGCTGCGTCGCTGGCTCCGATCGCCGTGCAGGCGGGCGCTGCGGGTCTCGCTATCGGCGCGTTCGGTGCGGCTTTGAAGCCACAACTCGCCAGCTTGTCCAACGTGTCGAAGGCGCAGGACGCGTACACCGAGTCGGTCAAGAAGTACGGCGCGCATTCCAGTCAGGCAGCTCAGGCCCAGCTTGCTGCGTCGCAGACGCTGAAGGGGATGCCGGCGGCGACTCAGCGGGCGGCGGTGGCCTTTCAGCAGCTTCGCGAGGAGTCGACGGCTTGGTCGGACTCGTTGGCGAAGTTCACGATGGCGCCGGTGGAGAAGAGCTTTGCGGTGCTTGGGCAGGTGATTCCGAAGCTGACGCCCATGGTGAAGGGCGCGTCGACGGAGCTCACTCGGCTGGTGGATGTGGCGGCCGGTGGGGTCAACACGTCTGCGTTCGACACGCTGTCAAAGAAGGTCTCCGACTTCTCGAACAATGCGCTGAAGGGGGCCACCGACAAGGCGATTCACTTCATGCGGGTGTTGTCGGAGGGCAACGCGCACGGGCCGATCGCGTCGTTCTTTGAGTACGCGCGGGCGCAGGGTCCGGCGGTGAAGGAGCTGCTGTCTAACGTTGCGGAGGCGGTGTCGAACCTGTTGCAGGGTGCGGCGCAGGCGGGGCCGGGCCTGCTGACGCTGGTGAATGCGTTCGCCAAGCTGGTGGCGTCGGTGCCGGCGTCGCTGATCGCCAATCTGATGCAGGTGTATGCCGCGTTCAAGCTGATCACGTTGGCGGGTGCGGGTGTCGCCGCGGTGGGTGCGGGGCTCGCCACGCTGCAGACGCGCATCACCACCATCGCCACCGCATCCGCTGCCGCAACCACCGGAGTCGGCAGGATGCGCGCCGGGTTCGCCGCCCTCGGTACCGCGGCGAAGGCGTCGGTCGTGATCGGTGGCCTCGCGCTGCTGGCGATCGGTATCAAGAAGCTGTCGGACGAAGCGAAGGGCGCGCCGCCGGACGTCGACAAGCTCACGTCATCGCTGAAGCAGCTGGCGTCCACGGGCAAGTTCACGGGTGAGCTGAAGAAGACGTTCGGTGACGTCAACGGCCTCGTCGACAAGATCAAGCTGTTGAACAAGGAGACAGCGAAGAGCAAGGAGACCGCGTTCGGTTTCCGCATTCCCGGGCTCGACGACCTCGCCGACAAGATTGCCGACTCGATCAACAACATGTCGAAGGGCGACAAGTCCCTTGGCGCACTGAAAGACGACTTCGCCAGCCTGGACAAGGGCATGGCCGACTTGGTGTCGAGTGGCTACGCCAAGCAGGCGGCAGTCGACTTCGACATGGTCAAGAAGGCCGCTCTGGCCGAGGGCCATTCGCTGAAGGAAGTCAACGCGCTGTTCCCGAAGTACATCGACCACGTAGCGGATGCCAAGTGGGAGCAGGAGCAGGCCACGAAGAGCATGGGCGTGTACGGCGCGCAGTCGCTGGCCGTGCAGGCGAAGCTCGACGCGCAGAAGAAGGCCGCGTCCGGGCTGACGCAGTCCATCCACGCCCTCAACTCGGTGTACCTGGAATCCCGCGGCGATGTCCGTGCGATGGAGGAGGCGATCGACGCCGCCACGGAGACGCTGAAGAAGAACGGCAAGACGCTCGACGACAACACCGACGCGGGCCGTCAGAACAACGCGGCGTTGGACGCGATTGCGTCGACCACGATGAAGGCGATGGAGGCCAAGTACGCGGAGACGGGGTCTTGGGTTGAGGCTCTGAAGGTGTACGACCGTGGCCGGAGTGCGCTCGACAAGGCCACGTTGAGCGTGTCGAAGAACAGCACCGAGGCGAAGAAGCTCGCCGATCAGATTCTGCGGACCCCGAACAAGACCGCGCTGATCAAGGGTGACATCAAGGACCTCACGCAGAAGATCGCGGACGCCAAGGGCAAGCTGAAGAACGCGCCGTCGTCGAAGACCGCGCACATCAAGGGTGAGATCAGGGACCTGCAGCGGAAGGTTGCCGCGGCGAAGGCCGAACTGCTCGGCATCAAGGGCCGCTCGGTCACCGTGCAGGTCCGCACGGCAGGCATCGGCGCTGCAGCTGCGGCCATCGCCGGCCTCGGCGGTATCCCGGTCCTCGCCCGCGGCGGGCGCGTGCGCGGCTACGCGGGCGGCGGGAACATCCAGCACTTCCCGAACGGCGGCTACGTACAGGGCCCGGGCACGGCGACGAGCGACTCCGTCTATGCGACGTTCGGGTCTGGCGCGGACGCTGCGGTGTCGAACACCGAGTACGTCATCCAGTCGAAGGCTGTGCGCAAGTACGGCGTTGCCATGCTTGACGCGCTCAACGAGGGCCAGTTGAAGATTGCCCGGCTCGCCAAGGGTGGTCTGACGCAAGGAGAGAAGGACGCCCGCGGCACCCTGCGCGGCCAGTTCGGCATCAGCACGTTCGGCCGCGCCGCCGGATACCAGCGCACCCCGTTCGAGAAGAACCTCGGCGCACCCACCGACATCCACAGTCTCGTGTCCTCGCTGAACGAGGCCGCGGGCAACATTCGCAGGGCCACATCGGGCCGTACGGAGTCCCGGCTGCTGAGGCAACTGGACTCCGTCGGCAAGGGCCTCATCAAGTACGAGAAGCAACTCACCTCGGTGAACAAGGCGCTGGAAGGCGCGAAGGGCAAACTCAACGACCTGAAGAGCTCCGCGTCGCAGCTGTCCAGCTCGGTGCGGTCCAACATCCTCGGCTCAGCCAACATCACCCGCGGCGCGCAGGGCGACGCCCCGCTCACGGTCGCCTCGATCATGGGCTCGGCAACGGCCTCCCGGGACAAGGCGAAGGCCTTCGCCGACGCACTGAAGCAGCTGCAGAAGAAGGGCCTCGACAAGGGCCTCATCGAGGACATCGCATCGGCCGGTGTCGAGGGCGGCGGACTGGAGACCGCGGGCGCCCTGATGAGCGCCTCGTCCTCGGAGATCAAGTCTTTGAACACGCTGCGCTCGCAGACCGCGACCTACGCGAAGCAGGCGGGCGGCACCGCATCTGACGCGGTGTACGGGGCGGCAATCAAGGCGCAGGAGGCGTACGTCAAGAACCTGACGAAGCAGCAGGACAAGCTGGAGAAGACCATGGCCAACCTCGCGAAGACCATGGAGCGGGCCATCTCCAAGGCGATCGGGAAGAAGGCCGCGGGCGGGATCGTGGGTGCGGCCGCGTCGGGCGGGGTCCGCAGCAATCTGACGTGGGTGGGCGAGCACGGCGCGGAGTTGCTGGATCTGCCGGCGGGGTCGCGGGTGTGGTCGAACCCGGACTCGCGGCGTAAGGCTGCGGCGCCGTGGGCGTCGATGCTGAACACGCCGCGCGGTGGCGGGGTACGGCGCACGGCTACTCCGGTCGGCGGCGGGCAGGGCGGCGGTGGTTGGGAGGGTCGGCCGATCGTCGTACAGATGCAGCTCGGTGGCCGCGACCTCGGCGAAGTGATCATTGACCCGCTGCGTAAGTCGATCCGGCACAGGGGCGGGAACGTCCAAGCCGCGCTCGGCTCCTACTGAGGCGGCAGGCGCTTCCGGGCGCCTCCGGCCCGTACAGGACCGGAGGCGCCGTGGACCCTCCCCGTGCACGGCCGAGGCTTGTGGTGCTGATGTGGCCACCGAGCAGCGGACATGGAGCGGCCCTGGCCGGATCGGCGTCCGGTCGGGGCCTGATCCCGTGCGCCCGCGCGTGGGCCGGACGCGATCCCCGTTGGGTTCTCAGGAACCCGACGGGTCCCGTGCGCCCGCGCGTGGGCCGGACTTTTTCTTCAGGAAAAACTCGGCGTCCGCCGCGGTCCCGTCCGCCCGCGCGTGGGCCGCACCCTCCCCGACCTGCACGGGCCGCTGCCCCCAGACATGGAGCGGCCCCGGCCGGGGTTCCGGTCCGGCCGGGGCCTGTCCTGTCTGTCAGGTGGTGTACTCCAGTTCCGTCATGGCTGCCGCGCGGACAAGGGCGGACACCTCGTCCAGGTCCAGCCCGTCGAGGAAGTCCACGAGCGCCTGCCGCGTCTCGCGCAAGCGGTCGGCGAGCGCCGACCCGGTGACGTCCCGGGGCGTGATGATGCGCCGGAACTCCGGCTCCTCAATGGCGCGCTCGAGCAGCTTCTCGGCGAGCCACAGCGGAGTGCGCTCGCGGATGGCGAAGGTCAGGTGCAAGCTGGGCTCGTCGTAGGCCAGCGCGTGCGGGTTGTGGACCCATCCGCGGGGCAGCAGCAGCGTCTGTCCGGCCGTCAGGTCGATCGTCAGGTCGGGCCCGGCCGCCTCCCACTGGGGTATGAAGTCCTCGCGCCACACCCGGAAACTCTCGTTGTACTCGCGCATCGGCGCCGTCACGGGCGGCTTCCACAACTGCCAGGTCTTGATGCCGGCCACCTGCACGATGACGGCCATCTGCTGGTCCCAGTGGTGCAGTAGCCCTTGCTCGCCCCCTGGGGTGAGGAAGGCGTGCATGTAGTTCGAGTAGCCGGTCTCGTGTTGGATGCCGCGTGAGATGCGCTGGAAGGCGGGTGTCCAGCGCTGCATGTTGCCGAAGCGGATGGTGTAGCCCTGGCCGCGTAGTCGGCGCAGCTTGGCCGGGTCGGTGCGGCCGTTCGTCAGGAACGCGGTCCGGTTGGAGGGCCCGGCCTTGATGACGGCGATCTCGTCGGGCGGCGCGCAGCCGGTGTCGATAAGTTCGTTGAAGCAGTCCAGGCTCATGGCCTCGTCTACCTCGGTCCGTCCGCGCTCGTACACGCGGGGTTCGTCTGGCCAGTCGGTCAGGAGTTCAGCTAATCCCTCCGGGGGCAGCAGCAAACTGAGCGACATGGGGGCTCCTCGTCGTTGAGGGTTCCAGCGGGCAGGGAATGTTCGGGTGGAAGAGGTTCGGGCAGCACACGACCGAGGCGGAGACCAGGCTGCGGGACTGGGTGTAGTGGACCCAGGTGATGTCAACGCCCCGGGGGAGCACGTCGAGGGCGTATCCGAGTTTGACGTCCAGTTCGGCGTAGGCCTGCAAGCCGTCGGACCGTTCGAAGGGCGGATTGCTGGTGTGCTGCTGCTTGAGCCATTCGACGGCGTCGGCGGCGTCCGTCCAGGTGCGGGCGCGGGCGACCTGCCCGTGTTTCATCAGCCAGTGTCCGGTCATCAGCGGGGGCACACTGCCGGTGGCGAACTCGCTGGCAGCCTCCCGGTAGCGGTTGGCATGGTCGGACTCGGGGGCAGGCTGTACAGGGTGCGGCGGCCGTCGGTTGCCTTCCCTCGCGTAGCGGTCCGGGGCGCCGATCCAGGGGCCGAAGCCGTGCCAGTGGCCGACCCAGCTCTGGCTGGTGAGCTTCGGTTGCTCGTGTGCGGTGGTGGTCATGAGGCTCCTTCAGGACGGGCCGCCCCGCGATGGCGGGACGGCCCGTGGTGTGCGTGGCGGGCGGTCAGCCTAGAGCGACAGGCCCCGGCTGCGGATCCACTCGACGGCGAACGAGTCGAGTTCCGCGCCGGTCATGCGCAGCTCGCGGCCGCGGCCCTCGGGCTTGGAGTCGGTGACGACGAATGCGTCCATCCCGGTGAGAGGAGTGGTTTCCACGCAGGTTTCGTTGTCGCCGCCGAGGTTGCCGCCGCACCACTTCCTGGCGGGGGCGTCGGCCACTGCGGGCAGTTCGTACAGGTTCGGCTTGGCCATGATGACCTCCAAAGGATCTGGTGATCTCTTCACGAAGAGACGGTCTCCGCGCCGTCGCGCTCTTGCTGTCCCGCCCGCCCTCCTGATGAGCCTGGGGTGCAGAGAGCGGGCGGGCGTTCGTACGGCGGCCGCCCCATACGAGGGCGTCAGGACGGCCGCCTTTCTCGCAGCCGGACAGGGGAGCCGGCCACGAGAGCTCATGCAGAGTTCGCGGCCTGGTACGCCTCCCACAACGCCTCGGCCGTCGCACACGTCGAACTGTCCACCGCGCACGTCGCGCACTCGCGGCCGTGGTCTATGTACGCCCGGTACGCGCGCTGCACTCTGCTGAACTGGCCGCTCGACGCGACCCGCTGCACGTGGCCGTAGCCGATCCCGGTGTCGACGAACTCGAAGCGGCTACTCACGACGACCGCCGACGGCGGTGGGGTGAACGGTGCTCACGGATCTCGATGTTGCAGTCGCTGACTTTCGAGTAGTCCCCTTCGGCTTCCGCCTTGGCCCGTTGCCGGGCCAGCGCTGCGCACACCCCACACCGTGGCCTCGGCTCCGGCCGATCCAGGGGCAGCGGCAGGTCGACGGGCTCATCCATGGTCGTCGTCATGACCAGCGCACCGCCACCCAGGCCTGCCGCAGCTGCCGCCCGTGCGTGCACGGGGCAGTGTCATGGGCACAGCCGGGGCACTCGTCGTAGTGGGCGCAGAGCGCCTTGTACGCCTCGTCGGGCGGCTCCTTGGCCACGACCGCGGCGGCACGCGCCAGCGCATCATGGAGCTGCCCAGGATCCGTCAGAGCGTTGCTGCGGGTCGGCGGGATACGCCAGTGCGGGCCCGCCGTGCGCTGGGGACCCGGCACGGCGAGGTGCGCGGCCTCGCTGAGGACTGCGATCCTCGCTCCCTCGGGCATCTGCCAGTCCGCCGCCTGCCCGGCCGGTACGAGCCAGTACAGGGTGCCGCCGCCCGGGTCCTCGATGACGGCCCCGGTGTTCCTGCCGAGGCCGCCGAGCGCCACAAGCGCGATTTCTCTCGGGACCCGCACGGCATCCCACCACTGCCCGGCCGGGCGCAGCGACACGGTGCGGCCAACGGGCATCCATTCCAACGAGCGGCCAGCGGACGGCGCTTCCAGCGAGGACGTTTTCACCATGCAGTCACCATCGGGTGACGGGCCGTGTCGACTCGATACCCGGCCGGTAATCTCACGGTGGGATAACTTCCCATCCCGTTTGTGGATACCGGGGGCTGCGCCATGACGACGACGCTCGGACCGATCGAACTACCCGACTGGGCATGGGAACGCGCAGAGGTGCGTCAGGCTCTGCGCGCGCGGGACGTTGGCGCCGTGTTCCGGTACGTGCAGCAGTACGCCGGTGCCAGCCAGTCCCGCATCGCCACGGCAGCCGGGATGACGCAGGCCCGCGTCAACGAGATCATCAACGGCCGCCGCGAGGTGTCCCGCCTCGACGTATACGAGCGGATCGCGGACGGCCTCCGTATGCCCGACGACGCCCGCCATCTGCTCGGCCTCGCCGCGAGCCGGGAGAAGCGTTCCGGGGGAGCCGCGTTCGACCTGGCCGCGTTCCCCGAGGTAGTGCGCGTCTATGCGGCGCAGAACTCGGCGGCCGAGGAAATCCAGCAGCAGGCCCGCGAGGCACAGGAGTTAGACGTCCTTGCCGTACGAGGCCTCGGCCTGATCGGGCTGAACGACAGCCTCCTGCGCGCCTGCCTGCCGCGCGAACAGGGAGGCAAGGGACTCCGCATCCGCGTGCTGCTCCTCGACCCCGATAGCGACGCCCTGGCCCAACGGGCGGCCGAGATCGGGGAGTCCGCCGAGGCCCTTGCTGGGGGCGTGCGGCTGGCCGAGGCTCGGCTACGGGAGCTTGCCGACTCGTCCAACATCGGCGTGTGGCGGTATCGCATGCTGCCTACTTGGCGGCTCATCCGCACGGACTCCACCATGTTCGTCAGCGCCTTCGACGCGGGGTGGGAAGGCCACGAGTCAGCGACGTACAAGGTGATGGAGACACCGCACGGCCCCCTGTACCGGGGCTTCCGCAGGATGTTCGAGGCGATCGTCGACGGCGCGCAGCGCACGGTCTGAACCGAGAGGGGAACCCTGGTGATCGAGGCGGAGTTGAAGGCCCGCGTTCACTCGCCCGAGGCGGTCATGCGACAGCTCGACGAGCGCGCCGAGGCCCGTGTCGAGGTGTACCAGGACACCTACTACGACGACCCGTCGGGCAGCTTGGGCAAGCGGGACCAGGAGCTGCGGGTGCGGACCGTCCACGGCCGGAACGGTCTGCGGACCATGCTCACCTTCAAGGACGCCACGGTCGACGAAGCTTCCGGCTCGAAGCCCGAGCACGAGACCAGGGTCACGGATCCACAGGAGGCGCACGCCATCCTGCAGGGCCTTGGCTACGTTCCGGCGATCGCCTTCGAGAAGCGGTGCCGCAACTACGACTTCGAGGCCCGCGGCCGGCAGATGCTCGCCACCCTCGTGCGCGTCCCCGAGATCGATGGGACGTTCCTGGAAGTCGAGACGATCGTCGACGAGGACGACGTGGGCGCGGCCCTGGACGACGTCCGCGCGGTCCTCGCCGAGCTGGGCATTGGGCCGGAGGATCTGACGCGGGCGACGTACACGGGCGCGGTCGCCGCGGAGCGCGGATACCCTCCAACCGCATAAGGGATGCGGTTGGCCGGGCCTGACTTGCTGTTCCTTGACCAGATGGCACGCCCTTGGCACGTCTCTCCGACTACTCCTGGTGCGGCAGCCTCCCCCTTGGGAGAGGCTGGGCTCATGGCTTCCGTGATGCCCGTGATCGTGTACCCACCCGGTGAGGACGGTGGCCGGCGTGTGCGGATGGACGGGGAGATCCTCGGCCGGGCGTACGGGCTGCGGGACATTGCGGAGTTCCTACGTCGGGCCGGGCTCGAGGATGTCGACGAGGCGTACGTCGAGGGGTCCGGGCTGATCGAGTGGCGCGGCGGCGGCCCGCAGGTGTGGGAACACTGAAAGGCCCTGCTCGGTCGTGGTGACCGTGCAAGGGGCCGAACCGACTCACGCTACCGGCAGAGTCGTAGCGGACTACTCAAGGTCGGAGCTGCCACTCGTGAAGCCCGTCAGGCATCAGCGACAAAAACCACGGGCCCTCGCCCCGGCGCGTGATCTCCTCCTCGATCGCACCCCAGTACCGGACGAAGCGAACCAGCATGTCCCACCCGTTGAGGTCGCGTTTGTCGCCGATACGGATCACCCTCAGCTTGTGCTCGATGATGAGTTCCCGCTCGCCCGGGCGCGTGCGCATCTTCCCGTCCCGCCCGAGGGCGACCAGGCCCTTGCTCGCGACGATCGGTATCCACTCCGGGTCCTTCGCACCGAGCGGAACCTCCGGGATCAGCACATGCCCCGTGTGGATGGTGTCACGGCGCGCGATGGTCAGCGCTTTCCCGACACCGAGGACGCTCTCGTCAGCGAAGAAGCGTTCTTCCCCCGCCCGTGCCGCCACAATCGATCAACCTGCCAGCGAGTTCTCGTAGTCCACCGCCGCACGCACCTGCCCCGGAGAGAGGTCGTACCAGTCCGCAATTACGTCCACGTCGTCCCCGGCCCTGACCATCTGCGCCAGGATCTCCGTCGGCACCGACCTGACCACCGGCACACCAGAACGCCTCTCCGGGTCGATGACGACAGCCCGGTCGTTCCGGTATGGGTACAGGCGCGCGGCGATCTTCACCGGGGACGTGTGCCCCAACTCGTCCGTGACCCGCTCGAATTCGACCGACTCGAAGAACGTCTCGGCGGCCGGCGACAGCCGCAGTTGCCCGCTCCGTGCCTCGACCACGATCCGCAGCCCTGCGTCCAGGCCGACTTCCTCCTGAGCCTCGTACACCAGGTTCCGACCCTGGTCCACCCAAGGCCGGACGTGCGCCAGTGGGTACTTCGTGCCGAAACGACGTTTCAGGGCCTGGACGATCGGCCGCATTCGCGACATCGGCACGCCAGCATTTCGGTATACCGACAGCAGGCTTGTCTCGACGAACTCACCCCAGGTGACCAGTGGAGAGCCGGTCGCTGATTCCCGGATGATGGGCGGGTAATTCTTTCCGACCCGGGTGTAGCCGTCGATCCAGCGCAGGGCGGTGCCGGGTGTGAGCCTCAGCAGCCGGTCTACCTGCCGCATGTCGTAGACGGCTCGCTCCAGATACGCGATGGCCACGGCTTTCCCCCCTTCGCCGATCGTCATGTCTACCTGCCAACGAGTCTCAACGTCCGACGTTCTTCCCGCCAGAGTGCCCCGTGTTCCCGGATCGTTACCAATGGCTGTGTGGTGCGCCTTCAGTTGTACCCGCCCGGCCTACGCGCCGCGATACTGCCCCCGGCCAGTCGTCGGGGGCGGCCGCTGTGGGGTCAGCGGGTGCCGTTGTCGTAAGTGCGCCGCCAGGCGTTGTGCGCCCGCCGGCCGACGCGCAGCCGAAGCTTGCGACCGTGGCACCGCGGGCACGTCCGCACCTTCCGGAATCGCTCGATCTCGCCCGCGCCAGCGCACTTCCGGCACGGCGCGAACGGCCGGACGGCGCACAACACTGCGTAGCCGCCGAACCAGAGTATGAGCGCGGCCATAGCAAGCCACATGGGGTGTCTCCTCCTGCTGAGGCGAGTGTTTCCCGTTTCCCGGGCCCCTGCTGCTAGGCGCTAGGTAGCAGGCCAGGGGCGTGATTTGGTGCTAGCGGGGGTGCTAGGCCTAGCAGGGCGGGGTGCTAGGCCTAGCACCGGTGCGAGCGTCAGGCCGCAGCCCTGTCGGCGTCACGACGAGTGAGAGCGGCAGCGATGTCGGCGCGCTTGATCCCGCGCTTCGTGGTCTTCTCGCCCTCGTCGGTCGTGCCCCACACGTCGGTCGTGGTGATGCCCCAGGGGCGCAGCGCAGGCGCCACGCTCGCGGTGCTCCACTCGCCGTAGACATCCGGCCAGCACTCCGCGAGGCGGGCGGCGAGGCGCTCGCACCACAGCTGCTCCTCGTCGGCGTGGAACACCTTCAGGGAGTCGCCGAGGACGTCCATGCCCTTGCGCTCCGTTGGGCCCTCGCCGATGGCGTGGCCGGTGATGTTCCCATACGCCTCGCGCAGCTGCCGGGCCCGGGCGACGACGCCCTCGGCGGCCGGTCCGTCGACGAACGCGGACGCGGCGATGACCGGGTCGTCGCCCTCGCCGGACATCCAGCAGATACCGCGGTCCGAGCGGGAGAACATCGTCGCGCGGACGCCGGACTTGTACGCGCCGGTGCCAAGGACCATGTCGTTCGCGGTGTGGCTCATGACCTTCAGACAGAACCGCAGGATGGCGTTCGCACTGATGCCGGGCGGCAGGCTCTTGGCGTCCGGGCGCTGAGTGGCGAAGATGCCGATGATGCCGAGGGCCGGGCCGCGCTTGGCGATGTCCGTGCAGATGGACTCCAGCTCCGCGCCGTACTTCTCGTGCTCGAAGGGGACCTGGCACTCGTCGAAGCCCACGACGATCGGGTGCAGGCCGAGGCTCCTGTCGCTTGCCAGGGCCGGGGTCACCTTCGACTCGGGGCAGCGGGACTTGGGCAGGCTGCGGATCACCTTGGCCCGCCGCCGCAGCTCCTCCTTCAGCTCCCGCATCGCGTGCAGAACGTACAGGAGGTCCTCGTCCTCCTCGCCGGACCGGTAGCGGTGGCAGACGGGCTCCAGCGGGCCGAGGTCGCCCGTGCCCTTGAAGTCGAACCCGAGGACGGATGCACGGGAATCGAGGGCGGCGATGAGCAGCAGCAGGCGCAGCAGGAACGTCTTGCCCATGCGGGGGACGGAGCCGATGACGACCGAGACGAACATGAGGCATACGACGATTTCCCGCATCCGCTGGTCGTTGCCGAACACCACGGGCTTGAACAGGTCGACCTCGCCCTCCTTCAGCAGCGGCCACGGCGGCTTCGTGGTCTCGTTCATGGGCTTGTCGCCCACCCACAGGATCAGTCGGCCCTCGTGCTCCTCCGGGTCGCCGGACGGCCACACGCAGCCGAGCTTGCGACGCAGCCCGGAGGCGAGGGCCTGGCGCTCCTCCATCACGTCCTCGGGCACCACGCCGTACGGCAGATCGAGGTCCGCCCGGTAGCCGGGGCCGTCGCGGGTGATCTCGCTGGTGAAGCGCATGCCGTTCATGTCGCCGCCCTTCTTGACGGCGGCCGAGATCTTCGCGTTGCCGATCGAGTCGAGGGCGCGCAGCACGATCGTGCCGGTGAGCTTCTGCAGCTCGGTGCGCATGACCGCGGGGCCGATGACCGGGGCGTCGGGCTGCTGGCCGAGGACGCCGAGGGAGAGGATCCCGCCGGCGGCGAAGGCGTACAGGTAGGCGGGCGCCATGACGTACAGCCACAGGGCGAAGCCGAGGCCGAACACCGCAGCGACGATGGTGACGAAACCGCGCAGCCGTACGCGTCCGGCCCGCAGGCGGGCGAGGCGCATGTACTCCTCGACGTCCTCGTGCCGCACAGCCCAGTCCCGCAGGGGCGCGGCCTCGCGGTCCCAGATCCATCGGCCCGTCTCACGTACGAAGCGGGCGGTGCCGCGCGGCGCCATCATCGTCAACTGGACGCTGTACCAGGGGACGCGGAGCCCGTGGTACAGGCTGGCGTACCCGGCGTGGCCGGACGCGCGCGACACGGTGGCGGTGAAGTCGCTGCGAGAGCGCAGCCACGACGCGAGGATCGGGCGGCGCTTCTCGGTACGTACCCCGGGCTCGGGGAGGGCCGGATTGTCGACGGGTACGGGGGCGCCTTGCTCGCCCTCGGAGGCTGGTCCGGTGTCGATCGTGGCGGCCGACGGAACCCCGGCGGGGGGCGGGGCGGTGGTGGGGGTACCCGGCGTTCCGGGTACGGCGGGTACGGGTGTACTCGTGCCCGGGTCTTGGGCGGGTACGACGGTGTGCGTCATGCTGATCTTCCCTGGGTCTCGATGGGGCTCTGGGACACGGGGCGGCCGAGGTACCTGTGCCGGGTATGGCCGCCCCGTGGCGGAACTACTTCTTGCGCTTGCCGTCCTCGCGCTTCTGCGCCTGCTCGCGGATGCGGTCCACGCGGTTCTCCAAGGCCTTGACAGACTTGCCGCGGGCCTGGCGGCGTTGGATGCGGGCGCCGAGGGCGACGACGCGGAGGATCTCGCCAACGTTGTGCGGGTCCTTGTCGGTGAACGCCATGGTCAGTGCCCCTTCTGGTAGTCACGGAACATCGAGCGCAGGACGAGGACGCAGATCGTGAGGGCGACCACCGCCAGGGCGAGGACCGCAGCGAGGATCGCGAAGCCGAAGACGACGAACGCGATGGCGACGGCGAGCACGGTCAGGGCGAGGACGCCGAGGCATCCGCCCGCGATGTATGCGCCCCACGGGTGGGCCTTGATGGGCTGCAACGGCTGCGTTGCCTGATGGGCAACGGAGGCCGGGCCGTGCTGGATCGGCGCGACGTACATGGGGTTTCCGGCGAGGTCGTAGCCGATCTGCTGCCGCTGTACGGGCTCGGTCACTTCACCCACCTCCGGACGCGGCGGGTGATGCGCGGCCAGAGGATGACGCCAGCGGCGAACGCGAGGACGGGGGGCTGCGAGGCGGCCAACGTGGTGGCGGCCAGGACGATGCCGAAGAGCGGCGGGACGGCGACGAGGATGGCGAGGACGACGCCGAACAGGATGCGCATCATGCGTATCCACCTTCCATCTCGGTCTTCTTCGCGGCCCTGGAGAGGGCGGTGCGGATGTACGGCTCGGTGACGACCAGGCGCCGATGTTGGGCGATGTGGTCGGCGATGTCCCTGGGTGATGCGCTCGCCCCGAGGACCGATGCGGCCTCGGCTACGGCGCCCGCCATGTCGAGCGGTTCCAGCTCTCTGACCTGGTGCGCATCAGCCGTATCAGGTCGATGCGCCTCGTACTCCGGTGCCCGGTGGCCGAGGACCAGGGCGACCGCGACAGGGTCGACTGGCACGCCGTAGGTGCCCAGGAGCGCGGCGAGTTCGGCGGGGGGCGCATCAGGTCGCGCATCGTGTGCGAGGCGGATCGCATCCGCCGGGTCCATGTCGGCGAACCGCTCGCGCAGCACCTCGGTCGCGGAGACCTGTCGGGGCCGTTCGACGGGACTGACCGACGGGCTGTCGGTCTGTCCGCCGTACATGGATGCGAGGGCCGCATCAGCTCCCGCGCGGAGCCGGACGCGCTGCACGTCGACCAGCTCGGCGCCGAGGACCTGGTCTCCGCGGCCGACCACCTTGGCCAGGCTCCAGCTCTTGCGCAGTGCGGCCTGCCGCGCTTTCTCGTCGGGGTGGCCCTCGGAGACGGCCCGCTGGTAGGCGAGCTGCTGCACGGCGTCCGCGTTGCGGCGCTGCGCCTCAGCGTCCACACCGGTGCGGTAGATGACGATGCGGCGGGCGATCAGGCCGAGGCCCTCGGCGGCGCCCGACATGGCCAGCGGGGTCATGCCGTACACGGCGGCCTCGGTGACGCTGCTCGCGAGGGACAGGCCGGTGAGGCAGGCGGCGAGCGGGGCGAGCCACAGTCCGCCGCGTACCCACGTGGGCGAGGGCTGGCCGAGCATGGTGAGGCCGAGCATGGTCAGGGCGAGGATGAGGGTGAGGCCTTCGCCTGCGGCGACGACGCCGATGGCGGTGGCCTTGCGGTGGAACTCGGAGACGACGTTGGAGAAGGTGCCGATGGCGCCGGCCGCGCCGACGGCGACCATGACGAGGGCGGCGGCGCCGAGGACGATCGCCTGGCCCTTGGTGAGGCGGCGGGTGGTCACTGGCCACCTCCGTCGAGGATCGCGTCCAGCTGGTCGGCAAGGGTGCGCAGTTGGTCGGAGTACGCGTCGAGGGCGGCCGCGAGGCTGTAGAGGCCGGTGGGGTCGAGGGTCTCGCCGAGCGGGTGGACCGAGACGCCGGGCGTCGGGCCGCCGAGGCCGGGGGAGGCGGTGGTGGCGTGCGGCGACTGGACCAGGCCCGCGGCGAGCAGGACGACGTACCGGAAGTTGAGGGTGTGTTCCGGGCTGCTGTGGATGATGTCGGCGTACTCGGTGAGCGGGTCGTGGTGGCTGTGTCCGGAGCACCATGCGGGCTCGGGGATCGTCACGTTGCCGCGGTCGACGGTGGCGAGGGTGACGGTGCGGGGCGCGGTCACTTGCCCTCACCCCCGTGGCGGTTCTCCGCGCGGCTGAGCTGCGACGGGTCGACGCGCGGGCCGTCGTACCAGCAGAACGGGCGGGTCGTGTCGGCTGCCTTGAAGGTGCGGATGGCGGCGCCTTCGGGGGCGTCCGGCAGGGCGTAGACGCGGCCGCCGTCCAGGGAGGCGAGGAGGCGGGCGCCGTGGTGCTCGCAGCCGTTGGCGCCAGCGTTGTCCGCGTCGAGCACGGTGACGGCGACCGGGCCGCCGCACGGAGTGGGGTCGTCGGGGTGAGCGGCCGGGCAGCGCTGGTCACTGCCGGGGGTCCGGACCAGACCGGACCCTTTCTCGTCGACCGGCTCGGCGCCGAGGGAACGCAGGACCAGGCGCAGGCTCTCCCGGAGGGCGCCGTAGGCCTCGGGGTAGGAGAAGCCGTCGCTCTTGCTGCTGCCGAAGGTGGCGAGCAGCTGCTGGGCGACGCGGACGGCGACGGTGAGGTCGCTGGACTCGTCGAGGTTGTCCGGGGTGGGCTGCTTCGTGCAGCTGGGTACGGTACTGGACAAGGTCTGACTCCTTGTTGGAGAAGGGTCGGATCTAGGCCCCGGGGCGGCGGTAGGGTCGCCGCCTCCGGGGCCGTCTTGGTGCGGGCTACGCCCGGGCGGTTGCCTTGGCGCGGATGGCCACGAGGCGGGTGTGCAGCTTCCGAAGCTCGCCCAACTGGCCCTCCACCGTGTCGATGAACTCGGCCAGCTGGTCCGGGCCCATCGGACGGGACCACAGGCCGTCGACGACCTCGACCTTGACGTGCGGGACGCGCTCGGCCTCACCAAGCTCGGAGTCCGGGATGACCTCGAGCTGTGCGGACAGCAGCCGGCGCTGCTCGTACTTCTCGAACTCCTCGCTGGCCTCGACGGTCCGTTCCTGGCCGTACGCCTGGTGGTGGATGTCCGAGGGGGCCGCGGTGAGGTACTGGTCCATCTCGTGGCTGTTCTCGCACCAGATCGTGCAGGTGACGGTGACCTCGGCGAGGTCGCCCGTGCGGATGTACTTCCAGGTGCGCGGCTCGGCCGGGGGCGCGGGCTCGCGGACGGCCATGACCTTGTCGGCGAGTGCGTCGGCCGTGTCGAGTAGGCGCCGCAGCTCCGTGGTCTTCGGACGGACCTCTTCCGGGGCGAAGTCCTCGCTGCGGATGTAGATCATCGCCGGGCTGTTGCCGTCGACGTCGGAGAGCTGGACGAACCCGATGTCGAGCAGCTGCTCGCCGCCCTTGTCGAGGACGTGGTGCTCGTGGTTGAAGTGGTCGTAGTGCCCCGGGGTGGTGTCGGTGCAGATCCCGGGCCAGACGGGGCAGCCGGCGGGCTCGGTGTGCTCGCGGGCGCCGCCCTCGACGAGCTCGTCGGCGTACGCTCGCGGCTGCCCGCTCGCACCGGCGCGGAGGTCACGGGACAGCGGGGTCTCGACGGTCTGGTCGGCGACGAGGTGGGCGGTGGCGGCGGCAAGGGCCGTGGCGTAGTTCATGGTCTCTGATCCCTCCGGTGTGACGTTCACGTGGCTCTTCTCCTCGTAGTCGTCCCGCAGGGGTTGGGCCAGGCGCCCCTTCTCCGTTCGAGGGACGTTCGGCCCAACTCCGTTACCCCGGCGGTAGAATTCGCGTCTTCAGAACGCGGGCCGGGCAGGCGCGGGCGGGTGGCGGACTAGGCCGCGAGCGCCGCGAACGCGGCAGCGGCGGTGGGGGACTTCGGGCGGTACACCCGCAGGCGGGCCATGAAGGCCGCGGAGTCGTACAGCTTCACGGCGACGGCCTTACGGGCGCGGCCCTTGAGCTTGATGACCGTCTCGCTGGTCGCGGTCGGCGTGACGCCCTTGGAGAAGGCGCCGGCGAAGCGCTTCGCGGTGGTGGGGTCGAGGCCGCGGCCGATCAGGTGGGTCTTGGCGGTCTGCGGCTGGCCGGAGGCGAGTGCGCGGGTGGCCTTGCGGAGGGTACGGGTGGCCGCGGCGCGGAGGCGGAGGGTGGCGCGGAGCGTACGGCGCGTCGCGCGGTGCTCGCGGTGGGTGGGAACATGAGCCATAGCGGTTCTCCCTGGTGGATCAGGTGGATTCCGTCAGGCCCTCGGTCGGTGTTGCTGCACCGCCGGGGGCTGTTCTTGTGGCTACAAACCTAATGGCTTTGTGGCTACAAAGCAAGGGGGTTGATGGGCGAGTTTGTGGCCACGAACACTCGTGCGCACGCTTGCCGTCTGTAGCCACAAAGCCGTACTCTCGCGGGCATGACACCCGAGGTAGAGACCGAGTACGACACCCCCCGCCGCTTCCGCGCCCCCGACGATGAGTGGGAGCCGTTCGAGCAGGCGACACGCGCCGTGCATCCCGAGGGGCGCAGCCCTCGCGCTCGGGTGCTGCGCGAGTTCATGCGCTGGTATATGAGGCGCCCCGGGGCGAAGCTGCCTGAGCGGCCGCCGGCCGGACCCTGGTCCGAGCCTGGGAGGAGCTGAGCCGCACACCTTGTCAACATCGAACGGCCAAAGTTCCGGACAGGGAGTTCCTCGTGGCAGATCCGAAGGCCGACTACTGGGCAATCGCTGACGTCGCCAGCTACTGGGGTGTGAGCGAGCAGACGATCAGGGCGTACCGCTCCCGAGGGCGCGGCGAGTTGCCGCCGGCGGACAAGGTGTTCAGCCGCTCGCCCGTGTGGAAGCCAGCCACGATCATCGGCTTCCAGCGCGTCGGGCAAGGCACCCGGACGGACCTGCACTGAGCGCCCGGAGCTGGCCGCGGCACGGCGTGCTCGATGGCACGGCGATGGCACCAAGTGGCCCGTACGCGTTCCGTCGAGGGTCAACCACATCCGATGGCAGTGCGGGTCTGACCTGCGGCGGAGCGCCTCGGGCAGTCGCGGCGCGTCGTCCTCATACGAGGGGCAACACACTGCTAATGCGGTTTGGGACTTCAATCCCATCGAGGGTTCAAATCCCTCCGCCTCCGCGCCAAGATCCGAAGCCCCGGTCCACCTGGACCGGGGCTTCGGCGTTACCGGGTGCCGCAGCCCGTTTGCCCAGCTCACAAGGGGTGCGGCTAACGGATTTCACATGGCGGCGGCAGTCATGTAATGTTCTTCCTGTCGCCGCGAGCGGGCCGAAAACCCGGGAAGCGAAGACGAAAACACAACAAAACAAGCACTCGTAGCTTAACGGATAGAGCATCTGACTACGGATCAGAAGGTTGCAGGTTCGAATCCTGCCGAGTGCACACTGAGCAGAGGCCCCGGAGAGATCCGGGGCCTCTGGCGTTTCGGGGGAAGCCTGGCCGGCTGGAGCGGCGACTTCGCATTGGTGGAGTCGGTGGTTGCCGGGTGCGGGCAGTGGGGGGCGCGGGTGCGGAGGCTTACGTTGCCGACCGGGGAGCACTGGTTTCCGGCCGTGGACGTGGCAAGCAGCCTGGGGTACGCAAACACGCGTCATGCTCTCCGCCTGCATGTTGCAGACGGCTTGCAGAAGAGTCTGGGTGAGATTGCACGAGGTGTCGCTGGAAGCGACACCTTGCGCAAACTTGCGGGTCACAGGCTACAAAGGTCAATGAAAATGGTGAGCCTCCAAGGGCTTGTCCAGCTGGTCAACGCATGCACCAAGCTCGAGTGCGCACCGTTCAAGCAGTGGGTCTCCGAGGTCATCGAGACCGTCCCGCGCGATGGCTCGTACTCCCTCGAACCGGCCCCCGTGCAGCCCGCCCCCAGTGGCGGCACGGCGTACGTCATGCCTCAGCAGGTCGCCGACGCCATCGTGCGGCTCGAAGAGCGGAACGTCCGGGCCGACGAGATGCTGCTCGCCTTCCAGGAGGAGCGCGGCGAATTGCTGCGGGAGATCAGCCTCAGCCAGATGGTGATCGCCGAGGCCCTGCAGTAGATCGCCAACGCTCTGGCTCGCCCGGCTGGCCGCCCGCGACCCGCTGCCGTACCGAAGCTGACTCCTCAGGAGCTTCTCGCCGCGTGGAGGGAGAAGAACCTCGTCGTCACGGAGGACATCCACGCGGTGGCGGCCTACCTGGCCCCGGCGCTGCTGCGGGGCCGGGGCCCGTTACCGACTGGAGGAGATTGCCAGCCGAACAGGGCTGGCGCAGTCGCGCGTCTACGACTGCGTACGGATGCTGCTCAAGCGGGGCTGCATGCGGCAAGAGGGCTGCACGCCTGAGGGGGCGCCGGTGTACGTGCTGCCGTAGTGCCGTACGAGTGCAGTGAGAGAGGCCCGAAGTCGCAAAACCAAGTTGCGACTTCGGGCCTCGCCGTACCGTACCGGACCTCTTGGCTTGGTGCGGGGATGTTGCGTGAAGCGTCTATTCCGTAGACGCTTCACGCAACATCGCAGGTCAGGCCCATTGTCAGTGCCACCCCCTAATGTCATTGATGTGCGGCAGGCGTGGAGATGTTCGGGGCTGCGGTGGTCGGGGGACGGCCCTGTCTTGGTGTGGGGCGGTGGGCGGGGGAGCCCGCTGGTCTGGGGGAAGCGGGTGGTGTTTGGGGTTGTGGACGGGGGTGTGCGGACGTGTGTGGGGGCTCGGGGGCATGCGTGTCCCGTGCGGGCGGTGGTGTCGGGGCGTAGTACGGGCGCGCGGTGCGAGGAGTGTGCGCGGTTGGACCGGGCGCACTCCGTGGCCGCCGACACCATGGCCGATGATCCGCGGCCGTACCACGTGTATCTGGCGTGGTTCGGACCCGGCATGGTGAAAGTGGGGATCACCGCGGTCGAGCGGGGGTCCGCGCGGTTGCTGGAGCAGGGTGCCGTCACCTTCAGCTGGCTGGGGCAGGGACCGTTGATGGCGGCGCGGCGGGCGGAGGAGTTGTTGCGGGCGGCGCTCAAGGTGCCGGATCGGATTCCGTACGCCGACAAGCGGGCGGTGCGGGCGGCGTTGCCGGGCAGCCCGGGCGAGCGGGTGGCCGAGATCCGGGAGCTGCACGCGCGGGTCGGGCGGCTCGACGCCTGGCCCGAGTCGCTGCGGCGCGCGCCGTTCGAACCGGTCGACCACACCGACGTGTTCGGGCTCGTGGGGCTTCCGGCGGCGGAGGGCGTCGTGAGCGAGCTCGTCGGGGGCGGGGTGGTGAGTGGGGAGCTGGTCGCGGCCGCCGGGCCCGATCTGCATCTGGCGACTGAGAGGGGCGTTGTTGTTCTCGATACGCGGCTGATGACCGGGTGGGAGCTGACCGCCGCCGGGGGCGATCGACTCACGGTGCCAGTGAGGGAGTTGGGAGGCCGAGATGTGCAGGGCGGGCTCTTTTGAGGGGGATGGGCGAGGCGGGGATGGGGCCGCGCGAGCAGGACGGTCAAGACCCCGACCCCAGGACGGTCAAGACTTGGATCCCATATGGATCCCGTTCGGCAAGGAGCTGGACGGGTGGGAACGCGCGGGCCGAGAGTGGCGGACATGAGCGATCACTTCATTGCACCTGTCGCCGCCCATGAACCCCCTTACTACGCCGTCGTGTTCACCTCGGTACGGACGGAGGGGGGCAACGGCTATGGCGAGACCGCCGAGCGGATGGAGGAGCTGGTCAAGGACGTCCCGGGCTACCTGGGCATGGACCACGCGGGTACGCCGGGTGGGCTGTCCGTCACCGTCGGATACTTCAGGGACGAGGTCGCGATAAAGGAGTGGGGCGCCCAGGTGGAGCACCGCGCGGCGCAGCAACGCGGCCGCGCCGAGTGGTACGAGCGCTACACCCTGCATGTCGCCAAGGTCGAGCGCAGCCACGGGTTCGAGCGTGAACGTGGCTGAGTCGGTGGAGTCGGTGGAGTCGGTGGTGTCGGCTGAGTCGTTGGAGTCGGCTGAGGCCCCGGAGGCTGCGGAGTCGGCTGAGGCCGCGGAAGTTCAGGAGTTCTGGAGGCGGCTCGGACTCCCCGGGCTCGTCGACGTGCACACGCACTTCATGCCCGAGCGTGTGCTGCGCAAGGTGTGGGACTACTTCGACGGGCTCGGGCCGCTGACGGGCCGCGTCGAGTGGCCGATCACCTATCGCGCCGACGAGGACGAACGGCTCGCGATGATACGGGAGTTCGGGGTGTGTGCCTTCACCGCCATGCTCTACCCGCACAAGCCGGGCATGGCCCAGTGGCTCAATGGGTGGGCGGTCGACTTCGCCCGCCGGACCCCCGACTGTTTGCACACGGCGACCCTCTTCCCCGAGCCGGGCGTCGAGACCTATGTGCGGGCCGCGGTGGACTCAGGGGCGCGCGTCTTCAAGGCGCATGTGCAGGTGGGGGCGTACGACCCGGAGGACCAGCTCCTCGATGCCGTATGGGGGTTGCTCGCCGAGGCCGGGGTTCCGATCGTGATGCACTGCGGGTCCGGGCCCTCGCCGGGCAAGCACACCGGGCCCGGTCCGGTCGCGGGCGTGCTCGCCAGGCATCCCCGGCTGCGGCTCGTCGTCGCGCACATGGGGATGCCCGAGTACGAGGACTTCCTGGACCTCGCCGAGCGGTACGGGGAGGTGCGGCTCGACACGACGATGGCGTTCACCGACTTCAGCGAGGGGCTCGCGCCGTTTCCGCGCGAGGCGCTCCGCAGGCTTGCGGATCTTGGTGGCCGGGTCCTCCTCGGTACCGACTTCCCGAACATCCCGTACGCGTACGTCCACCAGCTGCACGCGCTGGAACGGCTCGGGATGGGGGACGACTGGCTCCGGGCGGTCTGCTACGAGAACGGCGCCCGGCTGTTCGGGATCGGCCCCTGCCCATCCGGGATTGACCCCCGCCCCTCTGGGATCGACCCCCGCCCAACCAGGGGTGACCCCGTCCAGCCGGGGTTGCCCTCCCCCGCCCATCGGGTAGCGCACCCCTCCATCGGGTAGCGCATCCTCGTCGTGATCTTCCTAGGAGTCCCCTGAGCGGTTCCTGTGTGTTTCTCAGGGAAAACACAGGTTCCCGAAAGGAAGCTCTCAGCGGTGCCGGACAAGGTGTCCGCTATGACCACGACCTCGCCCCAGGGGCGCACCGAACTGCTGAGGCCGGACGGGAGCCCCGCCCGCGTGCTGGTGGTGGACGACGAGCTGTCGATCACCGAGTTGCTGTCCATGGCCCTTCGCTATGAAGGCTGGCAGATCCGCAGCGCGGGTGACGGACAGGGTGCGGTGCAGGCCGCGCGCGAGTTCCGGCCCGACGCCGTCGTTCTCGACATGATGCTGCCCGACATGGACGGGCTGGCGGTTCTCGGCCGGCTGCGCCGGGAACTGCCCGACGTGCCGGTGCTGTTCCTGACCGCGAAGGACGCCGTCGAGGACCGGATCGCCGGGCTCACCGCCGGTGGCGACGACTACGTCACCAAGCCGTTCAGCCTCGAAGAGGTCGTGGCCCGGCTGCGCGGGCTCATCCGGCGCTCCGGTGCCGCCGACCGGCGTTCCGAATCCATGCTGGTCGTCGGCGACCTCACCCTGGACGAGGACAGCCACGAGGTGTCGCGGGCCGGGGAGAACATCCACCTCACCGCGACCGAGTTCGAGCTGCTGCGCTTTCTGATGCGTAACCCCCGCCGGGTCCTCAGCAAGGCGCAGATACTCGACCGTGTGTGGTCGTACGACTTCGGTGGGCGGGCCAATGTGGTGGAGCTCTACATCTCGTATCTGCGGCGCAAGATCGACGCGGGGCGTGAGCCGATGATCCACACCCGGCGTGGGGCCGGTTATCTGATCAAGCCCGCGGCGTCATGAGCCGTCGACGACGCGTACGCAGAAGAGGCGGGGACGACAGCCGCGCACCCTGCGGACACGGCTCGTCGTCGCATCCGTGGCGCTGATCGCGGTCGTGTGTGCCGTGATCGGCACGGTGACGACCATCGCATTGCGCTCGCACCTGTACGACCAGCTGGACAACTCGCTGCGCGAGACGTCGATGCGCGCGTCGGGCGGTCCGGTGGACGGCGGCGGTCCCGCTCGCCTCCCCAAGGGTGTGGACATACCTCCCCTCGAATTCGTCACGCGGGGGCCGCAGAGGCTCACACGGGGGGCTCAACCGCACCCCGGACTACCTCCCCTGGCCTGAAGTGGCTGGTCCTGATCGGCGGCCTCGTGGGCGCGCTCGGCCTGATCTTCGTGGCCAAGCTGGGCCGTCAACTGGCCCTCGTGGCAGTCGGGGTGAGTTTGGTGGCGGCTGTCGCCGGTCCGACGGCGTACACCATCAGCACTCTGCGGGAGGGCCACACGGGCTCCATCGTCACTGCTGGTCCGGCCGGGGCGAGCATGATGGGCGGCGGCGGTCCCGGTGGCGGTGGTGGTGGCCGCATGGGCGGAGCCTTCCCGGGCGGCGGCCCGAATCAGCAGAACGGGAACGGCAACACCCAGCAAGGTGGCGGTATGGGGCAGCCTCCGACCGGTGGCAACGGGGGTGCGGTCCCGGGGGGGGCAACACCCAGGGCCAGAACGGTCAGCAGGGCGGCCCCGGTGGCCGGACGGGCGAGGGCGGCATGGGCGGAGGCGGCGGTGCCGGCGGTCTGCTGAACGGCGCGACCGTCAGCTCCGAGGCCAAGACGCTGCTGTCGAAGAACGCGGACGACTACACATGGGCCGCCGCGGCCATCGGTGCCCAGAACTCCGGGAGCTACCAGCTCGCCACCGGCAAGCCGGTGATGGCGATCGGCGGCTTCAACGGCACCGACCCATCGCCGACACTGGCCCAGTTCAAGAAGTACGTGGAGGAGGGCAAGATCCACTACTTCATTTCCGGGGGCGGCATGGGCGGCGGTGCCGACTCCGGTACGTCGTCGCAGATCAGCTCGTGGGTGCAGGCCAACTTCGCGACGGTGACGGTGGGGTCGGCGACGTTCTACGACCTGACGCAGCCGACGGGTTCGGGCAGCAGCTGACGGTTTCGACCCGAAACGGGGGCATCAACGGCACGCTCGCCGAGTTCGGCAACGGGCTGGGGGTGGCGGTGCTCGGTGCCGTGCTCAACTCCCGGTTCGCCGCGCTCATTCCGGTCGCGGCGAGTTCGCTGCCCGCCGCGCTTCTGAGGTTTTCGCGTCGGGGTGACGCGGGTTCGGTGGGTGGGTGTAGTCCGGTGGCATGAGGTATCCCGATGGGGGTGGCCTGACCGCGGTGGAGCGGGCCCGGCGGGAGCGGGTGCGGTTCCAGGCCGCCGAGATGTTCGCGGCGGGGATGCGGCCGCCGCAGGTCGCGCGGGTGTTACGGGTGTCGCGGAAGTCGGCTTATGCCTGGCACGCCGCCTGGCGTCAGGGCGGTAGGGACGCCCTGCGCTCCAAGGGCCCCTCGGGGGTCGCGTCGCGGATGCAGCCGGGCTGGCGGGCTTGGCTGGCGCGTGCGCTGGAGCAGGGCCCGGCCGTACACGGCTGGAGGGAAGACCAGCGGTGGACGCTGGCGAGGATCTCGGTGCTGGTTGCCCGGCGCTTCCACGTGCGCTTCAGCCAGCCGCAACTGTCCCGGATCCTGCGGCAGATGGGCTTCTCGGTGCAGGTTCCGGTGCACCGGGCCGCCGAGCGGGACGAGGAGCAGGTGCGGGTGTGGCGGGAGGAGACATGGGCGCGCGTGGAAAGAAGGTGAGGGAGCAGGACGCGTGGCTGGTGTTCGAGGACGAGTCGGGGCAGGCTCTACGGCCGCCCAAGGCCCGCACCTGGTCCCGTATCGGAGTGCCGCCGCAGGTCAGGGTGTCGGGGAAGGGATCGGGCAGGGTCTCGGTGGCCGGGATGGTCTGCGCGAAGCCGGGTGAGCGGACCCGCCTGATCTACCGGATGCTCGCCCACCACCCCGGTCGGCGCGGTGAGAAGAACGGCTTCAAGGAGCAGGACTTCGCCGAGCTGCTGGAGGCCGCCCACCAGCAACTCGGCGGGAAGATCGTGCTGGTCTGGGACAACTCCACCCAGCACAAGGATGCGCTGATGCGCGAGTTACTGGCCGCCCGCAAGCGGTGGCTGACCGTCTTCCGTCTGCCGGCCTACGCCCCGGACCTCAACCCGGCCGAAGGCGTGTGGGCGAACCTGAAGAACGACCTGGGCAACCTTGCGGCATGCACCGTCGACGCCCTCGCCGACCTCACCCGCACCCGGCTGAAGAAGATGCAGTACCGGCCCGACCTCCTCGACGGCTTCATCGCCGAAACCGGCCTCACCTGGACACCGCCATGACGTCACCCCGAAGCGAAAACCTCAGTTGCTTTGGCGGGATCGGACGAGGAGCGGGGGCGGATCACCGACGCGTTCTCGTCCGGCCTGGAGACCAGTCAGTTGGTGGGTGCGGTCGCCGTGCTCCTCGGCGGGCTCCTCGCGGCCGCGTTGCTGCGGCGGGCGGAGAGGGCAGACTCCGCGATGGCGGTGTCCGCGTAGTACCCGCTTAGCATCATCAAGGGGGGCGGACCGGGGAATTCCGGCCCTGCCCCGTGGGTCGAGCACGGAGTTCCGAGTTCCGAGCTCCAAGTTCCGAGTTCCGAGCTCCAAGTTCCGAGCTCCGAGTTCCGAGGAAGGTGCGCCATGGTGAGGGCAGCCGACCGGGCCAAGCGTCCGGGGCGGACCAGTGTCTGGCTGGAGGGCAAGGCCCCCCGGGGCGGTGCGGCGCGTGGTGGCGGGCAGCCGTCGGGGCTCGACCGGGACCGGATCACCGAGGTCACGGTGCGGCTGCTGGACGCGGAGGGGCTGGCGAAGTTCTCCATGCGCCGGCTGGCCGGGGAGCTGAACGTCACCGCGATGTCCGTGTACTGGTACGTCGACACCAAAGACGATCTGCTCGAACTCGCCCTGGACGCGGTGTTCGGGGAGCTGGAGCTGCCGGATCCGTCGTCGGGGGAGGACTGGCGGGATCAGCTGCGGGCGCTGGCCGCGGGGTACCGGGCGCTGTTGGTGCGCCACCCATGGGTGTCGCCGCTCAGCGGGACCTTTCTGAACATCGGGCCGCATTCCATGGCGTTCTCGCTGTGTGTGCAGCAGGTGGTACGGAACACGGGGTTGCCGCCGCACGGGCAGATGGGGGCGCTGTCGGCCGTCTTCCAGTTCGTGTACGGGTTCGGGACGATCGAGGGGCACTTTGTGCAGCGGTGCGCTTCGGCGGGGATGTCGCAGGACGAGTACTTCCGGCAGGCCATGAGCGCGATCGGCGAACAGCCGGAGTTCGGGGCGAACTTCGCGGGTGCGGCGGAATTGATGGCGGCGCGGGGTGGGGACACCGTGGAGGAGATGCGGGAGCGGGACTTCGGGTTTGCGCTGGAGATGTTGATTGCGGGGATCGAGGCGATGGTGGAGCGCGGGTAGCTGCCACCGGGTTCGCCTGCCGCCGGTTCGCTATGCGCCGGTGGGTGGGTCGGGGCCGTGCCGTGCCGGTACATCCGCCCGTCGCCGCTGAATCAGACGTTGCCCTATGGGGAGACGTTTCCCGATCCGGACGTCAGCGGCGGGCATGTGATGTACCGGCACGGCACGGCCCCTCACGTGCGCTGGCGACTGCGGGTGCACCCTCTAGCCCGTCCGGCGCTGGAGATCTTTTAGCCCGTCCGGCGTTTGAGGACGAGGCCGTTCAGGCCGATGTGGGGGTCTGGGGGCGGCAGCCCCCAGGTAGGGGAATGGGTAGGGGCGGCGGGGGCGAAAAACGTTAGGGCTGGGGGGACAGGCGGGCGGGGAAGCCGCCGGTTGCTACCGGGCCCCACCGGACAGGGGTGACGCGGATGATCGACTTGCCCTGTTTGCGCATGGCCTCGCGGTACTCGGCCCAGTCGGGGTGCTCCCCCGCGATGTTCCGGTAGTACTCGACGAGGGGCTCCACGGAGTCCGGGGAGTCGATCACCTCGGCCGTACCGTCGATCTGCACCCAGGGCCCGTTCCATTCGTCGCTCAGGACGATGAGGCTGACGCGCTCGTCCCGCTTGGCGTTACGCGTCTTGGCGCGCTCGGGGTAGGTCGAGACGACGATGCGCCCCGAGTCGTCGACTCCGCAGGTCAGGGGCGACCCCTGGGGGGAGCCGTCGGCGCGGCGGGTGAGGAGGATGGCGCGGTGCCGAGGGCGTACGAAGTCGAGCAGTTCGTCCAGGGAGACCGAGGTGTTCGTCGCGATGTTCGGTGCCATGGAGGCAGCCTAGGTCGTCGAGGGGTCCTTCAGGGTGACCCTGTCGTGCCTATGCCTGCGGAAGTTTTTCGCCCTGCACCGCCTGGATGTCCAGCTCCACCTTGAGGGTGGTGCCGACGGCCGAGATGCCCGCCTGGAGGACCTGGTTGTACGACATCGCGAAGTCCTCGCGGTGGAGTTCCGCGGTCGCCCGGAACGCGGCGCGGGTGCCGCCCCACGGGTCGGCGCCGGTGCCGAGGTAGGCGAGGTCCAGGTCGACGGGGCGTACGACGCCGCGCATGGTCAGTTCACCGTGGACCGTCCAGCGGTCGGAGCCGGCGGGGGTCAGGCCCGTCGAGCGGTAGGTGATCCAGGGGTACGTCTCCACGTCCAGGAAGTCCGGGGACCGCAGGTGTCCGTCGCGCATGGCGTTGCCGCTGTCGATGGAGGCGGCGGAGATCGTCGCCTCGACGCGGGACTTGGTCACGTCGTCCGGGGCGATCTCGATGGTGGACGAGAAGTCGGCGAAGCGGCCTCGCACGCTGGAGATTCCCAGGTGCTGGGCGGTGGCGGCGATGGAGGAGTGGACCGGGTCGGCCGTCCAGGGGCCGGGCGGCGGCAGATCCGCGCCGCCCCGCCGTGCCAGGGTGACGGTGCCGACCTCGGCCCGGCCCGCGGCGGTGACGATCGCGCCGGCCGCGGCGGGCGCGTAGCCGAGCGCGGTGACGATCACCGTGTACGCACCGGGGGCGAGGGGGGTGATGTCGTGGACGGCTCCGTCGGTGTCCGCCTCGGCGCGCACGATCTGAGTGCCGGTCATGTCGGTCACCGTGACGACCGCGTGCGACACGGCCCATCCGTCCCGCGTACGGATCTTCGCGGTCAGTCCCATGTGCAGTAGCTCCTTGCGATGCAGCAAAAAATGAAACCGGCCCGTGGGCGCGCACCTCCGCTCAGAGCGCGCGTCCCCACGGGCCGGGGTCTCACCTACTCGCCGGGGTGGGCGAGTTCGATGTCGTGGCCGTCGACGCCACTGGCGGTGACGGTCAGGGCCGTCGCGACCGGGGGGTATCCCGTCGCGATGACGGTGTACTCGCCGCTGCCCAGGTCGGTGAAGGCGTACGCACCGTCCATACCGGTCCTGGCCGTGCCGACCACGTTGCCGGCCGTGTCGACCAGCGTCACGCGGGCGTCGGCCAGCGGGCCGCCCGGCGCCCGTACGGTGCCCTGGACCTGTGCGCCCGCGCTGAGTTCGACCTCGACCCGGGTGACCCCGGCGCCGCCGATCTCGACGGGGAGGGCCTGCGGGCGGTGGCCCGCCGCGTTCACCGCGATGGTCACGGAGCCGGGGACCAGCTCGGCGAAGATGAACTCGCCCTGCTCGCCCGTGGTTCCGGTGGCCAGCACATCACCGCGTACGTCGGTCACGATGACCAGGGCGTCCTTGACCGGGGTGCCGGCCCCGGCGGCCCGGACGACACCGCTCAGCCCGCTCGTGCCGCTCAGCAGGATGTCGTACGTGACCGGCTCGTCGTTCACGACGATCGTCGAGGCCTGCGGCTGGAAGCCGTCGGCGGAGGCGATCAGGACGTAGGAGCCCACGCCGGGGGCATCGATGGCGTACGCGCCGTCGGTATGGGCGACCGACCGGCCCAGCTGCCGTCCCGCGAGGGAGATGAGGGTGACGGCGGCCTGCGGGACAGGTGCGCTCTCGGCGCCGCGGACATAACCGCGTACGGGGATGCCGTGGGATGCGGGCACGGAGACCGTCTCCTTCGTGGCGGTGGCTGCGAGCTTGTCGGTTCCGTCCGTGGCCTGGTCCGTGACGGCCCAGCTCGGGACCTTCTCCTCGACCGGCTCGGCGGTGGGGGCTCCGGCGACGGGAGCCGGTTCCTCCGAGGACTGGGCCATCGCGCCCGAGGTCCGCAGCGGGACCTCCTTGATGAACAGCACGACGAAGAAGGCCAGCAGCGCTACGCCCGCGGCGATCAGGAAGACGTCCGCGATGCCGTGGCCGTACGCGCTCTCCATGACGGTGCGCAGCGGGGCGGGCAGCTTGTCCATGTCCGGGATGCTGCCGGAGCTGGAACCCGACCCCGTGGAGGCGTACTTGGGGCCGAGGTCGGCCAGGCCGTCATTGACGTAGTCGGTGATCCGGGTGGCCATGACCGCGCCGAGCGCGGAGACGCCGATCGCACCGCCGAGGGAACGGAAGAACGTCACCGTGGAGCTGGCCGCGCCGAGGTCGGACGGTGCCACCTGGTTCTGCGTGGACAGGACGAGGTTCTGCATCATCATGCCGATGCCGAGGCCCAGCAGCGCCATGAAGACCGCGACGTGCCAGTAGACCGTGTCGTAGCGGATGGTGCCGAGCAGGCCCAGGCCCGCGGTGACCAGGACGCCGCCCAGGACCAGCCAGGACTTCCACTTGCCGGTCTTGGTGATGATCTGGCCGGAGACCGTGGAGGAGACGAACAGGCCGCCGATCATCGGGATGGTCATGACGCCCGACATCGTCGGGGACTTGTCGCGGGCCAGCTGAAAGTACTGGCTGAAGAACACCGTGCCGGCGAACATCGCGACACCCACGAAGAGCGAGGCGAGGGAGGAGAGCGTGATGGTGCGGTTGCGGAACAGCCGCAGCGGGATGATCGGCTCGCTCGCCCTGGACTCGACGAGCACGAAGATCAGTCCGAGGACGACCGCGCCACCGACCATCGCGTACGACTGCCACGACATCCACTCGTACTTGTCACCGGCGAAGGTGACCCAGAGCAGCAGCAGCGAGACCGCGGCGGAGATGAAGAACGCGCCGGACCAGTCGACCTTCACGTCCCGCTTCACGACGGGCAGGTGCAGGGTCCTCTGCAGCACGATCAGCGCGATGACCGCGAACGGCACACCGACGTAGAAGCACCAGCGCCAGCCGAGATAGTCCGTGTCGGTGATGACACCGCCGAGCAGCGGACCGCCGACGGTTGCGACGGCGAACACCGCGCCGAGGTAGCCGGAGTAACGCCCGCGCTCACGCGGGGAGATCATCGCGGCCATCACGATCTGCGCGAGGGCGGACAGACCGCCCACGCCGATGCCCTGGACCACGCGGCAGGCGATCAGCATGCCGGGGTTCTGGGAGAGCCCGGCCGCCGCCGATCCCAGCACAAAGATGACGAGCGATATCTGGACGAGCGCCTTCTTGTTGTACAGGTCGGCGAGCTTGCCCCACAGGGGCGTCGTCGCGGTCATGGCGAGCAGCGCGGCGCTGACGACCCAGGTGTAGGCGGACTGGCCGCCGCCCAGGTCGTTGATGATCTCGGGGAGCGCGTTGGAGACGATCGTCGACGACAGGATCGCGACGAACATGCCGAGCAGCAGCCCGGAAAGCGCCCTCATGATTTGCTGATGCGTCATCGGAGCGCCGTCGGCTGCGCCTCCGTGCTTGGCATGAGCGCCCCGCACACCGGTTGGTGTGGTCGTTGCCATGGGCTTCCTTTTCTTACGTGCTTATGCGGGTGTACGGGTGGTCAGTTCTGTTACGTCTGCGCCGGCGTCTGTGGCGGTCGCGTGGGGGTGTCGCTGCGGGGTGCGGCAGTCGCCGAAGCTCTCGCGCAGTCGGCTCATGAGGTCGATGAGCAGCCCGACCTCGTGGTCGGACCAGTCACTCAGCCGGTCGGCGAGGAGGCGCGACGAGCGCCGGGAGAGCTCGTCGAGCTGCTCCTGACCCGCGGCGGTGAGGCGCAGGATGCGTGAGCGCTTGTCGGCGGGGTCGGGGGAGCGTTCGATCAAGCCCCGGTCCGCGACGTGCGTGACATGGCGGCTGGTCACGGACATGTCCACGGAGAGCAGCTCCGCGAGCCTGCCCATCCGCATCTCGCCGTGCCGGCTGAGCAGCGCCAGCACGGCGGCGGAGCCCGCGGGGCAGTCGGGCGGCAGGATCCGCCCCATCTCCCTCTTGACGGCGCCGATGGCACTGAGCTGGCCAGCCAACTCCTCGTACTGCGCCTGCTCGGCCATCGCACCTCTCCTGCCCTCAGCGCTCAATCGTTGCTTAGGGCAACGATAAAGACGTTAGTTGCTGCAGGCAAATGAAATCGCCATCGGCGCCTAAAACCTTGGCAAAGGCAAGCATTGGCATACGTAAACTTGCAGGTCGGGGAGGCCTGTCAGCCCGTCCGGCGTTTGAGGACGAGGCCGCAGGCCGATACGGGGGTCCGGGGGCAGAGCTCCCAGTCGAGGTCCGCGGCAACCCCGGGCACCGGGGAAGCAGGCGTGCAGAGGAACCCGGCACTTGGGCAGCCCCCACGTATTCGCTAGGGTCCTGACCTATGGCAAACACCCAGGGCCCCGAGGGCAACTACGACCCCGCGGGTAGCACCCAGATGTTCCGCGCTTTCGTCGACGACGCCCCCCAGGGCCGGCAGCAGCAGGCGGCCGCCCCCGCGGGCCCCCGCATCGGCCTGATCGTCGGCGTCGTCCTCGCCATCGCGGTCGTGGCCGCCGTGGCCTGGCTCGCCCTGAAGTAACCCGGGGGGCGACTCGGGCGGGGAGTAACCCGGGGAGCTGCTTGGGGGGCGAAGCCCCTACTTCCACTGGACGGACACGTCCCGCGTCTTGATGTGCATGCCCAGCGGCACATGCCATGCGTCGACGCACACCGTCCAGGTCTTGTCCTTCTTCGCGCCGGCGGCGATCGGCGCGGGAAGGTCCTCGGTGGACTCGATCGTCGCCCAGTCGATCCCGAGCGCCCCGATGATGTGCGTCCCGAAGGTCACCGTGCCCGAACGCACCGCCGTACCACCGGTGTTGCGGAAGGAGACGGTCACCTTCTCGCACCACCGCTCTTCGGTCGCCTCACGCCTGGGATCGCCCACCCTGAGTACGGCGGGCTGGGGGCTCGCATGGGATCCGGGTGCGGTCGGGGGCAGCGGCGTCGCAGCGCGTCCCGAATCCCCGCTCGTACGACCGGAGTTGTCGCCCTCCGGCAAGGGTGAGGGCATAGACGACGACGTGGCGACGCCTCCGGCTTCCGTACGCGTACTCGGCCCGGAGCCGTCGGATTCGGAAGGCGGTGCCCCCTCTGGTCCGGAACTCCCGTCCGGAGCAGCCTCGTTGAGGCCGGAGGCAGTCCCGCCGCCGTCGAGCGGCATGAGGGAGACATCCCCGGTGGGAGCCACGACCGCTCCGGACTGCTGAGGCGCCTGCACCGCCACGTACCCGTCCGGGCCCCCGCCGCTCCCGCACGCGGCCGCCACGCCACCCAGGCACAGCACGGTCGCCGAGGCGCCCGCAAGGGCAGCCCGGCGACCCCGTATCGACCCTTGACGCATCGCGCCAGTGTGGCTGACGGACCGTCAATTATGAACCCTGCGGGGATGGTCAGTCGGAGATGAGGCCGTCGCGCAGCTGCGCCAGAGTGCGGGTCAGCAGCCGGGAGACGTGCATCTGCGAGATGCCGACCTCCTCGCCGATCTGCGACTGGGTCATGTTGGCGAAGAAGCGGAGCATGATGATCCGGCGCTCGCGGGGCGGGAGTTTGGCCAGGAGCGGCTTGAGGGACTCGCGGTACTCGACGCCCTCCAGGGCGGTGTCCTCGTAGCCCAGGCGGTCCGCGAGGGAGCCCTCGCCGCCGTCGTCCTCGGGGGCGGGGGAGTCGAGCGACGACGCCGTGTACGCGTTGCCGACCGCGAGGCCGTCGACCACGTCCTCCTCGGACACGCCGAGGACGGCGGCGAGTTCGGTGACCGTCGGGGAGCGGTCGAGCTTCTGCGAGAGCTCGTCGCTGGCCTTGGTGAGGGCGAGCCGCAGCTCCTGCAGCCGCCTGGGTACCCGCACGGACCACGACGTGTCGCGGAAGAACCGCTTGATCTCGCCGACGACCGTCGGCATCGCGAACGTCGGGAACTCGACGCCGCGTTCGCAGTCGAAGCGGTCGATCGCCTTGATCAGGCCGATCGTGCCGACCTGGACGATGTCCTCCATCGGCTCGTTGCGGGAGCGGAAGCGCGCGGCCGCGTACCGGACGAGCGGGAGGTTGAGCTCGATGAGGGTGTCCCGGACGTAGGCGCGCTCCGGGCTGTTCTCGCCGAGTGCGGCGAGCCGCAGGAAGAGGGAGCGGGACAGGGTGCGGGTGTCGATGGCGCCGGAGGACTCGGGGGCCAGGACGGCTTCCGGGGCCTCGGCGGCAGGGACATCGTGAAGCGCGTCGTGCGCCTCGGGCGCTGACTCGCTCTTCGTGAGCGTGAGCACCTTCGAGCTGCCCTGGTCTGCGGACATGCCACCCCCTTTGGGTCGTGGACGGTCGCGGCAGTCGCTCCCGTCGGAGGAACGCAGCCTCCACCTGAATACCGGAGGTGGGGCCGCGGCAAACGCGCTTCCCGCAGAATGTCACATGTCGGCAACACGCTGTAGTGACATGTCGACATGTAGGGGGTGAATCAGCCCTGGAAAGAGGGGGTCTGACGGTTTTTCAGCGGGGAACTGTCGGAAAAGCGGCCGCTGAGCGATTCGCTCTCAGCGGTTACGCATCGATCCTGTTTGCGGATCGAAGACGCGCGAAGCTACGGGCCAGAAGCCTTGACACGTGCATCTGGGAGACTCCCAGTTCCGCGCTGATCTGTGACTGCGTCAGATTGCTGTAGTAGCGCAGGAGCAGGATGCGCTGTTCGCGCTCGGGCAGTTGTACGAGGAGATGGCGTACGAGGTCGCGGTGTTCGACGCCGTCGAGTGCGGGGTCCTCGTAGCCGAGGCGGTCGAGCAGGCCCGGCAGTCCGTCGCCCTCCTGGGCCGCCTCGAGGGAGGTGGCGTGATACGAACGGCCCGCCTCGATGCAGGACAGCACCTCGTCCTCGGTGATGCGCAGTCGCTCGGCGATCTCGGCGGTGCTGGGCGAGCGCCCGAACGCCGTCGTCAGGTCCTCCGTCGCGCTGTTCACCTGCACCCACAGCTCGTGCAGCCGGCGCGGTACGTGGACGGTGCGGACGTTGTCGCGGAAGTACCGCTTGATCTCGCCGACGACGGTGGGCATCGCGAAGGTCGGGAACTGCACGCCCCGGTCGGGGTCGAAGCGGTCGATCGCGTTGATCAGGCCGATCGTGCCGACCTGGACGACGTCCTCCATGGGTTCGTTGCGGCTGCGGAAGCGGGCGGCCGCGTACCGGACGAGGGGGAGGTTGGCCTCGATGAGCGCCCCGCGTACGCGGTTGTGCTCCGGTGTGCCCGGCTCCAGCGTCTTGAGCTGCCCGAAGAGCACCTGCGTGAGGGCCCGGGTATCAGCGCCGCGGCGCCGCTCCGGCGCGACTTCCTGGGGCGGGGCCTCGGCCGGAGCCGGGGCTCCCTCCTGGGGCGGCGCAGTACTGGCCGACACGGTCAACGCCACCTCTTCATTCGTCAACGATCCGTCGACGTATCCGTCAACTCATCTCCGTCAAAAGCGGTCATAGCATCACAAGACATGTGCACTGTGTGCAAGCACCGCATAATGCCGTGTTGAGGGATAGTTGGGGCGCTATGGAGCAATATGCGCAAAAGCCCCTCACCGGTTCCGGCGAGGGGCTCTCGGTGAGGGGTTTCGCGGTCGTACGGCCTGGAACGGATCGGCCGTACGGCTCCGAACGTTTTGGTCGGCCGGCTCAGAATTCGTAGTCGGCGATCACCCAGGTGGCGAACTCCGCCCACGGCTTGACGCCCGCGACGTGCGCCGGGTGTTCGAGGTAGCGCTTCAGGGCGGCCGCGTCGTCGACCGCCGAGGTGATCGCGAAGTCGTACGCGATGGGCCGGTCGGTGACGTTCCAGCCGCATTCCCAGAACCGAAGCTCGGGGATCTGGTCGCCGAGTGTGCCGAAGGCGGCGACTCCCTCGACGACGCGCGGGTCGTCGCGCTCGACGCCCTCGTTGAGCTTGAAGAGGACCAGATGGCGGATCATGGGCACTCCCTGGTGATGCGGTTCTTTGCGCTGCCCCCGCCGGCTCAGTCCGGCATCAGTCACCGGCCCCGTCGGCGATCCAGGTCATGAAGTCGCCGATGGCCCGAGCGGCGTTCGATATGCCTTCGAAGCCTATCTGGACGTAATCGGCCGCTTTCGCCGGGTCTGTGATGATCACGTAGAGCACGAAGACCACGAGCACATAGATGGCGATCTTCTTCGCATTCACCGCCATCGCGGCCTCCCTGTGACTGCTGCGCCCACTGAGCCCCCTGTTGCCGGCGGTGAGTGTAACCTTCACGCCGCTCTCCAGGACCAACGGCCTGCGGTTTCGAGGGCCTTGGGGTCCCGCCGGACGGCACGTTCTGCGAGATCACCGCGAGCGTGAAACCATGGCGAATGAGGTCCGATCGGTGCCGGGGGACCTGTTGCGGCAACGCCGCGCATGGAGGCCGACCTCGGCCGGAGAGCCTGGTCAGGCCGGGTCGGATTGGGTCCCGCACACGGGTGCGACAGCGCATGCCAGGCCGGGGTCCACCTCGGCCGGGGAGCCCGGAGGGAGCTCGGCGTGGAGACATTCGAAGCGACCGGGATGCAGTTCGGCATCTTCACCGTGGGCGACGTCACCACAGACCCCACCACAGGGCACACGCCCACCGAGGCGGAGCGTATCCGGGCCACCGTCGCCATTGCCCGGAAGGCCGAGGAGGCCGGACTCGACGTCTTCGCCACCGGCGAGCACCACAACCCGCCCTTCGTGCCGTCCTCGCCGACGACGCTGCTCGCCTACATCGCCGCGCAGACCAAGCGGATCATTCTGTCGACCTCGACCACGTTGATCACGACCAACGACCCGGTCAAGATCGCCGAGGACTTCAGTGTGCTGCAGCACCTCTCCGGCGGGCGTACCGACATCATGCTGGGACGGGGGAACACCGGCCCTGTCTACCCCTGGTTCGGGCAGGACATCCGCGACGCGATCCCGCTGACCGTCGAGCACTATGGGCTGCTGCGCCGCCTGTGGCGCGAGGAGACGGTGGACTGGGAGGGGAAACTGCGTACCTCGCTGCAAGGTTTCACGCTTGCGCCGCGCCCCCTCGATGACGTTCCGCCGTTCGTCTGGCACGCCTCCATCCGCACGCCCGAGGTCGCGGAGCTGGCGGCCTATTTCGGAGACGGCTTCTTCGCCAACCACATCTTCTGGCCCGCCTCTCACACGCGGTCGATGGTGGAGCTGTATCGCCGGCGCTTCGCGCACTACGGGCACGGCACGCCGGAACAGGCCATCGTGGGACTGGGCGGACAGGTCTTCATGCGCCGCAACAGCCAGGACGCGGTCAGTGAATTCCGCCCCTACTTCGACAACGCCCCTGTCTACGGGCATGGCCCGTCGCTGGAGGACTTCACTGCGTCGACGCCGTTGACCGTCGGATCACCGGCAGAGGTCATCGAGAAGACGCTGAGCTTCCGCGACTACGTCGGCGACTACCAGCGCCAGCTCTTCCTCATGGACCACGCCGGCCTCCCGCTCAGGACGGTGCTGGAACAGCTCGAACTTCTGGGTGAAGAAGTGGTGCCGGTGCTCCGCAAGGAGTTCGCCGTCGGCAGGCCGGCCGACGTACCGGCGGCACCGACCCACGCCTCACTCCTGCGTGCCCGGCGCAGCGACAGCACCCCGCAGTCCACCGGTAACGACCAAGAGAATCCGGAACCGCGATGAAACTGACGATCATCACAGGCGGCCTGCGCGAGCCGTCCTCGACGCGACTCCTCGCGGACCGGCTGCTGACGGCCGTGACCAGCGAACTCGAGGAGGCCGGCGAAACGGTTGAGCCGTCTTTCGTGGAACTGCGTCCCCTCGGTCACCCCATCATGAACGCCATGCTGACGGGGTTCACCGGGGAAGAACTGGAGACGGCGTTCAAGACGGTCGCGGACGCGGACGGCCTCATCGTCGTCACGCCCGCCTTCAACGCCTCCTTCAGCGGGCTGTTCAAGTCCTTCTTCGACGTGCTGCCGGAACGGATCCTCTGGGACATGCCCGTCCTCATCGGCGCGACCGGCGGAACCGAGCGGCACACCCTGGTTCTCGAACACGCGCTGCGGCCGATGTTCTCCTACCTGCACGCGATCGTCTCCCCCCGTGCCGTCTACGCCGCCACCAGTGACTTCGGTTCGCAGACGGGGTACGCCCTGGCGGGACGCATCGACGCCGCCGCGGCCGATTTCGCCCGTCTGCTGCGCGGGTGCGGTCCCCGCGCACGACGCGACGCGGCCGAGGAAGACGTCGCCGCCATGCAGCAACTGCTGGGCGGCATCGCCTGAATGCGGGAACGCCGAAGGGCCCGGTCCATTGGACCGGGCCCTTCGGTTATCTGCGGTAGCGGAGGGATTTGAACCCTCGGTGACTTGCGCCACACTCGCTTTCGAGGCGAGCTCCTTCGGCCGCTCGGACACGCTACCGAGGGAGACCTTACAGCACGGTGGGCCCTGCTCAGAAATCAGTATTCAGGGGGTTCATCCAGGGGGTTCGTTCCGCGGCCCGCTCAGGGGGCCCCGGAAGAAGTCGGTGAGGAGCCGCGCGCACTCGTCGGCGAGGACGCCCTCGATCACCTCGGGCCGGTGGTTGAGGCGCCGGTCGCGTACGAGGTCCCAGAGGGAGCCGGCGGCGCCCGCCTTCTCGTCGCGGGCGCCGTACACCACCCGGTCCACCCGGGACTGCACGAGCGCGCCCGCGCACATCACGCAGGGCTCCAGGGTGACGACGAGCGTGCAGCCGGACAGCCGCCATTCCCCGAGCCGGTCGGCGGCCCTGCGCAGCGCGAGGACCTCGGCGTGCGCCGTCGGATCGCCGGTGGCCTCGCGTTCGTTGTGCCCGGTCGCGAGCACCGTCGTACCGTCCCCGGACAGCACGACGGCGCCGACGGGAACGTCCCCGCCCCGGACGGCCCGCCGGGCCTCGTCCAGGGCGAGCCGCATCGCGGGCCGCCAGCGGTCGCGTACCGGATCGGGCTGTGGATTCTCCTCGGTGGTGCTCACCCGGGGAACCTAGCGGAAGCCGCCGCCAGGACCTGCGGAGACCTACGGGAGGTCTCCAGGGCCCGGCGCAGCCTAGCGGACCGTCTCCAGGACCTCCGCCGCTCCCAGAGCGTCGGCGATCGTGCTGAGCGCGTCGCCCTCGTCCAGGGCGAGCAGTTCCTTCTCGCTCACTCCGAGGTCCGCGAGGATGTCGCGGTCCCCGACAGGGCTGTGCGAGACGGCTTCGCCGGACGCGCTCTCGTCCTCCTCGTCGTCGGAGTTCTCGGGCTCACCGTCCTCCGTGCCGTCCAGGTCGAGGGAGTCCAGGTCGGCGTCGTCGTCGCCCGGCTCCCGTCCTAGTAGTTCGTCCGTGAGCAGGATCTCACCGTACGAGCTGCGGGCAGCGGCGGCGGCGTCCGAGACGTAGATACGAGGGTCCTCCTCGCCGTCCACGCGGACGACGCCGAACCACGCGTCCTCCTGCTCGATGAGTACGAGCACCGTGTCCTCGTCCGAGGCTTCACGGGCCAGGTCGGTCAGATCCGACAGGGTCTCCACATCGTCGAGCTCTGTGTCGCTCGCTTCCCACCCGTCTTCGGTGCGCGCGAGCAGTGCGGCGAAGTACACCGTGACTCTCCCACTGGTCATAGGCGTGCCGGTTGGGGGTCCCCCCGGCGGAGGCTGAGGGCGGGGCGTGCTGCTCCGAGCCCCACCCACTCGGAATCGTGGCAGAAACAGAGCGTTGAGGGGATGTCTTCCGCCTGCTGTGTCTGCCTCTTTTGATCGCTACCAGCGGATCGTACGCGGCCGTCGGCGCCGCGTACGCACCTCCCCGCCCGACACGGGCTGTCGCGCCGCGGGCGGGTCACCCGATTCGCCGGGTGTGGGCTACCAGCGGAACGTGCGCATGCGCATGGCGTGGCGCAGTCGTGCGGCCTTGGCGCGGCGGGGCTGGACCCGGTCGCGCAGTTCGCGCGCCTCGGCGAGCTCCCGCAGGAACTGAGCCCGCCGCCTCCTGCGTTCGGCGTCGGCCTCCAGCCGCTCGGGTGACTCCTCTTCCGGGTTCCGCACAGCCACACCACCCCAGGTCCGTCCCTCCCACTTTCCCTCTGATGGGCGGTTTGATGCCAGCGGACGGGTGACAGAGGAGGCCTCGCCTTGCTGGGCGGCTGGTGTCGCGGGCCGGGCCGGGCGGGGCGGTGTCGGGTGCCCGAGGCCCGGTTACTGTTGTGGACATGCGTCTCCACGTCGTCGACCACCCCCTGGTCGCCCATAAACTCACCACCCTGCGCGACCGGCGCACCGACTCTCCGACCTTTCGGCGGCTCGCCGACGAGCTGGTCACCCTGCTCGCCTACGAGGCCACCCGGGACGTGCGCACGGAGCAGGTCGACATCGTGACCCCGGTCTCCTCCACCACGGGCGTCAAGCTCTCCCACCCGCGCCCGCTGGTCGTGCCGATCCTGCGCGCGGGCCTCGGCATGCTGGACGGCATGGTGCGGCTGCTGCCGACCGCCGAGGTGGGCTTCCTGGGCATGGTGCGCAACGAGGAGACGCTCCAGGCCTCCACGTACGCCACCCGCATGCCGGACGATCTCTCCGGGCGCCAGGTGTACGTCCTCGACCCGATGCTGGCCACCGGCGGCACGCTCGTCGCGGCGATCCAGGAGCTGATCAAGCGCGGCGCCGACGACGTCACCGCCGTGGTCCTCCTCGCCGCCCCGGAGGGCGTCGAGGTCATGGAGCGCGAGCTGGCGGGCACCCCGGTCACCGTCGTCACGGCATCGGTCGACGAGCGGCTCAACGAGCACGGCTACATCGTCCCGGGCCTCGGCGACGCGGGGGACCGGATGTACGGGGCCGCGGAGTAAGGCCGGCTAGGCCTACGGCGCCCTACAGCGAGTGAACCGAAGGCCGAGCACGATCGGCCTCTCGACACAGGCTTCTGCGCCCCGGAGGCGAACCGAGCTCTAACAAGAAAACGTGGGCGTCGGCTGGGGCTTGGCCAGGAGGGCCAGGGCCTTGTCGGCGTCCTTCTTCTGCGTCAGCGACTTGAAGCCGTTGCCGATGATGAGGTCGACCTCGGCGGGCTTCTTGCGGCCGTCGGTCTTCAGCTGGGCGCCGGACAGCTGCGTGTTGAGGACGGGGAGCGCGGTCGCGTAGGCCTCCTTCGCGCCGAGCAGCATCCCGGCGCCGGCGACCCTCTTGTCGTACGCGGCCGTCGCGTTGCCCACCTCGCCGATCTTGAAGCCGCGCTTCGCCAGCTCGTCCGCGGTCTTCTTGGCGAGCCCACTGCGGGGCGTGGCGTTGAGGACGTTCACGGTGATCTGTCCGGGCTTGGGCAGGGCCTTGGTGTCGGGAGCGGGCGCCGATGCCGAGGCGCTCACCTTCGACGCGCAGTCCGCCTTGGGGCCCGCGGCCCTGGCCTTGTCGCCGCCGGTGAAGACGTCGATGAGCTGCAGGGTTCCCCAGCCGATCAGCCCGAGTGCGGTGACGGAGGCGACGACCAGGAACGCGAGCCTGCGGCGCCCCCGGGGTCGGCGCATCCGCGGGTACTTGTCCCCCGTGATCCGGTACTCGCCGCCCATGCCTGGGGGAGTCAGCATGCTCATGGGCGCAGCGTAGTGCGCTCGGGCGGCAATGCCTACTAGATGATCATTGGACGCCGGTCAGTCCAACCCAAAAGGGTCAACACGGTCGTGGCCCGGCGCCGGTTGAGGCGTCGGACGGCGTGTCAGCCGTGTCGGACGGGGCGTCAGCCGTCGCGTCGGACGAGGCGTCAGTCGAGTTCGAGGACGCGCGCGTGGAGCACCTGGCGCTGCTGCAGCGCGGCGCGGACGGCGCGGTGCAGGCCGTCCTCCAGGTACAGGTCGCCCTGCCACTTCACGACGTGCGCGAAGAGGTCGCCGTAGAACGTCGAGTCCTCGGCGAGCAGCGTCTCCAGGTCGAGCTGGCCCTTGGTCGTCACGAGCTGATCGAGGCGGACCGGGCGCGGCGCGACGTCCGCCCACTGCCGGGTGCTTTCCCGGCCGTGGTCGGGGTACGGCCGGCCGTTTCCGATGCGCTTGAAGATCACACGGAAAGCCTACCGGTCGAGACGTTCCGGGCGCAGCCAGGGCGACGGAGTGCGACGCTGGAAAAGACGCCGCAAACAGGTGCAAAGCGGGAACAGGGGCCTGATATGAGTGACAGCGAGACCATGCCTCCGGCCACCGATCCGCAGCCGGGGCCCGCCACCGGTCCCCGCACCGCTGCGGCGCGTCCTGGGGCGACCGCTCCCGAGACCGCTGCGAGCGGTCGCGCGCTCCCCCAGGAGGCCCTGGAGATCGCCTCCGGGTACGCCTTCACCGGTCCCGCCCTCGATCTGGGCGCCCTGCTCTGGGACGGGCAGTGCCTGCCCGATGTGCAGATCCGCATCCCGCTGCCGATGCTCAACCGGCACGGCCTGGTCGCGGGCGCCACCGGCACCGGCAAGACCAAGACGCTCCAGCTGATCGCCGAGCAGCTGTCGGCCCAGGGCGTGCCCGTGTTCCTCGCCGACATCAAGGGCGACATCTCCGGGATCTCGGCGCCGGGTGCGCCCGCGGCGAGGGTCCAGGGACGCGCCCAGGACGTCCACCAGGAGTGGACGCCGAACGGCTTCCCGGCCGAGTTCTACGCGCTCGGCGGCATGGGCCACGGCATCCCCGTACGCGCCACGATCACCAGCTTCGGCCCGGTGCTGCTGTCCAAGGTGCTCCAACTCAACCAGACCCAGGAGCAGTCGCTCGGCCTGATCTTCCACTACGCCGACCAGAAGGGCCTGGAGCTGGTCGACCTCAAGGACCTGCGCGCGGTCGTCGCCTTCCTGACCTCGGACGAGGGCAGGCAGGAGCTGAAGGGGATCGGCGGCCTGTCCACCGCCACGGCGGGCGTGATCCTGCGTTCCCTCACCGCCTTCGAGGCGCAGGGCATGAGCCCCTTCTTCGGGGAGCCGGAGTTCGACACGAGCGAGTTGCTGCGTACGGCGGCGGACGGGCGGGGCGTGGTGTCCGTCCTCGAACTCCCCGAGGTCCAGGACAAACCGCAGCTCTTCTCGACGTTCCTGATGTGGCTGCTCGCCGACCTCTTCCACGACCTCCCGGAAGTCGGCGACGCCGACAAGCCGAAGCTCGTCTTCTTCTTCGACGAGGCCCATCTGCTCTTCGACGACGCGTCGAAGGCCTTCCTGGACTCCATCACGCAGACTGTGCGGCTGATTCGCTCGAAAGGGGTCGGCGTCTTCTTCGTGACGCAGACTCCGAAGGACGTACCCGGCGATGTCCTCGCCCAGCTCGGCAACCGCGTCCAGCACGCGCTGCGCGCCTTCACCCCGGACGACCAGAAGGCCCTGAAAGCCACCGTGAAGACCTTCCCCGACTCCGCGTACGACCTGGAGGAGGACCTCACCGTTCTCGGCACCGGCGAGGCCGTCGTCACCGTGCTGAGCGAGAAGGGCGCGCCTACGCCGGTCGCGGTGACGCGGCTGCGGGCGCCGCAGTCCCTGATGGGGCCGGTCGACGCGACAGCCCTCGACCGGGCCGTGACGTCGTCACCGCTGTACGGGCGGTACGCGCAGGCCGTCGACCGGGAGTCGGCGTACGAGAGGCTCGCGGAGGCGAAGGCTTCCGGCGGGACTTCCGGTGGCGGGGCGAAAGGGCCCGACGAGATGCGGGACCAGCGGGAGAGGCGGCCCAAGGAGCAGCCCTCCGTGGTCGAACAGGTCGTCGGCAGCGGCATGTTCAAGTCCCTGGCCCGGTCGATCGGTACGCAGATCGGGCGGGAGATCACGCGGTCGCTCTTCGGGACGGCTCGGCGTCGCCGGTAAGGGCTCGCTCATTGTCGGCAGCGCCGCCGGCAGGGCGACTGTGGGCGACCGCCCCGTCCCCGGAAGGACGGCAGGCGGTCGCCTGTGCGATCAGTTCCGGCCGTGTTCCTGCGGGCGGGTCTTGTGCTGCTGTTCGTCCGGCTGGGGCTGCGGTTTCGGCTGCTTCGGTGCGTTGCGTACGGCTTCCGCGCGCACCAGGGCGCGCAGGACCGCGTAGGGGTCGTTGGGCATGGGGATGTCCTTGGGTTCGCTGGGCTATTCGCTGATCTCGCTGATCTGGCTGGTTCCGCTGGTTCCGCTGGTGAGGGACCGGTTCGGAGGCCGGGACTTTCAGCAGCGCAGGACCACGCAGCGGAGGGCGTGCGAAGTCGGGGAACACGGAAGCGGCAGGTGTACGGGGAGGGAGCGGGGCTCCTGCTCCGGGTGTTCCGTGTCGGGGCGCAGAGGGGCGAGCGGGCGGTGTCCCTGGCGGGCGGGCGGTCGCAGCGCCGTGTCGAGTACGTCGTACTCGGTGGCGGTGGTCGCGACGGCGGCGGCGCTCGGTGACGCGGCGAACTCCTGGGGATGCGGCCCGGTGGCGAGCAGCGCGACGACCAGCAGGACGAGGAGGCGTAGCCAGGAGCCTGGTGGCCAGGCGCCTGAGAGAGCCCCTCCCCGCGCTCGCGCGCGCCGGCGCAGCGGGTGCGGGGAGCGCGGGGTGGGGCTCATGAGACCTCCTGTCCCCACCGAAGGCGGGTGGTTCATCGGGTCGGCCGGGAGATCCGCCCTGTTGGCGTACCTGGCGGGCGGGGAGCGGACGCCGGGGGCGGAAACCGCCGGAAGCGCAGGGGGCGGCGCAGGGGGCGGCGCGGAGGGCGGTCACGGCGGCGGCGTAGGGGGCCGTCATAGGACGTGGGGGACGGTCCGGGCACCCGAGCGGATGCGGAAGGCGGTGATGATCTCGGTGACGCCGACCGCGATCAGCCAGATGCCGCCGACGACGGTGAGGATGGCGACCGATTCGAACGGCGAGACGATCAGCACGGCGCCGGCGATGACGGTGAGGATCCCGAGGAAGATCTGCCAGCCGCGCGCGGGCATCGACTTGTCGGAGACCGCCGCCATCGTGTGGGTGATCCCGCGGATCAGCCAGCCGATGCCGATCCACAGCGCGAGCAGCAGGATCGACTGCATGGCGCCGCGGAAGCAGAACAGGCCCAGCAGGATCGACAGGGCGCCGCTGACGAAGGCCAGGACGCGCAGCGAGGTCGTCTTGTGGGTGCCGAAGGCGGAGACCAGCTGGAGTACGCCGCTGATGAGGAGGTAGAGGCCGAAGAGGATGCCGGCTGCGAGCAGGGAGGCGCCCGGCCAGATGAGGACCAGGATCCCCAGGATCAGGGAGGCGATGCCCGCGGCCAGGACGGCCTGCCAGGCGGCGCGGGACAGCGCGTGCAGGGGGCCCTCGAGTGGGGGTTCGGGCTCGCCCAGGCGCTCGTGCGCGGCGCTCGCCGCGTGGACGCGGCGGTCGTCGTACTGGGGGCCCCAGGGGGTGCTGTCCGGTGGCTCGGTCATACGCCATGCTGTGAACGGGTCGCGGCTGCTCGCCACCGGGATGACCCGTGTGGAGGACACGCTTACGCTTCCGCTGTTGCTTGGCGGTTCGCTTTCTGCCGGTGGTGGGTCGGGGCCGTGCCGGTACATCCGCCCGTCGTGGCCGGATCAGGCGTTGGATTACAGGAGCCGTTTCCAGATCCGGACGGGGCGAGGGGCATGTGATGTACCGGCACGACCCCTCCCGTGCGTCGGCGGCTGCGGGTGGGTGGGGGCGTGCGTCCCCCACACCGCGGTCGGCGGTGCCTTTCGGTCCGTCCGGCGAGGGTGGTTTCAGCCCGTTCCGGCGTTCGAGGGCGAGGCGACGAGCCGCGCCCCCGGCCGCCGTAAGTGTTTTAGCCCGTCCGGCGTTTGAGGACGAGGCCGTTCAGGCCGAAACGGGGGTCTGGGGGCGGCAGCCCCCAGGTACGGGATGGGATAGGGGCGGAGGGGGCGAAAACCCAGGGGGCCGCACCGCCGGGCGGGGGGCGAGGAACCGGCGGCTACTTGCTGGAGGCCTTTTTGGCCGCGGCTTTCATCTCCTGCTTGTGCGCGCGGACCTTCGCCAGTGAGTCGGGGCCCGTGATGTCCGCGACCGAGCGGAAGGACTTCGGTTCGCCGTAGGCACCCGCTGCCTCGCGCCAGCCCTTGGGACGTACGCCGAGCTGCTTGCCCAGGAGGGCCAGGAAGATCTGGGCCTTCTGGGCGCCGAAACCCGGGAGATCCTTGAGGCGCTTGAGGAGTTCGGCCCCGGTGTCGACGTCCTTCCAGACGGCGCTCGCGTCTCCGTCGTAGTGCTCCACAAGGTACTGGCACAGCTGCTGGATGCGCTTGGCCATCGAGCCGGGGTACCGGTGCACGGCCGGCTTTGCGGAGAGCAGCCCGGTGAACTCCTCCGGGTTGTACGCCGCGATCTCGTGGGCGTCGAGGTCGTCCGTCCCCATCCGCTGGGCGATCGTGTAAGGCCCCGAGAAGGCCCACTCCATGGGTACCTGCTGGTCCAGCAGCATGCCGGTGAGGGCGGCGAGCGGGCTGCGGCCCAGCAGTTCGTCGGCCTCGGGCTGCTGGGCGAGGTGAAGGGTGACGTCCATGCACCGATGATCGCGCGTACGGGGGCGGGTCGCGCGCCGTGACCACCCCGGTCCGCACCGGGTCCCACATGGTCTTCACCCGGCGCGTACGATTCCGGAGGAGCCGAGTTAGGTTAGCCTAACCTGAGGAAGTGGGGGCGATTCGTGACCGTCCAGATTTACCGTGACGCCTGGGGCATCCCCCATCTGCGCGCGGACAACGTCCAGGAACTCGCCCACGCCCAGGGCCGCGCCATCGCCGTGGACCGGGCCTGGCAGCTGGAGGTCGAACGGCACCGCTCGCAGGGCACCTCGGCCGCGTTCCTCGGCGCCGAAGCCGTCGCCTGGGACCGGTTCGCGCGGCAGGCCAGGCTCGACGACACCGCCAGACGCTGTTTCGCGGCCCTGGAGAAACGGGATCCCGAGACCGCCGCCTGGGTCGTCTCGTACGTGGACGGGGTCAATGAAGGGCTCGTCGAGGGGGCCCGGCGCGCGCCGGAGTTCGCCGCGACCGGGCTCGTCCCCGGGCGCTGGGAGCCCTGGAGCCCGCTCGGGGTCTGGCTCGGTACGCACATCCTGTTCGCCGGGTTCCCCGCCAAGCTGTGGCGCGAGGAGGTCGTACGGCTGCTGGGGGCCGACGCGGTCGAGCTGTTCGCCATGGACGGGCCCGGCACCTCCGGGAGCAATGGGTGGCTGGTGAGCGGCGAGCGCACCGCCACCGGGCAGGCGGTCATCGCCGGTGATCCCCACCGCTTCATCGAAGACCCCGGTGTCTACCAGCAGATCCGGCTCTCCTGCCCCGAGTTCGACGTCATCGGCCTCGCCGTCCCCGGCGTCCCGGGCATCGCGCACTTCGCCCACGCGGGCTCCGTCGCCTGGGCGATCACGAACGCCATGGCCGACTATCAGGACCTGTACCGGGAGCGGCTCCGGCGGGCTGATGACGGCGCGTCCGTCGAGGCGCTCGACCCCGACGGCGCGTGGCGGCCCGTGGCGCGGCACATGGAGCGCGTGGACGTGGCCGGGGGCCCGTCCGTCGAGGTCGAGGTGATCGAAACGGCTCGCGGGCCCGTGGTCATCGGGGATGCGGGTGGCGGTCCGGCGGAGGCGATCAGCCTTCGCTACCCGCCCCGCGTCACCGAGGACCTCGGCTTCGGCGCGCTCCTCCCCCTCCTGCGCGCCCGCCAAGTCGCCGACGTGGACCGGGCGTTCGACCAATGGGCGGAGCCCGTGAACGTCGTGCAGGCCGCCGACACCGAGGGCGGACTGCTGCACCGGGTCGCGGGCAAGGTCCCGGTCCGCGGCGCGGACAACCGCACGCGGGTCGTGGCCGCCTGGGAGCCAGGCCACGAGTGGCGGGGCTGGCACGAAATGCCGTACGGAACCGTCGAGGACGGCGTCGCCGTGATGGCGAACCAGCGCGGCCCGGCGGCCCCGCTCGGCGTCGAGTTCGCCCCGCCGCACCGCGCCCGGCGCATCCGGGAACTCCTCGACGCGTCCCGGACGTGGTCTGCCCGGGACATGCCCGCCGTGCACATGGACACCCATCTCGCCTCGGCCGCTGCCCTGCTGGACCGGCTGGCCGCCCTGGAGAAGGGGCTCAGCCCCGAGGCGGTCGCTCTCAGGGAGCAACTCCTGTGCTGGGACCGGCGGATGGAGGCCGGCAGCGCGGAGGCGGCGGCGTACGCGGCGGTGCGCGGCGCGGTCGTACGGCGGCTCGCGGCGCACCCCGCGCTGGCCGTCCTGGCCGACCCGCCCGCGTACCCCGAGGTCTTCCTGCCCTGGCTCGCCCTCACCCCGCGCGTCGGCCTCGCGCTCGAAAACCTGCTGAAGGCCGAGGAGTTGTACGGCATCGACCGCGACGCTGTCGTCCAGTCGGCCGTCGAGGAGGTGGCCGCCGAGGGGGTACGGGGCACCTGGGGCGACACCCACCGGCTCGCGCCCTGGCGTGCGCTCACCGACACGTCGTACGACGAACCGGGGCTGTCCGGCGACCACGACTGTGTGCTGAGCACGTCGGCGGTGCCCGGCCTGACCGATCTGAGCGCGCGCGGCTCCGCGGCCCGTTACGTCTGGGATCTCGCCGACCGGGAGAACAGTCTCTGGGTGGTGCCCTTCGGCGCCGACGGTGTTCCGGGCGCGGCCCACCACCGCGACCAACTCCCCTTGTGGGTCAAGGGAGGTCTTGCCCCGGTGATCACCGACTGGACCAAGCTGACCGAGCCGGCAAGGAGAGCCATGACGACTGAGACGACGTACGCCCAGGGCCGCGAGGCCGTTCATGAGCAGCGGCTCGACGGCTTCGGCACCGTCCGCATCCTGCCCCTCGACCCGCGCGCCGACCTCGACGTCGTCCACAGCTGGGTCAGTCAGGAGCGCGCAACGTTCTGGGGCATGAACGGGCTCACCAAGGAGCAGGTGCTGGAGACATACCTCCACCTGGACTCGCTCGACACCCACCACGCCTTCCTCGCGGTCAAGGACGGCGAACCGGCCGCGCTCTTCCAGACGTACGAGCCCGAGGCCGACCGCGTCAGCGAGTGCTACGACGTTCAGCCGGGCGACATCGGCATCCACGTGCTGATCGGGCCCGCGGGACCCGGGGGAGCCCGGTCCGGTTACTCCTCGGGGCTGCTCACCGCCTTCACCGCCTTCGTCCTGACCGGTCTGGACCGCGAGCGGGTCGTCGTCGACCCCGACGAGCGCAACGCGAAGGCGATCTCCCGCTTCGTACGGCAGGGCTTCGTGCCCGGTCCGCTCGTCGTGCTGCCCGAAATCGACCTTCCCGATGTGTACTTGCCCGAGAAGCGTGCCCAACTCGCGTTCCTCACCCGGGAGGCGGCTTTCGCGGACGTACGGTGAGCAGGGCGTCGTCGACGTCCGTACGTATCCGAGACGCTGGAAGAGCGAAGACGACGGAGACGTGGAAGACGACGGAGATATGGCTGACGTGGGCGGACACCGGGACCGACGGCGGATCGTCCGAGGGCTGACGCTGCTGGGCGGTGTCCTGGCGCTGGTCCTCTTCGGCGGCGCGGGGAGCGCGTCCGCCCATGCCGCGCTGACCGGCACCGATCCGCGGGACGGCAGCGTGCTGAAGTCGGCGCCCCGGCAGGTCACGCTGACGTTCACCGAGTCCGTCGGGCTTCTTGACGAATCCGTCCGGGTGCTCAGTCCGGACAACCGGCGCGTCAACACGGGCGAACCCGGTCACGCGGGCGGCCGTTCCGACACCGCCCGCGTGACCCTGCCGCGCGGCCTCGGCACGGGCACGTTCACGGTGGTCTGGCGGGTCGTCTCGGCGGACAGCCACCCCATCTCCGGCGCCTTCACCTTCTCCATCGGCAAACCCTCCGAGACCGCCGCCGTGCTGCCCTCCGGGCCCGCCGAGGACACCGTCTCCGCGCGCCTGTACGACATCGCCCGCTACATCGCGTACGGCGGCCTCGCCCTGTTCATCGGCGCGGCCGCCTTCGTCCTGGTCTGCGGATTCCCGGGCAGCGTGCGGCGCCTGCTGGTGACCGGCTGGTGGATCCTGCTGCTGTCCACGCTCGCGCTGCTGCTCCTGCGCGGCCCGTACGCGCGCGGCACCGGCGTGGCCGAGGCCGTCGACCCGGCCGTCCTGAGCGAGACGCTGACGAGCCGGCCGGGCGTGCTGCTGGCGGCCCGGCTCGTGCTGCTGGGGGCGGCCGTCTTCCTCCTCGACCGCGTACGAGTGCGCGCGGGCGAGCAGGAGCGCGGGCGGGGTGTGCTCGTACTCGGCGGGCTGCTCGCCCTCGGTCTCGCGGTCACCTGGGCCGCCGCCGAGCACGCCTCCGCCGGGATCCAGGTCCCCGTGGCCATGGTCTCCACCGTGCTGCACCTGCTCGCCATGGCCGTCTGGCTCGGCGGCCTGACCGCCCTGCTCACCGCGCTCAACCGCCCGGCCGAGCCGCTCCCCACGGCCGTCGTCACCCGCTTCTCCCGGCTCGCCCTCACCTCGGTCGCCGTCCTCGCCGCCACCGGCGTCTACCAGTCCTGGCGCGGCCTCGGCTCCTGGTCCGCCCTGACCTCGACGTCGTACGGCAGGATCCTGGTCGCCAAGCTGTGCGCGGTGCTGCTGCTGCTCGTGGGGGCGGCCTGCTCGCGGCGGTGGACGGGGCGGTTGATGACGGTGGCGGAGCGGGAGCCGGAGCCCGAGCGGGAGGTGGCCGACGGGCGAGTGGCGGTGCGCGAGCGTGTGCCGGAGACCATCGGTGCTCCGGCCGCGGCCGCCGCCGTCGACGTCGTACGAGCCGATGTGCGTCCCGGGGACGCGCGAGCCGATGCACCCCCCGAGTCGGCGTCCGGTTCCTCCGAGCCCCCGTCCGGCCCGTCGGCCGCCCACCGGCGAGGCCTCCGCCGTTCCGTCCTCGCCGAAGCCGGCGTCGGCGTCGTCGTCCTGGTGATCACCACCCTGCTGACCGGGACGCAGCCGGGGCGGGCGGCCGCCGAGACGGCCGCGGCCGCCACGGCCGACCCCGGGCAGCCCACGTCCTCGACCACGGTCGTTCCCTTCGACGTCGGTACGCCCGGCGGTCACGGCAAGGTGCAGATCGAGCTGGCGCCCGGCCGGGTGGGCGAGAACTCCGTGCAGGCCGTGATCTTCGGTCCTGACGGCGGTATCACGACCGTCCCCGAACTGCGGCTCAGCTTCACGCTGGCCGCGCAGAAGGTCGGCCCGCTCGACGCGAAGCTCACCGACAAGGGCGGCTACTGGGGGACGGACGGCCTCACGCTCCCGCTGCCCGGCACCTGGACGATGAAGGTCGCGGTGCGCACCAGCGACATCGACCAGGTCACGGTGTCGAAGACCGTGAAGATCGGCTGACCCGGGGCGCGGCCACGGCGCCGGCCGAGTTGATCACCGAGGTGCCGACACGTTTCAACGCAGAGAGGGACCCCGCCGCGTCGAGCCGCGCGGCGGGGTCCCCTCCCGAGGAACCGTCCTGAACGTCCCCCATGCGTCCCGGACGGTGGCTGTCTGACGCACATGTCCCGAAACTGCCCAGGGAATCGTCGGCGCCTTGACTGAGGGTGTGCATGACGCTACTAACGGAGCCATCCACCGGCTACCCGCCAAACGCGGGCCTCGGCCGGAAAACGCGGAGAAAGAAAGGCTTTTCTGATGGCAGAGCTCAGCGCCGTACCCGGTGACCTGAGCAAGCTGACCACCCTCGTGCACAGCAGTGATCTCGAGGAGACCCGCGAGATCATCAGTCACGCGTACAGCCCGTACCAACTCGACTGCCTGGGCGACCCGAGGGAGTTCTCCGCCTGGTACGCCGAGAGCGGCTTCCCCGGGATCACGCTCTCCGGTCTGCGGTACGGATCCCCGCACCTCGACGCGGAGACCCTGATCAAGCCGCAGCCGCTCGGCACCTATCTGCTGGTCTGCGAGGTCTCCCACGGCTGGGTGACGGTGAGTTCCCCCGGGCGGGAGGAGTGCTGCGTCGGCCCCGGCGAGACCTACGTCCTGGACCCGTACCGCAGCTTCCAGGTGCACTGGTCGCCCGGCGCGCAGATGACGACCGTACGGCTCGACCGCGAAACGGTGGAGCGGGCCGTGGCCGACGCGCTGGGCGTGGACGAACCGGTACGGGCCCGATTCGCACTCGGAGGGGCCGTCTCGCCGCAGGCAGCCCGGACGTGGGCGGGCATCTCCGGGGCCGTGCACCGCGAGGTGCTCGGCGAGGGCATCGCCCGCACCAACCCGCTCGTCGCCACGCATCTGACGCAGACGGCGGCCGCTCTGCTCGTCGGCACCCAGCGGCTGATCACCGACGGTGTGGACGCGCGGCGCACCGGCACCGTCTCCCACGCGGCGGTGCGTCGCGTGATGGCCCTGGTCGAGGAGCGGGCCGACCAGCCGCACACCCTCGCCGACCTGGCGGCGGCGGCCCGGGTCAGTCCACGCGCCCTGCAGGAGGCGTTCCGCCAGCACCTGGACACCACGCCGCTCGGCTACCTTCGCGAGATCCGCCTCAAGCGCGCCCACGAGGACCTGCTGACCGCCGCACGAGACGGCTCGGCCACCGTCTCCGACGTCGCCTACCGCTGGGGCTTCTCCAACCTGGGCCGCTTCGCCGCGTACTACCGCGAGCGGTACGGCCATCCGCCCTCGACGACCCTGAACGGCTGACTCCGGCGTACCTTCTTCGCTGATGTCTCGTCAGACGGCTGGGGCAAGGCGGTCCGTGACGGGCAGTTCGATGAGCTGTTCGGTCGCCGGCAGGGGTCCGCGTTGTGGGGTGGTCGGAGCGGGATGAGACTGGGTGTGGCGGTTGTGTCCTGGGAGCCGGGCCCGTAGGCCGCTCGTCCGGGGCTCATGTCTTCCCGGAAGCGTGTGTTCGCACCGCAGGGACGCCTCTTCTCCGCCACTCGCGCTCCTCATGGACGGAGGGGGCCTCACGCCGCGTGCCCCTTGGCGAACTCTGAAAGTTTCCGCTCTGGTGTGGCTGGGGGTGGTGACCGTGCTGGCGGCCCCACAGGCAGCCACAGGTGCCCCGGCCGTGGCCGGGACGACCGCGGCCGCCCCCGAGACCACGTGCGCGTGGCCGGCCGTCGTCAGACCCGGCAGGCTGAACTTCGCCTTTCCCGAGACCAACGCGACGTACTGGATGACGCCCTACCGGCTGGGCGAGGGCGACCGCATCGTGGTGGAGGGGACGTACCCGTCCGCGCGGTTCACCTCGCTGACGGCGTACGACTTCAAGGGCGCGCCCATCGATTCCCTCGCCGACTACGAGATCGCTCCGCGTTCCGGCAGCAAGAACCCGTTCGCCGTCGCGGACGCGGGTACGGATCCGGCACAGCACCGCTACCAGGTCACGCTGCGGCCCGGCGTGGCGGCCGGCTCCGGTGACAACACGATCGCCGCCACCACGAAAAGCGCCGGGTCGGGAACGGGGTGGCTGGTGCTGAGGATCTACGTGCCGGCCGACGAGGCCGACCCGGCGGGTGAAGTCCCCCTGCCCGCGCTGTCGCTGCGGCGTCAGGGCAGCAGCCCCAAGTCCGTTCCCGAGTGCCCCCGGGCCGATGCGACGCAGGGTCCGCAGGGCCCGGTGGCCAAGGAGCTGAAGGACCTGGTGAAGAAATACGCGCCGCCCGGCCGCTTCGAGGGCTGCGGGAAGTCCACGGTGAGCGACCCCGGCTTCGCTCTGCCCAACAAGGCCGCCGGCCTGTTCCCCAACCCGTACAACACATACTTGTGCACCCCGCTCGACTACGAGTCGGGCCGCATCGCCGTCATCCGCGGCAAGGCGCCCACGTTCCCCGACACCGGCCAGGACCAGTCGGTGCTCACCAAGACCCAGCTCCGCTACTGGTCCGTCTGCCAGTGGCAGCTTCCCTATCCGGTGAGCTCCTGCGCCGCGGACTTCCAGACGGCTGTCGACGAAGAGGGGCGCTACACCTACGTGGTGTCCACCAAGCAGGACCGTCCCGCCAACGCGACGACGGACAAGGGCGTGACCTGGATCGACTGGGGTCCCACCAACGTCAGCAGCCTCCTGCTGATGCGGAACATGCTGCCGGCGCAGGACTTCCACAACGCCATCCAGGACGTACAGAAGGGCGACGACCCCGCGAAGGTGATGGGCGCGTACTACCCGGACATCACGTACTGCACCAAGGACGCCTTCGCCAAGGGCGGACCGGACGCCTGCACAGGCTGACCCAGGACACGTGGCGAGGTCCGAACAGGGAGACGGCTTCTTCCGCGACCTCACCAGGCACGTCGAAGGGTCCACCGCGAACGGTTCACCGGGTGACCCGCGCGCAGTCACTGGCCGCGGTCGGCAAGCCCGTACATCGTCGTGGAAAGCATGCGGGCGACCAGGTCCGAGGCGTCGACCGACCGTTCGGCCGCCCAGGCAAGTCCGAGGGCGAGTGCGATGACCTCGCTGATGGTCACATCAGACCGGACCGAGCCGGCTTGTTGCGCGCGTTCCAGCAGCCGTCCGCCTGCCGAGCGCATTCCGGCGCAGGAGGCATGCAGTCCTGATTCCTCGTTTGCCAGAGCATTCATGATCGACTCCGGCAGGCCCTGATACGTGGCCGCTCCGGCAGCCAGTTCTCCAAGCCACGTCAGGAGTGCGTCGCTTGGCACGGGTGAAGCGAGCAGGCTGTCGGCTCGAGCGCGCAGTACGTCGAAGTTGGCGTTGAGCAGGGTTTCGAGTAGTGCCTCACGGGTGGGGAAGTGGCGATAGAGCGTCCCGATGCCAACGCCCGCGCGACGGGCGATGTCGCGCAGTGACGCGTCCGTACCGTGCTCGGCGACGAGCTCCGCCGCCGCAGCCAGAAGCAGGTCGCGGTTTTTGCGTGCATCGGCACGAGTCGTCTGCGACAAGATCAGCACCTCACTCGAAGTGGAGCAGTGCTCCTTTGACTACCGGAGCAGTGCTCCGTATATTCGCCATTCTACCGGAGCGGTGCTCCGGTACTGCGTGCGGCCAGCACTGGAGAACCCATGAACCCGACAGCCAAGACCATCCTCGTCGCTGGGGCCACCGGCCAGCAGGGAGGGGCCACCGCCCGGCACCTGCTCGCTGACGGATGGCGGGTGAGGGCGCTGGTGCGTAACCCGGTCGGCCCGGCGGCACAGGAGCTGGCCCGGATGGGCGCCGAGCTGGTGCGCGGCGACATGGACGACCGCAGCTCTCTGGATGTCGCCGTCCGGGGCGCGTACGGAGTGTTCAGCGTCCAGCCCGCCCTCATCCCGCCGGACTTCGCCGAGAACGAGTTGCAGCGGGGGCTGAATGTCGCAGAAGCCGCCGGCGAAGCCGGTGTGGAGCATCTCGTGTACGCCTCTGTGGCCAGCGCCGACCGGAACACCGGTATCCCGCACTGGGACGTCAAGTGGCAGGTCGAGCAGCGCATCCGTGCTCTGGGCGTTCCCTCCACGATGCTCCGCCCGGTCATGTTCATGGAAAATCACGCTGACCCGACGTACGGCCTCACCGGAGAGCATGCGCTCATCCGCGCGATCCCTTCCGACGCCACCGTCCAGCTCATCGCCCTCAGCGACATCGGTGCCTTCGCTGCGCTCGCCTTCGGCAACCCCGAGCAGTACCTGGGCAAGGCGATCGAGCTGGCCGGAGACGAACTCACCCTTGACCAGATGATCAGTGCCATCGCCCGGGCGACCGGCCGCACGTTGCCGCTTCCCCCCAGCCACGAAGAGCCTGCCACCCGGACCGCCGTCGCCGGCGAAGCGGAGGGGAAGTTCTCCTTCTGCGGCTGGCAGGCGGACATCCCGGCTCTGCGGGCACAGTATCCGGCCCTGATGGACTTCGACACCTGGCTGGCACGGGACGGCAAAGCCATGATCGAGGCGCTGCTGGACTGCGCGGAAATCCGCTGAACGCCCACTGCAGTCCGCGGCCGCACACATCGGCCGCAGGCCGCCCACCGCCGGCGCCGGCGCCGGCCCGCAGGCCTGCGGGCCCTCCATTCCACCCTCGTATGCGATCCACCTCCACAAGCTCTAGGAGCAGCACAGTGACCACCTCCGCAGCTGGGGCCCTGTCCCGGCCGTTCAGTCTGGGACGCCTGACCCTTCCCAACCGGATCACCATGTCCCCGATGACCCGGTCGTTCTCGCCCGGAGGGATTCCCGGCGAGGACGTGGCCGCCTACTACGCGCGCCGCGCCGCAGCCGGAGTCGGACTGATCATCACGGAAGGCACCTACGTCAACCATCCGTCAGCCGGCGAGGATGCCGCCGTGCCTCGCTTCTACGGGGCGGAGTCACTCGCCGGGTGGGCCAGGGTGGCGGACGCTGTGCATGCGGTCGGCGGACACATCGTGCCGCAGTTGTGGCACATCGGTATGTTCCGGGATCCGGACGTGACACCGTTCGAGGACGTGCCTGCCGTGGGGCCGTCCGGCCTCACTCTCACCGGCACGGACGATGGCGGTCGTGCCATGACCCGCGCAGACATCGACGAGGTCATCGGCGCCTACGCGCAGGCGGCCGCGGACGCGGAGCGGATCGGCTTCGACGGAGTCGAAATCCATGGGGCGCACGGGTACCTCATCGACCAGTTCCTGTGGTCTTACACCAACCGGCGTACGGACGAGTACGGTGGCGACTCGGTGGCGCGGACACGGTTCGCTGCCGAGATCGTCGAGGCCATCCGCGAGAGAGTCTCGCAGGACTTCCCGGTGATTTTCCGTTTCTCCCAGTGGAAGGGCTACGACTTCGACGCCCGGCTGGCCGACACTCCCGACGAGTTGCAGGCGGTGCTTGCCCCCATAGCCGATGCCGGAGTCAGCGCGTTTCACGCTTCCACCCGCCGCTATTGGGAGCCGGAGTTCGAGGGGTCCGACCTGAACCTTGCGGCGTGGGCGAAGAAGCTCACCGGCAAGGCGGCCATCACGGTCGGCTCGGTCGGCCTCGACGGTGACATCACCGAGGACAGTGCCGAGCCGGCCGGTCTGGAGCGGCTTGCCGAGGCGTTGGAGCGCGATGAGTTCGACCTCGTCGCGGTCGGCCGGGCACTCCTGGCCGATCCTCAGTGGGCCAGGAAGGTGCTGGACGGCCGGGTCGAAGGCTTCGCTCCGTTCACAAAGGAAGCAGAAAAGACGCTGTTCTGACCTTTCTCCGCTTCTGGGAGATGCCACAGGGCAACTGAGACGGATCAACGACGGCGGCCCCGACCATGATTGGTCGGGGCCTTTCGTCTGCCCTGGTGGGCGCCTGCGGAGGATACGAGATTCGAACTCGTGAGGGGTTGCCCCAACACGCTTTCCAACTGTCCGCATGACCGTACGGGACGTCCGTGGGGGTTCGCGGGGCAGGTCAGACGGGGTGCGCGTACGGCGGTGAACGGTGGCGTCCCTCAGGGCACTGGACAAAGACCAGGACAACGAGTGGTAGGGAAACCGAGACGGGCGCCCGTCGCGTACCGCCGCTCTGGCTGGCACTTTTCGCCGGCCTGGACCTGTCCGCCCAGCGGCGGCTCATCTTCCAGGCCGTGGTCCACCGCCACGAACTGCTGCTGCCGGCGGACCACCACGGCGACGACGCCTGGGCAGTGCCCGCCGACTCGATCCCGACGCCATAGACTGGCTCTGCACCAGCTACCTCGGCCTGCCGACGACTGCACATACGAGAGACATGCCAGCGCCCGGACAGTGGGTAGCGGTGACCCCGAGGAGCGTGGCACGTGCCAACACGCACCAGTGATGACAGCTCGAGAGCGCCACGGGCCGCCCGCGCCGCCGCCCTGGCGACCGCCGTCTTGCTGTATGCCCTCGTGGTCGGCCTGGAAGTCGGCACCCCCGCGCGCATGCCCCCGATCCTGGTGGCGATCCCCCTCGTCGTCGCCCTGGCCTTCGGCCCGCCGATGATCATTGGCTCAGCTGTGGTGGTCGTCGCCACCCGTTGGGCCTTCCTGCTGCTTGACGGCGGGCGCATCGACACCGCGGCCGGAACCACCGCGACGGTCCTCGCCGTCGCGGCCGTCGCTTGCTTCGTGGTCCACCGCCGCGGTCGCGAGACCGCCCGGCTGCGCGAGGTCACCTCCGTCGCCGAAACCGCGCAACGCGCGGTGCTGCGCCCGCCGCCCGCCACCGTCGGGCCGTTCCGCGCCGCCGCCAGCTACCGCGCCGCCGCCCAGTTCGCCCGCATCGGAGGCGACCTGTACGCCGTCGCCGAGACCGACCACGGCGTACGCGCCCTCATCGGCGACGTCCGCGGCAAAGGACTCGACGCCGTGGCCACCGCCTCCGCCGTCCTCGGCTCCTTCCACGAGGCCGCCTACGCCTGCCCCATCCTCGACGGCCTCGCCCACCGGCTCGAGACCAGCCTCCGCCGCCACCTCGACGACGCCGAGGCCTTCGTCACCGCGTTCCTGGTCGAGATCCACCCCGACGGACGCACGCACGCACTGTCGTGTGGACACCCGGCACCGCTCATCCTGAGCGGCGACACCGTGCTCGAACTCCCCGTACCGCCGGGATTGCCGCTCGGCCTGCGCAATGCGCCGCCCGACCCCGACGCCCCACGCACCAGCGCGGCCACCGCCGACACCCGTCTCCAGCCCGGCGACACCCTCCTGATGTACACCGATGGACTCACCGAGGCCCGCGACGTGGCCGGCGACTTCTACCCCCTCCCCCGCCGCCTCACCCACTATCTGCGCGCCCACCCCGGACACATCGACCCGGGCTCCCTCCTCGACTGGCTCCAGCAGGACGCGTACGACTACGCCGACGGTTGCACGCACGACGACGCGGCACTGCTCGCACTCACCTGGACGCCCGCGACACAGCACACAGCGGAACCCACCCACCCCGCCACCCACTGACGCCACAAAGGGTGATCAGTCTTCCGGGAGGGCTCGCTACATGCATGTGACCGAGCCCATGCTTCGCAAGGTGGCGGACCAGGTCGGCGAGAAGTTGTGGGGCTCCTCCGGGGCCAAATGAGACCAAAAATGAGACCACACACGTCGAAGGGCCCCACCGCGAACGGTGGGGCCCTTCGACATCGTGCCCGGTGAGGCACTGGCGGAGGATACGAGATTCGAACTCGTGAGGGGTTGCCCCCAACACGCTTTCCAAGCGTGCGCCCTAGGCCTCTAGGCGAATCCTCCGCGGCAAACAATACAAGACGTTGAGGAGTGCTCGCGAACTCGTTCTCCCCGGTCAAGTTCCTGTACTCTGTGCGGAGCCCCTCACGTGGCGCTATCTGACTGAACTCCCCCAGGGCCGGAAGGCAGCAAGGGTAGGTTGGCTCTGGCGGGTGCGTGAGGGGCGCTTGCGTTCGCGGGGATGCCGGGCGTGGGGTGCGGAGTGCGGCGGCCGGGGATCTTGGGGATGCGCTGTCGGGCGGTCCTTGTTGTCAGTGGGCGCCTATAACCTCGTATGCGTGTCGTCTCTCGCGCTGTACCGCCGCTATCGCCCGGAGTCGTTTGCCGAGGTCATTGGGCAGGAGCATGTCACTGACCCGCTGCAGCAGGCGCTGCGGAACAACCGGGTCAATCACGCGTACCTGTTCAGCGGTCCGCGCGGGTGCGGGAAGACCACCAGCGCGCGCATTCTCGCCCGGTGCCTGAACTGCGAGCAGGGGCCTACGCCCACGCCGTGCGGGGAGTGTCAGTCCTGCCGGGACCTCGCGCGCAACGGACCGGGGTCCATCGACGTCATCGAGATCGACGCCGCCTCGCACGGTGGTGTCGACGATGCCCGTGACCTGCGCGAAAAGGCCTTCTTCGGGCCCGCCGGCAGTCGGTACAAGATCTACATCATCGACGAGGCCCACATGGTCACGTCGGCCGGCTTCAACGCACTGCTGAAGGTCGTCGAGGAGCCGCCGGAGCATCTGAAGTTCATCTTCGCCACCACCGAGCCCGAGAAGGTCATCGGGACCATCCGGTCGCGGACCCACCACTATCCGTTCCGGCTGGTGCCCCCGGGGACCCTGCGGGAGTACCTGGGCGAGGTCTGCGGGCGCGAGGGCATCCCCGTCGAGGACGGGGTGCTGCCCCTGGTCGTGCGGGCCGGTGCGGGGTCCGTGCGTGACTCCATGTCCGTCATGGACCAGCTGCTCGCGGGAGCGGGCGACGCCGGTGTGACGTATGCCATGGCGACCTCGCTGCTCGGGTACACGGACGGGTCGCTGCTGGACTCGGTGGTCGAGGCGTTCGCCGCGGGGGACGGCGCCGCGGCCTTCGAGGTCGTGGACCGGGTGATCGAGGGGGGCAACGACCCTCGGCGGTTCGTCGCCGACCTGCTGGAGCGGTTGCGGGATCTGGTGATCCTCGCGGCCGTGCCCGATGCCGCCGAGAAGGGGCTCATCGACGCGCCCGTCGATGTCGTCGAGCGTATGCAGGCCCAGGCCGGGGTCTTCGGCGCCGCAGAGCTGAGCCGCGCCGCCGACATCGTCAACGAGGGGCTGACGGAGATGCGCGGCGCCACCTCGCCGCGGCTCCAGCTCGAACTCATCTGCGCGCGCGTGCTGCTGCCCGCCGCGTACGGGGACGAGCGGTCCGTCATGGCCCGGCTGGACCGTATAGAGCGCGGGGTGAACTTCTCCGGTGGCGGCGGCGCGCCCGTCATGGGGTACGTGCCCGGCCCCGAGGTGCACGGTGCGGCGCCGGTCGCTTCGGTTCCGCCTGGGGGCGGGGCCGCGGCGGCTCGGGCGGCGGTGCGGGGGGCCGGGCCTGGGGCAGGTGGTTCGGCGGGCGCTCCCGCGCAAGGAGCGGCTCCCGAGCCGGCCGCGCCTGCGGCTGCCCCGGCGACCGCGCCTCCTGCCGCTCCGGCGGCCCCTCCGGTCGCTCCTCCCGTGGCTCCGGTCGCTCCTCCTGCTGCCGCGCAGCCGCAGGCACCGGCCGCTTCGCCCGCGCCCGGTGCCTGGCCGACCGCGACGGCCGCGGGCAGTGGCCGGCGTCCCGGGGGATGGCCGACGGCGGCCCCCGCGGGTGGCGGGCAGGCTCCGGGCACGCCGCCCAGCGCGCCTACGTCTGCGCCTGCCTCCGCTCCTGCGTCCGCTCCCGCTCGTACGGGGGCCGCGCCTTCCGCTCCTGCTCCCGCGAGCGGTGTTCTCGACCCCCGCACGCTGTGGCCGAACATCCTGGAGGCGGTGAAGAACCGCCGTAGGTTCACCTGGATCCTGCTCAGCCAGAACGCCCAGGTGACCGGCTTCGACGGTACGACCCTGCAGATCGGCTTCGTGAACGCGGGCGCGCGGGACAACTTCGCGAGCAGCGGCAGCGAGGACGTACTGCGACAGGCGCTGGCCGAGCAGTTCAACGTCCAGTGGAAGATCGAGGCGATCGTCGACGCCACGGGCGGCTCGGGTGCCTCGGGTGGCGGGGGCGGCTTTGCGCCGTCGGCTTCGGCTCCCAGCTCCGGGTTCGGCGGTGGCAGTGGTGGCGCCGGCGGCGGTTACGGCGCGCCTCCGGCCGCCCCGCGCCCCGCGCCCCAGCAGGCACCGGCTCCCGCCCCGAGCCCGGCCGTGCCCCAGGGCGGCCCGTCCGCGGGCCCCGCTTCGGCGGCGCCCGCCCCGACCCCTCCTCCGGCCCCCGAGCCGCCCCCGGTCGCTCCTGAGGACGACGTCCCCGAGGACGACGACCCCGACCTCGACGAGTCCGCACTCTCGGGCCACGACCTGATCGTCCGCGAGCTGGGCGCGACGGTGGTGGAGGAGTACTCCAACGAGTGACGGATGCGCCCCTTCAGGGGCTTACGGCTGCAAAACAGCCCCTCCGGCGTTTGAGGAGCGGGGGTCTGGGGGCGGAGCCCCCAGGTACGGGACGGGTAGGGGCGGAGGGGGCGAAAACCCGATTGCGCGCCCCCGTCCAGGGGGCCCACAGCCGTACTGCTGCGGCCTCGTGACGGGCACACACCGCCGCGTGCGACGGGGCCCACAACCGTACAGCTGCGGCCCCGCCACGGGGCCCACAACCGTACAGCTGCGGCCCCGCCACGGGGCCCACAACCGTACAGCTGCGGCCCCGCCACGGGCACCCGTCGCCGTACCACGGCCACGCAACCGCACCCCCGACAACCCGCACCCAGCTCACCACCACCCACCCCGCATCCCCTACCTATAGGAGGATCCCACCAACCCGCCGCACCCCCCGCTTCGGAAGCCCCCACAAAGGCACCCGCCCCCGGCGGTTAGGCTGACCCCGTGAAGGTCCTCGTCATCGGTAGCGGCGCCCGCGAACACGCCCTGTGCCGTTCCCTGTCCCTCGACCCCGACGTCACCGCCCTGCACTGCGCCCCCGGGAACGCAGGCATCGCGGAGGTGGCCGAGCTGCACGCGGTCGACGCGCTCGACGGCGCCGCCGTGGCCGCGCTGGCCGCCGAGCTCGGCGCCGAGCTGGTGATCGTGGGCCCGGAGGCCCCGCTCGTCGCGGGGGTCGCCGACGCCGTGCGCGAGGCGGGCATCCCCTGCTTCGGCCCCTCGAAGGAGGCCGCGCAGCTGGAGGGCTCCAAGGCCTTCGCCAAGGACGTGATGGCGGAGGCGGGCGTCCCGACGGCGCGCTCGTACGTTTGCACGACGCCGGAGGAGGTCGACGAGGCGCTCGACGCCTTCGGCGCCCCGTATGTCGTGAAGGACGACGGACTGGCGGCCGGCAAGGGCGTCGTCGTGACCGACGACCTCGCGAAGGCCCGTGACCACGCCAACGCCTGCGACCGCGTCGTCATCGAGGAGTTCCTCGACGGGCCCGAGGTCTCCCTCTTCGCGATCACGGACGGCGAGACCGTCGTCCCGTTGCAGCCCGCCCAGGACTTCAAGCGCGCGCTGGACAACGACGAGGGCCCGAACACCGGCGGCATGGGCGCGTACTCGCCGCTGCCGTGGGCGGACCCGAAGCTCGTCGAGGAGGTCATGGAGTCGGTACTCCAGCCGACCGTCGACGAACTGCGCCGCCGTGGCACACCGTTTTCCGGCCTCCTTTATGCAGGTCTGGCGATCACCAGCCGCGGCGTACGGGTCATCGAGTTCAACGCCCGCTTCGGCGACCCGGAGACCCAGGTGGTCCTGGCCCGCCTGAAGACCCCGCTCGCGGGCGTGCTCCTGGCGGCGGCCAATGGCACCCTCTCCGACCTGGAACCACTGCGCTGGAGCGACGACGCGGCCGTCACGGTCGTCGTGGCCTCGCACAACTACCCCGGCACCCCGCGCACCGGCGACCCGATCACCGGGCTCGAGGACGTGGCGTCCCAGGACGCCCCGAACGCGTACGTCCTGCACGCCGGGACCAAGCGCGACGGCGGCGCGGTGGTGAGCGCGGGCGGACGTGTGCTCTCCGTCACGGCGACCGGCAGCGACCTCACCGAGGCCCGCGCCCGCGCGTACGCCGCGGTCGCCCGCATCGGCCTCGACGGTTCGCAGCACCGCACGGACATCGCGGCGAAGGCGGCGGCAGGGGCGTAAGCCCTGGGCCGAAGGCAGCTTGGGCCCCGGATTCTGTACGGAATCCGGGGCCTGATCGTTGCCCACCGTCATCCACCTCTCCCCAGAGCCATTCCATCGAGTGACCGATGCCCCATCCGGCTGACGGGGGCCGAGGCCCCAACTAGGGTGCGGCGAAAGCGTTCCGGCACTTGGCCCACCGGCATTGCGATGTCAGTGGCGGGTGCCACAGTGGGGGAGTGAGCAACGCCAGGGCATTCGTCGGGACGGGCTGTGACAGAGCCCGTGCCGGGCGGACAGTAGGGGGTGACGTCCGGTCGTGACCGGTATGGGTGTGGAGGTGGGCGCGCAGGCCGCGCGTTCCCGGGCTCTCGCTGTGCTGCGCATCCGCAGCAGGGCGTTGGCCGTCGCCCTGCTGCCCGCGGCCGTCGCCGTCGTGCTGCTCGTCGGTGGCTCCACCGGCCACATCACCGGCGGCAGCTGGGGGACCACCCGCTGGATCGTCACGGTCCTCGCCGCCCTCGTCCTGCTCGCCGCCGCCGGCATCGCGCTCGTCGTCGCCCGCTCGCGTCCCGCCATGAGCCCCACCGTCCCGATCGCCGAGGAATCCGCGCCCGACCTCTACCGCATGGTTCGCGACCTGGCCGACCGCCTCGAAGTCCCGGCCCCCTCGGCGATAGCGCTCACCCCGGACTGCGACAGCTGGCTGGAGGACCGCACCCACCCGGCGCACGGCCCACCCCCGCTCGCCGGCAGGGACGAAATAGCAGGAGTACGGGGCATACGGGGAGCGCGGGGCATACGGGGACTGTCGACGCGGCCCCGCCGAGCCCCCTCCGCTCCCGTCCTCGTCATCGGCTCCCCGTTCCTGTGGTGGATGCGGGTCGGGGAACTGCGCGCGGTCCTCGCCCCGGTCGTCGCCGGTACGGGTCCTTCGGCGCACCCCGACATAGCTGCGGCCCGTCGTTTCGTACGAGGCCTGGACGCGGCCGTGGCCGTGACCTCGGCGCCGACGCGCGCACCCCTGTCGCGTACGGTCCTCGGCGGTGTCGGCTGGGTCACCCGCGTGCTGCTGCGCAGCTGTCGGGGCCACGCGGCCGAGATGGAACGAGGCGTGGCGGCCGCCGCGGCCGAGCGTGCACAGGCTGTGGATTACGGCCTGCGGATCGTCGCGCAGGAACAGGTGGGCCTGGCGTACGCGGGCTGGGACCGGCTCCTGACCCGTGTGGCGCTGCCCGCCTGGCGGATGGGCCGCTGGCCCTCCCGGCTGGACGCGGGCGTCGTCGCGGCGCTGACCGAGCTGTCCCGCCGCGACCGCCTGGCCGAGGGCTTCGCCTCCCGCCTCGGCGAGCGCCCCGCCTGCGACCTGCTCGAAGAGCCCGGCAGGGTGGACGAGGCGGCCTCGCTCCTCGCCGCCCGCCTCTTCCACGGCGGCCCCGCCGAGCCCGGGCCGGACTGGGCGCCGGTCACCTGGCAGGACTACCCGGACGAGGTCGTCGACCGCAAATGGCGCTCCGACGCCGCGCGCCTCCACCGGGTGCTGGACGCGCTGGGCGTCCGGCACTCCACCGGCCCGGCGACGCGCGACTCGGGCCGTCCGACGCTGGCGCGGGTGATGGAGCACCTCGCCACGCCTCCGGAGGACAGGGAGGCGCCCGTCCCGGACGCGGCTGCCCTCACCGCCCATCGCGCGGACATATCCCCGGAGACGGACGAGGACGACGCGGAGCTCGCCCTCGGGAACGAGCGGACGTCCGCGCTCGCGGCCGGGCTGCTCGCGGAGCTGGCCCGCGAGGAGGCGTCGGGGCCGGCCGCGACGCCCGCCCCGGCCGGGGGCACCGAGCATCAAGGCCCCGACCGGGCCCTCTGGGACGATGGGACGCTTCCCCTGTTTCCCCTTCAGCCACCCCGGACCGCTCGTGAGCTGCTGGCCGACCATGTCACGGCGATGGTGTGCTGCGCCGCGATGGACACCGCGGGGGCTGCGCCCGGCCTCGACTGGCTCGACGGGCCGTCCCTCCTCGTCGGCGGCGTGCGCGCCGCCGACCTCGGGCCGCGGGTCCTCACCCTCGTCGAATCCGGCGACCCCGACCCCCTCCGCGACTGGCTCCGCCACCTGGGCGTCCGCCCGGAGAAACCGGTCCGCCTGGTCTGAGCCGGCGCCCCCGGCTGCGGGCGGGGATGTTTTTCGCCCCCTCCGCCCCTACCCTTCCCGTACCTGAGGGCTGCCGCCCCAGCCCCCTGCATCGGCCTGAAAAACGGCGGCCTCGTCCTCAAACGCCGGACGGGCTAAAAGATCTCCAGCGCCGGACGGGCTGGTGGTGCACCCGCACTCGCCAGCGCACGGCCCCGACCCACCCACCGGCGGTGGGCGAAACCGGTGCCATAGGCGGAGCCCCTCGTTCCACTCACGCCAATTCGCGACGAACGGTGACGGACTACGTGCGGAATGTGATGTGCTGGGACCGATCGCGCACACGGCAAGGGCTTACGCGCACACGGCAAGGGCTCACAAGGACAACGGGGGCAAGAGGGAGGGGAGCAGGCATGGGGTCGGAGCAGATTCGCCGCTGGGAGTCGGGAGCACTCGCGCACGCCGTGACGGACCCCTTCGGCCAGGGCCCCGTCCCCTGGCTCCGCGGCGACGAGCACTACTTCGACGACACCGGCCACGTCGTCCCCTGGTACATCGACCACATCGAAAACGTCGGAAGCGTCGAAAACACCGACCCCGCCCAGGGCGCCACCCTCGTACGCGACGACCGCGACCCCAAGACCACGGCCACAGCGACGGCCAGGACCAAGACGGGCGCCAAGCGCCCCATCCCGCACCCCCGAGCCGGAGGCCCCCGCTCCGCCGACGACGTCCACCGCCAGATCAAGGGCTTCACCTCCACCGGCGCGGCCGCCCCCGGCGAGGCCATCGACTTCCACATCACCGTCGACCCGCCCCAGGAATTCAGCGTCGACATCTACCGGATCGGCCACTACGGAGGCGAGGGCGCCAGCAAGATCACCACCAGCCCCCGCCTTTCCGGCATCGTCCAGCCCTCGCCCCTCACCGCCGACCGCACCGTCTCCTGCCACCACTGGTGGCTTTCCTGGCGGCTCCAGATCCCCTCCTACTGGAGCATCGGCGCGTACGTCGCCGTCCTCACCACCGTCGACGGCTACCGCTCCCACGTCCCCTTCACCATCCGCGACAACCACCCGGCGGACCTGCTCCTGCTCCTCCCCGACATCACCTGGCAGGCGTACAACCTCTATCCGGAGGACGGCCACACCGGCGCCAGCCTCTACCACGCATGGGACGAGAACGGCCGCCTGCTCGGCGAGGCGGACGCCGCGACGACCGTCTCCTTCGACCGGCCGTACGCGGGCGCCGGCCTTCCCCTCCACGTAGGCCACGCCTACGACTTCATCCGCTGGGCCGAGCGCTACGGCTACGACCTCGCCTACGCCGACGCCCGCGACCTGCACGCCGGGCGCGTCGACCCCACCCGCTACCGCGGCCTCGTCTTCCCGGGGCACGACGAGTACTGGTCGACGCAGATGCGCCGCACCACGGAACTCGCCCGCGAGTACGGCTCCTCGCTCGTCTTCCTCTCCGCCAACACCATGTACTGGCAGGTGGAGTTGGGCCCGTCCCCGTCCGGCGTCGCCGATCGCCTGCTGACCTGCCGCAAACGCAAGGGCCCGGGGAAGCCGGCCCTCTGGCGGGAAATCGACCGCCCGGAGCAGCAACTCATCGGCATCCAGTACGCGGGGCGGGTCCCCGAACCGCACCCGCTGGTCGTCCGCAACGCCGACCACTGGCTGTGGGAGGCGACCGGCGCGCACGAGGGCGACGAGCTGGAAGGCATGGTCGCGGGCGAGGCCGACCGCTACTTCCCGCGCACCCCGCTGCCGGAGCACCAGGGCCGCATCCTGCTCGCCCACTCCCCGTACCGGGACAGCGAGGGCGTCACCCGCCACCAGGAGACCTCCCTCTACCGGGCCCCGTCCGGCGCCCTGGTCTTCGCATCCGGAACGTTCGCCTGGTCCCCGGCCCTCGACCGCCCCGGCCACGTGGACACCCGCATCCAGCGAGCCACCGCGAACCTCCTGGACCGCATCTGCAAACGCGACTGACCGAGCACCTCTCACGCCGCGTCCCGCACGCCACCACCCACCCCCTGGCCAAAGTCACTCCCCCCATACGGGAGAATCGAGCCAATTAGACAGATCCACGGGGAGGAACCGTGTCCGGATTCGTAGAAAAGCCCGAGCCCCTCGAGGTTCCGGGTCTGGTGCATCTGCACACCGGCAAGGTGCGCGACCTGTACCAGAACGAGGCGGGCGACCTCGTGATGGTCGCCAGCGACCGCATCTCCGCCTTCGACTGGGTGCTCCCCACCGAGATCCCCGACAAGGGCCGCACGCTCACCCAGCTCTCCCTGTGGTGGTTCGACCAGCTCGCCGACCTGGTACCCAACCACGTCCTGAGCACCGAACTCCCGCCGGGCGCCCCCGACGACTGGGCCGGCCGCACCCTGATCTGCAAGTCCCTGCAGATGGTCCCGGTCGAGTGCGTCGCCCGCGGCTATCTCACCGGTTCCGGCCTCGTCGAGTACGACGAGGCCCGCACCGTCTGCGGCCTCGCCCTCCCCGAAGGCCTCGTCGACGGCTCGGAACTTCCTGCCCCGATCTTCACCCCCGCCACCAAGGCCGCGGTCGGCGATCACGACGAGAACGTCTCGTACGAGGAGGTCGCCCGCCAGGTCGGCGCCGAGACCGCTGCCCAGCTGCGCCAGACCACCCTCGCCGTCTACGGCCGCGCCCGCGACATCGCCCGCGACCGGGGCATCATCCTCGCCGACACCAAGTTCGAGTTCGGCTTCGAGGGGGAGACGCTCGTCCTCGCCGACGAGGTGCTGACCCCGGACTCGTCCCGCTTCTGGCCCGCCGACGTATGGGAGCCGGGTCACGCGCAGCCGTCCTTCGACAAGCAGTACGTCCGCGACTGGCTGATCTCCGCCGAGTCCGGCTGGGACCGCAAGAGCGAGCAGCCGCCGCCCGCGCTGCCCCCGCACGTCGTGGAGGCGACCCGCGCGAAGTACATCGAGGCGTACGAGCGCCTGACCGGCGCCAGCTGGTCGTGAAGGCACGAAGAAGCCCCCGACCCGGAAGGGTCGGGGGCTTCTTTCCCTGAGCGGACGACGAGGCTCGAACTCGCGACCTCAACCTTGGCAAGGTTGCGCTCTACCAACTGAGCTACGTCCGCACTGCGCCGTGGCGCGACAGCCACTATACCCAACCTCGCTCACGCGCGAGACGCACCGCCACGTGGCGGTTCTCGGCCTCGAGCTTGGACACGGCCGACGACAGATAGTTCCGCTCCGTCCCCTGGGACAGCGCGGCCCGCTCGGCGATCTCCGCGATGGGCGCCCCATCAGCGGCGAATTCGAGCACCTCGGCCTCGCGCGCGGTCAACGGCGAATCCCCGGCGGAGATCGCGTCGGCGGCCAACTCCGGATCCACATAACGGTTCCCCGCATGCACCGTACGAATGATCTCCGAGAGCCGCTGCGCACTGACCGTCTTCGGGACGAACCCGCGCACACCCGCCGCAAGCACCCGCTTCAGATGCCCCGGCCGCCCATGACTCGTCACGATCAACACCTGACAGCCGGGCAGTTCGGCCCGCAGCGATGTGGCCACCCTCACACTGTCCGCCCCCGGCATCCGAAGATCCGGACGGCGACATCGGGCTCGTACGCAGACTTCGGCGACCGGAGGCAGGTCCCCGAGGAAGCAGCCGTCGGGCAGCTCGCGCACCAACTCCCGGGCGCTCCGGCACCCTTCGGCGTTGAACCCGGTCGTCGGCTCGTCGAGGAAGAGAACCTCGGGACGGCCGAGGAGCTCACCGTGGCCCACGGAGAAAGTGACCCCGCGGGCCGCCTCGAAATCTCCCCGTACACACGCCGCAGATCAGTGACCTCAATCACGTCATCGTGCTCATTCGTGTTCATGAAAACAGCGTCCCCCCGGGGACAAGGTCCGGACGACATCAGGCGCACGCACGAAAAGACAACAGCGGCGCGCGCACGACTCTCGTACGCGGACACGAGAAAGGCCCCGGTCATGGACCGGGGCCTTTGCTTACTGGAGCGGACGACGAGGCTCGAACTCGCGACCTCAACCTTGGCAAGGTTGCGCTCTACCAACTGAGCTACGTCCGCATTGCTCCCGACCGGCTTTCACCGATCGGTGCGAGCACCAGCCTACCTGATCCACAAGAGTGGTCGGACCGGCGATGCAGAGCGGGTGACAGGAATTGCACACTGCGCCTTCCCCCTGGAAGGGGGATGTTCTACTACTGAACTACACCCGCATGACTCCTCGGAGTTTCGGCCTTTCGGCCTTGCCCCTCGGCGTGCTCCAGACTCTAGCTGATCAGCAGGGGGTCAGCGCAAGTCTGTTGTCCCGAGGGCTCGATGACGAGCCCTCGCGGACGCCGCACGGTCCGCACGGCGGGGCCCCGCACGATCCACAGGGGTCCGCGCGGCCCGCACGGCGGGGTCTCGGTTCAGTGCGCCTCGGCGAACGCCTCGTACACCTTCTTGGGGATGCGGCCTCGCGGCGGCACGTCCATCTTGTTGGAGCGGGCCCAGGCGCGGACGGCGGCCGGGTCGGGGGTCAACGCGGTGTGCGTGTACGCCTTCCCGGACTTCGCCTGCTTACGGCCGGCCTCGACGTAGGGCGCGAGCGCCTTACGCAGTTTCTTGGCATTGGCTGGATTGAGGTCGATCTCGTACGACTTGCCGTCGAGTCCGAAGGCGATCGTTTCCGCCGCTTCTGAGCCGTCGATGTCGTCAAAGAGAGTGACCACGACACGCTGCGCCACGAATATCGGTCCCTTCGTGCGGCATCTCTGCGATCAAGGCATGACGTGCGCCGACGTCATGGAGTTGTCGGGGAGATGTCGACTGTCCGGCTGTTATTGGGCAAAGTATCGGCTATTGCCATTTCCTTTGTACAGTGCCCAGCATTGCATTGTGAAGCTCGACTAAAACCCTCCGCGTGTCAGAACGCAATGGGCTCCTGCCGCTCTTCTGAGGTTTTTCCCAGGATTTTCCGTGGCGGCACCCGCGTCGATGCGGGATCGTGATCACGCTCACGTAGGATTCTACGAATCTACGCGAGTAGAAATTTTGTGCGGGTAGTCTGAAGGAACCTGCTCAGCACCACACACCGGGAGTGCCAGTGGCACGCGTCGTAGTCGACGTCATGCTCAAGCCGGAGATCCTCGACCCCCAGGGCCAGGCGGTGCAGCGTGCACTGCCGCGCCTCGGTTTCGAAGGTGTCTCCGACGTACGTCAGGGAAAGCGATTCGAACTGGAAGTGGACGGACCGGTGGACGATGCCGCGCTCGCCCGCATCCATGAACTTGCGGAATCCTTCCTCGCCAACACCGTCATCGAGGACTACATCGTCAAGGTTGAGGAAGTCGCGGAGGCCGGAAAGTGACCGCTCGTATCGGAGTCGTTACCTTTCCGGGCAGCCTCGACGACCGCGACACACAGCGCGCGATCAGGCTCGCCGGCGCTGAACCCGTCGCTCTCTGGCACAAGGACAAGGACCTCAAGCAGGTCGACGCCGTGGTGCTGCCCGGCGGTTTCTCGTACGGCGACTATCTCCGGGCAGGGTCCATCTCGCGTTTCTCGCCCGTGATGGAGACCGTCATCGAGCAGGCGAAGTCCGGAATGCCGGTCCTCGGCATCTGCAACGGCTTCCAGATCCTCACCGAGGCGCACCTCCTCCCCGGCGCGATGCTCGGCAACAACCACCTCCACTTCATCTGCCGCGACCAGAAGCTGCGGGTGGAGAACGCGGGCACCGCCTGGACGACCGACTACGTGTCCGGCCAGGAGATCCACATCCCGCTGAAGAACATGGACGGACGCTACGTCGCCGACGAGCGCACCCTCGACATGCTGGAGGCTGAGGGCCGGGTCGCCTTCCGGTACCTGGACTTCAACCCCAACGGCAGCCTTCGGGACATCGCGGGCATCACGAACGAGGCCGGGAACGTGATCGGTCTCATGCCGCACCCCGAGCACGCCGTCGAGCCCCTCGTCGGGACCGGCCGCACCGACGGCCTCCCGTTCTTCACCTCGATCCTCAAGAAGCTGGTCAACGCATGAGCCGCACGCCTCTGGACACGGTCGAGCACGCGGCCGCGACCCCCGATGTCGAGCTGCCCTGGGCCGAACTCGGCCTGAAGAAGGACGAGTACGAGCGCGTGGTCGAGATCCTCGGCCGCCGCCCGACCGGCGCCGAGCTCGCCATGTACTCGGTCATGTGGTCCGAGCACTGCTCTTACAAGTCGTCCAAGGTCCACCTCCGCCAGTTCGGCGAGAAGGCCCCCCAGTCAGACGCCCTCCTCGTCGGCATCGGCGAGAACGCGGGCGTCGTCGACGTCGGCCAGGGCTACGCCGTCACCTTCAAGGTCGAGTCGCACAACCACCCGTCGTACGTCGAGCCCTACCAGGGCGCGGCCACCGGCGTCGGCGGCATCGTGCGCGACATCATCGCGATGGGCGCCCGTCCGGTCGCGGTCGTGGACCCGCTGCGCTTCGGCGCGGCGGACCACCCGGACACCAAGCGCGTCCTGCCCGGCGTCGTCGCCGGCATCGGCGGCTACGGCAACTGCCTGGGCCTGCCCAACATCGGGGGTGAGGTCGTCTTCGACTCCTGCTACCAGGGCAACCCGCTGGTCAACGCCGGAGCCATCGGTGTCATGAAGCACGAGGACATCCACCTCGCGAAGGCGTCCGGCACGGGCAACAAGGTCATCCTGTACGGGGCCCGTACAGGCGGCGACGGCATCGGCGGCGCCTCGATCCTCGCCTCCGAGACCTTCGACGACGCCAAGCCGTCGAAGCGTCCCGCCGTCCAGGTCGGCGACCCCTTCCAGGAGAAGCTGCTCATCGAGTGCACCCTGGAGGCCTTCAAGGAGAAGCTGGTCGTCGGCATCCAGGACCTCGGTGCCGCCGGTCTCTCCTGCGCCACCTCCGAGCTCGCCTCCAACGGCTCCGGCGGCATGCGCGTCACCCTCGACGACGTACCCCTGCGCGACTCCACGCTCTCTCCCGAGGAAATCCTCATGAGCGAGTCGCAGGAACGCATGTGCGCGGTCGTCGAGCCGGGGAAGGTCTACCGCTTCCTCGAGATCTGCGAGAAGTGGGACGTCATCGCCACCGTCATCGGTGAGGTCACCGACGGCGACCGCCTTGAGATCTACTGGCACGGCGGCAAGATCGTCGACGTCGACCCGCGCACGGTCGCCCACGAGGGCCCTGTCTACGAGCGCCCGTACGCCCGTCCGGAGTGGCAGGACACCCTCCAGGCCGACGACGCGAACAAGCTCCCGCGCCCGGAGACCGCCGAGGAGCTGAAGGACCAGGTCCTGAAGCTGGTGGCGTCCCCCAACCAGGCGTCCAAGAAGTGGATCACCTCGCAGTACGACCACTTCGTGCAGGGCAACACGGTGCTGGCCCAGCCCGAGGACTCGGGCATGATCCGCATCGACGAGGAGACCGGCCTGGGCGTCGCGATCGCGACGGACGGCAACGGCCGTTACGCCAAGCTCGACCCGTACGCCGGCGCGCAGCTCGCCCTCGCCGAGGCGTACCGCAACGTCGCGACGACCGGTGCCAAGCCGCTCGCCGTCTCCGACTGCCTGAACTTCGGCTCGCCCGAGGACCCGGCCGTCATGTGGCAGTTCGCCGAGGCCATCCGTGGTCTCGCCGACGCCTGCCAGCAGCTCGGCACCCCGGTGACCGGCGGCAACGTCTCGCTCTACAACCAGACGGGCGAGGCCGCCATCCACCCGACCCCGGTCGTGGCCGTGCTGGGCGTCATCGACGACGTCGCCCGCCGTACGCCGGTCGCCTTCCAGGAGGAGGGCCAGCTGCTCTACCTCCTCGGCGACACCCGCGAGGAGTTCGGCGGTTCGGCCTGGTCGCAGGTCGTCCACGACCACCTCGGCGGCCTGCCCCCGAAGGTCGACCTGGAGCGCGAGCGGCTGCTGGCCGAGATCCTGATCTCCGCCTCCCGCGACGGCATGATCGACTCCGCCCACGACCTGTCCGACGGCGGTCTGATCCAGGCAGTGGTCGAGTCGGCGCTGCTCGGCGGCGAGGGCGCGCGGCTGATCGTCCCCGACGGTCTCGACGCCTTCACCTTCCTGTTCTCGGAGTCGGCGGGCCGCGCGGTCGTCGCCGTCCCGCGCTCGGAGGAGCTGCGCTTCAACGACATGTGCGGTGCGCGGGGTCTGCCCGTCACCCGCATCGGTGTCGTGGACGGTGACTCCGTCGAGGTCCAGGGCGAGTTCGTGCTCTCCCTGTCCGAGCTGCGCGAGGCGCACGAGGGCACGATCCCGGCGCTGCTCGCGTAAGCGGTCGTACGGCTCGTATGGGCCGTATCGCTCGTACGGCGATGGAGGTCCCGCCCTGATCCGGGCGGGACCTCCATGCGTTCCGGGATCTGACGCCCTGTTCCGGGATCTGACCCGCCGACTGTCAGTCCTCGCTGTTAGCTTCGTGATCGTCGGCGGGGGATGGGGGAGCGGTGGCAGTCCAGGGTGGTGTGCGCAAGTCGGTCAATGTGCTGCTGTGTCCGGCAGCAGTCGCCGGCATCGGGTGGAGCGGCCCGGTGCTGTGGGACGAGTGGCGGACGTACCGCGCCGTCGGCGCGGGCTGCGGGGACCTCGTCCCGGTGCGGGAGGTGCGCGGCATGGACTACGCCGACTCCGTCCTGCGCAACCGCGGCTCCCTCGACACCGCTGACCTCCCCTCCGACTGTCGGATCCAGAACGCGGGGGACGACGGCGACGCGTACGGTGCCTGGCTGTTCCAGGCCTTGGTCGACGCAGGACCGGGCAGCGGCCGCGACACCGTCGTCGCGCGGCCGTCCACCGAGCTGACCGAACGCTTCAACCGGCTCGAAGTCCCCGTCGGCGGCGGCCTGTCCGGCCTCGCCGAGCCCACCGAGACCACCGTCCGGCTCGACTGCCCCGACGGCACGTACCAGGGCAGGCCGACGGAAAGGATCGAGGTCACCGCCTCGGCGGCGTACACCGGCATGCCGTCGTACTACCCGAAGCCCGCCACCTCCGCGGACCGCGACCGCATGGCGTCCATCGCCGTCACCACGGCCAACAACCTCGCCGAACGTCTCGGCTGCACGCGCCGCCTGGCCCCGCCCCCCGACCGGCTGGCGGCAGTCCCCCGCGCCACCGCCGCCGGGCGGGCCGGAGGCACCTGCGCCTGGTACGCGCGCGTGGAGCGGTCCTCCCGCGAGCAACTCTGGTTCCCCGACGAGGCGATGGCCGCTCCGGCCGACGACCACGTCTGGCGCGAGCGGTGCGCCCTGCTGCTGACAGCCGACCGGGCCCGCGCCCTGTTCGACGCGTCCTACGCCGGCACCGAGGGAGTCGACGAGGGCGACGCGCCCACCGGCGACCCCGACGAGGCGTGGTGGGCGGACGTCCAGACTTTCTACGAGCAGGACTCCCCGGACGTCTACATAGGCGACACCGGCTCCTCCAAGGCCATCGGCCCCCCCATCCAGCCCGGTACCGCGGGGCGGGACGGCGGCAACGGCCTTTGGTGGGCCACCTCCGTCTGTGACGGCTCCCCCGCCGTCCACGTCCTGCGCCTCCACTATGGCTACGACTCCTGGTCCTCGCGCGCGGCCCCGCACTTCGAGCGGCTCTTCAGGGCGAACGTCACCGATGTCGCCGCCCGCCGCGCCTGCACCGATCTCAGGTTCCCCTCCCCCGCCGACTTCACCGGAAAGGGAGCCGCATGAGCTTCCGTGCCGAGCACGACCCGGACGCCTCCGAGCGGGCCCGCGTTCCCTTCCCCCGTTCCCGCTGGCTGACCCCGGACCGGGGCAGCCGCCCGCGCAACGCGTTCAACCAGCTCGTCGCCGTCACCGCGTGCTGGGCCTCGGCGCGGGCGGCTGGGGGCTGTGGCTGGAGACCGAGGAACACCTGGACCGTGCGGCCAGCAGGGAGAGGATCACCAGGGCCTGCGACGGACTGGTCGACCCCGACAAGGTGCTGGGGCTCAACGGCGGCGCGGTCCGGGCCCGTCCGGGCAGCGGAGACGAGGACGGGATGTCCGACCTCGACGCCCCGGAAGCGCTCGCCACGCTCCCCACGGAGTGCGAGATCTACCGGGTCGGCGACCCCGGCACGTCGTACAACCACTTCCTGCTCTCCGTCTGGCAGAACCCGTCCGACGATCTCGCCAACCTCGTCAGCGGGTGGGACGACCCGTTCTGGACGCGGATGTACGAGCGCGCCGACGACCTCACGCTGGTGGCCGACGACGCGGCTCCCCACCCGCTGGGTGACGGCCGGCTCGGCTCGTACTACGACCACAGCGTCATCGTGAAAGCCGTCTGCACCGACGCGGAGGGGGACACGACCTCGGTCAACGCCCAGACGGTGGCCAAGTACTTCGAGGACACCGAGGTCACCGACGCCGACCGCCGAACGCTGGCCGAGCTGGCCCGCACCGCAGCCGAGCGGGCCGCGGCCAAGCTCGGCTGCACGACCACGCTGCCCGTGCCGCAGGAGGAGCTGCCCACGCCCCGCAAGCGCGTGGCGGACGCGGAGTCGGCCGGCGGGTCGTGCGGCTGGTACGCGGAGCTCATCAAGGCGGACGGCCGTGGACGGCTCCCCGACCGCGCCCTCGCCGCACCCGTCGGCGCCCACAGCCACGAGGAGAGCTGCCTGCTCGCGATGAGCGAGAAGGGGGTCCGCGCCCTCTGGCCCGACCTCACGGAGGACGAGGTCCACTCCGCCGAACTCCGGGACGTGCTCCACGTCGCCCCCTGGTGGCTGCGGACCACGTCGTACTTCGGCGACGAGGCGGCCGAGGTCAAGGCGGAGAGCCACGGCACCGGCCAGACCGCCCTCACCCCCGGCACAGCCGGCCGCAGCCGCGACGCCAACGTCTGGTGGGCCTCCTCCACCTGCGCCGGACAGCCCGCCCTGCACACCCTGAGCATCGACTACCCGTACGACGACATAGTGAAGGAGCGGCTCCAGTCGCTCTTCAAGGCATACGTCGCCGATGTCGCCGCCCGCCGCGACTGCACGGACGTCAAGTTTCCCGCCACCTCGACGTTTCGCGCCGACTAGGGCCTGTGCGGCGGATCATGCCGCAGATGCGGGGCTTGGCACGCCCATCTGCGGCGTTGTCGTCGGTTGCCGACTCCCCGACGCTCGAATGCTCCCCCACGCTCGGCTTCGCTCGCGCGGGAGGTACCCCCACCGCGGGGGGACCCCCATCGCGTCGCCGCCCTCCTCCGCCTTGCAGCTGCACGCACCAAGCCCCGCTCACCGGCGCCTATGAGGTGCCGTTGCTTCTCTGCGACCTGATCCGCCGGACAGGCCCTAGGCTCGCCGACATGCCCCCGGCCAAGAAGCGCCTGCGCACCTACGACCCCGCCAAGATCCGCGCCGCCGTACTGGCTCAGTTCGGGAACGTACGGGAGGCCGTACGCACCCTGACTCCCGAGCAGCTCGCGCTGCCCACCCGGCTCGGCGCCTGGACGGTCCGTGATCTGGCCGCGCACATCACCATGGCGGTCGGGAGCACCAGTCTCGCTCTCGAGCGGGACGAGCCCGGCAAGGCGGAACTCTCCGTCCTCGACTACGCGTCCGTCACCGCGTCCTTCGCCGAAGCCGTCGCCGAGGGCAGCCACGCACTCGCCGAGCGCACCCCCGACTTCAACGCCCTCTTCACCCTCACCGAAGAACGGTTCGCCGAGCACCTGGCCACGGCCCCCGACACCCGCGTCCTCGCCGTGCGGATCGGCGCCATGACCCTCGCCGACTACCTCGTCACCCGCACCGTGGAACTCGTCGTCCACACCGACGACCTGAACGCCGCCGTGCCCGGCCTGGGCATCCCGTACGACCGCCAGGCCCTCGCCGCCTGCACCCGGCTCCTGGCCGACGCGCTCGCCGCCAAGGCGCCCGGCGCTTCGACCGAGGTGCGGATCCCGCCGTACGCCGTCGTGCAGTGCGTGGAGGGGCCCCGGCACACCCGCGGCACCCCGCCGAACGTCGTCGAGACCGACCCGCTGACCTGGGTCCGGCTCGCGACCGGGCGGGCGGAGTGGAAGGACGCCCTCGACGAGGCGAAGGTCAGCGCGAGCGGGGAGCGGGCGGATCTCGGCGGGCTGCTGCCGCTGCTGCGCTGACGGCGAGCACACGCTGCCGCGCCGACGGGCAGACGCGACAGAGTCGTACGGGCGGACGCGACAGAGTCGTACGGGCGGACACGGCAGAGTCGTACGGGCGAGCACAACAGAGTCATAACGGCACCGAACCCAACGCCCGCCAGCCACGTCACAGTGGCATGAAGCGGACGACGAAGAACCTGAAGTACGCCGCCGCGGCCCTGGCCGGCACCGCCGTTCTGGCCGCCTGCGGCACGGAATCCGGAAGTGCCGGCGGCGGCAGTGGCGAGGTCGGCGGCGACGTGGACATCGCGGGCATCCGTTGGGTGCCGCAGAAGGTGACCGTGGACGGCAGGGACTACGTCCTGCCGAACGGGGACGACCGCTTCCGGGTCAACGAGGCCCACATCACCTTCAAGCCCGGCGCCCCTGAGCCGGACGTCATGGGCGGCGAATCCGGCGGCACGGTGGGCTGCAACCACTTCGGCGCCGACGTCGAGGTCGAGGGCGACACCGTGAAGGTCTCCGACCTCGCCTCGACCGAGATGGGCTGCCCCGGCCCCGTCCAGGAGTTCGAGGAACGGTTCATGAGTGTCTTCCGCGGCACTCACAAGGCCGCGGTCGAGGAGCGTGGCAAGACCAGGACCCTCACCCTGACCAGGTCCGACGGGGACAGCATCACCCTCCGCGAGGGGCCCGCCGAGCCCGCCCCGCCCCTGAAGGGCACCCGGTGGACGATCGACGCGCTGCTGTCCGGCAAGGGCGACGACGCCACGGCCGAGTCCCTGCCCAGCGGGGTCAAGGCCCACCTCACCCTGGCCGGGGACGGCTCCGCGAGCGGCAGCCTCGGCTGCAACACCTTCCGCGCCAAGGCCGTCGTCAAGGACGGCACCATCGAGTTCGGCCGTCTCGCGACGACGCGCATCGTGTGCGCGGGACCGGTCATGAAGACCGAGCGGGAGCTGACCGAAATCCTCTCCGGGAAGGTCTCCTACCAGCAGGAACACGACTCCCTGACGCTCACCGCGGCCTCCGGCAAGGGCCTCGTGGCGCGTGCGGGGTGAGCGGGCCCACCGCCGCCTGCAGGCCCAGGTCCGTGAGCAAGCCCACCGCCGTCAGCAGGCCCACCGCCGCCTACAAGGCCCCCGCAAGATGTGCGCCGTCTCACTCACAGACACCGAAAAGCCCGTGCTCGGCCTCCCCGACGCAAGTCCAACCACGAGCTGGCCCACCGCACCCCCAACCCCCACGCTGACCAGCGCAAACGGAACGATCGCCAAAGCTGTCGCCGAGGAGTGATCCAACCGAGGTCCCGTATCCCGAATTCGGACCAGTGGTCGATCTCGCCTACACTCGGTGGTGTGCCACGTGGTGACGGTCGACTCAATCATGATCTGCTCCCCGGTGAGAAAGGCCCCCAGGACGCTTGCGGCGTCTTCGGTGTCTGGGCTCCGGGCGAAGAGGTCGCCAAGCTCACTTACTTCGGGCTCTACGCCCTCCAGCATCGGGGTCAGGAATCCGCGGGAATCGCGGTCAGCAATGGCTCCCAGATCCTCGTCTTCAAGGACATGGGCCTCGTCTCCCAGGTCTTCGACGAGACCTCTCTAGGTTCGCTCCAGGGTCACATCGCGGTCGGTCACGCCCGCTACTCGACCACTGGCGCCTCCGTCTGGGAGAACGCCCAGCCGACGTTCCGCGCCACCGCGCACGGTTCGATCGCGCTCGGCCACAACGGCAACCTCGTCAACACGGCGCAGCTCGCCGAGATGGTCGCCGAACTGCCCAAGCAGGAGGGCCGCACCACGCGCGTGGCGGCCACGAACGACACCGACCTGCTCACGGCCCTGCTCGCGGCCCAGGTCGACGACGACGGTAAGCCGCTCACCATAGAAGAGGCTTCCGCCAAGATCCTCCCGCAGGTCAAGGGCGCCTTCAGTCTCGTCTACATGGACGAGCACACCCTCTACGCGGCCCGTGACCCGCAGGGCATCCGCCCGCTGGTCCTCGGTCGCCTGGAGCGCGGCTGGGTCGTCGCCTCCGAGTCCGCCGCCCTCGACATCTGCGGCGCCTCCTACGTCCGCGAGATCGAGCCGGGCGAGTTCGTCGCCATCGACGAGAACGGCCTCCGCAACTCACGATTCGCGGAAGCGAAGCCCAAGGGCTGCATCTTCGAGTACGTGTACCTGGCCCGCCCCGACACGGACATCGCCGGGCGGAACGTGTATCTCTCGCGCGTCGAGATGGGCCGCAGGCTCGCCAAGGAAGCCCCTGTGGAAGCCGATCTGGTGATAGCGACCCCGGAGTCCGGGACGCCCGCCGCGATCGGCTACGCGGAGGCCAGCGGCATCCCCTTCGGCGCCGGTCTGGTGAAGAACGCGTACGTCGGCCGGACCTTCATCCAGCCCTCGCAGACGATCCGCCAGCTGGGCATCCGCCTGAAGCTGAACCCGCTGAAGGAAGTCATCAAGGGCAAGCGCCTGGTCGTCGTCGACGACTCGATCGTGCGCGGCAACACCCAGCGCGCCCTGGTCCGCATGCTCCGCGAGGCCGGCGCGGCCGAGGTCCACATCCGGATCTCGTCCCCGCCCGTGAAGTGGCCCTGCTTCTTCGGCATCGACTTCGCGACCCGCGCCGAGCTGATCGCCAACGGCATGACCATCGAGGAGATCGGCACCTCGCTGGGCGCCGACTCCCTCTCGTACATCTCCCTCGACGGCATGATCGAGGCGACCACCATCGCCAAGCCGAACCTGTGCCGCGCCTGCTTCGACGGCGAGTACCCGATGGAGCTCCCGGATCCCGAACTGCTCGGCAAGCAGCTCCTGGAGACCGAGCTGGCCGCCGGTCCCGCCGCCACGGCCGCGACCGACGCGATCCGTCGCCCGTAAGCGCCGCTGAGCCCCGTATCACCAACCCGAAAGATCCCAGGCAATGTCTGAGACCACTGCTTCCGGTGCTTCCTACGCGGCTGCCGGCGTCGACATCGAGGCGGGCGACCGCGCCGTAGAGCTGATGAAGGAGTGGGTGAAGAAGACGCAGCGCCCCGAGGTCCTCGGCGGGCTCGGTGGCTTCGCCGGCCTCTTCGACGCCTCCGCCCTCAAGCGCTACGAGCGCCCGCTGCTCGCCTCCGCGACGGACGGCGTGGGTACGAAGGTCGACCTCGCCCGGCAGCTCGGCGTGTACGACACCATCGGCCACGACCTGGTCGCGATGGTCATGGACGACATCGTGGTGTGCGGCGCCGAGCCGCTCTTCATGACCGACTACATCTGCGTCGGCAAGGTCCACCCGGAGCGCGTCGCGGCCATCGTGAAGGGCATCGCCGAGGGCTGTGTCCTCGCGGGCTGCGCCCTCGTCGGCGGCGAGACGGCCGAGCACCCGGGTCTGCTGGGCCCGGACGACTTCGACGTCGCGGGCGCGGGCACCGGCGTGGTCGAGGCCGACCAACTGCTCGGCCCGGATCGTATCCGTACGGGTGACGCGGTGATCGCCATGGCGGCCTCCGGTCTTCACTCGAACGGGTACTCGCTCGTGCGGCACGTTCTTTTCGACCGGGCGAACCTGAGCCTGGACCAGCGCATCGAGGAGTTCGGCCGCACGCTGGGCGAAGAGCTCCTGGAGCCCACCAAGATCTACTCGCTGGACTGCCTGGCGCTGACCCGGACCACCGAGGTGCACGCCTTCAGCCACATCACCGGCGGCGGACTCGCGGCCAACCTGGCCCGTGTCATCCCGGGACACCTGCACGCGATCGTCGACCGCGAGACCTGGACCCCGGCCCCGGTCTTCGACCTCGTCGGCAGGACGGGCGACGTCGAGCGCCTGGAGCTGGAGAAGACGCTGAACATGGGCGTCGGCATGATCGCGATCGTCCCCGGGGAGTCGGCGGACGTGGCCCTGGCCACCCTCGCTGACCGCGGCGTGGACGCCTGGATCGCCGGTGAGATCACCGAGCGCGGCGAGCACGCGACGGGCGCGGCGCTGATCGGCGACTACGCGAAGTAGGCACTCAGGGCAGCACGAAACCCGGTCCGGCGCTGATGCCCCGGACCGGGTGAGGTGCAGCTGCTACGAGATCTACCTACTGCGAGATCCACTACGAGAATTCCGCTGCGAGAAACCGTCTACGAGGAACCCGCTACGAGAAAACCGTCAGGAGAGATCGCGGAAACTAGATCGCGAAAACTGCGAAGGCTGCGAGGGAGACTCAAGCGCCACGACGCTGCGACTGGGGACCGGAGGACTGGTCGTCCTCATCCTCGTCGTCGTCGTTGTAGAGATCCGCGTACTGGGCGTACGGGTCGTCTTCCTCGTCGTCGTCCTCGAACGGCTCGCCATTCGGCGGCTGGCTCGAAGTCGAAGCGCCCAGCTCGTTGGCCAGACGCGACAGGTCAGTCCCGCCGCTGTTGTACTTCAGCTGGCGGGCGACCTTCGTCTGCTTGGCCTTGGCCCGGCCGCGCCCCATGGCTCGACCCCCTCGGTGACGGGGCTCGACGGCCCCAGAGTCTTGACACGCGTTCATGATCTGGAACGGACTCTCCATGGAGAGACCGGTCCGTAGGGCTTCCACGGTACCTGAGCCCGCGCCCATACGGTACGTCGCCCGCAGGACGCGCCTTCGCCCAGAACCCGCGAGGCGCCCCGTCCCCGCTGGTCAACAGCGATTTTAACCTCTTCTTGGCGTACGACCCGCCGACCGACGTGAGAGTTCTCTCCAAGTGTCCCATCGGCGGGTCCCTGACAAGCCGGCCGACGGACGGAACGCGTGGTTCCGTGCCCGGCTGTACGCGTCGGCGTGCGGGTGCGTGTCGGCATGCGCCGACACGCACCGACGGCATCAGCGGCGCCGCGCCTCCGCCATCCGCTGCTCGGCGATCCGGTCGGCCGCGGCAGCCGGCGGAATGCCGTCCCGCTTCGCACGTGCGAAGATGGCCAGCGTTGTGTCGAAGATCTTCGCGGCCTTCGCCTTGCACCGCTCGAAGTCGAAGCCGTGCAGCTCGTCGGCGACCTGGATGACACCGCCCGCGTTCACGACGTAGTCGGGGGCGTACAGAATCCCGCGGTCCGCGAGGTCCTTCTCCACGCCCGGGTGCGCGAGCTGGTTGTTCGCGGCGCCGCACACGATCTTCGCGGTGAGTACCGGCACGGAGTCGTCGTTCAGCGCCCCGCCCAGCGCACACGGCGCGTAGATGTCGAGGCCCTCGGTGCGGATGAGTGCCTCGGTGTCCGCGACGGCCGTGACACCCTCCGGGTGCTCGTCCAGGATCCGCCGAACGGCGTCCTCCCGTACGTCCGTGATCACGATCTCGGCGCCGTCGTCCAACAGGTGCCGCACCAGTTGGTGACCCACCTTGCCGACACCCGCGATGCCGATCTTGCGGCCGCGCAGCGTCGGGTCGCCCCACAGGTGCTGGGCGGAGGCCCTCATGCCCTGGAAGACCCCGAAGGCGGTCAGGACGGACGAGTCGCCCGCGCCGCCGTTCTCCGGCGAGCGGCCCGTCGTCCAGCGGCACTCGCGCGCGACGACATCCATGTCGGAGACGTACGTACCGACGTCACAGGCGGTGACGTACCGGCCACCGAGCGAGGCCACGAAGCGGCCGTACGCGAGGAGCAGCGCCTCGGACTTGATCTGTTCCGGGTCGCCGATGATCACGGCCTTGCCGCCGCCGTGGTCGAGACCGGCCATGGCGTTCTTGTACGACATGCCGCGCGAGAGGTTCAGGGCGTCGGCGACGGCCTCCTCCTCGCTCGCGTACGGGTAGAAGCGCGTACCTCCGAGGGCAGGGCCCAAGGCGGTGGAGTGGATCGCGATGACGGCCTTGAGGCCGCTGGCACGGTCCTGGCAGAGCACGACTTGCTCATGACCCCCCTGGTCCGAGTGGAACAGGGTGTGCAGTACATCAGCAGACGCGCCGGTTACGTCGGTCACGGTGGTGACTCCCAGGTAATAAGCGGCGGTTGGGGGCGGGGCCCGTGCGGGTGGCGGGCTCCGTGGGCATGAGACTAGAGCCTGTGCCCACCCGCCTTGGGTGCAGTGTTCAGGATCACCTACTGGCGGCGTACAACCGTGGTTCGATTTGCATAGATTTCTCGTCAGGTTGTGAGCGGTTTTCGCGGGTTTTCCCCGTCACCCACGGGGGAGGGAGCAGGCGTGCCCAAGGTGTCCTCGCTGATCGTTCCGTACGCGTCGTATCTGCGCGTGTACGAACCGCTGGCCGCCTTCCCGGAGCCGGAACGCGGCCACTGGGCCCGCTATGCCCGCCGCGCCGACCGCCCCTCGTACCAGGACGAACTGCGCCGCTCCCTGGCCGACTTGCTGCCCACCCCGCCGATCCCGGTGCCGGTGCACGAGAGCAGCGACGCGTTCGTCGCGGACATCGACGGCGTGCTCTGCGTCTGCCCCTGGCGTACCCGGCTGCGCGGCTGGCAGGCCCTGGGGGAGCTCGCCGAGGAGCTGCCCGCGCCGGTCCTGGACGCGGTGCTGCCGCCGTTGGTCCGCCGTCAGGCCGCCCAGGACTACGAGCGCTGGATGGCCCGCAACCCCGACGCCCGCCCGTGGATCCGCACCTCGACCTGGCAGGTCCCGCTGAACTGGTTCGTTCTCGTCGCCGACGCGGAGCGCGAGTACGAGAAGGGAGCGGGGCCCGGCGGCGCCATGCCGGTGCTGCGCTACAGGACACCGATGGTGCAGGCGAGGCGGCGCACGGCACGGGCCCTGAAGACGCTTAAGGAGACCCTTGAGGAGGGTCCGCTCATCGACGGTTTGGTGAACGTCGGGCGTTGGCTGGAGGAATTCCATCCGCGTTCGCTCGTGGAGCTGGACTACGGCGGGCTCGTGCACGTCCTGCCGGCCGGGCATCTCGAGGGCGACCACTCGGCCGCGGACGTCGCCGAGGGCATCGAGGCGCTGCGCGTCGGAGACGGCGCGGCGGCGGGCGAGGCCTACGCACGGCTGGTGGAGCGGTGGCGGGCTGTCAGGGACCGGCGCTCGGCGAACTGAGGCGGAGTCGGGCGCGGGATCGGGTGCGGCTCCGGGTGCGGGCTCGGCGGTCCGTTGGGACGCGCGAGGTCCCTGGGCCCCCTGGGGAGTGTGATCTGCTTCTCTCACTCCTGTGCGTCGAACTCGCGTATGGTCCTCGCACACTGAAGAGCCCTCACTCCAGGACGTAGGTCCCGATCCGGGCTTTTCGCGTCAAGAGCGTGTCAAGCGTGATGGATAGCACTAACCAGACCCTTGCGTCGCTTGCCCTTCCTCGTGCCAAAATAGGACAACGGGCCCGGGGGAGGGCTCTCTCCGCCCGCTTATGGGTGGAATCTCAGCATTGCACGCTATGGGGGGTCTGGTGACTCCTGATCGCCCTGTGACTGATCGTCACAGTGGCGTGACTGTCCGCTATGGCATGGTCCATCGGCTTCCGTCGCTGATGAACACCTGGGAGGGCAATTCCATCGGTTTGGCCGACGCGGCTGGACGGATGGTGTAGTTGTAGTGCCGAGGACAAGCCGTTCGTCCTATAACCGACTCGACTCGCGTCCGCCATTTCGGGCAACGCGGGTCAAGGTGCAGAATTTAGAGGAAAGAACCGAGAAGGTTCGGTTCTCCCGAGGAGGCCGCTCATGACCGCTCGCACCCCTGATGCCGAGCCGCTGCTGACCCCGGCTGAGGTCGCCACGATGTTCCGCGTCGACCCCAAGACGGTCACGCGGTGGGCGAAGGCCGGCAAGCTTACGTCCATCCGCACGCTCGGCGGGCACCGCCGCTACCGTGAGGCTGAGGTCCGCGCACTGCTCGCGGGTATCCCGCAGCAGCGCAGCGAGGCCTAAATAACCGCATAATCGGGCAATTCGGCAAGTCCCCCATTCCGCCGAGGCGTCCGCATCACAGCTCCAAGCGACGCGGGTTCTGCCCCAACAGGATCCACGCCCAAGCCTCTTTGGTTCATCCCCAGGGTGCGTCGTCAATCGCGCTGGACTCCGCCGGGTCCAGCGCGATTTTTTGTGCCCTCGTGACGCTCCGGGCCTGCCGTCGTGCTGCCCCAGGACTGCACCCGTGTTGCCCCGGGCGTGCTCCGGGTCTGCCCCGTTCCCGTCCTGACGCCGCGTCTGTGAGCGGCCTTGTTGGAGTCTGGGGAGGGGTGTCGGATCTCCTGTGGGCACCCCCGTCGAGGGCGTGCAATTGCACATATTAAATTGAGCAGTTGTAGGCAGGGGGTAAGTTCCGCGGTTCTGAAAACCTATGCGGTGACTCCCGTCACATGTGACAGTGCTTGTTGCCTGAGGGGCTTCTGCGATAACGGAGTTGGGGCCGTCATGCCGTGGAGGGACTCTCGTCCTCGGCGACCGTTGCGACGCTCGCGGCGGTCGTGATGCCCTCGGCGGCCGTGACGCTCACGACGGACTCGGCCGTCGCCACGCTCTCGGCGTCCTGCTCGTCGCGCGGAGCGGGCTCCATGGCCAGCCGCAGGAGCTGATGGCAGATCGGACAGTGCCGCGTCAGATGGCGGTACCCCGAGGCGGCCGACAGGTGGGCGCGGAGCAGAGCTCGCGTCTCGTGCCTAGCGGACGCCGCCATACGCACCTCCAGGGGGTCGAGAGCCCTGGTTTCTGGTTACCGGCGGAATGCGGCGGCGTCAAGACAAGACGCGGGGGCGTCCCCGAGCGAGCCGCCGGTGGCCGCCGGACGGGGCCGAAGGCACGCCCGGCCGCACCCTCCGGGCACCCTCAATGGCCGTACGCAAAAGGCCCGGAGCCGAAGCTCCGGGCCTTTGATGAAAGCGGTCCTGACGGGATTTGAACCCGCGGCCTCCACCTTGACAGGGTGGCGAGCACTCCAAACTGCTCCACAGGACCAGGTTTCGCAGCCACTATTCGTGCGCTGTGCTGCGAGAAGAGACTGTACAGGAGGGGGGAGCCCCGGGTCGAACTCACTCACCGTACGGATCCGGTTACGGGGCCGCCGCGTCGATCGCCTTCACGATGCGCTTGTCGGAGACCGGGTACGCCGTGCCGAGCGCGTGAGCGAAATAGCTGACCCGGAGCTCCTCGATCATCCAGCGGATGTCCAGGACCGACGAAGGGATCGGCCGGCCCTGCGGCAGCTGCTCCAGGAGCCACGCGTACTCGTCCTGCATCTCGTGGACCTTCTCCATGCGGGTGGTGTCCCGCTGGACGCCGGTCGGCATCTGCTGGAGCCGGCGGTCCGCGGCGACCAGATAGCGCATCAGGTCCGGCAGCCGCCGCAGGCCCGTCTTCGTCACGAAGCCGGGCTTCACGAGCCCGTCCAGCTGCGCCCGTACGTCCGCGAGGTTCGCGAGCAGCACAGGGCTCCGTACGCCCTTCAGGCGGCGCTCACAGGCCTGCCAGGCGGCCAGGACCTGCTGCACCTGCCCCACCGTACGAACCGTCGTGTCGACGATCTCGGCGCGCACCTTGTCGTACAGCTTCCGGTACGACTCCTCGTCCCACGCCGGGCCCCCGAAGTCCCCGATCAGCTTGTCCGCGGCGGCCATCGCGCAGTCGTCGAAGAGCGCCTGGATCGAGCCGTGCGGGTTCGCGGACAGGGCGAGCTTCTGAGCGTTCGTCAGCTTGTCCGAGGCGAACTTGCCCGGATTCACCGGGATGTTGCGCAGGATCAGCCGCCGCGTGCCCTTCCACATGGCCTGCGCCTGCTCGGCCTCCGTGTCGAAGAGCCGCACGGAGACGGTGTCGCCGTCGTCGACCAGCGCCGGGTACGCCTTCACCGGCTGGCCCGCCCGGCGTGTCTCGAAGACGCGCGTCAGCGAGCCGATCGTCCAGTCCGTGAGGCCCGTACGCTCCAGGGACTCGCCGCCCTGGCGCTCCGCCGTCGCCGCCGCGGCCTGGGAGAGCGCCTGGCGCGCCTTCGGCTTCAGGCGGAGCTTCAGCGCCTCCAGGTCCTTGTCCTCGGCGAGCTTGCGGCGCCGCTCGTCGACGATCCGGAAGGTGATCTTCAGGTGATCGGGGACCCGGGACCAGTCGAAGTCGTCGGCCGTGAGCGGCACACCGACCATGCGCTTCAGCTCGCGCGCCATGGTCACGGTGAGGGGCTCCTGCAACGGCACTGCCCGCTCCAGGAACTTCTGGGCGAAGTTCGGGGCAGGGACGTAATTCCGCCGGATCGGCTTCGGGAGCGAGCGGATCAGTTCCGTAACGACCTCTTCCCGCAGACCCGGGATCTGCCAGTCGAAGCCCTCGTCCGTGACCTGGTTGAGGACCTGGAGCGGGATGTGGACGGTGACGCCGTCGGCGTCCGCGCCCGGCTCGAACTGGTAGGTGACGGGGAACTTGAGCCTCCCCTGGCGCCAGGAGTCCGGGTAGTCGTCCTTGGTGACCGCGCCCGCCTTCTCGTTGATGAGCATGGAGCGCTCGAAGTCGAGGAGCTCGGGCTCGTCATGGCGCTTGCGCTTCCACCAGGAGTCGAAGTGCGCGCCGGACACGACATGTTCGGGCACCCGCTGGTCGTAGAAGTCGAAGAGCGTCTCGTCGTCGACCAGGATGTCCCGGCGCCGGGCGCGGTGCTCCAGCTCCTCGACCTCGGTGAGGAGTTTGCGGTTGTCGGCGAAGAACTTGTGGTGCGTACGCCAGTCGCCCTCGACGAGCGCGTTGCGGATGAACAGCTCGCGGGAGACCTCCGGGTCGATCCGCCCGTAGTTCACCTTGCGCTGCGCGACGATCGGTACGCCGTACAGCGTGACCTTCTCGTACGCCATCACCGCGGCCTGGTCCTTCTCCCAGTGCGGTTCGCTGTACGTGCGCTTCAGCAGATGCTCCGCCAGGGGCTCGACCCACTCGGGCTCGATCTTGGCATTGACGCGCGCCCACAGCCGTGAGGTCTCGACGAGCTCCGCGGACATGACGAACCGCGGCGGCTTCTTGAAGAGCGCCGAACCCGGGAAGATCGCGAACTTGGCGTTGCGCGCGCCCAGGTACTCGTTCTTCCCTGTGTTCTTCCCACCCTCCCCCCCGGCGTTCTTCACGTCCTTCATGCCGACGTGCGAGAGCAGACCGGCGAGGAGGGACACGTGAATGCTCTGGTCGGGCGCGTCCTCCTCGTTGAGGTGGATTCCCATCTGCTTGGCGACGGTCCGCAGCTGGCTGTAGATGTCCTGCCACTCACGGATCCGCAGGAAGTTCAGATACTCCTGCTTGCACATACGGCGGAACGCGGACGAGCCCCGCTCCTTCTGCTGCTCGCGGACGTACCGCCACAGGTTCAGGAAGGCGAGGAAATCGCTCGTCTCGTCCTTGAAACGGGCGTGCTGCTGGTCCGCCTGCGCCTGCTTGTCGGACGGGCGCTCGCGCGGGTCCTGGATGGACAGCGCGGCCGCGATCACCATGACCTCGCGTACGCAGCCGTTCTTGTCGGCCTCCAGGACCATACGGGCGAGGCGGGGGTCGACGGGCAGCTGGGCGAGCTTGCGGCCGGTCTCCGTGAGCCGCTTGCGTACGTCCTTCTGGGCCGGGTCCAACGCGCCCAGTTCCTGGAGGAGCTGGACACCGTCGCGGATGTTGCGGTGGTCCGGCGGATCGATGAACGGGAACTTCTCGATGTCGCCGAGGCCGGCCGCGGTCATCTGGAGGATGACGGACGCCAGGTTCGTACGGAGGATCTCGGCGTCCGTGAACTCGGGACGCGCGAGGAAGTCGTCCTCGCTGTACAGCCGGATGCAGATACCGTCGCTCGTACGGCCGCAGCGGCCCTTGCGCTGGTTGGCGCTGGCCTGCGAGACGGGCTCGATGGGCAGGCGCTGCACCTTGGTGCGGTGGCTGTACCGGGAGATACGGGCGGTGCCCGGGTCGATGACGTACTTGATGCCCGGGACGGTGAGCGAGGTCTCGGCGACGTTGGTCGCCAGAACGATCCTGCGTCCGGTGTGCGGCTGGAAGACGCGGTGCTGCTCGGCGTGCGAGAGCCGGGCGTACAGCGGCAGGACCTCGATGCCCTGCCCATGAGCACCTCCGGCGCGGGGATAGTTCTTCTTCGTCAGTGCGTCGGCGGTGTCGCGGATCTCGCGCTCGCCGGAGAGGAAGACGAGGATGTCGCCCTTGCCCTCGCCCTGCAGCTCCTCGACGGCATCGCAGATCGCGGTGATCTGGTCGCGGTCGGCGTCGTCACCGTCCTCTTCGAGGAGCGGCCGGTAACGCACCTCCACCGGGTACGTCCGCCCGCTGACCTCGACGATCGGCGCGTCGCCGAAATGCCGGGAGAACCGCTCGGGGTCGATGGTCGCGGAGGTGATCACGACCTTGAGGTCGGGCCGCTTGGGCAGCAGCTGAGCGAGATACCCGAGCAGGAAGTCGATGTTCAGGGACCGCTCGTGGGCCTCGTCGATGATGATCGTGTCGTACGCGCGCAGCTCGCGGTCCGTCTGGATCTCGGCGAGCAGGATGCCGTCCGTCATGAGCTTGACGAAGGTGGCGTCGGGATTCACCTGGTCGGTGAACCGCACCTTCCAGCCGACGGCCTCGCCCAGCGGCGTGTCCATCTCCTCCGCCACGCGCTCGGCGACCGTACGGGCCGCGATACGGCGGGGCTGGGTGTGCCCGATCATGCCGCGGACGCCGCGCCCGAGCTCCAGACAGATCTTGGGGATCTGGGTGGTCTTACCGGACCCGGTCTCACCCGCGACGATGACGACCTGGTGATCGCGGATGGCTGCCGCGATCTCGTCCTTCTTCTGGCTGACCGGAAGCTGCTCGGGATACGTGACGGCGGGCACGCGGTCACGACGCTCGGCCATCCGGCCCTCGACCTTGGCGACCTCCGCCTCGATCTCGGCGAGCACGGCGGACCGGGCCTCGGGCTTGCGGATCTTGCGCGCGCCCTCGAGCCTGCGCCCGAGCCGGTGCGCGTCGCGCAGGGACAGCTCGGCCAGACGGGGGGCGAGATCGCCGAGGGCGGGGGCAGGATGCGTAGACATACGCGGTCCAGGATCTCACCTCGACGAAATGACTGGCGAACCCTTTTGTGCCCGACGGTGTGCCCAACGGCTTGGCTAGGCCCTGTCGTCAGACTCCCGTCGTCCGCCCGCGGGGCAGACGTGAGTTTGACGACAGGGCCTAGGGTAGCGGGCCCCGACCCAGGAGATGCACCGTGCCCGGCCGCCCCAGCGTTCTGTTCGTGACCGATCTCGCCTACCAGGCCCGGGGGCGGCGCTACTGCGACGAGGACATCTTCCTGTCGTCGCGGCTGCGGAACGCCTTCGGCATCGCCTTGTGCCACCCGCTGGAGGCCGCCGCTCTGATGGATGCCTTCGACGCGGTCGTGGTCCGCAACAGCGGGCCCGTACTGCACTACCAGGAGGAGTACGACGCCTTCCGGAACCAGGCGGCAGCGCGCGGCACCCGTGTCTACAACCCGCTGTCCGGCCGGGCCGACATGGCCGGCAAGCAGTACCTGCTGGACCTGACAGCGGCCGGATACCCGGTCATCCCCACCGTCGACCGGCCCCAGGACCTCGGTTCACTTCCCGAGACCGACCAGTACGTGGTCAAGCCGAAGGCGGGGGCGGACTCCATCGGTCTCGACTTCGTCTCCCGGGACCAAGTGGGTGCCCTCGCCCATGGCGACACTCTGGTCCAGCCGCGCATCGACTTCCGTTACGAGGTGTCGTTCTACTACGTCGACGACGTCTTCCAGTACGCCCTCCACGCCCCCGACCCCGACCGGCGCTGGGTCCTCGAGCCCTACCGGCCCGCCGAAGCCGACCTCGCCTTCGCCCGCCGCTTCATCGACTGGAACACCCTCGATCACGGCATACAGCGCGTGGATGCCTGCCGCACCCAGGAGGGCGACCTGCTCCTGGTCGAGCTGGAAGACCTCAACCCCTACCTGTCCCTGGACCATGTCGACGACGCGACCCGTGACACCTTCGTCACCAGCATGACGACGTCCCTCTGCCGGTTCCTGGGCATCTCACCCCGCACCTGAACCGGCACTCCCCGTGGCGTGCCGGCTGGGGTGGCCGACATGAGAACAGCCCCGCCGAAAATCTTCGGCGGGGCTGTTTGCCCTAGTGAGGGCGGTTGTGGCTGGGGCCGGGGTCGAACCGGCGACCTATCGCTTTTCAGGCGATCGCTCGTACCAACTGAGCTACCCAGCCACGAGATTTCCGGGGAAACCTCAGCGGTCCTGACGGGATTTGAACCCGCGGCCTCCACCTTGACAGGGTGGCGAGCACTCCAAACTGCTCCACAGGACCAAGCGTTGTGTACGACAGTGTCGCACACGGTCTTGCGTGCCCCCAACGGGATTCGAACCCGTGCTACCGCCTTGAAAGGGCGGCGTCCTAGGCCGCTAGACGATGAGGGCTATCGGCCCGCCTGGGCGCTTCTCAGCGCGTCGGGGACGTGAGAAGCATATGGGATGGCGGGAGGTATCGCCAAAACGGTTTACGGGACCGTCCGCGGGGTGGTTCCGGAGGGGGTCGGGGACTGGGTGGCGCCCGGTTGGTTTTCCTTCGGGAGGTGGCGGCTGACCTCGGCCGTCGTCTGGCCCAGGCCGCCCAGTTTGATCTCGTCCCAGGCCTGGAAGCTGCGTGTGTCGCGGTCGAAGTAGAGGACCGATGCCTCGATCGGGTCCGGGTACTTGCCCTCCACGGCGCGCAGGCCGCTGCCGCCCGTGGAGCCTTCGATGCGCAGGCGGGTGCCGTACTTCATGACCTCCATCTCCTCATGGTGGACGTGGCCGGCCAGGACCAGCGGCACCTCGCCGTCCGTCTCGCGCGCCGCCGCCGGCTGGTGGGCGACGGCGACGTCCACGGGCGTGCCCGCCGCCCGCTGGTCGCGCAGGGCCGAGGCCAGGCGGGCGCCCGCGAGCTCCTCCGCCGGGTCGCCGCCCGGTACGACCGTGCGGTCGGGGGTGAACTGCGGGTCGCCGATGCCGGCGAAGCGCAGGCCATCGACCGTGACCGCCCGGCCGTCGTCCAGGACGTGCACGTTCTTCATGCCTTCCAGGTAGCGCTGGGTGATCCGGGAGTCGTGGTTGCCCCGGACCCAGACGTACGGGGCCCCGAGGTCCTCGACGGGGTCGAGGAAGCCGTTCTCCGCAGCGGTGCCGTGGTCCATCGTGTCGCCGGAGTCGACGATCACGTTGATGGCGTACTGCTCGACGAGCGAGGCGATGATCTTCCAGCTCGCCGGGTTGAGGTGGATGTCGGAGACGTGCAGGACCCGGATCGTGGTCGGGTCGGGCTCGTACACGGGGAGCGTGGACGTGACGTCGTACAGCTTCGTCACGTTCGTCACCAGGCGCGCCAACTCCTTCTGGTAGACGTCGAATTCGCTGACGATGCTGCGGGCGTTGCCCACCAGGGAGGGGGCGCTGCTCAGCAGTCCGGAGAATTTCGGCTCCAGGACCGACTTCGGGTTCCAGGTGGCGAAGGCCGTCGTTCCGGACGCGGCCAGCAGGGTGAGGGCCAGGCCGCCCGCGGCAAGGGCGCGGCGCGGGCGGCGGTAGACCGCGAGGCCGAGGGCGGTGGCGCCGGAGACGACCGCGATGCAGGAGCGTACGGCCAGGTCGAGGGTGCCGTGTTCGACGTCCCGCGCGACCTCCTCCTGGAGTCCGGACAGCCGCTCGGGGTGGTCGACCAGGGCCTCGGCGCGGACCGGGTCGAGCTGGTCCACGTCCACGTCCAGGCGCAGCGGGGCCTTGTGGCTGTGCAGCTCCAGCGCGCCGAGCGGGGAGACGTTGATCTTCGTGCCGCCGGCGAGGGAGGGGCGCAGGGTCATGGTGGTGTCCATGGGGCCGACCGGGACGCGCACGTTCCCCACGATCAGCAGTCCCAGCCACGCGCCGAGGAGGACGACACAGAGGAGGCCGAGGGCGCGGGTGAACGGGTGCGGCTGGGGGACGAGCTCGACCTCCGGGAACGCACGGCGGGCGCGGTAGTGGCGGGTCAGGGCGCGCGGCGCCCTACGGGCGCCGTTGCGCAGGCGGTGCGCGGCGGCGGTGACGGCAGCGGGGACGCGGGCCATTGGTCCCGTATGCCCAGGTGCGGCGGCGGGTATGCGGCCCGCGACCCCATCGGCCGTACGGGCCAGGTCCCCACAGCCGTACGGGCCGCGCCTTCACGCCCGTACGAGCTGCGCCTCCACCGTTGTACGAGTGCGGCTCCACGGCCGTACGGGCCGCGCCTCCACCGTCGTACGAACCGTCCTCGACATTCGGGCGGCGTTGCCTTCAGCTCTCGTACGAGCGTGTCGTGCACGACAATGGCCAGGTGCTGGAAATGACGCGCGAGGAGTTCGAGGAACTGGTCGCCGAGGCGCTGGACCGGATTCCGCCGGAGCTGACGCGACTGATGGACAACGTGGCGGTGTTCGTCGAGGACGAACCGCCCGCCGACGATCCCGAGCTGCTCGGGCTGTACGAGGGGACCCCGCTGACGGACCGTGGGGAGTGGTACGCGGGTGTGCTGCCCGACCGGATCACCATCTACCGGGGGCCGACTCTGCGGATGTGCGACACACGCGAGGACGTGGTCGCGGAAACCGAAGTGACCGTGGTCCATGAGATTGCCCATCACTTCGGGATCGACGACGCCCGGTTGCACGCGCTCGGGTACGGATGACGTCCCGGCGAGTGCCTTCGCGGTGCGTGTCTTCTTGTGGGCGGCGGGAGTTGGGCAGGGGGACTCCCCGTCCCTTCCCCAACTCTCGGCTTCGCTCGAGCCGGGGAGGCCCCATCCGGAGGTGGCTGCCCGTGTGCGCCTTGTACGTACCTGTCCGTCTGGCCGCCACGGTCCTGGCCGTCGCGGCGGCCGCCGGTTGTATGAGCGTGGGTGACGACGGGTCGCGGCCGGGGCCCTCGCACTCGGCGGGGCGGCGCGGTGGCGAGGCGCGCGACGGGGGATCCGCGGTGAGCGGGGGTGGCGTCGGGTTCCCCGGGGGCAAAGGGGCGAAGGGCGGCGCGGCCTCGGCGAAGCCGGGGGAGTCCGCGTCCGCGGGGGCGTCCGCGTCGGCTTCGGTGTCCGGCGGTGCCAAGCCGTCCGCCAAGGCTCCGGACGGGAAGGGCGGGAAGGGGCGTCCGGGCGGGGCGGAGCCGTCCGCGCCGCCGAAGGGGGAGCCGAGTCCTCCTCCGCACACGTCGGCCGAGCCGCCGCCTCCTCCTCCGCCCGCGTCGTCACCGCCCGCGTCCGATCCGGGTACGGCCGAGCCGTCGTCCTCGGCGCACGAGCAGCAGTCGGCGCAATTGGTGGAACGGGAGCCGGCGCCTGAGGCCGGGGCGCCGGCCTAGGCCGTCTCCTTGAGCAGACGTGTCCGTCGCTGACCTGCCCCCTTTTCTCGGTTTGCCTTCGGGGGCGGTGGACCCGTATGGTGGTAGATCGTTTGATCCCATTTGCCCGGCGCCAACGCAGAGCGCGCCGCGTGTGGCGCGTACTCTCCCTTGCCGTGGCCGGACCGCATAGAGGCGGTCGATTGCGACTTCACGGAGTTTGGGCGCGTGCCGTAGAACTCCGGAAGGTTCGTATTTCGCATGTCTGTTTCCAGTACTGATCACGTCGTCGTGCCCGAGAACGGGGACGAGAACGAGAACGGCACGACCGGCCACGAGAGCGCCGCTCCCGAGGCCACCTTCGCCGACCTCGGTCTGCCCGAGGGCGTCGTCCGCAAGCTCGCGCAGAACGGTGTGACCACCCCCTTCCCGATCCAGGCCGCGACCATCCCGGACGCCCTGGTCGGCAAGGACATCCTCGGCCGCGGCCGCACCGGCTCCGGCAAGACCCTCTCCTTCGGTCTGCCGACCCTGGCGCAGCTCGCCGGCGGCCACACCGAGAAGAAGAAGCCGCGCGCCGTCATCCTCACCCCGACCCGTGAGCTCGCGATGCAGGTCGCGGACGCGCTGCAGCCGTACGGCGATGTCCTGGGCCTGAAGATGAAGGTCGTCTGCGGCGGTACGTCGATGGGCAACCAGATCTACGCCCTGGAGCGCGGCGTCGACATCCTCGTCGCCACCCCGGGCCGGCTGCGCGACATCATCAACCGTGGCGCCTGCTCCCTCGAGAACGTCCAGGTCGCCGTCCTCGACGAGGCCGACCAGATGTCCGACCTGGGCTTCCTGCCCGAGGTCACCGAGCTGCTCGACCAGGTCCCGGCCGGCGGTCAGCGCATGCTGTTCTCCGCCACGATGGAGAACGAGATCTCCACGCTGGTCAAGCGCTACCTGGTCGACCCGGTCTCGCACGAGGTCGATGCCGCCCAGGGCGCGGTGACGACCATGTCGCACCACATCCTCATCGTGAAGCCCAAGGACAAGGCGCCGGTCACCGCCGCGATCGCCTCCCGCAAGGGCCGCACGATCATCTTCGTCCGCACCCAGCTGGGCGCCGACCGCATCGCCGAACAGCTGCGCGACGCCGGTGTGAAGGCCGACGCGCTGCACGGCGGTATGACGCAGGGCGCGCGGACGCGGACGCTGGCCGACTTCAAAGACGGTTACGTCAACGCGCTCGTCGCGACCGACGTGGCCGCGCGCGGTATCCACGTCGACGGCATCGACCTGGTGCTGAACGTGGACCCGGCGGGTGACCACAAGGACTACCTGCACCGTTCCGGCCGTACGGCTCGCGCGGGCCGCTCCGGCACGGTCGTGTCGCTGTCCCTGCCGCACCAGCGCCGTCAGATCTTCCGGCTGATGGAGGACGCGGGCGTCGACGCCTCGCGTCACATCATCAACTCCGGTACGGCCTTCGAGCCCGAGGTCGCCGAGATCACCGGCGCCCGCTCGATGACCGAGGTCCAGGCCGAGTCGGCGGGCAACGCCGCGCAGCAGGCCGAGCGCGAGGTCTCGCAGCTCACGAAGGAGCTGGAGCGCGCGCAGCGTCGTGCGGTCGAGCTGCGCGAGGAGTCCGACCGGCTGGTCGCCCGTGCCGCGCGTGAGCGGGGCGAGGACCCGGAGGCGGCCGTCGCCGCGGCCGCCGATGCCGTCGCCGAGCAGGCCGTGGCGGCGGAGGCGTCGGCCCCGGCCGCCGTGTCCGAGCAGCCCGCCGAGCGTCCGGCGTACGAGCAGCCGCGTCAGCGTCGCGACGAGCGGGGCAACTACGAGCGCCGTGACAACGACCGTGGTGGCTTCCGCCGGGACAACGACCGTCGTGACGACCGCGGTGGCTTCAACCGTGACCGTCGTGACGACCGCCGTGACGGCGACCGTGGTGGGTTCCGCCGCGATGACCGCCGTGACGACCGTGGTGGCTTCCGCCGGGACAACGAGCGTCGTGACGATCGCGGTGGCTTCAACCGCGACGACCGTGGTGGCTTCCGCCGGGACAACGACCGTGGCGGCGTCCGCCGGGACAACGAGCGTCGTGACGATCGCGGTGGCTTCAACCGCGACGACCGTGGTGGCTTCCGCCGGGACAACGAGCGTCGTGACGACCGTGGCGGCTTCAACCGTGACCGCCGTGACGACCGCCGTGACGACCGCCGTGACGGCGACCGTGGCGGGTTCCGTCGTGACGACAGCGGCGGCCGTTCCTTCGAGCGCCGTGACGACCGTGGCGGCCACCGTGGCAGCGACCGTCCCTTCAACCGCGATCGTCAGGACAACCGCCCCTCCAGCGGTTTCCGCTCCGGCAGCCACGACCGCCCGTACGGCCGTCGCGACGACCACCGCGGCACCGGCGCCGGTTCCTTCGGCCGCCGCGACGAGAAGCCGCGCTGGAAGCGCAACGGCTGACACAGCCTGTGCGCCGCACAGCCTGACGTGAGCCATCGAGGGCCCGTACGACTCCGGTCGTACGGGCCCTCGCCTGTGCCCTGACCATCCCTCCGGAGATCCGTACGGCATGAACAGACGGCAAGGGCCGTTTTTGGCCAACGAGTTGGCGCATGTCATGCCCCCGGCGAGGGAATCGCTGGGGGCATGACAGATGACGCCATGAGGAGTGGGCTGTCGGACGAAGAACGGCTTGCCCAGCTCGGTTATACGCAGGTGCTCGCCCGCCGCATGTCGGCGTTCTCGAACTACGCGGTCTCCTTCACGATCATCTCGGTCCTGTCGGGCTGCCTGACGCTCTACCTGTTCGGCATGAACACCGGCGGTCCCGCCGTGATCACCTGGGGATGGGTCGCGGTCGGACTGATGACGCTGTTCGTGGGACTGGCCATGGCCGAGATCTGCTCGGCCTATCCGACGTCCGCCGGGCTGTACTTCTGGGCGCACCGGCTCGCCCCGGAGCGGAGCGCGGCGGCCTGGGCCTGGTTCACGGGGTGGTTCAACGTCCTCGGCCAGGTCGCGGTGACCGCGGGCATCGACTTCGGCGCCGCGTCCTTCCTGGGCGCCTATCTGAACCTCCAGTTCGACTTCGAGGTCACGCCGGGCCGCACGATCCTTCTCTTCGCCGGGATCCTGGTGCTGCACGGCCTCCTGAACACCTTCGGCGTCCGGATCGTCGCCCTCCTCAACAGCATCAGCGTGTGGTGGCACGTGGTGGGCGTCGCGGTCATCGCGGGCGCGCTCACGTTCGTACCGGACCAGCACCAGTCGGCGTCCTTCGTGTTCACGGAGTTCGTCAACAACACGGGCTGGGGCAGCGGCGTTTACGTCGTCCTCATCGGACTGCTCATGGCGCAGTACACCTTCACCGGGTACGACGCCTCGGCCCATATGACGGAGGAGACGCACGACGCGTCGACGGCGGGCCCGAAGGGCATCGTCCGCTCCATCTGGACGTCGTGGATCGCGGGATTCGTCCTCCTCCTCGGCTTCACCTTCGCGATCCAGTCGTACGACGGCGCCCTGGGCTCGGCGACGGGCGCGCCGCCGGCCCAGATCCTGCTCGACGCGCTCGGCGCCACGGCCGGGAAGCTCCTCCTGCTGGTCGTGATCGGAGCCCAGCTCTTCTGCGGGATGGCGTCGGTCACGGCCAACAGCCGTATGATCTACGCCTTTTCGCGGGACGGCGCGCTGCCCTTCTCGCACGTCTGGCACACGGTCAGCCCGCGCACGCGAACCCCGGTGGCGGCGGTGTGGCTGGCGGCGATGGGTGCACTGCTCCTCGGCCTGCCGTACCTGATCAACTACACCGCATACGCGGCCGTGACCTCGATCGCGGTCATCGGGCTCTACGTCGCGTACGTCATCCCCACGCTGCTGCGGGTGCGCAAGGGCGACGCCTTCGAGCGCGGCCCCTGGCACCTGGGCCGCTGGTCGCGTCCCGTGGGCATCGTCGCCATCGCCTGGGTGGGCGTGATCACCGTCCTCTTCATGCTGCCCCAGGTCTCGCCGGTCACCTGGGAGACGTTCAACTACGCCCCGATCGCCGTCCTCGTCGTCCTCGGCTTCGCGGCGACCTGGTGGCTGGCCTCGGCCCGCCACTGGTTCCTCAACCCCGGCCACGAACGGACCATCGCCCGTGAGGAGGCCCGCAAGGGGGCACCCGAACCCGTCGACCCGTGAATCTCGTACGCCTTTCGTGGTCTCTCACACGCTTGTGGCGTGGCCGGGTCCCCGATACCCGATCGGAGTCCCAGCCTCGTCCGGCTATGCTCGGGGATGCGTCGACACGGGATCGGTCTAGGGGATCGGTGCCGGGCCGGTGCGTGGACCCTTAGCTCAATTGGCAGAGCAGTGGACTTTTAATCCATTGGTTGTGGGTTCGAGTCCCACAGGGTCTACCTGAGTTGGAAAATCCAACTGGCGGATACGCTGGGAGAACGCCCCCTGATTGGTTGAGACCAGTCAGGGGGCGTCGTCGTTCCCGGGCTCCTGCGTGAGCGATGCGTGAGCGGATGTGCCGTCGGCGGCCTTCCGCGCGCGGGGCACGACGGCCGCCGCCTTCTCCGTGAGTTCGTCCTCGTACTCCCGGAACAAGGTCATGTACGTGTCCGAGGTCAGCGTGATCGTCGAGTGCCGCAGCTTCACCTTCGCGTCGTGCAGGTCTCCGCCCGCCGCCTTGATGAGCGCCGCCGCCCCGTGACGTAGATCACGCAAGTTGATGGGCGGCAGATCCTCGTCCGCGACGATGGCGCGGAACGTCTCCGACACCGTCTCAGGGTGAAGCCACCCGCCGCCCTCGTCGGTGAACACCTTGCCCGTGTCCGCCCACGGCAGGCCGGCGTCCAGACGCTCGGAGCGCTCCGCCAGCTGGCGCTCGCGGTGCGCCTGCAGGACGGCCACAGTCTCGCGGTCGATGCTCACCACATCCGCGGAACCGTCGGTCTTCGGCGTCGTCTCGATGGGCGTCCAGCCGTCCACCGTGATCTCCTTCGCCACCAGCAACTGCCTGCCCGCGAACGAGACGTGCTCCCAGTCCAGGCCCACCGCCTCACCGCGGCGCAGGCCGTGATGGGCAATCACATGGAAGACCGCGTACAGGCGGTCACCCTCGGCCGCGTCCAGGAACTGGCCCAGCTGCTCCGGCGTCCAGACCATGACGCTCGACGGGCGCTCCCCGGTCTCCCGCCAGCGAGCTACGCGTTCGTCCGTCCACAGCAGGCCGGGCGGGCGCTTCGCCGGCGTCAGCTCCACGAAGCTGGCCGGATTGAAGGTGATGTACTCCCGGCCGATCGCGAAGTTGAGGGCGGTACGCAGCGTTCGCCGGATGGCCTGCTTGCTCGCCGGGCCCGTGATCCGCCGGTACGGCGGCATCTCCGCCAGCTTCGCCCGCTCGGCGGCAAGCCGCTCGCGCTCCTTCGCCGGGGGCCGGCCGCCCTTCGCCCACCGGCAGCGGGCTTCCTGCGCGCGGCGGGCCTGGTTCTCCGCGGCGACCGCCTCGTTAGCGTCGTCGATCCCGTCGAACATCTGCTGCACGTGGCCGACGCCGAGCCGGTCGAGCCGGTAGTGGGCGAGCGCCGGTCGGATGTGGACCCGCACGTGGGACTCGTAGCCGTTCAGGGTGGTCTTCTTGCGGGACTTCCGCTTCACGTCCAGCCACTCGTCGAGCAGGTCGCCGACGGTCATCGTCGCCGTCAGCTTCTGCCCGCGCACCAGGCGCCGCCGCGTCTCGGCCAGGTCCGGGAGCGGGGCTTTCGCGTTCTTGCTGACCTCCTCGAGCAGGTCGCCGATACGTGTCTGGTTCTCGGTGTCGTCGCCGTCGGGGATCGCGAGTAGGGCGCGGACCTGGTCCAGCGCGTCCTGTGCGTCCTTGGCGCTGCTGTAGCCAGAGCGGGAGAACGACCGGCGGGTGCCGTCCTGCCGCGGGGGCAGCTCCTGACGTACCGCCCACACCCCATGGCGGCGGGACGACAGCTGCGGGCACGACTTGTTCAGCGCCCTGCCATCCTCGTCTCGGCAGTAGCAGCGGCGGTACGTCGAACCCTTCACGGGCTACTCCCGGGCCTCGTCTTCGGGTGGACTCTGACGGTTCAGGATTTCATGCGCCATCTCCTCTGCGGCCCTCCGTGCGAGATCTGCACTGTGCTGTTCCAGGCTTCGCTCCAGTCGCCCCCTGACGTCATTGATGACGCGCTGGAATTCCTCTTTGTCGATCGTGAAGCTCAGCTCGCGCCCTGCAGGTCCGTCTGCGTCGCTCAATGAGCGAAGCTCCGTCCTGCGGGACGATGCGTAACCCTCTGGGTGGTAAGGCTTGAATGGATGACTCCACTTCGGAGCAGTCCAGGAAAGCCCCAGGTGCCGGAGGGTGAGTTCGTTGATCCGGAACTCCATCGCGGGCGTGAGCTGCCACATGCCGAGCGATTGGATGTAGTCCGCCACCGGGATAAGACCCATGAGATCGGAGTCCTTGTCCTCCGGATCCTTGTTGGGCAACTCATCCGGGAACTCGCGCATTCCGACGTTCCCCCTATTCCAGCGCGCGTCCTCCGGGGGCAAGAAGAAGTAGACCATCGGCTCGTCGAAGATCTTCGTGAGCGCCAGGATTTCGTTCGCGTCGAACTTGCGGGGCCGACCCCCCTGCCATGATCGCTCGGCTGCGCTCACTGAAGCATTCGACCAAGACCTCCCCGTGTACTTCTCCAGCAGTTCGGCTACCTCCTGCTGGCTCCATCCCGAGGACCGACGGGCTCGCCACATGTTGAAGGCGACCACTTGGTTAGCGGACAGGACCTTCTCGGGCGGCGTGCGCAAATGCTCTGGGTAGTGGCTCTCGTCTTTCAGTAGCTCAGCGTCACGATCGATGTCTCCACTCATGGGTCTCACCGTAGACCACGGGTCAACGGTCCGCCAGACTCACTCAACTGATCGCAGAATATTCCACTGGTGGTTGACTCAATCTGCGTGATGCCTTACGTTCAACGACATGCAGATCGATTCCACCACCTGCAGAGTGGATCCGCCTTCGCTGCGCGTTGCTCGGGAGGCCAAAGGCCTGACCTTGCGGGCCGCAGCGAAAGACTCCGGGATCGACCCGGGTCACCTGTCCAAGGTGGAGCGCGGCGAAAAGCAGCTCTCCATCGAAGCGCTCTACCGCCTGGCCCTCGTCGTCGACCTGGACGAACTCGCCGGGCACCTCAAGCCACTACTGCCGCGGGAAGTCGCGGCATGAAAGACCGGCTGTTCACCGTCGCTCAGATGTACGACCAGCCGCCGCTCATGCCCCTGTGGCCGGACTTCGGCCGGGGCGTCTGCCAGCTAGCCGAGAGCACCACGTTCCAGCTGGCCGCAGAGGGCCGCCTCCCTGTCGAGACGGTCCGCCTCGGGCGCAAGCGCTACGTGCGGACGATCGACGTCCTCACCTGGCTCCACCTGCCCACAAACGACGACAGCGCCGGGTACCAGCCGGCGCCGCCTGTCGAGCAATCCGCAACCACAAGTTCCAGCAAGTAGAAGCGAGCAAGCTCATGGCAACTATCGCACGTCCTTCAGCGGCGTCAACGGCGACGCCGGCCCCGGCCGAGCAGAGCATCAGCACCTTCTTCCACGTCGAGGCCATGAACGACCTCGACAACGGCCAGCCCACGCTGATCGCCAGCAGCGAGGCCAACCACGGTGACCTTCAGGTGGTCACCGCGGACCAGGTCATCGCAAAGGCCGCCGAGCAGCACCGGCTGATCAGCAAGGCGGTCCGGCTCGCCCTCGACCACGAGGCCGCCGGCCAGCAGATACCGGCGGACAAGCCCCGCACCTGGACCGTCGCCGACAGCGACACCGGGATGCCGCTGAACGTCACCTGCATGAGCGGCTGCAACACCCTCCACCTGGAGGCTGCGTCGGGCCAGGCGCCCGCCGACGAGATCTGGTGCGTCCAGTACGACCAGGCCAACACCACCGAGCTGGCGATCGGATGCGGCAACAGCGACCTTGGCGACTGGGCCACGCTCAGCGTGCAGATCAAGACGGAACCGTTCCACGCGGACCCCGCCAAGCGCATCCCGCACGCCTCCATCGAGGTCACCGAGGACCACTACATCGAAGACCTCGACCCCGACGCCCTCGCCGTCGTCATCGACAAGCTCGAACGCCGCACCGCGCAGATGCGCGTCCGGCACGCCGAGCTGGTCCGCATCCGCGACGAGTACCTCGGACGGCAGGCGTGACCGCCGAGCAGAACACCGCGGCGCCCGGGGGTGTAGCTACACCCGCCCCCCGGCCGTCCGGCCGACGACAAGCCCGGATGACAGGCCGCGCGCCGCCCTAGGGGGTAGGGCGGCGCGCATCACGGACCACCATCAGATCCAGTCCAAGGGACACGTTCGTGAACAACCTCTCCGAGCCGCTGGCCGCAGACCCGGACATCATCCGGGCATATCTCGCCCCCCGCGTCGAGGCACCAGGCCTTCTCTCCATCTGTTCCAAGGGCAACTGGACCGGAATCCAGACCGACGACCTCGACTACGCCGTCAGCTGGATCCTCGACCAAGACCGCGCTGGGGTCGAAGGTATCTACTGCCGCGTCACCACGGTCAACGGCAGGTTCCCGAAGGGGACTCGCGGCAGCGCGCGCGACTCCGTGGCCCTGTTCGGCCTGTGGTCGGACATCGACTTCGGTAACGCCCTACATAAGGCTGAGAACCTCCCCGCCTCAGCCGACGAAGCCCACGACATCCCCCGGTTCGGAGGCCTGCCGGACGCGACCCGGGAGGAGCACTCGGGTGGCGGGCTCTATCACTGGCACGAATTCGTTCGGCCCATCGTCATTGGCGAGGACATCGCCTTCGAGGACGTGGTCACGCTCTCGTCCGCCTGGCAGGGGATCTACCTCAGCGGCGCGAAGAGGATGGGCGTCGGCTACGGCACGGGGGTGAAGGACCTTGCCCGTGTGCTCCGGGTTCCGGGCACGATCAACCGGAAGCCCGGCCGGACGCCGGCGATGTGCCGTGTTGTCCGGGACGGAGGGCCGCGGTACAGCCTTGAGCAAGTCCTCGAACTCGCCGAGCGGCTGGCACCTAAGCCGAAGAAGCGGACGCCGCCAGCCGCAGCGCAGCGACCGGAGCGCGCGAAAGACACCCGGAGTCCGGGCGGACGCGGCCCGATGGAGATCCTCGGCGACCACGCCTGCTGCGGCGACATCCTCACGCACGTCGGCGCCACCTACGCCGAGCAGTACCCCGGCACCTGCTCCTACTGCGGCAACGGATGCCAGCGCTGGAACCGGCCCGGCTGGGACGAGACTTGCTCCAAGGACGGGATCGCCGTCCACAAGGGCGGTGCCGCAGTCACCATCCGCAGCGACAACTTCCCGGGCATCACCGCCGCCGCGATCGGTCATGTCCTCTCCCCGGGCCAGTTGTTCGCCGCGCTTCACCACGGGGGCGACGAGTCCGAGGCGTCCCGCGACATCCTCCGCGCCGCCCACGGCCGCGACGGCGCGACCACCGCCGCGCGCGCTCTGCCCGGCGCTGTTCTCGACGACGTCCGGCAGGCCACCGCACGCAACGACGGCGAGGCCGCCGGGATACGGCAGCCTGACGCAGTTGTGCCGCGACCTCGCACCTACATGCATCCTGCGAAGCGTCTGAGAACGCTGGTGACGAAGGTCGCCGGGGCATCCGGAGAGGACGCTGCCGGGCTGCTCCAGTGGGCTGCGCGCAACGGGTTCGAGGCTGGCCGCGAGGCCAAGGCCGAACCGAAGACCGTCGCCGACGCCTTCCGTAAGGCGGCTGTCCGTGCCGGGCTCGACAACGACCTCGCCATGACCATCATCCGCGCCTCCTACCGGGAGGCCGGGAAGTGACCATCAACGACACGGCCACCGAAGCACCGGTGGACAACGAGGACCAGGAGCCGCAGCACGACTACAGCAACCTCACCGCCACCGTCGCACTGTTCGACAAGGTCGAGGACGAAGAAGAGCGGCAGAACCTCATCTACGGCATCGCCCTGTGGGTGATCCCGCTCGGAGACATCAAGCTCCGCACATACAAGAACGCGCTGGTCGCCGCGAAGGCGGTGAAGCCGGGCGACTGGAACGACGCAGTCAAGGAAGCACGCGCCTCCCTGTCCGCCAAGGCGCGCGCCGAGCGCGACGACATGTTCGATGGCCTCCCCGAAGCACCACCCGCGCCGTACTACACCGACGACGATGGGCTGTACTTCAACAGCCACTTCGGGCCCGTACACCTGGCGAACTTCGTCCCGATGGTCACCGAGGAAGTCACCCGGCACACCGGGGCCGAGATCCAAAAGCTCTTCACCCTCAAGGTTGCCAGCAGCGTCAACGGCGCCGAAGGGATCGTGCAGGTCACAAAGGCCGGCCTGAAGAGCGCCCGCGACTGGACCTACGACGCGATCGGCGGCCGGGGCATCATCTACCCCTGCTCCCGGGACGAGGCGCACGTCGTCGCCGCCGCCCAGTTCCTCAGCCTCGGAATGGTGGAGGAGCGCACCACCTACGCGTTCACCGGCTGGACCGAGATCGACGGACGGCAGGTGTTCCTCACCAGCACCGGGGCGCTCGGCGCGGACGGCATGGACGAGACGACCGCGGTCGACCTGGGCACCGAGAAACTGAACCGGTACGCACTCCCTGCCCCGGACAAGACGCAAGCCGCCGACGCCGTCAAGGCATCGCTGGCCCTGCTCGACCTCGGGCCGGACAAGGTGATGGCCCCGCAGCTGTGCGCCACCTACCGGGCTCCGCTGCCGCTCCAGCCGGAGACGACCCTGTGGACGTTCGGCGGAACGGGAGCGTTCAAGAGCCACATCGCCGCCCTGTTCGCGCAGCACTTCGGGCCCGAGCTGACAGTCCGCGGTTTCCCCACGGGATGGCAGTCGACCGCGAACGCCATGGAAGGCATCGCCTTCCAGCTGGCGAACGTCCTGATGGTCGTCGACGACTACGTCCCACAGGCCGCCGCCACCAAGACCGACCTGGCGAAGCTGAACGAGAAGGTTGAGCGTCTCGTGCGCGGGTCGGCGAACAGCGCCGGCCGGTCCCGGATGCGCGTCGACGGCACCGTGCGGCCAGAGCTGTACCCGCGGGCGCAGGTGGTGTGCACCGGGGAGGACGTGCCTCCCGGGCAGTCGCTCCAGGCGCGCACGAGCCTCGTTGAGATCGTCAAGGACGACGTGACCAGCGACCGGCTCACGCCCGCGCAGAGGACTGCCGACGAGGGCGTCTACGCGCAGGCCATGGCCGGGTACGTGCAGTGGCTCGCCGCGCAGTACGAGTCCATCGAGGACTGGTCGGGCCAGCTGAAGGTCGAACTGGGCGGAGTGCGCAACGCCTTGGCCAAGGAGGCGGCCGGGCACGCGCGCGCCCCGGAAGCCGTCGCGGGCCTGCTGCTCGGGATGCGCTGGTTCCTGCGGTACGCCCAGGAGATCGGCGCCGTCACCGATGAGGAGAAGAAGGAGCTGTACAGCCGGTGCCGCACCGCGCTCCTCGACGGTGCGGCAGTCCAGTCCGCGGAGACGAGGTCACTGTCTGCGGAAGCGATCTACCTGAGCGCGATCCGCACGTCTCTCACGAACGGCCGCGCCTACCTGGCCGACCTGAACTCCGACGGCGTTCCTCCGCAGACGGAGGCAGCGCGATGGGGCTGGGCACGGGACGACATGGACCGCCTGTCCGCGCGCGGCGAAAAGATCGGCTGGGTGTCCGGAACGGACGTCTACCTGGATCCAGGCGCGGCGTACACGGCGGCGGTCGCCCAGGCCGACCGGATGCGCACTCCGTTGCAGACAAGCCGTGCGCGGGTCCACAAGGCGCTGTTCGCCGCCGAACTGCTACCTTCCGCCGACCCGGGCCACCTCACAACGAAAGTGAGCGCAGGGGGCGCGAGGCCGCGGGTGTTGCACCTGAAGGCGGAGGCGTTGACCCGATGGTCCTGAACGTCTGCCCCGGTTCTGAGCCTCCTGCCCCGCTTTTTTCGGGGCACTGCCCCGATTCTGAAACGCGATCGGGGCAAGGCAAAACACGGCCTGAGCTGGGACTTCTTCTTATCTCTCTATCTACTGCCCCGAAAGCCCCGTTTTCCCTACCTAGACACTCGCGCAATGAGCGACACCCTTCCGGCGTGAGCCATGGGGAGCACATAAGGGTGCCTCCCCTCGCCTCCCCCCTGTGCCCTCAGAAAAGCGGGGCTTTCGGGGCAGGCTGCGCCGCCGCGAGGAAGAAGCCCAGCTCAGGCGCCGTCCGCGCCTGCCCCGATCCGGTTTCAAGTTCGGGGCGCTGCCCCGGTTTTTTCGGGGCAGCGCCCACCCCGACCGTCTGCGCTCCCTGCGAACCCCGCGACTCCGCGAGCCGAGGTGACCGTCATGTCTGATACGCCCGAGACGTTCAAGCCCCGTCCGTACCAGACGGAGGCGATCAACGCCCTCACCACCCGGTGGGCGACGAGCGCCAGCAACCGGCTCGCCGTCGTCCTCCCAACCGGCGCCGGCAAAACCGTCGTCTTCTCCAACCTCATCCTCGAACACCTTGTCGTCCTCGCGGCCCGTGGCGAGCGGGCCCTGGTCATCGCCCACCGCGAAGAACTCCTCACCCAGGCCGCCGACAAGATCAAGGCCGTTGCCCCCGCGCTCCGGGTCGGCATCGTGAAGGCCGCCCGCAACGAGCATCAGGACGTGGACGTCGTCGTCGCCTCCATCCAGACCCTCGCGGTCGAACGACGGCGCCAGGCCATCCAGGACATCGGCATGGTCATCGTCGACGAATGCCACCACGCGGCGGCCCGCTCGTACATGACGGTGCTGGAGCACTTCGGCGCCTGGCGCGGAATCCCGGTGGCCGGGTTCACCGCGACGATGACCCGCGCGGACGGCGGCCTGGCCGACGTCTGGGACGAGGTCGTCTTCACCCTCGACATCCTGGAGATGATCGAGGACGGCTACCTGTGCGACGTCCGCGGCAAACGCATCACTGTGCCGGGTCTCAACCTCGACAAGGTCAAGACCCGCAACGGCGACCTGCAGGAAGGCCAGCTCGGGCAGGCTCTGGACGACTCGGGCGCTGCCGAGGTCGTAGCGGAGGCGTACCGGCTGCACGCCGGCGACCGGCCCGGCGTGGTCTTCGCCCCGACGGTTGCCACCGCCCAGTCCATGGCCGACGCCTTCAACGACGTGGGCATCCCGGCCGCCGCCATCTGGGGCGATATGCCCAGGGAGGCGCGGCAGACCGCTCTCAAGTGGTACGAGACCGGTGAGGTGCAGGTCCTCACGAACTGCATGGTCTTGACCGAGGGCTTCGATGCCCCGTGGACATCGTGCGTGGTCATCGCCCGCCCGACCAAGTCAGCAGGCCTGTACTGCCAGATGGCCGGGCGCGCGTTGCGTCTGTCCCCTGAGACCGGCAAGAAGGACGCGCTGATCCTCGACGTGGTGGGCGCCTCGACCCGCCACAACCTCGCCTCCATCGTCGACCTCACCGGCCGCGACGTCGTCATGCAGGGCGAGGAACAGACGCTCCGAGAGGCAGTCCGCGAGACCGAGGAGAAGGTGAAGCGGCAGGTCGACCTGTCACGGATCCAGGTCGAGGAGATCGACCTGTTCCACGGATCCTCGGTCCGCTGGCTCAAGACGGACTCGGGCGTGTGGTTCATACCGGTCGCCGACTCGCTCTTCGTCTTCCTGGTCCGTAACCCCGTCGACCGCACGTACTGGCTGCGCCGCTTCGACACCAGCAACGGGATCGTCGGGCCGAAGCATGACGTGCCGCTGCCCCTGGCGGACGCCAAGGCGTGGCTGGAGCAGCAGGCCCGAGCCATGGGCAGCCGGTGGCTTGCCACCCGCTCGGCGCCGTGGCGCAGCAAGCCGGCCAGCGTCAAGCAGCTCAACTTCTGCCGGGTCAAGGGCATCTCGGTGCCGTCGGGCAGCACCGCCGGTGAGGTCTCGGACCTGCAGGCCGTGCACCAGTTCACGACGATCCTCAACCGACTCAACGTCATGGCCGCGGCGTGAAGGGAGATCCGGTGCAGCACGACTTCAGCCGTGGGGACATCCCCATGGTTGCCAGGTCCCACGAGGACCTCGCAAACGACAGGGTGACGTCCGGTCACTCTGTGGGGCAGAGCCCCACGGTTCCTCGGGTGATCGGCCTCGACCTGTCCCTCACCTGCACCGGCGTGGCCGGGGAGGGCTGGACCGACATCATCCGGCCCCGGACCGGGCTCCGCGGTCACCCGCGGCTCGCCTTCATCGTCGACCAGGTCGCCATCCATATCCGCAACGCCGACCTGGTGGTCATCGAAGGGCCGTCGTTCGGCGGCGGGGTCGCACACCGGCACGAAGACCTCGCCGGGCTCCGCGTCATGGTCCGGCACGCCTGCTGGCGCCGCGGCATCCCCTACGCGATCGTCCCGCCGTCCTGCCGTGCCCTATACGCCACCGGCAAGGGCTCCGGCTCCAAGGGTGCCGTCAGGGACGCCGTGCGCGAGCGGTACGGCGTCGACTGCGACGGGCCCGGCCGGTACGACCAGGCCGACGCCTACGTTCTGCTCGCAATGGGCCTGCACCACAAGGGATGGCCGCTCGCCGTCGTCCCAGACACTCACCGGCGCGGTCTCGACGGCTGCCAGTGGCCTGACACGGAAGGACTCGCAGCATGACACCCAACGAGGTCCAGATGCTCATCGTCGGCGCCGCCCTCGGCGCGCAGAGCATGAACCTGCTTCACATGTACTGGGGGTGGCGCGACGGACAGCGTGCCGATGCGGCCGCCCGCCGGCAGGCCCGCATCCTCGGCGCCGACCAGTTCCACAGCAGCCTCCGCCTGTACCGGCTGCAGCACGGGAGCCCGGCGTGAACGCGCAGGAGTGGGCTGCCCGGATCCAGGGGGTGATCCGGGCGGCCGCGGCCGACGGCTACGAGGCCTGGATCGACGACGAGTTCGAAGGCCAGCGCATCGAGGTCCGCATCGGCAAGTCCGACGACGACGCCCTGATCCTGGAGTGGAACGCATGAACCAGTGCGCGTGCGGCCGCGACCTGGAGGCCGGGTTCCTGTGCGCGGGGGATGCGACCGCGCTCGCCCGCCGTCTCGACCGGATGAGCACGCTCTGGGACGTCCTGGAAGGCTTCCTCGCCCCGAGCGGTACGGCGGGCGGCGAGCGGGTCTCAGCGGGCCACGCAGGCTCGCGGGCGCCCGTCAATGAGGTGGTGCTGGACTTGCGCACCGTGGAGGTCGTGAAGACCCTCGAGTCGTGGCGGGAGTATGCGGCCGAGTGGCGCGGCTGGAGCCGGCCTGCGGTCGGCGGGGACGTCCGGCACCGCATCGTCGCCGCGGCCCGCAACCTGTCCATGAACCTGGACTGGCTGGTGACCGAGTTTCCGCCGGTCGTCGATATGGCGGTCGAGGTGCGGGAGTTGGAGCGCAGCGTGCTGTCGGTCGTCGGCGCGCTCCCGGAGCGCGGGCGACGGATCGGGCAGTGCGTCGCCGTCGACAGCTCGGGCGTGGTGTGCGGGGCGACGATCCGTCACCAGCGTGGCCAGACGCGGCTGGTGTGCGACTGGTGCGGGACTTCCTACGGGCCGGAGGACTTCCTCACCCTCGCACGACTTCAGCCTGACGAGGCGGCGTGAATAGCTTGACCGTCATAAGCACCCCTGCTTATATTTGTGGTCAGGCAGTCACCTCCGGTACGAGGAGGGACGTGACTACATGGAGAGCACGGCACGACGAGGCCGTCCGCAAGCAAGAGGCCGCACAGCAGGCCTACCAGGAAGCCACCGACGAACGGGCCAGAGCCCTACTCGCTGGCGTCGATGAACTCGGCAGCCAGACCGCCGTCGCCAAGGAGCTCGGCGTGAAGACTCCGAGCGTCAACCAGGCCATCCGCGCCTACCAACGCAAGACCAGCCAGAAATAGCTTCCGTACCGGCGAACGAAAGCTATTGGGGCTCCACAACTGAAGACGGCCCAAGGCCGGGATTGCCGTCCCGGCCAAGGGCCTGACCGAGAAGTCCTACCTGACTAGACCAGGAGGAGATCCGGCTATGGCCGATCTTTCCATGCCCGCTGCCCAGATCAGCAGCCTCCCCGTCGACGAGCCCCTGTACGGGGCTGCCGCCGACCGCATCCGCGACCAGCTCGCCGAGCCCAGCGACCTCGCCGTCGCCATCCGCATCGCCCAGCTGCTGCTCGCCGAACACGAGCACGTGGACCCCGGCGACATCCTCGCCCTCAACCACGCCCACCAGGTCCTCCGCGAGTCCCTGCGCATCCTGCTGCGCGCCATCGGCGCCGAGGCGGTCGACGAGCAGGATGCCGAGACCTACGTAGCCCCGTCGCCCAGCTGCACGCGCTGCTACGGGGCCGATGCGGTGAGGTTCGTTGCCCAGGGCGGCGCCACGGCGCCGTGCCCCGTCTGCGGCCCGTCGGAGGTCGAGCCGTCTGGCAAAAATCTGCCAGTCGCCGAGCAGGCGGCCGTCCGCCGCTCCGTCGACGACCAGTTCCCCGCCGTCGCCGCGTTCCTCGCCACCGAGCGAGGTGAGCAGCAGTGACCTCCTACGACCCGCTGCACGGCCCCGGCGAGGAGCCCCCGTTCCCGGCATCCCTCGACGGCGAACTGAAGCTCACCCGCGAATACCTCGACAAGGTCGCCACCGCCAACATCCACGACCACAACGCAATGCTGCGCGCCGCGACCGGCCTCAACTACCGAATCCGCTCCCTCGTCGCAGCCCTCGACGCCGAACGGGGTGAGCGCCGGTGAGCACCGAGCCCCGCACCGCGACCGTCAACGTCCTCGTCACCAAGCCCCTCGAGATCGAGGAGCCCGACTGGTGCGCCGGCGCCCACGACCGCGCCCAGTTCCGGCCCGACATCATCCACAACGGACCCGAGACCGTAGCCACCTTCGACACCAGCCTCGGCACCATCCAGTACATGCGCGCCTGGATCTCCCACGCCCCCTACGGTGACCTCGCCCCCGAGCCGCTGCCCATCATCGCCGTGGAGATCGGCGGCGACGCCCTATCCGTCGACCCCGACGGCCTCCGCGCGTTCGTCGCCACCACCCGCGCCCACCTCGACGCCCTCGACCACCTCGCCGACGAGGCCGAGCGCATCCGCGGAGGTGGCCAGTGACCACCCGCCGCCTCACCAAGGGGCAGACCGTCGTCCTCGGCGCCGCCGCCCTCGTCATGGTCGCCGTCGGCGCGGCCGGCGCCATCGGCACCTTCTCCAACGTCGTCTCCGAGTTCCACCGCAAGGCCACCGCCATCGGCGTCGTCGCCGCAGGCGAAGGCCTCACCCTCATCCTCGCCCTCACCATGCTCGGCCTCACCATGCTCGGCCAGCCCTCACCCACGTGGGTACGCGGCGGACTGTGGCTCGCCCCGCTCGCCGCCTGCCTCACCGGCCTGTCCCTCGCGAGCAGCGTCACCGAGGCCGCCGTGTACGGCATGACCCCGCTGGCCATGTCGGGCGCCGCCGAGGGCCTCGGCCTCATCGCCCGCCGCATCGTCATCTACCGCACCGGCGTGGACGCTGAGGCGCAGCGCCGCAACGCGGACGCCGTGCAGCAGCTCGCCTACCAGCGGGCCGTCTCCGAGGGCCACCCCGACGAGAAAGCGCGGCAGGCCGCACTGCGCAAGAGCTGGAGCCTGGCCAAGGTGGTCGGCCGAGGCGACCAGGTCCTCGGCGCCGAGCTGGTCGACGTGCAGCGCGTCCGGCTCCGCGCGGGAGCTGATGCGGCCCTCGCATCCATGTACGGCGGACAGACCGACAGCCCGTCGGTCAGTCCCGTCGAACGGCCCCGACAGGTCTCCGCGACCGAGGTGCTGCGCGAGCGGTTCGCCGACATGGACCCGGCGGATGCGATCCGTCTCGCAGCTGATGCGCGACCTGATGCGCCCCCCGCCGAACTCGCCGCGCTCCTGGGCACCTACGGCGTGCCAGTCGACCCTGTCGCGGTCGCCCTGGTCCTCGGCCACCGGGCACCGGAGTACGAGGCGCATCGACCTGATACGGCTGATGCGCCACAGGTCAGAGAGCTGGAACCGCTCGACATGGCGGGCGCCGTAGCCGAGGCCGCATCGGTCCTCGGGGCGAGCGCATCACCCAGGGACATCGCCGACCACATCGCCCAACATCGGCGCCTGGTCGTCACCGAGCCGTACATCCGCACCGCCCTGTCCCGAGCCGCGAAGAAGACCGAGATGGAAGGTGGATACGCATGATGCGCATCCTGTTCGGCATCGTCCTCGCGATCCTCGTCGCCGTCCCCCCGCTCTTCGGCATCGTCCTGGCCATCGCCACCACGGTCGCCTCGCAGCCCCCGGTCCTCGCGTTCGCCGCCGGCGTCATCCTCTGGCCGCGCATCACCCGCCGCGTCCGGAGGTGGGTGAAGTGACCGAGCCCGTACAGCAGCAGATCGGCTACGACCTCGCCGGAAACCCCATGTACGCCCCGCCCGTCCAGTACGGCGCGGCCCCCGTGGCCCAGCAGGCCACGCAGCCGTTGCAGCCCATCAAGGCGCACCCGTGGGGCGCATACATCGCGGGCGGCTGCCTCGGCGTCCTCGCCCTGACCGTGCTCGCCATCGCCATCGCGTTCGTCGTCTTCGGCTTCGCGATCCTCGCCGCCGTCCTCGCCCTGGCAGTGGTCGCCCTCACGATCTGCATCCTCGTGCTCCGCAGCATGTGGACCGACTACCGGAAAGGCCGCTGACCATGGCGTTCACCAACAAGGACCCGCACAGCCTCGGCGAGATCCTCCGCGTCGTCGCCCTCGGCGCCCGCATCGACCGCCGACAGGCCCGCGGCAAGGGCACCAAGGCCCTGGAGAACCGGGTCACCCGCATCCGCGAGCAGGCGCAGAAGCGCGAGGACGGCAAGCGCAAGAAGTAGATCCATCCCGGGGACGGCGTCCTACCGCCAAGCAGCCGCCGTCCCCGGGCCCTGCAGTTCCGTCACGAAATACGTCACGAAACCCGGAGCCCCAAGCATGACAGTCACCATGATCAAGACGCCACAGGACGCCGAGGACGCGCCCGGCACCGAGGCGTCCTCGACGCGTCCCGAACGCCGCCGAGCTCGCTACCGGCGCATCGCCCGCGCCGCCCTCCAGGACGAACGCGTCCGCACCGCAGGACGCCTCACCGTCCGCCACGGCGCCTACGTCCTCGGCGGGACACGCGTCGTAGGACGCCGCATCTGGGACGGCCGCACCGCGTCCCGCTACGAGCGGATGATCCGCGCCGCCGAAGCCGCAGGCCTCCTCGAAGAGGTCAAGGAATGGGAAGCCCGCGGCCAGAACTACCGCGCCGCCCGGCACAGGCGGCGCATGGAACTCCTACAGTTCGCCCTCAACGCACCCAAGGCCATCGGCGCCGGCGCCGTCGGCGGCGCCGGAATCCTGCTCCTGATCGGCATCCTGCTCGCCTGGGCCAACCACGACATCACCGACGTCGCAGCCCCCTTCGAGACCGTCGCCGACCTCGTCCGATGGGTGTCCATCATCGTCGGCGTCATCTGGGGCCCCGCCCTCGCCCTCGCCCCCTGGATCGGCCTCGCCGCCGTATGGGCCATCGGCCAGCACCGCCACACCGCCCCCCAGTGGGCGCTGCCCGTCAGCGCCCGCGACCTCGGCGCCCCCATCACCGCGTCCATCGTCGTCGTCGCCTTCCGCGACCTGGGGATTTCCGCCCTGCGCAAGGCCATCGACGACATGGGTGACGTCGGCGCCGGCATGCTCTCCCCCATCGCCATCGCCGGATGCGGCGTCGAGGTCGACGTCCACCTGCCCTCCGGTGTCTCCACCGAAGAGATCCAGAACAAGCGCCGCAAGCTCGCCGAGAACCTCAACCGGCACGAACACGAGGTGTTCATCACCATCCCGCCGCAGCCCCGCACGGTGCGCCTGTGGATCGCCGACTCGGGCGCCCTCGACGAGCCCATCGGCGCCTCGCCCCTCGTCCTCGACCAGGACGCCACCGCGGACTACTACACCGGCAGCGCGCCGTGGGGGCAGAACCTGCGCGGCGACGCTGTGGGTGTCTCCGTCAAGCAGCGGCACATCCTGCTGACGGGCCTGTCCAACCAGGGCAAGACCGCCGCCCTGCGCGCCCTCGCCCTGTGGCTGGCCCTCGACGAGACCGTCGACTTCTACATCGCCGACCTCAAGGGTGTTGGCGACTGGCGAGGCTTCGACGGGCTCGCCGAGGTCCTCATCCAGGGCCCGACCGACGAGCACGTAGCCCAGGCCACCGACATGGTCGAATGGGCTGTCGACGAGATGCAGAAGCGCATCGCCCTGCTGGAAGAGTCCGGCGCCACCGACGGAGTCACCCGCGAGATGGCCCGCACCGACAAGCGGTTCCGGCCCGTCGTCCTCATCGTCGACGAGGCCCAAGTCGCCTACGGCTGCGGCGCCAAGAGCCCTGATGGGCGCCCCTACGGCGGCAGCAAGGCCACCAGCCGCTACTTCCAGGCCGTCAAGCGCATCCACGACCAGGGCCGCGCCGTCAACGTCACCATCTGGGAAGGCACCCAGGACCCGACCGACGAGAACCTGCCCAAGCGGTCCCGCGAGGGCAACCACATCCGCGGCTCGCTGGTCCTCGGCACCGAGTCCCAGGCCAAGATGGCCCTCGGCGAAGCCCCGGTGGACGCCGGCGCCGCCCCGCACAAGCTCCGTCGCGGCCTCGACAAGGGCACGCTGGTCGTGGCTGGCGAGGGCATCCCGATGGAGGCCGGGCAGGCCTCCGTGACCGTGCGGACGCACTTCATCTCCGGTGAGGACGCCGTCACGCTCACCGACCGGGCCAAGGCCCGCCGCGCGAACGTCGCTACCGTCCACAAGCTGGAGGTCGTCCAGCCCGTCGACCACCTCGCCGACCTCGCCGCCGTCGTCGGCCGTGAATCCCGCGTCCGCACCACCGAGGTCATCCACCGCCTCAAGACCCGCAACCACGCTGTGTACGAGCACTGGAACGGCGCCCGTCTCAAGGCCCTGCTGGCCGAGTACGGAGAGGAGCCCGGCACCCTCGACGGCTACCCCGTCGTGAAGCTGGAGAGCGTCGAGAGGGCCCTCGAACGGCGCGCGGAAGAGCTCGCAGAGGTTCAGTGACCCGGCAGTGGGCAGTGACTTTCCACTTCCAAGGTCACTGCCCTGCCTCACTGGCCTTGATCAGCGCAAACGGCAGTCAAGTGAGGCAGTGGGGCCGCATCCTGGGACCCTCAAGTGCCCCCGGAAACGGCCTCTCTGGCGTCCACCACAAGGTCACTCACTGCCGCATCATGGGCATCGAGTAGCCCGCTCACCAGTGCACCAGTCAGCGATAGGAACAGCTCATGAAGGACAGCACCACCCCGGCCAAGCCGCGTGCGCACACCCCGCTCTGGCAGATCAAGCCGAACGGCAGGGACGCGGTACGCGCCGCAGGCCGAGTGACAGACATCCCCGGCCGCCGGCCCGCCAAGCCGATCACCTTCGACTCCGCGCTGTAGCCGCCATGGAGTCGCAGATCACCCCACCCGGCTGCCTCACCGCCCGTGACGTCCAACGTGCCCTGGGCATTACCCCCGGCGCCCTCCGCAACCTTGTCTACCGAGGCCACTTCACCCGCGCTGGCGGCACCGAACGTCACCCCTGGTACGCCGTCAAGGACGTCGCCGCCTACGCCGCCAAACGCGCCGAACGCCAGACCGCTTGACCGCAGGTCAGACGGTGTGTGACGATCTCGGTGAACACCTGTGCCCTCAACCAGCACAGAGCGGCATGCTCCCCGGGAGATACCCAGGACACCTGACGGTGACGGTCGCCGCTCACACACTCACGACGAAGCCCCAGTCACGGTTCCCCCGGCTGGGGCTTCGCCGTGTCACAGGACAGCCACAGCGCCTTCACTGGTCCCCCACATGGCGCATGATGTCCCCTCAGCAACCACGTTCCAGGGGGGAACCATGCGCATCCGCACGACGCTCGGCGCGCTCACCGCCGCAGCACTCCTCACGCTCACCGCCTGCGAGAGCACCAGCGACAGCAGCTCCAACAAGCCGGACACCGCTGCCGAGGACACCACGGAGACGGACGCGCCCGGCAGCGACGCCGGCGCCGCCGAGGCAGAAGCGGAGACCGCGACGCTGCCCGACCTCGCCGGCCAGGACCTCCAGGCCGCCCAAGACGAGGCACAAGCCGCCGGGTTCTACGTCCTCGACGACCAGGACGCCAGCGGCCAGAACCGCCTGCAGGTCATGGACCGCAACTGGACCGTGTGCAGCCAGGAACCCGCGCCCGGCACGCACCCCACGGACACGCCCGTAACCCTCTTCGCGGTCAAGGACGACGAGACCTGCTGACGTCCCACAGACGCACGACGACGCCCCGACCGCACAGGCCCTGGTCGGGGCGTCGTCGCGTCCAGACGTCCACTGCCCGACGATCGGACACATGGAGGTGGCCATGCTCGCGTACACCCCGCACGACGTGCGGATCACATCCGAGATCCGAGCCCTCCCACCGCAAGACGGGTGGGCCTGCTACGAGCGGACCGGCCAAGCAACCCTCATCTGCAGCTGCGGACATAGCGACGGACCGATGCCCAGCCCGCTGGCCGTGATGCTGGCCAAGCTTCACATCCATGGCATCGCGTAAGGCCCTCCAGGTCTGCCCGACCCCAGGCTGCCCCACGCTTACCCCTGGGGGACGTTGCGAGGCCTGCCAGCGAAGGGCCGGCCGACAGCGCACCAGCGCGGCCGCCAAGGGCTATGACGCCCGATGGGCACGCACCAGAGCCGCCTACCTCCGAGCCCACCCCCTATGCGAGTGCGACGAGGACGAGGCCCTGCCCCCACTCCTGCGGCCCCGAGCCACCGAGGTCAACCACCGCGACGGACTCGGACCGTTGGGACCACGCGGCCACGACTGGACCAACCTGCAGGCCATGACCAAGGCCCACCACTCACGCGAGACCGCACGACACCAGCCCGGAGGCTGGAACGACCGCGCAGAGTGCCCATGATGCATCGTTGCAGGTCAGAGCCTATGTGATGGGCATCGTTGCAGGTCAGAGGGGTGGGGGGTGACCCCTGGCCGGTAGGGGGCCCGGAACGCCGGGGAGGGCTCTCGGAGGTCCGTCGGGTTCAAAGGGTCCCCTCCGTCACGCAAGGTGACGGCATTCGAGGCTGCGCAACGCAGCGCCGAAGGAGTGATCGAAATGCCCCGTGGTGGAGCGCGCGCAGTGTCCGGTCCGCCGCCGGACCCGAGGTCTCTGCGCAGTACGAAGTCTCTCGACAAGGGCGGGTGGCGGACGCTGCCGGCCGAAGGGCGCGAGGGCGCACTGCCTGAGTGGCCGCTGACCGAGGCCGCGCCGCGCGAGCTGGATCTGTGGGAGGAGCTGTGGGCGAAGCCGCAGGCGACGGCCTGGGAGGACATGGGCCAGGAGCTGGAGGTGGCGCTGTTCGTTCGGACGCTGGCCGAGGCCGAGCGCGCGGACGCCCGGGTGGACGTCAAGAAGATGGTGCGCGGCTATCTCGACAGCCTCGGTCTGAGCGTGGCGGGGATGAACCGCAACCGGTGGAAGATCGCCCCGGTGGTCGAGGTGCCGGAAGCCGAGACGGCCGGCCCGGAGCCCGCTGCGCGGCGCCCGTCGGCTCGTGACCGCCTGAAGGTCGTGCCCAGTGGCGAAGGGGCCTGACCCCGGAGCCGAGTTCGTCGTCGACTTCCCCACTCTGTGGATCGTTCCGGACTGGATTGAGGAACACTGCCCTGTCCCGGACGGCTTCCGTGTGGGTGAGCGCATGGAGCTGTACCCGTGGCAGCTGTGGTGCACGGTCAACCACTACCGGGTGAAGCCGGGGGCGCTCGTCGGCCAGTTGGCGCCGGCGTTCCACTACCGCCGTAGCCAGGTCGTCGCTCCGCAGAAGACGGGAAAGGGTCCGTGGTCGGCGACGATCGTCCTGGCCGAGGCGGCGGGGCCGGTCGTCTTCGACGGGTGGGCCAAGGGCGGCGAGCGGTACCGCTGCTCGGACCATGGCTGCGGCTGCGGGTGGTGGTACCAGTACGAGCCCGGCGAGCCGATGGGCGTGCCGTGGCCGACGCCGCTGATCCAGTTGACGGCCACCTCCGAGGACCAGGTCGCCAACGTCTACCGGCCGCTGCGGTCGATGGTGAAGCGCGGTCCGCTCGCCGAGATCATGCAGTCGGGCGAGGAGTTCACGCGGGTCGGCGACGACGGCCGGATCGACGTGGTGACCTCGAGCGCGTTGTCCCGGCTGGGTAACCCGATCATCTTCGCCATGCAAGACGAGACCGGCCTGTACAACGCGACGAACAAACTGCGGAAGGTCGCCGAGACGCAGCGGCGCGGCGCGGCCGGTATGGGCGGCCGGTCGATGGAGACGACGAACGGGTGGGATCCGTCGGAGAACTCGGTGGCGCAGACAACGTCCGAGGCGAAAGCCCGGGACATCTTCCGCTACCACCCGCAGGCGCCCAAGTCGTTGTCGTACAAGGACAAGCGGCAGCGCCGGAAGATCCACGCCGCCGTGTACGCGGGTTCGTCTCACGTGGATCTCGACGCGATCGAGGCCGAGGCCGCCGAGATCATGGAGAAGGACCCGGCGCAGGCTGAGCGCTTCTTCGGTAACCGGTGCGTGGCGGGTTCCGCGGGCTGGCTGGACGGCACGAAGTGGGCGGCCAAGGCCAAGCCGCGCCGGGTGCGGCCGATGACGCGGATCGTCCTGGGGTTCGACGGCTCCGACATGGACGACTGGACGGCGATCCGCGCCGAGACGATGGACGGCTACCAGTTCACCCCGCTGTACGGGGGCAACGATGAGCCGACCATCTGGAACCCCGCCGACTATGGCGGGCAGGTCCCGCGCGCGGAGGTGCGCGCGGCGATGGACCAGCTGATGAACCGCTACGACGTCGTGCGGCTGTACGCGGACCCGCCCTACTGGGACACGGAGGTCGACGAGTGGGTGGACCAGTACGGCGAGGAGCGCGTCATCCGCTGGTACACGCGCCGCATGGTGCAGATGTACGCCGCGGCGGAGCGGCTGAAGACGGACGTGGTGAAGCGGAACACGGCGGAGGGCTCGCGCGCGGCCGCGTTCACGCACGACGGCTGCGAGCTCACGCAGGCGCACGTGCAGAACACCCGGCAGGCCGAGCGGCCGTCCGGGCTGTACGTGCTGCGCAAGGCGAGCCCCGCTCAGAAGATCGACATCGCTGTGGCGTCCGTGCTGGCGCACGAGGCGCTCGGCGACGTGATCGCGGCGGGCCTGGCCGACCCGGAAGTGTCCTACTACTACGGCGGATGAGGAGGGCGTATGGCCACCGTGGGCGAGGCCCTCGAGCTGGTCGCTCTGCTGGAGTCGGAACTGATCCGCCGCCGCAGCGACATCGACAAGCACAACAACTACTACCGGGGTAAGCACCCGCTGCGCTTCGCGAGTGAGGAGTTCGCGAAGTTCCACGGTGAGCGCTACCGCGACTTCTCCGACAACTGGGTTCAGGTCGTCGGCGACAGCCCCATCGAGCGCATGGCGGTGACTGGCTTCCAGGCCTCCGGCGAGGTCAAGGCGGACAAGGATCTGTGGGAGGTGTGGCAGGTCAACGGCCTGGACGCCGACTCGCAGTTGGGGTTCCTCGGCAGCGTGCTGTCGGGCCGCTCGTTCGTGCTGGTGTGGGGCAACCCGGACGACGAGGAGATGCCTGTCGTCACGTTCGAGGATGCTAGCCAGTGCATCGTGGCCTACGAGCCCGGCTCCCGCCGCAACCGCCGGGCCGCCCTCAAGCGCTGGCAGGACGGCAACCAGGACTTCGCCACCCTGTACCTGCCGCACGAGGTGTGGAAGTTCTCGCGCCCGCTGTCGCGGCAGGACAAGTCTCCACAGATGGCGGACGTCGACGAGGCGATGCGCTTGTGGGTGCCGCCGGGCGAGCAGCGCCGACGCCGTGCCTGGGACCCCAGGGAGATCGAGAACGAGCCGAACCCCCAGCCCAACCCCATGGGTGTGGTGCCGATGGTGGAGTTGCCGAACAAGCCGATGCTGGTCGACGAGCCGATCAGCGACGTTGCCGGCGTCGTCGCGATGCAGGACGCGATCAACCTTCTGTGGGCGCAGCTGTTCACCGCCTCCGATGCCGCGTCGTTCCCGCAGCGCGTGATCATGGGCGCCGAGCGGCCGGTGATCCCCAAGCTGAACGCCGCCGGGGAAATCGTCGGCAAGCAGGTCGTCGACCTGGACAAGTTCCAGGTCGACCGGGTCGCGTGGATCACCGGCAAGGACGCCCGGATCGCCGAGTGGACCGCCGCCAACCTGGCCATGTACACGGGCGTGATGGAGGTCGCCGTCGGGCACCTCGCCGCGCAGACGCGCACCCCGCAGCACTACCTGATCGGGAAGATGGCCAACCTCGCCGAGGGCGCGCTGCTGGCCGCCGAGACCGGTCTGGTCAAGCGGGTCGACGAGAAGAAACTGTGGAGCGGCCAGGGCCTGCGGGAAGTCGCGCGGCTGATCGCGCTCGCCCGCGACGAGAACGACAAGGCCAAGGCGATGCGCGCCGGTACGGTCCTGTGGGCGGACTCCGAGTCCCGGTCCTACGCGCAGCTGGCGGACGCGCTGGTGAAGCTGAAGGACATCGGCTTCCCCTTCGAGTGGCTGGCCCTGCGCTACGGCCTGACACCGACTGAGGTGGCGGACGTGGTGGCGCTGCGCGAGCGCGAGGCCGAGATGGACCCGGTCGCCGCCGCGGCCGCGCTGATCGCCCGGCGCGAGCCCGCTCCCGAACCCGGGGGCGGGCCCGGATTTGAGGACGAGCCCGAACCGGCTGAGGACGTCGCATGACGGTGCCGGCCGCCGCCCGGCAGCACCAGGAGGAGCGCGCGGCACAAGGCAAGGCGACGGCGGCCGCCGTGCGGGCTCTGTGGTCCGGCATCGACCCGGAGGACCTCGAGCGGTCCTGGCTGACCCGGGCGGCACTGGCCGCCGAGCTGATCCGCACCGGCCAGCTGGCGGCGGCAGCCTCAGCGGAACCGTGGCTGGCCCGTGAGATCGGTCCCGGCGAGGGCGCGGTGGATCCCGAGGCGGCCGTCGCGGCGACTGGGGACCTGGCCGTGCCGCTGCTGTATCCGCTGCTGATCGCCCTCAACCGGCTGCGCCGCGGGTTCTCGACCACCCTGTCGATCCTGTCGGGGGCGGCGTTCCTGGAGATGGTGACCCGCTCGCTGATCGCTGATGCGGGCCGGATTGCAGACATGGCGGGAATGATCGCCCGCCCGCGCGTGGTGTCCTACGTGCGGGTGGTGGAGCTGCCCGCGTGCGCGCGCTGCATCATCCTCGCCGGCCGCGAGTACACGCTGTCCGAGGGGTTCCTGCGGCATCCGCGCTGTGACTGCACTCTCGCCCCCAAACGGCCCGGCGACGGCTGGAAACCGGTGATGCCTGAGGCGCTGTTCGCGCAGATGGACGAGGGCCAGCAGCGCCGCGCGTTCGGCGCGGCCGCCGTGAAGGCGATCGCCGACGGCGCGGACATCGGCCAGGTCGTCAACGCACGGCGCGGCATGACCACCGTCACCCGCTACGGCCGCACCGTGAAGGCCACCACCGAAGGCGTCACCCGACGCGGCCTGCACGGCTCGCGGCAGGCGAAGTTCCAGAAGATCGCGGGCAACCGCTACGCCACGGCCAAGACGCCGCGGCTGATGCCGGAGGAGATCTACCGGCTGGCCGACGACCGCGAGCACGCCATCCGGCTACTGCGCCGCAACGGCTATCTGTTCTGACCGCGCGCAACGCCCGGTCCCCTTCACCCGCAATGGGAGAGATCACGATGAGCAGCCACACCCTGCCCCGCCGTGCCCGCCTCGGTGTCCCGGGCTGGTCCCACCCGTATGGCATCGACCCTTCGGTCTTCTACGCGGACGCGGGCGACGGCAAGGACGACGCCGCCGGAGACCAGGACGACGACGGCAAGGACGACGCCGACGACGACCAGGACGACGAGGCGGGCGCCGGAGATGACGACGGCGCCGACGACGACAGCGACGCGGACCCCGACGGCGCCGACAAGCTCGGCGACCCCGGCAAGCGGGCCCTTGCCTCCATGAAGGGCAAGTGGCGCAGCGAGCGCGACAAGCGCCGTGAGGCCGAGCGGAAGCTCGCAGAGAAGACCACTGCCGGCAATGACGATGCGGTGTCCAAGGCGACCGAGGCCGCAACGGCCGCAGCCAACACCCGCATCCTCAAGGCCGAGATCCGCGCCGCGGCCAAGGGCCGCCTCGCGGACCCCAAGGACGCGCTGACGTTCCTCGACCTCTCGGCATTCGAGGTGGACGCGGACGGTGCGGTCGACGAGGACGAGATCGCCGACGCGATCGAGGACCTCGTCAAGAACAAGCCCTACCTGGCAGCCGCAAAGGCGACGAGGTTCCAGGGCACTGGCGACGGCGGAGCAGCGCGCAAGGCGTCCCGGCCCAAGCAGCTCGGAGAGAAAGACCTCAAGAACATGAGCGCCGAGGCGATCGTGAAGGCCCAGGACGCGGGCCAGCTCGACGAGTACCTCGGCGCCGGCTGACCCAAGGAGGGCCCACGTGGCTATCACCCGTTTCCGGCCGGAAGTCTGGAGTGCGCGACTGCTCGTCGCCACCAAGACCCGGCTCGTCTACGCCCAGCCGGGCGTCGTCAACCGCGACTACGAGGGCGAGATCGCCGAGTCCGGCGACACCGTCCGCATCACGTCGATCTCCGACCCGACGATCGGCACCTACACCCCGAACTCCACGGTCATCACCCCCGAGGAGCTCACCGACGCACAGCGCACGCTGCTCATCGACCAGTCGAAGTACTTCGCCTTCAAGGTCGATGACGTCGACAAGCGGCAGGCCAAGGGCTCCGTCATGCCCGAGGCGATGAACCGGGCCGCCTACGGCCTGGCCAAGGTCGCCGACTCGGTCGTGGCGAACCTCTACACGCAGGCTGCGGCCGCGAACCAGCTCGGCACCGTCGCTGTCACCACGGCGGATCTGGCCTACACCCAGCTGCGGCTGCTGAAGCTGAAGCTGGACGAGACGGACGTGCCCGACGAGGGCCGCTACGTGGTCGGGCCCCCGTGGTTCTTCTCCCTGCTGCTGGAGAACAACAAGTTCCTCGACGCCGCCGCGTCCGGGACCACGGAGCCGCTGCGCAACGGCTTCATCGGCCGCGCGCTGGGCTTCAACCTGGCGCAGTCCAACCAGGCCCCGAACCCCACCGGCGACGACTTCGTCGTGCAGGCCGGCGTGCCCGAGGCCATCTCCTACGCGGAGCAGATCAACAAGACCGAGGCGTACCGGCCGGAGTCCTCGTTCTCGGACGCCATCAAGGGCCTGCACCTGTACGGCGCCAAGGTCATCCGCCCTACCTACATTGCGACGCTCCTCGCCTCCAAGACTCCCTGATAGGAGAACTGACTGATGGCACGTACCGCTGTCGCGTACAGCAATCTCGTTCCGAACGGCAACATCGCGGACACCGCGCTGACGGCCGTCGCGACCAACGCCGGGGTCGGCAACGGCCACGTCATCCCGACGGCCGGCCCGAACTCCAAGGCTGTTCCGGAGCTGACCGTCCTTCGGGTAGTCGCTGGGGCCACCGGCGGCAACGTCACCGTCAAGGCTGGCAGCAACCCGCCCGCGCTCGCGGCCGGGCAGGGCGATCTGGTCGTCGCGGTGGCGAACTCCGCTACCCAGTGGATCGGCCCCTTCGAGTCCGGGCGGTTCCTGCAGTCCGACGGCTCGATCCTGGTGGACATCGCCACGGGCTTCGTCGCTGGGACGATCACCGCCTTCCGAGTCCCGAGGAACACCTGACATGGCCGAGACCGAGACCATCTACGTCCTCGGTGAGGGCGGCGGCGTCCACGCCATGGACGTGCCGCTACCCGAGCCGATCCAGGACCGCCTCACCCGGGGCCTGCTGCGCCGGGTCAACAAGGACGGCTCGCCCTACCAGGGCACCGCCACCGGCGAGGACACCCGCGCGGGAGCGAAGGACGGCGACGATCCGGCCCACCCGCCGTCGCCGGACGGCCGACCCGCGCAGTCCGCACCGAAGTCCGAGTGGATCGGCTACGTCGTCCGGCTCGGCAAGCTGTCGGCCGAGGACGCGGCGAACTACACCAAGGCCGACCTGATCGACCTGGCGAGCTGAGGGGAGGCCACCGTGGCACTGCAACCGTTGGCGACGGTGGCCGACCTTGAGGCCCGCGGCCTCACCATCGCCCCCGAAGAGGTCGCCATCGTGGGCACCTACCTGCAGGAGGCCTCGGCCGCCGTCCGGGAGGCGGCCGGCGTGCCGATCAGCCAGACCGCCTCCACCGTCGATCTGGAGGGCCCGGACGATTCGCAGTGGCTGACACTGCCCGGGCCGCCCATCCAGTCCGTCTCGGTCGTCGAGATCGACGGTCAGGCGGTCACGGACTGGCGGCTGCGCTCGCACCGGCTGTGGCGGGCGGGCGGCTGGTCGTCCGGCGACGCGCCCACCGAGGTCACCGTTACCCAGATTCACGGCCTGCCCACCGTGCCCGAGGACCTTGTGGGCCTGGTGTGCCGGATCGCGGCGGCGGTCCTGGTCGCCTACCGGTCGCAACCCGGCGGCGAGGGCCTGGCCGCCAAGGACATCCGTTCCGAACGGATCGGGGACTACTCGGTGCAGTACGGCGACGGCGGCCGCATCACCGAGATCGAGCTGCCCGACTATCTGCGCGAGCAGTTGGCCGCCCGGTTCGGCGGCGGCGTCGCAGTGCTGAGGTCGCGGTGAGCCGCGTCGGACGCCTGCTGAACACGTCGGTGCCGGTGTGGCGGGCGGTCACCGTCGACGACGGCGGGGGCGGCCAGGAAACCACCTGGGTGCAGATCGGCACCCCGCGCGCCCGCCGCTCGCAGCCGACCGCCAGGGAGCGGCAGGCAGCCGACCAAGCCGAGTCCCGCCTCGATGAAACCTGGTACTTCCACCCCGGCACGGACGTGCGCCGCGGCGACGAACTGCGGCCCCCCGGCCGGGTGGTGGAGGTGTTCGCCACCTTCGACCCGTCCGAGCCCGGCACCTACCTGCGAGCGGACTGCACCGTCCGCCAGCCCACAGTCGAAAGCTGAGGTATCCCTCATGGCCATCCTGTCCGCTCAGAAGCTGCCGCTCGGCGGCCTGCAGCCCACCTACGCCAGCGCCGCGGGCGGTGGCGACCAGGCCCCGGTCGGGGAGAAGCTGGTGTTGCACGTCCGCAACGGCGACACCACCTCCAAGACCGTCACGCTCGCCACCCCGGGCACGGTCGGCGATCTCGCTGTGGCTGACGCTCAGCAGGTGATCCCGGCCTCCGGGTCGGCGTTCATCCCGCTGAAGGCGGCCGCGTTCCGCGACCCGCTGACCGGCCGCGCCGCGATCACCTACAGTGCGGTCACCGCGGTCACCGTCGCTGTCCTGCAGCTGCCCTGACCCATGGCCCGCCGCATCCGTCTGGACGGGCTGCGCGGGGCCCTGCGCGCGATCGAGCGGGTGCCCGAGGCGATGCGTGAGGCCCGCAACGAGACGCTCAACGAGTGGGCCGACAACGTCCAGGGCAGCGCCGAGGACCGGGTGCCGCGCGACAAGGGCAACCTGTGGCAGGCCCTCGACCACCGAGTGAACGAGCACTTCGGGCGCGCCGAGGTCGGCGTGTGGGACCCGGCCGAGCTGGAGTACGCCATGTACGTGGAGAAGGGCACCAGCTCGATGGACGATCAGCCCTATCTCGTGCCCGCTTTCAACGAGCACCGGCGTGAAGTCCCGCGCACCTACAGGGCTGCGTTCCGCCGGCACATGGGCGGGGGCGCGTCGTGACGGCCGCGCTGTGGCCGCTGCAGCAGGCGGTCTACGCCAAGTTGACCGGGCACGCCCCGCTCATAGCCCTCGTGTCCGGCGTGTACGACGAGGTCCCCGAGGACGCCGCGCACCCCTATGTGACGCTCGGTTCGATCACCGAGGACGTCGACGACGCCCACAATCAGCGGGGCCTCGAGGCGTCGGTGGTGCTGCATGTGTGGTCGAAGTACCGCGGCTTCAAGGAGGCCGCGACCATCCTCGCCGCCCTCGATACCGCGCTGGACCGGCAGCCATTGCCGGTGGCCGGCTTCAAGGACGTCTCGGTCGCGCACCAGCAGCACACCGAGGTGCGCGATCCGGACCCCGACATCAGGCATATCAACGTCAGCTATCGCGTGTGGCTGACCAAGTCGTAAAGGAGACAGGCCCGTGTCAGGGATCGACGCTTTTGGGACCCAGCTGCAGCGCGGTGACGGTGCCACCCCGACGGAGACGTTCACGGCGATCGCGAACGTCACCGACATCACCCCGCCCGGAATCGAGCGGGAGACCTACGACGTCACCGCGCATGACAGTGAGGATGCGTGGCGGGAGTTCATCGGCGGTCTGAAGGACGGTGGGGAGGTCGAGATTGAGCTCAACTACGACCCGCGTGAGCACGACGGTCTGGTCGCCGACTTCGGCGACGCCAATCCCCGCAACTACAAGGTCGTGTGGCCGGGCACGCTCGGCGAGTGGGCGTTCAAGGCGATCCTGACGAACTTCGAGCCCGAGGCCCCGCACGACGACAAGCTGGCTGCCAGCGCGACGTTCAAGGTGTCCGGCAAGCCGACCATCACCACCGGAGCATGAACGTGACGTACCTGTCAGCAGAGCAGATCCTCGGCGCCGACGACCTCAAGTACGAGGACGTCGAGGTGCCCGAGTGGGGCGGAACGGTGCGGGTGCGGGAGATGCCCGGCACCGAGCGCGACAAGTTCGAGGCGCAGTTCGTCGGCAAGGACGGGGCCAGCGTGCGCGCCGAGGGTCTGGAGGGCTTCCGTGCCCGGCTGGCTGCGGCGACCATCGTGGACGCCGAGGGCAAGCAGCTGTTCCGGTCGGCGGCCGAGGTGAAGCGGCTCGGCGAGAAGTCGGCGGCCGCGTTGCAGCGGGTGTGCGACGTCGCCACCCGGCTGTCGCGGATGAGCGAGGACGACGTCCAGGACCTCGCGGGAAACTGAGGGCGCGGCCACAGCGGCAGTTCTACTTCCGCCTGGCCGCGCACCTCGGGGGCATGACCGTGCGGGAGCTGCTGGCCCGTATCTCGTCCAGCGAGCTGGCCGAGTGGCGGGCGTTCGAGCAGCTGACCGGCCCGCTCGGCGGCGCGCGCGGCGACGTCCAGGCCGCGCTCATCGCGTCCGTCATCGCCGGCGCCAACCGCGGCAAGGGCCAGCGGGCACCGAAGGTGTCCGACTTCATGCCGCGCTGGGACCGGACCAAGGTCCGTAAGAGTCCCGAGGATCTGTTCCGTCAGGCGGAGATGGCGAATGCCGCGCTCGGCGGCAGCTTCAACACCACAACCGCATAGCGACCTGAGGGGGGTGATGGCTGGTGGCCACGCTCGCCTCGATGACGGTACGGCTGGGCATCGACACCGACGCCCTGCGCGAGGGCGCCGACCGCGCCAAGGGTGTCCTGGGGGGTCTCGGCAAGGCTGTGGCCGGGCTTGGTGTTGGTGTGCCCGTGGCGGCCGCGGTGGCGGCCGGTGTGGGCGGCATGGCTGCGGCGTTCGCGTCCGCCGGAGTGGCTGCGAAAGCCTTCCAGCTGGCGGTCGGTCCGCAGATGCAGTCCGTGTCCGAGGCGGCGACGCTCGCCGAGGAAGCGGAGAAGGCGGCCGCGGCAGGCGCGGAGGACGCCGCGGAGAAGCAGAAGGCGTACACGGACGCCCTGGCTGCGATGCCTCCGCACACGCGGGCGATGGCCAAGGAGTTCATCGGGCTGAAGAAGGACTACAGCCAGTGGTCCGACTCGCTGTCGTCCTCGACGATGCCGGTGTTCACCCAGGGCCTGCAGGTGATCCGGCGGCTGCTGCCGCTGCTGACCCCGTTCGTCAAGGAAGCGTCGAAGGCGTTCGGCGCGTTCGTCGACGAGATCGACCGCAGTACCCAGGGCAAGGGCTTGCAGGCGTTTGCCGATTCCATGTCGAAGGTTGCCGGGCAGAACCTGAAGTCGTTCCTGTTCGGGCTGAAGAACATTGCGGTGGGTATCGGCGGTGTGATCAAGGCGTTCCTGCCGATGTCGGATCAGATGTCCGGCGGGTTCGAGGAGTCCACCGCGGCGTTCGCCAAGTGGGGGCAGGGCCTTTCCGAGTCGGAGGGGTTCGCTCAGTTCATCGACCTCGCCAAGCAAGGCGCGGCGATGCTCGGCACGTTCGCGTCGGCGGCGCTGAAACTGGCCGTGGCGCTGGCGCCGCTGATCGGTGTCACCGCCGTCATCGCCATGCATCTGGCCGAGTTCATCAACTCCCTGCCGCCCGAGGTGGTGCAGGCGCTGGCCTACGCGATCCTCGGTGCGGTCGTTGCTTTCAAGACGTTCAGCGCCGCATCGAAGGCGGTCGATGCCGCCTCCGACCTGATGAATTCCCGTCTGGGTCTGGTGGCCCGGCGCTGGCTGTCCACTGCGGCGACCAGTATCAAGTCCGGTCTGCGGATTGCCGCGTCGGCGACCGCGACGGCCGCGCGTACCGCGGGTGCGTGGGCGGCCGCTGCTGCGCGCGCGACCGCGACCTGGCTGGCGACCATCATCCGTGTCGCCGCGGTCACCGTTGCACGGTTCGCCATGATGGCGGCCCGGGCGACGGCGTGGGCGCTGCGCATGGCCGCGTCGTGGATCATCGCGATGGGTCCGATCGGCTGGATCATCCTCGCGGTCATCGGCCTGGTCGCGCTGATCATCATCTACTGGGACCAGATCAAGGCGGCGACGCTCGCTGCTTGGGACTGGATCGTCGGCAAGCTGGTCAGTGCCAAGGACGGCATCCTGGCGGCGATCGGGTTCCTCGGGCAGATCCCGGGCTGGATCGGCGGCTGGTTCGACCTGGCCAAGAACTGGGCCATTGCGAAGGCGCTCGCCCTGGTCAACTGGGTCAAGGGCCTGCCGGGACGCCTCGCCGGCGCCCTGTCCAGCCTGCTCGGCATCCTGCGCCAACGCGCCACTTCGTCCTTCCAGGCGATGCGGGATGCGGCCGTGCAGAAGGCCACCGCGCTGGTGTCGTGGGTGAGGGGCCTGCCCCGGCGGATCGCCAACGGCATCGGGTCCCTGACCGGGCTCCTGGTCGGCAAGGGCAAGGACGTGGTGCGCGGTCTGTGGAACGGCATCAAGTCCATGGGGTCCTGGCTGCGGTCCACGCTGATCGGCTGGGCCAAGGACTTGATTCCCGGCCCGATCGCCAAGGCGCTCGGTATCTCCAGCCCTTCCAAGGTGTTGGCGAAGGAGGTCGGCCGGTGGATCCCGCCCGGCATCGTGCAGGGCGCCGAGGACGAGGTACCGGCTCTGGACCGGGCGATGCGCGGCCTGGTCGACGTGCCCGGCCTGAGCGCCGTCAACCACGGCCGCCGCGCCCAACTGGCCGACCCGCTCGGTGGGCTGCGCATCGAGCTGGCCGGTCCGGAGGACTTCAAGCGGATCATCCGCCGCATCGTGCAGACCAACGGCCGCGGCGGCGACGTGCAGACCCTTTTCGGAACCAAGTAAGGAGGCTGCGCTGTGGCATTCCCCGACACCCCGCTCGACTCCCGCTTCGAACTGTTCGTCGGCGGGGTGTGGATACCGGTGCGCACCTACGAGCGGGACGGGATCGAGGTGGAGACCGGCCGCCGGGACATGGCCTCCCAGACCGACCCCGGCCGTCTGTCGATCACCATCGACAACCGGAGCGGCGTCTACAGCCCCCGCAACCCCCTGTCGCCGTACTACGGCCAGATCGGACGCAATACCCGCTGTCGCCTGTCGGTGCCCGGCACCGTCTCCTACCTGGTGCTGGACGGTAACCCGGCGAACTACGCCTCCACCCCGGACCACACCAGCCTGGACATCCTCGGCGACATCGACGTGCGGTGGGAGGGCGAGGCCGACTGGTACCGCTCCGAGGCGCAGATGCTCATCGGCAAATGGGCGGACGGGCAGCGGTCGTGGAGCATGCGCCTCCAGGACGGCTCCCTGTTCTTCCTGACCAGCCCCGACGGCACGAACACCAAGTTCGTGTCGTGGACGCTGCCTGCCCTGCCCAGGCGGGCAGCGTTGCGCGCCACCCTGGACGCCGACAACGGGGCCGGCGGGTGGACCATGACCCTGTACTGGGCACAGTCGCTGACCGGCCCGTGGACCCAGTTCGGCACCTTCACCGGCGCGGGGGCGACGACCGTCTTCAACAGCACGTCGCCGGTCACCATCGCCCCGGACCAGTCGTTCACCGACCCGCAGCGCCACCCGATGGACGGCCGCGTCTACAAGGCCGAAGTCCGCAACGGCATCAACGGGACCGTCGTCGCCAGCCCGGACTTCACCGCGCAGGCCGCAGGCACTACCTCGTTCGCCGACTCCGCGGGCCGCACCTGGACCCTGTCCGGCACCGCCACCATCCGCGACCGCGCCGACCTCATCGTCGGCGAGGTGCCCGAGTGGCCGCAGCACTGGCAGCCCGACGACTTGGACGCCTGGGTGCCCATCGAGGGCGCCGGCATCCTGCGCCGCATGGGCCAGGGCAAGAAAGCCCTGGACTCGTCCCTGCGCCGCCGCATCCCGAGCTTCGCGCCGCTGGCGTACTGGCCGATGGAGGAAGGCAAGAACGCCACCCGGGCCTACAGCCCGATCGCCGGAGTCCCACCGCTCACCCTGACCCGCGCCGACTGGGCCGCAGCCGACAGCCTGGACAGCAGCAACCCGCTGCCGCAGCTCGCCTCAGCCAGCGGTGATCTGCCCATGATGATGGGCCGCGTCCCCGCCCCCACGGCGCCCCTGACCTCATGGAGCGTGCAGTGGGTGTACCGGCTCGACCAGGGCAACAGCACCCGCAGGACGTTCCTGCGGATCCTGTCCACGGGCACGCTCGCCGAGTGGTACATCCAGTCCGACATCAACGGCACCACCGTGCTCGGCAAGGACTCCGACGGCACCACGGTGATCACCCACAACATCGGTACCGGCCTGGACTTGTTCGGGCAGTGGGTGCGGGTGAGGGTCGCCGCCACACAGAACGGCGGCACCGTCGACTGGACCATTACTTGGACCGACGTCGGCGGCGACAACGGCAACTACTCGAACAGCTTCACGGGCACGGTCGGCCGCCCCACCGGCGTGGCATCACCCCCGGACGGCTACTCCTCCGACCTGGACGGCATGGCCATCGGGCACATCTCGGCCTGGCCGTCGGACAACACGACCGCCTACCTCCGGGCCATCGACGCCTGGACCGGGGAGACGGCCTGGGATCGCGTGCGCCGCCTGGCCACCGAAGAGAACGTTCCCCTGGCCAGCATCCCCGGCACGGAAACCACCCAGCAGGTCGGGCCACAGGCCCCGGACACGCTGCTGAACCTGCTGCAGGCCGCAGCCGACGCCGACGGCGCTCTGCTGCTCGAAGACCGCACCCGCCCGGGCCTCGTCTTCCGGGAGCGCTCCAGCCTGTACAACCAGACCCCCAAGCTGACCCTGTCCTACAGCGCCGCCCCGGGACTGGCCGCGCCGCTGGTGCCCGTCGACGACGACACCGCCGTGCGCAACGACCGGACCGTTGTGCGCGACGGCGGCAGCGAGGCCCGCGCGGTCCTCGAGGACGGGCCGCTGTCGGTCCAGGACCCGCCGGACGGCATCGGCATCTACGACGACTCGGTCACCCTGTCCCTGCACGACGACGCGCAGGCCGAGCCGATCGCCTACTGGCGACTGCATTTGGGCACGCTCGACGGGCCCCGCTACCCCACCGTGCGGGTCCTGCTGCACAAGGCGCCGAACCTCATCCCACAGGTCCTGGCGCTCGGCGAGGGCGACCTGATCCGCATCACCGGCCTGCCCGCATACGCGGGCTTCGGTGACGTCGACCTGCTTGTGGAGGGCATCCGCCACGAGATGGGCCTGCAGCGCTGGGAGGTGACGTTCAACTGCTCGCCCGCCGAGCCGTGGAACGTCGGCATCACCGACGACCCGGTGTACGGCAAGGCCGACACCGACGGCAGCGAGCTGGCCACCGCAGCCACGTCGACCGCCACCGCCCTCAACGTCCTGACCACCGAAGGCCTGGTGTGGACGACGGACGGGGCAGAGCTGCCGTTCGACATCAAGGCCGGCGGGGAGGTGATGACCGTCACCGGCATCTCGTCGTGGCTGCGGGACACCTTCACCCGCACCGTGTCGAACGGGTGGGGCACCCCGGACGCGGGCTCGGCCTGGAGCACCGTGGGAGGCGGCGCCGCCTCCGACTACTCCGTCGGCTCCGGCTACGGCGTACAGACCCTGACGTCCGTGGGGGTGTCCAGGCGGACCGCGGTGGCCGCGGTCCATCCCGACTGCGACATCACGTGCGACGTCACCACGTCGGCGCTGGCTACGGGCGATTCCCTGTTCGGTGCGCCGACCGCGCGCATGCTGGACGGCTCCAACATGTACCTGGCCAGGCTGGAGTTCGCGACGTCGGGGTCGATCTTCCTGAACGTCCGGAAGATTGTCGCGGACGTGCAGACGTCGCTTGGTTCGTACACGCTGCCCTTCACCCACGTTGCGGGCACGTTCGTCCGCGTCCGCTTCCAAGTCCAGGGCAGCGTCCTGCGGGCCAAGGCCTGGCGGGCCACGGACGCGGAGCCTGGCGCGTGGCACATCGAGGCCACCGACACAGCGCTCACTGCCGCCAACCAGATCGGCACGCGCAGCATCTCCGGCGCCGGCAACACCAACACCAACCCGCAGATCCGCTACGACAACTTCAGCGTGATCAACCCGCAGAAGTTCACCGTGACCCGCTCCGTGAACGGCGTCGTGAAGGCGCAGAGCGCGGGCGCCGACGTGCGGCTCGCCCACCCGGCCATCGTCGCCCTCTAGGAGTCCGCCATGTCTCAGTACCCCGTCATCCAGCCAGGGACGACAGTCACCTCTGGGCTGCTGATGTCGATGCTGCCAGTGGAGGTTTCCAAGTCCAGCGCGACATCGCGGGCGTCGACCATCACGCTCGCCGACGACCCCGACCTGCAGTTCCAGCTCGCCGCGAACGCTACCTACTTCATCGAATTCTTCATCCGCTACGCGGCGGTCAGTCCGGGCAAATTCCGCATGGATTTCGGCACCTTGCCCGCCGGCGCGTCGGGCAACTACGCGATCGACGCCCTCGACCAGGTGGTCACCGGCGGGACGGGCGACACCCGCATGGGCGTGCACAACCCCACCACGCCGATCGTCCTCGGCGACCGGGCCTCCGGGTCGAACCAATGTCTCGCCCAGGCCAGCGTGTACATCACCACGTCGTCGACGCCGGGAACGCTGGCGCTGCGATGGGCGCAGGAAACTAGCTCCGCGACAGCCACGGTGGTGTCGGCCGGCTCCTACGCCCGGCTCAAGCGCACCGCCTGACCTGACCCGCCCCTGCCGCCCCGAGCCTGTTGGCCGGGGCGTTTCCCATGTCTGGAGGCTCCATGGCCGACCCCCTGTCCGCTGCCGAGTTCATCGCCAAGCTGCGCGCCGAGGGCGTGAAGGTTGTCGAGGTCGGCAACTGGCGTACCCACAACCGCAACAGCAAGGGCGCCTGGGGCCCGGTGCACGGGGTGATGATCCACCACACCGTCACGTCCGGCACCGCGGCCACGGTGAAGATCTGCCGCGATGGATACGCGGCCCTGCCTGGTCCGCTGTGCCATGGCGTCATCGCGAAGGACGGCACCGTGCATCTCGTCGGCTACGGCCGGGCGAACCATGCGGGCCTGGGTGACGACGACGTCCTGAAGGCCGTCATCAACGAGACCGCGCTACCCGCGGACAGCGAGGCGAACACCGACGGCAACGCCCGCTTCTACGGCTTCGAGTGCGAGAACCTCGGCGACGGCAAGGACCCGTGGCCCGAGGCGCAACTCCTCGCCGTCGAGCGGGTGTCGGCCGCGATCTGCCGCCACCACAAGTGGTCGGAGCGCTCGGTCATCGGCCACCTGGAGTGGCAGCCCGGGAAGGTGGACCCCAGAGGATTCACCATGGCCTCGATGCGGGGGCGCATTGCGACGCGGCTCGGGATCAAGCCCCAACCCGCACCGCTGCCGCAGCCTTCCAAGCCCGTGGTCGACCTGTCGCGGCTGGTCGCCGCAGCCAAGTCCGACCCGGCCAGGTCGGGCACGCCCGTCACGTACTCCGGCGTAAAGACCGTCGAGGTCGCCCTCGTCGACGCCGGGCTGCTCGCCAAGGCGTACAGCGACGGCCACTTCGGCAGGGCCACCGTCGAGGCCTACGCGAAGTGGCAGCGCCACCTCGGCTACTCGGGCACCGCCGCAGACGGCATCCCCGGCAAGACCTCCCTCGTCAGGCTCGGCGCGAAGTACGGCTTCGCGGTCGTGGCGTGATGGGGCACGACCGCGGCACCCCGCCGTCCGACTGGCCGGGCCTCGAGATGGTCGACATGACCAAGCTGACCGACGACATCTACTTCGGCTGGCTCGCCAAGGAGACCAATCCGACGTTCTGGCACTGGTGCAAGGCACTCGAGGGAGTCCCCGAGGACAAGAAGGTGCACGACGGCTGCTGGGTGGCCGCAGGCACCAGCGCACACACCCTCGTCTCCCGCGAGCCGCTGCACCTCGAACCCTCGCTGCTGTGGCGCTGCTGCGGGCTGCACGGGTGGGTGCGTGACGGCCAATGGATCAACGCATGAACGCCCCTGCTCACAGAACGGAATCGCTATGAAGATCTCGAAGATGTGGAAGGCGGTTGTCGGCGGACTGGCCGCAGGCTCCGCCGCCGCGGCCACCGCTGTGCAGGACAACGTCCTCACGACCGGCGAGGAGGTCACCATCGCCCTCGCCATCCTCGGCGCGTGGGGCGTCACGTGGGCCGTCCCCAACCGGCAGGCGGTCACCCCTCCGCGCGACGTGTAGGGAGCCACCTTGGACGCCACCACCCTGGGCGCACTCCTCGCGCTCGCTGGGGTGCTGTCCGGTTCGGTGGTGGCGTACCTCGGCAAGCGGGGCGAGAACGCGACCACCCGCATGAACTCGGAAATCGACCAAATCCAGGAAGAGCGGGACGGGCTCCGCAAGGAACTCGGCGAGCGAGACACCCGGATCACCGCGCTGCTCGAGCAGCGGGTGGCCGATCAGGTGGAGATCGCCCGACTCCGCGTCAAAGTCATCGAATTGGGAGGCGATCCGTGACCCGTACAGAACGGGCACTCGCCGGTAATTGGCGGTGGATCGCCGTCTTCTGCTGGCTGACCGCACTGTCCGGCGCGGGCGTCATCGGCTGGTCCTGGTACAGCCAACTGGCCGACGAGGCAGACAAGCGCGGCACCGCCGTGTCCACGCTCGCTGGAGACGTGCGGGTCCTGCGCGCGCAGGTCCAGGCCGCGGGCGAGACACCGAAGGCACCCGACCCGAGCAAGGCCGTCGAAGACCTCGACGACCGCAGCCGCGTCCCCGTCCCCATCCCCGGACCGCCCGGACCGAAGGGTGATCCCGGCAAGGACGCCCCCACCATCACCCCGTCGCCCGGCACGTCCGGGGCGCCCGGCCGGGACGGCACGGACTCCACAGTGCCCGGCCCGGCGGGACCGGCCGGCCCGCCGGGGGCAGACTCCACCGTCCCTGGTCCGAGCGGTCCACCGGGCCAGGATGGGAGCGACGGCGCCGACGGCCGCGACGGCCAGACATGCCCGGACGGCTACTCCATGCAGGCCCCGTCCTACGACCCGGACGCGCTGGTGTGCCGCCGCGACGGCGCCCCCGACCCCGAGCCCGGCAACGGCGGCGGCTTGCTCTCCGCAGGCCTCGACCCCACCCGCCGCCAATACCCCTGAACACGCATGCCCCCTCTCGCCTTCGGGCGGGAGGGGGCATTTCGTCATGCCCGGGGGTACGCAGATTGTGCGTACCCTTTTTCGTGGTGCCACGAAAAAGCCTGGTCACGGCAAGGGGTACTCATATTGTGGGTACCCCTACGGCTGGTCGGCGTCGTCTCGGGCCGCGACGAACGAGCCGAGGCCACGCACGGTGTAGATGGCACCCTCATCGCGCAGGTTCGCCAGCACCTTCTGCGCGGTGTCGACCGCGACACCGGTCTCAGCGACGAGCTGCTGCACCGAGGGGACACGAGATCGCGGTGGGTAGGTGCCGTCAGCGATCCGTTGCCGGATGACGTCGGCGATCTGCTCCCACTTCGGTCGGTCCTCTGCCCACTCGTCGATCATGAGTGCACCGTAGGCACGCACCCTGGCCGCCCGCGATCGGTAGAAGTTGGCTGCAATGGGGGGTGCACTACCCCCTACTACGGGTAGTTTTCGGAAACACAGAACCCCCGCGGCCGTGACGGGCCCGGGGGCGTGGACGACGCTTCGAGGGAGCACCGCCATGACGGATCGTACCGACACCGCCCCGGCATGGGGGAAGGCCGCACTGCCACTGCCGAGCGTGGACGCCCTGAGTGAGGAGCAGCTCCGCGGCGCCGCCTGCGTATGGTGCAAGACGCCCCTCACCGCAGAGACCGCCGTCAACCTCGGCGAGCGACGCGTAAGGATCCGGAGCAGCCACACCACCGCCTTCCCGCGCGGCTGCCGCCGCCACGCCGGCGAGGCCGCGTACCGCGCTCTCCTCGACCACGCCCCGTCGTGCGAGCAGTGCGTCGACAACGCCGACCGCTGCGACACCAACACAGCGCTGCGGCACCTCATCCGGGAGGGACGCCGATGATGATCTGCGGACGCTGCGACAAGCCCATCAGGGACGGCGAGAAGTACACCACCCACGACATCCAATCGGCCTCGGGCGGCGGCATCACCGTCTACCGGCACGTCGCCCTGTGCAAGCCGGTACCGACCCAGACCGTCCAGGTGACGCCACGCCACTGAAGACCCCGGCCCGCCCGACTCCGGTCAGGTGAGCCGGGCAGGGCGGCCGCGACGGCGAGCGACACAGCGGCCGCCCTGCGCCCCTCGAGACCCCCCGCCCGCCCCCATACCCCGTGAGCTCCAGGGGGATGGGCGGGGCCAGGCCCCGGCCGGACCGGAATCCCGGCCGGGGCCGCTCCATGCCCGGGCATTGCGCGCCTCAAGGTGTGCGCGGGACAATGGAAGTGCCCAGTTCAGGGCCCACTCAGAAGCCCCCAGTTGCGTGAGCGGTGCGTGAGCGGGAGTCCCAAAGTGGGCCGGAATTACCGGAGTAGGCCGGAGCGCTAGAGCCCATCGACCAGGTGAAACACAGACCGGTCGGAGCCTCCCGGAGTGGGTCAGAGTAAAATCCCAGGACTTTTAATCCATTGGTTGTGGGTTCGAGTCCCACAGGGTCTACCGAGAAGCCCCAGCTCAGAGCGCATCTGAGCTGGGGCTTCGGTGTGTTTCGAGGGTTTGGAGATCATGAGCTCGCCCGATGCTCGCCCGAAGTCCAGACGATCAAGACATGGAGCGGCCCCGGCCGGGATTCCGGTCCGGCCGGGGCCTGCTGGCTGGGGTCATGCGCGGGCGGAGACGATCAGCGTCCCGATGTGACCCGGCTTCGGAGCGTCGAGGACCTCGGCCTGGGCGGTAGAGAACCCGGCCCGGAGGAGATGCCGCTCCCACACCTGGGGCTTGTAGCTGTACCGGTAGGTGAACATGGCTTTCCCCGCGAACCCGCCCTTGTACATGCCCTGCGGCCCGTAGGCGCCGGGGATGGCCGGCGAATGCCGCGCTGCTCGTGCCGGCCGATCCCTGCCGACGTGCTGTGATGAGCCTCACCGCAAACATGAGGCACCCCTCGAGTACGCTGGGCCCGAACATGAGGGCCCCCTCCGGATGGTCTCCGTAGCTAGGCACCCGTTTGATCCGGAGGTGCCGGATCGCAGTTCACGGACATTGCTCGAAGTCCACGCCCCTGGCCCTTACTCGGCAAATTCGCATACCCCACGAGGTTCAACCATGCCTGAGATGACTCCGCCGCACTCCCGACGTGCATTTCTTTCCACCTCGGCCGCCGCGACGGCCGCAGTGGCCGCAGGATCCTTCAGCCTGTTCCCCGCCCGGCCGGCTGCAGCGGCCGAAAAGGGAGCCGGCCTCCATCCGGCAGCGGGCGGGAGTATCCGCAACTTCCGTATCCATGTCCCCGAGAGGGATCTGGTCGATCTCCGCCGGCGCATCGTGTCCACGCGCTGGCCCGAGCACGAGACCGTCCCCGATCACTCGCAGGGCGTGCCGCTCACGACGACCCAGGAGCTCGCGCGCTACTGGGCGTCGGAGTACGACTGGCGCAAGGTCGAGACGAGGCTGAACGCCCTGCCGCAGTTCATCACCGAGATCGACGGGCTGGACATCCACTTCATCCACGTCCGCTCGAAGCACGAGAACGCCCTGCCGCTCATCGTCACCCACGGATGGCCCGGCTCGGTCATCGAGCAACTGAAGATCATCGAACCGCTCACCAACCCCACCGCACACGGCGGCAAGGCATCGGACGCCTTCCACGTGGTGATCCCGTCGCTGCCCGGCTACGGGTTCTCCGGCAAGCCGACCACGACCGGCTGGGGCCTCGACCGCATCGCCGGTGCCTGGATAGAGCTGATGAAGCGCCTCGGCTACACCAAGTACGCGGCGCAGGGCGGCGACTGGGGTGCGGTCATCGTGGATCTCATGGGCATCCAGGCTCCCTCGGGGCTTCTCGGCATCCACACCAACCTGCCCGGCGCGGTTCCGCCCGACATCGCCAAGGCGCTCGCGACCGGCAACCCGGTGCCCTCCGACCTCTCGGACGAGGAGAAGCACGCGTGTGAGCAGCTGGGCTCCCTGTTCAAGCTGCACGTCGCCTACGCCCGCATCATGGGGACGCGCCCGCAGACGCTGACCGGGCTGACGGATTCACCCGTCGGTCTGGCGGCCTTCATGCTCGACCATGACGCGCGCAGTCTGGAGCTGATCTCCCGGGCCTTCGCCGGACACCACGAAGGTCTGACCCGGGACGATGTCCTCGACAACATCACGCTCTACTGGCTGACGAACACGGCGGTTTCCGCCTCTCGTCTCTACTGGGAGAACAAGCTCAACGTCGTCGCTGCCAAGGGCGTTACCGTCCCGGTCGCCGTGAGCGTCTTCCCCGACGAGATCTACCAGGCTCCCAAGAGCTGGGCCGAGAAGGCGTACCCCAACCTCATCCACTACAACAAGCTCGAAAAGGGCGGGCACTTCGCGGCCTGGGAACAGCCGCATCTCTTTGCGGAAGAGCTCCGCGCGGGCTTCCGGCCCCTTCGCTGACCACCTGCGCCCGAGGGCGGCAACCCGCCCTCGGGCGCACCAGCCCACCCCAACACCCCCCACGGCGGAGCGATTCAACGCTCCCCACACGAAAAGGCACAACCATCATGTTCGGCAAACTCGGAGCACCCGAGATCCTGCTCATCCTCGTCGTCATCGTCCTGCTCTTCGGCGCCAAGCGCCTGCCCGACATGGCGCGCTCGCTCGGGCAGTCCATGCGCATCCTCAAGAGCGAGACCAAGGCCATGCGCGACCGCGACGACGAGACCACCGCCCAAGGCCCCTCCCCCGCGCAGGCCGACTCCGCCGGCCAGATCGCTCCGGCGCGCGGGCCACAGGAGACCACCGCCACGGCCCATTTCCAGGACGCCTTCGCCCCGCGCTGATGCCCAGCGGCGCCTGCGAGGAAGGAACCGAGGTCTGCTCGTGCTCACAGCCATATCCCAGGCCCCCGAGGCCGCACGCCAGGCTCCCCAGGGGCACATGACCCTTGCGGACCACCTCCGCGAACTGCGCAGCCGCCTGGTGAAGGCGATCGGCGCGGTCATCGTGACGACTATTGTCGCGGGGCTGTTCTACAAGCAGCTCATCGACATCGTCATCGCGCCCCTGCCGGGCTGCACCACCCTGGAGGGAGGGAGCCCGGCCAGCTCCGGACGATGCGGCGTCATCGCCACCAACGGCCTGCTCTCGCCTGTCACTCTCGCTCTGAAGGTGTCGCTGACCGCCGGCCTCATCGGCGCGAGCCCCGTCTGGCTCTACCAGCTGTGGAGGTTTCTCGCCCCAGGCCTGCGCCGCAGTGAGAAGAAGTACACTCTCGCCTTCCTCGCCACCGGCATCCCGCTCTTCCTGACCGGGGCAGCGTTCGCCTACGCCGTCCTGCCCACGACAGCACGGGTGCTGATCTCCTTCACCCCCGGCCAGGCCACCAACATCCTGCCCGTCGACGACTTCCTCGACCTGGCCACCCGCATGGTCGTGGTCTTCGGACTGTCCTTCGAACTCCCCCTCCTCCTCATCATGCTCAACCTGGCCGGTGTCCTCAGCGCCCGGCGGATGTCGGGCTGGTGGCGGTACATGCTCATCGGCATCACGGTGTTCGCCGCCATCGCCACACCCAGCAGCGACCCGCTCAGCATGCTCGCACTCGCCGGACCCATCACCGCGCTGTATCTGGCCGCATGCGCCATCTCCTGGCTCAACGACCGCCGCCGCGCACGCAAGAGCACGGCGACCCTCAGCCCCGACGAGCCGTCGCCGCTTCCCGCCCTCCATGAGCCAGACCACAGCCGCCCAGCCGGTTCCCGCTCGTGAACCGCAACTGCCCAGGAGGCCACACATGTTCTTCGACATGGGCCCACTCGAAGTACTCACCATCTTGGTGATCGCGATCGTCGTCCTCGGCCCGGAGAAACTCCCCAAGGCGATCTCCGAGACATCCGCTCTCGTCCGCAAGATCCGAGCCTTCTCCGACAGCGCCCAAGCCGACATCCGCAGAGAACTCGGCCCCGAATACTCCGACCTCCAACTCGGCGACCTCCACCCACGAGCACTGGCCCGACAAGCACTCTCCAGAGCCGAGGACGAGACGGGCCTGCGCGAGATCACGGAATCCCTCAGCCTCAACGGGCAGGCCGACGAGGGAGACAGCCGTCCCCGCCCGATGCCCGCGAAGCACAGGAGTCTGCGCTGAGCGAGAAGTTCCCGATCCGGGTTCTACGAATGCGATATCGCCCATGCCATGGATGGGCGGCACAACTCCCCCGGCTGCCCGACCACGGCACGCCCCAGCAAGGGAAGAACATCAAAGGTTCAGTCGCCCTCGTCACCCGGGCCAACTGCGGCATCGACCGTGCGTCCGCCCGCGCACTTATCGAGCACGGCGCGGCCAAGGGGCAGGCGTCCGCGACCCGGCAACAGTGCTGCGGCACCGGCCCCGCGGTATGCCCCTATTGCCCGGTGACCTCACCTGCCGCGGCGGTCATGTCTCCTCGCGGCACTCGCGGCATTCCTCTTCGGGGCGCTCAAAAGTGGTGAAGGGTCTGGGGAACTGCTGGGGGGCCAGCGGGGGCTCGGGCAGCTCGTGGGCGCCCTCGGCGCGGAAGGCGTCGAGCATCAGGTGAAGGTAGCGGCGCCAGGCGGTGGGGGCGATGGCACGTGTGCCCTGGATGATCCCGGCCTGGGACCAGACCACGAAGGCGATGTCTTCCGGGATGACATCGGCGCGGAGGACACCCTGCTCCTGGGCGTTACGGAAGATCTGAACAACCAGTTCTTTCGCGCGCTCGAACATTTCCCTGCCGAGCGTGGGGAGGGGCGACCGGCCCGAGACCAGGTCGTTGAAGGCTCGGTCACCGGCCTGCAGCTCACAGAGCTTTTCCAGGTAGCGGCAGAACCCCTCCCAGGCGTCGTCCATGGCTGCGGCCTCTTCGACGGCGCCGAGCAGCTCCGTGAACTTCGCGGTGAACAGCTCTTCGACCAGGTCGAGCCGACTGGGGAAGTGCCGGTAGACCGTTCCGATCGCGACGCCGGCCTCGCGGGCGACGCCCTCCAGGGAAGCGTCCAGACCCTGCTCGGCGAAGGCCTTGCGAGCGGCGGCCACGATCGCGTCCCTGTTGCGCTGCGCGTCACGGCGCAGCGGTTTGGCCGGCGCCTGAGGCGCGGACAGGACGTGTCGGTCGCTCACGCGCCCAGCGTAACATGAGGGGACCCTCGAATTCGCGGGTGTGGCCTTGCTCACGGCGCGGACCGCAACGTGCTGCAAAGCCGGGCGACCGGCCTCGGGCTGCACGGTGGCTCCCGGAACCGGCCCACCAGGCCGTTGGCCTTTGAGCGGCTGGTGGCGCGGGGCTGGCTGGCCGAGGACCGGCCGGGACTGTTGCCAACGCCGCGGAGAACGTCAAGACGGCCGCCGGACCGGCGGTTGCAGCCTGTGGAGCGCCGGTAGGACCAGGACTCGTCCCCGCACAGCGCCACGAAGCAGGAAGCCACGGAATCCCTGCCGCAGACCGTGCCGCGTAGCGGCACAGCACTCGGTAAGGACGGCCAGAATCACCACCCTTCAGGGCGGTGGGCATGTCAAAGGCTCAGCACGATGGCACTGCCGATGCCGCCGAGGAAGAGGGCGACGGCCGCTTCCACCCAGCCGCCCTGCCCCCAGCGGAACCAGCGGTCCAGGGCGAGTCGCCCGGGGCCGATGGCAGCGACGGCGAGGGCGACGATGGCGATGGAGACGTTGTACTCCACACCGCCTTCGGTCCCCCACAGGCCGTGCTCGCCGGTGACGGTCACCATGGCGTTGATCATCACGCCGATCATGGCGGCGGCCGCCAGGGGGGTGAACAGCCCGACCGCCAGCCCCAGCCCTCCGAGGAACTCGGAGAGGCTGCCGATGACGGCGAAGACCATTCCGGGGCGGTAGCCCAGGGCGGCGAAACCGTCGGCGGTGTCGGACAGACCGGAGCCGCCGAAGATCCCGAAGAGCTTCTGGGCGCCGTGGCCGGCCAGGATCAGGCCGAAGGTGAGCCTGAGAAGGAGCAGACCGCAGTCGCCCGCGGAGATCGTCGGCGACCCCGCGGGCTCGGGCGAGGCGCGCAACTGCGCAGCGGTGAGTTTCATCGGGAGCTCTCTTCTTGCCTGAGGCTCCCCAGGCGGTGCCGGCCGACCACCCAAGGAACCGGCACGATCGGATCGCGATCGGACGGGGGGATCACCGGGGCGGCTTCACCCAGCCGCAGGCTTCAATGTTACGTACGCCACACGTGCGCTGCGATGGGACCGCTGTTGCGGCTGTTCAGGGTGTTCCCAGGGTCCTCGCGCAGTCGCGCCGGGCGTGGTCGCTGAGCAGCGGGCGGAAGCGGGTGAACAGCGCCAGGAGGTCGGGGCCCCACCGGGCTCGCCACTGAGGGTTCTCGTCGACGAGGTCCAGTTCGTTGGCGGCGGTGAGTTCGGCGAAGTCGCGGCGCTGCTGGAGGGGCGGCGCCCACGTGCGGCCGGTGAAACGGTCGTGGAAGGCCGGGGCCGGGTCCGCCAGGGTCGGATACGAGGCCGTCCGGTCGCAGCTCGCGTAGAAGTGGACCTGGGCCTCGGCCTCGGCACCGATGACGGCGGTCAGCTCGGCCCGGCGGTCGGTCGGCAGGAGGGCGGTGGCGAAGCCGTCGGTGCCGTAGAACGCGTGGCACAGCCCGGCGAGTTGGAGCGCGGGGCGGGCCTCCCAGCGGGTCAGCCGGTCCCGTACGCGGATGAGGTGGGCCAGCAGGGTGCCGCCCGGGTGGTCGATGTCCTGCGCGCCGAGCCGGCGCAGCAGGGCAAGGGCTTCCGCGGCGGTCGGTGCCGGTGCGTCCACGGGCCACTCCTCCTGACGGGGCCCGTCGGCCCACTCAAGGGATCCTCTGCCGGGACAGCAGGCCAGTCAATGGAGGTCGTCCGGGAAACGGCGGAGGCGCCATCCGCGGCCGCCGGACGGGTGCCTCGGACAGCAGGGCCAGGATGGAGTAGTGAAAGCTGGGACCTCTAACCACTGAATCTCCTGCGATCACCACTGAATCTCCTGCGAGCTGGAGGGCGCGCCCCCATGCCCCATCCCTACGTTCTGTTGTCCGCCGCCGTCTCCCTCGACGGCTTCCTGGACGACACCGGCCCCGAGCGGCTGCTGCTCTCGAGCCCGGCCGACTTCGACCGGGTCGACGAGGTACGGGCGTCCAGCGACGCGATCCTGGTCGGCGCGGGCACGATCCGCGCCGACAACCCGCGGCTCCTGGTCAACTCGGCCGAACGGCGCGCGGCGCGGGTCGCCGCCGGGCGCCCCGAGTACCCGCTGAAGGTCGCGGTCAGCGGGTCCGGCGACCTGGATCCGGCGGCGCGGTTCTGGCACACGGGCGGCGAGAAGGTCGTCTATACGACGGACAAGGGGGCGGGGAGGGCCGGGGACCTCTTGCGCGGCGTCGCCGGCGTCGATGTCGTCCCGACCGGGGCCGAAATCGACTGGCGTGTGCTGCTCGAACACCTTCATGACGTACGAGGTGTGCGGCGCCTCATGGTCGAAGGTGGCGGGCGGGTCCACACCCAGCTGATGCGGGACGGGCTCGCGGACGAGCTGCAGCTCGCCGTCGCGCCGCTCTTCGTGGGGGAGCCGGACGCGCCGCGGCTGTTCGGGCCCGGGGCGTACCCGCCCGGCCGGATGCGGCTCGTGGAGACACGGGCCGTCGGGGACGTCGTCCTCATCCGGTACGTCCCCACGGCGCCCGGCACCGAGGCTCTCGCCTCCGCCGCGGACCGGCACTGGCTCGCGCTCGCCTGTGAGCTGGCGGAGCTGTGCCCGCCGTCGGAGACCGCGTTCAGCGTGGGCGCGGTGGTGGTGGCCGCCGACGGGACCGAGCTGGCCCGCGGGCACTCGCGTGAGGGCGGCGACTCCGTGGTGCACGCCGAGGAGGCGGCGCTCGCCAAGATCGACCCCGCCGATCCGCGCCTCGGCTCCGCCACGGTTTACAGCAGCCTGGAGCCCTGCGCCCGGCGCGCTTCGCGGCCTGCGCCGTGTGCCCGGCTGATTCTCGACGCGGGAGTACGGCGGGTCGTCACGGCCTGGCGCGAGCCGGACACGTTCGTCGCGGGGGCCGACGGGAGCGGGCTGCTCGCGGCCGCGGGCGCCGATGTCGTCGTCCTGCCCGAGTACGAGGAGCGGGCCAAGGCGCCCAACCGGCACCTTCTGGCTGAACCGGGGAGGGAGCGCGCGTAAACGTGTGTGCTGGGGGTCCCGCGGATGGCGTACACTGGTTTCAACGACGCGGGGTGGAGCAGCTCGGTAGCTCGCTGGGCTCATAACCCAGAGGTCGCAGGTTCAAATCCTGTCCCCGCTACTGAAACCGAGGGCCGGAACTCGAATGAGAGTTCCGGCCCTCGGTGTTTGCCGTGTTTTGCCTCGGTGTTCGCCCTCGGTGGTTGCGGTGTCCGACGGGCGTCCGCCGCCTCACAGCCGCTGCTGATCGCTGGCGGCTGAGGGCCGCGGCGGGCCTCCACGCGCGTCCCCCGGTCGGTCCACACCGGTCGCCCGCCACCCCCGCTCCGGGAAGCCTGGACGAGTGGGGCAGCAAGCAGGCGAGCAGCGGGCCGAGGGTCCATACGGCCGGTCCGGTAGGCGGCTGCCCGGCGACCCCGCGCCCGGTACCGGCCTCGCGGACTCGGATTCCGGCCCGGGGGTCACCCGGCCGCCCGGTGCGGCGGACCCGGGCCGGCGCGGGATCTCGTACGCGCGGGCCTTCGTCCGGGCGCTGCCCGGGCTGCTCATCGCCGCCGGAGCCGTCTACGAGTACCTCACCCCGCCGGAGCCGACCCCGCAGGGTTCTTGATCGTTTGTGCCGTTTCTTGATCGTTGTCACGTGAGGTGATCGGACGGTGCCCCTCCGCATAACAACTGACGTGCCGTCAGGCAAAGGTACGTTTATGAATCATGGTCAACTCGCCCTATTTTCGCCGATGCTGACCCCAAAGTCCTGGCCAAAAGCGTTAACGATCAGTCGGAACGGCTTGGAATCCGGTGCCCGGGTCTATTAACGTTCGATAACGCAGCGCGGTCGTCCCAGCCGTCACAAGAGGCGGCTCCGTGCGCACGCGCCGAATTCCGCAAGGGAACCGGGGAACCACCAACTTGGGGTGAATCGAGCGTCTTTCACGGTGGAGCAAGCCGTGGTTGACGCGCGTAGGAGACCTTCCTGCTCCGAACCCGTCAGCTAACCCGGTAGGCGAGAAGGAAGGAAAGGAGTGCGCCCACGTGGCGTCCAACCGGCCCGCCCAGCCAACCTCGTTCGCGCCGAACGACACACAGACCTTCGGCTACGCCTACGGCAACGACGAGGGCCCATGGGAGGAGTGGAACCCCACTGAGGAGTCCGTCCGCCCCGTTCGCGGCCGGCATCGCGTCAGCAAGCAGCGCGGTGGGGGACTCGCCCGCAGTTCCACGGTTCTCGGCGTCGGTGTCATAGCCGCCGTCGGCGCGGGTGGCATCGCCACCGCGGCGCCCGGCAAGGCGCCGGTGTCGATCTCGATGCCCGACCTGCCGAACGTCGGCTCGCTGATCTCGGACGACACTCCCGAGGCGCCCAAGGGCTCCGCGACCGCGCTCAGCAGCGTCGGCGTGACCTCCGCCGACACCGAGCAGGGCACCACCGACGCCGGCGAGGCGCTGCGCACCCGCATCATGGCCCAGGCCGACCAGCAGCAGGACCAGGCCGAGACCGCGGCCCAGGAGGCAGCCGAGGCCGCCGCCGCGAAGAAGGCCGCGGAAGCCGCAGCCAAGGCGGAGGAAGAGGCCAGGGCCGAGGCCGCCGCCGCGAAGAAGAAGGCGGAGGAGGAGGCCGCGAGGAAGGCCGAGGCCGAGCGCCTGGCCGAGCTGGCCAAGCAGTACACGCTGCCGACCTCCTCGTACACCATCACCTCGACCTTCGGTCAGGCCGGCGCGCTCTGGTCCTCCGGTTACCACACCGGCCTCGACTTCGCCGCGCCCACGGGCACGCCGCTCAAGGCGATCCACACCGGCACGATCACCGAGGCGGGCTGGAGCGGTTCGTACGGCTACCGCACGGTCCTCACCCTGGATGACGGTACGGAGCTGTGGTACGCCCACCAGTCCTCGATCAGCGTCAGCGTGGGCCAGAAGGTCAACACGGGCGACATCATCGGACGCGTGGGCGCGACCGGCAACGTCACCGGGGCGCACCTCCACCTGGAGGTCCACTCCGGCGGCTCCGGCACCGGGATCGACCCGGCGGCGTGGCTCCGCGACAAGGGGATCAGCCTCTGATCCGTACGGTCGCCTGATCCGTACGGGCTCCTCAGCCGTCTGATCCGTACGGGCTCCTCAGCCGTCTGATCCGTACGGGCTCCTCAGCCGTACGGATCTGACGCGTGCGGGCGACCCCTGCGGTTCTGACGCGTGCCTGCGTTCCCTCGATCCCCGGCGGTCCTGACGGCAACCCCCCGACGTCAGGGCTGCCGGTTTCCGGTGCGCGCGACCTGGTTCTGCCGCTACGAGCGATACGGGTTGTACGCGGGATACGGCGCCGTGGCGGTTCCGTACGGACGGGCGTACGCGGGCGCCTGCCCGTACCCGTAGGCGTATCCGTACGCGGGCCACGGCTGGGGCACCGGAGCCGTCGTCTGCGCCGCGTACGCCAGGGCCGGCCGGGCGATCTCCCGGCGGCGCCACAGCGCGTCGAGCAACTCCCGTTCCCGTACGACGAAGTCGGCGCCCGCGCGGCCCCGGCGGCCCCGGTGACGCAGGAACGCCAGCGAGGTCGCGTATGCCTCGTACTCCGCGACCGAGCGGGCCGTGGCCTTCCCGAAGCGGTGGCCTGCCCACTCGCGGGCGAGCCGCCGCGCCCGCATCGAGCCGAGCACGTACGGCTCCGGCACGGTCAGCCACCCGGCAGCGGCGTACGCGGGCAGTTCCGAGCGAACGGTGCGCAGTTCGCGCTGCCGCGTCCAGATGGCCAGCCAGGTCACCAGCCCGAACGCGGGCACCATGAACGCGGCGTAGACCGCGAAGAACCCGTACTCCCCGAAGCTCGCCGAACCGTTCCAGGCGGAGTGCATGCCCATGGCGAGCAGCAGTCCGGCCAGGGGCAGCAGCACGCGGCGCAGACGGTGGCGTTCGGCGGACAGTGCCGCGATGCCGAAGCCGATGCCGGTCAGCACGGTGAACAGCGGGTGCGCGAAGGGCGACATCACCACGCGGACGAAGAAGGTCGCGGCGGTGACGGACGCGAGCCCGCTCTCGCCGCTGAGCTGGTCGGTGCCGAAGGCGGTGCCGAGGTAGAGGATGTTCTCGGTGAACGCGAAGCCGGTGGCGGTGACCCCGGCTATGACGATCCCGTCGACGATCCCGGTGAAGTCGCGTCTGCGGAAGAGGAAGACCAGCAGCACGGCCGCCGCCTTCGCGGACTCCTCGACGATGGGCGCTATGACCGTCGCGCCGAGGGTGTCGGCGCTGGATGGATCCGTGGTCGTGGTCGCTATCCATCTGGTCGCGAAGCTGTTGGCGACGATCGCTATGAGCGCGGCCGCGCCGGCACCCCAGGCGAAGGAGAAGAGCAGGTTCCGCCAGGGGCCGGGCTCGACCCGGTCCAGCCACCAGAAGGCGGCTATGAGCAGCGGTACAGGGAACACGGCGAGGCCCAGGCCGACGAGAAAGCCCTGGGTGCCGGTCTGTTCGCGGACGAGGGCCAGGATCACCAGCCCGGAGATCGCGAGCAGCGTGATCAGCGTGCCGTATCTGACCCATCGGCGCTGCCACCAGTGCGCGTGCCGCAGCGCACCGCCGGAGGGACCGCTGGGATGCGTCGGGTGCGGGGGGCAGGTGGCCACGGCATTGACCCTAACGAGGGACGGCGCGGCCCGCGACGGCGCCTCAGTCGGTGGCGGGGTGCCCGGGGGTGTGCTCGGCGGGGTGCTCCACCCGGCGGAACAGAAGGTCGTGCACCACATGGCCCTTGTCCAGTCCCTGGCCCTCGAACCGGGTCAGCGGGCGGAAGCCGGGACGTGGTGCGTAGCCGCCGTCGGGCTGGGTGTTCTCGAAGTCCGGGTGTGCGGTCAGTACCTCGAGCATCTGTTCGGCGTACGGCTCCCAGTCGGTCGCGCAGTGCACGATCGCGCCCGGCTTGAGGCGGGTCGCGACGAGGCTGAGGAACTCCGGCTGGATCAGCCGCCGCTTGTGGTGCCGCTTCTTGGGCCAGGGGTCGGGGAAGTACACGCGCAGGCCGCTCAGGGACTCCGGCGGGAGCATCTCCTTGAGCAGGATGATCGCGTCGCCGTTGCCGACGCGGATGTTGGACAGGCCGTTCCGGTCGGCGAGATTGAGCAGGTTGCCCTGTCCCGGGGTGTGGACGTCCACGGCGAGGATGCCGGTCTCCGGGGCCTCGGCCGCCATCTGCGCGGTGGCCTCGCCCATGCCGAAGCCGATCTCCAGGACTACGGGGCGGTCGGTGCCGAACAGCTCCGTCAGGTCGATGGTCCGCTGCCCGTCGATGTCCAGGCCCCACTTGGGCCACAGCCGCTGCAGCGCGTCCGCCTGGCCGGCGGTCACGCGACTGCGTCGCGGCTGGAAACTCCGGATCCGCCGCTCGAAGTGCGAGCCCGCGGGGTCGGCCTTCGGGCCGTCGGGGAAGCGGGGTTCGCCCTTGGCGCGGGTGTGACGCAGCGAGCCGCCGGCGGCGGGCTGCGTCTCGGGGAGGTTAAGGGAGTCAGACACAGTGGGGTCGATTTTACGGGGCGGTGCGGTGGTGGGGTTTTCTCGCCCCCTCCGCCCCTGCCCGTCCCTGGGGGCTGCCGCCCCCAGACCCCCGCTTGTGGCGCTTCGCGCTCGTCCTCAAACGCCGGACGGGCTGAACCCCTGGGGCGGAGGGGGCGAAAACCGCTTACGCCTCCGCCAGCGCGCCCAGTGCCCTCCGGGCGACCTCCCGCCCGATGGGCAGGGAAGCCGTCGCCGCAGGCGAGGGAGCGTTCAGCACGTGGACCGTCCGCGGGCCCTCCCGGATCAGGAAGTCGTCCACCAGCGTCCCGTCACGGAGAACCGCCTGGGCCCGCACCCCCGCGGCAGCGGGGACCAGGTCCTCCGGGGCCACCCCGGGCAGCAGCCGCCGCACCGCGTCGGTGAACGCCGGCTTCGACACCGACCGCCGCAGCTCCCCCGCCCCGTACCGCCAGTGCCGCCGGGCGATCCGCCAGGCTCCGGGCCACGTCAGGGTCGCGCCCAGCTCGCGGGGCCGGACGACCCCCCAGCCGTACCCCTCGCGGGCAAGCGCCGGTACCGCGTTCGGCCCGACGTGGACGTCTCCGTGAATGCCCCGGGTGAGATGGACCCCGAGGAAGGGGAAGGCGGGGTCGGGCACGGGATAGACCAGTCCGTGCACCAGCTCGGGCCGCGCCAGCTCGAAGTACTCGCCCCGGAAGGGGACGATCCGCATCCCGGGGTCGTCCCCCGTGAGCCGGGCGATCTCGTCGCAGTGCAGCCCCGCGCAATTGACCAGCACGCGCCCGCGGACCACCGCACCGCCGGCCGTGCGGACGGCGGCACCGAGGCCGGGGCGGCGGTCGATGCGGACGACATCCGCGCCGTAGCGGATCTCGGCCCCGGAGGACTCGGCGAGCTGCCGGGCGACCGAGACGAAGTCGCAGATGCCCGTCGTGCCGACGTGGATGGCGGCGAGGCCGCGCACGTGCGGCTCGTACTCAGCGATCTGGGCCGGGCCCAGCTCGCGTACCGGAATGCCGTTCTCCCGGCCGCGCTGCACCAGTGCGTGCAGCCGGGGCAGCTCGGCTTTGTCGGTGGCGACGATCAGCTTGCCGGTGACCGTGTGCGCGATGCCGTACTCCGCGCAGAACTTGACCATCTCGGCGGCGCCCCGCACCGCGTACCGCGCCTTCAGGGAGTCCGGGCGGTAGTAGATCCCGCTGTGGATCACCCCGCTGTTGCGCCCCGTCTGGTGGCGGGCGGGGCCCAGCTCCTTCTCCAGCACCGTCACGCGGGTGCCCGGCGCCGCGCGCGTGATCGCATACGCGGTCGACAGGCCGACGATCCCGCCGCCGATCACCAGCACATCGCAGTCGTACATGCTCCGCACCTGCTCCACCTCCCGACTCCGATAGTGCACTGCGCCACTGACAATGCCCTCAAACCCGGGGAGGCCCCCGGCGCGCCGAAACAGCGGCCAGGGGCGCGGGGACCGCGGCCCTAGGCGGGAGCCATCAGCAGCGGCCGTGCGCGCTCGCGCAGTTCGACCACACGCGGTTCGTCGCCGTACGGCTCCAGCCGGTGCAGGAGGTCCTTCACGTACTCGGTGGTACGTGCGGAGGATATGCGTCCGGCGACCTCGACCGCCCGTACGCCCTGCGCGCACGCCGCGTCGAGGTTGCCCGACTCGAGTTCGGCGACCGCCGACACCACCAGGCGCAGCCCGTGGGAACGGACGAACTCCTCCGTCGGCTTCGACAGCGCCTGCTCGGTGAAGCGGCGCACCTGGCGCGGCGCCTTCAGGTCGCGGTAGCACTCGGCCGCGTCGGCGGCGAAACGGTCGTACGAGTAGAAGCCGAGCCAGGACGGGTCGTTGTCGCCGTCGCGGGCCCGCTCCAGCCAGCCCTCGGCGGCCTTCAGAGCGGCGCCGGCCGCCTGGGCGTCACCCGCGCGCGCGTGTGCGCGCGCCTCGACGAGACGGAAGAAGCTCATGGTGCGGGCCGTGGCGAGACCCCGGTTGCGCTCCAGGGCGGCCTGGGCGAGGTCGACGCCCTCGTCGCCGAAGCCGCGGTAGGTCGCCTGGAGGGACATGGAGGCGAGGACGTAGCCCCCCAGGGGCACGTCGGCGGCCGCTCGGGCCAGGCGCAGCGCCTGGATGTAGTAGCGCTGGGCGGCCTCCTGCTGGCCGGTGTCGAAGGCCATCCAGCCGGCGAGGCGGGTCAGTTCGGCGCTGGCTCCGAAGAGGGCTCTGCCGACCTCGTCCGAGTACGAGGCGAGCAGCAGCGGTGCCGCCTCCACCCTCAAGCACTCGGGCACCATGGACGAACGCCAGTCGCCGCCCCCGTACTTGGAGTCCCAGCGCCTGGCGTCCTCGGCTGCCTCACGCAGCTTCTGCACATCGCTGTGGCCGACTTTCAGCGGTGCTCCGGAGCCCTCACCGGGGCTCACCTCGCGCGCCACCGAACTGTCGGCCGGTGTTATCAGCCACCGTGAGGCGGGAGTCGCGTAAGCGCTCACCGCGAACGACCCGGCGAGCGACTGCCAGATGCCGCCGCTGCCGGCCCGGCGCCCGGCGAGGTCGAGGCGGTACAGCTCCGTGGCCGACCGCACCGCCTGTCCGACGTCACGGGGGAAGGCGAGGCCCACTTCCGGCGCGGGATCCGCGTCCGCCAGACCGATCTCGTGGAGCGGCACGGGGCGGCCGAGCTTCTGGCCGATGGCGGCGGCGATGAGGTGCGGCGCCGCACCTTGCGGCACCATTCCCTTCGACACCCAGCGCGCCACCGACGTCTTGTCGTAGCGAAGAGTCAACCCGCGTTGAGCGCCAAGGTCGTTGACGCGTCGCGCGAGTCCTGCGTTGCTGATTCCCGCGAGGGCGAGAACGGCGCCGAGCTTTTCGTTCGGCCCGCGTTGCTCCCTGGACATGCGCCACCCCTCGACACAGACGGCTGCCGCGCTGGCATAACCACGCGGCATTCGTAAACCCAGCGTAGTTCGCCCAATCCCAGGCGTTAAGGGGCGTAGTTCCGGATGGCGGGATTGTGGTCCATACGACAGTACGGACGGTCGCGGCGTGCTCCCACTGTGTGGCTGTGCGCCCGTCCGTGCGCTCTTCTCCGGCCACCGGGGGAGCGCTTCCATGGTCGTGCGTGGGTCGGCCCGCTGTACTGGATCCAGTGGGCTGGGGGACACCGCCGCCTCCATCCCCGCGGGCGGCGGACCGGTCCGGGAGGCGAACTCCGCCTCCCGGACTGTGCGTTGCCGAAGCGGTGCGCAGGGCCTGTACGGAGCGTGTGCACGGCTGTCCATCCGCAGCTGAAATGGCCGAAAATCGCTGGCCGCCCTCGGGGGCAATCAGGGCTCCTACCACGTCAGTTGAGGGCGCGTGGGGTGTTTTGGGGGAGCGTAGCGGGGGCGCATTCGCGTCGGCTCGGGGCGGGTTGAGTGTCGGGCGGGTGGCGCCTGGGTGGGGCTCGGGCGCCGGTTGGGCGGGCCCGGGCGTCGGGCGAGAGGGCGGTCCGGGGCTCGTTGTGCGGTGGCTCCATGGCGGCGTGGAGGCCCGCAGGGGGCGCACTTCAGGGAGCGCAAGCCGCCGCAGGGGCCCTCCAGCGCGCTTTCTTCGTGGCAGCATGGTGACCGGTTCGTACGGTGCACTGGTTGTCCACAGCCTGTGGAGGCGGCGATGCGATGGTTGGTGGGGTGGAGCAGTACCGCCGCCAGAGCGCCTGAGTTCGGCTCGGCGGGCGCCACGGGGAACGACGGCGAGACCGTGCACCCGGTGGGTTCCCAACTCCTATGGGGCGACCCCGATCCGCTGTGGGCCGTCGGCGACTGGCGCCCCGACGAGGTCCGCGTCGTGAAGGCCGGCGCGGAGAACCGCATCGCCGTCCTCGGCACCTGCGGGGCCTCCGACGAAGAGCTGCGCGTCGGGCTGTTCGCCGCGCGCGGAGGAGCACTTCGGCATCTGACCAACTGGTCCGGCAGCTACACGGCGGTCGTCCAGGTCGGCCGGCGAGTGACCGTCTGCGGTGATCTCGCGGGCGCGCGGCCGGTGTTCTACACCCCCTGGGCGGGCGGCACGGCGTACGCGACCGCCGCGCTCCCCCTCGCCGACCTCATCGAGGCGAACCTGGACTTCGGGCACCTGGCGGCGCTGCTCGCCGCCCCCGACGTACCGGCCGCGGTGCACGACTCGACCCCGTACGAGGGCGTGCGGCGCATTCCGCCGGGGCACGCGCTGATCCTGCGTGCCGGGGCGCGCGAGATCGCCGGGTACGAGCCGGTCGCCTCCCTCGCGGTGGCGGCGCCCGCGGCCGACCCCACGAGAGCCGTGGACGCCGTACGCGACGCCCTCGTCGAGGCCGTACGCGCCCGTCTCGCCGCGCCGCGGCATGTACCCGGCACCGATGTGGACCCCGGGCCCGTGCCCGGGATGGGGCCCGCCGAGCGGCGCGCCGCGCGCGGGATGCCGGTGCCGGGGATCGGGGCCGATCTGTCCGGGGGGCCCGCGTCGGGGACGCTGGCGCTGCTCGCGGCGGGGCTTCCGGGGGCGCCGGGGACCGTTCTGGGGCACGGGACGGGGGCCGGTGAGCGCCTGCTCGCGGTCACCTTCAACGACCTCGCCGTCCGTGGGCGGGAGTCCGAGCTGGAGCGGGCCGGGACGCTCGCCGCCAATCCCCGGCTGCACCATGTGGTCGTCGCCGGGGGCGAAGAGGTGCTCCCTTACGCCGACTTGGAGGGCCCGCTGACGGACGAACCGGGCCCGTCCCTGGTGACGGCGGCCCGGCACCGCGCGCGGCTCTCCTCCGGGAGCGCGGACCACTTCACGGGCTACGGCGCCCGGCAGGTCCTGGACGCGCACCCGGCGCGTCTCGCGGATCTGCTGATGGACCGCAAGAGGCGTCATCTGGTGCGGCCCGTGGCCGCGTTGGCGAAGGCGGACGGTTCGGTGATGGTTCCCGCGCGCGTGTACGGCGCCGCGCGGAAGCTCGCCCGTACGCCGTACCGCACCGGCGTCGACGCGCTCGCCGACCGGCTGCTGCACCGGCGGTTCGAGGAGCCGGGAGGCGCCGTGGGGGCGTCCCTCGCCGCGCTCACCTGGGCCAGACCCGGGCCCGCGGCGCGCTGGCTGACCGGGGAGGCGCTGGCTGAAGTAGCGGTTCGCCTGCAGGGGGCGACGGCGGGGCGGCCGGGGGTCGGGCCCGGGCAGCGGCCGGGCGACTTCCGCGCGCGTGCGGCGCTCACGCGTCACGCGGCGGATCTGCGCGTCCTGGAGCAGGCGGCCGAGATCCGCTTCCAGCGGCTGCACGCGCCGTTCCTCGACAACCAGGTGGTACGCGCGTGCCGTGACCTTCCGGAGGCGCTGCGGGTGCAGCCCGGGGCGCGGGCGGCGATCCTTCGTACGGTGCTGGAGGGGGCCGGGGTGGCTGATCTGCCCCCGGGCTGGGGTGCGCCCTCGCACGCGTCCTCGTCGGCGGCCGCGCGTACGGGGTTGCGGGTGGCGGCGGATTCCTTGATCACTCTGTTCGACACCCCTCTGCTCGCCCAGGCGGGCCTGGTCGAGGCCCGCGTCGTCCGCAAGGCGCTGCGCTCGGCCGCGGAGGGGGAGGCGCTGCCTCTGGACGGGCTGGCCGATCTGGTCTCCCTGGAGGTGTGGCTACGGCGCCTGCTGGCTCGACGGGGGACGTGCTGGACGGGGACGCCTGCTCGGCAGCGGGCGGTGCCGGCGGGGATTGTGCCGCAGGGGCGGGTGTTGGGGACGTAGCCGCTGCCGCTGCCTTCACCGGGGTCTCCTGCCGGTGGGTGGGCTTCCGCCGGTGGGTGGGTCGGGGCCGTGCCGTGCCGGTACATCCGCCCGTCGCCGCTGAATCAGACGTTGCCTTACGGGGATTCGTCTCCAGATCCGAACGTAAGCGACGGGCATGTGATGTACCGGCACGGCACGGCCCCTTCCGCGCGCTGGCGACTGCGGGTGCACCATGTCAGCCCGTCCGGCGTTTGAGGACGAGGCCGTTCAGGCCGAAGGGGGGTCTGGGGGCGTAGCCCCCAGGTACGGGAATGGGTAGGGGCGGTGGGGGCGGGAAACGTTGGTTACTCGCACAGCATCTTTGACTCCGCCCAGTCCGCCAGCGCTCCCGAGTCGAAAGGCGAGTGGGGTTCGACGACGAGGCGGATCGTCTCGCGGCCGGTGAGGTTCACGTGGACGGGGATCGCCTGGTCGCCGCCCTCCATCAGCGGGGACCGCCAGAGCTGCGCCCCGTCGGCGTACACGGAGAAGCGCACCTTGCCGAGGCCCGTCGTCATGTCGTCGGCACCGACCATCGCGTCGTACGAGGAGCAACTGCGGTTGAGGTCGATGGTGACGGAGGAATGGCCGTGGACGGTCACCCCGTGCGCGTACTGCGTGTTCGCGATCGACACCCCGTCGCGCTGCCACACCCAGCTGCTCTCACCGAGCCGCATCTCGGGTTCGGTGTGGTCGCCGGTGACGCCGTACTCCAGCCCGCTCCACTGGTAGACGGCCGGTGCGGGCGGGGGAGACGGCGGCGTCGGAGTCGGGGTCGGCTTGGGCGTGGGTTTCGGGGTCGGCTTCGGCGTAGGGGTCGGCGACGGCTTGGGCGTCGGTTTCGGGGTGGGCTTGGGTGTCGGAGAGGGCGTCGGCGCGGGCGGCGGGGCAGGCGCCACCACCGGCGGCTTCGGCGGGGGTGTCTTCTTCGGCGGCTCCGGCGGCGGCAGCGGCGCCTCGACGGCGGGTGAGGTGGACGGTTTGGCCGCCGGCTTCTTGGCCGGGCTGTCGTCGCCGACCAGGGCGAGCGCCACCGCCGCCGCGGCCACCGCGACGACACCCGCCGCGATACCGGCCTTGGCCCGCGCGCCGAGCCCCTCCGAGGCGGCCGCGCCGCCACCCGCGCTCGCTCCGCCGGAGCTGCCGCCCGCCGCGGCGGCCGCGCCCGCGGCTCCGGCCGCACCCGCTCCGGCGCCACCGGCGATGAGCCCGACCGCCTTGGCGTACCCGGCGGCACCGAACCAACCGATGACCGCGACCGGCACGACCGCGGGGATCCCGCTGGCGACTTCCTTGATCTGACCGGCGGCCAGCCAGCACTTGGCGCACTCCTCCAGGTGCTTGCGCAGCCCCCGTTCGGCGCGCGTGCGCAGCCCGCCGCGGGCGTAGGCACCGAGCCGGTCGGCGTAGCGCGCGCACTCCTCGTCCATGGTGAGCGTGGCGCTGACGTGTGCCTGGAGGTACGCCTGCTTCAGGCCCTCGCGGGCGCGGCTGGCGAGCACGCGCGTGCCGTTGGCGTCGAGCCCGAAGAGTGTGGCGACCTCGCTCGGCGACTCGTCCTCGACCTCCGTGTGCCACAGCACGGCCTGCCACCGCTCCGGCAGCGAGCGGAAGGCCTGCATGGCCATGGACTGCTCGGCCTCGTGCATCGCGCGCACGTCCGCACCCAGGTCCAGAGTGTCCTCGTCGGTCACCTCGGAGGAGCGGGCGGCCTGCGTGGCGAACACCGCGAAGTCGTCGACGAGATGCTCCCGCTTTGCCGACTTCGTCCAGCCGGCGGCGACCCGGCGGACCGTCGTCAGCAAGTACGCGCGCACGGCGTGCTCGGGGCCGCTGCCACCGCGTACCGCCTGCAGCATGCGGGCGAACACCTCGGACGTGAGGTCGTCGGCGGTGTGCCCGTCCCGGCAGCAGGTGCGGGCGTAGCGGTGTACGGCCTCCGCGTGGCGCCGGTACAGCTCCTCGTACGCGGTGTCGTCGCCTGCGCGCATCCGCTCGATCAGACCGGCGTCGGACGGCGGAGGTTCGACCGGGGGCGACAGGACACTGCCGTCGCGCCGGTCGAACCGGTCGCGCTGCGAAGGAACGATGGGCTCGGGCGCGCCACCGGAGCGCCTACTACCGGCGGATGCGCCACCCGGCCGTGCGCCACCGGACGGTGCGGAGCCTGGAGGGACCTCCTGAGGCCCGCCCTGGCTGGGCACCGGCGGCGACGGCAGCCCGCCGGCTTCCGCGCCGCCGTCCGTGCCACCGTCACCGAGTGACTCGTCCCGCCCGTCAACGCTCATCGCGGAAAGCCCCCGCCTGCACACTCGGTCCCGAATACCCGGGAAAGAGTGCCATATTGACCTGCCGCGGGCCCCAGCTGTCCCTGCCAACCACTCGTCCGTGGGGTCTTGCCACCCCACAGCACTAGCGTTCACTCGTTTGGGGAAGGGTCAATCAGCGTTTCCCGCACGGGATTTGGCGCAACGTCGGCAATGTGCGGTACGGGCCGCAGGCGACCGCTCCCGGACTTACGCCGGGCGGGAGCGCAGCCCCTCCAGAAGGATGTCGAGGAGCCGGGCCGAGGCGGCGGCTTGCTGGGCGGCGTCCGGCAGCGAGGGCGCCGCCGTCGCTATCACCAGCAGTACGTCCGCCACGGTGACGTCGCCCCGCAGCTCGCCCGCCGCGCGCGCCCGCTCCACCAGCCGGCCGACCACCTCGAGCAGCGCCGCCGCACCGGCGTCGTCCGCCGCCGCGGCCACCGACTCCTCCTCGGGCGCCGACCGCTGCTCGACGAGCCGCAGTTCGGGCGTGAGCTGGGACCGCTGCTGCGGCACCCGCGCCTCGTCCTGCTCGGCCCCGTCCTCGGCGACGCCGACCCGCAGCACGTGCGGCGGCAGCAGCCGCCCGGCGCCCGAGGCCACCGACGTACGCAGGAAGCGCGAGAGCGCCGACCACGGCTCGTCCTCCTGGCCGAGCGCCGCCCGTGCCTGGTCGGTCAGCCGGGAGGTCTCCTCCTCGGCTATCCGACGGACCAGGACGTCCTTGCTCGGGAAGCGCCGGTACACCGTGCCGACACCGACCCGGGCGCGCCGGGCCACGTCCTCCATCGGCGCGCCGTACCCCAGCTCGCCGAAGACCTCGCGCGCCGCGCGCAGGACGTGCTCCAGATTGCGCTGTGCGTCCACGCGCAGTGGCGTCGTACGCGATCCTTCACCCGGACCGCGGCCATTGCCGCCCGCCGCCGCGCCACCGGATGCGATGGCAGACGCGGAAGGCCAATGAGAGTCCTGAATGTGCATAAGCGTTCCCCCGGTAATGACGTCTCCCCCCGGAGACTCTCCCCGCCATTGGTAGCCGGAGCGCGTGGAACAAGCTTGTGAGCACGAGCCCTCCTGCGGACTCGTCGAGCGCATCCCCCTACACCCCGTCGAGACACGAACATAGTTGAGCGGGGGTCAATTCAGAAGGGGCAGGTTCCGCACAGAGCGCCCCCCGATCGGAGTACGGGGCGGTTACGTCCCGATTACGCCTCCTCCGCCTACCCCACTTACCCCCGCTGACCTGCGAGTATTCCGCGCACTCGGGCAAATCGGCCAACTCTGCGCGTTGTCGGCGGCCGGTCACACAATTTGCTGGGCCTGTGGACAAACTCCAGAGAGGGGTGCGTCATGGGATGGTGAAGGAACGTACGCGCATTCTCATTGTCGGCGGCGGCTACGTCGGGATGTACACCGCACTGCGCCTGCAGCGACAGCTGAAGCCCGAACTGAAGCGGGGCGACGTCGAGATCACGGTCGTCTCGCCCGCCCCGTACATGACGTATCAGCCGTTCCTTCCCGAGGCCGCCGCGGGCTCGATCTCGCCGCGTCACGTCGTCGTCCCGCTGCGCCGCGTCCTCGACCAGTGCAAGGTCGTCATCGGCGAGGCCAAGTCGATCGACCACGTCAAGCGCACCGCGACCCTCACCACGCTCGCCACCGAGGACGAGGGCGCGGGCGCGGAGCAGATCACGTACGACGAACTCGTCCTCGCCCCCGGCTCGATCTCGCGCACGCTCCCCGTCCCCGGGCTCGCCGACTACGGCATCGGCTTCAAGACGCTCGAGGAGGCCATCGGCCTGCGCAACCACGTCATCGAGCAGATGGACATCGCCTCCTCCACCCGCGACCCCGCGATCCGTGACGCGGCCCTGACCTTCGTTTTCGTAGGAGGCGGTTACGCCGGCGTCGAGGCGCTCGGCGAGCTGGAGGACATGGCCCGCTACGCCACGCGCTACTACCACAACGTCCGGCCCGAGGACATGAAGTGGATCCTCGTCGAGGCCTCGGGCCGCATCCTCCCCGAAGTCGGCGAGGAGATGGGCAAGTACACGGTCACCGAACTGCGCCGCCGCAACATCGACGTACGCCTGGAGACCCGCCTCGAATCGTGCGCGGACCGGGTCGCCGTCCTCAGTGACGGCGCGCGCTTCCCCACGCGTACGGTCGTGTGGACGGCCGGCGTGAAGCCGAACCCCATCCTGGCCGCCACCGATCTCCGCCTCAACGAGCGCGGCCGCCTCAAGTGCACCGCCCAGCTGACCGTCGACGGCACCACGCACGCGTGGGCCGCGGGAGACGCCGCCGCCGTCCCCGACGTCACCGCCGAGGAGCCCGGCAAGGACACCGCGCCCAACGCCCAGCACGCCGTGCGCCAGGCCAAGGTCCTCGGCGACAACATCGTGCACTCCCTGCGCGGCGAGCCCCTGGAGACGTACGGACACAAATGCGTCGGATCGGTCGCGTCCCTGGGCCTGCACAAAGGCGTCGCACAGGTCTACGGGCGCAAACTGAAGGGCTATCCTGCCTGGTTCATGCACCGCGTCTACCACCTGAGCAGGGTGCCGACCTTCAACCGCAAGGCCCGTGTGCTCGCCGAATGGACCCTGGCGGGGCTCTTCAAAAGAGAGATCGTGTCTCTCGGTTCGCTCGAACATCCCCGTGCGGAGTTCGAACTCGCGGCCGGTGGAAAGCCTCCTCACGACCCGAAGGGGTCGTCCTGACCGGACCCAGGAACTCCACCGACAGGACCGACGTCTGACGGATGTCCGCCCGGTCGGCCGGACTGCCAGACTGGTCCACGACCTTGGGCGGGCCCACCACTCGCCCTTCTCACCCACGGGGCTTTCACCACTGTGCTGCATCACCTGGGGCAGTAAGAATGTGCGGCTACCGCCGCGCGGCCCCCAGACCCCCCAGCCGGATCCGGAGTCGGCCGGCGACAACGACACGAGGCAAGGATTCGTGAACTTCACGCGCTGGAGCGCCCGGCTCCCCGGAACGCAGCGCCGCGCCGCAGCGCGGACCGAGCACACGGTCTCCCCCGACCGGCGAGGGGAAGGCTCCGTACCGGCGGCCCGCGCCGAACAGCTGACCGAGGACGCGCCGCCCGCGCTCGACGTCGACGAGTTGCCGGTGCGCGAGGTCCTCGACCGCGTCCCCGCGCTCGTCGCCCTCGTACACGGCCCCGAGCACCGCGTCGCGTACGTCAACGACGCCTATAGGGCGGCCTTCGGCGCACGGCCGGCCGGCGAGCCCGCACGCGAGGCGCTGCCCGAACTGGACGAACTCGGCCTGCTCCCGCTCCTCGACCAGGTCCTGCGCAGCGCCAAGCCCCGCACGGTCAAGTCCCGCAAGGTCCCGAGCGGCCGCTCGTACACCTTCACCTGCACCCCGGTCGACACCTCCCCCGAGGGCCAGGGCGGCGGCGTACTCGTCTTCGCCACCGACGTCACCGACCATGCCGAGGCCGCCGAGCGGCTGCGCGCCAGCGAGCGCCGCCAGCGCGAGACGGCCGTCACTCTCCAGCGCTCCCTGCTCCCCCAGGAGTTGGAGGAGCCCGACGACCTGCGCATCGCGGCCACCTACCAGCCCGGCGGCACGGAGGCCGCGGTCGGCGGCGACTGGTACGACGTGATCACCCTCGGCGGCGGCCGCACGGCACTCGTCATCGGCGACGTCATGGGCCGCGGGGTGCGCGCCGCGGCCGTCATGGGCCAGCTGCGTACGGCCGTACGCGCGTACGCCCGCCTCGATCTCCCTCCGCACGAGGTCCTGCAGCTCCTCGACGGCCTCGCCACCGAGATCGACGCCAACCAGATCGCCACCTGCGTGTACGCCGTCCACGACCCCAACGAGGGGCGGCTCGTGTACGCCTCGGCGGGCCACCTCCCCATCCTGGTCCGCGACGAGAGCGGCACCGTCCACCGCGCCGACGAGCCAACCGGCCCGCCGCTCGGCACCGGCGGCTGGCTGCACGCGTCGGGCTCCGTCCCGCTGGGCCCCGGCTCCACGGCCGTCCTCTACACGGACGGCCTGGTGGAGCGGCGCGACGAGGACCTGGACGAGGGCATCGCGTCCCTGGAACGCGCCCTGGCAGGCGCCTCGGGCACGCCCCAGGTGATCTGCGACCGCCTGGTCCGCTCGGCGGGCGTCACGGCCGACCACGACGACGACGTGGCCGTCCTGGTCCTCCAGCACCCGGCCCGCACCGGCCCCGACGGCGACCTCTTCCGGAACGCCGCCCTGGAGTTGCTCGGTGGCGTGGAAGCGGCTCCACGCGCGCGTGCCTTCGCCTCCGGCGTCCTCACCAGTTGGCGGTTCCCGCCCGACCTCCACGACCTCGGCGTCCTCGCCGCGAGCGAACTCGTCGCCAACTCCCTCCAGCACGGCACCCCGCCCATGCGGCTACGCCTGCGCCGCACCGACCGCCGCCTCATCATCGAGGTCACCGACGGCGACGACCACCTCCCGCGCCGCCGCCGCGCCGAACCCGCCGACGAGGCGGGCCGCGGCATCGCCATCGTCGCCACGATCGCCTCCGGCTGGGGCTCACGGCGTACGCCCGGCGGCGGAAAGGCGGTGTGGTGCGAGTTCGCGCTGCCGCGCGGGGGGAATTGAGGCGGTGGGTTCCATAAGCGGGGTTCGCCCCCTCCGCCCCAGGGGTTCAGCCCGTCCGGCGTTTGAGGACGAGCGCGAAGCGCGACAGCGGGGGTCTGGGGGCGGCAGCCCCCAAGTACGGGACGGGTAGGGGCGGCGGGGGCGAAAAACCCTCTTGGCCCTGTCCCCCGGCAGCGCGCCCCTGCCCTTCACGGCCACCTGGTAAGGGGGCCCGCTGAAACGCGCGACGGCCGCCGCCGCGGAAAACGCGGTGGCGGCCGTCGTACGTACGTAGGTCAGGCGCTCGCCGACACCGGCTCCGCCGGCGCCCCGCCCTGCACGACCACCCGGCTCTTCGCGAGCGACGGCTGGTTCTGTACGGGGGTGAGCTGCCGACCCAGGCGCACGGCCAGGAACGTGATGCCGAGCGAGAAGAGCAGGAACGTCACGATGTACGGCCCGTGCAGCGACGCTCCCATCGGACCGCCCACCGCGGGACCGACCGCCAGCGCGAGCTGCTTCACCAGGGCGAAGGCGGAGTTGTACTGACCGGCCATGCCCGGCGGCGCCAGATCGGCGACCAGCGGCGCGACGGTCGGCGACAGCATCGCCTCGCCGAGCCCGAAGAGCGCGTACGTCGAGATGAACGCGGCGGTCGCCATGGTCTGGCTGCCGTGCCCGAGGCCCGCGTACCCGGCCGCGAGCCACGCGACGGCCCAGATCAGGCCGACCGCGGCGATCACCCGGGACCGCTTCCGGCGCTCGACGAACTTGAGCACCGCGAACTGCGCGACCACGATCATCGCGGTGTTCGCCGCCATGCCCGTACCGAGCGTCGACGTGGAGATCCCGGCCGCCTCGACGCCGTACGCGGAGAGCCCCGACTCGAACTGCCCGTAGCACGCGAAGAACAGCACGAAGCCCAGCACGGACAGCTGCACCATGGCCCGGTTGCCGAACAGCTGCTTCCAGCTGCCGGCCTTGGCCTGCGGCGCGTCACCCTCGATCCGCGGCGCGTGCGGCATCCGTACGGTCGCCATGATCACGACGAGCAGCAGGAACATCGCCGCCTCGATCGCGAACAGCAGCGTGAACGAACTCGCGCGCGACGTGTCGACGATGTGACCGCCGATGAGCCCGCCCACGCCCAGCCCGAGGTTATGCAGGAAGAACTGCAGGGCGAAGGCGCGCGAGCGGGTGTCCGCGGTCGAGCAGTCCACGATCATCGTCGCGAGCGCCGGCTGCATCACGGCCTGCCCGGCACCGAGCGCGGCCGCCGACAGCAGCACGGTGGTCGCGCCGCTCGCGAACCCGAGGCTCAGCGCACCGACGGCGGCGGTGACCAGGGAGGCGACCAGGACCGGCAGCGGGCCGCGCCGGACGATGGCCCGCCCGGCGAACGGCAGCACGACGAGGGCGGCCACGGCGAAAACGGCGAGCACGATGCCCGCCGTCATGGAGCCGAGTCCCCGCACCTGCGCCACATAGATGTAGAGGAAGGGGACGGTAAAGCCGAGCCCGAACGCGCTGAGTGCGTTCCCCACGTGGATCCGGCGCATCGCCGCGCCCATCGCCCTGGTCACTTTCACCTGCCTTGGTCGTGAAGCCACCAGACCGCTTCCGGTTGCATGGATGCAGGTCTGAAGACTTCGAAGCTAAAGTTAGATGTTAAACTCTACACATTGAAGGACTTCGACACCAAGCGACGTCATGCCATACTTTGGCCATGGGCGACACCCCCGGCGTCACTGAGCCGACACTCGAAGAGCAGATCGTCGCCTACCAGCGCGAGTTCCAGGACCTGGACCCCCAGGTCGAGAAAATCGTCTCGGCTCTCTCCCGCCTCAACCGGCGCATGAACGTCGCCTACGGCCGCCAGACCGCCGAGCTCGGCATCAGCAACGCCGAGTGGGAGGTCCTCAAGGCCCTCGTCCTCTCGGGCGCCCCGTACCGCCTGGGGCCGAGCGACCTCGCCAAGCGCCTCGGCCTCACCCCGGCCGCGATGACCCACCGCATTGACCGAATGGTCGCGGAGGGGCTGGTCACCCGCGAGCGCGACGAGTCCAATCGCGTACGTGTCATCGTGGAGCTGACGAACGAGGGGCGCGAGAAGTGGCTTGAGGCGATGCGCCTGGCTACGGTCTTCGAGGAGGAGCTCCTCCAGGACCTCTCCTCCGACGAGCGCGGTGTCCTGGGTGAGGTGCTGACCCGTCTTCTACGACGCGTGGAGCACGCTCAGCCGGACGCGGGCGGCCGGCTGAGCGACCTCGATTAAAGATCTTGACAGACGGGGTTGACGCCCCCATGCCGGATCCGTAAAGTTCTCCGAGTTGCCACGGAGCCGTAACGGTTCTGCGGTGGCACCCTGGCCGCTGATGCGGCACCCAACCACCAGCACGATCACCCAACCGGGTCGAATTCGGCGTGCCCGAATTCAATTCGATTTGGACACGGCGGCCCGATTAGGCGCCACCCGGGAGGATCCGCTAATGTTTGGAACGTCGGAACGGCCCAACGGCCGGGAAGACAACCCCCGCTGACTGGGAATCAGGCCCGAAAGGATCTGATAGAGTCGGACCCGCCGGAAAGGGAAACGCGAAAGCGGAAACCTGGAAAGCGCCGAGGAAATCGGATCGGGAAGATCTGGTAGAGTCGGAAACGCAAGACCGAAGGGAAGCGCCCGGAGGAAAGCCTGAGAGAGTCTCTCGGGTGAGTACAAAGGAAGCGTCCGTTCCTTGAGAACTCAACAGCGTGCCAAAAATCAACGCCAGATATGTTGATACCCCGTCTCCGGCCGATCGGCTGGGGCGAGGTTCCTTTGAAAAAGTCCTGCCCTTCGGGGCAGGCGCACAGCGAGGACGCTGTGAACGATCGGTCTTATTCCGGCTGATCGTTCCGCTCTCGTGGTGTCGTCCCGATTACGGGAAAACATTCACGGAGAGTTTGATCCTGGCTCAGGACGAACGCTGGCGGCGTGCTTAACACATGCAAGTCGAACGATGAAGCCCTTCGGGGTGGATTAGTGGCGAACGGGTGAGTAACACGTGGGCAATCTGCCCTTCACTCTGGGACAAGCCCTGGAAACGGGGTCTAATACCGGATACGACCCGGGAGCGCATGCTCCTGGGTGGAAAGCTCCGGCGGTGAAGGATGAGCCCGCGGCCTATCAGCTTGTTGGTGAGGTAGTGGCTCACCAAGGCGACGACGGGTAGCCGGCCTGAGAGGGCGACCGGCCACACTGGGACTGAGACACGGCCCAGACTCCTACGGGAGGCAGCAGTGGGGAATATTGCACAATGGGCGAAAGCCTGATGCAGCGACGCCGCGTGAGGGATGACGGCCTTCGGGTTGTAAACCTCTTTCAGCAGGGAAGAAGCGAAAGTGACGGTACCTGCAGAAGAAGCGCCGGCTAACTACGTGCCAGCAGCCGCGGTAATACGTAGGGCGCAAGCGTTGTCCGGAATTATTGGGCGTAAAGAGCTCGTAGGCGGCTTGTCGCGTCGGTTGTGAAAGCCCGGGGCTTAACCCCGGGTCTGCAGTCGATACGGGCAGGCTAGAGTGTGGTAGGGGAGATCGGAATTCCTGGTGTAGCGGTGAAATGCGCAGATATCAGGAGGAACACCGGTGGCGAAGGCGGATCTCTGGGCCATTACTGACGCTGAGGAGCGAAAGCGTGGGGAGCGAACAGGATTAGATACCCTGGTAGTCCACGCCGTAAACGGTGGGCACTAGGTGTTGGCGACATTCCACGTCGTCGGTGCCGCAGCTAACGCATTAAGTGCCCCGCCTGGGGAGTACGGCCGCAAGGCTAAAACTCAAAGGAATTGACGGGGGCCCGCACAAGCAGCGGAGCATGTGGCTTAATTCGACGCAACGCGAAGAACCTTACCAAGGCTTGACATACACCGGAAACATCCAGAGATGGGTGCCCCCTTGTGGTCGGTGTACAGGTGGTGCATGGCTGTCGTCAGCTCGTGTCGTGAGATGTTGGGTTAAGTCCCGCAACGAGCGCAACCCTTGTTCTGTGTTGCCAGCATGCCCTTCGGGGTGATGGGGACTCACAGGAGACTGCCGGGGTCAACTCGGAGGAAGGTGGGGACGACGTCAAGTCATCATGCCCCTTATGTCTTGGGCTGCACACGTGCTACAATGGCAGGTACAATGAGCTGCGAAGCCGCGAGGCGGAGCGAATCTCAAAAAGCCTGTCTCAGTTCGGATTGGGGTCTGCAACTCGACCCCATGAAGTCGGAGTTGCTAGTAATCGCAGATCAGCATTGCTGCGGTGAATACGTTCCCGGGCCTTGTACACACCGCCCGTCACGTCACGAAAGTCGGTAACACCCGAAGCCGGTGGCCCAACCCCTTGTGGGAGGGAGCTGTCGAAGGTGGGACTGGCGATTGGGACGAAGTCGTAACAAGGTAGCCGTACCGGAAGGTGCGGCTGGATCACCTCCTTTCTAAGGAGCACTTCTCACCAACGACCTTCGGGGACTTGGTCAGAGGCCAGTACATCGGCGAACGTCCGATGCTGGTTGCTCATGGGTGGAACGTTGATTATTCGGCACGATCCAGGATGGATCAGGCGCTAGTACTGCCCCTCGGGGCGTGGAACGCTGATCTGGTCAGCTGATCGTGTCGGGCACGCTGTTGGGTGTCTGAGGGTACGGCCGAATGTGGCTGCCTTCAGTGCCGGCCCCAGTGCACTCGGACTACTGGTTCGGGGTGATGGGTGGTTGGTCGTTGTTTGAGAACTGCACAGTGGACGCGAGCATCTGTGGCCAAGTTTTTAAGGGCGCACGGTGGATGCCTTGGCACCAGGAACCGATGAAGGACGTGGGAGGCCACGATAGTCCCCGGGGAGTCGTCAACCAGGCTTTGATCCGGGGGTTTCCGAATGGGGAAACCCGGCAGTCGTCATGGGCTGTCACCCGCTGCTGAACACATAGGCAGTGTGGAGGGAACGCGGGGAAGTGAAACATCTCAGTACCCGCAGGAAGAGAAAACAACCGTGATTCCGGGAGTAGTGGCGAGCGAAACTGGATGAGGCCAAACCTCAAGTGTGTGAGACCCGGCAGGGGTTGCGCTTGGGGGGTTGTGGGATCTCTCTTCTGTTGTCTGCCGGCGACAGGACGAGTCAGAAACCGTTGATGTAGGCGAAGGACATGCGAAAGGTCCGGCGTAGAGGGTAAGACCCCCGTAGTCGAAACGTCAGCGGCTCGTTTGAGAGACACCCAAGTAGCACGGGGCCCGAGAAATCCCGTGTGAATCTGGCGGGACCACCCGCTAAGCCTAAATATTCCCTGGTGACCGATAGCGGATAGTACCGTGAGGGAATGGTGAAAAGTACCGCGGGAGCGGAGTGAAATAGTACCTGAAACCGTGTGCCTACAAGCCGTGGGAGCGTCGGACACATCTTCGGATGTGTCTCGTGACTGCGTGCCTTTTGAAGAATGAGCCTGCGAGTTTGCGGTGTGTTGCGAGGTTAACCCGTGTGGGGAAGCCGTAGCGAAAGCGAGTCCGAATAGGGCGGTTTAGTAGCGCGCTCAAGACCCGAAGCGGAGTGATCTAGCCATGGGCAGGTTGAAGCGGCTGTAAGAGGTCGTGGAGGACCGAACCCACCAGGGTTGAAAACCTGGGGGATGACCTGTGGTTAGGGGTGAAAGGCCAATCAAACTCCGTGATAGCTGGTTCTCCCCGAAATGCATTTAGGTGCAGCGTCGTGTGTTTCTTGCCGGAGGTAGAGCACTGGATAGGCGATGGGCCCTACCGGGTTACTGACCTTAACCAAACTCCGAATGCCGGTAAGTGAGAGCGCGGCAGTGAGACTGTGGGGGATAAGCTCCATGGTCGAGAGGGAAACAGCCCAGAGCATCGACTAAGGCCCCTAAGCGTACGCTAAGTGGGAAAGGATGTGGAGTCGCAGAGACAACCAGGAGGTTGGCTTAGAAGCAGCCACCCTTGAAAGAGTGCGTAATAGCTCACTGGTCTAGTGATTCCGCGCCGACAATGTAGCGGGGCTCAAGCGTACCGCCGAAGTCGTGTCATTGCAGCAATACTCCCAACGGAGGCTGTGATGGGTAGGGGAGCGTCGTGTGCCGGGTGAAGCCGCGCCGGAAGGCAGTGGTGGACGGTTCACGAGTGAGAATGCAGGCATGAGTAGCGATACACACGTGAGAAACGTGTGCGCCGATTGACTAAGGGTTCCTGGGTCAAGCTGATCTGCCCAGGGTAAGTCGGGACCTAAGGCGAGGCCGACAGGCGTAGTCGATGGATAACCGGTTGATATTCCGGTACCCGCTGTGAAGCGTCAAACATCGAATCCAGTGATGCTAAGCCCGTGAAGCCGTTCCGGACCCTTCGGGGAAAGGAAAGTGGTGGAGCCGGTGACCCGAGCTGGTAGTAGGTGAGTGATGGGGTGACGCAGGAAGGTAGTCCATCCCGGGCGGTGGTTGTCCCGGGGTAAGGGTGTAGGACGTCAGGTAGGTAAATCCGCCTGGCAATTGTCTGAGACCTGATGCCGAGCCGATTGTGGTGAAGTGGATGATCCTATGCTGTCGAGAAAAGCCTCTAGCGAGTTTCATGGCGGCCCGTACCCTAAACCGACTCAGGTGGTCAGGTAGAGAATACCGAGGCGTTCGGGTGAACTATGGTTAAGGAACTCGGCAAAATGCCCCCGTAACTTCGGGAGAAGGGGGGCCATCACTGGTGAGGGGACTTGCTCCTCGAGCTGGGGGTGGCCGCAGAGACCAGCGAGAAGCGACTGTTTACTAAAAACACAGGTCCGTGCGAAGCCGTAAGGCGATGTATACGGACTGACGCCTGCCCGGTGCTGGAACGTTAAGGGGACCGGTTAGTCAGGATTCGTCTTGGCGAAGCTGAGAACTTAAGCGCCAGTAAACGGCGGTGGTAACTATAACCATCCTAAGGTAGCGAAATTCCTTGTCGGGTAAGTTCCGACCTGCACGAATGGCGTAACGACTTCTCGACTGTCTCAACCATAGGCCCGGTGAAATTGCACTACGAGTAAAGATGCTCGTTTCGCGCAGCAGGACGGAAAGACCCCGGGACCTTTACTGCAGTTTGATATTGGTGTTCGGTTCGGCTTGTGTAGGATAGCTGGGAGACTGTGAAGCAGGCACGCCAGTGTTTGTGGAGTCGTCGTTGAAATACCAGTCTGGTCGTGCTGGATGTCTAACCTGGGTCCGTGATCCGGATCAGGGACAGTGTCTGATGGGTAGTTTAACTGGGGCGGTTGCCTCCCAAAGGGTAACGGAGGCGCCCAAAGGTTCCCTCAGCCTGGTTGGCAATCAGGTGTTGAGTGTAAGTGCACAAGGGAGCTTGACTGTGAGACCGACGGGTCGAGCAGGGACGAAAGTCGGGACTAGTGATCCGGCGGTGGCTTGTGGAAGCGCCGTCGCTCAACGGATAAAAGGTACCCCGGGGATAACAGGCTGATCTTCCCCAAGAGTCCATATCGACGGGATGGTTTGGCACCTCGATGTCGGCTCGTCGCATCCTGGGGCTGGAGTCGGTCCCAAGGGTTGGGCTGTTCGCCCATTAAAGCGGTACGCGAGCTGGGTTTAGAACGTCGTGAGACAGTTCGGTCCCTATCCGCTGTGCGCGTAGGAGTCTTGAGAAGGGCTGTCCCTAGTACGAGAGGACCGGGACGGACGAACCTCTGGTGTGCCAGTTGTCCTGCCAAGGGCATGGCTGGTTGGCTACGTTCGGGAGGGATAACCGCTGAAAGCATCTAAGCGGGAAGCCTGCTTCGAGATGAGGACTCCCACCCCCTTGAGGGGTTAAGGCTCCCAGTAGACGACTGGGTTGATAGGCCAGATCTGGAAGCGCCGTAAGGTGTGGAGGTGACTGGTACTAATAGGCCGAGGGCTTGTCCTCAGTTGCTCGCGTCCACTGTGTTGGTTCTGAAACCACGAACAACCCCGTTGTCGGGCCACGGCGATGGTGCGGTATTCACAGTTTCATAGTGTTTCGGTGGTCATAGCGTGAGGGAAACGCCCGGTTACATTTCGAACCCGGAAGCTAAGCCTTACAGCGCCGATGGTACTGCAGGGGGGACCCTGTGGGAGAGTAGGACGCCGCCGAACTAATCGTAGAGAAAACCCCCTTGCCGAATGGCAGGGGGGTTTTCTGCGTTTACGGTCCTTTTGGAGTCACGTCGTGATGTGCGTGAGCCCCGCTCCCCTTCAGGAGGGAGCGCGGGCTCACGTGGACCGCGGTTACTTCAGGCGGGATGATGCGACGATCGAGACGATGTGGGCCGGGACGAGCAGCCACACGATCGCCGTCACCGCCACCGTCGCGATCTTCGTCGCCGTCAGGTCGCCGAGCGCCAGGTCCACGATCGCGGTCACGAGCAGCAGCAGCGTGCACTCGATGCCGTTGACCAGGCGGTGCAGACCGACGGCCGAGGTCAGACGGCGTATCCGGGCGAGGCCGCTGGAGCGGGGGACGACGGACTGGTCCGTGGCCTTCTCCATGCCGCTGTCGGAGCGGGCGACGTGGACCAGGTCGGAGGACGACTTCAGGAGTAGGACACCGATGGCGGCCGCCAGGCCGGCCACCAGGTAGGGGTCGAGGCCGAGTTGGGAGGCGCGGATGCCCATGCCGACCATGACGGCGGCGTCGGCGAGGTAGGCGCCGAGGCGGTCCAGGTAGACGCCGAGCGGGCTGAACTGCCTGCGCCAGCGGGCGACTTCGCCGTCCACGCAGTCCAGCAGCAGGTACAGCTGCATGAACACGATGGAGAGTACGGCGCCGCCCAGGCCCGGGAGGGCCAGGGCCACGCCGGACAGGACGCCCGCGAAGACCATCACCACGGTGATCTGGTTCGGCGAGATACGGGTGCCGAGGAGGTGGCGGGTCACCCGGAGGGAGAGCGCGCGCATGTAGAGGCGGCCGGCCCAGTGTTCCGCCCTGCTTTCCAGCTTGCCCGGAGGGTGGATGACGTGGCGGAGTTCGTCGAGTTGGACCTTGGGCATGCGGCTTTCTCCCTGGCGAGCTGGTGATGTTCGAGCGTCTTCAGACGCGGTTCACGTGTCTTCAGAAGAGTCTTGAGGGGACTCTTCAGAGGAAGAGCATGACGGCAGCCCTGACGGCAGTGATCGGCAGGGTGGATATCAGGTGAGCGATGTCGTACGCGGGTAATACGGTGGCACCCATGAACCACGTGATCCGTTCCATACGTCCCGACGAGTGGGCGAGGGTGAAGGAGCTGCGGCTCGCCGCCCTTCAGGATCCCGTCGCGCATCTCGCGTTCCTGGAGACGTACGAGGATGCCGCCGCCAGGCACGACGCGTTCTGGCAGGAGCGGGCCGCGGGAGCCGCCGAGGGGAGCACCACGCGGCAGCAGTTCGTCGCCGAGGGTGAGGGCGGGGCGTGGGCCGGGTCCGTGACCGTACTGGTCGAGGAGGGCGGGTCGCGGGATCCCTTCGGGGGCGTGATCGAGCAGCGCCAGGGGCATCTGGTGGGGGTTTTCGTACGGCCCGAGCACCGGGGGAGCGGGGTCGGTGTGACCCGGGCGCTGTTCGATGCCGCTCTCCAGTGGTCCTGGGGGATCGGGCTCGACCGCGTACGGCTCTTCGTGCACGAGAAGAACACCCGCGCCGAGGCGTTCTACCGCAAGGCGGGGTTCGTGCCGACCGGAGGGACCGTGAAGGCCCCGGGGGTGGCGGGGGAGCTGGAGCTGGAGTTCGCGATCACTCGTCCTTAGGCGGGGAGTGCCGTAGGGCTTCTCGACGGGCGGCAGTGCTCCAATGACCCTGCGGTACGGGTCAGTTGGCGCGGAGTCCTCAGACCGGGAGGTCGTACTGGGGCCAGCGCGACCTTGCCTGTTCGCGGGAGCGGAGGAGGGCCAGGGTCGGGAGGCCGCGGTTCGCTCCGGTCGTCAGGAGGTCCGGGAGCTGGGGGAGCGGGGCAACGGCCGCGACGTCGTCCAGGACGAGGGTGAGTGGTGGGTCGAGGCGACCAGAGGATGACCGTTCGGCCATGCGCCGGCCGCGCTCGACCACGCTTGAGGCGAGGGCCGTCAGCAGCGGCATCGCGCCGGGGTTCGCCTTGGGGTCCTCGATGGGTTCACCGACCACATAAAGCGTGCCCCCTTCGTTGGCAAAGGAATCCAAGGCGAGCGCGTCAGTTCGATTGGGTGTGCAAGATTCCCGGATATTGACCGTGAAGAGTGCGGACAGCGCGCGGGCCGTCAACTCCTGGGCGATGTCCCGGCGTTCGGGGTGCGAGGTCAGGGCGGCCTCGAGTTCGCCCGCGGCGCCGGACGAGGCCTTGGGGTTCGTACGGAGGGCTCGTACGGCGTCCTGTACCTGCGTACCCTGGGCCCAGCGGTGGACGTGGCGGAACGGTTTCCCCTCTATCGCGGCAGCGTGCAGATAGCTGCGCAGGAGCGTTTCCGCGACGTCTGCCATGGCCTGGTCGACCTTGGCCGTGGGGCGCACGGGGGCGAGGAGCGCTGCCGCTCGCGCCGCCGCCGTTGCCTTGTCCTCGCAGCCGGACGCGGGGGACCAGTGGAGGCGGGCCGGGGTGTCGCACAGGTGGGAGGGGTCGTAGAGGAGGACGGGGCCCAGCTTGGACCTGGCGTCCTTGGTCTCCGACCAGGTTTCGGGGTTCGAGGTGACGACCAGGACGGGGCCATCCGCGTCGCGTACGGCTTGGATCGCCGTGAGGTGACGGGTGTCGGCGGGGGCGAGGATGACCGCGCCGGGGGCGCGGGTTCTGTCCCAGCCCGTTGGCCGGTCACCGTTGGCTGCAAGGGGAGTCGTCCCTGTCGTCTGCGGGTGCTTGGTGGGCTGGGGCCGAGGACTTTCCCACCCACCAACCCGTTCACCCTCAGGGGCAAAGGGAGCCGTCATCGGCTGGGGCTCCATCCTCGGCTGTTGCTCTGTCCTTGTCGGCGGCACCACCGCCCCGCCGTCCCCCGCGGCAGCCACCACCCCGCTGTCGCCAGTCCCCGCGGCAGCGTCCGCCCGCCTCCGAGCCCGCCCCGCCCTCCACCGCGCCACCGTGCCCAGGACGAACACCGTCAGGACCAGCAGCACCATCAGCTGGCCGATGAACAGGCCCCAGAAGAGGCCGTATCCGGAGAGTTGCTCGGCGGGAGTGTCCGGCCAGGCGCCCGTCATGTCGTGCGGGCGGCCGATCAGGTGGCGCATGGCCAGGGGCGTACGGCTGAAGGTGACGGCGTGCGGCCAGGCGCCGTGGGAGAACCAGCCCGCGAGCCCCGTCGCCGTCCACACCATCAGCGTCATGCCGAGGATGAAGGCCAGTATCCCGACCAACAGCCCGTCGGGGACGCCGCCTTCCGCCTTGCCACGCGGGTCGTGCCGGTCCTGTCCCATCTCACGCCACCGTGGACTCGGAGGAGTCGTCGAGATCGCTGAGGTGCTGTTCCATGAAGGCCGCCGCCCGCTCCTCCGCCTCCAGCTCGGCGGCGCGCAGCGCGTCGTCGGAGCGGAGGTCCGCGGAGGACTCGGTCATCGCGCGGTCGGTGAAGACGAGGGGGCGTTCGGTCTCGGTGATGAGGTGTTTGACGACCTGGACGTTGCCGTTGACGTCCCAGACCGCGATACCGGGGGTGAGCGTCGGGATGATCTCGACCGCCCATCTCGGCAGGCCCAGCACCCGGCCCGTCGAGCGCGCCTCGTCCGCCTTCTGGGCGTAGATCGTCCGCGTGGACGCCATCTTCAGGATCGCCGCGGCCTCCTTGGCCGCCGCCCCGTCGACCACGTCCGACAAGTGGTGGACGACCGCGACGAAGGACAGGCCCAGGCGCCGCCCGAACTTCAGCAGCCGCTGGAAGAGCTGGGCCACGAAGGGGCTGTTGATGATGTGCCACGCCTCCTCCACCAGGAAGATGCGCTTCTTGCGGTCCGGCCGGATCCAGGTGTGCTCCAGCCACACACCCACGATCGCCATCAGGATCGGCATGGCGATCGAGTTCCGGTCGATGTGGGAGAGGTCGAAGACGATCAGGGGCGCGTCCAGGTCGATCCCCACGGTCGTCGGGCCGTCGAACATGCCCCTCAGGTCACCGTCGACCAGGCGGTCCAGGACCAGGGCCACGTCCAGGCCCCAGGCCCGTACGTCGTCTATGGCGACGTTCATCGCCTCGGCCGACTCCGGTTCGGGGTGGCGCAGTTGCTCCACGATGTCGGTCAGGACCGGCTGGCGCTCGACGACCGTCTCGTTGACGTACGCGTGCGCGACCTTGAGGGCGAAGCCGGACCGCTCGTCCAGGCCGTGGCCCATCGCGACCTCGATGATCGTGCGGAGCAGGGCGAGCTGGCCGGTCGTCGTGATCGCCGGGTCCAGGGGATTCAACCGGATCCCGTGGTCCAGCGCCGCCGTGGGATCGAGGCGGATGGGAGTTATCCCCAGCTCCTCCGCGATGAGGTTCCACTCGCCGACGCCGTCCTCGCCCTGGGCGTCGAGGACGACGACCTGGCGGTCGCGGAAACGCAACTGCCGTAGGACGTACGTCTTCTCGAGGGCCGACTTGCCGTTGCCGGACTCGCCGAGGACCAGCCAGTGCGGCGCCGGGAGCTGCTGCCCGTACAGCTGGAAGGGGTCGTAGATGTACCCCTTCCCGGAGTACACCTCGCGCCCGATGATGACGCCCGAGTCGCCGAGGCCGGGCGCGGCCGTCGGCAGGTAGACCGCCTGGGCCTGGCCCGTGGAGGTGCGCACGGGGAGGCGGGTCGTCTCGACCTTGCCGAAGAGGAAGGACGTGAAGGCGTCGGTGAGGGCGGACAGCGGATCCCGCATCAGAACATCAGCTCCTACCTGCGGATTCCGGTGGCGAACGGCAGCGTGTTGACGAAGGCCCGGTGGTGCTCGCGGTCGCACCACTCCAGCTTCAGGTACGACTTGCCGGCCGATGCCCTTATCGTGCGCTTGTCGCGCGCGAGGGCCTCGGGGGAGCGGGCGGAGACGGTGATGTAGCCGACGAGGTTCACGCCCGCGGCGCCGCTCGCGAGGTCCTCACCCCGCTGGTCCAGGCGGTTGTGCGAGGCGATGTCGCGGGGGTCCACGGTCCGGTTCATCTTGGCGGCGCGGCTGGCCTCGGCCTCGTCGTTCGTCTTCTCGGTCAGCATGCGCTCGATGGCGACCTCGGTGGGTTCGAGGTCCATCGTGACGGCCACGGTCCGGATGACGTCCGGGGTGTGCACGAGAAGGGGCGCGAGGAAGTTGACGCCGACCGGGGTCATCGGCCACTCCTTCACCCAGGCCGTGGCGTGGCACCAGGGCGCGCGGGTGGAGGACTCGCGGGTCTTCGCCTGGAGGTAGGTGGGCTCCATGGCGTCGAGCTCGGCCGGCCAGGCGTTCCGCTTCGTCATCGCCTGGATGTGGTCGATCTGGTGGTCGGGGTCGTACATCGAGTGCACGAGGGAGGCGAGCCGCCCCTGACCGAGCGGCTGCCGTACGCGGATGTCGGCTTCCTGGAGACGGGAGCAGATGTCCATCAGTTCGCGGGCCATGACGACTGCGAGGCCCGCGTCCCGGTCCAGCTTCCGGCCGCTCTGCGGGCGCGCGGCCCGCGCCATGGCGTGCCCCTCGGCGGCCAGCTCGCGCGAGTAGTGCATGCAGGCGACGAGGTACGCCCGGTGCTGCTCGCTGCTCGTCGACACCATGGACTGCAGCTGCTCGTACGACTGCTGCAGCCATCCGGGGGCCCGCTCGTCCCCTCGTACGGCGACGTCCTTGGCGTGGGCGTCCGGGTCGGCCGGGAGGGTGCGGGCGAGCATCTGGAGGCGGGTGACGAAGCCGTCGCCGTTGGCGACGTGCTTGAGGAGCGTGCCGAAGCGGTCGACGAGGGCCTCCTGGTCCTCGCTGTCGCGCAGGCCGACGCCCGGCCCCTCGATCTCGATCGCGGCGGTGACCGTGCGCCGGTCGGCGTGGAGCAGTACGGCGATCTCGTCGGGCCCGAAGGGTGCCGCGAGCCAGGTGATCCGGCCGATGCCGGGGGGCGGCCCGATCTCGACCTCACGGCCGTCGAACCGCGTACCGGCCTCCATGACAGGCGAGCGGTACGCCGTGCCCTGGCGCAGGCTCCGTTTGTAACTGCGGTTGATCTCGAACCACTTGTAGAACGTACGGCGCTTGTACGGGACGTACACCGCGGCGAGTGCGAGCAGCGGGAAGCCCATCAGCAGCACGATCCGCAGGGAGAGGACCGGGACGAGGAGCCCGCACATCATGCCGAGGAACGCGCCCGCGATGATCAGCGCGATCTCACCGGATTCTCGGTTCCGGCCGACGATCGCGTTCGGCCGCGCGCGGCCGATCAGATATGTACGGCGGGGCGTGACCGGATGGGACACATGGGACTCGGTCGTCAACGCCCTTCACCTCCCGTGCGGTTGGTACTGCTGTTGCGGGTGCTGCTCGCATGCGGGGTGTTGGCCGGGCTGGTACGCGGAGGGGGTGCGGCGGAGGGGACAGATCCGCCGCCTCCGTTCGACGTACGTGTGCTGTGCGCGGCCACACCGCCGGACGCGGGGTTGGCGGGGCGGGACTGGCTGCCGCCGCCTCCGCCGCCGTTGTTGTCGGTGCGGGAGCTGTGGGTCTTGATGCCCTGCGCGACCAGGGTCGCCGGCGAGCTGATCACGGCCGCGGCCTTGCTCTCGGCGCCCTGCATGAGGCGGTTGTTGCGGGAGTTGGCGATCTCGTCGCCGAAGCCCGGGACGAAGCGGTAGATCATCGCGCTCGCGAAGATGGCGAGCAGGATGATGGCGAGGCCGGAGACGACGGCGGAGAACGCGTCGGGGCCGTTGTCGGTGCTCAGGGCTCCCGCGAGGCCGAGCACGATCACGATCACCGGCTTCACCAGGATCACCGCGATCATGATCCCCGCCCAGCGGCGGACGTGGCTCCACAGGTTCTTGTCGACGAGCCCCGCGTACACGACGGTGCCGAGCAGGGCGCCCACGTAGAGGAGGGCGGCCCTGATCACCAGCTCCAGCCACAGCACACCGGCCGCGAGAATCGACACCAGCGACACGACGATCAGCATGATCGGGCCGCCGCCGATGTCCTCGCCCTTGGCCAGCGCGCCCGAGAACGTCCCGAAGAACGTGTCCGTCTGATTGCCGGTGGTCTTGGCGAGCACCTCGGTGACGCCGTCCGTCGCCGACACGACCGTGTAGAGGATCAGCGGGGTGAACGCCGATGCCAGCACCGTCAGCCAGAGGAATCCGATCGCCTCCGAGATGGCCGTGGTGAGGGGAACACCTCGCACCGCCCTCTTCGCCACGGCCAGCAGCCACAGCAGAAGGGTCAGGATCGTGGACGCCGCGAAGACGACGGCGTACTGCTGCAGGAACTTGGGATTCGTGAAGTCGACGTTCGCCGTGTCGTTCACGGCGGCGGAGAGCTTCTCGATGGTCCAGGAGGCGGCGGCGGCGCAGCCTTTGGCGAGGGAGGAGAGGGGGTCGAGGGTGGAGGTGGGGTCCAGGGTTGTGGAGCCGCCGGGGGCGGTGCGGCCGTTGTCGGTCTCGCAGTAGTTTCTGGCAGGTCCGTGGATGAGGCCGCAGGCATCGTCGCTCGACGACGGTGACGGCGACGGTGTGGGTGCGGCGGCGGCCCGTGTGGCCAAGAGCAGCGCGGTGGCCTGTACGGCTCCGACGGTGGCGGCCAGCTTGAGTACGCGATGGTTAGCGGGCATACGTGAACCCTCCGTACTCCTGGACGACCTTCGCGATGTCGTCGGCGCTGGAGGCCCGGTCGTCGCCCGGGACGGGTGCGGGGCCGTCCTTCTGAGAATGCGTGACGATCTTCCAGTCACCGCCGGTCCACTCCAGCTTCATGGTGATGGTGAACCAGCTGCTGGTGACGGGGTTGGTGGAGTTCTCGCCGGCGAGGCCGAGGAGACCGCCGCACCAGACCTCGACGGTCGCCGCATCGCTGGTGGACTCGGTCACCTTGGTGCCGATCGGGCTCGTACGCGAGACGAAGGTGTAGCCCTGGGGCGTCGAGCCGTCCTCGTTCAGACCGACGTTCTTGTTGAACTGCGGGGTGTACGCCCTGTCCAGCGTCGCCTCGAACTCGGTCACCCGGGACGGGATGATGACGGCCGAGAGGATTTGGTCCCGTCTGGCCTTGTTGAACATGTCGGCCGAACCCAACGCCACCGCATAGTTGGCCGCCGCGCTCTGTGCCCCCTGCCCGCTGTGCGCGAACCCCGAAGGGATGCCCGCCACCTTCGAGTCCACCGGGCGTTCCCCGGAGGCTGCCGTAGGTGAGGTCTGGGCCTTGTCGCCGGAGCCGTCGCCGGAGGAGTTGTCGTCGTCGCCGCGGTTCGCGAAGGCGATCGCTGCGATGAGGAGGACGACGACGCCGACGACCGTGACCAGGCTCCGGGAGGAGGACCGGCCGCGGCGGGCGCCGCCGTAGACGTCGCCCGGGCGGTCGGGGAGGCGGGTACGGGTCTGGCCGGAGCCGCCGTACCCCCCGTCCTCGCCGCGCGAGGCGTCGCCGTAGCCGGGTTCGTCACCGAGACTCATGTCGCGTACGCCCCCTCAACCTCTCGCTGAACCAAGTAGTACGACGGTAGCCGTGCTGGTTCCCGCGCGGGCGCGGTGTGGTGACTCGACATCAGGGAAACGCAACCTCAGCCGGTGGGCACGACGGATGGGTGGGTCGGAGGGGAGTGGATCGGAGATCCGGGCGCGCCCGGCCGGGACTGACGGTGCGCCAGGCGAGGAGTGCGGCCCGGCCGTGCCGGGCCTAGACAGCCATGCCGTACACGATGGTGAAGAGCGTGCCGAGGGATCCGATGATGAAGACTCCCGTGAGGCCCGCGATGATGAGGCCCTTGCCCTGTTCGGCACTGAAGGTGTCACGGAGGGCCGTCGCGCCGATACGTTGCTTCGCCGCGCCCCAGATCGCGATGCCGAGGCAGAGCAGGATGGCGACCGCCATCACGACCTCGATCATCACCTTCGCCTCGTTGCCCAGGCTGCCGAAGGGACCCCAGTCCGGAGCGATCCCGCCGATGATTGTGGTGATGTCGCCCTTTTCGGCTGCGAAAAGCATGTAAGTCACCGCCCCTAGTGGGTAGTTCTGCACCCCCTGCCACTGCGCGCAGAGGTCGGGCCCATTCTCGCCGACAACGACGCCGTCGCATGTCGACTTGGCGTCATTGATTGGCGGGTTTCGTACGAATACCTTGCCACCGGCCCACGCAGGACCCTCTCGGGGGCACGGGACGGTATGCGAAGGGTCGTGTGGTCACTCTGTGTATCACGGCAGGTTACGCCGGGCAATGAAGTCGGAGCGGTACCTGTCGTGTGGTTCCGTCGTTAACCCCTTCTACGATCGTACGTCTCGTTTCTGACGGGGCGTCGAGCCGATGTGCTGTGGGTCGTCGCGTCTGCGGGATGTGGACGCCGACCGTTGCCCGAAGGCTATCGCCCGCCGCTGGGGCGTACGGAACGGGATGCGGCCGGCGTTCGGTCGTCGTGCGCGTCGGCGGGTGCCAACTGGCGTGAGCGGGCGGGCTGTTCGTTACGTCGATGCGGGACCGCGGATGCGGCGTCGTACGTCAGCGCGGCCGGAGCCCGTGCAGCAGGTGGTGGATGTGCTCGTCCAGGCCGGCGAGGGAGGCTTCGGCGGGCAGGCTTCCGTTTGCGGTGAACGCGGCGAGTCCGTGCAGGCTGGCGGCCGCGACCATGGTGATGCGCTCGGGGTCGCCCTCGATGATTTCGCCCCGTTGCTGCGCGTCCGAGATCAGCCGCGTGATGGGCTCCGCGGAGCGGTCGACGGCGGCGGTCAGCTGTGCGGAGACGTCGGGGTCGTGCTTGCGCGCGAACATCAGCTCCAGCAGCTCCGCGTTCTCGATGGCGAATCCGAGGTAGGTCTTTGCGAGCGCGGTCAGCCGCCGCTCGAGCGGCAGCTCGGGGTCATCCGCGGCGTCCATGGCCCGGGCCATCCGCTCGAATCCGACGAGCGTCAGGGCGTCGAGCAGGGCCTGCTTGTCCTTGAAGTGCCGTCCGGGGGCGGCGTGGCTCACGCCGACGTCGCGGGCCAGCTCGCGGAGGGAGAGTGCGGCGACCCCCTTTTCACGCAAGGTGCGCTCGGCGCTGGTCAGGAGCGCGGCGCGCAGGTCTCCGTGGTGATAAGGGCGGGTCGTGGGCATGCGCACCATCGTAGCCCGATGTTGGCAATGGCAGCTTTGTTGTCGACGTCATCATTGTTGTCATTGACAGCATTGTTGGCGACGCCTACATTGACGCCATGCCCAAGACGACTGAAATCAGCAAGTGGGATGCGACCCGTCTCCCCGACCTCTCCGGCCGCAGGGCCGTCGTGACCGGTGCCAACAGCGGTATCGGCTTCGCGGCCGCCGACGCGCTGGCCCGCGCCGGCGCGCACGTGGTGTTCGCGGTACGGGACCTTGAGCGTGGCCGCGCCGCCGCCGCGCGGGTGAACGGCAGTACGGAGGTCCGCCGCCTGGACCTGGCCGACCTCGCCTCCGTACGGGGGTTCGCCGAGGCGTGGCAGGGTCCGCTGGATCTACTGATCAACAACGCCGGCGTGATGATGCTGCCGAAGCAGCGGACCAAGGACGGCTTTGAGATGCAGTTCGGCACGAACCACCTCGGCCACTTCGCGCTGACGAACCTGCTCCTGCCGCAGGTGACCGGCCGGGTGGTCACGGTGTCCTCGAGTGCCCACCGCATGCCCGGCGCGAGGATCCACTTCGAGGACGTGAACCTGACCGCGGACTACAACCCGCAGCGCGCCTACGCCCAGTCCAAGCTGGCGAACCTCCTGTTCACCCTGGAACTCCAGCGCCGTCTCACGGAGTCCGGCTCCCCGGTCCGCGCACTCGCGGCCCACCCCGGCTGGGCGGCCACCAACCTCCAGAGCCACACCGCGAATCCGGTCGCCCGGGTGAGCATGCTGATCGGCAACAGGTTCCTGGCCCAGGACGACAAGGGAGGCACCCTCCCCACTCTCTACGCCGCGACCCAGGACCTTCCCGGCGCAAGCTACGTGGGCCCGAGCGGGTTGGGCGAGATGCGAGGAGCACCGACGCTGGTGGGCCGCACGTCAGCGGCGAGCGACCCGGCGACGGCCCGACGGCTGTGGGCGGTGTCGGAAGAGCTGACCGGGGTGCGGTGGCCGCTGGCGGTAGGGGCGGCATGAAAGCCGCGTGAAGCCGCGCGAAAAGGGGTTATCGCCGGCCTGGGCTACGGGGGCCCCAACGGTCACTTCATGCCTGGCGTTCAGTGAGACTCAGAGGGTTCCTGGTCTTCCAGTCCCTCCACGAAGTGGTCGAACTCGCCCGCCTGGACGCCCAGTACAAACGCGTCCCACTTCTTCTGAGTGGTCGTGACGACGTTCTCCGGGTCGCTGGTCTCCCTGATGTAGACCAAGTCGTTGTCACCAAAGGCGAGTTCGATCCAGGGGCCGGGACCCGTCGCGTCGTCCGGGGCGGCGCGGACCCAGTCGAGGTTCGAGGGGACTTCAGCCACGGTGGTGTTCCTTCTGGAGGGTGTGGAGGAGGGTGCGGAAGGCGGCTGGGGTGGCAGTGAGTACCGCCCCGGTGGGGTCGCTGCTTTCGGTGAGGTGGATCGTTCTGGCGGTGCTTGCGGCTATGTGCACGCAAGAGTTGCCTTCCGGGCAGTAGGACGACTTCTGCCAGGTGAGCGTGGGCATCCCGGGCTCCTTCACAGGTCTTTGACGACGTTGTGGATGAATTTCTGCGATTCCTCGGGGGTGAGGGCCGCCGCCTCCATGCGATTGAGCAGTACCCGGTACTTGTTCAGCTGTGCCTCGGCGTCGAGAAATACCGGGCCGTGCGACTGGTCGAGGTTCACGGTGTCGAGCTGCGGTACTGGGCCCTCTGCGTAGTAGATCGACTGTCCGGAGCCGGGGAAGATGCGGGCGTCGAACGGGATGACGTGGATCGCGACATGCTCCCGCTCGTTCATTTCCAGGAGGTACCTGAGCTGGTCGCGGGTCACGCGAGGACCGCCGAACTTCATGCGCAGGGCGGCCTCGTGGACGATGACCTGGTGCGGGGTCGGCGGATCGCGGAAGAGGACGGTCTGGCGTTTGACCCGGAACGACACCCGGTGCTCCACGTCCGGGGGCGGTAGCTCGGGCACAGCCTGACGGAAGATCTCGCGAGCGTAGTCCGTGGTCTGGAAGAGGCCTGGGATGTGCACCGTCACGGCAGTTCGCAGCCGTGTGGCGTGGTGTTCCAGCTCGGCGAGATCCAGCATTCCGGTCGGCAGAATCTCGCGGTAATCCTCCCACCAGCCTCGCTTGCGATCGGGAGTCATGGCAGCCAGTGCCTCGACAAGAGGCTTGTCCGAGCAGTCGTAGTGGCAGGCGATGGTGCGCAGTCGGTCGGGGCTCACGCCATGGCGTCCCGCCTCCATATTGCTGACCTGGTTCTGCTTGATGCCGAGGAGCTGTGCGGCCTGCGTGGACGTCAGGCCTGCCCGCTCACGCAGCTTGCGCAGTTCAGCCCCCAGCCGCAGTTGACGCCCGGTGGGGGTGCTTCTCATGGCCAACGTTCGACTCCTTCGGCACTGCCGTGTCACCCACACGCATGAAAGATGAAGCACTTCGACCTTCTAGGTCTAACAACTTACAACTTCACGCTACGTTCTTCTCAAGGCGCCCCGCCCAGAAGCACCCCGCTCGACGGAGCGGCCGCGGTCACTGGGCACCGTAACCACACCCGACGACGCACCCAACGACACCATCCAACTCCCCTCCGTGATCGGAGACTTCCATGCCCACCGTATCCCCGCCCTGGTCCTACACCCTCCAACTCCCGCACGATCCCCGCGCCACCCTCCGTACCGTCCTCGCGGCCCACGGGCTCGCCGAACTCACCTCCACAGCAGAGCTGTTGGCATCCGAACTCCTCACCAACGCCCACCTGCACACACCCGGCCCCTACGCCCTGCGCATCCTCTCGACGGAGCCCGACCGGCTGCGGGTCGCCGTATGGGACACCGACCCGAGGGTCCCGCCCGGCTTCAGGGAAGGCACTCCCGACCCCGTACCCCCGCAGGACGCCGAGCGCGGCCGCGGTCTGCACCTCGTGCGGGCCTGTGCCGACGCGTGGGGCGTGTCCGTCTTACGGGAGCTCGGCGCGTCCAAGGGCGGGAAGCTGCTCTGGGCCGAGTGCGCGCACGCTGGATTGTCAGTGGGGTGACCTAGGGTGACAACGTGTGATCGGAACGTGAGGGAGGGGTCGCGGTGACAGAGGTCGAGCAGCGGGCCAGGGGGGCCGCGTGCACGCGTACGGGCCGGGAAGGCGAGGCGGGGGCGGAGGCCGCACAGTACGGTGGATTCACCAGTGAGTGGGATGTCGGGCCTCCCATCGACCCCGCTCGCGCAGCCGAGGAGGCGGAAGGACGGAGGTCGTGCGCCGTGCCGATGTCGTCCGTGCCGCGTATCCGTCCGAAGCCGCGCCCGGGGAATCTGCGCGAAGTCGCCGAAAAGATCGAGGAAGCGACGGGTCTGCGTGTGCAGGTTCTGGGAGGGAAACTCGTGATGTCCCCGACGCCGCGCGGCAGGCACGCGGGAGTGATCAGGAGCCTGCGTCAGCAGATTGAGCCGGTCTTGCCCGACGGCTTGGGCGCGTACGAGGTGTCGTCCGTGATGATGCCGGATGACCGTGACGACTACGCGACCCCTGATCTGGTGGTGCTGCCCGAGTCGTGGGATGTGGACGACGACTGGCTGGCCGACCCTCGCGACGTCGCGCTCGCCGTCGAGGTCATGTCCCCGTCCGAGAAGTCCAGGGACATCAGAGACAAGACCGACTGGTACGCCGTCGCCGGCGTCGCCGTCCTCCTCGTCGTCGATCCCCGTAAGGGCACCTGGGCGCTGCACACCCGCCCCGACAACGGCGCCTACAAGGACGTTCTGCCCGGCAAATACGGGGAGTCCGTCCCGCTGCCCGAGCCGCTCGGGTTCGAGGTCGCGACGGGCGGGTTCCCCGTGTACGGGAGCTGACGCGGCGGGGCGGTTCGAAGGAGACTCTTCGTCTGCCCTCGGCGTTCTTCATACACACCGGCATCGCCACGTGTGCTTTCTCCTTGTGCGTGATCATCCCGTCGTACTGGGGTCGCCTCTACACTGACCCGGGCGGACTCCCGTGCGGCGAGGGGCGGTTGACGGTGCGTAAGGCGTGGATCGTGGGGCTCTCCGCTGTCGCGGCAGGGGTCGGCTTCGTGATGCTGCTCGGCGTCGGCGTGTATATGGCGGCGGGGAACCTTGGGGGCGGGATCGGCGGAGGTTCGGTCGGGCTCGCGAAGGGGGCCGTACCCGCCGCGTACCGGACGCTCGTACAGAAGTGGGGCAATCTGTGCAGCGCCATTAACCCGGCGCTGCTCGCCGCTCAGCTCTATCAGGAGAGCGGATTCAATCCGAGCGCGAAGAGTCCGGCGAAAGCGCAAGGGATCGCGCAATTCATCCCGGGGACCTGGGCGACGCACGGAGTCGACGGCGACGGGGACGGGGACCGTGACGTATGGGATCCGAATGACGCGATTCCGTCGGCTGCCTCGTACGACTGCCGGCTTGCCTCGTATGTGAAGGACGCGCCCGGGAACCCGACCGAGAACATGCTCGCCGCGTACAACGCGGGGGCCTACGCGGTCATTAAGTACGGGGGCGTGCCGCCGTACAAGGAGACCCAGAACTACGTGAAGACGATCACGACGCTGCAGAAGAGTTTCGCCGCGCCGTTGACCCGGGTCGAGCCCTCGAAGCTGGCGGCGGGGGCGATCACATACGCGCAGGAGAAGCTCGGCACGCCCTACCTGTGGGGTGGCAACGGAACCGCTGACCAGGGCGGACGCTTCGACTGCTCGGGGCTCACGAAGGCCGCGTACGAGAGTGTGGGGATCACGCTGCCGCGTGTCGCCAATGACCAGTACAACGCCGGGCCGCACCCCAAGAGGGACGAACTGCTGCCGGGGGATCTGGTCTTCTTCTCGGACGACCTCAGCAATTCCCGGGCCATCCGGCACGTGGGGATCTATGTGGGGGGCGGGTACATGATCGACGCGCCCCGGCCGGGGGCCGTGATCCGGTTCGACCCCGTCGACACCCCCGATTACTTCGGGGCCACCCGCGTGACCGAAGATGGCGCGAAAGCATTGCCCACGACCATCTGAACCCACCCCCTGAGCTGCGACGATGTATCTCTCTTCGATAACGTCTGGGTGATCATTCAGTGGAGGGCGGAACGGAGTAGAGGGGACTGTGCGTTCCTTTTGACGTAGCACTGGCCCATGACGGCACTGGCCTATGACGCGGGCCGGGCGGATCTTGTGGATCCGGCCGGGTCGGCAGGTCTGACAGGTCTGGCTGTTCTACGACCACGGGGGTGGATCGAGCGGCGCACGAACGGTGTGCCCGCGGGAAAGACGACGAAGGAGCCGCAGCACCATGGCTGGACTCGCCGGATCCGGTTCCAACCCCGACGTCGACCTGCTCTACGACATCAACGGCCTCGCCAAGGACGCGCCGCACTGGTTCGACCGGGGCATGGAGTTCGTGGGTGAGTTCGGGCTGCTGCTCGCCTTGGTCCTGCTGGTGGTGTGGTGCTGGTGGAGCGTCCGGCGGCGCGGCGGTGCGGAGGCGGCGTCCTCCGTGGCCGCGCTGGTGTGGGCGCCGCTGGCGGCCGGTATCGCGGTGCTGGTGAACGTGCCGATACGGGGCTTCGTGGAGAGACCCCGGCCCTTCGTGGACCATCAAGACCTCGAGGTCCTCGTGTCCGGCAAGTCCGACTTCTCCTTCGTCAGCGATCACGCGACGCTCGCCATGGCGGTGGGCGTCGGGCTGTTCGTCGCCAACCGGAAGTTCGGACTCGTGGGCATCGGGCTCGCGCTGCTCGAAGGTTTCTGCCGGGTCTACATGGGCGTGCACTACCCGACGGACGTCGTCGGCGGCTTCGCCCTCGGCACGGCGGTCACCCTGCTGCTCTCCCCGCTCGCGATGGCGCTGCTGACACCTGTCACGAAGGCTGTGGAACGGGCCCCGCGCGTCGGGTGGCTGATCCGGGCGCGGGGGGCGGCTCCCTCCGGGCAGGATGCCGTGATTCCGGAGGCGGCGCCGGCGGAACAGCCCGAGGAGCGGGACCTCGCGGCCTGACCGGTGGCGTCCGGCTTGATCGGGTACGTCGCTGTCTGGCTGTTTGTGCCCCGGCCTGGTCGGTTACGTCGCTGTCTGGCCGGTTACTCCGGAGTCTGACCGGTTACGCCGTGCTCTGACTGGTCGTCTGGTCACAGCGCCTGCGGGAACGTGAAGAAGCGGTTCGGGTCGTACTGCCGCTTCAGCGCCGTGAGGCGGGTGGCCGCGTCGCCGTAGTACGCCTTGCGCCAGTCGGTGAGGGTCGGGTCGGTGTAGTTCTGGTAGGCGGCGCCCGAGGCGTAGCGGGACATGGCGGTGTGCGCGGTGGTCAGCCAGGACTGCGCGGTGGTGCCGGAGGTGCCCGCCTGCCAGGCGGCGATGTACTGGGCGAGCATCCGGGAGCGGCGGTGCACGAACGCCGTCGCGGTCGGCGAGACGCGGTTGACCGCGCCGCCCAGGGCGGTGAGCTGGATGCTGCCCGATCCGCCGCGGACCGATGACATCTGGTTCAGGAGTGTCTGGATGCCGGCCGCCGGGATCGAGCGGTCGAAGAAGTCCGAGCGGGCCGTGTAGGTCTCGCGGCCGAGGGCGCCCTGCGGGGAGCGGCCGGGCGTGGACCCGGGCAGGTGGCACTGGGCGTCGGTCGAGAAGGAGGAGCAGCCCGCGTACACCTCCATCGAGTCCTCGTACGAGCGCTTCTTGAGGGAGACGCTGCGCGCGGGGGCGCCGACCTTGTCGGCCAGGCGGTCCACGGCGTTCTGGAGTTCGCCGTAGGTGCCCAGGGAGAACGCGGCGATGGAGACCGTCGGGGTGCCGCCGGGCGCGTTCGCGAGGTGGCATGACGACCAGAGCTCGTCCGGCTGGCTCGGACCCCACTCCTGCCAGGCCTTCACCACGGCGGCGGCCTTCGCCCAGGGCCAGGTCAGGTACGCGGTGACGGCCTGCGGGGCCGGGTGGGTCCGGAAGCGCAGCTCGGTGACGACGCCGAAGTTTCCGTTGCCGGCGCCGCGCAGGGCCCAGAAGAGGTCCTTGTTGTCGGTGGCGTTCGCGGTGAGCTGTTTTCCGTCCGCCGTGATCAGGGTCGCCTGGGTGAGGCTGTCGCAGGTCAGGCCGTACGCCCGGGATGCGACGCCGTGGCCGCCGCCGAGGGTCAGGCCGGAGACGCCGACCGTGGGGCAGGAACCGGCGGGGACGGTGACGCCCTTGGCGGCGAGGGCACGGTAGACGTCGATCAGCTTGGAACCGGCGCCGACGACCGCCTCGTTCGCGGACGCCCGGATCTTGTTCAGCTTGGAGACGTCGATGACCAGGCGGCCGTTGCCGGAGGACCAGCCCGCGTACGAGTGGCCGCCGTTGCGGATGGACACCTTGATGTCGTGGGCGCGGGCGTAGGCCAGGGTGGTGCGGATGTCGTCGGCGTGGGCGACGTACGCGACCGCGGCGGGCTGCAGGTTGTCGAAGCGAGTGTTGTACAGCTGGCGGGCTGATGACCAGGTGGGGGCGCCTGGGCGGATCAGGGTGCCGTCCAGTTGGCCGGCCAGGGCGGTCCAGTTCGCGGGGGCGCGGGAGCTGGTGGGGGCCGTGCGTAGGGGTGTGCCTGGCGTTTTGGTGGTGCCGGTGTTGCTGCCGCCGCTGCCGGTGCTGCCGCCGCTACCGGTGTTGCTGGCGGTGCCGCCGGTGCATGCCGCTGTTGTTGCCGCTAGTGCGGCGGTTGCTCCGCCGATGAACGTCCGCCGTTGCATGTGTGCCTCCCCTGGGTTCCGTGGAACGAGACGAGGCCTGGGGGCCGGGGGTTCCATCGGCGGGGCAGAGAACGGTTTTTCGCCCCCTCCGCCCTTACCCGTCCCGTATCTGGGGGCTCTGCCCCCCCAGGCCCCCCCGTATCGCGCTTCGCGCTCGTCCTCAAGCGCCGGACGGGCTAAAACCTTCCGGCCGGCTGGACACCGTGGCCCTTCGCGTCCGTGCGGGCCAGGCTTCTGGCTCGGCGGGCCGGGCCTCTCCAGCCGCAGGTGCAGCGGGCCAGGCAGAAGGGGCCCTGCTCGACCGTCGACGTGAGGTGTTCCTGGGGAGAGTTGGTCTCGTCCTGGTGCGGCACATTGACAACGTTACCCAAGGCAAGTGAACGGGACGGCGTCGCGTGACGGGCGCCCCTACTCGTCGTTAACCGGAACGACAGGGAGGGCCCAGGACGGACCGGCTGGGGGTCGGCAGGCGATGGTGGCGCAGGTGGCGCGGGAGGAAGAGCGGGCTGGGCGAGGCGTCGTCGTCGCCCTCACGGCGGGGCTCATGATCTGTGTCGCCGGGTGCGCGGGCGGTGGGGCCGCCGCCGAGGACGCCCGCCCCGGTGCCGACCCTGTCGAGGTGATGCACCATGCCGCCGCCACGCTGGAGCGCGCGGGCAGCGCGAAGGCCCGTACGTCCATGGAGATGGCCACGGGCGGGACCCGGGTCACCATCCGGGGGCAGGGCGTGTACGACTTCAGGAAGCAGACGGGGCAGCTGAAAGTCCTGCTGCCGCAGGATCCCGCCGGTACGGACGAGCACCGGCCCATTACCGAACTCCTCGCCCCTGGCGCCCTGTACATGAAGAACCGCGGCGCCGGTGTCCCCGCCGACAAGTGGGTCCGCGTCGACACGGCCGGTCTCTCCGACGGGAACCTGGTGACGGGCGGCGCCACCGACCCGTACGCGGCGGCCGAGGTGCTGCGCGGAGCGCGGACGGCGACGTATGTGGGGAAGACCGAGGTGGCCGGTACTCCGGTGCGGCACTATCGCGGCACCGCCGATCTGGACCTTGCCGCCAAGAGTGCGTCGAAGGAGCAGCGGCCGGCGCTGAAGGCGGCGGCGAAAGGGTTCGCCACCGCCGAGGTGCCGTTCGACGCCTACCTCGACGACCAGGGGCGGCTGCGCAAGGTCCGCCACCGGTTCAGCTTCGTCAACGGGCAGCAGAAGGGCACTGTCGCGGTCGCCTCGACGACCTTGCTGTACGACTTCGGGGTCCCCGCCGACGTACGCCTTCCGGAATCCCGGGACATCTACGCCGGGAAGATCGCGGAATAGGCGGCGAGAAGGAGGGGAGTCGAGTAGGAGGAGTTGGGGGGCCGGAAATGGCCCTTCCGTGCCATGCGCGGTGTGTAGGCCGCTCCCTACTCTAGGAAGTCGGTGACGGCAGGAAGAGGTGATGCGCGTGGCTCCGGTCGGCGGTACGGCAGTTCAGGACCACGTGGCCCTCGCCGAGATCGAGCTGTGCGGCGATCTGATCATCGCGGCCTCGGCCGCCCACGAGGACCGGCTCAGCCTGGAGAGCATCGACGAGGTGCTGAAAGTGGCCGAAGAACGTGCCCATGAGCGGGATGCGGAGGACTAGGCCTGCTCCCGTTTCCGCTCCCGCTCCCCTGAGACCCCGGCGTGGCCCGGTCCCCGCCACGCCCTGCCTCGCGTACGCCCCCGCCGTCATCTGACGTACGCCGCCGTCGTCACGTACGCAGCAGGCGGCCGATCGCCTTGGTCGCTTCCTCCACCTTCGCGTCGATCTCGCCGCCGCCCTTGAGGGCCGCGTCCGCGACGCAGTGGCGCAGGTGCTCCTCCAGGAGCTGGAGGGCGAAGGACTGCAGGGCCTTTGTGGAGGCGGAGACCTGGGTGAGTATGTCGATGCAGTAGACGTCCTCGTCGACCATGCGCTGCAGGCCGCGGATCTGGCCCTCGATACGGCGCAGGCGCTTGAGGTGCTCGTCCTTCTGCTTGTGGTAGCCGTGGATGCCGCGGTCGTGGTCGGTGACGATTTCCTGCGCTTCGTCGGAGGCTGTCGCCGCGTCGGCCTCGGTGGTCGTCATCGCGTCCTCCCGCTAACTGATACCCCTGGTGGGTATATGATATCGGACTTTGCTGGGTATGGAGCCCTTGCTCGATGCCAGGACCGGACCCTGTGCTGATCACTGTGCTTCATGGGCGACACTGGGGGACGGCCCATTAGCCGTGGCCGGATGATGCGCCTAGCATCAGCCTGACCGAAACCGAAGCACCCCGAGGAACCCACGTGCGCTTTCGTCTGACCCCCAGGGAGACGAGCTTCTACGACATGTTTTCCGCATCCGCGGACAACATCGTCACGGGCTCGAAACTCCTTATGGAACTGCTCGGGGCGGACGCCTCCGGCCGGACCGAGATCGCAGAGCGTATGCGGGCCGCGGAACACGCTGGTGACGACGCCACACACGCGATCTTCCACCAGTTGAACTCCTCGTTCATCACGCCGTTCGACCGCGAGGACATCTACAAGCTTGCCTCGTCCCTCGACGACATCATGGACTTCATGGAGGAGGCCGTCGACCTGGTGGTCCTCTACAACGTCGAGGAACTGCCCAAGGGCGTCGAGCAGCAGATCGAGGTGCTGGCGCGGGCCGCCGACCTGACGGCCGAGGCCATGCCGAACCTCCGCACGATGGACAACCTCACCGAGTACTGGATCGAGGTCAACCGGCTGGAGAACCAGGCCGACCAGATCCACAGAAAGCTTTTGGCCTACCTCTTCAACGGTAAGTACGACGCCATCGAGGTGCTCAAGCTCAAGCAGATCGTGGACGTGCTGGAAGAAGCCGCCGACGCGTTCGAGCATGTGGCGAACACGGTGGAGACCATCGCCGTCAAGGAGTCCTGAGGCTTCGTGGACACCTTTGCGCTGATCGTGACCATTGGCGTCGCGCTCGGATTTACGTACACGAACGGCTTCCACGACTCGGCGAACGCGATCGCCACGTCCGTGTCCACGCGGGCACTCACTCCGCGGGCCGCGCTGGTGATGGCCGCGGTGATGAATCTCGCCGGCGCCTTCCTGGGGAGCGGGGTCGCCAAGACCGTCAGTGAGGGACTGATCCAGACACCCGAAGGCTCGAAGGGGATGGGGATCCTCTTCGCGGCGCTGGTGGGGGCTATTACCTGGAATCTCATTACGTGGTACTTCGGGTTGCCTTCGTCGTCCTCGCACGCGCTGTTCGGCGGCATGGTGGGGGCGGCGCTCGCGGGCGGGACGACCGTGTACTGGCACGGGGTGATCGACAAGATCATCATTCCGATGTTCCTGTCGCCTCTGGTCGGTCTGATCGTCGGCTATCTGGTGATGTGCGCGATCATGTGGATCTTCCGGCGGGCCAATCCCCACAAGGCCAAGCGGGGGTTCCGGATAGCCCAGACCGTGTCGGCGGCCGGGATGGCGCTCGGGCATGGTCTTCAGGACGCGCAGAAGACAATGGGCATCGTGGTGATGGCGCTGGTCATCGCCGATGTCGAGGACTACGGCGACCCGATTCCGGTGTGGGTGAAGATCGCCTGCGCCGTGATGCTGTCGCTGGGGACGTACGCCGGTGGCTGGCGGATCATGCGGACGCTGGGGCGGAAGATCATTGAGCTTGATCCGCCGCAGGGGTTCGCTGCCGAGACGACGGGGGCGTCGATCATGTTCACCACCGCGTTTCTGTTCAAGGCGCCGATTTCTACGACGCATGTCATCACGTCCGCGATCATGGGTGTGGGGGCGACCAAGCGGGTGAACGCGGTGCGGTGGGGGGTTGCCAAGAACATCGTTCTTGGCTGGTTCATTACGATGCCGGCGGCTGCGGTGGTGGCTGCCGCCAGCTTCTGGGTTGTGAATCTGGCGTTTCTGTAGGGGCGGCCGTGGGGGCTGAGGTCCGCGCGGGTTTCGCCTCCTCCGCCCCTGCCCGTCCCGTATCTGGAGGGCTTTGCCCCCCAGGCCCCCCTTGTCGCGCTTCGCGCTTGTCCTCAAACGCCGGACGGGCTACAACACCCCGACAAAACGAGCGGGCCCGCCCCCGGGAGCCAGGGGCGGGCCCTTCTCGTCCTCGCGGTGGCACCGCCATGCAGCACCGCGAGGGGTATGGGGGACGACGGTTTAGCCGAAGCGGCCCGAGATGTAGTCCTCCGTCGCCTGGACCGACGGGTTGGAGAAGATGCGCTCCGTGTCGTCGATCTCGATGAGCTTGCCGGGCTGGCCGACCGCGGCCAGGTTGAAGAACGCGGTGCGGTCGGAGACGCGGGCGGCCTGCTGCATGTTGTGCGTCACGATGACGATCGTGAACTGATCCTTGAGCTCACCGATCAGGTCCTCGATGGCGAGGGTCGAGATCGGGTCAAGCGCCGAGCAGGGCTCGTCCATGAGGAGGACCTTCGGCTCGACGGCGATCGCCCGCGCGATGCACAGCCGCTGCTGCTGACCACCGGAAAGACCCGAGCCCGGCTTGTTCAGGCGGTCCTTGACCTCGTTCCAGAGGTTCGCGCCCTTGAGGGACTTCTCGACGATGTCGTCCAGCTGGGACTTCTTGTACGAGCCGTTGAGCCTCAGGCCGGCCGCCACGTTGTCGTACACCGACATGGTGGGGAACGGGTTCGGCCGCTGGAAGACCATGCCGACCTCGCGCCGCACGGCCACCGGGTCGACCCCGGTGCCGTACAGGTTCTCGTCGTCGAGCATGACCTTGCCCTCGACCCGGCCGCCCGGCGTGACCTCGTGCATGCGGTTGAGCGTGCGCAGGAACGTGGACTTGCCGCAGCCGGACGGGCCGATGAAGGCCGTCACGGAGCGGGGTTCGACGGTCATCGAGATGTCCTCGATGGCCCGGAAGGAGCCGTAGTAGGCGCTGAGGCCGCTGACATCAATGCGCTTGGCCATTTGAATCACTGCTTCTTTCACACAAGGGGTACTGGTCGCTGATGGCCGCGTCAGCGACCAGTCTTGGGGGCCTTCCAGCGGGCGATGCCGCGGGCCGCCAGGTTCAGGATCATGATGAACGCGATGAGGGTGAGTGCCGCCGCCCAGGCGCGGTCGTAGGCCGCACCGGCTCCGCCGCTCTGCGAGTACTGCAGGTAGATGTACACCGGCAGCGAAGCCTGCGGGTCGGAGAACGGGTTGCTGTTGATGAAGTTCGTGACCCACACCAGCAGCAGCACCGGCGCGGTCTCACCGGCGATACGGGCGACCGCGAGCATCACACCGGTGGTGATACCGCCGATGGAGGTCGGTACAACCACCTTCACGATGGTCCGCCACTTCGGCACGCCCAGGGCCAGCGAGGCCTCGCGCAGCTCGTTGGGGACGAGCTTGAGCATCTCCTCGGTGGAGCGGACGATGATCGGCAGCATCAGAATGGTCAGGGCCATCGAGCCGGCGAAGCCGGAGTAGCCCATGCCCAGGATGACGATCCAGAGGCTGAGGATGAACAGGCCCGCGACGATCGACGGGATGCCCGTCATGACGTCGACGAAGAAGGTGACGGCCTTGGCGAGCTTGCCGCGGCCGTACTCGACCAGGTAGATGGCGGTCAGCACACCGATCGGCACGGAGATCACGGTAGCGATGCCGACCTGCTCCAGGGTGCCGAGGATGGCGTGGTAGATGCCGCCGCCGGGCTCGGAGTCGGAGACCAGGCCCATCGAGTGGGAGAGGAAGTATCCGTCGAGGACCTTCACACCGCGCTTGATCGTCTCGTAGACGAGGGAGGCCAGCGGGATGACCGCGAGGATGAAGGCGACCCAGATCAGACTGGTGGCCACGCGGTCCTTGCCCTGCCGGGAGCCCTCGACGCGCGCGGCGATGGCGTACGTACCGAGGACGTACAGGGCCGCGGCGATCAGGGCCCACTGGATGCTGCTCTGCAGCCCGGCCGCGGCGCTGATGCCGATGCCGAGGGCGATGGAACCCGCGGCGGCGGCCAGCGAGAACCACTTGGGAAGGGAGGCACCCTGCAGGGTGCTCGGCTTGCGGAGCTGCGATGCGTGGCTCATGCGTTGGCCCCCGAGAATTCCTTGCGGCGGGCGATGATCAGGCGGGCCGTGCCGTTGACCAGCAGGGTGATCACGAACAGGACCAGGCCGGAGGCGATGAGGGCGTCACGGCCGTTCTCGGTGGCCTCGTTGAACTTGCTGGCGATGTTCTGGGCGAACGTACCGCCGCCCGGGTCGAGCAGGCTGGCGTTGATGTCGAAGGTCGGCGACAGGACCATGGCGACGGCCATCGTCTCGCCGAGCGCGCGGCCGAGGCCGAGCATCGAGGCGGAGATCACGCCGGAGCGGCCGAAGGGCAGCACCGACATGCGGATGACCTCCCAGCGCGTGGCGCCGAGGGCCAGCGCGGCCTCCTCGTGCATCTGCGGGACCTGCTTGAAGACCTCGCGGCTCACGTTGGTGATGATCGGAAGGATCATGATCGCGAGCAGGATGCCGACGGTGAACAGCGCGCGCGGGGCTCCGCCGCTCCACTCGAAGATGCCGGTCCAGCCGAGGTATTCGTCCAGCCAGCCGTACAGACCGTCCAGGTTCGGCACGAGGACCATGACGCCCCACAGGCCGTACACGATGGACGGCACGGCGGCGAGCAGGTCGATCACGTACGCGATGGGACCGCCCAGCCTGCGCGGGGAGTAGTGGGTGAGGAACAGCGCGATGCCGACGGCGATCGGGACGGCGATGGCCATCGCGATGACCGACGAGACGACGGTGCCGAAGGCGAGGACGGCGATGCCGAAGACCGGCGGGCTGCCGGTGGGGTTCCACTCGAAGGTGGTGAAGAAGTTGCCCTCGTCGTTGCTGAGCGCGTTGGCGGCGCGGAGGCTGAGGAACACGGCGATGGCCGCCATGACCACCAGCAGGAAGATGCCGGATCCGCGCGAAAGGCCGAGGAAGATGCGGTCTCCGGGGCGGGTCGCGCCGCGGGCCGCACGCTTCTGCTCGGCCGGGGAGGGCTGGGGCGAAGGGGGTGGTGTGGTCTTCTGTGTTGATATATCCATCGGGGTCTCCGGTCTGCGGAGCCGTCGGTCGCGACGGCCCCAGGCGGAGCCGACGCCGGTCGGCGTCGGCTCCTGGCGGCGGTGCACCGGACGGTGCGGCCCACTTCCGTTCAGGGAGTGGGCCGCACTCTCAGGTCAGCTCAGGCCCTTGATGGTCTCGCGGACCTTGGCGATGATCTCGTCGGGGACCGGGGCGTAACCGGCGGCCTCCAGCTGGCCCTGACCGTCCTCCGAGGCGATGTAGCCGAGGAAGGACTTGACGGCGGGCAGGGTGTCGGCCTTGTTGCCCTTGTCGCAGGCGATCTCGTACGTGACCAGGGTGATCGGGTAGGCACCCTCGGCCTTCGGCGTGTAGTTCAGCTCCAGCGCGAGGTCCTTGCCGGTGCCGACGACCTTGGCCTCGGTCAGGGACTTGGTGGCGTTGGCGACGTTGACGTCGACGGGCTCGGCGGCACCGGTCTTCACGGAGACCGAGGTGATGCCCTCCTTGGCGTACGACATCTCCATGTAGCCGATGGCGCCAGCGGTCTGCTTCACCTGCTGGGCGACACCGGAGGAGCCGGACGCGGACTGGCCGCCCTTGGCCTCCCAGGACTTGCCGTGCTCGTACTTCCAGTCGTTCGGGGCGGCGGCGGACAGGTACTTGGTGAAGTTGTCCGTGGTGCCGGACTCGTCCGAACGGTGGGTGGCCTGGATCTTGAGGTCGGGGAGCTTGGCGTCGGGGTTCAGCTTCGCGATCGCCTCGTCGTTCCAGTTCTTGATCTTGTCGTCGAAGATCTTGGCCATGGTCGGGGCGTCCAGGACCAGCTTCTCGACACCCGGGACGTTGAAGCCGACGGCGATCGGGCCGACGACCATCGGCAGGTCGATGGCCTGACCGTCCGTGCAGAGCTTCTTGGACTCGGTGATCTCCTCCGGGTCCAGGGCGGAGTCGGAGCCGGCGAACGCGGTCTGACCCTGCAGGAACGCGGTGACACCCGCACCGGAACCGGTCGGGTTGTAGTTGAGCTGCACGTCCTTGCAGGCGGCCGAGTAGGACTGGATCCAGGCGTCGACGGCGTTCTTCTGCGCGGAGGAGCCGGAGGCCTGGAGCTGACCCTTGGCGTCCATGCAGTCGACGGAGCTGGCGTTAGGCGTCGTCTTGTCCCCGCCGTTGCTCTTGCCGCCGGTGTCGTCGGAGCCGCACGCCGTCAGGGCCAGGGCGCCGGAGACGGCGAGAGCACCGAGGGTGAGGGCCCGCCGGTTCATGCGCTGAAGCTTCACTTTCGGGAGTTCCTTCCAAGAGCCGCCGTCTTGTGGCGGCGTGCGGAGTCGGGTGAATTGCTGTCTGTTACGCGGAGGAGGCATCCGAGACGCACTCCGCACCGTGCAGGGCCGAAATTAGGCAGAACAGGTGAAGCCACCGATGGGCATAAGTTAACGAGAGGTGAACCCCTGTAGGCGGTGCGGTGAGGTCACGGAACGCTTACGTCGAGGACACGGGTGCATTCCAGTCACAAGAATCCAGAAGAAGACACTACGTAATCAAACGGCGCCGCACACGTTTCAGGGGTGCCGCCGATTCCGTCATGTCGTATTTGTCGCGTCCCATCGTACGAGCCCGCGCCCCGTCGTCGTACGAGCGCGCTCCGTCGTCGTAGGAGTGCGCCCCCGTCGTCGTACGAGCCGGCGTCACGCCAGATGCAGTGCGCTGAGCAGGGCGTCGACCAGGTCGCGGTCCCGGGGCTGGGTGAGGCGGAGGCGGGCCGCCGTCGGCGAGAGCCACAGGACGCGGTCGACCTCGCGGCTGGGGGTGAAGTGGCCGTCCGCGGCCTCGGCGGCCCAGTAGCGGACCTCCTTGGGGCGGCCGCCGGCGAGGTAGCGGAGCGTGGGGAGGACGGCGCCTAGGACGGCGGCGTAGCCCGTCTCCTCCTCCACCTCGCGGAGCGCCCCGGTGAGCGCGTCCTCGCCGCGCTTCAGCTTGCCCTTGGGGTGCGACCAGTCGTCGTACTTCGGCCGGTGGACGAGGCAGATCTCCAGCTCGCCGTCGACCGGGGAGCGACGCCACAGGACGCAGCCCGCCGCCTGGATCATGCCGTCCGCCATGAGACCTCCCTCAGGGGGTGCGTACCGCTTCCTTCTGCCATGCCTGCTGGAAGGCGAACCGCGCCGCCTCCACCTCGTGCCGCTGGTCGGCGTGGAGCACACCGAGCGCGTACGCCGTCGCCGGGGCGATGCGCGGGGTGCGCGCCGCCGACGCCGCGGCGGACGCCGCCTCCGCCGCGTCCCGGTGCCGGTTGAGCGCCTGGCCCGCGGCGAGCAGCCGTACGTCGACCGGGCACTGCTCGCCGTACAGGACCTCGCGGGCGTAGCGGTGCAGGCGCAGCAGCAGGCGGACCTGATGCCAGGGGGCGTCCTGCGGCTGGGGCGCGGTGTCGGCGGACAGGCCGTGCACGAGGGCCTCCGCGTTGTACGGGTGGCCCGCGGTGACCAGCGGCAGCGCGGCGACCGCGTCGGTCAGGCGGTCCGCCGCCGCGGCGGCCAGCGGGCGCAGATCGGTGGCGGCGGCCGCCGGGGTGAGCGGGACCTCGCTGGCGAGCACGGCGACGCTGTCCGCGACGGCGTGGAAGCGGGAGGAACCCAGCGCCTGGAGGGCCGCCGAGTGGGCCCGGGTACGGGCGAGGGTCAGCTGGCGGTCGAGGAGCGCGCCCGCCTTCGCCGCGCCGACGGTCAGCTGGCCCTTGGGCACCGCGGCCGGGTCCGAGCCCGTCTGGGAGGGGAGGGCGGCCGAGCCCGACAGGCGGTTCAGCGCCCCGAGCAGCCGCTCCAGGCGGGCGCTGTACGCGTGCTCGCGCGCCAGCGTGCCGGACAGCCAGGCCAGTTCGGGGCGCATGGCCTCCGACCAGTCCGGGTCGAGCAGCGGCCGGAAGGTGTGCAGGCTGCCGCTGATGCGGCGGGCCGAGCGGCGCAGCGCCCGCGCCGCGTCGCCCGACTCCTCCGAACCGTTCTCCCCCGCGCTTGAATTCGCTCGCGCGGGAGTGCCCCCACCGCCGCCGGTCTCCCGGTGCTGGCGCAGCGAACGGAGGAACTCCGTGGCCTGGGCCCGCAGATAGTCCGCGAGGACATCGCCCGCGACGGACCCGGCCGTGGGGTCGGTGGGGGGATCAAGGTGCTGCTGTGCCACGCCTGCGCCTCCGGGCGTCTATGAGCATCTCCTGGACGTTCCGCAGTGGCTGGCCATCCGGGTCGGTCGCGTGCCGCAGCCACTCGCCGTCGGGGCCCAGGTGCCAGGAAGCGGTGCTGTCGGACATGCCGGTCTCAAGGAGCCGGTTGAGTGCGGCGCGATGAGCCGGGTCGGTAACCCTGACAAGGGCCTCGATCCTCCGGTCGAGGTTGCGGTGCATCATGTCGGCGCTGCCGATCCACACCTCGGGCTCGCCGCCGTTGCCGAAGGCGAAGATCCGGGAGTGCTCCAGGAAGCGGCCGAGGACGGAGTGGACCCGTATGTTCTCGGACAGGCCCGGGACGCCGGGACGCACCGCGCAGATGCCGCGCACCCAGACGTCGACCGGTACTCCGGCCTGGGAGGCGCGGTACAGCGCGTCGATGACCGCCTCGTCCACCATCGAGTTGACCTTGATGCGGACGTAGGCGGGCCGTCCGGCGTTGTGGTGCTGTACTTCCTTGTTGATCCGTGAGACCAGGCCGTCGCGCAGGGACTTGGGGGCGACGAGGAGCCTGCGGTAGGTCTCGCGGCGCGAGTAGCCCGACAGCCGGTTGAACAGGTCGGAGAGGTCCGCGCCCACCTGCGGGTCGGCGGTGAGCAGGCCGAGGTCCTCGTACAGCCGGGCGGTCTTCGGGTGGTAGTTGCCCGTGCCGACGTGGGAGTAGCGGCGCAGGGTGTCGCCCTCCTGCCGGACGACCAGCGACAGCTTGCAGTGGGTCTTCAGGCCGACGAGCCCGTACACGACATGGCAGCCCGCCTCCTCCAGCTTGCGGGCCCACTTGATGTTGGCCTGCTCGTCGAAGCGTGCCTTGATCTCGACCAGGACGAGGACCTGCTTGCCCGACTCGGCGGCGTCGATGAGCGCGTCGACGATGGGGGAGGTCTCGGAGGTCCGGTAGAGCGTCTGCTTGATGGCGAGCACGTCCGGATCGGCCGCGGCCTGCTCCAGGAACGACTGCACGGAGGTGGAGAAGGAGTCGTACGGGTGGTGGAGCAGGACGTCGCGCTCGCGCAGGGCGGCGAAGATGTCGGGTGCGGACGCCGACTCGACCTCCGCGAGGTCGCGGTGGGTGCCGGCGATGAACTTCGGGTACTTCAGCTCGGGCCGGTCCAGCTTCCCGATGCCGAAGAGGCCGGTGAGGTCAAGGGGACCCGGCAGCGGGTACACCTCGGCCTCGGAGATCTTCAGCTCCCGTACGAGCAGGTCGAGCACGTACCGGTCGATGGACTCCTCGACCTCCAGGCGCACCGGCGGCCCGAAGCGGCGCCGCATGAGCTCCTTCTCCAGCGCCTGGAGCAGGTTCTCGGCGTCGTCCTCCTCGACCTCGAGGTCCTCGTTCCGGGTGAGCCGGAAGGTGTGGTGCTCAAGGACCTCCATGCCCGGGAAGAGCTCCTCCAGGTGGGCCGCGATCACATCCTCGATGGGGACGTAGCGGTTCGGGGAGGCCTCCAGGAAGCGGGAGAGCAGCGGCGGGACCTTGACGCGCGCGAAGTGGCGGTGGCCGCTTACCGGGTTCCGTACGACGACGGCCAGGTTCAGGGACAGGCCGGAGATGTACGGGAAGGGGTGCGCGGGGTCGACCGCCAGCGGGGTCAGGACCGGGAAGATCTGGTGCCGGAACAGGGTGAAGAGGCGGGCCTGCTCCTTCTCGGTCAGCTCGCTCCAGCGGACGACGTGGATGCCCTCCTCCGCGAGCGCGGGGGCGACGTCCTCCTGGTAGCAGGCCGCGTGCCGGGCCATGAGTTCGCGCGAGCGGGCCCAGATCATCTCCAGGACCTCGCGGGGCTGCAGCCCGGAGGCGGACTTGGTGGCCACGCCGGTCGCGATCCGGCGCTTCAGGCCTGCCACCCGGACCATGAAGAACTCGTCCAGGTTACTGGCGAAGATCGCCAGGAAGTTGGCGCGCTCCAGGAGGGGCGTGTTCGGGTCTTCGGCGAGCTCCAGAACCCGCTCGTTGAACCCCAGCCAGCTGCGCTCCCGGTCAAGAAAACGGCCCTGGGGCAGGGCGATGGCGTCCTGCGAGTCCTCGTACGCGTCGAGATCGGCGTCGATGTCGGGCTCGAGGTCGGAGACGTTCGCCGCCACGGTGTGCGGGCGGTGAGCGGCAAGGGAGCCGACGGACGGCTGTGGGTGCTGGACCTGTGCCTGGGCGCTTGGCTGGTTCATGAACCCATTCTTCCGCGCCGGGAGCGAGACCGGCGCGTCGGAAAGGGCTCGAGGCAGATCGGCGATGCGGATGATCTCGTTCCGCATGACCGGCGTGCGCTCGCTCCCTGTCGTCGGCGAGGACTCGTTCTCCGGCGGAGGCGAAGGCTCGGGCACGGCGGGCTGCATTGCTTGAGCGTGGCAAGGTCGTCTGAATCGATGGTTAAGACGACATGACGTGCGGGATATCGGGGGGCGGCTCCCGGACGTCTACATGCCCGGAAGGGCGTACCCGGATGCCCGGGATGCGCGTATCCGGATGTCTGGGGCGCGTATCCGGCCGGACGTGGTGGTCAGGACTCCGTTCGGTACATCAGGTCCGTCTCGTGGGTGAGGAAGCCGAGGCGTTCGTAGACGGTCACGGCGGACTTGTTGTCGGCGTCGACGTACAGCATCGCGGTGGGCATGCCCTGGGCGGCGAGGTGGCGGAGGCCGATGGTGGTCAGGGCCTTGCCGAGGCCGGTGCCCTGGGCGCCGGGGTGGACGCCGAGGACGTAGACCTCTCCGAGCTGTTCCGCGGCGTGGACCTTGGTCCAGTGGAAGCCGAGGAGCTCGTCGCCGCGGAAGGCGAGGAAGAACCCGGACGGGTCGAACCACGGCTCGGCCATCCGGTCGTCCAGGTCGCGCTGGGTGAGGGAGCCCTGCTCGGGGTGGTGGGCGAACGCCGCGGCGTTCACCGCGAGCCAGGCGGCGTCGTCCCGGCCCGGCACGAAGGAGCGGACGCGTACGCCGTTCGGGAGCTTCGGCTCGGGCAGGTTCAGGTCCGCCAACGACCGCCGCATCTGGCGCAGTTCGCGGAAGAGGGTGAGCCCGAGGACCTGTGCCAGATGCCGGGCGGCGGAGTGACCGCCGTGCGCCCACACCCGCAGCCGCTTCCCGGACTCGGCGAGCAGGGCCGAGCCGAGCGCCCGCCCGTGCCCGTGCCCACGGTGCCCGGGGTGCACGACCAGCTCGGCGGCCGGGGCCTCCACCGGGTCGGTGTCCTCCAGCTGTGCGTAGCCGACCAGCTCGTCGCGGACGATCAGCAGCAGATGCCGGACGCCCTCACGGGCCCCGCCCTTCAGCTGCAGCCGCCCCTGCTCGGACACCGCCTGCTGCCCGTCGGCCCGGGCGGCCTCCGCGAGCAGTGCGAGCACCTGCTCGGCCTGGGCCGGGGAGAGCGCCGAGCAGGTCTCGATGGAGCGGGAGAGAGCGGGCAGTGCGCTGTCGTCGCTGGTCATGCATACGAGGGTACGGCGCGGTGATTTCGGGACAAGGAGCTGGACGGGGTGGATGTCGAGCGTGGCGGGAGGAGAGGCCGACGGGGTGGTCAGACGATGGCAATCAGCCCGTAACCCTCAACCCCCTTTTGTGCTACGCGCGTTGACTCTAGGGTGCGGGCATAGCCACAGTGGTCTCGCCGTGCGTGCGGGCCCCGTGGTTCCTGTGGGTTGGGCGGGTTCTGTGGGTTCCGCGGCTCCTGTTGGTTCTGCGGGTCCTGTGGGTTCCGCGGCTCTCGTGGGCTCCGCGGATCCTGTGGGGCCCACGGCTCCCGTGGGTTCCGCGGTTCTCGTGGCCGGCACAGCTCTCACCGTTCCGTTCCCAGGGGGGATCCCATGTCGTCGACGCCCCGGCACAGACTTCCGCGTCGCCTGCTCGCGGCCGCCGCCGGCCTCGCCACCGTCGGTGCTCTGGCCGCCGCGATGCCCGCCAGCGCGGGCCAGGACAGGACGACGCCGCCGCACCATCAGGGAAGCGGCCGCTACCAGGACGTACAGCTGCTGTCCTTCAACGATCTGCACGGCAACCTGGAGCCGCCGGCCGGTTCTTCCGGGCGGGTGACGGAGCAGCACGAGGACGGCACGACCAAGACGATCGACGCGGGTGGCGTCGAGTACCTGGCCACGCATCTGCGCGAGGCTCGCAAGGACAACACGTACTCGATCACGGCCGCCGCCGGTGACATGGTCGGCGCGTCCCCGCTGATCTCCGGGCTCTTCCACGACGAGCCGACGATCGAGGCGCTGAACGGCCTCGACCTCGATGTCTCGTCGGTCGGCAACCACGAGTTCGACGAGGGCGCCAAGGAACTGGCCCGCCTGCAGAACGGCGGCTGCCACCCGAAGGACGGCTGTTACGACGACAGCGAGAAGTTCACCGGCGCCACCTTCCCCTATCTCGCGGCGAACGTCACCGACGAGAAGACCGGCAGGCCGATCCTCAAGCCGTACTGGGTGTGGAAGAAGAACGGCGTCAAGGTCGGCTTCATCGGCGTGACCCTGGAGGGCACCCCGGACATCGTCTCCGCCGAGGGTGTCAAGGGGCTGAAGTTCGGCGACGAGGTCGCGACGATCAACAAGTACGCCAAGGTGCTTCAGCGCCAGGGTGTGAAGTCGATCGTCGCGCTGGTCCACGAGGGCGGGGCGCCCGCGTCGACGGCGTACAACTACGACTGCGACAGCCCCGGCGCCGGTGACGGCATCTCCGGCCCGATCGTCGACATCGCCAAGAACGTCACCCCGGCCGTGGACGCGCTGGTCACCGGTCACACGCACCAGGCGTACGCGTGCACGATCGCCGACCCGGCGGGCAAGCCCCGCACGGTCACGTCGGCCGCGTCCTTCGGCCGTCTGTACACGGACACGACGCTGACGTACGACCGGTGGACCGGCGACATCGCCCGTACGGCGGTGAAGTCCGCGAACCACGTGGTCACCCGTGATGTGGCGAAGGCCGCCGACATGACGGACCTGATCACCAAGTGGAAGACCCTCGCCGCTCCGATCGCCTCCCGGCCCATCGGCTACATCGCGGGCGAGATCGGCAACACCGGCACCGAGTCCCCGCTCGGCGACCTGATCGCCGACGCGCAGCTCGCGTACGCCAAGTCCGTCGACCCCGAGGCCGACCTCGCGCTGATGAACCCCGGCGGCATCCGCGCCGGCCTCACCCACACGGCGAGCGGCGGCGAGGGCGACGGCGTGGTGACGTACGGGGAGGCGTACAGCGTCCAGCCCTTCTCCAACACGGTCAACCTGGTCGACCTGACCGGCGCGCAACTGCTCACCGCGCTCCAGCAGCAGGTCAGCGGGGCGAACGAGGCGGCGCCGAAGATCCTTCAGATCTCGGCCGGACTGACCTACACGCTGGACCTGACGAAGTCGGGCGCCGCGCGGGTCGTCACCGACTCGGTCAAGCTCAACGGCACCGCCATCGACCTCACCGGGAGCTACCGCGTCGCGATGAACTCCTTCCTCGCGGGCGGCGGCGACGGCTTCGCCGAACTCGGCAAGGGCACGAACGTCCTGGTCGGCGAGGACGACCTGGCGGCCTTCGAGTCCTTCCTGACGGCGAACTCGTCGGCAGGGACGCCGTATGCGGTGCCGGCGGCTGACCGGATCACGGTCGTTCGGTAGATCCTCGGCAGAGCGAGCGGGGCCGGTGCGGACACACGCACCGGCCCCGCTCGCGTGTACGCAGACGGGCGGGTGTGTCCTGGGCGCTCGGCTAGGGCGTCTCGGGCGGCGGTACCGGTGCCCCCGGCAGCCGTACGGTCGCCACCGTGCCGCCGCCCATGGCGGGTGTCAGGGAGACCTCGCCGCCCGACTGCTGGACCGTGCGCGCCACGATCGACAGGCCGAGGCCCGATCCGGGGAGGGCCCGGGCCGACGGGGAGCGCCAGAAGCGGTCGAAGACGTGGGGGAGTTCCTCGGTGGGGATGCCGGGGCCGCGGTCGCGGACCGTCAGTTCGCCGTTCTTGAGGATGACGTCGATCGCGCCGCCCTCGGGGCTGAACTTCACCGCGTTGTCGAGGATGTTCACGATCGCCCGCTCCAGGGCGGACGGCTCCGCCCGTACGTACCAGGGCTGGAGGTCCGCCCTGATCGTCAGCTCCGGGCCGCGCAGCCGCGCCCGGCGCAGGGCCGACTCGACCGTGTCCTCCAGCGCCACCACCTGTACGCGGTCCGCCGGCTGGCCCGCGTCCGAGCGCGACAGGGTCTGCAAGTCGCCGATCAGCACGGCCAGTTCGGTCATCTGGGCGGTGACCGAGGCAAGGAGTTCCTTGCGGTCCGCCGGGGGGATCGGGCGGCCCATTTCCTCGCTGCGGGTGAGGAGTTCGATGTTGGTGCGCAGGGAGGTCAGCGGCGTACGCAGTTCGTGGCCCGCGTCCGCGATGAGTTGCTGCTGCAGTTCGCGGGAGCTGGCCAGCGCGGACGTCATGGAGTTGAAGGACCGCGAGAGACGGGCGATCTCGTCCTCGCCGTCGTCTTCGACGGGGATGCGGATGGAGAGATCTTCCGTGCGCGCCACGTGTTCCACGGCCTCGGTGAGTTTGTCCACCGGGCGCAGGCCCGCGCGGGCGACTGCCAGGCCGGCGGCTCCGGCGCCGACGACTCCGATGCCAGAGACGAGGAGCAGGAGGAGCGCCAGGTAGTTGAGGGTGGACTCGGTGCTCTTGAGAGGGACGGCCACGACGAGGGCGGCCTTGCTGTACATCACCCGGCTGGTGGGAAGCTGGTTGGGAACGTCGGTGACGATGAGCGGCATCGTCATGACGCGTACGGCGTCGCCGTTGCTGTCGGTCCCGTTCCGGAGCGTGAACATGCCGGGTTTCGGGTCCTGGGCCATTTCCTTGTCGCTGTCGGTGACCTTCACCGTGTCCGCGGAGTAGTCAAGGGCACAGACAGTGCCGTTTGCCCGGACCACCTGCGTGTAGGAGTCGAAGCGCATGCGGTAGTTGTTGTTGCTCGGGTTCTTGCCGCAGTTGTCGAGAGCGGTCTGGACCAAGCCGTACGGCATGGACTGCTTCTGGGCCTGGAGACTGCTGTCGATCTCGGCGTACAGCTTCCCCTGCACGATGAACCAGCACGTGACCGAAACCGCCGCCACCCCGAACGCCACCGCCGCCGCCACCAGCAACGCCAGTCGCGACCGCAGCGGCAGTGACCTGAATCTGCGGATCACTCCGCGCCGCCCGAGCGCAGGACGTACCCCACGCCCCGCACCGTGTGCACGACGCGTGGCTCGCCGCCCGCCTCGGTCTTGCGGCGCAGGTACATGACGTACACGTCGAGGGAGTTGGAGGAGGGCTCGAAGTCGAAGCCCCAGACCGCCTTCAGGATCTGCTCGCGGGTGAGGACCTGGCGCGGGTGCGCCAGGAACATCTCCAGAAGCGTGAACTCCGTGCGCGTAAGCTCCACCGGGCGTCCGGCGCGCGTGACCTCGCGGGTCGAGAGGTCCATGCGGAGGTCGCCGAAGGTGAGCGCGTCCTCCTCCTGGGTGCCGTCCGCCGTGGCCGCGTAGGAGCTGCGGCGCAGCAGCGCCCGGACCCGGGCGAAGAGCTCGTCGAGCTCGAAGGGCTTGACCAGGTAGTCGTCCGCGCCGGCGTCGAGGCCCGTGACGCGGTCGCCGACCGTGTCACGGGCCGTCAGCATGAGGATCGGGGTCATGGTGCCCGCGCCGCGCATCCGGCGTGCCGCCGTCAGGCCGTCCATCCGGGGCATCTGGATGTCGAGGACGACCAGGTCGGGCTGGTACGCGGTCGCCTTCTCCAGGGCGTCCGCGCCGTCGACCCCGACCTCGGTGTCGTATCCCTCGAAGGCGAGGCTGCGCTGGAGTGCGTCGCGCACTGCCGGCTCGTCGTCGACGATCAGGATGCGCTGGGGGTCACGGTCGCCATCGGCGGGGCTCATGGGCGTGGGTTCCTATGGGTGCGGTGGGGTGGTCTGATCCCGTCTGTGCTGATCCTGCTCAGCCTCGCACGTTCCGAGCGGAGGCGGAAAGGATCAGCACGCGTGGGAGAGGGTCAGACGCACAGCGCGCTCAGACGGCGCAGCGGGATCTTGCGGCGGTGCGGCCGCGTGGCCGGCGTCCGCAGGCCCATCAGCTGCGGGGCCACCTCAGGGGTGCGGGCCTCGGGGGTACGCGGTTCCGGGCAGTGCAGCTCGTGGGCCACGGCCAGGGCCTGGGAGATCCCGGCAGGGGCGATGCCGACAAACGTCTGCGAAACGGTGGTGTGCGTCATGTTCTTGATCATCTCGACCTCCAAGGTCGGATCGGACGGAGTACATCGGATCGGATCGGACGGAGTGCGTCGGATCGGATCGGAGTGCGTGTGTCGGATCGGAGTGCGTGCGAAGCCGCGTGCTTCAGGTCAGCTGTCCGCGCCGCCCGCCCGCAGGCTCGTCAGGTCGGACTTGACCGTGTTGACCGGGATCGCGAAGCCGAGGCCCACGCTTCCCGCGCTCGACGAGGACGTGGCGTCCGTGGCCGAGTACATCGCCGAGTTGATGCCGATGATGTTGCCGTTCATGTCGATCAGGGCGCCGCCCGAATTGCCCGGGTTGAGCGAGGCGTCGGTCTGGAGCGCCTTGTACGTCGTCGTGGACGAGCCCGTGTCGCCGTTGAACTCCTGGCCGCCGAACTCGAACGGCCACTGGCCGCTGCCGCCGCCCTGCTGTTGCCGCCGGCCCTGGTTCTCGTCGGTCGAGACGGTGACGTCACGGTCAAGGGCGGAGATGATGCCGCTGGTGACCGTGCCCGTCAGGCCCTCGGGGGAGCCGATCGCGACCACCTCGTCGCCGACCCGGACGCCGTCGGAGTTGCCCAGCGTCGCGGCCTTCAGGCCGGACGGCGCGTTGTCGAGCTTGATGAGCGCCAGGTCCTTGCTGCTGTCGGTGCCGACGACCTGCGCGGTGTACGACAGGCCGTTGCTCAGCTGCGCCTTGATCTCGGAGGCGCCCGAGATGACGTGGTTGTTGGTGATGATCTCGCCGTCGGCCGTGATGACCACGCCCGAACCGGTGGAGGAACCCGCGTTCGAGGTCGCGCTGATCTCGACGATGCTCGGGCTGACCGCCCGGGCCACCCCGGCGACCGTGCCCTTCTTGGCGGTGGGCACCACGTTCGTGCTGGTGCTGCTCGACGGGGTGTCCTTGCCGGTCAGCTCCTGTATGCCGTACGCGGTACCGCCACCGATGGCGGCGGCGACGATCGCGACGGCGGCCAGGAGGGCCAGCGGGCCCTTCGAGCGCTTCTTGCCGGCCGGCTCGTACGCAGGCGAGGGCGGCCACTCGGGGTGAACGGGGGAGGAGACCTGCTGCTGGTCGACGGGGGCGTAGACCTGCTGCTGGGGGTACGCCGACTGCAGGGGGTCGGCCGCCTGGTAGGTGTCGCCCTGGGGGTAGTCGCCGCTGCGGCGGAAGCTCTCGGTCATGCAAAGAGGTTTCCTCCGGATCATGAGAGCTTCCTGAGGGCCCGCTAAAAAGCCCGACAGAACCGCGTATGCCCGATATAAAGCCGCCTGAGTCCGGCTCGGGCCCCGCTCGGGCCAGGGAAACGGCGGATTGCGTGAGGGTGATGAGTCGGGGTGCGCCCGACGAACACTTGTTCAGCCGCTGTGAAGCACGTGTGGAGAGGGGCTTGTGAGGCCTACGATCACCGCGCCGGAGGGGGGCTCCGCGGTAATGCCTGAATCGATGTAAGCGATGGCGAGCAGCTGCTTGCAGGTGCTGTGGCGATCGCTTTCGGGCGGGCTCGTGTGTCGCGTCGTACGCCCTCCTTGGGCCCTTACGACGACGACCCACACCAGGAGCCCTAGTGATACGTGCCCTGCGCGGTTGCCTGAGACGCCCTGTCATGGCGTTTCCCGCGGCCGCCCTCGCGCTGGCGCTGACCTGCGCCGGCGCCCTCGCGGCGCAGCCCGCGACAGCGGCGGACGACCCGACGGCGTCGCTGCCCGACGCGCCGGTCTCCCAGCCCGTGAAGCCGGCCGCCTCCGACAAGGTTCTGCGCGACCGCGTCATCGAGGCCGCCAAGGACCAGGCGACCCCCGAGCAGACCCCCAAGGCGACCCCGTTCATCATCGGGGGCAGCGAGACGACCGTCTCCTCCGCCCCCTGGATGGTCCAGCTCGCCTATTACGACGACGCGACCGGCCAGGGCTACTTCTGCGGCGGCACCCTCGTCGCCCCGAACAAGGTTCTGACGGCGGCGCACTGCGTCGCGGGCCTCGACTGGGTGAACAACGGTGCCGTGCTCGCCGGTGCCACCGACCTGTACGACGACACCAACGGCACGGTCGCGGGCGTCTGGCGCCAGTGGAACCACCCGCGCTACAACGACACGACCATCCAGAACGACATCGCGGTCCTCACCCTGGACCGCCCGCTGGAGCAGAAGTGGATGCGGCTCGCGTCCGCCAACGACACCCCGTGGTACGCGCCGGGCAACAACGCCACGGTCTACGGCTGGGGTCTGACCTCCGGCGAGGACGGCGCCGACCTGTCGTCCAAGCTGCGCAAGGTGGACCTGCCGGTCCAGTCCGACGCCACCTGCGACAGCGGCATGCGGGCGGTCCTCGGTGAGGACGCCTTCGTCGAGGGCTCGATGTTCTGCGCGGGCACCCCGGCCACCGGCACCGACGAGGGCACCAAGAGCCCCTGCAACGGTGACTCCGGCGGCCCGGTGATCACCGGCGGCAAGATCATCGGCATCGTCTCGTGGGGCGTCGCGGGCTGCACGGCCAAGGGCGCGTACCCGGTCTTCACCAAGGTCAGCTCGTACACCTGGGCCGCTCAGCCGCGCATCGACGACACCGACATGTCGTTCGACGGCAAGGCCGACCTCTTGGCCCGTACGCCCTCCGGGGGCCTGTTCCAGCAGAACAGCAAGGGCACCTCGCTTGCGCAGCGCGCCTTCCAGAGCAGCGGCTGGGAGACCATCAGCTGGGGCATGCAGGCCGACCTGGACCGGGACTTCTTCCAGGACCTGATCATCCGCGAGAAGGGCGACGGCAAGCTGTACCGCAGCTACCTGAACCACTCCACGTGGGAGTTCGAGTGGATGCAGATCAGCTCGGTGTGGGGCGGCTACAAGTCGTACGCCATCCCCGGCGACATGACCGGTGACGCCCGCCCCGACCTGGTCGCGGTGGACGCCGACGGCTCGGTCTACCTCTACCCGGGCAAGGGCACCGGCCAGTTCTACGGCCGCGTCAAGGTCGTCGACCGGGCCTGGAAGAACGTCAAGATCTTCGGCCGCGGCGACCTGTCCGGCGACGGCCGCGCCGACCTGCTCGTCCGCAACAGCTCCGGGGTCCTGTACCTCTACAAGGGCACGCAGGTCGAGCACAAGCCGTTCGCGACACGGATCCAGGCGCGTACGGGCTGGAACTTCACCTCGTACGTGTCCAACGGCGACGTGACGGGCGACGGCATCGCCGACGTCATCGCCCGCGACTCCGGCGGCACGCTCTGGCTCTACCCGGGCACCAACAAGGCGTCCAGCAGCCTCTTCGGCTCGCGGATCAGCCTGGGCACGGGGTTCAACCAGTACAACCTGCTGTTCTAGACGCTCACCGTCGTGCGTCGGTCCTGCTTACTCACAGCCGCAGGACCGGCGCACGACCAGGCGTGACGGGAACAGCTTCAGGCGCTCGCGGCGCGAGCCCGCGACCCGCAGCCCGTCATCGAGGACGAGATCGACGGCCGCGCGAGCCATCGCCGAACGGTCCGACGCGATCGTCGTCAGCGGCGGGTCCGTCAGGGCCGCTTCCTTGACGTCGTCGAAGCCGGCCACGGCCAGCTCGCCCGGTACGTCGATACGCAGCTCGCGCGCCGCCCGCAGCACGCCGATCGCCTGGTCGTCGGTGGAGCAGAAGATGGCCGGCGGACGGTCCGGGCCCGCGAGCAGGCGGAGGGCGACCTCGTAGGCGTCGTAGCGGTTGTAGAGGGCTTCGAAAAGGCGCCCCTGAGTGGAGATGCCCGCCTCCTGCATCGCGCGCCGCCAGCCCTCGACGTGGTCGGAGACCGGGTCGCCGACGACCGGGGTCTCGGCGATGCCGCCGAGACAGGCCACGTACTCGTAGCCGTGTTCGAGCAGGTGGCGGGTGGCGAGCTGGGCGCCGCCGATGTCGTCCGTGACGACCGCGACGTCGTCGATCGCCTCGGGGCGCTCGTGCAGCAGCACCACGCGGGCGTCCCAGGCCTCGATCTCCTCGGCCGCGTGGTCGTTCAGCGCGTGGCTGACGAGGATCAGGCCGGAGACCCGCATGCCGAGGAAGGCGCGCAGATAGTGGACCTCGCGCTCGGCGATGTAGTCGGTGTTGCCGACGAGGACCATTTTTCCGCGGTCGGCGGCAGCCTGTTCGACCGCGTGCGCCATCTCCCCGAAGAAGGGCTGGCGCGCGTCCGGGATGATCAGGCCTATGAGCTCGGTCCGCCGCGATGCCATGGCCTGGGCGACCCGGTCGGGCCGGTACCCCAGCTCCTTGATCGCGGCGAGAACGCGCTCGCGCGTGGCCGGGGCAACCGGCCGGGGTCCGTTGTTGATGACATAGCTGACGACGGCGGTGGAGGTACCCGCCAGTCGCGCCACATCATCCCGAGTCACCTTGGCCACGCGCGGAGTCTACGCGGATGGACCTACCTCTGGGCAGGGCGTACGGCGGGTTCCCGCACCTCCGCGACAGCCCGCTCGGCATCGGCGGCGTCCAGGTGCGCCCTCTCGTCCGCATCATCCGGCTTTGGCTGGGCCGCCTTGGCCTTCGCCTCGTCCGCGGCGCGGTCCACTTTCTCGGGAGTAACGAATCGATAACCGACGTTCCGCACGGTTCCGATGAGCGACTCGTGCTCGGGCCCGAGCTTCGCGCGCAGTCGTCGTACGTGGACGTCGACCGTGCGCGTGCCGCCGAAGTAGTCGTAGCCCCAGACCTCCTGGAGCAGCTGGGCGCGCGTGAAGACGCGGCCCGGGTGCTGCGCGAGGTACTTCAGGAGCTCGAACTCCTTGAAGGTGAGGTCGAGGACCCGGCCCTTGAGCTTCGCGCTGTACGTCGCCTCGTCGACCGACAGGTCGCCGTTGCGGATCTCCATGGGGGAGTCGTCGTTGACGATCTGCTGGCGACCCATCGCCAGGCGCAGGCGCGCCTCGACCTCGGCCGGTCCCGCGGTGTCGAGCAGGACGTCGTCGATGCCCCAGTCGGCGGTGACGGCCGCGAGGCCGCCCTCCGTCACGACGAGGATGAGCGGACAGCCGGGGCCCGTGGACCGCAGCAGCTGGCACAGGCTGCGCACCTGCGGGAGGTCACGGCGGCCGTCGATCAGGATGACGTCGGCGCCGGGGGTGTCGACGAGAGCCGGGCCCTCCGCCGGAGCCACGCGTACGTTGTGCAGCAGCAGGCCGAGAGCGGGAAGCACCTCCGTCGACGGCTGAAGGGCATTGGTCAGGAGCAGCAGAGAACTCATCGCGCCCCACCTGCCTGGGTCGTCTTACGTTCGTGCACGGTTCGCTCGCCCATAACGTCTGGTTCCTCCTCGGTCCCTGCGATGGGGGCACCTCCCACGCCCTTGGGCAGTGGGGGAGTTTGCGGCACTGCTGTGTACGTGCGGTTCCCGCGCCCCTGGGATCCGCCTGCGCGTTCGAGGCCCGTACACCCGCGGTTTCCCGCTTCGTATACAACGCTTCCGAAAGCACAAAAGGACCCGGGGGCTACGCTGCCCGAGTCCTCTGCCCAGCAGAATAGCCCACATGAGTTCACGTTCGGCAGGTCAAGCGGCGGGATCTTCCTATCGTCCACACCTTGAGACGGCGCCCCGCACCCCTGTGCGGAGGTTTCTGCTCACGGTCGACGGGGTGACGATCGATGCGGCGTACGACCCCGGAACGGGGGCTTCCGGTGACCTCGCGTTCATTGTCGCGCACGGTTTCACGGGCGATCTGGACCGCCCGCACGTGTGCCGCGCGGCGGGGATTCTCGCGCGCCACGCACCGGTCGTCACCTTCTCCTTCCGTGGTCACGGCGCCTCCGGCGGCCGCTCCACGGTCGGCGACCGCGAGGTCCACGACCTGGCGGCGGCCGTGGCGTGGGCGCGGGAGCTGGGGCACGCGCGCGTGGCCACCGTGGGGTTCTCGATGGGCGGGTCGGTCGTGCTCAGGCACGCGGCCATCTACGGAGAAACGGCAGAGGCCGGGCGCAGGCAGGGCCGGCAGCAGGGCCAGGAGCACGAGGGGCGCACGGATGCGCATACGGACGCGGTGGTTTCGGTGAGCGCACCGGCCCGCTGGTACTACCGGGGCACGGCCCCTATGCGACGGCTGCACTGGCTGGTAACGCAGCCGGTGGGCCGGATAGTGGGCCGCTACGGCCTGCGCACCCGCATCCACCACCGCGAGTGGGACCCCGTACCCGCCTCTCCCGTCGAGTCGGTCCCCCTCATCGCACCCACCCCGCTCCTCATCGTCCACGGCGACCAGGACGGCTACTTCCCCGTCGACCACCCGCGGATGCTCGCCGCCGCCTCCGGGGGCCACGCCGAACTGTGGCTGGAGCACGGGATGGGGCACGCGGAGAACGCCGCGGACGACGCGTTGCTGGCCCGTATCGGGGACTGGGCTGTCGCACACGCGGGCTAGCCTGACGGTGTTCACAGGATCCACCGACGTACGAGACCCACCGACGTACAAGATCCACCGATGTACGAGATCCACCGTACGAGATCCACTGATGCACGTATCCAGTGATTGAGGAACGAGATGGCAAAGGGCACGGTGCGTTACTGGGCCGCCGCCAAGGCCGCGGCAGGCGTCGCCGAGGAGCCGTACGACGCGAGCACGCTCGCCGAGGCACTCGACGAGGCCCGCGAGCGACACCCCGGCGAACTCGTCCGCGTCCTGCGGCGATGCTCGTTCCTCATCGACGGTGACCCCGTGGGGACCCGCGAGCATGAGACGGTACGGCTGGCCGAGGGCGGCACGGTCGAGGTGCTCCCGCCGTTCGCAGGAGGATGAGCGAGACGATGAGCAATCAGCCGTACGAGGGCTACGACCCGTATCAGCAGGCCCAGCAGCAGCCTCAGCCCGAGTGGCAGGGATACACCCAGCAGTGGGAGGGGCAGACCTGGGAGACGCAGGCGCAGGCGCCGGTGTCCGCCGCGGATACGGCGTATGTGCCGACGCAGGGGTATGCGGAGCCCGTGTACGGGCACGGCACCGCATCGCTGCCTCAGGAGGCGCCGGCGCCCGCGTGGACGCCCGCACACCAGCACTCCGGCCAGCAGGCGCCCGGCGCCGGTGGCCCGGCCCATGGCCCCAGCGGGACGACCGCCCAAAGCCTTGCCGAGGACGCCCCCGGATACGGTCCCCCCACCGTCACGGGCAACCCCCGCATCACGGACGCCCAGCGCGCCCGCGCGGAGGGACGGTCGCCGATCATCGAACCCGGGATCCAGCCCGCCGCGCTCACGGCGCTGCTCGGGCTGCTGCTGTCCGGTGCGGCGGCGATCGGGGAGTACGCGCTTGTCGTCCCCCTCGTCCTGCTGCAGGCCGTCACTGCGGCGGGATGGTTCCGGCTGAACGGGATGTGGCCGGCCCGGCAGGGCATCGCGCTCGCGTTCCTGGGCGCGGTGACCGCGGACGTGGCGCTGCTCGCGACCGGACGGGAGAACGCGCCCGCCGCGATCCTCGGCACCCTCGGCGTCTGGGTCCTGCTCACCCTCGTCCTGCAACTGCGCAACCACGCCGACCCGGACACCCGGATGTACGGCCTGATGGCGACCGTCGCCTCGGCGGCGTTGGCGATCGTCGCGACCGGACATCTCGCGGCCGAGCCGGACGCCGTCACCGTGGGCGCGGCCGCCGTCGCCGTGGCGATCCTCGTGCGCGCGCTGCCACTGCCCACGGCGGCCTCCGTGGTGGTTTCGCTGCTGGTGGCCGCGGGCGTCGGGTTCGCGGTCGGCGGGATGACGGATCTGGGGTCCCAGGGCGCGTTCCTCGGCCTCGGAGCGGGGGTGTGCGCGCTGATCGGCCACCGGGTGGCCAGTTACGACTACCCGTCCCGTTTCGTTCACTTCACTGCGGGCGTGGCCCTGCCGCTCGCCGCGGCCGCCCCGGCGGTCTACCTCCTGGGCCGCGCCTTGGGTTAGGACGTGGCGCTCTGCGCGGCGTTGTGCGTGGGGGACCCCGCTGATCGTCACAGCTGATCGACAACCGACTCGAAGGGCCCCGTTTCCGGGGGCCCTGCGGGGTTAGGCTCGCGCCGGACGGCCACCCAGGTCGTCACGGGTCGCGGAGACCGGGCCCGAGACCACTGAGGTGGGGGAAAGACCGAGCATGCGCGCACTGCGGACAATCCTGATCGTCGTCGTCATCCTGGGCGGCCTGTTCGTCATCGCGGACCGGGTGGCGGTCGGGTTCGCGGAGGACGAGGCGGCGGACCGGATCAAGAGCACCGAGGGGCTGGCCAGCACCCCCGACGTGTCCATCGAGGGCTTCCCCTTCCTCACCCAGGTCGTCGGCGGCGAGCTCGACGACGTGAAGATCGGCATCAAGGACTACGAGGCCTCGACGGGCGGCGCCAACGCCACCGCCGACACCATTCGCATCGACGACCTGAACGCCGAGATGCACGGCGTCGCCTTCAACAGCGACTACAGCTCGGCCACGGCCAGCAGCGCCACCGGCACCGCGTCCATCTCGTACGCCGAGCTGCTGAAGGCGGCCAAGGCCGAGCCGACGCAGGTCGCGGCCGGTGTCACCGCCCAGGTGATCGGCCTCTCCGACGGCGGCAACGGCAAGATCAAGGTCACGGTCGAGGCCACCGTCCTCGGCACCAAGCTGCCCCAGCCGGTCTCCGTGCTCAGCTCCGTCAGCGTCTCGGGCAACACCGTGAAGGTGCACGCCGACACCCTGCCCAAGCTGGGCGTCGAGCTCGCCGAGGGCCGGATCCGCGCGATCACCGACTTCGAGCAGAAGATCGACGAACTGCCTGGCGGCATCCAGCTCGACAAGGTCGAGGCGACGCAGAACGGCGTGGACATCTCCGTGAAGGGTTCGGACGTCAAGCTGGTCGGGTAGGGCGTCGAGCCGGTCGGGTTCGGACGTCAGGCCGGTCGGGGCAGGGACGTCGAGCCGGTCGGGTTCGGACGTCAAGTCGGTCGGGCGGACGGTTGCCGGGCTCCTGGGGGCGCGATGTCCGAGGAGCGAGACGGGGCCGTCCGTACAGTAGATGTGCGGACGGGCTGATGGCGGACGCGGGCGCCCGGGAATCGGGCAGGCGCGGGATCGGCCCCACTGGCGTCCCGCATCGTGGACGATCGCATCTCAGAATGCGACACGCCGGTGACACGCCCGCCCGTCCGTCCCTACGATCGGGGGCATGAAGCGACAGGCGGACCTCACGAAGCGGCGGGCAGTAGACCTGTGCCGCGTCGCCGCCATGCTCTGTCGCACCTTCTGAGCGGAAGCCTTCGTAACTTCCGCGAGCCGGGCCCTTCGACCCCTCTTGTCAGGGCCACCCTTGTGCCGCGCAGCCGTCACCGGCATGACCGCGCACCCCCCTCTCTAACGCATCGCCCCGCCGCAACTGCCCCGGAGGAGAAAAGCATGAGCCGCAGCGACGTCCTGGTAGACGCCGACTGGGTCCAGGACCACCTGGACGACCCGAACGTGGCCATCGTCGAGGTCGACGAGGACACGTCCGCGTACGAGAAGAACCACATCAAGAACGCGATCCGGATCGACTGGACCAAGGACCTCCAGGACCCGGTCCGCCGTGACTTCGTCGACCAGGCCGGCTTCGAGAAGCTCCTGTCGGAGAAGGGCATCGCCAACGACACGCTGGTGATCCTCTACGGCGGCAACAACAACTGGTTCGCCTCGTACGCCTACTGGTACTTCAAGCTGTACGGCCACGAGAACGTGAAGCTCCTCGACGGCGGCCGCAAGAAGTGGGAGCTGGACTCCCGCGACCTGGTGGCCGAGGTCCCGGCCCGTGCCACGACGGAGTACAAGGCCAAGGCCCAGGACACCTCGATCCGCGCCTTCCGTGACGAGGCCGTCGCCGCGATCGGCGCGCAGAACCTGGTCGACGTCCGTTCCCCCGACGAGTTCAGCGGCAAGCTGCTCGCCCCGGCCCACCTGCCGCAGGAGCAGTCGCAGCGCCCGGGTCACATCCCGAGCGCCCGCAACATCCCGTGGTCGAAGAACGCCAACGACGACGGCACCTTCAAGTCGGACGACGAGCTCAAGGAGCTCTACGCCGAGGAGCAGGTCGACCTCGCCAAGGACACCATCGCGTACTGCCGCATCGGCGAGCGTTCGGCGCTCACCTGGTTCGTGCTGCACGAGCTGCTCGGCGTGGAGAACGTCAAGAACTACGACGGCTCCTGGACCGAGTACGGCTCCCTCGTCGGCGTCCCGATCGAGCTCGGGGCCAACAAGTAACCCGGCTAAGCAACCCTCAAAGGCCTGAAGGACGGAATCGACATATGTGTGGAGCGAAGGCCGGCGGCCCCGGCGCCTCGACGATCAAGCCCGGTGAGACCACGATCCAGGGGCAGGTGACCCGTGACGGCGAGCCGGTGACGGGCTACGTCCGCCTCCTGGACTCGACCGGCGAGTTCACGGCGGAGGTCCCCACCTCCGCGACGGGCCAGTTCCGCTTCTACGCGGCCGAGGGCACGTGGACCGTACGCGCCCTGGTGCCCGGCGGCACCGCCGACCGCACGGTCGTCGCCCAGACGGGCGGCCTCGCCGAGGTCGCGATCGCCGTCTGACGGCACCAAGAGAACGGCCAGAGGGCCGCACCCCCGGGGGTTGGACGCTTACCGGATCGGGGTGCGGCTCTTCGGCTTTCCCGGCCTCGCGCCGGACGGCTTTCCCGGCTCCGCGCCGGACGGCTTTCCCGGCTCCGCGCCGGACGGCTTTCCCGGCTCCGCGCCGGACGGCTTCCCCGGACCCCCGCCGGACGGCTTACGCGGGCCTGCGGTGGGCGGCTTGTGCGGCCTACGCTGGATGTATGTACGCACGCCGGCGTCACATGTACTTCGCCATGATGGGGACGTGTATCGGGCTCTTCGTCCTGGCCTGGGGAGTCGTGCGGCTCTGGTCGGTTCCGGTCGCCGTGGGGATGTGCGTGGTGGCCATGGTGATTCCGCCGCTGGCCGCGATCGTGGCCAATCGGCGGGGGCCCGAGGACCGCTGGTGGGACGACCCGTCCGGGGACCCGAAGTCCGACGAGTGGTGGGACGAGCTGGACGGGAAGAAGCGACACCAGTAGACGGCACGCACGACGGCAGCGAAGGGCTCATATGTCGCGTACGAGATTGTCCACCGTGGTGTTCGACGCGCCTGACGCCCATGGGCTGGCCGACTTCTACATGCGGCTGCTCGGCTACGTGAAGCGCGCCGAGGAGCCCGACTGGGTGCTCATCGGCCCGTCGTTCGGCGGCACCGGGCTCGCCTTCGAGACCGAGCGCAACTACACCCCGCCCGTGTGGCCCGCGGCGCCCGGCGACCAGCGGATGATGCTGCACATCGACATCGAGGTCGACGACCTGGCCGCGGAAACGGCCCGTGCCCTCTCCGAGGGGGCACGGCTCGCCGACTTTCAGCCCCAGGAGGACGTACGGGTGATGCTCGACCCGGCGGGGCACCCCTTCTGCCTCTGGGTACACACGCATCAGTCGCGCCGGAGACGCAAGAACCACCCGCACGAGCCGCCTCACTAGACGCGCACCAGACGCCGCATCACAAGCGCGCCAGAAGCCCGTCAGAAGCGAGTCAGCAGCGAGTCAGAAGCCCGTCAGACGCCTCAGTAGACCAGCGCCTGCGTCTCATCCGCCATCGCTTCCTGCACGAACACCTGCGCGCCCGCGATGCGTACGCCCTCCAGGACGTCCTTCTCCGTGATCTCGCGACGGGCCGCGCACTGCGTGCACAGCGTGATGCGCCCGGCCGCCAGGACCGAGTCGATCAGGTCCGGCAGCGGCGCCGCGTGCGGAAGCTCGAACTCGGCGGCCCGGCCCGGCAACGCGAACCACGAGGACTCTCCGGTCAGCCAGAGGGAGACCTCCACGCCGCTGGCCACGGCCACCGCCGCGACGGTGAACGCCTGTGAGCAGCGCTCCGGAGCATCGGCCCCCGCCGTCACCTTGATCACGAGCTTCTTCTCCATACCCGAATGGTAGTCCGAATCGTGATCAACTCCGGTGCAACCCAAGGTGTTGGCCATGGGTCTCCCGTGCACGCGGATACGGAATCCGCGCTTCATGTCCTGTGGGGGGACGTCTTGGAAGTACCTGAAGCTCCTGTAGCGCCTGATGCGTCAAGTGCGTCCGAGGAATCGCCGCGCGTACGCCGTCGGGGGCGTACGACCCTGCTGATCGCCACCGCCGCCGCGCTCGGGCTCGTCGCCGGTGCCTGCAGCGGCTTTCTGATCCAGGCCGACCGCGAGCCCACCAAGCTGCCGTCGCTGTCCCAGCCGGTCGTGGCGCAGGCCAAGGGTGAGGGCCCCGAGCCGCTGTCCGCCGCCCAGGACCGCCGGGTGAAGACGGACGGCGACCTGCGCAAGGTGCTGCTGCAGCGGCCGAAGGGGGCGCGGGCCGCCGAGTGGGTGAGTGAAGACGGCTGGCTGGATGTCGCCGGCCACGCGGAGCAGTACACCGAGCCCGCCGAGGCCTTCGGCAATCTGCTCGGCGACGAGTTCCGGCGCGGGGTCGAAGCGGGCTGGCGCGTCGGCAGCACGTACACCGTCGAGATCCGGCTCATCCAGTACCGCCAGGAAGAGCGGCACGTCGTCACCGAGGCCGCCGACAACGAGCACTACTGGGCGAACGACGAGGACGGCACCAACAGCTGGCCCATCCCCGGCACGGGCGACGGCATGGCGTACATACACACCAAGGCCCACACGGAGCCCGGCTATCTGCCGGTGTACGAGGCCGAGGCGCACGCCTGGCGCGGTGACATCACCATGGAGATCTGGGTGTACGACACCAAGCCCATCCCCAAGGCGAAGATCATGGACTTGGCCGAGCGGCAGATGGAGCGGCTGTGAGCGAGCACCCCACAAACCCGGGGCCCGTGGAGCCCGTATCGGAGTCCGTGGCGGCCGCCGAACCGGCGACCTCCGTCGCGTCCGCTGCAGAACCCGCCGCGGAATCCGCTCCGGAGCCCGCCGCGATACCCGCCTCGGAACCAGCCCCGGAGCCCGCGCCCGTCAAGAAGTCCGTGCGCCGCGGTCGTATCGCCGCCATCGCCGGGTCCGTGCTGCTCGTCGGCGCCGTCGTCGGCGGCACCGGGTACACCGTCGTGACCGTCAAGGACGCCGACCGTGACGCCGGCGCGCCCACCTGGAAGTTCCCGAAGGCCGCGAAGGACGACGCCACGCCGGCGAAGGCGGCATCCGGGCTCGCCGCGATGCTCGTGCCGTACGACGAGGACGGCTGGAGCCGGGGCCCCGACATCGCCGAGTTCGGTTCCGACGCCTCGCTCAGCGGGAGCCAGGCCGCCGCCCTGCGCAAGGAGTCGATCCGCGATCTGCCCCGCTCCCAGCGGCGGCGGCTGGAGAGGCAGATCGACAAGCAGCACACCAAGGGCATGGCGATGCGCTCCTACCTGGGCACGTCGGACGCGGGCGACGACTTCACGGTGAGCGTCGCGCTGGCGCAGATGGAGGACAAGGCCGCGGTCCGGAACATGTCCACGTTCCAGAACGAGTTCTTCGAAGCCCTCAAGATCTTCCGCAAGGGGCCGAAGATCGAGGGCCACAAGAACGCCGAATGCTTCCTGCCGCCCAAGGACAAAGACGAGAAGCTCGACATGATGATCTGCTCCGCCTACCAGGGCGACGTGCTGGTCAGCGTCTCCGCGCACGCGGTCAAGCCACTGGACACCAAGGCGGTCGCATCGTTCCTGCGCGAACAGCTCGACCGCATCGCCGAACCGGGGGAAGCGGTATGACCGAGCAGACGACACCCGTCGAGCAGACCGAGCCGCAGGTCGAGAAGTCCGCACAGCAGGCCGAGCAGACCGAACCGCAGGTGGCCCTCCCGCCGATGCCCGAGTCGCCGCCCGCCCCCGTCGAGCCCCCGGCAGCCCCGGTGAAGAAGGACCGCCGAGTCCTGCGCGCCGTCCTGCGCTGGACCGCCGCCGCCGTGGTGTTCGCGGCGGTCGGCACCTCGGCCGCGTACGGCATCACGCGGATGGAGCGCACCGACGTACCAGGTCTGGCGACGGAGTCGGATGGGCGCTGGGACTACCCGACGATCACCAAGCCGCCGTTGCCCTCCGGCAGCCCGGGCCCGCTGGCGGAGGCGAACAGGACCGGCGCGCACTACGCCGACCTGCGCAAGCTCGTCCTGCCCGCCCCGAAGGGCGCGAAGGCCGACGCGGCGCTGCGCGGCGAGGACGGCTGGCTGGCGACGAAGACCTTCCTGGCGGAGTACGCCGAGAAGGCGGACCGGGAGACCGTCGGGCAGCTGCTGACCGACTACGGCCTGCGGCACATCGCCGCGCGCGGCTGGACAACCGGGGACGGCACGCACACGCGGATCTACCTGCTGCAGTTCGACACCGCGGTCGTCACGGACGAGCTGACCGCCACCGAGCTCGCGGACTACGACTCCCCGCGGTACGCGCAGCGCGGCACGGAAGAGGTCCACAGGGACGAGCGGTTCCTGGAGCGCTCGGCGGTCGACGAGGTCATGCGGTTCCCCTACGTGGAGAGCAAGCCGTACGGCGCCGAGCAGGACCGCCTGGCGTATCTGTCGGCCGGAGACACCCTCGCCCTGGTCGTGCAGTCCCGCAAGGGCGTGGCGAAGGCGGTCCCCTTCCAGCAGACGGCAGACGGTCGTCCTGCAGAGCCAGCTGCTCGGCTGAGCCCGCCGGGGTGCACCTGACCGAGAGAGCCGGGCCCCAGCCGCGTAAGCTGGGTCCCGGCTCTTGTGCACACCGCAACCCCCGCTCATCCGAGGAGCACCCGTGGAGATCTTCTTCGAAACCCTGCTGGTCCTGGTCTGCGTCGGCGTCGTCGCCTTCGCCGGGCTGGCCGTGAAGAAGCTGTACCAGGGCCAGCGCTGACCCCCCATCAAGGATCGACCTCATGATCGAGATCCCGTCGGACCTCCACAAGGACCTGGTCCCCCTTGCCTTCCTGCTCGGCAACTGGGCCGGTGCGGGCGTTCACGACTTCCCGGACTCCGAGAAGTGCAACTTCGGGCAGGAGGTCTCCTTCACCCACGACGGGCGGGACTTCCTGGAGTACCACTCGCGCACCTGGGTGCTCGACGCGGACGGGAACAACGTCAAGCCGCTGGAGACCGAGTCCGGCTTCTGGCGCATCGACGGCAACCGCAAGGTCGAGGTCGTCATGACCCGCGACGACGGTGTCGTCGAGATCTGGTACGGCGAGCTGGCCGACAAGAAGCCGCAGATCGACCTGGTCACGGACGCTGTGGCCCGCACAGCCGCGTCCGGCCCGTACACCGGCGGCAAGCGTCTGTACGGGTACGTCAACAGCGACCTCCTGTGGGTCGGCGAGAAGCAGACCCCCGAGGTCGAGCTGCGCCCCTACATGTCCGCGCACCTGAAGAGGGCCATGACCCCGGAGGAAGTCGAGCGCTGGGCCAAGGCCCTCCCCGACGACATGCCGGACAACGGGATCGCCTTCTTCAAGTAGTCCTAGACTTTCAGTGTGGTGAGCACCGACTGGAAGAGCGATCTGAGGCAGCGCGGCTACCGGCTGACGCCGCAGCGTCAGCTTGTCCTCGAAGCCGTGGACACCCTGGAGCACGCGACCCCCGACGACATCCTCATCGAGGTGAGGAAGACGGCGTCGGGGGTCAACATTTCCACCGTCTACCGGACCCTGGAGCTCCTGGAGGAGCTCGGGCTGGTCTCGCACGCCCATCTCGGGCACGGCGCGCCGACGTACCACCTTGCCGACCGGCACCACCACATACACCTGGTGTGCCGCGACTGCACGAACGTCATCGAGGCCGACCTCTCCGTGGCTGCCGAGTTCACCGCGAAGCTGCGTGACACCTTCGGTTTCGACACCGACATGAAGCACTTCGCGATCTTCGGCCGCTGTCGTGACTGCTCGCTCAAGAGTTCAACTACCAAGTCGTAGGCTAGGTGTATGAAGAGTCCCCTGCTGTCTCTGCCCGGCGCCGTCCCCGCTGAGGGCGTGGACGAAGGCGTCGCCGCCCATTACGGCGACCTGTTCCGCGAACAGCGTGCCCTCGCCGACGGCAACGGCTTCGTGGACCTCTCCCACCGCGCCGTCATCACCGTCACCGGCGATGACCGGCTCAGCTGGCTGCACCTGCTGCTCACCCAGCACGTCAGCGACCTCCCGGCCGGCCGGGCCACCGAAGCGCTGATCCTCTCCGCGCACGGCCACATCGAGCACGCGCTGTATCTCGTCGACGACGGCGAGACGGTGTGGATGCACGCGGAACCCGGCACCCAGGAGGCGTTGGTCGCGTACCTGGAGTCGATGAAGTTCTTCTACCGGGTCGAAGTCGCCGACCGGACCGACGAGTTCGCGATCGTGCACCTGCCGGCGGGGTCGATCGCCGAGGCCCCCGAGGGCGTCGTCGTACGCGAGACGCCGTACGGCCGTGACCTGTTCCTTCCTCGTACGGACCTGGAGTCGTACGCGGAGAGGAGCGGCCCCGCGGCCGGACTGCTGGCCTACGAGGCGCTGCGTGTCGAGCACCACCGCCCGCGCCTCGGCTTCGAGACCGACCACCGCACCATCCCGCACGAGCTGGGCTGGATCGGCACCGCGGTGCACCTCCAGAAGGGCTGCTACCGGGGCCAGGAGACCGTCGCCCGGGTGCAGAACCTGGGCAAGCCCCCGCGCCGCCTCGTCTTCCTGCACCTCGACGGCAGCGAGGTCCATCTGCCGGCGCACGGCACCGAGATCCGTCTCGCCGACGAGGGGCCCGACGGCCGGAAGATCGGTTTCATCACCACCTCCGTACGCCACCACGAGCTGGGCCCGATCGCCCTGGCCCTGGTGAAGCGGAACGTGCCGGTGGACGCGGCGTTGGTCGCGGGCACGACGGCGGCGGCGCAGGAAGTGGTGGTCGAGCCCTAGGGCGACAGGGCGATGGGCTCCGGTGCGACAGGGCTCTGGGGCTCTACATCTCGAGCAGGACGGTGAACGGGCCGTCGTTCGTCAGCGAGACGCGCATCTGTGCGCCGAAGCGGCCCGTCGCCACCGTCGCGCCCAGGGCGCGGAGTTGGGCGACGACCTCGTCGACGAGGGGTTCGGCCACATCGCCGGGGGCGGCGGCGTTCCACGTGGGGCGGCGGCCCTTGCGGGCGTCTCCGTACAGGGTGAACTGGCTGATGACGAGCAGTGGTGCGTCGATGTCGGAGCACGACTTCTCGTCGGCCAGCATGCGGATCGACCAGAGTTTGCGGGCGAGTTGGCCCGCCTTCTCCTTGGTGTCGTCGTGCGTGACCCCGACGAGGACGCACAGCCCCTCGCCGACGATCTCCCCGACGGTCTCGCCCGCCCGTCTCCCACCGCCACCCTCAACCGAGGACCTTCGGTCCGCCCCTTGGTTTTCCACGACGACGCTCGCGCCGTCCACTCTCTGCACCACCGCACGCATGTGGACCATCATGCCGTGCGCGGCCGACGGGGCACCGTGCGGGCCCTTCGCGTGATTCCCGGGGTCGGTAACCCCCCATCTGGGGCCGATCGGGGGCACTCGGTCACATAGCGGCCACTTGGGGTGGCACCATGCGGTGTGTTGCGGTGCATCCGTGGGGTGGGCCGCGCCGGTCGAGGGGACGGTAGAGGCACATGAGCACACCGAGTACCGGGCAGCCGCCCGGGGCCGTGTCATTGACCCGTACGAGCCCACGGGCGGGAGGGATGACGGCCCGGCCGCCGGTGCAGCGCACCGACAGCAACCCGGTGACCTCCCCACCGCCCGAGCACGACCTCGCCGTGCTCCGGCTGCCCGAGCTGCGGACGCTGCGCCGGGACGCCCAGCGGGACGAGGCCGATCTCAGCTATGTACGGCGGCTGCTCCAGGGACGTATCGACATCCTGCGGGCGGAACTGGCGCGCCGCGGGGAGCGCCGGGGGTCCGCCCCGGCCGCCGGGCAGCCGTCTCTCGACGCGTCCGGGGAGCCGTCGGTCGTCGAACGGCTCCCGGAGATCCTGACGGACGCGCCCGCCCGGCACCGTTCGTCGGCCCGCCATGTGACCGTGGGCACACCGCACGGCGAGGAGTACCGGCGGCTGGCCGCGGACATGCTCGCCGAGGTCGAGCTGTCGGACCTCGACGCCCGCACGGACGAGGAGCTGGGCGCCGGGATGGGGCGGCTCGTCCGGTACGAGCAGGAGGTCTCCCGCCGGCGCCAGCAGCTGCAGCGCACGGCCGACGACTGCAGTGCGGAGATCGCCCGGAGGTACCGAGAAGGGGAAGCACAAGTAGACGACCTGCTCATCTGACGCGGCTGCCCCGGGGGTTGCGGGGGGCGTTCTGAGGGGTGCGGGCTGCGGGCCAAGGGGTTTTCGCCCCCGCCGCCCCTACCCTCCCCCACTCTCGGCTTCTCCCAGTGCCTTAAGGGCCTGGGAGGTACCCCCAGAGCGGGGGGACCCCCATCGTCACCTGGGGGCTGCCGCCCCCAGGCCCCCGCTGTCGCGCTGCGCGCTCGTCCTCGAACGCCGGACGGGCTAAACCCGGGGGGCGAAAAAATCCCCGCGACACCCCCACCCTCGTACACCTAGCGTGGCGCCATGACGCCCCGCACGGATATCGACGTACGGCCGATCACCGAGGCCGAGACCCCGGACTGGACCCGCGCGCTGAACACCGGTTTCCTGCGATCCCCGGCCGTGTCGGACAGGGAGATCGCGGACCGGGGCTCCTACCTGATACCGGCCCGGACGCTGGGCGCGTTCGACGCCGGCCGATGCGTGGCGACCTTCCGCTCGTTCCCGCAGGAGCTCACCGCGGTGGGCGGCACCCCCGTCCCCGCGAACGCCATCTCGAACGTCACCGTCACCGCCACCCACCGCCGCCGCGGTCTCCTCACCCGCATGATGGCGGCCGACCTGGCCGCAGCGAAGGAGCGCGGTGACGTCGTCGCGACACTCATCGCGGCCGAGTACCCGATCTACGGCCGGTACGGCTTCGGCCCCGCCACCAGCACCGCCGAGTGGACCGTCGACGTAGCGCGCACGGGCCTGGACCGCCGCTGGTCCGGCCCCTCCGACGGTGGTCGTATCGACCTCGTGGACGGCGAGGACGTACGGAAGATCGGCCCTGAGCTGCACGAACGGTTCAGGCTCGCCCAGCCCGGCGCCGTCGGCCGCGACGAGCGCTGGTGGCAGGTCAACACCGGCGCACTGACCCTGGACCGGTCGCCGTGGACGGAGCCGTTCTACGCGGTGTACCGCTCCGCGGCCGGCGAGGTCGAGGGCCTGGTCTCGTACGAGGCGGACGACAACTGGGGCGATGCCAAGCAGCCGCTGAACACGGCGGACGTGAACTGGCTGATCGCGGTGACCCCGGAGGCCGAGCGCGCCCTGTGGCAGTACCTCTGCTCGATCGACTGGATCACCCGGGTCAAGACCGGCTGGCGGGCCCCCGACGACCTGCTGCCGCACTTCCTGCCCGATCCGCGCGCCGCCCGCATCACCACGCAGGCGGACTGGCTGTGGGTGCGGATCCTGGATGTCGTACGGGCCCTGGAGGCGCGTACGTACGGGGGGTCGGGCGGCCGCCTGGTCCTGGAGGTGACCGACCGGGCGGGGCTGTCGGCGGGGCGGTACCGGCTGGAGGCGGGGCCCGACGGCGCGTCCTGCGCGCCGACCACGCAGGACGCGCATCTCACCCTGGACATAGGCGAGTTGGGGGCACTGTGGCTGGGCGACGAGTCGGCGGTGCGGCTCGTCGCGCTGGGGCGGGTCCGGGAAGAACGAGCGGGCGCCGCCCTCGTGGCCGACGCCCTGCTGCGCACGTCCAGGCGACCGTGGTGCCCGGACATCTTCTGATCCTGACTTGGGCTGGGTGGTCCTCCTTCCGTGCGGGCGATGGCCGCTGATTCGTTGAGGCGTTGATCCGTAGCGATTCAGTTGTAGTGACGCGGTGGTGCATTCAGTTGCGGTGCTGCAGTGGTGCATTCAGTTGTGGCTGCGCATTCAGTTGTGGCTGTGCTGTGCGGTGGTGCGGGCTGACCGAGCTCCCGGCTCCCCTCCGGAAGGGAGCCCGGTCGGCCGGACTGCCGGACGGTGGAGTCCGTCAGCCGGACTGGGCGAGCAGCATCACGAGGATCACAGCTCCGATGCCGCCGATCACGGTGTTCTTGGCCTTGATGCCGATGGTCAGCGCGACGAACGCGATGATGCCCATCGGCCCGAACTTCCACTGGACGAGATGCTCGAATCCGATGGCGAGGGCGGCGACGGCGAGGGCGACGAGCGGCATGACGGTCCCTCCTTCGGGACGGGGAGGCGGACCCCCGCTGAGGACCGTCCGCCTGGTCGACCTGGGCCCTTTGGCTGTCAGGTGCGACGTCGGCGGCCAACCCCCGGGAAGTTTGACCATGTTGCGCAAGTTGGCTACCAACTCACTCTTACTTATCTCCGCGTTGGGTCGACTCATAACCACCTGTCCGGCAACTGCCCAAAGATGGCGGGAAGTTGTAGTGTTTGGTTGTGGACCCGGAGCACGCCGCCGTCAATGGGCGGAACAGGTCACCACGGCCACAGAAGTCACACCGAGAGGTGGCCGACGAGCTGCGCAGCCGGATCAGGTCCGGTCAGCTGCGGCCTGGCCAGCGCATGCCCACGCAGGCCAAGCTGGCGGACGAGTTCGGCGTCGAGCGCGGCGCCGTACGCCAGGCGCTGCGCATCCTGCAGTCGGAGCATCTGCTCGTCAATGTGTCCAAGGGAAGCCCCGCGACCGTCGCCCGCAATCCGGAAGGGCCGCTGACCGGGCCCGAAGCCCAGCCGCAGCCCACCACGGTGGCGCTCGGCGCGCGGATAACGGCCGCCTTCGCCGCCCCTCATGTGGAGATAGACGCGCTGTGTCTGACGTCGATCTCGCTGACCCTCGCCATGAGTGAGCCCCTGCGGCAGGTTCACGCGGGGCGAATAAAACCGGCCAGGGTCGACGTCCGCCTGTTGCTGCCCAGCAGCGACATCGATCTCGCCTTCCCGGCCGCGGTCGACTCCGCCGCCGCCGGCCGCCTGCAGCGCAACTGGCTGGCCAACCGCAACGCCCAGGGCCAGGTCCTGCGCCACAACCTGCTCGCCCTCCGGTCCACGCACGGCATCGACGTCAACGTCACCTTCCGCGCACTGCCCTTCACCCCGCCCGTGAAGCTGTATCTGCTCAACGGAGCCGAGGCCCTCTTCGCGTACTACACCCTCGCCAAACGCGAGGAGGAGATCGACGACACGCACCTGGAGATGTACGACGTCCAGGGCACGCAGTCCATGCTCTTCCCCTTCACCCAGGGCGCCGGACTGCGCGACACGACGTTTGTGGAACAGTCCCATCTCTGGTTCAACGCGCTGTGGGAGACCATCAGCTCGGAGCTGCTGCTTTCGCCAACGTGACCGAGTTGGCAACCAACTCTACCTGAGTTGTCCCAACTTGGCCGACGCTCATAAACAACTCGCAAACAACTCCCCGTAGATGGATAGCAGTTGTAACGTTTGGTCGTGACTCAGGAGAACGTGGCAGTGAACGGCAGCAGAAGGCTCTCGCCCCAGGAGATCGCCGACGTCCTGCGGGAGCGGATCCGCGTGGGAGACCTCAGGGCCGGCGACCGCCTGCCCACTCAGGCCGAGCTGGCAGAGGAGTTCGGCGTCGAGCGCGGCACCGTCCGCCAGGCCCTGCGCGCCCTCCAGAGCGACGGTCTCCTCAGCAACGTCAGCAAGGGCAGCCCGCCGCGGATCGCCGACGTCTCCCCCGTACGCGACGAACCCCAGCCGACGATGGTGGGCCTCGCGCCGCGCCTCACCGAGGCGTTCTCCGTGCCGCACGTGCGTATCGACGCGGCGTGCCTGACCGCGGAGACCCTGATGCTGACCCTCGGCGAACCGGTCCGGCAGATCCACGAGGGCAGGATCCGCCCCCAGTCGATCGACGTCCGCATCCTGCTGCCCTCCCGGGACATCACCCTCGCGTTCCCGGTCCCGGTGGAGCGCGGCGGCGAGGACGACCCCGTCCACCAGCGCTGGCTCGACCAGCGCAACGCCCAGGGCCACGTCCTGCGCCACAACCTCCAGTCCCTGCGCACCTCCCACGGCATCGACGTCCGCGTGACCTTCCGCGCCCTGCCGTTCACCCCGCCGGTGAAGCTGTACCTGCTCAACGAGTCGGAGGCGCTCATCGCGTACTACATGATCACCAAGCGTGAGGAGACCGTGGACAGCGGAGTCCTGGAGATGTACGACGCCCTCGGCTCCGCCTCCCTCCTCTTCTCCTTCGAGAAGCGGGCCGGCCAGCGGGACGCCGCCTTCGTGGAGCAATCCCAGAAGTGGTTCGACGCCCTCTGGGAAACCATCACCACGGACCTGACACTCTCCTAGTGACTTCTGATACGGCGCAGACTGAACCGGTGGCAGCGGACACGGCGAACCTGAGAGAAGTGATCAAGCGCGCCCGCTTCGTGCTCTTCGACTTCGACGGGCCGATCTGCCGGCTCTTCGCGGGGCATTCTGCGGAGGATGTGGCGAAGGATCTGGTCGAGTGGCTGGAGCGGCAGGGTATGCGGGGGCTGCTCACGGAGCGCGAGCGTGTCCACCCCGACCCGATGGTGGTGCTGTACGCGGTCAACCGGCGGCGTCCGCACAGCGATCTGGTGGCCGAGCTCGAGGAGCGGTTCACCCAGCAGGAACTCAAGGCGGTGGCCTCCGCCTGGCCCACTCCCTACGCTGATCCGCTGATACGGACCTGGAGTGCCGTCGGAGCCCGGCTGGCGATCACGACCAACAACTCCCCGCTCACCGCCGCCCGTTACCTCGCGAGCCGGGGTCTGTCCGCATGCTTCGCGCCCAACATCTACGGCCGCACCCAGAACCTGCACCACCTCAAGCCGGACCCGCACTGCCTCAACCGGGCCATGAACGCCCTGGGCGCCGCCCCATCGGCGTCGCTCATGATCGGCGACGCCGTCTCGGACTTCCACGCCGCCCGACAGGCCGGAGTTCCGTTCCTCGGCTACGCGCGTAACGAGGCCAAGGAGAAGGCGCTGCGCGAAGCGGGTGCCGAGGAAGTGGTGGGGTCGCTGGAACTGGTGCTGCGGGTGCTCAGAGGTCAGGCGTGAAGGCACAGCGCCAGAAGGACGACGGCGAGCCCTGCAGCCCACCAGCCCGGGTTGCTGTGGACCGTCCGTACGATCGCCCGCACCAGATGCCGTAGCAGCAACGGCATGAGGGCCAGCAGGAACAGTCCGGCGCCGGCTATCCCGAATTTCGTCTGCAACGTCTGGCTGACCCCGAATTCAAGGACAGCACCCACCAGTTGGAAGAAGATCACGTCCCCACCCCGTCCGCTTCAGCGAATCGATCAACTACCTGTCCAATTGGACTGGTTATCTTGAATTGTTTGTGCCCTGCCTGCTAGATCCCTTAACCGGCAGGCGACTTCTGGATATGCCATCCGCCAAATCCGGCCACCAATGTGACTGGAAGCGGTTTGCCCGAGGCCGGGGCGCGGTACGGTCGCGGTGTGAGCGAAGAACGCGGCGACGGAGGCGGAACCGAGTTCGAGCGTGTCCTGACGGCCCTGCGCACCCGCATAGCCGACGGCACGTACGCGCTGAACTCCCAGCTGCCGCCGCAGCGTGAACTCGCCGAGGAGTTCCAGGTGTCGCGCGACACCGTGCAGCGCGTCATGCGTGAGCTGAACAGCGAGGGCTGGATCAAGTCCCGTCAGGGCAGCGGTTCCAGGGTCGTGAAGCGGCCCACCCACCTGGAGAAGCCGAAGCAGGAAGTACCCAGGCGCGCCGCCCTGGGCACGTTCATCGCACGGGCTTTCGCTCAGCCGGTCGTGCAATTGGACGTGTTCACCCTCACGTCCGAGTCCCTGGACGCCCACATCCGGTTGCAGGCCGAGCGCATCCGGCTCGGAGAGATCCAGCCCGAGCGCATCGAGCTGCGCATGCTGCTGCCCTCGGAGTCGCTGGAGCTCCCGTATCCCCGCGCGAAGAGGCCGGCCGGGGAAGAAGGGCCGCCGCGGGAACCAGGCCAACCGGACCGGTTGCAGGAACGGCTTCGTGCCATCACGCGCCGGCACACGACCTCGTTGCGCGTCGCGCTGTACGATCTGCGCGCCGAGGGCCTGGTCCCGGAGGTCGAGGTGGAGATCAGGTACGTACCGCTGGCCGCGGCGTTCAAGCTGTACCTGCGCCCTGGCGTGGAGGCCCTGTTCGGGCCGTACGAAGTGGTGGAGCGGACCATCCTGCTGGACGATGGCACGGAGGTCGAGGCCAGGGACGTACTCGGGCTGGGTTCGACGTTGACCCGCCACGTCAACGACGAGGGTGATCCGGACTCCCCAGGGTCTGTGTTCATGGAGAGCATGCAGGCCTGGTTCAACTCCTGCTGGGATCTCCTCGCCGAGACCCCCTGAAATCCCGTCGGGAACCAGGGGACTTCGACCCGCGCACGCTCACGGGTGGTTTCCCTTGCCGGTCGGTATCGAAAGCTGGAGTCCGTCGGTCCGTCCTCGAGGAGGGGCACTAGGGTGTGCTCACCTTTCTCGCGGCGCATGAAGATCAGCGGCGATGCACAACTATTCAGGGGTGACTCGTGGGCGTTCCACCCATGCCCGGTACGCCCGCTCCGGCAAGGGCGGCGGACACCGAGTACGGCAGCTTCGTCCGCTATGCCCGTGCCTTGGGGTCATTCGGCCGAGGACACCACAACCTGAACTACATGGTGCGGCCGCTGACCGAAGGGCATTCCAGTCTGCTGGAGAGCGAGAACGGGCAGCCGGTCACGGTGCGGGAGCCGATCCCCTCGGCGCTGCCGGTGGTCATCAGGACCTGGCAGGACGAGGCGGAGCTCCTCAACAGGATCCGTCGCTTTCTCCCTCACGTGCCCCAATGCCTGGTCAAGCGCGGGGACATGACCATCCTCAGCTATGTGGAGGGGGTACCGCTCTCCAGCATCCGCCCGAACGGCAAGCCGGTCGACTCCGACCTGATCGCCGCTCTCGCGGGTCTCTTCGCGGACATGACGCAGGTGCGCAGACAGCATCTGCCGCCCCTGCCGCCGTCCTGGCCGCGCTCCAGCAGGAACAGCAGAGCCTTCCTGATGGCGCTGGCGTACGCGGCGGACGAGCAGATCCGGCAGCGCAACTGGGGGGAGTTCGGCGGCCTGTTCGCGATGCTGGGCATCCCGGAAGACGCGCTGGTGCGGTTCGCCGAACGGGTCCCGGCGCTCATCAGACGCCCCTTCAGCCTCCTCCACACCGACCTCCACCGGGACAACGTGATCGTCTCCTATCACGGTGACCCACCCCTGATCTGCGTCGACTGGGAGCTGGCGTCCTTCGGCGATCCGCTGCACGACCTCGCCACGCACCTGGTGCGGATGCAGTATCCCGTCGACCAGTGGCCCGAGGTGATCGAGGCATGGCGTGCGGCCATGGGCAGCCGGCGCAGCAATGCCGTCGACGGCCTCGACCGGGACCTGAAGCACTACCTCGCCTTCGAGCGCGCCCAGTCCGTCTACCCGGATGTGATGCGTGCCGCCACCTCGCTCGGCGACTCCTTCGACCAGCGCGATCTGGATGCCGCGACGCAAGAGGTGCACCGGGCGCTGGCGGCGGCGGAGCAGCCGTTGCGGCTCAAGAAGGTGCCGGACGAGCGCGAGATCGAGCGCACGCTGTACCGGTGGAACGAGTCCCACGGGGTGAAGGCGAGCAGTGAGAGGTCCGTCTTCCAGATCGTCTGGCACCACGATCCGCGGGTCCCGGAACATCCGGAGTTTCCCGGGACGGCCGTGAGCAATGCGCTGTTCGAGGAGGGTGCCGCCTCCGCGGACCATGTGTTCAAGGGGACGGCGCATCTCAATACGGCGGTCCGCGTGCCCGGCGTCGAGTTCACGGTCATGGTCCGCCGGAAGGTGGGCTCGGTGAATCCCCGGGAACGCCGTTTCCTCAACGAGCACGCCGTCCTCAGGGCGATCGAGGGCGCAAACGTTCCTGTGCGGGCCCCGCGCGTGCTGGCCCTGGGCATCAGCGGCCTGCGGGAACCCTTCACCATCCACTCCTACGAGGGGCCGGCGGACGGCATCAGGCCCCCCGAGCACCCCGAGAACGGGCTCCGGCCGCACGAGGCGGACGATCTCGTGGACCAGCTCGCCGCCCTGACCCGTGTCGGCTGCGAAAACCTGGGTCCCGACGAAAACCTGGGTCCGGACACGGGCCTGGATTTCTACTGGGAGCTGCAGTACGAGCTGGTCCGCATGGTCAATGAACTTCCCAAGGCAACGACGGAAGTGGCCCGCGAACTCGGCCTGCCCAGCAGCCACCGGCTGCTCGAGATCCTCGAACGGCACACCGTGGTTCCGCGCCAGCCGGTGCTCCTGCACGGCGACCTCAATCCGTGGAACCTGGTACGCCGGGAGGGCGGTGGCCTGACCCTCATCGACTGGGAGATGGCGATGGTCGGGGATCCGTTGTACGACCTGGTCCGTCATATGCATCTCACCCCGACCCGTGCCGAGATCCGCGAGCGCATGTTCGCCCGCTGGTACCGCCTGCTGCCGGAGGAGTACACGAAGGGCTGGAACCAGGACTGGCGCGTCTACCGCTGGATGGAGGTCGTCCGCTCGGCCTATGTGGACCTGGACCGTCTGGTGACCGGGGACAGCCTGGAGGCCCCCAACGTCCGCCGTGCGGTGGACACGTACGCGATGACCCTGGCCGCGGCCACGGCCGCGCTGGGACTTCCCAAGAGGTCGAAGGCGCCGGCGAACCCCTATCTTGCCCGCGCCCTGATGCACCGGGACGATGGAGACCAACGGACGGCTGGGGTCTCCGCGGACGTGTGACCTGCCGCGCGGGGCCCTCCGGCATGGGGGAGGGCCCGGCGGATGTCTGGTGCGGGGAGCAGATCCGGCAGGTCGGTGGACGGCGGTGTGGGCGAGCACCTGAAGCGGTTCCAGGAGCGCTATGAGCCGCTGTTCACGCGGGCCCTGCTGATGGCGATCTTCGTCACCGGGCTGGTCGCCCAGTTCGTGAAGCCCGTGGGTGACGCCGTGGAGGACAAGGCGTTCCTCGGCGGCGCCCTGCTCAGCCTGGTCGGCTATGTGCTGTACGGCACGATCAAGGATCTGGCCATGTCGCTCCGGCGGCCACCGCGCGTCCAGGTCGAGTCGCGCGAGCTGGGCAGCTTCGTGAACGAGGCGTTCCGGGCTCGGGAGGTGGAGATCAGCTTCCTCGGCTACACCGGGGAGACGCTCTGCAACGAGCTGTTTCACCGGCTGGAGAAGCTCCTCGAGGATCCCGGACCGACCAGGCTCGTCTCCGTCAGAGTGCTGATCCCGGACTTCGATCAGCCGATGACCGTGCCGTCGCGGGTGGGAGCGGACGATGCCCCGGTGGACGACCCCGACTTCCGCAGGCGCCTGGAGCTGAAGTGCCAGGAGTACGACGAGACGCTGTCAGGAATCGGGGAGCGTCTCAACGCCTTGGGGCGCGTGAGCGCGGAATGCGAGTACCGCGTGTACCCCGGCATACCGAGGGACAAGATCTGCATCTTCAACCGGGAACAGGTACTCCACGGTCTCTACAACGTGGCGGCCCGCACCATGCTGCGCAGTGCGGGGCCCGAGTTCTACGACCCCAAGGGCTACCGCACCGACCTCAGCGTCTGGTCCCGCGGAGCCGGCGACGACGCCAAGGCGATCGTCGCCACCTGGAACAAGCATCTCGACGACTTGTGGAACCTGTCGATGAAGCCGAGCTGGCGGCGCGGGCCCTCAGCCTGAGCGAGGCCGCGGTGCCGTCCGGCCCTCACACCTTCAGCACCACCTTCCCCACCAGCTCCCGCCCCTCAATGGCCGCATGCGCCTCCCCCGCCCCTTCCAGCGGAAACACCTCGCCGATCAGCGGCCGCATCCGCCCCGCCGCGGCTTCCGTGAGGGCGGCGGAGGTGAAGCGGCGCAGGTCGTCGGGGCCGAACTGGACGTCGCCGATGCCGAGGAGCGTGATGTCGCGGCGGGCTGCTTCGGCCGGGTCGACGGGGGAGAAGCCCCCGGTGGGGGCGCCGTGGGCCGAGAAGCGGCCGCCGTCGGCGGTCAACGGGAAGGCGGCGGCGCCGAGTTGGCCGCCCACGCCGTCCAGGACGACATCGGCGGCCTCCTCCCGCCCGCCGAGGGCGTGGCGGGCGGCCGCCGGCCAGTCGTCGCGCGTGGCGTCGATCGCCGCGTCCGCGCCCAACTCCCGTACCAGAGCAAGCTTCGCGGCCCCCCGGGCCACCCCGACCACGCGCGCCCCGCGGGCGTGGGCCAGCTGGATCAGGAGCGTGCCCATGCCTCCGGAGGCGCCGAGGACGAGGACGCGGTCGGTGGCGCGGATGCCGGTCAGTTCGAGGAGGCCGGAGGCGGTGACGCCGTCGTGGACCAGGGCGGCGGCGTGCAGGAGGTCCACGGAGTCCGGTACGACCGACAGGGCCGAGGCCGGGGCCACCGCCCGCTCCGCGTAGCCGCCCGTCACGAAGGAGATGACCCGGCGCCCCAGCCACTCGGCGGGGGCGTCCGGGCCCAGGGCACTGACCACGCCCGCTACGCCGCTCCCGGGGACGTACGGAGGCGTCACCGGGAAGTACTCCCGGCCCCAGCCCGCCCGCACCTGGGTCTCCACGAAGATCGTGTCCGCGTACGCCACGTCGATCACGACCTCGCCGGACGCCGGGACCGGGTCCGGGACCTCCACCGGAACGAGAACCTCCGGGCCGCCGAACGCCTTCACCTGTGCTGCTCGCATGGGGCACTCCTGAACCAGTAGTGGTGACGGACGCCAGTCTTCGACCTCAAGCTCGGTCGAGGTCAAGCGCCGTCTTCCCGCGTCCTGCGCGGTGCGTACGCTCGGGACCATGAGCGACTCGGCGAGCAATACGGCTAGTGACGCGGCTGACAGCGGCGGGATCGGGCTGCGCGAGCGCAAGAAGCAGCGGATGTACCAAGCCGTCTCCGACATCGCGATCGGACTCTTCCTGGAGAAGGGCTTCGACGCCGTCTCCGTCGCCGAGATCTCCAAGCCGACCGTTTCTGAAGACTGAGCGGGAGTGTGTCCTGTTACCAGGACCGGTGCTCAGCCGTGTGCACGCCCTCTGCCCTGGTGAGTCATCTGGATCAGATGACTCACCTGAGTCACCAGGGAAGCGGCCGCCCGTCCTGGAAGAAGCCGCCCGTGGGGCCGTCGTCCGGGAGGGTCGCCGCCCAGATGACGCTCGCGGCGCCCTCCTCGACCGGACGGCCGCCCGCTCCGCCCATGTCCGTGGCGACCCAGCCCGGGCAGACGGAGTTCACCAGGATCCCGTCGGGGCTCAGCTCGGCGGCGAGCATGCGGGTGAGGGCGTTGAGGGCCACCTTTGTGGTGGAGTACGCCGGGGTGCCGCCCTCCATGCCCGCGAGCGACGCGATCTCGCTGGAGACGTTCACGACGCGCGGGTGCTCGCTCGCGCGCAGGAGCGGGAGCAGCGCCTGCGTCAGCCGCCAGGGACCGTACAGATTCGTCTCGGCCGCCTCGCGTACGACGTCCAGGTCGGCGTTGGCCGCCTGCTGCCGGGTGTCGTACGCGATGGCGGCGTTGTTGATCAGGACGTCGAGGGCGTCGATGTCCCGCGCGGCCGCGGCGATGTCGGCCTCGGACGTGACGTCCAGGCGGAGAGGGTGCGCGTTCGGCCCGAGGGCCTTGGCCGCGTCGGCGGCGGCCTCGGCGGAACGGGCGGTCAGCAGGACGGTGTGGCCGGCGGCGGTCAGCTGCCGTGCGACTTCGCGGCCGAGACCGCGGTTGGCGCCGGTGACGAGCGCGATCATTTCGGTGCTCCAGTGGGCGTCGCTGCGGGGGTCAGGAGGGGGATCAGCTGTTCCTCCTCGTAGGTCAGATGGGCTTCGAGTTCGGTCGAGAGCCGGTCTACCTCGGAGCGTACGTGGCTGGGGTCCGCGTCCTCCGTAGCGACAGCCTGGCGCAGCTCTTCGAGCAGCTCCGCGATCCGCTCGTGCTCCTCGCGCAGCCGGTCCAGGGTCGGGGCGAGGTCGGGGTGGCGGTCGGCGAGGAGCGGGAAGATGCCGAGGTCCTCGCCGGTGTGGTGGTTGTGCAGGCCCTGGCAGAGGGTGAGGCAGTTGACGCGGAGCTGGGCGCCGAGGGGGGTGCCGGTGGTGCCGGTGGCCGTGAACTCCTCGCGGATCAAGGCGAGTTCACGCCGGAACGCGTCGTGGACCACCTTCAGGTACTCCGCCATCGAGCCGGCGTTCACCTGCGGCGGGCCGTCCTGCGGGATCCTGTGGAGGGCGACGACCGGGATCACGCGGTCCGTCTTCGCCTGGTACTCGGCCCATCCCGGGTCGGCCTCCACCGCGCGGGCGAACGCGGCGTCACGTTCGGCGCGTTCGAGGACGACGGCCTTTGCCTCGTAGGTGAAGACGCCGTCCTCGACGGTCAACCGGGGGTTCGCGACCAGGTTGTGGAACCAGTCGGGGTGCTGGGGCGCGCCACCGGCCGACGCGATGACGAGCACCCGCTCGCCGCCGTCGGGGTAGTAGCCGACGGGGGTCGTGTGCGGGGTCCCCTTCCGCGCGCCGGTGGTCGTCAGCAGGAGCAGTCGCGCTCCCTCGAAATAACCACCTACGCGCCCGCCGTTGGCCCGGAATTCCTCGATGACCTGCTGATTAAAGGTGTTGGGCATTCTCTGCTTTCTTGTGTTTTCGGGCAGCGTGAATTACCGCGCGGCCAATGCTGTGCAAGGGCGGCCCGCGGTGCGGAATGCGATGCGTGAAGGCGCGTGGAATCCCGAAAGGGGGGCGCGCAAGGAAGTCGTACGGGGGCGTCGACCGCAGATGGCGCACACAGGCGGCGCATCTGGATGGCGTACGCGGACGTCGCACGAGGATGCGTACGCGGACGTCGTACGCGGAAAGGGCAGGCGGGGCTCTATCCCGCCGCGGCCTCACTCGGAGGCCGGGCAACCAACTCGCTCACGGCACAGGGCCGACCCGGCAGTCATGGGCGTAACGCTAATGCCATGTACGGCACTTATGCAATGGGGTATTTCAAGCCCGAGTGATTTCAGGCGTCCAGGGCGGCGACTTCCAATTCGCTGAGGCGGTCCTGGTCGGCGATGACGTTGATTTCGGTGATGCGGTCGTCGTCCGTGAAGGTGAAGGTGAGGACCAGGCGCAGGCGGCCGAGGGGAGCCATGACCAGGCCGACCGCTCCGTCGAGGAGGGCGAGGCCCGTGAAGCGGGCGCGACCGGTGGGCGACGAGTGGCACGACGCCGTACAGTTCGGCCTCCTCCGGGAGGAGTGGACACCCGGGGGCTGACCGGCGCTGCTGGACCGTGGCCGGGCGGGTGCTTGGCTGCTGGACCATGGGCTGGCCGGTGCTCGGCTGGTGGGCCGCTGACGTCCGTTCGAAGCGCGGCTATGGTGCGACTGTGACCGGTTTTGTGCAGCGTCCACTTCTCTTCCTCGATGTCGATGGACCGCTGATTCCGTTCGGGGCAGGGCCGGAGCTGTATCCACACGGATATCCGACGTACCGGACGGGCCCGCGTCCTCAGGCGGCGGAGGCGAATCCGCTGCTGGCCAGGATCAATCCCGCCCATGGGCCCCGGCTCGCGGCGCTGGCGTGTGATCTCGTGTGGGCCACGACCTGGATGGCTGACGCGAACGAATGCGTCGCACCATTGATCGGCTTGCCGCAATTGCCCTTGGTGGTCTGGCCGGACCCGTCCGACGAGGATGAGCGGGGTGGGCTTCATTGGAAGACCCGCCCGCTCGTCGACTGGGCCGTCGGCCGTGCTTTTGTCCGGGTCGACGACGAGATCACCGACGCCGACCGCGCCTGGGTGGCCGCACACCACCCAGCGCGAGCCCTTCTCCATCGTGTGGACCACCGTCACGGTCTCAGGGACGCGGACTTCGCTGCCCTCGAAGAGTGGTTGGCCGACTGGTCGCCGGTTCCGAGGTGGAGGACAGCAGCTGCAAGTGAGGACAGCGGCTGTCAGTGGTGAGCGCTCCCGGTCGGCTTCCCCGCCTGCGACCGGGTGTGTGCCTTCCGTATGTCACAGACGTCCGGGGCTGTCTCGTCTGTGGGGTGAGAGCCGATTCCGGAAGCGGGAAGGTGATGGTTGTGCGGGTGTTCGTGGCAGGCGGGGCCGGGGTTTTGGGGCGGCGGCTGGTGCCGCGGCTCGTGGCCGGGGGCCATCAGGTGACGGCTACGACGACGAGCGCGGCCAAGCTGGGCCTGCTGGAGGGGCTGGGCGCAGATGGCGTCGTGATGGACGGGCTGGACGCGGCGTCGGTCGGTGAGGCGGTGGCCGCGGCACGGCCGGACGCGATCGTGCACCAGATGACCGCCATCTCCATGGCGCACGCCGGCAAGCCCGACATGAGGCACATGGACCGGTGGTTCGCCACCACCAACCGGCTGCGCGCCGAGGGGACGGACCACTTGCTGGCCGCCGCCGAGGCGACCGGCGTATCCCACGTCGTCGCGCAGAGCGCCGCCATCAACAACGGGATCCGCAAGGGCGGATGGGTGAAGACCGAGGAAGACCCGCTGGAGCCGGCGACGGGGACGCCGATGAGCGAGGGGGCGGCGGCGATCCGCCACCTCGAGGACGTGGTCGTCAAGGCCGGCGGCGCGGTCCTGCGCTACGGCGGGTTCTACGGACCGGGCGCCACCGACGACCAGGTCGAGCTCGTGCGCAAGCGGCAGTTCCCGCTCGTCGGCGGCGGAACCGGCTACATCTCGTGGGTGCATCTCGACGACGCGGCGAGCGCCACCGTCCTGGCGCTGGAGCAGAAGGCTAGGGGCGTGTTCAACATCGTCGACGACGAACCGGCCCCGGTCAGCGAGTGGCTGCCGTATCTGGCCGCGTGCGCGGGGGCGAAGCGGCCGATGCGGGTCCCCAAGTGGCTGGCCCGCCTGCTGGCCGGGGAGGTGGTGGTGGCGATGATGACCGAGGGGCGCGGCTTCTCCAACGCCAAGGCCAAGCGGGAGCTCGGCTGGGAGCCGCGCTATCCGTCGTGGCGCCAGGGCTTCAAGGAAGAGCTGGCGTGACCCGGACCGAAGAGTTCGAGGAGCTGCGACCGCTGCTGTTCGCGATCGCCTACCGGATCCTCGGCAGCGTGAGCGAGGCCGAGGACGCCGTCCAGGAGACCTGGCTGCGCTACGGGGCCTCCCCGGCACAGCCCAGGTCGACCAAGGCCTACCTCTCGGCCGTGGTCACCCGGATCGCGATCGACGTCCTGCGGTCGGCCCGCGTCCGGCGGGAGGAGTACGTCGGGCCGTGGTTCCCCGAGCCGCTGCTGACCGACCCCTACGAGGACCCGGAGCGCTCGGCGGAGCTGGCCGACTCCTTGTCGATGGCGGCGCTGCTCCTCCTCGAGCGGCTGACCCCGCTCGAGCGGGCGGTCTTCGTGCTGCGGGAAGTGTTCGGGTTCGGCTTCCCGGAGATCGCGTCGGCGGTGGGGCGCTCGGAGGCGGCGTGCCGCCAACTCGCGGTGCGGGCGCGCCGACACATGGACGCGGGCAGGCCCCGGTTCGAGGCCGACCGCAAGGAGCGCGAGGAACTCGCCGAGCGATTCTTCGACGCCTTCAGGGAAGGGGACGTCGACGGGCTGCGGGAGCTCCTCGCCGCAGACGTGTCCCTGGTCGGCGACGGCGGCGGCAAGGCCCCGCAGTTCGCAAGCGCCGTCATCGGCGCCGACAACGTGGCCCGGGTGCTCGCCGCGCTCGTCCCGCCGTTCGACCGGATCGGCGTCGTAGCGGAACCCCATCAGGTGAACGGCCAGCCGGGCGCGATCTTCCGCGACCGGGACGGCAAGGTCATCAGCACCCTGGTTCTCGACGTACTCGAGGGGCGGATCCAGACGATCCGCTCGGTGATCAGCCCCGACAAGCTCGGGCACGTCGGTCCGGTGGCGGACGTCTGGGCGCTCAAACGCGAGGCGAACCAGGCTCGTCGGCCACAGCCTGACCGGAGGAGCTGACCGCGCTCCGGACCGCCGGACCGCCGGTATTGCCGTACGCGGCGCGTCACCGCTTCGTGGCTCTCCCGCTTCGGCGACGCCACCCGGCTGGCCGAGCGCTACCGGACCGGCCGGGTGCTGCTGGAGCTCGGCCACCTGCCCAAGTGGTTCGGCCCTGCCGCCGGCTGAGCGCGCGGTTGTGGCCCGAAAGGGTGGGTGGGCTGTCGTGATCGCGTGAGACGGGACACGACAGGTGTCCTGCACATACGACACCTATCGTCCTCAGGCGTCCTGTCCCCGCTGGGTGTGGGCATGGTGAGGCTCTGACCTGCGGTGCCTACGGTTGAGTGGGACGAACGTGCTCCTCCCAGTCCCGCTCAACCGTAGGCAGCGCCTCGAGGGTGTGCATCGAGGGAAGTCCGCTGATCGGCCCGCAGGTGTCTGCCCCTGCAGACGAAGTTGAGCGCGATAACGCTCGATCGCCCTGATCCGCTGGCTCCGGCGGCGTTGATGCCTGCTGCTAGCGTCGTGCGCCGCAAGCTCGCTGGTTCTTAACCGACTTCCGGTGCGGCGCACGAGAAGTCGTACGCAGCCCAGTCGGTGAGCGTGCGATAGCCGAGGCGTTGGTAGAGGGCGTTGCTGGTGGGGTTGGACAGGTCCGCGAACAGCACGACATCCCTCGCGCCCGCGGCCAGCGCGGCCCGGCTCGCCTCCACCGTCACGGCGCCCGCGTAGCCGCGACCGCGTAGGTGGGCCGGGGTGTAGACGATGTCCACCTGGATCTGGCCGCCGACCATCGGGTTCATGCCCGCGATGGAGACGGGAGTGCCGTCGGGGGTCTCCCAGAGCGTATAGCGCTTGTCGGCGAAGCGTGTGTCGGCCCAGGAGCCGGCGTCTATGGAGACGACTTCCCCGACGGCCTTGGCGAACTCGCCGCACCAGAACATGACTTGCTCAAGGTCCTGCTCGCCCAGGATGCGGCCCCGGCCCGCCGGCAGCGGCTCCGGTGGGGTGAGCGTGCCGAGGCGGTACAGACGGAGCCGCGTGTCGCGGAGTCTCGGCGTCGCGCCGGTGTGCCGCTGCCAGGCCTCGGCGAAAGCGGTGGCGGTGCTGTGGTCCGCGCTGACGGAGGGAAGGGAGTGCCCGAGGGCGGCCAGGCGGGCGGCGAGGGTGTCGGCCTGCTCGGGCGTGAGCGGCGTGAGGCCCAGTGCGCGGGGCGGGAGGCGGTAGAAGGTGGCGTGGACCTCGCCCGCTCGCTCCAGCACGCCGAAGACGGGGGCTTGGGTGCCGAACGCGTCCGCCCCGCGCGCTCGCAGTCTCGCGGCCCACGTCAGCGGCATGACGTGCAGGCCGGGCCGCGAGCGCAGGAAGTCTCCGGCTCGGACGAGAAAGTCGTCGACGTCTTCGGTGAGGTACCAGTCATCCGGTCGCATGCTTCATGATTCCCCATGCTGTAGAAGTCCCCAACGGTTTTCCGTCAGGGCGAGGAAGCAGACGGTGGGCCTCAGAACCAGGCCGGGTCCAGCGGAGGGCAGGTTGTCGCTCAGTTCGTCCGGGCCCCGCTCACTTCACCAGGCAGATCCAGTGGGAAGCCGCAGGTATACCGGGGAACGGACACAGCGTGGCGCACTTTTGCAAGCGAGTGCTTGCAATTGTTAGCGGGAGTGCGGCAAGGTGGGGGCATGGCATCGCTCAACGTCGGCAATCTTGGTGAGTATCTGCGGGAACAGCGGCGCAGCGCGCAGCTGTCGCTGCGGCAGCTCGCCGATGCCGCCGGCGTGTCCAATCCGTATCTGAGCCAGATCGAGCGCGGGCTGCGCAAGCCGAGCGCGGAGGTGCTGCAGCAGGTCGCCAAGGCCCTGCGGATCTCCGCCGAGACGCTGTACGTGCGGGCCGGCATCCTCGACGCCGAGCGGGACCGGGACGAGGTGGAGACGCGCGCCGCCATCCTCGCGGATCCCACGCTGAACGAGCGGCAGAAGCAGGTGCTGCTCCAGATCTACGAGTCCTTCCGCAAGGAGAACGGGTTCGAGATCGCCCAGGCGGGCGAGGGCGCTCACGGGGCCGAGGCGCCCGGCACCGAGGCGCCCGGCACCGACGCACATGGCGACGGCACGCGCACCGCCGGCCCCGGCATACGTACGGACCAGGACATACCGGACCCCGCCGCCTCCGGCCCCCGCACGGCCGACGGCAGCGACGCCGATCCGCAGCAGACCGCCAGTTGACCAGCACGCCAGAACGACCGCCGACCGGCCGGTCTCGCCGCTGATCACCAAAACCCTCAGCTGAACGCGAATACCGGAGGACCATCGCCATGGCCATCACCGACGACATCCGCAAGGCCGCCACGGACCCGACGCCCCTCTACTTCCTCGCCGGCAGTGCCGACCTGGCCGTCCAGCAGGCCAAGAAGGTCCCCGGCATCGTGGAGCAGATCCGCGCCGAGGCCCCGGCGCGCATCGAGACCGTGAAGAACATCGACCCGAACGCCGTCCAGGAGAAGGCCACCGCCCGCGCCAAGGAGGCACAGGAGACCATCCAGGCCAAGGTGACGGAGTTCATCAGCACCCTCGACGCGGACATCAAGAAGCTCGGCACCACCCTGGACTCCGACCTGAAGAAGCTCGGTGAGTCCGCTCAGGACTTCGCCCTGCGCGGTGTCGGCGTCGCCGCCGAGTACGCCGTGAAGGCCCGGGAGACGTACGAGAAGGTCGCCGAGCACGGCGAGCAGACCGTGAAGACCTGGCGCGGCGAGGCCGCCGAGGAGATCGAGGAACTGGCCGTCGCCGTCGAGCCGAAGGCCGAGCCGGACGAGGCCGAGGCCGAGGAGACGCCGGCCCAGACCGCCGCCGAGCCCGCCCCGGCCAGGAAGGTCACCGCGAAGAAGGCCCCGGCCAGGAAGGTCACGGCGAAGAAGACCACGCCGCCGGCGAAGTAGACGAAGCGGTGGAACGGGCCCGGCACCCCTGGGGTTCCCGGCCCGTTCTACGGGTACGGTGGCCGCGTAGGAGTCGGCAGGAACGGGCGGTGGACAGCATGATGATGTTGGGCTTCGCGGGGTTCATGGGCATCTTGAAGATCGTCCTCATGGCCCTCGCCGCGTTCGGGCTGTTCGACGCCGCGTTCCGGCGCGACGACGCGTTCCGTGCCGCGGACAAGCAGAACAAGATGTTCTGGCTGCTCATCCTCGGTATCGCCCTCGTGGTGAGCTACCTGTTCTCGATCCTGTCGTTTCTGCCGGTCATCGGCGTCATCGCGAGCATCGTCTACATCGTGGACGTACGCCCCGCGCTGAAGCAGGTCTCCGGCGGCGGGGGCGGCCGCCGCGGCTCCAGCAGCGACGGACCGTACGGGCCGTACAACGGCGGACGCTGAGCCCATCCGGCCCATGGCCCACCCGGCCCACCCGGGAAAGCCGGACCTGACGCGCGCACGGTAAGGCCACCCGGAAAACCCGTCCGGATAGCCACTACGGGAAGCCTGACCCGGCCGCGTACGGCGCTTACGGCCTCCTGTCCAGCAACAGCACCGCCACGTCGTCTGTCAGCTCCCCGCCGTTGAGCTCGCGCACCTCGTTCACCGCCGCGCGCAGCAGCTCCTCGCCCTGGAGGCCCTGGACCAGCTGGCGGCGGACCATGTCCACCATGCCGTCCTGGCCGAGGCGCTCCCGGCCGTCGCCGACGTGTCCCTCGATCAGACCGTCGGTGTAGAGCATCAGGCTCCAGGCGGCGCCCAGCTCCACCTGCATGCGCGGCCAGCGGGCGTGCGGCAGCAGGCCGAGCGCGGGGCCGTTGTTGTCGTACGGCAGCAGTTCGGCCGGCCGGCCCGGGCGGGCGATCAGCGGGGACGGGTGGCCGGCCAGGCAGAGCCCGGCGCGGCGGCCGTCCGGTGCGATGTCCACGGTGCAGAGCGTCGCGAAGATCTCTTCGTTGTCGCGCTCGTGCTCCAGGACCTGCTGGAGCGTCGAGAGCAGCTCGTCGCCGCACAGGCCCGCGAAGGTCAGCGCGCGCCAGGCGATACGCAGCTCCACGCCGAGCGCCGCCTCGTCGGGCCCGTGCCCGCAGACGTCGCCGATCATCGCGTGCACGGTGCCGTCGGGCGTACGGACGGTGTCGTAGAAGTCGCCGCCGAGCAGCGCGCGGGAGCGGCCCGGGCGGTAGCGCGCGGCGAAGCGCAGCGGAGAGCCGTCCAGGAGGGGGGTCGGCAGCAGCCCGCGCTCCAGGCGAGCGTTCTCCTGGGCGTGCAGCCTGGACTCGGTGAGCCGTCGCTCGGCCGTGTCGGAACGTTTCCTCTCCACCGCGTAGCGGATCGCGCGGCTCAGCAGCCGGCCGTCCAGCTCCTCGCGGACAAGGTAGTCCTGGGCGCCGACGCGCACCGCCTCCGCGCCCCGCTCGGAGTCCCCGGACGCGGTGAGCGCGAGGACGGCGTGCCGGGGCGCGAGCCGCAGCACGTGCTTGAGCGTGGTCAGCTCGTCGTTGCTGTCGGTGGCCCGGCCGGGCGCCGGAAGCGCGAGGTCGAGCAGGATGCAGTGGACGTCGTCGGTGAGCAGCCGCTCGGCCTCGGTGAGGTTGCGGGCGGTACGGATACGGATCGGTTTGCCCGCGGCGTCGAGCATCTCGGGCACGCTGAGCAAACCGCCAGGGTCGTCTTCTATGACCAGCAGGGTCAGGCTGGTGGTGCTGTCTGTCAGGGCCGAGGCGCGGGGCACCGATGCTGCCCCGGTCGGACCGTCGGTCGAGGCTCCGGAGGGGCCGCCGGGTGAGAACGCGCCTTGAGCCTGAACACTCTCCGCGGCCGGGATCGCTCGCTGCCGAGGTACGGGTACGGGCATCGTCTGGGTCTTCCTTCCCTCCCCCCGAGGGCGTGGCGGGGCGAAGGACCTCGACCCACCGACGGGGACCATAGCGGCAGCCGGTGCCGCAATGGAATGGCACGCGGCACGGCGTCTGGCAATCGGCCACTGTCATATGCCGCATCCTGTACCGCACTTGGACAGGTTGCGGGCTCCCCCGGGATGACGAACGTCACGTCCCCGGGGTTGCCTGGGGAAGGCAACCGTGTGCTCCATCACGTGCTGTGGGTCACGCGGGGGTACGCCGCTGCCGCCCCCGCGTGTGAGGCGTCACGCGTCCGGCCGTACGACCCCCAGGATCGGCATCGAACCCGCCCCCGCGATCGTCACCGTCCGACCCGGCCGGGGGGCGTGGACGATCGCGCCGTCGCCCACGTACATCCCGACATGGCTGGCGTCGTCGAAGTAGATGATCAGGTCGCCGGGGCGCATGTCCTTGATGTCGACGCGGTCGAGCTGCTTCCACTGTTCCTGCGAGGTGCGGGGGATGGCCTGTCCGGCAGACGCCCAGGCCTGGGAGGTCAGCCCCGAGCAGTCGTACGACCCCGGGCCCTCGGCGCCCCACACGTACGGCTTGCCGACCTGCTTGGTCGCGTACTTCACGGCCCGCTTGCCCTGCTCGGACGCCCTGCCGTTGATCTCCGCGAGGACTCCGGAGCTCAGCCAGGCGGTCTGCGCCTGGTAGGCGGCCTCCTCCTCCAGCTTCGCCAGCCGCTCCTTCTCGTCCTTCTCCAGCTGGGATTCCAGCTTCTCGGCGGCGGCGATCCGCTCCTTGATCTTCTTCTTGGCCTCGGCCTTGGCCTTGCGGTTGGCCTCCAGCTTCTTCCATTGCGCGGAGGCGTCCTTCGCGTACTGCTTCAAGTCCTGCTGGGTGCGCGCCATCTCGGCGAGCAGCCCCTTGGTCGCGTGTTCGCCCTGCCGCGCGCGGCCCGCGCCGTCCAGGAACTCCTGCGGGTCGTCGGTCAGCCACAGCTGGGCCTCGGGCGGCAGCCCGCCGCCGCGGTACTGCGCGCGGGCCGCGGCGCCCGCACGGTCCTTCAAATCGTCCAGCTTCGCCTGGCCCTTGACGATCTCGCGGGCCAGATCGACGATCTCGGCGGACTGCTTCTGGGCCTTCTCCTCCGCCGCGTTGTACGCGTCCGTGGCCACCGCCGCCTCGCGGTAGAGCTTGTCCAGCTTCTTGCGGACCGCTTCAATTTCCTTGTTGCTCACGGGCGTCGGCGTCGGCGTCGGCGTTGGTGCTGTCGGCGTTGTCGGAGCGGGTGTCCGGGGCGTTGTCGGCGTCGCGTTCGCGTACGCCACGCCGGGTGTTGCCAGCACCGCGCAGGCGCATGCGCAGGCCAGGGCCATGGCCATCGTGGTCAGGCTCCGCTTGCCGGATCCCATTGCTCTGCCCCCAAACTGATTTACCGTCAGTAACTTACGCACACCTGGGGGATCGTGCCATGTCGGCGCGCAAGGCGACAGAGGCGGGCAAGAACTCCCTTCCCCCAGGCCCGCTTCGGCATGTCGATCTCATCCCCCCGGCTGTGTGACGTGCGACTCACCACGATCGTTCCCCGCGGGTCACGCGTCGGCGGTGCCCAGGCCGCTTCCGCCGGCCGCGCGTTGGTGGTCTGCCGGCCGCTTCCGCCGGTCGCGTCCCACTGCCGTCCGCGACCGGTGCGTAGGCGGGCCACGCCCGCTGCCGCTCGGCCGGCAGGTACCGGCGGCGGGTCACGTCCGGGGCGCCAACGCCTCCCAGCGCAGCGTGACTTCGCCCTGCCGCCAGCGCGTCTCCCCGTCCGTCACCGGCCAGTGGGCCGCCAGGTCGCGGACCGTGCGTATCCAGCGCTGCCGTGCGCCGTACGCGGCGTAGGGCGCGGCGGCCGCCCAGGCGCGGTCGAAGTCGCGCAGGAAGGCGTGCACGGGCTCGCCCGGGACGTTGCGGTGGATGAGGGCCTTCGGCAGGCGTTCGGCGAGGTCGGACGGGCGGTCCAGGGAGCCGAGGCGGGTGGCGAAGGTGACCGTGCGCGGGCCCTCCGGGCCGAGGGCGACCCAGACGTGCCGGCGGCCGATCTCGTCGCACGTGCCCTCGACGAGCAGACCGCCCCGGGAGCCCGGGCCCACCGGTGCGAGGCGTGCGCACAGGCGCCGCCAGACCTCGGCGACCTGGTCCTCGTCGTACTGGCGCAGCACGTTCGCCGCGCGGATGAGGGTCGGGCTGCCCTGCACCGGCACTTCGAATCCGCCGTGCCGGAAGACGAGGCCCTCGCGCTCGTACGGCCGCGCGGCGGCGACCCGGGCCGGTTCGATCTCGACGCCCACCACGTGCGTGCGGGGAGCGGAGGTGCGCAGCCGTGTCAGCAGCTCGACCGCCGTCCAGGGCGCGGCGCCGTATCCGAGGTCGACCGCCACCGGGGCGCCGGCGCGGCGCAGTTCGGCGCCGTGCGTCGCGGCGATCCAGCGGTCCATGCGACGCAGGCGGTTGGGGTTCGTGGTCCCGCGCGTCACCGTACCCACGATGGGGGTGCCCCCGCTCGAGCGAAGCCGAGAGTGGGGGAGGGACGCTGCGCGGGTTGTCATGCGTACGAGAGTAGGCGGCTCCGGCGAGGGCCGTGCGCGCCTGTGGATAACCTCCGGGCCGCCCAGCTGCGCCTGTGGAAAACGGGCCGCGCCCGCAAGTCGACGCCCCTCGCCATCGAACGGTTGAGCGACCAGCGGTAATGATTCGGCAAAGATGATCAAAGAGGAAATGGAGCGGCCACCTCCGGCGTTCCCTCCTCTGGAGGGCTCCCGGTGCCCTCTGGTCGGCATGCCCGCAGCGAGAGGACCGCCACGTGAGCCAGTACGTCAGCAGGCTCGGGCGTCGCTCCCCGACGGCGTCCGCACGGCTCAGGCTGCACCGCAGGCCCCGTCGTGTAGCGATGCTCTCCGTCCACACCTCGCCGCTGCACCAGCCCGGCACGGGCGACGCGGGCGGCATGAACGTCTACATCGTGGAGCTCGCCCAGCGCCTCGCCGCGATCAACATCGAGGTCGAGATCTTCACGCGGGCCACCACAGCCGCCCTGCCGCCGACCGTCGAGCTCGCTCCCGGCGTCCTCGTCCGGCACGTCGACGCCGGCCCCTACGAAGGTCTCGCCAAGGAGGACCTGCCCGCCCAGCTGTGCGCCTTCACCCACGGCGTCATGCAGGCCTGGGCCGGTCACCGCCCCGGCTACTACGACCTCGTGCACTCCCACTACTGGCTCTCCGGCCAGGTCGGCTGGCTCGCCGCCGAGCGCTGGGGCACGCCCCTGGTGCACGCGATGCACACCATGGCCAAGGTCAAGAACGCCGCGCTCGCCGAGGGCGACACGCCCGAACCCGCCGCCCGCGTCATCGGCGAGACCCAGATCGTGCGCGCCGCCGACCGCCTCATCGCCAACACCGCCGAAGAGGCCGGCGAACTCGTACGCCACTACGAGGCCGACCCCGGCAAGGTCGCCGTCGTCCACCCGGGCGTGAACCTGGACCGCTTCCGCCCGGCCGACGGCCGCGCCGCCGCCCGCGCCCGCCTCGGACTCCCGCAGGACGCCCTGATCCCCCTCTTCGCGGGCCGGATACAGCCCCTGAAGGCCCCCGACGTGCTGCTGCGCGCGGTCGCCGTCCTGCTCGACCAGCGCCCCGAGCTGCGCGGCAACATCGTCGTCCCCGTAGTGGGCGGTCCCAGCGGCAGCGGCCTCGCCAAGCCCGAGGGGCTGCAGAAGCTCGCCGCGCGGCTCGGTATCGCCGACGTCGTACGCTTCCGGCCGCCCGTCAGGCAGGAGCAGCTCGCGGACTGGTTCCGGGCGGCGTCGGTGCTGGTCATGCCCTCGTACAGCGAGTCCTTCGGCCTGGTCGCCATCGAGGCGCAGGCGGCCGGTACGCCGGTGCTCGCGGCCGAGGTCGGCGGGTTGTCGGTCGCCGTGCGCGACCGGGAGACCGGCTTCCTCGTCCCCGGGCACAATCCCGTCGACTACGCGCGCGTGCTGCGCGATTTCGCGGACGACGAGACGCTCCCGGCCCGGATGGGCGCGGCCGCCGCGCGCCACGCGGAGCGTTTCGGCTGGGACACCGCGGCCGCGGCGACGGCGGACGTGTACACGGCGGCGATGCAGGCCCACCGGCGTCGCGTACCCTCCCTCCATGGCTGACGTACAGCAGGCGGCACAGGTCATCGAGGGGGTCCTCAAGGACGCCGAGCTCGAGTGGGAAAGCCCGGAGCCCGGCCACTACGTGGTGAAGCTCCCAGGCACCCGCAAGCTGTCGACGACGGTCTCACTGATCGTCGGCAGGCACTCCCTGTCGCTCAACGCCTTCGTGATCCGCCACCCGGACGAGAACGAACCGGGAGTGCACCGCTGGCTCCTGGAGCGCAACCTCAAGCTGTACGGGGTGAGTTACGCGGTCGATCCCCTCGGCGACATCTATGTGACCGGAAAACTGCCGCTGGCCGCCGTCACCCCCGACGAGATCGACCGGCTGCTCGGCTCGGTCCTGGAAGCCGCCGACGGCTCGTTCAACACCCTCCTTGAGCTCGGTTTCGCCTCCGCGATCCGCAAGGAGTACGCCTGGCGGGTGTCCCGGGGCGAGTCGACCCGCAACCTCGACGCGTTCACTCACCTGACCCAACGCCCCGCCAACTGACCTCCGGCACAGCGTGATTGGCCCTTGCGCATCCCCGTCCCGGCTCAGAGTCCCGTCCGGCCGCCGGCCCTTTGTGCGTACCGCCCCGGAGGCACCCCCACCAGCCGCTTGAAGTGGCGCGTCAGATGGGACTGGTCGTAGAAGCCGCAGGCCGCGGCGACTTCGGACGGGCGGGCCCGATCAGGTCCTCGCCGAGATGCGTGCGAGGGGGGCGCGGATGCATCCGTGACCGAAGTCGGTGGCCCGATCAGGGGAGACCGATCAGGGGAAATACGATTCGAGCGTGCCGCGACGCCGGATATCGAGCGTCGCGCAATGGAATGAGCCGCCGAACGGCGCGTAGTGCAGCAGGTCGCACGGGATGGGCTCGAACCCCCATTTCTCGAGCGCGCGCAGCATGTCGGTGTGATGCCGCTCCGCGATCACCCGTTTCTCGTCGATCATGAGAATGTTCATGCTGAGCCATGTGCCGCAGATCGAGGCGATCTTGAGCAAGCGTTCGTTGATCGGGTTGGGCTCGGGGGCGATCAGGATGTCCCACGAGCTCAGGACGTCGGGCAGGCGGTCGACATCGATGTACTCGGGATTGACCAGTACCTTGCCGGGCGCGAGCAGGAGGAACGTCGTGTCGATGTGCATGGGCGTTCGGCAGCGGCTCTCGATCTCGTGGATGCGGTAGCCAGGTCCGAGGTGGCGGCGCAGCCAGTCGATGCCCATGCGGTTGGTGACATTGCTCCGCGTGACGAACAGGTCGCGTCCTGCGCGGACGAAATCCGCCGCGTCGAACACCGGCTCGAACTCGGTGAGGATGTAGCGCATGGGTTCGCCGCCCTCGGGGGTGCGGAAATCCGCCTCGAACAGCGCGTCGGTGAGCTGCGGCTTCGGCGCGGCCGTCCAGCGCGCGCCGCGCCGGAAGTAGTCCTTGAGGATCGCGCGATAGGAGTGGGTCTCGAAATACCGGCACGGCCAGGCCATCGGGGTCTCGATGATCTCGTCGCCGATGACGAGCATGCTGTCGCGCGGACAGGTGTTGCAGAAACCGCGCGACGACCAGTCGGGGGTGCCGAAACGTTGCCTGTGGTCGACCGCGTCCGGGCGCGTGACCGTGATGCCGAGGGACTGCAGGAGAGCTACGAACTGATCGAGCTCTTGCTGCGCCGGCTCGATCAGCGTGCGCGGATACCTGAAGCCGGCGGCAACCCGCTGCAGCCGCGCCGCCCAGGGTGGGATGTTGCAGGTCACGGCCGGATGGTTGGAGGGGATCGTCGCGCCCTCGAGGCGCCCGACGATGACCTCCTCCAGAGGGTCCCACTCGTTGTGTGAGCTGACCGGCGAAACGAGGGGTTCTGCGGCGTTTTCGGTCGTGGTGGAGGGCGTCGGCATCACGCGTCGTCCATGGCCCACGTAGGGGCGGCATTGCCTGCCGCCGAAGCCCACGTAGGGACCGCATTGCCTGCCGCCGAAGCCCGCCCAAGGGCAGAACCGCCTGCCGCCGCCGTCAGGATGCCGGGCATCCGCACAACCGCCATGCTCGACCGCTTTCGATCGCAGAAGTCAGTGACCCGTAGTATCCCCAAACTTACTCAAGGTGGCGTTGCGGGGCTGTCCGTGTCCGGCCGAAGCCCAGCCCCGCAGGACGTCAGGCTTCCTGTCGGGCCGCCTGTGCCGGCACAGACTCCGACGCCGAGGCGGGCGACTGCTCGGCCGGGCCGGCTTCCTCCTTCGGCAGCCGCCGCATCAGCACCTCGTATCCCACGCCCGCCGCCGTGCCGACCACCGCGCACAGTCCCCACAGCCATGCCGCGCCGAACCGGTCGATGACGACGCCGGACATCAAGGGCGCGACGAGCGCGGCGAGGGACCAGGACAGGGTGTACATGCCCTGGTAGCGCCCGCGCCCGTGCACGGGAGAGAGACGGACGACGAGGCCGGTCTGCGTCGGCGCGTTGACGATCTCCGCCAGCGTCCACACGCAGACGGTGAGGGCGAAGGCGCCGACCGAGCCGGCGAAGGCGGTGAGACCGAAGCCGTACCCGGCCAGCAGGGACGAGACGACGAGCAGTCGCTTCGGATCCCGGTGCTCGATGAAACGGGTGACCGGCATCTGGAGCACGACGATGAGTACGCCGTTGACGGCGACCGCCAGGCCGTAGTCGGCCGGGGTGAAGCCCGCCTCGCCCATCGCGACCGGAAGGCCGACGGCGCCCTGCTGGAAGACGAGGGCGACGAGGAAGGACAGCCCGACGACGGTCATGAAGCGCCCGTCGCGCAGCACCGTGCCGAGGCCGACCTCGGGTTCCGCTTCCTTGGCGACGCGTACGGGCCTGGACTCCGGCAGCTTCGCGAAGACGACGAGCGCACAGGCGAGGGTCATGCCGGCCTCGATGAGGAAGCCCGCGAGGTAGCTGAACTCGGCGATGAAACCGGCCGCCATGGCGGAGACGGCGAAACCGAGGTTGATGGCCCAGTAGTTGAGGGAGAACGCGCGGACGCGGTCCTCGGGCCGGACGATGTCGGCCATCATCGCCTGCACGGCGGGCCGGGAGGCGTTCGAGGCCATGCCCACCAGGAAGGCGACCGCGGCGATCGCGACCGGATGGTGCATGAAGCCCAGCAGCGCGACGGAGAGGGCCGTCGACAACTGCGCGACCAGCAGCGTGGGCCGCCGCCCGAGCCGGTCGCTCATGACGCCCCCGCCGAGCGAGGAGATGACCCCGCCGAGCCCGTGGAGCGAGGCGACCAGACCGGCGTAAGAGGCGGAGTACCCGCGGTCCAGAGTCAGGTACAGCGCCATGAAGGTGGCGACGAAGGCGCCCAGCCGGTTGACGAGGGTGCTGGTCCACAGCCACCAGAACTCGCGGGGAAGTCCGGAGACGGTCTCTCGGGCGGCGCGTCTCAGGACGGCGAGCGACATAGGGATCCCCCACGGATGTGTACGGCACTAAGTAAGCGGCTCAAGCAGTGATCACAACTTACGGCCGGCCGGTCCCGGCGGGCCACTCAATTAACAGATGCCGTCAACTGTCCGGCCCGCGGGCAGGCGCGCGCGGGGACGAAGGCTTCCATTACGCTCGGACACATGGCCGACGCACCGTACAAGCTGATCCTCCTCCGCCACGGCGAGAGCGAATGGAACGCGAAGAACCTGTTCACCGGATGGGTGGACGTCAATCTCAACGAGAAGGGCGAGAAGGAGGCAGTCCGCGGCGGTGAGCTGCTCAAGGACGCCGGCCTGCTGCCCGACGTGGTCCACACCTCGGTTCAGAAGCGCGCGATCCGCACCGCGCAGCTCGCCCTCGAGGCCGCCGACCGCCACTGGATCCCGGTCCACCGCTCCTGGCGCCTGAACGAGCGCCACTACGGCGCCCTCCAGGGCAAGGACAAGGCCCAGACCCTCGCCGAGTTCGGCGAGGAGCAGTTCATGCTGTGGCGCCGCTCGTACGACACGCCCCCGCCGCCGCTGGCCCGCGACGCGGAGTACTCCCAGTTCTCCGACCCGCGTTACGCGGATCTCCCGCCCGAGCTGCGCCCCCAGACGGAGTGCCTGAAGGACGTCGTCGGCCGCATGCTCCCTTACTGGTACGACGACATCGTCCCGGACCTGCTCGACGGCCACACCGTCCTGATCGCGGCCCACGGCAACAGCCTGCGCGCCCTCGTCAAGCACCTCGACGGCATCTCCGACGCCGACATCGCGGGCCTGAACATCCCGACGGGCATCCCGCTGGTCTACGAACTCGACGCCGACTTCAAGCCGCTCAACCCCGGCGGCACGTACCTCGACCCGGAGGCCGCCGCGGCGGCCATCGAGGCGGTCAAGAACCAGGGCAAGAAGAAGTAAGCCCACATCAGTAAGCCCCCTGCCTGCGGTTTCCTCGCAGGTAGGGGGCTTTTTTGATGCTCTCGGGCCCTCGCTGGGCCAGTGCAACGGTTGCTCAAGCACGGTGTTGCCAAGGAGTGGTGGGACATGGAAGAGGGGTGTATCACCGCGGAGTGGCGCGCCGCATCGGTCGGCTGATGCCGCTCGTGTGCACCACCGCTGGGCCGTCTCTGGGCCGTCCGAGGCCGCTCGACAGCAGCCGACGATGACCGATGACGACCCCTCAGACGTACACGTCCACCGCCGTGACCAGCAAGGGCCGTCTGATGTGCTTCGCGCATGACGACGGCACTCTGCGTTCTCGTCGGCACGCCGATCGGGAACTAGATCGTACGACGGCGGGTGAAGCGGACCGCTGCGCGGGCCGATGCGGGGGAAGCGGTCTTCCTCCCGGTCGGTAACAACCGGCCGGATGTGGGGAGCCGATACAGGAGTTCCGATGGGAGCCTCGCCGGTTGTGGACTCGTCTGCGTGAACTCCCGGCTGATCTGCGCTTTGTCCGCGCACGCAGCATGACGTTCCGCGAAGTGTGGTGGCTCCCAGCCGGTGCCCTGGTGATCGAGTGCGAATCGTCCGAGGGGCCGGTGCGGCTGTGGGCCCACGCGGCACAGGCGCAGTACGTCGTGGACGTGATCCGCCGCGCAGCACCACTGATTTGAAACTTGCGGCGAAGTCAGCGAAAGCGGCACTGCAGGGGCCCTGCCCACGGGCTTCCCGTGGGCAGGGCCCCTGCGTGGTCCGGGCCGACCAGGGCTGACCGTCACAAGGTGATGCGGACTTCGGTCACACAGTCAGGGGGACCGGATGGATCTCGTCCGCTGTGTGGCCGGTGCGTGTGTGGATGCGTTGGACCGCCTCGGCCGAGGGGGCCTCGGAGAGGCAGTACACCGTGCCGGAGGCCGGGTCCGCCCAGGCCCTCTCGAAGTGCACGCCTTCTTCCTTCTCGATGGCGAGGTCGGCCTGGTGCGCCTGCCTCAGCTGCTCGGCCGTGATGCCCGTCATCCCGTGGTGGACGTCCATGAACTTTGTCATGGCTTCGTCACCTCCTTACGCGACTCTCGCGTCCTTACGCGTTTCCCGCCCGCTCCCTCTCCCTCCCCCCATGCTGCGCCCGTTGGGCGGCGGGGTCGACCCGCGCGGCGGCCCACATGCCGAAGGGCCCCGCTACAAGTAGCGGGGCCCTTCGGCGTCGTACGCGGTCAGCCGCACTGGCACGGGTTGCCGGACTGGCAACCGCACTGGCACCCGGAGCCGCAGCCGCAGGCGCCGAGCAGCGGGAGGCTTTTCGTTTCCGCGGGCTGCTCGGTGTCGCGGGACTGCGTCGGGTCGGGCGTGCTGGGGGATTCGGCCATGGGTCCCTCCTTCAGGCACGAGGGCGTGCGAGGCACACTGCGCCGCACAGCCCCTGTTGCCCATTGCATGCCCAGTCGGGCGGGCGCATCAACGGCGCACGCTCGGCGCACTGAGGCTTCCGCGCGCCCCCCGGATCGGGCCCGGAGCGGGCCGGGAGCAGGGCTCAGGCCCCCTCCACCCCCGTGACCGGCTGAATGTCCTGCTGGAGCTCGTCGGCGTGCTCGCCCGTCACCAGGAACACGACCCGCTTGGCGACGGCCACCGCGTGGTCGGCGAAACGCTCGTAGTAGCGGCCGAGGAGGGTGACGTCGACGGCGGTCTCTATGCCGTGCTTCCAGCGGTCGTCCAGCAGGTGCTGGAACAGGGTGCGGTGCAGGAGGTCCATCTCGTCGTCGTCCTGCTCCAGCTGGAGCGCCAGGTCGACGTCCTTGGTGACGACGACCTCGGCCGCCTTGGCCATCAGGCGCTGGGCGAGCTGGCCCATCTCCAGGATCGTGGCGTGCAGGTCCTGCGGGACCGCGCGCTCGGGGAAGCGCAGCCGGGCCAGCTTCGCGACGTGCTGGGCCAGGTCGCCGGAGCGCTCCAGGTCCGCCGACATGCGCAGCGAGGTGACGACGATACGGAGGTCCGTCGCCACCGGCTGCTGGCGCGCCAGCAGGGCTATCGCCCGGGCCTCCAGCTCGTGCTGAAGATCGTCGACCTTCTGGTCGGCCGCGATCACGCTCTCGGCCAGCTTCAGGTCGGAGTCGAGGATGGCCGTCGTGGCGCGCCCGATCGCCGACCCGACGAGCCGGGCCATCTCGACCAGGCCCTCGCCGATCGAGTCAAGTTCCTCGTGGTACGCGTCCCGCATTGGGTGTCCCTCTCTTACGTCGGCTTCGGGGTCCGGGGGGCTCGTGCGTCAGCTTCGCGGAGTCCGCAGGCTGAGCTGCTCCGGGGAAGCGCGAGCGCGCTCCCTGGGCCGCTGGGCCCCGACGTCCGGCCAGGCCCCGTGAACCCCACGCTCCCACGTTCCGGCCCGTACGCGTCCGTTTCCGTCACCCCAAATGAACCAACCCTAGCTCCTGGGTGAACTCTGGGCGACGAGTGTTCAAGCTCGCACCCGGATGGCTGTGGGCAGCCCTGACGGCATGCCTAACCTGGATGCATGGACGTGAACGCGGCGGTCGCCGCAGCGGCTGCGATCGCCGGAGTGCTCACCGGCGTCATCGCCATGCTGGCGTTCCGCTGGAGCGAACGCGACCAGAAACGCCCGACCCGCACTTCCCTGCACACGGACCCGGTGCTTCCGCCAGGCGTGGACACCGTGCTGTCCGTACTCCGGTCCTCGGCCGTCGTACTCGACGAGGCGGACGCCGTCGTCAAGGCCAGCTCCGCCGCGTACGCCCTCGGGCTCGTCCGCGGCGGCAAACTCGCCGTCGAACCGATGCTCCAGATGGCGCGTGACACCCGTCGTGACGGGGAGATACGTCAGGTGGAGCTGGACCTGCCGAGGCGGGGGACCGGACGAGGGGAGGCCCTCGCCGTCTCCGCTCGCGTCGCGCCCCTCGGGTCGCGGCTCGTGCTGCTCCTCGTCGAGGACCTCACCGAGGCCCGCCGCATCGAAGCCGTACGACGCGACTTCGTCGCGAACGTGAGCCACGAGCTGAAGACGCCCGTCGGCGCGCTCTCCCTGCTCTCCGAAGCCGTCATGGACGCCTCGGACGACCCGGAGGCCGTCGAGCGCTTCGCCGGGCGCATGCAGATAGAGGCCACCCGGCTCACCAACCTCGTACAGGAGCTCATCGACCTGTCGAGGGTGCAGAACGACGACCCGCTCGAGGACGCCGAGCCCGTAAGGGTCGACGAACTCGTCGCCGAGGCGATCGACCGCTGCCGCCACCAGGCCGGCACCAAGCAGATCACCATGGCCGCGGGCGGCACCGCCGACCTGAGCATCTGGGGGAACCGCGGAGAGCTGGCCGCCGCCCTCGGAAACCTTGTCGAGAACGCCGTCAACTACTCACCGGCCCGCACTCGTGTGGGTATAGCCGCGCGCCGGGTGACCGCGTCCGGCGGAGACCTCATCGAGATCGCCGTGACCGACCAGGGAATCGGCATCTCCGACAAGGACAAGGAGCGCATCTTCGAGCGCTTCTACCGCGTCGACCCGGCTCGTTCCCGCCAAACAGGCGGTACGGGCCTCGGTCTCGCGATCGTCAAACACGTGGCCGCCTCGCACGCCGGGGAGGTCACGGTGTGGAGCTCCGAAGGCCAGGGCTCCACGTTCACGCTGCGGCTCCCGGAGGCGGGCGCGGCCCGCGTGACCGACCACGACATGCCCGGACTCGACGCAGAGGGCGAGACCGGGCAGCCCGACGGGACGACCACCGTCACATCCCCGTACGAACCGCTTCCTGCCCCGGAGGTCCTTCCGTGACCCGTGTGCTCGTCGTCGAGGACGAGGAGTCCTTCTCCGACGCCCTGTCGTACATGCTCCGCAAGGAGGGCTTCGAGGTCGCCATCGCGACCACCGGGCCCGACGGACTCGACGAGTTCGAGCGCAACGGCGCCGACCTCGTCCTCCTCGACCTGATGCTGCCGGGGCTGCCCGGCACGGAGGTGTGCCGCCAGCTGCGCGGCCGCTCCAACGTCCCGGTGATCATGGTCACCGCCAAGGACAGCGAGATCGACAAGGTCGTCGGGCTGGAAATAGGAGCCGACGACTACGTCACCAAGCCCTTCTCCTCCCGCGAGCTGGTCGCCCGTATCCGGGCCGTCCTGCGCCGCCGCGGGGAGCCGGAGGAGGTCACTCCCGCCGCCCTGGAGGCCGGGCCCGTCCGCATGGACGTCGACCGCCACGTGGTCACCGTCTCCGGCTCCAAGGTCGACCTCCCCCTGAAGGAGTTCGACCTCCTGGAGATGCTGCTCCGCAACGCCGGGCGCGTCCTGACCCGTATGCAGCTCATCGACCGGGTCTGGGGCGCCGACTACGTCGGCGACACCAAGACGCTCGACGTCCACGTGAAGCGGCTCCGCGCGAAGATCGAGCCGGACCCGGGGGCGCCGAGGTACCTGGTCACGGTGCGCGGTCTCGGCTACAAATTTGAGCCCTAAGTCGCCAATCCGCTACGGTAAGTAACCCTCGCCGTCGGGTGGACGGAGAGGTTAAACGCCTGTGGAGCGTTGGTAGGACCCCGAGTAATCGGGGCGCGATGCCGTGAAGCAGGAATCCCCTTGAGGGAGCACCAAAAGTCGAGCCGTAAAGCTCAGAACCGCCAAGGGCGGGAACCGATAACCAAGGTTCCCGCCCTAGACGTTTGTGGTGGTCCTCAGTGGCCGCCGGCCGACTCCGAGGCGGTCGCCTCCGCGTCAGTACCCGTCGCCTCGTCCGCAGCAGTCGCCTCGCCTGCGGGCGTGCCCGTGGCGGACTCGGCCGGGGAGCCCGGGACTGTCTCGGACGGCTCGGTGCCCTCGGTCGCCGGCGCGGAGGCCGCCGGCGTCGCCGGGATGTCGCTCGGACCCCACTCGGAGAAGTAGCTCTCGGCTGGGACGACGAACGCGCGCAGACTCACGTCACCGGTCTTGCTGAAGCCGAAGGTGATCTTCTGGGCGTTGCCGTCCCTGACGGCCTCGCGGCTGCTGGGGAGCGTCGCGGAGGCGTTGCCCTTGCCCCCGATGACGACGGAGCCGCCGGCCGGGATCGTCAGCTTGCCGCTGCCCTCGGCCGGCTTGATCTCCGCGGTCTTGCCGGTGTCGGCCACGGTGATCGAGTCCAGCGTCTGGGCGGTGCGGCCGTTGTTGAACACGGTCGCGGAGATCACGGCCGGCCCCGTCGACTCCAGGTCGGGCTGGGTGATGACGACGGCGTTCTGGATCTTGATGTCGCCGACGGCGGTCGCCGCGTTGTCTGGCTCGATCTCCAGCGTCTGGGCGTTGTTGCCGGCACCGCACGCGGCGAGCGAGGCGATCGAGAACGCGATGGCGGCGGCGGCGAGAGCGCCGCGTCGAAGGCTGCTGCTCACGGCGGCGGCAACTCCTTGAACGTGGGCGAAGCAGGGCGACTCCTGTGTAAAGCCGCCCTAAGGGTCTGTCAGCGGCCTTAGGTTACCGAGCCGTTCCCGCGCCACCGCACCCGACCCGCCTCTATGCGTCCACGGGCTCGCTGGTATGTGACGTCTCAGGCTCGCTCGCACGTGCCGAGGGGGCACGGTCCGCGCACCGCCGGGCTGCGCGCACCGGCGGGCTCCGTTGCGCCCGGTGTGCGCCCCGCCCGGCGCGCACTCCACGGGGGCTTCATCGACTGCTTTGGCGACAGAATGGTCCAGCATTCACATAAGCACTCTGGAAGTGCCTCCTGAAGTACCATCTGAAGTACCTCCGAAGTACGTCTGCGGTACCCCTGTGACATCGGCTTGCGGATTTTCCCGCGAGGTGCCGTAAGGATCCATAGCGAATGCATGACGACCAGGGAAATTGATCACCGGCGGGAGTTCGGTGGCCGTGATCAATTCCGGATTCGTCTCGTACTCGACTCCGATCACCGAACGGAGTAGCGGAAGTCGTACTCTTGGAGCTGGACAAACCGGTACGTTCAGACCCTGGTGAGGGGCTTCTGTTGTGTGTAACGTGCGCGTTTCACTTCCCCTGGACAGCCGCTCCGACCTGCGAATACCGTCTTCCGCTCCCCCCTCGAAGCACGTTCCTGTTGCGGTTGTCAAGCCCCGAGATATGCCCTGACCTGCGAAAACGCCATTCAGAAGACGCCGTATCCGTGTTACCCTGGATAGCCACGGAAGGGGTACCTGTCACATGACGTTCAAGGTTGGCGACACCGTGGTCTATCCCCATCACGGGGCCGCGCTGATCGAGGCCATCGAAACTCGCCAGATCAAAGGCGTGGACAAGACCTACTTGGTGCTGAAGGTCGCCCAGGGCGACCTGACGGTGCGTGTGCCAGCGGACAATGCGGAGTTCGTCGGCGTGCGTGATGTGGTCGGTCAGGACGGGCTGGACCGGGTCTTCGAGGTGCTGCGCGCGCCGTACGCCGAGGAGCCCACGAACTGGTCGCGTCGTTACAAGGCAAATCTGGAGAAGCTCGCCTCCGGCGACGTCATCAAGGTCGCGGAAGTCGTCCGTGACCTGTGGCGTCGTGAGCGTGAGCGCGGACTCTCCGCCGGTGAGAAGCGCATGCTTGCCAAGGCCCGGCAGATCCTGGTGAGCGAGCTCGCCCTCGCGGAGAACACGAACGAGGACAAGGCCGAGGCTCTGCTCGACGAGGTCCTCGCGTCCTGACGCCGGCAACGGTCGCCGAGACGGCAGTCGTCTCGACGTACGCACAAGCCCGCGCAACTGCGCAATGAAATGCCGCGGTGCCCGATGACGCAATTGCCGATCACTCAGATCACGTGTGATCACGCAATTGCAGTCGCCGGGCGCTGCGGCATGTTCGTACCCGCGGCAGCACGTTCGTACCCGCGCCCCATCCGGGAAACCCCAATGCCAGAATTGGGGCCCCGTACCTGGCGTGCCGGGCCCGGGCGGCAGGCTCGACCAGATGTCACGGAAGGGTCCCCGGTCAAGGCGTCGCGCCCGGCACTCCCCCTGCCCCAGGAGCAGGGGGTACGCCCAGGCCATACCCATCCCGGCTGAGCACACAAACCTGACAGGAACCGATGTCTGACGATTCGCGCCCTTCGCCCACGGAAGCCCGCACGGCCGTCGTGATCCCGGCTGCCGGCCGGGGCGTGCGCCTCGGACCGGGCGCCCCCAAGGCGCTCCGTGCTCTGAACGGCACGCCGATGCTCATCCACGCGGTCCGCGCGATGGCCGCGTCCCGCGCCGTCTCGCTGGTCGTCGTCGTGGCGCCGCCCGACGGTGCCGCCGAGGTGAAGGCGCTGCTCGACACGCACGCGCTGCCCGAGCGCACCGACTTCCTGGTCGTCCCCGGCGGTGACAGCCGCCAGGAGTCGGTGAAGTGCGGGCTCGACGCCCTGCCGCCCGGCATCGACATCGTGCTGGTGCACGACGCCGCCCGGCCGCTGGTCCCGGTGGACACCGTCGACGCCGTCATCGAGGCCGTACGCGAGGGTGCCCTCGCCGTCGTACCGGCGATGCCGCTCGCCGACACCGTCAAGCAGGTCGAGCCCGCGGCCGCCCCCGGTGCGCCGGAGCCCGTCGTCACCACGCCCGAGCGGGCGCTGCTGCGGTCCGTGCAGACGCCGCAGGGATTCGACCGCGAGACGCTCGTACGGGCCCACGAGACCGTCAACGACAACGTCACCGACGACGCGAGCATGGTCGAGCAGATGGGGCTGCGGGTCGTGGTCGTGCCCGGGCACGAGGAGGCGTTCAAGGTGACGCGGCCGCTGGACCTCGTGCTCGCGGAGGCGGTTCTCGCGCGGCGGAGGCTGAACGATGGGTTCTGAGACGCCGTTGTTGCCCCAGGTCGGCATCGGTACCGACATTCACGCCTTCGAGGACGGGCGTGAGCTGTGGTGTGCCGGGCTGTTGTGGGAGGGGGAGGGGCCCGGGCTCGCCGGGCACTCCGACGCGGATGTCGTCGCGCACGCGGCGTGCAACGCGCTGTTCTCGGCGGCCGGGCTCGGGGACCTCGGGGCCCACTTCGGTACCGGGCGCCCGGAGTGGTCCGGGTCCTCGGGGGTCACGCTGCTGACCGAGGCGGCGCGGATCGTGCGCGCCGCCGGGTTCACCATCGGGAACGTCGCCGTACAGGTCGTCGGGCCGCGCCCGAAGATCGGGAAGCGGCGGGACGAGGCGCAGAAGATTCTGTCGGACGCGGTGGGGGCGCCGGTGTCGGTGTCCGGCGCGACCACGGACGGTCTCGGCTTCCCGGGCCGGGACGAGGGGTTGATGGCGGTGGCTACGGCGCTGGTGGTGCGGGTGGGTTGAGGCGAAGGGTTTCGCCCCCTCCGCCCCTGCCCGTCCCGTATTCGGGGGCTCTGCCCCCGAATCGGCCTGAACGGCCTCGCCCTCGAACGCCGGACGGGCCGGCAGTGTGCTGACGGTCACCCCCGTATGTCACGAATACGTGGCCCTTGGGGTGGACGGTCGCAGGGCACTGGTCAGGGGCCACTACCCTGGAGTGGTGACTATTCGCCTGTACGACACCAGCGCCCGGCAGATCCGTGACTTCACCCCGCTCGTGCCGGGTTGCGTCTCGATCTACCTGTGTGGCGCCACCGTGCAGGCCGCCCCGCACATCGGCCACATCCGCTCGGGCCTCAATTTCGACATCATGCGGCGCTGGTTCGAGTACCGCGGCTATGACGTGACGTTCGTCAGGAACGTCACGGACATCGACGACAAGATCATCACCAAGTCGGCCGACCAGGGCCGCCCCTGGTGGGGCATCGGCTACGAGAACGAGCGCGCCTTCAACGACGGTTACGACGCGCTCGGGTGCCTGCCGCCGACGTACGAGCCGCGCGCCACCGGGCACATCACCGAGATGATCGAGATGATGCGCGGTCTCATCGAGCGCGGTCACGCCTACGAGGCCGACGGGAACGTCTACTTCGACGTGCGCTCGTACGGCGACTATCTCCAGCTGTCCAACCAGGAGCTGGACAACCTGCTCCAGCCCTCCAGTGAGGGCGAGACCGGCAAGCGGGACTCGCGCGACTTCGCCATGTGGAAGGCCGCGAAGCCGGGTGAGCCGAGCTGGGAGACGCCGTGGGGCCGGGGCCGTCCCGGATGGCACCTGGAGTGCTCCGCGATGGCGCACAAGTACCTGGGCAGCGCCTTCGACATCCACGGCGGCGGCATCGACCTGATCTTCCCGCACCACGAGAACGAGATCGCCCAGGCCAAGGCCTTCGGCGACGAGTTCGCCGAGTACTGGGTGCACAACGCCTGGGTCACGATGAGCGGCGAGAAGATGTCGAAGTCCCTCGGGAATTCGGTGCTCGTCTCCGAAATGGTCAAGCGCTGGCGCCCCATCGTGCTCCGGTACTACCTCGGCACCCCGCACTACCGCTCGATGATCGAGTACAGCGAAGAGGCCCTGCGCGAGGCCGAGTCGGCGTTCGCGCGCATCGAGGGCTTCGTGCAGCGGGTGGTGGAGAAGGCGGGGGGCGTCGTCGAGCCCGCCGCCGAGGTGCCGCCCGCCTTCGCCGAGGCCATGGACGACGACCTGGGCGTGCCCCAGGCGCTCGCCGTCGTGCACACGACCGTGCGCCAGGGGAACTCCGCCCTCGCGGCCGACGACAAGGAAGCCGCCGTCGCCCGCCTCGCCGAGGTCCGCTCCATGCTCGGCGTCCTCGGGCTCGACCCGCTGGACCCGCAGTGGGCCGGTGAGGGCGACCGGGGCGAGGCTGTGCTCAATAAAAGCGTGCACGGCGTCGTCGACACCCTCGTACGCATGGTCCTCGACCAGCGGGAGGCTGCCCGGTCCCGCAAGGACTGGGCGACCGCGGACTCCATTCGCGACCAGCTCAACCAGTCGGGCCTCGTCATCGAGGACAGCCCGCAGGGGCCGCGTTGGTCGCTCGGCCCGCGCTGAGCGCCCCTCGTCGGCCTCGACCGGCCTTGATCGATTGTGCCGCCCGGGCCTCCGGGCGGCACACTTCATATACGTACGCACGCACGCTTCACAGAGACAGGTAGGTCATGGCCGCTAACAACCGTCGCATGTCCGGCAAGAAGGGCGCGCAGGTCGGCAGTGGCGGCCAGCGACGCCGGGGCCTGGAGGGCAAGGGCCCGACCCCGCCCGCCGAGATGCGCAAGGGACACAAGAAGAACCGCATCGCCGCCGCCAAGACCAAGCAGATGCAGCGCCGGCCCGTGGCGCGCGGCGCCCGGGGCGGCAAGGGCACGTCCGAGATGGTCGTCGGGCGCAACCCCGTCGTCGAGGCCCTGCGCGAGGGCGTGCCCGCGACGATGCTGTACGTGCAGCAGTTCATCGACAACGACGAGCGGGTGCGCGAAGCCCTCCAGCTCGCCGGTGAGCGCGGCGGTATTTACCTCATGGAGGCCCCGCGCCCCGAGCTCGACCGCATGACCAACGGGCTCAACCACCAGGGTCTCGTCCTCCAGGTCCCGCCGTACGAGTACGCGCACCCGGAGGACCTGGTGAACGCCGCCTTCGACGAGGGCCAGGACCCGCTGATCGTCGCCCTCGACGGGGTCACCGACCCGCGCAACCTCGGTGCCGTCGTCCGGTCCGTCTCCGCCTTCGGCGGCCACGGCGTCGTCGTGCCCGAGCGGCGCGCGGCCGGCATGACCGCCGGTGCCTGGAAGACGTCCGCCGGCACCGCGGCCCGTACCCCCGTCGCCCGCGCCACCAATCTGACGCGCGCCCTGGAGGCGTACAAGAAGGCGGGCATCGCCGTGGTCGGCCTGGCCGCCGACGGCGAGGTCGAACTCGGCGAACTCGAAGCCCTGGAGGGCCCCGTCGTCATCGTCGTCGGCAGCGAGGGCAAGGGCCTGTCCCGGCTCGTCGGCGAGACCTGTGACTTCCGGGTGCGGATTCCGATGCCGGGTGGCGCGGAGTCGCTGAATGCCGGTGTGGCCGCGGGAGTTGTGCTGTACGAGGCGGCACGGCGACGGGTCTGACAGCCGTTGCGGGTGGTGCTGCGGCGGGTCTGAAAACCCGTCGCAGCGGGGTGTTCGGGATGATCCGGATGACCTTGACGCGGTCCGGACAGATCGGCGCGGTCAGAGCAGTGTCCTAAACACACGTCACTCGGTTAGATGAGTGTGGACACCAGAACACCCCGCACACCCACGGGGGACCGCTCGTCGGGATTCGACGACGCTCCCGCGCTGAGCATGGTGAAGGTGCCGAGCGATCCGGCGCAGGTCATCGTCAATCATGCGAGCTTCCGCGTGCAGCTAGGCGCCGCGCCGCGGAACCAATCCCCGCGTGTCGCACGGCACTTCAGCTCCACCGACGACAGCACGCGCATCCCCGCCGTGGGTACGACGGGCAGAGCGGGCGCGGGCGGCGCGGGCAGCACGGCCGGTCCGGGCGGCGCCCGCCGCCGCGCTCCCGTCGTCTGGAGCGGAAAGTCCGCGCCGGACGACACGGGCGCCCACCGGCTGCTGCAGGCCGTGCGGAGCACGAGCGTGGGCCACGCCCACCCCGCCGACCCCGCGGGCGACCCCGGAGCGACCCAGGTCATCCCGCGCATCGACGAACACCACGGCTACGACGGCGACCTGACGGTCGAGACGGTCGAAACGCCCCTCGTCGGCAGCCAGCGCACCCCCGACTCCGGTCGGATCCGCCTGCTGCCGCAGATGCGCAGTGTGGACAGCGTGTACGACGAACCGGCCTACGGGGGCGGGGAGTTCGACGACTTCGAGGACACCGGGGACATCGGGGCCATCGGGGAGGAGGACTTCGAGGAAGGGGACGGCGAGGCGTCCGCCACGCGGCACGGCGGCACACTGACATCAGCAGCCACCGCGACAGGTGTCCGGCACGCCTACTACCCCGGCCGCCGCATGAGCCTCGGCGTCGTGCTGCTCCCGCTGCGCGTCTTCCTCGGGTTCATCTCCATCTACGCCGGCATGGGCAAGCTCTGCGACCCCCTCTACTTCGACGGCGGCAAACGCGGCTCCATGGTGCAGTGGCTCAACACACTGCACCCCTGGGAAGTCGCCGAACCACTGCGCCAGTTCGCGCTCCAGCACCCGGTCGGCGCCGGGCTCGTCATCGCCTTCCTCCAGGTCATCGTCGGCGTCCTCACCGTCCTCGGCCTGTGGCAGCGGGTCGCCGCGGTCGTCGGGGCGATGCTGTCGGCCGCCCTCATCGTCACCGTCAGCTGGAAGACGGTGCCCGCCTACGACGCGCCCGACATCATCTACCTCGCCGCCTGGTCCCCGCTGATCATCGCGGGCGCCCCCGTCTACTCCCTCGACGGACGCCTCGCGGGCGAGGCCTGGCGCCGGCTCGGGCCGCGCGCCGACATCTGGGAGCTGCGGGGGCGTGTGCTGCGCCGCGGCGCGCTCATGTCGGCCATCGTCGTCGGCCTCACGCTGCTCCTCGGCTCGCTCCTCGGCGGCGCCGTCCGCGATGCCGACCGCGTGGTCGTCCCCGGACCGGGCGAGGCCCCGCGCAACGAACTGCCGGGCTCCCCGCTCCCCGAGACCCCCGGCAAGAACCAGCAGAAGACCACCACCCCGTCGGCCTCCGCCGAGGCGCCCACCCAGGGCAGCTCCTCGTCCCCGACAGGCGTGGCCACCACGCCGGGCGAGGTGCACGAGACCGGCTCGGTCAGCAGCGGGCCCAGCCAGACCCAGGGCACCGGCCAGGCGCCGCCCCAGCAGTCCTCACCGGCGAACCAGGCCCCGACCACCAGCGCGGGCCCGACGTCCAGCGGCGGCACGGCGACCGGCGGCTCCACGGGCGGCTCGACCGGCGGGTCGACCGGCGGGTCGACGGGCGGCGGCTCCGGTGACGACGGCTCCGGCGGCGGGGAGCCGGGGCTGGTGGGCGGCCTGCTGGGCTGACACGTTCACCGGACGACCGGCGCGTAACGGCGTTCGGTGAACGACGGGCGCGTAACGGCGTTCACCGACCGGCTGGCGCGCACGACGTTCACCGACCGGCGGGTACGAGGACGGGGCCCCGCACGATCACCGTGCGGGGCCCATCGTCGTACGAGCGCGAAAGGCTCCTCAGCGCCGCCAGCAGCAGTCTGCGCCGCTCAACGCCCCAGCGCGCCGCTCAACGCCCCAGCGTCGCGAGCTCCTTCGCCGCCTCCCGCAGGTCCTTCGCCGTGTCGATGGCGCGCCAGTACGCGCCCTGGGGGATCGGGAAGCCGGCCAGGCGGCGTTCGCGGGCGAGGCGCGGGAACGTGGTGCGCTCGTGGTCGCCGCGCTCGGGGAGCAGACCGGCGAACTCGGGGGAGAAGACGTAGACGCCCGCGTTGATCTCGTACGTCGTCGGCGGGGCCTCGATGAAGTCGGTGATGTGGCCGAAGCCGTCCGTCTGGACGGCGCCCCACGGGATGCGGGGGCGGGCGAGGGCGAGGGTCGCGACCGCGTCGCGCTCGGTGTGGAAGTCCGCCATGTCGCGCAGCGAGAAACGGGTCCAGATGTCGCCGTTCGTCGCGTACCACGGCTGGTCGGGGTGGGGGAGGTGCGCGGCGGCGTACTTGAGGCCGCCGCCGCGGCCGAGGGGCTCCGTCTCGATGACCGTCGTGACACGGACGGGCAGGTCGGCCGACTCCAGCCACGTCTGGAGGACCTCGGCGAGGTGGCCGCAGGAGACGACGACGTCGGTCACGCCCTCTTCGGCGAGCCAGTTCAGCTGGTGGCCGATGATGGGGGTCCCGGTGCCGGGGATCTCGACCATCGGCTTCGGCCGGTCGTCGGTGTACGGACGCAGCCGGGAGCCCTGGCCGCCGGCCAGGATGACGGCTTGAACGGGGCGCGACGCGGCGTTCGGATCGGTCATGCCCGAACTGTACGTGGCGCCCCGCTCGCGGCTTCTGGCGGCAACCGTTCCTTGATCGGCCGCTGCCCGACGGCCCGGAGGAGCGTGGCCCGGAAGCCCGTGGCGCCGGTGTGGCTCAGGAGTGCGTGGTGGCCACCCCGGAGGCGAAGGACGTGTCGCAGACGGGGCGGGCGAAGGACTGGGCACGCGTCGGGCCGTATGCGCGGACCGCGGCACGGCCCAGGGCGCGGGCGATGGACGCGCAGTGCTTCGCGAGCGACGGACGCCCGTTCACCGCCTCCTGGAGGTGGGTGAGCGCGACACCCGGGTTCTTCTCCTGGAGCTCCAGCAGGAGTTTGTCGCGCAGGACGTCCTGCGGAGCGCGGGAGACGGCGCGCTCGGAGAGGTCTCGGGAGGACGCGGCGAGCACCGAGTTCGAGGTGTTCCCCGACCAGTTGACTCGGGTGACCGCGAGGGTCCCGGAGAGCACCAGGACGACAGGCAGAACGAGGGCGAGGGTGCGGCCGATCCGGCGGGCGGGGCCACGGCCACGCCGGGTCCGTTGGTTAGCGGTGGAGTGCTTCACGCGAGTGAGGGTAGCGCGGGGTAATGATTTGGCGACATTTAGTCACCTGTTCGGGGGATGGGGAAGCGACGGTTTTGGGGTAGTGCATTGACGCACACGTATCGAAATGCCCGGTCTGCCGGGGTATTTGTCGACAACGAAGAGGGCCCCGCAGCAGGCTGCGGGGCCCTCTTCGTCAACTTGGGTGAATTCACCCGCTACGGGGGGTTGAACCCCTCGCGGGGTGGCTCAGTCGGAGAGGCGCTCGCCCGTGGAGGTCGAGAACACGTGGGTCTCGCCGGGACGCGGCACGACGTGCAGCGTGGCGCCCTTCTCCGGGACCGCGCGGCCGCTGACGCGGACGACGAGGTCCTTGAGGTCGTCGCCGACCTTGGCGCTGCCGTAGACGTAGCCGTCGGCGCCCAGCTCCTCGACGACGTTCACGGACACGGCGAGACCGGCCGGGGCGTCCTCGGTGTCCTTGGAGAGGCTCTTCGCGGCGTCGCCGTTGTGCTCGACGATGTCGAAGTGCTCGGGACGGACACCGACGGTGACCGTGCGGTCGCCCTTGTCGGCGGCGGCGGTGAGCGCCTCGCGGTTGACCGGGACGACGCTGTTGCCGAACTTCACGCCGCCGTCGGTGATCGGGACCTCGACCAAGTTCATCGCCGGGGAGCCGATGAAGCCGGCGACGAAGAGGTTCGCCGGGCGGTCGTACATGTTGCGCGGCGAGTCGACCTGCTGGAGCAGACCGTCCTTGAGCACGGCCACACGGTCGCCCATGGTCATGGCCTCGACCTGGTCGTGGGTGACGTACACGGTGGTGATGCCGAGGCGGCGCTGCAGCGACGCGATCTGCGTACGGGTGGAGACGCGGAGCTTGGCGTCGAGGTTCGACAGCGGCTCGTCCATGAGGAACACCTGGGGCTCACGCACGATGGCGCGACCCATGGCGACACGCTGGCGCTGACCGCCGGAGAGGGCCTTCGGCTTGCGGCCGAGGTACTCGGTGAGGTCGAGGATCTTCGCCGCGTCCTCGACCTTCTGGCGGATCTCCGCCTTCGGCACACCGGCGATCTTGAGCGCGAAGCCCATGTTGTCGGCGACCGTCATGTGCGGATAGAGCGCGTAGTTCTGGAACACCATGGCGATGTCCCGGTCCTTCGGCGGGAGGTGCGTGACGTCGCGGTCGCCGATGCGGATGGCGCCGGAGTTGACGTCCTCGAGCCCCGCGAGCATCCGGAGCGAGGTGGACTTGCCGCAGCCGGACGGACCGACGAGGACGAGGAACTCGCCGTCCCCGACCTCGATCTCCAGACCATCGACGGCGGGCTTCTCGGTGCCCGGGTAGATCCGGGTCGCCTTGTCGAACGAGACAGTGGCCATGATGAATGGACCCCTTCTACCGGCAGGAACGTGCCGGACGATCCGTTGTGGAAGGTGGTGAGCCACTCCGGGGTGACCCCGTAGTGGTTTAGTCCACATGGGTGAACTGGGTCAGGACGGTACCTGGCATTCATGCGGTCTGTCAGTAGTTCGGGGCGGGTGAAGTTCGCGGAAATTTTCGACAGGGGCCCGCCGCGACGTGGGTAGACTGCACGGGCACGCACGCGGCATGCGCACGTGCAGGCCTCCTTAGCTCAGCTGGTCAGAGCGCCGCTCTTGTAAAGCGAAGGTCGTCGGTTCGAATCCGACAGGGGGCTCCTCGAAGCCCAGGTCGGATCCTCCGGCCTGGGCTTTTACGTTGCTCGGTGTGGGCTTTCTCACGCCGTGGCGGCCAGCTTTGTCAGTGCCTCGTCCGTCAGGCGGTACACCGTCCACTCGTCCTGCGGCCGGGCGCCCAGGGCCTCGTAGAAGTCGATCGTCGGGCGGTTCCAGTTCAGGACGGACCACTCGAGGCGCTGGTAGCCGCGTTCCGCGCAGATTCGCGCCAGTTCCGCCAGGAGGGCCTTGCCGTGGCCGGCGCCGCGGGCGGTGGGGCGTACGTACAGGTCTTCCAGGTAGATGCCGTGGACGCCGCGCCAGGTGGAGAAGTTCAGGAACCACAGGGCGAAGCCGACCAGCTCGCCCGTGGTGTCGTCCACGGCTATGTGCGCGTACGCCGCCGGGTGCTCGCCGAAGAGTGCCTCCCGCAGTTGCTCCGGGGTGGCCTTCGCCTCGTGCGGGGCCTTCTCGTAGTCGGCGAGTTCGCAGATCAGGGTGTGGATGACGGGGATGTCGGCGGGGGTCGCGGTGCGAATCATGGGGGGAGGTTAGGTCATGCCGTCCCGCAGGCGGCGGGCGATTTCCAGGTGGGCCGGGACCGGGGGACGGCCCTCCTCGATCTGCCAGAGCGAGTTCTGCAGCACCCGGCCCAGTGTCCAGGCGTGGGCCCGGTCCCGGTCCAGCCCGAGCACCTCCGTCATGGCGTCGAACCGCCACCGGACCTCGTCCGCGTCGAAGCGGTTCCACAGTGCCGGGAAGAGGTCGAAGCCGGGGTCGCCCGCGAGCGGCTTGGGGTCGATGGCGAGCCAGGGCGCGCGGCCGGAGGCGAGGACGTTCTCGAAGTGCAGGTCCCAGTGCAGCAGCCGGTCGCCGGGTTCGCCGACGACCTCGCGCACCGCTGCCGCGCAGTCCGCGAGCAGCCGGCGCTCGGCCGGGCTCGGGACGCGGGGCAGTGCCGTCGCGGTGCGGTTCACCAGGCTCACCGCGATGTCGCCGAGGCGCCGCAGCCCCGCCGGGGCCTGGACGGCGGTCAGCCGGGCCAGCAGCCGGGCTACGACCACCGTGGCCTGGCGGGAGTCGGGCAGGCGGGCCAACAGCCGTTCCGAGTCGAGGCGTTCGAGCAGCAGTGTGCCCGTCTCGTCGTCGGACTCCAGCAGCCGTACGGCCCCGTCGCCGTTCCAGACCCGCAGCGCGACCGGTTCGCCCACGGTCTCCTCGTCGACGTCCTGGAGCTTGAGCGCGGCCCGCGTCCCGTCGGCCCGCAGCACGGGCAGGACCAGGGCGCAGCGGCCGTCCATCGATGGCCCGTCCGGCCGCAGTTCCCAGCGTTCCAGGAACCGCGCGGCCCGCTCCGGGAGTTCGGCGATGAAGGCCCGTCCCGCCTCCCCGCCGTACCGCTTGTGCCGGGCAATGAGCTCGTCCGGGATGTCGATCACCTGCCGGACCCTACCGGCGTGTGTGAATCGGCTCATGCGAATTCGGCGGGGTCCAAGCAGGGTGTGGGCGTACGTCCGCAGCGCTCCGGGCACGTACGTCTGGCTGGGCATCCTGTTCGTGACGGCGGTGGCGCTGCACCACATGTCGCCGGATTTCGAGCGGGACTTCCTGCGGCAGCACTCGACCAACCTCCACGAGCCGTCGAACAATCCGGTGCGGGTGCTGATCGCCAGCGCGATGTGGACCGACGGCGGGCACTGGCTGCCGTACGCCGTCCTGTACACCGTCTTCCACGCGCCGGCCGAGCGCTGGCTGGGCACCGCGCGCTGGTTGCTGGTGTGCGTGGCGGCGCATGTGCTGGCGACGCTGATCCGCGAGGGTGCGGTGCTGTGGGCGGTCCGGCACGGGATGGTGGCCCATGCGGTGATCAACACGGTGGACATCGGGGTGAGTTACGCGCTGGCCGGCGTGATGGCGGTGCTCACGTACCGGATCGCGGCGCCCTGGCGGTGTCCGTATGCGGTGGTGCTGCTAGCGGCGTACGGGGTTGCGCCGGCGATCGGGCGCACCTTCACCGATCTCGGGCACTTCACCTCGGTGCTGATCGGTCTGGCCTGCTATCCGCTGGTCAGGGGCCGTGGAGACGCACGGAATCCGAAGGAGACAGTGGCCGCTCTCAGGGGTTAACGTCGCGGCCATGAGCAGCAGTACCGTCAACGGCGGCATCTCCTTCTGGTACGCGGACGACGGTCTGCCCGGGACGCGGGAGCCGCTGCCCGGTGACGGGTCCGCCGATGTCGTCATCGTCGGGGGTGGCTACACGGGACTGTGGACCGCGTACTACCTGAAGAAGGCGGCCCCCTTCCTCCGTATCCCCGTCCTGGAGCAGAAGTTCTGCGGTTACGGCGCCTCGGGGCGCAACGGCGGCTGGCTCTACAACGGCATCGCGGGCCGCGACCGTTATGCGAAGCTGCACGGCCACGAGGCGGCCGTACGCCTCCAGCGGGCCATGAACGAGACGGTCGGCGAAGTTGTGCGGATCGCGGCCGAGGAGGGCATCGACGCCGGTATCCACCAGGGCGGTGTCCTCGAAGTGGCGTACACGCCCGCCCAGTTGGCGCGGCTCAAGGCCTTTCATGCGCATGAGGTGTCGTACGGCGAGAAGGACCGCGAGCTGTACGGCGCCCGGGAGACCGCCGAGCGGATCCGCGTCGCGGACGCGGTCGGCTCGACGTGGACTCCGCACGGGGCGCGGCTGCACCCGGTGAAGCTGGTGAAGGGCCTCGCGGCGGCCGTCGAGGCGCTGGGTGTGACGATCCACGAGCAGACGCCGGTCACGGAGATCCGTCCGAAGCACGCGGTCACGCCGTACGGGACGGTCCGCGCGCCGTACGTGCTGCGCTGCACGGAGGGCTTCACCGCGAACCTCAAGGGGCAGAAGCGCACCTGGCTGCCCATGAACTCGTCGATGATCGCGACGGAGCCGCTGACGGCCGAGCAGTGGGAGACCATCGGCTGGGAGGGCCGGGAGACGCTCGGCGACATGGCCCACGCGTACATGTACGCCCAGCGCACCGCCGACGACCGCATCGCACTCGGCGGCCGTGGAGTCCCGTACCGCTTCGGCTCGCGCACCGACAACGACGGCCGTACGCAGCCGGCGACCGTCGAGGCGTTGCACGAGATCCTCGTCCGTTTCTTCCCGTCCCTGGCGGGAGTGCGGGTGGCGCACGCCTGGTCGGGCGTCCTCGGTGTGCCGCGCGACTGGTGCGCCACGGTGACCCTGGACCGCTCGACGGGCCTCGGCTGGGCGGGCGGCTACGTCGGTTCCGGTGTCGCCACGGCCAACCTCGCCGCGCGGACGCTGCGTGATCTGGTCCAGCAGGACTCCGGGCAGGCGGGTGCGACCGAGCTGACCGGTCTTCCGTGGGTCAACCACGAGGTCCGCAAGTGGGAGCCGGAGCCGCTGCGTTGGCTCGGTGTGCACGGGATGTACGCGACGTACCGGACGGCGGACCGCCGCGAACTGACCACGCACAGCGCGGAGTCGTCGCGGCTCGCGCGGGTGGCGGACCGGGTGGCCGGGCGTTCCTAGCGCGGAGCATCGCCGAAGTGCGGACACGGAGCGTATCGACGAGGCGCTACAGTCGGTGTGTGCCGGGCGAGAACCAAGTTCGGCGCAGTGCAACACCTTTGTCTTTCAGGGCACACCGGGCAGGTTCCGTCCCGGCTGGCGTTGATCGCGTCAGACTCTCCCGCTCGTCGAGCGGGCGAGCAGCGTGAGCCAGGAATCTCCCTCGCTTTGCGGGGGCGAGGGTTCAAGGCTCCAGGACCACCTTTCCGATCGTGTTCCGGTTTTCCAGAGCCCGGTGGGCGGCCGCCGCCTCGGCGAGCGGGAAGCGGGTCACGGCAGGGGTGAGGCGACCGGCGGCCGCCTCGGCGAGGGCGCGCAGTTCCAGGGTGCGTACGGGGTTGGGGCCGCCCGCCTTCCGCAGCATCACCGGGCCGAGCACCTGCTCGGACACGCCCTCGACGAGGAACGGCTCGCCGCTCTGGATACCTTCGGCGGACCAGCCGAAGACGACGTGCCGGCCGCCGGGTCCCAGGAAGCCGACCGCGGCGCGGGCGATGTCGCCGCCGACGCCGTCGAAGACCACGGTGGCCGCTCGGTCTCCGAGGTGGGCGCGGACCTTCTCCGGCCAGCCGGGGTCCTTGTAGTCGACGGCGAGGTCCGCGCCGTTCTCGCGGACCCGGGCCACCTTCTCCGGGCCGCCCGCGAGGCCGATCACGGTGGCGCCCGCGTGCCGCGCGTACTGCACGAGGAGGGTGCCGATGCCGCCCGCGGCCGCGGGCACGACGACCACGGAGTAGTGGCCGAGCTCGGCGAACTGCAGGATCCCCATGGCCGTACGGCCCGTTCCGATCATGGCGACGGCCTGCGCGAAGTCCAGGTTCCCGGGGATCTCGTGGAGGCGGTCGACGTCGGTGACGGCCAGTTCGGCGTAGCCTCCGGGCGCGAAGCCGAGGTGGGCGACGACGCGCTTGCCGAGCCAGAGACCGGCGACGCCCTCGCCGAGGGACTCGACGGTTCCGGAGACCTCACGGCCGGGGATCGTGGGCAGGGATGTGGGCGCGGGGGCCGGGCCCTGCGTGCCTTCGCGCAGGGCGGCGTCCAGGAGGTGGACGCCGGCCGCGGCCACGGCGATACGGACCTGGCCGGGGCCCGGCTCGGGATCCTCGGCCTTCTCGTAGGTGAGGTTCTCGGCCGGGCCGAAGGCATGGAGGCGGATGGCATGCATGGTGGGCTCCCACTCGTATTGCGCCGGTGTCTCGTCGCGCGCCGGTTTCGTCAGGCGCCGGCGTCTCGTCAGGCGCCGGCGCCTTGTCCTGCGCCGGCGCCTTGTCCTGCGCCGGCGTGGAGCCCAGTTTTCAACCTCAAGCTTGCTTGAGGTCAAGGAGCTCCCGGATCCTCAGGGCCAGGGCGACGGCCTCCAGCGCGCTGTTGAAGGAGACCTCCGAGAGCACGCCGGGTGCGGCGACCTGGTCACCCGCCAGGTAGACGCCGTCGCCGCGGTCGACGGACGGCCGGTCCCGCCAGCTGGTGCCGGGCAGGTCGACCGCCCCGGTACGGCCGTTCGCGACCGCCTCGCGCCGCCAGGTGACGCGCTCGCGCCAGCCCTCGAAGGCGAGGTCGAGCAGCCGCTCGGCGCGCAGGACGCCGTCGGACTTGGACTCGTGCGGGGCGATCGGGATCTGACCCTGGATGAGCTGCTCGCCGGCGGGGGCGAGGGACCGGTCCTGGGCGGTGAACCGTTCGATCCACCCGGGCGCGTCCAGATCGGAGACGGCGAACGCGTCACCGCGACGCGTCCGCACCGCCAGATCGATGAGGGCCGTACGACCACTGCTCCAGGTCAGCGAGTCGTCCTTGAGGAGGCGACGGGCGGAGGCGAGGGAGGTGGCGACGATGACGGGCCCCCGGTTCTCGGGCAGGGCGTCGACCCTGGCCAGGGTCTCCATCCGCACACCCAGATTCCACGCCCGGCCGGCCATCCGGTCGATGACACTCGCCCATCCGCCCCTCGGGTAGTGCGCCTCCGGGGGCAACTTCGTGGCGCGGCGCAGCCGTTCCTGCACGAACGCCGCGGAGAGCGAACCCGGGTCGTGGTGGAAGAGGGCGACCGCGGAGTAGTGCGCGGCGGCCCGTGCGCCTTCTTCTCCCTCCTGTTCGGTGGCCCAGGTCATGAAGTCGACGTCCACGGGCGCCTGTTGGGAGGTGCGGCGCAGCAGCTTGAGCATCGCGAAGGGCGGGGTGCGGCGCAGGGCGCCCTTGTGGTGCAGCCGCAGCCGGGCGGCTTCCAGGGGCGGGATCGGGGCGAGCGGCCCGATCAGGTCCCGCTGCTTGAGCCAGATCCAGTGCGGGCCGCCGTTGTAGAGGGCGTGGGGGCCCTCGTTCGTCCGGTACGGCCCCTCGGTGGTGCGGGCCCTGCCTCCGAGTGTGTCGTGCGCTTCGTACACGGTGACCTTGGCACCGGCTTCGGCGGCGGTGATGGCTGCGGTGAGTCCGGCGAAGCCGCCGCCGATGACGGTGATGGGGCGCATGGCTGGGGCCCTCCCTGTGGCTGGGGTCGCGGTTCCATGAGTACGACGGATCGAGGGCGCCGAAATGTGACATGGAGGGTTTGCGGGCGGTGTTTTCGCAGGTCGGGGGGATTGTCAGTGGGGGTGTGCAGGATGGAGGGCATGGCGAGGAGAACGACGGGTGGGAGCGGTGGGGGCAGCGGGCCGGGTAGGGCCCGGGCCGCCCAGACGGGGGCCGGCGTGAAGGCGGCGCGGCGGCCGGCGGTGCGGCTGCCACCCCTGGAGCCGTACGAGGGCTGCGGGTTGGAGCCGGACGGGGATTACGACGGGCTGGAGTTCCGGGAGGCGGACTTCGCCGGGCAGGACGGCGGGGGCGCGCGCTTCATGGACTGCGCGCTGACGGGGTGCGCGCTGGATGAGGCGCGACTGCGCCACGCGCGCGTGCTGGACTCCGTTCTGACGGGCATACGGGGTGTGGGCACCGATCTCTCCGAGTCGACCCTGCGTGACGTCGAACTGGTCGACGCCCGCCTCGGCGGAACGCAGCTGCACGGCTCCGTACTGGAGCGCGTCCTGATCCGCGGCGGCAAGATCGACTACCTGAACCTGCGTACGGCCCGCCTCAGAGATGTCGTCTTCCAGGGCTGCGTCCTGGTCGAACCGGACTTCGGGGGTGCCCGCCTGGAGCGCGTGGAGTTCGTCGACTGCACCCTGAAGGGCGCGGACCTCACGGCGGCGACCCTCACGGACGTCGACCTGCGAGGGGCCGCTTCGCTGGAGATCGCGCGGGGGGTGGACCGGCTGGCGGGGGCGGTGATCAGTCCGGTGCAACTGATGGATCTGGCACCGGTGTTGGCGGCCGAGATGGGGATTCGGGTGGAGGGCTGAGGGCTGTTCAAAAGCACGGTGGGCCGGGACGCCATGGCGGCGGTTCGCCCCGGCCAACACGGTGGTCTCACCCGTAACAAAAACGCTCTGTTCTGCGCTGCCTTGAGAAGAGAAGCGTTCGAGTCTTGACAACCCATCAGGGCCATTCGGAGGATTGGCTTCCGCTTATCGGTCCGAGGGGATGAGCGGTTCGGGCGGGAAGTTTCCGGCCCTACCGCTTGGCGCCCTGCTCGCCGCCGGTCCGCCCGACCCGCCACGGAGATCGGCATCTGCCGGTCCGTTTTTCGTAGCGGCCACACGGCACCTGGCACCGTTTTTCGCACCACGCACGGTCCGACCGCAACCAGGCGCTCAAGAACCGGGAGACGGGATGGCACCACCGAGACGAAGACGCCGGCGGCGTAGGTCATTGTTGGCCTCACTGCTCTTACTCACCCTGATCCCGTGCACGGCGTTGGCCGCCGTCTGGGGCGGGAACACGGTCCAGACGCTCTCCGAGGGGCTCGATCTGCGCGAGCAGGCCCGTCTCGGCCGCAGTACAGATCCTCGATTGAACGACGTACGTACCCAGCTCGAGACGGAACTCCGCAAGAGCGCTGCCTGGCTGAACGACCCGGCCGCCTCCCCGACGGAGCTGCGAGCCGAGCGGACCGCCACCGACGCGTCCATCAAGTCGCTCCGCGACCTGCGTCATCGCATCGCCGACGCCCCCGCCCACGTGCGGACGTCCCTGATGCCCTTCCTCGATGCCCTGGAGCAGTTTCCGCTGCGCGGGCTGCGCCAGCAGATCGACAATCGAACCATCAGCGACATCGAGGCGATCCAGAAGTACCAGTCGCTCATCGCCCTCGAGATCGCTTCGGCGTTCAGCGCGTGGCAGGTCCCGCAGGGCTCACTGGTTTCGGACTCCCAGCCTCTGTCGATGCTGATCAAGATCGAACAGGCCATCCAGCTGGAGGACGCGGTGGTGTCCGGGGCGCTGCCCTCTGGCCAGATGAGCCCGGCCCAGCGGGTCGCGTTCATGGCCCCGCTGGGCCTGCAGCGTTCGCTGATGGTCGACGTGGGCTATATCCAGTCGCCCGCCGACCGCGCCGCGCTGGCGAAGATCACTCAAAGCGCCGAATGGCAGAACCTGGTCAAGGCGGAGAACTACCTCATCGCGGCGCCCGTCAACTCCCGCAGTGGTGTGCCGCTGTCGGAGATCTCCCGTCTGTGGCGTCCCGCACTCGACCGTGTGGAAAGCCAGTTCAAGGACATGATCGATGCCAGCATCCAGCAGCTGCTGTCGAGGCAGGCGGACACCGCGAACAGTTCGCTGCTCCACGAAGGCCTCCTCAGCCTCTTCGGGCTCCTCGCCGTGCTCTTCTCGGCCGTGCTGGCCTGGCGTGTGTCGTCTTCCCTGCTGCACCGGATGGCCGGATTGCGCACGGCCACCTTGGAGCTGGCCGACAACCGACTGCCGGACCTGGTGTCCCGCCTCAACCGCGGAGAAACGGTGGACGTCGAGGCCGAGGCCGCGGCGCTTGAACTCGACTACGGGACCGACCAGGTCGGTCAGGTCGCCCAGGCGTTCAACGCGGTGCAGCGTACCGGCATCCGCAGCGCGGTCGACCTGGTCGATGCCCGCCGCGGTTTCCAGAACGCGATCCTGATCATCGCTCGCCGCACGCAGAACCTGGTGGACCGCCAACTCGAGCTGCTGGACAGGTTCGAGCGCAAGCACCAGGAGCCCGACGTCCTCGAAGACCTGTACCAACTTGATTCCCAGGCCAGCCAGTTGCGCCGGTACGAGGAAAACCTGTTGATCATCAGCGGTGACCGGTCGAGCCGCCGTTCGGTCGAGCCCGTGCCGCTGCCGGACGTGGTCCGTAGCGCCGCGGGCGAGGTCTCCGAGTATCAGCGCGTCACCGTGACCGCTGACGACGAGGTGAACCTCGTGGGCACCGCGGTCGCCGACGTCGTCCACCTGGTGGCCGAACTCGTGGAGAACGCCGTCAAGTTCTCGCCGTCCATCTGCCCCGTGATCGTCAGAGCGGGTTCTGTGGGCAAGGGCGCCGCAGTCGAGATCGAGGACCGCGGTATCGGCATGACCGAGCGGGAGTACGCGGCGGCCAACCGGCGGTTGGCCGAACCGCCATCGTTCGACCTGCTCGCCCTGGGCGACGACAGCCGGCTCGGTATGTTCGTCATCGCCTGGCTGGTCAACCGGCGCGGACTGCGGGTCACGTTGCGGCCGTCGGCGTTCGGTGGCACGTCCGCGGTGGTCGTCATCCCCGAGGCCCTGCTCGTCCGCGACGCGGCACACGAGGGCGCCCAGCCGGATATCCCGGCGCTGAGGGATGTCACCGCCGTACGCCCCACTCCTTCACCGGAGCCGGCCGACGCCGCGGGCAGGCGCACCCAGCCCCGGTCGGTCGTTCCGCCGACCCCCTTGTACAGCACCATGGCGAACGGGGACGGGGACGGGGACGGGAGCGGGAACGGGAACGGGGACGGGAAGGGGAACGGGGACGGGGACGGGAGCGGGAACGGGGACGGGGACGGGAACGAACAGGTTCCGGTGGGTGAGCAACTGCCCGATGCGTTGCCACCGCTGCCGAACCGTACCCCTCAGGCCAGCCTGGCTCAGGAGTTGCGCCATGCCCCCGATTCCGCGGTGGCGTCCGACCCGTCCGGCGGGCAGGTCACCACAGCGGAGCGCAGCGCCCGGACCATGTCGGCGTTCCAGAGCGGCACCGCACGGTCACGGCACCGAAAAGAGTGAGCCAGAGCAGGCATACCGCCCAGGGACCTTTCACGTCTGCCGCCTCGCTGATTCCCTATCACCGGAGTTGACATCCCATGGCTAGAAATTCGGCGCCCTCGACCGACGCCCCGATGGACCTGCTGCTGACCGGCCTGGTCCAGCGTGTCGCGAACGTTCGCCACGCCGTCGTCTTCTCCGACGACGGACTGGTCGTCAGCAGGTCCACCTCCATCGGCAGGGAAGAGGCCGAACGCCTCGCGGCCACTTCCTCGGGCCTGATGAGCCTGGGGCGCGGTATCTGCGCCGAGTTCGACGGCGGAGCGGTGCTCCAGGCGCTGATCGAGATGCGAGAGGGCTATCTGGTCCTCAGCAGCGCCGGCGCCGGCGCCCACCTGGCCGTCATCGCCACAGCGAACGCCGACGTCGGTGTGGTCGCCTTCGAGATGAACACGCTCGCCGACAGCATCAGCGAACTCTTCGGCGTCGCGCCCCGCTTCCCACAGGCCACGACTGATCCCAGCCGTTCCCCCGAGAATCCATGAGGGACGGTCCCGGCGCAGGCTCCGGAGGCCCGGTAGGTGGCCGCCTCGTCCGGTTGTTCACCCTCACCGGGGGGCGCACCCAGCCAACCCGGGACGTCTTCACACTGATCACCCTCGTCACCGCGGTGGAACAGTCGGCCCACCCGGTCGGCCGGGCCCTCCAGGCCGAACACTTGCGCATCCTGCGTCTGTGCCCCAGGCCGGTGGCCGTCGTCGAACTCGCCGCCCAACTAGACCTTCCCGTTTCCGTACTCACGATCATGCTCTGCGACCTGCTGGAAGTGGGCCTGATCACCGCTCGACCACCCGTCCAGGCAGCTGCGGCCTCGAACGGCAGCCCGGGAATCGCCCTACTGCAGAGAGTGAGGGACGGCCTTGCCCGGCTCTGACACCACCCCCGACGCAGTCAAGATCCTCATCTCCGGAGGTTTCGGCGTAGGCAAAACCACCATGGTCACCGCCATCAGCGAGATCGTGCCGATGCGCACCGAGGAGGAACTGACCGTCATCAGCCCGGGAGTGGACGACCTCACCGGCGTCGAACGGAAGTCGACCACCACGGTGGCTCTGGACTTCGGCCGCATCACACTCACCTCCGAACTGGTCCTCTACCTCTTCGGCACTCCTGGCCAGCAGCGGTTCTGGTTCATGTGGAACGACCTCGCCGTCGGAGCTCTGGGCGGCGTGGTGCTGGTCGACACGCGACGCCTCCAGACCAGCTTCGCCGCGATCGACTTCTTCGAGAAGCGCGGCATCCCCTTCGTGGTGGCCGTCAACCGCTTCAACGGCCACCAGCCCTATCCCACCGAGCAGATCCGCGGCGCCCTGGCCCTCCGCGACGAGGTCCACCTGTGCATGTTCGACGCCCGTGAGCGGGACTCCTGCCGCGACGTCCTCCTGGCCCTTGTCGACCGGGTCATCGCCGCCGCCATGCCCGCGCAGGTGCCTGAGTTGCCTGACGTGCCTCAGGCGCCGAGCGGGCCCCGGAGGCCGACGTGAGGTAGCGACGCACCCTCGGGGACATCGGCGTCACTCTCATAGGGCTCATACGGGAAGACGGCTGAAACTCATGGCACCCGCGGAAAGCGGGCCTGGAGGGTCCAGATCGCCGGGTTCTCGGCGAGGCCCTCGTGGAGGTCGGTGAGGTCGGCGATCAGGTCGTGCAGGAAGTCGCGGGCCTCACGGCGGAGTTCGGAGTGGGAGAAGGTCAGCGGTTCCTGGTCGCCCGGCATCCAGTCGGCCTCGACGTCCACCCACCCGAAGCGGCGCTCGAAGAGCATCCGGTCAGTCGACTCGGTGAAGTCCAGCTCCGCGTGCTGCGGCCGGGCGGCCCGGCTGCCGAGCGGGTCCTTGTCGAGCTGCTCCACGATGTCGCACAGCGCCCACCCGAAGTCGAGCACCGGCACCCATCCCCAGGCTGTGGACAGCTCCCGGTCCGCCTTGGTGTCGGCGAGATAGACGTCGCCGCAGAACAGGTCGTGCCGCAGCGCGTGGACGTCCGCGCGGCGGTAGTCGGTCTGCGGGGGGTCCGGGAAGCGGTTGGAGAGGGCATAGCCGATGTCGAGCACGTAGGTGATGGTGCCACGCCGGGGTCGGGTCGGGCTCGCGGAGGATGGCCCCGCGGGATCGGGTCTGCGGAGGATCGGGCCCGCGGAGGATCACCCCACGGAAAATCGGGCCGGAGGATCAGGCTCGCGGGCTTTGGCGCCCGGCCGGCTCAGGCGCGTGGCGGCCGAGCGCCATGTGCGCGGCGCAGCGCCGCGGGCCGACTGCGTCGACCTCTGCCGTCGAGCGGCGGGTGATGACGCTCGCGGGGGACAGGCCGACCGCGTCCTCGTAGGATCAAAGGCGTGCCCAAATCTTCCGCCCCCGTCCGCTTTACCCCGTCTCGGCCGCTGTCTCTGTCTTTGGCCCTGTCCCTGTGCCTGACGCTCGCTGTCGCCCTCGCCACGTGCGGTGGAGACGGGAGCGTGCACGGGAAGCCCGGAGCGTCCGGTGTCCGCGACCCGTACTTCCCGAAGCTGGGCAACGGCGGCTATGACGTCACCCACTACGGCCTGACGCTGTCGTACGACCCGAAGAGCAAGCACCTCAAGGGCGCGGCGGAGATCACGGCGAAGGCGACCCAGAACCTCAGCGCGTTCAACCTGGACCTCAAGGGCCTGGACGTGGAGAGCGTCACCGTCGACGGCAAAGACGCCCGATGGAACCACGCGGGCCAGGAGCTGACCGTGCGCCCGCACGACGACCTCGACAACGGGAAGACGTTTCGCGCGACGGTCCGCTACTCGGGCATGCCCGAGATGCTCGTCGACCCGGAGGCCTCGGACCCGGATTCCGCAAAGGAGGGCTGGCTGCGCACGGCCGACGGCGCCCTGGCCCTCGGCCAGCCCACCGGTTCGATGGCGTGGTTCCCCGGCAACCACCACCCCTCCGACAAGGCGTCGTACGACCTCACAATCACGGTCCCCAAGGGCGTACAGGCGGTTTCCAACGGAGAACTGAAGAGCGAGACCAAGTCGGCGGCGGGCCGTACGACGTACGTCTGGCACACGGCCGAACCGATGGCGAGCTACCTGGCGACGGTGGCGGTCGGCACGTACGAGATCACCCGTTCGACGACCAAGAACGGCCTGCCGGTGTATGTGGCCGTGGACCCCACGCAGGCCGAGGCGAGCGAGGAGGTGCTGGCGCGGATCCCCGAGTTCATGGAGTGGGCGGAGGGCAGGTTCGGCCCGTACCCCTTCTCCACGACCGGCGCGATCGTGGACCGCGGCGAAGATGTGGGCTACGCCCTGGAGACCCAGCACCGCTCCGTCTTCCCCGGCGCCCCCGACACCGAGCTGTTCATCCATGAGCTGGCCCACCAGTGGTACGGCGACTCGGTCACCCCCGAGTCCTGGCGGGACATGTGGCTCAACGAGGGCTTCGCCACGTACGCGGAGTGGCTCTGGCAGGAGGACCACGGCGGCCGCACGGCCGAGGAGATCTTCGACTCCCTCTACAAGGGCGACTACTACGACGACCCCGACGACAACAAGGTGCTCTGGTCCTTCCCCCCGCCGAAACCCTCCGGCGCGGCCCACATCTCCGATCTCCCCGTCTACGACCGTGGCGCGATGGTCGTCCACAAGATCCGTCAGACCGTGGGCGACGACAGGTTCTACGACATCATCCAGGGCTGGACGGCGGCGCACCGCCACGGCAACGCGGACACGGACGACTTCACGGCGTACGTCGAGAAGATGGCGCCGGACAAGGACTTCGGGGTGATCTGGTCGGACTGGCTGTACGGCGAGGGCAAGCCGGCGAAGCCGTGACTCGGTAGCCGTCGGCGACGATGGGGAAGGCGCGGACGGAGCGATACCGGTCCGGTGTGACACCGGGAGTTGTGCCGGGTGACGCACCGGAGCCCCCGGCCGCAGCGCGGCCAGGGGCTCGGTCGGTGCCGGTGTCCGTCAGACGTTCACGCCGAAGTCCTGGGCGATGCCCACCAGGCCGGACGCGTAGCCCTGGCCGACCGCGCGGAACTTCCACTCCGCGCCGTTGCGGTAGAGCTCGCCGAAGACCATGGCGGTCTCGGTCGCCGCGTCCTCGGAGAGGTCGTAGCGGGCGATCTCGGTGCCGCCGGCCTGGTTGATGATGCGGATGTAGGCGTTGCGGACCTGGCCGAAGTTCTGCGAGCGGGTCTCGGCGTCGTAGATGGAGACCGGGAAGACGATCTTGTCGATGTCGGCGGGGAGGCCCGCCAGGTTGACGTTGATCGCCTCGTCGTCGCCCGCGCCCTCACCCGTGCGGTTGTCGCCGGTGTGGACGATCGTCTGGTCCGGGGTCTGCTTGTTGTTGAAGAAGACGAAGTGGCCGTCCGAGTAGACCTTGCCCTGCGTGTTCACCGCGATCGCGGAGGCGTCGAGGTCGAAGTCCGTGCCGGTGGTGCTGCGGACGTCCCAGCCGAGGCCCACGGTGACGGCGGTCAGGCCCGGAGCCTCCTTGGTGAGCGAGACGTTGCCACCCTTGGACAGGCTTACAGCCATTGTTGGGAGTCCCTTCCCTCGTTGCGTACGTACGCTGTGGCCATACGTATCTTTCGTACGGGCCGAATCGGCTTCGTACGGGCACGAAGCTACAGCTACCCCTATGAACGCGGAGGGGGTGTCGAGGGTTCCAGGTCCTTTACTTTCTTTACCTGCACCCCTTCGGCCTCTCCCGGCCGGGATATTCGCGTGACGTGGCCCGGACATACACGCGACCATGGAGTCATGTCCGGTCCTTACGTCATTCGCGGCTCCGTCTCCCTTCCCGAGGCCGAGCTCATGTGGCGTTTCTCGCGGTCGTCGGGGCCCGGCGGACAGCACGTCAACACCAGTGACTCGCAGGTCGAGCTGCGCTTCGACCTCGCGAAGACCGAAGCGCTGCCGCCCGTCTGGAAGGAGCGCGCCCTCGCCAGGCTCGCCGGGCGGCTCGTCGACGGGGTCATCAGCGTGCGGGCCTCCGAGCACCGGTCGCAGTGGCGCAACCGGGAGACCGCGGCCGTACGACTCGCCTCCCTGCTCGCCGAGGCCACCGCCCCGCCGCCCAAGCCCCGCCGGGCCACCCGTATCCCGCGCGGGATCAACGAACGCCGGCTGCGCGAGAAGAAGCAGCGCTCCGACACCAAGCGCGGCCGCTCCGGGCGCGACTGGGGTTAGAGCGCGACCGGGGTCGGGGAAGGGCCGCAGACGGTCAGCCCAACTGCCGGTACCTGCCCTTGAAGTACATCAGCGGCCCCCCGTTCGCGCTCGGCAGCTGCGCGGTCAGTACGCGGCCGATGACGAGCGTGTGGTCTCCGGCGGCCATGCGCTGCTCGGTACGGCACTCCAGGGTCGCCAGGGCGCCGCCCACCAGGGGTGCCCCGGCCGCCTCGCCGCGGACGTACGGGATGTCGTCGAAGAGCAGCCGGTCGCTGATGCGGCCCTTCATGGCGAAGCGGCCCGCGACGTGGCGCTGGCTCTCGGAGAGCACGGAGACGGCCCACAGGGGCTGTTCGGCGAGCAGGTCGTCCATGCGGGAGCCTTCGCGCAGGCTCACCAGGACGAGGGGCGGGTCCAGGGAGACGGACATGAAGGCCGTCGCCGTCATGCCGACGTCGTCACCGCCGGGGCCTTCCGGGTCCAGCGCGGGCTCGTGCGCGGTCACCAGGACCACGCCCGCGGCCAGCCGGGACATGGCGGCGCGGAACTCGTCGTTGCTCACCCCCACAGCATGCCCGGACTCGGCATGAGCGGACGGGGCGGGCGGAGCGGCAGGCGCAGTCTTCGGCACGCCGAAACGCTAGTGTTCGCCCCCGCGGAGGCACATCGGTCCTCGGCCCGAGAGCGGACCTAGGCCTGACCTAGGTCCTGGGGCCTAGGTCCCCAGCTCCAGGCCCAGGCCCCAGGCCCCCTGTCCCAAGACCCCACGTCCTACGTCCCAGGGCGGTCACAATCGCTCACAGCCTCTGCACCGCTCCTCACCAAGCGTTCAGTAAGCGCAAGGTGAAAACGCAGAAACCTCGCTCAATTGTTCATCTTTCGCTGTGACTTGAGTCACAGGGGCCATATTTTGTTGACCCTGTGTACCGAGTGAGCAGCGCGCTGTGATTCAGTGGCGTGGACGCTTCGGAAGAAGCTACCAAGCAGTACGCCGCAGCGAACCGAGTTCGACCGGGTTCGAAGAGAACCGGGTAACCGAGTACGCCGAAGACAACCCTGGAGTTGCTGCGAGGTCTCGAGGGGAGGGCGAATGGAGACCGAGTCGGAGCCCTATGTCCGTCTTGCGACCCTGCGGCAGCTGCACCAGGTGATGGCGGACATGAACACCGCCCGCAGCCTGGCCGACACGCTGCAGACCGTCGCCGACGGCGCGGTCACCGGCCTCGGCTACGAGCTGGCGTGTGTCAACCTCGTACGCCCGGACGGCGACCTCGTGGTCGCCGCGCTCGCCGGCAACTCCGCCGCCGCCGCCCTGATCACCGGCCGCGTCGGCTCCCGCGCCGCCTGGGACCGCCGGCTGAACATGGGCGAGGCCTGGGGCGACCTGCGGTTCATACCGCACACCGAGGGCTGGGTCCTCGACGAGGACGACGTGCCGCAGTGGTTCACCGAGGGCCCCGAGCCCCGCTTCGAGGACGAGTGGCACCCCTCCGACCGCCTCTACGCGCCGATGTACACACCCAGCGTCTCGGGCGGCAGCTGCGGCGAGCTGATCGGCATCCTGTCCGTGGACCGGCCGCGCAACGGCAGACGGCCGGGCGCCTGGGGCCGTGAGGCGCTCCAGATGTACGCGTTCCAGGCCGCCATCGCGATTAGTAATGCGCGTCTACGCGCGAATATGCAGCGCGCGCTGGTCCGCCTGGAGCGCGAGCAGCAGGCCCTGCGGGCGAGCGAGGAGAGCTTCCGGCAGGCCTTCGAGTACGCCCCCTCCGGCATGGCCATCGCCGAGATGGGCGGCGACCAGCACGGCCGCATCCTGCGCACGAACGACGCGCTGTGCCGCCTCCTCGGCCGCCCCGCCTCCGCGATGCGCCGCTACTCCTTCTCCGACCTCGTGCACCCCGAGGACATCGGCACCCTGCTGCGGACCTCGGCCGAGGGCGGGCGCGCGGAACTCAGGCTCGGCCGCCGCGACGGCACGTACGTCTGGGTCCACCTGCGCAACTCCGTCGTCGCGGACGCCGCCGACGGCCCCCGCTTCCTGCTCACCCACGTCGAGGACATCGAGGACCGCAAGCGCCGCGAGCTGCAGCTCGCCCACCGCGCCTCGCACGACGCGCTCACCGGCCTGCCGAACTCGGCCGAGCTGCGCTCCCGGCTCAGCGCCCGCCTCTGCCAGCGTCCGCAGTCTCAGGTATCCGGAGCGGTCGCCGCCCTTGACGCGGCGTTCGGGCACGAGGCGTTCGCGGAGCTGCCGGGCGGGCCGGGCGCGTACGACGGGAACGGCCACCTGGCGGCATACGAGGGGAACGGCCACGGTTTCGACCACCGGCCCGGCTCCGAGGCGTACGACGCCTTCGACCACCACGTGCACACGGTCGCGCCCGAGGGCGAGACGGACGACGGCACCAAGGGGCTCGCGGTGCTCTTCTGCGACCTCGACGGGTTCAAGTCGATCAACGACCGGTTCGGTCACAACGCGGGTGACGCGGTCCTCATCGAGGTGGCGAAGCGGCTCACCAGCGTCGTCCGGGACGGCGACACGGTGGCCCGGCTCGGCGGCGACGAGTTCGTGGTGCTCGCCGACGGACTCGGCCGGGCCGACGCCCAGGACCTCGCCGTACGGCTGCGGAACGCGATCATTCCGCCCATCCGGGTGGACGGACGGGCCGTCCGTGTGGGCGCCAGCTTCGGCATTGGGTGGGCACACTGTGGGATGACGGCGGACGAGGTATTGAAATCCGCTGACGAACGGATGTACGTCGAGAAACGTTCTCGTCCCAAACAGCATCGCCGTGCCGGATAAGTCGCAGGTCAGTGGGTTGATGCGGTGAAGGCCACCCGTTTGGCCCGGCGAGAGCGGGTAGGCTCGCCATTCATCCATGTACCGCATCTGAACCGCACCTGTTGAGGAGACCAAGGGATGACGCCCGGCAACAACGGCGCGAGCACGCCCGAGGACGACGACCCGTTCGGCTATCTCTACGCCGACGGTCAGGCCAACGGAGCCGCCCCGCCCAGTGGAGGCGGTGGCTACGGCTACCCGGGCTCGGTCAACCGGGTGCGGGCGGTCGGTGAGCGCCAGTACGGGCAGCAGGCGCCGACGGCCCCGTACGGACAGCAGGTGCCGCAGCAGCAGGGGTACGGCCAGCCGCAGGGCTACGGCCAGTACGGCCAGCCGAACGCGCACTACGCGGCCCCCGAGACCGTCCCCGGCGGCGCGCCCACGACCATGCAGGCGCCGATGGGCTCCGGCGGTGGCGGGCGTGGTCGTGGCCCCAACACCAAGGGCCTCCTCATCGGCGCGATCGCCGTGGTCGCCGCCGTCGTCATCGGCATCGGCGTCGCCATGATGGGCGGCGACGAGGACGGCGGCGACGACAAGGGCGGCAACCAGGCGGGAGCGAGCCCGTCGACCTCCCAGAGCGCGTCGCCGAGCCAGTCGGCCACCCAGCAGGCCGAGGCCGAGCTGCCGAAGATCGACGCGAAGGCGCTGAACCTGGGGACCGGCGTGGCGACGGCGGCGGACGTCCCCGGCGCCAAGTCCGACGGCGGTGTCTATGTGACGGGCCTCAACGCCGCCGGTGCCTCGGTCACCTGGACCGTCAACGGCATTCCCAAGGACGGCGTGTACACCCTCTTCGCGCGGTACAGCACGGCCGGGCCCGACGCGGCGATGACGCTCACCGTCAACGGCAAGCCGTTCGGCAGCAAGCTGAGCATGAAGAATTACGCGGGCGCCCCCGACGGCGACTTCGCGAAGGGCTGGACGAAGACCTTCGCGTGGCCCAGCCTCAACAAGGGCACCAACACGCTCTCCATCTCCTGCGGGGCCGGCGACAGCTGCAACGTCCTCCTGGACCAGCTGTCGCTGAAGGAAGGCCAGGTCAAGGACTAGGGCCTGTCCGGCGGATCATGCCGCTGCCGCAGGCGCGGGGCCCTGATCCGCCGGACGGGCCCTGCAGGGCTCGCGGCGGTCACGCCGCCGCGGCTTCCCCCGTCACCGCGATCTCCCCCACCAGCGTCTCGTACGCCTCCCGGTCGAACTCGCCGGCCGCGGGGGCCAGTACGGTCGCCGCGGACAGGGCGGCGGCGCGGGCCAGGCGGTCCGGCCACGGCAGGTGTTCGACCAGGCCGGAGAGCAGGCCCGCGACCGCCGAGTCGCCCGCGCCCGTCGGGTTGCCGTGCACGCGGCGCGGCGGGGTGGCCCGCCAGCGGCCGTCCGCGTTGGCCGCGAGGAGGCCCTCCGCGCCCAGGGAGGCCACGACCGTGCCCGCGCCGCGGCGGCGGGCGTCCCGGGTGGCCTGCAACGGCTCGTGGGAGCCGGTGAGTTCGGCGAGTTCGTCGGCGTTCGGCTTGACGATGTCGGGGCGGGCCGCGACCCCGCGGCGCAGTGGTTCGCCGCTGGTGTCCAGCAGGACCGGGACTGCCGACGCGCGGGCGGTCCGTATGAGATGGGCGTACGCGCCGACCGGCACGCCCGGCGGCAGGCTGCCGCACAGGGCCACCGCCGAGGCGGAGCGCAGCAGGTGCTCGTACACCTCCTGGAAGGCCGACCACTCGGCGGCGGTGATCGCCGGGCCGGGTTCGTTGAGCTGGGTCGTGTCGCCCGTGGCGGCGTCGACGACCGCTATCGTGCGGCGCGTCGAGCCCGTCACCGGGACGAGCGCGTCCACCACGCCGGATGTGTGCCTGAGCTGGTCCTGCACCGTGCGGCCGGTCGTGCCGCCGGTGAAGCCCGTGACCGTCACCTCGTGGCCGAGGGCGGCGAGCACCCGGCCCACGTTCAGGCCCTTGCCGCCCGGGCGTTCGGTCACCTCGGTCACCCGGTGCGAGGTGTGCGGCCGCAGGGACCGTACGCGATAGGTGATGTCGAGAGCGGTGTTCAGCGTGACCGTGAGGATCACCTGGGCTGACCTCCCCCGATAGAAATTCATGAAACAGACGCTCGGAATGCGCTGACCGGTGGTTCCGGAGGGTCGATCATGCCAAAGACAACGGCGGTCGGCCCAGTCCCGAGGGTCAACCGCCGTATCTCAGCCGTCAATTGGTGGGTGCCGACAAGGGGGCCAATCACCCCAGGTGGGGTTCAACCACCCATTCCCCCTTGCGCATCACGCCCTTGAGCCCGAAACCGGCGTCGAGAATCACCAGGTCGGCGTCCTTGCCCGGCTCCAGCGAACCCACCTTGTCGTACGCGCCGAGAAGCCGCGCCGGGTTGGCGGCGAGGGCCGCGACGACGTCCTCGACCGGCAGCTTGTCGATCGTCACCGCGCGCTGGAAGGCGCGGTCGAGCGTCAGCGTCGAGCCCGCGATCGAACCGCCCTCCACGAGCCGGGCGACGCCGTCCGCCACCTCCACCTCCAGCGGGCCGAGCATGTAGCGGCCGTCGCCGAAGCCCGCCGCGTCCATCGCGTCCGTGATGAACGCGACCCGGTCCGCGCCCGCGTGATGGAACGCCAGCTGGAGGGAGGCGGGGTGCAGATGGGTGCCGTCGTTGATCAGCTCGACGGTGACCCGTTCGTCCTCGAGGAGGGCCGCGATCGGGCCCGGCGCGCGGTGGCCGAGCACCGGCATCGCGTTGAACAGGTGCGTCGCCACGGTCGCGCCCGCGTCGATGGCCTCCCGCGTCTGCTCGTACGTCGCGTCGGTGTGCCCGATCGCCGCGATCACCCCGCGTTCGGCCAGCAGGCGTACGGAGTCGATGCCGCCCGGCAGTTCGGTGGCGAGGGTGACCATGCGCGCCTGCCCGCGGGCCGCGTCGATCAGCTTGCGGACCTCGGCGGGGTCCGGGTCGCGCAGCAGCTCCTCGGAGTGCGCGCCCTTGCGGCACGGGGAGATGAACGGTCCCTCGAAGTGGATCCCCGCGATGTCGCCCTGCTCGGCCAGCTCGGAGAGCAGCCCGGCGCGCTCGGCGAGTCCGTGCATGTCGCCGGTGACGGTCGAGGCGACGACCGTCGTGGTGCCGTGCAGGCGGTGCGTGTGGACGCCCTGGAGGATCTCCTCGACGCTCCCGGAGGTGAAGGACGCGCCGCCGCCGCCGTGGTTGTGGATGTCGACGAAGCCGGGGACCACCCAGTGGTCCCGTACGTCGATGATCTCCGCGCCGGCCGGAGCGGTCCCGGCGATCCGCGTGCCCTCGACGTTCACTCGGCCGTCGGTCACGATCCCGGTGGGCAGCACCACCCGGGCACCGGCGAGAACCTTGCTAGCGGCCATCAGGCGGTTACCTCCGAGGGGTTGGTAGGAGTCAGGAGATCCCAGGCGAGGAGCCCCGCGCCCAGGCATCCGGCGGTGTCCCCCAGGGCCGCCGGGACGACCGAGGGCAGCTTCTGGAAGGTGACGCGCCGCTCGACGGCGGCCCGCAGCGGTGTGAACAAGGTTTCACCGGCCTCCGCGAGGCCACCACCGATGATCAGTGTGCGCGGATCCAGCAGAGTGAGCGCGGTGACGAGCCCGTCGGCGAGCGCGTCGACGGCGTCCTGCCAGACGGCCCCGGCGGTGGCGTCCCCCGACTCCACGGCTTTCGCGCAGTCCGCCGCGTCCGCCTCCGGATCGCCGGTCGCGTCGGCCCAGGCCTGGCTGACGGCCGCCGCGGACGCGTACCGCTCCAGACAGCCGTGCTGCCCGCACGGACACGGGGTCCCTCCGGGGCGTACGACGATATGGCCGATCTCGCCGGCGAAACCGTGCGCGCCCTCCTCGACGCCGCCGTCGATGCCGATGGCGCCCGCGATGCCGGTGCCGAGCGGGACGAACAGGAAACGGTCGGCCCCCTGCCCCGCGCCGATGCGGCCCTCCGCGAGCCCGCCGGTGCGCACGTCGTGCCCGAGCGCGACGGGTACACCGCCGAGCCGGTCGCCGAGCAGTCGGCGCAGCGGGACGTCGCGCCAGCCGAGGTTGGCCGAGTAGACCGCGATGCCGTGCGCGGCGTCGACGATGCCGGGGACGGCGACTCCGGCGGCCGCGGCGGGCTCGCCGAGGTGCTCCTCGCCGTACGCGCGCAGCTCGGCTGCGAAGCCGAGGATCGTCTCGACGACGGCGTCGGGACCGCGCTCCCGGCCGGTCGCCCGGCGGGCCTGATGCAGGAGCTCGCCGTCGGCCCCGACCAGGGCGGCCTTCATCCCGGTGCCGCCCACATCGAGGGCGATGACATGTCTCACGGGGGACAGTGTCGCCCCTTACCCCATGAGAGGTCTAGTCCACTCGCGTGGTGTACACCTTGTAGCCGCATGCCGAGACGGATACAACGAACGCACAAGCAAAGAGGGGCCAGGGGATGGGCCCGGGGGTTGGAGACAAGAGCGCAGTGCAGCGGCGTAAGACAGGACGGACCGGACTGATCGCGGTGGTGTCCGCCCTGGGAATGACGATGACCCTCGCGGGCTGCGGCGGCGACTCGGTCAGTCCCTCCGACGTGACCCTCAAGCTGGTGGCCGCAGATTACGGCGACTCCAAGGCCAACAGCTCCCAGAAGTACTGGGACGAGCTGACCAAGGAGTACGAGTCCGACCACCCGGGCGTCAAGGTCGACGTCAGCGTCTACTCCTGGACCGATGTCGACCGCAAGGTCAAGGAGATGGTCGACGCGGGCAACGCGCCCGACATGGCGCAGATCGGGGCGTACGCCGACTACGCCGCGAAGGGCCAGCTCTACAGGGTCGACGAACTGCTCTCCATACCCGTCCAGGCCAACTTCGTCTCCCAGCTCTCCGACGCGGGCCAGACGAACAACACTCAGTACGGCATGCCGTTCGCGTCCTCCACGCGGCTGCTCTTCTACAACAAGACGCTCTTCTCCCAGGCCGGACTCACCCCGCCGGAGAGCTGGAACGGGCTCGCGGCCGCCGCGAAGGTGCTCAAGTCCGAGGGCGTCACGTTCCCGTACGCGCTGCCGCTCGGGCCCGAGGAGGCGCAGGCCGAGACGATGCAGTGGCTGCTGAGCGGGGGCGGCGCCTACACCGACGACGTCGGTACGTACTCCATCGACTCCGAGCAGAACATCAAGACGTTCACCTGGCTCAAGGACGAACTGGTCGGCAAGGGCCTCACCGGGCCCGTCGCGCCCGCGAAGCTGAACCGCGCCGACGCGTTCGCCGCGTTCGCGCGCGGCGAGGTCGGGATGCTCAACGGGCACCCCAGCCTGATGCAGGCGGCCGCCAAGAAGGGCGTGCAGTTCGGCATGGTGCCGATGCCCGGCGTCAACGGCAGGGCCAAGGCCACGATGGGTGTCGCCGACTGGATGATGGCCTTCAAGAAGAACGGCCACGCCGAGCAGATCGGCGACTTCCTCGACTTCGTCTACGACGACAAGAACGTGCTCGCCTTCTCCCACCACTACGATCTGCTGCCGGTCACCACGTCCGCGTCCGAGGCCATGGCCGCCGACGAGGACGACCAGGACCTCGCCCCGTTCCTGGACCAGCTTCCCGCCTCCGTGCTCTACCCCGTTGGCAAGACGTCCTGGGCCGGCATCAGCGCCGACATCAAGAAGCAGATCGCCAAGGCAGTGACCCCGGCCGGCAGCCCGACCGGCATCTTCAGCTCACTCCAGCTCACGGCGACGGCGGCGGACAGCGCGAGCTAGCACTGTCGGTGGGTGAAGCTACGGTGCTGTCCATGGAAGAGCTCCCTGCGAGGGAACGGGCGATCCTCGCCATGGAACGCCGTGGCTTCTCCGGCCCCGGCGCCAAGGAGCGCGCGATACGCGAACAGCTGGGCCTGGCCCCGGTCCGCTACTACCAGCTCCTCAACGCCCTCCTGGACGACCCCCGGGCGTTGGCCTTCGACCCGGTGACGGTGAACCGCCTGCGCCGGGTGAGGGAGGCGCGGCGGGGAGAACGGTGAGGTCACCAGCCGAACATTTTTCGCCCCCGCCGCCCCTACCCGTCCCGAACCTGGGCCCGCGGCGGAGCCGCTGATGGATACAGGGCCCCAGACCCCGCTCCTCAAACGCCGGAGGGGCTAGTTCTTGCCGTGGATGCTGCCGCCCCCACGCCGATAGGGTCGGCACATGGGCAGCCACCCGGAATTCACGGACTCCTTGCCGACCCCCTCGACCCCGGCCGGCCGCGACGGCCTCGACGCCATCCTCACGCACCCCACCAGGGCCGTGATCGCGCTCGACTTCGACGGGACACTCGCCTCGATCGTCCCCGACCCCGAGCAGGCCCGCGCCCACCCGGACGCGGTCCCCGCACTCGCGGCCCTCGCCCCGAAGGTGGCGAGCGTCGCCGTGATCACCGGCCGCCCGGCCGGCGTAGCGGTCCGCCACGGCGGCTTCGCGGGCGTCCCGGGCCTGGAGCACCTGGTCGTTCTCGGCCACTACGGCGCCGAACGCTGGGACGCGGTGAGCTCAACGGTCACCGCCCCCGCCCCGGACCCCGGCGTCGCCGCCGTCCGCGCCGAACTGCCCGGGTTCCTGGACAGGATCGGCGCGTGGCAGGGCACCTGGATCGAGGAGAAGGGCCGGGCCGTCGCCGTCCACACCCGCCGCGCGACGAACCCGCAGGCGGCGTTCGACGCCCTGCGCGATCCCCTCACCGGCCTGGCCGCCCGGTACGGGCTGATCGTCGAGCCGGGCCGCATGGTCCTGGAACTGCGCCCGCCGGGCACGGACAAGGGCGTGGCACTCCTCGAGTACGTCCGCGAAATCGGCGCCGAATCCGTCCTCTACGCCGGCGACGACCTGGGCGACCTCCCCGCCTTCGCCGCCGTCGACAAACTCCGCTCCGACGGCATCCCGGGCCTCCTCGTCTGCAGCGGCAGCTCAGAGGTAGCCGAACTGGCCGACCGCTCCGACCTGGTGGTCGACGGCCCACCCGGAGTCGTACAGCTACTGTCCACCCTGGCAGCCCAACTGAACTGACCGGCGTCTCCCGGTGCCCGGGGTGGCGGCACCTGCCCGCTGCGGGGTGGTGATGTTTTTCGCCCCCGCCGCCCCTACCCTCCCCCACTCTCGGCTTTGCTCGAGCGGGGGGACCCCCATCGTCCCTGGGGGCTGCCGCCCCCAGGCCCCCGCTTCGGCCTGAACGGCCTCGTCCTCAAACGCCGGACGGGCTGGATGGTGCACCCGCCCACGCACGGAAGGGGCCGTGCCGTGCCGGTACATCACATGCCCGTCGCTTACGTCCGGATCTGGAAACGGCTCCCTACAGGCCACCGTCTGATTCAGCGGCGACGGGCGGATGTACCGGCACGGCACGACCCCGACCCACCCACCGGCGGAAAGCGACCCCCGAACAGGCGCCCCCGCCAGCTCACCGCTCCAGTTCCCGCAGCTGATCCAGAAACCACTGCGCCGGAGGCAGCGCCGTACCCGCCGCAGCAAGCCGCTTGGACCGTTCGGCCCGCTCGTGCGGCGGCATCGACAGCGCCTCGTGGAGTGCCCGCGCGGTCCCGATCACGTCGTACGGGTTCACCGTGATCGCATCCTCGCCCAGCTCCTCGTACGCCCCCGCCTCCCGCGAGAGCACCAGCGCGCACCCCTCGTCGGAGACGACCGGCACCTCCTTGGCGACGAGGTTCATACCGTCACGGATGGGGTTGACGAGGGCCACGTCGGCGAGCCGGTACGCGGCGAGCGAGCGCGCGAAGTCGTCCTTGACGTGGAGGATGACCGGGGTCCAACCCGGCGTCCCGTACTCGGAGTTGATCTCATCGGTGACCCGCCGCACCTCGGCCGTGTAGTCCCGGTACACCGCGAGGTCCTGCCGCGACGGGTACGCGAAGGCGAGATGCACGACGTGCCCGCGCCGCGACGGCTGGTCCTTCAGCAGCTGCCGGTAGGCGAGCAGCCCGCGCACGATGTTCTTCGACAGCTCGGTCCGGTCGACCCGGACGATGGTCTTGCGGCCAGGCCCGATCTCCTCGCGCAGCGCGGCCATCCGCGCGCCCACGTCCGCCTCGCGCGAGCGCCGCCGCAGGAAGTCCGCGTCCGCGCCGAGCCCGTGCACGCCGACCCGGGTGTCACCGAGCCCGCCGACCAGCTCCTCGCAGCAATCGGTGAACGCGTCCGCCCAGCGATGGGTGAGGAAGCCGAGCCGGTCCGCGCCCAGCATCCCGCGCAGCACCTGCTCGGCGATGTCGTCCGGCAGCATCCGGAAGTAGTCCACCGGCGCCCACGGCGTGTGCGAGAAGTGCCCGATCCGCAGATCGGGGCGGAGCACACGCAGCATCCCGGGGACGAGGGTCAGGTGATAGTCCTGCACGACGACCACGGCACCCGGCGCCGCGTCGTCGGCCAGCGCCTGCGCGAACGCGCGGTTGTACGCCTCGTACGACGCCCACTGGCGCCGGAACTCCGCGTCGAAGACCGGCTCCCGCGGCGTCTGGTACAGCATGTGGTGGACGAACCACAGCACGGAGTTCGCGATGCCGTTGTACGCGTCGGCGAAGACCGTCTCGTCGATGTCCAGCATGCGTACGCCGGCCTCGCCGACCCCGCGCCGCACCGCCTCGCGGTCCCCGACGCCGAGCGCGGAGCACACCCAGAGGGCGCCCGCGTCCGGCCCGATGGCGGAGAGACCGGAGACCAGACCGCCGCCGCCGCGCTTGGCGGCCAGCTCGCCGTCTGCTCGCAGCTCGTAGGAGACCGGGCCGCGGTTGGAGGCGACAAGAATCCGATGGGCGCCGTGGGTGGAAGCCATGCCTCGAAACCTAGCCTTGTGCCGAAACGCTCAAACGTTCCCGTCGGCCGTTCGCGAGTTGTATGCGATCGGCGTACCGATGGCGGGGATCGCGCAGTTCGCCGAGCCCCTCCGGGCGCTCCAGTGCGCTCCGGTTACGCGGCCCTCCGCTTTACATACTCGACGATTTCGGTCATCGGCGGACGTTCCTCCGTGTCCACCGAGTGCGTACGCGGCTCGAAACCGTCGTCGCCCCGCTCGAACTGGGTGAGCGCCGGGCGGACCAGGTGCCCGCGGGCCAGCCGCAGCTGCGCGGTGCGGTAGATCGCGGCGGCCATCCGGCCGAGCGCCTGCCCGTCCTGGTGGCGGTGCTTGCGGACGCCGACATCGACCTGGGCGAGCGCGTCCAGGCCCACCAGGTGCAGGGCGTCGACGAGCATGCCCAGCTCGACGCCGTACCCGACGGGGAACGGCAGTTGCTCGAGGAGGGAGCGGCGGGCCGCGTACTCGCCGCCCAGCGGCTGGACGAAGCCCGCCAGCTGCGGCCAGTGCATGTTCAGCAGTGGGCGCGCCATGAGTTCGGTGACCCGGCCGCCCTGCCCCGCGGCGGAGCCGAGCGGCCGGTCGTACATGGCCTTGACCAGGTCCACGCCCGGGTCGGTGAGCAGCGGGCCCACGATCCCGGAGACGAAGTCGGACGAGAACTCCCTGAGGTCCGCGTCGATGAAGCAGATGATGTCCCCGCTCGTCACGAGCAGCGACCGCCACAGGACCTCGCCCTTGCCGGGCACGACCGGTATCCGCGGCAGGATCTCGTCGCGGTGCACGACGCGCGCGCCCGCGGCGGCGGCGACCTCTGAGGTGCGGTCCGTCGAGCCCGAGTCGACGACGACGATCTCGTCGACGAGGGGCACCTGTTGCATCAGGTCGCGGCGGATGACCGCCACGATCTCGCCGACCGTCTCCTCCTCGTTGAGCGCGGGCAGTACGACACTGACCGTCGACCCTGTGGTGCGTTTGGCGGCCATGAGCTTGTGGAGCGGGCGATCGGTCTTGGACCAGGAGCGTGTGCTCAGCCAGCGCTCGACTTCTTTCAGCACAGTCCGGGGCTCCTCACTATCTGATCACACACTCTCATCAGTGTGCCCGCAGCGTCAGCGGGAGGTTGGTGGAAGCCGTCTCGCGGTGCGGACGGCTATCTCAACTGTCCTGGCCTTCGGTTACAGTCTTGAACAACGCGCATGACCATCGCATGTCCTCGGTCATCCGCGCTTGATCGCGTTCAAGCGTTCAACAACCGAATACCGCTCATCCAGAGGGGCAGAGGGATACGGCCCGATGAAGCCCCGGCAACCCTCCAGCCGGTCTCGTACGACCGCTTACGTCTGAGTACGACTACGTCGTCGTCGCGAGGCTCCCGGCTAGGGAAGGTGCCAAATCCGTCTCACGGCGAAGTGCGTCGTGAGGAAGATGAGGAGAAAGGGCCTCGCCTCCATGGCAGCGCAGACAGTTGCAAGCACCACGAACTCCGCGCCCCTCACCGACTCCGCGGCTTCCGCGAACTCCGTAGCCGCCGTTGACGCAGACGCCGTTGATCTCGGCCCCGCCGCCGCGCTTTCCTGCCGCGAGTGCGGGCACCGCGTCCCGCTCGGCCCGGTTTTCGCCTGCGAGGAGTGTTTCGGCCCGCTGGAGATCGCGTACGACTTCTCTGCCTACGAAACCGAAGAACTCCGCAAGCGCATCGAAGCGGGCCCGGCGAACATCTGGCGTTACGCGCCTCTCCTGCCCGTCCCCGCGGACGTCGCCGGCAAGCCGAACATCAACCCGGGCTGGACCAAGCTCGTCAAGGCCGACAACCTGGCGGCCGCGCTGGGCGTCGAGCCCGGCAAGCTCTTCGTCAAGGACGACTCCGGCAACCCGACGCACTCCTTCAAGGACCGCGTGGTCGCCCAGGCGCTGGAAGCCGCGCGCGCCTTCGGCTTCACCACCCTCTCCTGCTCCTCCACCGGCAACCTGGCCGGCGCGGTGGGTGCCGCCGCCGCCCGTGCCGGCTTCCGCTCCTGTGTGTTCATCCCGCACGACCTGGAGCAGGGCAAGGTCGTCATGGCCGCGGTCTATGGCGGTGAACTCGTCGGCATCGAGGGCAACTACGACGACGTGAACCGCTTCTGCTCCGAGCTGATCGGCGACCCGGCCGGCGAGGGCTGGGGCTTCGTCAACGTCAACCTCCGTCCGTACTACGCGGAGGGCTCCAAGACCCTGGCGTACGAGATCTGCGAGCAGCTCGGCTGGCGGCTCCCCGACCAGCTGGTCGTGCCGATCGCCTCCGGCTCCCAGCTCACGAAGATCGACAAGGGTCTGCGGGAGCTGATCGAGCTCGGCCTCGTCGAGGACAAGCCGTACAAGATCTTCGGCGCGCAGGCCGAGGGATGCTCGCCGGTGTCCGCCGCCTACAAGGCCGGGCACGACGTCGTACGGCCGCAGAAGCCGGACACCATCGCCAAGTCGCTCGCCATCGGCAACCCGGCCGACGGGCCGTACGTGCTCGACATCGCTCGGCGCACGGGCGGGGCGGTGGAGGATGTCGACGACGAGCAGATCGTCGACGCGATCAAGCTGCTCGCGCGCACCGAGGGCATCTTCGCGGAGACCGCGGGCGGCGTGACCGTCGGTGTCACACGCAAGCTGATCGAGAACGGTCTGCTCGACCCGGCCCTGACCACGGTCGTGCTGAACACCGGCGACGGCCTCAAGACCCTGGACGCGGTGGCCTCGGACACCGGCCTGACCGCGACCATCCGCCCGAACCTCGACTCCTTCCGAGAGGCTGGCCTCGCATCATGAGTGTTTCCGTCCGCATCCCCACCATCCTGCGCACCTACACCGGCGGCAAGGCCGAGGTGAGCGCCGAGGGCACGACCCTCGCCGAGGTCATCGCCGACCTGGAGCAGAACCACACGGGCATCGCCGCGCGCGTCCTGGACGACCAGGGCAAGCTGCGCCGCTTCGTCAACGTGTACGTCAACGACGACGACGTGCGATTCGAGCAGGGCCTGCAGACGGTGACGCCGGACGGCGCGGGCGTGTCGATCATCCCGGCCGTCGCGGGCGGCTGAACCGTCACCCAGGGTGAGATTGTTACCGTAGGTAACGCATATCACCGAGAGTTCATCGAATTGCCCCCTCCGTGAGAGAAACGGAGGGGGCAATTCTGCATGGTTGAGCGCGGTAGAGTTGGGGAACCTGCTTCGCCTTTCCCGCGGTTTCATGCCAGGCGCATATGAGTACCGGCCCGGCATCCGACAAGAAGTAGCCAAAGTGCCCCACCTTTTTAAGCCGTTTACGGCATTTACGGGGCCCGACTTGCCCTGAATCTTCGCGAATTCTCCCTATATTCCCGATCGGTCGCGCCCAGAATTCTCGTCCGATTGACCTGTTGCAGACGGCAGTTGGACAGATACATTCAGCCGCGGTCGACGCGTTCCGGCGCACACCCCCAACCGTTGGGGGGTGAGGTCTGACCCGGGTCCGCGAAGTGCGGTCCTGTGCAAGGGCCAGTAATAGGGGAGTTAGGCATGGCTCAGGGCACCGTCAAGTGGTTCAACGCGGAGAAGGGGTACGGCTTCATCGCGGTCGACGGTGGTGCGGATGTTTTCGTCCACTACAGCGCGATTCAGATGGACGGCTACCGCACCCTGGAAGAGGGCCAGCGGGTCGAGTTCGAGATCTCGCAGGGCCAGAAGGGGCCGCAGGCGGACATGGTCCGGCTGGCGGCCGGCTGAAGCACGCGCCGACTGACTGTTCGACGTGACGAAGGGCCCGTACCTCGATGGGGGTACGGGCCCTTCGGTCTTCCCGCGGTCACCTGTGCCCCCGCGCCCCCGCGCCCGTTCGCGCCCCCGAGTTCACCTTGGTATCGACGCGAGCCGCTTGCACTCGCATGGGTCGAGTGCTAATCATTGGCGTTAGCACTCTGATGGTGAGAGTGACAACGAGGACCGGGTCGGTGAGGCCCGCGGACCGGGTGGGGCAAGGAACCACGAGGTCGGCAGGCCGTCCGTCGCGGGCGCGGGCGCGGTCCTGGAGATTCCACCCCAGTCCGGGAGGACCACTTCACATGGCCAAGATCATCGCGTTCGACGAGGAGGCGCGGCGAGGCCTCGAGCGCGGCATGAACCAGCTCGCGGACGCCGTCAAGGTGACGCTCGGCCCCAAGGGCCGCAACGTCGTCCTCGAGAAGAAGTGGGGCGCCCCCACGATCACCAACGATGGCGTGTCCATCGCCAAGGAGATCGAGCTCGAGGACCCGTACGAGAAGATCGGCGCCGAGCTGGTCAAGGAAGTCGCCAAGAAGACGGACGACGTCGCCGGTGACGGTACGACCACCGCGACCGTTCTCGCCCAGGCCCTGGTCAAGGAAGGCCTGCGCAACGTCGCCGCCGGTGCCAACCCGATGGCCCTGAAGCGCGGTATCGAGAAGGCCGTCGAGGCTGTCTCCGGTGCCCTGCTCGAGCAGGCGAAGGACGTCGAGACCAAGGAGCAGATCGCCTCCACGGCCTCCATCTCGGCCGCCGACACCCAGATCGGCGACCTCATCGCCGAGGCGATGGACAAGGTCGGCAAGGAAGGCGTCATCACCGTCGAGGAGTCCCAGACCTTCGGTCTGGAGCTGGAGCTCACCGAGGGTATGCGCTTCGACAAGGGCTACATCTCGGCGTACTTCGCCACCGACATGGAGCGTATGGAGGCCGTCCTCGACGACCCGTACATCCTGATCGCCAACTCGAAGATCTCGAACGTCAAGGACCTGCTCCCGCTCCTGGAGAAGGTCATGCAGGGTGGTAAGCCGCTGCTGATCATCGCCGAGGACGTCGAGGGCGAGGCCCTGTCGACCCTGGTCGTCAACAAGATCCGTGGCACCTTCAAGTCCGTCGCCGTCAAGGCCCCGGGCTTTGGTGACCGCCGCAAGGCCATGCTCGGCGACATCGCCATCCTCACGGGCGGCGAGGTCATCTCCGAGGAGGTCGGCCTCAAGCTGGAGAACGCGGGTCTGGACCTGCTGGGCCGCGCCCGCAAGGTCGTCATCACCAAGGACGAGACCACGATCGTCGACGGCGCCGGCTCCGCCGACCAGGTCGCCGGTCGCGTGAACCAGATCCGCACCGAGATCGACAACAGCGACTCGGACTACGACCGCGAGAAGCTCCAGGAGCGTCTGGCGAAGCTGGCCGGCGGCGTGGCCGTCATCAAGGCCGGTGCCGCCACCGAGGTCGAGCTCAAGGAGCGCAAGCACCGCATCGAGGACGCCGTTCGCAACGCGAAGGCCGCCGTCGAGGAGGGCATCGTCGCCGGTGGTGGCGTGGCCCTCATCCAGGCGTCCTCCGTCTTCGACAAGCTCGAGGTCGACGGTGACGAGGCGACCGGCGCCAACGCCGTGAAGCTCGCCCTGGAGGCCCCGCTCAAGCAGATCGCCGTCAACGGTGGTCTCGAGGGTGGCGTCGTCGTCGAGAAGGTGCGCAACCTGGCCGTCGGCCACGGTCTGAACGCCGCGACCGGCGAATACGTCGACATGATCGCCGAGGGCATCATCGACCCGGCGAAGGTGACTCGCTCTGCCCTGCAGAACGCCGCCTCCATCGCCGCGCTGTTCCTCACCACCGAGGCCGTCATCGCCGACAAGCCGGAGAAGGCCGCCGCGGCCGCTCCGGGCGGCATGCCGGGCGGTGACATGGACTTCTGATCGACCTGGCGGTTGGTCAACGTCCTTTCGTTCCGAGGGCGGCACTCCCTGTTCGACAGGGGGTGCCGCCCTCGGGCGTGTCCGGGTTCGCAGGACAGGGAGTCGCCCTCGGGCGTGTCCGGCGTCACACGGTGGCATGCGCGGGGCGCGGAATGCGGGGCACCGCACCGGCGGTTGTATTTGTTTCAGAGCATGCACCAATGCGCCTGCACATACTCGCCGGTTTATCCCCCACACTTATGAGGAGTCCCTACGTGACCGCCACCACGCCCGCCGCCGCCTCGCGCGCGGCGGAGATCCTGTCCCGCCCGACCGCGATCAACGGCCTCACCGTTCCGAACCGGATCGCGATGGCCCCGATGACCCGCCAGTTCTCCCCGGGCGGCATCCCCGGCGAGGACGTGGTGTCGTACTACTCCCGCCGCAGCGCCGCGGGCGTCGGCCTGGTCATCACCGAGGGCACGTACGTCGGCCACGAGTCGGCCGGGCAGAGCGACCGCGTCCCGCGCTTCCACGGCGAGGAGCAGCTGGCCGGCTGGGCGAAGGTCGCCGAGGCCGTGCACGCGGCGGGCGGCACGATCATGCCGCAGCTGTGGCACGTCGGCATGGTCCGCAAGGCCGGCGAGCCGCCGTTCGCGGACGCCCCCGCCGTCGGCCCGTCCGGCCTGGTCACCGAGGGCGCCGAGCCCACCGGCAAGGCCATGACCCAGCAGGACCTGGACGACGTCATCGCCGCGTTCGCCGATGCCGCTGCCGCCGCCGAGCGCATCGGCTTCGACGGCGTCGAACTCCATGGTGCCCACGGCTACCTCGTCGACCAGTTCCTGTGGGCGGGTACCAACCGCCGCACCGATGCGTACGGCGGCGACCCGGTCGCCCGTACCAAGTTCGCGGCGGAGATCGTGGCCGCGGTGCGCGCGGCGGTCTCCCCCGAATTCCCGGTCCTCTTCCGCTACTCGCAGTGGAAGCAGCAGGACTACGACGCCCGCCTCGCCGAGACGCCGGAGGAGCTGGAGGCGATCCTCACCCCGCTCGCCGCGGCCGGGGTGGACGCCTTCCACGCCTCCACGCGCCGCTACTGGCTCCCCGAGTTCGACGGCTCCGACCTCAACCTGGCCGGCTGGACGAAGAAGCTGACGGGCAAGCCCAGCATCACGGTCGGCTCGGTCGGCCTCGACGGCGACTTCATCAAGGCCTTCGCGGGCGAGGGCGCCGCGGCGGCCAACATCGACAACCTCCTGGACCGCCTGGAGAGCGACGAGTTCGACCTGGTCGCCGTCGGCCGCGCGCTGCTTCAGGACCCGCAGTGGGCGGCGAAGGTCCTGGCCGGACGCTTCGAGGACCTGGCGGCATACGACGCGTCGGCGCTGCGGACGCTGAGCTGACCTCTGACCTGGACTGGGCTGGTCTGGACCGGTCTGGGCTGGCCTGGTCTGGGCTGGTCTGGACCGGTCTGGGCTGGTCTGGACCGGTCTGGGCTGGCCTGGTCTGGGCTGGGCTTGGCGGGGCGGTGGGGCTCCTCAGCGTTTTCAGGTTGCTGTTGGGGCCGCCCGCTTCTTTGTCAGTGTCGTGCTTCCGCGAGCCGAGTAAAGGGCGCTGCGCTGCGCTTCGCGTCGGCTGCGCCGATCGGCCTGCGGCCGACCCTTGACTCGGCTCGCTCCAGCACGGGGGAGAAGCGAGCGGGCGGCCCGGAGGGGTGGGTGGCCGAGGCCGGCGGACGGCAATTGGCGTTTCCGTCCCACCGGTTGCGCTGCCCACCTGGGGTTTTCCTGTCGTTACGTGAGACATAGCTGCCAATTACCCTCGGTCGGCCGTGGGAAGCGTGATGGGGGATGCTGGCGTGACAGGTGAGGGGTGTGGGGAGCCCAATCCGCCATCCGCAGGCCGTTAAGTCGCCCGGCGTGTGGGTGACGGGTGACCGCGCAGTGTCCGCGCACCGCATGGCGCTAAGGGGTGTCCCTACTCGGTGCTGGCCTCGGGCGTTGTCGGGCCAGGGTGGTGGCCACCGGTAGGTACGCCGTTGCCAGCAGTGCGAAGACCGTGCCGTGGGAGACGTGCGGGGACAGTGCCGCGTACGTGCCGTAGGCCAAGAGGGACGTGATGTTCGTGCCCAGCCCGGTCAGCGACGTGATCGTCGCGCGGCTCGGGCCGGTGATCGTTGCCTGGAGGCGGACGTCCGCCAGTACGTCCGCGAGCTGGAAGACCAGGAACGCCGCGCCGAGCAGGGCGAAACCGGCCGGCGCGCCCGACAGCGCACCCGCCGCGAGTGCCGCCGCCGCACAGGCCAGCAGCGCACCGGCCGCCCGTCCCGAGAGCCGTTCGCCCGCCGACACCAGCAGCGAGCCGAGTGTCACGCCGACCCACACCACGAGCACCAGCAGCGGCACGGTACGGGTCGCCACACCGGTGTCCGCCGCCAGCAGCGGCACGTACTCGTCCAGCACACCCCACACCGACGTGACCGCGACGGCGAGCGCCATCGCCCGCCGGACCGGCCGGCTGCCGCGCACCTCGGTCAGTCCGGAGCGCAACGTCGCGATGTAGCCGGGCCGTTCGGCCTGCTCCTGGCGGGCGGCAGCGCGGTGCTCGGGGAGCGTTGCGCCGGCCGCCGCGCACAGCAGGCACGCGCCGATGCTTCCGGCCCACACCAGGGTCTCGCCACCGAAGGCGAGCGCGGGAGCGGCAGCCGCCGTGGCGGTGGCGGTCGCGGCCATGCTGGCGGCGGCGGCCCGCCCCATGACGCGCCCGTAACGGTCGGCCGCGCCGAGCCGTTCGAGTTCGTCGTGGACGAGGGCCTCCATAGAGCCCGAACGCAGGGACCCGCCGACAGCCCAGAGCGTGAAGCCGACGGCGTAGGCCGCGTACGACGGGGTCATGGCCCACAGGGCGAATCCGGCGGCGGACAGCACCGGGCCGACGACCATCATGGCCCGGCGGGACACCGCGTCGGCCCAGACGCCGGACGGTACTTCGACCAGCAGGCCGACGATGCACCAGATGGCGAAGAGGCTCGAGATCTCGGCGGTGGTCAGCCCGTTCTCGGCGAAGAGCAGGGCGTAGAGGGGGTAGAGGAGGACGAAGTCCTCAAGTCCCGCGTAGGCACAGAGCTTTCGCTCAAGGCTGCGGACACGGGGGTCGAGCGGGGCGGGCGAGCACGACAAGGACGTGAGCATGCGTGTAGTCCTCAGGTGGAACGGACGGGGGACGCCGGGTGCTCACCCGCGCGGCGGCCCGCGACAGCCCGTTCCCGGACCCGCTGCGATAGATCAATGTCGTCGTCGGCTCATACGCCCGAGTCTAAACCGGGGCGTACTCCGTGAGCCTCTCGGTTTTCGGCGCGTGGCCGCAGCCCTGTGCTCGGCGACTACTCGCTCGGTCAGGACGGTTGATCAGGCGGCCGAGGGGAGAGCCGTGGAGTAGTCGACTAGCCGGGTGTGGGCCCTTCTGCCTTCCAGCGAAGGGTAATTGGCGCATTTGGGCCACCGACTCCCCATCCCACCTGGGGTTTTCCTGGAGTGGCATGGCCCAAATCCGCCAAAAAAGACCCCGGATGGCCCCAAGGGAATCTGCCAATTACTCCCGGAGGGACTCCGGAGGAACTCGTGACGCGCCGTCAGCCGCCAAGCCCACCTGGCGTGCCGCCACTCCGCCAGCGCGCCCCGCACCCACTCGCCGTCAGCCGCCAAGCCCACCCGGCGTGCCCCGACTCGCGGACGCGCACTACCCACTCACCCGCAAGCCGCTAAGCCGACCCGGCGTGCCCCGACTCGCGGACGCGCCCCACCCACGCACCGCAAGCCGCTAAGCCAGCCCGGCGTGCATGTGAGACGCCAGCGCGCCCGTCGGCCCCCGGCCCACCACGCAACCCACCCCACCCCACCCGCGAACCGGCCTCGGCCACCCACCCCTCCGGGCCGCCCGCTCGCTTCTCCCCCGTGCTGGAGCGAGCCGAGTCAAGGGTCGGCCGCAGGCCGATCGGCGCAGCCGACGCGAAGCGCAGCGCCCTTTACTCGGCTCGCGGAAGCACGACATTGCCAAAGAAGCGGGCGGCCCCAACGCTCACTTGAAAACACCGGGAGGGCCGGCTGCCGTGACCCCTCCCTCCCCTACGGCATCACAGGTTGCCCAGCGATTCGATGTCCACCCTCACCGGTGTGCCCCAGATGCGGAGGACCTCGTAGTCCGTGAACTCGTGGACCAGGCGGTAGGCCATGCCGGGGCGGGGGGTCCTGCGCTCGGCGGCGAGGTAGCGCTCGGCTTCCTGGCGGTCGCGGCGGGGGGTGCCGCAGAGCTGCCATGCCTGGCCGTTCCACACCTCGGGGAGCCAGCGCTGCTGGGGCTGGGGACGGTCGCCGCGGACGCCGTAGCGGGACATGGCGCGGTCGGGGGACTCGTCCGGGGCGGGCACCCGGCCGTGCCCGTACGCGTCGTTGACCTCGGAGCGGCGGGCCGCGCGGCGGCGGGTTTCGCAGAGCAGGCACAGGTCGGCGGCGCCCTCGTCGACGGGCCCGTTCGGATGCTCCGGGCAGCGTGTGCTGGGCGCCGCCGTCGTCACCGTCTCGTCGAGCAGGTGGAGCGCCCGCTTCAGATCGGCCTTGACCTCGTGCAGCCTGGCGTCGGGGGTGTCGGCGGTCAGGGCGTCGCCGTGCTCCCCGAGCAGCCGCAGGGCGCGGCCGAGGGCGGTCAGCTGTGCGTGGTTCATGACTCCACCTTGGCACGCCCCACTGACATCCAAGACAGCCGCCGCTGCCGTAAGACGGCCGCCGCTGTCGCCAGGCAATCCACCACGCAAGCCACCACGGCCCCCACACGCCCCCGCGCACGCCCCACTGACAACCAAGACGCCCGCTGTCACCAAGGACCCAGAGCCCCCGATCTCCGGTTGCGGCGCATGGTTGCCGGAGTGACGCTCACGGGGGGAGTGCAGCGAGGGGGAAAGGGCGGCAAGCGAGAGAGGCAGGCGCGTCACCATGCTCACCACCGACTACGTCACCGGCTCACCCAACTGGCTCGACCTGGGCAGCCCCGACACCCAGGCGGCGGCAGCCTTCTACGAAGGCGTCTTCGGCTGGGACCTCGAGACCGCGGGGCCGGACGCGGGTGGATACGGCTTCTTTCAGAAGGGCGGCCGAACGGTCGGCGGACTGGGGCCGCTGAACGAGCAGGGCGCGAGCTCGACCTGGACGGTGTACTTCCAGTCCCCGGATGTGGACAGCACCGCCAAGGCGGTGGAGCAGGGCGGCGGTGTCGTCCGTGTCGAGCCCGGCGACGTGATGGAAGCCGGGCGGATGGCGGCCTTCACCGACCCCGGCGGCGCCGACTTCGCCGTCTGGCAGCCCGCGGCCGTCGGGGGCCTGGAAGCGGCCTCGGAGGACGACACGCTGTGCTGGGTCGAACTCCATGCCCCGAACCCGTCGGGAACCCTCGCCTTCTACCGCTCCCTGTTCGGCTGGCGGTCGCAGGAGATGACGATGCCCGGCATGACCTACACCGTGCTGTCCACCTCAGAGGGTGATCAGGAGGACGCGTCGTTCGGTGGGCTCGCCGAGCTCCAGGAAGGCATGGAGCCGCGCTGGGTCCCCTACTTCGCGGTGGCCGACACCGATGCCACCGTCGCCGCGGCGCAGGGCGGCGGCGGCTCCGTCCTCATGCCCCCCACGGATGTACCGGACGTCGGACGCATCGCATGGATCGCCGACCCCTTCGGCGCCCTCTTCGCCCTCCTCAAGCCCAATCCTCCGACTCCTCCGACCGCCTGAGACCGGGGCCGAACCCGAAGACGTACGTGGCCAGGAAGCCGACCGCGTAACCCGTCAGCAGGCCGCCCCCGTAGACCGCCGCGGTCAGTGCGAGGCCCCGGTTGCCGGAGAGCAGCGGGAACAGCGCCCACCCCGAGGGCCCGATCGCCGTCGACCCCACCTTGTCGCCGAGCATGGAGAAGAACCCGACGAAGGCGCCTCCCGCCGCGCCGCCCGCGCATGCCGTGAGGAACGGACGGCCGAGCGGGAGCGAGACGCCGTAGATCAAGGGCTCGCCGACGCCGAGCAGGCCCGCCGGGAGGGCCGACTTGATCGTCGTACGGATGGAGGTGTCGTGGCGGAGGCGGACGTAGACCGCCGCAGCCGCGCCGACCTGGCCCGCGCCCGCCATGGCCAGGATGGGCAGCAGGCTCGTGTAGCCCTGCTGCTCGATGAGGGTGGTGTGGATGGGGATCAGCGCCTGGTGCAGGCCCAGCATCACCAGGGGCAGGAACAGGCCGCCCAGGATCAGGCCCGCGAAGACGCCCGTGTGGTCGAGGAGCCAGTTCGCCGCCGTACCGATGGCGGACGAGAGCTCGCCGGCCGCGTACATCAACGCGTACAGCGTCACCAAGCCCGTGAGCAGCACGGTGAGCGTGGGGGTGACAAGGACGTCCAGTGTCGCGGGGACCCAGGCGCGGCACCATTTCTCGACGTACGTGCCGAGCGCCGCGGCCGCCAGCGCGCCCAGTACGCCGCCCTGCCCCGGCGCGAGCGTCATGCCGAACACCGTCACCTTCGCGACGCCCGCGTACACGATGACCGCCGCCACGGCGCCGCCCAGGATGGGCGTGCCGCCGAACTCCTTCGCCGTGTTGTAGCCGACGAATACGGCGATCAGCGCCATGAATCCGGCGGCGACGGCCGTGAGGGCGGGGGTCAGGGCCGGGAGCCAACCCAGGTTGACCAGCAGGCCGTTGAGGCCCGCGACGACTCCGCAGCCGATCAGGGCGGGGATCAGGGGGACGAAGATGTCGGCGATGCGGCGGAGGAGGAGTTTGATGGGGGTGGCGTTGCGTTCGCGCTGGGCGGCCTTCAACTCGGCGCCTCTGGTGGCGAGGTGATCGGCTGATGTGGACGGCTGACCCGCCGCTGTAGGCGGATGATCGGCCAGTGTGGACGGCTGATCAGCCGTTGTGGACAGTTGATCCGCCGCCGTCGTCAGCAGCCGATTCCGATCCGCCCCTGTCGTGCGCAGCCGATCCGCCGCCGTCCTCAGCAGCGCCTCGAACTCCGGCGTCACCCGCGCGACCGTGCCCGGGCCCAGCACGATCTGGTACGTGTCGTCGTCCGCGACGACGCCGAGTACGGCGGGGAGCGCGCGGAGGGCGTCCTCCCGTACGAGGGCCCGGTCCCGGAGCCCCAGCCGGAGGCGGGTCATGCAGTGGGCGACGGAGGTGACGTTGGCGGGGCCGCCCACGAGAGGGAGGATCGCGGCGGCCGTCGAGGCATGGGAGGTGGTCACTCCCCGAGGGTGCTGGTCAGCCGGTCGTCGCCGCCAGCGCGGCACGCAGGTGTCCCTTGGTCTCCTGAAGAAGGCGGGCGGCCGTGGGCCCGTCCACGCCGCCCAGGATCGTCAGGATCGCGTTCTTCACCTCACCCTCCGTGGCTGCGAGGGCCTGCTCGATCTCCTCGTCCGAGGCGCCCGTCGCCAGCGCCACGATGCGGCGGGAGCGGGCGCGCAGCTTCTCGTTCGAGGCGCGTACGTCGACCATCAGGTTCCCGTACGTCTTGCCGAGGCGGATCATCGTGATCGTCGAGAGCATGTTCAGGACGAGTTTCTGGGCCGTGCCCGCCTTCAGGCGTGTCGAGCCGGTCAGCAGCTCGGGGCCCACCACGACCTCGATGCCGTGGTCGGCGGCGGTCGCCAGCGCGCTGTGCGCGTTGCAGGACAGGCCGATCGTCAACGCGCCCCGGGCGCGGGCGTGTTCGACGGCCCCTACGGCGTACGGGGTGCGACCGGAGGCGGAGACACCGACCACCGTGTCGTCGGGCGTCAGCTTCAGCGCGTCCAGGTCGGCCGCCGCCAGCTCCTTGGAGTCCTCGGCGCCCTCGACCGAGGTGACCATCGCGGTCGGGCCGCCCGCGATCACGCCCACGACCTGCGACGGGTCGGTGTTGAAGGTGGGCGGGCACTCGGAGGCGTCCAGCACGCCGAGGCGGCCCGCGGTGCCCGCGCCCGCGTAGATGAGACGGCCCCCGCGGGACATACGGTCCGCGATGTCGTCGATCGCGGCGGCGATGAGCGGGAGCTGCGCGGCGACGGCCGTCGGCACGGTGGCGTCCTCGCCGTTCATGAGCGTCGCGATCTCCAGCGTGGACAGCTGGTCGACCTCGGACAGCTCGGGGCGGAATGCCTCGGTCGTCAGCGTCTCCAACTCCGCTCGAAGATCGCCGCTGCTGGACGCACTGGACCCGTTGGAGCCGCCGGACGCATGGGGCACGTTGGACACATTGGACGCGTTGGACGTGGAGGTCATGAGGGGAGAGGCTCTTTTCCGGTGAGGGTGAGGTGTCGTAACCGCGCCCCGAAAGGGTGCCGCTACCGGCCGCCGCGCGGCGTGTGGCGGTGCGCCAGCGCCTCGTACGAGGCGGACAGCGCCGGCGCCGCGTGCTCGTACGTTCGCTGGGCGACCCCCACGAACAGACAGTCGACCACCAGCAGCTGGCTCGTGCGCGACGACATCGCCGCCGGGCGCAGCTCGCTCTCGCGGGCCGTCGACGTGGTGAGGATGTGGTCCGCGTACTGCGTGACGGGCCCGCCCGGGCGGCCGGTGATCGCGACCGTCGTCGCCCCGTGCTCGAAGGCGACCCGGAGCGGTTCGATCACGTCGCCGGTCGAACCCGAGTGCGTGATGGCTATCGCCACGTCCTTGGCGCGCAGCTGCACCGCGTTGGTGACGGCGAGGTGCGGGTCGCTGTGTGCGTGGGCTATGAGCCCGATGCGCAGCAGCTTCTGGCCGAGGTCCTGGGCGACGAGCCCGGACGCGCCGACGCCGTAGATGTCGATACGGCGGGCCGCGGCGAGCGCGCCGACCGCCGCGCCGAGCTGGACCGTGTCGAGCCCGGCGGCGGTGTCGGCGAGGGTCTGCTGCTCGTCGTACGCGAGCTTCGCCACGACGTCCGCGATGGGGTCGTCCACGGCGATGTCGGCGGTGACGGCGGGCGCGCGGCCCGACTGCTGCTGGGCGGCGAGCCCGGCGAGCGCGAGGCGCAGGTCCCGATAGCCGGGATAGCCGAGGAGACGGGCGGTACGGACGACCGTCGCCTCGCTGGTGCCGGTGAGCTCGGCGAGGCCGGTGACCGTGAGGGCCGCGCAGCCGGCCGGGTCGCCGGCGACCGCCTCGGCGACCCGCTGCATGGAGCGGGTCATCGACGGGGCGAGCGTGCGCACCTTGGCCGCGAGGGCGGCGGGAGCGGGCGGCGCCTCTCCCGCGAAAATTTCCTTCACGTCATGGGTCACATAGTGAAAGATATTTTCCAGTGGGGCATACGGTCAAGGGTGCGCACAATAGGTGCATGGACCCCACCGACCTCCCCGGCAGCCCCGGCGCGCCCGGCAGCCCTGGCGCGCCCGGCACGCCCGTCAGTCCCTTGGAGCAGGCCTTGCACGCCGCTCGCGCCCTCGTGCTGGCCGACCTGGTCGCGGGCGAGGTCGCCGAGGCGGACGTTGTCTCCCTCGTCGAGGAGTCGGTGGTGCAGCGCCGCTGGTGGGTTGAGCAGTGGCCGGACGGCGCGGGCTTCGTCGCCGGGCTCGTCGCCCAGGACGTACAGGACGCGCTCCTCGAGCGGCGCGGGCGCTGGCCGCTCTGCCCCGTCTGCGGCTCCGGGGACCCGCACGCCCTCGACGTCGAGCCCGAGTTGGGGCCCGACCCGCACTGGGTGTGCCACAAGGCGGGCGTGAAGGTCGCGTCGCTGGGGTCGCTGGGTTCGGCGACCGGCGGGACCCCGCCCTCGTGACCGTCTACATCGACCCCGCCGCCTGGCCGGGGCACGGGCGGCTGTGGTCCCACCTGATCAGCGACGTCTCGTACGACGAACTGCATGCCTTCGCCGACGAGTTGGACGTCCCGCGACGCGCCTTCGAGCGGGACCACTACGACATCCCCGCGCACCGGTACGCGGACGCGGTGCGCGCGGGTGCGGTGGAGGTGAGCAGCCGGGAGGTGGTGCGGCTGCTGCACGGGGCGGGGCTGCGCAGGCGCAAGAAGTACGTCGGCCGGCGCGTCGGTCGGTGAAGACCGGAGCGTTTCGCGGGGCGGGAGTAGGGGTCAGCCCTCGCGGGGTCGGAGCAGGGGTCAGCCCTCGCGGGGTCCAGGTGTCAGCCCTCGCGGGAGTACAGCCGCAGTGACCGGTCCATGCCGTGCAGCTCGTACGCGGCCCGCTCCACGTCCTCGCTCACCCGCGTGAACCCGGCGCGTGAAATGACGCCCTGGGAGGGGGCGTTGTCCCGGTCGATGGCGGCGATGAGGAGCTTGACGTCGTCGCGGGCCAGGGCCCAGGCGGAGAGGGCGCGCAGGGCCTCGGTGGCGTAGCCGTGGCCGCGGGCGTTCTCGGTGAGGTCGTACCCGACTTCCGCGCGGCCGTCCTCGTCGGGGGCGCCGTGGAAGCCCATGCCGCCGATCGCGCGGCCGTCCTCCCGCCGTACGAGCACGAACACGCCCCACTCCGGCAGGTGCACTCCGTCCTCGTACGCCTTCACGACCATCCCGGCGGCGTCCCGCGTGCCCTGGAACGGGCCGCCCTCCAGCCACGCGAAGCCACCCGTGCCGCCCGCGCGCAGGTCGGCGGCGGCCGCCGGGGTGACGCCCTGGAGCGTGAGCCGCTCGGACTCGATGACCAGGTTGTTGCTCCAGCGCCACTCGGTGACCGGGGCGCGGCCGGGCAGTTCGCCGCGGCCGGTCGCCCACAGGAGGGTGGGCCAGGGGGCGGGCCCGGGCCGGACGTGCGGAAAGATCCGGCCGAGGACGCCTTCGCAGAGGTCGGCGGGCGGCTCGTAGGGGAGCCCAAGCCCCTGGGCGATGTCATGCGTGTGCAACAGGACTTCGGCGATGCCCATCGCGGCGAAGCCTTCGCGGTCGGCGCTGCGGAAGGGATACGGGTGGAAGGCGCGCACCTCGCGGGGCGTCGTGCGGACGGTGGCGGCGAGCAGGGCGCCGGTCGTCTCGATCACGTCGACGACGCCCGCGTTGTCGGTGTCGTCCTCCATGACGATCTCGAAGGGGACGTACGCCGTGGTGGCCCGCCCGGCCAACTGCCCCGCGTACGCGATGAGATCGGACGCGATGTGCTCGGCGGTCTGCCGGCAACTCCACGCCAGCCGGCCTGCCTCGACGCCGTCCCAGTCCCGCTCGGTGACAGTGCGCAAAAGGGCCACACTCCCCGCGACGGCCTCCGTTACCTGGTCCCCGCCCATGTCTGCGCCGCTGTCTCCCATGCGGGCGAGGATAGGTGGGATCATGCCTCCGTCCGTACAGGATTTGCCGCGGCGCCGCCCGCCTTGGACACGACGCGCGTGCTCTGCGTACGGCGATGCAGCAGCAGCGACCCGCGACCTGGCCGAGGCCGAACACCGTGATGAGCGCGACGAGGGTGGTACGGCGGGGCAGGCGGAGGGTGACCACGGCGAGCAGCGGTGCCCCGACCACCATTCCGATCGCGAACGCCGGTATCAGCAGCCCCGCCTGCGGGATCGTGACGCCCATGTCGTCGGCGATGGGCGGCAGGAGCCCGGAGAGTATGAACTCGCTGGTGCCGAGGGCGAAGACGGACAGGCCGAGGATGTAGACGGCCAGGGGCATGCGGGGACGTGGCGGCATACCCCCCTTAGTACGGTGTTCAGCGCCCGTCGTCGAACGGGTTTCAGGACGGGCGCTCAAGCAGGCGAACGGGCCGTCACGCGTCCGGCCGGCCCGGCTGCCCCGGCTGGTTCAACTGGTCCAGCTCGTCGGCGATGTTGCGGCGTGCCCGCTCCTCCCATTGCCGTTCTCCGTACGGCGTCCTGAACAGGCGGGGCAGAGCGAGGAGTTGGCGCAGCACTGCCGACCGGCCCTCGCGGAACGCCTCGTCCGGGACGAAGGCGTACTCCTCGCGGACGGCTGCCGTGTAGGCGGCGTACGACGGTGAAGGTGACGCCAGGACGGCCAGGTCCGCGTCGCACAGGACGGCCCCGTTGGTGTCGTCGGGGGCGGGGGAGTGGGTGACGGTGAGGCGGACCAGGCGGGCGACCTCGGCCGTGCGGTCCTCGTCGATGCCGAGTTCGGGGAGGGCGCGTTCGGCGAGGCGGGCGGAGCGCTCCTCGTTCTCCGAGCGGTCGGGGAGGTACACGGCGTCGTGGAACCAGGCCGCCAGGCGTACGGCGGCCGGGTCCTCGGCGTACTCCTCCAGTACGTCGATGTGGTCGAGGACCGCGAGGAGGTGGTCGGTGGTGTGGTAGCGGCGCTGGGGTTCCGCCCAGCGGGTGAGGAGGTTCGCGGCGTGGCGGTACGGCGACGGGCCGCACTCGTCCGTGTCGCGAGCGGCCAGGACGGTGGCCGCCCAGCGCTTTTCCAGGTCCACGTGGGCGGGGTGTCGCTGACTTTCTGCTGCCATGTCGGTCATTGTCCTCGCCGTGCGGGGCGACGGCCTTGGGGGCGAAGAAACCTGCGGGGCGCCCCGCCCGCGTACCCTGGGATTGGACTAGACCTGTAGCCGCCCAAGAGAAGAGGTCCGATGAGCGAGCGCAAGAGCGCACTGCTGGAGGTGATCGCCCTCGGCGTGGAGGACGCGGTCGCCGCCCAGGCCGGAGGCGCGGACCGGCTGGAGCTGGTGACCGACATGGCCGCCGACGGACTCACCCCACCGGTGGAGACCTTCGCCGCCATCCGCGCCTCCGTCGACATCCCGCTGCGCGTGATGCTGCGCCGGGCGGACGGTTTCGCGGCGGGGGACGCCGAAGACGTCGCCGCGCTCGTACGGGTCGCCCGCGAGCTGCGCGCCGCCGGAGCGGGCGAGTTCGTGCTCGGGTTCCTCGACGAGCACGGCGGCCCCGACCTGGCCGCGGTGGAGCGGATCGCCGCTGAACTGGACGGCTGCCGCTGGACCTTCCACCGCGCGATCGACCGCGCCGCCGACCGCGACGCCCTGCGCAAGCAGCTCGCGGACCTGCCGGGCCTCGACGCCTACCTGACCGCCGGGTCCGCTGCGGGCGTGGACGACGGGCTCCCCACGCTCCTCGCCGAGGCCGCGCGCACCGGCGAGCCGGGCTACGAGCCGCGGATCATGGTCGGTGGCGGGCTGCGCCTCGACCACCTGCCGCCGCTGCTCGCCGCGGGCGTCGACGCCTTCCACATCGGCGGAGCCGCCCGGCCCGAGGGCTGGACCGCTCCGGTCTCGGCGAAGGCGGTACGGGAGTGGCGAGAGGCGCTGGACGCGTAGCGAAGGCACCGTTCCTCGGCGCGGAAGCCGGCGACGTGCCCGAGGTCCCGGGAGGGACCTGCCGGATCAGCCCAGTTGGGCGGGCAGCGGCGCCGCGTGCGTGACGATCAGGCCCGAGACCGCACGGGTCAGGGCCACATACAGGCGGCGCAGGCCGGTGCGTTCGTCCGGTTCGCCGTCGACGACGGCCTGCGGCTCGTCGAGGACCACGTAGTCGTACTCGAGGCCCTTGGCGAGCGAGGCCGGCACCAGGGTGAGCCGGGTCTCGGCCGTCGTCTCCTCGCCCGGGCCGAGGTACGTCCGCCCGGCCGCCGTCAGCGCCTCGGCGAGGGCAGGGATCCGGGCATCGGCGGCGATCAGTCCGACCGACCCTTCGTTGCCCAGCAACTCCCGCACGGCACCCACGACGTCGGCGTCCGCCCCACTCGCCCGCACCTCGAAGAAACCCGGGTTCTCACGCACCGACGCCACCGGCGTCAGACCGGGCGCGATGTGCGGCAGCAGCCGGGACGCGTACGTGATGACGTCGGTGGGGACGCGGAAACCGGCCGTCAGCTCTTCGACCACGGCGTCGGCCTTCCCGAGATGGCCCAGCGCCTCGTCCCAGCTCCGCGTCGCCCAGGGCGTCGTACCCTGCGCCAGATCCCCCAGCACGGTCGCCGATCCCGTCGTACAGCGCCGCCCCACCGCCCGGTACTGCATCGGCGACAAGTCCTGCGCCTCGTCGAGCACCACATGCCCGAGGGAGTGCGTGCGCTGGACGAGATCGGTCGCCTCGTCGATCAGCACGGCGTCCGCCGCCGACCACTTGGCGGACTTCACGCTCCGTACGGGCTTGGACCAGAGCATCTTCTTCTGCTCGTCCTCGTCGAGGATCCCCTCCGCGTGGACGGCGAGGAAGTCGGCGTCGGTGAGCAGTCGCAGCACGAGTTTGGCGGGGTCGACGGGCGGCCAGATCGCCTTGACCGCCGCCTTCACGGCGGTGTTGCGGGCGACGGCGTCCTGCACCCGGTCGTCCGGCGCCTCGCCGGACCGTTCCATCTGGACCAGTACGGCGTGCGCGATCCGCTGCGGAAGGGCGTCGCGGGCGGCGCCGTACCGGATGTCGCGGTCCAGCAACTCCCGCACGATCTCCTCGAGTTCGTACGCCGGTACGCGCCAGCGCCGCGAGCCGCGCACCACCATGACCGGCTCGGTGGGCGGGGTCACGTGCGAGCGGACGGCCCGGCGCAGCACCTCGGCCATGCGGGCGTCGCCCTTGATGACGGCGGCAGCGGCGTCATCCGTCCCGCGCACCTCGACATGGGCGACGAGATCGTCGACCGTCGCCTGCTTGACCTCCAGCTCGCCCAGAGCCGGGAGGACCTGCTCGATGTAGTGCAGGAAGGACTTGTTCGGCCCGATGACCAGGGTGCCGGTGCGGGCGAGCCGCTCCCGGTGGGCGTACAGCAGATACGCCACCCGGTGCAGACCGACGGCGGTCTTTCCGGTGCCGGGGCCTCCCTGCACGCAGACGGATCCGGCGAGCCCGCTGCGTACGATCTCGTCCTGCTCCGGCTGGATGGTCGCCACGATGTCGCGCATCGGGCCGACGCGCGGGCGCTCGATCTCCTGCTGGAGCAGCTTGCTGGTGGCCGCCTCGGTCGGATCCGACAGGTGCTCGTCCTCGTACGCCGTGAGGTCGCCGCCCGTGTAGCCGAAACGGCGGCGCAGCCCGACGTCCATCGGGTCCTTCTTCGAGGCCCGGTAGAACGGCTGCGACACCGGCGCGCGCCAGTCGATGACCATCGGGTCGCCCTCGGCGTCGTGCACATGCCGCCGCCCGATGTAAAAGCGCTCGCCTTCCGCACCCTCCGCCTTGTCCGCGCCCGGTGCGTGCAGATAGTCGAGGCGCCCGAAGAACAGCGGGGTGTGGCTCAGGTCGGCGAGCGCCTTGATGCGCTCGTCGATCTGGTGCTGGAGCACCGCGGCGTTCACCCAGTTCGCGGTGACGTCGCTGATGTCGAGGTTCTCGACGTCCTCGCGCATCGCGCGCAGGGCGGAACGGGAGTGGGCGAGGTGGGTGCGCTCGCGGGAGAGGGGGTCGTGAGCGTCGTAGGGGTCGTAAGGGCCGTCTGGCGGGGTGGACACGGGGGTTGCCTCCGGGGACCTGCTGCGTGCGTGACACCTCGTGGGTGATTCCTGGATGCCGTCCGGTTTCCGGCCGGCCAAGTAGGGGCGGCCCGTAGGGCCTCGTTTGAGGGTGGTGGTGGGAGACGGGTGGGACGCACTCCGCGACAGGGAGGCGGGCAAGAGCGGAGATTCTAGGTGACCCAGGAGCGGGGGCCACCGGATTTCCGCGGCCTCAGGGACGCACCCCGCAGGACCCTAGGGGTCGGCGTCCGTCGCGAGGCGTACGGCGCGGGACCCGCAGGCGTACGCGGCGGCCGGGAGGTTCGGTCCGGAGGCCGACGCCATTCGGGGCGCACGGTTCCACCATGGATATATGAGCGCAGCCACCTTCACCTCAGGCACTGTCCACCCCGGTGCGCCGAGCGGCGCGACCGGCGTCACCTCCTCCCACCACCCCCACCGCCTCGGCGACGCCCTGCGCGCGGTCAAGGTGTTCGCGGAGGCTTTCGTCGGCGTCGTGATCCTCGGAGAGTACGGCGAGGAAGCGGGCGTACGACGGCGGTGAGCCGTACGGCGACCGGCGCGCGGCGGTGAGCCGTACGCCGGGCCGAACCTGCCCGGCACATAGGGTCACTTCGTGCCCCTACGGACAGTGACCGGCATTTCACCCATCGAAGCCAGCCGATTCTCCCGGTTCTCCCGGTTCTTCCTGCTCGCCCTCTCCCTCGCCGCCTTCTCCGCCCTGTGCGTCGTCACCCGCGCTCCCATGGCCGACACGCTGGTCTACCGGGCCGAGGGCGCGGCCGTACTGAACGGTGTGGATCTCTACGCGTTCACCGTGACGGAGTGGCACCTTCCGGCCACGTACCCGCCCTTCGCGGCGCTCCTCTTCGTACCGGCGGCCTGGATTCCGCCGGTCGCTCTCAAGCTGGCCTTCGTCGCCGGAAACGTAGTCCTGCTGGCCCTGCTCGTCCGGCTCTCCTGCCGTCTCGCGGGCATCGCGATGTCGCGGCCCGCCGTCTGCGCCGCCACCGCCCTCGCGCTGTGGCTCGAACCCGTCTTCCAGACCGTCCTCTTCGGCCAGATCAACCTCGCCGTGGCCTGCCTGATCCTCTGGGACCTGACGCGGCCGCCGGGCACCCGGGGCAAGGGCATCGCGCTCGGCATCGCGGCCGGAGTGAAACTGACCCCCGCCGTCTTCATCGCGTACCTGCTGCTCACCAACCGCCGGCGGGAAGCCGGTGCGGCGACGGCGGCCTTCGCGGGAACCGTCCTGCTGGGCGCGCTCGCGCTGCCCGCCGCGAGCGTCGACTTCTGGACCAGGCGGCTGTACGAGACCGACCGCGTCGGCAAGGCCTGGATCGTCGACAACCAGTCGCTTCAGGGCCTGATCGCCCGTGCGCTGGGCGACCCGGCGCCCGGCCCGGCGTGGGCCGTACCCGCGCTGGCCGTCGCGCTGGCGGGAATGTGGCTGGCGAGCCGCGCCCGCACCGGCCGCCGCCGGGGCATCCTCGTCACCGCCCTCACGGCGCTCCTCGTCTCGCCGATCAGCTGGTCGCACCACTGGGTGTGGTGCGTACCGCTGATCGCCGTGCTGTACGCCGAACGCCGCCTCCGCCTGGCCGCAGCGGTGACCGCGCTCTTCACGGCCCGCACCTTGTGGCTGATCCCGCACCAGGGCGACCTGGATCTCCAACTCCCC